>NZ_CP170112.1:0-4800000 GCF_050058005.1 Pseudomonas sp. WOUb67 | reverse complement strand
GTGCGAGACTCAAGGTCGATTGCCGTCGGCCAATGGACTTTCGGCGCCAAGCAATGCATGAGGCTCAGGCCATCGTCATCGTTCCAGTCGCGGGGTGGGTGCACGAACTTGGGCAGGGCTTCGGGACCTTGCTGCATGAAGAGCCGAGCGATGGCCCAGTAAGCCTCGCCGTCATGCAGGGTATGCGTGAAGAAGACGCGATCAATGACTTCGTCAGTCTCAGGATTACGGACTGACAGCATGACGTTTTCGATCAGGCCGCCATGGCCAGGGGCGTAGATGCGGTAGACCTCGGCGGTGACGTCGTCCCAGTTGTAGGCGACGGGTTGGACGCCCCAGCGTTTACGGCTGAAGATGAAGATGCGGTCGAAGCGGTACTGGTAAAAATAGACTTTCCGACGCAAGCGATTAAAGCGAATAGGCTCATCTCTAGGAAGAACAACGTCCAGTTTTATGTAAGGAAACAAAACCCACATGGCAGCAGGAGGGCTAAGTACCATGAATGCATTCATTGCCCAATCACCTTGCCAGCCATCTACAATAAAGCTCTGGTACAAAAATAGCGCAATTGCACAGCAGAACAGAAGCGTGACAGTTCCAACCAAAATCCCTATGCCACGCAGACTCACCGTAGCTCTTGGAAGCTCCAAATATGCCTCATCGCAGTAGTTGGGAGGTGGGGTTAATTTATCCACGCCATACCGCAAGGTCGGAGTTTGATCAACATGAGGCAGATCATAGCGCCAGCCTCTTGTTCGAGCCCACAGAATTTCACTGCTGCTTCTCACCCATTCACCTCCCGAATACAGCTCTCTAGAAGCGCACTCGCTATCTCTCGATCTGGCCAGTACGCCACGTGTAGTGTTGCTGCGACTATGCTGTGCCTTCCAATGGCTGACGCAAGTTCTATCACGCCAAAATTTTCTAGAAGGAAAATACTCGCATTATCTTCATAGCCATGCAGCTTCGTTTGTAAGGTAAAATCTGGCGTGTAATCGGGGAAGCGTGGGGGTGCATAGTCAGAAGTTTTCGCTGCTTCAGATAAAGATTTTAAATCTGCAACGTTATGTTCCCCCGACGCAATCACTTCCCCGCCGCCAAAATCAGGAAATTCACCATCACCCATGCGATGGACCGTTAAACTCCAAAGGTAGGCGGAGCGCACCTCACTGTATTGAGGTAAAATTGTTTGGAACTTTATTTTATGCTCTACAGTTAAGTTTATTAAACCACCCAATTTAGGTGTGGCTTGATTGCTCGCCAGGGTTGACTCAAAATTCAGCTTTGCATGCAGCCCCAAGGTTGCCGCATTGAGCTCAGCAAACGCTATGTCTGCCCACTCAGGAGTATCCCAATGTATACGTGGGGTCTCATTGGCTTTCCCGAAATAGCACCGTTTCACCCAGCGTTCGAAAGCGTCAGATTCATTTTTTTCAGCCCGTTTGCTTAATGAATAAGCAATGAGCGTCAAGATAATAGCCGCACCTAATGGGCCTATCAGATAAGGTTGTGCGACCGCCAGGGTAAACGCCCCTGCGCCAGCACCATAGAACAATCCAGCCACGGCATGCTGTCTACTTGCTAAAACGTCGCCCGCCGCCCAGGTACGTTTGGTCGCTGAAATCGATTGCGCAACATCGAAAACGCCAGCTACAGCACTTAGCAAAGCTCCGAACCTTATCAGTGAAGCTCCAGTGCCTGCCGCCCATGTCGTCTTAACTAAAGCGGTACTGGACCTCATGACTAGCCCAACCAACTCGATCTGACCGCCCAATATCCCCAATTGCGAACCCTGCAACGCCAGCTTGGCCTCCTGCGCCTTTGGCCCAATCTCGGCTTCCGTCCTCTCCTGGTTTCTGCTCAAGCTGTCGTATTGCAAGTACAGCCCTCCAATCGCGAGCAATACTTCCCAACTGCCAGCCACTCCCCGCAATCCTCTAAATCCGGTTCGCACCAACTGCGCTGCCTGCTGCGAAGTGATCCGCATCCCCTGCAACACCTTGCGCGCATTCGCCTCCAGCGTCCCCGCCGCGACCGACATATCCACCAACGTCCGCTGCGCCAAGTTACTCGCCTGAGTCACCTTCATATTGGTTTCCTCAAGCAACCTGCTACGCACCTCTTCAGCCGTACCCTCGACCCATACCCTCACGCTAATCATGGTGTGGGTAAACCGCGGGTCGAGCACTGCCAGGCTCATCAGTCCGTGCTGGATCATCGGCCGTACCTTGTTCCAGGCCTTGGTCGAATGGATGTTGAAGTCATCAATGTTGCGAGGCATCCGGTCCCTGGCCTCGGCAATCGAGGCATTGGCCTTGTGCTGCAACTCGCGCAGGTGGGCACTCTGCAAGGCGTAGTACTCGCCCAGTTTCATCTTCACTTCCAACTCGATCAGGTGCACGCCGTTGTAGAGGAACTGGGTCGCGCTGTTCAGGTGCCGCACAGCAGTCTGAATACCGGGTTGCAAATTGGGCGACAACCTTTGGGTGGCGGCGTTGAGCGCGCCCTGGGTTTCGGCAATGGCTTGCTTGAGGGTGTTGCGCATGCGCAAGCCGGCATCGTCGCTGGTGATGATCTTGCTCAGCATCGAGTACAGCTTGTCGCTGTCATTCCAGTTGATGGTTTCGCCAGCAGTAAAGCTGGGAAGCAGGCCAGCCAACAACGTACGGTCGCGCATCAGCAATGCGCGGTACGGTGGGCTGTCAGGATCCTCTAGCCATTTCAGCCAGAGCTTTTCACTGGGGCTGGCCGCAGGAGCTGCGTCAGGCACAATCGCCTCGGTAATCCCGCCACCCAGGCACAGCGCCATGGTCTTGGCATACGCCACGCCAGACTCACGATTATTACCGTCGTAGTCGTGCTGCTCGGCCACCTTGAACATGGGGGTGTCGAACAGCGCGGCATAAGCACGGGCGTCCTTGTCGATGTAGCGCTGAAACTCGGCTTCCTGCTGGTCATACTCGGCCTGGAACGCCGCCCGTTGCGGTTCGTGGTAGCGCTGTTCGAGTTTATCGTCGCTGTCCTTCATCGCTTGCTCGACCATACGCGGCCGCTCTACCGTCGGATCAATCGGTACAAACGGCCCTCTTCCCGCCATCGGCTCCAGCGAAGGCACTTTCTGTGCTGCCCACTCCCGGTGAGTGGCACGAATGACCTGGAGGATCTGCGAGGTCTGCAACTGGTAGGCACGCATGGGGTCTTCACGCCAGACCTGGCGCTTCACCACCCAGTTCAACCGCTGATGGTTGAATTCCTGAATCAGCCCAACAGTATCGTCGAGCACCACCGCCAGTACGCCGTTCTCCAGCTTGTGCCGGTTCATCGCGTTGACCAGGTACCCCTTCAAGGCGAACTTGCGCAGCCTGCGCGAGTGAAAGCCATGTGCACTGTCGAACGGCGAGCACCCATGCTGGGCGTACTCGAACACCTCCTTGTCGACCTGCAGGTTATCGGGCGTCATGGCGATGCCCAATAATTCAGGGTTGTTACGCACCTGGGCCAGGTCGACCCCCTCGAAGCGATGCGCAGGCGCCTGGCCCTTCTTGTAGGCATTCAACACACTCGTCGGCCAAGGGTCGCTGGAGAAAGCCAGCCAAGCGCTGCCATACCGGCCGGTATCGATGTTCAGGAAGGATGAAGGAATGTCGTGGTTTTCAGTGGCGCACTTTTCGGGCAGCGATGCGGGTAGGCCGTCGGACGGTTCGTAGGGGTTGAAGCGGCGCAGGTGGCCCTGTTCGCTGACTTCGTAGGCATGCCAGACCTGTTGATCGAGCAGTACGTACAGGTAGCCCATGCGCAAGGTACGCAGGCCCATCTTCGCCGAGATATGCAGGCTGCCCGCAACGGTCGTGATGCACTCCGGTCGGGTATCCGGCACCAGCGCACGGCGCAGGGGCAGGATCGGCAGGCCCTGGCGTTCGCAGGACATGCACTGGTCGTGCGGCAGCCCGGCTTCGGCTACCGCAATGGCGATACGTTGGCTGATTGTCAAAAACGACCTCGCATTGAAAGGGACCGTGATGGTCCCTGAACACTAACGAGGAATCACTTGCCGGAGGTTCATGGGGCGTCCTAAAACCTTGTAGGAAACGTCTCTAAATGAGCCACTGGACACTCACACAACTGCCCACTCACGGGCTGTCGAGTCATGCAGAGGCTTGTGGGAGCGGGCGCGCCCGCGAACACCGGCAGCGCCGGTGCCATCCACCGCGTTGGATTCTTCGCGGGTGAACCCGCTCCCACAGGTACCGCGCCGGCTTCAGGCTTGCGTAATACCTGTAGGAGCGGCTTTAGCCGCGAACACCGGCAGCGCCGGTGCCATCCACCGCGTTGGATTCTTCGCGGGTGAACCCGCTCCCACAGGTACTGCGCCGGCTTCAGGTTTGCGTAATACCTGTAGGAGCGGCTTTAGCCGCGAACACCGGCAGCGCCGGTGCCATCCACCGCGTTGGATTCTTCGCGGGTGAACCCGCTCCCACAGGTGCTGCGCAAGGCTCGGGTGTATCGCGGCGTCGCGCTGTCGGTTACAGCTTTTGTGCATGCTTTGGAATCGATGTGGGCGAGGGCAGGGGCAGCATGAAGGTCAACAACGCGCCTACCACCAGCAGCACCGTGGCATAGACAATCCCGGCCGTGAAGCTGTGGGTCAGGTCCTTCAGCCAGCCCACCACCAGCGGGTTCAGCGCCGACCCTATGTTGCCGAACGCATTGATCACCGCAATGCCAATGGCCCGGGCCCTGAACGTCAGCGCCTGGTCCGGTGTAGTCCAGAAAATCGACATGGCGGTGTACGACCCCGTGGCGGCCATGCAAATGCCGCACAGTTGCACCATCGGGTTACTGGCATAGGCGGCAAACATCCAGCCGGCAGCGGCCATCAGCATGGGCAGCACCAGGTGCCATTTGCGTTCCTGGCTGCGGTCGGAGTGCAGCCCCCACACCACCATGCCGATGATGGTGCACACCTGCGGAATCATCGCCAGCAAACCAATGGTGCTGTTACTGCTGTCGGCGGCACTGATGCTCTTGATGATCATCGGTGTCCACACGGCGATCATCGCCAGCGTGTTGACCAGGCAGAAGTACACCAGGCTGAACATCAGCACGGTTGGCGAGAGCATTTCGCGCAGCAGGCTGCCGGGCTCATCCTCTGCTGTGCGGGTTGATGGCGGGTTGTCCGCGGCCAGGGCATGTTGCAGCTGTTGTTTGTCTTCGGGGCTGAGCCAGCGGGCCTGGTGGGGCGTGTCGTTCAGGTAGCCGAACACCACAAAGCCCATGATCACCGAAGGCATGCCTTCGAGCAGGAACAGCCACTGCCAGCCGTGCAAGCCCCACACACCATCCAGGCCCAGTATCAACCCCGAGAGCGCCGACCCGAAGCCTGCGGTAAATGGCATCGCGATCATGAACAGGGCATTGGCGCGTGCCCGGTAGGCCGCCGGGAACCAGAACGTCAGGTACAGCAGCACGCCGGGCAGAAAGCCGGCTTCAGTGATACCCACCAGAATCCGCAGCAGGTACAGGCTGCTGGCATCGGTCGCGAACAGGGTCGCGGTCGAAGCCAGCCCCCAGGCGATCATCAGGCTGCCGATCCATTTGCGTGCACCCACCTTGGCCAAGGCCATGTTGCTGGGGATACCACAGGCGATATAGGCGATGTAGAACAGCGTGGTGGCCATGCCGAACTGGGTACTGCTCAGGCCCAGGTCGCCCATCATGGTCAGGCCGGCAAAGCCGATGTTGATCCGGTCGAGAAACGACAGCACAAAGCACAGGAACAGAAAGCCGAGCAGGCGCCTGGACACTTTGCGCATCACGGCTTGCTGGGGACTGCTGGCGGTTTTTATCGCGGTGACAGGGGCAGTGGTCTGATGCATGTGGGCGCCTGATTATTATTGGTTTCAGCGGCACCGGCTCCGGTGCATTGGCAAGTGCAGGTTCTATAGGTCCTGAAGCGCGCACTGGGCTAGCTCGGTGAAGGCCTGGGCATCGCCGAGTGCATGGGCGCTGAGCAGCGCCAGCTTGGTCAGGAACAGCTCGGCCTTGGCCGGCGTGGCCTGGTCCAAAGCGTCTGCCAGTACGTCGTAAACCACTTCCAGGTCTGTTGCGGTCAGGGTGTTCATGGCGCTTCCTCTCAGTGCTTGCCCAGGGCGGTGTCGATGGCGGATTGCAGTTGTGCGGCCGAGACCTGCAGCCAGCGGGCGCAGATGTGCTGGTCTGGGCGCACCAGATAGGCGCCATTGCGGGTGATGCCATATTTGGTAGCGATACGGCCGGTGGTGTCGTCCATCAGTTGGTCTGCACCGCTGACGCCGGCCTCGGCGTTTTGAGCAATCGCGATGATCTGCAAGGGCACGCCGCTGCTGCAAATGGCAGTCGCCTGCTGGACCACGTCATTTGGAATGCAATCACTGTCGGTGAAATAGAGCAGGTAGAAGCAGGCGCCCAAACGGTCGAACAGGTAGTCGTCTTCGGCCAGCCGTATGTTCAGCAGCGGGGCGCCGTTGCGCGGGCCGGCCGTGAAACGTTCGTTGTCGTCAGTTGCACAGTTGAGCACCGAGTCCGCGTAGTCGTGTGGCCGCGAGGTGCGCCAGTGGTACAACGGGCGGACGAACGCCTGGGTCAGCGACAGCGACAACACCGCGTCGCGTACCAGGCGGTAGCCCGCAGTGGGTGGCGCCATGAACCGGGTGCTCTTGCCGGCCTCGCTGATGATTTCCCGCGCTGCACTGACGCGTTCGGTGGAATAGGACTGCAACAGTTTGGGGCCTGCCAAACCCTTGAGGGTGAGGGCCAGTTTCCACACCAGGCCATGGCAGTCCTGGAACCCGGTGTTGGCGCCACGCACACCGAAAATCGGCAACAGGTGCGCCGCGTCTCCGGCGAAAATCACGCGTTTGTGGATGTAATCCGGCAGGGTCAGCGCGCGGGCTGAATAGACCGAGCTCCAGTCCATTTCCCACTGTGGGTCTTCAACGCCAAGCATGTGCAGCTGGGCGTTGATGCGTTCGCGCAGTGACTCCGGTTGCAACGCCTGCTCCGGGGTTTCGTTTTCGGGCAGTTGGTAGTCGATGCGCCAGATATCACCCGGTTCGCGGTGCATCAATACGGTGTTGCCCGGGTTCCAGGCAGGGTCGAAGTAGGCCAGGCGCTCGGTGGGCAGGCCCAGGTCAATCTTGATATCGGCGATCACGAAGCGGCCTTCGTAAGCGGTACCTTCCAGTTTCAGGTCCAGCAGTGTTCGCAGTGTCGAGCGGGCGCCGTCAGCCGCAACTACCCAGTCAGCGTCCAGCTCATAGCTGCCGGCGGGGGTGTCGATGCTCAGTCGGGCGAAGTCGTCAGGCTGGGCCAGGTCGGTCACCCGGTTGCCCCAGCGCAGTTCTACCAACGGATGAGCCTCGGCGGCCTCGACCAGAAACTGCTCCAGGCAGGGCTGCTGCAGGTTGGTCATGGGCGCGTAGCGGTCGTCCGGGTCGTGTGGGTTTTCCATACGAAATACCAGCTGGTTGCGGTAGAACGAATTGCCACAGCTCCACGGCAAGCCAAGCTCGCAGACCCGGTCGGCGACGCCTACTTGCTGCAAGATTTCCATCGAGCGCCGGGTGAACACGATTGCCCGGCTGCCCTCGCTCACTTGCCGTTCCGCTGCCAGCACCACGCAGGCTATGCCGTTACGGGCGAGGTCCAGGGCTGTGGTCAGGCCAATCGGGCCAGCGCCTACCACCACTACGGGCTTGCGTTCCGGGCGGGCAGCGCCGACGCTGGCGGTGTGGGCGGGGAAGACGTGATAGTTGAAATAGAGGGAGCGGCGGGGCTCGCTGTGGGGCTGATGCATGGCGGTGCACATCCTTATTTTTGTAGCTTTTCAGGTGTGCAATCGACTGTACTTCAGGCGGCAGCGGGCGATGTCCCCTTGAGGGGACAACTGCATGCTTAGCGGGGTAAGCCTACTCACAGGGTGTCAAAGCAACATGCAGTCATTTTTTCACGCACTCCGTCGCTCACAGGTGCGATAAGCTTTGATTTCGGCGAGAGTTGCGTATACGTTACATTTACTAATGTTTGTCACGTATACGGAACATGGACTATTCATTGATTATCAGCCGTCTTGGCGAACAGCTACGTACCCGCCGTCTCCATCGCGGGCTCACGCAAGCCGGGCTCGCCGTTTTGGCTGGCATCACGCGGCAGAAGATCATTGCCATCGAGAAGGGCGATCCCACGGTGGGTATGACAGCCTATGCAAGAGTGGCTGGAGCTTTGGACTGTGAATTTGCGCTTATGGCAGCTGCCATGCCTACGTTGGATGAGATCCAAGGGGTGTTCGACTGATGACAACTCTGTTGCAGGTGGCAACGCCAGAGGGCGCGAGCGGGAAGATCTTTGGCGCAGGTGCAGACTATCTGTTCCGCTACCGTGAGGAGGCCAAGGCATCCTCTGCGATCAGCTTGCTGATGCCCATGCGCTTGGAGGAATACCGCCACAGAGAGTTGCATCCGATCTTTCAGATGAACCTGCCTGAAGGCTACGTGCTTGAACAGTTACGTAATCGGCTAGCCAAAGTGGTGAATGTCGATCCCATGCTTTTGCTGGCCTTGTCTGGTAGTAGCTCGCCAATCGGGCGTGTGTCAGTGAGCTCAGCGCAGGTCGATGCGCTCTTGCGACGCCAGCAGTTTCCGGGAGAAAAGCTGGAGGAAATCCTGGCCTGGGATGGGGCCGAGGATATCTTTGCCGGCCTGGTGGACCGTTACATATTGCGCGCGGGCATATCTGGGGTTCAGCCCAAAGTGCTTGTGCCGGAGCAGCAGGGTATCGCGCCGCAACGCGTCACCTCGAAAACCTCTGACTTGATCATCAAGAGCGGCCGGGATGAGTTTCCCGGTTTGGCGATCAACGAGTATTTGTGCATGTCCGTGGCCAGGAAGGCCGGGGTCGCGGTACCTGAGTTCTATCTGTCTGATAATACCAAGCTGTTCGTTATGCGCCGCTTTGACCGGGACGAGCACCTCACCCCTATCGGTTTTGAGGACATGGCGGCATTGATGGGCTTGGCCGCCGAACAGAAATACAGCAAAAGTTATTCTGCTATCGCCAAGGCCATCCGCCTGTTCTGCCCACCATCAGCGGTGCACAGCTCGTTGGCGCAGTTGTTCGCGATCGTGAGTTTGAGTTGCATTGTCGGGAACGGTGATGCCCATTTAAAGAACTTTGGGCTGCTGTACTCCGACCCTACCCAGCGCGATGCACACTTGGCACCGGCCTACGATATCGTCAACACCACGGCCTACATTCCCGAGGACGTATTGGCGTTGGATCTAGCCGGCAACAAGTCACTATTTGCTTCGCGTCAGGGGCTCCTGGAGTTTGCCAAGGTGTGTGATGTATCCCGCCCGCAAGAGGTTATCCGCGACCAATTGCAAGCATTGGAGCAGGTGCTGAAAAGCTCGGCAGAGCTGAGCGAGCGTGCCCCGCACGTGGTTGCTGCCATTCGGAATTGTGCTGGTCCTTTCATTAGAACCTTTGGTTAAGGTTTTTGAAAAGAGGATCGACTACATCTGATTTTTTCGGCATTGCAGACAGACTCAGTCAACCCACTACTTGGGCTCACCTAACAACTCGCTGCCACCAGTACAGCGTCCAGACCCGGCCATCATGGCCCGATCAGCCGTTTCTCCATGATGATCGTACGTTCATCCCCATGGAATTCATCCCGCACTTTGCGATACCCCAAGCGCGTATAGAAACCCTGCGCCGTAATCGAAGAGGGCACTCGCAACCGTTGCGATCCCCGCACAAGCGCCTCGTTCTCGACTGCGAGCATCAACTGCTCGCCGATACCTGACCGCTGATACTCGGGGCCGACGAACACGCTTCTGACTACATCATCTTCAAGGCTGGCAGTAGCCACGACCTCATCGTGATCAGCCGCAACGAAGATCAGGCGTTTACCCAGCAGGCCAACAATGCCCGCTTCGCTGAACGACTGCTCGACCCTGGCAATGGTCGCGGCATCGTAGTCCGCTGCATTTGTCTGCCGCAGGGCAGCGATGATCACTCGGCTAATACCCGCAGCATCCTCTGGTCGCGCCCTGCGAATCTGATACTCCATGGGTTACCTCAATTCATTGATCTGGCACAGCACTGTGGGAGCGGGTTCACCCGCGAAGCATCCTGCGCGGCGTATGGCACCGGCTGTGCCGGTGTTCGCGGGCAAGCCCGCTCCCACAGGTTGGGCGCTGAGCTCAGAGGCTGCGCGGTCCCTGTGTAGGAGCTGGCTTGCCTGCGATGGGCTGCGCAGCAGCCCCACTGGCGCATCAACGCCGCCGTAATACAGTGGCCAGCCCAACGGTCAGCACCACGGCGCAAAGCATGGCCAGCCCGATAGCCAGGCCAACGCCCCACACTTCGAGCAGCCCCGCCAGCACAAGATAAAACGCGATCACTCCCACTGCTCCGATCGCATTACCCCGCACCATCGCCGCCATCCCGGCCCGGCCATTTTGCACATGGGCGAACACCACCAGCGGCCAGGCAATCACCGGTATCGGCGCGAGCATCCCGCTGGTCGCCGGGCCCAGCCAACTGGCCAGGCTGGTGATGATCATCAGCAGGCAAGTCGCAGACACCATGCGCAGGGGGATCTCCCAAAACCGCTGACGGGGGCGGGCCAGTGTGTCGGGCTTGGGCTCACTGCCGCTGGCGCGAATCAGCACGCCGATCAGCACCAGCGTCGCGGCAATCGACAGGTACAAGCTGCCCCAGTGGGTAAACGCATACCCAACCAAGCCATAGAACAGCAACGCCAGCAGCACGGCCGCGGCGATGCCGAGCCTGCGCGTGGCCAACAGGTAGAAGGTGTAGGTGGCCTGCACCGCTGCCAGGCCGCCCAGTGCGCCGGGTATTGCGCCCAAGGCGAAGGCCGTGCCCTGTTCCAGGCACAAAAAGGTCATTACCAACGCCGAGGTGATCGGCAGGCCGGAAAGCAAACCACCGAGCAAACCGCCCCAGCGCCGCGAGGCGAGGGAGATGGCCCACATCAGCAGGGGCGTGACGATGAGTTTCAGGTAGAACAGCGTCATTGCAGGTGTATCCAGGCTAGATGACAGTGCGCCCGCCGTCGGCATTGGGTGGGGCGCGGATGAATCACCCGCGGCTGGCCTCCAGGGCCTGGGCCAGGTCGGCGATGATGTCGTCGCTGTGCTCGATGCCGATCGACAGGCGCACCATGTCCCGCGGTACACCGGCCTTTTCCAGCTCCTCGTCGTTGAGCTGGCGGTGGGTGGTGGAGGCGGGGTGGCAGGCCAGTGACTTGGCGTCGCCGATGTTCACCAGGCGCACCACCAGCTGCAACGCATCGATGAACCGCGCACCGGCCGCCTGGCCGCCCTTGATGCCGAACGACAGGATCGACGCCGGCTTGCCGCCGGTGTAGCGCTGGGCCAGTTCATGCTCGGGGTGGTCGGGTAGCCCGGCATACTTCACCCAGGCCACCTGCTCGTGGGCTTGCAGGTAGTGGGCGACCTTCAGCGCGTTCTCGGTGTGGCGCTCCATGCGCAGGGCCAGGGTTTCCAGGCCTTGCAGGATCAGGAAGGCGTTGAACGGCGACAGCGCAGCGCCCGTGTTGCGCAACGGCACCACGCGGCAGCGGCCAATGAAGGCGGCGGGGCCGAAGGCTTCGGTGTAGGTGACGCCGTGGTAGGACGGGTCGGGGGTGTTGAGCAGGGCGAAACGTTCCTTGTTGTCGGCCCAGGGGAACGTGCCGGAGTCGATGACGATGCCGCCGATGCTGGTGCCGTGGCCGCCGATGTACTTGGTCAGCGAGTGCACGACGATGTCCGCGCCATGTTCGAACGGTCGGCACAGCACCGGGGTTGCCACGGTGTTGTCGACGATCAGTGGCACGCCGTGACGGTGGGCGGCCTCGGCCAGCGTGGCGATATCGACGATATTGCCAGCGGGGTTGCCGATGGATTCGCAGAATACCGCCTTGGTGCGCGCGTCGATCAACGCCTCGAGCGCGGCGATGTCGTCATGGGCGGCGAAGCGGGTTTGAATGCCCATGCGCGGCAGGGTGTGGGCCAGCAGGTTGTAGGTGCCGCCGTACAGCTTGGCCACCGAGACAATGTTGTCGCCGGCCTCGGCGACGGTCTGGATGGCGTAGGTGATGGCCGCCATGCCCGAGGCCACCGCCAGCGCGCCGACCCCGCCTTCAAGGGCGGCCATACGCTGCTCGAGCACATCGTTGGTGGGGTTCATGATGCGCGAGTAGATGTTGCCGGCCACTTTCAGGTCGAACAGGTCGGCGCCGTGCTGGGTGTCGTCGAAGGCGAAGGAGGTGGTCTGGTAGATCGGTACAGCCACCGCCTTGGTGGTCGGGTCGGGGCTGAAGCCCGCGTGGATGGCGAGAGTTTCCAGCTTCATGCAATCGTTCCTTGAGCGTGGGGTGGAAGTGTTCGAGCATGCGGCGGCGGGAGGGCGTGGGTCAAGGAGGCCATGGCTGCTTCCCTTCAATGGTGCTCCCAGTGCCTGCACCCACTGTAAAGATATGCAAAGTTTCCCCGTGCCATCACACCGCAGCTCTAGAATCCGCCCGCTGCCGAACCGGCTACTGGCAGGCAGCTGATCTAACCCTGTGGAGCGTTCCAATGAAGTCGAAACACCTTTTCCGCGCAGCCCTGGTTGTGGCGCTGGTATCTGCCTTGTCCGGTTGCTGGATGTTCATGCCGCCGGGTGGTGGCGGTGGTCATGGTGGTGGCCACGGTGGTGGCGGTGGCTTTGGTGGCCATCAGGGCGGCGGCCCTCGCTGAGCTGACCTCGCGATGGAACGCACTGCCTCGGCCGGGGTGCAATAGCGCACCCGGCGCGGGAGCATGCTACACAAATGAGCTCACCCCGAGCGCCCAAAGCGCTTGCGATACTCTGCTGGCGTCACCCCCACATGCTTCACAAACGCCCGCCGTAACGTGTCGGCATTGGCAAACCCGCACAGCGCCGCCACCTGTTTCGGCGCCTCTTGCCCAGCTTCCAGCCGCGCCCGCGCCGCGTTCACCCGTGCCAGCTCTACCCAGGCCGCCGGGGTCATGCCCACATCGTGTTGGAACACGCGCGCAAAATGCCGGGGGCTAAGCCCCACCCGTGCCGCCAGGCTGGCCACGCCGTGCTCAAGCGCAGGGTTGGCAGCCACGTAGCGTTGCAACCCCTGTATGGCCGAGCGCCCGATCGGTGATGTGTCGCCCTGGCGGCTGAATTGCAATTGCCCGCCCGGCCGCTTGAAGTACATCACCAGATGCCCCGCCACCTGCCTGGCAATGTCCCGCCCCAGGTCCTCTTCCACCAAAGCCAGTGCCAAATCCAGCCCCGCTGTCACCCCGGCAGCGGTACGCAGCTTGCCGTCGCGCACGTGGATGGCGTCGGCATCCACGTGCACATGTGGGTAACGCTCGGCAAGTGCTTCGGCCACCGCCCAATGCGTCGTGACACGGCGGTTATCCAGCAGCCCGGCGGCTGCCAGAGCAAAAGCCCCCGTGCACACCGAGCCATATCGACGGCAAGCGCCTGCGCGTTGGTGCAGCCAGTCAAGAATGCCGGGGCGCAGGTACTGGTCGGCGGCTTGCGGCGTACCCGCGACCAGCAAGGTGTCAATGGCTGGCAGGTCTTCCCCGATCCAGCCATCGGCAAACAGCCGCGTGCCGGAAGAGCTCACTAACGGCCCCGGTTCGCAAGCCAGCAGTAGCAGGCGATAGGCGTCGCGGCCGAGCTGGCGATTGGCCTCGGCGAACAAATCCAGCGGGCCGCAGGCATCCAGCATTTGCACGCCGGGCATGGCCAGGATCGCAATCGTAATGGGGGAGGGGACATGGTGGCTCCGGGCATTTTGCAGCACGTCCGTTATCCACCGACAATGGCAGTATCTGGCGCTATAAGTCAATTGAGGACGCTCAGGCGTGACCGCAGACTGAACGCGTCATCAACCCACCCAAGGAGCGACCATGTCCTCATCCATTGCCGGTATCCAGCTGCCTGACAGCGCTATGGCCCGGGAAATCACCGAGCTTGTCCGCGACACGGCTTCCCCTTTGCTGTTCCACCATTCCAGCCGGGTGTTCTACTTCGCGGCACTTGCCGGCCAGCGCCTGGGGCTGCGCTACGACAGTGAGCTGTTGTACGCAGGCTGCATGTTCCATGACATGGGGCTGACCCATGCGCACAGCAGTGAGTGCTGCCGTTTTGAAGTGGATGGCGCCAACGCGGCGCGTGATTTTCTCCAGCGCCATGGCGTGGATGAGCGTGATGTCGAGCGTGTATGGACGGCGATTGCGCTGCACACCACGCCGGGCATTCCAGAGCATATGCACCCGTTGATTGCCTTGGTTACAGCGGGCGTGGAGACTGATGTGCTGGGCATGCATCACGAGGGGCTGGGTATCGCTGCACGGGATGCCGTGGTCCAGGCGCACCCGCGCGGGGAGCACTTCAAGGAGGCGATTATCCAGGCGTTTTACAACGGCATTCGACACAAGCCGCAAACCACGTTTGGCAATGCGAAGGCGGATGTGATTGCGGACAAGGAGCCGGCATTCCGGCCCGGGAACTTCTGCAGCGTCATTCGCCAGTCCTGCTGGCCCAGTTGAATGGCGATAGCCATCATGGCGCAGTGAACTGCGCGCTTCGGTGGTTCGCTTTCCCTATGGGAGCGGGTTTACCCGCGAAGAATCCACCGCGGTGGATGGCACCGGCTTAGCCGGAGTTCGCGGCTAAAACCGCTCCCACAAGGATCGCGCAAGCTTCTGAATGGTTGTGTACGGCAGTTGCCTACACAGGGCGCGCGGTCTGCGTTTACCAGGGTATCCGCTCGCCATCCCATGCCCAAAAGCTGCCGCTCTGCGCAGGCCCAAGCCGTCCCAGTAATTCGATAACGCACTGCGCAGCAAAGGCTGGCGCAAACAGCTTCCCCTCCGGCACATTCCCCTGAAACGGCCGCGACAGCTCGGTATCGGTAGTCCCCGGATGCAGCGCCAGCACCGTGGCGGCCGGGTTCAGGCGTTTCAGTTCGATGCTTGCCGTGTGCAGCAACTGGTTCAGCGCCGCCTTGCTCGCGCGATAGCTGTACCAGCCACCCAGACGATTGTCGCTGATCGAACCGACCCTGGCCGACAGCGCGGCAAAAGTGGCGGGCTGTTTACGCAGCAGTGGCAACAGATGCTTGAGCAACAGGATCGGCGCAAATGCATTGGTGGCAAAGCTGGCCTGCAGGCTGGTGAGGTCCAGTTGGGCCAGCGACTTCTCGGCTTTGGTGCCCTCCTGGTGAAGGATACCGAGTGTGCTGATAACCAGGTGAAGGTGCGGGCAGGCAAGGCCCACCCCGCGTGCAAGCGCCGCCAGCGCCAGCTCGTCGCGCGCATCGCAATCCAGCAGTACCACGCGTTCGCCATGTGCCCGGGCAAGGGCAAGCAGCCCGTCAGCGGTGCTGGCGTGCCGGGACACAGCCCAGACCCGGCTTACATCATCGCGGGCGAGCAACGCTGTACACAGCGCCAGGCCGATACCTCGGCTTGCACCACATACCAATACGCAGGTTTTGTCAGATAATCCGGGGATCAGGCTCATTAGGTGCGCCTCATGTCTCGAATGAATCCCGCTCCCACTTGGCCGGCGTCGACGCCAAGGCAAGCACAGGACCTGTAGGAGCAGCCTTGTGCTGCGAAGTGGCCGGTAGAGCCAAAGATCATCTTCGACAGCAATGGCCTCTTCGCAGCACAAGGCTGCTCCTACCGTGTGATGCGGTAGCCTGAGTGATAATGCCAGACAGTTGCTCACACAGGGTAAAGCGGGACATGCCTAAGCCCCAGTACGCCAACGGTGCACATCAGAAGTTGTACGTCAGCCGGGTGAAGTAGTAACCCCCGGTAAAACCATAAGGCGAATACGCCCCATACCCCTTGGTCATGGTCTTGCTGCTGGGGTTCTGCCGCTCGGGGTAAACATCAAACAGGTTCTGCGCCCCCACGGCCAGGTTGAGGTCTTTGGTGAGCTGATACCCCACGTCGATATCGGTGATCCAGCGCGCCTTGTACTCACGGTCCAGGCTGCGGTCGGTGGCCGAGTTCACCTCGCGCCAGGACCCGTAGCGGGTCAGGGTCAGGTTGCTGGTCCAGCGGTCGCGTTGCCAGTTGGCACCCAGGATCAACTTGGTGTGCGGCTGCACTTCAGTGAGGAAGTTGCGCGCCTGGCGGTCCATCAGGCTGTAGTCCGTGCCCTGGATATTGACGTTCTCCTTGTAGCTCAGGATCTGCGTCTGGTTCCAGTTGAAAGCGGCGGTCCATTTCAGTTGGCCCCAGTTGCCCAGGTTCTGGTCGAAATTGCCGACCAGGTCCAGGCCCTTGGTGCGGGTGTTGGCGCCGTTGGTGAAATAGCGCCCGCCAGAGGTGGAGTCGATGCCGTTGTCCAGCAGCGCCTGGGTCACTTCGTCGCCCAGCAGGGTGCCAGTGAGGGTGATGCGGTCGCGCACGTTGATCACGTAGGCATCTGCGGTAAACGACAGCTGCGGGGCAGGCTGGTAGGTCAGGCCCAGGCTGTAGTTGGTCGAGCGCTCTGGCTTGAGTGCCTCCGCGCCCAAGGCTTTGGCTGCGGCCGAGTCCACTGGCAGTACACCGTAGTTGATCGACTGGTACACGCCATTGACCACGCCGTAGGTGGTCGAGCGGGCGCTGAACAGCCTGTTGGCCAGTGACGGTGCGCGAAAGCCGTTGCTGACCGTGGCGCGCACGGCCAGCTCGGGGGTGAACTCGTAGCGGGTGGTCAACTTGCCGCTGCGGGTGGCGCCCACCCCTCGGTTGTAATGCTCGTAGCGCAGCGCGCTGCCCAGGTACCACTGTGGCAGCGGGTTGAAGCCAACGTCGATGTAGCTGGCCACGCTGTTGCGGCTGGTGCTGGTGGCTTCGTCCGGCGAGATGCCGTTGGTGACCTGTGCACCGGAGGCGGCGCAGTCACCGGGTGCCCGGCAGTAGCCGCCGTTGGCCCATGAGGCCCAGTCGCCCTCGCGCACCTGGTAGGTATCACGTCGGTGTTCCAGGCCCCAGGACAGGTCAAGCGGCTTGTCCAGGCCGATGTCGAAGCTGCGCTGCAGGTCCAGGTTGCTGGTCAGCTGTGTGGCAATCCAGGTGCCCGATTCAAAGTGGTTGGGCGTGGCCTCGCCCAGCGAGGCGTTCTGGTTGTGCGTGGTGCCCTGCAGCGCCTCGTTGCGCCCGTAGGTGCTGGACAGGTCCCAGGCCCATTCCCCGGCATTGCCCTTGGCACCGAAGGCCCCCTGCACATCATCTTCCTCGATATACCAGGTGGGCGTGTAGCCGCTGGGGTAGCCGTTGGGGCCGGTGGTGATGGTGTTGGTGATGGTCGGCAGGCGGAAGTTCTGGCCCTGTTCGGCCTTGCGGTGCGAATAGGTGGTGAAGGAATACAGGGTCAGGTCGTCGCTTAGCGGCAGCTCGGCGTTATAGCCCAGGGTCAGCAGGTTGATCTTCGGCGTGCCGTAGCCGCCGTAGGTCGACTTGCCGGCCTTGTCGAAGGCTTCGGCATAGCTGTAGCCGTTGGCGCTGGCCTTGTTGTCGTCGTTCTGGCTGCGCGCATCCAGGGCCAACTGCACGATGCCGCTGTCGCCGATCTCGAAGCCCTTGTTCAAGCCTTGCTGCACGGTCTGCTTCTTGCCGTCGTAACCCTGGCCTGCGTTGGTCACCGAGGTGCCGGAAGCGTCGGCCTTGAGGATCACGTTGATCACCCCGGCGATGGCGTCGGAGCCGTACTGGGCGGCTGCGCCATCGCGCAGCACCTCGACGTGGTCGATAAGGCTGATGGGGATCAGGTCAAGGTCGGTGGGCGCTGCGCCCGCCTGGATGCCGCTGATGTTCAGGTTGGCACTCGTATGGCGGCGCTTGCCGTTCACCAGCACCAGCACCTGGGCCGCATTCAGCCCGCGCAGGCTGGGCGCTCGGGCCATGCCGCTGGCGTCCCAGCCGGTCTTCTCCGGCAAGGTGAAGGACGGCACGCTGGCGCTGAGGGCTTCCATCAGGCCGGGCTTGCCGGTTTGCTGCAGTTGCTTGGCGCTGATCACATCGATCGGCACCGGGCTGGTGGTGACGGTGCGTTTTTCCGAGCCGCGGTTGCCGGTGACGATCACGGTACCCAGCTGTGACGGGGCCGTGGCCTGGGCAGCGCTTTCGGCAAATGCATCCGGCGCGGCCAGGCCGATGGTACCAAGGGCCATGGTCAGCAGTGCGGGTTGCAGGCGCGGGCTGGGCAGTTTCAAGGCGTGAAGCATGTTCGCTCTCCATGAGCGCTGTCGAACAGCGGGTGCACAGGGGCCGCCCGCCAGGTGGGCCCGGCAGGCAAGCAATAGGGGGAATGGCTTAACGGCGTATCAGGGCGCTTTTGCAGCGACCGCTTCGATCTCGACCAGGGCGC
Source organism: Pseudomonas sp. WOUb67 (assembly GCF_050058005.1). Taxonomy (NCBI): domain Bacteria; kingdom Pseudomonadati; phylum Pseudomonadota; class Gammaproteobacteria; order Pseudomonadales; family Pseudomonadaceae; genus Pseudomonas; species Pseudomonas sp. WOUb67. The sequence goes on along the minus strand of NZ_CP170112.1, from coordinate 4,781,547 downwards.
CCGGCAGGGGCAGGGCCACCACCTGCAAGGCGGTGCGGGTTGGCTTTTTCGGTTGCTCGGCGGTGGCGAAAAATTCGGTGTAGGCGGCTTGCAGCCCGGCAAAATCCAGCTTGCCTTCGGTGGCCGGGTCGCCTACCAGAAACACCCTCAGCTGTACCACGTCACCCAGCCCCAGGCCCTGGCTCTGCAGGGCGGCCTGGATCTTTTTCAGCACCGAGCGGGTCTGGGTTTCGGTGTTGCCATAGGCGGCAATGGTCTGCGGTGGCGCCTTGGGGTCGGCAACGTCGGGCAAGGTGCCGCTGACGAAGGTCAGCGAGGTCCCGGCGGGTACGGTGACCAGTTGCGAAATGGGGAACTTCGAGCCTGGCGGGTCGACACGCTTGATGGTGTCGGCCTGGGCGGTAAGTGCGGACAGTGACATGAAGGCTCCAAGCAGCAGGGCAGTTTTGTTCATCAGAGGGCTTCCTTGTTCAGGCGGCGACGCCGCGTTGCTGTTGCAGGGCGTGCCGGGCGATCTGCCCGACCACATGGCGGGCCGAGTCGGCGGCGCTGTTCTGCCAGATGCCCACCCCGCCATGGGCCAGTGCATCGCTGGCCAGCCAGGTGCGGCCCTGGGGCTGGTTGAGGTGGGAATAGCCGGGCTCGGCCAGCACGTCATGGACAATCCACGGGCTTTCGCTGAACGGTACCTTCGACCAGTTCACCGCCACCCCGCGCTGCAACTTGCTGGCATGGCCCGGGTGCAGCGACTCCACGGCCTGGCGCGACGACGCCAGTTGCTGCTCTGTCGAACGCGTGGCAAAGGTGCGCGCCACTTCGCCGGTGTTATAGGTGCCGACGAGGATGCCCTGGGCACTGTTCAGGTGGTCGCTGGGGTACCACAGCAGCCGCGCTTCGTGGTTGATGTAGGAGAGCCCGCCATAGATCTGGAACTCGCTTTCCCAGAAGCGCGGTGCCTGCCACGCTACCTTGTTGGCCAGGTCCGGCTTGGCCTGGGCGATGGCAGCCTGGGTGGTCTTGCCAAAGTTGTGGTCGACCCGGGCCAGCAGTGGCAGGGGAATGGTGACGATGGCGTAGTCGGCGGTTTCTACCTGGGTCTTGCCGCTGCGCCGGTCGCGCCAGGTGACCTGGCTAGTGTTGTCTCCGGTGCGGATCGCCTGCACTTCGGCGTGCAGTTGCACCTTGTTCTGCACCTTGGCGTACAGGGCCTTGGCAATCTGGTCCATGCCGCCCACCGGCTGGAACATGGTGGCGGAAAACTCCGGGATCTCGTCGAACACCAGCGGCAGCATCAGGTTAGGGTTGAGCAGTTGCTTGAGTGCCACGGGCTGGCGCTGGATCGGGGTCTGGTCGCCCGCCCCGGCGAAGCGGGTGTAGCCGGCGCGGACCGAGCCCTTGTAGTGGCGCTGCTCGTCGAGGTCGCCGTACACCTTGAGAAAGTCCAGCAGGGCCTTTTGGTCGCCGGTGTCCAGCTCCTTGTCCAGCGCTTTGCCGCTGATGCTGCGCGACAGCAGTTCGCTGAGGTGCCCACGGGTGTCATTCACCGCTTGGCGCAGCAGCAACGGTGGCTGCGCAAGGTCCGGTTGGGCGAGGGCGTTGCGGCTGCTGTTGACCAGCACTTCCAGTGGCACGCCCAGCTCGCGGCAGTAGCCGAGGATGGTCAGGTGGTGGCTGGGCAGGCGTGCGGGGCCGGCATTGAAGTAGTGGCCGTTGTCGAAACGCACCTGCTGGCGGCTACCGTCGTTGTGCAGGATCTCGTCGCCGTTGCGCAGTGTCCAGGCGCGCCCGCCGATTCGCTCGCGCGCTTCCAGTACGCGCACCTCAAAGCCGGCTTTGCCCAGTTCATAGGCCGCCACCAGGCCGCTGATGCCAGCCCCCACCACCAGCACGCGCTTGCCGTTGCCGGACGCGGCCGGCAGGCCCAGCGGCTGGAAGGTGCTGGCCTTGGCCGCTGTGGGCAACAGGCCCAGGGCGGACAGGCTGCCAAGCGCGGCGCCGTAGCTGCCGGCGGCCATCAGGTGGGCAATAAGGTCTCTACGGGTCAAGCCCATGGGGTGTTCTCCTTGCAAATGGAAAGTGAGTCCGTTCAGCGCGGCGCTACAGCTCGTAGCGCACGCTCAGCAGCACGGTGCGGGGGTCGTTGACCGAGTAGTAGGCGGTGCGGCTGGCGGCCGAGTAGGCAATGCTTTGCGGGTAGGCGCGGTCGAGCAGGTTCTTCACCGACAAGGTGGTGGTCCAGTGGCCGTCCGCGCTGGCATAGCTGGTGCTGGCATTCCAGAAGCCCTGGGCAGGTACTTCGTAGATGTCGGCGTTAAGCGGGTTGGCGTAGGAGCGGGTCTGGTACTGGTAGTCGGTATTGGCCACCAGCTCACCCGGCAGGTTGACCGGCACTGTCCAGTTCAGGCCAAGGCTGGCGTTCCATTCCGGCGCAAAGATCATTTTCTTGCCGTCGGCGCTCACGCCGGGGCCACTGGCGTTCTGGAAGTCGTCGTACTGGCTTTTCAGGTAGCCCAGGTTGGCGGTGAGGCGCAGGTCGCGGGCCAGCAGCACGGTGTTTTCCAGCTCCACGCCGTAGGTGTGGGCACTGCCGACGTTGGTGCGCAGGTTGGCGCTGATGGCCGGGTCCCAGGCATTGGTCTGCAGGTCGTCGTAGTCGTTGTAGAAGAAGGCGATGTTGCTGCGCAGGCGGCCATCGGCAAAGTCGCCCTTGAAGCCCACCTCATAGGTGGTGACGTTTTCCGGGTCAAAGCCCTGCTCGGCAGCGGCGCGGGTGGGCGCGCGGTTGTCGAAGCCGCCGGCCTTGAAGCCCCGGGCCACATAGCCGTACTGCACCAGGTTGTCGCTCCAGGCGTACTCCAGGCCAACCTTGGGGCTGAGGGATGCCCAGGAATCGCTGGTTTCGGCAGCGAAATTGGTGCCGGTGATTGCCCGGTCGGTGGTGATGGCGTAGTTGGTGTAATCGAAGTTCTTGTGCTCGTGGGTGTAGCGCAGGCCGGTGGTCAAGGACAGGCGAGGGGTGAGCTTGTAATTGCTCTGGCCGTACAACGCGTAGCTTTCGGTATCGGTGGTGCTGTATTGCCCGCTGGCATTGACCCGGTTTTGCGCCACCGAAAAGGTCAGGCTGTCGCGCTCGGCGCGGAAGCGTTCCTTGTACAGGTACACACCGAGGGTGTAGCTGAACCTGTCGTATTCGCCGTTGAGCTGGAATTCCTGGGTGGCGTAGCGCTGCTTGTAGGTGATCAGGTTGTTCTGGATCGGCGACGCGGTGCCGCTGTTGGCCTGGCCGGAGTTGTCGTAGTCCACCGGTTGGTCGAACTCGGACCGGGCCGTGACCGACTTGAAATTCAGATGGTCATCGATGTTGTAGATCGCACGCAGCACCGCGCTGCCCTGGTCCAGCTTGTTCTTCGGGTCGAGGCTGCTGTAGGTCTTGAACTTGTCGAAATGGCCGTTAGCCGGGTTGAAGGGCGTATAGCTGGTGGTATCGCCGCGGTCGAAAGTGCCGGCCAGGGTCAGTTGCACGTCCCAGGGCGAATCCTGCGGGGCCAGGCGCAGCTTGCCGCGGTAGGACTGGATCTCGATGTTGTTGACGTCCTTGTCACGGGTGCGGTTGTACACGGTGCCGTCGCGGGTCAGGCGGATCGCCGAGAAGCTGCCGAACAGGGTGTTGTCCACCAGTGGCCCACTGACCAGCAGGCGGCCGTTCTGTGCGTTGTAGTTGCCGGCACCCAGCTCGACGAAGGCGCGGGCCTGCTGGGTCGGGTCGCGGGTGATCACCCGTATCGCGCCGGCGGCACTGTTGCGCCCGTACAAGGTGCCTTGCGGGCCCCGCAGCACTTCGACGCGCTCCACGTCGTTGAAGTCCAGCATCGAGGAAATCGCCCGCGGGATGTACAGGTCGTCGGCGTACACCGCAACGGCCGCTTCCTGGATCGGGTCGGTCTCGCCAATGCCGCGTATGCCGTAGGTTTGTGCGCTGTAGGAAATGGACTGGCGGTTCAGGGTGAGGTTGGGCACCCGCCCGGACAGGTCGCGCACGTTGTTGATCTGCGCATCCTGCAGGGTGCGTTCGTCGAAGGCACTGATCGCCAGCGGGGTTTTCTGAAGGTTTTCTTCGCGGTGCTCCGCCGTGACGGTGACCGTAGGCAACTTGTTGCCTGGCGTTTCGGCAGGCTCGGCAAAGGCCGTAGGCGTGAAGAGGGCGAGTGCAACGGCGGCGGACAGGTGATGGCGAACAGGGTAGGGCAAAGGCTTCATGCTGCAGCTTCCAGGTAACCAGCATCGAATGGGATTTCGGATACCTGGATACCGGAGCCGGGTGAGGTGACCTGAGGCTTAAGGAGGTATTAGGTTCCTTTGCCTCCACCAGTCAGGGGTCGGTCTGGTGAGAACATATCTCTATGAAAAATGGTTTTAAAATACTTTTTAAGTCTAAGCTAATATTATAAAAAGGCATTTAATATTTAATATAAAATCGAATAAATGTATTTTTAGGGGCTGTGAAAGCGGCACTCGGGCATCCACGACGCCCAACCACGACCATGGAGTGGGTGGAAATTGATGTAAATCGCACGATTTAGAGTTTTTTCTGTAGTCCCCTTCCCAAACCTGTAACAACCCTCTTCCATTGATTGCGACCGATCTGGCAGCCGACTAGTCTCGCTTTTCAACGCAGTCCGCAGAGCACTGATCGCCATGGAAGAGAAAGCGCAACAACATTCCGAACGCTATGTCTTCGCCCGTAGCCAGCACCCTGCCTGGGTGTTGCTCGCTTCTCGCCGGGCTCCGCTGGTCCTGGGGTGCCTGCGCACTCTGTTCGAGCGGTCCCACGATGGGATTGCCATGGAAGATGCGCTGCAGGCGCTGTCCGATATGCTCGCTGCTTATGCCAGCGAGGAGCTTTTCAGCATCGATCCCGACGCTACACACGTTCAGGCCGGCCGCGAACTGCGGGAGTGGATCAAACGCCGGTTGGTAGTGGAAAGAGAAGGGCGTATCCATGCCACTGATGCGCTGGAATCGGCCATCAAATTTGCAGACTCCCTCGACAACCGCTTCATGACCTCCACCGCGTCACGGCTTTCGGTGGTCCAGCGCGAGATCGAGAACCTGGAAACCAGCCTTAACCCCAGCCCCACCAGTCGTATCGCCAGCCTGCGGCGTCGTATCAGTGACCTGGAGCGTGAGCTGCAGCAGGCGCAGTCCGGGCACGTCAACGTGCTGGACGAAGCGCAAGCGGTGGAGGGCATTCGCGAGGTGTTCAACCTCGCTACCAGCCTGCGCGCGGATTTTCGCCGGGTGGAGGATTCCTGGCGTGAGGCCGACCGCGGCTTGCGTCAATCGATCATCAGCGAGCAAGCTCACCGTGGCGAGGTCGTCGACCGGCTGCTCGATGGCCAGGACGCGTTGCTCAACACGCCGGAAGGCCGTGTGTTCGAGAGCTTTCAGCAACAGCTCCGTCAATCGGACGAACTGGTGGTGATGCGTGAACGCTTGCGGACCATTCTCTCGCACCCCGCAGCGCCCAAGGCGCTGACACGTCCGCAGCAGCGTGAGTTGCGTTGGCTCGCGCTGCGCCTGGTGAAGGAGTCACAGTCGGTACTACAGGCGCGGGCAAGAAGCGAGCGAGATGTGCGCGGCTTCATGAAGACGGGGCTCGCAGCGGAGCATCATCGTGTAGGCCACTTGCTGAACGACTTCTTCAACCTGGCTTTGAACCTCGACTGGCAGCGCCAATCGGAGCGGCGCACGACGGTATGCCTGCCACCGGTTGGTGTAGCCATTGTCGGCGTTCCTTCCATTGAGCGGCTGCGTTTCAAGGATATGGAAAGTGACGCCAGTGCCGAGCTGGACTTACGGCCCAACCCCGCCGGGCTCGAGCAGATCGATGATGACTTCTGGAATGCGTTCGATGGGTTGGACCGTGAAGCGCTGATTCAGGACACGTTGGCCGTGCTGGCCGAGCAAGGTCGCCCTGTGAGCTTGAGGGAGCTTGCCGCTTTGCTCCCGCCAACCCACGACCTGGAAACGCTTGCGCTCTGGCTGGCCATGGCGCGCGAAGCAGGGGTCCAGGTGCTGATGCAGGAGCGGCAAATGGTGGAGCTGGCGGACGAGGATGACCGGCGCTGGCGCTTCAACGTGCCGTATGTCGAACTCGAATCTGGGGTACTCAAGGATATCGACTGGGAGCTATAGGTATGGCAGGGGTTTTTGATCGGATCGCCGGGGCTGCGAACACGGGCGAACCTGAGCTTGATGATGAAGTACCGCTTTCCGAGGTCGATGCAGACGAATCATGTACGGACGGCTCTGGCCCTGAACCGACCGAAGAACGACGTACTGCGCAAAAGGTGCGTGAGGCGGTGCAGGAATTGCTCAAATACGGGCTGCTTGAAGAAAGCCAGAAGCCTAACCTGTACCGTTCGGCGCTTGCTCATGCCGAAGAGGTGGCCAGTATTCTTGAGCCGCTTGACCTTGCAATGGGTATCGACGATGTGCGAGGGCTGATATTCGTGACCGTTCGCCAGGCTGGGGTGGACGAAGAGGATGACTGGTCTCATCCACTGGTACGCAGGCAGCGGTTGAACCTGGAGCAATCCTTGCTGGTGGCGATCTTGCGGCAGCACTTCATCGTCTACGAACAGGAAAGTGGTACAGGGGCCAGCCTGGCGCAAGTCGCGGTGGATGAGCTGATTCCGCAGCTGCAGGTTTACCTGGGCGAACTCGGCAGTGAAGCGAGGGAGCGTAACCGCGTCATCACGCTGCTCGACCAGCTCAGGGGGCATGGCCTGGTATCGGCACCAGACGCGCATGACCGGGCCGTCATCCGGCCCATCATTACCCACCTGGCCAACCCGGAGAACTTGCAAGCGTTGGTGGCATGGCTTCGCGCCCATCTGGAAACTGGCGCTACGCCGAGTTCGGAATCAAAATGCGAGGACGACCAGGCATGAAGCAGACAGCCCTTTGGCGTGACAGTGAAACGTTCATCCTGACCGGCCTGGAGCTCTACAACTGGGGCGGTTTCCGGGGTTATCACCGTGCTGATATCGATGCATCCGGCACCGCCGTGATCGGCCCCACCGGGAGCGGAAAGACCACGCTGGTCGATGCTCTGATGACGCTACTGTGCGCCAACCCGCGCTATAACCTTGCGTCTACAGGGGGACATGAAAGCGATCGCGATCTGGTGTCCTATGTGCGTGGGGTGTCCGGGCCAGGTGATGGTGGTGCAGACCAGTCGCATATCGCGCGTCAAGGCAAGACGGTCACGGCAATCGCTGCCACGCTCGAGCGTGACGGCGCACAGGTACGGCTGGGAGCCGTGCTTTGGTTTGAAGGCTCCAGCTCTTTGGCCTCGGACCTGAAGAAACTCTGGATACTGACCGAATCAGCCGAACAAACTCTGGAGCATTGGCTTCACCAGCACCATGCCGGCGGTATGCGGGCCTTGCGCCAGATGGAAAAAGATTCCACGGGTATCTGGCCATACCCCAGCAAGAAAGCTTATCTGGCCCGGTTGCGGGACTATTTCGAAGTGGGCGAGAACGCATTCACTTTACTCAACCGCGCCGCTGGCTTGAAGCAGTTGAACAGCATCGATGAAATCTTCCGCGAGCTGGTGCTGGATGATCGCTCGGCGTTCGCTCGGGCAGCGGAGGTCGCCAGCAGCTTCGATGACCTCACCGATATCCACCGGGAGCTGGAAACCGCTCGTACGCAGCAGCGCTCTCTTCAGCCTGTCGCCGAGAGCTGGCGGCGTTTCAAGGTCTTGCAGGGGCAACACCGAGATAAACAGGCACTGGAGATCATTCTTCCCGTCTGGTTTGCCGAGCAAGGTTATCGTCTGTGGCTGGCCGAGACCCAGCGGCTGGATGCTGAATGTAAGCTGGCGGACGCCGAACGTGAGCACAGCCAGCGCTGCGTTGATGCTCAGAAAGGTCGGGTCGACCAGCAGCGCCAGCGTTATCTGCAAGTGGGCGGTGCTGGTATTGATCAGCTTCGGCAGCGTATCGCGGACTGGCGCAAGCTCTGTGATCGTCGCCAGCAGCAGGCTGATCAGTATCGCCGTCTGGCTGACCGTCTGGGGCTATCCGGCGAGCTGTCGGCGCCTTCGTTGATGGCTAACCAAGCGCAAATCCGCCAGCGGCTCGATGCGCTGGCCCAGCAGACCGATAGCGCGCGCGAGCTGGCTTTTCAGGCCGGTATCGACGAAAAGGATCTGAACGAAAAGCTAAAAGCTTTGCAGCAAGAGCGTGCGGAAGTGGAGCGGCGGCCCGGCTCGAACCTGGGCGGTGCATTCCATGCGTTTCGTAGTGAGCTGGCGCAGGCGCTTGGGCTTGATGATTTGGCGTTGCCCTTTGTAGCGGAACTGGTACAGGTCAAGCCAGATGAGCAGGCATGGCGGGGCGCCATCGAACGGGCTATCGGCAGCCATCGGTTACGTATCCTGGTCCCACCAGGGGCGGCCGAGGCTGCATTGCATTGGGTAAACCAGCGCCATAACCGATTACACGTCAGGTTGCTCGAGACCAAGGCCCCTGCTTCGCCGCCGGTATTCTTCGGCGACGGGTATGCACGCAAGCTGCTTTTCAAGGAGCACGCCTATCGCGAAACGGTCAAGGCGCTGCTGGCAGACAATGACCGCCATTGCGTTGAAAGCCCCGAGCAGTTGCGCAATACGCCTCATGCAATGACGGCTCAGGGGCTGATGTCGGGCAAGGCGCGTTTTTTCGACAAGCAAGACCAGAAGCGCCTCGACGAAGAGTGGCTGACCGGCTTTGACAACCGTGACCGTCTGGCCTTCCTGGCTGCACAGATCACAGAACTGACCGAGCAACTTGAGCCTGCGAGGCTGGCGCTATCGCGTGCTCGCGAGAACGTGCGGCAATTGGAGGAATTGGCCGGCCTTTTGAATCGTGTCGCAGAATTGCAATTCGAGGACATTGACTTGCCGGGCGCTCAGCACCAGCTGGAATCGTTGCATGCCCAGCTGGAAGCCCTGACCCGGCCTGACTCAGATCTCGCCAAGGTCAAGGCTGAGCTGGATGAGGCAGAGCGCGAACTGCAAGGGCTGGAGCAGAAGCTTGGCCAACAGCTCGAACACTGCGCAGCGCTCAAAGCAAGACATGATCAGGCCGCACTCGCCACGCGCAAGGCATTCAATGCTGCCGAGAGTGGGCTGAACGACGCACAGCGCGAGTTGGCAGCGGCCCAGTTCCCTGCACTCGCCCCGGATGACCTCGCCGACATTTTCGAGCTTGAGCGCAAGCACGCGCGGGCCTTGCAAGAGGCACTCAAGGCTCTGGGAGAAAAGCTGAGCGCTCAGCAGGTTGAGCTTGCAAAGCGTATGTCCGATGCATTGAAGGTCGATACGGGTGCATTGGCCGAAGCTGGGCGCGAGCTGGAGGATGTACCCAGGTATCTGGAGCGTCTGCGGGTGCTGACTGAAGAGGCTCTGCCGGAAAAGCTCAAGCGCTTTCTGGAGTACCTGAATCGCTCGTCAGACGATGGTGTGACCCAACTGCTCAGCTACATCGACCATGAAGTTTCCATGATCGAAGAGCGCTTGGAAGACCTGAACAACACCATGCGCCGGGTGGACTTCCAGCCCGATCGTTACCTGCGCCTTGTCGCGAGCAAAGTCATCCATGAAAGTGTACGCACGCTCCAGCGAGCGCAGCGGCACTTGACCTCGGCGCGTTTCAAGGATGACGAAGGCGAGAGCCATTACCAGGCTCTCCAGGCACTGGTGAAATTGCTCAAGGAGGCTGGGGAACATAATCGGACCCAAGGTGCCAGGGCGTTGCTGGATCCACGGTTTCGCCTGGAGTTTGCGGTGTCGGTGATCGATCGACAGAGCGGCAGTGTCATCGAAACCCGAACGGGGTCCCAAGGCGGAAGTGGTGGAGAGAAGGAGATCATCGCTTCGTACGTGCTGACGGCTTCGCTCAGCTATGCCCTTTGCCCGGACGGTAGTAGCCGCCCCCTGTTCGGCACCATCGTGCTCGATGAGGCGTTCTCTCGTAGCTCCCATGCGGTAGCCGGCAGAATCATCGCAGCTTTGAGGGAGTTCGGTTTGCATGCGGTATTCATAACCCCCAACAAAGAGATGCGCCTGCTGCGTCACCATACGCGCTCTGCCGTTGTCGTTCATCGGCGTGGCGTGGAGTCCAGCCTGGTTTCTTTGAGTTGGGAAGCACTGGATGAACACCACCAACAGCGTCAGAAGGCGGCGCATGAAATCACCGATTGAACTTGGGCATAAACTGGCCAGGCAATGGCAACAGACCAGCATACGGGTGGAGCGCTTGCTCAGCCCGGGCTACTGGCCGCGCAGCTTCAAAATTGGTAAGCCAACGGCCCGTTTTTTTGCCGATAACGTTCAGGCTGTCCAGCAGCATGTAGAGGGCTGGCGAGGGGTGACGATTGGCAAGGTGGAGTGGGAGCCTGTCAGGTACCGGGCAGGGTTAGTCTCTATATTCCTTCCGGTGCGCTGGCATTTGCATAACCCATCTGACTGGATAGCCGCAACCGGTAACCTGGAAGTCAGTCGCGAGTATGCACGGCTCGAACATCTGGTCGAGCATGTAGACCCAAGGTTCCGCGCACTGTTGGTGTCTCAGCGTGGCCTCTGGCTCACGAAGTCGCCGGCAGAGGTCATCGCCACCGCTCAGGTCGCTACTCGACTGTCACCTGGGTGCGCCGGTGGCCGGCCCTTGCGTCTGCTTGCTGACTACGGAGTGGATACCAAGTTTTTTGAACGTAACCAGGTCTTGTTGACGAAGCTGCTCGACGAGCGTTTTGAAGGGGCGGTATCGGAACAGGGCCTGACGACATTTCTGGATGCGTTCGAAGAGGGCAGCCATTGGGTGTTGGTCGTTCCGCTACAGGCAGGTCTATTGCCTTTCAAACGGCTTCGGCTTACGACAGTAGAGCTCGCCGAAACTTCACTACCGGGGTCGAGGTTGCTTGTTGTTGAAAATGAGCAATGCATTCATCTTCTGCCCGAGGTCCCGGACACCATCGCTGTGCTGGGTTCAGGGCTGGATCTGCAATGGCTAGCGGCAGCGCAGCTGGCCGGAAAGCAGATTGCGTACTGGGGGGATATGGACACCTGGGGATTGCTAATGCTCGCCCGCGCACGGCTACACCAGCCGACGCTTGAAGGGCTGCTGATGGAGCGGGCGGTGTTTGACCAGTATTCGGTAGGCAGCGCGGTCGCTGAGCCAACCAAGGCCCAGCTCATGGCGCCCGACGGGTTGCGTGCCGATGAGGCTGAATTCTATCGGTATCTGTTGGGTCAACGGCGAGGGCGCCTCGAGCAGGAGTATTTGCCGAAGGCTCACGTTGAGTTGGCGATTGGCGAGTGGGTGGGTAACTGAGCCTCGTTCGGTGATAGCGCGAGCGAGCGCCCCCTGTTCGCCACCCCGAACGGCACATGCACCATCGGCAAATCCCCCGCCGGCGATTGCAGATGACTGCGCTGGTCGTCGAAGAACACATGCGGCTTAAGGATCGACAGCACCCTGGGCTTCTCCATGCCGCCGAGAAAGAAACACTCGTCCGGCGATACGCCCCAGTCCTTCAACGTCGTCACTACCCGCTCATGTGAAGGGGCATTGCGCGCCGTGACAATGGCAATCCGCAAGATCCGCTTGTAGTCCGGGTTCTCGGCCAGCTTGCGGTCCTCCAGCATGCGTATCAGCGAAAGCTTGCGGTACAGGTCCGCCAGCGGCCCTGGCGAATGCGGAATACCCTTGTGTACGCGCTCGTGCTCCTGAAAGTCGTCCAGGTTGTCGTTGCGCTTGTACACGCTCTCCGCCTCGTCGTCGGCAATCACGCCATCGAAGTCGAAGGCCACCCGCAACTCGGTGTCGATCTCGTCATCGTAGATGCGCGTCGGCAGCACCCGCCCGGCCGGGTAGTTGGCGTCGATGGCTTTCTGCACGTCTTCCTCATTGGCGCTGAGGAACAGCGAGGCGTTGAATGCCGGGATGTACTCGTAGGGCGAGCGGCCCGACATGAACGCCGCGCGGGTGATGTCCAGCTGGTAGTGGTTGATCGAACGAAACACCCGCAGGCCGGTTTCCGGTGAGTTGCGCGAGAGCAGCACCACTTCTACCGGCAGTTGCTCGGGGAAGGCCTGGTTGATGCTCAGGAAGCGGCGAATGAACGGGAACGCCACGCCTTTCGGGAATGGCTCGTCCAGGTTCTGCTGCTGGTGATGGCGGTACGCTTCGACGCCTTGGGTCTGGTAGATGTCATCCGAGACGGTGAGGTCGAACAGCGCACTCGAGGCAACGCCAATGACCAGTTTCTGTTCGATGGGGTAGGGCATTGAGCAACTCCTGAGCCTGTGCTGAAGGCAAGTGTACGCCTGCGCGGTGACGAAAGCCCCTAGGCCTCCGGCACCCGCCCCAGCAGCACCTAACCTGGCGCTGCAACTCAATTCTCTCGTTCATCAGTGGATCCAATGATGCCAATTTGATAGCTTTCCGCCCCTTACCGCTGTATCCGGACAGGAATTGATGAACCAGCAATACGAACACGGCACTCTGACCCCGCTCGCAAAGCCGATTGTGGACAGGGTGATCGAGACCACCCTTGGCAGTTTGGATGCTGCTTCCGATAACAAGGTACTGCGTGGCCTCAACGATGCGCTGGCGAGTGAAATCGAACGCCTGCACGCAGACGCCGCGAACCCGGATGGCGACCCCTGCGGTTCACTGAGGGTGGCGCGCGAACTCAGGCAACAGCTCGGCGAACTGCTGGCGCTGGCCGATGGTCATGCCTTGTGCAGGCAAGAGGTGGAGCGTCTGGCAAGCGTGCAAGGCCAGCATGCAATCGAAATGGCCGCGCTGCAGGCCAGTGCCGAGGTGCAGAACCGCAAGCTGGTGGCAAGTACCCTGGCCCGCGTGCAGAAGGAAGGGGCGATCCGCAAGAGCCTGGAGCAGTACCAGGAGCAGTTGGCCGCCAGCAACCTGGCGAGGGAGGCGTTGTCTACCACGGTGACGACGGCATTGAAGCGGCTTGCGCTGGCAACCAGCACCCAGGCTCAGCGCGTTGACAGCGTCGAGACGCATTTGACCAGCCTGGTGGAGCGCCAGCGTGAATGCGAGCTGCAATTACAGCAATTGACCGGGACCGACTGGGCGGCGTATCTGGGGCGCAATGCCGTGCCGCTGGTGGCGCTGGCGGTGGCTGTGTTCGCGCTGGGGCTGAACCTGTTCGGTTGAACATAACTTAAAGGCAAACCTGAGGCCTGCGCGGCCCCTGTGGGAGCGGGCATGCCCGCGAAGAACCCCGCGCGGTGGATGGCACCGGCTTCGCCGGTGTTCGCGGCTAAAGCCGCTCCCGCAGGTATTGCGTAAGCCTGAAGCCTGCGCGGTCCCTGTGGGAGCGGGTTCACCCGCGAAGAATCCTGCGCGGTGGATGGCACCGGCTTCGTCGTTGTTCGCGGCTAAAGCCGCTCCCACAGGTACTGCATAAGCCTGAGGCCTGCGCGGTCCCTGTGGGAGCGGGTTCACCCGCGAAGAATCCTGCGCGGTGGATGGCACCGGCTTCGCCGGTGTTCGCGGCTAAAGCCGCTCCCACAGGTACTGCATAAGCCTGAAGCCTGCGCGGTCCCTGTGGGAGCGGGTTCACCCGCGAAGAATCCTGCGCGGTGGATGGCACCGGCTTCGCCGGTGTTCGCGGCTAAAGCCGCTCCCACAGGTATTGCGTAAGCCTGAAGCCTGCGCGGTCCCTGTGGGAGCGGGTTTACTTGCGAAGAATCCTGCGCAGTGGATGGCACCGGCTTCGCCGGTGTTCGCGGCGGTTCAACGCCTCGACACGCCCGCTCTCACAGTGATCGTGCGAATTCCTGGATTGTGAACAAGACCGTTGCTCCCAAATGGCTCAGCGTCGAGCCGCCAGGGCCTCCGGGTTGGCAACGTTCTTTGGCTTCCCTTCGAAAAACGCCAGCACATTGTCGAACGCATCGCCAAAGTACAGCTCGTAGCCGTTCTTCTCCACGTACCCCACGTGCGGCGTACTGAGTACGCGTGGGTGGCGCAGCAGCGGATGGGTGGGGTCGAGCAGCGGCTCCTCCTCGTACACATCCACCGCCGCGTAACCCGGCCGCCCGGCATCCAGCGCCTGCAGCAATGCACCCGGGGCAATCAGTTCTGCGCGGCTGACGTTCACCAGCAAGGCGTCGGGCTTCATGCGGGACAGGTCGTCGAAGGTCACCCTGTGGCGTGTCTGGTCGGACAGGCGAAGGTTCAGGCTGACAATATCTGCTTCGGCAAAGAATGCTTCGCGCGAGGCGGCTGCACGGTGGCCATCGGCCTCGGCTGCGGCGCGGCTGCTGTCGCTGCCCCACACCAGCACGGGTACGTCGAACGCCTGCGCATAACGCGCCAGACGCTGGCCGATCTTGCCGTAGCCCCAGATGCCCAGCAGCTGGCCGGCCAGCGCCTGGCCCAGGTTGACCTGCCATTGGCCTTGGCGGAAGGCGTCGATGGCCGGCACCAGTTGCCGGCGGGCATTGAGCATCAGCGCCCAGGCAAGTTCTGCAGGCGCCACCGGCGAGCCGCGCCCCTCGGTGACGGCAATGCCGCGTGCGGTACAGGCAGCCAGGTCCAGGTGGCTGGACACCTTGCCGGTCTGGCTGATCAGCTTGAGGTTTGGCAGGCGGTCGAGCAAGGCGGCGTCGATGCGGGTACGTTCGCGGGTGAGTACCAGTGCATCGGCACCGGCAAAGCGTGCTGCCAGTTGCTCCAGCGTGGCCGGCTGGCGCTCATGAAGTACGCTGACAGCGTGCCCGCTCAGCTTGCCGAAGCAGTCGAGCGTGCGGATCACATCCTGGTAGTCGTCGGGAATGACAATGCGCATGGTGGTCTGGCCCTGGCGGTACAGTGAAGCGTCGACGATAACCCAACTGCGGGTGTCAACGTCAGATCAGGATGTAGTCGCTGCGCACCACCACCGGCTCATGCGGCCCTTCGACCAGGTGCACGAACTGCCCGCCCACCTGGTCGATTGCCAGGCAGTCGTCGACATCGAGCAAGGCGTCGGTGTGCGGCTTCAGCCAGTGTGCCTGCATGCGCTGCTTGCCCAGGGCCTTGGCTTCGGTCTTGTTGTGGGCGGCAACCAGCAGGTAGCGGTGCGCCTCGCCGAACACATCGCGTTCGTAACCGCCGAGGTTGATGAAGTACAGGTGCAGTGCGCCGCGGGCGGGGGCGTGCGCGCGCAGTTCGATGCGCTGGCCGTCCACGCCGTGCACTTCCAGCCACGAATCGATGTGCAAGCCTTTCGCGCTGCCGAACCAGGCTTGGCGTAGCTGCGGGTAGGCCTGTTCGAAGGTGTCGGCCTGGGCGAATACCACGTCGTGGACTTCGATCTTGGCGCCCGGGTGGCGGCCTCCGAGCATGACGACGTAAAGCATGGGCGGTCCTTTGCGTGGCTGAATTTGATAGGCGGCATTGTACCGTTCGCCCGAGTGCCCGGCACATACCTCGAGATGTTCAGCGTCCCCTGTGGGAGCGGGTTCACCCGCGAATGCAGTAGTGAATCCACTGCCGCATTGGCGGGTGAACCCGCTCCCACAGGGTCTTGCAGTCCATCAGCAAGGGTTGAATTCAGGCCGCTGCTGCACGCCGTTGAACCACTCCGGCAGTGCACTTGAGCACAAACCCGAGCACCACCGCTGCCCCCGCACTGGCAAAGATCATCTCCCGCCCGGCACTCTGCTGCTGCAACGCCACGAACGCCGGCGCTACTGCCGCGGCGCCCAGCTGCAGCGCGCTGACCCAGGGCGTCAACGTGCCGCGTGGATCATTGGTGGCAATCGCCCCCATGTAATAGGTCAGCGCCAGCACCCAGCCGAAGTTCATCAGGAACAGCGCCATGCACAGCTGGTCGGCGTCATGGGTGTAGCGCGCGAGCATGCCGATCGATACCAGCACCACCAGCGAGCCCAGGCCGATCATCGGCCCACGGCTCACCCGTGCGCCCAGCAGGCTGGGCAGGGCACCACCAGGCAAGCCACCCAGTATCCCCAGCCCGAAGGCCCAGCCCACATCCACCGCGTCGATGCCACGTTCGCGCGCCAACTGGTCGACAAACCCCCACAGCGAGTAGATGGCCAGTTGCAGGCACAGCATCCCGAGCAAGGCGTAGCGCCCGATCAGCGCCGAGCCGCCACCTGGCTGCGCCAGGCGCACCGGCGTTGCACGCAGCAGTTGTGCCGGAATGAACAGCGCAGCCAGGCCGATCAGCACGAACCAGAAACCCAGCGATGCAATCGCTGCGCGGTTGCCGAACTGTTCTGCCAGTTGCGGCATGCAGGTGGCGTACAGGGCAAAAACCGCGGTTTGAATCAGCAGCGACAAGCCGTACGACCGATCCTGGCCCGGCAACCGGCCAAGCCCGCTGATCGCCCCGGCATACAGCACACCTGCAGCAATGCCACAGGCAAAACGGCACAGGATGAGCGTCGTCAAAGTGTCCAGTGCCGCGCTGAGCACGTTCAGCATCAGCGCTGCGAAGGCTGCAGCCAGATAAAGCCCGCGACCACCCAGGCGGCGCCCCAGCACCGGGAGCAGCAGGGAGCCGAGCAATGTCCCGCTCATTTCACTGGACAGCACCCAGCCCTGCTGGCTCAGGTCCAGCTGCAGCCGTTCGGCCAACAGGCCAATGAAGATAGGTTGTACGCCGATGATGATCAGCGCCGTGGCGGCGATGTAGATCAGCGCGGCACGCAGAAGCAGGGTGTTGTTATTGTTATGCATGGTCGGGTCCGGGGTCAGGCGCGGGGCAGGGTACCTGCGTCATGGGTGATGCGGCCGTTCATCACGGTCAGCGCCACGTCGGTATTGCCGATCTGATAGCGGTCCAGTTCGAACAGGTCCTGCTCCAGCACGATGATGTCGGCGCGCTTGCCGACAGTGATCGAGCCGATTTCCTGCTCCAGGCCCAGCTGGTAGGCACCGTTGAGGGTGTAGGCGGCGATCAGTTGCGGGATGCTCAGGCGCTCGTCGGCATCGGGCATCACCGGGGCATCGGGTTCGCCGCTGAGCTGGCGGGTGTGGCCCGATTCGATGTGCTCCACCGGTTTGTGCTGGCATCGGCATTGGCACACCAGGCCGTCCATGCCGATGGACACGGTCACGCCCTGGTCGATGAAACTGCGGAACTTGTACATCGAGGCCCAGCGTGGGTAACCGTAGGTCTGCTGGATGGCCTCGGCGTAGGCGTCGACCACGCCCCACTGCAACTGGGTGTTGGCCATGACGCCGATGCGGCGAAAGCGCGGGATGTCGTCCGGGTGGGTGAGGAAGGCGTGGGTGATAACGTGGCGGCGGTCGCGGGGCGGGTTGCTGGCGAAGGTACGCTCGAATACGTCCAGCGCCATGCGCACGGCGCCATCGCCCACAGCATGCACCATCACGTCGATGCCCAGGGCGTCGGCCTTGCGCACGTGGCCCTCAAACACCTCCTCGGGCATGGTCGTCGAGCCGCAGCTGTGTGGTTTGTCGCAATAGGGCTCGAGCAAGAACGCGGTGTGGTTCAGCTCGGTACCGTCCAGCATCAGCTTGAGGGTCTGCGCCTTGACCAGTGGCGAGTCGTAGCGCTCGCGCAGGGCTTGCAGCTGGGTGACCGGGTCGTCCTCGGTGCCCATGTTGATGTAGCTGCCGACCACGCGCAGTTTCAGGCGCTCTTCGCGCTCCAGTTGCTGCAGGGTTTCATACAGCAGCGACTGGTCGCCGGCGGGGTCGAGGAAGCCGGCATCGAACACCGTGGTAATGCCGGCAGCCACCAGTTTTTCTTGCCAGAAGGGGATCGAGCGCAGGTAAAGGTCGATGCCTGTTGGCAGGTAGCCCGCTTCGCTCAGGCGTTGCATCAGCAGCGAATAGGCCGCGCAGTCGATGATCACGCCAGTGGGTTCGCCGGTGAGCGGGTCTTTTTCGAACCAGCTGGCGCCTTCTTCCACCGCCGGGGTATCGCGGTCGATGCCGGCGGCGTTCAGGGCGAAGCTGTTGACCCACATGGTGTGATAGTCGGTGGACAGCAGGCACACCGGCTTGTCCGGGCAGATGGCATCGAGGACTTCGCGGCGCAGCATGTGCTCAGGCATCAGCGGCTGGATCCAGCCCATGCCGGTAATGGCTTTTTCCGTGGGGTTGGCCTCGACGTAGGCCTTGAGCAAGGCCAGCACCTGCTGCGGGTCTGTGTGGTTGACCAGCGCCTGGAAGGCGAAAGCGGTAGAGGAGAAGTGCCAGTGCGACTCGACGAAGCCTGGCAGCACCAGTTTACCGCCGGCATCCAGCAGCCGGGTGGATGGGCCGGCGTGCGCCATGGCGCTGGCGTGGTCGCCCACGCAGACGATGCGTTCGCCACTGATGGCCACAGCCTGGGCCCAGGGCCTGTGCGGGTCGACGGTGTAGACACGGGCGTTGTGGATGATGAGGTCTGCGGCGATGGACATGGCAACTCCCTGGGTCAGAATGTCGCATTAGTTTTGAGTTGCTTAAAACCTTTAGTCAATAAAATATTTTACGGATCAGCTTTGCGCTATGCTTGGCGCCGATTTGTACGGTTTGAAAAGGGTGTGAATGTGAGCGGATTGCGCGAGCAGCAAAAGGCGATGCGCCGTGAAACCATCAGCCGCACGGCGCTGGGCCTGTTCGAGGCGCAGGGTTACCAGACCACCACCATGGAGCAGATCGCGCGCCTGGCGGCGGTGTCGGTGCCCACGGTGTTTGCCTACTTCGGCAGCAAGCAGGAAATCCTGCTGGAGAAGCTGCGCGAGGCCGACCACCGGGCGGTGGCAGAGGCCAGGCGGCGCCTGCCGGAGTTCGCCGATGCGCTGGAGGCGCTGTGCTGCTACGAATCGCACCTGACGGATTACGCCTTCGAGGTGCTGCCTGCGCCGCTCTGGCGCGAAATACTGCCGCCGCTACTGCCGTTGCTGGGCAGTGGCCAGCAGGACGTGCCACAGGCCTACAAGCGGGTCAATGATGCGCTGGTCAACGAGTTGAAGTGCCTGCTGCAGGACCTGTGCGATAGCGGCAGGCTGCGCGCGGGGCTGGACGTGGGCTATGCGGCGTTTTTGATCAACGACTATGGGCACCTGCAGTTACTGCGCCTGTGCAGCCGCGAGCCGCTGGACATCGCCGCACACCGGGAAGATGTGAGGCGGTTCATGGGCTTTATCCTGGCCGGGATGCAAGGGCCTGCACTCGCCCCCCTGTAGGAGCGGCCTTGTGTCGCGATGGGCCGCAAAGCGGCCCCCGGATGCCAGCGTTGACGCATGAATTGCCGGGGCTGCTAACGCACCCCATCGCGACACAAGGCCGCTCCTACAAGGGATTGCGGGGGCCGCCAGACAGGTGCTCTACCAGAAAGTCCACGAACACCCGCACCCGCGCCGGCATCGCCTGGCCACCGACGAACACCGCATGGATCGGCTCGCGGTCGTCAGGGTTGTACGCCTCCAGCAAGGGCACCAGCCGCCCGCTGGCCAGGTCGTCGACCACCGTGAAGGTACCGATGCGTGCCACGCCGGCACCGATCCTGGCCAGTTGCGCCAGGGCTTCGCCGCTGCTGCATTCGATGTTCCCCGTCACCTTCAACGAGAACACCTGCCCATCGCGGCGAAACGGCCAGTCGGGCGCGGCGCGGCGGAAGTTGAAGCGCAGGCAGTTGTGCCGGGCCAGGTCTTCAGGCTCAAGCGGGGTGCCGCAGCGTTGCAGGTACTCAGGCGAGGCAACCACGACCTGGCCGGTTTCACCAATGGCGCGGGCGCTCAACGAGCTGTCCGGTAGGTGCCCGAAACGCAAAGCCACGTCGGCCTGGCCGCCGAGAATGTCGGCCACTTCGTCACTGAGGGTAAGGTCAACCAGCACTTGCGGGTAGCGTGCGCTGAAGGCCGCCAGCAGTGGTACCACGGTCAGCCGGGCGTGGCCCAGCGCGGCGCTTACCCGCAAGCGCCCGCGCGGCACGCCCTGGTCGGTGATGGCTTCTTCCACTTCGAGCATGTCGGCCAGCACCCGCCGGGCACCGCGCAGGTACGCCTCACCCTCGGGGGTGAGGGTGATCGCCCGGGTGGTGCGCAACAGCAGGCGGGTGCCCAGGCGCTGTTCGGTGCGGGCGATGATGCGGCTGACCGCAGAAGGCGTCAGGTTCAGTGCCCGCGCGGCGGCCGACAGGCTGCCTTCTTGCGCCACCCTGGCAAAAATCTCCATCTCTCCGGATCTTCCACTGAAGTCCATTTGTGCCTCGTGCGCAAAGGTGGTTGGCAAAAAAGCAGTCTAGTGCGCTTTTGAAATGGATCGTAGCATTTGCGGCATAGATAAGGAGCTTGCCATGCGTATCAATCCACCTCTTGTCGCACTCGCCATCGGTGCCTTTGGCATCGGTGTCACCGAGTTCGCCCCCATGGGCATGTTGCCCAGCATCGCCACTGACCTTGGCGTTTCAATTCCTGCTGCCGGGCTGCTGGTCAGTGCCTATGCCATTGGCGTGCTGATCGGCGCACCGCTGATGACCCTGGCCACGGTGAAAATCCCGCGGCGCTATTTGCTGATCGGGCTGATGGCCATTTTCACCCTGGGTAACCTGATGTCGGCCCTGGCCAGCGACTACGCCAGCCTGCTGGTGGCCCGCGTGGTCACCTCGCTCAACCACGGTGCCTTCTTTGGTATCGGCTCGATTGTCGCGGCCAGCGTGGTACCGCCCGAGAAGCGCGCCGGCGCCGTGGCGGCGATGTTCATGGGCTTGACCCTGGCCACCATCGGCGGCGTGCCGCTGGCGGCCTGGTTTGGTGAAATGTTGGGCTGGCGCACGGCATTCTGGGGTATCGCCGGGCTTGGCCTGGTGGCGATGACATCGCTCTGGTATGCGCTGCCCAATGTGCCGTCGCCCAAAGGTGATGGGGCCATGGCCGAAATCCGTGTGCTGGGCCGCGGCCCGGTGCTGGCGGCGTTGCTGCTGACGGTGGTGGGTTCCAGTGCGATGTTCACAGTGTTCACCTACATCGCGCCGATCCTGCAGAGCGAGGCAGCGGCGTCCACCACCTTCGTGACGGCCATGCTGGTGTTGTTCGGTGTGGGTTTGACCTTGGGCAACGTGTGGGGTGGCAAGGCGGCAGACCGCTCGATCGACCGCACGCTGATCCTGTCATTGGCGCTGTTGATTGCCGTGCTGCTGGTGTTCCCGCTGGTGCTGGACTGGCCGCTGCCGACGGCCCTGGCGATTCTGGTCTGGGGCGCTGCCAGCTTTGCACTGGTGCCGCCCTTGCAGATGCGGGTGATGGAAGCTGCCAAGGATGCACCCAACCTGGCCTCGGCGGTGAACATTGGTGCGTTCAACCTGGGCAATGCGATTGGCGCGGCGCTGGGTGGTGCAGTGATCAATGCGGGGCTGGGCTACCCGGCGATTTCCCTGGCGGGCGCGGCGATGGCGGCGTTGGGGTTGGTGATGGTGTTGCTGTTTGCCTGGCGTGGTCGGGTGGTGGCAGCGGGGGGGCAGGTCACGGTGTAACAAGCTGAGATCGCCGGGGGCGCTGCGCGCCCCTTTCGCGACACAAGGCCGCTCCCACAGAGACCGTGCAGCACCTGAGGCTTGCGCTGTAGTTGTAGGAGCGGCCTTGTGTCGCGATGGGCTGCAAAGCAGCCCCAGGATCTTGCAGCTGGAACCCGTCAACAAACCTCAGAACTTACCGCGCAAGGTCAGCATGTAGTTGCGTGGCGCGCCGTACCAGTTGCCGGTATCGCTGGCATCCACGGTCTGGTAGTAGGTCTTGTCGAACAGGTTGTTGCCATTGAGCGTGGCCGTCCAGTGCTCATCGATGCGGTACTCGACCAAGCCGTTCCACACCGCATAACCCGCCTGGCGGAACGCATACGGGTCTTGCTGGCTGAGCCCACCGTCGGGCAGGCGGCGCTGGATGAAGCCACTTTTGTAGCTGTCGCTCTGGATGGTCGCACCCAGGCCGACCTTCCAGCGTTCGAACTCGCCGGGCAGCTGGTAGGTAGTAAAGAACTTGAACAGGTGCTTGGGCGTTTGCGTGCTCATCGGCGTGCCGTTGTTGGCGGCATTGCCGGCAACACGTTGCCTGTTGATGTTGAAGGTGTAGCCGGCCATGGCTTGCCAGCCTGGGGCCAGCTCACCGGAAATCTCGCTGTCGATACCCTTGCTGATCACCTCGCCAGAGGCGGTGTAGAAGCCTTGCCCAGTGCTGATCGCTTCGTTCATGCGCTTGGTGTAATACAGCGCACTGGACAGGTTGAGGCGGCCATCGAGCAACTCGCCTTTGGTACCGAACTCGTAGGTTTCGCCCTCGATCGGGTCCAGTGGCTGGCTGCTGGGGGACTTGAAGGCGGTTTGCGGCTGGAAGATCTCTGCATAGCTGGTGTACAGCGACCACTGCCGGTTCAGGTCGAGCACCAACGCGCCAAACGGCGTGATGACGCCGCGGTTGCTTTCCTTGACCCGGGTGTCGGCATTGTTGAAGGCCGGCACCACGGTGCGGGTGTTGTCGCGGTAGTCGGAATAGCGTGCGCCCAGGGTCAGGTGCAGTGGCTCGGCAAGCTGCGCCTTGAAGGTGGCATAGGCACCGGATTTGCGCTGGTTCCAGTCGGGGTTGTAGTAGTAGCTGGGGGGGGTGCGCGGCTTGGGCATGGCGCCGGCGTCACCCGTGGCGATGTCGAAGGGTACGTTGATGTCGCTCACTTGCGACAGGTCGCTGTCGTCGGAGTAGCTGCGCATCACTTCTTCGTAGTCGGCGCCGACCAGCAGTTCGTGGGTCAGGCCAAAGGCTTCGAAGGTGCCGGACAGGTTGGCATCGAACAGGTCCTGCTCGTTGTTGTAACCGCGGATGAAACGCTTGAAGGTGGTCTGGTTGGTGTTCGGGTCGACGGCGGCGCTGACTTCGCCAATGTCCTGGGTCGAATCGAACTTGCTTTTGGTGTAGCTGGCCTTGAGCCTCCAGTTGTCGTCCAGGGCGTGCTCGACCTTGGCAAAGTACTCGGTGCGCTTGTAGTTGTTCGCGGACCAGTCGGCGGCCAGCGAGCGGCTGCGCGAGGTGCCGATTTCGGTGCCGTCCTTGTAGCGCACCAGGCCCCGGTCCCAGTAGCCGTCCATGTCTCGCCATTCATAGGTGCCGCCGATGCTCACCAAGGTGGCCGGGCTCAGGTCTGCTTCCAGGGTGCCGAAGATCACGTGCTTCTCGCTGTCGGCATTGTCGTAGAAGTATTTCTTGTCCTCGAACGACATCGCCACGCGGCCGCGAAGTGCACCGTCGAACCCAAGCGGGCCGGTCAGGTCGACCTCGGAGCGGTAGTTGTCCCAGCTGCCGGCCGACTGGCTGATGCTCAGCTGGTTGAACGGCAAGGCGCGCTTGCGCACCAGGTTGATGCTGCCGCCTGGGTCGCCAGTGCCGCCGAACAACCCGTCGGAGCCACGCAATACCTCGACATGGTCGTACGCAGTCATGTCGGGCAGGGTGTCGAAGGCTTCGTTGCGCAGCATCGGTGCGCCGCCGTCGGTCTGGATGCTGCGGATGACGAAGCCGCGCGAGTAGATCTGGTTTTTCGTGTCGTTGCCGCCGACCACGGTGATGCCGGTGGTCTGGTCCAGCACTTGGGTCAGGCTGGTGAGGTGCTGGTCATCCATGCGCTGGCGGGTCATCACACTCACCGACTGCGGGGTTTCGCGCAGGCTGCGAGGTGTCTTGCCGCCGGTGGTGATCGCCCCCGTGGTGTAGGAACCGGTGTTTTCGGTTTGTTCGCCCAGGTTGGCGGTGCCGGTCACGTTGGTCGGGTCCAGTGCCACAGCACCCAATGGCAGCGGTTCGCTGGCCGGGATCAGGCGGTAACCGCCGTCCTGCGGCATGGCTTGCAGGCCGCTGCCGACCAGTAACTGCTGCAGGGCTTGCTGGCTGCTGAAACTGCCGCGCAGCCCGGCGCTGTACTTGCCGGCCAGGTCACCCGGGGTGAAGGCAATGTTCAGGCCGGTGCTGCGGCTGAGGGTGGTCAAGGCGGCATCCAGCGAGCCGGCCGGGATGGCCAGGTCGTAGCGGGTGGTGGTGCTGGCGCTGTCGGCGGCATGGGCCAGGGGCAGCGTAGCCAGGCCAAGGCTGGTGCAGAACAGGGCTTGGCGGATGGCGAGGCGCAGGGGAGCGGGTCGGGTCACGTGGGGTTCTCGTTGGCAATTTGAGTGTTCTGCTGTGTATGCCGGGCGAGATTGCAAACCCCTTCACCCGGCGAACACTTTTTTTGCCGGGTTGTTTCAGGCGCTCAGGCGCACCCAGTAACGCGTCATTGCCTGCACGCGCAAGCCGTGGGCCTGGGCGATGAAGGCCAGGGTGGCGTCGGTGTCGGTGAGGTTGAAATTGCCACTGATGGTGCGCTTCGCAACCTGTGGGTCACAGCCCAGATAGCCGTTGCGATAACGCCCGAGTTCGTCGAGCAGTTCGGCCAGCGGCATCGCCCTCGCGGTCAGCAGGCCGTCGCGCCAGGCGGCGGCGTCTTCGGCGTTGCCGGGCAGGCGCAGCACGTTGTCGCGGGTCACCCGCCAGGTTTCTCCGGGTTGGGCAACGGCACCGGTACCTGAGCGTGGCTGTATGTTCACGGTGCCTTCGGCAACGCCCAGGCGGCAGGCGTCGTCAAACTGTCGTACGTTGCAGCGGCTGCCGTGGGCGGTGAACGTGGCAAAGGTGGTGGTGACCTGCAAGGGGCGCTGTTGCAGGCTGTCGCTGTCGGCACCGCTGACCAGGTACAGCTCGCCGCGCAACAGTTCGATGCGCCGGTGCCGGGCATCGAAATGCACACGCACGGCGCTGTCGGTATTGAGCTCCAGCTGGCTGCCATCGGCCAGGGTCCAGCGTTGATGTTCACCGACACGGGTGCTGTAGTCGGCCATCAGCCGCTGCCAGGGCGCGGTTTCGCGGGTGCCCCAAGCGGTACTGCCGACTGCTGCGAACAGCGCCAGCAGCTTCAGCACCTGGCGCCGTTGCAGGCGGGCTTCAGGCAGTTTTTCCAGCGCCTGGCGCGCCAGCCCGCCCGGCACACCGGCAAAGTGCCCGCTCAGGCTCTGCATGCGCGCCCAGGCCAGGCGGTGGGTTTCGTCATCCGCCAGCCAGGCCTGGAACGCTGCCCGGGTGGCAGGGTCGGGCCGGTTGTAGGTGAGGCGGATCGACCATTCTATTGCCTGGTCCACCGTCGCGCCGGGTAGCGCCGGCAGTGTGCTGGTGCTCATGGCGTGCTCTCGAAGACAAGCTGATAGCAGTGGCGCAAGGCTTTGCTCAGGTCGCGTTCGACGGTGGACAGCGACACTCCTAACTGTTCGGCAATGCGCGGGCAGGGCATGCCATCCAGTTGTGCCAGCAGGAAGATGGTGCGCGTGCGTACGGGCAGCGCGTCAAGCAGGCGGTCGATGGCCACCAGTGCCTCGATGGCCAGGGCACTGGTTTCCGGTGACGGCACTTCGGCCTCGGGCAACAGCGCCAGCGTCTCCAGCCAGGCCCGCTCGATGTCGCGATGGCGCCACAGGTCGATGACCAGCCCGCGGGCGATCGTGCGCAAATAGGCACGTGGCTCCAGCAGCGCCTTTGCCTGGCGCCTTTGCAGTACGCGGACAAAGGTGTCGTGGGCAAGGTCGGCAGCATCCGCTGCATTGTTCAGCCGATGGCGCAGCCAACCCTGCAGCCAGCCGTGGTGCTCGACGTAGAGATGCTCGATGGGGTGTCTGCTGCCGGGCATGCCGCTCTTCCGTGTTCGTGCATTAATGGTAATGACTCGCATTATTACCCAATGCCCGGCAGTGAAACCAGTGTTCTACGCTTACGGCGTACCGTTACGGCCGTGCAGGTGATAGGCCGGGCGCTCGCTCAGGCGCTCGTAATAATCGCGCACCGCAGGCAGGTGCGGGTGCTCGAACGGTGTTTCGAACCAACGGTTGACCGACAGACCGATAGGGATATCGGCCAGGGTGAACTGGCTGCCGGCCACGTAGGCACCGGTGCTGGCCAGCTGGCGGTCGAGGATGTGCATGTAGCGTGACCATTCGGCGCAACCAGCGGCAAGTGCTTGCGGGTCCTGGTGAGCGGCGGAGTGCCTGACCAGTGACATGAAGGCGTAGCTCCACGAGCGGTTCAGGTCCGAGGCCTGCCAGTCGATCCACTGGTCGATGCTGGCCCGCGCCTGGGCATCGTCGGGGTAGAACGCGGTGGCACCGTAGCGGTTGGCCAGGTAGCGGATGATGCTGTTGGATTCCCACAAGATGAAGTCGCCATCCTGGATCACCGGGATCATGGCGTTGGGGTTCAATGCCAGGAACTCGGCGCTGTCAGTGGCCTTGAAGCCAGAGCCCCAGTCTTCGCGCTCGAACGCGACCTCGAATTCGGCGCAGGCCCACAGGACTTTTCGCACATTGATGGAAGAAGCTCTGCCCAGTATCCGTAGCATGGTGTTCGTCCTGGTGTGGGGGAGGTTGATCGTCTGACACTGACAGGTGCCGGTCAAGGGGCCGATCGGTGACAGAGGGCTCACTGCATGGTTTTTTTGTAGTCCATTTCTGAAAGTGATCCTTTCCACCCTGCTGGTCATTGTGGTGGGGAAGGCGAGCGTGAACCATGGCAGGCTTGCCTGGGGGGCCTTAACTTGGCACCCTTGGGCGGTTTGAATCGTCTGTATCACGACAGAAGGAAGTTTGCTTTGAGCTGGGACAAGGTGGGGAAACTCCTCGTAGCCGTGCTTGTAGGCCTGATGGTGCTTTTGGCCGCCTACGTGTTGCTCAGGGGCAACCCGCGCCTGGAGGCGTCACTGACCTATGCCTACCTCACCTATCCCACCCAGTTCAGCGAGCGCATAAGCAAAGCCAGCGAGCAATTGAAGTATGAACAGTTGCAGGGACGCATCAACGGCATCGGCCAGGGCGAGTTAAGCCACGACCAGGTCGAGCGCCTGATTGAAATGGCCCAGGCACCCTATGCCCAGCTGTTTGCCAAGCCCTTCGAGGCCGGGCTGGTCGATCACCGTACCGGCTTGCTTATCGAACTGCGCAACAGTGGTGACGCGCCGGTACGGGAGGTAAAAATTCGTCTGCCAGCCAAGGGCCTGGTGCAGGTGCGTGATGCTGCCGGCAACGACACCCTGCTGGAGACCGCCACTGCGCAGGTGGACATCCCGGCCATCGAGCCAGGTGGCACGTGCAAGGTGTGGGTGTATTTCGACGCAGACTACCTGCAGATCCGCCAGGGCGGGGTCGGCATCAATCACGCCGATGGCGTCGCCAATGTGCAGGTGTACCACGAGGTCATCGGTTTTCCCGCCATGGTGGCCCGCTACAGCCGCGAGTTGATGGCGCTGCTGGGGGTACTGGCGGTCAGCGTGCTGGGCCTGGGTTATGCCTGCGTGGCACGGCGTAGAACGCGGTAAACGCCCCACCTGTAGGAGCAGCCTTGTGCTGCGAAGAGGCCGGTACGGGCGACACTAATCCATCGCCTGAACCGGCCTCTTCGCAGCACAAGGCTGCTCCTACAAGGCGTTATGCAGGCTGTTAGAGTCTGTGAGCCACACTGCGTCCCAGTGGGGATAATCGCCAATCTGTGCTGCCAGACCTGCCCGCAGAGGGTTGGCAACAATGTACCGGGCCACCTTACGTGTATCGTCCTCCTTGCGCAGTGCCCGGTCATGGTAGCCACGCTGCCAGGCTTGGCCCGGGCAAATACCTGCTTTGCACAATGCTGTGCCTGAGCGGGATTTGAACTGCCGCATCAGTCTGCTCAAAGTGATGGCATGCAACTCTATCAGCCAATGCAAGTGATCAGGCATCAACACCCAGGCAAGTGAGCGGCAGTCGCCGAGGAACTCCGACTGCCTCAACTCCCTGATGACCAGGCGTGCCGCGCGCAGATCGTGAAAAAGCGGCCTGGGCTGGTGAGTAACAGTGGTCAGCAAGTACAACCTGCCCGGTTCGGAAAAACGCCCCCGTCGTAAGAGGTTTGCTTCGGCTAGATCCATGTTGTGTATCTCGCATCCATTCGTTGTGAGCACCAACCATAGAGCCTGGAGCCGCTTTCGGTGTTGGCAGATCATTACCCCGTTTTACGCTTGTCTGTAGGAGCAGCCTTGTGCTGCGAAGAGGCCGGTACGGGCGACACTAATCCATCGCCTGAACCGGCCTCTTCGCAGCACAAGGCTGCTCCTACAGAGAAATGCGGGATGCGTGTTCTGCGATCAAGGGTCATTTGCTCAAAACTCAACACTCCTCCGTTGACGACCCTCTATAGTGCTCGGCATTACAAGACCCATGCCGAGCCTGCCTGATGATCCCTTCCCTGGACTCCATTTTTTCTCGCCTGCGCCTACGGCAGTTGCGCCTGCTGATCGAGCTGGATCGCTGTGGTTCGCTGCACAAGGCGGCTGAAGCCATGGCCATTTCCCAGCCCGGGGCCACCAAGGCTTTGCGCGAGGTGGAGGAGGTACTCGGCGTAGCGTTGTTCCAGCGCCTGCCCAGCGGCCTGGTTGCCAACGACGTGGGCCGTTGTGTGGTGCGTTATGCGCGGCTGATCCACAGCGATCTGGGGCATTTGCGCGAAGAGGTGCTGGGGATTGTCCAGGGCCAGGGTGGGCGGCTGGCGGTGGGCAGCATCATGGGGGCCATGCCGACACTGGTCAGCGCCCTGGGGCGCTTGCGCCGCAAGCAGCCGCAGCTGGCGGTGGAAATTGCCGAAAATACCAGCGCCAACCTGCTCGCTCAGCTGGACGAAGGGCGCCTGGACCTGGCCATCTGTCGGCCAGGTCTGGGCCGCAACGCGGCGGACTATGCCTTTGTCGAACTGGCCCAGGAACCGTTGGTGGTGGTCGCTCACCCGCAGCACCCGCTTGCCGGGGCAGCGGCGCTGGCGATCAGCGACTTGAGCCATTACCGCTGGGTGGTCTACCCGGCGAACATGCCCATGCGCCAGGCGCTGGAGCGTGAGTTGAGCGAGGCAGGGGTGGAGGTGCCTCGCTATCCGCTGGAAACCTTCTCCACCTTCGCCACTTTCATGCTGCTGGAAGATGACCCGACGCTGGTGGCGGTCATTCCCCGTGCCGTGGCGGCCTTTGCCGAGCAGCGGGGGTTGCTGGTGTCGCTGGCGGTGCAGCTACGGGCGCTGAGCGAGCCGTTCGGCATCGTGCACCGTGTGGCGGCGCCGCTATCGCCAGCGGCGCGGTTGCTGGTGGAGGAATTGACGGCTGATTGAAGTTTGACGGCGTCCGCCCTTAGCCCGTCGCTGGCGGGGATAAGCGATGGTTATTGGTGGATCAGCTCTTTTCATTATCGGCGGCCCTGCACTGTGCTCTAGATTACCCCCGGCACGGCCTGCCAGTAACCCTGTAACCCTATTGCATCAAGGAGCAACTCAATGGATCTAGGCATTACCGGCCGCTGGGCCATCGTCTGCGCGGCCAGCCAGGGCCTGGGCAAAGGCTGCGCCGAAGCGCTGGGCAAAGAAGGCGTTAACCTGGTCATCAATGCCCGCACCCCAGCCACCCTGGAGCAGACCGCCAGCGAATTGCGTGCGGCCTGTCCGGGTATCGAGGTGCGTACCGTGGCCGGCGATGTTGCCGATGCCCAGGTGCGCCAGGCGCTGTTGGCGGCCTGCCCGCAGGTCGACATCCTGGTCAACAACGCCGGTGGCCCGCCACCGGGGGACTTCCGTGACTGGGGGCGTGACGACTGGCTGAAGGCGCTGGACGCCAACATGCTCACCCCCATCGAGCTGATCAAGGCAGTGGTCGACGGCATGGCCGAGCGCGGTTTCGGCCGGGTGGTGAATATCACCTCTGGCGCGGTGAAGGCGCCGATCGACATTCTCGGTTTGTCCAACGGCGCCCGCAGTGGCCTGACCGGTTTCATTGCCGGGCTGGCCCGGCAACAGCGCCTGGCTGGCAGCAATGTGACACTGAACAACCTGCTGCCTGGGGCTTTCGACACGGCGCGTTTGCAAAAGACTTTGCAGGCAGCGGGTGGCGATGTGCAAGCCACTGCCCAGGCCAGGCGCAAGGCCATCCCGGCGGCGCGCTTTGGCGATGCCGGGGAGTTCGGCGCGTACTGTGCGTTCCTGTGCAGTGCACATGCCGGATATATCACCGGGCAGAACCTGCTGATCGATGGCGGGGCGTATCCGGGGACCTTCTAGAAATGCGGGGGGCAGTGCGCGCCCCCACACTTACGAATCTGTTCAACACGAGGCGCTCACCCAAGAGGCCAGGTAAACTGGTAATGATCCGGCGTATGCCGCATACTGGTCGGCAAACGCCGAAACAGGAGCATGCCATGCTTGCCGAAGTGCTTCGTGACAACGGTTACCATGAGTACCGGGCGCGCCTGAACGCGCTGCTGGAAATCCCCGAGCTTGCCAGCGACTTCGAAATCCACACCCGCATCACCCACGGCTTCGCAGCCACCTGGCTGGTGAAGCTGACCGAGCGCGGTGTGTTCACGCCGGTGGAGCGGGACCAGATCATTCCCCTGCGCACCCTGAAAACCCGTATCGAGCGTGACCAGCCGCTGACCGTGGAGGAGAGTGATCGGCTGTTCCGCTCGGCCCACATCACCGCCATGGCCGAAGCCGTGTTCGGCGAAGCGGACAAGGCCAAGCGCTGGCTGTCCAAGCCCAAGGAACGCTTCTCGGGGCTGACGCCGATGCAGATGCTCACCACCCAGCAAGGCACCACTCAGGTCGAAGAGATGCTGCTGCAGATTGCCGAAGGCTTTGGCCTGTGATTTTGTGGCGTATTAGCGCCTATGCAGACTTGAGCGGCACAGGGGGCTTGCGTGTCAGCGGCCGCTGGCACCAGGCGGGCCGGCCTGTGGTCTATGCCGCCACCAGCCCTTCCGGGGCCATGCTCGAGGTGCTGGTGCACCTGGAGATCGACCCCGAGGATTTTCCTACCACCATGCGCCTGATCCGCATCGATTTGCCCGACACGGTTTCACAAGCGCAGTTGCCAGTCTTGCAGCCCGGTTGGTCCGCTCAGCCTGAGTTGACCCGGGCGCTGGGCAATCGCTTTCTGGATGACTGCTCGGCGTTGCTGCTGCCGGTGCCGAGCGCAATCATGCCCAGCACCACCAACTACCTGTTCAATCCACGGCACGCACAGGCGCAGCGCGCGAAAATCCAGGTCGAGGATTTTACCCCGGACAGCCGCTTGTTCTAGCGCGTGCTCACCACAGTGCAGCCGACGCCGTCGTCAGCACCCGACCAAACACTACCAGCGCCTTGTCCACTTCTGCCTCGGTGCTGAACCGGCCAAGGCTGATGCGCACACTGTTGCGTGCCTGACGCTCATCCAGCCCCAGTGCCAGTAGCACATGCGAGGCGGCGTTGCTCGCCGAGTTGCAGGCCGAGGTGGTCGACAAGGCCAGCTCGCTGGCCAGTGCCGCGCTAGTGAAACCCTTGCTGTCGATGCACAGATTCAGGGTATGGGGAATGCGTTGGCTGGCGCTGCCGTTGAGGGTGACGCCGGGTAACGCCAGCAGGCCTTCGCGCAGGCGTGTGGCCAGTTGCTCAAGGCGCTGGTGCTCGCTGTCGCCTGGTTGGCCGGCCAAGGCAAAGGCGCTGCCCATGCCCGCGATCTGATGGGTTGCCAGGGTGCCGGAACGCAGGCCCTGCTCATGGCCGCCGCCGTGCATCTGCGCACGCATCAGCGCGTGGGCGCGTGGCCCGACATACAGCGCGCCGATGCCTTTTGGCCCGTAAACCTTGTGCGCCGAGAACGACATCAGGTCCACGGCCATCGCGTTCAGGTCGATGGCCAGCTTGCCCACGGCCTGCGCGGCATCCACGTGCAAAAGGGCACCATGGGCACGCACCCGCTCGCCAATCGCGGCAAAGTCAGTGACCGTGCCCAGTTCGTTGTTCACCGCCATCAGCGATACCAGGCGGGTATCGGCGCGCATCGCTGCCTGCACGCTTGCGGGCTGGATCAGGCCGGCAGCATCCGGGGCCAGGCGGGTGACGGCCCAGCCTTGGCGCTCCAGCTCAGCCACCGTGTCGAGCACGGCTTTGTGCTCCAGCTGGCTGGTGATCAGGTGCCCGGGTTGGCCGATGCCTTGGGCAATGCCTTTGAGTGCCAGGTTATTGGACTCGGTTGCGCCCGAGGTCCACACCAGGTTGTCGGCTTGCGCGCCGACGCGCTCGGCCACTTGCTGGCGGGCTTGCTCCACTGTCTGTCGGGCAGCCTGGCCGTAGGCGTGGCCACTGGACGCCGGGTTGCCGAAATTGGCCTGGCTACCCAGGCAGGCGAGCATGGTTTCGATGACCCGATCGTCGACGGGGGTAGTGGCGGCGTAATCGAAATAGAGCGGGGCGCTTGGCATTCAGGGCAGGTCCATGTCTGTCGCCGTGGAATCGGCGATTATTGGAGTAAGCGTATCCGCCGTGCGCGAGATGTTTTTCGCTTCCCGCAGCTGTTTTCTCAATTTTCCGGAGACAACTTTCTCTCTATTGAACTGTTTGTAGGATTTTTTTCTACGGGCAGGAAGGGGCCGATGAACAGCCCCTCGCAAGCGTCTTCAGGCGGGCGCCAGAGCCTTTTCTTCCTCGGCTACCACGCGCTCGCACAATTCCGTGATCTGCTCGCGCATCCAGCGGTTGGCCGGGTCCTGGTCGGTGCTTTCATGCCAGTACAGGTGCGTTTCCACGGCGGGCACCTCCACCGGCAGTGGCTGGTAACGCAATTGATGGCGGCGCGCGAAGCGCTCGGGAACGGTCATCGCCATGTCGGTTTGCTGCAACACCTGCGAAGCCATGAGGTAATGCTGCGAGCGCAAGGCGACCTTGCGCTGCACGCCCATCTTGCCCAGCGCCAGGTCGACGTAACCCAGGCCGTTGCGGCGGCTGGAAATATGGATATGGGTCATGCCCAGATAGCTGTCGAGGGTCAGCTTGCTGTCAGCCAGCGGGTGGCCCTGGCGCAGGGCGCAGACGTAACGGTCTTGCATCAGCTTGACGTGGCGCACCTGCGGGTCGGTGTTCAGGGGCGCGTCGATGGCGAAGTCCAGGCGGCCGGCGGCGAGTTCCTTGGTGGTCTCGCGGCGCTTGCACAGGAAGCTTTCGATCAGCACCGCAGGCGCCAGGCGGCGCAGGCGCTGGAACAGTGGCGGCAGGATGACCGCCTCGGTCAGGTCGGTCATGCTGATGCGGAAGGTCTTGTTGGCCTGCTGCGGGTTGAAGATACGGCTTTCCTGCACCGACGTACGCAACAGTGCCAGGGCGTTGCGCACCGGGCCGATGATGTTCTGCGCCATGGGCGTGGGCACCATGCCTTGTGCGGTGCGCACGAACAGCGGGTCGTTGAAGGTTTCGCGCAGCCGCGACAGGGCGTTGGACACCGCCGGCTGGGTAATGCCGACTATCTGCCCGGCGCGGGTCAGGTTGGCTTCGGTGTAGATCGCATCGAACACGATGAACAGGTTCAGGTCGACCTTGCTGAGGTTCATGGGCGCCGCTCTTTGTTGGAATTATTGGCCGATCATATATCGGTTATGAATGTTTATACACGCGGAAAATAGACTAGGTGGATGGAGGCAGGCTGCTCTAGGCTCTGGTCCATGTACTCCGAACCGTGAAGGTAGCCCCGATGGATTTCGCCTATTCGCCCAAGGTCCAGGCACTGCGCGAGCGCGTTACTGCGTTCATGGATGCCTATGTCTACCCCGCCGAAGCCGTGTTCGAGCGCCAGGTTGCCGAGGGCGACCGCTGGCAGCCCACTGCAATCATGGAAGAGCTCAAGGCCAAGGCCCGCGCTGAAGGGCTGTGGAACCTGTTCTTGCCCGAATCGGAGTACGGCGCCGGCCTGAGCAACCTGGAATACGCCCCGCTGGCGGAAATCATGGGCCGCTCGCTGCTCGGGCCAGAGCCGTTCAACTGCTCGGCGCCGGACACCGGCAATATGGAAGTGCTGGTGCGCTATGGCAGCGAAGCGCAGAAACGCCAGTGGCTGGAGCCGTTGTTGCGCGGCGAGATCCGCTCGGCGTTTGCCATGACCGAGCCGGACGTGGCCTCCTCGGACGCCACCAACATGGCCGCCACTGCCGTGCGTGACGGTGACGAATGGGTCATCAACGGCCGCAAATGGTGGACCTCCGGCGCCTGCGACCCGCGCTGCAAGGTGATGATCTTCATGGGCCTGTCCGACCCTGAAGGGCCACGCCACCAGCAGCATTCGATGGTGCTGGTGCCCACCGATGCGCCGGGCGTGAAGATCGTCCGCCCGTTGCCGGTGTTCGGCTATGACGATGCCCCACATGGCCACGCCGAAGTGCTCTTCGAGAATGTACGGGTGCCTTATGACAACGTGCTGCTCGGCGAGGGCCGCGGCTTCGAGATTGCCCAGGGGCGCCTTGGCCCGGGGCGTATCCACCACTGCATGCGCTCGATCGGCATGGCCGAGCGAGCGCTGGAGCTGATGTGCAAGCGTTCGGTGGAGCGTACGGCGTTTGGTCGGCCACTGGCCCGGCTGGGCGGCAACGTCGACAAGATCGCCGACTCACGCATGGAAATCGACATGGCCCGGCTGCTGACATTGAAAGCGGCGTACATGATGGACACCGTCGGCAACAAGGTGGCCCGCAGCGAGATCGCGCAGATCAAGGTAGTGGCGCCGAACGTGGCGTTGAAGGTGATCGACCGGGCGATTCAGATGCATGGTGGGGCAGGGGTGAGCGGCGATTTCCCGCTGGCTTACATGTACGCCATGCAGCGCACCCTGCGCCTGGCCGACGGGCCGGATGAAGTGCACCGGGCGGCGATTGGCAAATATGAAATTGGCAAGTATGTGCCGGTGGAGCTGTTGCGCGGCGGGCGATAGAGGGTTCATACCGCAAGTTGAGGGAAATTTGTAGGACGCTTCTGATTCTCTGTCCCCAGCGTTTGAGGCGGCCCCGTGGGTGTTAGGTTTCTAACCCTATTCACCCACAGGGAGCTTGAAGATGCGCGTCAGTCTAGAGGGAAAGGGTCAGGCTGTAGATGGCGATGTGACCACAACGGGTGCTATCTGCATTGCAACGGGGGCCGGCTATCTGGACGAAGGCCGAATGGTGCTCCGTGAAGGCGACCAGACCACGCCATGCCCTCTTTGTGGGCAGGTGGGGACTGTCGCCGAAGGTGCGGATCACTTTATATCCGATGGCCAGCGGGTGGCCATGGACGGGGCGTTGGTTGTCTGTGGCTGTTCCCCAGGCAGCAACCGGGTAGTCGCGCCGTTGTATGAAGCACCGCCGTCACTGTATTCCACTGCAGGGCGTGCCAATACCCACTTTGCCGAGCCACCACCCACCGTCTACCCCCAGCGCTTCTCCCGGACCTTAATAGGTGCACTGCCCGACACGCTGGAGCCTGGCTTCTACGTAATTCCTCGACGCATGTCGTTCCCCCAGGTGCTGCTGCAACTGGCCGAGCACGATGCCACGTTACCCATTTCCCGGCTGCAGCGGCTCAACCCGACGTTTGAGCAAGGCTTCAAGGCAGGGGAAATTTTCGTTATCGGTGACCCTGACAACGCAAATGCCTGCACGCGCGAGGAGGGAGAACTGATGGCCGCAGCGCAGCATGCGCGGCGTGCGCTGGAAGTACTCGACTACGCCGAAGCGGACTTTATGATGGAGCACCAGGCCGAAATTGCCGGTTTGCTCAGCAACGCCAGCCTGTCCATGGGCGTGGGCAAGGACATGTTGGATCAAGGTTTAAGACAGGTCAGTCATACATTGACCAGTATCGAGCAGTTGCACCAGCGGGAGTTCATGCGCCACGGCCACTTGAACAGCCCGGGCTTTTTCGCTGAACGGCGGCAGCTTCTGCAGCAGCTGGATGGGCAGTTGAAAACGGCATTTCTGAACAAGCAGTTGAACCTTGGGAGCTATGAGCGCTTGAGGAAGAGCTTGAATATTTCGACCAAGAGCCTGGTGCATCACTGGTCGAAGGCCGGTGGCCCGGGGCAGATTCCGGGGTATGCGACGCATCTGGATAAGGTGGCGCGGCTCAGTAAGTACCTTCAATATGGAGGCCACGCTGCAATAGGGCTGGGCGGAGCTTCCTCATATTTAAAAGTGCAGGAAGTGTGTCAGGCCGGTGAAGTTGGTGATTGTAAAAAGGTACGTTTCACTGAGACGGGTAGCTTCGCAGGGAGTTTGGGGGGAGGCATACTTGGCGCTTGGGGGGGAGGTGCTGTTGCAACTGCTCTATGCGGTGTTTTCGCGATCGGTACTGCTGGATTTGGTGTGCCGGTATGCGGGGTTGTCATCGTTGGCGCCGGTTCTGCGGCAGGCTCAATTGGCATTGGCGCGTTCGGTGAGAAGGCTGGTGAGGTGCTTTATGAGGTGATAGATGATTGACTTCGAAAGTTGGCCGCCTCTGCTTAAGTTAGCTTTTCTGATTGTCCCGTTTGTCACTGGATTTTCAGGTCTTGCTATAAATGTGCAGATTGCAATGTCCCGTGATTTTCAGGTCGCTTTGTCAGCGATCACAAGCAACCCCTACTTGGAGCGAATGAAGCCCGTTTGGGGAGGTGGAAGTTTGAGGTCTCGCTTTCTGTTGATGAGTGCAGTTAGCGCTTTAGTCACGTTCCCTAAGCTACATATGCACATGGGTTGGCTTGATAAAGACGAAGTTAATGATTTTCCGCCGTACGTGAGACGAAAACTGGTTGTAGCCCTGTGGCTGATTTTTCTTGCGTTGCTTTGGTCATCGATGGGTTATTTTGTGATTAAAAGTTGAGATTTTTACATCGGCGGGAGTTCATGCGCCATGGCTACTTAAATAAGCCGGGTCTCTTGTCGAGCGCACGCAGTTGCTGCTGCAACTGGCTGTCTAGCGGAAAGTGGCGTTGCTTAACCATGCTGGTGCCCGCGGTATGGCCGGTGGGACTGGGCGGAAAGCTCGGTGAGTCGGTAGGCGAGTTTATTTACGAGGCAACAAGTGATTGACATTACTGACTGGCACCCACTCGCTAAAGTGGCGATTTTACTAAGTCCTTTTGCTATAGGCATACCAGGGCTAGGCCTTAGTGCTGTCTCGACGTTGACCAAAGATTATAACGTCGCCTGCTCGGCCATCACCAGTAGCCCCTATTTTGAAAGCATCAAGCGTTATTGGGGGTCTGGGTCATTCAAGTGGCGCTGGATGACGCTATGTACGGCAAGTGGGTTAGTGGCATTTCCGTGGCTAGCGCTGCGAATGGGGCAACTGGATGCTGGCGAGCTAAATGCGTTTCCGAAGAAGCTTAAACGCAGGTTGAAAATTTCAGCCTGGCTAAACATGACTGGATGCATCTGGATGGTGCTTGTATGGGGGTTATTTAGAGGGTGTCAGAAATTTTGTGTTCGGGCATAACATGAGTAAGAGGTGCATGTATGCCAACCAAAAAGAAACCCTTGCGTGACCTGCCCAAAATCCCCAAAGAGCTGCTGGAGCAGTTCGGTGAGGGCCTGATGACCGCAGAAGCTATCGAGGATGCCTCTGCGGCATTCAAGAAGGCCCTGATCGAACGTGCTCTGCATGCCGAGCTTGGCCACCACCTAGGTTATCCGCCGGGCGCGCAGCGCCCAGAGGATGAAACCAATCAGCGTAACGGCAAGAGTAGCAAGACGGTTTTGACCGGCGATGGCCCGCTGCGACTGGAAATTCCTCGCGACCGAGACGGCAGTTTTGCGCCCATCCTGATTCCTAAGCATGAGCGGCGGTACACCGGTTTCGATGACAAGATCATCGCCATGTACGCCCGTGGAATGACGGTCAGAGAGATCCGGGCATTTCTGTCCGAGCAATACGGCACCGACGTTTCACCCGACTTCATCAGCTCTGTAACAGACGAGGTCATGGAAGAAATTGGCGCGTGGCAACAGCGGCCACTGGAGCCGATGTACCCGGTCATTTTCTTTGATGCGCTGCGGGTGAAGATTCGCGAAGAAGGCCTGGTGCGCAACAAAGCCATTTACTTGGCTTTGGGCGTTCTACCCGACGGGACGCGTGACATCCTGGGCATCTGGATCGAGAACACCGAGGGTGCGAAGTTTTGGATGAAGGTCTTTAACGATCTCAAGACGCGTGGTGTCGAAGATGTGCTGATTGCCGTGACCGATGGCCTCAAAGGTATGCCAGAGGCCCTCAGTGCCGTGTTTCCAGAGACGACGCTGCAGACGTGCATCGTGCACCTGATCCGCAACAGCCTCGAATACGCGGCCTGGGACAAGCGACGGGCTCTGGCCAAGGAGCTGAAGCCGATTTACCAAGCCATCAATGCCGAAGCCGCTGAGCAAGCGCTCGATGAGTTTGAGAACGGGCCATGGGGCGAGAAATATCCGACGGTGGTGGCTGCCTGGAGGCGGGCCTGGGATCGAGTGATTCCATTCTTTGTTTTCCCGCCCGCCATCCGCAAGGTGATCTATACCACCAACGCCATCGAGAGCATCAACGCCCAGCTACGCAAGGTCATCAAGACTCGTGGGCATTTCCCGAATGATGACGCCGCGACCAAACTGATTTGGCTGGGATTGCGCAACATAACAGCCAATTGGGGAAAACCGGCTCATGATTGGAAAAACGCGATGAATCAATTTGCGATTCTGTACGGAGATCGGTTCATCAGGCCAACCTGGTGAAAATCAGGGCCTGCCTAACGGCAGGCCGTTACCGGCCCGCACACAAAAAATCTGACAGTCCCGTTATTTAAGTTCAAGTAGGGGGAATCAGACCCGCATCTGCGGGTCATCCTCTTTCTGATCGACTGTACGATCGGCATTTGCAGGTTGCTCGAGCGGCTGATCCACGACCATCATCTTCTCCCCCCGGGTCTTGACCAACGAAACCACCACCCCACCCAGCAACAACCCGAACGTCACCCCCAACGACAGCAGCGCCGGCACCTTGCCGACCATGCCGTGGTAGAAAATCTTGCAGCCGATAAAGATCAACACCAGCGCCAACGCGTACTTGAGGTACACAAACCGGTGCATTAACGCCGACAGTGCGAAGTAAAGCGAGCGCAGCCCAAGAATGGCAAAGATGTTCGAGGTGTAGACAATGAACGGGTCCTGGGTAATGGCGAAAATCGCCGGCACGCTGTCGACGGCAAACACCAGGTCGGCCAGTTCAATCAGCACCAGTGCCAGGAACAACGGGGTGGCATAACGCAATGCCTTGCTGTGCCCGGGCGGGGTCTGGCGCACGAAGAAGTGCGAGCCGTGGATCTGGTCGGTGACCCGCATGTGCCGGCGCACGAACTTGAGTATCGGGTTGTTGGCCAGGTCCGGGTGGCTGTCTTCCTTCGACAGCGCCATCTTCACCCCGGTGAACAGCAGGAAGGCACCGAAGATATACAGTACCCAGGCAAAGTTTTGCACCAGCGCCGCGCCCACACCAATCATGATCGCCCGCAGGAACACCACCCCGAGGATGCCCCAGAACAGCACGCGGTGCTGGTAGCGGCGGGGGATGGCGAAGTAGCTGAAGATCATCGCCATGACGAACACGTTGTCCATCGACAGCGATTGCTCGACCAGAAAACCGGTGTAGAACTCCAGCGCTGACTGAGCGCCCAGCTGGTACCAGACCCCGACGCCGAATAGAACGCCGACGCTGAAGTAGCCTGAGTACAGCAGCAGGCTTTCGCGCATTTCGATTTCCCGGTCCTGGCGGTGCAGCACGCCCAGGTCGAGCACCAGCAAACCGATGACGATGGCCATGAACACCAGCCACAACCAGGCGCTGGTACCGAGAACAGGGGTGGTGAGGAATGCTTGCAGAGCTGTCATGAGCCCCTCCTTGAATGTCGACGTTGCATGGCAACAGTGATCCGACATGGCGGCTTGGCAGCCGTCAGAGGGGCCCGGTATCACATGAATGTGAGCCTAGACCCGTTTGCAGGAGATACCGAATCGGGAGCTGTTACATTTCTTTGCCAAGGCCACTGTAGGAGCAGCCTTGCGCTGCGAAGAGGCCGGTCTGGGCAGCACATCTGTGCAAGGTTTACCGGCCTCTTCGCAGCACAAGGCTGCTCCTACAGGGATGTGTGCAGCTTGCGGGTCAGTAGACCCACACCTCGACCCGTCGATTACGCAGCCGCCCCTGCTCCAGCTCATTGCCGGCCACGGGCAGTTCATCACCCATACCGGTCACCTCCAGCAACTCCACGCCATCGCGCGCCAACTCACGGCGCACTGCCTGGGCCCGCAGGCGCGAGAGCAGGGCTGCGCGCCCGGGCGTTTCCTTGGGGTCGCCAAACCCGACCAGCACCGCCTTGTTCTGCAGCTTGCCGGCCTGGCGCAGGTACTCGGCCACGCGCTGCACATCGCGCAGGGCCTTGTTGTCGAGGCTGGCGCTGCCTTCCTGGAAGCGGAAGTTCACACTCAGCCGCTGCGCCTGCTGGGCCAGGGTGCGGTAGCGCGGTGGCATGCCGGCCTGGGGCGCTACGGGTTGGGCTTTGATCTGCTGCGAAACAAAGCCCTGCTGGGCGACGATCGCCTGGCCGGCCGGGCTCTGGGCAAAGTCGGCCAGGGCCCTGGCCTGTGGCTTGGGGTTGGCCGGCAGGTAGAAGTACAGGCGCCGTGACAGCGGGTAGTCTTCGCTGGCCACCAGCGCGCGCTCCGGCAGCATGGCCGGTGCGTCGCCTTCGGCTATCGCCAGCACCTTGGCCCCGTGTACCGCCGCCAGGCTGCTGAAGCCGATGGCCTGGCGGTCGGTGGCCACCTGCGAAGCCAGTTCGTCACTGGACTCGAAGCGCCTGGCCTTGGCTGACAGCTCGTCGTGCTGGGGCTCCAGTACAAGCGCCTTGAACGTCTCGAAGGTGCCGGAACGGTCGTCGCGGGCATACAGGTGAATGGCTCCGCCAGGAATGCCCAATTGCTCCCAGCGCTGGATTTTCCCGGAAAAAATGTGCGCCAGTTGCTCGGTATTCAAACGAGGTAGCGGGTTGTCGGGGTGGACGATAACCGCAACGCCATCCAGGCCGATGACTTGCTCGGCAGCGGCTGCGCGTAGGTCGCCCAGGGCCCGCAGCTGGCGCACTTCGCTGTCGTTGATCGGTCGCGAGGCAGCGGCCAGGTCGGCCTCGCCCCGGCCCAGGGCGACGAAGCCGGTGCTGGACCCGTGGGCAGCGATGTCGATGCGCACGGGTTGGCCCTGCGCATCGCGTGCGGTGATCACGGTCTCGTTGGCCCGCTTGCCGGGTTGCTGCTCGATGGCGGTGGCTTGCTGCGCGCGCAATTGCCCCTGCACCAGCGCTGGCAGCAAGGCCGCGCCGATGGTGTTGGAGCCTTGCGCACGCAGGTGCATGGGCTCGGCCAAGGTCGTAAACGGGATCAGGGTGAGCAGCAATACAAGCAGGCGGGGCATGCCGGGTGGCCCTGTGGCATAGAGTTGGCCGGCAGATTACGACAGTGGCGTGATGATAATGTGACAGTGCTGTTTACGTCTTGAGAAGTGCAGCGCCTGTCATAGCGGGCGCCGCCCGCGCGGCGCATCGCGAGCTGCGCTCGCTCCTACGTTTGTTTCAGGCCAGTCACGCCTGTGACAGGCGCGCGCGACCGCTTTGTTTGTACGACGCGATATCGCGCCATATTCCAAGGGGGCCGCGTGCAAATGCCACAGGAACAATTGGCC
Organism: Pseudomonas sp. WOUb67; assembly: GCF_050058005.1. Lineage (NCBI taxonomy): Bacteria > Pseudomonadati > Pseudomonadota > Gammaproteobacteria > Pseudomonadales > Pseudomonadaceae > Pseudomonas > Pseudomonas sp. WOUb67. The sequence goes on along the minus strand of NZ_CP170112.1, from coordinate 4,739,912 downwards.
CGAAACAAACGTAGGAGCGAGCGCAGCTCGCGATGCGCCGCGCGGGCGGCGCTCGATCTGACAAGCACTGCAACTCTCAATAAGTTAGTGCGCCCCGGCGGATTTGCTCAAATCACTCTCGGCCCACTCGGTGTAGATGCACGCATCCGCCACCGCCCAGCGCACCTTCACGCTGTCGCCCGGCTGCATCGGCATGCCCGCGGCCGACAGTGCCTTCACCGTCAGCTCGGTACCCCCTGCAGTCACTACATGGCAGGTCTGGCTTTCACCCAGGAACAGCACTTCGCCCACCTTGGCACTGACCTCGTTCCAGCCCGCCGGCAGCGGCTCGCGCGCGGCCTGCTCGGCGGTCAGGGCCAGGGCTTTTTCCGGGCGCACCATGATGAGTGCATCCTGCGCGGCGGCCAGGCCCGGGGTCAGGCGAATGGCCACAGGCTGGCCTTCGAAACTGCCTGCGCCGTTGCTGCTGGCCTTGATGCGCAGGAAGTTGGAGTTGCCCAGGAACGAGGCGACAAAGGCATTCGGCGGGTTCTGGTACAGGTCGTAACCGGTGCCCAGGCCGACGATCTTGCCGTGGCTGAAGATGGCGATGCGCTGCGACAGGCGCATGGCTTCTTCCTGGTCGTGAGTGACGTAGACGATGGTGATACCCAGCCGGCGGTGCAGTTGGCGCAGTTCGTCCTGCAGGTCTTCGCGCAGCTTCTTGTCCAGCGCGCCGAGCGGTTCGTCCATCAGCAGAATGCGTGGCTCGTACACCAGTGCCCGGGCAATCGCCACACGTTGCTGTTGCCCGCCGGACATCTGCGACGGCTTGCGGTGGGCGAACTGCTCCAGCTGTACCAGCTTGAGCATGGCGTCGACCCGTTTGTTGGTCTCGCTGCTGCTCAGCTTGCGGATGGCCAGCGGGAAGGCGATGTTGTCGCGCACGTTCAGGTGCGGGAACAGCGAGTAACGCTGGAACACCATGCCGATGTCACGCTTGTGCGGCGGTACATTCACCAGCGACTGGCCGTCTACCAGGATCTCGCCGCTGCTTGGCGTTTCGAAGCCGGCCAGCATCGACAGGGTGGTGGATTTGCCCGAGCCGCTGGAACCGAGGAAGGTCAGGAACTCGCCGTCCTGGATTTCCAGGTCGAGGTTGTCCACGGCGGTGAAGTCGCCGTAGTGCTTGTTCAGGCCGCGCAGGCTGACCAGGGTCTTGCCGTGCGCGTTGTCTTTGATCACTGCACTCATTGTTGTTTTCTCCGCGCGCTCAGGCGTTTGTTTCGGTGCGCCGGCGCAAGGCGGCGGCAATGAACATGACAAGCAGCGACAGGCCGATCAGCAGGGTCGAGGCCACGGCGATGACCGGGCTCAGGTCCTGGCGCAGGGTGGTCCACATCTTCACCGGCAGGGTCTGCAGGTCGGGGCTGGCCATCATCACGCTCAGCACCACTTCATCCCACGACACCAGGAAGGCAAACAGGCCGCCGGCGATCATCCCCGGGCGAATGGCCGGGAAGGTGACCTTGAAAATCGCCTGCAGGCGCGAGGCACCGCAGATCACCGCGGCATCCTCGATCGACTGGTCGAACAGCTTCAGCGAGTTGATGATCGAGATGATGGTGAAGGGCAGGGCGACGATCACGTGGCTGACCACGAAGGCGAACAGCGTGCCGGTGTAGCCGAGCTTGAGGAACAGCGCGTACACCGCCACGGCGATGATCACCAGCGGCACGATCATCGGCATGGTGAACAGCCCGTACAGCAGCTCGCGGCCCGGGAAGCGGCCACGCACCAGGGCGAATGCGCTGGGCAGGCCCAGCAGCACGGCAGCGACGGTGGTCAGCACGGCCACCTTCAGGCTGGCCAGTGCGGCGTCCATCCACTCAGGGTTGGAGAAGAACTGACCGTACCACTTGAAGGTCCAGCCCGGTGGCGGGAACACCAGCCACTGGGACGAGCCGAACGACAGCAACACGATGAACACCACCGGCAGCAGCAGGAAGGCCGCAATGACCCCGGTGGTCAGGTACAGGCCCGTACGCAGCGGGCGGCCCATGGCATTGGGAGACAGGAGCATGGCGGTTTACCTCGCGTTGCCAACCGGGGATTCCGGCTGCAGCTTCAGGTACAGGTAGAAGAGCACCAAGGTGATCGCCACCAGCAGTGCGGCGGCGGCGCTGGCCAGGCCCCAGTTGAGGAACGACTGCACCTGCTGGATGATGAACTCGGGCAGCATCATGTTCTGCGCACCGCCCAGCAGCGCCGGGGTGACGTAGTAACCGAGCGACATCACGAACACCATCAGCGCGCCGGAGAACAGCCCCGAACGGCACAGTGGCAGGAACACCTTCCAGAAGTTGGTCCACGGGCTGGCGCCGCAGATGGAGCCGGCCTGCAGCACCATCGGGTCGATGGCGTGCATGGTCGCCTGCAGCGGCAGCACGATGAACGGGATCATGATGTAGCTCATGCCGATCACCACGCCGGTGAGGTTGTGCACCATTTCCAGCGGGGTATCGATGATACCCATGGCCATCAACGCCTTGTTGATCACACCTGAGCTTTGCAGCAACACCAGCCACGAGTAGGTGCGCGCCAGCAGGCTGGTCCACATCGACAGCAGCACGATGTTCAGCAGCCAGCGGCCCCAGCCCTTGGGCACCAGGGTGATAGCCCAGGCCAGCGGGAAGCCCAGCAGCACGCTGATCAGGGTGACCACGCCGGCCACCGAGAAGGTGTTGAACAGCACCCGTGCGTAAGCCGAGTTGGCGAACAGCTGCTCGTAATTGCCCAGCCCCGGCGTCGGCTCCAGCACCCCGCGCAGCAACAGGCCGACCAGCGGGGCGAAGAAGAACAGGCCAAGAAACAGCAGGGCCGGCAACAGGTTGCGGCTGCCCTTCCAGCGCTGGCTCAGGCTCGCGCGGCGAGGGGCCGTCCCGGGGGCGCCGGCGCCCGTGGGGGCACCTTGCGCGTTATGCAGGGCGTTGATGGCGACTTTCATTTGACCAACCACTCATTCCAGCGGGCCGCGATGGCCTGACCGTTCTTGGCCCAGTAGGCAAAGTCGAGGGTGACCTGGTCCTGGGCGTAGGCAGTTGGCAGGTTGGGCGCAAGGTCTTTGTCCAGCTTGGCCACGCTGTCGATGTTGACCGGGGCGTAGGCGGTCTTGTTGGCGAACTCGGCCTGGCCTTCGGCGCTGCTGGCGTTGGCCAGGAACTTCATGGCCGCGTCCTTGTTCTTGGCGCCTTTGGGGATGACCAGGAAGTCGGCCATGACCAGGTTCTGTTTCCAGCTCACACCCACCGGTGCACCGTCTTGCTGCAGGGCATAGACACGGCCGTTCCAGAACTGGCCGAGCGAGGCTTCACCCGAGGCCAGCAGTTGCTGCGACTGGGCGCCACCGCCCCACCAGACGATATCTTTCTTGATGGTGTCGAGTTTCTTGAAGGCGCGGTCCAGGTCCAGCGGGTACAGCTTGTCTGGCGCTACGCCGTCGGCCAGCAGGGCCAGTTCCAGCACGCCGGGGCTTGGCCATTTGTACAGGGCGCGTTTGCCCGGGTAGGTCTTGGTGTCGAACAGTGCAGTCCAGTCCACCGGCTTGTTGGCACCGAGCTTGCCTTCGTTGTAGCCCAGCACGAAGGAGAAGAAGAACGAGCCGACGCCATGGTCGGAGACGAAGCGTGGGTCGATCTTGTCGCGTTTGATCTGGTTGAAATCGAGGGGTTCGAGCAGGCCTTCGCTGGCGGCGCGCAAGGCAAAGTCGGCTTCGACATCGACCACGTCCCATTGCACGTTGCCGCTTTCGACCATGGCCTTGAGCTTGCCGTAGTCGGTGGGGCCGTCTTGCACGACCTTGATGTCGGTGGCTTTGGTGAAGGGTACGGCCCACGCTTCTTTCTGGGCGTCCTGGGTGGTACCGCCCCAGCTGACAAAGTTGAGGCTGTCAGCGGCCTGGGCGGCCTGACATGCCAGGGTCAGCAGGCTGGCGGACAGCACTGCGGTTACACGTTTGCTCAACAGCATGGTTACGCCCTCGTTGCTTTTGTTATTCGAGGCGGGGCTTTTGATGCGCCCGCCAACAGTGTTCGGGGAGCAGCTAAAACAAAGTGTCTTGGTGGCCGTTTGTGATTGTAGGTGCCGGCCTGCAGATTCAAGGTCTACGGGATATCATATTATGGTATTCCAAACTTTTGGCAAGACCTATGAGGTGACCGGCCATCACTCCGTGAGCAAGTCTGGGCACATTGCTTATCGAGGCAATCGATTTGAACGGGGTCTAAAAGCTTGCGCGGTCCCTGTGGGAGCGGGCGGGCCCGCGAACACGGGCGAAGCCCGTGCCATGCACCGCGGCGTCTGCTTCGCGGGCTCGCCCGCTCCCACAGGGTCCGTATGTCAACCTACAAGGCCGGGCTCAAAGGGGATGCTTTGCACCACCTCCAGCTCATACCCCGCAAGCCCCGCGTATTTCAGCGGTGGCCCCAGGTGGCGCAGCTTGCCCACGCCCAAGTCCTGCAGAATCTGCGCCCCGGTGCCTACTTCGGAGTACACCTTCGATTGCCCACGCTGGTACGGCCTTACCGGCTGTGTCAGCTGCGGTATGCGCTCTAGCAGGGCTTGGGAGGACTCATGGTTGGCCAGGATCACCACCACGCCAGCGCCTTCCTCGGCCACCTTCTGCAGCGCCGCCCACAGCGTCCAGTTGGCGGGGCCTGCGTATTCGGCACCGACCAGGTCGCGCAGCGGGTCGATCACGTGCACCCGCACCAGGGTCGGCTGCTCGCGGCGGATGTCGCCCATGACCATGGCCATGTGCACACCGCCTTCGATGCGGTCTTCATAGGTGACCAGGCGGAAGGTGCCGTGCACGGTCGGCATCTCGCGCTCGCCGATGCGCTTGATGGTCTGTTCGGTGCTCAGGCGGTAGTGGATCAGGTCGGCGATGGTGCCGATCTTGATGCCATGCCGGGCGGCGAACACTTCAAGGTCCGGGCGGCGGGCCATGGTGCCATCGTCATTGAGCACTTCCACGATGACCGAGGCCGGGCTGAAGCCGGCCAGGCGCGCCAGGTCGCAGCCGGCTTCGGTGTGGCCGGCGCGGGTCAGCACGCCGCCTTCGCGGGCGCGCAAGGGGAAGATGTGGCCAGGTTGCACCAGGTCTTCGGGGCGGGCGTTGGCGGCCATGGCCGCTGCCACGGTGCGCGCCCGGTCGGCGGCGGAAATGCCGGTGGTGACGCCGGTGGCCGCCTCGATCGACACGGTGAAGGCGGTACTGAACACGCTGCCGTTGGCCGGTACCATCTGCTCCAGGCCCAGGCGCTGGCAGTGCTCGTCGGTCAGGGTCAGGCAGATCAGGCCACGCGCTTCGCGGGCCATGAAGTTGATGGCCTGGGCGTCGCAACGCTCGGCGGCGATCAGCAGGTCGCCTTCGTTTTCCCGGTCCTCGTCATCCACCAGCAGGACCATCTTGCCTTGCCGGTAGTCCTCGAGAAGTTCCTCGATGGTGTTGAAAGCCATGTTGCACGCTCACTGTGGTGGGGTGATTTTTATGGTATACCATCATACACAAATATCGCCGTAACTGGAGAGCAGCGCATGAAGGCTTACTGGATCGCCCATGTGGACGTGACCGACCCCGAGCAGTACCAGCAGTACACCCAACGCGCGCCGGCCGCCTTCAAGGCATTCGGCGGCCGCTTCCTGGCCCGTGGCGGGCGCAGCGAGGCGATGGAAGGGCGGCCTACCCCTCAGCGTAGCGTGGTGATCGAGTTCGATTCGTACGAGCAGGCGGTGGCGTGTTATCGGTCCGCGCTGTATCAGGAGGCATGCAGCCATCGCCAGGGGGTGGCGAAGGCAGAGGTGATCATTGTCGAAGGGTTTGAACCCTGAGTTTGGGCTGATGGCCCTTTCGCGGGTAAACCCGCTCCCACAGGTACGCCACAGATTTCGAATTCTGTGACGTACCTGTGGGAGCGGGTTTACCCGCGAAAGGGCCGGTCCTGGTTATGGCATACCTGGCAGCTCATGCGGCCGCAGGTCAAACACCAGCACCTCGGCATCCACCCCATTGCCCAGCTCCAGCATCTGTTCCTGCCTTACCCGCACCCCGTCCCCTTCATTCAGCACCTGCCCATTGAGCTCGATGCTGCCCCGGGCCACATGCACATAGGCATGACGGTTTTTCGGCAAGGTCAGGGTGGCGCGCTCGTCACCGTCGAACAGGCCCGCATACACCCGCGCGTTCTGGCGCACCTGCAATGACCCTTCGGCGCCATCCGGCGAGATGATCAGGCGCAGCTTGCCGCGCTTTTCCTCGGCACTGAAGTGCTGTTGCTGGTAACGCGGCGTGGCGCCTTGCACGTTCGGTACGATCCAGATTTGCAAGAAGTGCACCGGCTGCGCCTGGCTGTGGTTGAACTCGCTGTGCGCCACGCCGTGCCCGGCGCTCATCAGTTGCACATCGCCCGGGCGGATCACCGAGCCGGTGCCCAGCGTGTCCTTGTGCTCCAGTGCGCCTTCCAGCACGTAGGAGAAAATCTCCATGTCGCGGTGCGGGTGCTGGCCAAAGCCCTTGCCGGCGATGACGCGGTCGTCGTTGATCACCAGCAGGTCGGAGAAACCTTGTTCATCCGGGTTGCGGTAATGGCCGAAGGAGAAGGTGTGGAAGGATTTCAGCCAGCCATGGAAGGCCAGGCCGCGGTCTTGGGCGTTACGTACGGTGAGCATGACGGTTCTCCTGAGACGGCAGGGCGCCTGGCCCTGCCGCATGGGTGGATGAGGTTATTGAAGGTGGACTTTCAGTTCACCAGCCGCCTGGCGCATTGCCGCTTTGACAGCCGGCACCTGGCTCAGCGGGTTGAGCAGCCCATAGTCGTGGATCATCCCGTTGTAGCGCACCGAGGTCACAGTCACGCCGGCCGCATTCAAGTTGCGGGCATAAGCCTCACCTTCATCACGCAATACATCGAACTCCGCCGTTTGCACCAGCGCTGGCGGCAAGCCCTTGAGCTGTTCGCTGCTGGCCCGCAGCGGCGAGGCGTAGATCTGCGCACGGGCACTGGCATCGGTGGTGTAGCTGTCCCAGAACCACTTCATCATCCCGGTGGTCAGGAAGTGCCCTTCGGCAAACTGCTTGTACGATGCTGTCTCAAAGCTGGCATCGGTCACCGGCCACAGCAGCAGTTGGAAGCGCAGGGCAGGGGTGCCGGCCTCTTTGGCTTTCAGCGCCACGACTGCCGCCATGTTGCCGCCGACACTGTTGCCGGCCACCGCCAGGCGCTTGCCGTCCACGCCGATCTGCTTGCCATGCTCGGCCACCCAGCGGGTCGCAGCGTAGGCCTGGTTGATCGCTGTGGGGTAGTGCGCTTCCGGCGACGGGGTGTAGTCCACATAGACCGCCACCGCACCCGAGCCGACCACCAGGTCGCGGATCAGCCGCTGGTGGGTCGGGAAGTCGCCAAGCACCCAGCCGCCGCCGTGGAAGAACATGAACACCGGCAGGTCACCCTTCACATTGGCCGGGCGTACCACTTGCAGCTTGATTGACTCGCCGTTGGCCTGAATGGTGCGTTCCTTCACCTCGATGCCCGAGAGGTCGACCTTTACCGAAGCCTGGGCCCCCGTCAGCACTGCGCGGGCGTCTTTCGGGCTGAGTTGTTCCAGTGGCTTGCCGCCGCCTTGCTCCAGGGCTTCGAGGAAGGCCTGGGTGTGTTGCTCCACACCCGGGCTGCCAGCGGCAAAGGCGCTGGAAACAGACAGGGCCAGAAGGGAGGCGGTAAGGGTTTTGTGGACAATGTTCATGAGCGAATCCTTTTCTATACAAGTGGCGGTAGTGGGCGTCTTGCCTGGCCTGCTGGGCCATCGCTGCGACTTGTGCGTAGATTAGGCAGATGCACTGGCGGGAAAAAGCCGCTATAAAGCGTTTTACTGTCACCATGAGCGAGACAATGAACCCTTACGAAGACATGCGTATCTTTGCCCAGGTCATGGAGGCCGGCAGTTTCACTGCCGCCGCCGACCGCCTGGGCATGTCCAAGCAATCGGTCAGCCGGCGCCTGATGCAGCTCGAAGAGCGCCTGGGCGTGCGCCTGCTCAACCGCTCCACCCGGCGCCTGGACGCCACGCCGCTGGGCCAGCACTACTACCAGTCGGCGCTGCGCCTGCTGGGTGAAGTGCAACAGGTGGAGCACGACATCAGTGGCCAGGCCCAGGCATTGCGCGGCACCTTGCGGCTGAGCGCACCGCTGTCGTTCGCCATGTCGCACCTGGGCTGCCTGCTGACCGAGTTTTTGCAATTGCACCCGCAAGTCGATGTCGAGGTGGACCTCAGTGACCGCGCCGTGGACCTGATCGGCGAAGGCTACGACCTGGCGCTGCGGATTGGCGCGCTGGAGGACTCCAGCCTGATCGCGCGGCGTATTGCCAGTGTCGAGCGGGTGTATTGCGCGAGCCCGGCGTACCTGCAGGCGCGCGGAGTACCGGTAAAGCCGGAGGAACTGGCAGGGCATGACTGCCTGCCCTATGGCCATTCGCGACAGGTGCAGTGGCAGTTCCGCCAGGGCGGCAAGGCCCAGGCGATACAGGTGACAGGGCGCATGCGTGCGAACAACGGCGAGTTGCTCAGGGATGCGGCTATAGCCGGGATGGGGGTGACCTACCTGCCGACCTTCATCGTTGGGCAGGCGTTGGCGGATGGGCGGCTGGTGACTGTGCTTGAAGAGTGGACGCCGCCTGCATTGCAGTTATCAGCGGTGTACCCGCAGCACCGGCAGGTGGCGCGGCCGGTACAGGGGTTTGTGGGCTTTCTGCGTGAGCGGTTGGTGCAGCTGTAGGCCAGCCTCAGCACCTTGCCGCGAAGCGCAACGCCAGCGGCAAGGCCAGCGCCCAGATCGGCGCCAGGATCAAGCCGGTGTAAAGCGGCCCCAAGGGCAAATCGATGCCCGCCACACGGGCCCCGGCCAGATAGGCCAATGGCCCGCCCACCATGCCCAGCAATGCGGCGCGCCACAACGGTCGCCCGGCCCATGCCAGGCTATGGCGCAGCCCACTGGCCAGTACCAGCCACAGCAACGCTAGCCAGAGCGGCAGGGGCCATTGTTCGAAGCGGAACACGCCCAGCATGCCCAACAGGCTGTCGAGCATGCAGCCGGCAATCGTCACGGCGGCCAGGGCCCGCATTTCGCTGACGGGTTGTGGACAGAGGCGCAGGTGTACCAGCAGGCCCGCCGTGGCGGTCAGCAGCAGCCAAGGCAGGTGTGCGCCCAGCGCACAGGCCCACCAGCCAGCTTGCAGCCACAGCGCATTGCCGATCAGCCAGCTGCGGGCCATGTTCAAGGGGCCAGCAGCGGTGCCCGACGCGCCTGTGGCCCGGCCCACAGCAGTTGCGCCACGCCGATGGTTCGTTCTTCGAAACCGCCCTGGCAATAGCACAGGTAGAACTCCCACAAGCGCTGAAAGGTATCGTCATACCCCAGGCCCATCAGCTCCGCGCGCGCCAGGCGCAGGTTGTCGCGCCAATGGCGCAGCGTGCGCGCGTAGTCCTGGCCGAAGTCTTCCAGGTGCACCAGGTTCAGTGCGGTCTGGCGGCTGGCGGTGTCCAGCAGCACGCTCAGCGAGGGCAAGGCGCCGCCGGGGAAGATATAGCGCTGGATGAAGTCCACCGAACGCCTGGCCTGGGCGTAGCGCTGGTCACGGATAGTAATGGCTTGCACCAGCATCAGGCCGTCGTCCTTCAGCAGTGACGCGCACTGGCGGAAGTAGGTTGGCAGGTAACGGTGGCCGACGGCTTCGATCATTTCGATCGACACCAGCTTGTCGAAGCGCCCGCGCAGGTCGCGATAGTCCTGGTGCAGCACCGTGATGCGCTGTTCCAGGCCCAAGGCTTTGACCCGTTGCAGGGTATGGGCGTATTGCGCCGCCGAAAGGGTGGTGGTGGTGACCCGACAGCCATGCTGCTGCGCGGCGTGGATGGCCAGGCCGCCCCAGCCGCTGCCGATCTCCAGCAGGTGGTCATGGGGCGTGAGTTCGAGCTTTTGGCAGATGCGTTGCAGCTTGTTGGTCTGGGCCTGTTCCAGGGTTTGCCCGGGGCTGTCGAACTGCGCGGCGGAGTACATCATGGTGGGGTCGAGCAGGCGTTCGAACAGGTCGTTGCCCAAGTCGTAGTGCGCCAGGATATTGCGCCGTGCACCGCGCCGGCTGTTGCGATTGAGACGGTGCAGCAGGCGCAGGGCTGGGCGCGCCAGGCGTGCCAGGCCGCCCTCCATGGCATCGAGCACCTCAAGGTTGGCAACGAACAAGCGGGTGACCGCAGCCAGGTCCGGGCTGCGCCAGTAACCGTGAATGTAGCCTTCACCGGCACCAATCGAGCCATTGCCGGCGACCAGGCCCCAGGCCGCGTCGTCTACGATTTCCACTTCTGCACACAGCGGGCTGGCAACGTCGCCGAAGGTCCACTGCTGGCCATGGCTGATCAGGCGCAGGCTGCCATGGCGCAGCTGGCGCAACTGCGCCAGCACTGCGCGCCTGGCCAGGCCGCCGAGCAGCGGGGCAATGCTTGCCGATTTGCTAACGCTCAGGGTCGGTTCGGGCATGGTCGGGCTCCTCGCGGGCGGGTTGGCCGAGTGCCAGGTCGTGCTGGCTGGCGATGTGGTCGTGCACGGGTGTGCGCTTGAACAGCAGGCGCAGGGCCTGCCAGTAGATGCTGGTGAGGGTGCGCAGGCTCATCCAGGGGAAAGCCAGGATGTGCCGCTGCAATGCAGCGCGGTCCAGCGGCTGGCGTTGCAGCGCCAGGTCGGCTTCGAACACCTTGTGCCCGGCCCGCCAGTTCTCCATGTGCAGGCGCACCCGCTGTGCATCGAGGGTGAAGCGCAGACGGTATTCCATGTCCAGCGGCATGAACGGCGACACATGGAAGGCCTTGGCCACTGAAAATGACCGGGTCAGGTCGCCGTTCACCGGGAGCACATAATGGAAGCGCTCACGCCATGGGGTGTTGCGCACTTCCAGCAGCACGGCCGCGAGCTGGCCCTGTCGGTCATGGCAGAAGTAGGCACTTACCGGGTTGAAGGACAGCCCCCAGCAGCGTGGTTGGGTAAGCAGATGCACGGCGCCTTCGGGCACCTGTCCCGTCGCCTGGCCGACCAACAGCCGGGCGGCCTCGGCCAGTGGTTTGCCTTGGCGGGTCAGTGCCGGCAGGTAGTCGGTTTCGCGCCAGCACAAGGGCGCCAGCCGCGATGGCCCAAGCCAGCGGCTCAGGCCAGGCAGTAGGTGTTGTTCGTTCAGGTCCAGGTAGAACATGCCAATCCGGTAGCGAAATGCGTGGTGCCGTGGGCTCAGGCGCCGGTGGCTCACCCAGCCCTGGCACAGGCTGCTGTTCACAACTGTTCTCCAAAGTGCCGGGCGACGTTAAGCGCGCTGAGCACGCCGTCTTCATGAAAGCCGTTGGCCCAATAGGCGCCGCAGTAATAGCTGTGCAACGGCCCCTGCAATTCGCCCTGGCGGGCCTGTGCCGCCAGGGCGGCAAGGCTGTACTGCGGGTGTGCGTAGGCGATGCGGGCGAGTATGCATGCCGGGTCAACCTGGGCTGCCTGGTTGAGGCTTACGCAAAACGTGGTCGGCGCTTCGAGGCCCTGGAGGATGTTCATGTTGTAGGTGAGCGCCGCGGGCGCCTGCGGGTCGTCGCCCAGGCGGTAGTTCCAGGCGGCCCAGGCTTTACGCCGCTGCGGCAGCAGGCGCGTGTCGGTGTGCAGCACCACATCGTTGCTGGCGTAGCGGATGGCACCGAGTATGGCGCGCTCCTGCTCGCTGGGCGTTGCCAGCAGGGCCAGGGCCTGGTCGCTGTGGCAGGCAAACACCACCTTGTCGAAGCGCTCGCTGCCGCCTGCCCAGGCCACCGCCACGCCCTGATCATCACGCTTGACCAACTGCACCGCACAGCCCAGCCGGATGCGCTCGGCAAAGGGTTGGCACAATGGCGCGAGGTAATCGCGCGAACCGCCCTCGATCACTTGCCATTGCGGCCGATGGTTGACCGACAGCAGGCCATGGTTGTGGCAGAAGCGCACGAAAAACTGCAACGGGAAGCCCAGCATGTCGGCCGGCGACATCGACCAGATCGCCGAGCCCATCGGCACGATGTAATGGTCGATGAAGCGCCGCCCGTAGCCTTGGGCCTGCAGGTACTGGCCAAGGGTGGTGGCGCCATCGATGCGCTGCTGTTGCAGGTCGGCCGGGGCCTGGCGGTTGAAGCGCAGCACGTCGCGCAGCATGCCCCAGAAGCCAGGCGACAACAGGTTGCGTCGTTGGGCGAACAGGGTGGCCAGGTTGTGACCGTTGTACTCGAAGCCCGTGCGTGGGTCGTGTACCGAAAAGCTCATTTGCGTCGGCCGCCAGGCGACGCCCAGGTGTTTGAGCAGGCGGATGAAATGCGGGTAGGTCCAGTCGTTGAACACGATGAAGCCGGTATCCACCGCGTAGTGCCGACCCTGCCATTGCACATCGACGGTATGGGTATGCCCGCCAACCCGGTCCGCTGCCTCGAACACGGTGACTTCATGGCGACGTGACAGCAGGTGGGCACAGGTGAGGCCGGCGATACCGGTACCGATGATGGCGATGCGCATGGGTCAGCCCTGTGGTTGGCGCGCCAGATGGCGGCCCAGCTTGAGGCGCCAGCGCGCCGGCAATGCGCCTAGCAGGCGCAGCACCAGGGTGAAGGTGGCGGGGAAGGTGATTTCCAGCGGGCGGCGAGGCAGGCGCGCGATGATATGGGCGGCGGCGCGTTCGGCGCTCCACAGCTGGGGCATGGGGAAATCGTTGCGGCGGGTGAGGGGCGTGTCGACGAAGCCGGGGCTGACCAGGGTGACATCGATGCCTTCGCCAGCCAGGTCGATGCGCAGGGACTCGACCAAGTACCGCAATGCTGCCTTGGACGCGCCATAGGCGCCGGCGCGCGGCAGCGCCAACCAGCTGACCGAACTGCCCATGACCACCAGGTGTGGCTGCCGGCCGCGGCGCAGCAGCGGCAGGGCGGCGGCCAGGCAAAGGCTGGTGCCGGTCACGTTGGTACGTATCACTCGCTCGACCAGTGCCGGGTCGAAGTGCCCCGGCTCCAGGTACTCGCAGGTGCCCGCATTGAGAATCACCTGGTCCAGTGCGCCCCAGGCCTGTTCGATCTGCCCGGCCATCTGCGCCACCTGCCCAGGCTGGTCGACATCGCCCACGGTCAGCAACACCTGGCCCGGGAACCGCTCGGCCAATGCCGTCAGCTTGTCTGCGCGGCGTGCCCCCAACGCCACCTGGTGGCCTTGCTCCAGCAAGTGCAACGCCAGCGCCGCACCGATGCCGCTGCTGGCACCGGTCAGCCAGCAACGGCTCATGCCAGCCTGCCTTTGAGCCAGCGAATGGCGCTGCCCATCACCGGCACGTGCTCGTACAGCAGGGCGCCGGCGTCGAAGTAATCCTGGTGAAAGTACACCCGCTCATGCCAGCGCAGGTGGCTGCAACCCTGCAGGCTGATCAGTTGCCCACGGGCCAGTTGCGGGTGGCGAAAATGCAGCGTCCAGCGAATGTAGCCGTGGCCCGGTTCCAGCTCGTCGGTGCCTTCGAAGCGGTAATGGCACTCGGGCACCCTAGCGTACAACTGGGCGAAATAAGCCCGCAGCGCGGGAAGGCCGGCGAGCTGGTGCAGAGGGTCGCGAAATGCGACGTCCTCGCTGTACAGGTCGTTCAGCAGGTCGAGGTTGTGCGTATCGAGCGTGGCAAAGCGTTCGGCGAAGGATTGCAGGTAGCTGGACATGCACAATACCTGTACAAAATAGGTTTGTTGTACAAGGTATAGTGCAGGTCACTGTAGAAATCTATACAGAAGGAATTTTTTGTACAGTTTGTTCGTTCGACCGGACATTTTTGGCGCCTGGGAGATCGAGCGCCGCCCGCGCGGCGCATCGCGAGCTGCGCTCGCTCCTACGTTTGTTTCGGGCCAGTCAAGCCTGTGACAGGTGCACGCGACCGCCTTGTTTGTCCGACGCGATATCGAGTCAAGTGCCAAAGCGTTCGCGCGCAAATCCCACAGGAATAATTGGCCCGAAACAAACGTAGGAGCGAGCGCAGCTCGCGATGCGCCGCGCGGGCGGCGCTCGATCTCCCAGGCGCCGAAAATCACGTGGTGAACTCACCCAGCCCAATCAACCCACCATCAAACTCATCCATGGCATCCAGCATCGCGTCGCGCAAGTAAGCCAGCGATGCCCGATCAAACAGCAATTGCAACGCCGGCCGCTCATCACTGCCCACATTCACCACAATCACATTGATGCGTGCCGCCGAAGTCTGCGCCACCGCCCCGACCGGAAACGCCTCGGCACGCAAATCCACCCCGCACAACTTGGCCATCACCGCACTGCCATGCGCCCCCGACAGCTGCAACCAGGCATGGCTGTCCTGGCGTGGCAGCAGGTAGTTACGCTGGGCATCCTGCACCCACTCGGCTTCTTCGGCAGCCACCCGTGAGCCTTCGTCGGCCAGGCTGCCCAGCAACAGGTACTCGGTCTGTGACAACCGCGCTACCCAGCCGCCGTCGTCCTGAAGTACGGCCTGGTTCGGCTGCTGAGGCAAACGGTAGCCACGCTGCTGCAGGTAGGCGGCACTGTCGCCACCGCGAAAGCCGACCCGCGCCACATCGGTCAGGTCGGTCAACGCACAGGTTTGCAACACCTCGGCCCGTGGGCTGCGGGGGCGAAGCGCTTCGGCTTGCAAATGGGTCATGGCTCAGAGCTCCTGGCGCAGGTTGTCGGGGTCGTGGAAGGGCAGTTGCACCACCTTGGCATGCACCATCGCGCCGCCCTCCACGCGGATCGGGATGTGCATGCCGGGGGTGGCCTGGTGGGCGCCGGCATAGGCCAGGCCGATGATCTGCCCCAGGGTGTGCGAGTACTCGCAGGAAGTGACATTGCCGCTGATGTCCGGCCCGTCCAGTACCAGGTGCCCCTCAAGCGGCTGCGGGCTGCCCTTTGGCAGGGTGAAACCGACCAGCTTGCGCTTGAGCGGCTGCGCCTCAAGGATTTCGATGGACCGCTTGCCGACGAAAAACGGCTTCTTGCGGCCGATGGCCCACTGCATGTCGATCTCTGCCGGGTGGGTCATGCCGTCGGTGTCCTGGCTGATGATCACATGGCCTTTTTCCAGGCGCAGCAGGCGCTGGGTCTCGACACCGAACGGGCGAATACCCAGGCCCGCACCGGCTTGCATCAGGGCGTCCCACAGGCGTTCGGCATGGCGTGCCGGCACATGCACTTCATAGCCCAGTTCACCAACGAAACCCACCCGCAGGATGCGCGCCGGGATGCCGGCCACCTTGCCCTGGCGTACGCCGAGGTAGGGGAAGGCTTGTGCCGACAGGTCCACGTCATCGCACACTTTGGCCAGCACCTGGCGTGACAGCGGCCCGGCCAGGTTGACGGCGGCCAGCGCTGCGGTGACGTTGGTGATGTCCACGTCCAGGCGCCACTGCGCGTTCCACTTCAGCATCTGTTGGTAGATGCGGTCGACCCCGCTGGTGGTGGCGGTGACATAGAAGTGTTGCTCGCCCAGGCGTGCGCAGACGCCGTCGTCTATCACCACGCCGTGTTCGTTGGTCATCAGCGCATAACGGGTACGCCCGACAGGCAGCTTGGCAAAGCCGAAGGTGTACACGCGCTCCAGCAGTTCTGCGGCGTCTGGGCCGCGTACGTCGAGGCCGCCCAGGGTCGAAACATCGATCAGGCCGACTTTCTCACGCACATGACGGGCTTCTTCCTGCATGCAGCGCTCACGTTCCTCCGGCTTGCCGTAGTAGGCCGGGCGTTGCCAGATACCGGCAGGCATCATTTTCGCCCCGGCTTGCAGGTGGCGGCGGTGCATGGGCGTTTGCCGGTACGGGTCGAAGGCACGACCGGCGACATGCGCCAGCTTTTCGGCCTGGAACGGTGGGCGCGCGGTGGTCACCCCGGTCTCGCTGATGCTGCGGCCGGTGGCATGGGCTACCAGGCGTGCAGTGGGCAGCGCCGAGTGGCGGCCCTGGGACGGGCCCATGCCGACCGTGGAGAAGCGCTTGACCAGTTGGATGTCACGGTAGCCACTGCGGGTGGCGTTGACGATGTCGCGCACTTGCAGGTCTTCGTCGAAGTCGACGAAATCCTTGCCTTTGGGGTGCGGGAAAATCGGCCAGGGGAAATTGACCTTGGCTTCGGCGTTGAATACCGGCTGCGACGGCGCTTGCAGGCCCAGCGCTGTCACTGCATCGGCGGCGGCGCGTGTGGCATCGGCCAGCACGTTGGCCAGCGCGTGGCGGCCGTTTACCGAGCCGGCGAGATCCAGCCCGGCGGGCAGGTTGCCGAGGGTGAACTCGTCACGGTTGATGTCATAGGCCAGCTTGCCACCGGCCTGGCACAGCAACTGGTACACCGGCATGTAGCCTGCCGACATGCACAGCAAGTCGCAGGCCAGGCGCAGGCCATGCGCGCCGACCTTGCCCTGGCCGGTGATCGGGCGAATGTCCACGCCGCTGACATGGCGCATGCCTGTTTCGTGCAGCGCCTCGTACACCGTGCTGCCCAGGTGCACGGGGATATCGCGGCGCTTCAGTTCGGCGGCCAGTGCGGCATCTGCCGGCGCAGCGCGCATATCGACCACGGCGCCTACGGCCACGCCTTGCTCCTGCAGGTCGAGGGCGGCCAGGTAGCCGTCATCGTGGCCGGTGAGGATCACCGCGCGCTGGCCTGGTTTTACCGCGTACAGCTTCATCAGCCGCTGGGCGGCGCTGGTCAGCATCACCCCCGGCAGGTCGTTGTTGCGGAACACCACCGGCTGGTCGAACGAACCGGCCGCCACCAGGCAACGGCTGGCGCGTACCTTGTACAGGCGTTTGTGCTGGATCACCGGCAGGTAGTTGTCGGTGAACCAGCCGTTGCAGGTGGCCTCCAGCAGCACCTGGATGTTCGGGTGGCCCTCGATGGCGGCCAGCAGCTCCTGACGCAGGCTGGCGGCGCGGGTGCCGGCGATGTCGAAGCGGGCGTAGGTGAGCGAGCCGCCCAGCACCGGCTGTTGTTCGACCAGCAGCACCTTGGCCCCGGCATTGGCCGCGTCCAGCGCGGCGCGCAGGCCGGCGGGGCCGCCGCCGATGACTGCCACATCAACGAACAGATAGGCTTTGTCGTAGTACTGCGGCTTGAAGCCAAGGTCGAGCACGCCCAGGCCGGCCTTTTTGCGAATCAGCGGCTCCCACACTTTCCACATGCCCTTGGGCTTGTAGAACGAGCGGTAGTAGAAGCCCACCGGCATGAAGCGCGAGAACTTGCCCAGGTAGGCGTCCCGATCATGTTCCAGACTGCCGTTGAAGTTCTGCCCTTCGACCACCTGGCCCTCGCGGGCTGCCTCTAGGTCGGCCAGCACGTTGGGTTCTTCGGGCAGTTGCACCAAGGTGTTGGCATCCTGCCCGGCCATGCTCAGCGGGCCGCGTGGGCGATGGTATTTGAACGAGCGCGACAGCAGCCAGCGGCCGTTACCGAGCAGGGCGCTGGCAATGGTGTCACCGGCAAAGCCTTGGCAGGCCTGGCCGTCGAACTGGAAGCGCAGGGGCCGCTCGCGGTCGATCAGCAGGCCCATGGGCGCGGGGAGGCGGGTGTGGCTGTTCATCCGGCGATCTCCGGGGTGGCGACGGGGGTGAAGTCGACGCGGCGGTCGAACAGGGCTTTCGGGTCGAAGGTGCGCAGCACCTGGTCGCTCACCGTGTGGCGCTCGGCCAGAAACCAGTAGCTGGAAGCGTTGTGCAGCCACCACTCGGTCACCACCCCGGCCAGGTTGTCGCTGTTGAACACATAGTCGGCCCACTCGGCGTCGCTGCAGCTGGCCGGGTCGGGCATGTGCTTGAGCTCGCCGCCGTAGGTGAACTCGCTGATGTTGCGCGGGCCGTTCAAGGGGCACGTCAGGATCTTCATCGTCGTTGCTCCTAGTGGCTGGCCGCAGTGGCGCCCATTTCGTTGACTTGCTGGAAGCGGCTGAAGCGCTCCAGGGCGAAGGGGGCGATCATTTCGGGCACCTTGCCGCCGCTGGCGACCAGCTCGGCCATGGTCTTGCCGCAGATGGGCGTGGCCTTGAAGCCCCAGGTGCCCCAGCCGGCGTCCAGGTAGTAGTTGTGCACCGGCGACAGGCCCATGATCGGGCTGTAGTCCGGCGTCATGTCGGTCATCCCGGCCCACTGGCGCATCAGCTTGGCGTTGGCCATGAACGGGAACATCTCGATGGCGTGGGCCAGCAGGCTTTCCTTGAGGTCGAGGGTGGAGCGGGTGTTGTACAGCGGGTAAGGGTCGGAGCCGCCGCCAAAGACGATCTCGCCACGGCTGGTCTGTTGCACATAACAGTGCAGCGCCGACGAGCTGACCAGCGGATCGAGGAACGGCTTGAACGGCTGGGTGACCATGGCCTGCAACGGATAGGTGTGGATTGGCGCACGGATGCCAGCCTTGGCCATCAGCAGCGAACTGGCGCCGGCCACGGCCTGGACTACGCAGCCGCACTGCACCGTGCCACGGTTGGTCTTCACCGCTTCGATGCGGCCATTGCGAATCAGCAGGTCTTGCACTTCGGTCAGCTGGTGGATTTCCACGCCGCGCTTGGCCGCCTGTTTGGCGTAGCCCCAGGCCACTGCATCGTGGCGCGCGGTGGCGCCGTCGATGTGCCACAGGCCTGCCAGCACCGGCAGGTGGCCGGGGTCGAGGTTGAGGCTGGGCACCAGTTCGCGAATCTGTTGGCGGTCGATCATTTCGGTGCGCCCGCCAAAGTGCTTGTTGACCTCGGCCCGCTGGCGGAAGGCGCGCACGGTGGCATCGGTGTGCGCCAGGGTGAGCTGGCCGCGCTCGGAGTACATGATGTTGAAGTCGAACTCGTTCGACAGGTTCTGGAACATGCGCACCGATTCTGCGTAAAAGCGCACACCCTCGCTGGTGAGGTAGTTGGAGCGGATCACCGCGGTGTTGCGTGCGGTGTTGCCACCGCCCAGATAGGCCTTTTCCAGCACGGCGACGTTGGTCACGCCGTGGTACTTGGCCAGGTAGTAGGCGATGGCCAGGCCGTGGCCGCCGCCGCCAATGATCACCACGTCATAGCGTGGCTTGAGTTCGCACGTTGGCGGCAGGTCGACCTCCACCGGGTAGTCGGCACTCAGGCCGTATTTCAGCAGGGCGAAAGGCATGCGGTGCGCTCCTGGTGGGCGGCCTGTTGTTGCAGGTCGAGGGCGAGCAGGGTGTTTTTCATCAGGTAGGCGATGGTCATCGGGCCGACGCCGCCGGGTACCGGGGTGATGCCGGCGACCTGGGGCAGGGCAGCGGCGAAGTCGACATCGCCGACCAGGCGGCTGTGGCCACCGTCATCGACGCGGTTGATGCCGACGTCGATCACCACTGCACCGGGCTTGAGCCAGTCGGCACCGATCAGCCGTGGCTTGCCCACTGCGGCCACCAGGATGTCGGCCTGGCGGCACAGCGCCGGCAGGTCGCGGCTGCGCGAATGCACCACGGTCACCGTGCAGTCGGCCTGCAGCAGCAGGGCAGCCATGGGCTTGCCGACAATGTTCGAACGGCCGACCACCACCGCATGCTTGCCGCGCAGCTCGCCACAGGCGTCGCGCAGCAGGCGCATGCAGCCGCTGGGGGTGCACGGGGTGAGCACATCGCGGCCCTGGGCCAGGCCGCCAACGTTCTCGCTGTGGAAGCCGTCCACGTCCTTGAGCGGGCTGATGGCCTGCAATACACGGTGCTGGTCGATGTGCGCGGGCAATGGCAGTTGCACGAGGATGCCGTTTATTTTGGGGTCGCGGTTCAGCCGGTCGATCAAGGTCAGCAGGTGGGCCTGGGTGGTATCGGCGGGCAGGCGGTGTTCCAGCGAGCGGATGCCCACCTCTTCGGCGCGCAGCACCTTGTTGCGCACGTACACCTGGCTGGCGGCATCGGCACCCACCAGCACCACGGCCAGGCCTGGTTGCACGCCGCCCTGGCGCAGTTGCTGCACCTGCTCGCGCACTTCGGCCAGCACCCGCGCGGCGGTGGCCTTGCCGTCGATCAGCTTGACGCTGGGAAGGGCATTCATTTGAAGATCACCGTGCGGGCGTGGTTGAGGAACACCCGGTGTTCAAGGTGGTATTTCACCGCGCGGGACAGGGCGATGGTCTCGGTGTCGCGGCCGATGGCCACCAGGTCGTCCGGTGCGTAGGCGTGGTCCACGCGCTGCACTTCCTGCTCGATGATCGGGCCTTCGTCCAGGTCGCTGGTCACATAGTGGGCGGTGGCGCCGATCAGCTTGACCCCGCGCTGGTAGGCCTGGTGGTAGGGTTTGGCGCCCTTGAAGCCGGGCAGGAACGAGTGGTGGATGTTGATCGCCCGGCCCGACAGCTGGCGGCACAGGTCATCGGAGAGAATTTGCATGTAGCGCGCCAGCACCACCAGTTCGGTGCCGGTGTCCTCGACGATGCGCAGCAGCGCGGCTTCCTGTTCGGCCTTGGTGTCTTTGCTAACCGGCAGGTAGACGAAGCGGATCCCCTGGCGCTCGGCCATCGGGCGCAGGTCCAGGTGGTTGGAAACCACGGCGGTGATGTGCATGTCCAGCTCGCCCTTGGCGTGGCGGTACAGCAGGTCGGACAGGCAGTGGTCGAACTTGCTCACCATCAGCAGCACGCGCATCGGCCGGGCGCTGCTGTGCAGGCTCCACTGCATGTCGAAGCGCTGGGCCACGTCGGTAAAGCCAGCCTCCAGCTGTGGCGTGTCGCCCGTGGTGCCGGTGTTGTAGCGGAAAACTGCGCGCATGAAGAAACGCCCGTTGTCCTCGTCGTCGAACTGCGCCATCTCGCTGATGTAGCAACCGTGCTCGGCCAGGTAGGTGGTCACTGCGGCGACGATGCCGGACACGGCCGGGCAACTGACGCGCAGGATGAAGTGATCGGGAGCGGGGTGCATGTCGGATAGGCCTCGTGATGGAGTGGGGCAGGTCGGGCACAAGGGCAAAAGACGCTTCGCGAGGGGGCGAAGGGGTTTTTCTTGGTAGGAATATAAATTTCCTTTAGGCGATTTATAGGCGAAATGAGGGGTGACGGTCTAGGGGTTTATGAAATTTTTTATCCTGGCAGGAAAGTTTATTGCTGCTTGTCACGCTTTTTGTGGGAGCTGGCTTGCCGGCGATAGGGCCGGTGCAGACTGGACGAAAAACTGGCTATGCTTGCCCAATGACCAGCACTCCCCCTTTACGCCAACCTTGCCCCCCTGGCGCCTGCGACTGCGGCCGGGAACACTTGGTCGATCACCCGCAGGCGGCCCAACGCATCCTCCTGCTGACCCGACAGGAAGAAAAGCGCCTGCTTGAACGCCTGGAAAACCTCAGGGACCTGGAAGACCTGCAACGCCTGCAGCAACGCCTGTACGAAAACCTCGGCATCCGCGTGCACATCGCCCCCGGCTTCAACGAAGTGCGCACCATGCGCGGCATCGTCATCGAGCTGGACGACCAGCCAGGGCTGTGCCGCAAGACCCGGCAGTCGATCCCGGCAGCGATCCGCCGCGGCCTGGAGCGCAACCCGCAGGTCGCCTTCCGCCTGCTGGATACCCACGACCTGCTGCGTGATGCCTGACCTTTGATTTCTGCACTGCTTGCTCTTTGTGGGAGCGGCCTTGTGCCGCGAAAGGGCCGCAGAGCGGCCCCGGGTTCCAGGCAGGTATCGCTGGGGCTGCTGCGCAGCCCATTCGCGGCACAAGGCCGCTCCTACAAGGACTGCGTCAGCCTTACTAATTTTTTCAACGCTTGCTACGTCTACTTGAAAGCCCCCCTGCACCAGGCGTGCAGCGGCACTCATCATTCAAGGAGACAGGCAATGACTTCCGTTTTCGACCGCGACGATATCCAGTTCCAGGTAGTGGTCAACCACGAAGAGCAGTACTCGATCTGGCCAGACTACAAGGCCATCCCCAACGGCTGGCGTGCCGTGGGCAAGAGTGGTTTGAAAAAGGACTGCCTGGCCTACATCGACGAGGTGTGGACCGACATGCGCCCGCTGAGCCTGCGTCAGAAAATGGCCGAAGCTGCTACTCAGTGACTGCACTGAACCTGCTGTGTCTGCCGTATTCCGGGGCTAGCGCCATGGTCTACAGCCGCTGGCGGCGCAAGCTGCCAGCCTGGTTGCAAGTGCGCCCGGTAGAGCTGCCCGGGCGTGGCGCACGCATGGCCGAGCCGCTGCACACCGACATGCAAACCCTGGCCCGGCAACTGGCCAGCGAGCAGCGCCTGGCGGCCAGTGCCCCCTATGCGCTGCTTGGGCACAGCCTGGGCGCGCTGCTGGCCTTCGAGCTGGCCCATGAACTGCAAGCGTTGGGCTGCCCGCCACCCTTGGCGCTGTTCGCCTGCGGCACGGCGGCGCCCACGCGGCGTGAGGACTACGACGGCAAGAACTGGCGCGAGCCCAAGAGCGACGCCGAGCTGATCAGCGAGTTGCGCGAGCTTCAGGGTACGCCCGAGGAAGTGCTGGCCAACGCCGAGCTGATGAGCCTGACCTTGCCGACCCTGCGCGCGGACTTTCTGCTTTGCGGCACCTACGCTTACCGCCAGCGTCCTGCATTGCAGTGCCCGGTGCACGTGCTGGGCGGCGCGGATGACCGGGCCAGCGACGAGCAATTACAGGCCTGGCGCCACGAAACCCACGGCGAGTTCTCGTTGCAGATGTTTCCGGGCGGCCACTTCTTCATCCATGAAAAGGAGGACCACGTGCTCGGCGCGCTGACTGCTTCGCTTGAACCGCTTCGGCTTTCTGCCTGATTGACGTCAGCGCTTGCCTGGGGGAGGCTAGGCCTTTTCCCAGGCAAGGGGCGGACAATGCTGATCGATCCACACAAGGCCACGCTACTGGTCGTCGACATCCAGGAAAAACTCATCGGCGCCATGAGCGACCCCGAGGGCACCCGGGCACGGGCGCGCTGGTTGCTGGCAGCGACTGCCGAGCTGGAGTTGCCGACGGTGATTTCCGAGCAGTATCCCAAGGGCCTGGGGCATACCGTGGCGGAACTGCTGGCCGCAGCCCCGGCAGCCGAAGTGGTGGAAAAAAGCCATTTTTCCTGCGTGGCCGCCGAATGCCTGCCGGCCAGCCTGATGGCGCGTGAGCAGGTGATCGTTTGCGGCATGGAAACCCATGTCTGCGTGCTGCAGACGGTGCTTGGCCTGCTGGCCTTGGGCAAGCAGGTGTTTGTGGTCGAGGATGCCTGCGACAGCCGCACGCCGGCCAGCAAGGCGGCGGGCCTGGCGCGCATGCGTGCCGCCGGGGCCCAGGTTGTGACCCGCGAGATGGTGCTGTTCGAGTTGATGGGCAGTGCCGGCCACCCGCTGTTCCGCCACATCAGCAAAACCTACCTGGTCGGTGAACAGCCCTGAACGGCCGGTTACTGGCTGCCGGGTTGATGGCCCTGGCGCTGCTGCAAGGTTGTGCCGGGCGCCGTGAAGAAGCACCAGAAGCAGACCCGGCCAAGGTCCGCGCCCAGCTGCTGCGGTTGCTGCCTGCGCAGGCCAAAGACCGCGAGGGCTGGGCCAGGGACATTCAAGTGGCATTCGAAGCCCAGCGCATTGCACCGAGCAAAAGCAACCTGTGCGCCGTGTTGGCGGTGACCGAGCAGGAATCGACCTTCACTGCCGACCCGCAGGTGCCCAACCTGGGGCGTATCGCCCGCGAGGAAATCGACCGCCGTGCCGCACGCCTGCACATTCCAAGGCTGCTGGTGGACGGCGCTCTGAAAACCCCTTCGGGCAACGGCCAGAGCTACCAGCAGCGTTTGCAGGCCGTGCGCAGCGAAAAGCAGCTGAGCGAGCTGTACGACGAGGTCATTGCCCGTGTGCCGCTGGGCAAGACGTTGCTGGATGGGCTGAACCCGGTGCACACCGGCGGGCCAATGCAGGTCAGCATCGATTTTGCCGAAAAGCATGCGCAGGCTTACCCCTACAGCCATGACGGTACGATTCGCCAGGAAGTGTTCACCCGGCGCGGCGGCATGTACTTCGGTATTGCCCACCTATTGGGCTACCCGGCCAGTTACGAACGCCAGCTGTACCGTTTTGCAGATTTCAACGCGGGCTGGTACGCCAGCCGCAACGCGGCGTTCCAGGCGGCATTGAGCAAGGCGACCGGCGTGCCGCTTGCCCTGGACGGCGACCTGATTGCGCCAGGGGCGATCATGCCGGGCACCACCGAGCAGGCCGCGAGAAAGCTGGGGGCGAAGCTGGGGCTGCGTAACCCGCAGATTCGCAGCCAGCTGGAGGAGGGCGACAGCCTGGCGTTCGAGGACAGCAAGTTGTACAGCGGGGTGTTTGCCCTGGCGGATGCCAAAGCCGGCAAACCGGTGCCGCGGGCGGTACTGCCGGGGATCGAACTGAAAAGCCCGAAGATCACCCGCAAGCTGACCACGGCATGGTTTGCAGGGCGGGTGGATGAGCGCTACCAGCGGTGCATGAAGCGTTAACCAATTGTTGCCTGTGCCGGCCTCTTCGCGGGTAAACCCGCTCCCACAGGAATGTCACCGGGCCATAAGGCTGCGCGGTCCCTGTGGGAGCGGGTTTACCCGCGAAGAGGCCGGCGCAGGCACCATCAGCTTTCGCCCAATGCCCCAACCACTTGGTCGACACTGGCCTTGAGCCCTGCAAACGCATCCTCAGGGTCACTCTCCACCACCACCAGCTTCGCCCCGGCCGCCTTGATCACTTCGGCTACCGCCGCGTCCGGCTGGCGATGGTCCAGCACCAACGCCACATCCTGCGCCTTCAGGTTCTCACCCAGCGCCTTGAGCGTGGCAGCATCCCACTCGGCCGGCAGCGGCTGCTCCACCACGTCCAGGTTCAACCCGCTGGCCAGGTAACCCAACCGCTCGGACAGGCTCACCACGGTCAGGTTGTCGACCTTGGCCAGGCGTGTCTGGCTGCTGGCCGAAAGCTCCAGCAACTGGCGCTTGAGCCCCGCCAGGTTGCCCTGGATCTTCGCTTTGTCGCCTGGGGCCAGGCGCTCCAGGTCATTGGCCACCACATCGGCCATGCGCCCGAGGTTGGTCGGGTTGAGCCAGGGGTAGGCGCCGTAGGCATCGTCACCCGTGACCGCAATGCCTGGCAGCGCGCCATCCACCGGCCGTGCAGCATCGATTTCGACGATGCGGATGTTAGTGCGTCGGGCCATCGGGTACAGCGGGTCGTCTCGCCAGATCGAACGCACGCCGATCACCGCGTCGGCCTGCTGTGCGGCTTTCTCCAGGCTGGCGCCACCGCGCCCGCTGAAGTACGACGGCTGGCGGCTGGCCGGCAGGTTGGCCGGCGCCGCACGTTTTAGCTGTACTGCAGTGCCGTCGAGCAGCGCGCTGGCCAGGCTGTGGGTGACGGGCAGGGTGGTCAGCACTTGTGTGGCGAAAGACAGCGACGGCAGGCCGGCCAGGGCCAGCGCCAGGGTCAGGCGTTTGAAGTTCATGCCGGGTTTCCTTGCAGGCGGGGGACGAGGGCGCGGGCCAGGGCGGCCAGGGCAAAGCAGATGCCGGCGACCAGGATGATCGCGGCGCCTGACGGCACTGGCAGGTCGAAAACGATCGGCAGCAGAATGCCGAACAGGGTGCTGATGGTGGCAATCACCACCGACAGGAAGAAAAAGCCCTTGAGCGACTGGCTGACCAGGCGTGCGGCGGCAGCGGGGATGACCAGCAGCGCACCGACCAGAATGGCCCCGATCACCTTCACGGCGGCCACGGTCACCAGGGTTACCAGCACCACGAACAGGTAGTCCAGGGTTTTCACCGCCACCCCGCGCACGGCTGCCAGCTGCGGGTTGAAACTGGCCAGCATGATGCGGTTGTACAGCGGCAGCGCCAAGGCCAGCACCAGCACCGCGACGATGCCCAGCACCACCAGGTCCTGGCCGCTGACGGTGAGCACCGAGCCGAACAGCACGTTTTCGAGGATATGCACGTTGATCTTGCCTGCCAGCATCAGCAGCAGGCTGGCACCCAGCGCCAGCGACACCGACAGGAACACGCCGATCAGCGTGTCCGGCGACAGCCCGGTGCGGTTGCGCAGGAAGTTGAGCAAGATGCCGAACAGCAGGCAGTAGCCGAACAGGCTGCCGTAGGGGCCGGTGTAGGGCTCGCCCAGCAGGATGCCGATGGCCACGCCGGTCAGCGCGGCATGGCCCACGGCCTCGGAGAAGAAGGCAAAACGTTTGACCACCACCAGGGTGCCCAGGCCGCCCAGCACCGGGCCGATCATCATACCGGCCAGCAGGGCGTTGACCACGAAACCGTAGGCCAGTGCCTCGGGCAGGTAACCAGCGGTAGCCCATTCCTGGACCAGTTGGCGAAATGCTTCAAAACTCATGAGGCAAGGCTCTCGCTACGCGGATGAACGGAGAACAGGCCGAGCAGGCGTTCCGGGGTCAGGGCCTGGGCGGGTGGGGCGTCGAACAGCACCTTGCGGCTCAGGCCGGTTACCCGGTCAGCAAGGCGCAGCACGGCTTCAAGGTCGTGCTCGATCCACAGCACGGTGGTGCCAGCCTGGCGCCAGGCCTTGAGCAACTGCTCGAACACCTGGATACCGGCTTCATCGAGCGCCGACATGGGTTCGTCCAGCACCAGCAACTGCGGCTCGGGGATCAGGCCCTGGGCCAGCAGCACGCGCTGGCGCTCGCCCCCGGACAACGCACCCATGCGCCGCTTGCGCTTGTCGAGCATGCCGACCCGCGCCAGCGCCGCGTCGATGGCCGGTTGCACACGCCGCGACAGGCCGAGAAAGGCCGGGCGGCGTTGGCACATGGCGGCCATGAAGTCGTCCACGGTCATTGGCAGGCCGCGGTCGAACTCCAGTGCCTGCGGCACATAGCCGATCACTTCGCGTTCGCTTGGCCAATGCAGGGTCAGATGGCCCTGATGCGGCATTTGCCCGAGCAGGGTCTTGATCAGCGAGCTCTTGCCGCCGCCGTTGGGGCCGACGATGGCGTGCACGCTGCCGGCGGCCACGCTGAAACCGACCTGCTCCAGGATGCATGTGCGGCCCAGCGTCAGGTCGATGCCGGCGAACTCGATGCGCGGCCCGAAGGCCGTTACCAGGTTGGCGGCGGCGGTCATGCGCGGTTCTCCTGGATGGCGCGGACCACGGTGTCGAGGTTGCGCTTCATTTCCACTTCGTACTTGTCCTTGGTGTATTCGCCGTAGGAAATGTGCGTGAGCGGGTACAGGCGCACGCCAGATTCACGCTGGATGGTTTCGACATAGGCCGACGGGAAGTCCATTTCCGAGAAGATCACCCGCACGTCCAGGGCCTTGAGCTGGTCGATGGTCTTTTTCAGCTGGGCCGGGCTGGGCTCGATGCCATGGGCAGGCTCGACCACGGCGGTCACCTCCAGGCCAAAGTCGCGTACCAGGTAGTCGTAGGCGGCATGGATGGTGGCAACCCGGAAGGTGGCGCTGGGCGCCTCGGTGACCTTGGCCAGGGCTTCGGCGCGCAGGGCGCGCAGGCGCTTGGCGTAGGCACGGGCGTTTTGCGTGTAGAACTTGGCGTTGTCCGGGTCGAGCTTGCCCAGTTCGCGGGCGATGTTGTTGACCTGGGCGATGGTGGTGCTGATCGACAGGAAAGTGTGCGGGTTGACCACCTTGCCTGCGCCGCGGGCGGCTATGCCGGTGGCCGCCAGCAACGGCACGTTCTGGTTGGCTTCGATGGTGTTGATGCCCGGCTTTTCGCTGGCGGCGATCATGCGGTCGGCGAAGTCGTCGTGCCCGACACCGTTGAGCACCACCACGTCCAGGGTGCCGATGCGCTTGATGTCCTCGGCCCGTGGCTCATAGGCATGGGGGTTGAAGCCCGCTGGAATCAGCGGCACCACTTCGGCCTTGTCGCCGACGATGTTGGTCACGTAGCTGTAGTAGGGGTGCAGGGTGATGCCGATGCGCAGCGGCTTGCCGTTATCGGCCAGGGCCATTGCCGGCAGGGCAAGGGCCAGGAGCAGGGCGAGGGCGGAGCGGAACATGGGGAAGTCCTTGGGTTCAGTGACGGTGTTCGCGGGTAACCCCGGCGTCGTAGTGGCTGACCACCTGCTGCCAGCCAGCGGCAATCAGTGCCGCCTGGCCGAGGTCGTCCGGTGTCATGGCGGCGCTGTCGCGGCGCAGCCAGACATCGGCCTGGCCAGTGCTGTCGGCCGGCAGGATCAGCAGCAGGCTGCCGGCGACTTCAGGGGCCTGGCTGCGGCCCAGGTAGGCGCCGGGCTCCAGCCACGACCATTGGTGGCCGCCACGGCTCTGGCTGCCGGCATCGACCACGAACGGCGGCAGGCCTTCTTCGGCCAGGGCCTGCACGCTAGGCACGGCAGCGTTTTCTTCACGCAACAGCTGGATTTCGTCGAAGGCCACCCGCAGGTCGGTATACAAGCCCTGCTCGGCGGCGGTGAGGTCGCGACGGGCGTCGATCTGGTGGCTGGCGATGGTCTGTTCGTCTTCGCGCTCGCCACGCAGCAGCACCACGCTGGCGGCCAGCACCACGATCAGCAGGCTGATCAGCAGCACGTACAGGGTTTCGTGCCCCGCGCCGGCCGGGCGAATTACTTGGGCGCGGCTCATGGCTGGGCGATATCGGCGTAGTCGACTTCAACCACGTGCCCGGGGCCTGCATCGAACAGCACGTAGAATTCGCCGTCCGGGCGCTTGAAGGTGAGCGTCGAGTCGTCGCCCAGCTTGCCGCCGACCAGCACCTGTTCGTCATAACCGATCACATCCAGGGTCACCCCAGGGGCACCGCTGCCGTCCGAGAAACCGCCGGTGCACGTGACCTGGCCGCTGGCCGTTTCTTCGCATTCGCACATCGGGTTGTGCGCCAGGGCAGGGCCGGCGGCCAGCACCAGCAAGGGCAGGGCGAGGGTTCGCATCAGCTGTTTCATTTCTTGCCTCCTTGTTTTTCGAGCCAGGCCACAGTGGCTGGCGATGCTTTGGCCAGGGGGACCGACGCCTGGTGCATGCTGCCGTCCCAGCCTTCCAGGGTGATCCAGATCTGTGCGTCGGGTTTGGTGCGGGGCGGGATGGGCAGGTTGGTGCCCATGCGATAAGGCGCACCAAAGAAGATCGTGCCGGCGGCACGCAGGCTGCGCGGTTTGCCAATGCGCAGGTAAACGGCCTTGACGTCATTCAGGCAGGCCTTGCACAGCGCTGCGTTGAAGGATTTGAAGTCGCCAGCCGGGCCGTCCGGGCGCGGTGGTTCGTCACGCAGCTCAGCCAGGTCCAGGGTATAGGGGCCTGCCTGGATGCCGGTGATCACGTTCGCCCCCAGCCCGGCGTCGCCTCGAAACAGCTTGGCGTCGTTGAAGTACTTGGGCATGAAGCCCAGCGGTACCAGGATCAGCAGGATGTTCAGGTGAAAACGCCACTTCAGCCACCACTGCTTCAGTGGGCTGGCGGGCACGGCCTGGGCGTGGCTCATGGTTGGGTCTCCAGTGAGGGCTGGGCGCGAGCGGCGCGGGGGGCGCGTTCGCTGCGCTTGAGGGCGGCGGCGGTGGCCTGCGCGGTGCGCTTGGTCCAGATAAGCAAGCCGCTGAACACCATCAGGGTGAGTACCAGGCCGAAGAAGAACCAGATCAGCTTGATCGCCAGGCCGCCGAAGTCGCCGGTGTGCAAGGGGCGCATGGACTCGGTGACGAACTCCAGCGTGGAGCGGTCGCTGAGCAGGAACTGGCTGTCGACCTTGCGCGTGTAAGGGTTGACTTCGGCGCTTTGGAACATCAGCGGATACCAGCCGCGCCCGCCCATGGAAACGTGGCTGTAAGCGGTGGACGGCAATGAAACGAAGGAGATTTCCAGGCCTGGAATCGCCAGGCCTGCGATGCGCGCCGCCTCATCGATGTCGATGCGTGGGGCAGGGCTGCCATCGGCTGTTTGCGGCACTTCCTCGCGGGCGATCACGGGCACGATGGGCCGGCTGGAAATGGTGATGTGGTTGTCGAACAGGATTGCCTGGATCAGGAACCAGGTACCGGTGATGGAAATGACTGCAATGAACCAGATCGACCAGACCCCGGCCAGGCGGTGCAGGTCGCCCCAGAAGATCCGCGAGCCATGCCCGGTGCGCACCGGCTTGAAGAAGCCCTTCCAGAACTTCTTGTACACCACCAGGCCGGTGACCAGCGAGGCCAGCATGGGCAGGCCGAGAATCGACACCAGGTACCAGCCCCAGCTGAAACCGTTGGTGAAGGGCACCAGCCACCAGCCGTGCAGGGCGCGGGTGAAGGCTTCGAAGTTGAAGTCGGGGGATTTGCCCTGGATGGCGCCGGTGTACGGGTTGACGTACAGCTTTGGGCTGGTGCCGTCGGGGAATGTCACATCGGCCGTAAGGGCAAAGTGCGAACCGTCGGGCTGGCTGAGCGATTCCACGACCATGTCCGGCTCGGCTTTGTGCAGGGCGTCCAACACCTGCTGGAAGCTAAGGCGCTCGGCGTCAGCGTTGGCGTCCGGCTTGCTGGCACGCACATCGGGATTGGCGAGCCAGACGATTTCCTGGCTGACCACAGCGAGCATGCCGGTGAAGCAGACGATCAGCACAAAGAACCAGATCGGCAGGGCGAGCCAGCTATGGACCAGGAACCACAGCCTGGATTTGGATTTTTTCGGTGATTTGGCCATCAGACGGTCTTCTGCAATGGGTGGTCGAGCGTAGGCCCAACCAAAGAGGGCTGTACTGATAAGGACGAATGAGAATTGAAAACCTGCCGTTTTAAATGCAAGCAAATGTTTCTAAGCGCAAAGCCGACCCGCACGCGAGGCGTCAGGCCGGCCTTGAAGGGAGATGTTGCAGAAGGGCTCAGGCGCGGGTCAGGGCCACGGCCGGTTGCGGTTTGCCGTGCAACTGCGCCAGGTCCTGGTACAGCGCACGGCCAATTTCCGCAGCGCGGGCCGGCAGCACCGAGAGCAGTGTGTCGCTCAGGCCATGGCTGTTCTCACAGAAGCCCTGCAGGTACACCGAGGCCTGCAGGTCGGGGCTGGCCAGTACGCGGTAGTTGCGGTCGACGTTGAAGTCTTCCAGGTAACCGGCCAGCGGCGCCAGCAGGTCACGGTGCGAGCGTCGCTCGTAGCCGGTGGCGAGGATCACGGCGTCGTAGCGGTGGGTTTGTTGCTGGCCGGTGGCGAGGTCACGCAGGGTCAGTTCCAGGCCCTCGCGGGTAGCCACCACGGCTTCGACCTGGCGGCGGCACAGCACGTTGTGACGGTGCTGGTGGGCAACCTTCTGCCGGTAGAGGATGCCGTAGATGCGTTCGATCAGGTTGAGGTCCACCACCGAGTAGTTGGTGTTGTGGTATTCGCCCAGCAGTTTGCTGCGCTGGTCGGCGGGTTCGTTGTAGACCAGGTCGGTGTAGTCCGGCGAAAAGATCTCGTTGACGAACGGGCTGTCGTCGGCGGGTTTGAGGGCCGAGCCACGCAGGATCATGTCGACCTTGACCGACGGGTAGCTGTCGTTGAGGTCGATAAAGGCCTCGGCGGCGCTCTGGCCCGAACCGATCACTGCAATGCGCATCGGTTTGCCGGCGGTGCACGGCAGCTTGTTGAGGCTGCTCAGGTACTGGGAGTGATGGAATACCCGTGGGTCGTCCTTGAAGGCACCGAACTTTTCCGGGATTTTCGGCGTGCCGCCGCTGCCGACCACCACCGAGCGGGTGCGACGGCTGTATTCACGGCCTTGGGCGTCGCGCGAAACCAGGCGCAGGTGCTCGACCCGGCCTGCCTGCACGTGCGGCTCGATGCGCAGCACTTCCTGGCCATACACCGCCTGGGTAGCGAAATGTTCGGCGGCCCAGCGCAGGTAGTCGTTGTACTCCAGGCGGCAGGGGTAGAAGGTGCCGAGGTTGATGAAGTCGGCCAGGCGCTGCTTCTGGTGCAGGTAGTTGACGAAGCTGTAGGGGCTGGTGGGGTTGCGCAACGACACCAGGTCCTTGAGGAACGAGATTTGCAGTTCGCTCTGGGTGGCCAGGGTTTCGCCGTGCCAGCGGTAGTCCTGCTGCTTCTCGATGAACAATGCGTCGAGGGCGTGGCCCTGAGATTCGGCGAGTTCTTCCAGGGCAATGGCCAAGGCCAGGTTGGAAGGGCCGAAGCCCACGCCGATCAGATCTTTGATGGTTTCCTGCTGTGAGGGCTGGCTCATGGTTGCGATTCCCTGAATGGTCGAATATGGACGCCCGCCGGGGCTCCGGCTCCTGCGCAAGTACATGAGTTGGAACGAGCCAGTCGTGGGGGAATTTAAGCGGGCTAAAGAACTGCGAGGGTTGGCCGATAGGGTGGTTACGGCAAGGACCTATCTTTCAGGCAGGGAATGACATGAGCGGAATCACGGCAAGCAACTTGATGATCAATGGCGTTTCGGCGCAGACGCTGAGCGCGACCGCAACGGCTGAACGCGAGCAGGCAAAACAGGCTGGCGAGGCACTGGGCCCCTTGAGCATCAGTAGCGACAGCATGAAGGTTTCAGCGGGTAGCCAGGCGCAACCTACGGACAGTGAAGACAGTGGTGAGTCCGAGGCCGTAACCGAGCTGCGTCAGCTGATCAAGGACCTGCAGAAGCAGCTGGTCGAGGAGCAGAAGCAGTTGGCCGCATTGCAGAACAGCAAGATGGATGACGCTGCCAAGGCGGCTGCGGTGGGCGCCAAGCAGGCGAGCATTGCCACCATCAACGGGCAGATCATGGCTGCCACGGCGCAGCTGCTGGAGCTGTTGCAGCAAGAGGGTGGCAGCAGCTCGGGGGGGATGGTCAGCGCCACGGCCTGAAGCCTTGGGGCTGCTGTGCAGCCCATCGCCGGCAAGCCAGCTCCCACAAAGACCGCGTACGGCGGTTGCTCTCGCAGGCCCTGTGGGAGCTGGCTTGCCGGCGATAGGGCCCGTGCAGGCCCCATCATTCGAGATTCGAGGCCCGGGTTACTCGGCCACCAGCCGCCCCTTGCTCCGGTCGCTCTTGTACTGCATGGCCACTGCCGGTGCCGGTTTGGCGGCACCGGTCTCCAGCCACTGACGCATGCGGCTGGCATCGGCGAAGTGGGTGTACTTGCCGAAGGCATCGAGGATGACCATGGCCACCGGGCGGTTGTCCATGCGGGTCAGCAGTACCAGGCAGTGCCCGGCTTCGTTGGTGAAGCCGGTCTTGGTCAGCTTGATGTCCCAGTTGCTCTTGTTCACCAGGTGGTCGGTGTTACGGAAGCCCAGGGTGTAGTTGGGCTTGCGGAACGCCACGGTCTTCTCGCGGGTGGTCGACAGCTCGCTCAGCATCGGGTACTTGCGCGAAGCCATCAGCAATTTGGCCAGGTCGCGGGCGGTGGACACGTTCTGCGTCGACAGGCCAGTCGGCTCGACGTAGCGGGTATGTGCCATACCCAGGCTGCGGGCCTTGGCATTCATCGCCTTGATGAACGCCGGATAGCCGCCGGGGTAGGCGTTGGCCAGGCTGTTGGCGGCACGGTTTTCCGACGACATCAGGGTAATCAGCAGGGTCTCGCGGCGGTCGAGCTGGCTGCCCAGGCGCACGCGCGAATACACGCCTTTCATTTCCGGGTTGTTGGCAATGGTCATGGTGAGCATCTCATCCATGGGCAGCCTGGCATCCAGTACCACCATCGCTGTCATCAGCTTGGTTACCGAAGCGATCGGCACCACGCGGTCGGCGTGGCTCGAATACAGCTCCTGATTGGTATTCAGGTCGATCAGCAAGGCGCTGCCCGAAGCCAGGTGCAGCTTGGACGGGTCACGTTGGACTTGAGCCGGGGGTTGTGCAGCAGCAGTCGACGGAAGGGTCGCGGTACCTGTGAGCAACAGCAGCAGGCTGAGGATGGACAGGGATGTTTTCACGTTGAGGCTCACTAAAAGTTGGTATGTCGTTGGCTGTGCAAGGGTTTTCCCCAAAAACCGATGCATTGTGGAGTATGGCCCAAACGCTGTCGAATGCCTTATGACTAAAGGGCGCAAGGTGAACGAAATTTAATCCTGCAGTGAAAGAACGGCATCAGGAGGCTATGAAGTATGCCGCTACGCCCTTGGCCAGGCGCCAAGGCTTCCAGATTGAAAGATGATCAAACAATCGGCTGTAGTTGCCCGCCAGCCCTGCAACCGCTAGGTAGACGAACCACTTTCGCAGCATTCTGGAGAACTTTCTTTTAATCAATCGCAACAATCGGCACACCTTGAAAAATGGCCCTGTCGCAAAAACGGAAAAGCCCAACTGAGTGTTGGGCTTCAGCGTCACTCCTCAACACCAGCAGGAATGACAGGATCGGGCGAATTTACGGCACGGCGACAGGATACCGCAAGCCCTTTTCAGCGCCTCTTTACATGCAGATTTAACGGGCGGGCTGATCCGCTGCTGCCGCTAGCCTTCAGTAAGCGTGATACCGCACATCAATCTGTCCGCAATATCGGGAACTGCGCCGCTGGATTACGTGATTCGGCGTTCATCAACCCGCATGCAGTCGCGGCCTCGGACTTGTTGATAAAGCCGCGCTTGAGCCGCTGTTTCTCCTGGTTGTCGTAGATATCGAAGCCGCCCGAAGTTGTAGCGGCATAGAACCGGTTGCCAATGCGGAAGGACTCGCCTTCCACTGGCACTGCAGGAACGATAACGAATCTTGGTTGCATGTTTCGCGCCTCCCCAGGCAGAGAGCTAATTATTAGTCTGAGAGCGGGAAGGCAACAATATGACTCATCGAGACTAATCAATGGCGTGGCGTGTCACGCGTGTCAACCACGCGCTTTTGGTCAGCCGGCATCCCGATGCAATCTGTGACGGGCGGCGCATCGGGATGCCTTGCCGGCTTTCGACGCTCAGCGATGGATCAGCGAGAGTTCGCTGATGATGCAGACCGAACCGTCAGTGGCCGGTGTTGCATCGGTGTAGTCAACCTGGTTGTAGATGCCGCCGTGGAATTCGAACAGGCGCGACGCCCAGGTGCTGTCGAGCTGTAGATCGCCGGATGCGCCGGACACCCCGTTGCATTTGGCCATTACATTGACCACGCCGGCAGACGTGGTGTGGATGCTCACGTTGAACTTCGCCCCCAGAGGCACGCCTTTGAGCACGGTCGAGTTTACCGGGTCGGTCTGATTGTAGGTGCGCCGAAACCCCAGGGTAATGTTGCCTTTGTTCCAGAACACCTTCACCGGCGGGCTGTCATCCCCACGCACGTGCATCTGGGCGATCACCACCTTTTGCGCCGCGTTGACCTTGGTCAGCGTCATGGTTTGGCGGTTCCAGTGATCCTGGTCGCTGGTTAGTGTCCAGTCTTCGGTTTCTGTCCATTCGCAGCGGGTCCTGTGGGTGCTTTTGCTCGAAGCACCTTTGGTCGGCGCTGAAAGCTGGATCGAGCCATCGCTGAGCACCTTTACCACACTCGGCAATCGCGCGATCGCTTCGGCACCGTTGAGTTCGAGCGCTACAGGATTGGTTGAGGAGACCGCCACCGGGGTGGCGAGGGTGAGGTTGCTGATGTCTACGGCCATGGGAGCTCCTGACGAAAAAGTGGCTTGAATGACGAACCGTTCCGGCAGCCTTGCATCTGGCTGTCGAAGTAAAAATTAGCCTTAAGCTAAAATGCGGTCAATAGCGAATAGCTAAATAAATTTCGCTTTGAGACAAATTACCTGCTGGCGAAATTTTTCTGCGGCAGGGCTTTACGCTGGATTTGGCGGTGAGATAAGCTTTCTCTGAATACTGTACGAATATACAGCTATCAGGATGAGCATATGTCTAAGCACATGAAGGCAGCAGCCCAGCAGCACCAGGAAATGACCGGAGTAGAGCGGCTTGGCCTGCGGGTGTCGTCGATGATCAACCACCCGCTCGCGCAGACGCAGCGTTGGGTCGTTGTGCATCGTCTGGATACCGACGGTGATGCCGAATGGGAGGAGGTGATGGGCCTGCTGTCCGACACGCCCGAGTTGGACCTGACGTTCAACGACGACGAAAGCGTCACCGTGCGCTGGCAGCGCAGCAGTGTGGAAGAGCGTGACGACTTTATCGTTGAGCAGTACAGCAAGGAGGAGGTTGAAGTGCCGGCGCCTTTCTGAGCGTTATGCAAAGCCCGCCTGGGTGGCGGGCTTCGGCTTCATACCAGGTGCGCATTCCACACCAGTAGCACTCTGGCCTGAATGTAGGTTTCTTCCCGGCGAATCATGCGGTCCTTGTGCCGCGAGTTGTCGGAAATCATCTCGAAGTGGTCATCGTCAGCGATCTGCAATCGCTTGATGTAGACGTGGTCGCCCCAGGAGAAGAAGTAGATACCATCGCCGACAAACTCGCGGATGCTGACATCGACGATCAGCGGGTCGCGGTGCTTGATGGTCGGCTCCATCGACTGGCCCCAGCCTGTGATCATCTTCAGGTGGTGGTGTTCAGTGAACGCCACACCCAGCTCGCGCAGATGGCTGGGGCTGACGCGAACGTCCTTGAACATTTCGGGGTAGTCGTGGGGGATCTGGCCACCGCCCATGGCGGCCCGCACATCGTAGTGGGCAATCCACACTTCGTCACCGACCAGGCCAGGGCGAACAAAGTCAGCCTTTATCAGCGTGGCATCCTGCGGTTCTTCTGCAGCAGCCAGCAACCGTTGCCGGGTTTCCTCAGGGATACCCTTACCGCTTCTGGCCAGCATCTGCTTTACCAGGTCGGCCGCCGAAAGCTTGCCTTCGCCCGCTTCGACCGACGCCTGCACGGGGTCGCCTGCCGACAGTGCGTCGAACCAACCCCGCGGCAGGCCTTCGATGCCCTCGATTCTGCGGGCCACGTCATCGCCCAGGTTTTTCGCGGTCTTGTCGGAAAGGATCTGGCTCAGGTGTGCAGGCGCCATCCCCCAGCGCTCTGCGCAGGATCCCTTTTTCTGGCTGCCGATGAGCTTGACCAGGTTGTGCTTGCGAATGTCGTAGATGTCCATAGGGCGAAGCATGCCAGTGTTTAGCTCGCTGCTAAATGTACGCATGGCTAAATTAGCTCTTGTGACAATGTTAGCTGTAGGCTAAATTAAATTCATCAACAAGGAAAGCCCGTGAGGCATTTTTGTCCAGGGCTCGTCGCATCATCATTTGTAATGAGGTTTACATGGATCCGACCGACCTCGGCCCGGGCACAGTCACTTGGCTGAGCGGTACGGGCACTGTGTTGCTAGGTGCATTTCTGTGGCTGCGCAAGTGGTTGTCCAGGGATGCAGCCGAGCGTGCGATGGACAGCGCAGATATTGCAGTCATCCGCCGCCTGACCGAGCTGCTGGACATTGAGCGGGACGCCCGTAGGGAGGCAGAGGCCAAAGCGGATCAGCTCGCCAGGGAGCGCAACGAGTTGGTGCTGACCGTAGGGCGGCTGCAAGGCAAAGTGCTGGCGCTGACCAGCCAGCTGGGCCGTAGCGCCCAGCGTTGAGGCAACGCTGAGGTGACAGGGCCGGGCAAAAAAAAGCCCACCAGATTGGTGGGCCATAAGGGCGTAGGGAGCAACGCACAACAAATTCGGATCAGGCGACCAAGGTGCCTGGTTGCAACTGTTCAGCCAGCGCCTGCGCTGAGGCAAGGGATGGCATCGGGCCGCTCACGGCTTCGCCGTTGCGCACCAGGTACCAGCACGCCAGCAGGCCCTGCTCACGCAGTGAAGTGGGGACGGCGCTGCCGACAACGGACATGATCTGGATAGTGGCCATGAGGACCTCCTGTGAAACATGGCTCTACCATACGCAGCGGCCTGGTCGGTTTGAAATCAACTTCCTCGATAGTGGTCATTAGTTCTATCAACCGTTACCAGCGCGGCGGGCCGTAATACACCGGCGGCGGGCCGTAGTAGGTGCGGTAGACCGGGGGCGGTGGCGCCGGCGCGTAGTAGGGCTGGTAGTACACTGGCTGCGGCGGCGGTTGCACGTAGACCGGCGGCGGCCCGTAATAAACTGGCTGGCGTTCGACGTACACTGTACGGTCACGCCCGCCATAAACCGTTGCGCCGACCACGGCGCCGACCACCGCCGCACCCAGCAGCGGGCCCGGCCCATACCAGCCACCGCCGCCATGGCCGCCGCCGTGGGCAGCAGCGGGCCCGCTGATGGCCAGGGCACCGACCAGCAGGGCGATTCCGGGAATGTGACGGTTCATAGAGCAACCTCGCAGAGAAACCCCACGTACGGGGCCTTACTAATATGACTCCAGTCTCTGTCAGCTGAGCACAGGGGAACGGTAAAGGTTGTGTAAGGGACGACCAGTGGTTGCCTCTGTTACGCTGCGAAAACGTTTCAGTTATGACAAAGGAGCAGGTTATGTCGACAACCCCCAGCAGGGATACCGTGCTGTGCATCTCCCTGGCCGGCCGCCCCGGCACCTTCGGCGTACGTTTTCACAACCACCTCTACCAGCAGCTGGGCCTGGACTTCTACTACAAGGCCATGCGCACCGATGACCTGCCTGCGGCGGTGGCGGGTATCCGCGCGCTGGGTATCCGCGGCTGCGGCGTGTCGATGCCGTACAAGGAGGCCTGCATGGCCCTGGTCGACGAAATCGACCCGTCGGCGGCGGCCATCGAGTCGGTCAATACCCTGGTCAATACCGATGGCCACCTGAAGGCCTACAACACCGATTACCTGGCTGTGCGCCAGTTACTGGCGCAACATCAGGTCGATGCGGGCACCGCCTTTGCCCTGCGGGGCAGTGGTGGCATGGCCAAGGCGGTGGCCAGTGCCCTGCGCGATGCCGGCTTTGCCGAAGGCATCATCGTTGCGCGCAACGAGCAGGCTGGTCGGCAGTTGGCGGATGTGTGTGGTTATCGCTGGCTGCCTGAGCTGGGCGACATCTGCCCGCCGATGCTGGTGAACGTGACGCCGATCGGGATGGCAGGCGGGCCGGAGGCCGAGGATTTGGCGTTTTCCGAGAACGCCATAGCGGCGGCAGAGCGGGTGTTCGATGTGGTGGCGCTGCCGGCGCAGACGCCGTTGATCCGCCGGGCCCAGGCGCTGGGCAAGCCGGTTATTACCGGGCTGGAGGTGATTGCGCTGCAGGCGCTGGAGCAGTTTGTGCTGTACACCGGAGTACGGCCGACGCGGGCGCAGGTGGATGCCGCAGTGGCTTCCGCCCGGGACATCTAGGTACTCCTGTGCAGGCCCTTTCGCGGCTAAAGCCGCTCCCACAGGTACAGCGCAGCATCTGAAACCTGTGCGGTACCTGTGGGAGCGGCTTTAGCCGCGAAAGGGCCAGTACTGGCTACAACAAAGTCAGAACACCTTGTGCCCGTCATCCAGCTGCTGGTCGACCAGGGCCCGGCCATGGGCCAGCGACACATGCTGCGCATTCTCAAGGTCGGAGAAAAACTTCATGGGCATCGACAGGCGCTTGCTGGTGTGCCCGTCGGGTGCGGTGATCAGGCAGCCGGCGGCATAGGGCAGGGGGGAGTCGGGGTGGGGCATCACGCTGGCGGTGATGGTGTGCTCGCGGTATTCACAGTGAAGAGATTGCATCGTCCTTACCTCGCTGTGGCATGTGAAGCAGTTACCTTCATATACCACAGCAAGGGGCCGGGAGTTCCCGGCCCGACGAGCGAACGCAGACGAACGCTTAGCCTTTGAGCTCGGTCGGCTGGATCACTTCGACCCAGTAACCGTCCGGGTCCTTGACGAAGGCCAGGTGGTTCATGCGCCCGTCCTGCAGGCGTTTCTGGAAGGGTACTGCCAGTGCTTCGAAGCGCGCACAGGCGGCGCGCACATCCGGCACCGAAATGCAGATGTGGCCAAACCCGCGCGGGTCGGTGTTGCCGTTGTGGTAGGCGAACTCGGCATCGTTTTCGGTGCCGTGGTTGTGGGTCAGCTCCAGTACGCCAGGGATCGACTTCATCCACTGATGGCGTGCCGCGTCATCGGCGGGAATCTGTGCCGGGTCGACCAGGGCCAGGAAGTACAGGCTGAAGGCGGCTTCCGGGAAGTCGCGCTTGTCCACCAAGCGGAAGCCCAGCACGCGGGTGTAGAAGTCCAGCGACTTCTCGATGTCCTTGACCCGCAGCATGGTGTGGTTGAAGACGAACTGGGCGGTAGCGGCATCCGGTTGGGCGGTGACGCCAGGCAGGGTTTGCAGATCGTGCAGGCTCATGGGAACTCCTG
Source organism: Pseudomonas sp. WOUb67 (assembly GCF_050058005.1). NCBI lineage: Bacteria > Pseudomonadati > Pseudomonadota > Gammaproteobacteria > Pseudomonadales > Pseudomonadaceae > Pseudomonas > Pseudomonas sp. WOUb67. The sequence goes on along the minus strand of NZ_CP170112.1, from coordinate 4,699,789 downwards.
AGACGGGGCCGGCGCAAGGCACCGGCAAAACAGACAGGCTGGCCATGATACGGCAGTGCGCTGATTGCGCAAATGAAAGCGCCCTGCACAAGGCAGGGCGCTGGAATTAGAGGCCCGCATGTGCGGGCGCGTGGGGTCGCTAGTCCTTTAGCTGTCTCGATACTGAGCCAGCCCTTGTGAAAAAAGTGTGAAGCAAGTGTGGACGTTTCATCAGCGTACCCAGCTTTCTACCGTGGCGCCCCCGTACTGTTCTTTCCAGGCCTTGAGGCCCCGGTGGTTGCCACCTTTGGTCTCGATCCGCTCGCCGGTATGCGGGTTCTGATAAACCTTGACCACGCGCGGGCGGCGCTGTTGCTTGGGCGCTGTGCTGGTAGCCCTGCTCACCGCCTTGGGGTCGAGGATGGCGATGATATCGCGCAGGCTCTTGTCATAGCTTTTCATCAGGCCGACTAGTTTCTGCTCGAATTCGATTTCGCGTTTGAGGCCGGCATCCTTTTTCAAGGCTTCCAGTTGCGCCATCTGCTCCTGGAGCGCTTTTTCGGCAGCACGAAACTCTGCAAGTCTGGACACTGTAATCACTCCTGTACGTCTGTCGTGGCAGGGCGTGACGAACATTGAATACGCATAAAACGCCAGCCACGCGGGTGGGTTCCGCTGTTCGCTGATATCGAGTGTAGTCATTCATGGGTACTGGGTAAACTGCTAACTTTTGTAAGTAAGGCGGGAACTTTCCTAGTTTTGCGTGCGGTATTTTCCGGGTTTTTTGGCCTTGCCCTTCGGCACGTTTAGACCATGGTCCAATGGCCTGTGCCAGAGCCTTTGCGCGATCATTTCAGATGATGGCCGGCGATTGTTCGGCCTAGTCGCAGTGCCGTGGCCAGTTCGTGCCACAGTGTGTTAACTCGCCTTTGATTCTGGATGTTTCCTCGCATGTTTGCCCCTTTCCCCCTCGCCCCCGGGCGCCGTGTTGCCGGCCTGTTCCTGTTGTGTGCCGGCGTCAACGCCCAGGCTGCCGGTTTTCTTGAAGACAGCAGTGCCAAGATTGAAGCACGCAATGTCTATTTCAACCGGGATTTCCGTGACGGCCACAGCAGTTCCAGCCAAGGTGCGTCCAAGCGGGAAGAATGGGCACAAGGTTTCATCCTTAATGTGCAGTCGGGTTATACCCAGGGCCCGGTAGGTTTTGGCGTGGATGCGCTGGGCATGTTCGGTTTCAAACTCGACTCCAGCCCGGCCGACAGTAACAGTGGCTTGCTGCCGTCTTCCGGCCACGATCCGCGGCACTCGGCTGACCAGTACGCGAAGATGGGCCTGGCGGCCAAGGTCAAGGTGTCCAATACCGTGCTCAAGTACGGTTCGATGATGCCGGATGTGCCGCTGCTCAAATACAACGATGGCCGCCTGCTGCCCACAATGTTCCATGGCGCCATGCTCACCTCTGAGGAAGTGCGCGACCTGAAGCTCACCCTGGCCCGCCTGGACAAATACACTGCGCGGGATTCCACCGACCGCCAGGATATTCGCGTGCACTGCAAGAACAAGCGCTATGCCTGCGATATCGAAGCCGACCACTTCGACCTGGCCGGTGTCGATTACCGCTTCAACGAGCGAATCAGTGCCCAGTACCAGGTGGCCAAGCTGGAAAACATCTACCGCCAGCACTTCCTCGGCCTGGTCGCCAGCCAGCCGTTGGCGGTGGGCAGCCTGTCGGCCGATCTGCGCCTGATCAAAAGTGATGACATTGGCAATGCCCGCGCCGGTGCAATCGACCATCGTGCCTTCAGCGGCATGCTCGGCTACAGCCTGGGTGGCCACAAGATCAGTGCCGGCTGGCAGCGGATGTACGGCGACAGCGCCATGCCGTACCTGGATGGCAGCAACCCGTACCTGGTCAACTATGCCCAGGTCAACGACTTCGCCGCCGCCCAGGAGCGTTCCTGGCAGGTGCGTTACGACTATGACTTCAAGGCGCTGGGTGTGCCCGGCCTGACATTCTTCACCCGATACATCAACGGCGACAATATCAAGGTGCCGGGCAGCAGCGCCGAAGGCAAGGAATGGGAACGCGACACCGAGTTCAAGTACCAGGTGCAAAGTGGCACTTTCAAGGATGTCAGCGTGCGTCTGCGTAACTCGACTTACCGCAGCAACTACGAAAAGTGGGCACGTGACATGGATGAGACACGGGTCATTGTCAGCTACAACTTCTCGATCCTCTAAACGGGCGTTTTGCCAAATACCGGCGGCCGCCTGACAATGGCTGCTGGTTCCCGCAAAGGGCAGGGCGATGAAAGACCTGTTGTTGATCGGCATCGGTGCGGGTGACCCGCGCCAGGTCACTTATGAAGCAGTCGATGCGCTGCGTAGCGCCTGCGTGTTCTTCGTGCTCGACAAGGGCGACGACAAGGATGAGCTGGTTCGCCAGCGTAAGGCCATTCTGCAACGCTACCGTCCCGAGGGTGGTTATCGCCTGGTGCAGGTGGCCGACCCCGTGCGCGATGGCCAGGCGGATGATTACCTGGGCGCGGTGCAGGACTGGCACAGGCAGCGTGCTGCGCTGTATGCCCAATTGATCGAGCTGGAAGTTGGCGACGGGGAAGCCGGCGCCTTTCTGCTGTGGGGCGAGCCAACCCTGTACGACAGCACCCTGCGCATTCTCGAGCTGGTCCGCGAGCGCGGCGTGGCGCTGCGCCTGCGCATAATCCCGGGTATCAGCAGCGTGCAGGCGCTGGCGGCGCGTCATCAGGTGCCGCTCAACCGCATCGGCGAGCCGCTGACCGTGCTGCCAGGGCGGCGCCTGGCCGGGCAGAGGCCTATCGACAATGTGGTGGTGATGCTCGACGGGCAGGGCGCGTTTGCCCAGCTGGATGACCCGGAACTGGTTATCTACTGGGGGGCTTACCTGGGGACCGAGGATGAAGTGCTGATTGCCGGGCCATTACTGGCGGTGAAGGCACGGATACTGGAAGTGCGTGAGCAGGAAAGGCGGCGCAAGGGGTGGATCATGGATACTTACCTCTTGCGCAGGGAGTTGTGAGGTGTGTTGCCTGTGCCGGCCTCTTCGCGGGTGAACCCGCTCCCACAGGGGCAGCGTAACCCTGTGGGAGCGGGTTTACCCGCGAAGAGGCCAGAACAGGCAACCCCAATCTCAAACCGGACCGAGAATGGCCACCACCTTGTCCCGCAATTGGTCGATGCTGAACGGCTTGCCGATCAGGTGCATGCCCTCGGGCACATTGATGCTGTCGGCATAGCCACTGGCGAACAGCACGGGCAGCAGCGGGCGCAACTCGCGCGCTTTACCGGCCAGCACTTCACCGCGCATGTCCGGCAAACCCACATCGGTCATCATCAGTGCCAGTGTCTGGCTTGGGTCTTCGAGCACCCGCAGCGCGGCTGCGGCGTCTTCTGCTTCGATGACCGAGTAGCCCAATTCGTCGAGCACTTCGACCATCAGCATACGGACGATGTCGTCATCTTCGACTACCAGAAGGTGCATGGTTCGGGTCCTGTGCAATGAATGTCTTTAATCTGTGCACCGGTTGGCAGCAGAAGTTCCCGAGGATACCGATCCCTGCAATCAGATGGAACGTTTGGCGCACACCACCTTCAAATAGCGGCTAAATGCCCTGCCAGACCCGGTAAAGCTGGTTAGACTCGCTTATCAGGACGGCGCAGTGGCAGATAACAACAACGATTGATCCGCCACTCTTTTCCAATGGACTTTTCTTGCTCGGGCGTTTTCACATGATTCAAGCAGCCTCGATGGACCAGCGAAGCTTTCGCAAGCTGTTGAGCCGTAACATCGGCCTCCCCCTGGGGGTGGGCCTGCTGGGGGCCGTGGCCTTCGTCGCGGTAATCAATTACCTGCTTTCGGCCATGCAGTGGGTCGAGCACACCGACCGCGTGATCGGCAATGCCAACGAAACGGTCAAACTGTCGATCGACATGGAAACCGGCATGCGCGGCTTCCTGATCACCGGCGACGAGCGCTTCCTCGACCCCTACGAGGTGGCCAAGCCACGCATTCTCGGCAGCCTGCAAAGCTTGCGCGGCATGGTCGAGGACAACCCGCAGCAGGTCGACCGCATCGACCGGCTGATTGCCCTGCAGCAAGCCTGGAACACCTTCGGCAGCGAGATGATCGCCCTGCGCCGCACCCAAGGGGACTATCAGGCCTCGATCGGCAATGGCCGCGGCAAGCGCCTGACCGACGAGATCCGCAAGGAATTCGACGGCCTGATCAGCACCGAGCAACAACTGCGCATGGCCCGCAACGAAAAGGTCAGCAGCGTCACCGTCACGGCCATTTCGGTGTTCGTGCTGTTCATCGTCGGCCTCAGTGGCTTGCTGGCCTACCTGGGCCGCCGCGACTTGCTGGCGTTGTCTGGCAGCTACGAAGAAAACGCCAAGGCCCAACAGCGTGCGGCCGAGCGCCTGGAGCACCAGGCGTGGCTGCGCAACGGGCAGACCCAGTTGGCCGAGCAGGTCCTGGGCCAGCTGACCTTGCCCATGCTCGGTGACAACATCCTGCGTTTCTTTGCCGCTTACATGGGTAGCGTGGTGGGGGCGGTGTATGTGCGCGATGAGCATGGCCGCCTGGTGCGGGTGGCAACCTATGGCCTGGATGCTGAAGAGCAGGCCCGGGAGCAGGTAAAGGCCGATCATGACGGGCTGCTGGCGCAGGCTGTGCGCGAGGCGCGCTTGCTGTGCCTCGAAGACCTTCCCGCAGACTACTACCGCCTGAGTTCCGGCCTTGGCAGCGGTCTGCCACGCAACGCCCTGCTGATGCCGGCGATCGACGATGGCGGGATCAACGGTGTGATTGAGCTCGGCTTCCTGCGGCCTCTGGAGGCGCGCGACAGCGAGATGATGGAGCGCCTGGGCGGCAACCTCGGCATGTCCATCGAAAGCGCCCGCTATCGCCAGCGCCTGCAGGAAGTGCTGGCCGAGACGCAACAGCTCAACGAAGAGCTGCAAGTGCAGCAGGAAGAGCTGAAGACCGCCAACGAAGAGCTGGAAGAACAATCCCGCGTGCTCAAGGAGTCCCAGGCCCACCTGGAAACCCAGCAGGCAGAGCTGGAACAGACCAACGAGCAATTGTCCGAACGCACCGACGCGCTGGACCGCAAGAACGACGAACTGGTCCAGGCCCAGGAAGAGCTGCAGGCGCGGGCGGACGAGTTGCAGCGTTCGAGCAAGTACAAGTCCGAGTTCCTCGCCAACATGTCCCACGAACTGCGTACGCCACTGAACAGCTCGCTGATTCTGGCCAAGCTGCTGTCGGAAAACGCCGAGGGCAACCTGAGCGATGAGCAGGTCAAGTTCGCCGATTCGATCTACTCGGCCGGCAACGACCTGCTCAACCTGATCAACGACATTCTCGACATCGCCAAGGTCGAGGCCGGCAAGCTTGAAGTGCGGCCCGAAACCACCCAGGTGGTACGCCTGGTCGAAGGCTTGCGCGGTATGTTCGAGCCGTTGGCCGGGCACAAGGGGCTGACGTTCGAGGTCACTGCAGAGGCGCAGGTGCCGGCCACCCTGTTTACCGACCGCCAGCGCCTGGAACAGATCCTCAAGAACCTGCTGTCCAACGCCATCAAGTTCACTGAACGGGGCACGGTCAGCCTGAGCATCGGCTACCAGCCCGGCACTGGCATCGTATTTGCCGTGCGCGATACCGGTATCGGCATTGCGGCTGACCAGCAGCAGGCCATTTTCGGTGCGTTCCACCAGGTCGATGGCACCAGCAACCGCCGCTATGGTGGCACCGGCCTGGGCCTGTCGATCTCCCGTGACCTGGCGCACTTGCTGGGCGGGCAGATCAACGTCGACAGCAGCCCCGGCCAAGGCAGCGTGTTCAGCCTGATCCTGCCGGAGCGCTATGAAAGTGACGCGCAAGATGTTGAACCCCTCAGCCTGCGCCCGGCCGTCGACTCGCTGCCACCGGCCCCGCAGGTGCCGGTATTGGCTGCGCCGAAACGCGCGGTTCAGGCCTTTGACGACGACCGCGAGCTTGCCCCGTTCAGCAACCGCTGCATCCTGGTGATCGAAGACGAACCGAACTTCGCCCGTATCCTGTTCGACCTCGCGCATGAACTGGGTTACAGCTGCCTGGTTGCGCAGGGCGCCGACGAAGGTTTCGAGCTGGCCGCCCAGTACATCCCTGATGCGATCCTGCTGGACATGCGCCTGCCCGACCACTCCGGCCTGACTGTACTGCAGCGCCTGAAGGAGCTGGCCGGCACCCGGCATATCCCGGTGCATATCATTTCTGTCGAAGACCGGGTCGAGGCCGCCATGCACATGGGCGCCGTCGGCTATGCAGTCAAGCCCACCAGCCGCGAAGAGCTCAAGGAAGTGTTCGCCCGCCTGGAGGCCAAGCTGACTCAGAAACTCAAGCACATCCTGCTGGTGGAAGACGATGACCTGCAGCGCGAGAGCATTGCCCGCCTGATCGGTGACGACGATGTCGAAATCACCGCCGTGGCCATGGCCCAGGACGCCCTGGAGCTGCTGCGCGAGAACATCTACGACTGCATGATCATCGACCTCAAGCTGCCCGACATGCTCGGCAACGAGCTGCTCAAACGCATGACCGCCGAGGATATCCGGTCCTTCCCCCCGGTGATCGTGTATACCGGCCGCAACCTGACCCGCGAAGAAGAAGCCGACCTGCTCAAGTACTCGCGCTCGATCATCATCAAGGGCGCACGTTCGCCAGAGCGCTTGCTGGACGAAGTGACGCTGTTCCTGCACAAGGTCGAGTCGCAGCTGTCCAACGAACGCCAGCGCATGCTCAAGACCGCACGCAGCCGCGACAAGGTGTTCGAAGGCCGCAAGATACTGCTGGTGGACGACGATGTGCGTAACATCTTCGCCCTCACCAGCGCCCTGGAGCACAAGGGCGCCATCGTCGAGATCGGCCGCAACGGGCGTGAAGCCATCGAGCGCCTGGAGCAGCATGACGACATCGACCTGGTGCTGATGGACGTGATGATGCCGGAAATGGACGGCTTCGAAGCCACCCGGCTGATCCGCCAGCAACCGCGCTGGCGCAAGCTGCCGATCATCGCCGTGACGGCCAAGGCCATGAAGGATGACCAGCAGCGTTGCCTGCAGGCCGGTGCCAATGATTACCTGGCCAAACCGATCGACCTGGACCGCTTGTTCTCGCTGATCCGTGTTTGGTTGCCGCAACTGGAGCGAATTTGACTAGCGAACGTAACACCGACATTGAAATCCGCTTGTTGATCGAGGCCATCTACCTCAAGTACAGCTACGATTTCCGCAACTACTCCGGCGCTTCGATCAAGCGCCGGATCCTGCACGCGCTGCGCCAGTTCGACTGCCTGACGGTGTCGGCGCTGCAGGAGCGCGTGCTGCATGACCCCGGCATGTTCATGCAGTTGCTGCAGTACCTGACGATCCCGGTCAGCGAGATGTTCCGCGACCCGGGGCACTTCCTGGCGCTGCGTAACGAAGTGGTGCCGCTGCTGCGCACCTGGCCGTCGATCAAGGTGTGGATTGCCGGCTGCAGCACGGGTGAGGAGGTGTATTCCATGGCCATCCTGCTGCGCGAGGAGGGCCTGCTGGACCGCACCATCATCTATGCCACCGACATCAACCCGCATTCGCTGGACAAGGCCAAGCAGGGCATCTACTCGATGCAGAGCATGCGCGAGTACGCCGAGAACTACCGCATCGCCGGTGGGCGCAGGGACTTTTCCGAGTACTACACGGCGGCCTATGGCAACGCCATCATGGACAGCACCCTGCGTGACAATGTGACCTTCGCCGACCACAGCCTGGCCACCGACAGCGTGTTTTCCGAAACCCAGCTGGTGTCGTGCCGCAATGTGCTCATCTATTTCAACAAGGAACTGCAAGACCGTGCGCTGGGCCTGTTCCACGAGTCCTTGTGCCACCGCGGTTTTCTGGTGCTGGGCAGCAAGGAGTCGGTGGACTTCTCCGCCTACAGCGACCATTTCGAGCCGCTGGTGAAACCCGAACGGATCTATCGCAAATCATGAACGGCGTGCGTGCAGTGGTAATCGGTGCCTCGGCAGGCGGCGTGACGGCGCTGTTCACGGTGCTGGGCGGGTTGCCGGTCGGCTTCAGCGTCCCGGTACTGTGCGTGCTGCACCTGCCGGATAACCGCCACAGTCAGCTGGCTGCAGTGCTGCAGCGCCGCCTGCACCAGCCGGTGCACGAGGCGCAAGACAAGGAGCCGCTGCGCGCCGGGCATATCTACGTGGCCGGGCCGGGCTACCACCTGTCGGTGGAGCGCGACTTCACCGTGTCGTTGAGCCAGGAGCCGCCGGTGCATTTTTCCAGGCCGGCAATCGACTACCTGTTCATGTCCGCGGCCGACGCCTACGGCGACAGCCTGCTTGGCGTGCTGCTCACCGGTGCCAATGAAGATGGGGCCCAAGGGCTTGCCTATATCAAGAACAATGGGGGCCGGACCATCGTCCAGGACCCCCGTGACGCACAGGTGGCGCTGATGCCGGAGGCCGCCCTGGCCCTGCACCAGCCCGACCATATTCTTTCTCTGAGTGGCATCGAGCAGTTGCTCGCTGCCCTGGAACCCTGCGCATGCTAAGCCACACCATCGCCAAATTGCTGATCGTCGACGACCTGCCGGAGAACCTGCTGGCCCTCGACGCCCTGATCCAGGGCGAAGACCGCGAGGTGCACCAGGCCCAGTCTGCCGAAGCTGCGTTGTCGCTGTTGCTCGAACACGAGTTCGCCCTGGCCATTCTCGATGTGCAGATGCCGGGCATGAATGGCTTCGAGCTGGCCGAACTGATGCGTGGCACGGAAAAGACCCGCAATATCCCCATCGTCTTTGTGACCGCTGCCGGGCGCGAGATGAACTATGCCTTCAAGGGCTACGAGAGCGGTGCGGTTGACTTCCTGTACAAGCCACTCGATACCTTGGCGGTGAAGAGCAAGGTGTCGGTGTTCGTCGACCTGTACCGCCAGCGCAAGGTGCTCGACCGCCAGTTGCAGGCGTTGGAGCGCAGCCGTCAGGAGCAGGAGCTGCTGCTGGCCCAGCTGCAGACGGCGCGAGGTGAGCTGGAGCATGCCGTGCGTATGCGCGATGACTTCATGTCGATCGTCTCCCACGAGGTGCGCACCCCGCTCAATGGCCTCATCCTGGAAACCCAGCTGCGTAAGCTGCACCTGGCGCGTGGCAACCTTGCTGCCTTCAGTGGGGACAAGCTGCAGGCCATGGTCGAGCGCGATGAGCGGCAGATCAACAGCCTGATCCGCCTGATCGAAGACATGCTCGATGTGTCGCGCATCCGTACCGGCAAGCTGTCGCTGCGGCCCAAGGCTTGCGACCTGTGCCAACTGGTGCGTGGCCTGGTGGAGAACTTTGCGGCCCAGGCCACTGCACTGGACACGCATATCGAACTGCAACGCTGTGAGCCATTGCAGGGTGAGTGGGACGAATTTCGGATTGAACAAGTGGTGGCCAACCTGTTGTCCAATGCCTTGCGTTACGGTGAACGCAAGCCGGTAACGGTGCGCGTGTTCGCGCAGGGCGGCCTGGCATGCGTGCAGGTGCAGGACCAGGGCATCGGCATTGGCGCGGCCAACCAGCAGCGCATCTTCCAGCAGTTCGAGCGGGTCGCTACCCAGCAGGCCATTGGCGGGTTGGGGTTGGGGCTGTATATCTCGGAACAGATCGTCCAGGCCCACGGCGGGCGCATTCAGGTCGAAAGTGAAGAGGGCAAAGGCGCAACCTTTACCTTGCAATTGCCGCTGGCTACATTCGAACAACAAAACGACCAGGCGCGGGCAACCTCTGCGTAAGCCTGGGGTCTGATGGCCAACTGTAAGAATTTCAAGGCGTTAACATGAGTGAAGATGCACAAGATGTGGTTTTGGTCGTCGAGGATGAACCGGCGATTCGCATGATTTTGCGTGATTACCTGGCAGGTGAGGGGTACCACGTGCTGGTGGCCGAAGATGGCGAACAGGCGTTTGCCATCCTGGCCAGCAAACCGCACCTGGACCTGATGGTGACGGACTTCCGCCTGCCGGGTGGCATCTCCGGGGTGGAGATTGCCGAGCCCGCGGTGAAGCTGCGCCCCGACCTGAAGGTGATCTTCATCAGTGGCTACCCGGCGGAGATTCTCGAGTCGGGCAGCCCGATCACCCGCAAGGCACCGATCCTGGCCAAGCCGTTTGACCTGGATACCTTGCACGAGCAGATCCAGGCACTGCTGCGTTAGAGCTGATGGCCCTATCGCCGGCAAGCCAGCTCCCACAGGTACTCTGCAGGCCTCAAAATCTGTGCAGTAAGTACCTGTGGGAGCTGGCTTGCCGGCGATAGGGCCGGTGCAGGCTATCGCAGGGTCCGTTCTATACCCCCCATCAACATGCTTTCCATCAACCCCAAGCCCTGTTCCTCGGGCAGTGCCTTCAACATCCCCGGCAACTGGTTCAGCAGCGTCGCCACCACATGCGCCGTGGCCACCAATGCCTCCCCCTGCAACTTCGCCTGCGGCGCGATCAGCCTCAGCAACCCCGCCTCATAACGCTTGCGCGACAGCGCCAGCCGCGCCCGCTGGTCGTCGCTCAGGCAGCACAGGTCCCGCTCGGCCAGTCGAAACTGCATCGGCCGCTCGGCATGCAGTTGCCAGTGCGCCGCAATCAGGCAGCCCAAGGCCGACGCCCCGCGGGCCATGGCCCTACGGCCCTGGTCCAGGGTGGCCTGCAGTTCTTCGTACAACTCCTCGATCAAGTCGTACAGCAGGTCCTGCTTGCTGGGAAAGTGGTGGTACAGCGAGCCCGCCGTCAGCCCCACGTGGGCTGCCAGCTCGCGCATGCTGACCTGGCCAAAGCCCTTTTCGGCAAACAGCGCCATGGCACGGTCACGTCGCTCTTCAAAGCTGGCACAGCGCATTGCGGCATTGACCGGGGGCATGGCGGCTTGTCCTCAGTAGGTGAAGAAACCGCGGCCGGTCTTGCGCCCCAGCCAACCGGCCGCGACCATTTCCTTGAGCAGCGGGGCAGGGCGGTACTTGCTGTCGCTGAAGCCTTCATGGAAGGCCTCCATGATCGCCAGCAGGGTGTCCAGGCCGATCAGGTCGGCCAGGGCCAGCGGGCCGATCGGCTGGTTGCAGCCCAGGCGCATGCCGGTGTCGATGTCCTCGGCGCTGGCCAGGCCTTCCTGGCGCACGAAGATCGCTTCGTTGATCATCGGCACCAGAATGCGATTGACCACGAAGCCTGGGCGGTTGCCGGCGGTGATCGGCGTCTTGCCGACCTTTTCGGTCACCACCAGCGCCTGGGCGTAGGTGCTGTCGCTGGTTTGCAGGCCACGGATAATCTCGACCAGCGCCATCATCGGCACCGGGTTGAAGAAGTGCACGCCAATGAAACGCTCGGGGTGTTCGATGCTGGCGGCCAGCTGGGTGACCGACAGCGACGAGGTGTTGGTGGCGATCAGGCAGTCGGCGGCGACGTTGGCGGCCACTTGCTGCAGGATGCGCTGCTTGAGCTGCAGGCTTTCGGTGGCGGCCTCGATCACCAGCTGCGCGCTGGCGAGCTGGGCGTAGTCGGTGCTGGTGCGGATGCGCGTTTTTGCCGCCGCCGCCTTGTCCGCATCCAGGGTGCCTTTGCTGACCTGGCGCTCGAGGTTCTTGCTCAAGGTAGCCACGCCGCGCTCCAGCGCCGCGTCGGAAACGTCCACCAGCAGCACCTGGTAGCCGGCTACTGCACACACCTGGGCAATACCGTTGCCCATGGTGCCGGCGCCGATCACGGCGATTTGTTCAATGCTCATGTGTCAGGCTCCCTCAGACGCGCTCGAAGACCACGGCAATGCCTTGGCCGCCACCGATGCACATGGTGGCCAGGGCGTAGCGGCCCTGGATGCGCTGCAGTTCATGGATGGCCTTGGTCGCGATGATTGCGCCAGTGGCGCCCACCGGGTGGCCCAGGGAAATACCCGAACCGTTGGGGTTGACCTTCTCCGGGTCGAAGCCCAGCTCGCGGGCCACGGCGCAGGCCTGGGCGGCGAACGCTTCGTTGGACTCGATCACGTCCAGGTCCTGCAGTTTCAGGCCGGTCTTTTCCAGCACCTTGCGGGTGGCCGGGATCGGGCCCAGGCCCATCAGTTCGGGCTCGACACCGGCGTGGGCATAGCCCACCAGGCGCGCCAGCGGCTTCAGGCCCAGGCGACGCACCGCGTCACCGCTGGCCAGCACCAGGCCGGCCGCGCCATCGTTGATGCCGCTGGCGTTGCCGGCCGTCACGGTGCCGTCCTTCTTGAACACGGTCTTCATGCCGGTCAGTTGCTCGGCGGTGACGTCGCCACGCACGTGCTCGTCCACGGCGAACTGTACGGTGCCTTTGCGGGTTTTCAGCTCCACCGGGACGATCTGGCTGTCGAAACGGCCTTCGGCAATGGCGCGGGCGGCGCGGCGCTGGCTGGTCAGGGCCAGTTCATCCTGCATCTCGCGGGTAATGCCGTGTTTGGCGGCGACGTTTTCCGCGGTGATGCCCATGTGGAAGTGTTCGAACGGGTCCTGCAGCACGCCGACGGTGTAGTCGATGCCTTGCAGGTCGCCCATGCGCGCGCCCCAGCGTGCCTGCGGCAGCAGGTACGGGCCACGGCTCATGGACTCGGCACCGGCGGCCACGGCTACGTCGGCATCACCGAGCAGCAGGCACTGGGTGGCAGAGACGATGGCCTGCAGGCCCGAGCCGCACAGGCGGTTGACGTTGAAGGCAGGTGTTTCCTTGGGGATGCCGGCGTTCATCGCGGTAACCCGCGACAGGTAGGCATCGCGCGGTTCGGTCGGGATCACGGTGCCCATGACCAGATGGCCGATCTGCTCGGCGGCCACGCCCGAGCGCTCGATGGCGGCGCGGGTGATGGCCGTGGCCAGGTCCGCCAGGGGCAGGTCCTTGAGCGAGCCTCCAAAACCACCGATGGCGGAACGCACGGCACTGACGACGTAGATTTCTGGGCTGCTCATAGAGGCTCCGTAAGCTTGGGCATGGCGGGACCGGGCCTGGCTCTGCGAGAATGGCCGGCGGTCCCGAAGTGGGATCGAGTCTAGGCAAAGGCTCTGTTGCAGCCTATGCCGGAACTGTTCAAACAACCTGGCACTTTTTGCCACTCAGCATAGACAGCGAAAACCACCATGCGCGATAGCGATTCGGTCGCCGTGTACTTTCTCAATGCCATGCTCCACGCCCTGCGCGACTGCCCCGCCGAGCGTGATGCGCAGCTGCGTGCCGCGGGCATCGACCCGCAATTGCTTGAACAGCCTCAGGCGCGCGTACCGGCCAAGGCCTTCTCCGAGCTGTGGCTGGCACAGATCCAGCGCCTGGACGACGAGTTTTTCCGCCTCGACAGCCATGGCATGCCGCTGGGCAGTTTCGCCCTGATCTGCCGGGGGCTGATCCTTGAACCGAACCTGGAAAAGGCCTTGCGCCAGTGCCTGGGTGGCTTCGGCCTGTTCCTGCGTGACCTGCGCGGCAGCCTGACGGTGCGCGGGGGGCGCGCGGTGATCAGCGTGCAGTCGAACATTGCCGACCCGCTGACCCGGGTGTATGCCGAGGAAACCTACCTGGTGCTGATGATTGGCATGTTGTGCTGGCTGGCGGGGCGGCGGATTGCCATCGACCGCACCGAGCTGGCGGTATCGCGCCCGGCCCAGGACGACGATCTGCTGCTGTGGGGGCCGGACTTGCGCCTGGGCAGCGGGCGTACGGAAGTGGAGTTCGACAGTGCCTACCTGCGCCTGCCGGTGGTGCAGGACCTGGCCACCCTGAAAACCTTCCTGCGCAGTGCGCCGCAGGGGTTGGTGATCCGTTTTCGCAACCAGAACGGGCTGGTGGCCGAGGTGTACCGGCACCTGCGTGCACGGCACTATGGGCAGTGGCCGACCTTGGCGGCGCTGGCACAGCAGCAGGGGATCAGTGCCAGTACGTTTCGCCGGCAGCTGGAGCGGGAAGGGCGGTCGTACCAGCAGATCAAGGATGAGGTGCGCCGGGCGATGGCCTTCGAGAGATTGCGCGAGGGGGTGTTGAGCATTGCCGAGATCGCCGAGCAGGCCGGGTTCCAGGAGCCCAGCGCGTTTCACCGGGCGTTCAAGAAGTGGACCGGGCAGAGCCCCGGCAGCTATCGGGCGCGGTTGGCCGGGCGTTGATGTGTTACCTGTGCCGGCCTCTTCGCGGGTAAACCCGCTCCCACAGGGATCGCACTAAGTCAGATATTTGTGCAGTACTTGTGGGAGCAACTGTCTTGATCAAAATCTAAAAGATTGCGCGATCACTGTGGGAGCGGGCTTGCCCGCGAACACGGGCGAAGCCCGTGCCATCCAACGCGTCGCCTGCTTCGCGGGCAAGCCCGCTCCCACACCAATCACGCTGCCTTCTTGATCTACGTTGCATCTGCCGGCTGAGGCAGGATCAAATCTCGCCATGGCGTACCCGTTTTTAGCATCGCATTGAGCCGTACGATAAAGGTCCTCATGCATGCCACGAGAGCGACTTTGGCTACTTTGCCCCGATCGCGAAGCGCCTCATACCGAGCCTTGAGCGCTGGGTTGTACTTCACAGCCACAAGGACGGCCATATACAGCGTCCGCCTGATCTCAAACCGGCCTCCTGAGATTGAACGCTTGCCGACCGACTTTCCGCTGTCGTGGTTAAACGGCGCAACACCGACCAGGGACGCTATTTCCCTGGATTCCACGCGGCCTAGCTCTGGCAGCAACGTTACAAGCTTGCCCGCTGTCACCATCCCAATGCCCTTGACCCGAGTCAGCTGAGTAATTCGCCCATCGAGTCAGCGAATTTCCTGGCTCGCAAGGGATTGACGCGTATGACCTTGTAGCCAGCGTCCTGCAGAAAGCGCAGAACATCACGCTCGTAGCCACCTGTAGCTTCTAGCAAGACGCGCTTGATACTGAACTTGCGCAGGATCCTTTCCAGCGCCTCAAATCCAGCCGGGTCATTGGTCACAGCAATTTTGACGCCCTGCGGACTCACCCAGCCATCCAGAGAAAGTTTGGAAACATCGATACCCAAGAAGGAAGCCATCACCAAAACCTCCTAAACTCAACACAGTGAGAGGACTTTGGCTTGGCCCACGCTTGTGATTCGAGATCAGAGCCGCATCCAACTGTTTGGGCTCTCGCCAAAGTGGAACGGTGAATGGCAGCTTGTGCTCCCACTCGTGCTCATGGCACCTGCGGCATTCAGCTGGCCATTCACCGCTCTCACTCCAGATTCTAATCCCACCTCAAGACACAAGCGGGTTTACCCGCGAAGAGGCCGGTACAGGCTACCGAGCAATGATCAGGCCGGTACCATGGCAAACCCGACCCCGAAGCGGTTCCAGGCATTGATGGTGGCAATCGCCAGGGTCAGGTTGGCCACCTCTGCTGGCTCGAAGTGTTCCTGCAAGGCTTCGTACTCCCCCTGCGGAGCCCCACGCTCAGGCAGGCGGGTCAGGCTCTCGACCCAGGCCAGCGCCGCACGTTCACGCGGGGTGAAGTAGGCGGTTTCGCGCCACACGCTCAAGGTCTGCAGGCGTGCTTCGGTCTCACCGGCCTTGCGCGCATCGTTGGCGTGCAGGTTGACGCAGTAGGCGCAGCCGTTGATCTGCGAAGCCCGCAGGCGCACCAGTTCCAGCAGCGAGCTCTCCAGGCCGCTCTTGGCCAGGGCCTGTTCCAGGCCGACCATGGCTTTGTAGGCTTCCGGGGCGTGCTTGGCCCATTCGATACGGTTGTGCATGGCTGTCTCCAAAGGGTGTGGGGTGGGAATGGCTCTACTGTAGCGCTGCCCTTTGGCGTCCCCGATAGCCAATTGCACACATAAGCCGGAGTCCAATCGTCCATTCAGGTGGCCACTGACAAGCATCCAATCTCTTCATTTCTGCCAGGCCCGCCAAGCCGGGATAATGGCCGTGTCCTGCTACCCGAGAACCGATGCACAATGAGAGCTGCCTTGAACCTGTTGCTGGTGATTTTGCTGGCGCTGAACCTGCGGCCGATCCTGACCAGTATCGGCCCGTTACTCGAACCCATGCGCGCCAGCACCGGCCTGGGCTACCAGCAGGCCGCCCTGCTGACGGCGTTGCCGGTGCTGTGCATGGGCCTGGTGCCGTTGCTGCAGCCGTGGTTGCGCCGCTGGATCAGCGAGCACGGCGGCATGCTCGGTGGCCTGGCCGCCATTGCCTTGGCCTGTCTGTGGCGCCTGCAACTGGACAGCGCCTGGGCGCTTATCGCCAGTGCGGTGGTCGCCGGCCTGGGCGTGGCGGTGGTGCAGGGCATGATGCCGGGGCTGGTCAACCGCTGGTTCCCCAGCCGCCTTGCGGGGGCGATGGGGCTGTACTCGGCGGCGTTGATGAGTGGTGGCGGCATGGCTGCCGTGCTTGGCCCGCATATCAGCGGCCATTTCGGCCACTGGCAGGTCGGCCTGGGCCTGTGGGCGATCCCGGCGCTGCTGGCGCTGCTGGCCTGGGCCGTGCTGCGGCCTCGGCAGGGGGCGCCAAAGCTGGCCGGGGCCGCTGGCGGGCACTGGTTCGGCACGCGCCGGGCGTGGTTGCTGGCCTTGTACTTCGGCCTGATCAATGGCGGCTACACCAGCATGGTGGCCTGGCTGCCGGCGTACCACATCGAGCACGGCGGCAGCGCTCAGGGCGGCGCAGACCTGGTGGGCCTGATGACGGTCTTCCAGGTGGCCGGCGCACTGGGGTTGCCGCTGTTGCTGCGGCGCTGGGCGGATCGCCGCCCAGGCCTGTGGTTGGCGCTGGCAATCCAGCTGGCCGGTTTCCTCGGCCTGCTGCTGGCACCCACGCAGGCTTCGGGGCTGTGGGTGGCGATGATCGGTTTTGGCCTGGGCGCCTGCTTCAGCCAGAGCCTGACGCTGACCCTGGAGCACCTGAAGACGCCCGCCGAGGCCGGCAGCCTGGCGGCGTTCGTGCAGGGCATCGGCTTCATCATCACCGGTATCGTGCCGTACATCACCGGCTGGCTGCGTGACGTGAGTGGCGACTTCCAGGCGTCGTGGACGCTGCTCACCGTGACCGTGCTGGCCATGCTGCTGGTGACCACCTGCTTCAACCCGCGTGGCTATGCCGCAGCTATCGCGCGCCCGGCCGCAACGGGCAAGCCCGTGCCGGTCAACTGAGGCGTTGCAGGGTATCGCGTACCCGGTCCAGTGCCGGGTCGATGTCCAGCAGTTCGATGGCGCCGAACCCCAGCAACAGCCCCGGGCGTACCGGCGCTTCGCTGAAGAACGGCGCCAGCGAGTACAGGCCCACTTCCACCTTGCGCGCCAGGTTGGCCAGCAACTCGACATCCACCCCGGGTTTGGCCAGGGCACTGAGGTGGAAGCCGGCGCTGGCGGGAATCGCACTCAGCCACGGCGACAGGTCACCGCCCAGGCGCGTCAGGATGCGCTCGCGCCGGGCGCTATAGATTTCGTGGCAGCGACGGATGTGCTTGTTCAGGTGGCCTTCGCCCAAGAAACGCGCCAGTGCCCATTGCAGCAATGTCGGGCTGTGCCAGTCACTGAGGTGCTTCGCCACGCAGGCAGCCTGCAGTACCTCTGGTGGCAGCACGGCATAGCCCAGGCGCAACTCGGGTAGCAGCGTTTTGGAAAAGGTCCCCACGTAGGCCACCAGGCCATGCCGGTCGAGGCGCTGCAGGGCATCCGAGGCCGGCCCGTGGTAGCGGAACTCGCAGTCATAATCGTCTTCGATGATCAGTGCACCCAGTTCGGCGGCCCGTGCCAGCAGGGCGTGGCGGCGTGGCTCGCTCATCGGCATGCCCAGCGGGAACTGGTGCGAGGGTGTTACGTAGATCAGCCGGGTGCCCTCGGCGATCTGCTCCACGCACAGGCCTTCATCATCCACTGGCACGGCCTGCAGGTTTGCGCCCAGGGCCAGGAACAATTGCCGTGCCGGCGGGTAGCCGGGGTCTTCCATGGCCACCTGGCAACCTGGCTCGACCAGCACCCGGGCGATCAGGTCCAGTGCTTGCTGGGCGCCGTTGCACACCAGCAGGTCGGCCGCGCTGCAGTGCACGCCACGGGCGTAGGCGATGTGGTGGGCAATGGCCTCGCGCAGCTCCGGCAGGCCCTGGGCTGTGAACTGTCGCTCGGGGTGGCGCTGGCTGCGGCGCAAAGCGTAGTTCAGGCAGCTGCGCCACTGGTCGAACGGGAACTGGGCCTTGTTCGAGGCACCGCCGATAAAGTCATAGCGCGAGGGCGCTTGCAACTGGCGTTGGCTGAGTACGGTGGCGCGCTGCTGCCAGCGTTCGAGGGACGCGGCGCCGGCCAGGGGAACACTGGCGGATTCATTGGTACGCAGTGGTTGGCGCGGGCTGATGAACGTGCCGCGGCCGACCACGCCGCTGAGCAGGTTGTCGTAGGTCAGCCGCGAATAGGCCTCGGCCACGGTCTTGCGCGACACCCCCAGTTGCTCGGCCAGCAGGCGGGTTGGCGGCAGCTGGGTGCCGGCGGCCAGGTGGCCGCTGTCGATACCGGCGCGCAGTTGCTGGTAAAGCTGATCGGCCAGGCCTTTGCGGCCCTCCAGGCGAATGTGCAGTTCCATGGGGCGGTCCGGAGCGGGGAAGTGCTCAGGATAGCGGATTGGACAGGGAAGGGCATGGGGCCGCCTTGCGGCCCATCGCCGGCAAATCAGCTCCCACAGGTATCGCGTATGCATCAGGCTTGACGCGGTCCTGTGGGAGCTGGCTTGCCGGCGATGGGCTGCAAAGCAGCCCCAAAAAACTCAGAACCGGGCGGTGCTCACGGTGATATAGCCCTTGTCCGCCACCGCGATGCGGATCACCGTCTCGTCCGCTGGCGCCTTGCGGTTGCGCTTGATACGCACGCCATCCACTGCGGCAGCTTTCAGGTGTTCGGTGATGGCCCGCCCGTTCGGGTCGAAGAACACCTCGCTGGCCAGCAACTCGATACGTTCGATCAGTTGCCGGGAGTGCTCGTCGGTGGCGCAGAAGAACATCACCCCCGACAGATGGGGGTCTTCATCGGGGTTGCTGATGTCATGGGTCAGCATTTCGCGCAGGCTGCTGCGCAGTTCGGCAATGGAGCGGGCGTACAGGTGCATACCGAGCCTCCTCTGGATCGCGACCTTGCGTTGTCCAGCTCCGATCTTGTTTTCTGGGTGCAGAGGCAGCAAGTAGGACGCTTCTGAGAAGGCCGTGGGAAAATTCCGAAGACGCCGGAATGCCACCCCTTGACTGGCAGGTGGCAGAGGTCTGCGGCACAATTCGCCCGTCTGATACCTGCCTTGCCGAGGATTGCCGTGAACAGCCATTTCCAACCCGTCGACCTGAAAAAGGCCTATCGCCTGCTGAACCATGGCCCGACGGTGCTGGTGTCGTCCAGCCACGAGGGGGTGGACAACGTGATGGCGGCTGCCTGGGCCTGCGCACTGGATTTCGACCCGCCCAAGGTGACCGTGGTGCTCGACAAGATCGCCCGCACCCGCCAGTTGGTGGAGGGCAGTGGCTGGTTCGTGATTCAGGTGCCGACTGCGGCCCAGGCGCACCTGACTCACCAGGTCGGTACCCGCAGCCTGTTCGACCAGCCTGACAAGCTGGCCAGCATCGGTGTGCAACTGGCGCGGGTCGAAGGGCATGCGGCGCCGCTGGTGCAAGGTTGCTCGGCCTGGCTGATGTGCCGGGTGATCGATGAACCGCACAACCAGAGCACCTATGACCTGTTCATTGGCGAGGTAGTGGCGGCCTGGGCGGATGACCGGGTGTTCCGGGATGGGCACTGGGCCTATGAACATGCCGACCCGCAGTGGCGCAGCTTGCACTACGTGGCGGGTGGGCATTTTTATGCGATTGGCGAGGCGGTGGTGGTCGATTCGCAGGGTTGAGTCCACATGCACCGGCCTCATCGCCGGCAAGCCAGCTCCCACAGGTGCTGCGCCGCCCTGAGGTTTGGCGCTATCCCTGTGGGAGCTGGCTTGCCGGCGATGGGTCGCAAAGCGGCCCTGTCATTTTCAGTGCAAAAGGTCTTGCTTGAAGCGCAACCGCCAACCATGCAACAACGGCTCGGTATAGCCGCTTGGCTGCTGCCGCCCTTTGAACACCAGCTCCCGTGCAGCGCGGAAGGCATGCGATGCCTCGAAACCGGCCGCCATTGGCCGGTACGCCGGGTCCCCGGCATTCTGCTGGTCCACCACCCTGGCCATGCGCTGCAGGGTCGCTTCGACTTGTGCGTCATCCACCACCCCATGGTGCAGCCAGTTGGCAATGTGCTGCGCCGAAATGCGCAGGGTGGCGCGGTCCTCCATCAGGCCCACATTGTGAATGTCCGGCACTTTGGAGCAGCCGACCCCTTGTTCGACCCAGCGCACCACGTAACCGAGGATGCCTTGGCAGTTGTTGTCCAGCTCGGCCTGGATATCCGCGGCGCTCCACGGCCGTTCGGGGCTCACTGGAATGCTCAGCAAGTCATGCAGCAACGCCTGGCGCTGGGCATTCAGGTCAACCTGTTCCAGCGCCTGCTGCACGGCGGCTACGTCCACCTGGTGGTAGTGCAGCGCATGCAGCGTAGCGGCAGTGGGCGACGGCACCCAGGCGGTGTTGGCACCGGCCTTTGGCTGGGCAACTTTCTGTTCCAGCATGGCTGCCATCAGGTCAGGCATGGCCCACATGCCCTTGCCGATCTGCGCCTTGCCGCGCAGGCCACAGGCCAGGCCGACCAGCACGTTGCTGCGTTCGTAGGCCTGGATCCAGGCGCTGCCTTTCATGTCGCCCTTGCGCAGCATGGCGCCGGCTTCCATGGTGCTGTGCATCTCGTCCCCGGTGCGGTCGAGGAAGCCGGTGTTGATGAACACCACCCGTGACGCGGCACTGGCAATGCAGGCTTTGAGGTTGACGCTGGTGCGCCGCTCCTCGTCCATGATGCCCATCTTCAGGGTGTGCGCAGGCAAGCCCAGCAGTGCCTCGACACGGCCGAACAGCTGGTCGGCGAAGGCCACTTCGGCCGGCCCGTGCATCTTCGGCTTGACGATGTACAGGCTGCCTTCGCGGGAGTTGCCGCGGCGCTTTAGGTCGTGCAGGCCGATCAGGCTGGTGACCACGGCATCGAGGATGCCTTCGGGGATTTCCCGGCCATCGCGGTCGTGGATGGCCGGGTTGGTCATCAGGTGGCCGACGTTGCGGATGAACAGCAGCGAGCGGCCCGGCAGCGTCAGGGGTTGGCCGTTTGTACCCTGGTACTGGCGGTCGGCGGCCAGGGTGCGGCTGAAGGCCTTGCCGCCTTTGCTGATCTGCTCGCTGAGGTCTCCCTTCATCAGGCCCAGCCAGTTGCGGTAGACGTTGACCTTGTCGTCGGCATCCACGGCAGCTACCGAGTCTTCGCAGTCGATGATGGTGGTCAGTGCGGCTTCCAGAACGATGTCCTTGACCCCGGCCAGGTCCTGCTGGCCGATTGCACTGGTCGGGTCGATCCGGATCTCGAAATGCAGATGGTGGTGCTGCAACAGGATCGCCGTGGGTGTGTTCGGCTCACCCTGGTAGCCCTGTAGGTGTGCAGGATTCTGCAACCCGACCTGGCGGCCGTCGGCCAACGTCACCTGCAGCGTACCCTGGTTGATCGCATAGGCCTTGGCGTCGCTGTGTGAAGCGCCGTCGAGGGGCGCGTTGGCGTCGAGGAATTGCCGGCCATAGGCAATCACCTTGGCGCCGCGTACCGGATTGTAGCCCTGGCCGCGTTCGGCGCCAGCGCTTTCGGCAATGGCATCGGTGCCGTACAGCGCATCGTACAGTGAACCCCAGCGGGCGTTGGCGGCGTTGAGGGCGTAGCGGGCATTGCTCAGCGGCACGACCAGTTGCGGGCCGGCTTGCACGGCGATTTCACGGTCGACGTTGACGGTGCTGATCTGCACGTTTTCGGGGGCGTCGACCAGGTAGCCGATGCCTTGCAGGAAGTGCTGGTAGGCGGCCATGTCGCGGACCGGGCCGGGGTGCTGGCGGTGCCAGTTGTCCAGCTCGGTTTGCAGGCGCTCGCGTTCGGCGAGCAGGGCACGATTTTGCGGGGCGAGGTCGTGGACCAGGGTGCTGAAGCCTTGCCAGAAGGTGGCGGCTTCGATGCCGGTGCCGGGGAGGACTTCGTCTTCGATGAAGCGCTGGAGGGTGGGGGCAACCTGGAGTTCGTTTGGCATTATCTGTTCGCTCGATGATCGGTCTACGGGAATTCAGTCGCCTGTACCGGCCTCTTCGCGGGCTTGCCCGCTCCCACAGGTACTGCGTGGGATTCGGGACCTGTGCGGTCCTTGTGGGAGCGGGCAAGCCCGCGAAGAGGCCGGTACAGGATTTACAAGGCAGCAGCCCCAGCCTTGGCTACCTGGGCATCCTGTTCGGACTTGACCCCGGACACGCCAATGGCACCCACCACCTGGCCATCCACCCGCAACGGCACGCCACCTTCCAGGCTGGTCAGCAGCGGTGCGGTGACGAATGCGGTGCGGCCACCATTGACCATTTCCTCGTAGTCCCGTGTTTCCTTGCGCCCCAACGCGGAAGTACGGGCTTTCTCCACGGCAATGTAGGCACTGGCGGGCGCACAGCCATCCATGCGCTCCAGGGCCAAGGGGTGGCCACCGTCGTCGACCACGGCGATGGTCACGTTCCATTGCTGGGCCAGGGCTTCCTGGCGGGCGGCGGTCAGCACACGGGCGACTTCGGCCTGGCCGATCACGAACTTGCTATGCATGGGGGTTCTCCGGGTTCAAGGCTGCTTCGACGATTTCGATCCAGTGCCGTACCGGCGTGCGTCCGGCCCCGTCGAGGTGGGCCTGGCAGCCGATGTTGGCGGTGGCGATGACTTGCGGTTTGTCGCTTTCCAGTGCGTTGAGGCGGTTGTCACGCAGTTGCAGCGATAGCGCTGGCTGGGTCAGCGAATAGGTGCCCGCCGAGCCGCAGCACAGGTGGCCGTCTGGCACCGAGGTCAGGGTAAAGCCCAGGCGCGTCAGCAGCGCCTCTACTGCACCCCCCAGTTTCAGGGCGTGTTGCAGCGTGCACGGGCAATGGAAGGCCAGGCGTTGTTCGGCGCACAGGCCCAGTTGCTCGACCGGCTCATCGCGCAGTACTTCTACCAGATCGCGGGACAGGGCGCTGACCCTTGCTGCTTTGGCGGCGTAGCGCGGGTCGTGCGCCAGCAGGTGGCCATAGTCGCGCACGAACGCGCCGCAGCCGCTGGCGGTTTGCACGATGGCCTCGGCGCCTGCTTCGATGGCCGGCCACCAGGCGTCGATATTGCGCCGTGCACGTTGCAGGCCTTGCGCCTGGGCATTGAGGTGGTAGTCCACCGCGCCGCAGCAGCCGGCCTGGTGGATGGGTTCGATGCTGATGCCCAGGCGGTCCAGCAGGCGTGAGGCGGCGGCATTGGTATTGGGCGACAGGGCCGGCTGCACACAGCCTTCCAGCATCAGCACCCGGCGCACATGGCGCGGTGCCGGGCGCTGGCCGGGTGGGGCTATCCGCGCCGGCAGCTTGCGCTTGAGGGTAGCCGGTAAGAGAGGGCGCAGGGCCTGGCCGCTGCGGGTCAGGGCCTTGAACAGCGCCGGGCGCGGCACCACCGCACGCAGGCCCTGGCGCAGCAGGCGCTGGCCGAGCGGGCGCGGCACCTGCTGTTCGACCACTGCGCGGCCGATGTCCAGCAGGTCGTGGTACTTCACCCCGGATGGGCAGGTGGTTTCGCAGTTGCGGCAGGTCAGGCAGCGGTCCAGGTGCAGTTGGGTGCTGGCGGTGACCGGCTCGCCTTCGAGCATCTGCTTGATCAGGTAGATGCGCCCGCGCGGGCCGTCCAGTTCATCGCCCAGCAGCTGGTAGGTGGGGCAGGTGGCGGTGCAGAAACCACAGTGCACGCAGGACCGCAGGATGCTTTCGGCCTCGTCGGCGCGGGCCAGCCGGCGGGATGTTTCGCTCAGTTTGGTTTGCATGGTCTGGCCTCACAGGTCCGGGTACAGGCGGCCAGGGTTGAACACCCCCTGGGGGTCGAGCTGCTGCTTGAGGGCGCGGTGGTAACGCATCAGTGCGGCGGGCAGGGGTGGGCTGCTGGCCGCGCCGGGTGCGTAGCAGGTGGCGTGGCCGCCCACCTTGGCGACGTGGTCGCGAATCGCCTGCGCCGGTGCACTGGACTTCAGCCAGCGCTGGGCGCCACCCCAGTCGATCAGTTGCTGGCCAGGCAGGTGCAGCTCGCCGGTGGCGTTGGGCAGCGACAAGCGCCAGAGCGGCGCAGGGTCGTTGAAAAACGCCAGGCGCTGTTCGCGCAGGTCGCTCCAGAAGCCGCTGTCGAGGGTATCGCCGCCCAGGCGCTGGCGTGCCGACTGCACCGAGCCTTCACCGCCTTCCAGGCGCAGGTACAGCGCCTTGCCGTCATGGCAGGCGGCGCTGATCGGCAGTGGCTGTTGGCCCCACTCGGCCAGCTCGGCCAATGCCTGGTGGCAGCCCATCGGCAGGCGCAGGCTCAGGCATTCGCGCGGCCGCGGCAGCACTTTCAGGGACACTTCTGTCAACAGCCCCAGGCAACCAAAGCTGCCCGCCATCAGCCGGGATACATCGTAACCGGCCACGTTCTTCATCACCTCGCCACCAAAACGCAGCAGCTTGCCGTGGCCGGTGATCACCCGCGTGCCGAGCACGTAGTCACGTACCGACCCGGCCCAAGGCCGCCTGGGGCCAGACAGGCCCGCCGCGACCATGCCGCCCAAGGTGGCCTCGGGGCCCAGGTGCGGGGGTTCGCAGGGCAGCATCTGGCCGGCCGCGTGCAGGGCTGCTTCGATGTCGCGCAGCGGTGTGCCTGCCCGGGCGGTGAGCACCAGTTCGGTCGGGTCGTAGCTGACGATGCCACGGTGGCTGCGGGTGTCGAGTACGTCGCCGGTTACCGGGTTGCCGAGCATGGCCTTGCTGTTGCTGCCCTGGATACGCAATGGCGTGCGCTGCTTCAAGGCCTGGTTGACCTGCTCCAGCAGGGCTTGGCTGATGTCGCGGTCCATGCTCATCAGAAGCGCTCCAGGTCGGGGAAGGGCAGTTGCCCGTGGTGCACGTGCATGGCGCCGAACTCGGCGCAGCGGTGCAAGGTAGGAATGTTCTTGCCGGGGTTGAGCAGGCCCTGCGGGTCGAAGGCGGCCTTGACCGCATGGAACAGGGTGATTTCGTCGCTGTTGAACTGCGCACACATCTGGTTGATTTTCTCGCGGCCTACGCCGTGCTCGCCGGTAATGCTGCCGCCAACCGCCACGCACAGTTCGAGGATCTTGCCGCCGATGGCTTCGGCCCGCTCCAGTTCGCCGGGCAGGTTGGCATCGAACAGGATCAACGGGTGCATGTTGCCGTCGCCGGCGTGGAACACGTTGGCCACGCGCAGGCCGTATTCGCTGGACAGGTCACTGATGCCCTTGAGCACCCGCGGCAGTTCGCGGCGTGGGATGGTGCCGTCCATGCAGTAGTAGTCCGGGGAAATGCGCCCCACCGCCGGGAAGGCGTTCTTGCGTCCGGCCCAGAAACGCACGCGCTCGGCCTCGTCGCAGGCCAGCCGCACCTCGCGGGCGCCGGCTTGCTTCAGCACGGCGGCCACCCGTTCGCAGTCGTCGTGCACATCGGCCTCCACGCCATCCAGTTCGCACAACAGGATGGCCGCCGCGTCCACCGGGTAGCCGGCGTGGATGAAGTCTTCGGCGGCGCGGATCGCCAGGTTGTCCATCATTTCCAGGCCGCCGGGAATGATGCCGGCGGCAATGATTTCGGCCACCGCCCGGCCGGCGTCTTCGACGCTGTCGAAACTGGCCAGCAGCACCCGCGCCACCTGGGGTTTGGGCAGCAGTTTCACGGTAACTTCGGTGACGATGCCGAGCATGCCTTCAGAACCGGTGAACAGCGCCAGCAGGTCGAAGCCGGGGCTGTCCAGTGCATCGCTGCCCAGGGTCAGGTGTTCACCTTCTACCGTGAGAATGTCCACCTTGAGCAGGTTGTGCACGGTCAGGCCGTACTTCAGGCAATGCACGCCACCTGCGTTCTCGGCAACGTTACCACCGATGGAGCAGGCAATTTGCGAGGAGGGGTCGGGTGCGTAGTACATACCATGGGGCGCGGCGGCCTGGGAGATGGCCAGGTTGCGTACGCCAGGCTGCACCCTGGCATAGCGGCCCTGCGGGTTGACTTCAAGGATGCGGTTGAAGCGTGCCATCACCAGCAGAATGCCCTTGGCCAGCGGCAGGGCGCCGCCCGACAGGCCGGTACCGGCGCCACGGGCGACCACCGGCACACCGCGCTTGTGGCACAGCTTGAGCAGCGCCTGCACCTGCTCCAGGCGCTCGGGCAATACCACCAGCAGCGGCACCGTGCGATAGGCCGACAGGCCATCGCATTCGTAGGGTTTGAGGTCTTCTTCGCGGTGCAGGACTTCGAGGTCCGGCAGGGCACTGCGCAGTGCCTGCAGCAGTTCTGCCTGGTCCACGGCGGGCAGCGCGCCATCGACGCGTTCGTCGTACAGGATATTCATCGGCTCACTCGGCAACGGTTTTTGTTGTTGTTGGCAAAGCGGTCACCGTTGCAGCCTGCGCGTGAGAACGGCTGGGGTCGAGTAGGGTGGGCACTGGTCCTACCAGTTTTTCCTCTGGGTACTGGCTATTGATGGATTTACCCGGCTAGATTGGGGCAGGTGGTCTAACTGGTCCTACCAGCAGGAGGGTACGCAGTGGTTACTGATGGCAAGGCCAAGGTCGCCGACCAGGTGGCCGAGCGGGTCGAGCGGCTGATCGTCGACGGCGTGCTGAAGGTGGGCCAGGCCCTGCCTTCGGAGCGGCGGTTGGTGGAGAAGCTGGGTTGTTCACGCTCGGCCCTGCGTGAAGGGCTACGCATTTTGCGGGGGCGCGGCATCATCGACACCGAGCAGGGGCGAGGCTCGTTCGTCGCCGACCTGACGGGGCAGGCGGGCGCCACACCGTTGATGCACCTGTTCAGCTCGCAGCCACGTACGCTGTTCGATTTGCTGGAGGTGCGGGCGTTGCTGGAGGCCGAGTCGGCGCGGCTGGCGGCGTTACGTGCCACCGAGGTCGACCGCTTGCTGATTCGCCGGCGTTATGAAGAAATGCTGGCCGCCCACGAGGCTGCAGAGGCGCTGGACGCCCGTGAGCACGCCCGCCGTGACCATGCCTTCCACCGGGCGATCAGCGAGGCGTCGCACAACCCGGTGCTGGTGCATACCCTGCAATCGCTCAGTGACCTGACCTTGAGCACCGTGTTTGCCTCGGTCAACAACCTGTATTGCCGGCCGGCGCAGAAACGCCAGATTGATCGGCAGCATGCGCGGCTGTATCACGCGGTGATGGAGCAACTGCCCGAGCAGGCGCAGCGGGCGGCACGTGAGCATATCAACGGGATACGTGACAGCTTGCGGGAGATTGAGCAGGAAGAGCAGCGGCTGGTGCGGGCGACCATGCGTATGGATGGCTGGGGGTGATGTCTTCCTGCACCGGCCCTATCGCCGGCAAGCCAGCTCCCACAGGTACAGCACAGCCTTCGAATGCAGTGATGTACCTGTGGGAGCTGGCTTGCCGGCGATAGGGCCGGTACAGGCTGACTTCAATGATCAGCTATGCGGTCATCCTGGGAAAGAATAGCCCTGGCCAATTCTTCATCATTTGCCTGGAGGCCAGGGTGGTCCTTGCGGGCCTGTTCCAGCGCCGACTCTACATAGGCGCCACGGATCGCACCGCCGCTGGCGACGAAGGCAGAAAGCTCGTCACGGGCCGGGATGATCCGTTTGTCGTCCTTGAAGGTCGAATACAGCGAAGCGGAAACACCGGCCGAGGTGGCGACGTCGCCCGCATCGACGCGGGCCAGGGCAGCACCGGCAGGCAGCAGGAGCAGCAGCGCAGGGGCGAGGAGTAGGTGGCGCATGACGTGTTCTCCAGTAGCGTGAAGCACAGGGAAATAAACCACTCAGTGCTTAAGAGAGCCGGAGTGTGCGGGTAGTTCCCTTTGCTGGCTGGAGATTGTCGGGGCCGCCATGCGGCCCAATCGCCGGCAAGCCAGCTCCCACCCCGACCGCATGGGCAGAAGCCGTGTGCAGTACCTGTGGGAGCTGGCTTGCCGGCGATAGGGCCCTGTCAGGCGAGTTGGTAAGTGGTCTTCACCCGGGTAAAGAACTGCCGCGCATGCGTCCCCTGCTCACGCGAACCCAAACTCGATGCCCCATTCCCCCCAAACGGCACGTGATAATCCACCCCGGCAGTAGGCAAGTTGACCATCACCATCCCCGCCGAGCTGTTGCGCTTGAAATGCTCGGCATGACGCAGCGAGGTGGTGACGATACCGGCCGACAGGCCAAACGCCGTGTCCTCAGCGGCAGCGAATGCTTCGTTATAGTCACGCACCCTGAGCACACTCAGCACCGGCCCGAAAATTTCTTCGCGGTAGATGCGCATGTCCGGCGTCACCTCGGTAAACAGGGCCGGAGTAAATAAATACGCCCCATTCTGGCTGTCGATCCGCTCGCCGCCACACGCCAGCGTCGCGCCCTGTTCAAGGCCGGCGGCCACGTACGCCAGGTTCTGTTCCAGCTGCCGGCTGTCGACCACCGGGCCGACGTCGGTACTGGCCTGTAGCGCATCGCCCACCTTCAGGGCGCGGGTGCGTTCGGCCAGGCGTGCGACGAAGGCATCATGAATGCCTTCGGTCACGATCACCCGCGAGCTGGCGGTGCAACGTTGGCCGGTGCTGTAGAACGAACCGTTCAGCGCCACTTCCACGGCCTGCTCCAGGTCGGCATCGTCCAGCACGATCAGCGGGTTCTTCCCGCCCATCTCCAGCTGCACCTTCTTCATGCCTTCGGCGGCCAGCCGGGCAATGTGCCGGCCAGTATGCTCGGAGCCGGTAAAGCTGATGCCATCGACCAGCGGCGAGCGAATGATGGTATCGCCGACGCTGCGCCCCGGGCCGATCAGCATGTTGAATACCCCGGCCGGCAAACCGGCGCGGGAGATGATGTCGGCCAGCGCCCAAGCTGAGGAGGGCACCAGCTCGGCCGGCTTGAACACCACGCAGTTGCCAAAGCACAAGGCCGGGGCGATCTTCCACGCTGGAATGGCAATGGGAAAGTTCCACGGGGCGATGATGCCGATCACGCCCAGCGGCTGGGTGAACACATCGATCCCCACGTCCTGGCGCACCGACTGGTACTTCTCGCCTTCGGCACGCAGCGCTTCCTGGGCGTAGAACTTGAACGAGCGCCCGGCGCGGTCCACTTCGCCCAAGGCTTCACGTACCACCTTGCCTTCTTCGCGGGCCAGCAGTGTGGCCAGCTCCTCACGGCGTGCGAGGATTTCGCTGCCGATGAAGTCCAGCGCGTCGGCGCGCTGCTGCGGGTTGCTGCGCGCCCAGGCGGGCTGCGCGCGGCGCGCTGCGGCGATGGCCCGTTCGGTCAGCACCTGATCGGCGCGTTCGAAGCGCTCGACCACTTCACCGGGGTTGGATGGGTTGCGGTTTTCCAGGATGTCTGCGCTGCTAGCGAGCGGGACGAAGGCGCCGTCGACGTAGCTGCTTTTGGTGGCAAGGGTCATGCGGTGCGAATCCTTTTTTCAGAAACTTGGCGGGCGACGAAGTCGCTGATATTGTCCACGGCGCTGTCCATCAGCTGCTGCATGGCGTCTTCGCTGCTCCAGGCGATGTGCGGGTTGAGCAGGAAGTCGTCACGGTCGATCAGCTGGAACAGCGGGTTGCTGGGGTGCAGCGGCTCCACTTCCACCACATCCAGCGCCACACCGCCCAGGCGCCCCTGTTGCAGCGCCTGGATCAGCGCCGCTTCGTTGACCACACCGCCACGGCCGGTGTTGACCACGATGGCATCGGGCTTCATCAATGCCAGTTGCGCGGCATCGACCAGGTTGTGGGTTTCTGGCGTGAGCGGGCAATTGATCGACAGCACGTCGCAGCTTTTCAGCAGCTCGGCCAGCGGCCGGCAATCGGCGCCCTGGCGCTTGCCGCCACGGTCTTCGAACAGCACCTGCATGCCGAACGCCCGCGCCAGGTGCGCCAGGCGCAGGGCAATCGGGCCGCTGCCGATGATCGCCAACTGCTTGTCGCGTACATCGCGGATGCGGTGGTTGAAGTAGATGTTCTGGTACGGCTTGTCGCCGGCATGCACCTGGCGCATCAGTCGGGTGAAGGCGGCCGGGCGGCGGAACAGCTCAAGGATCATCGCCAGGCTGTGCTCGGCCACGGTGTTGGCGGCATAGCCGGGTACGCTCGATACTTCAATGCCGTGGGCTTCGCAGTAGTCGACATCGACGATGTCGCGGCCGGTCAGGGCCAGCGAGATCATCTTCAGCCTGGGCAGCTGGCGCAGGTGCTCTTCGCGCAGCGGCACGCTGCAGGTCAGCGCCACCGTGGCGTCTTTCAGGTGCTCCAGCATCTGCTCGGGGTGGGTGTAGGCAAACTGCTGCCAGGTATGCTCGCAGTCAGGGCGCTTCAGGCGGGTGGAAGGCGCCAGGCCTTCGTCGTCGAGGAGGACGATGTGTTCGCTCACGTTATTGTCCTTATTTTTTCTGCGCGGGTACGTAGCCGGCGGGCGCCATGCCCACAAGCTGGCGGGTGATGAAGCCGGCATCCTGGTCGTGATCTTCCAGCGATTCCTTGCGCACCAGCGCATCGCGAACCAGGTGCGCGCCAAAGAAGCGGAACGGCTCTGGCGGCAGCAGCTTCATCTTCTGGTCGACCAGGCCACAGTTGGCCCACTCGTCATTGGCATGGGTGGCCAGCGACTTGATGATGCGGCTGGCAAACACGGTGGTGGCCACGCCGTTGCCGGAAAAACCGATGCCGTAGCTGACGGTCTGGTGATGGTCGAGGTAGCCGAAGTTGGGCAGGCCCTTCATGGCGCGGTCGATTGGCCCGGTCCAGCTGCTGACCACCGGCACATCCTGCAACTGCGGGTACAGGCGGCGCAGTTCGGCAGCGACCTTGTCGGCGGCCGGCGAGGGTTTTTCATACAGGTTGCCGATGCGCCCGGCATAGGCGAACTGGCCCAGCGGCTTGCCGAACACCACGCGCCCGTCCGGGGTGTTGCGCCAGTAGTTGAGCACGGTGCGCGAGTCGGTCATGCATTCGCCGCCGCTGAAACCGATGGCGTCGAGCTTGGCCTTGACCGGCGCGGTGGCGACCATGTCGCTGGACATGATCGCGATCATCCGGCGCAACTCGGGGAATTGCGCGCCCCAGGCGTTGAGCGCCAGCACCACGTGGTTGGCTTTTACATGGCCTTTGGCGGTGTGCACCACCGGGTGCTTGCCGCGTTGCAGGTGGGTGAACGGCGATTTTTCGAAAACCTGCACGCCCAGCTTCAGCGCCACACGGCGCAGGCCGCGGGCCAGCATGGCGGGCTGTACGGTGGCGGCGTTGGGGTCGAAGATGCCGCCCAGCACCAGTGGCGAGCCGACGCGGCCGCGAATGGTCTGGCGGTCCAGTTCCTGGAACGGGTTGACGTCGAGCTTCTGCAGGCCGTCGGTGAGCACGCGCCAGGAGTTCATCTGCCGCTGGTTGGTGGCCGTCCACAGCCAGCCGTCCTTGCGGTACTGGGCGTCGATGCCGTGCTCCTGGCAGAAGCTGCCGATCTCGTCGATGGCCGACTCGGCCGCCTCGCAGATGCGCCGCGCCTCGACATCCCCGCAGATGGTGCGCACCGACAGGTACTTGCCCCACCAGTTGGTGGCCACGCCACCGTTGCGCCCGCTGGCACCCGAGCCGCAGCGGTCGCGCTCGACGATGACGATGGTTTTTTCCGGGTGCGCCTGTTTCAGGCGGATGGCCGACCACAGGCCAAGGAAGCCACCGCCGACGATGCACACGTCGGCTTGAATCGAGTCCTGCAGGGCAGGGGCCAGGTCGTTGTCCAGGTCAAGCGCCTGGGCATACCAGAATCCACGGTACATGAGGGGTGCCTCTGAGCATGTTTGTCTTGTGCCTACATGATGCTCAGCCGGGCCAGGGGCTGATATTACAGCCATGACAATTGATAGAACGGCGCCGCCTTTTGTCACGCATTTCCTATTTGTGGTGATGCATATGATATGACGGACGCAGGGCGCGCTTTAGAATGGCGCCATTACGGATGTCACGAGGCCAGCGTCCATGTTTGCCGAACAACAAGAAGAACCGGTACAAGCCCCCGTCATCACTGCGCAGGTCAAGCCCGAACTGCGGGTAGGTTTCGTGCTGATGAACCACTTCACCTTGGTGCCGGTGGCGGGGTTGGTGGACTCGCTGCGCTTTGCGGCGGACAAGTCATTCCGCAGCCAGCAGGTGTTCTGCCAGTGGGACTGGATGACGCTGGACGACCAGCCGATCACCGCCAGTTGCGGCATGCCCATTTCGCCGACCAAGCCACTGAACCTGTTCGCCCAGTACGACTATGTGGTGCTGGCCGGTGGCCTGCTGGAGGAGACCCGCAACCCGCCGGCCTGGCTGCTGGATGCGCTGCGTGAGGTGCATGCGGCGAACATCCCGATCATCGCCCTGTGCTCAGGGTCGTTCGTGCTGGGCAAGGCCGGGCTGCTCGATGGCCGGCGGTGTGCGCTGCATTTCACTTTGCGTGATGAGTTCAAGGAGCGCTTTCCACTGGCCACGGCGGTGATCGACAAGAGCTACGTGGACGACCGCGGCATCATCACCTGCCCGGGCGGCACGGCCATTGACCTGGCGGCCAACCTGATTCGCCGGCATTGCGGCGCGGTGCGGGCGCAGAAGGGGCTGGAATACCTGCTGGTGGATGAGCGCGCCGAAGAGCAGCAAGACAAGGCGGCCAGCGAATGCGTGTACCAGAACGACCGCGTGCAGCGGGCGATCAGCTTCATGCGCGCCAACCTGGATGCCTCGATGACGCTCAAGGCCGTGGCCGAAGCGGTGGGCACTCATCCCCGGCAGTTGCACCGTGAATTTGTGGCCAATACCCAGGAGCCACCGGCCAACTACTGGCGCAAGCTGCGCCTGGACCATGCCCGGCGGTTGCTGGTGAACACCAGCCAGAACATCACCACTATTGCCTTGGCGTGCGGGTTTTCCGATGCGTCGCACTTTATCTTGTGGTTCCGCAAGCAGTATGGCGAAACGCCGTATAGCTTCCGCAAGCGCAGGCATGAAGTGGAGCGGTTTGACTGGCATGGCGACAAGGTGGGGCTGGCCCCGGAGCTCTGAGACTATTTCCTGGTGGCCCACACCTTCTTGTAGGAGCAGCCTTGTGCTGCGAAGAGGCCCGCCATGCCAACACAAATCGGTTGGCCATTCGGGCCTCTTCGCAGCACAAGGCTGCTCCTACAAATATTCGCGCATGCCTCAGATTTGGCCGAAGGCCTGGATCTCGATGCGGTACTCAGGGGCAGCCAGGGCTGCACCTACACAGGCCCGCACCGGTGGCTGGTCACCCACCCAGGCGTCGTACACCTCATTCATCGCCGCAAACTCACCCATATCCGCCAGCCAGATCTGCATGCGGGTAAGGTTGCCTTTGCCCGCCCCGATCTGCGCCAGCCACTGCTCCAGCTGCGTCAGCACGCAGCGGGTTTGCGCAGCGATGTCGCCTGGCTGCAGGGCCACAATGCCGGAGGTTTCGATACGGCCATCCACCAGTACCATCTGGCTGGCCCGTTTGCCGGGGTTGATACGTTCGATCATCGGCTCGTTCCTTAGAACAGTACGTAAGTCTTGCGCAGGGTTTCACGAATGTCCCAGACACCCTCGCAGTTCTCCAGGAACAGCACCGCGTCGCCGGCGCGCAGCTCCACCGGCTCGCCACCGTCGGGGGTGAAGGTGCACCAGCCGCTGACAATGTGGCTGAACTCACGGTTTTTCAGGTGCCGGCGGAACACACCCGGGCTGCTTTCCCATACGCCGATGCTGGCGCCGATGGCTTCGTCGGTCTGGTCCTGTGCAGTGGCGGCCTGGGCGATGGGTTCACCGATCGGCAGGCGGGCCGGGGCAGGGGCCCCCAGCGACGCGAGGGGGGCATTGCGCACGACAGTCAGTACTTGGCTCACGAATAGGCTCCTTCAGGCTTTACGAACAACGGGTTTGGCAGCGGAAGTGGTGCGGGTGGAGTTACCCAGCGCCGCGGCTTGCTGCAGGTCGAGCTTGCTGGTCTCGGGGGCCAGCCACCAGGAAATCAGCGCGCCGAACAGCGAGATCAGGGCCGCAGCGAACATGGTGTTGGCAATGCCGTAGGAGGCCAGGGATATCGGCACCAGGTACGTGCCCACGGCCGCGCCGATGCGTGACAACGAAGTGGCCAGGCCCACCGCCGACGCACGGATTTCGGTCGGGAACAGCTCGTTGGGGTAGACGTATTCAAGCACCTGGGCGCCGCCGATCAGTACGGCATAGGCGCCGAACAGCACCAGTACGGTCGTTGGCGAGGCATCCGGGAACACCCCCAGCAGCACCAGCGACATGCCCGACCAAAGGAAGCTGTGGATCAGCATGTTGCGCCGGCCCAGGCGGTTGATCAGCTTGGTGGCCACCAGGCAGCCCAGGGTGAACAGCAAGGTGATGGCGATGGAGCCAAAGGCCGCCCAGTCACCGGTCAGTTGCAGTGCCTGCAGCACTTTGGGGGCGAACGAGTAGATGGCGAACAGTGGCACGATCGCGCAGGTCCAGAACAGGGTAACGAAGGCCATGCGCTTGCCGTAACCGGAGTGGAACAGCGACCACACCGACACCGGTTTATCGGTGGTCTGCTCTGGCAGGTCGGCAATGGAGTAGTCGGGCCCATAGACTTTCTTGATCACGGCGTCGGCTTCGGCGGTTCGGCCTTTGCTCAGCAGCCAGCGTGGCGATTCTGGTGTACCACTGCGGGCAACCAGGAACAACGCACCGGGTATCAGGGCGCTGGCCAGTACATAGCGCCAACCGTCTTCACCACCCACGCGCAGCAGCAGTTCGCCAACCATGTAGGCCACGGCGGCACCGGCAAACCACATCAGCACCATGGCGGCCAGCAACGGGCCACGCTGCTTGCGTGGCAGGAACTCGGCCAGTAGCGACGTGGCGATCGGGTAATCGGCACCGACCGCGATACCGATCAGCAACCGCCAGGCGAACAGTGCCCAGGCCGACTCGACCCAGAACTGCGCCACCGAGAAACCGACGATGGCGACCAGGTCGACCAGGTACAGCACCTTGCGCCCGTACTTGTCGGTGAACCAGCCACCGAGAAAACCACCCAGGAACACACCGATCAATGCTGACGCCGCGATCAGCCCCTCCCACAGGGCCGACAGCTGCAAGGCGTTGGTGATTTGCAGCATGGCGACGCCGATGATGCTTAATACATAGCCATCGAGAAAAGGCCCGCCAGCCGAATAGACTGTCAGTTTGCGGTGGAACCCGTTGAGCGGCGCATCTTCTACGGAGCGTTTGGAAACGGACATACGGCTTACCTCTTGTTGTTATGTGGTGCACTAACGTGGCGGCACTATGGCACCGGCTTGCGCGGGCGCCCTATAACGGCTCGGACGAGTCATGGGATGGGATGACCAGGTGTACGGGGGGCTGGGAGATACCGCTGGCCTACCGGTGCCGTGTAATGGGTCGAGCCATGAGCTAGCACTTCTGCTAGTTGATTCACTGGCATCGCAAAGGCACCCTGATGGTCTGGAAATGTGCAGAGTGAGGCGATTAATGAGCAGCCATGCAAGCTCCCTACGTCAGCCGTACGATCCTTATGGTTTTTTCTCGTCAGCCCAAGACCAGGCGCTACTTGGTTTTAACGGGCAAATCAGGCTGGAAATGACAGAGCTCTATCCGCTGGGCAATGGTTATAGAAATTACAGCCCGGTGCTCAGGCGTTTTCAATCCACTGACAGTTGGAGCCCGTTTGGCAGGGGCGGGTTGAATAGTTATGTTTACTGCGGCTGTGATCCGGTCAATCATCAAGACCCTTCCGGGCATATGCCTAACGGGCAGCGTGGGCGGCAAATGGCTCGGCAAGGTAGCCGCAGGCGCTTCAACTCAATAGAATCATCATCATCATCATCGGAGCGCTCATCGAGATCCCCAATTCGCTTTGAGCCTAACTCGCCACCCGCTTCAGGAAGACCCGTGACGCACGGCGATGTTTCCAATCGCCCCAGAGTAGAGAGTACGTATAGGCGTTCGCCTTCCCCTGAGCCCAGTGGATGGGGGGCTTCAGGTCCTCCGCGCGGGCTTCGTCGCTCGGAAGCCTTTGGAGGCGCTTTGACCAACTTACCCATGGAGGTTGAGATTTCTAGGGCGGTAACGAATCTTACAAATAACTCGACCGCAGAGCCGTTTGCTGGGATTAGGAATTTGCCTGTACCGCAGGTGACACAAACCTCTGAAGCCTCAACTAGAGTGCGCACAGGGGGGCTCAACAGGGAGCATATGGAGCAAACTGGCTCGCAATGACGCAACCTTACGTGATCAGGGCACGCTCTACTGGCGATCTGTCAGCATCAATTGGCATGCGCTGGCAGCAGATTCTGTTTCGGCTCACCGCGACCGGGTCTGTAACCCATCCAGCACCACCTCGCAAGCCGCTCCCCAGGTGGCACCGACCGGCTGATGCATCAGCACTTCCAGCCCATCGGCGGTAAAGGTCCCAGGCGTGGCAATGGCCTGTCCCAGGGCCTTGAGGGTGGAATGCGGCTGCTGCCCGGCACTGGCCACGCAGTCTTGCAAGTTGCTCAGCACCAGCGCACGCGCTTCGGCTGCGGGCAGGCCTTTGTCCATCAGCCACTGCTGCAGGTCGTGCAGCAGGAAGTAGAACCAGCCATTCATGCACGCCGCCACGGTGGCCAGTTCGAATTCCGGCTCGCCGTGCAGTACCACCAGTTTGCCCAGTGGCCCCAGGTACTGTGTGGTAAGCGCATCGGGTGGGCACACCACGACCGTGGACTGGTTGTACTGCGCCGCATACGACAGCATCGCACGCACACAGAGGGCGCCAGGGAACGCGGTGGAAAGCTGCGCAAGGTTGACCCCGGCGGCGAGCGAGACCAGGCGCTGGCCGGGGCGCAGGTGTACCTCATCTGCCAGTTCGGCGAGCGAATGCGGGCGCACGCCAAGGATCACCAGCTCCGCCTGGTCGACCACGGCCTGGTTGCTCGTCAACACCTGGCAACCGTGCGCCTGGGCCAGCAGGGCGGCACGTTGCGCATTGCGCGGTGACAGCAGGATGGGGCCTTCGAAACCGCTGCGGCGCAAGCCGATGACCACTTTTTCGGTGAGTTCGCCCACCCCGAGAATGCCAAGGCTTCGCATAGTGAGTGCCTCCTTGTCAGCTTTCCAGGCCGGCGCGGCGCTGGCCCCAGTGCAGGTTGAGGTTGACGCCCGCGCTCAGCAGCGGCTCCGGCGGGTTGCGGTTGGGGCCTGCGGAGCCCAGCAGGAAGTCGATCAGCTCGTCGCGTTCGCCGCTCAGCCAGTCGGCCAGCAGGGTGCCGGTAGCGGTGCCACGGGTGATGCCGAGGCCGTTGCAGCACAGCGCCGCGTGCACGTTGGGCGCGAGGGTGCCGAAGTGCGACAGGTGGTTGCGCGACAGGCACATCGAGCCACCCCAGGTGTATTCGAACGCCATGCCCGACAGCATCGGGAAGCGCCGCTCGAACGAATCGCGATGCTGGCGCCCGGCACGGGCGATGTGGCGTGGGTTGGCGCGGCCGTCAGCATTGAAGCTGAAACTGTTGCGCACCAGCAGGCGCTGGTCCGGGGTGCGCCGCAGGGTGCTGCCGAACGGGTCTGCCGGGATGATGCCCCAGGTGTTCTTGCCGCCCAAGCGGGCTTGTTCCTCCTCGGTCAGCGGGCGGGTCATGCTGGCGTAGGTAAAGATCGGCAGCAGGCGGCCAGGCAGGAAGCCGAAGTACGAGGCAAAGGCATTGTTGGTCAGCAACAGCTGGTCGGCGACGATCTCACCGTTGGCGTGCTTGAGGGTGATGCGCCGGCCCTGCTCGATGTGGGTGATGGTGGTGCGTTCGTGCAGGGTCACATTGCCCGGCAGGCTGTCGGCCAGGCCTTTGGCCAGGGCGGCCGGTTGCAGCAGCTGGGTGCCCGGGGTGTACAGCGCCTTGCGGTAGAAGGTGGTGCCGAAGTGCTCGGGCAGGTCGCGGGCATCGATCATCTGGTAGGGCTGGCCGAGTTTTTCCAGGCCGCTGCGGTAGGCTTCGAGCACCGCCAGGCCTTTGTCTTCGACGGCCGCCTGGTACTTGCCGTCCGGGCGGATCTGGCAGTCGATGCCGTGCTGGTTGATCAGCTCGCGCAAGATCGCCTGCGCACGCAGGTTGAGCTTGAGGTTCATCCGCGCCGTGGGCAGGTCGCCGATGTAGTCGGCGGCGCCGATGTCGTGGGGCAGGTCGATGGCAAACCCGGAGTTGCGCCCCGAGGCGCCGAAGCCGACTTCCTGGGCGTCGACCAGGATCACTTCGTCGTCAGGGTGATGCAGGGCCAGTTGCCGCGCGGCGGCCAGGCCGGTGAAGCCCGCGCCAAGCACCACCCAGCGCGCCTCGCCCCGCCCCCGGTGCGCGGCGCGTGGCTGGCGCGGCGGGCTGAGGTGGAACCAGCCGCAACCGTTATCGTCCGCGGGGGTAGAGGTGTTTCTGTACATGGTTTTTATCCGTGTTGTTTTCTCCACTATGGCATTGGCGGTTGTGCGGGGACTATGACGGGAGGGACGGGGAATGGGATGTTCTGGCTGAGGGCATTGACCGTTCCGGGCCGGGCGTGATTTGCTCGGGCTACACGATCATTCAAAGGAAATTGAAGGTCCCGCCATGCCCGACTACAAGCTGCATTGCTTCGCCGAATCCGGCAACGCCTACAAGGCCGCGCTGATGCTTGAACTCACCGGCCAGGACTGGCAGCCGGTGTTCGTCGACTTCTTCCATGGCCAGACCCGGGAGCAAACCTGGCGTGACGAGGTGAACGAGCAGGGCGAGGTGCCAGTGATGGAGCACGCGGGCAAAACCTTCACCCAGTCTGCGCTGATTTTGGAATACCTGGCCGAACAGACCGGCCAGTTCGGCCCGCGAGACGCTGACGAAAAGCGCGAAATCTGGCGCTGGATGCTGTTCGACAACCACAAGTTCACCAGCTATTACGCCGCGCTGCGCTTCCTGTTCTGCCTGAAGAACACCGGCGAAACGGACGTGACCCGGTTCCTGCGCGAGCGTGCCACGGCGGCTTACCGCATTGTCGACGCGCACCTGGCGAAGACACCGTTCATGGTCGGCGGCCGGCTGACCATTGCCGACCTGTCGTTGGCGGGGTATGTGTTCATGCCGGAGGACACCGGCATTCCATTGGCTGACTTCACCCATATCGAGGCCTGGAAGGCGCGGATCCAGGCGCTGCCGGGCTGGAAGCACCCGTATGACCTGATGCCGCGCACAGCATCTTGAGCCATTCGCGGCTAAAGCCGCTCCCACAGGGAACTCACAACACTTGAGCCTTGTGCAGCACCTGTGGGAGCGGCTTTAGCCGCGAAGAGGCCAGCACATGCACTACAAGGCTCAGATGGACAACCGCACCACCCGGTTGTCCAGCACCTGCTGTTCCTGCCCGCGCCGTTTGTTCACCACCAGCTCGCCAATCGCAATCAGCCGCGTGCGCGTGATGTTGCGCGACAACCCCAACAACTGCGCGGTATGCACCTGGTTGTAATGGCAGAACCGATAGGCCGACCGCAGCAGGGCATTTTCCACTTTCTCGTACAGGTCGCCCGCCTGCTCCTCGTACAACCGGCTGAACGCCCGCTGCAGCAAGTCCTCCACACCATTGCCTGCCGGTTCTTCTTCTTGCCGCTCGATGCGCAGGTTAGACAAGCGCAGGTCCTGTGCCTGTATCGTGCCGTCGCCACAGGTCAGCAAACTGTGGTGAATCACGTTCTCCAGCTCACGAATATTACCCGGCCAACTGTATTCCACCAGCTTGGCCTGGGCCTTGGGGCTCAGTTCCACCGGGCCGTAGCCCAGCCGGTCGCTGTAACTGCGGATGAAGTGCCGGGCCAGCGGCAGGATGTCCCCCGGGCGGTCGCGCAACGGGTGCAACTGCAAGGTCACCACGTTCAGGCGGTAATACAGGTCTTCACGGAAATGCCCGGCATTGATGGCCTTTTCCAGCTGCACGTTGGTCGCAGCCAGTACCCGCACGTTGATCGGGATGCTCTTGCGCGACCCCAGCCGCACCACCTCGCGCTCCTGCAGTACGCGCAGCAGCTTGACCTGGATCGGCAGCGGCAGGTCGCCGATTTCGTCGAGGAACAGCGTGCCGCCGTTGGCCTCCTCGAACCAGCCGGCCTTGGCCGACAGGGCGCCGGTGAAGGCGGCTTTTTCATGGCCGAACAGTTCGGCTTCCACCAGCGATTCAGAGAACGCGCCGCAGTTGACCGCAACGAACGGGCCGTTGCGCCGGCCGCTGAGGTTGTGGATGTGGCGTGCGACCAGCTCCTTGCCCGTGCCGGTTTCGCCAATGATCAGGACGCTGGCCTCGCTGGGGGCGACCTGTTGCAAGTGGGCGAGCAGCGCCTGCGACCTGGGGTCTTCGAAGACCTGTGCGGTCGCCCTGATCGAGGTAGCCAGTGTCGGTGACGGGGGGAGGGTCAGCAGTTGCATGGGCAGTCCTCAGGAGTAGAAGGAAGGGGCAGGGCGTTTGTCGTTGAGGGCCCACTCGCCGAGTTCGTGGATACGGTAGTCCACCGGGTCGTGCAGGGTTTGCGTGCGCAGGTTGCGCCAGTGCCGGTCGAAGCGCAGCGAGGCATGGGTGGCACGGGCACCGGTGACTTCGAACAGGCGGTTGCAGATGTCCAGGCCATGGCGGCTGGCGGCGACCTTGGCGGTGCCGATGGCCAGCGCCAGGTCGCCGCGCTCTTCGGCGGTGAGGGCGTGTTCCTTGGCCCAGGCAGCGTCCAGCTGGCGCGCGGCCCGTTCGATCAGCAACCGCACGCTTTCCAGGCCGACCCAGAACTCGCCGTAATGGCGCAGTACGTAAGGGTCTTCGGCACTGCTGGCGGCGCTGGAGCGGAACCACGGCCGGCTTTCCTTCAGCGTGTACTGGCGGGCTTCGTCGAAGGCGCCCTCGGCAATACCGAGGAACAGGTTGGCGAAGTGCAGCTGGGCAATCAGCGGTCGCAGGGCGGCAAACGGGGTGCTCAGGGGGCCTGGGTCGAGCAGCAGTTCATTGTGCTCGACCCGCACCCGCTCGAACGTGGCGCTGCCACTGTCGGTCTGGCGCTGACCGATGTTGTTCCAGTCGCTGTGCAGGCTGATGCCGGTGCGGCCGCTGGGAATGGCGGCGATCAGCAGTTTGCCGCCGGCACGTTCGTCCACCGCCGAGGCGATGAGCATTTCCGAGTCGCTGGCGCCGGAGCAGAAGCTTTTCTTGCCAGAGAACTCG
Organism: Pseudomonas sp. WOUb67; assembly: GCF_050058005.1. Classification (NCBI taxonomy): domain Bacteria; kingdom Pseudomonadati; phylum Pseudomonadota; class Gammaproteobacteria; order Pseudomonadales; family Pseudomonadaceae; genus Pseudomonas; species Pseudomonas sp. WOUb67. The sequence continues at coordinate 4,658,369 of NZ_CP170112.1, read as the reverse complement.
CACCAGCCGTCGAAGTGCTTGACCACCGTGCGCGTGTCCAGCGGGTTCAGGGCATTGCCCCAGAACCACTGTTTACGGGCCGTCTGTTCAAACCACGGCTGCCACTGGTCCGGGCGCGAGAACAGGCGCACGGTGGCCAGCATCAGGTGGTGAAAGCCGAATACATGGGCGATGGAGCTGTCGACCCGGGCGAATTCGCGCACCACCGCGAAGGTGTCGTGCCAGTTGGCACCCTGGCCGCCGAACGCCTGTGGGATCGCCAGCGACAGCAGGCCGCTGCCACGCAGGGCATCGCGCTCGGCTTTCGGCGTGCCGCCGCGCTCGTCGCGCTCGACGGCGGTCTGGGCAAACTGCCCGGCCAGTTCGCGGGCGATGGCCAGGGCCGGGCGCAGCGGGGTATTTACAGGTGCATTCATGGCCGCTCCTCAGGCGCTTTTACGCAGTGCGTAGTGGGCGCCGAACAGCGGCACGGCACGTTCGGCGGCCAGGCGGATACGGGCGGCGAGGGCATCGCTGGAAACCCGGTAGTCGGCCAGTTCCGCCTGGCTGGCGAACACGCCGATGGGCAGGGTCAGGGCTTGCAGGAAGCTGAACAGCGGGCGCAGCTGGTGGTCGAGTACCAGTGCATGGCGTTCGCTGCCACCGGTGGCGGCGAGCAGTACCGGGGTGTCGACCAGGGCGTCCTGGCCGATCAGGTCGAACAGGTGCTTGAAGTGGCCGGTGAAGCTGCCGCGGTACACGGGGGTGGTCACCACCAGCAGGTCGGCCTTTTCCACCAGGCGCAGCTGCTGTTCGACGGTTTCGGGCAGTTCGCTGCGCCACAGGGCACTGCCCAGCGGGCGGGCAATGTCGCCCAGTTCGATCAGGTGCGGCTTGATGTGCAGGTGTTCGGCCAGTTCGGCGAGGATCGCCTCGGTCAGGGCCAGGGTGCGCGATGGGCGGGAAGTGCCGCCGGACAGGGCTACGACGTTCAGTGGGGTGCTCATGGGCAGGTCTCCGGTTCTGGTTGAGCGGGACTTTGCTTGAGCAATCGTCGTGCCGGGTTCTAATGTTCTTGTAAATCAACACGTTAGCAGTTTCACAAAGGTGGGCTGCTGTTGCCGGGCGGGCGTTTCGTGTTGATCGGGTGTTGCGCTGCCAACAGTTGGCCAAGTGTTGGCGGCTGTGCAGTGGGGAGAGTTATAGAGGATTACTTTCCAATAAAAAAAGAATAAGAATTTATATTGTTATTCCATTTTATTGATTTACGGCTGCCCTGCGCGGGGTTGTGCGTGACGCGGCGGCGAGTGGGTATGGCGGGGAGGGCGGTGTTCGGGGGTCGAGCATTTGGGGCTGCTTCGCAGCCCATCGCGACACAAGGCCGCTCCTACAGGAGAGCGCATTCTCCCTGCAATCGCGATCCCTGTAGGAGCGGCCTTGTGTCGCGATGGGCCGCAAAGCGGCCCCGGCAATCTCAAATGTGCGGCACGTTCCGGCCACTAGCACCGCCCGCATACTCAGGCTTCAGATGCCCCTGCTCATCCAGCAGGTAAGCATCCATCACCTCCCGCACCACCGGCCCCGCCACCCGGCCCCCCGCCTCACCGTTCTCGATCATCACCGCCACCACCACACTCGGGTGGTCGGCCGGCGCAAAGCCGACAAACAGGGCGTTGTCGCGGTGCCGTTCGAGGGTCTTGTTGCGGTTGTAACGCTCGCCCTGCTTGATCGCCACCACCTGCGCGGTACCACTCTTGCCGGCAATCCGGTACTGCGCGCCAGCAGCCGCCGCGCGGGCGATGCCGCGTGGGTCGTGCATGACCATCTGCATGCCCTGGCTGACCTGGTCCCAGGCATGTTTGTCGTGCAGCACGATGTTGGGCATCGGGTTGGGGTCGACCGGCGTATCGCCGCCCACGGTCATGGCCAGGTGCGGGCGATGCCACACGCCCTTGCTCGCCAGCAGGCTGGTGGCCTGGGCCAGTTGCAGCGGGGTGACCTGCATGTAGCCCTGGCCGATACCCAGGATCAGTGTTTCGCCCGGGAACCAGGCCTGGCGCCGGGTGGCGCGTTTCCAGGCAGCCGACGGCATCAGCCCGGAGGCTTCCTCGAACATGTCCAGCGACACCTTCTGGCCCAGGCCGAACTCGGCCATGTAGTCGTGCAGGCGGTCGATGCCCAGCTTGTGCGCCAGGTCGTAGAAGTAGGTGTCATTGGACCGCATGATAGCGGTGTACATGTCCACCCAGCCGTCGCCGCTGCGGTTCCAGTTGCGGTACTTGTGGTCGTAGTTGGGCAGTTCGTAGTAGCCCGGGTCGAACACCCGGCTGCCCGGGGTGATCACGCCGCTGTCGAGGCCGGCGATGGCCACTTCCGGCTTCACCGTCGAGCCGGGTGCATACAGGCCGCGCAGTACGCGGTTGAACAGCGGGCGGTCGATGGAATCGCGCAGTTCGGCGTATTGCTTGAAGCTGATGCCCTTCACGAACAGGTTGGGGTCGAAGCTGGGGTTGCTGACCATGGCCAGCACGTCGCCATTGGCCGGGTCCAGTACCACCACCGAGCCACGGCGGTCGCCCAGCGCTTTTTCTGCGGCCACCTGCAAGTGGGCGTCCAGGGTCAGGACAATGTCCTGGCCCGGGGTAGGGGCCTTGTGGTTGAGCACGCGCATCACCCGGCCCTGGGCGTTGGTCTCGACCTCTTCGTAGCCCACGTGGCCATGAAGCTGGCTTTCGTAGAAGTGTTCGATACCGGTCTTGCCGATTGACTGGGTGCCACGGTACTCGGTGCTGTCGAGGACCTTGGCTTCCTTCTCGTTGATGCGCCCCACATAGCCTACCGAGTGGGCGAAATGCCCGGCCAGCGGGTACTCGCGGATGAACTGCGGCTCCACCTCCAGGCCCGGCAGGCGGAACTGGTTCACCGCCACCAGGGCGATCTGCTCTTCATTCAGGCCCACCATCAGGGTCACTGGTTCGAACGGCTTGCGGCCACGGCGCAGGTCTTTATCGAACTGCTTGCGGTCGTCTTCGGTCAGGCCTAGCACCTGGGTGAGGGTGTCGAGCACCTTGGCCGAGTCGCCGCCGGCCCGCTCGCGGGTCATGGTCAGGTCGAAGCTGGGTTTGTTGTCGGCCAGCACCACCCCGTTGCGGTCGTAGATCAGCCCGCGTTCGGGGGCGATGGGCAGCACGTGCACACGGTTGTTTTCCGACACGGCGGTTTGCTGGTCGTGCTGCAGCACTTGCAATACATACAGCCGCCCCACCAGCACGGCGACCAGGCTGAAGACCAGGATGGCGCAGGCCAGGAGCCGGCGATTGACCAGGTGCTTTTCCTTTTCGTGGTCCTTGAGGGGGATGGGTTGTGGCATCAGTAGCTCTTTTTTGCAGGTATCGCGGTGGCTGTACGGGCGCGCGATCGGGCCGGGGATGCTACGCAACACCTACCGCGGCCTCAAGGCGAGTGGCGAGTGGCGGTGGGCGGGTAACGGCTGTTCACCCCCGGAATCAGGGCGCTGGCGGGGAACATGAAGATTTGTTCATGGCGGTGGTGTCATGAACGGTCAGGCATGGAACTCGTGTGCTTTTATGGATCCATGAAATTGTATCGTTCGATAAACGAACGAAAAATGGATCAAGCGTTAAATTCATAACATATTGAAAAATATATTAAAAAATACGTGATTATCAAATTTACACCTTGGCTATGAGTGATTTTCTCGGAGTGATCAAATGCACCCTGTTGTTCGTGGATCCATTATCTGGTTGATTAGCGCCTGACAACGGCCGGAGCCCTCCTGCCGTATGCAATAACAATTACAAAAAGGGTTCAGTCATGAATGGCTATCCAGCGGCCCGGAACTGTCAGGGTTCCCCCCGTCTTGCCTGCGCGTGCGCATCTGTCCTCCCGCCTGTGGCCAACCAGGGCCGGCAGGTGACCCCATGAATACCGATCTCAAGCACCGCCTGGACAACGACCCGATGGGCCGCTTCCAGTACCTGGCCATTGGTATTTGCATCGTCCTCAACATGATCGATGGCTTTGACGTGCTGGTCATGGCCTTCACTGCATCGTCGGTGTCCGCCGAGTGGAACCTGAACGGTGCACAGGTCGGGCTGCTGCTCAGCGCAGGCCTGTTCGGCATGGCGGCCGGTTCGTTGTTCATCGCGCCCTGGGCCGACCGTTTTGGCCGCCGCCCGTTGATTTTGCTGTGCCTGGCAGTTTCCGGCGTTGGCATGCTGCTCTCGGCAATGAGCCAGAGCCCGTTGCAACTGGCGCTGCTGCGCGGCCTGACCGGGCTGGGCATCGGCGGCATCCTGGCCAGCAGCAACGTGATTGCCAGTGAGTACGCCAGCAAACGCTGGCGCGGCCTGGCAGTGAGCCTGCAGTCAACCGGTTATGCCCTGGGCGCGACGCTGGGTGGTTTGCTGGCGGTATGGCTGCTGGGGCATTGGGGCTGGCGCTCGGTATTCCTGTTTGGCGGCATCGTCACCGTGCTGGTGATCCCGCTGGTGCTGTTGTGGCTGCCAGAGTCGCTGGACTTTCTGCTGGCGCGTCGCCCGGCCAATGCCCTGGCACGGGTCAACCGCCTGGCCGAGCGCCTTGGCCAACCGGCGCTGGCACAACTGCCAACAGCCACAGCAAGGGAACAGGGCGCCGCCCGCGGCTTCCGGCAACTGCTGACACCTGCCATGCGCCGCACCACGCTGGTGATCTGGTTGCTGTTCTTCCTGGTCATGTTCGGCTTCTACTTCGTCATGAGCTGGACGCCCAAACTGCTGGTGGCCGCTGGCCTGTCGGCACAGCAGGGCATTACCGGCGGGGTGCTGTTGAGTGTCGGCGGCATCCTTGGCGCGGCGCTGATCGGCGGCCTGTCTTCGCGCTGGCCGCTCACCCGCGTGCTGGGGCTGTTCATGCTGATCACGGCGACGCTGCTGGTGCTGTTCGTGGTCAATGGCGCGTCGGTCAGTGCTGCCTTGGCGCTGGGGTTGCTGATCGGGCTGTTCTCCAACGGCTGCGTGGCCGGCCTGTACGCCCTGTCGCCGGTGGTCTATGACGCCTCGGTGCGTGCTACCGGCGTGGGCTGGGGCATCGGCATCGGCCGCATGGGCGCAATCCTGTCGCCGACCGTGGCCGGTGTGTTGCTCGATGGCGGCTGGCAACCGCTGCACTTGTACGGGGTGTTTGCCAGCGTATTCGTGCTGGCCGCGGGTTGCCTGCTGTTGCTGCGCCCGTCGGCCAGCCCCGCGCGGCCTGTGCTGGCCGACGCCTAAGCCTGGCCGTCGATGATCGCCTGGGCGACCGTGGCGTAGAACCATTGCAGGGCGGCGGAGTGGTCGCTGTTGGGGTGCCAGTTCAGCGACACGTTGAACTCGGCAACCTGGAACGGCAGCTCAAGCATTTTCAACCCCCCGTCCTGCATGAACAGCCGGCCGATCTGCGCCGGCAGCACGGCAAGCAGGTCGGTGCCGGGGATGATCTTCGGCAGCACCGAGAAGTGCGGCACCTGCAGGCTGATGCGCCGCTGCAACTGCATGCTGGTGAGCACGTCTTCGACACTGCCGTGGCCGGTGGTACGGGTAACGCTGATGTGGCGCTCGGCAATGAACTGCTCAAGGCTCAGTTCATTGCCGATGCGTGGGTGGTCGAAGCTGAGCAGGCATACATAACGTTCGCGCATCAGTACCTGGCTATGGGTGCCCGGCACCGGTGGGCGGCAGATGGCGGCGTCGATCTTGCCGCTGGCCAGCCAGTCGCCCACCTGGTCGACCTGCAGTGGCAGCACCTCGACTTCGGCCTGCGGGGCATCGCGGTTCAGGCGCGCCAGAATCAGCGGCAAAAAGCCCATTTCGCCAAGGTCGGAGAGGGCGATGCGAAACCTGCGTTCGGTGGTGCTGGGGTCGAACTGTCGGGTGCTCTGCACGGCGCCTTCGATGCGCGTCAGCGCGTCACGCAGGGTGCCGTACAGCTGCTCGGCAACAAAGGTTGGCTGGATGCCGTCACGCGTGCGGCTAAACAGGGCGTCGTCGAACAGTTCGCGCAGGCGGGCCAGGCCATAGCTGACCGACGGCTGGGTGACGAACAGGCGCTCGGCGGCAAGGGTAACGCTGCGGGCCTCGTACAGGGTGACGAAGGTGCGGATCAGGTTCAGGTCGATGTGGCTCATGGGGTGCTGGCTTCACATAGATAGGTTTTATTTTTAGTAAAGATAGTATCAATTTGATCAATCTGGCCGTGGCTGCAAAAGTAACCCGAATTCCAAAAACAAGCTGCAAGGGGCTTTATGAAAACTGTTCACGGCGCCACTTACGACATTCTTCGCCAGCATGGCCTGACCACCATCTTCGGCAACCCTGGCTCCAACGAGCTGCCGTTTCTCAAGGGCTTCCCGGAAGATTTTCGCTACATCCTCGGCCTGCACGAAGGCGCCGTGGTCGGCATGGCCGATGGCTACGCACTGGCCAGCGGCCAACCCACCTTCGTCAACCTGCACGCGGCTGCCGGTACCGGCAATGGCATGGGCGCCCTGACCAATGCCTGGTACTCGCACAGCCCGCTGGTGATCACCGCCGGCCAGCAAGTGCGCTCGATGATCGGGGTGGAAGCGATGCTGGCCAATGTCGATGCCGCACAGTTGCCCAAACCGCTGGTCAAGTGGAGCCACGAACCCGCTGCCGCGCAGGATGTGCCGCGTGCCCTGAGCCAGGCGATCCACACTGCCAGCTTGCCACCACGTGGGCCGGTGTACGTGTCGATCCCTTATGACGACTGGGCGTGCGAAGCGCCAACCGGTGTCGAGCACCTGGCACGGCGCCAGGTGAGCAGTGCCGGGCTGCCGTCGCCGGCGCAGTTGCAGCACCTGTGCGAACGCCTGGCAGCGGCGCGCAACCCGGTGCTGGTGCTGGGCCCGGATGTCGACGGCAGCGCCGCCAATGGCCTGGCTGTGCAATTGGCCGAGAAGCTGCGCATGCCGGCCTGGGTCGCGCCTTCGGCCTCGCGCTGCCCGTTCCCCACACGGCATGCGTGCTTCCGCGGGGTATTGCCGGCGGCCATTGCCGGTATCAGCCACAACCTGGCCGGGCACGACCTGATTCTGGTAGTGGGTGCCCCCGTGTTCCGTTACCACCAGTTCGCCCCTGGCAACTACCTGCCGGCCGACTGCGAGCTGCTGCACCTGACCTGCGACCCGGGCGAGGCGGCGCGCGCGCCCATGGGCGACGCCCTGGTCGGCGACATTGCGCTCACCCTCGAAGCCCTGCTGGGCGGCGTGCCGCAAAGCACGCGGCCGATGCCCACCGCATTGCCTGCTGCCGAAGCGGTGGCGGATGACGGTGGCCTGTTGCGCCCTGAAACCGTGTTCGACCTGCTCAACGCCCTGGCCCCCAAGGACGCCATCTACGTCAAGGAGTCCACCTCCACCGTGGGGGCGTTCTGGCGCCGCGTGGAAATGCGTGAGCCGGGCAGCTACTTCTTCCCCGCAGCCGGTGGCCTGGGCTTTGGCCTGCCAGCAGCCGTAGGCGTGCAGCTGGCATCGGCTGGCCGGCAGGTGATTGGCGTGATCGGCGACGGCTCGGCCAACTATGGCATCACCGCGCTGTGGACCGCCGCGCAATACAACATCCCGGTGGTGTTCATCATCCTCAAGAACGGCACCTACGGCGCGTTGCGCTGGTTTGCCGATGTGCTGGACGTCAACGACGCGCCCGGGCTGGACGTGCCAGGCCTGGACTTCTGCGCCATCGCCCGTGGCTATGGCGTGCAGGCGGTGCATGCGGCCACCGGTAGCGCCTTCGCCCAGGCCTTGCGTGAAGCGCTGGAGAGCGACCGGCCCGTGCTGATCGAAGTACCGACCCAAACCATCGAACCCTGAAACCGACACACACGCACACCACGCGACACCGACAAAAACAATAAACGAGGTGGCTATGAAGACAACTTCCGTCAGTGAAGTGATCGATGCTGCACCCTTCAATCGCACGCACCTGCTGATACTGCTGTGGGGCTGTTTCATCATGCTGTTCGACGGCTATGACATGGTGATCTACGGCTCGGTGGTGCCACGCCTGATGCAGGAATGGCAACTCAGCGCCATCGAAGCCGGCACGCTTGGCAGTTGTGCGCTGTTCGGCATGCTGTTCGGCGGTACCTTGCTGGCGCCACTGGCCGACCGTTTCGGCCGGCGCAAGCTGATCATCCTCACCACACTGCTGGCCAGCCTGGCGGCGTTCATGACCGGGCATGCAGAAACCCCGCTGGAGCTCGGTGCCTGCCGCCTGGTGACCGGGCTGGCCTTGGGCGCGCTGGTACCCAGCGCCGTCAACCTGATCAGCGAGTTCGCCCCACAAGGGCGGCGCAGCACCATGATTACCGTGATGTCCAGCTTCTACTCGGTGGGCGCAGTGCTGTCGGCCTTGCTGGCGATCGCGGTGATCCCGCAGTGGGGGTGGCAGGCTGTGTTCTATGTGGCGGTGCTGCCGGTGCTGGCCGTGCCGTTCATGCTGCGCTACCTGCCGGAGTCGGCGGCGTTTCTTGAACTCAAGGGCCGGCGTGCCGAGCTTGAGCAGTTGCTGGCGAAGGTCGACCCGGCGTTTCGCCCAGGCACCGAGCTGCGTTTGGCGGGCAGCGACCAACCGGTAGACAAGGCGCGCCTGGCGCAGTTGTTTGGCCGTGGTCAGGCCTTGGCCACCGTGTTGCTGTGGGTGGCGTTCGCCATGTGCATGCTGATGAGCTACGGCCTCAACACCTGGTTGCCCAAGCTGATGGCGCAGGGCGGCTACGCCCTGGGTTCGAGCCTGGCGTTTCTGGTCACGCTGAACATTGGCGCCACGGTCGGTGCGTTGTTTGGTGGCTGGCTCGCCGACCGCCTGGGGGTGCAGCGCACGCTGGCGCTGTTCTTCGTGCTGGCAGCACTGTCGCTGGCGGCGCTGGGGCTGAACCCGGGCCCGCTGCTGCTGAACCTGCTGTTGCTGGTTGCCGGCGCTACCACCATTGGCACGCTGGCGGTAATCCACGCCTACGCCTCTATCGCCTACCCGGCGCACATCCGCTCCACCGGGGTGGGCTGGGCTGCGGGTATCGGCCGCCTCGGCGCCATCGCCGGGCCCATGCTGGGTGGCACCCTGCTGTCGTTGCAGTTGCCGATCCAGCAGAACTTCCTCGCCTTCGCCCTGCCTGGGGTGATCGGTGCGCTGGCCATCGCCTTCATCCAGGTGCGTGCGCCACAACAGGCCAGTGAGCCTGAAGCTGCCAACAAACCTACGTGCTGACCAAGGAGCCTTGTATGTCTGCCAATAGTCCCCGTTATCAAGACCTTCAACTGCTGCCGATTGCCGGCCAGTGGCGCGCCGGCAGTGCCGGCAAGACCCTGAACGTGCACAACCCGTACAACGACGACTTGTTGCTGCAGGTTGAACAGGCCAGCCGCGCCGACCTTGATGCCGCCTACCAGGCGGCAGCCCAGGCACAGCTGAAATGGGCGGCACTGGGGCCCGCCGCACGCGCGGCGGTGCTGTACGAAGTGGTGGCGATCTTTGACCGGCGCCGCGACGAGATCATCGAATGGATCATTCGCGAGTCGGGCAGTACCCGGCTCAAGGCCCAGCTGGAATGGGGCGCGGCGCGGGCGATTGCGCTGGAGTCGGCATCGTTCCCGTCGCGGGTGCACGGGCGCATTGTCGAGTCCAACGTGCCGGGCAAGGAAAGCCGCGTGTACCGCAGTGCCCTGGGCGTGGTCGGGGTGATCAGCCCGTGGAACTTCCCGCTGCACCTGACCCAGCGCTCGATTGCCCCGGCACTGGCGCTGGGCAATGCCGTGGTGGTCAAGCCTGCCAGCGACACCCCGGTGTGCGGCGGCCTGCTGCTGGCACGCATTTTCGAAGAGGCCGGGTTGCCAGCCGGGGTGCTCAGCGTGGTGGTCGGCGCGGGCAGCGACATCGGTGATGCCTTCGTCGAGCACCCGGTGCCGGCGCTGATCACCTTCACTGGCTCCACGCCGGTCGGGCGCGGCATTGGCCGTATCGCCAGCGGTGGCGAACACCTCAAGCACGTTGCCTTGGAGTTGGGTGGTAACAGCCCGTTCGTGGTGCTGGACGATGCCGACCTTGAACAGGCAGTGAATGCGGCCGTGTTCGGCAAGTTCCTGCATCAGGGGCAGATCTGCATGGCAGTGAACCGGATCATCGTTGACGACAGCCTCTACGACGCTTTTGCGCAGCGCTTCGTCGAGCGTGTCAGGGCGCTGGTGGTAGGCGACCCGGACTCGCCCGCTACGGTGATCGGGCCGGTGATCAATGCCCGGCAATTGCAGGGCCTGCTGGACAAGATCAGCCTGGCACGCGGCGAAGGTGCCGAGCCGCTGTACGAGGGCGGGGTCAACGGTAACTTGCTGGCCCCGCATGTGTATGGCGAGGTCACCGTCGACATGGACCTTGCGCGTAACGAAATCTTCGGCCCGTTGGTGGGCTTGCTGCGCGCGCGTGACGAAGCGCATGCCCTGGAGCTGGCCAATGCCAGCGAGTTCGGCCTTTCCAGCGCGGTATTCAGCCGCAACCTGGAGCGTGCCGTGCGCTTTGCTCGCCAGGTGCGTGCAGGCATGAGCCACATCAACGACATCCCGGTGAACGACGAGGCCAACGCGCCGTTCGGTGGCGAGAAGAACTCGGGGCTTGGCCGTTTCAACGGGGACTGGGCCATCGACGAGTTCACCCGCGATCACTGGGTCAGCGTGCAGCACGTGCCGCGCCAGTATCCGTTCTGATGCATTAAGCCACTGAGTCGCGCCCGACCCAGGCCGGGCATTCATGCAGCCTTTCGACCACGGGCTCTGGGCAGCCTGCGGGGGGCGGCTGCGCCCAAGTAACGCGGAGAACAATAATAATGATGCACACAAACTGCACCCTGGCCCGTTCCGCCCTGGCGGTTTCGCTGGCGCTTGGCCTGGGTTTGCCGGCCTGGGCCGAGGAGGGGGGCTTCCTTGAAGATGCCAAGGCCGGGCTGACCCTGCGCAACTACTACTTCAACCGCGATTTCCGCGACCCGGGGGCGGCCAAGAGCAAAGTCGAAGAATGGGCCCAGGGCTTCATCTTCAAGTTCACCTCTGGCTACACGCCGGGGCTGATCGGTGTTGGCCTGGACGGCATCGCCATGTTCGGCGTGAAGCTGGACAGCGGCCGCGGTACCAGCGGCTCCGAACTGCTACCGGTGCACGACGACGGGCGTGCGGCCGACAACTATGGCCGCGCCGGGCTGGCGGCCAAGCTGCGTGTTTCATCGACCGAGCTGAAGGTGGGTGAGTTGCTGCCGGACATTCCGCTGCTGCGCTACGACGATGGCCGCCTGCTGCCGCAAACCTTCCGGGGCGCCATGCTCGACTCCCGCGAGATCGAAGGCCTGAGCCTGCAAGCCGGCCAGTACCGCGAGGTCAGCCTGCGCAACTCGTCCGACATGCAGGACCTTTCCGCCTGGGCTGCGCCCGGGGTCACTTCGGACGGCTTCAACTACGCCGGCGCCGAGTACCGCTTCAACCAGCAGCGCACCCTGATCGGCGCGTGGCATTCGCAGCTGGAGGACATCTACCAGCAAAGCTATTTCAACCTGCTGCACACCCAGCGAGTGGGCGAGTGGACGCTGGGCGCCAACCTGGGTTACTTCATCGACCGTGATGACGGCCAGGCGCGCATCGGCGACATCCAGAGCCGCACGGGCTACGCCTTGCTGTCGGCCGCGCACAGTGGCCACACGCTGTACCTGGGGGTGCAGAAAGTCAGTGGCGACAGCCAGTGGATGTCGGTGTACGGCAGCAGCGGTCGCACCTTGGGCAACGACATGTTCAACGGCAACTTCAGCAACGCCGACGAGCGCTCGTGGCAAGTGCGCTACGACTACAACTTTGCCGCGCTGGGTGTGCCGGGGCTGCTGGCCATGGTGCGTTACGGGCATGGCGAAAACGCAACCACGGCGGCGGGCAGCAATGGCAAGGAGTGGGAGCGTGATACCGAAGTGAACTACACATTCCAGAGTGGGGCGTTGAAAAACCTCAACATCCGCCTGAACAACGCGACCAACCGGCGCAGCTTCAACAGCGACTTTGACCAGACCCGCCTGATCGTCAGCTACCCCCTGACGCTGTAAGCAATTTCTATCCTCACAGCGCAGCCCATCAGGTGTGCGCGGTACCTGTAGGAGCAGCCTTGTGCTGCGAAGAGGCACGAATGGCTGACGAGATGTTTGGCTGTACCGGCCTCTTCGCAGCACAAGGCTGCTCCTACAGGTACGGCGTTTGCCTTGATGCGGATGTGTGGTCGTGTAATCCGGCCGACCCGAACAGGCCAGCAACAACCCTTCACCTTGCGCTAAGATGCCCGCTCACGCCCCTGGAAGTAGCCTGGATGAGCAAACCCGGTCAAATGGTGCTGGTTGCGCTGCGCAAGATGATCGCCTCGGGCGAGCTGGCGGCCGGCGAGCGCCTGATGGAAGTCCCTACCGCCGAACTGTTCGGCGTCTCACGCATGCCGGTGCGCATGGCGTTTCGTACCCTTGAGCAGGAAGGCCTGCTGGTGCGCTTCGGCGGCCGGGGGTTTCAGGTGCGCTCGGTCAGCGCTGATGATATCGCTGGCGCGGTCGAGGTGCGTGGAGTACTGGAGGGGTTGGCCGCTCGCCAGGCCGCAGAGCGTGGCTTGTCAGCGCAAGCACGCGCGGCGCTGCAACAGTGCCTGGTCGATGGCGACCAGCTGTTCGACAAGGGCTTCGTGACCGAAGAAGACCTGCAGGCCTACCACGACCTGAACATGCGCTTTCACCAGGTAATCATCGAAGCCAGCCACAACCCAGCCATCGCCGATGCCCTGGCGCGTAACGACCACCTGCCGTTCGCCTCGGTCACCGCACTGGCAGTGGACCGCCATGACCTGGTCCGCGAATACCGGCGCTTCAACTTCGCCCATATGCAGCACCACGCAGTGTTCGACGCCCTGACCAACCGCCAGGGTGCCCGCGCCGAAGCGATCATGCGCGAGCACGCCAATGCCACTTTGCGTTACGCCGAGACCTTTGGCGGGGCAACGGCAGACGCGGGCATGAAGGTTATCCTGCCCTCGTCGTAAGCCGGTTCAGATATCCAGCACCAGCAGCGGCGTTTTAGAACGCGAGCAGCAGGGCGTGAACTGATCGTTCAGCGCCTGCTCCTCTTCGGTGAGGAACATGTCGCGATGGTCCGGCGTGCCCTGCAGCACACGGGTCAGGCAGGTGCCGCAAATACCCTGCTCGCACGACATGGCAATCTCGATACCGTGCTGCTCCAGCACCTGCACCACGGTCTGGTCGGCCGGTACCTCGAATACCTGCCCCGTGCTGCCCACCTGCACCGAGAAACTGCCGTCGTTGCTGGCATCCACTGGCGCCGCGGCAAAGTACTCGCGGTGCAGGTTGGCCTCCTGCCAGCCCAGCCCCTTGGCGCTGTCCAGCACATGCTGCATGAACCCGCCGGGCCCGCAAACATACAGGTGCACACTCTCTAGCGGATTGGCCAGCACACGGGCGATATCCAGTGCGGTTTCCGGTTGCTCGTCAAAGTGCACGAACAGGCGATCGGCGAACGGCGCGTTGCGAATGCGCTCGACAAAGGCCGCACGCTCGCTGGAGCGTGCGCAGTAGTGCAGCTCGAAGTCATGGTCGCTGTGGGACAACTGTTCGGCCATGCACAGGATCGGGGTAATGCCGATGCCACCGGCAAACAACAAGCTGCGCTTCGCCCCCTCGGTCAGCGGAAACAGGTTGCGCGGCGCGCTGATGCGCAGCCGTGCGCCGGCCTGTACCTGCTCGTGCAGGCTGCGTGAGCCTCCCCGCGAAGCCGGGTCGTTGAGCACGCCAATCAGATAGCGGTGGCGTTCTTCGGGGTGGTTGCACAGCGAATACTGGCGCACCAGCCCATCAGGCAAGTGCACATCGATATGCGCGCCAGCGCTGAACGCCGGCAGCAGGCTGCCATCCGCTGCCGCCAGCTCGAAGCTGCAAATACCCTGCGCTTCATCGTTACGGGATACCACTACGGCATCGATCATGTCGGCTGTTCCTCAGGCAGGGGTGGCGCTGGTAGCAATCAGTTGCGGTTGCGGCGCACGCTCTTTGGCGATGATCCGCTCCAGCATCTTGCGCGACTGCACGCCGCCCGCATCGATGTTCAGCTTCAAAAGGTTGCGCTCGGGGTAGGCCAGCAGGTTCTGTTGCTGGCGTTCGAGCATCTCCAGGTCTTCGCTGAAAATCTTGCCCTGGCCCTCACGAATGTTGTCGGTGAGGGTCTGGTCGTGCGCGGCGAAGTTGCGCGCCATGCCCCAGAAGTACCAGATCGAGGTGTCGGTTTCCGGGGTGATGAAATCCACCACGATGCTCGACGCCTTGTGCTGCGCCTCGGCGTGGTAGCCACCCTTGCCGGCATGCGCCACGCCCACTTCGATCAGCACATGGCTGGGCGGGGTGAAGCGGCAGATCTGCCAGCGGTCCACCGGCACATCGTCGGCCAGCCCGTTGCCACGCAGGGCCATGCGCCAGAAGGGCGGGGCCATGATGTTTTCCATGTGCCGCGAGGTGACCACCTCGTCGCCGGTGACGGCGGTGACCGGCGGCGCCTCGTCGATTTCCTTCTGGCCGATGCTGGAAGCGTGCACGTAGGTTTCGTGGGTGAGGTCCATCAGGTTGTCGATCATCAGGCGGTAGTCGCAACCGATGTGGAACAGGCCGCCACCGTAGGCCCATTCATCATTCACCGCCCATTCAAGGTGCGGAATCAGCGCCGGGTCGGCCTGCGCCTGGTCGCCGGGCCAGACCCAGATAAAGCCATAACGCTCGACGGCGGCGAAGGTCTTGTTGCAAGGAAAGCCCCGCACCCGCTGGCCTGGCATCGACACGGTCTTGCCATCGCAGCCCATGACCAGGCCGTGGTAGCCACACACCAGGTTGCCGTCTTCGACATAACCCAGCGACAACGGCGCGCCACGGTGCGGGCAGAAGTCCTCGACGGCGGCCACTGTGTTCTCCTGGGCACGGTAGAACACGATTTTTTCCCCGCAGATCTGCCGGCCCAGCGGCTTGGTGGCGATCTCATCGGGGGTGCAGGCGACGTACCAGGTGTTTTTGGGGTACATGGGAGGCTCTCCAGGGTTTTGTTTTTATTTAATGGATCCATTAGAGCTGTGACAAGGAGTCTGGTCAACAGTCCTTGGCTTTTTATCACCGGATTTGTGCGGTTATCGGATTTTAGTGGATCCATAATTCGTACCTAGGTCGTGCTCTTCAGCAGTAGAACAGGCCGTAAGACCGCACCTGATCGGTTGACTCGGCAAGTGCAGGAGCGGCCTTGTGCGCTGAATCTCCCCGAACCTGCTATTCCTGAAAGAACACCCAACCCACCAAGGCCCGTCGATGCTCGCCATCGAACAGCTCCACAAATCATTTCCCACCCCCCAAGGCCCGCTCCCTGTCCTGCAGGGCGTGGACCTGCGCCTGGCACGCGGCAGCAGCCTGGCGCTGATGGGCGAGTCGGGCAGCGGCAAGAGCACGTTGCTGCACCTGATTGCCGGCCTGGACCGTGCCGACAGCGGCCGCATCCTGATCGACGACGTCCCGCTCGACAGCCGCTCGGAGGCGTCGCTGGCACAGTGGCGGCGGGAGGGAATTGGCCTGGTGTTCCAGCAATACAACCTGATCAGCAGCCTGGACGTGGCGGCGAACCTGGCCTTTCAGGCCAGGCTGGCCGGCAGGCATGACCCGCAGTGGGTGGCTTACCTGGCAGAGCGCTTGGGCCTGGCAGGTTTGCTGGTGCGCTACCCTGAGCAGTTGTCCGGTGGCCAGCAGCAACGGGTCGCCATCGGCCGTGCCTTGGCTGGGCGCCCGGCCTGGTTGTTGGCCGACGAGCCCACCGGCAGCCTTGACGAAGCCAGCAGCGATGAGGTGCTTAGCCTGTTGCTGCAACTGGTCGCCGAGGCCGGCAGCGGTGTGTTGATGGTGACCCACAGCCCCCGGCTGGCGGCACGCTTGCAGCGGCGTTGCCAGCTGCAGGCCGGTCGCGTTCAGCCAGAGCTGGGGTGATGAGGCTTTTGTCGCTGGCCCTGTTGGCGTTGCTCAGCCATTGGCGGCGCCATCGTGTGCAGTTTTTCAGCATCTTCACCGGGCTGTGGCTGGCCACGGCGCTATGGACGGGCGTGCAGGCGCTGAACAGTCAGGCTCGCAGCGACTACGCCCGGGCCAGTGCCGTGCTGGCCGGGCCGCTGCAGGCGCAGTTGGTGCCGCGCAACGGTGAGCGCTTCGACCAAGGGTTTTACGTGCAATTGCGCAAGCAGGGTTGGCCAGTGACGCCGGTGCTGGAAGGGCGCTTGCGTTTGCCTGGGGAGCCCGCGCGCAGCGTGCGCCTGCTGGGCATCGACCCCTTGAGCCTGCCGCCGGCCAGCAGCATCGCCGGTGTGCAGCCGCAAGCATTCGACGTGCAGGCGTTCATTGGCACGCCCGGGCAAGCGTGGGCCGGGCCAGATACCTTGCGGCAACTGGGCGCAGAGCCTGGGGCTTCAGTGCGCGACAGCGAAGGGCAACTGCTCCCGCCCATGCACCTGCAGCCTGCGCTGGCGCCCGGGGTGATCGTGGTCGATATCGGCCATGCCCAGCGGTTGCTGCACGCACCCGGGCAGCTGTCGCGATTGCTGGTGGCCGGCAAGCCAGGGCCGCTGCCGGCTGATATTGCGGTTTACCTCGAACTGCAACCGCAACAGGACGACGGCGGGTTGCAGCGGCTGACTGAGAGCTTTCACCTCAACCTGACTGCCCTCGGCCTGCTGGCGTTTGTGGTAGGCCTGTTTATCGCCCATGCCGCAATCGGTCTGGCGCTGGAACAGCGGCGTGGCTTGATCCGCAATCTGCGCGCCTGTGGGGTCAGCTTGAATACCCTGCTGTGCGCCTTGGTGCTGGAGCTGGGCCTGTTCGCCGTTTTGGGCGGGCTGGCCGGCGTGGCCAGCGGGTATGTGCTGGCCGCGTGGTTGTTGCCCGATGTGGCCGCCAGTTTGCGCGGGCTGTATGGCGCCCAGGTTGCCGGCACCCTGAGCCTGCCCGCATGGTGGTGGCTGGTGGGGGTGCTTGTGAGTGTGCTGGGGGCATTGCTGGCAGGGCTGGGCAGCGTGTTGCGTGCAGCCCGGTTGCCGGTGCTGGCGTTGGCGCAGCCGCAGGCTTGGCGGCTGGCGCAGGGGCCATGGTTGATGCGCCAGGCTTGCGTGGCGGGCGTTCTGTGGCTGCTGGCCTTGGGCTGTGGCGTGCTGGGTAACAGCCTGGCCGCCGCGTTTGCCATGCTGGCTGGGCTGTTGCTGGCGGCAGCGCTGTTGTTGCCGGCCTTGCTCGACCGGCTACTTGTAGTGCTGACGCGGTATTGCCGGCGACCCTTGGCGCAATGGTTCGTCGCCGATTGCCGCCAGCAACTGCCAGTCCTGAGTTTGGCGCTGATGGCACTGTTGCTGGCGCTGGCTGCCAGCGTCGGCGTGGGCAGCATGACCGAGGGCTTTCGCAAGACCTTTGTCGGCTGGCTGGACCAGCGTCTGTCTGCCGACCTGTATGTCACCCCTCGGGATACCGCCCAAGGCCTGGAGATTGCGCAATGGCTCGGGCAGCAATCGCCTGCCAGTGTGGTGCTGCCCGGCTGGCGTGTGGAAACGCAGTTGCAGGGCTGGCCGGTGCAGCTTCAGGGCATCGTCGATCACCCGGTCTACCTCAAGCGTTGGCCGTTGCTGCAGCAGCAGCCTCACGCTTGGGAAACGCTGGCCAGCGGGCATGCGGTGATGCTCAGCGAACAGCTGGCCAGGCGCCTGAAGCTGCGACTGGGCGACCGCCTGGCGCTGCCTGCAGAGGCGATGACGGTAGTGGGGATCTATGCCGATTACGGTAACCCCAAGGGCCATGTACTGGTCAATGCCAGCTGGTTGCGCAGGCAATGGCCGCAGGCAACACTGACCGGGTTGAGCGTTGACCTGCCCACCGAGCAGGTGCCCGTCATCAAGGCCGCGATGCAACAGCACTTCGCCTTGGACGACAGCCGTGTGGTGGAGCAGGCGCGCCTGAAGCGCTGGTCCACCGAGGTGTTCAACCGTACCTTTGCCGCCACCGCCGCGCTCAACAGCCTCACGCTTGGCGTGGCCGGCGTGGCGCTGTTCATCAACCTGCTGACGCTGGGCCAAACGCGGCTGAGCCAACTGGCACCCCTGTGGGCGTTGGGTGTGCAGCGCCGGCAACTGGTGTGGCTGAGCTTGGGGCAGACACTGATGCTGAGCAGTTTCACGGTACTGCTGGCAATCCCCTTGGGGGTGTTGCTGGCCTGGTGCCTGGTGGCGGTGGTCAACGTGCAGGCGTTCGGCTGGCGCCTGCCGCTCTACGTCTTCCCTGTGCAGCTGCTGCAACTGGCTGCGCTGGGGTTGTTCACCAGCCTGCTGGCCAGCGCCTGGCCGCTGTGGCAGCTGGCGCGCCGCCAGCCCCGCGAACTGTTGAGGCCGTTTACCGATGAAGCGTAACGCCTTGCTGTTGCTGTGCGGTCTGCTATGCGCATGTGACCCGCCGGCGCCACAAAGCTATGCCGGGCTGGGGCAACAGGCGGGCGGTTTCAGCCAGGTGGCCCGCGCGCATCGCCTGGAATTCCCCCGTGACCACAGCGCACACGATGGCTTTCGCATTGAATGGTGGTATGTCACCGCCAACCTCAAGGACGCCCAGGGGCGTGACTGGGGCGCGCAGTGGACGCTGTTCCGCTCGGCCCTGCGCCCCGGCCCTGAAACCACCGACTGGCACAGCCCCAACCTGTGGATGGGGCACGCGGCCCTGACTGGGCCGGACGGTCACCAGTCTGGCGAAACCCTGGCGCGCGGCGGTATCGGCCAGGCCGGCGTGCAGGCCCAGCCGTTCCGGGCGTGGATCAATGATTGGTCATTGCAGGGCAAGGGGGGTATCGAAAACCTGCAAATGGCTGCCGGTGGCGAAGGCTTTCGCTACGACTTGCGTTTGCGCAGTGATCGGCCCTTGGTGCTGCACGGCGATCAAGGCTACAGCGAGAAATCCGGCAAGGGGCAGGCCTCTTACTATTACAGCCAGCCGTTTTACCGTGTGCACGGGGAGGTGGAGCGTGATGGCATGTGCATCGCGGTCACCGGCCAGGCCTGGTTGGACCGGGAGTGGAGCAGCCAGCCGCTGGCGGCAGGGCAAACGGGGTGGGACTGGTTTTCACTGCACCTGGACAGTGGTGCCAAGCTGATGCTGTTCCAGGTACGGGAGGCGCAAGGGGAGGCGTATCGCGCCGGCACCTGGGTTGGGCCGCAGGGCGAGGTGGTGGCGCTGGAGGGAGCACAGATCCAGTTGCAGGCGCAGGCCTGGGCCAAGCAGAAGAATGGCAAGCAGGTACCCACGCGATGGCGGGTGCAGGTGCCGGGGCATGGGGTGGATGTGCAGGTTGAGGCGGTGGAGCCGCAGGCCTGGATGGATACCCGGTTCCCGTATTGGGAAGGGCCGGTGCGCATGAGCGGGAGTACGGGTGGGCGCGGGTACCTGGAGATGACTGGCTACTAGTACTACACGTTCCCGCCATGATGCACCCTCCCTGTGGGAGCGGCCTTGCCGGGGCGCCGGATCGGTCGGAAAGGGCTGCAAAGCAGCCCCAGCAACTTATGCATCTGCGCTGAAACCCTGGGGCTGCTGCGCAGCCCTTTCGCGACACAAGGCCGCTCCCACAGTGATCGTGCGGGCTTTCAAAGATTGAGCCAGACCCTAGCCCCAAAAGATCGCAGCAGGCCTTTCAATCCTTGATCAGCCCTCGCAGCACCGCCCGTGCTTCCTCGGTGCGCAAGCACTCGATGAACAACCGGCTTTCCCGCGCCACGGTTTCCTCCAGCGCCGCCCGCTGGCTGTCCTTGAGCAGCCGCTTGCTGATGCGCAGCGCCGCCTGCGGGTAGCTTTGCAGCTGCCGCGCCAGCTTGCGCGCTGCGGCCAGGCACTGTTCGCCATCTTCGTGCAGCTCATTGGCCAGGCCCCAGGCCACAGCCTGCTCGCCATCCAGCAACGCATTGCCCAGCAGCAAGCGGGCCGCCCGGGCCTGGCCAAGCATGCGTGGCAGCAGCAGGCTGGAGCCAAACTCCGGGCACACACCCAACGGTGCGAACGGCATGCGCAGTTTGGTCGAGCGGCTGACCAGCACCTGGTCGCAATGCAGCAGCAAGGTGGCGCCGATGCCGATTGCTGCGCCACTGACTGCCGCGATCAGCGGCTTGTCCAGGCCCATGACCACCCGCATCAGGCGGAACACCGGGCTGTCCAGGTCAGTGGGCGGGTTGTCGAGGAAGTCGCGCAGGTCGTTGCCAGCGGTGAAACAGTGGGGGCCGCCGGTCATGATGATGGCATCGACACCGGGGTCTTCACCCGCTGCCAGCAGCAGGTCGCCCAGTTGCTGGTACATGGCGGTGTTCAGGGCATTGAGCTTGTCGGGGCGGTTGAAGGCCAGGGTCAGCAGGCCTTGGTCCAGCTCGCGTGTGATCAGGTCGTTCATGGCAGCCGCTTTTGTTGTTGTGGGCAAGTGTGCCAAGGGTTTATCACGCAGTCCGGCTTGTTGTACAGTCGTTCAGTCCAGCCCTTGAACCGAGAACCCTTGATGAGCCAGGAAGCCCGCTACCACCGCATGCTGCCGGAATTGCGCAAGGCCAACCTGGTCGAAGCGACCCTGGTGTGCCTCAAACGCCATGGATTCCAAGGGGCTTCGATCCGCAAGATTTCGGCCGAGGCCGGGGTCTCGGTCGGGCTGATCAGCCACCACTACGCCGGCAAGGACGAACTGGTGGCCGAAGCCTACCTGGCCGTCACCGGCCGGGTGATGGGCCTGTTGCGTGAGGCCATGGCCCAGGCTGCGCCCAATGCCCGCGAGCGGTTGTCGGCGTTTTTCCGCGCCTCGTTCTGTGCAGAGCTGCTCGACCCGCAACTGCTCGACGCCTGGCTGGCGTTCTGGGGCGCAGTCAAGACGGCCGATGCGATCAACCAGGTGCATGACCATTCCTATGGCGAGTACCGCAAGGAACTGAGCCGGTTGCTGGCCGAACTGGCCACGCAGGAGGGCTGGCAGGGCTTCGATGCCGACCTCGCGGCCATCAGCCTCAGTGCCCTGCTCGATGGCCTGTGGCTGGAGTCGGGGCTCAACCCCGGCACCTTCACCCCCGAGCAGGGCGTGATTATCTGCGAGGCCTGGGTCGACGGCCTGCAGGCCGGTGGTCGGCGGCGCTTCAGCCTGCCCGAGGGCTGTTGATCGTCTGTTCAGTAACGAGTACGCTGCTGGCGCGAGTGTGTAGAACAACACCAATAAAAAAGAGACAACACGCAATGACGCCTCGGGTATTGATCGTCGATGACGATCCGCTTATTCGTGACTTGCTGCAGGCCTATCTGTCCCAGGAAGGCTACGACGTGCACTGTGCCGACACGGCGGAAAAGGCCGAAGCCCTGCTTGGCAGCCAGGATGTCGACCTGGTGCTGCTGGACATCCGCCTGCCTGGCAAGGACGGCCTCACCCTGACCCGCGAACTGCGGGTGCGCTCGGAGGTGGGCATCATCCTCATCACCGGCCGCAACGACGACATCGACCGCATTGTCGGCTTGGAGTGCGGCGCCGACGATTACGTGATCAAACCGCTCAACCCCCGTGAGCTGGTATCGCGCGCCAAAAACCTGATCCGCCGCGTGCGCCATGCCCGCGAAGTGCATCCGGCACCGGCCTGCGCGCAGTCGCTCAAACAGTTTGCCGACTGGGCGCTGGACACCGACCGCCGTCGCCTGATCGACCCACGCGGTGGGCAAACCCTGCTGACCCACGGTGAGTTTCAGTTGCTCAGCGTGTTCCTGCGCAACAGCGGCCATACCCTGAGCCGCGACCAGCTGATGGACCAGATTCGCAACCGCGAGTGGGTGCCCAACGACCGCTCCATCGACGTGCTGGTCGGTCGCCTGCGGCGCAAGCTGCACGATGACCCGGCCGAGCCGCAGCTGATCATCACCATTCACGGCACCGGCTACCTGTTCACTGCCAGCGTGGCTGCATGACCCACCGCGCCCGCCGTGCCTGGGGGATGGCGCTGGCGTTGCTCGCTGTGCCGGCCGGCGCGGCGCAGACGGTGCGCTATTGCGATTACCCGGTGTACCCGCCGATTTCCTGGAGCGACGGCCACCAGGTACGTGGCCTGGCGCCAACCGTGGTGCGCGAACTGTTCGCACGCATGGGCTACGACGTGCAGACCGTGGTGCTCGGCAACTGGAAGCGCTGCCTGATGGACGCCGCCGCCGGGCGGGTGGACGTGGTGCTGGCCTACAACAGCGACCAGCGTGACCAGCGCATGCATTTTTCCACGGAGCCGGTAGTGCGCGAAGAAGTGGCGGTGTTCTACAACCGCAAGCGGCCGGTGCAGTTCCAGCAGCTGGAGGACCTGGCCGGTTACCGCGGCGGCCTGTTGTACGGCGAAAGCTACGGCGCCGAATTCGACCGCTTCATCGCCCGCCACCAGAACATCGAACGGGTGTCTTCCAGCCAGCAGAACTTCGGCAAGCTGATCCGCGGGCGCATCGACTACGTGATCCAGGAGCGGCGCACCGGCCAGCTGTTCATCGAGCACCTGCCCGGCGCGCAGGATATCCGCGTATTGCCCAGCGCCCTGAGCGTGGACTACCTGCGGGTAGCCGTCTCGCGGCAATCACCCCTGAGCCAGCACATGGACGAAATCGACGCGCAGCTGCGGCGCATGAACCAGGCTGGCGAGATCGCGCGCTGGCTGGAGCAGAGCGAGGTCACCTACCGCGACATGATCAACCTGCCGGCAGATGCCCGATGATTCGCCTGCACACCGATGGCCTGCTGCGCCGCCTGTTGCGGTTCATCCTGTTGTTCAGCCTGTGCTTCACCGTACTGGCCAGTAGCGTGCAGCTGTATTTCGAATACCGCCGCGAGATGCGCGACATCGAAGCACGCATGGCGTTGATCCGCGCCGGCTACCTGGCCAGCCTGGAGCGCAGCCTGTGGGACCTGGACGAGGCGCAGCTGGACACGCAACTGCGCGGCCTGGTGGATTTTTCCGACGTGGCCCGGGTGCGCCTGGTCAGCGACGATTTTCAACTGCTGCGAGGGGAGGCCGAACCCAAAGGGCCGCTGCGCATCGAGCGCTTCCCCCTGGATTATCAGCCCCCCTCGGGCCCGGCCAGGCACCTGGGTGAGCTGGAAGTGAGTATCGACCTGGGGGCGGTACACCGTCGGCTGTACGCCACCGGCCTTGCCAGCCTGCTGTGGATGGGCGTGTTCCTGTGTGGCCTGGCAGTGGCGCTGTCTGGGCTGTTCTATCGCCTGGTCACCCGCCACCTGCAAGTGATGGCCGAGTTCGCCCGGCGTATTGGCGCCGGCCAATGGCAGGAGCCGCTGCGGCTGGGGCGCCGCCGCTCATCGCGCCCTGACGAAATCGACACGGTGGCCAATGCCCTGGACGACATGCGCCGCGCCATCCTCAGCGACATCGAACGCCGCGAGCGCGACCGGCTGGAACTGCAAGACAAACGCGACGAACTGCAGGCCATGGTCGAACGACGTACCGCCAGCCTGGCCCGGGCCAAGGATGACGCCGAGGCCGCCAACCTGGCCAAGTCGCGCTTCCTGGCGACCATGAGCCACGAACTGCGCACTCCGCTCAACGGTATCCTGGGCATGGCCGAGCTGCTCCGCGGTGGCCGGTTGGAAGCGGCCGACCGCCAGCGCCTGGAAGCCCTGTACAAGGCCGGCGAGGGGCTGTTGGCGATTCTCAACGAAGTGCTGTATTTCGCCCGGCTCGAAGAAGGTGAGAGCCACGCCGAGCTGGTCGGCTTTTCGCTGCGCCAGCTGTGCCAGGAAGTGCTGGCGCTGCTCGAACCCATGGCCGCGGACAACGGCGACACACTGCATCTGGAGGTTGATGAGCAATTGGCCGGTTACCAGCACGGCGCCGAGCAATACCTGCGCCAGGTGCTCAGCAACCTGCTGGCCAATGCCATCAAATTCACCGAACACGGCCAGGTGCGGCTCAAGGTGCAGGTGCTGGCCAGCGACGCGGCCACGCAGCGCCTGCGGCTGTCGGTCAGTGACAATGGCATCGGCATCGAGCCGGCCGTACAGGCAAAAATCTTCGACCGCTTTGTCCAGGCCAGCGAGGCCGTGGCCCGCCGCTACGGCGGCACCGGTCTGGGCCTGGCGATCTGCAAGCACCTGGTGGAAAAGCTGGGGGGCAGCATTGGCCTGGACAGTGTGCAAGGGCAGGGCAGTTGCTTCTGGTTCGAACTCGACATTGCCCTTGGGCAGCCGGTTGCGGCCACTACCCCGGTCCGGTCGGCCAGCCCCAGTCTGGATATCCTGGTTGTCGAGGACGTCGCGCTGAACCGTGAGGTGGCCGGCGGCCTGCTGGTGCGCGATGGCCACCGGGTGAGCTTTGCCGAAGATGCCGGGCAGGCTCTGCAGCTGTGCGCAGAGCGGCGCTTCGACCTGATCCTGCTCGACGTTCACCTGCCCGGCATGAGCGGGGTGGAACTGTGCCGGCAGCTTCGCGCCACCCCTGGGCCTAACCACCGCAGCCGCATAGTGGCGCTGACCGCTGGCGTGCAACCGGGGCAAGTGTCGGGTTACCTGGAAGCCGGCATGCAAGGTGTGCTGGCCAAGCCCCTGCGGCTGGTCAACCTGCGCCAGGCGCTGGCCGACGCGACGCCAACCGAACAGGCCGGTATTGACGCGAACATGGACTGGTCGCTGCTGGCCACCCACCGCTCGCTGCTGGGCGAGCAGAAGCTGCAGGGCCTGCTGCACGTGTTGCGCCAGTCACTGGAGCAGCACGCCGCAGCGTTGGCCGAGGCGCTGCCAGCCCAGGACTTCACCGAAGTGCTGCACCTGGCCCACCGCCTGGCCGGCAGTTGCGATTCCCTGGGGTTTTCTGGCCTGGCTGCGCTGTTGCGACGCCTGGAAGACGCAGCCCGCCAGCATGACGGGCAGGCGCTGAACGCACTCGCCGAGCCACTGGCAAGCCAGCTCGGCCAGGCCCGTGCGACCCTGGAACAGTTGATCCAGCGCTGACGTACAAAAAACTTACGACTTTTTACATCTTCGATCCGTTCGTACAACGGCACCTTACATCCGTTTCCAATAATCCATGGCAACCGTGTTGCACGCGGTCCATGAGGCTTATTGGAGACAAGAATAATGACATGCCGTAGCGCTCAGCCCCTCCTTCGCATCGCCAAACGTACCTGCCGCAATGGCGAGGTGCGCCATGACTGACCCCGTTGAAAAAATCCAGCTCACCCGCGCCCTGAAAAGCCGGCACATCTTCATGCTGTCGCTGGGCGGGGTGATCGGCACCGGCCTGTTCATGGGCTCGGGCGTGACCATCAACCAGGGCGGGCCGGTGGGTGCGATCCTGGCCTATCTGGTGGCTGGCCTGCTGATGTACCTGGTGATGGTCTGCCTGGGCGAACTGTCGGTGCAGATGCCGGTGTCTGGCTCGTTCCAGGCCCATGCCACGAAGTTCATCGGCCCGGCCACCGGCTTCATGATCGGCTGGGTGTACTGGATGAGCTGGGCCACTACCGTGGGCCTGGAGTTCACCGCTGCCGGCATGCTGATGACCCGCTGGTTCCCCGAGGTGCCGATCTGGTACTGGTCAGCACTCTTTGTGGTGGTGCTGTTCGGCCTCAACGCCCTGGCCACTCGCGCGTTTGGCGAGGCCGAGTACTGGTTCTCGGGCATCAAGGTGGCGACCATCGTTGGCTTCATCATCATCGGCCTGCTGGTGATTTTCGGCGCCATCCCGCTGAGCAGCGGGGCGCCGGCACCGATGCTGGACAACCTGGTGGGCGAGTCGCTGTTCCCCCACGGCCTGTCGGCGGTGTTCGCGGTGATGATGACCGTGGTCTATGCGTTCCAGGGCTGTGAAATCATGGGTGTGGCGGCGGGTGAAACCGAGCACCCGGAAAAGAGCATCCCGCGGGCCGTGCGCAACGTGGTGTTCCGCGTGCTGATTTTCTATGTGCTGGCGATTGCCGTGCTCTCGGCCATTGTGCCGTACGAGCAGGCCGGGCTGATGGAAAGCCCGTTCGTGCAGGTGTTCGACATGGTCGGCATCCCCTTTGCTGCCGACGTGATGAACTTCGTCATCCTCACCGCCATCCTGTCGGTGGGCAACTCCGGGCTGTATGCCTCCACGCGCATTCTCTGGGCGATGTCCAAGAGTGGCATGGCGCCGAAAAGCCTGGCGCCGCTGAGCAAGCGCGGTGTGCCGCTGCGGGCGCTGAGCATCACCCTGTGCTTTGCCCTGGTATCGCTGATGACCAGCTTCATTGCCGCCGACACCCTGTTCATGGTGCTGATGGCGGTGAGCGGCATGTCCGGCACCGTGACCTGGATCGTCATCGCCCTGGCGCAGTACCGCTTCCGCAAGGCCTACCTGCGTGAAGGCGGGCAACTGCAGGACCTGAAGTACAGGGCGCCGCTGTACCCACTGGTGCCGCTGCTGTGCATCACCCTGTGCAGCTCGCTGTTCGTGTTCCTGGCGCTGGATGAAACCCAGCGGCCGTCGTTGTACTGGGGCTTTGGCTTTATTGCCCTGTGCTACGCGGCGTACTTCTTCGTCAACCGACGTCGGCAGGGGGCCTTTGAGCCTAGCGCGCCAGGGGTTTGAGCCGCAGCTCGTTGCCAGTACGTGTCCGTCGCTGCATGTTAGTCGCCTGTGATATCGAGCGCCGCCCGCGCGGCGCATCGCGAGCTGCGCTCGCTCCTACGTTTGTTTCGGGCCAATTATTCCTATGGGATTTACGCGCGGACGCCTTGGCGCATGGCGCGATATCGCGTCCTACAAACCAGGCGTTCGCGCGCGTCTGCCACAGGCGTTACTGGCCCGAAACAAACGTAGGAGCGAGCGCAGCTCGCGATGCGCCGCGCGGGCGGCGCTCGATATCACGGGCAACAAGCACGTCATGGCGAACCCCCTTCTGTAACACCAAAAACCGAGTTGTGCGAAGTTGTAACAGCCCATCCCGCCTTGTTGAACACTCGTTTAGTATCTCCTTCATCAAGCCCTCCCAAAACCATCACAACAACACCGAGGCCCCCCATGACCACCCCGTCGTCGTCACTGTTGAGCAAGGTCGAAGCCGGCGTTGCCTGGATCACCCTCAACCGCCCAGAGCAGCGCAACGCACTGGACATCCCCACCCTCAAGCAGCTGCACGCCTTGCTCGACAGCCACAACGCCGACCCGGCCGTGCGCGTGGTGGTGCTCACCGGCAGCGGCCGCAGCTTCTGCGCCGGCGCCGACCTGGCCGAATGGGCTGCCGCCGAAGCCGCAGGCACCCTGGAAAGCTACGGCTGGACCGAAACCGCCCACGCCCTGATGTTGCGCCTGCACAGCCTCGACAAGCCCACCATCGCCGCCATCAACGGCACTGCCGTAGGCGGTGGCATGGACCTCAGCCTGTGCTGCGACCTGCGTATCGCCGCTGCCTCTGCGCGCTTCAAGGCCGGCTACACCAGCATGGGCTACAGCCCCGATGCCGGCGCCAGTTGGCACCTGCCACGGCTGATCGGCAGCGAGCAGGCCAAGCGCTTGTTGTTCCTCGATGAACTGTGGGGTGCCGAGCGTGCCCTGGCGGCCGGGCTGGTCAGCGAAGTCTGCGCCGACGAGCAACTGTCCGCCGTGGCGGCCGAGCTGGCCGGGCGCCTGGCCAATGGCCCGACGTTCGCCTACGCGCAGACCAAGCAACTGATCCGCGACGGCGCCCACCGCACCCTGGCCGAGCAGCTGGAAGCCGAGCGCCACGCCGGCCTGCTGTGCGGCCGCAGCCAGGATGGCGCCGAGGCGTTGCAAGCCTCGGTTGAACGCCGCGCCCCCCGTTTTACCGGCCAGTAACCCGAAACCGACCCTGACCAGGACCTTCGCAGATGAATTTCCAACTGACCCAAGAACAAGAAATGTTGGTGGAAGCGGTACGCAGCTTTGTTGCCAAAGAGCTGCTGCCCCATGAGGAAGCGGTGGACCGCGCCGATGCCGTGTCGCCCGAGCTGGCCGCGCACATCCGGGGCAAGGCCATCGCTGCCGGGTTCTATGCCTTCAACATGCCCGAGGAAGTCGGCGGTGGTGGCCTGGACTACCTGTCCCAGGCGCTGATCGAACGCGAGCTGTCCAAGGTGTCCTGGGCGCTGCACGTGTTTGTCGCACGCCCGTCGAAAATTCTCATGGCCTGCAAGGACGAGCAGATCAACGACTACCTGCTGCCCTGCGTGCAGGGCGAGAAGACCGACTGTTTCGCCCTTACCGAACCGGGTGCCGGCTCGGATGCCAACGCCATCAAGACCCGCGCCGTGCGCCAGGGCGATGACTTTGTCATCAACGGCAGCAAGCACTTCATCAGCCACGCCGGCCACGCCGATTTCGCCATTGTCTTCGCGGTCACCGACACCTACGAGCACAACGGGCGCAAGCGCAACGCGGTCACGGCGCTGCTGGTCGACCGCGGCACACCGGGCATGACCATTCGCCGCGGGCCCAAGTGCGTGAGCAACCGTGGCTACCACACTTACGAGCTGTTCTTCGATGACTGTCGGGTGCCGGCCAGCAAGGTGCTGGGCGAAGTCGGCAAGGGCTGGGAAGTGGCCAATGCCTGGCTTACCGCTGGCCGGGTGATGGTTGCCGCCAACTGCGTGGGCCAGGCCCAGCGCGCCCTCGACCTGTCGCTGCAGTGGGCCGCCGACCGCAAGCAGTTTGGCCAGCCCATCGGCAGCTACCAGGGCGTGTCGTTCAAGCTGGCCGACATGGCCACGCAGATTCGCGCCGCCGAAATGCTCACCCTGCACACTGCCTGGAAGATGGACCAGGGCAGCATGACCGACGGCGAAGCCGGCATGGCCAAGCTGTTTGCCAGCGAAGTGCTGGGCAAGGTGGCCGACGAAGCCGTGCAGATCTTCGGTGGCATGGGCCTGATGGACGAAGGGCCGGTCGAGCGCATCTGGCGCAACGCGCGTATCGAGCGCATCTGGGAGGGCACCTCGGAAATCCAGCGGCACATCATCGCCCGCGAACTGCTGCGCCCGCTGCTGCGTTGAGCGCCAGGAGAACACCCATGTCGCAACCGATTCGTGACAACCTCAAGCGCCTGCTGGCGCCCCGGCACCTGGCCTTCGTTGGCGGGCGCAGCATGGCGCGGGCGCTCAAGCGCTGCGCCGAAGGTGGCTTTGGCGGCGAGCTATGGCTGATCAACCCGCAGCATGAAAGCCTGGAAGGTATCCCTTGCGTGGCCCGCGTGGCCGACTTGCCTTACGCCCCGGACGCGGTGTTCATCGCCACCAACCGTGAGCTGACGTTGCAGTGCGTTGCCGAGCTGGCCGCGCGTGGCGCCGGTGGTGCCATCTGCTACGCGTCCGGCTTTGCCGAAAGCGGCGAAGAGGGCCGCCAGTTGCAGCAGCGCCTGCTCGCTGCGGCCGGCAACATGGCCCTGCTGGGCCCCAACTGCTATGGCCTGCTTGATTATCTGCACGGTGCAGCCCTGTGGCCGGTGGCCCATGGCGGCCAGCAGGTGGAGAAGGGCGTGGCGATCCTCACCCAGAGCGGCAACTTTGCCTACAACCTGTCCATGAGCGACCGCTCGCTGCCGGTGGCCTACATGGCCTCGGTCGGCAACCAGGCGCAATTGGGCGTGGCCGAGCTGATGGACGTGCTGCTCGACGACCCACGGGTAACGGCCATCGGGCTGCACCTGGAAGGCTTGAAGAACGTGCCGGGTTTTGCACGTGCTGCTTACAAGGCGTTGCAGCAGGGCACGCCGATCATTGCCCTGAAAACTGGCGTGTCGCAGATCGGCGCTGAACTGGCGCTCAGCCACACCAGCTCGTTGTCTGGCTCCGATGCTTTATACGACAGCCTGTTCCAGCGCCTGGGCGTGATCCGCGTCAGCGGCCCGGTGAGCTTTGTCGAAACGCTCAAGGCCGCCGCTTGCGGGCGCTTGCCGGCAGATGGCGAACTGATCGCGCTGGCTTGCTCGGGCGGCGATGCTGGCCTGATCGCCGATTATGCCGAACGCAACCAGTTACACCTGCCCAAGCTTGACCAAGGGCAGGTGACGGCACTGGCCGAAGTGCTGCCGGCCTATGCCAACCTGGTGAATCCGCTGGATTTCACCACTGCCATCTGGGGCGATGAAACGGCCCTGCAACGCATGCTCGACAGCACCCTGAGCGGGGCAGCTGATGCCGCCATGCTGGTGCTGGACTACCCGGCGGCATTCACTGGCGAGCGTAAGGAATGCGACCTGCTGCTGGCGCTGTACTGCGATGCGCTGGCGCGTCACGGCAAGATCGGTTTTGTCACTTCCGCCTTCCCGGAGTTGCTGCCCGCCAGTGCGCGTGAGCGCTTGCATGCGCGGGGCATTGCCGCCCTGCAAGGCGTGGAAGACGGCCTGGCAGCCTGGGGCCGCATCGTCGCTTACCAGCGTAACCGCCAGCGGTTGCTGGAGCAGGGCGAGGCCGCACGGGTACCGCTGTGCCCGCAAGCGCTCACGGGCGAAAGCCGGTTGCTGGACGAATGGCAATCCAAGCAAGCCCTGCGTGCCTTCGGTTTGCCGGTGCCAGCGGGCGTGCTGAGTACGCCCGAGCGCGCCGTGGCAGACGCCGCCCGCGTGGGTTACCCGCTGGTACTGAAGGCGGTCAGCGCACAGCTGCCGCACAAGACCGAAGCCGGTGCCGTGGCGTTGAACCTGCGCGATGCTGCTGCCCTGGAAGCCGCACTGGTGCAGATGCGCCAGCGCATCGCTGCCTACGCCCCGCACGTCGCGTTCGACCAGGTACTGCTCGAACCCATGGCCGAGCCGCCGCTGGCCGAGCTGATCGTGGGCATCAAACGTGAACACGACTTTGCCCTGGCCTTGGTGATCGGTGCCGGCGGGGTGCTGGTCGAACTGCTCAAGGACAGTGTCAGCCTGTTGCTGCCCACCACCGACAGCGCCATCCGCGCCGCACTGTTGAACCTGCGCAGCGCCAGCCTGCTGCAAGGCTTCCGTGGTCGCCCGGCCGCCGACCTCGACGCCTTGGTCACGGCCATCCGTGCGGTGGCGGACTACGCCTGTGAAAACGCCGGGCAACTGCTGGAGCTGGATGTGAACCCATTGATGGTCGGTGCCCACGGCACCACCGCGGTCGACGCGCTGATCCGCCTCGGCCAGGCGCAAGGAGAACGACATGAATGACCTTACCCTGACTGCCGGCCAGGCGCTGGTGCGCCTGTTGGCCAACTACGGCGTGCAGACCGTGTTCGGCATCCCCGGGGTGCACACCCTGGAGCTGTACCGCGGCCTGCCGGGTAGCGGTATTCGCCATGTGCTCACCCGCCACGAGCAGGGCGCAGGCTTCATGGCTGACGGTTATGCGCGGGTGAGTGGCCAGCCGGGGGTGTGCTTCGTCATCACCGGCCCGGGGGTAACCAACGCTGCCACCGCCATCGGCCAGGCCTATGCCGACTCCATCCCGATGCTGGTGATTTCCAGCGTCAACCATACCGCCAGCCTGGGCAAAGGCTGGGGCTGCCTGCACGAGACCCAGGACCAGCGCGCCATGACTGCGCCGATCACCGCGTTCTCGGCCGTGGCGTTGCGCGGCGATGACCTGCCCGAGCTCATCGCCCGCGCCTGGGCCGTGTTCGACAGTGAACGGCCGCGCCCGGTGCACATTTCGGTGCCGCTGGACGTGCTGGCTGCCCCTGTCAGCCGCGACTGGAGTGATGAGGTGGTGCGCCGCCCAGGGCGAGGCCAGCCATGCCGCGAATCCCTCGACCAGGCTGCCCTGAAGCTGGCAGCGGCCAAGCGGCCGATGATCATCGCCGGTGGTGGTGCGCTGCACGCGGCCGAACAACTGGCGCAGTTGAGCGCCCGGCTGGCGGCACCGGTATTCACCAGCGTGGCCGGCAAGGGCCTGCTGCCGCCGCAGGCGCCCCTGAATGCCGGTTCCAGCCTGTGCGTGGAACCAGGCTGGCAGTTGATCAGCCAGGCCGATGTGGTGCTGGCAGTAGGCACCGAAATGGCCGACACCGATTTCTGGCGCGAGCGCCTGCCGATCACTGGCGAGCTGCTGCGCGTGGACATCGACCCGCGCAAGTTCAACGACTTCTACCCCTGTGCCATTGCCTTGCTGGGTGATGCCCGGCAAACCCTGGCCGGCTTGCTCGAGCACCTGCCAGCACTCGACCGAGACCCGGCCCAGGCCAGCGAAGCGGTGAGCAACCTGCGCCAGGCCATCCGCAACGGGCATGCACCGTTGCAGGCCACCCATCAGGCGATTCTTGACCGCATTGCCGCCGTGCTGCCCGACGACGCGTTCATCAGCAGCGACATGACCCAACTGGCCTACACCGGCAACTACGCCTTCGCCAGCCGGGCGCCGCGCAGCTGGCTGCATCCTACCGGCTACGGCACACTCGGCTACGGCCTGCCGGCCGGCATCGGCGGCATGCTCGCCACCGACCATCGCCCAGGCCTGGTGCTGGTGGGCGACGGTGGTTTCCTTTATACCGCCCAGGAGCTGGCCACGGCCGTAGAGGAGCTGGACCGGCCGTTGGTGGTGCTGCTGTGGAACAACGACGCCCTCGGCCAGATCCGCGATGACATGCTCGGCCTGAACATCGAGCCGGTCGGCGTGCTGCCGCGTAACCCGGACTTCATCGGCCTGGCCCGTGCCTTTGGTTGCGCGGTGCGCCAGCCGCGTGACCTGGACGCGCTGCAGGCCGACCTGGCCAGCGGTTTCGCCACACCCGGCGTGACCTTTATCGAACTCAAACATACCTGCGTCAGCTAAGCCGCGCACATCACGAATAACAAGAGAAACCAACATGACCTTTCGCCGTACCCTGCTGGCCGCATCGCTGGCCCTGCTGATCACTGGCCAGGCCCCGCTGTACGCCGCACCGCCGTTGTCGATGGACAACGGTACCAACGCCCTGTCCGCGCAAAACAGCAACGCCTGGGTCGAAATCAGCGCCAGCGCCCTGCAACACAACATCCGCACCCTGCAGGCCGAGCTGGCCGGCAAGTCCAAGCTGTGCGCCGTGCTCAAGGCCGATGCCTATGGCCACGGTATCGGCCTGGTGATGCCGTCGATCATCGCCCAGGGCGTGCCCTGCGTGGCGGTGGCCAGCAACGAGGAGGCCCGCGTGGTGCGCGCCAGTGGCTTCACCGGGCAACTGGTGCGGGTACGCCTGGCCAGCCTCAGCGAGCTGGAAGACGCCTTGCAGTACGACATGGAAGAGCTGGTGGG
This sequence comes from Pseudomonas sp. WOUb67, assembly GCF_050058005.1. Classification (NCBI taxonomy): domain Bacteria; kingdom Pseudomonadati; phylum Pseudomonadota; class Gammaproteobacteria; order Pseudomonadales; family Pseudomonadaceae; genus Pseudomonas; species Pseudomonas sp. WOUb67. Next base: position 4,625,053 of record NZ_CP170112.1, on the reverse strand, counting down.
CAGCGCCGAATTCGCCCGCCAGGTCGATGCCATCGCCGCGCGCCACGGCAAGACCCTGCGCATTCACATGGCGCTCAACTCCAGCGGCATGAGCCGCAACGGGGTGGAGATGACCACCTGGTCCGGCCGTGGCGAAGCGCTGCAGATCACTGACCAGAAGCACCTCAAGCTGGTCGCGCTGATGACCCACTTCGCCGTGGAAGACAAGGACGATGTACGCAAGGGCCTGGCGGCCTTCAACGAGCAGACCGACTGGTTGATCAGGCACGCAAAACTCGACCGCAGCAAGCTCACCCTGCACGCCGCCAACTCGTTCGCGACCCTGGAGGTGCCGGAGGCGCGCCTGGACATGGTACGCACCGGTGGCGCGCTGTTCGGTGACACGGTGCCGGAGCGCACCGAGTACAAACGCGCCATGCAGTTCAAATCGCACGTGGCGGCGGTGCACAGCTACCCGGCCGGCAACACCGTCGGCTACGACCGCACCTTCACCCTGGCCCGTGATTCGCGTCTGGCGAACATCACCGTCGGCTATTCCGACGGCTATCGCCGGGTGTTCACCAACAAGGGCCATGTGCTGATCAACGGCCACCGCGTGCCGGTGGTGGGCAAGGTGTCGATGAACACGCTGATGGTCGATGTCACCGACTTCCCGGACGTGAAGGGTGGCAACGAAGTGGTGCTGTTCGGCAAACAGGCCGGGGGCGAAATCACCCAGGCCGAGATGGAAGAAATCAACGGCGCGCTGCTCGCCGACCTGTACACCGTGTGGGGCAGTTCCAACCCGAAGATCCTCGTCGACTGAAACCGCCAGAAAAGGGAGATTGCCATGCGCTACGCCAAGCTTACCCAACGCATCGCCGGCGACGGTGCTGCGGCCTGGGACATCCACTACCGCGCCCTGGCGCTGCAGGCCGAGGGCAAGGACATCCTGCTGCTGTCGGTGGGGGACCCGGACTTCGACACCCCCGCGCCGATTGTCGAGGCAGCCATCGGCAGCCTGCAGGCCGGTCATACCCATTACGCCGATGTACGCGGCAAGCTGGCCCTGCGACAGGCCATCGCCAGGCGCCACCAGCAACGTAGCGGTCAGGCCGTCAACGCCGACCAGGTGACCGTGCTGGCGGGGGCCCAGTGCGCGCTGTACTGCGTGGCCCAGTGCGTGCTGGACCCAGGCGACGAGGTGCTCGTTGCCGAACCGATGTATGTGACCTACGAGGCGGTGTTCGGTGCCTGTGGTGCCAAGGTGGTGCCGGTACCGGTCAAGCCGGAGAACGGCTTTCGGGTATGCCCGCGAGACGTGGCCGAGCGCATCACCCCGCGCACCCGCGCGCTGGCCTTGAACAGCCCGCACAACCCGTCGGGGGCAAGCCTGCCCCGTGCTACCTGGGAAGCACTGGCTGAGCTGTGCATCGCCCACGACCTGTGGCTGATCTCCGACGAGGTGTACAGCGAGCTGCTGTACGAGGGCGAGCATGTCAGCCCTGCCAGCCTGCCCGGCATGGCCGAACGCACCGCTACCCTCAACAGCCTGTCGAAGTCGCATGCCATGACCGGCTGGCGGGTGGGCTGGGTGGTCGGTTCGGCCGAGCTGGCCACACACCTGGAAAACCTCGCCCTGTGCATGTTGTATGGCTCGCCGGACTTCATTCAGGACGCCGCCGTGGTAGCGCTGGAGCAGCCGTTGCCCGAGCTGGACGCCATGCGCGAGGCCTACCGCCAGCGCCGTGACCTGGTGTGCGAACAGTTGGCCGGCTGCCCGGGCCTCAAGGCGCTGAAACCCGACGGTGGCATGTTCGTGATGGTCGATATCCGTGAGACCGGCGTAAGTGCCCAGGCCTTTGCCGACCATCTGCTGGACAGCCAGGGCGTGTCGGTGCTCGCTGGCGAAGCGTTCGGCCCCAGCGCTGCCGGGCATATTCGCCTGGGCCTGGTACTGGGCGATGCGGCGCTGGTCGATGCCTGCCAACGCATCGCCCGCTGTGCCGACGAACTGAAGCGGGAGTACGGCCATGCGTGAGTATGCGCGGCTGTACATCGATGGCGCCTGGCAGGTGCCGAGTGGGCAGGGCATGGCTGAGGTGATCGACCCGGCCACCGAACAGGCCATTGGCCGGGTACCCCTGGGCGCCGAGGCCGATGTCGAGCGGGCGGTGATGGCGGCGCGGCGGGCCTTCGATGGCTGGTCGCGCACGCCGTCCAGCGTGCGCGCCGGGTACATCCGGGCATTGGTCGCACAGCTGAAAAACCGTGCGGCGCAAATGGCCGAGGTCATTACCGACGAGCTGGGCATGCCGGTGCAATGGTGCCAGGCGGTGCAGGTCGAAGGCCCGATTGCCGGGCTGGAGCAGTATGCCGAACTGGCCGGGCTGATGGATGAGGTGCGCGAAGTCGGCAATTCGCTGGTGTACCGCGAGGCCGTTGGCGTGTGCGCATTCATCAACCCGTGGAATTACCCGCTGCACCAGATGATCGGCAAGCTGGCGCCGGCCTTGGCTGCCGGGTGCACGGTGGTGGTCAAACCCAGCCAGGAAACGCCGTTGCACGCGTTTTTGCTGGCGGAAATGATCGACGCCATCGGCCTGCCGGCCGGGGTGTTCAACCTGGTCAGCGGCCCGGGTGCCAAGGTGGGTGAAGCCCTGGCCCGGCACCCGCAGGTGGACATGGTGTCGTTCACCGGCTCCACCGGTGCCGGGGTGCGGGTGGCGCAAGCGGCCGCGCCGACGGTTAAGCGGGTGTGCCTGGAGCTGGGTGGCAAATCACCGTTGCTGATTACCGCCGACGCCGACCTGCACGCTGCGGTGCGCCATGGCGTGCAGGACGTGATGATCAACTCGGGGCAGACCTGCACGGCACTGACCCGCATGCTGCTGCCGGCCAGCCGCTACGCCGAGGCGCTGGAAATCGCCGAGGCCGAAACCCGTGCACTGGTCATGGGCGACCCGCGTGACCCGGCCAGTTTCCTCGGGCCGATGTGTTCGGCCGGCCAGCGGCGCACGGTGCTCGACTACATTCGCCAGGGCCAGGAGGAGGGCGCGCGCTTGTTGTGCGGTGGTGATCACGGCGGCTTCGAGCGCGGGTTTTACGTGGCGCCCACGTTGTTCGCCGACGTCGACAACCGCATGCGCATTGCCCAGGAAGAAATCTTCGGCCCGGTGCTGTGCCTGATTCCGTATTCCGATGAGGCCGAGGGGCTGGCGCTGGCCAATGACTCGCCGTTCGGCCTGTCCAGCGCAGTGTGGGCGGGCAGCCGCGAGCATGGCCTGGCGCTGGCGCGGCAGATACGGGCCGGGCAGTGCTTCATCAACGGTGGCGGGTTCAACTACCAGGCGCCGTTCGGTGGCTACAAGCAGTCGGGCAACGGCCGCGAGTGGGGCGAAGAGGGCCTGGCGGAGTTCGTCGAGGTGAAAGCCGTACAGTGCTGAGCCACCGCTGCAAGACAACCTGTTTTGTGTAAGGAGAATGTTTGTGAATGTACTGATCGTCCACGCTCACCCCGAGCCGCAATCGTTCACCGCTGCCCTGCGGGACCAGGCCGTGGAAACCTTCCGCGCCCAGGGCCACCAGGTGCAGGTTAGCGACCTGTACGCCATGGGCTGGAACCCGGTCGCCAGTGCCGATGATTTCACCCAGCGCGAGAACCCCGAGTACCTGGTGTATGCACTGGAGCAGCGCCAGGGCGTCAAGCGCGGCGCCATTGCCGCGGATATCCAGCAGGAACTGGACAAGCTGTTGTGGGCCGACTTGCTGGTGCTGAACTTCCCGATTTTCTGGTTCTCGGCACCGGCCATGCTCAAGGGCTGGATCGACCGGGTACTGGTGTCGGGGGTGTGCTATGGCGGCAAGCGTTTTTACGACCAGGGCGGGTTGGCGGGCAAGAAGGCGCTAGTGACCGTGACCCTGGGCGGGCGCGAGCACATGTTTGGCGAAGGGGCGATTCACGGGCCGCTGGAAGACATGCTGCGGCCGATATTACGGGGCACGCTGGCCTATGTCGGGTTCGAGGTGCTGCCGCCGTTTGTGGCCTGGCATGTGCCTTACATCAGCGATGACGCGCGCCAGCGCTTCTTGCAGCAGTACCGGCAGCGCCTGGAGCAGCTTTCGGACGACCAGCCACTGGTGTTCCCGCGCCTGGCCCAGTTTGATGAGGCTTTGTACCCACTGACCTGAGCCCCACACTGCTCTCAAGAATGGCGGTGAATCTGTAGGAGCAGCCTTGTGCTGCGAAGAGGCCCTGATGGCTGATGCAAATGCATGGCCTGTGCCGGCCTCTTCGCAGCGCAAGGCTGCTCCTACAAAAAGCCCTCTCGCTGCAGCACTAAAAACGACCACCCACACATTCGGGGTATGTCCCCCCTCGGCAAATCCCTCGATAGTGAACCCATCGGCTCGATCTCGGAGCACTCACACGATGGAGTTGCCATGCGCAAGGTACTGAAGGTGATTGGTGGTCTGCTGCTGGCGTCTGCTGCCAGCCTGGCCCAGGCGGCAGAGGTGGACAGCGCCAACACGTTACGCTTGTACAACTGGACCGACTACATCGGTGAAACCACCCTGGCCGACTTCGAGAAGGCCACCGGCATCAAGGTCATCTACGACACCTTCGACGGCTACGAAACGGTGCAGACCAAACTGCTGACCGGCCGTTCCGGCTACGACCTGGTCATGCTCAACGCCTCGCTGGTTCCTCCGCTGATCAGCGCTGGCGTGTTCCAGGCACTGGACAAGCAGCAACTGCCCAGCTGGCAAAACCTCGATCAGCAGGTGGTCAACAACCTGCAGGGTTACGACCCTGGCCTGAAGTACTCGGCGCCCTACACCTGGGGCAGTTCGGGGGTCACCTACAACGTCGACAAGATCACCGCGCGCATGCCCGACGCACCGATCGGTTCGCTGGCCATGCTGTTCGACCCCAAGATCGTCTCGCGCTTCGCCGACTGCGGCGTCACCCTGATGGACGCGCCCACCGAGGTCATCCCGCTGGCCTTGCAGTACCTGGGCAAGGACCCGCGCAGCGCGTCGCCCGCCGACCTCAAGGCAGCCGAACAACTGCTGCTGGGCATCCGCCCCTACATTCGCAAGTTCGACTCGGTCAACTACCTCACCAGCCTGCCCAACGGCGATGTCTGCCTGGCGCTGACCTGGTCCGGGGACTACGCCACCGCCCAGGCCCGTGCGGTGGAAGCGAAGAAGGACATCAAGCTGTCGTTCTTCATCCCCCAGGAAGGTTCGCTGATCTGGTTCGACAACCTGTACATCCCCAAGGATGCCCCGCACGCGGCCAACGCCCACCGTTTCATCGAGTTCCTGCTGCAACCGCAGACCATGGCCAAGGTCACCGACTACATCCACTACGCCAACAGCAACGCCGCCGCCACCGCGCTGGTGCGTGACGACATCCGCCAGGACCCGGCCATCTACCCCGACGCACAAACCCGTGAGCGCCTGTTCGCGCAGAAAACCCAAAGCCCGAAAGACATGCGCGCCATCACCCGGGTCTGGAGCACGGTAAAGACCGGTTTCTGAACACTGCCCAACGATTCCCGCCAAGGAGCTGCCCATGGCCACCCCAAGCAAAGCATTCGCCATCGCCCACGACCCGCTGGTGGAAGCCGACAAGGCCCACTACATGCACGGCTACCACGTGTTCGACGAGCACCGCGAGCAAGGCGCGCTGAACATCGTCGCCGGCGAGGGCGCCTACATTCGTGACACCCACGGCAACCGCTTCCTCGATGCCGTCGGCGGCATGTGGTGCACCAACATCGGCCTGGGCCGCGAGGAAATGGCCCTGGCCATCGCCGACCAGGTGCGCCAGCTGGCGTATTCCAACCCGTTCTCCGACATGGCCAACGACGTGGCCATCGAGCTGTGCCAGAAGCTTGCGCAGCTGGCGCCGGGCGACCTGAACCATGTGTTCCTCACCACCGGCGGCTCGACCGCGGTCGACACCGCCTACCGGCTGATCCAGTACTACCAGAACTGCCGTGGCAAGCCACACAAGAAGCACATCATCGCCCGCTACAACGCCTACCACGGCTCCACCACCCTGACCATGTCGATCGGCAACAAGGCCGCCGACCGGGTGCCGGAGTTCGACTATCACCACGACCTGATCCACCACGTCTCCAACCCCAACCCGTACCGCGCCCCGCATGACATGGACGAGGCCGAGTTCCTCGACTACCTGGTGGCCGAGTTCGAGGACAAGATCCTGTCGCTGGGTGCCGACAACGTGGCGGCGTTTTTCGCCGAGCCGATCATGGGCTCGGGCGGGGTGATCATTCCGCCCGAGGGCTACTTCCAGCGCATGTGGCAGCTGTGCCAGACCTACGACATCCTGTTCGTCGCCGACGAGGTGGTGACCTCGTTCGGGCGCCTGGGCACCTTCTTTGCCAGCGAAGAACTGTTTGGCGTCACCCCCGACATCATCACCACCGCCAAGGGCCTGACCTCGGCCTACCTGCCGCTGGGCGCGTGCATCTTCTCCGAGCGTATCTGGGAGGTGATTGCCGAGCCGGGCAAGGGCCGCTGCTTCACCCATGGCTTTACCTACAGTGGCCACCCGGTGTGCTGCACGGCGGCGCTGAAGAACATCGAGATCATCGAGCGCGAGCAACTGCTGGATCACGTCAAGGACGTTGGAGGCTACCTGGAGCAGCGCCTGCAAAGCCTGCGCGAGTTGCCGCTGGTGGGGGACGTGCGCTGCATGAAGCTGATGGCCTGCGTCGAGTTCGTGGCCGACAAGGCCAGCAAGGCGCTGTTCCCCGATCAGGTGAACATCGGTGAGCGCATCCACAGCAAGGCCCAGGCACGCGGGTTGCTGGTGCGCCCGATCATGCACCTTAACGTGATGTCGCCGCCGCTGATCGTTACCCATGCGCAGGTGGACGAGATCGTCGAGACCTTGCGCCAGTGCATTATCGAAACCGCGCGCGAACTGACCGCGCTTGGCCTTTACCAGGGCCGATGAACCTGGTGCAAAGGGCTGTGCGGGGGCGTGCCTGGCAGGCTAGACTGCCGGGCATGACCCAGGCCACTCCCGACACCCCGCTTACCCTGACAATGGGCGCGCTGCAGCAATGGCATGCGGCGCTGCAGCGTGCGCTGGCCAATAGCGATACGCCCGAGGCGCTGGAGTACGTAGCCGCCGCCATTGGCCAGCTGGTGCAGGTTGAATCGATGATGATCAGCCTTGAATGCCAGGGGCGGGCGCCGCAGCTGCTGTACCAGCAAGGTATTCCCGAGCTGCACCACGCCGCCGTGCTGGAGCGTTATTTCAGTGCTGGCTACCTGCTCGACCCGTTCTGCCTGGCCGTGCAAAGCGGCCTGGCCGAAGGCTTTTACCACCTGCAGGAAATCGCCCCCGACAACTTCTTCGACAGCGACTACTACAAGGCTTATTACCTGGGTACCGGTTGCAGCGAAGACAGCTATTACATCGTCGACCTCAGTGCTGGCCGCAAGTTGTCGCTGAGCCTGTTCCAGGGTTGCAGCGGCACGCCCCTGAGTGCCGGGCAGGTCGACCTGCTGCGGGCGCTGGAGCCCATGGTGCGGGAACTGCTGGGGCGTTATGCCCGGCATAACCTGGAGCCCGGCGCAGCATCGGCCGAACACGGCAGCTTGCAGGCGGCGTTCGACAGCTTTGGTTGCCAGGTGCTGACCGACCGCGAGCGGGAAGTGGCACACATGATCCTGCGCGGGCACTCGGTGAAGTCGACCGCGCTGGAGCTGGGCATCTCGCCGGAGACCGTGCGCATGCACCGCAAGAACCTGTACCTGAAACTGGAGATCAACTCGCAGTCCGAGTTGTTTGCGCGGTTTATCGACTGGTTGCGCAGCGATCACCTCGAAAATTAGAGCCTGATCCCGGTCAGTCCAGGTTGCAGGGGGCTGCTGCGCAGCCCATCGCCGGCAAGCCAGCTCCCACCTCGACCGCATCAAGTTCAAGCCATGCGCCCTACCTGTGGGAGCTGGCTTGCCGGCGATAGGGCCGGTAGCCCTATCACAAAGCGGCCAGTCGAACCTCCAGCGCGGCAATGTGCGCCTGTAGCCGTTCATGCTCCTGGCGCTCGGCGCTGATGTCTTCGAACACGCTGATCAGGTGTTCCGGTTCGCCGTTGTCCCGGCGCTGCAGCGAGGTGCGGGCGCGTACCCAGATGTACTCGCCGTTCTTGTGGCGCACGCGTTTTTCCACTTCGTAGCGCTCGGTTTCACCGGCCAGCATGCGTTGCAGTAGTTGCAGGTTCTGCGCCAGGTCGTCGGCGTGGGTGATCTGCTGGAAGGTCATGCCGTAGAGCTCTTCGGCGCTGTAGCCCAGCAACTCGCACAGGCTGTTGTTGACCCGTTGCCAGGTGCCGTCCGGATCGATGTAGGCCAAGGCGCCCCAGGCCAGCTCGAAGATCGCCCGGAAGCGTTCCTCGCTCTGGCTCAGCGCCTGCTGGGCCACCTGGCGTTCGGTGTTGTCCATGCTGATGCCGACCATCTTCACCGAGCGCCCGGCGCTGTCGCGCACCACGGTGGCGCGGGAGGAAATCCAGCGGACTTCACCGTCCGGGCGGGTGATGCGGAAGTCGCATTCACAGCCACTGCCGTCTGCCACCGCGTCGGCGTACATCACCTGCATGCGCTGCACGTCTTCGTCGGGCAGGTGCTTCCAGAAGTCTTCGTTGTGGTGGACCGGCCAGCCATACACTTGCTCGACGTTGGGCGAGTAGGTGACTTCGTCACTGATCAGGTTCCATTCCCAGGTGACGATGCGCGCGCCTTCCTGGGCCAGCTTCATGCGCGCTTCGCTTTCCATGATCTCGGCAGTCAGGCGCCGACGCACGTCGGTCATCGGCAGCTCGACCACCTGCGGTTGCTGGATGTTCTGCAGGGCTTCGTCGCCATAGCGCAGCCAGATCCAGTTAACCTTGAGAAAGTCGGCCAGCTTGCGCAGGTTGTCGTAGTCGATCTCGCCGCCTCGGGTCCACTTGTGCACGGCGGTGCGCGAGATGCCCAAGGCCGTGCCCACGGCTTGCAGGGTCAGCTTGTGATGTTCGAGCAGTTCCTTGAGACGGAAGGCGAAGCTGTTTTCCAACATCGGCAGGGTGTCCTGATCTGGGCCAAGAGCCTGCCAGTATACGCATCTTGTCAACTTTGGGTTGACGGCGCGGGTGATCACTTGACGCAATGTTCACGCGGCCCTGCGGGAGCGGCTTTAGCCGCGAACACCGGCGAAGCCGGTGCCAGGCACCGCGGCGCCTGATTCGCGGGTAAACCCGCTCCCACAGGGGACCGTGAAAATTACAGGTCCAGCACCAGGCGGGCCGTGCGGGCGCGCGAGACGCACAGCATGATGCTCTGCTGCGCGGCCTTCTCTTCGTCGCTCAGGTACTGGTCGTAATGCTCGGCTTCACCTTCAAGGATGGCCGTCTCGCACGTACCGCACACGCCTTCGCGGCACAGGCACTCGACCTTGGCGGCCTTGGATTTCTCGATGGCCTGCAGGATGGTCATGCCTTCTTCCACCTGCAGTTCGACGCCCGATTGCGCCAGCACCACGGTAAAGGCACTGCCGGTGACCGGGGTGGCGGCAAACTGTTCCCAATGCACGCGCTGCTCGGCAATGCCGGCCTGGGCGGCGCAGGCGATGACCGCGTCGATCAGTGGTTTCGGGCCGCAGACGTACAGGTGCGCTTGCTCGTCCAGCCCCGCGCACAGGGCGGCCAGGTCAAGCTTGCGGTCGAGGCTGTCGATGTAGAAATGCGTGTTGGCAGCGTGCGGGCCGTTGGCCAACTGGTCCTGGAACGCGCCGTGCTCTGGGGCGCGGAAGGCATAGTGCAGTTCGTAGTCGGTGCTGCCGCCTTCCAGCTCATGCAGTTGCGCCAGGAACGGGGTAATGCCGATGCCGCCGGCAATCAGCACATGACGGCCGGCCGAAGGGTCGAGGGCGAACAGGTTGTTGGGCGAGGAGATGGTCAGGCGGGTGCCGACTTCGACCTGCTGGTGCATGAACGCCGAGCCGCCCTTGGACTGCTCTTCCAGGCGCACGCCGATCTGGTAGCTGCGGGTGTCGCGTGGGTCGCTCATCAACGAATAGGCGTTGCTGAACTGGCTGCCGTCAGCGCCTTGCATCTGCACGATGACGTGGCTGCCGCCGGTGAAGGCGGGCATCGCCGCGCCGTCTTCGCGGGCCAGGGTAAAGCGCTTGATCAGCGGCGTGGCGTGTTCCACGTCGGTGACGCGTACGCTGAACATTTCATAAGTGTTGGCCATGGTTCACCTCGACTGCCTGGGCGCGCGGCAGGCCCTGCCGCGCACCTTTACGTGCAAATAAACGTGGAGCGGTTGCCATCAATCGTCGAGGTGGGCCACGGCGATCAGGTTGTGGAAGTGGGCAATGCCGTGTTCGCTCATGCCACTGCGCTCGCGGTCGGCCATGATCCGGCCCTGGCCACGGTAGCCACGCGACTTCAGGCCCTTCTGCACGCTTTCGACCAGGCGCAGGTCTTCTGGGCGGAACACTTCGCGGTACCAGTCGATCAGCTTCTGCTGTTCCTCGGTGATGTCCTTGTTGAGGAAGTAGATGTCGTAGTGCTGCAGGGTGGTTTCGGCATCGACCGGGAACTCGTAGATCACGGTCATGAAGTTGGCCCCTGGCGGCACGTTGAACATGGTGCACGGCCAGGCCCAGAAACCGGCGAACGATGGGTCCTTCACGTTTTCGTCAAACTTGAACGACTGCTCCGAAGGCTTGGCCAGGCCATATTGCAGGGTCCAGTTACCGTGCATGGTGTGGCTGTACTGGCCGACGTCTACCGAGTCGGAGAAGCCTGGGTGGGCCGGGGCGCAGTGGTAGCATTCCAGGTAGTTGTCGACGATCGACTTCCAGTTGGCCGGGGTGTCGCTGACGAAACGCGCCGCCAGGTGCAGGTCGTCGATCACCGCGCAGGCTTCGCGCATGCGTGCTTGCATGCCTGGCAGCTGGTCTTCGACGGAGCCCGCGTCCATGTCCATGTTGATGAAGATGAAACCGGCGTATTCCTCCACGCGCAGCTGCACCAGGGTTGAGTTCTCTTTGTCGAAGTTGACCACGTTGTCGCAGTTACGGGCGTGGGCCAGTTCACCGTCGAGCTTGAAGGTCCAGGCGTGGTACGGGCAGGTGATGACGTTCTTGGCCTTGCCGCTGCCGCTGAGCAGTTGGTGGCCACGGTGCGGGCAGACGTTGTAGAACGCACGCAGCACGCTGTCACGGCCGCGCACGACGATGATGCTTTCGCCAATCACCTCGCGGGTGATGTAGGCATTGTTGTCTGCCACTTCGCTGCGGTGGCCCACGCAGATCCAGCTGCGGGCGAAGATGGCTTCTTTCTCGTGTTCGAACACCGCGGCCTTGGTGTAGAAATTGGCCGGGATGGTGAAGGCCTCGTCGGCGTTCGCGCAGAAATCGGCGGGCAGGCGTTTGAAGTCGTTCATGACTGGTTTCTCACAAGCTCGGTTTATAGTTGTTGGTTAACGCGTATCTGCTGGTTAACAGATCAGGCAAAAAAATTTGCAACCCTTCAGAGGGGCCACAGTACGGCCCCTCTGATTGAATCAATGCACGGCAGCAGCGCTGCGCGGGGCATGTTCGGCAGGCTGTTCACCGGCCATCCGTGCAGCCTCTTCTTCAATGACATGGGCCGGTACCTGGCCGTAGTCGGCGAACATCCACTTGAAGAAGCCGTAGATCTTCACCAGCAGAATCACCATGAACGGGATTGCGGTGAGCACCACGGCGGTCTTCATGGTCGACAGCGAGGCCTTGGCGAACAGCATGGCCAGCGGCACCAGGGTCAGCACCACGCACCAGAACAGGCGGTGGGTGGGTGTCGGGTCGTCACCTTCACGCAGGTTGCGGGTGCTGGTGGCAGCCACCGCGTAGGCCGCGGCATCCATGTGCGAAGCACAGAAGATGGCCATGATGAACAGGTACACACCGAGGAACACCTGGCCCCACGGCAAGGCCAGCAGCAGGTGCGTCACGGCCGATTCGCCGCCTTGCTCGGCGAGCATTTTCGGCACATCCACCGCGCCGGTGATGAACTGGTGCATGCTGTAGCTTTCCAGCGCGCCGAAGAAGAACCAGCAACCGAAGCTGCCGCCCATCAGCAGGGCCAGGACCACTTCCTTGATCTGCCGGCCGCGCGAAACGCGGGTGACGAACATGGCCACGCCCGGGGCGTACGACACCCACCACAGCCAGTAGAACACCGTCCAGTTGCGGGTAAAGGCACCGTCGCCGGCCGGGTCGGTGAACAGGCTCATGTGCACGTAGTTCTGGATCATCAGGCCAATCGAGTTGGCGGTGTTGTTGAGGGTGAACTGGGTCGGGCCCACCAGCAGCACGACCGCGGCAAACACCAGCGCGCCGATGCACACCATCTTGCTCAGGCGCTGCAGGCCACCGTCGATACCGATATAGGAACTGAGCGAGAACATTACCGCCACACCGCCGATCACCATCAATTGCACGGTGAACGTATCCGGGGTGCCGGTCAGGTCATGCAGGCCGCGCGTCAGGGTAGAGGCGGTGAGGGCCAGCGACACGGTCAGTGCGCCCATCATGGTCAGCAGGAAGATCAGGTCGACGGTACGGCCTACCGGCCCGGTGGCCTTGAAGCCCGTCACCGCTTCGATCACCGAAGCCAGGTTCAGGCCGCTCTTCTTGCGAACATGGAAGTGGTAGGCCATGGCCAGCGAGGCCAGGGCGTAGATCGACCAGGCGCTGATACCCCAGTGGAAGAACGAGTAGCCCACGCTGTACTCGAGGGCTTTGGGGGTGGCCGCGGCGATGTTCAGGCCCGGGGTCTGGTAGTAGTAGGCCCACTCCATCACGCCCCAGTAGAGGGTCGACGAACCCATGCCGGCACAGATGAACATGAACACCCAGGTGGCGGTGGCGTATTCAGGCTTGCCACTGCCCAGGCGGATGTTGCCGTACTTGCTGAAGGCCAGGTACAGCACGGCCAGGGTGCTGGCGAACACCAGCACCTGCACGCTGGTACCGAAGGTGCGGGTGGACAGCTCGAACAACTGGTTGGCGGCGCTTTCAGCCTGGGCGGGGAAGGCTGCAAGGCCTATTACAGTGAGCAGTACGGCGATCAGGCTCACGGTAATCAGGAACACATCAATCTTTTTATTCTTGTGCGACATCATCGTCTCCTGGACGTTGGCGTACTTGTTATACCCGGCAGGCATCCGGGGTGTTGCGGTACCACTCCTTCCTTGGTGGTTAACCACCGGTTAACCAATATCTAATGGTTAACAGATTTTGCATACAATCCACGCCGCTCGCAAGAGGCAAAGGGCCGATTGTCAGACACTTCTGACAATCGGCCCCGAGTACATCAGGCTTCGATCAGCGCGGTGATGGCCTGGCCCACTTGTTGGGTGGACTGCTGGCCACCCATGTCGCGGGTCACGTCACCGGCGGCGATGACCTGCTCGATGGCTTTGAGGATGTCGTCGTGGGCCGCGCGGTAGCGTGGGTCGCTGCCTTCGTTGCCGAGGAAGTCGAGCATCAGCGCACCGGACCAGATCATCGCGATCGGGTTGGCGATGTTCTTGCCGTAGATGTCTGGCGCCGAGCCGTGCACCGGCTCGAACAGCGACGGGAACTTGCGCTCGGGGTTCAGGTTGGCCGATGGCGCGATGCCGATGGTGCCAGCGCAGGCCGGGCCGAGGTCGGACAGGATGTCGCCGAACAGGTTCGAGGCCACGACCACGTCGAAGCGGTCCGGTTGCAGTACGAAGCGGGCGCAGAGGATATCAATGTGCTGCTTGTCCCAGCTGATTTCCGGATAATTGGCTGCCATTGCGGCGGTGCGCTCGTCCCAGTACGGCATGCTCACGGCCATGCCGTTGGACTTGGTGGCCGAGGTGACGTGCTTGCGCTCGCGGGTCTGGGCCACTTCGAAGGCGTACTTGAGAATGCGGTCGACGCCACGGCGGGTGAACACCGATTCCTGCAGCACGAACTCGTTCTCGGTGCCTTCGAACATGCGCCCGCCCAGCGACGAGTACTCGCCTTCGGTGTTTTCGCGGATGACCACGAAGTCGATGTCGCCCGGTTCACGGCCAGCCAGCGGGCAGGGTACGCCGGGGAACAGGCGCACCGGGCGGATGTTCACGTACTGGTCGAAGTCGCGGCGGAACTTGAGCAGCGAACCCCACAGCGAGATGTGGTCCGGCACCTTGTCTGGCCAGCCCACGGCACCGAAGTACAGGGCGTCGAAACCCTTGAGCTGTTCGAACCAGTCGTCCGGCATCATCTTGCCGTGGGCCAGGTAATAGTCGCAGCTGGCCCACTCGAAGAACTCGAAGCTGATGTCCAGGCCATGCTTGCGCGCAGCGGCCTCGACTACACGAATGCCCTCAGGCAGTACTTCGTTGCCGATGCCGTCGCCTGGGATTGCCGCGATTCTGAAGGTCTTGCTCATGGGGTGCACTCGTTGTCTAGGGAACAGGTGCTGGCCATGCTATAAGGGCTTGGCCTGGAGATAATCTGGCCAATCATGGATTCTTGGAACACGATACGTGAATAATCTGCCCAGCCTCGACGACCTCAACATCTTCCTGCAAGTGGCCAAGCGCGCCAGCTTCGCGGCCGTGGCCGACGAGCTGGGCATGTCGGCGGCGTACATCAGCAAGCGCATTCGCATGCTTGAGCAAACCCTGGAAGTGCGCCTGTTGCACCGCACCACCCGGCGGGTGACGGTGAGCGAGGAGGGCGAGCGGGTGTATCAATGGGCGTTGCAGATCTTCGATGCCGTGCAGCGCATGGGCGATGACATCAGTGCCCAGCACCGCGAGCCGGCCGGGCAGTTGCGCATTGCCAGCAGCCTGGGCCTGGGGCGGCGCTTTGTGGCGCCGGCGTTGTCGGAGCTGGCCGAACGCTACCCGCGGCTGGACATTCGCCTGGATGTGCACGACCGCCTGGTGGACCTGATTGCCGAAGGTGTCGACCTGGACATCCGCGTAGGCAACGCCATTGCCCCCAACCTGATCGCCAAGCCGCTGGCCCGCAACCGCCGGGTGCTGTGCGCCGCGCCGGCGTACCTGGCGCGGCGCGGTACGCCCAAGGTGCTGGGCGAGCTGGGCAGCCACGACTGCCTGGTGATCAAGGAGCGCGACCACCCGTTCGGCGTGTGGCAACTGACGGGGCCGATGGGTGAAGAGAGCGTACGGGTGACCGGCGGCCTGTCGACCAACCATGGCGAAGTGGCGCATCAGTGGTGCCTGGACGGGCGCGGGATACTGCTGCGTTCATGGTGGGACGTGCACGACAGCTTGCAGGACGGGCGCCTGGTGCAGGTGCTGGAGGCCTATCACCAGCCGGCAGACATCTGGGCGGTGTACACCTCGCCGTTGGCCAGCTCGGCCAAGGTGCGGGTGGCGGTGGACTTTTTCCGGCAGTACTTTGCCGAGCGATATAGCCTGCCGGAGTAGGCCGCTCTCAGATCATGCGCGCTCCGTTTTTGATTTTTTGTGGGATCAACTGTCTTGCACCATCACTCAGGCTACCGCATCACCCTGTAGGAGCAGCCTTGTGCTGCGAAGAGGCCGGTAAGGCTGAAGATCATCTTCGGTTGCAATGGCCTCTTCGCAGCACAAGGCTGCTCCTACAAAAATCAAAAGCGGAGCGCGGTGGGTTTCAGGGCACGGGTATGCGGGAAACCGCCTTCACTTCGCGCAGCGCCAGGCTCGACTGGATCGAGGCAATGCCTGGCTGACGGCGCAGCACCTCTTCGACAAACCGCCCATAACTCTCCAGGTCATTCGCCAACACCGTCAGCACATAGTCAGCCTCGCCGGTCACCTTGTGGCAGGACAGCACCTGCGGCAGCTTCAATATCACCTGCTCGAACTCATCCGGTGCGTTGGCCGAATGGTTGCCAAAGCGCACCTGGGCAAACGCCATCACGTCGTACCCCAGCTTCCTGCGGTCGAGGTTGGCCTGGTAATCCTTGATGATGCCCAGCTCCTCCAGCCGTTTGCGCCTGCGCCAGCAGGGCGTCACGGTCATCGACAGGCGCTCGCCCAGCGCAGCACTCGACAAGGTGCCGTCCTCCTGCAAAAGGCGCAGCAGCTCGCGGTCGGTGTCGTCCAGTTGTTCGATAGCAAAGGCTTTGCTCATAGGTGGCCAACCCTGTGAATATTTTGCTCAAGCATCCGGTTTGGTTGAGCATAAAGCAAAGCATTTTCACCGGTCTATCGCGAAAATTGGTTATCCGGTAACCCCTTGAAAAAGGACATTCGCGTGCTGACAGTCTTTAGCAACAACCACCGCTTGCACCATGGCTCGGAACTCAAGGACGGCGCCATTACGCCCTCGTTCGAAAACCCCCAGCGTGCCGACACCGTGCTGGCCCGGGTGCACAGCACCGGCCTTGGCGATGTCATTGCCGAACAGGCCTTCGACCGTGGCTGCTACGTCGCGGCGCACAGCGAGCGTTATGTAAGCTTCCTGGAAAACGCCTGGTCGGAATGGGCCGCCACCGGCAAGACCCACGACGCACTGCCACTGGTGTGGCCCGTGCGCGACCTGGCCATCGACCGTGAGCCCGGCTTCATCGACGGCAAGCTGGGCTTCTATGCCATGGACGCGGGGGCGCCGATCACCGCCGGCACCTGGGAGGCGGTGCGCAGCAGCGCCAACGTTGCCTTGACCGGCATGCAGCGCATCATCGACGGTGCCGACAGCGCCTTCTCCCTGTGCCGCCCACCGGGGCACCATGCGGCGCGGGAATACATGGGCGGCTACTGCTACCTGAACAACGCCGCCATCGCCGCCGAGCGCTGCCTGAGCCAGGGCGCCCAGCGCGTGGCCGTGCTGGATGTGGACTTCCACCACGGCAACGGCACACAGAACATCTTTTACGATCGCCCCGATGTGTTCTTCGCCTCCCTGCATGGCGACCCGCACGTGTCCTACCCGTACTTTTCCGGTTACGCCCATGAACAGGGCGCGGGCGCTGGAGAGGGCTTCAACGCCAACTACCCGATGGGCAAGGGCACGCGCTGGGCCCAGTACCAGCCGGCGTTGCAGGACGCGCTCAAGCGCATTGTCGCGCACAAGCCGCAGTTCCTGGTTGTGTCGCTGGGTGTGGACACCTTCGAGGATGACCCGATCAGCCACTTCAAGCTCACCAGCGAAGACTTCCTGCGCATGGGCGCCGAGATCGCCAGTGCCGGTATCCCGACCCTGTTCGTGATGGAAGGCGGGTACATGGTCGACGAAATCGGCATCAATGCGGTGAACACCCTGCAAGGGTTCGAAAGCGTTCGCTGACCCGCGTTGCACCCCGTGACAGACCAACAATAACAAGAGGTCGCCATGCAAGACATGCCCGCAAGCCTTGAGCAAAGCAAACCGGTAACGCCCGACCGTGAAGGGCACCTGCAACGCACGCTGGAAAACCGCCACATTCAGCTGATTTCCATAGGCGGCGCCATCGGCACCGGCCTGTTCATGGGCTCGGGCAAGGTGATCGCGCTGTCCGGTACGTCGATCCTGCTGGTGTACGCCATCCTCGGGTTCTTCGTGTTCTTCGTCATGCGCGCCATGGGCGAGCTGCTGTTGTCCGACCTGCGCTTCAAGTCGTTCGCCGACATCGTTGCCCATTACCTGGGGCCGCGGGCCGGCTTTGTGCTGAGCTGGTCATACTGGTTGAGCTGGAGCGTGGCGGTGGTCGGCGACGTGGTCGTGGTGGCCGGGTTCTTTCAGTACTGGTACCCCGATGCCCCGGCCTGGCTACCTGCGTTCTTCACCCTGTTCGTGCTGCTGGGGCTGAACATGCTGGCGGTGCGGATATTTGGCGAGGTGGAGTTCTGGTTCGGCATCATCAAGATCGTCGCCATCGTGCTGTTGATCATCACGGCGGCGGTGATGATCGCCACCTCCTATACCTCACCCAATGGCGTGGTGGCTTCGTTGTCCAACGTGGTGGCGCCGGGTGCGGTGCTGCCCCATGGCATCAGCGGTTTCTTTGCCGGCTTCCAGATTGCCGTGTTTTCCTTTGCCGGTACCGAACTGATCGGCACCACCGCCGCCGAGGCCAAGAACCCGCATCGCTCACTGCCCAAGGCCATCAACACCATCCCCTTGCGCATTCTGCTGTTCTACATCCTGGCGCTGGTGTGCATCATCAGCGTGGTGTCGTGGGCCGAGGTGCCGGCCAACCGCAGCCCCTTCGTCGAACTGTTCCTGCTGGCCGGCTTCCCGGCGGCGGCGGGCATGATCAACTTCGTGGTGCTGACCTCGGCAGCCTCGTCGGCCAACAGCGGTGTCTACTCAGGCTGCCGGATGCTGTTCGGGCTGGCCGAGCGGCGTAACGCGCCGGCCCTGTTCGCCAGGCTTTCGGCATTGAGCGTGCCGGTGTACAGCCTGGTGTTTTCCGGCGTGTGCATGCTGATCGGGTTGAGCCTGCTGTTCATCATCCCGGAGGTGATGACGGTGTTCACGCTGATTTCGACTGTGTCGGCAATCCTGGTGATCTTTACCTGGTCGATGATCCTTGCGGCGTACCTGGCCTATCGCAAACGCAACCCGGCTGCGCACGAAGCCTCGGTGTTCAAGTTGCCGGGCGGGGTGCCGATGGCCGTCACCACCCTGGGCTTCCTTGGTTTTGTGCTGGTGCTGCTGGCGTTGCAACCGGATACCCGGTTGGCGCTGTGTGTGATGCCGTTGTGGTTCGTGTTCCTGCTGCTGGCCTACCGCCGCCGACAACACACATAACTCCCCTGTAGGGCAGCCTTGTGCTGCGAAGAGGCCATTGAAACCAACACAGTGTTGTTGCTCATACCGGCCCCTTCGCAGCACAAGGCTGCTCCTACAAAAAGCATGCGACGCGTCCGCATATACCTCCCGGTATATGGACAGCCCACCACCTGCCGAATAGCTTAAGCCCTCGACGGGGCACGCCTTGCACGCGCCATAACAACAACGATGCCCCGTGACATTTCAGTCCTGCCAACCCCACAACTCTAAAAATGAGGCGGCAAATGGAAAGCATCGGCACCTATGTCATCTACGTCATCATGGTGTGCGCGGTACTGGGTGCCGTGGCATCCATCTACAACCCTGAAGGCGAGCTGGGCCAGGAGTTCATCGCCGGCTTGCACAGCATCGGCCCCATCTTCATCCCCGTGGCCGGCATCATGGCGGCAATCCCGTACATCTCTGCGGGCATCAGCCACCTGATCGCGCCGCTGTTCCAGGCCATCGGCGCCGACCCGGGTATCGCCGGCCCCATCTTCATCGCGTCGGACATGGGCGGCTACCAGCTGGCCAAGGCCCTGGCGCAAAGCCCGGAAGGCTGGATCCTCGGCCTGATCACCGGCTTTCAGTGCGGCGCCACGATCATCTTCGTCATCCCGGTAGGGCTGGCCATGCTGCGCAAGGTCGACCACAAGTACATGGCCCTGGGGATCATGGCCGGGCTGCTGACCATCCCGGTGAGCATCATGATCATTGCCATGACCATGCAGGCCCTGGGCCTGAACGTGCGTCCCGACATCGCCACCACCGGCGCCGCCACCCAGGCGCTGCACTTCACCTGGGCGATGCTGCTGCGCAACCTGATGCCGCTGATTCTGTTCTGCATCGCCCTGGCCGCGGCGTTGCGTTATTTCCCGACGCTGATGGTGTACGCGTTCCTCAAGCTCGGCCAGTTCATGTACATCGCCGTGGTGCTGGTGCTGGTGGCCTCCATCGTGCAGTACTTCACCGGCCTGTTCAGCCACCTGTTCGGCAGCTGGGGCTTCGCGCCGATCATCGCCGATGCCGACGACCAGTTCCGCGCGCTGGAAATTGCCGGCTACATCGGCCTGATGCTGTGCGGGGCGTTCCCCATGGTGCACCTGCTCAAGCGCTTTTTGGCACGGCCGATCGAGCGGGTGGCCTCGCGCTTTGGCATGTCGGGTGTTGGCGCGGCCGGGGTGCTGGCGGCCTCGGCCAATATCCTGGCCATGTTCCGCCTGGTCAGCGAAATGCCGCCCAAGGACAAGGTGCTGGTGATTGCCTTCTCGGTGTGCGCCGCCTTCACCTTTGGCGACCACATGGCCTTTTCGGCCAACTTCCAGCCGTCGCTGATTGTGCCACTGATGATCGGCAAACTGAGTGGCGGCCTGATCGCGATGCTGCTGGCCAGCTGGCTGGCGGTGCCCAAGGCGCAGGAGATGGGGCGTGAGGACGCCGCCGCAGGTGCCTTCAAGGGGGCGGCCGAACCGTCCTGAGCAAAAAGCGTCATGCACATGATCCGGAGCGTCCAGGGCGCCCCGGATTTTGTGCTTTTTGCCGATCAAGGCGGTAAGGTCGCTCAGGTCTTTCGTGCACGAGCGTGGTGAACAATGACAAACGATGAGGCGAACCGGCTGGCAGCGGTGATCGACGCAATCGGCAGCGACCAGTTGGGGCCGGCGCTGGATGCGTGGCTGCGCAGCAAACTGGCGTTCGACATGAGTTGCGCTTACCTGTTCCAGTTCAACCAGCCGGCGCTGCTGGTGCATAACGGCTACAACCACTCGGTGACCGAGCGCACCCTGAATGCTTATGTGCGCGGCGGCTACCTGCTTGATCCGTTCTACGTCGCGTGCGTAAACGAGCACCCGGCCGGGTTGTGGCGCATGAGCGAACTGGCCCCTGACTGCTTCTTCTCTTCAGGGTTTGCCATCTCCAAGGACATCCACCCCTGTGTGTCTTCCGACTACGGCACGGCGGTGGAGGAGGTGGGCTTTATCATTGCGTTGCGGCCCCAGGTGGCGATTGTCCATTCGCTGATGCGCAACCACAGCAGCGGTGATTTCAGTGCCGCAGAAATGGACCTGTTGGCAGGGATGGCGCCGTTTCTGGCATCGGTATTCGGCCAGCATTGCCGGTTGCGCTATGCCGACCGCCTGCGCGCTTCACCAGAGGGGGCGGTGCTGGAGGATGCCTTTGTCGAGATCCTGCAGGGGCAACTGACGGAGACCCAGCGCTATATCGCCAAGCTGCTGTTGCAGGGGCACAGCAATGCATCGATTGCGCGGCAGATGAATATCTCGGATGGGACGGTGAAGGTGCACAAGCACAACATTTACCAGCGGCTGGAGATATCCACCAACGCCGAGTTGTTCCGCCTGTTTATCGATTACCTGGCCAAGGCCTGACACAGCAAGGGACCGCTTTGCGGCCCAATCGCCGGCAAGCCAGCTCCCACAGGAATGTCGCGGCCTTGAGGCCTGTGTTGTACCTGTGGGAGCTGGCTTGCCGGCGATTGGGCTGCAAAGCAGCCCCTGTATGCAGCAAATTCAGGTTACTTGAACAACGGGCTCAGGTGCTCGCTGAGGTAGATGCCCTGCGGATCAAGCTGGCGGCGCAGCTTGCGGAAGTCATCGGCGCGCGGGTAGATGGCGCTGACATCTTCACCGGTCAGGAAGTGCAGCTTGCCCCAGTGCGGCCTGGCGCCATACGAACGCAGGATCGCATCCACCGCCCGCAGGTAGTCCCAGTAGTCGGTACCCGGCTGGCCAGACACCGAGATGGTGGCGCTGTCCTGCTCGAAGAAAGGGCTCATCCATGCCCCGTCACCGGCAGTGAAGCGGTATTCGATGGGGTAGATGGCCTCAGGGAAGTCTTCCAGCATCAGCTTGCGCACGGCCCGCAGCGCTTCCTTGCTGTGGCGCACAGGCACCGCGTATTCCAGTTCGTGGAAGTTGGGCAGGTACTCGATGGGGTACACGTCCGAGCTGTAGGCCACTTTCTCGAACTCGCTCTCCCACGCCGGGCGGTCGGTGATGTCCATGACCTTCACTTCACACACGTCGGTGGTGCGCCCGCTGGTGGAGGTGGCGGCGGTATCGGGCAGGCAATAGCAATGGCGGCTCTGCTCGTAGGGGCACCAGAAAAAGCTGAAGTGGCGGTGCTTGCTGGCCAGTTCATCGTGCTTTTCCATCACGCTTTCGAAGTCTTCACGCCAGATGCGCTCGTGCAGGTTGAAGCTGTCGGTCACCTGCAAGGTCAGCTCGGAAACGATGCCCAGCACACCCAGCGACACCCGGCCTGCCTGCAGCAGGTCGGGGGTGCTTTCGTCCACGTTGAGGATTTCGCCATTGGGCTGCACCAGCTTCATGCCGACAATGGACGAAGCCAGGTTGCCCAGGGTCAGGCCAGTGCCGTGGGTGCCGGTGGTCAGGGCACCGGCAATCGACTGGCTGTCGATGTCGCCCTGGTTGACCATCGACAGCCCGGCGGCACGTAATGCCTTGCCGAAGGCATTGATGGTGGTGCCGGCGGCAGCGGTGACGCGCTTTTTCTCATGGTCGATATGGCGCACGCCACTCATGTTGGCCAGGCTCAGGTGCAGGCCGTTGGTGAGTGCCACCGGGGTAAAGGAGTGGCCGGAGCCTGCCACCCGCACGTTCATGCCGTTGCTGCTGGCCTGGTTCACCATCGAGCACAGTTCGTCCTCGCTGGCCGGCGCCCCGCGCGCGGCGCGGATGCAGGACTGGTTGCCGGCCCAGTTGCGCCAGTGCGCGTGTTCCAGGCCGAATTCATTGATATGCATGTTGTTGGAAGAGGTACTCACATTGCTCTCCTGCTTGTTGTTCTTCTAGTCAGATGGCGGTGTAGCCGTTGTCGGCAAACAAGTGCGCGCCGTTGACGAAACTGGCGTCGTCACTGGCCAGGAACAAGGCCGCGGTTGCGACTTCCGAGGGTTGGCACAGGCGCCCCTGGGCGGCGGCGATGGCCTGTTCACTGACGTCCACGCCATGCTGGCGCAGCATGTCGATTTCGCGCAGGCCGTGGGCGGTGGCGATAAAGCCCGGGCAGATGGCATTGGCGCGGATGCCCCGGTCACGGAACTCCACGGCGATGGCCCGGGCGAACATGTGCGTGGCGCCCTTGCTGGTGCAATACAGCACTTCCATCGGTGTGCCCACCACTGCAGAGATGGACGAGGTACAGACGATGCTGCCACCACCGGCCGCCAGCATGCCCGGCAGTACTGCGCGGGTGACCAGGAACATGCTCTTCACGTTCACCGCCATCACCCGGTCCCATTCTTCTTCGCTGGTTTCCAGGAAGGGAGCGGCCGCGAGGATACCGGCGTGGTTCATCAGCACCGTGATGTGGCCGAAGGCGTTTTCCACGGCAGCTACAGCGGCCTTCACCTGCTGTGCGTCCGATACATCGGCTGCGGCGAAGATGGCCTCGTAACCTGCATCACGCAATTGCCGGGCGACTTCGGCGCCCTTGCTGCCGGGCAGGTCGACAATGCCGACCTTTGCCCCTTCTGCTGCGAACAGCTGCGATGCGGCCAACCCGCAGCCACCCGCGCCGCCAGTGATCAGCGCCACTTTGCCGTTAAGACGTCCCGCCATGTTCGACTCCCGTTGGTTTTTATTGATCTGTTCTTGCAGCCCGGGCGTTTCGCGATTCGCGTGTCGGAGCATGAAACAGATCAACGGGAACATCCATATACCGATGGGTATACGGGGGCGGGTGGCAGCTGTACGACCGGAGACATCCTTTACATCGTAAACCGGGGACATGGTTTACACATTTGAGGCTTGGACGCGGTTTGCACCCCGTTCAAGCCTCCCCAGGAGATGGTCACACAGGAACACATCCCAAACATCATCTTCTACCTCTTTCAGGCCGATCTGCTCGCCAGACAACGCCTCGCTGATGAACAGCAGCTTGTTTTTCCATTTGATCGAACCATTTTGCCTGACACTGCGTACAGCCATTCCGGTGGGGTACTCCACAATTGGTAGGAACCCTGGGTAAGGCCGATTGGATGGCACATACAGCTCGAATGGGCGTTTCATGCCCAACGCTTCGTGCGGCCGGACATAGTTGAACTCCTGCCGGAAGTGCTCAAGCAGCAGTTGCTGATCAATCAGGTTGTCCCCCAGAGGCAGCTCAAGCTTCATGCTGCGGTGCATCCGCTCGTGACGGCCATTCTGATCTGGGCGCGCGGGTGCCGTTCGTTCGGGAAAAATTCCAAGACGGATCAACCAAACAGCGATTGTGGACATCCTTGCCAAGCCCGTCGACGCAAACGGGCTGCCGTTGTCAGAGCGGATGACCTCTGGCATTCCATACTCCTGAAAAAGCCACTCAAGCGTTTGCATGACAGGTTTCGTCATGATGTTCTTGTGGGCTTTACAGGCCAAGATGAGGCGCGAGGCATGGTCCGTAACTGTTAGCGGGTAGCACCACTGGCCGTTGAGCATCTTGAACTGGCCTTTGTAATCGATGCACCAGGTCTGGTTCGGCTCGGTGGCCTCTCGCATTTTGGTGGGGCTTTTGCCGTAGCGCCGTTTTGGCCCGCGCTTGTGCACCATACCCATCCGGTCCAGCCATTGCCCCGCCGTGCTTGGAGACGGCCAATCAATTGATGGATCTTCAAGGCGCAGCAGCTCAATGAGCTTCTTGGGGCCCCATTTATCGTGCGCCTCTTTCATCGCAACAATGCGAGCCAACAGCTCGTCACTGGTCTTGTTAGGGCTGTTGCTAGGACGTCGCGATGCGTCGGACAACGCTTCAGCGCCGCCTGCCGTATATCGTGATATCCACTTGTCGACCGTCGGGCGACTGACGTTGTACCGACGAGCAAGTTGACTCTTGGTGTAATCACCGGAAAGCCATTCGCCGATCAATCTGACTCGTTGATCCATGGGGGACTCTTGATTCCAGGGCATGATCAGATACCTCCTGATCATGCGTATTAGCCTGTAAACCATGTCCCCGGTTTGAAATGTAAACGATGTCTCCGGTTTGTACCAGCGCGAACCCGCTCCCACAGGGATCAGCGCAGGCTTTCAGTCTTGGAGCCCGGCAATCGATTCTGTTGCTCGATCAACGCCAGGCACCGCTGCACGATCGGGCTCACATCACCCTTGCGCCGGCTGAGGATGATCGGGCTGACGGCACTGCTATCCAGCAAGCCGACATACTCGATATCGGTGCGGTGCTGCTGTTGTACCGATGCTGGCACCAGGGTCACGCCCACGCCGACAGCTAGCAGGCCGATCGCCGTCTGCAGTTCGTTGGCCCACTGGCTGACGCGGATGCTCATGCCGTGCTGGGCGAACAGCGCCAGCACGTGGTCGGCGTAACTGGGCCGGGGGTTGGCGGGGTAGAGGATGAACGCCTCGCCAGCCAGCTGGGCGAGGCTGAGCGGGCTGCCGGCCAGCGGGTGGCCCTTGGGCAGCACGGCCACCAGCGGGTCTTCAAGCAATACCTGTTGCGCAATGGCCGCATCCTCGATGCGAATGCGCCCGAAGGCGATGTCGATGCGCCCGCTCTTCAGCGCTTCCACCTGCTGCAGCGTGGTCATCTCGCTCAGGCCCAGTTCCAGCTCGCTGTCCTGGCGCAGCTCGCGGATCAGCTCCGGCAGCACGTTGTACAGGGTCGAGGGGGCAAAGCCGATGCCCAGCCACTGGCGCTGGCCCTGGCCGATGCGGCGGGTGTTGTCGGTGATGTTGTGCAGTTGCTGCAGTACGGTGCAGGTCTGTTCGTAGAAAAAGCGGCCGGCTTCGGTCAGCCGCAGCGGGCGTTCGCGCAACACCAGCAAGGTGCCGAGCTCGTCCTCCAGCTGGCTGATCTGCCGGCTCAAGGGCGGTTGGGCAATGTGCAGCAGCTCGGCGGCGCGGGTGAAGTTCAGGGTCTCGGCCAAGACCTTGAAGTAACGCAGGTGGCGCAGCTCCATCAGACCTCCAGGGTATGGTGGGAGATTCATTTGATATTGGACGGTCATCAGGGTCTCGCGCAATCCTTGAACAATCAAGTAAATGCACCATTCGGGCCTGCTACGGGCAGCCCGACCTGACGGGACCTGGCAACAATGACAAGCGCGCTGATTGAACGTATTGATGCAATTATCGTCGACCTGCCGACCATTCGCCCGCACAAGCTGGCAATGCACACCATGCAGCAGCAGACCCTGGTGGTATTGCGTGTGCGTTGCAGCGATGGTGTGGAAGGTATCGGTGAGGCCACCACCATCGGTGGCCTGGCCTATGGCTACGAAAGCCCCGAGGGCATCAAGGCCAACATCGACGCGCACCTGGCCCCGGCGCTGATCGGCCTGCCGGCGGACAACATCAACGCCGCCATGCTCAAGCTGGACAAGCTGGCCAAGGGCAACACCTTTGCCAAGTCGGGTATTGAAAGCGCGTTGCTCGACGCCCAGGGCAAACGCCTGGGCCTGCCGGTCAGCGAGCTGCTGGGCGGGCGTGTGCGCGACAGCCTGGAAGTGGCCTGGACCTTGGCCAGCGGCGACACCGCCCGCGATATTGCCGAAGCACAGCGCATGCTGGAAATCCGCCGTCACCGGGTGTTCAAGCTGAAGATTGGCGCCAACCCGGTGGAGCAGGACCTCAAACACGTGGTGGCGATAAAACGCGAACTGGGCGACAGCGCCAGCGTGCGGGTGGACGTGAACCAGTACTGGGACGAATCCCAGGCCATCCGTGCTTGCCAGGTGCTTGGCGACAACGGTATCGACCTGATCGAGCAACCGATTTCGCGTATCAACCGGGGTGGCCAGGTGCGCCTGAACCAGCGCAGCCCTGCACCGATCATGGCCGATGAGTCCATCGAAAGTGTCGAGGATGCCTTCAGCCTGGCCGCCGACGGCGCCGCCAGCATCTTTGCCCTGAAAATCGCCAAGAACGGCGGCCCGCGTGCCGTGCTGCGCACCGCGCAAATCGCCGAGGCCGCCGGTATCGGCCTGTATGGCGGCACCATGCTCGAAGGTTCGATCGGCACCCTGGCCTCGGCCCATGCCTTCCTTACCTTGCGCCAACTGACCTGGGGTACCGAGCTGTTCGGCCCGCTGCTGCTGACCGAAGAAATCGTCAACGAGCCGCCGCAATACCACGACTTCCAGCTGCACATTCCCCGTACCCCAGGCCTGGGCCTGACCCTGGACGAACAGCGCCTGGCGCGCTTCGCCCGTCGCTGATCAGCAAACAAGGAGATAATCATGCTGTTCCACGTGAAGATGACCGTGAAACTGCCGGTGGACATGGACCCGGCCAAGGCCACCCAGCTGAAGGCCGATGAAAAGGAACTGGCCCAGCGCCTGCAGCGTGAAGGGACCTGGCGCCACCTGTGGCGCATTGCCGGGCACTACGCCAACTACAGCGTGTTCGATGTGCCCAGCGTCGAGGCGTTGCACGACACCCTGATGCAACTGCCGTTGTTCCCGTACATGGACATCGAGGTCGACGGCCTGTGCCGGCATCCCTCGTCGATCCACAGCGACGACCGCTGATAAGCACCTGTCTACCTGACAAGAACAATATGAGGTAAGCACGATGACCGTGAAAATTTCCCACACTGCCGACATTCAAGCCTTCTTCAACAAAGTGGCCGGCCTGGACCACGCCGAAGGCAACCCGCGCTTCAAGCAGATCATCCTGCGTGTGCTGCAAGACACCGCGCGCCTGGTCGAAGACCTGGAAATCACCGAAGACGAGTTCTGGCACGCCGTTGATTACCTCAACCGCCTGGGTGGCCGTAACGAAGCTGGCCTGCTGGCCGCAGGCCTGGGCATCGAGCACTTCCTCGACCTGCTGCAGGACGCCAAGGACGCCGAAGCGGGCCTGGGTGGCGGCACCCCGCGTACCATCGAAGGCCCGTTGTATGTCGCCGGGGCGCCGCTGGCGCAAGGCGAAGCGCGCATGGACGATGGCACCGACCCAGGCGTGGTGATGTTCCTGAAAGGCCAGGTGTTCGACGCCGACGGCAAGCCGCTGGCCGGCGCCACCGTCGACCTGTGGCATGCCAACACCCAAGGTACCTATTCGTACTTCGACTCGACCCAGTCCGAGTACAACCTGCGCCGCCGCATCATCACCGATGCCGAGGGCCGCTACCGTGCACGCTCCATCGTGCCATCGGGGTATGGCTGCGACCCGCAGGGCCCGACCCAGGAATGCCTGGACCTGCTCGGCCGTCATGGCCAGCGCCCGGCGCACGTGCACTTCTTCATCTCGGCACCCGGGCACCGCCACCTGACCACGCAGATCAACTTCGAAGGTGACAAGTACCTGTGGGACGACTTTGCCTACGCCACCCGTGACGGGCTGATCGGCGAGCTGCGCTTTGTCGAGGATGCTGCGGCGGCGCGTGACCGCGGCGTGCAAGGCGAGCGTTTTGCCGAGCTTGCGTTCGACTTCCACCTGCAGGGGACCACGGCGCCGGAGGCCGAGGCACGCAGCCACCGGCCGCGTGCGTTGCAGGAAGGCTGAGATCCACGTTCACCCGGGGTCATAGAGACCCTTGTGGGAGCGGGTTCACCCGCGAAGAGGGCAGCGCGGTGCATGACACCGGCTTTGCCGGTGTTCGCGGGTGAACCCGCTCCCAGAGGTATTGCGCATGCCTCAAGGTAAGCACTGAACCTGTGGGAGCGGCTTTAGCCGCGAAGAGGCCGGCACAAGCAGCACAAGACAGTTGCTCCCACAGGTTCGCGTTAGCGCTAAAGATTGTGTAGAGCTGGTTTTATTTTTTGCCTGGGCCTTTCCGTGCGGGGAGGGCCTGGGCTTTTTGCTGTCCGCTGAAAAACCATCCGCATTTCCCTCCTGCTTTCTCCCGTAGTCCTTTCGAAATATCCCTCGCCGAATTACGTGAAAAGTGGTCTAAATATTTTGGCGCTTGCGGATAAGCCAAGGTCTATTCGTTTCTTATAAAAATCCATATAAATCAGTAATTAGCGTGGTTTTATCTGACTTAAGGCGCAAATAACCGAGGTGGTTTTCTCTGTTTTTAGCGTGAAAATTCAATTGACAATTCACGTAAATAATCGCAAATATCTGTCACCGGCACCCAAAACAAGAGAGACAGATATGCCGCCCCAACCTGCCTTCGCTTCCCCGCGTGGCCGGTGCTTGCCAGTGGCCAGCGCCGCCCGCCATTCCCAGCCTCAACACCCGAACCGCGCCTGAGACGGAGATAGTCCATGGATTCGCTTTGCCTGCGTGACGCGCCTGTGTCGGCGCTTGCTTCCGGGCCTGCTTTCGAGGCCTTGCTTGATGGCGTTCGAGATCGTGCCCGCCTCGGTGAGTTTGATCGCCAGCGCCACATTTCCCGCGATGTGATCGATGCGTTCAAGGCCCATGGCGTGTACCGCGCCCTGGTGCCCAAGCGCTTTGGTGGGCTGGAGTGCTCGCCAGCGGCCTTCTGCGAAATGATCGAACGCATCGCCCACGCCGACGGATCTGCCGGCTGGGTGGCCAGCTTCGGCATGAGCCCGGTGTACCTGGCGGCGCTGCCGCTGGAGACCATTGCCGAGATCTACGGCAACAGCCCCGACACCGTGTTCGCCGGTGGCATCTTCCCGCCGCAGCCGGCCGAAATCGTGCCCGGTGGCTTCAAGGTCAATGGGCGCTGGAAATACTCCAGCGGCTCGATGGGCGCCGACATCGTCGGCGTCGGCATCACTCCGCGCAACGGCGACAAGCTCGACCTGCCACGCCTGGCGGTGCTGCCGCGCAGCCAGGCGCGCATCGAAGAAACCTGGGACACCGTCGGCCTGCTCGGCACCGGTAGCCACGACCTGGTGGTCGAGGATGTGCGGGTAGGCGAGCAGTGGACCTTCGTGCGCGGCGGCAAGCCGAACCTGGACGAGCCGTTCTTCCGCTACCCGTCGCTGTCGTTCGCCACCCAGGTGCTCTCGGTGGTCGGCCTGGGGATTGCCCGCGCCGCACTGGACGAGCTGTCGGGCATGGCCAGCGGGCGCATCTCGGTCACCGGTGCCCCGGCCTTGGCCGACCGGCCACTGGCCCAGGTCGACGTGGCCAAGGCCGAGGCCGCCCTGCGTTCGGCGCGGGCGTTCTTCTACCAAGCCATCGAGCAGGCCTGGGGCCACGTGCTGGCCGGTGACCCCGTGCCGGTCGAGGTGACCAACCTGCTGCGCCTGTCCTCGACCCACGCCGCGCGCGTCGCCGCCGAAGTGGCGCGCAGCGCGCAACTGCTGTCGGGCATGACCGGTATCTACAACGAAAGCCCGCTGGCGCGCTGTGTCAACGATGCGCAAGTGGTCACCCAGCACGCCTTCATGGGCGATGTCACCTACCAGAACGCCGGAGCCATGTTCTTCGGCAAACAGCCCCTGCCGGGCTACCTGTAACCCTCGGGAGATTTGTCATGAGCGACACCAAAGCCTTGCGCGTGCTGTTCTGCATGGGCATCAACCAGAACTTCTTCGATGCCCCGCGCGAAGAGCAGCTGCAGGTGTGGGCCGCCTTCAGCGCCATGTGGAACGGCATCCACGACCTGCCCGGTGTGCGTGTGCTGGGCAACATGGACGACGACCAAGGCATGGTCGGCCCGTCCGACGGCTTCCCCTGGACTACCTACCTGCTGGCCGATGTGCCCGACATCGAGACCGTGCACGCCGCCTGCAACCTGTTCCGCACCACGGCGGTGGGCGAGGGGCCCTACAAGCTGTGGCGCTACGCCAAGGTCGAAGCCCGTGTCGGCCGTGAACTGATCATCCAGCGCGCCTGAGAAGAGGAATAATCCCGTGAGCAACCTGATACCCGCCATCAACCTGGCAATCGACCCGGCCGAACTGGTGCAGCCCGACCGCGTCCACACTTCGCTGTACACCGACCCGGCGCTGTTCGATGCCGAGCTGGAAATGATCTTTCACAGCACCTGGATCTGGGTCGCCCATGAAAGCGAAATCCCCGAAGCCGGCAGCTACAAGACCACCTACATCGGCAAGCAGCCGGTGATTGTGGTGCGCGACCGCAAGAAGGCCATCAACGTGCTGCTCAACCGCTGCCGGCACCGTGGTGCCACCGTGTGCGAGCACAAGAAGGGCAAGACCAACAGCTTCGTCTGCCCGTACCACGGCTGGGGCTATGCCCTGGACGGTTCACTGCGCGGCATCCCGCACCCGGAAAGCTACGGCGACTGCCTGGACAAGGCCGAGCTGCCCCTGGTCAGCCTGCGCACCGAAAGCTACGCCGGCATGGTCTTCGCCACGTTCAAGGACGACATCGAGCCGCTGGAGGACTTCCTTGGTGCTGCGAAGAAGTGGATGGACCTGTTCATGAAGCAGGGTGCCGGCTATGGCATCAAGGTGCCGGGCGAACACCGCTTCCGCTTCCCCGGCAACTGGAAGATCCAGCTGGAAAACACCACCGACGCCTACCACTTCCCGCTGGTGCACAAAAGCTTCCTGTCCTCGGTCGATGAGCAGACCCTGGAGCTGTTCGACTTCGTCAAAGGCCCAGGCTATGTCGAGGACCTGGGCAATGGCCACAGCGTGATGGTGATGATCCCTGACCTGGTCGACCTTGAGGCCGACCTCGACAAACCCATCCCGGAGCGCTTCGAAAGCCTTGCTGCCGAGCTGCGCGACGAAGGCATCGACGAGTTGCAGGTGCGGCGCATCGTGCGCGCCGTTGGCGGCTCGGGCTTCAACCTCAACCTGTTCCCCAACGTGGCCTGCTCGATGGCGTTCTTCCGTGTGCTGCAGCCGATCTCGGTGAACGAAACCGAAATCCACCACGCGGTGATCACCATGGACGGCGGCCCGGCGGCGGCCAACCGCTACCGCCTGCGCCTGCACGAACACTTCCAGGGGCCGATGGGCTTCGGCACGCCGGACGACTCCGAGGCGTGGGAGCGGGTGCAGAAGGGCGCCCGCGCCGGTGAACACCTGTGGATCATGCTCAACCGTGGCCTGCCGGGTGAAAAGCCCAGCGCCGATGGCCTTGTTTCCGACGTCAGTGCCGAGACCGGCATGCGTGCGGCGTACCAGCAGTGGAAGAAGATGATGACCGCGGAGGCCAAATGATGAACCTGAATCTGTTCAATGAAGTGACCGCGTTCATCTGGCAGGAAGGCGACATGCTCGACCATGGCGAGTACGACGCCTGGCTAAACCTGTGGACCGAAAAGGGCACCTACATCATCCCGATCGACCCCCGGGAAACCGACTACGAGAACACCCTGAACTACGCCTATGACGACCACCACATGCGTGCCTTGCGTGTGCAGCGGCTGGTCGGTGGCGAGTCGATCTCGACCAGCCCGCAACCGCGTACCGTGCGCACCCTCTCGCGTATCCGCGTGCTGGGCGACGACGGCGTAAACGTCACCGTGCGCGCTGCGCAGAACGTGCGCGAGTTCCGCAAGGAAAGCCTCAAGCACTACAGTGCCGACCTCACCTACACCCTGGTGCGTGCCGAGGGCGGGTTCAGGATCCACCGCAAGGTGATCAGCCTGATCAACAGTGACGATACCCTCGCCGGTATCGGCTACATCCTCTGAGGAGACGGCCATGAACCAAGTCGCATTGGTCACCGGTGCCGGCCAAGGGCTGGGCCAGCGTTTCTGCGCCCGGCTGCTTGCCGCAGGCTTTGATGTGGTGGTGTCGGACCGTGACCTCGGTCGGGCCCAGGCCGCTGCCGAACAGTTGCAGGCACTGGGTGGGCGCACCTTGGCGGTGAAGCTCGATGTCGCCAGCAAGGTGGATTTCGAGCAGGCCCTGGCCCAGGTGCTGGAACAGTTCGGTGCCTTGCACGTAGTGGTGAACAACGCCGCCGTGACCAAGACCACACCCCTGATGCAGATCAGCCCGGAAGAGTTCGACGCCGTGGTTGGCCTGAACCTGCGCAGCGTGTTTCTTGGCTGCCAGGTGTTCGGCGCGTACCTGGCCGAGGCCGGGTACGGGCGGATCATCAACATGGCCTCGCTGGCCGGGCAGAACGGCGGCACCGCCACTGGCGCGCACTATGCGGCGAGCAAGGGCGCAATCGTCACCTTGACCAAAGTCTTTGCCAAGGAGTTCGCTGCCCGGGGTGTCACCGTCAACGCCATCGCCCCCGGCCCCATCGACTCGCCGGCGGTGCATGCCGCGGTGCCGGCCGAACGGCTGCCGGGCCTGCTGGCCAACATTCCGGTACAGCGCCTGGGGGATGCCGACTTTCTGGGCGACCTGATCGTGCAGCTGGCGCGGCCCGAGGCCTATTTCACCACCGGGGCGACCTGGGACGTGAACGGCGGCCTGTTCATGCGTTGACATTGACGGGGCGCCCGCGCGCCCCTGGCTATTACAGGACACCGAGCATGAATGAAGAACTGTTGAACGTAGTTGTGCGCAAGCGCGAGATTCAAGGGGCCGACGTGGTCGTGCTCGACCTTGGGCGAGCCGACGGCGCTGCCTTGCCGGCGTTCGAGGCCGGCGCGCACGTGGATATCCACGTGGCACCCGGCCTGGTGCGCCAGTACTCGCTGTGCAGCGACCCGGCGGATGCCTCGGTGTATCGCCTGGGCGTGTTGAAAGACCCCGCGTCCCGCGGCGGTTCGGCAGGTGTGCATGAGGCCCTGGTGGAAGGGCGCGAGGTGCAGATCAGCGCGCCGCGCAACCTGTTCCCCCTGGCGGCCGAGGCTACCCGCTCGATCCTGCTGGGCGGCGGCATCGGCATCACGCCGATGATCGCCATGGCCCACGCCTTGCACCAGCAGGGCGCCGATTTCGAACTGCATTATTGCGGGCGCTCGCGCAGCCGCAGTGCCTTTCTCGACGTGCTGGCCACCGCGCCGTTCGCGGCACAGGTGTTTACCCATTTCGACGATGAAGCCCCAGCCCAGCGCCTGAGCCTGGCGGATGTGCTCGGTGCAGGCGTACCCGGCACGCATCTGTACACCTGCGGCCCGTCGGGCTTCATGGACTGGGTGATCGCTGGCGCACGCCAGCAGGGCTACGCCGAAGCGCACATCCACAAGGAGTACTTCCAGGTCGAGGTTGACGCCACGGGCCAGGGTTTCGAAGTGGTCGCCGCGCGCAGCAACAAGACCGTGCAGGTGGCCGAGGGCCAGACCATCCTCGATGCCTTGGCACAGGTGGGCATCCGCATCGACATTTCCTGCGAGCAGGGTGTGTGCGGCACCTGCATGTGCGAGGTGCTCGAAGGCGAGCCCGACCACCGCGATGTGTACCTGACCGATGAAGAGAAGGCCGCGAACGACCAGATCCTGGTGTGTTGTTCGCGGGCCAGGTCGAACAAGCTGGTGCTGGATATCTGAGGAGCATGACCATGGTAGAGATAACCCGTTTTCGCAACGCAATGGCCATGCTCGGTGGCGCCGTCTCGGTCATCACCACCGACGGCCCGGCCGGGCGCTTCGGCTTCACGGCTTCGGCGGTGTGCAGCGTGACCGACTCACCGCCCACCTTGCTGGTGTGCATGAACCGTTCTTCGTATTCCAACGAGCAGTTCAAGGCCAACGGCGCGTTGTGCGTGAACGTGCTGGCCGGCACTCATCAGGAATTATCCGGGGTGTTTGCCAACCGCAACCTGAGCATGGAGGAGCGCTTTGCCTCGACCGTGTGGACGTTGCTGGAGAGCGGGGCGCCGGTGATGCAGGAGGCGCTGGTGAACTTCGACTGCCGCATTGCCCAGGTGCACGAAGTGGGCTCGCACAGCATTTTCTACTGCGAGATCCAGGATATCCGCCAGGGCGGTGCCGATGATGGGCTGGTGTACTTCAACCGCGCTTATCACCGGGTGTGCGAAACCTCCAAGGCCTGCTGAACGCGTACCCCTGTAGGAGCAGCCTTGTGCTGCGAAGAGGTCGGCACAGCCACAGCATTTGTGTTGTCGGGACCGGCCTCTTCGCAGCACAAGGCTGCTCCTACAGAACCGAGACAAGGCTGGCTACAAGGTATCCAGGTTATGGAAAACCACCTCGAGCATCTTGTTCAACCGCTGCACCTGCGCCTCGGTCAGCCCTTTGAAGCTGCGCTGGAACAGGTCCCGGGTCACATCCTGCATACGCGCGATGTTGTGCAGGCCGGCTTCGGTGATGCGCACCTGGGTCACGCGGCCGTCTTCGGGGCTGGGCGCGGTGTCGACCAGGCCGTCGTCCTTCATGCGGTAGACGATCTTGGTGATGGTCGACAGCTTGGCAATGGCATGGGTGGAGATTTCGGAAATGCTCGATTCACCGTTCTCGTTGAGGATCCACAACACGCGCCAGCGCGGCACGTCGAGGTCGATCTTCTTCAGCAGCCGTTCCATGTTCTGGGTGTAGCGGCCATGCACACGGGCCAGCCAGTAGAAGGGGAAGTCTTCCTTGCGAAACTCATCGCTGGCCGGGTCGTGATGGCTGTGGCCTTTGTTCTTCGAGGTGCTCATCGCTTCACTACTTGTGCGGAAATAGTCGCGACATCATAGACGTTTCCGCGTGTTTGGCTATTACCAAGGTGCGTCTGAATACTGGAATGTTCAGTTGACATTTCATGTATTTGCCCCGCATACATTTTCCAAAGGGTGGCATGACAATGACAATAATCGTAGAAACCCTCGACCTGGGCGGCAGCGGCCCACGGGTCGCGATCAAGGACACCATCGATGTCGCCGGTACCGCGACCCGCGCCTCCAGCCAGGCGCTGGAGGATGCGCCGTTGGCCGAGCGGCATGCCGAGGTGGTCAGCCACCTGCTGGCGGCCGGTGCGCGCCTGACGGCCAAGGTCAGCCTGCACGAGCTGGCGTTTGGTACCACCGGCATCAACCGCCATACCGGCACGGCGGCCAACCCGCGCTTCCCAAGGCGTATCCCCGGTGGCTCTTCCAGCGGCTCGGCGGCTGCAGTGGCCGCTGGCCTGGTCGACTTCAGCCTGGGCACCGACACCGGTGGCTCGGTGCGCGTGCCGGCCTGTTGCTGCGGGGTGTTCGGCCTCAAGCCCACGTTTGGCCGGGTCAGCCGCCGGGGCGTGATGCCGGCCTACAGCAGCCTTGACTGCGTCGGCCCGTTCGCCGCGAGCCTGCCGATGCTGGTGCGCGCCATGGGTATGATCGACCCCACCTTTGTCCCTGCCCAGGTGCCCGCCCAGGCGCGTATCGGCGTACTGCGGGTAACCGCCGAGGCGGGCATCCACAAGGTGGTGCAGGGTGCACTCAGCGCCAGCGGCTTGCCGCTGGGCAATGTCGAGCTCAAGTACTTTGGCGCGGCCTATGAGGCCGGCATGGTGGTGATCAACCGCGAAACGTTCCAGGCCTGTGGCCACCTGCTGGAAACCGGCAAGGTTGGCAGCGACATCGCCGGGCGCCTGGCGGCGGCGGGGCAGACCCGTGATGCGGCATTGGCCGAGGCCGAGGCGGTACGCCTGCGCTTTACCGAGGAGGTCGACCAGGCCCTGGCCCGCTACGACGTGCTGGCGCTGCCGACCATGCCAGACTTTCCGCTGCGCCTGGAAGAAGCCGCCGACACCCGCGCGGTATTGGGCATGACCTCGCTGGTGCGGCCGTTCAACCTGTCCGGGCACCCGGCATTGAGCATTCCACTGGGCAGCGAGGCCGGCCTGCCGGTGGGCCTGCAACTGGTGGCGGCCAAAGGTGCGGACGAGAAGCTGCTGGCGGTGGCCGAACGCTTGCTGATCAACCTGTATGGCGGCGATGGGGACAACGATGACTGACGTACTTGAGTTGCAGGCCCGCCTGAAGGTGTTCGAGCACCAGCAGGCCATTCGCGTGTGCATCAATCGCTACATGGAACTGTGTGACCGGCTGGATGCCGACACGCCGCTGGATGAGCTGGCCGGCTTGTTCACCCGTGCAGCCGTGTGGGAAGGCAAGGGCGCCAGGTATGCCGCCAGCTTCGGTGGATACCGTGGCCGCGAGGCGATCCGCGCGATGTTTGCCACCTACATGAAAACCCCGGCGCACTTTGCCTTGAACGTGCACTTCCTGACCAGTGAGGTGATCGAGATGGACGACGGGCAAGGCGTAGGGCGCTGGGTGATGCTGCAGACCAGCACCTTTGCCGACGGTGCATCACACCTGAATGCAGCCCGGCTCACGGTGCGCTTTGTGCTGGAAGAAGGGCAGTGGCGCATGGCGCATTTCCAGACCGAGAACCAGTTCAGCCGACCGGTTACCGCCTGGAACAGTGAGGCAACATTGCCGGTGCCTGATCGTTAGACCATCGTTTGGCCTATTCGCGGGTAAACCCGCTCCCACAGGGATATCACTGCCTGAGAAAGCGGTGAGATCCCTGTGGGAGCGGGTTTACCCGCGAAGGGGTTGGCTCAGAAGGTACTGACGAACACAATCTGGCTATACAGGTTGTTGTTGTTGTTGTTGTTGTTGTCATTGCCCAACTGTGTCCCGCCTTGCCCGGCACTGTGCTCAGGTGTGTACAGCCCCACCAGCGGCACCACCATCAGGTGTTCGTTGATGGTCCACTCTGCATACAGATCAACCTCGTGCCCATCCACATTGCCCAGGCTGCGATCGAGGGTGTCGAACTTGAAACCCATCAGCCCCACGTTCAGCGACGAAGTCGGGCTTACCGTCAGCCCCACCTTCTGGATCCGCGCATTGCTGTTGAACGGCCCGGCATAGTTGCCCGCCACTTCACCCTGGAACCAGGTGCCCAGCCCACGGCCCAGGCCATAGAACAACGTGTCGTATTGCTCTGAGAACCGGCTGTAGCGGTAGCTGACGTTCGGTGCCCAGGGCAGGTCGGCGAAGGTCCAGCCCGCTTCCAGGTACCAGGCGTCTTCAGTGGCCGTGTGCGGCTTGTCCTGCTTGGCGTATTCGCCGGACAGGAACAGGTTCTCCACCCCGGCGTTGCCCTGGCCACGAATGCTGTAGGTCTTCATGCCGTCGCGCTCCTGCTGCAGCGGCGAGGCGTACTGCGCGTCGACATGGGTAGTGCCGATGTAGGTCAGCCCGACCGTGCCGGCGTCTGCCACATGTTCCAGGGTGGCCACGTGCATTTCGGTGTTGGCCTGGGCGCGGTTGTCCGATTGCAGCCACATCAGGTCGCCACGCCAGCCTTTGCTGCCACCCAGGCGCAACACTGCGGTCTTGTCGAAGCTTTTGCGCGCGGCCAGGTAGTAGGCGCCGCCACGGTCGAACTCGCCATCGGCCAGGCCATGGCCAACGTTCAACGAATCGCCCTGGATCAGGAAGCCATCGCCCACCGCGATCATCTGTTTGCCAAACGACAGGTCGATGCCGTCCTCGCCAAGCATCGGCACCAGGTTGCCGGACTTCCAGCCCAGGTAGGCGTCCTCGATCTTGGTGGTGCGCTCGCTGCCATCGCTGAAACCGGCGGCGTCACCGTCGCCCCAGGTGCCCGAGCTGAGCAGGGCGAAGGCCCCGTACAGCGAACCGGCACTGCCCAGGCGTTGGTCGCCACTCAGGCCGTACTTGATGTAGCCCTCACGCCAAGAGGTGGAGCCGGGTTGGTCGCGGGCGATGGCGTAGCGTTCTTCACTGTGGAATACACCGAACACGGCTTCCACGTTGGCGTTTAAATGGCGCTCGGCATCGCTGTACAGTTCCTGCGCGCAGGTACCCAGCGAAGCCCCGGCCAACAGCGCGGCCAAGGTGAGGCGAAATGGGCGGTGGTGCATGGTCTGGCTTCCTTTGTTATGGCGTTGGCAGAAGTCCTGAAGACATGCCATCGATCATGCAGGAAGCCCCGGCGCGGGCTTTTGCCCTGGCTGCCAGTTGCCTTTGGCGTTGTGCCAGGGCGATGAAAAACACAAGGCCCCGTGAAGGGGCCTTGGTGGAAGGGCGTTGATGGAATGGGTTATTTGAGCCCGGCGAGGAAGCAGGTTACCGCCTGGCGTTCGCCGGCGTCTGGTAGCCCGGCGTAGGGCATATAGGTGCCGGGGACCGCGGCTTGCGGTTGTTCGATGAAGGCACCGATGGCCTGGGCCGTCCAGCTGGCCTGGCGGCTTTTCATGGCCTGCGAGTAGTTGGCGCCTGGCACACTGCCGGGGGAGCGGCCGACCACGTCGTGCAGGTTGGGGCCCATCATTGTCGGGCCATCCTTTTGTGCCGAATGGCACGCTGCGCAGTCACGGGCGAATACCTGTTCGCCTTGCTGGCGCTGGGGTGCGGCGCAGTCTTCGGCCAGGGCGAGGGGGCTGGCCAGGGTGGCGAGCAGGAACGGGATTGCGAATTTGCGGGGGGCGAGGGTGGGCATCACGCACGGATCCTGGGTGGGTTCTTGTTGGTATTTGGCTGGATTGTGCGCCAGGGCCTTACTGCAAGTTTTGCTGTGGCTGCCAGGCTGTTTGTTGGGCTTGCCAAATGGGTTGCCTGTACTGGCCTATTCGCGGCGGTTCGGCGCCCCGATAAACCCGCTCCCACAGGTACTGCATTGGACTTAGGCATTGTGATCTTCCTGTGGGAGCGGGTTTATCGGGGCGCCGAACCGCCGCGAAGAGGCCAGTACAGGCAAACGATCAGTTGGCATGCTGGCGCCGATACTCCCCGGGCGTCACCCCAAACCGCGCCTTGAACGCAGTACTGAAATAGCTCGAATCCGAGAACCCCCAGGCATACCCCAGCGACGACACTTTCTGGTCCATCGCCGGGTTGCGCAGGTGCTCGGCGCAGAAGTCGAGGCGGCGGTTGCGGATGTACTGGGCGATCACCAACCCGTGTTTGGCAAAAATGCGGTACAGGCTACGCATCGAAATTCCCACTTCACGGGCAATCACTTCGGGCGTGAGCTGTTCGCAGGTGATGCGCTGATCGATCAGCGCCAGCGCCTTGCGGAACATGCGCTCGTGGCTGCCGGGCACCGTGTCGTGGCTGATGGCGGGGCGCAGCAAGGCGATCAGCGCATCAAGCACGGCCTGGCTTTCGTGGTCGGTCATGTGCCGGGTTCGCCCCGTCTCCAGCATCATCAGCCGGGCCATGCTGGCCAGCGGCGTTTGCGCCTCGATGCGTTTGGCACAGGCCACGCCGGTGCCACGGGTGCCGCTTTCCACCTGGGCGCGCGGCAGGATCAGCGACAGTTGCCGTGAGCGCTGGTGAAAGTGCATGTCCAGCGGGCTGCTGGCGTCGATCAGGGTCAAGTCGCCGGCTTGCAGTTCGATGCGCGCACCCTGATGCTCGATGTGCGAGGTGCCGGCCAGTTGCAGCACGGCATAGTAGTTGTCGGCGCCACTGGCCCGGATTTCCCGGGGGCCGCGGAACAGGTTCACCTGGGTCATGTCGACGATGCTCATGGAGATCTGGCCTGCCTGGCACTTTTCGAGCTGGCCGACGAACCCCGGGTCTAGCTTGCGGCCGTTGAAGTGGCCACAGGCTTCATTGACCTGGCTGAGCCAGGCCTGGAAACGGTCGTCTTGAACGCGGGTTGCAGGGATCATTGGGGGCCTCGCACGGGTAACGCTGAAACGGGTCGCTTTAGCGACTCTTGGCGTGTTGTTTAAAGTTTAAAAATCACTTGAATATTCAAGCAAAAATCGGGCCCCGTGGACTTCTTGAAACATACAGACACATCCTAAGTTGATGATATGTATGTATTTAATTTTATTTTCCTCGAGTTTGCGCGGAAGGCTGTTGAGGTTTTTGTGCGCTCAGGTGGTGCAAAATTGTGCAGATACTACTCATCAGGTGTTTCGTGGTTATGCGCAGTCTACGGGCGAAAAAAAGCCCGCTGAGCGGGCGGGCTGAAGGCACAACGCTTGCGTGTTTCATCAATGGCCGAGGCCGTCGCCGATGGCAATGCCCCTGGCCCGCATATCCTCGATCAAGCCTGCGCGCACATTGGGCAGGTTCAGCATGCTCTGCTGGCGTACCCGGTGCACTTCCGCGCCGGTATAGGCCGGCCACTGCTCTGGCGAGCTGTTACCGGCCATGCCATCGCGCGTCAGCAACCAGTTGAGCAGGTCGGCGATCTGCTGGTCATTCAGTGCAGACTGCGAAATGCCCGGCACCCGCACCAGAAACTCACGGCCACCCGGCACCCGCAGGAAATTACCGACAAAACCCTGCATGCGCGGTGTGTCGTTGGCCGCCGAGCCTTCGCCATGGTCACGGTGGCAGCCGGCACACTGCAGCTGGTAGTTCACCGGTACCGAGTAGCCCGCCTGGGCAACCGGCACCGGCGCCACTTCGTTGCCGGGGGCTGGCCGCTGGTTGGGGTTGGGCAGGGTTCTGGCCTGGGCCACGGGGGCCAGCAGGCACAGAAGCAGCAGTAACGTCATGCCGCGCATGGCGCTACACCGCCACGCCACGGATGATGGTGACCGTGCAGTTGTAGATCTTCGACGCCGCACCCAGGCACCAGTTGATGTCGTTGTTGTTGAACGGCCGGTACAGCGGCTGTTCATCGTCATTGCGTGAGCAGGCGCACTGGCCGCAGGCGTGCTTACCACAGCAGTCGTTGTACGAGATGATGTAGTTCTTGCCATCGGCCGGGTTACGGCAGGTGCCGATCCAGGTCACCAGCGAGGCTTCGGTGCCGGGCGGGCAGGAGGTGATCGAGCCGCCGCAGCACGAGCACAGGAAGCCGTCGATAGAGCAGTTGCGCCAGTAGTCGCAGCTGGTCGGGTCACCCGGGTCGCCCATTTTTGGTTGATCGGCGGCCAGGGCCTTGGCGGTGCGGTCGATGGGCAGCAGCACCGGCAGGGCGGCGCCGGCGACGATCAGCGAACCCAGCCGTGCCAGCACCTTGCGCCGCGAAGTGGTGTCGGCGACATGGCGGCTGGAGCGTTCAAACAGTTTGTCGAGAAAACTCATGGTCGGCTCCGCGGTCAGTGCTGCGCGCTGTGCTGGTGGGTGTGAGGGTGGTCATGGTCATGGCTGTGCGGCTGGTCGCCGTGCAGGTAGTGCTGCAGGCTGGCACTGCCCAGGTGCAAGGTTTCGAACAGGCTGTCCAGGTGCTCGCGTGAGTTGACCAGGCCTTTGGCGCGCAGGGTGCCGGCCGCGTCGATCAGCACGGCATAGGGCAGTTTGCCGATCTGATAGGTCATGCCGACTTCCGGGCCGACCACGTAGCTGGCCTGCTGCAGGCCGTTGGCCTCGATCAGCGCCTGTTGCTCGGCGAAGTCGCCATCGCTGACATAGATCACATCCAGCGAACCGCTGTTGTCCTTGGCGATGGATTTCACCGCCGGCAGGAGCGACTTGCACACCGGGCAGCCCGGGGCGAGGAAGAACAGCAGCTGCGAACGCTCGCCGCGGTAGCCGATGTTGACCGGGCGGCCGTGGCGGTCGGCGGCAGTCACTTGCGGTGCGGGGTCGTTGACGGTCACGCCTTTGTCCACCATCAGCGCGCCGGCCGGGGCGATGCGGCCGTGCAGTACGCCAATCTGGCGCACCAGCGCCATGACGGTGAAAGCCACCGCTACCAGCAGCAGCCAGAGCAGGATGTTCGATGCGATAAGCAGTTGCATGGGGTTATCTCCCGGTCAATTTGGCAAGGCGCGGCTGGTTGGCCAGCAGGCCATCCACCGTCACATGAAGCAGCAGGGCCACGGCTGCGGCCGCGATCACCACGAAGATGTCCAGCACGCCAAGGGCGCGTTCGGCCATGGGCAACGCCGCAAGGCCGGCGAGCAGGGCGATCACCAGGTTGCGCAGGAGCAACACCGGGCGCAGCGGCTGGGCGGCACCGGGGCCGGAGCATCCACAGTCGATGTCGCGGCGGCCGCGCCACAGGTTCAGGCCGATGGCGCTGGCGTACAGCACCATCAACAGCGCTACCCCCAGCGCTGCACTGGCACGCCAGGCCGGTAGCAGCAGGGCCAGCGCCAGGGCCAGTTCGGCGAGGGCCAGGCTGGCAGTGGCGACAGGCGCCAAGGTGGTCGGCAGCACCTGGTAGGCGCGCACGATGCCGTTGAAGGCGCGCCGGTCACGCAGCTTGTGGCTGGCGGCGCTGGCCAGCAGGGCGGCCAGTGCCGTGCTGCTGGCAATCACGAGAACAGGGTCGAGCATGGTCCGGTCTCCTGCTTACCAAGGGGCCAGGGTGAGCACGGGGGTGTCGGCGATCTGGTCCATCGCGCCGCTGTGCTTGCCGGTGGTGAGCTCGAAGAACTGCACACCGCCTTCCAGGTCGGTGGCCACCAGGATCGGTGCCTTGTCGTGGCTGGCCTGCAGGCTCCACACCGGTTTGGGCGAGTCCAGGGTGCCGAGCTTCTTGCCGGTCTTGAGGTCGAAGGCCCAGATGGTAGTGCTCGGGTCTTCCCATTTGCCGTCGGTGTGCTGGTCGTGCATCAGCGCATACAGGCGGTTCAGGCCCGGTGCCACGGCCAGTGCCTGCCAGCCACCCGGTGCCCAGCCTTGCTTGCGCTCTTCGTCGCTGACCAGCGACCAGGTTGGCAACGGCTTGGCCTTGCCGCCCTCGAAGGCCACCGGGTACACCTCGCCCTGGGTGGTGGTGAAGTAGTAGGTGTCGCCGTTGGCGATGGCGCGTTCGTTGAGGCGCACCTTGTTCGGGTCGAAGAACGGCGTTTGCGTGCGCGACACTTCCTTGCCAGCGTCATCCAGGGTCACCAGCAGCAACTGGCCGTCGCCGCACAGCGAGGCGAAGCTGCGCTTGCCCACCGGGTAGTTGAGCACGCAGCCACTGATGGCCACTTCGCTGGCGACCTTGCGCGCCTGGGTGTCGACCACGGTGACCGAAGTCGATGGCGTAAGGTTGAAGACGTAGGCCAGCTTGTTGTCGGCGCTGACGCCCATGGCGTACTTCTCGGTCAGCGTCGACGCGCGCTTGGCTGGCAGCACCACCTCCCAGGTGGGTTGCAGGGTCTGGGTGTCCCAGGCCACCAGCACGTCGGTGCGTTCGCCGTAGGTGCCGCGCGAATAGAACAGGTTGGCCGAATACAGCGTGTGGTTGTCCGGGCTCAGCGCGGTGGGGGCGACAAAGGCGTTG
The DNA here is from genome assembly GCF_050058005.1 of Pseudomonas sp. WOUb67. NCBI lineage: Bacteria > Pseudomonadati > Pseudomonadota > Gammaproteobacteria > Pseudomonadales > Pseudomonadaceae > Pseudomonas > Pseudomonas sp. WOUb67. The sequence continues at coordinate 4,581,387 of NZ_CP170112.1, read as the reverse complement.
GTGGTCATGCCGAGCATGCGCCTGGCCTTGGGGTCGACCACCACCACCTTGCCGGCGATGGGGTTCTTGAAGTCCACATCAAGGATGTAGACGCGGTGAGGGTCTGGCGGGAACGGCAAGGTGTTGTGGCCGATCTGTTCGGCGGGCAGGTCGGCCCGCACCGCGCTGCTGCCTGCCGCCACGGCCAAGGCCAGGGCTGCCGAGATGCTGAGCCTGTCGACGCGACGCATTGGCTATCTCCGATGTTGTTATGGTTTGTGCAGAAATCCCAGTCATCGCAGTGTGCCGCGTGGCCCGCAGTGCTGATTTGGCCTGCGTGACATTCTCTTGAGGCTGCCTGACAAAACGCTGCACAGGGCTGGCAGGCGGGCAGGCATGCGCTTGAAGATCGGCCCGTCGCCACGTTGGCGCCGCCATCCAGGAGTGCATGTCATGAGCGATATCCCGCTGTTACCCGCCGTGGTCGAGTTCCTCGCCAGGCCCCATGGCCATTTCATCGAGGGCCGCTACCAGGCGGGCGAGGCCGGGCCTTCGGTGGACATTCGCGACCCGTCCAGCGGCGCGGTCATCAGCCGGGTCGCCGAGGCGAGTGCAGCCGAGGTGGCGCAAGCGGTACGCAGCGCCCGGCAAGCCTTCAAGGGCAGCTGGGCCGAAGTGTCGCCGTACCAGAAAGGTGTGGTGCTGAACCGCCTGGCCGACCTGATCGAGGCCAACGCCGAAGAGCTGGCCCAGCTGGAAACGCTGTGCTCGGGCAAGTCGATCAACCTGTCGCGCGGGCTGGAGATTGCCCAAAGCGTGGTGTTCCTGCGCTACTTTGCCGGCTGGGCGAGCAAGATCACCGGCCAGACCATGACCCCGTCGCTGCCCTCGTTTGGCGGTGAACGCTACACCGCCTTCACCCTGCGCGAGCCGGTGGGGGTGGTGGCCGGGATCGTGCCGTGGAATTTCTCGGTGATGATCGGTATCTGGAAGATCGCTTCGGCGCTGGTCACCGGCTGCACCATCGTGGTCAAGCCCAGCGAGTTCACGCCCTTGACCTTGCTGCGTATCGCCGAGCTGGCGGTAGAAGCCGGGGTGCCGGCCGGCGCGTTCAACGTGGTCAACGGGCGCGGCCAGGCGGGGCAACTGCTGATCGAGCACCCCGAGGTGGCCAAGGTGGCGTTCACCGGCTCGGTGCCGACGGGCATCGCCGTGGGCAAGGCTGCCATGGCCGCCAACCTGACCCGCGCCACCCTGGAGCTGGGTGGCAAGAATGCGGCGGCGCTGCTGGCTGACGTGGATGTCGACGGGGCAGTGGCCGGCATCGTGCAAACCGCCTTTGTCCACCAGGGGCAGGTGTGCGCCTCGCCGGAGCGCCTGTATGTGCACCGCAGCCGGGTGGACGAGTTCACCGGTAAACTGGCGGCCGCGCTGGGGCAATTGAAGATTGGCTCGGCGCTGGACCCGGACGCCCAGTTCGGGCCCTTGGCCAATGCGGCGCACCTGCAGAAGATTCTTGGCTTCTTCGAGCGTGCCCGGGCCAGCAACACCGTGGTGTGTGGGGCCAGGGCCGTCGAACGGCCGGGTTACTTCGTCGAACCCACGGTGGTGCTGGCCAACGACGCCAGCGACCCGCTGCTGCACGAGGAAACCTTCGGCCCAATCGTCTGCGTGCTGCCCTTCGATGACGAAGCGCAGCTGCTGGAAATGATCAACGACAGCCCCTATGGCCTGACCGCCAGCCTGTGGACCAACGACCTGTCCAAGGCCCTGCGCCTGATCCCGCAGATCGAGGCGGGCACGGTGTGGGTCAACATGCATACCTTCCTCGACCCGGCGGTGCCGTTTGGCGGGACCAAGGCATCGGGGGTAGGGCGTGAGTTCGGCAGCGCGTTCATCGAGGATTACACCGAGCTGAAGTCGGTGATGATCAGGTACTGACCAGTCGATTGGCACACGCTGCCTTCTGTAGGAGCAGCCTTGTGCTGCGAAGAGGCCCGTATGGCTTAAGAAACTGTTGTGCTCATACGGGCCTCTTCGCAGCACAAGGCTGCTCCTACAGGGGGCGGCGCGCCCGGTGACATGCAGTGCTGGTGTGTCATGGCATAGAATTCAGGTTTTAGCCGAGTCTCGCCCCATCATGCTGCCCATCGCGCTGCTGCCAACCACTGCTGACCAGGCCCCGCTGATCCGCAACCTCTACCAGTTCTATTCCTACGAGTCCTCCGGCTGGGAGCAGGAAGACGTCGAAGTGGACGGCCGCTTCTATATCCACGACGAGCACCTGCAACGCTACTGGCAGGACGACGGCTGGGGCGCCTACCTGGTGCTGGCGGACGGCTTCATCGCCGGCTTTGTGCTGGTGGAACGCAGCGAACTGCCGGGCATCGACGCGCTGGAACTGGCTGACCTGTTCATCCTGAAAAAGTACCGCCGCCAGGGCATCGGCCAGGCGGTGGCGTTGCAGCTGCTGGGCGGCGAGGGCGACTGGTTGCTGCGTTGCTACGCACAAGACCCGCCCGCCGTGGCGTTCTGCAGCGCCGTATTGGCGAACCTGTCGCGCCCGGCGCAGGCCATTGCCCTGGCTGATGAACCGGACCTGCTCAATTTTCTGGTAAGCGGCGCCCGCCATTGAGGGTTTGCCAGCCTTCGTTCGTCCTTGAAGAGGGATAGCGACATTTTTGTGAGCCACTTCACAAAATCGTCATGAGCGGCATAATGCCATCAACGCTTTCCAACACCCGGCCACTGCTTGCCGGGGTCCCTTTTCATGCGCTTCGAAGGTTCAGGTAAAGTTCATGTCGTTAGTCGCAAGCCCCGACATCATGTACCGGCTATTGATTCAGAGTGTGGTGGACTATGCCATCTACATGCTCACCCCCGAAGGTGTCGTCGCCAACTGGAACCCCGGCGCCCAGCGTGCCAAGGGGTACCAGGCCGAGGAAATCGTCGGCCAGCATTACTCGCTGTTCTATAGCGAAGCCGAGCGCGCCGCCGGGTTGCCCGCGCATAATCTGGAGCAGGCGCGCAGCACCGGGCGCTTTGAAGAGATCGGTTCGCGCCTGCGCAAGGATGGTTCGGCATTCCACGCCCATGTGGTGATCGATGCGGTGTACGACGATGCCGGGCAGTTGGTGGGTTTTGCCAAGGTTACCCGCGACATTTCCGAACGCCGCCGCCAGGAGCTGGAGCTGCTGCAGGCCAAGGAACTCGCCGAGCAGTACAGCCAGGAAATGGCCAAGCTGTCGCAGTTCCTGGATTCGGTCATTGCCAACATCCCCGCCAGCGTCATCGTCCAGGACCTGGACAGCCAGCGCATCCTGCTGGCCAACCAGCAGGCCGAGCGGCTGTTCGGCGGGCCAGAGCGCAGCATGATCGGCCAACTGCCTGGCGAGTGCCTGAGCCCGGCGGCAGCCGACTACCTTGAGCAGCAACTGGCCCGTGGTGCCCGCAGCACCAAAGGCCATGCTGCCGAGACCCGGGTCGACACCGCCCGGGGCCCACGTACCCTGCGCAGCCGTACCTTGCTCAGCCAGAACCGCGAAGGCCAGGCTGATTACGTGCTGTTTGTTGCCGAGGATGCCACCGAGGAACTGGCCGCCCACGCGCAGATTCACCACATGGCGCACCATGACGCGCTCACCGGGCTGCCCAACCGCACGCTGTTCAACGAACGCCTGCGCCAGGCCCTGGTGCGTGGCAGCGAGAACGCCAAGCTGACCGCTGCCCTGTGCCTGGACCTGGACAACTTCAAGAACATCAACGATTCCCTGGGCCATGCCTTCGGCGACAAGCTGCTGCGCGAACTGGGCAAACGCCTGCGCCGTGAGCTGCGCGAGCACGACACCCTGGCCCGGCTGGGCGGCGACGAGTTTGCCGTGGTACTGACCGGGCTGGATGGCCGCGATGCCGCGTGCAACACCGCGCAGCGCCTGATCAACGCCATTTGCCCGCCGTTCCAGATCGAAGGCCACCAGTTCACGGTGGGGGTGAGCATCGGCGTTGCCATTGCTCCCGATGACAACGACCAGGCCGAGCAACTGCTCGGCTATGCCGACATGGCGCTGTACGAGGCCAAGCGCAACGGGCGCAACCGCTACGAGTGCTTCGAGGTGGAACTGGACGTCGCAGCCCGCCAGCGCCGCCTGGTGGAAACCGACCTGCGCACCGCGCTGCACCTGGGGCAGTTGCAACTGCACTACCAGCCGGTGGTCGACCAGCAGACCCATCACATCACCGGCTACGAGGCGTTGCTGCGCTGGGAGCATCCAAGCCGCGGCATGGTCATGCCCATGGACTTCATCCCGATCGCCGAGGAAACCGGGTTGATCCATGAACTGGGCACCCGGGCCTTGAACCTGGCCTGCCAGGAGGCAGCCAGCTGGGACAGCGAGCAGACGGTGTCGGTCAACCTGTCGCCGGTGCAGTTCAAGAATGCCAACCTGGTGCAGGTTGTGGCCTTGGCCCTGGCCGACTCGGGCCTGCCGGCGCAGCGCCTGGAGCTGGAAATCACCGAGTCGGTGCTGCTGGGCAACAGCGAGGAAAACGTGCGCACCTTGCGCGCCCTGAAAGACCTGGGCGTGTCCATTTCGCTGGACGATTTCGGCACCGGGTATTCATCGCTTGGCTACCTGCGCTCGTTCCCGTTCGACCGGATCAAGATCGACAAGTCATTCGTGCATGACATGTGCGACAGCCGCGAGGCGATGTCGATCATCCGCGCTATTACAGATCTGTCCAACAGCCTGATGATCAAGACCACGGCCGAGGGGGTGGAGTCGGAAGAGCAGATGCGCCGGCTGGCGGCGGAAGGGTGCTCGCATTTCCAGGGCTACCTGTACGGGCGGCCGGCACCGGCGAGCGAGCGGTTGAAACAGGTGATAACACCGGCCTAAACCCGTGTGCGGTCCCGGGTAGGAGCGGCCTTGTGTCGCGATGGGGCGCAAAGCGGCCCCCTATTTTCAGCTTCGCCGCAGATGTTGCCGGGGCCGCTTCGCGACACAAGGCTGCTCCTACAGGGGGCCGCGTCAGCTCTCGGGATTAGCTATTCCAGTCTGGCGCAAACGCCGGGCTCACTACGCGCTGGTCTTTCGGCAGCCCGGCAATCGCCGCGCGGTCTTCGTCGTCCAGTTGCACGTTCAACGCGGCCAGGTTGGCCAGCTGGTTCTCGCGGCTACTGGCCTTGGGGATCGCCGCCACACCGTCCTGGTCGAGCAACCACTTCAGCGCCACCTGGCTGGGCAGCACGCCATGCTTGCGGGCAATCGCCTGGATCACCGGCTGCGCTGCCGCCTGGCCGCGGGCCAGCGGGGTATAGGCAGTGAGCAACAGATCATGCTTGCGGGCGTAGTCGAGCAGCGGTTGCTGGCCGAGCAGCACGTGGTATTCAACCTGAATCGCCGACAACGGCGCGCCCAGGGTTTCCACCACCTGGCGCAGCAGCCCCAGCGGGAAGTTGGCCACGCCGATGTGGCGCGTCTTGCCCTCGTCACGCAGTGCCACCAGGGTGTCGATGCTGCGGGCCAGGTCCCAATCCTTGCCGGGCCAGTGAATGTGGAACAGGTCGACCTGCTCGGTGCCCAGGGCGCGCAGGCTGTCTTCCAGCGACTGGCGCATGGCCTTGGGTTCCAGGCGGTCCCACCACACCTTGGTGGTGAGGTGGATCTGCTCGCGCGGTACGTCGCTGTCGCGCAGGGCCTGGCCAACGGCCGCTTCGTTTTCGTAGGCGGTGGCAGTGTCGATGTGCCGGTAACCCACGTCCAGCGCCTGGTGCACGGCCTGGGTACATTCGGTGCCGGTCATCGGCCAGGTGCCCAGGCCGATTGCGGGCAGGTCCAGACCGTTACGGGTGGTGAGCCTTTGCATGTAAATTCCTTGTAGGGTGTGCAGGGTTCGCACTCGATGGTCGGTGATCAGCGAGGCCCGGGCCATGCGTACAAGGTACAAAGTGGTCGATCAGCGAACAGTAATTGCAGCCGGCATGGACAAGCGGCAAATGAACTTCCTTATGCTGCGGCATCTCTTCTAGAATTCGAGCAGTTGCATCCGCCAGGCCACGCCTGTGCGGCCTTCCCTGGGCGCTGCCTGCTGGCGCGCCGTCATCGAGAGAGCCATGAGTTCCAGTACACCGCTGTCCGGCGTCAACCAACCCCTGCGCGGCATCGCCTTGGTGGTGGTGGCGACGTTGCTGTTTGCCAGCCACGATGCCTTGTCCAAATTCCTCGGCGGCCTGTACCCGATCGTCATGGTGGTGTGGGCGCGGTATGTGGTGCATACGCTGCTGATGGCCGGCATCTTCCTGCCCAAGTCAGGCCTCAACGTGCTGCGTACGCGCCGCCCGGTGTTGCAGACGCTGCGGGCCTTGAGCCTGCTGAGCACCAGCCTGCTGTTTACTACCGGCCTGCAATACTTACCGCTGGCCGAGGCCACGGCGGTCAACTTTCTTGCCCCGGTGCTGGTCACCGCGCTATCGGCACCCCTGTTGAAAGAGCGGGTGACGGTGGGGCAGTGGGTGGCCGTAGTACTGGGTTTTATCGGCGTGCTGGTGGTGGTGCACCCGGGTGGAGCAATGTTCACCCCGGCAATCCTGTACCCCTTCGGCTCGGCGCTGGGCTTCTGCTTCTATCAGTTGCTGACGCGCATCCTCGCAGCCCATGACAGCCCGACCACCAGCAACTTCTATGCAGGGCTGTGCAACACCTTGGCGATGAGTGCGCTGGTGCCGTTCTTCTGGGAGACACCGCGTTGGGACCATGCGCTGCTGATGCTGGCACTGGGTGGCTTTGGCATGACTGCACACCTGCTGCTGACCCAGGCCTTCCGCCATGCAGCCCCGGCGTTGCTGGCGCCGTTCAGTTATTGCCAGATCGTGTTTGCCGGGTTGCTGGGGGTAATCATCTACAGGCAGGTGCCGGATACCCTGAGCCTGGTGGGTATTTCGGTGATCTGCCTCAGTGGACTGGGCGCTGCTTGGATGCAGCGGCGTAAGTAAGAACCTGTACCGGCCCTATCGCCGGCAAGCCAGCTCCCACAGGTACTGCGCAGGTTTCGAGGCCTGTGTAGTACCTGTGGGAGCTGGCTTGCCGGCGATAGGGCCCTCAAACCTGACCTCTCAGTAACGCCTGCAACGCGTCGTCAAAATCCCGCAGGGCATCCGCTTGCACCGCCCGCTCATCCTCGACCACCCGCGCCACATCGCCCAGGCGCTTGCTCGCCCGCCCTTCGGCACGGCCAATATAGGTCAGTTGGTCATCGAAAAACCGTGCCAACACCCGGCTTTCGATGCCCGCGCTGGCCAACCGGCTTTCAGTATCGAGCAGCACGATCACATCCGGGTGGTCGCCGAGCAGCGTATCCAGGTCGTCATAAAAGATGACTTCAGCGAACTGCTGCGCCAGCGACCGCGCCAGCCAGTCATAGGCCTGGCTCTCGCTGCTCAGGGTTGCCACCGGGATGCGCTGGCCTGCTGTGGGGATGGGCGCCTGGGCCCGGTGGCTGCCAAGGTAGGCAAGGGTTGCCTCGGTGTCACGCCCCAGCAACACCGCCACCCGCTGCCCTGGGGCAAGGGCAACGCTGGAAATGGACGTGGCTGAATAGAAGTGCCCGTAGGGCTGGGCAGTGTCAGTGCCGGCCGGGCTGGCACAACCCCCGAGGGCGGCCAGCAAGGCAAGCAGAGCAGCAATAATGCCGGTTTTCATGGGGGGAGCCCTCGTCGATGTGAATGCCGCCATCTTCCGCCCGCGCTGGCCACATCGGAACTTGATGGCATTCATGGTGGCTATCGATGAGGTCGATGCATTACTGCGTGGCCATGAACTGCAAGATGCGCTCGCGTAGCCAGCGCTCGGCCGGGTCGTTGTCCTGGGCGCCGCTCCAGACCATCGACAGCTCGGCCTCGGTGATGTCGAACGGCGCCGGGTCGGCGCGCAGGCTACCGTCGTCGGCCAGGGCGCAGGCGGCGTAGTCCGGCACGGTGGCAATCAGCTCGGTGTTGCGCAGCAGGGCGCGCAGGCTGCCGAACTGCGGCACGGCCAGCACCACCTTGCGGCAACGGCCGATGCGCGCCAGGTCCAGGTCGATGTTGCCGCTCATGTCGCCGGAGAACGACACCATCACATGTGGGCGGGCGCAGTATTCGTCGAGGGTCAACGGGCCGGGGCGGTCGTCGGCGCGCAGCACGCGCACGCCGATGTCGCGCAGCTTGCGGCGCTTGGCCGTGGCTGGCAGGTCGGTGGTGTAGCTCACACCGACCGAGATTTCGCCACTGGCCAGCAGGCCAGGCATCAGCAGGAAGTTGGCCCGGCGCACCACCACACTGATATCCGGGGCCTCCTCGCGCAGGGCCTGCAGCAAGGCCGGGAACAGGCCGAACTCGGCATCGTCCGACAGCCCCAGGCGGAACACATTGCAGCTGCTGGCCGGGTCGAATTCGCGGGCGCGGCTGATGGCGGCGGAAATCACGTCCATCGCAGGCGCCAGTTCGGCGAAAATCTGCATGGCCCTTGGCGTAGGTTCCATGGCCCGACCACTGCGGATCAGCAACGGGTCATCGAACAACTCGCGCAAGCGGGCGAGGGCGGCGCTGACGGTGGACTGGGTGATGAACAGCTTTTCACCGACGCGGGTCAGGTTGCGTTCGATCATCAGGGCTTCGAACAGCACCAGCAGGTTCATGTCGACGCGGCGCAGGTCGTTGCGGTTCATTGGGCTCAGGTTCCGGGAAGAGAGGGCTTGGCGGTGTATTGAAGCATGTGGGTGGCCTGCTTGCCTTGTATGGATGTGCCGGCCTCTTCGCGGCGGTTCGACGCCTCGGTGAACCCGCTCCCACAGGTACTGCACAGTCTTCAGGGCCCTGTGGTGTCCCTGTGGGAGCGGGTTCACCCGCGAATAGGCCGGTACAGGAAAACCTGACAGAGCCAGCCTATCAAGCCCCAACAGCCACTCTATTAGAACTCTGCCCAAGCTCGGCTAGTCTTTCCCGTGGCCCCGCGAATTCCGCGAGCGGGCGGCGTGTCAGCACCTGGGTGCAAGACGCGCCAAGCCGCCGTGACAGCTTCGCAAGCCCCGTGTACACCTGATGAGGGGTAGCACGAGCCCACACGCTCGGCTGAAAGAACACCTGGCATAGACCGGAAATCTGGATAACCGACCCAAAGGTACCCGCAGATGTCGAACGAATCGAAATGCCCGTTCCATCAAACCGCAGGTGGCGGCACCACCAACCGTGACTGGTGGCCTGACCAGCTCAACCTTCGCATTCTTCACCAACACTCGTCGAAGTCCAGCCCCGACCCGGACTTCGATTATGCCAAGGCGTTCAAGAGCCTCGACTTCCAGGCCTTGAAACAAGATCTGACCGCCTTGATGACCGACTCGCAGGACTGGTGGCCGGCCGACTTCGGCCACTACGGTCCGCTGTTTATCCGCATGGCCTGGCATAGCGCGGGCACCTACCGCATCGGCGATGGCCGGGGTGGCGCGGGCTCTGGTCAGCAGCGTTTCGCCCCGCTCAACAGCTGGCCGGACAACGTCAGCCTGGACAAGGCCCGGCGCCTGTTGTGGCCGATCAAGCAGAAGTACGGCAACAAGATTTCCTGGGCCGACCTGATCGTGCTTACCGGTAACGTCGCCCTTGAGTCCATGGGCTTCAAGACCTTCGGCTTCTCTGGCGGGCGCGCCGATGTGTGGGAGCCGGATGAAGATGTGTACTGGGGCTCGGAAAAGGTCTGGCTGGGCGGCGATACCCGCTACGGCAAGGAGCAGGTCAAGGCCCAACCGCCAGGGCAGGGTGACCTGGTGGCCGAGCCGGCCAAGCACGGCGAAGAACAGAATCGCGACCTGTCCGCCGAGCGCAACCTGGAAAACCCGCTGGCCGCCGTACAGATGGGCCTGATCTACGTGAACCCGGAAGGCCCGGAAGGTAACCCCGACCCGGTGGCTTCGGGCAAGGACATCCGTGAAACCTTTGGCCGCATGGCCATGAACGATGAAGAAACCGTAGCGCTGATCGCCGGCGGCCACGCCTTCGGCAAGACCCACGGCGCCGGCCCCGCCGACAACGTCGGCCCCGAGCCGGAAGCGGCTGGCCTTGAGCTGCAAGGCCTGGGCTGGCCCAACAAGTTCGGCACCGGCAAGGGCGGTGATGCCATCACCAGCGGCCTGGAAGTGATCTGGACCTCGACCCCCACGCAGTGGAGCAACGAGTACCTCAACAACCTGTTCAACTTTGAGTGGGAACTGACCAAGAGCCCTGCGGGCGCACACCAGTGGCGGCCGAAAGAGGGCAAAGGCGCAGGCACCGTGCCGGATGCCCACGATCCGGGCAAGAAACACGCACCGTCGATGCTTACCTCCGACCTGGCGCTGCGCTTCGACCCCATCTACGAGCCGATCGCCCGTCGCTTCAAGGACAACCCTGACCAGCTGGCGGATGCCTTTGCCCGTGCCTGGTACAAGCTGATCCACCGTGACATGGGCCCGCTGGCGCGCTACCTGGGCCCGGAGATGCCCAACGAAGAGTTGCTGTGGCAAGACCCATTGCCCAAAGCTGAGCCCTCCACGATCACTGAGCAAGATATTGCTACCCTCAAAGCCAAGGTGCTGGCTTCGGGCTTGAGCGTGGGCGAGCTGGTCTCCACCGCCTGGGCATCGGCGTCGACCTTCCGTGGCTCCGACAAGCGCGGTGGTGCCAATGGCGCCCGCGTGCGCCTGGCGCCGCAGAAAGACTGGGCTGTAAACCAGGGTGTGGACAAGGTGCTGGCTGCGCTGGAAAAGATCCAGGGCGAGTTCAACAACGGCGGCAAGAAGCTGTCCCTGGCCGACCTGATCGTGCTGGCGGGTACCGCAGCCGTTGAGAAAGCTGCCAAGGATGCCGGTTACACGGGCAGCGTAGGGTTCCGCCCGGGCCGCGTCGATGCGTCCCAGGCGCAGACCGATGTCGAGTCGTTCGCCGTGCTGGAACCGTTGGCCGATGGCTTCCGCAACTTCACCAAGGCCCGCTACAGCGTCAAGGCCGAGAAGCTGTTGCTGGACAAGGCCCAGTTGCTGACCCTGACCGCGCCGGAGCTGACCGTGCTGATTGGCGGCCTGCGCGTGCTGGGCGCCAACCATGGCGGCAGCAGGCAGGGCGTGTTCACCGACAGACCCGGCACCTTGAGCAACGACTTCTTCCGCAACCTGCTGGACATGGGCGTGGAATGGAAGCCGACTTCGGCGGACAACGAAGCCTTCGAAGGCCGCGACCGCAAGACCGGGCAGGTGAAGTGGAGCGGTAGCCGCGTTGACCTGGTGTTTGGTTCGCATGCCCAGTTGCGGGCGTTGAGCGAGGTGTATGGCAGCAGTGATGGGGGTGACAAGTTTGTGCGGGACTTTGTGGCCGCCTGGCAGAAAGTCATGGAGCTGGATCGTTTTGACCTGAAGTAAAGGTGTTACTGGGGGCGCTTTGCGCCCCATTCGCGGCACAAGGCCGCTCCTACAGGTAGTGCGTAGGCCGTGAAGGCTACGCTGGACGTGTAGGAGCGGCCTTGTGCCGCGAATGGGCTGCAAAGCAGCCCCATCGATACGGGCAATCCCGCCAATTCCAGGTCGGATAGATACAAAAGCGTCCTCGTCGGTTCTGTTGCAATGTTTCTCAGGCGGCCTGCCTGAACAGCGTGCTCACAACGACAAGGAACCCGACCATGCAAATGCCCAAGACCCTGAAAATCCGCAACGGCGACAAGGTGCAGCCGACCTTTTCGGCCCAGGAATATGCGGCCCGCCACGCCCGGCTGCGGGCCTACATGGCCGAGCAGGACATCGAAGCGGCGATCTTCACGTCGTACCACAACGTCAACTACTACAGCGACTTCCTCTACTGCTCGTTCGGCCGTCCCTATGCGCTGGTGATCACTCAGGACAAGGTCGTCTCGATCAGCGCCAATATCGATGGCGGGCAGCCTTGGCGGCGCACGGTCGGCACTGACAACATCGTCTACACCGACTGGCAACGCGACAACTACTTCGTTGCCATCCAGCAGGCGCTGCCGCTGGCCTCGCGCATCGGCGTCGAACACGACCACCTCAACCTGCAGAACCACGCCAAACTGGCTGCCTGCTACCCCAAAGCCGAGTTGCTGGACATTGGCGCGCCGTGCATGCGCATGCGCATGATCAAGTCGGCCGAGGAACAGGCGCTGATCCGCCACGGGGCACAGGTGGCCGACATTGGCGGTGCGGCAGTGGTGGAGGCGCTGCGCGAGCAGGTGCCGGAGTATGAGGTGGCGCTGCATGCCACTCAGGCGATGGTCCGTGAAATTGCCAGGCGCTTCCCCGATGCGGAACTGATGGACACCTGGACCTGGTTCCAGTCCGGGCTCAACACCGATGGCGCGCACAACCCGGTCACCAGCCGTCGCGTCGGCAAGGGTGAAATCCTGAGCCTCAACTGCTTCCCGATGATCGCTGGCTACTACACCGCGCTGGAGCGCACACTGTTCCTCGACCACTGCCCGGATGAATACCTGCGCCTGTGGCAGGCCAACGTCGAGGTGCACGAAGCCGGGTTGAAGCTGGTACGCCCGGGCATGCGTTGCAGCGACATCGCCCGTGAACTGAACGAAATCTTCCTGCGCCACGACCTGCTGCAATACCGCACCTTCGGTTATGGCCACTCGTTCGGCACCTTGAGCCACTACTACGGCCGCGAAGCGGGGCTGGAGCTGCGCGAAGACATCGACACGGTACTGGAGCCTGGCATGGTGGTGTCGATCGAACCGATGATCATGCTGCCCGAAGGGCGACCGGGGGCGGGCGGGTACCGCGAGCATGACATCCTGATCGTCAACGACAACGGTGCCGAGAACATCACCAGGTTCCCGTATGGGCCGGAGCACAACATCATTCGCAAGTAAGCATCGGCGCCGCCTGCTTCGCGGGCAAGCCCGCTCCCACAGGAGTTTCACAGCACTTGTAGGAGCGGGTTCACCCGCGAAGAGGCCAGCCTGGACAACAAAAAAATCACTGTATGACCACCAGACCCTGCCTCCAATTAAAAGAACCAGAGGGTACCTGTCATGTCCAGCACCACACTTGACCCATCCACCGTCGCCGGCCCCACACACAACGCCGAACGCCAAGCCCTGCGCAAGGCCGCCCGGGCCAGTTTCATGGGCAACTTCGTCGAGTGGTTCGACTACGCCGCCTACGGCTACCTGGCCACCATCATCGCCGCCACCTTTTTCCCACAGACCGACAAGACCACCGGCCTGCTGGCAACCTTCGCCGTGTTTGCCCTGTCGTTCCTGGTTCGCCCGCTAGGCGGTATCGTGTGGGGGCACTTTGGTGACCGCCATGGCCGGCGCAACGCACTGTCGTGGTCGATCCTGATCATGTCGGTATCCACCTTCTGCATCGGCCTGTTGCCCGGTTATGCACAAATCGGCCTGTGGGCGCCGGCGCTGCTGTTGCTGATCCGCCTGGTGCAGGGCTTTTCTGCCTCGGGCGAATACGCCGGTGCGGCGGCATTCCTGGCCGAGTACGCGCCGGCCGGCCGGCGTGGCCTGTACACCAGCATCGTGCCGGCCAGCACCGCAGCGGGGTTGCTGTTCGGCGCGGCGTTTGTGGCGGTACTGCACGAACTGCTCAGCAGTGAAGCCCTGCATGAATGGGGCTGGCGCCTGCCGTTCCTGCTGGCGGCGCCGTTCGGCCTGGTGGGGCGCTATATCCGCATGAGCCTGCAGGACACGCCCAAGTTCCTGGAGATGGAGCAGCGCCTGGAACACAAGGCCGGCATGGCCCCGACGCCGCTGCGCGAGCTGCTGGGCCAGCACCGCCGCAGCCTGGCCATCGGCATTGGCGTTACCTGCCTGAACGCGGTGGCGTTCTACCTGCTGCTCAGCTATATGCCGACCTACCTGTCCAGTGAGATGGGCATGAGCGAGCGGGATTCATTCATTGCTTCGACAGTTTCGCTGGCCACCTACATCGGCTTGATCTTCCTGATGGGGCGGCTGTCCGACCGGTTTGGCCGCAAGACCATGCTGGTGGTGGCTTCGCTGTTGTTCCTGGGGCTGACCGTGCCGTTGTTCCGCCTGCTTGACGGGCAACCGCTGCTGGTCATCCTGGCGATCCAGATTTGCTTTGGGGCGATACTGGCAATGAACGACGGAACCTTGCCGTGCCTGCTGGCCGAGATTTTCCCGACCCGGGTGCGCTTCAGTGGGTTTGCCCTGAGCTTCAATGTGGCCAACGCGCTGTTTGGCGGCACTGCACCGTTCATTGCCACCTGGCTGATCCAGGTGACCGGCAGCAAGCTGGCGCCGGCGGGGTATTTGCTGGCGGCAGCACTGGTGGCACTGGTGGCCATGCTTATGTGCCGGGAAACTGCGCACTTGGCTCTAGAGGATTAGTAGACCTGTGCCGGCCTCTTCGCGGGTAAACCCGCTCCCACAGGGATCGCACAGTGCTAAGGCCTGTGAGGTCCCTGTGGGAGCGGGTTTACCCGCGAAGAGGCCGGCAAAACTATTGCAAAATCTGGATCAATGCAAAGAAGCCTGCCGCCGCTCCCCCAAAGGCGACAAGCCGAAGAACCGGCTGTAACTCTTGGAAAAATGCGCCGGCGAGCTGAACCCGCAAGCCAGCGCCACCTCGCGCACCTGCACATCGCTGCGCAGCAGCAACTCCCGCGCCCGTGACAGCCGCAGCTCCAGGTAGTACTGGCTGGGCGTGCGCTGCAGGTACTTGTGGAACAGCCGCTCCAGTTGGCGCACGGTCACCTCGTTGAGGCTGGCCAGTTCTTCCAGCCCCAGTGGCTCTTCCAGGTTGGCCTCCATGATTGCCACCACCTGGCTCAGCTTGGGCTGGGCGCTGCCAAGCAGGGTGCGCAGCGGTACCCGCTGGCGATCGCGCTCGCCCCGCACGCGGTCGCACAGCAACAGCTCGGCCGCCTTGGCCGCGATGTCCTGGCCACCGGGTTCGCGGGCCACCAGTTGCAGCATCATGTCCATGGCTGCCACACCACCCGAGCAGGTATAGCGGTCGCGGTCCAGCTCGAACAGCTGGCTGGAAATGACAATGCCGGGGAAGTGCGCCTGCAAGGTCGGCAGGTCTTCCCAATGGATGGTGCAGCGGTAGCCTTTGAGCAGTTCGGCCTTGGCCAGCAGGTAGCTACCGGTGCAGATACCGCCCAATGGCAGGTGCTGGCGAGCCAGCTTGCGCAACCAGTCGATCAGCGGGCGGCTGCTGCGGCCACGGTCGATCGGGTTGGCGCCGACCACCAGCAGCGTATCCAGTTCGGGGGCGTTGGCGATGCTGTAGTCGGGCAGCACACGCATACCGTTGCTGGCGACCACAGGTGCCTCGTCTGCGGCAATCAGCACGCTGCGATACAGTGGCTTGCGCGCGGCCAGGTTGGCCATGCGCAGGGTTTCCACCGCCGACGCCAGGCCGATGGTGGTGAAATTGGGCAAAATCAGAAAGCCGAAGGTCTTTACGGAACAACTCTTTACAATAGACGGCGACAGGTTTGTAGAAGCGGGGTGGACCATTGCGCTGTTCCTGTGCAAGCTGAGGCATAGTTCGTCAGGGGCAGAGAGAAATACAGCCTCGCGTGGTTCTTGTTGTTATAAGTCGTTGCCGGGTCGATCTTACACCCCCGGCGCAGCGGCCAGGAATGGCCCCGCCGGCTGGCAGGGCCAACAGTGATTGCACAGAGAAGGTGATCGTTCGTGAACCCCGAAACCATGCTGGCGGCATTGCCAGGCTACGCCATATCGCCCGAGTCGATCCAGGTGCTGCCCGATGCCAAGGCCTACCGCGCCTGCCTGCTCGAACGCATCCGCGCCGCAACCCGGCGCATCGTCATCGTCGCGCTGTACCTGCAGGAAGACGAAGCCGGCCAGGAAGTGCTGGATGCCTTGTACCAGGCCAAGGCCGAGCGGCCAGGCCTGGAAATCACCATCGTGGTCGACTGGTTCCGTGCCCGCCGTGGCCTGTTGGGGGGAGGGCGCCAGCCGGGTAACGCCGCCTGGTACCAGGCCCAGCGCCAACTGCGTGGGCTGGATATCGTCATTCATGGGGTGCCGGTGCAGACCCGCGAGCTGTTCGGCGTACTGCACCTGAAGGGCAGCATCATCGACGATTGCGTCATTTACACCGGCGCCAGCCTGAACAACGTCTACCTGCACCGCTTCGACCGCTATCGCCTGGACCGCTACCACCTGTTCCAGTCGCCGGGGCTGGCCGACGCCATGGTCGACCTGGTGCAGCGCCTGCTGCACCACACCGCCACACCGCGCCTCGACTTGCCTGCACCGCCTGCCACCCGCAGCCTGCGCGGCGACATACGGCGTTTGCGCGCACGGTTGCGGCGCATGGCCTACGAAGCACCGGCCAGCGTGGCAGGGCAGGGGCTGCGGGTGATTCCGCTGCTGGGCGTGGGCCGTGGCAACCCGTTGAACCGGGCAATGTGCGCCTTGTTGGCGGCGGCGCGCACGCAACTCATCATCAGTACGCCGTATTTCAACCCGCCGCGGGTGGTGATGCGCGAACTTGACCATGCGCTGGAGCGGGGGGTGCAGGTTGAGCTGATCGTCGGTGACCGCACCGCCAACGACTTCTATATCGCCCCGGGTGAGCCGTTCAGTGCCAGTGGCGCCTTGCCTTATCTGTACGAAGACAACCTGCGTGCCTTCGCCCGACGCCGCCATGCCGCGATTGCCAGTGGCCAGTTGCAGGTGCGGATCTGGAACGATCCCGGGCATACCTTCCATGCCAAGGGCGTGTGGGTCGACCAACGCTATTCGCTGCTGACCGGCAACAACCTGAACCCGCGCGGGTTCAACCTGGACCTGGAAAACGGCCTGCTGATCGATGACCCGCAAGGGCAATGGCTGACGCCACGGGAAGCGGAGCTGACCGAGCTGCGCCGGCATGCGCCGAAGATTGGCTCGGCAGAGGCGTTGGGGGTGAAGGCCGAACACCCCAAGGAAGTACGCAAGCTGCTGCGGCGGTTGCGTTTTAGCCGGTTGGAGCCGTTGATCAAGCGGGTGCTCTGATGATGTGCCGGGTGCGCTTTTTGTAGGAGCGGCCTTGTGCCGCGAAAGGGCTGCGAAGCAGCCCCCCAATCGTGATTCAATGCTGATACCGAGGGGCCGCTTTGCGGCCCTTTCGCGGCGCAAGGCCGCTCCTACAGGGACCGTGCCGGCCCGGAAACTGTAGCTGCTGCGGCCTCCTTCTTGCCCTTCGGCTTGAGCCGCGACACGGCAAACAGCACCACCGCCAGCCCGACGACCTGGTACAGCGAAATCTCTTCACTCAAAAGTGCCCATGACGCCAACACCGTCAGCACCGGCCCCAGGTTGCCCACCGCTGCCGTGTGGGTTGGCCCCAGCCGCTGGATCGCCAGCGCCACCCAGTAGATCGGCAATACCGTGGAAAACACCGCCATCAACCCGGCATTGGTCCACACCGCGCCCGGCAACTGCCACAGCTGCCCGACCGGTGCCACCAGCAGGTAATGCGCCAACACCATCAGCGAGGACGCGGTGCCGCACAGCCCGGCCAGGCGCATCGAACCCATGCGCTTGAGCATCATCCCGGTGCCGGAGTAATACAGCGCGTAGGTCACCGCACTGGCGAACACCCACAGCGAGCCCAGCACCACCTGCTGGCCAACCCCGGCGACACTGACGTCGTGGACAAAGGCAATGCCCAGCCCCAGGTAGCACAGGCCCATGGCCGACAAGGTGCGCAGGCTTGGCCGTTCACGCAGGGCGATGGCCTGGAACACCAGCACCAGCGTCGGGTAGGTGAACAGGATCAGCCGCTCGAGCCCGGCGCTGATGTACTGCAAGCCATAGAAGTCGAACAGGCTGGCCAGGTAATAACCCAGCAGCCCGAGCAAGGCCACACGCAAACCGTCGCCCAGTTTGAGAGGGGCGCTGCCTTGGCTACGGCTGGCCCATACCAGCCAGGCGAACAACGGCAGCGCCAGCCCCATGCGCATCGCCAGCAGGCTGATGGCGTCCACTGGCCCGGCCGCGTAGGCGAGCTTGACGAAAATCGCCTTGAAGCTGAAGCCCAGGGCGGCCAGCACGGCGTACAAAGCACCGCTCTGCATCTGGCGTTGGATCAGGCTGCGTAATGCGTTCATGGGATACCCAAGGCAGAAGAATGACAGGGCTTATTCTGAACAGAAGGCGGCTAGGCTAGAATCGCTTTTAATCGAACAGGGTGTTCGCTTTTGGAGAAGGCATGCCATTCGACCTGACAGACCTGCGCCTGCTGCTGGCCATCGCGGCCACAGGCAGCCTGAGCAAGGCGGCTGCGACTTTTCCGGTTGCGGTATCGGCCGCCAGTAATCGGCTGCGCCTGCTGGAAGAGCGCTGCGGGCTGGCGCTGTTCATCCGCAATGCGGGTGGCATGCAGCTGACGCCATCCGGGCGGTTGGTGCTCGAAGGCGCGCGAGCCGTCCTCGCTGAGGCGCAAAAGCTTCAGGGCACCTTGAAAGAGTTGTCTGGTGAGCACCGCATCACCTTGCGCCTGGCGGCATCCACTGTGACCAACAGCACATTGCTGCCCGCCGTGCTAGGGCCGTTCCTGGCGGACTACCCGGAAGTCGACCTGCAACTGGTCGAGCACAAGAGCGTGGATGTGCTGCGGGTAGTGGTGGCCAACGAGTGCGAAATCGGTGTGTATGACGGCATCCTCAACAGTGAGGGCGTGGTATCGCTGCCGTTTCGCACCGAGCGCCTGGTGATGCTGGTGCCTGCCGGTCATCCGCTGGCCGGGCGCGAGCAACTACGCCTGGTCGACGCCTTGGGCTTTGCGTTCATCTGTCTGCCGGGTGAGCGGCCCATGCAGCGCTTTGTCGAGGAAATGGCGATGAAGCTGGCCATGCCCCTCAAGGTACGGGTGCGTGCACCAAGTTTCGAGGCGATCGCCCAGTTGGTGGCACAGCGTGCCGGGGTGGCAATGCTGCCCGAAACAGCGGCGCTTCGCGCCGAGCAGGAGTTGCCGGTGCGCAGGGTGGCCCTGGCCGAAAGCTGGGCCACCCTGGAGCTTCGCCTGTGCTTCCGTGACTGGGAGCAACTGAGCTCGCATGGCCGGCAACTGGTGAGTTTTCTCTCCGGGCTTGAGACGAACGAGACACCGTGATTTCGGTAGTGAACACGGTTGGTTGATGTCAAAATGATATTGCCTGCGTGCGTCCATCGACAGGGGCTGGGCTATCATTTGCAGTCAACCGTCCAAGGCCCCTCTGAAAAGTCATCACGAGCGCATACAATCGGGCCTTTTCCTCGTTAACCAGATAGGCCAATGCGTATATGGCGCTAGATCCACCCACCATGCTGACCATCTCGGTCGCCCTGGCAGCGGCGGCTGCCCTGTACCTGGCGATTGAGTGGCGCAGTGTCCGCGAAACCTCGCTGCTGTTCTGGAGTGCCGGTTTTGCCACTATCACTGTCGGTTGTGTCCTGGCCTTGTTGCGCGGGGTCGGGTTGTTGTTCATTGGCATCTGGTTTGCCAACGGTCTGCTGGTGGTAGCCCATTGGTTTTTCCTGATGGGCGTACTGCGCTTTACCCAGGACCGCTTGTCGCGGGCCTGGCTGATGATTGTGGTGGTCTGGTTCGCCTTGCTGTTGTTGCCCGTAGGGCCGCAGTGGTCGAAGGTGATGTTGATGGTCAACTCGTTGCTGGTGGCGGCGTTGACGCTGAAGGCCAGCTTCCTGTTGCGGCCCCACGGCAAGTCGTTGAGTGTCGGGGCCGTGCAGCTGCGTTATGTACTGCTGATTCACGGGCTGTTCTATGTGGCCAAGGCGGTCATTGCGATCACGCCGGGTACGTTGATTGACCTGGCCACCTTTGGCGGGATGATCATTCAGATTTCCCTGGTCGAGGGGGCGATGGCGATCATGCTGATTGCCTTGTCGATGACCGGCACTGTGCGCTATCGGCGCGAGGCGCGGATTGCCCGGCTGGCGGCCCGCGACCCGTTGACGGCGCTGTACAACCGGCGTGCGCTGGAGGTGCGGGCGGGGCATTTCTTCAAGGATGTCAGCCCGGCGCAGCCTGGGGCGTTGCTGCTGATCGACATCGACAACTTCAAGCTGGTCAACGACCTGCACGGGCATATTGCCGGGGACCGGTTGCTGGTTGCCCTGAGTGAGATGATTCGTACGGTACTGCCCGAGCGCGCGTTGGCCGCGCGGCTGGGTGGCGATGAGTTCGTCATTTTGTTGAGCGGGGCGAGTAGCGAGCGGGTGATGGAGCTGGGTGGGTTGTTGCGTGAGCAATTTCAGCAGTATGCCAGCAAGACCGTGCCTACGCCGCACGCGGTTACCTTGAGCATCGGTGTCAACCTGTTCGAGCAGCCGCCGGCGAGCCTGGCGGCGTTGATCGAGCAGGGGGATGTGGCGTTGTACCAGTCCAAACGCAGTGGGCGCGATAGCATTCGGTTTGTTGAGCGGCCGATGGCTGACCTCAACCAATAGACTAATGGGGCTGCTGCGCAGCCCATCGCCGGCAAGCCAGCTCCCACAAGTACTGCGCAGACCTTCAGTATTGCGCGGGCCCTGTGGGAGCTGGCTTGCCGGCGATGGGCCGCGAAGCGGCCCCAATAGCCTGGGATGACTGTTTAGGCAGCGGGTGTCAGGTCGCTACCTGGTAGCACGGCACATACGCTGCGCCGCCGGGCAGTTTCATGCGGTGCTGGTCGACGAAGGCCTGTAGCAGCCGGCCCAGTGGGTCCAGTACAGCGCTGTCGCCGTGGATCTGATACGGCCCGTGTTCCTCGATCAGGCGGATACCTTTGTCCTTGACGTTACCGGCAACGATGCCGGAAAACGCCCGGCGCAGGTTGGCCGCCAGTTCATGGGGTGGCAGCTCGCGGCGCAGGTCCAGCTCGGCCATGGCCTGGTGGGTCGGGTCGAACGGGCGCTGGAAGCTCTCTTCGATCTTCAGCAGCCAGTTGAAGTGGAAGGCGTCGTTGCGCTCGCGGCGGAACTGCTTGACCTCCTTGAGCCCTTCGACCATGTGCCGGGCAACTTCGGCCGGGTCATCAATGATGATTTCGTACAAGCGGTGCGCCGCCTCGCCCAGAGTGGCGCCGACAAAGGCATGCAACTGTTGCAGGTAAGGCTCGGCGCTGCGCGGGCCGGTGAGCACCACCGGGAACGGCACGTCGTGGTTGTCCGGGTGCATGAGGATGCCCAGCAGGTACAGGAACTCCTCGGCCGTGCCGGCACCGCCCGGGAAGATGATGATGCCGTGACCGACCCGCACGAAGGCTTCCAGGCGCTTCTCGATGTCCGGCAAAATCACCAGCTCGTTGACGATCGGGTTGGGCGCCTCGGCGGCGATGATGCCCGGCTCGGTAAGGCCCAGGTAGCGGCTGCCATGCATGCGCTGCTTGGCGTGGGCGATGGTGGCGCCCTTCATCGGGCCTTTCATCACGCCCGGACCGCAACCGGTACACACGTCCAGCTTGCGCAGGCCCAGTTCGTGGCCGACCTTCTTGGTGTATTGGTATTCCTCGGTGCTGATCGAGTGGCCGCCCCAGCACACCACCATCTTCGGCTCCACACCCGGGCGCAGGGTGCGCGCGTTGCGCAGCAGGTGGAACACGTAATCGGTGATGCCCTGGGAGCTTTCCAGGTCGATGCGCTGGCTGGCCAGCTCGCTCTCGGTGTAAACGATGTCGCGCAGGGCGCTGAACAGCATTTCACGGGTGCTGGCGATCATTTCGCCATCGACGAAGGCGTCGGCCGGGGCATTCAGCAGCTCCAGGCGCACACCACGGTCCTGTTGGTGGATTTTAACCTCGAAGTCCTTGTAGGCCTCGAGGATGGTCTTGGCATTGTCGACATGGGCGCCGGTGTTGAGGATGGCCAGGGCGCACTGGCGGAACAGGGTGTAAAGGCTACCGGTACCGACTTCACTCAGTTGCTGCACTTCACGTTGTGACAGCGTTTCCAGGCTGCCTTTGGGGCTGACGGATGCATTGATGACATTGCGTTGAGGCATCTAAGTCTTTCCTGTGCGGGTAAAACATCCTTCTTTGACAACACCATACCGAGAAATGTGGACGGCAACGAGGGGGGTGGTGAAAAACCTTGAGACCGGGTTGGCTTCTTCGCGGGCTTGCCCGCTCCCACAGGTACCGCGCAGGCCTCTGTGGGAGCGGGCAAGCCCGCGAAGCAGCCAACCCGGTCCCGGTTTATCCCAATAGCTTCTGCACACCGAGGGTAATTGCCAAGCCACCGCCTACCAGCCACAGGTTCAGAATCGCCCCGGTCGCCAGCGCCTTTGGCCCGGCCTGACGAATCTGGCTGAAGCGGGTTTCCATCCCCAGCGCAGTCATCGCCATGGTCAGGGCAAAAGTGTCGAGGCTGTTCACCGCCTGGGTCACGCTACCCGGCAGTACCTGCAGCGAATTCACCAGCACCAGGGCAAGGAAGCCGAAGGCGAACCAAGGCATCGCGATGCGCCCATTGCCCTGCGCCTGGCCGGCCTTGCGCGAGCGGCTGATCCACAGGCCTACCAACAGCAGTACCGGTACCAGCAGCATCACCCGGGTCATCTTGACGATGGTGGCGATGTGAGTGGCTTCAGGGCTGACGTTACTTGCCGCGCCCACCACCTGGGCGACTTCGTGGATAGTGCCGCCCAGGAACAGCCCGGCACCCAGGGTATCCAGGTGCAGCCAGCCGGCATTGATGGCCAGCGGGTAGAGGAACATCGACAAGGTGCCGAACAGCACCACGCTGCCAACGGCCATGGCGCTCTTGTGCGGGGCACTGCGCAGCGCCGATTCGAAGGCGAGCACGGCGGCGGCGCCACAGATGGCGCTGCCAGCGGCGGTTAGCAGGGCAGTATCGCGGTCCAGTTTGAACAGCTTCATGCCGCACCACAGGCCGATCAGCAGGGTGCTGGAGACCACCAGCAGCGACACGAGCAGCCCCGACCAGCCGACTTCGGCGATTTCCTGCAGGCTGACCCGCAGGCCAAAGAAGGCCACGGCAATGCGCAGCAGGCCGCGGGCCGAGAAGTTGATGCCGGCAGCCCAGCTGGCCGGTACACCATCGCGCAAGGCATTGCCGTACAGCGCGCCGGCGACGATGCCGACAATCAGCGGGCTGATGCCCAGGTTGGCGATGGCGGGCAAGGCAGCCAGCTGAGTGACCGCAAGCGCAAAAAGCGCGACGAACAGGATGCCGTTGAGCCGCCCTCGGGTAGAGAGGGTAGGCGTATAAGCGGGGTGGGACGGAACCGTGGCCATGTGAGTCCTCCGGGAAAGGTGTTTCGACAAGGCCTACGTTAATCTGGTTATAAGCTTATAAAAAATCGTAATTTAAAATGGCAAATATCCGAATAACTGATATTTTTCAATCATGACCCCAGAACAACTGATAACGTTTGCCACTGTGGCCGAGCACGGCAACATCAGCCATGCGGCCCAAGCGCTGCACCTGTCGCAGCCGGCGGTGTCCGGCCAGCTCAAGCTGCTGCAAGAGGCGTTTGGCGAGCCGCTGTATCTGCGTGCCGGCCGCGGTGTGCGGTTGACGGCAGCCGGCGAGCAGTTGCTGGCCCATGCCGAGCGCCTGCGCGAAACCTTTCGCCAGGCCCAGGCATTGCGCGAGGCCATGCGTGGCCTGGAGCGCGGTACATTGCGTATCGGTGCCAGTACCACACCCGCCAGTTACCTGCTGCCTTACCTGATCGCCGACTTCCATGCCCGCCACCCGGACGTGCTGGTGACGACATCGCACGGCAACACGGCGGAGATCGTCGCTGCGCTGGACAGTGTCGACATCGCCCTGATCGAAGGGCCGCCTGGGCAGGAGCTGCCCTTGGGCACGGAAGTGACGGCCTGGCGGGAGGACGAGATCGTTGCCATCGTGCCCAGTGGTCATCCGCTGGCTGGCAGTGACCAGCAGACTTTGGCGTCACTGGGTGGCTACCCGTTGGTGCTGCGCGAGAGCGGCTCGGGGGTGCGGCAGATCGTCGAGCGGGCGTTTGCCCGTGATGGGGTGGCGATGCGCGTAGCGTTGGAGATTGCCGGGGTGGAAGGGGTGAAGGAGGCGGTGCGAGCGGGGATGGGGGTTGGCTTTGTGTCGGCGATGTCCATCCGCCATGAGGATGGGGCGCTGCACAGGTTGCAGGTTGCGCCGCAGCCTTTGGTCAGACGGTTTTCCATACTGATGCCGCATGCGGCCACGCCATCGCGGGCGGCGGCACGGTTTCTTGAGTTGTGTGTTGGTATGCAAGAGGTCGGTTGACTGTTCGGGCCCCTTCGCGGGCACGCCCGCTCCCACAGGTACAGCGCTGGTTTCAAAGTCACTCCATCCTTGTGGGAGCGGGCGTGCCCGCGAAGAGGCCGGTCCAGGCAACATCAATTCAACTTGAAGACATGCTTCATGTAGGCCACAAAATTCTCATCCCGGCATTGCGTCTTGCCTGGGCTGTCGGAAATCTTGGCCACCGGCGCCCCATTGCAGTCAGTCATCTTGATCACGATGTTCATGGGCTCCACCCCAGGAATATCGCAGGTCAGCCGGGTACCAATGCCAAAGCTCACATTGATCCGTTCATGCAACGCCCGGTACAGCCCCAGCGCCTTGGCAAAGTCCAGGCCGTCGGAAAAGATCAACGTTTTGCTCTTCGGGTCGATCCCCAGCCGCTCATAGTGGGCAATGGATTTTTCTGCCCACGCCAGTGGATCGCCCGAGTCGTGCCGCAAACCATCGAACAGCTTGGCGAAGTACAGATCGAAATCGCCAATGAAGGCATCCATGGTGATGCAGTCGGTCAACGCTATTCCCAACAGCCCGCGGTACTCCCGCACCCAGCATTCCAGCGCGGCGGCCTGGCTGTCGATCAGGCGCGGGCCGAGCTGCTGGTGGGCCATGAACCATTCGTGGGCCATGGTGCCGAGTGGCTTGAGCTCGAACTCGCGGGCCAGGTGCACATTGCTGGTGCCGACGAAGCGCCCGGGAAAATCGTGCTTGAGGATGTGCACCACCTCCTCCTGCACCCGGTAGGAGAAGCGCCGCCGGGTGCCGAAGTCCGCCAGCTGGAAGCCGGCCAGCTCATCGGCGCTGGCCTCGGCCTTGAGCCAGTCCAGCTTCCGGTACAGGCGTTCCCCAACTTGCTCGATCACCACTTCGCGATAGCGGTAGCGGTTGCGTACTTCACTGATGATCGCCAGCAGTGGGATCTCATAGAGGATCACGTGCAACCACGGCCCACGCACGCGGATTGCCAGTTGCCCGGCACCATCCAGGCCCACCTGGACATAGCGCAGGTTGAAGCGAAACAGGCTGAGGAAGCGAATGAAGTCCGGCTTGAGGAAGGGGATTTTTTCCAGGTAGGCCAGTTGGTCGTGGGTGACGGTAACCTCGGCCAGTTGCTCCACCTGATAGCGGATCTCGGCCAGGTAGGGGGAAAGGTCTTCGCCATTGCGGCAGCGAAACTCCCATTCCACCTCGGCGTTGGGGTAGTTGTGCAGCACCGCCTGCATCATGGTGATCTTGTAGAAGTCGGTGTCCAGCAGGTTCTGGATGATGCGCGGGCCAAAAACACTGTCGCTCATGAGCGGTCTTCCTTGATCAAGGCAAGCTGGTGGTCCAGTGCGGCCTCGTCGCCGCAGAGGATCACGCCCTCGGCGGCCAACGCACCACACGCCTCGATGGCGCCGGCCTGGGTAAGGGCGCGGCAGGCCGGCAGGTACAGCAGCACCTGGAAGCCGGCCTGGCGCAATTGGCGGGCGGTGGTCTTGACGCAGTAATCCAGGGCCAGGCCGCCGACGATCACCACGCTCACCTGCTGCACCTTGAGGTATTCGATTACCCCGGTGGAGCGGCGCTCGGCCAGGTCGTGATAGCAGGCGCCGTAGGGGTGCAGGTCGGGTTCGACGCCTTTCCAGACGAAGTAGTCGTAGTCGATGGGAGCGGGCAGGCCGGGCAGCAGCGCGAAGCCCGGTGTGCCGGGGACGCAGTGGCTGACCCAGGTCAGGTCGGCGTTGGCCAGTTGCAGGGGTTGCAGCATGTGCGCCGGGTCGGCGACTACCCAGGCGGCGTTGGCCGGGTGCGCGTCCTTGCTGCCCAGGCGCAGGTCGGCGCGCAGGGCCATGGCATTCAGGTCAGCCGCGATTTCGTCGCCTTCGGGGACGGGCAGCTCCAGCGGCGCATTGGCAGTAAAGCCGTTTTGCGCGTCGACATCGAAACTGGCAATCTTCATGGCGGTACTCCGTGCTGGAATACTTACATAATCTACCTGGTGTATTAAGTGTGTCAAGTGGCAAGCTATATGGGCATAGTGGTTGCCTTACTTAGATGCTCTGGTGGATTATCGCGCTACTGAATAAGGAGCTGCACGGTGAGTACAGTCGAAGTCCTGGCCAGTGTCGACATCGTCGCCCTGCGCCTGGCCCCTGATGCCCAGCATCTGCAAGTGTTGTTGCACCGTCGTGAGCGCGAGCCGCATGCCGGCCAGTGGGCTTTGCCCGGGGTCATCGTCAATGGGCGAACCCCGGACACCAGCCTGGAAGGTGCCGCCAGCCGGGCGCTGCACGAGAAGGCCCGGGTGCAACCGTGCTACATGGAGCAGGTGGGTACCGAGGGCAATGCATTCCGCGACCCGCGAGGGTGGTCGTTGAGCACCTATTACCTGGCGTTGCTCGACCCAACGCAGGCCGTCGAAGGCGAGCAACTGGCCTTTTTCGATCTGGACAGTGTGTTGGGGCGCAAGGTGCTGTTGCCCTTCGACCACAACCTGCTGGTGGAGCGGGCCCGCGAACGGCTGGCGGCAAAGACGGTGTACAGCAGCTTGCCGCTTTACCTATTGGCGCAGAAGTTCACTGTGCAGGATGCGCTCGGGGCGGTGCAGGCATGCCTGGGACAGGCGGTGAACGGCACCTCCGTGCGCAAACGCCTGGAGCGTTTGCGCGAACTTGGGTGGGTAAGGGATACCGGCGAGAAGCATCAGCCAAAGCTGGGCAGGCCGCAGCAGTTGTATGAGTACACGCCGCGGGGGCAGCAAGCGTTCATGTTTGATCGAAGCCTGTTGCCTGAAGGCGCGTAAGTGCTCTCGAATCAACTTCCCCAAACCCCGAGTGGGCATTCGATGTCTGCGCGTACAGGTAGACGCTGTAGGTGAGCAAGAAGCAATGACTGACCATGAGAGTCCTTTCTGTGGGTACGGAAATGTGCGCGTTCCGGACTGCCCACGTTAGCGCTGGCTAACAATCGGCTCCGGGTAGGAATGAGTGCGAGCTCCATAGTGTTTTGGTGTCAAGTAATCAGTGCTGTGAGGCACGCATGATGTCTGCTCAAAAATCTAGGAGCTAGACATGTGTATCCTGTACATGGCCGAGCCCAGCATTGCAGCTGAATGGCACCAGGCTTTTTCAAAACAGGCCCCCGGGCTTGAGTTTCGTCAGTGGCCAGATGTGGGTGATCCAGCTGAGGTTTGCTACATCATCGCCTGGGAGCCGATTCCGGATCTCATGCAGCGATTCCCGAACCTCAAGGCGCTGTACTCAGCCGGCGCAGGTGTCGATCAGTTCGACCTGTCCCAGCTGCCAGAGCATGTTTCGATGGTGCGCCTCATCGAAACGTCGATGGCCGATATCATGGCCGAGTACGTAGTGTTTAGCGTGCTCGCCCTGCATCGTGACATTTTCGATTACCAGATCAGTCAACGGGAGAGATGCTGGACGCCCTTGCCCATCATTCCAGCCAGCGAGCGCCGCGTTGGCATCATGGGCGCAGGTAATTTGGGGCTAGTCGCTCTCGACCGTTTGCGACCCTTCGGCTTTCGTTTGAGCGCATGGAATCGCTCCTACAAAGAGGTACCGGATGGGCGGTGTTATGTCGGACGAGAAGAGCTGTATGACTTCTTGGAGCAGTGCGACATTCTGGTCAACCTTCTGCCTTTAACTCCTGAAACCCAGGGGATTCTGAATGCCGCCACGTTGAATCGGTTACCGCAGGGCGCTGGGCTTGTGAATGTCGCTAGAGGTGCGCATGTAGCTGAAGAAGATCTTCTGCAGGCATTGAATGGAGGAAGGCTCGGGGGGGCGGTTCTGGATGTTTTCGATCAGGAGCCACTTTCCCCTGATCATCCGTTCTGGTGCCACCCTCGGGTTTTGGTGACGCCGCACATTGCGAGCAACGTGCAGGTCAAAGGTGCTGTGGCTGTGATTACGGCGAATATGGAGCGAGAGCAGCGTGGGTTGCCACTGCTCAATGTCGTTGATCGTTCAAAGGGCTATTGAGGCACTGGGGGAGGCGTGTGGGTACTGGCGTGAGGGTTCGAAGAGGGTGGGTATTGAGCAGGACGCAGGTTGCGGGATAGGAGAGTGGAGCATGGCGGTAAGGCTCCAGCGAGGAGCCTTCATTATCTAGTTGGGCTCTTGTGCCCACGTTACCGAAACGCTGGACGGGACCGTTGTCAGTTCGGCCAATTCGCAGTCCTGCGTGATGAAGATGGCCACAGATCTGCCTTCGGATTTTTTGCGAAGCAACCTTGGAGCCGAAAAAGCTGTACCGACTGTCTGCATCAGGAGGTCTCCCCTTGGGGTACAGATCAGAACTTTGCTTCTCAACAGCTTTTCGCCGAGGCTGCCTGTGACGTTTTCAAGCCAATCGATGGTATCGCCAGGATCTGGCTCATACAGCTGGGCCTGGTAGACGTGTATGCGAGGGTGGGCATCGGCTTGAACGAGTTTGCGCTGGGGTAGAGTGTTATCAAGTGGGCGCAGGGCGGTGTTCAGAAATGATTGCTGACTCCGTCTGGCCTGCGATGCCTCCTGGATGATGGTTGCGAACGGGTTGATCCGTTCCGTAGTTATCCTAGCAGTGCTCAGTTCTTGCTCTGAGGCTGAATCGACCTTGGTGAGCACAATGGTTTGAGCCGCACTAAGTTGAGCTGCTGCTGCGTCGAACTGAGAGCTTTGTAAGGACGGCCTGGTGCAGTCGTAGGTGCAGATGATCGATACGGCCATTTGCAGATGAGCGAGACCGGTCATGGCGCGCATTACTTCGCCTGGCATTGAGAGCCCGCTGCACTCCAAGATGATCCGCTCGAATGGAGGCAGATCCATTCGGGCTCTGGTTTCGATGAGGCTTAGCACTGTGCTAACCAGGTCATTGCCAAGACTGCAGCAGACGCAGCCATTGCTCAGCGTTTCGATCACCATCCCATCAGCCGAATCCATGAGCACAGCGCCGTCAATGTTGACGGCACCTGCGTCATTGACGATCACCGCCGTTCCGGTGCTGTCCTCTAGCGTGTAGAGGAGGTGCTCCAGCAAGGTGGTTTTGCCGCTGCCCAGCGGCCCGGTCAAAATGAAGAAATCGATGCCCTTGGAAGGAGGAATCATGTGTGCCTCCTAAATGCTTGACCTGTGGTCGCTGCTCCAGGTTTCACCAACCATTTCTCTCACATCGGCGAGCAGTTCCTCGGTATCAAAAATCACGCCGCCCTTGATCGTGTAATCAAGGCAGCGTTTGCGCTCGGCCACATTGGTGTCGTCATTAAGTCGGACGGCGCCAGTCCCGTAGAGAAGCTTGAAGTCGGCCATGGGATTTTGATTGTGAATGAGGATATCGGCTTCTTTGCCGACCTCCAGCGTACCGGTCTTGTGCTCAATACCCAGTAGTTCAGCGCCCTGCATAGTGGCTGCACGCAAGACCTCTTGCGGCGTGAAGCCTGCCTCCTGGAGGAGTTCGAGCTCGCGGATGTAGCCGAAGCCGTAAACCTGAAACATGAACCCGGAGTCACTGCCAGGGCACACTCGGCCTCCTCGATTTTTGTACTCATTCAGAAACTGCATCCAGATCCTGAAGCTTTCCTTCCATTCCAGCTCGTTCTTGGTTGACCAGCGGAAAAAGTAGGCCCCGTGCCCACCACGTTGAGGTTGGAAGTAGTTCCAGGACGTGGCGTCGGTGTACTCCTCATGCCAATCGGCGCGGCGGGCGCGCATGACGTCACGGTTGCTGTCGTAGACGTTCATGGTCGGAACAAAGGTGTGGCCCGCTTCGAGGAATGCCTCAAGCACCTCATTCCATTTGCCGCTCCCGGGTTTTGTTGCCTGGAGGAACGTCCTGCCGGCGGTGGCGAAGCGTATGTATTCGTCGTTGTAGTTGTAGTCGTCGTCAATGAACTGGAGGGTGCTGCCTTCCATGAGCGCTTCGGGAAGGCCGTAGGAATGTTCCGTGCTGGTCAGTCCCCACATGGCTGTTTTTAGCGCGTTCATCCGTCCAACCGAGAGCTGAGCGTGATGGCAGCAAGTCTTGAGGCCGAGCTTTTTGCACTCGTCCAGGGCGGCTTCCATGATGGCCGGCGGAGATCCAAAAAACTTCACGCCACATGCGCCTTTCTCGCCAACCTGTCGCAGCCACTCACGTCCTTGCTCGGGGCTGTAGATCACCTTCAGGTAGTCGTTCACTGCGGGGAAGTAAACGTAAGGGTATAGGTTCGGGGCGCCGATGGCGTTATCGGCTGCTGCGCGTTGCTGTTCGCATGTCCAGGCAAGCCCGTTCATGCAGCCTGCTTCCCGCACGGATGTGACGCCGTGAGCGAGCCAGAGCTTGTATACGTAATCTGCTGGGAGCATTTCTCCGCTTTCTGCGTGGAAGGGCGTACCAACATGGGCGTGGCAATCGATAAAGCCTGGCGTGGCGAATTTGCCATGGCAGTCAATTTCACGGGTGCCTTTGGCGGGGCGCCTGGCGGGATTTATCGGAAGCCCAGGTACGCCTACTGCCGCGATCTCAGTGATGATGCCATTTTCGATAACGATATCGGCAGGCCCCCAGGGCGGGGCTCCGGTGCCATCGATAACTGTGATGCCTCGAAGAACCAGTCGGACGAATGGCCCGGTACCGCGTTCATTGCTGGTGGCGGGTTTGACTTGGCCAAGACCTTTCTTGGCGAAGCCAGCGACCATTTCTTCGCCTACCTCGATGGGGGTATCTGCGCTCGACTTCACGTTGTCTCCCATTATTCTAGTGAGCACTCAGCAACGGCTTTGTGCTGGAGCTATTGGAGCTGAGGGCTCAGCCAGCACGGTGTCGAGCCACTCAGGTCGGGACTGTGGCATTGGGCAGTCCCTAGGCAGATGGGCAGTAGTCAAATTGGCCTGAATCGAATGTGCTGCTCAGGCTCGTGATGGGCTATCTCAGCTGTCCCGTTGGCGCGGCTTGAATGCACGGCTGGATCAATTGCCCTTCAATCATCCTAGCTGGGCGATGCCACAGATTCTTAGTGTTTGGAGTGCAAATGGTTGAGTGGAAAATCCATTTCGAGGTAGGTGGAAATGTGTGAAATAGGATTTTCTTAGTCCGAATTCCTATTTTTGTGCGGTAGAAACGAGCCGTTCTCGGGCGCTCAATGATCGAACCCTACTACAACGACAAAAGGCGCGGCTTTCACAGAAAGCTCGAAGGGGATTTGAAAATGAGTGCAGTAAGCGTGGATGTAGGTCATGCAGTGGACGCGAATGCGATGCGGCGCAAAGCCATCATCGCTACTGTTCTAGGGAATGGGTTCGAGTGGTTTGACTTCATGGTGTATGGCTTCTTCGCCATAATCATCGGGAAGTTATTTTTCCCTACCGGAGATGACTTAACGTCACTGATGCTATCGGCGGCGACCTTTGGTGTCGGTTTTTTAGTCCGGCCCATAGGTGGCGTTCTCATTGGTATCTACTCTGATCGTTATGGTCGCAAGGGTGCGCTGTCGCTCACCATCATTTTGATGGGTGTCGGCACCGCCATGATTGGCCTGGCGCCGACCTACGAACAGGCAGGTCTTTTGGCGCCGTGCATCATTGTCTTTGCTCGTCTGCTGCAGGGTGTTTCTGCAGGCGGTGAAATGGGGGCGGCTACTGCCTATCTCACCGAGCAGGCGCCAGAGGGCAAGAAGGCTTACTATTCCAGTTGGATTCAGACCAGCATCGGTTTTGCCGTGCTGCTGGGGGCTTGTTTCGGTACGGGTATCACCCTGGGTCTTAGTCCTGAAGAGGTTGAAAGCTGGGGGTGGCGGATTCCTTTCCTGTTCGGCATCTTGATCGGCCCGATCGGGTACTTCATCCGTCGAAATCTGCATGAGTCGCCCGTCTTTGAGGAGTCTTCGGATCTTACTGAGACGCCGCTGCGCGATGTGCTTCGTGATTACCCATGGCAAGCAGTTGCCAGCTTCTCCATGATCGTGCTGTGGACGGTGTGCATCTATGTGATCCTATTCTACATGCCCACCTATTCAGTGAAGGTGCTCAAGCTTCCTCAGTCGGCATCGTTCATTGCGGCAATGGTAGGGGGTGGCGTGATCACCCTATGCTCACCAATTACC
Source organism: Pseudomonas sp. WOUb67 (assembly GCF_050058005.1). Taxonomy (NCBI): domain Bacteria; kingdom Pseudomonadati; phylum Pseudomonadota; class Gammaproteobacteria; order Pseudomonadales; family Pseudomonadaceae; genus Pseudomonas; species Pseudomonas sp. WOUb67. The sequence goes on along the minus strand of NZ_CP170112.1, from coordinate 4,549,074 downwards.
GGTTGGATTTCTGACAAGATCGGACGCAAGTATCTGTTGGTGGGTGCTTGCGCGTCGATGCTGCTGCTGGCTTGGCCGATGTTCAACATGATCGCTAGCGCTCCATCGCTGTACACGCTGTGCGTGTTTCAGGCTGTATTCGGTGTGCTGATTGCGGTCTACACCGGCCCTATCTTGGCGGCTCTGTCCGAGACGTTCCCGGCCAAAGTGCTTTCCACTGGCCTGTCCCTGGCCTACAACCTCGCGGTGATGACTTTCGGTGGCTTTGCCTCGCTGATTCTGACTTGGCTGATCAGTGCAACAGGCACGGTCACGGCGCCTGCCTTCTACGTAATGATTGCTGCTGCATTCAGCCTGGTGGGTGTCATGTCTGGCTATAGGCAGCCGGGCCGTCGATAACCGAGAAAATCCCAGGCCTTTGATGAGTCAGGGCTTTGGGATTTTTGATGCAGTCATGGAGGTTCAGCGCCAATTGTGATTCCTTCTTAGGGGTGGAAAAGGGCGCTGCTACTTCCTATTTTGAGTTGGTAGAGCGGCGTCTGCTCTCGGCTTACAGTTGTTATCGTCCGTCGCTCTACCTCTATCAGTCGTTGTAGAGCGCCTCGTTGCAACCGTGCTGCTGATCGAGACCAGGCTTTTCCAAATGACAAAAAATAATCCTATCCCGTTCGACCTTAACCTCCTGTTGAGCCTGCGCTCAAAGCTTGAGGCGCAGACCTCGGCTGAGGTTCGATTCGATGCCGCCACTCGCGCCATCTATGCCTCCGAGGCTTCGAACTACCGTCAGTTGCCCATTGGTATCGTAATTCCGAGAAGCATTGCCGATATCGAGGCCACGGTTCGCCTCTGCCGTGAGGCCGGCATCCCCATTCTGCCGCGCGGTGCTGGCACTTCCATGTGTGGCCAGGCCGTGAACGCGGCAGTCGTTATCGACGCATCAAAGTACCTTCATGCCATCCATGAAATTGATCCTGAAAAGCGATTGGCTCGCGTTGAGCCTGGGGTGATTTGCGATCAGTTGAAAGGTGAGGCTGCGAAAGTCGGCCTTACATTCGGCCCAGATCCGGCAACGCATAGCCGTTGCACCTTGGGCGGGATGATCGGCAACAACTCCTGCGGTGCCCACTCAGTGATGGCGGGCAAAACCGTCGAGAACGTCGAGCGTTTGGAGGTGCTGACTTACGACGGTGAGCGATTCTGGGTGGGGCCGACTGATGAGGCGGCTTATCAGGAGCATATTGAGGCGGGTGGCCGGCGGGCAGAGATCGTTCGGGCGCTGAAGGATTTGGTTGATCGTAACGAGGAGCAGATTCGACAGGGCTTCCCCAAACTCAAGCGTCGTGTGTCCGGCTACAACCTTGATCAGTTGCTGCCTGAAAACGGGTTCAACATTGCACGGGCGTTAGTGGGTGTCGAAGGAACCTGTGTGACCGTTCTGCAAGTCGAAACCATTCTGGTGAAGAATCCGACTCACCGGGTGCTGGTGGTTCTGGGTTACGAAGAGATCTACTACGCTGCTGACTCAGTGCCGCAGCTGCTGCCTCTGAATCCGATTGCTATGGAAGGGCTGGACGACGGCATTATTGATGGCTTGAAAGTACGCGGTATGAAGCTGGCTGACATTGCCGAGCTGCCAGCAGGCAATGCCTGGTTGATGATCGAGTTCGGTGCATTATCCACTGAAGAGGCAACGGCCTTTGCTCAGAAAGCAGTCGACATCGCTGCTGATTTGCCGGGGCGACCAAGTGTTCGATTGGTTACTGACTCGGGGTTGATGAATCGGATTTGGACAATACGCGAGACCGGCGCGTCTGCTACTTCGCTGGGCTTGGATCCGAACGAGCCTGATCCAGTTGTGGGTTGGGAGGATGCTGCAGTTGAGCCAGAACATCTGGGCAAATACCTGCGGGAGTTCAAGAGCCTGGTCAGCAGCTACGGCTACAAGACAAATCTTTACGGTCACTTTGGTGATGGTTGCATCCACTCCCGTATCACCTTCGATTTGAAGTCTCGGGATGGCGTGGATAACTGGCGTGCGTTCTTGGATGAAGCGGCGCATCTAGTCGTACGCTACGGCGGATCGCTCTCTGGCGAGCATGGTGATGGGCAAGCTAAGGGTGAGTATCTGCGCATCATGTACTCGGACGAGATCATGAATGCCTTTGCAGAATTCAAGTCTATCTGGGATCCGCTGAACAAGATGAACCCAGGCAAGCTTATCCATGCCATGCCGGTCGATGCCAATCTGCGGTTGGGCCCGGATTACCAGCGCCGTGAAATCCCCAGTCAATTTACCTACGACGCACGGTTAGGTGACAAGGGCCTGGCCCGTGAGACCGAGCGCTGCATCGGAATGGGCAAGTGCCGCTCCCTCGATGGCGGCACCATGTGTCCGAGCTTCAGGGCAACCCGCGAGGAGAAATACTCCACCCGTGGCCGTGCGCGTTTGTTCTTCGAGCTTTTGAAGGGTGAGGTTATTGAGGATGCCTGGCAGAACGAGGAGGTAAAGGACTCGCTCGATCTTTGTCTTAGCTGCAAGGGTTGTAAAACGGACTGCCCAACCAATGTGAACATTGCCAGGTACAAGACGGAATTCCTCAGCCGTTATTACAGCGAAAAACGCCGCCCAGTGATGGACGCGATGATCGGGCGTATTGGTGAGTGGTTGCCTCATGCGACCAAGCTCTCGCCTGTCCTCAACTACGCTATGGGCAATCCCTTGGTGCGCACGGCTGGAGCCTATTTCGGGTTGGCACGGCAAGCCAAGTTTCCAAAAATCGCTTCCAAAAGCTTCCGAAGCGCTGCCACCGCCAAGCGCATCCTGCAGAGTGAAGGCATCAGGGCCGGTAACGATGTGCTCTTGTGGGTAGATAGCTTCAACAATGGCTTCACACCCAAGGTGCTTGAAGCAGGGGTAACCGTACTCGAAGCACTTGGCTTCACTGTGAAGTTGATGAAGCGGCACGTGTGCTGCGGACGGCCTTATTACGACGTCGGCATGATCGATGAGGCCAAATCTAATCTTGAACAGATCCTTACTCAGCTGGAGCCGGTGCTCGAAGACGGACTGCCCGTCATCGTACTTGAGCCAAGCTGTCTGTCTGTGTTCCGAGAAGAGATGCCAGGCCTTTTCCCGAACGATAAGCGTGCCAAGCAGCTTGAAAAGTCGATCATGACCTTGAGCGAGTTCATCAAGAGCCGAGCTCTGGAGCTACCTTCCATCAACGAGGATGTGCGTATTCACGGTCATTGCCATCAGAAATCCTGTGGTGGAATGGAGGGGGAGCAGGGCGTTCTGAAGAAGCTGGGTGGCAAGGGGCAGGTCATCGCCGCTGGCTGTTGTGGCGTTGCAGGTGCATACGCGTACCACAGCAAAACTGCTCCGATTGCGAAGGTCATCGGTGAGAATGAGTTCAAGCCTCACATCGACAAGATTCCGCAGGAGGCAGCGGTAGTTGCGGATGGCTTCAGCTGTCGAGGGCAGATTCGAAATGTGAGCGGCAGGGAGGCCATGCATTTGGCGGAATACCTCGCAAAAATTCTGGGCTAGATGCGCCAGGGGCTGCATTCTCAAAGCGTTAGGCTGCTGTGGCCGTTATACCTAGGCAGCCCCCGAATGCAGTCGTATGTATTTTTTTGAGTGAGATAGGTAGGTCATGAAACTCGATGCAGCGATAGAAAACACTGTGCTACGCGAGGCCTCTGTAGTGGCGGGGGAAACCGCCATGGATCGCGAAATTACGTGGGTTCACATCGTCGACCATCCTGAAATCACCAATTGGCTCAAGCCTGGCGAGCTACTGTTGACCACGGGCTACAACTGGCCCGTGGACGACGAAGAGTGTCGTGTCATGGTGCGGAGGCTGGCCGAAATCGGTTTGGCTGGCGTAGTACTGGCTGTCCCTCATTTCCGTGAGCATTTCACACAGGCAGCTATTGATGAAGCGAACCGGTGTGACCTACCGCTGCTTGAGTTGCCGTGGGACATTCAGTTCAGCGAAATCATGCACGATGTGTTGGCACGGATCATCAATATCCAGGCCGAGACCATTCGCCGTTCAGACCATATTCACCGGACGCTGACCGAAGCAGCCCTTGAGGGGAACAACCTGGAGGGCTTGGCGAGAGCGTTGAAATCGGCTTTAGACAAGAACGCAACGGTCGTCTCGATGGATGGGACTGTGTTGGGCGCGTCAGACTCCGCAGTTGACGAGGTGGCGGAGCGCGCACTCATAAAGAAAATCACCGAGCTGGAAACTCTGGCCGGGTTCTTCGATTTCAGTACTGCAAAAGTCGTGACGGAGAGTGTGGGGCGGCCCCGATTAGGCGGTGCCATCAGGCTACGCGGCGAAGTGGTTGGTGTTGTCTGGTTGCACAGTGACGAAGGCGTTTTTGAAGAGCTGGAATCCCGGGCTCTCGAACATGCGGCGGTGATTGCAGCGCTTCATCTCGCCTACCAGCGTCAGCTATCAGATCAGGAGACCCGTCTTGGTTACGCATTCGTCGCCGGTCTGTTGGAGGGCAAGTTTTCCGCCACTCCAAGTGCGATAGAGCGAGCACAGGCCTCTGGTTGGGGTGAGAACAGGGACTATAGAGTTTGCTTGGTGCTGCTGAATGAACCCATCCCGCTTTCTGTAGAAGGGTTCAATCGCCGCTCAAAAACGGCTGACCGAATTGCTCAGTCGATGCGCGGGCTGGGGATTGCTCCACTGGTGTCTGTGTCGCTGAATCAGATCAGTTTTCTGCTCCCGGCAGAGAACTCCCCGGACACGATTTGGAGGTCAGTGCGCACTGAGGGCAGCGCGATGGCTGTCAGTCGTGTACATCAAGGTGTGACGGGTATGGCTCAGGGTGCAGAGGATGTACTCGCCCTGATGCCTTTGCTCAAGCCGGGCAAGCTGCATGACTTCGATGAGGTTCTGTTCCCTCGCGCTCTGATGGGAGATGCGGATGCCCGACGTTTGCTGATGGAAAAGCTAATTGCGCCATTGGGTAATCCCAAGCGTGGAAATGCCTTGATCGAGACTGTGCTGACCTTGGCCAGGGAGGGTTTTCAACTGCTCAATACCGCGAAGGCATTGGAAATCCATATCAGCACCCTGCGATACCGGGTCGAGCGAATCGAGTCGATGTTGAACATCTCGCTCGACAATCCAGACGACAAATTCAAGCTGCAGGTGGCTGCCCAGATGTATGTGTTGGCAGCCGAAGATAAATGAGATCGGGATCACACAGAGCGTGGCTTTAAACATACGACTGCGCCGTGTTCCAGGGAGAGAGTCATCGTGACAAGGCAGGTTTTGAAGACCTCATGTGGGTTGCATCTGGTGTCCCAATCTGAAAGCACGCTCATTGACTCCATGGGTAGGGTGATCAAGCAAGAACTTGAGGATCTGGCCCAAACTGCAATCGGTCTGAAGCTTGCGGGTCATCGCGTCGTGGTGGCGATCGGCGAGCCTCCTACATCGACGAATGACTTCCCTGGCGACCAGGTCTATCGAACCGGGTATGCAGCCATGGTGGTATCCCAGACAAAGCTGATGGCTGATTGGAAAAAATGCTTTGATGGCTGCAATGAACTGTCGGCTCAAGTGCTAGTGGATGCGGTGGTTTTTCACAATAAAAACAGGGCACAGCAGCTTGTAGATGTTCTAACCGAACTGATCGATATGAGTGTCGTCCCAGTGGTTGGGCTTAGTGCTGCAGGGCGGGGTGCGGGAGGCTCGCCCCTCGACGCTTTCCTGATAAATTTGCTGGACATGAGGGGGAGTGGGTCCCGTACCAGGGTGGCAGTTTAATGTCTGCTAAAGGAGATGGTCTGATAGAGAGGTGAGAAAAAAAACCTCTTCAATTCATTCATTGAGTAGGTAGTTAGGCGCGCGGCTGATCCGGTTCAATGACGACCGTTAAGACCCATGGATGGGGCCTGCGGATCGCGCTAAAGCCGATTAGTCAGTTACATGAATGTTTGCCTGCCTAATAATAACTCGAGGCTTGAATTGATGTCCCATACTCCCCAGACGAGCCATTCAACTAACACTGAAGGTTCGAATCTCGCTACAGGGTTGAAACAGCGTCACGTCACGATGCTCTCCATTGCGGGTGTTATCGGGGCTGGACTTTTTGTCGGCTCTGGTCATGCAATCGCAGCAGCCGGCCCAGCTGTCCTCCTTTCCTACATAGCCGCGGGTACGCTCGTCGTATTGGTCATGCGCATGCTAGGGGAGATGGCCGTCGCTTCACCTGATACCGGTTCGTTTTCCACCTACGCTAACAGGGCCATCGGCCCATGGGCTGGGTTCTCCATCGGCTGGTTGTACTGGTGGTTCTGGGTGCTTGTCATCCCGCTTGAGGCCATTGCGGCAGCCGCCATTCTGAACTCGTGGTTCCCAGGGATTGAAACGTGGGCATTTGCCTTGGCGATCACAGCGCTGCTTACGATCTCGAACCTGTTCAGTGTAGCGAAGTACGGAGAGTTCGAATTCTGGTTTGCGTTGTCAAAGGTTGTAGCCATCATGGCGTTCATCGCCCTGGCTGCCGTCGCTCTGGTAGGTGGTCTTCCTGGCCGGGAGGTTGATGGTTTCATCGCGACCATGAGCGCAAATGGTGGCTTTGCGCCAAATGGTTATGGCCCGGTGCTTGGGGCATTGCTGACTACCATGTTCAGCTTCATGGGCACTGAGATCGTCACCATTGCAGCAGCAGAATCCAAGAACCCCTCGCAGCAGATCGCTCGGGCCACTAACTCGGTTATCTGGCGGATCGGCATTTTCTACGTCGTATCCATCTTCATGGTCGTTTCCATCGTTCCATGGAGTGACGCTCAGCTATCGATCGTAGGTTCGTACCAGCGGGCCTTGGAGCTTCTCCAGATTCCTTACGCAAAACTGATTGTTGATATCGTGGTGCTTGTAGCTGTGGCTAGCTGCCTTAACTCGGCAATCTACACTGCTTCTCGCATGCTCTTTGCGTTGGCTAAGCGGGGTGATGCCCCGCAGGGATTGAAAAAAACCACGGCTTCCAATGTCCCCCTCAAGGCCGTGTTGGCCAGTACTGCGATCGGTTTCCTCACGACTGCAATCAATTACTTCGCCCCCGAAAAGGTCTTTGCCTTCCTGCTTGCAACCTCGGGTGCGGTAGCGCTCCTCGTTTATCTTGTCATCGCTGTTTCACAGCTGCGTATGCGTAAGCAGTTGATCGCCAGTGGGCAGGAGCTCGGCTTCAAAATGTGGCTATATCCATGGTTGACCTGGCTGGTGATCATTTTCATCACCGGTGCGCTGGCTCTGATGTTGACGCTGCCTAAGCACACGGGTGAGGTGGCAGCTACCGCAGTGCTTGCTGCCGCGATCGTTGCCACTGGGCTGTACACCAAGCGTCGCTCCAAGGCCGCTCCCTGGTCTCAGAGGGCAGCAGTCGATCAGTGATTTGATTGCCCAAAATTGGCTCGATGCGAGGGGTGACTACCTAGGGTGGTCACCCCTTTTTTCATTCAGGTACTTATGGGGCAAGTGCACAGACGTCTTCCGTCTTCCGCCTTCCGATTTTCTTTCTGTCTCTGTCTCTGCTGACGGATTGCGGGCATAGGCGGCTCCTATTTATAGAAGCACTTTCCGGGCGTTATTTCCTGCTTTGAGTGCGTAGTTCGAGTGGGCGGGTGTGGATAGCATTTCCAAACTGACACACAAAGGTGAATGCCATGTCTTCTCAACAAAAACTGTCTGTATCGCCTCGCGCGCAACACGTATCAAACGGTATTGCTGTTGCTCACCCGATCACTGTGAGCCGCGCTGCAGGTGCTTACCTTTGGGATGACCAAGGTAAGAAATACTTGGACTTCGTAGGTGGTATCGGCGTGCTGAACGTCGGTCACAACCATCCACGCGTAGTCGAAGCGGTACGTAAGCAGTTGGATACCTTCTCGCACATCTGCTTCCAGGTGGCAGCTTACGACCAGTACACCGACCTCGCTGCGAAGCTGAACAACCTGGTGGGCGGCCCGGAGCACTACAAGTCGGTGTTCCTGACTACCGGTGCTGAAGCCGTTGAGAACGCCATCAAGATCGCGCGTGCTTACACCAATCGTCCGGGGGTGATCGCATTCCGTGGCGGTTTCCACGGGCGTACCTTGATGGGTATGACCCTGACTGGCATGAGCCAGCCTTACCGTCAGAATTTCGGCCCATACGCCCCGGATATCTACCACACGCCGTACCCGAATGAGTACCGTGGCGTGACCACCGAGAAAGCGCTTGCCGCCTTGCAAGAAGTCTTCGACACGCAGATTGCTGCCGACCGTGTAGCGGCAATCATCATTGAGCCTGTTCAGGGTGACGGCGGTTTCATTCAAGCACCGGTTGAATTCATGCGTGCTCTGCGCAAGAAAACCGAAGAGCTGGGCATCGTTCTGATCTGCGACGAGATCCAGACCGGCTTCGGTCGTACTGGCAAAATGTTTGGTTTCGAGCACTCGGGCATCCAGCCCGACCTCGTAACTGTTGCCAAGAGCCTGGCCGGTGGTTTGCCAATTTCGGGTGTTGTAGGTCGTGCCGCAATCATGGACGCACCTCTGCCTGGTGGTCTGGGTGGTACCTACGGCGGTAACCCACTGGGCTGCGCAGCAGCACTGGAAGTCATCAAGATTTTCGAGTCCGAGAACCTGACCGAGCGCAGCCGTGCCATTGGTGCGCAGCTCCTGGAAGGCTTCAAGCCTCTGGAAGGTCGTTTCAAGGGCATTGGTCACGTACGTGCCACCGGCGCCATGGCCGCCGTAGAGTTCGTTACCAATCGCGATACCAAAGAGCCCGATGCCGCCACTGCCCAGCGCGTGATTGATGCTGCCCGTGAAGAAGGTCTGCTGGTCATCAAGTGTGGCGTCTACCGTAACGTCGTTCGCTTCATCTGCCCTCTGGTGATTTCCGAGCAGGATGTTGCTGAGGCGCTGGATATGTTCGAGCGTGCGCTGGTTGCCGCCAAGGCCTGAGCCTGACGGTCTATCGTTTTAGCACCGCAATTATTCTGGAGTGGTTATGACCCCGTTTGAAGCGTTCAATGAGGTTGATATTCGTGTCGGCGAAGTCGTGCGAGTAGAGCTCAATGAAAAAGCAAACAAGCCAGCTTATAAGTTCTGGATCAATTTTGGTGAGCTGGGTGAGAAGACCACCAGCGCCCAGTACACCAAGCTCTACAGCCCCGAAGAACTTGTCGGTAAGCAGGTGGTTTGCGCCGTCAATCTGGGCTCAAGGAAGATTGCAGGCTTCACCTCCGAGGTGTTGATGCTGGGCGTGGATCGCGAGCCGGGTGAGGTGGTTTACCTGACCACTGAACGCCACGTGCCAATCGGAAGCAAAATTTTCTAACCCTTGGTTGCTGAGCTTCTGTTTGGCGACTAACCCAAAACAAGTAAACCTGAAAGTAGGATATCAAGATGCAACTGACCGACTTCAAAGCGCTGACCTTCGATTGCTACGGCACCCTGATTGACTGGGAAACCGGTATTGTCAACGCACTCCAACCGCTGGCAAAGCGCACCGGGAAAACTTTCACTTCCGATGAACTGCTGGAAGTGTTCGGTCGTAACGAGTCGCCTCAGCAGACCGAAACTCCAGGTGCTCTGTATCAGGACATCCTGCGCGCTGTGTACGATCGCATTGCCAAAGAGTGGGGCCTGGAGCCCGACGCCGCTGAGCGCGAAGCGTTCGGCACCTCTGTCAAAAACTGGCCTGCTTTCCCAGACACCGTTGAGGCTCTTCAGTACCTGAAGAACCACTACAAGCTGGTGATCCTGTCCAACATCGATCGCAACGAGTTCAAGCTGAGCAATGCCAAACTGGGTGTTGAGTTCGACCATATCATTACCGCCCAGGATGTTGGTTCGTATAAGCCAAATCCAAATAACTTCACCTTCATGATCGATGCTCTGGGTGAGGCTGGCATCGAGAAAGGCGATATTCTGCACACTGCAGAGAGCCTGTATCACGACCACATCCCAGCCAACGACGCAGGCTTGGCGTCGGCCTGGATCTACCGTCGTCACGGTAAAGAAGGCTATGGTGCTACCCATGTGCCGTCGCGTATGCCAAATATCGATTTCCGTTTCAACAGCATGGGCGAGATGGCTGAAGCCCATAAGAAAGCCCTGAAAGGCTGAGTCAAGAGCCGGTAGCCTTAGGGCTGCCGGCTTTTTCACTTCAATGGTACAAAAGCTATGAATTCACTCGATACGGCAGCAACTAAAACTGGTTTTGGTATGTTGCCTGCCATAGCGGCGGTCATTATTTGGAGTACTCTGGCCGTAAGCGTAACGTTTTGTAGTAATGTTTCGCCCATGTTTATTACGGGTGCTGCGCTTTTCATTGGTGGTGTGATTGGCCTTCCTTGGCTTAAGCTCTGGAAGATGCCTCGCGAATTGTTTCTGATTGGTACGTTTTGCATGTTGACGTACCATGTTATCTATTTTTATGCCTTGCAGCTTGCCGATCCAATCGGCGTTAGTCTGCTTCACTATCTTTGGCCTGTCTTCATTGTTTTGCTGGGGCCTTTTTTTGTTCGCGGCGGCAAACTAACAGTCCAATCTGTTCTCGCAGGTCTTATTGGCTTTGTAGGTGCTATGATTAGCTGTAACCCTGGTCACTCGATCAGCGTTGGCGACGCTTCTAACACCTGGCTGGGCTACACCCTTGCTTTTGTTTCTGCAATCATCTGGGCTGTATACTCGCTATTGGCGAAGAGGTACCCTCATGTGCCTAGCGCCTCTGTTGGCTTGTATTGTCTTGTTTCTGGAGCTGTTTGCTTAGCGCTTTATCGTACGGGTGCACAGTGGCCGACATTAACCACTAACGAAATCTGGGCGATCTTGTACATGGGCATTGGCCCGATGGGTGGGGCATTCTACCTCTGGGACTATGCGATGAAGAAAGCAAACCATGAACAAGTCGCCGTGCTCAGCTATGCCACGCCTGTGCTATCAACAGCCTTTTTGGCGCTTTACCTGAATGTAGGTATGCAGTGGTATATCTGGGTGGGGGCAGCGTTGGTTGTTGTATCGATGGTCATGTCCAAGAAGACTGAGGCCCCGGCTCTCAAGTAACGAATCAGGAATCTTCGTACTGCGCAGTAATGGTAGAACGGATTGAATTGGTCCCTCGGTTCTGGTCTCTACCTTTTTGTTGTACTTGCCCCCTCCACACTGGGGGCTTTTTTTTGAGCGTATGTAGCCACCTATCGCTGTGGGCCGAATATCAGTGCGTTGTACTTCTCTCCTGGATGGCTATTTCGCATAGGGGGATTCGACCTGCCCGTGATTGATACTTGATTAAAATAAAATGAGGAAAGCAGTTGTGGATACAGTTACAGCAAACAGCAAGGTACAGAGTCAGGAGGGTCAGCTCAAAGCTGGCCTTAAGTCCCGACATTTGACAATGATGTCCATCGCGGGTGTTATCGGAGGATCCCTATTCGTCGGCTCCGGAAGCGTTATCCATAGTGCAGGCCCCGCAGCGTTCCTGGCGTTTCTGGTCGGTGGGGTCTTGATGATGCTCATCATGCGAATGCTTGGTGAAATGGCCACGTCCTCCCCCGACACAGGTTCATTTTCAACGTATGCCGATCGCGCTATTGGCCGCTGGGCAGGATTCACCATTGGCTGGTTGTACTGGGGATATTGGGTGAGTTTAATGGCTTGGGAGGCCTATGTAGCTGGCAAGATTTTAAACGGTTGGTTCCCAAGTATTAGTGTCAACGTCTTTGTGCTGGCAACGACACTCCTATTGATCAGTATCAACTTTTTCAACGTAAAAAACTATGGCGAGTTTGAGTTTTGGTTTGCGCTAATTAAAGTAGTGGCGATTTTTTGCTTCCTGATCGTTTGCTGCCTGGCAGTCACTAACATCTGGACGCTAGGGGAGGTGAGAGGCATCAGCAACCTGACTGCGCACGGCTTCATGCCAAATGGAATAGATCCTGTCGTAGGTGCCATGCTGGGTGTGATGTTTGCGTTCCTGGGCGCTGAAATTGCGACTATTGCAGCGTCCGAGTCTGCGAATCCAGCGCAGCAGATCGTCAAAACGACTAAGTCAGTCGTTTGGCGCGTAGGCTTATTTTACGTCGGGTCAATCTTCCTTATCGTGTGCTTGGTGCCGTGGAATGACCCTATGCTTGGCGAGTCGGGTTATGGCTCATACCGGCGTACACTCGAGCTGTTGGGAGTGCCGGGTGCCGAAATGCTAATGAACTTTGTAGTGTTGACGTCGGTTAGTAGCTGTCTGATTTCAGCTCACTACACGGCCTCACGCATGCTTTATTCTTTGGCGACACGTGGCGATGCACCGTCGTTCTTCAAGTTCACAAAAGCAGAAACGGGAATTCCGTTGTATGCGATCATCGGCTCTTGCGTCGTGGCGGTTGTGTTAGCGTTGATCAATTTCAGCGAAGTGCTACGCCCTAAGGATATTCTTGATACGCTGATGAACATGACGGGAACCATCGCCCTCTTGGTTTACCTCGTCATTGCGTGTTCACAGTTGAAGATGCGTCGTAAGCTTGAGGCGAGTGGTAGTGACATTCCGTTAAGAATGTGGCTTTTCCCTTGGCTGACCTGGGCAGTAATAGTTTTCATCGTGGTTTGTCTGGGGGTAATGTCGTTCATGCCTGAGTATCAGGTTCTGGTCATCTCTACTGGTACTGCAGGAATTGCTTTGGTGATCATTGGGGTTGTGCATCAGATACGGTGCAGCGCGAGGCTGTGAGAGTATTCACGCTGTGATCTGGGCTTGATTACATTGAGTATTACGATCTGGATCAACTCTGGTGGGTGGTGCCAGCGGCTGCCGTAGGCTTACCACCTGCCTTCATTCTGTTCCTAAGGTCTGTGACGTCGACTCCTATCCAAAGGGCCTGTTTATGCCGGCGGGAACTGGTGGGTTCAGCCGAATGCGTTCAGATGAATTCACTGCATGACGATCGTCCGACCCTGCAACACAAGCTGGGTGCTAGGCGTTTCACTAGATATGAGCGCGAAGTTGAAGTTCCTACTCTAAAGTCTCATTCAGCACATTTTTATCCTATTTTGGGTAGGTAGAAGGTTTCAGCCTCGGCGCATAGCATTTACTTTAAATCAATGGTTAAAGCCAGGTCGCATCAGGCTGAAGTGCGGGCCCATTAAATGGGTGTTCACTGCGCGTTAATCATCGTTGCTATCGGGTAACGCATGCCTTCTTCGTATTCGAATGAAGGCACTACGTTTGCCTACTTTTTCGCATTTCTCTGGAGGTTTTATGAACTTTAAGCTGCAGCGCGAGGAGTTGATTCTCACCAAGAACTACATCGCTGGTGTGTGGCAGGACGCAGCATCTGGCGCAACCCTCCCAGTGAACAATCCAGCCTCTGGGGAGCGCGTTACGCTGGTTCCAGACAGCAACGAGAAGGACGCAAAGGCGGCGGTCGAAGCGGCAGTTGACGCGTTTGAAGCTTGGCGCTCGACGCCTGCCAAGCAGCGAGCGGTAATCTTGAAGCGTTGGAATGATTTGATCATGGCCAACGCTGAAGACCTGGGTAAGATCATTTCTACTGAGCAAGGTAAACCGCTTGCTGAAGCCGTAGGCGAAATTGCCTACGCCGCGAGCTATGTCGAGTGGTTTGCTGAGGAAGCAACTCGGGCAAATGGTGACATCATTCCTCAAGCCGTACGTGGCCGCAAAATGGCGGCCTACAGGGAGCCAGTCGGTGTTGTGGCGGCCATCACACCCTGGAACTTCCCGGCGGCGATGATCGCTCGGAAAATCGCTCCAGCATTGGCTGCTGGCTGTACTGTTGTATGTAAGCCTGCGGCGGAAACGCCGCTCACTGCTTTGGCACTGGTCAAGCTTGCCGAAGAGGCTGGCGTCCCGGCTGGCGTCCTTAACATCGTTAATACTTCCGCGTCCAAGACGGTTGCGGATGTGTGGTTAGATGATCCACGTGTTCGCAAAATTACCTTCACTGGCTCGACGCCTGTCGGTAAGCACCTGGCCCACGAATCCTCGCGTACCTTGAAAAAGCTGGCCTTGGAGCTGGGCGGCAATGCGCCGTTCATCGTGTTTGAGGACGCTGACATTGATGCCGCCGTAGAAGGCTTGATGGTGGCTAAATTCCGAAACGGCGGGCAGACCTGCGTGTGCCCTAACCGCGTATACGTCCAGTCCAAGGTCTACGGTAATTTCCTTGAAAAACTTACTGCTCGTGTGTCGGCCCTGGTAGTTGGCCCGGCCAGCGATTCGAAGTCGCAGATTGGCCCGATGATCAACGCGAAAGCGATCGCCAAGATTGAGGAGCATGTCAACGATGCAGTAGCTCGGGGTGCTCGCGTCATGGCGGGAGGCAAGCGCCTTTTCACCGAGCAGCGTGCTGAGTCTACCTACTACGCTCCAACCGTTCTGGCCGACGTAGATCCGTCATCCAAATGCTTCCATGAGGAAACTTTCGGCCCGGTAGCCCCGATCACCCGGTTTGAAACCGAGGAAGAGGTCATCAAGATGGCCAACGACTCGCCTTTCGGCCTGGCATCCTATTTCTACACCAACGATATGCGCCGTGTGCATCGTGTAACCGACGCACTTGAGTGCGGCATAGTCGGTGTGAACGAAGGTGCTCTGGCTGCCGAAGCTGCTCCGTTTGGTGGCGTGAAGGATTCGGGATACGGTCGAGAAGGCTCCGTTCACGGCCTCGAAGAGTACATGCACATCAAATACGTCTGCCAAGGCGGCCTGGATTAATTTCCAAATCCAAGACGTGGGTTGGCTCTGGCCGATGTTGTTTTGGACAGAGCCAACTATTCATGCATTTATTGCTGAGAGGTCGTATGAAAAAGCTTCAGGAAAAAGATCAACACTGGGTTCACCCGGTCACCGCCCTGATGGATCACCAGGCGAAGGGCGTATGCGCTTGGGAAAGCGCCGAGGGTATCCATTTAGTGGATGTGAACGGTCACCGTGTACAAGACGCATTTTCGGGGCTCTGGTGCGTAAACGCTGGTTACGGCCAACAATCGATTGTTGAAGCGGCGAAGAAGCAGCTCGAAGTCCTGCCGTACGCAACCGGATACTTTGGCTTCGGGAGCGAGCCTGCAATCGAACTGGCGTATCGCTTGGCCAAGCTGGCTCCACCAGGCCTGAATCACGTCATCTTTGGCCAGGGTGGATCGGACGCTGTCGATACAGCTATTCGTACTGTTCGCTATTACTTCAATGCCATCGGCCAGCCTGAGAAGAAACACTTCATCGCGGTGCAACGTGGCTATCATGGCTCCTCGGCTGTAGGGAGCGGCCTGACCGCACTGCCTGTTTTCCATCGATATTTCGATGTGCCTACGTCAACTCAGCATCACATCGAAGCACCTTACCCTTACCGCCACAGCGCCGGGCCAGACGAGACTGCTGTCTTGGCAGCCACCGTTGCTGCACTCAAAAGCAAGGTTCAAGAAATCGGGCAGGGTAACGTAGCGGCATTCATCTGTGAGCCCATCATCGGCTCTGGTGGAGTCATTGTGCCTCCGGCTGGCTATTTGAAAGCGATGCGGGCTACTTGCGATGAGCTTGGAATCTTGCTGATCGTTGACGAAGTAATCACTGGGTTTGGCCGCACCGGCCCGATGTTCGGCTGTGAACATGAAGGCGTCAGTCCGGACGTTATGACCATGGCTAAGGGCCTGACATCCGGTTACGCGCCAATGGGCGCGACTATTATTTCTGAACAAATGTACGCGGCGATTGCGGAGGCTGGATCTGACGGCACACCCTTTGGTCATGGTCAAACCTATGCCGGTCATCCTGTCAGCGCGGCCATCGCCAATGCAACGCTCGACCTTTACGAGAATGGGCTGCTAAAAAATGGCACTGAAGTAGGTGAGTACTTCCAGGGCAAGCTGCGGTCGTTGGAAAAACTGGATGTGGTAGGCCAGGTACGTGGACGCGGAATGCTGGCGGGTGTCGAACTGGTAGCAGACAAACACACCAGAGCGAAGCCTGACGCCAAGTTGAAGATGGGCCAGAAGATCCTGGCTCATGCGTTCAGTGAAGGCCTTGTGTTCCGTGCTTTCAACGACGACATCCTAGGGTTCGCTCCTTCGCTTAACTATACCCATGCCGATGTCGACAAGCTGATTGAGATTCTTGCTTTCTCCATCAAGAAGGTTGCAGGCGCTTAATGGATCTGAAGGAGCTCGCGCAAGCCCGGTCCCTAGGCTGCGCTTCCGGATTTCCTCGTTCAGGTCTCGCTGCCCGGAGTATCTCGCTGAAGGCCCCATTCTGAGGCCCAGCGCTCTCTGCGGTGTCCGAACTAACGCGCGCTTAGCCGCAAAAGAGCAAGGTGTATCAATGCGCGCAGCGGCTGGTATCGCCTTGCTCGGCCGGTGCCTTGCGCGCTGCAGCCAGCAGGGTCGCCAGTACGATAAGCGCTGCACCCGCGGCCATCCGCAGGCTCGGCTGGTCACCAAACAGCCACCACGCGCCAATGATCGCGTACACCGGCTCCAGCGCGATGATCATGCCGGCCGTGCGGGCCTCCAGGCCTTCCAGGCTCTTGACGAACAAAAACTGCGACAGCCCGGTGCAGAACACGCCCAGCAGCGCCAGGTTGATCCAGTCACTGCCCGCCAGGCTGGTGCTGCCCAGGTGGGTGAAGGCAAATGGCGCCACCAGCGCGGCCACTACCACGTTCTGCCAGAAGGCCACCTGCATGGCGTTCATGCTCGAGGCATTGCGGCGGTTGGCCACGGTCAGCAGGGCGAATGCCAGGCCCGAGCCCAGGCCCCACAGCAGGCCGATGGTGCCTTTGTCGAGCAGGTCGAAGGTCGGCACCACCAGTACCAGGCCTGCGGTGACCATCAGCAACAGCAACCCTTGTACGGCACCGATGCGCTGGCCGAATACACCGCGCTCGATCATGGCGATGAATGCCGGGAAGCTGGCGAAGCCCAGGGTGGCCACCGCCACGCCGCCAACTTTTACAGCAATGAAAAAGGTGACCCAGTGGGTTGCCAGCAGGGCGCCGGTCAGGCCCAGCACCGGCAGGTTGCGCAGGGTGAGCGCATCGAGCAGGCGTGTGCCCTTGAGCCCGGCGACGAAGCCCAGGGCAATGAAGGCGAAGGTGGCGCGGCCGAAGGTGATGATGCTGGCGTCGGCGTCGATCAAGTGACCAAGAATGCCGGTCAGGCCGAACAGCACAGCGGCGATATGGGCAACGCACAGGGCGTTACGGTGGCCGGTGGCAGCACCGGCTACGGGGATTGAAGTCGCGATCATGGCAGTCAAGTCTTCACAATGTGGCGCGCGCTAACACTCCCGGCTGGCGCGGCGCGGGTCTTTAATACTGGGAGTTTTATCGTTATGAGCCCGGACGAATTGCCCGGTGCAAAAAGGCGCCACAGCGTTGGAATTGTGAAGCGAGGCTGTTTTACTCGCGGCTACCACGTCGGCCAGCCCACGGCGCGGGGCTGGTCGATGTGTGTATTATTTTTGTATACAGGGTTTTGCAGCCGATTGCGGGCGACGTGTGCTTGTCTGATCGCGACATCGGCTGTTGCCTTGCGGCGCCGCGTCACTCGTCGCCGTAGTTCATGATCGACAGCAGGCGTATGGGCACTTGCACCAGTTGCTCCGGGCCATGTGGGGTTTCGCCGTCGAAGGTCAGGCTGTCGCCGGCGTGCATGTGATAGAGCCGGTTGCCATGGCGGTACACCAGTTCGCCCTCCAGCAAGTGGAGGAACTCGGTGCCGGGGTGGGCAAAGGTGGGGAACTCTTCGCTGGCGTCGTCCATGCTCACCATATAGGCCTCGAAGTTCTTCTTCGGCCCTCTGGCGTGATTGAGCAAGTGGTAGGTGTGACCCTTCTCGGTGCCGCGGCGTACCACTTCCAGCCCTTCACCGGCTTTCACCAGCAGGGCATTGCCGTCGGGCTGGTCGTATTGGCTGAACAGCTTGGCCATCGGCATGCCCAGTACGTCGCACAGGCGGCTGAGGGTGTCGAGGCTGGTGGACACCTGGGCGTTCTCGATCTTGCTCAGCATGCCCTGGCTGATGCCGGCGATGCGTGCCACATCGGCGAGCTTGAGGGACTGGGCCTGGCGCTGGCGCTTGATCTGCAGGCCAAGGTACTGCTCCAGGCGAAGGCGCGGTTCGGTTTCGGTCGACATCGAGTGTCCTGCACGGTTTCAGTTCAAGAATAAATATTTCGCACTGGGAAAGTGCGAAAGGCAGCTGCGCTGGCCGCTTCTTTCCTCAGGTGAAAACAAGTTTCCCATAAATAGAAGAGAAAAACCTGCCTGGGTTTTGTCTTGCTTGTGCCGGCCTCTTCGCGGGCACGCCCGCTCCCACAAGGCTTTGGGGCGAATCCTGTGGGAGCGGGCGTGCCCGCGAAGAGGCCCGAACAGACACCCCAAGGTCGCACTCTGAACAAACTTGGCAAGCGCATTGCATTCCTTAGAGGAAAGTAAGTTTCCCTTGCGGAATCATTGCCCCTTGCCCAGGAGTGTTCAACCCATGTTGCCAGCAGAAACCCAGCGCACCCTCGACCAACACGGCATCAAGTACGTGCTGGCGCAGTTCGTCGATATCCATGGTTCGGCGAAGACCAAATCGGTGCCGGTATCGGGCCTTAAGATGGTAGCCGAGGAGGGTGCCGGCTTTGCCGGGTTCGCCATCTGCGGCATGGGTATGGAGCCGCACGGCCCAGACTTCATGGCCCGTGGCGACCTCGCCACGTTGGTCCCTGTGCCGTGGCAGCCGGGCTATGGCCGGGTGGTGTGCGTGGGCCATGTCAACGGCCAGCCTTGGCCCTACGACACCCGCTACGTGCTGCAGCAGCAGGTGCAGCGCCTGGCCGACAAGGGCTGGACCCTGAACACCGGCCTTGAGCCCGAGTTCAGCCTGTTCCGCCGCGACGAAGGCGGCAAGCTGCAACTGGTGGACGCCTCCGACAACCTCGACAAGCCATGCTACGACTACAAGGGCCTATCACGCTCGCGGCTGTTCCTCGAGCGCCTGACCGAGGCGCTGCAGCCGGTGGGCTTTGACATCTACCAGATCGACCACGAAGACGCCAACGGCCAGTTCGAGATCAACTACACCTACAGCGACGCCATGGAGTCGGCCGACCGCTTCACCTTCTTCCGCATGGCCGCCGGCGAGATCGCCAACGACCTGGGCATGATCTGCTCGTTCATGCCCAAGCCTGACCCCAAGCGCGCCGGCAACGGCATGCACTTTCACCTGTCGCTGGCCAGCAGCGCTAACAAGAACCTGTTCCACGACCCGGCCGACAGCAGCGGCATGGGCCTGTCGAAGCTGGCCTACCACTTTGCCGCAGGGCTGATGGCCCACGGCCCGGCCTTGTGTGCCTTTGCGGCGCCAACGGTCAACTCCTACAAGCGCCTGGTGGTGGGCCGTTCGTTGTCGGGTTCCACCTGGGCCCCGGCGTTCGTCGCCTGGGGGGCCAACAACCGTTCGGCGATGGTGCGCATTCCTTATGGTCGCCTGGAGTTTCGCCTGCCGGACGCCGGTTGCAACCCGTACCTGGTCACCGCCGCGATCATTGCCGCCGGCCTGGATGGCATCGACCGCCAGCTGGACCCGGGCGAGATGTGCAATGAAAACCTCTACAACCTCAGCCTTGAAGAAATTGCCGCACGCGGCATCAAGACCCTGCCGCAATCGCTGAAGGAGGCCGCCGACGCGCTCGAAGCCGACCCGTTGTTCCGCGAGGTGCTGGGCGCCGAGATCGTCGACGAGTTCATCAAGCTCAAGCGCATGGAGTGGGTGGAGTACTGCCGCCACGTCTCCGACTGGGAAATCCAGCGTTACACCGAGTTCTTCTGACCGCCCCCAATCCCTTGGGCGGCCGACACGAAAGCGCTCGCCCACTGCCTAGTAAGGAGCATCACCATGTGTGGAATCGTAGGTCTGTACCTGAAAAAGCCCGAGCTGGAAGCCCAGCTTGGCAAGCTCTTCGAACCCATGCTCGAAGCCATGACCGACCGTGGCCCGGACAGCGCCGGCTTTGCCATCTATGGCGACGAAGTGGCCGATGGCTGGGTCAAGCTGACCCTGCAAGCGGCTGACACCCATTACCCCTGGACCACCTTGATGGGCCAGCTGGAAGGGCACCTTGGCTGCTCGCTGGACTGGTTCCAGAACGCCAGCGCCGCGGTGCTCAAGGTGCACACCGATGAAGCCGCTGCCCGCGCCGCGTTGGCCGAGCTAGCGCCCGATGTGCGCATCATGAGCGCCGGGCAGAGCATCGAAATCCTCAAGGGCATGGGCTTGCCGGCAGAAATTTCCGACCGCTTCGGCCTGGCCGGCATGAAGGGCAGCCACATCATCGGCCACACTCGCATGGCCACCGAAAGCGCCGTGACCATGGAAGGCAGCCACCCGTTCTCCACCGGCGCCGACCTGTGCCTGGTGCACAACGGCTCGCTGTCCAACCACTTCCGCCTGCGCCAGGAGCTCAAGCGCGAAGGCATCAGTTTCGAAACCGACAACGACACCGAAGTGGCCGCCGGCTACCTGACCTGGCGCCTGCAGCAGGGTGACAGCCTGGCCCAGGCGCTGGATAGCGCACTGGAAGACCTGGACGGCTTCTTCACCTTTGCCATCGGCACCCGCAACGGCTTTGCCGTGATCCGCGACCCGATCGCTTGCAAGCCGGCGGTGCTGGCCGAGACCGAAGACTACGTGGCCATGGCCTCGGAATACCAGGCACTGGCCGGCCTGCCAGGCATCGAGCACGCCAAGGTCTGGGAACCGGCCCCGGCCACGCTGTACGTCTGGGAGCGCGAAAGCGCCTGACCTGCCACCGAACCCCTGGAGAACCTTATGAAGACCATTGACCTTTCCAGCACTTCGGTGCGTGTGCTCAACCAGTCCCTGCACGGCGATGTGCAGGACCTTGAATGGCAAGTGACCCACCCTGGCGGCAAGCACAACCTGGCTGTGGGCATCAACGCCGCCGTGGCGGTGGATATCGAAGGGCATGCCGGCTACTACTGCGCCGGCATGAACCAGCAGGCCAGTGTCACCGTGCATGGCAACGTCGGTGTGGGCGTGGCCGAGAACATGATGTCCGGCTCGGTGCGGGTCAAGGGCAGCGCCTCCCAGGCCGCGGGCGCCACTGCCCATGGCGGGCTGCTGGTGATCGAGGGTGACGCCGGTGCCCGTTGCGGTATTTCCATGAAAGGCGTGGACATCGTGGTCGGCGGCAGCATTGGCCACATGAGCTGCTTCATGGGCCAGGCCGGGCGCCTGGTGGTGTGTGGCGATGCCGGCGATGCGTTGGGCGATTCGCTGTATGAGGTGCGTATCTACGTCAAGGGCTCGGTGCAGTCGCTGGGCTCGGACTGCATCGAGAAAGACATGCGCGCCGAACACCTGCAAGAGCTGCAGGAACTGCTGAACAAGGCTGGCCTGGACCACAAGGCCGCCGATTTCAAACGCTACGGCTCGGCCCGCCAGCTGTACAACTTCAAAGTCGACAACGCCAGCGCGTACTGATCCAGGAGCATTCCCATGAGCGAGCAATTCCCCCCGGTACTGCGTGAGTCGGCCACCTTCGATCGCCTGACCATCCAGGAAATCCAGCGAGCCGCCGAAACCGGCATCTACGACATTCGCGGTGGTGGCACCAAGCGCCGTGTGCCGCACTTCGACGACCTGCTGCTGCTGGGCGCCAGCGTGTCGCGTTACCCCCTGGAAGGCTACCGCGAGAAGTGCGGCACCGACGTGGTGCTGGGCAACCGCTTTGCGAAAAAGCCGATCCACCTGAAAATCCCGGTGACCATCGCCGGGATGAGCTTCGGCGCGCTGTCGGCCAATGCCAAGGAAGCGCTGGGCCGTGGTGCGACCATCGCCGGCACCAGCACCACAACCGGCGACGGCGGCATGACCCCGGAAGAGCGCGGCCAGTCGCAGCACCTGGTGTATCAGTACCTGCCATCGCGCTACGGCATGAACCCCGACGACCTGCGCAAGGCCGATGCCATCGAGATCGTCCTCGGCCAGGGCGCCAAGCCGGGCGGTGGCGGCATGCTGCTGGGCATGAAGGTGACCGAGCGGGTAGCCGGCATGCGCACCCTGCCGATCGGCGTCGACCAGCGCAGTGCCTGCCGCCACCCGGACTGGACCGGCCCGGATGACCTGGCGATCAAGATTGCCGAGATCCGCGAGATCACCGACTGGGAAAAACCCATCTACGTGAAGATCGGCGCCAGCCGCCCGTATTACGACGTGAAGCTGGCGGTGAAGGCCGGTGCGGATGTGATCGTGCTCGATGGCATGCAGGGCGGTACCGCAGCGACTCAGGAAGTGTTCATCGAGCACGTCGGCATCCCGATTCTGCCGGCCATCCCGCAAGCGGTGCAGGCGCTTCAGGAAATGGGCATGCACCGCAAGGTGCAGCTGATCGTCTCTGGCGGTATCCGCAATGGTGCCGACGTGGCCAAGGCCATGGCCTTGGGGGCAGATGCGGTGGCCATTGGTACGGCGGCGTTGATCGCCCTGGGTGACAACCACCCGCGGCTGGACAGCGAGCTGAAGAAGATTGGCTCGGCCGCGGGCTTCTATGACGACTGGCAAAACGGCCGCGACCCGGCCGGCATCACCACTCAGGACCCGGAGCTGGCCAAGCGCCTGAACCCGGAAGAGGCAGGGCGGCGGCTGGCGAACTACCTGCGCGTGCTGGTGCTGGAGGCGCAGACCATGGCGCGGGCGTGTGGCAAGTCGCACCTGCACAACCTTGACCCGGAGGACCTGGTGGCGTTGACCGTGGAAGCGGCTGCGATGGCGCGGGTGCCGTTGGCGGGGACTCCCTGGGTGCCGGGGCAGGCGCAGTACTGATCCAGCGTTTTTGGGGCCGCTTTGCGGCCCATTCCGACCGGTCCGGCGCCCCGGCAAGGCCGCTCCCACAACGAACCGCGATCTCCTGTAGGAGCGGCCTTGTGCCGCGAATGGGCTGCAAGGCAGCCCCAAGGGCACCCGACCATTCACACAGGAGTGACTCCATGAAGCACCTCACCCTCGCTGTAATGTTGTTAGCCCTGGCCACCCAGGCCACTGCCGCCGAAACCACCCTGGACACCGGCAACACCGCCTGGATGATCTGCGCCGCGATGTTTGTGCTGATGATGTGCATCCCAGGCCTGGCGCTGTTCTACGGCGGCATGGTACGGGCGAAGAACTTCCTCTCCGTGTTCACCCAGCTGTTCGCCGTGGCCGGGGTTATCGGGATCCTCTGGGTACTGTTCGGTTACAGCCTGGTGGTCGATACTACCGGCATGGTCGAGGGCCAGCTCACCTTCAACAGTTTCATCGGCGGGCTGGACAAGGCACTGATGCTGGATATCGGCCATGACAGCCTGGTCGGCACCATCCCCGAAGGCGTGTTTGCGGTGTTCCAGCTGACGTTCGCCATCATCACCCCGGCGCTGATTGCCGGCGGTTTTGCCGAACGCATGAAGTTCAGCGCTTCGTTGCTGTTCATGGCGGCGTGGTTCGTGCTGGTGTACGCGCCGATTGCCCATATGGTGTGGGGCGGGCCGGGGGCGCTGATGGTCAATTGGGGCGTGCTGGACTTTGCCGGTGGTACTGCGGTGCATATCAACTCCGGCGTGGCTGCCCTGGCTGCGGCATTGATGCTGGGCAAGCGCAAAGGCTACCCGCAGGTGGCCATGCCGCCGCACAACCTCGGCTTTACCCTGGTGGGTGCGGGGTTGCTGTGGGTGGGCTGGTTCGGCTTCAACGTAGGGTCGGGGCTGGCAGCCAACGAGGGGGCAGGGGTGGTGATGCTGGCGACCATGGTGGCGGCCTGCGCCGGGATTGTCGGTTGGTTGCTGACCGAGAAGGTGATGCATGGCCGGCCGACTGCCTTGGGTGCGGCGTCGGGGGCATTGGCCGGGTTGGTGGGCATCACACCGGCTTGCGCGTTCGTCGGGCCGCTGGGTGCGCTGGTGATCGGTGTGATGACGGGTGCCATCTGCTTCTTTGCCGTGACCCGGCTCAAGCAGGCACTGGGGTATGACGACAGCCTCGATGTGTTCGGGCTGCATGGCGTGGGAGGGATGGTCGGGGCGGTGCTGACCGGGGTGTTTGCAGCGCCATCGCTGGGGGGCTATGTCGAGGGCGTATCGCCCATCGGGCAGGCACTGGTACAGCTCAAAGGGGTGGCGTTCACCTTCGTGTACTGCTTCGTGGTGAGCTGGGCGATTCTCGGGGCGATCAAGCTGACTGTCGGGCTGCGGGCCAGTCGGGAGGAAGAAGAGCAGGGGCTGGACCTGGCGGAGCACAATGAGCGGGCGTACAACCTCTGATTGGTCTGTTGCCTGTGCCGGCCTCTTCGCGGGTAAACCCGCTCCCACAGGAATGCCACAGGGTTTGAAATCCGTGGTGTCTCTGTGGGAGCGGGTTTACCCGGGAAGAGGCCGGCACAGGTTGAATCAGTGCCCCATGGCCAACTTGGCACTCGTCTGCCGACGACGGTAAGCGCTGTCACGCGAAGCCAGCCACCAGTACAGCGGCGAGGTAATTGCCAGCCCCACCAGCCACGACAGGTCCGCCCCGTTGATGTGCTCGGAAATCGGCCCGACATACAGCGGCGTGTTCATGAACGGGATCTGCACCACGATACCTACCGCATAGGCAATCAACGCCTGTGGGTTGTAACGCCCGTAGATACCGCCATCGACCTGGAAGATCGACTGGATGTCGTAGTCACCTTTGTGGATGACATAGAAGTCGATCAGGTTGATCGCTGTCCACGGCACCAGTACCACCAGCAGCACCAGCACCATGTCGACGAAGTGGCCGATGAAGTCTGCCGAGGCGAACACCGCCACTACGCAGCAGGCCGACAGCACGATCAGCGACAGCACCGCACGGCTCTTGGCAGTAGGAATCCAGCGGTAAGCGAAGGTTTGCACCAGGGTGATGATCGACAGCACCGCGCCATACAGGTTGAGGGCGTTATGGCTGATGACGCTGAGCAGGAACAGCACCAGCATGATCGGGCCCAGGGTGCCGGTGGCCAGCTTGACCGCATCCATGGTGTCCATGCCGGCCGGGATCGCCAGTACCGCCACGGCGCCGAAGATGAACGACAGGCTCGAACCCAGGGCAGAGCCCAGGTAGGTGGTCCAGAACGTCGAGCTGACTTTCACATCCGCCGGCAGGTAGCGCGAGTAGTCCGACACATAGGGCGCAAAGGCGATCTGCCACAGCGCCGCCAGCGACACGGTGGCCAGCCAGCCGGCCAGGTTGAAGCTGCCGCGGGTCAGGAAGTCGTCGCTTTGCACGTGGGTGAAGATGTAGCCGAAACCGACCACGATGCCGATGCCCAGCACCCAGGTGCCGATACGGTTGAGCACGTGGATGAAGCGGTAGCCGATGATGCCGATGATGCCCGAACCCAGCGCACCGATGACGATG
This sequence comes from Pseudomonas sp. WOUb67, assembly GCF_050058005.1. Lineage (NCBI taxonomy): Bacteria > Pseudomonadati > Pseudomonadota > Gammaproteobacteria > Pseudomonadales > Pseudomonadaceae > Pseudomonas > Pseudomonas sp. WOUb67. The sequence goes on along the minus strand of NZ_CP170112.1, from coordinate 4,523,630 downwards.
CCCACCGGTACCGGCACGGTGTCTACCACGCCATGCAGCGACTTGCCGGCGAGCACGATGTTGGAGGCGAAGAAGCCGATGTACATGACGCCGGCGATCACCACCACCAGCAGCGCGCCGAGGGTTCCGAACTGGGCGCGACTCTGGATCATCTGCGGGATGCCCATTTGCGGGCCCTGGGCCGAGTGCAGCGCCATCAGCACCCCGCCGACCAGGTGGCCGACCAGAATGGCGACGATGCCCCATATCAGGTTCAGGTGAAACAGCTGCACGCCCAGCGCGCCGGTGACGATGGGCAGCGGCGCGATGTTGCCGCCGAACCACAGTGTGAACAGATCCCTTACCTTTCCATGGCGGTCTTGCGGGGGCACGTAGCCGATTGTGTGTTTTTCTATCAGGGGTGCCGAATTGGCTGCACTGGTCATGACTGACTCCAAGGCAAGGTAGGGCATCGGGAGCTGCCCGGGGGCGTGCCGGCGATGGGCGACGCGTTCTTGTTGGAGGGATGATGCGGGGCGCGGGGATAACGAGAAATTAGTAAATATGTACCCATAAACCTTAAAAAACCTAAGGCTGACAAAAGCTTAAGCGGGTGACGGTAGCAAGGAGGGTGCCAGTTGGCGGGAAGGCTTGGGATAGAGGGGTTCAGCCCTGGGAAGGCGGCAAGTAATGGGCTTTGATGGTGCGCCGTGCGCGTTTTCAGGGCAGCTGAATGGTTGCCTTTGTTGGCCCTTTCGCGGACTTGCCCGCTCCCACAGGTATGGCGCAGCTTTCAGGATCTGTAGTGAACCTGTGGGGATGAACCTGTGGGAGCGGGCGAGCCCGCGAAAGGGCCAGTACAGGCAATAGCGCTACATAGGCAGCAATCGGTCCTGAATCACTTCCTTCATCACCAGGGTCGAGCTCAGGCGCTTCACGTTGGGAATGCTGGTCAGTTTCTCGTCGTACAGCTTCTGAAACGCCGGCAGGTCCTTGGCCACCACATGCAGCAGGTAATCCGGGTCACCGAACAACCGCTGCGCTTCGACAATCTGCGGGATCTGGGAAAGTGCCGCTTCAAAATCCGCTACCGGCTGGCGGGTGACCTCGCGCAGGGTCACGAACACCAACGCGGCAAAGTTCAGCCCCAGGGCGCTTGGCGCCAAGCGGGCGTGATAGCCGAGTATTGCCCCAGACTCCTCCAGCGCCTTCAAACGCCGATGGCACGGCGACAGGCTTAGCCCCACGCGGTCGGCCAGTTCGGTTACCGACAGCCGACCGTCTTTTTGCAGCTCGGCAAGTATTTTTCTATCCGTCCTGTCCATTGAGAAGGATCTTCCAGTAATTGAGCAATTGCAGGGAATATACGAAAGAAAATCCCTGAGCGGAATCCGTAATCTTTCGACATACCAAGGCAGTAGATAAGGAAGATTCAAGTGGCTATCAGTGTGCTGACGGCGTTTTGGGCCGTGTCGATGCTGTTCGTGATTACCCCGGGTGCAGACTGGGCTTACGCCATTTCGGCAGGCATGCGCGGGCGCTGGGTGATGCCCGCCGTGGCGGGGATGTTGTCGGGGCATTTCCTGGCAACACTGGTGGTGGCTGCGGGTGTCGGCAGCCTGTTGGCGGGCCACCCGCTGGCGCTGACCCTGCTGACCCTGGCAGGGTGCAGCTACCTGCTGTGGCTGGGCGGCAACCTGTTGCTGAGCCCGGCATTGCCCGAGGCCGGGCAGGGCGGTGAGGGGGAGTCGGGGTCGCGTTGGGCGTTGAAAGGGTTCTGCGTCAGCGGCCTGAACCCGAAGGTATTCTTGCTGTTCCTGGCCTTGCTGCCGCAGTTCACCGACCCGCAGTCGAGCTGGCCGGTGCCGTTGCAGATCTTGCTGCTGGGCCTGGTGCACCTGTGCAGCTCACTGGTGATCTATTCACTGGTCGGCTATGGCGCCAAAGCTGTACTGAGCACCCGGCCAGGGGCGGCGAAGCTGGTTGGGCGGGCGTCGGGCGTGGCGATGATTGCCGTGGCCCTGGGTTTGATAGCGGGGCAAATCAACTGATTTCACCCGTGACAAAAGGCTTCAGATAAACTCGCCGCACACCCACGCACAACCAGGATGTGCCCCATGCCTGAAACCACCCAACTGCTCACCTTCGGCCTGATCTGCCTCGGCATGGTGCTGACCCCGGGGCCGAACATGATCTACCTGATCTCCCGTTCGATCTGCCAGGGCCGCAAGGCCGGGTTGATTTCCCTCGGTGGTGTGGCCCTGGGCTTTGTCATTTACATGTTCTGCGCGGCCTTGGGCATCACGGCGCTGGTAATGGCAGTTCCCTTTGCCTACGACGCGCTGCGTATCGGTGGCGCGCTGTACCTGTTGTACCTGGCCTGGCAGGCGCTGCGGCCCGCTGGTCGCTCACCCTTCCAGGTCCGTGACTTGCCCGCCGACAGCCCGCGGCGGCTGTTCACCATGGGGTTTGCCACCAGCCTGCTCAACCCCAAGATCGCCGTCATGTACCTGTCGCTGATGCCGCAATTCATAGTGCCGGGCCATGGCAGCGTGCTGCTGCAGTCGCTGGTATTGGGCTCGACGCAGATAGCCATCAGCGTCACGGTCAACGCGATGATTGCGGTCATGGCTGGGTCCATCGCCGTGTTCCTGGCTGGCAGGCCGCTATGGCAACAGGTTCAGCGTTGGTTGATGGGGACGGTGCTGGCAGGGCTGGCGCTGCGCATGCTGGCAGAAGGGCGCCGTTGAGCGCCCATCGCGCTGCCAGGTATCAGTGGCTGCTGGCCGAGGCGTCTTCGGCCGAGGCCGCAGGCGGATCCTCCTGGGGCAGGTAAAGGGTAAAGGTGGTGCCGTGGCCGGGGATGCTTTCTACCTGTACATCGCCCCCGGACTGCTTGACGAAACCGAACACCTGCGACAACCCGAGCCCGGTACCTTCACCCGGGGCCTTGGTGGTGAAGAACGGATCAAAGATGCGTTCCAGCAGTTCGGCGGCAATACCCACACCGCTGTCGCTCACCGATATCGCCGCGAAAGGAGTTGGCGGTGAAGGCTGGCCGCGCAGGGCAGGCAGGCGCTGGTCAGCCTGCAGGCGCAATTGCAAGGTGCCTTCGCCGGCCATGGCGTCGCGGCCGTTGAGCATCAGGTTGATCACCGCGGTTTCCAGCTGGCTGAGGTCGGCGCGGATGTGGCACGGCGCCTGCGGCAGTTGCAGCTCGACCTGGATGCGCGCCCCGGTGGCGGTGTCGAGCATGTCGGCCATGGCCTCCAGCCGTGGCCCGGCCTCGAACACTTCGGGGCTGAGGGCCTGGCGGCGGGCGAAGGCCAGTAGCTGGCCGGTCAGTTTGGCGCCACGGTCGACCGTATCAGATACGGTCTTGAGGTAGCGCTCGCGGCGTTTTTCATCAAGGTTGGGGCGCTGCAGGAAGTGCAACGACGAGCGAATGATGGTGAGCAGGTTGTTGAAATCGTGGGCAACCCCACCTGTCAGCTGGCCGATGGCTTCCAACTTTTGTGCCTGGCGCAGCACGGCTTCAGTATGCAGCAACTGAGCTGTGCGTTCTTCGACGCGGTGCTCCAGGGTAGCGTTGAGCGCCTCCAGCGCTGCCATCGCCTCGCGCACTTCGGCATTGGCCTGAACCCGCTGGATATGTGCCCAGCAACGTTCGGTCACTTCGCTGATCAGCGCTTGCTCGTAGTCGGTCCATACCCGGGGTACACGGTCGTGAATGGCCATCAGCGCGGTCAGCCTGCCACCCTTGATCAGCGGCATGCAGATAGTGGCGGTAATGCCGATGGCCTGAAATGTCGCCGCCTCGTCAGCGGCCAGCTCGCGGAGGTTGTCATTGATGACCAACGCCAGGCCGCTGCGCAGGCGGCTGACCGCCATGCGGCCGAAGTCATGCAGGTGATATTGGCCCACCAGCCGGGGTGAGCCGGGCGCCACTGCATCGCCGCAGATGGTGAAACCGTCCTCGTCCGGCTCCATCACCGCATAGGCGCAGCTAGACAGCCCAAGGTGCTCGACCAGCATGCGCGTGGTGATGGCCATGATCTGGTCCGGGTCGGTGGCGTCGGCCACGGCGCGGCCGAGGTTGTCGAGAAAGTTAAGGCGCTGGTTAGTGGCTACGCTGGTGGTGGTTTCGGTGACCGTGTCGAGCATGCCCAGCACCTCGCCATCAAGGCCGCGAATCGGGCTGTAGCAGAAGGTGAAATAGGCCCGCTCCGGGCCGCCGTTGCGGTCGATGATCAGCGGAAAGTCTTCGATGTACACCGCTTCGCCAGCCAAGGCGCGGTCCGCCATGCTGCCGATGTCGGCCCAGGCTTCCTGCCACACGTCGCGGAAGGGGATGCCCAGGGCCAGGGGCTTGCGCCCGAGAATCTGGGTGAAGGCATCGTTGTGCAGGGTTAGCAGGTCAGGGCCCCAGAGCACGGCCTGCGGAAAGCGCGAGGCCAGGCACAGGGCCATGGTGGTCTTCAGCGCATCGGGCCAATGTTCCAGTGGGCCCAAAGGGGTGTTGGCCCAATCGTGGTTGCGGATGCGCTCGGCCATCAGCCCGCCGCCGTCTAGCCATTTCGCCATGTGCTCTGTCGGTCCTTTAACTCAAGGCCTTTAGGGTGCACCGAGAATAGACGGTTGGCGAGGATTTTGTGATGGTCTGTTCCGGCCTGTTCGCGGGTAAACCCGCTCCCACAGGGATCTTGGTTGCCCACGACCTGCGCTTTATCTGTGGGAGCGGGTTTACCCGCGAACAGGCCGGCACAGGCTAGCGAATGAAGTGCACCTTGCCGGTGTCATCGTTGCCCATGTAAATGCCATACACCCCGGCCTGCCGCTCAAGGATGTAGCGCTCGAGAATCTGCCGGATAGCCGGGTAGTAGATTTCGTCCCACGGAATCTCGTCGGGTTCGAAGAACTTGTAGGCCAGGGTCTCCGGCCCGTACTGCCCGGTTTCTTCGGTGACGCTGGCGCGGAAGATGATGTACACCTCGCTGATTTTCGGCACGCTGAAGATGGAATAGGGCGAGACGATGTCGGCGCGCACGCCGCTTTCTTCCCAGACCTCGCGCAGCGCCGCCTGCTCGGTGGTTTCGCCAGCCTCCATGAACCCGGCCGGCAAGGTCCAGGTGCCCGGGCGCGGTGGGATGGCGCGCTGGCACAACAGGTACTTGCCATCGCGCTCGATGATGCAGCCGGCGATGATCTTCGGGTTGATGTAATGGATGTAGCCACAGCCGGTGCAGTGCAGGCGCTCGTGGGTATCGCCTGTGGGAACGCCCCGGGCCAGTTCCATGGTGCAGTGCGGGCAATAGCGCGGGGCGGTGGGCATGATCAGCGACCTATGCGGGGTTCCTTGAGGGCCAGGGGCTCGACGATGTCGCGCACCTTGGGGTTGTCATCCTGCTTCTGGCGCAGGTAGTCCAGGGCCACCTTGGCGGCAGCGCGGACGTGGTCGACCGAGGCCTGATGGGCCACCAGCGGGTCGCCACCCTTGATCGCTTCGACGATCTTTTCCATTTCGCGGTTGCTGGCGCCACGGCGGTTTTCCTGCGATACCGAGGTGGCGCGCAGGTAGCTGATGCGCGCCTGCAACTGGCGCAGTTGCTGGGCGGCCACCTGGTTGCCGGAGCCTTCCAGCAGCACATCGTAGAAACCTTGTACCGAATCCAGTACCTGTTGCAGCTCGCCCTCTTCGAGGGCCTCGCGGTTGACCTCCAGCGCACGTTCCAGGGCACGGATGTCCTTGGCCTTGGCGTTGAGGGTGAATAGCTGCACGATCAGGCCTTCGAGCACGCAACGCAGCTCGTAGATGTCGCGGGCGTCTTCCAGGGTGATGATGGCCACGCGCGGGCCTTTGGCGTCGGCAAATTCCACCAGGCCTTCGGACTCCAGGTGACGCAGCGCTTCACGCACCGAGGTGCGGCTGACGCCAAGGCGGTCACAGAGGTCGCGCTCGACCAGGCGGTCGCCCGGGAGCAGGTGGAAGTTCATGATCGCCGCGCGCAGCTTGTCTAGCACGATTTCGCGCAGGGTAACGGGGTTGCGGTTGACCTTGAAGCTGTCGTCGAGTGGCTGGCGTTTCATCAGGTGCGCTCTTTAAGAGGCTGTTGCGCCAACATCGCGGAACGCCCCGAACCGAGGCTTTCCATGCAGTGGTTCGAACAGCCCGTTGTTATCGGGTTGACTCCGCATCGGCTTCGGCAAACGCTTCACGGGCCAGGCGGAAACTGTCCACCGCCGCGGGTACGCCGCAATAAATACCGACCTGGAGCAGAATTTCGCGGATCTGTTCACGGCTCAGACCATTGCGCAATGCACCGCGAATGTGCAGCTTGAGCTCGTGGGGCCTGTTGAGCGCGGAAATCATGGCCAAGTTTATCATGCTGCGCTCTTTGAGCGACAAGCCTTCGCGGCCCCAGACGTGGCCCCAGCAGTATTCTGTGACCAGTTCCTGCAACGGCTTGGTGAACTCGTCGGCGTGCTGGATCGAGCGGTTGACGTAGTCCTCGCCCAACACCTGGGTGCGGATGGCCAGGCCCTTGTCGTACTTCTCGTTACTCATGTGCCGTACTCCGAAAGAAAAAAGGGGCCGCAACCGAGGGTGAGACGATAGCGCGGCCCCTGAAAACAGGGTGATCGGTGTTGCCTTCTTCGCGGGTAAACCCGCTCCCACAGGTACTGCACAGGTTTCAGCATCTGTGCGATCCCTGTGGGAGCGGGTTCACCCGCGAAGAAGCCAACGCCGATTTCAAGATCTGTCAACCAAGCGGGGGCAGGGCGCCCAGCTTGCCTTTGTGGTAAACCATCGGCGTTACCGGCTCGGCCGGCAACACCAGGTTCTTCACCGCGCCGACGATGATCGCGTGGTCACCGCCGTCATACTCGCGCCACAGTTCGCACTCGATGATCGCCGTCGCCTTGGCCAGCAGCGGGTTGCCCAGCTCGCTCAAGTGCCACTCGACGCCCTTGGCCTTGTCCTTGCCCTTGCCGGCGAAGGCATAGGCTTCGGCGGTTTGCTCGGCGGACAGCAGGTGAATCGCGAACTGCTTGCTGTCCCGCAGGATCGGGTAGGTGTCGGAGGCGTAGTTGGGGCAGAACAGTACCAGCGCCGGGTCGATCGACAGCGCGCTGAAGGCGCTGGCGGTGATGCCGACGATGGCGCCGTCGGCGTCCAGGGTGGTGACTACCGTGACGCCGGACGGGAAAGAGCCCATCACGTCTTTGTAGATGCCGGGTTCGATCATCTCGTGTTCCTCCTAGCGCATCACGAACGGGTCGGGCATCGGCGCGGTGGACAGGTTGATCCACACGGTCTTCAGCTCGGTATAGGCCAGCACCGAATCGATGCCGCTCTCACGGCCGTAGCCGCTGTTCTTGAACCCACCAATGGGCGCCATGGCCGACACGGCGCGGTAGGTGTTGACCCAGATGATCCCCGAACGCACGTCGCGGGCCAGGCGATGGGCGCGGCCCAGGTCGCGGGTCCAGATGCCGGCTGCCAGGCCGAACTGCGAGTCGTTGGCGATGGCCAGCGCTTGCTCTTCGGTCTTGAAGCGGATGACCGCAGCGACCGGGCCGAACACTTCTTCCTGCATGATGGTCATCGAGTTGCTGTCGCACTCGAACAGGGTCGGCTCGTAGAACCAGCCGTCACCCTCGACCTCGGCACGCTTGCCGCCCATGTGCAATTTGGCGCCTTCGGCCTTCGCCGCAGCGACCAGGCCTTCGACCACGGCCAGCTGCTGTGCGGTGGCCATCGGGCCCATTTCGCTGGCGTCGTCCTGCGGGTTGCCGATGCGGATGCGCTTGGCGCGGGCAACCAGGCGCTCGACGAATTCGTCGAAGATCTCGTCTTGTACCAGCAGGCGTGAGCCGGCCACGCAGCTTTGCCCGGAGGCGGCATAGATGCCGGCCACGGCGCCGTTGATGGCGCTGTCCAGGTCAGCGTCGGCGAAGATGATGTTCGGCGACTTGCCGCCCAGCTCCAGCGACAGCTTGGCGAAGTTTTCGGCACTGCTGCGCACCACATGGCGGGCCGTGGCGGCACCACCGGTGAAGGCGATCTTGCGCACCAGGGGGTGGCGGGTCAGCGCCGCGCCGGTGGTTGGACCGTAGCCGGTGACCACGTTCACCACACCGGCCGGGAAACCGGCTTCGAGGGCCAGGCGGGCGAGCTCGAGGATGGTCGCCGAGGCATGCTCGGAGGGCTTGAGCACGATGGTGTTGCCGGCGGCCAGGGCCGGGGCAAGCTTGATCGCGGTGAGATACAGCGGGCTGTTCCACGGGATGATCCCGGCCACCACGCCGATTGGCTCGTGCACGGTGTAGGCGAACAGGTCGGGCTTGTCCAGCGGCAGGGTGCCGCCTTCAATTTTGTCGGCCAGGCCCGCGGTGTAGTGGAAGAACTCGGGCAGATAGCCGACCTGGCCGCGGGTTTCGCGGATCAGCTTGCCGTTGTCACGGCTTTCCAGCTGGGCCAGGTGTTCCTTGTTTTCGGCAATCAGGTCACCCAGGCGGCGCAGCAGCTTGCCGCGCGCCGTGGCGGTGATGCTGCGCCATTCCTTGCTTTCGAAGGCACGCTGGGCGGCCTGCACGGCCAATTCGACGTCGGTTTCGTCAGCGTCGGGCAACTGCGCCCAAGCCTGGGCGGTGGCCGGGTTGAGGCTGTCGAAGGTCTTGCCGCTCTGGGCATCGCGCCATTGGCCGTCGATGCACATCTGGAAACGAACGAGGGTCATGCAACAATCCCCTTGGCGGATTCGGTGAGGGTGCGGGCTTGCGCGAGGAAGTCCAGCAGCATCTTGTTGACTTCACGGGGTGCTTCTACCGGCATCATATGCCGTTGCTCGGCGAGGACCACACTGTGCGCACCCGGAATGCTGGCGGCGAGCTGGCGGGTCATGGCCGGGGTGGAGCCCGAGTCGAGTTCGCCAGTGGCGATCAGCGTCGGCACCTGGATGCTGCCCAGGTCGCTGGCGCGGTACATGTCCTGGGTGGCAAACAGCGAATAAGTGGTGTGGTAGCCCTGCGGGTCGTTGCTCGCCAGTACCTGGCGAATGGCGGCGACCTGCGCCGGGTTGGCAGCCTTGTATTCACGGCTGAACCAGCGGTCGAGGGCAGCATCGACGTTGGCGTCGGGGCCCAGCTCCGCCGCCTGGGCAGCGCGGGCGATCACGCCAGCACTCTGCTCGGGGGTGCGGTTGAACACGCTGTTGAGCACGACCAGCGCAGCCAGGCGCTGCGGGTAGTTCAGGGCAAATGCACGGGCAACCAGGCCACCCATGGAAAAGCCGATCACGGTCGCTTGTTGAATTTGCAGGTGGTCGAGCAATTCGGCGAGCTGGTCGGCGTAGCCTTCCAGCGGCGTGTCGGCAGCCGGTACGCGGCTTTGACCGTGGCCGAGCATGTCGTAGGCGATGACACGGTAGTCGTTGGCCAGGCCAACGATCTGACCGCCCCACATTTCCTTGTTCAGGCCCACGCCGTGGATCAGTACCACGGGTTGGCCCTGGCCTACGGACAGGTAGCTGGTGCCGGCAGGTGTACGTTCAGCGACAGGCTGAATCATGGAGGGCGCTCCTTGAAGGTCGGGCACGGCGGGAAAGCACGCCACGCCCCGGCCCGTCTTGGTTGTTGTTATTGAGCGTTGGCTTTTTCGGCAGCCAGTTCTTCCAGGTCGATGTAGCGGTTGCCGATGCGCGGGTGCAGGCGGCCGCCGTCGGCAGCGCCCAGCACCACGACGATTTCATCGGCGCGCGGGGCGTCTTCGATCTGCATTTCCAGGGTGATGTAGTGCGAACGCAGGCCTTCGTCGTCCTTCTGCATCATCGGGATCTGGATCGAGGTGCCGGGGCCGCCGCGCTTGTTGGTGAAGCTCAGGTAGCTCTTGGCCTGGACTGCTTCGCGGTAGTGGTTGCCGAAGCGCAGGGTGTGGATCACGGCCGAGGCGTGCTCGATTTCGCCGTCGGCGCCGACCACGGCAGCTTTGCCGTAGGCTTCGATCTTGTCGGCACCGCCGATGGCGGCGGTCAGGCGCTCGACCATCAGCGCACCCAGCTCCGAGCAGTTGGCGCGGATTTCCGGCTTCAGATCTTCAACAAAACCGCGACCGGCCCATGGGTTCTTGATCACGACGGCCAGGCCGACCATGGTCACCGGCTTGTCGGTGGCCTTGCCGCCTTCGATGCGGGTCTCTTCGGAGTAGGTGACGATCTTGCGGATTTCGAAACTCATGGGTGGCTCCTGGTGAGGGTTATCAGCTCTTGTTGTCTGATGGTATACCATAATATTTGTTGTGCAAGAGGTGTCAGGAAATTTCTCTTGCTTGGGGACGAAAGGTGGCCTGATGCCTTGATTTCTCTACTGCCTGTGCTGGCCTCTTCGCGGGTGAACCCGCTCCCACAGGGATACGCGGTCCTTTGTGGGAGCGGGTTCACCCGCGAAGAGGCCAGTGCAGGTTTCAAAAAAAAGCCCGCTCACGCAGGCCGAAGGGGCCCACGGGAGCGGGCGCGTCCCGCAATGATTCAGGCAAAGGGAATTCAGGCGAACGCCGGCACCACTTCCTTGATGAACAGCTCCAGCGACTTCTTCTTCTCGGCGTGTGGCAGGCTGTTGTCGCACCAGAAGCTGAACTCGTCGACGCCGAGTTCCTGGTAGTACTTGATGCGCGCGATGATTTCTTCCGGGGTGCCGATCATGGTGTTCTTGCGGATGTTCTCCAGCTGGAACGCCGGCACTTCGGCAAACTTCGATTCCGGGCTCGGCTCCAGAAAGCCGTTGACCGGCACGGTCTTGTTGCCGAACCAGGCATCGAAGGTACGGTAGAAGCGCGAGATGGCCTGGGCGCCGACCTTCCAGCCTTCAGGCTCGGCCGGGCTGTGTACGTGGGTGTGGCGCAGCACCATCAATTGTGGGCGCGGCACGTCCGGATTGTTGTCCAGGGCCGCCTGGAACTTGTTCTTCAGGTCCAGCACTTCTTCGTCACCCTTCATCAGCGGGGTGACCATGACGTTGCAGCCGTTGGCCACGGCGAAGTTGTGCGAATCCGGGTCGCGGGCGGCGATCCACATTGGCGGCGTCGCGTTGAACGGTTTCGGCACGCTAGTAGAGGTGGGGAACTTGTAGACTTCGCCGTCATGGGCGTAGTCGCCTTCCCACAGTTTGCGTACCACAGGCACCATCTCGCGCAGCGCCTTGCCGCCGTCGGTGGCCGGCATGCCGTTGGCCATGCGGTCGAACTCGAACTGGTAGGCGCCACGGGCCAGGCCCACTTCCATGCGGCCGTTGCTGATCACGTCGAGCAGGGCGCATTCGCCGGCGACGCGGATCGGGTTCCAGAACGGCGCGATGATGGTGCCGGCACCCAGGCGGATCTTCTCGGTGCGCGCGGCCAGGTAGGCCAGCAGCGGCATCGGGCTTGGCGAAATGGTGTACTCCATGGCGTGGTGTTCGCCAATCCACACGGTGCTGAAACCGCCGTCTTCGGCCATCAGGGTCAGTTCGGTCAGGTCTTCGAACAACTGGCGGTGGCTGACCTGTTCATCCCAACGTTCCATGTGTACGAACAACGAAAATTTCATGGGGCTTTCCTCAACGCTTGAAAGGGGCTGGCGCCTGGCAGGGTGGGCACCAGTGGTCACGATTCAGAATAGGCTTCAGGCAAAGGCCGGCAGGCTGGCCATCTTGCCGCGGCAGTACACCATCGGCCGTGGCGCTTCTTCGGGCACGATCAGGTTATGCACCTTGCCGACCATGATGGCGTGGTCGCCACCTTCATATTCACGCCACAGTTCGCATTCGATGACGGCGGTGGCACCGGCCAGGATCGGGTTGCCCAGTTCGCTCATGGACCACTCGATACCGCTGGCCTTGTCTTTGCCCTTCTTGGCAAACGCGTAGGCTTCGGCTTGCTGTTCACCGGAGAGCAGGTGAATGGCAAAGCGCTTCTGCTTGATCAGCACAGGGTAGGAGTCGGAGGTGTAGTTGGGGCAGAACAGCACCAGCGGCGGGTCCATCGACAGGGAGGAGAATGCGCTGGCGGTCAGGCCGACAACCGAGCCGTCGTCGTCCAGGGTGGTGATGACGGTAACGCCGGACGGGAAGGAGCCCAGGACGTTCTTGTAGACGGTTGCGTCGATCATCGGGAGTACCTCTTAAGGGCTGCGGTGGTCCGCGGTTTTTATCGTTGATGTGTCTGATGGTATACCGTAATACCTATTTTGCAAGCGGAATTTTCAGGCCGGGGTATTGCGCGATGAACGGCTAAAGGCCACGTAAACCGTGGCTTTGAATGGTTAGGCGGTTTGTCGCAGGGGTTTCCCAAGCAGATCAGTGGATGCTTTTTCGTGCGGATCAGTGTTGTCAAAAGTTTGGAATACCATAATATGGTCCGCAGCTGAGAGGCCGCCCTGGATGCGGTTTCCTTACAACGATAAAAACGACCTTTCGAGCTGAATCCTATGTCCCAACCGTCATCGCAACACCAGTTTGTCGAGAATCACACGGTCGATTACGTTCCACCTGCCGAGCGCCACGGGAAGGCGCGCGACCTGTTCACCCTCTGGTTCAGTACCAACATTGCGCCACTGCCTATCGTTACCGGCGCCATGGTGGTCCAGGTGTTCCACCTGAACCTGTTGTGGGGGCTGATCGCCATTGTGCTGGGCCATCTGGTCGGGGGCGTGGTTATCGCCCTGGCCTCTGCGCAGGGACCGCAGCTGGGCATTCCACAGATGGTGCAAAGTCGTGGCCAGTTCGGCCGTTACGGCGCCTTGCTGATCGTGTTCTTCACCGCGCTGATCTATGTCGGCTTCTTTATTTCCAACATCGTCCTCGCGGGCAAGACCATTCACGGCATTGCCCCGAGCATGCCGATGCCGGGCGCGATCGTGATCGGTGCCCTGAGCGCCACGGCGATTGGCGTGATCGGCTACCGCTTCATCCATGTGCTGAACCGCATCGGTACCTGGGTGATGGGCTCTGCGCTGCTGGCGGGCTTCATCATGATGTTCGCCCAGGAGCTACCGGCCGACTTCTTCAGCCGTGGTGCGTTCAACCTGTCGGGCTTTATCGCCACCGTGTCGCTGGGCACCATCTGGCAGATCAGCTTCTCGCCGTACACCTCCGACTATTCGCGTTACCTGCCGCGTGAAGTGGGCATTGCCAAGCCGTTCTGGGCCACTTACTTCGGCGCCACCCTGGGCACCATCTTGTGCTTCAGCTTCGGTGCCGTGGCGGTGCTGTGCGTGCCGGAAGGTACCGACGCCATGGACGCAGTGAAGCAGGCCACCGGTTGGCTGGGCCCGATCCTGATGGTGCTGTTCCTGCTCAACATCATCAGCCACAACGCCCTCAACCTGTATGGCGCGGTGCTGTCGATCGTCACCGCGATCCAGACCTTCATCGCCGAATGGACGCCGAGCATCAAGGTGCGGGTGATTCTGGCCACGGTGATTCTGGTGGGCTGCGGGTTGGTCGCACTGAACGCTTCGGCGGACTTCATCGGCCACTTCATCGGCCTGATCCTGGCGCTGCTGCTGGTGCTGGTGCCGTGGGCTTCGATCAACCTGATCGACTTCTATCTGATCAAGAAGGGTCAGTACGACATCGCTTCGATCTTCAGTGCGGACGGCGGCATCTATGGCCGCTTCAACCACCACGCGATCATTGCCTATGCCTGCGGCATCCTGGTGCAGTTGCCGTTTGCCAACACGTCGCTGTATGTGGGGCCGTATTCGAACATTGTCGAAGGGGCGGACTTGTCCTGGGTGTTCGGGCTGATTGTTACGGTGCCGCTGTATTACTGCCTGGCGACCCGGGGTAAGGCTGCCGAGAAGGCGGGGCGGGTTGTGAGTGTCAACGACTGATAAATGAATTTTGCTGTAAATGGGGCTGCTTTGCAGCCCTTCGCGGGCTTGCCCGCTCCCACAGGTTTTGTGTTGCTCTTGAGGCAAGCCACATTCCTGTGGGAGCGGGCAAGCCCGCGAAGGGCCGCAGAGCGGCCCCAGCCATTTCAGATCAAACCCTGAACTGCGCCACCATGCCATTCAGGTCTACCGCCAGCCGCGACAAATCCTGCGCCGCCGCACTGGTCTGGTTAGCCCCCGCCGACGTCTGCATCGCCAAGTCGCGAATGTTCACCAAATTGCGATCCACCTCCCGCGCCACCTGCGCCTGCTCCTCCGAGGCGCTAGCAATCACCAGGTTGCGCTGGTTGATCGATGCAATCGCCTCGGCAATCACTTCCAATGCCTGCCCGGCGCCTTGCGCCACCTCCAACGTTCCGGTGGCACGCCCCTGGCTGCTGTGCATCGCGGTCACGGCCCGCTCGGTACCGTTCTGGATGCCGGCAATCATCTGCTCGATCTCCGCCGTCGACTGCTGTGTCCGGTGGGCGAGGGCACGGACTTCGTCGGCCACTACGGCAAAGCCACGGCCCGCCTCACCGGCGCGCGCGGCCTCGATGGCGGCGTTCAGTGCCAGCAGGTTGGTTTGCCCGGCAATTGCGCCGATCACATCCAGCACGCGGCTGATCTCATTGGCATTGCTGGCCAGCTGTTCGATTTCGGCGGAGGTACCGGTCACGTCGGCCACCAGGTGCTGGATGGAGGCCAGTGCCTGATTGACCCGGTCACGGCCATCGCGGGTAGTCTGGTCGGCGCCTTTCGAGGCATCCGCCGTGCTGACCGCATTGTTCGCCACTTCCTCGACCGCAGCAGTCATCTGGTTGACGGCCGTGGCGGCCTGGTCGATTTCGGCGCTCTGCTGGTGCAGCCCGCGGCTGGTGTCTTCGGTGACGGTGTGCAGTTCTTCCGAGGCCGAAGCCAGTTGGTCGGACGACGCGGCGATCTTGCGAAGGGTGTCACGAAGGCTTTCCTGCATGCGGCCCAGAGCGCGCAACAGCAGGGCGGGCTCGTCGCGGCCGCTAACGCGGATTTCGCGCGTGAGGTCGCCGGTGGCAATACGTTCGGCGACAGCCACGGCATCGGCCAGCGGCACCACGATGCTGCGGGTAAGCACGGTGGCAATGGCGGCCAGGGCGACCATGATCACCAGTAACGAGAGGATGAGGGCAGTGAACGCTTCGTCGGCCACGTCGCTGCTGCGCTGGGAGGCCTCTTCGGCACCTTTGCTGTTATAGGCAATCAGCGCGGTCAGGGCCTTCATCATGGTGTCGGCACGCTGTGTGAGCGGGCCGCTTATCTGCTGCTTGGCCTCGTCCATGCGGCCTGCGGCAATGTCCTGGAGCACGCGCAGCTGCAGGTCGAGGTACTGCTGGTGCGCCTCGTCGAAGGTGTTGAACAGGGCGCGGTCGTCGGCGGCGATGATGGTGTCGGCGTAGTCTTTCAACCCGTCCTTGAGCTCGGCATTGATGCCATCGAGCATCTGCAGGTTGCGTGCACGTTCGGCGGGGTTATCGTCCAGTGCGGCGCGCAGGGTGACGGCGCGGGCGCGCCCCAGGTTGCTGCTGATGTCCCCCAGGGCTGCCACAGCGGGCATCCAGGTGACCCGGATCTCGTCCGTGGCCTTGTCCATCTGGCGGGTTTCGTAGAGTGCGATAAGGCCCATGAACAGGACCAGAATGCCCAACAGGGCGAATACGCTGGCAGCGCGAATGCCGATCTTCATATTCCGTAAATACATGGAATGCTCCTTGACGGTGGCGTGCAGGCCTCAGGAGCTTTGACGGAAAAGCCGGAACACCGGTAAGGCGTCAGGCTCTTGATGCGCTGCGGATTAGATTATGTGCCTCACCCTCGTGAATCCTTTTTTGATTTGAATGATGCCATATTGCCATCATTGTTGAACAGTCATTCAATGTAACGAAATGATTGACAAAACCGTCGTTTTTTGACGGTTTTGTCAGGTTTTTGCCGTTAAACGATCGCAATCATCGGGTCGGCAGCGGCCAGGGCTTGGGCGCGATCAGCTGCGGGTGGGTAGATCCATACCGAGTTGATCTGGCGTTTCAGCGCCTTGCCTTCCTGCCCCTGCAGTTTCAGTTCGCGCTCCCAGCCCTCGCTGTACGCCGCGCCCCATTCACCCAGGTCGAGGCAGGTAACGTACTTGGGCTGGCGGTACACCACCGGCGCCACGCCGAGCAGGTCGGCCATGGCGTTGTTGCCGCTGTGGCGGCCCATGGGGATGGCGTGCTGGCAGGTCATCAGGGCGTGGTTGCCGATTTCATCGACGGCCGCCCAGGCGGTATCACCGGTGGCATAGATGTGTTGCTGGCCAACCACCTTCAGGTGATCGTCGACCTTCAGCCGGCCGAAGTTGTCGCGCTCGCCGGCTACCTGCGCGGTCAGCGGGCTGGCCTTGACGCCAACCGTCCAGATGACCGTGTTGCTGGCGATGTATTCGCCGTTGTCGAGGGTGACACCGCCTGCGTCCACCGCCACCACAGAGGTGCTGGTCAGCCATTCGACACCGGCCTGCTGCGAGGCGGCAACGATCGACGGCTTGATGCCCGCACCCAGTGCCGCGCCGATGCTGGCGCCACGGTCTACAAGCACGACGCGCACATCGGCGTCACCGAGGATGGCACGTACCCGGGCGGGCATTTCGGTGGCGGTTTCGATGCCGGTGAAACCACCGCCGCAGACCACCACGGTGTTACGGGCAGGCGAAGCGGGCAAGGCGGCCAGGCCCGCCAGATGCTGCTCAAGACGCACGGCCGACGGCATCTGGTCGACATCGAAGGTGTGCTCGGCCAGCCCCGGGACTGCCGGGCGTGCCACCTGGCTGCCAGCGGCAAGGATAAGGCGGTCGTAGCCGATCTGCTGGCGCTGGCCGTGGCTGTCGGTGTAGCTGACGCTGCGCGCGTCGGCGTCGATGGCCTCGGCATTGCCGGTGATGAAGCGTACGCCCACGGCTTCGAACAGCTCACCCACAGGTGCCTTCAAGGTGTGCGCGTTGGCCTCGTAGAGGCGTGGGCGAATGTGCAGTTCCGGCTGCGGCGCGAGCACGCTGATGCTCAGGTCATCGCGCTGGGCCTGGTCAAGCAGGCGAGCGGCACTCAGGGCGCTCCATACGCCGGCGAAACCGGCACCGATGATCAGGATGTTGGATTTCATGCAGGTGCTCCGCAAATGTCGTACAGGGAATGTAGAGGGCTTCGATCACACGGCAGGTGTCTCTCGAATAACTACGACTCTATTGGTCGTAGTTTGTCTTTGCAAGTATTTTCTTCGCTGCGAGCAGGCAGCTGATCGGTGGGCTGTAAGCGATTTCTTCTGCGCAGGCTGGCGGGGCGGCGGGGCGCAAGCCTTGATATCCCCACCCCCATCCGTTATAGATAAAAAGGAAACCACAAAGAAAAGAGGCCATTGCAGCCCCCATGTACGAGATCACACGTATCTTGCGCCCCTCAGGCCCCCATTTTGCGCCCCGCGCCGATGGATACGGGCCCACCCCCATGATCCTTTCCCCGCTTTCCAGCCTGTTCCACGTGTTGTCGATTCCGCCCGCCAACATCCTGCTCAACCAGATGCGCAAACGCCCCGTTCCTCCGCCTGCACCGTAACGCCTGAATCCCGCCTCACCCCCGGCTTTTCGCCGTCTGGGGTTGGGGAGCCTTTGCATTTTTTTCAGCGTTCAACTGTTCAGGAATCACTATGACTCTTCGTGTAGCTATCATCGGTGCCGGCCCGTCCGGCCTTGCGCAACTGCGTGCATTCCAGTCTGCCCATGCCCTGGGCGCGCCCATGCCGGAAATCGTCTGCTTCGAAAAACAGGCCGACTGGGGCGGTATGTGGAACTACACCTGGCGCACCGGCCTCGACCAGCATGGCGAGCCGGTGCACGGCAGCATGTACCGCTACCTATGGTCCAACGGCCCCAAGGAGTGCCTGGAATTCGCCGACTACAGCTTCGATGAGCACTTCGGGCGGCCGATCTCTTCGTATCCGCCGCGCGAGGTGCTGTGGGACTACATTCAAGGCCGGGTGAAGAAGGCCGGCGTGCGCGATTACATCCGCTTCAATACCGTGGTCAAGAACGTCAGTTTCGATGAACACACCCGCGCGTTCACCGTCAGCGCCCATGACTACAGCGCAGGGGTGGGTATCGAGCAGGTGTTCGATTACGTGGTGGTGGCCAGTGGACACTTTTCCACCCCGCACGTGCCGGAGTTCGAAGGTTTCGAGCGCTTCACCGGGCGTATCCTGCACGCCCACGATTTTCGCGAAGCGGTGGAATTCAAGGGTCAGGACCTGCTCATTGTCGGCAGCAGCTACTCTGCCGAAGACATCGGTTCGCAGTGCTACAAGTACGGTGCGCGCTCGATCACCACGGCCTACCGTACCCAGCCGATGGGCTACAAATGGCCCAAGGGGTGGGAAGAGCGGCCGCAACTGGTGCGGGTCGAGCACGACCAGGCGTTCTTCGCAGACGGCTCGAGCAAGCGCGTGGATGCGATCATCCTGTGCACGGGCTACCAGCATCACTTCCCGTTCCTGCCGGATGAGCTGACCCTCAAGACCAACAACCGCCTGTGGCCGGCGGGGTTGTACCAGGGCGTGGTATGGGAGCAGAACCCGCAGTTGCTGTACCTGGGCATGCAAGACCTCTGGTACAGCTTCAACCTGTTCGACGCACAGGCTTGGTTTGCCCGCGACTACATGATGGGCCGCATCAAGCTGCCGTCCAGCGCAGACATGCAAGCCGACAGCCAGCGCTGGCGCGAGGACGAAGAAAGCCTGGAAACCACGGCCTCGATGTATGAGTTTCAGGGCAGGTACATCAAGCACCTGATCGAGCAGACCGATTACCCACGCTTCGACATCGATGCGGTCAACCGCATCTTCCTGCAATGGAAGCAGGACAAGAAGCACGACATCATGGGCTACCGGGACAAATCCTACCGCTCGGTGCTCACCGGTACCAAAGCGGTGCCCCACCATACCCGCTGGATGCAGGCGATGGACGACTCGCTGCAGGAGTACTTGCGCGAGACGGACGGCAAGAAGGGCGAAGTGAAGGCTCTGCGCGGGTAGACGCCAGCCTTTTTCAGCACGGCGCGGCTGGCGAGCCGGCGCTTCAAGGCAGAAGACCGCTTTGCGGTGCTGGCCCTACCGGCGTATGATTTGCGACAAAGTTGGTCGGAGATTTAAATGTCGCTTTACAGTGCTGGCGTCGAATACGGCATCCATTGCCTGTTGTTCCTGGTGGACGAGCGTGGTGATTCGCGCGAGTCCAGCGTGCGCGACCTGGCGGAGTTGCAAGGCGTGCCCCAGGAGTACCTGGCCAAGGTCTTCACCAAGCTGGCGCGCGCCAAGCTGGTGGTTGCCACCGAAGGTGTGCGCGGGGGCTTTCGCCTGGCCCGGCCTTCGGACGAGATCACCGTGCTGGACATCGTCAATGCCATCGACGGGCCGAAGAAGATTTTCGACTGCCGCGAGATCCGCGAACGCTGCACGCTGTTCGAGGGTTCTGCACCGGGCTGGGCGACTGAAGGCACCTGTGCGATCCATGCCGTGATGCTCGGGGCACAGAAGCGCATGGAAGAGGCCTTGGCGCAGCAGACCATCCTCGACCTGGCGCGACGGTTCGGGCGCAAGGCGCCGGCCGAGTTCGGCCAACAGGTGAATAGCTGGATGGGTGAGCGACGGGAAGGTAAAGGTGGCGGGGACATACCTGTCAGCCAGGTCTGAATATTTTGCCTGTACCGGCCTCTTCGCGGGTGAACCCGCTCCCACAGGTACTGCACAGGTCTTGAAACCTGTGGTGACCCTGTGGGAGCGGGTTCACCCGCGAAGAGGCCGGTACAGGAGTAACGCTATCAGCGCCCTTCATGCTGGCGCCGATACGCCCCCGGCTGCACCCCCACCGCCTTGGCAAACGCCCGGGTAAACGCCGCCACCGACTGATACCCCACCTGCGCACCCACTTGCTCCACGGTATTCCCTGCCCGCAGCAACTGGCTGGCATGGCGCATGCGCAGCGCCAGCAGCACCTGCCCCGGCGATTGCCCGGCCAGTTCATTGAAGCGCTTGAAAAACGCCGACCGCGACAAGCCGGTGCAGGCGGCCATGCTCTCCAGCGTCCAGGCTTGCCCCGGTTGCTCGATCAATTGTTCCAGCAAACCGGCGAACGCGGGCTGGCGGGCGAGGGCGACCAGCCCGCCCAGTGACTGCCCGGCATTGACCTGCTGGCGCAGCACGTACAGGAACAACAGGTGGGTCAGCCGCTCCAGCAACGCCTGTGACGGGCCAGCGGCACGCCGGCATTCTTCCAGAATCAGCTCGAACAGCGCCCGCGCCGCACTGCCAGCGGGGTCTTCGGCGCGCAGCAAGATCCAGTCAGCCAGGCCCTCGACAATCAGCGAAGACAAGCCGGACTGGAAATGGAAAAAGCCGCACACCAGCCCGACGCCGTCGCTGGCCTCGCTGTCCAGTGCCTGCATGGCCTGGCGCGGTTGGGCACAGGCGTCGACCGGGTCCTGGTCGCTGGACAAGCGATAGGCAAGGTCGCGCAACAGGAATACGGCATCGCCCTTTTCCAGGCGTACCGCTTGCGGCTGGCCGTCGATGTGTAACCAGCAATGCCCTTGCACCACCAGGTGGAAGCTGGCGCGGCCCATGCCCTGGGTGCTGGCGTGCCAGCCGCCGCAGTAGCGGCCGACATGAAACAGGCTGGCATCAAGCTCCAGGCCTTCTAATAACCAATCGACAAGGTGGCTCGACGAAATCATCTAATACAAAGACTCAGGAACAAGGAAAGGCGACTGATGAATATGGAGGGTAATTCTTATAACCAACAGACTGTAGTGACACCCATCAAAGGAGACCACTCCATGTCCTCGCGCATTACTTTACACACGCTGCAGAGTGCTCCGGAAGCGGCCCGGCCGTTTCTCGAGAATGCCCAGAAGAATTCCGGCTTCATCCCCAACCTGCTGGGCGTGCTGGCCAACGCCCCGGCGGCGCTGGAAACCTACGTGACCGTTTCGGCACTCAATGGCAAGGCCGAGCTGAGCCTGGCCGAGCGTGAAGTGGTGCAGCTGATTGCCGCCACCCGGCATGGCTGCGACTTCTGCGTGGCCGGCCACACCGCCGTGGCGCTCAACAAGGCCAAGCTGCCGCAAGAGGTAGTCGATGCCCTGCGTGCCCGCGGCGAACTGCCCGATGCCCGTTACGAAACCCTGGCCGCCTTCGCCCGTGAAGTGATCGACACCCGCGGCAATGTCAGCGAGGCCACCTACCAGGCCTTCCGTGAAGCCGGCTTCAGCGAAGGCAACGCGCTGGAAGTGATTCTGGGGGTCAGCCTCGCAACCCTGTGCAACTTTGCTAATGTTTTCGCCCAGACGCCACTCAACGAAGAGCTTGGCAAGTACCGCTGGCAGCCTTCTGCGTAGCCCACGTGAGAGAGCGGCCGTGACGCGGTCGTGGTAGGAGCGGCCTTGTGCCGCGAATGGGCCGCCAGGCGGCCCCGGCGTTCAAAAGGAGCAAGACCATGCAAGATTGTGCATTTCGACACTGGCTGGATGCCAATGCCGAGGCCATCGACCGGGGCCTGTGCGAACCGCAGCAGGTGCTGGCGCAGATCGCCGAATCGCAGCTGTTGCGCATCGGTGTCGACCCCGCCCTGGGCGGCACGGGCGGGCAGGTGACCGACGCGGTCGAGGCGATTGCCGCCATCGCCAGCCGCTCGTTGGCTGCGGCCTTCGTCTGCTGGGGCCAGCGCGCTTTTATCGAATACCTGTTGCACAGCCCTAACCAGCCCCTGCGCGAGCGCCTGCTGCCGCGCCTGCTGACCGGCGAACTGGCCGGCGCCACCGGGCTGTCCAACGCCATGAAGTTTTTGTCCGGCATCGAAGCGTTGCAGGTGCGCGGTCGCCCTGCAACCGATGGCTGGAACCTGGAAGGGCGCCTGCACTGGGTGACCAACCTGCGCAAGAGCGGCTTTGTGGTGGCGGCGGCCATTGAAGACGAAGCCGGTGGCACGCCGTTCGTGCTGGCCATTCCTTCCGAGGCCCGGGGCCTGGAGCGCTCCGACGACTTGCAACTGCTGGGCCTGCAGTCGAGCAACACGGCGGCGCTGGCCTTCCACCAGGTGCCGTTGGCGCGTGACTGGCTGCTGCACGAAAATGCCCGCGAATTCCTGCCACGGGTACGCCCGGCGTTCCTGGCGTTGCAGTGCGGCATGGCGATCGGCCTGGCGCGACGGGCGCTGGAAGAGGTTCAAACGCACCTGCATGGCCGTGCCTCGTTCCTCGACGAAGCACGTCAGGTGCTCAGCGAACGCCTGGAAAACACCGTGAGCGAGCTCAAGCAGGGATTGCTCGATGGCCGCTTCCAGCAGCAGCCGGCAGCCTTGTTCAAGCTGCGCATCACGCTGGCCGAAAGTGCCGCCGATGCGGTACAGCTGGAGCTGCAGGCCAGTGGAGGCAAGGCTTACCTCAGCGAATATGGCGAAGGTTTTGCCCGCCGCTGGCGCGAATCGGCCTTCGTGCCGATCGTCACGCCTAGCCTGGTGCAACTGCGCGCCGAACTGCAACGCCAGGCGGGCGCCGCATGAGCCACGTGTTGCTCGAGGCCCGCGATATCAGCCTGGGCTACCCGCGTGAGGGGGGCTGGCAGCAGGTGCTGGCGCAGTTCGACCTGCAGCTGGCGCCCGGCGAAGTGGTGAGCATTCTGGGCCCCAGTGGCGTCGGCAAGTCCAGCCTGCTGCGGGTACTGGCCGGCCTGCAACAGCCCCGCGGCGGCAGTGTGGCCTTGCACGGCCAGCCGTTGCAGGGCCCGCACCCCCGGCTGGCGGTGGCGTTCCAGGACCCGAGCCTGCTGCCTTGGCTTAGCCTGGAAAAGAACGTCGCCTTCGGCCTGGACTTCGCCCGCCAGCCCAAGCTGGCCGCTGCCGAGCGACGCGCGCGCATCGACCATGCGATTGCCGCCGTGGGCCTGGCCCACGCCCGTGGCCAGTACCCGGCGCAGTTGTCCGGCGGCATGGCCCAGCGCACCGCACTGGCCCGCTGCCTGGCGCGCCAGCCCGAGGTGCTGCTGCTGGACGAGCCGTTCGGCGCGCTGGATGAAGTGACCCGCGCCGACATGCAGCAACTGCTGCTGCAACTGATCGCCACCCATAACACGGCGGCGGTACTGATCACCCATGATATCGACGAAGCCCTGCTGCTGTCCGACCGGGTCCTGCTACTGGGCAACCACCCAGCGCACATCCTCGGCCAGTGGCACATCGACCTGCCGCAACCGCGCACGCAACGGGTCGAAGAACTGGGTGCGCTGCGCATCGAAATCCTCAAAACCCTTCGGCGGGCAAGCCGCACAGTCGAACCTACCTCAACCCCGTTGCCCTCGGAGGCTGTCCATGTGCATGGATGACTGCTGTTCCTCTTCTTCGCGTCGCGATTTTCTCAAGCTCGGCGCCATGCTCACGGCCGCCGGCGCGCTGCCATTGCTCTCAAGCCTGCAAGCCCGTGCCGCTTCCGAGCCGGACGCGCCGGTGCGTATCGGCTACCTGCCGATCACCGATGCCACGCCATTGCTGGTGGCACATAACAACGGCCTGTTCGAGGCCGAAGGCATCAAGGCCGAGCGCCCGGTGCTGCTGCGCAGCTGGGCACAGGTGATCGAGGCGTTCATCTCCGGGCAGGTCAACGTCATCCACCTGCTGTCGCCGATGACCGTATGGGCGCGCTATGGCAGCAAGGTGCCGGCCAAGGTAGTGGCCTGGAACCATGTAGGCGGCTCAGGCCTGACCGTGGCGCCCGATATAAGCGACATGAAACAGCTCGGTGGCAAGACCGTGGCCATCCCGTTCTGGTATTCGATCCATAACGTGGTGTTGCAGCAGATGCTCAACGACAACGGCCTGACACCGGTGTCAAAGCCTGCCAATGCGCAGTTGGCCGCCAACGAAGTCAACCTGCTGGTGCTGCCGCCATCCGACATGCCGCCAGCCTTGGCCAGCAAGCGCATTGCCGGCTACATCGTCGCCGAGCCGTTCAACGCCCTGGCCGAGAACCTCAAGGTTGGCCGCGTGCAGCGCTTTACCGGCGATGTGTGGCGCAACCACGCGTGCTGCGTGGTGTTCATGCATGAACATGACCTGAACAACCGCCCCGAGTGGTCGCAGAAGGTGGTCAACGCCATCGTCAAAGCCCAGCACTGGACCCGCGACCACCGCGCTGAAGCCGCCGCACTGTTGTCCAAGGCCGGCCCCAACAAGTACACCCCTCACGAGCCTGCGGTGCTGGCCAAGGTTCTCGCCCCGGCCGCCGAGGACCGTGCCGGCTACATTGCCAGTGGCGCCATTCGCCATCAGCAGTGGGACGAAAAGCGCATCGACTTCCAGCCATACCCGTTCCCGAGCTATACCGAAGAGCTGGTCAAGCGCCTGAAAACCACGCTGATCGAAGGTGACAACACGTTCCTTGCCGGGCTGGACCCGGCGCAGACCGCCCGCGACCTGGTCGACGATCGTTTCGTGCGTAACGCCATCGCTGCGGTTGGTGGCCCGTCGGTGTTCGGCATTGCCGACAACTTCGAGCGTAGTGAGGAGTTCGCGGTCTGATGCGCACGCATGTCGTACATGCCGGCCTTGGGCTGGCCGGGTTGCTGGCTTTGTTGCTGTTGTGGTGGGCTGGCGTTGCCGTGTTCGGCCAGGCCGACGGCCTGTCGGCGCGTTTTTCGCCGGCGGCAACCTTGGCCAGCCTGGTCGAGTTGCTGGGGCAGGGCGAGGTTTACGGGCACATCTGGGTCAGCCTCAAACGCATTCTGGTCGGGCTGCTGCTGGCGTTGCTGATTGGCGTGCCACTGGGCTTGCTGGTGGGCAGCTACCGGCATCTGGAAGCGGCGACTACGCCGGCGTTCCAGTTCCTGCGCATGATTTCGCCGTTGTCGTGGATGCCGGTGGTGGTGATGCTGATGGGCGTGGGTGACCAGCCGATCTACTTCCTGCTGGCGTTTGCCGCGTTATGGCCGATCTTGCTGAACACCGCGGCGGGCGTCAGGCAGCTGGACCCACGCTGGCTGCAACTGAGCCGCAGCTTGAGCGCCACGCGCTGGGAAACCTTGTGCAAGGTGATCGTGCCCGGGGTGATCGGTCACGTGCTGACCGGCGTGCGCCTGGCCATCGGCATTCTGTGGATCGTGCTGGTGCCGTGCGAAATGCTCGGGGTGAGTGCGGGATTGGGGTATTTCATCCTCGATACCCGCGACCGGCTGGCATATTCCGAACTGATGGCGATGGTGCTGCTGATTGGCGTGCTGGGGTTTGTGCTTGATGCCCTGGCGCGTGCGCTGCATCGGCGCTGGGTGCATGGCTGAGGGGCCAGTGAGGCGCCTTCGCGGGTGAACCCGCTCCCACAGGGATAACACAGGTTTTGAAAGCTGTGGTGTACCTGTGGGAGCGGGTTCACCCGCGAATAGGCCTTTGGATCAATGCACGGTCTTGCGCTGCCGCACACATTCCTGGGCTTGGGCGGTCAGCTCATCCAGCCGCTCATCGCGCATCTGCTCTGCTTCGATCATCGCATCCTCACCCTGCTGGTTAAGCAGGTAGGTGTGAATCTGCATCACTTCAGTGGTCTGATAAATCGGCGCAATGTCCAGGCGCCCGATTAGCGCACCACTGGCCTGGCCGGTACTGCTCATCAGCACCTGCGGCCCATTGGCGGCCACCACCTGCATGCCCATCGCCTCGAACCACGGCACCTGGCTGGCAAAGGCGTTCAGCTCCACGCAGGCATGGCGTGCCTGCAGGTCGCCCAGCAGGGCGCGGGCGATGCCCTGGCGGCGATGGCTGGGGCGCACGGCAAGAAATGCCAGTGAGCACGCCTGCTCATCGTCCTCGGCCGGCAGCGACAGGGCAAAACCCAGCAACTGGTCCGGCGCCTCGGCATCCAGTGCAAGGGTGAGCGCCACGGCAAGGCCGCGGGTGCCATCCAGCGCTTGCAGGTACTGGTGCACCTCCATGCCGACGCCGTACTGGTACAGCGGGTACAGCGGGTTGTCGGCGGTAATGGCGACACTGCTCAGTTCGCCGACATGGTGGATCACCAGCTCGCGGATCTGGTTCTGGAAAGATTCGGGCGGCACGCTGTCGAGGCGGCTCAGGATGAACATCGGGGGGCGGGCTCCGGCGGGTGGGAATACAGCCCGGGCCAGGTTGGCGCGGGCTGTACAGTTTAACCGGTTTTGCCGTATCAGCCTTGTTGCTGTAGCGCACCGAGCATCAGGTCGAGGTTTTGCACTGCCGCGCCCGAAGCGCCTTTGCCCAGGTTATCGAACACGGCGGTCAGCAAGACCTGGCCATGCTCGGGGTTGGCGTACAGCGCCAGGCGCAGGTCGTTGCTGTCGTTCAAGGCCTCGGGGTCGAGGTTTGCAGCTGCGCCCTGCTGATGCAGCGGCATCACCTGCACATGGCGTGCGCCCTGGTAATGCTGTTCCAGGCAGGCCTGTAGCTGTTCGGCGCTGACATTGCCCGGTAGCAGGCGCAATTGCAGCGGAATGCTCAGCACGATGCCCTGACGGTAGGCACCGTAGCCGGGCATGAACACTGGCCTTGCCGACAGCCCGGCGTGTTGCTGGATTTCGGGTACGTGCTTGTGCGCCAGTTCCAGCCCATAAAGTTGCAAGACCGGGGCGTTGCTGGCGCCGGGTTGTTCGTGGCGTTCAACGGCCGCGCGGCCACCGCCGGAATAGCCGGAGATGGCATGGATGCCCAGCGGGTAGTCGGCTGGCAGTAACCCGGCTTTGACCAGTGGGCGTAGCAAGGCGATGGCGCCAGTGGGGTAGCAGCCCGGGTTGCTGACGCGCTTGCTTTGGGCGATGCGTTCGGCCTGTTGGTCGTCCAGTTCTGGCAGGCCATAGACCCAGCCTGGGGTGGTGCGGTGCGCCGAGCTGGCGTCGATCACCCGCACCTGCGGGTTGTGGATCGCTGCCACGGCCTCGCGAGCGGCGTCATCGGGCAGGCACAGCAGGGCGATGTCGGCGCTGTTGATGGCCTCGCGGCGGCGCTGCGGGTCTTTGCGCTCGGCCTCGGGCAGGGTGAGCAGGCGCAGGTCGCTGCGGCCTTGCAGGCGGGCATGGATCTGCAGGCCGGTGGTGCCTTGGTCGCCGTCGATGAAGACAACAGGAGTGTGCATGTTCGCGTCCGGTTGGGGAAAGATGGCCTATGGTCGCTTGTGGATTTGGTAATGAAAATTTGAATATGATGATCGATATGCTCAGTTTTACTGAACAAAGTATCCAGTGCCGGCCTTTTCGCGGGTAAACCCGCACCCACAAGGTTGGTGGTGGTTTTGATAAAAGTGGTAAACCTGTGGGAGCGGGTTTACCCGCGAATAGGCCGCCACTGAAAATGCGTGAAATCAGCCTCGACCGCCTCCGCACCCTGGTGTTCATCGCCGACCTGGGCTCTTTTGCCGAGGCCGCCCGCCAGCTCAACCTGGCACCGCCCACCATCAGCCTGCATGTGGCCGAACTGGAGGCGCGTATCGGCGCTCCGTTGCTCAGCCGCACCCGCGGCCAGGTACGCCCCACGGCCATTGGCGAAACGCTGCTGGCCCGTGCCCGGCGCCTGCTGGCCGACGCCGACCTGGCGCTGGACGAAGTACGCCGGCAGGTGGAGGGGCTGACCGGCCGGGTACGCCTGGGCGCATCCACCGGTGCTATCGCCCACTTGCTGCCGCAGGCGCTGGAGCACTTGCGTGTGGACCATCCGGGTATCGACGTGCAGGTACAAGTGCTGACTTCCCAGGCATCGCTGGGGCGATTGCGTGAAGGGACGCTGGATATCGGCCTGGTGGCCTTGCCGCAGGTGGCCGGCAAAGGGCTGACCGTTACCCCCTGGTGGCGCGATCCGATCCTGGCCTACGTACCGGCCGACTGGCAGCCGCCGGCGAAGGTCACACCGGCCTGGCTGGCGCAGCGGGCGTTGATTCTCAACGACAGCAGTACCCAGCTGTCACGGGTTACCGGCGAGTGGTTCGCGGCAGCAGGGTTGTACCCCGAGCCGCGGATCGAGCTGAACTACAACGATGCGATCAAGAGCCTGGTCGGGGCCGGGTACGGCGCGACGTTGCTGCCGCAGGAAGGCGAAGCCGCCGAACTGGACCGGCGCATTGCGCGCCGGCCGCTGCGACCAGGGTTGTGGCGGCAGTTGGGTATCGCCTGCCGGGAGGGCCAGGTGGAACGTGCCACGGGGTATGTGTTGCAGGCGTTGGAGCGGTTGCGGCAGTGAGGGGCTAGCAACCCCGCTCTCGCGCCCGGACTGCGGTCACCGTCTCGCCACCTACACCCCAGTTGTCGGTGGGCACCTCTTCGATCACCACAAAGGTACTGGCCGGCGGCTTGCCCAGCACGTCTTGCAGCAGACGGGTCGTCCCCTCGATGAGCCGGCGCTTGTGCTCGGCGGTAACGCCTTCATCGGTCACGCGGATGTGTACATAAGGCATGGCTGCGCGCTCCTTTGATCAGTGCCAGGTGCCAGCGGTGCTACCGCCATCCACAGGCAGTATCACACCGCTGACAAAGCGCGAGTCGGCCAGATACAGCACCGCGTCCACCACGTCCTGGGGTGAGCCGGTGCGGCCACTGGGTGACAACGCGCCCATCCCCTGCACATTGTCACCATGCAGCGGTGTCTCGATGATTCCCGGTGCCACGGCATTCACCTGCACGCCGCTGGCGGCCAGTTCCAGCGCCAGGCCTTTCACCGCCTGGTTCAGGCCACCCTTGACCAGCACCGGCAGCAGGGCCGGCACGCGGGTGTCCGGTTGCAGGGCGATGGAGGCAGTGATGGCGATGATCTGCCCGTACCCTTGCCGGGTCATGATCCGCGCCGCTTCCTGGGCTGGGTAGAAGAAGCCCTTGAGGTTGGTGCCGACCAGCGCGTCGACATCGGCCTCGCTGTACTCGGCAAACGGTTTGGCAATGAATATGCCGGCGTTGTTGATCAGGATGTCCGCGCCGCCAAAGGTTTGCAGGGCGGCAGCGAACAGCCGCTGCGCCGTGTCCGCCTCGGCAATGTCGCCCGCCACGCCGATGAAGCGCGAGGGGTTGCCGAGGCGGGCGGCGGCCTGCTCCAGGCGTGCCTGGCTACGGGCATTGCCGACCACGTTGTCGCCGCGTTCGAGGAAGGCCTCGGCCAGGGCGAACCCCAGGCCGCTGGAGGCCCCGGTGATGATGACGGTGCGTGGGGTGTTCATGTGCATGGTCTCCAGTGAAACGAGCATCGGCTCGGTGTGGCGTCACTGTAGGGCGCTGCCAGCACTTGAAAAATGAGGCGTAAGGCATTTCAATCGATACATCATGTAATCAATAGGGCCGTCATGAGCCGCCATTTCGATGACCTGCAACTGGGCAGCCTGGAGCTGTTCTGCCTGGCCGCTGACAGCGGCAGCTTCACTGCCGCAGCCACAGAGGCCAGCGTCACCCCGGCGGCGGTCAGCCGCAGCGTGGCGCGTCTGGAGGAGCGTCTGGGTGTACGCCTGTTCGTGCGGACCACCCGGCAGATGCGCCTGTCCTCTGCCGGCCAGGCTTATTACCAGCAATGCCGACAGGCGCTTGGGCAACTGGTCGAAGCCGAACGCCAGGTGACGGGCGGGCAGGTCGAACCCAGTGGCCTGCTGCGCATCAGTGCGCCCACGCCTTATGCGCACCATCGGCTGTTGCCGGTGTTGCCGCGTTTTCGCCAACGCTATCCGAAGGTGCAGGTGGACGTGCATGTCAGCAACCGCAACGTAGACTTTGCCGAGGAACCGTTCGACCTGGCCATTCGTGGTCGCGAACCGGCCGATTCACGTTTGGTGGCACGCCGCCTGGAGGATGCCGAGCTGGTGGTAGTGGCCACGCCAGGCTATCTGGCCCGTGCAGGTGTGCCGCAGGCACCGGAGGATTTGCTGCGGCACGAATGCATCCAGTTTGAGATGCCCAGCAGTGGCCGCCGCCCGCCGTGGAGCTTTCGCCAGGATGGCCGCCAGGTGGAACTCGAAACACAGGGCGCTTTTACCTGCCTGGGCGATTTTCTCGCCACTGTCACGCTGGTGCGCAATGGCGGTGGGCTGATGCAGGCTTACCGCTTTACCGTGCAGGATGCCCTGGCGAAGGGTGAACTGGTGGAAGTGCTGACCGAGTTTGGCGGGACTTCGCGGCCGTTCATACTGATCTACCCACAGGCGCGGCACATGCCGTTGCGGGTGCGGGTGTTCATCGATTTCCTGTTTGCCGAGACCGGGCAACCGCTGGGCTGAGGGGGGGCGGGGCAGGCGTGGGCCTACTATGCTTTTGGCTGCGTCGAGCGAACGCGCCTCGACGAACCCTATGGTTTTCCAGGAGAACGCTCCATGAAATCCACGAAATGCATACCCTTGCTAGTGATTGCGTCTGTCCTCAGCTTTGCCGCACACGCCGACCCTGCGAGCAATTGTGCGGCCAAGATCAAGGAGCTTGAAGACATCCAGAAGACAGATGGCCAGGCCATACATGGGGGCATGGCGCACGATTATCACGAGCTGCTGAAGCAAGCCAAGGAAGGGCAGGCTGCGGGCGACATGACCAAGTGCCAGGCCTCGGCAGACCGGGCCAAGACCATCTACAACAAAGCGCGCGGCAGGTAGGCGCATTCCTGCACTGGCCTCTTCGCGGGCTCGCCCGCTCCCACAGGATTTGCAACAGATTCAAGGCTTGTACAGTACCTGTGGGAGCGGGCAAGCCCGCGAAGGGGCCGGTGCAGGATGGCCACGCTGTCAGAACCAGCGATCGTTCTTCTTCCGCCCCCGGGTCAGCGCCGGCAAAATCAGCCCCGCCAGCAACCCCGCACCGGCAATGCTGCCGCCATACACCATGTAGCGCATCATCACCTGTTTGTTCTCGTCACCCAGGCGCGCCTGGGTATCGCGCAGCTCCGACTGGCTCTGGTCGAACTGTTCATTCAGCGCCTTGTTGCGCGCCTCCAGTTCGTCGATCAGCTTTTTCCGTGAGTCGAGGGTTTCCTGCATGCCCTGCACGCGGCTCTTCCAGCTGTCGTCGATGGTCTTCAACTGCCCGGTCAGCTCCGCGACCTGGGTGTCGAGCTGCGGCAGGCGTTCGTTCTGGCCTGGCACCGCTTGCAGGTCGTTGCTGAGTATCCACACCACATCGCCATTCTGCCCGCGCACCTGGCTGTAATTGCCCTGGGTGCCGAGCAGGGTCAGCGGTTGCCCCGACTTCAGGGTACCGACGATGCGGTGGCCATCGGTAGGGCCGCTGCGCACATAGGTACTCAGGCTGTCGCTGACCCAGCGTGCGTCGCTGGCAGGCTCTTCGGCGTGCACCGGCGCGGCAAGGGCCACCAAGGCGGCAATCAGGCCGCCGCGCAGGGCAGGGAGGACGGAAGCGGTTGGGCGGGATTCGGGCATGTTGGGTCTTCGCTGAAACAGGACAAAAGTAGGCCCGGTGACTGGGCCGATGAACCGGTCGGTGAGTTGACCGTCAGCCAAAGACCCTTTTTTTGTAGGCAGGTTCACTACCTGATGTCGGAAATGTCTGCAGGATGTTGCGGAACTCGCCCCAGAGCGCTTCGCCGCCGATGACGCAATTGTAATGCGCGGATCACCTTGGCGTTATCTGCCGGCCGTCAATCTCGGCCAGCCGACACAACTATAAAGACGACGTACAAGGAGCATCGGATGACCTGCAGATCACCCCTGAAACTGGCTGCGTGCATGGCGCTATCCGGCGTCGGCAACCTGGCGATGGCGGCGGACGAAGCCGCGGATGGTTTTATCGAGGGCAGCACGCTCAGCGTGCTCAACCGCAACTTCTACTTCAACCGCGACAACCGCGATTCCGCTGCCCCCACGCACAACTCAGGCAAGCAACCTGATAACGGTTATTCCGAAGCCTGGGCCCACGCCGTGATTGCCCGATTCGAGTCGGGTTTTACCCAGGGCACCGTGGGTGTTGGCCTGGATGCGTTCGCCATGCTCGGCCTCAAGCTGGACACCGGCGGCGGCCGCAACGGCGGGCGCAGTTCGTTCGATGTATTGCCGGTAGACCACGACGGCCAGGCCCGTGACGCGTACACCAAGGTGGGTGGCGCGGCCAAGGTGCGCCTGTACGACACAGTGCTGAAGGTAGGCGATGTGTACCCGGCCAACCCGGTGGTGGCCGCTGGCGACTCACGGCTGCTGCCGGAAAGCTTCCGTGGCGTGACCCTGGAAAACACCAGCATCAAGGACCTCACCCTGCAGGCTGGGCGCCTGCATGCCATGAGCCAGCCGGTGTCCAGTGACCTGCGGGAGAACTTCGTGACCTTCTATGGCGGCCCGGTCGATTCGCCGTGGATCGCTTATGGTGGCGGGGACTACACGCTCAACGAACATGTCAGCGTCAGCCTGTTCAGCAGCCGGCTGAAGGATGTGTGGAACCAGTACTACGCTGGCACCAGCCTCAGTTGGCCGCTGAGCGATGAGCTGGCCCTGATCGGCGGCTTCAACTATTACAAAGCCGTGGATGAAGGGCAGCAGCGCCTGGGCGCCTTCGACAACGATATTTGGAGCGCCAAGCTGGGTTTGCGCTTCGGCGCCCACACCCTGGCGCTGACACACCAGCGCAACAAGGGCGACGATGACTTCGACTACCTGCGCCAGTCAGACTCGATCTTTCTCGACAACTCCATCCAGTACAGCGATTTCAACTCGCCCAAAGAGCGTTCGTGGATGCTGCGTTATGACCTGAACATGGCCGCCTACGGTATTCCCGGGCTGTCGTTCATGACGCGCTACGGCAAAGGCACCGACGCCGACTACTCCAATGCCAACGCTGTGTACATGCGCCGCGATGCCGACGGCAACCCGCTGACCGACCAGAAGCGCTGGGAGCGTGACATCGAGGTCAAGTACGTGGTGCAGACCGGCGCGGCCAAGGACTTGTCGTTGCGCGTGCGCCAGGCCACCACCCGGGCCACGGCGTTCGAGTCGGACCTGGACGAAGTGCGGCTGATCGTGGA
Organism: Pseudomonas sp. WOUb67; assembly: GCF_050058005.1. NCBI lineage: Bacteria > Pseudomonadati > Pseudomonadota > Gammaproteobacteria > Pseudomonadales > Pseudomonadaceae > Pseudomonas > Pseudomonas sp. WOUb67. The sequence continues at coordinate 4,490,699 of NZ_CP170112.1, read as the reverse complement.
GTACCCGTTGTCGATCCTGTGAATTCACCTGGGTAGCCTTGCCGCTCCTTTGGTTTGGGTGGATATTCTGGCGCTCCGTATGGGGCGCTTTTTTTTTGTTCAAGGGAGCGGGCTAGACTGAAGGGTCCACACCCTTCATGGAGCACGGCCATGACTGCCAAGAACACCATCTGCCTCTGGTACGACAACGATGCCGAGGAGGCCGCCAACTTCTACGCCAGCATCTTTCCGGACAGCAAGGTGATCGCGCTGCACAAGGCGCCAGCTGACTATCCTTCGGGCAAGGAGGGCGATGTCATTACTGTCGAGTTCACGGTCATGGGCATTCCCTGTGTGGGGCTTAATGGCGGCTCGACGTTCAAGCACTGTGAGGCGTTTTCGTTCCAGGTCAGTACCGAAGACCAAGCTGAAACCGACCGCTTGTGGGATGCGATCATCGCTAATGGCGGCGAGGCCAGCGTGTGTGGTTGGTGCAAGGACAAATGGGGGATTTCCTGGCAGATCACCCCCCGTATCCTGATCGAGGCCATCGGCCACCCTGACCGTGCAGCGGCCAAACGGGCGTTCGAGGCCATGATGCAGATGGACAAGATCGACGTGGCCAGGATAGCGGCGGCATTGAAGGGGTGATCCCTCGGGTGCGGCTTGGTCTGTCATACGCTGTGGTTATCGATTGACTCTGGAAAATATCGCTTATCGAAGGGTGCCGCTGTTCCTAGACTCAGGTGGCGGCCCCCGAACCAAACGCTGTTTTCCACACAACAATAACCAACGGAATACCGCACGCCATGATGACATCGCCATTCTCGATCCCAGCGCACTCTCGCCGCATCGACCCGTCCCGCCAGCGCGCCGCCGCGCTCAAGGCCGATGGCTCTGTGGATGACAACGACCGCACCGAAATCGGCCCGACGCCGCTGGCCTTTGCCGAGTGGGCGGCACTGGGTCTTGAGCCGCAACATTTGCCGACGATGCGCGAATACCGCCTGCAACGCATTCGCGAACAGCTGGTAGCCCGTGACTTGGGCGGCGTGCTGCTGTTCGACCCGCTGAACATCCGCTACGCCACCGACACCACCCACATGCAGCTATGGACCACCCACAACCCCGCACGCGCCTGCTTTGTCGCCGCCAGTGGCCATGTGGTGCTGTGGGACTTCCATGGCTGCGACCACCTGTCTGCGCATCTGCCGCTGGTCAGCGAGCTGCGCAGTGGTGCTTCGTTCTTCTACTTCGAAACCGGCGACCGTACCGACGCACACGCCAGGCGCTTTTGCGCCCAGGTTGACGAACTGCTGCGCACACACGCCGGCAACAACCGCCGCCTGGCTGTCGACCGTATCGAAGTGGCCGGCCTGCGCGCCCTCGATGCCCTTGGCGTGCAGGTGCACAGCGGCCAGGAGGTCACCGAGTTTGCCCGGTTGATCAAAGGCCCCGACGAAATCCTGGCCATGCGCTGCGCAGTGGCCTCCTGTGAGGCCTCGGTTGCCGAAATGCGCCAGGCCATGCGTGCGGGGGCGACCGAGAACGATGTCTGGGCAGCGTTGCACAGCGGCAATATCCGCCGGGGCGGTGAGTGGATCGAAACCCGCATCCTCAGTTCCGGGCCACGCACCAACCCGTGGTTCCAGGAGTCTGGCCCGCGGGTGCTCAGCGATGGCGACCTGTTGTCGTTCGACACCGACCTTATCGGCGTGTATGGCATTTGCGTGGACATGTCGCGCAGCTGGATCTGCGGTGGCCTGGCACCCACGGCGGAGCAGAAGCGCCTGTACCGCATCGCCCATGAACACATCCACGTCAACGCCGGGATGGTCAGGCCAGGGGTGCGTTTCACCGAGCTCACCCGCAACGGCCACCGCCTGCCCGAAAGCTGTCGCGAGCAACGTTACGGCGTGATGTTCCATGGCGTGGGGCTGTGCGACGAGTACCCGAGCATTCGTTATCCGGAAGACCTTGAGTCCTACGGCTACGAAGGTGAACTGCAGCCGGGCATGGCCTTGTGTGTGGAGGCCTATGTTGGCGAAGTGGGTGGGCGAGACGGGATCAAGCTGGAGAACCAGTTGCTGGTGACCGAGGACGGGTACGAGTTGCTGACCCATTACCCGTTCGAGGACAACTTTCTGCGCGATTGATTGTTACAGGACAGAAGAAACTCCGAAGGTTTGCCGGGAATCATGTGGGAGCGGGTTCACCCGCGAATGCGATGGTGAATTTACCGCCGCATTCGCGGGTAAACCCGCTCCCACAGGGAACATGCGTCAGCTTGGCGGGTTCAACCCTGCCAGCCACCCCCCAGCACTTTGTACAACGTCACCCGGTTCTGCTGCTCGGCCAGCGCCAGGCTGATCAGCGTCTGCTGCGCCGAGTACAGCGAGCGCTGCGCATCCAGTACCTCAAGGAAGCTTTCCGATCCTTGCTTGTACAGCGCCAGCGACAGGTCATAGCTTTTCTCGGTGGCGCTGGTCAGGCCACGCTGGGCGTCCAGCCGCTCATTGATGTGCCCCCGCACGGCCAAGGCATCGGCCACTTCGCTGAAGGCGGTCTGCAGGGTTTTTTCATAGGTGGCCACCTCGATGTCGCGGCTGACCTTGGCCGCATCCAGCGTCGCCCGGTTGCTGCCGGCATTGAAGATCGGCAAGTTGATCGACGGCGCAAAACTCCAGGCGCGGCTACCACCGGCAAACAACCCGGACAGCTCGCTGCTGGCGCTGCCACCGCTGGCGGTCAAGGTGACGCTGGGGAAGAACGCCGCCCGCGCCGCACCAATGTCGGCATTGGCTGCCTTGAGCGTGTGCTCGGCGGCCAGCACATCCGGGCGCCGCTGCAACAGGCTTGACGGCAAGCCAGCCGGCACGCCTACCAGCAACGCCGCATCGAGGCGGGCATCCCCCGGCAACAGTTTGTCGTCCAGGCGGCGCCCCACCAGCAATTCCAGCGCGTTGCGGTCCTGCGCCACCTGGCTTTGGTAGCTGGCAACGTCGGCGCGCGCCGACTCCACAGTACTTAGCGCCTGCGCCAGGCTGAGGCCAGACTCGCCCCCCAGCGCGTGGCTCTGCTGCACAAGGTTGTGGGTTTTCTGCTGGCTGGTGTAGGTTTCCTGGGCCAGTGCCAGCAGTTGCTGGTCGGCCGCCAGGGTCATCCAGGCACTGGCCACTTCAGCCACCAGGCTGATCTGCGTGCTGCGCCGGGTCTGCTCCAGCGCCAGATAGTCTTCCAGCGCGGCGTCCTTGAGGTTACCCAGACGGCCGAACAGGTCCAGCTCGTAACTGCTCACCCCCAGGCCAACGCTGTACTGGCTGCTGACCGCGTTGCTGCCATCGCTCACGCTGCGTTGGCGGGTGCCGTCGGCACTGGCGGAAACCGACGGCAACAACGCCGCACGCTGGATACGGTATTGCGCGCGCTGGTACTCGACGTTCAAGGCCGCCACGCGCAGGTCGCGGTTGTTGGCCAGGGCCAACGCCACGGTGTCACGCAGGCGGGCGTCGACGAACAGGGCTTGCCAGGCGATATCGGCATTGTTGCTGCTTTTGGCCGTGGTGGCCGGCCATTGCTCGGCCACCGGGGCGGCCGGGCGCTGGTATTCCGGGGCCAGGTTCACGCAACCGGCCAGGGCCATTACCAACACCAAGGGAAGAGGGAACAGGCGCATCAGGCTTCTCCTGCGACAACGTCGGTGCGTGGGGCGTTGCGGCGCGCGGCCAGGCGCTGCACCAGCACATAGAACAAAGGGATGAAGAACAGGCCGAGCAGGGTGGCGGCGAGCATGCCGCCAAGCACACCGGTACCGATTGCCTGGCGCCCGCCGGCACCGGCACCGTTGCTCAGGGCCAGCGGCAGCACGCCGAGGATGAACGCCAGTGAGGTCATCAGCACCGGGCGCAGGCGGATGCGCACGGCCTCCAGGGTGGCGACCAGCAAGTCCTGGCCGCGCTCGTAGCCTTCCTTGGCGAACTCGACGATCAGGATCGCGTTCTTCGCCGCCAGGCCCACGGTGGTCAGCAGGCCGACCTGGAAGTACACATCGTTGGCCAGGCCGCGCAGGCCAGTCAGCACCAGGGCGCCAAGGATGCCCACCGGCACCACCAGCATTACCGCGAACGGCACCGACCAGCTCTCGTACAGCGCCGCCAGGCACAGGAACACGAACAGGATGGAGATGGCATACAGCAGCGGCGCCTGGTTGCCGGCCAGGCGTTCCTGGTAGGACTGGCCGGCCCAGGCGTAGCCGATACCTTCCGGCAACTGCGCCATGATCTGCTCGACCGCCGCCATGGCGTCGCCAGAGCTGACGCCGCTGGCCGGCTCGCCAACCAGTTCGTACGCACCAAAGCCGTTGAAGCGCTCCAGCAGCGGCGAGGCGGTGCTCCATGAGGTGCTGGTGAAGGCCGACAACGGCACCATGGCATCGCTGTCGTTGCGCACGTACCAGGCGCCGATGTCCTCGGCCAGCATGCGTTTGTCGGCTTCGCCTTGCAGGTAGACCTTCTTCACCCGGCCGGCGTCGACGAAGTCGTTGACGTAGCTGCCACCCATCACGGTGCTGAGGGTGGCGTTGATGTCACTGGCGGCAACCCCCATGGCACCGGCCTTGCGGTCGTCGATGGCGACGTTCAGCTGGGGCGTGTCTTCCAGGCCCTGCGCACGCACATTGGCCAGGCGCGGGTCCTTGGCGGCCAGGTCGATGAACTGGTCGCGTGCCTTCAGCAGCGCAGAGTGGCCCAGGCCGGCCAGGTCCTGCAACTGCACATCAAAGCCCGAACTCTGGCCCAGGCCCTGAATGGCCGGCGGCGCGATGACGAACACATTGGCGTCGAGGATCTTCGACAGTGCCCTGTTGGCCCGTTGCGCCACGGCCGCGGCGCTGTGCTGCTCGCCCTGGCGTTCGCTCCAGTCCTTCAGCTTGATAAAGCCGCGCCCCGAGTTCTGGGCGTTGCCACCATTGCCCAGGCCGCGCACGGTCAGGATCGAGGCCACTTCCGGTTGTTGCAGGATGTAGTCCTGCACCTGGCTGCTCACCGCCTGCAGGCGTTCGTCGGTGCCGCCCACCGGCAGGGTCATCTGCATCATCAGCATGCCCTGATCCTCTTCGGGCAGGAACGCTGACGGTAGTTTCTGGAACATCAGCGCTACACCGCCCAACACCAGGACGTACACCAGCAGGCCACGCAATGGCCGCGCCAGGACCGAGCCGACAGCCTGCTGGTAACGCCGGGACGTGCGATCAAAGTGGCGGTTGAACCAGCCGAAGAAACCACGACGCGCTTCGCCGTGGGCAGACACGGGCTTGAGCAGTGTCGCGCACAGGGCCGGGGTGAGGGTCATGGCCACCAGTACCGACAGCGTCATTGCCGCTACCAGGGTGACCGAGAACTGCCGGTAGATCACGCCGGTGGAGCCGCCAAAGAAGGCCATGGGCACGAAAACCGCCGACAGCACCACCGCAATGCCTACCAGCGCGCCGCTGATCTCGCCCATCGACTGGCGTGTTGCCTCGCGCGGTTGCAGGCCTTTTTCGGCCATGATGCGTTCGACGTTCTCCACCACCACGATGGCATCGTCCACCAGCAAGCCGATGGCCAGCACCATGCCGAACATGGTCAGGGTGTTGATCGAGTAACCGAGCAGGGCCAGCACACCAAAGGTACCCAGCAACACCACCGGTACGGCAATGGCCGGAATCAGCGTGGCGCGCAGGTTCTGCATGAACAGGTACATGATCAGCACCACCAGGGCGATGGCCTCGAACAGCGTCTTGACCACTTCCTCGATGGAAATCTTCACGAACGGCGCGGTGTTGTAGGCCACTTCGCTGCGCAGTTGCAGCTTGCTGGGGAAGAACTGCTGCAGCTCGGCGAGCTTGGCTTGCACCGCTTCGGACACGTCCAGCGCGTTGGCTCCGGTGGCCAGGCTCACGGCCAGGCCGCCAGAGGGCCGGCCGTTGTGCTCGGCGACCACGTCATAACTTTCGCTGCCAAGCTCCACCCGGGCCACGTCCGCCAGGGTCACCACCGCGCCAGCGCTGTTGTGCTTGAGCACCAGGTCGCGGAACTGCGCAGCGGTTTGCAACTTGCTGCGGGCATTGATGGTGGCATTGAGCTGCTGGCCGGCGCGGGCGGGCAGGGCGCCCAGCTGGCCGGCCGAGGTGTCGACGTTCTGTGCCTCCAGCGCGCTGCTCACATCCGATGGCATCAACGCGTACTGCTTGAGCTTGTCCGGGTCGAGCCAGATGCGCATGGCGTAGCTCGAGCCCAGCGTGGTCACCTGGCCGACGCCGCTGACCCGGCTGATCTGGTCGTACAGGGTGCTGGAGATGAAGTCGCTGATGTCGGTGGCGCTGACGTCGGGGTTGTCCGACACCAGCGAGAGGATGATCAGGAAGTCGCTGGCCGAGTTGTGAATCTCGATGCCTTGTTGCTGCACGGCTTCGGGCAACCGCGCCTTGGCCTGCTCCAGCTTGGTCTGCACCAGCATCTGCGCGGTGTTGATGTCGGTACCGGCCTCGAAGGTGAGGGTGATCGAGGCACTGCCCGCCGAGCTGCTGCTGGACGACATGTAGGTGAGGCCGTCGAGGCCGGTCATCTGCTGCTCGATCACCTGGGTCACCGAGTCTTCCATGGTCTTGGCCGAGGCGCCGGTGTAGGTGGCGCTGAGGCTGATTTGCGGCGGAGCAATGTTGGGGTATTGCGCCAGCGGCAGCTGGAAGATGGCCAGGCCGCCGCCCAGCATCACCAGGATGGCGATGACCCAGGCGAAGATCGGCCGGTCGATGAAGAAGCGTGCCATGTCATTCGCCTCGGTTGCTGTCGTTGTGGGCGGTCAGGGCGGTGTCCTGTACCTGGACTTGCTGGCCGACGCGGACCTTTTGCAGGCCCTGGACGATCAACTGGTCGCCAGCGGCCAGGCCCTGGCTGACCCACCAGCGGTTGCCCACTGCACGGGCCAGGGTCAGTTCGCGCTGCTGCACCTTGCCGTCGACCACCACCAGGGCGGTGGCGTCGCCGCGTTCGTCACGGCTCACGGCCTGCTGTGGCACCAGGATGGCGTCCGCCTGCACGCCTTCCTGCACGCTGGCCTTGAGGTACATGCCCGGCATCAGCAGGCCATCGGGGTTCGGCACCACGGCGCGGAAGGTCACGCTGCCGGTGCTTTCATCCACGCTCACGCCGTTGAAGGTGAGGGTGCCAGGGTGGGCGTAGGTGCTGCCGTCTTCCAGCTCCAGGCTGATACGGGTGGCGTCCTGCTGTGTGCTGGGGGCCAGCTTGCCTTCGGCCAGTTCGCGTTTCAGGCGCAGCAGGGTGCTGCTGGGCTGGGTGAAATCGACGTAGATCGGGTCCAGTTGCTGCACAGTAGTAAGCGCGGTGGTCTGCTCGGCGGTGACCAAGGCGCCGGGGGTGACCGAGGAAGTGGCGGTGCGGCCATCGATGGGTGCGTTGATGCGGGTGTAGTCGAGGTTGATACGCGCGCTGCGCTGCGTGGCCATGGCCGATTGCAGGCTGGCGCGGGCTTCGAGCAGGGCGGCCTGGGCGCTTTCGTTGTCTTCGGCGCTGATGGCGTCGATCTTCACCAGTTGCGCATCGCGCCTGGCTTTCAGCTCGGCGGCCTTGAGCGTGGCGCGGGCCGAACTGACGGTGGCCTCGGCCTGGGCCAGTGCGGCCTGATACGGCTGTGGGTCGATCTGGTACAGCGCCTGGCCAGCCTTGACCGTGTCGCCCTCGTTGAACAGGCGCTTCTGGATGATGCCGCCGACCTGCGGGCGGATTTCGGCGATCAGGTGAGCACTGGCGTGGCCGGGCAGGGTGGTGGTCAGGGCTTGGGCCGCGGTGGTCACTTCGTACACTGCAACTTCTTGCAAGGGGGCCGCTGCGCCAGTTGTTTCGGCCTCGCGGCAACCGCCGGTGAGCAACAGGCCGGCGCCCAGCAACAGGGCGCGCGTCAGGGGCGAACGGGCGAACATCAGGGAGTGGAACAAAGTAGGCATCGCAGGCTCCGAGCCAAAGGATTTCGATGGCTGCAGCGTGCGCGGCAATTGTGCAGGTAATGTGCAGAAAGCATGGAGATTGCCCAGCGCGCCTTGCGGCGCAGGGGCCTGCACGCTTCAATACGGGCTATTCCAACGTGCCGGCGGTGCCATGAGAGTCAGCCTTTCGCGCAAGTTCTTCTTCGCCATGCTCGCGGTGTGCGCGTTCGCCGTGCTGGGCATGGTGTTTGCCGCCTACCTGAGCCTGAAGTACGGCTTTCTCGGCTACCTCAACCAGCAAGCCGAGGAGCGCATGGAGCGCATCGTGCCGCGGGTCGAGCAGGCTTATGCGCGTAATGGCAGTTGGGACTTCATTCGCCGCGACAAGGACCAGTGGTTCGAGCTGCTGCGCCCGGAAGATGTGCTGCCCAATGCCCGTTTCGACCCCAGCCTGCTGACGGTTTCCGACCTGACCGGTGCGTTTGTGCGTTTTGCCCTGCTTGATGCACAACGTCAGCCGATCATTGGTTACCAGGGCGCCCCGGCCGACATGCTGTTGCGCCCTGTCCGCCATCAGGGCCAGGTGGTTGGCTGGATGGCCTTGGCACCCTTGCAGTCGGTGACCAGCGTTGGCGACCAGCGCTTCCAGCTCAACCAGTTGCGCTCCAGCCTGCTGATCGGCCTGGCCTGCTTGCTGGCCACGGCAGTCATCGCCTGGTGGCTGAGCCGCGCCTTGCTGCGGCCCATCCGCGAAGTGGCCAGCGCCACCCATCGTCTGGCTGCGGGCGACTACGCCATTCAGCTGCCGGTGCGCTCGGCAGACGAAGCCGGGCAACTGGCCGGTGACTTCAACCGCATGGCCGCCACGCTGGCCAGTAACGAGCGCCTGCGCCGCGATTTCATGGCGGACATTTCCCATGAATTGCGCACACCATTGGCGGTGATGCGGGCCGAGCTGGAAGCGATGGAAGATGGCATTCGCCCGCTCGACGGCAATGCCTTGCGCTCAATGCTGGGGGAGGTGGGGGCGTTGAGCAAGCTGGTCGACGACCTGTCCGATTTGTCGCTAGCAGAAGTTGGCGGCCCCACTTACCGCCGCGAACGCATCGACCTGTGCGTGTTGTTGCCGGTGATGGCCGAAGCCTTTCAGGCCGGTTTTGCCGAGCGCGGTCTGGCATTGCGCCTGGAGCTGCCCGGCCAGCCGTTGTGGGTGATGGGCGACGAGGCGCGCCTCGGGCAGTTGTTGCACAATCTGCTGGAGAACAGCCGCCGCTACACCGATGCGGGTGGCCTTACGGTGTTGCGTGCATTCCAGGAGGGTGACCAGGTGCTGGTGCAATGTGAAGACACCGCCCCGGGCGTGGACAGCGCGTCGTTGGCGCGCCTGTTCGAGCGCTTCTACCGCGCGGAGCGTTCGCGCAACCGGGCCAGTGGCGGCACCGGGCTGGGCCTGGCAATTTGCCGCGGTATCGCGGAAGTACACGGAGGCCGGCTGACCGCCAAGGCCTCCGCCATGGGCGGGCTGCTGCTGGCGCTGGCGCTGCCGGTTGCAGGAGATGATGCATGAACCGGATTTTGCTGGTTGAAGACGAGCCCAAGCTGGCCGCACTGGTGGGCGATTATCTGCGTGTGGGCGGTTACAGCGTCGAGCACCTGGCTGACGGCCTGGCGGTGATCCCGGCCATTCGCCAGGGCCAGTACGACCTGATGCTGCTCGACCTGATGCTGCCGGGCCGTGACGGCCTGGACATCTGCCGTGAGCTACGCAGTTTCAGCCGGCTGCCGTTGATCATGATGACTGCCCGTGTAGATGAGATCGACCGGCTGCTGGGGCTGGAGCTGGGCGCGGACGACTACATCTGCAAGCCGTTCTCGCCACGCGAACTGGTGGCACGGGTGAAGGCGGTGCTGCGCCGCAGTGGCGAGCAGCCCGGCAACCTGGGCCTTGAACTGGACGCCCGGGCATTCCAGGCGCGCTACCGGGGCGTGGCACTGGAGCTCACACCAGTGGAGTTCCGCATGCTGGCGGCGCTGGCGGTGCACCCGGGGCAGGTGTTGTCCCGGGACCAGTTGATGAACCACATCTACCAGGACCACCGGGTAGTGGCCGACCGTACCGTGGACAGCCATGTAAAGAACCTGCGGCGTAAGCTGACCGCGGTGACCCCGGGGCACGACCCGATCCGCTCGGTGTATGGCGTGGGCTACAGCCTGGAGTTCGAGTAACCCACATCTGAAGGCTTGCGCCATCCCTGTAGGAGCGGCCTTGCGTCGCGATGGGCTGCAAAGCAGCCCCAACAATTTGTGCCGCGAAGCTGAAAACCCGGGGCCGCTTTGCGGCCCTTCGCGACGCAAGGCCGCTCCTACAAGGACCGCGCAGGGTTGGAGTATCAGGTTTCGGACACTTCGCTCGCTGCTGGCGTCACCTTCACCGAAGCCTTCTTCTCCTGCACCACGATGTAGAACTCCTCGCCATGCTTCACCGCCCCATACAACACGGCCTTCTCGATCAGCTCGTTGCCGCGCAGGTGGCGCAGCATCATCGGGTCTTTGCGCAGGTCGCGGTACAGCGCCAGGCACAGCAGCACCATCACCACCACAAAGGGCAGGGCCACGACGATGGTCAGGTTCTGCAGCCCGGTCAGCGCTTCGCCCGGGTCCCGCGGGTCGCCGATCGCCAGCATGATCGCCGCCACCGTCCCGGTGAGCGCGCCCCAGAAAATCACCGTGCGCCGCGATGGCGCGGTGGTGCCGTGCTCCGACAGCGTGCCCATTACCAGTGACGCCGCATCGGCACCGGAAACGAAGAAGATGCCCACCAGGATCATCACCAGTACCGAGGAAGCCGACGCCAGCGGGTAGCTGTCCAGTAACTGGTACAGTGCCTGGTTGCTGTTGACCGCACCGTTTGCCAACTGGAGGGTGCCTTCACGCAGGGCGTCGATGGATGCACCGCCGAAAATGGTGAACCACACCAGGCTGACCAGGCTCGGCACCAGCAGCACCCCGGTGACAAACTGGCGGATGGTGCGGCCGCGGCTGATACGGGCGATGAACATGCCCACGAACGGTGTCCAGGAAATCCACCAGGCCCAGTAGAACACCGTCCAGCCGGCCAGCCAGCTGTTCATCTGCTCGCCGCCGCTGGCGTTGGTGCGGGCCATCATTTCCGGCAGCATCTTGATGTAGATACCGAGCGAGGTCGGCAGCAGGTTGAGCATGAGCAGGGTCGGGCCGACCATGAACACGAACACCGCCAGTACCAGTGCCAGCACCATGTTGGTATTGGACAGCCACTGGATGCCCTTGCCCACGCCGGACACCGCCGAGGTGACGAAGGCGATCGTCAGCAGGGTGATGATGGCGATGTAGAACAGCTTGCCGGGGTGTTCGACCCAGCCGTTGTATTCCAGTCCACCGGCAATCTGCAGCGCACCCAGGCCCAGCGAGGCCGCCGAGCCGAACAGCGTGGCGAAGATCGCCATCATGTCGATCAGGCGGCCGAGCGGGCCGTTGGCGTGCTTGCCGATCAACGGCCGGAATGCGGCGGATATCAACTGCGAGCGGCCGCGGCGGTAGGTGCCGTAGGCAATCACCAGGCCGACGATGGCGTACATCGCCCAGGGATGCAGGGTCCAGTGGAACAGGGTAGTGGCCATCGCCACCTGCATCGCTTCGCTCGTCTGCCCGGTGGCCGAGCCGGGTGGTGGTGTCACATAGTGCGACAGCGGCTCGGCAACGCCGAAGAACATCAGGCCGATGCCCATGCCGGCGCTGAACATCATCGCCACCCAGGACACCGTGCGGAATTCTGGCTGTTCGCCATCACGGCCCAGTGGCACCCGGCCATAACGGCTGGCGGCCAGCCACAGCACGAACACCACGAAAAGCGTCGAGGTGAGCACGAAGAACCAGCCGAAGTTGAGAATGACCCAGGATTGCGCGCTGGAGGCGCTGCTGGCGAGGCTGGCCTGGTTGAGGAAGCCCCAGAGGACGAACGCGAGGGCCAGGAGGCTGGTGAAACCAAAGACAATCCAGTCGAGCTTGCCCTCGAAATGCCGGTCCTGGCGGGCTTCTGCGGTTTTCGAGGGGTCTGTCACGCCAAGGTCGAGTGTTTCGGTGATGTGTTCCTTTGCCATGAATGATGAGGCCCCTTTGTGGTTTACCTGCACGCGCAGGCTTGTTGTTGTATGGGCGACCGAGTTCGATGACGGCCTCGGCGGGGAGATAGCTGGCTGATTATCCTGTGCCCGAAACCGCGGCTCCTGTCCCGTAAACGTCCTGGGGCGTCCATTGCGCGACCTGCCAAATACTTTTAGTTCTGGGGGCGATAGCCCTTTCTGCTTCGCGTTCTGGTACCCTGTGGGCATTACCCTGGCCTACACATCCGGGCACCGTAGAAGCGTTGCTGCTTGTGGGCCAGGCCGCATCAGGAAACGGAGATTCGTCAATGGCCACTGACCGTGTGAGCCTGATTCATTTCGATAAATTGAGCATGAGCCCTGCCGCTGCCGATCGGTTCCAGAAAGCCCTCGACGCGCTGGCAGCGCTCAAGCTGCAGGACCGTTACGTGTACCTCATCGCTCCTTATCTGGGTGATATCGCTGACGCCTCCGACGCCGAGCAACTGGACACCGCCCTGGGCCAGTGCATTCGTGTGGTCGATGAACTGCTGGCCGCCAGGTCGGTCAGCAAAGCCAAGTCTGAAGAAGTCCGCCAGGTGTTCCAGAGCGCTGCCGAACGTGCACGGGCAGAACTGCCCGGCTGAGTGGTGGCATGGCCAAAGATATCGACAACCCTTGTGTCTCGTTATGCCAGCTCAACAGCGAGCTGTGCGTAAGCTGTGGCCGCACCCGTGACGAAATTCGCAAATGGCGGGGCATGAAACGCCCGGAGAAGATGGCGACCGTGCAGCGCGCAGCAACGCGGATGAAAGCTATCGCCAAGAAGGCAGCCAAGCGGCAGAATGCTGACTGAACCTGCGTGCCCTGCACGCGGCCTTGCCCGATTTGCCTGACGAGCCTGAAAATGGATTCTCACTCGCTGTTTGCGTTTACCCTGGTCGCTGCCATCGCGATCGCCAGCCCCGGCCCTGCCACCCTGATGGCCATCAACAACAGCCTGGCCCACGGCCAGCGCAGCGCGATCTGGTCGTCGCTGGGCAATGGCTCGGGCCTGTTCTGCCTGTCGGCTGCGGCCATGCTTGGGCTGGGCGCGTTGCTGGCCAGTTCCGAAGTATTGTTCAACGGCGTGAAAATCCTCGGGGCCGGTTACCTGTTCTACCTCGGGGCGCGGCAGTTGCTGAAAAAGAGCCCGATGCTGGAGCAGGGGGCTGCCGATGGCGCTGCCAAGGTACGGCCCACACCGCTGAAGTTGTACAAATCGGCTTTCCTCACAGCCGTGACCAACCCCAAGGCGACCATGTTCTTCACCGCGCTGTTCCCGCAGTTCATCGACCAGGGGGCGGCACTGTTGCCGCAGTTCCTGACCCTGACCGGGATTTTCGTGGGCTTGTCGCTTGCTTCGCTGAGCTTGTATGCCGCACTGGCTGCGCGGGCCAAGGGTGTGCTGACCCGGCCGTCGATGTCACGCTGGGTGAGCCGCGTGGTAGGCACCACCTTTATCGGCTTTGGCGCGGCGATCCTGGCGATGCGTCGGCAGGGCGCCTGATACCTGGGGGCTGCTGCGCAGCCCATTGCGACACAACCTGGAGCGTGACGCGATCCCTGTAGGAGCGGCCTTGTGTCGCGATTGGGCCGCACAGCGGCCCCGGCATTCTCAACCCTTGGTACGCATCTGCAGCAAGCACCCCGAATCGGGTGCACTGCCCAGCACTTCCAGCTTCAACGCCTGCCGGGCACTGGTAATGAACAGCGTGGTGCCATCTTCCCCGCCAAAACACAGGTCGGTCGGGCAAGGCACCGGCAGGCCGATCATGCGTTCCAGGTTACCGTCGGCATCGAAGCGGGCCAGGCTCCAGCCGTCCAGCTGAGTTGTCCACACGCCGCCTGTGGCATCCAGCGCCAGGCCGCCCAGCCGGCCACCGCCACGCGGCAGCGAGGCCAGCCGGCGCACGCTGCTGCTGCCAGGTTGCAGCAGCAGGATATCGCCAGACTCCGGCGCCAAGGCATACACCGCGCTGCCCTTGGCGTCCCAGCGAAAGGCACTGACCTGCTCTGGTAACGCCCAGCCATGGCGCAGTTCGCCCTCTGCGCTCAGCTCGCCGATCAGGCAGCCACTGGCAGTTTTCCCACACGCCCACAGCGCACCCGAAGGGTGTGTGGCCAGTGCCAGCAGGCGGCTGCCAAGCAAATCCTGCCGGGGGTGTTCGTGGCCGTCCCAGTCGATCAGTGACCAACCGCCAGCCTGGGCCACCAGCAAACCATCGGGGTGCAGCTCCATGCCGCGTACAGGCAGGTCCAGGCGGGTCAACAACCGGCTGCTGCGGCCATCCCAGCAATGGATGGCCGGTGCAAGGGTGTCGGCCCAGTACAACTGCCTTTGACCGGTGTGCCAGCGTGGGAACGCCCCGTGGAATGCCCACGGTCCAGGTAGCACGCTGATCTCGCCCCCGGCTTGCGGCGCGTTGGCTGGGCGTAGCTGCTCACCCACCCGGCGCGCGGCCTCGGCCAGCTCCGGGCCGAGCAGGGTCAGGCGTTCCAGGGTCAGGCGGTACGCCGGCCCGGCTACGCTCAGGGCGCCACGTACCTGGCCTTGCTTGTCGATGATCGGCGCGGCGACGCAGCGAATCCCGAGGCGGATTTCTTCATCGTCCAGCGCGTAGCCGCGGGCCTGGGTGATCTGCAACTCGGCCAACAGCCTGCGGCGGTCGGTGATGGTCAGTGGCGTCAGCGGGGCCAGCACCAGGCCTTTGAGGATTTCGTCGCGTGCCGAGGGCGTCAGTGCCGAAAGAATCGCCTTGCCTTGCCCGGTGCAGTACACCGGCTTGCCTTGGCCCAGGCTGGCCGCCGAGCGCTGGGTATGGGCGCCGTCACAGCGCTCCAGTGACAGCACCTGATTACCGTCGAGCACGGCCAGGTATGAGGTTTCGCCAGTCAGGTCGCGCAAGGCGCGCAGTTCTTCGCTGGCCGCCGCCACCAGGTCGGGCTCCAGGTAGGCGTTGCGCACCATTTCCAGGTAGTTGAAGCCCAGCCGATAGACCTTGCGGGTCGGGTCGCGGCGGATCATGCCCCGTTCCACCAGCGTGGCGATGATGCGGTACAGCGTGGTACGAGGCAGCGGCACCTGTTCGGCCAGCTCGGCCTGGCTGATGCCGCTGGCACTCGCGCCAATGGCCTGGAGCACGTCCAGGGCTTTCTCCAGCGCTGCGGTGCCTTCACCTGTTTTCATTGTTTTCCCACCCTTTGGAACTCGGCCGCGTGAGCGTACAGAATGCCCCTTTCTCGTGGGAATTTCCGCCATAGAATCGGCCTCAGCAGGGCTTGCAACGAAGATGCGTCCCACATCATGGGAATTCGCCCTGGCAGCCCATCGGATGAACCCGCGAGGAGAACCTACAACAATGTCCGTCATCCACAACTACGCCGATGCCCATGAAAGCGTCTCCGGCAAGCAGGTTGAAGTCAGCGACGAAGTGCTGGCCAGGCTCGCCACCTGCAGCAGCGGCTCGCTGACTACCCAATTGTTCAAGCGCGGCTTCCGCCAACCGGCGCTGGTCGGCCTGCGTGCCATGACCCGTGACGTCAAGCCGTTCGCCGGCCGTGCCTTCACCATGCGTTTCATCCCCGCCCGTGAAGACATCGACACCTATTCGACCATGACCACCAAGCCCAATGACGACAACCTGCAATGGGTGGGCGTGGAGCAGATCAAACCCGGCGATGTGCTGGTCATCGACAGCCGTAACGACCCGGCAGCCGCCTCGGCTGGTAACATCCTGGTGACCCGCCTGCTGGCCCGTGGTGCCAAGGCCATCGTCACGGATGGCGCCCTGCGTGACGGCAGCGAAATCGCCGCCATGAGCCTGCCGGCCTATGCCCGCGAAATTACCGCTACCACACGCATTTCCTACCACCACGTGGCCGACCTGCAGGTGCCGATTGGTTGTGCCGGGGTGGCGGTGTACCCGGGTGACATCATCGTCGGCGACGCCGACGGCCTGACCGTGGTACCGGCGCACCTCGCTGAAGAACTGGCCGAGGTGTGCAGCGTGCAAGACGACATTGAAAACTACCTGGCCATGCGCATCGCCTCGGGCGAAGCACTGTGGGGCGTGTACCCACCGAGCCCGGCGTCGGTGTCCGACTATCACGCCTGGGTTGCAGCCGGGCGCCCGGCAATTCCATCGATCATCGACAAGCAGGAGGTCTGAGCCATGGCCGAGCACAAGCATGCGCAAACGATTCGTCGCTACTTCGAGGCTTGCAACGAAGGCGACTACGACAAGCTGGTGTCCTGCTTCACCCCGGATGCGGTGCATTACTTCCCGTCCGGGCTGCCGGAGATTCCGTGGCGCACGGCCGACACCATCGCCCGCAACTGGGTGTGGTGTGTGGAGAACCTGGGGTCGCAGTGGACCATCGAGAAGATCCTCATCAGCCACGACAGCAATGAAGCGGTAATTGAGTGGACCCACTGGAAAAGCAAGCTGGGCACCGCGCTGCGTGGGGATGAGTGGTACGTGTTCGATGAGCAGAGCGGGTTGATTCAGGAGATCCGTGCCTATTACGCGTCACCTGCTGACAAGGATGTGGCGATCAACGAATTGGTCGATTTCGACTATGTCGGCCGTGGGTATCACCTGGAGCCGAAGGCACGTTAGGGCTACTGGCCTCTTCGCGGGCACGCCCGCTCCCACAGGACAGTGGTGCGCTCGACTCGACGCTGTACCTGTGGGAGCGGGCATGCCCGCGAATGGCCGCACCACATTGTTCAAGGAGTTACCCATGACCAACCTGCAAAACCTGAGTTTCGCCGATATCGATGCAGTGGTTGCACAATCCGCCGCCGCAGCCGAATTCTGGGCCGATTCCAGCGCCAACCAGCGTGCCACCTTGTTGCGTGGCCTGGCCACCGCCCTGGAACAACATCAAGCCGAACTGGTCGCCATCGCCGACCGCGAAAGCGGCCTGGGCGAAGCGCGCCTTAACGGCGAAGTGGCGCGCACCACCTTCCAGCTGCGCGGCTTCGCCAGCGAAGTGGAAGCCGGAGTGCCGTATCGCCAGGTCGATGACCAGGCCATTGCCGGTGCCCCGCCTGCAGGCCGCCCCCGCCTGACCCGCGTGCAGCGCGCCCTGGGCCCGGTGGCGATGTTCTCGGCCAGCAACTTCCCGTTCGCCTTCTCGGTGCTGGGCGGTGACACGGCTTCGGCCCTGGCTGCCGGTTGCCCGGTGGTGATCAAGCCGCACTCGGGTCACCTCGAGCTGTCCCGCGCCGTATTCGCCCTGGCCGCTGGCGTGGTGCGCGCCCAGGGCCTGCCGGAAGGCCTGCTGACCCTGGCCGAAGCGCCTGACCGCGCCACCGGCACCTACCTGGTGCAGCACCCGGCGATTGCCGCAGTGGCTTTCACCGGTTCCTACCAGGGCGGCAAAGCCCTATGGCAGGCGGCCAATGAGCGCGCTCGCCCGGTACCGTTCTTTGGCGAGCTGGGTTCGATCAACCCGCTGGTGGCCTTGCCTGCAGCACTGGAAAAGGACAGCGAAAACCTGGCCAGGACCCTGGCGGCGTCGATCACCCTCGGTTGTGGGCAGTTTTGTACCAGCCCAGGCGTGATCGTGCTGCTCGAATCACCGCACAGCCAGCGCTTCGTCGCTCAGTTGGCCGAGGCCATTGCGCCGATCGCTACGCACCGTATGCTCACCCCGGGCATGCAGCAGGGTTTCGAAGCCGCTGCCGCCACAGTTGCCGCCAACGCCGCGCCGGTATTCGCCGCGCATGCCGATGGCGCCGGCCCGGCACCGCGCCTGTTCGCCACCGATGCCGCCGGGTTCATCGGCAACGCCCACCTGCGTGAAGAGATGTTCGGCCCCGCCGCGCTGGTCGTCACCGCGCAGTCGGTAGCCCAGCTCGCCGAAGTGCTCTACGCGGTGGGTGGTACCCTGACGACCACACTGTGGGGCCTGGACGCTGACAGCGAAGACAATCGCCAACTGCTGCGCGCTGCCCAGCGAGTGTCCGGGCGGGTGCTGTTCACGGGTGTGCCGACCGGTGTTGCCGTGTGCCACGCCCAACAGCACGGCGGGCCATGGCCTTCGTCAACTGCCCCGCAGACCACCTCGGTGGGCTATGCCGCCATAGAGCGCTTTTTGCGGCCGGTGGCCCTGCAGGACGCGCCAGCCTGGGTGCTGGGTTGAGGAGGGCAGGGCGATGATGCGACATATCGTGCTGTTCCGCCGCCTGCCGGGCGTCGAGGCGCAGCCTGAACGGGAAGCGACACTGGTGGCGCGCATGCGCGACCTTACGGAGGAAATCGACTTCATTCGCGGCTGGCGGGTAGCCGCCAACGAGCTGGACCGGCCGATCTGCTGGGACTACATCCTCGAGTCCAGCTTCGACGATGCCGATGCGGTACAGCGTTACCTGCCGCACCCGGCGCACCAGGCCCTGGTCGCCGAGCTCAAGCAGTACTTCGAGTGGGTGGCAGTGGATTACAGCGTATAGACCTCAGACCAGCGCCTGGCCCGCTGGCTGGGGGCAGGCGCTATAACAAAAAAGATCCGGCATCACAGGTGCCGGGCGGAGTCGTACATGAACAAGAAAAAGAACTACCGCTGGACGATCCTGACCATGTTGTTCCTGGCCATGATCATCAACTATGTCGATCGCGCTGCCTTGTCGATCGCCATGCCCTTCATTACCCAGGAGTACCACCTCACGCCCGCCGAGAAGGGCATGATCTTCAGCAGCTTCTTCTTTGGCTATGCGCTGTTCTGCTTTGTGGGTGGCTACCTGGCCGACCGCTTCGGGCCTAAACGTGTACTCACATGGTCAATGAGCTTCTGGTCGCTGCTGTGCGGCTCTACCGCGCTGGCTTTCAACTTCTGGTCGTTGCTGATCGTGCGCGCACTGTTCGGAGTGGGCGAAGGGCCAGTGTCGACCACCGCCAACAAGACCGTGAACAGCTGGTTCCCGATCAAGGAGCGCGCCCGCGCCATCGGCATCAACCAGGCAGGCGGCCCGTTGGGAGGGGCCCTGGCCGGTCCGATCGTGGGGTTTCTCGCCTTGTGGCTGGGTTGGCGCGTAGCTTTTGTCGTCATCGCCGTGATCGGCGTGCTGTGGGCCATCGCCTGGTGGCGCATGTCGGCCTCCACGCCCAAGGAGCATCCGCTGGTGTCGGCAGAAGAGCTGGCGCTGATCAATGAAGGCCGCGCGGCGCCGGTTACCGCCGTGGAAGACGCGCCGCGCACGCCGGTGTTGCAGATCATCCTGCAGCGCTCGGTGCTGGTCACCGGGGTTTCGCTGTTCTGCTACAACTACATCCTCTACTTCTTCATGACCTGGTTCCCCAGCTACCTGATCGACGCCAAGGGCATCGACCTCAAAGCCATGAGCATCGTCACCGCGTTGCCCTGGCTGGTGGGCACGGTGGGCTTCGTCTGCGGTGGCCTGCTGATCGACTGGGTATTCAAACGCACCGGCAAGCAGTTGTTCTCGCGCAAGGTGGTGCTGGTGACCTGCCTGCTGATCGCCGCCGTGTGTATCGGACTGACCGGCCAGGTGCAGAGCGTGACCAGCACCGTGGCAGTGATGACCGTGGCCATCGGCTTCCTTATGCTGACCGCGCCCGCCTACTGGTCGCTGATCCAGGATGCGGTGCCGGACCACCAGGTGGGCACTGCCGGGGGGGTCATGCATGGCCTGGCCAACCTCAGCGGCATTGTCGCGCCGACCGTGACCGGCTTCATCATCCAGTCTACCGGCACCTACGCCAGCGGTTTCGGCCTGGCGGCGGGCCTGGGTATCCTGGGGGCACTCATCGTTGCCTTGTTCGTCGGCCAGAAGCCGGTGAAACATGCCACCGTGGCCGTCACAGCCTGACTTGCGCACGCCTGGCGGCCAAGTACCGCCAGGCCCTTGCACTACCTCTGTTTTCGGGAATTCGTCATGCCTACGCTACTTGTCACCGGCGCTGCCGGTATTGTCGGAACCGCACTGCGCCCCTACCTGCGCGCACGTTTCAACCTGCGGCTGCTGGACCGGCGGCCAGTCACTGACCTGGCCGCCGGGGAAACCGCGCTGGTCGGCGACCTGACCGACCCGGCCTTTGTCCGCCAGGCAGCCGAAGGGGTCGACGCGGTGTTGCACCTGGCCTGTGCCCACGGCACCGATATCCAGTTCCAGAGCACGGTGGAGCCCAATTACCACGCCACCCTGTATTTGCTGGAAGCTGCACAGCGCGCAGGCGCCAGGCGTTTTGTCTTTGCCAGCAGCCACCATGTACTGGGCCAGTACCACAGCCAGTCGGCCACGCACTTCGATGACAGCCCGGTAGCACCGGACAGCTATTACGCCTTGAGCAAGGTGTTTGGCGAGGCGGCGTGTGCCACCTTCTCCCAGCGCAGCGAGCTGGCCACCTACATCGTGCGTATCGGCAATGCTGATGCCAAGGTCGCCGATGCCCGCCGCCTGCGTCTGTGGACCAGCGCACGCGACTTGGCGCAGTTGGTGCTGATCGGCCTGGAGCATCCGCAGGTGCGCCACGAAATTGTCTACGGTGTGTCGGAATGCCCCGATGCCTTCTTCCACAACCGCCGCGCGCGCGAACTGGGCTATCGGCCACAAGACCATGCCACCGATCACCTGGCAGACAACTTCCTGGCGTATGAAGCCATGGCACCGGTCGGGTCCGGCCGTGATCACGTAGGTGGCGCTTACGCCGGGGTTCCTTTGGCAAGTGTGCTGGAGCAAGCATGAAGATCGTCCGTATCGATACGCAGATCGTCGAAATCCCCTTCCACGATGGCGGCAAGGGCCAGGGCATTACGCCGACCACCTGGCACACCCTGGAAAACGTCTTGATCCGCCTGGAGGACGAACATGGCAACGTCGGTTGGGGCGAAGCTTTCGGCTACTTCGTTGCCGATGCCACCAAGGCTTTGATCGACCGCCTGATCGCACCTTTGCTGCTAGGGCGGCAGGTCGATGACATTGCCGCGTTCAACTGCGAACTGCAGTTGCGCCTGCACCTTTTCGGTCGCTATGGGGTGACCATGTTCGCCATCTCCGGGGTCGACATCGCCCTGTGGGACCTGGCGGCTCGCCGTGAAGGTGTGCCGTTGCACGCGCTGCTGGGCCACGCCCGACGTGAACAGGTGGCAGCCTACGCCAGCCTGGTGCGCTATGCCGATGCCGAGGTTGCACCGGCAATCTGCGAAAAGGCGCTGGGGATGGGTTTCGGCGATATCAAGCTGCATGAAGTGACCCTGCCGGAAATCGCCGCCTGCCGGCATGCCATCGGCTTCGATGTGCCCCTGGCCACCGATGTGAACTGCGCCTGGGCCGTGGCCGATACCCGCGAGTGGCTGCCGGCGCTGGCCGACCTGCAGCTGGCCTGGCTGGAAGAACCGGTCTTTCCGCCAGAGGATTTCGCTACCCTGGCCAGCCTGCGCGGGCATGGCGTGCCCCTATCGGCAGGCGAGAACTGGTGCACCGCGGTGCAGTTCGAGCAAGCCCTGCTGGCCGGTGCGGTGGATTCGATCCAGCCCAGCGTGACCAAGGTCGGTGGTATTTCCGAATGCTTGCGCATTGCTGCACTGGCCGACCGGCATGACGCAGTGGTGCTGCCGCATTGTCCTTACTTCGGCCCCGGGCTGATCGCCACCTTGCACCTGGCTGCAGTACAACCACGGGTGCCGCAAGTGGAGTACCTCTTCGTCGAACCGGCCGGCTGGCTGTACCCCGTGGAGCAGCTACGCCAGGGCAATCAACTGCAAATCCCGCAGGGGCCGGGCCTGGGCGTGGACATCGACCTTGCTGTGGCCGAGCGCTTCCGCCGCTAAGCCCTACACCATCACCTGTTGAGCTTCTCTGCGCTGCGCCCCGGCGCTGCGGCAGGGCCATGTCGTGCCTGGAAAAGGGCACAGGAGGTTCCATGCAACCTTTGCTGCTGAGCAATGCCACCTGGTCACTTGGCCTGCTTCCCGCCTGGGGCGGGCGCATCGCCCACCTGCGTGCCGACGGGCTCGACCTGCTGCTGCCGATTGCTGCCGGGGCATTCGACCCGCTGGACTGGCCCCGGGCCGGTGCTTACCCGCTGATGCCGTATTCCAACCGTATTCGCAACGCCCACCTGCATTTCGCAGGCCGCGATTACCCCTTGCCGGCGCACCGCGCCGCGCAGCCGCACACCTTGCATGGCGTGGCGCATACGGTGCCTTGGCAGGTAGTGGAGGAGGGGGACCAACAGTTGACCCTCGCCTGCGACTACCTGGGGAAGCACTGGCCCTGGGCATTCCGGGCTGAGCAACGTTTCGTGCTCGACGGCAAGCGCTTGCGTATCGAGCTGGCGCTGGTCAACCGGGGGGATACACCGATGCCCGCAGGGCTGGGGCTGCACCCGTACTTCCAGCGTCACCCTGGCCTTAAGGTCCGCTACCAGGTGGGCCGCGAATGGCAAATCGACGACCAGTACCTGGCCACGGGCGAATTCTGCGAGGTAACCCAGGCGCTGTTGATCGATGCCGACGGCGCCCAGGGGGTGGCGCATTACCAGTCGTGCTGGGATGGTCAGCTGCAGCTGGACTACACCAGCGGCAGCCTGCGCCTGCAGGCCAGCGCGCCGCTCAGCCATTTTGTTGCCTTCGCCCCAGTCGGCAGCCCTTATCTGTGCCTGGAGCCGGTTTCGCACCTGGCCGATGCCTTCAATCAGCCGCAGGACTGTTGGGAGCACACGGGTACCCATGAGCTGGCCCCCGGTCAGCGCCTGCAAGCATCCCTCGATTTTACCTGGCAAGGACGCTGAGTTACTGCCCGACCGCTGTACCCGACACAAACCATAAAGAGAACAACAACAATGAAACACTCCTCGACTGGAGCGGGCTTCGCTCGCGCTGCAAAACCGTTGTCGCTGCTGCTGGGCCTGGGGCCGCTATGTGCCCAGGCAGCGTTTCTGGACGACAGCAAGGCCAACCTGACCTTTCGCAATTTCTACTACAACCACGATCTGCGCGACTCGACCAAGCCGGCCCAGTCCAAGCTGGAGGAGTGGGCCCAAGGCTTTATTCTCAAGGGTGAGTCTGGCTATACCGACACCACGGTAGGGGTCGGCGTGGATGTGTATGCGGGCCTTGGGTTGAAGCTCGATTCATCGCCCTCGCGCAGCGGCACGGCCTTGCTGCCCGGTGCCTATGACCGCGCGGGCGGGCCGCGCAATGCCGACCCGCGCTCGGTCGATGAGTACTCCGAAGCCACGGCAGCGCTCAAGCTCAAGTACTCGAAGAGCGAACTGAAAGTGGGCGGGCTGTTCCCCAAAATTCCGCTGGTCAGTTCTGGCGATGCCCGTTTGCTGCCCCAGTTCTTCGAAGGCGCCATGCTCGATATCCGCGAGCTGGACAACATCGACATCGGTCTGGGCCAGATGCGCAAGGTCAACCAGCGCGAGTTTGCTGGTGCCCGTGACATCCAGGTGGGCAACTACTACAGCGTGTTCAGCGACCGCTTCGACTATCTCGGCGGCACCTGGCGTGCCACCCCGCAGACCTCGCTGGGGCTGTGGAGCGGCCGTTTGCAGGACGTCTACCAGCAGACGCTGTACACCGCCACCCAGGGCTTGAAGGCAGGTGACTGGAACCTGTCCGGCACCCTCAATTACCTCGACACTGGCGAGTCTGGCAGCGAGAAGGCCGGCAATCTGGACAGCCGCATGACCTCGGCGATGCTCAGCGCCAACCTGCGGGCGCAGACATTTCGCCTTGGTTACCAGTACAACGCTGGCGATAGCGCCTTGCCGTTCATTCATGACACCGACCTGCCGGGGGTGGCCAACGCTGTGCAGGTGCTGCGTTTCGACCGTGCGCAGGAACGCTCCTGGCAGGCCCGTTACGATGTGGATTTTGCCGCACTGGGCGTGCCGGGGCTGACGGCGTTCGCCCGTTATGTGCGCGGGGACAACTTCAAGGTGGCGGGGGAGGATGGCAGTGAGTGGGAGCGCAACATTGATGTCACCTACGTGATCCAGAGCGGGCCGTTGAGGAACCTGGCGCTGCGCTGGCGTAACGTCGAACTGCGCGGGGATGCGACCGGGCGGCGCGACGAGAACCGTGTGATCATTGCCTATACCTTACCGCTGTTCTGAGCTTTTGGCCTGGGGCTGCTTTGCAGCCCTGTGGGGGAGGGCTCCGGAGAATCATCCCCCCATTCACAACCCCCCCAGGAGGACACCCATGCCCCAGCCTTTGCACCCCGCCATGCAGGCCTACATCGACAACAGCAAGCGCTTCACCCCGACCGACAACAGCCTGGCCGCCCGGCGCTCGGCATTCTTGCGAGCCTGCCGCCATTGCACTCCGCCACCACCTGAAGGCTGGCTCATCGAGGACATCGACCTGCAGGGCCTGCGCCTGCGCTGTTATCAACCCACCGGCCCGGCACCAGAAGGTGGCTGGCCAACGCTGCTGTACATCCACGGCGGCGGCTGGGACCTGGGCAACCTCGACACCCACGACTGGTTTGCCTACAGCCTGGCGCAAAGGGCCCGGTTGGCCATCGTTGCAGTCGAATACCGCCTTGCCCCCGAACATGCCTTCCCCGCACCCCTGGAAGACTGCCTGAAGGCGTGGGCGGCACTGCGTACCGGCAAAGTCGACGCCAACCTCAGCCAAACCACGCTCATGGTCGCTGGCGACAGCGCTGGCGGCACCCTGGCAGCGGGGCTGTGCAGGGCACTGCTCAGTGCTGGCCAACCACAGCCCTTGGGGCAGCTACTGGTCTATCCGGTGCTGACTGCCCGTCAGCACCTGCCGTCGATGCATGAACATGCCCAGGCACCCATGATGACGGTGGCTGGGTTGACCCAGTCGCTGCAAGGCTTCTTACCCAACGAGGCCGAGCGCAACAACCCTTGTGCCATGCCGCTGGAGGCTGATGATTTTGCCGGGCTGGCACCGGCCCTGGTAATGGTGGCCCGGGTTGATCCACTGTGCGACCACGGCATCGCTTATGCTGCCGCGCTGACCGCGCACAACGTGCCCGCGGAGGTGTGGGTGGGCAAGGGCATGGTGCATTCCAGCCTGCGGGCGTTCGGCGTGGCCGAAGTCGAGCAGGCCTGGGCGCGCATGGCCGCGCAACTGCTGCGCTGGGCATACGGCTGACAGGTCAGGTACTTTCGCGCACCGCCAGGCTGAAGCCCACGTCTTCAACACATTCGCCGCGCCCCAGGCTGCCATCCATGCGTTGCAACAGCAGCTCGGCAGTACGCAGGCCGATGCGCTCGCCATCAATGCTCACGGTGCTGAGCCGCGGGTGGGTGTGGGCGGCGAACTCCAGGTCGCCGAAGCCCATCACGGCAATGTCCCTCGGGATGTGCAACCCCTGGGCCTGGGCTTCGGCCATGGCGCCCTGCGCCAACAGGTCGATGCTGCAGATCACTGCGTCCATTTCCACGTTGGCGGCCAGCAGCCGGGCCATGGCCCGGCGGCCGTGGCCCATGTTCACCGGTGCCGATTGCAATTCGCAGGCGACAATCTCTACACCCGCCTGTTGCAAGCTGGCCACACAGGCCTGGCGGCGGCGGTTGGCGCGGTCGTCATCGCTCCACACCAAGCCGACCCGATGATGGCCGCGCTCGATGATGTGTTCTGCCATGGCGCGGCCAACGGCCTCGTGGGAAAACCCCACCACGGTGTCGATGGGCTGCTCGGTCAGCTCCCAGGTTTCGACCACTGGCACGCCGCGGAGCAGCAGTTTTTCACGTGCGGCATCGCTTTGCAGGCGGCGGGTGAGGACGATGCCATCCGGGCGGCGGGCGAGGATCGTGTCGATCAGCTCGGATTCGTGGCTTTCGTTGAGGTCCGACTGGCTCAGCAGCAACTGATAGCGGGCGGTTGCCAGGCGCCTGCCCAGTTCGGTGATGGTGTCGACAAAGGCGCGGTTGGCCAGGTTGGGCACCACCACGATGACCAGCCGGCTGCGCTGCGAGACCAGGGCGCCGGCCAGCATGTTGGGCACGTAACCAGTCTTGCGAATGGCACTGCGGACCTTTTTCTGGGTTTTTTCCGACACCAGTTCCGGCCGGTTGATCACCCGGGAAACGGTGATCGGCGACACCTTGGCCATTTTCGCCACGTCATCGAGGGTGGCGGGCGCGGCCAGAGATGGCTTCGAATCGGCAACTGTAGCGGGTGTTTCCAGCATCGGGGGCCTCTGCGCGGGAGCTTTGAGCGTGCTGTCGATTCTACCGGAACGGCACGTGGTTTTTTGCACTTCCTGCACATTCCCAACGCATGGGAATGTGCGGCGAAAGGCGATTTGCAAAGCCAGCCAGCTCGGGCCTAGGATTAATGACAGCGCTGTCATTTGATAGCGCTGTCATTGGTCGGAAGCGGCTCTGCGAAAGGCTGCAAGCTGCCAGAATTCAGAGCAGGTGCCGGTGCAAGGCCCTGCATGACGCCAAATAAAAACAATGAGGCAACTGCGATGCACAACCACGATACCTACGCCGCCGGGCCTGCCCCCGGTGCCGTGGCCGCGGCCACCACGGCCACCCGTTATCGCTACCTTATCCTGGCCTTGATCACCATGGTGCTGGCCTTGAGCAGTGGCGACCGTGCCGCCCTGTCGGTGGCCGGGTCGGACATGAGTCAGGAACTGGGCATCAGCTCGGTAGAAATGGGCTATCTGTTCTCCATCTTCAGCTGGGCCTACGTGATCTTCCTGATCCCCTCAGGCTGGCTGGCCGACCGCTTCGGCTCGAAGAAAACCATGGCACTGGCCATCTGCGTGTGGTCTGCCTTTACGGTGTGCATGGGGCTGGTGCACTACGTCGGCATGATCGTGCCACTGCTGCTGGCCCTGCGTTTTCTGCTGGGCGTGGCCGAAGCGCCGGTGGGGCCAGCCTCCACCCGGGTGATCGCGTCGTGGTTCCCGTCGGCGGAGCGGGGCATGGCCGGGGCCATCTTCAACAGTGCACAGTACATCTCGCTGGCGTTCTTCACACCGTTCATGGGCTGGCTCTGCTACGCCTTTGGCTGGCAATACGTGTTTATCGTCATGGGCATCGTCGGCTTCGGTATCGCCGCGGTCTGGTGGAAGAACTACTACCTGCCGGTCAGCCACCCGAAGATGAATGGCGAAGAACTCGACTACCTGCGCAAGGGCGAAGCACTGGTCGACCTCGAAGCCCAGGCCGCGCTGCCCAAGGAAAAGCGCCGCAGTTCGCTGGCTGAAGTGGGCTTGCTATTCAAGAGCCGCATGCTGCTGGGCATGTTCATCAGCCAGTACTGCGTCAGCGCGGTTACCTGGTTCTATGTCACCTGGTTCCCCATCTACCTGGTCAAGGAGCGTGGCTTCGACATCCTCCAGGCCGGCCTGGTGGCGTCGATCCCGGCCCTGTGCGGGCTGATTGGCGCGGTGTCGTCGGGCTTCTTCTCCGACTATCTGCTGCGCCGCACCAAATCCCTGAGCATTGCCCGCAAGACGCCGATCATCACCGGCGTGTTGCTGAGCTCGACCATGATGTTGTGCAACTACGTCGACACCCAGTGGCTGGTGATTGCGGTGATGAGCCTGGCCTTCTTCGGCAAGGGCTTCGGCAACCTCGGCTTCAGCGTGGTGGCCGACACCGCCCCGCGGGAAATGATCGGCATGACCGGCGGCGTGTTCAACGCCCTGGGCAACACCGCCGGCATCGTCACCCCGGTGGTCATCGGCTACCTGCTGCACTCCAGCGGCTCGTTCAACAGCGCGCTGATCTACGTCGGCGCCCACGGCCTGATCGCGGCGTTTTCCTACCTGGTGATCGTTGGCCGCATCCAGCGCCTGCAACTGTCCGACCTGACCGGCAAACCTTCCAGCACTCATTGATTCAGAGGAACGCTCCATGATCGAAAGCAACGTCTACATCGACCCGAAGATCGCTGCCCTGCAAGCCGGCGAAGCCACCACCGACAGCATCGATTGGATCAAGCTGTCGTACACCGTGCTACCGCTGGGCGCGCCGATCAGTGACGCCAAGGTGCTGACCGGACGCCAGAAACCGCTGACCGAAATCGCCTTCATCTTCGCTGAAATTCGCACCCGCGAAGGCCATGAAGGCATTGGCTTTGGCTACTCCAAGCGCGCCGGTGGCCCAGGCATGTACGCCCACGCCAAGGAAATCGCCCCCACACTGCTGGGCGAAGACCCGAACGATATCGCCAAGCTGTACAGCAAGCTGCTGTGGGCCGGAGCCTCGATGGGCCGCAGCGGCCTGACCACCCAGGCCATCGCGCCGTTCGACATCGCCCTGTGGGACCTGAAGGCCAAGCGTGCCGGTTTGCCGCTGGCCAAGTTGCTGGGCGCGCATCGCGACTCGGTGCAGTGCTACAACACCTCTGGCGGCTACCTGTCGACGCCGCTGGAAAAGGTCCTGGAAAACGTTCAGACCTCCCGTGCAAATGGCATTGGCGGCATCAAGATCAAGGTCGGCCAGCCGGACACCAGCATCGACTTCAAGCGGGTGCAGGCTGTGCGTGAGCAACTGGGCGAGGGCTTCCCGCTGATGGTCGATGCCAACCAGCAATGGGACCGGGTAACCGCCCAGCGCTTCTGTCGCAAGCTTGAGCAGTTCGACCTGACCTGGATCGAAGAGCCGTTGGACAGCGCCGACGTTGAAGGCCACGCGGCCTTGTCTGCGTCGCTGGACACCGCCATCGCCACCGGCGAAATGCTCACCAGCTTCAACGAGCATGCCCAGTTGATCACGGCCAATGCCTGCGATTTCATTCAGCCCGACGCGCCTCGGGTCGGCGGTATCACGCCGTTCCTGCAAATCATGAACCTTGCCAGCTTCAAAGGCCTGAAGCTGGCACCGCACTTTGCCATGGAGATTCACCTGCACCTGGCGGCCGCTTACCCGGAGGAGCCATGGCTGGAGCATTTCGAGTGGCTTGAGCCGATGTTCAACGAGCGCCTGGAGTTGAGCGAAGGCCGCATGTGGGTGCCCAACCGCCCAGGCCTGGGCTTCTCCCTCAGTGAACAGGCCCTGGCCTGGACCCAGCACAGCGTCGAGTTCGGCAAGCGCCCCTGAGCCCACCATGGCGGTGGCGCTTATGCCGCCACCGCCTTGGGTGTCACACCTATAGGAAAACACCATGAGTCACCGTGAAGTCAGCCCTGTCATTCGCCTCGATGCTGCCGACAACGTCGTTGTCGCCCGCATCGAAATCCCCGTCGGCACGCCCATTCCGGGTGAAGGTGTGACCACCTTGCAACCCGTGCCGCTAGGCCACAAGATCGCTGCCCGGTTGATCGCCAAGGGCGAGCCGGTGCTCAAGTACAACACGGTGATCGGTTATGCCGCCGAGGACCTGCCAGCAGGCACCTGGATGCACAGCCACAACATCGCCTTCGGCGAAACCGACCGTGACTACCGCTACGGCCTGGACTACGTGCCCACCGACCTGCTGCCGCCCGAGCAACGCGCTACCTTCCAGGGCATTGTCCGGAAAGATGGTCGGGTGGCCACGCGCAATTTTCTGGGTGTGTTCGTCGTCGGCAATTGCGGCGCCACGGTGGCCCGCAAGATCGCCAACCATTTCGACGAAGCGCGCCTGGCGGGCTTCGCCAACATCGATGGCGTGGTGCCTTTCGTGCACGAAATCGGCTGCGGCATGGAGATGACCGGTGAACCCATGGACCTGCTGCGCCGCACCATCGCCGGGCATATCAAGCACCCCAATACGGTTGGCGCGCTGGTGATCGCACTGGGTTGCGAGCGCAACAATATCCACGGTTTCTTCGAGCAGGAAGGGCTGGTGGAAGGCGACATGCTGAAGAAGTTGGTGATCCAGGATGTCGGTGGGGTCAAGAGTGCCACCGACCAGGGTATCGCCCTGATCGGAGGCATGCTGCCCCAGGCAGACCGAGTCCGCCGCCAACCGGTGTCGGCCGAACACTTGATGATCGGCATGCAGTGCGGCGGCTCGGATGGCTTCTCGGGCCTGTCCGCCAACCCGGCGCTGGGGGCGGCGGTGGACATCCTGGTGCGCCATGGCGGCACGGCAATATTGTCGGAAACCTCGGAAATTTTTGGTGTCGAGCACACGCTCACCGCCCGCGCTGTCACCCCGGCAGTAGGCCGCAAGCTGGTCGACCGTATTGACTGGTGGCTGGAATACAACCGCGGCCGCGACACCCAGATCAACGGCCGGGTCAGCCCGGGCAACAACGCCGGTGGCCTGGCCAACGTACTGGAAAAATCCCTGGGCGGGGCGAAGAAGGGCGGCAATGCACCGCTGATGGATGTGTTCGAGTACGCCCACCCGGTGACCAGCCATGGTCTGGTGTTCATGGACACACCTGGCTATGACCCGGTTTCTGCCACCGGGCAGATTGCCGGCGGTGCCAACCTCATTGCCTTCACCACCGGGCGCGGTTCGTGCTTTGGCTCGGTGCCGGCGCCCACCTTCAAGCTGGCCAGCAACTCGCCCATGTACCAGCGCATGAGCGATGACATGGACATCAACTGTGGGCAGATCATCGACGGTGACAAGACCATTGCCGAAATGGGCCAGGAAATTTTCGAACGCTTGCTGGCGCACGCCTCGGGGGAGGCAACCAAGAGCGAGCTCAATGGCCTGGGTGAGGACGAATTCTGCCCATGGCAGATAGGCGTGCTTGCCTGATCGGTCGACCTGCTCCGGCCTGTTCGCGGGCTTGCCCCCGAACAGGCCCTCCCAAACAACCACAACGATAACGGCCAGCGCTCAGCCTGGCCGAACGGACCAGCCATGCACAAAAACAACAAAATCTTGCTTGCCGTTCCTCTGCTTTTCTTCACACTTCCGGCCCATGCTGAAGGTTTTCTGGAAGACAGCCAGGCCACGCTGAAGGCCCAGAATTTCTACCTCAACCGCGACTTTCCCGAGGGGGAGGGCATTTCCAAGCGCGAAGAATGGGCCCAGGGCTTCGTCCTTGATTTGCGCTCCGGCTATACACCCGGCACCGTGGGCTTTGGCGTCGATGCCCTGGGCATGCTCGGCCTGAAGCTCGACTCCTCGGCGTGCCGCAGCGGCACCGGCCTGCTGCCCGTAGGCGATGATGGCCGCGCCCCGGACGAATACAGCAAGTTTGGCCTGACCGCCAAGGCACGCCTGTCGAAGACCGAGTTGAAGATCGGTACCCAGTTGCTCAAGTACCCGACCATCGCCTCCAGCACCGGTCGTATCTTGCCGCAGACTTTCCAGGGCGGCGTTCTCACCTCGAAAGAGCTGGACGCCCTGACCTTCACCTACGCGCAGGTCGACCGCA
The DNA here is from genome assembly GCF_050058005.1 of Pseudomonas sp. WOUb67. Classification (NCBI taxonomy): domain Bacteria; kingdom Pseudomonadati; phylum Pseudomonadota; class Gammaproteobacteria; order Pseudomonadales; family Pseudomonadaceae; genus Pseudomonas; species Pseudomonas sp. WOUb67. Next base: position 4,459,333 of record NZ_CP170112.1, on the reverse strand, counting down.
CTACCAAGCGTGACTATTCACACAGCGAGGCCATGAGCCTGGTCAACAAGAATGGACGTTTTCGTGGCACGCCCGAAGCCGATGACTTCCGCATGGGCGCAGTGGACTATGTGCTCAGCCCGAACCTGAGCCTCAGCTACCAGTACGGCGAGCTGGACGAAACCTACGGTCAGCACTACTTCGGCCTACTCGGCAGTACCCCTCTGGGGGCCGGCAAGCTGGCGGTGGATGCGCGCTACTTCATCAGCGACGACAAGGGCCAGGCCCTTGCCGGGCTGGTCGACAACCGCACGCTCAACGTGCTGATCAGCTACAGCCAGTCTGGCCATACTGTCGGTGTCGCTTACCAGGGGTTGTCGGGTTCCACGGCCATGCCGTACCTGATCGGTACCGATGCCTACCTGACCAACTACATGATGGCTGCCGACTTCATGGAAACCGGCGAGCGCACCTGGCAGTTGCGCTATGCCTATGACTTTGTGGCGCTGGGCCTGCCAGGGCTGACCTTCTCGACCCGCTACAACCATGCCGACCACGCCAACCCGGCCACCGTTGCAGGGGAGGGGCGCGAGTGGGAGCGGGACACCGACTTGGGATACACCATCCAGTCGGGGCCGCTGAAAAACGTCAATGTGCTGTGGCGCAACGCGGCGCTGCGCTCCAACTACCAGCGCGATATCGATGAGAACCGGCTGATCGTGAGTTATACCTTGCCGCTGCGCTGACCGCCGTCGCGGTTTAAAAGATCATGTACGAGGAGTAATCGCCCACCATTGGCGGTATGGCCGGCAAAGGTTTTTGCCGGCCTGTTTTTTCCGGCCGATGAAAGGACAGCCGGCTGGCCGCTCATGGTCCAGACTGTCTACAGCACGCGCAGATGAATGCTGCGGTCGAGCACAGGATGTGGCAGCCTTTGGCCACCACGCCGGATCGCCGGATGTTACATGTGCCGAGGGTTGTAGATGATCCAGCGTTGCTTGCGCCAAGCCTTGCTGCTGTTGCCTTGCCTGTTGCTGCCCTTGGCGGTGGCAGCCGACGAACCATGCCGACGGCTGACCGCTACCGGCAACCCGGAATACCCCCCTTACCTGTGGCGCGACCCGCAAAACCCTCAGCAACTGATCGGTGCCAACGCCGACCTGCTCAAGTACCTGGGCAAGCAGTTGGGGCTGGAAATCGAGGTGGTGTACGGTGGGCCCTGGTCGCGTGCCCAGGAAGAAGTGCGCACCGGCCGGATCGACCTGCTCGCCGGGTATTTCATCACCCAGGCCCGGCAGCAACAGATGGACTTTGTCGCCCCGCCATTCCTGAGTACCCCCAGCGTGGTCTGGGTGCGCCAGGACAATGCCTTTGCCTACCGCCAGTGGGCAGACCTGAAGGGCCGCAAAGGCGGGACTCTGGTCAACAACAGCCATGGCCAACAGTTCGATGAATACGCCCAGGCCAACCTCACCCTCGAAGCGGTGCCCGGCGCACGGCAGGCGTTCGAGAAGCTGATGCACAAGCGCAGTGATTACGTGGTGTACGAGCAGTACCCCGGCATGGCGCTGGCGCGCACCTTGGGCATTGCAGCCACTGTGCAGGTGTTGCAACCACCGGTGTCCAGCGAAGGGTTGTACCTGGCGATCTCGCATGATTCGCCCTGCAACAAGCCACAGCTGCGTGAAGCGCTGGCGCGGGAGATGGCGAAGATCGTCGCCGGGGCGCTGCCCGAACAGATGCTGAAGCAGAACCTGGAGCGGTGGCAGTAACCGAGTGATTCAGGTGCTGCGCGGTCTATTTTTGTGGGAGCGGCCTTGCCGGGGCGCCGGACCGGTCGGAAAGGGCCGCAAAGCGGCCCCGGCGATTTTGCGCTCATGCACAGAACCTGGGGCCGCTTCGCGGCCCTTTCGCGACGCAAGGCCGCTCCCACAATGAGATCGCGCCAGCAGGAATCACCGATGCGAGGCTTCTCGGGTTAGCTTGGCCTGGGTCACGTTGACCGCACCGGGCAGGGTGACGTCGTTTTTTGCCGCGAGGATTTCGGCCATGACACTGACGGCGATCTCGGCCGGCGTCTTGCTACCAATGTAGATGCCAATCGGGCCGTGCAGGCGCTGCAGCGAGGTCTCGCTTTCGCCGAAGTGTTCGATCAGGCGCTCACGGCGCAGCTGGCTGTTGCGCCGCGAGCCGATGGCGCCAATGTAGAACGCAGGGCTGTGCAAGGCTTCGAGCAGGGCCAGGTCGTCCAGCTTGGGGTCATGGCTGACCGCGACGATGGCACTGCGAACGTCTGCGTCAAAGGCGCGGACCACGTCGTCCGGCATGCCGGGCAGCAGGTTGACCCCGGCCACATTCCAGCCGGCCGTGTACTCCGGGCGCGGGTCGCACAGCGAAACGCTGAAACCGTTGAACAGCGCCATGGTAGCGAGGTACTCGGCCAAGGCGCCGGCACCGATCAGCAGCAGGCGGTAGCCGGGGCCGAGGGTACTGAGCATGCACTGGCCGTCGAAGCTGAACAGGTCGGGTGTAGAGGTGGAGGCAAGGCTTACTTCGCCGCTGTACAAATCGAGCCTGCGGCGGATCAGGCGGCCATCGTCGAGGCCGGCCAGCAGTTGCTCAAGGTGTTCCAGCGGCAGGGCGAACTCAAGGACCAGCTCCAGGGTGCCGCCACAGGGCAGGCCAAAACGGTGCGCCTCATCGGCACTGACGCCGTAACGTACAACCTGAGGCAGGCCACCGGGCATGCCGGGGCCGCCGTATGCGGTGGTGTAGCGGTGGATGAGGTCGTCCTCGATGCAGCCACCGGAGACACTGCCAACCACGCGGCCGTCGCTGCGCAAGGCCATCATCGAGCCGACCGGGCGGGGGGAGGAGCCCCAGGTGCGGGCGACCGTGGCCAGCAGGACGCTATGGCCGGTGGCGAGCCAGTCTCGGGTGGTGCGCAAAACCAACAGATCAATGCTTTCCATTGGGGTTCCATCAAAGCCTGATGTTCAAGGGTGGCTGTACCGGCCTCTTCGCGGGTAAACCCGCTCCCACAGGAAGCGCGCCGCCTTGGAAACTAGTGAAGTACCTGTGGGAGCGGGTTTACCCGCGAAGAGGCCGGCACAGGCACCCTCACTTTCAGCGCATATGCAGGATGATCGGGCTGCTGCTGGCCGGGTCGGTATGCCCGCGCAACTTACCCACTGCCTGCGCATTCACGGCGCCTCCATGGTTGCCCCAGGCCGTGCGCACGAAGCTCAGCACCTCGGCAATTTCCTGGTCACTCAACTGCTCGCGGAAAGCCGGCATGCGATAGGCATCGGGTACCCCGGCAGCCACCACTCGCTGCGAACCATTGAGGGTGATATTGATCGCCGAGGCGTCTTCTTTCGCCAGTGCCGAGGTGGCCCCCGCCAATGGCGGCATCCACTCGGCCTGGCCTTTGCCGTCCAGACCGTGGCACGACGCGCAGCGGGTCACGTAGGTATGCGCCCCCGGGTTGTCTAGCCGTGCCGCTGCCGATTCGGCCTGGTACTGCCACGGCGCCCCATCGCGCTGTGGGTCGCCCGGCAGCGACTTCAGATAATGGGCGATGGCAGCCAGGTCATCGTCGTTCATGAACTGCGTGGAGTTGTTGAACGCTTCGGTCATCGAGCCGAACACCACGGCATGCCGGTTACGCCCGGTTTTCAGAAACTGCGCGATTTCTGCTTCGCTCCAGCGCCCCAGCCCAGTGTTGTGGTCGGCGCGCAGGCTTGGTGCGTACCAGCCGTCGAGCAGGGCACCTGCCAGGAACGGCTTGCCGCCTTCATCCAGGGCCTTTTCGTTGAAGGCCAGGCCGCGTGGGGTGTGGCAGCTGCCGCAGTGGCCGGGGCCCTGAACGATGTAGGCACCCCGGTTCCACTGCGCATCTTGACCGGGCTTGGCGGCGTATGGCGTGGTGGCAGCGAACAGGCCATTCCACAAGGCGATTGGCCAGCGCAGGTTCAGTGGCCAAGGGATGTCGCTGGCCAGGTTGGCCTGCTGCACCGGTTGCACGCTGTGCATGAAGAACGCGTACAGCGCCTTTACATCGTCATCGCTGAGCTTGGCGTAAGACGGGTAGGGCATGGCCGGGTACAGCCGTCGGCCACCGGGCGCGACCCCCTGGCGCACGGCACGGTCGAAGTCGGCCAGGCTGTAGCTGCCGATACCGCTGTCGCGATCAGGGGTGATATTGGTGGCGTGGATGGCGCCCAGCGGGGTGGCCATTTCCAGCCCGCCAGCGAACGGTTTGCCCTCCGGCAGGCTGTGGCAGGCCACGCAGTCGCTGAGGCGGGCCACGTACTCGCCGCGGCTGATCAGCGCCGGGTCAGCGGCAGTGGCCTGTGCGTCGGCAAGCGGCGAGGCCGGCTCACGGGTGACATACCAGGCCAGCAGGCCTGCCGCGACCAGGCACGGCAGCGCCAGCCAACCAGCGGTTCTTGCGAAACGATGGGTCATGGGGCGTCCCTTGTGCGATCAGCTGAAGGTATGGCGGCTTAGTGGCAGGCTGCGTACGCGCTGCCCGGTAAGCTGCGCGACCGCATTGGCCACTGCCGGGGCCACGGCGGGTAGCGGTGGCTCGCCGATACCGCCCATCTTCGCCCCGCTTTCGACAATGCGCACATGCACCCGGGCCATGCGCGAGGGCGGCAGGATCGGGTACAGGTCGTAGTTGCGCGCGCGTGGCTTGCCATCCACGTATACCGCTTCTTCCACCAGCGTCTGCGACAGGCCAAGGGCAACCGCGCCGTTGACCTGGTGTTCGATGATCGCCGGGTTGACGATGCTGCCCGGGTCGATGGCCTCCCAGATATCGTGCACCTTGACCTGTCCGTTCTCGATCGATACCTCGGCGATGACGGCCGCCTCCGAGCCGAACGGTGAGGCCATGGCCACGCCACGTGCCCGTTTGCTGCCATCCTCGGCGGTGAACGGCCCGCGCTTCCAGCCCCCGGACAACTCGGCGACCGCGTTCAGCAGGTTGGTCAGCCGCGGGTTGTCGCGCAGCAGGTGCAGGCGTAGCGCGAACGGGTCCTTGCCGCCTTTGTCGGCCAGTTCATCAAGGAACGATTCATAGAAGAAGTCGTTCAGCGAGTTGCCCACCGAGCGCCAGTAGCCAAGCATGACAGGGCCTTTGACATAGATCTGGGCAATGCGTTTGTTGGCGATGGCGTACGATTTGCCTGACAGCCCCTCAAGCGCGGTCGGGTCGATCTTTTCCCCTTGCTTGCCAGCCAAGGCCTCGGTTGGGCCTTCGGTGGCGCTGACCGCTTCGAGGGCCACCGGCATGCCGTCGGCATCCAACCCGGCGCGGAACTTCACCACTGCGACCGGGCGCAGCACATCACGCAGGAATTCTTCTTCGCGGCTCCAGATGAGTTTTACCGGCCGGCCAACCGCTTTTGCCAAGGCAATCGCCTGCGGGTAGGGGTTGGCCGAGTCGTACAGGAAGTGGCGGCCAAAGAAGCCACCCAGTAGCGGCGAGTGCAGGTTGATCTGCGCAGGCTCCAGGCCGGTGCGCTTGGCAATGTCGTCACGGAACATGTCCGGGGCCTGGTTGGGCAGCCAGACGTCCAGGGTGCCGTCCGGGTTGAAGCGGGCGAGGGCGGACGGTGGCTCGAGCTGGGCATGGTTCAGGTACTGGTTGTGGTAGCTGGCTTCGACCTTGGTTTTGGCATTGCTCAAGGCGCCGGCGATATCGCCTTCGTTTTCGTCATCACGGGCCGGGCCTTCGACCGTGGCCAGGTGTTCACGCCAGGCGTCGCTGGAGAAATCGGCCGGCATCGGCCGCACCTTGCTGTCGGCGGTCGGCTCTTGCCAGTCCACCTGAATCGCCTCCACCGCACGCTTTGCGTGCCACCAGCGTTCAGCAACCACGGCCACGGCGCCCGCCAGCTGGTGCACCGAGTGCACGCCTTTCATGGCCTTGACCTGCTCTTCGTTGCGCAGGCTGCCCACGGTCATGCCCAGGCGGGGCGCGTGCTGCACCGCGGCGTGGAGCATGCCGTCGACCTTTATGTCGATGCAGTACTGGGCCTTGCCGGTGGACTTGTCGTAGGCATCCAGGCGGCGAACGGGTTTGCCAATCCAGCGAAACTGGCTGGGGTCACGCAGCTTGACGCTGGCCGGGTCGGGCACTGGCAGGTCCATGGCGCGTCCGGCCAGTTCACCGTAGGGTATCGAGCGCCCGGTCGTGGTATGTACTACGTTTCCTGGTGTGGTCGAGAGTTCTTCCACCGGTACGCCCAGCTGTTCGGCGCCCGCCTGCAGCAGCATGGCCCGGGCAAGGGCGCCCAGGCGGCGCATGGTCGGGTAGCTCATGCGCACCGACATGCTGCCACCGGTGATGCGCATGCCGTTTTCCATCACTACATAGGCTTCGCCCGGTGGTGCGCTATCGACCACGAAGTTGACGGGGTCGACATCCAGCTCTTCACCCACAATCTGCGCCATGGCGGTGAAGGGGCCTTGCCCGCCTTCCATGAAAGGGCTGAGCAGGCGCACCGTGCCGTCTGGGCGAATCTCCAGAAACGCAGGCACCTGGGTGCCGCGTTCCGCAGTTGCCGTGGCTGCGGCCTGCACGCGGGCCGAGCCCATGGGCAGGCCGAAGCCCAGCACCAGGGCGCCGACTGCGGTGCCGGCAAGAAAGCGCCGGCGCGACAGGTTGACGGTTTCGCCCAGTTGCAACTTGAGCAGTTCGGCGGGGGTGTCTACTGGCGTGTTCATCAGGCCTGCTCCCCTTGGGCCAGGTCATGCACCGCGGCATGGATGGCGTTGTAGGTGCCGCAGCGGCACAGGTTGACCATGGCCGCGTCGATCTGCGCATCACTGGGCTTGGGGGTGTGCTTGAGCAACGCCGTAGCGGCCATGACCTGGCCGGACTGGCAGTAGCCGCACTGCGCCACCTGGTGCTCGACCCAGGCCGCAACTACCCTTTTGCCGACGACATCGGCTTCGATTGCCTCGATGGTGGTGACCTCGCGCCCCACCACACCGGCCACCGGGGTGACGCAAGCGCGGACCACGTTGCCGTCTACCAGCACCGAACAGGCGCCGCACTGGGCCAGGCCGCAGCCGTACTTGGTGCCGGTCAGCCCCAGGTCATCGCGGATCACCCACAACAAGGGCGTATCGGCGTCCGCCTCGACCTGATAGGTCTTCTGGTTGATGCGTAGTTCCATGGTTCACCTGCCAGTCATCGGTTGCTGTCGCTGTGTTTTTTTCTGTGCGGGGAATACGTTGTTCCCCAGAGAAGAAACGCTAGCACAGGGGGATGACCGCTGGTCTGGAGGCGCGGGCAGGTTCAGAGGATCAGGCAAGCAATCCGGTGGAATGCGCAAGCGATGAGGTAAACAGGACTTCCGGGGTGAAAACCCGGATAATGCCGGCCAATTTCGTTTTGCACGCTTAAATCACGGTAATCCCGCATGGAAATCAAGGTCAATTTTCTCGACAATCTCCGTCTCGAAGCCAAGTTCGACGACTTCACGGTGATCGCCGACCAACCGATCCGCTACAAAGGCGATGGTTCGGCCCCAGGCCCGTTCGACTATTTCCTGGCGTCTTCGGCCTTGTGCGCGGCTTACTTCGTCAAGCTGTACTGCCAGGCCCGGGACATCCCCACCGAGAACATCCGCCTGTCGCAGAACAACATCGTCGACCCGGAAAACCGCTACAACCAGATCTTCAAGATCCAGGTCGAGCTGCCCGAGGACATTTCCGATAAGGACCGCCAGGGCATCCTGCGCTCCATCGACCGCTGCACGGTTAAAAAGGTGGTGCAGACCGGCCCCGAGTTCGTGATCGAAGTGGTCGACAACCTCGATGCCGACGCCCAGGGCCTGTTGATGCCGGTGGCGGACAGCAGCACCTACATCCCAGGCAAGGACCTGCCGCTGGAGCAGACCATCGCCAACATGTCGGGCATTCTCGCCGGGCTGGGGATGAAGATCGAGATCGCTTCGTGGCGCAATATCGTGCCCAACGTATGGTCGCTGCATGTGCGCGATGCGCAGTCGCCGATGTGCTTCACCAACGGCAAGGGTGCAACCAAGGAAGCGGCGCTGGCCTCGGCGCTGGGCGAATTCATCGAACGCCTGAACTGCAACTTCTTCTACAACGACCAGTTCTGGGGCGAGGAACTGGCCAACGCGCCGTTCGTGCACTACCCGAACGAGCAGTGGTTCAAGCCAGGCCCGCGCGATGCGCTGCCGGCCGAGATCCTCGACGAGCATTGCCTGGAAATCTACAATCCGGACGGTGAGCTGCGTGGTTCGCACCTGTACGACACCAACTCGGGCAATACTGCGCGTGGCATCTGCTCGCTGCCGTTCGTGCGCCAGTCCGACCAGCAGGTGGTGTACTTCCCGTCCAACCTGATCGAAAACCTGTTCCTCAGCAACGGCATGAGCGCCGGCAATACCCTGGCCGAGGCACAGGTGCAGTGCCTGTCGGAAATCTTCGAGCGCGCCGTGAAGCGCGAGATCCTTGAAGGTGAGCTGTGCCTGCCGGACGTGCCGCAGGAGGTACTGGCCAAGTACCCGGCCATTGTTGCCGGTATTCAGGGCCTGGAAGAGCAGGGCTTCCCGGTGCTGGTCAAGGATGCGTCGCTGGGTGGCGAGTTCCCGGTGATGTGCGTGACCTTGATGAACCCGCGCACCGGTGGCGTGTTCGCCTCGTTCGGCGCCCACCCGAGCCTTGAAGTGGCGCTGGAGCGCAGCCTCACCGAACTGCTGCAGGGCCGCAGCTTCGAAGGCCTGAACGACCTGCCGCAGCCGACCTTCGAAAGCCATGCGCTGACCGAGCCGAACAACTTCGTCGAGCACTTCATCGACTCCAGCGGCGTGGTGTCGTGGCGCTTCTTCGGCGCCAAGGCCGACTTCGAGTTCGTCGAGTGGGACTTCTCCGGCCATGGCGAGGATTCCAATGTTCAGGAGGCCGCCACCCTGTTCGGCATTCTCGAAGACCTGGACAAGGAAGTGTACATGGCGGTGTACGACAACCTTGGCGCGACTGCCTGCCGTATCCTGGTGCCGGGCTACTCGGAAATCTACCCGGTCGAGGACCTGATCTGGGACAACACCAACCGCGCCTTGTCGTTCCGCGCCGACATCCTCAACCTGCACAGCCTCGAAAGCCGCCCCCTCAAGCTGCTGCTCAAGCGCCTGGACAACTGCGATGTGGATGACTACACCACCATCACCACGCTGATTGGTGTGGAGTTCGACGAGAACACCGTATGGGGCCAGTTGACCATTCTGGAGCTGAAGCTGCTGATCTGCCTGGCAGTGCAGCGCTTCGAGGATGCCAAGGAACTGGTCGAGGCGTTCCTGCAGTTCAACGACAACACCGTCGAGCGCGGCCTGTTCTACCAAGCGCTGAACGTGGTGCTGGAAGTGCAGCTGGATGACGAACTGGAGATGGACGATTACGAAGCCAACTTCCGCCGCATGTTCGGCAATGCGCGCATGGACGCGGTGCTGGGTTCGCTGGACGGCAGCGTGCGCTTCCATGGCCTGACCCCGACCAGCATGAAGCTCGAAGGCCTTGATCGCCACTTGCGCCTGATCGAGAGCTACAAGAAGCTGCACGCGGCCCGGGCCAAGTTGGCCTGATAGCAGCTGTCCCAGCCGTTATTCTGTGCTGGCAAAATCCAAGCGTTTGCGCGATCACTGTGGAAGCGCGCAGGCTTCGAGCTTATGCAGTACCTGTGGGAGCGGCTTTAGCCGCGAACACCGGCGAAGCCGGTGCCATCCAACGCGCTGGGTTCTTCGCGGGTGAACCCGCTCCCACAGGTACGGAGCAGGCTTCAGGCTTGTGCAGTACCTGTGAGAGCTGGCTTGCCGGCGGTTGAGTCATTAGCCCTCCTATAGCACTTTGATCTTGGCGCTATCCCCAATGCGTCTTTCCGCTTCGCCCGACAGAAGCTAAAATTTTCTCCCCCAATATTTGGCGCGAAGACCGCCAGAAGGACCTCGGCCGCGCACGACAAGAAGGCGCAGACCATGAGCACCCCTTTGGATACCAATGCCTTGAAGGCCCGCCAGCAAGCCGCGTGGGCCAGTGGTGACTACGCGGCAATCGGCACCACCCTGCAACTGGTTGGCGAACGCTTGGCCGAGGCCTGCGACTTGCGCTGGGACGAGCAGGTGCTGGACGTTGCTGCCGGCAACGGCAACGCCACCCTGGCCGCTGCCCGGCGCGGCTGTCGCGTCACCTCCACCGACTATGTGCCCGAACTGCTCAAGCGCGGCGAAGAGCGGGCGCGGGCCGAGCACTTGAATGTGCTGTTCCAGGCCGCCGATGCCGAAGCGTTGCCGTTTGCCGACGGTACCTTCGATGCCGTGCTTTCCACCTTCGGCGTGATGTTCGCCCCCGACCAGGCCCAGGCCGCACGCGAACTGGCCCGGGTGTGCCGGCCCGGTGGCCGCATCGGCCTGGCCAACTGGACTCCGCAAGGCTTTGTCGGGCAGATGTTCAAGATTCTCGGGCGGCATGTTCCTCCACCCCCCGGTGCCTTGCCGCCTTCGCGCTGGGGCGATGAGGAGCAGTTGCGCGTGATGTTCGAAGGGGCGCTTGGCGAACTGAAAGTCAGCCGTCAGCAGTTCAACTTCCGCTATCGCTCGGCGGCGCATTTCATCGAAGTGTTTCGCACCTGGTATGGGCCGGTGCACAAGGCATTTGCTTCGTTGGATGCCGAGAAGGCCAGTGCTTTGGAGCGAGACCTTGCTCAGTTGCTGGATGAGTGCAACCTGGGAGGGCCTTCATCGTTGGTGGTACCCAGCGAGTACCTTGAGGTTGTGATCCTCCGAGGCTGAGCTCACGGGCAGGGTGTCAGTTCTTGCACTTGGCCATCACTACTTGGCAAGTCTTGGGTGAGCCCCCCGAGCGGCCGGCATAGCGTATGCAGTTGTTCATGGACTTCTTACGGGCAATGCTCAGGGTGTCGCCCCAGGCCAGGCCGCCTTCGCCGGTCGTGGGCACCGCTTTGGCAAAGCAATTGGAGCCTGAGGCAGGCGTGGCATAGCGGGCCTTGCCGGATTTGCTGGAGCAGCCTGCGATGAGCGCCAGGCTGAGGGCGAGCAGGGTGGCCAGCGCCCAGGACGCGTGTGGGCGAATCGGTTGTCTGCTCATGGTTGTCTCCGTGGTAGCAGTGGGATGCCACAGCTTCAGGCTGAAGATGGTACCGGCTTTACCGATGTTCGCGGTGGTTCGCCGCCTCGATGAGCCAGCTCCCACACGGACTGCGCCAGCCGAGCATCCAATACATTGCAGGATATTTCATTCCAGCGAAGCGGTGAACTATCGCGTCGTGAAGGCGCTCCTTTGCTAAGCGCACCCTGCGCTCACCTGATGGCGCAAGCCCATCAGCCCCTTGGGTCACTGAATGAAAAGGAGGCACTGTGACCGCTACTGACCAAACCCTCTACCGCTGTACGCCCAGCCCGCTGCACGCCCTGCTGCTGGCGGGCAGTGTGCCGTTGTTCCTTGGCGCATTGCTGAGCGACATCGCCTACTTCAACAGCTACCAGATCCAGTGGAGCAACTTCGCGGCCTGGCTGATCGCCGGTGCCTTGGTGTTCTGCGGGCTGGCGCTGTTGTTTGCGCTGGCCAACCTGGTCCGCGCCGAACGCAAGGGCGGGCGCGCCACGTTGTACTTCGTGCTGCTGCTGGTGACCTGGGTGCTTGGGCTGATCAATGCGTTCGAGCACGCCAAGGATGCCTGGGCGGTAATGCCGTCGGGGCTGGTGCTATCGGTAATCGTGACTGTGCTCGCGGTGGCGGCTGCCTGGACCGGCTTGAGCAACCTGCGTTCGGGAGGTGCGGCATGAAGCCTTTGCATGCATTGAGCCTGTTGAGCCTGGCGCTGATGCTGGGTGCCTGCGGTGGCGACGGCGAGCCAACCCAGGCCCATGGCCCGGACCCGAAATTGCCCGCGCCGCAGCGTGGCCTGCTGCCGAGCATGAAGATTGCGCAGCCGGTTGCCTGGGGCGAGCAGAAACCGACCGTGCCGGAGGGCTTCAGCGTCACGGCCATTGCCACTGACCTGAAAATTCCGCGGCAGAGCCTGGTGCTGCCCAATGGCGACATTCTGGTGGCCGAGGGCAGGGGCGGCAGCGCAGCCAAGCTCAAGCCCAAGGATGTGATCGCCAGCCAGATCAAGGCCAAGGGCAATACGCAGGTCAAGGGTGGCAACCGCCTGACCCTGTTGCGCGATGCCGACGGCGATGGCACCTACGAGCTGCAGACCGTGTTCGCGGAAAACCTCAACGCACCGTACGGCCTGGCCTTTGCCAACGGCAAGCTGTATGTGGCCAACCAGGATGCGCTGGTGCGCTTTGACTACAAGGAAGGCCAGACCCAGGCCGACGGCCCGCCATCCAAGGTCACCGACCTGCCGGCCGAGATCAACCACCACTGGACCAAGGCGCTGACGATCAGCCCGGATGGTCGCTACCTGTATGTGGGGATCGGCTCGAACAGCAACATCACCGAGCGCGGCCTGGAGGTGGAGATCGATCGGGCCATGGTCTGGCAGGTCGATGCCGAAACCGGCGCGCACCGGCCTTACGCCACTGGCTTGCGCAACCCGACGGCATTGACCATTCAGCCGCAGACCGGGCAATTGTGGACGGTGGTCAACGAGCGCGATGAACTGGGCCCCGACCTGGTACCGGACTACCTCACTTCGGTGCGTGAAGGTGGCTTCTACGGTTGGCCTTATAGCTACTGGGGCCAGCATGTGGATGAGCGGGTACGGCCGCAAAACCCGGACAAGGTGGCTGCGGCGATCAAGCCGGACTACAGCCTGGGCTCGCATGTGGCTGCATTGGGTGTCGACTTCTCGATCCCGGCCATGGGCAAGGGCTTTGCCGATGGGGTGTTCGTGGGCGAGCACGGCAGTTGGAACCGGCCCGACCCCGTGGGCTACAAGGTTATTTTCGTGCCGTTCAGCAATGGCAGGCCGGCAGGCGAGCCAATCGACTTTGCCACGGGCTTTCGCGGTGAGGATGGCAAGACCCGTGGGCGGCCGGTGGGGGTGACCGTGGACCCGCGCGGGGCGTTGATCATTGCCGATGACCTGGCCAATACGGTGTGGCGGGTGACGCGTAACCGCTGAGTGATGGCCTGGCGCAAATCTGCTCCCGTGCAGGAGCAACTGTCTTGCACCATCACTCAGGCTACCGCATCACCTTGTAGGAGTAGCCTTGTGCTGCGAAGAGGCCGGTAAGGCGGAAGATGACCTTCGGCTGCAATGGCCTCTTCGCAGCACAAGGCTGCTCCTACAGGGCTAGGTGACGCAGCGCAAACCCGTTCCTGCACCAGGCATCAGAAGCGGTAGTTGAAGCTGGCTTCCAGCGTGCGCGGCGCGCCCGGCGTAATCAGGTCCACCGAGCCGTGTGCAGACGCATAATAGTCGCGGTCGAACACGTTCTTCAGGCGCAGCGCGGCATCCCACTGCGGCACGCTGTACAGCAGCGCTGCGTCGAAGGTGGTGTAGCCCGGCATCACCACCACGTTGTCGAGCGCGGTGTAGCGTTCGTCGACGTAATTGGCACCGGCGGCCACGCGCCATTGCGGTGTCAGGGTACGTACCAGCCAGACGTTGGCGCTGTTACGCGGCGTCAGGGTCGGGGTCTGGCCTTCGTTGGCCACGCCGTTGGTCTTGCTGTTGGACTTGGTGATCTGGGCATCCAGGTAGGCGTAGCCGGCGTAGATTTGCCATTTGTCCGTAAGCTGCCCGCTGACGGTGGCCTCGAAGCCGTCGGTGCGTTGTTCGCCGGCCAGCACGGTCAGGTTGGGGTTGGCCGGGTCGGCGGTCTTCATGTTGGTGCGTTCCAGCCGGAACACCGCTGCGGTCAGCGACAGGCGGCTGTCGAGCAGGTCCCACTTGGCGCCGATTTCGTAGTTGGTGGTTTCCTCCGGCTCCAGGTGCTGGTTGGTCGGGCTGACCGCGAACACCTCACCCGAAGGCTGGTAGCTGCGGCTGACCGACACGTAGTAGGACTGAATCGCGTCTGGCTGGTAGACCAGGCCGGCACGTGGGCTCCAGGTTTTGTCGGTACGGTCGAGGTCGACGTTCTGCACGCGGTCGTCGTCGTACTCCTGGCCGAAGATGTCGTAACGCACGCCCACCAGGGCTTTCCAGTGCTCGTTGAGCTCGATCATGTCCTGCAGGTACAGGCCGGTGGTCTGCTGGAAGTTGGTGCCCTTGGACGACAGGTTGGCAGCATGGTCCGGTACCGGCACCAGGGCGTCGCGGTAAACCGGCACCTGGGCCACGTTGTTCTGGCTCAGCACGCGCTGGTACTTGTCCTGGAAGCCCACCTCAACGCCATACAGCAGGTTGTGCTGCATGCCGGCCAGTTGTGCCTGTTGCTTGAGCTCGGTCTGGTTGAACACGCCGTACTCGTCGCGGGCCACGTTGCCGCGGTTGAGCTTGACCAGCAGTTCGCCGTTGGGCGCGGTGACGAAGCGCGTCGGGCTGCTGTCGGCCAGGGTGTTGTTGCGGTCTAGGTCGTAGCGGTAGTAGCGGCTGGTGTTGGTCAGGGTAAAGCTGTCGTTGATGCGGTAGTCCAGGCTTGCGGTCAGCGAGAACACTTCGCTGCGGGCGTAGTCCTGGTCGGCGTCGCCAGAGCCGAAGCGCTTGTCGCGGTCCACGTCTACCGGGCGGTTGCCCAGCGCCGGGATGCCGAAGTCGATCAGGCGCTTGTCGTACAGGTAGGTGGCCCCCAGGTTCAGCTCCAGGTCGTCGGACAGGCGGAAGTAGGCCGACGGCGCAATGGCCTTGCGGTCGATGTAGCCATCGTCGCGGAAGGTGTCGCTGTCTTCGAAGGCGCCAGTCACGCGGTAGGCCTGGTTGCTCTGCGGGTCGGCCCAGCCGGTGTCGAACTGGGTACGGCGCTTGCCTTCGCTGTCGAAGTTCATGCCGACTTCGCGCTTGGGCGTGAAGCTTGGTTTCTTGCTGATGCTGTTGATCAGGCCGCCGGAAGAGCCGCGGCCATACAGCACTGCAGCCGGGCCCTTGATGACTTCGACGCGCTCGATGTTCGACAGGTCGCGGAAGTACAGGGCGTCGTCGCGCACGCCGTCGATGTACATGTCACCAATGGCGCTGAAGCCGCGAATGGTCACCTGGTCGCGCTGACCGTCACCGTTGGACAGGCCGATGCCGGGCACGTTCTTCAGCACGTCTTCCATGGATTGCGCGCCCTGGTCCTTGATCACGCTTTCGGGCACGACGTTGACGGTTTGCGGGATATCGCGCAGCGGCGCGTCAATCTTCATGGCGCTGCGGCTTTCGCTGGCCTTGTAGCTTTGTTGCTCGTAGGTGCTGGTGACGGCGGTGGCGGGCAGGGCAAGGCTGCCCTGTGTATCGGTTGGAACGGCAGCTTGAACAACAGGCACAACCAGCAGGCCCAGCATGGAAATGGATGCTGGGGCAACAGACCTTTTTGCCATTACAGGTGACTCTTTGTTGTTTTGGAAGGTCACGAATAGTAATGATTTGTAAATGTAAATCAAGTGTAAAGGATTCGCATTTGCTATTACAGCGGTCGCGCTGGCGAGATAGAGACGAAATGCGTCGCAGTGGGTGTAGGCCGGCAGGGTGGCGGGTAAGGTCTATGCTTGTGAGCGCGTGAACATTTCGCGCTCCTATCCGGTCTTGATCACATGGAAGCAGGCCTATGAACCCGATTCGCTCTCTCGCTCGTGCTGTTGCCCTGGCCACGCTGGCATCCACTGCCAGCCTCACGGTGCAGGCTGCCGGTATCCCGATTGCCAGCGAGGCGCTTGAAAGTCACGTCACCACGCAAGTTACCGCCATCGACCTGGCCAACCGCCAGGTCACGGTGAAAGGCCCTGATAACAAGAAGGATGTGACGTTCCAGCTCACTGAAAAGGCCAAGGCCTTGCCCAACCTCAAGGTCGGGGACCAGGTCGACATCTTCGTTACCCGTGCCGTGGCCTATGTGCTCAACACCGATGTGGGCGGGGCTCCGAAGGCCAGCGAGGAGTCCGGCACCATTCGCGCCACGGCGCAAAACCCAAACCCGGGCGGCGAGGCATTCCGCCAGGTCCGGGTCACCTCGCAGATCAAGAAGATCGACCTCGCCAAGCATGAAGTAAGCCTGCTGCCGCCAGAGGGCAAGCTGCAGGTGGTCAAGGTCGAGAATCCGGACCTGCAGGCGCGCATGAAGAACCTCAAGGTCGGTCAGACCGTCGACGCGATCTACACCGAAGTGCTGCGCGTCGAAACCTCGCGCTGATTTCAGCTGCTGCCGACCTCGGTTGCCTCCGAGGTCGAGCGTGGGGTGCGGGCATGTGCTGTGAGCAGCCGGATCAAGGGTGAGGCGATGAAAGTACTGATGATGGCCATGATCACCAACAGGGTGAAGTACTCCTTGGGAAGTACGCCCAGGTCATAGCCGACATTCAGCACGACCAGCTCCATCAGCGCCCGGGTATTCATGCACACGCCTATCAGCGCCGCATCACGGCGGCTTTCGCCAAGCAGGCGGCTGGCTCCGTAGGCACCGAAAAACTTGCTGGCGAAGGCCACCAGGCAGATCAGCAGGCAATTCCACAGTGCGGTCGTCCCTTCCAGGGCGCCCACATCCGTGCGCAGGCCGGTGTAGGCGAAGAATATCGGCAAGAAGAATGCATTGACCACGCCACTGACCTTGGCATTCCACTGCTGGACGAAGCGGCGTTCAGTGTGCAGGGCAACGCCGAGAATGAAACCGCCGATGATCGAGAACACGCCGATCAGGTTGGTCACGGTCGCGCTGGCCAGCAGGATGATCAGCATCAGCGATATGCCTTGGGCCGTCAGCGGTCGGCGCTCCAGGTCGCCGAGGATCCAGCGCATGATCAGTGGTCGCACCAGGCCGATCACCAGCAAAATGAACAAGCCCAGCGCCAGCACCCGGGCCAACGAAGCCCAAGGGTTGAACTGCGAGGCGATCAGCGATGTAACGCCACCAAGGATGAGCCAGCCACAGACATCGTCTATTGCCGCCGCACCGATGGTAAGGGTGGCGACTCGCGAGCGCGAAAGGCCCAGTTCCATGAAGATGCGCCCGAGGATGGGCAGAGCGGTAATTGACAGTGCCGTGGCGAAGAACAGCTGGAACGCCAGCAGGGGCGGTCTGTCCCCGCTGATTTGCTGCCAGAAGTACTCGGCAGTGAGCATGCCGCTGGCAAAGGGTACCAGCAGCCCACCCATGCTGATGATGATGACCGAACGCTTGCGGCCCTTGAGGTGCGCACCAAACTCGAACTCCAGGCCGACCTGGAACATCAGCAGGATAAGGCCGATTTGTGCTGTTACCACGAAGGCAGTGGCCGTTTGCGGTACGAACAGCGCGGCCAGTTGCTCAGGAAAAAAGTAGCCGAGCAGGCTTGGGCCTAGCACCAGCCCGGCAAGGATTTCGCCGGCGACTGGCGTTTGGCCCAAGCGGCGGGTGCTGAACCAGGCGATCAGCCGCGAAACACTGAAGATCACGATGAGCTGCAGCAGAAACATCAGGGTCAGGTGTTCGGCCTGGGAGCCAACGGCTGACTGTGCCGGCGCCGTTGGCGCGAGTTGCACGGTACTGGCGTGAAGGGTATTGGGCATGATGGTGTCCCGAATGTGTTGGGTCAGAAGGGCGGTGCGATCCAGCCACCGAATGCGAGCTCCAGTGAGCCTGCTGCGTCGAGCAGCACATGCTCCTGGCCGGGGCCGGCCACCAGCTGCAGGGCCACCGGGCAGCCTTGATTGAGGCGCCCCATGGGTACCGTCAGGGCCGGCAGGCCCAGTACGTTGAACAACGCGGTGTAGCCGATATCCCCCGGGTAGCGCAGGGCATGGCCATGCTCGGGCGAGGTGCCGGGCAACGCTGGCAGGGCCAGTACACTGTTGCCATCCAGCCGTTCGGTCAGCGCGTGGAACAGGGCATCGCGTTTGGGTAGCTGCCTTGCAAGGCCGGGGTTACCCAGGCATTCGCCCAGGCTGTCGAGCACGGTTGCCAGCCAAGGCCCGGTGGCATGCTGCGGTTGGCCGAGCAGTGCTTGCCAGGCATGCGCCAAATGCGCCACAGGCTGGCCGTCACCGAGAATGTCGGCCAGGCGCACGCCGGTTTCCTGCTTGAGCACGGCCAACCAGATGGCGAACGCATCGTTCAGTGCGTGGGGTAGCCAGCGCTCGACATGGGTGCCTTGGCTTTGATAGTGGTGGGCCACGTCATCCAGCGCCTGAGCCACGGCCGGCGAAACCCGGCTTCCCCAGGCCAGGCGTTTGGGCTGGCACAGGTACAGGCGTTGCAACACTACAGGCGGTGGGCGGTGTACGTAGCTGTCGAGGATATTGCGGTCCAGTTGGTCAGGCCCGGCAATGATCTCCAGCAGCACGGGCAGGTCTTCGGCATGCCGACACAATGGGCCGGCAGCAAAGTGCCTGGCGATGGCCATGGCATTCGGCTGCCCCAGGCCGCGTTCGTCCAACGGGAGATGCCCGGTCAGTGGCACCAACCCCCGTGACGGCTTGAGGCCGAAAATGCCGTTGCAGGCAGCCGGGATTCGCACCGAGCCACCGCCGTCGGTACCCAGCGCGAAAGGCACGCAAGCGCTGGCTACCAGCACGGCATCACCGCCACTGCTGCCACCGGCACTCCGGTCGTTCCGGTAGGGGCTGCTGGTACGGCCGTAGACAGGGTTATCGGTTTCTGGCCATAGCGCCATCTCGGCCTGGTTGCCCAGTGCGACCGGAATGGCGCCCGCATCGATCAGGCGTTGCGCGGCGGTGGCGGTAAACCCGGCAATCTTGTGCTGTCGGCGGCGTGAGCCGCACGTTTTGGGCGCATCGGCCAGCCCCAGGCCCTCCTTGAAGCTGAAGGGCACGCCATGCAGTCGACCCAGCGGGACGCCTTGGTCTCGCTGGCGTTCGGCAACTTCGGCGGCCCGCCGCGCCTGGTCGTACAGCGCCACTGCCACCGCGTTGCAGCGCCGTTGCACGGTTTGGCAGCGGCGGATGCTGTGTTCGACCAGTGCTACCGGCGACAGCGTGCCATCACGGACCCCGGCAGCCAGGCGCACACCGCTATGAGCCAGCAGTGAGTCGCTGCTGGCTTCGGCCATGGGCATGCCCATCAGTGGCGCGCCAGGTCGAGGAAGCCGCCGTCGCTGCCGAACGGCGACTTGAGCAGCTCGGGCGCCTCGCCGTACTTGTAGAACAGTGAAGGCATCAGCCGCAGGCTGGTAGCGCGTCCCAAGTCCTGCAGCGTGCCCAGGCTATGCCGCGCCAGCAGTTTCAGGTGGCGAGGCGCCAAACTCCAGCGCACCATGCGCATCAAGCGTAAGCGCAGCAGCGCCGAGCGCAGGAAGTAGCTGGCGGCGTATCGCGGCCGGGCCTGGTTGTCTGCCTTGTACAGGGCGAAGTTGATGGTGCGCGAATACAGGTTGGGGATCATCTGCGGGCTGATGCCCGGATTGGAACGGCGTACTTCACGTAACAGGCAGGCAAAGGGCAGCGGTGATGGCTGCAAGTCCCGCGTGTAGCGTGGCAACAAATCGGCGAATTGCTGGGCCTGATGGCCGTCGAGAAAATCACCGCTGACATACATGGGCAACACCACATGGAAGTACGCCATGTTGGCGAACAGCAGCGTCCAGCCCATCAGGAACGGGTCGTCCATTACCTCGTACCACTTGCTCCAGGTGTCCTGAAGCGCCAGTTGCGCCTGGATGTGCGATTCCAGGCAATTGACATAGGCGGGCGTCAACGTGCCCTGGATGTCTTTCTCGATCATGGCGGCCACTTGCGGTATCTGCTGGGCTACATAGGCCAGCCCCGCACTGTTGGCCGGGTCGAAGGTGAACGCTGCATCGCCGATCAGGAACCAGCCATCGGTGGAGTAGTACTGGTTGGCCTCGTACATGTAGTTGTACATGGCGTGCTGGTCGATGATTTCGCCCGATGCTATCAGCTCGGTGATCACCGGGTGGTCTGCCATGACCCTTTCCTTGAAGGCTTCCAGCGTGCCAATCCGTTCGTTGATCATGTCCGGGCGGTAGGTAATACCGATGCTGATCATGTCGGCACCGTCTTCGCTGCGCATGGGTATGAGCCAGATCCAGTAGCCCTTGCCGTAGAAGTGATGGGTGACGTAATACGGGTCGAAACAGTGATGCTTGTCCTTGTGGGTGTTGATGCTGTGCAGGATGTTGCGATCAAACTGGCGAAGGCGGAACCAGAACGTGCTGCGCTGGTAGGTCGGCTCCTTGTGCAGCTTCAGCTTCTTGGCCATGAAACGGTTGCGTCCGGTGGCGTCGACCACCCAGTCGGCGTCCATTTGCCAGGTTTGCGCTTCGCTGCGCAGGGTCAGGCGGTGACGGGTGTGCTCGCCTTCGTGCAGGTCGACCGCAGCCACGTCGGCCTCGATCAATTGCACCTGCTGGTCGGCCACGATGGCACGCAGGTCTTTGTCGAAGCTGAAGCGGTTGAGGTTGTAGGCGGGCATGCGGATCACCCCAGGTGCCTCATGGACCACGTAGTTACGGCACTCCGGGTTGTTGCGCAGTTTCAGGTAATAGGTCAGGCCGTATTTGTGGTAATGCTTTTCTTCAAGCAGGCTGCCCAGACCGATACCTTTGAAAAAATGCGTGGTCAGCTCGACCGTCGACTCACCGACGATCGGCCGCTTGCGGTCCGGGCGGCCGATCAGCGTCACTTCTACGCCAGGCAAGCGCTTGCGCAGGTACAGGGCAGCCAGGTGGCCGGCCACGCCGGCCCCCATGATAGCGATACGTTTCATGTCATCAGTCCGTGATGAGGTGGGGCACCGGGAAAACCGGTGCCGGGGAGTGGCACTCAGTGGCTGGCGGCTTCGATCAGTGCCTGGGGTTCGGCGCGCTCGGAGTAGTCGACATTGATGAGCGCCCGGCGTATGTGACCATCCTGGCCGATGACGAATGCGCTGGCCATCGGCAAACTGAGGTCGTCGCTGGCATTGAGGGCCTTGAGGTCTGCACCGAGTGAGCGGTACACCGCCTCGAGCTCCGGTTCCAGTTCGAAGACGATGCCGTACTGGCGCGCCAAGTGGTTGCCGGGGTCGCTCAACAGTTGATAGCGTACCCCCAGGGCTTCGCGGGTTTTCCAGGTGGCGGCAGGGCTCTGGGCGGAGACAGCCACCAAGGTGGCACCGCTGGCGGCCAGGTCACCCACCATCTGCTGGTATTCGCCAAGCGCGGCATTGCAGAACGGGCACCACAGGCCGCGATAGAAAACCAGCACCAATGGGCCGCGTGCCAGCAAGGCATGCAGGTCTACCGCCTTGCCATCGGCATCCTCCAACACGGCCAGTGGTGCGCGGTCGCCGGCTTTCAGCGCATGGGCTTCGGGGTGGCGTGCGATCAAGGCCTGTAGCGACGTGCTGAATTTTTCCAGCACGTCGGCGGGCAGTTGGCCCATCTGCTGTTTGATGGCGTCGAGTTTTTCCTTGAGTGACATGCTTCTCTCCTTGTGGTGATTCACTGGGGCAGGCTTCGGGTTGCCCGGGCGTGGATTCGCTGCGAGGCCTTGCAGCCGGGGGGATAGCGCTGGAACAGCTGGAGCACCCAATCGGGTCGGGTTTTGCTGGCATCGTTAAGCCAGTTGGCGACCGAGTCCTGGGCGTACTTTTCAGCCTCGGCCAACAGCGGCACCAGCAACAGCTCGGCCACTTCCGGTTGTTCTTTGAGCGAGGCTATATGCTCACACCAGACGCCACGTGGGCGCAGGATTTCGATACAAAAGCGTCGCACCAGCGGGTCTGCGTCGCCTGCGTAGCGGCTGAGCAACGGCAGGGCGGCGTCCAACTGCTGTGCCAGGCGTGGGCGCAGGGCAATCCAGGCCCATTCGCGTACACCAAAATGCTCATCGCGGGCGAAGCGCAACTGCGCCAGCAGGGCGTCTTGTGCAGGCAAGGTGCGTGACAGGTGCGCCTGAGCGAAGGCTGCCCAGCTGCGTACGGTGTCGGACGGGTGCGCACAGCATTGCTCGAACACCTCCTGGCGCAGGGGGGCGGGTGCATGTTCCAGCCATTGGCCCAGCGCCAGGCCGATGGCTGCAACCTTTTTTGACAGGCCCAGCGTCTGAACCTGGTCAGCGCAGACAGCCAGTTGCGCGACCAGCGCCGCAGGTAACCGGGTGACCAGTGCATTGGCCAGTGTCGCCTGATCCACGGCCAGGCATTCGGCCAGGTTGCGGGTTGGCAGTTGGCCAAGGTCGATCAGGGACTTGCGATCATCAGTCATTGCTGAGGCTCCATCACAGCAGGTTGGCAGTGGGGGGCTGGCGCCAACGGGCAGTAACGCCCTGGCGCGAGCAGGTGCTCTGGGTCCAGCGCATCCTTGATGCGCTGTCCGAGTTGCCAGGCAGACGCTTGTGTTTCGCTCAGCAAGCCCATGAAGGCCAGGGGAAGCCGATAGGGCAGTACGCCTTGCTGTCTGCCCGTGCGGAACAACTGCCGGTAGCAGTCTTCGGCGCGGCTGCTGCCGGGGGCATCGTTGCGGTCGAACAGTAGCGGCACGGTGCAGTCGATTGCGCGGCCCGACAAGGTGGTGAGGGTAACCGGGCAGGGCATTCGGTGGGTTTCGCAAGCCTGTTCCATGTGCGAGACGAAGGTGGCTACCTGCTGGCTGCGCAGAGGCAGGATGGGCGCGTACCAGATCAGGCCGCAGTTGTCCCGGGCCGGGTCGAGCAAGGTGCCTTGCTGCGGTTGCGCACCTGCGGCGTAAGCCAGCGGCAGTGCCACCTGGTTCGGCTGGCCTTCCATCAGTTCAACGCCCATGCGCAGTTTGCTCAAGGTCAGTTGCCAACGCCTGGACCAGGCCCCCGGCAGCAGACGCAAGGCACGCTCAGTCAGCGCCAGCTGGCGTTGGCTGCGGAACAGGTAACGGCTGCAGAACCGCCGCAGTTCGCTGCGGATGATGCCCTTGAGCGAGGCCAGCTGCGCCTGTTCGCAGTAGATCGAACCTACCCCCATCCAGGCGGGCAATGCCAGCGATTGCGCGGCGGCGTTGCGTTCGGCCTGATTCAGTTGGGTAAGGGGCCGGGTATCGTAGGCCATGCTTAGCAGACGCGTGCTGTTCATCAGGTTGATGCCGCCCACCTGGCTGCCGCAACGTTCCAGAATGCGCTTGATGCCATCGAGGGCGGCCGGGAGCTGTGCTGCCGAATCCACCCAGAAATAGAACGGTTGCACGACCTGTGGGCGCTTGACCAAGGCGATCGACATGTTTGTCACCACCCCCAGCCCGCTCTGGCTGAACAGGCCGTCCAGGTAGGGGCCGATGCCCCATTTGAAGCAGGCGGTTGTGCCCGTTGCCCACATCGGCGAGCGATAGCATTGGCCATCGGGCAGAATGGCTTCAAGGCCCATGACGGCTTGCCAGTGGTCCGTTAACGGTGTGATGCCAAAGCCGCGCTCCAGCGCGTTGGCCAACACACTGCAGGTGGGCCCTGCGCCGGTGACTGGCGTAAGGAATGGCAGGTTGCGACTGGCCAGGTAATCGGCCAGCGCGGCCTGGGTAACGCCTGGTTCAAGGGTGACCACACCCAGAGCCTCGTCGAAGGCAAGGATTTTGTCCATGCGCGACAGGTCAAGTTGCACGCAGCGCCCGTGAAGCGTTGCCACGCCGCCATAGCCCCAGTTGTGGCCTGTGCTTACCGGCTGCACCGCGACACCGTGCAGGTGTGCAATGGCCAGGCAGGCAGCTACCTGCTCGCTGTTGGCTGGCCTGAGCCTGGCACTGGCATGGGCGGGCGAGCGCATGGTGTCCTGGCTCAGCTGGCGCAGCGTGCTGGCGTCACTCTGTACATGGGCGTCACCCAGCGCTGCGCGCCAGGCTGCCAAGGCGGCTTGCAGCCCCTGCGGCTCAGAACGCACTTGCCAGGCCTCCCATGCCAAGGAACAGCCGCAGTTGGTCGACATCGGCCCGACGGCTGCGTGGCAAATCGCGGTAGCGTCGCCGAAATTCGCCCTTCATCGCTGCCACACAGCGCCGCTTGGGGGTGCGGATCACCATCATCAGAGGGCTGACCGCCGTGCTGTAAACCTTGGCACAGGGGCCCAGGTAGCTGGCGGCAAGGGTCTGGAATTCTTCCAGAGAGAAAGCAGCCAACAGCGAGTTGCGGTAGTCGAGCAGTGTGGCCTGGTCGGCCCCATCACTGGCGCGGCTGACGAAATAGTCCACCGACTCTACCGACTTGAGCCGGCCAAAGTCGTTCAGGTAGATGGCCCGGTCATTGCGGAGCACGCGTGCGATGTTGCGAAACGTGGCTTCCAGTTGAGCGAGGTCGGCCAGGTGATGCAGCGCCATCGAAGAGATCACCACGTCAACGCTACGGTCGGCGATACCGGCCAGGCGAGTCATGTCTTCCTCGCGCAGTTCGACGTTGTCGATGCCTTGCTGGCGAATCGAGGCCTGCCCCACCTCGAGCATGGTGGCTGACAGGTCGGTGCCGATGAATTCGGCTCTCGGGTTCAGGCGGGCCAGTTGCAGCAACAGGCTGGCCGGGCCACAACCGATGTCCAGCACGACATCGCCGGGTTTGATCAGTGCACACATCTGGGCGCAGTGGTACAGGTACGTACCGGACAGCGCCTGGCCTTGGCCTGCACTGTCGGCGTAAGCCGAGACACAGGCGTCGTCGGCCATTACCAGATCAGGCTCAGGCGTGCGCACCAGCGGGTGCCTGAGGGTAATTTCCCTGTAGATCGCGCGCAGCAATCCCATGTCCATGAACGTATCCTCCATGAAAGTCGTGTGGTGTGGAGCGCGGGGCGGGCTGCTCAATCCAGTTGCAGAATCCGCCGTACCCGCGGCGTCAGATGGCGCGGCGAAGTGCCGCAACGTGCCATGTGGGTGAGCACTTCGTCAGTGCTCCAGTGGGTTTGAGGCGGCGCGACGGGCAACTGGATGTGCGGGAAATGCCGTGCGCAGAAGAAGTCGAAAAGATCGGTGTGCTGCTGCTCGACGGTAAAGCCAAGGCCTGGGTGCTGGTAGACCTTGGCGAACACCTGGCGTGCCTGGTTCAGGTTCAACGCCAGGGGTAGCGACAGGGCATTGTTGAGTTTGGTGTAGGTCTGCACAGGGCCAATGGGCGAAAAGAACAGCACGTTGCGGTAGAAGCTGGCCGCGCGAGGGTGCACGGCGATCAGCAGGCTATTTACCCGGCGATGGTCCATGGCCCAACGGAACATGGCGTTGTACAGCATGAGGGGCACGCCTTTGCCTTTGTAGTGGCTACAGACCGCCAGGGTGCCGACTTCGGCCAGGCGGTTACCGCCCAGGCGTTGCAACACTGCTTCGTTGACATGCACGTCTTCCAGCGGCAAACCGAGCGGCGAGTCTTCGATCAGTGACACGGTCCCCACCACCTGGTCACCTTTCAGTGCCACGAACGTGGTGGTGCCAGGTAGCAGATGAAAGGGTGAGAAGCGCATGCCGGCGCGGCACACAGTAGCAATGCCGCGACGGGCATAGCTGTCGTTGACCAGGCGCAGGGCCTGCTCAAGTTCGTACAGATTCTGCACCGGTCGAAAGCTGAAGCCTTCAATGGCTAGCGGGTGGCTGGAGAGGCGGCGAATGAACAGCCGCCGGTAGAGTGCTGCTGGCAGGCAGGCTTCAAGCCAGGCCTGGCGCCGCCTTACCTGGTCGCGCTCGCTGTGCACGCGCGGCTTCCTGCCGATTCGTGCCAGTACGCTCTGATTCTGCAACATCATCCACCTCCATGTGGTTTGACGGGTGTATTGGCTTCAGTCCTTGTCGGGTGGCAATGCCAGGGCAGGGCTCGCCGAAAGTGCCTGTAGCGCGGCGGAAAGGGCTTCCCGCTGTGTGATGTCCAGTGTGTGCATGATCGTGCCGATCCAGTCGGTGTGTTCGGCGAATACCGCGTCCAGGACAGAAACACCTGCCGGGGTAAGGCTGATGCTCAGTTTGCGACGGTCATGGGCATCCTTGCGGCGCTTGATGAAGCCGTCGCCTTGCAGGCCGTCGAGCAGGCCGGTGACGGTGCCCGAAGTGATCGCCAGACGCGTCGCCAGTTCCAGCGGCGACAAGCGTCCGCCAGCCGCTTGCAACGTCAGCAAGATGGCGAAACGCCCCTCTGACAGGTTATGGCGAGCCAGGCGCACCGCGCACACGCGGTTGATTGCCGCAGCCGCGGACAGCAGTTCGAAACACAGGCGCACGCTTTGCCTGGCGTCGGCAGGGGCCTCTGCCAGTGCGTCGAGCATGATGTGATGCTTGTTCTCAAGAATATTCATAAGGCGCAGTTTATCTTGGTGCCTTAGTAAGTCAATAGTGCCTGTGTTACAGGGCTGCGACAGCGATTGAATTATTGCGTTGCATGGCTGTTTCCATGCATGTTACGAATAGTTCATGTGCATGATTTTGATTTCCATCAGCTTGGTGCATTACGCGATGATGACGGTCATCAAAACGTTGAAAAGGCACGGCCATGTTCAGTAAATCCATGCTTCTGTTGGTTCTGCCGCTTGCCCTGGCGTTGTTTGCCGGTGCCGTATTGCCCTTTCAGGCCACCGCTAACGCTGCCGTAGGCCGGGCATTGGGGCACTGGTTATGGGGGGCGTTCACCTCGTTGACGGTGAGTTCGCTGGTGGTGATTGTTGCCCTGCTGGTTCTCAGGGTGCCCGCACCGGACATGGGCAAGGCGCTGCAGGGGCCTTGGTGGCTGTGGGTAGGGGGTGTTCTGGGGGCTCTGTATGTGGCCGGTGCTGCTGCACTTATCCCTAGGCTGGGGGCGGCGGGCTTCCTGGTACTGGTCGTGGCAGGGCAGATCATCACTGCAGTGCTGGCCGACCATTTTGGTGTAATGGGGTTGGCTGGCAAGCCACTCAACCTGGCCAGGCTGGCAGGCGTGGTGCTGATTTTATGTGGCGTGCTGCTGGTGCAGGGCACCTGGACGACGGCGACACCGGCCGGTGCCGCAGCGGTGGTGAAGCAGCCAGAAGGTTGATCAGCCCCCCGGTTGGCTGCAGGCCCACACGGTTTCGCGTAGCCAGCGATGCCCGGGGTCGTTGTCTTTGCGGCTGTGCCAGGCTTGCTGGTAGTCGAACGAGGGGATTGCCAACGGCGGCTCGAACTGGCGTAACGCCGTGTGCGGGTGCAGTGAGCCTACGGCGCGGCTGGCCACGGTAAGGATCAGGTCGGTACCGGCCAGTACCTCCACCGCTGCGCTCCAGTGCGGCAAGGCCAGGGCAATTCGACGGCGCAGGCCTTGGGCCGCCAGCGCACGTTCAATCTCATCGAAGGCGTCCGGGCGCATGGCCATCAGTACATGCGGGCGCGCCAGCCAGTCTTCCAGCGCCAAGCGGCCGCTGGCTGGCAGCACCTGGCGGTCGGCGACGCTGATGAAGCTGTCGGCAAACAGCGGCTGGGTGGTGATGCCCTGGGGCTGGTCCGGGAAGATGCCCAAGGCCAGGTCAAGCTCACCGTCGAGCAGTTGGGCCAGCATGGTTTCGCGGCTGGCCTGGCTGATGGCCAGGTCTACCCCGGGTGCGACCTGGCGCAGATGGCGCATCAGGGGTGGCAGGATAATGCGCGACGAGTAGTCGGACAGCGACAGCCTGAAGCGACGCTGGGCCTTGGCCGGGTCGAACTGGGGGGTGGCGAGCAGGCCGTTGAGGCTGCCCAGCGCATCCTGCAGCGGGCTGGCCAGCGACTGGGCGAGTGTGGTGAGCGCCATGCGGCCGTTCTGGCGAACCAGCAAGGGGTCGTCGAAGTGTTTGCGCAACTGCGCCAGGGCGTGGCTTACCGCCGGTTGGCTGCGGTGCAGGCGCAGGGCGGCGCGGGTCACGTGTTTCTCGCTGAGCAGCGCGTGAAGGGCCAGCAGCAGGTTGAGGTCGATCTTGCGCAGTTCATCCATGGGGTGAATGGCCTTGGTTAATTCTGGCGACTCAGATCAGCTTAACAAATACCTGCGCCTTACACGGTCGTTGTAGGAGCGCGTCAGCTGTCGGGGGTATACTCTTCGTCCGTTTTACGGTTATCCGAGTACTCCGATGGGTCTTTCCGCAACTGCCACACCCGAACCGCGTCGCCTGGGCGCCCCTTTGATCGCCATGGCCCTGCTGTTGGCAGGCGCCTGGTTCCTCAACCTGAATGCCGGCTTCAAGCAGGTGTTGCTGCTGCTTGTTGGCGCAGCCCTCGGCCTGACCTTGTATCACGCCGCCTTTGGCTTCACCTCGGCGTGGCGGGTGTTCATCAACGAGCGCCGTGGCGCGGGCTTGCGTGCGCAGATGGTCATGCTGGCCCTGGCCGTGCTGCTGTTCTTCCCGGCATTGTCAGCGGGCAGTCTGTTCGGCAACCCTGTCACCGGCCTGGTGGCCCCGGCGGGTGTTTCGGTCGTGTTCGGTGCGTTCATCTTCGGCATCGGCATGCAGCTGGGTGGCGGTTGCGCTTCGGGCACGCTGTTCACCGTGGGCGGTGGCAATGCGCGCATGCTGGTGACCCTGCTGTTCTTCATCATCGGTTCTGTAACCGCCACCCATCACGCTGACTGGTGGTTTGCCTTGCCGTCGTTCCCGGCAACTTCGATCGTTCAGGCCTGGGGTGTGGGGCCTGCGCTGCTGGTGAGCCTGGCAGTGTTCGGGCTGATCGCCTGGGCCACCGTGGTGCTGGAAAAGCGCCGGCACGGCGCGCTGGAAGCGCCAGTTGCCAGCGAACACCAGGGCCTGCGTCGCTTCCTGCGTGGCCCTTGGCCGTTGCTGTGGGGTGCCATCGCTCTGGCACTGCTCAACTACGCGACCCTGGTGCTGGCAGGGCGGCCTTGGGGCATTACTTCGGCTTTCGCCTTGTGGGGTGCCAAAACCCTCAACGGCCTGGGCGTGGATGTCGGCAGCTGGGTGTTCTGGCAGGCGCCGGCCAATGCCAAGGCTTTGGCCTCGCCGTTGTGGCAAGACATCACCACGGTGATGGACCTGGGCATCGTGCTGGGTGCGTTGCTGGCGGCTGGCCTTGCAGGGCGCTTTGCGCCAAGCCTGAAAATCCCGCTGCCGTCGCTGGTTGCCGCAGTCATCGGCGGCTTGCTGTTGGGCTACGGTTCGCGCCTGGCCTATGGCTGCAACATCGGCGCGTACTTCAGTGGCATTGCCTCGGGTAGCGTGCATGGCTGGCTGTGGCTGGTAGCGGCTTATGCCGGCAACCTGATCGGCGTACGCCTGCGCCCGTTGTTTTTCGCCGGTGAGCGGCGCCCTACGGTGCTGACAGGCTGCTAATGCGCTGAGTGAATTGCTGCAAGGGGTGCAGAAATCATCTGCACCCCGCCTGATTGTTCAACTTTTCCTACCTGATTAGCCTGACTCGAACACTCATCAAGCAGGATTCGAACATGGCTATCCGTATCACTCTCAATTGCACCGGCAGCGCCGACGTCATGCAGCCTGAACACGTATCAGCACAAACTCCAGGGCCCGGCCAGGTCTGGCTGGAGCAGACAGCCATGGGCGTGAACCCGCTGGACCTGTTGCAGCGCAAGGGCGGTGCGCCCCTGGCCTTGCCTTCCGGCCTGGGGCTGGAAGGCGCCGGGCGGGTTACTGCCGTCGGTGATGGGGTACACAACGTGCAGGTGGGGGACCGGGTCGCCTATGCCATGGGGCCGGTCGGCGCATACGCCAGCGGCCGGTTGTTCCCGGCCGAACGGCTGGTCAAGCTGCCGCCGCAGTTGGAGGATGAGGCCGCCGCAGCGGTGCTGTTCAAGGGCATCACGGCGCAGTACTTGCTGAAAACCACCTACGCTGTGGGCCCGGGTACCCAGGTGCTGCTGTACGGTGCTGCCGGTGCCTTGGGCCAGCTGATGGCGCCTTGGGCGCGACATCTTGGGGCGACAGTGATTGGTGTGGTATCACGCCTGCAAAGTGTAGCCAGGGCCCAGGCGGCGGGTTGCCACCATGTGCTGGTGTTCGACGCGGAAACGCTGGCCAGGGAAGTGCGCAAGCTGACCCAGGGGCAGGGCGTGGACGTGGCCTATGACTGTGTCGGCAAGGTGTCGCTGGAAGCTTCGCTGGACAGCCTGCGGGTGCGCGGCCTGCTGGTATCGTTTGGGGGCACTTCCGGTGCGCCGGCGGCGATCGAGGTGGCCACGCTCAATGCCAAGGGCTCGCTGTACGTGACCCGCCCCTCGCTGGCGGCACATACACGCACGGTCGAGGAGTACCAGCAGCGCGCCGCCGACGTGCTGGCAGCCGTCGCGGAGGGTATCATCCAGCCTCGGGTCTGGCGTCGCTACCCGCTGGCCGAAGTGGCCAGGGCCCACCGGGACCTGGAGCAGGGGTTGTCGGAGGGCGCGCTGGTCCTTACGGCCTGATGCCCGAACCTGCCACCGAGTTTAGCCATGGATGCTTTCGACAGTCGCCGCGCCGATGAACTTGCCACCTTGCTGGCCCTGCACGAGCAGGGCTCGTTTGCCGCTGCCGGGCGGCAGCTGGAGCGCCACCCTACGGTGCTGTCGAAGCGCCTGAGTGCGCTGGAGGCGCGGTTGGGCATTCGCCTGGTGGAACGCAGCACGCGGCAGCTGCGCTTTACCGATGAAGGCGAGCGGCTGGTGGCCAAGGTACGCGAGGCCAACCGGCTGATCGCCGAGGCGGAGCAGGAAGCTGCCGAGGGTGCGGCAACGGTGCGCGGGCGCTTGCGCCTGGCATTGCCGGCGGCGATGGGGCGGCGCTGGTTGAGCGGGATGCTGGCCGACTTCGTGCTGGCTTATCCGCAGGTGACGGTGGAGGCCGAGTATGCCGACCGTTTCGTCGACCTGATCGGCGAGGGGTTCGATGCCGCCATTCGTATCGGTGAGCTGGCAGACAACCGTCTGGTGGCCAGCAAGCTGTGCGACCACGTGCGTATCCTCTGTGCGTCGCCCCGGTACCTCGCTCAACAGGGCGTACCCGCAATACCGGAAGATTTGTCTAATCATAACTGCTTGGTTTTCAGTGGCTTACGTTCATTTCCTGAATGGCGACTGATGAATGCCGAGCAGCAGATAAGCGTCAAGGTAGCCGGTAGCCTACGCAGCAATGACAACGAAGCGCTGCTGGAGGCGGCCCGGCGCGGTGTGGGGATTCTGGCCGGAGGCGACTGGCTGATGGGCGAGGACCTGGCCAGCGGTCGTCTGGTGCGCGTGCTGCCACAATGGCAGCTAGACGTGGCGGCGGGCATTTATCTGGTGCGCCCGACAGCACGGCTGAACACCGCGGCCATGGGTGCCTTCAAGGCGTGGCTGGAAGACCGCTTCAGGGCTGGCGCCCCCTGGCGGACACGGTCTTTGTAGGAGCAGCCTTGTGCTGCGAAGCGGCCCGCAGCACCGGCCTCTTCGCAGCACAAGGCTGCTCCTAGAGGGCTTCATGTTTGTCTCATAAGCTATTGATAAATAGGTAATTAACGTTTAGCCACGGCATGCTGAACGCACTGCTCATAGTAAGTCTGCCTGATCGCCGCAGGCTTGAGTCGCGAACGGCTGTTATAGGTCTGCTCGGTAATGCCGAAGGCGGTCATGCGCATCCAAGGCTTGGGGAATTTGCGTACCTGCAGCTTTTTGCGCGTCGCATACAAGGTCACCCCTGAAAGCTTGGCCTGCTGGGCCTCGGCGGCTATCTGCGCACCCCAGCCGCAGGTGTGGCGATCATTCTGGCTCAGCGCCCGGGCCTGGGCGCCGAAAGCCAGCGCGGCCAGCATACAACCGGCCATCGTTGCTAGAAATACTCGCATGTTGCTGTCCTAAGCATCTGAAAGAGAACGGAGTTTGCCTTCGCTTTTCGATGCTGGGGGCCAGCAATTTGCCGTCAGACCACGGCCATGCGCAGCGGGCGGGCGGCTGGCTTGCGCAGGCTCGCCCAGGCCAGGCTGGCAACCCAGAGGACCGACACACCATAGTTCAGGCGCTGATACAGGCCGAATAGCTGGCCGTTTTGCGCTGCCTGGCCCATCAGTGCGACGGTAATGATCGCCAGCACCACGCAGGCCAGGGAGAACAACGCCAGGGCCCGTGAGCCGGCAATGCGATTGCCCAGCCATGCCCACAGGGCACTGGCCAGGGTCAGCGAAAGGAACATCAGCAGGCCGGACAGGTTATGCAGTTGCTGTGAGGTGGACGGCTGCGCTGGTGCGCAACCTTGGTCACAGGGAAACCAGCCGGTGCCCAGGCTGCCGACACCATGCAGCAATACCAGGGCCGCACTCAGCATTGCCAGTTTCGAACCACGCCAGCGCCGCGCCAGGCCCCAGGCAAACAGCGCGAACAGGGCGGCCAGTGGGAAGTTGTTTACCAGTGGCGACCAGCCGTGGGTTGGCGCGCCTACGGCGCCGAGCTGGCTCATGGCCTGTTGCAGGTGGTCATAGCCGGGGTAAGCCTGGGCGGTGAGCCACACACCTGCCAGCAACCAGAGGGGTATCAGCAGGCCGCTGGCGAGTAATAGGCGGTCGAGGGGTTTCATGCGGCATTTTCCTTCCATGGATGACTAAGCGCAAAGGCGCACAGTACAGGCTTGCGCGGGCTCTGGGCCAGCACTTGCGCCGGCTTTTTCATAGGCGTGGCTTGCGAGGGAGAGCAAGAAATACCGCACCGGGTGTATGTGATCGTACAACTGCTTGCGCTATGATGAGCGCTGTCTTTCTAGGTGAAATACAGGGCAATGACAGAGCAACAGGTACAGGCAAGGACCCGGCGCAAGCCGCGTAGTCTGGCCCAGGAACTGGTCACAGTGCTGACCGAACGCATCCGCAGTGGCCAGCTCAAGCGTGGCGACAAGCTGCCGACCGAATCGCAGATCATGGTCGAAGAGGGCGTCAGCCGCACCGTGGTGCGTGAGGCGATCTCGCGGCTGCAGGCCGCCGGGCAGGTCGAGACCCGCCATGGCATCGGCACGTTCGTGCTGGACGCGCCGGCGTCGGGGGGCTTTCGCATCGACCCGGCGACGGTGGTCACCCTGCGTGAAGTGCTGGCGGTGCTGGAGTTGCGTATTGCCCTGGAGATCGAGTCGGCGGGCCTGGCGGCGCAGCGGCGCAGCGATGAAGAGCTGGCGGGCATGCGTGCGGCGCTGGACGAACTCAACGAAGGGGCGGCCCATGCCAATGATGCGGTGTCGGCGGACTTCCAGTTCCACCTGCGCATTGCCCAGGCCAGCGGCAACCACTACTTCGCCGACATCATCAACCACCTGGGCACCAGCATCATCCCGCGCACCCGGGTGAACTCGGCGCGGCTGGCCCGTGATGACCAGGCGCATTACATGAGCCGGTTGATGCATGAGCACGAGGCGATTTATGAAGCAATCGCCCGGCGTGACAGCGAAGGGGCGAAGATGGCCATGCGCATGCACCTGAGCAATAGCCGGGAGCGCTTGCGTCAGGTGCATGAAGAGGCTGAGGCGCAAGGGGTCTGAGGCCTTTGTGACCTGTACCGACCTCTTCGCGGGCTCGCCCGCTCCCACAAGTATCACTACACCCTCAGGGATAAGGTGATCCCTGTGGGAGCGGGCATGCCCGCGAAGAGGTCGGTACAGGCAAAAGAAAAGCCCCGCCATGTGCGGGGCTTTCTTGTTTCAGGCCATCAGTCAGACCGCCTCATCACTCCATTGCCCATTCACCAGCCGACGCAGCCCCAGTGGGTTGCCATCGCGCAGTGCCTCAGGCAGCAACGCCTGCGGGTAGTTCTGGTAGCACACCGGCCGCAGGAAGCGGTCGATGGCCAAGGTGCCGACCGAAGTACCGCGGGCGTCCGAGGTCGCAGGGTAAGGCCCGCCGTGGACCATGGCTTCACACACTTCGACACCGGTCGGGTAGCCATTGATCAGGATGCGCCCGACCTTCTCCTCCAGCAACGGCACCAACCAGGCGTAAGCCTCGAAATCTTCCGCTTCGCCGATCAGGGTAGCGGTCAGTTGGCCCCGCAGGCCCAGCAGGGCGGCGCGCAGTTGTTGGTCGTCCCGCACTTCTACGGCGACTGTGGTAGGGCCGAACACTTCTTCCTGCAGCAGCGGGTCAGACTCGACCAGCAGGCGGGCATCGGCCTTGAACAGCTGGGCGCGGGCCTGGCTGCCTTCCTGTGCCTGGCCGGCCAGGTGCTCGATACCGGTATGGGCTTGCAGGTGCTCAAGGCCGCCAACGTAGCTGCGCAGGCCACCCGCGTTGAGCATGGTTTGCCCGGCCTGCTGCTCCACGTGCTGGCCAAGTTCAGACAGAAGCTGGCTGTATTGTGGCGATTGCAGGCCGATCACCAACCCCGGGTTGGTGCAGAACTGCCCGGCACCCATGCACACCGAGCCGGCCAGTTCGCGGGCGATGGCCTCGCCACGTTTGGCCAGGGCGGCTGGCAGGATGATGACCGGGTTGATGCTGGACATCTCGGCGAACACTGGAATCGGCTGCGGGCGCTCGGCAGCCATGCGGCACAGGGCGTCGCCGCCTTTGAGCGAGCCGGTGAAGCCGACGGCCTGGATGGCCGGGTGCTTGACCAGCCACTCGCCGACACCACCACCGAACACCATGTTGAACACGCCCTTGGGCATGCCGGTGCGTTCGGCGGCGCGCACGATGGCGCAACCCACCAGGTCGGCGGTGGCCATGTGGCCGCTGTGCGCCTTGAACACCACCGGGCAGCCGGCAGCCAGTGCAGCTGCGGTGTCACCGCCGGCGGTAGAGAAGGCCAGCGGGAAGTTGCTGGCACCGAACACGGCGACCGGGCCGACGCCAATGCGCATCTGGCGCAGGTCCACCCGCGGTAGCGGCTGGCGCTCGGGCAAGGCCAGGTCGATACGCGCACCCAGGTAATCACCACGGCGCAGTACCTGGGCGAACAGGCGCATCTGGCCGCTGGTGCGGCCACGCTCGCCTTGAATGCGGGCAGCGGGCAAGGCGGTTTCGCGGCAGACTATGGCGACGAAGGCGTCGTCCAGTTCGTCCAGTTCGGCGGCAATGGCGTCGAGGAATTCGGCGCGGCGGGCCGGGGCCAGCTGGCGGAACGCAGCGAAGGCGGCAGCGGCGGCCTTGGCGGCCTGGTCTACTTCGGCCTCTGTGGCTTGAGCGAAGCTGAAGGGCAGGGCTTCGCCAGTGCTGGCGTCCAGGCTCTGCAGGCGCTGTGGGCCAGCGGCGCTGCGCTGGCCGGCGATGAAGTTGTGGCCGAGGATTTCAGGCATGGGGTGCTCCTGTAGGTTGAAAGGCAATCTGGCGGGTTGTCACATGACCTGTGGGAGCGGGCGCGCCCGCGAAGCAGGCAACCCGGTACATGGCACCGGCTTTGCCGGTGTTCGCGGGCATGCCCGCTCCCACAGGGAAAGAGGGGAGTTCTATGATCGAGTTAGCCCGGGGCATCAGGTAATCGGTGCCGGGTTGAACAGGGTGATGTCGTTGTGCAGCCGGTGCTGCTCGGCCCAGGTCTGCTTGCGGCCGCTGGCCACGTCCAGGTAGTAATGGAACAGTTCCCAGCCCAGCTCTTCGATGGTCGAACGGCCTGTGGCGATGCGCCCGGCGTCGATATCGATCAGGTCGGGCCAACGCTGGGCCAGTTCGGTGCGCGTGCACACCTTGACCACTGGCGCCATGGCCAGCCCGTAGGGGGTGCCTCGGCCGGTGGTGAACACATGCAGGTTCATACCGGCGGCCAGTTGCAAGGTGCCGCAGACGAAGTCGCTGGCCGGGGTGGCGCAGAAGATCAGGCCCTTGCGTGTTACCCGCTCGCCTGGGCCGAGCACACTCTGGATGGCGCCGCTGCCGGACTTGACGATCGACCCCAGCGACTTCTCGACGATATTGGACAGGCCACCTTTCTTGTTGCCCGGCGTCGTGTTGGCGCTGCGGTCGGCGGCGCCTTGTTGCAGGTAGCGGTCGTACCAGTCCATTTCGCGTATCAAGGCACCGGCCACCTCCTGGTTTTCGGCGCGTGAGGTCAGCATGTAGATGGCGTCGCGCACCTCGGTCACTTCCGAGAACAGCACGGTAGCGCCGGCGCGTACCAGCAAGTCGGCGGCGTAGCCCAGCGCCGGGTTGGCGGTGATGCCCGAGAACGCATCGCTGCCACCGCACTGCATGCCAAGGATCAACTCGCTGGCCGGTACGGTTTCGCGACGGCGCTGGTCGAGCTTCTTCAGGCGGGTTTCGGCCAGTTCCATGATCTGCTCGATCATTTCCACAAAGCCCAGGCTGGCGTCCTGCAGGCGGTACAGCCACGGGTCGCTGAGGTCTACCGAAGGGTCGTTGTCGTGCATCACCTGGCCGGCTTGCAGCTTTTCACAGCCAAGGCTGATGACCAGGGCCTCGCCACCCAGGTTGGGGTTGCGCGCCAGGTTGCGTACGGTGCGGATCGGGATGTAGGCGTCGCGCGCGTTGATGGCCACGCCGCAGCCGTAGCTGTGGGTGATGGCCACCACGTCATCGACGTTGGGGTATTTGGGCAGCAGTTCGCTGCGAATGCGCTTGACCGCATGCTCCAGCACGCCGGTTACACACTGCACGGTGGTGGTAATACCCAGGATGTTGCGGGTGCCGACGGTGCCGTCGGCGTTGCGGTAGCCCTCGAACGTGAAGCCTTCGAGCGGCGGCAGCGGTTGTGGGACGGCGTCGCAGAGCGGCAAGCTGTCCAGCTCGGGGGCGGCCGGCATGGCCAGCTGGCTTTCCTGCACCCAGCTGCCCTGGCGCAGGTCTTCCAGCGCGTAGCCGATGATTTGCCCGTAGCGGCGCACGGGCTCTCCCTTGGCGATGGCCACGGTGGCCACCTTGTGGCTTTGTGGCACGCCTTCGACCAGGGTCAGGCCGTCGGCAAAGCGGGCGCCTTCGCCCAGGCCGCCGTCGTTGACCACCACCACGACATTATCGTCGTCGTGCAGGCGGACGTAGCGGGGCGAGTCGGAATGTTCGATCAACTGCATGTTTGGGCCCTACTTGTCAGGTTCTCAGGCTTTTTTGTACATCCGCCCGCACCGGTTGCCCCGGCGCGGGCGTGTTCACTCAGTGGCGCGAGCTGGCCAGATCGCCGTTGGCGGCAGGCTCAGCCTGTGGCTTTGGGGCATCTTCGCGCAGCTCGATACGCTTGATCGGGCCGACGATCACCAGGTAGCTGAACACGGCTACCAGGGCGTTGGCACCCACGTACACCAGCGCCCACTTGAACGAGCCGGTGGCGCTGATGATGTAGCCGATCACGATAGGGGTGGTGATCGAGGCGATGTTGCCGAAGGTGTTGAACAGGCCACCGGACAGCCCGGCGATCTGCTTGGGCGAGGTGTCTGCCACCACCGCCCAGCCCAGCGCGCCAATGCCTTTGCCGAAGAATGCCAGGGTCATGAAGCCAACCACCATCCACTCGGCGTCGACGTAGTTGCAGAACACCATGGTGGTCGACAGCAGCAGGCCGCACACAATCGGCAGTTTGCGCGAGAAGGTCAGCGAGTTGCCACGGCGCAGCAGCCAGTCGGAGATCACGCCACCCAGCACGCCACCAATGAAACCGCAGACCGCTGGCAGCGAGGCGATGAAGCCGGCCTTGAGGATGGTCATGCCACGTTCCTGCACCAGGTACACAGGGAACCAGGTGAGGAAGAAGTAGGTGATGGCGTTGATGCAGTACTGGCCCAGGTACACGCCCAGCAGCATGCGGCTGGTCAGCAGTTGCTTGACGTAGCCCCATTTCGGGCCGTCGTTGCCGCGCTTCTGGTCCATGTCCACCAGGCCGCCGTTCTGCTCGATGTGCTCAAGCTCGCTTTGGCTGATGCGTGGGTGTTGGCGCGGGTTGTGAATGGTTTTCAGCCACACCATGGAGAACACGATGCCCAGTGCACCCATGACCACGAACACGTGCTCCCAGCCGAAGCTGAATACGATCCAGCCCATGATCGGGGCGAACAGCGCCGTAGCGAAGTACTGCGCCGAGTTGAAGATGGCTGAGGCAGTGCCGCGCTCCTGAGTCGGAAACCAGGCGGCGACGATGCGTGCGTTGCCCGGGAACGACGGGGCTTCGGCGAAGCCAACCAGAAAGCGCAAGGTGAAGAGGGTGACAACCGCCCAGGCAACCGGCAGGCCACCGACAAAACCCTGCAACAGTGTGAACAGCGACCAGGTGAAGATGCTGAAGGCGTAGACGTTCTTGGAACCGAAGCGATCGAGCAGCCAGCCACCAGGAATCTGGCCAGCCACGTAAGCCCATCCAAAGGCGGAGAAGATATAACCGAGGGTAACGGCGTCAATGCCGAGGTCTTTCTGCAGGCTGGAACCTGCGATTGCGATGGTAGCGCGGTCGGCATAGTTGATCGTGGTCACCAGGAACAGCATGAACAGGATCAGGTAGCGCACATGCGTCTTCTTAGTCGCTTGCATGCTGGCAATACTCCCACTAGTTATTTTTGTGCGGGCTCACGAATTGTAACCGGAGCGGGGCTGGCCCACTCCGGGCGCGGCACTTGGCAGGCCGCGGGCGACGCTTACTGCGGGCCCATCTTGTCCATCAGCGCGGCGAGCATCTCGTACTCTTCTGCGGTGAGGTCGGTCAGCGGGGTACGCACCGGGCCTGCGTCGTAACCGGCAATCCTGGCACCGGCCTTGACGATGCTCACGGCGTAGCCGGCCTTGCGGTTACGGATGTCCAGGTACGGCAGGAAGAAATCGTCGATCAGTTTGGCCACGGCGGCGTGGTCGTCACGGGCGATGGCGTTGTAGAAGTCCATGGCGGTCTTTGGTACGAAGTTGAACACCGCGGAGGAGTACACCGGCACGCCCAGGGCCTTGTAGGCCGCAGCATACACTTCAGCGGTCGGCAGGCCACCCAGGTAGCTGAAACGGTCGCCCAGGCGGCGACGGATCGACACCATCAGCTCGATATCACCCAAGCCATCCTTGTAGCCGATCAGGTTCGGGCAGCGCTCGGCCAGTTTTTCCAGCAGGTCGGCATTCAGGCGGCAGACGTTGCGGTTGTACACCACCACACCGATCTTCACCGATTTGCACACGGCTTCGACGTGGGCGGCGACACCGTCCTGGCTGGCTTCGGTCAGGTAGTGCGGCAGCAGCAGCAGGCCCTTGGCACCCAGGCGCTCGGCTTCCTGTGCGTATTCGATGGCCTGGCGGGTGGAGCCACCAACACCTGCGAGGATAGGTACCGAGGTAGCGCAGGTATCGACGGCAGTCTTGATCACCTGGCTGTACTCGCTGGCGGCCAGGGAGAAGAACTCACCGGTGCCGCCAGCGGCGAACAGGGCGCTGGCGCCATACGGGGCGAGCCATTCCAGGCGCTTGATGTAGCCAGCCGGGTTGAAGTCGCCCTGGGCGTTGAAGTCGGTGACCGGGAAAGACAGCAGGCCGTGGGAGAGGATGGATTTAAGTTCTTGTGGATTCATTGTTGTAGGCATCCTGTGGCGCTTGGGTGAAGGGTGTTGTTTTGCGTTGGAGGTAAGTTATCGTACAACTGGTGCGATGACTAGTCCCCCCGCAAAAAATTTTGTAGGCGCCTGCCTGAAGATTTGTGGTGGGGCATAAATCGAGCGCCGCCCGCGCGGCGCATCGCGAGCTGCGCTCGCTCCTACGTTTGTTTCGGGCCAGTAACGCCTGTGACAAGCACGCGCGACCGCCTTGTGTTCAACGCGATATCACGCCATGCACCAAAGCGTACGCGCGCAAATTCCACAGGAATAACTGGCTTGAAACAAACGTAGGAGCGAGCGCAGCTCGCGATGCGCCGCGCGGGCGGCGCTCGATCTCACAGGCGCTGGAAATGACATGGCGAGCACATGCCAGTCATCGTATCTCTTGAGGGGAGAGGAAAAAAACGATCGCGGAGACAGGCACAAGGCCGCCGCCCGATTCCACGGGAAGTGTTCTGGGACCAGCAGAGGGTGACCGGGGAAACGGGGGCGGCCTTGCGCCGCCCCGCGATCAAAGCAGAGGAAACTGAAGGTCAGGCAGCGTGCTGGCGCTTGATTTGCGCCTTGCGTACCTGGGCACGGCACGCATCGCCGAAGGCCTGGAACATCTTGATCGAATCTGGGTTCTTCGCAGCTTGCCACTCCGGGTGCCACTGCACCGCGAACAGGAAGGGCGAAATGCTCGGGGCGTGGATGGCCTCGACCAGGCCGTCTTCGGCCAGGGCGATGGCTTCGATGCCGGCGCCGAGGGTGCGCAGGCCTTGGCCATGCAGCGAGTTGACGCGAATTTCGTCGGTACCCAGGGTGTCACGCAGCCAGCTGCCCGGCTTGATCTTCACGCCATGTACCTGGGCGTACTGCACTTCAACCGGGTCTTCCGGGTTTTCCCGGTGGTCGTTGAAGCCAGGCTCGGCGTACACCTTCTGGTAGATGTCGCCACCCAGGGCCACGTTGATTTCCTGCATGCCACGGCAGATACCGAAGATCGGCAGGCCACGCTTGATCGCCGCTTTCACCAGCGGGATGTCGAACAGGTCGCGGTTCTGGTCCTGGCCCTTGCCCGGGGTTTCATTCTCCTGGCCGTACAGGGCCGGGTCGATGTTGCTGCCGGCGCCGGTCAGGTACACGCCGTCGGCCATGTCCAGATAGGTGTCGAGGTCTTCAGTGCCGCAGCAGGTGGGCACCAGTACCGGGACGCAATCGGAGAACTCGACCAGCGGGGTAATGTATTTGTGGGTCATGACCTGATAGTCATGGCCTTTGCGCTCTTGGCTGCCCATGGTCATCAGGACGACGGGTTTGCGCAGGGAAGGTTGTTTGTTGCCAATGTTGCTGTTGGACATATGTCACCTTGGGACAGGTTCAGCCTGTCGTTGTTGTGCAGGTGCACGGCGCGGGGCCCTGAGTGCAGCCTGAAGCTCCGAGCACTGCCGG
This sequence comes from Pseudomonas sp. WOUb67, assembly GCF_050058005.1. NCBI lineage: Bacteria > Pseudomonadati > Pseudomonadota > Gammaproteobacteria > Pseudomonadales > Pseudomonadaceae > Pseudomonas > Pseudomonas sp. WOUb67. The sequence continues at coordinate 4,418,522 of NZ_CP170112.1, read as the reverse complement.
CTCGTCAGAGGCGACGATTCCGGTCGGGGCATGTAGATAGCTTGCCAGAGCCGTTCGATATGTCAAACGACGGAAGACGGCTTTAACGCGGGGAATGCACCGGTTTTTGGGGGCTGAAACCGATGCGGGCCTGTGGCGGCGTGGGTTTGGCGGGGGTGTCGGTCAATAATATTTAACGATGCAGTTGGGTCTTTGCAGCGGTGCAATGAAGTGCTGCCTGTGCCGGCCTCTTCGCGGGTAAACCCGCTCCCACAGGATTACCTTGGCCCTCAGGATCTGTGACACACCTGTGGGAGCGGGTTTACCCGCGAAGAGGCCGGCGCAGGTTTCAGTGCAGTATCTGCGCCAGGAACGCCTTGGCGCGCTCGGTACGCGGCTGGTTGAAGAACACCTGCGGCGGGCTGTCTTCGATGATCTGCCCACCCTCAAGGAACAGCACCCGCTCGGCCACTTGCCGGGCAAAGCCCATTTCATGGGTGACGCAGAGCATGGTCATGCCCGTGCCGGCCAGTTGCACCAGTACATCCAGCACCTCGGCGACCATTTCCGGGTCCAGTGCCGAAGTAGGCTCGTCAAACAGCATGATCCGCGGCTTCATGCACAGTGCCCGGGCAATCGCCACGCGCTGCTGCTGGCCACCGGACAGCTGGCTTGGGTACTTGTGCGCCTGGCTTTCGATACCCACCTTGCTCAGGTACATGCGCGCCCGTTCTTCGGCGTCCTTGCGCGACAGCCCGCGCACGCTGGTGGGGGCCAGCAGGCAGTTGTCGAGCACGCTCATGTGCGGGAACAGGTTGAAATGCTGGAACACCATGCCGATGTCGCTGCGTACCTGCGCCGCTTCACGGGTGGTGGCCGCCAGGTCGATGCCGTCCACCTGGATGTTGCCCTGCTGGGCCACCTCCAGGCGGTTGATGCAGCGGATCAGGGTCGACTTGCCCGAGCCGGACGGCCCACACAGCACGATGCGTTCGCCTTCGCGCACCTGCAGGTCGATGTTGTGCAGCACCTGGAAAGCGCCGTAGTGCTTGTTCAGGCCTTCGATGCGGATCAGCACCGGGCGTGGATCGGGCTCGGGGGCAAGGCTTGCAAGGCTCAGTGGTGCGGTCATGTTGTTTTTCTCCCGCGTGGGTTCAGTCGAAACGGGTCGCGCTGTAAGGCGCGGGGTCGGTGAATGGGCGCTCGCCGGTGATCAGCTCGGCCACCAGTCGGCCGCTGACCGGGCCCAGGGTCAGGCCGTGGTGGGCGTGGCCAAAGTTGAACCACAGCCCCGGGTGGCGCGCTGCCGGGCCGATGACCGGGCGCATGTCGGGCAGGCACGGGCGGCGGCCCAGCCAAGGGGTGTCGTCCAGGCGCTCGCCCAATGCCGGGAACAGCTTGCGTGCCAGGGCCTCGCAGCGGCCCAGCTGAATCTGGTTGCCCGGCGCGCTGCTGGCGTCGAACTCGATGCCGGTGGTCAGGCGCACACCGCGCGCCATTGGCGCCAGCACGTAGCCACCCTGGGTGTCGCAGATTGAATGCTCAAGCGTCGCGCCGTCACGGGTGCTGTAGTGCATGTGGTAGCCGCGTTTGATCGCCAGCGGAATCTGGTAGCCCAGGCCGCTGAACAGGTCGGCCGACTGCGGGCCGAGGCAGGCAACCACCTCGTCGGCGGTGATCGGGCCACGGCGGGTCTCTACCCGCCATTTACCGTTGGCCTGGCGCAGGCTGCGCGCATCACCATGCACGAACTGCCCGCCGCGCTGCTGGAACAGTGCCGCATAGCCGCGGGTGAGGGCGCCGGGGTTGTTCACGGTCTTGGGGTCGAGCCAGTGGATGCCGCCGACCACGGTGGCGTCCAGCTGATGCTCGCGGGCCTGCAGCTGCCCGCATTCGAGGATTTCAAATTGCAGGCCATAGCGGCTCAGGCCCTTGGCGTCGGCCTTGGCCTGCTCGAACAGGGCCGGGTCGCGGAACACTTCGATCCAGCCTTTGGCCTGCACCAGCCCTTCAAGGCCGGCGGCTTTGATCAGCGCGTCGTGTTCTTCGACGCAGCGCTGCACCAGCGGCAGCATGTCGGCGGCGGCCCCGGCCAGGCGCCCGGGCGCCGACTGGCGCCAGTAGCGCCACAGCCACGGCGCGGCCTTGGGCAGGTGCGCCAGGCTGTAGCGCACGTCGGGCTGGCGGTTCAGGCCGTAGCGCAACAAGGCGCCGAACTGCCGGGGGAAGGCGTAGGGGATGACGCTGGAGCGCTCGATCAGCCCGGCGTTGCCGTGGCTGGTGCCGCTGCCGGGTTCATCGCGGTCGATCAGGAGGACCTGGCGCCCGCGGGCCTGCAAGTGCAGGGCGGTGCTGACGCCGACGATGCCGGCGCCGAGGACAAGGGTCTGGCAATGCATGGAACGTATCCTTCGGTCAGTTCAGGTGGCGGCCCAGGCGGCCTTCCAGGTGTTTCAGCAGGCGCCGCACCAGTTCGACGATCACCAGGTAGAGCACGGCGGCCCACAGGTAGATCTGGAAGTCGAAACTGCGCGAGAAGGCCAGTTTGGTCACGCCCATCAGGTCGTAGATGGTCACCAGCGAGGCAATTGCGCTGGCCTTGATCATCAGGATCAGTTCGTTGCCCAGCGGGCCGATGGCCACCAGCAACGACTGCGGCAGAATCACCTTGAAAAAGGTGGTCGAGCGCTTCAGGTTCAGCGCCCGCGCCGCTTCATGCTGCCCCGGCGCGACGGCCATCAGGCTGCCGCGGAAGATCTCCGCCTGGTAGGCAGCGGTGTTCAGGGTGAAGGCCAGCAAGGTGCAGAACCACGCCTCGCGGAAAAACCACCACAGGCCGACGTCCTGCCAGAAGCCCTTGAGCGAACCCAGGCCGTAGTACAGCAGGAACAGCTGAGCCAGCAGGGGCGAACCGCGGAAGAAGTACACGTAGCCGGCAGCCAGGCGTTGCAGCAGCAGGCTGCGCGACATGCGCGCCAGGGCCAGCAACAGGCCGAGCACGGCCCCCAGGGTGAATGAAATCGCCACCAGTTTGGCGGTTACCAGCAGGCCGTCGAGAAAGCGCGGGCCGTAGCGTTCCAGCAGGTCGGGGTCGAGTACCAGTGCCAGCAGTTGTTCGAAGCTCATGCCCGTGCTCCCAGCAGGTGGCGGTTACTGCGCCGTTCGATGAAGGCGAACACGCGCCCGGAAAGCGCTGCGAACAGCAGGTAACCCACGCAGGCGACGCCATAGAAGAACATCGGCTCCTTGGTCACGCTGACGGCCAGGTTGGTCTGGCGCATCAGGTCGACCAGCGAAATGGTCGACACCAGCGAGGTGTCCTTGAGCAGCGACAACCAGTTGTTCGACAGGCCGGGCAGGGCGATACGGGTCAGTTGTGGCAGCAGCACCTTGAAGAAGGCAGTGCGTTTGCTCAGGCCCAGCGCCGAGCAGGCCTCCAGCTGGCCCTTGGGCAGGGTTTTGAACGCCGCCAGCCAGATCTCGCTGGAGAACGCGGCGAACACCAGGCTGAAGGCAATCATCGCGGCGAGGAAGGTGTTGATCAGGAATTCACCCTGGTAGCCCATGGCCGCGAGGATTTTCTGCGCGGCGATCTGGCAGCCGTAATAGATGATCAGCAGTGTCAGCAGTTCGGGCAGGCCGCGGAACACCGTGGAGAAGGTGGTGGCCCAGGCCCGTGGCAGGCGCTTGCGCGAGCGCGCCGCCAGTGCGACTACCAGGCCCAGCGGCAGGCCGATGGGCAGGCAGGCCAGGGCCAGTGAAACGGTAACCAGGGCGCCGGCCAGCAGCGCCTGGCCCCAGCCTCCGCTGGCGAAGGACAGCAAGGACAATTGATCGAGCATGACGAACCTCTTGGGCAGGTTATGCGGCCTTTGTGGGAGCGGCCTTGCGTCGCGAAAGGGCTGCGTAGCGGCCCCAGAATTTATGCAACTTGCAGAGTTTGCCGGGGCCGCTAGGCGGCCCTATCGCGACGCAAGGCCGCTCCCACAGGGGTTTCGCAAAACTTCCTGAAGATCAGTTGTAGATATCGAAAGCAAAATACTTGCTGGCGATCTTCTGGTACGTGCCGTTGGCCACGATCTGTTGCAGCGCGGTGTTCAGGCGCTGGCGCAGGGCTTCGTCGTCCTTGCGCACGGCGATGGACGCATCGGCCTTGGTATCAGCCACGTCGCCGAGGATCTTGCAGCAATCCCCGCCGTTCTTGGTCATCCACTCGTGCAGCGGGAACTTGTCCGCAATTACCCCGTCCAGGCGCCCGGCGGCCAGGTCGGCGTTGGCTTCGTCCATGGTCGGGTACAGCTTCACATCGGCGCCGGCCTTGCCGTACACGTCTTCGGCATAAATAGCCTGGGTGGATGACGACTGGGCACCGACGGTGTAGCCGACGAAGTCGGTCTGGGCGCTGTCGATCTTGCTGTCCTTGGCGACTGCAACGGTCAGCGGGGTGCGGTAGTAGTGGTCGGTGAAGGCGATTTTCTTGCGCCGTTCTTCGGTATTGATCATCGACGCGACGACGGCGTCGTACTTGCGCGCCATCAGGGCGGGGATGATGCCTTCCCAGTCCTGGGCCACCAGCGTGCACTCGACTTTCATCTGTTCGCACAGGGCATGGGTGATGTCGATATCGAAGCCGTGCAGCTTGTTATCGGCGTCTACATAGTTGAAGGGCGGGTAGGCACCCTCGGTGGCGAAGCGCAGGGTTTCGGCACTGGCGGCGCCCGTCAGCAGCAGGGCACACGCACCCACCAAGGCCATGGTCTTGTTCATCTCGCACCTCATTGCACTCTTGCTATTGTTGTTTGCCCGTCGGCCACGAGGTGTAGCCGACGAATTCGTTATGTAGAGCGGCAGTCGCTTCCAAGCGTTTTTCAACATCAGGCCCGAGTTTCTTGCAGACCTCGTTGACCATCAGGTGCACCCACGACAGCATCGTCGAGGTGGATTCCCAGAACAGATTGAACTCGGTGGGGATGCGGAACACCTCGTCGGCGTTGGCATCGGCCCAGTCACAGAAGGTGTCGGTCACCAGGGTGACAGCAATGCCCGCCTCGCGTGCCTTTTGGCACAGCAGCAGGGCGTGGCGGGAATAACGGCGCGCCTCGAACACCACCAGGGCGCTGTCTTCGGCACGCCCCAGCAGCACCTCGCCGAAGTGCCCGGCGCTGATGTCCACCAGTTGCACGCCATCGCGCAGGTACTGCAGCAGGTGGCTCATGCACATGGCGATGCCGCGCTCGGTCTGGAAGCCGGCGATGAATACCCGCGGCTTGCTCGCCAGGCGCTGCGCTACGCTGTGCCAGGTCGGGCTCTGGCGGTACTCGTGCACGCGCATCAAGGCGGCGATTTCCAGCTCCAGGCTGCCGGCGTTGTCACTGGCGTCCTGGTTCTGGCGGTAATCTTGCAGGCGGTCACCTACCAGCCATGGGCCATCGCCCAGGTCGTTCTGCAGGTCTTGCTTAAGCGCCTTGAGGTGGGCATAACCGAGTGAGCGGCAGAAACGCCCGACGCTGGATTCGCTGACGCCCAGCTTGGCGGCAATGCTGGCCGAGGTCTGGAACGGCAGTTCGTGCAGGTTGGCGAGCATGTAGGTGGCGATCGTGCGACCCGAGGCAGCGGCCCCTTCGAGGCTGTTTTCCAGGCGTTGCTTGATCGGTTGGCTCATGCTGCGGCTCCAGGGGTAAGGCTTGGGAAGAAAATGAATGTTTTCTGTCATCAAGTCAACATTTGACAGATTGCTGTCACATGCCGGAAAGTTTTTGTCGTTGCAACGCTGTAGCCATTCCAATACCAACAAGGAGCTTCAGATGTCCGCACCTTCCACCAGCGCCGTCGTGCGTGTGCCTTTTACCGAGCTGCAGGGCCTGTTGCAGGCCATTTTTCAGCGCCATGACTGCAGCGAGAGCGTGGCCCGGGTGCTGGCTTACAACTGCGCCAGCGCCCAGCGCGATGGTGCTCACAGCCACGGCGTGTTCCGTATGCCTGGCTACGTCTCGACCTTGGCCAGCGGTTGGGTCGATGGCCAGGCCACGCCGAAGGTCAGCGATGTGGCGGCCGGCTATGTAAGCGTTGATGCCGCGGGCGGCTTTGCCCAGCCGGCGCTGGCGGCCGCCCGTGAGCTGTTGGTAGCCAAAGCGCGCAACGCGGGTATTGCCGTGCTGGCGATCCACAACTCGCACCACTTCGCCGCGCTGTGGCCGGATGTAGAGCCGTTCGCCGAAGAGGGCCTGGTGGCCCTGAGCGTGGTCAACAGCATGACCTGCGTGGTGCCGCACGGCGCGCGCAAGCCACTGTTCGGTACCAACCCCATCGCTTTTGCTGCGCCTTGTGCCGAACACGATCCGATCGTCTTCGACATGGCCACCAGTGCCATGGCCCACGGTGATGTGCAGATTGCCGCGCGTGCCGGCCAGCAACTGCCGGAAGGCATGGGCGTGGATGCCAATGGCGAACCGACCACCGACCCCTTGGCCATTCTCGAAGGCGGCGCCTTGCTGCCGTTTGGCGGGCACAAGGGTTCGGCGTTGTCGATGATGGTCGAGTTGCTGGCGGCGGCGCTGACCGGGGGCAATTTCTCCTGGGAGTTCGACTGGTCGGGCCACCCGGGGGCGAAGACACCCTGGACCGGGCAGCTGATTATCGTCATCGACCCCGGCAAGGCCGAAGGTGAGCGGTTTGCCCAGCGCAGCCGCGAACTGGTGGAGCAGATGCAGGCGGTGGGGCTTACGCGCATGCCGGGCGAGCGGCGTTACCGCGAGCGTGAGGTGGCCGAGGAGGAGGGCGTGGCGGTGACCGAGCAAGAGTTGCAAGGCCTGAAAGAGCTGCTTGGCTGACCCGGCCCTTTCGCGGGTGGACCCGCTCCTATGTATGGACTCGCCCACACTGTCTAGCTGCTTTTGAACATAGGAGCCCGGTTGCATCTATGTATCAGGCCTATTCGAGGAAGCTTTTCGCTTCTGGCCAACATCGTGGTGAGCTCGCAGCGTGCCGTTTACATTGAGGCCAGTACATCAGGCCTGTAGGAGCGGAGGCATCTGTCTGCGACGGTCTTACCAAAGGTCAATGTTCACTAGCAGGGGTTGGAGCGCTCGGCGCCCCGGTGGCATTGCTCGGTTGGTCAGAGGCTCATAGCAGCCTCCGAGTTGTTGTTCGGTTTGCGTTGGTAAACCTGATTGCTCTGTAACAGGGCCCAGATAATGCGCAGATTTCGATTAGCCAGCCTGATCGCCGCCTCCTTGCGCCCAAGGCGGGACAGCCAGCGCAAGAGGCGGCGATCGTCTGGCTGATCGGAATCAGGCCTCAGCTGACTCAAGACAGCATGCGCGCCTTGGATCATCAGGCTGCGTATGTAGCCGTCACCTCGCTTGCTCATCCTGCCCAGTCTGATTTTGTTTCCGCTGCTGTGCTGGTCGGGCACGATACCGAAGAAAGCAGAATACATTCGGCCACTGGCGAAGCGGCTGGGCTCCGTCTGTTTCGCCACGATTGCCGTGGCAATGATTGGGCCGACGCCACGAATGGTGGTCAGCCGCTGTGCGACCTCATCTTCCTGGGCTGTTGCTTCGAGCCGCCTACTCAGCACCGCAATGCGCTCACCTAGATAGAGCCAGTCAGCCAGCAGCTCATCGAGCAACTCGCGCAACAAATCAGGCAGGGGCAAGGTGGCATCCTCAAGAGCTCGCGGTACATGCGCACTGATCGCGGCATCGCCTTGGGGCATCGACACGCCATGCTCAAGCAGCAAGCCACGTATCTGATTGCCCAGTGCTGTATGCCGCTTGATGCTGCCGCGTCGGACACGGTGCAACGCTTGAATTGCCAATGCTGTGGTGCTCTTGATCGGTATCGAGGCAATGCTGGTATCGCGACCGGCACGCAAAATGGCATGGGCGTCGTTTCGGTCGTTCTTCGCGCCGCTGCGGTGTTCGGCCACTCGTTGCGCAGGCAGGATGCGAACCGGATTACCTTGGGTCTGCAGCAGCCTGGCCCAGGCTTGTGCACCTGGACCGCATTCCATCAAGACGGTCACTGTCGCTGGCAGCTTGAGCAGGAAATCATGGAAAGCCTGCCGTGATTTGATGCGATCTTCGTAGATCACCCGACCGGCAGCATCCTCGCCTGCTAACTGGAAGACCTGTTTGGCCAGGTCTACGCAGATGGTTGTGCAAAGCTCCACATCAGTGGAAGACAGGGGATCGTGCTTCGAACTATGCTTTTTCATGGTCTCGCCCTCGCTGCCGTTGGCTTCTTTGAACGCCACCGTGGCACTGTGATGCCTCGGCGGGGGCGAGTCCATCGATTACAGGTACTGCACAGGTTTCAAGGGCAGTGATATTTCTGTGGGAGCGGGTTTACCCGCGAAGAGGCCGGTATTGGCAAGCCAATTTCAAGCCATGCAATGTTGCATAGACAACCTTGCACAATAGTGGATGTTCCTGAGCGCACACTCCGGGTATGCTCAGGTCTGCCTTTTCGAACTGTCCTGATCCAAGGAGCTGCACGCTGTGTTCAAACATGTCGATGCCTATGCCGGCGACCCGATCCTCTCGCTGATGGAAACCTTCAAGGCCGACCCGCGCGCCGACAAGGTCAACCTGAGTATCGGCCTGTATTACGATGAGGCTGGCGTAGTGCCGCAACTGGCGGCTGTGGATGCGGTGGAAAAACGCATTGCCGGCCAGGACCACGAAGCGTCCCTTTACTTGCCGATGGAAGGCCTGGCCAGCTACCGCCAGGCCATCCAGGCGCTGCTGTTCGGTGCCGATCACCCGGCCGTGACTGGCGGCCGTGTGGCCACTGTGCAGACTGTGGGTGGCTCCGGCGCCCTGAAAGTCGGTGCCGACTTCCTCAAGCGTTACTTCCCGCAGGCTGAAGTCTGGGTCAGCAACCCGACCTGGGACAACCACCGCGCCATCTTCGAAGGCGCCGGCTTCAAGGTGCACACCTACCCGTATTTTGACCAGGCCACCCGTGGCGTGGACTTCGACGGCATGCTGGCCACCCTGCAGACCCTGCCGGCCAACAGCGTGGTACTGCTGCACCCGTGCTGCCACAACCCCACCGGCGCCGACCTTACGCAAAACCAGTGGCAACAAGTGGTCGAAGTGGTCAAGGCGCGTCAGCTGATCCCGTTCCTCGACATCGCCTACCAAGGCTTCGCCGAAGGCCTGGTGGAAGACGCCTACGCCATCCGCGAAATGGCCCGCGCCGGCGTGCCGTGCCTGGTCAGCAACTCGTTCTCGAAAATTTTCTCGCTGTACGGCGAGCGGGTAGGGGGCCTGTCGGTGGTCTGCGACGATGACGCCACTGCCCAGAGCGTGCTTGGCCAGCTCAAGGCAACCGTGCGCCGCAACTACTCCAGCCCGCCCAACTTTGGCGCTCAGCTGGTTGCAGGCGTGCTCAGCGATACCGCCCTCAACGCCCAGTGGGCCGAGGAAGTCGAAGTGATGCGCAAGCGTATCCTCGACATGCGCCAGGCGCTGGTCGATGCCCTGGCCGTGCTGCTGCCAGGCCAGGACTTCCAGTTCTTCCTGCGTCAGCGCGGCATGTTCAGCTACACCGGCTTCAGCGTCGAGCAAGTGCGCCGCCTGCGTGACGAGTTTGGCGTGTACCTGATCGACAGCGGCCGCGTGTGCATGTCCGGCCTGCGCCCGGCCAACTTGCAACAGGTTGCCGAAGCGTTCGCTGCTGTTCAGAAGTAACACCTCAAGGGGCCCTGCGCGGCCCCTCCTGTGGGAGCGCGGCCGCTCCCACAATTATCTCCTTTGCCTACCGGTGTAGCCTGCTTGTAAAGACAAGTGCAACCGCCCCTCGGAAAAGGGCTTCGCAAGTGCAACCTTTCCGTGCACAATCGCGCCCCTCTTTTCCGGTTGAGTTGGGCGAAGGCACTGTTTCGCCATTCTCAGCCTGTTACAGTCTTGCGAGTGGAGCTTCACCCGGAATGAATGAGCAGGCCCCAAGCGTTGAACAACGCTTTGTAGAATCGACCCCCGCCACCCTCGGCAGCTGGGCGCGTCACGACACCACCTGGATGCTGGGCCTGTTTGGCACAGCCATTGGCGCCGGAACCTTGTTCCTGCCCATCAACGCCGGCCTCGGTGGCTTCTGGCCGCTGATGATCCTCGCCGTTCTGGCCTTCCCGATGACCTATTTCGCCCACCGCGGGTTGACCCGTTTCGTGCTCTCCGGGCGCAATGGCGGCGACATCACCGAGGTGGTCAAGGAGCACTTCGGCAGCACCGCCGGTGCTTCGATCACCGTGCTGTACTTCTTCGCGATCTTCCCGATCCTGCTTATCTATAGCGTGGCGCTGACCAACACCGTGTCCAGCTTCATGGAGCACCAGCTGCACATGGCGCCGCCACCGCGGGCCATCCTGTCGTTTGTGCTGATCCTCGGCCTGCTGGCCATCGTGCGCTGCGGCGAGCAGGCCACGGTCAAGGTCATGAGCCTGCTGGTGTACCCGTTCATCGTCGCCCTGGCGCTGCTGGGCCTGTACCTGGTGCCGCATTGGACCGGTGGCATCCTCGACAGCGCCACCCAGGTGCCGCCGGCCTCGGCCTTCCTGCACACCCTGTGGCTGGCCATTCCGGTGATGGTGTTCTCGTTCAACCACTCGCCGATCATTTCGGCCTTTGCCGTTGACCAGAAACGCCGCTACGGCGAGCACGCCGATGAGCGCAGCGGCCAGATCCTGCGCCGTGCCCACCTGCTGATGGTGGTGATGGTGCTGTTCTTCGTGTTCAGCTGCGTGCTCACCCTGAGCAGCGCCCAGCTGGCCGAAGCCAAGGCACAGAACCTGTCGATCCTGTCGTACCTGGCCAACCACTTCAGCAACCCGACCATCGCGTTCGCGGCGCCGCTGATCGCCTTCGTAGCCATCGCCAAGTCGTTCCTGGGCCACTACATCGGCGCCAGCGAAGGCCTGAAGGGTATTATCGCCAAGACCGGCGCACGCCCGGGTGCCAAGACCCTGGACCGCGTGGTAGCCGCGTTGATGCTGGTGGTGTGCTGGATCGTTGCCACCCTCAACCCGAGCATCCTCGGCATGATCGAATCGCTCGGCGGCCCGATCCTCGCGGTGCTGCTGTTCCTGATGCCGATGTACGCCATCCACCGTGTACCGTCGATGCGCAAGTACAGCGGTGCGGCCTCCAACGTGTTCGTTGTGGTGGTCGGCCTGGTTGCGTTGACCTCGGTGGTGTACGGCCTGCTGGGCTGATTCGCTGCCAGAAATAAAGAATGCCCGGGTCGCTTGTCGCAACCTGGGCATTTTTTTGTCCACAAAAATTGTCCGGCAATAGAACAATTTCACCTGACCCCATAGGCACCCGGCCGCCTTCATGCTTAACTCGGTGTCCTTTTCAAACACAGCATAAGGATTTCGTCATGGCTCAAGTGACTCTCAAAGGCGGCCCGGTTCAGGTCAAAGGCGAACTGCCGAAAATCGGCGCCCAGGCTCCGGCATTCTCCCTGGTCGGTGAAGGCCTGGCTGACAAGTCGCTGAAGGATTACGCCGGCAAGCGCAAGGTGCTGAACATCTTCCCGAGCGTCGACACCCCAACCTGCGCCACCTCCGTGCGCAAGTTCAACGCCCAGGCCAACGATGTGGCCAACACCGTGGTGCTGTGCATCTCCGCCGACCTGCCGTTTGCCCAGGCGCGCTTCTGCGGTGCCGAAGGCCTGGAAAACGTGAAGAACCTGTCGACCCTGCGTGGCCGCGAGTTCCTCGAAAACTACGGCGTTGCCATTGCCGACGGCCCGCTGGCCGGCCTGGCTGCCCGCGCCGTGGTGGTGCTGGACGAGAACGACAACGTGCTGCACAGCGAGCTGGTTGGCGAAATCGCTGACGAGCCAAACTACGATGCAGCGCTGGCTGTACTGAAGTAAGGGTTGCGTGGGGCAGGGCTGCTGCCTTTAGCCTGTGCTGGCCCTTTCGCGGGTAAACCCGCTCCTACAAGGGTCCGTACAGTCCTGTAGGAGCGGGTTTACCCGCGAAAGGGCCGGTACAGGCAAAGGAACCCTCAAGCCCGCCACCGCTCCAAGCAACACCCTGTAACGGCCCGGAACGCTTTCCGGGCCGTTTTCATTTAAAGTTCAGCGTCTTGGCAACGTCAGCCAAAGGTAAACCTCTGGTAAAGGCCCTTTGCTAAAACGATGCCATTGCTTATCGTTCACCCTCCCCAAGCCGCCATTCCGAACAAGGTTCGTTCAACCCATGCAAGCGTCCAATTCCCGTTCCCCCCGTCGCTGGCTCGTCGGCCTGCTGATCCTGCTGCTGGTGGCTGCACTGGCCTGGTGGCTGTGGCCTGCAGCAACGCCTGCGCATAAAGAAGCCAGCGGCGGCGGGCGTGGCGGCAAGGGCATGGGCATGATGGGCGGCCGCCCGGGCTTCGGCGGCTCCAGCGAAGCGGTGCCGGTGCGCGTCGAACCGGTACGGGTAGGCGACTTCCCACTGTATTACAAGGCCCTGGGCACGGTCACCGCGACCAACACGGTCAATGTGCGCAGCCGCGTGGCTGGCGAACTGGTGAAGGTCCACTTCAAGGAAGGCCAGCAGGTCAAGGCCGGTGAACTGCTTGCCGAAATCGACCCGCGTTCATACCGCATTGCCCTGCAGCAGGCTGAGGGCACCTTGGCGCAGAACCAGGCGCAGTTGAAAAACGCCCAGGTCGACGTAGCCCGCTACAAAGGCCTGTACGCCGAAGACAGTATCGCCAAGCAAACCCTCGACACCGCCGAAGCGCAGGTGGCGCAGTTCCAGGGCTTGGTCATGACCAACCAGGCGCAGGTCAACGACGCCCGCCTGAACCTCGACTTCACCCAGATCCGCGCGCCAATCGCCGGCCGCGTGGGCCTGCGCCAGCTCGACCTGGGCAACCTGGTGGCGGCCAACGACACCACTGCGCTGGTGGTGATTACCCAGACCGAGCCGATCAACGTCGCTTTCACCCTGCCGGAAACCGAGCTGAGCACCGTGCTGGAACGCTACCGCAGCGGCGCCAGCCTGCCGGTCGAGGCCTGGGACCGCAGTGACAGCAAGTTGCAGTCCACCGGCGTGCTGGGCAGCATCGACAACCAGATCGACACCACCACCGGTACCCTCAAGTTCAAGGGCCGCTTCGAGAACAAGGACCTGGCCCTGTTCCCCAACCAGTTCGTCAACGTGCGTCTGCTGGCCGATACCCTCAAGCAAGTGGTCATGGCCCCGGCAGCAGCCATCCAGTTTGGCAACGACGGTACCTTTGCCTATGTGGTCAACGCCGAGAACACGGTGAACGTGCGCAAGCTCAAGGTCGGCGCCAGCGATGGCGAGAACAGCGTCATCCTCGAAGGCCTGAAGGCCGGTGACCGCCTGGTGCTGGAAGGCACCGACCGCCTGCGCGAAGGCACCAAGGTGGAAGTGGTCGAAGACAGCTCGCAAGTACCGACCACGCCAGGCCAGCACCTGCAAGGCCAGGAAGCCAAAGGTTCGGCGCACACCGGTGAAGCACAGCCTGGCAACGCAGCAGGCAAGGCGGGCGCATGAACCTCTCGCGTCTGTTCATCCTGCGGCCGGTCGCCACCACGCTGAGCATGCTGGCCATCGTCCTGGCCGGCCTGATCGCCTACAAGCTGCTGCCGGTTTCCGCGTTGCCGCAGGTGGATTACCCGACCATCCGCGTCATGACCCTGTACCCCGGCGCCAGCCCGCAGGTCATGACCAGCGCGGTCACTGCTCCGTTGGAGCGCCAGTTCGGCCAGATGCCGGGCCTTAGCCAGATGGCCTCGACCAGCTCCGGCGGGGCGTCGGTGCTGACCCTGCGTTTCAACCTCGACATGAACATGGACGTTGCCGAGCAACAGGTGCAGGCCGCGATCAACGCCGCCAGCAACCTGCTGCCCAGCGACCTGCCGGCACCGCCGGTGTACAACAAGGTCAACCCGGCCGACACCCCGGTGCTGACCCTGGCCATTTCCAGCAAGACCATGCCACTGCCCAAGCTCAACGACCTGGTCGATACCCGCGTGGCGCAAAAGCTCGCGCAGATCAGCGGCGTGGGCATGGTCAGCATCGCCGGCGGCCAGCGCCAGGCGGTACGCATCAAGGTCAACGTCGACGCCCTGGCCGCCAACGGCCTGAACCTGGATGACGTGCGCACGCTGATCGGCGCTTCCAACGTCAACCAGCCCAAGGGCAATTTCGATGGCCCCACCCGGGTGTCGATGCTCGATGCCAATGACCAACTACGTTCCCCCGAGGAATACGCCAACCTGATCCTGGCCTACACCAACGGTGCACCGCTGCGCCTGAAGGATGTGGCCGAAATCGTCGATGGCGCAGAAAACGAGCGCCTGGCCGCCTGGGCCAACGAAAACCACGCGGTGCTGCTGAACATCCAGCGCCAGCCGGGCGCCAACGTCATCGAAGTGGTCGACCGCATCAAGGAGCTGTTGCCGTCGATCACCGACAACCTGCCGGCCGGCCTCGATGTGTCGGTGCTGACCGACCGCACCCAGACCATTCGCGCGGCAGTCAAGGACGTACAGCACGAACTGCTGATCGCCATCGTGCTGGTGGTGATGGTCACCTTCGTCTTCCTGCGCCGCTTCAGTGCCACCCTCATCCCGTCGATTGCCGTGCCGCTGTCGCTGATCGGCACCTTCGGCGTGATGTACCTGGCCGGTTTCTCGGTAAACAACCTGACGCTGATGGCCCTGACCATTGCCACCGGCTTTGTGGTCGACGACGCCATCGTCATGCTGGAGAACATCTCCCGGCACATCGAAGAGGGCGAGACGCCCATGCAGGCAGCGCTCAAGGGCGCCCGGCAAATCGGCTTCACCCTGATTTCGCTGACCTTCTCGCTGATTGCGGTACTGATCCCGCTGCTGTTCATGGCCGATGTGGTCGGCCGCCTGTTCCGCGAGTTCGCCATCACCCTGGCAGTGGCCATCCTGATTTCCCTGGTGGTGTCGCTGACCCTGACGCCGATGATGTGCGCGCGCCTGCTCAAGCGTGAGCCCAAGGAAGATGAACAAAGCCGCTTCTACCGCGCCAGCGGCGCCTGGATCGACTGGCTGATCAAGCACTACGGCAACGCCCTGCAGTGGGTACTCAAGCACCAGCCGCTGACGCTGTTGGTGGCCGTGGCCAGCCTGGTGCTGACCGTGTTCCTGTATATGGTGGTGCCCAAGGGCTTCTTCCCGGTGCAGGACACCGGGGTGATCCAGGGCATTTCCGAAGCACCGCAGTCCACCTCGTTTGCCGCCATGAGCGAGCGCCAACAGGCCCTGAGCAAGGTCATCTTGCAGGACCCTGCCGTGCAGAGCCTGTCGTCCTACATTGGCGTCGATGGCGACAACGCCACGCTCAACAGCGGCCGCCTGCTGATCAACCTCAAGCCACACGGCGAGCGCGATGTCACCGCCACTGAAGTGATCAGCCGCTTGCAGCCGCAACTCGACCGGCTGGTGGGCATCCGCCTGTTCATGCAGCCGGTACAAGACCTGAGCATCGAGGACCGGGTCAGCCGTACCCAGTACCAGTTCAGCCTGTCATCCCCGGACGCCGACCTGCTGGCACAGTGGAGCGGCAAGCTGGTGCAGGCGCTGCAGCAGCGCCCGGAACTGGCCGACGTGGCCAGTGACCTGCAGGACAAGGGCCTGCAGGTGTACCTGGTGATCGACCGTGACATGGCCAGCCGCCTGGGCATCAACGTGTCGCAGATCACCAACGCCCTGTACGACGCCTTCGGCCAGCGGCAGATCTCGACCATCTACACCCAGGCCAGCCAGTACCGCGTGGTGCTGCAGTCCAAGAACGCGGCAGTCATCGGCCCGCAGGCGCTGGAGTCGATCCACGTCAAGGCCGCCGATGGCGGCCAGGTGCGGCTGTCGGCGCTGGCGCGCATCGAGCAGCGCCAGGCCCAGTTGGCCATTTCCCATCTCGGCCAGTTCCCGGCGGTGACCCTGTCGTTCAACCTGGGCCACGGTGCATCGTTGGGCGAGGCGGTGCAGGTGATTGAGCAAGTGCAGAAAGACATCGGCATGCCGCTGGGGGTGCAAACCCGCTTCCAGGGCGCGGCGGAGGCCTTCCAGGCGTCGCTGTCGAGCACCTTGCTGCTGATTCTGGCGGCGGTGGTGACCATGTACATCGTGCTGGGCGTGCTGTACGAAAGCTACATCCACCCGGTGACCATCCTCTCGACCTTGCCGTCGGCGGCGGTGGGGGCCTTGCTGGCCTTGCTCATCAGCGGCAACGACCTGGGCATGATCGCCATCATCGGCATCATCCTGCTGATCGGTATCGTCAAGAAGAACGCGATCATGATGATCGACTTCGCCCTCGAGGCCGAGCGCCACCAGGGCATGAGCCCGCGCGATGCGATCTACCAGGCGGCGCTGCTGCGCTTCCGGCCGATCCTGATGACCACGTTGGCCGCGCTGTTCGGTGCGGTGCCGCTGATGCTCGCCACCGGTTCCGGCGCCGAGCTGCGCCAGCCGCTGGGCCTGGTGATGGTCGGCGGGTTGCTGGTCAGCCAGGTGCTGACACTGTTCACCACCCCGGTCATCTACCTGTACTTCGACCGCCTGGCCCGCCGCTGGCGCCCGGCCACTGACGTGAAGCAGGCCGAGGCATGAACCTGTCCGGTCCTTTTATCCGTCGCCCCGTGGCGACCATGCTGCTGAGCCTGGCGATCATGCTGCTGGGCGGGGTCAGCTTCGGCCTGTTGCCCGTGTCACCGCTGCCGCAGATGGACTTCCCGGTCATCGTGGTGTCGGCCAACTTGTCCGGCGCCAGCCCGGAGGTCATGGCCTCCACCGTGGCCACGCCACTGGAGCGCAAGCTGGGCAGCATCGCCGGCGTGACCACGTTGACCAGCAGCTCCAACCAGGGCTCCACGCGGGTCATTATCGGCTTCGAGATGGGCCGCGACATCGACGGCGCCGCGCGCGAGGTGCAGGCAGCGATCAACGCCACCCGCAACCTGCTGCCCAGCGGCATGCGCAGCATGCCCACCTACAAGAAGATCAACCCGTCGCAAGCACCGATCATGGTGCTGTCGCTGACCTCGGACGTGCTGCAGAAAGGCCAGTTGTACGACCTGGCCGACACCATCCTGTCGCAGAGCCTGGCCCAGGTGTCGGGGGTAGGGGAGGTGCAGATCGGCGGCAGTTCGCTGCCGGCGGTGCGCATTGCGGTCGAGCCGCAATTGCTCAACCAGTACGGCGTGTCGCTGGACGATGTGCGCACTGCCGTGGCCAACGCCAACCAGCGCCGGCCCATGGGCTTTGTCGAGGACGCCGAGCGCAACTGGCAGGTGAGGGCCAACGACCAGCTGGAAAGCGCCAAGGATTACGAGCCGGTGGTGATCCGCCAGCAGAATGGCACCATCCTGCGCCTGTCCGACGTGGCGACCATTACCGATGGCGTGGAAAACCGCTACAACAGCGGTTTCTTCAATGACCAGAGCGCGGTGCTGTTGGTGGTCAACCGCCAGACCGGTGCCAACATCATCGAAACGGTCGACCAGATCAAGGCGCAGTTGCCAGCCCTGCAGTCGTTGTTGCCGGCCAATGTCCAACTGAACGTGGCAATGGACCGCTCGCCGGTGATCAAGGCCACCCTCAAGGAGGCCGAACACACCCTGCTGATCGCTGTGGTGCTGGTGATCCTGGTGGTGTACCTGTTCCTCGGTAGTCTGCGCGCCTCGTTGATCCCCAGCCTGGCAGTGCCAGTGTCGCTGGTGGGCACTTTCGCGGTCATGTACCTGTGCGGCTTCTCGCTCAACAACCTGTCGCTGATGGCCTTGATCCTCGCCACTGGCCTGGTGGTGGACGACGCCATCGTGGTGCTGGAGAACATCTCGCGGCACATCGAGGACGGCCAGCCGCCAATGACGGCGGCCTTCCTTGGGGCCAAGGAAGTGGGCTTCACCTTGCTTTCGATGAACGTGTCGCTGGTGGCGGTATTCGTCTCCATCCTGTTCATGGGCGGCATCGTGCGCAACCTGTTCCAGGAGTTCTCGATCACCCTGGCGGCGGCGATCATTGTGTCGCTGGTGGTATCGCTGACCCTCACGCCGATGCTGTGCGCCCGCTGGCTCAAACCCCACCAGGCCGAGCAGACCCGCGTGCAGCGCTGGAGCGACAAGGTGCACCAGCGCATGGTCAACGCCTATGACCGTAGCCTGGGCTGGGTCTTGCGCCACAAGCGCCTGACCCTGCTCAGCCTGCTGGCGACCATTGGTATCAACATCGCCCTGTACGTGGTCGTGCCCAAGACGCTGATGCCGCAGCAGGACACTGGCCAGCTGATGGGCTTTATCCGCGGTGACGACGGCCTGTCGTTCAGCGTGATGCAGCCGAAAATGGAAATCTACCGCCGCGCCTTGCTGGCCGACCCGGCAGTGCAGAGCGTTGCCGGGTTCATCGGTGGCAACAGTGGCACCAACAACGCCATGGTGCTGGTGCGCCTGAAGCCGATCAACGAGCGCAAGATCGATGCGCAGAAGGTGATCGAGCGCCTGCGCAAGGAAATGCCCAAAGTGCCCGGTGGTCGGCTGTTCCTGATGGCCGACCAGGACCTGCAACTGGGTGGCGGCGGGCGTGACCAGAGCTCGTCGCAGTACCTGTATACCCTGCAGAGCGGCGACCTGGCGGCATTGCGCCAGTGGTTCCCCAAGGTAGTCGCGGCGCTGCGTGCACTGCCGGAGCTGACTGCCATCGACGCTCGTGACGGTTCCGGTACCCAGCAGGTGACACTGGTGGTCGACCGTGACCAGGCCAAGCGCCTGGGCATCGACATGGACATGGTCACCTCGGTGTTGAACAACGCCTACAGCCAACGTCAGATCTCCACCATCTACGACAGCCTCAACCAGTACCAGGTGGTGTTGGAGATCAACCCCAAATACGCCTGGGACCCGAGCACGCTGGAGCAGGTGCAAGTGATTACCGCCGACGGCGCTCGCGTACCGCTGTCGACCATCGCCCACTATGAAAACAGCCTGGCCAACGACCGGGTCAGCCACGAAGGCCAGTTCGCCTCGGAAGACATCGCCTTCGACGTTGCCGAAGGCTACAGCCCCGACCAGGCCATGGCGGCGCTTGAACGTGCAGTGGCCAAGCTGGGCCTGCCCGAGGACGTGATCGCCAAGCTGGGCGGTACGGCCGATGCCTTTGCCAAGACTCAGGAAGGCCAGCCGTTCATGATTCTTGGTGCGTTGGTGCTGGTGTACCTGGTGCTGGGTATTCTTTATGAAAGCTACATCCACCCGCTGACCATTCTCTCGACACTGCCTTCGGCAGGCGTCGGTGCCTTGCTGACGCTGTACGTCACCGGTGGCGAATTTAGCCTGATCTCGCTGCTGGGGTTGTTCCTGCTGATTGGTGTGGTGAAGAAGAACGCCATTCTGATGATCGACCTGGCCTTGCAGTTGGAGCGCCATCAGGGCATGTCGCCGGAAGAGTCGATCCGCCGGGCCTGCCTGCTGCGCCTGCGACCGATCCTGATGACCACCCTGGCTGCCATCCTTGGCGCCTTGCCGTTGCTGCTGAGCCACGCCGAAGGCGCGGAGATGCGCCAGCCGCTGGGCCTGACCATCATCGGTGGCCTTGTGTTCAGCCAGGTCCTAACCCTTTACACGACGCCGGTTGTCTACCTGTACCTGGACCGCCTGCGCCACCGTTTCAACCGTTGGCGCGGCGTGCGCACCGACGCCGCCCTGGAAACCCCGCTATGACTTTTGCCCAGACCCCACTACACCGTGCGCTGCAAGCGCTGACCCGTGGGCGTGGCTCGCGCCTGCTCGGCGCCGGGTTGTGCGTGGCCTTGCTCAGCGCCTGTACCTTGAGCCCGGACTACCACCGCCCCGAGCTGAACAGCCCGGCGGCGCAGTTCAAACACGCCGAAGGCTGGAGCCAGGCCACGCCATCCGATGCCATCGCCCGCGGCGCCTGGTGGGAAATCTACGGCGATGCCGGGCTGAATGCGTTGGTCGAGGAGCTTAACCGCAGCAACCAGACAGTGGCGCAGTCAGAAGCCCAGTACCGCCAGGCCCAGGCGCTGGTGCGCAGCAGCCGCGCGGCGCTGTTCCCCAGCCTGGACCTGAGCGCCAGCAAGAACCGCTCGGCCCAGGGTACCGGCAGTTCCAGTTCCAGCTTGTCCAACAACAGCAGCGGCATTCGCAATACCTACAACGCCCAGCTTGGCGTGAGCTGGGAAATCGACCTGTGGGGCAAGCTGCGCGAAACCATGAATGCGAACGAGGCCAGTGCCGAGGCCAGCCTCGCCGACCTCGCTTCGATCCGCTTGAGCCAGCAATCGGAGCTGGTGCAGAACTACCTGCAATTGCGGGTCATCGATGAGCAGAAGCGCTTGCTGGAAGCCACCGTGGCGGCCTATGAGCGCTCGTTGCGAATGACCGAAAACCAGTACCGTGCTGGTGTCTCTGGGCCGGATGCCGTAGCCCAGGCGCGTACCCAGCTGAAAAGCACCCAGGCTGACTTGATCGACCTGATCTGGCAGCGTGCGCAGTTCGAGAACGCCATCGCCGTGTTGCTGGGCAAAACCCCGGCCGACTTCGCACTGGCTGACAGCAAAGCCATTCCGGCGTTGCCGCAAATACCGGTTTCGCTGCCGTCGCAGCTGCTGGAGCGTCGGCCGGACATCGCTGCTGCCGAACGCAATGTGATGGCGGCCAACGCCAATATCGGCGTGTCGCGGGCTGCGTACTTCCCAGACCTCAGCCTGAGCATGAGTGGTGGTTATTCCAGCAGCAGCTTCAGCAACTGGATCGAGCTGCCCAACCGCTACTGGTCGGTAGGCCCGCAGCTGGCGCTGACCCTGTTCGACGCCGGCAAGCGCAGCGCCGAGGTGGACCGCACGGTGGCAGTGTACGACCAGACCGTGGCGCAGTACCGCCAGACCGTGCTGGATGGCTTCAAGGAAGTGGAGAACCTGCTGGTGCAGTTGAAGGTGTATGGCGATGAAGCCGTGGTGCGCCAGGAGGCGCTGGACGCCGCCCGCGAGTCGCTGCGCCTGACCGAAAACCAGTACCGCGCGGGGCTGATCGGCTACCTGGATGTAGTCAACGTGCAGACCACGGCGCTGAGCAACGAACGCAGCGTGTTGAACCTGTTGCAGGGGCGGCTGGTGGCCAGTGTGCAACTGGTGGCCGCGCTGGGCGGCGGCTGGGATGCCGAGCAGGCGTTTGCCGAGCAGGACTGACGGCATGCGCAGCCCCCTGTAGGAGCAGCCTTGTGCTGCGAATGGGCCGCGGCGCGGCCCCAGGTTGCTGCTTCGCAACAGATATCGCTGGGGCCGCGGCGCGGCCCATTCGCAGCACAAGGCTGCTCCTACAGCGATCGCGTGCAGATTGGGGTGTGGTGGGTATTGGATCCATTCCCATTCGCAAAAACCCCGTGCGTTTCGCCTAAGCTTGAGTACAATCGTCAGCTTTTGCCGGGCCCCCTGTCCCGTCGCTGGAATTCCCAATGCTGACCGGTAGCTACTCCTCTTCGCTGGTGTTGATTTCGCTGTGCGTGGCGATTCTGGCGTCCTATACCGCCCTTGACCTGACCGGCCGCATTGCCACGGCCAAGGGCCGGGCGTCGTACTTGTGGATGGGAGGCGGCGCGCTGGCCATGGGCATTGGCGTATGGTCGATGCACTTTATCGGCATGCTCGCTTTCAGCCTGCCCATCGACCTGGGCTATGACCTGGCCCTTACCGCGTTCTCGCTGCTGATCGCCGTGCTGTCCTCGGGTTTTGCCCTGTGGCTGGTGAGCCAGCCGCGCTTGCCGTGCCTGCAACTGAGTTTTGGCGCGCTGATCATGGGCGCCGGCATTGCCTGCATGCACTACACCGGCATGGCTGCGTTGCGCATGTTGCCGGGCATCGACTACGACCCGACGCTGTTCGGTGCCTCGCTGCTGATTGCCGTGGGCGCTTCGGCGGCGGCGCTGTGGATCGCCTTCCGTCTGCGCCGGCACACCCCCTATGTGCGGCAGATCCGTGGTCTGGCGGCGGTGGTGATGGGCATTGCCATCGTTGGCATGCATTACACCGGCATGGCGGCGGCGAATTTCCCCGAGGGCAGCTTCTGCGGTGCACTGGGCGGCGGGCTGCAGGGTGACGGCCTGGTCTACCTGGTGCTGATCACCACCCTGGCGGTGCTGGCGGTGGCCTTGCTGACCTCGGTACTGGACGCCCGCCTGGAGGCGCGCACCGCCGAGCTGGCCCGTTCACTGACACTGGCCAACCAGGAACTGACCCAGCTGGCCCTGCACGACACCCTCACTGATCTGCCCAACCGTACCCTGCTCGCCGACCGTATCGAGCAGGCCATCGCCAAGGTGGCGGAGCAGGGCGGCTGTTTTGCCCTGATGTTCATCGACCTGGACGGCTTCAAGCCGGTCAACGATGCCTTTGGTCACCACATCGGCGACCTGCTGCTCAAGGCAGTGGCGTCCCGCCTGCGCGGTCACCTGCACAGCCAGGACACCCTGGCGCGTATCGGCGGCGACGAATTCGTGCTGCTGGTAGAGCTGCAGGAGCCTGACGATGCCATGGACGTGGCGGTCAAGCAGGTGAACCTGGTATCACGGCCATTCCGCGTGGCCGAGCATGATCTGCAGCTGTCGGCGAGCCTGGGCATCGTCCTGTACCCCGGCAACGGCCAGGACCAGCACGAGCTGCTGCGCAATGCCGATGCCGCCATGTACCACGCCAAAAGCGCTGGCAAGAACGGCTACAGCTTCTTTGATGTGTCGATGAACAGCAACGCACGCCAGCAACTGCAACTGCTGCAGGACCTGCGCCAGGCCCTGGAACAACGCCAGTTCCGTTTGCATTACCAGCCCAAGTTCGACGCCCAGGCCTGCCTGCCGATTGGTGCCGAGGCGTTGTTGCGCTGGGAACACCCTCAGCACGGCCTGTTGCTGCCCGACCGCTTCATTGGCCTGGCGGAAAAGACCGGCCTGATTATCCCGATCGGTGAGTGGGTGCTTGACGAAGCCTGCCGGCAGATGCGGCATTGGCTGGATCAGGGGCACGAGGACTGGCGCATGGCGGTGAACCTGTCGGCCATCCAGTTCTGCCATGCCGGGCTGGTCGAGAGCGTGGCCCGGGCCTTGAAGGAGAACGGGCTGCCGGCTAACTGCCTGACCCTGGAAATTACCGAAACCACGGCCATGCACGACGCCGATGCCAGCCTGACCGTGCTGCAACGCCTGTCAGACATGGGCGTGGACCTGTCCATCGATGATTTCGGCACCGGCTACTCCAGCCTGATGTACCTCAAGCGCCTGCCGGCCAACGAGCTGAAGATCGACCGTGGCTTCGTGCGCGACCTGGAGCAGGACAGTGACGATGCAGCGATCGTTTCGGCCATCGTCGCACTGGGCCAGGCGCTGGGCCTGCGCATCGTTGCCGAAGGGGTGGAGACCGACAAGCAGCAAGACTTTCTGACCCGTCTGGGTTGTGATTCGCTGCAAGGTTACCTGCTGGGGCAGCCGGTACCGGCCGAGCAGTTCATGGACAAGTTGCAGGCCTTGCACCAGGCGAAGAGCGCCGCAGGCTAGACAGCGTTGCGCAGGGTGAAGGCGGGGATGAAAGCGTCCATTTCCGCTTCGACGGCTTCGATGATGCGCTCTACATCGGCTGCGGCCATGATTGCCGCACACGGGATGCCGGCGATGGCCATCAGGGTTTCGCCGGTAGCGCGGTCGAACAGCCGCGCGATCATGCTGCGGGGCGCATCCATGGTGGCTTCGAAACCCAATGGGTGGAAATGCCAGCGCATCACCTGGCAGGCGTTGGGGAACGTCATCTTGTTCATGCCTGCCTCCTTGTCCGTGCCTGGACATGGTGAATAGCCCGCCACACACACGTGGCTGCCGGGAATGTAAAGATAGCAGCTGTTACCGGTGATTCTCGGCTGCCAACATGACATTTGTGCCAATCCATGACAGCGGTCACATCCGGGTCATCATGCCGATGTGGCGGCTGCTTTCAGGCAAACGTTTACCTCGCACGATCACGCCCGTTATCCGCTTCAATCAGGTAGATCTCCCCGGTTATTGGCGAAACATCTTTCGGACGAGCGGCAGGCTCACCCCAGCAGCCCGGCGGCGATGTTGATGGTGAAACCCAGGATCGCCGTATTGAACACGAAACCCACCAGCGAATGTGCCAGTACTACCCGCCGCAGTTGCCTGCCGGCGACGCCTATGTCCGAGGTTTGCACGGCCACGCTGATGGTGAACGAGAAGTAGTGAAAGTCCCAATAGTCCGGGTTGCGTTCGCCGTCGGCGAAACGCAAGGGTGGTTCGTGGTTTTGCCCGGTATAGAACAGGCGGGCGTAATGCAGGCTGAAGATACAGCCGATCAGCAGCCAGGAGCCCGCCACGGTCAGGCCGGTGTAGAGGTAGTGCAGTGCCAAAGCCGTGCCCTGAAGGCCTTTGCTGGACACGAGTTGCAGGGTGACCGCAGCGAGGCTGGCGATGGCGGCGATGCACACCGTGAGCAGGACCATGCCTGCGTTTTCGTCTTCGACGCGGGCAACCTTGCGGACCTTTTCCGGGCTGGCATCCCAGGTGAGGTGCAACACCAGCAGCAGGTACAGCCACACGCCAAGGTTCCAGCCGGCGAGGATGTGTTGCACGGTGTCACCGGCGGGGATCAACCAGGCGCCGACAAGGCCGACTGCGGCGGCGAAGCTCAGACGGGGGTGGGTACGGGTCAGACGGTGAAAAGCCATGGGGCCTCATTTACTGGGGGTGTGGCTACTACTCTAGACCGTTCCGGCCTGAGTAAGGGTTTACACGGTCTTTGTGGGAGCTACTGTCTTGCACCATCACTCAGGCTATTGCATCACCCTGTAGGAGCAGCCTTGTGCTGCGAAGAGGTCATTGCAGCCAAAGATGATCTCTAGCCTTACCGGCCCCTTCGCAGTACAAGGCTGCTCCTACAGGGCTTGTGGTTGCCTTGAAAACCGCACCAGTCAGGCCTGCTGTTTTCTTTGATCCCCCCCATCGCACGGCATTGCAACTCTCAGTACACTGCACGTTCCAACACCAACATCTGTTGAACTCGAGGTTTTTGCATGACGCTCAGTCCTTTGGCAGGCAAGCCGGCTCCGGCCAGCGTGCTGGTCGATATTCCCCGACTGCTCACCGCCTACTACACCGGCCGCCCCGACGCTGCCGTGGCGGCCCAGCGGGTGGCCTTCGGCACCTCGGGGCACCGGGGCACTTCGCTTGAATTGAGTTTCAACGAATACCACGTGCTGGCCATCACCCAGGCCATCTGCCTGTACCGCCAGGAAAAGGGCATCGACGGCCCGCTGTTCATCGGCGCCGACACCCACGCACTGTCGGCACCGGCCACTGCCAGCGCCCTGGAAGTGCTGGCCGCCAATGGCGTGCAGGTGATGCTGTCCAAGGACGACGAGTACACGCCCACGCCGGCCGTGTCCCACGCCATCCTTTGCCATAACCGTGGCCGCCAGCAGGGCCTGGCCGACGGCATCGTCATTACGCCTTCGCACAACCCGCCGCAAAGCGGTGGCTTCAAGTACAACCCGCCCAATGGCGGGCCTGCCGACAGCGACGTGACCAAGTGGGTCGAGGCCAAGGCCAACGAACTGCTGGCTGCGAACCTGGCGGGCGTCAAGCGCATGGACCATGCCCAGGCGCTGAAGGCGCCGACCACCCAGCGCCACGACTACGTGAGCAGCTATGTGGCGGACCTGGAAAACGTCATCGACTTCGATGTCATCCGCAACGCCAGGCTGCGCCTGGGCGTCGACCCGCTGGGCGGGGCAGGGGTGCGCTACTGGTCGGCCATTGCCGAGCACTACAAGCTGGACCTGGAAGTGGTGAACACCGAGGTTGACCCAACCTTCCGCTTCATGACCGTCGACTGGGACGGCCAGATCCGCATGGACCCTTCCTCGCCTTACGCCATGCAGGGCCTGATCGGCCTGCGCGAGCGCTTCGACGTGGCCTTCGCCTGTGACCCGGACCACGACCGCCACGGCATCGTCACCTCGGACGGCCTGCTGGCGCCTAACAACTACCTGTCCGTGGCCATCGACTACCTGTACCGCCACCGCCCGCAATGGCGTACCGACGCCGCCGTGGGCAAGACCGTGGTGTCCAGCGGCCTGATCGACCGCGTCACCCAGCGCCTGGGCCGTGAGTTGTACGAAGTGCCGGTGGGCTTCAAGTACTTTGCCCAGGGGCTGTTTGACGGCGCGCTTGGCTTTGGCGGCGAAGAAAGTGCCGGTGCGTCGTTCCTGCGCCGTGATGGCTCGGTCTGGGCCACCGACAAGGACGGGCTGATCCCGGCCTTGCTGGCCGCCGAAATGACCGCCCGCACCGGGCGCAACCCGAGCCAGGCCTACGCCGACCTGACCGAGGCACTGGGCAAGCCGTTCGCCACCCGGGTCGAGGCCAAGGCCGATGTGCGGCAGAAGGCATTGCTGAGCAAGCTGTCGCCGGAGCAGGTGAAGTCGACCGAACTGGCCGGTGAACCGATCGTGCAGATCCTCAGCCACGCACCGGGCAATGGCCAGGCGATTGGCGGCCTGAAGGTGATCACCGCCAATGGCTGGTTCGCCGCGCGGCCGTCGGGCACCGAGGACATCTACAAGATCTACGCCGAGAGCTTCATCGACGAGGCGCATCTGCAGCGCCTGGTGCAGGAAGCGCAGGTGCTGGTGGATGCGGCGATTGCCTGACCGGTAACAAACCGCTTGGTGCTGCGGCGCAACGTAAATTAGAATTAATCCTATTTACGCCGCCGCAGGGCCATCCCCATGATCGACGCCGCGCCGCCACCGGAGCCAAGCCTGCCTGCCCTGTACCGGGAGCATCGCGGCTGGCTTGAAACCTGGCTACGTCGGCGCCTGGGCAATGCCTGGGATGCCGCCGACCTCAGCCAGGATACTTTTCTAAGGGTACTGACCAGTGCCCAACCCTTGGCAGACATTCGCGAGCCAAGGGCCTACCTGCTGACAGTCGGCAAACGCCTGCTGAGCAACTTCCACCAACGGCGCAGCCTGGAACAGGCGTACCTCGATGCTTTGGCCACCTTGCCCGAGCAGCATGTGCCCTCGCCAGAAAAACGCTGGATACTGCTGGAAACCCTGCAAGCACTCGACGAATTGCTCGATGGCCTCAAGGCGCCGGTGCGCAAGGCCTTTCTCTGGAGCCAGCTTGAAGGCCTGGGCTACGCCGAAATCGGCAAGCGCCTGGGCGTTTGCGAGCGTTCGGTAAAACGCTACATGGCTCAGGCCTACGAACATTGCCTGCTGGCCGAGTTGCAATGACCACCCATTCCCCTGAAACCCGCGAAGCCGTGCGTGCTGCCGCCCATTGGCTGGCGCTGCTGGACTCTGGTGACGCCAGTGAGAGCGACTTGCTGCGCCTGGCGAAATGGCGGGCCAGCAGCAGCCTGCACGAAGACGCATGGCAGAAGGCATCATTGCTGCGCCAGCGCTTTACCGCACTACCCGGCGCGCTGGCCATGGCCACCCTGGACCGCCCGGACACCGGCCGTCGCGCGCTGCTCAAGCAAGCCCTGGGTATCGCTGCGCTGTTACCGACAGCCTGGCTGGTCAGCCGAGAGCTGCCGCTGGAGGCCTGGGCCGCCGACATGCGCACCTCGGTAGGCGAGCGTCGACAGGTGCTGCTGAGCGATGGCACATTCGTGCAGCTGAACACCGACAGTGCGGTGAATATCGACATGAATGTACGCCGCCTGACGTTGATTCGCGGGGAAGTGGCGGTGAAGGTGCCCGCCAACCTGAACCTGACGTTGCAGGTGCCTTATGGCCAGGTGGCGCTCGGCGGTGGTGAAGCATGCCTGCGGCTGGTCGATCAGGCCTGCCGGGTATCGGTGGCCGATGGCGCAGCCAGCCTGCAGCCACTGCGGGGCCCGGCCCGGGTGGTGCAGGCCGGGCAGCAGGCCAGCTTGCAGGTGGCTGGCGTCGGCCTGGTCACAGCCCTGGACGAATGGTTGTTGGGTTGGCGCGAAGGCGTGCTGCGCCTGGATGACCGTCCCCTGGGCGAGCTGTTGCATGAGCTGCGAAGGTACCGACCGGGTGTACTGCGCTGGGCGCCGGAGCTGGAACGCCTGCGGGTGACCGGCACTTTCCGCCTGGACGATATTGACCGGGTGCTGGCCTTGCTGGCCGCCAGCCTGCCGTTGCAGGTGCAGACGCGCACGCGTTACTGGGTCAGCCTGGCAGCGCGAGAAAATCGTGCATGAGGCTGTCCCCTTTTTTTCACTCACCGGTCATTACCGGTAGGAGAAACTAAAGGGGAGCCTTGTTCAATGCCTGCAGTAATGTCTTGCCGCCTGCGCCCACTGGTGCGCGCAGTACGTCCGTTGTTCGCCATGAGCCTGTTGTTGTGTGCACCCGCCTGGGCCGATGAAGCGGCGCGGCGTGCCTATCAGGTGCCGGCCGCCAGCCTGGGCGCCGCACTCACCCGGTTTGCCGACCAGGCTGGCGTCAGCCTTTCGCTGGACCCAGCACTGGTCCAGGGCCGGCAGAGTAACGGCCTGTCGGGTAGCTACAGTGTCGAAGAAGGTTTCATGCAGCTGCTGCGTGGCAGCGGCCTGCAGTTGCTGCCCGTAGGTGAGGGCGCTTTCACCCTGGTGCCGGCGCCCCAGGCGGGTGGGGCGCTGGAAATTGCCCCGACCAGCATTGTCGGCGGCCTGGCGGTTGGCGGCGAAGCACAGCCTTATGCCGGTGGGCAGGTGGCGCGCCAGGGGGCACAGGGCCTGCTTGGCGCGCGTGATTTCATGGAGACCCCGTTCAGCATCACCAGCTACACCAGCGAACTGGTGAAGAACCAGCAAGCGCGAACCTTGGGCGAGCTTATCGCCACCGACCCCTCGGTGCGGGCCACCAACCCGGCGGGTGGGCGTTTCGAGCAGTTCACCATTCGCGGCTTCAGCCTGTTCAACAGTGACGTGGCGTACAACGGCCTGTACGGCATCTTGCCAACCTACTCGATCGACATGGAAATGGCCGACCGGGTCGACATCATCAAAGGCCCCAGCCAGTTGATCAACGGCATTTCGCCGCGTGGCAGCGTGGGTGGCGGTATCAATGTGCAGCCCAAGCGGGCCGGCGACAAGCCGATCACCGAATTCACCGGCAGCTATGCCTCGGCTGGCCAGGCAGGCGGCGCGGTGGACGTTGGCCGGCGCTTTGGCGAAGGCCAGCAGTTTGGCGTGCGCTTCAACGGTGTGAAGCAGGCGGGCGATACCGAATGGGACCACCAGCGCGTTGAGCGCGAAATGGCAGTGCTGGGCCTGGATTTTCGTGGCGAGCGCCTGCGGTTGTCGGCAGACCTCGGCCACACCGAGCGTGACACCGATGCGCCGCAGGAGCGTGTGCTGGTCGGTGCCAACGCCAAAGTGCCGGACGCCGACGATGTACGCCACAACTATGCCCAGGCCTGGAGCAAGGCGCGTACCAACGACACCTTTGGCGCACTGCATGCCGAGTACGACGTCAGCGAGTCGCTGCTGGCCTATGGTGCGGTCGGCGCGCGCAAGAGCAACCATGACTTTCTGCGGCATAACGTGTCCATCACCAACGATGCCGGCGACTTCACCGTGCAACCGCGCGACTTTACCCGCGATGAAACGGTGCGCACCGCCATGGCGGGTGTACGTAACTGGTTCCACACCGGGCCCGTCAGCCACGAGCTGAACCTGGCTGCCACCTACTTCTACATGGACTTCACCAACGGCGGCGCGCGCTATGCTTCGGCGCCCAGCAACCTCTACAACCCGGTAGCGACACCGACGCCTGGTACCCCCACCCGCATCGACCCCGAGGTCTACACCGAAAACCGCTTCTCTGGCGTGGCCCTGGCCGACACCCTCGGCTTTTTCGATGACCGCCTGCTGCTGACCCTGGGGGCACGCTGGCAGCGGGTGCAGGTGGATGACTGGAGCGACGGCGTCAAAGGCGACACCGCCTACGACGAAGAAAAGGTCTCGCCCTCTGGCGGCGTGTTGCTCAAGGTCACCGACCAGCTGTCGTTGTACGCCAACTACATGGAAGGTTTGAGCCAGGGCAAGATTGCGCCGTCGACCTCGGTCAACGAAGACCAGATCTTCCCGCCGTTCACCAGCCGCCAGGTCGAAGTGGGGGCCAAGTACGACCTGGGCCAGGTCGCCTTTACCGCCAGTGCCTTCCGCATCCGCCAGCCGGCCTACGAAACCAACGCCACTTCGCGGGTGTTCGGCCCCAATGGCAAACGCGACAACCGCGGTATCGAGCTGAGCGTGTTCGGCGAACCCGTGCAAGGGGTGCGGGTGCTGGGTGGGGTGATGTACATCGACAGCGAGCTGACCGATACCGTGGGTGGTGCTTTTGATGGCAACCGCGCACCGGCCACGCCCGAGTACAACGTCAACCTTGGCGCCGAGTGGGACGTGCCGGGGGTGAATGGCCTGACCCTGACCGCGCGGGGCATTCACTCCAGCTCGCAGTACCTGGACCAGAACAACAGCAAGCAGATCGATGGCTGGGAACGCTACGACCTGGGGGCGCGCTATGCCTTCAACGTGGACGCTACCGAGGTGACCTTGCGGGCCAGTGTCGAGAACGTGCTGGATGATCGCTACTGGAGCTCGGCGGGGGCTTCCGATGACAGTGAACCGGGGTTGACCCTTTCCACGCCGCGGACCTACCTGCTCTCGGCAACCGTCGGCTTCTAAGCCCGGCGCCGCCGTCCCTGTGGGAGCGGGTTTACCCGCGAAGAATCCAGCGCGGTGTATGGCACCGGCTTTGCCGGTGTTCGCGGGTGAACCCGCTCCCACAGGGGGTAACGGAAGCTTGCAGATTTTCAGGTTGGTGCTATTGCCCGGCCCAGCTTTTGTGCCTGGCCCTGCAACACCCGCATCAGGTGCATCGCCGCATGCGACGGCGGCTCGAAGCGCGAATAGACAAAGCTGATGTCGAAGTGAATCTCGTCCGCCAGCGGCACCACCGCCAGGCCGCTGTCCTGCGCCACGAATTCGTCGATCACGCTAATGCCCATGCCTTGCTTGACCAGCGCCACAGCCTCGTTGGCATTGGTGAACGACAACAGTGACGGCAACTGTGCGCCGTGCCGCTCGATGTGCTCGGCCAGCAGCTTGCCAAACGGCATGTCGGGCCTGAACAGCAGCAGCGGATGGCCTTCCAGTTGTTGCAAGGTCAGCGAGGTATGCCCGGCCAACGCGTGCTCGGGTGGCATCACCACCACCATGCGACCGCGCATGAAGGGTTGTGAATGCAGGTGGTCGTGGACCACGGGCAGGGCGGCAATCGACAGGTCGACCTTTTTCGACAGGATCTGGTTGGGCATCTCGCCCATCAGCGAGGTTTGCCACTCGATGTTCAGCGAAGGCGCTTCACGCTTGAGCTGGGCCAGGGCTATCGGGATGACCACCGTCGACAGCGAAGCGCTGCACGAGATGCGCAGCTTGCGGTGGCCGCCTGCGCCGAGTGACAAGGCACATTCGTTGACCTCCAGCGCTGCCTGGTACACCCGCTCGACTTCGCGGAACAGCACCTGCGCCTCGGCCGTGGGCACCAGGCGGTTGTTGATACGCTCGAACAGGCGGTAGCTCAAACGCCCCTCGATGTACTGGATCAGCTTGCTGACCGCTGGCTGCGACACGTACAGCAGCTTGGCCGCCGCGCTGATCGAGCCGGTCAGCATCACGGCACGGAACACTTCCATGTGCCGCAGCTTGAACACCATGGGACTTGCGTCTGCGCCTTCGTTGCCAAGCAGCATATCTATTACCTTCGGTTATGGTCTTTGCCATCTGGGTATGAGCGTCAAACCCGGCCACGCAGTATCTTGAACCCAGCCAAATTGCCCTTGCGGCGCACAATAACAAGATCTGAAGGCAAGCGCAGTGGCGCTGCCGGGAGTGCTGCGTGAACATCTTTGACGAACCGAAGATCGATTGCCATAACCATTTGTTTGACCCCGCCCGTTTCCCTTACCACCCCGACGCACCCTATGCGCCCTCCGGCCAGGAAGTCGCCACCCAGGAACAGTTCACCCGGGTGATGGACACCTACGGTGTGCAACATGCCTTGCTGGTGGGCCCCAACAGCGGCTACCACACCGATAACCGCTGCCTGCTGCATGCCCTGGCCACCGGGCAGGGGCGGTTCAAGGGCGTGGCGGTGGTCGAGGCGGGTATCCACCTCGATGCGCTGGCTGCGCTGCAAGCGCAAGGGGTGGTCGGCATCGCCTTCAACCCCGCGCTGTACGGGGTAGCGAGCCTCAAGGACGTTGACGGCCTGTTCGGCAAGCTTGCCGAACTCGACCTGTTCGCCCAGGTGCAGGTGTGCGAAGACCAACTGCTTGAACTGCGCGGCCTGCTTCAGGGCTCGCGTGCACGCCTGCTGATCGACCATTGCGGCCGGCCGGACGTGGCGGCTGGCGTACAGCAACCGGGCTTCCAGGCCTTGCTGCAACTGGCTGACAGCGGCCGCGCCAGCGTCAAGCTGTCTGGCATGCAGAAGTTCGCGGCGGCCGATGCGTTGCTGGAGCAAAGCCGTGTCTATGTGCACGCCTTGCTCGAAGCCTTAGGTGCGGATGCCTGTGTGTGGGGTTCGGATTGGCCGTTCATTCGCCAGCGCTCGCGGGTGGACTACGGCCCGCTGCTGAAACTGGCCGAGCGGCTGATGCCGGATGCCCGGCTGCGCCAGGCAGTGATGTGGGACACCCCACGACGTCTGTTCGGGTTCGCCTAGAACCTGGTTTTGCCATTCCAATAACAAGAGAGCAACCGTCATGAACACTGAACAGAACGCCAGCCTCGGGGTGTTCGACACCCCGGCACGCGCGCAGCAACGCACCCGCACCCGCTTCATGATCCTGGCGCTGATTTCGGGCGGCACCATGATCAACTACCTCGACCGCAGCGTGATGGGCATTGCCGCGCCCAGCATCAGTGCCGACCTGGGCCTGAACGCGGCGATGATGGGGGTGATCTTTTCTGCCTTCTCGTGGACCTATGCCGCCGCGCAGATCCCGGGTGGCATCCTCATCGACCGGCTGGGCACCAAGCTCACCTACTGGCTGGCACTGACGTTGTGGTCGCTGTTCACCGGCCTGCAAGGGCTGGCGCAAGGCTTTTTGTCGTTGCTGGGCATGCGCTTTCTGGTAGGGATGACCGAAGCACCGTGCTTCCCGACCAACAGCCGGGTGGTGGCTACCTGGTTCCCGCAGAGTGAGCGGGCCAGGGCGACCGGTATCTACACCTTTGCCGAATACACCGGGCTGGCGTTCCTGACGCCCTTGCTGTTCTGGGTGCTGCATGCCTATGGCTGGCGCTTTCTGCTGCTGGCCGTCGGCTTGATGGGCATCCTCTATGGCCTGGTGTGGTGGCGCAAGTACCACGAGCCGCACGAGTCGACCACCGCCAACCAGGCCGAACTGGACTACATCGCCGCCGGTGGCGGGGTGGTCGATGGCGGGCAGAAAGCCACCCAGTTCCGCTGGTCGCAGATCCCGGCGCTGCTCAAGCACCGCAACATGCTGGGCATCTGCCTGGGGCAGTTCGCCTGCAACTCCACCAACGTGTTCTTCCTGACCTGGTTCCCCACCTACCTGGTGACCGAGCGGCATATGCCCTGGCTCAAGGTCGGCTGGGTGGCGGTGCTGCCGTTCATTGCCGCTTCGCTGGGCACCCTGGTCGGCGGCTGGCTGTCCGACGCCTTGCTGCGCCGCGGCTACTCGCTGAACGTGGCGCGAAAGCTGCCGGTAATCGCCGGGCTGCTCACCGCTTCGGTGATCGTGCTGGCCAACTACGTCGAGTCCGACGCGCTGGTGATCACCATCCTGTGCATCGCCTATTTCGCCCAGGGCATGTCGGCGCTGGCCTGGATGATCGTGTCCGACATCGCCCCCAAAGGTTTGCTGGGCCTCAGTGGTGGCCTGTTCAACCTGTTTGCCAACGCAGCGGGCATCGTTACCCCCCTGACCATCGGCATCATCGTTTCGATGACTGGCTCGTTTGTCTGGGCCCTGGCGTTCGTGTCGTCGATCACCGTGCTGGGGGCGCTGTGCTACCTGTTCATGGTCAGCGACCTGCGTCGCTTGCCGGAAATTCCTTCTGTCGAAAATGGAGCTAAACAATGAGCCAGTACCTGCAAGGCCAGACCGCAATCGTAACCGGTGGCATGCGTGGCATCGGCCGGGCGATCGCCCAGCGCCTGCATACCGCCGGCGCCCAAGTGGTGATCTGGGACCTCGCTGTCGACGGCTGGGACAGCGTGGAAAGCGGCTTTGAGCCGGTGCTGCGCCAGGCGGTCGATGTGTCGTCGCTGGCCTCGGTGGAGGCGGCGTTTGCCGAGACGCTGGCGCGCTTGGGCCAAGTTCAGATACTGGTCAACAATGCCGGCATCAACGGCCCGGTGGTGTCGTCGTGGGAGTACCCGCCTGAGGCCTGGGACAAGGTAATCGCCATCGACCTGAACGGTGTGTTCTATTGCTGCCGCACCGCCATCCCGCACATGCGTGAACGTGGCTACGGGCGCATCGTCAACATCGCCTCCATGGCCGGCAAGGATGGCGTGCAGTACATCTCGGCGTATTCGGCCGCCAAGGCCGGGGTCATCGCCTTCACCAAGGCCGCGGCCAAGGAGCTGGCGCAGGACGGTGTGCTGCTCAACTGCGTGGCGCCGGCCATGGTCGAGACGCCGCTGATGGCCGAGATGACAGCGGAGCACATTGCCGCGAGCAAGGCCAAGATCCCCATGGGGCGCTTCCTCAAGGCCGAGGAGATCGCCAACATGGTCAGCTGGATTGCCGGGCCTGAGTGCAGCTTTACCACCGGCTTCGTGTTCGACCTCAGTGGTGGCAGGGCAACCTATTGAGCGGCTTGGGCGTAGCGCACCTGACGGCGCTGGCGCTGACGCCGGCGCGGCTGGTACGCGAGGCGCGCCACGCCGGCTTCAGTGCGGTGGGGTTGCGCCTGCACCCAGTGATGGCGGGTGCACTGGCCTACCCGGTTGCGGCCGGTAGCCAGGCAATGCGAGAGCTGCGGGCGGTGCTGGCCGGGGAAGGCGTGCGGGTGACGGACATCGAGTTCGTGTCGCTGACGGCGCAAACCCGGGTGGCTGATTACCAGGCGCTGCTGGCTGCAGGTGCCGAGCTGGGAGCGGTGAGCCTGACAGTGTCCGGCGATGATGAGGATGTGGCGCGGTTGACCGGCAACTTTGCCGCGATGTGTGAAATGGCGCGTGGCCATGGCCTGCGTGTGGACCTTGAGTTCATGCGCTGGCGGCCGGTGGCCACCTTGCAACAGGCTTGCGCGGTGGTGATGGGGGCGGGGCAGGACAACAGTGGCGTCCTGGTCGATGCCTTGCACCTGTTCCGCTCCGGTGGCCAAGTGGCCGACATCGCCGCAGTCGACCCGCGTTTGCTGCGTGCAGTGCAGCTGTGTGATGCACCGATGCTGGCGCCTGCAGAGGCGCTGATCATCCCGGAGGCGCGCGAGCGCCGTTTGCTGCCGGGGCAAGGGCAACTGCCGTTGGCAGCATTGCTCGCGGCATTGCCGGCGGGCGTGGACATCAGTGTGGAGGTGCCGTCCGCCGGCGTGCCCGCAGCACAGCGGCTGCAAGCGGCGGCGCAGGTAACCCACAACTGGCTGCACGGCAGGCGACCTGTGTCACCCGCTGTGCAGGTTGCCGGTCACGCCTGATCCGGTACCACGGCGATCACGTCGATCTCCATCAGCCACTCGGCCTGGGCCAACCCGGCGACCACCAGCCCGGTGGAGATCGGGAACACGCCCTTCAGCCACTTGCCCACTTCCTTGTACACCGGCTCGCGGAAGCGCGGGTCGGTGATGTAGGTGGTGGTCTTGACGATATGCGACAGCTCGGAGCCCGCTTCTTCAAGCAGCTGCTTGACGTTCTTCATGGCCTGTTCGGCCTGCGCCTGAGGGTTACCCAGGCCCACCAGTTTGCCTTCGAAGTCGGTACCGACCTGGCCGCGCACGTAGATGGTGTTACCGGCCCGCACGGCCTGGCACAGGTCGTTGTCCAGAGTCTGGTTGGGGTAGGTTTCCTTGGTGTTGAACATGCGGATGCGAGTATGGGTAGGCATCAGTGGGCTCCGAGGGTGCTGACGTTGCTGATCGTTTTGGTTTGCAGTTCATCCGCGTCGCGCTGTTCGCGGTCGCGGTAGGCCAGGTAGGTGCGCTGCGTGGCGATGTGGCCGGCGACGTGCTTGGCGTCGTGCCACACGCCCCAGATGAACGACGAACCACGGCGCGACAACCACGGCAGGCCAAGGAAGTACACGCCAGGCTCGCGGGCCACGCCGCGCTGGTGCTGGGGCTTGCCGTTGGCATCGAAGGTGTCTACCTGCAGCCAGCTGAAGTCCACGCCGTAACCGGTGGCCCAGATGATGCTGGTGACGCCGGCCTTGGCCAGGTCCAGTTCGCGCAGCGGGTTGCTCATGCAGGCCGGGTCGGCCAGGCGAGTGCGGGCTTCGGGTTCTTCCGGCAGGTCCAGGCCGTTGCTTTCGATGTAGGCATCGGCGGCATCCAGCAGGGCCAGGTAGTTTTCATCGCCGCGGTTGATGTTCTCGACCAGGTTGTCCTGGAAGCGCGCCACGCCGTTGTCGAACGACTGGGTCAGGCCGACCAGGGTCATGCCTTGATGGGCGAGGGCACGGAAGTCCACGGTGTGGCCGCCACGGGCGCCGCTGACGGCGATGGTCACGTGCTCGCGACCGGGCTTGGCGATTTCTGCGTCCCACTCACCCAGCACACCCAGCCACCAGCAGAAATCGCGGTTGCGGTAGGCCCGTGGCGGGCGGTCGTGGGCACCGACCGACAGGTACACTTGGCGGCCTGCGCGCATCAGTTCTTCGGCGATCTGCACCCCGGAAGAACCGGCACCCACCACCAGCACCGCGCCTTCGGGCAACTGCTCGGGGTTGAAGTAGGCAGCAGAGTGGATCTGGTGCAGGTTGCTGTCTTTTGGCGCGATGGCCGGGATTACCGGCTTCTGGAACGGGCCGGTGGCAGCGACCACACGATTGGCGCGGATCACCCCTTCATTGGTTTCGATGGTGAAGCCTGGGCGGTCGCTGTTGCGCACCACGCGCTTCACTTCGATGCCGGTACGCACTGGCAGGTTGTACTTGCGTACGTACTGCTCGAAGTAGTCGGCCACCTGGTCCTTGCCCGCGAAGGCGTCGGCGTCGAGGTTGAATTCCAGGCCCGGGAAGCGGTCGTGCCAGACCGGGCCGTTGGCCACCAGCGAGTCCCAGCGGCCGGTGCGCCAGGCCTCGGCGATGCGGTTGCGCTCCAGCACCAGGTGCGGCACACCAAGCTTGTTCAGGTGTTCACTCATGGCCACGCCGGCCTGGCCGGCGCCGACGACGAGCGTGTCGATTTCGAGGTTGTTCAGTGTCATGTCCGAGCCCTTGTTCAGGCGGTTTTTGTAAGGTCGGTTTGGAGGACCGCCGTTGCCTGGAGCCAGACTAGGGATGCTGCACAAATGGCGAAAATAGTATTTAGCTGGTGCTTGCCGATAAAATGGCGAAGGCCCCGAATTCTATGGCTTGTAGGTTGGTTGATCCCGTGTAGGTCGTGGCTTTTATGGGGAGGCGGAAATCGAGCGCCGCCCGCGCGGCGCTTCGCGAGCTGTGCTCGCTCCTACGTTTGTTTCGGGCCAGTTATGCCTGTGACAGGCGCGCGCGACCGCCTTGTTGATACAACTCGATATCGAGGCATGCGCCAAAGCGTTCGCGCGCAAATCCCATAGGCATCATTGGCCCGAAACAAACGTAGGAGCGAGCGTAGCTCGCGATGCGCCGCGCGGGCGGCGCGCGATCTCTGCCACAGCAAAGTTTTTTCCTGCCTAACCCCTCGGAAAATGTTGGTTTCGCCTGCAGGAAGGTTCCACCCAGAATGCCGTGTATCACACAGCACAACAGGAACCATGACATGACCTTCTCCATCATTGGCCGCTGCCAGGAAACCGGCCAGGTCGGCATCGCCATCAGTTCGTCGAGCATCGCCGTGGGCGCCCGCTGCCCGTGGGTACGTGCGGGTGTCGGCGCTGTTTCCACCCAGAACATCACCTTGCCGGCACTGGGCCCGCAGATTCTCGATGCCCTGGAGCAGGGCCAGTTGCCGCCTGCGGCTGCGCTGGACCGGGTACTGAGCGCCAATGGCTGGAGCGAGTACCGCCAGGTCACAGTGATCGACAGCCACGGCCAGGTGGCGCTGTTCACAGGGCGCGAGGCATTGGGGACGCACAATGCCGTGGCCGGTGAGCAATGCGCGGCGGCGGGTAACCTGTTGTCCTCGACCCAGGTGATCGAAGCGATGGTCGTGGCTTTTGAAGAGGCTGGCGGGCACCTGGCCGACCGCTTGCTGGCGGCCATGCATGCGGCGATGGCCGCAGGTGGCGAGGCCGGGCCGGTGCACTCGGCAGCGCTGAAGATCGCTGGTGAATTGACCTGGCCACTGGTGGACCTGCGCGTGGACTGGGCCGATACCGATCCGATCGGTGTGCTCGATGGCCTGTGGCAGGCGTACCGCCCGCAGATGCAGGATTACGTTACCCGCGCTCTTAACCCGACGGCCGCACCGAGCTACGGGGTGCCGGGCGATGAGTGATTTTGCCAGCCGCGCGCTGCTGGCCCGGCTGGTCGGCTTTGCCACGGTCAGCCGGGATTCCAACCTTGAGCTGATCGGTTTTATCCGTGATTACCTGGCCGAGCTGGGGGTGGAAAGCGAACTGTTCCATAACCCGGAGCGCACCAAAGCCAACCTGTTTGCCACCATCGGCCCCCAGGACGTTGGCGGTGTAGTGCTGTCGGGGCACACCGATGTAGTGCCGGTGGACGGCCAGGCCTGGACCGTCGAACCGTTTGCGCTGAGCGAACGTGACGGGCATCTGTACGGTCGCGGCACGGCCGACATGAAAGGCTTTATCGCGTCGGTGCTGGCCGCCGTGCCCGCGTTCCTTGCCCAGCCGTTGCACATGCCGGTGCATCTGGCATTTTCCTACGATGAGGAAGTGGGCTGCCTGGGTGTGCGGTCGATGCTGGCCGCGCTCGAACAGCGCCCGCACAAGCCACGCCTGTGCCTGATTGGCGAGCCCACCGAGCTCAAGCCGGTGCTGGGGCACAAGGGGAAGCTGGCGATGCGTTGCCACGTGCATGGCGCGGCCTGTCACTCGGCCTATGCGCCGTATGGGGTCAATGCCATCGAGTATGCGGCGAAGCTGATCGGCAAGTTGGGTGATATCGGTGATGCATTGGCATTGCCGACGCATCACGACGCGCGCTTCGACCCACCGTTTTCCACGGTGCAGACCGGGGTGATCAAAGGGGGCAGGGCGCTGAACATCGTGCCGGCAGAGTGCGAGTTCGATTTTGAAGTGCGCGCGCTGCCAGGGTTCGAGGCGCAGGCAGTGGCTGACCAGTTGCAGACTTATGCGCAGGCCGAGCTGCTGCCGCGTATGCGCAAGGTCAATGCGGCCAGTGACATTCGCCTGGAACCGTTGAGTGCCTACCCTGGGCTGGCAACATCGGCAGACAGCGAAGCGGCGCGGCTGGTGGCGTTGCTCAGTGGCACGGATGAATTTGGTACGGTGGCGTTTGGTACCGAAGGCGGCTTGTTCGACCAGGCGGGCATCCCGACCGTGGTGTGCGGGCCTGGCAGCATGGACCAGGGGCACAAGCCGGATGAATTCGTCAGTGTCGAGCAGTTACGGGGGTGTGATGCCATGCTGCTGAGGTTGGTGGATTACCTCAAGCAGGGTTAACTGTGCTGGCTCCTTCGCGGGTAAACCCGCTCCCACAGGTACCTCACTGCCCTTCAGTCCAGCGCTGTCCCTGTGGGAGCGGGTTCACCCGCGAATGGGCCGCAGCGCGGCCCCGGCGGATTAGAAGGTTGCCTTGACCTGCAGGCCAACCACCAGCGCGTTGTCGATGTCCTTCCCGGAGAACGCCCCCGGCTCGATGATGTACTGCACATCCGGGCGCAGGTTCAGCCATGGCGTCGCCTGGTAGCCATAGCTCAGTTCGATCAACTGCTCGGCGCTGTCGATGTCGGGGAACTGCTGGCCAGCGTTGAAGGCGGCATCTTCCAGCACATCGCGGCTACGCGGGTTGGGCACGGCACGGCCGTAACCCAGCGCCACGGTATCCTTCGGGCGGCCTTCGAACGGCTTGTACAGCACCACCCCAGCGCCGTACCACTTGGTGAACGGCGAGGCGGCCTTGCTGGATGCCGAGTACTGGCCGAAGGCGTGCAGGCTACGGCCTGGCGAGCTTTGGTCGTTCCATACGGCCTGGTCGATCAGCAGGTAGTGGCCGCCACGGCCGGATACTTCGTCATCGCTGCCGATGCGTTTAACATCGGAGCTGTCGTAGTAGTAGCCCAGCTTGTACTCGCCGGGCAGTTCACCCTGCAGCTTGTACACCAACTCCACCGGTACCACGGTGCCGGTGGTGTGCTTGGGGCCCAGATGCCAGGCGCGGCTGGAATTGCCGTTGCTCTCGGGGTCGACGTTGAACGCCGCCACGCGCAATTGCCAGGCAGGCGACAGGTCGTACTTCACCCGCACGCCCAGGTGAGCGTTGGGGTAGTTGGTCCAGCCGCTGCCACCGGACATGTTCAGCGGGTGGCCGCAGAAGCCGGCGTTCATGAAGTTGCACAGGATGCCGCTGTCCAGGCCGCCCAGGTCGTTGCCCATGGCCATGTAGCCCAGCTTGACGTTGAGCGCCGGGGTGAACAGGGTGCGCTCGTAGCTCAGTTCGGTCAGGCGGGTGTACAGGCCACCGAAGTTTTCCTGGACCGGCAGGCGGTTGCCGACCAGGTCTTCCGAGGCACTGTTACCACGGCGGTCGTTGACGGTCAGCTGGACCTTGCCGCCGTTGTCCAGGCCGTACAGTTTCGACAGGTCGAACTGCACGCCCAGCTTCAGGTTCTGCGAATAGCGCGCCGAGCGGTGCAGGCCACCGTGGGCGTTGTAGGCGGTTTCGCCGCTGTAGTCGCCGGTGAACTTGACGCCGTCGTCTTCAAGCTGGTGACGCAGGCCGCCCCAGTCACCGGTCAGGGTGCTGCGGGTCATCAGGTCGCCGTCGGCCAGCGCGGTGGTGCTGGCCAGGGCCAGCAGCAGGGTGGGGGTGATGCGGATTGCGGATGGCATTGCTAAATCTCGGTTTGTCTTTCGGGCCTATTCGCGGGTAAACCCGCTCCTACAAGGGCTGCACAGTTCGTAAGAGCAGTGAGCATCCTGTGGGAGCGGCGGTGCGGCGATCCGATTTACCCGCGAATGGGGCGACGCGGTCTTACGGCAAGGCGTAAGAAATTACATAGTCGCCACGGTCAGTGGACTGGCGCGCGCCGCCAGCAGTGATGACCACGTACTGCTTGCCGGTCTTCGGCGAAACGTAGGTCATCGGGCCGCCCTGGCTGCCCACTGGCAGGCGGGCCTTCCAGATTTCGCTGCCGTTGCTGCTGTCGTAGGCGCGCAGGTAGAAGTCCTGGGTGCCGGCGATGAACACCAGGCCGCCTTGGGTCGACAGGGTGCCGCCCAGGGTTGGCAGGCCGATCTTGATCGGCAGGTGCATGCGGATACCGAGCGGGCCGGTGTCTTCAACGGTGCCCACCGGTACTTGCCAGGCCACCTGGCGGGTCTTCATGTCGATGGCGGTCAGGGTGCCGAACGGCGGTGCCTGGCACGGGATGCCGGCTACCGACAGGAAGCGGTTCTTGTTCACCGCATACGGGGTGCCCTTGAGCGGTACTGCGCCCATGCCGGTGTTCAGCGCTTCGCCACCGGAAGAGGCACCGCCTTTGTTCTGCGACGGGATCATCTGGATCCACAGGCCCAGGCGCATGTCGTTGACGAAGATGAAGCCATGGACCGGGTCGGTGGAAATGCTGCCCCAGTTCATGCCACCCAGCGAACCCGGGAAGCTCAGCGAAAGGTCGGTGCCCGGCGCGGTGTACAGGCCGTCGTAGCGCATTTTCTTGAAGTCGATGCGGCACAGCAGCTGGTCATACGGGGTGGCGCCCCACATGTCCGACTCGGTCAGGGTTTGCGCGCCGATCTGCGGCATGCCCACCGACTTCGGCTGGGTAGGGGAGTACGGCTCGTTCGGGATGTTGCTTGGCTTGACCGGTACTTCGTCGACCTGGGTCAGCGGCTTGCCGGTGGCGCGGTCGAGCACGTAGATCTGCCCGGCCTTGGTGCCGATCACCACCGCAGGCACCGACTGGCCGTCGTCCTTGGTGAAGTCGATCAGGCTCGGCTGCATCGGCAGGTCGAAGTCCCACAGGTCGTTGTGCACGGTCTGGAAGACCCACTTCTGGTTGCCGGTGGTGGCGTCCAGGGCAAGCACCGAAGCGCCGTAGGTGTGGTCCAGCTTGTTGCGTTCTACGCCGTAGATATCGGTGGACGACGAACCCATCGGCAGGAACACGGTGTTCATCGCCGGGTCGTAGGACATCGGTGCCCAGCTGTTCGGGGTGCTGCGCACGTAGGTGCTGTCGCCCTGTGGTGCCTGGCGGTCTTCCGGGTTGCCCGGGTCGAATGCCCAGCGCATTTCACCGGTGATCACGTCGAAACCACGGATCACGCCGCCTGGCATGTCGGTCTGGACGTTGTCGGCCACACGGCCGCCGACCACCACGGTGGTACCGGCCATCAGTGGCGCGGAAGACAGCTGGTAGTAGGAGTCCGGCACGTTGCCCAGGCCGGCCATCAGGTTGACCTGGCCGTTGTTGCCGAAGCCCTGGCAGAACTCGCCGTTGTCGGCGTCGACGGCAATCAGGCGGCCATCGATGGTGTTGGTCAGCAGGCGACGCTGGCAGTTGGCACCGGCCGGCACGCTACCGCCGGCGACCGGCGAGCTGTTCGGCTGGGTGGGCTGGGCGATGGCGGCAGTGGCGTCAAAGTAGGCCATGCCACGGCAACGCTGCCAGACCTTGGACTGGGCGTTGATTGCGTTTTTCCACAGCTCTTTGCCGGTGTCGGCATCGAGGGCGATCAGGTTGTTGTGCGGGGTGCAAATGAACACCTTGTTGCCGATCTGCAACGGGGTCAGCTGGTCCTCGGCACCGTTGCCGTCGCTGATGGCCACGTCACCGGTGTGGTAGGTCCAGGCCACTTTCAGCTTGTTCACGTTGTCGCGGTTGATCTGGTCCAGCGCGGCGAAGCGGCTGCCACCTTCGGTGTTGCCGTAGTGGGCCCAGTCCTTCTGCTCTTTGCCAGCCTCGACCGGGGTCATGCCCGGGCCTTTGCCGGTAGGGGCGACGCTTGGGTGGGCAACGAACATGTTGCCGGCGGCGATCACCAGTGCCACGGCCATCACCCCGGCAACGCCGTAGGCACCACGGCCGGCACTGGCGCCGTTGGCACGGGCCAGCAGCGGGTAAACCAGCGCCACCACCATGCCGATCGCAGCAAACATGAACAGGCGCGAGAACAGCGGCCAGAACACCAGGCCAGTGTCGATCAGCGCCCAGATCGCGGTACCGACCAGGAACGCTGCGTACAGCCAGGCACCGGCCTTCTTGCGGCGGGCAATGAGGACACCGGCGATGGCCATGGCCAGGCCGCCGATCAGGAAGTACAAGGAACCGCCCAGGCCGGCCAGCTTGATGCCGCCAGCAGCCAGGAGGAGGCCGAGCAGGGCGATGATCACGCCCAGGCCGATCAGGATGATGTTTGTGGCGCCAGAAGCGC
The DNA here is from genome assembly GCF_050058005.1 of Pseudomonas sp. WOUb67. Taxonomy (NCBI): domain Bacteria; kingdom Pseudomonadati; phylum Pseudomonadota; class Gammaproteobacteria; order Pseudomonadales; family Pseudomonadaceae; genus Pseudomonas; species Pseudomonas sp. WOUb67. The sequence goes on along the minus strand of NZ_CP170112.1, from coordinate 4,374,795 downwards.
GCGGTGTTTCGTTCATGCCAGGGATCTCAGCAGGTGGAATGCGCGCAGTCTAAGCCCTTAGCTTGCTAATTAACAAGTTGGTACATAATTTTATGAGGCTGATTGTCGCAGGGCTGATCGTGCGATGGTGTGGCTAAAAGTCTAGATCAGGTGCTGAAAAATGCATTAAACGGGGTGTTTGTGCGGGTTATGTAATATGCATTCATACTTTGGTCGAGTACAAAAGTGGACAGGTATCACGCTGGCCACGGCGTGGAGCTGGTGTAGAACACCGCCAGCCAGATGGTGGCTGTGCCAGGGGCGGTCCATTCCACGCGGTGGCGGTAGTGGGGCGGGATGTCCAGGCAATCGCCCGGCGCCAGCAAGCGGGTGTGGTGCTCGTGCTCGAAACGCAGGCCGGCGGCGCCGCTGAGCAGCACGATCCACTCGCCTTCGGCCTGGTCGTACCAGAAGCCGGGCGGGCTGGCCTGGCCGCTGGAGACAATACGCTCCACACGCACGCCAGGGCGGCTGAGCAGTTCGTCGACACGTTCGGCACTGGTAGGGTCGCAGGGTGGCAGGGCAGTCAGCAGGTTGTTCGGTGTCATGGAAAGCCTCGCTTTGAAGGTGTGTTGCCACTATGGACGCAAATGCCGTGCAGCGCGCTTCTTGACCCGCCCGGCTGTTTGTAAGACCTTTCCGAGATTTGGAAGACGGGCAGCAAATGGACAAACTCCTGGCGATGAAGATGTTCGTGGCCACTGTCGATGCCCAGGGCTTCTCTGCCGCTGCGCGCAGGCTGGGGCTGGCGACTTCGTCGGTAACGCGCCTGGTCGATGCCCTGGAAACGGCGCTGGGCGCCACATTGCTCAACCGCTCGACTCGCCAGGTCAGCCTGACCGAAGCCGGCGCCCGTTACTATGAGCGTGCGCGGGGCATTTTCGAGGCGCTGGACGAGGCCGATGCCAGTGTTGCCGACCGTGGCGAGGAGCCTGTCGGCGTGTTGCGTCTGTGCCTGCCGGTGGAGTTCGGCAGGCGGGTCATCGCCCCGCACCTGGGGCCGTTTTTGGCGCGGCACCCGGCGCTGGAGCTGGACATCGACCTCAGCGATCGCCTGGATGACCTGCTGGACGGGCGCTATGACCTGTCGATTCGCCTCGGCGACCCGTCGCCCAATGACGAACTGGTGTGTCGCCAGCTCGGCCGCTTCGAGCGTTGGCTGGTGGCCAGCCCGGCTTACCTGGCCGGGCGTGACACGCTGCAGCACCCCCGACAGTTGCTGGAGCATGCCTGCCTGCGCTTTCGCTACGGGCAGAAAGCGCGGCCCTGGCGCCTGGCGCTTGGCCAGGAAAGCCTGGAGTTGAACGTAGGCGGGCCGCTGCGCAGCGCCAATGCAGACATGTTGCGCGAAGCCGCACTGGCGGGCAGTGGCATCGCGCTGCTGGCCGACTGGCTGGTGCGCGAGGATGTGCTGGCCGGGCGCCTGCTGCGGGTGTTCCCCGACTGGCGGGCCAGCCCTGGCACGGCCAATGACAGCATCAACGCCCTGTACCTGCCCAACCACCGTGGTTCGCGACGGGTGAATGCGTTTATCGATTTTTGCGAAGGTTTGTTAGGTCGGCACAACTAACGTTGCGCTGTGCGCAAAAGCGCGTTGCGCCGGGGCCGGATTCTCGGCATGGACGCGTCTGGTTAAGGTAGCCGGCATATTCCACCCCTTGTCGAGGTACCTCGCATGAATCCCTCCCTTGCCGCCGCACCGCCCGTAGCCACAGGCCTGAGCCGGGCGCTGGTCGTGCTGCTGGCGTTCTGCTGCGGCGCTATTGTCGCCAACATCTACTACGCACAGCCCATCGTCGGTTTGATCGCCCCGGACCTGGGGCTGTCCACCGAGCATGCCAGCCTGATCGTTTCACTCACCCAGCTGGGTTATGCCCTGGGCCTGCTGTTGCTGGTGCCGCTGGCCGACCTGCTGGAAAACCGCCGCTTGATGGTCGCCACCGCAGTGCTGGCCTGTGTCAGCCTGCTTCTGGCAGGGACCAGCAGCAGCGGTCAGGGCCAGTTGTTTCTGGGCTATGCGCTGTTGATCGGGTTCAGTTCGGTGGCGGTGCAGATGCTGATTCCGCTGGCGGCGCACCTGGCGCCGGAGCAGCAGCGTGGCCGGGTGGTCGGCAACATCATGGGCGGGTTGCTGCTGGGGATCCTGCTGGCGCGGCCGTTGTCCAGCCTGGTGGCCGACCACTTCGGCTGGCGCGCGGTGTTCATTGGCGCTGCCGGGGTGATGCTGGCGATCATCCTGCTGCTGGCCCTGACCCTGCCGCAGCGGCGGCCCGAGCACAAGGCCAGCTATGCCGGGTTGATGCTGTCGTTGCTCACCCTGTTCCGCCGCTATCCGTTGCTGCGCCAGCGTTCGTTGTACCAGGCGCTGTTGTTTGCAGCGTTCAGCCTTTACTGGACGGCGGTGCCCATGGCGCTGGCGGGTGAGCATGGCCTGTCGCAAAGCCAGATCGCCGTGTTCGCCCTGGTGGGCGCGGTCGGCGCCGTTGCCGCGCCTTTGGCTGGCCGCCTGGCAGATGCCGGGCATGCGCGGGCCGGCTCGCTGTTGGCACTGCTGCTGGCCCCGGCGGCCTTGTTGCTGGGCTTGACGGCGCCGGGCTACAGCGTGATCGGCCTGGGCCTGACCGGCGTGTTGCTGGACTTTGCGGTGCAGATGAACATGGTCATCGGCCAGCGCGAAGTGTATGCGCTGGACCCGGCCAGCCGCGGGCGGCTGAACGCGGTGTACATGACCAGCATCTTCCTGGGTGGGGCGCTGGGGTCGGCGGTGGCCAGTGCGCTGTTCAGCCAGTTTGGCTGGCAAGGTGTGGCGCTGGTGGGGGCAGGGTTGCCCGGTGTCGCGTTGCTGGTGTTCCTGCTCAAGGCCCGGCGTAGCTGAACAATGGTCTGTGGGAGCGGCCTTGTGTCGCGATAGGTGTGCGAAGCGCCCCCGGAATTTTGGAATCATGCAGAATCGCCGGGGCCGCGTTGCGGCCCTATCGCGACGCAAGGCCGCTCCCACAGGGACAGCGAATGCCTTTACAAAATGCTATCGAGTCAACGGCAGCGCCACGCCAATCAAGGCAAACAGGCTGCCGCAGCAGCGGTTGAAACCTTTTCCCCCCTTGGCCAGCCACGGCCGGACGCGAAACGCCAGGCGGGCCAACAGGTATTCGACCAGAAACTCCACACTGGCAAAGGTCGCCGCCATCACCACGAACTGCAGCATCAGCCCGCGTTGCGGGTCGATGAATTGCGGCAGGAAGGCGCCATAGAACAGCAGCACCTTCGGGTTGGCCATGGCCGACAACAAGCCTTGGCGGAACAAACCCGCATTACCGAGCCGTGCACTGCGCTCGGTCAATTCCAGGTGCAGGCCCGGGCTGCGCCACAGCTGGATACCCAGCCACACCAGATAAGCGCCGCCTACCCACTTGAGCACGCTCAACACCGAAGCCGAGGTTTGCAGTAACGCGCTGAGGCCAAACATGGCCAGGGCGATAAGCGCACTGAAGCCAAACACGCCGCCCACAATGGTGAACAACGTACGGCGGGCGCCATAGAGGGCGCCATGGGTCAGCGCCAATAGGCTGTTGGGGCCTGGTGTCAGCGACAGGCCGATGCTGGCGAGCAGGTAGATGAGCCAGGTGTCGAGAGCCATGGTGGTGCAAAGCCTTGGTGATTTGGAGGGTGCCAGTCTATGGCGCGGCGCCCCGTCAGGAAGGGTATTATCTGGACATCGAATAGTCTTTTCTGGACGCAATGCCATGCTGCCTGATATCCGTCTGCTGATCCTGCCATTACCGGATTTCGCCCTGCTGCCATTCGGCGGCTTTCTCGACAAATTGCGATTCAGCGCCGACGACGAAGACTACAGCCAGCAGCGTTATTGCAGCTGGACTGTGGCAGGGCTCACGCTCGACCCGGTACCGTCGAGCAGCGGTGCGGTGGTACAGGTCGAGGCGGTGGCCGGCCAGCTGGAACTGGCCAGTTTCGACTATCTGGTGGTGTTCGGCGGGCGCAATGCCATGGCTACTGCTGCATTGGCGCCACGCTACCAAACCTTGCTCAGGCAGGCCGGCAAAGCCGGGGTCAAGCTGGTGGGGGTCGACAATGGCGCCTTCCTGTTGGCCGCGTGTGGGTTGTTACGGGGGCACAAGGTGGTCGTGCACTGGCGTCACGAAGCCGAGTTTCGCGCAGCATTTCCACAATTGCAGGTGCTGCGCGATCAGCTGTATTGCATCGACGCAAACCGTATCACCTGTGCTGGCGGCACGGCGGCCATCGACCTGGCGGTGGCGCTGTTGTCACAGGCCTGCGGGCGAACCCGTGCGCTCAAGGGGCTGGCCGACATGCTGGTGGACGAGACCCGCGACAGCCGCCATGCCTTGCGCTCGCTGGAGTTGGGCGCGGGCCAAGGGCGCCAGGTGCAGCGGGCACAGGCCTTGATGCGTCACCACCTGGGCACCCCGCTGGCGGTGGAGCAACTGGCCGCTGAACTGGGCATCAGCCGGCGCCAGCTGGACCGGCAGTTCCACGCCAGCCACTGCATGAGCGCCAAGGCCTGGTGGCTGGAAATGCGCTTGCAGCAGGCGCGCTGGCGCCTGCTCAACTCCAGCCACAGCCTGGCGCAGATTGCCGACGAGGTGGGCCTGGGCGATGCCAGTTACCTGGGTAAATGTGTGCGCCGGCGGTTTGGTTGTACGGCCCTGGCGCTACGCACTGGCAATAACCCAGCCTAAAGCAATGCCGCCGGGGCCGCTTTGCGGCCCATCGCCGGCAAGCCAGCTCCCACAGGATCGCGCAATGCTCAAGATTTGCGCAGTACTTGTGGGAGCTGGCTTGCCGGCGATGGGGTGCGCAGCAGCCCCAAGTGCTACAGATTTATTGCGGTGTGCCGAACAAGCCGGTCCAGTAGATCCCGGCATCGCTTTTCGGGTCCACGGCATAGGCGGCACCCAGCTCGCGGAAATCCGGGTTCATCAGCGTGGCGCAATGCCCCGGGCTGTCCAGCCAGCCATCAACCACCTTGTGCGCGGTGTCACGCCCGGCGGCGATGTTTTCGCCGACTTGCTGGTACAGGTAGCCGGCCAGTTCCGCCCGGTCACCGGGGGTGCGGCCCTCCTTGTCGATGTGGTCGAAGAAGTTCTGGTTGGCCATGGCCCGCGTGTGGTTGGCGGCGGCCCCGGCCAGTACCGTGCTCCAGCTCAGTGCGGGGGCTGCGGCGTACGGCTGGCCGCCGCATTGGCGCGGCACCTTGCGGGCAGCGTTGATCTCTTGCAATACCTTCTGCCCCTCGGCTTGCCAGTCGCCCAGGCGGCCGCTGAGCAGTGGCCGGGCTAGCACGATGCGCCAGTCGCGGCCCTCCTGGCTGACGCCGATATCGACGAACTGCGGGTCAAGCACCACTTGGCAGAAGCTTTCTTCGATGGCATGCATGGCCGCGCGCGCATCACGTGGCCCCGACAGGCTGATTGCCTGCACGTTGACCATGGGGTAGGCGGCGCGGGTCATGGCCTGCTGCAGGTCACGGGTGCCCTCTGGCGACAGCGCCAGGCGGGTGTCGCTATTAAGCGGCGGCAGCTCCAGTGACGCCTCTCCACCGCAGGGCTGGGCCTTGCTGCGATAGACGTTGATCGAATCGATCAGTTGCGCCTCTTCGCCGGTGACAGCCAGCGCCCCGGTCGAGAAAACCAGGCCCAACGACAAGGCGGCAACGGATGACAGCACGCGCATGTGGATCTCCCTATGACTGGCAGCGTCGTGGTATGCGCTGCTCATCCTACACAAGCCGGGGGCTTTTGGCCCTAGCAGGTGCAAAGCAATGAAAACGCCGGCAATCGTTGCTGGCGGCAAAAGAGGGAGTAGACCACTGGTGGCCGGAAAAGTGCGATGAGTTGCAAATCATTCGTATCGCGCCAGGGCTTTCAGCCGTTCTGGCATCAACGCGCCAACGCCTGGTTCGGCTTGTAGAACAGAAAATGCGTGGTCTGCGCAGTCTTGCGGTAGGCCTTGGCCCAGTCGGGGTGCACCGTGCGGTCGTGGAAGTACAGCGCACCGCCGGTGGGGTCTTTCAATTGCTGGTTGAGCGCCTTGCGTGCGATCTCCTTGGCTACATCATAGCGTTGCGCTTCCTCGACCTGGTCCGGGCGCCCGTCACACCACCAGGAAAACTGGCAGGCCTTGGTCTCGACGCCCTGCTTGACCACACCGCAGATGGTGTCGGGGAAACCATCATGGCCTAGGCGGTTGAGCACCACGCTGGCCACGGCCGACATGTCTGCGGCATCGGCGCCCTTGGCTTCCCAGTAGATGGTGCGGGCCAGGCAGGTGATGCTGTCGTCCAGTGGCGCCCGGCCAGCCGGGTCGACGGCCTGGGCTTCGCTTGAGGTCAGTTTTTCTGTTTTTTTCGGCGGCGGGGCATCGTTGGCCACCTTTTCCTCCAGTACTTCGGCCTTGTCTTCGGCCACTGCGGCCTTGGCCGTGTCGGCTGCGTGCAAGGGGCCTGCGAGCAGGGCCGAGGTCAAGCCGATCACTATCCAGACAAGGCGCATGGCAAGGCTTCCGAGTGGGGGCTGATTCCCAGTCTAGCCAAGCGTAAGCATTAATACCAAAGGCAGGGTGGCAGCAGCGGCCACGGTCTGCAGGGCAATGATGGTGGCCATCAGCGGGGCGTTGCCACCCATTTGCCTGGCCATTACATAGGAGGACGAAGCAGTGGGCAGGGCCTGGAACAGCACCGCCACCACGGCTGCCTGGCCGCTGAGACCAAGCACGCGGCACAGGCCCCAGGTGGTCAAGGGCATGACCAGAAACTTGAACGCCGACGCCGCCATCAGCGGGCGCACCTGCTGGCCCAGGCTGGCCCCACCCAGCGCTGCGCCCACGCACAACAGGCCCAGCGGCAGGGCGGCCTGGCCCAGCGCCTTGACCGTGGGTTCGATGCCCGGTGGCAAACCCAGCCCCGTCACCCGCAACATCAGGCCGCCAGCACAACCGACGATCAACGGGTTGGCGAAGATTGCCCGCAGCACCGTGGCCGGTGAACTGTGGCGGGCGCTGAAACGGGCGAACACCAGCACGCAGAGCAGGTTGACCAAGGGCACGATGGCGGCGTTGGCCACCGCCGCCAGGGCGATGCCGGCGCTGCCGTAGATGCCGGCGGCCAGGGTGGCGCCGATGTAGTTGTTGAAGCGAATGCCGCCTTGGAACACCGAGGTGAAGTCTGCGCCGTCGTGGTTGATCGCGCCTTGATACAGCACCAGCAGCACGGCCCCGGCCAAGGTCGAGAGCATCAGCACACCGACCATGCCCATCACCGGCACGCCATCGAGGTTGGCGGTGGCCAGGCCGTGCAGGAACAGCGACGGCAGCAGTACGTAGTAGCTCAGGCGCTCGGCACCGGGCCAGAAACTTTCGGCCAGAAAGCCGCGCAGGCGCAGGAAAGTGCCCAAGGTAATCAGCAGGATGATCGGGAGCAGGGTGGTCAGCAGCAAGTGGAGCATGGTCGACGTTCCGTGGTCGGGTACGGGCCCAGACTACTGCTGCGGACTGATCTGTAAAAACGTTGTTTTCTGCACTGACTGTTGAGAAAAAATGCATGGTTTAGGCGTTAGGCGGTAACTGTGGGGGCGGGCGTGCCCGCGAAGAATCCAACGCGATGGATGGCACCGGCTGCGCCGGTGTTCGCGGGCGCGCCCGCTCCCACAGAGATCCCGCGCAACTACGCCTCAAGCGCAGTCTTCAGCACCGCACTCAAATGCCGCCGCTGGCTTTTCTCATGCTCAAGCAACACCACCCGCCGGGTCAGTTGTGGTTCGCCAAACGGCAGGCAGGTGGCTGGTGGCAGGCGTTTCAGGTCGTCGTCTGCCATCGGGATGATCGCCACACCCAGGCCCATGACGGCCATGCTTGCCAATGCTTCCTGGCTGTCCAGTTCCATCTGCTCGCTCACTTGCAAATGCTGGCGGCGCAGTTCCTGCTCGATCTGCCGCCCGGCCCAGGCACGCTTGTCGAAGCGCAGGAACGGTTGACTGGCGAGCAGCTCCGGTACGCTGTGCCCGGCCAGTTCGGGGCTGGCGATGGCCCAGAAGCGGTCCTCGAACAGCGGCGTGAAATCCAGGCTTTGTGGGTACGGGCTGACCGGCTCAGTGGTGATTGCCGCGTCCAGCTCACCGTCCTCCACGCGGCGTGCCAGCTCCGCCGACATGCCCGAGGCCACGCTGATGTGCAACTGTGGGTGGTTGGCCTTGATCCACACCAGCGCCTTGGGCAAACGCCGCGCCAGTACGGTATGGATCGCCCCCAGGCGCAGGCGGCCGCGCAGGCTCGGGCCGCTGGCCACTGCGTCGGCCAGTTCGTCGTAGGCAGCCAGAATGCTCTCGGCGCGGGCCACCGCCAACTGGCCTGCTTCGGTCAGCACCACCTGCCTGCGGCTGCGGTCGAACAGGGGTGCCTGCAGCTCGTCCTCAAGGGTCTTGATGTGCAGGCTTACCGCCGAAGGGGTGAGGCTGAGCAAGTCGGCGGCGCGGGCGAAGGTGCCGTGGCGGGCGATGGTTACCAGGGTGCGCAAGGCTTTGAGAGACATGCGGATCAGATCCGGTGGCAGGCTGACAGAGCAGTATTTTCAGGCCAGGCCCTTTCGCAGCACAAGGCTGCTCCTACAGGTATTGTGCATGCTGTAGGAGCAGCCTTGTGCTGCGAAAGGGCCGGTTCAGGCAACACTGTTCAACGCTCAACACGCCCATACGCCTGGCTGATCCGGTCGATCACCATGGCCAGGGCGACGATCGCCAGGCCGGCTTCCACACCTTGGCCGACGTTCAAGGTCTGGATGCCTGCCAGCACATCCTCACCCAGCCCGCGGGCACCGATCATCGATGCTACTACCACCATCGACAAGGCCATCATCACCGACTGGTTGAGCCCGGCCATGATGCTTGGCAGCGCCAGCGGCAAGGCAATGCGCCGCAGCCGCTGCCAGCGGGTTGCCCCCAGGCCGTGTGCGGCCTGCAGCAGCGAAGGGTCGATCTGGCTCAGGCCCAGTTCGGTCAACCGCACCAGCGGCGGCAGAGCATAGATCAGCGTGGCGAACACGGCGGGTACCTTGCCCAGGCCAAACAGCATCAGCACCGGGATCAGGTAAACGAAGGCGGGCAGCGTCTGCATCACATCCAGTACCGGTAACAGCAGCCGTCTTGCCAGTGGCCGGGATGCGAGCAGTATGCCCAGCGGCACGCCCACTACCACGCACAGGCCGGTACTGACCAGCACCAGGGCCAAGGTTTGCAGCAGCTTGTCCCACAACCCGAGCATGCCGATCAGGGCCAGCAGCGCCACCAGCACTGCGCTGCGAAGCAGGCTGCGGCTGGCGTGCCAGGCAAGCAGGCCAACCAGCAGCAACAGCAGCCACCAGGGCAGCAGACGCAGCAGGTTCTCCAGGCCGACCAGCAGTTGCAGCAACTGGTCAGAGACGGTGCGCAGATGGTCGCCGTAGTTCAGTACCAGCCAGTCGACCAGCCTGTTTACGCTGTCGGCGAAAGAAAATTGCAGGGCTTGGGGAAAGCCATTGCTCACAGGCTACCCTCGACTTTGCCGGCAACGTCCGCAGGCAGCCAGGCTTTCCACACCTCGCGGTTTTCACGCAGGAAGGAGAGGGCGGCTTCACGCGGCGGCGTGCGTTTTTCGCTCATGTTGGCCAGTGCCTTGTTGAGCCGATCGATCGGCAGGTCAACCCGCTCGAACACCGCCACCAGGTCCGGGTAGCCTTCACGGAAGGCCTTGGATACACCGATCGACAGCTTGGCCGGTAGTGAGCGGCTGCCCTTGGGGTTGGGGTTGCTGGCATCCGTCAGGGTGGCCCAGGCCTGTGCATCGAACGGTGGCTCTTCCAGGCGGATGAGCTTGTACCGCCCCATCAACGGGGTCGGGTTCCAGTAGTAGAACAGCACCGGCTGGCCACGGCGGATGGCCGAGCCGATTTCGGCATCCATCGCCGCACCGGAGCCGCTGCGAAAGTTGGTGTACAGGTCATTCAGGCCATACGCCTTGAGTTTCTGGCTGTTGACCGTCTCCGATGTCCAGCCGCTGGGGCTGTTCAGAAAACGGCCCTTGTCGGGTGACTCGGGGTCACGAAACACCTGCGGGTAGCGCTTCAGGTCGTCGACGCTGCGCAGCTCGGGCGCCAGCGGCTTCAGCTTGCGAGCTGCGTCGCCTTCGATCACGTACGCAGGTACCCACCAGCCTTCTTCGGCATGCTTGACCGTGTCGCCCAGTGCAAATACCTGGCCGGCCTGCTCGGCCTTGACCCACGCAGGGCTGCGCCCGGCCCACTCTTCGGCGATCACCTGGAGGTCGTTGCGGGCCAGGGCCACTTCCATGCTGACGGTGCTGCCGGGGAGGGTATCGGTGGTGTAGCCATAGCCGCGCTCCACGATCAGGCGCAGGATTTCGGTGGTGAGGGCACCGCTTTCCCAGCCGATGGCACCGAAATGGATCGGTGGGCGTTGCTCTGCCGATACAGCGTTGTTGGTGTTGGCCAGGCCTACGGCCAGCAGCAGGCCGGTCAGCAGCGTTGCAAATTTGTTCATCCAGACCTCGTCGTTTGCCGCACCTTGGGGGTGGGGGCAAGTGTAGACGACGAGGTATTGGCGGGGGTCAGGGCCGCGCGGGGCGGCCCCGTTTACCTCAGACGCGGAACTGGTCCATCAGCGCCTGCTGCTGGTTGGCCAGGCTGTTCAGGGACTGGCTGACACGCGCCGACTCGTTGGCCTGGCCCGACAGCGATTCGGTGACATCGCGGATGGTTGCCACGTTGCTGTTGATCTCTTCGGCTACAGCGCTTTGCTCTTCGGCGGCCGAGGCAATCTGCAGGTTCATGTCGGTGATCACCGTCACCGCCTGGCCGATACGCTGCAGCGCAGTCACGGCCTGGCCAACCTGTTCGACACCGCCCTGGGCCTGGCGGTGGCTGTTGTCCATGGCGCCGACCACTTCGCGGGTGCCGTCCTGCAGGGCCTCGATCACCTGGCGGGTTTCTTCCACCGACTCCTGGGTGCGTCGGGCCAGGTTGCGCACTTCATCGGCAACCACGGCAAAGCCACGGCCGGCTTCACCCGCACGGGCTGCCTCGATGGCCGCGTTGAGCGCCAGCAGGTTGGTCTGCTCTGCAATCGAGCGGATCACTTCCAGCACCGAACCGATCTTCTCGCTGTTCTGCGCCAGGCCTTCGACTTCGGCCATGGCGTTGCTCATGTCGGCGGCCAGGGCGTCGATGCTTTGGGTGGTACGGTCGATGACTGCCAGGCCTTCGCGGGTGGCCTGGTCGGCATCACGGGCGGCCTGGGCCGCCTGGGAAGCACTGCGCGCCACGTCCTGGGCCGTAGCGCTCATTTCGTGCGAGGCCGTGGCCACCTGGTCGACCTGGCGGTATTGCTGCTCCATGCCGGCGCTGGTTTGCGTAGCGATGGCCGAGGACTGGTCGGCAGTGCCTCGGGCGGCCTGCACCGAGCGTTTGACCTCGGCAATGGTCGGCTGCAACTTGTCGAGGAAGCGGTTGAACCAGCCGGCCAGTTCACCCAGCTCGTCCTGCTTCTGATAGGTCAGGCGGCGGGTCAGGTCGCCTTCGCCGCTGGCAATGTCCTTGAGCATGGCGGCCACGCCGAGGATCGGCCGGGTAACGCCGCGGGCCATCAGCCATACCATCAGCAGGCCGGCAATGGCTGCCGCCAGGCCCAGGCCCAGCTCCAGCAGGGTACCGCTGGTGTTCAGCGCGTCCAGTTCCTGCTTGAGTTTTTCGGCAGGCCCGGTCAGGGCATTTTCCGGCACATCCAGCAGCACGCCCCAGGGTTGCGCGTCGGGGATCGGCCGGAACGCGGCCAGCACCTTCAGGCGCTGCTGGTCGTGCAGGATGGTCATCTTGCCATCGGCCAGCTTGCGTACCAGTTCGGCGCCGTTGGCCGGGTCCACCTGGTCGAAGCGCTGGGCCAGCTTGCTGGCATCGGCACTGTAGCCGGCCAGCAGGCCGACCGGGCTGAGGATACCAACCGTGGTGCGGCCTTCGTACAGGCCGCGGCTGGCCTCTTGGCTCAGGGCTTGCAGGCTGTTGAGGTTGATGTCGATGGACAGGGTGGCAATGATCTTGCCGTTGACTGCCAGCGGGAAGACGATGCTGGTCATCAGCACCTGCTGGCCATCGATGTCATAGAAGTAGGGCTCAACCACGCACACCTTGCCGGTTGTACGCGGGCACACCCACCAGGTGTTGGCCGGCTGGCCGCTGGGGCCGATCTCGGTGTTGGCCATGTCGTGTTCGGGCAGCGCCATGGCGGTCAGCTGGCCGGCGCGCGGCTGCGACCAGTACAGGGCAAAGCGCCCGGTTTCGTTGCTGCCCAGCTCCGCCTTGCCGGCGAACAGGCTGTCCTTGGTGTCCAGCGCGTTGGGCTCGAACACCAGCGACAGGCCGAGCAGGTCGGGGTTGGCCTGCAGGGCGGTGCGCACCTGGCGCGTCATGTCTTCACGCAGGTCAAAGGCGTCGAGGTAGCGCTTTTCTGCCTGTTCGCGCAGGAACAGCACCTGGCGGGCGAAGCCGGCGCCGTACTGGTAGGCGTCCATGAACTGGCGACGGATGTTCAGCGCTTGCACTTCACCCTGTGACTCGATGCGCGATTGCGCCGCCTCGGTCAGCATCTGCATGCTGCTGGCCTTGACCAGGTCCGAGCTGTGGTCCATGCGGTACAACGACAGGCCGACGAGCAAGGTGACGATGCCGGCCAGGCAGAGGCCGGCGAGCAGGGTGATCTTCCACTGGATGGAAAGTTGGCGCAAAGGCATGGGGGCGGATCCCTTTTTTGAACAGTAAGGGTTATGGCTTTGGGGCTGGGTTGGGCTGACAGGTGCATGACTGGAGATTGCTGTCGCCTGTGAAATCGAGCGCCGCCCGCGCGGCGCATCGCCGGCAAGCCAGCTCCCACATTTGTTTCGGGCCAATGAGTCCTGAGGTGAAGGCGCGCGCCCCTTTGGCGCCCACCTCGATATTGTGCCGGGCAAACAAGGCGGTCGCGCGCAATGGCACAGTAGTTACTGGCCCGAAACAAATGTGGGAGCTGGCTTGCCGGCGATGCGCCGCGCGGGCGGCGCTCGGTCTCACGAGCGGCATAAATCTCCAGCCAGGCACCCTCAGCCCACCACCTTATCGGCCCCTTCAAATTTTTCTTTATTCAAACATTCAATTTAAATTCTGATCACTGAGAAATGCGCCGCAACATGGCGCTTTTGACATCTGCTGCCCACTGCTTCAGAGTGCGCGCTTTTTTCTGTCGTAATGAGGTAAGCCAACCATGAATGCAGTGATCGCCGCGGTCGGCATCATGCTGATACTCAGCCTGTCCCGCGTGCACGTGGTCATCGCCCTGATCATCGGTGCACTGGTCGGTGGGCTGGTGGGCGGCCTGGGCATCGAGGGCACGCTCAAGGCGTTCAACGGCGGCCTGGGTGGTGGCGCCACGGTTGCCCTGTCCTACGCACTGCTGGGGGCTTTTGCCGTGGCCATCGCCAAGTCTGGCCTGGCCCATGCCTTGGCCGACCGTGCACTGGCCATGATCGATCGCCAGGGCCACGCCAATGGCGGCAAGGTCAAATGGCTGATGATCGGCCTGATGCTTGTGGTGGCGGTGTCGTCGCAGAACATCCTGCCCATCCACATTGCCTTTATTCCGCTGCTGGTCCCGCCGTTGCTGTATGTACTGACCCGCCTGCGCATCGACCGCCGGCTGATCGCCTGCGTGATCACCTTCGGCCTGATCACCCCGTACATGTTCCTGCCGGTGGGCTTCGGCAACATCTTCCTCAACGAAATCCTGCTGGCCAACGTCGCCCGTGCTGGTGTCGACGTGAGCGGTGTCAACGTCACCCACGCCATGGCCATCCCGGCTGCGGGCATGTTGGCGGGCCTGCTGCTGGCAGTGTTCATCAGCTACCGCAAGAAGCGTGACTACGACCTGGCGCGCATCGAGCAGGTGGAGCAGGTGAGCGTGCAGTACAACCCGCTGACGCTGCTGGTGGCGGGGCTGGCCATTGCCACAGCGTTCATCGTCCAGTTGTTGCTGGACTCGATGATCATCGGTGCCATGGTCGGTTTCCTGATTTTCTCGCTGTCAGGCATCGTCAAGTGGAAGGACACCGACGACCTGTTCACAGAAGGCATGAAGATGATGGCCATGATCGGCTTCATCATGATTGCCGCCTCGGGCTTTGCCGACGTGATGAAGGCCACCGGTGAGGTGAAAAGCCTGGTGGAAACCTCGGCCCAGTGGATCGACCACAGCAAGGGCATCGGTGCCTTGCTGATGCTGCTGGTGGGCCTGCTGGTGACCATGGGCATCGGCTCATCGTTCTCCACCGTGCCGATCCTGGCCGCGATCTTTGTGCCACTGTGCGTGCAGCTGGGCTTCGACCCGCTGGCCACCGTGTGCATCGTCGGTACTGCCGGTGCCCTGGGTGACGCAGGCTCGCCGGCCTCGGACTCGACCCTGGGCCCGACCTCGGGCCTGAACGTGGATGGCCAGCACCACCATATCTGGGACACCGTGGTACCGACCTTCATCCACTACAACCTGCCATTGCTGGCGTTTGGGTGGGTGGCGGCGATGACGCTGTAGGGGGCGAGGGGGTCAGCCCTTGTCGGGCGGCGGCGAGATGCGGTTGAGCACGGTGCTGCCGTCCTTGCTGCGGGTGAGGTAGATCGGCAGCACCTTGGGCAGGTTGTTGACCAGGCGCGCGACCTCACGGGTGTTGTAGATACCACTGATGCGGATGCGGCCGGTGCTGGCATCGGCCAGTTGCAGCGGCGCGTCGAGGTAGCGGTTGATCACCGGCAGCGCCTGCTCCAGGCTCAGGTTGTCGAGCACCAGCTTGCCGCTGCGCCAGGCCAGGCTGTTGCCGTAGTCGTCGCTCTGTTCCAGCTGTGGCTCGAAGTCGCCCTTGTGATAACTGGCCTGCATCCCCGGGCCCAAACGGTACCCACCGGTGGTGCCGTCGCTGGACACCAGTACCGATCCTTCCACCAGGGTGACCTTGACCTGGTCCTGGTACTTCCACACGTTGAACTGGGTGCCAGTGACGCGGGTCTGCCCGCTGCCGGCATGCACGATGAACGGGTGGCTGCTGTCGTGCTGCACCTTGAAGAACGCCTCGCCACGCTTGAGCGTGACCTGGCGCTGGTCCTTGTAGTTGAGGTAGGTCAGCTCGGTGTGGAGGTTGAGCTGTACCGTGCTGCCGTCGCTCAACGCCACGGTCTGCATGCGGTCGCCGGCTTCGAAGTGCTGATAGTGGTTGGGCAGCCAGCCTTGTTCCCAGCCCACCCAGCCGGCCAGCGGCAGCACGGCCAGGGCGAGTGCGGCGGCAGATGCCAGCGGGCGCCAGTTGCGTGGGCGTGCAGGTTGCCGAGTGGGTGGGTTGAAGTCGACGACGGTGGCGTTGCGTGGCAACAGGTCGGCGGTTTGCCAGATCTCCAGCATCGCCTGGTATTCCTCGGCATGCTGCGGGTCCGCCGCCAGCCAGCGGGCAAACGCCTCGCGCTCGGACGCCGTGCAATCTTCGGCGTGCAGGCGCATGCACCAATGCGCGGCGGCGTCGGTGATGGCATCGTCAGGGCTGGGGTTGAGGCGGTCGTGGTTCATTGCGGCTCCGGATTTTGCGTATTCTACCCTTGCTAGAGGGCTCCCGAGAACCGACGTAATGGCGAATGACTATCAGTTGTGACGGTTTTTCGTCGGATTTGCAACGGTTTTTCAGCGTCTGAGAACCCTTCGCGTAAAGCATGGCGATGGCCGAAATTGCTTTTGTAGCAGCAGCCTTGTGCTCCGAAGAGGCCAGTGTTTGCTGTACAGATGCGGCAATCCTGCCGCGGCCTCTTCGCAGCGCAAGGCTGCTCCTACAAAAAGCGTGCGCTCGATACGCTGTTTAGAACTGCGCCGCCTCCAGCCCATAAAGGCTGTCACTGCCTGCCCTGATACTGGCCTCCAGCCCCAACCCCCGCGGCAACACCCGCTGGAAGAAGAACGCCGCACACGCAAGCTTGGCCCCATGAAACGCGTCATCCTCCTCATGCCTGGCCAAGGCCGCCGCCGCCATCCGCGCCCACATGTAGGCATACGCCGTCAGCCCGAACAGCTGCAGGTACTCCACCGCCACCGCACTGACCAGGTTGGCATCCTCGCCTGCCCGTGCCCGCAGCCAGGCGCTGGTAGCCTCCAGCCGCGCCAGGCTCGCCTGCAACGCCTCGCGGTGCAGCGGTGCATCAACACTGAAAGCACGTACTTCGGCGGCAAAGCTGGCCAGTGCCTGGCCACCGTCGCCCAGCACCTTGCGCCCCAGCAGGTCGAGCGCCTGGATACCGTTGGTACCTTCATAGATCTGCGCGATGCGTACATCGCGCACCCGCTGCTCCTGCCCCCATTCGCGAATGTAGCCATGGCCACCGTATACCTGCTGGCCGAGCACGCAGGTTTCCAGGCCGTTGTCGGTGAAGAAGGCCTTGGCCACTGGCGTCAACAGTGCCACCAGGCGCTGGGCATGCTCACGTTCACCGGCGTCTTCGGCGTAACGCGCCAGGTCCAGTTGCTGGCCGACGTAGGCGGCAAACGCCCGGCCACCTTCGGTGAGGGTGCGCATGGTCAGCAGCATGCGCCGTACATCACCGTGGTGGATGATCGGGTCGGCAGCCTTGTCGTGTGCCTGCGGGCCAGTGGCGGCGCGGCTTTGCAGGCGCTCGTTGGCGTACCGGGCGGCGCTCTGGTAGGACGCTTCGGCACAACCGATGCCCTGGATGCCGATGGACAGGCGCTCGTAGTTCATCATGGTGAACATGGCCGCCAGGCCCTTGTTCGACTCGCCCACCAGGTAACCCTCGGCATCGTCGAAGTTCATCACGCAGGTGGCCGAAGCCTTGATGCCCATCTTGTGCTCGATCGAACCACAGTAGGCGGCGTTGCGCGCGCCCAGTCGGCCATCGGCCTCGACCCGGTATTTCGGTACAAGGAACAGCGAGATGCCTTTGGCGCCGGCGGGCGAATCCGGCAGCTTGGCCAGCACCAGGTGGATGATGTTCTCGGTCAGGTCCTGTTCGCCGCCGGTGATGAAAATCTTGCTGCCGCTGATGCGATAGCTACCGTCGGCCTGGGGTTCGGCGCGGCTGCGGATCAGCCCCAGGTCGGTACCGGCATGGGGCTCGGTCAGGCACATGGTGCCGGCCCAGCGGCCCTCATACAGAGGTGGCAAGTAAGTTGCCTTGAGCGTTTCGCTGGCGTGGGCATCGATTGCCAGGCAGCTGCCGGCGCTCAACGCCGAATACAGGCTGAAGCTGCAGTCGGCGGCGTAGAGCATTTCTTCGAACAGCACCCCGAGCATTTTCGGCATGCCCATGCCGCCAAATGCCGGGTTGCCGCCCAGGCCGACCCAGCCGCCTTCGCGGTAGGTCTGCCAGGCTTGGCGAAAACCGTCTGGTGTGGTGACCTGGCCGGCGTCGAAGCGCACACCTTGCTCGTCGCCGTTACGGCTGAGCGGGGCGATCAGCTGGCCAGTGACTTTGGCTGCTTCTTCCAGGATGGCGTCGGCGGTGTCGGCATCGATGCGCTCGGCCAGGGCGGGCAGGCGGGCCCACAGGGCCGGAGCGTTGAACACGTCATGCAGGACGAAGCGCATGTCGCGCAGGGGGGCGGAGTAAGTAGTCATCAGGGGCTCTTGAAGTGAAGAGGATATCTGTCAAGGTTGCGCCGTACCTGTGTAGGAGCAGCCTTGTGCTGCGAAAGGGCCGGCATGGCTGAAGGTAGTCTTCGCCGGTAAGGGCCTCTTCGCAGCACAAGGCTGCTCCTACAGGGAAACGCCGGGGCCGTTACGGGTTCAGAGGGTTTTGGCCCGGTCGCGCAGGACGTACTTCTGGATCTTGCCGGTGGAGGTTTTCGGCAGCTCACCAAACACCACGGTCTTCGGCACCTTGAACCCGGCCAGGTGCTCGCGGCACCAGCTGGTGATGTCGGCTTCGCGGGTGTCTTCCCGGCCTGGCTTCAGGGCAATGAACGCGCACGGGGTTTCCCCCCACTTTTCATCCGGGCGCGCCACCACGGCGGCTTCAAGCACTGCCGGGTGTTTGTACAGGGCGTCCTCGACTTCAATGGTGGAGATGTTCTCGCCACCGGAAATGATGATGTCCTTGAGCCGGTCCTTGATCTCGACATAGCCGTCGGCATGCCACACGGCCAGGTCACCGGTGTGGAACCAGCCGCCACGGAACGCTTCGGCGGTGGCTTCGGGGTTTTTCAGGTAGCCCTTCATCACGGTGTTGCCGCGCATGAAGATCTCGCCCAGCGTGTTGCCATCGCGTGCCACCGGCTGGAGTGTCTGCGGGTCGGCCACCATCAGCCCGTCCAGGGTCGGGTAGCGTACGCCCTGACGCGACTTGATCCGGGCACGCGCTTCCAGCGAAAGCTCGTCCCATTCGTCATGCCAGGCACACACGGTCACCGGGCCGTAGACTTCGGTCAGGCCGTAGGTGTGGGTGACGTGGATGCCCATCTCTTCCACGGCGCCAATGACCTTGGCCGGGGGCGCGGCGCCGGCGACCATGGCTTGTACCGGGTGCTCGATGGCGGCTTTGGCTGCATCGGGCATGTTGACCAGGGCGTTGAGCACGATCGGGGCGCCGCAGAGGTGGGTGACCCGGTGTTCGCGGATCAGGTTCAGGATCTTCTGTGGGTCGACCCGGCGCAGGAACACATGGGTGCCGGCCAGGGCGGTAATGGTCCAGGGGTAGCACCAGCCGTTGCAGTGGAACATGGGCAAGGTCCACAGGTACACCGGGCGGTGGCCCATGGCCCAGGTCATCTGGTTGCCAATGGCGTTCAGGTAGGCGCCGCGGTGGTGGTAGACCACGCCCTTGGGGTTGCCGGTGGTGCCGGAGGTGTAATTGAGCGAAATGGCCTGCCATTCATCATCCGGCCATTCCCAGGCAAATTCCGGGTCGCCTTCGGCGAGCAGGGCTTCATAGTCCAGCGCGCTGACCGCACGGCCTTCACCGTACTCCGGGTCATCCACATCCACCACCAAGGGTGGGTGTTCGAGCAACGCCAGGGCGGCTTCGATCACAGCATGGAACTCGCGGTCGGTAATCAGCACCTTGGCTTCGCCGTGCTGCAGCATGAAGGCGATGGCCTCGGCGTCCAGGCGCACGTTCAGGGTGTTGAGCACGGCGCCGGTCATGGGCACGCCAAAGTGCGCTTCGAGCATCGCCGGGGTGTTGGGCAGCATCACCGCCACCGTGTCGCCTCGACCGATACCACGGCCTGCAAGGGCGCTGGCCAGGCGCCTGCAGCGTTGGTAGGTTTCTTGCCAGTTGCGGCGGATGGCGCCATGGATTACCGCCGGGTAGTTGCCGTACACGGCAGCGGTGCGTTCGATGAAACTCAGCGGGGTGAGGGCGACATGGTTGACGGCAGCGGGCATCAGGCCCTGGGCATAGATCGACATGCGGTAATCCTGTAGGGGAGGCAGGCGCTGCTTGTGCGCTTGACCCCCGATGGCTGATTGTTAGCTCTGTTCAGGGTGCAGGGGGGCGGACGGTGGGCCGCTCCCTCTGTCGCAGTTTTACGCGAGTCGCTATGGTAGTAGGAATATCGACTATAGCAATATAGTAAAACTACTATAACAACGAGCCGCCTACCGTGGACCAGACTGCTTACCCCTTGCTTGCCAAGGACCCACAACCCAGCCTTTTGCTGGCGGCCGACGCCAGGCCGCTGGCGCTCAACCCGGCGCTGCAAGCGTGGGTTGACGAAGGCCCGGCGCTGGCCAGCTGGCTGCCGGCCAACTGTGCCGCCCTGGTGCGTGCGTGCCTGCGCCAGCATCGGGCGATTGCCGACGTCGAGGTGCAAGTGGGGGAGCGCACCGTGCTGTGGTCTTTCATTCCGGATGACCAGGGCCAGCAGGTGCTCGGGCGCTGTCGCGACGCCAGCGAAGAGCGCCGTGGCGCACGCGAAGCCAGCCGTGCCCGGCGCCTGTACCGGCTGATCATTGAAAACACCACCGACCTGATCTCCCGGCATAGTCCGGATGGCCGCTTCCTCGATGCCTCGCCGGCAGCGTTTCGCCTGCTTGGCCTGTGGCCCGAGCAATTGCGTGGCATGGCCGTGCATACCTTGCTGCACCCGCGTGAGCGTCGCCAGGTGCTACGTCAGGCGGCTGCTGCCCTGGACCAGGATGGCTATCACACCATGACCTGCCGGGTGCGCCAGGCTTCTGGCGGCTATCGCTGGTTCGAAATCGCCAGCCGCGCCATCCGCGAAACCTACACCGGTGCGGTGGTGGAGGTGGTCAGCGTGTCCCGCGACATCACCTTGCGCATCGAAGCCCAGGAAAGCCTGGCGCACAGTGCACGGTTGGCCACCCTCGGCGAGCTGGCTTCGGGGATCGCCCACGAGATCAACCAGCCACTGGCGGCGGTGGTCAACTATGCCAACGCCAGTCAGCGGTATCTGCAGGGCCTGGAGCGTGACCCCCAGGCCCGCGAGCGGGTAGGGCAGGGCCTGCTGCGTATCAGCGAGCAGGCCACCCACGCCGCCGAAGTGATCCGCCGCCTGCGCGCCTTCCTGCGCAAAGGGCCACGGCGCCTGCAGGCGCTGGACGTGGCCGAGGTGGCCGGCGAGGCCATGCGGCTGTGCGCGTGGGAAGCCGCGCGCGACCATGTGCTGGTGGAACTGCGCGTGAGTGCGCAGCTGCCTTCGGTGTATGCCGACCGGGTGTTGCTGGAGCAGGTGCTGCTCAACCTGTTGCGCAATGCCATCGATGCCAACCGCGAGCTGCACGGCGACCAGCCGTCACGTATCCTGCTCGGCGCCGCGCGGGACGGCGATGGTGTGCGGGTCGAGGTGGCCGACCAGGGCCCGGGTGTATCGCCCGAGCGGCTGGATGAAATCTTCACGCCGTTCACCACCAGCAAGGCCGACGGCCTGGGCCTGGGTTTGAGCATGAGCCGCAGCCTGATCGAAGGCTTTGGTGGCAGCCTATGGGCGCGCGCGGGTGACAACGGCGGCTTGGTACTGTGCTGCCGGCTGGCAGTCAGCAGGGGATAAAGGGGGGCGGTGGTGCAAGCGAAAGTGTATGTGGTCGATGACGACCAGGGGATGCGCGACTCGACAGTCTGGCTGCTGCAGTCGGTGGGCCTGCAAGCCCTGCCGTTCGCCAGCGGGCAAGCGTTTCTCGATGCCTGCGTCGACGATGGGCCCGCTTGCGTGCTGCTGGATGTGCGTATGCCGGGGCTGGGCGGGTTGGCGGTGCAGCAGGCGATGCGCGAGCGCGGCCTGGCGCTGCCGGTGATCTTCGTCAGCGGCCATGCCGATGTGCCGATTGTGGTGCGGGCATTCAAGGCTGGCGCCTGCGATTTCATCGAAAAGCCCTACAACGACCAGCTGCTGCTCGACAGCGTGCAGGCGGCGCTGGAGCACGCCGGGCGGGCGCGGCAGGGCGACCAGGCGATGGCCTTGGTGCAGGCGCGCATCGACGGCCTCACCCCGCGTGAGCGTGACGTTTTCGTGCCGTTGGCCCAGGGGTTGAACAACCGCGAGATTGCTGAGCAACTGGGCATCAGTGTGAAGACCGTCGACCTTTACCGCAGCCGGGTGATGAAGCGGCTAGAGGCGGGCAGCCTGGCTGAGCTGGTGGGTATGGCGATTGCCTGCGGGACGGTGGAGGCGTTGGGCCTGCAAGCCCGCTAACTGCCCTGGCGCAGATCCCTGTAGGAGCGGCCGCATTTCAGGCAGAAATATGAAATTTTTCATAGCTAGCTAATCAAAGCTTTGACATTCACTGCCTAGGCAGTAATATTTTCACACAATTACCCGAGCAGCCTCCGATGGCCCATTTCTCCCCCGAAAACTTCCAGACCTGCGCCATCGGCATGCTGCTTGGCCGTGCGGCGATCCTGAAGGACCGCATTCTCGACTGGCACCTCGAATCAGAGGGCGTCACCGCCGCGCAGTTCAAGGTGCTGATCATCGTCACCCAGTACCAGGTGGATACCCCGGCCGAGCTGTGCCGCTACCTGGGCCTGGACAGCGGTTCGATGACCCGCATGCTCGACCGGCTCGAGCAGAAGGAGCTGATTGTGCGCAACCGCTGCGCCGACGACCGTCGCCTGGTGCGCCTGGCGCTCACCGCCGATGGCCAGCGCCTGGCCGACCGCCTCCCGGAAATTGGCGCTGCCGCCATGAACGAGTTGTGCGGCGTGCTGGCGCCCGAAGAGCTCAAGGCCCTGGAAGGCTTGCTGGCCAAGGTTTTGCTCGGTGCCGGCGACCCGTTGACGATCCGCCGCTTTGGCGACCGTTGAACCCTGTCACGAATTATCCAAGGTATTGTCATGGCCACTCCCGCAGATACCCCGACTCCCTCCGCCGCGCCCGAGCCGTCGCGCAAGCGCAAGGCCTGGCTGCTTGGCCTGCTGCTGTTGCTGATACTTGCCGGTGCATGCACCTGGGCCTGGTACAGCCTGGTAGGGCGCTGGCACGAAAGCACCGACGATGCCTACGTCAACGGCAACGTGGTGGAGATCACCCCGCTGGTCACCGGCACCGTCACCAGTATTGGTGCCGATGACGGCGACCTGGTCCATGCCGGCCAGGTGTTGCTGCAGTTCGACCCGGCCGACAGCGAGGTAGCCCTGCAGTCTGCCGAAGCCAAACTGGCACGCAGCGTGCGCCAGGTGCGCGGGCTGTACAGCAATGTCGACTCGCTCAAGGCCCAGCTGGAAACCCGCCAGGCCGAACTGCGCAAAGCCCAGCAGGACTTCAACCGGCGCAAGGTGCTGGCCGACAGCGGGGCGATTGCTGCAGAAGAGCTGTCCCACGCCCGCGATGACCTGAGTGTGGCCCAGGCCGCTGTCAACAGCGCACGTCAGCAGCTCAGCACCAGCAGCGCGCTGGTCGACGACACCGTGGTTTCCTCGCACCCCGAGGTCATGGCCGCTGCCGCCGACCTTCGCCAGGCCTACCTCGACCACGCCCGCACCACATTGGTGGCACCGGTTACCGGTTACGTTGCCAAGCGCACCGTTCAACTGGGCCAGCGCCTGCAGCCGGGCACCGCGACCATGGCGGTCATCCCGCTGGACCAGGTATGGATCGACGCCAACTTCAAGGAAACCCAGTTGCGTGAGATGCGCATCGGCCAGCCGGTGCAGATCAGCGCCGACCTGTACGGCAGCGAGGTCAAGTACACCGGCACGGTCGACAGCCTTGGCGCCGGCACCGGCAGTGCCTTCGCCCTGCTGCCGGCACAGAACGCCACCGGCAACTGGATCAAGATCGTCCAGCGCGTACCTGTGCGGATTCACTTGAGCCCCGACCAGCTCAAGGACCACCCACTGCGCATTGGCTTGTCCACCGTGGTAGAAGTCGACCTGCATGACCAGAGCGGCCCGGCCCTGGCCCAGCAGCCCCCACAGCAGGCCAGCTACACCACCCAGGTGTATGACCGTCAGCTGGTCGAGGCCGACAACCTGATCGCCCGGTTGATCCACGACAACAGCGCACCCGGCAAGACGGCCCAGCGATGAGCAACAACGCCGCTGCCCAGTTCACGCCGCCGAGCCTGCTGCTGACTACCATCGGGCTGTCGCTGGCGACGTTCATGCAGGTGCTCGACACCACCATCGCCAACGTGGCGTTGCCGACCATTTCCGGCAATCTGGGGGTGAGTTACGAGCAGGGCACCTGGGTCATTACCTCGTTCGCGGTGAGCAACGCCATCGCCTTGCCGTTGACTGGCTGGCTCAGCCGGCGGTTTGGCGAAGTGAAGTTGTTCATCTGGGCCACGCTGTTGTTCGTGCTGGCGTCGTTCCTGTGCGGTATCGCCCAGTCGATGCCCGAACTGGTCGGCTTCCGGATTTTGCAGGGCGTGGTCGCCGGGCCGTTGTACCCGATGACCCAGACCTTGCTGATTGCCGTCTACCCCCCGGCCAAACGGGGGATGGCCCTGGCGCTGCTGGCGATGGTCACGGTGGTGGCGCCGATTGCCGGGCCGATATTGGGGGGCTGGATCACGGACAGTTACAGCTGGCCGTGGATCTTCTTCATCAACGTGCCCATCGGCCTGTTTGCCGCCGCCGTGGTGCGCCAGCAGATGCGCACCCGGCCGGTGGTCACCAGCCGCCAGCCGATGGACTACATCGGCTTGCTGACGCTGATCGTCGGTGTCGGGGCTTTGCAGGTCGTACTCGACAAAGGCAACGACCTGGACTGGTTCGAATCGTCGTTCATCATCATTGGCAGCCTGATTTCGGTGGTGTTCCTGGCGGTGTTCGTGATCTGGGAGCTGACCGACCGCCACCCGGTGGTCAACCTGCGTCTGTTCGTGCACCGCAACTTCCGCGTCGGCACCATTGTGCTGGTCGGCGGTTATGCGGGCTTCTTCGGCATCAACCTGATCCTGCCGCAATGGTTGCAGACGCAGATGGGCTACACCGCCACCTGGGCCGGCCTGGCGGTGGCGCCGATCGGCTTGCTGCCGGTGATCATGTCGCCGTTCGTGGGCAAGTACGCGCACCGCTTCGACCTGCGGGTGCTGGCGGGGCTGGCGTTCCTGGCGATCGGTACCAGTTGCTACATGCGTGCCGGGTTCACCAGCGAGGTGGACTTCCAGCATGTGGCCCTGGTGCAGCTGTTCATGGGTATTGGCGTGGCGTTGTTCTTCATGCCGACGTTGAGCATCCTGCTGTCCGACCTGCCGCCGCACCAGATTGCCGATGGTTCGGGGTTGGCGACTTTCCTGCGTACCTTGGGCGGGAGTTTTGCGGCGTCATTGACGACGTGGATCTGGATTCGCCGGGCGGACCAGCATCATGCTTATCTCAGTGAGAACATCAGCCAGTTCGACCCGGCGACGCGGCATACGCTCGAGCAGTTGGGCGGGGCCAACCCGCAGAGTTATGCGCAGCTGGAGCAGATACTCAACGGGCAGGCTTACATGATGTCGACGGTGGATTACTTCACCCTGATGACCTGGGTGTTTGCCGGGTTGATCTTGTTGGTGTGGTTTGCGAAGCCGCCGTTCACGGCCAAGGCTGGGCCGGCATCAGCGGGGCATTGAGCGAATCCACACCACAAAGGTTCCGGCGTTATCGCTCTTGCTCTTGCTCTTGCTTCGGCTTTTGCTTCTAAGCGCGCGATAGCCCAGGCGACACAGATTGCGACTTCAGGAGGCCGAGCGCAGGGCTTGCGAAGGGAGGTGACGGGCATGGATGCCCGTCAAGCGCTAGGCCCCAGGATGGGGCCTGCAGCGCGGTCCTCCCGGGAGCAAGCCCGGAGCGAGGGGACCCCGGAGCGCAGCGCAGGGGCCGGATGACGGGAGCGGACGGTTTTTGGTTCCTTTTTGCCACGACAAAAAGGGACCCGCCGGAAGGGCGGAAAGGTGACTAAGCGCCACCTACGCGAACGAATGTGTACACTGGGTTAAGGCCCACATCCCAAGATCAAGGGCTTCTGCGGCGGTATTGAAACGGAGAACAGTCCGTTCGCGATGGTGACGCAGACTCACCTTTTCGCCCTTACGGCGAGTCACTTTTTGCCAAACGCGGCAAAAAGTAACCAAAAAACGCTGCGCTCCGATCATCCGGCCCCTGCGCTGCGCTGCGGGGTTCCCTCGCTCCGGGCTTGCTCCCGGGAGGACCGCGCTGCAGGCCCCATCCTGGGGCCCAGCGCTTGACGGGCATCCATGCCCGTCACCTCCCTCCGCAAGGCCTGCGTTCGGCCTCCTGAAGTCGCGAAGATCAAAAGCCAGATCAAAAGCCAGAGCAAGAGCAAGAGCAAGAGCAAGAGCAAGCGCAGGGCGGAGCAGGGCAGGTACAGGGTTGTTTCAGCTGACCCTGGTCATTCCCATCTGTAACCTTTTCGCCTATTGTCGATCCTCCTTTCCCCAAGCGATTGGCAAATTCATGGAGAACGTCATCGTCATCACCGGCGGCAGCCGCGGTATCGGTGCCGCCACGGCGCTGTTGGCCGCCCGCCAGGGCTACCGCATCTGCATCAACTACCACGCCGACGACCAGGCCGCCGAAACCCTCCTCGGCCAGGTCCGCGCCCTGGGCGCCGAGGCCATCGCCGTGCGCGCCGACGCCAGCGTCGAGGATGAGATCATCCAGCTGTTCCTGCGCGTCGACGCAGAGCTGGGCCCGGTCACCGCACTGGTCAACAACGCCGGCACCATCGGCCAGCAGAGCAGGGTCGAGGACATGTCCGAGTTCCGCCTGCTCAAAGTCATGAAGACCAACGTCGTCGGCCCCATGCTCTGCGCCAAGCATGCATTGCTGCGTATGGCGCGCCGGCATGGTGGGCAGGGCGGGGCCATCGTCAACGTGTCATCGATGGCGGCGCGCCTGGGCTCGCCCAACGAATATGTCGACTATGCCGCCTCCAAGGGCGCGCTCGACACCTTCACCATCGGCCTGGCCAAAGAAGTGGCAGGCGAGGGTGTACGGGTCAATGGCGTGCGCCCGGGCTACATCCACACCGGGTTCCATGCCTTGTCCGGCGACCCCGACCGGGTCAGCAAGCTTGAGCCCGGTTTGCCCATGGGGCGCGGCGGGCGCCCCGAGGAAGTGGCCGAAGCCATCCTCTGGCTGCTCTCGGACAAAGCGTCCTACTCCACCGGCAGTTTCATCGACCTGAGCGGCGGGCGCTGAGCACCCGCTGTTTCACGCTTCAAGCATCTGGCTGACGCGCGTTGCCAATGCTGGCAGGGTGAACGGCTTGGTCAGCACGCTCATGCCGTCGTCCAGAGAGCCCTCGGCAAGCACGGCATGCTCATCGTACCCGGTAACGAACAAGACCTTGAGGCCCGGGTAGGACAATCGCAGCCTGTCGGCCAGCTGGCGCCCGTTGATACCCCCCGGCAACCCGACATCGCTGATCAGCAGGTCGGGCCGGGGGCGGCCCTCCATCCCGGCAAGCGCCATGGGGCCGTCTCCGAACACCTTGACCCTATGCCCCAGGTCATGCAGCGTTTCTGCAATGACCAGGCGCATGGCGTCTACGTCTTCCACCACGACGATCTCTCGCACGGCGCTTGCAGGTCGGTACGCCACTGATTTTTCCGGGCCGGGCAAGCGGGCGTCTGGACACGCATGATGCCGCGGCAGGAACAGGCTCACCCGCGTCCCCTGGCCCTGGGTCGACTCGATCTGCAACTGCCCCCCTGATTGCCGCACGAAGCCGTACACCATCGACAGGCCAAGCCCGGTACCTTGGCCCATGGGTTTGGTAGTGAAGAACGGGTCGACCGCGCGCGCCCGAACATCATCTGCCATGCCGCCCCCGTTGTCTTCGACGCTCAGGCAAAGGTATTCGCCTGGCGCCAGGTCCAGTGGCTCGGCGCGCTGTGGAGGGATTTGCAGGTTGTCGAGCGTTATCCGGATCCTGCCTCCGGCAGCAAGGGCGTCGCGAGCATTGATACAGAGGTTGAGCAGTGCACTTTCGAGCTGTGGCGGGTCGATGCGCACGGCCCACGCAGCCTCGTTGTGGCAGAAGCCAAGCGTGATGTGCGGGCCAATGGTGCGGCTGATCAGCTCCAGCATGCCACTGACCAGCTCTGATACATTCGTAGGGCAGGGTTGCAAGGTCTGTTGGCGGGAAAATGCCAGCAACCGGTGAATAAGTGCGGCAGCCCGTTGCGCGGCATTGTGCGCACTGTCCAGCAGCGCAGGAAGAGTCGCCTGTTGATGTTCGTCGGCCACCCTCAACCTGGCAAGCTCAAGAGCGCCAAGTACGCCACCGAGCAGGTTGTTGAGGTCGTGGGCTAGCCCCCCTGTCAACTGCCCGACCGCTTCCAGCTTTTGCGCCTGCTGCAGGGCAGCTTCGGCTTTCTGGTGCTTGGCAACGGCCTGTGCCACGCGTTCCTCAAGTTCTTCGTTCAGGGTCCGCAGTGCGTTTTCAGCGTGTTTGCGCGCCGTCACATCGCGGAAGATCACTGCGACCAGGTGATCCTCGGACGTTTCGATGCGGATCGCTGCCAAACCCAGGCAACGCCCGGTTGCGAGCAGCTCATGCTCGAAGTACAGCGGTTCTCCCGTACGCTCCACGGTGCCGAAGTAATTCAGCCAGACATCCGCCTCGTCAGGAATCACCTCACGCAGCCTGCGCCCCACCACACCGTTGAGCCCGGCATGACGGCAGTAGGCCGGGTTGGCCATCAGGTGGACATAGTCACTCAGAGGCCCCTGTGGGCCGTCGATGAACTGGATGATGCAAAAGCCTTCCTCCATGTTTTCGAACAGGAACCGGTACCGATCCGCCTCTTGCAGGCGCTGGGCAATGCCTGCCAGTGCAGACTGCAACTGACCATTGTGCCGTTCGAGGTACGCAATTCGATCATGCAGGCGTTGCAGTTCTTCGGCTACTTCCAAAGAGCAGTCGTTGCTCATCCCTGGCGCTCCTTGTCCACAGGCAATTGCTCCAGCAACCTTGTCACTTCATTGGCCAAGGTAATCAGGTCAAAGGGTTTGGTAAGCACGCTGGAGTGCTCCAGCGGCTGGCCTTGGTTCAATACTGAGCTCTCATCGTAACCGGTGATGAAAAGCACCGGAGTGAGCGGGTGCAAGGCTCGGCAACGCTCGGCGACTTGTCGGCCATTCAGCCCGCCGGGTAGGCCTATATCACTGATCAGCAGGTCTGGAGACTGGCAGCTTTCAAGATAACCCAGTGCTTGCGGGCCCGTCGCAAACGCCTGAACAATATGCCCAGATTCCTCGAGCACTTCGCTGAGCACCGCGCGCAGCGCTGCCTGGTCCTCGACCAGTACGACCAGGGCGCCGGTTACGCTGGCTTGCGCTTCAAACGTTGCAGATAAACCTGCATGCTCTTCAGCCTGCTGGCTATGGTGGCGTGGCAGGTATATGTCCACGCATGTGCTTTTGCCGAGCGCGGAATCAATTTGCAGTTGGCGACCGGACTGGCGCACGAAACCATACACCATGGACAGCCCCAGGCCGGTCCCCTGGCCCATGGGTTTGGTGGTGAAAAACGGATCCATCGCTTGCGCGAGCACCTGCGGCGACATACCCAGCCCGTTGTCTTCGACACCCAGGTGAAGATAGTCGCCCGGCAACAGACCCAGTGCCTGCGCGCGCTGCGGATCGATGCTGAGATTCTCACCGTGGATCAGCACCTTGCCGCCGTCCGGCAGTGCGTCGCGTGCATTGAGGCACAGGTTGAGCAGGGCGCTTTCCAGCTGAGGAGGGTCGATGAACGTTGACCATAGCTGTTCTTGAAGACGGTAATGCAGCTCTATGCCGGGGCCGACACTGCCCTGGATCAATGCCTCCATCCCCGCAATCAGACGAGATACGTCAGTGGGTTGCGGTAGCAGTGTTTGCTGGCGCGAGAACGCCAATAGCCGGTGAACCACAGCGGCTGCCCGCTGTGCAGCGCCACTGGCAACCTGCAGCAGTTCGGGCAACTGGTCGAAACGCTTCTGCTCAAGCCGCCGCTGCATCAACTCCTGTGCGCCCTGAATCCCCCCAAGCAGGTTATTGAAGTCGTGGGCAATGCCGCCACTGAGGTGCCCCACAGCTTCCATTTTCTGCGCTTGGCGCAGTGCATGTTCGGCTTTGAGCAAGCGTTGCTGGTCGGCGACCCGCTCGCTGATGTCGTATGCAAACAGATAGGCGCTGTGAACGTTACCGTCCGCATCACGCATGCAGTTGAAGCGCAATTCGTAATGCCGTTGTGTTGGCGCTGGTCCGAACATGCCCGTCGTTGTGAACTGCTCGCCAGACAAGGCGCGCTGCCAGAGCGGCAGGATGAAGTCCTGGTCTTGCGGGTAACCGGCCATCAGGTCGGGCAGGCAGTCACCCACTTCCGGCGTCACCCCGTAGAGGTGATGAAAGTCGAGCTTGGCCTGACGGTTTATGGCCACCCAGCGCATGCCGGTGTCGATCATATGCACGTTGGCAACGCTGTGTTCGACCAGTTCGGCAAAGCGTGTGCGCTCGGCTAGCGCGGCGCGAACGCGCTGTTCAAGTTCGTCATTGAGACGTTGCAGTGCCACTTCGGCCCGCCGCCGTTCGGTCACATCCTTGAACAGCACCGCTACCTGGCGCTTGCTGGCGGGCTCGATGCGAAAGGTGGTTACCGACAGCACATGGCCGGTGGCGACCAGTTCTTGCTCAAAATGCAAAGGCTCACCCGTGTGCAGCACCCTTCCGTAGCAGGCCACCCAGACGTCGGCCTCGTCGGGTACCATCTCGCGCAACTTCTGGCCGGCAACGTTGGGGATGCCGGCGTGCTTGGCGTAGGCGGCATTGGCAATGACGTGCACATAGTCGCTGAGTGGGCCATGCGGGCCATCGAAGAATTCGATGATGCAGAACCCCTCGTCCATCGTGTCGAACAGAAAGCGGTAGACGCTGTGGTCCTGATCCTGCTGTTGCCGAAACTGTGATTCGAGCTGCGCGTTACGTTGGCGCAGAGTCTCGATTTCCCGGTGCAGGCCGGACAGGTCGCGGTGGGGCATGGTGACATCCAGAATAAGTATCAGCCAGACTTTAGTGTGGCTTGCCCTTGCGCGTACAGCCGTTCATTTCGACGAATGCAGGTTGGCCAGCAGTTTTTCGACGTGCTGGTCGAGCGACGTCAGGTCGAATGGCTTGCACAGCACGCTGCAGAGTCGTGATGGCGCGACACCGACCTGGTCGGCGGTGTAACCGGTAATGAAAAGCACTGCCACGTCTGAGGGAAGGGCTGCGGCCAATTGTCGGCCGTCGATGCCGCCCGGCAGGCCAATGTCGGTGACCAGCAGCTCAGGCCGCAAGCCGGCCTGTACAGCATCCAGTGCGCTGCGCCCGTCGCTGAATGTGCGTACATCGTGCCCGTGTCCTTGCAAAACATCTTCGATCACAAGGCGCATGTTGGCCTGATCTTCCACGAGCATGATCAGGCGGGGCCTGTTAGGGAATTTGTCGGCTGCCGGTTGGGGGAGGGCAAGCGGTGCAACTACGGCATCGCTATCTTTGGGCAGGTACAAGTCAACACGCGTCCCCTGCCCTGGTTCGCTGGTGATCTGCATTTGCCCCCCGGACTGGCGGACGAAACCGTAGGCGATCGACAGCCCGAGGCCGGAGCCCTGGCCCAATGGTTTGGTCGTGTAGAATGGCTCCAGCGCGCGTTGGGCCACCTCGGCGGCCATGCCAATGCCGTTATCGCTGACCCAGACCTGTAGGTAGTCACCCGGAAGGAGGTCCAGTACGCTGGCCTGTGCTTGATCAAGTGAGGCATTCGCACAACTGATACACAATTTGCCACCCAATGGCATGGCATCGCGGGCGTTGATGCACAGATTTAGCAAAGCACTTTCCAGTTGTGGAGGATCAATTGCAATCAGCCATTGGCCGGCCTGTGTCTGGTCAACGAAGTGGATACCTTCATGCAGCGAACTCTTGATCAGGTCGTGCATGCCGGCCACCAGTTGATGCACATCCGTGGTTTGCGGAATCAAGGTTTGCTGGCGGGAAAATGCCAGCAGGCGTTTTACCAGCGCGGCGGCACGCTGGGAGTCCTGCCGGGCGATGGCCAGCAGCCGTGTGGCTTCCGGGTACCGGTGTTCTGCCTGGCGTTCGCAGGCCACCTCCAGGGCTGCCAGGATGCTGCCGAGCAGGTTGTTGAAATCATGTGATATACCGCCGGTCAACTGGCCGACGGCTTCCATCTTCTGGGATTGGCGCAAAGCGTTTTCGATTTCTCGCAGGCGCTCCTGCTCAGCGACGCGTTCCGTGATGTCGTAGGCAAACAGGTATCCCCCCTGTATTTGCTGCTGAGCATCAAGCAAGGGGTTGTAGCGGAGCTCATAATGACGCAGTGCGTGCGGCCCACCCAAGGCGATGTTCTCGACGAATGCCTCGCCGGCCATCACCCGTGGCCACACCGGGTCGAGCTGGCTCTTGATATCCGGCTGGCGTGACAGGAATTGCGGAATGTAGTCACCCACCTTGGGTACGAAACCGCGCAGGCGCTTGAAGGTTTCCTGTGCTGTGCGGTTGATCGCCAGCAGCCTGAAGCTGCGGTCTGCGGCAAACACGTTGGCCAGGCTGTGGTCGACCAGCTCGCCTAGCAGCCTGTTGTTGGCTTGTTCCTTGTCGACCTTGTTCGACAGCTCCTGGTTACGTGCTTGCAGGTTATCGAGGGTTACCTGTTCGGCCGGCATGCCGGTAAAGATCACTGCCACTCGTTTCTGGCTGGCGGGCTCCAGACGGTGCACCGACAGCTTCAGCCAGCGGTCGGTCAACGCCAGCCGTTCCTCGAAATGCAAGGGTTGCCCAGAGCGCGCCACTTCTGCGAAGCGCGGAAGCCAGGTGTCGATTTCGTCCGGGATCGTTTCGCGGGCCGTACGGCCCAATTGTTTGGGGTGGGCGGTGTGGTGCAAACAAGCGTCGTTAGCAAGGATGTAACGGTAGTCATACAGCTGCCCGTTCCTGTCCTCGAGCATTTCGAGTACACAGAAACCTTGATGCATGTGGCCTGCCATGACGTCATGACAGGCCGCCTTGAGGCGCAGTTCGGCATTCTGCGCCTCCAGTTCGAGCAATTTTTCTTGTAGTTGCTCGATGCAAGCTGAGGTGTTTTCCGGGGGCATGCTGGCTATCCTGCCTGCGAGTTTGGCAACTATAGC
The DNA here is from genome assembly GCF_050058005.1 of Pseudomonas sp. WOUb67. Taxonomy (NCBI): domain Bacteria; kingdom Pseudomonadati; phylum Pseudomonadota; class Gammaproteobacteria; order Pseudomonadales; family Pseudomonadaceae; genus Pseudomonas; species Pseudomonas sp. WOUb67. Next base: position 4,342,080 of record NZ_CP170112.1, on the reverse strand, counting down.
TGGCATTGTGCATATTTACTTCAGAACGAGCGGATGATTCGTCCCAAGGTTTCCATGGCCCGTTCGGCGCTGTCATGCCAGGGGCTGCCGTAGTTCAGGCGAATGCAGTTGCCGAAGCGGCGGGTGGGCGAAAAGATCGGCCCCGGGGCGATGCTGATGCCTTGGGCCAGGGCCATGTGGAACAGCTTGAGGGCGTCCATCTGCTCGGGCAGCTCCAGCCAAAGGAAGTAGCCGCCCGAGGGCTGGCTGACCCGTGTCTGCGCCGGGAAGTGGCGGGCGATGGCCGACAGCATGTTGGCCTGCTGGCCCTCTAGGGCGTAGCGCAATTTGCGCAAGTGGCGGTCGTAGCCGCCGTGCTGCAGGTAGTCGGCTATCGCAGCCTGGGCCGGCATCGAGGCACACAGCGAGGTCATCAGCTTCAGTCGCTCGATCTTCTGCGCAAAGCGCCCGGCCGCCACCCAGCCGATGCGGTAACCGGGTGCCAGGCTTTTGGCGAACGAGCCACAGTGCATCACCAGGCCTTGGGTATCGAAGGCCTTGGCCGGCTTTGGCGCCTGTTGCGAGTAATACAACTCGGCGTACACGTCGTCTTCGATCAACGGTACCTGGTGCCGCGTCACCAGCTCCACCAGCGCCTGCTTCTTCGCCTCCGGCATGCTTGCGCCTACCGGGTTCTGGAAGTTGGTCATGCACCAGACGGCCTTCACCGGGTGTTTTTCCAGCGTCTGTGCCAGTACCCCCAGGTCCATGCCTTCGCGCGGGTGCACGGGAATTTCCACAGCCTTGAGCTTGAGCCGTTCCAGCACTTGCAGGCAGGCATAGAAGGCGGGGGCCTCGATGGCCACCAGGTCGCCCGGTTGGGTCACTGCCTGCAGGCACAGGTTCAGGGCTTCAAGTGCACCGTTGGTGATCAGCAGCTCTTCCATCGGCAGCATCAGCCCACCGACCATGTAACGCAGGGCAATTTGCCGGCGCAGCTGCGGGTTGCCGGGCGACAGGTCGGTCACCACCATGCGCGGGTCCATGCTGCGGCTGGCGCTGGCGAGCGAGCGCGACAGGCGCTGCAGCGGGAACAGTTCGGGGCTGGGGAAGGCTGAGCCGAACGGTATGGTGTTGGGGTCCTTGATCGAGTCGAGGATCGAGAACACCAAGCCGCTGACGTCCACGTCAGTCGACTCGCTGACCGGCTGCAATGCCTGCGGCTCGCTGAACTGGCGCGGGGCGTGGGCGTTGACGAAATAGCCCGAGCGCGGCCGGGCACGGATCAGCCCGCGCCGCTCCAGCAGGTAGTAGGCCTGGAACACGGTGGACGGGCTGACCCCGTGGGTCTGGCTGGCGTAGCGCACCGAAGGCACGCGTTGGCCGGGGCCCAGGACCCCGGAGCGGATCAGTTCGGCAATGTCGTCGGCGAAGCGTTCGTAGCGTTTCATTCTGGCCTTCTGTCGAAGCCTGGCAGGCAAGGTGGAGTCAGTGTAAGGGATCAGCGGTTCATCGGTGCGACGAAGCGGCTTTGCGCCACGCTGCGAATGGCAGGGTCGTCGCGCTCGCTGATTTCGAAGCTCAGCGTTTGCGAACTGCTGGCCGGGCGCTCGGCCAGCATCGCCACCGAGACCGGCAGTTCGCTCATTTCGCCGGCCGGGATCACCAATGCGGTGTTGCCCTGCAAGATGAAACCGTCAGCGTCCAACAGGCGCAGCGCATAGTGCTGGGTGCGCTCGGTCTTGTTGATGACCTTGAGCAGGTAAATGTTCTCGATCTGGCCCAGGGCGTTTTCACGGAACAGGCCGCGGTCCTTGATCACGTCCAGCGAAACCATCGGGCGCATCTGCAAGGCCACCACCAGTGCCGCGATCATCACCCCGAGCGCAGCGACGTAGCCCAGCAGGCGCGGGCGCAGCCAGTGGGTGGTGCCGCCCTGCAAACTGTGTTCGGACTTGTAACCGATCAACCCGCGGGCGTAGCCCATCTTGTCCATCACTCCGTCACAGGCGTCGATGCACGCCGCGCAGCCGATGCAGGCCATTTGCAAGCCATCGCGGATATCGATGCCGGTGGGGCACACTTGCACGCACAGCGTGCAGTCGATGCAGTCGCCCAGGCCTTGCGCGCCCACGTCACTGCCTTTCTTGCGCGGGCCACGGGCTTCACCACGGCGCGGGTCATAGGCGACCGCGAGCGTGTCCTTGTCGAACATCACCGCCTGGAAGCGCGCATACGGGCACATGTGCAGGCACACCGCTTCACGCAGCAGGCCTGCGTTGATGTAGGTGGCAGCAGTGAAGAACAGCACCCAGAACAGCGCCACGCCGCCCAGTTGCAATGTGAACAGCTCTGCAGCCAGTGGCCGGATAGGCGTGAAGTAGCCGACAAAGGTCAGCCCGGTCACTACACCGATGGCCAGCCACAGGCTGTGCTTGAGGGTGCGGCGTGCCAGTTTGTTCAGGCTCCAGGGCGCGGCGGCGAGCTTGATGCGCTGGTTGCGGTCACCCTCGATGACCTTTTCGCACCACATGAACAGCCAGGTCCAGGTGCTCTGTGGGCAGCTGTAGCCGCACCACACCCGGCCGGCATACACGGTGATGGCGAACAGGCCGAAGGCGCAGATGATCAGCAGCGCCGACAGCAGGATGAAATCCTGTGGCCAGAAGGTGGCGCCAAAGATGTGGAATTTGCTTTCGCCCAAGTCCCACAGCACGGCTTGGCGGCCATTCCAGTTCAGCCAGGCAGTGCCAAAAAACAGCACGAACAGGGCGCCGGCAAAGCCGATGCGCAGGCTACGGTACAGCCCGGTAAAACTGCGGGTGTGGATGCCGTTGTCGATGCGACGCGGTGGGTGGCTGGCTGGGGCGGCGGCGATCTCTGTAAAAGGGATTCTGTTATTCATGGTTCGGTGCTCATCAGGCCTCGATCAGGCATGAGCACTATGGCCCTGAGGCTGTTATCAGCACAGGCTCAGATTTTGCGATAAAAACCGTATCAGATTACCCGCTCGGCCCCGCCAGGCCTTAGATCACCGAGCCTGGCACACTGGTCTTCAGGTGCCTGCGGCTATCCACCGCACCCGCCACGGTCAGTGCATCCGCCTCGGATTCGGTGATGGGCACGCGTTGGCCTGCGAGCAAGGCCACGGACATGCGCAGTTGTTCGTCGGTGATGATTTCGATATCAGGGCCATCACCCTCGATGCGCAGGTCTTCGCCGATCAGGGTGCAGCGTTGGGTGGATTCTTCAATTTCAACGGGCATGGTGAAGTCCTCCTCGGGGATGTACAGAGTGGACCGCGGTGAGGGGCTGGTTGCTGCATCAACAGGCTGAGCGGCACTTTGCCCTGTGTGCAGAGGTCAACTCTGCATAGGGCAGGCTTGGCCTCTTCGCGGGCACGCCCGCTCCCACAGGATCACCACAAATATCAAGAACGGTGCAGTACCTGTGGGAGCGGGCATGCCCGCGAAAAGGCCGGATCTGCTACACAAGGCTCTGCATGGGGACAACTGTGATGGACGTCATCTGGGAAGCAATCCAGGCCGAATTCGCCGATGTCACCGATGAGCGCGAGGTCACGCGCATTCTGGTGCGCCTGCTGATGGCAGCCATACTTGGCGCTGTGCTGGGCTTTGAACGCGAACACAAAGGCAAATCCGCCGGGGTGCGCACCCACATGCTCGTCTCGCTGGGTGCCGCACTGTTCGTGCTGGCACCCAGCATGGCCGGGGCCGATGAACAAGCGCTAAGCCGGGTGATCCAGGGTATCGTCGCCGGTATCGGCTTTCTGGGGGCGGGTACCATCCTCAAAGGTAACGGCCAGGACACCAGCCATGTGAAAGGCCTGACTACCGCCGCGGGGCTATGGATGACTGCTGCCATCGGTACGGCTGCCGGCATGGGGCGCGAAGCCACGGCGTTGATCAGTACGGTACTGGCCCTGCTGGTACTGGGCACGATGCCGTTGCTGGTGGAGAAGATCGAAGGACAGAACGAGGAAAAGCAGGAGGAGGAGAATGAGGAGGGCAGGAAGCACTAAGGGGAGCCGAAGCTCCCCCCAAAGCGTTGCTGCTTGCTCTTTTTTTATTATTGAGACCGGCTTTTTGTTGTTTTTGTCAGCCTGCCTTGGTGTTGCGAGCGACCCCCATGCGGGGTCAAGAGCAAACGTATTTTTTTGAGCGCTGACCTGCTTTCATCATTGATCCGAACCTGGCTGTAGCTACCTTCAGGTAGTTTTATTGTTCTGTGCCAGACCGCGGGGCGTACCCCTGAAAAGCATGTCGACTCCAAAAAGATCTGCTTGCTACGCCTCTGCCGTGTTGTTCTTGTTATGTCAGAGCCGTTACCTGTTGTTTTTATTGGGTGTCACATTTTTTTTGTTCTTGTACGAAAGATATAGCAGGGTGCGTGCCAACTTTTTCAAACCCTTTAAAATCAAGCGCTTAGCGATTTGCATGGAAATTGTCTGGCCTGAAATTCTGTCGATTTGTTTCCCTGTTACCCGATTTTTTGCTGTGAAACGTGGGGGCGGTAACACTTCGCCCACACCTATGTGACACCCGTATGACTTATTGCGCGCTGCGCGCCCGTGCTACCCGCGACCCATTGCCGCGGCCCAGTACGCTGCTGATGCGCTGGCCCGCGGCGATCAGCCGGTCCAGGTCGATACCGGTAGCAATGCCCAGCCCCTGCAGCAGGTACACCACATCTTCCGTGGCGATGTTGCCGGTAGCGCCTTTGGCGTAAGGGCAGCCACCCAGCCCGGCCACCGAGCTGTCGAACACATTGATACCTTCGAGCAGGCTGGCATAGACGTTGGCCAATGCCTGGCCATAGGTATCATGGAAGTGCCCGGCCAGTTGCTCGCGTGGTACCTGGGCCGATACCACCTCGAACAGGCGTCGGGTATCACCGGCGGTACCGGTGCCGATGGTGTCGCCCAGCGAGACCTCGTAACAGCCCATGTCATGCAGGGCGCGGGCCACGAGGGCCACCTGTTCGGCGCTGACCTTGCCTTCATAGGGGCAGCCGAGTACGCACGAAACATAGCCGCGCACGCGCACACCGTGGTTGCGCGCGGCTTCCATGATCGGTTCGAAGCGCTTGAGGCTGTCGCTGATCGAGCAGTTGATGTTGCGCTGCGAGAACGCTTCGGAGGCAGCTGCAAACACCGCCACTTCCTTCACCCCGGCAGCCAGGGCGTCCTCGAAGCCGCGCAGGTTTGGCGCCAGCGCCGCATACGTCACACCGGGGCGTTGCTGGATACCGGCGAACACCTCGGCGGAACCGGCCATCTGCGGCACCCACTTGGGCGAGACGAAACTGCCCACCTCGATATAGGCCAGGCCCGCCTCGGTGAGGTCGTCCACCAGCCGCACCTTGTCGGCAACGCTGATGGGCTGGGCTTCGTTCTGCAAACCGTCGCGGGGGCCTACTTCGACCAGACGGACTTCTTTGGGCAAGGGCATGGCGGGTTTCCTGTGGCGTTCAGCGGTTGTCTTTGTTGTTCAGGGTGGCGGCCAGGGCTTGCTCACAGCGCTCCTGGGCGGTGTCCAGTTCAAGTTGCATCTGGTGGATGTCGAGCATCTGCTGTTCCAGCTGGGCGCGGCGTTCGGCGATTTTCGCCAGCATGCTGTTGAGCTGCTTGAGGTTGCCGCTGGTGGGGTCGTACAGCTCAATCAGCTCGCGGCACTCGGCCAGCGAAAAGCCGATGCGCTTGCCGCGCAGGATGAGCTTCAGGCTGACCTTGTCGCGCGCCGTGTAGATACGTTCCAGGCCTCGGCGTTCAGGGCTCAGCAGGCCCTGCTCCTCGTAGAAACGGATGGCACGGGTGGTGATGTCCAGCTCGCGGGACAGGTCGGAGATGCTGTAGGTCTGGGTGCTCATGCTGGGGCTCGGCGTGGGGTATGCGGTTATCCTGAGGGCAGGTTTACGTATACGTCAAGCAAGGGCTGAAAATGCGTGTTGCTTGCACCGGCCTCTTCGCGGGCTTGCCCGCTCCCACAGAGGTGCGCCGCTTGCGGGCGTGATGCAATACCTGTGGGAGCGGGCGTGCCCGCGAAGAGGCCGGTACAGACAGCCACAATTCATTCCGGCTGCACCGACCTGCGATACCCATTGGGCGTCTGCCCACTCAAGCGCTTGAACCACCGGGCAAAGTAAGTTGGGTCGGTGAACCCCAGGTTATCCGACAGCTGCCCGATACTCATCCGCGTATAGATCAGGTTGCGCCGCGCCTCCAGCAGCAAGCGCTGGTGCAGCACCTGCAGCGCAGTCTGGCCACTCAGCGCCCGGCACAACTGGTTCAGTTGCAGGCTCGGAACATTCAATCGCGCGGCGAAGTCCTCTACCGACAGGTGCTCGCGGTAATGCGCTTCGACCAGTCGCAGGTACTGCCCCAACAACTGGCGGTCACGCTCATCCCGATTGCGCGGCGCTTGCCCCAGTTGCTGGCGGCGGCTGATCCACACCATCAGCGCGGTCACCAGCGCTTCGAGCATGGCCGCCCGCGCGGGGGCATTGCCTTGGTACTCCTGCTGCAAAGTGCCGATCAGGCTACGCAGGTGCACGCGGTCCTGGCCTAGCGGGTAACACGCCGGTTTCGCCAGCACCGTCAGCGGCGCGCCCAAGCGCTGTTCCAGGTTCGCCACCAGTGCGGTGCCAAAGGTCAGCACATACCCCTGTATATCGGCACTGAAGCGAAAGCCATGCACGGTCATTGGCGGCACCACCTGGATCGCCGCCTCGCCGATGGCACTGCGCACGCCTTCGACCTCCACCTGGGCCTGGCCGCGCTGTACGTAAAGCAGCTGGAACAGTTCGGCATGCTGGTGCGGCTTGATTTCCCAGTGGTGCAAACGGCTACGCGCCGGGATCGACTCGCAGTGCAGCAGGTCGGTGCCGGGCCAGGCCTGGTTTTCGCCATACAGCTTGAACAACGGGACACCGGGGAGGGTGGATTTCATGCGGTCAGGCCTGTCCGTTAATCGAACGTTTTTTGCAAAAGTGCAGTTTATTCATTGAATAGCACACTTAATGGGCAATTTTTGCCAGTAAAAATGCAAGGGCAAACCCTAACAGCAGATGCCGCCCCACTGCCAGTCCAGGGCCGGCATCGTCCGAACAGAGACAACAACAATGAAAACTCAGGTTGCAATTATTGGTGCAGGTCCGTCTGGCCTGCTGCTGGGCCAACTGCTGCACAAGGCCGGTATCGATAACGTCATCGTCGAGCGCCAGACGCCCGAGTACGTCCTTGGCCGCATCCGCGCCGGTGTGCTGGAACAAGGCACGGTCGACCTGCTGCGCGAAGCCGGTGTGGCCGAGCGCATGGACCGTGAAGGCCTGGTGCACGAAGGGGTCGAGCTGCTGGTTGGCGGGCGCCGTCAGCGCCTGGATCTCAAGGCGCTGACCGGTGGCAAGACGGTGATGGTGTACGGCCAGACCGAAGTCACCCGTGACCTGATGCAGGCCCGCGAAGCCAGCGGTGCACCGATCATCTATTCCGCCAGCAATGTCCAGCCCCATGAACTGAAGGGCGAGAAGCCGTATCTGACCTTCGAAAAAGATGGCCTTGTGCACCGGGTGGACTGCGACTATATCGCCGGCTGTGACGGCTTCCATGGCGTGTCGCGGCAAAGCATCCCCGAGGGCGTGCTGAAGCAGTACGAACGGGTTTATCCGTTTGGCTGGCTGGGCCTGCTGTCGGACACACCGCCGGTCAATCACGAACTGATCTACGCCCACCACGAGCGTGGTTTCGCCTTGTGCAGCCAGCGCTCGCAAACACGCAGCCGGTACTACCTGCAGGTACCTTTGCAGGACCGCGTCGAGGAATGGTCTGACGAGCGCTTCTGGGACGAACTCAAAGCCCGTTTGCCCGCCGACGTAGCGGCTGACCTGGTCACTGGCCCAGCCCTGGAAAAAAGTATCGCGCCGCTGCGTAGCCTGGTGGTCGAGCCCATGCAGTACGGTCACCTGTTCCTGGTGGGTGACGCTGCGCACATCGTCCCACCCACCGGCGCCAAAGGCCTGAACCTGGCAGCCTCGGACGTCAACTACCTCTATCGCATCCTGGTCAAGGTGTACGGCGAAGGGCGTACCGACCTGCTTCAGCACTATTCGCCGCTGGCCCTGCGCCGGGTATGGAAGGGCGAGCGTTTCAGCTGGTTCATGACCCAGCTGCTGCACGACTTCGGCAGCCACAAGGATGCCTGGGACCAGAAGATGCAGGAGGCTGACCGCGAGTACTTCCTGAACTCGCCGGCGGGGCTGCTGAACATTGCCGAGAACTATGTGGGGCTGCCGTACGAAGAAGTGGTCTGAGGCTCTGTGCTGCCCGTCTTGGCCTCATCGCCGGCAAGCCAGCTCCCACAGGTACTGCACATGACTTGAATTGATGCGGTCAATGTGGGAGCTGGCTTGCCGGCGATCACGGGCGAAGCCCGTGCCATGCATACCTTGCCTATTGGGCCAGCAGGGTCTCCATTTCTCGATACCCGCGCTGGCGCGCATGCTCCAGCGCGGTAACCCCGTCCTTGTCGGCGATCTGCCGATCCGCGCCCGCCGCCAGCAGCCGGCGCACAATCTCCACATGGCGCGGCCCGCCATCCCCCAGGATCACTGCCTCCATGAGTGCGGTCCAGTGCAGGCGGTTCAGGTGGTTCACGTCCACGCCGGCATCGATCAGCATCTGCACCGTCTCGACATGGCCGCGCTCAGCCGCAGGGATCAACGCCGTTCCCCCGTATCGGTTGGTACTCTTCAGGTCGGCACCGTGGCTCAAGGTCAGGCGCAGGATGTCGTTGAGGCCCCGGGCGCCGGCATACAGGTAAGGGCTGTCATCAATATTGTCTTTCGCGTTCACGTCGGCACCGGCCTCGATCAGCGCTTGGGCCGCCGCAACCTGGTTGCCGTGGGTGGCCACCAGCAGGGCAGTGCGGCCTTGCTCATCACGGCTGTCCAGTGGGGCACCTTGTGTCAGCAACTGTTGCAGGGTGCGCACGTCGTCCTGGCGGGCGGCGTTGTGCAGGCGTTGGTCCATGGGGGTGTTCTCGGCGTGGGCGGCAAGGCTGGTGAGCAGGGCGAACAGCAGGGTTGCGAGTGATCTACGCATGGGGTGGCTCCTGATTGACCTGCCTGCATCCTAGAAAAATCACACCAAGTCTTGAAGTTAAGTTTGCGCATGACCGACAGTGGTCTGCTGAATAGACAAGGCAGGAAACAAAACGATGAAGTTCTCCACACCGCTGATGAGCGCGCTGTGCCTGGCGGTCGCGAGTGGGTGGGTCTGTGCCGATCAGGTGTTGCCCGCCCCACCCGAACTGGCCTCCGGCTACCGCACCGGCCTGCAGCCTGTGCACGCCAACCGGCATATGGTCGCCGCCGCCAACCCGCTGGCCAGCGAAGCGGGGCGGGCGATGCTGCGTGCCGGTGGCAGCGCCATCGACGCGGCCATCGCCATGCAACTGGTGCTGACCCTGGTCGAGCCGCAATCCAGCGGCATCGGTGGCGGGGCATTTATCCTGTACTGGGACGGCAAGCGCGTGCAGGCTTTCGACGGCCGCGAGGCAGCCCCGGCGCAGGTAACGGAAAAACTGTTCTTGCAAGCCGATGGTTCACCGATGCCGTTCAGGTCGGCGCAGATCGGCGGGCGCTCAGTGGGTGTGCCCGGTGTACTGCGCGCGTTGAAGCTGGCACACGAGCAGCACGGCAAGCTGCCTTGGCAGCAACTTTTTGCCCCGGCCATCAAGTTGGCTCGTAATGGTTTCCCGGTTTCCGAACGCCTTCACACCCTGGTGGCGGGCGACCCGTACATTGCCCGTTCACCGGCCATGGCGCGCTACTTCCTGGATGAAAAGGGCAAGCCGCTGGCGGTGGGCACGACGTTGCGCAACCCCGAGCTTGCGCAAACGTTCGAGCAGATTGCCGCGCACGGTCCCCAGGCGTTCTACACCGGTGAGATTGCCCGGGCCATCGTGGCCAAAGTGCGCAGCCATGCCAATGCCGGTTACCTGTCGTTGCAGGATCTTGAGCAGTACAGCGCCAAGGAGCGCGAACCGGTGTGCGGCCCCTACAAGGCCTGGCGCATCTGCGGCATGCCGCCGCCATCGTCGGGTGGGGTGACGGTGTTGCAGACGCTGGGCATGCTTGAAGCCGTGCAGCGCGCCACGCCACAACGCGACCTGGCGGCGCTGCGGCCGCTGGCGAACACGTCCCCGGCAGGCCTGGAGGCACCGCCGCTGGCCGTGCACCTGATCGCCGAGGCCGAGCGCCTGGCCTACGCCGACCGCGCTCAGTATCTGGCCGACAGCGATTACGTGCCGGTCCCGGTCAAGGCCCTGACCGACGCCACCTACCTGGCCAGCCGAGCAGCGCAGATCGGCGAGCACAGCATGAAGCGTGCCCGCCCGGGCCAGCCGCAAGGCGCCGACCTGGCGCTGGCACCCGATCGCTCGCCTTTGCGCATTTCCACTTCGCACCTCAGCGCAGTGGATGACAGCGGCCAGGCACTGGCCATGACCACCTCGGTGGAGGCCGCGTTCGGTTCGCACCTGATGGTCAAGGGCTTCTTGCTCAACAACCATCTGACCGACTTTTCGTTTATCCCCCAGGAGCACGGCAAGCCCGTGGCCAACCGGGTGCAGCCGGGCAAGCGGCCACTGTCGGCGATGGCGCCGACCTTGGTGTTTTCGCGCGCCTCCGGCCAGCTTGTGGCCAGCCTTGGTTCACCGGGCGGCTCGCAGATCATTGGCTACGTGAACAAGGCGCTGATCGGCCTGCTGGACTGGCAACTCGACCCGCAGCGGGCCGCCGGCCTGCCCAACTTCGGCAGCCGCAATGCCGGCACCGAAGTGGAGGCCGGGCTGGCCAGCCGGGCGCTGATCCGCCAACTGGCGGCCTGGGGCCATGAGGTGACAACGATGACCATGACCAGCGGCATGCAGATCATCCAGCGCAGCGGCGAGGGCTGGTCCGGTGGCGCCGACCCGCGGCGTGAAGGTGTGGCCCTCGGCGACTAGCCGTGATAGAACGCAGTCTTGCCATTCAGTAGTTGAATACCAAGATGTCTATCAGCGTGAAATCGAATAGGGCCCTGTTCGACCTCGACCTGCTACGCGCCATTGTGGTGGTGGCGGACTGCGGCAGCTTCACCACGGCGGCGGCGCGCCTGCATTCGACCCAATCGACCATCAGCCAGAAGGTGCGCCGCCTGGAAGACATGGTCGGCCATCGGCTGTTGGTGCGGGGTAACCGCGATGTGCTGCCGACCGACGCCGGGCAGACCTTGCTCGGCTATGCCCGGCACATGCTGGCGCTGAATGACCAGATGCTCGAAGCCCTGGCCGGGGCGATGGTCGGTACCACCGTCCGCCTCGGCGTGCCCGAGGACTTCGTTGGCGGGCGCACCACCAATGCGCTGTCGGCGTTCAGCCGGCTGCACCCGCAAGTGAAGCTGGAAGTGACCAGCGGCCTGTGCCGCGACCTCAGCCAGGCCTACGACAACGGTGAACTCGACCTGGTGCTGCTCAAGCAGCGGCGCAACACCCGGGAGGGCGTGGCTTGCTGGCCCGAGCGCCTGCAATGGATCGACAGTGCGCGCACCCCCGCCTTCGAGCTGGACCCGATCCCGCTGGTGACCTTCCCGCCGCGCGGCCTGTACCGCGAGGACATGATCAACGCTATCGAAAGCATGGGCCGGCGCTGGCGCATCAGTTTTACCAGTTCCAGCCTCAGCGGTATCCAGGCGGCAGTTGCCGATGGCATGGGCATCAGCCTGCTGCCGCCAAGGGCGGCCACGGGTGAGCACCGGGTGCTGGGGGCAGGGCAGGGGCTACCGGAGGTCGACAGCTATGAAATCGTTATTGTCCACCGGCCGACGGCCGATGTGATGGTCAAGGCGTTGGCCGAGGTCATGACGCAACTGCTGGCGGGGGGTGGGATCTGACGATTCGGCGTGGCCGTTGTGGTATCTGCCTTGCATAGAATGCAGGCGATTACCCGCCCCTTGTGGGAGCGGGTTTACCCGCGAAGAATCCAGCGCGGTGCATGGCACCGGCTTCGCCGGTGTTCGCGGGTGAACCCGCTCCCACAAGGGTGCGTGTCAATGCGGCAACGGCTGCACCGCAGCCAGGCGTGGCGACAGGTGAATGCCGGCAATCATGCAGCGCACCGACCCGCCGGCCATCTCGATGGTGGGCACGTCCAGCGGTACCAGCCGTGCCGAGCGCTCGATGCGCTGGCGTTGCTCGCCGGTCAGGCTGTCGAAGGCCTTGCGTGACAGCGCCAGAATGCGCCCGTCACGCCCGGACAGTTCGATGGCATTGCCGGCAAACTGGCTGATCTGCTGGTTGCTCAGGTCAATCACGTCGCGGCCGGACTCGATCAGCCGCATGCGCACTTCCTCGGCCCGCGCCTTGTTGGTAAACGTGCCAAAACCCACCAGTGCAAACTCGGTCGCCACGCACATCAGTACGTTGGTGTGGTAGATCGGCGTACCTTGCTCGTCGGCGGTATCGAACACCATCGGCTCGAAGTTGAAGTGCGTGCTGAAGCGCTCCAGGGCTATCGGGTCGGCGCGGTTGGAACGCGCGGTATAAGCCACCCGCGACAGGTGGTCGAACACCATGGCGCCGGTCCCTTCAAGAAACAGTTCGTCCTGCTCCAGCCCCGAATAGTCGATTACGTCCTGCACGCGGTAGTCGTGCTTGAGCATCTCGATCACATCTGCGCGCCGTTCGCGGCGGCGGTTGCGCGAGTACATCGAGTAGATCGCAATGTGCCCCCCGGGGTGGGTGGAAAACCAGTTGTTGGGGAAGACCGAGTCCGGGGTGTTGTGTTCGCCGAAGTCGTCGAACAGGTGCACGCGCACACCTTCGGCCTCCAGCCTGCCCGCGGCCTGGGTGACTTCATCGCGTGCTACTTCGGCCAGGGCCTGCGCCGCGATGTCGGGGCTGCTGCGCTGGAACGAGTTGTCGGCTGCCGTTTCCGGGTTGGGCGTGAAGGCATGTGGCCGCACCATGACCACTGCTGCAGGTGCTTGAATCGAACGCGTTGGGAATGCCATCTGGAAGTACCGGGTAGGGAGCTGGGTTAGGCAACGCGTCGGATGCGGCTTTTTGCGGCGCGGCCGCGGGTGTGGCTGAACAGGTCTTTCGGGTCGTCTTCCACCCATGGCACCAGGTCGATCTTCGTGCCCAAGCCGCGCTTTTCTGCTTGCTGTAATACGTAACGTAGTACGGTGTAATCCTCCAGGGCGAAGCCCACCGAGTCGAATACGGTGACCTGGCTGTCAGACTGGCGGCCCTCGGTTTCGCCGCCCAGCACGCGCCACAGGTCAACCACCGGGAAGTCCGCTGGCAACTGCTGGATGTCGCCTTCAATACGGGTTTGCGGCTCGTACTCGACGAACACCCGGGCGTTGCGCAGCACATCGGCGTGCAGTTCGGTCTTGCCCGGGCAGTCACCGCCCACGGCATTCAGGTGCATGCCGGGTTCGAGCATGTCGGGGGTGATGATGGTGGCGTAGGCCTTGTCGGCCGTCACCGTGGTGATGATGTCCACGCCTTTCACGGCCTCGGCCACCGAGCCGGCCCGGCGGATGGTGAGGCCGCTGTATTCCTTGAGGTTGGCAATCAGCTTGGCGGTGGCCAGCGGGTCAGTGTCGTAGGCGACGATCTCTTCGATGCCCAGGTGCTTGTGGAAGGCCAGCGCCTGGAATTCGCTTTGCGCGCCGTTGCCGATCAGCGCCATCTTGCGCGAGTTCGGTCGGGCCAGTGCCTGGGCTGCCATCAGCGATGTCGCAGCGGTGCGCAGGGCGGTGGCGATGGTCAGTTCGGACAGCAGCACCGGGTAACCGGTTTCGACATCGGCCAGCACGCCGAAGGCCATCACCGTATGCAGGTCGCGAGCGGTGTTGGCCGGGTGGCCGTTGACGTATTTGAAGGCGTAGCGGCTGTTGTCGGCGACCGGCATCAGTTCGATCACGCCCACTTCCGAATGGTTGGCAACCCGTGCGGATTTATCAAACTCCTGCCAGCGTTTGAAGTCGTCCCGAAGGGCCTCGGCCAGTTCGCCAATAAACGGCGCCACGCCAATGTCATGTACCAATTCCGACATGGTTGGAACATCAATGAAATACGTCATGCTCTTGCACCTTGTTATTGTGCGCTGGCCCTCAGGCATTGCAGGGTAAACGCTGGGGATTATTGAAGTGTCGCCGCTCGAACATTTTGATGAAAGGTTGCGTCAACAGGAAGAATGCAGGTTGCCAGTTTCGTCAACTTTCTAGACAATCTGCCACCCCAAAGTAGCAATCTGATTATTTGGCAGGCATATGGACACTATCGATCGGGAACTGATTGCACTGTTGCGGGACAATGCCCGTACCCCCGTGCTGACCCTGGCGAAGAAGCTCAAGGTGGCCAGGGCGACGGTGCAAAACCGCATCAGCCGGCTCGAAGAGCAGGGCGTGATCATCGGCTACACGGTGCGTTTGCGCTCCGATGCGCTGGACCAGGGCGTGCGGGCCATTACCAGCATCGGCATCAGCGGCCACCACGCCGCAGAGGTCAAACACGCGCTGCGCGGGCATCCCAATGTGGTGGCCATCCACACCACCAATGGTCGCTGGGACCTGATGGCAGAGCTGCGCGCCGACACCCTTGAAGCGTTCGACCGGGCGCTGAATACCATCCGCTCGATCCCGCACATCGAGAATACCGAGACCAGCATCCTGCTCTCGACCTACAAAATGTGACCGCTGGGTCAGGCCGTTTGACAGGTGCATTGCGCAAACTGTCACCCAGGCTTTCCACAGTGCAAAAAATCCGTTTGGCTGTGCGCATTCTGTAGCGTTCCGCTTGGCCAAGGCCGCTGGCAGAATGAAACCGTTTTTTGCACAACCGTATCAGGCGCACCACTCAAGGGGCGTTTCAAACAATAAAAATATCCCGCTGCGAAGTTGCACCGGGCATGAGTGTCTGTCTTCGTTATTATCTGCGCTTTTGTTATTTTCAATGACAGGGAACCTGTACCTTAGTGCCAATTAATTGGTGCGGCGCGGGGCGCTGAAGTTTTACAAAAAAAGAATAAGAGGTTGACTATGCATCAAACGTGCAATTCGCAAAGCACCGCGCCAGAAGAGGGCCGAGTGCTCAAGCGACGGTTGGAAAACCGCCACATCCAGCTTATTTCGATCAGTGGCGCCATCGGCACCGGGTTGTTCATGGGCTCGGGCAAGATCATTGCGCTGTCCGGCACGTCGATCATCCTGGCTTTTTCGTGTTCTGCATCATGCGCGCCATGGGCGAAATGCTGCTGGCCAACCTGCAGATGGAGTCATTTGCCGACCTGGTACACAACTACCTGGGGCCGCGGGCTGGCTTCATCCTCAGCTGGTCGTACTGGCTCAGCTGGGTGGTGGCGGCAGTGGGCGACGTGGTGGTGGTGGCGGGGTTCGTGCAGTACTGGTACCCGGATGTACCTACCTGGCTGCCGGCATTTGCCACCATGTTCCTGTTACTGGGCCTGAACATGCTGGCGGTGAAGGCTTTTGGTGAAGTGGAGTTCTGGTTCGGCCTGATCAAGATTGTCGCCATCGTGTTGCTGGTGGTCACCGGCCTGGTGATGGTCGCCACCTCCTATACCACGCCCGGCGGCGTGACGGCCTCGTTCAGCCACCTGGTGGCGCCAGGCGTGGTCATGCCGCATGGCATTCTCGGCTTCCTCGCCGGGTTCCAGATCGCGATTTTCTCCTTCGTCGGCACTGAGCTGATCGGTACTGCGGCGGCAGAGGCCAAGGACCCCGAGAAGACCCTGCCCAAGGCAATCAACACCATCCCGGTGCGCATCCTGCTGTTCTACATCTGTTCGCTGGTGTGCATCATCAGTGTGGTCTCCTGGGCCAATGTGCCGGCCAACCGAAGCCCGTTCGTCGAGTTGTTCCTGCTGGGCGGGTTGCCCGCGGCTGCTGGCATCATCAACTTCGTGGTGCTGACCTCGGCTGCGTCGTCGGCCAACAGTGGCGTTTATTCGGGCTCGCGTATGCTCTACGGCCTGTCGCATCAGCAGCAGGCGCCGACGGCGTTCGGGCGGCTGTCCGGCTCGGGTACGCCGGTGCGTGCGCTGGTGTTTTCGGGGGTATGCATGGCAATTGCGCTGACGCTGCTGTTCGTCATTCCTGAAGTGATGACGGTGTTTACCCTGGTGTCGACCATTTCTGCCGTGATGATCATCGTCACCTGGTCGCTGATCCTGCTGTCCTACTTCGCTTACCGTCGGCAAAACCCGCAGGCGCACGCGCAGTCGAAGTTCAAGCTGCCTGGCGGCAAGGTCACCGCCGCGCTGTCGCAGCTGTTCCTGATCTTCGTGCTGTGCCTGCTGGCGCTGGAGCCGGACACCCGCACCGCGTTGTATGTGATGCCGTTGTGGTATGCGGGCCTGTTGCTGGCCTACCGGCGCAGAACCAAAGCCTCTGCCCAACCGCAGACAGCTACCGCTGTCTGAACCTGCACTGGCCTTTGTAGGAGCGGCCTTGTGCCGCGAAAGGGCTGCAAAGCAGCCCCAGCAATTTGTGCATTTACGCTGAACCCGGGGCTGCTTCGCAGCCCTTTCGCGGCACAAGGCCGCTCCTACAGGGGCCGGTGCAGGTATTCCAGTACGCTTCAGGGCTGGCGCTCGGCAACAGCCCGTAAGGTGCGCAACGTCACCACCGGCGCATCCACCACGAACCGGTTCGCCAGCCACCCCGGCACATCCCCGGCCGGGTCTGCCTGCAGTTGGTACGTCACCTCGGTCTTTCGCTCGCCCAGCGGTTTCATCCGCCACTCGCCGCTCAGGTGCTGCACGCGGATCAGCCCTTTTACCTCGGGGATCCTGCCAGGCTCGGCGCTCAGGCGCCGCAGCAAGGTGCCGTCATCCAGGCGTTCGCTGGTCACCTTCAGCACAATGTCCCGCGGCATCGTCGGCCACGGCAAGTTGGTGGTCAGGTACACCCAGGTGTTGGCGCCATCCACCTCCAGCAAGCGCATCTGGTCACAGGCGTACAGCCACTTGCAGGCTACGCGCAGGTTCTCTTGCAGGTCGGTGAGGGTGCGCACGCTGGCTTTCATGGTGCTCACACCGCGAAATTGCTGGTAGGACGAGTCGGCCACGCCACTGAGATAGACGCGTATGCCTTCGCGGTCGTAAGCCAGGTTCCAGTCTTCGGCGGCTGGAGCAGGGGTGCACAGCAACAGGGCAGCGAGCAGCAGGCAGCGGTTCATGGCCGGTACCGCGCAGGGGATGGGTGTTTGAGTATGCGCGGCAAACAGAAAGCCCGCCAGGTTGGCGGGCTTGCGGGCATCAGCCTGGGCTTAGCGCTTAGGGTTCAGCGTCAGGTGTACGTGACGGTTCACGTCTTTGTACAGCAGGTAGCTGAAGTTGCCTGGGCCGCCGGCGTAGCAGGCTTGCGGGCAGAAGGCGCGCAGCCACATGAAGTCGCCGGCTTCCACTTCGACCCAGTCCTGGTTCAGGCGGTATACCGCCTTGCCTTCCAGCACGTACAGGCCGTGTTCCATCACGTGGGTTTCAGCGAACGGGATCACGCCACCCGGCTGGAAGGTGACGATGTTCACATGCATGTCGTGGCGCATGTCGGCCATGTCGACGAAACGGGTGGTTTTCCAGCGGCCTTCGGTGCCCGGCATCTCGATGACGGTGGCGTTGTCGCGGTGGGTGACGAACGACTCCGGTACGTCCAGGCCTTCAACTTTCTGGTAGTGCTTGCGCAGCCAGTGGAAGGTGACGTTGGACTTGCTGTTGTTGCGCAGGCTCCACTCGGCGCCTGGGGCCAGGAAGGCGTAGCCGCCCGGTACCAGGGTGTGGTGCTTGCCTTCAACGGTGATGTCCAGTTCGCCTTCGACGATGAACACCACGGCTTCTGCATTAGGGTCCAGCTCAGGGCGTTCGCTGCCGCCTTCCGGGGCCAGCTCGACGATGTACTGGGAGAAGGTTTCGGCAAAACCGGTCAGCGGGCGGGCGATGACCCACATGCGCATCTTGTCCCAGAACGGCAGGTGGCTGGTGACGATGTCACGCATCACGCCCTTGGGGATGACGGCATAGGCTTCGGTGAACATGGCACGGTCAGTCAGCAGCTCGGTTTGAGCCGGGTGCCCACCGTGGGGGGCGAAGTACGAATGGTTCGACATGGACAATCTCGACTTGTTGTTCTCTCCCCATGCCGTGAACCGCACCGGCCGGTGCGGCGCAGGGGATGTGGCAACAGAATAGGGTCGAGCGCGCGCCATCCACAAATTAAATGTTGGAATACCCGGTATTTGATCGCTGAATGTCGACCTGGCGCCCAGCGTGCTGTTCCGGCAGTCGATCGCCTTGGCCGAACAGTTTCTGGCGCAGGGTGCCTTCGCAGTAGCCCGACGGGTAGCGGCCACGGCGTTGCAGCTCGGGCACCAGCAACTCGACCACATTGGCCAGGTCGTCCGGCTGTACGGCGTAGGTCAGGTTGAAACCGTCTATGCCGGTCTGGTCCAGCCAGCTTTCCAGCTGGTCGGCGACCTCGCTGGCGGCGCCTACCAGTACCGGGCCGCGACCACCCAGGCCAACGAACTCGGCGGCCTCGCGTACGGTCCAGCGGCGGTTCGGGTCGGCGGCGGTAAACGCGGCCAGGGCAGCGCGGCCGGCGTCGTTTTCGACGTATTCGATGGGCGCATCGGGGTCGAGGCCGGCAAAGTCGATGCCGGTCCAGCCCGACAGCAGCGCCAGGGCAGCGTCCAGGTCGACATAACTACGGTATTCGGCGAAGCGGGCCTCGGCCTCTTCGCGGGTAGGGGCTACGATCAACAGCGCCTGGGCATAGATCAGCACTTCATCGCGGCCTCGCCCGACGGCCTCGCTGGCCTGGCGGATGCCGTCGGCGTAGCGGCGCAATACGGTGGGGGTCGGGCCGCTGATGAACACGCATTCGGCGTGGCGCGCGGCAAACTGCTGGCCGCGTGCCGAAGCGCCGGCCTGGAACAGCACCGGTGTGCGCTGCGGTGACGGCTGGCACAGGTGCATGCCGGGCACCTGAAAGTGCTCGCCCACATGGTTGATCGGGTGCACCCGGGTTGGCTCGATGTAGCGCCCGCTGTCGCGCTCCAGCAGCACCGCGTCGTCGTCCCAGCTCTTCTCCCACAGCTTGTACAGCACCTGCAGGTATTCCTCGGCCAGGTCGTAGCGCTGGTCGTGGCCCAGCTGACGCGCCAGGCCAAGGTTGCGGGCGGCGCTGTCGAGGTAGCCGGTGACGATGTTCCAGCCGACCCGGCCATTGCTCAGGTGGTCGAGTGTGGACATGCGCCGGGCGAAGGGGTAGGGGTGCTCGTAGGTGAGCGAAAAGGTGACGCCAAACCCCAGGTGCTCGGTGACCCCGGCCATGGCTGGCACCAGCAGCAGCGGGTCGTTGACCGGTACCTGCACGCCACCGCGCAAGGCGGCTTCGGGGCCGCCCTGGTAGACGTCGTAGATGCCCAGCACATCGGCAATGAACAGGGCGTCGAACAGGCCGCGTTCCAGCAGGCGGGCCAGGTCGGTCCAGTAGCTCAGGCGGTTGAAGGCCACGCTGGTATTGCGTGGGTGGCGCCACAGGCCGGGGGACTGGTGGCTGGCGGCGTTCATGCTGAAAGCGTTGAAGCGGATCGGGCGGGGCATGTCAGGTGCGCTCCACTCAAGGCAACACGGATGCCGGGTAGACCGCGTCGGCCACCTGCAACTTGTGTGGGATCAGGCCCAGGCCCTGGAAGGTGTCAGCCAGTTTCTGTTGTTCGGCGACAATCTGCGGGGTGATGGCCACGGCGTTGTAGTTACGGCGCTCGCTGGCCACTTCCAGCACGTTGGCGGTGATGCCTAGCTGCGGGGCCAGCAGTGCTGCGACTTCTGCAGGTTTGGCGTTGGCCCACTGGCTGACTTTGCCCAGCTCGGTAAAGAAGGTTTTCAGCAGCGCACGGTGCTGGTCGGCGTAGCTGGCAGTGGACAGGTAGAAGGTGCGGTTGTTGGACAGGCCGCTGCCGTCACGCAGGTTTTTCAGGCCTGGCTGGCTTTCTGCTGCGGCGAGGAACGGGTCCCACAGGGTCACGGCCTGCACGCTACCCGACTGCAAGGCGGCCACGGCATCGGCAGCGTTGTTGACGTAGGCGGGGGTGATGTCCTGGTAACTCAGACCGGCCTGTTCCAGCGCGACGGCCAGCAGGTACTGCGCGTTCCAGCCACGGCCGGTGGCTACGCGTTTGCCTTTCAGGTCCTGCACGCCGGCCAGGTGGTCCCCCTCGCGCACCACCAGGCCGATACCGCGTGGATAAGGCTGTTCGGCGGCCAGATACACCACCGGTTTGCCGGCGGCCTGGGCGAACACCGATGGGGCGTCGGCGGCGTGGCCAAGGTCGATGGCGCCGGTGCTGAGGGCTTCGAGCAACTGGGGGCCGGCGGCAAATTCGTGCCAGCTGACCTTCACGCCTTGCGGGGCCAGGGCCTTTTCCAGGGCGCCGCTGCCTTTGAGGATGTTGATGCTGTTGAACTTCTGGTAACCGATGCGCAGGGTCTTGGCGTCGTCGGCCAGGGCTTCGGACCAGGGCAGCAGGGCACTGGCGACGCTGGCCAGCAGGCCGCCGATCAGCAGGCGGCGCAGGGGGGAGAAGGCACGGATTGGCATGGGGTTGCTCCTTGAAACCGGGTGGGAAGCGATGCGCCCAGACTAAGGAGGTGGCGTTTGGCTTTCAATTTTTATATTCCGTTTCGTTAGATTGTTTTGTTATTTTTATATCCTTTTGTTTTGTAACGGTTTGCATTCTTTCGACATTTTTTTCACATTCGCTTGCTAGCATCCCGGCATTCCCGAGGAGCCCTCCATGCCGCAATTCCTGCGCAAACGCAGCACCCGCATCGCCCTGGCCGCTACTACCGGCTTGCTCACCGCTACCCTGGGTTTCTTCGCCTGGCAGAGTTTCTACCCGGTCCAGGCTGCCACCGGCTGGGATGTCGAGGTGCTGCATCGTGACGTGGCCAAGGCCGCATCGCTGTTGCCGCAAGCGGATGGCAGCCTGCTGGTCAGCCGCGAGCTGGACGACGGCCGTGGCAGCATCCTCAAGATCACAGCAACAGGCGACCGCGTTGTGGTAATCGATAACCTGTCCAAGCCCGACGGCATGGTCGCGGCACAGGGCGGATGGGTGTTCAGCCAGGAGGGTGGCCAGGCGCCGGTAAGCCTGGCCCGCGATGGCCAGGTTACCCACCTGTTCAACGGTGAAAGCGTGCAGGGCCTGTGGAATGACGGCGACCACCTGTATGCCATCGAAGACCGCAAGGGTAATGGCCGCCTGATGCGTTATGACTGGGCCAACGGCCAGCTTGATGTGCTGCGCTCCGGCCTGACCGAAACCGAAGGCCTTACCCGCTGCAACGACGGCCGCTTGCTGTACACCGAAAAAGCCAATGGCAAGGTTCGCGCCCTGTCTGACGATGGCAAGGACCCGGTGGTGGTGGATGGCCTGCGCAACCCCACCTTCCTGTTCTGTGACCAGCGTGGCCTGTGGATCAGCGAAGACAACACCCACCGCGCACGCTTGTTGCTCATCGACGCTGACGGCGTCCAGCACGCCATGCTGACCTTCCTCAAGGCGCCACAGTCGATCGTGGCGGACGGCAAGGGCGGCTACCTGCTGGCCGAAGGCGGGCGTAACCGCGTGCTGCACCTGACTCCGCCACCGGCGCGTGACACCGCCCAGCGCTAGCTGGGCAGGCGCTGCTTGCGGGCTGGCAGCAGGCCCAGCACCAGCATGCAGCCAAGTAGAATCACCAAGCCGCCCGTCGCCTGCAACAGGCTGAGGGCTTCATCGAGAAACAACGCGCCCACCAGTACCGCCACCAGCGTGACCACGAATTCCACGCTGATGGCGCGGGTGGCGCCGATCCGGGCCACTAGGCCAAAGTACAACACGTAGGTGGTAGCGCTCATCACGGCGCCGCTGATCAGCAGGTAAAGCCAGTCGCCTGCTTGTGGCACGCTGGGCACCGGTACTACCAGCAACAGCGGCAGGGTCAGCAGCCCGCCCGCCAGGAACGCACCGCCGGTGACCGTCCACGGGTCCTGGCCGCGCAGGTGCAGGCTGGCGTAATTACTGCCGTAGGCGGCGCTGATGGCACCCAGCAGCGAGGCGATGCAGCCGTGGATGAAGTCGTCATCGACCGGCCTGGCCGGAAAGCCGACCAGTATGGCGATGCCGACAATGCCCAGCAGCAGCCCGGCCAGGCCTTGCGGGGTTATTTTCTCCAGCCCCCACACCCGCCCGATCAGCATCGAGAACAGCGGAATGGTGGCGACAAAAATCGCCGCCATCGCCGTGCCGATGCGAGGGGTGGCGTATGACATGCCGATCAGTTGCCCGGCCACCGTAGTCGCGCCCACCACCAGCAAGGGCACCAGCAGCGGGCGCAGGCGTAGCGGGCGGCCCAGCAGGGCTGCGAGGGCCGCCAGGGTGGCGCTGGCAATCAGTGCCCGCAGGCTGACCGCGCCCACCCAGCCAAAGGCATGCACCACCTTGAGCAACACCAGGAACGAAAAGCCCCAGGCGATGGCCAGGAACAGGTAGGCGGCGAGGTCGCGCGGTTGCATGAGGCAGGGTCCATCCAGGGCAGGGGCAGGCAGGCTAGCGGGTTGCACGGCGCGATATCAAGGCCGGCCAGCCGCAATGCATTATGGCTACCCGACCAACAGCGTGCTTCCCTGCATGGCTGCGCTCGCGGATAATCCCCGTATTCCAATAAATAGCCTGTGAGTGGGTATGAGTGATTCCGTAATCAGCCTTGGCCAGCCTGAAACCGAAGGGGGGCGCAAAACGCGCAAGAACAACCCCGAGAAAACACGCGAGGACATCCTCCAGGCAGCCATCAACGAGTTCGTCCAGCAAGGGCTGGCCGGCGCGCGCGTCGACGCCATCGCCGAGCGCACCGCTACCTCCAAACGCATGATCTACTACTACTTCGGCAGCAAGGAGCAGCTGTACTGCGAGTGCCTGGTGAAGTTGTACGGCGATATCCGCAAGACCGAGCAAAGCCTGGACCTGGAGTCGTTGCCGGCTGAGCAGGCGATCCGCCGGCTGGTCGAGTTCACCTTCGATCACCATGACCGCAACGTCGATTTCGTGCGGATCATCTGCACCGAAAACATCCATTATGGCGAGTACGTCAAGCAGTCGCCGGCGATCCGCGAAATGAGCAGCCTGGTGCTCGAGGCCCTGGGCAACACCCTGCACCGTGGCGTGCAGGAAGGTGTGTTCCGCGCCGGCATCGAAGTGATCGACCTGCACATGCTGATGAGCTCGTTCTGCTTCTACCGGGTGTCGAACCGCCATACCTTTGGCGAGATCTTCCAGATCGACCTGTCTGACGACCAGGTCAAGCTACGCCACAAAGCCATGATTTGTGACGCCGTATTGCGCTATATCTGCGCCTAAGTAGGGCGGTAGGTATTCGGCGCCCATGAAACTGAGCGCCGCGTGGGCGGCGCTCGGTTTAACAGACGCAGAAACTGCTGCGGCGAACACCTTGCAGCCTTCTCACACCCTGAAGGTAAGCCCTCACTGCTTCATGCCCAACTCAGCATCATCCATCAGCGCCTTGGCCATAGCGCTTAGGTAGTGAGCGGCCCAGATCATCATCGGTTTTTCATCCATCAGGCCGGTGATGGTCAACTCACGGACATAGCCCATCAGTTCCGACGATTGTTCGCGAGCATCCCGACAAGGAATGCCTGGCTCGATACGGAACAGTGGATGCGTGCCGTTTTCGCCTTGGTAGAAAGTAGTCTTGCCGACGGTGAACTGGGTGTCTTCTGTTGCCATTGTTCAATCCCCTGAAAATTCTCCAGTGCCTGGGCGGGCCCTTTCGCGGGTAAACCCGCTCCCACAGGTACGGTGCAGGTCATGGGGCATGTGATGACTCTGTGGGAGCGGGTTTACCCGCGAAAGGGCCCGCCAAGACAACACCTCAATCAAGCCTTAGTGCGAAGTCCTGGGCTCTGCGGGCATCTGCACCTGTACCAAGGCCGACTCAAGCAAAGCCTGCAGCGCCTCCAGCTCATGCATCGAGGTCATCATCAGGATCGAAGCCGGTGATCTGGGCTGAAGCAGCAACGCCTGATGCACCACGGTGGCTGCGCATAACGCGTAGTCGGTGGCCTGGATCAGGGTGTCTTCGAGGGAATGGGGATGGCGGGGTGGATCGGGGACAATCTTCAGCATGCTCTAACCCTCAATTTGCGGATTTGAGCCGCCACCATTTGCTGTCAAACAAAGGGCGGCGGCTGTGCGCGGGTTGACAGACCGGTCAAATTGAGGAAACCCGGCGCACTCGAAAGTGCCCCACGCACAGCCGCCATAACAAGCAAAGCCATGAGGTTGTCATTTGAGTCGGCCTGTCAAAGCCGGTCGTTGATTAGCAACGACCACTCGAGACTAGAGCGCAACTCCGGACACCACAATGGCAGGAAGTATCTTTGGGAAACGCCCTACAAGGAAGGGGTTAAATCTGAGTTTTTCCCACTCACTCGCCCAGCCGTTGCTCGCGCGACGGCGGGTAGCCGAAGTACGCCGCATAGCACTTGCTGAAGTGCGACACCGAGACAAACCCGCAGGCGACTGCCACTTCCATCACTGACAAGTCCGAATATTGCAGCAGCCGGCGGCTTTTGGTGATGCGCAGTTCCATGTAATAGCGCCGTGGCGAGGTGCCCAACTGCGCCTGGAACAGGCGGTCGATCTGCCGGCGCGAGCGCCCGCTGTAGGCGGCCAGCTGGTCGAGGCTGAGGGTTTCTTCCAGGTTGTTCTCCATCAGCTCGACGATGGTGCGCAGGTGCAGGCTCATGGACTTCTTCGCCCCCGGCCCAACCTGGCGGTAGCGGGCCCCGGAGAACGACAGGATTTCCTCCACGCCTTCAGCCAGCCCGTCGCCATACAGCCGGCGCACCAGGCCCAGCATCAGCTCCATGGCGCCATTGGGGCTGGCGGCGCTGAGGCGGTCGCGGTCGAGGGTGAAGCTGGCCGGGGTGATGCGGGTTTGCGGGCTGCGCTCGGACAGGCTGGCGCGCTGTTCGGGGTGGATGCTGCAGCCATAGTCGTCCAGCACCCCGGCGCGGCCGAGGAACCAGGCACCGTTCCACAGGCCGCCCAAGGCCATGCCGTGGGCGGCGCAGTCGTCCAGCAGGCGGTCGAGTTCAGGGTACTTCAGTGGGGTGCGCAAGCCGCCGCAGATCACCAACAGGTCCAGTTCTTTCAGCGCCCCGGCGGACAGCTCGGTGGCCACCAGCTCCAACCCCAGGTCGCTGGTGACGCGGTCGCCATCCATCGACAGCGGGGTGAACTGGAAGCTGTCGGCGCGCAGCAGGTTGGCTGTGACCAGCACGTCCATGGCCACGGTGAAGCTGGCCATCGAGAAATGTTCGAGCAGGACGAAATCAACCCGATAGGGGGCCTGGGCATTGGCGCTGGTGGATTTCAGCCGCAGCATGTTGCTGGTGCTGGTCTTCTTGCTGAACTGACGTGGCGTGGGCACTCTGGACTCCGCTTCCTGGCTGGCCCGCAGAGTGTGGCGGGTGGCCGGGGGAAAGACAATGTCCCGGGTGGGTGTGTCGTATTTCAGGTCGTGTTCAGGCAACCTGGCGTGAGACCGCATTTTTAAACAAAGGGCCATTACCGGGTTGCCGCTCAGCGCCTCAGTCAGGAATTACTCGAGTACAACTGGCACAGCCTTTCCAGTGTTTGCGGATTCGACAACCGCTATGCCTGTGGCGAGTGACCAGAGGCCATCAACCCCGGATGCAGCGGGTTGCGAGCGCCCGGCAACAGCCTCACTGAAATCGCGAACTGCTGTCTCATAAAGGTTGGCGTGCTCCAGGAAAAGCTTGCGGGAACCAGCTTGGTTAATCAGAACGACCTCACCTTCTGGAAACTGCGTCATCACATTGCGGGCCACTAGCGTTCCCTCAGTGCCTATGATCTCGATGCCTGTTTCGGCATATTTGGCGGTGAAGGCGTCGTGGAATTGCGCCAGAAGGCCGGATTTGAAACGGATCACGCCCATTACTGAGTCGGCGACCCCGTTTACACTTAGCTCACCTGCCTGGGTGAGGGCTGTTACTTCGACGGGGTCATCGTTCAGGATGAATCGCAGGGTGTCTGTGTCGTGAACAGTGATGTCCAGAATCACACCGCCACCATTATCCGAATCGGCGATCCGCCATCCTTGAAGGTGAGGGGGAAGGGACACGGCATGGAAGACACGGGCGGCCAGGGGTTTGCCAATCATCCCCCCTTGTATTGCTCGTCGCAGAGCTTTATGGCTTTCAGCATTACGAAGGTGGTGGTTGGTCGCGAATACCACGCCTGCCTCTTCTGCAGCCGAAACCATTTCTGCAGCATCGGCCACGCTCAAGGCCAGAGGTTTTTCACAGAGAACGTGCTTGCCTGCGCCAATTGCTTTAAGCGATTGCACTTTGTGCAGGTGATTTTGAGTAGAGACGTAGATGGCTTGAATGTCTGGGTCCAGCAGCAGTTCCTCTACGCTAGTTCCGTATTTTTTGATGCCGTTGTGTTTTGCAAAATCTTCGGCGCGAGATTCACTTGCGCTGACCACGGCAGAAACTTCGTCTCCGATGCTGCGAATCGCCTCGATCATCCATTCTTGTGCGATTGTGCTCGCCCCAATAAGTCCCCACTTCATGAGTCAGTACCTTTTACTTGAATGTAAGTGCGAATGAACACAGCTTTTCAATGGTGCAGGAGTGCATGAGGCTTGAGGAGATCCATCTTGGGCTTGTGTTGATACTATTGAGGCGACTTTCATGAGAGGGCAGAAGCTGAATGCCTTTATGCGTGCTTCCAGTGAAAAATGGACGCTCGGGCGCACGGAGGCCTCGATCGTAGATGGCTCAACTACGGCTGGTTTGGTTCCTGAGGTATGAGCGCCGCTCTTGTTCAGTACTGAAATGAAGTGACGCCCGTTTATTCGAAGTTGTTTGGGCTCAGCGCTTTACCCGATGGGCACCACAGGTGTCGCGAACGATCAGTCTCGGTTTCAGCAGATATTTCATGGGCGGTGCCTCTGGGTTCTTCAGTCGAGTCAGCAACATCTCACTCGCTATCTCCCCGAGGCGCTCGGGCTCAAGAGCAAGCGTCGTCAGAGGAGGGCTGCAGTAAGCCGATGCGGCAGTGCCATCGCTGCCAACCAAAGCGATGTCTTCCCCTGCCTTCAGGCCGCGATTACCCAGCTCGCTCAGAGCACCTGTTGCGATGAGATCGTTGTAGCAAACGACTCCAGTGGGTCGGTGTTCTTGGTCAAGCAGACGGCTCATGCCGTCCTTTCCACCTGCAAGGCTGATCGCAGTCTCGATCATCCAATCGGTATTCGGTGTGATGCCATTCTTTTCGAGGCAGTCGCTGTAACCGCGGAGACGCTCCATGCTGACAGCATAAGTGCTGTTTCTGCCGATGAAGGCGATATCCTTGTGGCCAAGGTCAATCAGATGCTGAGTCGCCATCTGTATCCCTACATAATTATCAGCGCCGACGAAATCAGTGTCCTCACCTCCTAACGAGCGCATCACCGTCACAAATGGAAGCCCCCACTGCCGGAGGGAGGCGACGAGTTCCACGGGAGTCTCAAAGGTCGGACAGATGATGATGCCGGCAGCTTTGTGTTCTCGCATCGAGGCGAGTACCTGGCGCTGCACATTCTGATCTTCAGCGGTGTGGGCGAGGAGGGTGATGTAACTGGACTCCAGCATTTTCCGTTCGGCCCCGATCAGCAACTCCACGAAGAAGGAGTTGCTCAGGTCATTCACCACCATCCCTATGACGTTTGACACACCCTGGCGAAGGTTAGCGGCGCTTCGGTTGTACACGTAACCAAGCTGCTCTGCAGTCGCGCGAACTTTCTCTGCGGTGGCAGGGCGGACGAGAGGGCTGTTGTTCAGAACCAGCGAAACGGTGGATTTCGACACACCGCTCGCTTTAGCGATATCGGTGATGGTGACCTTTTCTTCGCTCAGTCGCGTGCTCAACGGAAAAATCTCTACTGGGATCGGGATAGGAACGTTCCAAACGTACCAATTTTATACCGCTCTTTGCTAGCCGATTATCGACGATGTTGCCGATTCTCTTGGCTTTTTTCCCACAAATCGTCTCCTTTTCCCGCTATTGAGAATCATTGCAAAAGCGCTTCAGCCGACGAAGGGTGTTGACAGCGTAAATCAAGCAATTTACCTTTTTGGAACGTTCCAAAAACAATATGGAACGATTGAATAACAAAAAATGGTGGCCGTCATGAACGTTGTCTACTCTCTGCTCTCCCTGCTTCGCTTGCGTACTTCAGTGCGTCCTTCCTCTTCGCTTCAATCCCCGACCAACTCCTTGGCTGCTCCTGCACCATCCGTTCTCACTGAGGTGAGCGCTGATCCGTTTGCAGGCGCGCTTGGCCTGGCCGTGCTCGCGAACATCGCAAGTTTCAGCCCAAGACATTGAGGGACAGCCGCCCCTAGGCGCTGCCATTCCAAAATTCCATACGGCGTAAGGATTTATGAAAAAGCTCATCACTGCTGAACAGGCTGCGAGCCTTATCCACGACGGCGACACGGTTACCGTCAGCTCTTCCAGTGGTCTTGCATGCCCTGATGCAGTGCTGGCCGCCCTTGGGCAACGCTACCGTGACACTGCTCATCCCGCTGGCCTGACCATGCTGCATCCGATCGCAGCTGGTGACATGTACGGCATCAAGGGGATCGAGCACCTCGCACAACCTGGCCTGATCAGTAAGGTGATGGCGGGTTCTTACCCAAGTGGCCCTTCCTCGCTGCCGATGCCAGAGATCTGGCGGATGATCACCGACAACGAAATCGCGGCGTACAACGTACCCAGCGGCATCATGTTCGATCTCCACAAAGATGCCGCCGCCAAGCGTCCTGGCGTACTGACCAAGGTAGGGCTCGATACGTTCGCTGATCCTTCCCGCCAGGGTTGCGCCATGAATGATCTCGGCGCTGAGCATCCGATCGTAGAGAAAGTTTCGTTTGCTGGCGAAGAGTGGCTGTTCTTCCCAACCGTCATCCCGAAGGTCGCGATCATTCGCGCGACGACTGCGGACGAGCGCGGCAACCTTTCCTTCGAACATGAAGGGGGTCTCCTCGGTGCACTTGACCAGGCTCTGGCAGTGCGCAACAACGGTGGCATCGTCATTGCCCAGGTCAAGCGAGTGGTTCGTGCTGGCTCGCTCAAGCCTCACCACGTTCATGTGCCATGCAATCTGGTCGATCACGTAGTAGTAGATCCGAACCAGATGCAAACCACCCAGGTCGCTTACGATCCGGCCATCAGCGGTGAAATCCAACAGCCGGAATCGACTTTCGAGACCGCGCCTTTCAATCCGGAAAAAGTCATTGCCCGTCGTGCTGCTCTGCATGTGGAGCAGGGGATGGCTGTCAACCTGGGCTTTGGCATCTCCGCCAACGTGCCTCGTGTCCTTCTCGAGGAAGGCCACAACGGAGCAGCAACTTGGGTGATCGAGCAAGGCGCTGTGGGTGGCATGCCACTGCTGGGCTTCTCGTTCGGCTGTGCAGCCAACGCTGATGCCATCATGCCGTCCTCGGCCCAGTTCACCTACTTCCAGGGCGGTGGCTTCGACCTGACTCTGCTGTCGTTCCTGCAGATCGACCGTCACGGCAACGTCAACGTTTCCAAGCTGCCAGGCAAGCCGTACCTGACTGCTGGTTGCGGCGGTTTTGTGGACATCACTACTCACGCCAAGCGCATCGTGTTCTCCGGCTTCTTCACAGCTGGTGCCAAGCTCGAAGTGGGCAACGGCGAACTGCAAATTCTGCAGCCAGGTAAGTCGCGCAAACTGGTCGAGGCAGTGGATCACGTCACCTTCAGCGGTCGCATGGCGCTTGAGCGTGGTCAAGATGTGACCTACGTGACTGAACGCTGCGTAATGAAACTCACCGCTGAAGGGCTCATGGTTACTGAGGTCGCGCCAGGCATCGACCTGGAGAAAGATGTGCTCGCCGAAGCCGAGTTCCCACTGCTGGTCGCTGACAAGGTGGGTGTCATGCACCCGGCACTGTTCACCGACGCCCTGATGGGCCTGCAACTGAAGGAGCGTCAAGCATGAGCGCTGAAGGCATCGTCTCCCTTGAGATCCAGGGTCACGTGGCAATCGTCACCCTCGAGCGTCCAGCGAAGCTGAACGCCCTGACCCCTGAAATGATCACCGCGCTAGGCAACATTGCGAGTGATTTGGACAAGCGCACTGACCTGCGGGCTGTAGTGCTGACCGCCAGTGGCGAACGCGCATTCTGTGTTGGCGCCGACATCCGGGTTTGGTCGGGCTTGCAGCCTCTCGATATGTGGCGTCAGTGGGTTCGCGATGGGCATCGTGTCTTTGATGCCTGGGCCAATCTTCGCTTGCCTGTTATCGCTGCCATCAATGGCCATGCCTTCGGCGGCGGCTTGGAGCTGCTGGCGACTGCGGACATTCGTGTGTCCGATCCTGCAGCGACCTTTGCCCTGCCTGAGGCCGGGATCGCCACCTGCCCGGGCTGGTCGGGTACCCAACGCTTGGTCAAGTTGATCGGCCCAAGCCAGGTCAAGTTGATGGCACTTACCGGTCGCCGCATTAATGCGAGCGAGGCCCAGCGTGTAGGGCTCGTACAGGACGTCTGCGAGCCTGGGAATGCGCTGAACCATGCCTTGGAATTGGCGCAACAGATCAGCAAACAGGCACCGATCTCGGTGCAACTGACCAAACAACTTATCGACGCGGGCACCGGCATCAATGTAGCCGCAGTGCTCGAGGGAATGGCCGGCGCACTCGCCGCCACCACCGTAGACGCTAAAGAAGGCTTGGCCAGCTTCAGCGAGCGTCGTCCAGCAGATTACCAAGGAGTTTGAAATGCAATTTTTGACCGTAGAAAACACCACCCAGATCATTGGCCAGCCTTACAAAGGCCGCATGCTGATTGATGGCGAGTTGTGTGAAGCGCACAGCGGTGCAAGCGCTGAGCGTCGTAGCCCTGCTCATGATGTCGTGGTGGGTATCTATCCTGACGCTGCCCAAGGTGATGCCGAGCGTGCTGTAGATGCCGCACGTGCTGCCTTTGACGAAGGTACTTGGCCGAACATGTCGGGTCGTGAGCGCGCTGAAGTGCTGCTCAAGGTTGCAGAAGGCATCTCCGCTCGCGTGGAAGAGATGGCCCTGATCGAATGCCTGGAAACCGGTAAACCACTGAGCCAGGCTCGTGGTGAGGTGAGCGGCTGCGTTGATCTGTGGAAATATGCTGCTTCCCTGGCTCGTACCCTGCACGGCGAAAGCTACAACACCCTGGGTGAGTCGCATCTGGGCGTGGTTCTGCGTCAGCCGGTCGGTGTGGTCTCGATGATCACCCCTTGGAACTTCCCGATCTGGATCCTGAGCCAGAAGCTGCCGTTTGCGCTGGCGGCTGGTTGCACCGCTGTTATCAAGCCAAGCGAGCTCACCAACGGCACTACCCTGATGCTGGGGGAGATCCTGGTCGAAGCTGGCCTGCCTAAAGGCGTCGTAAACATCGTTACCGGTCTGGGCCCGGCTGTAGGACAGCCGCTGGTTGGTCATCCGAAAGTCGACATGGTCTCGTTCACAGGCTCCACTCGCGTTGGTCGTCTGATCGCCGCCGAAGCCGGTGCTGCACTGAAGAAGGTCTCGCTGGAACTGGGTGGCAAAAACCCACAGATCATCTTCCCTGACTGCGACTGGGATGCAGCAGTGGATGCGGTCGTATTCGGCGTGTACTTCAACGCCGGTGAGTGCTGCAACAGCGGCAGCCGCATCCTGGTACACAAAGACATCGCGGAGCGCTTCTCCGAGGCAGTTATTGAGCGTGCTCGCCAAGTGCCGGTTGGTGACCCTCTGCACCCAGACGTAAAAGTCGGCGCGATCATCAGCGAGATGCAACTCGGCGGTATCCAGGCCGCAATCGAAGAAGCCCGTAAGGCAGGCGCGACCATCAGCCTGGGTGGCGAACGTCATGAAACCGAGCGCGGCCTCTACCTGCAACCAACCATCGTTACCGGTGTAACCCCGGAGATGACCATCGCCCGTGAAGAAGTATTCGGCCCTGTGCTGTCGGTACTGACCTTCGAATCGGTAGACGAAGCCATCGCGCTGGCCAACGACACCTGCTATGGCCTGTCGGCTGCTGTATGGAGCAAAGACATTGATGTCTGCCTGAAGGCTGCCCGGAAAATCGACGCAGGTACCGTATGGGTCAACACCTTCCTGGACGGCTTCGCCGAACTGCCGTTTGGTGGCTTCCGCGATTCCGGTCTGGGCCGTGAGCTGGGTCACCACGCAGTTGAAGATTACACCGAGCAGAAAACCGTCCAACTGCATATCGGTGAGCGGCAGAACTGGTGGCTGCCGAAGTAAGACGCCGAGCTTTTTAGCTCAAAAATTGGAACGTTCCAAAAGTTGAGAATGCAGCCATGACAAACAACAACAATATTTCGCAACGTCCCATCGCACTGGTCACCGGAGGCCGGCGCGGAATTGGCGCCGCCATCGTCCTTCGACTGGCGCGTGATGGGTTCGATGTTGCCTTTACCTGCCGCAACGAAGATGAAGTAGCGCAGCAACTGTGCGCCGAGATCGAAACACTGGGTGGGCGAGGGCTGGCGGTAGCCAGTGAGTTGCAGAGCCTGGAGGCACACGCGCAATTGCTTGAGCGTGTTCAGGCGTGGGGTGGTGCAGTCGATTGCCTGGTGAACAATGCCGGCATTGGCTCGCCTTCCCGTGGCGACCTGCTGGCCATGAAACCAGAGGCATTTGATGTAGTGCTGGAAACCAACCTGCGTGGGACTTTCTTCCTGACGCAGCAGGTGGCCAAGCAGATGATTGAGAATCCGTCGTCGCATGCTCGCAGCATTGTGAATGTCTCGAGTGTAAGCGTGGAGTTGGCTTCGCCTGAGCGTGGCGAATACTGCATGTCCAAAGCTGCTTTGGGCATGTCCACTAAGCTGTTCGCCCTGCGCTTGGCCGCAGAGAACATTGGTGTATTCGAAGTACGACCAGGCGTGATCCGCACCGATATGACTGCGGGTGTCGCCGACAAATACGAGCAACGCTTCAAAGATGGTCTGGTACCGATGGGCCGCTGGGGTGAAACCAGCGACATCGCCGCCATCGTCAGCTCGTTGGCCTCCGGCCAGTTTGGCTTCGCAACGGGTTCTGTCATCCACGCCGATGGCGGTCTCGCCATCCCTCGTCTGTGAGTGCCGTCATGACTTACGACTACATCATTGTCGGAGGCGGTTCGGCGGGCTGTGTGCTCGCCAATCGACTCAGCGAAAACCCAGCCAATAATGTGCTGCTGCTGGAAGCTGGAGGAGGGGATCGCCACCCACTCTTCAGCATGCCTGCGGGTTTCGCCAAGATGACCAAAGGACGGGGTTCCTGGGGCTGGTCGACAGTCCCTCAGAAACACCTGAAAAACCGGGTACTGCATTACACCCAGGCGAAGGTCATTGGCGGGGGCTCCTCCGTCAATGCCCAGATCTACACCCGTGGCGCTGCTGCTGACTACGACGAGTGGGCGAGCGAGTTCGGTGCTGAAGGTTGGGCTTATAAAGATGTGCTGCCTTACTTCAAGCGTGCCGAGAATAATCAGCGGTACGCCAACAAGTATCACGGCTATGAAGGGCCATTGGGTGTCTCGAACCCCATCAGCCCTTTGCCAATCTGCGAGGCATTTTTCCAGGCGGGTCAGGAGTTGGGCATTCCGTTCAACCCTGACTTCAATGGCGCCGAGCAGGACGGTCTGGGGTACTACCAACTTACTCAGTTGAACGCCAAGCGCTCTTCGACTTCGGTAGCGTATCTTCGCCCGGCGATGAGCCGCTCGAATCTGACTGTTGTGCTCGATGCGCTGACTCATCGAATTGTGCTCGAAGGCAAGCGTGCAGTTGGCGTTGAGGTTTCGGTACAGGGTGCGAAGCCGGTGCTCTACAAGGCAGCCCGGGAAGTCATTGTCAGCAGCGGTTCCATTGGTTCACCAAAGCTGCTCCTGCAATCCGGTATTGGCCCTGAGGATCACCTGCGCGAAGTGGGCGTGAAGGTTGAGCACGTGCTGCCGGGTGTTGGCAGTAATCTCCAGGATCACCTGGATCTGTTCGCCATCGCTGAGTGCACTGGCGACCATACCTACGACCCTTACGGGAAACCGCATATGGCGGCGTGGGCGGGTCTGCAATACCTGATGCTGAAGAAAGGCCCGGTGGCGTCCAGCCTGTTTGAAACAGGCGGCTTCTGGTACGCCGATCCTGCAGCACGTTCGCCTGACATTCAGTTCCACCTTGGTCTGGGGTCTGGCATCGAAGCAGGTGTTGCTCAGATGACCAA
The DNA here is from genome assembly GCF_050058005.1 of Pseudomonas sp. WOUb67. Taxonomy (NCBI): domain Bacteria; kingdom Pseudomonadati; phylum Pseudomonadota; class Gammaproteobacteria; order Pseudomonadales; family Pseudomonadaceae; genus Pseudomonas; species Pseudomonas sp. WOUb67. The sequence continues at coordinate 4,307,649 of NZ_CP170112.1, read as the reverse complement.
TTCAGGTGTGACCCTCAACTCGGCACTCCTGCGTCCTCGCTCTCGCGGCACCGTTCGGTTAGCCAGCGCCAATCCAACGGATGCTCCGCTGATTGACCCGAACTATTTCGCCGATCCTTACGACCGCGAAATGTCGATCAAGGGCCTGCGGCTGGCACGTGAAATCCTTGCGCAACCTGCGCTCAAGCGCTTCGTCTTGGCTGAGCGCCTGCCTGGTCTCGACAAGGTCAGCGATGAGCAACTGTTCGAGTACGCCTGCGCTAACGCCAAGACCGATCACCACCCAGCAGGCACCTGCCGTATGGGCCATGGGGAAGATGCGGTGGTGTCTACCGACCTCAAGGTTCATGGCATCGCCGGGCTGCGCGTAGTGGACGCTTCGATCATGCCGCGTCTGAACAGCAGCAACACCAATGCCCCGACCATCATGATCGCCGAGAAAGCGGCAGATCTCATTCTTGGCAAAGCCCCCCAGTCAGAGGAAAAGTCTCGTGAATATTCTGTTGCCCACGCTTGATGGCCGTATCGAACGCTACGACCTGAAAAACGCTGACGCGCCGTTTGCCAAGTTCGAGAAACGCCCGCTCAGCCGTATTGCTTACGCTGCTGCTCACGTAGTTATCGATCCTGCTCGTCCGGCTAACCCATGGGACGAAACTGTTGCTATCGATTGGGACAAGACCTTGGGCTTCCGCGAGTACCTGTGGAGCCTCGGTTTCAAGATCGCTGAGGCCATGGACACTGCTCAACGTGGCATGGGTCTGGGCTGGAAAGAGTCGGCGGAGCTGATCCGTCGTAGCGTGACTCACGCACGCCAGATCGAAGGCGCTGACCTGAGCTGTGGCGTAGGTACCGATCAACTGGTCGTGACCCCTTCGACCACCCTGGACGATGTATTGGCCGCTTACCGCGAGCAGTTCGAAGTGGTCGATAGCGTGGGCGGCAGCGCCATCCTGATGGCTAGCCGCGCCCTGTGCGCGGTAGCCAAAGGTGGTGAAGACTACGAGAAGGTCTATTCGATCCTGCTCGGCGAGGCTCGTGAGAAGGTTGTCCTGCACTGGTTGGGCGAGGCATTCGATGCCAACCTGCGCGGCTACTGGGGAAGCACCGATGTACCGACCGCGATGAATACCGTGCTGTCGATTATCGAGTCCAACGTGGACAAGGTCGACGGCATCAAGATCTCGCTTCTGGAAGCTGAGTGGGAAATCGAGCTTCGTCGCCGTCTGCCAGAGGGCGTCAAGCTCTATACCGGTGACGACTTCAACTTTGGTGAGTTGATTGCCGGTGATGCCACTCATCATTCGCATGCACTGCTGGGGATCTTCGATCCTATCGCGCCTGTTGCGGCTCACGCACTGGCAGCGCTGACCGATGGCGACCTGGCGCGCTACCACGCGCTGATGAACCCAACCGTGGCGCTCTCGCGCGAGATCTTCAAGGCTCCAACCCGCTACTACAAAGCAGGTGTCGTGTTGCTGGCTTGGCTGAACGGTCACCAGGATCACTTCACCATGCTGGGTGGCATGCAATCTGCCCGCTCGCTTTCTCACTACAGCGAAGTGTTCCGTTTGGCGGATCAAGCCGGTGTGCTGATCCAACCTGAGCTCGCAGTTGAGAGAATGAAAGGACTGGCATCGGTGTACGGAGGCATCACTGGCTGATTGACGCAGCACAATCGGGCGTAGGGTTCGTGCGTGCGAACCCTACTGTGCGGAACAAGAACAATAAGGGGACTCCCCATGAGCACCATAGCCAATAGCGTTTCGGACACTGCGACTGCTGCTGAGGCGGTCGACAAGAAGGATCTGCACCGGGTCATCGTGGCGAGCATCGCCGGGAGCGCCATGGAGTGGTACGACTTTTCGATCTATGGCACAGCGTCTGCGTTGATCTTCTCCGAGCTGTTTTTCCCAGGGCTCGACAAAGTCACTGCACTGCTGGCGATCTTTGCCACTTATGCCGTTGGGTTTGTTGCGCGGCCGTTTGGCGGTCTGTTCTTTGGTCGCGTAGGCGACCGCAAGGGCCGCAAATTCGTGTTGGTTTCCACCGTATTGTTGATGGGTGTCTCCACGCTGTTGATCGGCTTGCTGCCTACCTATTCGCAGATAGGCGCCTGGGCTACAGGACTATTGGTAATCCTACGATTACTGCAGGGATTTGGCTCAGGGGCTGAGCAGGCGGGTGCTTCGCTGATCGTTGCGGAGTTCGCGCCCAAAGAGACTCGAGGCTTCTACGCATCGCTGCCTTTCGCCGGCATCATCATTGGCATTCTGTTGGCTGCTGGCATGTTCTCGCTGGTGCAGCAGATGCCTCATGAGGACTTCATGGCATGGGGTTGGCGAATCCCCTTCCTGTTCAGTGTTGTAGTGATTGCCGTGGGCATCATCATCCGGTTGCGGGTCAAGGAAAGCCCTGTCTTCGAGGAGATGAAACGGAAGAAACTTGCGAGCAAGCAGCCTGTGAAAGACCTGCTCCGATTCTCACGCAAGAATCTAATCGTTGCCTGCTGCCTACGCATTGGCGAGAACGGCACCTCATACCTCTACCAGGTTTTCGCGTTGAGCTACCTCGCCAAGGTACTCCTGGTCGACAAATCGGTGGGGACGATGGGTCTGATCGTCGCGGCTGCGCTGTCGGTCTTCACGATTCCGCTCATCGGCTATCTGTCTGACCGCCTGGGCCGTCGAGTGATGTACCGAGTGACGTCGTTGATTGCTGCGCTGTGGGCATTTCCTGCGTTCTGGCTGTTCAACACGATGGACTCGATCTTAATCGTTCTCGGCATGGTTGTCGCGATCAGCCTGGGGGCGTTCGGTATGTATTCGGTTCAAGCCGCTTACTTCCCTGAGTTGTTCGACGCGAGGTATCGATACACCGGCATCGCCGTAAGCAAGGAGTTTGCTGCACTGGCTTCTGGTGGTATCGCGCCCTTTGTTGCAGCTGCATTGCTAAGTTGGTCGGGTAACCACTACTGGCCGATAGCCGCTTACGTAGTCCTCTTAGCAGGTATCTCGTTCGTGGCCACATTCTTCGCACCCGAAACACGCGGTTCTGAGATCAGTATCTGATCTCGGCGATTACACCTATCCAATAAAAAAAGTGAGGCGTGTATGACTGTTCAACTCGAAATGCCTGTGCAGGTCAAGGCCACTGCACCATCTGCAACCAAAATTGCCTTCATTTTGGTCACCAGTTTGTTCTTCATGTGGGGTCTTTCCCACGGTCTGCTGGATGTGCTCAACAAGCACTTCCAAGACACGTTGAATGTAAGCAAAGCTCAGTCTGGCTACCTGCAGGCTGCTTACTTCGGCGCTTACTTCATTGTTGCGTTGCCGGTTGGGATCTTCATGGATCGCTTTGGCTACAAGGCCGGGATCCAGATTGGACTTGCGCTCTTCGCACTGGGCGCACTGCTATTCATTCCTGCTACCGGCGCCGGTACATTTTTCGCTTTCCTCGGTGCTTTGTTTGTTCTGGCGTGCGGCTTGGGGTGCCTGGAAACTGCCGCTAACCTCTATGCCTCGGTATTAGGTAAACCGGAAACTGCTGAGCGCCGCCTGAACTTTGCTCAGTCCTTCAACGGTCTGGGGGCTTTCGTTGGCCCACTGATTGGCGGGTCGCTGTTCTTTGCGCCTCCCGTTGCCTTGGTGGGTTTCACCATTGATCCCGTCATGTTGACCTATGTCTGCCTGGGCCTAGTGGTCATCCTGATGATGGTCGTGTTCGCTGCGGTACCGCTGCCTGAGATCCAGGCCCAGAGTTATTCGTCAGAGCAGGAGGGGACTAGCCGCTCGCTGTGGTCGCATTCGAATTTCACCGGTGCCCTGGTTGCTCAGTTCTTCTACATTGCTGCTCAAGTGGGCGTAGGTGCATTCTTCATCAACTATGCCATTGAGCACTGGAGCGGTCTGACCACTCAGAAAGCCTCGTATCTGCTGTCTATTGCGATGCTCAGCTTCATGATCGGTCGCTTCGTCAGTACCTGGTTGATGCGCTTCATCCCAGCTACCGGGATGCTCATTGCATACGCATTGATCAACGCTGTCCTGTGTGCCGTGGCAGTTTCCGGTATCCAAGAGTTCTCGGTGTATGCCCTGATCGGCGTGTTCTTCTTCATGTCGATTCTCTACCCCAGCATCTTTGCCATGGGTGTCAGGAACTTGGGCGCACACACCAAGAAAGCGGGTTCGTACCTGGTCATGACGCTGGTGGGTGGGGCTATCGCTCCCTACTGCATGGGTGCTATTGCCGATGTCTACGGCACAGCTATGGCGTTCATTGTTCCTCTCGTATGTTTCCTCGTTATCGCTGGCTACGGCATTAAGCAGCGTCGCGAGGTGTAATTGCTGGTGTTTGATCATACCTAACTAACTCGGTATCTCGATCAGTCACTGCTATCTGTGGTCATTTTGCACCGGTTTTACCCGAGGCTTTCACGCGCTTTTGTTTTGGGTAAGTCGGTGCCTTTTTTTCAACAAATTAGTTTGACTTGTAGCTCTAGCCGCTCGCTCTGGGTATGCCATTTCCAGTGGGTGCTTAAGTCTGTGCGTTTCGCTGACCTTGACGAACAAATAAAATAATCAAAGGTTTTTCCATGAAATTCAAAACTCTCGGCGTTGTTCTGGGTGCGTTGTCTGCTGCTGGTTTTCTGCCTCACGAAGCATATGCAACTAATTTCAGCGGGTATTTCAGGACAGGAGTTGGGGACTCTACGGCGGGAGGGAAGCAGTCGTGCTTCCAGTTACCAGGTGCGGGGTCAAAATATCGCTTGGGTAACGAATGCGAGCAGTATCTTGAACTGGATCTGCGCCAGGATCTTCTGACCCTTGACGATGGCTCCGTAGTCAGCGTTGAGGGCATGGCCCAATTTTTCAATGAGTATGGTCATTCTCCAAAGTTTGACGGTGAGTACGGTTACACCCGCATGGCTCAACTGTATGCCGAGTGGAGCAAAATGCCCGTGCTGAACGGTGGCTCGTTCTGGGCTGGTCGCCGTTACTACAATCGAAACGACATCCATATCACTGACTACTACTATTGGAACCAAAGCTCGACCGGCTTCGGCTTTGACCAGGTAGCCCTCGGTGACCTGAAGTACAGCTATGTCTTCTCGCGTAAAGACAATATTTTCCAGAAGCAGATGGTCACCCGTCATGACTTCACTGTCAGTGGTTTCGATACCAATCCAGGGGGAGAACTGCAGCTAGGAGCCAGCTACCTGGACAAGCCGAGCCGGGAAGGGGCCCACCAAGGTTGGTCGGTGATCGCCCAGCATAAGCAGACTGACTTCCTAGGCGGCGTGAACAAGTTCGCGATGCAATATGGCCAAGGTTCCGGTACCGCGCTGAGCTATACCGGCGACACCTCTTTGGATCAGGCCAACAAAAGCTGGCGGGTGGTTGAGTTCTTCGATTGGCAGATGACCCGAGCCTTCAGCGGCCAGGTTCAGCTGGTCTATCAAAAAGACATCCGCCCTGATGGAGAAGATCAAAACTGGCTGTCGGTGGGTATTCGTCCGGTCTATGCGATCAGTGATCAGTTCAAGTTCGTCACTGAGGTTGGCCGAGACCAGGTCGAGGCTCCCGGGGGAACGCGCAAGCTGACCAAGTACACCATCGCGCCTACATGGTCGCCGAAAGGGCCTGGCTTCTGGGAAAGGCCAGAGATTCGCCTCTACTACACCTATGCGACCTGGAACAAGGCAGCCCAACGCGCCGCAAGCCTTCAGTCCCCGGGGGCTGCACTGTCCGACACAGGCTCATTCGGTACCGACCTGCATGGATCCAACGTCGGGGTTCAGGTCGAGTATTGGTGGAAGTAGCTGAGCCTCCGCAATGCGAGTTGGTCGGGCTGACAACCCGTCAGCTCGACGGCCAGAAATCATGAAAAGGGAGTTGGTCATGCAAAGATCAATGGATGTGCAGAGCTTTCTAGGCGAGCAGCGGTTTGGACGTTTTCACTGGAAGATTTTGCTGCTCTGCGTGACGGTATTGGTGCTCGACGGGTTTGATGTGGTGGCCATGGGTTTCATAGCCCCGGCCATCGTTGCAGACTGGGGCGTTCCCCGCGAGGCACTTGGCGTCGTGATGAGCGCCGGCCTTTTTGGTTTAGCGATAGGTGCGTTGGTGGGAGGGCCTTTGGCCGATCGCTTCAGTCGTAAGAAGGTAATCATTGGGGTGGTGTTCTTCTTCGGAATCATGAGTGTACTCAGCGTTGGGCTCCCAAATTCGAGCTGCTTTCCATCCTGAGATTTGCGATCTCGGGCGCCTAGATCGGTTCGGGTTTGATTGGGTTCAACTGGGATCTTCGACAGTTGTTCCTGATCCTCACTGTGCCTATTGGATCGCCATGGTCGCGGCCTGTGCGAAGGGGCGTGCGACTGCTAACAGTCACGCGTACGCAGGCCCGCCCAATCGGAAGTGAGGTTGTCTGATCGCATCGGAGGCGAGGAAGCTCAAGATGCTACCTCTCTCCCAAATCGACAAGTGAAGTCCAACGCTCAGCCTTGATATCAGTAAGCCCTATGCGACCTACCTTAGAAGCTGTTGCCATCGAGCCCTCCACCTCTTGGTCATTCACCCATCGTGAGCTGAAGGAGGGTATTCCTTTCGAGTGGCATTATCACCCGGAGTATGAGCTAACCCTGACCCTGAACAGTGAGGGGTATCGCTACATTGGGGATGATGTCAGTGAGTATGGTGATGCTGATCTCGTGCTGCTGAGGGCAGGTACACCTCATAGCTGGAGATCAGTCAGTGAGATTCGTAAGGGGGCTGGGCACCAGGTCGTGGTGGTAAAGTTCTCCCAGCTTTGGTTGGATCAGATGGTCACTACAATCCCCGAAATGGCCGAGATAAAAGACCTGTTCAACCAACCATTTCAAGCCTTGCAATTCTCTGGCTTGATCCGAAAGCGAGTCATACCGCTACTGCTCGGGATGCTAGACCGGCCATCCTCTCAGCGCTTCATCAAACTCTTGGAGGTTTTGCTGGAGCTTGCGAGCGATAGGTCGACTACAGTCATTGGTACCAGCGCCATCGCTTCGATTTCCAAGAGCGGCGAGACAAAAATCTTAAAGGCGCTGGGCTATCTTCACGAGAATTTCCACCGGAGCATAAAAATTTCTGAAGTTGCCGATGTCGCATGCTTGAGTGTTTCTGGATTCCAGCGCATGTTTAAGCGGCACACAAATACTTGCCCAGTCGACTACCTGATGAGCCTTAGAGTCGCAAAGGCCTGCGCGCTGCTAGTTGGTACGGATCAACCCGTCAGCTTCATAGCCTATTCGGTTGGGTATTCAAATATATCCCTGTTCAACCGGCAGTTCTTCAAATTGAAATGCGAGACGCCCAAGTCATTTCGAAACAGGCACGCGATGCCACGGTGGCAGCCAGAAATCAATTTGAACCCTCAACGCTATCAGTAACCCAACGCATTACATGCCAAATGGGAGAGCGCTCATGGAAATAGGAACGATCTGGATCATCATCGCAGCCTTGGTCATCCTGCTGGAAATCTGGGCCATCTGGCACATCATCGGCAGTGACCGGCGCGCCGAGCGCAAGATGCTGTGGATCGTATTCGTCGTCTACGCACCCTTCCCGGGGTTGTTGTTCTGGGCCTGGCGCGGGCCGCGGGCGGTGAAGGGCAGGGCGGTCCTGCAGGAAAAATGACGGTGTCCGGCATCAGGCGCGGGGGCGCCTGATGCCATCGAGATTCATTTGGGCAGGATCTCGAAGCGAATGGCCGGGCCCAGCCCGTCAACCATCAGGCAGCCGTAGAATTTCACGGTCGACAGCACCCGTAGCTGCTTGAGCGCTTCATGGATGTAATCGTGCAGCAGCCTTTCAGCTTCGCGCTTGCGGTCTGCGAGGATGGTGCTTTTAAGCGTGATCACGCCGAGCAGGGTGGTTTCGATTTGCTCGACGGTGTCCAGGCCGAGCTTCTCGCGCAGGTGCAGGCGTGCCTGCGCGGCATCGGCTTCATCGTGGGCAGGGTTTTGCGGCTTGATGGTATAGGCCAGCAGAAAATCATATTTGCTCATGCGCTTTTCCTTGTGACGTACAGGCCTCCATGCCGGGTCTTGCAATCTACTGCCTGGCGACTGCTACGCAAACAGACGCGTGGTTCAAGCATGGCAATGCATTGTGCGAAATGTCCTACCCTGCGCTTGACCTCGAGTTAACTTCAGGTCCGATACTCCGCCACTCTTCCTACCGAGTGAGGGCTTGTCGTGACCCAATCAACTGCATTTCAGCTGAGCAACCCTGAAGGCCTGTACGACCCCAGTGGCAATGCCTATTCCCATGTCGCCGAAGTGCGCGCCGGCAGCCGCCTGCTGTTCATCGCAGGCCAGGGCGGGGAGGATAGCAACGGCCAGTTGTCGCCAGTGTTCGCTGAACAGGCCCGCCAGGCGCTGGCCAACCTTGAACTGGCCCTGGCGTGCAAAGGCGCCAGCTTGGCCCAGGTGTTCAAGCTGACCCTGCTGATTGTCGAGCACTCTGAAACCCGCCTGGGCCAATGGGTGGCAGAAGCCGACAGGGCCTGGGGCCCGCACATGAAACCGACCTGCACGCTGATCCCGGTACCCCGGCTGGCACTGGACGGCATGCTGGTGGAAATCGAAGCGGTGGCAGCGCTTTAGCGCTGAGTGATGCTGTGGTGGCGCCTTGGAAACACTTTGTTGTATATCGGTACACGCATGGCCGCTATAACAACAATATTCCCTCAGAGGTGACCACACCATGAGTACCGGCACTACCACGCTGACCGACCGCAAGGCCAGGGCCTGGGTCTGGCCCGCGTTCTTCAGCCTGATCGCCTTCGCCGCCAACTCGGTGTTCTGTCGGCTGGCGCTAAAGGATGGGGCCATCGACCCGGTTTTGTTTACCGTGGTGCGCCTTGCCAGTGGTGCGTTGTTCCTGCTGCTGTTGATCCGCCTGCGTAAACCTGCGCTGGGCATGGGCGGCAGTTGGCGTGGTGGCCTGGCCCTGTTCCTCTACGCCTCCCTGTTTTCTGCGGCATACCTGCAGCTGGGTGCAGGGGCGGGGGCATTGCTGCTGTTCGCTGCGGTGCAGATCACCATGTTCGGCTTTGCCTGGTACAAAGGTGAACGCATTACCGCACGCATGCTGCTGGGCATGTTGATTGCCTTTGCCGGGCTGCTGGTGCTGTTGTTGCCTGGGGCCGCGGCGCCACCCTTGGCGAGTGCCTTGCTGATGGCCCTGTCTGGCGTGGCCTGGGGCGTGTACACGTTGCTGGGCAGAGGCTCGCCCAGGCCGCTGGCCGATACTGCCGGCAATTTTGCCCGTAGCCTGCCTTGCCTGGCACTTTTGCTACCGATGCTGTTGCTGGGCGCCGGCCCGCACCTCTCGCCGCTGGGCTTGTTGTATGCCCTGGGCTCCGGCGTGCTGGCCTCTGGCGCGGGCTACGCCGTTTGGTATGGCGTGGTCAGGCAGGTCAGTGCGCAGCAGGCGGCGACCATGCAGCTAAGCGTGCCGGTGATAGCCGCGCTGGGCGGTGTTGCCCTGATTGGCGAGCCGCTGTCGTTGCGCTTGCTGATCGCGTGCGTGGTGGTGCTGGGCGGTATAGCCCTGGCGCTGGCACCACGGCCTTAGAAGAAACTGCGCTGCGCCTTGAGCGTGACCACGCTGTCGCAATAGGTGTTGATGCCCGTATAGGCATCGCAACCGCCGCCACTGAGATTGGAGTTGCTGTAGATCAGGTTCAGGTCGATGCCAAGCCAGGGCCGCGACAGCTCCAGCGACCAGTCGGAAAAGGCATTCACCTGGCTGCCGTCGCCAATGGTGAACGGCGTGCCCAGGCGATGATGGGCAAGCTTGACGGTCAGGTCGACATCGAACAGGGGCAATTGGCCAAAGTCGGCGAACAGGGTGCCGGTGCGGTTGCCGGGGTTGTCGCGCAGCGCGCCGCCGAAGCGGTTGCCCAACAGCGAGATGCCACCGTACAGGGCATAGCTGTCGGGGCCTGCGATAGTCGGCTGGCTGTAATGAATCAACCCCACTTCATAGCCCAGGCTGCTGTCGAGACGGTGCTTGTAGCCCAGGTAGCTGTCCAGGCGCAGTGTCGAATTGGGGGTAACGCCCATGCTGGGTGCATACTGGCCCAGGTACCAGCCACTGGGGTGGCTGAAGTCCAGCCCGCCATGGAATGCGCCGACGGCACTGGGTGAAATGAGGCCTTGGGCCATGCTGCGCGAGGGTGTGGTGCCGAGTGTGAAGTCGAAGTCGCCCAGTTCGCGTTTTATCTGCTGGGCCATCAACACTGGGCTGAACAGCAGTGCAGCACTCAGCAACAGAAGTGGCCTGGTCATGGTCTCCGTCCTGGAAGGCTTGCGGTTGAGCGGTAGAGGATACCTGCGCAGGTGGAAGGAGGGAACCTTTGCCTGCCCCACTCAGCCTTTGGTCGAACGGTCTGCGTCGGCGGCTTCGGTCACCACGGGCAGGTTGCCGGCACGCTGGATCACCCGGCGTTGCTGCTCGTAGTCGTCCAGCGACAGGCCGCGGCGCTGCAACGCTTCCAGTTGCAGCTGGCGGGTTTCTGCGGCGCTGTACGCACGCAGTTCAGGGTGGTTGGCACAACCGGCCAGTACAGCAATGCAGGTAGCGGCCAGGGCAGTGAGGAAGAGGCGGGCCTTGGTGTTCATCGAGCAGCTCCAAAATGCAGGGATTCGCCAGGTTCGAATCGATGGAGCTAGGTTATTAAGCCTGCGCGATCAGTAGAAATTGCCTTGTTCGATAGTCACTATTGACGCAAGCATCAGTGCTAAAAGTTTGCGCCCTGGCATCTGGCCAAAAGCATCGCCATTGCTACCCTTAACCCACGCGATCTGACCATTGTTTGCTTTGCTGTCGGCGCTGATGTACCTGAACCCGGCGCCCGGCCTGGTGCTGGCGCAAGACGTACCCGCCCCCGACCCGGCCCCGCAGACCGAGACGGTCGCGGCCAAGACCCCGGTGTTCACGCAAGAGCAGTTGGACCAGATGCTGGCGCCGGTTGCGTTGTACCCCGACCCGCTGCTGGCCCAGGTACTGATGGCGGCCACTTATCCAGGGCAGGTGAGCGAAGCTGTGACCTGGTCCAAGGCCAACCCCAAGGCGTCGGGCGATGCTGCGGTGAAACAGGTGGCGAAGCAGCCGTGGGACCCGAGCGTGCAAGCGCTGGTAGCCTTCCCGCAACTGCTGGCGACCCTGGGCCAGGACCCGGTGTGGGTGCAGCGCCTGGGTGATGCGTTCCTGGCGCAGCCCGACGATGTCATGGGCGCGGTGCAGCGCTTGCGTCACCAGGCACAGGCGGCCGGCAACCTGCAAAGCAACCAGTACCAGAACGTGACCGTGCAGGCCGCCCCGGCAACACGGGCTGCCAGCAGCGCCCCGTCCACCATCATCATCCAGCCGGCCGACCCACAAGTGGTGTACGTGCCCACCTACAACCCGACCACCACCTATGGTACCTGGGCCTACCCGGCCTCACCGCCCATGTATTATCCGCCGCCGCCGATGTACTACCCCGGTTCCGCGCTGGTGGCCGGCCTGGCCTTCGGTACCGGCGTGGCGATCGTCGCCTCGTTGTGGGGCGACTGCGACTGGGGCAACAATGACATCGACATTGACGTCAACCGTTACAACAACATCAACGCCAACAACCGCATCACCAACAACCAGAACAAATGGCAGCACAATGCCGCCAACCGCGAAGGCGTGCCATACCGCGATGCCCGCAGCCGACAGCAGTATGGCCGCCAACTGGACGGCGCCACCCAGCGCACCGCCTTCCGTGGCGACGATGCTCAGCGGGCGCAGGCTCGGGACAAGGCCCGGGCCTCGATGGACCGCGCGGGTATCGAACGGCCGGCCACCGACAACCGCCAGGCACGCCAGCAAATGCGCGAAGCGCAGGCGGGTAATTCGGTGGGCAACCGCATGCAACCCCGTGGCGACAATGCCAGAGTAACCGACCGTCGCCAGGAAACACGCAGTGCCCAAGGCCGGCAGGTGGCACAGAACCGGCCGGCCAACAGCGCAGGCCGGGCGCGTAACAATGCCTTTGATGGCGTGCGTTCGCCGTCACGCACCAACCTGCAGGCCAACCGCGGTCGTACCAGCCAGTCGTTTGCTCAGCGCCCCAATGCATCACGTGCTGCCGGGCATCAGATCTCCCGACCCAGTGCGCCAATGCGGCGCGGCGGAGGAGGCCGTCGATGAAACGTCCAGTATTTGCAGCCATGCTGCTAGCGACAGGTTTGGCATGGGCTTCCCTGGCTGCTGGCCAGGAAGCATTCCCGACGCCGGAGAAGGCCGTGGAGTCCTTCGTTGCGGCGCTGGGCACGGAAAAGGCCGATGAAGCCCGCCTGGCCCAGTTGCTGGGTGATGACTGGCGCACCTACATCCCGCGTGGTGGTGTGCAGCGTAGCGACGTGGACACCTTTCTGGAGCAGTATCGCGCGCAGCACAGTATCGACATGGCAGGCGAGGGCAAGGCCATCCTTGCGGTGGGCGGGGATCACTGGACTTTGCCCATTCCGTTGACCAGAAGCAGCCAGGGCTGGCGCTTCGACCTCAAGGCCGGCAGCGCCGAAATCCGCGCCCGGCGCATCGGCCGCAACGAACTGGCGGCCATGCAGGCGTTGTTGGCCTACCACGACGCGCAGATGGACTATGCCAGCCAGGACCGCAACGGCAACGGTGCGCTGGAGTACGCGCAGAAGATTTTCAGCGAGCCCGGCAAACATGACGGGCTGTATTGGGATGACGACGGCGATGGCCAGATCAGCCCGCTGGGACCGCTGTTTGGCCAGGATGTGGTGGGTGATGACTGGTATGGGTACCACTTCCGCATCCTCGACGCACAAGGCCCATCCGCCCCAGGGGGCGCCTACAGCTACCTGATCGGCAACCAGATGAGCCGTGGCTTCGCCATGGTCGCCTGGCCCGCCAGGTACGACGACACCGGGGTGATGAGCTTCATGATCAGCCATGACGGCCAGGTGTTCGAGAAAGACCTCGGGCCGCACGGCGACAGGCTGGCCAAGGAGATGAAGCGCTTCGACCCGGATGACAGCTGGAAGGTGGTGGATGTGGCAGCGGATGAATGACTTTGCAGAATCACTGCAATGTTGATCAATGCACCGCGCCAGCCAGTAGTTCCATCAGGGCGTCGGCATCCAGCTTTGCGCTCACTTCGCCACCCTCAAGCAGGCTTTCGGCCAGGTCTCGTTTGCGAGCGTGCAAGCCGACAATCTGCTCCTCGATGCTGTTTTCGGCCACCAGTCGGTAAATCGTCACCGGGCGCTGCTGACCAATGCGGTAGGCCCGATCACTGGCCTGGTCCTCAACAGCCGGGTTCCACCAAGGGTCCAAGTGGATTACATAGTCGGCGGCAGTAAGGTTGAGGCCACTGCCGCCAGCCTTCAGGCTGATAAGGAAAATTTCACCCGCGCCAGCCTGGAAGGCGTTCACGCGGCGCTCCCGCTCTTTGGCGGGTACGCTACCGTCGAGGTATTGGTAGGCAATGTGCTTTCCGTCGAGCAATTTACGGACGATGCTCAAGTGGTCGACGTACTGGCTGAACACCAACGCTTTGTGGCCGTTCTGCAAAAGCTCTTCGACCAGGGCAGTGAAGGCCTGAAGTTTACTCCCCGGCAGGATCGATTCCGGCACTACCAGGTTTGGATGGCAGCAGAAGCGGCGCAGACGGGTAATTTCGGTCAATATTTTAAAGGACCGGCCTGCGCCGGGAACCGAATCGGAGACGTTGATGAGTGCTTGCTGGCGTAGGGCTTCATAGAGGTGAGCCTCTTCATCGGACAGCGGTACTTTATAGGTAATCTCTGTCCGTGCGGGCAGTTCGTCGAGTACCTGGCTTTTGAGGCGGCGCAGGATAAAGGGCTGAATGAGGTTTTTCAAAGCCCGTCGGGCTGCTGCATCGCCCTGTTCGATTGGGGTAGCGAAGCGGCTGTTGAAGCTTTCCTGGCTGCCGAGTAGCGAAGGGTTGATGAAGCGGAACAGGCTCCACAGCTCGCCCAAATGGTTTTCCAAGGGGGTGCCAGTGGCGATCACGCGGAAGTTTGCCTGCAAGCCCATGACGGCCTGTGAGCGCTTGGTCTGGGCGTTCTTGATAGCCTGGGCTTCGTCCAGCACGACACTGTTCCAGCAACAGGCGGCGAAGGCTGCACTGTCCTGTTGCAACAGGCCATAGCTGGTGATGACCAGGTCGCCGGGGGCGAGGTCAGCCAGGTTTCGCTCTTGCTGATACAGATGCAATTTCAGTTGTGGAGCAAACCGCCTGCTCTCGGCCAGCCAGTTGAAGGTTACAGACGTAGGGGCCACAACCAGTTGCGGGCCGTTGGCCGCCCGCAGCTGCAGGAGGGCCAGTATCTGGAGCGTCTTGCCCAGGCCCATGTCGTCGGCAAGGCAAGCACCAACGCCCCATTCAGCCAGGCGCGCCAACCAGATGAAGCCCTCATGCTGATAGGCGCGCAGATCGGCCTGCAGGTTGCGCGGTAGCTGAGGCTGGTAATCACGCAGCGATTGTAGTTTTTGCAGGTGCGCCTGCCAGCTTTTGTCGGCAGTGAATTCGCCAACCTCTCCTGCCAACCCGGCCAGGATCGGCGTGCTCAACGGGGTAAGGCGCAGGCCTTGGTCTGTGACCCGATCGGCCAGGTGCGCCAGTTCACCCAGGCGCTTGCGCAACGTTTCGTCAAGTGCCAGCCAGTCCCGCTCGTCGAGCTTGAGGAAGCGCCCGGGGCCTGCCTTGAGCAGCTCCAGAAGCTGACGCAGACGCAGCACCTTACCGTCATCGAATTCGATCTCGCCTTGTAACAGGAACCAATCTCCCTCTTTGCGCAGGCCCAGCTTGAGCCCATTCAGCTTCAGGCGGCCTTTCAGGCGCATGCGTTCGCCTTCTGGCCACACGCACTGCACCTGGTTGCCGTCCAGTGCGTGCAATTCGCCGAGTACCTGCAAGGCGTCCTGAGGCTGGTCCAGTTGCCATTCATGGCCATCGGTGTGGGCGTTGGCGAGGCCGGGGCAGGCCTGCAATACCTGTTGCAGTGCCTGCCGTTCACCCGCCAGGTCACGGCTCACCTGCAGCGGTTTGCCATCGCGCTCACCGAGCACGTTTTGCGCGCCCTGGCCCGGGCGAAACCAACTGCTCTCGGCCAAGGGGCGCACCAGCAGTTGCAGGCGCAAACCCTCGGCAAGTGGCAGCAAATGTGCGTAGAGACGCTGATCTGCCAGTTCGTGGTCGACATGCGCCGCGAGCTCAGGGAGGTCCGAATGGATCGGTAGCAGTGGGGCGATAGCACTGATTGCGTCGATCAGATGAGCCTTGCCGGATAGCGGTACGTTCAGGCCGTCACCGATGATCTTGCCGATCTGGCGCAGGTCGCTGTTGAGCGTATAAATCTGCAGGCGGGTGGGTGTTTGCTGGTGCAGGTAGTAGGTGTCGTCGGTGGCGATGCCGTGCGGCTCAAGGCGCAGATGAATCTGCCGATCTGCGGCTTGAAGGTGCAGGCTGGCGTGACCTGCCTCAAGCTCGACCCGCACGTCCGGGGCGTCGTACCAGAACAGCGCCGGATGGCCGACCAACCTGGATAGGGCTACGCCGAGGGGCAGTTCGTACTCGGCATGGGAGTAGTAGGTCTGGCTGGCCTGGATGACGCTGATCGCTTGGCGATCTTGCTCGCAAAGAAAATCCATCCGGTCGGCTTCATCCATCAGGCGTTTAAGCGCAACTGGACGGCCTTTGCTCCACTGTCCCTTGGCGCCAAGCTTCTGCTCGCGCGGCTCAAGCTGGTTGGAGTATCGACTGGTATTTATCAGCCACGCCAGGCGAGTGGTCTTCTTTACCGCGGCGCTGGTTGGAGCGTTGGCAGGTTTGAGCTGACTCAGTGCAGTGAGGGCATGCTGCCAGGCTTCCTGGCGTTGGAGCAGGGTTGCCAGTGGCTTTAGTGCTGCCTTGTGATGCAGGTCGTGAACTCGCCGTGGCACGCCGAATTGCAGTGTGATCAACGCATCGAACTCTGCCGCCAGCCAGGCGTAGCCCGCTTGATCAAGTTTATCCCGGTAAGCTTGCAGCGTTGCGCACCAGCCCTGCTCGCGTGCGTTCGGGGCATCCAGCCAGTAGAGGGCAAGCGCGAGCAGTAGGCCATCCAGGCCGTTGAGTGCACTTGTGCGCAGGTACGATAAATCTGGTTTGTCACCTTGCAATTGCTCGAGCAGCTTACGGAGGACTGGGTAGGCCCAGCCGTAGTTCTCCTTTTCGCCTAGTGCCAGTGCCTGCTTGAGTGCAGCGTGGTGCTGGCTGTCATTCTCAGCGATAAGCGCCAGGCAATACAGAGCGTTAAGCAGCGGCGGGAGGTCAATCTTGCGTTTTTTCGTCTGCCTGCGCTGATCGGTGAGCCAAGCGCGCAACAGTACCAAGGTCTCGCTGAATTGGCCGCGGAGCATCAACTGCAGGCTCTGGTAGGTCAGGGGATAGTCCTGCTCGCCGCAGCGCTGCAGCGTTTTCCAGTCACCTCGCCACAGGGCTTGCTGCATCAACTGACGCCCCAGCGCTGGGGACCGGTGGAGCGCCATCTCTTGCTGGGCCAATGCATAGGTCTCACTTACTGGCCCTGGCAGGATGTTGTTCAGGCAAAGATGATCCTGCAGCAGCAAGTTGCGCACGACCTCGTCCAGTTGGCCAAATACCTCCCGGCCGATCGGGTCGGACTGCAGGAGCTGCATAGGGTGCCGGGTAGCCCATTCAGTCGCGTTGTGCAGCCGGCCGGTCAGATACAGCGACTGCTGCAGCAATGTGCCGTTACCACTTAGCAGATTCAGCCAGAGCTCTTGCAATGCCCGGGGCTTGCCAGGAACTTGCCACTCCCCAAGTGCAGGCAAGCTGGAGCTGATCTGTTGCAACCGCAAAGTACCGTCGGCGGCGCCCAGCAAGCTTTGCAGCACACTGTTTCGTCTTTGTGCAGCCACGACGAAGTACTGACCTTCGTTACGTTGCTCCACTTCGACCCACCCTTGGTCCTGGAGCAATTCCAGCAGGCCGGGCAGCGTACTGGCATCAAGCGGTTTGCCGTCCGTGTCACAGATACCCATGCTTCGCAGCAATTTGAGTAGCGAGGTTTTCCCTTTGCCAGGGAACGATGTCGCCAGGGCGTAAAGCAGCACCCTGCAGTTATCGGGCAGAGAGTCGGGGCTGAGCGATTGGAAATGCATCCAGAGCCTCGTTGAATCAGTTGTGTGGGGAACCTGCGCAGCAGACCCAGCATCGTGAAAGTAAAATGAAGCCTACAGGCCCAACATCTGCCGCACCAGCCATTGCCCCGCCGGCCCTAGCGCCCGCCGGCTCGACCAGGCCACATCCATATCCACCCGGCGCGGGTAACCGGCTATCTGCAACTCCACCAGCTCGTTGCCAAACCGCGCCACCAGCGCCCTGGGCAGTTCCGCCCAGCCAAACCCGCGCACGGCAAACTCCAGCAGGGTGAGGTAATCCGGTGCCGACCAGGCTTGGCCGCGGCCGTGGTGCAGGCTGGGGGCATAGGTCTTGATGTACAGCTGCCGCGCGTTTTCAAGGTGTTGCGTTTGCACCGTTTCCAGAGTTGCCAACGGGTGCCCGCTGGCCACATACACACCGAACTCCGCCTGCTCGGGCAAGCGCGCCACGGCAACGTCGGCGGGGTAGCTGGGCTGTGTGGCGAGAATGCCGACGTGTGCCAGGCCCTGCTGGATCATGTCGATCACATCGGCGTCTTCCGCCGGGCCGCAGCGCAATTCGGTGTGCGGGTACTGCTGGGCGAAGCGGGCCATCACCGCGCCCTGGAAGGTGACGCTGTAGCTGTCCGACATCACCACCGAGACCAGCGCCTCGACGTTCTGCCCCAGCCTGACCGCCAGGGCATCGAGCTGGGCGCTGGCGTCCAGGATCGCTTCGACATGGCTCAGCACCTGCCGACCAGCCTCGTTCAGCGTGGGGTGGCGGCCACTGCGATCAAACAGCGGGCAGCCGATATCGGCCTCGAAATTGGCGATGGCGATGCTGATCGTGGACTGGCTTTTGCGCAGTTTGCGTGCCGCCGCAGAAAACGAACCCAGCGATGCGGCTTCAACAAAGGCGACCAGGGCTTCGGGTGAGTAGCGCATGGTATTGATAAAACCGATGGTAGCTATGTCGCGAGTATCAGTTCTATCAAAGAAAATAGGAAGCACGACTCACGCAATGGATGGAATTTGCAATGAAAACGGTCTCTTTCACCGAACGCCTGGTACACGCCGTGGGCTACGAAGTATTCGCCGTGCTGCTGTGCGCACCGCTGTTGTCCTGGGTGATGGGCAAATCGCTGGCGACGGCGGGGGCACTGGCGGTGACCCTGTCGCTGATCGCCATGTTGTGGAACATGGTCTACAACGCGCTGGTCGACCGCTGGGTGCAGACTGAGCGCATCCACTGGAA
The DNA here is from genome assembly GCF_050058005.1 of Pseudomonas sp. WOUb67. Taxonomy (NCBI): domain Bacteria; kingdom Pseudomonadati; phylum Pseudomonadota; class Gammaproteobacteria; order Pseudomonadales; family Pseudomonadaceae; genus Pseudomonas; species Pseudomonas sp. WOUb67. The sequence goes on along the minus strand of NZ_CP170112.1, from coordinate 4,289,175 downwards.
GGCCAGTGCGCGCTTTGTGCACGGCCTGGGCTTCGAGGCCGGGCTGGTGGTGTGGTGCCTGCCGGTGGCGGCATGGATGCTGGATATTTCGCTGCTGCAAGCGTTCATGGTTGAACTGGGCTTCTTCGTGATCATTCTGCCCTACACCGTGCTGTACAACTGGGCGTTTGACAAAGCACGGCACCTGCTGATGCAGCGTCGCCTGGCATAACTTGCTGCTCGCAAGTCCGAACGCTCACGCGTTCCCTGTGGGAGCGGGCGCGCCCGCGAAGCAGGCGACGCGGTGGATGGCACCGGCTGCGCCGGTGTTCGCGGGCACGCCCGCTCCCACAGGGTCATCAACCCCTTCAACAAAAACGGGGCATGCCATTGCTGGCATGCCCCGTTTTCATACAGCTGATGCGCCTCAGGCGACTTTGACGATCCAGCCTGCCGGTGCTTCAACATCACCGCTCTGGATGCCGGTCAGCTCGTTGTAGAGCTTCTGGGTAACCGGGCCGACCTTTTCCAGGTCGTGGAACACGTGCAGCTTGCCGTTGTACTCGATACCGCCGATCGGGGTGATTACCGCAGCAGTACCGCAAGCGCCGGCTTCGATGAAGCGGTCCAGCTTGCTGATTTCGACGTCGCCTTCGATCACGGTCAGGCCCAGGCGTGATTGCGCCAGTTCCATCAGCGACAGGCGGGTGATGCCTGGCAGCACCGAGGCCGATTTCGGGGTCACGAACTCGTTGTTGCCGGTAATGCCGAAGAAGTTGGCCGAACCGACTTCCTCGATCTTGGTGTGGGTCAGCGGATCGAGGTAGATGGCGTCGGCGAAGTTGGCCTTCTTGGCTTCAGCGCCCGGCTGCAGGCTGGCAGCGTAGTTGCCACCGACCTTGGCTGCGCCGGTGCCTTGTGGGGCGGCGCGGTCGAAGCTGGAGATCTGGAAGTTGTGCGGCTTCATGCCGCCCTTGAAGTACGAGCCAACCGGAATGGCGAAGACCGAGAAGATGAACTCGGGGGCGGTGCGCACGCCAATGTTGTCACCGGTACCGATCACGAACGGGCGCAGGTACAGGGCGCCTTTGCCGTGCGGTGGCACGAACTTTTCGTTGGCCTTGACCACTTGCTTGCACGCTTCGATGAACACATCGGTCGGCACGTGCGGCATCAGCAGGCGGGCGCAGCTGCGCTGCATGCGGGCGGCGTTCTGGTCCGGGCGGAACAGGTTGATCGAGCCGTCCTTGCAACGGTAGGCCTTGAGGCCTTCGAAGCACTGCTGGCCGTAGTGCAGGGCCGTGGAGCCTTCACTGATGTGCAGGACGTTGTCGTCGGTCAGGGTGCCCTTGTCCCACTCGCCATTGCGCCATACGGACAGGTAGCGTTTGTCGGTTTTGATGTAGTCGAAACCCAGCTTGTCCCAGTTAATGCTTTCGTTGCTCATGACACCCTCATTGTCTTGCAAGTGCCCGATCGCTCGGGCTGCTGTTATATGCGCACCACGCCACCATAATACATCCATCGCGGATCGGGAACGGCCAGTCACGAATTGATAGCCTGCGATGCATTATTCTGGGTCTGCGGTCGTTGTAGGAGCAGCCTTGTGCTGCGAAGAGGCCGGTCCATTGGATGCAATTGTGTCGCCAGTACCGGCCCTTTCGCAGCACAAGGCTGCTCCTACAAATGCAGGTAGCCATGCAGGGCCAGGTTTTCCAGCAGTACCGCATCATGGGACGCCACCATCAGCGCCCCGCGAAACTGACCGAGCATGCGCTCCAGGGCTGCCAGTGACGGCAGGTCCAGGTGGTTGCCGGGCTCGTCCAGCAGCAACAGGTCGAGTGGCCGCTCGCGGTACAGCACGGCGGCCAGCGCGGCCTTCATCCGCTCGCCTCCGCTGAGCAGGCTGCTGGGCAGTTCGATACGGGCCGCATCCAGGCCCAGTTGTGCCAGGCGGCTGCGCAATTCGCCCTGGGCCAGCACCGGGTTGGCCCGGCGCAGGTGTTCGAGCACGCTGATGTGGCCTGGTAGCGTGCTGCAGTGCTGGTCGAGCAGGGCGGTTTCGCCACTGAGGCGTAACTGGTCGGGCGGTGCGGGTAACTCCCCGTTCAGCAGCCTGAGCAGGGTGGACTTGCCACTGCCATTGGCGCCGGTCAAGCCCAGCCGCTGGCCCAGGCACAAGCGCAGGTCAAGCGGTTTGCGGGTGCCTCGGGGCAAGCGAAGTGCCTGCAGGGCCAACACCTCCCGGCCCGCATGACGTTGTGGCGTGGGCGCGTGCAGGGCAATGGCGCTGTGTTGTTCGACCTCGCGGGTGGCGTCATGCACTTTGCCCAGCAGTGCTTGGCGGGCATCGCGATGGTCGCGGCGCTGCTTGCCCGCTGTGGCCTGGCTGCGCTCCTGCTGGCGGTCGACCAGGATCTTGGCCTGGTTGGCATTTTTGGCTTGGCGCCCGGCGCGGGCCTGATGGCGTTCCAGGCTTTCGCGCTGGCGCAGCAATTCACGGGCCTGGCGCTGCTGTTCTTGCTTAAGCCGGGCAAGTTGCTGCTCGGCCAGTGCCGCCTGGCTAGCCTTTTGTGCTGCATAGAAGTTGTAGTTGCCGCCATAGGCCTGCAACCCCAGGCTAGATAATTCGACGATGCGCGCCATGTGCGCCAGCAGGCTGCGGTCGTGGCTGATCACCAGCAAACCCCGGTCCCAGGCCTCGATCATGCCAAGCAGCTGGGCACGAGCGTCGCTGTCCAGGTGATTGCTCGGTTCGTCGAGGATCAGGTAGTCGGCACCGCTTAGCCATGCGCCAACCAGCGCCACGCGCATGGCCTGGCCACCGCTCAGGCTGCTTGCGGGCTGGCGCCAGTCGAGTTGACCCAGGCCGTTGCGCTGCAGGTGCACCTGCAATTGTTCGCGGATATCCCAGCGCTCGCCAACGGTGTCGAAATCCTGGGGGTTGATGCTGCCGTGCTCGATGCGCTCCAGCGCCGCAATCACCGACCCCACCTGGGCCAGATCGGCAAGCGTGGCGCTGCGTTCGATTACCTGCTGGTTCAGTAGATGGACAAGGCCAAAGCGCCGGCAATGGCCGCTGCTCGGTTCGCGCTGGCCGGCAAGCATTTGCCCAAGCAGGCTCTTGCCCACGCCATTGCGCCCGACCAGGCCGGTGCGGCGTTGGTCGAAGGTTTCGTTGAGGTCGGTAAACAGCAGCCTGCCATCAGGCAAGGCCAAGGAGACGCTGTCCAGCGTCAGGATTGACGTGTTCGTCATGCACAACTCCACAAATGCCGCGACATCTCCGGCGCGAACCGGAGGCTGAAGACTGGCCGTCGAACGGACGGCGGCATCAATGGCGCATTGGACGAACACCTCGTAATAGGGGAGTGCGTAGCCTAACGAACCGCCGGGGGCGGGTAAAGCACCGCCCGCCAGCTGGCCTCAGCGCTGCTTCTGCAAGCACTTGGCCCAGTCGCCACCGTGGCCGTGTGCGCAGGCCTCTTCACTGTCGAAGCGCACGTGCCAGGCAGGGTGATCCAGCTGGATGCCGGCGTGGTCCAACGCCTGACTGGTCAGCGCCACCATGCGCGCTTTTGCTTCGCCCGCCACCGCAGCAGCTTTGTCGGCCTCGTGCTCGAACACCCAGGTGATCCGCAGGCTGGCTGGGAAATCCTCAGGGTCAAGGCGGTGGGTGAGCCAGGTGAAACCGACGATTTCTGCTTTGGCGGTTTCGCAGGCATCGGTCAGGCACGCCACCAGCTCGCGCTCCAAGCGGGCCATTTCGCGTTTGCCCAGCGTCTTCACGGGTTGGCCTCGTCATCAATCTGCTGGCAGAAGCGCAGGCGGTTGCCGAACGGGTCGTACACCTGCATCTGCAGGCCCCAGTCCAGGCGCTCGGCTTCGGGCCGGGCGTAGCCGTACTGTTTGCCTTGCAGTTCACGCTCCAGCGCGCGCAGGTCGTCGATGCGGGCAAACACGGTAGAGCCGGGGCAGGCATCACCGTGGTGCTCGGAAAGGTGCAGGATCAGGCCGTCGCGGTGAATCTGCACATACAGGGGCAGGTCCGGGCTGAATCGGTGCTCCCAGTCGACGCTGAAGCCGAGGAAATCGAGGTAGAACTCCTTGGCCTTGTCGACCGAGAAGATGCGCAGTACCGGTATGGCGGGGGCGAGGGGCATGGGGCTTCCTTGACCGTGGGCAAAGGTGCCACTGTAGCGCAGTTGCAGCCCTTGTGGTCGGCCAGCCCGCAGCAATGGTTGACCACCCGCCAGGCACTGCGTAGCCTTGCCACTTCGAGGTTCTTCGGCCAGGCCGAAGCTAAGACGGGAACGCGGTACAAGCCGCGGCTGCCCCCGCAACTGTAAGCACCGACAACGGATCGACACAGCCACTGCGTCAACGCGCGGGAAGGCGTCATCCCGCCAGCCCGCTGTTCAACCGAACGGGGAGATGGAACGGTGCAAGCCAGGAGACCTGCCTCGCAACGTTTTCGACTTTCAACCGGGCGGGGTGATCCGGTGGCGAACAAGCCCGGCCTACCTGGCCCGCGGCTGTCGTCCTGCATGCCCGCGCCACTCTGCCAAGGGCAATGCGACATGAAAACACTGGCCAAGCTCCCCGTTACCATCGTCACCGGCTTCCTCGGCTCGGGCAAGACCACCTTGCTGCGCCACATGCTCGACAACGCCCAGGGCCGCCGCATTGCGGTCATCGTCAACGAATTTGGCGAACTGGGCATCGACGGCGAAATCCTCAAGCAGTGCAGCATTGGTTGCACCGAAGAAGAAGCCAGCGGCCGCGTCTATGAACTGGCCAACGGCTGCCTGTGCTGCACCGTGCAGGAAGAGTTCTTCCCGGTCATGCGCGAGCTGGTGGCCCGCCGTGGCGACCTGGACCACATCCTGATCGAAACCAGCGGCCTGGCCTTGCCCAAACCGTTGGTGCAGGCCTTCCAGTGGCCGGAAATCCGCAACGCCTGCACCGTCGACGCGGTCATCACCGTGGTCGACAGCCCGGCCGTGGCCGCCGGCACCTTCGCCGCCTACCCGGACCAGGTCGATGCCCAGCGCAAGCTCGACCCTAACCTGGACCACGAATCGCCACTGCACGAGCTGTTCGCTGACCAACTGGCCAGCGCCGACCTGGTGGTACTGAACAAGGCCGACCTGATCGACGCCGAAGGCCTGGCCAAGGTCCGCGCCGAAGTGGCCGAAGAACTGCCGCCGGCCGTCAAGGTGGTCGAGGCCAGCAGCGGCAAGCTGCCACTGGAGGTGCTGCTGGGCGTGGGCGCCGAGTCCGAGGCACACATCGATGGCCGCCGTACCCACCACGATTCGCACCACGACGGCGATGATCATGACGACCATGACCATGACGCCTTCGATTCCATCTCCATCGACCTGCCGGAGGCTGACGAAAGCCTGCTGCTCGACGCCCTGACCCAGCTGGTGGTGGAGTTCGGCATCCTGCGCGCCAAAGGCTTCGCTGCCATCCCGGGCAAGCCGATGCGCCTGCTGGTACAAGGCGTGGGTACCCGTTTCGACAAGCACTTCGACCGCGCCTGGCGTGCCGACGAGCCGCGCATCACCCGCCTGGTGCTGATCGGCCAGGAACTGGACGCTGCCCAGCTGGAAGCGCGCCTGCGCCAGGCCTTGGGCGCCTGACCCATGCACCTGCTGCGGACCCAGCCCGGCGGCTTCGTGCCGGACGACAGTATTGCCGATCTCGGCCAGACACCCGCCGAACTGGTGATTCTCTGCAGCGGCGATTCGCACCTGGCGTTGCTCGCCGATACCGCCGAGCAATTACCTGAAGGCTTCCCCAGCCTGCGCCTGGCCAACCCGATGCAGGTGCAGAACCACGCTTCGGTCGACCTGTATGTCGACCAGGTGCTGCGCCATGCCAAGGTCATTCTGGTGTCGCTGCACGGCGGCGTCGGTTACTGGCGCTATGGCGTCGAGCAACTGGTCGAGCTGGCCGCCCGTGGCGTGCAGCTGATTATGGTGCCGGGCGATGACCGCCCGGACCCGGAGCTGACCCGCCTTGGCACCGTTACGGGCGAGCAGGCCGAGCGCCTCTGGCACTACTTGCGCCAAGGCGGCAAGGCCAATGCCATAAACCTGTACAACTGCCTGGCCAACCAGTGGCTGGGCCGCGATTATGCCTGGGACGAGCCGCAACCCTTGCCGCGCACCGCCGTGTATCACCCGGCCAAGGGCAGTGTGGCGCTGGAAGACTGGTACCCGCACTGGCACCCGGACTACCCGGTGGCGCCGCTGCTGTTCTACCGCTCCCACTTGCAGGCGGCCAACACCGGGTTCATCGACGTGTTCTGCCAGCGCCTGCAGGCGGCTGGCTTGAACCCGTTGCCGATCGCCGTGGCCAGCCTCAAGGAAAGCGCCTGCCTGGAGCAGGTCGAAGCCTGGCTGGACGAAGTCGGTGCCGAAGTGCTGGTCAATACCACCGGTTTTGCCCTGTCCAGCCCCGAACGCCCCAACCTGCGCCCGTTCCGCCGCGACATCCCGGTACTGCAGGCCATCTGCGCGCAGGACAACCAGCCCGGCTGGGAAGCCAGCGAACAGGGGCTGGGTGCGCGTGACCTGGCCATGCACATCGCCTTGCCCGAACTGGACGGGCGCATCATTACCCGCCCGGTCAGTTTCAAAGACATGGCCTGGCGCAGCGAGCGCAGCCAATCCGACGTGGTGTGCTACCGCGCCCACCCCGAGCGGATGGACTTTGTTGCCGAACTGGCCCGCCGCTGGGTCGAACTGGCGCGCCTGCCCAATACCCAGAAGCGCGTTGCCCTGGTGCTGGCCAACTACCCGACCCGCGATGGCCGTATTGGCAATGGCGTCGGCCTGGACACGCCCGCTGCCGCACTGAACATCCTCAAGGCGCTGCAAGCCGAAGGCTACCCGCTGGCCGATTTGCCGGGCAGCGGCACGCAACTGATTCACCAGCTGCTTGGCGGCGTGACCAACGACCTGGACCATCTCGACCAGCGCCCCTGCGCCCAGAGCCTGAGCCTGGCCGACTACCAGGCCGCTTTCGAGCGCTTGCCCGAGGCCAATCGCCAGGCAGTGCTGGAGCGCTGGGGGCCGCCCGAGCAGGACCCGATGCACCGCAGTGGCCGGCTGATGGTGGCCGGCTTGCGCTTTGGCCTGACCTTCGTCGGCATCCAGCCAGCCCGGGGCTACCAGGTAGACCCCAGCGCGGTGTATCACGACCCCGACCTGGTGCCGCCGCACGGCTACCTGGCGTTTCACTTCTGGCTGCGCCACGCGTTCGCCGCCGACGCGGTGATCCATGTCGGCAAACACGGCAACCTCGAATGGTTGCCCGGCAAGGGCGTCGGTTTGTCGGCGCAGTGCTGGCCGGACGCGCTGCTGGGCCCACTGCCGAACATCTACCCGTTCATTGTCAACGACCCGGGCGAGGGCGCCCAGGCCAAGCGCCGTACTCAGGCGGTGATCATCGACCACCTGATGCCGCCGCTGACCCGCGCCGAAACCTATGGCCCGTTGCGCCACCTGGAGCAGTTGGCCGACGAGTTCTACGAAGCGCAGTTGCTCGACCCGCGGCGCGCCCGCGAGTTGCAGCGTGACATCCTCGAGCTGGTCAAGGTCAACCACATCGACCGCGAGCTGGAACTCGAAGGGCAGCTGGACGATGCCGCCGTATGGCTGCCGCGCCTGGACACCTACCTGTGCGACCTGAAGGAATCGCAGATTCGCGATGGCCTGCATGTGTTTGGCCAGTCGCCAGAAGGGCGTCTGCGCCTGGATACGCTGCTGGCACTGTTGCGGGTTGAGCGTGGTGACGGCCGTGGCGGCAATGCCAGCTTGCTGCGGGCTTTGGCCAAGGCCCTGGTGCCAGGCTTCGACCCACTCGATTGCGAGCTTGGGCTGCCCTGGCAGGGCGCACGCCCCGAGCAGCTGCAGGCCATCAGCATTGAACCCTGGCGCACCTGCGGGGATACCCGCGAGCGCCTGGAGCTTTTGGCGCAGCAGGTGATCGAGCAAGCGCTGGGTGGCACCCTGCAGTTGCCTGACCTGAGCGAATGGCAGCCGGTGCACGACGTTGTGCACGCCTTGCGCGAAGCAGTGGCACCCAGCCTGGATGCCTGCGGTACTGCTGAAATGAATGGCCTGCTGGCAGCGCTGGCCGGGCGATTCGTGCCAGCCGGCCCCAGCGGTGCCCCCAGCCGTGGGCGCCTCGACGTGCTGCCCACCGGCCGCAACTTCTATACCGTGGACGTGCGCAACCTACCCACCACCACGGCCTGGCGCCTGGGCTTCGCCTCGGCCAGCCTGATCCTCGAACGCCACCTGCAGGACCACGGTGACCACCTGCGCCAGCTTGGCCTGTCGGTGTGGGGCACGGCGACCATGCGTACCGGCGGCGACGACATCGCCCAGGCCATGGCGCTGATGGGCGTGCGGCCGGTGTGGGCCACCGGCAGCCAGCGCGTGGACGATTTTGAAATACTGCCGCTGAGCCTGCTCGACCGCCCGCGGGTGGATGTGACCTTGCGCGTTTCGGGCTTTTTCCGTGATGCCTTCGGCAACCTTATCCGGCTGTTCGACGCCGCCGTGCAGGCGGTGGCCGCGCTGGATGAGCCCGACGACCTCAACCCTTTGGCCGCCCGTGTACGCAGCGAGCGTGCCACGCTGCAAGCGCAAGGCGTAGACGCCGAGCAGGCCGCGCGCCAGGCCGGCTGGCGGGTGTTCGGCGCCAAACCAGGTGCGTATGGGGCCGGGGTGCAGAACGCCATCGACGGGCGCTTGTGGCACAGCCGCGACGACCTGGCCGAGGTCTACCTCAACCACGGCGGCTACGCCTACGGCGGCAGCGACGACGGCACCCCGGCCCGCGCCCAGTTCGCCCAGCGCCTGGCCAAGGTGCAGGCGGTGCTGCAGAACCAGGACAACCACGAACACGACCTGCTTGACTCGAACGATTACTACCAGTTCCAGGGTGGCATGCTGGCGGCGTCGGAAACCTTGTCCGGGGCGACGGTGGCCAGCTACCACGGCGACCACAGCCAGGTCGACCGACCCCGCATCCGTACCCTCAAGGAAGAGCTGAACCGGGTGATCCGCGCCCGCGCGCTCAACCCCAAGTGGATCGACGGGGTCAAGCGCCACGGCTACAAGGGCGCCTTCGAGATGGCGGCGACGGTCGACAACCTGTTTGCTTTCGACGCCACCACGCACCTGATCGACGACCATCATTACCAGGGGCTGGCCGATGCCTACGTGCTCGACCCGGCGACCCGCGACTTCATGCGCGAGCACAACCCCGAGGCCCTGCGCGACCTCACCGAGCGCCTGCTGGAGGCCCAGCAGCGCGGGCTGTGGCAGGCGCCGGGCGACTACCGCGAAGCCCTTGAGGAACAACTGCTCGACGGCGAGGAACAGGCTTGAAATGAGTGAACCCGTGCAATTTCCGCTGGCCGCCGTGGTCGGTGCCGACGACCTGAAGCTGGCGCTGTGCCTGACCGCCATCGACCCGAAAATCGGCGGTGTGCTGATCGAGGGACCGCGTGGCATGGCCAAGAGCACCTTGGCCCGGGGCCTGGCTGACCTGCTTGGCGAGGGCCCGTTCGTCACCCTGCCACTCGGCGCCAGTGAAGAACGGCTGGTCGGCACCCTCGACCTGGATGCCGCGCTGGGGCAGGGCAAGGCGCAGTTTTCCCCGGGTGTGCTGGCGCACGCCGACGGTGGCGTGCTGTATGTCGATGAGGTCAACCTGCTGCCCGACACGCTGGTCGACCTGTTGCTGGACGTGGCTGCCAGTGGTACCAACCGCATCGAGCGCGACGGCATCTCGCACCGGCACAGCGCCCGCTTCGTGCTGATCGGTACCATGAACCCGGAAGAGGGCGAACTGCGCCCGCAGTTGCTCGACCGTTTTGGTCTGAACGTGGCCCTGGAAGGCCTGCCCGAGCCTGAGGCCCGTCAGCAGATCATTCGCCGGCGCCTGGCCTTCGACAGTGACCCGCAGGCTTTCTGCACGCAATGGGCTGCGGCCCAGGCGCAGTTGCGCGAGCGCTGCCAGGCGGCGCGCCATGCCCTGGCCGGTATTGCCCTGGATGACCAGGCGCTGGCCTGGATTACCGAGCGTTGCTACGCCGCCGGCGTCGACGGCTTGCGCGCCGACCTGGTGTGGTTGCGTGCGGCACGTGCCCACTGTGCCTGGCGTGGTGGTGCGGCCATCGAAGAAGTGGATGTCGAAGCGGTGGCCGAATTTGCCCTGCGCCATCGCCGCCGCGTTGCGCCCCAGGCCAACCCGCCGTCAGCACCGCAGCCGCCTGAGCAGCAGCCCGGCCAGCAAAGCGCTGGCAACGCTGGCGAACAAGGCGGACAGGGTGACTGGGGCGCGTTGCCGGCGCAACCCGTGGCCAGCGGCGCACGCCGCGAGGTACCCAACTGGGCAAAAAAGCCCTGAGCATCCCCCAATCAACTGCAAAAGGGGCGGATGCCAAAGCGGGCGCAGGCAAGCAGAACGCTACCAGCCGTGGCCGCGCGCGCAGTACGGCAAGCGGCCAAGTGGCCTGGCTGCCGACCTTGCTCAAAGGGCGGCCACGGCTGCGCCAGGACCTGTGCTGGCAACAACGCCAGGCCAAACCGGCAGAGTTGTGGCTGGTGATCGTCGATGCTTCGTCCTCGACCCGCCGTCACCAGGCGCTGGCACACACCAAAGGGCTGTTGGCAGCACTGTTCGACCAGGCCTACCGACAGCGCGCCCGGCTGGCCTTGCTGACCGCCAGCGGGCGTGCACCGCAGTGGCAGCGCCACGGCCTGAAGGCCTCGGCGGCCTTGCAACCTTGGCTGCAGGCCTTGGGCGCAGGTGGTGGTACGCCGCTGATCGCGGCACTGGAACAGGCCCGGCATTGGCTACAGGCACGCCAGCGCGCGCATCCGGATGAAGCCGTGCGCTGCTTGGTATTTACCGACGGTCGCCTGCAACACTGGAACACCGTACAACCCATGCCCTGTGCCACTATGCTGGTGGACATGGAATTGGCGCCGGTGCGTGTTGGGCGCGCACAGCGTCTGGCCGAACAACTGCAGGCCGAATACCAACACTTGCAGCAGTTCAAAGCCGTGGACTGAACAATAATGATGCGACACTATGTCGCAATGGTGGAAGTTGCCAGAACAGCAACTTTGCATTTGAACAAGTGCGTGGCATTGCACGCACTTGGTTTGCAAGGCGATATTACTTTGGCATCGACCACGGTTGCAGGTCGTAACCTTTTTCGCACAGTTCGGCGCGCACTTCTTCGATCAGGCTGGCCCACTGGGCAGGGTCGGAGTAGATGCTCGAAGACACTTGCTTGCTGCCGATGCGGGTGCTGGTCCGGTCGATCACTGCCAGGCTCAGCTCACCAGTACCATTGGGTGCATCCCAGGCTACGCACTGGAAAGGTTCGAAGGCGTGGTCGGCAATCAGCAGTGCTTCGTTGACACGGAGCGGGGCATTCATGGTTCGGTCTCTCTATGGTCCCAAACATCGAAGTGATTCCGCGTTGCTTTAAAGTCGCCTCAATGGTCGCGAAGTGCAGCGCGGGGTTATGTGTACTGATGCTCGTTGTCCGGGGGCAAGTCACACATTAGATGTAAAATTTTTTGTCAGGCTTCAATCCGTTCTGTCCTGCGCCGCCATGTGATGTCGATAAAGTGCGAAAATTCCCGTGGCACTTTGTAAAAAAATACGTCAGCAGACAGACGGTAGTGGGCACCGTCAACTTCGTTGCTACTGTTAAACGGGCGCCACAACTTGCTGTTTTACTTCATAAAACCAAAAACTGGCGCCAAGGATCGGTCATGCAACAGCCTGCCGCTCAACGTCGTTTGCTCATCGTCGACCCCTGCGACGACTGCCACCAATTGTTGCCTGGCCTGAGTAGTGCAGGCTGGGATGTGGACAGCTGTATGCTCGGTGCCGCGCTCGATCACCCTTGTGATGTGGGCCTGCTGCGCTTGCAGGCTTCGCACCTGAGGCACCCGGACGCGGTCAAGGACATGATCAAGCGCAGTAACACCGAATGGATCGCGGTGTTAAGCGCCGAACAGTTGCGCATGCCGGCCGTCGGCGATTTTGTCTGCGAATGGTTCTTCGACTTCCACACCCTGCCATTCGATGTCTCTCGCGTGCAGGTCACCCTTGGCCGGGCGTTCGGCATGGCGCGCCTGCGAGGCAAAGGGGCCGCCAAGGTGGACGAAGCCACCCACGAACTGCTCGGCGAAAGCCGGCCGATCCGCGAGTTGCGCAAGCTGCTGGGCAAATTGGCGCCCACCGAGTCGCCGGTGCTGATCCGTGGTGAAAGCGGTACGGGCAAGGAACTGGTGGCCCGCACCCTGCATCGGCAGTCGCAACGCAGCGACCAGCCGTTCGTCGCCATCAACTGCGGGGCAATCCCCGAGCACCTGATCCAGTCCGAACTGTTCGGCCATGAAAAGGGCGCTTTCACCGGTGCCCACCAGCGCAAGACCGGGCGCATTGAAGCCGCCCATGGTGGCACGTTGTTCCTGGATGAAATCGGTGACCTGCCGCTGGAATTGCAAGCCAATCTACTGCGTTTTCTGCAAGAGAAGCACATCGAACGGGTGGGCGGCAGCCAGCCGATTCCGGTGGATGCGCGGGTGTTGGCTGCAACCCACGTGGACCTGGAAAGAGCCATCGAACAGGGGCGTTTTCGCGAAGACCTGTACTACCGCCTGAACGTGTTGCAGGTGGTGACTGCGCCCCTGCGCGACCGGCACGGTGACTTGTCGATGCTGGCCAGCCATTTTGCCCATTTCTACAGCCTGGAGACCGGTCGCCGGCCACGATCGTTCAGCGACCATGCGCTGGCGGCCATGGGCCGACATGACTGGCCGGGCAATGTGCGCGAGCTGGCCAACCGGGTGCGCCGCGGCTTGGTGCTGGCTGAAGGCAGGCAGATCGAGGCGCAGGACCTGGGCCTGCAAACGTTGGACCAAGGGCAACAGCCCCTGGGCACGCTGGAAGAGTACAAGCAGCGGGCCGAGCGCCAGGCCTTGTGCGATGTGCTTAACCGGCACAGCGATAACATGAGCGTGGCGGCGAAGGTGCTGGGGATTTCGCGGCCGACCTTCTACCGCCTGCTGCACAAGCATCAGATCCGCTGATTGTGGGAGCGGGCTTGCCCATGGCACCGGCTTCGCCGGTGTTCGCAGCACAAGGCTGCTCCTACAGGTACAGCGCGGGCCTCGAAGGCGGTGCTGTACCTGTGGGAGCAGCCTTGCGCTGCGAAAGAGCCGTTACAGGCTAAAGGTGATCAGTGTGGCGCGCGCACAATGGTCTTCAGCAGGTCTTCCGGGCTGATGTGCCCCACCACCTGGGCCACCGCGCTGCCTGGGGTTGGCAGGTCGATGATGTGGCTTTTCATCTTCCCGACCACATGCATCTCGCACGGTTTGCAGTCGAACTTCAGGGTCAGCACTTCATCACCCTGAATCAGCTGCATCGGTGCCACCTTGGTGCGCACGCCGGTCACGCCCTTGGCCTGTTTGGGGCACAGGTTGAAGGAGAAGCGCAGGCAGTGCTTGGTGATCATCACCGGCACTTCACCGTGTTCTTCATGGGCCTCGTAGGCCGCGTCGATCAGCTGCACGCCGTGGCGGTGGTAGAAGTCGCGGGCCTTCTGGTTGTACACGTTGGCCAGGAACGACAGGTGCGACTCGGGGTACACCGGTGGTGGCGTGGTCTCGGCCTTGCGCCCGCCACGCGGGTGCGCCTTGATGCGTGCCTCGGTCAGCGCCTCGATGGCTTCACGGCGCAGGGCCTTGAGCTGCGAGTTGGGGATGAAGTACGCCTGCGGCGCGTCCAGCTCGATGCTGCTGGCGTGGTACATCGTGGTACCCAGCTGGCCAAGCAGGTCGTGCAACTGGTCCAGTGCCTGCTGCGGCTTGTTGGCCGCGCCGAACGGGCCGTCCAGGGCCACCTGCACGCTGACGCCTTCCTCACTGCTGAGGGTCAGCATCAAGCGTTGCTCGCGCAGTACAGCATGCCATTCCACACCCACCCGGCGCTCGGAGGAGGTGCGTTGCAGGGCCTGCTGCCAGTTGTGGTCGAGGTTGCGCGACAGCGGGTGGTTGGGCCGCAGCTTGTGCAGGCCTTCGGGCATTTCGTTGGGCTCGACGCGGTAGCGGTAGCGCTTCTGGCCGTCTTCTTCGAACTCGCCACGGGGTTCTGCGATGTTGGCGCGGAACCCCACCACTTCACGTTTGACCAGCACATTCAGGCCGTCGCCGTTGGTCAGTGGCACCTCGGTGACGACTTGCATGTCACGCTTGCCGACCTTCTCCACCACACCTACCGGCAGGCCGGTGAAAGTTGGCGAGTCGAAGGCGCCGATATCGACTTTGCGGTCGGTAACGAAATAGTCGGTGCTGCCACGGTGGAAGGTTTTATCCGGGTCGGGCAAGAAGAAGTGCTCGGTCCGGCCGCTGGACGCACGGGCATATTGCGGGCGGCCTTCGAGGATGGCGTCGAGCTCTTTGCGGTAGTGGGCGGTGATGTTCTTCACATAGCCCATGTCCTTGTAGCGGCCCTCGATCTTGAACGAGCGCACGCCGGCATCGACCAAGTCGGCCAGGTTGGCGGTCTGGTTGTTGTCCTTCATCGACAGCAGGTGCTTCTCGAACGCCACCACGCGGCCCTGGTCATCTTTCAGGGTGTAGGGCAGGCGGCAGGCCTGCGAACAGTCGCCACGGTTGGCGCTTCGGCCGGTCTGCGCGTGGGAGATGTTGCACTGGCCGGAGAAGGCCACGCACAGCGCACCGTGGATGAAGAACTCGATGGCAGCGTCGGTTTCGGCGGCGATGGCGCGAATTTGCTGCAGGTTCAGCTCACGGGCCAGTACCAGCTGGGAGAAACCGGCCTGGTCGAGGAACTTGGCCCGCTCCAGGGTGCGGATGTCGGTCTGGGTACTGGCGTGCAACTCGATCGGCGGGATGTCCAGCTCCATCACCCCCAGGTCCTGCACGATCAGCGCGTCGACGCCGGCGTCGTACAGCTGATGGATCAGCTTGCGTGCCGGTTCCAGCTCGTTGTCGTGGAGGATGGTGTTGATGGTGGTGAACACGCGCGCATGGTAGCGACGGGCGAACTCGACCAGTTCGGCGATCTCGCCCACTTCGTTGCAGGCGTTATGGCGCGCGCCAAAGCTTGGGCCGCCGATGTAGATGGCGTCAGCGCCGTGCAGGATCGCTTCACGGGCGATGGCCACGTCACGGGCAGGGCTGAGCAGTTCCAGGTGATTCTTTGGAAGGGACATGTCGTTATATTTTCGGGCTGCCACGGTTTAGGCGGGCATTGTAGCGGCGAAACGGGCTGGCGGCACCCTCGGGGTGCCGGGAGGTGCGGGACGGGTTGCCAGGCACCGCTTTTTGTAGGAGCGGCCTTGTGTCGCGATGGGCCGCAAAGCGGCCCCAGCGATATCTGCGGCGAAGCTGAAAATCTGGGGGCGCTGCGCACCCCAATCGCGACACAAGGCCGCTCCTACAGGGATCGTGTATTACGCGAAGATCAGCGCTTGGCAGCCATCGCGGTCACTTCGACGCGCATGCCTTCGAATGCCAGGGAGGCTACACCCACGGCCGCGCGAACGGGCCATGGCTTGCTGAAGAAGCGCTGGTACACCTCGTTGAATGCCGCGCGGTCAGCCATGTCGGTGAGGTAGATGGTCAGGTGCAGCACGCGGTCCATGCCGCTGCCGGCCTTTTCCAGCGCCACTTTCAGCGCCTCAAGGGTGCATTCGCTTTGCTCGACGATGCCGCCCAGCTCCAGGCTGCCATCGGCGTGGGTCGGGATCTGGGTGGTGACCAGCACGCCGTTGAACTCGGCGACGTCGGACGAAATCGACTCGGCGTCCGGGTCCGGGGTGTAGATGATGTCTGCATGTGCCATGGTGTGTTTTGCCTTGCTACGGAAGGAAAGCGGCAAGCCTACGCGAGCAGGCGGATCCGGTCGAGGGCGCCCCGGTGTTTGAAATGCGCGGCATTCGCCGTCAGAATCGCGCCCCATTGCAAAGCCAGGGGCACATTTTGAACGAACAGACTTTGTCCAGGCGCCTGGAGCGCGTGGCTGCACATGTACCGCAGGGCGCGCGCTTGGCCGACATCGGCTCGGACCACGGTTACCTGCCGGTAGCGTTGATGCTGCGGGGTGTGATCGAGGCCGGGGTGGCGGGCGAGGTGGCGCAGACGCCGTTCGCCTCGGCACAGCGCAATGTACGCAGAAACGGCCTGCAAGACCGGTTGACCGTGCGCCTGGCCGATGGCCTGGCGGCGGTCGAGCCGCACGACAGCATTTCGGTGGTCAGCATCTGCGGCATGGGCGGCGACACCATGTGCGAGATCCTCGAGGCCGGCAAGCAGCGCCTTGGCGGCGTCACGCGCCTGGTATTGCAGCCCAATGGCGGTGAGCGCGAGCTGCGCCAGTGGCTGGCGGGCAATGGCTACCAGATCGTCAGCGAAGAACTGCTGCGGGAAAACCGCTTCGATTACGAAATCATCGTCGCCGAGCCTGGCAGGGTGGTGTACAGCGCTGAACAGCTGTACTTCGGCCCGGTGTTGATGCAGGAAAAAAGCGAGGCGTTTCTGGTCAAGTGGCGGCGCATGTTGCGGCAGAAGCAGCAAACCCTGGCCAATTTCCAACGGGCCCGCGATGCGGTGCCTCAGGCGAAAATCGACGATTTCAATCAACAGGTGGGCTGGATCACCCAGGTACTGGCCTGACTCACTGCTGCGAGCAGTTGCCCATTTCGCGGTAATCGATTTCGCGTTTCTGGCCCTGGTGGTCGACGTACACCATGTGCGCAGTGCCAATCTGGCAGTCGGCGGCGTTGCTGGCCGGGGTGATGGAGATGACCTTGGCGACGTCCAGCGGCATGCCGTACTCGTAATTGCTGCTGGTTGGCTGTGCACTGCCCGCATCGGCAAAGGCGGCGAACGAGGCAAGGGTGGCGGCAACAGCAAGGACAGCGATCGAACGTTTCATGACAGGCTCCTTTTCTTGAATGTATGACTAATGATGTATTCAGTGGTCATCCACAATAAATGGGCCAGTCCGTGATAGATTCCTGCCTGTAACGCAAGAATAAGACTGAACAAGGAGCTCACCCCATGGACATGCTGCATGCCATGCGTACCTTCGCCCGTGTGGTGGAATGTGGCAGCTTCGCTGCGGCCGCCAATGCGTTGGATATTTCTGCCGCACAGGTTTCGCGCATCGTCGCCGAGCTGGAAAACCAGCTGCAGACCCGCCTGCTGCACCGCACCACCCGGCGCTTGCGCATGAGTGAGGCGGGTGAGCGGTTTCTGGAGCGTGCGCGGCAGATCATGCTGCTGACCGAAGAAGCGGTGGGTGAAGCCCGCGGTGCGCACCTCACGCCTCGCGGCCATCTGCGTTTGCATTGCCCACATGGCCTGGGCCTGTTGCTGATGCCGCTGGTGGCCGGCTACAACGCGCTGTGCCCGGAAGTGGTGATCGAGCTGACGCTGTCCCAGCGCAACCCTGACCCGCTGGCCGAAGGGCATGACGTGGTGATCACCGTGGACGGTGCGCTGCCGGACTCCCAGCTGATTGCCGTCCCGCTGGGCAATATCTTCAGTATCCCCTGCGCAGCACCCAGTTATCTGGAGCGCCATGGCGTGCCTGAGCGCCCCGAGGACCTGCATGCGCACCGCTGCCTGCGCATGGCGTATCCCATGTATGAAGGCGACTGGGTATTCCCCCAGGGGGTTGACCAGTGCGTGATCGCCCCGAGCGACAACTTCTCCACCAACGTTGCCGACGCCATGCTGGTGGCCAGTGAATTGGGCATGGGCATCGGCCTGCTGCCGTTCTATACGGCCAGCCAGTCGATCCAGCAGGGGCGTTTGTGCAGGCTGCTGGCGCCGTACCGGCTGCGCGAAAGTGCGCTGTATGCGATGTACCCGTCGCGGCATTACCTGGATGCCAAGGTGCGCACCTGGATCGACTACCTCAAGGAGCAGCTGCCGGCGGTGTTCGAAGGGCATGCGAAGGTGGTGGATGATTCGCGCTATTGGCGATAGGCGCCTACTGCTCGCGCAAGCCTGTCACTCATCCTGTGGGAGCGGGCATGCCCGCGAACACCGGCGAAGCCGGTGCCATCAATCGCGTTGCCTGATTCGCGGGCACGCCCGCTCCCACAGAGACGATGTCGCCGCGCGACTACAGGGGGTAGTGCTTCAGCTCCCGCGCAATCAGCATCCGCTGGATCTCGCTCGACCCTTCATAGATCTGGGTAATCCGCGCATCGCGGTAATGGCGCTCCACCGGGTAATCCTCCAGGTAGCCATACCCGCCATGCACCTGGATCGCCATCGAGCACACCCGCTCGGCCATTTCCGAAGCGAACAATTTGGCCTGCGAGGCCTCTGACAGGCACGGCTTGCCGGCACTGCGCAGGCGGGCGGCATGCAGGATCAGCAAACGTGCGGCGTTCACCTGTACCTGCATGTCGGCCAGCAGGTTGGCGATGCTCTGGTGCTCGTTGATCGGCTTGCCGAACTGCACCCTGTCGCGCGAGTAGACCAGCGCCGCCTCGAACGCGGCGCGGGCGATGCCCAACGCCTGGGCGGCGATGCCGATACGGCCGCCTTCCAGGTTGGACAGGGCGATGGCCAGGCCCTTGCCACGCTCGCCAAGGAGGTTGGCAGCTGGGATGCGGCAGTTGTCGAAGGTAACCGCGCAGGTGTCGGAGGCGCGGATGCCCATCTTGTGCTCGCTGCGGTCCACCTTGAAGCCCGGGTTGTCGGTGGGCACCAGGAATGCCGACAGGCCCTTCTTGCCCAGCTCCGGGTCGGTCACCGCAAAGACGATGGCCAGGCCGGCGCGGCGGGCATTACTGACGAACTGCTTGGCACCGTTGATTACCCACTCGCCGTTGACCAGCTCAGCGCGGGTGCGCAGGTTGTGGGCCTCGGAGCCGGCCTGCGGCTCGGTCAGGCAGAAGCAGCCGATTACCTCGCCGCTGGCCAGGCGCGGCAGCCATTGCTGTTGCTGTTCGGCGGTACCGTAGGCCAGCAGCGGGCCGCAGCCTACCGAGTTGTGAATGCTCATCATCGCCCCGGTGGCGCCGCAGCCAGCGGCGATTTCTTCCACGGCCAGGGCGTAGGCGACATAGTCGGTATAGCTGCCGCCGAAGTCCTCCGGCACCACCATGCCCAGCAGGCCCAGTTCGCCCATCTTGCGCACCACGCCGTCATCGATCCAGCCGGCCTTTTCCCAGGCCTGGGAGTGCGGGGCGATCTCGCCACGGGCAAAGTCCCGGGCCATGTCGCGGATCATGATCTGTTCTTCGCTCAGTTCCAGGTCTTGCATCTGTGTACTCCCGGGCTCACAGGCCTTCGAAGAATTGGTCAACCCGCTGCGGTTGCAGCGCGGCCAGGGTCGGAGGGTTCCAGCGAGGCTGTTTGTCCTTGTCGATGATCAGGGCGCGCACGCCTTCGATGATGTCGCCGTGCTGGAACCACTGGCGGTCCAGGTGCAGCTCCATGGCGAAGCAGTCTTCCAGCCCCAGCTGGCGACCGCGGCGCAACATCTCCAGGGTAACCGCCATGGCCAGCGGTGAGCGGCTTTCCAGCTGGTCGGCGACGGCCACGGCCCAGGCATGGCTGTCACCGATACTGACCGCACGCAATTGCTCTACGATGGCTTGCAGGTTGGGCAGGGCGAAGAAGTGGTCGATGACCGGGCGCAGTTTTTCCAGGGGTGCATCTTCCAGCGCCTGGGTGCCGAGCGTGGCCAGCAGGTTCTGCAGGTCCTTGAGCGGGTTATCGCCGAAGCTTAGTTGGGCCAGGCCCTGTTCGAGGGCGGCGAGTTTGTCACTGGCCAGGTACCAATCGGCCAAGCCGCAGTACAGGGCGTCGGCCGCCTGGATCTGGGTGCCGCTGACGCCCAGGTAGATGCCCAGCTCGCCGGGGATGCGTGACAGGAAGTAGCTGCCGCCGACATCCGGGAAGTAGCCGATACCGACCTCGGGCATGCCCAGGCGGCTGCGCTCGGTGACCACGCGCAGGTCGCAGCCCTGGGCCAGGCCCATGCCGCCGCCGAGGGTGAAGCCGTCCATCAGCACCAGCACGGGTTTGCGGTAGCGGTGGATGACCAGGTCGAGGGCGTACTCCTCGACGAAGAAGGTTTCATGCAGCGTGTCGCCAGCTTTGAAACTGTCGTGCAGCGAACGGATATCGCCCCCGGCACAGAAGCCTTTTGGGCCCTCGCCGCGTAGCACCACGGCGCGCACTTGCGGGTCTTCGGCCCACTGGTCCAGGTGCTGGCGCAGGCTACGGACCATGTCCAGGGTCAGGGCATTGAGGCCGGCGGGGCGATTCAGGGTCAGGTGGCCGACCTGGTTGCGGACCTCGGCCAGCACATGATCGGTTGCCGAGGTATTAGCGTGCGCAGTCATTGCGTTCTCCCTGCTTTGTTATTGATTTTCCAAGTGAAGTCTGGAGTTCGCTGGAGGATCGCAGGATCCTGTCATGCGAATTTGCCTTGCACAATCGACAATTATGCAGGGGCATCGTGCATTTTTGCTCTAGGCCACTGATCCGGTTGGGCAATTCATTAACCTGACCGTAACGAACACGCCGGTAGCTTGATTGATCCGCCAGGCAGCACAGCCCTAAGGTGACCTCCACGACAGCGAACCTGTGGAGCCACCATGACAATAACTCAGAATCCACCGCCGCAATGGTCGCGGCGGCGCGCCGAAAAGCAGCGCCGCCTCGACCGGGTGCGTCACCTCGCCGACGGCGTGGTGCTGCCCACCGAACGTATCGTCGAAGCCCTCGAACTGCTGCTGGCCCCCGGCGACCGGGTGGTGCTGGAAGGCAACAACCAGAAGCAGGCCGACTTTCTTTCGCGCTCGCTGGCCAAGGTCGACCCTGGGCGCCTGCACGATCTGCACATGATCATGCCAAGCGTCAGCCGCGCCGAGCACCTGGACCTGTTCGAGCGTGGCATCGCCCGCAAGCTCGACTTTTCCTTCGCCGGCCCGCAGAGCCTGCGCATCAGCCAGTTGCTGGAAGATGGCCTGCTCGAAGTCGGTGCCATCCACACCTATATCGAGCTGTATTCGCGGCTGCTGGTCGACCTGATCCCCAACGTCACTCTGGTGGCCGGCTTCATGGCCGACCGCGACGGCAACCTGTACACAGGCCCCAGCACCGAGGACACCCCGGCACTGGTGGAACCGGCCGCGTTCAGCGACGGTATCGTCATCGCCCAGGTCAACCAGCTGGTGGACCGCGTGGACGACCTGCCACGGGTCGACATTCCAGCGTCCTGGGTCGATTTCGTGGTGGTCGCTGACCAGCCTTTCTATATAGAGCCGCTGTTCACCCGCGACCCGCGCCACATCAAGCCGGTGCATGTGTTGATGGCGATGATGGCCATTCGCGGCATCTACGAAAAACACCAGGTGCAATCGCTGAACCATGGCATCGGCTTCAACACCGCCGCCATCGAGCTGATCTTGCCCACCTACGGCGAGTCCCTGGGCCTGAAGGGCAAGATCTGCCGCAACTGGACCCTCAACCCGCACCCGACCCTGATACCGGCCATCGAGACCGGCTGGGTGCAAAGCGTGCACTGCTTCGGCACCGAGCTGGGCATGGAGGACTACATCGCCCAGCGCCCGGACGTGTTCTTCACCGGCCGCGATGGCTCGCTGCGCTCCAACCGCATGATGTGCCAGCTGGCGGGGCAATACGCCGTCGACCTGTTCATCGGCGCTACCTTGCAAGTGGATGGCGATGGCCATTCCTCGACCGTGACCCGCGGCCGCCTGGCCGGCTTTGGCGGTGCGCCGAACATGGGCCACGACCCGCGTGGCCGGCGCCACGCGACACCGGCCTGGCTCGACATGACCGTGCCGGAAACCCTGCTGGAGCGCGGGCGCAAGCTGGTGGTGCAAATGGTCGAGACCTACCAGGAAGGCGGCAAGCCCACCTTCGTGGAAACCCTCGATGCCGTGGAAGTGGCCAAGAAGGCCGGCATGCCATTGGCGCCGGTGATGATCTACGGCGATGACGTTACCCACCTGCTGACCGAGGAGGGCATTGCCTACCTGTACAAGGCCCGCAGCCTGGAAGAACGCCAGCAGATGATTGCCGCCGTGGCCGGGGTGACCGCCATCGGCCTGCGCCACGACCCGAAAGACACCCTGCGCATGCGCCAGCAAGGCCTGATCGCCTTGCCTGAGGACCTCGGCATCCGCCGCGCCGACGCCAGCCGCGAGCTGCTGGCCGCACGCAGCATTGCCGACCTGGTCGAGTGGTCCGGCGGCCTCTACAACCCGCCTGCACGGTTCAGGAGTTGGTGATGAAAGCACTCAGTCTCGAGCTCACCCAGATTCCTGTGGGAGCGGGTTCACCCGCGAAGAGGCCCGCCCAGGCAACAGAAATCCCCCTGGCCGACCACCTGGCCGACCTGGCAGTAGAAGCCCTGATCGACGAAGCAGACCTGTCCCCCAAACCCGGCCTGGTCGACCGCCGCAGCAACGGCGCCCACCACGACATGACCCTGGCCCTGATGCACGCCTCGGCCCTGGCCCTGTGGCCATGCCTGCGCAACATGGCCGAAGCCGCCCAATCCATCGGCACCATCAGCCAGCCCCTGCGCGCCACACTGGGCCAGCTGGGCCGCGAAGGCGAGGCCGCGATGCTTGCCGCCACGCACGGGGTCAATACCCATCGCGGCGCCATCTGGGCACTTGGCCTGCTGGTAGCGTCCACGGCCCTCGATACCCAGGCAGACGCCTGCACCGTGGCCGCCCGCGCCGGGCGTATAGCCCTGTTCGACGACCCGGCCATGCCGCACCAGCACAGCCACGGCGTGCAGGTACGCCACCGCTACGGCACCGGCGGCGCCCGCGAACAGGCACAACAAGGCTTCCCCGCCGTCATCGGTCACGGCCTGCCACAACTCCAGCGCAGCCGCGCAGCCGGTGCCAGCGAGCCGCACGCCCGGCTCGACGCGCTAGTGGCGATCATGGCCGTACTCAGCGACACCTGCGTGCTCTGGCGCAGCGGCCGGGCCGGGCTGGCTGCCGTCCAGCAAGGTGCCCACGCCGTACTTGCCGAAGGCGGCAGCGCCACACTGGCAGGGCGCCGACAACTGCGCCAGCTGGACCAGCAACTGCTGCACCTGAATGCCTCGCCGGGCGGCGCCGCCGACTTGCTCGCCGCCTGCCTGTTCCTCGACAAAGCCGGGAGCCTGTGACATGGAAACCCTGAATTTTCAATTCCCCGCCGCCGAACCGGGCCGCGGCCGCACGCTGGTGGGCTGCGTCAGCTCCGGCGACCTCGAAGTGCTGATCGAACCCGGCACTGCCGGCAGCCTGCACATCCAGGTGGTGACCTCGGTCAACGGCAGTGCTGCACGTTGGGCGCAACTGTTCCAGCGCCTGTTCGAGGGCCGTGCCTGGCCTGCCGTGAACATCGACATCCATGATTTTGGCGCCACCCCGGGCGTGGTGCGCCTGCGCCTTGAGCAAGGCTTCGAGGAGATTGCCCATGACTGACACCGAACGCTTGCTGCGCAGCCGCAGCTTTGTCGAACTGGGCGCCCGCCAGCGCGCCCGCGCCGTGCTCGACCCGGGCAGCTTCCGTGAACTGCTGGGCCCGTTCGACCGGCTGATGTCGCCGTGGCTGCCGCGCCAGGGCATCGTGCCGCAGGCCGATGATGGCGTGGTTATCGCCAAGGGCCGGCTGAACGGGCGCCATGCCGTGGTCGCCGCCATTGAAGGCGGCTTCCAGGGTGGCAGCATGGGCGAGGTGGGTGGGGCCAAGATCGCTGGTGCCTTGGAACTGGCCATCGAAGATAACCGCAATGGCATCCCCACTTGCGCCGTGTTGCTGCTGGAAACTGGCGGTGTGCGTTTGCAGGAGGCCAACCTGGGACTGGCGGCAATCGCCGAAATCCAGGCTGCGATTGTCGAGTTACGGGCCTTGCAGCCGGTGATCGGCCTGATCGCAGGGTCGGTGGGCTGCTTTGGCGGCATGTCCATCGCCGCAGGCCTGTGCAGCCACCTGCTGGTGACCCGCGAGGCGCGCCTGGGCCTGAACGGCCCGCAGGTGATCGAGCAGGAGGCCGGCATCGGCGAATACGACGCCAAGGACCGCCCCTTCATCTGGAGCCTGACCGGTGGCGAACAACGCCACGCCAGCGGGTTGGTGGACGGCTATGTGGCCGATGACATCGATGCGCTGCGCGAACGCTTGTTGCAACTGCTGGACGCACCCTCCAAAGACCGCGCCAGCCAGCACGCCTGGTTCCTCGACCGCCTGGCCCGGCTGGGCGATGACTGCCCGCAACTAGATGCCGCCGCGGTGCGCGCCCTTTACCAAGGAGAAGCCCAATGAACCGTGCCTTGAACTGGCTGCCGGGCCTCGCAGGCGGGCAAGCCTTGCCAGGCTACCCCGCGTCGTTGCGGGTGATCGACGGCGAACTGGACAACCGCCCGGCGCGTTTCATTGCCGTGGTACCTGATGCCGGCAATCCCTTCCCCCGGGCCCGCTCGGGCGAGGTCGGCCTGCTGGAAGGCTGGGGCCTGGCCAAAGCGGTGAGCGAGGCGGTGGAGGCTGACCGCAATGGGCAGAAACGCGCCATTGTCGCGGTGATCGATGTGCCCAGCCAGGCCTATGGCCGTCGCGAGGAAGCGTTGGGCATTCACCAGGCACTGGCCGGTGCGGTGCAGGCCTACGCCGAGGCGCGGTTGGCCGGGCACCCGGTGATCGGTCTGCTGGTCGGCAAGGCCATGTCCGGCGCCTTCCTGGCCCACGGCTACCAGGCCCAGCGCCTGATCGCCCTGGACGATGCCGGGGTCATGGTGCACGCCATGGGCAAGGCGGCTGCGGCGCGGATTACCCTGCGCAGCGTCGAGCAACTGGAGGCCCTGGCCGCCGAAGTACCGC
Source organism: Pseudomonas sp. WOUb67 (assembly GCF_050058005.1). Taxonomy (NCBI): domain Bacteria; kingdom Pseudomonadati; phylum Pseudomonadota; class Gammaproteobacteria; order Pseudomonadales; family Pseudomonadaceae; genus Pseudomonas; species Pseudomonas sp. WOUb67. Next base: position 4,264,231 of record NZ_CP170112.1, on the reverse strand, counting down.
CCATGGCCTACGACCTGGCCAGCTACGCCTCGCTGGGCCTGCTGTGGCGCCGCCTGACAGTGGATAACGCCGAGGCACCGAGCCCCGCCGACGTCGCCCAGGTGCGCGCGTGCCTGGCGGAAGCGGTGCGCGACATTGGTAGCTCGACCGACCTGTCGTCGCGGTTGGCGGGGGAACACCGCAGCGCCTCGCGCCAGGTACGCGAACAGCTGCGCCGCCAGTGGCAGGGCGCCTGAGATGAACGCGCCAAGGCCGCACGACCTGCTGTGGGGGATGCCTGTGTCGGGCTTGCCCGCCGATGCACCCCAGTGGGCTCAGGATGTGCTGGCAAGCGGCCGGCCGGTGGTGGTGCGCCGTGCTCGCTGCGAGGATGGCTGGGTGGCGGTAGGGCTGCGTGGGCAAGGCCGGGCGCAGCGGTTGGGTGCGTTGATGCGCCTGGCCGATGTCCAGCGTCAGCAAAGCCCCGAATCGCTGCGCGTGGACGTACAAAGCCCATGGCTTGCGTTGCAGGCACTGGCTTCGGTCACCCCGGTGTTGCAGGCCAGCGGCCTGGCCTGGGGGCCGACGGGCGGGGTGGGGTACCAGATAGCGACCGGCATTGAAGTGGTCCATGCCGACAGTGACCTGGACCTGCTGCTGCGCACACCGCAACCGCTCGCCCGCGCCCAGGCGAGAGAGCTGCTGGATATCCTCGACTGCGCGCCGTGCCGTATCGATGTGCAGCTGGAAACCCCGGCGGGCGCCATCGCCTTGCGTGAATGGGCCGGTTTTGCCCGCCGCGTGCTGCTCAAGTCGCCTGATGGCCCGTGCCTGGTCTGCGACCCTTGGGCAGTAATGGGGCGTGCCGCATGAGCAGCCTGTTCGCCTTCCCCGGCCAGGGCGCCCAGGAGGTGGGCATGCTGCAGCGTCTGCCCGAGGGCGCCGGGCAACTGCTGGAGGAGGCCAGCGATACGCTCGGCCAATCCGTGCTGGCGCTGGACAGCCAGCAAGCGCTGCAGTCTACCCGCGCTGTTCAGCTGTGCCTGCTGCTGAGCGGCGTGGCCTGGGCCCGCTGGCTGATGCAGCGCAGCCCTGTGCCGGATTATGTGGCGGGCTTGTCGATTGGCGCCTATCCAGCGGCGGTTACGGCGGGCGCCCTGGGGTTTGCCGATGCCGTGCGCCTGGTCGCCCTGCGTGGCGAACTGATGCAGGGCGCCTATCCGCAAGGCTACGGCATGACGGCACTCAGCGGCCTGGACCTGGCCAGTGTCGAGTGTTTGCTGAGCGAGGTGGGGGGCGAGGTGTACGTCGCCAACCTCAACAGTGAAAACCAGATCGTCATCGCCGGTAGCGATACCGCGATGGCTGCGGTCGCTGCCCGGGCTCGCCGCCAAGGCCAGGGCGTGGCCCGACGCCTGGCGGTAAGCGTGCCGTCGCATTGCCCGTTGCTTGCTGGCCCGGCAGCGGAGCTGGCCAGTGCCTTCGCAACGGTCGAGTTGCAGCGCCCACGCATTACCTACCTCAGCGGCAGCAGCGCGCGCCCGGTATTCGACCCACAGCGCCTGCGCGACGACCTGGCTGGCAACATGGCCAGGGTGGTCGACTGGCGTGCGACGTTGCGCAACGCCTTTGAGCGCGGCGTGCGCCTGCACCTGGAAATACCGCCCGGCAGCGTGCTCAGCGGGCTGGCCCGACCAGTGTTCGAACAGGGCAGGGTGGTGGCCGTGGAAGATACCCGTTGGGACACTCTGGATGCGCTGCTGCGCCAGGAGGTGGCGGGCGACCGATGATGGCGGCATCGCGGTGGATGGCACGGGCTGCGCCCGTGTTCGCGGGTAAACCCGCTCCCACAGGTACTGCATGAGCCTCAGGCCTGCGCCGTACCTGTGGGAGCGGGTTCACCCGCGAAGAAACCAGCGCGGTACCCGCAGGTTTACTGATGGCGAAGAACAACAACAAGCAACTTCGACACTACCTGAGGACAACAATAATGATCATCTATGGTGTGGCACTGCTGGCGGTCTGCACGCTTGCCGGCGTTATCGTCGGCGACTTCCTGGGCGTGCTGCTGGGCGTCAAATCCAATGTGGGCGGGGTTGGCATCGCCATGATCCTGCTGATCTGCGCACGGCTGTACATGCACCGCAACGGGGGCATGAGCAAGGAGTGCGAGTTTGGCGTGGGCTTCTGGGGTGCCATGTACATCCCGGTGGTGGTGGCCATGGCCGCCCAGCAGAACGTGGTTACTGCCCTGCACGGCGGGCCGGTAGCGCTGCTGGCGGCAGTGGGCGCAGTGCTGGTGTGCGGCGCGACCATCGCCCTGATCAGCCGCAGCCACCGCGGCGAGCCTTTGCCCGCGCTTGAACCGACCCCTGAAACCCGCGCGCAAGTTGCCCCTGCAGGAGGTCGTTGAACATGTGGCCGATTATTGAAAATGCCCTGGAACACAACGGCCTGATCACCGCCTTTGCAGTGGTGGGCGCAATCATGTGGTTGTCGGTTGTGCTGTCGAAATACCTCACCTTCGGCCGGGTGCACGGCTCGGCCATCGCCATTGTCATTGGCCTGGTGCTGGCCTGGGTCGGCGGTACCGTGACCGGCGGGCAGAAAGGCCTGGCCGACATGGCGCTGTTCTCCGGTATCGGCCTGATGGGCGGGGCCATGCTGCGGGACTTCGCCATTGTTGCCACAGCCTTCGAGGTGCAGGCCACCGAAGCCCGCAAAGCCGGGATGATTGGCCTGGTGGCGTTGTTGCTGGGTACGGTGCTGCCGTTCATTGTCGGCGCAGCAGTGGCCTATGCCTTCGGCTACCGCGATGCGGTGAGCATGACCACCATCGGCGCGGGGGCGGTGACCTATATCGTCGGGCCGGTGACCGGGGCGGCGCTGGGTGCGAGTTCAGATGTGATGGCCCTGTCGATTGCCACCGGGCTGATCAAGGCGATCCTGGTGATGGTATTCACCCCGGTGTCGGCGCGCCTGCTGGCGCTGGACAACCCACGCTCGGCGATGGTGTTCGGCGGGTTGGCAGGGACGGTGTCGGGGGTGACGGCCGGGCTGGCAGCGACGGATCGGCGGCTGGTGCCGTATGGCGCGCTGACGGCCACCTTCCATACCGGGTTGGGGTGCTTGATGGGGCCTTCGATTCTGTACTTCTGCGTACGCGGTCTGGTCGGCTGACGTCCTACTCTCCACTCTGTGGGAGCGGGCGTGCCCGCGAAACAGGCGACTCGGTGCATGGCACCGGCTTCGCCGGTGTTCGCGGCCACGGCCGCTCCCACAGTGATCGCGTCGCTTTCAAGTCATGCAACCCGTTGCCCCCAAATCGGGGAAAACTGCCGGGTGATCCTCCCCAATCTGTTTCGATTGGTCGCGCAACTTACTGATAAATAACTAAATCTGCTTCTGGCACACACCTTGCTCCACCCCTCCGCAGAGTTCCCGTGTTCCGGAGGTGCAGCATGTCTACGCCACGCAAAGGCCCCCTTCTGTCATCACTCGTTCTGGCCTTGTTAGGCTGGGAATCGACCAGCGAGGCGGCCGTGCAGTGCCAGCGCACCTTGGTCGCCAATGTGGTGGCACTGGACCAGCCACTGATGTTCAACCGCCTTGGCGCGCAAAACGCCAACGGCATGATGTTCGCCCTTCGTGAAGATGTGGTGGACGACAAGCAGGTCCCCCTCGGCAAGGGCGGGGCCGCGGTACCGGGCAAGGTCACCTTGCGCCCGGACAAACGCCCACGGCCAATTGTGCTGCGGGTAGCCGCCGGTGACTGCCTCACGGTCAACCTGACCAACCTGCTGACCTACCAGGCCAACCCCAACAAGCACGGCATCGACCCTGAAGAAAACGAAGCCGAAGGCGAAGAAGAAGGCCCGGAGAACGAGGTCGAGAACGAAGGCGGTGAAGATTTCGTCGCCGATGAGCAGGTGAACGACCGGCATGTCGGCTTCCAGGTGAACGGCATGCAGGCGGTCAACAGCATTGGCGATATCGCCGCCAACACCGGCCGTAATGGCAACTTCCTGGTGTCGCCCGGCAACACCCGCAGCTACACCCTGTACGCCGAGCGCGAGGGGGCCTTCGCCGCCACCAGCCAGGGCGCTACCTTTGGCGGGCAGGGTGGGGCAGGTAACGTCGCCAACGGCTTGTTCGGGCAGGTGGTGGTTGTCCCCAAAGGTGGGCGAACCTTCCGCAATACCCTGACCGAAGAAGAGATGCGCCTGGCCACCACCGGCCGCACCGCCACCGGCCAACCGGTCATCGATTACCAGGCCCGCTACCCGCAGACCCAACCGTGGATCAGCGAGGGCAAGGCCGGCAAGCCGATCATTGCCATGGTCGACGGCAATGAAATTCTCAACAGCGAGACCGACGCCATTGTCATGGGGCCAAACCCGGACGGCAGCTTCCCGCGCTCCACCTACCCGCTGGAAAGCGTCAACAAGCGCAACCCCGCATTGCCCAACCGCCTAGAAGCCTTCCGCGACTTTGCCTCGCAGTTCGCCGATGAAGTGGCCGCCACTCAGGCCTTCCCGGGCTACTGGGCGGACCCGGTGATGGGCCATGTGCTGGAACCGACGCGCGATTCGTTCATGATCAACTATGGCTCCGGCGGCATGGGCGCCGAAGTGGTCGCCAACCGCCTGGGCGTGGGGCCGATGCATGATTGCCTGTCGTGCGCCTACGAGGAGTTCTTCCTCAGCGCACACACCGTGGGCGATATCGGCACCCTGGTGGACGTGCCGGCCAACGTCGGCCTGGAGAACATTCGCCCAGGCCAGACGCCGCCGGCCAGTGCCGTGGGGGTAAAGGCCAACATGGCGCTGTACCCGGCCGAGCCTGCCAACGTGCACCACAGCTACATTGGCGACTTCACCAAGTTCCGCAACACCCACAATGGCCATGAGCAGCACATCTTCCACCTGCATGGCCACCAATGGCTGTTCAACCCCAACGACGACAACTCCGACTACATCGACGCCCAGGGCATAGGCCCGGGGATCGGCTACACCTACGAGATTGCCAACGGCGGTTCGGGCAACCGTAACCGCGTGGCCGGCGATGCCATTTACCACTGCCACTTCTACCCGCACTTCGCCCAAGGCATGTGGGCCATGTGGCGGGTGCACGATGTGTTCGAAGAAGGCACCCGGCTGGAAGTGAGCGGGCAGGGCGAGAATGGTTTCCACAGCACCCCGTTTGCCCTGCGCAGCGGCAAACCGGCTGCTGGCGCCCGGGCATTGCCGGATGGCGAAATCGTTGCCGGTACGCCGATCCCGGCCATCGTGCCGCTGCCTGGCAAAGCCATGGCGCCGATGCCCGGCAAGGTGGTGGTAGTACCCAAACTGTCTGAGCAACGGGTCGCCGCCAACGACGATGATGATGAAGCCGACGACGAAGGCGATGACGACCACGCCAGCCAGGCGCCGGTACGCAAAGCCGTCGGCTCGCTGGCGCTGGTCGACCGTACCGATGCCAACCGCAACGCCGATGGCACCCTGAAAAACCCGGGCTACCCGTTCTGGATCGGCGGCATGGAAAGCAGTGTCGGCAACCGCCCGCCAACCCCGCCGCTGGACATGCTCGACCCGGCCCTGGCCCGGCAGCTGAAAGACAGCGGCAAGGCCCTGTGGGCCAACCTCGACGCCAACCAGGTCGATGGCTGGGATGGCGGCCTGGGCCGTCATGCGCTGGACGGTGTATCCGCCGGCGGCGAGGCCGTGACCACCACCACCAAGCTGGACTTCTCCAAGGTGGTGCACAAGGCCAAGCCCATCTACCTGCCTGAAGAAGGTACCGATGTCGAGCAGGCCGCCATGCAGTTCCATGCCAAGGCCGAGCACGCCAGCTTCGCCCTGATCCCTGGCAGCCAGCCGGTGGCCAAGGCGTTCCGCACCAACGGCGCCTTGCCTACCGCCGGCGCGCCGTTCTACGAGCCTTGCATGGATGACCGCGGCAAGCGCCTGACCCAAACCTCGGGGGTAGGCGAGTTTGCGAGCGGTGAGAGCCTGACCGGCATGAGCTTCCGTGGTTCGTCCACCTTCACCGCCGACCGCCCACGCATCTACAAAGGTGCCAACATCCAGTTCGACGCGGTGTACAACAAGGTCGGCTACCACTTCCCGCAGGCGCGTATCCTGGCGCTGTGGGAAGATGCCTGGCCGGTGATCACCAAGCAGCGCCCGCCAGAGCCGCTGGTGATGCGCATGAACACCTTCGACTGCACCATGTACACCCACACCAACCTGATCCCGTCGTACTACGAAATGGACGACTACCAGGTGCGTACCCCGACCGACGTGATCGGCCAGCACATCCACCTGCCCAAGTGGGACCTGACGGCCGCCGACGGCTCGGCCAACGGCTGGAACTATGAAGACGGGGTTCTCTCGCCCGGCAGCGTGGTCGAGCGTGTGCATGCCATCCGAGCCTACAACGGCTGCACCGAAGGCGACAGCCGCGACGGCACCGCCGCCTGCCCGAAAGCCAAGCAGCACCCGTACTTTGGCCGCTTTGGCCGGGCCGACTGGCTGGGCGCGCGCACGGCCATGCAACGCTGGTTCGCCGACCCGTTGGTGAACGTCAACAACGTCGACCGTGGCCTGGGCACCATCTTTACCCACGACCACCTCGGCCCATCGACTCACCAGCAGCTCGGGCTGTATGCAACCGTGCTGGCCGAGCCAGCCGGCTCTACCTGGTACCACGCCGAAACCGGCGAGCAACTGTACAACCCGGCCACACGCCAGGATGGCGGGCCGACCTCGTGGCAAGCCGTGATCAAGACGGGCGACCACGATGGCGATGGCAAGAACGACAGCTACCGCGAGTTCTTCCTTGAATACAGCGACTTCCAGCATGCCTATGAAGCGGGTGTGTACGTGGGCGCAGGCCCGGATGGCATCCCCAGTGGCCAGTCCTACCCGGCCACCGCCGACAGCTTCCGCTACGCCATCAACCCGCCGGTACGGCAGAAGGCATCCAACCTGCTTGAATCGGTGGTCGAGTCGCGCGGAGGCCTGGCCCCCGGCTGCCCAAGCCGGCCTTGCCCACAGGCGATTTCGGTCGATGACCCGGGCATGTTCGTCGTCAACTACCGCAACGAGCCGCTGGCCCTGCGGGTATTCGACCCGAACAAAGTCGGCCCCGATGGCAAGCGCGGCATGCAGGCGGACGGCCTGGCCGGCGACCTGAGCTATGCCTTGCAGAGCCGTACCGACCGTGCGATTCCGGCCATGAACCTGGCGCCTTCGGCGATCACCTCGGCGGTTGGCCCTACCGGCGGGACCACACTGTTCCCACCCCACATCAACAAGGCCGGCAGCGAGCCGGGTGACCCGTTCACGCCCATGCTGCGCACCTACTCCGGCGACAACGTACGGCTGCGCCTGCACGCCGGTGGCCACGAGGAAGAGCACAACGTGACCTTGCACGGCGTGAAGTGGCTGCAGAACGGTTCGGGCTTCGGTAACAGCTCCAACTCGGGCTGGAAGGCCTCGCAGATGATCGGTATTTCCGAACAGATGGGCTTCATGGCACCGGTGTCGATGATTTCCAGCTCTGCTGCCACCAACGGCGATTACCTGTACTCCATGGACGCCGCCCTGGAAGGCTACTGGAACGGCATCTGGGGCGTGATGCGCAACTACACCGCACAACGCGCCGACCTGTTCCCGCTGCCGAACAACACGCAACCCGTGGCCATGCGCAACACCGTGAACTTTGACGGCATCTGCCCGAAAACCACGGCCAACCCCAACGGCATCGGTACCCGTACCACGGTCAAGCGCAGCTATGAGATTGTCGCGGCGCTGGCCAACGACATCCTCGAGAACCGCAACGGCGTCAGCATCAACGACCCGGCTGGTGTGGGCCAGCATGTCGGCGGCCCGTTGAAGGCCAATGGCGGCACCCTGGTGTTCAACAGCCGCAAGACCAGCATCCCGCAGGTGACGGTGGTCGACGAAGAAGACGGCACCACCTTCACCGTGGGTGGTCACAGCGCGCCGCTGCATGACCCGACCGCCGTGCTGTATGTGCGCAAGGCCGACCTGGACGCCACTACCGGCAAGCTCAAGGCCGGCGTGCCGGTGGAGCCGCTGGTGCTGCGGGCCAACGCCGGGGACTGCATCAGCATCACCCTGGAAAACCGCCTGCCACAGGTCATGCCAGACCTGCCAAGCACGGCCGTGATGCAGAACGTGGTCAAGCGTGACCGCTTCGACAGCGAAGGCTCCACCGCCTTCAACAACAACCTGATGCGGCCGTCCAGCCATGTGGGCCTGCATGCCCAGTTGCTGGCCTACGACATCACCAAGTCCGACGGTGCGAACGTGGGCAGCAACCCGGTGCAAACCGTGCCACCGCGGGTGGGCAACAGCGGTGCCTACCCAAGCCGGGTGTACCAGTACTACGCCGGCCACCTGGAGCGCGAGGGCAAACCGGTGCTGCAACTGGGCCGCACGGTGGACAACATCAACACCACGGCAATCGAGTTCGGTGGCCTTAACCTGATGCCGTCGGACTTCATCAAGCAGCCACAGAAAGGCCTGGTGGGTGGCATGAGCATCTTGCCGCAGACCGCAACCTGGACCGAGGACACCGCCAGCCGGGCCCAGGCCACGGTCAAGGTCACAGGCCAACCCGACTACCGCGACCTGGTAACGGTGTGGCAGCGCTCGATGAACATGCGCTGGGCGGACGGCCGCCCGGTCGAAGGCATCGCCACCGAAGGCAATGGCGTGCCGGGTGACCCGAAAGACAACGGCAACATGGCCATGAACTACAAGACCGAACCGCTGTGGCTGCGCTTTGGCCTGGCGCCGGATGCACCGTTCGGCCATGCCGATGGCTTTGGCTTTGCCGATGTGCCCAACGCGCACATGGCCTACAGCAACGCCCTGGTTGGCGGTGACCCGCAAACCCCGGTGCTGTACGCCAAACCTGGCCAGCCGGTGCGCAGCCATGTGCTGATGCCCAGCGGTGGCAGCCGCGGCATCACCTACCAGCTGGACGGGCACCTGTGGCCATTGCACAACTACCAGGCCGAGAAGAGTGACGTGGACGGCTATCCGATGAGCCTGCCTGGCATCGGTTCGGTGCGCTTCGGCTACAACCCGATGGCCATGTACATCGGGGCCCAGGAGAGCGTACTGCCCGCGGCGCACTTCAGCTTCATGCTGCCGAGTGCCGGCGGTGCCAACGCGGTGGCGGGGGACTACCTGTTCCGCGACTACGCCGCCTACGGCAACGCCTCGGGGCTGTGGGGGATTCTGCGGGTGACCAACGAAGCGCCGCCGGCAACGGCCGCGGCGCAGTGACGGAAGGGGAGCGCGAGCATGAACAAAAAGACTCGCCCTGCTTACTTGGGGGTAGTGCTGGGAGTAGCGCTGATCGGCCTGGGCGTGGCGTATGAAAAGCTCTGGTGCGATCCCCGCGAGCTGTTGCAGGAACCTGCCGACCCGCAGGCCCTGCACCGGCTCAGCCGGGACGGCGTGACCGTGGAGTTCGAGGCCCGGCCGCTGGCCGGTGGCGAATTGAAGGAAGGCGCCTTCGCCAACATTCGCTTCAAGGTCAGCGACCAGACCAGTGGCCAGCCGCTGTCGGGCATGGCGCCGGGGGCGTGGATCGACCCGGCGCAGTCGGCCCCCATAGGCGACCGCAACCAAAGCTGCAAGGCGCGGGTTGCGCTGTTTCTCAAGAGCAGCATCGGCGCCCGGCCGCTGCTCGACCTGAACAGCTATTTCCTGTTGATGCTCAACAACGACGCCAGCCTGACGGTGATCGACCCGACCGTTTCGGTGGGTGGGGTGACCAGCACCATGGCCCGCATCGACCTGCCCGGGCGGCCCATGGACTGGGTGGCCACCGGCGACGACAAGCAGGTGTTCGTGTCGATCCCCGAGCGCGGCAAGGTGGCGGTGATCGATACCGAAACCTTCACCCGCGTGGCCGACCTGGACGCCGGCGACCAGCCGCTGCGCGTGGCCCTGCAACCCGACCAGCACCGGTTGTGGGTGGGCAACAACAGCAGTGACCCGGCCAAGGGCGGGGTGACGGTGATCGACGTGCCAGGGCGTACCACCCTGAAAAGCTTCAACACCGGCACCGGGCACCACGAAATCGCCTTCAGCGCCGACTCGCGTTTTGCCTACGTCAGCAACCGCGACAGCGGCACCTTGAGCGTCATTGATATCCCGGAAATGCGCCTTGCCAAAACCATCAAGGTTGGCCCGCACCCGCTGTCGGTCAGCTACTCGGCGCTGTCCCAGGCCGTTTACGTGGTCGATGGCGAGGAAGGCAGCGTGCGGGTGTTCGATGCCCGCAGCCACGCGCTGCGCCACACAGTCAAGGCAGAGCAGGGCCTGGGGCCGATGCGCTTCAGCAGCGATGGCCGCTACGGCGTGGTGCTCAACACCCTCGAGAACCAGGCCCTGGTGATCGATGCCAGTACCGACAAGCTGATCCACCACATCCCGGTCGCGGCCGAACCCTACCAACTGACCTTCACCAAGGGCTATGCCTATGTGCGCGGCCTGGCTTCGCCGAAAGTGACCATGATCAACCTGTCCAGCCTGGGCGAAGGGCGCACGCCGATCGTGCAGGGCTTCGAGGCCGGCCCGGCAGCGCCGCGCCAGGCCGGTGACCTGCCACTGGCCCAGGGGTTGTCGGTGTCGCGTGATGACAATTCGGTGTTTGTGGTCAACCCGGTGGACAACACCACCTACTTCTACGCAGAGGGCATGAATGCGCCGATGTCCGGCTACAACAACCGTGGCCACCAGGCCCGCGCTGCCATCGTCGTCGACCGCAGCCTGCGCGAGGTGGCGCCCGGGGTGTACGGCTCGACGGTGAAACTGCCCGCTGCCGGCAAGTTCGACGTGGCCTTCCTGCTCAACCAGCCGCAAATCATCCACTGCTTCAGCGCCGATGTCGCCGAAGCGCCAAACGCCGGCAAGCGCAAGGCCGCGCATGCCGAGTTCATCGGCCTGGACCAACCGATGCCGCAGCACAGCGCCATTACCGCACGGGTGCGTATCGTCGGTGACGACGGCCAGCCGCGGCTGGGCCTGAACGACCTTAGCCTGCGCTACTTCCTGGCGCCGTCGTCGATGCCGCGCAACCTGCAGTTGCAGGAAGTGGGTGAGGGCGTCTATCAGGCCGCCCTGACACTGCCCGAAGCCGGCGCCTGGTACCTGCATGTGCAGTCCCCGTCATTGGGGCGCAAGTTTGCCGAAGAGAACTACACCAGCCTGCGCATCCTGCCGGCCGCAGCAACCAACGCTTCCCAGACCGAGATGAGGAGTGTGCGATGAACGCCAAGCATTCTTTGCAACTGCTGGCCCTGAGCCTGGCACTTGCCAGCAACCTGGCCCTGGCCCACGCCGGCCACGATCACAAAGGCCACGCCGAACAGCCACCGGCGGCTCGCCAGGAAAAGACCAGTGTACGTTTTGCCGACGTTTCCCTGCTGAACCAGGACGGCATGCCGGTGCGCCTGGAGAAGGACCTGGTCGGTGACCACCTGGTGGTCATGGGCTTCATCTACACCAGCTGCACCACGGTGTGCCCGGTGGTGTCGTCGATCATGGGCAAGGTCCAGCAACAGCTGGGTGGCCGGGTAGGCGAAGAAATCCACATGGTGTCGATCAGCGTCGACCCGCAGCGTGACGACGCCAAGCGCCTGCAAGACTACGCCAAGGCCTTCCAGAAGGGGCCGGGCTGGAGCTGGCTGACCGGCACCCCGTACGCCGTCACCGAAACCCTCAAAGGCCTGGGCAGCTTCAGCGCCGACCTCAGCCAACACCCGCCGCTGATCCTGGTGGGTGACGGGCGCAGCGGGCACTGGACGCGCTACTACGGCTTCACCGACCCCGCGGTACTGATCGATGAGATCAACCGCCTCAGCGCCCGCCGGGTGCATGCCAAAAGCACGGCCATTGCCGACCACCATGAGGTGCAACCATGAGCTCTGTAACCTCCCGCCGCGCCGGCATGCGCGGTTTCGACTGGCTGGTGCTGGGCGGCTGCCTGTGGATTCTCGCCTCGGTGGCGTTCGCCCATGAAGGCCATGTGGAGCAGGCGCCCGAACCGCAACCCGCCCCCCAGGCAATGACCAGTGGCGGCGGCACCCGCGATGCCCAGACCTGGTTCACCGATACCGTGCTGAAAGACCAGAACGGCCGCGAGCTGCGGTTCTACAGCGATGTGCTCAAGGACAAGGTGGTGATGCTGAACGTGATCTTCACCCACTGCACCGATGCCTGCCCGCTGATCACCCGCAAGCTGCGCGAAGTGCGCGCGGCCATGGGGCCGCAACTGGCCAGCCAGGTGACCTTCGTGTCGATCAGCAGTGATCCGCTCAACGATACCCCGCAGGCACTCAAGGCGTTTGCCGAGAAACAGGGGGTGGATGGGCCGAACTGGCTGTTTCTGACCGGGGACAAGGCCAATGTCGACCTGGTGCTCGGCCGCATCGGCCAGTTCCTGCCCAGCCCCGAGCAGCATTCCACACAACTGATTTCCGGCGATGTGGCGGGCAAACGCTGGAGCAAGATCCGCCCGGATGCGCCGGCCATGGCCATTGCCCAGCGCATGCAGCTGCTGACCCAGCCTTTGGCTGGCCGGTGAGCATCATGAATACCTGGGCTGCCTTGCGCTGTTGCTACCGGCCACATCGCCGGCAAGCCAGCTCCCACAGAAATTGCGCTGCCCATGAAAGCAGTGTTATCCCTGTGGGAGCTGGCTTGCCGGCGATGAGGCCAGAACAGTCTAAAGGCAGCATCAGCACAACATTGGGCCTGTTTTTTGGCATGATACTTGGCACTTCGGCCTTTGCCCTGGACCTGACCGAACACGAACAAGCCGGCAAGCGCCTCTACCGCGAGGGCATCTCCAGCAGCGATGCACAGTTGCAGGCCCGGGTCGGCGCCAGCGACATCAGTGTGCCCGCCAGCGTGCTGCCCTGCGCCAGCTGCCACGGCAACGACGGCCGTGGCCGCGCCGAAGGCGGCGTGCGCCCACCCAACCTGGACTGGCAACGCCTGGCACAAGGCCAGGGCACACGCGAAGCCAACGGCCGCAGTTACCCGGCGTATACCGATCGCAGCCTGGCCCGGGCCATACAGCATGGCGTAGACCCGGCGGGCAATCGCCTGGACCCGGCAATGCCACGCTTCGAACTGACCATGGCCGACCAGCGCAACCTTACCGCCTACCTGAAACGCCTGGCCGAGGAACGCGACCCCGGCATAGAGGAGGGCATACTGCGCCTGGGCACCCTGCTGCCGGCGTCCGGCCCGCTGGCCGAAGCCGGGCAGGTGGTACGTGCGGTGCTGGAAGACGGGCTGGCGCAACTCAACCAGCAAGGCGGCATTCACGGGCGGCGCCTGGAGCTGGTGGTGCTGGACCCCGGGTTCGACCCGGCCAGTGCCGAGCAAGCTTTGCAGCAGTTGCTGGAGCAGGAGCGCGTGTTCGCGCTGATTGCGCCGTTGGCCCCGATGCTCGGCCCGCGCCTGACTACCTTGCTGGCGCCACAGAATGTGCCCCTGATCGGCAGCACGCCCCGCAGTGGCGGCAGCGCACAGATCTTCGACCCGCTGCCCGGCCTACCTGCGCAATTGCTGAGCCTGGCGGGCCACGCCCGTGCTGGTTTGGGCCTGGCACCGGGCGACTTGCGCGTGGTGTACGCCGGCAACGAGCAGGCAGCGGCGGCCGAGCAGGTACGTGAGCGCCTGTTGCAGCAAGGCTGGGTAACCCCCGCCATCGAGGCCTTCGACGGCCAGGCCGTGGACGGGCAGGGCATCGTCTTCCTTGGCCGCGCCCAAGCATTTGCCGAGCTGGCGACGGTGTTGCAGGCAGCGGGGCGCCAGCCATACCTGTTCGCCGCGTCCAGCCAGGTGGCCGGCGCCGTGGCGCGCTTGCCCGAGCAATGGTCGCAACGGGTGTTCCTGGCCTACCCCTATGTGCCCGAAGACTGGACCGAGCAGGGCCTGGCCAACCTCGCCGGGCTGCAGCAACGCCAGGGCCTGGACCCACGCCAGGCGTCGTTGCAGGTCAATACCTTGTGCGCCCTGCGCCTGCTGAGCGAAGCGCTGAAACAGATTGGCCGTGACGCCAGCCGTGAACAGCTGATTGGCGCACTGGAAGGCTTGCACGATGTGTCTACCGGCCTGACCCCGGCGCTGGGCTTCGGCCCCGGTCGCCGCCAGGGCATGGCCGGTGCCCATGTGGTGGCGGTGGGCTTGCCCGGGCCGCGCTTTACCGCAGTTACCCCTTACCGGCCAGTGCCGGACAGCCTTTGAGCGGAGGTTGCCATGCGTATCGTGTTGCTGTGCCTGTTGCTGGTAATGGCCAAGGCCAGCTGGGCCGATGTACCTGCTGCACGGGTCAATGGCGTGGAGATCGGGTTGACGCGCCTGGAGCGCTATTTCAGCGAGTACCTGGCCGCCCAGGGCCGCGCGCTGACCAGCATCCGCAACCCGGGCCTGTACAAGCGCCTGCGCGATCAGGCGCTGAATGAACTGATCGACAAGGAGCTGCTGTGGCAGGAGGCGCGGCGCCAAGGCATCGCCATCAGCGACGCGCAGGTGTCCGCCCATGTCGGCGAGGTAGAAGCTGCGTTCGGCAGCCCGGCAATTTTCGAACGGCGTCTGGCAGAGGCGGGCTTTGATAGGGCACAGTACACTGAGTACACCCGGCAAGACATGGCGGCCCAGCAGGTGTATGCCCAGCTCAGCGCAGTCGACGCGCCGACCCCGGCCGAAGTGCAAGCATTCTATGAGGCCAACCGAGAAACACTGCAAGGAGCGCAGAACCAAAGTGATAACCCTTCGGTCATACACGAACAGGGCCTGGTCTTGGCCAGGGCCGCGCTCATCGGTCAGCGCGAGGCGCAAGCGCGCCAATCGGCACGCCAACGTTTGCGCGATTCCGCTAAAGTGGAGATCGCTGACTGAAGCCCCTGATAGCGTTTCCCCCAATGCTGGGGAATTAGGGTTTGGCAATGTGCCATCAGTTTCCCCGGTTGTGGGGAAGCGGGCGGGTGTGCCTGCCCGCCGTGTTTCGGGTGCTGGCTTGTACCTTTTGCAAATCAATGACTTACAGCGGTGCAACATGACTATTCACGCCTGGCACGAAGCCTGCTCAAGCTTGTACAAGGGCGCACTTCGCAGACCGGGTAACCGGGCAGTTCTTGGGAGTCGACCTTGGTGAACAGAGTATTGGTAGTCGATGACGAACAGACCCTTGCGCAGAACCTGCAAGCGTACCTGCAGGCGCAAGGCCTGGAAGTTCATGTTGCCCACGACGGTGCTAGTGGTATCGAGCAGGCTGAACGCCTGGCGCCACAAGTGATCGTGCTGGATTACCGCTTGCCCGACATGGAAGGTTTTCAGGTTCTGGAGGCTGTACGCAAGAACAGGCAGTGCCACTTCATGCTGATCACCGCCCACCCCACCGTCGAGGTGCGTGAGCGGGCCGCGGAGCTGGGTGTGAGCCATGTCCTGTTCAAGCCGTTCCCACTGGTGGAACTGGCCCGTGCAATCTTCGACCTGATGGGCATCGAGCGCCGGCGCAGGGCCACGGACAACCCGGCTGAAGGGTTCGTCGAACGACGCCAGAACAGGAACCAATCGTTCCCCCTGCAGTTGTACGATGGAAGCTGGGTGTTGGCTGACCGCCGCCGTAACGGCGCCAAGCCACCAGGGCCCGACGACGATCAACTGCTCACAGGGGAATAGCGGCGCCCGCACCCCTGGCTGAGCCAGCCTGCGACGCGCCCCCTGAGCGGAGTCGCAGGCCATGCCAGAAGCATTCGATGCAACCCGGGATTTGCAACAGCCTGCACCGGCCTCTTCGCGGGTAAACCCGCTCCCACAGGTTCTCTGCAAACCTGAAGATAACGGAAGCCTTGTGGGAGCGGGTTTACCCGCGAAAGGGCCGGCACAGGTAAAACAAGACCAGGCTTACCCCCGCGATCTTTTGGCCCAGGCCCGCCTGCAAGCCAGCGACGAGCGCTTGCTCAACTGCCTGGAACGCCTTGCTTGCGACAGCCCCGATACCTTCACCCGTCGCCTGGGCCTGACCCTGCATTACCCGGTGCTGGACAGCCACACCCTGCTGGCCAGCAGCCCACGCTTCGACAAGGTCAGCCTTGCCGCGTGCCTGAAGCGCGAATTCGTGCTGATCGAGCAGGGCGGCCAGCTGTTGGGCGTGTTCGCCGACCCCTTCGACCCCGCCCGCCTGGCCTGGATCGACGATGTGCTGCAAGGCGCACCGCTGTACCTGGCCCACGCCGCCGAACTGGCCACCTTCCTGGCCCGCCACGAAGAAAGCTTCCACGCCGTCGATGCCCTTGACCATGACGCCGAGGCCAGCAGCGAAGGCGACCCGCTGCAACGCCTGTCGCTGGCCAGCATCAGCGAAGACCAGAGCCGCGTGGTCAAACTGGTCAACTCCACCCTGTACGACGCCCTCAAGCTGCACGCCAGCGACATCCACCTGGGCATGACCGGCCAGGGCCTGACCATCAAGTACCGCATCGACGGTGTGCTCAACGGCGCCGGCAAGGCCAGTGGCAGTGCCTTTGCCGACCAGGTGATCTCGCGCATCAAGGTCATGGCCGAGCTGGACATCGGCGAAAAGCGCGTGCCCCAGGACGGCCGCTTCAAGGTTGCCGTGGGCGACCGGCAAATCGACTTCCGGGTATCGATCATGCCCAGCATCTTTGGCGAAGACGCGGTGCTGCGGGTGCTCGACAAGCAGGACTTGTCCGACCGGGTCAGCGGCGTGCAACTGCAGGCCCTGGGCTTTGCCGACGAAACCCTGCGCGCCCTGCGCCGGCTGGCTGCCGAACCCTACGGCATGATCCTGGTCACCGGCCCCACCGGCAGCGGCAAGACCACCACCCTGTACGCCATGATCAGCGAGATCAACCATGGCGTGGACAAGATCATCACCATCGAAGACCCGGTCGAGTACCAGCTGCCCGGCGTGTTGCAGATCCCGGTCAACGAGAAGAAGGGCCTGACTTTCGCCCGTGGCCTGCGCTCGATCCTGCGCCACGACCCGGACAAGATCCTGGTGGGTGAAATCCGCGACCCGGACACCGCGCAAATTGCCGTGCAGTCGGCGCTTACCGGCCACCTGGTGTTCACCACCATCCACGCCAACAACGTGTTCGACGTGATCGGCCGCTTCAGCCAGATGCAAGTCGACCCCTACAGCTTCGTTTCTGCACTGAACGCAGTGCTGGCCCAGCGCCTGATTCGCCTGGCCTGCACGCATTGCTCCAGCCCCTGCGAAGTGGACGACGACACCCTGTATGGCTCGGGCCTGACCCGCGAGGGCGTGGCCGGCTGGAAGTTTGTCCGCGTGCAGGGCTGCGGCCAGTGCCGGGGCAGTGGCTTTCGCGGCCGCAGCGCGATCGCCGAGTTGCTGCACCTGGACGACGACCTGCGGCAGATGATCGTCGAGCGCCGCCCCCTGTCGCAAATCAAGACACTCGCCTGCCAGCGCGGCCTGCGCCTGCTGCGGGCTTCGGCCCTGGACCTGGTCCGTGATGGCCGCACCACCCTTGAGGAGATCAACCGTGTCACATTCATCTGATCGTTTCTGCGCTGTTTTAGGCGCCGAGGGTGTCGGCTTGGGTTGCTGGCACAAACACCAACACCAATGGCTGGGCAGTCGCGAGTTCAGTTGCGACGCCGCCCAGCCCGCCTGGGAAGCCGCCGTCGATGCGCTGGCCGCGCTGTTGGCCGAGCATGCCGTAAGGGGCGCCCAGTTGCGGGTGCTGCTGTCGGCCCGCTACAGCCGCTTCTGCCTGGTGCCCTGGAGTGATGCCATCGGCCACCCGCGCGAGCTGGACGCCTATGCCCGGGCCTGCTTCGAAAACCTCTACGGGCAGCCGCTGGACGACTGGCGCATCGTGCTGTCGCCCGAGCCTGCCGGTGCCGCCCGCATCGCCACGGCGCTGCCCGAAGCCCTGCTGCAACGGTTGCAGGGCCTTGGCCGGGAAAGCCGCCTGAGCCTGCGCTCGGTGCAGCCGTACCTGATGGCGGCCTACAACCGCTGCTCGCCACAGCTGGAGCAGGGCGACTTCCTGTTTGTGCTGGCCGAGCCGCGCCGCAGCGTGCTGCTGCTGGCCGCCGGCGGCGCCTGGCAGCAAGTGCTGGCGCAAGGCTGTGCTGACAGCGACCAGGCCCTGCAAGCGTTGATCGAGCGCACCTGCGAGCTGTATGGCGAGCACCTGCCACGGGTGTACCTGCATGCCCCGGGCCGGGGCGACGTGCCGCAACTGGCGGCGGTGCAGCTGTGCCAGCCGGCCAGCGAAGCCGACCCCCTGTGCGCCATGTGGCGGGCGGTGGCCTGACATGCGCCGCCTCGAACTGGAGTTCCAACCCCGGCGCAGCGGCCCGCTGGCCTGGTCGCTGCTGGCCCTGGGCAGCGCCATGGTCGCCGGCCTGGTACTGCTGCAACAGAATTTGCAGACCGAGCAGGTAGACCTTGAGGCCAGCGTGCACAGCCTGGAGCTGCAACTGGGCCGCCGCCCGGCCACCGTGGCCCCGCAAAGCACTGCTGCGAGCCGTGAGCAGGCCGAGCGGCTGGCCCAGATGCGCAGTGTGTCGCAACAACTGCAACGCCCCTGGCAGCAGCTGTTCGCCATGCTCGAAGCTTTGCCGCAGGACGATGTCGCGCTGCTCGGCCTGACCCCGGACGCGCGCAAGGGCCAGGTTCGTATCGCCGCTGAAGCACGCAACCTGGAAGCGATGCTGCAGTACCACCAGCGTCTGGAAGCCAGCGATGAGCTCAGCGATGTATCGCTGCTCAACCACGAAGTGTTGGCCGCGCAGCCCGAGCACCCGGTGCGCTTCACCCTCACCGCCACCTGGGAGACTGGCCATGCGCGCCCTTGAATCGCTGAACAGCCTGATTCTCCAGGAGCGCCTGCGCCGCGTCGGCCCGGTAGGCCTGGCCGCCATCGCCGTGGGCGTGCTGGCGCTGGGCGTGGTGTGCGCCGGGGTACTGCCGCAGTGGCAGAGCGTACGCGAGCTGCGCGCCACCGAAGCGGACGCCAGTGTGCAGGTCGGGCGGGTCAAGCGTGGCGAGGTGAAAATCGCCGTCAAGCCCGAGCAGCAGGCCCTCGACAGCCTTCGCCAGCAACTGCCGGGGCAGCCCCAGGCCAGCGAGCTGATCGAGCGCCTGTACCACCTGGCCAGCGCCGAGCACATCAGCCTGGCGCGCGGTGAGTACGCCTTGGGCATCGATCCCAAGACCCAGCTGGCGCGCTACCAGATCGTACTGCCGGTGCGCGGCAGCTACCCGCAGATTCGCGCCTTTATCAAAGGCCTGCTGAAGCAGCTGCCGACCGTGGTGCTGGAAGACCTCGAACTGCAACGCAAACGCATCGGCGACAGCGAGCTGAATGCCCGCCTGCGCATGACCCTTTACCTGTCGAGGTCGTGATGAACACACAGCGTGCAGTCATCTGGGCCGGCTTCCTCGGTTTGAGCGCGGCGTTGGCGTGGGCACCGGGCCATTGGTTCGGTCAGGAAGACGGTGTTGCGGCCTTCGCAGGTAAACCCGCTCCCACAGGGGCTGTGGGCGCCGCCGAACCTGTGGGAGCGGCTTCAGCCGCGAAAGGGCCGGAACAGGCCTCCAGAGACTTGTTCCCAACCCAGCAATGGACCAAACCCCAAGCCCTGGCCACCGTCACCGAACAACCCGTGGCAGTTGCGCCCGTCGTGGCCGCAGCGCCGACCGCACCGGAGCTTCCGTTCCAGTTCATCGGCCGCATGGGCAACAACGACGACCTGCAGATCTTCCTGCAGAGCGGCGAGAAACTCTACGTCGTGCGCCAGGGCGACGTCATCGAAGACACGTATCGCCTCGATCGGGTATCGGCCAGCGAACTGAGCCTGGTCTACCTGCCTTTGCACCAGTCGCAGACCTTGTCTGTCGGGAGCGCACCATGAAGTCGTCAAAGCTGTGCAAGCCTGCTCCGTTCCTGCTGTTGGCGTTGTGCGTGGCCATTGCCGGCTGCGGCTCCAGCGCGGTACGCAAGGACAGCGACCAGTTGATGAAGGAGGGCCAGTACGAAGCCGGCATCGCCCGGCTGGAAGAAGCCCTGCGCGAGGACCCGCGTGATACCGAGCTGAACATTTCCCTGGCCCACAGTCGGCAGGCTGCGGTTGAGGCGCTGATCACACAGGCTGACGCCGACCGCATCCGCCATGACTTTGCCAGCGCCCGCATGGGGTATGGCCGAGTGCTGACCCTGGAACCGAACAACCGCCGCGCCCAGGAAGGAATCCGCCAGCTGGAGCTGATCCGCACCCTCGACGAGCGCGTCGCCCTGGGCCAGGCAGCATTACGCCAGGGCGACCTGTTCGGCGCCGAGCGCTACACCCGCGAAGTGCTGCGCCTGGACCCGCAAAACCAGAAGGGCATGGCCCTGCGCAGCGACATCGAGAACGTCCAGGCGCGCACCGCGCAACCCTTCCCGCAGCTGCGCAGCAAGCTGGACCGGCCGGTCACCCTGGAGTTTCGCGATGCCAACCTGAAGACCATTTTCGAGGTGCTGTCCCAGGTCGCCGGCATCAACTTCATCTTCGACAAGGACATGCGCCCAGACATGAAGGCCACCATCTTCGTGCGTGAAGTGCGCATAGAGGACGCCGTGGCGCTGCTGCTGGAGCAGAACCAGCTGCGCCAGAAGATCGTCAACGACAACACCCTGATGGTCTACCCCGACTCGCCGCAAAAGACCAAGGACTACCAGGAACTGGTCATGCGCACTTTCTACCTGACCAGCATCGACGCCAACACCGCGCTGAACATGGTCAAGACCATGCTCAAGACCCGCGACGTGTTCGTCGACGAGCGCCTCAACACCCTGACCATGCGCGACACCCCCGATGCCGTGCGCATGGCCGAAAAGCTGCTGCAGTCGCAGGACCAGTCCAACCCCGAAGTGGTGCTGGAAGTGGAGGTGATGGAAGTGGCCACCTCGCGCATCCTCGACCTTGGCCTGCAATGGCCCAACACCTTCGGCGTACTGACTTCCGACGGCAAACCAGTCAGCGTGCTCGACCAGCTACGCGGCATCGACTCCAGCCGCATCAGCATCGGGCCGGCCCCGCAGGCTAAGATCAATGCCTCGGACAAAGACATCAACACCTTGGCCAGCCCGGTGATTCGCGTCAGCAACCGTGAGCAGGCGCGCATTCACATCGGCCAGCGGGTGCCGATCATCAGCGCCACTTCGGTACCGTCCACCCAAGGCCCGGTGATCACCGAAAGCGTCACCTACCTGGACGTGGGTCTCAAGCTTGAAGTGCAACCCACCGTGCACCTGAACAACGAAGTGGCGATCAAGGTGGCCCTGGAAGTGAGCAACGCCACCCCACTGGAGGCCACCCGCCAGGGCACCATCCCGGTCCAGGTCGACACCCGCAACGCCCAGACCACCCTGCGCCTGCACGATGGCGAAACCCAGGTTCTGGCCGGCCTGGTGCGCGATGACCACAACGCCAGCGGCAACAAGATCCCGGGGTTGGGTGACATCCCGGGCCTGGGCCGGCTGTTCGGCAGCAACAAGGACGACATGAGCAAGAGCGAGCTGGTGCTCGCGATCACCCCGCGCATCGTGCGCAACCTGCCGTACCAGAGCCCGTCGGACATGGAGTTCTCCACCGGCACCGAGTCGGCCATGCAGGTACGCCAGATGGCACCGCTGCCGCCAATGGACGTGCCCGGCAACGCGCCGACCACCGACGCCCCGGTCGTGAACAGCCAGATGGCGGTCGCCCCGGTCAACGGGAGTCCGCGGCCATGAAAGCCCGGCGCCGCATGCAGGGCTTCAGCCTGATCGAAGTGGTGCTGACCCTGGCATTGCTCGGGCTGCTGGCCAGCATGGCCGCGCCGCTGACCGAAACCGTGGTGCGCCGCGGCAAGGAGCAGCAACTGCGCGAGGCGCTGTACCAGATTCGTGATGCCATCGACGCCTACAAGCGGGCCTTCGACGCGGGCTACATCGAGAAGCGCCTGGATGCCAGCGGCTATCCGCCGAACCTGCAGGTGCTGGTGGACGGCGTGCGCGATGTGCGCAGTGCCAAGGGCGCCAAGTTCTACTTCCTGCGGCGCATCCCGCATGACCCGCTGGTGGCGGCCAAGGATGAAGACGAAGGTGGCTGGGGCCTGCGCGCCTATGACAGCAGCCCCGACAACCCGCGCGAAGGCGAAGACGTGTTCGACGTGTACTCCAGGGCCCGTGGCAAAGGCCTCAACAGCATCCCTTACGGGCAATGGTGACAGCCATGAAACGCAGCAAAGGCTTCACCCTGATCGAACTGCTGGTGGTCATGGCGATCATCGCCACGCTGATGACCATCGCCATGCCGCGCTACTTCAACAGCCTGGAAAGCTCTCGCGAAGCCACCCTGCGCCAAAGCCTGGCGGTGCTGCGCGAGTCGCTGGACCACTACTACGGCGACACCGGCCACTACCCGGATTCGCTGGAGCAACTGGTGGAGCAACGTTACCTGCGCAACACTCCGGTCGACCCGATCACCGAGCGCAGCGATGCCTGGCAGCTGGTGCCACCACCCGAGGGCGTGGCCGGCGGTGTGGCCGATATCAAGAGCGGTGCCACAGGGAGGGCGCGTGATGGCAGCCTCTTCGCTGAGTGGTAAGGCCGACGGCGGCTTCACCTACCTGGGCGTGCTGCTGCTGATTGCGGTCAGCAGCGTGGCGTTGGCCGCCACTGGCACGATCTGGGCCAGTGCCGCCCAGCGCGACCGCGAACGCCAGCTGCTGTGGGTGGGCAGCCAGTACGCCCAGGCCCTGCGCAGCTACTACCGTGCCTCGCCGGGCCTGGCCCAGTACCCGCAGGAACTGGCCGACCTGCTGCAGGACAACCGCTTCCCGCAGGCCCAGCGGCACATTCGCCGGCTGTACCCCGACCCCATTACCAACAGCGACGAATGGGGCCTGCTGCGTGCGATCGACGGCCGCATCACCGGCGTGTACAGCCGCTCGGACGCCACCCCGTTCAAGCACAGTGGCTTCAGCGCCGAATGGAGCGGTTTCGAAGGGCTGGAACACTACAGCGACTGGCAGTTCGTCGCCGAACAGGCCTTCAGCGAAAGTGCCGGCGGCGTGCAGACCCACAGCGGCCCGGGAGACACGCCATGAATACCTTGGCTGCGCTGTGCCTGGGCCTGCTGCTGGCGTTGGCCACTTCGGCCAAGGCCGGGAGCGAAGACGAGATGCAGGGCTTCATCGTCGACAACACCATTTCGCACATCGGCCACGACTTTTACTACTACTTCGCCGACCGCCTGCGCGCCACCAGCCGCCTGGATTTCAACCTGGTGGTACGCGAACGCCCGGATGCCCGCTGGGGCAGCCTGGTCACCGTGGAGTTCGAGCGTGAAGTGATGTACCGCCGCTTCCTGCCACCGAACACCACCGAACTCAAAGACGAGGCCGTGGCAGCCGCCGACCTGGTCAAGCAGCAAATTATTCAACGCAAGCTGCAACGCCTGCTACAGGACACCACCGACTTGGAGAGGGACGAGCTATGAACCACCGCATTCCACGTTGCATTGCCGCCTGCCTGCTGGCCAGCGCTTGCGCTGCCCAGGCCACCGAGCTGGTGTACACCCCGGTCAACCCGGCCTTTGGCGGCAACCCGTTGAACGGCACCTGGCTGCTGAACAACGCCCAGGCGCAGAACGATTACGACGACCCCGACCTCAAGGACCGTGCCTCGGCCTTTACCGGCACCACGGCCCTGGAACGCTTCAGCAACCAGCTGGAGTCGCGGATGTTGTCGCAGTTGCTGGACAACATCAGTAACGGCAGCACCGGCAGCATGGCGACCGATGCGTTTCTGATCGACGTCATCGACGATTCCGGGGCCTTGAGCATCAAGGTTACCGATCGTGCCACAGGAGAAATTTCGATCATTGAGGTCAGCGGCCTGAACCCCTGAGAGGGAAGGGCTTTTATGTTGGGGAGAGAACACCATGAAACGTCTGCTGAGCACGCTGCTGATCCTCACCGCCCTGGGCCTGCAAAGTGGTTGCAGCCTGCGCGAACCCATGTCGGCCGAACAGGACTCGGAAACCCCGACCCTGACCCCTCGGGCCTCGACTTATTACGACCTGATCAACATGCCACGGCCCAAAGGCCGGCTGATGGCCGTGGTGTATGGCTTTCGCGACCAGACCGGGCAGTACAAGCCCACCCCGGCCAGCTCGTTCTCCACCAGTGTCACCCAGGGCGCGGCCAGCATGCTGATGGACGCCCTGAGCGCCAGCGGCTGGTTCGTGGTCCTGGAGCGTGAAGGCCTGCAGAACCTGCTGACCGAGCGCAAGATCATCCGTGCTTCGCAAAAAAAGCCTGATGTGGCGGAAAACATCATGGGCGAACTGCCACCGCTGCAGGCTGCAAACCTGATGCTGGAGGGCGGCATCATCGCCTACGACACCAACGTGCGCAGCGGCGGCGAGGGCGCCCGCTACCTGGGTATCGATATCTCCCGCGAGTACCGGGTGGATCAGGTGACCGTGAACCTGCGCGCCGTGGATGTGCGCACCGGGCAGGTGCTGGCCAACGTGATGACCAGCAAGACCATCTACTCGGTCGGCCGCAGCGCCGGGGTGTTCAAGTTCATCGAGTTCAAGAAGCTGCTGGAAGCCGAGGTGGGCTACACCACCAACGAACCGGCGCAGCTGTGTGTGCTGTCGGCGATCGAGTCTGCGGTAGGGCACTTGCTGGCGCAGGGGATTGAACGGCGGTTGTGGCAGGTGGCCGGGGATCCAGCGGATGGCAAGGCAACGGTGGACAAGTACCTGAGCCAGAATCAGCAGCCGTGATCGACCTTGAGGGCCTCTTCGCGGGCACGCCCGCTCCCACAGGTACTGCGTCGCCTTTGAGATCACGCTATCCCTGTGGGAGCGGGCGAGCCCGCGAAGAGGCCGGTGCAGCCAACAGAAGTGTTACTGCGTATACCCTCAGCTTGAATCCCCTCTCTGACCCCGGTAGTCTTTGCCCGCTGCTGTCAATCCAGCAGCCGGGTTTGGTAGCCCGCGATCAATCAAGGCGCACAAGCGCCCGCTCTGCGATACAGTTGGCGCTTTTTTGTGCCCGGCTGTTTCGTTTTATGGCGGCTGTGCGTAGGGCGCCTCCGTGCGCGCCGGTTTCCTTGATTCCCGGTCTACCAACCTGCGTACAGCCGTCACCCATTCGTTTGGTAGCGATCTGTGGCGGCTCCAGTGAATCAAGGAGCGACACAATGACAAAAGGCTTACCTGATCCCCCCGCCCGCGCCACCACGGCGGCCTCCAGTTTCTCGACCTGCGAATGCAGCCATCCGCCGCTGTTTGCCGTGCGGTCGGGGGTGGACTACGAAGATGCGCTGGTGCATCTGTCCACGCTGCTCAAGGGGGCCTTTGCGACCAACCTCAAGGCGTTGGAGCTGGCTAAGGGGACCTGCCGCGATCTGCTGTTGAGCAATGACCATGGGCTAGATTCGGCCAAGGCGGTGGTGGAGGCGTTGCTGGATGGGGTGGAGGGGCAACAGTTGGCCGGGCAGGGGAAGACGCCGATTCAGGGTGCTTGAGGGCCGACTTGGGGCCTGCGTATGGGCTTCCAGGTGTCTGCCGATAGAGGTTTGGCGCCTGTGAGATCGAGCGCCGCCCGCGCGGCGCTTCGCGAGCTACGCTCGCTCCTACGTTTGTTTCGGGCCAGTAACGCCTGTGACAGGCGCGCGCGACCGCCTTGTTTGGACGACGCGATATCGAGCCATGCGCCAAGGCGTTCGCCCGCAAATCCCACAGGCCTAATTGGCCCGAAACAAACGTAGGAGCGAGCGTAGCTCGCGATGCGCCGCGCGGGCGGCGCTCGATCTGCGCCCCACCCGAAAACCCAAGCCATACACCCCCAGCTATACCCCAACCCATCAACCAGATGACGCCCAGCCTTTTCTCCCGCACACTGCGGAAAATTCCCAAGCCCGTACCCCGCTACCTTGCGGGGCACAGCCGGAGTAGAAAATGGCGCGACAACTAATAACAAACGCCCACGACCCGTTGCACGAATCCCGCCAGGCCCGCCTGAAGCTGGCCAGCGAAGGCGAACTGCCGCTGGGCATGCTGCGCGACGAGATTGACGCGTCCTGGCGGCGCAGCCTGGGCCATGGCCTGGATTGCCTGCAGGGCGAACAGGTCGGCCTGGGCCTGGAGCAGGGCCACGACCTGCGCATGCTGCTGGAGCGCAATCGCCTGCTGGTCGACGCCGTTACCCCGGAGCTGGACTACCTGGTTGCACGCCAGGGCAAGGCGGGCATCGTCATCCTTGGCGACGCCCAGGCCAACGTGCTGGCCATCGAAGGGCAGACCCACGTGCTCAGCCGCGAGGGCCTGCGCGACCTGCACCCGGGCAGTTGCTGGAGCGAGTCGCTGCGCGGCACCAATGCCATCGGCACGGCCGTGGTGGAAGGCCGGCCGACGCTGATCAACTGCGGCGAACATTACCTCGACCGCCTCAGCCCGTTTTCCTGCACCTCGGTGCCCCTGCGCGACCCGCGTGGCGAGGTGATCGGTGTGCTGGACATCACCCGCGAAGGGGTGATGGCGCAGCCACAGGACAGCCTGTCGACGCTGATGCTGGCCGCCGGCAATATCGAAAGCCGTATGTTCGGCCTGTGCCACCCGGACCAACTGGTGCTGGCCTTCCACAGCCGCCCGCAATACCTCAACAGTGCCTGGCACGGCCTGCTGGCGCTGAGCCTGGACGGCGAAGTGCTGGCCGCCAACGACAGTGCCTGCCAGTTGTTGCAGGTGCCGCGCCATGAGCTGATCGGCCGGCGCAGCACGGACCTGCTCGGCGAGCGTTCACCTGCATTTATCGCACGCCTGTGGCAGGGCGGGGTGAGCAGTGTGCAGACGGCCAAGGGCGAGTTCTACTTCCGTGCCTTGCAGCTGCCGCGCCATGGCCGTGTCAATGGCAGCGTGCCGGCCAGCAAGCCGACGCTGAGCAAGCAGTCGCCGGCACTCGACGCCCTGGCCGGTGGCGACCCACGGCTGGCGCGCAACCTGCGCATGGCCCGCCAGGGGCTGGGCAATGGCCTGCCGGTGTTGCTGCTGGGCGAGACCGGTACCGGCAAGGAAGTGGTCGCCCGGGCCTTGCACCAGGCCAGCCCGCGCGCCGAGAAACCGTTTGTGGCCGTCAACTGCGCAGCCATCCCCGAAGGCTTGATCGAATCCGAGCTGTTCGGCTACCGCGAGGGTGCGTTCACGGGATCGCGCCGAGGCGGCATGGTCGGGCGGCTGATGCAGGCCCATGGTGGCACGCTGTTCCTTGACGAAATCGGCGACATGCCGCTGGCCCTGCAGGCGCGCCTGCTGCGGGTATTGCAGGAGCGCCGGGTGGCGCCGTTGGGGGCGGGCGACGAACAGGACATCGATGTGGCGCTGATCTGCGCCACCCACCGCGACCTCAAACGCCTGGTGCTAGAGCAGCACTTTCGCGAAGACCTGTACTACCGGGTCAACGGCGTGTCGCTGCGCTTGCCGGCGCTGCGTGAACGCGATGACCTGGCCGCCATTATCCAGGGCCTGCTGGACAAGTCCGATGCCCGTGGGGTAACCCTCGACCCGGCGTTGACCACATTGCTTGAAGGCTTCGACTGGCCGGGCAACATCCGCCAGCTGGAAATGGTCGTGCGCACGGCCCTGGCCATGCGTGAGGACGGCGAGCAGGTGCTGACCCTGGACCACCTCACCGATTGCCTGCTGGACGAACTGGCCAGTGGCACGGCGCCCTCCGGCAGCCTCAAGGACAACGAGCTGGAATTGATTCGCGGCGCCCTGGCGCGCCACCAGGGCAACGTTTCGGCCGCAGCCGAGGCACTGGGGATCAGCCGGGCGACGTTGTACCGCAAGCTCAAACAGTTGCGCGGCTGAACCATGGGCCCATTGTTCGCAAGGCTGGTCGACTCCAGCGACCCTGTACTCATGCGCCAGGCGTTGGCCTGGCTGTATGGTTTCGTCCGCCCCCATCGGCGCGCCATCGGGCTGTTGCTCGGCTTGTCGCTGGGCGCCTCGCTGCTGGCGCTGGCGCAACCCTGGCTGGTCAAGACGCTGATCGACGAAGGGCTGCTGGCCAAGGATTACCAGACCCTCTGGCACATGGCGGCGATCATGATCGGCGCGGGCCTGCTGGGCACGGTGCTGGCCGGGGTCAACCGCTACCTGCATACGCGCCTGTCGGGGCGCATCCTGTTTGCCCTGCGTGATGACCTCTACCGCCACCTGCAGCAGTTGTCGCCGACGTTCTATGGGCGGCGGCGCATGGGCGACATTCTTTCGCGGCTGGATGGCGATGTGGCGGAGATCCAGCGCTTTGCCGTGGATTCGCTGTTTTCGGCGGTGTCAGCGGTGATCGGCCTGGTGGGCGCGGTGGCGTTGATGCTGATGCTGTCGTGGCAGCTGTCGCTGCTGCTGGCGCTGCTGGTGCCGATCGAGGTGCTGTGGCTGCGCTGGATGCGGCGCAAGGTGGAGCGCGAAGTGCGCAACCTGCGCGAGCGTTCGGCGGATGTGTCGTCGTTCCTGGTCGAGACCTTGCCGGCGATGAAGTTCATTCAGGCCGCCGGCCAGCAGGGTCGTGAGGCAGGGCGGCTGGATCAGCTTGGCCAGGGTTACATGCGCCAGTTGCTGAAGGTGCAGGTGACCGAGTTTTTCACCCAGGCCATCCCCGGCACGCTCACTTCGTGGTGCCGCGCTTGCGCGTTTCTGGTCGGCGGCTGGTGGGTGATCCAGGGGACGTGGCAGTTGGGTGCACTGATCGCATTCTCCACTTACATGGGCATGGCGGTAGGCCCGGTGCAGAGCCTGCTGGGCCTGTATGTGGCGGTGCAGCGCATGGCGGTGAGCCTGGGGCGGGTGATGGAACTGAAGCGGGAGGCCGTGGCCGTACGCCCGGCTGACAACCCGCAGCCGATTCCCGACGGGCCGGGCGAACTGCGTCTTGAGGCGCTGAGCTTTGCCCACGAAGGGCGGCAAGGGGCGGTGCTGAGCAACGTGCAGGTGTGCGTGCCGGGCGGGCTGAAGGTGGCCATCAGCGGTGCTTCGGGGGTGGGCAAGTCGACCCTGATCGACCTGCTGCAACGTTTTTATGACCCGGACGCCGGGCGCATCCTGCTGGATGGCGCCGACCTGCGCGACCTGGACCTGGCTGCGCTGCGCCGTCGTATAGCTGTTGTCAGCCAGGACATCGTGTTGTTCCGTGGCACGCTGGCGCAAAACCTGGCCTACGGCGTGCCGGAAGCCAGCCGTGCAGAGCTGGAGCGCGTAGTGCGCCTGGCACGGCTGGACAGCCTGGTCGAAAGCCTGCCGCTGGGCTTGGACGGCCTGCTGGGTGAGCGGGGCCAGCAGTTGTCCGGCGGCCAGAAGCAACGCATTGCCATCGCCCGTGCGGTGCTGCAAGCCCCGGCGATTCTGGTGCTGGACGAGGCCACCTCGGCAGTGGACGAAGCCACCGAGCGCGAAGTGATCGCGGCCATCGACCAACTGTTCGCCGGCCGCACGCGCATCCTGATCAGCCACCGTGCTTCGACCCTGGCCGATGCCGACCTGCACTTGCAGTTGCATGACGGCCAGTTGCAGGTGCTGCCGCAGGAGGTGATCAAGCATGGGCACTGACGTACGCATTGGCATCATCGACAGTGGCTGTGCGCCGCAGCAGGCCCGCGGTTTGCTGGGCGCCCGGCGTTTCTGGCTGGAGGACGGCCAGCTGCGTGAAGGAGAA
This sequence comes from Pseudomonas sp. WOUb67, assembly GCF_050058005.1. NCBI lineage: Bacteria > Pseudomonadati > Pseudomonadota > Gammaproteobacteria > Pseudomonadales > Pseudomonadaceae > Pseudomonas > Pseudomonas sp. WOUb67. The sequence goes on along the minus strand of NZ_CP170112.1, from coordinate 4,234,435 downwards.
ATGCTGCCCGACCAGCTAGGGCATGGCAGTGCGGTACTTGCCAGCTTGCAACGTGAGGCCGGGCCGATGCCGGTGCTGGTCGCCCAGGTATTCAGTGCCCAGGCCAGTACCAGTGCCTTGCAAGTGGCTGCGGCGCTGCTGTGGCTGGTGGAGGCGGGGGCTACGCTGGTCAACCTTAGCCTCGGCTTGCAGCAAGACCGACCTGTGCTGCACCAGGCCTGTAGCGAAGCGCTGGCTGCCGGTGTGCTGCTATGTGCATCCAGCCCGGCACAGGGTGGACCGGTGTACCCGGCCAGCTATCCCGGGGTGCTCCGGATTACCGGCGATGCGCGTTGCGCGCCCGGCCAATGGTCGTGGCTTGGCACCCGGCAGGCGGACTTTGGCGGTTATGTAGGTGCGGGCGGCAGAGCGGGCGCGAGCTTGGGCTGTGCGGCCTTGAGCGGGAGAATTGCGGCGTTGCTGCGTGACGAGCCGGGTATGGACCGCCAGCAGATCCATGACTGGTTGCGCGATCACGCGACGTTCATCGGCCCTGAGCGGCGAGGTGCCAGCCATGGCTGATGCGCGCATTGTAGTGCTGGGTGCCGGCCCTGCGGGTGCTGCCACGGCCATTGGCCTACGGCGGCTGGGCTACACCGTGACGGTGGTGTCGCAGTGGCGCCGTTTCGCGGCAGTTGAAGGGGTTTCGCAGCGGGTGCTGGAGGGCTTGCGGCATGCGGGCCTTGGCGGGGCCTTGAGCCAGGCGGCCATGCCGGCTACCCGGCAGGTGCACTGGAATGGCCAGCACCTGCACATGAACCAGGAATTTCTGCTGGATCGACAACGGTTTGACCGGGCGCTGCGCGACGACCTTCAGCGTGCAGGCGTGAGTGTGGTCGAGGGGCGTGTGCGTGAGGTCGTGCACGAGGGCAGTCATCATGTTCGTCTGGACGATGGGCAGGTACTGATTGCTGATTTCCTCGTCGAGGCCCGAGGCCGCCAAGCACCGCTGGCTGCGGACCGCCTGCGCGGGCCGGAAACCGTCAGCCTGCTCAATGCCTGGCAGGGTAGCCCCGCAGCGCCTGCCTCGGCAGTGGAGAGCCTGGAGGATGGTTGGGCGTGGATGGCGCGGCTGGAGGATGGCCGCTGTTACTGGCAAGTCACGCTGGACGCCGCGGGGTTGCCGGGCAAGTCCGAGCTGGCCGCCTACTGCGCTGAGCGCCGAGGCCAGAGTTCTCTTGTAGCCGAACTGTTCGGTGCGCGAGCGCTGGAGCCAGCGCAAGTGCATGCACGCAGCAGCACGGCAATTTTGGCGGGCGATTGCGTCGGGGAGGATTGGCTGCGGGTAGGTGATGCCGCCATGGCGGTTGACCCCTTGTCGGGGAACGGCATTTTCCAGTCACTGTCTTCCGCGCTGCAGGCGCCTGTGGTGATCAACACCTTGCTGCGCAAACCCGAACGCGCAGGGTTGGCGCGCCAGTTTCATCAGCAGCGGATCAAGCAGCTGTTCCTGCGCTTTGCCCGCATCGGCCGGGATTTCTATGCCCAGGAGCAACGCCGGGCGCTGCAACCGTTCTGGGCCCGGCGCCAGGGTTGGCCGGATGCGCAGCCGCTGCACCTGAGCGCCGACTGGCGCGCGGTGCGTGTGGCGCGGCAGCCCGTGCTACGTGACGGGCTGGTGGATGAAGCCGAGGTCGTGGTGACGGCAGACCAGCCGCTGGGGGTTTGGCATTTGCAAGGTGTGGAGCTGGCGCCGATCGTTCGCGGGCTACAGGCTGGCCAGGCGCTCAGTGCTGTGCTTGCAGGGCAGCAGGTCGAGCATCAGAAAATGCTCCGACGTTGGCTCACTGAGCAGGGCTATACCTGAGAATCCGGGGCTGCATGGCGGCCCCAGGATCCGGGATCAGAGCCTCTGAGCCGCTATTCGCTTACCGCCGTCAGGTTATTGCGCCCAACCGTGCGCAGCGGGGCGGTTTCTATCAGGCCCAACCCCAACACCCCAACCACGATTGCGCACCCCGCCTGCAGCAGCAACGGGGCGCCGAGGCCATGAAGGTCCGCTAGCCAGCCACCCAGCACGGGGCTTAACACGCCGCCGACCACTTCACCCATGCCCATCACCAGCCCGACGCAGGCGGCGATGCGATGAACAGGTACGGTTTCCGATGGGATGGTAGCCATGAAGATCGGCGCCACACCACTGGCCGACCAGGTAATGAACAACACCGCGCAAAGCATCCAGAACGGCCCTTCAAAGTACAGCGCAGCCAGCGGCGTGAGCGCCCCGATCAGGGAGAACACCACCACCACAGTGCGCCGGCCCAAGCGGTCGGAAAGCGCAGGCACGATGAAACTGCAGAGGGTCGCGCTGGCCCCCAGCACGCTCATCAGGATGCCCATGTCGGTAGAGCTGAACTGCCGCGCGTTCATGTAGTACACCGGCATGAACGCCCAGCCCAGCACCATCCAGGCCACGTAGAAGCACGCGATGAGCATGCTCAACCAGACGTTGCGATAACGCAGCAGTTCGACAAGCGAGCCCGCTTCTGCGGGCTGCGAAGCGGGCTGTGCAACGACTACATCCTTGGGCTCGCGCACGTACTTCCAGATCATGCAAGCGGCGATCAACCCGGGGATGCCCGCAACGATAAACGCAAGGCGCCAGTGGTAGTGGCTGGCAATTGCCACCAGCAGCAGGGGCGCGATGCAAGAGCCCAGCAGGTTGCTGCCAAAGTTCTGCATGATGCCCATGTTGTGGCCGCGGCGGCTTGCCGTGGAGTTCATCGCCATCAGGGTTTGCGAGATGGGCAGTATCGGGCCTTCGGCCACCCCCATCAGCAGGCGGGCAGCCAGCAGCATGAAGAAGGTGCTGGCCAGCCCGGAGAAGAACGAGCACACCGAAAACACGATCACGGCCACCAGCAGGTACGGCTTGCGGCGCCCGCTGCGGTCGGAGCGGGCACCCAGCAGGTACCCGGACAGTGCCCAGGTCAATGACAAGGCCGATACCAGCAGGCCGATCTGGGTGTTGCTCAAAGACAGGTCGGCGGCCACGAAGGGGGCCAGGAAACTCATGGCATTACGGTCGAAGAACACAAAACCGAAACTGAGGCTGAGCACGAACAGCAAGCGGTTTTCGTAGGAAGAGAACCAGCGGCGCATGGTGTATCTCCTGCATGATTATTGTTATTGGATTACGCGACGTTCAAAGGCGTCCGCCAGCAGGTAATAGCAAACGCCAGGCCAATCGCGGCGGGCGGCACCAAGCCCTTGAATGCCGGGCTGTGAGCGGAGGCTGCAGTGGCGCAAGCCTTGATCTTTGTTGATCAAGCTGGCAAAAGTTGATGATCAAAAACGGCCTCGCCATCGCGTAGCACCACACCTGCGCAGAACAAGAACAACAGGAGAAGGTATGAGTCGTTCATCCACCGTGGCACCCCGCGAAACCGTGTCGCGGGCCCCTCAGGCCTATGAAACCAGCAGCCCGACCCCGGCCGACCTGCGTCGCTACCTGCGGTTTTCGGATGAGGATGCGCGTATCTGGCTGGATGACCAGAGCATGGTCATGCTGCACGCCAGCGCGCTGGGTGCGTTGCGCCGCGAGTTGATCGAAAGCGTGGGGCGCGAAGGCGCGCGGCGTATCCTGATGCGCATCGGCTATTCAGCGGGTAGCCAGGATGCCGCGCTGGTACGCAAGCGCTGGCCGGCCTCGGACGAGCGCAGCTCGTTCATCGCCGGCGGCCGGCTGCATGCGTTGCAGGGTGTGGTGCGGGTGGAAACGGTCGACCTTGACCTGGACATTGAGCGCGGCCACTTCCACGGCGAATACCTGTGGCACGATTCGCGCGAAGCCCATGAGCACATTGCCCATTACGGGGTTGGCGACGAGGCCGCATGCTGGATGACCCTGGGCTATGCAGCGGGTTATGCCAGCGCCTTTATCGGCAAGCTGGTGGTGTACCGCGAGGTCGAATGCGTGGCCGCCGGCGGGCGCTGCTGCCGGATTGTCGGCGATACGGCAGATCGCTTGCCCGATCATGAACACGGCGCCGAGCAGCGCTACTGGGACCCTTCGCACTTCATTCAGATGAACTCGATCTGGTCGCCATCCGAGGGCGAGGCGGTACAGCCTGCCTGCACGGCCAGCAGCTTGCCGCTGCAGGACGACATGGTCGGTATTTCTGCTGCGTTCAGCGTTGCCCGTCATCAAATTGCGCAAGTGGCACCCACCCGTGCCACGGTGCTGTTCAGCGGTGAATCGGGGGTGGGCAAAGAGGTGTTTGCCAAGGCGCTGCATCGGCTCAGCCCGCGCGCCCAACAGCCGTTGGTGGCCGTCAACTGTGCGGCTTTGCCGGAAAGCCTGCTGGAGGCCGAGCTGTTTGGTGCCGAAAAAGGCGCCTACACCGGCGCAACGCAGGCGCGTGCCGGTCGCTTCGAGCGGGCCTCTGGCGGCACGCTGTTCCTGGATGAAATCCAGGCGTTGAGCATGAGCGCGCAAACCAAGCTGCTGCGCGCCTTGCAAGAGGGGGAAATCGAGCGGGTGGGGGGCAACCGGCCGATCAAGGTCGACCTGCGGGTGATTGCTGCGACCAACGCCAACCTGCGCGAGGCAATTGCCCGTGGCACCTTCCGCGAAGACCTGTTCTTCAGGCTGAACGTGTTCCCCATCCACCTGCCACCGTTGCGCGAGCGACGGGATGACATCCCGCTGCTGATGGAGCACTTTTTCAAGCACTTCACCCAACTGCACGGCAAGCAGGTTACCGGGTTCAGTGCCCGGGCCGTGGAAGCGCTGCTCAACTACAGCTACCCCGGCAACGTGCGAGAGCTGCAAAACCTGGTGGAGCGCGGTGTAATTGCGGCGCCCGGGCAAGCGGCCATCCGCACCCAGCACCTGTTCCCCTCCGGTGAGCAGGCGCCCCGCACCGGGCTGGGTGTGGGCGGTGACGGCAGCCTGTGCAAAGCGGCCAGCGAGCCTGACCCGCAGGGCTCGCCCATGGCCGAGCTCAAGCACGCTATCCACAACCAGCAGCTGGAACAATACCGGCTGGTGCTGCAGGCCTGTAATGGCAACTTGTCCGCCGCCGCCCGGCAACTGGGCATCAGCCGCCCGCAACTGGCCTACCGCCTGAAGGCACACGGGCAGGGCTGAGTTGATCATCGAGCTTGATCAAAGCGGATCAATTTGATCAAGCCCGGTCACGTGTCCCGTTTAGAAAACCCCATGGCACAGGGCGTTTCGCCGCGTTCAGGGGGCTGGCACAGCCCTTGCGATGCACCTGGCGCGACTTCCTGAAGCGGTAGTTTCAGGCCGCACTTCATAACAACAAAAACAGAGAGTGCATCATGAATGCTCAACCGAGCGGCACCTGGGTGCCTGGCGTTCGCGTTACCGCCTTGTCCATTGCATTGACCGCCTTCGCGTGTGCTGCCCACGCACAGGAGGCGCTCAAGCTGGACCTGCAAGTGTGGAACCTGTCGGTGAAAAACCTCGATACCGGCCCCGACCCTTACCACTATGCCAACAGCGGCAACGTGTTTGCCGGTGTCGAGGGCGACCTTGACGCACTGGCCAACATCGCCGGGGCATCGTTCAGTTTGCAGTACGTGTTCTTCCCGTTCATGCGGGGCGAGGGGCAGCCCGCCCAGGACAGTTGGCAGGGCAAGGCCGGGAGTTTCTTTGCCGGGGCACCGATGCACAACGACATCGATACCGGCTACCTGGCCCGCTTCACCTGGAACCAGCGCCTGTTGCAGGACCGCCTGGAGCTGGCAGTAGGCCGCAGCAATGCCCGTCAGCACTTCTACATGGCCAACTGTGAAAACGTGATCACCTGCAACGACCCGGTCATCGATAACTCCACCGGTATCCTGCCGTACCCCTATGGCAGTTGGGGTGGCTACGGCCGGTACCGTTTTGATTCAGGTTACTACCTGCACAGCGGGGTGTTCGAGTCCAACCCCCAGCACTACTTCAAACGTACCAAGGGCTTTGACTGGGACCCGGGTGACGCCAGCGGCGTGACCTGGCTGGCCGGGGTAGGGGCGAAAGCGGATTTTACCCAGGACCCGTATGCGTACCATTACGAACTGAACGGTTTTCATAACACCGGCGAACAGATCGATCCCATGGACGGCCACTTGCGCAGGGGGAGCGATGGGCTGCTGTTCAAGTTCCGCCAGACATTGGCCAGAGAAGGCGAGGCCGCTGTGCCCGAGCGGGGCTGGCAGGTGTTTGGCGCCTGGTCCTGGAGCGCCGATGACATGCAGCCGTTTTCCCATTTTGCCGAAGTTGGCGTGACCCGGCTTGGCCCGTTCGGTCGGCCGCAGGATACGTTGAACCTCAAGGCCAGCTACCTGCGCCTGGGGGCGCGCCAGGCAGCCTGGCAACAGCACGCGCGCCTGCTGGCTACTGGCAACGATGAGCGTACGCGCCGCGGTGTATCGCGCATCGAGCTCAACACCCACTGGCAAGTCACCCGCAACCTTGCCCTGGAGCCCAGCGTGCAGTACATCTTCAACCCGGACAACTTCTACAACCCCGGCGCGCCAGTGAGTGGCGACGGTGCGGTGATAGCCCTGGAGGTCATGTACAACCTCGGTTCGGCACTCGGTTTGTAGGGCCTGAACGCAAACCTCCCGCCGAAGCGGGAGGTTTTTACCGGTGGCAATTGAAGTGATCAGGCCTGCTGGGGCGCTACCATGACCTTGCATTGATGCTGGTGTTGGCGCAGCGCTTCGAATGCCTGCGGCATCTCGGCCAGCGACACGGTTTCGCTGACCATCGTCAGCGGGGTGGCATCCGGGCCGTCAAGCACGTCTACAGCGGCGCAGAACTCGTCCATGTTGAAAAACGCCGACATGATCAGGTTCACCTCCTTGGACACAGCCTGGAACGGCATGAACCTGTCCGCGACCGTGCACAGCCCAAGCACCACCACCGTACCCCGTGGGCGCACATGGTCGATGGCCTGGGCAATCAGGCCTGGGCGGCCGACGCACTCGAACACGATATCGGCTGCGCCGCCCAGGCTTTGCGCAACACGCGCAGGCAGTGCGCCGTCGTCCACCAGAAAGTGTGTCGCCCCAAGGTGCAAGGCGCGCTCGCGCTGCCAGTCGCCCAGGTCGGTGATGGCGACCGCGGCTGCGCCGAGGCGCCTGGCCCAGTAGGCCACCGCCAGGCCGATAGCCCCTGCGCCCAGAACCAATACCTTCGCGCCAGGCTTGAGCCCTGCGCGCATTACCCCGTGCAAAGCCACGGCAAGGGGCTCGGCCAGGGCGCTGTCCTTAAGCCCGACACTGCTGGGAATGACCCGGCACTGGTGGCCCTTGGCAGTTGCCCACTGCGCAAAACCACCCCCCTGCAAGCTGAACGCCGCGCACCAGGCGGGCTCACCGCGCAGGCAACTGCTGCACTGGCCACAACCGCGCAATGGCGCCACGGCCACTGCATCACCGATTTTCAGGTTGTTGACCTGTTTGCCACACTCAACCACACGCCCGCTGTACTCATGGCCCAGCACGCTGCCTGGGGCGATATCGAAAGCAGGGTCCTGGGTCATGTGCAGGTCACTGCCGCAGATGCCGCAACGGCACACCTCTATCAGCACTTCGTCGGCAGCGGGCACCGGCATCGCAACCGTGCCCAATTGCAGGGGCTGGTTCAGCCCCTTGAACAGAATCGCTTGCATCATCGCCTCCTCAGTCCACCCGGCCGAGCATTTGCCCGCCATCGATGACGATCTGCGCGCCCGTGACGTAATCCGAGGCCGGCGAGGCCAGGAACAAGGCCAGGCCTTTGATTTCTTCGGTGGAGGCGATCCGGTGTTGCGGCACCCGTTGGGCGAACGCTGCGCGGTCGGCCGGGTTGCGCAAGCGGCCCCCGGCGATGTTGGTCACGAACGGGCCAGGCGCAATCGCATTCACGTTGATGCCGTAGCGGGCCAGCTCCATCGCGGCCTGCCGCACCAGTGATGCCGCGCCGGCCTTGGCAGGCATATAGGGTGTGCCGACGATGGCTTCATTGATGATCGCGGCATTGGAGGTAGTGACGATGATGCGGCCCTGGCCACGCGGTTTCATCAAGCGCACCGCAGCGCGCAGGGTGGTGAACACCGAGGTGAGGTTGGTTGCCAGTACCTTGTCCCAGTGCGCTTCGTCCAGCGTCTCCAGTGCGCCTTCAGCGCAGCGCTGGCCCTCGCTGTCCAGAAAGCCGGGGCCGGCGTCGATGCCGGCGTTGGCGAACACCACATCCAGCCGGCCATGGCGCTCGCCGATGCGTTCGAAACAGGCATACATCGCCTGGCGATCGGTGGCGTCCACCACTTCGCCGTGCACAGCGAAACCCAGCACGGTCAAGCGCGCTACCTGTTCTTGCAGGCGGTCGGCGTCCAGGTCCAGCAGGGTGACCTGTGCCCCGGCTTCGGCCATCACTTCGGCATACGCCAGGCCAATGCCGCTGGCGGCGCCGGTGACCACACAGGTCAAGCCTTCGACGGCAAATCGTTCCCAGTATTTCATCCGCATCTCCCTGTCCGTTGACTGCTGCACCCGCTCACAGGAACAACGCCTGGTTGATCGGCAGCCCGTGTTTTTCGCAATGGCTCACGTAGTGGTTGATGAACCAGAACACGTCGGTGGTTTCGGTGTGCTGGCCGTGCTCGTCGAAAAACTCGATGGGCCCGTGAATCCAGAACAGTGCCTTCATGCCTTGCGGGTCATCGGAATACAGGGTGTGGGCGGTGCCTGGGGTTTCGTAGACAAAGCTGCCGGGCCGCGATACCCAGTCGTACTCGTAATATCCCCAGCTGCCTTCCAGCGTGACGGCCGACACCGCTGCGCGGTGCCGGTGGGTGCCGATGCGCCCGCCGCCCTTGACCCAGAGGATGTTGCACACACTGCCGGTTCGTACATCGAAGCTGAGGTGGCGTATGGCGGCGCAATCGCCAAACGGCACCCAGGGCGATTCATCTTCGCCGGTGCCGATGTGCCCGCCATGCAGGGCATAGCGGTCGACGATGGCGGCATGGGGCTCAGGCGGCAGTTGGACAATGCTTGGTTTCAGGGTGGAGTTCATGAACAGGCCTCGTTGTTTTGTTGTTATGGTCGAGCGTTGGCTCGCGAGGATGCTTTTTGCACAGCCTGTGCCAAGAGCTGAAAGGCCTGATTTACGGGCGTTTGGGCGGGTTAAGGTGGTGGGAATTCATGCAGGTCGACAGGCTTGATGATCAAATTTGATCAAGCCCGGTGGTGCAGAAGGGGCGCGCCGCGCCCCCTTGTTGCAGGTCAGAAAAAGGTCCCGACCACCAACTGCATGTAGGTGCCGGCGTCACGGCTGCCCATCTGCGTGCCGCCGTTGGCCGCACTGCGCTCAGGCTTGTAGAAGCCCACCAGCGGGCTGATCAGCAGGTGGTCGTTGACCATCCACTCCACATACAGGTCCAGCTCCCGCCCGCCGAGGTTGCCCTGGTCGGTGTCCAGCGTATCGAAGTCGAAGTACAGGGCGCCGACGGTCAGGTTGTCCCGTGGCTTGCCTTTGAGCGCCACGTGGTGCACCTGGCTGTTCTTGTTGAACGGCCCGGCATAGTTGGCCGCCACTTCACCCTGGAACCAGGTGCCGTAGCCTCGGCTCAGGCCATAGAACAGCGGGTCGAAGCCTTCGGAGAAGCGGCTGTAGCGGTAGGTGGCAGTGGGTGACCAGGGCAGTTCGGAGAAGGTCCAGTTACCCTCCAGGTACCAGGCATTCTCGCGCCCGCCGGTCTTGTCCTGGGACACGTACTCGGCAGCCAGTTCGAGGTCTTTCACGCCCAGGTTGCCGCGCCCGCGCAGGCTGGCGGTGTCCATGCCGTCGCGGTGCTCAAGGCCCATGATCTGCGCGTAGCGCTGGTCCACGTCCAGGCCGCGAATCCAGCTGATGCCGACGGTACCGGCGTCGGCGACGTGTTCCAGGTTGGCCACCGCCAGCGAGGTGTCGGCCTGGTAGTGGTTGTCGGACTTCAGCCACATCAGGTCGCCGCGCCAGCCCTGTTTGCCGCCCAGGCGCAGCACGGCGGTGCGGTCGAAGGCCTTGCGTGCTGCCAGGTAGTAGGCGCCGCCGCGGTCGAAGTTGGCGCCCAGGTCGACCTTGCCCAGGTTCACCGGGTCGCCCTGGATCAGGAAGCCGTCACCCAGCGTCACCACCTGGCGCCCGCCGGAAATATCCACGCCGTCTTCGCCCAGGGCCGGGAACAGGTTGGCCGAGCGCCAGCCCAGGTACACATCTTCGATGGCGGTGCGGCGCTCATCGCCCAGGGTCAGGCCGGCAGCATCGCCGTCGCCCCAAGTGGCGGAACTGAGCAGGTTGAAGGCGCCATAGAGGGCGCCGCTATCGGCCAGGGCCTGGCTGCCGCTGAGGCCGTATTTGACGTAACCCTCCTGCCAGGCGGTGCTGCCCGGTTGTCGGTTGCCGGCCTGGTTGAAGCTTTCGTCGCTGTGGAAGGCGCCGAACAGGGCTTCGAGGTCGGCGTTGAGGGTGGTGCCGTTCTGGTTGTACAGCTCGTGGGCCTGGCTGGCGGGTGCGGCGAGCAGCAGGGCCAATGTGCAGGCGAGTGTGTGCCTCATGGGGGCTCCATGGTTTTTTATTGTTGTTTTTGGGTTGCCTGGGCCGGCCTCTTCGCAGCACAAGGCTGCTCCTACAGGGACCGCGTGCGCTTGTAGGAGCAGCCTTGTGCTGCGAAGAGGCCGGTACAGGAAAAAGTCAGAGCTTGATCAGCACCGACTTAAGTTCGGTGTAGTGCTCGATGGCAGCAGCCCCCATCTCACGGCCAACGCCAGACATCTTGTAGCCACCAAACGGCAGTGCCGGGTCCAGCGCGCTGTGGCAGTTGACCCACACCGACCCCGACTTGATACGCGGGATCATGCGGTGCACAGCAGCCAGGTCGTTGGACCAGATGCTCGCGCCCAGGCCATAGGGGTTGTCGTTGGCCATGCCGATCACCTCGTCCAGGTCATCGAACGGCATCGCCACCAGCACCGGCCCGAAGATTTCTTCCTGGACCAGGCGGTGGCGCTGGTCGACATCGACGATCACCGTCGGTTTGACGAAGTAACCGGGTCCAAAGCCTTCGCCACCACAGGCAATGGTCGCACCCAGTTCGCGGCCAAGCTCGATATAGCCGGTGACGCGGTCCTGCTGCTTGGCCGAGATCAACGGGCCCATCTGCACGGCCGGGTCCAGCCCGTTACCCAGCTTCATGCCGTTGGCGATGCCGGCGATGTCGGCCACCACGTTGTCGAAGTGCTTGCGGTGTACGTACAGCCGCGAGCCTGCGCAGCACACCTGGCCCTGGTTGAAGAAGATCGCCGTGGCGGCGCCGGCAGCGGCATCCTGCAGGTTGGCGTCGGGCATGACAATGGTCGGCGACTTGCCGCCCAGCTCCAGGGTGACGCGGGTCATGTTGTCCATGGCCGCCTTGCCGATCAGCTTGCCCACTTCGGTGGAACCGGTGAAGGTCAACTTGTCCACGCCGGGGTGGCGGCTGAGCGCGGCGCCGGCATTCAGGCCGGTACCGGTCACCACGTTGAACACGCCTGCGGGGTAGCCGGCTTCGTCTACCAGTTCAGCCAGCTTCAGCACGCTCAGCGGGGTTTCATCGGCGGGCTTGAGCACGAGGGTGCAGCCGGTGGCCAGGGCCGGGCCGAGCTTCCAGCAGGCCAACAGCAGCGGGAAGTTCCAGGCGACGATGGCGCCCACCACGCCGACGGCCTCACGGCGCACAAAGCCGTGGAACTGGTCGTTTGGCATCAACGGCATGGAGGCTTCGACGGTGCTACCCTCGATCTTGGTGGCCCAGCCGGCCATGTAGCGCAGGAAGTCGATGGCCAGTTGCACGTCCATCACCTGGGCCACGGCGGCGCTCTTGCCGTTGTTCAGGCATTCCAGCTCGGCCAGCTGGCGGGCGTCGCGCTCCATCAGGTCGGCCAGGCGCCACAGCAGGTTTTGCCGTTCGCGCGGGCGCAGGCGGCTCCACGGCGAATCGTCGAAGGCCTGGCGTGCGGCGCGCACGGCGCGGTCGACATCCTCGGCGTCGGCGGCGGGCACTTCACCCAGCACGTCGCCAGTGGCCGGGTTGCGGAACGACAGGGTGCGACCGCTGGTGGCGTCCTGCCAGTCGGCGCCGATGCGCATCTTCAGCTTGCGTTCGAGGAAGGCGCGGGTGGCGGGCAGGATGGGCAGTTCGGAAAGCATGGGGCTGTGCCTCTTGTCATTGGGTGTGAAGGGCACAGGCGCAATGGGCGTGCCAAGGTGGGCAAATGGCCGCAAAGTGTTGAAGGCGTTGGGTTTTGCCTGGGTGCAAGGTTGTGATTGCAGGCGTGCGCTGTTGCACATTGAGACGGTGTGAGACGGTGGTGCAACAGTGGCTTCAAGGGCCAATCGCCGGCAAGCCAGCTCCCACAGGTTAACCATTGCCTTGAAGACCTGCGCTGTATCTGTGGGAGCTGGCTTGCCGGCGATTGGCCTGCGCAGCAGGCCCTTGTCTCAGGATGAAACACCCAGTCGCGAAATGGCACGCTGCAACTGGCCATCCTGGCTGCTGGCCAAGCCCCGGAAACTCCCTAAAAGGTTGAAAGGCAACACTTTTACAGCAACTGGCACAGTTCCTGTATCACAACTGTCACATGCACACCTGCTGTACCAAAGCGTGCGAAAAACGATAAGAACAACAACCGTGGAGGTCTGACCTTGAAGACGACTCGACTCCGGCGGCATGCGGGCAAACTGGCGCTGGTCGCCGCCGCGCTGCTGAGCACCCAGGCCATGGCGGCCGAGCAGGGCCCGAGCCTGTTGCAGAACAAGTGCATGGGGTGCCATATCCCCGAAGGCAACGATACCTACAGCCGCATCAGCCACCAACGTAAAACGCCGGAAGGCTGGCTGATGAGCATCGCCCGCATGCAGGTGATGCACGGTCTGCAGATCAGCGACGATGACCGTCGCACGCTGGTCAAGTACCTGGCCGACAAGCAGGGCCTGGCGCCCAGCGAAACCGATGGCGTGCGCTATGCCATGGAGCGCCGGCTCAACACGGTCGAGCATTTCGACACCCAGCTCAGCGAAACCTGTGGCCGTTGCCACTCCGGTGCTCGCGTCGCCTTGCAGCGGCGCCCGGCCAAGGAGTGGGAGCACCTGGTCAACTTCCACCTCGGCCAGTGGCCGTCCCTCGAATACCAGGCCCAGGCGCGGGACCGCGACTGGTTGCCGATTGCCCTGCAACAGGTGGTACCGGAACTTGCCAAGCGCTACCCGCTGGACAACCCGGCCTGGGCTGAATGGCAGCAGGCAAAACCGAAGGCCGACGTGCTGCCGGGGCAGTGGGCTTTTAGCGGCCACATGCTGGCCAAGGGCGATGTGCGCGGGGTAATGAGCGTTTCGGCCGGTGAGGGCGACACCTTCAAGGTCGAGGTCAAGGGCGCCTATGCCGACGGTACGCCGTTCAACGGCAGCGGCACGGCGATCCTGTACAACGGCTACGAATGGCGCGGCAACGTCAAGGTTGGCGACACCAACCTGCGCCAGGTATTTGCGGCGCTGGATGGCGAAATGAAAGGCCGCATGTTCGAGGCCGAGCACGACGAGCGTGGCCTGGACTTCACGGCTGCCAAGGAAGGCAAGGCGCGCCTGCTGGCGGTGCAACCGGCATTCATCAAGGCCGGCGGCGAAAGCGAGATTACCCTGGTGGGTAGCGGCCTGGACGGCAAACCCGACCTGGGTGCCGGGGTAGAAGTGACCGAAGTGCTGGAGCAGACCCCGACCCTGGTACGGGTCAAGGCCCGCGCTGCAGCTGACGCCAAACCTGGCCAGCGCGAAGTTGCAGTAGGCGCGCTCAAGGGCGTGAACCTGGCGGTGTACGACAAGGTCGAGGAAGTGAAAGTGGTGCCGGCGTTCTCCATTGCCCGCATCGGTGAAAACGGCGCTTCGGTGCCGAAAGTGCAGGGCCGCTTCGAGGCCGAAGCCTGGGGCAAGGATGCCAGTGGCCAGCCGCTGCGCATCGGCTACCTGCCGGCCACCTGGAAGGTCGAGCCGTTCAATGAGCGTGCGGTCGAGGACGAAGACGTCAAGTTCGCCGGGCAGATGCAGGCCGATGGCGTGTTCGTGCCAGGCGGCGCCGGCCCTAACCCTGAACGCAAGATGATGACCAACAACGCGGGCAACCTGAAGGTCATCGCCACCCTGGCCGACGGTGGCCAGACCGGCGAAGGGCACATGATCGTCACCGTTCAGCGCTGGAACAACCCGCCGCTGCCGTAACGGCAGGGTGCAACGGTTTTCCAACGAATCGATTACCGGGAGGTCGCCATGGGCGCACTACTGAACCTGGTCGAACGCAACCTGCATGAAGTGCAGGTAGATGCCGACCGCATGCTGTTCCATATCCCCAGCAGTTCGCTGTTCACCGCCGACGCGGTGACCGGGGGCATCATCGACACGTTGCGCCAGCAAGGCTGTTCGGCCGAGGAGCTGATGCAGCGCCTGGGCCAGCAGTTTGCCGGCAATGATATCCAGGACACCCTGCGCGAGCTGATTGCGCTGGAACTGGTCAGCGACGGCTCGCCGCTGACCCCGGAAATCGGCGTCAAGCGGGTCGAGCGCACCGCGCTGAATACCGTGGTGCTCAACGTCAACACCGGTTGCAACCTTAGCTGCACCTATTGCTACAAGGAAGACCTGGACAAGCCTTCTGCCGGGAAGAAGATGAGCACTGCCACCGCCGAAGCCTCGGTGGAAATGCTGCTCAAGGAGTCGCCCGACGAGGAGCGCTACAGCGTGGTGTTCTTCGGTGGCGAGCCGTTGTCCAACCGGCCGCTGATCGAGCACATGGTGGCCTACTGCGAGCGGCGTTTCGCCGAGGCGGGCAAGCAGGTGGAGTTCATCATGACCACCAATGCCACGTTGCTGACCGAAGAGATCGTCGACTGGCTCAATGCCCACCGTTTCGGCCTGTCGATCAGCATCGACGGCCCCAAGACCGTGCACGACCGCAACCGTATCACCGTGGGTGGGCAGGGCACCTATGACGTGGTGCGGCGCAAGGCCGACATGTTGCTGTCGCGTTACAACAGTCGCCCGGTGGGGGCGCGGGTAACCTTGACCCGCGGCATTACCGATATCGAGACCATCTGGAACCACCTGTTCAACGAAATGGGCTTTGCCGAAGTCGGCTTTGCCCCGGTCACCTCCGGCGACATGTCGGCCTTCAACCTCACCGGCGAAGAACTGGTAGAGGTCTTCGCCAACATGAAGGCGCTTGGCCGCCGTTACCTGGACGCAGCGCTGGAACACCGCAACATCGGGTTTTCCAACCTGCACCAGCTGATCACCGACATCCACGAGGGCCACAAGAAGGCCCTGCCATGCGGTGCCGGGCTGAAAATGCTGGCGGTGGACCATGAAGGCGAGCTGAACCTGTGCCACCGCTTTACCGGTTCCAGCCTGCCGACCTTCGGCAACGTGCACCAGGGTGTGAAGCAGGTGGAGCTCAACGACTTCCTGTCGCAGCGCCTGGACCGTAGCAATACCGGCTGCGAGAGCTGCCGCATTCGCAACCTGTGCTCCGGCGGCTGCTACCACGAGAGCTACGCCCGCTACGGCGACCCGCAGCACCCGACGTACCACTACTGCGAGCTGATGCGCGACTGGGTCGACTTCGGCATCGAGGTCTACAGCCGCATCATGGCCGCCAACCCGGCCTTCATCGACCGCTACATCACCCCGCGGAAGGCGCACTGACATGAAGCACTTGAAGCCCCTGAACAACAAGGCGCGCATCCTTGAGCAGGCCGCCGCCGAAGACCGCATCGAAGAAGTCATGGCCATGAGTGCGGTGGCCGGCTGCACGGCCACCACCGACCCGGGTTGGGAAGTGGATGCCTTTGGTGGCGTGAGCTCGCTGTGCCAACCGATGGAAGCCGACCTGTATGGCTGCTCCGACCCTTGCTGGTGGCCGGCCCAGGTGCCGGACATGATGAGCACCTATCAGGACTGGAACGCCCAGGCGACCAACTCGGCGGATGACTGGCGCAACCTCGGCACTGTGTTCCCGAAAGACAAGTGACCGGCCCAACAAGAATGACAAGGGGAAACCGCATGAAAGCTGGACGCTGCGCGCAACTCGCGCTCACCATCGCCGCCACGGCCTGCGCCGGGCTGGTTCAGGCTGACGACACCGGGCCTGCGCTGAAGGCTGGCCA
Organism: Pseudomonas sp. WOUb67; assembly: GCF_050058005.1. Taxonomy (NCBI): domain Bacteria; kingdom Pseudomonadati; phylum Pseudomonadota; class Gammaproteobacteria; order Pseudomonadales; family Pseudomonadaceae; genus Pseudomonas; species Pseudomonas sp. WOUb67. The sequence continues at coordinate 4,218,226 of NZ_CP170112.1, read as the reverse complement.
CGAATACATGATCGTGACCAACTACCCGAACAACCTGCATGTGGTCGATGTGGCCAGTGACACGGTGTACAAAAGCTGCCAGATGCCCGACAAGTTCGGCCCTGGCACCGCCATGATGGCGCCGGACAACCGTACCGCCTATGTGCTCAACAACCATTACGGCGACATCTACGGCATTGACCTGGACACCTGCAAGAACACCTTCCGGGCCAACTTGTCGAGCGTGGCGGGCGAAGTGGGCAGGGCGATGTACTCGTTCGCCATCAGCCCGGACGGCAAGGAAGTGTACGCCACGGTCAACCCGACCCAGATGCTGAACGACCATTACGTGGTCAAGCCGCCACGGCTGGAGGTGTTCAGCACCACCGATGGCCTGCAGGCCAAGCCGGTGCGCACCTTCCCGATGCCGCGCCAGGTGTACCTGATGCGTGCCGCCGACGATGGCAGCCTGTTTGTCGCAGGGCCGGACATCTACAAGATGGATGTGAAGACCGGCAAGTACACGGTGGCCTTGCCGCTGCGCAACTGGAACCGCAAAGGCTACAGCGCCCCGGACGTGCTGTACTTCTGGCCGCACCAGAGCCCGCGTCACGAGTTCACCATGCTGTACACCATTGCCAGGTTCAAGGACGACAAGCAGGACCCGGCCACCGCCGAGCCGCTGTATGGCTACCTGAGCGTCGACCTGAAGACCGGCAAGACCCACACCCAGGAATTCGCCGACCTGACCGAGCTGTACTTCACCGGCCTGCGCTCGCCTAAGGACCCGAACCAGATCTACGGCGTGCTCAACCGCCTGGCCAAGTACGACATCAAGCAGCGCAAGCTGATCAAGGCGGCTAACCTTGAGCACACCTACTACTGCGTCACCTTCGACAAGAAGGGCGACAAGCTGTACCTGGGCGGCACCTTCAACGACCTGGCGGTGTTCAACCCGGATACGCTGGAGAAGGTGAAGAACATCAAGCTGCCGGGTGGTGACATGTCTACCACTACGCCGCAGGTGTTCATCCGCTAGAACCAGGGTGGATTTACTGGCCTCTTCGCAGCACAAGGCTGCTCCTACAGGTCACCGCGTTCCAATGTAGGAGCAGCCTTGTGCTGCGAAGAGGCCGGCCCGTACAACACAAGAACAACAAGAGAACACCCATGCCCCAGCCAAGCTACTCCCAGGGCAACCCGGACAAAGCCCTGCTTACCCAATGCATCGGCGACGCCTTCGACGCTACCGTCGCCCGCTTCCCCGACCGCGAAGCGCTGGTGGTGCGCCACCAGGCCCTGCGCTACACCTGGCAGCAATTGGCCGAGGCTGTCGACCAGCACGCCCGCGCGCTGATGGCACTGGGCGTGCAACCCGGGGACCGGCTGGGTATCTGGGCGCCCAACTGCGCCGAGTGGTGCATCACCCAGTTCGCCAGCGCCAAGGTGGGCGCGATCCTGGTCAATATCAACCCGGCCTACCGCTCCAGCGAACTGGACTACGCCCTAGGCCAGTCCGGCTGCCGTTGGGTGATCTGTGCCGACGCGTTCAAGACCTCCGATTACCACGCCATGCTGCAGGGCCTGATCCCTGGCCTGGCCAGCGGCCAACCCGGGGCGCTGATCTGCGAGCGCTTTCCCGAATTGCGCGGCGTGGTCAGCCTGGCCGTTTCGCCACCCCCAGGCTTTTTGGCCTGGCATGTGTTGCAGGACCGTGCCGACGCTGTCAGCCGCGAGGCCCTGGCCGAGCGCCAGGCGCAACTGCGCTGCGACGACCCGATCAACATCCAGTACACCTCGGGCACAACCGGTTTCCCCAAGGGTGCCACCCTCAGCCACAGCAACATCCTCAACAACGGCTACATGGTCGGCGAAAGCCTGGGCCTCACCGAGCACGACCGGCTGGTGGTGCCGGTGCCGCTGTATCACTGTTTCGGCATGGTCATGGCCAACCTTGGCTGCATGACCCACGGCAGCACCCTGATCTATCCCAACGATGCCTTCGACCCGCTAGCCACCCTGCGTGCGGTGGCGGAGGAAAAGGCGACCGCGCTGTACGGTGTGCCGACCATGTTCATCGCCGAACTGGATCACCCGCAACGCGGCGAGTTCGACCTGTCGAGCCTGCGCACCGGGATCATGGCCGGCGCCACCTGCCCGATCGAGGTGATGCGCCGGGTGATCGGCGAAATGCACATGGCCGAGGTGCAGATTGCCTATGGCATGACCGAGACCAGCCCGGTGTCGCTGCAGACCGGGCCTGACGATGACCTGGAGCGCCGGGTGACCAGCGTCGGCCGTACCCAGCCACGGCTGGAGAACAAGGTGGTCGATGCCGACGGCAATACTGTGCCGCGTGGCGAGATCGGCGAACTGTGCACCCGCGGCTACAGCGTGATGCTTGGTTACTGGAACAACCCCAAGGCCACGGCCGAAAGCATCGATGCCGAGGGCTGGATGCACACCGGCGACCTGGCGGTGATGGACGAGCAGGGGTATGTGCGCATCGTCGGGCGCAGCAAGGACATGATCATTCGTGGCGGCGAGAACATTTACCCGCGCGAGCTGGAAGAGTTCTTCTTCACCCACCCGGCGGTGGCGGATGTGCAAATAATTGGCGTGCCGTGCAGCAAGTACGGCGAAGAAATCGTGGCCTGGGTGCGGCTGCACCCGGGGCATACCGCCAGTGAAGAGGAGATGCGGGAGTGGGCGAAGGCGCGAATCGCGCACTTCAAGGTGCCCCGGTACTTCCGCTTTGTCGACGAGTTCCCGATGACGGTGACCGGCAAGGTGCAGAAGTTCAGGATGCGCGAGATCAGTGTCGAGGAATTGTCTGCAGGGTGATGCATTTTCTGTACTGGCCTCTTCGCGGGTAAACCCGCTCCCACAAGGGCATCACAGGTCTGAAGGGCCGTGATGAACCTGTGATGGTACAGGTACAGCACAGGATTGAAGGGCAGTGCAGAACCTGTGGGAGCGGGTTTACCCGCGAAGAGGCCGGCACAGGCAGCAGAAGATCTTAGCCTCGCAGCAGTTCCGGGCTGTTGAAGTTGCTCAACCGGCGATCATCATCGGCACACGCCAACCCCTGCACCGCCTCGCGCAGCAAGGCCTTCTGCAAACTCCGCTCGCCCGCCGCCCAGGCCTGCTCCAGCATTGGCAGTAACCGCCGTGGCAGCACACTGAACATCGGCTGCCAATACCCACCCTGACGCACCATTGCCGCACTGTCACTGGCCACCGCCAGCCGCAGCAGGTCCTCGATCAATTCGCGGTCAACCCGTGGTGCATCGCAAGCCAGCAGTACCACCCATTCATGCCGTGCCACCCTGAGCCCGGCAATCACCCCCGCCAACGGCCCGGGGAAGTCAGCCTCGGCATCCCCCACCAGCTGGTCAGCGTATGCGCGGTAAGCCTCCTGGTTACGGTTGCAGGAAATCACCAGGTCATCGCTTAGCGGCCGCACCACCCGCTGTACATGGGAAACAAGCGGTTCGCCCTGCCAGGCGACCAGGCCTTTGTCGCGCCTGCCCATGCGTTGGCCGCGGCCGCCGGCGAGAATGAGGATGGAGCACAGGGGCAATGCATCAGACATGAAAAAGGGTTCCGGGCAGTCACTGCCGGGAACCCTCCCATTTCACACGGGGCTTGTCCAGTCAGCTTTCGCTGATCTCGCCTTGTGCGCTGGCGTCACGCGCCTGGCGCCGCCCCGCAAGGCGCATCACCACCACGAAGAACACTGGCACAAACACCACCGCCAACGTGGCGCTGAGCATGCCGCCGATCACCCCGGTGCCGATGGCCTGCTGGCTGGCCGAGCTGGCGCCGCTGGCGATGGCCAGGGGTACCACGCCGAGGATGAACGCCAGCGAGGTCATCACGATGGGCCGCAGGCGCAGGCGGGCGGCCTGCACGGCGGCGTCTGCGGCGTCCACGCCCTGGTCGACCAGGTGCTTGGCGAACTCGATGATCAGGATGGCGTTCTTTGCCGACAGGCCGATCAGGGTAATCAGGCCAACCTTGAAGAACACGTCGTTGGGCATGCCACGCAGGGTCACGGCCAGAACCGCACCCAGGATGCCGAGCGGCACCACCAGCAGCACGGCGGTCGGGATCGACCAGCTTTCGTACAGCGCTGCCAGGCACAGGAACACGATCAGCAACGACAATGCCATCAGCATCGGGGCCTGGCTGCCGGACAAGCGCTCCTGCAGCGACAGGCCGGTCCACTCCAGGCCGGCACCGGGCGGCAGCTGCGCCACCAGGCGTTCGATTTCGGCCATGGCTTCGCCCGAACTGTGGCCGGCTGCCGGCTCACCGGAAATCGACACCGCCGGGTAACCGTTGTAGCGGGTCAACTGCACCGGGCCGCTGACCCACTTGGCCTGCACGAATGCGCCCAGTGGCACCATCTTGCCGCTGTTGTTGCGTACATGGATTTTCAGCAGGTCCTCGACCTGGCTGCGCTGGTCGCCTTCGGCCTGCACCACCACCCGTTGCATGCGGCCCTGGTTGGGGAAGTCGTTGACGTAGCTGGAGCCCACTGCCACGTCCAGTACCGAGCCGATGTCGGCAAACGACACGCCCAGGGCATTGGCCTGGCGGCGGTCGATCTCCAGTTGCACCTGCGGGCTTTCGGCCAGCGAGGCTTCGCGCACGTTGGTCAGCACCTTGCTTTTGCCGGCACTGGCCAGCAGCGTGTCGCGGGCAGCCATCAGCTCGGCATGGCCCATGCCACCACGATCCTGCAGGCGGAACTCGAAGCCGGTCGACTCGCCCAGGCCGTCGATAGGCGGCGGCAGCACCGAAAACGCCACGGCGTCCTTGAGCTGCGAGAACGCCGCGCTGGCGCGGTCGGCAATCGACTGGGCGCTGTCATCGGCACCGCGCTCGGACCAGTCCTTGAGGGTGGTAAAGGTCAGTGCCGCGTTTTGCCCGCTACCCGAGAAGCTGAAGCCGAGGATCACGGTAGTGTTGCCCACGCCGGGTTCTTCAGCGTTGTGCGCCTCGATTTGCGCGGCCACCTGCTCGGTGCGCATGCGGCTGGCACCCGGTGGCAGCTGGGTGTCGGTAATGGTGTAGCCCTGGTCTTCGGTGGGCAGGAATGCCGTCGGCAACTGGCTGAAGCCATAGCCCAGCACCGCCAGCAGTACCGCGTATACCAGCAGGTAGCGGCCGCTGCGCTTGAGCGCCTGCACCACCCAGCGCTGATAGCCGTTGCTCATGCTTTCAAAGCGCCGGTTGAACCAGCCGAAGAAGCCTTTGCGTTCATGGTGCTCGCCCTTGGCCACCGGTTTCAGCAACGTGGCGCACAGCGCCGGGGTGAGGCTGAGGGCCAGGAATGCCGAGAAAAGGATCGACACCGCCATCGACAGCGAGAACTGCTGGTAGATCACCCCCACCGAGCCTTGCATGAAGGCCATGGGCAGGAACACCGCCACCAGCACCAGGGTGATGCCGACGATCGCACCGCTGATCTGGCCCATGGCCTTGCGCGTTGCTTCCTTGGGCGGCAGGCCTTCTTCGGCCATGATGCGCTCGACGTTTTCCACCACCACGATGGCATCGTCGACCAGGATGCCGATGGCCAGCACCATGCCGAACAGGGTCAGCACGTTGACCGAGAAGCCCATGGCCAGCATGACGGCGAAGGTGCCCATCAGCGCTACCGGCACCACCAGGGTGGGGATCAGGGTGTAGCGCAGGTTTTGCAGGAACAGGAACATCACCGCAAACACCAGCAGCATGGCTTCGAACAGGGTTGTAATGACCTGCTCGATGGACACCTTGACGAACGGCGAGGTGTCGTAGGGGATGTCGTACTTGACGCCTTCCGGGAAGTAACGCGCCAGTTCCTGCATCTTCGCCCGCACCAGGGTGGCAGTTTCCATGGCGTTGGCACCCGGCGACAGCTGCACGCTGAACGCGGTGGCCGGTTTACCGTTCAGGCGCGTGCCGTATTGGTATTCCTGGGCGCCGATCTCTACCCGGGCGACATCACCGACGGTGACCGTGGAACCATCGAGGTTGGCGCGCAGCACAATGGCGGCGAATTCTTCGGGGGTGCTCAGCTGGCCCTTGACCACCACGTTTGCGGTGATTTCCTGGGTGTCGCGGCTGGGCAGGTCGCCGATGCTGCCAGGCGCGACCTGGGCGTTCTGCGCGGCGATTGCCTCGGCCACGTCGTTGGGCGTGAGGTTGAAGCCGATCAGCTTGCCCGGGTCGATCCAGATGCGCATGGCGCGCTCCGAGCCGTACAACTGGGCCTTGCCGACGCCCTTGAGGCGGCGGATTTCGTTCATCACGTTGCGCGCGAGGATGTCCGACAGTGCGGTTTCGTCGAGCTTGCCGTCTTCAGAGGTGAGGGTGCCCAGCAGCAGGAAGCCGGTGGACACCTTTTCCACTTGCAGGCCCTGCTGGGTGACCGGGCGCGGCAGGCGCGACTCGACCACCTTCAAGCGGTTCTGCACGTCGACCTGGGCCAGGTCCGGGTGGGTGCCCGGGGCGAAGGTGGCGGTGATGGTGGCGCTGCCCAGGCTGCTCTGCGATTCGAAGTACAGCAGGTTGTCGGCGCCGTTGAGCTCCTGCTCGATCAGGCTCACCACGCTTTCGTCCATGGTCGCCGCCGAGGCGCCCGGGTACACGGCATAGATCTCTACCTGCGGCGGCGCCACGTTGGGGTACTGGGCCACCGGCAGTTGCGGGATGGCCAGCGCACCGGCCAGCAGGATGAACAGCGCGACCACCCAGGCGAACACCGGGCGGTCGATGAAGAATTGCGGCATGAATCAGGCCCTCACTGGCCGGTGTGCTGTGCGATGGGCGCTGCCCCGGATGCGTTGTCGACCTGCACCTGGTCACCGGCCTTGACGTGTTGCAGCCCCTCGACCACCACCCGCTCGCCGGGGGCCAGGCCTTCGCTGACGACCCAGCGGTCGCCCTGGGCGCTGCCCAGCACCACCTGGCGGTCGCTGACCCGGGCCTGCTGGTCGACCACCAGCACCTTGGGCACGCCGGCGCTGTCGCGCAGGATGGCGCGCTGCGGCACGCTCAGGCCCTTGGGTTGCACGGCCTGCTCCAGGCGCACGCGCACGTAGCTGCCGGGCAGCAGGTCGAGGTCCGGGTTGGGGAACTCGCTGCGCAGGGTGATCTGGTTGGTGGTGGGGTCGACGCTGATGTCGGAGAACAGCAGCTTGCCAGGCAGCGGGTAGGCGCTGCCGTCGTCCTGGATCAGCGTGGCGCGGGCCTGGCCGTCGCCCACCTGCTGCAATTCGCCTGCGCGCAAGGCGCGGCGCAGGGCGTTGAGCTCGCGGGTAGACTGGGTAACGTCGGCGTGGATCGGGTCCAGCTGCTGGATGGTCGCCAGCGGCGTGCTCTCGTTCTGGCCGACCAGTGCGCCTTCGGTGACCAGGGCGCGGCCGATACGGCCGGAAATCGGCGCCGTTACGGTGGCGTAGCCGAGGTTCAGGCGGGTGCGTTCCAGGGCAGCCTTGGCGGCGGCCACTTCGGCGTCGGCCTGCAGGAAGCTGGCCTTGGCGTTGTCATATTCCTGGCGGCTGACAGCCTTGTCGTCGACCAGTTCGCGGTAGCGTTGCTCCTGCAACCGCGCCTGGTACAAGGTGGCCTCGGCCTTGGCCAGGGTGGCGCGGGCGCTGTCATGGTCGGCCTTGAACGGCGCCGGGTCGATCAGGAACAGCACATCGCCCTGTTTGACGTCGCTGCCCTCGCGGTACACCCGCTTGAGCACCACGCCCGCGACGCGCGCACGCACTTCGGCGGTGCGCGGCGCCAGGATGCGGCCGCTGAGTTCGCTGCTGATGGCCAGTGGCTGCAGTTGCAGTGTTTCTACCCGCACTTGCGGGGTAGGCGCTTTTTCGTCTTGCTCGGCGCTGTCGCTGCAACCGGCCAGGGACAGGCTCAGAAGCGCCATGAGCGCCACAGGGCGCAGGCGAAGGGGGAGGGTAGTAGGCATGCGGATCTTCCGATGATGACCGTGCCTATGGTACGGCAGCGGTTGCCCGTGCGGCTGTTAATACCTGTAGGGCGAGTGTGAAAAAGTGTGAAGAACAATCCTTTCGTGCGGCTGGGTTCTATATTCTGCGTATGCCTGTGCTGGCCTCTTCGCGGGTAAACCCGCTCCCACAGGTACTGCACTGGCCTCAGATATTGTGCGGTCCCTGTGGGAGCGGGTTTACCCGCGAAGAGGCCGGCACAGGCATACCTCAACCCAGATTCCCAAGCACCTATGCCGAATATTTTCCTGGTCGAAGACGACAGCGCCCTGTCCGAGCTGATCGCCAGCTACCTGCAACGCAACGACTTCCATGTCCAGGTGATCGCCCGGGGCGATCATGTGCTGGACGAATATCGTCGGCAAAAACCTGACCTGGTCATCCTCGACCTGATGCTGCCAGGTATCGATGGCCTGCAACTGTGCCGCCTGCTGCGCCAGGAGTCGCAAACCCTGCCGATCCTGATGCTGACCGCCCGCGACGACAGCCATGACCAGGTATTGGGCCTGGAAATGGGCGCCGACGACTACGTGACCAAGCCCTGCGAGCCCCGCGTATTGCTGGCCCGCGTGCGTACCTTGCTGCGCCGCAGCAGCGTCAACGAACCGCGTCTGGATAACGACCTGATCCTGATTGGCGGCCTGCGCATCGACCTGGCCGAGCGCACGGTCAGCTGGCGCGGCGAAGAGGTGGAGCTGTCCAGCGGCGAGTACAACCTGCTGGTGGTGCTGGCGCGCAATGCCGGCGAAGTGCTGAACCGCGACCGCATTTTGCAGCAGTTGCGCGGTATCGAGTTCAACGGCACCGACCGTTCGGTGGACGTGGCCATCTCCAAGCTGCGGCGCAAGTTCGACGATAACGCCGGCGAAGCGCGCAAGATCAAGACCGTGTGGGGCAAGGGCTACCTGTTCAGCCGCGTCGAGTGGGAGTGCTGACCGGCCATGCTCAAGATCCTGGTGCGGCTGTACCTGGTGATCATCGTCGCCTATGCCGGTGCGCTGCTGTTCATTCCCGACACCATCGTCGGCCTGTTCCAGGAACGCTTCATGGCCTACAACCTGGACCAGGCCAAAGGCGTGCAGTCATTGATCGTGCGCCAGTTCCACCAGGCCCCGCGCGAGCAGTGGCCGGCCGTGGAGCAAGACCTTGCCAGTGCGTTCGCCCCGCTGGAAGTGAAGCTGCTGCGCATGGACCAGGCCGAACTCAACGCCGATGAGCAGGCGCGCCTGGTGCACGGCCAGTACGCCGTGCGAATTGCCGAGTGGGGCTACTACGAAACGGTGCTGGCACCGTTGGACAAGGAGTGGCTGGTGCGCCTGCATGCACCGCCAGACCCACTGGACATCAATGTGCTGTCGTGGGGCGTGACCGTGCTGATCGGTGCGGCCATGCTCGGGTGCCTGCTGTTATGGGTGTGGCCGCACTGGCGCGACCTGGAGCGCCTGAAGGAAACCGCCCGGCGCCTCGGCCAGGGGCAGATGGCCGAGCGCACGCACATTTCGCCACATTCCAACATCGGTGAGTTGGCCGGGGTGTTCGACACCATGGCCAGTGACCTGGAACGCCACGTCAACCAGCAGCGCGAGCTGCTCAATGCGGTGTCCCATGAACTGCGCACACCGCTGACCCGCCTGGACTTCGGCCTGGTGCTGTTGTTCGACGAGGTGCCGCCGGCCAGCCGCAAGCGCCTGCTTGAACTGGTGGGGCATGTGCGCGAGCTGGATGAGCTGGTGCTGGAGCTGCTGTCCTACAGCCGCCTGTACAACGCCGACCAGGCCCGCGAGCGGGTCGAGGTGTCGTTGCTGGAACTGGTCGACAGCGTACTCGGTGGCTTTGCCGAAGAGCTCGATGGCCGGGGTATCCAGTGGGAAGTGCGGGCCGAGGGCAATTTGCCCCGGTTTGTGCTGGACCCACGGCTGACGGCGCGGGCGGTGCAGAACCTGGTGCGCAACGCCATGCGCTATTGTGATGAAAGCCTGTTGCTGCGCTTGCGTCTGGAAGACGATGGCGCCTGCCTGCTGACGGTGGAAGATGACGGGATCGGCATACCGGTGGAGGAGCGCGAGCGGATTTTCCAGCCGTTCTACCGGCTGGACCGCAGCCGCGACCGCAACACCGGCGGGTTTGGCCTGGGGCTGGCCATCAGCCGGCGGGCGATCGAAGGGCAGGGCGGCACCTTGACGGTGGCTCAGTCGGCGCTGGGTGGGGCTCAGTTCCGCATTCGGTTGCCTGCGGGGTGATGGGTGCCTGTGCCGGCCTCTTCGCGGGTAAACCCGCTCCCACAGGGACCGCACAGATTTTGAAAGCTGTGGAGTACCTGTGGGAGCGGGTTTACCCGCGAAGAGGCCGGGCCTGCTAACCCTGTTGCGCCAACTGTGTACTCCACAACACAAACCGGTCCTTGCCGGTGTGCTTGGCTTCATACAGCGCCTGGTCGGCCTTGATCAGCGCCATGGTTAACGTATCGCCTGCGCTCACCTGTGCCAGGCCGATGCTGATCGTCACCGGATGAGCGCCTGAATCTTCACGCACCCTGCGTAGCAGTGCCTCCACCTGCTGTTCAGCGCCTTGCTGGTCCAGCCCCTCAAGAAAGATCGCGAATTCCTCGCCGCCCAACCGCGCAAACTCGGCGTCGACCATGGCTGTCTTGATGTGTAGCGCAACGCGTTTGAGTACTTCGTCACCAACGTCGTGGCCGAAGCGGTCGTTGACCTTCTTGAAGTTGTCTATGTCGACCATCGCCAGGTACTGCCCGGGGGTTGCCTGTTGCAACTGTTGCTCCGCTTTGGCCATGAACGAGCGGCGGTTGGGGATTTCGGTCAGCGCGTCGACATAGGCCTGCTCCAGCAGCACCTTGGACAGGTAGAAGTTGTGCAGCTTGGTCTTGCGGATCTGCAGGTAGCTGTAGCTGACCAGGCCGCTGAGGAACACGGCATAGCTGATCAGCATGGCGCCTTCGAGTGCGTCGGGCTCGATACGGGTGTGGTAGAAGGGGTTGAGCATCACCCAGGTCATGACCATGGCGCAGAAAAACGACCAGCGCCGCACCGGCAGCACCGACACGGCATACAGGACGGCGGAGACCCCAAGCACCAGCCACACCGGCCGCAGGGTGACCGGGATGCCCTCGATCAGCAGGCGCATGCCCAAGGTGATGATGGCAATGAACAGCAGGTTGAGCACGTCGAAGTGATGGCTGCGGCGGGTAAAGTTCAGGACGACGGCCAGGCAGCCGAGCATGGAGATGAACAGGTAGGACAGCCAGGTGAAGCCCTGTCCTGCGAGGAAACTGACGATCAGGTCGAAGACCAGCCAGATCAGGATACTGACGCAGATAACCAGCAGGCAGAACGGGCGCATGGACTCGAATTCGTGCTGGCGGAACTCGGCGCGCAGGGCGGCGGGGGCAACCTGCTTGCGTACGTGTTCCTCGATGGTCTTGAACATGGGTGAGCTCCTGGGGGTACTGCGTTGTCAGGCCGGCCTCTTCGCAGCACAAGGCTGCTCCTACAGGAGGCATGCGAGACCTGTAGGAGCAGCCTTGTGCTGCGAAAGGGCCGGGCCTGGCAACTCAATTCTGTGGCAAAACGCCCTGGGCCCAAGGCCGGTAGCGCAAGGCAAACACTGCCTCGGCATGGCACCCGCTGGCAAGCTTCGGCTCGGCAGGCTCAGCCCTGAATACCTGACCTGGCGCACTCACCTGGCGGAACGCCTCGCGCACTACCCCTATCCGGCACGGCAAGGCCTGTTCGTAACCTTGGCGCACCAACGGCGGCAATCGCCCGGTCCCTGCGCCATCCTGCCACCACACCCTCAAGCCCAGGCCAGCCAGTTGATCCAGCCAGGCGGCGTTGACCCGGGGCGACAGCTTGCCTGCGCTGAAGGCACTGATGTGCAGTGGCTTGTCCAGCTGGCCGTTAAAGGCTTGCAACTGGCTGAACAGCGCTTCGCGCCGCGCGGGGTCGCGAAAATGCTGGTCGTCCAGCTCCATGGGCAGGTACCAGCCCTCCACCGGCAATTGCCAGGCCTGGCGCAGTTGCTGGTACTGGGTGAGTGAGCGCCCCAGTTGCGCTGTCCAATAGCTGTTCAGGCCTTCGCCGTCCAGTTCGTCCAGGCGCTGGTAGTAGGCGGGGTCCATGTACAGCCCCAGCACCACCTGCAGGCCTTGGGCACGTGCGCTGCGCAGGCTGCTGGCCAGCCAGCCCTGGGCGCCGCCGAAGTCGCTGTCGCCATAGGCGCTCCATTGCACGATCAGGGTCTTGCCCCCCTGGGCCACGGTGGCATGCCACAGTTGTTGCCACTGGGCGGGGGTGACATTGGCGTCGCGGTTGAGGGGTTGGTAGAACAGGCGCTGGTCGGCCGTGGCGGGCAGGCACAGGGCAAGCAGGCAGAAGGCGAGGATCGCACGCATCAGAAGGTCATCTCCGCACCGACCAGCACGCCGTTGGCGCGCTGGTAAAGATTGCCGCCCAGCGACTGTTGGTACTCGGCACGCACTTTCAGCGAGCCGCGGTAGGCGTTGTAGCGGTCGTCATCGAACCACCATTGCCAGCGCACACCAACCCCGGCCCGGGCGTCCTGGCGCCAGTCGTTGCTCGGGTCCTGGCTGGAGAACTCGACAAAGCCATAGGGCATGAGGGTTTGCGGGGAGCTGCCGGGTAGTTTCCAGGCATGGCCTTGCTGGTAGCGCGACAGCCAGGCGTGGTCGCCGGCGCGGGTCCACCAGGCCGCGTCGAGGTAGAGGAAGCGCTCGTTCCAGTTGTCTTCATCCACACGCCAGTCATTGCGCCAGTCGCCCTGGTCGAGGAACGAGGCGGTGGCGCGCAACAGCAGGTCGTTGCTCGATTCGGCATGGTGGCGCAGGTCGCCCCAGTTGCCGCCGACTTTGGCCGGGCTCAGCAGCTGGCCAAGGCTCAGGCCCCGGTAATGCGCTTCGTCGATCTGCCGCTGGTGGTACAGCTCGGCGTACAGGTTGAGGTTGGCCTGGCCGAGCGGTTTGTAACGCAGGCCGACGCCAGTACCCATGCTTTGCGCATAGTCGGTGCGGCTCTGGCCACCGAACAGTACCCGGCCATACACCGACAGGGTGCTGCCGTTGCGACTGGGTTCTTCGCCCAGAGCATGGTCCCACATGGCCAACTGCACGTTCTGCGATTGGGCACGGCGTGAGCTGCCGCTGCGCTGGCCGTTGTCGAGGAACTTGTCGTTGGTCGAGGTGCCGGCGGGTGACCAGGTACTGGCCAGGGTGATGGTGTCACGCCGTGACAGGCTTTCGTGGGCACGGCGCTGGCGGTATTTGCGGGCTTCCAGGCTGCCGTATTCGTCGTCACCGTCGACCAGGTTCTGCTCCACATCGAGGATGCGCCGCAGCTCGCGGCGTGCCGAGGCGCTGTCTTCGGCTTCGTCGTAGCGCAAGGCCAAGGTTTCGCCAAGGCGGTAATCCTCGGGGAAGTCGTGGGTGGCACGCTCCAGGTAAGGGATCGATTGGCGGCGCTGGGCCTTGTCTGTCGAGCCGGCCAGGCGCATGCCGTAGTCGGCGCGGTAACGCGGCTGATCGGGGGCCAGGCGCACGGCTTCGGCGAGCCAGGCCATGCTCTGGGCGCTGTCGCCGGCCAGTTGCGCGGTGCTGGCAGCCGCGTAGTAATGGTCGGCCCGTGGGTTGCTTGCCAAGGCCCGGCGCTGGAAACCCAGGGCCGCCTGGTAGTCGCCCTGGCGCTGGGCAATGGCTGCGCCCAGTGCCCAGTCATCGGCGCTGCGGTGTGCGGCGGCGTCCCAATAGCGGCGGGCCGCGTCAGCGTCGCCTGCGTTCAGCGCGCCACCGGCGGCCGTGAGGCGTGCGTTGTCGGTCCAGGCGGCGTCTGGCAGGCTGCGCCAGATGGGCAACGCGGCTTCGGAATCGCCGGCGGCTTCAAGTGCATAGGCCAACGGCAAGCGGTTGCCGGTGTCGCCCAGGCGCTCGGCGGCCTGGTAGTAGACCACCGCTTCACCGGGTTGGTCGGGCATGGCGCAGCGGCCCAGGGCGCGGTACTGGCCGGGCTCGCGGGGTGTGGCCGGCACCGCCTGGCGCACGGCGTCGCACTGGCCTGCCTCGGCCAGGCGGCCGAGCAACTGGGCACGGGTATTGGCATCGACCCGGGGGATCAGGCCGAGCATGCGGTGGCTGTCCAGCGGCCCGTCGTTGCGGGCATACAGGTTGCCCAGGCGCTGTAACAGCGATGGGCTGAGGCGGCCCTGGCGGCGGTCGTAGGCCTGTTCCAGCAGTTGCCGGGCGTGTCCGGTCTGGCCCTGTTCCACCAGCAGGAAGGTGGCTTGCTCCAGTGCGGCCAGGTCGCCGCTTTGCCGGTAGCGGTTTTCCCACTCGCTGGCTGTGCGCGGTTGTGGGGGCTGCGGCGGGTCGCCATACAGGCGTTGCTTGAGCACGGGGTAGGCGCGTGCGTCGGTAGTGGGTGTGCAGCCTTTGAACTGTTCGCGGGCCAGGTCCGGGTCATGGCGTGACAGCCAGTCGACGGTGTCCAGGCAGGGGCGCTGCAGGTCGTTGCTCAGGCGCCGCACCAGCGCTGCATCGTCGCCTTTGCGGGCCAGCTCCCACAGTTGCTGGCGCTGGTCGGGTTGGTTCAGCTGATCGGGCGGCAGCGACTGCAACCAGCGCTGGGCTTGCTGGTTGTGGCCCACGGCAATGGCGCGGTTGGCCATGGCCAGGCGCGCCTGGTCAGCTGCTTGGGGGGAGGGCGCGCTGGCAAGCAGTGCGTTCAACCCTTTTTCATCCACCTGCTGGACATAGGCATTGGCCAGGCGTTGCCAGTCTTCGGCGGGCAACTGGCCCTTGTCGGCGAGCGGTTGCAGTTGCTCGATGGTTTCTTTCCAGTTGCGCAGTTGTTCGGCGAAGTTGGCCCGGACCAGGCGCAATACCTGGCCGTCATCCCTGGGCGGCAACTGGCTGAGCCAGTCCAGCGCCTTGCCCGCGCCACCGAATTTGGCCAGGCTCAGGCTGTAGGCCTGCCACAGGCGCACGCGTTGATTTCCCTCACTGGCCGCCAGCCACTGTTCCACCTGACTGGCCGGCGGTGGGTCCTGTTCGATCCAGGTCAGGCGCAGTTCGAGCAGGGCGTCGGCGTATTCGGGGCTGCCGTCAAGCTGTGCCGCCAGCGCTTCGGCTTCCTTGTAGCGGCGTTGTTGGGCCAGGGCTTCTACCAGCAGTGCGCGGGCCTCGTCGTTGTTCGGCACCCGGCCCAGCACGTGGCGGGTCAGGCGCTCGACCTCGGCCCAGTTGTCTTTCTTGGCCTCACGGTAGCCACGGTCCATGAACGGGAAGCTGGTGAACCGCTGAAAGTCGGTCATCGGTGCCGAGGCGGCCACAGGCAGCGCGGCGGAGCACAGCAACAGGCCAGTGAAAGTGAGGGAAAAGCGCGGCTTCATGCCACCTCCCGGGTCAGATCAAGGGCGGCCTGCTGCTCGCTGGCCTGTTCGTCAAGCGCCTGCTGCAACACCTGCTCGGTGATGATGCCGCGGGCGATCAGGTGCTCGCCCAGGCTTTGGCGCTCGGGGTCGAAGTCGATCAGCGCCTGGTTGAACAGGGTGACCGGGACCATGCCGCGCACCTGCAACAGGGTGCCGAGCATGATCTGGTGGTGGCTGACACGCTCCAGCAGCGCTTCATCGTCCTGATGGCGTTCGAGGATGGCCAGCATGTCGCGGGTTTCCGGCTTCTGCCAGGGGCTTGGGTAGTGGTAGCGCAGCCCCAGGGTTACCCGGCCTTGCGGCGCCAGGCGCACGCGGACCGGGCGTTTCAGGTAGCGGCTGATCACCCCCAGCGACACTTGGCTGACCGGGCTTTCGCTGGCCAGGATCAGCGTGTCGCCGTCTTCGGCAACGGGCAGCACGCCATAGTGCGTCGCCAGTTTGCGGGGTAGCGTGGCAATCAGTTGCGGGTCGAGCTTGAACGGGTTCAGCGGCGCCCAGGGCAGGTCCAGTTGCTCGGCCAAGGTGGCGACGAGCTGTTCGCTGTTCACCCAGCCGCGCAGCAGCAGTTCGCGGCCCAGGCGCCGGCGTACCGGGCTGGTGATTGCCTCTTGCAACTGTTCATCACTGATCAGCCCTTTGGCCACCAGGCGCTGGCCCAGCGGCGTGCGGGCAGGGGCGGCGATGTCGGGGAATTCATGGGTGGTCTTGTCCCAGGCCACGCGCCGCGAGTCGCCCATTTCCATCACCTGGCGCAGGGCACGCAGGTTGGCGAAGAAGTTGACGAAGTTGCTCCACATCATCCGCGGTGCCGACAGCAGGCCTTCGCCAATGCCATAGAAACGGGTGACGAACCAGCCGCGCTGGAACAGGCGATTGAACAGCATCAGCCCGTTCAGCCACAGCAGGGTAGACAGCAGCCAGCTGTCGCTGAGGATCGACATGAAGCGCCACGAGTTCGGCGCAATCACCGTGACCAGCCACATGGCCAGCAACACCAGCAACAGCAAGTTGACCAAAAAGCTCAGCAGGTAGGCGAACAGCCCGCGGCGGTCGCGCCAGAGGAAGTAGTTGAGCGCGCCCTTGCGGCTCCAGCCGAGGTTGCTGGTGCCCTGGAACACGATACCCACGATCCACCGTGACTTCTGCCGGATGGCATGCTGCCAGTCACGCGGGAAGTGCTCGCGCACGCAGATCACCTGGGAGAATTCCCGGCTCATGCCCGGGCGCCATTCCTGCTTCAGGGTCAGCGCCGGGTCGGTGATGGAATAGCGGGCGAAAATGCACTTCATGCCCTTTTGCTTCAGGCGAAAGCCAATGTCGTAGTCTTCGGTGAGGCTCTGCACGTCGAAGGCAATGCCGTCGCCGTCCTCCAGCAGCGCGCTGATGGCGCGGCGGCTGAAGCAGGTGCCGACACCGGCGCTGGGCACCTGGCCTGTCAGGGCTTCGCGGACGATGACGTCCTTGCCGTGGTTTTCGGCAAACTCGTCGACATAGTGGCCGGCGGTAAAGCCTTTCCATTCCGGTGCGTAGGGGTAGACCGGGATCTGGATCATGTCCTTGTTCGGCAGCAGGTAGTTGAACAGGCGCAGTTCCATGGGCGAGATCACGTCTTCGGCGTCATGCAGGATGAAACCGGCGAACTCGATGCCAGCGTCCTGCTGGAAGCGCAGCAGGGCGTCGATGATGTTGTTCAGGCAGTCGGCCTTGCTGGTAGGCCCAGGGCGTGCGCACACCACCTTGTGCACGTTGGGGTAGTGCAGGCACACCGCGTCGACGTCGGCCTGGGTTTGCGGGTCGTTGGGGTAGGTGCCGACGAAAATCTGGTAGTTCTCGTAGTCGATGGTGGAAGCCGCCAGGCGCGCCATTTCACCGACCACGCCCACTTCGTTCCAGGCCGGGACCATGATGGCCAGGGGTTTTTCCGGCACTTCGTACAGGCGCTTTTCGTCGGCCTTCTCAAACTTGTCATACACGCGAAAGCGCCGGATCAGCTTGCGGCCCCAGTAGCACAGGTCGATGAACAGGTCGTCCAGGCCCAGCAGGAACATCAGCGAGGCCAGGGTGATGGCCAGGATCTTCAGGCCGAACAGCACGTAGGTGAGAAAATCGATGAATGCCAGGCTCATGCAGCAGTCACCGGCAGGGGGCAGTGGACCATCGTCTTATCCTCGCTCGGTTCCCTCGACGAAGTTGTACGAGATGTCGCTGTTTGTACGGGATAGATACAAGCAGCCGAACGCGCCGTTGTCCAAATTTCGGGCTTTTTCTTGTGTGCGACATATTGTAGCTTTACGGGTCGTCTACCCAGAGAACTGAACATGCAAGGCAAGGCCCGCAAGATCGTCCAGGCCATTCTTTACGAAGCCATCGCTGTCGCCTGCGTGGCGCCTGCGCTGGAGCTGGCGTTTGGTGCCGGCATGGCGCAGTCGGCCATCCTGTCGGTGCTGATGTCAGGCATCGCGATGAGCTGGAACATGGGCTACAACTGGGTGTTCGAGCGCTGGGAAGCGCGCCAGCGCAACCGTGAGCGAACCTTCCTGCGGCGCTTGCTGCATGCCTTGGGCTTCGAGGGCGGGTTGGTGGTGATTTTGCTGCCACTGGTGGCGTACTGGCTGGATGTGAGCCTGTGGGCGGCGCTGCTGACCAACCTGGCGTTGTTCGTGTTCTTCTTCGTTTACGCCTTTGCCTTCCAGTGGGGGTTCGACAAGGTGTTCGATGTGCCGCTTTCGGCGCAGCAGGCCAAGTGTTGACTTTGTGCTGCACTAACGGCTAAGTTCCTACCCCATGAATACATTCCCGCATGTGAACGCCATTATTATTACCGCCATTATCAGCTTGGCGGGCTAGCGCGTACGTGCACCTGACCCGCCCTGGAGGCGGGTTTTTTCTCTCTGACTCCTGGGCACCATAAAAAAGCCAAGGAGTCATCGATGACCAGCTTCAGCGTCCCTCGTACAACCGTCACCCCCCAGCAACTGCTGTCGGAGCAGGTGCGGCGCATTCTGGCCGCGCCGGTGTACGACCTGGCCATCGAAACGCCGCTGCAAGCCGCGCCTGCGCTGTCTGCCAGCCTGGGTAACCAGGTGTTGCTCAAGCGCGAAGACCTGCAGCCCACCTTCTCGTTCAAGATCCGCGGCGCCTATACTCGTCTGTCACGCCTCAGTACCCTGCAGCGCGAGCGAGGGGTGATCACCGCCTCGGCGGGCAACCATGCCCAGGGCGTTGCCCTGGCCGCGTCGCACCTGGGCCTGAAGGCCACCATCGTCATGCCGACCACCACGCCGTCGCTGAAGGTGGAAGGGGTGCGTTCGCGCGGCGGGCACGTGGTGCTGCACGGCGAGAGCTTCCCGCACGCCCTGGCCCATGCCCTGACGCTGGCCGACAGCGAAGGCGCCACCTTTGTGCCGCCGTTCGATGACCCGGACGTGATCGCCGGGCAGGGCACCGTGGCCATGGAAATCCTGCGCCAGCGCCCGGGCGCGCTGGACGCCATTTTCGTACCGGTGGGCGGTGGCGGGCTGATCGCCGGCATTGCTGCCTACGTGAAGTACCTGCGCCCCGAGGTGAAGGTGATCGGCGTCGAGCCGGAGGACTCCAACTGCCTGCAGGCCGCCATGGCCGCCGGCGAGCGGGTGATCCTGCCGCAGGTCGGGACCTTCGCCGACGGTGTGGCAGTGGCGCAGATCGGCGCCCACTGCTTTGAGCTGTGCCGGCATTTTGTAGATGAAGTGGTCACCGTCAGCAGTGACGAACTGTGCGCGGCGATCAAGGACATCTACGACGACACCCGTTCGATCACCGAGCCTTCTGGTGCCTTGGCGGTAGCCGGGATCAAGAAGTATGTGGCCCGCGATGGCGTGCAGGGGCAGACCCTGGTAGCGATTGATTCCGGGGCAAACGTCAATTTTGACCGCCTGCGCCATGTGGCCGAGCGTGCCGAACTGGGCGAGCAGCGCGAGGCGATCATCGCCGTGACCATCCCCGAGCAGCCGGGCAGCTTCCGCGCCTTCTGCCAGGCGCTGGGCAAGCGGCAGATCACCGAATTCAACTACCGCTATTACCCAGGTAAGGAAGCGCGCCTGTTTGTCGGGGTGCAGACTCACCCTGTGCACGACCCGCGTGACCAGCTGCTGGTCAACCTGAGCGAGCAGGGTTACAGCGTGCTGGACCTGACCGACAACGAGCTGGCGAAACTGCATGTGCGCCATACCGTGGGTGGCCACGCTGCGCCAGGCGCTGATGAGCGGGTGCTGCGCTTCGAGTTCCCCGAGCGCCCGGGAGCGTTGCTGGGCTTCCTGGAACGGTTGGGCAAGCGCTGGAACATCAGCCTGTTCCATTACCGCAACCACGGGGCGGCGGAGGCCCGGGTATTTGCCGCGCTGGAGGTACCAAAGGATGAGTTGGCCGGCCTGCCGCTAGCGCTGGACGAGATGGGGTATCGGTACTGGGATGAGACTGAAAACCCGGCGTACAGGCTATTCCTGGGTTGACGGCCAAACCACACCAGCGACCCGTTTGTCGCCTCGGTAGCGGTAATCGGGTGTCCTGACCCACAGTGGGGAACGACCTGGGCCCGAGGTGGTCTGCTATGACGGCCTCTGCCGGATCAGGCGGTGTTGAACAAGCATCGCCTGCCCGCTGTGTAGCCCTTTGGGACCCCGTCAGTAAAGGACATGGCGGTCTATTATGTTCAGGTAGGTAAAGTTAGGTAAAAGCGGCCGCAGCACATCCACGGTTCAGTATTGTGGTTTGAACCGTCCAGTTAAAGATGCCATAGATGAACACACTTCCGTCGCAGCCAAGCGCTGAACGCGGGGCGTTCTCCAGTTTCGAGGCGTGTCGCAATACCCAACAGGGCCCCGTGGTGATCCTTGCCTCCGGCGCCTCTGCCAAGCATTTTCCGCTGGGCGAATTCGCCCATTTACCCATCATCGCCATGAACGGTTCGGTCGCGATGACCGCTGAACACGGCATCCAGCCTTTCTTCTACGTGTGCACCGACAAAAGCTTCCGCCAGCAACAGCCCGCCTTGTTCGCCACCGCCTTGCGCGACAGCGAGCGCCTGGCGCTCTGGCCGGAACAGTATGCGGGTGCCGATGTGCCAGCCGCCACCGAGTGCTACGCCCTGCACAAAGCCGATACGCCGGGGCTGCTGGACGGTTTGCGGGGCCATGGTGACAACTGCGTGTGTAACCGCACACTGTGGAGCAAACGCAGCCGCTCGATTGCCTTCAGCAAAGACCTGGCCCATGGTTTCTTCGATGCCCGCACAGTGGCGTACGTGGCCTTGCAGCTGGCCTATCACCTGGGCTTTGAAGAAGTGTTGCTGGTAGGGGTGGACCTGGATCAGAGCGTCGGCCGCTTCTACGAGAACGGCCAGGGGCAGTGTTCGCCGTGCGGGCTCGACCAGCATTGGGACAGCCGCATTCTGCCGTCATTGACGCTGATGGCCAGGGAGGTGGTGAACGAGCACTTCCACGTTTACAACCTGTCGTCGATCTCGCGCATTCCGGCCGAGCTGATCCCCAAGGTCAACCTCAGGGAAGCGCGCCGGATTGCCGGTTGTGCAATTACCTGAGCAAGAAAGCGGGTGCGTGCAGGGCTGTGGATGCGTACAGTACGCCGAACGCAAACAGGCAGGAACCCGCTCATGTCCAGCGCATTCACCTTCATGCATTCGCCCGTCGGCACCCTGACCCTGGTCGCCCGCGGCGAGTGCCTGGCAGCCGTACTGTGGGAAGAGGAACGGGAAAACCGCGTGCGCCTCGGTGCCTTGCACCGTGACGACCAGTGCTCGGTGCTACTGGACACCGCGCGGCAGCTTGGCGAGTACTTTGCGGGCAAACGCCAGCGCTTCGAGCTGGCGCTGGATTTCGCCGGTACCGAGTTCCAGCGCCAGGTATGGGCCGCGCTGCTGGCGATACCCTTTGGTGAAACCCGCAGCTACGGCGACATCGCCCGGCAAATCGGCAACCCCAGCGCGGTGCGAGCGGTAGGCGCCGCCAACGGTCGCAACCCGATCTCGATCATTGCCCCGTGCCACCGTGTGATCGGTGCTTCGGGCAGCCTCACCGGCTTTGCCGGTGGCCTGGCGGCCAAGCAGTACCTGCTGGCGCTGGAGGGCCGGCAAAGCCTGGCACTGGACCTGTAGGGGTCAGCTGAACCAGCTGGCGACCAGGCAGGCGAATAACGCCAGCGCCGAGCCTGCCATCAGGGTGTATTGCCGATGGGCCCGGCGCGCGTGGGCTTTGACCTCACGCAGGTACTCGCCGGGTGTCGGTGCATCGGGCCGATGGCGCAAACCCTCGGCCACATCGGCAAGCTGGCCCTGGATCAGCAAACCGACCAGGTAGTAGGTGCAGGTGTAACTCAGCAACGCCACAAACAGGTAGATCATGCCGGGTATGGGTCCAAGGGCAGTGCCATTGCGCTGGCATGGGTAGTGTCCAGCATGATCAGCCCTTCACTGTGATCATCCAGGCTGGCCAGCAAGCGCCCTTGGCTGTCCCACGCTGCCGAACCGCCGGCACCGATGAAGGTGTCTGCCGGCCCCACACAGTTAGCCATCAATACCGGCATGGCCAGTTCACGGGCCACCTCCGGGTAGTGCGCATATCCCTCGCGGATGCCCTTCGCGGTTTTCGCCACGCTGACCAGATACAGGTCGGCGCCGTGCTCGCGGGCAGCGGCGGCGTGCGCCATGAACATCGATTCGTAGCAGATCGCCGGTGCTACCCGAAGGTCGCCTACTTGCAGCAGCAATGCCTGATCGCCTGAGGTGAAATAGGGCAGCTCGTCATCATGCAGGCGCCGTTTGGCATAGGCCTGGCGCGGTGCCCCGGGGCTGAAGATGGGCATGCCGATGCGAATACCGTCGGGTGTCGGCAACGGCAGGCCAACGGCCACGGTGACACCGAGGCGGTCACAGGCTGCCTGCAGCGGGGCCAGTTGCGCGGAGTTGACCGGCAAGGCGGCCTGGCGCGCAAGGCTTGGCTCGTAGCCGGTCAGCGACAGTTCGGGGAACACCAGCAGCTCGGCGCCAAGGGCCGCGGCTTGCTCGATGCAGGCCAGGTGACGCTGGAGGTTGCCTGGCAAATCGCCCTTGAGCGACGCCAGTTGCACGGCGCACAGTTTCATTGAAAAACCCTTCCCTGGTACAGGTTGAAGGGCCGAGCATACTATCGGCACCAACGCCTGTACCAGTGAAGGGTTTTTCAGGTTGCGGGGTTCGCTGCGAAGCGCTGGCGGAACCAGTCGTTGAGCATGGCCTTCTCGGCATACAGGCGGTCGCTGCTGCTGGCGACCCGGCCGGGGCGGCTGAGGTACATCTTGTCGCTGACCCGTTCCTCGGCCTGCTGGGCGGGTTTACCCGGCTGGCTGAGGGTGTAGGTGAGGTCGATGGTCGGCCAGGTGATCTCACGCATGAAACGCACATCGTAGGCCTGGCTGTGCCAGGGCTCGAAGCGCCCGGCCAGGTCGATATCGCGGATGTCGATGACCAGTTGCTGGCCTGGTCGCAGGTAACGCTGGCCGAGCTTCTGCAGGTACTGGGTAAGGGATTTCATCACATAGTCGTCAGCGCCACGCTCATAACCGTGGCTGTTCAGGCTGGCGTCGCGGAATTTTTCCGGGTGGTCGAAACGCACCTCGACCTGCGCGGCCGGGGCGCCTTGTGCCATGCTGTTCAGTGACAGCGCCATGAGCACGGCACACACGAGGGCGGTACGCATGATGCACCTCCGGGGTAGATGGGGGGTGTCTCCATTTTACGCCCGCCATGGCAGCACCTGCAGAGGAAGATTGTAATGGGACGGTTTCGGCGGCTGCTCGCCAATATCCGGGGACGTGACTTGGCGGTGGGCGATATCCATGGTCACTTCCAGCGCCTGGAACAGTGCCTGGAAGCGGTGGGTTTCGACCCGGCCGTAGACCGCCTGTTCAGTGTGGGTGACCTGGTCGACCGCGGGCCGCACAGCGAGGCCGTGCTGGAGTGGCTCGCGCGACCTTGGTTCCATGCGGTGCAAGGTAACCATGAGGCGCTGGCGATCACTCGCGTGCGTGGGGGGCGGCTTGACCTGGACATGTACCGCGCAGCGGGTGGAAGCTGGTTCCTGGACCTGCCGCGGGCCGCGCAATTGCGCTTCGTGGAGCGCTTCGAGCAATTGCCGATTGCCATCGAAGTGGAAAGCGCGGCCGGCCTGGTCGGGTTGCTGCATGCAGACAGCCCGTTTGCTGACTGGACAGTGCTGCGTTCATGGCTGGAGCTGGAGCTGGATGACGACCCGAAGGTACGCGAGGTGTGCCAGTGGTCGCGGCGGCGCCTGAAGGAAGGCGATACCCAACCGGTGCAGGGCCTGCGTGCCTTGCTGGTCGGCCACACGCCGGTGCTGGAGGCAAAGCGGCTGGGCAATGTCTGGCACCTGGATACGGGAGGCTGGGCGAGTGGCCACTTTACCTTGATGGACATGCGCACCTTGCAACTGGTCAGCCCCGGGCCAGATGCAGCAGCAACGCCGCAGCCAATATCACCAGCATGACCCCTGAAGCCCGCTCCAGCCACGGCAGGCTGCGAGCGAAGCGCCGCAGTACCCGCTGGTTGCCGATGGCCACGGCAACCAGCAGGTCCCAGAGCAGGACGATACTGAACATCCACAGGCCGTAAGCCGTTTTCCAGCCGACGCTGGCGCTGGCGACCATGCTGGCCAGGCTGGCATAGAACAGTGCGTTCTTGGGGTTGAGGATGCCGGACAGGAAGCCCATGCCCAGATTGTGCCACCAGCCTTGAACCCGCTGGTTGTCAGCGACTGAGCGCAGGCTGGTTTGCCCGGCATGACGCAGGAACAGCACGCCGATGTACAGCAGGTAACTGGCGCCGGCCAGTTGCAGGGTGGTGAACAGCAGGCTGCCTTCCTGCAACACTGACAGGCCGGTGAAGGCCATGGCGATGAACGCGCCATTGGCCAGGGCAATGCCCAGGCAGGCGCCGCTGGCGATGCGCCAGCCGCGGTTGATCGAGCTGCGTGCGACCAGGAAGAAGTCCGGGCCGGGTGAGAGCAGGGCGAGGAAATGGGCGAGGGCGATGATCAGGAACTGTTGCATGGGCGGGGCGGCTCTGCGGGAAAACCGCAGTCTGCTGCAGGGTATGTCGGGGGTATTGAAGAATATTGCAAACCTGAGCGGTAGGCACATTGCCTTTGTAGGAGCGGCCTTGCCGGAGCGCCGGACCGGTCGGATGGGCTGCGCAGCAGCCCCAGATTTTCAGCTTCGCAGCAGAGATTGTCGGGGGCTGCTGCGCAGCCCATCGCGACACAAGGCCGCTCCTACAAGGGGATCGCGCATGCCTTTAATCGCCCCGATACTGCCCCGGTGTCACCCCCACATGGGCCTTGAACACCCGCTGGAAATGGCTCTGGTCGGCAAACCCGAGCTGGTAAGCGACCTCCGCCAGTGCCAGCCCTTCGCCCAACAACTGCCGCCCGCGATTGACCCGGGCATTGAGCACATAGGCATGCGGCGTCAACCCGGTGGCCGTGCGGAACGCGCGGATCAGCTGGTAGCGCCCAAGGCCGGCTTCGCGGGCCAGCACCTCCAGGCTCAGTTGCGCAGGGTCCTGGCCTTCGAGACGCGCGATCAACCCGCTCAACGCAGTCGCCCCCAAGGCAGGGGCTGCAGCCAGAGGGGCCTGGGCTGAAACGTCCAGGTCACCCACAAAGGCCATCAGCGCCGCATCCTTCTCACCGTTGCTGGCGCCGGAGAACAGTAACCCGTTCAGTTCGCAGAACTGCCTATACACCGCTGGATCCCGACAGATACGCGCCGGCTCGCCGAGCCCGTCGCCGGCAAGCCCCGACTCCAGACGCAGCTGCATGAGCCAGTCGGCATCCACATGCAGCATCTGGTAGCTCCAGGCTTTCCCGGGCTCGGGGTTGCAGGCGTGTACGCGGTGGGCTGGCACCAGCACCAGCGTACCGGGTGTCAGGCGTTCCTGGCCATTCGCGGCGCCGCTGAAATGGCTGTGGCCGGCATCCACCGCACCGATGGAAAACGTCGGGTGGCTGTGGGCCTTGTAACAGGCCCGGCTATGACAGGCGCGGCGGCTTTCCACATGCGGGAGTGCCGGGTCGCGCCACTGCGCGGCGTGGGAGCGGGGCATCACAAGATCCTCGGTTTCGCCGGCAGCGTAACAGGTGCCGTGTACCCATACAGTTTTTATCGCTGGCTGTAGCTTGACCGCAAGGCCCGGCACACGCGGAAATAGACACCTGTTGCCAATGGAAAACAACAATGGACCTTTCAAGCCTGCTGCTTTTCATCCCCGCCTGCTTTGCCCTGAACATGGCGCCGGGGCCGAACAACCTGCTGTCGCTGCACAACGCCAGCCGCTACGGCCTGCGCACGGCCTGCGTGGCCGGTGGTGGTCGCATCGTCGCCTTCAGCGGCATGATCGCCCTGGCGGCCATGGGCCTGGCCGTGGTGCTGCACACCAGTGAATACCTGTTCCTGGCCATCAAGGTAGTGGGTGCGGCGTACCTGTTCTACATCGCCTGGCAACTGTGGCGTGCACCGGTAGGCGACGCCGTGGTGGCAACGGACCACCCGCGTGGCACCTGGCGCCTGACGCGCCAGGAGTTCTGGGTGGCGGCCGGCAACCCCAAAGCCATCCTGATCTTCACCGCCTTCTTGCCGCAGTTCGTTACGGTCGGCAGCGCCACGCCGGTGAGCGAGCAGTTCCTGTGGTTGGGCGCGCTGTTCCTGCTGCTGGAATGGGCGGCCATTGCCCTTTACGCAGGCCTGGGCGCCTACATGCAGCGCTGGTTCAGCCAGCCTGGCCCGCGCCGCGTGTTCAACCGGGTCAGCGCCTCCCTGCTGGGCTGCGCCGGCCTCGGCTTGCTGGCGGCGCGCCGCTAGAACTGCCAGCGCACCCCCAGGTTGACGCCGCTGGCTTCCTGCTGGCGGCTGTCCAGGTTGGCGGTGTACTGCACGCCGCCATGCAGGCTCAGCGCTTCGCTGACCTGCGCCACCACGCCGCTTTCCAGTTGCACCGAGGTATAGCGGTAGTCGGTCTTGATCTTGTCGACATCATCGAAGGTCAAGGTGTCGCGACCACCGTCGCCGTGCCACAGGTTGACCTGCGCATAGGGCTGCAGCAGGCGCCCGCTGTTTCCCGTGAACGCACCTTCCAGGCGCACGCCCAGGCGGCCGGTCAGCTCGACCTGGGCGTCATGGCTGACGCGCGAGACACCATCGCTTGCGCTGTCGAGCGACACTTTTTGTGCAATCAGCTGGACTTGTGGCTCCAGCGTCCAGTGTTCGGACAGGGCAATGGGGTAGCCGGATTCCAGCGACGTCGTCCAGGCGTGGCCGTCGATGTTCAGCTTGTCGCCACGGTCCGAGCGGGCTCGCCCATCGAGACGGGTGTACTGCAACACTGCATCCAGGTACGCGTCTTGCGGCCCGACCAGCGTCCAGTAGGTGCCGACGCTGTCGCCATCGAGCTTCAGGTCACCCACGCTGCGGTCCTGCACGGCCAGGGCGAAACCTTTGACGTCGGCGTCCAGGCGGCTGTGGCTGACGTAAAAACCGACATGTTGGCGATAACCGCTGTCACCCGCCTTGGCATACAGGTCCTGGCCCACCTTGAAGCCATACAGATCGCCATCCAGGCTCGGGCTGACCGTACCGCTCCATTGCTGGCGCAGCGTGCCGCCGTAGGCCTGCCCCCAACTGGCGGGCAGGGCGCCTTCGCCTTTGAGCAACTGCTGGTCGCCCTGGCGCTGATGGAAGGTGCCCAGGGCCTGGCGGGCGATGATCGCAGCGCCTCTTGGGGCCGCAGCGTAAACCGGGACCTCCGGGCGATACAGCGGCAGGCTTTCGCCTTGCACGGGGGCAGGCAGGTCGACCTGGCCGGGTGCCGGTGCGGCAACAGGTGGCGTCAGGGCAGGAGCTATCACCGGTGGCTCACCCGGTTCCGATGGTTGTGTCGGTTGTGTCGGTTGTCCGGGCTCGGGCACCGGTGCGGGAGCAGGTGGCGCGACCAACGTCGAGCGCAGGTACCAGCTGTTTTCGCTGCCAGCGGTCACACCACCTTTGAACAGGCGGTAGTCATAGGCCCCCACCGTTAGCGTTTGTGTCTGCACGAATGCTGTGGCGGTGCTGGTGGCGCCGTCACGGGCCTCGACCACCTGGATGCCGTTCTGGGCAGTCGCTGCACCTGCGCCATTGAGGTTGTTGATGAGCAATTGGCTGGAGCCGCTGATGGCGCCACGGCTGACCACCAAACGGTCGGAGGCAGCGCCATCGCCTGCCAGCACGCTGTTCAGGCGCAGGGTGCCGTTGGTGCCGGTGTAATCGCCCTGAATGGTCAAGCGGCCCTGGGCGTCGTTGCCACGACTCAGGTCGATGGTGCCGGCGTTGACTACCGATGCGTTGGTGCCATTCTGGATGCTGACAATGCTGCCCTGGCGGCTGATCAGCGAGCTGCTTGCATCGATTTGCAGGGTGCCGGTCCCGGTGGCGGGGATCACGCGTGGCTGATCGCTGCCAAGGTCTCCCAGGGTGAGGGTGTCGTTCAGGGTCAGCTGGCTGCCTTGCTTGAGGTGGATGGACTCCCAGTTGTTATACAGCGCCCCTTGGCCGACCTGGCTCTGCTCGAACGTCAGCGTGTCGGTTCCGGTGCCGCCGTCCAGGATTACGGCCGAGTTGCCGAGGTCGAGGGCGCGGACGGTGGCAGTGTCATCGTCACTTTCCAGGATGACCCGCTTACCGATCTGGCCACCCGTCCAGGTGAATTCATCCTTGCCGTTGCCGGTGCGTATCTCGCCTTCGAGCGTGCCGCCGCTGATGGTTATCTTGTCAACGCCGCTACTGGTGCTGATATCACCGCCGATGGTGCCGCCTGTCATGATGATCGTGTCGTTGCCAAGCCCACTGACGACGTTGCCGACAACAACCGTTTCGACCCCGAGCCCTTGGGATATCTCGAGGAAGTTGTCAGCAAGCTTGAGGTCGATTCGGCCAATGCTGCCGCCTTTGAACCACGCGGTGTCGCCATCTTCGAATGCGCCCGTGATGGTGCCGCCGGTCATGCTGAAGGTGTCCATGTCGCCGCCCTGGTTCAACGACCCTAGCGTGCCACCGGACATGGTGAAGGTGTCCAGGCCATTGCCTTGTTGCAATGACTGCACCGAGCCGCCACTGATGTTGAACTCATCAGCAGCATCGGTTTGCACGAGGGCACCAAGGTTTTCTCCGGGCGTCACCGTCAGGGATTGGGCGTGAGCCAGTAACGGCAGTGCCAGAAGCGGAAATGCAACAGGCAGCAGCAAGCGGGGGCATCGCATAGGCAGGTCTCCGGGGCCATTGAAGGGTCCACTACCTGAAGCGACGCCAGCGGGGCGGCTTCGGCCCTGCCTGAGTTGTATGTAATGCGGGGCGACGGGACAACTGGCAGAAATGTCAGGTGGCCCGCTGCCATCAATCGCGGTAGAACGTTTGCACCAGGTGGTAGCCGAACTTGCTCTTGATCGGCCCGTGCACCACACGCAACGGCTTCTTGAAAATCACTTGGTCGATAGCGCCGACCATCTGTCCTGGGCGGACTTCGCCCAGGTCGCCGCCGCGCTTGCCTGAAGGGCAGATCGAAAACTTTTTGGCGAGCACGTCGAAAGCCTCGCCGTTGGCGATGCGCTGTTTGAGCTTTTCGGCTTCGTCAGCGGTTTTGACCAGGATGTGGCGGGCTTGGGCTTTCATGGGGTACCTGTGCTTCGTGGCGCAAAAAAGGGGCGCATTATGCCTGATAGATTCGCTTCGAAGCGATTGCGTGCTCTGTGTAGGAGCGGCCTTGTGCCGCGATGGGCCGCAAAGCGGCCCCACATTTTCAGCTTCGCAGTGCAGATTGCCGGGGCCGCTTTGCGGCCCATCGCGGCACAAGGCCGCTCCTACAGGGATCGCGTAGGCTTCGAGCTCACTCGGCTTTGGCCTTTTTCACGTCCTGGGACGCTGACCAGATGCGGTAGCGCACCTCGACATCCTTGGGCACATACACCACCACCGGCAGCTTGCTGTTGTAGCGCAGCAGGAAGCCGTCACCGATCACTGGCACGAAGGCCTTGGTCTTCTTGCCATCCGGGCAGGCCATCAGGGTGCTGGCCGGGCCGCTGACTTTGTCCAGGCGGTAGTAGTTGTAGCCCCAGCCTTCCAGGGTGCGTTCTTCCAGGCTGCCGCCCAGGCGCTGGCGGTTGCAGTCGACCTGCAAGGTCTTGCCGGCAAGGATTTCCAGTTTGTAAGCCGACTCATCGGCCTGTGCCGGCAGGTGGATGACCTGCCGGGTAAAGCCTTTTTCCGCTTCGGGGTAAGGCGCGACGTCCTTCAGGCTGGCCGCCATCGCAGGCGCGGCGGCAGCCAGGGTGAGGGCCAGGATTGCAGTCATCGGGGTAGGGCGCATAGGGCCTCCTTGCAGATAAACGAATGCGAACCCGCTGCCAGGCCCAGGCCGCCCGTCACTGGGCCAACCAGCCACCATCGACGTTCCAGGCGGCGCCGCGAACCTGGCTTGCGGCTTCGCTGCACAGGAATAGTACCAGCTCACCCAGGTGCTCGGGAGTGACAAACGCCAGCGACGGTTGCTTCTCGGCCAGCAGATCATGCTGTGCCTGCAGCGGATCGCTACCGTTGGCAGCACGATCGTCGATCTGCTTTTGCACCAGCGGGGTCAGCACCCAGCCGGGGCAGATGGCGTTGCAGGTGACATTGCTGGTGGCGGTTTCCAGGCCCACCACCTTGGTCAGGCCGACCACACCATGCTTGGCCGCCACGTAGGCTGCCTTGCCGGTCGAGCCGACCAGGCCATGCACCGAGGCAATGTTGATGATGCGTCCCCAGTTGCGGGTGCGCATGCCCGGCAGGGCCAGGCGCGTGCCATGGAACACGGCTGACAGGTTCAGGGCGATGATCTTGTCCCAGCTTTCCAGCGGGAACTGTTCCACCGGCGCTACATGCTGGATGCCGGCATTGTTGACCAGGATGTCGACGCCACCGAATTCGCGCTCGGCCAGGGCGAACAACGCTTCAATCTGGGCCACGTCCGACAGGTCGGCGGGGTGGTGGACAGCCTTCACTCCATGCCGGGTGATCTCGGCGAGCGGCGGTGTCGGGTCGCCAAAGCCGTTGAGTACGATATTGGCGCCAGCCCGGGCCAGCACCTGGGCGATACCCAGGCCGATGCCGCTGGTGGAACCGGTGACGAGTGCAGTCTTGCCTGTGAGGGTCATGCAAAGCTCCTTGTCAAGTGAAGGCAGGTCCGGCCTCTTCGCGGGTGAACCCGCTCCCACAGGGTCTCCACAGGCGCTGTGGGAGCGGGTTTACCCGCGAAGAGTCCGGGCGTGAAAACTCATCTTCTGGGGTCGAACGCCTCGCGCAAGGCATCCCCGATGAACACCAGCAGCGACAAGATCACCGCCAGCGCAAAAAACGCCGTAAAGCCCAGCCACGGCGCTTCCAGATGTTGCTTGCCCTGGGTCACCAGCTCACCCAGCGAGGCACTCCCGGCCGGCATGCCGAAACCGAGAAAATCCAGTGCAGTCAGGGTGGTGATCGCCCCGGTCAGCATGAACGGTACATAGGTCAGCGTGGCGTTCATGGCATTGGGCAAGATATGCCGCAGCATCACCTGGCTGTCCGGCAACCCCAGCGCGCGAGCGGCTTTCACGTACTCCAGGTTGCGCCCACGCAGGAACTCGGCGCGCACCACATCGACCAGGGTTAGCCAGGAGAACAGCGCCATGATGCCCAACAGCCACCAGAAATCCGGCTCGACAAAGCCGCTGAGGATGATCAGCAGGTACAGCACCGGCAACCCCGACCACACCTCCAGCAGGCGTTGGCCGAGCAAGTCGACCCAACCGCCGTGGTAGCCCTGCAACGCGCCGGCCACCACGCCGATAAACACACTGACCATGGTCAGAGCAAAGGCAAACAGCAGCGATACCCGCGTGCCATACAGCACCCGTGCCAGCACGTCGCGGCCCTGGTCGTCGGTGCCTAGCCAGTTGCTCGCGCTGGGCGGGCTGGGGGTGGGTACCAGCAGGTCGTAGTTAGGCGTATCGGCGCTGAACGGGATGGGCGCGAACAGCATCCAGCCGCCCTGGTCCGCGATCAGTTGCCGTACATAGGCACTGCGGTAGTCGGGCTGGAATGGCAGCTGGCCGCCGAATTCCCGCTCGCTATAGCGCTTGAGCGCCGGCACATAGAGCTCGCCCTTGTAACTTAGAAGCAGCGGCTTGTCGTTGGCCACCAGTTCAGCGCCCAGGCACAGCAGCAGAAGGCCGGCGAACAGCCACAGCGAGACCCAGCCCAGGCGGTTGCGGCGAAAGCGTTGCAGGCGGCGGCGCGAGACGGGCGACAGCATCAGTGCGCCCTCGTGTCGAAGTCGATACGCGGGTCGAGCAGGGTGTACGACAGGTCCCCGATCAGGCGGATCAACAGGCCTGCCAGGGTAAAGATGAACAGCGTGCCAAACACCACCGGGTAATCTCGCGATACGGCGGCCTCGTAACTCAGGCGGCCCAGGCCATCGAGCGAGAAGATCACCTCGATCAGCAACGAGCCGGCGAAGAACACCGTGATCAGTGCCTGCGGCAAGCCGGCCACCACCAGCAGCATGGCATTGCGCAGGACATGGCCATACAGCACCCGGCGCTCACTCAGGCCCTTGGCCCGGGCGGTGACCACGTACTGGCGGGAAATCTCGTCGAGGAAGGCGTTCTTGGTCAGCAACGTAAGGGTTGCGAAGCCGCCGATCACCAGCGCCCCGACCGGCAGCACCAGGTGCCAGAAGTAGTCGGCGACCTTGCCCAACAGGCTGAGCTCGTCGAAGTTTTCCGAGACCAGGCCGCGTACCGGGAACCAGTTGAGCGAGGTGCCACCGGCGAACAGCACGATCAGCAGCAAGGCGAACAGGAACGAGGGCAGGGCGTAGCCGATCACGATCAGTGCGCTGCTCCAGGCATCGAAACGGCTGCCGTGGCGCACCGCCTTGCGGATGCCCAGCGGGATCGACACCAGGTAGGTGATAAGGGTGGCCCAGAAACCCAGGGACAGGGTGACCGGCAGCTTGTCGAGGATCAGGTCGGTGACTTTGGCACCACGGAAGAAGCTGCTGCCAAAGTCCAGGCGGGCATACTGGCCGAGCATCAACCACAGGCGTTCGGGGGCGGACTTGTCAAAGCCGTACTGGCGCTTGATCTCCTCGATCAGTTTCGGGTCCAGGCCACGGGTGGCACGCGACTCGCTGTGCACCACTTCGGCCCGGGCGCCCGGTGCGCCGCCGCCGAGGCCTTGCAGGCGCGCCACGGCCTGTTCCACCGGGCCACCCGGCGCGGCCTGGACGATGGCAAAATTGACCAGCAGGATCGCCAACAGCGTCGGGATGATCAGCAACAGGCGGCGCAGGATGTAGGTGGTCATGGCGAGGCCTTCCGGCGTTCGGCCATTTGCGCGTTGGTCAGCGGGGTGGGGCTTACTTCCCACCAGGTGTCCAGGCCTTCGTCATAGGCGGCCTGCACCTTGGGCAGGCCAAAGCGGTTCCACCAGGCAGTGGAGCTGCCCGGCGGGTAATAGTTGGGGATCCAGTAGTAGTTCCATTGCAGCACCCGGTCCAGTGCATGGGCGTGGCGCAGCATGTCGGCCTGGGTGTCGGCGCGCACCAGGCCGTCGACCAGCTGGTCCACGGCCGGATCCTGCAGCACCATCAGGTTGTTCGAGCCGGGGTCGTGGGCGGCTGCCGAGCCGAAGTAGTTGTACAGCTCGGCGCCGGGCGACAGGGTGACCGGGTAGCCGGTGACGATCATGTCGTAGTCGCGTGCCATCAGGCGGTTCACGTACTGGGCCGAATCGACGTTGCGGATGTTCAGGGTGACGCCGATTTGTGCCAGGTTGCGTTTCCACGGCAGCAGCAGGCGCTCCAGGCCTGACTGGCCGTTGAGGAAGGTGAATGCCAGCGGTGTGCCCTGGCTGTTCACCAGGCGGTCGCCTTCGGGGTGCCAGCCGGCTTGTTCAAGCAGCGCCAGGGCCTGCAGCTGCTGCTTGCGGATAATCCCCGAGCCATCGGTGACCGGAGCGGTAAACACGGTGGTGAAGACTTCGTCCGGTACGCTGCCACGCAGCGGTTCGAGCAGCTTCAGTTCGCCGGCATCCGGCAGCTTGCGGGCCGCCAGTGGGGTGTTGGAAAACACGCTCTGTTGGCGGATGTACAGGTTGCGCATCATCTGCCGGTTACTCCACTCGTAGTCCCACAGCATGCCCAGCGCCTGGCGCACGCGCTTATCCTTGAACTGCGGCTGGTCGAGGTTGAACACGAACCCTTGGGCAACCTGCGGTTTGGCCGGGCCCAGGTGGGCGCGCTGCAAGCGGCCGTCGTCCAGTTGCGCGCCGTTGTAACCCAGGGTGTAGGCGGTGGCGGAGAACTCACGGTTGTAGTCGTAGCCACCGCCTTTAAGCACTTGCCGCGCCACTTCGGTGTCGCCGAAGTACTCGATGCGCAGCTGGTCGAAATTGTAGCGGCCACGGCTGGTCGGCAGGTTGCGCGCCCACCAGGTCGGGTTGCGTTCGAAGGTGATGCTGCGGCCATTGTCGATGCGCCCGATGCGGTAAGGCCCGCTGCCGACCGGCTTGTCGAAACCGGCACCGTTGGCGAAGTCGCGCTGCTGCCAGTCATGTTCGGGCAGTACCGGCAGGCTGGCGAGGTCCAGCTCCAGGGTGCGGCCGTGGTCGGGCTTGAAGTCGAAGCGCACGTGCTGTGGGCCTTCCACGGTCACGCCGGTCACGTCGGCGAACTGGGTGCGGTACTTGAGGCTGCCCTTGCTCATCAACAGCTCGAAGGTGAACCGTACGTCCTCGGCGCGCACCGGCTTGCCATCGGCGAAGGTGGCGCGCGGGTCTATCTCGAAACGCAACCAGGCATCGTCCGGGCCACGCTCCATGCTTCGGGCGATCAGGCCATAGACGGTGTAGGGTTCATCGAACGAGCGGACCGCCAGGGGCGCGTAGAGCAGGCCGTCGACCTCGCTGACGCCGATGCCCTTGTCGATATACGGCAGGATATGGTCGAACTGGCCGATCTCGATGGCCGAGCGGCGCAGGATGCCGCCCTTGGGGGCGTCGGGGTTTACGTAGTCGAAGTGCTGGAAGTTGGGGGTGTAGCGGGGAGTTTCGTCGTAGACGGTGAGGGCGTGGCTGGGGGCGGCCTGGATCGTAACAGGCGTGCAGGTCACAACAAACGCCAATAAAACCTGTGGGAGCGGGTTCACCCGCGAATAGGCCAGAGCAGACAATGAGGTTTTCAGGTCTGGCCTATTCGCGGGTGAACCCGCTCCCACAGGGAGTCTCATCACCGGGAGGGGTGAATCAGTCCTGGCGGCTGGTCACTTCCAGCAGGTGGTAGCCGAACTGGGTCTTCACCGGGCCTTGCACGGTGTTGACCGGGGCGCTGAACACCACGGTGTCGAATTCCTTGACCATCTGGCCTGGGCCGAACGAGCCCAGGTCACCGCCCTGACGGCTGGACGGGCAGGTGGAGTTGGCTTTGGCGATTTCAGCGAAGTCGGCGCCTGCTTCGATCTGGGCTTTCAGTTCGTTGCATTTGTCTTCGCTGCTGACCAGGATGTGGCGGGCGGTTGCACGGGCCATGGGTACTGCTCCTTGGGGTAAAAAGGCAAGCCTAGCGCACTTGCTTGGGGTATGTCTCGCCAGGCTCGCAACCTCGGCTTACAGTTTTTGTGCCGCCTCACGCAACAGGGTTTCAGTCGAGGCCCAGCCCAGGCAGCCGTCGGTGATCGACACGCCGTACTTCAGTGCCCCCTTGCCCAGCGCCTGGCAGCCATCGAACAGGTGCCCCTCGATCATCACGCCAACGATCGAGCGGTCGCCGGCCAGGCGTTGTTCCAGCACATCGTTGAACACCGCTGGCTGGCGAGCAGGGTCCTTGCCACTGTTGGCGTGGCTGCAATCGACCATGATCCGCGCCTGCAACCCCACCTTGGCCAGGGCCTGGCGGGCCATGGCGATGCTGTTGGCGTCGTAGTTGGGGCCCTTGTGGCCACCGCGCAGTACCAGGTGTGTATCGGGGTTGCCCAGGGTTTCGATGATCGCCGGGTGGCCCTGCGCATCCATGCCGAAGTGGCGGTGCGGGTGGGCAGCGCTGCGCATGGCGTCGCTGGCGATGGCGATGCCGCCGTCGGTGCCGTTCTTGAAGCCGACCGGCAGCTCCAGGCCGCTGACCATTTCGCGGTGAATTTGCGATTCGGTGGTACGTGCGCCAATTGCGGCCCAGGCCAGCAGGTCGTCGAAGTAGCCGGCGGCCATAGGTTGCAGCAGCTCGGTGGCAACCGGCAGGCCCCGTTCGATCATGCTCAGCATCAGCCCGCGGGACAAGGCGATACCCGAGTGCATGTCGTCGCTGCCATCAAGGTGCGGGTCGTAGGCCAGGCCTTTCCAGCCCACGGTAGTACGCGGTTTTTCGACGTAGGCGCGCATCACCAGCAGCAGCTTGTCATCGACTTCGCGGCTGAGGGCGGCCAGGCGGTCGGCGTATTCCAGGGCCGAGCGGGGGTCGTGGATCGAGCACGGGCCGACGATGACCAACAGGCGCTCGTCACGGCCTTCGAGGATATTGCGGATGGCCTGGCGGTGGGCCTGGACTTGCTGGGCCAGTTCACTGGACAGCGGCATCTGCTGCTTGAGCAGGTGTGGGCTGGGCAGGCGCTTGCTGACGGTGGTGTTGGCGGCTTGCGGCTGGGTCAGGGGCAGGGCGAGGTTGGAAGCTTGCATGGCGTTTTTCCCTGGGCGGACGGCGGGTTCTGGCCCGCGTGGTCGGCCCTATCGAGGTGTTCGACAGATCGTTGAATTCGTATTGGCTGCTGCATTGCCACCTGTAGAAGACCGATCGGAGGCGGCAGGCTGGCCCGAGCGGGATTGGCTAAATCGCCATGCATAGGTGTTTGCGTAGTAATAAGTGGCGTAGTTCATGAATCTGTCCTCAATAGGAATCGGTGTTGTTCAAAGGCCTGAAAAGCAAAACCCCCGGTCGGGGAGCCGACCGGGGGTTTGAGTATTCTCATGTTCGGCGGCCCCTCGAAGGTGGGCGCCGTGTGGGTATCGGCGCCTAGTGGCTAAACCAATACCCAAAGTAATAGCTGGCAGGTGCCACGCAGCCGGCAACGGCCAGCACAGGGCGCAGGTTGCGACCGGTGTGGTTGGCGTGGTTGCGGGTGTGTTTTGGCATGTTGCTCTCCAGTGAATGAGCCCGAGCTTACTTCAGTTTTACCGACCCATTCAATGGATAAATGCTATGGGGCTGATCATTTGTTTTTGTACTGGTTGGTTCAATGGCCGTAACGCCCGACCAGGCTCTGCGCCCCCAAGGCATGGCCTTGCAGCAACTGCAACAGGCCACTGCGGTCGAGGCCTTCGGGCAATGTGCCTAATGGCAGGTCGGTGGCGATCAGGGTCAGTGCGTAATGGTGCGGGTTATCGCCAGCGGGTGGGCAAGGGCCCCGGTAGCTGAGGGTGCCACGGGAGTTGCGCCCGACAGTCACGTATTGCCCACTGAGCCCGGCCGTGCCTGCCTTCAGCCCATCCTGTTCCGGGTCGATGTTGTAGGCGACCCAGTGCACCACGCCGATACCCTTGCCGCCGTCCGGATCGAACATGATCAGCGCCAGCGACCTTGTACCTGCGGGCAGGTTGTCCCAGCTCAGCTGCGGGGTACGCTCTTCGCCGGCGCCGCAGGCCGGGTCTGGCCCGACCTGCTGCAGGGCGATCACGCCCCCATCGGTGAACGACGAAGAGCTGATCGACAGCGCACCCTGATTGCCGCTGCCAGCCAAGGCCGTGCAGGGCAGCAGGGTTGCGAGTAGCCAGGGTTTGACGTTCATGGCGAATCCTTGGCAGGGCTTTGGGCGCAGTGTAGACGAGGCGAACCTTAGTGGCTGTCCTGGTCCTCGGCGGTGCCGCCAGTGTGCCCGGCGCCAGAGCCCGTCGCCTCGCCTGTGCTGTTGGAGCCGCCAGCGGCGCCGTCTGCGGCATCGCTGTTGCTGCCGGTGTCGCTGCTGTCGTTGTCCTGGCCACTGCCAGGGCTGTTGACGCTGCTGTCGTCACCGGCGGTCTTGCCGCCAGACTGGTCGGTTTGCGGTCGGCTGTCGGTGTTGGTGTCGGTGGCAGCGAAGGTGGTGCCGGTGAGACTGGCCAGCGCGAGCGCCAGGCACAGGGAGAGGGAGCGAATGCGGATCATGGAAGTTCTCCTTGGCGGATGATCTGTCATTCGTTTGGCTGAGTACCACCGGCGGGGTGCCGTCTGGGCGACGGGTGGTAGCTGGGGCGGGGCCGCTGTGCGGCCCAATCGCCGGCAAGCCAGCTCCCACAGGGGCGCGCCAGCTCAAGGCCTGTGCAGTACTTGTGGGAGCTGGCTTGCCGGCGATTGGGCTGCACAGCAGCCCTTTGGTTCAGTGCGTTTCGCTACGGGTAGCTTGGACAGGTTCCACCGGCTCCAGCGGCGGGTGCTCCTGCGCCGCATGCATCAGGTCTTCGGTCACCCGCAGCTCGGCGCCGGTTGGCGAGAAGGTGGTCGACGCAGTGAACGGTGCCGGGTGCTCTGCGGCCGGGCGCTTGCCGCGGCGCCACATGAAGAAGCACACCATGGCCAGGTTGACCACGGCAAAGGCCCAGAACAACCCGGCCTCGCCAAACTCGGTCATCATCGGCGAAATCGCCACCGGTGCCATGGCCGAACCCAGCGAGTTGATCAGCAGCAAGCCTTGAATCATCGGTACCAGTGCATCGGACGGCGCCCGGTCGGCCGCATGGCTGACCGCCACCGGGTACAGGGTAAACACGCCGCCACCCAGCAGGAACAGCATGGCCGGCAGCAGGAACGAGTCCGACGGCAGGAACACCGTGATCAGCGAAAGCACCACGCACAGCGCGGCCAGGGCGATCAGTACATCCTGACGGTCCTTGCGGTCGGACCAGCGGCCCACCGGGTATTGCAGCAGCATGGCGCCGAGGATCACCCAGGCCATCATGTTGCCGACCTCGCCCACTTCCAGGCCAATGCGCTGCAGGTACAGCGGCAGCAGGGCATAGATACCGGCAATCGCCACGCCCGAACCGAAGCAGCCAACCAGGCCCGACGGGGCCACACCCAGCAATTGGCGGGGCTTGAGGGGTTCGACCTGGTCCAGCAACGGCGATACCCGCGGCAGGATCACGATAGGCAGCACCGACAGGGCCGCCAGCACACCCGCCAGCATGAACGGCGCGGTGTCGCCAAGCTGGGTGATTTCGCCAAGGCCCGCCTGGGCGATCACCCCGGCGCCGTAGAAGGCAATCATGTACAGCGCCAGCAGGCGGCCGCGGATCTTCGCGTCGCCGGCCAGCAGCAGCCAGCTTTCGATCACCAGGAACACGCCGACTGCCGCCCAGCCGTTGATCAGGCGCAGCACCGACCACCAGGTGACGTCGTAGAACAGCCCCTGCAGCAGGATGGTCGCGGCAATCAGCGAAGCGAAGCTGGTGTAGGCGCGGATATGGCCGATGCGCAAGATCAGCCGGTCGTTGAAGATGGCACCCAGGGTCAGGCCGATGAAGTAGGTCGACGAGACGACACCGATGGTGGTGGCCGATTCACCGGCAGCGCCCAGGCGCAGGGTAGTCAGGGAAGACATGAAGCCGTTGCCCAGGGCAATGATGAACAGCCCGAGCAGGGGCGCCAGCGCCATGGCCAGCAAACGCGGAGACATACGAACCTCTAGTTGGATGAGCGGAATGAGCGCCTTCTCGGACGCGCACCGGCTCGACCCGACAAGGGGGCGAGTGGCTACACGGATGCGACCTGGGCAAGACTCAACCGCTGGGCCTGTCGGGAACAGGGCTGTGCGGGGAGGGTTGAGCCTATTTCACATGTGCGTTCATGTGTTCAGGCACGGACTCTGTCATTGCTGCGGGTTGCCACCGTTCAAGGCGACGGGCGAAAAGGAAGCGGGATTCTACGGGCTTGGAAGCGTTTGCCCAAGGGGCAACCGTATGCGACGAGACGCCGCAGTCCAAGGGCGACATGAAAGTGTCTTGGGCAGACATTTTCGATGACTGCGATGGGATGTTTGTAGGAGCAGCCTTGCGCTGCGAAAGGGCCGGCAAGCCTTGAGGTTGTTTGTGGCTGAAATGGCCTCTTCGCAGCACAAGGCTGCTCCTACAGGAGACGGGGTCGCCTGGGCAATTGCGCAGACTGCTGCATAATGCTGCATCCACACCAAGGAAGGCCCACCATGTTCGCGTCGCTGTTCGCAGTCCTGGCCCCGGTTTTCATCGTTGCCGGCATCGGCTTTGCCTGGGCCCGCAAGGGCCTGGACTACCCCACCGACTTCATCGCCCGGGTGGTGATGACCGTCGGCACCCCGTCGCTGGTGCTGTCCACCCTCAGCCGCACCGAGCTGAACCCGAACGCGTTCACCAGCATGGCCGTCGCCTGCTTGCTGTGCACCCTGGGTATGGCCCTGGCCGCGTTGCTGGTGTGTCGCGCTTCTGGCATGCATTGGCGCGTGCTGCTGCCGGCGTTCATGTTCCCCAACACCGGCAATATGGGCTTGCCAATCAGCCTGTACGCCTTCGGTGAGCACGGCCTGGCACTGGCCGTGGCGTTTTTCCTGACCCTGTCGATCGTGCAGTTCACAATCGGCATGGCCATCTCCGGCACGGCGGCTTCGCTCAAGGCGCTGCTGCGCAACCCGATCGTCATCAGCCTGGCGGGCGCCATGCCCATCATCTTTCTCGATTTCGAACTGCCGCGCTGGTTGGCCAACACCGCAGACCTGCTGGGGGGCATGACCATCCCGCTGATGCTGCTGACCCTGGGCGTATCGCTGGCCAGCATTCGCCTGCGTCATGTGGGCAGTGGGCTGCTGCTGGGCGGTTTGCGCATCGGCCTGGGGGCTGCGATGGGTTGGGCAGTGGGGGCGGCGCTGGGCATGGACAACCTGGAGCGAGCGGTGCTGGTGGTGCAGTCGGCGATGCCGGTGGCAGTGTTCAACTACCTGATGGCGGTGCGCGCCAACCGCGAGCCGGAGCAGGTGGCGAACCTGGTGATGTGTTCGACGGTGCTGTCGTTTGCCTGGTTGCCGGTGGTGTTGGCTTGGTGGATGTAAGCCAGTTTCGGCTTCAGCGCGTGTCGATACTGACCACCACCGACATCCCCGGCCGCAGGTGCCTGGCCGCCGCCTGATCGGCATCCACGGTAATGCGCACCGGGATACGCTGGGCAATCTTGACGAAGTTGCCGGTGGCATTGTCCGCCTGCAGCAGGGCGAACTCCGAGCCGGCAGCCGGTGAAATCTGCTGCACGTGCCCCTGCAGCTTGAGGTGGTTGAGCGCATCCACGGTGAAGCTCACTGGTTGGCCGATGCGTACATTGGCCATCTGGGTTTCCTTCATGTTGGCAATCACCCACAGGGTGTCGGGCACCAGCGCCATCAATTGCGCGCCGGAATTTACATAAGCCCCCAGGCGGGTACCGATCTGGCCAAGCTGGCCGTCGCGCGGGGCGGTAACCCGGGTGTTGTCGAGGTCGATGCGCGCCAGCTCCACAGCCGCCTTGGCGTTCTCCACCGAGGCTTGTAGCGCCGCCCGGTTGACCACCACCGTTTCGCGGTCCTGGCGGGCGATTTCCAGCGCCGCTTTGGCCTGGGCCAGGCTGGCGACGGCAGCGGCTTCACTGGCCCGGGCCAGGTCCAGGTCGCGGCGCGACACCGAGCCGTCATTGACCAGCGCCTGATTGCGGCCAAGGTCGGCTTTGGCCTTGGCAGCCTGGGCCGCCGCATCCCCGATGGCTG
This sequence comes from Pseudomonas sp. WOUb67, assembly GCF_050058005.1. Classification (NCBI taxonomy): domain Bacteria; kingdom Pseudomonadati; phylum Pseudomonadota; class Gammaproteobacteria; order Pseudomonadales; family Pseudomonadaceae; genus Pseudomonas; species Pseudomonas sp. WOUb67. Next base: position 4,176,897 of record NZ_CP170112.1, on the reverse strand, counting down.
CCTGGCGCTGGGCAATGGTGGCTTCGGCGCTGTTGCGCTGCTGCAGGTTGTTGGCCAGGGCCGCCTGCTGTTGCTGCAACTGGGCAATGGCCTGGGCCAGGCGCTGCTTGTAGATGCGGTCGTCCAGTTGCACCAGCAGGTCACCGGCCTTGACGAACTGGAAGTCGTGCACCGGCACGTCGACGATGTAGCCACTGAGTTGCGGGCCGATGATGGTCACCTGGCCGCGTATGAGGGCATTTTCGGTACTTTCGATGGCGCTGCCGAATGGCGGCAGGCGCCAGGCATACAGCACCAGCAGGATGCCGGCCAGGGCCACGCAGGCAAAGCTGACTGTGGAAAGGATGCGCATCCGCCGCGAGCGCACCGGGCTGGTCGGCTCGCTGGGCGGAGTAGTGCCTTCTGGGGTTTCGGCGATGGCAGTGGTGGTTGTGGTGCGGGTGTCGTCGGTCATCGGGTGGGCGCGCCAGGGGTGGAGTCGGTGGAGGTGCTCTGGCGCCTTGCGTACCAGAGCCAGGTGCTACGGATGCAGATCCAGATCATGGTCAGGATAGCGATGCTGCCAATCAGCACGAACACATCGTTGTAGGCCATTACATTCGCTTCGCGGGTGGCGGCATTGGCCAGCACACGCATGCCGGCCTCATTGCGCAGGGCCGGGTCGGCGAAGATGCCGCCGTAACCGGCTCCGCCGCTTTGTACGCGGGCGGTAACCAACGGTTCCAGGAAGCTGATGCGGTCCATCAGGTGGCTGGAGTGGAATTTTTCCCGCCAGGTCTGGAAGGTGCCCAGCAGCGCTGCGCCAATCAGGCCGCCGAGGTTGTTGCAGATACCGAACAACACCGAAAAACTCACCAGGTTGCGCGGGTTGGCGCGCACATGGCTGATGCCCAGGGCCATCGACGGGCCGAGGAAAAAAGTGCTGCCAAACGCCAGCAGGAACTGGCTGAAGTACATCTGTGCCGGGCGTGTGAGGTTGCTTGAGCTGCTGTCCATGAACGCGCCTGTGGCCATCGCCAGCAGCGAGACCAGCAGCGGGATCACCAGGTGGTTGGGGTTGATGGTCAGGGCACTGCTGGCCAGGCCCGCCACCGCACCCAGCAGCATGATCCAGTACAGTGTGCGCATCTGCTCGCTGCCCATGTTCAGCGCCTGCAGGAATCCGACCGCGCCGGTGGACTGTTCGGAGGTCACCATGCGGATCAGCACCACACACAGGGCCAGGCGAATGATTGCACCGCTGCCCAGCCAGTGGGTCATCAGCAACGGGTTGCGCCGGTTGTGCTCGATGGCCAGGCCGCTGAAAATCAGCGCGATCGAGGCCGCCAGTGCCACGCCGATCCACGGCGCCTCCAGCCACCAGTCGATGCGCCCCAGCGACAGCGCCGCGCAGAGCAGGGCGGTGCCGCTGGCCATCAGGGTGAAGGTCAGGAAGTCCAGTGGCTCGAACGTCTTGAAACGGTCACCGGGCGGCAGCTTGAGCATCAGTACGCAACCCAGCGCCGCCAGCGCCAGGCCCAGTTCAAACAGGTACAGGCCACGCCATTCGGCGATCTGCAGCAGGTCTTCGGAAAAGATCCGCGCCAGCGGCAGCGCCAGTTGCGAGGCGCCCAGGCCCAGCACCATCGCCTTCAGCCGCCATTGCGCGGGGAACGCCTGGATCATGTAGTACAGCCCCAGCGAGCTGAGCGCTGCGCCGACCATGCCGTGGGCCGCACGCACGGCGATGGCCGAGTTGAGGTCGTTGACCAGCAGGTGGGCGAAGGTGACCAAGGCATACAGCACCAGGAACACTTCGGTGAACGCGCGCAGGCCGAACTGTTGGCGGAACTTCACCAGCAACAGGTTGATGGACACGTTGGTCATGACGTAGGCGGCGGGCAGCCAGGCCATTTCTGCGGTGGTCGCACCCAGGGCGCCCTGCAGGAACACCAGATTGGCGGTGACCAGCGCGTTGCCCAGGCCACCGGTGATGGCTACCAGCAGGCCGACCACCCCGTAGGCCAGGCGTTTGCCTGGCGAATGCAAGGGCGTGGAGGGCGAGCCCGGCAAGCTGGGTTTTTCGTGGGGGAGCCACTGGCGGGGGGCGTATTTGTCCATGGGGCAAACTGTACTTGAGCGGTGGTTGGTGCTGCTAGGTGCATGCTTTGGTTTTTGTGGTGGGATGGAGATCGAGCGCCGCCCGCGCGGCGCATCGCGAGCTGCGCTCGCTCCTACGTTTGTTTTAGGCCAGTCATGCCTGTGCCAGAGGCGCGCGACCGCCTGGTTTGCATGACGCGATATCGAACATTGTACCAAGGCGTTCGCGCGCAAATCCCACAGAAATAACTGGCCCGAAACAAACGTAGGAGCGAGCGCAGCTCGCGATGCGCCGCGCGGGCGGCGCTCGATCTGATAGGCGCTGCAACCCTCAAGGCAAGCGCATTACGCGCTCATCAGAAATCTATACTGGCCGACAAGCGCAGCACGCGCGGCGTACCTTGGGTCAGGTAGTTGTTCGAGGTCGACGCCGATGCCCAGTACGCCTTGTTCGCCACGTTCTCTACGTTGGCGCGCAACGTCACCTGCTTGTCATCGACCTTGAAGCGGTAGCGCCCGCCCAGGTCCACGCGGGTCCAGGCCGGGATGCTCAGGCTGTTGGCCGCATTCACATACTGGCCGCCGGTACGCAGCACCCGGGCGCTGAGTGCGGCGCCCTGGATGCCTGGCACGTCCCAGTCGGCCCCCAGGTTGTACTGGAAGCGCGGCACGCCGGCAGCGCGGTTGCCGTCATTGCTGCCATTGGCGGTGTTCTTCTGCTCGGTGTGCATGAACACGGCGCCGGTCAACAGGCGCAGGCCGTCCACCGGTTCACCGAACAGGTTCAGTTCCACACCCTTGTTGACCTGCTCGCCGTCCATGCTGAAGGTGTCCAGCGTTGCGCCGGGTGCGCGATAGGTAACGCTGTTGGGTTGTTCGATGCGGTACACACCCAAGGTGGCGCCGAAACTGTTCCAGTCCAGCTTCACCCCGGCCTCGACCTGCTTGCTGCGCTTGGGCGGGAACACTTCGTTGGCGTTGCTGACGCTGGAGGGCGCTGTCGGGCCCTGGGCCAGGCCTTCGATGCGGTTGGCATAGAACGACACATGCTCCCAGGGCTTGATGACCAGGCCATAGACCGGAGTAATGATGGACTCGTCGTACGGCGTGTTGCGCACACCGGTGGCGGTCGCCCAGCTGTCCACGCTGATCGACTGGCGGCGCACGCCCACGGTCAGCAGCACGCGGTCATCGAAAAAGCCCAGGGTGTCGGACAACGCCACGCTCTTGTTGCGGTTCTTGCCGACAATACGCGGGTCGTGCAGGTCGCTGCCGAAATAGGTATCGGTCGGGCGCGGCACCTTCACCGGGTTGTACAGGTTGCTGTCGTAGCGCTTGGCCGCAGCCAGCGCCTCATAGGCCGAGCGCTGCTCACCCCACATGCCCGACAGGCCGAAATTGAAGCGGTGGCTGACCGGGCCGGTGAGGAAGCGGCCATTCAGCCCGGCAACGGCGCTCTTGTTGTCTTCGTCGTGGGGCGAGTAGAGGAAACCACCGCGCGCGGTGCCGTTGTCGTCGCTGACGTACAGGGAGGAATACTCGCCATTTTCGCGGGTGTGCTTGGCGCCGGCGCCGGCGTACAGCATCCAGTTGTCGTTCAGGTCGTACTCGGCGTTGACCATGCCGTAGGTGTCTTCGAGCTGCGACCAGGTCCAGTCCTGCGAGTAGTTGTCGCGTGCCGACGGGGCGTGGGGCACTTTGCTGCCGTTGGGGTAGATCACCGCCCGGCCCTGGTTGATGCGCTCTTTCTGGTAACCCAGGTCGGTGGACAGGCGCAGGCGTTCGCCACGGTAGTCCAGGGCCACGGCAACCAGGGTGGAATGCTGGGCTTCGTCGTCGACGCCGGTGCCGCCGTCATGCTGGGCCAGGTTGATGCGTGCGCCGAAGCGGTTGTCTTCACCAAAGCGCTTGCCCAGGTCGAGGTGGCCGCCGATGTTGTCGCCGGTGGCATAGTCGAGGGTGATATGGCGAGTGGGGGTGTCTTCGGCGCGCTTGGGCACCAGGTTGATGGCACCGCCAATGCCGCTGCCCTGCGGGGCGACACCATTGAGAAACGCGTTGGAGCCCTTGAACACCTCGACCCGCTCAAGGGCTTCGGTGGTGACGATCTGCCGCGGCAGCACCCCGTACAGGCCGTTGTAACTGATGTCATCGGTGTTCAACGGCAGGCCGCGGATGGTGAACACTTGCGAGAAGTTGCCGAAGCCGGCCGACTGGCGCACCGAGGCGTCGTTGAGCAGCACGTCACCCAAGGTACGGGCTTGCTGGTCGGCGATGGTCTTGGCGGTGTAGCTGGTAACACTGAACGGCACGTCGCTGATTGCCTGGTCGCCGAGCACGCCCAGGCGGGCGCTGCGGGCGACCTGGCCGCCTTGCCAGGTGTTGCTGTTGGCGGCCAGGTCGCTGTTGATGGTGGTCGCGCCCAGTTCCAGGGCATTGCCCAGGTCGACCGTCGGCGCCAGGGTGTAGCCGCCACTGTCGGTGGTTATCAGGCTGTAGCCACTGCCGGCCAGCAGGCGGGCGAAGCCTTCCGGCACGCTGTAGCTGCCCTCAAGCCCTTGGCTTTGTGCGCCCTTGAGCAACGCGGGGTCGAACGACAGCGGTACCCCGGCGCTGGCGGCAAAGCGCGCCAGGACGTCGGCCAGTGGCCCGGCAGCCAGGTGGTAGGTGCGCGGGGTGGCGTCGGTGGCCATCGCTGTGGGGGCCAGGGTGGCCATGGCGATGGCAAGGCTCAGGGCCTTTAATGGCAAGCGGTACGTCTGGCGAGGCGTCATGCGAGGGTCCTGTGGGTGCAGAAAATGAAGGTTCTGCACTCATCACCGGACGACGCAGGAAAAGGTATCACCGAAATGTTCACGGCCCCTGTAGGAGCGGCCTTGCGTCGCGATGGGCCGCAAAGCGGCCCCGGCAATCTTGCAAGAAGGCATAGAATCTGGGACCGCTACGCGCTCCATCGCGACACAAGGCCGCTCCTACCGGGGCCGCGTTAGCCGAGGGGTTCTACGGTCACCCAATAGCGGGTGAGGCCCTGGATGGTGACCGGAAGGGTGTCGCTCAGCAGCCGCAGGCTGGCATCGGTGTCGGCCAGCGGGAAGGCGCCGGACACCTTCAGCTCGCGCACTGCCGGGTGGCAGCGCAGCACGCCGTGGCGATAGCGGGCCAACGCCTGCAGCAGATCGGCCAGGCGCATGTCACGGGCCAGCAGCATCCCGTGCTCCCAGGCCAGGTCACCGGCTTCCAGCGCAGAGGCGGGCAGTACCCGGTCGGCATCGAAAGCGCTGCGCTCGCCGGCCCGGAGCAGCAGGCCGCTGGTGGCGTGCACCGGTCGGGCCTCGACCGCGCCTGCGAGCACGGCTACCCGGGTCAACGGGCCATCGAGGTACACGCTGAAGCGGGTGCCCAGTGCAATGGCCTGGCCATGCAGGGTACGCACTAGCAATGGCCGCGCCGGGGTGGCAGGGTCCTTGGCGCTGGTAAGCAGGATTTCGCCCGCCAGCAGGTCGATGCGGCGCTGTCGGGCGTCGAAGGTGATATCGATGGCTGTGTCGGTGTTCAGCAGCACTTGGCTGCCGTCGGCAAGTGTCAACGCGCGTTGCTCGCCGACCGCAGTGCGGGCATCGGCGGTCCATTGCTGCCAGGGGGCTTCACGCCAGGCCAACAACGCCGCGGGTGCTGCCAGCAGCCACAGCCCCAGGCGATGCAAGGCCTGGCGGCGGCTGACTGCGCCGTTACGGCTCAGGCGGCGCAGGGTTTCACCGGTAACGGGGGTGGGCAGGCGACGGAAATCACCCAGGATGGCCTCGGCACGCTGCCAGGCCTGGGCGTGCTGGGCGCTGCGTTGGCACCAGGCCTGCACGGCGTGGTGATCGTCCTCGGTGGCCGTGCCCGATTGCAGGTGCACCAGCCAGTCAGCGGCTTCGCCAAGGATCAGCGGGTCGATACGGGCTGTCATCAGTCGATGCTCAGGCAGGCGAGGAAGGCCGTGCGCATGTCACGTTTGATGGTGATCAGCGACAACTGCAGCTGTTCGGCGATTTGCGCATAGGTCAGCCCGTCCAGTTGCGACAGCAGGAACACTTGGCGTACCCGCGCCGGCATGTCGCGCAGCATGGCGTCGATGCGGTACAGGGTTTCAAGGATCAGCCAGCGTGTTTCCGGCGAGGGTACCTCGGGTTGCGGCAAGTGGGCGATGGCTTCCAGGTAGGCGCGCTCGACATCCTGGCGGCGCCAGCGGTCGACCACCAGGCCCTTGGCGATGTGGGTAAGCAAGGCCCGGGGTTCGCTGCCGAAGTAGCTATTGCCCTGGCGGCTGAGCAGGCGCACGAATGTGTCGTGCGCCAGGTCGGCTGCATCGCAGGCATTGCCGAGTTTGCGCCCCAGCCAGCCCTGCAGCCAGCCATGGTGCTCGGTGTACAGCGTCTGGACCTGCAGGTTGAGAGTAGGGTCGGCGGGCGGCATGGCGTGCGCGAGGTTCCGGGAGAAGGGTGTAATTAAGAATTGATCGCATTCTAAACGGCATCCCGCGAACCTGGCAATGTACTGGCATCAGCCTTGTGTTGCCTTTATCGGCCTCATCGCCGGCAAGCCAGCTCCCACCTTGACCGCATCGACCTTAAGTCATGTGCAGTCCCTGTGGGAGCTGGCTTGCCGGCGATGGGCCGGTACAGGCTACAGAGCTTTGGCCAGAAACTCCGCTGTGCGACTCTCCCTACTTTCAGCCACCACCTGCGGCGTGCCACTGACCACCACCTTGCCCCCGGCATCCCCGGCCCCTGGCCCGATATCGATCACCCAGTCGCTCTGCGCCACCACGCGCATGTCATGCTCGACCACCACCACGCTGTGCCCACCGTCGACCAGGCGGTTCAACTGCACCAGCAGCCGGTCGATGTCTTGCGGGTGCAAGCCGTTGGTGGGCTCATCCAGCACATACAGGGTTGCCCCGCGGGCCTGGCGTTGCAGTTCGGTAGCCAGCTTGATCCGCTGCGCTTCGCCACCGGACAGCTCGGTGGCCGGCTGGCCCAGGCGCAGGTAGCCCAGGCCGATATCCTGCAGCACTTGCAGGCAACGGCGCGCCGGTGGCTGTTCGGCAAATACCTGCAGGGCCTGGTCGACCGTCAGTTGCAGCACCTGGGCGATGTTCATGCCTTGCCAGCTGACAGCCAGGGTTTCGGGGTTGTAGCGGGCGCCATGGCAGGTCGGGCAGGGCGCATAGACGCTGGGCATGAACAGTAACTCGACGCTGACAAACCCTTCACCTTCACAATTGGCGCAACGGCCCTTGGCGACGTTGAAGGAAAAGCGCCCGGCGTCGAAACCCTGGGCCTTGGCCTGTTCGGTGGCAGCGAACAGCTTGCGCACATGGTCGAACAGGCCGGTGTAGGTGGCCAGGTTGGAGCGAGGCGTGCGGCCGATCGGCTTCTGGTCGACTTGTACCAGGCGCTTGATGCTACCCAGGCCGGCGCTGACCTGCCCCCTGCTGGTTTGCTCGGGTTCGTCCTCCAGGCTCTGCTCTTCTGCCTCGCTACGCTGCTCGGCATGGCCCAGGTGCGCGCCCACCAGTTCCAGCAGGGCCTGGCTGACCAGGCTGGACTTGCCCGAGCCGGAAATCCCGGTAACGGCGGTGAAGCAGCCCAGCGGAAACTCGGCGCTGAGGTTATCGAGGTTGTTGCGGGTGATGCCTTCGAGCTTCAACCAGTCGTGGGCTTGGCGTGGCGCACGTGCGGCCTGGGCCGGTGCACCGAACAGGTAGGCGCGGGTGCAAGACTGCTCGACCCCGGCCAGCCCTGCGGGCGGCCCACTGTAGAGGATGGTGCCACCGTGCTCACCGGCAGCGGGCCCCACATCCACCAGCCAGTCGGCGCGGCGCATGGTGTCCAGGTCATGCTCGACCACGTACACCGAGTTGCCGGCGTGCTTCAGGCGCTGCAAGGCCTCGTACAGCGCTTCGCTGTCGGCCGGGTGCAAACCGGCCGATGGCTCGTCGAGCACGTAGATCACGCCGAACAGCTGCGAATTCAGCTGGGTGGCCAGGCGCAGGCGTTGCAGCTCACCGGAGGACAAGGTCGGGGTGCTGCGCTCCAGGGCCAGGTACCCGAGGCCAAGGTCGAGCAGCGTGTCGATGCGCTCCAGCAACTCGTTGGCGATCCGTTGGGCGGCCAGGCGCTTTTCAAGGGTCAGGTCGTCCTGCTGTTGTGTCAGGTAGTCCGCTGCCGCAACGGTGCGGAACACCTCGGCCAGCGCCTGCAATGACAGGTGTGACAGCTCGGCGATGTCCAGGCCGGCGAAGGTCACGCCCAGCGCCTCGCGCTTGAGGCGCTTGCCCTGGCATTGCGGGCAAGGGCTGGGGCGCATGAACTGGGCTACGCGTTTGCGCATTTGCGCGCTTTGCGAGTGCATGAAAGTGTGCAGCACATAGCGGCGGGCACCCATGAAGGTGCCCTGATAGCTGGGCTCCTGCTTGCGCTTGAGCGCTGCGCGGGTTTGCGCCGGGGTCAGGCCGGCATACACCGGTGCGGTGGGTGTCTCTTCGGTGAACAGGATCCAGTCGCGCTGCGCCTGGGGCAGGTCGCGCCAGGGAATGTCGACGTCATAGCCCAGGGTTACCAGGATGTCGCGCTGGTTCTGCCCCTGCCAGGCCATTGGCCACGAAGCCACCGCGCGCTCGCGGATGGTCAGCGACGGGTCGGGGACCATGGTCGCTTCGGTCACCTCATAGACCCGGCCCAGGCCGTGGCATTCCGGGCAGGCGCCCTGGGGCGTGTTCGGTGAAAAGTCTTCGGCGTACAGCATCGCTTGGCCGGCCGGATAGTGGCCGGCACGGGAGTAGAGCATGCGAATCGAGCTGGACAGCGTGGTCACGCTGCCCACCGAAGAGCGGGCACTCGGCGTACCGCGTTGCTGCTGCAAGGCCACCGCCGGCGGCAGGCCTTCGATGGCATCCACGTCCGGCACACCAACCTGGTCGATCAGGCGCCTGGCATAGGGCGCTACCGACTCGAAATAGCGGCGCTGGGCTTCGGCATACAACGTGGAAAAGGCCAGCGAAGACTTGCCCGAGCCAGACACGCCCGTAAACACCACCAAAGCGTCGCGGGGGATATCGACATCGATGTTCTTCAGGTTGTGCTCGCGGGCACCGCGCACGCGGACGAAGCCGTTCGGGGTGGTTTGGCGTGGGGGCATGACGCAATCCTTGGCTGGGGGAAGTGCTGAAGGTAACAGTAAAGTGCGGTTGAGGCGCCAAGCCCTGCACTGGTTCCACCCAGCGGAACCACATTCAATTGTGCTCCCGCTTCACTCGCGTAAACCTGTCGTAAAGCACGACCTGCCTTACCCGTCGTGACCTCAAGGCAAACAAAAAGAACGGGAAACCACCCGCGCGAGGAGACTCTACATGTCCCGACATCAGCACATCCTGGCCTGGCTGAACGATGTGGCCAGCGACCTGCACGCGATCCGTCACGATATCCACGCTCACCCGGAACTGGGTTTTGAAGAAAGCCGCACCTCGGCGCTGGTTGCCCGCCTGCTGGAGGTGTGGGGTTATGAAGTGCATACCGGCATCGGCAAGACTGGCGTGGTCGGCGTGCTGCGCAATGGCAGCAGCCCACGCCGCCTGGGCCTGCGTGCCGATATGGACGCGCTGCCCATTCATGAAGCGACCGGCGCTGCCTACAGTAGCCAGCACCAGGGGTGCATGCACGCCTGCGGCCATGACGGTCACACCACCATGCTGTTGGGCGCCGCCCGCTACCTGGCCGCAACCCGGCAGTTTGACGGCACGCTGACGCTGATCTTCCAGCCGGCCGAGGAGGGCCAGGGCGGCGCCGAGGCGATGCTGGCCGACGGCCTGCTGGAACGCTTCCCCTGCGATGCCCTGTTCGGTATGCACAACATGCCTGGGCTACCGGCCGGGCATCTTGGTTTTCGCGAGGGGCCGATGATGGCCTCGCAAGACCTGCTCACGGTGACCCTCGACGGGGTTGGCGGGCATGGTTCGATGCCACACCTGACCGTCGACCCGCTGGTGGCGGCGGCCAGTGTGGTGATGGCGCTGCAAACCGTGGTGGCGCGCAACATCGATGCACAGGAAGCTGCGGTGGTGACCGTCGGCGCCTTGCAGGCTGGTGAAGCGGCCAACGTGATCCCACAACAGGCACTATTGCGCCTGAGCCTGCGCGCACTCAACGCCGAAGTCCGGGCGCAGGCCCTGGAGCGGGTGCGGGCGATCATCGTCAGCCAGGCCGAAAGCTTTGGCTGCCGCGCCAGCATCGAGCACCGCCCGGCCTACCCGGTGCTGGTCAACCATGCGGCAGAAAACGCTTTTGCCACGCAGGTAGGGGTGGAATTGCTGGGCGCCAATGCGGTGGATGGCAACACCCGCAAGCTGATGGGCAGCGAAGACTTCGCCTGGATGCTGCAACGCTGCCCGGGCGCCTACCTGTTCATCGGCAATGGTGTATCGCGGCCGATGGTGCACAACCCGGCCTACGACTTCAACGACGACATCCTGCTGACCGGCGCCGCCTACTGGGGCGCGCTGGCAGAGCGCTGGCTCGCGCCTGCCTGACCTTTCCTTTTTGACGACTGCCGCTGGAACCCGGGCGCGACCGCGCCTGGGCGATCACCCAATCATTGTGTGGAGTGTTCCCTATGCAGACTTCGAGCACCGGCGTGTCGCGTACCCGGCAAGTGGTCGCCGCCGTTATCGGCAACGCCCTGGAGTGGTACGACTTTATTGTTTACGGCTTTCTGGCCAGCATCATTGCCCGGCAGTTTTTCCCGTCGGATGACGAATACGCCTCGCTGCTGATGGCCCTGGCCACCTTTGGCGTCGGCTTTTTCATGCGCCCGGTGGGCGGGGTGTTGCTGGGCATGTATTCCGACCGCAAGGGCCGCAAGGCGGCGATGCAGTTGATCATCCGCCTGATGACCGTGTCGATCGCCATGATCGCCTTTGCCCCCGACTACCTGGCCATCGGCATGGCCGCGCCGCTGCTGATCGTGGTGGCGCGCATGCTGCAGGGCTTTGCCACCGGTGGCGAGTACGCCAGTGCCACGGCGTTTCTGGTGGAAAGCGCGCCGGCGCACCGCAAGGGCCTGTACGGTTCGTGGCAACTGGTGGGGCAGTGCCTGGCGGTGTTTTCCGGGGCGGCGATGGTGGCCTTGGTGACCCACCTGTGTTCGCCAGAAGCGCTGGACAGCTGGGGCTGGCGGATCCCGTTCGTGCTCGGCCTGCTGATCGGCCCGGTCGGGCTGTGGATACGCAAGCACATGGAAGAACCCGAGGAGTTCGTCGAGGCGCGCCGCCAGGCCAAGGGCCAGTCGCCCACCCTGTGGCAGGTATTGCGTGAACATCGCCGCAGCCTGCTGGTGTCGATGGGCCTGGCCTGTGGCGCGACGGTGTCGTTCTACGTGGTGCTGGTGAACATGCCGACTTTTGCCCACAAGAGCCTCGGGCTGCCGCTGGACCAGGTGCTGATGGTGCAGATGCTGGCCGTGGGGCTGATGACCGTGGTCATTCCCCTGGCCGGGGCGTTGTCTGACCGGGTCGGGCGGCGCCCGGTGCTGATGGCCTTCACTTTGGCCTTTTTCGTGATGGTCTACCCGCTGTATGTGTGGGTGGCCGCCGCGCCTTCGCTGGAGCGCCTGCTGGTGATGCAACTACTGCTGTGCACGGCCATTGGCGGCTTCTTCGGGCCGGCACCTACTGCCCTGGCCGAACAGTTCCCGGTGGAGGTGCGTTCCACCGGCGTCTCGGTGGCCTACAACGTGGCGGTGATGGTGTTCGGCGGCTTTGCCCCGTTGATCGTCACCTGGCTTACCAAGGTGCTGGGTACCCCGGTGGCACCGTCGTTCTACGTGCTGTTTGCCTGCCTGCTGACGTTGCTGGGCACCTACTGCCTGAAAGAAGCACCCCGGGCGGGCAAGCCCGCCACTTTCAACCTTGGAGTAAAACCGTGAAGCCGTTAGCCATCGACCCCATCGTTGCCCTCGATGCCGAAGCATTGTCCCAGGCCATCCATGCCCGGCAGCTCTCGTGCCGGGAGGTGATGCAGGCCTACCTGGCGCACATCGACCGCTGCAACCCGCAGGTCAACGCGCTGGTGTCGCTGCGCCCGGCCGAGGCGGTGTTGGCCGAGGCCGACGAGCGTGACCGCGAGCTGATGCGAGGCCATTCCCGCGGCTGGATGCACGGCATGCCACAGGCGATCAAGGACCTGGCTGCCACTGCCGGGCTGCGCACCACTCTGGGCTCGCCGTTGTTCGCCGAACAGGTACCCGAGCATGACGCAATCAGCGTGGCGCGGGTGCGGGCGAGCGGGGCGCTGATCGTTGGCAAAAGCAACGTGCCCGAGTTCGGCCTCGGCTCGCAAACCTACAACACCCTGTTTGGCACCACCACCAATGCCTACGACCCGCAGCGGGTGGCCGGCGGCAGCAGTGGCGGGGCTGCAGCGGCGCTGGCCATGCGCCTGCTGCCAGTGGCAGACGGCAGCGACATGATGGGTTCGCTGCGCAACCCGGCGGCGTTCAACAATGTGTTCGGCCTGCGCCCGTCGCAGGGCCGTGTGCCCCATGGTCCGGCCCCTGAACTATTCGTGCAGCAGCTGGCGACCGAAGGGCCGATGGGGCGCAGCGTGGTGGATGTGGCGCGGCTGTTGTCGACCCAGGCCGGCGTTGATGCACGGGTGCCGCTGTCGCTGAGCGATGGCCCGCGTGATTTCGCCGCCGGGCTGCAGCGCGACTTTCGTGGCGTGCGGGTTGGCTGGCTGGGTGACTACAACGGCTACCTGCCGATGGATGACGGGGTGATGGGCCTGTGCGAGGCGGCGTTGGCCGATTTCGCTGAACTGGGCTGCCGGGTCGAGGCTTGCCAACCGGCATTCGACCTGGCGCGTTTATGGCAATGCTGGCTCACCCACCGCCACTTCCTGGTGCACGGCAACCTCGGCGCGGCCTATGCCGACCCCGCCAGGCGCGGCTTGCTCAAGCCCGAAGCACAGTGGGAGGTGGAGGGTGGCTTGCAACTGAGTGCGGCAGCGCTGTACCAGGCTTCGCTGGACCGCAGCGACTGGTACCGCGCCGTGGCCAGCCTGTTCGAACGTTACGACTACCTGCTGTTGCCGGCTGCCCAGGTGTTCCCATTCGATGCCAAACTGGCGTGGCCGACGGTGGTCGGGGGGCAGGCGATGGACACCTACCATCGCTGGATGGAGGTGGTGATCGGGCCGACCCTGGCGGGCTTGCCGAGCATCAGCGTACCGGTCGGCTTCAACAGCGTCGGCTTGGCCACGGGCCTGCAGATCATAGGCCCGGCCCAGGCCGACCATGCGGTGTTGCAACTGGCGTACGCCCATGAACAACTGACCCGTTGGGTTGAACGGTGCCCGCCACCGTGCCTGCTGGCCGGATGAAAGCACTGGGCAGGCGCGGTTCTTGCTGGCTATGCTGACCATCCAGCTACAAGGAGGTCATACCCATGGGCATTACGGCAGACGGTGGCGGCGTGCGTTCGGTGGAGCGTGCGCTGGCCATTGTCGACCTGCTGGGCGAGCACCAGGCACTTGGCCTGGAAGAACTGCATTACCTCACAGGCCTGCCCAAGGCCACGGCGTCGCGCATGCTGGCCACCTTGCAGGAGCAGGGCTGGGTTTACCGTGGCCTTAGCGACCGGCGTTACCGCCTGTGCGCGCGGCGGTTGTTCGGCGACCGGCAGATGCGCTTCAAGCGGCGCCTGGTGGAAAGTGCCGCACCGATGCTGCTGGACCTGAGCGAGCGCACCGGGCTGGTGGTGGACCTGTCGTGTTTCGACGGCGAGCGGCTGGAGGTAATGGAGAGCGCCATTCCTCAGGTTTTGCGCAAGCGGTACCCGCATACCTGCCAGATCGTCGGGCACCATGCCAGCCTGTTTCACTCGGCAATGGGGCGGGCGTGCCTGGGTGAGCTGGCGGTCGATGAGGTCCAGCGCCTGGCGGCCCATGAGCGGCTGCGCGATGACACGGTGCTGCGCAACATCGAAGAAGACGCGCACAAAGGCTTCGGCCAGCGGACGGAAGGGTACTGGGAATACCCGGTGCGCTTGCCATTCCTGATCCGCGCCATTGCTTTGCCGGTGCATGCCGAAGGGCGCCTGGCCGGCAGCATTGCCTTGCACTGGCCGCTGGATCAGGCACCCGTGGATCGGGTGATGAACCTGCACCTGAGCAGCCTGGCAACCACGGTGGGTGAGGTGCAGCGGGCCTTGGCGGTCTAGTGCTGACCTGTGCCGGCCTCTTCGCAGCACAAGGCTGCTCCTACAGGTATCGCGTGCTCCTGTAGGAGCAGCCTTGTGCTGCGAAGAGGCCCGTGCAGGCCACAGTAAAAGCCGGCAGGTGTTATTGACCCTCGCGAAACCCGCTAGGGCTCACCCCTGCATGCTTGCGAAAGAACCGGCTGAAATACCCCACATCGGCAAACCCCAGTTCATGGGCGATCTCTTTCACACTCAGGCTTGAATGCCCCAGCATGCGCTTGGCCTCCAGCACCAGCCGGGCATTGATCACATTCATGGGCGTCATGCCCAGGTGCTCCTGGCACAAGCGCCCCAGCGTAGCCAGGGTCATGCCGAGCTCGGCGGCGTAGTCCGCTAGTGGCCAGTGCGCGCGGTAATGCAGGTCCACCAACTCACGAAAAGCGGTCAGCTGCTGGCTGCGCCTTGACACTGGACGCTGCTCGCCGTGGGGCAGGTGCGGTTCATGGCGCAGCACCTGGATCAGTAGCGTCAGCAACAGCGCCATGCTGCTGGCCACATGCTCACGGGCGCGGTTGTGGTACTCCTCGCGCAAAGCCATGCACAGCGGCAACAGCGGGTCTTCATCGGCTGCCCACAACGGCAGGGCGATCACCTGCGGTTTGCGCACCTGCACCAGCAGGTTGGGTGCCAGCACCTGGGCAATGCTTTCCAGCGGGTGCTGGGCGGCGGTGATCACCAGGCCCTCGACCTGGTCGGCCCAATGGAAACCATGCACCACTTGCGCCGGTACATACACCACGCAGGGCGCCTGCACCTGGAGCCGGTCACTGTCGAACAGCACTTCACCGCCGCCGCTTTGCAGGTACAGCAGCTGCAGCAAGCCTTCATGACGGTGCGCGGCTATTTCCCAGTTGTGTGCGCCAGACCGCTGGGAGATCTGCTCCACATGCAAGGCTTCGTGCCACACCGGTTGCGCGGTTTCACCGTACAGGGCGTAGTTGGGGATCTTGTTCATGGTGTTGTAATTGTTCTGTTCGGTACCTGGCTACTGTGCCACAGCTGCCTGCAGGCTTCAGGCGGCAGGGCGAAAATTGTCGGGAATGTGGGGCTGGTTGCAGGTTTTGTCCATTCTGCCGGTGTGCCTGCCGGCCCTAGGCTGTGGCCCAGATGAAGCGACACTCTGGAGAGCAGCATGCACAACAACAAGATCCCCTCTCAATGGCTGGGCCTGGACTCGGCCGTATGCGTGGTCACCGGTGCCGCCGGTGGTATCGGCGCAGCGCTGGCCGGCGCCCTGGTCGAGCAGCACGCCCATGTGGTGCTGCTGGACCGTGACCTGGACAAATGCCGTGAACTGGCTGCCACCCTGGGTGAACACAGTGTCGGTGAGGTCAGCGCCCTGGGCTGCGACATCGCCGACCCGGCCAGCGTGGAGCAGGCTGCCGCCCAGGTTCAGGCGCTGCATGGGCGCTGCGATGTACTGGTCAACAATGCCAGCGTGCTGCGCCCCGGTGCGCTGGACGTGCTGACCCTGGAGCAATGGAACCAGGTGCTGGCGGTCAACCTCACGGGTTACCTGCTGTGTGCCCAGTCCTTTGGCCGTTCGATGCTGGCCCGGGGCGAGGGCCGTATCGTGCACGTGGCCTCGATTGCCGCCCATTACCCACAACCCAACAGCGGCGCCTACAGTGCGGCCAAGGCCGGGGTCAGCATGCTGTCGCGGCAGATTGCCGTGGAATGGGGGCCGCGCGGGGTGCGCAGCAACGCAGTGTGCCCAGGGTTGATCCGCACACCCTTGTCCGCAGCGTTTTATGCCGACCCGCAAATCGAACGCCAGCGCAGCGCCATGACGGCCAACCAGCGCATCGGTGAGCCACAGGACATCGCCGAAGCCGTGCTGTTTCTGGCCAGCCGGCGCGCCGACTACATCAACGGCGCAGAGCTGACCGTGGATGGCGGGCTCGAGAGCATGCCCATGGCGCTGATACCGCGCCCAGGCTTCGAGGGGGCACGCTCATGACCACACGAAACTGCGATGTGCTGGTGGTCGGCGCGGGCGCCGGTGGCCTGGCGACGGCGATTACAGCGAAGAAGCACGGCCTTGACGTGATCGTCATCGAAAAAGACGACTGTTTTGGCGGTACCACGGCGTTTTCCGGCGGTGTGCTGTGGGTGCCTGGCAACAGGCACGGGGCCAACGACAGCCCTGAGGCGGCCATGACTTACCTGCGTAACGAAACCGGTGCCTGCTTTGACGCGGCGGGGGTCGAGGCGTTCTTGCGCTACGGGCCGCAAATGGTGGACTTTTTTGAGCGGGAAACCGCCGTCAAGTTCGTGCCTACGCTGTACCCCGACTATCACCCCCAGGTAGAGGGTGGCGTGGATGTCGGTCGCTCCATATTGGCCGCACCTTACGACATCCGTGGCCTCGGGCCAGACATGTCGCGCCTGCGCCCGCCGCTGAAAACCATCACCTTCATCGGCATGATGTTCAATTCGTCGAATGCCGACCTCAAGCACTTCTTCAACGTTACCCGCTCGTTGACGTCATTTGTGTATGTGGCCAAGCGCCTGCTGACCCACCTGAAGGAGCTGGCCGTGTATCGTCGCGGCACTCAGGTCACCAGCGGCAATGCCTTGGCGGCGCGCCTGGTGCGCTCGGCATTGGACCTGGGCATCCCGATCCTCACCGGCACCCCGGCGCGGCAGCTGCTGCGCGACGGTGGGCGGGTGGTGGGGGCATTGGCCGGGCAAGGCGACAGCGAAGTGCGCATTCAGGCCCGGCGCGGGGTGGTGCTGGCCTGTGGTGGGTTCTCCCATGACCTGCAACGGTTGCGTCAGGCCTACCCGCATGTGCGTCGAGGTGGTGAGCATTTTTCACCGGTGCCAGCGGGCAATACCGGCGATGGTGCTCGCATGGCCGAGGCGCTGGGTGCCAAGGTTGATATCCGCCTGCAAGCGCCAGCAGCCTGGATGCCCGTGTCGAAGGTGCCGGTGGGTGCCGGGCGTTACATCGCCTTTCCGCATCTGCTCGACCGCTACAAACCAGGTGTGATCGGGGTGCTGCGTTCGGGCCAGCGTTTCACCAACGAGTCCAACTCCTACCACGACGTGGGCGCAGCGCTGATCGAAGCCTGTGCCGACCAGGCAGAGACGGCCATGTGGCTGGTGTGCGACCGCCGCACCCTGGCCAAGTACGGCCTGGGTTTCGCCAAGCCTGCCCCGGTGCCGACGGGGCCACTGTTGCGTAACGGCTACCTGCTCAAGGGCAAGACCCTGGCCGAGCTGGCAGGCAAGGCCGGTATCGATGCGCAAGGGCTGGAACGGACCGTGCGCGATTACAACCTGGGCGCAGTGCAGGGTGAGGACCGCCAGTACGGCCGCGGCAATACCAGCTTCAACCGCTACCTGGCCGACCCGCAGCAACAGCCCAACCCTTGCGTGGCGCCAGTGGGCGAGGGGCCGTACTTTGCCGTGAAGGTGATCATGGGCGACCTGGGCACCTTCGACGGGCTGCGCACCAGCGTGGTCGGCGAAGTGCTGGCCGCCGACGGGCAGGCCATCGAAGGGCTGTATGCGGTGGGTAACGACCGCGCCAGCATCATGGGCGGCAACTACCCCGGTGCCGGCATTACCCTCGGGCCGATCATGACCTTTGGCTACATCACCGGGCGCCACCTGGCCGGTGTCGAGCAGGGGCTGGCGGCGGCGGACACTGCGCGGGAGGTGGCGTGATGGACAAGGCAGTGGTCGATCACCGCATCTATACCATCCGCCCGCGCTGCATGGCGGCCTTTCTCGAAGCCTTCGACCAGTTGGCGATGCCGATCCTGCTGCGCCACCTCGGCGCACCGCTGGCGTTCTACACCAGCAGCATCGGGCCGCTGAACCAGGTGGTGCACCTGTGGGGTTATGACAGCCTCGATGACTTTGAAAAGCGCAGTGCGGCGCGGGATGCCGACCCGGACTTTGCCGCGTATCTGCACGCCACCCGTGACCTGGTGGTGGCACAGGAAACACGGATCATCCGGCCAGTGCGCTTACCCAGCCTTCGCTCTTAAGGCGTGCGCTGGCGCTGTAGGAGCAGCCTTGTGCTGCGAAGAGGCCGTTAAAACCACAGACGCATCTGTGATGCTGCTGGCCCTTTCGCAGCACAAGGCTGCTCCTACACCGATCTCGACCCAGCCGCTTACTCACGAAACACCGTCATAAAAACAACAACAGGTGATACCCATGAACAACACGCTCGACGTGCGCCAACTGATCGACCAGCAACCCATCGGCCGCTACCAGAAATGGGTGGTGTTCCTCGGCTTCCTGATCATTGCCCTGGACGGCCTGGACGTGGCCATCATCGGCTTCATTGCCCCGCAACTGAAAAGCGACTGGGGCCTGGATGCGCAAAGCCTGGGCCCGGTATTGAGCGCCGCGCTGATCGGCCTGGCCCTTGGCGCACTGATTGCCGGCCCCCTGGCTGACCGCTACGGGCGCAAGGCGGTATTGCTGTGCAGCGTGCTGCTGTTTGGCATCTGGACCCTGGCCTCGGCTTTTTCCCCAAACCTGGAAACCCTGGTTGCGCTGCGCTTTCTGACCGGCCTGGGCCTGGGGGCTGCCATGCCCAATGCCAGCACCCTGGTCAGCGAATACGCCCCGGCGCGCAGCCGCTCGCTGCTGATCACCCTGGCGTTCTGCGGGTTCTCCCTGGGGGCAGCGATGGGTGGTTTCGTCAGCGCCTGGATGATTCCCAACCTGGGTTGGCGCAGTGTGCTGGTACTGGGCGGGGTGTTGCCGCTGCTGGTCTTGCCGCTGCTGTATTGGCGGCTGCCGGAATCGGTCACCTTTTTGGTCAGCAAAGGCGCAGACCGCCAGCGCATTCTGGCCATTGTCCGCCGCCTGGCCCCTGAACATGTCAACGCCGGCAGTACCTTTGTCATGCCCGCCAAACCCCAAGGCACGGGTGGCGCGATTGGCACTATCCTCTCGCCGCGCTACCGCTTTGGTACCTGCATGCTCTGGGCGGGCTACGTGCTGGCGCTGTTCCTGGTCTACCTGTTCAGCGGCTGGCTGCCCACGCTGGTGAAGGAGGGCGGTGGTTTTTCGGTGTCCGAAGCCGCCATTGTCACGGCCTGTTTCCAGATTGGCGGCCCGGTAGGGGCGATTTCAGTAGGCTGGGCCATGGACCGCTGTAACCCGCAGCGCGTACTGATGCTGACGTTTCTGTTCAGCGGCGCGGTTATCTTCACGATTGGCCAGGTGGCGGGGGATTTCGCCTGGCTGTGCGCCATTGCCTGCGCCGTGGGCTTTGGGCTCAATGGCGCGAGCGTTGGCATGAATGCACTGGCGGCGGCCTTTTACCCCACTGAAGCACGGGCGACCGGTGCCAGCTGGATGAGCGGCATCGGGCGCATTGGCGCCGTGCTCAGCGCCTTTGCCGGGGCCCAGATGCTGGCGCTGGGCTGGAGCTTTGCGCAAGTGTTCGCCTCATTGCTGATCCCTGCAGGCTTGGCAGCGTTGGCGGTTTTGCTGCAAGGGTGGCACGCGAGCAGGGCTTCCCTTGTCATAAATGAGACACGTTATCAATAGTATTTACTTCCCGTTACCTTTGCCCCAGACTCCGCTCCGCCTGCACCGAAGAACGTGCGTGCGTACGGCAATAACAAAAGCAATCTGTCGAAGGAGCGGGGCGTGGACGTCAAGAAAAGTACACTGGCATTGGCAGTGGGGTCGGCCCTGTGCCTGGCAAACAATGCCTGGGCAGCGGCACCGGTCGGGGCGGTGGAGCTGGAACAGATCACGGTGACCGGGGAAAAGATCAACCGCACCCTGGCGCAGACCCAGTCGAGCGTCGTCGTGATTACCGACAAGCAACTGCGCGAGAAGGAAGACCACAACCTGGTCGATGTGTTTGCCCGCACGCCCGGTGTGTACAACCAGTCAGGCAATGAAAACTGGGGTATCCGTGGCGTACCCGTGTCCGGGTTCGAGGACCAGGGGCCTGCGACACTCAATGGTGCGGTGTCGGTGTTTGTCGACGGCGCCGTACAACCCAACCGCGCCTTGACCTTGAGCCCCATGCAGCTTTGGGATACCGAGCAGGTCGAGGTATTCCTCGGCCCGCAATCCACTACCCAGGGCCGCAACTCCCTGGCGGGTGCGGTGGTGATCCAGACCCGTAACCCCACCTTCGACCCCAGTTTCTCGGCGCAGACCAACATGGGCAACTACGGCGAACGCGGGGCGGCCGTGGCCGGTGGCGGTGCGCTGGTCGACAGCAAGGTAGCCGGCCGGATTGCCGTGGACTATCAGCAAGGTGATGGCTACATCGACAACACCACCCTGCACGACGATGCCAACCCCACCCGTACCGCCAATGCCCGCGGCAAGTTGCTGATCCTGCCCAGCGACGACCTCGATATCCTGCTGACCTATGCCCACGGTGAAAGCCGCAAGGGTGATAACACCGTCATGCGGGAAAACGGCAAGGTCCGCTACTACAAGATGACGTCCAACACCAAGGCCTACGACAAGCTGGAGCAGGACACGGTCAGCGCCAAGGTCGACTACCGTCTGGACGATTACTGGTCGCTGACCAGCCTTACCGCCAACACCCGCTCGGACTACGACGCCCGCCTGGACTTCGACCAGTCGGCCGATGCCAACCAGGTGGTGTTGCGCCAGCAGGACGGCAACCTGTTCAGCCAGGAACTGCGCCTGAATTACAACGGCGACACCTTGAAGAGCTTTGTCGGGGCCTACTACGGGCACAACACCAACAACTTCCATGACCGCCTGTTGTTCGACGACAGCCTGTTCGGCACTGCCAAGGGCGATACCACCATTGAAAACCAGGCGCTGTTCGGCGAGATCAACTGGACCTTCATTCCGCGCTGGACGCTGATCACCGGCCTGCGCTACGACCACGAAACCAACGACACCGACATTGACCAGGACGACTTCTCCAGCCCCGGCAAGGTCAGCAAATCGTTTGACGCCGTGCTGCCCAAGCTTGGCCTGGACTATGAACTGGCCGATGGGCAGTACCTGGGCTTCATGGTGCAGAAGGGGTATCGCGGCGGTGGGGTGAACATGCGTGCCGGTGGCGGGCATGAGGCCTACGACCCGGAATACACCACCAACTACGAGTTCTCCTACCGTGGCTCGTTCTTCGACGATACGCTGCGCACCCGCGCCAACCTGTACTACACCGACTGGAAAGACCAGCAGGTCAGCGTGCTGGACCCGAACACCGAGTTCGTCCATGTGTTCAACGCCGGCAGCAGTGATATCAAGGGCCTTGAGGTGTCTGTCGAAAAAGACTTCGGCGAACAGTTGACCCTCAATGCTGCAGCCTCGGTGACCGACGGCAAGTACAAGGACTTTGTCACCGGCGACGGTCGCGACATGAGTGGCGAAGCCTTCCTCTATTCGCCCAAATACAAGATGTCGCTGGGCGCGACCTATCGCTGGAACGAGCGCCTTACCCTCAACACCGACGTCGTCTACCAGAGCACGGCGCCGTCCGAGTATGAGTTCGATGACGCGGGGCAAGTCACCGGTGAGCGTCGCAGCGACAACTACTGGCTGGCCAACTTCAATACCGAGTACAAGATCACCCGCAACATTGCCGTGTCCGGTTTTGTGAAGAACGCCTTCGACAAGGAATACATCACCAACAACCGCAGCGGTGACATCCTTGATGTGGGCGCACCGCGCACCGTGGGCCTGGCGTTGCGTTACGACCTTTGACCCCACGAGCCTGCGCTGGCCGGTGCTGGCGCAGGTTAGTTATCCCGGCTGTACATCCGGCACTCTGCAAGGAGTGCCAGCAAGTTGGGCTCCCGCTCCCGCGCTTTCAGAAACACCACGCCAATGTGCTGCTGCAAGCGGTATTGCGGCTTCAAGGCAATCAGCCGGACGCGGTTTTCGTACACCGCCGCGATGCGCCCGGGCAGCAGGGCAAAGCCCACACCCGAGCTGACCATGCTCAGCAGGGTGAAGATGTCGTTCACCTGCATGGCTACCTTGGGCTCGAAGCCGGCCTGCTGGAACACCCGCGCGCCATCGCGGTGGGTGGCGAAGCCCTGGGTCAGGGTGATGAAGGTGGAGTCGGCGAGGTCGGCCAGGTCCACTTCGGCCTGTTCGGCGAAGGGCGAGTCGGTGGGGACAGCAAGGAAGATGTCGTCGGAAAACAGCGCCAGCTGCTCGCAGGCCGGGTCGCTGACACTTTCGTCGAGCGACACCAGAATGGCTTCCAGCTCGTGGTTTTTCAGGCGCTGCAGCAAGTCGACGTTGGAGCCCAGGGTGAGGTCGATGTTCAGCTCGCTGCGGCGCAGTTTCAGGCCCATGACCAGTTTGGGCACGGTTTTTACCGTCAGCGAATAGAGCGCACCCAGGCGGAAGCGCTCGGCGTAGAACCCCGCGGCCTCACGGGTGTGGCGCACCATCTGCTCGGCGTCCTGGATCAGCTGCCGGGCTTTCTTTTCCAGCACGTAGGCGCTTTCCAGCGGGATCAGCTGGCGGCCTTCGTGCTTGAACAACGGGCAGCGCAGGGCGCTTTCCAGCGAGTGGATGGCGCGGTGCACGCTGACGGCGCTGGTGGACAACTCGACCGCCGCGCGGCCGAGGTTGCCGGTGCGCATGAAGGCGAGGAAGGTTTCCAGCTTTTTGAGCGTCAGTTCTTCGTCGATGAGCATGGGTGGCCTGGGTGAGTATGGCTTCAGAGTTATGGTGTGTTTGAGATCGAGCGCCGCCCGCGCGGCGCTTCGCAGCACAAGGCTGCTCCTACATTTGTTTCGGGCCAATTATTCCTGCGGCAGAGGCGCGCGGCCCCCTTGGTGTTTACCTCGATATCGTGTCGGACAAACCAGGCGGACGCGCGCGTTGGCCCAGGTGTTACTGGCCCGAAACAGATGTAGGAGCAGCCTTGTGCTGCGAAGCGCCGCGCGGGCGGCGCTCGATCTCAAACACACCCCACACCTCAAGCCATACGCTCGATCAACCCCCACAACGCCGGGTCATTGAAGTCCTTAACAACCAGCTTGGCACCCGCCTCCAGCAACCGCTCCGGCGTCTGCGTCGTAGCCACGCCCACGGTAAAGATCCCCGCGCCACTGGCTGCCGCCACCCCCGGCAATGAATCCTCGAAAGCCAGCGCCTGCCCGGCCTCGACGCCCAGCCGCTGCAGGCCGGTGAGGTAAGGCAGCGGGTCTGGCTTGGGCCGTGCCAGTTCCTCGGCCACCAGCACATGTTCGAAATGCTGGCCAAGGCCCATGGCGTTCAGCATGTGTTCGGCGTTCAGCCGCGGTGCGTTGGTTACCACGCACATGCCGATGTCATGGGCCTGGGCATGGTCCAGCAGGCGCAACAGGCCTCGCATCGGTTCAAGAGAGGGCGACAGGTCGCGGAACAATGCTTCCTTGCGGTCGGCCAGCGCCTGGCACTGTTCGACGCTCGCGCCGCTGAACAGCTCGGCGAACAGCTCACCGTTGGCGCGGCCGCTGACCTGGGCATCGAACTGCGCCTGGCTCAGTTCGCGGCCGTCCTGTTCACGCAGCAGTTGGCGAAAGGCCTGCAGGTGCAGGGTGTCGGTGTCGGTGAGGGTTCCGTCGAGGTCGAACAGCAGGGCGGTCAGCATGGGATATCCAGGGCAAAGTCACAAACGCGAAGATGATATCGAAAATCCCGGGAACTGGACTCAATTGATTCGTTGGCTATCCGGTCACCCCGCACGCCTGAAGAACGCGATCAGCTGGTCTGATGCTTCTGTAAAATGCCTAACGTGGCTAGAATGGTACCAACCACGTCCATCCCTCCGAGGAGAAAGGTATGCGGAAGAAAAAGGGTCTCACTGAACAAGAGATTCGGTACCTTGAAGGCGAGATACCAGCAGTTGCTGAAAGTGCGACCCGTAGTGCCTATGTTCGTGCGCTTGCAGCCGGACACACGGTGATAAGGGTGCAGGGCAATTGCCTGGTCGAATCCAAGGCCGATGGCTCGGCGACGGTAGTCGGTGAGGCCAAGCCGCGTCGAAAGGTGAACGTTGGCCGACCTATCCAGGTTCAGCGAGTCAGCGCCAGTGCCGGTGCCTAGACTACGCATGTTTGCGGGGCCAAATGGGTCGGGTAAAAGCACTATAAAAGAGCAGGTCCCGGCTGGCCTGATAAATACCTATGTAAACGCGGACGAAATCGAGAAAGCAGCGAAAGCCGAAGGTATTGTCGACCTCGCCTCGTTCAATGTCCAGGCAACTACTGACGAGTTCAGTGCTTTCTTCGCTGCACACGGTCTTATTCAGAAAGAGCAACTGCAAGAGCAGGCTGGCTTGTTTGACATCGACGGGCTTCATCTCGATGTTCGTCGCATCGACTTCGATCATACCACGCTTCGGTGATCGCTGATTTCATCAGGCATAAACTCCTGGACAATCGCGTCAGCTTTACGTTCGAGACGGTGATGTCGTCGTACGATAAGGTTGCATTCATGCTTCAGGCTCAGGAAAAGGGCTATCGCACGTACCTTTATTTCGTGGCTACCGACACGCCGAAAATCAACATTAACCGAGTGGCTAACCGTGCTGATGACGGTGGTCACAACGTCCCGGTCGACAAGATAGTTCAGCGTTACCATCGGTCACTCAAGCTGTTGCCTGAGGCAGTCGCTCCCTCTAACCGAGCCTATATATTCGACAACTCGGGGGATAGTTCTATCTGGCTGGCTGAGATCACTGACGGTACATCCCTCGTGTACAAGACTGAAGACCAGCCTGATTGGTTTATGGAAGCCTACGTCGACAAGGTCACCGACGGCCCTTCGGCTTAGCTGGAAAGAATTGTCAAAAAGCCGCCAGTATGCGGCTTTTTGACGTTATAGGACGGGTTAGCGAGGGCGGGAGCGCGATAGCTGCACAGTGATTTTCGGGCGCCCAGGTCAAGGCGCCGGAACCCGCTGAGCGCCATCTCAAAGCCATGAGCGTGCAAAAACATCCAGCAACGTGGTCAGGACGAGATCTGACGACGAAGGGGGCTGTTCAGCGTGCGCTGAAAAGAGTACAAATGTACTCCATGGACAATCTTACCCCCAAACGCCGCGCCATCTTCGAATTCATCCGCGAGCGCATTGCCGACCAAGGGCAGCCACCGAGCCTGGCCGATATCGCCACGCGCTTCGGTTTTGCTTCGCGCAGCGTTGCGCGCAAGCACATCACCGCCCTGTGCCAGGCCGGTTACATTGATGTCACGCCGAACCAGGCGCGGGGCATTCGCCTGGCCGCACCGCTGCGTCGGCCGGAAATCCTTGAAGTGCCGGTGCTGGGCCAGGTGGCGGCTGGCGCCCCGATCGGCCCGGACCTCGATATCCACGAACAGTTGCTGCTCGACCCCAGCCTGTTCCGTCGCACCCCTGACTACCTGCTTAAAGTGCGTGGCGATTCGATGGTCGACGACGGCATCTTCGACGGTGACCTGGTCGGCATCCTTCAACAGGCCGACGCCCGTGATGGCCAGATCGTGGTTGCGCGCCTGGACGGCGAAGTGACCATCAAGCGCCTGCAGCGCCAGGGCAGCGGTTACCGGCTGTTGCCACGCAACCCGGCCTATGCACCCATCGATGTGCAGCCAGAACAGGAATTTTTCATCGAAGGCGTGTTCTGCGGCCTGCTGAGGCGTGACTGATGGGCGCAGTGGTCGATCTCGACAGGCTGCTCGACCAGCGCCGTGTCTGGCGCGGGCGGCAGGCCCAGGCACGGCCACTCGACTTGCAGCCGACCGGCCATGCTGCCCTTGACGAGCGCCTGCCTGAGGGCGGCTGGCCGGCGGCGGCACTCAGCGAGTTGCTACTGGCCAGCCCTGGTTGCGGCGAACTGCAACTGCTGTGGCCCACACTGGCGCGGCTAAGTGCTGAAGGTAGCCGGGTAGTACTGGTGGCGCCGCCGTTCATTCCTTACGCACCGGCCTGGCAGGCAGCGGGGGTGGACCTGCGCTGGCTGGTGCAGGTGGATGCCGCCCCTGCCGATGCCCTGTGGGCCGCCGAGCAGTGCCTGCGCTCGGGCAGTTGCGCGGCGGTGCTGTGCTGGCCTGAACGTGCCGATGACCGGGCCCTGCGGCGTTTGCAGGTGGCCGCAGAAACCGGCCAGGCGCTGGCATTCGCCTGCCGGCCGCACCAGGCAGCACACAATCCGTCGCCAGCAGCGCTGCGGGTTGCTGTCGACACCCGTCCGGCGCAGTGGCGTGTGCTGAAAAGCCGGGGCGGCATGCCACCGACGCTGCCCATCGCCTGCCCGGGGCGGGGCTGATGCACCATGCTCTGGGCCTGCATCCTGCTCCCGCAGCTGGCGCTGGACACGGTCCTGCGTGAGCGTGACGACCCTGACACACCCTTGGTGCTGCTTGGCGGACCTACCCAGCGTCGGGTATTGCAAGCGGTCAGCCCGGCAGCGGCCGCACTCGGGCTGAGGGCAGGGCAGACCCTGACGGCGGCACGTGCCCTGGCGGAGGGTTTCACCTGCGTCGAAGCCGACCCCAGGCGTATCGAGCAGGTGCAGCAATTGCTGGCGGCCTGGGCCTATCGCTTCAGTGCCCAGGTCAGCCTGCATTACCCGCGGGCGTTGCTACTGGAAGTAGGCTCCAGCCTGCAACTGTTCGGCCCCTGGCCCTTGTTCGAGGCACGTCTGCGCCAGGAGCTGGCAGACCTGGGCCTGCGCCAACGCATTGTCCTGGCCAGCAACCCGGTGGCGGCGCGCATGCTTGCCAATGGTCATGATGGCTTGGCCGTGGGCGATGCCGACGCTACCCGTACGGCCCTGCTAGGCATGCCTATCACCCGTGTCGGCTTGCCGGCAGACGCCGCCGAAGCTTTTGCCCGCATGGGCCTGCGCCAGCTGGGCCAGGTGCTGTCCTTGCCGCGCGATACATTGGCGAGGCGTTTTACGGCGCAGGTGCAGTTGCACCTCGACCAGCTGCTTGGCCTGCGCAATCTGGGCCTGGACTTCTACCAGCCACCGGACCGTTTCGAAACCCGGCTGGAGCTGAACTTCGACGTCGAGTCGCACCAGGCACTGCTGTTCCCCCTGCGGCGCATGCTCAACGACCTTGCCGTATTCCTCGCCGGGCGCGATTGTGGCGTGCAGCGCTTTTGCCTGCACCTGGAACATGCCGAAGGGCCGGACACCCTGCTCAAGGTAGGCCTGCTGGCTGCCGAACGCGATGCCGCCATGCTGTTCGAACTGGCCCGTGGGCGCCTGGAGCCGCTGCGCATTCCCGCCCCCGTGCGCAACCTGCGGCTGGTTGCCGAGGACCTGCCACCCTTCGTGCCCCAGCACCAGGCGTTGTTCGACCCTCGTGCGCAGCAGGCACAACCCTGGGAACAATTGCGCGAGCGGTTGCGCGCTCGCCTGGGGGATGAGGCCGTGAAGGGGCTGAGCGCTGCAGCCGATCACCGCCCCGAGTGCGCCTGGCAGCTGACCGAGCAAGGCGCTCAAGGCATCATGCCGGTTGCCCCGGGCAGTCGCCCGGGCTGGCTGCTGCCAGCCCCGATGGCGCTGGACGGCGCCAGCTACCAGGTACAGGGCCAGGCCGAACGCATCGAGTCGGGCTGGTGGGATGGCGGCGACGTGCGCCGCGACTACTACCGCATCGAAACCCGTGATGGCCTGCGCGGCTGGGCCTACCGCGACCTGGGCCAGGCCGGCCCGCTGTGGCTGCAGGGCTGGTTCGCATGAGCACGCCGGGGTATGCCGAGCTGCATTGCCTGTCCAATTTCAGCTTCCAGCGCGGGGCGTCGAGCGCCGACGAGCTGTTCCGGCGCGCGCGTGAACAGGGCTACCAGGCCCTGGCGATTACTGACGAATGCACCTTGGCTGGCATCGTTCGGGCCTGGCAGGCTGCCAAGGCGCACCAGCTACGGCTGATCGTGGGCAGTGAGGTGCAGCTGCAGGACGGCCCCAAGCTGGTGCTGCTGGTAGAGAACCTGGCCGGTTACCAGAGTTTGTGCGCGCTGATCACGCGGGCCCGTCGGCGGGCGCAAAAGGGCGAGTACCAGCTGTTTCGCGATGACCTGCAGCAGCACCATCAAGGCCTGCTGGCGCTGTGGGTGGCCGATGACTGCGCCGACATGGCCACGGGTGAATGGTTACGCAGTGTGTTCGGCGAACGCCTGTGGCTGGCCGTGCACCTGCACCGAGGCAGTGACGATGCCCTGCACCTGCAACGCTTGCGAGGCCTGGCGGCTGAAGTGGGTATCCGCGTCGTGGCCTGTGGCGATGTGCACATGCATGTGCGCGGTCGCCGTGCCTTGCAGGACTGCATGACCGCCATCCGCCAGCATTGCCAGGTGGCCGAGGCCGGGCGCTTTCTGTTTGCCAATGGTGAGCGGCACCTGCGCAGCCAGGCACAGTTGGGCGAACTCTATCCTGCCGACCTGCTGGCCGAGACCCTGGCCATTGCCGAGCGCTGCCAATTTGACCTGAGCGAGTTGAAATACCAGTACCCGCGCGAACTGGTGCCCCAGGGCCATACCCCGGCAAGCTGGTTGCGTGAACTGTGCGAGCAGGGCTTGCCGCTACGCTGGCCAGGGGGGGCGAGTGACAAGGTGCGTGATGTGCTGGCCACGGAGTTGGCGCTGATCGAGGAGCTCGGTTACGAAAGTTACTTCCTGACCGTGCACGACATCGTCGCCTTCGCCCGCAGCCAACGCATCTTGTGCCAGGGCCGCGGTTCGGCGGCCAACTCGGTGGTGTGTTTCGTGCTGGGTATTACCGAGCTCGACCCCATGCAGCATCGCCTGCTGTTCGAGCGCTTCCTGTCGCGTGAACGCAACGAGCCGCCTGATATCGACGTGGACTTCGAACATGACCGGCGCGAAGAAGTGATCCAGTACGTGTTTCGCCGCTATGGGCGGGACCGTGCGGCACTGACGGCGGTGGTCAACACCTACCATGCCGCGGGTGCGGTGCGCGATGTGGCGCGGGTATTGGGTTTGCCGGTGGACCAGGTGGATGCGCTGGCCAAATGCTGTGGTCGCTGGAGCGACCGCATTCCCGATGACCAGCGCCTGGCCGAGGCCGGCTTTGAGGCCGGCAGCCCTTCACTGCGCCGGGTGCTGGTGCTGGCTGGCGAGCTGATCGGCTTCCCTCGGCACCTGTCGCAGCACCCGGGCGGCTTTGTCATCTCCCAGCAGCCACTCGACCAGCTGGTGCCGGTGGAGAATGCCGCGATGGCGGAGCGCACGGTGATCCAGTGGGACAAGGATGACCTGGACATGGTCGGCCTGCTCAAGGTCGACGTGCTGGCGCTGGGCATGCTCAGTGCCCTGCGCCGCTGCTTCGACCTGCTGCAGCACCATCGCGGCCGGCAACTGACCCTGGCCACCATCCCCGACGAAGACCCGGCCACCTACGCGATGATCAGCCGCGCCGAGACCATGGGGGTGTTCCAGATCGAGTCGCGCGCGCAGATGGCCATGCTGCCTCGGCTGCGGCCCAACACGTTCTATGACCTGGTCATCGAAGTGGCGATTGTCCGCCCCGGGCCGATCCAGGGCGACATGGTGCACCCGTACCTGCGCCGGCGCCTGAAGCAGGAACCGGTAACCTACCCATCGCCGCAGCTCAAGGAAGTGTTCGAGCGCACCTTGGGTGTGCCGCTGTTCCAGGAGCAGGTGATGGAACTGGCCATGGTAGCCGCTGATTACACGCCGGGCGAGGCCGACCAGTTACGCCGCAGCATGGCGGCCTGGAAGCGCCACGGTGGCCTGGAGCCGCACCGCGAGCGGCTGGTGCAAGGCATGCTGCGCAATGGTTACGACCTGGCGTTTGCCGAGCGCATCTTCGAGCAGATCAAGGGTTTTGGCAGCTATGGCTTCCCGGAATCGCACGCGGCCAGCTTTGCCTTGTTGTGTTATGCCAGCAGCTGGCTTAAGTGCCATGAGCCGGCAATCTTTACCTGCGCGTTGGTCAATAGCTGGCCCATGGGGTTCTACAGCCCTGACCAGTTGTTGCAAGAGGCCCGGCGCCAGGGTATCGAGGTGCGACCGGTAGATGTTTGCCAAAGCGAGTGGGACTGCACCCTCGAGCCTGATGCTGAAGGCACATTGGCTATTCGTATGGGCTTGCGCCTGGTGCGCGGTTTGGCCGAGGCGGATGCCAGGCGCCTGGAGCAGGCGAGGGCGCAACGGCCATGGCGCGATGTCGAAGACCTGTGCCTGCGTGCCGGGCTCGATTCACGGGCCCGAGCCCGCCTGGCCGATGGTGGTGCGCTGCGTGCCTTGGCCAGTGATCGGCATCAGGCACGCTGGCAGGTGGCGGCGGTGCAGCCGCAGCTGCCCCTGTTCGCCGAGATAGAAGCGGTGCCTGAAACGCCAGTGGACTTGCCTGTGCCAACCGTAGGTGAAGACCTGATGGCCGATTATCAGGCCCTGGGCACCACGCTGGGGCCGCATCCGCTGGCCCTGTTGCGCTCACGCCTGAGGGCGCTGGGGTGTCGCAGCTCCAGCGATTTGCAGGGTGTGGAACATGGCGACAACATTGCCGTGGCCGGGTTGGTGGTGGGGCGGCAACGGCCCCAGACCGCCAGCGGAGTGACCTTTGTCACCCTGGAAGATGAGCACGGGATGGTCAACGTGGTGGTGTGGCGGGACATTGCCGAACGGCAGCGTCGGGCGCTGGTGGGGTCGAAGCTGCTCAAGGTCAGTGGGCGGCTGGAGCAGGAGAATGGCGTGCGGCACCTGATTGCCCGGCGGCTGGAGGATGTGAGCCCGTTGCTGCAAGGGCTGGATGTGCGCAGCCGGGACTTTCATTAAGCCCCGATGCCGCAATTATGCAAACAGGCGTTGTGCTCGAATCTCGGTCCTTGCGAGGACCCCTGTGGGAGCGGGCGTGCCCGCGAAGCAGCCACCGCGTTGCATCGGTGTTCGCGGGCATGCCCGCTCCCACAGGGATCGCGTTCTGGTCCAGATTGCGCTCGCCCTACACCATCGCCAACCGCTGCTTGCGTGTCGGCGCCGGGAACGCCCGGTCGATCGCCCGCAGGTCTTCGCTGTTCAAGGTCAGTGCACCTGCGGCCGCATTCAGCCGCACATGCTCGGGCGCCACGGCTTTGGGGATGGCGATCACCCCATCAGTGCGGGTCACCCACGCCAGGCTGACCTGGGCAGGTGTGGCACCATGGCGCTCGGCGATTTCTGCCAGCACCGGGTGCTGCAACAAGCGCCCGGCCTGGGCCAGCGGGCAGTAGGCCATGGTCGGCAGCGCGCGCTTTTCGCACCACGGCAGCAGGTCGAACTCGATTCCACGCTGGGCCGGGTTGTACAGCACCTGGTTGGTGGCGCAGTCAGGTTGGTGCAGTTCGCGCAGGTCGTCGACGTCGAAGTTGGACACGCCCCAGCGCTTGATCTTGCCTTGCGCGCGCAAACGCTCGAAGGCTTCGACGGTTTCTTCCAGCGGGTGTTGGCCACGCCAGTGCAGCAGGTACAGGTCGATGCAGTCGGTACCCAGGCGGGCGAGGCTGCGCTCGCACGCGGCCGCCATGCTGCGCAGGCTGGCATTGTGCGGGTACACCTTGCTGACCAGAAACACCTGGTCGCGGCGCCCGGCAATGGCCTGGCCAACCACTTCTTCCGCCCCGCCTTCGGCATACATCTCGGCGGTGTCGATCAGGGTCAGGCCCATCTCGATACCCTGTTGCAGGGCTGCCACCTCGGCAGCCTTGCGGCTGGAGTCTTCACCCATGTACCAGGTGCCCTGGCCAATGGCCGGAACGCTCGAACCTGCCAGTTTCACGTAACGCATGTCACCTCCGGGATCCGGGTATTGGAAAGCAGAACCTCAAGCAGCGCCTGGGCTGCAGTGGAAAGCTTGTGTTCGCTGAGGGCAATCACGCCGATGCGCCGTTCGACGGTGGGCTCCACCAGCGTAATGCAGCGGGCGCCGAGTTCCTGCATCTGGTTGATGCACAGCGCCGGTACGGCACTGACCCCCAGGCCGCTGGCGACCATGCGGCCAATGGTTGCCAGCTGGTGGCTCTCGAATGCCACGGCCAGTTTGCCGTGGTGGGCAGCCACATTCTGCTCCATCAGCAGGCGCACCGCCGAAGGGCGTTGCAGGGCCACGAAGTCTTCAGCCATCAGCTGTGCCCAGCTGACCTGGGGCAACAGCGCCAGGGGCGAGTCGGCCGGGACCACCGCGACGAATCGGTCCAGGTACAACGGGCGGAAGTCCAGGCCGTCGATGTTGTCCGGCTCGAAGCCGATGCCCAGTTCGACGCGGCGATGGCGTACCAGTTCCAGCACCTGTTCGTTGATCACGTCATGCACCGTGACGTTGACCTTGGGGTAGCGCTGGCGAAACACCTTGAGCGAGTGGGGCAGGAGGTTGCCGGCAAAGGCGGGCATGGCCGCCACCGACACCCGACCCAGTTGCAGGGTGAAGCGTTGGCGCAGCATCTCTTCAGTGTCGTCCCAGTCCGCCAGCAGGCGCCGAGCCAGCGGCAGCAACACCTCGCCCTCGGCGGTCAGGCTGACGCTGCGTGTGGTGCGGCTGAGCAGGGCGCCGCCGAGGTTTTCTTCCAGGGCCTTGATGGTCAGGCTCAGGGCGGGCTGCGAGATATGCAGGTGCTCACCGGCCTGGGCGAAGCTCTGGTACTTGGCCACGGCGACAAAGGCACGCAGTTGCTTGACGTTCATGGCAGGCCTATTGTTTGTTTTGTAAAAGTTATCAATCGATGACGAAAACAAAATTAACAAATCAGTCGCGTGCGGTGAAGATGTCTGCACACGCTCACCGACAGCCTCGTCGGTT
The DNA here is from genome assembly GCF_050058005.1 of Pseudomonas sp. WOUb67. NCBI lineage: Bacteria > Pseudomonadati > Pseudomonadota > Gammaproteobacteria > Pseudomonadales > Pseudomonadaceae > Pseudomonas > Pseudomonas sp. WOUb67. The sequence continues at coordinate 4,143,793 of NZ_CP170112.1, read as the reverse complement.
CTACAACTACAAAAGGCGGATCAGCATGGCCGGACTGGACAAGCGCGTTGCAACCTACGAACAGGCCCTCGAAGGCCTGACCGACAACATGACAGTGCTGGCCGGTGGTTTCGGCCTGTGCGGCATCCCGGAAAACCTCATCAGCGAAATCAAGCGACGCGGCGTCAAGGGCTTGACCGTAGTGTCGAACAACTGCGGCGTCGACGGCTTCGGCCTGGGCGTGTTGCTGGAAGACCGGCAGATTCGCAAGATGATCGCCTCCTATGTGGGTGAAAACGCCGAATTCGAACGCCAACTGCTCAGCGGTGAGCTGGACGTGGAGCTGACTCCTCAGGGCACCTTGGCCGAAAAAATGCGCGCCGGCGGTGCCGGAATCCCGGCGTTCTTCACCGCTACCGGCTACGGCACCCCGGTTGCCGAGGGCAAGGAAGTGCGCGAGTTCAATGGCCGCAAGTACATCCTTGAAGAATCCATCACCGGTGACTTCGCCATCGTCAAGGGCTGGAAGGCCGACCACTACGGCAACGTGGTGTACCGCAACACCGCGCAAAACTTCAACCCGCTGGCGGCCACCGCCGGCAAGATCACCGTGGTCGAAGTGGAAGAGATCGTCGAGCCCGGCGTGCTGTTGCCCAGCGAAATCCACACCCCGGGCATCTACGTGGACCGTGTCATCGTCGGCACTTTCGAAAAGCGTATCGAAAAGCGCACCGTCAAGGCCTGAGCGGCCTCTACCAGAACAACAAAGAGATCCTGACCATGGCACTGACCCGCGAACAGATGGCGCAACGCGTCGCACGTGAACTGAAGGACGGCTACTACGTCAACCTGGGCATCGGTATTCCGACCCTGGTGGCCAACTACGTACCCGCCGACATGGATGTGATGCTGCAATCGGAAAACGGCCTGCTCGGCATGGGCGAATTCCCGACCGAAAGTACCCTTGATGCCGACATGATCAACGCCGGCAAGCAAACTGTCACCGCCCGCCGCGGTGCCTCGATTTTCGATTCGGCACAATCGTTCGCCATGATCCGTGGTGGCCACGTCGACCTGACCGTGCTGGGCGCCTTCGAAGTGGACGTGCAAGGCAACATCGCCTCGTGGATGATCCCCGGCAAGCTGGTCAAGGGCATGGGCGGTGCCATGGACCTGGTGGCTGGCGCCGAGAACATCATTGTCACCATGACCCACGCCTCCAAGGACGGTGAGTCCAAGTTGCTGGCGCAATGCAGCCTGCCGCTGACCGGTGCCGGCTGCATCCGCAAGGTGCTGACCGACCTGGCCTACCTGGAGATCGAAGACGGCGCCTTCATCCTGCGCGAAACCGCCCCAGGGGTAAGCGTTGAAGAGATCATCGCGAAAACCGCCGGCAAGCTGATCGTGCCGGATGATGTGAAGGAAATGACCTTCTAGTTACCCGCATCACACCGCCCCCTGTAGGAGCAGCCTTGTGCTGCGAAGCGGCCAGTGCAGGCATTCACATAATGTTTGTCTGCACTGGCCCCTTCGCAGCACAAGGCTGCTCCTACAGGGGTTTTGTGTTTTTGCTGATTTATCCGATAAAACCAATAAAAGGAATTCGACTGTGGCCGCTGAAATTCAAGACAGCCGTTCCGCGCGCTTTGCCTTGCGCTGTTCCAACTGGGCCGAACGCTGGTTCCCCGACTCCTGGGTGTTCGCCGCCCTTGCTGTGCTGCTGGTGTGCATCGGTGCCCTGGCCATGGGGGCCAAGCCGACCGACACCGCCAAGGCCTTTGGCGATGGGTTCTGGAGCCTGATCCCGTTCACCATGCAGATGGCCTTCGTGGTCATCGGCGGTTACGTGGTGGCCAGCTCGCCACCCGCCGCACGGCTGATCGATCGCCTGGCGCGCATCCCCGGCAATGGTCGCTCGGCAGTGTGCTGGGTAGCGCTGATCTCGATGCTGGCGTCCTTGCTCAACTGGGGCCTGTCGCTGGTGTTCGGTGGCCTGCTGGTACGCGCACTGGCGCGGCGCACCGACCTGAAGATGGACTACCGCGCCGCCGGCGCGGCCGCCTACCTGGGCCTGGGCGCAGTGTGGGCACTGGGGTTGTCATCGTCGGCGGCGCAGCTGCAGGCCAACCCGGCCAGCCTGCCACCTTCGATCCTGTCGATTACCGGGGTGATCCCGTTCACTGAAACCATCTTCCTCTGGCAGTCCGGCGTCATGCTGGCGGCGCTGGTGGTGGTCTCGCTGTTCATGGCCTACGCCACGGCCCCAGGCCCGAACAGCGCGCGCAGTGCCGAAGACTGCGGCGTCGACCCCAGCTTCACGGCGCCACCTGCACCGCAGCGCACCCGCCCGGGTGAGTGGCTGGAGCACAGCCCGATCCTGATCCTGCTGCTGGTGGCCCTGGCCGCTGGCTGGCTCTACCAGGAGTTCGCCACCAAGCCTGCGATTACTGCGATCTCCGGGCTGAATACCTACAACCTGCTGTTCATCATGCTCGGTGCCTTGCTGCACTGGCGCCCGCGCAGCTTCCTTGACGCGGTGGCGCGCGCCGTACCGACCACCACGGGTGTGCTGATCCAGTTCCCGCTGTACGGTTCCATCGCGGCCATTCTCACCCAGGTGAAGGGCGTCGATGAACAGACCCTGGCGCACCATATTTCGCTGTTCTTCACCCAGATTGCCACCCATGACACCTATGCCGTGCTGATGGGGGTGTATTCGGCGGTACTGGGCTTCTTCATCCCTTCGGGCGGTGGCAAGTGGATCATCGAGGCACCGTACGTGATGCTGGTGGCCAACGACCTGCAGTACCACCTGGGCTGGGCGGTGCAGATCTACAACGCGGCCGAAGCCTTGCCGAACCTGATCAACCCGTTCTACATGCTGCCGCTGCTGGGCGTGCTGGGGCTCAAGGCGCGCGACCTGATCGGCTTCTCGTTCGTGCAGTTGCTGGTGCACGTGCCGCTGGTGCTGGTGCTGCTGTGGGCGCTGGGGACGACGCTGCAGTACGTACCGCCTGTGATGCCATGAAGGCAGGGCCGCTGTGCGGCCCATCGCCGGCAAGCCAGCTCCCACAGGTACGGCGCATGCCTCGAAAGTGATGCTATATTTGTGGGAGCCTGGCTTGCCGGCGATGGGCTGCAAAGCAGCCCCAGCATTTCCTGGGCAGTTTACGTATCATTGCCAGGCTGCCTCAGCCTGGGAAACCCGCGTCACATGTCTATCCGATTGAAACTGCTGCGTAAGAAACTGGGAATGACCCTGGAAATGTTGGCCGAGAAGACCGGTATGACCAAAAGCTACCTGTCGAAGGTCGAGCGCGGCCTGAATACACCCTCGATTGCCGCCGCGCTAAAGCTCGCCCGGGCGTTGAACGTCAACGTCGAAGAGCTGTTTGCCGAAGAGCAGGTCGGCCAGAGCCGCTACAGCCTGGTGCGCCATGGCGAACGCCAGGCCCTGGTCGGCGATGGGCAAGGCCCGGGCTATGCAGCCCTCACCAGCCAGGTCGGGCAGCGCAGCCTGCTGCCGTTCCTGATCCAGCCGCCGCCCGAGTTCAGCGACCCCACGTTCAAGGAACACCTGGGCGAGGAGTTTCTGTTCGTGCACGCAGGCCAGGTGGAGGTGGACTTCATGAGCGAACGGGTGCTGCTGGAGCAGGGCGATGCCTTGCATTTCAACGCCCAGACACCACACCGACTACGCTCGGTAGGTGCCCGGCCGGCGCAATTGCTGGTCGTGGTTCACCACGCAGACGAATAAAACCACAGGGGGCAGGGCACGCCCCCACGTATTCTCATCCGTGAAACGCAGCCTCCATCGCAGCGGCATTTCTTTGCATAATTTGCATGTCGACATTTTGACGAATACGCCCATCTCCCATTGAATTTTATTATGGTGTCGGATCATTGACGTAGTGTCATTGTGCCCATAAGCTCAAGTCAACAGCGAAACAACTCCCGCCACACCGAGCAAATAACTAATTGATTTTCCTGTTTTTTTGGAGGGGCGTATGCGCACGACTCTGATTATCAAATCGATGTTCTTGCTGGTGTTGCTGAGTGGTGCTGCGCGTGCGGCCGATTCGTATGTAAACCAAAACAGTATCATTCCTGTTTCAACCGCCGGCTGGTTGTTGGCCTTCGCGGTTGTTGGCTTTGTGCTGGTGGCAAACAGAAGAAAAATCTGAGGCTGACCGGCTCCTTTCCAGAGCGGCCAGAGGTTGTTGCAAGCCCGGGGCCTGGCTTGTGAATTTCCCAACCGTTGCTATATTCCCAGTAGCCATTGAAAGGCCTTGGTTGCAGAGCAATGCAGCCCTCCTGTAAAGCGTCAAGGTTGGGGCCTCCAGGAAGGTTGAGGCCATCGCGGCGGGTTTAAGCCGCGAAGCAGAGCGAGAGTTGGTGTGCTGTTCTCATTCAGTGCTCTTTTTCGGGCCATTTGGCCGGAGGGACCCTCATGATGCGTTCATTGATTGCCGCATTCTGCGTGCTGACCGTGTGGTCCAGTGCCGGCAACGCCGATCAGAGTGGTGCGGCTTACCTGCTCAGCCCCGGTGATGTGGTGATGGTTTCGGTGTGGCAGGAAGACAGCCTGCGTCAAGAAGCCACCGTACTACCCGATGGCAGTATTACCTTCCCCTTGGCCGGGCGCATCAATGTTGCCGGGCTGGATGTAACGGCAGTCGAGAAGCAAGTGGCTGCCAAACTCGAAAAATTCCTCCCCGATCCGAACGTCAGCGTTGTCGTCAAGAGCATCGCCGGCAATCTGGTCTATGTCCAAGGCAAAGTGATCAAGCCGGGGCCCGTGCAGATGGCGGGGCCCACCGCAGTGCTTCAGGCGCTGAGCATGTCGGGCGGCCTGGACAAGTTTGCTGACGAAAGCGATATCAAGGTGGTCCGCGGCACCGGCGCTTCCCAAAAGATCCTGCCCGTGCGATATAAGGACCTGGTGTCTGGGCGGGACATGTCCACCAACATCCAACTTCAGGCTGGCGACACGCTGGTCGTTCCTTGATCTTGCCTTTAATAAGAACATTTAATGCCTCTTCTTAGAACAACTCGCATTGCAACGGCAATCTTGGTCTTGCCGTTCACGGACGCGGTCCTGGCGGCAAATTGGCAGTCTACGGTGGTGGTACCGACATCCGTCGAATATGACAGCAACCCGTTGTTGCTGACGTCGGGGGAAAAGGGTGTAACGCGCACGATCATCGCGCCGGACTACACCCTGATCGGTACCTTCGACCAGGACGAATTGAGGTTGGGGCTGGGCATGCATGTGTTGCGCTCGTCCGACACGGATGTGGTCGATGACCGTGAAGACCCTGATATCAGCCTGGGCTGGCAGCGCACCACCGAGCGTGGGCGTTTCGGCCTGGTGGCGCGCTACAACGAAAGTTCGACCCTGTCGGGGACCGTGCTGGATACCGGGGTAATTACCACCGACGGTACGCAAAAGCTCTACACCCTGACCGGCAACTGGAGCCAGGCGGTTACCGAGCGCAGTACGTTGAGCAACGAAACCACCTTCAACCGTGCCCGTTATGACATCAGTACGCTGACGGGCTACGACGAACTGGCAAACGTATTTACCTGGACCTACGCCTGGAGCGAGCGGGCCGACGTGTATACCCGCTTCGGGGCCCGACGCTATGAGCCCGAGCAGGACCTTACCGCGACCGCCTCCAACAGCTACACCCCGGCAGTCGGCATCAAGTACCAGCTTGCCGAGGGTTTGAGCGCCGATGCCCACATTGGCGTCAACCAGGTGTCTGGCGATGGCGGCGGCCGACGCGGGGAAGGTGGACTGGCGTTGCTGTACACCGGCACGCGTGCCGATGCCAGCCTGACCGCCGAGCGCAGCACGGTGGCCAGTGCCGAAGGCGGCTTCGCCGAGCTGGACCAGGTGCGTGGTGTGTGGAGCTATGCGCTCACCGAGCTGTCCCGGGTGGGCGCTGACGCTGCCTGGCAAGACAGCAAAGGGCAGAGCCCTAATACATTGCAGACTTACAGCGTCTGGGCCAGCCGCCAGTTTTCACCGTACTGGGACCTGCGCCTGTCGCTTATGTACAAGGAACGGCAACAGGACCGGGCGCCCGACGCAACCGCTACGATCGTTGGTTTGACGTTGACGTACAGGTACCCCGACATCTGAACTTCAGGCAGGTGGCCCCATGAAGTCTGACTACGAACTCTCCATCAGAGATTACATCGCCATTATCAAGGACAGGGCCCTGGTGTTAGGGGTGAGTGCCGTAGTCATTCTTGCCGCGACCGTGGCGGTCGCGTTGATGGTGCCGCCGCTCTACCAGTCGACCGGCACCATTCTTGTGGAGTCGCAACAGATTTCCCCCGAGCTGGTGTCGACCAACACCACCAGCTTTGCCGATGAGCGCATCGAGGTGATTCGCCAGCGGGTGATGACCCGTGAGAACCTGCTGCGCATCATCGACAAGTACAACCTGTTCGCCGACAAGCGCTTGAGCGAGTCCGACAAGATCGACCAGATGCGCAATGCCATCGTAGTCGAAACCCTCACCACGTTCGTGCGCGGGCGAGGCGAGGCGACGGTTGCGTTCAATGTGTCCTTCGAACACAAGCAGGCGGAAGTGGCCAAGGAAGTGGCCGACGAACTGGTCACCCTGTTCCTCAACGAAAACCTCAAGCAGCGCACCGAGCGGGCCAACGAAACCACCGAGTTTCTGACCCAGGAGGCCAACAAGCTGGGGGCCGAACTGGCCAGCCTGGAAAACCAGTTGGCCGATTTCAAGCAGGCCCACGCCAATGCCTTGCCAGAGCACCAGACCCTGCGCATGAACATGCTCTCGCGTTCGGAGCTGGAGTTCCGCGAAGTCGACCGTGACTACAAGGCCGCCCAGGAAGAACTGCGCTACCTGGAGCTGGAGTTGTCAGCGGCCAATGCCGGCCTGGCCACCAAGACTACCGAAGGCAGCAAGCCAGCGAGTGCCGACCAGCCCCAGGACCTGCCAAGCCTCAAGGCTGAGTACGCCCGGTTGCTGACCCGCTACAAGGAGGCCCACCCGGATGTGGTGGCGGTCAAACGCAAGATACAGGCGCTCGAAGCCAGCGGGGGTGGCACGACAACAGCGTCCTCGGTCAGCCTCGATGTGGCGCGCGTGCGGGCCAAGATGAGCGCGGCGCAGGATCGTATCAGTTCGCTGGCCGACCAGAAGCGCGAGCTGACCCGGAAGATGGACGGCTACGAGGCCGAGATCCTTGAGGCGCCGCAGGTCGAGCGTGGCCTGGTGACCTTGATGCGTGACCACGATAACGCGCGCAAGAAGTACGAAGAAATCCGCGCCAAGGAAATGGGCGCGAAGATTACCGAAAGCCTGGAGCAGGAGAACAAGGCCGAACGCTTCGTGCTGCTGGAGCCACCGCTGATGCCTGAAAAACCGATCAAGCCCAATCGCAAGAAGATCGCTGCGTTGGGCCTGGTACTGGCACCGGCAGGCGGCGGTGCCCTGGTGATGTTGCTGGAAATGCTCAACCAGCGCGTGCGCGGCGTCGGCGCGCTGGAAAACCTGCTGGGCAAACGGGTGCTGGTGGCAATCCCCTACATCGATACCCGGGCCGACGTGGCCAGGCGCAAACGCTGGCGTAACTGGCTGATCCTGGCGGCACTGGCGTTGGCGGCTATCATGGTAGTGCTGGTGCACGTCTTCTACATGCCACTGGATGTGCTGTTGTACAAAGTCATATCTCGGTTTGCATAGGGAAAGCAGTGATGGACAGGACCAAGCCGACTGTTGGCAACAATATTCACCAGGTTACCCCGGGTACCCCCCAGGCATTGTCACCCGCCCCCGGCACCGCCCTGGCGGAAGTGCCTGGCCAGTTCGATTATGTGAACACCAAAGTGGTGCCGCTGCGGGCGGACCATCTGGAGCGCCACCGCATCGTGGCGTATAACAAGAACTCCAACATGAACGGGCCGATCGACCTGCTGCGCACGCAGGTGCTCAGGGCCATGGAGGAGAACGGCTGGCGTACCCTCGCCATCACCTCGCCAACGCCTGAGGCGGGCAAGACGGTGCTGGCGATCAACCTGGCCATGAGTATTGCCCACCACACGACCAAGACGGCGTTGCTGGTGGACTTTGACCTGCGCCGGCCCAAGGTGGGTAGTACCCTTGGCCTGCCCATGGAGCAGGCGCTGAACGAGTACCTGACGGACAAGGCCGAGTTGCAGGAATGCCTTGTAAACCCGACGTTGCCGCGCTTTGTGGTGTTGCCGACGCGGGTGCCGGTGCCGATGTCGACCGAGATGCTGTCGTCGCCCAAGGTAAACAACCTGATCAGCGATTTACGCAACCGCTACGACTCGCGCATCTGCATTTTCGATTTGCCGCCACTGCTTAGCTCTGACGATGCGATCACCGTCATACCCAAATTCGATTGTGTACTGCTGGTGGTGGCCAACGGGATGAACAACAAGAAGGAAATCGAGGACTGCCTGCATCACCTGGCCACGGTGAACCTGATCGGGACAGTGCTGAACAAGGCCGACGAGCAGCCACGCACGTATTACTAAAGTCCTGAAACCATGCTCTTGTAGGAGCAGCCTTGTGCTGCGAAGAGGCCAGTAAAGACAACACATTTTGTGGATGTCAGCACTGGCCTCTTCGCAGCACAAGGCTGCTCCTACAGGAATTGAGACCCACTCACCGGGCCCAGGGATACTGCAACTCCCACTGCCACGCATGTCGCACGATCTGCTCCAGCGAAGCAAACTCCGGCCGCCAGCCCAGCACCTGCAGCGCCTTGCTCGCATCCGCCACCAGCCGTGGCGGGTCGCCAGCGCGGCGTGGCGCGTCAAGGGCATTGATCTGCCGCTTGGTCACCGCCCGGGCGGTATCGATCACTTGCTGCACCGAAAAGCCCAGGCCGTTGCCCAGGTTGAACGCAGCGCGCTCGCCACCCGCCAACAGGTAATCCACCGCCAACGCATGCGCCGTCGCCAAATCGGCCACATGCACGTAGTCGCGGATACAGGTGCCATCCGGGGTATCGTAATCCCGGCCAAACACCGTCACCGCCTCGCGGCGGCCTGAAGCGGCCTGCAGGATCAGCGGGATCAGGTGGGTTTCCGGTTCGTGGCGTTCACCCAGCTGGCCATCGGGGTCGGCACCGGCGGCATTGAAGTAACGCAGGCATACCGATTTCAAGCCATACGCCCGGTCAAAGTCCTCGAGAATCTGCTCGACCATCCATTTGCTCAGCCCGTAAGGGTTGATCGGCCCTTTGGCATGCGCTTCATCGATCGGCACGTACTGCGGGTTACCGTAAACGGCGGCACTCGAAGAAAACACCAGGTGCCTGATGCCGGCATTCACCATCGCCTGCAGCAGGGCGAGGGTGGCTGCGACGTTGTTCTGGTAGTACTTGCCGGGAGCGCTGACGGACTCGCCTACCTGGATGAACGAGGCAAAGTGGAACACCGCATCGAAGTGACAAACGCCGAACAGCACATCCAGGGCCGCTTCGTCGGCAATGTCGAGCTTGGCCCACTGGATGCCGGGGCCAGGCGATACCAAGTCGGCCACCACCACCTCATGGCCGGCACCGAGCAGATGCTTGACCATGTGCGAGCCAATGTAGCCCGCACCACCCACTACCAGAAATTTCATCCGCACCTCCTGGAATCTGCTGTTTACAGACGCAGTGAACCGTCCCTGAAACGTGCAGGTGGGATGATCAGCTACAGGTGAGCTGAGCGTAGATGGCCCTATACCCTATTTCAAGAACAGCCAGTTGGACATGTAGTTGCCGTCGAACGTAATGCTGTACTGCCCATTCTTGTAGTCCACCGGCAATGCCTTCAACTGTGCCTGTGCATCGCGGGCGAACAGTTTCAGACCGGCGGGTGCCTTGATGGTCAAGCTGCCTTCAAGCGGTTCGACGTTGAACGGTGTCTTGTCATCGGCCTTGGGCATGGCACGCGTGCCCAGTGACAGCAGCAGCTCACGCGACTGGCCCAAGGGTTTGCCGTCCAGGCTTTGTACCGCGACGCTGGCGTAAGGCGTTTTCGTCTGTACCTGTACTGCACCCAGGTTGATCGAGCGACCACCCAGCCAGCCGGTGGCGGCCTGGGTCAGTGGTGTGTCGATGGTGTAGATGCCTTGCTGCCAGTTGCGCTTGAGCTCGCCGGTGTCGGTCACCGACTCCGTGGCATCGGCGGCCAGCAGCGATTGTTCCGGGTCCTGCAGCACTTGCGCGCCAGACGGGATGGCAGCGGGTTTCAGCCAGGGCAGTTCCGGTGTCGGCGGCAGGGCGATCTGCAGTTGGCCCTTCTCCATGGCAGTGCGCAACAGTACCGAATTGCGCGGGGTGATCTCCTGGTTGTAGAGGGTGGCGGGCGTCGGTGCGAACACGTAGCGGGTGGTGGCCGGCTTGACGTCCGCACGGCGGTAGAGCAGGGCGGCCGCGGGCAGGGTGGCGATCATCGCCGGGTCGTTGTACGCGTGCCAGTTGTCCGCCGTGCGCCAGCCCGGGTTGAACCCTTGCTGGCTGTAGGCGTACTGCATCATGGCGTCCCAACCCTGGTGGCTGGCAGTACCGGCCACGTACAGCGGCAACGAGTGGCGGTCGGGCAGCGGGAACGGCTCGGCGTTCCACTCGGTGACGGTCAGCGGTTTGCCGACCACCTGGGCGGCGGCGATCCAGTCGATCATGCCGTCGCTGGTCAATGGGTTCTTCTCCAGCTGGCCAATGGCGCCATAGCTGTGGGCGTCGACTACATCCCCTGCGGTCAGCGCCGGCAGTGCGCTGAGGCCGTTGCCGCCCCAGGTGCTGGTGGTGGCAATCGGCACTTTCACGCCCAGGCCACGCAGGTGGGCGATCATGTCGGCGTTGAAGCGTTGCTCCAGGTTGTTGAGGAACAGTTTCGACGGACCATGTTCCCAAGCACGCCAGGTAAGGTCGGCGGGTAGGTCATGCTGCCTGGCGAAGGCTTTGGCTGCCGCCATGTAGCGCTCGCTATGGCGCGGTACATCCTTGTCCGGCATCAGCGCGTTACCGTAGTGCTGGGTGAGGTCGTTTTCGTTGGTGATCAGCACGGCGGCGATGGCCGGGTCGTCCTTGTAGGCCAGGCCGGTGTATTCGTTCACGTGGGTCAGGTATTGCTCGGCAAAGCGTTTCATTGCCTTCTGGATACTGTCGTTGACGTAGGCGTAACCCTTGAGGTCTGCGCGGCCCTCCTTCTCGGGCAGCTCATCGAAGTCTTCAATGTTGTCGTTGGCGGTCAACGCACGTTGCACGTGCATGTCCAGCCAGATGTAGATGCCTTCGTCCTTGAGTGCCTTGATCCACAAGTCGAGCTTGCGCAGCGATTCGGCGCTGAGCTGCTGGGTATCGCGCACCAGGGTGCCGTCGCCAAACACGTTCGGGCTGACCCACGGCGAGTCGTGGTGGTGCAGCCGCACCAGGTTGAAGCCCAGTGCCGACAGGCGCTTGGCCTGTTGGCGGATTTCTTCGTCGGGGCTCTTGAACAGCGAATAGGCAGACAGGTTGGTCCCCCAGAAGCGCACCGGGGTGTTGTCTGCAAACATCAACTGTTCACCGACCGCCTTGACGAAGCCGCGCTTGCCGGCGGGCTTTTCCGCGGCGTTGAGGAACGACAGGTCCACCGGCGAGGTGCGCCAGTCCAGCTGGTCATCGGGCCAGCTGGTGGGGTCGGCCAGGCCAAAACGCTCGGTGGGCGTAGGGCCCAGTTCGATGTCGCCGGTAACGTTGAGCACCGCCTTGAGCTGCTGCTGGCCGGCGTTGATCGGGTCTTTGTAGAGGAACGCACGCAGCTCGGACGGGTTGCCACGCTCAAAATAGACCTTGGCCAGTGGCGGCTCGAAGCGCATCTCGACGCGCCGGCCCTGGTCGGCCTTGCCCCACGACCAGCCGCGGTTGTCGGGCAGCAATTGCGGGGCGCCCATGTCGCCGGCGATCTGCGCCGGGTCGAACTGGAACACCATGCCGCCGCCCATCACCCCGGCCTGGCGGCTGTGGGCGGTAAGGTCGAAGGCCCAGCTCAGGGTTTGTGCCTGTTCCTTGCGGATATCCGCCTTCAGGTCGAAGTCCAGCTCCTTGTTCTTGCCCAGCAACGTGTAATGGTAGGGGCCATTGACCTTGAAGTCGGTGTAAAAGCCGGTCCAGCTCCAGTTGGCCGCCCAGAAGACGAACTTGGCTTTCATCACCGGCCCGCCGCCGTATGTCACCGTAGGCAGGCCATTCTGTTCATCGACACTGACCTGCCACTGCGAAGCCCAGCTGGCCAACGGCAGCAAAGCCAGGCCAGCCATGGCCGAAGCCTGCACAAGGTGACGCAGGGTGAGCACATTCATGGACATTACCTGGGTTGAAGGCCTGCATCGGCCAGCTCGGTGGCCTGGCTATCGTCAAGCCGTCGGACCATCTGGATGTAGGCCACGCCAAGGCCTGCGATTGACCAGTACACCACCGGGATGAAGGTGATGCTGCTGACGGTGAAGATAATCACCAGAATGCCGATCAGCGTCGCCAGCAACACCCGCCCGAGCTGTCGTCGCTCGTCGTCCTTGTCGGCAAAGCTGCGCATGGCCTTGCGGATCCCCAGCAGCACCACGGCGAAAAACGCCACGAACAGGCCAAGTCCGACCAGCCCGACCCGCAGTGCGAGGTTGATGTAGGTGTTGACGATGTCGATGATGCCTTCGCCCTGGATCATCGATTGCATTTCCGGGGTGTTACGGAAGTCGAACGAGCCGAACAGCGGGTTTTGCTGAATGACGATCCACGAATTGTCCATCAGCCGCTCGCGGTAGGTGATGTTCTCTTTTTCCAGGTTGCCAATGAAGGGCAGCAGGTCCAGCACCTTTTCGCCGCCGGGCACGATGGTCAGCAAGGGCAGGGCGAGCATGCCGGCAGCCGCCAGCAGCGTCAGGCGCTTGACGGCCCCTTTGCCCAGGGCGATGAACACCACCACGATGACCACCACGCCGATCCACGGGCCACGGGACAAGGGCGCGAACAGCCCGGCGGCCAGCAACAGCCCGCCCATCGCCCGCTGCAGGGGGCTGCGAACATAACCCTGAACGAACAGGAACAGGCCAATGGCCACGCTCATCACATAACCCAGTGCGATGGCCTGCCCGGTGGTGGCGCTGGCACGCAGCGCGCCGCCACGGCTCAGGTACCCGGACATGCTCCACGGCACCCCCATGGCGTCCACCAGTGCGCTGTACAGCAGCCAGTGGCGCACATACTCGGCCACGGCGATCAATGCCAGTACGAAAGAGGCGAGCACGAAGGCCAGCAGGGTGTCCTTGAAGTCGCTGATCTGGCGCAGGCCACGGCTGGCGACGTAATACGGCAGGAAGACGTCGACATACAGGTACAGGGCCTGGCGCAGCGTGTCGGTGAGGGTGGTTTCGCGCAGGTACAGGACGCTCATCAGCACCAGGCCGGCCGCCAGCAATTTGTCGGGCCAGCTGCGGCCAAAGCGCGGGGTGTCGCCCTGCCGGCGCAGTTCCAGCGCCGCGGGCAACAGTACGCACAGGGTCAGCAGGCGGATGTGGTTGAGGTCGACCAGGTAGTTGACCACGCCAAACCCGGGTACCTGGACCGACGCCGGCGGAATCAGGAACAGCAGCATGTAGAACAGCGCCATGGGGTTGTGCTCGCGGCGCCCGGCAATGAACAGGATGACGGCGCCCGCGCCCAGATACAGCCAGAAGCTGTGCGAGACGAAGGCCAGCACGGTGAGCAGGAACCACAAATTGCGCCGGCGCATGAAGTCGCCCAGCGGTATAAGGTCGGTGGCAGGCCGCCGTGCCAGCAGAAACACCACGCTTGCCAGAAACAGGATGACGATCAACGCACGGAAATGTTCAGGCATCGGCTATGTACACCTTTCCCTCGGTGGGCAACGGCTAGCATCGTGGCTAATTGAAACTATAGTGACTTTTAGCCAATCAGTCAGAGATTGAAGTCATGCCGTCGATTGATGTGTCAGCCTCCGCAAGCCTGCGCCAGCGGGCAATGAGGGCCGGGTCATGGAACCTGGTATCGCAGGTGGCATCACAGGTCATGCGCCTTGGCGGCAACCTGATCATGGCTCGGCTGCTGCTGCCGGAAATGTTCGGGGTGATGGTTATCGCCACCACCGTTTCGGTACTCCTGCATTTGCTGTCGGACGTAGGCCTGCGCCAGAACATCATCCAGAGCCATCGGGGTGACGACCCGGACTTTCTCAATACCGCCTGGACCGTGCAGATCATCCGCGGCTTCCTGTTGTTCGGCCTGACCCTGCTGCTGGCCCTCGGCGCCTGGCTGGCCCAGCTGGCTGAGCTGTGGCCGGCAGACTCCACGTATGCCGCGCCCGTATTGCCAATGGTGCTGGCGGTTACCGGGCTGTCGGCGCTGATCTGGGGTTTCCAGTCCACCAAGATAGATGTGGCTGTACGAACTTTCCAACAAAAGCGCGTGGTGCTGGTGGACCTGGCGTCGCAAGTGGCTGGGCTGGTGGTGATGCTGGTACTCGGCCTGCTTACCCATTCGATCTGGGCGCTGGTGATCGCCGGCCTGGTTTCGGCCGTGGCCTGGACCGTGCTGGGCCATACCGCCCTCGAGGGGCCAAATAACCACTTGCGCTGGGACCGCACGGCGCTCACCGAACTGATCGTGTTCGGCCGCTGGATCCTGTTGTCGTCGATGGTGGGCGTACTGGCCATGTACGGCGACCGTATCCTGTTTGGCGCCAGTATGTCGGCGGCGCAGCTAGGCGTATATTCGATTGCCGTGCTGATCCTTGGCGCGGTGCAGATGGCACTGATGAAAATTGTCGGGGCCGTGGCGCTGCCTGCCTTCAGCGAAGCGGCCCGGGCCGACGACAAGGAGCGCCTGAAGGCGCTGTATTACCGCTTCCGTCTGCTGGTCGACCTGCTGGTGCTGTTCATCTGCGGCGGTTTTTTGACCGCCAGCCCTTTGCTGATCGGCTGGATGTACGACGAACGTTACAGTGAAGCCGGCCCGATGCTTGCAATTCTCTCGCTGTCGTTCCTCACATTGCGCTATACATTGGCACATCAGGTGTGGATTGCGCTGGGCCTGACCAAATACCAGGCCATGGACAACATCATCCGCCTGGTCTCGCTGTGGGGGCTACTGCCGCTGTTGCTGGCGATGGGCGGTGTGGACTGGGCGATCTGGGGGGTTGCCCTGCATACCGTGCCAACGCTGGTGCTGATCGTGTATGTGAATTGCAAGCTGGATATCTTCAGCCTCAAGCGTGAGCTGGTGGTGTTGCCGATGTTGCCGGTCGGGGCACTGTGCGGGGCATTGCTGACAAGCTTTTTCAACTGGCTGTGATACGCCTGGTTGAATGAAACATTCATGGGGACAGGGCACGGAATCATGGGGAAGCTCACTTTTTGTTCTGGGCAGCTGGGGCGTAGAGGCTTTCTCCAGAGTTGTGTCTTGCTGGGCGTAGGCAGCGCCGTGTTCGGCGCTTCAACGGCTGTTGCGGGCAAACCTGCCGAAAAAACCGGGTACGTGGTGATCAACGGCTGGGTATTGCCGTCCCGCTACTTTCGGAACGAGCACGCATGATCAAGGACTATCAGCAGCACAAAGCGCTGCGTGACCACTATGACTTCTGCATCATTGGTGCAGGGCCGGCCGGGATCACCCTTGGCCTGCGCCTGGCCACCGCCGGCTGGAGCGTCTTGCTCGCCGAAGGCGGGGGGCGTGAGTACTCACCGCACTCACAAGGCTTGTACGCCTGTACCTCTACCGGCCTTGAGTTGTATGCAGAAGAAACCCGCCTGCGTTACCTGGGCGGCACATCGAACCACTGGGCTGGCCGCTGCCGGCCCTTTACCCCCTCCGATTTCACCATCGCCCCCCCGGGCGACTTGCCGGGCTGGCCGATCCCTTACTCGGAGATCGAAGGCTACCTGCCGGCCGCCATGGACATTGTCGACCTGCCGCCCGGGTCGGACTTTCATGCCATGAATACCGGCCTCGGTGGCGGCGATTTCGAGCCTGACCGCTTCCTGCTCAGCCCGCCCACGCGTTTTGCCCAGAAATACGCCACGGCACTGGAGCAGACCAAGGGCCTGGACGTGTTCATCAACTGCAACTGCGTTGACCTTGAGTTCGACAAGGCGTCCGGGCACCTGACTGCGGTGGTCCTGTCCGACTATGAGCGTAAACGCCAGCGCCTGGTTGCCCGACAATTCATCCTGGCCACGGGCGCAATCGAGAATGCCCGGCAACTGCTCAACAGCGAGTCGTTGCGGGCAGCGGGCGTGGTGAGCAAGGACGGCCTGACTGGTGGGTGCTTCATGGAGCACCTGAACATCGACCTGGGCACGTTCATCCTCAAGTCCGGGGAGGACCCGGAGCCGCGCCAGTACTACACCACCGATGCCTTCGTCGACGAGTACAAGGCGGGCAAAGGCAACGTCACGGCCGCCTTGCTGGCCGATGTGCAAACCTATGGGCGCACCGCCGAGGTCAAGCATTTTCTTGAAAACCTGGCCTGTGACTGGGGCTTTGCCAGCAAGGTGGCGTTCGTCGCCAAGTTCAGTTGCCCCGGTGACGGCGTGATCAGCACCATGATCGAGCAGTTCCCCAACCTGCACAGCCGCATTTCGCTGCTGGACGAGAAGGACGCGCTGGGCGTGGCCAAGGTCAATGTCAATTGGGCGCTGACCGCCGACGACCGGCACACCATCAAGTGCATTGGCAGCGAGCTGGCCAAGCAATTTGCCGACATGGACCTGGGGTTCGTCAAGCTGAACGACTTTGTCTATGACACGTCGGTGCCGCTGAAAATGGCACCGCATGCCCACCACATGGGCACCACGCGCATGGCCGCCTCGCCGCAGTTCGGCGTTGTCGATGCCAATTGCAAGGTGTTCGGTACCGAAAACCTGTACGTCGCCGGCAGCAGCATCTTTGCCAAGGGTGGCGCCTCCAACCCGACCATGCCGCTGTTGCAGTTTGCCGTGCGGCTGGCCGACCACCTCAATGCCAAGATGACGGCGGCCAGTGGCGCCGTGGCGTGATGCATGTTGTACATGGGTGAGTGCGCTGCGGTCAGCACCTAAAAGAACGAGACCGGAACGCCTCAGGACACTTCAGATTGTTCAGATCGCGAGGCCAGGGAGTATGAAGGGATGGATACGCAAGGCAGTGGCGCACTATGCCCATGCAACCGGGCGAGGGGGCACGTTCTACAGGAGGTTCTGCAAGCCTTCAGGGCTTGAATGGGGTGCCTACCTCGCCCGTTGGGGCAACTTTCACTCGGTCGGCAGCAACTTCTTCGTCAATACGGGCTGCAAGTTTCTCGACCCTTCACTGGTTCGCATCGGTAACAGCGTGGGCTTGTCCGACTGCACGCTGATCGGTCATGACGGCGTGGTACTGCTGATCGAACACCGCTTCGGCAAGCACCTCGATTCGGTCGGTTTCATCGACATCAAGGACAACTGCTTCATCGGCCATGGTGCGATCGTGATGCCCCGCGTGACCATCGGGCCTGAGTCCATCGTGGCCGCAGGGGCGGTGGTGACCAAGGACGTACCGCCAGGCACTGTCTATGGTGGCAACCCGGCCGTATTCATCTGTACCACCGAGCAGTTGATCCAACGGGTCGAGGCCCGTTGCGAATCCTACCCATGGATCGACCTGGTCAAGCAGCGCAAAGGCGCCTACGACCCGGAAGTGGAACCGCAGTTGATGGCCCAAAGGCGGCAGTACTTCTTCGGGGACAGCAAAAATGGCTAGCAAACCGGTGGATGTCATGGTGGTCAATTTCAATACTGCCGGGCTGCTGCAGCCGATGTTCGATGCGTTGCGCCGGGCCGACAGCGAGCGGCTGGCCAGCTACCTGGTGGTGGACAACGCCTCGCGCGATGACTCGGTGCAGCGCATGGGCCAGGTGTGCCCCGAGGCATTGCTGCTGAGCAACAAGCAGAACGTGGGTTTCGGGCGGGCCAACAACCAGTTGCTGGCGCACCTGCAGGGCAAGTACGCCTTGCTGCTCAATACCGATGCCTTCGTTGCCGCCGACTCCCTGCAAAAAACCCTCGACTACATGGACGCCCACCCGGAGTGCGGCGTGCTGGGGGTGCGCCTGGAAGGCCGCGACGGCGATCTGCAGCCCAGTTGCCGCTACTTCCCGACACCGCTCAACGTGTTTGTCGGGCGTACCGGGTTGGGGCGGTTTTTTCCGGGGTTGAAGATGGTTGATGAAATGACCTGGGACCACGCTTCGGTGCGCGAATGCGACTGGTTGCCGGGTTGCTTCTACCTGGTGCGCCGCGAAGTACTGGACAAGGTGGGCCTGTTCGACCCGCGCTACTTCCTTTATTACGAAGAGGTGGACCACTGCAAGCGGGTGAAGGAGGCGGGC
The DNA here is from genome assembly GCF_050058005.1 of Pseudomonas sp. WOUb67. Classification (NCBI taxonomy): domain Bacteria; kingdom Pseudomonadati; phylum Pseudomonadota; class Gammaproteobacteria; order Pseudomonadales; family Pseudomonadaceae; genus Pseudomonas; species Pseudomonas sp. WOUb67. The sequence goes on along the minus strand of NZ_CP170112.1, from coordinate 4,125,408 downwards.
TGGAAAGTGGTGTTCTACCCGCATACCACGGTGGTACACATCGGTGGTGAAAGCTCCAAGTCGGTGGCAGAGCTGGAGGCGGCCAGCCGGCAGATCTCGTCCTACCAGATCGAAAGCGAGCTGTTGTATTTCCGCAAGCATCACGGGGTGTCGGGGCTTGCCCAGCACATGCTGCTGGTCACCCTGGGCGACCTGGTACTGGCACTCAAGGCGCTGTTGAAACGACGCGGCTGGGGGGCGATTCAGGCCTGCTGGCGTCATTGCCGGGCGACCTGGTCACTGTTGTTCAAGACCCGCTACGCCACCCAACCGACAAGGTAGGTAGAGCCATGTTCGAGAATATTCGTGCCGACCTGCGGGCCCATGGCGGAGACTGGGGCGCCCAGGGGTTCTGGGTATTGCTGGTGTATCGCTTCGGCCGCTGGCGCTACACCGTACGCCCGGCGCTGCTGCGCAAAATCTTCTCGCTGGTCTACAAGGTACTGTTCAAGTTCGTGCAGATCATCACCGGCATCGAACTGCCGTGCGAAGTGGTGATCGGCCGCAACTTCGTCATCGACCATTTTGGTGGCATCGTCGTCAGTGGCTATGCCCGGTTTGGCGATGACTGCCGCATCCGCAACGGTGTGGTGGTGGGCCTGAAGAATGTCGACGAGCCGATTGCCCCGGTGTTTGGCAACAACGTCGATATCGGTACCGGGGCCAAGGTGCTGGGCAGCATCCGCATTGGCAACAACGTGATCATCGGCGCCAATGCCGTGGTACTGGTGGATGTGCCGGACAATTGCCTGGCGGTAGGGGTGCCGGCGACCATCAAAGCCCGGCAGCCAGCCGCCACGGCGCCCGTCGAGTGAGGCCCATGGCGACAGCAATCGGTGTGGTGGTGATCGGCCGTAACGAGGGCTCGCGTCTGGAACGCTGCCTGCGTTCGCTGGTGCACGGTGCGGGCAAGGTCATGTATGTCGACTCGGGCTCCACCGACGGCTCGCTGCAGCTGGCTCGCAGCCTGGGGGTGGAAGTGTTGGCGCTGGACATGGCCATCCCGTTCACCGCCGCGCGCGCACGCAACGAAGGGTTCAGCGCCTTGCAGCGGCTACTGCCTTCGATGCAACTGGTGCAGTTTGTCGATGGCGATTGCGAGGTGGATCCCCACTGGCTGGCCACGGCGCAGGTGTTTCTCGACCAGCACCCCGAGGTGGCGGTGGTGTGTGGGCGCCGGCGTGAGCGCTTCCCGGAACGGTCGGTGTACAACCTGTTGTGCGACCTGGAATGGGACACCCCCATCGGAGAAGCCAAGGCGTGCGGTGGCGATGCGCTGATGCGGGCAGACGCTTTTGCCGCCGTCGGTGGCTATCGCGCCGAGCTGATTGCCGGTGAGGAACCTGAACTGTGCGTACGCTTGCGCGCCACGGGCTGGAAGGTCTGGCGCCTGGCTGCCGAGATGACCCTGCACGACGCTGGCATGACCCGGTTCAGCCAGTGGTGGCGGCGCAGCCTGCGTGCCGGCCATGCCTATGCCGAAGGGGCCTACCTGCACGGGCAGCCGCCCGAACAGCACTGGTTGCGCGAGTCGCGCCGGGCCTGGTTATGGGGCCTGGGCATCCCTTTGCTGATCGCACTGGCCTGCCTGCTGCTGGGTGGCTGGGGCTTGCTGTTGCTATTGATTTACCCGTTGCAGGCCGTACGCCTGGCTCGCCGTGGTGGCAAGTCGGCGCGCGAAAACTGGCTGCAGGCGGTGTTCCTGGTGTTGGGCAAATTCCCGGAAATGCTCGGCCAGCTGAAGTTCTTGCGCCACCGTTTCGCGGCCGGCAAATCAGCGTTGATCGAGTACAAATGAGAGATGACCATGATGCTCGGCACCCTCGTGAAAAGCGTGTTTACCTTGCAACCGGGCTACTCGTTGCGGGCGTTGAACAACAAGTACAAGTTGACGCGGCAGATTGCCAGGCAATGGCCTGAACTGAAGGGGTTCATGCAGCGGATGAAAGCGGCGATCGGTGAGCAAGGTTTGCAGCGGCTGGGCGTGGACTGCATCGGTGTCGTGCAGTGGCCTTACCTCAGCAAATGCTGGGAAGCCCCGCAGCGCCTGGCAGTGGTCGCTTCGCACTTTGAAGTGCTGGCCGGCCAGTTTCCGGGGCTGTTGCTGCTGGGGCGGGATGAGAGCCTGACGCTGTGCGATCTGGCCAGCCATTCGCCGGGCTGCCGCCTGGTGCTGGACCGGCCGATCTGGTTCAAACGCGAAGGCGAGTTGGTGCTGAACCTGTTCCAGGGCGACCTGCGCGTGGCTTCACTGGCGTTCACCCTGTGCCGCAGCCAAGGTCAGCTGTACCTGTTCATCGGTGCCGTGCAGGGCATCCACAAAGGCATCGACAGCGAAACCTCATTGGCCATCTACCGCGACCTGACCAAGGACTTCGAAGGCCTGCGCCCGCGCAGCCTGGTGCTCGAAGCGCTGAAGTGTCTGGCCCGCACGCTGGGCGTGACGCAACTGTACGCGGTCAGCGATGACTGCCGGCACCATCGGCATCCGTATTTTGGTAGCGACAAAGGCCAGGACCTTGCCGCCAACTATGACGTCATCTGGCAGGAACACGGTGCCAGCGCCTCGAATCTTGCGGATTTCTTCACCCTGCCGCTGGACCCGGCGCAACGGGCAGAAAGCGACATTCCAGCGAAAAAACGAGCGATGTACCGCCGTCGCCAGGCGATGCTCGACGATGTTTTCGCGCGCTTGCAGGCCGCATTGCCAAGCAGCAGTCACAACCTTGGACTACAAGGAAAACAGGGGGATGCATTTGCTGTGAGTGCATCGGCAGTAGACAGACCGCCCGTAGTCGACAGCCTGAAGTGAAGGTTGACAGGGGAGGTGGGTCATCAAGCGGGTTTGGATCTGGATTCGTATGCGCATCGCTTACTTCATCAATCAGTACCCGAAGGTCAGCCACAGTTTCATCCGCCGCGAGATACTGGCGCTGGAGCGCCAGGGCGTAGAAGTACAACGCATTGCCCTGCGGGGGTGGGACGCCGAGTTGCAGGACGCCGAGGACACGAGCGAGCGGGCCAGGACCCGTTATGTGTTGCAAGGCGGCGTCAAGGGGTTGCTGACGCCAACGTGGCAGGTGCTGCGTGCGCAACCGCGGCGCTTTTTCCAGGCGTTGCGGGTAGCCATGCGCCTTGGCCTGCGCGCCGACCGCGCGTGGCCCTACCACCTGGTGTACCTGGCCGAGGCCTGCCAGGTGTTGCAATGGCTGCAGGCCGGGGAGGCCAGGCACGTGCATGCCCATTTTGGCACCAACTCGACCGAGGTGGTGATGCTGGCCAACCTGCTGGGCGGTCCGGCCTACAGCTTTACCGTGCATGGGCCGGAAGAATTCGACAAGCCGCAGTTCCTGCACATGGGTGAGAAGGTGCGGCGTGCCGCCTTTGTGGCTGCGGTAAGTTCCTACGGGCGCAGCCAGCTTTTTCGCTGGGTGGCGCACGAGCATTGGGCCAAGGTAAAAGTGGTGCATTGCGGCCTGGAGCGAGGCTTTCATGAAGTGGCGCCGGTCGATGTGCCGGCGGTGCCACGGCTGGTGTGCGTCGGGCGGCTCTGTGAACAGAAAGGCCAGCTGCTGTTGCTTGAGGCGGCGCATCAGCTTGCGGCGCAGTCGATAGCCTTCGAACTGGTGCTGGCAGGTGACGGTGAGATGCGCGAGCAGATCGAGGCCCTGATTAGCCGGTACGGCTTGCAGCAGGTACGTATCACCGGCTGGATCAGCAGCGCACAGGTGCGCGAGGAAATCCTTGCCGCCCGCGCACTGGTATTGCCCAGCTTCGCCGAGGGCCTGCCGGTGGTGATCATGGAAGCCATGGCCTTGCGCCGGCCGGTGCTGACCACCTATGTGGCCGGTATCCCCGAGCTGGTGCGCCCGGGCGAGAACGGTTGGCTGTTCCCCGCTGGCGCCGTGGACGAACTGGCCCAGGCCATGGCCGAGTGCCTTGCGCAACCCGCCGAAGTGCTGCAGCGCATGGGCGAGGCTGCTTACCAGCGCGTGCTGCAACGGCATGATATCGACACCGAGGCGGCCAAGCTGGCCGGCTACTTCAAGGCATCCGCATGATGAGTGTATTGAGTTGGTTACTGGGCCTGCTGGCGGTCATCGCCTTCGTGCCTGTGTCCGTTTTCTTCCTGCAGATGCTGCTGGCTTGCCTGCCGCCGCGCTCGCGGCCCTTGGGCATCAGCGTGCGCCCGCGGGTGGCTGTGTTGGTACCGGCCCATGATGAGGCTGCGATCATTCGTGCAACGCTGGCGAGCATTACCCCGCAGTTACTGGCCGGCGACCGTTTGCTGGTGGTGGCCGACAACTGCACTGACGACACGGCGCGGCTGGCCCGCGAGGCCGGCGCCGAGGTGGTGGAGCGCTTCGATACGGTGCTGCGTGGCAAAGGCTATGCCCTGGACTTCGGCGTACGTCACCTGGCCGAGCAACCGCCCGAGGTGGTGATTGTGGTGGATGCCGACTGCCAGGTAGGCGAGGGGGCAATTGACTGCCTGGCGCGCCGTTATCACCAGGCCCAACGCCCGGTGCAGGCGCTGTACCTGATGCGTGCACCTGCCGGTAGCGGGCTGAAGGTGCAGGTGGCCGAGTTTGCCTGGCGGGTGAAGAACCTGGTGCGCCCGCGTGGTTGGGCGCGGCTGGGGCTGCCGTGCCAGCTGATGGGGGCAGGCATGGCATTCGGTTGGCACGACCTGGCCTTGATCAACCTGGCCAATGGGCACTTGGTGGAAGATGTGAAGCTGGGCCTGGACCTGTGCCAGCAGGGCAAGCCGCCGGTGTTTTGCCCCGAGGCATTGGTCACCAGCCAGTTTCCTGCCAGCCAGCAAGGCATGAACAGCCAGCGCACCCGCTGGGAGCATGGCCACCTGGGCTTGATGCTGGCCGATGCGCCCAAGCGTGCGCTGGCCGCCATAAAGGGGCGCAACGGCAACCTGCTGGCCATGACCCTGGACCTGTTGGTGCCACCCCTGGCGTTGCTGGTGCTGGCATTGCTCGGGCTTAACCTGGTGACCTGGCTGGTGTACCTGCTGTCAGGCCATGCGACACCTGCATGGATCGCGCTTGCTGCGCTGGCCATGCTCGGCCTTGCCGTGGTGCTGGCGTGGGCGCGCTTCTGCCGAGAGCTGATCCCGTTTTCCGTGCTGCTGTACGCGCCTTTTTACGCCGCAAGGAAGATCCCCTTGTATTTGGGGTTCCTGATCAAGCGCCAAGTCGAATGGGTGCGCTCCAAACGGGATGATGACTGATGGCTCAGTGGCAATGGCAGAAGCGCTGGAAGCGCATTATCGACACGCTTGAGGTGGTGCCTGACAGCACCGCGGCGCAGCGCCTGCTCGAAAGGCTCGCCGCCCCAAAATCAGCAACCGTGCTGGGGTTCGTCAATGCCCATGCAATGAACCTGGTGGTGCACGACGGTGAGTATTGTCAGGCGCTGTCGGCGGCCGATGTGCTGCTGCGCGACGGCTCTGGCATGGCGATCCTGTATCGCCGGTTGGGGCTGGAGCCTGGGCTCAACATGAATGGCACCGACTTCATACCCAGCCTCATGGAGGCATACCGCGGGCGGCGGGTTGCGTTCTGGGGCACGCAGCAACCGTACCTGAACCAGGCGGTGCAGCGCAGCGAAGCCTTGTTTGGCGTGGTGCCGGTATCGGTCCACGATGGCTTTGCCAGTATCGACACCTACTTGCAACTGGCCAGGGAACAGCAACCGGAACTGATCGTGCTGGGGATGGGCATGCCCAAGCAGGAAGCGGTGGCGGCGAGGTTGGCAGCCGTTGGCGGGCCGTGCCTGATCGTGTGCGGCGGGGCGATCCTGGATTTTCTCGGTGGCAAGGTCAGCCGGGCACCGCAGTGGTTGCGGCATGTAGGTGGCGAGTGGGCCTACCGGCTGTTACGCGAGCCGAAACGTTTGTTCATGCGTTATGTGGTGGGCAATCCGTTGTTCTTGCTGCGCACCCTGCTGTGCCGCAAGGCAGCCGATTCGGCCAGGGGCACCGTATGAATCGGCCAAAATCCGCGCTGATGGCGGGTGGCTGCTACAGTGAGAGAGTGGCTTGGGGGCTGCACGATCCTGCTTCACTGGCGTTGAATAAGCTGTATTCAAGACTTGATGTTTGATGGACGGCACTTGCTACGCTCAAATAGATGAGGTCTGAAATGGTTTTCGAACCCAGAAGCAGTCGTTCCTTACTCCAAAGAAGAAGCAGCGTAAGTAACGCCATTCAGGCGGGGCTCGATGGTATTGCTGTAACCGGTATTGCCTGGTATCTCATCTATGACCAGTTTGGTTACATCACCTCTGATTATGTAATCATGCTGCTGTTGCTGGTGGGTGCGCTGGCCGTCATCTACGACCACTATGCAATCTACCGCACTAACGTCGGTCTTTCGATCAAGGCGTTCCGCTTGTTCAAGGCGTGGTCGGCAACATTCTGTTTTCTTGTGGTCATGGCCTTTCTCACCAAACAGAGTGAAACCTACTCACGGTTATTGGTCGTGCAGTTGTTCATCATTGGTTATATTGCCCAGTTGTTCTTGCACTTTGCAGTTCGTGAATTGCAAAAACGCTTTACCGCGCATGCGCGGCTGGACAATGCCCTGATTATCGGCAACGGCGACCTGGCCAATTTCCTTTATCAGAAAATCAGCAACAACCCCTGGTTTGGCGAACGGGTACTGGGGTGTGTGCTGACCGACAAGGCTGGCGAGCAGGCGTACGAAGGTGCCGAGGGCAAGCAGCGCCTGCCCGTGCTCGGACACATTGCAGATCTGGATGAAATCGTTGCCCAGCATGGCATTCGCACCGTCTACCTGGTGACACCGCTGGGGGGCTCCGAGGTAATCAACGACGTGTACTTCAAGTTGCTCGACAAGTGCATTGCCGTGAACTGGGTGCCGGATATTTTCTCGTTGCGCCTGATCAACCACAGCGTGCGGGAAATTGCCGGTATTCCTGTGCTGACCTTGTCTGAAACACCGTTGACGGGCATGAGCCTGTTCCTGAAGAATATCGAGGACCGGGTGCTGGCGGCATTGATATTGCTGTGTGCATCGCCTGTGTTGATTGGCGTTGCGCTGGCTATCAAATTCACCAGCCCCGGGCCGGTGTTCTTCCGCCAGGAACGTACGGGCTGGACCGGCGAATCATTCCGTATCTGGAAGTTCAGAAGCATGCATGTTCATCAGCCGGACAATGGCGTGGTCAAACAGGCGCAGAAGAATGACCCGCGATTGACTAAAATTGGCGCCTTCATCCGCCGCACCAGCCTCGATGAACTGCCACAGTTGTTCAATGTGCTGACCGGGGAAATGTCGCTGGTTGGGCCACGGCCACATGCGTTGCAACATGACACGTTATATTCGCAGGACATCGTCGATTACTTTGCCCGCCACAACATCAAGCCGGGCATGACTGGCCTGGCGCAAGTGCGCGGTTTCAGGGGGGAGACCAAGGACATCGAACAGATGATCCAGCGGGTGGACTCGGACATCGAGTACATCAACAACTGGTCGCTGTGGCTGGATTTCGTGATTCTGGTGCGCACCCTCAATGCCTTTACCGGCAAGCAGGCTTACTGAGCTTGCAATTCGACGCGCACGGTGTGGGAGCGGGTTTACCCGCGAAGAATCCGACGCGGGGTATGGCACCGGCTACGCCGGTGTTCGCGGGTAAACCCGCTCCCACAGTCAACGTGTGTAGCCGCAAAAACGGGTTATTCCTTGTTTAGTGGATGCAGCTCCCTGAACCCCCGCGCTTCCTCCACCAGCCAGTCATGCACCGCCCGCGCGCCCGGCTGGTTCAATCCGCCTGGCGGGTAATGCACCACGTAGCGTTTGTGGTTGGCGATCGGCACGCCGAACGGCACGATCAGTGCGCCACGCTCCAGTTCGTCATTCAGCAGCGTGCGCCGGGCGATCGCTACACCAATACCGGCGATTGCAGCCTCGATCGTCAGGTGGTTGCGGTTGAAGGTATGCCCACGCCGCACATTCAGGCCGGCGGCGCCAATGCCCTCCAGGTAGAACTCCCATTCCGCATACTCCGAACTGCCACGCCAGGCCGTGATGTCATGCAGCAGCGGGTAGTGCGCCAGGTCCGCCGGGCCATGCAGTGGCGGGCGCCCGCGCAGCAAGGTGGGTGAGCACACCGGAAAGATCTGTTCGTCCAGCAGCGGTGTCGAGAGCATGCCAGGGTAGCTGCCATCGTTCAGGTCGATAGCCAGGTCGAAGTCGCCTGGGGTCAATGCCTGGGCACTGTCTTCGGCCACAAGGCGCAGCTCGATGTCCGGGTAACGCTGCTGAAAACGCGGCAGGCGCGGGGTGAGCCATTTGGCCAGGAACGACGGAATTGAGCGCACCCGCAAGGTGCCGCGAATTTCACCGGCGTCCAGGCGCAACAATTCAGCCTCGATGCTGCCGTAGGCTTCCGCCACCGTCTGGGCCAGGCGTTGCCCTTCGGCGCTCAACTCCACACCGCGCGCCCGGCGCAGAAACAGCCGGTAACCCAGGCGCTCTTCCAGTTGGCGCATCTGCTGGCTGACCGCGCCCGGGGTGATGTGGAGCTCTTCGGCACAGCGGGTAAAGGACAGATGCCGGGCTGCACAGGCGAATACATGCAGCCAGACGAACATCTGGCCATTGAGTTGCCGTCGCATTGTTTAGTCCTGCTAAAGGCTTGCTTAGAAAGTTTCGTTGGTCATCCATGATCCAGCGCGTCAGTATCGCGCAAAATCGCAATACCGCTCAATTTCTTCAGATAACCGTGCTGTGGATTCAAATCAGGGTACGGTCAGGCATTAGCATGGCTATCAGTGTTTTCGACCTTTTCAAAATCGGCATCGGGCCGTCCAGCTCCCACACCGTCGGCCCCATGCGGGCCGCGGCGACGTTTGCCCAGGCCCTGCGTGAGCAGGGGCTGCTGGCGCGGGTAACGCGCGTCGAAGTGCGGTTGTATGGCTCGCTGTCGGCTACCGGGGTTGGCCACGCCACCGATCGTGCCTGCCTGCTTGGCCTGATGGGCCAGTGGCCGGACCGCATCGACCCGGCCACCATCGAGTCGCGCATCGGCCAGGTACTGCAGGAGCATTGCCTGATGCTGGATGGCAGCCATCCGCTGGCCTTCGAGTCTGACCGTGACATGTTGCTGCTCGACGAGAACCTGCCTTACCACCCCAATGCCATGAGCCTGGAAGCGATGGGCGAGCAGGGCAGCCTGCTGCTGCAGACCTACTATTCGGTTGGCGGCGGTTTCATCGTCGAGCAGGGCGAAATTGATGCCCCGGCAGGCCAAAGCAACGCAATTGAGCTGCCGTATGAGTTCGACAGTGCCGCCCAGTTGCTGGACTTGTGCAAAGCCCACGGTTTGAGCGTGGCGCAATTGATGATGGCCAACGAACGTGCCTGGCGCCCGGAAGCAGAAGTACGTGAAGGCCTGCTGCGCATCTGGGCGGCCATGCGTGAGTGCGTGGATAACGGGCTGCGCAACGAAGGCATCCTGCCTGGCGGGCTGCACGTCAAGCGCCGCGCCGCGCGGCTGCACCGCAGCCTTCAGGAACTGGGCAAGCCCAATGTGATTGGTTCGACCCTCAGCGCCATGGAATGGGTCAACCTGTTCGCCCTGGCGGTGAATGAAGAAAATGCCGCCGGCGGGCGCATGGTCACTGCGCCCACCAACGGCGCGGCCGGTATCATCCCGGCGGTGTTGCACTATTACATGAAGTTCAACCCGGTCGCCTGCGATGCGGATGTGGTGGACTTCCTGCTGGCCGCAGCGGCCGTTGGCATCCTGTGCAAGAAAAACGCGTCGATTTCCGGTGCCGAGGTTGGCTGCCAGGGGGAGGTGGGCTCGGCATGTTCGATGGCTGCTGCTGGCCTTGCGCAGGTGCTGAGCGCCACACCGCCGCAGCTGGAGAACGCGGCCGAAATTGCCCTGGAGCACAACCTGGGGCTGACGTGCGACCCGGTTGGCGGCCTGGTGCAGGTGCCGTGCATCGAGCGCAATGCGATTGCCGCGGTGAAGGCGATCAACGCCGTGCAGATGGCGTTGCGTGGCGATGGCGAGCACTTCATTTCGCTCGACCGGGTGATCCGCACCATGCGTGACACCGGGGCGGACATGCATGCCAACTACAAGGAGACCTCGCGCGGCGGTTTGGCAGTAGCATTTGTCGAGTGCTGAGTTTCAACGCGGTCAACTGTAGGAGCGGCCTTGCCGGGGCGCCGGACCGGTCGGATGGGGCGCGCAGCGGCCCCAGAATCTGTGTATCTACGCTGAAATCGCCGGGGCCGCTGTGCGGCCCATCCGACCGGTCCGGCGCCCCGGCAAGGCCGCTCCTACAACAGATAGCGTTTAACCCATTGGGGCAGGGATGGATCAGCGGGCTTTCTGCTTGGCCTCAATGAAGCTGGCACGCATGTCCTTGGCCCAGCCATCCAGCACCGGCTTGACGTCATTCAGGGTCAGCTTCTGGGTATCGTTCTCCAGCTCCTGGCCCGCACCTTTGCGCACCACCTGGGCCAGCACCTTCTGGCTGCCACCGTCCAGGAAGGCCGCCTCCACGCCGACATCCACGTCCTGGTCACGTCCGCCCATGGCGGTGTTCACACCCGCCGAAATAAGCGCGATGGGGATCACCTCGTAAGGCTTGAGGCCTTCATTGCTGGTGGACACCGCCGTGATCGCCGGGCGCACCACGATCACACCCGGGCCTGGCCCCTTGGCCAAGGGCATCACGCTGCCAATTTCACGGCGCAGGGCTTCATTGAAGTAGCGGGTGATTTCCTGCAGCGTCTGCTGCGAGATCACCGCTGTCGGCTGCGGCTTGGGGTAGAACTGGCTGGGTTCGATGAACACCTGGCTGTACTGGTTGATATTGACCTTGGGGTCGATCCAGCGCATCACCGGGTCACCCGATGGGCTCTTGGCTTCTTGCAAGCGGCTGTAGTCCTTGAGGAAGCCGGAATAATCCTTGGGGTCCACGCTATGGCTGGAGCATGCGGCCACGGCAAGCAGTGCGGCGCACAACAGGGTAATGCGAGGCAGTGATTTCATGATGAAGGCGCATCCATGAGAGGTCGGCCAGAACAACGCTAGCAGGTGCGCGACAGTTGGCCAGTGGGCGAGTTCAAACTGGGGCGACGAGGGCTACCGTTGTAAACCTCGGTCGGTCTCTCTCCCTCAAAGCGCACGCGACGATAATTCCTACGTCACGATAGGAATTCACTGGCTTTGAATCCGTTGCCGCTCTCGGAAAACTATTCCCGTCATGGGTATGGTTGGGACAGGTAACGGGGATTTTCAAGCCCAAGAACTTTTCGCGTTGTCAGATGGCCGCCAGCTGCGCTCAATCGGGAGTACTAATGGAGGTCCGCTGTGAGCAGCAAACTGGTTGAATCGTTACGTGAGGATCTTGTAGCCCTTCATGAAGTTGGGGCAATCAGCAAGGTTACCCTTCGGGACTACGACGCGCTGTGCCCAGCGCCGGTGCTGGACTTCACAGCGCTGGATATACGCCGGTTACGTGAGGCACTCAATTTCAGCCAGCCGGTCTTCGCAATGCATCTGCATACGAGTGCTTCAACGGTGCGCAAATGGGAGCAGGGGGGAACTCGCCCATCAGGGCCGGCCTTGAAATTGCTAAACATTATAAAAAACAAAGGGTTGCAGGTTGTTCTTTAAGCTAATTGTTTAGCTATGGTCAAACTCTATAAGAAATAGGATGTTGGGCCGATTAGTTTGGATTTTTCTTTAAATCAGCCAGGCCTGTGTAGGCGCCACAACGAAGCGGCGACTGCACAGGTAGCATCCCGTACCCTGGTTAACCCAGCGCTTCGCGCAACCGGTACCACAGCATGCCCATTGCCAGCAGCGGCGAGCGCAGCGCCTTGCCGCCCGGGAAGGTCAGGTGGGGCACGGCGCTGAAAACGTCCAGGCCTTGGCTGTGGCCCAGGGCGATGCTTTCGGCCAGCAGTTTCGCCGTCCAGTGCGTCACGTTCAGCCCGTGCCCGGAATAGCCTTGGGCGTAATAGACGTTTGGGTGCTGGCTCAGGCGCCCGACCTGTGGGAAGCGGTTGGCGGTGATGCCGATCATGCCGCCCCACTGGTAGTCGATGCGCACGTTGGCCAGTTGCGGGAACACCTTCAGCACCTTGGGGCGCATGTAGGCGGCGATGTCCTTGGGGTCGCGGCCGGAGTAGTGGCAGGCACCGCCGAACAGCAGGCGGCGGTCTGCGGTGAGGCGGTAGTAGTCCAGGCCGACCTTCTGGTCGCACAGCGCCATGTTCTGTGGGATCAGGGCTGCGGCCAGTGCTTCGGGCAAGGGTTCGGTGGCGACTACGTAACTGCCGGCCGGTAGCACCTTGCCGCTCAGCCGCGGTTCCAGCTCATCGAGGTGGGCGTTGCAGCCCAGTACCAGGCTGTCTGCCCGCACCTTGCCATGGGCCGTGTGCAGGGTCACGCGGGGGCCGTGCTCGATACGCAGTACAGGGCTTTGTTCGAAGATGCGCACGCCCAGGCCATGGGCGGCACGGGCTTCGCCCTGGACCAGGTCGAGCGGGTGCAGGTGGCCCGAGCCCATGTCTACCAGGCCGCCGGCGTACTGGTCGCTGGCGACGATCTCATGCAACTGCCCCGCGCCTACCAGGCGGGTTTCAGGGCGATAGCCAAGCGCTGCCAGGTCATCCTGCTCATCCTTGAAGGCGGCGAACTGGTCGGCTGTGTTGGCCAGTTCGCAGAACCCCCAGCGCAGGTCGCAGGCAATGCCGTACTGGGCGACACGGCTGGCCACCAGCGCCACCGAATCGATGCCGGCCTGCTTCAGGTAGCGCACGCCGTCCTGACCGACATGCCGGGTAAAGCCGCTGACGTCATGGCCGATACCGCGAATCAGCTGGCCGCCATTGCGCCCGCTGGCGCCCCAGCCGATGCGCCGGCCTTCCAGCAGGACCACCGACAAGCCGCGTTCAGCCAGTTCCAGGGCGGTGTTGACGCCGGTCAGCCCGCCGCCGACCACGCACACATCGGCCGTCAATTCGTCGTCCAGGCTGGGGTAGGGCGCCGCGTTGCGTGCCGTGGCAGCGTAGTACGAAGCAGTGTGTTGGGAATCGAAAGACATGGGCTGTTCTCGGCTCAGCGGTTGGACTTGATCTTGCTCCAGGAGCGGGTCATGACGCGCATGATCTTCGGGCTCGGGGTGCTGGAGATGTACAGCTTGTCCAGCACGTCCTGGGGTGGATAGATCTCGGGGTTGTGCACCAGCGATGCATCCATGTAGGCCTTGGCGTCCGGGTTGGCGTTGGCATAGCCGACCGTGGCACTGACTTTGGCGATCACTTTCGGGTCGAGCAGGTAATTGATGAAGGCCAGGGCCTGGTCGGGGTTGCTGGCGTCCTTGGGGATGGCCAGCAGGTCGAACCACAGGTTGCTGCCTTCCTTGGGAATGCTGTAGGCGACTTTTACGCCGTTCTTCGCCTCTACGGCGCGGTTGGCGGCCTGGAACACGTCACCGGAATAGCCGAACGCCACGCAGACATCGCCATTGGCCAGGTCGGACACGTATTTGGATGAATGGAAGTAGGTGATGTAGGGGCGCAGTTCGAGCAGGCGTGCTTCAGCCTTGGCGTAGTCGGCCGGCTTTTCGCTGCGCGGGTCCATGCCCAGGTAGTTGAGTATCGCCGGGAACAATTCGTCGGGCGAGTCCATGAACGCCACGCCGCACTGCTTGAGCTTTTTCAGGTTTTCGGGCTCGAACAGCACCGCCCACGAGTCGATATGGTCGACGCCCAGTGCCGCCTTGACCTTGTCGACGTTGTAGCCGATGCCGTTGGTGCCCCACAGGTAGGGCACTGCGTACTGGTTGCCGGGGTCGTTCTGCTCAAGCTGCTTGAGCAGCTTGGGGTCCAGGTGTTGCCAGTTCGGCAGCTTGCTGCGGTCCAGCGGCAGGAAGGCGCCGGCCTGGGCCTGGCGGGCGAGGAAGTGGTTGGACGGCACCACCACGTCATAGCCGGTGCGCCCGGCCAGTAGCTTGCCTTCCAGGGTTTCGTTGGAGTCGAACACGTCATAGACCACCTTGATCCCGCTGCTGGCCTGGAAGTCAGCCAGGGTGGTGTCACCGATGTAATCGGTCCAGTTGTACACGCTGACCGAGGGCGTGGCCTGGGTGGTGGTGGCGAACAGCAGGCTGAACGCAGCGGGGATCAGGGCTTGCAGATGACGCATGGGGACACCTCGTTGGTTTTGTTCTTCGAGTGCGGTGTACTGGGGCGCAAAGCGCCCCCGTCCGGGTCGTCAGACGCTCATCATCAGGAACTCACGCTCCCACGAGCTGATGACCCGCTTGTAGTTCTCATGCTCGGCACGTTTGACGGCCACATAGCCCTGGACAAACTGCTTGCCCAGGTACTGCTGCACGGTCTCGCAGTCTTCCATGTGCTGCAGGGCGTCTTCGATGGTGATCGGCAGGCGCAGGTTGCGCCGCTCGTAGGCACGGCCCTGTACTGGCGCACTGGGGTCAAGCTGCTCGACCATGCCCAGGTAGCCGCACAGCAGGCTGGCAGCGATGGCCAGGTACGGGTTGGCATCGGCGCCCGGCAGGCGGTTTTCCACGCGCATTGCCTCGGGGCTGGAGGTGGGCACGCGCAGCCCGGCGGTGCGGTTTTCTTCACCCCACTCGACGTTCACTGGCGCCGAGGTGTCCGGCAGGAAGCGGCGGAACGAGTTGACGTTGGGCGCGAACATCGGCAGCAGCTTGGGGATGTACTTCTGCAAACCGCCGATGTGGTGCAGGAACAGCTGGCTCATGCTGCCGTCTTCATTGGCGAAGATCGGCTTGCCCGTGGCGATGTCGACCACACTCTGGTGCAGGTGCATGGCACTGCCCGGTTCGTCGGTGATCGGCTTGGCCATGAAGGTGGCGGCCACGTTGTGCTTGAGCGCAGCTTCGCGCATGGTGCGCTTGAATACGGTGATCTGGTCGGCCAGGTCCAGCGCGTCACCGTGGCGGAAGTTGATCTCCATTTGCGCCGGGCCGTCTTCGTGGATCAGCGTGTCCAGGTCCAGGCCCTGGATCTCGCACCAGTCGTAGACATCCTCGAACAGCGGGTCGAATTCGTTGGCAGCGTCGATCGAGAACGATTGACGACCGCTTTCGGCACGGCCGGAACGCCCCAGCGGCACCTGCAATGGCAAGTCCGGGTCTTCACAGCGCTTGGTGAGGTAGAACTCCATCTCGGGCGCGACGATTGGCTGCCAGCCCTTGTCGGCGTAGAGCTTGAGCACCTTCTTCAGCACGTTGCGCGGCGACAGCTCGATGGGGTTGCCTTGCTTGTCGAAGGTGTCGTGGATCACGATCGCGGTTGGCTCGATCGCCCACGGGATCTGGTAAACGGCGGAAGGGTCGGGGCGGCAGACCATGTCGATGTCGGCCGCATCGAGGAGGTTGTAGTAGATGTCATCGTCAACGTAGTCGCCGGTGACCGTCTGCAGCAGCACGCTTTCAGGCAGGCGCATGCCACGCTCGTGGAGGAACTTGGCGGTGGGCGCGATCTTGCCGCGGGCGATGCCGGTCAGGTCGCTGATCACGCATTCGACTTCGGTGATGCGGTGTTCTTTCAGCCAGGTGTACAGCTGATCGAAGGGGGCGTTCATACAGACCTCTTGGTTGGGTTTTAGTGTGGGAGCAACGCTTGCAAGGCATTGGACTTCCCAGGTGACGCACTGGAGACTATCTTGGTCGCAGCCCCCGGGGCCGATCTATCCATTTTCTCCGGCAAGCAATGCACCAAAAGAGTGCAACTAGGATCTCGCGTGACAACGCCCAATGCGCTGCAAGTCCAGGCCTTCCATACCACCGACGTCTCTGAGCAAGTGCGCGCTACCCCCGGCTGGCAGCAGCAGTACCGGCAGATGTCGCCCGGGCATTTCAGCGGTGAGCTGCGCTGGCTGGGGATGGATGGCGTGGAGGTGTACGAGGAGCGGCTGAACACCCGCGTGGAGCAGTTTTTCCGGGCGCCGAGCGGTTCACTGGCGTTCTGCTTCGACCGCAGCGAAAACAGCCTGTACTTACTGAACGAGCAAAGCCGCAACATCTGGATCACCCCGGAGAACTACCAGGAAGTGGCAGTGGTGTTCGACCAGGCCTTCCTGGCCCGCCACGGGCTGGACCCGCAACGCCTCGAAGGGTTGTTCATGGTGCCGCTGGGCAGCGGGCAGAACGCGCTGTTTGGCAGTTGGTTGAGTGCCACGCTGACCCGCCTCGGGCAGGCCGATTGCCCATTGCAGGGGCAAGCCCTGGCGGAGCAACTGCTGGAGGATTGCCTGTTCATCCTCGATAACGCCAGTCAGCGCCTGCAGGGCGTAGCCTTGGGACGTCGCGACGAAGAGCGGGCGATCATGCGCCGGGTCAGCGAATGGGCGGCAGATTGCCCCGAGGAGACGTTAAACCTGGTGGAGCTGGCGGCTGTGGCTGGGGTTTCGCTGCGCCAGTTGCAGCAGGCGTTCAAGGCCTTTACCGGCATGCCGCCGGCGCAGTGGCTGCGCTTGCGCCGGCTGAACGGCGCGCGTCGTGATCTGTTACGCGATGGCAGGGCGACCGTGGCCGAGGTCGCGATGCGTTGGTCATTCTGGCATTTGGGAAGGTTTTCAGAGAGTTACCGGCAATTGTTCAAGGAGTTTCCGAGCGAGACTTTGAAGCGGAGCAGGGGCTAAGTTAGCGATATAGCTGCCGGCCTCTTCGCGGGCTTACCCGCTCCCACAGGGACCTGAGGCGATCCTGTGGGAGCGGGCGGGCGCGCGAAGAGGCCGGCCCAGCCAACACTGAACTCAGCATCTCACGCCGAAAGTTGCTATCGTGCCGCCCTGATCCAACCCGAGGTGCCGATGTTCTACCTGCCTTTGCCCAGCGACCAGGCCGACCGCCTCGCCAGCGAACCCAACACCGACTTTTTCACCACCGCCAGCATCCTCGAAGCCGCCGCAGTGCTGTTCGTGCAAAACCTGCCGCGCCAGCCCGCCACCGCCTCGGCCGACGCGCAAGAGCGCCGTTTCGCCGAAATCGTGCGCATCGCCAACGAAGTCGAAAGCGCCGCACCCGGGCGTTTCCAACGCCAGGTAGCGCAGCACTTCGACCGTGAAGCCTTTGCCATGGGCCTGGGCATGCTGGGCGAAAACGGCATTGCTCTGCTGTTGGTCGAGGTCGAGTACACGGTAGACGAACTGCTGGATAGCGAAGGCCAGTGGAATTTCCAGTTCGCCGACACCTACCGCCAGCGGGCCACACCGTTGCATCCGGTGTACCTGCCGTCGCTGGCCAGCGACCTGATGCTCAGCGACCAGCAGAACCGCCTGCTGCGCGAGTTTCTCAGTGGTGTCGACGAGTCAGTGGCGGTGCAGGGCTTCGCCGGCACTGGCAAGACCTTCCTGATTCACCAGTTCGCCCGCCTGCTGGAGCCGCAGCGCACGTTGCTTCTGGCATTGACCGAAGGCCAGTTGCGCGCCTTGCAGGCGCGGGTAAAGGACGCTGCCGCCTACACCGCACTGACCTTTGGCCAGTTGGCTGACGAGCTGCTCAACCGCGACCTCACCAACAACGGCTGGCGTCTGCGCGACCCGTATCGCACCAAACTGTCATGGCGCCCGCAGAATGAGCAGGTTGTACGCTGGTTGGCCATCCCTGACATCGGCCCGCTCGCCGCGCGCGATGTGGTTGCCTTGTGCATTCGCGCCGTGCGCACCTTCTGCCACAGTGCCGACATCCAGCTTCAGCTGCACCATTTGCCCTGGGCCGGGCCGGGTGCCTCGCCGCTGGATCAGGAGGTGCTGCTGGAAAAGGCCCGCCTGTATTGGCAAGAGCTGATTCGCCCGTCGGCGCGGGAAGTCCAGCTGCCGGTGCGCGACTACCACCGGGTCAAGCTGCTGTCGCTGACCGGTTATGTGATCGATAGCCGTTACACCCACGTGATCGTCGACGAGGCTCACGAGCTGTCGGCACCGATGCTTGCCGTGCTGGACCGCAGCCCGCAGTCGATCATTGCGTTGGGCGACGAGTTGCAGAACCTCAACGGCCTCAGCCCGCACCATGGCAGCTTCATCCGCCAACGCCACATCGACCATTCCCTGCGTGCCGGGCCGGCGATGGACAATGTGCTCAACCCGCTGATCCAGGCCCACCCGGCGTCGATCCAGGCTGCCTTCAGTGGTAGCGCCGAGCACTACACGCGGGTCAGTTTCTTCGATACGGTGACCGTGCCGGAACAGCCCACGGCGCTGATCGTCGATGACGAATGGGGGCTGTTTGGCTGGTTCCAGCGCCTGACGCACCAAAACGTGCCGTTCGTATTGCTGCAAAGCGCACGCAAGGACTTCGAACTGTTCGTCGAGGACTGCATCGAGCTGTACCGCTTTGGCACTCGACCGCGTCACCCGATGTTGTTCCGCTACGCCAGCTGGCAGGCGCTGGAGCAGGACAAGGGCGATGACAAGGCGTTCGTTGCCGTGGCCAACATGCTGCGCAAAGGCTATACGCCGGAGCACTTTGCCAAAGCCAAGAGCCGTTACCGCTGGGACAAGGCGCCCAAGTTGTTCCTGGGGCGGGTACGGGACGTGAAAAACATGGAGTTCGCCCGGGTGATGGTGTCGCCAGAGCTGATGGTGGCGCCGCAGGTGGTGGGCAACCGCAATGAGCGGGCGCGGATGCTGGCGGGGCTGTATACCGCCTGTTCGCGGGCGCGGCATGAACTGATCGTGCCGGGGGGGATGCTGGACTGGGTCAAGGACCAGGTTCGGGATTAAGATTTTTTGGGGCTGCTTTGCAGCCTGTGGGAGCGGGTTCACCCGCGAACACCGGCGCAGCCGGTGCCAGGCACCGTGTCGCCTGCTTCGCGGGTGAACCCGCTCCCACAGGGCCGCAACGCGGCCCCAAAATTGCCGATCAGTTACGGTCCAGCCACACCGTCTGGGCGTTGGTGAACTCGCGCACACCAAAGTGCGACAGTTCACGCCCGAACCCGCTCTTCTTCACGCCGCCAAACGCCACGCGGGGGTCGGAAGCGCAGTAGCCGTTGATGAACACGCCACCGGTATCCAGTGCCGCAGTCATGCGCTCGGCCAGTGCATAGTCGGCGGTGTAGATGGTCGCGGCAAGGCCGAACTCGCTGTCGTTGGCCAGCTCCACCGCATGCTCGGCATCACGTGCAGTGATGATCGCGGCCACCGGCCCGAACAGCTCTTGCTTGAATGCGGTCATTTGCGGGGTGACGTTGGCGAGCACGGTCGGCGCATAGAAGTTGGCCACGCCTTCGACCTTGTTGCCGCCCAGCAGCAGGGTGGCGCCTTCGGCGAGGGTCGCCTGAACCTGGCCATCCAGCTCGTCGCGCAGGTCGTAACGGGCCATCGGGCCGATGTAAGTGCCGTCTTCCAGTGGGTTGCCGACTTTCAGTTCGCGGGTGGCTTCAACAAACTTACGGGTGAATTCCTCGACAATGCTGTCTTCCACGATCAGGCGCTTGGCCGCAGCACAAACCTGGCCGGTGTTCTGGTAACGGCCAATGACCGCAGCCTTGACGGCGGCATCCAGGTCGGCGTCGGCCAGCACGATGAACGGGTCGGAACCCCCCAGCTCCAGTACACACTTCTTCAGCGCGGCACCCGCCTGGGCGCCAATCGCCATGCCGGCGCGCACGCTGCCGGTCAGGGTCACGGCGGCGATACGCGGGTCGTTGATGGCGCGGGTAACGCCATCCGGGGTCACGTTCAGCACTTCGAACACGCCTTCCGGCAGGCCGGCATCCTTGAACAGCTCGCCCAGCAGGTAGGCACTGCCCATCACGTTCGGCGCGTGCTTGAGCACGTAGGTATTGCCTGCCAGGATCGCCGGCACGGCGCCGCGCAGTACCTGCCAGACCGGGAAGTTCCACGGCATCACCGCCAGGATCGGGCCGAGCGGGCGGTATTCGATACGGGCTTTTTCAACCTGGGTCGGCTCGGCTGCAAGCATGGCCGGGCCGTGTTCGGCATACCAGCGGCACAGGCCGACGCACTTGCTGACTTCGCCACGGGCCTGGGCAATCGGCTTGCCGATTTCGCGGCTGATCATCTGGGCAAAGGCTTCGGCCTTGGCTTCGAGGGTGCTGGCCAGGGCCAGCAGGTACTCGCTGCGCTGACCCAGCGACACTTGGCGCCACTGGCCGTAGCCAACCTTGGCACGTTGCAGCGCCGCTTCCAGTGCGGCGTCGGTGTCGAACGGGTAGGCGCCGATCTGCTCGCCGCTGTACGGGTCGAGGGAGATGGCGTGGGTCAGGCTGCTGATCGCGCTCATGGCGGGACACTCTCGTTGTTGTTAATCAGTGACGCCAGACTAGTGGGCTATGGCTTTAATGAAAACTGAATAATAATGAGCGAAACATTCACGTTTGGAGAAAGGCTGTGGACCTGGTGCAACTGGAGATCTTCAAGGCCGTGGCAGAGCAGGGCAGCATCAGCGCCGCCGCGCAGCACATTCATCGAGTGCCGTCGAACCTGACCACGCGCATCAAGCAACTGGAAGAAGACCTGGGCGTGGAGCTGTTCATTCGCGAGAAAAGCCGCCTGCGCCTGTCGCCTGCAGGCTGGAATTTTCTGGAATACACCCGGCGCATCCTCGACCTGGTGCACGAGGCCCGTCTGACCGTGGCCGGCGAAGACCCCCAGGGCACCTTTGCCCTCGGTTCGCTGGAAAGCACGGCAGCGGTACGCATCCCGGCTTTGCTGGCGGCGTACAACCAGCGCTATCCCAAGGTTGACCTGGACCTGTCCACCGGGCCTTCCGGGACCATGCTCGAAGGCGTGCTGTCTGGCCGGCTGGTGGCAGCGTTTGTCGACGGCCCGGTGCTGCACCCGACACTGGAAGGCATGCCGGTGTTCGAAGAGGAGATGATGGTCATCGCGCCGCTCAACCACGCGCCAGTTACCCGCGCCCAGGATGTGAACGGTGAAAGCATCTACGCCTTCCGCGCCAACTGTTCGTACCGCCATCACTTTGAAAACTGGTTCGTCAAAGACCAGGCAGTGCCGGGCAAGATCCACGAGATGGAGTCGTACCATGGCATGTTGGCCTGCGTCAGCGCTGGCGCCGGCCTGGCCATGATGCCGCGCAGCATGCTCGACAATATGCCCGGGTGCAGCACAGTCAGTGCCTGGCCAATGTCTGAAGATTTCCGCTTTCTGAAAACCTGGCTGGTGTGGCGGCGGGGCGCTGTATCGCGCAGTTTGAGCATGTTCGTCAAGTTACTTGAGGAAGGTCACTCAACTAGTTGATAAATATGTAAATGTGTATTCGTTAGAAGGGTTATTCCTTAATATCACGATCACAACCCTGCCTGCGCACGAACACCGTTACGCCTGAAGAATCAAATGACAGGTAAGCCATCCTCGAACGGAGGGTCGAACCATGCGTAACCACCACTATGCGCTCGGCGCCGCGCTGCTGATGACCTTGGCCATGCCATGGACGCTGGCTGCAGCCGCCGACCTCAATGCCCCTATCGACATGCAGGCTGTGCAGTTGCAACCGCAGGAACAGAACGGCGTGCGCTTCGTTCAAGGCGGTATTGGCCAGGATGAGGCCAATGCGCTGCGCAAAACCACCGGCTATGACTTGCACGTGGAGCTTTCCACTGGCCCGGAAGGCCAATTCCAGAGCGGTGCCACAGTCGACATCCACAATGCTCAGGGCCAGCCCGTACTCAGCGTCACGGATGCCGGGCCGCTGCTGTATGTGCAGTTGTCTCCCGGCAAGTACAAAGTCACTGGCAGTGCCCAAGGCGAGACGGTGCAGCAATGGGCGACCGTGAACGGCAAGGGCCCGACGACCGTAAACCTCAACTGGCGTTGATCAGAAAGACGGTAGGAGTACGGATGTGCTCCTGCCTTGCTGGGGGGCCATGGAGAGGCTGAATCCGGCTGAAACCAGTGCGTGGCAAGGCCTATCCTGAGCAAGTGAATTAGCCAATAGTGGCAATACACTTTCAACTTTCTGATTATCTGGACAATAATCAAAAAACTATTACTTCGTGTGACCGGTCTGGATGCGCCGGGTCACCGTAAAAATCGAGGGGCCAAAGCCCCCGCTTGCTGTGTAGACCATCAGGAGAAGTCATTGATGAAAACCCGTCTCGCTGCTT
Source organism: Pseudomonas sp. WOUb67 (assembly GCF_050058005.1). NCBI lineage: Bacteria > Pseudomonadati > Pseudomonadota > Gammaproteobacteria > Pseudomonadales > Pseudomonadaceae > Pseudomonas > Pseudomonas sp. WOUb67. The sequence goes on along the minus strand of NZ_CP170112.1, from coordinate 4,103,215 downwards.
CGCTGGCCGCTGCAGTGCTGGCCTTTGCAGGGGCCAACCTGGCCCAGGCCGCGCAGGTATCCGGCGCCGTTGGCGCCACCAGTCAAGGCGACATGACCTACCGTATTGGCCTGTCCTTCGATTGGGACAAGAAGTGGCTGGAGAGCAGCACTGGCTATGTGACCGGTTACTGGGATGCTGCCTACACCTATTGGGAGGGCGGTGACGCCAGTGGTGCGCATTCGCTGTCGTTCAGCCCGGTGTTCACTTACGAGTTCAGTGGGTTCACCTATACCCCGTATATCGAAGCCGGTATTGGCCTGGCGGCGTTTTCCAAGACCGAAGTGGGCGACCAGCGCATGGGGTCGTCGGTCAACTTCGAAGACCGCATCGGATTCGGTCTGAAGTTGCCAGGTGAGCAGAAAGTCGGGATTCGCGCGATGCATTATTCCAATGCGGGAATCAAGCAGCCTAACGACGGCATTGAGTCCTACTCGCTGTTCTACAGCAAAGGTTTCTGACACAACGTCAAGCCGTGCTCGATACCTGTAGGAGCAGCCTTGCGCTGCGAAGAGTCCCGTATGCCAGAAGAATTTCTGTGGCAACAATGGCCTCTTCGCAGCGCAAGGCTGCTCCTACAGGCAGTCTGGAGATTGGCGCAAGGCCATTGCACCTTAAATATCAAAAGGTATAGGAAACCCCAGCCTGCACCGTCCGAGGTGCCCCCGGGTAGGCGTAGGTGTTGAATGCACCTTCGTCATATTCCTTGTTGAACAGGTTCTTCACGTCCAGGTTCAGACGAACGTGTTCGTTGACCTGGTAGAAGCTGAGCAGGTCAACCACGGTGTACTGGTCCATGTTGTAGGTGACCGCCTCCGTCTGGCCATTGCGGTCATCCACGTATTTCACCCCAAGACCAAGACCAAGACCTTTGGCAAAGCCGTCCTGAAACTCATAGGTGTTGAGAAGGCTGAAGCTGTTACGTGGAATGTTTGCCAGGCGGGTGCCGTTGGGCAAGCGGTTGTCCTTGGTCACTTCTGCGTCGACATAAGCGTACCCGCCGATCACCCGCCACTCTGGCGTGATGTTGCCCGCAATGTTGATGTCCAGGCCGCGGCTGCGTACCTGGCCAGCGGCGACACTGTAGTTGGGATCAACCGGGTCGCGCGTGAGCACGTTTTCCTTGACGATGTGGTAGATCGCCGCGTCGACGCTCAATTGGCGATCAAGCGCTTCCCATTTCACGCCCAGTTCGTAGGACTTGCCTTTTTCTGGATCAAAGCCGCCTCCGCCTGCTGGCGTACCTGTGTTTGGCTTGAATGAACGCGCCGTGTTGGCATAGACCGCCACGGTGTCGGTCAGGTCGTAAAGCAGGCCGAATCGCGGAGTGACGCCGTTCTCGCCCTTGTTGAAGTCACCCGCTGCGCTGAGTTTGTTGACGTAGTCGTGCTCAAAGCGCTCGAAACGAACGCCAGCCAGCGCCTTCAGTCGCTCGGTCAAGGCCACCTGGTCCTGGATGAACAACGCCCAGGTCTTGAGGTTTTCCTTGTCGTGGGTGGTGGTACGGGTCAGCGCAGGGCGCGCCTGGCCCAGAACCGGGTCGAAAATATCGACAGGATAAGCAGCAGCGCCGGCGGCCGAGCGCTGGATGATCGAGTTGTAGTCGTAGTCTTCGTACTCGATACCGGTCAGCAGCGTGTGGGCGAAACCGCCGGTGTCGAAGTGGCCGGTAAGGTTGAACTGGTAATCGCGGTCGGTCCACTCCAGGTTGCGGTAGTTGAAGTTGCGTCCCAGGGTGCGGCCGTCAGCTTGCAAGCCGTTGGCTTCCACTGCATTGCCTTTGAGCGAGCCGTCCAGCCACTGCATGCCACCGCCCAGTGTCCAGTTGTCATTGAGCAGGTGCTCGAAACGTAACTGGGCCATGTTGTTGTCGTTGTGCAGCAGGTTGTCGCTGCCTTTCTCCCAGATATTGGTATCGCGGGAGGCTGTACCGGCTTGGCCGGGCAACCGGGTCAGGCCGCGGTCCAGCGGGTGGTTGTTACGCATGAAGTCGCCTTCGAAGATGATCTTCGTGGCGTCATTGACCTGCCAGCTGATGACCGGTGCGACATCATAGCGCTCGCTTTCCACGTCATCGCGGAAGCTGTCGCCACCTTCGCCCAGCACGTTCAGGCGGTAAGCCAGCGAGCCGTCCTGGTTCAGCGGCCCGGTGGCGTCCAGGGTAGCGCGGTGCATGCCCTGGTCATCGAACTGGCTGCCCAGGGTGACCTTCGATTCTGGCAGTGGCTGCTTGCTGACCACGTTGAAGGTGCCACCTGGGTCGCCACGGCCATACAGGCTGGTGGCCGGGCCACGGATCACTTCCAGGCGCTCGACGGTATTGGCATCCGGGGCGTTGGGGTAACCACGATTGATCGGGAAGCCATTGCGGTAGAACTCGCCGGTGGTGAAGCCCCGCACCGTGAAAGTGGTCAGGCCCTGGCCGCCAAAGTTGTTGGCACGGCCGACACCGCCGGCGTAGTCCAGGCCGTCCTGCAGGCGAGTGGCGCCGGTGTCTTCCAGCACATCCTTGGGCACCACGCTGACCGATTGCGGCGTTTCGTGCAGCGCCGTGTCGGTGCGTGTGGCACTGGCCGAGCGATTGGCCTTGTAGCCAACGACCGGGCCATCAACGCGTTCACTGTCGGCAGTACTGGTGATGCTGAGTGCCTGAAGTTCTATCTGGGCCGGGTCGCTGAACGGTTCAGGCTCGGCAAAGGCCAGTGGGGAGACAGCATGAAGCACACAAAGCGAAACGAACGTGCGACGCATCGACGGTACGATCCTGGAGTAGGGCGCTGAAGGATGGGGTAGGGAAGCGCCGTGAAACTACTACGAATCATTATCAAATGCATTCTTTTTAAGTGGCACTGGTGTACCAGATGCCAAGCGTGAAAATCGCGCTGATTTCTTCGCGGGTAAACCCGCTCCCACAGGTAATCAATGCCCTCAGGCTCGGTGGTATCCTTGTGGGAGCGGGTTTAACCGCGAAGAGGCCGGTTCAGGTATACCAAAAATCAGCGGGCCGCCTTGATCGCCAGCACATTGCACAGCGGGTGTTCCAGTACATGCGCTGTGGTCCCGCCCAGGTATGTCTGCATGGCGTCATGCCGGTGGCTGCCCATCACGATCACATCTGCCCGGCTGTGGCCGACAAACTGGGCAATGGCCCTGATCGCTGGGCCTTCCAGGAAGTGCCGACGCTCCAGCGGGATCTGCTGATGGTCACCCAGTCGATTGAACGCCGCCCGCTGCGCGGTACGCACACTGCCGTCGAAGCCGGGCATGGTTACCGTGCCGGCGCCGAAGTCGGCAATATGGGTCTTGGCCGCATCGCACACATGCAGCAAGTGCAACTCGGCGTTGCACTGCAGGGCCAGGGCACGGGCGCAGTGGATCACTTGTTCGTCCAGGTGCTCGCCAGCACCGTGGCTGTTGAGGTCCACGGCCGCGGCAATCTGCCGGGGCAGGGGCAGGCGGATGTCGCTGACCAGATGCACGGCAACCGGGCTGTCCTTGAGCAACTGCCAATCCAGTGGCGTGACCAGCAGGCGTTTGAGCACCGGTTCGTGCTGCACGTCCTTGACCAGCAGGTCGCAGCCTTGCCGTTCGACCCGCTCCAGCGCGCTGCCCAGCGGGTCGCGGGTCAACAACAGTTCGGTAGACACGTCCAGGCCAGCATTGCCCAACTGTTCAGCCTCATCTGCCAGCCACTGGCGGTTGTCACTGAGCAGCCGCTCACGCTCGCGGCCATCGCTCATCAAGCCAAAGGTGTCGACATCGTCGACGAACACATTGATATCCAACAGTGCACCGCTGGACTCCGCCAGCGCCGCCGCGCGTTGCAGCGCTGGCGTATGGCGCATCTGCGGGCCGAGCATGACAAACAAGCGCTTGAACTGGCTCATCTCACACCTCCACGTGTGGCAGCCCCCCGGTTACCTGGTTCTGTTGAGTCTAGACCCGTGTGCGCCCGGTAAAACCGTTCACGCTTTTTTCACCCGGCGCTGGTATCATCGCCCCACTCTTTGGGGAGTAGCCTGCCTTCGCGCCCTTGCGAGGGCGCACTGGTCAACACATTTGGCAACCTGCCATGGCCTGTGCATCCAACCGGATTGGCGAGACCAACGACCTTTCTGTGGCCAAGCCGGGCCTGCGGATAGCTGTCGTTGACTCGTTGCCCGGCGGAGCCTGACCGTTGAACGCCATTTCCCTCGTTTTCCTTGCCTTCGCCATGTCCACGGATGCCTTTGCGGCCGCCATCGGCAAAGGCTCGAGCCTGCACAAGCCACGTTTGGTCGAAGCCCTGCGCACCGGCCTGATCTTTGGTGTCATCGAAGCCATCACCCCGGTCATCGGTTGGCTATTGGGCCAGGCGGCCAGCCAGTACGTCGAGCAATGGGACCACTGGATTGCGTTTGTCTTGTTGCTGTTGCTGGGCGCGCACATGGTGCATGCCGGCCTGAAACCGGATGAAGAAGCGGAAGAAAAACAAAGCCAGCACTCATTCTGGATTCTGGCGGTGACGGCGGTAGCGACCAGTATCGATGCCTTGGCGGTAGGCGTAGGCCTGGCGTTCGTCGATGTGAACATCTGGGTAGCGGCTGCGGCAATCGGCCTGGCGACCATGACCATGGTCACGATTGGCACCATGCTCGGCCGGGTGTTGGGTTCGGTGGTGGGCAAGCGTGCCGAGATCATCGGCGGCATCGTGCTGATGCTGGTGGGCGCGACCATCCTGTATGAGCACCTGACAGCGGTGTAGTCACCCAGCGCCGCTTTACGAGCAAGCCACATACCCCATGGCGCCGCACAGGCGGGCTGCACACAACCCGTGTCAGCCCCCTGGGTGCTCTTTCCACCCCCCACCCAACGCCGCATACAGGTTTACCTCTGCCACCAGCTGCGCCAACCGGTCAGTGATCAAACCCTGCTGGGCGCTGAACAACGAGCGCTGCGCATCCAGAAACGTCAGGCTGCTATCCACGCCAACGCGGTAGCGGTGCTCGGCCAGGTCGTAATAGCGCTGGTTTGACGCCACCAGGTCGCGTTGCGCCTGAAGCTGGCGTTGGTAGGTCGCACGCGCTGCCAGGCCGTCCGCGACTTCCTGAAAGGCACGCTGAATGGCTTTCTCGTACTGCGCCACCTGCACGTCCTTCTGCAAACGGGCATAGTCGAGGCTGGCCTGCAGGCTGCCGGCCGTGAACACAGGCAGGCTGATCTGTGGCTGGAACAACCAGGTGCCGGAGCCTGCATCGAACAGGCCATTGAGTTCGGGGCTGGTAGTGCCGGCATTGGCAGTCAGGCTGATAGTGGGAAAAAACGCCGCCCGTGCTGCGCCGATGTTGGCGTTGGCCGCGCGCAGCTGGTACTCGGCCTGGAGAATGTCCGGGCGGCGTTGCAGCAGGTCCGAAGGCAGGCCTGCGGGCAAGCCGGCAATCTGCTCGGCAGCCAGCGGCAGTGCGGCAAGGTCTTCGTCCACCGCGGCGCCTACCAGGACCGTCAACTGGTTGAGGTCCTGTGCCACTTGGCGTTTGTAGCGGGCCACAGCGGCTCGGGTACTGTCGACACTGGTGCGCGCCTGGATCTGGTCCAGGGCCGAACGCGTGCCGGCGCGGCGCTGGTTGCGGGTCAGGCGCAGGCTGCGTTCGTCGGCCACCAGGGTTTCGTTGGCCAGGGTCAGCAGTTCCTGGTCGGCGCGCCAGGTCAGGTACACGCTGGCAACACTGGCCACCAGGCTGAGGTGCGTGCTGCGGTGGGCCTCTTCGCTGGCCAGGTAGGTCATCAGGGCCTGGTCGCCAAGGCTGCGTATGCGGCCAAACAGGTCAAGCTCGTAGGCGCTTACGCCCAGGGTGGTGGCATAGGTCGAGCTGATCATGCCCTGGTCGGTGCCGGTCATGCCCCGCGGCAGGTACTGCCGCTGCCCCTGGCCATCAACGGATACCTTGGGCAGCAGGTCGGCGCGCTGGATACGGTATTGCGCCTGGTAGGCCTCGACGTTGAGCGCGGCCGTGCGCAGGTCACGGTTGTTAGCCAGGGCGTTGCTGATAAGCTGGCGCAGCACCGGGTCCTGGAACACCTGCTGCCAATCCTCGGCAGGCTGGTAATGCCGTGTCTGTGAGGCGTAGGCCACCCCGTGCGGGAATTGTCCGTCAATGGGGGCAGCGGGGCGATGATAGTCAGGGGTTAATGAACACCCGCACAAAAGCACGGCACACAAAGTAAGCGCATGTCGAGGCATTACTGTTTCTCGCTGTCAGGCACCGGCCATCCATTTCGCCAGGCCATGGCGGCCACTGACCCCAAGCTTGGCGGTGGCGCGTTTGAGGTAGGTTTCGACCGAGCTGTTCTTCACATTCAGCCGCTGCGCCATCTCTGGCACCGTACCGCCGGTGAGCAGGCCCAGGCACACTTCCTGTTCACGGGTCGATAGCCGCACCGCTTCCTGCAACAGCCGTTCGCCGAACGAATGCCGTAGCGAACCCGCTTCAAGGTCGGCCAGCGGTGACCCTGCGCGACGGACTGCGCCTTGCTCAAGCAGTTGCCCGTGGTGTTCCACCAGGGGGAGCAGGGTGTCGGACAAACTCTTCAGTTTTGACAGTTCGCTCAGTGAGAATGCCCGCTGGCTGGGTAAACGGTGAAAGCTGATCACCCAGCGTTTGCTGCCACTGCAGGACACCAGGTGGCACTGGTGGGCATTCTCGAGCGATGGGTGAGGGGGCTGTGGCGCCTTGAGTTCGATCAACAACGGGTCTTTCATCTGCATGATGCGCTGCAGCAGCGGTTGCCGCAGGCTGTCTGTATCCGCCGGGGTGGGCCGCAGCCCCGCACTGCCCAGCACGTCAATGCGGCTGGCATTGGCCTGATGCAGGTCGAGGGTCCACTCGCTGAGTTCGAGCCGCTGGATGGGCACTTGAGCTTCGACCAGACGTAGCATCTGTTCGGCAAAGCCTGCAGCACCGGTGCTGGCGATCAGTTCGCCCAGTTGCAGATACAGCTGTGGATCGGGGCGGTATTCGCGGCGGTCGGTCAGCATCATTTCCTTGTCTTCCTCGGTTCTGGATATTGCAACGGTTGGTCTCGCGGTCGAGTACTCCGGGTGGGGTAATGGCGGTATTCAAGCCCGGTGGCGGGCAGGCGTCTGTAATGGAAAACCGGGACAGAAAATGACACTGATCGGTAGTGGCCGTATGGCTCGGGGGCGATAGGTGTAACGGCTGATACAACGTCTAGCCAGCCAATTGACGCCAGAAGCGCGGCGAATCCAGGCTGTTCGCGGCGCACACCGTGTGCAGTAGGCCATCGTGGATGGCCCCTTGTGGCAGATCTCCTACACGTTTTTCAGCAGCACGCCCCTGTGCGACGGTTGTCCGGGATTCAGGGGCCATACAGCTCAGGGTGGCGATGTTTGAATCCGCGGATGATCATTCAGAAGGACCTGCCTAATCATGCCTGCCGCCGAAACCTTTGCCCTGACCGTTGCCCAGCGCGACATCTGGCTGGACCAGCTCAGCCATGGCGATTCGCCGCTGTACAACATCGGCGCCTACGTCGAACTGCAAGGCAGGGTGGATGCCGAGCTGCTGCACCAGGCGCTGCAGCACCTTGTCGCCGAGCATGATGGGCTGCGTACGGTGCTGGTGAGCGAAGGCGGTATTGCCCGCCAGTACTTCGCCGAGCGAATGGATGTGGCACTGGCACGGCACGACCTGCGTCAGGTGGCTGAGCCGTTCGCCGCCGCGCAGGCTTTGCTCAAAGCGCAGATGCAAAAGCCTTATAGCCTGGAGGCCAGCCCGCTATGGGGCGCAACGTTGGTTCGCGTGGCCGAACAACACTACCTGCTGGCTGTGCAGGCGCATCACCTGATACTCGATGGCTGGGGGGTGGATCAGTGGTTCAGGCAGCTCGCCGATTGTTACCGCCTGCTGGAACAGGGGCTGGCGTTGCCGCGCGGCGCGGCATCCTACCAGGCGTTTATCGAGGATGATGCCCAGTATCAGGCCTCGCCGCGCCACAGCAGCGACCGTGACTACTGGTTCGCCAAATACCAGCAACTGCCCGACGCGCTGCTGGCGCCGCGTGACCGCGGTACATCGGGCAACGCCTTGCCCAGTGGTGCGCTGGAGCAACCATTCGACAGCCAGCTGCTGGCGCGCATGCGGCACTTCGCTGCCGGGCTGCAAGCCTCGCCATTCCACGTGCTGCTGGCTGCGCTGCACGTGTGCGTGGCCCGCAGTTGGCAGCGTGACGAGTGGGTCGTCGGGCTGCCCGTGCGCAACCGCAGCAATGCCCGCTTCAAGTCGACCCTGGGGCTGTTCACCCAAGTCAGCGCGCTGCGCATGGGTTTTGGTCGGGAGTGCTCGTTTGCCGCGCTGGTGCAGGGGATTCGCGACGCGTTGAAGCAGGACTTTCGCCACCAGCGCTTTGCCCTGAGCGAGCTCAACCGCAGCCTCGGGGCCCTGCAAGAACAGCGGCCGCAGCTGTTCGAACTGATGGTGTCGTTCGAAGAGGACAGCAATGCGCTGCGCATCGGTGACGCGCCTGGCCACACGGTGATGATCTGCAATGGCCACGAGCCGACGCCGCTGAGTATCCACCTGCGTTGCAACAGCCACAGTGGTGCGGCATACCTGCACCTGGTGCATAACCGCGCCTGGTTTGCCGACGATGACGCCAAGGCGCTGGCCGAGCGTCTTCTGCACATCCTGGAGCAAGGCCTGGAGCACTCGCAAACGCCCATCAACGCATTCGACCTGCTGACCGCGGGTGAACATGCCGCGCTACGGCAGTGGAATGCCACGGCGCTGTCGCCGGCGGCCGTAGGGCAGCCGTTGATCCAGCGCCGTATCGAGGCGCAGGCGAAGGCCCGGCCGCAGGCGCTGGCTGCCCTGCACGAAGGCCAGGCGCTGACCTATGGCGAACTCGACCGCCGTGCCGAACTGATGGCCCAGCACCTCGCAGGGCTGGGCGTGCGGCCAGAGCGGCGGGTGGCAGTGATTGCCCAGCGGGGCCTCGATACCTTGGTGGGCCTGTTGGCCGTGCTCAAGGCCGGTGCCGCTTACGTACCTGTCGACCCGGCCCACCCCCGCGAGCGCCTGGCCTACTTGCTGGAAGACAGCGCACCTGATGTGGTCTTGACACTCTCGCGGCTGGCCGAACGCCTGCCGGCCCATGGCTTGCCGCAGATCGATCTGGATCGGTTCGACTGGGCCGCGACACCGGCCCAGGCGTTCGGGTACGCCGCGCAGTCAGAGCACGATCTGGCCTATGTCATCTATACCTCGGGCTCTACGGGGTTGCCCAAAGGCGTGATGGTCGAGCAGCACATGCTGGCCAACCTGGTTGACTGGCACTGCAGCACCTTCGACATGGGCCCGGGGCGCCACCAGTCGAGCCTGGCCGGTTTCGGTTTCGATGCCATGGCCTGGGAAGTCTGGCCTGCGCTGTGCAGCGGCGCGACCTTGCACCTGGCACCGGTACGCGATGGCGCCGAGGACATCGACGCCTTGCTCGGCTGGTGGCGGGCCCAGCCGCTGGATGTCAGCTTCCTGCCCACGCCGGTGGCCGAGCATGCGTTTGCCCAGGGTGAATTGCACCCGACCCTGCAAACGCTGCTGGTGGGCGGCGACCGCCTGCGACGCCTTGCGCGCGAGCGCCGGTACCGGATAGTCAACAACTATGGCCCTACCGAGACGACAGTGGTGGCCACTTCAGGCCTGGTGCAGGCGGGCGGGCCGCTGCACATTGGGGGGCCGGTGGCCAACACCCACCTGTACGTGCTTGACGATCAGCGCAACCTGCTGCCGATTGGCGCTGCGGGTGAACTCCATATCGGCGGCAAGGGGGTTGCCCGGGGTTATTTCAATCGGCCGCAGATGAGCGCCGAACGCTTTGTCCGGGATCCGTTCAGCAGTGTGCCGGGTGCCCGCATGTACCGCACCGGCGACCTGGTGCGCTGGCTGCCGGACGGTTCGCTCGAGTACCTCGGGCGTAACGATGACCAGGTGAAGATCCGTGGTGTACGGGTTGAGCTGGCCGAGATCGAAACGGCCCTGGCCAGCCATGTGGCTGTGCGCGAGAGCGTGGTGATGCTGCGCGACGGCCAGTTGCAGGCCTGGTTCATCGGTGATCAGGCCGTGACCCCGCGAGCACTGCATGAGCACCTGAGCGAGCGCCTGCCCGTTGCCTTGTTGCCGGTGGCCTATGTGCGCCTGGCCGCCTGGCCATTGACCACCAACGGCAAGCTTGACCGCCGTGCCTTGCCCCTCGCGGATGAAACCGCCAAGGTTCGCCGAGAGCATGAAGCGCCCGTAGGCGACATTGAGCAGCGCCTGGCCCGGCTGTGGGCCGAGTTGCTGCAAGTGGAGCGGGTAGGGCGGCAAGATCATTTCTTCGAATTGGGTGGCCATTCACTGCTGGCTGTTCAGCTGATCGAAAGCATGCGCCAGCAAGGTTTGCAGGCTGATGTACAGGTGCTGTTCGGCCAGTCGACACTGGCCGCGCTGGCGGCCAGCGTGAAGCGCGCAGACGCCGTGACGGTACCGGAGAACGGCGTGGCGCAGGATTGCACGCACATCACGCCCGGCATGCTGGCATTGGCCGAGCTGGACCAGGCCGCCATTGACCGCATTGTTGCCGCAGTCCCGGGAGGCGCCGGTAACGTGCAGGAGATCTACCCCTTGGCCCCGCTGCAACAGGGGTTGCTGTATCACCATGTCGCCGACGAGAACGACCCGTACCAGCAACACGCCTTGTTCACCTTCGCCAGCCGCGGGCACTTGCAAGCTTTTGTCGATGCCCTGCAGAAGGTGATCGACCGCCATGACATCCTGCGCACCAGCCTGGCCTGGGAGGGCCTGGAGCATCCACAACAGGTGGTGTGGCGTAACGCACGCCTGCCGGTCGAACACTGGCAAGGCCCCGCCGGGCAACTGCGCAGCCATTTCAACCCGCAGCAAAGGCCACTGGACTTGCGCCAGGCACCGATGATGGCGCTGGTATACAGCGAAGATGCCAGCCAGGGCCGCTGGTTGGGCTTGTTGCGCTTTCACCACCTGGTCAACGATGCCATTTCCCTGCAAGTGCTTCTCGGCGAGCTTGCAGCGTTCATGGCCGGGCGCGGTGAAAACCTGCCCACGCCCGTGGCCTATCGGGACTACGTAGCCATCAGCGCCAGTGCCGAGCGCCAGGCCGGGCATGAAGCGTTCTTCCGGGCGCAGTTCGCCGGTCTTGAGCCACACGCGCCGCTTCCAGGGCTGGGTGGTGCAGCGGTCGACGAACAGGACCTGGAGAGCCGCGAGCTCAGGCTCGATAGCGCGTTCGCCCTCGGGTTGCGCCGGCAGGCGCGGCACCAGGGTGCCAGCCTTGCCAGCCTGCTGCACCTGGCCTGGGCGCAGGTACTCGGCGCCTTGGGCGGGCGTGACGAGGTCGTCCTCGGTAGCGTGTTGCTGGGGCGCAGCGTGGCAGGCCCTGGCGCCGGCCGCGCCATGGGCATGTTCATCAACAGCTTGCCGCTGCGCATCACGCTTGCGCACCGTTCGCCCGCACAGGCACTGGGTGAAACCCATGCCAGCCTGGCGGCCTTGCTTGCCCATGAAGACGCGCCGTTGACCCTGGCCCAGCGTTGCAGCGGTTTGCCAGCGGGCACAGGCTTGTTCGACAGCCTGATCAACTACCGCCAGGGTGCAGTGCCGTTCGGGCAGGTGCTGCCGGGGGTGGAACTGGCCGAAGCCAGCGAGGTACAGAGCCACAGCCTGGTGCTGACCGTGGATGAACACGCTGACGCGTTGCAGCTGGCTGTCCGGGCCCCGCGTGCCATTGGCGCGCAGCGCGTACTGGCGTTCATGTTGACGGCCCTGCAACAGCTGCAGGACGCACTTGCCAACCACAGCAGTACAGGGATGCAGGCGCTGCGCGCAGTGCCTGAGGGTGAGTTGCAACACCTGTTGTCGGGCTTCAACAGCACTGAAGACTGCAGCAGCCCGACCGGGCAGACCCTGCCTGCATTGTTCGAGGCCCAGGTTAGGCGAACGCCCGACGCCATCGCGCTGCAGGTGGACGATGTCAGCCTCGACTATGCGACGCTGAACGCCCAGGCCAATCGCCTGGCCCATCACCTGGCAAGCCAAGGCGTTGGCCCCGATTGCCGGGTGGCGGTGTGCATCGAGCGTGGCGTCTCGCTGATGGTCGCCTTGCTGGGCGTGCTCAAGGCAGGGGGTGCCTACGTGCCGATGGACCCTGGCTACCCGCAGGAGCGTCTGCGCTTCATGCTGCAGGACTGCACCCCGACCCTGGTACTGGTGCACGGTGCCACCCTGGGGCTGTTCAGCTCATTGCCTTGCCGCTTGCTGGACCTTGACAGCCGTACCTGGCAGGCCGGGCCGGGCGACGACCCCAAGGTGCAAGGGCTCGGGGCATCGCAGCTGGCCTACGTGATGTACACCTCGGGTTCCACCGGTACCCCCAAGGGGGTGATGATCGAGCACCGCGGGCTGTGCAACCTGATGCACTGGGGCTCGCGTATCTGCCCGCCGCGCCCGGGCGCTGCCTTGCTGCAGCGGGCGCCGTTCACCTTCGACGGCTCGGTGTGGGAGCTGTTCTGGCCGTTGACCGCCGGCTTGCGCCTGGTCCTGGCGCGGCCCGATGGCCATCGCGACCCGGCGTACATGGCGCAACTGATCCAGCAGCAGCAGGTGAACATCGTCAAGTTCGTACCGGCACTGCTGCATCAGTTTCTGGAACAGCCCCAAGCCGCGCAGTGCTCAAGCCTGACCGATATTTTCTGCGGTGGTGGCGAGTTGACCCTGGCGCTGGTGCAAAGCGTACGCCAGCGCTTGCCCAACGCCCGCCTGCACAATGTCTACGGCCCCACGGAGGCCACGGTAGACAGCACTGCGTGGACCTTGCATGCGCATGAACCGTTGCCCACGCAGGCTCCGCCAATCGGGCGACCAATCGTCAACACCCGCGTGTATGTGCTCGATGCCCATGACCGGCCGGTACCCTTGGGCGCGGTGGGGCAGCTGCATATCGGGGGTGTCGGGGTGGCCCGCGGCTACCTGGGGTTGCCGCAACTGCAGGCCGAGCGTTTCATCGCCAGCCCGTTCGTGGAGGGTGATCGCCTGTATCGCACCGGTGACCTGGTGCGCTACCGCGCAAACGGCGAACTCGACTTCATCGGCCGTGACGACTTCCAGGTCAAGCTGCGCGGTTTGCGGGTCGAGCTGGGCGAAATCGAAGCCTCGTTGGCCGCGCACCCTGCGGTGGGGCAGGCGGTGGTGCTGATGCGCGAAGAGCGCCTGGTGGCTTACTTCACCTGCCGCGATGGCCTGCAGGCACCGGCACTGGAGGCGCTGCGCAGTCATCTGTTGGCGCGCATGCCCGAATACATGGTGCCGCAGGCGTTCGTGGGTTTGTCCGAGTTGCCGTTGAGCCTGAACGGCAAGGTCGACCGCAAGGCGTTGCCGGCCCCTGGCGCGCAGGCGGTGATCAGCCGGGAGTACCAGGCACCGCTGGGTGAGCTGGAAACAGCGCTTGCCGGGATCTGGACCGAGGTGCTGAAGATCGAGCAGGTCGGCCGTGACGACAACTTCTTCGAACTGGGCGGGCACTCGCTGCTCGCTGTCAGCCTGGTCGCGCGCATGCGCCAGGCCGGGTTGTACGTGGACGCCCGCACACTCTTCAGCCAGCCGACCCTGGCCGGGTTGGCGGCCAGCACCCGACGCGAGCAGGTTGAGGCGGTGATACCGCAAACAACCATTCCCAGCCTGGGCAAACGCAGGCGTATCTGACGGGTTCGCCCGGTTTTTCTGGTGTCGTCGACATCAAGCGCCGCCCGCACGGCGCTTGATGGTCGCCTCACCCATACCCTGAGACGTACCGCTCAAATCCGTCTCTGTCCCCGCTTCCCATGTCAGACCGTTCGGTCACGATCCTTTAGCGTTTCCACCATTCCCCTTTCCAGGCAAAGCAGGATGCTTACCGATGCACTTCAGCGAACTGATGGCTGCTCTTTCCACTCGTGCGATCCGACTCCAGCGTGAAGACCAGGACCTGATCGTCCTCGGCGACGACGACACCCTGGACGACCATTTGTGGGAGGCGTTGTCTCGGCACAAGCCGGCCTTGCTGGAGATGCTTGCCGAACAGGATGATGACTGGCTCAGCCCGGCATTTCGGATTACCCCCGACATGCTGCCCCTGGTCACACTGGACCAGGCAGCCATCGACCGTATCGTCGACAGCGTGCCGGGCGGCGCGGCCAACGTGCAGGACATCTACCCGCTGGCGCCGCTGCAGCAGGGCATGCTGTACCACCACCTGTCCGCCAGCGATGGCGACCCTTACCTGTCGCAGGTGCAACTGCGCTTCGCCAGCAAGGCCCGCCTGGACGCCTTTGCCCAGGCGTTGCAGTGGGTCATCCAGCGCCACGATAGCCTGCGTACCGCTTTGCATTGGGAATACCTCGATGCGCCCGTGCAAGTGGTCTGGCGCGAGGCGGCACTGGTGCGTGAGGCCGTGCCACTGGCAGGGAGAAGCGCCCTGGCCGGCCTGTGTGAACGCTTCGACCCGCGCCATTACCGCCTCGACCTGCGCCAGGCGCCGCTGATGCAATTGATGCATGCGCAGGGCGAGGGTGATGAATGGGTGGCCCTGTTGATGTTCCACCACGTGATCATGGACCACACCGCGCTGGACATCGTGCGCCGTGAAATCCAGGCGCACCTGGCCGGTACGTCCGCGCAACTGCCTGCCCCCATGCCGTTTCGCAATGTGCTGGCCGCAGCCCGCCAGGCCCTGGACGAACAGGCCCATGAGCGCTTCTTCGGCGAGATGCTGGCCGACATCGACGAGCCGACACTTGCCTTCGGCCTGCAGGGCAAGACAGACCACCCCCTTCAGCAGGCCCGCCATACCCTGGCGCCGGCGCTCAGCCAGCGCCTGCGCAACCAGGCCCGGCTACTTGGGGTGAGCCCGGCCAGCGTGCTGCACCTGGGCTTTGCGCGGCTGATCGGGCAGCTTTCTGCACGCCAGGCAGTGGTGTTCGGTAGCGTGCTGCTGGGCCGCATGACCACCGGCGACGGAGGCGAGCAGGCGCTGGGCATGTTCATCAACACCTTGCCACTGCGCATCGACCTTGGTCAGCAGGCAGTCCGTGACGGGCTGCTGGCCACCCATGCGCGGCTCAGCGCTTTGCTTGCCCACGAACAGGCATCGCTGGCCCTGGCTCAACGCTGCAGCGGTGTGGCGGCACCGGCGCCGCTGTTCAACAGCATGCTCAACTACCGTCACAGCGATGCCGGGGATGCCGCCGAGGTCATTCCTGTGGCACCTGGCATCGACATCGTCGGGGCCGAGGAACGTACCGACTATCCGCTGACCGTCAGCGTCGATGACCTGGGGCTGGACCTGCGCCTGACCGTGCAAAGCCTGCCGCAATGGGATGCCGCACGGCTGTGCCGGCAGTTCGAACAGGTGCTGGCCAGCCTGGTCGATGCCCTGGAACAGGCACCTGCCACGCCATTGCAGGCGCTGGCGGTGCTGCCGCCGGTTGAGCGTGAGCAGGTCGTGCAGCAGTTCAACGCCACTGCCCGGCACTACCCACAGGGCCACACCGTGCATGCGCTGGTCGAGGCCCAGGCGGCCCGGGCCCCCGACGCGCGCGCACTGCTGCAGGACGGGCAGGCGCTGAGCTACGGTGAATTGAACCGGCAAGCCAACCGGCTGGCCCACCAGTTGCTCGCCCAGGGCGTGCAAGTGGGCGACCGGGTCGCCCTGTGCCTGCCGCGCAACGGCAGGCGCCTGGTAGGCCTGCTGGCAGTGCTCAAGGCTGGCGCTGCTTACGTGCCGGTCGATCCTGCCTACCCGGCCGAGCGCATTGCCTACCTGTTGACCGACAGCGCCCCGGCACTGGTGCTGGCGCAAACGGGTATCGAAGGCCTGCCGCCAGAGGTGCCACGCCTGAACCTGGACCAGGCCAATGCCTATGGCAGCATCGACAGCAACCCGCAGCTGCCCGCGCTGGACGCGCGGCAACTGGCCTACCTGGTCTACACCTCGGGCTCCACCGGCCAACCCAAGGGCGTGATGATCGAACACCACACCTTGGCCAACCTGGTGCACTGGCACTGTGAGGCCTTTGCCGTGGATGCCGATGCGCATACCTCCAGCGTCGCCGGCTTCGGCTTTGACGCCATGGCCTGGGAAGTGTGGCCAACCTTGTGCGCCGGGGCGACATTGCACCTGCCACCGCCCCCTATCGCCAACGAGCACGTCGACGAGTTGCTCGACTGGTGGCTGCAGCAGCCGCTCACGGTCAGCTTCCTGCCCACCCCGGTGGCCGAGCAGGCCTTGCGCCGCGAGCAACAGCACCCGACCTTGCGCACCTTGCTGGTGGGTGGCGACCGGCTGCGCCAGTTCGACCGTGACCCGGGCTTTGCCCTGGTCAACAACTATGGCCCGACCGAGACCACGGTGGTGGCGACCTCGGGGCGCATCCTGCCTGGCGGCGTGTTGCATATCGGGCAGCCGGTTGCCAATACCCGGGTCTATGTGCTGGATGAAGGCTTGCAGCCCGTCCCCGTCGGCGTTACCGGCGAGCTCTACATCGGCGGTGCGCAAGTGGCACGTGGCTACTTCAATCGCCCGGACCTGACCGAACAACGCTTCCTTGCCGACCCGTTCAGCACCCAGGCCAACGCACGGATGTACCGCAGCGGTGACCTGGTGCGCTGGAACGCCGACGGCACCCTCGACTACCTCGGGCGCAACGATGACCAGGTAAAAATCCGCGGTGTGCGGGTGGAGCTTGGTGAAATCGAAGCCGCAATCAGTGCGCAACCGGGTATCGGCGATGCCGTGGTGCTGGTACGCGGCGATCGCCTGCTGGCCTGGTACACCGACACCAACCCGGTTGGCCCGCAAGCCCTGCGTGAGGCCCTGCTGGCCAGCCTGCCTGCACAACTGCTGCCAGTGGCATTCATCCGCCTGGACGAACTGCCCCTGACCAGCCACGGCAAGCTGGACCGCCGGGCGCTGCCCGACCCGGACTCGTCGGAACTGTTCGGCCAGCAATACGAAGCGCCCCAAGGCGCGACCGAAGCTGGCATGGCAAGGGTCTGGGCCGAGGTGCTGGGGGTGGAGCAAGTCGGGCGGCACGACAACTTCTTCGAACTGGGCGGCCACTCGCTGCTGGCCGTGACCCTGGTCGAGCGCCTGCGCAAGGCGGGCCTGCTGATCGATGTACGGGTACTGTTCGCCCAGCCGACCGTGGCGGCACTGGCGGCCGTGGTGGGGACAGGCCAGGAAGTCGCAGTACCGGCCAACCGGGTGCCGCCAGGTGCAGAACGTATTACACCGGACATGCTCAGCCTTGTAGCGGTGGACCAGGCCGTGATCGACCGAGTCGTCGCCAGCGTGCCCGGTGGGGCTGGCAACGTGCAGGAAATCTACCCTTTGGCACCGCTGCAACAGGGTGTGCTCTACCATCACCTGAGCGCCGAACAGGGCGACCCCTACCTGCTGCAGACCCGCCTGGCCTTCGACAGCGTCGAGCGGCTTCTGGCCTGGGCCGGGGCCTTGCAACAGGTGATCGACCGTCACGACATCCTGCGGACTGCCGTGCACTGGCAGGGCCTGCCTCAGCCGGTACAGGTGGTGTGGCGCAAAGCGCAGCTGTGCGTCAGTGAAATCGATGACCTGCCCGAACAGGAAGGCGCCGAACGCATCGACCAGTTGCACGCTCGCTTCGACGCCCGCCAGCACCGCATGGACTTGCACCAGGCGCCGCTGACCCGGCTGTACTACAGCCTGGACCCGGCCAACCACCAGGTGGTGGCGATTCTGCTGTTCCACCACCTCACCCTCGACCACACGGCCATGGACGTGGTTGCCCGCGAAATGCGCGCGCTGCTGTTCGGCCAGGGGCACACCCTGCCGCCCGCCGTGCCGTATCGCAACTATGTGGCCCAAGCCTGCCTGGGTGACCACAGCGGGCATGAAGCGTTCTTCCGTGAGATGCTGGCAGATGTCGATGAGCCGACCTTGCCGCTGGGCCTGGCCGATGTGCAGGGCGATGGCCGTGACATCGAAAGCGCAGCGCATGCGCTGGACGACGCCGTGGCGCAGCGCTTGCGCAGCCAGGCCAGGCAACTGGGTGTCAGTGCCGCCAGCCTGATGCACCTGGCCTGGGCCCGCGTGCTGGGCGTGCTGGCCAACCGCAGCGACGTGGTGTTCGGCACCGTGTTGATGGGGCGCCTGCAAGGCGGCGAGGGCGCCGACCGGGCCTTGGGCATGTTCATCAATACCTTGCCGCTGCGGGTTGATACCACGGCGCCGGTACAGGCTGGCGTACGTAGCACTCACCGCAATCTGTCGGCACTGCTGGCCCATGAACACGCGCCCCTGGCCCTGGCCCAACGCTGCAGCGGCGTGGCAGCTTCGGCGCCGTTGTTCAGCGCGCTGCTCAACTACCGGCACAGTGCCGATGATGCACCGCGCGAAGGCGAGGGCATCTGGGAGGGCGTGCGCCTGCTGGGCGGCGAAGAACGCAGCAACTACCCCTTGACCCTGAGCGTCAACGACCTGGGCCGCGGCTTTACCTTCAGCGTGCTGGCCGTGCCCGTCATTGGCGCAGCGCGGGTGGCCGGGTGGATGGCCAACGCCGTCGCGCAACTGGTCCTGGCGCTGGAACAAGGCCAAGGCACCACGGTGGGCAGCCTGCCTGTTCTGGGGGCTGCGGACTGCCAGCAGCTGCTGGGCAGCTTCAACGCAACGGCACAAGCCTACCCACAGGGGCAAACCGTGCATGCGCTAATCGAAGCCCAGGCTGCTCGTACACCCGATGCCAGTGCAGTGAGCCAGGGTGACCAGACGCTCAGTTACGGCGAGCTGAACCTGCGCGCAAACCAGCTGGCGCACCGCCTGATCGCCGATGGCGTGCGGTGTGGCGACCGGGTTGCCCTGTGCGCGGGCCGCCACTGCGAGCGGATCATCGGCCTGCTTGCAGTACTGAAAGCCGGCGCGGCCTATGTGCCGGTGGACCCGGCGTATCCGGCCGAGCGTATAGCCTACCTGCTGGCCGACAGCGCCCCGGTGCTGGTGCTGGCAGACTCGCACACTGTCGGGCTGCCCGGCGATATCCCTCGGCTGGACCTTGACCAGCCAGGCGCATTCCACAGCCGGGCCGACAACCCACAGGTGCAGGGGCTGGATGCACATCAACTGGCGTACCTGGTGTATACCTCGGGTTCCACCGGCCAGCCCAAAGGGGTAATGGTCGAGCACCACACTTTGGTCAACCTGGTGCACTGGCACTGCCAGGCCTTCGCCCTGGAGGCCGGCGACCGCACGTCAAGCGTGGCGGGCTTTGGTTTCGACGCCATGGCCTGGGAGCTGTGGCCGGCGTTGTGTGCAGGTGCCACGCTGCACCTGCCGCCAGCGCACATCGGCAACGAACACGTCGAGGAACTGCTGAACTGGTGGCTGGAACAGCCCCTGGTGGTCAGCTTCCTGCCTACCCCGGTGGCCGAGCAGGCCTTACGCCGTTCACGCCAGCATCCGACCCTGCGCACCCTGTTGGTCGGTGGCGACCGGCTGCGCCATTTCGACCGCGACCCGGGGTTTGCCTTGGTCAACAACTACGGCCCGACCGAAACCACGGTGGTGGCGACTTCGGGTGTGCTGCTGCCAGGGGCCGCACTGCATATCGGCAAGCCCGTCGCCAACACCCGGGCCTACGTGCTGGACGAACACCGCCAGCCGGTGCCGGTCGGCGTTACGGGCGAGCTGTACATTGGCGGTGCCCAGGTGGCACGCGGCTACTTCAACCGCCCGGAACTGACTGAGCAGCGCTTCCTGGCCGACCCGTTCAGCCGGCTGCCGGGCGCACGCATGTACCGCAGTGGCGACCTGGTGCGCTGGAACACCGACGGCACCCTGGACTACCTGGGCCGCAACGACGACCAGGTGAAAATCCGCGGAGTGCGGGTGGAACTGGGCGAGATCGAAGCCGCGCTGGCCGCCCAGGAGGGTATCCGCGATACCGTCGTGCTGGTTCGCGACGAACGCCTGCTGGCCTGGTTTACCGAAACGGCAGCCGTGGCAGTGGGCAGCCTGCGCCAGGCGCTGCAGGCCTGCCTGCCCGCGCATATGCTGCCACAGGCCTTTATCCGCCTGGACGAACTGCCGCTGACCAGCCATGGCAAGCTTGACCGTCGGGCGCTGCCGGAGCCGGACACGGCCGACCTGGTCGGGCATGGCTATGAAGCCCCAGTGGGCGATACCGAAGCGGCCGTGGCACAGGTATGGGCCGAGGTACTGGGCGTGGACCGGGTAGGGCGGCATGACAATTTCTTCGAATTGGGCGGCCACTCGTTGCTGGCGGTTACCTTGATCGAGCGCTTGCGCCAACAGGGCCTGCCAACCGATGTGCGTGTGTTGTTCGGCCAACCGACGGTTGCGGCGCTGGCTGCCGCCCTCGGCAAAGGCCGGCAAGTGGTTATACCCGACAACGGTATTCCGGCCGGCTGCACGCAAATCACGCCGCAGATGCTGGCGCTGGTGACGCTGCACCAGGCGGCCATCGAGCGCATCGTCGCCACGGTGCCTGGCGGTGCTGCCAATGTGCAGGACATCTACCCGCTGGCGCCGCTGCAGGAAGGCATCCTTTACCACCATCTTCGCGCAGCCGGTGAAGACCCGTACTTGCTGCAATGGCCCATCGTCTTCGACAGCCAGCAGCGCCTGCAGGCCTTTGCCGGCGCACTGGACAAAGTCATCGCCCGCCACGATGTGCTGCGCACCGCCGTGCTCTGGGATGGCCTGGCCCAGCCCGTGCAAGTGGTACTGCGCAAGGTTCCGCCGGTTGGGCAGGAAACCTGTGGCAGCGAAGCGTCCGGCACTGACCTTGATCTGGCCCAGGCCCCTTTGATTCGCTTGCGCTACAGCGCTTCGGGCGGCCCCATCAAAGCCACCCTGCAGTTCCACCACATCGTCCTCGACCATACCGCGATGAAAGTGGTGCTGGAAGAAATCCGTGATCATCTGCACGGCCTGCCACCGACGCAACTGCCGGTACCGTACCGCAACTATGTTGCCCAGGCGCGCCTGGCCATCAGCGAAGCCGAACACGAAGCCTTTTTCCGTGCCGGGCTCGCCGATATCGACGAGCCGACCTTGCCCTATGGCCTGGCCGACATGCAGGGCCGGGCCGGCGACTTCGACCTTGCCAGCGTGGCACTGCTGCCCCCGCAGTACCAGCGCCTGCGCGACCAGGCCCGGCAACTGGGCGTGAGTGCCGCGAGCCTGGTGCACCTGGCCTGGGCGCGGCTGGTCGCCGCCACCAGCGGCAACGACAGCGTGGTATTTGGCACGGTGTTGCTCGGCCGCCTGCAAGGCGGTGCCGGCGCCGACCGTGGCCTGGGCATGTTCATCAATACCTTGCCGCTGCGCCTGGACCTGCAAGGGTTGAGTGTGCGCGAAGGGGTCCGCCAGGCCCATCAGCGGCTTGCTGCGCTGCTGGTGCATGAACACGCTTCGCTGGCACTGGCCCAGCGTTGCAGTGGCGTGAAGGCCCCGGCGCCGCTGTTCAGCGCCATGATCAATTACCGCCACGGTGCCACGGCCAGTGAGCGGCAGGCGCGTCACCAGGCACTGGAAGGGATAGAAGTACTGCCGGCAGGCGGGCATGGCAACTACCCGCTCAGCGTCAACGTCGATGACCTTGGCGACGGGCTGCGCATCACCGCGCAGGTGGCCCCGCAGGTGGGCGCCCAGCGCGTGTGTGACCAGTTGCAGCAGGCAATCATTGGCTTGCTGGATGCGCTCGAGCATCAGCCAGGCCTGCCTGTGCAGCAGCTTTCGGTGCTGACACCCGCCGAGCGCCAGCAGTTGCTGGCCAGCCAGCCCCCCCGGCTGCAAGGGCTTGAGCAGCCGCTGCATACCCTGTTCGAGGCGCAGGTGCGCCGCTCCCCCGACGCCATTGCGCTGGAGGCCGAGGACGGTGAACTGAGCTATCGCCAGCTTGACGAGCAGGCCAACCGCCTGGCCCATCACCTGATCGCCCTGGGGGTTGAACCCGATGATCGTGTGGCAATCTGTGTTGAACGCGGGCTGAGCCTGCCGGTTGGCTTGCTGGCGATTCTCAAGGCCGGGGCTGCCTACGTGCCGGTCGACCCCGGTTACCCGGCCGAACGTATTCGGCACATGCTGGCTGACAGTACGCCACGGGCAGTGCTGGTGCATGGCGCCACCCGTCACATCGCCGCCGCTGCGCAGGCGCCGGTGATCGACCTTGACCAACCGTGCTGGGCCGAGCAACCGATAAGCAACCCGCGGGTACCTGGCCTTGGCGCGGAGCATCTGGCCTATGTGATCTACACCTCGGGCTCCACCGGCCTGCCCAAGGGCGTGATGGTCGAGCACCGCAACGTGGTCAACCTGGTGCAATGGAGCCGGCGCCTGATTCCGACTGCGGGCGAGGGGGGTGTATTGCACAAGACCCCGGTCAGTTTCGACGCATCGGTCTGGGAACTGTTCTGGCCGCTGTGCAGCGGCTTGCGCCTGGTGCTGGCACGCCCCGACGGCCAGCAAGATCCCGCCTACCTGGTGCAGTTGATCCAGGCGCGACGGGTAGCCGTGGTGCAGTTCGTACCCGCCTTGCTCCAGCAATTCCTCGAACAGCCAGGCAGCAGCAACTGCACCAGCCTGACCGACATCGTCTGCGGCGGTGGTGAACTGACCGAAGCCCTGGCAGCCCAGGTGCGCCAACGCTTGCCGCTGGTACGCCTGCACAACGTGTATGGCCCCACCGAAACCACGGTGGATTGCAGCGTGTGGACGCTGGCCCCTGATGCTGCATTGCCACAACGGGCGTTGCCGATCGGCAAGCCGATCGATAACACCCGGCTCTACGTGCTGGACCCTTACGACCAGCTTGTGCCGTGGGGGGTAGCCGGCGAGCTGCACATCGGCGGCGCCGGCGTGACACGTGGGTACCTGGGCCTGCCCGAGCAACAGGCCGAGCGTTTCATCGCCAACCCGTTCGTCGAAGGCGAGCGCCTGTACCGCAGTGGCGACCTGGTACGCCTGGGGCAGGACGGCAACCTGATGTTCCTTGGCCGCGCCGACCAGCAGATCAAACTGCGCGGCCTGCGTATCGAACCTGGCGAAATCGAAGCCTGCCTGACCGCCATGCCGGATGTGCGTGAAGCGGTCGTGCTCGCGGTCGACGACGCGCGCCTGGTGGCCTGGTACACCGGGGTTTCGCAGCCCTCGCAGAGCCTGCGCGAGGCATTGCTGGCACACCTGCCCGAGTACATGGTGCCGGCCTTGTACATCCATCTCGAGGCACTGCCACTCACGCCCAACGGCAAGCTCGACCGCAAAGCGCTGCCGGCAGCGGATGCTGCACTGCATGGGTGCCCTTATGAGGCACCGTTCGGGGCTACCGAACGCCTCCTTGCGCGGCTGTGGGAAGAGCTGCTCGGTGTGCAGCAAGTCGGCCGCCACGACAACTTCTTCGAACTTGGCGGCCATTCATTGCTGGCTGTCAGCCTGACTGCACGCCTGCGGCTGGAGGGCCTGCAAGTCGATGTTCGCACCCTGTTCGGCCAACCGACCATCGCGGCGCTGGCCACGACCCTGGGCGCCAACCAGCAGGTGAGCGTGCCCGAAAACCGTATACCCGCAGGATGCACGCACATTACTGCAGACCTGCTCAGCCTGATCGACCTCGACCAGGCCTCCATCGAGCGCATTGTCGCCCAGGTCCCTGGTGGTGCGGCCAACGTTCAGGACATCTACCCCCTGGCACCCTTGCAGGAAGGCATCCTGTATCACCATCTGAGCGCCGAGCACGACCCCTACGTGCTCTTCTCCAGGCTGCGCTTCTCAAGCTTCGAGCGTTTGCAGGCCTTTGCAGCTGCCCTGGACCAGGTCATTGCCCGCCACGACGTGCTGCGCACCGCCATCCTCTGGGAGGGGCTACCCCAGCCCGTCCAGGTGGTGCTGCGCAGCGCCAGGCTGTCGCTGACCCCTGCAGGCGCAGCCTTGCACTGCGAAGAAGCCACCCCGGCACTCGACCTGAGCCAGGCGCCGCTGATCCGCCTGCTGTACACCGACTCGGATGGCCCCATTGAAGCCACCTTGCAGTTCCACCACATTGTCCTCGACCACACCGCCCTTGAGGTCATTGGCGAAGAGCTGACCGCCCACCTGCAAGGCGCCCCGGCACCGGCCCACCTGCCGGTGCCATACCGCAACTACGTGGCCCAGGCCCGCCTGGGCACCAGCCAGGCCGAGCACGAGGCGTTCTTCCGTGAACAACTGGCGGATATCGATGAGCCGACCCTGCCGTTCGGCCTCAGTGACGTACAAGGCGACGGACGTGGCATGGAAGAAGCCAGCCTGCCGCTCACGGCCGAACTTGCAGCACGCCTGCGCCAGCACGCCCGGCAGCTGGGTATCAGCGTTGCCAGCCTGTTCCACCTGGCCTGGGCCCGCCTGCTGGCAGCCGCCAGTGGCAAACACAACGTGGTATTCGGCACCGTGCTGCTGGGCCGCCTGCAGGGCGGTGAGGGTGCGGAGCGGGCATTGGGTGTGTTCATCAACACCTTGCCGCTGCGTGTCGATCTCGCCGACACCGACCTGCGTAGCGCAGCCCAGGCGGTGCATCAGCGGTTGAGTGCACTGCTGGCCCATGAACACGCCTCCCTGGCCCTGGCCCAGCGCTGTAGCGGCGTGGCCGCGCCGTTGCCACTGTTCAGTGCCATGCTCAATTACCGTCATGGTGCCGAGCGCGATGCTTCGCAGCGCCAAGGCTGGGAAGGCATAGAAGTGCTCCAAGGGCAGGAGCGCACCAATTACCCGCTGAGCCTGAACGTGGATGACCTGGGTGCAGGGTTCCGGCTGGTGGCCATGACACCGGTCGAGATCGGTGCAGCGCGCATCTGCGGGCAGATGAACCAGGTGCTGCAGGCCATGGTCGGGGCCCTGGAGCACACACCAACCCTGGCGGTGCAGCGCTTGCCAGTGCTGGAGCCTGCGGAACGCCAGCAGGTGCTGGTGGGCTTCAATGACACGGCGGTGGATTACAACCTGGCGCAGACGCTGCACGGCATGATCGAGGCGCAGGTTGCGCGCACCCCGGATGCCCTCGCAGTGCGGGCCGAAGAGGGCGAGCTGAGCTACCGGCAGCTCAACGAACAGGCCAACCGTTTGGCGCACCACCTGATTACTCTGGGGGTAAAACCCGATGATCGGGTGGCGATCTGCGTCGAACGTGGGCTTTCGATGGTGGTGGGGCTGCTGGCCATCCTCAAGGCCGGGGGTGCCTATGTGCCTGTCGACCCGGATTACCCAGCCGAGCGTGTACGTCACATGCTCAGCGACAGCGCGCCGGTGGCGGTGCTGGTGCATGCGGCCACCCGGCATGTGCCGGACACCGGGCTGCTGATCGACCTGGATGCGCCGAGCTGGAGCGGCTTGCCAGCGAGCAACCCGGTGGTTGCAGCGCTGACCCCGCAGCACCTGGCCTACGTGATCTACACCTCGGGCTCGACCGGGCTGCCCAAAGGTGTGATGAACGAGCACGCCGGGGTGGTCAACCGCCTGTTGTGGATGCAGGACGCCTACGGCCTGCACGCCGACGACGTGGTCCTGCAGAAGACACCGTTCAGCTTCGACGTGTCGGTGTGGGAATTCCTCTGGCCCTTGCAGACCGGCGCACGCCTGGTCATGGCTCGGCCGGGCGGGCACCGCGACCCCGAGTACCTGCGTGAGGTCATTGCCCGCGAAGGCGTCACCACCCTGCATTTCGTGCCTTCGATGCTGGACGTATTCCTATCTTCAGCAACAGGCACAGGAGCAGCCCATACCCCGACAGTTGCACCTTCCCCACAATTGGCCCGTGTGCTGTGCAGCGGCGAGGCGCTGCCAGGCAGCCTGGTGCGGCGCTTCCACGCACAGTTGCCAACGGTAGAACTGCACAACCTGTACGGCCCGACCGAAGCCGCGGTGGATGTCAGCGCCTGGCACTGCCTGAGCGCCCCCGACAACACCCCCATCGGCAAGCCCATCGCCAACACCACGCTCTATGTGCTCGATGAGCAACGCCAGCCCGTCCCGCAGGGCGTTGCCGGCGAGCTGTATATCGGCGGTGTCCAGGTGGCCCGCGGTTACCTGAACCGCGCCGAGCTGACCGCCGAACGCTTCATCGACGACCCGTTCAGCACCCGCCCGGGCGCACGCCTGTACCGCACCGGCGACCTGGCGCGGCACCTGGCGGACGGCCACCTCGAGTACCTGGGGCGCAACGATGACCAGGTCAAGCTGCGCGGCCTGCGCATCGAACTGGGCGAGATCCAGGCCGGCCTGACGGCCCTTGTCGGCATCAACGAAGCCGTGGTCGTCGCCAGGGACCAGCGCCTGGTCGCCTACTACACCGGCGAGCAGCAACCGGTCGAAACCCTGCGCACGGCCTTGCTGACGCACCTGCCGGAATTCATGGTGCCGGCGCTGTTCATGCACCTCGACGCGCTGCCGCTGAGCCCCAACGGCAAGCTCGACCGCAAGGCACTGCCAGCGCCCGAGGCAATCGAGGAGCGCCCCTTCGAGGCCCCCGAAGGCGAAACCGAAAACCTGCTGGCAGCCTTGTGGAGCGAATTGCTGGGCGTCGAGCAGGTAGGGCGCCACGACAACTTCTTCGAACTGGGCGGCCATTCGCTGCTGGCGGTGACCCTCACTTCGCGCCTGCGCGAACAGGGCCTGCAGGCCGACATCCGCGTGCTGTTCGGCCAGCCGACCCTGGCTGCACTGGCCGCAGCAGTAGGTGGTGAAACCCAGGTGGTTGTGCCGGCCAACCGCATTGAACCCGGCTGTACACGTATCACGCCGGCCATGCTGCCACTGGCCGATCTTTCGCAAGCAGCCATCGACACACTGGTGGCGCATATGCCCGGTGGCACAGCGAATATCCAGGACATCTATGGCCTGGCCCCGCTGCAACAAGGCATCCTCTACCACCACTTGGCCAGCGAGGGCGCCGATCCCTACGTGTTGCAGGCGCGATTCATCTTCCCCGGTCAGGCCGAACTGGACGCATTTGCCGCAGCCCTCGACCAGGTCATCGCCCGGCACGACATCCTGCGCACCAGCATCCACTGGCAAACCCTGGATGAGCCCGTGCAGGTGGTGTGGCGCAAAACCCCGTCTGTGGCTGCCTTGCGCTGCGACGAAGCCCTTGCAACCCTCGACCTCAACCAGGCCCCGTTGATTCGCCTGATACCCACCGAGGTGGACGGACGCCTGCAAGCCACCTTGCTGATCCACCACATCATCCTCGACCATGCCGCCGTCGAGCAGTTGGTGGCCGAGGTCAGCGCCGTCCTGCAGGGCCAGCCCTTGCCCGAGGCCAGCGTGCCTTACCGCAACTACGTGGCCCAGGCCCGGCTGGGTGGCGACCCTGAGGCCGACGAAGCCCTGTTCCGTGAACTGCTGGGCGACATCGACGAACCCACCACCGTTTTTGGCCTGCAGGATACCCAAGGCGACGTCAGCCACGTGCTCGACAGCCGGCATGCCCTGGATAACGGCTTGTCTGGCCGCCTGCGTGAGCAGGCACGGCTACTGGGCGTGAGTGTCGCCAGCCTGGTGCACCAGGCCTGGGCGCAGGTACTGGCCCAGCTGTCCGGGCGCGAAGAAGTGGTGTTCGGCACGGTGCTGCTCGGTCGCCTGCAAGGCGGCGAGGGTGCCGAACGGGCACTGGGGATGTTCATCAACACGCTGCCGCTGCGTGTCAGCGTGGGGGCGGCAGGTGCCGCCGATGGCGTGCGCCTGACCCACCAGCGCCTGGGCCGCCTGCTGGCCCACGAGCAATCCTCACTGGCCCTGGCCCAGCGCTGCAGCGGTGTGCCGGCTTCGCAGCCACTGTTCACCAGCCTGCTCAACTTCCGCCACAGCTCAACGGGCAAGGCTGAGCTGCGCCAGGCCTGGCGGGGCATCGAGCAGGTGGCTGCCCACGAACGCAGCAACTACCCGCTGGTGGTCAATGTCGACGATCTGGGTGATGGCTTTGTCCTGACGGTACAGGCTGTAGCGCAGGTTGACGGTGGCCAGGTAGGCCGTTTGCTCGGCAGTGCCCTGGAGCAGCTGGCCGAGGCACTGGCGCGAGCGCCGGCCACGCCACTGCGCGCGGTCAGCCACCTGACAAGCAGCGAGTGGGCGCTGGTGTTGCAAGGCTTCAACGCTACCCGTCGCGACTACCCCAGTGAACATGCGCTTCACAAGGTGTTCGATGCGCATGCCGCCCTGACGCCGGATGCACCGGCAGTGCTGCATGGCCAACGGCAATGGACTTACCGGCAGCTGGAACACTATGCCAACCGCCTGGCGCACCACTTGCTGAGCCTGGGCGTGAACCCGGGTGACCGTGTTGCGCTGCTGCTGCCGCGCAGTTTCGAGCTGCTGGCTGCACAGTTGGCGGTCAGCAAATGCGCAGCCGTTTACGTGCCACTGGACAACAACGCGCCTGCCGACCGCCAGGCCTTCATGATCGAGGACAGCGGTGCCCGGGTACTGCTGACCCTCGCCAGTGAAGCGCAAGTAGGCCAGGCCCTGCGGGTCGAACTTGACTGCTGCGCGCTGGGCGATTGCCCGACGCATTCCCCGGGCCTGGTGGTAAACGCCGAGAGCGCGGCCTACATCATGTACACCTCGGGCTCCACCGGCACCCCAAAAGGCGTGCAAGTACCTCACCGGGCCATCGTGCGCCTGGTGATCAACAACGGCTTTGCCGAATTCACCCGCCAGGACCGGGTTGCCTTCGCCTCCAACCCGGCGTTCGACGCCAGTACCCTGGAGGTCTGGGCACCGTTGCTCAACGGCGCCAGCGTGGTGGTCATCGACCAGCTACAGGTACTGTCACGCGAGGCATTGCGTGACGTGCTGCTGGCACAGGGCGTAAGCGTGCTGTGGCTGACTGCGGGGCTGTTCCATCAATTTGCCGAAGCCCTGATGCCGGCCTTTGCCAGGCTGCGCTACCTGATGGTGGGCGGTGACGTGCTGGACCCGGCGGTCATCGCCCGTGTGCTGCGCGAAGGCGCGCCAGCGCACTTGCTCAATGGCTATGGCCCGACCGAAGCCACCACTTTCAGCACCACCCATGAAATTGTCACCGTGGACAAGGGCAGCATCCCGATCGGCAAGCCCATCGGCAATGGCCGCTGCTACGTGCTCGATGCCCGCCAGCAACCGTTGCCGGTGGGGGCCGTGGGTGAACTGTACATCGGTGGTGATGGTGTGGCCCTGGGGTATCTTGGCCAGCCCGAACTGACGGCCGAGCGCTTCCTCGACGACCCGTTCAGCCACCAGCCAGGGGCACGCATGTACCGCAGCGGGGACCTGGCCAGCTGGCAAGCCGACGGCACGCTGCTTTACCTTGGGCGCGCCGACCACCAGGTCAAGCTGCGCGGCTTCCGTATCGAACTGGGGGAAATCGAAGCCCGCCTGGCGCAGTGTGCCGGCATTCGTGATGCAGCCGTGGTACTGCGTGAAGATACCCCGGGCGACAAGCGCCTGGTGGCGTACTTCACGGCGCACGCCGTGGCACCGGCACTTGCCGGGTTGCATACGCAACTGCAAGGCCAGCTGCCGGACTACATGCTGCCGGCCGCTTACGTGTGCCTGGCCGAATTGCCCTTGACCGCCAACGGCAAGCTCGACCGCCGCGCACTGCCGCAACCGGGCAGCGACGCTGTGATCAGCCGCGCCTTCGAGGCACCACAGGGCGAAACAGAAACGGCACTGGCAGCGATCTGGGCCGACGTGCTCAAGGTCGAGCAGGTGGGGCGCCATGATCACTTCTTCGAACTGGGTGGCCATTCGTTGCTGGCCGTGACCCTGGTCGAACGCATGCGCAAAGCCGGCCTCGGTGCCGATGTGCGCGTGCTGTTTGCCCAGCCGACCCTGGCTGCCCTGGCCGCAGCAGTGGGCAGCAGCCGCGAGGTGCGGGTGCCTGCCAATGCCGTACCTGCAGATGCCCGCTTCATTACCCCTCAGATGCTGAGCCTGATCGACCTGGACCAGGCCAGCATCGACCGTATCGTCGCCAGCGTTCCGGGTGGTGCCGCCAACGTGCAGGAAATCTACCCGCTGGCGCCACTGCAGGAAGGCATTCTTTACCACCACCTGAGCGCCGAACAGGGTGACCCGTACTTGCTGCAGTCGCGCCTGGCATTCGACAGCCTGGCAGACTTGCAGCGCTGGGCCGGCGCCTTGCAGCAGGTTATTGATCGGCACGACATTCTGCGCACCGCGGTGGTCAGCGAGGGCCTCGAACAGGCGGTGCAAGTGGTGTGGCGTGAAGCGCGGATGGCCGTGACGGCGATTGGCGGGCTTGGCGACGAGCGGGTGCTCGATGCCTTGCAGGAACGTCACGACGCCCGCCACCAGCGCCTGGACCTGAGCTGCGCGCCGTTACTGCGGCTTGTGCATGCCGATGACCCGGCCAACCAGCGGGTGGTGGCGATTCTGCAGTTCCACCACCTGGCCCTGGACCACACCGCCATGGAAGTGATCGCCGGTGAAATGCAGGCGCTGCTGGCGGGGCAGGGCGAACGCCTGCCAGTACCTGTACCGTACCGCACCTACGTCGCCCAGGCCCGTCTGGCGGCTGATGATGCCGGGCATGAGGCGTTCTTCCGTGGCATGCTGGGCGACCTGGACGAACCCACGCTGCCGTTCGGCCTGGCCGACGTGCAAGGTGAAGGCCACGCCATCGAGGAAGCCAGCCTGGCCGTGGATACCGAGCTGGCCGGCCGCCTGCGTGAACAGGCGCGGCGCCTGGGTGTCAGCGCCGCGAGCCTGGCGCACCTGGCCTGGGCACGGGTACTGGGTGTGCTGGCCAACCGCACCGACGTGGTGTTCGGTACGGTACTGATGGGCCGCCTGCAAGGCGGCGACGGGGCCGACCGGGCGCTGGGGGTGTTCATCAACACCTTGCCCTTGCGCATCGACCTGTGCGCGCCGGTGCAGCAGGCAGTGCGTGTGACCCATCAACGGCTGTCGGCGCTGCTGGCACACGAACATGCTTCGCTGGCATTGGCCCAACGCTGCAGTGGCGTGGCGGCTTCCTCCCCGCTGTTCAGCGCCTTGTTCAATTACCGCCATAGCAGCGCCGGGCGAAATGATTCGGTGGCCGGCGCGCATGGCGTGCGCCTGCTTGGCGGGGAAGAGCGCAGCAACTACCCGCTGACCCTGAGCGTCGACGACCTGGGCGAGGGCTTTGGCTTGAGTGTCCTGGCCCAGCAGGGTGTCGGGGCAGAACGGGTAGCCCGCTGGATGCACCAGGCGCTCGGCGAGCTCGCCCGGGCGCTGGAACTGGCGACGGATGTGCCGGTGGCCACGCTGCCGATCCTGGACGAGGCTGCACGCCGGCAATTGCTGGAAACCTTCAATGCCACCCAGCGCGACTACCCGACCGGGCACACCGTGCACGCCCTGTTCGAAACCCAGGCGGCCCGCACCCCGCAGGCTGCGGCCCTGGTGCAAGATGGCCGGGTGCTGAGCTATGGCGAACTGAACCGTAGCGCCAACCGGCTGGCCCACTACCTGATTGCGCGCGGCGTGCAAGCCGGCGACCGCGTCGGGCTGTGCCTGCCGCGCAACCTGGAGCGCCTGGTCGGCCTGCTGGCAGTGCTCAAGGCCGGTGCAGCCTATGTACCGATCGACCCCGCTTACCCCGCTGATCGTATTGCCTACCTGCTGGCCGACAGCGCCCCGGTGCTGGTGCTGGTGGACGCGTCTACCCGGGCGCTGGTTGGCGATATGCCCCCGGTTGCGCTGGACCGTGACGCCTGGCAAGGCGAGGCGGATGGCAACCCGCTGGTGGCCGGGCTGGACCATCGACAGTTGGCCTACGTGATCTACACCTCCGGTTCGACCGGCCAGCCCAAGGGGGTGATGGTCGAGCACGCCACCCTGGCCAACCTGGTGCACTGGCACTGCGAGGCCTTCGCCTTGCACGCTGGCAGCCATACCAGCACGGTGGCCGGGTTCGGCTTCGACGCCATGGCCTGGGAGGTCTGGCCTGCGCTCTGTGCAGGGGCAGTGCTGCACCTGCCACCGGTACAGGTTGGCGCTGAACACGTTGATGAATTGCTGGACTGGTGGCTTGAACAACCGCTGGCGGTCAGCTTCCTGCCGACACCGGTGGCCGAGCAGGCGCTGCGCCGTGATCGCCAGCACCCGACCTTGCGCACGTTGCTGGTGGGGGGAGACCGCCTGCGCCAGTTCGAGCATGAGCCCGGTTTTGCCCTGGTCAACAATTACGGCCCCACCGAAACGACGGTGGTGGCCAGCTCCGGGCAGCTGACACCTGGCGGCCGGCTGCACATCGGCAAGCCGATCGCCAACACCCGGCTCTACGTGCTCGACGACCAGCGTCAGCCGGTACCGGTTGGCGCAGTAGGTGAGTTGTACATAGGCGGTGCCGGGGTTGCCCGGGGTTACCTGAAACGTGAACACCTGACCACAGAACGCTTTGTGGCCGACCCGTTCTGCACCGAAGCCAATGCGCGGATGTACCGCAGTGGGGACCTGGTGCGCTGGAATGCCGATGGCACTCTGGATTACCTGGGGCGCAACGATGATCAGGTGAAGATCCGCGGCGTGCGGGTGGAACTGGGTGAAATCGAAAGTGTGCTGGCGGCCCAGCCTGGCATTGCCGGTGCCGTGGTACTGGTGCGCGGCGAACGCCTGTTGGCGTGGTTCACCGAAACCACGCCGGTGGCCCCCGACACCTTGCGCCAAGCCTTGCAGGCGAGCTTGCCGGCGCACCTGGTACCGTTGGCCTTTGTCCGTCTGGACGCCTGGCCGCTGACCAGCCACGGCAAACTCGACCGCAAGGCCTTGCCCGAGCCGGCCCCGTCATTGCTTGCCAGGCAAGCCTACGTGGCACCACAAGGTGAGGTTGAAACCGCGTTGGCGGCGGTGTGGGCCGACATGCTGCAGGTCGAGCGGGTGGGCAGGCACGACAACTTCTTCGAACTCGGCGGGCATTCGCTACTGGCCGTCAACCTGACCGCACGCCTGCGCCGGCAAGGGTTGCAGGTGGATGTACGTACCCTGTTCGGCCAACCGAGCATTGCCGCCCTGGCCGCCACGATGGGCCAGCGCCACGAGGTACAGGTACCGGATAACCTGATTCCGGCCGGCTGCACCCATATCACGCCGGCCATGCTACCGCTGGTGGCCATGGAGCAGCCTGCGATTGACCGTATCGTGGCCCAGGTGCCGGGTGGTGCGCCCAACGTGCAGGATATCTACCCGTTGGCGCCCCTGCAGGAAGGTATCCTTTATCACCACTTGAGCGCAGCCGGGCACGACCCGTACGTCCTGCAATCGCGCTTCGCCTTCGCCAGCCGCGCGCACCTCGACAATTTCGCCGCTGCGCTGGACAAGGTCATCGGCCGCCATGACGTGCTGCGCACTGCCATCTTCTGGGAAGGCCTGCCCCAGCCCGTCCAGGTGGTGTTGCGCAACGCCAGCCTGTCGCTGTCCCCCGCAGACGCAGCCACCCCGGCTCTGGACCTGAGCCAGGCGCCACTGATCCGCCTGCTCTACACCGACTCGGATGGCCTGATCGAAGCCACCCTGCAATTCCATCACATCGTCCTCGACCACACCGCCATGGAAGTGGTTGCCGAAGAGCTGATCGGTTATCTGCAAGGTCACGCCGAGCCGGGCCATGCCCCGGTGCCATACCGCAACTACGTGGCCCAGGCCCGCCTGGGCATCAGCCAGGCCGAGCACGAGGCGTTCTTCCGTGAACAACTGGCCGATATCGATGAGCCGACCCTGCCGTTCGGCCTGAGCGACGTTCAAGGCGATGGCCGTGACATCGAAGAGGCACAGCTGTGGCTGGATGCGGGCCTGGCCGGGCGCCTGCGTTTGCAGGCGCGTCAACTGGGCATCAGTGTCGCCAGCCTGTTCCACCTGGCCTGGGCGCGCCTGCTGGGTGCTGCCAGCGGCCAGCAGCGCGTGGTGTTCGGCACCGTGTTGCTGGGGCGCCTTGCAGGCGGCGAGGGGGCCGAGCGGGCGTTGGGCATGTTCATCAACACCCTGCCACTGCGCATCGATCTTGCTGATATCAGCGTGTGCGACGCCGCCCATGCCACGCACCAGCGCCTCAGTGCACTGCTGGCCCACGAGCATGCCTCGCTGGCACTGGCCCAGCGCTGTAGCGGTGTGGCCGCGCCGTCGCCTTTGTTCAGTGCCATGCTCAACTACCGCCACAGCACCCAGGTCACGGCCAGCCAGAAGCAGGCGACCGCAGGGATGGAAACCCTCGAAAGCCAGGAACGCAGCAACTACCCGCTGGGCCTGAACGTGGATGACCTGGGTGCAGGGTTCCGGCTGGTGGCCATGACACCGGCCGAGATCGGTGCGGCGCGCATCTGCGGGCAGATGAACCAGGTGCTGCAGGCCATGGTCGAGGCCCTGGAGCACACACCAACCCTGGCGGTGCAACATTTGCCGGTACTGGAGCCTATGGAACGCCAGCAGGTGCTGGCGGGCTTCAATGACACAGCGGCGGCTTACAACCTGGCGCAGACGCTGCACGGCATGATCGAGGCGCAGGTTGCGCGCACCCCGGATGCCCTGGCAGTGCGAGCCGAAGAGGGCGAACTGAGTTACCGGCAGCTCAACGAACAGGCCAACCGTTTGGCGCATCACCTGATTGCTCTGGGGGTAAAACCCGACGACCGGGTGGCGATCTGCGTCGAACGCGGGCTTTCGATGGTGGTGGGGCTGCTGGCCATCCTCAAGGCCGGGGGTGCCTATGTGCCCGTCGACCCGGATTACCCGGCCGAGCGAGTGCGCCACATGCTCAGCGACAGCGCGCCGGTGGCGGTGCTGGTGCATGCGGCCACCCGGCATGTGCCGGACACCGGGCTGCTGATCGACCTGGATGCGCCGAGCTGGAGCGGCTTGCCAGCGAGCAACCCGGTGGTTGCAGCGCTGACCCCGCAGCACCTGGCCTACGTGATCTACACCTCGGGTTCGACCGGGTTGCCCAAGGGTGTGATGAACGAGCACGCCGGGGTGGTCAACCGCCTGCTGTGGATGCAGGACGCCTACGGCCTGCACGCCGACGACGTGGTCTTGCAGAAGACGCCGTTCAGCTTCGACGTTTCGGTGTGGGAGTTCCTCTGGCCCTTGCAGACCGGCGCACGCCTGGTCATGGCCCGGCCGGGCGGGCACCGCGACCCCGAATACCTGCGTGAGGTCATTGCCCGCGAAGGCGTCACCACCTTGCATTTCGTGCCCTCGATGCTGGATGTATTCCTCTCTTCAGCCGCAAACACAGCAGCAGTGCATGCCCCGGACGCTGCACCTTTCCCTCAATTGGCCCGTGTGCTGTGCAGTGGCGAGGCGCTGCCAGGCAGCCTGGTACGGCGCTTCCACGCACAGTTGCCAACGGTAGAACTGCACAACCTGTACGGCCCGACCGAAGCCGCGGTGGACGTCAGCGCCTGGCACTGCGTGAGCGCCCCCGACAACACGCCCATCGGCAAGCCCATCGCCAATACCACGCTCTATGTACTCGACGAGCAACGCCAGCCCGTCCCCCAAGGCGTTGCCGGCGAGCTGTATATCGGCGGTGTCCAGGTGGCCCGCGGTTACCTGGGCCGCGCCGAGCTGACCGCCGAACGCTTCATCGACGACCCGTTCAGCACCCGCCCGGGCGCACGCCTGTACCGCACCGGCGACCTGGCGCGGCACCTGCCAGACGGCCACCTCGAGTACCTGGGGCGCAACGATGACCAGGTCAAGCTGCGCGGCCTGCGCATCGAACTGGGCGAGATCCAGGCCGGCCTGACGGCCCTTGTCGGCATCAACGAAGCCGTGGTCGTCGCCAGGGACCAGCGCCTGGTCGCCTACTACACCGGCCAGCAGCAACCGGTCGAAACCCTGCGCACGGCCTTGCTGACGCACCTGCCGGAATTCATGGTGCCGGCGCTGTTCATGCACCTCGACGCGCTGCCGCTGAGCCCCAACGGCAAGCTCGACCGCAAGGCACTGCCAGCGCCCGAGGCAATCGAGGAGCGCCCCTTCGAGGCCCCCGAAGGCGAAACCGAAAACCTGCTGGCAGCCTTGTGGAGCGAATTGCTGGGCGTCGAGCGGGTAGGGCGCCACGACAACTTCTTCGAACTGGGCGGCCATTCGCTGCTGGCGGTTACCCTCACTTCGCGCCTGCGGGAGCAAGGCCTGGAGGCCGACGTGCGTGCCCTGTTCGAGCAACCCACCCTGGCCGGCTATGCAGCCATCACAGACAGAATGGAGATCGTCCTGTGAGCATCAACCAACTACTGGCAACACTGACCGCCCACAATGTGCAGCTGGAACTCAAGGATGGCCAACTGGTAGTGCAGGGCAACCGCCAGGCACTCACCGACAGCGCTCTGGTGGCGCAGTTGCGTGCGCACAAGCCTGCGCTGGTGAGCATGATCGAACGCGGCGAGTACAGGGCGGTAAAACAGGGCGCGGTGCAGGTGCCGGGCAACCTCATACCCGCGGGCTGCACGCACATCACCGCGCAGATGCTCAACCTGGTGACGCTCGACCAGGCCACCCTGGACCTTATCGTCGCCGACATCCCGGGCGGGGCAGCCAATGTGCAGGACATTTACCCGCTGGCGCCCTTGCAGCAAGGCATGCTGTTCCACCACGCCAGTGCCACCGAAAGCGACCCTTACGTGATGCAGGCGCGTTTCAAATTCGCCAGCGAGGCTCGCCTGCTGGCTTTCGCAGACGCGCTGCGCGGCGTGATCGCCCGGCACGATATCCTGCGGACCTCGGTGCACTGGCAAGGGCTGGAAACACCGCTGCAGGTGGTAAGGCGTGAAGCCGAGCTACCGGTGCTTACGCTGCCTGCCGATGCCCCGGGGCGCAACTGGCTCGACCTGACCAAGGCCCCGCTGATTCGCCTGCTGCGCGAAGCGCCAGGGGCCGACGGCACGCTTGGCGCCACCTTGCAGTTTCACCACATTGCCATGGACCACAGCGCGCTGGACGTGGTGCGCCAGGAGTTGATTGCTTTTCTGGCCGGCGAACACGCGCGCCTGGGCACACCGGTACCGTTTCGCAACTACGTGGCACAAGCCGTGCTGGGTATCAGCCAGGCCCAGCACGAGGCGTTCTTTCGCGACATGCTGGGTGACATCGACGAAGCAACCCTGGCCTACGGGCTTCAGGACGTTCAGGGTAATGGCGAGGTGCACACCGAGCACCAGGTGGACCTGCCACTGGCGCTGTGCCAGGGCCTGCGCGCCCAGGCGCGCACCCTTGGGGTGAGTGTCGCCAGCCTTTTCCACCTGGCATGGGGCCGGGTACTGGGCGGCCTGACCGGGCGCGAGCAGGTGGTGTTCGGCACCGTGCTGATGGGTCGTTTGCTGGGCGCCGAAGCGACCGACCGGGCGCTGGGGATCTTCATCAACACGCTGCCGCTACGGGTGGACCTGGACGGTGCCGATCTGGGCAGCGCCATTCGCGCCACTCACCAGCGGCTGAGCGCCCTGATGCGCCATGAACATGCCCCCCTGGCACTGGCCCAGCGTTGCAGTGGCGTGGCCGCGCCGGCGCCACTGTTCAATGCCTTGCTCAACTATCGTCACAGCGCACAGGGCGGCAATGCCGAACCCCGGCGCGCGGCGTTGGCCGGCATCGACGTTGTAGAGTCGACCGAGGCGACCAATTATCCGCTGACCCTGAGCGTGGATGACCTGGGCGAGGCATTTCGCCTGACCCTGCTGGCCAATGCCCAGGTGCCGGTCCAGCGCGTTTGCGCCTACCTGCAACAGACGCTGGAAAGCCTGCTGCAGGCGCCGCATGTGGCAGTGCAAGCGCTGCAGATGCTGCCGGCCGCGGAGCGCGAGGAGCTGCTGGAGGCCTTCAACGACTGCACCGCCCACTACGAACAGCAGCTCACCCTGCATCAACGCATCGAGCAGCGGGCAGCCATGTGCCCCGAGGCGATTGCCGCCACCAGCGGTGGCGCGCAGCTTACCTATGCCGAGCTCAACCAGCGTGCCAATGCCTTGGCGCATCACTTGATAGGCCTGGGCGTACGCCCCGACGACCGGGTCGCGGTGTTGGCCCGCCGCGGCCTGGAAACACTGGTGGGCTTGCTGGCTGTGCTCAAGGCCGGCGCTGGCTACGTGCCTGTGGACCCGGCGCACCCGGACGAACGCGTTCGCTACCTGCTCGAGGACAGCGGCCCGGTGGTGGTGCTGACACAACAGGCGTTGCGTGATCGCCTGGGCCAGCTGGCCGTGCCGTTGCTGTTGCTGGACCAGCCGAACTGGCCGGCGGACGGGAACAACCCGGTGGTGCCGGGGCTCGCCGCGAACCACCTGGCCTATGTGATCTACACCTCCGGCTCGACCGGCCAGCCCAAGGGCGTCATGGTCGAGCACCGGGCCGTCAACAACCTGGTGGACTGGCACTGCCGCGCGTTCGACCTGTGCCAGGGCCGACACACCTCAAGCCTGGCCGGCTTTGGTTTCGATGCCATGGCCTGGGAAGTATGGCCAGCGTTATGCGCCGGAGCCACGCTGCACCTGGCGCCTTCGGCCGAGGGCAACGACGACCTCGACGCCATGCTTGCCTGGTGGCAAGCGCAGCCGCTGGACGTGAGCTTCCTGCCCACGCCGGTGGCTGAATATGCCTTCAACCACCAGCTGGAGCATTCCACCCTGCGCACGCTGCTGATCGGTGGCGACCGTTTGCGCCAGTTCAACCGTACCCAGCGCTTTGCCGTGGTCAACAACTACGGGCCCACCGAAACCACTGTTGTGGCCAGCTCCGGTGCCCTGGATGCGGGTGCTGTGCTGCATATCGGCAGGCCGGTGGACAACGTGCGGTTGTATGTGCTCGATTCCCGTTTGCAACCGGTGCCGCTGGGCGTACCGGGTGAGCTGTACATTGGCGGCGCCGGGGTAGCCCGTGGCTACCTGAACCGCCCCCAGTTGACTGCCGAGCGCTTTCTCGACGACCCGTTCGTGGGCGCCGGGGGCGGGCGCATGTACCGCACTGGCGACCTGGTGCGCTGGCTGGCGGACGGCACCCTGGACTACCTGGGCCGCAACGATGACCAGGTGAAGATCCGGGGCGTGCGCATCGAACTGGGCGAAATCGAGAGCCGCCTGGCGGCCTTGGCCGGCATCGACGAAGCCGTGGTGATTGCGCGCGAGGACCAGCCTGGGCAGCCTCGCCTGGTCGCCTACTTCACGGCCACAGCCGCCGTGCAGCCGCTCACCCCACAAGGGCTGCGCGCCCAGATGCAGGCCCAACTGCCGGAATACATGGTACCGGTGGCGTTCGTCGAGCTGTCAGACCTGCCGCTGACCGCCAATGGCAAGCTTGACCGCAGGGCGCTGCCGCGGCCCGAACGTGCGGCGCTGTTCGAACACGCTTTTGAAGCACCCGAGGGCGAGCTGGAACACGCCTTGGCGCAGCTCTGGGCGGAGTTGCTGCACGTGGAGCGGGTAGGGCGGCGTGATCATTTCTTCAGCCTGGGAGGCCATTCGCTGCTGGCCATGCGCATGGTGTCGCAGGTGCGCGTGCGCCTGGGCGTGGAGCTCAGCCTGGCTGCGCTGTTCGCCAACCCGGAGCTCGCCGCCGTGGC
This sequence comes from Pseudomonas sp. WOUb67, assembly GCF_050058005.1. Taxonomy (NCBI): domain Bacteria; kingdom Pseudomonadati; phylum Pseudomonadota; class Gammaproteobacteria; order Pseudomonadales; family Pseudomonadaceae; genus Pseudomonas; species Pseudomonas sp. WOUb67. Next base: position 4,063,512 of record NZ_CP170112.1, on the reverse strand, counting down.
ACAGGTGCTGGCCAATGCCGGGCGCAGCGAGCTGCCGGCCATCATGCCCGTGGCACCCGGCCAAGCGCTGCCAATGTCGTTCGCCCAGCAGCGGCTGTGGTTTCTGGCGCAGATGGAGGGCGGCAGCCAGGCCTACAACATACCCCTGGCCCTGGGGCTGCGCGGGCCACTGGATGTCGAAGCACTGGAAGGCGCACTGCTGGCCATGCTGGAGCGCCACCAGACCTTGCGCAGCCGCTTCATCGCCCGGGGTGACAGCGCCGAGGTGGTGATTGCCGCTACCCCGGGTGCGGGCTGGTTCCAGTGCGAAGACCTGAGTGTCGATGCCCTGCCAGGCCGCCTGCGCGAGGTGGCGGCGGCGCCATTCGACCTTGCCCATGGGCCACTGCTGCGGGCACACCTGCTGCGCCTGGGCGCACAGCACCATGTGCTGGCCCTGACCGTGCACCACATCGTTGCCGACGGCTGGTCGCTGGGTGTGCTCACCCATGAACTGAGCGCCCTGTACAGCGCGAAGCTGACAGGTGCCTGCGACTCGCTACCCGCCATGGGCATCCAGTATGGCGACTACGCGGTGTGGCAGCGGCGCTGGCTTGCCGGTGAGCAGTTGCAACGCCAAGCCGCCTACTGGCGCCAGGCGCTGGAGGGTGCACCGGACCTGCTCAAGCTACCTGGCGATCGACCCCGCCCCGAGCGCCAGGACTTTGCCGGTGCAAGCCTGGCACTGCAACTTGAACCGCGCCTGAGCGCTGCGCTGCGAACTTTGGCCCAGCGCCACGGGATAACCCTGTACATGACCGTGCTCGGGGCCTGGGCTGTCTTGCTGGCACGCCTGGCCGGGCAGCCCGAAGTGGTCATCGGCTGCCCGGTAGCCGGCCGGGGCCGCGCCGAACTGGAACCCTTGGCAGGGTTGTTCGTCAACACCTTGGCCCTGCGTATCGACACCCGTGTCGCGCCCACTGCACAGGCTTTGCTGGAGCAGGTGCGCGACCGCGTACTGGACGCCCAGGCACACCAGGACCTGCCTTTCGAACAGGTGGTGGAAATCGTCCGGCCGGCGCGCAGCCTTGGCCATACGCCGCTGTTCCAGGCCACCGTGAACTGGCAGGCGACCGAAGGTGCAGTACTGAACCTGCAAGGGCTGCAACTGGAAGCCGTGGCGCAGGCTGACGCAGTGGCCAAGTTCGACCTCACGCTCAACCTGGGCGAGCGGGGCGACACCTTGGCGGGCAGCCTCGACTACGCGACAGCGCTGTTCGACAAGGCGACCATGCAGCGTTACCTGGGGTACTTCGAGCGGCTGCTGTGGGCCATGGCCGATGATGACCAACAGGTGCTTGCGCAGGTGGCCCTGCTGGGCACGGAAGAACGCCAGACCTTGCTCGCCACCTTCAATGCGACCGCTTACGAGTACCCGCGTGACACACCCGTCCAGCGCCTGTTCGAACAGCGCGTCGCCCGCCATCCGCTTTCCCTCGCCGCCGTGCATGGCGAGCAGGCCCTGAGCTATGGCGAACTGAACGAGCGGGCCAACCGCCTGGCCCATTACCTGATCGCCAGAGGGGTGCAGCCGGGGGCCAGCGTGGCGATCCTGCTGCCACGTTCGCTGGCACTGCTGGTAGCGCAGCTGGCCGTATTGAAAGCTGCTGCCGTCTACGTGCCGCTGGACATTCATGCCCCAGCCGAGCGCCAGGCCTTCATGGTCCAGGACTGCCAGGCGGCCTGGCTGTTGACCTTTGCCGATATCGCGGCTGACGTGCAGGTTCAGCGCGTCGAACTCGACTGCCTGGCGCTCGACCTTCAACCCGGGCACAACCCTGGTTTGCAACAGGATGCCGGCAGCGCCGCCTACGTGATGTACACCTCCGGCACCACCGGCCAGCCCAAGGGGGTGTGCGTGCCGCACCGGGGTATTGCGCGGCTGGTGCTGAACAATGGTTTTGCCGAACTGCTCGACACCGACCGGGTGGGTTTTGTATCCAACCCGGCATTCGACGCCAGCACGCTGGAAGTCTGGGGCGCACTGCTCAATGGTGGCCAGGTGCGCGTGGTCGACCACGCCACGCTGATCGACCCGTGCCAGTTCGCCCGTGCGGTGGTGGAGCAGGGGCTCAGCGTGCTGTTCCTGACCACTGCGCTATTCAACCAGTATGTACAACTGATCCCCGAAGCCCTGGCCAGGCTACGGCTGCTGATAAGTGGCGGTGAGCGGGCCGAACCCGCCGCTTTCCGTGCCTTGCTGCAACAGGCACCGACCCTGCGTTTGCTCAATGGCTACGGGCCGACGGAAACCACCACGTTTGCCGTTACCTGCGAGGTGCGCGAGCTGGCAGAAGACGCGGCACAGGTACCCATCGGGCGCCCGATCGGCAACACCCAGGCCTACGTCCTGGATGCCTGGCAGCAACTGGTGCCGCAGGGCGTTACCGGCGAGCTGTACATCGGTGGCGATGGCGTGGCCCTGGGCTACCTGCACCGCCCCGAGCTTACCGCGCAGCGGTTCATCGACGACCCGTTCAGCCAACAGCCAGGTGCCCGCCTGTACCGCACCGGGGACCTGGCGCGCTGGCGCGCCGACGGCCAGCTGGAATGCCTGGGGCGCAATGACGACCAGGTGAAGATCCGAGGCTTTCGTATCGAACTGGGTGAGGTCGAGCAGCAGCTGGCACAGGCCCCGGGTATCGGCGAGGTGGTGGTGATGGCCATCGCCGATGAACAAGGGCCGTTGCGGTTGGTGGCCTGGTGTACGCGCAAGGTGGCGACGCTGGATGCGCTGCAACTGCGCAGTTACTTGCAAGGGCGTTTACCGGAGTACATGGTGCCCTCGGCCTTTGTCATGCTTGAGCGGATGCCGCTGAACAACAACGGCAAGGTCGATCGCCAGGCCTTGCCAGCGCCTGGGCCGCAGGACTACGCGGTGGCGGCATTCGAGGCCCCCGAAGGCGAGCGGGAGCAGGCCTTGGCAGCGTTGTGGGAGGAGCTGCTGGAGGTACAGCCCATCGGGCGCAACGATCGCTTCTTCGAACTGGGCGGCCATTCGTTGCTGGCCATGCGCATGCTGGCGCAGGTCCGTCAGCGCCTTGGCTGCGGGTTGGCATTGGCCGACCTGTTTGCCGACGACACACTGGCCGCCGTCACCGCCTGCCTGGAGCGCAATGGCCAGGTGCTGCCAGCCATCACGCCCATGCCGCGCGAAGGCATGTTGCCGCTGTCGTTCGCCCAGCAGCGCCTGTGGTTCCTTGCCCAGTTACAGGACGCCAGTGCGGCGTATCACATCCCGGTCGCCTTGCGCCTTGAAGGCAAGCTCGACCGCGCTGCGCTGGAGCGGGCCGTGCGGCGCCTGATCGAGCGGCACGAAAGCCTGCGTTGCCACTTTGCCGAGCGCGACGGTGAGCCGCATGTGAGGCTGGCAAGTGACAGCCTGAGCTTCACACTGGGGTGGCAAGATTGCCTGGGGCTGGACGAACCGGCACTGCAAGTGCTACTGCGCGAGGAATCCGCCCGGCCCTTCGAACTGAGCCGGGAACTGCCCATACGCGGGCGGGTGTTGTGCCTGGCGCAGCACCGGCATGTGTTGTTGCTGACCCTGCACCACCTGGTTGCCGATGGCTGGTCCTTGGGTGTGCTGGTCCGTGAGCTTGGTGAACTTTATCGGGCCTTCAGCGGCGGCCATGATGACCCGTTACCGGCCTTGCCGGTGCAGTACGTCGACTATGCCTTGTGGCAACGTCGCTGGCTGAGCGGGGATGCATTGCAACAGCAGGCCGATTACTGGGCCGCGCAACTGAACGGGGCCCCGGCGCTGATCAGCCTGCCTTGGGACCGGCCACGGCCCGAGCGACAGCAGTATGCCGGCGACAGTGTCGAACTGAGCCTGGACCCGCGCTTGAGCCGCGAACTCAAGTCACTGTGCGGGCGCCATGGCGTCACGCCGTTCATGCTGTTCACGGCGGCCTGGGCCGTGCTGCTGAGCCGCCTGGCAGGGCAGGACGAGGTGGTGATCGGCACGCCAGTCGCCAACCGCCAGCAAGCGGAAGTGGACGGGCTGATCGGCATGTTCGTCAACGCCTTGGCGCTGCGCGTGGATGTTTCCGGCGCGCCGGATGTGGCCACGCTGCTGGCCCGGGTCAAGGCCGTGGTGCTGGCCGGTCAGGCCCACCAGGACCTGCCGTTCGAGCAGGTGGTCGAGTTGCTGCGGCCACGGCGCAGCCTGGCGCACACGCCTGTGTATCAGGTGACGCTGGACTGGGATGCCAACCCTGGGCGCCAGGCGCTGCAGTTGGCGGACCTTGAGGTGACAGCGGTGGGCGGGCAGGCCAGCATCGCCAAGTTCGACCTGAGCCTGAGCCTGGGTGAGCGCGCCGACGGATTTGCTGGCGGTATCGTGTACGCCATCGCCTTGTTCGAACGAGCGACCATCGAACGTTTTGCCGGTTACTTCGAACAGTTGCTGTGGGCCTTCGCAGCGGGTGACCGGGCAATTCCGGCGCATGCCGGGTTGCCGGGTGCGGATGAGCGCAAGCGCTTGCTGCTTGAGTTCAACGACACAGCAGCGGCTTACGACCTGGCGCAGACGCTGCACGGCATGATCGAGGCGCAGGTTGCATGCACCCCGGATGCCCTGGCAGTGCGAGCCGAAGAGGGCGAACTGAGTTACCGGCAGCTCAACGAACAGGCCAACCGTTTGGCGCATCACCTGATTGCTCTGGGGGTAAAACCCGACGACCGGGTGGCGATCTGCGTCGAACGCGGGCTTTCGATGGTGGTGGGGCTGCTGGCCATCCTCAAGGCCGGGGGTGCCTATGTGCCCGTCGACCCGGATTACCCGGCCGAGCGAGTGCGCCACATGCTCAGCGACAGCGCGCCGGTGGCGGTGCTGGTGCATGCGGCCACCCGGCATGTGCCGGACACCGGGCTGCTGATCGACCTGGATGCGCCGAGCTGGAGCGGCTTGCCAGCGAGCAACCCGGTGGTTGCAGCGCTGACCCCGCAGCACCTGGCCTACGTGATCTACACCTCGGGTTCGACCGGGTTGCCCAAGGGTGTGATGAACGAGCACGCCGGGGTGGTCAACCGCCTGCTGTGGATGCAGGACGCCTACGGCCTGCACGCCGACGACGTGGTCTTGCAGAAGACGCCGTTCAGCTTCGACGTTTCGGTGTGGGAGTTCCTCTGGCCCTTGCAGACCGGCGCACGCCTGGTCATGGCCCGGCCGGGCGGGCACCGCGACCCCGAATACCTGCGTGAGGTCATTGCCCGCGAAGGCGTCACCACCTTGCATTTCGTGCCCTCGATGCTGGATGTATTCCTCTCTTCAGCCGCAAACACAGCAGCAGTGCATGCCCCGGACGCTGCACCTTTCCCTCAATTGGCCCGTGTGCTGTGCAGTGGCGAGGCGCTGCCAGGCAGCCTGGTACGGCGCTTCCACGCACAGTTGCCAACGGTAGAACTGCACAACCTGTACGGCCCGACCGAAGCCGCGGTGGACGTCAGCGCCTGGCACTGCGTGAGCGCCCCCGACAACACCCCCATCGGCAAACCCATCGCCAACACCACGCTCTATGTGCTCGACGAGCAACGCCAGCCCGTCCCGCAGGGCGTTGCCGGCGAGCTGTACATCGGCGGTGTCCAGGTGGCCCGCGGTTACCTGAACCGCGCCGAGCTGACCGCCGAACGCTTCATCGACGACCCGTTCAGCACCCGCCCGGGCGCACACCTGTACCGCACCGGCGACCTGGCGCGGCACCTGGTGGACGGTAATATCGAATACCTGGGCCGCAACGATGACCAGGTCAAGCTCCACGGCCTGCGTATCGAACTGGGTGAGATCCAGGCTTGCCTCACCAGCATCGAAGGGATAAAGGAAGCAGTGGTGATTGCGCGGGAGCAGCAACTGCTGGCCTTCTACACCGGCCAGCCGCATGCGCTGGAGGCCTTGCGGACGGCGTTGCTCGCCCGGTTGCCGGCGTTCATGGTGCCGGCACTGTTCATGCACCTGGATGTGCTGCCGCTGAGCCCCAATGGCAAGCTCGACCGCAAGGCACTACCCGCGCCCGATACCACCCAGGGCCGTGCATACCAAGCCCCGGAAGGCGAAACCGAGCGCTTGCTGGCCACTGTCTGGGCGCAACTGCTGGATGTGCAGCAGGTAGGGCGCCACGACAACTTCTTCGAACTCGGCGGCCATTCGCTGGCAGCCATTCGCCTGGTCGACAGCCTCAACAAGGCAGGCTTGCGGGCAGCCATCAATGATGTGTTCCAGCACCCCAGCGTGGCGTTGCTGGCGGCAAGGCTTCACGACACTGCAACCACCCCGCAAGGGGTCATCACGCTGCGCCCGGGCGGTGCACAGACGCCGCTGTTCCTGGTGCACGAGTTTACCGGGCTGGACTTCTACTTCCCGGTACTGGGCCAGCAACTGGGCGGCGACTTCGCCCTCTACGGCTTGCCCGGCGTGCCTGCCGGGCAGCCACAACCCCGTACGCTGGAATGCCTGGCCCGTTACCAGATCGGGCAGATGCGCACTGTGCAGCCGCAGGGGCCATACCGCCTGGCGGGCTGGTCGTTTGGCGGCGTGCTGGCCTTCGAGATGGCCAGCCAGTTGCTGGGGATGGACGAAACTGTGGAATTCCTCGGCCTGATCGATAGCTACGTGCCGCGCCTGGCGGACCAGGGCAAGGCACGTTGGTCGGGCCCGCAGGCGCTGGAACGGCAACTGCTGCTGAACTGCAGCACGTTCTGGCGCACACAGGGGGCGGCCGCTGCCGAAAAACTCGCGCACTTGCAGCGCCTGGAAGCGGAGCAGGGCGATTTCGGCAGCTTGCTGGCAAGCTGCCGCGAACACGCGCTCTTGTATGGCTTGTGGGCGAGCATGAGCGACGCACAATTGCTGCATTACTTCACCCGTGAACTTGCCCACGGCCATGCCCTGGCGCACTACCGCCTTGCACCACTGAGCCTGCCGGTGCACCTGTTCCGTGCCGAGCAAGGCAGCGAAAGCCTGCCAACCCTGGGCTGGCGCGAGGCGCTTCCTACGCAGCCACTGTTGATCGTTGAAGTGCCGGGTGACCACCGCAGCCTGATGCAGGCGCCCCATGTGACGGCCGTCGGGCAGGCGCTGACCCTGGCACTTGCCAAGTGCCCGGTTGCAGCTGCGCCGAGCTACGCGTCACCCGTTGCCATCCAGGCCGGGCAACCGGGGCATGCACCGCTGTTCTGCGTACCTGGGGCCGGCGATAGCGTGACCAGTTTCATTGGCCTGGCAGAAGCGCTGGGACCGGACTGGCCGTTGTACGGGTTGCAGCCGCGTGGCCTGGACGCAGGCGCGGTGCCGCACAGTTCGGTGGAAGCCGCCGCTGACTGCCACGTACAGGCCATCGAAGCGCGTTACCCGGAAGGGCCGCTGAACCTGGTGGGGCATTCGTTCGGTGGCTGGGTGGCGCATGCCATTGCCGCCAGGCTGGAGGCCAAGGGGCGGCCGGTGCGTTCATTGACCCTGATTGACAGCGAGGCGCCAAACGCGGAGGGGGCCTGCGGCCAACCGTACACCTTCGGCGAAGCCTTGCAGCGCCTGATCGATGCCTTGCAGTTGTCTACCGGCAAAGCCCTGGGTATCGACCCGGCTGCGTTCGCCCTGGCCACCGATGACGAGCAGATGCAACAGGTGCATGCAGGCATGGTACGTAACGGGCTGTTGCCTGCACGCTCCACTCCACGCGTGCTGGATGGCACCGTGCGTACGTTTGCCACGGCACTGCGCACGGTTTATCGGCCAGCGTTGGCCTACACCGGGCCGGTCGGGTTGGTGTTGGTGGATGACCCGGGTCTGGATGCGTTGGGTAATGCCCGTGAGCACGCAGCAATGCGCGAGGGGTGGCTGCAACTGATGCCGCAGTTGGCGCAGTGGCAGGGGCCGGGTGACCACTTCAGCATCCTGAAAGTGCCGGATGTGTTCAGCCTCGCGGCCTGGTGGCACGAAGGGCAGGCACTGCAGCACAGCAAGGTTACCCAGTAGCCATGCCCCAGCACCGATTACCTGTGGACGCGGGCTTGCCCGCGAACATTGTTGCAGGCGGTGCCTTGCGCCGCCGCTGCCACAGGTGTCGTACCCGGTCGATGCATCTGAATTGCAGAGGAAAGTGAGTGTTCATGGACAAGTCGAGATTCCGCAAGTACAGCCTCGGTCTCGCCGCGGCCCTGGTGGCCGGCATCAGCCTGTACGCCATCCAGGCCCCTGCCAAGGCGCCGCAGTACATTACCGCCACGGTGGAGCGTGGTGACATCGAAAACGCCGTGCTGGCTACCGGCATGCTCCAGGGCATCAAGCAGGTAGACGTCGGTGCCCAGGTGTCCGGGCAGCTGAAGTCGCTCAAGGTCAAGCTCGGCGACAAAGTCAGCGAAGGCCAGTGGCTGGCCGAGATCGACCCGCTGGTGCTGCGCAATACCTTGCGCCAGGCCGAGGTGGATGAAGAAAAGCTGCAGGCCGAGCGGCGGTCGAGCCTGGCCCAGCTCAAACAGGCCCGGCGCGTGTACGAGCGCTACCGCGAACTGCAGGCCGACGAGTCGGTGTCGCGGCAGGACTTCGAGAGCGCCGAGTCCGAGTACGAGGTACAGCAGGCCGCCGTGCGCTCGCTGGACGCGCAGATCCAGAGCGCCCGTGTCGAGATCGACACGGCCCGGGTCAACCTCGGCTATACCCGCATCAACGCGCCGATCACCGGCCATGTGGTGGGTATCGTCACCCAGGAAGGGCAGACCGTGATCGCCAACCAGCTGGCCCCGGTGCTGCTCAAGCTGGCCGACCTCGACACCATGACGGTGAAGGCCCAGGTGTCGGAAGCCGACGTGATCCACATCACCCCTGGCCAAGAGGTGTATTTCACCATCCTCGGCGAGGACAAGCGCTATTACGCCAGGCTGCGCGGCACCGAACCTGCGCCGCAGAATTACGCACAGAGCAGCGACAAGTCCGACGGTGGCACCAGCAAACCCAGCGGCGCGGTGTTCTACAACGCCTTGTTCGAAGTGCCCAACCCGGAGCACAGGTTGCGGATTTCGATGACGGCCCAGGTGCACATCGTGCTCGACACCGCCCAGGCCGTGCTCACCGTGCCGGTGGCGGCCCTGGGCGGGCGCAACGGAGATGGCAGCTTCCCGGTGCGGGTGCTGGACGCCAAGGGATTCGCCCAGGTGCGCAACGTTCAGGCGGGGATCAACAACAACGTCAAGGTCCAGATCAAGGACGGGCTGGCAGAGGGTGACCGGGTAGTGATCGGAGAGCCGGTGTCGGGCGAAACGGGGGCGTGAGCATGAACATGAATGTACAGCCGAGCCCGCACATGGCGCTTGCCAGCGGTACTGCCGAGCCATTGCTGCGCTTGCGTGGGGTAACGCGCAGCTTCCAGGCCGGCGACCGCGAATTCCTCGCACTCAAAGGCATCGACCTGCAGATTCACAGCGGCGAACTGGTCGCCATCATCGGCGCTTCCGGCTCCGGCAAGTCGACCCTGATGAACATCCTTGGCTGCCTGGACAACGCCAGCAGCGGCAGCTACCAGGTGGGCGGGCAGGAAACCCGCGAGCTGGATGACGACGCTCTGGCGGCTTTGCGTCGCGACCACTTCGGCTTCATCTTTCAGCGTTACCACCTGCTGCCGCACCTGGATGCGCTGCACAACGTCGAGATCCCCGCCGTGTATGCCGGCACGTCGCAGGGGCAGCGCCACGATCGGGCGCGCGAACTGCTGACGCGGTTGGGCCTGAAGGGCCACCTGACGCATCGCCCCAGCCAGTTGTCAGGTGGCCAGCAGCAGCGAGTGAGTATCTGCCGGGCGTTGATGAACGGCGGCCAGGTGATCCTCGCTGACGAACCCACAGGCGCCCTGGACACTGCCAGCGGCAAGGAAGTGATGAACATCCTGCTGGAGTTGCACGCTGCCGGGCACACCGTGATCCTGGTCACCCACGATCCCAAGGTGGCCGCCCATGCCGAGCGCATCATCGAAGTCAGCGATGGGCAGATTGTCAGCGACCGGCGCACTGGCGCGGCGGCCATCCCCGTGCAAGACGCGCAGGCTGCGCCCCAGGCGCAGGGCGCGCGGCGCCTGCTGGTAAGCCTGGGCATGTTCCGCGAAGCATTCAAGATGGCCTGGATTGCGCTGATCTCGCACCGTATGCGCACCCTGCTGACCATGCTCGGGATCATCATCGGCATCACCTCGGTAGTGTCCATCTCGGCCATCGGCGAAGGCGCCAAGGGCTATGTGCTCAAGGACATCCAGGCCATTGGCAGCAACACCATCGACATCTACTCGGGCAGCAACTTCGGTGACAACCGGGCCAAGACCATCGAAACCCTGGTGCCCGCCGATGTCGCCGCGCTCAATGAACTTTACTACGTGGACAGTGCCACCCCGGTGATCGGCCAGAGCACGCTGGTGCGCTACCGCAACCTGGATGTCGACGTACAGCTCAACGGTGTCAGCGAGCATTACTTCCAGGTGCGTAACATTCCGTTGGCCGCGGGTATCGTGTTCAGCGCCGACGACGCCCGGCGCCAGGCCCAGGTGGTGGTGATCGACCACAACACACGCAAGCGCCTGTTCGGCCCGAACATCGACCCGCTGGGGCAGGTGATTCTGGTCGGCAACCTGCCGTGCACGGTGATTGGCGTGACGGCCCAGAACAAGAACCTGTTCGTCGCCAGCAACCAGTTGAACATCTGGGTACCTTACGAAACGGCGGCCGGGCGGGTACTTGGGCAGCGTCACCTAGACAGCATCAGCGTGCGTATCAAGGACGGTGTGCCGAGCAAGCGGGTAGAGGACGAGGTGACCCGGGTGATGTTGCAACGGCATGGTACCAAGGACTTCTTCACCAACAACCTCGACAGCATCATGCAGACCGTGCAAAAGACCAGCCGTTCGCTGACCTTGCTGTTGTCGCTGATTGCGGTGATCTCGCTGGTAGTCGGGGGCATCGGGGTGATGAACATCATGCTGGTCTCGGTGACCGAACGGACCCGTGAAATCGGCATTCGCATGGCGGTGGGTGCCCGGCAATCGGACATTCGCCAGCAATTTCTGGTGGAAGCCGTGATGGTCTGCCTGTTTGGCGGGCTGGTGGGGATTGGTTTGTCGTATGGCGTGGGTTATCTGTTCGAGTTGTTCGTCAAGCAATGGGAGATGGTGTTCTCGCTTGCATCGGTAGTAATGGCATTTGCCTGCTCGACGCTGATCGGCGTGGTGTTCGGGTTTGTGCCGGCGCGCAATGCAGCGCGGCTCGACCCGATCGAGGCCTTGTCCAGGGACTGAAGCACACCGGCACCGGCCAATTCGCGGGCACGCCCGCTCCCACAGGGCACCTGCTTTATCAAAGCGTGAGGTGTTGTTCCATGAGAGCGGCTTTACCCGTGAAGTGGCGATTTCAGGCGAGCGCCTGTTCAAGCCTCGGCATACATCCAGCGCATCAGCGAATGTCGCCCGCTAATGCCCAGCTTGATCGCCGCCCGGCGCAGGTAGCTCTCCACTGTATTCACCCTCAGCCCCAGCCGCTCGGCTTGTTCCGGTGCCGTATGCCCGGCCAGCAGCCCCAGGCACACCTGGCGCTCGCGCTCCGACAGCTTCAGCCCCGACTGCCCCAGCCGGTCGACAAAGCGCTGCTCTAAGCTTTCCCGCGTTTGCCGCTCCGGGCCGGGCTGCAATGCATCGATATGCTTCTCCAGCATTGGCAGCAGCAACGGTGAAATCGCGTCCAGGCGGCTCCGTTCGAATGTCGAGAAACCGTAGGTAGAGTCTGCGCGCAGCACCTGGATTTCCATGCGTGCATTGCCGTTGCGGCGGATCCGGTGCAGGCGCGACGGGTCGCTGAAGCCACCCTCGGGTTGTTCATCCGAGGAAAATACCGTTTCTTCGATCAGCGTCGAATCGCAGGGCATGAGGGGCAACTGGCGGATATGCGTGGCATCGATGGACAGGTGAGCCTGGATCAGGTCGTGCAGCATGCGCGGAAACTGGCGGCTGCCGGTGCTGGCAATGACTTTGCCGATCTGAGGGTAGAGCAGGTTCGAATTCATCGCGTCGTCCATGAAGGCCAGGTAATGGTTATCCCGTCAGGTTTATATCAGCCCGGATCCTGGGCTTGCGACGGGAAGTGGTTGCTATGCTAGTACAACGAACGGGTGACGGTTAAATGAAGCAGCGGTAATGTCATTATAGTGGCACTTATCTCAGTCAACTGGCGATACGCGGGCTGTGGGGTATGATGCGTGCCCCATCATTGTCACGAGGCCTGTCCCATGTCCCTGAGCGCTGAACAGATCGGCGAATTTCGCGCCTTTGCCGAGCAGCTGGCCGATGCTGCCGCTGTGGCGATCAAGCCATACTTTCGTGCCAGCCTGGATGTCGAGGACAAGGGCGGGCGCCTGTACGACCCGGTGACCGTGGCTGACAAGGCGGCCGAGGACGCCATGCGCGAGCTGATCCAGGCCCGCTACCCAGACCACGGTATTCTGGGTGAAGAGGCGGGTGTGGCCGTCGGCAGCAGCCCGCTGACCTGGGTGCTCGACCCGATCGACGGTACCCGTGCCTTCATCACCGGCCTGCCGTTGTGGGGCACGTTGATTGCCCTGAACGATGGCACACGCCCTGTGGTTGGCGTGATGAACCAGCCATTCACCGGTGAACGCTTTGTCGGTACCCCTGAAGGTGCCTGGCGCAGTGGTGCGCCACTGAAAACCCGTGCCTGCGCCGACCTGGCTTCAGCCACGCTGATGTGCACCACGCCGGACATGTTCGATACCGCCGAGCGCAAGGCCGCGTTCGAGGCCGTTGCCGGCAAGGCGCGCCTGATGCGCTACGGCGGCGACTGCTATGCGTATTGCATGCTGGCTTCGGGGTTTGTCGATGTGATCGTCGAGGCGAGCCTGCAGCCGTATGACGTGCAGGCGCTGATGCCGATCATTGAAGGGGCGGGCGGAGTGATCACTGCCTGGGATGGCAGCAGCGCACAGAATGGCGGGTGCGTAGTGGCCTGTGGTGACCCGGCGCTGCATGCGCAGATGGTGGAGATGTTGCGCCACGCCATGTAATTGATGTATCGCCTGTGCGGGCCTCTTCGCGGGCTTGCCCGCTCCCACAGGGACCGCACAGCGCTCAGCTTCCTTGGTCACTGCACTTTTTACGATTTCCGGGCTCTATGCTTGGCCAGGCTGCACTGACCCCCGGTGCGGCCGCCGAATATCGACCCGGTGCCGATGGTTGCAAGCTATTCGACTTTCCTCCCGCGCCTGCTACTGGCAGGCGCCCTCACATGCCTGTGCGCCTGCACCCAGGAGCAAGGCCGCGATATTGTCAGCCAGTTCGGCAACGGAAAACCCAGTGAGCTGTTCCAGACCAGCGTCGACCGCCTGGCCACGCTGTCGATGCGCGACAACTTGCAAAGCCTGTATCTGCTGATGAACAAGCTGTACCTGCGCAACCCCAACCAGTGGAAGATGTCGGGTTACGTGGATGCCGCCACGGCGGAGCGGCAGATCCGCATGGCCATCGAACAACGCCAGCCACTGCCGCAACTGGGCAACCGCCGCGACCTGGCAGCATTGAGCTACGCGCTGAGCCCTGAGTTTCGCGGTGACCGGGTGGGTGCCTTCATCTATGCCATCGGCAGTATGCTAGTCACCGCGCACGGCGGGCGTACCGAGTTCTACATGACCGATACCATCGACCCGCTGTTCGTCAACAACGCGGCGCGCAACATCGAAAAAGCCACCTGGATGCTCAGCCAGCGGCAGGACGCCAATGGGGTGCTGCTGCTGTTTTCCAACGAGATTTCGGAAGAGGGCAGCAACCTGAGTTTTGCCGTGGAGTTTGGCAAGATCGTTGCGCGGCTGGATCTGTTGGCCGAGTTGCTGGATGAGCGTTATCGGCGCATTGGCTTGAATTACGCCCAGAGTTTGCTGCTGATGAATTTTTTGCCCGTGCAGTAAGTTCACAGCAATGCCTGGATCGCTCGCCGGTAACGCTGCCCGGCCAGGCTCATGCTGTTGTTATGGGTCGCTCCCGGTACCAGCAGCAATGTCTTGGGCTGCTGGGCTGCGTCGTACAATTGCTGGCTGAAACGCGGCGGCACGAAACGGTCGTCCAGGCCATGTACCAGCAGCACGGGTAGGCCAACATCGTTGATCTTGTGCAGCGAGTCGAACTTCTGTGACATCAGCCAGCGGACAGGTAGCGAGGTATTGGCAACCGCCGCAGCGACATCACCCAGGGAGGTGAAGGTCGACTCCAGGATCAGCCCGCGCGCCGGCGCCCCGTTACCGTCTTTTTGCGCCTCACGTGCCAACTCACTGGCCAGTTCCACGGCCACCGCACCGCCCAGCGAGTGACCGAAAATCAGGCGTTTCCCAGCATCCGGCTGCAACTGGGCAAAGCGCTCCCAGGCAATGCGGGCATCTTCGTAGACCGTTGCTTCGGAAGGCAGGTCGCCACGGCTCTTGCCAAAGCCTCGGTAATCCACCGCAAGCACCGAATAGCCCATGGCATGCAGTTGCTCGATTCGGAACAGTTGGCCGGTGAGGTTCCAGCGTACGCCGTGCAGGTAGAGAATGGCCGGCGCATTGGCACGTTTGGCCGGCCACCACCAGGCGTGCAGGTTCTGGTTGCTGGCGAAGCTGCGCGGGCGCAGGTCCAGTTCCTGCACACCGCTGGGCAGGCCACGGAACCAGCTGGCCTCGCCGGGCTCGATGCGAAACACCAGCTCGCGCTCCTTGTGCTGCAAGACAGCACAGCTGGTCGGCAAGCCGATGATCAGTGTGGCGGCGCACAGCCAGGTGAACCAACGGCGGCGCAGGTGGGTGAGGACGAGGGTAGGCATGAACGCGTTTTTAGCAGAAGTGCGGAGTCTTATGTTGGAAAAGTGGCCCAACGGCGGGGTGGCCAGCCTCGACACCCAGGCAGCTGGTCCAACTGACTGTCTCGATTCCAAGGCAAGTACAGGACCTGTAGGAGCAGCCTTGTGCTGCGAAGAGGCCGTTGCAGCCAAAGATGATTTTCAGCCCTACCGGCCTCTTCGCAGCACAAGGCTGCTCCTACCTGGTGCTGCGGTAGCCTGAGTGATGGTGCAACACAGTTGCTCCCACAGGGATATCACAGGGCCTGGGTCAGTGATATCCCCGTGGGAGCGGGTTTACCCGCGAAGAGGCCGGCGCAAGCAACCCAGGGTCAGCGAGTGCGCAGCGTTTCAAGCAACGGCTGAAACTCGTCCAGTAACCAGTCGCGTAACCGCCGGCAACTGCCGTCGTGCTCCTTGTCTTCGTTGAATGCCAGGAAGTGGAAGGTGTCTTTCAATACCAGTTCCTGCTCCACAGGCCGCACCAGCAAGCCTTGCGCCACCAGCGGTGCAATCAAGTGATGCCAGCCCAGCGCCACACCCTGGCTCCCCAATGCCAGCTGCACCAACAGGTTGTAGTCGTTGGCATTGAAAAAGTGCGGGGCGGTATTGGCGCGGCTTTTCAGGTCGACGTCATGAAAGGCCAGCCACACGTTCCAGTCCACATGCTCGGCCACCTGCGAGCGGCCATAGGGGCTGAGGTTCAGCAAGGTGCCATCACGCAGCCCCTGCAGGGTGCGCACTTCAGGGTGATCCAGCAAATACTGCGGCGTGCACACCGGATAGATCACGTCGTGGTTGAGCGGGTGTGAGCTGTAGCCCGCCTGCACTTTTCCCAGCTTGGTGATGTAGATGTCCGGCCGAACGCCAGGCTCCATCGACAAAAAGTTCTGCGTGGTCACCAGGTTGATGTCGATATCCGGGTTTTCGTCGAAGAACTTCGGCATGCGCGGCCCTAGCCACAGCGCGGCAAATGCCGGTGAGCAGCACAGGGTGACCACGTGCTTGGTGTTGGTGTTGCTGCGGATACGCTCGGCCGCCTGGGAGATGTTGACGAACGATAACTGCACAGCATCGAAGAAGATCGAACCGGCCACGGTCAACTCCACCGCACGGCCCACACGGCTGAACAGCTCGGCGCCCAGGTAGGTCTCCAGCTCACGGATCTGCCGGCTGACCGCGGCCTGAGTGACGCACAGCGCCTCGGCGGCGCGGGTGAAGTTCTGGTACTTGGCGGCGGCGACGAAGACTTTGACCGCGCGCAGCGAGGGCATCTTGATCAGGGTCTGATCGGGTTCGGAGTGTCTGACCATGTCGGGTGCAGGTCCTTCGTTATGCCGGGCTAGCCCACGCGGTCTTCTGTAGGAGCAGCCTTGCGCTGCGAAAGGGCCCGTACAGGCGCCGCAATCGCAAGTGTATGAGCCGGCCTCTTCGCAGCACAAGGCTGCTCCTACATTTGAATGCACTCCGGCAGGCTCTGTGTCGGGGCTTGGGTCCGATTGATAACTTCAGGTAATGGTTAGCGCCATGCAAATGTCGTTGGACCCGCTTTGGCACCAGGCCCTACCGTTGAACCACGGCGCGACATTCGAGACATCGATGTCGAAAACTTTTTGAAGCAGGACATTCTGCGTGCCGGTTTTGACTCACGTTCGAACTTGAACGGACTGCCAAGCGTACTCGCACTGATCGCTACCCGCCTTATTGAAAGTGCGATGTTGAAAGATTGGTTAATAAGCATAATAAAGAGGGTCGTATGAGCCATGCCGATGAGATTCTTTCGGTCAAAAACATCTTCAAGGTGTTCGGTCCCAACCCGAACATGGCCATGGAGATGCTCCGCAAGGGCGCCGACAAGAACGAAATCTTCAGCAAGACCGGCCACGTCGTCGGCGTGTTCGATGCAAGCTTTTCCGTCAAGCGTGGCGAGATCTTCGTCATCATGGGCCTGTCGGGCTCGGGCAAATCGACCATGGTGCGGCTGTTCAACCGCCTGATCGAACCTACCTCCGGCAGCATTCACCTCAACGGCAAGGAAATTACCGGGCTCTGCGACAAAGCCCTGCTGGATGTGCGCCGCAAGGAAATGGGCATGGTGTTCCAGTCCTTTGCCCTGATGCCGCACATGAGCGTGCTGGAAAATACCGCGTTTGGCCTGGAAATCGCTGGCGTCCCAGAGGCAGAGCGCCATAGCCGCGCCCGTGAAGCGTTGAGCCAGGTGGGCCTGGCCGGTCACGAACACAGTTACCCGCACCAGCTTTCCGGCGGCATGCAGCAGCGGGTCGGCCTGGCCCGTGCGCTGGCCAACGATCCCGCGATTCTGTTGATGGACGAAGCGTTCTCTGCCCTCGACCCGCTGATCCGCAGCGAAATGCAGGGTGAGCTGATTCGCCTGCAGGCCGAGCAGCAGCGCACCATCATCTTCATCTCCCACGACATCGAGGAAGCCATTCGCATCGGCCACCGCATTGCGATCATGGAAGGTGGCCGCGTGGTGCAGATCGGTACCCCGCAAGAGCTCATCAACCAACCGGCCAACGACTACGTGCGTACCTTCTTCAAGAGCTTCGACAGCTCGCGGGTACTCAAGGCCGGTGATGTGGCCAGGTTCGACCCGGCGGTGGTGTGCAAGGTCAACGGCAAGGCCCCGAGCTTCCAGGCCGGTGTGCCATTCGGCTACCTGGTCGACGAACGCGGGCAGTTGCTGGGTGTGGTCGATACCGACGCCTACGGTGCTACCGCCAGTGACCGCTACAGCCTGCACGAGCAGTGCCCGGTGTACACCGATACGCCGCTGCACGAAGTGCTGGGGATTGCGGCCAACCTGCCGTATCCGGTGCCGGTGCTCGACCGCCAGGGCGCCTTCAAGGGCACGCTGTCGAAGAACGAGCTGCTGCAGACCCTGAGCCGCAACTAACAAAAGAAGCGCCCGTAGCGTTTACTAGAAGAGGTAAGCCCTCATGTCCGAATTCAGCCTGCTTGACCCGTTCCAGGCGGCCACCATCCCTTTGGGTGACTGGGTTACCGCCACCCTGAATTTCCTGGTGCACAACTTCCGCGAGGTGTTTCGCGCCATTCGTTGGCCGATCGACCAGGTACTCAACGGTATCGAGTTCACCCTGCAGAGCATTCCACCCACCATCGGCATCCTCCTGTCGTCGTTGCTGGGCTGGCAGCTGGCGGGCAAGCGCATGGCCTTGCTGTGTTTCATCACCCTGACCCTGCTGGGCCTGATCGGTGTGTGGGCCGAGTCGATGACTACCCTGGCGCTGGTACTGACCTCGGTGTTCTTCTGCGCGCTCATCGGCATCCCGCTGGGCATCCTGTGTGCCCGCAGTGACCGCATGGAGCGCATTATCCGCCCGCTGCTGGATGCCATGCAGACCCTGCCGGCCTTCGTCTACCTGGTACCGGTGGTCATGCTGTTCGGCATCGGCAATGTGCCTGGGGTGCTGGTCACCATCGTGTTCGCGCTGCCGCCGCTGGTGCGCCTGACCAACCTGGGCATTCGCCAGGTGCCGGAAGACAAGATCGAGGCCGCCCGCGCCTTCGGCTGCACCCCACGGCAGATGCTGACCCGCGTGCAGCTGCCGCTGGCCACCTCGACCATCATGGCCGGCCTCAACCAGACCCTGATGCTGTCGCTGTCGATGGTGGTGATTGCCTCGATGATTTCGGTCGGCGGCCTGGGCCAGATGGTGCTGCGCGGCATTGGCCGCCTGGACATGGGCCTGGCCACGGTCGGTGGTGTCGGGCTGGTGCTGCTGGCGATCTTCCTCGACCGCCTGACCCAGGCCATGGGGGCACGCACCAGCGCTGACCCGAGCCTGCGCTGGTACCACACCGGCCCCGTGGGCGTGGTGATGCGCCTGTGTGGTGCCGCACAACCGCAAGGGCGGCGCAAGACCGCCTGAGCACAGCAAGACGTTTGAGACGTTCGATCTGCCGCACTTGAAGATAAAAATCAGAAGAAGGTAAGCGACGATGTACGCATCCAAGTTCTCCCGCAGCATCCTCAAATGCGCCACGGCGTTGACCCTGGTGGCCGCCGCGCTGGGCGCACACGCTTTGGCGGAAAAGCCGGGTGATGGCGTGAAGGTAACGCCGATTTTCCCTTCCATCGCCGAAGAGCGCTTCCGGGGCGAAGTGGCCATGGAGGGCCTGCGCGAGCTGGGCTACAAGGTTCAGGAGCCGAAGGAGACCGAGTACGGCGTGATGATGGTGGCCCTGGCCAACGGCGATGCCGATTTTACCGTGCACCTGTGGGACAAGCTGCACAACCAGTTCTACCAGCAGGCTGGGGGTGACGATGTGATGGTCAAGACCGGCGACATTCTGCCGGGCGTGGCCCAGGGTTACCTGATCGACAAGAAAACCGCCGACCAGTACAACATCAAGTACATCACCGACCTTAAAAAGCCCGAGATCGCCAAGCTGTTCGATACCGACGGTGACGGCAAGGCCGACATGACCGGTTGCAACCCTGGCTGGGGTTGCGAGCTGGTGATTGCCCACCACATGAAGGCCTACGACCTGGACAAGAGCATCACCGTCAACCAGGGCTCGTACTTCGCGCTGATGGCCGACACCATCACCCGTTACAAGGAAGGCAAGCCGATCTTCTACTTCACCTGGGTGCCGCAATGGATCGCCAGCGTGCTGGTCGAAGGCAAGGACGTGGTCTGGCTGGAAGTGCCGAAGACCGACCTGCCGGATGGCAGGAATGACGTCGACACCACGTACCACGGCAAGAACCTGGGCTTTGCCATCGACAAGGTTGTGGCTGTGCTGAACAAGGACTTTGCCGAAAAGAACCCGGCGGCGGTGAAGTTCCTCTCGCAGGTGCAGATCAGCACCGATGACGAGAGCAACCAGAACCTGAAGATGCAGCAGGGCGAGAAAAAGCCTAAAGACATCGAGCGCCATGCCAAGGAGTGGGTTGCCGCCCACCGCCAGCAGTTTGACCAGTGGCTGCAAGCCTCGCGTGACGCGGCGGCCCAGGCCGGCAAGTAACCTGTTCCATCAGTGTTGGCTTCTTCGCGGGCTTGCCCGCTCCCACAGGCATTTCACAGATTCCAGAGCCTGTGGAGGACCTGTGGGAGCGGGCAAGCCCGCGAAGAAGCCACTGCGATTCCTGCAGTTGAGTTAAAGCCATGAGCCACTTCGAAAGCATCCTCAAGAACGCCAACCTGGCGCATCTGGACCCTGCCATCCGCACTTCACTGTCAATGCCGTGCCAGCGCGTGGCGTTCGTCCTGCGTGAACACTTCTCGATGATGGCCTTCACCGCCGCGATGGACAGCCTGGTCACCGCCAACCTGATGAGTGCCACGCCGTTGTTCCAGGTCCAGGTGGTGGGTGAGGGCGCCCAGGTGATGAGCGACCTGGGCATCGCCCTGCCGGTCAACACCCAACTGGCCGAACTGGAGGTGCAAGGCCTGGATTGCCTGCTGGTATGTGGCGGCTTCCGCGTACGCCTGGAAACCGGCCCATTGCTCCGCGCCAAGCTGCGCCAGGCCGACCAGCACGGTAGCCAGCTGGGCGGGCTGTGGAACGGCGCTTACTTCCTGGCAGAGGCCGGCCTGCTCAATGACCACGACTGCGCCTTCCACCCCGATGGCCGGGCGATGATGAGCGAACTGTTCCCCAAGGTGCGTATCAGCCGCCAGGCCCATGTGCTGGACCGCCGCCGCATGAGCTGCGCCGGTGCCAGCAGTGCGCTGGACATGATGCTGGCGTTGCTTGAACACTGCGGCGGAGCGCCACTGCGCCGGGCCGTGGAGCAGATGTTGGCCTGTGACCGTTCGCGGGTAATGAGCGATGCACCGGCCAGCGCACCGGAAATCGACCCCAGCCTGCCCAAAGGCGTGCGCCTGGCCCTGGAGCTGATGCACGCCAACATCGAAGACCCGATCGGCATCGACGAAATCGCCGAGCATGCCGGGTTGTCGCGGCGGCACCTTGAGCGCTTGTTCCGCCGCCATGTGCAGGCCACGCCGCCACGCTACTATCTGGAACTGCGCCTGACCCATGCGCGGCAGTTGTTGCAGCACACCAGCAAGTCATTGACCGAGGTGGCAGTGGCCAGCGGGTTTGTCAGTTTCCCGCATTTTTACCGGCGCTTCCGTGAGTTGTTCGCCATCGCGCCGCGGCAGTACCGGGCGCGGAGCCAGGGGTGGGCAGGGCGGCAGGAAGTGGGGTGTGAATTGAGAGGTTCTGTTCCGCGCCATGGGCCATGACTGCGGCTCGTCACTCGTCTGTCCTGATTTTCATGGTGTTGATGGTCAAGGCTCCGTCGGCATGATGGAGGAGGCCGCGGGTTAGACCTGACATATACTCTGGTAACACTTCAGCTAGCATCTGGTTATGACTTGCGGCAAAAGTTTGAACATGGTTTCTCAATCTCTGATAGTCGGCATAGTGAGGTGATTGAGGATTGCCAAAGCCCTTTCTGTTCGCTTGCAATAGCTTTATTGAGGAAATGACGTAGTTGTCCAGCATATCTCGTGGACTAGGTACGGCAGCCGGGGCTCCACCTACATTGATCGCGTGTTGCGCTGCATTCGCTTGGAGCGCCACTGGAGCCTGTAGAGGCGCAGGATCTTGACCAGCTGACGGCGCGGGAGCGGCGTGCCTCCTGCTGGCCGCTCTGTTTGGGGTGTGACGGGTTCGTTGAATTGCCCGGCGAAGCACGCGTTGTGCAGTTCGAACCAGCGGGTTTGGTCGACCCGCCCGGCCCTCTGGGTCAACCAGGTTGACCGGGTCGCCGTTACAATAGGCATAGCTGTTCAAACCACCCTTCCCGAATGGGCTTACTGTATCGGGAGAAACGAATCTGCCCAAGGTCGGGCTGAACGAGCGGTAGCCATTCCCCAATAAATAAAAGCCTGTCATTGGATCTAGTTGCTCGCCCGTAAATTTAAGCCGCATGGGCATCTGAAAAAGTGCGGAGGCGAATCCATAAGGCAAATAATTTACAAGGCCAGCTTTCCCTTGTGCACGGGCGATGATTATCGAGTGTTGGCTGTTGGTAGCCAACAAGGTGAAACCGGTTGTTGCATTATTCATTAGAATCCCCAGCTACACTGCCGCGCGCAGATAGATAGTTCAGGATTGTCACCTGTTGTAACCGTGCTACCAACTAGCAGAAATACCAGGTCGCTGCATTTTCCTTTACCTGTGCTGGCCTTCGCGGGTAAACCCGCTCCCACAGAGATCACCACAGCCCTCAACACCGGTACAGAACCCTGTGGGAGCGGGTTCACCCGCGAAGAGGCCGGCACAGGAAAATACTGTTCGGTAAACGAACACTCGCTGCACCCGGCATGTCCGCTATCCGCCCATCCAATCCCGCCGCCGCATTGCCCAACCCCCGCCTTTTTGCTGTAGTGTGCCTATTCACCGGTTGTCGCCTGCCCCCGCGACCCGCAACCGGCCCGATAGAATGACCGTGACGACTGCAACCACAGCCCACAAGGCGGTAGGAAGCGGCGACCAAAACAATAACGATACCGAGTGCCTTGCCTATGGAAAGCCGCCTGCTGAGTGAGCGCAGTAGCGTGTTTCACCACGCCGACCCTTATGCTGTGTCCGATTACGTGAACCAGCATGTAGGCCAGCATTGCATCGGTCTGTCCCGTACCACCCATCCCCAGGCTAGCCTCAGCCACCGCAAGTTCGCCGAGCTCGACCTGTGTCGCATCAGCTACGGCGGTAGCGTGCGCGTTACCTCGCCGGCGCTGGAAACCATCTACCACCTGCAAGTGTTGCTCAATGGCAACTGCCTGTGGCGCGGGCACAAACGCGAGCAGCACCTGGTACCGGGCGAACTGCTGTTGATCAACCCGGATGACCCGGTTGACCTGACCTATTCGGAAGACTGCGAGAAGTTCATCCTGAAAGTGCCCACCCGGCTGTTGGACTCGATCTGCGACGAACAGCGCTGGCACCGGCCCGATGGGGGCGTGCGGTTCTTGCGCAATCATTACCGGCTGGATGAACTGGACGGGTTCGTCAACCTGCTGGCCATGGTTTGCCATGAAGCGGAAGTGAGCGACCCGCTGCCCAGGGTGCAGGGCCATTACAGCCAGATTGTCGCCAGCAAGCTGCTGACCCTGATGAGCACCAATATCCGTCGCGAAAGCCTGAGCGCACCGCAGGCCGGCCTTGAGCGTATTCTTGATTACATCGAACGCAACCTGAAGCTGGAGTTGTCCGCAGAAGTGCTGGCAGAGCAGGCCTGCATGAGTTTGCGTTCGCTCTATGCGTTGTTTGAACAGCACCTGAGCACCACGCCCAAGCATTACGTGCGCCAGCGAAAGCTGGAGCAGGTGCATGCCTGCCTGGGCGACGCCAGTTGCGCGGTGCGCAGCGTGACTGAGCTGGCCATGGATTATGGCTTCCTGCACCTTGGGCGGTTTTCCGAGGTGTATCGGCAGCAGTTTGGTGAATTGCCCTCCGAAACCCTCCGCAACCGGCGCTGAAACGCACCGGCCTTTTCGCGGGCTCGCCCGCTCCCACAGGTATTCCACAAGCTTGGGGACAGTGGTAATCCTGTGGGAGCGGGCGAGCCCGCGAAGAGGCCCTCAAACCAGGCACCTCAACCTGCACAAAACGGATATCACTTCGCACAAACCGGATACTCCCGCCCGATACCAGCCCCCAAACTGACCAGGTCTTAACAATAACAATGGAGACCCTGGCCATGTCCCTGGGATTCGACTACCTCAATGCCATGCTCGAGGACGACCGTGAAAAGGGCATCTACCGCTGCAAGCGGGAGATGTTCACCGACCCACGCCTGTTCGACCTGGAGATGAAACACATCTTCGAGGGCAACTGGATCTACCTGGCCCACGAAAGCCAGATCCCCGAAAAAAACGACTTCCTCACCCTGACCATGGGGCGCCAGCCGATTTTCATCGCGCGCAACAAGGACGGTGAGCTCAATGCCTTCCTCAACGCCTGCAGCCACCGCGGCGCCATGCTGTGCCGGCACAAGCGCGGCAACCGCTCCAGCTACACCTGCCCGTTCCACGGCTGGACGTTCAACAACAGCGGCAAACTGCTGAAGGTGAAAGACCCGAGCAACGCCGGCTACCCCGACAGCTTCAACTGCGACGGCTCCCACGACCTGACCAAGGTGGCGCGTTTCGAGTCGTACCGGGGCTTTTTGTTCGGCAGCCTGAATGCCGATGTGAAACCGTTGGTGGAGCACCTGGGCGAATCGGCCAAGATCATCGACATGATCGTCGACCAGTCGCCGGAAGGCCTGGAAGTGCTGCGCGGTGCCAGCTCATACATTTACGAAGGCAACTGGAAGCTGACTGCCGAGAACGGCGCTGACGGCTACCACGTCAGTTCCGTGCACTGGAACTACGCCGCTACCCAGAACCAGCGCAAGCAGCGCGAGGCGGGCGACGAGATCAAGACCATGAGCGCGGGCTCCTGGGCCAAGCAGGGCGGCGGTTTCTACTCCTTCGACCACGGCCACCTGCTGCTGTGGACCCGCTGGGCCAACCCCGAAGACCGCCCGGCCTATGAGCGCCGCGACCAGCTGGCCGCCGACTTCGGCCAGGCACGTGCCGACTGGATGATCGAGAACTCGCGCAACCTGTGCCTGTACCCGAACGTGTACCTGATGGACCAGTTCAGCTCGCAGATTCGCGTTGCCCGGCCGATTTCGGTGAACAAGACCGAAATCACCATCTACTGCATCGCGCCCAAAGGCGAGAGCGCCGATGCCCGTGCAAAACGCATCCGCCAGTACGAAGACTTCTTCAACGTCAGCGGCATGGCCACCCCGGACGACCTGGAAGAGTTCCGCTCGTGCCAGACCGGCTACGGCGGTGGTACCGGCTGGAACGACATGTCCCGGGGCGCGAAGCACTGGGTTGAAGGTGCCGATGAGGCGGCCAGGGAGATTGAGCTCGCACCGCTGCTGTCTGGCGTGCGTACCGAGGACGAAGGCCTGTTCGTGCTGCAGCACAAGTACTGGCAGGACACCATGATCCAGGCCCTGAAGGACGACCAGCAGCTGATTCCCGTGGAGGCCGTGCAATGAGCCTTTATGAGACCGTGCGCGACTTCCTCTACCGCGAAGCGCGGTACCTGGACGACGCCCAGTGGGACCAGTGGCTGGAACTGTACGCCAGCGATGCCAGCTTCTGGATGCCGAGCTGGGACGATGACGACACCCTCACCGAAGACCCACAAAGCGAAATCTCGCTGATCTGGTACGGCAACCGTGGCGGCCTGGAAGACCGGGTGTTCCGCATCAAGACCGAGCGCTCCAGTGCGACCGTGCCCGACACCCGCACCTCGCACAACATCAGCAACATCGAGATCGTCGAACAGGGCGAGGGCAGCTGCCAGGTGCGCTTCAACTGGCACACCCTGAGCTTCCGCTACAAGACCACCGACAGTTACTTCGGCACCAGCTTCTACACCCTCGACCTGCGCGGCGAACAGCCGTTGATCAAGGCCAAGAAGGTGGTGCTGAAGAACGACTACGTGCGCCAGGTCATCGACATCTACCACATCTGATACAGGGTTTTGCGAGCACTGCCCGGTGCGTCTTGCGACGTTCCGTGGGCCGGCTCGCCCGCGAGGTGCAACATGAGCTACCAGATCGCACTGAATTTCGAAGACGGGGTTACCCGCTTCATTGAAGCCGCCGGCCATGAAACCGTGGCTGACGCCGCCTACCGCCAGGGCATCAACATCCCGCTGGACTGCCGAGACGGCGCCTGCGGTACCTGCAAGTGCAAGGCCGAATCCGGCCGCTACGACCTGGGCGACAACTTCATCGAAGATGCCCTGAACGAAGACGAAATCGCCGAAGGCTATGTACTGACCTGCCAGATGCGTGCAGAAAGCGACTGCGTCATCCGCATCCCGGCCTCGTCGCAGCTGTGCAAGACCGAACAGGCCAGCTTCGAAGCCGCCATCAGCGATGTGCGCCAACTGTCGGCCAGCACAATCGCCCTGTCGATCAAGGGTGAAGCGCTAAGCCGCCTGGCCTTCCTGCCAGGGCAGTACGTCAACCTCAAGGTGCCGGGCAGCGAGCAGAGCCGCGCCTATTCGTTCAGTTCGTTGCAGAAGGGCGGCGAAGTCAGCTTCCTGATCCGCAACGTTCCAGGCGGGTTGATGAGCAGCTTCCTGACCAACCTGGCCAAAGCCGGCGACAGCATGAGCCTGGCAGGGCCGCTGGGCAGCTTCTACCTGCGGCCGATCCAGCGCCCGCTGTTGCTGTTGGCCGGTGGCACGGGGCTGGCGCCGTTCACGGCGATGCTAGAGAAGATCGCAGAGCAGGGTAGTGAACACCCGCTGCACCTGATCTATGGCGTGACCAACGACTTCGACCTGGTCGAGCTCGACCGCCTGCAAGCGCTGGCGGCGCGCATTCCCAACTTTACCTACAGCGCTTGTGTGGCCAACCCGGACAGCCAGTACCCGCAAAAGGGCTACGTGACCCAGCACATCGAGCCACGCCACCTCAACGACGGGGATGTGGACCTGTACCTGTGCGGGCCGCCGCCGATGGTCGAGGCGGTCAGCCAGTACGTTCGCGAGCAGGGCATTACCCCGGCCAACTTCTACTACGAGAAGTTTGCGGCAGCGGCCTGATTCCTTTTATCCCGGACATAACACCGCCCCCTGTGGGAGCGGGTTCACCCGCGAAGAGGCCAGCAGGTACAGCAGCTTTGTCTTGCCGGACGCATTCGCGGGTAAACCCGCTCCCACAGGGACCGCGGGAAGGCGGAGATTTGCATATGAACAACAGATTCCAAGGCAAGGTCGCCCTGGTCACCGGTGCCGCCCAAGGCATCGGCCGGGGCGTGTGCTGGCGGCTGAAGGCCGAAGGCGCGCAAGTGGTGGCGGTAGACCGTTCCGATCTGGTCCACGAACTGGCCGGCGAAGGCATGCTCACCCTCACCGCTGACCTGGAGCAACACACCGATTGCGCCCGGGTCATGGCCAGTGCGGTGGAAACCTTCGGCCGCCTCGACATCCTGGTGAACAACGTTGGCGGCACCATCTGGGCCAAGCCTTTCGAGCACTACGAAGTCGAGCAGATCGAAGCCGAACTGCGCCGTTCGCTGTTCCCCACCCTGTGGTGCTGCCATGCCGCGCTGCCGTACATGCTTGAGCGCGGCAGCGGCGCCATCGTCAACGTTTCGTCCATCGCCACCCGTGGCGTCAACCGGGTGCCTTATGGCGCAGCCAAGGGCGGCGTCAACGCGCTTACCGCATGCCTGGCCTTCGAAACCGCCGGGCGGGGCATCCGCGTCAACGCCACTGCGCCCGGCGGCACCGAAGCACCACCCCGGCGCGTGCCACGCAACAGCGCCGCGCAGAGCGAGCAGGAAAAACACTGGTACCAGCAGATCGTCGACCAGACCCTCGACAGCAGCCTGATGCATCGCTACGGCAGCATCGACGAGCAGGTGGGGGCGATTCTCTTCCTCGCTTCCGACGAGGCCTCGTACATCACCGGCGTGACCTTGCCGGTCGGGGGCGGCGACCTCGGCTGAGCAACATCCCAAGGCAACAGCTTTCCATCACAACAAAAACAAGAGCGACAGATGCCATGCGAACCCTGGACGTACACCCGATCATCGATAACGCGCGCTTTACCCCGTTTCACTGGATGGTCATGGCCTGGTGCGGCCTGTTGTTGATCTTCGACGGCTATGACCTGTTCATCTACGGCGTGGTACTGCCGGTCATCATGAAAGAGTGGGGCCTGACCCCTTTGCAGGCAGGTGCGCTGGGCAGTTACGCGCTGTTCGGCATGATGTTCGGCGCCCTGGCATTCGGCAGCCTGGCCGACCGCATCGGGCGCAAGAAGGGCATTGCCATCTGTTTCGCCTTGTTCTCGGGGGCGACCATCCTCAATGGCTTCGCCAGCAGCCCCAGCGAGTTTGGCATCTACCGCTTCATCGCCGGCCTGGGCTGTGGTGGCCTGATGCCCAATGCCGTGGCATTGATGAACGAGTACGCGCCCAAGCGCCTGCGAAGCACGTTGGTGGCGATCATGTTCAGCGGCTATTCGTTGGGCGGCATGCTGTCGGCGGGCGTCGGCATTTTCATGCTGCCGCGTTTCGGCTGGGAGTCGATGTTCTTCGCCGCTGCAGTGCCACTGCTGCTGTTGCCGGTAATCCTGTACTACCTGCCAGAGTCCATCGGTTTTCTGGTGCGCAAGGGGCGTACCGAGGAAGCGCGTGCCTTGCTCAAACGGCTGGACCCGGACTGCAACATACAACCTGATGATGTACTGGTCGCTTCTGTGGGAGCGGGCTTGTCCCGCGAAAGGGCCGGCAAGTTTACCGCTGTACTTGAGCTATTCCGCAACGGCCTGGCCATTCGCACCCTGGCGCTGTGGCTGGCGTTTTTCTGCTGCCTGCTGATGGTTTATGCGCTCAGCTCGTGGCTGCCGAAACTGATGGCCAACGCTGGCTACAGCCTGGGCTCCAGCCTGTCGTTCCTGCTGGCGTTGAACTTTGGCGGCATGGCCGGGGCGATTCTCGGCGGCTGGCTGGGCGACCGCTACAACCTGGTCAAGGTCAAGGTGGCGTTCTTCATTGCCGCCGCGCTGTCGATCAGCTTGCTGGGCGTCAACAGCCCGATGCCGGTGCTGTACCTGCTGATCTTCATTGCCGGCGCCACCACCATTGGTACGCAGATCCTGCTGTATGCCGGTGCTGCGCAGATGTATGGGCTGTCGGTGCGTTCCACGGGGCTTGGCTGGGCCTCGGGTATCGGCCGCAACGGCGCCATCGTTGGCCCCTTGCTGGGCGGCGCACTCATGGGCATCAACCTGCCCCTGCAACTCAACTTCATCGCCTTCGCCATCCCAGGCGCGATTGCCGCCCTGGCCATGGCCGTGCACCTGGCCAGCGGCCGTCGGCAGGCCCAGGCCGTGGCAGCGCAGGCATAACCCGAAAAGAACAAGATGAGGTACCGCACATGACCGTGAAAATTTCCCACACTGCCGAGGTACAGCGGTTTTTCGAGAAGGCCGCAGGCTTTGGCAACGATGATGGCAACCCACGCCTGAAGCGTATCGTGCAACGCGTGCTGCAAGACACCGCGCGGCTGATCGAAGACCTGGACGTCAGCGAGGACGAGTTCTGGCATGCCGTCGACTACCTCAACCGCCTGGGCGGGCGTGGTGAGGCCGGGCTGCTGGTGGCGGGCCTGGGTATCGAGCACTTCCTCGACCTGTTGCAGGACGCCAAGGACCAGCACGCAGGGCTTGCAGGTGGAACGCCACGCACCATCGAAGGCCCGCTGTATGTGGCGGGCGCGCCCATCGCACACGGTGAGGTGCGCATGGACGATGGCAGTGAAGATGGCGTGGCCACGCCGATGTACCTGCAAGGGCAGGTATTCGACCCGCAAGGCCAACCGCTGCCAGGTGCCACAGTTGACCTGTGGCATGCCAATACCCGTGGCACCTATTCATTCTTCGACCAGGGCCAGTCTGACTACAACCTGCGCCGTCGCATCGTCACCGATGCCGAAGGGCGTTACCGCGCGCGCTCCATCGTGCCGTCGGGCTACGGATGCGACCCGCAGGGGCCAACACAGGAGTGCCTGGACCTGTTGGGCCGCCATGGGCAGCGCCCGGCGCACGTGCACTTCTTCATCTCGGCACCGGGGCATCGGCACCTGACCACGCAGATCAACCTGTCGGGGGACAAGTACCTGTGGGATGACTTTGCCTATGCCACGCGAGATGGGCTGGTGGGGGAGGTGGTGTTTGTCGAGGGCGAAGCGGGGCGGCATGCCGAGCTGAAGTTCGACTTCCAGTTGCAACAGGCCCAGGCCAGCGCGGATGAGCAGCGCAGCGGCCGGCCGCGGGCTTTGCAGGAGGCCTGATACACCGAGTTGGCTTCTTCGCGGGCTTGCCCTCCCACAGGTTCAGTGCAGTGCCCCGGGTTCGCGCAATCCCTGTGGGAGCGGGCAAGCCCGCGAAGAAGCCAACACCAGAACAAGAGCCAGCCACCGAGGCCGGCCGATGCCTTGCGAGATGTTCCATGAAAACCCTGATCAAGGACAGTTCGCTGTCCGCCATCGTCGCTGGCTGCATCGCCACGATGATCTCCTACGCCGGCCCGCTGGTGATCATTTTCCACGCCGCCGAAGCGTCCGGGCTGTCTCACCGGCAGTTGTCATCCTGGGTCTGGGCCGTTTCCATGGGCAGTGCCGTGCTCGGTGCGCTGCTCAGTTTGCGCTACCGCGTGCCGGTAGTGATCGCCTGGTCGATCCCCGGCTCGGCGCTGCTGGTCACCGCCTTGCCGCAACTTGGCCTGGAACAGGCCGTGGGTGCCTACCTGGTGGCCAACCTGGTCCTGCTGCTGATCGGCATCAGCGGGGCCTTCGACCGCATCATCGCGCGCTTGCCAGGGTCCATCGCCGCTGGCATGCAGGCCGGCATCCTGTTCAGTTTCGGTATCGAAGTGTTCCGCGCCTTGCCCGTGCAGCCGTTGCTGGTACTGGCGATGTTCGTCACCTACGTGCTGATGCGCCGGGTACAGCCCCGTTATGCGGTGGCTGCGGTGCTGTGCGTGGGCACCTTGGTAACCGTGGCCAGCGGTGCGTTCCGTAGCGAGGCACTGGTGCTGGAGCTGGCTTCGCCGCAGTGGATCACCCCGCAGTTCAGCTTGTCGGCGGTGTTCAGCCTGGCGCTACCGATGGTGCTGGTGGCGCTGACCGGTCAGTTCATGCCGGGCATGGCGGTGCTGCGCAACGCGGGTTACGCCACACCGGCCAGCCCGTTGATCAGTGCCAGTGCCCTGGCCGGTGCGGTACTGGCGCCATTCGGCTGCCATGGGCTGAACCTGGCGGCAGTTACCGCCAGCCTGTGCACGGGCCATGAGGCCCACGAAAACCCACGGCGGCGCTATGTGGCGGCGGTAGCTGGCAGCACGTTGTACCTGCTGCTGGGCATTGCCGGTGCCACGTTGATGTCGCTGTTCGCAGCCTTTCCCGCCGCGCTCATCGCGGCCCTGGCCGGGCTGGCCTTGTATGGCGCCATCAGCGAAGCGCTGGCCCGCAGCCTGGCAGAACCGGCCGAACGTGATGCCGGGCTGTTCACGTTCCTGGTCACTGCTTCGGGGGTGGCCTTCCTTGGCCTGTCGGCGGCGTTCTGGGGGCTGCTGTTCGGCCTGCTGGCCCATGCACTGCTCAGGCTGCGCCAGCCACGTGGCGGGGAGGTGCTGCGCCGCACCCCATGAACTGCCGTGTTCCCAACGCTTTATCCATAAAAACAAGATCAAGAGAGCTTCGGAATGAACAACACCCCTTGCGTTGCCCTGGGCCTGACTTTGCTCAGCCAACCCTTACTGGCCGCCGAAGGCGGTTTCTTCGAGGATTCGAAGGCCACCCTGAGTGCCCGCAACTATTACTTCAGCCGCGATTTCTCCGACATTGTCGGGGCCAACAAGCAGTCCAAGGCCGAGGAGTGGGCCCAGGGCTTCATCCTCGACTTCAAGTCCGGTTACACCCCCGGGACGGTGGGCTTTGGCGTGGACGCCCTCGGCCTGCTGGGCATCAAGCTCGACAGCGGCCCCGACCGCACCAACACCGGCTTGCTGCCGGTGCATGGTGACGGCCGTGCGGCCGACGAGTACAGCCGCCTGGCACCTACCTTCAAGGCCCGCCTGTCGAAGACCGAGCTGCGCGTCGGTGAGCTGCAACCGAACCTGCCGGTGCTGACCTTCAGCGACATCCGGCTGCTGCCGCCGACCTACCAGGGCGCCAGCGTGAGCTCGTCGGAAATTGACGGGCTGACCGTGCAGGCCGGGCATTTGAAAAGCACCCACCTGCGCAACGAAGGCGGCGACGGCAAGATGAACGCCATGCTCGGCCATGTGCCGATGCGCCAAGCCGAGAGCGATGGGTTCAACTACGTGGGCGGGGACTATGCGTTCAATGCCAACCAGAGCAGCGTCAGCCTGTGGTACGGGCAACTGGAGGATATCTACGAACAGGGCTTTGTCGGCCTGAAGCACAGCAAACCCGTGGGGGATTGGGTACTTGCCGCCAACCTGGGCTACTTCACCGCGCGTGAGGACGGCGACGCGTTGCTCGGCCACATCGACAACCAGGCGTTCTTCTCGATGTTCACTGCCCGCCGTGGCGGCCACAGCTTCCACGTGGGCTATCAGGGCATCTATGGCGACAGCCCGTTCCCACGGGTATTCGCCAACATCTCGCCACTGGGTAACGAGGTACCGACCTATGAATTCGCCTACACCGACGAACGCTCGTACCAAGTGCGCTACGACTACAACTTCGCGGCCATGGGGGTACCGGGGCTGACAGCGACCGTGCGCTACATCACCGGTAACAATGTCGATACCGGGCTGGGTTACGAAGGGCGCGACCGCGAGCGTGACCTGGATATCGGTTATGCGGTGCAAAGTGGAGTGCTCAAGGGCCTGGGGATCAGGGTGCGCAATGCCATGGCGCGGTCCAACTACCGCAGCGACATCGACGAAAACCGTTTGACGCTGGTGTACACATGGCAGCTGTTCTGAGCCACCCAGGGGAATTGCACATCAGGGGCGTATGAAGGTAGTTTCCGGGAACGACTCTTTCAGGAATCCCACCCTTGGACTCCATCACCCAAGCTGTACTCGGCGCGGCCCTGCAAGGGACCGTGCTCGGGCGCATCCAGGGCCGCCGCTCGCTGCTGTATGGCGCAGCACTGGGCACGCTGCCGGACCTGGATGTGATCATCCGCTACGCCGACCCGGTGTCGCAGATGACCTACCACCGCGGCTTTTCCCACTCGCTGTTCGTGCTCACCGGGCTGGCGTTGCTGCTGGCCTGGCTGGTAAACAGATGCTGGCCCGGCAAGGGCTATACCTTGCCCAGGCTGTTTGTGGCGTTCTGGCTGGTATTGGTCACCCACCCGCTGCTCGACGCCTTTACGGTCTACGGCACGCAGTTGTTCTGGCCCTTGCAGGTGACCCCACAAAGCTGGGCGGCGGTGTTCATCATCGACCCGGTCTACACCTTGCCGCTGCTGGCTGCGGTGATCTACGCCATCATCAAGGGCGTGACCAGCAGGGCTACCCGCCTGCTGACCATTGCCCTGGTGTTCAGCACCGGCTACCTGGGTTTCGGCCTGGCCGGGCGCATGGCGGCCGAGCAGCGCTTCCAGGCGGCGCTTGACCAGCAAGGCATCGTCGCCAGCGAGGTACGCGCCGTGCCGATCGCGTTCAACAGCTTGGTCTGGCGGGTGCTGGCCAAGACCCCGGACGGCGATTACTACGAGGGCATCAGCAGCGCGTTCGACCGGCAAGCACCAGAAATGCAGCGCCTGCCGCGTAACCTGGAACTGGCCCAAGCGCTGGCAGGTGACCCGTTGCACCAGCGCTTGCGCTGGTTCACCGATGACTGGCTGCGCTATGACCAGGTGGGCGATGCGCTGGTGGTCACCGACCTGCGCATGGGCATCCCCGGCAATTACACGTTCCGCTTCAACATGGCCCACCGCGACAGCCAGGGGCACTGGATTGCCGATGTGCCTTCGCAGTGGCAGGGCAGTGGGCCTGGCGCGATGTTCAATGGTGATGACTTGCTGCTGATCTGGCGGCGCATCATTGAACAGCAACCACCCCTGCCGTTGGCCGCCTGGACCGACCGCTACCTGAGGGCAGACTGAGGGCTGGCATGGGGCGGCGCCTTGTATTCCCTGGATCCGCACCCATCTAAGGCGTCTTGTTACCCCCAGGAAAACACCATGGAACCCAACCGCTTCGGCGATATCGCCGCCTTCGTCAGCGCCGCCAAGGCCGGCAGTTTCACCGCTGCCGCCGCCAGCCTGGGCCTGACGCGCTCGGCGGTGGGCAAGAGTATCGCCCGGCTGGAAGCGCGCATGGCTGTGCGCCTGCTCAACCGCACCACACGCAAACTGAGCCTGACTGATGAGGGCCTGGTGGCCTATGAGCGCTGGCGGCAGATTCTGGATGACCTGGATGAGGTGGAAAGCACCATGGCCCAGCGCCGCGGCAAGCCCACCGGCACCTTGCGCCTGACTGCGCCGCTGTCGCTCGGCCAGCGCCATGTGCTGCCGATCCTGGACCAGTACCTCAAGCAGTGGCCCGAACTGCGCGCAGACATCCGCTTCACCGACCGCTTCGTCGACCTGGTCGAGGAGGGCGTGGACGTTGCGGTGCGTATTGGCGCACCCAAGGAAGACTCGCAGCTGTTGACCCGCACGGTGGCCTGGCAGCAGTTTGTCACCTGCGCTTCACCCGCATACCTCGACATGCGAGGTATTCCCCTGGTGCCCGCCGACCTTTATGGTCACGACAAGATCGCCTTTCTCGCTGGCGAGAAAGCCATGCCCTGGCGCTTCAACACTGAAGCAGGGCTGCACCTGTGCGAAGACCCCGGGCGGTTGAACATCGACAGCTCGGAGGCGATGCTCGACGGCGCCCGCGCCGGTTTCGGCCTGATTCACCTGCCCACCTATATCACCGGTGACGACCTGCGCGCCGGCGCCTTGGTGGAAGTACTGCACGCCTATCGGCCACCGGCGGACCCGATTCGCATCGTGTACCCGAGCAAGCGCCACCTGTCCCCCCGGGTGCGCGGTTTCATCGACTTGTTGGTGGCCAGTTGGGAACCGGGCGTGCCTTGGGAGTACTGACTGGGGAATATCAGGCCCCAATCCCGGGCCTGAACCCGGGTTTATCGCTGGCGGCGCAGCAGGGAAACTGTCAGCCACTGATAATCCCTCTGGAGACCCCATGACTGCACTGTCCGTACTGGATCTGGTCATGATCGGCGACGGCAAGACCTTCGCCGACGCGATCGAAGAATCCCGCCAGCTGGCGCGCCATGTCGAGCAACAACACTACAGTCGCTACTGGATCGCCGAGCACCACGACATGCCGGGTATCGGCTCGGCTGCCACTTCGCTGGTGATCAACGAAGTTGCCAACGCCACCCGGCACATCCGCGTCGGCGCCGGTGGCATCATGCTGCCCAACCATGCACCGCTGGTGATAGCCGAGCAGTTCGGCACCCTCGATACCTTGCACCCGGGCCGTATCGACCTGGGCCTGGGCCGCGCGCCAGGCACGTCCGGGCCGACCGTGCGTGCCTTGCGCGGGGCAGCGCCAGAGCGCGATTTCGGCCAGGACATCGCCGAACTGCGCGATTACCTGGCCGACAACGGCCAACGCCGGGTGCGTGGCGTACCTGGCAGCCACGATGTGCCGGTGTGGATCCTCGGCTCGAGCCTGTTTGGCGCCGACCTGGCAGCCAAGCTGGGCCTGCCCTATGCCTTCGCTTCGCACTTTGCCCCGCGTTACCTGCTGCAGGCAATTGCCCATTACCGCGCCAACTTTCAACCCTCAGCGCAATTGGCCAAGCCTTATGTGATGGTGGGCATGAACCTGTTCGCTGCCGCCAGTGATGCAGAGGCAGACTACCTGGCCAGCTCCCACCGCAAGTGGATGCTGGACCTGCACATGGGCCGCCTGGGGTTGTTGCCCAAGCCGCAGGAGGGCTATGTCGAGCGCCTGCCTGAGCATGAACGGGCGGTGCTTGAACAGGTGATGGCCTGCACCGTGGCGGGTGGACCGCAGCGGGTGCGAGAAGGGCTGCGCTCGCTGATCGAGCAGACTGGGGCAGATGAGCTGATGATCGACTGCCGCATCTATGATCCGCTGGCGCGACAGCGTTCATACGCTTTTGCGGCTCAAGCGCTGGCTGATCTGGTGTAGTGCGCGTGTGTTGCAAGTGACTTTTTTGCGCTTTGACAAAAGTGTCAGTGGCCAGTTGGCTTCATATCGCCCAAGATGCACTGTGAAGATGCCAGTCGATCGACTGGCGGCTTGACTGTTCACGCAAACGCACCAATCAGCATTCGAGGATTTAGAGCATGTCCAACAGACAAAATGGTACGGTCAAATGGTTCAACGATGAGAAGGGGTTCGGTTTCATCACCCCCGAAAACGGTGGCGACGACCTTTTCGTTCACTTCAAAGCCATTGAATCGGACGGTTTCAAGTCGCTGAAAGAAGGCCAGAAAGTGTCTTTCGTCGCTGAGAAAGGCCAGAAAGGCATGCAGGCTGCGCAAGTGCGCGCCGAGTAAGTTGCCTGAGTGACCGGTACGCCCAGGCGTGCCCAGCCACTGGAGAAGGAGCCCCTCGAGGGCTCCTTTTTTTTACCTTCCAGGTGGTGTTGCATTGACCCAGAGGCAGGATGGCTGTCTGTATGCGCTGAACATCATTATCGATGAGCCAAGCCTTCAGTAGCGCCCAGGGCCTGGTGCAGAAACGGATAGTCTGTGTAGCCTTCTGGCCCATTGGCGTAATCAAATTGCGCCCGATGTTCGTTCAGAGGTGCCTGCACCCGCAGCCGCTGTACAAGGTCCGGGTTGGCAATGTAGCTGCGCCCGAACGCCACGGCATCGATCAAACCACGCCCGATCAAGTCTTCGCCTTTCTCGGCGGTGTAGGCACCCGCAGCAATGATCACCCCCGGATAGGCAGCGCGAATCGCCTGGCGGAACGCGTCACGCAGCGGTTTGCCACCGGCCCAGTCCGGCTCGGACAGGTGCAGGTAGGCGAGGTTGCGCTTGGCCAGCTCGCGGATCAGGTAAAGGCCTGCGGCCTCCTGGTCTTCGCCATTGTCCACGCCATTGAACCCACCCAGCGGGAACACGCGGATACCCACGCGCTCGGCACTCCAGTTGGCAATTGCCGCGTCCACCGCTTCAAGCACAATGCGCGCCCTGTTTTCGACGCTGCCGCCGTAACGGTCCTCGCGCTGGTTGGCGCTGGGGGTAAGGAACTGGTGCAGCAAGTAGCCGTGGGCAGCGTGCAGTTCGATGAAGTCGAAGCCGGCTTCGCGGGCGTTCACCGCTGCCTGGCCGAAGTCGGCCACGATGCCTGCAATTTCGTTCTCGCTCAGGGCGCGCGGTGCGGAGGTCTCTACACGTACCAGGTTGCCTTGCTCGTCACGCAGGGTGGTACGGGCGCCGGCCGGCAGCGCCGAGGGTGCCACAGGCGCTTCGCCGCCGGGTTGCAACGAAGTGTGCGACACCCGGCCGGTGTGCCACACCTGCACGGCACTGTGGCCACCTTCGGCGTGAATGCCTTCGTTGATGTGCTTCCAGGCGGCAATCTGCTCGGCGCTATGAATGCCGGGCGAGCCGGAATAGCCCTTGGCCTGGAAGGAGATCTGGGTGGCTTCGGTGATGATCAGCCCGGCGCTGGCACGCTGGCGGTAATACTCGGCCATCAGGGTGGTTGGCACATCGCCCGGCTCGAGGCTGCGCAGGCGGGTGAGGGGGGCCATGAACACACGGTTGGCCAAGGTGAGCGGGCCGACTTGCAGAGGTTGGAAGAGTTTCATTGCAGCTCCAAAGGTGAAAACCAATGGTGCGCACGATACCGAGGTGATTGGGGAATGGGGGGACCGGGAGCCCGGCGCAGGGCTCCCCAATGGCTTGCTCCGCACTGGCCTCTCGCGGGCACTGCATAGCTCAGGCTACCGACTCTCCTTGTAGGAGCAGCCTTGTGCTGCGAAGAGGCCGGTAAGGCAAAAGATTATCTTCAGCTGCAATGGCCTCTTCGCAGCACAAGGCTGCTCCTACACGGATTGTGTTTGCCTTGAAACCATCGCAGATCCTGTGGGAGCGGGTTCACCCGCGAAGAGGCCGGTACAGGAAATAATCAGCTACGGGCCAACCGCCCGCTCACATAGTGGGCCACATCATTGAACCCCGGCGTCGAGGCATGCCCCGGCGTCACCAGCGAGTCGATGAATGCTTCATCCTCCGCCGTGATCTTCACCGCCAATGCACCACCATAGGTATCCCATTGTTCTTCGGTACGCGGCCCGACAATCGCCGAACTGACCCACTGGTTGTTCAACACCCAGGCAATGGCAAACTCGACAATGCCCACCCCTTTGGCCTCTACATAAGCCTGGATCTGCCGGGCGATGGCCAGCGACTCCTGGCGCCACTCCACCTCCATGATGCGCTTGTCCTGGCGCCCGGCGCGGCTGCCGGCATCAGGAACGGCACCCGGTGCATACTTGCCACTGAGTACGCCCCGGGCCAATGGGCTGAACGGCACCACGCCCAGCCCGTGTGCGGCGGCTGCGCTGAGCTGCTCCGGCTCGGCCTGGCGGTTGACGATGTTGTACAGCGGCTGGCTCACCACCGGTTTGGGCACGCCCAGGCGCTCGGCAATGTGGCAGACCTCGGCAATGCGCCAGCCACGGAAGTTGGACACGCCCCAGTAGCGGATCTTGCCTTGGCGCAGCAGGTCGCCGATGGCCTGTACGGTCTCTTCCAGTGGCACCTTGTGGTCTTCGCGGTGCAGGTAGTAGATATCCAGGTAATCCATGCCCATGCGCGTCAGCGTGGCTTCCAGGGCGTTGAAGATGTGCTTGCGCGACAGCCCGCTGCGGTTGGGCAGGCCGTCAGCGGGGCCGAAGCCGACCTTGCTGGCGACGATCCAGTCCTGGCGATGGCGCGCCACTGCTTCACCGACGATTTCTTCCGAGCGCCCGGCGTTGTACACGTCGGCGGTGTCGATGAAGTTGATGCCCTGGTCCCAGGCCTTGTCGATGATGCGCAGGGCGTCCTCGGTGCTGGTCTGCTCGCCGAACAGCATGCTGCCCAGGGTAAGGGCGGAAACCTGCAGGCCACTGTGGCCGAGGGGGCGGTAGATCATGCGCGTGGGTCCTTTTACAGTCGGCTGATCCACCTGTTTTACACATAACCGGGGCGCTTTGAAAGGCGCCCATCAGCCAATCAGTGCCATCGCCTCCTGCAGGGTCAATGGGCGCTTCAGGCGCTGCGACAGTGTTGCCATGGCATCGGAATACCCCTTGGCGATAACGGCCTCGACCCGTTCATCCACGCACTGAAGGGCGATGAAATCGCCTTTTTCCGGCTCGCCGACGAACTCGATCCGGTTCCACTCCCGTGCATGGCCTAGCACTTCATAGGTGCGGCCGTGCTGGTAGGTCCAGAAAAAGGGCACATCGGCGTAGCGGCGTTGCTCGCCGAGCATGTTGGCGGCGGCGATCACCCCGTGTTGCTGGGCCAGGCGCCAGTGCTCGATGCGCACTGGGCGCCCCAAAAGCGGGAAGGTGACGATGTCACCTGCGGCCCACAAACCGTCAGCGGCGCGCATTTCTGCATCGACCCGCAGCGACTTGTCCTCGGTCAGTTGTACGCCCTGAAGGAAGGCGGTGGCCGGTTTCACGCCAATGCCAAGCAGTACCAGTGGCGTCGGCAGGCGTTCACCGTTGGCCAGCAGCACCGCTTCGACTTTTTCCCTGCCTTCGATCCGCTGGACTTCCGTAGGGCCATGGAAGGTGACCCCTTTGCGCTCATGCAGTTCGCGAATGCTGCGCCCGATACGGTCCCCCAGCTGCCTGGCAAGCGGGATTTCATGGCGAGTCACCATGTGCACCTGAACACCGTACTCGCACAGGGCAGAGGCCGCCTCCAGGCCGATGAAACCGTCACCCACGATCACCGCTGGCAGG
Source organism: Pseudomonas sp. WOUb67 (assembly GCF_050058005.1). NCBI lineage: Bacteria > Pseudomonadati > Pseudomonadota > Gammaproteobacteria > Pseudomonadales > Pseudomonadaceae > Pseudomonas > Pseudomonas sp. WOUb67. The sequence continues at coordinate 4,024,083 of NZ_CP170112.1, read as the reverse complement.
CCGGGTTCGGCTGCGTCGAGCAACTGCTCGGCGTCCTCCCGCGAGCGCAAGGTGAACACGCCAGGCAAATCGACGCCGGGGATGTCAGGGCGCAGTGCTTTGGCACCCGTAGCTAGCAGACAGGCGTCGTATTCGATCTGCTGGCCATCGACGAGCGTAAGTTGGCGTTTTTGACTGTTCAAGGTGCGCACCTTGCCGTGCTTGCGTTCCAGGTGGCCCTTGCGCAGGGCGTCGGCTTCGAGCAACGCGGGCACCTCATCGGGCGGCATCTGCCCGGCAATCACGAATTTGCTCAGCGCGGTGCGGTCGTAGGCCGGCTGACGTTCCTGGTCGATCCACACCAGCCGCCCAGCGAAGCCATGGGCGAGCAGGGTGGCAACTGCAGCGCTGCCGGCTGCACCGGCGCCGACGACTACGAAACAACGGGCATCGCTGTGCCTGGGTGGGTCGATGACTGGCAGAGGCTGGTCGTCGACCCAGACTTCATCGCCCTTCACCCAGGCTTTGTAACGGCGCAGGTCGGCCAGCGCAGGGGGTTCACAGACCACCCCGTCATCAACGGCGAATGCGGCCTTGTGCCAAGGGCAGACCAGCAGGCCGCCGCAGACCACGCCTTCTTCGAGTGGAGCACCGGCGTGGGGGCAGTTGCCCTGGTAGGCATGTACCTGATCGCCCTGGCGAATGAGGATGAGCTCTTCATTGCCGGCCTGGACGCGCAAGGGGCGGTGTTCGTCGAGTTGGGCCAGGCGGGCCACGGCGTGCTGGGTCATGGGGTTACTCCAAAGGGGCCTTTGGAACCATTTGACGCCTGGGGCGCAGAGGGGATGCGTTGAGCTGACGATCGGTGGAGGAGGGGGATTTTGTGTGGCCTGGGCGGGCCTCTTCGCGGGTGAACCCGCTCCCACAGGGTCACCACAAACGCGAAGGCTGTGGTATCCCTGTGGGAGCGGGTTTACCCGCGAACGGGCTCAATTGGCCCGAGCAGAGCTCAGCGCACCAGCCCGCGTTACGCGCAAGGCCACCAGGCTACCCAGCACGATCAGCGCCGCCAGCGAATACAAGGCGGCGTCGGTAGAACCGGTCTGGTCCTTGATGAACCCCACCAGGTACGGGCTGAGGAACCCGGCCATCTGGCCCACGGAGTTGATGATCGCCAGGCCGGCAACTGCGGTGCCGGCACTGAGCAGCGCGGTTGGCATCGGCCAGAACATCGGCAGCCCGGTCAGTGCACCCATGGTGGCGATCGACAGGCCCAGAATGGCAATGGCCGGGTTGCCGGCGAAGTTCACCGCCATCAGCAGGCCGACGGCGCCCATCAGCATCGGCACCACAAGGTGCCAGCGGCGCTCGTTGCGCAGGTCCGCCGAGCGGCCGCAAAGGATCATGAATACACCGGCCAGCAGGTACGGGATGGCGCTGAGCCAGCCGATCAGCAGCGGGTTGTCGAAGCCCATGCTCTTGATGATCGACGGCAGCCAGAAGTTGATCGCGTACACGCCACTCTGGATGCAGAAGTAGATGAAGCCAAAGGTCCAGATCAGCGGGTTGGTCAACACGGCGAGTACGCCATCGCCCGTGGTTTTCGGCTTACCCGCAGCGTCGGCTTCGAGGTCGTTGGCGATCAGCTGGCGTTCGGCCGGGCTCAACCAGGCGGCTTTCTGGTAGCCGTCGCTGAGCAGGAACACCGCCAGCACACCCAGGGCAACGGTGGGCAGGCCCTGGATCAGGAACATCCATTGCCAACCGGCCAGGCCGTGCTGGCCGGCGGCAAAGTGCTGGAGGATCCAGCCGGAGAACGGCCCGCCGAGCAGGCCCGACACCGGGATCGCCGACATGAACAGGGCCATGATGCGCCCGCGTCGGGCGGCCGGGAACCAGCGCGAAAGGTACAGCACCACGCCCGGGAAGAAGCCGGCTTCGGCCGCGCCGGTGAGCAGGCGCAGGGCGTAGAACTCGGTGGGGGTGGTGACGAACAGCAGGCAAGTGGACAGGCTGCCCCAGGCAATCATCATCAGCGCAATCCAGCGCCGCGGGCCGAAGCGGTTGAGTGCCAGGTTGCTCGGCAGGCCGCAAAGTACGTAACCGATGAAGAAGATGCCGGCACCCAGGCCGTACACCGTTTCGCTGAATTTCAGGGCGTCGAGCATCTGCAGCTTGGCAAAGCCGACGTTGACGCGGTCCAGGTAGTTGAACAGGTAGCAGATGAAAATGAACGGAATCAGCCGCAGGGTGATGCGCCGGTACAGCGCGTTGCGGGTGGTGTCCGAGCCTTGGTCAGGGGCGGGGCTGTGTGCCATGATCGGGTTCTCTGTTGTTATGGTTTTTGCCGCGTCGCCTGTTCCGGCGCTCGCCCTGACGAGTCTCGGGGACTGCGGCTAGCCTGTCTTTGTGCTTTTGCACAGCGCTCGGCCCAGGCTGCTGTGCCCGAGCCCAAAAGCCTAACACCTAAAGGACCACGCAATGTTCGAACTCGACCATGACCTGGCGCAGGATATCGTTGACCGGGCAATGGCCATTCTGCCGTGCAACGTCAATGTCATGGACAGCCAGGGCTTGATCCTGGGCAGCGGCGAGCCGGAACGCATCAACACCCGCCACGAAGGGGCGCAGCTGGTTTTGGCCAACGGCCGCATCGTCGAGCTGGACACTGACGCGGCCAAGTGCCTGAAGGGTGTGCAGCCCGGGGTGAACCTGCCACTGATGCTCGATGGCCGGCTGATGGGGGTACTGGGCCTGACCGGGGACCCGCAGCAGGTGCGCACCTATGGCGAACTGGTACGCATGACCGCCGAGATGCTGTTGGCCCAGCGCCATCTCCAGGCCGACCAGCAATGGCGACGGCAGCGCTGTGATGATTTGCTGGCGCTGTTGCTGGGCGGCAGCGGTGATTCACCCCGGCTCCTCGACGAAGCCCGGCAATTGGGCCTGAAGCCTCAGCTGCCGCGGGTACCTTGCCTGTTCGAACTGGCCTCGGGGCCACCCGCCGAAGCGTTGTCGGCATGGTTGATGAGCCGATACCCGGACAGCTGGTGTGTCAGCCCGGCTCGCCAGTCATTGCTGTGGTGCCGGCCGGCCAGTGTTGCAGTGGATGAGCCGCGCCTGCTGGAGCGCCTGCAACGGCACGGCTGGGACGTGGAGCGGCTGGCCCTGGGGAGTGCCGCGCAGAGCCTGGAGCAGTTGCGCCGGGGTTACCGCCGGGTACGCGATTTACTGGCCTATGGCCGCGAGGTATTGCCTACCGAACGCTTGCTCAGCCTGCAGCGCTACCGGCTTCCGGCGCTGCTGTGGCGTCACCGCAACGATGACGCGCTGGATGAGCTGCTGGAGCCGCTGCAGCGCATTCGCGCCCGGGACAACAGCGGCCAGCTGCTCACCACCCTGCGCGCCTGGTGTGCCCATGACGGCCAGAGCCAGGCCTGTGCCGATGCCCTGGGCATCCACCGCAACAGCCTGCGCTATCGCCTGGAGCGGATTGCCGAACTGGGCGAGGTCGACCCGTTGCGCATGGAAGGGATGCTCAGTTTGTATCTGGGTTTGCAGTTGTTGCCTGCGGCCTGAAGTATTCACCTGCACTGGCCCTATCGCCGGCAAGCCAGCTCCCACAGGATGCATGCTGCCCTCAGGGCTGTATCAAACCTGTGGGAGCTGGCTTGCCGGCGATAGGGCCAGTGCAGGCAAAAGGCATCCGCCCAAACAACCCGCCCGGCGTTTTGTGCATTTGACCGAGGCCCCCTTGGCGAACAGCTGTCAGCATGCCGCTCATCAGGACAGGAGAATCCCCATGAAGATCGTCATTGCCCCCGACTCGTTCAAGGACAGCCTCGACGCTGCCGGTGTCGCTCGCGCTATTGCCTCGGGCCTGGGCGAGGCGTGGCCCGAAGCGGAGCTGATCGAGTGCCCGATGGCCGACGGCGGCGAAGGCACCATGGAGGCGATCCTTGCCGCCAGCCACGGCGAATTGCGCCGCCAGACCGTGCGTGGGCCGCTGGGGCAGAGCGTGGAGGCCGGCTGGGGCTGGTTGCCACAAAGCCGTACGGCAATCATCGAAATGGCCCAGGCCAGCGGCCTGCAACTGGTGCCCACCGGTCAGCGCGACGCCTGCCGCAGCAGCACCTGGGGCACCGGCGAGCTGATTGCAGCCGCCTTGGCCGCCGGGGCGCAGCGGGTAGTGCTGGCCATCGGTGGCAGCGCCACCAACGACGCCGGCAGCGGCATGTTGCGCGCACTTGGCCTGCGCCTGCTGGACGCTGACGGGCAAGCGCTGGAGGAGGGTGGCCTGGCCCTGGCCAAGCTGGCCCGCATCGACGCCAGCGACCTGGACCCACGGCTCGCCGAAGTGCATTTTGAAGTGGCGGCCGATGTCGACAACCCGCTGTGTGGCGCCAATGGTGCTTCGGCGATCTTCGGCCCGCAGAAGGGGGCCAACCCGCAGCAGGTGCAGGCGCTGGACCAGGCGCTAGGGCATTTTGCCGATCGCTGTGCACAGTTGCTGGGTGAGGATGTGCGCGACTATCCAGGTTGCGGCGCTGCCGGTGGCATGGGCTTCGCTGCCCGTGCGTTCATGGGCGCACAGTTCCGCCCTGGGGTGGAGGTAGTGGCCGAGCTGGCCGGCCTCGATGCCCTGGTGCAAGGGGCAGATCTGGTGATAACGGGCGAAGGCCGTTTCGATGCCCAGACACTGCGCGGCAAGACACCGATGGGGGTGGCCCGGGTAGCCAAGCGTCATGGCGTGCCAGTGGTGGTACTGGCCGGGACGTTGGGTGAGGGTTATCAGCAGTTGTATGCCCATGGGGTCGATGCTGCATTTGCGTTGGCCAGCGGACCGATGAGCCTGGAACAGGCCTGTTCCAATGCTGCGCAGCTGCTGCAGGCGCGGGCTTGTGATATTGGTCGGCTGTGGCGCTGTGCCAAGCGGTTTTGAACAAGATCGCTGGACCGTGTGGGAGCGGGTTCACCCGCGAAGAATGCGACGCGGTGTATGGCACCGGCTACGCCGGTGTTCGCGGGTGAACCCGCTCCCACAGGATTATTCGAAGCATTTGATGGACGGTGTTGCTAGTCGCCAGTGATCCCGTGGTTTTCGAACATGGCAATGAAGTTGGCCAGTGCCGGCGAAGCGTTCTGGGCGTTCCATTTCATGTACAGGCCGATACCGGGTGCGGGTTGCTCATCGACAGGGCGGATCGGGCAAAACTGCACGCGTTCGCGCGGGGTTGAGCCAACGAACGAGGCCGGTACAAGGGCCACGCCAAAACCGCAGGCCACCAGGCCCAGCAGGGTATGGATCTGCGCCGCCTCCTGCACCACCTTGGGGTAGAAACCCGCCGCTTCGCACAGCGCCACCAACTGCGCGTGATAGCCGCCGCCCAAGGCTTGGGGAGTGAACACGAAGTCCTCATCGGCAAACTCGCGCAGGTCGACTTCACCTTGCTGCGCCTTCGGGTGGCTGGCGGGCAGGGCCATGACGATCTGCTCGTCCAGCAACAGCCGTGCTTCCAGGGTGCCGACCGGCAGCGGCAGCCTGCGCATGAAGCCGATATCCGCCTCACCGGCCAGCAAAGCCTTGGCCTGCGAGGCGGATGGCATCTCGCGGATTGTCAACTGCACGTTCGGGTAAGTCTCGCGAAAACGGCGCAAGCTGCTGAGCAGTGAGTCGTAATAGGCGATGGAAATGGCCGTGATGGTCAGCTTGCCGCTGACCCCCGCTGACACATTGCGTGCGTACTCGATACCCTGTTCCAGCTCAGCCAGCGTGCGGTAGGCCGTGTCGAGAAACGCCGCACCCGCTGCGGTCAGGCGCACCCCGCGCTTGTTGCGCAGCAGCAGGCTGAAGCCCAGTTTTTCTTCAAGGCGGTTGATCGCCTGGCTCAGCGGCGGCTGCGCCATGTGCAGGCGCTCGGCGGCCTTGTGAAAGTGCAATTCCTCGGCCACAGCGATGAACTGCCTGAGCAAACGTGTTTCGATCATCCACTATTCCTACAACGTGGCTACTTGTCGGTGATATCCGTGAGATATCAAAGGTGCATGCCTTTAATATTAAGTCATGGATTTGTTTGTTGATATCGTAAAAAGGAGAATTGAAGGTAGCCAGAAATGCCCGTTACAGACCCTTTTCACAATAAAGTTGCGGTCATCACCGGTGCCGCACAAGGCCTGGGCCTGGCCTATGCCATGGCGTTGGCAGAGCGTGGCGCGCGGGTAGTCATCAGCGATCTGGGCACCGATCGCTCGGGGCAAGGGCAGGACGCCTCGGCGCTCGAACACGCACTGACGGCCATGCGTGCCAAAGGCTTTGCGGTGGTTGGGCACGCCGGCCAACTGGAGGACGAGGGCGCCTGCAAGCAGCTGGTCGAGCTGGCCATCGAGCATTTCGGTGCGCTGGATATCCTCATCCACAATGCCGGCTGGGTCGATTACCAGCGTATCGAGGAACATGAAGCTGCCTTTCTGCAACGCGCCCTGGGCATCAACGTGCAGGCGCCCGTGTGGCTGGCCAAGCATGCCTGGCCGCACCTCAAGCGCTCCGCAGCGCCACGGGTAGTGCTGACCACCTCGGACCGCGCCATGTACCAGCGCTATGCGCAGCCTGGGCTGGTGGCCTATGCCGCTGGCAAGATGGCCCAGGTCGGCATCATGAATGCCCTGAGCATGGAGGGCCAGGAGCACGGTATCCTGGTCAATGCCATTTCGCCGGTGGCCAAGACCCGCATGTGGGGCATCAGCCAACCACCAGAAGAGCTGAAGCCCGAGTGGGTTACACCCGGCGTGCTGTACCTGGCCAGTGCGCTGTGCCATGACACCGGCTACATCTTGCGCGCCAGTAACGGCCAGTTCACCGCCACACGCTTCAACGAAAACAGCGGCGTCAGCTACCCCCGGGACCTGGGCCGCGTGCAAGCTGTCGACCTGGCGGAAGTGGCCGAGCGCTGGAACCGCATCAAGGAATGCAACTACGTGCCAGTCAAAGTCGCCAACACGCGCGCGGACCTGGGTGAGAGCCTGGTCTGGGATGAGCGCAGTGGCGCGTTGTACTTCGTCGATATTTCTGGCGGGCGCATCAACTGCCTGGCAGCCGATGGCGAAGTTCACAGCCTTTACGAGTCCGCCGCGCGCATTGGCGCCTTGGCGCTGACCGACCAGGGCAACCTGATTTTCACCGAAGATGCCAGCGTGGCCATTTTCGATGTGCCGGCGCGCAAGGTGAGCCAGCATTCGGCATCGGTCCATCCGCGCTCGACCTACCGCTTCAACGATGGCGCCTGCGACCCGCAAGGCCGCTTCGTTACCGGGCTTATGGACGAAGCCTTGAGCGGCAATACCGGGGCGCTGTTCCGCTTCGACGGGCAGTTGAACGACCAGGTGATCCACGACGACATCGCCTTGCCCACCGGCCTTGCCTGGTCGCAGGACGGTCGTACGGTGTACTTCGTCGATTCGGCGGCGCGCGCCATCTACCGTGCCGAGTACCTCGGCGAAGGCCGGCTGGGTGCGGTGACGCTGTTTGCCGAGACCCCCGCCGAACTGGGGCGGCCGGATGGCCTGGCGCTGGACCGCGAAGGCGGGCTGTGGGTGTGCCAGTACCATGGCAGCTGCCTGCTGCGCTACGACCGCCATGGCCACCTGACCGACCAGGTGCTGATGCCGGTACCGTGCCCCACCAGTTGCTGCTTTGGCGGGCCGGGCTTGAACACCTTGTACATCAGCACCGCGCGTTTCGACATGAGCCCTGAAGAGCTGCACCATTATCCCGATGCTGGCGACCTGTATGCCATCCGCCCGGAAACGGGCGGCGTCGCCCGGCACAGCTTCAAGGAATAAGCCGTTGCGGCTGGCTGGCCGGTAGCACGGCCAGTTCGCCAAAGCGCTGCGCCGAGTCGATATAGCGCAAGGCCGACTTGGCGTCTTTCCAGCCCACATAGCTCATCAGCGACTTCAGTTCCCAGCCATTGGCGGTTGCCCAGGTGGCGAAACCACGCCGTAGCGAGTGGCCGGTATACAGCGCCGCCGGCACCCCGGCACGCTCCAGCATGCGCCGCAGCAGGCCGACCAGGCTGTTGCTGTTGAGTGCGCTGTCACCGAGGTTGCCCCAGCGGTCGAGCTTGCGGAACACCGGCCCATGGGCAATGCCGGCGACCTCCAGCCATTGCAGGTAGGCCGTGACTGGGCACAACGCTTTCAGGGCAGGGGTGCGGTGTTGCACGCCCAGGGCTTCGCGGTCGCCCTTGCTGCGCGGCAGGAACAGCGTGATACCAACTCCGGCTTCGGCCTGGATATGTTCGATGCGCAGGCGCGCCAATTCATCACCACGAAAACCACGCCAGAAGCCCAGCAACAGCAGCGCACTGTCGCGGCGGGCCCGGCGCAGGGCGGCCAGGTCGTGATGTTCACGCGCCTGGCGGGCCTCCTCTTCAAAACAGGTCACCGCAGTTTGCAGGTGCTGCAACAACAGCGGGGCTGCCTGCTTGGGCGGCGTCGGGTGCAGGGTGCGGATACCGCGGAGCACCTGGCGCACCAGCGGCGCCTTGGTCGGGTCGGGGAAGCCCTGGGCGACGTGCCACTGGCTGAGCGCAGCCAGGCGTTGGCGCAGGGTGCTGACGGCATGCTGGTCGGCATGGTCGGCCAGGTAGCGGGCAATACTCTCGGCGGTGGCCGGAAGAAAACCGCCCCAGTGGGTTTCAAAGTGCTCGATGGCAGCCTGGTAGCTGCGCCGGGTGTTGTCACGGGTGGCGGCGCGAAGGTAGCGCTCGATATCGGTCATGGTGCGGATGTCGGCGGGTGATGGGGACACGATAAACCGAAATGGTTTGTCTGTCGTGTACCTCACCCACTGTAGGTGATGGTGCACCCACTGGTTTCCCTGTGGGAGCGGGCGTGCCCGCGAAGAATTCAACGCGGTGGATGGCACCGGCTGCGCCGGTGTTCGCGGGCACGCCCGCTCCCACAAAAATCGCGCCAGCCCGGAAGATATCTGCTGCTACTGGAGAGGCAACGCCGCATTCATCATCTGCTGCAGCGGTTCATAGTCGGCCTGGCTGACCGGCACCAGCCCGCTGGCGTCCTGTGAGGCAACGAACGCCGCCAGTGCCTGCGGGTCATCGAGCATGGCTTTGCGTATACGGTTTTTCAGCGCCGGGCACAGGCTGGCACTGAACACATACGGGTCGTAGTAGATCGGTTGCGAGCGCCACTGCGCCTTGAGCCGTGTTGACGCGATGGCATGCTGGGCCACATAGGCGTCGGTGCGCTCGCTGGCGACGAACGCGGCATCGACCCGGCCCTCCAGCAACGCCTCCAGCGCCTTGTCGTGGTTGCCGGCATACACCAGCGCACCAAAGAACTGCGACAGCGGCAGGCCCACTCGGGCGGCAAACTCGACACTGGGCACCAGGCTGCCCGAGGTGCTGGCCGGGTCGGTCAGGGCCACGCGCCTGCCGCGCAGGGCTTCGATATCGTCAGGGCTGTCGCCGCGGGTCAGCAGCAGCGCCTGGTAATGATTGCCTGCCGGGGTGTAGGGGCCGGCACTCAAGGTAAAGGTGGCAAACGGCTCGATACGCGGATCGCGACGATGGGCCAGTACATACGAGGCGGGGCCCAGGCGGGCGATGTCCGCACCACCGGAAACAATCGCGTCCACCACGCTTTCGTAAGAGGTCGCAATCACCAGCTCCACCGGTACTCCGGCCGCCTGGCTCAGGCGTTGCAGCAGCGGTTGATGTTCACGGGCCATGTCGATGGCACTTTTGATCGGGATCACCGCCAGGCGCAAGCTGTGTGGCGTGCAGTCGGCCAGTGCGACGTTGATGGACACGCTGACCGCCATCAACCCTGCCAGCGCTCTCATTACACGCATGCCTTTTCCTCGACACCATTGAACGGCGGGTACTCGCGCAACTGCGCCGGCGACAGTGGCCGACTGAAGTGGTAGCCCTGGGCGATATCACAGCCGGCGAGCTTCAGGCACACCACCTGTTCGCGGGTTTCCACGCCTTCGGCGACCACTTCCAGGCCCAGGCGCTTGGCCAGGATGATGGTGGAGGACACGATCGGGCTGTCATCAGGGCTGTTGGACAGCGGGGCGATCAGCGAGCGGTCGATCTTCAGCTTGCTCAATGGCAGCGAATGCAGGTGGGCGAAGCCGGCATAGCCGCGGCCGAAATCATCCAGGCTGATGCCCAGGCCGGCGCCGCGCAGGGTGTGCAGGTGCTCCACGGCCGTACCTTCGGGGTCGAGGATGGTGGTTTCGGTAATTTCCAGCTCCAGCCGCTGCGGGGCAATGGCATACCGTTGCAGTTCGCTCAGCAGCCGCATGGCGAAGTCGCCCTGGCGCAGTTGCAGCGCGGATACATTGACGGCCAGCCGCGTTCCCCGGCCCTGGGCGTCCCAGTCTGCCAGGGCCTCACAGGCCAGGCGCAACACCTCCCAGCCCAGGTCGACAATAAAGCCGCTGCGCTCTGCCAGGTCGATGAAGCGGTCCGGGTACAGTAGGCCGAATTCGGGGTGGTCCCAGCGCACCAGCGCTTCGTAGCCCAGTACCTGCTGGGTGTCGAGGCGGATCTGCGGCTGGTAGTGCAGCACGAACTGGCGCTCGGCCAAGGCGCTGCCGAACGCCTGTTCAAGGGTAAAGGCCTGGATGTCGGCCAGGTTCAGCGAGGGGTCGAAGAAGCGGTACTGGGCCCGCCCGGCCTGCTTGGCCGAATACATTGCGGCATCGGCACTGCGGATCAGGCTGTCGATGTCCTGGCCGTCGCGTGGGCAGATGCTCACGCCCACACTCGGGCTGGTGTTGACCTCCTTGCCATCGAGGGCATAAGTGGCCGACAAGCGCTGGACCAATTCACGGACCCAGGCGTTGATCTGGTCTTCGCTGCGCTCGCCTGCGAGCAGCACCACGAATTCGTCGCCGCCAAAGCGTGAAGCCTCGTCACCGGGCTCCAGCAAACGCTGGATGCGCCCGGCCACGGCCTGCAGCAGCAAGTCGCCGATCTTGTGCCCGAGCGAATCGTTGATCGACTTGAAACGGTCCATGTCGATGAACAGGATCGCCATCAACCGGCGCTTGCCACGCTGGCGGGTCAGCGCCTGGCCGGCCACCTCGACAAACTGGCGGCGGTTGTGCAGCCCGCTGAGGTGGTCGGTGGCGGCGGCATGGCTGCTGCGCCGGTGTTCGTCCTCAAGGCGGCCGATAAGCTGCTGGTTGACCTGCTGGGCATGTTCCAGTGCGCAGAAGGCCTCTTGCCGCTTGCGCAACAGGCGCAATGTCCACAGCAGGCTGGCAATGATCATCAGCGTCATGCTCAGGTTCAACCAGAATTGTCGGGAATAGGCCAGGGTCGAAGGCGCGAGGATTTCATCCTGGCGCTGGCTGACCACGACACTGAACCCGCGCTCTGGCACATGGCGGTACAGGCTCTGGTACGCGTCGCCGGCCGCGTATTGGGTCAGCATGCCCGCGTCGCTGCCGGTATCCGGCAGTTCGGGCTGCAACCGATCGCCGGCCACCACCACGCCGCTGGTGTCTATGCGCAGCCGCTCCAGGCCGTCATCCTGCAGCAGGCGCACCAGCCCGCTGCTGCCCAGGTCGATATGCTGAAACAGCACCGCCAGGTAGCCGATGTCCAGTTGCACCACCAGGATGTTTTCGATTTCGCGGCCTGGCAGGTCGGTCAACGGCAGCAGAAAGGGCAGGCGCCAGTTGGGCAGGGTGGCCTCCTGGTCAGGCGCCTGCACGCTGGGCAGAAAGGGCTTGAAGCCATAGCGGGCAACGTGCCGTTGCAGCTGGCGTAGCCAGTCCTCGGGCAGTGCGGTGGCCTCGTCGGTATGGCTGGCTGACAACAGCCGGCCTTGCCGGTCGTACAGGCTCATGCGCTTGAACACCGGGTCTTCGGCCAGTATCCGCGCCAGGCTGAAGTTGCCCTGGCGCAGCACCTTCATGTCGTCCTGGGTGACCCGGCCCACAGCCTGGGCGCGGTCGACCAGCTGGCGCAGGCTTTCACCGACGATGCTGGCCAGGTTCAGGTGCTCGGCGGCCTTGGCCGACAGCGCGTCCTGGCGGGCGGCGGCTTTCTGCGTGATGTGCAGCCCCCAGAGAAAGGCCAGGGTGGCTGCGCACAGCATCAGGATCAGCAGCCGCAGGAGGCTGGCGGAGGAAAGCGAACGGCGTATCACTGCTGATAGTTCCCGACCCTGGGTGATGCTCAAAAAATACGACAAGGAGATGACAGGCTGATGACTACTGGCCAATCGCCTTTAAGGGTTTCCCCTATTCGCGACGGGTGTTTGCAAGCGTGCGGTTTCTTCCTCTATGTAGCTCATCAATGCGCTGACTTCGGCATCACCCAGGCGCATGTTGGGCATGGCCAGGCGGTTGTATTGTTCATACAGCAGCATGGCCAGAGGTTCTTTCTCGGCCAGCATCTGGTCGGGCTCCTTCAACCAGCGGGTCAGCCAGTTGGCGTCACGCTGACGGGTTACGCCCAGCAGGTCGGGGCCGATACCTGGCTGGCCTGGCTCGGTGTTGCCCAAGGTGTGGCAGGACGAGCAACGCGTACGGAAAATCTGCTCGCCACTGCTGGGCGAACGTATCTCGGGGGCCTTGGCATAGTCGTTGCTCATGGCGCTGGCCTGCTTCCAGTTGTGCAGGCTGTTGCCCAGCCGGTCCGCGAGGATGTACGGGCTTTCGAAGGGCGAGGCCTTCATCCAGCGGCCGGTGGCCTGGTTGCCGATGATAAGGCTCAGGTTGTGGTCCTTGGAGCGGCCGTTTTCCAGGCCTTCGATCCACAGCCCCAGGCTACGGCGCAATTGCTCGATGTCGTCGGGCTCGCCGGTGAGCAGCGTCCAGCCAGGGCCGATGCCGAATTTTTCGGCATAGCGCTTGAGGGTGGCGGGGGTGTCGTTGTAGGGGTCGATGCTGATGGAATAGAGGAATATGTCCTTGCCGACCCGGTCACCCAGAATCTTCTGCACCTGGCGCAGGCGCGCGGTTTCCACCGGGCAGGAGTCAGTGCAGCCGGTGAAGATGAAGTTGATGGCGACCACCTTGTCCTTGATCAGGTCGTCGAAGAACTGCACCTTCTCCCCATCCTGCGTGAGCAGGGGAATGTTGGGGAAGTAGTTGGCGCCCCAAGGGCTTGCAGCTTCCTCGGCCACCGGTTGCTTCGGCTGCAGTGGCCAGTACGGGATGCTGGCGGCGAATACCGCGAGTACCAGCAGGAGACGCCATGAGCCGGGCATGATGCGATCCTCGTTATTTGGGTAAAAGGGGCCGCACGGCGGCCCCGGTTTCACGCCCGCATTACTTGATGCTGATCGGCACCGTGACGCTCTGCCCCAGCGCTGACTTCACGGTTATGGTCGCCGGCGTTGCCGGGCCAGTACCCGTGGTGGTCACCGACAACTTCCAGCGAGCGCCGGTAGTGGCCGCCGTCAGCGTGGCATTGCCGAGATTCAGCGGGCCGCCGGTGGTGGCTGCGGTCACGGTAATGCTGTTGCCGGTAGCCACCGAAGTGGTGCCCGCTACGTCCCAGGTGTAGCGGTTGCCACTGCGCACCTGCACCGTGGCACTGGTGACCTGGATCTGGTCGACTGCTGCCGCTGGGCTGACCGCGATGCTGACCGTGGCCGGATTCACCGACTCGGCACCCTTGGCATCCCGAGCCGTATAGTTGAAGCTGGCGGTGAACGGCGCAGCGACTGTATCTGGTGGGGTGTAGGTCACCGTGGTGCCGTCGGTGCTGACGGCACCCTGGCCAGAGTCCGGCTGGCTGAGGCCGGTCACGGTCAGCGGTACGTTGCCGTCCGGGTCGCTATCGTTGGCCAGCACGTTCAGGGTGATAGGCTTGCCAGCGGTAGTGGCTGCACTGTCATTGGCCGCGACCGGTGGTTTGTTGGCCGGGTCGTCGTTGTCGTCATGGCCTTTGGTGCGGAAGGTCGGCAGGCCCACCGACGCCATGTATTGCACGCCATCCCATCCTGGCAGCGGGGTCGGCATCACCTGGAACTGCCCTGGGTGCTCAATGTCCCAGCGCAGCAGCATCGACGAGTCCTCATGCTGGGTGTTGTGGCAGTGCTCCATGTAGGTACCGGCGAACTCGCGGAAGCGGATGGCCATTTCCACTTCTTCCGACGAGTCGGCATCCGGCCCGATGCGGTACACGTCTTTACGGGCCCATTTTTCCCATTCTGGCGGGGCCTTGCCGTCGCGGCTAAGAATCACGCCTTCCTCGAAGTGCACGTGCACCGGGTGGCTCCAGCCATTGCCGCCGTTCTTGATCTTCCACACTTCCAGGGTGCCGTCGCCGCTGAAACCGCCGTCGGTGGACTGGTTGGCCAGTTGCGGCGCTGCGCTGATGCGTCGTGGGTCCATGCTGTAGCCAAAGCCGCCATCGGTCTTGATGGTCCAGGGGGTGGTGTCGGTACCGTCGGAGCGGCCAAAGATGAACTCGCGGTGGCGGGCATCCTTGATCTTGGCCAGGTCGGCAGTCGAGTTGCGGTCAACCGTCAGCGGCAGCATTTTCAGCCCAGCGGCCTTGCCTGGCTTGGCGGGCTCATAGGCCACCGGGTCCATGCTCACGTCCTGGCCGGTATAGGGCTGCACCAGCAGTTGCAGGAACTTGCCGACCGCGGGGTCGCCTTTGTCCCATTGCGGGCCTTTGCTGGTCTGCTTGATCACCGCCTTGTATTTTTCCGACAACACGTCGGCCAGCGAAATGGCACCTTCCGGGCCTTTGCCGGTGCGGTGCTCCTCCAGGTTGACGAAGTACAGCTTGTCGCCCGCCTTGATGCCGTTCTTGGCGAAGTTGATGATGATGTCGTAACGCTCGGCAATGCCTTGCAGCGGCAGGATGCCGTTGTTGTCCTGCAGGTTGCCGTCGCCGTTGAGGTCCAGGGTGCCGTCGAATGGCACGGCGTGTTCCATGATGTTGCCGTCGTTGGCGATCATGTGGAACGGCACCCGGGCATACGACAGGTTGGAGCCGGACGGGCCTTTGAACTCGCCGCTGGTGCCGGCAATTTCCCGCACCACGGCAAACTTGAAGTAGCGCGATACCGATCCGTTGAGGATGCGGAAGCGGTAGCTGCGTGCACGCACCTTGAGCCTGGGCTGGTACTGCCAGTTGACCAGGATCTGGTCACCGAGGAAGCCGTCGGTGTTGAACGGGTTGAACCACAGCTGGCCATTGGCATCCCAGGCCTTGTCGGCAACCATCAGGTTGACGTCATAGTCACGGTTACCCCACGGCATGCCCGAACCGCTGGGGAAGCGCAAGTTGACGCCGTCCTGCAGGGCCTCGTTACCGCGGTCCAGGGCGCTGTAGTAGTTCATCATCACGGCGTTGCCCTTGTAGACGTTCTGCGCCGTGAAATCCATCATGTGGTCGTGGAACCAGTGGGTGCTCATGGTTTCACGCCAGTCACCGCGGATCTTGATGCTGCCGTTCTGGCAGGTTTTAAGGCCCGGCGTGCCGTCGTTGACGAACAGGGTTTCACCCGGTGCGCAGGGGAAGGCCGCACGCGGGTCCTGGGCACGGGTGTTGATGGTGTCGTACCCGGCCAGTTGCACCGGCCAACGGTAGTCGTAGTACTGGCCGGGGAAGAAGTAGGCATTGGCAAAGCCATCGCTCTCGGCCGGGGAGTGGCCGTTGTGCTCGTGGGTGGAGATGGTATGCAGGCCAAAGCCGCCGTTGGCCGAGGGGTCGATCGGCAGGGCGTTGTAATGGCGCATCAGGATCGGTTGGCCGTAGCGCACCATCAGCAGCTTGGCCGGGAAGGTGCCGTCGAATGTCCACAGCGACTTGTGGTTCTGCAAGGGCATGTTCGGGTGGAAGCGGGTATCGATGCCTTTAGTGGTGCCCAGCGTGGTCGGGATGTCGGAGGTCTGGTAGTACAGGCCGCCGGGTGCGAACTCGCCGACCGCATAGTTGTGCAGCTGTTTGCGGTCGCGCAGGCCAAGGTTGATGCGCGCACCGGCTTGCGCAGTCTTGAAGGCCGCCTGCGGGTAAAACTCGTTCCAGCGCTGGTGCGACCAGCCTTTTCCTGGTGGCCGGCCTTCGGCAGGCGAACCGACAGGCTGGCGGTTGAGGAACATCTCGATCTGCGCTTTCCAGGGGTTGCGGTCCAGCACGTTGGCGTACTGGGTCGGGAACGGGTACAGGCCCGGTTGCTTGAGGAACGCTTCCAGGGCCGTGCCACTTGGCCCGCTGCGCGCCACCACATTGGGGTCCTGTGCAGGAGCCGCGCCCAAGGTGGGTACGGGAAAGGTCAGTTCTGGCGGCGGGGTGCTCGGGTCAAGCTTTTCTGGCCCGAATTCTTCGAACAGCAGCAGTTGCTGGGTGAAGGGTTGCGCACCGAACAACGGGCTGGGTTTGCCGTTGGTGGGGTACCTGTCCGAGGTTTGCAAGGCGGGCGGCAGCACGTTGTCGGTACGCACCGTATTGCGGTCGCCGTACGCGCCATTGATCAGCTCCAGCGAGCCTTGGTTGGCTTCTGGCAGCGTGTTGAGGTTGAGCAAGTCCGGGGTCGGGTCGGCCGGCTGGTCAGTATAGGCCGAGGGGTCGGTCGGCGACGGCTGGCTGTTGTCGTCCAGGGGGGAGGCCATGGCCGTGATCAGTCCGAGGCTGACCATCAGCGCAGTGACCGAAGTTAGCTGGAATGCGTGCCTGGTAGGGTGGATCACGGCAGGTGTTTTCATTGCCTTGTGCCTCGCTCGCGGCTGTATGGCTTCAAGCCATCAATGGCGTTTTGCCCGGTAAAAGGCCTCGAGCAACGGCTGTGCCAACAATTTTTTCAGTAATGCTTTGTTAAACAAATCCTTGTGGCGCCTGATGTGCGCTAAATAACGGGGCGTCAAGAATGGGTATAAGTCCCCACAAGCGGGTGACCCAATGCCCACCGATTGGGTGGATTGGGGCGTGACAGCCCCGACCCGCTGGGGTATACCTGTTCGCCACCAAGGGGAGCCCGGCAAAGGGCTGAGAAACCGCTGCAAGCAGCAGCGCGGTGACCCTTCGAACCTGATCCGGATCATGCCGGCGAAGGGATGGGGCTTGTAACCTGCCTTTTTGCCGGCCTCACTGCGAGGCCCGTCCATGTCAACTGCCAAGGTCTCGCTGTCACCTTCATCAAGGACAGCAACATGACCGAACGTTTCAGCCAGTCCCTGCGCCGCCAGAGCGAGCCGACCTGGTCGGCGGCCGTTGGCCACCGTTTCGTGACCCAATTGTGCGACGGCAGCCTGCCGGACCCGATCATGGTCGACTACCTGGTGCAGGACCATCGCTTTCTCGACAGTTTCCTGACCTTGCTGGGCGCGGCCATCGCCACTGCCGATACGTTCGAGGCGCGCCTGCGCTTCGGCCGCTTTGCCGGGATGATTTCCAGCGATGAGAACACTTACTTCCTGCGTGCCTTCGAGGCGCTGGATGTGAGCCCCGCACAACGCAGCGCACCCGCCGATACAGTGCCAACCGCAGGGTTCAAGGCGATCATGCGTGAAGCGGCAGCGACCCGCTCCTATGCAGCGGCGCTGGCAGTGCTCAATGTTGCCGAAGGGCTTTACCTCGACTGGGCACTCAAGGCACCCAAGCCGATGCCGGACAACTTCATCCATGCCGAGTGGATCACCCTGCACGACAACCCGGCATTCCAGAGCTTCGTCGCCTTCCTGCAGGCAGAACTGGACCGCGTCGGCCCGCAGGAAGCCTCACTGGCAAATGACTTCTACCAGCGCACCGTTGCGCTGGAGCTGGCCTTCTTCGATGCCGTCTACCCGGAGGGCAAATGAGCATGGATATCTTCGAGCGCCTCAAGGCCGCTGCCACGCAACAGTGGCACAGCTATGTAGACCATGACTTCGTGCGGCAGATGGGCGAGGGCACGCTGAGTGAGGAAGCGTTCCGGACTTACCTGGTACAGGATTACCTGTTCCTCATCCAGTTCGCCCGTGCCTGGGCACTGGCGGCCTACAAGAGCCGTCGACCGGCAGATATCCGCGCGGCGCAGGCCGGGCTGGCAGCGATCCTGGATGAAACCGACCTGCACGTGCGCCTGTGCGCGCGCTGGGGGCTGACCCAGGCGGACATCGAGGCCGCGCCAGAGCACCAGGCCACGGTGGCCTACACCCGCTACGTGCTGGATTGTGGCGCCGCCGGCGACCTGTTGGAGCTGCATGTGGCGCTGGCGCCTTGCGTGATTGGCTATGCCGAGATCGGCCGGACCTTGGCCGAGCGGATTGGCGATTTGAGCAACCACCCGTACCGCGAGTGGATTGGCGAGTATGCCGGTGAAGGCTACCAGGGGGTGGCGGCGGCAGCGCGCAAGCACCTGGATGAACTGGCAGCGCGGAGCATGACCGAGCAGCGGTTTGCCGAGTTGGTGGGGATTTTCGGCCAGGCGTCCAGCCTGGAGGCGGATTTCTGGCAGATGGGCCTGGACGGGGTGTAAGCCGCCCACCTGACCCGCATCTCAAGGAAAACACAGCCCTGTAGGAGCAGCCTTGTGCTGCGAAGAGGCCATTGCAGGCGAAGATCATCTTTAGCCTTAATGGCCTCTTCGCAGCACAAGGCTGCTCCTACAGGGTGAGCGGTAGCCTTGGTAATCGCGCAAGCTTTGCTGGGTGAATCCTACCCAGCCCAAGCCCGCTTTGGTGCATGAATGCCTCAAAATAAGTCGTTCAGCACACCTTCATAACGCTGAAATGCGACTTTAATGTTCACAGTGCACATTCCCTTCTGGGCTGCCTGCCCGATTTGATTCCGGGTTTCGGCCCTCGAAAAAGCGGCCCGCATATTGCTCTTCCAGCTCCCAACTACCACCCGGAGCCCCGTGCAATGAGCTCACCCAGCGAATTTCCCCTCAGCGAAGCCCCGAAGTCTGCCCGCAAGGGCCTGCTGCCGATTGCGATGGTCCTGTTCAGCTTTACCTTTTTCACCGGCACGATGTTCGCCGGCGGCAAGTTGGGCATGGCCTTCAATTTTGTCGACATGTTGTGGGTGGCCACCGTCGGCAACAGCCTGCTGGCGATGTATGCCGCAGCGTTGGCATTCATCGCGTCGCGCAGCGGGCTGAATACCGTGTTGATGGGGCGCTTCTGTTTCGGTGAGGCGGGTAGCCGGCTTTCGGATTTCCTGCTGGGTTTCGCTGAACTGGGCTGGTACGCCTGGGGTACGGCCACGGTGGCCATCGTGCTGGTCAAGCTACTGGGCTTGGCGGAAGGTTTCGGCGTACCGTTGATGGTGTTGTTCGGGCTGGGTTTCAGCATTACTGCCATCATCGGCTTCAAGGGGCTGGACGTGCTGTCGCGCGTGTCCGTGCCATTGATGTTCGTGCTGCTGTTGGTGTCGATGTACATCGCCACCCGCGATGCCGGTGGCTTTGCCGGCCTGGCCGCCGTAGTACCGCACGAAACCATGACCTTTTCGGCAGCGGTGACCATGGTGTTCGGCACCTTCGCCAGTGGAGCCACCCAAGCTACCAACTGGACACGGCTGTCGCGTAGCGGCCGGGTGGCGGTGATCGCCAGCGTGGTGGCATTCCTGCTTGGCAACGGCCTGATGGTGGTGGCCGGTGCCTGGTGTGCGATGGTTTACCAGCAGGCCGATATTGTCGAGGTGATGATGCTGCAGGGCCTGTCGTTCGCGGCGGTGGTGATGCTGTGCCTGAACCTGTGGACCATCCAGGGGCCGACCATCTACAACGTGTCGGCGGCCGCCTGCCATTTGTTGCGCAGTGAGCGCCGGCGCACGGCAACGCTGGTGGCGGCCGGGGTTGGCATTGTGCTGGCGATTGGTGGCATGTACGAAATGCTGATCCCGTTCCTGGTGCTGCTGGGCTCGATCATTCCACCGGTGGGCGGGGTGATCATGGCTGACTTCTGGTATCGCCACCGCGGCCAGTACCCGGCACTGGGCGCTGCAAGCCTGCCACGCTACAACCTCATTGGGCTATTTGCCTATGCGGTGGGCGCGGTACTGGCGTACGCCTCGCCGTGGGTCGCTCCGCTGGTGGGTATCGGCGCCTCGGCCCTGTGCTACATCGTCATGCTCGAACTGGGCGCCCGCCGCCGGGCGCCGGGCCAGGCGGGTGTCGAGCCGTGAGCCTGGCGCTGGACGAGATCCTGCATTTGCCTGGCCTGCACGAGATGCGTGTGCTGGCCGGGGCACGCAACCTTCAGCGGCGGGTGCGCTGGCCATATGTGGCGGAAAACGAAGGCATCGCCGAATGGGTAATGGGCGGTGAGCTGGTGTTTGTCACCGGCATCAACCACCCACGGGGCGAGGCCAACCTGCTGAGCCTGGTGGAAGACGGCGACGCCGTGGGCATCGCCGGCATGGTGATCCTCACCGGCGGCAGCTTTATCCAGAGCGTCCCGGCGCCTGTCATCGCGCGAGCCGAGCAACTTGGCCTGCCGCTGATCGAGCAGCCGTATGCGCTGAAGATGGTGGTGGTCACCCACCTGATTGGCACGGCGTTGGTGCAGATGAGCCAGGTACGCCGCTCGCGCCACGACATCCTTGGCCAGTTGCTCACTGGCGACTACCCGAGCCTGGCGATAGCCCGGCAGCGGGCGACGCACTTGCAACTGGCTCTGGACGCGCCGCGGCGCTTGCTGGCTTTGCGCCTGGCGGGCGTGGATGGCTTGTTCGAGCGCCACGGGCTGGCCCACGGCGAGCGTACCTGGCAAGCTACCCGCCAGGCCCTGGAAGACCAGCTCGAAGCCTGGTGCCGCCAACGACCAGGCAGCGTTACCGCGCAGTTGCCGGGCGATCTGTTCGTGGTATTGCTGGCCGATACCCACGACTTGCCCGAAACATTGGCAGCACTTTACCGGCAGTTGCAGGCCGCGACAGGTGAGCTGAGTTTGCACATGGGCTTGTCGAGCCTCGCCGACGATTGTGCGCACTATCGCCAGGCCCTCACCGAGGCACGTCAGGCCCTGGACGTAGCGCAGCACCTGCGACCGGCCAACGGCTATTGCAACTTCAGCGAACTGGGCGTGCTGCGCCTGCTGCAAGGCATCGTTGATCGCTCGCTGATCGACGATTTTGTCAGCCGTACGCTCGGCCCCTTGATCGCCCCTGGGCGCAAGCAGGCCAATGCCCTGGTGCACACCCTCGATGCCTTGCTGATGGAAAACGGCAACGGGCTCAAGGCTGCGCAGCGCCTGGGGCTGCACCGCAACACCATCAATCAGCGCATCCAGCGCATCGAACAACTGAGCGGGCAGTCCATCGATGACCCGCTTTTTCGCATGAATGCTTCGGTCGCCATGCTGGTATGGCGCATGAGCGAAGCCCACGGCAAGGAGTAACAGCATGAACATCCTCAACGCACGCCTGCGCGGCAAGCCTGGCCTGTTCCGCATCGAACTGAACGGCGAGCGCATTGCTGCCATCGTGCCCCAGGCCGAGGGGGTGGCGCCCGTTGCTGCCCCTGACCTGGACGCAGGGCAAAACCTGGTGGTGGCGCCCTTTGTCGAGCCGCATATTCACCTCGACGCCACACTGACGGCCGGCGAGCCCCGATGGAACATGAGCGGCACCTTGTTCGAAGGCATCGAATGCTGGGCCGAGCGCAAGGAAATCACTACCCACGAGGACATCAAAACCCGCGCGAAAAGGACCATCGGCATGCTGGTGGACCACGGCATCCAGCATGTGCGCACCCACGTCGATGTGACCGACCCGAAACTCACCGCACTCAAGGCCATGGTCGAGGTACGTGATGAAGTACGCGAGCTGGTCGACTTGCAGATTGTCGCCTTCCCGCAGGAGGGCATCGAGTCGTACGCCAACGGCCGGGCGCTGATGACCGAAGCAGTGGCGATTGGCGCCGATGTGGTCGGCGGCATTCCGCATTTCGAGAACACCCGCGACCAGGGCGTATCGTCGGTGAAGTTCCTGATGGACCTGGCCGAACGTACCGGTTGCCTGGTGGACGTGCACTGCGACGAGACCGATGACCCGCAATCACGCTTCCTGGAAGTGCTGGCCGAGGAAGCCCGGGTGCGCGGCATGGGTGCCCGGGTGACGGCCAGCCATACCGTGGCCATGGGCTCGTATGACAATGCCTACTGCTACAAGCTGTTCCGCCTGCTCAAACTGTCGGGCATCAACTTCGTGTCGTGCCCGACCGAGAGCATTCACCTGCAAGGGCGCTTCGACAACTACCCCAAACGCCGTGGCGTGACCCGTGTGGCAGAGATCGACCGTGCGGGGATGAACGTGTGCTTTGGCCAGGACTCCATCGTCGACCCGTGGTACCCGCTGGGCAATGGCAACATCCTGCGCATTCTTGAAGCCGGCCTGCACATCTGCCACATGCTCGGCTACGAAGATCTGCAGCGTTGCCTGGACCTGATCACCGATAACAGCGCCCGCACCCTGAACCTGGGCGAGCGCTATGGCATCGAGGTGGGGCGGCCGGCGAACCTGTTGCTGTTGTCGGCACCTGACGATTACGAAATGGTCCGTACCCAGGGGCATGCACTGGTGTCGGTACGCAATGGCAAGGTGCTGATGCAGCGTACGCCGGCGCAGGTTAAGCGCGCGCTCTGACCCTCACGTCACGCTCCTACTTGAAACGCCCCGTCGGCCTTGGGCCTGGCGGGGCGTTTTGCTTTATGTCGTACAGCTACTCGCCTCTGTCTGGGCAATTTCACCCTATAACATGCGATAAGCCGTGATTATTCCATGTGAGGAAGTGTTTGCAGGCGTGATTGGATATCGCCATAATTAGTACGTAATTACATGTTACATAACACAGTACAAAATCGTAGGAGCAAGCATGGCCCGGGGCGGTATCAACAAGGTGGTAGTGCAGCAGGCGCGTCAGGCGCTGATTGCCCGGGGCGAGAACCCCAGCATCGATGCCATACGTATCGAGCTGGGTAATACCGGCTCCAAGACCACGATTCACCGCTACCTGAAGGAGTTGAACGGCCAGCAGCCGGTGGCTTCCGAAGGCGGCGCCGCGCTGAGCGATGTGCTGAGCCGCCTGGTCGGGCAACTGGCAACCCAATTGCAGGACGAGGCCGACCTGACGATCGAGCAGGCCGAAAGCACCTTCACTCAACAGCGGGAAACGCTTGAAGCGCAGCTGGAGATTGCCCAGCAGGCGCTGGCTGCAGCGCACCAGCAACACAAGATCGATGCAGCGGCATTGGCCGCCGAGACAGAAAAGCTGCTGTCCACACAAAGCACTCTGCAGGCCGAACAGCTGCGCAGTGCCAGCCTCAACCAGTCACTGGGCGAGATGCAGGTGCGCCTGGCTGACAAGGACGAACAGGTCAAGTCGCTGGAAGACAAGCACCGCCATGCCCGCGATGCCCTGGAGCACTACCGCAATGCCAGCCGTGAGCAGCGCGAGCAGGAGCAGCGCCGCCACGAAGCGCAGTTGCAGCAGATGCAGGTGGAAGTGCGCCAGTTGCAGCAGGGCATGATCGTCAAACAGGATGAACTGACCCGCCTGCACCGCGATAACGAGCGTTTGCTGGGTGAACACCGCCAGGCCGCCAGCGAG
Source organism: Pseudomonas sp. WOUb67 (assembly GCF_050058005.1). Taxonomy (NCBI): domain Bacteria; kingdom Pseudomonadati; phylum Pseudomonadota; class Gammaproteobacteria; order Pseudomonadales; family Pseudomonadaceae; genus Pseudomonas; species Pseudomonas sp. WOUb67. The sequence goes on along the minus strand of NZ_CP170112.1, from coordinate 4,000,569 downwards.
TGCCGGGCGCAGAACGAGATGCTGGAGCAGCGCGAAGCGCAGATTCAGGGCCTGCGCACGATTCTGGCCCAGGTTCAGGGCGCCAGCGAGGAAATGCGCCGGCAGCTTGATGTGCAGGCGCAGAGTCTGGAGGACAGACGAGACCTGTGCGCCGAACAAGCGCGGCAATTGCAGCGTTTTGAGGAGCAGCTCAAGGAGCGTGATGAGGCCCTGGCGCAGTGTCGGACGCAACTGGCTGTATTTGCAGAAAGTGAACGCGGTTAGTGTAGGAGCGGCCTTGTGTCGCGACCGGGCCGCAAAGCGGCCCCACGGCATCTGCTCTAGCGGCTGAATTGTTGGGGCCGCTTTGCGGCCCGATCGCGACACAAGGCCGCTCCTACAAAGGGCGATTACTCAGGATTCGGCTTGTCGCGCTGCTTCGACACCCGCCGCCGACAGCTTTATCGGGTAGTGCACGCTGATCTGGTGGTCACTTCCCACCACCACGCTGCCGTCGTGAATCAAACCTGCTTCCTGCAGCGTTTTCAGCACGCCGGCCACCGCCTTCTCGCCGCGGTAGTTGTCCAGCACCTCCTTGCCCAGGCCTTCAGGGTGCGAATGCAGCAGGCGGGTAAGAACTTCGGTCTTCAATGCATCGTTGCTCATTTATAACCTCACTTGGCGTGCTTGGCCTGAAGCGCCTTGGCATGCTCCAGGTGCTGCTCGAGTTTGGGCAGGGTTTCGCTGGCGAAGGCTTTCAGCTCGGCCTTGTCAGACGATGCGGCCTCTTTCTTGAACAGTTCCACCGCTTTTTCGTGGGCGTCGACCTGGTTGTTGAGGTACGACCTGTCGAATGATTCATCACGCCATTCCAGGATCATTTTCTTGACCTTGTCGGTCATGGCTGCTTCATCCGGAACGGAAATATCCAGCTTGCGGGCGATGTCGCCGAGTTTCTGGTTGGCCTGGGTGTGATCAGTGACCATTTGCTGGGCGAATGTCTTGATATCAGCATTCTGGCTTTTTTCCTTGGCCAGGTTGCCGGTGACCACTTCGGCAATGCCGGCTTCGGTAGCCGCATCGACGAAATCATCGGAACTCGCCGCCAGTGCATGTACCGACGCAAGGCCCAACACCATGGAGAAACCAACGCGCTTTATGAAGAGATTGCTCATGCTCCACTCCTTAAACCGTGGCGCGACCTCAGTGTCGCGTACGGTTGAGGGTAAGGGTGGGGCAAAGGTTTAATCTTTTTTGCCGCCGTTTTCGACTGTGCGGCACTGATCTATAGTGAAAGCCGGCAAACGCGGTATGGCCAGGGACTTCAATGTGCGCAGCCAGGAAACACGATGACGACGGGCTTATCGCGGTAACGGGCGAGGGCCGCGCCGTCGCGCTTTTCCGCCTGGTACTGGCGTTCATGGTGGTGGTGATGCTGGCGTTTGTCCTGGTGGAAGGCTGGCGCATTTGGCGAGATTACCGAAACGTCTACGCCAATGCCGAGAACATGGTCAGCAACCTGGTGCGGGCCACGGCGGAGCATGCCGAGGATTCGATCCGCCAGGTCGACGCCATTACCGCAACCCTGGCCGAGCGCCTGGAAGGGGACGGTTTTGATCACATCGACCGGCCGCGCCTGCATGCCTTGCTGGCGCAACAGAAAAGCATCATGCCGCAGTTGCACGGGCTGTTCGTCTACGGCCCGGACGGAAGCTGGATTGTCACTGATCAGGCGGCAATCCCGCCCAACGCCAATAACGCCGACCGCGACTACTTTACCTACCATCGCAACCACACCGACCGGGGTGTGCATATCGGTTCGGTGGTACGCAGCCGCTCTACCGGCGACCTGATCATTCCCATATCCAGGCGCCTGGAGTATGCCGATGGCAGCTTCGCCGGCGTACTGCTGGGCACCATCAAAGTGGAGTGGTTCGTGCGTTACTACGGCGACTTCAAGATCGACGAGCGCGGCGCACTGGTGCTGGCCAAGCGTGACGGCACCATCCTGGTACGGCGCCCGTTCGCGGAACAGGTGATTGGCCGCAGCCTGGCCAACAGCGAGGTCTTCCGTAACCAGTTGCCGTATGCCGCAGAAGGTGTAGTCGAGGCGGTCGCCGTGATCGATGGCACACCGCGGCTCTATGGCTACCGCGCGTTGTCCAGCTACCCGCTGGTAGCGGAGGCAGGCCTGTCGCGCGATTCGATTGTCGAGCCCTGGCTGCATGATGCGATCAAATCGATGTCCGTCATGCTGCTGTTGCTGCTGGGGCTGGGGGCGTTTGGCGGCGTGGTGCTGCGCCAGTTGCGCGAGCGTATCGTCATCGAGCGGGCGCTGGTCCAGGCGCACCAGACGCTCAAAGCACTGGCCTTGACCGACAGCCTGACTGGGCTGGGCAACCGTCGGCGGCTGGATGCGGTACTCGAATCAGAGTTGCGTCGGGCACGTCGGCAGGGCTACCCGCTGGCGCTGGTGATGCTCGACCTGGATTACTTCAAAGCCTATAACGACCGCTACGGTCACCCCGCAGGCGACCAGTGCCTGCGGCGCTTTGCCGAGGTGCTGAAACAGGCCTTGAAACGGCCTGCTGACCTGGCTGTGCGCTATGGCGGTGAGGAGTTCACGCTGTTGCTCCCCGATACCGATGGCCGCGGGGCTGAGCGACTGGTACAGGAGCTGCAACTGCTGTTGCGCCGACAGGCAATGGAGCATGCCGGCAGCCCGTTGGGGCGGGTGTCGTTCAGTGCGGGGATCGCGGTGGGCGACCCGGCGCGGGAGGGGGTGGCCACCGAGGCGCTGGTTGCGGCGGCGGACCGTGCGTTGTACCAGGCCAAACAGCAGGGGCGGGATGGGTACTGTGTGGCGGGGAGTGTGGTGCAGGCATAGCCGGTGCCATCCACCGCGCTGGGTTCTTCGCGGGCATGCCCGCTCCCACAGGGACCGCGCAGGCTTCGGGCCTATGCAGTATCTGTGGGAGCGGCCTTGTGTCGCGATGGGCTGCGAAGCAGCCCCAAAGGCTAACGCGTAACGCAGAGGCGCATTGCACAACGCCCTTTCAGGCCGTGAGCGTGCTCGCTGGCAAGAATGCCCTGGAGCCGCTCGCCCAGCAGCCCCTCATTGATCACCTCGAACCCGAACCGTGCATAAAACGGCGCATTCCAGGGCACATCGACAAAGGTGGTCAACGTCAGCTCGCGCACCCCGGCGCAGCGGGCAGCATTTACCACCTGTTGCAGCAATCGGCGCCCGACACCTTGGCCTTGGGCCTCCTGGCACACCGATATCTCATGGAGGTGCAGTGCCTGGCCCACAAGCCGGGCACATGCAAACCCGACAATGCCCCGAGCAGGCTCCTCAGCCACCCAGCTACCACCTGCCTCGACGAAAGCCCTGTGTGCCGCGCAATCCATCACATCACCCTGGGCCAGCCAGGCCAGCGCCGGCCAGCCGACAAAAGCCTGAGCTGCCGAACGCTCGACCTCCGGCAGGGATTGAACATCGCGTTCAAGGGTAGGGCGGATAAGCATGAATCACTCCTGTCGTTCTAGTCCGCCGCCAACACCTGCGGCTGTAATTGCCAGCGCACCGAGCTTACGCCTTTTTCCAGGCTTACCCGGCTGACCAGCCGCTCCAGTTGCGCCGGTGCCTGCGCGGTGCCCAGCAGTTCGGCGCGCACTTCCAGGCGCGCAGGGGTGTCCAGGTCTTCGCTCTGCAGTGACTGCAAGCGCAGCTGCGGATCGCCCAGGCTATGCAGCATCAGGCTGCGCACCTGGATTTCGTCCTCGGCGCGGCAGACGATGCGCACTTCGAAGTGCTGTTCCACCTCGCTGGCCGGCACCACGTCCTGACGGTCCAGGCGCTGGGCGATGTCACGCAGCAGGATATTGGCGCATAGCACCACCAGGCTACCCAGTGCGGCCTCCAGCAACAGCCCCAGGCTGCACAGCACGCCGACCGCAGCCGTGCACCACAGGGTGGCCGCGGTGTTCAGGCCACGCACGTTGAAACCGTCGCGCATGATCACACCGCCACCGAGAAAGCCGATGCCCGATACCACATAGGCGGCTACGCGCGACGCATCGGCAGGCGCCATGCCCGGCACTGCCTGGGTCATCAGCACGAACAGGCAGGCACCGGTACTCACCAGCGCATTGGTGCGCAGCCCGGTCAGGCGTTGACGCAATTGCCGTTCGGCACCGATCAGTGCCCCGAGTAGCAGGGCAATGCTGACGCGCAGCAGAAATACTTTCCAATCCATAGCAAACCTCTTCCGCAGGCACACGCCCGCATGAACGCCATCAGTTGGCGCGGTTGAAAAACCAGAAAAATGCGCAGGACCACGAGGAGGAGAGGAGAAGCGGGGGTTACAGGAAACCACCGTCTTGCCAGGGCGGCCAGACAGTGCAGGACACTGCCGGGCTAGCGCGCCACGTGGGCCTGTCGCAAGCGACTGGGGCTACTGTCCAAGGCAGGTCTCCTGTTGAGGAAGGCAAAATTGCGTCGCGGACCATACGCCGCGTGGCAGAGCAGGTCAAGGGCAAAAACATGACAATGGCTTCATCCGTGGGTGGCCTGCAACCCGTCATGCCCGCATGGAAAAAAACCTGGGCAGCCGGTACCCTTGCGCCTCCCTTTGCCATCCACCGGACCGTTCCATGCTGTTCAATCTCGCCGTATTGTTCGGCACCCTGGTGGCCATGGAGGGCGTTGGCACGCTGGCTCACAAGTACATCATGCATGGCTGGGGCTGGTGGCTGCACCGCTCGCACCATGAGCCACACCTGGGCATGCTCGAAACCAACGACCTGTACCTGGTGGCCCTGGGGCTGATCGCCACAGCGCTGGTCGCCTTGGGCAAGAGTGGTTATGCCCCGTTGCAGTGGATTGGTGGCGGGGTGGCGGGGTACGGCATGTTGTATGTCGTGGCCCACGACGGGTTTTTCCACCGGCATTGGCCGCGCGCGCCACGGCCGGTCAACCGCTACCTCAAGCGCTTGCACCGTGCGCACCAGTTGCACCACGCGGTGAAGGGGCGCACGGGGAGTGTGTCGTTCGGGTTTTTCTATGCGCCGCCGTTGAAGGTGTTGAAGCAACAGCTTCGGCGCGAGCGCGGTCAGCAATAACGACCCAGACGGTTGACTCGGTCCCAGGTAACCTGCGTTGATTTCAAGGCAAACACAAGCCCTGTAGGAGCAGCCTTGCGCTGCGAAGAGGCCGGTAAGGCTTAAGACTATCTGCGGCTGCAATGGCCTCTTCGCAGCACAAGGCTGCTCCTACAGGGTGATGCGGCAGCCTGAGTGATGTGCAAGACAGTTGCCCCCACAAAGGGCAGCGCAGGTCTGACACCATCAATTTGCGGTTTCACCCTCTGGCTGCGCGGCCACATGCCCGCGGCTCACCCACCAGCCAAACCCTGCCGCCGTGAAGAACATGATCAGGCTGTAAAGCGCCGCCGGCACCGCCATGGTCGGGTTGTTCAGCAACGACGGGCTCAGCGCCAGGGCAATCGCCAGCGTGCCGTTGTGAATGCCGATCTCCATGCCGATGGCAATTGCCTGACGTTTGGGGATGTTCAACAGGCGCGGTACCCAGTAGCCCACAGCCAGGCTCAGCAGGTTGAACAACAGCGCAGCCAGGCCCACCACCGGTGCGTACTCGACCACGGTCTGCCAATCCTTGGCCATTGCCAGGACAATGGTAAAGGCCAGGAACAGCGCCGCCATCAGTTTCATTGGCTTTTGCAGGCGTGCGGCGAGCGCAGGGGCGTAGCGGCGAATCAGCATACCCAGTGCGACCGGCAGCAGGACAATGGCGAATACCTGCAAGACCTTGGCAAACTGCAGTGGAATGGCCTGGTCGGAGGCCATGAACCAGTTCAGCGACAAGTTCACCAGCAACGGCATGGTCAGGATCGCGATCACCGAGTTGACGGCTGTCAGGGTGATGTTCAACGCTACATCGCCATGGGCCAGATGGCTGAACAGGTTGGCCGTGGTGCCGCCCGGCGAGGCAGCCAGCAGCATCAGCCCCACCGCCAGGGCCGACTCCAGGCCAAAACCGTTAGCGATCAGGAAGCACACCAGCGGCAACAGCAAGATCTGGCAGGCCAGGCCCACCATCACCGGTTTGGGGTATTTCACCACGCGGGCAAAATCGGCCAGGGTCAGCGACAGCCCAAGGCCGAGCATGATGATGCCCAAGGCGAGCGGCAGGAAGGTGGTTAGCAAGGGAGATGCGGTCATGGGCAGGCTCTCGGGCGAAGGACCTCGAGCAGTGTAGGCGGGCGTTGATTGATAGCTAATCGCAAAGAGCCACCTCTTGGTAACCGATTGTTACCTAGAGCGACCACTGCCAAGGCTGTATGCCGCGTTGCAGTAGGGCTGCAGGCGCAGTAGCATTCGGTTTTTTACCGAGGATTAGCCTGTCATGCCGTTCCAGAAAGGGCTGCTTGCCACTCCGGTGCCGGCCCATGCCCGTCACCTGTTTTTCACCCTGCAATCGCCCGAGGCGCTGCCTGCCGCTCTGGATGCCTTGCTGCCACAGGTCGATGGCGACCAGCTGATCCTGGGCGTCGGTGCCCCGCTGGCCAAGGCCTTGGGCCGTGCAGTGCCTGGCCTGCGAGCTTTCCCGCTGCTGGATGCCGCCGTGGAGAACCCGAGCACCCAGCACGCGCTATGGCTGTGGCTGCGCGGTAACGAGCGTGGCGACCTGTTGCTGCGTGCCCAGGCCCTGGAACAGGCGCTGGCACCAGCCCTGCGTCTGACGGACAGCGTTGACGGCTTCCTGCACCGTGGCGGCCATGACCTGACCGGCTATGAAGACGGCACCGAAAACCCAGTGGACGAAGACGCCGTGCAGGCGGCCATTGCTGCCGATGGTTCCAGCTTTGCGGCGTTCCAGCTGTGGAAGCACGACCTGGAGTACTTCAAGTCGCTGCCCCAGGCTGACCAGGACAACATCATCGGCCGCCGGCTGAGCGACAACGAAGAGCTCGACGATGCGCCCGAGTCGGCACACGTCAAGCGCACCGCCCAGGAAAGCTTTGAGCCGGAGGCGTTCATGGTCCGTCGCTCCGTAGCCTGGGCTGACCAGCGTGGCGCCGGCCTGGCCTTTGTAGCCCTGGGCCGCAGCTTCGATGCGTTCGAAGTACAGCTGCGCCGTATGAGCGGCCTGGAAGACGGCATCATCGATGGCCTGTACCGCTTCAGCCGGCCACTGACCGGCGGCTATTACTGGTGCCCGCCGATGGGCGAGACGGGTGCAGACCTGAGCCTGCTGCTGGCCTGATCACTAAACATCCAGATACAGAAACACCTGCCAGCACGGGGTAGAGCGGCTAGCCTTGAAAGTTTCCGATTCATGACGGGAGCTTTTCCATGTACGCACGTCGTGATGTCCTACGCACAGCTGCCACGCTGGGGTTGCTGGCCGCCGCCTGCCCCTGGCTGCATGCCGCCGCCCCGGCGGGTTTGCTGGCCCGCAAAGTACCGTCCACCGGTGAGGCGTTGCCCGTGATCGGTGCCGGTACTTCCGGCAGCTTTGAAGTAGAAGCCGACTCGGCCCAGTATCAGCAGCTCAAAGCGGTGCTCAAGGCGTTTTTCGAAGGGGGCGGCCGGGTGATCGACACCTCGCCCAACTACGGCGGTGCTGACAGCATTCTTGGCCAGTTGTTGGAAGAGGGCGGTTGGCACCGCCAATGCTTCATTGCCACCAAGATCGCCGCCGATAGCCGGGCCGACGCCGAAGCGCAATGGGCCGGCAGCCTGAAGAGCCTGCGCACCGACAAGGTCGACTTGCTGCAGATCCACAACCTGCGTGACTGGCAGACCCAACTGCCCTATGCCCGCGAGCTTAAACAACAGGGCAAAACACGCTATGTCGGCATCACTCACTACCTGAACAGCGGTCAGGACGAAGTCGCCCGCATCGTGCGCAGCGAGCCGCTGGACTTCATCCAGATCAACTATTCGGTCAATGCCCCCGACGCCGCCCGCGAACTGCTGCCGCTGTGCCAGGACAAGGGCGTTGCGGTGCTGATCAACCGGGCCTTCGACGATGGCCGTCTGTTCGCCAAGGTCAAGGACCTGGCGTTACCCGGCTGGGCAGCAGAGGCAGGCATTGGCAGCTGGGCGCAGCTGTTTCTCAAGTTCGCCATCAGCCACCCGGCAGTGACCACGGTCATCCCCGCCACCGGCCGCCCTGATCGCCAGCTCGACCAGCTCAAGGCCGGGCATGACCCCATGCTCACCCAGGCGCAGCAACAGGCGCTGATCAAGCAGTTTGCCTGACATCATGCAAGGCTGGCGGCGGCGCCTGGACCAAGGGCTGAACATTCAGCCCGGCGAGGGGCCAGCAGTAATCGCCGGCTTGCTGCTGTTCTACCTGCTGTTCACCGGTTACTTCATGCTGCGCCCGGTGCGCGAAACCATGGGCGTCGCCGGTGGCGTGGACAACCTGCAATGGCTGTTCACCGGCACGTTCATCGCCACACTGGCGTGCCTGCCGCTGTTCGGTTGGCTGGCATCCAGGGTGCAACGCAGGCATATCCTGCCTTGGACCTACGGTTTCTTCGCCAGCAACCTGTTGCTGTTCGCGGCGCTGTTTGCCGGCAACCCGGACGATCTCTGGACCGCCAGAGCCTTCTACATCTGGCTATCGGTGTTCAACTTGCTGACGATCTCGCTGGCCTGGAGCGTGCTCGCCGACCTGTTTTCCACCGAGCAAGGCAAGCGCCTGTTCGGCCTGCTGGCCGCCGGGGCCAGCCTGGGTGGGCTCAGTGGCCCGATCCTTGGCACCTTGCTGGTGGCCCCGCTGGGCCATTCCGGGCTGCTGGTGCTGGCGGTGGCGTTTCTGCTGGGCAGTATCGGTGCCGCTCTGTTCCTGCAACGCTGGCGACTGCGCCACCCACTACCAGAACAGGCCGAGCGCGCGGGCTCGCGGCCCTTGGGCGGCAACCCGTTCGCCGGCGCTACCGCCGTAGTGCGTTCCCCGTATCTGTTGGGCATTGCCCTGTTCGTGGTGTTGCTGGCCAGCGTCAGCACCTTCCTGTATTTCGAGCAGGCGCGCATCGTCAGCGAAACCTTCACCGATCGCACCCGGCAAACCCAGGTATTCGGCCTGATCGATACGGTGGTGCAGGCCCTGGCCATCCTCACTCAGGTATTTCTCACCGGGCGTCTGGCCCGGCGGTTGGGCGTGGGGGTGTTGCTGGTGGCGGTGCCGTTGGTAATGGCTGCAGGTTTCCTGTGGCTGGCACTGGCCCCGGTGTTCGCGGTCTTCGTGGTGGTGATGGTGGTGCGCCGGGCCGGCGAGTACGCATTGGTGCGGCCAGGGCGCGAGATGCTGTTCACCGTGCTGCCCGCCGAGGACAAGTACAAGGCCAAGAACTTCATCGACACCGTGGTCTACCGAGGCGGCGATGCCCTGAGCGGCTGGGTCAAGCGTGCGCTGGATGTGATGGGTGAGCACCCGCAACTGGCGATGCTGATCGGTGCGCTGATTGCCCTTGGCTGGGCCGCCACCGGTGGCTGGCTGGGCCGCCGCCAGGCCCAGCTGGATAACCCGCCGCACGACTGACTGGTGCACCAAATATGGCGTTGCTGCTTATTTAATGCCACCGGTCCGAACCCTTCGCAATAAAACGAATCCCGCGATATCGCCGAACTCCCAACCTGTGTACGGCAGCTTGCCGTGCATTCCGAAGTCATACGAGGTTTGAACACCATGGCCACTAAAGACAACAGCCGTACCGGCAACCAACAAGGCAGCCAAGGCGGTAACAAGAACCCAGGCAACTTCGCCAATGATAAAGAAAAGGCTTCCGAAGCCGGACGCAAGGGCGGCCAGTCCTCCGGCAAGGACATGCCGCACGAGTCGGGCCGCAAGGGCGGCCGCTCGTAATTGACCGACGCGCAGTGCCGGGGCGACCTGGCACTGCAATCAGCCAAAAGGGGAGTACCCATGCGACTGACTCCACTGATCATCCTCATGGGCTCGCTGACCTTGGTCGGCGGCTGCTTTGACCGCGACAATGACCACCCGGGCAAGGATGCGGACCCCAGCAAGCCATCGCTGCAGATGCAGCAACCCGATACCAAACCGGCACCGCAGCCTGCGCCCGATCCGGAACCGATGCCGGGGCAGAAACCGAGCCAGTAAGCACACCAGGAGCACGGCATGACGGTGATGAATCGCGACACCGCTGCAACCGCGCCATTGGCGGCCGGGGGTATCAGCCTGCAACAGCGTTATCAGGCAATGCTGGCAGGCCACGATGACGCCAGCGCTGCATGGCTCGACGAGCAGCTTTCACGTGCTGCGAACTTGCCGGATGACCTGCCTGACTCACCGTCGGATTTGCCGGCCTGGAGCACCAGGCACGCCGCCCAGGTGGCGGTTGCCTACGCCGACTATCTGGAACACCGCCGGCGGGGCGCACCACGTCGGTTCTTCACCAACCGGGCCCACGCGCTCTGGTTCCTGCAACAGGTGGCACCGACCAAAGCCGTGGACGGTGCCTGGTTACAAGGCACCCTGGGCCACTGGCTGGACCCACGTTTTCAAGGGCTGATCCGTATCTATCTTGAAGAGCTCGGCAACGGTGACCCGCGTTGCAACCATGTGCTGATCTACCAACGCCTGCTCACCCGCCTGGGCTGCGTAGAGGCCACGCCACTGGACGATACACGTTACCTTCAGGGCAGCCTGCAATTGGCCCTGGGGCAGCATTGCGACACTCACCTGCCGGAGGTCATTGGCTACAACCTGGGCTACGAACAGCCACCGCTGCACCTGCTGATCACCACCTACGAGCTGGCAGAATTGGGCATCGACGGCCACTACTTCCAGCTGCATGTGACCATCGACAACGCTGCCAGCGGCCATGCCCGGCTATCACTCCAGGCGCTGCGTCAGCTCAGCCCTGCGCACGGCAAGCAAGCGTTCTATGAGAGGGTTCGCAACGGCTATCGTTTGAACGACTTGGGTAGTGCTGCGCCCGACCTGATCCGCCAGTTCGACCTGCAGGATGAATTGTTCGCGGCGCTGGAACGCAAGCGGGTTTATGGCCAGTTCATGCATGGCGACCATTGCCGCCTGCAACAGCGCACGATCAATCAATGGCTGGCGGCCCCCGGCGCCATGCCTGCGTTCGTTGCTGCGCTTCAGGCTCAGGGCTGGATTCGCCGAGGGCAGGACCCGGCACAAAGCCGCTGGTGGGCGCTGATCGAAGGGCCCGCCGCGGCCATGTTCGGCGTGTTCAACAGCTATGAGAAACAACTGTGGCATGACTGGATCGCCGACACTTGGCACCCCGCCATCCGCCGCGTACCGCCTGGCAGCTGGGGACTGCCCGATGCCTATGTCGAACCGCATGGCGAGATCTCGGCGCAAGCACCCACAGCGTTGATCGGGCGCATGGTTGGCAACCGGCATGCAACCCCCGAGGGCCTGGCGGCGACCCGCGCATACATTCGCACAACCGGGCTGCTTCAGGAGGAACCCCGCTGATGATGCTTGCTGCCAGAAACCTCGAGGCCGACCAGGCGTTGCTGCAACTGGGCCAGCGCTTGCGCGCCGATGGCTACCGCTTTACCTGCGTGACACCCGCCACCCACACCCGCGCCAATGCCCGTGAAGGCGCCAGGCAGGCCAGTAATTTGCGTGACGTGTTCGGCTGGAACCGACCTTTCGCCCCAGGCCTGCTCTCTGTTGACCAGTTGCAGTTGCTCGAGCACGCGCAAGTGCTGGTGCCCCGGGGCGAACTGCTGGGCAGTGCGGTGCGCTGGTCCAGCCTGGATGACCTGCTGCTGGTGCATTCGGGATTCCCCACCGATACCCGCGATGCGGTGTTCTTCGGCCCGGACAGCTACCGCTTTGCGCAGGTCATCCACGAGCACCTGCAGCATTGCCCCACCCGGGTCGAGCATGCAGTCGATATCGGCTGCGGCACTGGGGTGGGCGCCTTGCTGATCGCTCGCGCCGCCCAGCATGCACAGGTCAGTGCCGTGGACATCAACCCCCTGGCGCTGCGCTATACCACGATCAACGCGGCGCTCGCGGGGGTAAGCAATGTGTCGGCCATGCCCAGCGACCTGCTGGACGGCATCACCGGCACGTTCGACCTGATGGTCGCCAACCCGCCTTATATGCTCGACCGCAACGCCCGCACCTATCGCCATGGCGGCGGCACGCTGGGCGCCGAGCTGTCCCTGCGCATTGTCGAGCAGGCCTGTGAGCGCCTGTGCCGGAACGGTACCTTGCTGTTGTACACCGGCGTGGCCATTGTGGAAGGCCGCGATGCCTTGCTCGAAGCCATCCGCTTGCGCCTGGCCGGGCCACAATGGACGTGGGTGTACCGGGAGATCGACCCTGACGTGTTTGGCGAGCAACTGGCCGAACCGGGCTACGAGCAGGTCGAGCGCATTGCCGCCGTGGCACTTACCGTTACCCGTCATGGCTGAGGCAACATGGCCCGGGCCTGTACGTTCGGTATCGAGGAGGAATACCTGCTGGTGAGGCTGGGCTCAGGGCAGATCCCTGCAACACCGTCGCCCGCGGTAATCGGGCGTTGTCGCGAAGTGCTAGGCCAATACTTTGCCCAGGAAATGTTCCGCAGCCAGATCGAGCTGGCCTCCCCGGTGTTCACCTGCGTTCATGAAGCACGTGAGTTCTTCCGGCACAGGCGGCAGCGGCTGAGCGTGGCGCTGGCCGAGGAGGGGATGGGGCTGTACGGTGCGGGCAGTCACCCGAATGCGGCCTGGCTGCGGCAGAAGGCTGCAGCACCGGCACATTACCAGCAACTGTTCGATGACTACCGGCATGTGGCCCGGCGAAGCCTGCTCAATGGCTTGCATGTGCACGTCGGTGTTCCACCAGATTGTGACCGGATGCAACTGATCAACCGCTTGCTAGGCTGGTTGCCGTTGTTGCTGGTACTGAGTACCTCGTCGCCCTTCTGGGCTGGCCAGCGTACCGGCTACATGAGCTACCGCCGAGTGATTTGCGGGGAGTGGCCGCACATGGGCTTGCCCGAACCGTTGCCGGACTGGACCGCCTATGAACGCTACCGTGCTTTTTTGCAACGAACCGGTGCCTTGGCTGTGGATGGCGACTTCTGGTGGGCCATCCGGCCTTCGCGGCGCTTTCCGACGGTGGAGTTGCGTATCTGCGATGGCTGCCCGCAACTGGAAGATGCGCTGTGCATCGCCACGCTGTTTCGCCACTTGGTGGAGCACAGTGTTACCTATCGCCATGACCCGCTGCCCTGTTGCCGCGAACTTCGCTGGATTGCGCAGGAAAACTACTGGCGTGCCACGCGCTACGGGCGCCATACCCGGTTCATTGGCACGCGCGAGCAACAGCCGGTAACGGCTGAAGCCTGGCTTGGCCAATTGCAAGAGCACGTGCCGGTCGACAGTGAGGATGCCGAGCGGGCCTGCCAGCACGCCCGGCATCTGCTGCGCAACGGCACTCATGCCGACCACCAGTTGCAATGCCTGTCACAGGCCATGGCGAACGGGCTCGGCAAGGCGCAGGCGCTACAGGCTGTGGTAACGGCCGGGGCTTGCAATTAGCCGGAGTTGGCAGACAATGGCCGCGCCCTTTGCAGCCACGCGGAAATACCTGCTCCATGATGCTGATCAAGCAATTCCCCGACATCTCCCTGGATGACACGCTGTTTGTCTTCGCCCTCGAAGCCGAGGCCGGCGATGCATTCACTGAGGTGAACGCGGTGTTCACCGGTATTGGCAAGGTTAATGCCGCGATCGCACTGACCAGGGCGATCGCAACGCGCAGGCCCAGGCTTATCGTCAATCTCGGCTCTGCGGGCAGCCAGCGCCATGGCAAGGGCCAGGTGGTGTGCTGCAACCGCTTCGTACAACGCGACATGGACGTGACACCGCTGGGCTTTGCCCGTTACGAAACACCTTTGTCAGACATTCCGGTCGTACTGGAGCATGGGTCGGCGATCCCCGGCCTGGCACTGGAAGCCTGTGGCAGCGGTGACAGCTTCGAAACCAACCATGGCGACGCGCCTTATGATGTGGTGGACATGGAAGCCTACGTGCTGGCGTTGATCGCGCGGGACGAAGGCATTCCATTTGTGTGCCTGAAGTACATTTCCGATGATGCCGGCAGCGATGCCGCAGGGGATTGGGCCGTGCAGGTGCACCTGGCGGCCGAGGCCTTCAAGCAGGTGCTGTTCAGCCAGGTTTGAGCGCTGATCGAAAACGCGGTGGATTGCACCACCTGTGACGGTGCTGATGGCTCAAGCCGCTTCCACAGGGCCCTCGCTGACTTACCACTGCTGAGCAAGACAGTTGCTCCGACAGCAACAGGCATGAGTTGGTAGATTCAATGGGTCTGCCAGACCCCGTTGTTACGCTCGCAGTCGGTTCGTGCCTGGCCAAGGCTGGGGGTATCGTAGTAATAGGTGATCACTCGGGCATCCTTGGGCAAAGCCGGCTTGTCGCCGCCTACGGCTTTGGGATTGGCCAGTGCTTCCTGAGTCAAGGGCGCGATGCAGCTGCCAACGCTGCCGTCCGCACAGCGTTCCACCTTGCGCTTCTCGCTATTGAGCATGTCCTTGCTCTCATTGCTGCACGACCAGTTGATCGCCTCGGCAGGCAGATTGCTGTAGCTGTAGCAGGTGTGCCGGTCCACCGGCGTTACCGCATCGCTGGAAGAGCGGGTCAGCACATTGCAAGCTTCGGCCAAGGCTTGGCCACTGGCCAGGCTGGCAACCATCACCATCAGGACAGAAAAGCGCATTTCCCACCTCCTGGGCACAGGGGCCCTCGACAGGTCCGGCCGGGGTTGTCGCACTGGCGCATGGCCTGGCATGGCTTTTTCACAAGGCCACCTCCGGCACGACACCTGGTTCGGTCATCAGCTCATGGTCCAGCGACAGCTTCTGCAGCAGGCGCCGGGCGTCGTAAGGGGCGTGGACCTTCTGGTCGTTGTCGAAATAGCAGTAGACATCCCGGGTGGCGCGTCGTGGCGGCGCACCCGGGATAACCAATTGCGCATCCTCGGCCTGGCCACCCTCGCTCCAGCGCTGGATGCGCTGTTTCCAGCGCCTCAATGCCTGCGCGGTATAGCCGCTGCTGTACAACTCGACATCGCCATGCAGGCGCATGTACACAAAGTCGGCGGTGATGTCTTCGACGTAAGGCCATTTGCCGGCGCTGTCGGCAACCACCAAAGCGACCCGATGCTTGCGCAACAGCTTGATGAAGGCCTCGCACAGGAAGCTGTCATTGCGTACTTCCACGGCATGGCGCAAGCGTGCATTGCCCCGAATGTCCAGGCTGGCGTTGCCTTTCAGGCGGGCGGCGCAGTGTTTGGCACATTCCCGGGCCGCCTTGTGGTTACGCGGCAGCAAATCGAGGAACCGGGCGAAGCGCTGTTCATCGAACTTCATGTTCGGCGGAAACTGCCACAAAATCGGCCCGAGCTTCTTGCCGAGCAACAGCGGCCCGGAGGCGAAGAAGTTGGCCACTGGCTCTTCGATATCCTTGAGCCGCCGTACATGGGTGATATAGCGCGGCCCCTTGACTGCGAACACGAAGCCGTCCGGCGTCTCGTCACGCCAGCCCTGATAGCGTTCGGGTGTTTGCAGGCTGTAGAACGAACCGTTGATCTCGATGCTGTTCACTGCCCGCGACGCGAATGCCAGTTCATCGTCCTGTCTCAGGCCCTTGGGGTAGAAATCCTTGCGCCAGGGGCCATAGCGCCACCCGGAGATACCAATGCGGATATCGCTCACGCTGCCGTCCTCATGGGGGTCCTGAAGTGGTCGACTCGTGATGACTGGCCGGGGTTCAGCGCGCTTGACCAACGGAAAGACCGATGCCGGGTTGAACTTTGCGGCGGCTGGCGTTTCCACCGCATATCCGGCTTGTGGAAGGTCCAAAGGTATTCGAGCATGGCCAGACATATCATTCACTTCACCGGGCCGATCAATTCGTCGACCTGTGGCAACCTGATCAACACCTGCTCGCGGGCGTTGCAACAGGGCGCCGAGACCCTGCAACTGAACATCGCCACCATGGGCGGCGAGTGCAGTTATGGCTTTACCCTGTACAACTTCCTGCGATCGTTGCCGGTCGAGGTGCACACCCACAACCTGGGCACCGTGGAGTCCATGGGCAATATCCTGTTCCTGGCAGGGGAGCGACGCACGGCGTGCAGCTTCAGCAAGTTCCTGTTCCACCCGTTTCACTGGACCTTGCATGGTTCGGTAGACCATGCGCGGATGGCCGAGTATGCGATGAGCCTGGATTACGATCTGGAGTTGTACGCGCAGATCGTTGCCGAACGGACCAAGGGGGCAGCGCAGGTGCTGGATGTGCCGCGATACCTGATGGCCCACCCCCGGATTCTGGGCCCACGCGAGGCCCTGGAGAACGGGATGATTCATGCCATCGACGAAATGCCGATCCAAGCAGAGGCGGTTCAGTGGAGCGTGCACGCCTAGGGGTTGTGTGTACCTGCCTCTTCGCGGGTAAACCCGCTCCCACAGGGCCACCGGATCCCATGAGCTGGCCTGCTCTAGCACCCTGCAATGGCCGCTGATGCCAATTGTTCGACAAAATTTTGAATCTTCTGGCCATGGCCTGATCAATCAGGAAGTCATCCATGGAGAAGAGGAGGCCCCCTGCGATGCCTAGCCCACAGCTTTACATCATCGATTATCAACTGCATGGCCAGCCGCGCAGTTTCATCATTCGCCTGGAACGCCTGGACAACGCCGAGGCCTGGCATTGGGCAAGTTGCGATGCGGGTATCGGCATCATTCCCAAGTTCGGGCGTGAAAAGATCAGAAAGATCAGTCGGCCGATGGCCGAACGCTACGGAATTACCGCAGTGAGTTGGCGGATTTCGGGGAGCAAGCCGAACCAGTCGGTGGGAGACCCGGCGGCAATGGTCTAGCAGCCCCGCCCAAGCCTGGCAAAGCCCTGTGGAAGCGGATGTCCCCACTGCCACAGGGTCCGTTGATAGACGCTTTTCAAGCGCCGGACTCGGGGTCACTGGCCGGCACGCCAGGGCGGTTTTCCTCGTCATCCGTCACATTCGGGTCTGCATCGGGGTCGTCTGCCCGGTCGTTGCGGCGGTCCGGCTCAAGCTCCGGCCAGTCATCCTGCACATTGCCGCCACCCATTTGCAGTAAGTAATCCATCGCGCAATCCTCATGTCTGATCCTCATGGGTTAAGAGCGACAGGTATGCCTCATAAGTCCTTTGGGTTTGGGCACCCGCTGACCAATGGTTTAACTACCGGTGTACTTCACCGCAGCCGCCGTACGCGAGCTGACGCCAAGCGCCTTGAGCAGCGATGAAACATGAATGCGCACGGTAAACGGGGAGATATCCAGGGCCTTGGCAATTTCCTTGTTGGTCTTGCCTTGGGCAATCAGCCGCAGCACTTCTTGCTGACGGTGGGTAAGTTGCTCCACTGCACATTCCCCGCCGAGGTTGGGCAACAAGCCTGAGGGCGCATACCTGACCAGCACCTCGCCATTGCGAATGGCGAGGATTGCAGCACCTATCTCGTCCGCGGCGATGCTTTTGCCAATGAACCCATCGACTCCCGTCGCCATCACCTGCTCGACAATGGCGGGGTCGTCGACCATCGACACGATGATCAGCGTGGTACGTCGAAACTGCTGACGCAAACGCGCAAGGCACTGGATGTCCACCAGCCCAGGAAAACGCAGGTCCAGGATCAGGGTATCAGGTACCTCCCCGGCATCAGCCACGGCCATCACTTCATCCAGGTTGCCGGCCTCTTCTATACAGGCACCCGCAACCACGCGCTGTACGGTGCGCGCCAGGGCTTCCCTGAACAGCGGATGGTCATCCGCCACGATGATGCGACACGTCACGCCTGGCAACTCCCTGTAGCCGTGGGTGTAGAAGACCATGCTAATTTAGCAGCCTCGGATAAAGGGTGCTGCCCACGGATGGCAGCAATGCGACCCCGTGCACAGGGAGGCTGGCCATGGACCTGGACAAGAACAACGAACTCGATCAAGCCAACCTGCGCGTGATCGTCGCCTGCTGTGCGCTGGTCTACATGAGCGTGCTGGGCTTTCTGCCGGGCAGCTCGCCTGCGACTTACCTGCCGGTCATCTACTACATCGTCACCTTTGTGCTGGTGTCCATCGGTTTGCGCCAGGCCATTGCCCGTTGGCCCGGGAATTACCCTTGGCGACGGGTGCTGGGCATGGTGCATGACTACACCGGTACCTGCTTCGGCTTGGTGGTCGGTGGCGAGGCGGCGCTGCCGATCTACGCGGTGATGGTATGGGTGAACCTGGGCAACGGCATGCGCTTCGGCTCGCGCTACCTGGCGATTGCCACGGTGCTGGCGCTGGCAGCGTTGCTGGTGGTGTACCAGATCACGCCTTACTGGCAGGCCAACCCGTTCATGGTGTTGATGTTGCTGACCACCAGCACGGTCATTCCAGTGTACGCGCACCTGCTCCTGGAGCGCACGCGCAAGGCCTCTGAACAGGCTGCGGCGGCCAACCGCGAGAAATCCCGCTTTCTGGCCCAGGCCAGCCACGACCTTCGCCAACCGATTCACTCCATCGGCCTGTTCACGGCCTGCCTGCGCGAGGCGCAGCTGGGCGAAGAGGAGCGGCGGCTGGTGGACAGCATCGACCGCTCGCTGCTCAACGTGTCGCAGCTGTTTCGCTCGATACTCGACCTGTACACCCTGGACAACGGGCGCGTGCAACCGCGCAGCGAAACGTTTGCCCTGGCTGGTTTTCTGACTGACTTGGTGCGCCAGAACACCGAGGCGGCCCGCTGGGCCGGGGTGGAGATACGCTTGCGGCCCTGCGCGTACTGGACGTGTGCCGACCGCGGCATGCTGGCCACCATGGTCCAGAACGTACTGTCCAACTGCTTCAAGTATGCGGCGCATCGCCCGTTGCTGCTGGCGGTACGGCGCTGCGGTGAAGGCCTTGCCATCGTCGTTTATGACCAGGGACGGGGCATAGACGAAGCGCACCAGCGGCTGGTGTTCGAAGAGTTCTACCGGGTGCGCCAGGTGCGCGACAACGACGTCGAGGGTGTCGGCCTGGGCTTGTCGATTGTGCGGCGGTTGGGGCATCTGATGGGCCTGAGCGTAAAGCTGCGTTCGCGGCCAGGCCACGGCACGGCGGTCAGCCTGCAAGGTTTGCCGCGCCTCGTCGCTCAGCCAGCCCTGGTTTTGGACGAGCGCTCGCCGGCAGCGGCCGGCCTGCTGGGCGGCTTGCGGGTATGCCTGGTGGAAGACGACCACAATGTGCTGCGGGCGACCTCGGCGCTGCTGCAGCGCTGGGGTTGCGAAGTGGAGGCGCACAGTTCGCCTGCTGGCTTGAGCAGTGATTGTGAGGTGATCGTCGCCGATTATGACTTGGGGCAGGAGGCAACCGGGGTCGACTGCATTGACCGGTTGCGGGCCCAGCGCGGCTGGGACGTACCCGCATTGATCATGACCGGGCATGACCCGGAGAAAATTCAGGCAGTGGTGCATGAGCGCAATATCGCCGTGCTTTCCAAGCCGGTACGCCCAGCCGAACTGCGTGCGGCCCTGCGCGCATTGCGCGAGGAGCCTGCGGCGCCGGCCCTTTAGACCGGCGCAAGGGCGCAGGGGCTGTGCGTGGGTTACTGCAGGATGACTGCCTGGCCTTCCTTCATGCAGGACGGCGTGGGCTCGTACAGGCCCATGCCGGCCACCGCGACGATGCCACCGCTGGGCATCTGGCACTCGTACCGGCCTTTGGCGGTGGTGGCGGTGTAGTAGGTGATGGTGCTGTCACTGCGCACGTCGGCGACGTTCGACACCTTGGTGTTCAGAATGAACTCGGTGCGCTGCTTGAGCGTGTCTTCGGAGGGTTTGATGGTCTGGCAGCCGGCGACGCCGGCCAGGAGGGCGGCACTGAGGACGAGCTTGAGGGCGTGCATGGTGGAGGCTTCCTTGGCGTTGTTATCGCTGGACTATAACGCCGAGGGGCGAGGTGGGCGATTAGGGCAGATGTACGAGGTGGCCCTTGGCCTTTATGTAACCTGTGCGGGCCTCTTCGCGGGTAAACCCGCTCCCACAGCAATCCGTGTAGGAGCGGGTTTACCCGCGAAGAGGCCCGCAAGGTAAACACATTACTCCGGCTGCTTCAGCACCAGGGTCAGAATGTCATAGCTGGCCACCAGCTCACCCAGTTGGTTGGTCACCTCCACATCCCACGCCACCACACCCTGCGGCTGGCCCAGCGGGCTGGTCTTGCCCTGGTCGATCTTGCGCTTGCAGGTCAGGCGCGCCTGAATGGTATCGCCGATGCCCACAGGGTTGATGAAACGCAAGGTGTCCAGGCCGTAGTTGGCCAGTACCGGCCCGGCACCGGGCGAGACGAACAGGCCCGCAGCCGCCGACAGCACGAAATAGCCGTGAGCAATGCGTTTACCGAACTGCGACTCCTTGGCGGCGATTTCGTCAAAGTGCATGTAGAAGTGGTCACCCGACAGGCAGCCGAAGTTGACCAGGTCCGCTTCGGTGACGGTGCGGCGGTGGGTCAGCAGCGACTCACCGATGCGCAGTTGCTCGAAGTAACGGCGGAACGGGTGCACTTCGGTCTCGATTACCTCGCCACCCCGCACATACTCGCCGGTCACCGCCGTAAGCATGCTTGGCGAGCCCTGTACGGCGGCGCGTTGCAGGTAGTGTTTGACCGCGCGCAAGCCTCCCAGCTCTTCACCGCCACCAGCCCGGCCCGGGCCACCATGCTTGAGCTGCGGCAGCGGCGAGCCGTGGCCGGTGGATTCTTTGGCGGCTTCGCTGTCGAGTACCAGCAGGCGGCCATGCCAGGCAGCGGCCACCGGGATGGCCTTGGCGGCGATGCTGCGGTCGGCGGTGACCAGGGTCGCCACCAGGCTGCCTTTGCCTCGGGCGGCCAGCGCCAAAGCTTCGTCGAGATCGTCATAGGCCATCAGCGTGCTGACCGGGCCGAATGCTTCGATATCGTGGGCGCCGCCTTCGGCATGCGGGTCGCGGGCCTGCAACAGGGTTGGGGCAAAGAATGCGCCTTCGGCCACACCCTCGCCACGCGGAGCAAAGCCATCGCTGGCGCCGAACAGCTGGTCACAGCTCTGCAGCAGGCTGCGCACCCGCTCGGCCACGTCGCGTTGCTGGTCGTGAGAGGCCAGGGCGCCCATGCGCACGCCTTCCAGCGACGGGTCACCAACCACCACCTTGCTCAGCCGCTCGCGCAAGCGCGTGGCAACGGCGTCGATGTGCTTGGCCGGCACGATGGCGCGGCGGATGGCGGTGCATTTCTGCCCGGCCTTGGTGGTCATTTCACGCACCACCTCCTTGATGTACAGGTCGAACTCTTCGCTGTCTGGCGTTACGTCCGGGCCGAGGATGGCGCAGTTCAGCGAGTCGGCTTCGGCGGTGAACGGTACCGAATTACGTATCAGGTTGGGCGTGACGCGCAATTTGGCGGCGGTATCGGCGGACCCGGTGAAGGTCACTACATCCTGGCCTTGCAGGCGGTCGAGAAGGTCGCCGGTGCTGCCAATCACCAGTTGCAGGCTGCCCTCTGGCAGCAGGCCGGAGGCGTTCATCAGACGTACAACGGCTTCGGTCAGGTAGCTGGTGGACGTTGCCGGCTTGACGATGCACGGCATGCCCGCCAGGAAGGTTGGGGCGAACTTCTCCAGCATGCCCCAGATGGGGAAGTTGAAGGCGTTGATGTGCACCGCCACCCCTGCGCGCGGCACCAGGATGTGGCTGCCGGCGAAATGACCTTGCTTGCCCAGCGGGATGGCCGGGCCCTCGTGCACCAGGTTGCCCGACGGCAGCTCGCGGCTGCCGATGCCGGCATAGGCGAACAAGGTGGCGTTGCCGCCTTCGATGTCGATCCAGCTGTCGGCGCGGGTGGCGCCGCTATGGTGCGACAGGGCGTACAGCTGTTCCTTGCGCTCGGCCAGGTACAGGGCCAGCGCTTTCAGGCGTGCCGCGCGTTGCTGGAAGTCCATGGCCATCAGGCTGGCCAGGCCGCGAGCACGGGCGAAGTCCACGGCTTCGGCGAAGTCCGGGCGCTCTTCGTGGCTGTAGGCCAATACGTGGCCGTCGAGGGCGCTACGCAGGGCCTGGGCGCCGTGCTGGCCGAGCCAGCGGCCGGCGATGAAGCTTTGCAGGGTAGGGGCGGCAGACATGCTGTTCTCCATGCTGTTCAAATGTAGGGGGCGCTGTTACCACAGCGCCAGGGTGTAGCCGATGATCAGGCGGTTTTCGTCCACGGCGTTGGTCAGGCCATTGCCGGAACGGAAAGTGACGTTGCGCCAGCGCAGGCTGACGTCCTTGAACGGGCCGCTCTGGATGACGTAGGTGAGGTCGGTGTCGCGCTCGCGCTCGCGGCCATTGCTGACGGTGGCGGTTTCGGCGTGGCGGCCGTCGGTGTAACGGGTCATGAAGCTCAGGCCGGGGATGCCCATGGCGACAAAGTCGTAGTCATAGCGCACTTGCCAGGAGTCCAGCCCGGCGCGGGTGAAGGTGTTGTAGGTCACCAGGTTTACGGTGAACGGGTCGCCGCCGTTGACGAACGGGAAGGCACTGTCACCCGACATCTGTTGCCAGGTAGCCGTGAACTTGTGCGCCCGCACGCCGAGGGTGAACATGGCGTTGAAGTTGCGGTTGTCGATGTTGCCGGCACGTTCGGCGCCGTCGTTGCGGCTGTCGAAGTAGCGCAGGTCGCTGCGCAGGCTCACGCCTTCGCTCAAGGGGCGGGTATCGATCAGGCCGACGAACTGCTGGCGGTAGATGTCCTCGAGCTTGGCGTAGTAGTAGCTGACGCTGGTTTGCGGGGTAATGGCGTAGCTGCCACCGCCAAAGTCCAGGTGGTCGCTGGTAGCGGCGCCGTAGCCGATGTCGTCGCGGCCCGAAGAGTCACGCAGGTTGGCCTTGGTCAGGCGGCCGGCGTTGAAGGTAAGGCCATTCACATCCTGGCTGGTCAGCAGGCCACCCTGGAAGGTGGATGCCAGCAGGCGGGTGTCGTTGTAGACCACCACCGGCAAGATTGGCTGCAAGGTGCCCAGGCGCAGAGTGCTCTTGGACACACGTACCTTGCCGGTCAGGCCCAGTTCGCTGTAGTCATCGACCGGTTCGTGGCTGTTTGGGCCAAAGGGCAGCAGCCCGGTATTGCGGCGGTCGCGGCTGGAGTCGAGCTTGATGCCCAACTGGCCCATGGCGTCGACGCCAAAGCCGACCGGGCCCTCGGTGAAGCCCGATTCCAGCTTGGCGGTAAAGCCCTGGCCCCATTCCTCTGCCTTGGCCTGCGGGGCGTTGCTCTGGCGGAAGTCGCGGTTGATGTAGTGGTTGCGCAGCTCCAGGCGTGCGTGGCTGTCGCTGATGAAGTCGGCCATCGCCGGCACTGGCAATGCGAGGGTGGCCAGCCAGGCAGCTGACATGAAGTGTGTGCGGTTCATTGTTGTTGTTTTACCCGACATGGTTGTTCGTCCTTGAGGTCAGTGCTTGCTGGCGCCAGCGGCGCCGATACCGGTCATGGAGCGGATGAACTGGGCCAGGTAGCGGCCTCGCTCTTCACTGGCACGTTCGGAACTGTCGGTAACCGAGAACACCCAGGCACTGAGGAATGCCAGGCTCATGGAGAACAATGCCGGGTTGCTGTACGGGAACAGCGCTTTCTCGTGATGCAGCACGTTGACCCACACTGCCGGGCCCAGTACCACCAGCAGCACCGCCGAGGCCAGGCCGGCCATGCTGCCGCACACCGCGCCGCGAGTGGTCAGGCCCTTCCAGAACATCGAGAGCAGCAACACCGGGAAGTTGACCGAGGCAGCCACCGCCAGCACCAGGCCGGAGAGGAAGGCGATATTCTGCGACTCGAACATCAGGCCGAGCAGCACTGCCAGCAGGCCGATCAGCAGGGTGGCGATACGCGATACGCGCATTTCCTCCTGCTCGGTGGCCTTGCCTTGGCGGATTACGCAGGCATACAGGTCGTGAGAGACCGCCGATGCGCCGGACAGCGCCAGGCCGGCGACCACGGCCAGGATGGTGGCGAAGGCTACGGCAGAGATGAAACCAAGGAACAAGTTGCCGCCGACAGCCTGCGCCAGGTGCACGGCGATCATGTTGCCGCCGCCGATGATTGCACCGGTCGCGTCGCGGTAGGACGGCTCGGTGCCGACCATGACGATGGCGCCGAAGCCGACAATGATCAGCAGCAGGTAGAAGTAACCGATGAAACCGGTGGCATAGAACACGCTCTTGCGTGCTTCCTTGGCGTCACTGACGGTGAAGAAGCGCATCAGGATATGCGGCAGGCCGGCGGTGCCGAACATCATGCCCAGGCCGAGGGAAATCGCGTCTACCGGGTTGGACAGCAAACCACCCGGGGCCATGATCGCCTGGCCCTTGGCATGCACGGCCACGGCGCTGGCGAACATGGCCTCGGTGCTGAAGCCGAAGTGCTTGAGCACCATGAAGGCCATGAAGCTGGTGCCCGACAGCAGCATCACCGCCTTGATGATCTGTACCCAGGTGGTGGCGAGCATGCCGCCAAAGGTGACATAGGCAACCATCAGCACACCGACCAGCATCACCGCGTACAGGTAGCTGATGCCGAACAGCAGCTCGATCAGCTTGCCGGCGCCGACCATTTGCGCCACCAGGTACATCAACGCCACTACCAGCGTGCCGAAGGCCGAGGTCAGGCGCACCGGGGTTTGTGCCAGGCGGTAGCTGACCACGTCGGCAAAGGTGTACTTGCCCAGGTTGCGCAGGCGTTCGGCGATCAGGAACAGAATGATCGGCCAGCCGGCCAGCACGCCCAGGGCATACAGCAGGCCGTCATAGCCGTTCATGAACATCATCGCGGAAATGCCCAGGAAGGAGGCGGCGCTGATCATGTCACCCGCGATCGCCAGGCCGTTCTGCATGCCGGTCAGCCCCCCGCCGGCGGTGTAGAAGTCACTGGCCGAACGGGTGCGCAGGGCAGCCCAGCGGGTGACCAGCAGGGTGAAGCAGACAAACACCATGAACATCGAGATGGCAGTCCAGTTCATTGTGCGCACTCCTGCTTGACCTTCTCATTGAGCGGGTCGAGCACATTGTTGGCGCGGTGCACGTAGATGCCGGTCAGGGCAAAGGACAGCAGCACCATCAGCACGCCCACCAGCATGCCGACGGTGGTCACGCCGCCGCTGAGGGACTGGCCGAGGGTACTGGGGGAGAACGCCACCAGCAGGACGAAGCCGTAGTAGATCACCAGCATGGCCAGGGTCAGGCTGCCGTTGAGGCGGCGTTTACGCCGCACCAGGTGCTGGAAGTCGGGGTGGTTGGCGATGCTTTCTATGCGTTCGGGTGCCATGGCAAGCGATCTCTTGGTTTTGTAATTGTTTTTTGTGAGGTCACGCGGGTATTGCGGTTTTGCTCAGGGCCTCTTCGCGGGTGAACCCGCTCCCACAGGTAGGGTGCTGCCCTCAGGCCTTGTGCAAATCCCTGTGGGAGCGGGTTTACCCGCGAAGCAGGCGCCGCGGTCTTAAAGCTGGTCGAAGTCGAGGACTACCTTGTCGCTCACCGGGTAGGTCTGGCACGACAGCACGTAGCCGGCCGCCACTTCGTAGTCTTCCAGCGCATGGTTGCTGTCCATTTCCACTTCGCCTTCGATCACCCGGCACTTGCAGGTGGAGCACACGCCGGCCTTGCACGAGTAGGGCAGCTCGGCACCGATGGCATTGCCGGCGTCCAGCACGTTCTGGGTGTTGCGTGGCAAATCGAAGGTGAGGGCGCGGCCGTCGCTGATCACGGTGATGTGGCTGAGCGCCGAGTCCACCTGGCGCGCGGCCTCACGGGCTTCGCGGCGGGTTTCGCTACCGGCGGCGGCGAACAGCTCGAAATGAATGCGCTCCTTGCCCAGGCCATTGGCCTGCAGGCTGTCACGCACGGTCTCTGTCATCGCCTGGGGGCCGCAGATGAACGCCGCGTCCAGGCCTGGAACGTCCAGCCAACGGGAGAACAGTTGGCCGCATTTGTCGGCATCAATGCGACCGTTGTACAGGTCGACATCCTGCTGCTCGCGGCTGAACACGAAAATCAGGTTCAGGCGGTCGAGGTAGCGGTTTTTCAGGTCTTCGAGCTTGTCGCGGAACAACGCGCCAGAGCTGGAGCGGTTGCCGTACAGCAGGGTGAAGCGGCTGTGCGGCTCACTGTCCAGGGTGGTGCCAATAATCGACAGGATTGGGGTAATGCCGCTGCCGGCGGCCACGCCCAGGTAATTGCCCTGGCGGGCAGGGTCCAGCGGCACGAAGAAGCTACCCGATGGCGGCATCACGTCCAGTTGCTGGCCGGCTTTGAGCACTTCATTGGCAAACGCCGAGAAACGCCCGCCTGGCACGCGCTTGACGGCCACGCGCAGTTCACCGTCCTGCACGGCACTGCAGATGGAGTAAGAGCGGCGGACCTCTTCGTTGTCCAGCTGGGTACGCATGACCAGGTACTGGCCCTGGGTGAAACGGAACTGCGCCTGAAGGTGCTCGGGCACGTCGAAGGCAATCGAGACCGCATCACGGGTTTCGCTGCGCACTTGCTTGATGGTCAGGCTGTGAAACTGGCTCATGGCGTTCTCCACGGCTCAAATGCATTTGAAATAGTCGAACGGCTCCAGGCACTCGCGGCAGCGGTACAGCGCCTTGCAAGCGGTGGAGCCGAACTGGCTGAGCAATTCGGTATGGGCACTGCCGCACTGCGGGCAGCACACCTGGGGCGTTTCACCCAACAGGCTGCGCTTGCTGGCGCTGCCTTGGGGCGGGGCGATGCCGTAGAGGCGCAGGCGCTCGCGGCCCAGCTCGCTGATCCAGTCGGTGCTCCAGGCCGGGGTCAGCCGGCGTTCAAGATCCGGTGCGGGGAAACCCGCCTGCTCCAGCGCCTGGCGGATATCACCCTCGATCACCTCGGTGGCCGGGCAGCCGGAGTAGGTCGGCGTGACCACCAGGTGCAGGTGGCCGGCGCGCCAGTCGAGGTCGCGGACGATCCCCAGGTCGACCACGCTGACCACAGGCACTTCCGGGTCCATGACCTCGGCCAGCACCTCCCAGGCCCGGGCCAGGTCGTCGCCGCGTGGCGCCCGCGCGCCACGGTCGCCGGCAATCAGCTCACCAGGTTGCATCGGGGTAAGCCCTTGGCAGGAACTGCATCTCGGCCAGCAGCAGGCCCAGGTGCTCGGTATGCAGGCCCTTGCGGCTGTCCAGGTAGAAGTGGCTGGCAGCCTTGGGCAGCGGCAACTCGACCGAAGCGAAAGTCTCGCTCACCTGTTTGAACCAGGCAGCACCCACGCTGGCCGGGTCGACAGCGATACCCGCTTCGGCCAACTGCACCTCGTTGTCGCTGGCGGCCGTCAGCTCGACGGTGAAGCGCCACAGTGCCGGTATGGCGGCGAGCATGCGTTGCCGGCTTTCTTCTGTGCCGCCCCCCAGGCGCTGCACCCACTCGCTGGAGCGGCGCAGGTGATAGGTGACTTCCTTCAGTGCTTTGGCGGCGATACCGGCAATACGCTCGTCGCTGGACCCTGCCAGGCCCTGTAGCACGGCGTAATGCCAGGCGTCGTAGAGAAACTGCTTGGTCATAGTCACGGCGAAATCGCCGTTGGGCTGCTCGACCAGCAGCAGGTTGCGGTAGGCGCGCTCGTCCCGGCGGAAGGCCAGGGCATCGGCGTCGCGGCCGTCGTCAAGCAGTTCGGCTGCGTATTCCAGCCAGTTGCGCGCCTGGCCGACCAGGTCTAGGCCAACGTTCATCAGGGCCAGCTCTTCTTCGATGGCAGGGGCGTGGCCACACCATTCGCAGAGGCGCTGGCCTTGGACCAGGGCACTGTCGCCAAGCAGCAGCAGGTAAGGGATCAGGGCTTCGTTGTGCATGGCCAACCTCACATGTGTCCGACTTCATCGGGCAGCTCGTAGAAGCTGGCATGGCGGTAGACCTTGTCGTCCGATGGGGCGAACAGCGGGTCTTTCTCGTCGGGGGAGGAGGCGGTGATCAGCGCCGAAGGCACCACCCACAGGCTGACGCCTTCGCTGCGGCGGGTGTACAGCTCGCGGGCATTTTCGATGGCCATGGCGGCGTCGGCGGCGTGCACGCTGCCGACATGCTTGTGGTTAAGGCCGTGCTTGCTGCGCACGAACACTTCGTAGAGGGTCCAGACAGACATTTTCGATCTCCGCATCAATCGCCGCTCAGGCGGCGTTCTTGTTCTGTTGCTTGCGCGCGTAAGCCACTGCGGCCTCGCGTACCCAGGCGCCGTCCTCGATAGCCTTGCGGCGGGTGGCGACACGTTCCTGGTTGCACGGGCCGTTGCCTTTGATCACTTCATAGAACTCGTCCCACTGGATTTCGCCGAAGTCGTAGTGACCGCGCTCGGCGTTCCACTTCAGTTCAGGGTCGGGGGCGGTGCAGCCGAGCAGTTCGAGCTGCGGCACGGTCTGGTCGATGAAACGCTGGCGCAGTTCGTCGTTGGTCTGGCGCTTGATCTTCCAGGCCATGGACTGGGCGCTGTTCGGGGAGTGTTCGTCGCTGGGGCCGAACATCATCAGCGATGGCCACCACAGGCGATTGATCGCGTCCTGGACCATGTCGCGCTGGGCCTGGGTGCCGTGACGCATCATGGTCAGGAGGATTTCGTAGCCCTGGCGCTGGTGGAAGCTCTCTTCCTTGCAGATACGGATCATCGCGCGGGAGTAGGGGCCATAGGAGGTGCGCTGCAGCACCACCTGGTTGACGATTGCGGCGCCATCCACCAGCCAGCCCACCGCGCCCATGTCGGCCCAGCTGAGGGTGGGGTAGTTGAAGATGCTCGAATACTTGGCCTTGCCGCTATGCAGCTTGGCGATCTCTTCGTCGCGGTCGGCGCCCAGGGTTTCCATGGCGCTGTACAGGTACAGGCCGTGGCCGGCTTCGTCCTGGATCTTGGCCATCAGCTGCAGCTTGCGCTTGAGGCTGGGGGCGCGGGTGACCCAGTTGCCTTCGGGCAGCATGCCGACGATTTCCGAATGGGCGTGCTGAGAGATCTGCCGGATCAAGGTCTGGCGGTAGGCCTCGGGCATCCAGTTCTTGGCTTCGATCTTGATTTCGGCGTCGATCTTTTCCTGGAAGTTGCGCTCCTCGGGGGACATTTCTTCCAATGATTTGACGCGCTTGACTCCGGTTTCCACTAGCTGTGCGTACATGTGCGGGGACTCCTGCTAAGGCATGAGTCATTTGTAAGCGATACAAAACAGAACGTCAAACAGTTTCATGTGTATCAAATAAGATTTGTGTATCGCTTTTCGGCCTCTTCGCGGGTAAACCCGCTCCCACAGGGGGCACGCACAGCTGTTAGAGCGGGCAGAACAAACGCAAAAAAAAGCCCCGGACAATGCCGGGGCCGAAAAGGCAGCCGAATGAATCAGCTGGCCAACCGTTTGTCGTACACGTGGCACGCCTTGCCCTCTGAGCGCTTGAGCGTCCCGCAGGGCTGCAGGTGCACATGGGTGCTGATGCCGATGTAGGTCTTGATTTGCTTGCTCAGCTCCGCGATAACCAGTTTGCGCTGGCCTTCATCGAGGTGCTGGCACTCCGCACGCAACTCAACATGTACCTCTACGCTGTCCAGGTTGCCATTACGATACAAATGAATCTCATACATCTCGGAAAGCTGTTTTATTTTTAATACCTGTTCCTCGATCTGGGTCGGGAACACGTTGACCCCACGAATGATCAGCATGTCGTCACTGCGCCCGGTGATCTTGCCAATCCGCCGCATCGGCCTGGCGGTGCCGGGCAGCAGGCGGGTGAGGTCGCGGGTGCGGTAGCGCACCATTGGCAGCGCCTCTTTGCTCAGCGAAGTGAACACCAGTTCGCCCAGCTGACCGTCCGGCAATACCTCGCCGGTGACCGGGTCGATGATCTCGGGGTAGAAGTGGTCTTCCCAGATGGTCGGGCCGTCCTTGGTCTCGATGCACTCCATCGCCACCCCGGGGCCCATGATTTCCGAGAGGCCATAGATGTCGAGGGCATTGATACCCAGGCGTTGCTCGATCGAGCGGCGCAATTCATCGGTCCAAGGCTCGGCACCGAAAATGCCCAGACGTAGCTTGAGGTCATGCGGGTCGATGCCCTGGCGCTCGATCTCGTCGGCCAGGTTCAGCATGTACGACGGCGTAACCATGATGATGTCGGGCTGGAAGTCGCGGATCAGCTGCACCTGCTTCTCGGTCTGGCCACCGGACATCGGGATTACCGTGCAGCCGAGGCGTTCGGCACCGTAGTGTGCGCCAAGCCCGCCAGTGAAAAGCCCATAGCCATAGGAAACATGCACCTTGTCGCCCTTGCGCCCGCCGGCCGCACGGATCGAGCGCGCGACGACGTTGGCCCAGGTGTTGATGTCATTCTGGGTGTAACCGACCACCGTCGGCTTGCCGGTGGTGCCGCTGGAAGCGTGCAGGCGCACCACCTCTTCCTGGGGCACGGCAAACATGCCGTAGGGGTAGTTGTCGCGCAGGTCGTTCTTGCCGGTGAAGGGGAACTTCGCCAGGTCTTCGAGGCAGGTGAGGTCGTCGGGGTGGGCGCCGCATTCGGCAAAGCGCTGGCGGTACAGCGGCACATTGTCGTAGGCGTGCTTCAGGCTCCAGCGCAGGCGTTCCAGCTGGTGCTGGCGCAGGGCGTCGACGCTGGCGGTTTCCATCGGGTCCAACAGGGCACGGTCGGCATCATGGTACATGTTCATGGCTTCACTCGAATTGTTCTTGTACGCCGCGCGCCAGCGGTTGCAGGCAACGCGGTGAGTGTCATGAGCGCAGCATATACGGCTGCGTTCGGTTCGGTAACAGGCGGATGGTCTGATCCGCTCAGAGGCGCTCGATGACCATGGCGATGCCCTGGCCAACCCCGATGCACATGGTGCACAGGGCATAGCGCCCGGCGGTTTCTTCCAGCTCGTGCAGGGCAGTTGTGACCAGGCGTGCACCGCTCATGCCCAGCGGATGGCCGAGGGCGATGGCTCCGCCGTTGCGGTTGACCCGGGGGTCGTCGTCGGCCAGGCCCAGCTCGCGCAACACTGCCAGGCCCTGGGCGGCGAAGGCTTCGTTGAGCTCGATGACGTCGAGGTCAGCCAGCGACAAACCCGTGAGCTCAAGTACCTTTCGGGTTGCCGGCACCGGGCCGATGCCCATCAGCCGCGGCTCAACCCCTGCCACAGCCATGCCGACGATACGGCCGCGGGCTTTCAGGCCATGGCGGCGGGCAGCGGCGCTGCTGGCCAGCAGCAGGGCGCAGGCGCCGTCGTTGACGCCGGAGGCATTGCCGGCGGTTACGCTACCGCCCTCACGGAACGGCGTGCCGAGGCGGGCCAATTGCTCCAGCGTAGTGTCGCCGCGCGGATGCTCGTCGTGCTCGACCACTTTGGCCGGGCCTTTGCGCTGCGGGATCTCGACCGGTACGATTTCTTGCGCCAGGCGGCCGCGGGCCTGAGCGGCGGCCGCCTTGTGCTGGCTGCGCAGGGCGAAGGCATCTTGATCGGCGCGGGAAATGCCAAACTGTTCAGCCACGTTCTCGGCAGTTTCCGGCATCGAATCGGTGCCGTAGGCAGCCTTCATCAGCGGGTTGACGAAGCGCCAACCGATCGTGGTATCGAACAGCTCGGCCGCGCGACCAAAGGCCTGCTCCGACTTGCCCATCACGAATGGCGCACGCGACATCGATTCCACGCCGCCGGCCAGCATCAAACCTGCTTCACCGCAGCGCAGGGCGCGAGCCGCGTTACCGATGGCATCCAGGCCGGAACCACACAGTCGGTTGATCGTGGTGCCCGGTACTTCGAGCGGCAGCCCGGCCAGCAGGCTGGCCATGTGTGCCACGTTGCGATTGTCTTCGCCGGCCTGGTTGGCACAGCCGAGGATCACGTCGTCGACCGCTTTCCAGTCAAGCTCGGGGTGGCGCCGGATCAAGGCTTTCAGCGGGATGGCGGCGAGGTCATCGGCACGTACGCCGCTCAAGGCCCCGGCATAGCGGCCGATGGGGGTGCGCACGGCGTCGATGATCAAGGCATCGGCGAGGGTGTGTTCAGTCATCTTGCGTCTCCTGCGCCAGCACGGTGCCGCGCACTTTGTAGGATTTGCCATGGAACATCGCCACCAGCTCACCGCGCTGGTTGTCGATACGCACGTCGTAAAGCCCGGTGCGGCCTTTGCGGCTGACTTCGCTGGCATGGGCGGTGAGCACGTCATCGCGCAACGCCGGGGCCAGGTAGTCAATGCTGCAGCCCAGCGCCACGGTGGCCTGGTCATAGCTGTTACAGGCGAAGGCGAACGCCGAGTCGGCCAGGGCGAACAGGAAGCCGCCATGGCACGTGCCATGGCCCTGGATCATGTCGGCGCGTACCGGCATGCGCAGGCTGGCTCGGCCCGGGCCGGCATCCAGCAGGCTGATGCCCAGGCCCTGGGTGGCCGGGTCGCGGGCATACATGGCGTCGGCACAGGCTTGTGCCAGTTCGAGTTCAGTCATGCAGGGTGCCTCCTTTGGCCTCGCAGCGACGTAACAACAGGGAAGGGCGGTAGCGGCTTTCGCCATAGCTGCGCTGCAGGTTGTCGAGCACGCGCAGGGTGTTGGCAATACCGATGTTCGTCGCCCAGGCCAGCGGGCCGCAGGGGTAATTGACGCCGGCGCGCATGGCCAGGTCGATGTCGGCGGCGCTGCCGACGCCCTGCAACACGGCATCGGCGGCCTCGTTGGCGAGCATTGCCACGGTGCGCAGCACCACCAGGCCGGGCAGGTCGGCGACCGCAGTGACCTTGAGGCCGGCCCGCTGCAGCAGGGCCACCGCCTGGTCGCGGGCGTTTGCGGTGGTATCGGCCGACCAGCTGATGGCAATCCGCGAGGCAGTGCTGTAGTCCAGCGCGAGGTCGAGCAGCACCAGGTTGCGCAGGCCATCTTCACGGGCGCGCTGGCTGGCGAGGCGGCCATCGGACAGTGCCAGGGTGGCATCACCGACCTGGATCACGCCGCTACCGGCACGCTGGGTTACGACGATGCCGTTCTGGCGCAGGCGTTCGACCAGTGGCTGCAACACACCGAGGTGCCCCTCGATAACGCAGGCTTCGGCGCTGCTGGAGCTGTGCATTTCGGCCGGAACAGGGCGCTCGGCGCCTTCGGCGTAGCTATAGAAGCCCTGGCCAGTCTTGCGGCCGAGGCGGCCGGCATCCACCAGCTCTTTTTGTACCAGTGACGGCTGGAAGCGGAAGTCCCCATAGAAAGCATCGAACACCGAGCACGTGACGGCGTAGTTGACGTCGTGGCCGATCAGGTCGGTCAGCTCGAACGCCCCCATGCGGAAACCACCCGCATCGCGGAGCAGCGCATCAAGGCTGGCGCAATCGGCTGCTCCTTCCTGTAGCAGGCGCAGGCTTTCGGCATAGAAAGGCCGTGCCACACGGTTGACGATAAAGCCCGGTGTCGAGCGCGTGTGCACCGGCTGTTTGCCCCAGGCCTGGGCGGTATCGTAGATGCACGCGGCCACGGCCGGTTCGGTTGCCAGGCCTGACACCACCTCGACCAGCGCCATCAGCGGTGCCGGGTTGAAGAAGTGCATGCCAACCACTTGCTGCGGGCGTGTGAGACCGGCAGCCAGGCTGGTGATGGACAGTGACGAGGTGTTGCTGGCAATGATGCAATCAGCTGCGCACAGGGCTTCAAGCTGGCTGAACAGCGCCTGCTTGACCTGCAGGTTCTCGACGATGGCCTCGATCACCAGGCCGGCATCAGCCAATGCTTCGAGCGTGTCGACCGGGGATAGCCGAAGGCTGATCATTTCGCGCTCTACGGCCTGCAGCTTGCCTTTTTCCACGAGCCGGGCGAGTTGCCGCTCAATACCGGCCACTGCCTGGCCGGCAGCCCCCGGGCGGTTGTCGTAAAGCTTCACCGGGTGACCGGCCTGGGCCGCGACCTGGGCGATGCCGGCCCCCATGGCACCGGCACCGATCACCGCTACTTGCACATTGCTTGCGAGGGCGCCCATGTTCAGCGCCCCTTGAATGCGGGTGTGCGCTTGTTCATGAAGGCGCTTACGCCTTCGCGGTAGTCCTCGCTGCGCCCAGCCAGGCGCTGCAGGTCGCGCTCAAGCTCCAGTTGCTCATCGAAGCCGTTGTCGAAACTCGCATTGAGGCTGCGCTTGATCAGCGCCAGGCCGTAGGTGGGCTGGGTGGCGAGTTGGCGGGCGAGGGTGAGGGCTTCGTCACGCAGCGCGGCATCGTCCACCACGCGGTGGATCAGCCCCCATTGCTGGGCCTGTTCGGCACCAAGGCGCTCGCCCAGCATAGCCAGTGCTTTGGCCCGCGCCATGCCTACCAGGCGCGGCAGCAGCCAGGTACCGCCTGAGTCCGGCACCAGGCCGATCTTGCAAAAGGCCTGAATAAAGCTGGCCGAGCGGGCGGCCAGCACCAGGTCGCAGGCCAGCGGGATGTTGGCACCGGCGCCGGCGGCCACACCGTTTACCGCGCAGATCACCGGCAGCGGCAGGTCGCGCAGGGTGCGCACCAGCGGATTGTAGAACTTGTCGATCGATTCACCCAGGTCTGGCACCTCGGCGCCTGGGGCGACGTTGCGGTCGGACAGGTCTTGGCCGGCGCAAAAGCCGCGGCCCTCAGCCGTCAGCAACAGCACCCGAGCATCACTGCTCTGGCGAACTTGCCTGAGTGCTTCGCGCACTTCCAGGTGCATGGCAGTGTTGAAGCTGTTCAGCTGTTCGGGGCGGTTCAAGGAGAGGAGGGCGACGCCGTCCTCGATGGAAAACAGGATGTGCTGGAAAGTCATGACAGACTCGCTCCGTCAGTCGAGGGGTAAATGATCAGCGGCCTTGGAAGCGCGCCGGGCGCTTTTCCTGAAAGGCCCGAATGCCTTCGTCACGGTCGGCGGTGCCGGCCAGCAGGGTGAAGGCATGGCGTTCGAAGCGCAGGCCACTGGCCAGGTCGGTATCACCGGCCTTGAGCAGCGCCTCTTTTGCCAGGCGCACTGCCAGCGGTGCCTTGGCGGCGATGCTGCGGGCAAGCTGCATGGCGCGTTCCACGGTCAGTTCGGGCTGGGTGATTTCGCTGATCAGGCCGGCCCGCTGGGCGTGATGGGCAGTGATGGCTTCGCCCGTCAGCACCATCTGCATGGCCAGCGGCTTGCCGACGGCACGCAACAGGCGCTGGGTGCCGCCAGCACCGGGGATGATGCCGAGGTTGATCTCCGGCTGGCCGAAGCGGGCGTCGGTACCGGCGATGACGATGTCGGCACACATCACCAGTTCGCAACCACCACCCAGGGCGTAGCCGTTGACGGCAGCAATCAGCGGCTTGCCAAAGGCGGCGATGCGTTGCCAGTGGGCTACACGAGGGTCGTTGAGGATGCCGACCAGGTCGCGCTCGGCCATCTCGCGGATGTCAGCGCCTGCGGCGAATGCTTTGCGACTACCGGTGACTACTACAGCGCCGATCTGGTCATTCCGGGCAGCTGCGTCCAGCGCGGCGGCCAGCTCTGCCAGTAACTCGGTGCACAGGGCGTTCAGTGCCTCGGGACGTTGCAGGGTAATGAGCTGAACGCCGTTTTCCGGCGCCTGCACATCAAGATATCGCGGCATGTCGGGTTCCTCTGGCTGCACGCACGGCACATCGTGGGGCCGGCATTTCTTGGAATTGTTTGCAGGGGCGTGACGCTGGATCACGACCAGGTGAGGCCAGTATATGCATTACGTGATACGTGAATGCAACATAGAAAATTGGATTGCGTATCCCTTGATGCGAATAGTCGTGTAGTTTCCGTTTACCTCAAATGATCAATTAGGCGCTTATAATGGCCATATCGCTGATCATTTTGCCGATTTTTAAGAAAAATGCTGATGAGCGGAAAGCGATACACGACCACGCCGATTGACGACAAAATATTTTGTGATACAAGATCAAGTGCCATTTCAAATCATTTCTGGAGCTTCCATGCCTTGCTATCGACTGGACGGCTTGACGCCTGTGGTTCACCCGACAGCCTACGTGCACCCAAGTGCAGTCCTGATCGGCGACGTCATAGTCGGACCTCGTTGCTACATAGGCCCCCTGGCATCGCTCAGGGGCGATTTCGGCCGCATCGTGCTGGAGGAGGGCGCCAACTTGCAGGACACCTGTGTCATGCATGGTTTTCCGGGCGGCGACACGGTGGTCGAACGAAACGGGCATGTCGGCCATGGCGCGGTGTTGCACGGCTGCAAAGTGGGGGAGGACGCCTTGATCGGCATGAATGCAGTGGTGATGGATGGCGCCCATATCGCCCCACGCTGCATCGTCGCGGCGACCGCGTTCGTCAAAGCCGGTTTCGCATGTGAAGCGCAAAGCCTGGTGATGGGCTCGCCCGCCCAGGTGAAACGGCCCTTGAGCGAACAGGAGTTGGCCTGGAAGCAGCGCGGCACTACGGAGTATCAGCACCTGGCGCAGCGCTGCATGAACAGCATGGTCGAATGCCCGCCATTGGCCGAAGCCGAACCAGGGCGCCCGCGCATGGAGGATACTGGTGTGAGGCCCAAAGGCCAGGCGACCGCATGAGCCTGGTAGCGTCACGTAATGGTCAGGCGGCCCGCCGCACAGGTATAGTCGGTGCTTTATCCGCGCACAGTTCGCCCATGAGCAATCTTGCCCCACTGAACAACCTGATCACTCGCTTTCAGGAGCAGACGCCAATCCGCGCCAGCTCACTGATCATCACCTTGTACGGCGATGCCATCGAGCCCCATGGGGGGACCGTCTGGCTGGGTAGCCTGATCAACCTGCTGGAGCCGATCGGCATCAATGAACGACTGATCCGCACGTCGATCTTTCGCCTCACCAAAGAGGGTTGGCTGACCGCTGAAAAGGTTGGCCGGCGGAGTTACTACAGCCTGACGGGCACTGGCCGCCGCCGTTTCGAAAAAGCCTTCAAACGTGTCTACAGCCCGAGCCAACCGGCCTGGGATGGCGCCTGGACGTTGGTGTTGCTGTCGCAACTCGAGGCTGGCAAGCGCAAGGCCTTGCGTGAAGAGCTGGAATGGCAGGGCTTTGGCGTCATGGCGCCGAACCTGCTTGGCTGCCCACGGGCAGACCGCGCTGACTTGGCCGCAACCTTGCGTGACCTGGAAGCCAGCGACGACAGTATCGTCTTCGAAACCCACACCCAGGAAGTGCTCGCGTCCAAGGCCATGCGCTCCCAGGTGCGGGAAAGCTGGCGTATCGATGAGCTGGGGCAGCAGTACAGCGAGTTCATCCAGCTGTTCAGGCCGCTGTGGCAGAGCTTGAAAGAGCAGCATCTGCTGGATGCTCAGGATTGCTTTCTGGCGCGCACGCTGCTGATTCACGAGTACCGCCGGCTGCTGTTGCGCGATCCGCAACTGCCAGACGAGCTGCTGCCAGGCGACTGGGAGGGAAGGGCCGCGCGACAGTTGTGCCGCAACCTGTATCGACTGGTGTTTGCCAAGGCAGAGGAATGGCTAAATGCAGCGCTGGAGACAGCAGACGGGCCATTGCCAGATGTGAATGAGAGTTTCTATAAGCGTTTTGGTGGGCTGGCTTGAGTCCATTAATGCTGACAGCCATAGGCCTTATCCTTGATAAGGCCCACCACTGTAGGCATTAACCTGAATAAACCATGACTTAATATGTGCTATGGTTAACCTTAAGTATATTAATGTTAATGATGGTGGACATTATGTCGGGTTACTTTCCCGTCGCATGTGCCGACACACTCAGCAAAATCGGGCTATTGGTGAAGGCACGCCGACTCGCGCTCGGCCTGCGCCAGGCTGACATCAAGGCAGCCATTGACGTTTCAGCGCACACGCTGCGTAAGATTGAGAGCGGCTCTGAGCTGGTGGATCTGCGTTCATTCATGTTGGTGCTTTGGCGGTTGGGTATCAGCGATACGGTGTTCTCATCGCTGGAGGGCCTGGAAAAAAGCTCACAGGTCACACTGCTTACCCAGAGCGACGATGTGCTTCAAGGCATCGCGGCCAGGCGCGTGCGTTTGGCCAAACCCAAGCCTGAGGAGTTCTGATGTCTCGCGCCTACATCTATATGGAGCATCCGGAAACGGGCGAGGTCATGACCCTGGGCCGGCTCACGCTAAAAGGCAAGGTGGGCGAGTTCCTGTATGCCCCAGATCAGGTGGCACGTGGCGGCTGGGTACCCGACCCGATCAACTACCCCCTGCGGGCCGAAGCCTACACGGGCATTGCCAAAAACCGCGGGGTACCTGGCTTCATCAACGACGCCATGCCCGACGGTTGGGGGGAGAGGCTGCTGCACCGCGCCTACGGCCAAGACTTGGGCACAATCGACTTTTTGCTCAAGTCACCCAACAACGACCGCATCGGCAACCTGATGGCCGGCACTGCCACGACGCCTGCCGAAGGCATCGGCGAGGGTTCCGTACCAAGCCTGAAAGGGCTGGCAAAATTCGTTGCTGCCTGCGAGGCAGTGTATGACGGGCAAATCGACAGCGAATCGACCGTCGCCCTGAATGTACGTCAGCAACGCTCCGCATTGGGTGGAGCACGGCCGAAACGCACCCTTCAAGACAACGGGATGCTTATTCTGGCCAAACCACGTGATCGGTTTGACCACTACGACTTACCGACGATCGAGTATGCCTGCATGACATTTGCGGCAGGGAAGGGCATGAATGTGGCGCGTACCGCACTGCATGCCGAAAACCCTTCCACCTTGCTGATCGAACGCTTTGACCGTACTCCGATTGCCGAGGGGGCCCGGCGCATACCGATGCTCAGCGCGCTGACCTTGCTAGATTCGGAGTGGGACGGCCCGCACCACAGGGATTGGCGCTATGCCGCCGTGGCAGACGAGATGCGCCGGCGCGGCGTGCCACATGGCGACTTGCAGGAGCTGTTCAAACGCATGTGTTACAACGCCTTGGTAGGGAACTCTGATGATCATCCACGCAATCATGCCGTGATATGGGTTGGCGGGGAGTGGCGGCTTTCACCGATGTACGACGTCTTGCCCATGCTTGACGAGGGGCCCGCTAAGGCCTTGGCTATGGCTGTTGGTCGAGAGGGCAGTCAGGTGAGTCGAGGCAATTTGCTCAGCCACCATACACATTTTGCACTGGGACGTGATGAGGCCGAATACCTGCTTGAGCAGGTGGCTAGCTGGGAGCAGGAGTTGAAAGATCATTACGCGAAAGTCCTGTCGGGGGACGACTTGGACATGGCCTGTGATGCGGCCAGTGCTGCGCGTATGCTGAAATAGAGGAGCGCTTATTTGATAACTACGCTAAATGACTATTTAGTGTAGTTATCAGCAATAGGCATCCAAAAAGCGAACAATTAATAGATAAAATCACACTTCGTGCGCGTAGGCAAGCAATCTCAAGCTGCCGCCGTCTGCTTGAATGGAGCAGGCGGCGGGCTTTGGATACCCTGCAACCAGTCGCAGTAGCGGGCCACGCCTTGCTGGACTGTCAATGTAGGTGCCTGGTAACCGGCAGCGCGCAAGCGCTCCAGGTCGGCACAGGTGTAGCACTGGTATTTGCCACGCAAATGATCAGGAAATTCGCTGTACTCAAGCACACCCTCAAGCAACGCCGTCTCGAGGGACAAAGGCGGTTGGTCTTGTTGCTCACGCAGCCTATTGATCACAGCCAAGGCAACGTCATTGAACGGCTGGGCGCGACCACTGCCGACATTGAAAATGCCGCTCAATTGTGGGCGGTCAAGGAAGAACATATTGACCTTGACCACGTCATCCACAGAGACGAAATCACGCAGATGTCCACCGCTGGGATAGTCCCTATAGCTGCCGAACAGGCTGACTTTTCCATGGGCCTGGTACTGGTTGAAGCAGTGCAGGGCCACTGACGCCATCGTACCTTTGTGCTGCTCATGGGGCCCGTAGACGTTGAAATAACGCAACCCGACGACCTGGCTGCTTGCTGTCGTCAGTTGCCGGCGCACCTGTTGATCGAACAGGAACTTGGAATAGCCATAGACGTTTAGCGGGCGCTCACATTCACGTAGTTCGCGAAAATCCTGACCGGCGCCATACACGGCTGCCGATGACGCATATAACAGCGGAACCCGTTGGCGCTGAGCAGACGCCAGCAATTCACGGCTGAACCGGTAGTTGTTATCCATCATGAAACGACCATCAGCTTCGACGGTGCTTGAACATGCACCTTGGTGCAGCACGGCACGCACCTTGCCGAACTCACCACGAGCAAAGCGATCGAGAAAATCGTCCTTGTCCAGGTAGTCGGCAATTTCACTGTCGGCCAGGTTGCGGAATTTGTCGCCATCGGTCAGATCGTCGACGGCAATGATCTCGGTTTCGTTGCGCTGGTTGAGCGCCTGAACGAGATTGCTACCGATAAATCCTGCAGCGCCGGTTACGATGATGGTCATGCCAGATTCCCCGTGAGGGTGCGGAGTCAAAATTTTAATGAAGGTAATCCGAGCCAACCTTAATCTGGATCAACCAATGGACCGGTTTCGACGAATGAGAGCCTTGAGCAGGCTCACCACGGCGCAGTGATAAAATACGAATGTTCGGATAATGCATATTATGTTAAATGATGTATCTTGTCATGGATGTTCATGAACTGCATCCAGGCTTTCTACACCTAACTTGGTCGCCCGAATCGGCTCAGCTAAAACGACATCTTTTCCGCAGATTGATCCGCGCACCCGTGACCAGTACCTGCGTCCTTCGCCCGGGCGCTGCGGAGAATCCGTTCCCGGAACGATCGCGTTCACAGCTGCTCGGAAATCTCGATCAGGTTTAGATCTGGGTCACGGACGTAGACCGAACGGATAGGACCTGTGGCACCAGTGCGCTGAATAGGCCCCTCAACGATCGGCCACTCCTGGGCTTGCAGGTTTGCAATCACCTGTTCAAGACCGACGCTGGCGATGAAGCACAAGTCCAGTGCGCCAGGAACGGGCAGATGGGCCTTCGGCTCGAACTCTTGGCCGCGGACGTGGACATTGATCTTCTGATTGCCAAAACAGAAAGCCATGCGCCCTGCCCCGAAAGTCTCGAGGCGCATGCCCATGACGCGGATGTAGAAGTCTTTGCATGCTTCGACATCAATGGTGGTAAGCACCAGATGATCCAGGTGGCCTATCATTTTCGTTACCTCCGGTATCGCCGAGACGGCTTGCTTGGTCATGTTGCGAACGTGATCAAAGCATGTGACCAGCCCAGATCCCCTGCTCCACCAATTCTGACGCCAACGCTACGAACGTCTCGCCAACATAGCGGGTGGCTGGGCTTACTCGCCTGTCGGCAGGTGACACCATGACCAGTTTGCGCATAGGCGTCGGCTCTACCAGTGGCGCTGCGCAAAGCGTGCCGTTTTGCAAGTGGCCGTAGATAGACGCCAATGGCAAGGCGGTCAGGCCGAAATCATTGCGGACCAGATCGATCATTGCCCCAAACGAATCTGCCTCGACGCTGGCTACAATCTTGAAACCGAGATCTGCAGCGCAACGGTCCATGATCTTGCGCAAGCCATGTCGCGGGCTGGGCAGGACCAACTGCTGGTGAGCCAGGCTTGCGAAGTTGACGGCCTGGTCCATCGTCAGACCGGCACTGGGTGGCCCTACCAGGACCAGGTTCTCCATCATCACCGGCACGATGCGCAGCGTGTGCAAAGGCTCAAGATCATAGGAGATCGCCAGCTCCAGTTCGCCGCGCTGGATCCAGTCCAGCAAGTAGCCGCTGAAGGCAGAGGAGAAACGGATAGACAAATCCGGATTTTCCTCGCGAATGCGTTTCACCAGCCGCACCGTCATGATCTCGGCAATGGTCGGTGTGGTGCCGATCGCGACGGCGCCACGGAAGGCTCCCTGACCACCCACCACCGAACTGCGAATTGCCTCCAGTTCATCCATGATGCGCGTGGCATGCTGCAGCACTTCACTACCGGCCTCGGTGATGATCATGCCGCGACCGTGGCGCTCAAACAGGTAGACCCCCAGCTCTTTTTCCAGCTGACGTATCTGGCGACTCAGCGCCGGTTGAGCGATATGCAGTCGATCAGAGGCCTTGCTGAGACTGCCGAGCTCGGCGACATGAATAAGTGTTTTGAGCTGTACGACGTCCATAGGCTGACCAACGTGGGGAAATGGGGTGGCATCGCAGTCTAAACAGCCCACCTGCTACCAGCTATAGAATTTCAGCATATCAGATAGTCACCTGGTCCCCTTATTCAGGCGTGCTTCGTGGAGTAGCTTGCAGGCAAGTCGCGCCTCGATGCGCGATGCCTCACAAGAATAAGACTAGAGGACTTGATCATGCTATCCATCACCCCCCCTCCTCTGGCAGGACCGGTTGCACTCCAGCCGTTCTGTTTGCGAATACAGCCCCCTCACTGACGCGCAGAAATGCCCCCAAGCCATGCACGGAGCGCTTGTTGTCGCTTCGTGATGTCTCGTGCTTTGCCAGAGGTTAACTACCATGTCCACCCCCCTGCCGATCAATACCGATCTCGATGATGCACCCGCCCGCCAACCCAATCGTGTCCGCGCGATCATGGGTGCCTGCTCGGGGAATCTGGTCGAGTGGTACGATTTTTTCATCTACGCCTACACCGCGATCTACTTCGCGGCATCGTTCTTCCCAAAAGGCGATACCACCACTCAACTGCTGGCCACTGCTGGCGTATTTGCCGTCGGTTTCTTCATGCGTCCATTGGGCGGGTGGATCTTCGGCTGGCTCGCTGATACGCGAGGCCGGAAGGTCTCGATGATCATCTCGGTATTCATGATGTGTGGCGGCTCATTAATGATCGCGGTCATGCCGACCTATGAAACGGTGGGTATCGCGGCACCGATCATGCTGGTGGTCGCACGGCTGATTCAGGGGCTCTCGGTAGGCGCCGAATACGGTACAGGCGCCACCTACATCAGTGAAATCGCCACACCGGGGCGTCGCTGCTTCTACGGTTCGTTCCAGTACTTCACGATCATAGCCGGGCAACTGCTGGCGCTGTTCACCGTGGTGATCCTGCAGCAGACCCTGACAGACGAACAGCTGCGCGAGTGGGGCTGGCGGATCCCGTTCTTCATCGGCGCAGTCAGCGCCGTCGTGGTGGTCTACCTGCGTCGTTCGATGCACGAGACCGCGTCGAAAAAAGACATGAAGCGTGAGGGTGCTGGCTCGTTGCGCGGCATGTTCAAACACAAACGCGCGGTCGCCCTGGTCATTGCCTTTACCATTGGCGGCTCGCTGTACTTCTATACATTCACCACCTACATGCAGAAGTTTCTGGTGATTTCAGCCGGCTTCGACGCAGAGACGGTGAGTTTCATCATGACCTCTGCGCTGATCGGCTTCATGCTGTGCCAGCCGCTGTTCGGGCTCATGGCTGACCGGCTGGGGATCAAGATCCACATGCT
Source organism: Pseudomonas sp. WOUb67 (assembly GCF_050058005.1). Lineage (NCBI taxonomy): Bacteria > Pseudomonadati > Pseudomonadota > Gammaproteobacteria > Pseudomonadales > Pseudomonadaceae > Pseudomonas > Pseudomonas sp. WOUb67. The sequence continues at coordinate 3,957,142 of NZ_CP170112.1, read as the reverse complement.
GATGTTCTCGGGGCTGGGAGTTCTACTGGTGATCCCGCTGCTGTTCACGATCAAGGGTACGCAAAGCCCTTTCGTGGCGTTTGCGCTGGTGTTCGGCGGGTTGGTGATCGCCTCGCTGTACACCCCCATCGCAGGCATCGTCAAAGCCGAGCTGTTCCCACCGGCGGTGAGGGCCTTGGGTGTAGGCTTCCCGTACGCCATCGGCAATGCGGCGTTTGGCGGTACCGCCGAGTATGTGGCGCTGTCGTTCCGGGCAGAAGGCACCGAGGACTACTTCTTCTTCTACGTCGCGGCAGTGCTCTGCGTGACCTTCATTGCCTCGATGCTGATGCCTAACCTGACCCGCCATGGCTACATCAGCGGGGATGGCAAGGTGGAAGAGAATACCGGCATGCCGGTGAGCAGTATGCAGGCGACACAGCCGTGAGGTAAGCGCTGCTTTTCCCGCACTCTCCTGGCGACTTTCCTGACGCCAGCCATCCTGGGGCCGCTATGCGGCCCCTTTGTATTGCCTCTGCGACGCGACATCAAGCTATGCCAGGCCGGCATATCTCAAAGAGAAAAATGGTAATCGTCGGTGCCGTGCTTTCACTTCATGATGAGGCAAAACAAGAGCAGCACTGGAGACAACCATGTCATCGCAAGAAGCTGAACAAAGCTGGCAAGAAGACGTTTTCCGCGTCCTCAAGGCTCACGACGTCAAGCATGTCGTATTCGTCCCGGACGCCGGCCACTCGGCCGCCATCCGCATGTCCTACCAGGACCCTGGTATCAAGGCCGTCGTCCTCACCACCGAAGAAGAAGGCATCGGCTACCTGGCCGGCGCCTGGCTCGGCGGCGAGCGCGGTGCGCTGTTGATGCAGTCCAGTGGTGTCGGTAACTGCATCAACACCCTTGCCCTGCAGAACTGCGCCGGCTTCCCTCTGTTGATGGTGGTCACCATGCGTGGCGACTGGGCCGAGTTCAACGCCTGGCAGAACCCGATGGGGCAAGCCACCGAGGCCTCCCTGCAACTGATGAAGGTGATGACCTGGCGCGCAGATGTTCCCGAGGACGTCGCGCCGCTACTGCATGGCGCCGCCACCATGGCCTTCAACGGTGATTCTGCCACTGCCCTGCTGCTCGGTCAGCGCCTGATCGGAGAAAAGAAATGGGTCAAGTAAGCGCTAACCACACCCTGTGCCGCCGTGAAGTGGTCCGCACCCTGCTCGCCGATCGCAAGGACGTGCTGGTGGTGACCGGCCTGGGCTCCGCGTCCTACGACGTGATGGCCGCCGGTGACCACGACGGCAACTACTACCTGTGGGCCGCAATGGGCAGCGCCATCACCGTGGGCCTTGGCCTGGCCAATGCCCAGCCGGAAAAATCGGTCGTGGTGATTACGGGTGACGGCGAGCTGCTGATGGGCTTTGGGGCACTGGCCACCGTGTCGCTGCAAAAACCGGCCAACCTGACCATCGTGGTGCTGGACAACGGCCACTTCGGTGAAACGGGCATGCAGGTCAGCCATGCCGGCTTTGGTATCAAGCTCGACCAGGTCGCACAGACCTGCGGCTTCAGCTGGAACAGTGAAATTCGCGAGATGGAGGGCGTGCATGACCTGCGCGAACGCTTCGCCAGCCGTGAAGGGGTGAAACTGGCCACCGTCAAGATCAAGGCGGAGAACCCGCCGCGGGTGCTTCCGCCGCGCGACGGCCACTACGTCAAGAACCGCTTCCGCGCTGCCCTCGGCTTCCAGCCTCTCTGACCGCGTTAGGGGCAGGTTTGCAGCCGAACCACGACGACGCTGCAAGCCTGCCTCGCCTGGAGAACAATAATGAGCGACTACGATAACGAAGAACTCAATGCCATCCGTGAAGGCGTGCGCGCCTTGTGTGGTGACTTCCCCGCCGAGTACTGGCGCAGGATCGATGAGGAAAAAGGCTTTCCGGAAGCCTTCGTCAAAGCAATGACCGACGCTGGTTGGCTCTCGGCGATGATCCCTGAGGAATATGGCGGATCGGGCCTTGGCCTGGCCGAGGCCTCGGTAATCCTCGAGGAAGTGAACCGCTGCGGGGGCAACTCCGGCACCATCCACGGTCAGATGTACAACATGTTCACGCTGCTGCGTAACGGTAGCGAAGAACAGAAACGCTATTACCTGCCCAAGCTGGCCAGCGGCGAACTGCGCCTGCAGTCGATGGGCGTCACAGAGCCCACCACCGGCACCGATACCACCAAGATCAAGACCACTGCCGTGCGCAAGGGCGACAAGTACGTGATCAACGGTCAGAAAGTATGGATCTCGCGGGTTCAGCACTCCGACCTGATGATCCTCCTGGCCCGCACCACGCCGCTCGCCGAGGTGAAGAAGAAATCCGAAGGCATGTCGATCTTCCTCGTCGACCTGCGCGAGGCCATCGGCAACGGCCTGACCGTGCAGCCGATCGCCAACATGGTCAACCACGAGACCAATGAGCTGTTCTTCGACAACCTGGAGATCCCTGCCAGTAGCTTGATCGGCGAAGAAGGCAAAGGCTTCCGTTACATCCTTGACGGCCTCAATGCCGAGCGCACCCTGATCGCCGCAGAATGCATCGGTGATGGTCGCTGGTTCGTCGAGAAGTCCAGCCAGTATGCCCGCGACCGCGTGGTGTTTGGCCGCCCGATCGGACAGAACCAGGGTGTACAGTTCCCGATCGCCGAGGCACATATCGAGATCGAAGCCGCCGACCTGATGCGCTGGCGTGCCTGTGAAGAATACGACAGCGGCAAGAACGCCGGTGCTGCCGCCAACATGGCCAAGTACCTGGCCGCCAAGGCCAGCTGGGAAGCCGCCAACGCCTGCCTGCAAACCCACGGTGGCTTCGGCTTTGCCAATGAATACGACGTTGAACGCAAGTTCCGCGAGACCCGCCTGTACCAGGTTGCGCCGATCTCGACCAACCTGATCCTGTCGTATGTCGCCGAGCACCTGCTGGAGTTGCCACGCTCGTTCTGACCGAAGTCGCCCCTTGTCGCCCAGGCGGCAGGGGCCTGCCATGACAAGAGAGATAAAAACCATGAGCCAGCCGACGGGCATCCGCCCTCTCGACGGTATCACCGTCATCAGCCTCGAACATGCCATCGCCGCGCCCTTCTGCACCCGTCAACTGGCCGACCTCGGCGCCCGGGTGATCAAGGTTGAACGGCCGGGTGTCGGCGACTTTGCGCGGGGTTACGACCAGCGAGTCAATGGCCTGGCTTCACACTTCGTCTGGACCAACCGCTCCAAGGAAAGTCTTTCGCTTGACCTCAAGCAGAAGCTCGCCGGCGATATTCTCGACCAACTCCTGGAACAGGCTGATGTACTGGTGCAAAACCTGGCACCGGGCGCCGCTGCGCGGTTGGGCCTGTCGTTCGATGCACTGCACGCGCGCTTCCCGAAATTGATCGTCTGCGACATTTCAGGTTATGGCGCCGGTGGCCCCTACGAGCAGAAGAAAGCCTACGACCTGCTGATCCAGAGCGAAGGCGGGTTTCTTTCGGTAACCGGCGGCCCGGGCGACGATCAGATGGCCAAGGCGGGCAACTCGATTGCCGATATCGCCGCCGGCATGTACGCCTATACCGGCGTGCTCTCGGCCCTGCTGCTGCGTGGCAAGACAGGTGAAGGTAGCCATATCGACGTGTCGATGCTGGAAAGCCTGGTGGAGTGGATGAACTATCCGCTGTACTACGCCTATGAAGGTGCAACTCCGCCGCCACGTGCGGGCGCGGCACACGCCACCATCTACCCCTACGGCCCCTTCCCTACTGGCGATGGCAACACCATCATGCTCGGGCTGCAGAACGAGCGTGAATGGCGGCTGTTCTGCGAGCAGGTCCTGCTCCAGCCGGAGCTTGCCGACGATGAGCGCTTTTCGGCCAACTTCAAGCGCGTGGAAAACCGCGACGCCTTGCGCGCACTGATCATCGAAGCGTTCGCCGCACTCGACTTCAACACCGTGATCGCCCGCCTCGACACAGCCAGCATCGCCAACGCCCGCGTCAACGACATGCAGGGCGTCTGGCAGCACCCACAACTTCAGGCCCGCGAGCGCTGGCGGCACGTGGCGACGCCCAACGGCAGCATCCCCAGCCTGCTCCCCCCCGGCAGCAGCAACGCGTTCAGCCCGCGCATGGATGCGGTGCCAGGCCTGGGTGAGCACAGCGCGAGCATACTCGCGCAACTCGGCCTGTCTGCCGAACGTATAGAGGAACTGCGCGCTTGTGGGGTCATCTGACCCCTCTTTTTTGCAGTCTTGGAACCATAATCGAGAGTCAAACTGCCCATGAAAGTGATGGTCGCAATCAAGCGTGTGGTCGACTACAACGTCAAGGTTCGCGTCAAAGCGGACAACTCCGGCGTCGACCTTACCAACGTCAAGATGTCCATGAACCCCTTCTGCGAAATCGCCGTCGAAGAAGCGGTCCGGCTCAAAGAACAGCGTATCGCCAGTGAGATCATCGCGGTGTCGGTCGGCCCGCCCACCGCCCAGGAGCAATTGCGCACCGCGCTGGCCCTCGGCGCCGACCGCGCGATCCTGGTCGAAAGCAGCGACGAGCTGGGCTCGCTTGGGGTGGCCAAGGCGTTGAAAACCGTTGTCGACAAAGAGCAGCCTCAGCTGGTCATCCTTGGCAAGCAGGCCATCGACAGCGACAACAACCAGACCGGCCAGATGCTGGCCGCGCTGACCGGCTACGCCCAGGGCACCTTCGCCTCCAAGGTCATCGTTGCTGGCGACAAGCTGAACGTCACCCGTGAAATCGATGGCGGCCTGCAGACCGTATCGCTGAACCTGCCAGCCATCCTCACCACCGACCTGCGCCTGAACGAGCCGCGCTATGCGTCGTTGCCGAACATCATGAAGGCCAAGAAGAAGCCGCTGGAGACCGTTACTCCAGACGCGCTGGGCGTATCGCTCGCCTCCACCAACAAAACCCTGAAAGTTGAAGCGCCGGCTGCCCGTAGCGCTGGCATCAAGGTCAAGTCGGTGGCCGAACTGGTCGAGAAGCTGAAGAACGAAGCGAAGGTAATCTGAACATGACTATCCTGATTGTCGCTGACCTTCTACAAGGTCCTGAAGCCGGCGCCGTAGCCCTGGCCACCCTGAACACTGTCGCTGCAGCCGCCAAGATCGGTGGTGATGTGCACGTGCTGGTCGCTGGCCAGAACGTCGGCGGCGTTGCCGAGGCTGCTGCCAAGATCGCCGGTGTGGCCAAGGTGCTGGTGGCCGATAACGCCGCCTACGCCCACATGCTCCCGGAAAACATCGCACCGCTGATCGTTGCGCTTGTTGAACAAAGCGGGGCCAACGGTTACAGCCACGTACTGGCCCCGGCCACAAGCAACGGCAAGAACATCCTGCCGCGCGTTGCCGCGCTGCTGGACGTGGACCAGATCTCCGAGATCATCTCGGTCGAGTCCGCCGACACCTTCAAGCGCCCGATCTACGCCGGTAACGCCATTGCCACTGTGCAATCGAGCGCTTCGGTCAAGGTCCTCACCGTGCGTACCACCGGCTTCGACCCAGTCGCCGCCGAAGGTGGCTCGGCTGCCCTTGAAGCGGTGAGTGCCGCGCACAACGCCGGTATCTCGGCCTTTGTTGACGAAGAGCTGGCCAAGTCCGACCGCCCAGAGCTGACCGCTGCCAAGATCGTCGTTTCCGGCGGCCGCGGCATGGGCAACGGTGACAACTTCAAGCACCTGTACAGCCTGGCCGACAAGCTCGGCGCTGCCGTCGGTGCCTCGCGCGCTGCGGTCGACGCAGGCTTCGTGCCGAACGACATGCAGGTCGGCCAGACCGGCAAGATCGTCGCCCCGCAGCTGTACATCGGCGTCGGTATCTCCGGCGCGATCCAGCACCTGGCCGGCATGAAAGACGCCAAGGTGATCGTTGCGATCAACAAGGACGAAGAGGCACCGATCTTCCAGGTGGCCGATTACGGCTTGGTAGCGGATCTGTTCGACGCCGTTCCGGAACTTGCCAGCCACCTTTGAACAGACGAGGAAAAACACAATGACAACACAAGACCTCAGCGCCTGGATTGGACGCACCGAAACCAACCACGACCGCATCAGCCACAACCTGGTCAAGCGCATCGCCGCGACCCTGAGCGAGCCGGCACCTGGCCCAGGCGACGCCCTGCCCTTGCTCTGGCACTGGGCGTTCTTCCAGGATACGGTCGATGCGGTGGGCCTGGGCAGTGATGGCCACCCTGCCCGCGGCGGCTTCCTGCCGCCCGCGGACAACCGCAACCGTATGTGGGCCGGGAGCCGCCTGGAGTTCATTTTGCCATTGCGCGTGGACGCCGAAGTATCACGTCGCTCGACCATCCTCAACGTACAAGAAAAACACGGCCGAACCGGCTCGTTATTGTTCGTCACGGTCAAGCACGAATTTGTTCAGGAAGGCCGTACCATGTTGGTGGAGGAGCAGGATATCGTCTACCGCGAGCCCTCCCCACCCAAACTCGGCGGCACAGAAGCAGCCCCGGAAGCCGTCTGGAAGCAGATCGTCGAGCCCAGCGCGACGCTGCTGTTCCGCTATTCGGCGGTTACCTTCAATGGCCACCGCATTCACTACGACTGGCCTTATGTCACCGAAACCGAAGGCTATCCGGGGTTGGTGGTACACGGCCCGCTCATCGCTACCTTCAGCCTGCGGGCGTTCCAGCAGGCGAACCCGGCTGCCCGCGTACGCCGCTTCCACTTCCGCGGCTTGCGCCCGCTGATTTCACCCGACGCATTCGAGGTCGGTGGCCGGCTGCTGGAGTCCGGCAAGGCGCAGGTCTGGGCGACCGCCGCTGCCGGTATGGCGCAATCCGGTGAAGTGGAGTTCACCACAGGAGCCGCACAATGAGCCAGGCCGTCGTACGCAGTGCCCTGTTCGTCCCGGCCAGCCGGCCGGAGCGCATTCCCAAAGCGTTGGCCAGTGGTGCCGATCGGGTGATCGTCGACCTCGAGGACGCCGTCGAAGAGGCCGCCAAGGAGCAGGCCCGAGACAACCTTGAGGCGTTTCTGTTGACACATCCAGAGGCCCAGGTGCTGGTCCGGGTCAACGCCCCGGATCACTGGTCACATGAAGCCGACCTGGAGCTGTGCCAACGTCATGAGGGCGTGCGAGGCATTCTGTTGCCCAAGGCCGAGACCGCCGAGCAGGTCCGCTTGGCGCATGCGACGGGCAAGCCGGTCTGGCCGATTATCGAAAGCGCACGTGGGTTGGTGGCATTGCCGCAACTGGCAGCGAGCGTCGGCGTCGAGCGGCTGTCCTTTGGCAGCCTTGACCTGGGGCTGGACCTGAACCTGCGCACCGGCAGCGAGGCCGCCGAGCAGGTTCTGGCGCACGCCCGCTACGCCGTCCTGCTGCACACCCGAGTGGCGAAGCTTGCCGCACCGTTGGACGGCGTGTACCCGTCTATTCAGGACACCGATGGCCTGCGCCGGCACACCGCCTTCGTGCGTGACATGGGCTTTGGCGGCGCGTTGTGTATCCATCCCAGCCAGGTCAAAGTCATTCACCAGGCATTGCAACCTTCGGCCGCCGAGGTGGACTGGGCGCGGCGAGTGGTGGCGGGCGCCGAAAGCGGCGCCGGCGTGTTCACCCTCGACGGACAGATGGTCGATGCGCCAGTGATACTGCGTGCTCGTGCCACGCTCGAGCGCATCACGCAAGACGACTGAGCAAAACGGTTTCCCCAGGCAGGCTGCCTCCGCGGTTCTGACGGACTCTTGGCAGCCTGCCTGGTTTTTTGCCTGGAGGTAGAATAATGAACAAGCGCCCTTCACGTAACCGCTGCCGCCGCGCTGTCTGTCGGCTATTGCGTGCCCTTTCCAGAATGCCAGCCTATGCCTGAAGCTCCGCACATGCACGATTGCCCGGATGCCCTGCTGGATGCGGCCCGTGAACTGATGGCCGAGCACGGCTACGGCGCCATGAGCATGCGCCAGCTGGCCGCCCGTGTTGGCCTGCAACCCGGTAGCCTCTATCACCATATCGCGAGTAAACAGGACTTGCTCCTCGATGTCCTGCTGAGCATCCTCGCGCAGCGGCTGGAGGCTTGGCAGCGTGGCCCGTATACCCGTGACTTGCAGGGCTACCTGGGCTTTCTATTGGCCCGTCAGCGCTCGCATCCCTGCGAAGAGCTGCTGCTGCGTCACGAATCGCGACATGTGAAAGCGAGCCAGCGCGTGTGGCTAGCGCAAGCGCTCGACAAACTGCAGGCGCCGCTGCGTCAGACGATAGAAAAGGGGCAGCGCTGCGGACAGTTCATCGTTCAGGACATTCCCAGCGCAATCGCGGCAATCTTTGCATTGATTGAAACTGCCGATGGCATGCGCAATCGGCCGAACCCAGTTGATGAAACCAGAATAGAAGCCTGGATTGCACGGATGAGCATCGCGCTGTTGTCGTGCCCCGCATCTATTGACAGGCATGTGCTGTAAAAAGGCCTCGATGATCTGCTGTGCAATCCACTGGTACTGGACGCAAAAAACGGCGAGTGCCGCGCTCAACACGATGAACGCCTCACTTGCCGCCTTCGCCTATTGCGGGTCAGCAGACCAACCCTTACGGCTTGCGTTGCAAGGTGTGGTAGCCCAGCTCTTCGCGCGCTTGCTTGAGGGTGCGGCCTTGGCTGATCAATGATCGGATATCCGCTTCGATCGCTTCGATCTGACGGGCCACCTGAGCAACCTCCTGCGCCCGGGCACGTGGCACCACGACGACGCCATTGGCATCGGCGACGATGATGTCACGAGGGCAAACACGAGCCTGACCGATGGAAACTGGCTGGTTGACTGATTCGACCTGGACGCGGTCCTTGCCGGTGCGCATGAACCGCCCTTGAGTGAACAGTGGATATGCATCACCCAAGGCCTTGTTGACATCGCGGCAGACACCATCGATTACCGTGCCGGCGATGTTCCGAGTGCCCGCATACTGGGTCATGATGTCGCCCCACACGGTGCAATCGGTACGGCCATCGTTATCGATGACGACGATATCGCCTTCAGCGACATCCTCGATGAAGTCACCAACAGTGCCTGGCGGCACGCTTGCCGACACGTACTTCACCGTGAAAGCAGGCCCCACGACTACCTGCTTGTAATTGTCCAACGGCATTACACCAAAGCAATGGCCAGGCAGGCCGAGCTTGTCCAGGGCGTCCGAAACGCCGGGGGTATCGAGCCCATCGAACAGCGCGACCAAGGCTTTATCTTCTGCGTGCATCATTAACTCCTTTCAAACAGACTGATTATTCACAACGGGTGACGCCATACCCCGTGAGGTCACGCCTTCTTGGCCTTCGGCACCGGCTCCAGAATCGTCAGCAACAGCACGAAGCTGGCAAACGAACCAATAGCAAGGTAGGTGAACACGTAGTTCCAGCCGTAGCTGTCAAGCAAGAGTCCGGTCAGGAAAGGCGTCGCTGCCGCGCCTAGCTGCCCGATCATGTTGACGATCGCGTTGGCGACGGGGAAGGTTTGCTTGGTCGCCAATGCCATGGGATAGACCATGTACGACGAGAACCCAAAGCTCAGCACGACGCCGGTCGCCATCAGCAAAAGGCCGTACGACAGGGGGTCGGCAGGCGAATGGATCAACAGGTACATCATCACCGACGTACCCAGCGCCGACAGGAGCATCCCCGGCTTGCGCCGGCCACCCAGCCAACGGTCTGAGCAGTACCCGCCCAACAGGTTGCCCAGCACCGCACCAACCCAAGGCGCTGCCGAGACCAGTCCCATGTTCATCAGCGAGAAGCCTTTGACGGTAATCAGGTAGGTCGGGATCCAGGACAACAAAACGCTGGAGACGCCCAACTGGAAGCAATACGCCAGCGCGCTTCCCCAGATCAGCCAGGAGCCAAACACCTGGCGTTTGGTCTCCAACGCTGACACTTCGCGGCGCCGGATGAAGAAGTCCAGACGTTTGAAGCCCAGCCTTGGAGCCTTGTGCGCGGCGGGTTTATGGCTGGCGACGATGTCGGGCAATGTTTCGTCAGTGATGTAGTCAAGCTCCGCCTGATTGACGAAGCGGCTTTTCGACGGGTGATCCGCAATCATGAAATACCAGGCGATCGACAACAGGATGCCGGGTATTGCAAAGAAGTAGAACACCTCACGCCAGCCCCAGACCGCGATTATCACGGCGCACATCGGCGGCACGATTACAGGGCCGAACTTGACCGCAGACAGGAATATGCCTGAAGCAATGCCCTTTTCCCTCGGTGGGAACCAGTTATTGATGGTGGTAGTCATGCTGATCGGCAGCGGCCCTTCGGCCAGGCCCAAGCCAAACCGATAGATTTTCAATGCGAGCAGTGAGCCAGCAGTACCCACCAAGCCTGTCAGTAACGATGTCATGACCATGGCGGTCGGCAGGATCCGGCTCACGCCCAGGCGGCTGAACGCCAGGCCTGCCGGAATTTGCGCCAACGCATAGGCGAGCAGGAACAGGCTCATCAGCCCACCCGCTTCGGCGTTGCTCATCTCGAACTCTTTGCGAATGAACGGCAGTGCAACGCCGAGATTGGCCCGGTCGGCAGCAGCGATGGTGTAGATCGAAAAGATCATGCCCGCCACTATCCACCGGTAACTGCTGCGCCCTTTGGCTTGGGCAAGTTCAGCGGTCGACATACTTTCATACCCTTTGTTTTTGTAATTCGGCGGTAATCTAGGCGCGGCAATGCTAGAAAAAAAGCGACAAATACTCACCACTTATCATCGCTTTTAGTGGACAATCATCCGTCAACTAGTGCCTATTACAACCGGCCGAGCCGCTCTATTGCAGGCTTTACAACCTGGGAAAACGCGATGATCACGTTGAAGCAGATCGAGGCTATTTACTGGATTGTCGAACTGGGCAGCTTTGAAGCGGCCGCAGCCAAACTCAACATGTCTCAGTCGGCAATTTCCAAGCGTGTGCAGGAGCTTGAGGATGCCTTTGGTGTGTCGATTTTCGATCGCTCCAAGCGCAGCGCCCGGCTAACCCAGAAAGGTCTGGAACTGCATGGCTGCGCCGTCGAGATGTTGCGTCAGCGGGATAACCTGCTGGAGCGCGTCAGCTCCAAGGAGACCCTGGTCCGACGCTTCAGGCTCGGCGTAACGGAACTCACGGCGCTCACCTGGCTGCCGGGCCTGGTCGATCAGATTCACCAGACCTATCCCAAGGTGGACCTGGAACCCTCGATCGAGTTGAGTACCGACCTGTTGCGACGGCTGGAGGCAGATGAACTCGACCTGATCATCGTCCCGGACATTTTCCGTAACCCCGGGTTCATCAGCACCCCGCTCGCGTCCGTGGAAAACGCGTGGATGTGCTCACCCTCGCTGTACCCAGGCGATGCTCCGATGGATCTGCAGTCGCTCTCATCATTTACCGTGCTCACCCAGGGTGGCAGTTCAGGTACCGGGCAAACCTACGAGCGTTGGTTGGCGGAGCATGATGTGCGGCTGACCAAGACCCTTACCAGCAACTACCTGGTCGCCCAGGTCGGGCTGGCAATTTCCGGCGTAGGGCTCAGCTACCTGCCCAGGCAGTGCATGAGTACGTTGATCGAGCAGGGCCGGTTGAAGGTAATACAAACCGATTTTCCACTGCCGCCAATCAGCTACGTCTGCGTGCACCGGGCTGACCGCTACCAGGGACTCAGCAGCGAAGTCGCCCGACTCGCGCAACACACCTGCGACTTTACCAAGCTAATCATCACCTGAAGAGATGATTTACAATCAATAAATATCGCTAAAAGTAACCGCAGTTCTCTCCTACCATCGGCGACTACATCGCTGGTAAAAGTCATTCAGGAGATTGTCATGCAGTTACCCGGATCTCGTATCCTGCCGTCGCCTACCCTCGCCCCTACGCACGTGATCGAATCGTTCCAGTTCGTCGTCACGCCGCACATCAGCGACAACCTCGGTCGACACATCGGCGCGCGTGGGCTTACCCGTTACAACACCTCGGGCAAAATTGTAGGTACCGCACTGACCGTTAAGACCCGCCCCGGTGACAACCTGTTCATCTACAAGGCGCTCACCCTGATCGAGCCGGGTCATGTGCTGGTCATCGATGCCCAAGGCGACACCAATAATGCGGTTATCGGCGAATTGATCAAGCTTTACGCAGAGCAGCGGGGCTGCGTAGGCTTTATCGTCGACGGGGCAATCCGCGATGTTGAAAGCTTCAAGTCAACCCCTTGCTATGCCCGGGCAGTGGTTCACTGCGGGCCTTACAAAAGTGGTCCAGGCGAAATCAACGTACCGGTTTCGGTTGGCGGCATGATCGTCTCGCCAGGTGACATCATCGTGGCGGACGAAGACGGCATCGTTGCCTTCCCTCAGGAACTCGCCGAGCAGGTGCTGGGCAAGGCACGCGAGCACGAGGCTCACGAAGAGGCGGTCAAGGCCGAGATTGCAACCGGTGCACTGGACCAATCGTGGCTCGACAAGGTCCTGGAAAAAGCAGGCATGGCGAACTGAAGTGAGCACATCAGGTCCTCTGCAATCATCCTGATCAGACGTTGATGAATAAGGGCAGATTTCTCTGCCCTCGCGTTCTATCAAGCACTGCCGCCCACTCTCGGTTGGTCCGACTACCGTGTCCCCTCGCAGAAGCGGTGAATGGCCTGGCAAGCGGCACGCAGCGACTCGTCATCCAGGGCATACGCAATACGCAGGTAGCCCGGAAGGCCAAAGGCACTCCCTTGCACGACGGCCACGTTGGCCTCTTCAAGCAATGCCAACGCGACCGCCTCGTCGTCAATGAGATCACTGCCGCCTGGCGAGCGCTTGCCAAGCAAACCAGAACAGTCAGCAAACGCGTAGAAGGCCCCACCTGGAACTTCGCAACTGATACCCGGCGCCTGGTTCAGCAGTTCGACCATAAAGTTTCGACGCCGCTGGAACACTTCGCGGCTGTGCGCGATGAAATCTTTAGGGCCGTCCAGGGCAGCAACTGCGGCGTGCTGCGAGATGGTACAGGCACCCGAAGTCTGCTGGCCTTGCAGCTTTTCCATCGCTTCGAGCAGCCAACGAGGCCCCGTGGCGAATCCGATTCGCCAGCCAGTCATGGCGTAGGCCTTCGACACGCCGTTCATGGTCAGCGTCCGTGCGGCCAGTCGTGGCTCAACCTGGGCCAGCGTGAGGAAATCTCGACCGTCGAAGATCAGGTGCTCATAGATGTCGTCCGCCAGAATCAGCACCTGAGGATGGGCCAGCAATACCTCAGCCAGCGCTTGCAGCTCCTCGCGATCGTACACGGCACCCGTGGGATTGGACGGCGAGTTCAGGATCAACCAACGGGTTTTGGGCCCGATGGCTTCAGCCAGCGCTTGAGGGGTGAGCTTGAAGCTCGACTCGGCGCCGCAGGCAACAATCCGCGACTCGCCCCCACACAGCTCAACCATTTCTGGGTAGCTGACCCAATACGGCGCGGGGACCACAACTTCATCACCCTCGTTGAGGGTCGCGGCCAAGGCATTGAAAATGACCTGCTTGCCGCCGCTGCATACCAGCGTGTCCTGCCAACTGACGTCCAGACCATTCTCGCGTTGGTACTTGCGCGCTATGGCTTCACGCAGCGGGCGAAGGCCGGCCACCTGGGTGTAGCGGGTGTGGCCATTGTTGATTGCACTGATGGCCGCTGTACGGATGTGTTCTGGCGTGTCGAAATCAGGCTCACCGGCACAGAGCGAGATGACCCTCGCCCCTTGCGCACGGCGCGCAGCAACGCGGTCGATGATCTTGTAGGTCGCCGAAGGCTTGGCAGCCTCCAGGCGACGGTTCAGTGCTTCCAGGCTCACGCGTGTTCCTCCGGCTGGGAAAGGCCCATCAGGTCCATGGTGGTTTTGCCTTCGCGCAGCTTGCCCATGAACACGGCCTCTTTGTCTGCGCGCTTCTGTCCCTCACGCAGGGTGTGTTCAACGGCATTGGCCGGAATGATGATCACACCGTCCTCGTCCGCGACGACCAGGTCGCCGACGCTGACCTGCGCACCACTGAAATCGAACGGCTTGCCTACCGAAGGCGTGGTTGCCTTGACGGTACCTTTGACCGAGATGCCCCGCGCAAAGACAGGGAAACCATGTGCTTCGAGCGCGGCGATGTCGCGTACGCCACCGTTGATCACCAGGCCAACGATGCCTGCAGCTTCAGCCGCCACAGTGAGCACCTCACCCCAGTAGCCGGCGACGAAGTCGGCGGTATCACAGACCAGCACGCTACCCCGCGGCGCTTTGGCCACAGCAAGGTGCAGGCCCAGGTTGTCGCCCGGCGAACACTGCAGCGGGTATGCCGGCGCGGCAATGAACGCGCCTTTCCAGACGGCGCGAATCTCGCGGTCTACCGCGCACGGGAGCCCGGAGGCCTCGTAAAGCGTGGAACTGCCGAGGACCTTTGCAATGTTCCGATAATCGTGTGGAAGGCTCATGGATGTTTGCTCTGCAGGGAGTGGTAACCGAGGGCGGCACGAGACGCTTTGAGGCTCTTGCCAGTGGCGATCTGCTCGCGGATCTGCGCTTCAACGTGTTCGATGCGACGTGCCGTTTCAGCCACTTCCAGGGCACGATCGCGCGGGACAATGACGACGCCATTGGCGTCAGCGACGACGATGTCGCGGGCACAAACCCGGGCCTGGCCAACCGACACCGGCTGGTTGACGGCCACGACTTCCACACGGTCTTTGCCGGTACGCATGAAGCGGCCTTTGCTGAACAGCGGGTAGCCTTCGCCCAGCGCCTTGTTCACATCGCGGCAAACACCGTCAATGACAGTTCCGGCGATACCGCGGGCCAAAGCGTACTGGGTCATGATGTCTCCCCACACCGTACAATCGGTACGGCCTTCGTTGGCGATAACCACAACGTCGCCTGGGGCAACATCATCAATAAAGTCACCGACAGTGCCGGGCGGTGTGCTCGCACTGACGTACTGAACGGTGAAGGCTGGGCCGACCACGACCTGGCTGTAGTTGGCCAGTGGCGCGATACCGAAGGCCTGGCCTGGAAGCCCCAGCTTATCCATCGCGTCAGACACACCCGGGGTATCCAGCCCTTCGAACAGGGCGACGAGGTCTTTATCGGAAAGGCTCATATCAGTGCTCCACCTTGATGGCTTCGAATTGGGTGTCGTGCATCACTTCCTCTACCGAACGGCCTGAGCGGACAGCGTCAACCATGCCGGCTTGGCGGCGCTCGATACGCTCGGCCAGGTCAAGCACCTGCTCGATAGCCTTGGCCGGGACGAACACCGTGCCGCATTCGTCGGCGATCACGTAGTCGCCCTCCTCGACCTCAGCGCCAGCCATGCTGACTTTGACGGCCGCATCCACCTGGATGAGTCGGTTGCGCGCACTGATCATGGTGACCCCGCGACCGAAGACCGGGTAGCCGATATCGGCACTGCCGCGAATGTCACGGCTAAAACCATCGATGATCGAGCCCCGGATGCCTTTGCGCTGGGCGGCGTTGGCCAGGATGTCGCCCCAGCTGGAGATACCGTCGACGCCACCCGCAATCACCAGCACGCGGTCATCGGTGGTGACCTGCTCCACTACCGGGGTAATCAGGTGAACAGTAGGCGCCACGTCCTGCTTTGGCCCCAACAGCACAGTGCTGGCTCGGCCAACAATCTTCGGGCAGCTCCAGAGCGGCATAAGGCCGTTGGTGGCGCCAGGAAGCTCGAGGAAATCCAGCGCGTCCGACACCGTGTTGGTGTCGAGCGCGGCCAGGCGCTCAAGCGGGGCTTTCAAGCTCATCGGTTGCAGACCTCTTGTTAGGTGAGGCTTGAGTATCTGCGCCGAGATTTGATACGTATATTACGAAGAAGCTAAGCTTGTTATATCCCAAACCTATGGAATAGCACCGTGATCAACTTTCGCTTGATACGCCACCTCTGGCTGTTCCTCGCTGTTGCTGAGGACAAGAATTTCAGCCGCGCGGCCAAGCGGCTGGGTATGTCGCAACCACCGTTGACCGAGCAAATACAGGCGTTGGAACAGTCCCTACGCGTTCAACTGTTCACCCGATCACGCCGCGGCGCACAGCTGACCGCCGCGGGGGCCGCAATCCTCCCCGCAGTCCGAAAGTTTGCTGATCAGCTGGAACGACTTGAATTGGCGGTCCATGAGGCAGTGGCCGGCCACGCTGGCGTGGTGACGATCGGGGCGATCACATCGGCCATGATCGACGTGCTCCCCCCGCTGATCGAGCGGTTCAAGCAGGACCATCCATTGATCACGGTTTCGGTTAGAGAGATTGATAGCGCGGAGGCCATTCCCGCGCTTGAATCCGGCGACATCGACATCGCCTTCGCGCGCCTGGAAGGCAATCTGGGCCGGCATTTGCAATCCCTGCCATTGTCCGAGGATCGATTGGCAGTCGCGCTACCCAACGATCACCCCCTTGCCGCGAGTGAATCGATCTCGCTCAAAGCCCTCGCGGACGAAACCCTGGTCATGGCCTCGCGGGATGTAAGCCCAGTGTATTTCGACTATCTGGTCGGGCAGTGCAAAGCCAGCGGCTTCGCCCCGCGCATCGTGCACCAGGTCCGCTCGGTCTCTTCACAAGTCGCCTTCGTCAGTTGCGGCCAGGGTATTGCACTGGTCCCTACGTCGATGGAAAAACTCGCCCCCGAGAACGTCGTCATTCGCCCTCTCCAACCCGAGGTGAAGGTGGTGACAACGGCCATGGCCTGGCATGGGGAGCATAAGAATCCGCTGGTCGAGGCGATGATCGATCAAGCCAGGCAAAACTTGCTGTCATAGGCCGGGCATATGACAGGCTTCGTGGCTTCGTATTTTACAAATTATCTGGCGAGCTCAAGATGGGGGTATCTGCAATAGGAGCTTCATCAGTGCCCCACCCAGCTCGCTTCACCCACGAGAAAATTCCGCTGAACATCGACGGTGTGCAGCTCGACCTGGCGGTGATACACCGTCCCGGAGCACAAGCGCCGATCCTGTTCCTCCACGGTTTCGGCTCCACCAAAGAGGACTACGCCGATATCACGCTGCAGCCCTCTTTTGATGGGCACCCCTTCATTGCCTATGATGCGCCAGGCTGCGGTGAGAGCGCGTGCAGCGACCTTTCGCGCATCAACATCCCATTCCTGGTGAAAACCGCGCAAGCCATACTCAAGCATTTCGGGATCGACACCTTCCACCTTGTAGGTCATTCCATGGGTGGATTGACCGGCCTGATGCTGGCTCACGGGCAGCCTGAGCGAGTACTGAGCTTTGTCGATATCGAGGGCAACATCGCCCCTGAAGACTGCTTCCTCAGTCGTCAGATCCATGATCACCGCCGTGATGATGATGCACGCTTCTTCCGCGAATTTATCGAGCGTACCCGTCAGGCTTCGGACCCTGCGAGCGCCCTCTATGCCGCCAGCCTCTCGCACAAAGTGTGTACCGGCGCAGTACGAGGCATTTTCGAATCGATGGTGGATCTGTCCGACAACGGTCAGCTGATGGACAAGTTCCTGGCGCTGCCATTTCCACGCCAATACATGTATGGGGTGACCAACTCACACCTTTCCTACCTGTACGACATCGCCGCACAGGGCGTGCACCTGGCATGCATCCCTGACTGCGGTCATTTCCCGATGTACTCGAACCCCATGCTGATGTGGCAACACATCAAAGCGCTGCAAGACCGCGTTTAAGCGGATCGAACCCTTCTGCGCGGCCGTGCCGGCCGCGTGAAGCTCGCACTACCCCAGTAAAAATAATAATGAGGTTGCGCCATGCTCGAAGCCATCAACGGTTTTCTCTCGGGAAAACTGCTCATCGTCCTGGTCGTCGGACTGGGCGCCTATTTCACAATCAAGACTCGTTTTGTGCAGCTTCGCTACTTCCTGCACATGTTCAAGGTATTCAAGGACAGCCTCACCAGTAACTCGACGCAGATCAGTTCGTTTCAGGCCCTCATGCTCAGCCTTGCAGGGCGAGTCGGTGCGGGCAACATTGCCGGCGTCGGTGTAGCCGTCACGCTGGGCGGCCCAGGCGCCGTCTTCTGGATGTGGGTCACGGCCCTGGTAGGCATGGCGACTACGCTGATGGAGTGTAGCCTGGCCCAGTTATACAAGCGCAAGGATGCCAGCGGCCAGTTCTATGGCGGACCTTCTTTCTACATGGAGTACGGCCTGAAAATGCGTTGGCTCGGCGTGCTGATGGCCATTCTGCTCATCGTCACTTTCGGTTTTTCCTTCAACGGCCTGCAATCGCATGCAGTGACACACTCCCTGCAGAACGCCTTCGGCATCAATCCGGCCTACTCAGGCATCGCTCTTGCCATCGTGCTGGGGCTGGTGTTCGTCGGAGGCATCAAGCGGATCGCCAAGGTGGCCGATTTGCTGGTGCCGGTAAAAACCCTGGCCTATATCGCGGTAACGCTGTACGTCATTGTCTTGCAGTTCGATCATGTGCCGATGATGCTTTTGACCATCTTCAAAAGTGCGTTCGGACTGGACCAGGCCTTTGGTGGCCTCATTGGCAGCGCCATCGTGATGGGGGTCAAACGGGGCGTATTCGCCAACGAAGCCGGCCTGGGTAGTGCACCGAACGTGGCGGCAGTGGCCGAGGTCAAGCACCCGATCTCTCAGGGTGTGGTGCAGGCGTTCAGTGTGTTCTTCGATACGTTCGTCATCTGTACTTGCACTGCACTGCTGATCTTGCTGTCGGGCTTCTACACCGCTGGATTTGCAGGTGACGGCCTGGTTTTGACGCAGAATTCGCTGGCTGCGGTGGTAGGCGAGTGGGGGCGCGTTTTCATCAGCGTCGCGCTTGCATTGTTCGTGTTCACCTCGATCCTCTACAACTACTACCTCGGCGAGAACAACCTCAAGTTCATCCTCGGTGAAAGCCGCAAGGTGCTGTTGGGATACCGCGCGATCGTGCTGGGGTTGATTCTCTGGGGCTCCGTACAGGACCTTTCAACGGTATTTGCCTTCGCCGACGTCACCATGACGCTTTCTGCCCTGGTGAACCTGATCGCCCTGACATTGCTGTGCAACGTCGGCCTTCGGTTGCTCGCAGACTACGACAATCAACGCAAGGCAGGCATTACCGAGCCCGTACTGACTGCCAGCGCTTTCCTGGACGTGAACATGGACAAGGCCATCTGGGCCGCCCAGGCCCCAGAACCCGCAGAAAATCTAGCGATAGTGCCTAGCCATCGCTGAAGCGAGTTGGACTGACGGGGCCGGCTGATGGCCCCGGTCAGTTGAATGGACCTGCAGGTCCTGACCTGGGCGATCAAGGCGTCTGCATCGAATAGCCTTCCCTCATTCATCAAACCTGGAATTTCTAGTGAGGATACGACTCACGATCGCACGCCCTTTGGATTGCTGTTCACCACGACCTGGTCACCCTCAATGACGTTGTAGAAACAACTGCGGCGCCCGGTATGACAGGCACCCCCCACCTGATCGACTAAAACGAGCAGCGCATCTCCATCACAGTCCAACCGGACCTCTTTAACATGTTGAACATTCCCTGACGTTTCACCTTTGCGCCAGAGCCCTCCTCTGGAGCGCGACCAGTAACAGGCCTGCCGGGTCTGCAAGGTCTCGACGAGCGCCGCCTGGTTCATCCACGCCAGCATCAACACTTCGCCACTGTCGTGCTGCACGGCAACGGCGGCCACCAGCCCTTGGGGACTCCAGGGAATCTGTGCCAGCACGTCATCCAGAGGGAAACGCGATCCCGCCTCAGCCTGCTCGAGCTTGAGAAACATGATTTACGACCTTACAAATGTAGTTACTATATAACGTATCATGTAATCAACGACGCCTGCCTCTACAATCGGGAGCCCCATGAACCCATTTACAAGCCAAGGTAGCTACCCATCAGTTCGTCTGCGCCGTAATCGCGCCGACGACTGGACGCGCCGCCTTGTCGCCGAAAACACCTTGTCCGCTGATGACTTCATTTGGCCGATTTTTCTTAAGGAAGGCTCGGGAGGTAGCGAGCTGATCAGCGCCATTCCAGGCCAGGCACGGGTCAGTCTGAATGAGCTGATCGACCATGCAGGGCGTGCCGTAGAGCTTGGCATACCCGCAATTGCACTCTTCCCTGCCACTGCGCCCGATCGAAAGGACAGCCAAGGGAGTGAAGCGATCAATGCGGACAATCTGGTATGCAGGGCCGCCAGGTTATTGAAATCGACATACCCCGCCCTAGGGCTCATAGGCGATGTCGCGCTCGACCCCTACACAGACCATGGGCACGATGGGCTGCTGCGTAACGGCCGAATCGTAAATGACGAAAGCCTCGAAATGCTGGCTAAGCAGGCAATTGTCCAGGCGCAGGCCGGCATCGATACCCTTGCCCCTTCAGACATGATGGATGGGCGAATCGGTGCGCTCAGGAAAGCCCTCGATTCGGCAGGCCTGACCGATATTCGGCTCATGTCATACGCGGCCAAATACGCTTCGGGCTTCTATGGCCCCTTCCGCGATGCGCTAGGGTCTTCAAGCGCACTTAAAGGTGACAAGCGAACCTATCAGATGGATCCAGCCAACAGCGATGAGGCCCTGCGGGAGGTCGCACTGGACCTTCAGGAAGGCGCTGACATGATCATGGTCAAGCCAGGCATGCCATACCTCGACATCATCCAGCGTGTGAAGTCGACGTTTGCAGTGCCCACATTTGCCTACCAGGTCAGCGGTGAATACTCGATGATCAAGGGCGCGATCAATAACGGCTGGCTTGATCCACACAAGGTCATCCTCGAGTCGCTGATGGCATTCAAGCGCGCGGGCTGCTGTGGCATTCTGACCTACTTCGCGCTTGAGGCCGCAGAGCAATTGAAGCGGGGCTGAGATTTCCCTGCTGCGATGAACGAGCCCTTGTGTGACACCCCCAGCCTGGCAATGCGTTACAAGGGCTGTCACCAGGGCTTCATGCTCAAGCCGATTCAGGCCTCGCCATGGCTGCAATCAGGCTGCCCGCAGGTGGCTGCTGACGGAAGTAACGCTCTACCCCCGTGAAGATCGCAGCAGCGATTTTGCGCTGATGGCGTACATCATGAAGCCGCCGGCAATCATTTATATTAGAGATGAAGCCCGTCTCCACCAAAATTGAAGGCACTGCCGCGGACTTCAGTACCGCAAAACCTGCCTGCTCCACTTTGGATTGATGCAATCTCGACACCCCTCCAAGTTGCGCGAGCACCTGGTGTCCCAAGTCCAGGCTGGTGGAAATGGTGGCATTCATTGACATGTCCAGCAGAACCCCGGCCACCATGGGGTCATGCTTGCGCAGCTTGACGTCCAGGCCGCCGCCGACCGAATCGGCACCATTTTCCCTGGCAGCCATCCAGCGGGCCATCGACGAGCTTGCCCCTCCTTGGGAGAGGGCAAAAACCGACGCGCCGGAAGCAGTCAGCCTGGGCGCAGCGTCTGCGTGCACGGAGATGAACAGGTCGGCATTCAACCGCTGAGCCACTTCTGCACGCTTGCGCAATGGAATGAACACATCACCGGTACGCACCAGGCGAGCCTTATACCCCTTCTGGGCATCTATGCGCCTAGCCAGTAGCAACGCAATCTGCAGGGCAACAATTTTCTCTCGCTCCCCTTTGGCCCCCACGGCTCCGGGGTCTTTTCCTCCATGGCCCGCATCGATCACTACCAACAGATCCCGGTTGGACTTCCCCGCTGGCCGCTCCCTGACAGCCCCGGCCGCTCCAGCCGACGCGGCAGCCTGGTTAGCCAGGCCCGTGAGTAGCAGCTCGAGCTTGTGATTACCCTGCAACACAGCCAGCTCACCCCGTACACCCGACCGCGTCAAATCCAGGACGATACGCAAATCACCTGTTGGTGTTTTTCCACTGCGAATCGCGTGAACGGGCGTACCGGCCAACGCCAGGCCATCCAGTGATGCATCAAGTTCAGCCTGGTGCAGATCAAGCACCACCCGCGGTGGCGACTCCAAGGCAAAGCTATTGGCGACCACCGGGCCACTCAGATCGAACAACAACTTCGTAGACCCCGCCGCACGAACAACGCTCACTCGCCGCACAACAGCACTCGATGCGCGCGCAGCAAATGATGCCGGCAACGCTAGACCGGCTAGCAAAATTTCAACAAGCTCCGTCTATCCATACACCTTTACACCTTGAGTTGTATCAGCTCACCGGGCAGTTGATCAGTTGCCGCCTACCCTCTGCGCTCCGCACGCTTGCGCCCCATGAAGAGGGTTTCGTGGTGCTCACCATTATGCTACGTTATAACATTGTTACTCGAAAGCCAAGACACTCGTCTCAAGCAATAAAGGGGCCTGCAGGGTGTTCATCCATATCTTCCATCCATCAGCTCAACTGCCTGACGTGACGCGTGAAACGATCAAAATGACCTTCAGGGCATTCAAGGACAAGGCAGGACACATCGAAGGCATCAGCGTATGACGTCGACAATTCACCTCCACAACACCCTCACCCGCCAGAAAGAACCGCTGCGCACTGAGCAGGCTGATCGGGTGACCCTGTACGTCTGTGGCCCGACTGTCTACAACTATGCCCATATAGGAAACGCCAGGCCTGCGGTCGTGTTCGATATCTTGGCGAGGGTGCTGCGCCACGAATACAACGAAGTGGTGTATGCGCGAAATTTCACAGACGTGGATGACAAGATCAATGCAGCAGCGATCGCGTCAGGGTCTCCCATAGCCGATATCACCAATCGCTTTATTGATGCCTACCATGAGGACATGACCGCACTGGGTGTTGCGTCACCCGATCTGGAGCCGCGCGTGACAGATCATATTCCAGACATAATCGACCTCACCAAGAGGCTGATCGATCGCGGCCATGCGTATGTCGAGCAAGGGCATGTGCTTTTTCACGTTCCCTCGTACCCAGCCTACGGCCAGCTGTCGGGGCGGCTACCTGAAGACATGATGGCCGGCGCTCGTGTCGAGGTCGCGCCTTATAAACGCAGTCCACTGGACTTCGTGCTCTGGAAACCATCGACTCCTGAACTGCCTGGGTGGGATAGCCCTTGGGGACGAGGTCGGCCAGGCTGGCATGTTGAGTGCTCTGCCATGATTGGTCGCCACCTCGGTCATACTATCGACATCCATGGCGGAGGCCAGGATCTCATTTTCCCCCACCACGAAAACGAGATCGCTCAAGGTGCCTGCGCCAATGGCACGCTTTACTGCCGCACATGGGTACATAACAGCTTCGTCACAGTAGACGGGCAGAAAATGTCCAAATCACTGGGCAATGTATTGCTGGTTCGAGATCTTTTGGCTCAGGCCCCCGGTGAAGCCATCCGGTTTGCGCTGCTCTCCACGCACTACCGGCGCCCCATGGATTGGAATGCTCAGCGTCTACAGACTGCCGTGCAAACCTTGACCCGGTTCTATACCTCACTCTCAAAGGTGAGCTCACTGGCTTCTGCTGCCGATGTAGCACCGGACAACCAGGTTGTTGAATCTTTGAAGAATGATCTGGCCGTGACGGAGGCGCTAGCTCGGCTTCATGTGCTCCGGTCTGATCTCGACCACTCAGCAACAGATGAA
The DNA here is from genome assembly GCF_050058005.1 of Pseudomonas sp. WOUb67. Lineage (NCBI taxonomy): Bacteria > Pseudomonadati > Pseudomonadota > Gammaproteobacteria > Pseudomonadales > Pseudomonadaceae > Pseudomonas > Pseudomonas sp. WOUb67. Next base: position 3,933,614 of record NZ_CP170112.1, on the reverse strand, counting down.
ATGCGCGCGCTCAACAAAGCAAAATTGATCAGCTCCGCTGGCTTGCTTGGGCTGTTGCAACAGGAGCCTGATGCGGCACTCGCTGCATTGGCAGCGCCTTCAGCGTCAGCGCAATACCCTTTGCGTCATCGCCAGTATCTCGAGTCGTTACTACTCGCAAGGGACACTGCACGCAGTACTCGCGATTTTGCCAAAGCAGACGCCTTGCGTGATGAGTTACTGGCTGCAGGCTTCAGCATCGAAGACACCCCGGAAGGTTCCAGGTTGCGACCGTCGGCGAGGAGCGTGATATGAGGCAGTGGCCGAATTTGATTCTGATTGCGTTGGTGCGCGGCTATCAGCTGTTCATCAGCCCGGTGATCGGCAGTCGCTGCCGATTTCACCCCTCTTGCTCCCAATACTCCATCGAAGCACTGCGCACTCATGGCGCATTGCTGGGCAGCTGGTTAACGCTGCGACGGCTATTGCGTTGCCACCCGTTACATCCCGGCGGATTTGACCCGGTACCGCAGAAAGGCAACAAAAAAGAAGGTGGTTCATGCTGATCCGTAAGCTTTTCAAATTCGAAAATGCACACATCGTACGCGGTTGCAGCACCCGTCGATGCTCTCACTCAATCCACGGGCACTCGTATAAAGTCGAGCTGCTTTTGCACGCAGACGCCCTGGATCACGGGCAAATGGTGTACGACTTCGGGTTGCTGAAAGGGGATGTTCGCGAGCTGATCGACGCCTTTGACCACTCCGTCGCAATCTGGTCAGGCGATAATCCCGAATACATTGCTTCTATTCGCAAGCACTCCGAACGGTGGGTGTTGATTCCCGTCTCCCCGAGCGCGGAGCAATTCTCCAGATTGATCTTCCGCTTGGTGGATGCCGCGCTGCAAAACGCAGAGATGAGCAATGGCGAGTTCGGGGTTCAACTGCACTCTGTCATCGTCCACGAAACCGAAACGGGCTATGCACAGTGCTTTCGCGAAGACGTCGTGAATCCACGCATGGGCTTGATCGACCTTGATCTCGTCGAGTTCTCTTCTGCCATTAGCACTCAGTGGTCAGACCCCGATCTGTTTGAACGCCTCAAGCCAAGGCACACCCTGAATCAGACCGGTCCAGACAGCCGGCTGTGAGCCGTGCAAAGACGTTTTCATGGTGGTCACGCTGCCCAGGTTTCGTGCAAATGACGCCACAAGATCCGCCCGCCCTGAACACTGAACAGTGCAGTCGAGATTCGTGTCTTGGCGTTCTGCCCGGGTAGCCGATGTGTTTCTTGATAGCGGATCAACGCCCCCTCCGGCCACTGCGCCAATGATTCCATCCCGATGAGCTCAATGGCCAGCCCTGGCTGGCTACCTGCACGTTGTGCGAACAGGGTGGCTACGTCCTTCAGGCTTACCTGAAGACCATTAGGCGTGACCATTGAGAACTCCGGATGAAAGCGCTCGATCATCGCCTCAACCTTGCCCTCCCCCCTGGCGAATAGCGCCTCTATCAATACGTGCAGGTCAACGACCTCTTGCAAGTACGGATTCATAACGTCCAATTCCTTTGAAGTGTGCGCCTACCCTTGGGATACGGTGCTTGCGCGGCTTATGCTCTTTTCTGGAGTAAAGCTTTAACGTTCAACGTAAAGGCTTCGAGTGTGAAGGGTTTCGTCAGCACAGCCGTGCTGGGCTCTAGCTGGGCGTTTTCCAGTATATGGGGTTGCGCATACCCGGTCATGAACAAGACCGGAAGACCAGGCCTGGAGCTGCGGCCAGTATCGGCCATCTGCCTGCCGTCGATCCCCCCTGGCAGACCAATGTCTGTGACCAGCAGATCGATGCGGGTATCCGAGCGGAGTAGCTGAAGGCCGGCAAGGCTATCGGTCGCCTCAATGACAGTGTATCCGCAGCTACCCAGCGACTCACTCACAAACATGCGCACGGAGGGTTCATCATCGACGACCAGCACCGTTTCGCCTGAGGCGGTATGTTCTGATACAGGCAATGGCTGGGTACGTACTGCAGTGTCGATCTCAACCTTATGGCTGGGAAGCTGCAGATATACCCGGGCACCGCGGCCCTCTTCTGACTCGATCCGGACTTGCCCACCTGACTGTTTGGCGAAACCATAAATCATGGACAGGCCAAGCCCGGTACCCGCGCCCACAGGTTTGGTCGTGAAGAAGGGCTCGAATGCACGCGTTAGCGTGTCGGTGCTCATGCCCACACCGTCATCGGCGACACAGATCGTGAAGTACGTTCCGGGTGCCAGTTCAGGATCGAGACCTGCCCCTTGTTCCAGCACCTCGTTGTACGTCTTGATGGAGATCGATCCTCCACCTTCCAGTGCGTCGCGAGCATTGATACACAGGTTTAGCAGCGAGTTCTCTACTTGAGCCGGATCGACGAGGCAGGTACTGGATGCAGCCTGGAGCTCAACCTTGAGCTGGATTGCCGGCCCTACCGTCCGGCTTATCAGCTCCTCCATATCACTGATCAGGGTGTTCACATCGGTATGAACAGGCATCAGCGTCTGGCGGCGAGAAAAAGCCAACAGTCGGTGGGTCAGGGATGCCGCCCTTTGTGCCGCACCCTGTGCCACCGTCAGGTAACGTTCTACGTCAGCGGTGCGCCCCTGCTTCATGCGGAGCTTGATCAACTCAAGGCTTCCCGTGATGCCCGCGAGCAGATTGTTGAAGTCGTGTGCGATGCCTCCGGTCAGCTGACCGACCGCCTCCATTTTCTGCGATTGACGCAGCGCTGCTTGCGCCGCTTCTCGCTCGGCCACGGCTTCTTCGATCTTCGCTTCCAGGGTGCGGTTAAGCTCCAGCAATTCCGACTCGGCTTTCCTTCGCGCGGTTACATCGATGGACGAGCCGATCAGCCCCATGACCTCGCCTGCTTCGTCACACAGCGGCGCTTTGACAGATAGCCAGTAGGTGGCCGTGCCATCCGGCATGTCGACACGCTCTTCGATCTGAACGGCCTTGCCGCCATGCATGATGTGCTGATCGGTTGCCATTATCTGGCGTGCTTGCGCTTTGTCTTCCAGAAACTCCAGGTCGGTCTTGCCCAGGTAGAATTCTGGTGGCTTGCCAACCAGTTGGGTGACGCCGTCATTGGCAACAATCAGTCGCCCCTGCCGGTCCTTTGCGTAGACCACACCCGGAACGGCAGCCGTGAAGGTTCGAAGCAAAGCTGACATCCTGTCGCGCTCAGCCTCTGCTGAGCGGCGTGACTCAATGTCCATGAGAATGCCAGGGAACCGAACAGCCTGACCTTTTTCGTCAAGCTCGGCTCTGCCATTCGCCTCAATCCAGCGGTAACTGCCATCATGCTGTCTGACACGGTATTCACAGCGGTAGGCGCCACCGCGGCTCATTGCCTCCTGGATATCGGCTGAGACACGATCACGATCGTCAGGGTGAATGGAGGCAAAAGCCTCCTCAATCGGAATTCCAGCCATGCATTTGTCTGCAGAAAGCCCGAAAGACCGCGAGAAACGCTCATCCGCGGTAACCTGGTTTTCCTGAATATCCCACACCCACGTGCCAATGATCGCGCCAGCATCGAGCGCCAACTGTAGACGCTCCAAAGCGGTCGTCGGAAACGCGGACTCCTGATGGGTTGATGCGGGAGCATCCAGGCCTCCTGAAGAGCTGGCGCCTTCGCGATCCATATACTGCCTCTTTATCCACGGACATGAGCGACTGGTTTATGGATGCGATTCTAAAGCGTGATGTCGTTTCAGCACAGCCCAAAGCCCATCCGACTCAATTCCCCTCGCCGCAGAAAATGGCACACCGCCCGCTAACGGTCATGCAAATGCTTCTTCAAAAAGGCCCGGGTACGGTCCTGCACCGGGTGCCTCAGGATTTCCCCCGGCGCCCCTTGTTCCACAACGACCCCGCCATCCATGAACACGATCTGATCGGCTACTTCGCCGGCAAAGCGCATTTCATGGGTGACGATCAACATGGTCATGTGCTCGGCCGCCAGTTGCTTCATTACCAGGTTCACTTCTTCCACAAGCTCCGGGTCAAGCGCTGAGGTTGCCTCATCGAACAACATGACCTTGGGTTGCATGGCCAACGCCCGGGCAATGGCAACGCGCTGCTTCTGCCCGCCAGACAAGCGCGACGGATATTCGTCGACCTTGTTCTCCAGCCCCACCTTCTGCAGGTACTCCAGGGCCAGCTCCCTGGCCGCACTCTTTGAATAGCCCTTGAGCTTCACAGGCCCTATCGCAATGTTTTCACAGACGGTGAGGTGCGGGAACAGATTGAAGTGTTGAAACACCATGCCCATTTGCTGGCGCACCCGATTGATGTGCTGCTCGAAGGCACGGCCTTTCAAGGGCCGGTTGACCTGATCGCCGTCCAGCCAGATTTCACCGCCATTGAGCACTTCGAGATGGTTGATCGACCGCAGCAGGGTACTTTTGCCAGAGCCACTCGGGCCGATGATGGCGAAGATCTGCCCACGCGAGACCGACAGGTCGATGCCCTTGAGCACCTCAAGTGTGCCGTAGGCTTTGCGAGCGCCCTTCACTTCTACCATAGCGTTGTTGTTCATCGTGACATCTCGACCTTTGCTTCAATAAGATGCAACCCAGCCTCGAGTATCAGGTTGGCCACGTAGTAGATCACTGCGACGGCAATATAGAACTCGAAGGGGCTATACGTTTCGCTGACAGCCAATTGGGCGCTGTAGACGAGTTCGGCAATACCGATGATCGACACCAGTGAAGTGTCCTTCAGTAACACAATGAGGTTGTTCCCCAGCGGCGCAATGGTTTTTCTAAGGGCCTGCGGAACAATGATGTAGCGCTGCGTCATGGCCCTGCTCAGGCCGATCGAGCGCGCGCCCTCTATCTGGCCTGGGTCAACCGCTTCGATACCGGACTTGATAACCTCGGCGTTGTACACCGCAAAATGCAGGCTTAGCCCGATAATCCCCGCAGCCAGCGCCGGGATATCGATACCCACCTGAACCAGCCCGTAATAGATCAGATACAGCTGCAGCAACAATGGCGTGCCCATCAACAGCCAGGTCACGAAACGCACAGGCAATGCCATGGCTTTCGGCGCATACAGGTCGATCAGGGCAAACAGCACACCCACTGCCAGGCTGATGACACTGGAGCAGAGAAACATGACAACCGTCCACCACAGGCCGGTTGCCAGCATTTCATAGTAAGGCATGATGACACTCAGGTTGAATCCTTCCACTGGCACTCCTCACTTGGTTGCGTATCGCCGGTCCAGCACTTCCACCAGGTACTTGACCGCGTAGACCATGACGATATAAAGCAGCGCCGACACCATGAATATCTCGAACGGTTTGTAGGTTGAACTGATGAAGCGCTGCGCGGTGTAAGTCAGTTCAACCACGGAAATGGCCGAGACCAGGGCAGACCCCTTGATCAGGCCGATGGCATTGACCCCAAGCGGTCTGATCATCAACTTCATTGCCTGGGGAATGATGATGAATAACAGCGTCTGCCTGCGGCTGAAGCCAATCGACCGTGCGCCCTCCGCCTGGCCAGGGTCGACGTTATCGATAGCACCCCGAATGGACTCCGACATATACGCCGCGATATTCATGCCTAAACCGATCACTGCAGCAGAAAACGGCTCCAGTTCAATGCCTATTTGTGGCCCACCAAAGTAGATGATGAACAACTGCACCAGGCAGGGTGTGCCGCGAAATACGCTGACGTAGATCTTGGCTGCCCATCGCAAGATTATGAATGGCGATAATCTGAACGCCACCAGCGCGATGGCCAGGCATAAGCCCAATAGCAGTGCAAGCAACGAGATCTGCACAGTTACCCAAGCGGCTTCCATGAAAAACGGGTAGGTGCGTTGGATCAATGACAGGTCCATAAAAACCACTCCAAGTGTGCATCAACGAATGTCGCTACCCACCCATTTCATGGAGATGTCTTTATAGGTGCCATCGGCCAGGATCTCGTCCAGGGCCTTTTGCAACTGGGCCTTGAGTTCCGGGTTGTTTCTGCGAATGGCAATGCCCAGGCCTTCACGGCCACCCTGCTCGTCCGGCAGGCTGATGATCCGCACTTTCTGCCCGGTCTCTTTTACCGCAACCATGACCGGAATACTGTCCATCACTACCGCGTCGATACGCCCGGCTTCCAGATCAACCAGCATTTCTGGCAAGCCTTTATAAGTGCGCACTTTAAGATTACCGCGATTACGCGCCCATTTATCATGCGAGTCGCCCAGGGTCACGCCAACGGTGACATCCTTGAGATCATCAAGCCCCTTGATCGGGGAGTCTTCCTTGACGCCGATGGTACGGCCTGCGTGGTAATAAGGGCCTACGAAGTCAACGGCTTTCAACCGCTCGGGCGTAATGGTCATCGAGGCGATGACCGCGTCATATTTCTTGGCCAACAGCCCGGCGATAATGCCGTCGAACGGCGCGGTAATAATTTTTATGTTCACACCCAGGCGCTGGGCGAGTGCTTCACCAATGGAGGCGTCGAAACCGACAATTTCATTCTTTTCATTGGCAAAACTGAAGGGAGAATATTGGCCGCTCATGGCCACGCGCAGCACTTTTGAGTTTTGAACGGCCTGTAAATCATCGGCGTGTGCCATGCCGTGAGAAAACAATGCAGCCGCCGTAACAGCGGTGGAAGCCAGTAGCATCCTGGTTTTTCTTGCCAGCATCGGGGCACTCCTTGGAAGTTTCTATTTCTTATTGTCCTGGGCTCGAAGTCCCAACCTTCACTGAGAGCTTTGCACACTGAAACCCTGAAATCACCCTGCAATGTGCGTGTTCGGCTGGCACATTGCCGGAATCGACCGACATAGTGTCGGCGCTATTTCGGGCTTTGAATTAACTGGAGTAGTGTCTGGCCATGCACTAAAAATAAGCAAGTATTCGGCTGGTTTGCCTCCCTGCACTTTACCGGGGCAGCCGGTCATTTACCGGTGATCAGGCGGGAGTGTCAGCATTGCGCGAGTTAGACGTCAAAGATCGGGAAATCCTCGAAATACTGTCCAAGGAAGCACGTGTGGCACTCAAGGCGCTGGCGGCAAGAGTTGGCCTGTCGAGAAGTGCCACCAGCGAACGGGTTTTGCAACTGGAGCGTAGCGGGGTCATTCGCGGATATCGTGCCGACATTGGTGAAATCGATGCCAATGTCATACGGGCAATCATCCTGGTGGCGCTTAAACGTACGCCGGCACTTGGGCTTTTGGACCTTCTGGCACAGAACGCCCAGGTTAAACGGGTTTCATCGGTCAGCGGGCAGCTGGACCTGATAGTGGAGGTCGAAGCACGGACGATTGATGATTTGAACCGTGTACGGGACGCCGTGGCGTGCCATGACTCGGTAGACGACATTACTACGGCAGTAGTGCTGCGGCGTGACATAGACCGGCAGAAGGCCTGAACCTTGCGGGATCAGGGGCCGCGTTGCGCTCCATCGCAGGCAAGCCAGCTCCCACAGGAATTGCGCAATCTTCGATATTTGCGCTGTACCTGTGGGAGCTGGCTTGCCTGCGATGGGCTGCGCAGCAGCCCCGCTCGCTCTGCTGTACTACTTCAATGCTGCGGTAAAGCTGTCTTTCAGCACCTCGAGGAGGAAGTCGGCGTTAGCCCGGCTGAAAATCATCGATGGGCGCATTTTCAGCACGTTGTCATGGGGGCCTTCGGTGCCGATCAACACGCCGCGCTCCCTGGCGCCATCAGCCACCTTTCTGGCCAGGGCCGTGGCCGGCGCCTTCGACTTGCGGTCTGTGACCAGCACGATGCCGAGGAAGAGCCCAAGCCCGCGCACATCACCAATCACGTCAAATTGCTGCTGAAGCTTGCGGAAACCCTCTAGCAGGTAACTGCCGACGTTCAAGGCGTTTTCTTTCAACTGGTCGCGCTCGATTGCATTGAGCACTGCCAAGCCTACCGCGCACGACACGGGGTTGCCGGCGAAGGTATTGAAATACTCCATGCCGTTGTTGAAGGCATCGGCAACCTCGCGCGTGGTCACAACCGCCGACATCGGGTGGCCGTTGCCAATCGGCTTGCCCATGGTGACGGCGTCCGGCACCACCCCCTGGGTCTCGAATGCCCACCAGTGGCTACCGACCCGTCCAAACCCGACTTGCACCTCATCGGCCAGGCACAGCCCACCCTCGGCGCGAACCATGGCGTAGACCTCCTTGAGGTAGTTATCAGGCAGGAACACCTGCCCCGCTACACTCGGGATGGATTCGGCGAGGAAGAACCCGGGGCCCTTGCCGGCCTTGCGCATGGCATCCAGTTGCTCTGCTACCGATTCGGCAAAGCGCTTGCCATGCTCCTCCACTGGCCAGTGCTCGGGCGCGTAGTAGCTATCCGGGACCACCGCTTCATAAACATGCGCCGCCCTGCCCTTGCCGGCCTTGCGCTTGTATTTGTACGGGCTCAGGTCGATGAGTTCTTGCGTGGTGCCGTGGTAGGCCCAGTCCAACACGATTGCCTGATCACTGCCTGTGTAGTTGCGCGCCATGCGCAGCATCAGGCTGTTGGCTTCACTGCCCGAACAACCAAAGGAAGCTACGCAAAGGCCCTCTGGCAGCGTACCGGTCAGGCGTTCGGCGTATTCCACGATGTTGTCGTGCAGGTAGCGGGTATTGGTGTTGAGTAGCGCAGCCTGGCGCGTCAAGGCCTCGACCACGTCCGGGTGGCTATGGCCCAGGTGGCACACGTTGTTGAAGCAGTCCAGGTAGGCGCGCCCGAAGTTGTCGATCAGCCATACGCCATCACCGCGCACGAATTTGATCGGGTCGCTGTACGAAATCGACAGGTTCGGTAGCAGCAGTTCCTTGCGCTTGGCAATGATCTGGGCCTTGGTCATGCCCTGCTGGCTGTAGGTCTCTGGCGGGATACCGGCCAGGGTCGAGGCATCAGGGAACAGGTCAGCCCACACCTCGCGGTACTCTGGCTCACCCACGCCAATGACCTCGCTCGCGCTCAGCTGGGTATCGGTGGTCATCTGCAGATGCAGGTGGGGAATCCAGCCGCCGTTTTCATGATCGGCGCCCATGTAACCGACCAAGTCGCCCGCTTCAAGCTTGTCACCGGTTTTCAAGCGGCTGAGCGCCTCATGGGCCATGTGGCCCCACAGGGTCAGGAATGGCGGGCAACCGGGTGGCGTGTGCTCGATCATTACGAGGCCACCATAGCCTAGCGGGTCTGGTTCTACCTCGACGCTTCTGACGGTGCCGGCGACCGGTGCGTACAAAGGCGTACCGGCTGGCATCACCAGGTCGACACCGACATGCAGTGTGCGGCGTTGCCCCTTGATGAAGCGGGACTCGAACGCGGTGTCGGTGTAGATGGTGCGCAACTCGCCCCAAGGCCCGATGGCCAGCGGCACCTGGTGAGCGGCAGAGAACTCATCCCACCAACGGGTTGCATCTGCAGGGCGCTGCTCTGCCGAGGCGATGGTCATCTCGTGGGTGGCGTCGCCAAACGGGGCAATCACCTTGTTAAGGATGGCGGCAGACGGGCGCACCAGGTCGGCGAAGGACTTTTGATTACCCGCTATCCAGCGGCGGACTTCGCCTGCACCGTCGATGGCATCAAACCCACAGGCCTTGCGCAGGATGCCGGTGGCCAGCCGTGGGTTCATCGAATCAAGCTGTTCCAGCAGGCGCCAGGCAGGCGCTTCACTGATCGCCAGGTAGGGGTTGTCCTCTGTCTGGTCCTGCCGGGAAGCGGAGAACGTGACGCTGATGACCAGGCGCATGGCGATCAGGTTGAACAACACATCAAGCTCTTGCGCTTGCAGCGGATACTTCTCATGGAAGCCGGCCACCAGCGCAGCAGCGGCGCCGATCGGGTCGTCCATGTCGAGAATGGCGTAAGCGCTGGCAATCGCGACTTCGGCAATCAGCACCGTATGCACGGCATCGCCAAAGTCGATGAAACCGGTCACCTTGCTGGTGGTTTCGGCGTCGACCAGGATATTCCAGTCGTTGGCGTCGTTGTGGATCACCTGCGCCCGCAGTGAAGCCAGCTTGGGCTGTACAATCTGTTCAAACCGGGCAATGAAACGCTCGACAATCGCCCGGCGCTCGGGGCTCTTGATGTAATGCAGGCGCGAACGGGAACGCGCCGCATGGCGCAGATCCCAGTCCAGGTCCCGCACGGCACCTGGGTGCATGAAGCCCTGCAGGGCGCGGTCAAGCTCACCCAGTGCCTGGCCAAAGTGCCTCATCAGCTCGAATGAACGCTTGGCCTCGGCCAGCGGCGTGCCAGACAACCAACTGACCAGGCGCACCGCATGCTGTTCACCTGTGGCACTGGCCACACACGGCAAAAAGTCACCCGCCACACTGGCGCGCAGGTGAGGCACGCCCAGGTGCGCGCCATGAACGGCCAGGTGCCCGAGCAGCGCGGTTTGAAACTCGCTCTCTACCCTGGGCTCGCTGGCGTTGACGATTTTCAGTATCCAGCCTGCATCAACGCCGGTGTTCAACCGGTAGTTGCGATCACGCTCCCCGTCCAGGGGCGATGCGGTGCCGGTGACATTGAAGAATTCTTTTGCGAGGCCTTCGGCATCGCTTGCCGAAAACCAAGGTGCCGGGTGGGAAAGGTCTGTCATATCATCACGTTCCGAGCGAGCAAATAGTTTTTTCAATAGCTTGTCATGCACCGTCGAAACGGACACCCTGCATACGGTCGGGATCGACAAGCATAATGCCGGTTCCTACCGGCATAAAGACGGCGGGTTAGACAGGTGGTGCAATGCGTGAGCTGGACGCAAAAGATCGTGAGATTCTTGAAGTACTTTCGAAGGACGCGCGTATTGCCCTGAAAGCATTGGCAGCCCGGATAGGCCTTTCCAGAAGTGCCACGACCGAGCGCGTAGCCAACCTTGAGCGCAGCGGGATCATTCGTGGTTATCGGGCTGATATCGGCGAAATAGACGCCAATGTCATACGTGCGATCCTGCTGGTGACGCTACAGCGCACACCCGCCATGGGGCTGCTCGACCAACTGGCAACAGACGCACGCGTGCGCCGCGTTTCTTCAGTAAGTGGGCAGCTCGACCTGGTGGTTGAAGTGGAAACCAGAACAATCGACGACCTGAACCAGGTGCGAGACAACGTGGCACGTCACGAATCAGTGGATGACATTACCACGTCGGTAGTCCTGCGCCGCGATATCGACCGCCAGGGCGCCTGACAACCCGCTTCCGGGCTTTGGAAACAACTGTCTAGCTCAAAATCTGAAAGCCCCCGAGATCACTGTGGGAGCGGGCATGCCCGCGAACACCGGCGAAGCCGGTGCCATCCACCGCGCAGGATTCTTCGCGGGCATGCCCGCTCCCACAGAGTACGCGCAGCACCCACGAGCTCAGCTTTCGCCATGCCATGCGAATCAGCTTTCGCGTATGTGCCGTTCCTTGCGTTCCTGCCGCTCCTTGGCCTCGATGCTCAGCGTCGTCGTTGGCCGTAGCAGCAGGCGCTTGAGGCCGATGGGTTCGCCGGTGTCCTTGCACCACCCGTACTCACCCCGGGCAATGCGCTCCAGGGCTTCGTCGATCTTGTCCAGCAGCTTCTTTTCCCGCTCGAGCAGGCGCAGCTGCCAGTGGCGTTGCTCCTCCACAGAGCCCAGGTCAGAAGGGTCGCTGCTTGGCTCGAATTCACGCATGAGTTCGAACTCGCCGGATATTCGCGCTTGTAGCTCGGTGCGCTGCGCCAGCAGCAGATCGCGGAAGAATGCCTGCTGTACGGCATCCATATAGGCCTTTGCGGGCATGCAAAGCAGTTCCTGTTCGGTCATTGCAATCACTCTTGCTCAGTATTCGAAGGGTTAGCGCCGCTGTGCATTGAACGCCAGCGGTAATCCCTGGCAGTGCGTGTTCAGCTTTTGGTCATGCCAGGCCAGTTGGCCGGAGACGATCGTGGTGGTCACACGATGACGCAGCCGATGGTGCTGGAATGGCGTCCACTGGCAGTGGGCAAGTACCGGGTCCAGGCTGACCGGCCGTGGCTCGGCGAGGCGCTCGATGAGTGTCAGGTCCGCCCAGTAGCCCTCACGCAGGTAGCCACGCTCGCGGATCGCGAACAGGTCGGCGACCGCATGGCTGGTTTTACGGACCAGCTGAGTGATGGGCAGCACACCCTCCTCGACCAGCTCGAACAACGCCGGCAGTGCATGCTGCACCAGAGGCAAACCTGAAGGTGCCGACGCGTAGGGCCTGTTTTTTTCGGCGAGGGTATGCGGCGCATGGTCTGTACCGATCACATCGATGCGGTCGCACAGCAGCGCCTGGCGCAAAGCGTCGCGGTCTGTGCGGGTCTTGATGGCCGGGTTGCATTTGATGAGGTTGCCAAGGCGCGCATAGTCGCTGTCATCAAACAGCAGGTGGTGGGCACAGACCTCGGCCGTGATCAGCTTGCTGGCCAACGGCCCAGGTTGGAACAGTTCCAGCTCCTTGGCCGTGGTCAGGTGCAACACATGCAGGCGCGTGCCAAACCTGTTCGCCAGCGCCACGGCCAGGCTGGACGAGCGCCAGCAGGCTTGCGCATCACGTATGAGCGGGTGCATCGCCGACGGGATGAAATCACCGAACTGCTCACGGTAACGCGCTTCGTTGTCGAGGATGGATGGCGTGTGCTCGCAATGCGCCAGCAAAACCGTCGGCACACAAGCGAAAAGGCGCTCGAGCACGACGGGGTCGTCCACCAGCATATCGCCGGTAGAGGCCCCCATGAACACCTTTACCCCGGCAACCTGCTGCGGGTCGAGCCTGGCAACGGTCTCAAGGTTGTCCTTGCTCACACCAAAGTGAAAGCCATAGTTGGCGGCAGAAGACGCGGCTGCGCGGGCCTTCTTGTCGTCCAGGGCGGCCAGGGTCAAGGTCGCCGGGTTGGTATTGGGCATGTCCATGAAACTGGTAATGCCACCGGCGACAGCGGCCCGCGACTCGCTGGCCATGCTGCCCTTGTGTGCGGCACCGGGTTCGCGGAAATGCACCTGGTCGTCGATCATGCCGGGCACCAGCCAGCGCCCTTGCGCATCGATTTCGACGGGGGTATTCAGGCCATCGATGCTGCCGGCGATTTTCTCGATTCGCCCGTAGGCAACAAGGACGTCCGCATCGAACACCTGACCTTCATTCACCAGGCGGGCATTTCTGACAAGGATACGGCTCATGCATGAGTCTCCTTGTGTTTACTGCTCGCCACGACCTGTTCGCGCTTGAGAAACATGATCTGAAACCTGCCTCGATAATGTTATGTTATAACACATTATCGCACGACAGCATGGTCGTGCCACTCATCCCTCGTGAATCTCAGGTAAGCATCCATGAGCGCATCCCCCGGCTCCCCCGTGAACACTGAACCCTATGCCGATACCGAAATGGCCTGCCTGGCAGGCGCCAAGGCCGCGCTCTATCGGTGGGCAGCAACGGTGGCCACCCGTGACGTTGACAAGGTGCTGGCACTGTATGCGCCGGACGCCATTCTGGTGCCGACCTTGTCCAACCAGGTGCGCGACTGCGACGACAGCCGCCGCAACTATTTCGAGAACTTTCTGGCCAACGACGGGCTGGTGTGTGACATCCAGGTGTTCAAGAAGCGCGTCAGCCGCAAGCTCGGCACCGTGGTTGTGGGCGGGCTCTACACCTTTGTCTATCGCCAAAGCGGTAAGCAGCGCGTGGTACCGGCGAGGTTTCTGTTCACCTTTGAACATATCGATGAGCAGTGGTTGATCACGGGGCATCACTCATCGATCGAGGCATGAGGTGATCGATGTTGCAAATCAATCTCAACTATAGCTAGTATATTGTTACCGTATAACATTCTCTTAGGAGCGCTACATGAAACCAGGCATTCACCCCGACTACCGCCCCGTTCTATTTCACGATGTGGCTGCCAACGCCTTTTGGCTGATCAGGTCGACCATTGATACCGACAGGACCCACGTGCATACCGATGGTGTCAGCTACCCGTACGTCACGCTGGACGTTTCCAGCGCCTCGCACCCGATCTACACCGGGCAGGAACGCAAAGCCAAAGCCGAGGGCCGGGTGGCTGGCTTCAACAAGCGGTTTGCGGGTTTTACTGCGAGGTGAGCAGGTACTTGCTTGCGTAAGCATGGGCGCAGTTCCTGTAGGAGCAGCCTTGTGCTGCGAAGAGGCCCGTAAGGCTAAAGACTATCTGCGGCTGCAATGGCCTCTTCGCAGCGCAAGGCTGCTCCTACAAGGGCTTGTGTTTGCCTTGGGTGCAAGTGTGGGGCGCGCGCGCCGCGCACTCACTGCGTTCGAAGCACTCGATCAATCTCGCCAACCAGCTGCCGCACGGCCGCCTCGACAGTGCCCTCATTACGGCACAGCACCCAGCCGTGCTCCGCAACCGCGCGCTCGAACGCCTCGGTACAGGCCACCTGCTCATCCAGGTTGTGGATCACCGTACTGCCCAGCCCACGCGTGCGTGCCGCCGCCCTCGCCCATGAGGTTTCAGGGGCTGTGACTACGCCGACATGCAAATCGGGCACCTGCACATTGCGCTCGAGGTTAAGGCGCAAGATCTGGTCAAAGGGTACCGTGCGGCGGAACGCGGCATCAGAGGGATACCAACGATCAATCAGGATGATGCTGTCTGCTGGCTGCCTGGGCAGTACATGTCGGGAAATCCAGGCGCGGCTTTCAGCGAAGCGCTCGCATACCCTGAGCTCCAGATCCTGGCACGGGCTTCTGGCCAGCTGGTTGACCAGGACCATGGTTTCGCCCCGGTAAGGGTCGTTCTTTTTTTCGCAAAGGCGGATCACCTTTTTCCCTTCTTGCCTCAAGGCCTGGGTAACGGCCTCCAACAGCGTGGTCTTGCCGGTGCCCTTGGGCCCATCGAGGGAAACAAACAGCGGGCGGTTCATCGTTCAATACCAGTTGGCTCAGGCGCGGGATAAGACCATTGATCGCAGTTTGCCTTCAAGCATTTCCCGACAGGAGTACATCTGTACTCCACAGGTGAAAGGCGGCAGTTGCCGCCTTCGCCCCCGCTCCAGATGCCAATCAGACCTGCGCTTGCCCACCATCGACGAACAGTTCGGCGCCGTTGACGAAACTGGCATCGTCACTGGCCAGGAACACCGCGGCATTGGCAATTTCAACCGGCTCCCCTACCCGGCCCAGTGGCACTTGCGCCGCCAGGTAGTCCAGCAGGCCTTGCTGCTGCTGTGCATCCGGCCCCGCCAGGTCGACAAGACCGGGGGTGCGCGTTGCGCCGGG
Organism: Pseudomonas sp. WOUb67; assembly: GCF_050058005.1. Classification (NCBI taxonomy): domain Bacteria; kingdom Pseudomonadati; phylum Pseudomonadota; class Gammaproteobacteria; order Pseudomonadales; family Pseudomonadaceae; genus Pseudomonas; species Pseudomonas sp. WOUb67. The sequence goes on along the minus strand of NZ_CP170112.1, from coordinate 3,918,375 downwards.
GCTGAGGGTGTTGACCCTTACCCCGCGGTCCTTGAGGTCGAGGATCCAGCTGCGGGCAAAGGCGCGTACGGCGGCCTTGGAGGCCGAATAGACGCTGAAGGCTGCAGTGCCGGAGCTGCCTGCCGTAGAGCCGGTAAGAATGATCGAGGCATTGCGCGCCAGCAGCGGCAGCGCCTTTTGCACGGTGAACAGCACACCTTTCACGTTGCGATCGAAGGTATCGTGATAGTGCGCCTCGGTGATGTCCCCCAGTGGCAGCATGGCGCCACCGCCAGCGTTGGCAAAAAGCACATCCAGTTGCCCATGTTGCTTGCTGATACGGGCATACAGTTCATCGAGTTGATCGCGCCGGGTGGAGTCGACCGCAATGCCGGTGGCGTTACCGACCAGTGCGACCGCCTTGTCCAGCTCAGCCTGGCGGCGACCGGTGATATAGACGTACGCACCTTCTTCGGCAAAACGTTTTGCAGTGGCAAGGCCGATACCGGTAGTGCCGCCAGTGACCAATGCGATTTTGCCTTCCAGTTTTTTGCTCATGGTGTTTCTCCCGTCGGTTAGGTGAGTTGCTGTTGGGAGAAGCGTATCGACCTGCGCATATTTTCAAAATAGAATCATTTGAAACCCATCATTGCAGATATGAAATGGCAAGAATCCCCGATTTCGAAGGGCTGGCGATGTTTGCCAAGGTCGCCGAAGAAGGCTCCTACGCTGCGGCATCACGTGCCATGGGCGTGTCGGTGCCGACTGTTTCACGCGCGGTAACCCGCCTGGAGGAGCGTTTGGGCGGACGCTTGTTCAACCGCACTTCGCGCCGGCTGTCGCTGACGGAATTTGGCAAGCGCATGGTCGAACAGGCCAGTGCGCTTTACCGCCAGGCCGAGGAAATGGAAAGTGAAGCCCTCGAACTGTCGGTGCAGCCTCGGGGGCTGGTGCGCCTGGCGGTGCCCATGTCATTCGGCCTGCGCTGGGTCACGCCGTTGTTGCCCGAGTTGCTGGCACGTTACCCGGGGCTGGAGCTAGACCTGCATCTGTCAGACTCCACCGTCGACCTTGTAGCCGACGGTTTCGACGCCGCACTGCGTATTGCTGCACTGCCTGATTCATCGTTGGTGGCACGGCGTATCTGTTCGGTCACCCAGTACCTGCTGGCGGCGCCCGGGTATCTGGCCGAACGCGGCCGACCTGCGCATCCGCGCGAACTGGCCGAGCATGCCTGCATGAGCTATGCCTATCGCGCCCGCAGCCAGGTGTGGCGCTTCACCCATGCCGACGGCACGGAACAGGATGTAACGCCGCGTGGGCCACTGCGGGTTACCAACGCCGATGCGTTGATTGCCCCGTTGCTGGCGGGCCTGGCAATCGCCGAGCTCCCGGAGTTCATTGCGGCTGAATACCTGGCGGATGGCCGCCTGGAAAAGGTGCTGCCCGAATGGAGCATGACCCAGGGTGGGCTGTATTTCGTTACACCCTCGGCGCGGAGCCGGCCACGCAAGGTACAGGCATTGGCTGACTTCTTTGTCGAGCGGTTGTCCGAGCCCGCCTGGGAGCAACTGTCTTGGTAAAAATCCAAGAGTTTGCCCGCTCCCACAGGGACCGCGCAGGCGTCAGGCTGATGCAGTCCCTGTAGGAGCGGCTATAGCCGCGAACACCGGCGAAGCCGGTGCCATACACCGCGCAGGATTTTTCGCGGGCATGCCCGCTCCCACAGGGGCCGCACAGGCTTCAGGCTGCCTCGAAATAATCAAAACTCTGCCTTCCAGCCCATCTGCTTGAGCGCTGCGAGCAAGCGCTGCCCTTCCAGGCCTGCCACCTCTCGTCCGTCCGCTGCCTGCATGGGCCTGCCTGCCAGGATCGCGTTGACAATGGCTTCCTCTACCGCCTCGGCCGCCGCTGCGAACAGCGGCGAGATATGGTCGTTGTTGACCATCGCCACGTGCGCGGTCATCGGCAGGTCGCGGCGGTTGTAATCGGCAGGTGCCAGCCCGGTATTGCCTGTCGAGAACGCCAGGAAGATGTCGCCGCTGGAATCGTCGGTACCGCCCCCCGTGCGGGCAATACCCAGCGCCGCACGTTGTGCCAGCCGTTGGCACTGATGCGGCAGCAACGGTGCGTCGGTGGCCAATACCACCACAATCGAGCCCATGCCAGGGGTGTCCTGCTGGTCAAATGGCGAGGGCAAATCGAGCAACATCCGGCCTACGGGATAACCATCCACCCGCAGCTCGCGACGCTGGCCATGGTTGGCCTGGACAAAGGCACCCACCGTCCAGCTACCCTGCTCTGCCGGCAATACCCGCGACGCAGTACCAATCCCGCCTTTGAATTCATGGCAGATCATGCCGGTACCACCGCCTACCGCACCCTCGGTTACCGGCCCGCCACGGGCGGCGCCTAGCGCTTGTTGTACCAGGTCCGCATTCACATGCTGGCCCCAGATGTCGTTCAGCACGCCGTCATAGGTCTCCATCACCACCGGCATGCACCAGTAGGTCGATGCGTCCGCCAAGGTCGCATGCTCATGGGCAATCAGTGCGTCGCGCACCACACCAACGCTGTGCGTATTGGTCGTGGCAATGGCTGTAGTCAACAGGCCCGCTTCACGAATCCACTCAAGGCCCGTGGCGTCGCCATTGCCGTTCAGTACATGGCAACCGGCAAAGCACGGTTGATAACGCGCTGGGCCGTCGCGGGGCTCGATGACGCTGACACCGGTGCGCACAGGCTTGCCGTTGTGGGTCTTGTTCAGGGTGGCGTGGCCAACCCGTACGCCCGGTACATCGGTAATGGCGTTGTGAGGGCCAGGCCGGCCAAGGCCCAGCGTGATACCGAAGTCGCGTGCTCGCATCATGTCTCTCGCTCAAAGTTTCTGGAAGGCCGGGCTCAACTTGCCATACGTGCCGTACAACAACACGGAGGTCAGCAGAATGCCAAGAATGATGAAAATGTCCCGGGCTGAAGCCTCGCTCAACAGGGTCGTCAACAGGTACCCGGCACCTGTCACCGCAGCCAATGCTGGCAGTGGCCACAGTGGCATCCGGTAAGGGTGCTCTCGATCGCGGCGCAGTACCCGGCTGAACAGCGCGCACAAGCCGACCACCAGGTACACGCACAGGATCAGCAGTACAGTGAAGGACGTGAGCTCCGACAGGTTGGAACTGAACGTCAAGGCTGCGGAAGGTACGGCGAGGAACAGCGTGGCCAGCCAGGGCGATTCCCACTTGGGGTGAATGCGGATGAAGGCGCGGTTCAGGGTCGGCATCCACAACGCATCCCGCCCGCTGCTGTAGATCACCCGCCCACTCTGGATCACCAGCGCAATGATGGCGTTGAACACCGAAAGGAAAATCCCGGCGCTAACCAGCCGCGACAGCGTTTCGTTGCCATGGGCCGTCAGCAGGTAGCCGATGGGGTCAGGGCTGGCCAGCATCGCCTCAAGCGAGGGTGCCCCCACCAGCAGCGCAACCAGCGGGATCACTTCGATGGCCACCACCAGCACCAGTGACCACAGCACTGCCTTGGGGATGCCACGCCCGCCACATTTCATGTCCTCGGCCAGCAACACTGCGCCGCCATAACCGTTGAAAGAGAACAGCGCAGTGCCCACCGCACCAATCACCAGCGCCCAGGGTGCCGCGTGCAGTATGCCGTTATCGAGTACCAGCGGGCTGATGAGGCTGCTGACCGGCTGCTGGGCATGGCCAAAGCCCAGCACCACGATCACCATCAGCGCCGCTACCTCAAGGAACAGGCAGGTGCCGGTTACCCACGCATTGAGCTTGATGTTGAGGATGCCAAGCAGATAACCCAGGGCCACAATCACCAAGGCCACCGTCTGCCCGTCAAGCTGGGTGCCTAGCGCTGCATTCAGGTAAGTGGCAGCCCCTGTGGCCAAAACCGGTGGAATGAATACCAGCATCGCCAGTACGGTCAGAAAGGTGGCGTAACCGGCCATGCCGCCAAATACCCGCTTGGCGAACACGTACTCACCGCCCGCTGCACTGTGCGCGCGGCCCAACTCGGCATAGCAAAGCGCAAACATCAGCGCCAGCACACCCCCCAGCATGAAGGCCCAGATCACACCGGTACCGGCCTGGGCGATAGCAAAGGGCGCAATGACGAAGACGGAGCTTGCGGGTGTGACCGAAGACACGGTGATTGCGACTACATCAGCGACGCTCAGCGTCGGTTTGAGTTCTGGGGCGGGTGCACTACAGGACGTCATTTGTTCATCCTCACGTTGTTGTTAGTGTCAGAGGCAGAACCAGGAAGCGAAACGTGGCGAGCTCGACGGCCCGCTTGATGGTTATGGAATCTATGCGGCGGCATTCGGCAGGACAATTCCCACTAAGGGGTACCCCCGGTTGACAGCTGAAGCAAAGCGGGCGCCAATGCCCTACTGCTCTCAAGGATGCTGCCGTGGACGTTCTCTTTCATGAAGTTGCCGGTCACACCGCCCTGGCCAGGGCGATAGAGCACATCGGCACCCCGCGCTTCTGGCGTCAGCTGATCCTGGTACTGAGGCATTGGGTGCCGTTCGACAACGCACTGGCGATGCACTTCCCTCCCCAGGGCGCCCCACAGGTGCTGGAGGAATACGATGCAGCACCAGCGCCTGCAGCGGGTGAGTTGTACCTGGACGGGTTGTATCTGCTCGACCCCTTCTACCAGGCGGCACGCGAAGGCTTGGCCAGTGGTTGCTACCACCTCGAAGAAGTAGCCCCGGACCATTTCTGGCAAACGGACTACTACCAGAACTACTTCCAGGACCATGTGCTGGTGGACGAAGTCCAGTTTCTGTTGCAGTTGCCGAACGGGGTGTTGTCACTGTCGCTGGGCATGCGGCGCGCGTTCGATGCAACAGAGCTGGGCAAGCTCAACCTGGTCAGTGCCTGGGTGCTGGCGCTGTTGCAACAGCACTGGGCACGTAGCGGTGTGTCGGTGCCCGTGCAGGCACCGGTTGGCGATGCCCTGGCCAGGTTTGCCCAAGGTGTGCTGTCCGAGCGGGAGCTGGAAATTGCCCGCCTGATCCTGCGCGGTTACTCGTCAAAGGCGATGGCACAACGGCTGGGCATTTCACCAGAGACCATCAAGGTGCACCGGCGCCACCTTTACGCCAAGCTGAACATCTCGTCTCATCCTGAACTGTTTTCGATGTTCATCCGTGAGCTGGGGTTCGCAGACGAACGACCAGAGCCCCCATCAGCCTGAAAAGCCAGCGGGCAGAAATGCCCAACGCGGGCAATGCCTGCTAGGCTGACGATGGCGGCCCTCCTGGCAGCCTACTTTTTACCCATAGGCACGGGCCAATGACCTCCGACACCCAAGTAAACCTGACCAATTGCGACCGCGAACCCATCCAGATCCCTGGCAGCATCCAGCCCCACGGCTGCCTGCTGGCCTGTGATGCATCGGCAACCGTGGTCCTGCGCCATTCGGTCAACGCCTCGCAATTGCTGGGTATCACAGGCGAAATCAACGGCCAGAAGCTGCATGCGGTGCTGGGTGATGAGGTGGCCCATACCCTGCGCAATGCGTTGGCCCGTACGCGCGAAGCCTCGCGGCCTACGCTCAGCTTCGGCATGGTGCTGCCCAATGGCCAGGCCTTCGATGTGGCTACTCACCTGTTCAAAGGTACGGCAATTCTGGAATTCGAGCCCGCCGGCACCAGCATCGCCGAGCCCATCGAGCTGGCGCGTACGCTGATTGCCCAGCTGCGCGAAATCGACCAGACCACCAAGCTGTTCCGCGACGCCGCCCGGTTTGTCCGGGCCGTGCTCGGTTACCACCGGGTGATGATCTACCAGCTGGGTGCCGATGGCGCCGGCAAGGTGGTTGCCGAGGCCAAGCGTAGCGACCTCGAAAGCTTCATGGGCCAGTACTTCCCCGCCTCGGACATCCCCCAGCAGGCCCGCGCGCTTTACCTGCGCAACCCGATCAGGGTCATTGCCGATGCCCAGTATGAGACGGTGCCCATCGAGCCTGTCCTTGATCCATCTGGCGAGCCGCTTGACCTGTCCTACGCGCACCTGCGCAGTGTATCGCCAGTTCATTGCGAGTACCTGAGCAACATGGGTGTGGGCGCCTCGATGTCGATCTCGGTCATTGTCAACGGCGAGCTGTGGGGGCTGATCGCCTGCCACCACTACGCACCGCAAACGCTGGCCATGGGGCAACGGGTAGCCGCCGAGATGTTCGGCGAGTTTTTCTCGTTGCATATCGAGACCCTGCGCAGCCGGCAAAAGCTCGAAGCCGCCGTGCACGTTCACAAAGCACTGGACAGCATGCTGCGCGATGCCAACCAGGCAGCCGACCTGGATGCATTCTTCCACTCACGCCTGCCGCTATTCATGTCGCTGATCCCGAGCGATGGCATCGGTATGTCGCTGCAAGGCCGCTGGTCATCAGCCGGCCTGGCCCCACCCAAAGCGGCCGTGCCCGACCTGCTGCGCCTGGCCGATATGGTCTCCGATGGCCGTACATGGGCGTCCAACCGCCTGTCGATGGTGCATCCATCTGCCAAGGCGTACTTCACCGATGTGTCTGGCGTGCTGATCATCCCGATGTCGCAGCAGCCAAGGGATTACCTGATCTTCTTCCGCAAGGAGGTCATCGAGACGCTCGACTGGGCCGGGGACCCGAACAAGACCTATGACAGCGGCGCACTGGGCGATCGCCTGACCCCACGCAAAAGCTTCTGCATCTGGAAAGAAACCGTTCACCAGCAGTCCCTGCCCTGGACCGAACAGGATCGCCAGTTTGGCGATGCCATCCGTACCGCCATTGTCGAAGTGGTGCTGCACAACAGCGAGCTGCTGGCCAGCGAGCGCTCGAAGGCCGAGGTACGTCAGCGCATCCTCAACGAAGAGCTCAACCACAGGGTCAAGAACATCCTGTCGCTGATTGGTGCGCTGGTTGCCCACCCGACCTCGGAGAGCCAGACACTGCAAGACTATGTGGCAACGCTCAAAGGGCGTATCCAGGCATTGTCCCTGGCCCACGACCAGGTCGTGCGCGGTGATGGTGGCGGGCGCCTGGCGATGTTGCTGGAGGCCGAGCTTTCGCCCTATCGCACGGCTGCCGGCGTGATCGAGCTACAGGGCCCCAACGTGATCCTCGATGCGCGCGCCTACTCGGTCATGGCCTTGGTGCTGCACGAACTGGCCACCAACGCAGCCAAGTATGGTGCGCTGTCGCGGGCTAGCGGCAAGCTTTCGGTGAGTTGGGAAATCGATGCCGCGAACGCGTGCACAATCAGCTGGCGTGAACGTGGCGGGCCAACGGTACGCCCGCCGAGCCGTAGAGGCTTCGGTTCGGTACTGATAGACCGCAGCATCCCCTTTGACCTGGGCGGCAACAGCACGGTGGAATACTACCCCGACGGCCTGCAAGGCTTTTTCAGGATTCCTGCCAGGCACCTTACCGTCGCGGAAACGTTCGAGCCCGCTGTCCCGGCCGCGGTCATGGCCCGGGCAGACAATACGTTTGCCACACGGGCAGGCTTATGCGTGCTGATCCTCGAGGATCAACTGGTCATTGCAGTAGGGTTGGAGCAGATACTCAACGATGCGCAGATCAAGGACGTGATCACCGCAAGTTCCGAGGGTGAGGCAATGCAACTGCTTGCCAGCCGCACACCGGATGCTGCGATATTGGATGTCAACCTGGGCACCGGCACATCCATCTCCGTGGCCGATGAACTGGTACGCCGTCAGGTTCCATTCCTGTTTGCCACCGGCTATGGCGACGGCATCAGCATTCCCGAGCACTTGAAAGGGGTCCCCGTAACACGCAAGCCTTACGACGCCAACAGCATCCTGGCCAGCCTGCAGGGCCTGCTGGATCACTGAAAGGCGATACCAGGCCGCTAAACAGGAAAAGGCGCCAGCCTTGCGCTGGCGCCGTACCTTAAGGCTTATACCGCCAGCGCGCGCTCACGCAGCTCGCTGTTGAGGATGCGGTCGTTCTCGCTGTAATCGACCGGGCAGTCGATCACGTGCACGCCTGGGGTCTTGATGCAGTGCTCCAGCAGTGGCAGCAGGCCCTCGGCGCTTTCCACGCGGTGGCCGTTGGCACCGTAGGCTTCGGCGTATTTGACGAAGTCCGGGTTGCCGTAGTCCAGGCCGAAATCGGTGAAGCCCATGTTGGCCTGCTTCCAGCGGATCATGCCGTAGCCGTCGTCACGCAGGATCACCACGGTGATGTGCATGCCCAGGCGCACTGCGGTTTCCAGCTCCTGGCTGTTCATCATGAAGCCGCCATCACCACACACGGAGATCACCGGGCGGTCCGGGTGCACCAGGTGCGCCGCCATGGCCGATGGCAGGCCGGCGCCCATGGTCGCCAAGGCGTTGTCCAGCAACACGGTGTTCGGCTTGTGCGCCTTGTAGTTACGGGCGAACCAGATCTTGTAGATGCCGTTGTCCAGGGCAACGATGCCTTCGGACGGCAGTACGCGACGGATGTCGGCAACCAGGCGCTGCGGGTAGACCGGGAAGCGGTTGTCATCACCCCCTTCGGCGATCTGCGCTTCGTTGGCTTCACGGATGGCCATCAGGCGGGTGAAGTCCCAGTGCGACGTGTCGTTCAGCGCTTCGCTGATCTGCCATACGGCGTTGGCGATGTCGCCGATCACTTCCACCTGCGGGAAGTACACGGCATCGACTTCGGCAGAGCGGAAGTTGATGTGGATGACTTCGGTGCCGCCACGGACCATGAAGAACGGCGGCTTCTCGATCACGTCGTGGCCGATGTTGATGATCAGGTCGGCAGCTTCAACCGCGCGGTGCACGAAGTCACCCGACGACAATGCAGCGTTACCCAGGAAGCGCGGGTGACGCTCGTCGACCACACCTTTACCCATCTGGGTGGTGATGAACGGGATGCCGGTCTTGTCGATCAGCTGCTTGAGGACCTTGGCGGTCATCTTGCGGTTGGCGCCAGCGCCGATTACCAGGATCGGGTTACGGGCGTTCTTCAGCTTCTCGACGGCAGCTTCGATGGCCACGTGTTCGGCCAGCGGGCGGCGGTGCAGGCTGCGCGGGATCGGCAGTGCATCGGTCTGCTCGGCAGCGATGTCTTCTGGCAGCTCCAGGTGTACCGCACCCGGCTTTTCTTCTTCGGCCAGGCGGAAGGCTTCGCGCATGCGCGACGGGATGTTGTCGGCCGAGGCGAACTGGTGGGTGTACTTGGTGATGGGGTCCATCATGCCGCACACGTCAATGATCTGGAAGCGGCCCTGCTTGGACTTCTTGATCGGCTTCTGCCCGGTGATCATCATCATCGGCATGCCGCCCAGGTAGGCGTAGGCGCTGGCGGTGACCAGGTTGGTGGCGCCAGGGCCGAGGGTCGACAGGCTGACGCCGGTCTTGCCGGTCAGGCGGCCGTAGGTGGCAGCCATGAAGCCTGCAGACTGCTCGTGACGGGTCAGTACCAGCTTGATCTTCGACTTGCGCAGGGATTCGAGCAGGTCGAGGTTTTCCTCACCAGGAATGCCGAACACATACTCGACACCTTCGTTTTCCAGGCATTGCACAACGACATCGGCGGCCTTGGCCATTTGGGGTACTACCTCAAAATCTTTGTGGGATTGCAGCTTTATTTCGCTGCGTGACTGAGATGTTGCAGGATGTCTCAGTGGCGCGCATCGTAGGCCCTCTGGTTAATAATAATAAATATATTGTTATGATGCTTAGCATCACAGTTCGTTATGAATGGTAGAACGCCTCAATGAACCTCAAGGCATTGCGCTGCTGCGTCGAGATTGTCCGCCAAGGCAGCTTCACCAAGGCAGCGCAGCATTTGCACATTGCCCAGCCAGCGCTGAGCATGGCCGTAACCCGGCTGGAAGAAGAACTGGGCGTGACCCTGTTCAACCGCACCACGCGCAAAGTCATCCTTACCGCCGAGGGCGAACAGTTCCTGCCACGCATTGCGTCAGCGCTGCGCGAGATGGATGTTGCCCGGCAAGAGCTGCGTGACATGGCCGACCTGAAACGCGGCGAAGTGCGCCTGGGCATCCCGCCCATGTTCGGCCTGCACTATGTACCCGGTTTGATGAACGCCTTCCGCCGGCTGTTTCCCGGCATTGCCATGACCGTGTTCGAAGGCAGTGCCGAGGACATTGGCCATCGCCTGGAACAACGTGAAATCGACCTGGCACTGCTGGAGTCCAGGCGCGTGCCCCCCGACAAGGAATCGATCCTGCTGGGCAGTGACGAGATGCTGGCGTGCATGCACCCCGACCACCCCTATGCCGGCAAGGCTTTCCTCACGGCGGAAGACCTGCGCAATACCGACATGGTCGTGTTCGACCGCACGTTCGTTCAACGTCACCTGCTGGACGCGTTCTTCGCCGAACATGGCATTACCTACCAGGTAGCATTGCAGAGCAACTTCGTCTCGCTGGTGGTGCAGGCCGCGCTGGACAACATGGGCGTGGCGACCCTGCTGCGCTCGGTGCAACAGCGCACGCCGGGCATCGTCGGTGTGCCGTTCCGGCCTGCGCAGCTGATGAGTTTCCGCTTGTGCTGGCGTTCGGGGGAGTATCTTTCGCTGGCCAGCAAGCGGTTCATCGACTTTGCTGCGCAGACGCATTACCTGGAGCGTTGAGGCTGGCCTGTTCCGGCCCTTTCGCGGCTGAAGCCCCGACTTCAAGGCAAACACAAACCCTGTAGGAGCAGCCTTGTGCTGCGAAGAGTCCATTAAGGCCGAAGAAAGTCTTTAGCATCACCGGCCTCTTCGCAGCACAAGGCTGCTCCTACAGGGTGATGCGCCAAGCTGAGGAGGGCGCATCACCCCGCGGTTTTCAACGCCAGGTGAGCGATCACCTGCTCAGCCGCCCGCCCCAGGCAGCCCTTGAAAAAGTGGTTGGCACCTGCATACACCGACACCGCCCGTTGCTCCGGGCCAGCCCATTGCAACAGGTTGGCCAGCGGCGCCATTTCATCCTGTTCGCCATGCAGCAGCAGGCAATCCGCAGGCACTGGCAATGGCTCGTAATATCGCCCGCCTGGTACATCACCCACCGGCAGCCCCAGCAACGCCACTGCCTGCAACTGCCCTTCCAGCGCACAGGCCACACGGGCGAACACATAGGCCCCAAAAGAAAACCCTACCAAGGCTATCGGTAGCTCAGGCAACTCCCGGCTGAAGTGACGGATGACTGCAATGCAGTCTTGCGCTTCGCCGATGCCCTCGTCGTGCTCACCTTGCGTCTGCCCTACCCCACGAAAACTCGGCCGCACCACCTGCCAACCGGCTGCGCACAGCTGCCGCGCCAGGGTCAGCGGCACGATATGGCGCGGGCTACCGCCCAGCAGCGGTTGTGGGTGGCTGACCAGCACCACGCCCTTGGGCGGCCCGGTCGGGTGGTCGATCAGCAACTCGATCTGGCCGGCCGGCCCATCGATAAGCAACGGGTTACGTGGTGCATCCGCCATCGTTTTCATCCTTGCTAGCCAAATGTGTGGCGCCTGATCACGCCGTTTCCTGCGGGAGGCTGCGCATCACCAGCAACACCAGCACGACACTGGTCAATGCAAGTGCCGACAGCGTTGCCAGCACCCCCATCGCGCCGAAGTGCTGGAACAGGTAGCCACCCACCAAGGGCGTCAGTGCCTGGCCAACCAACGATGGGCGCGACATCTTGCCCATCAGCGCAACATACTGGGCTGGCGGCATCAGGGCCAGCGGCAACAGCCCCCTGACAATGGCGCGCAGGCCATTGCCGGAGCCATACAGCAGCAAGCCCAGCGCGGTCACCCCCGGCGCCACGGCCACCAGCGTCAGGCCGACGGCAACCAGCACCGATGACACCAGTGCAGTCCAGATCGGGTGGCGCTTGCCGGCGATGATCTGCAGTACCCGCGACGCCACCTGGCTTGGCCCGAGCAAGGCACTCAGGCCAATGGCAGCCGCCAGCGAATGGCCCTGGCCCTGCAGTACCGACACCAGTTGCACCGAAACGGCAGTCATGATGATCGCGCCAATGGCGAAGATTGCCGTCAGCAGCCAGTACAGACGACGGTCGACAGGCAGATCGCTCGTCGCTGTCACGCCCTGGGCCTTGCGCTGCGGCTGGCCTGCCGGCAACACCCAGAGGTACAGCGGCGCCACCGCAACGATCAGCACCAGCGCATAGGCCGTACAGGCCGCGCGCCAGCCCAGATGTTCGATGGCCAGGGCCACGATCGGCCAGGTCACAGTGGTGGCGAACCCGGAAATCAGGGTAATGCCGGTAATCGCCCGGCCCGCCCGTTCCGCATACAAGGCGCCGAGGGTGGCAAACAGCGCCTCATACAGCCCCATTGCCATTCCCACGCCGATGATCACCCAGGCCAGCAGGAACACTTGCAGGCTGTGGCAGCTGGCAACCACCAGCAGGCCCAACCCCACCACCACACCGCTGGCGGCCAGTTGAGGGCGCCCGCCATAGCGCGCCACCAGGCGGCTGGACAGCGGCGCCAGCAACGCCGAAACCATCAGGCCCAGCGACAGCGCTCCATACACCCAGCCGCTGTCCCAGCCGGTCTCGCGCAGGATCGGTTTGCCCATCACCGCCAGCAGGAAGAACGAACCACCCCACACCAGGATTTGCAGCAGGCCCAGCCAGAAAATGCCCAAGGGGCCAGGAAAACGTACGCCAGCATTCACGCAAACAACCTTATCGACCAAGCGGGCCGGATGTCGGCACACGCAGGCGGCAGTCTAAAAGAGCAGGCATACAGGCTGCCATAGAATCCCGGCATATCAGCTATGCGCCGGGTAGGCCGCGCTGAACCTGTCAGGAGTACATTTGTACTCATGCCGATGGGACGGTAACTATCTCGCAGGCATTCAGCTGCAAATGTCAGGGTCTAGCCTAGGTAATTACCAAAAAAAACTGCGTACTTGTTGCGATTCGACAGGTTCTTGCCTGCGCTTCGCCTCCCTACAATGACCCCACAACAACAAACGAGCCCAGCTCCGTGAGGCACGACCCCCATGTACAGAGACCACATCGTCAAACCCCGTGCGACCGACAACCCGGCATTCATGGGCATGGTCGCCGCCGTGATATTCGCCCTCGCCCTGCTCTACGGCGTGGGTGACGGTAGCCTGGCCCGGCTGATGGGCCCGATCGTGCTCGACCTGCAGGCACCGCTGCTACGCAACGCCGCCGTGGCCGGCACCTTGGCCGTGACGCTGGCACTGAACCTGTTCATCCTGGGTCGCTTTCCGCTACGGGCCCAGGTGATCACGGTCTGGTGCGAACTGTTGCTGCTGTTCCTGCTGTTCTTCGACACCTTCGACCTGTCGTACAGTTTCATCGCTACCAAGGTCGGCTTCATGATCACCCAAGGGGTGTTCACCACCGTCTACGTGTCTACCCTCTCGATCGCCATCGCCTTCGTCCTGGCGCTGCTGGGGGCTACTGCACGGCTATCGTCCAACGGTTTCGCCATCGCCATTGCCAGCTTCTACACCTCATTCTTCCGCGGTGTGCCGCTGCTCATCCAGATCTACCTGATCTACCTCGGCATTCCCCAGCTCGGCTATGTGGTCGGTGCCGTGCCGGCGGGCATCCTGGCGTTGTCGCTGTGCTACGGCGCTTACATGACGGAAATCTTCCGCGCCGGCATCAGCAGCATCCCGCGCGGGCAGTGGGAAGCCTCGCGGGCGATCGGCCTGACGCCCTTCCAGGCCATGACCCGGGTGATCCTGCCGCAGTCGATGCGGCTGATCATTCCGCCCACCGGCAACCAGTTCATCTCCATGCTCAAGGACAGCTCGCTGGTGTCGGTGATCGGTGTGTGGGAACTGATGTTCCTCGCCCGCACCCAGGGCCGCGCGGAGTTTCGCCACCTGGAAATGCTGATCACCGCCGCCGTCCTGTACTGGGTACTGTCGATCCTGCTCGAAACCGTGCAGGCGCGCCTGGAAAAGCGTTTCGACCGCGCCCACCGTTGATCGAGGAGCCCCATGATGAACCAGCCTTTCACCCCCGCTGCCGCCCAGGCCGCCGTGTCGATTCGCAGCTTGCAGAAATGGTACGGCGAGTTTCATGTGCTCAAGGGCATCGACCTGGAGATCGCCAGCGGCGAGATCGTGGTGGTGTGCGGGCCTTCCGGCTCGGGCAAATCCACGTTGATCCGCTGCCTGAACCTGCTGGAAGACTTCCAGAAAGGTCAGGTGCTGATCGCCGGCAACCCGCTGAACCGCGATGCGGCTAGCGTCGCAGCCATCCGCCGTCAGGTGGGCATGGTGTTCCAGCAGTTCAACCTGTTCCCGCACCTGACCGTGCTGGAAAACCTGATGCTCGGCCCGCGCCTGGTCAGCAAGCTCAGCGAACCCGAGGCCCGCACTCTGGCGCTGGAGTACCTGGACCGGGTGCGTATCGCCAGCCAGGCCAACAAGTTCCCCGGGCAGCTTTCCGGTGGCCAGCAACAGCGTGTGGCCATTGCCCGTGCGCTGTGCATGAAGCCGCGCATCATGCTGTTCGACGAACCCACCTCGGCGCTGGACCCGGAAATGGTCAAGGAGGTGCTCGACGTTATGGGTGAGCTGGCCCAGGACGGCATCACCATGCTGTGCGTTACCCACGAAATGGGCTTTGCCCGCCGGGTGGCCGACCGCATCATCTTCATGGACCAGGGCCAGGTGATCGAACAAGGCCGGCCCAACGAGTTCTTCGACAACCCTCGCCATGCGCGCGCCAGGGAGTTCCTCTCGCAGATCCTCAGCCACTGAGCCTGTGTCTACCGCTGTGCCAACACCACAACAACAATTGCATGCCCGGAGACTTACCGAATGAACCCAGTCGCTCGCTTGTTCGCCCTGACCGCCGTTGCCGGCAGCCTGACCTTGATGGCAGGCGCCGCATGGGCCGGTGCCACACTTGATCGCATCCACCAGAGCAAGGTCATGAAAGTGGCCACTGCCGCCAACTGGCCACCGCAGTCGTTCCTTGGTGAAGACAACACCCTCAAGGGCTTCGACATTGATGTGGCCAACGAGATTGGCAAACGCCTGGGCACCAAGGTGGCGTTCGTCACCCCTGAATACGGCATCATCACCGCCGGGCGCTGGGCCAGCCGCTGGGACCTGTCGGTTGGCTCGATGACCCCCACCACCGAGCGTGGCCGGGTGCTCGACTTCCCGGCCATCTACTACTACACCCCGTACGTGTTCGCCGTGCACAAGGACGCCGCCGGCGCCAGCGCTGCCGACCTCAATGGCAAGACCATCGGCGTCGAGGCTGGGACCACCTCAGAGGACTACATCAACCGCCGGCTGAAGATCGATGCAGCGGACGTGCCCGCCTTCAGCTACAGCGTGGAGCCGGGTGATGTGCAAACCTACGGCGACAGCATGGGCCCGCTGGACGACCTGCGCATAGGCAACGGCACCCGCCTGGATGCCACCCTGTCGGCGCTGCCAACCATCATGGGCGCGATCAAGGCCGGTTACCCGATTGCCCCGGTGCAGGGCAAGCCCGCTTATTACGAGCCACTGGCCATTGCCACCGACAAGGGCGACGACGCATTCAACGCTGAACTGGCCAAGGCCGTCGACGATATGAAGGCCGACGGCACGCTGAAGCAGCTGTCCGAGAAATGGTACGGCGCCGACCTCACACAAGTGCAGTAATTCCGTTACCCGCAAGCCGGCGCCCTTTCCCTGAAGGGCGTGCGGCCCCCTCATGCCCGCAAAACTGCAGCGCCCAGTAAAAGGATGACCCAGCCGATGCCCAGCTACAGCAACAACTACTACACCGGGACCATGCGCCCTGCCCCGCAGCGTGCCGCGTTGGCCGGTGAAACCCGGGCCGATGCATGCGTGATTGGTGGCGGCCTGGCAGGCCTTAGCGTGGCCCGCGAGCTGCTGGCGCGTGGGCGCTCGGTGGTGGTGTTGGAGGCGGCGCGGGTGGCCTGGGGCGCCTCCGGGCGCAATGGCGGCTTTGTGCTGCAGGGTTGGTCCGAAGGGCTGTCGGCGATCGAGCGGCGTTGCGGCAGGCAGACCGCCGCTGCCTTGTTCCGGTTATCGCTGGAGGGCGTCGATATCGTCCGCGACACCATCGCGCAGCACCAGCTGCCAGGCTGCGCCGCAACCACCGGCAAGCTCAGCGTGGTGCGCTACAACGACGCCGACAACCTCCAGCGCACCCGCGACCGCATGGCCCGCGACTTCGATTTCAACCTGGAATACCTGGATACCCAGGCACTGCGCAGCCGCCTGAACACCGACCGCTACTTTCAGGGCTTGCGCGACAGCCATGGCTTTCACTTCCACCCACTGAACTACTGCCTTGGCCTGGCTGAGCTGGTCGAGATTGCCGGTGGCCGCATCCACGAACAGTCGCCGATGCTGCAGGTAGAACGCAGAGCCGGCCGTCACCGCGTGAGCACCGCCCAAGGTGCGGTGACCTGCACCGATGTGGTGTACTGCTGCGGTGGCTACGGTGGCCCCGAGTTCGGCCAACTGCGCCGGGCGTTCCTGCCTATTGCCACTTATGTAGTGCTGACCGAGCACCTGGGTGCGCGCCTGCGTGATGTAATACGTACCACGGACGCGGTCGGCGACAACCGTCGCGCCTCGGACTACTACCGCATCGTCGAGGGTGACCGCCTGCTGTGGGGCGGCCATATCACCACGCGCAACCTGCAGGACGAACAGCGCCTGGGCCAGTTGCTGAGCCGAGACATCCTCAGCGTGTACCCACAGTTGCAGGGTTTGAAAATCGCCAAGGCCTGGTCCGGGCTGATGGGTTACGCCCGCCACAAGATGCCCCACATCGGCCCCCTGGGGCCGGGGCTGTGGGCCTGTACTTCATTTGGGGGCCATGGTATGAACACCGCACCTGTGGGCGCGCGGGTGGTCGCCGAGGCGATCTGTGGCGAAAGCGACCGCTACCGCCTGTTCGACGCCTATGGCCTGCAATGGAACGGCGGGCCGTTCGGACCCGCTGCGGCGCAAACGGTGTATGCCGGGTTGAAGCTGATGGACAGGTTCCAGGAAGCCCGCGCGCAGTACGACAACTAGAACAATCACCAGGAATCACCATGGACGCCCTTCCGCCCGGCGCACTGTTCAAACTGACCGAAAAAGACCGGCAACTGCTGGGGCTGCTGCAGGCCAACGCCCGCGAGCCTACCGCTTCGCTCGCGCGCAAGCTGGGCGTGTCGCGTTCGGCGGTACAGGAGCGCATCAACCGCCTGGAAAACGCCGGGGTGATTACCGGCTACAGCGTGCGCATCGACCAGGACAAGCTGCAACAGGTGATCAACTGCTTCACCATGACCTCGTGCAGCAACAAGAGCTACACCGATGTCATGACCACCTTGCGCAAGATGGACTCGGTGCAGGCCGTGTATGCAGTGTCGGGCGAAATGGACTTCATCATCCACCTGACCACCCATACCCTGGGCGAGCTCAATGCCGAGCTGACCCGCATCAACATGATCAAGGGCGTCACGCATACGGCCTCGCACATTGTCATGGAAACCAAGTTCAGCAAGAAGCTGACCTTGTAATCCCTCCGCTGCCTTGGGCAGATCTGAAAAAGGCTGTAAGCAGCTTGCTAGAGCGGTTATTTCATTTTCATTAGGCAGCTAATCAAGCTATTCTCGCCCGCGCCAGAACAACATCAAGGAGCCGGCATGAAGATTGAAATCGTACGCAACGAGCAGGACGCAGGCTGCAAAGTGATCATCGACGGGCACCCCGTGTCGTTTGCTGACATCCATCATGCCCAAGCCTACGTTGACCAGTTGCAGGCCCGTCTTCAAGCCGCTCCCGAGGCCTTTGCCAGCCCGGTGGCAGAACCCGCCTGACCCCGGCAGTCGTGCGAGGAAGCCGTTCAGCTTCCTCGACGTTGCCGTCAAAGATTGACTATGATCCCGCCTTGAACGTTTCAGCATGTTTCAATAGGGATACAGATGTCAGTCCAGGAACTACCCCCTCTCCCCAGTAAAAGCACCGTCGCGAAGATGGAAGCCGCCATGGCGCTGGGCAGCTTTGCCATCGGCACCGGCGAATTCGCCATCATGGGCCTGATGCCCGACATTGCCAGCAACCTGCAATTGAGTGAGCCCCAAGTGGGCCATGCCATCAGCGCATACGCACTGGGGGTAATGGTCGGCGCCCCGACACTGGCGATTCTCGGTGCCCGGCTGCTGCGCAAGCACATGCTGTTGCTGCTGATGGCACTGTATGCCCTGGGCAACCTGGCGACCGCTTTCGCCCCCTCGTTCGGTGGCCTGGTTGCCTTCCGCTTCATCAGCGGCCTGCCCCACGGCGCCTACTTCGGCATCGCCGCCGTGGTCGCATCGAGCATGGTGGCCAAAGACCAGCGCGCGGGTGCCGTTGCCCGGGTGATGATGGGCCTGACCTTGGCTATGTTGCTCGGCAACCCGGTGGCGACCTACCTGGGCCAGTTCTTCGGCTGGCGCTCGGCGTTCGTGCTGGTTGGCGCGATCGCGCTGTGCACCATCGTCCTGGTGTGGCGCTTTGTGCCCCAGCGCCACGACGAAGTGCGCAGCGACCCACGCAAGGAACTGCAAGCCTTCACCCTCCCGCAGGTGTGGATGGCGCTGGCCATCGCCTCGATCGGCTTTGCCGGCATGTTCACGGTATTCAGCTACCTGGCGCCGACCATGCTGCAGGTGACCCAGGTGTCGCCCCAGTGGATTCCGTTCGGCCTGGCGGCCTTCGGGGTGGGCGGCATCGTCGGCAACATCGCCGGCGGTAAACTGTTCGACCGCCTGCAGTTCCGCGCCGTGGGGCTGGTGCTGGTATGGTCGATCGCCGTGCTGCTGTTCTTCACCTTCGCCGCCCAGGCGCTGTGGAGCCTGTTGTTGGGCATCGGCCTGGTGGGGACAATGATTGCCCTGGCAGCGCCGCTGCAGATCCGCCTGATGGACATTGCCCATGAAGCGCCAAGCCTGGCGGCGGCGTCGAACCATGCCGCGTTCAACCTGGCGAATGCGCTGGGGCCATGGTTGGGCGGCATGGCGATTACTGCGGGCATGGGTTGGACCAGCACCGGGTATATCGGCGCGGCGACTGCGCTGGTCGGCCTGGGCATCTATCTGGTGGCGCGACGGATGAAAGGCGGCCACTGAGGCCAGCCATGCGGGGCCGCTTTGCGGCCCCTGAACCAACCATCAACGCGGCAGGCTGAGCCTTGCCACCTCGGCAAAATAGCGGGCCCCGGTCGCCAGAATTGCATCGTTGAAATCATACGACGCGTTGTGCAACGGTGTAGCCCCCGCCTCACCCTCCGCCCCATTGCCGATGAACACGAAATTCCCGGGTACCTGTTGCAGGAAAGCGCCAAAGTCTTCGGAAATCATCATCGGCATCACTTCTGCATTCACCGCCTGCTCTCCCACCACATTGCGCGCCGCCGCCACCGCGATTTCAGTGTTCGCCACCCAGTTCACCGTCGGTGCAAACTCGTGGCTGTACTCGAACCGGCAACTTGCACCGTGCATGTGGCATATACCCTCGCAGATCTCGCGCATGCGCCGCTCAAGCAACTCTTGCACCTCGCGGCTGTAACTGCGGGTGTCACCCTTGATAGTGACATGGGTGGGTATCGCATTGCGGATGCCGTCGGTAATGAACTCGGTGCAAGACACCACCGCCGACAGGCTCGGGTCGACATTGCGCGCGACGATGGTCTGCAAGGCCAGCACGATCTGGGCCCCGATCACCAGCGGGTCGATGCCCATGTGTGGCCGCGCAGCATGGGTACCCTTCCCCTGTATGTGAATGACAAAGTTGTCCTCGCTGGCCATGATCCCGCCGGCCCGGGTGGCGATATGACCGGCCGGCATACCCGGCATGTTGTGCGCGCCATACAGGGCATCGACCGGAAAGCGCTCGAACAGCCCGTCGGCCATCATCGCCTTGGCTCCGCGCCCATGCTCCTCGGCCGGCTGGAACACGAAACGGACGGTACCGTTGAAGTTGCGCTCGCGGCAAAGCAGGTCCGCAGCCCCCAGCACCATCGCCATATGCCCATCATGGCCACAGGCGTGCATCTTGCCGTGGTTGCACGAAGCATGTGGCCGTCCATGCGCCTGTTCGGTGATGTTCAGGGCGTCCATGTCCGCACGCAGGCCGATCACGCCAGGGCCGTCACCAACACTAAGGCTGGCTACCAGGCCAGTGCCACCGATGCCGCGATGCACCTGCAGGCCAAAGCTGGCCAGGATAATGGCGAGCTGCTCGGCAGTGTCGAACTCTTCAAATCCGGTTTCGGGGTGGCGGTGAAAGCCGTGCCGCCATTGCTTGAGGCGCTGCTCGAAGGTGTTGTCGTTGCTCATGCTTGTAGTTCCTGTGACGGGCGTTGATCAGTAAGTTGCGCCTCATCTGCTGCCACTTGGCCTTGCCAGATGACGCTTTCGCTCAGGTATGGGGTGCAGTAGCCGCTGCGCACGCCCATGCGGTAGAACGCAAAAGCCACCGCGGCTACCACGGCCATGTCCAGGCCCTCAGGCAACAAGCCAATGCCACCGAACGCCTCGCTGCCCAGCCACGACACCAAGGCCATCGCCGGCAGGTAGCCAATCAGCCAGCCAGCGGCACGCAGTTCACGGGCGAAGCCTGCCCAGCCGGTTTTGGCCTGGTAGTAGACGTAGATTGGCAAAGCTCCGATCACCAGGACGATCACTTGGCCGGTCAGCGGCCAACGCGCCCAGTACAGCACCAGCGAGGCACAGATGAAGGCAAACGGCGCGATGATGCTCATGCCCTTAAGGCGCAGCGGACGGTGGATTTCCGGCGCGGTGACGCGCAGCGACATCAGGCTGATCGGCCCGGTCAGGAACGAGATCACCACAGCCACAGAGATCACCGCCGCCAGCACGCCCCAGCCGCGGAAGAAGAACAGGAAGATGAAACTCACCGCCAGGTTCAGCCACATCGCCTGGCGCGGCACGTTATACAGCGGGTGCAGGTTGCCGAACATTTTCGGCAGCGTGTTGTTCTTCTCCATCGCATAGATCATGCGCGCAGTAGTGGCGGTGTAGATCGAGCCAGTGCCGGAGGGGCTGACGAAGGCATCCAGATACAGCAGCATCGCCAGCCAGTTCAGGTTCAGCGCCAGCGCCAGTTGCGCCAGCGGCGAATCGAAGTTCAGCTTGTGCCAGCCCTCAGCGATGCTCGCCGGGCTCAGCGCACCGATGAAGGCCACCTGCAGCAATGCGTAGACCACCAGCGCAATCAGTACCGAGCCGACCAGCGCAAACGGAATGCTGCGCCCTGGGTTACGCGCCTCACCGGCCAGACTGACCGGGCTCTGGAAACCGTTGTAACTGAACACGATGCCACTGGCGGCTACTGCAGTGAACACCGCCGACCAGCCGTAGGGAGCGAAGCTGGCAAGGGTACCGTCGCCAAAGTTCTGCGTGTTGAACTGGGTCGAGATCAGCGCGACGGCCGTCAGCGCGGGGACCACTAGTTTAAAAACAGTGATCGCAGTGTTGGTCTTGACGAACAGCTTCACGCCCCAGTAGTTCAGGCCGAAGTACACCAACACCAGGCCCGCACTGGCCACCAGCCCACTGGGGGTCAATTCACCTTGGTGCACCAGCGCCTGGGCCCAGGGGAATGGCCAGGAGGCCATGTACTGAATCGAGGCAATCGCTTCGATGGGGATCACTGAAACGATAGAGATCCAGTTGGCCCAGGCTGCCAGAAATCCCACCAGCGAGCCATGGGAGTAACGTGCATAGCGCACCATGCCACCGGACTCAGGGAACATCGCGCCCATTTCCGCATAGGTCAGGGCAATCGCCAGTACCACCACCGCACCGATGACCCACGCCAGGATCGCGGCCGGCCCGGCGATAGCCGAAGCATGCCAGGCACCGAACAGCCAGCCTGAGCCGATGATGGAGCCAAGGCCGGTCAGCATCAGCGACCAGGGGCTGATGTCACGCTTGAGTTTGTTCATGCAATCTCCGCTTGTTTTTCTTGTTTGGAGCTGACGAAGGGCCGGGCTTTCCCGGCCCTCAGGGGGTGATCAGGGGCGTACCCAGGCGTGCTGGCGGGCCAGCACCGAACCGGCCGTTTCGCCCGACAGCTCGGCGTAAACGCCTGGCGCGGTGGCACCTTCGGTGCTGATGAGGAGAATGCGCGCATCGCCGTTCAAGCCCAGTTCGGTGGCAGTACTGGCGCGTTTGATCAGTTGGACCAACCCGGCCAGGCCGGCGACGCCGGATTCCCCCGCCACCAGCGGAATATCGCGGGCGCTGCCGGCCGCCAGGCGGCGCATGGCGGCGACGGCCTGCTCGTCGCTGATGGTCATGAAATAATCCACGCTCTGTTCAAGGAAGCGCCAGGCCAGTGGTGATGTTTCGCCACAGGCAAGGCCCGCCATTACCGAATCCACCGCGCCCGTCGCCTTGGCCGGTTTGCCCAGCAAGGCACTCTGGTACAGGCAGTCCGCCTGTTCGGGCTCGACCATGACGAACAGTGGGCGTTGCTCGGCAAAGTGCTCCCACAAGTAGCTGACGATACCAGCGGCCAGGCCACCTACCCCGCCTTGCAGGAACACATGGGTGAACGGCGGCTGCCCGGCGGTGGCTTCGATGATCTCTGCCGCGATGGTGCCGTAGCCCTGCATCACATCACGCGGGATCTCCTCATAGCCTTCATAGGAAGTGTCGGAAACCACCGTCCAGCCATTACTGGCCGCCAGCTCGGCGGCGTGCTGAACCGACTCGTCGTAGTTGCCGGCAATGCGCACGATCTTTGCGCCATAGGCGGCGATGGCCTGCTCCCGCTCGGTGCTGACATTGGCATGCAGCACGATCACGCAGCGACAGCCGATACTTTGCGCGGCCGCCGCCAGGCCCTTGCCGTGGTTGCCGTCGGTGGCGCTGACAACGGTAAAGTGGGCCAACAGGTGGGCATGGCGGCCCTCCAGCAAGCCACGCGGGTCGAATGGCTGTGCCGGAAAGGTGCGCAGAATCAGGCGAACCAGGGCAATCGGCGCACCGAGGGCCTTGAAACTGCCCAGCTCAGAGCGTACCGATTCGTCCTTGACCGACACCTGGGCCACGCCCAATTCATCAGCCAGGTCAGGGAAGGCATACAGCGGTGTGGCACCGGCATTCAGGCGGCGCCATCCGGCCAGCCACTGGCGGCTTTCCTCGGCCTTGGCGATGCTCATCACTGCGTGCAGCGCTTGCGGGTACGGCTGGCGGCCAGCCTTGGGGTTGGAAACAAACATGCAGTACTCCTTTCTACAGGCAACAGGAAACCCACCCGCTGCAGCCAGGCTTTAGCGGGCGGGAAACTTCATTGGAAATCAGGCGTGGGACAAGCGACGGTTCACCACATCCAGCAGCACCTGCGCGCCCTGGATCAGTTGCTCATCATCGGTATGCTCGCGCGGGTTGTGGCTGATACCGCCCTGGCTGGGCACAAAGATCATCGCGGCCGGGGCGATGCGCGCAATCATTTGCGCATCGTGGCCGGCGCCAGAGGTCATGCGCCGGTGGCTGAAGCCAAAACGCTGCGCCGAGGCTTCGATCGCATCGGCCAGGCCAGCATCGAAGCTGACCGGCTCGAAGCGCACCAGCCGCTCGGTGCTGATGCTGACCCCTTCACGCTCGGCAAGCGCTTGCAGATACTGGCTCAGGCGGTTCTCTGCATGTGCCAGGCAAGTTTCGTCCGGGTCGCGCAGGTCGACGGTGAACGTGGCCTTGCGTGGAATGACGTTGATGACATTCGGCTCGAACTGCATACAGCCAACCGTAGCCAACGTGGTACCTGAATCCACCGCCATGGCGCGCAGTTCGGTGACGATGGCACTGGCCACGAAGCCTGCGTCATGGCGCAGGTGGGTCGGTGTGGTGCCGGCATGGTTGGCATGCCCCTTCACCTCCACCTGCTGCCAGGAAATGCCCTGCAGGTTTTCGACCACACCAATCAGGGCGTTCTCGGCTTCGAGGATCGGCCCCTGCTCGATGTGCAGCTCGAGGTATTCGTGCGGAACGATGGCCCCAGGCTCCAGTGCGCCGGCATAGCCGATGCGCGCCAGTTCGTCACCAAGCCGCGTACCGTCGGTGCCCAAGGTATCCAGCGCCTGCTGCAGCGGCAGGCCGCCGGCGTACACCAACGAGCCCATCATGTCGGGCTGGTAGCGCACGCCCTCCTCGTTGGTAAAGGCGCCGACTGTGATTGAACGCTCGGGCAGGCGCCCGGCATCGCGGTAGGCGCGGATCACCGCCAGCCCGGCCAGCACGCCGTAGCAGCCATCCAAGGCACCGGCGTTGGTAACGGTGTCGATGTGCGACCCCATCATCAGTGGGCGCTGCTCACCGTGGTCATCGGCTGCGCGCAAGGTGCCGAAGATATTGCCGATACGGTCGACCTGCACATCCAGGTCAAGCTCGCGCATCCAGCCGACCAGCAGGTCGCGGCCGGCCTTTTCGGCATCAGTCAGCGCGATACGGGTGCGCCCGCCGTGGGTGGCGTCGGCGCCTACCTGCCCGAGTAAACGGATCTGCTGCAGCAGCAACGGGCCGTTCAGTTGCAGTGAGGGGCTTGCATTCATCAACCGTTTCTCCCTGGGTGCAGTGCCATGCGAAGCACCACTGCTTTGTTCGTGGGAGAATTTTATTTGCTTTTAACGTACGGAAAACTTGATTTTCGACCTTTTCATGCAATTACATTACGATTTTTCGGCATTCAGCAGTGTTTATCAAAGGAGTTGCGTTCATGCCCCTCGATCACTTCGACCTGGCCCTGCTCGATGCGGTGCAGCGCGACGCCGGTACTTCCCAGCTCGACCTGGGTGCGCAGGTCAATCTGTCCTCGGCGGCGGTCAACCGGCGGTTGAAGAAGATGGCGGCCGACGGCGTGATTCGTGGCACGGTGGCGCAGGTGAACGCCGAGCAGCTGGGTTACACCCTCACCGTGATCACCGAGGTTGAAGTGGAGAACGAGCGGCTGGACCTGCTGGACGAGATGAAGCGCACCTTCCTCGCCTGCCCGCAGGTGCAACAGTGCTACTACGTGGCCGGCGGGTGCGATTTCGTGCTGATCATGCTGGTGCGGCACATGGAGCAGTACACCCAGCTGACCCGCGAGCTGTTCTTCGAAAGCAACAACGTCAAACGCTTCAAGACGCTGGTGTCGATGAGCAATGTGAAGACCGGTATGTTCGTGCCCACCCTCATGGACTGAAAGCCTTCAGGGCGTAATATTAATTGTCATAGTTGTAATATCGCGCCCATCGCCCTGTGTGCATCATGAAATAACTTTCCAAGTTCCGTACTGGTTGCGCCTCGGACAATAACAAAACTTCGGCAGGTCGAATCTCCTCTTCCTGCCCCACCACCGTGTCTGGAATAAAATGACAACTCAAACAGGCGCCTTCCAGCAAAAAGGTTATCGAAGAATCATCCCTTCAATGACCGCCCTGCTGCAATTCGAGGCCGTGGCCCGGCTTAACAGTTTTACCCAGGCAGCCATTGAACTGGGGGTGACCCAGGCGGCCGTCAGCAAGCAGATCAAGGCCCTTGAAGAAAACCTCGGGGCGCTACTGTTCCATCGCTCGCACCGCAGCATCCGCCTGACCGAGGGGGGCGAAATCCTCTTCGCATGCATCTCCGAATCCCTGCAACGCGTGGCCAGTGCGTTCGACCAGATCACCCACATCAGTCACCACCAGGAGATCGTGCTGGGCTCCACGGCCCCCTTCTCACAGCTGCGCATCATGCCGCGCCTGAACGCCCTGGCCGACGCCCTGCCGCAGGTGCAGCTACGCCTGGCCACGCAGATGTTCACCGGCGATCTGCGCAAGCGCGATTACGACCTGGACGTGCGCTACGGCAACGGTCAGTGGGAGGATGGCGAAGCTATCTTGTTGTTTGAAGAAGAAATTTACCCGGTCTGTGCACCTACCTGGCTGGCCCGCCACACCCTGCCCGTCACCCTGGAGGCGCTTGCCGACGCCGGCCTGCTGGATGCCGATTCCACCTCCGAAGGCTGGGTCGACTGGCCAGGCTGGTTTCGCGAGCTGGGCCTGGCCCGCGCCGCCCCACGCTACAACCTGCGCTGCAGCCTGTACACCGATGCCATCAATGCAGCCCTGGCCGGGTACGGCATTGCCCTGGGCTGGGGGCGGCTGGTGGAGCACCTGGTGAGCAGCGGGGCGCTTGTGCGGCTGGAACCGTTCACGGTACGCACACGCGAGGCCTATTACATCGTGGTGCCGCACGGACGACCGGCACTGGCACATACCCGGGCAGTTGCGCAGTGGCTGCAAAGCCCGGCACCTTCGCCCGATAACCCGCTGCTGCATAACCACAGGTAATGGGAACTGGAAAATTAAGCGCATTGACGCTGTTCGGGGGCACTTTAATAATTCGCCGCACATGGCTTGGTTAATTAAAAATAAAAGTGCCTGAGGACAACAATGAGCAGCCCCATCAATAAGACCCATCGCGAACTTGTTGACGCACGCCAACCGGGCTTCGGCATGCCTGGCGAGTTGTACAGCCGCCCGGACATCTTCGATACCGATATGGATGTGTTCTTCAACAAACACTGGATTCAAGTGGCTGTAACGGCCGATGTCGACGAACCCGGTGATGTGTTTACCGTGGATATCGGCAAGGCTTCGGTGCTGATCCTGCGCGACGATGACGAACAGGTCCGCGCCTACCGCAATGTCTGCCGCCACCGCGGCGCCCGCCTGAAAGCCCCCGGCAAATCTACCGTCGGCATGCTGGTGTGCCCCTACCACCAGTGGACCTACGACCTCGACGGCAGCCTCAAGCACGCCAGCCACATGGGCCAGGGCTTCGACCCCAAGTGCCGCAGCCTGATCCCGGTGCACTGCAAGGTCATCGGCAGCCACGTGCTGGTGTGCCTCAGCGACAACCCGCCAGAAGACATCAACGACCTCGAAGAGGTCATGGGGCCGCGCTTCGCGCCGTTCGACCTGGCCAATACCCGCATCGCCCATGAGCTGGACTACATCGAGAACGGCAACTGGAAGCTGGTGATGGAAAACAACCGCGAGTGCTACCACTGCGCGGGCACACACCCAGAACTGATCGTCTCGTACCAGTCCGAAGACCTCGGCGTCAGCCTGGAAGAAATGAGCGACGAAGCCCGTGCCTCCTATGACGCCTACCAGGTGCGCAAGGCCGGCATCGAAACCGACTGGGCCAACGCCGGCCTGCTGTACGAAACCGTCGAGCACCTGCAGGACAGCTCACCCACCCAGTTTCGCACCCAGCGCATGATCATCGCTGGCAGCGGCGAGTCGCAAACCCTGGACACCAAGGTGGCCTGCAGCAAGCTGCTGGGCAACCTGACCCGCCGCGACCTCGGCGACACCCACCTGTGGGGCAACAACGCCTGGGCCCACGTGATGAGCGACCACGCCATGATCAGCTGGATCATCCCGCTGTCGCCGGAGCGCACCCTGGTGCGCACCAAATGGCTGGTGCACCGCGACGCCGTGGAAGGCGTGGACTACGACCTGCAGCGCCTGACCGAAGTGTGGGTGGCCACCACCCAGCAGGATGCCGCGCTGGTCGCCATCACCCACAGCGGCACCCAAGACCCCGCTTTCGTGCCGGGCCCCTACTCCACCTTCACCGAGCCGTACGTGGACCAGTTCGCTCGCTGGTACACCGCGCGCCTCGCCGCACACGGGGTTTGAAGGCCATGACCGCATTGCACAATATTGCCGGCCTGCGCGCCGACCAGCGCTTCACCCACAGCGACCACTGGGCAAGCCACGGTGCACAGTGGGCCAGCGGCGAAAGCCGACACATCGAATGCCTGAGCGTGGTGGACGAAACCCACGACGTGAAGACGTTCACCTTCCACAGCCCGGCCTACCACGCCCTTGCCTACGAGCCCGGGCAATTCCTGACCGTGTCACCGGTGATCGACGGGGCCAGCGTGTCGCGCTGCTACACCCTCTCCTCCACACCCACCCGGCCGTTTACCTTTTCGATCACGGTCAAGCGGGTGCCGGGCGGCACGGTGTCCAACTGGCTGCACGACAACCTGCGGCCGGGCCATGCCCTGGCCGCCTCCGGGCCCGCCGGCGTATTTACCCCGGTGGCCGGCCCGGCGCGCAAGCTGCTGTACCTGTCCGCAGGTTCGGGCGTCACCCCGCTGATGGCCATGACCCGTGCCGCCGCGGACCTGCACGCCGAGCTGGACATCGTCTTCGTGCACAGTGCCCGCACGCCAAAGGACATCATCTTCCGTGATGAACTGGCGCGCCTGGAACGTGGCATGCCGCAGATGCGCACCCTGTTCTTCTGCGAAAGCCTGGGTGACGAACCCGATTGGAAGGGCCCGCTCGGGCGCCTGTCGCTGGAAACGCTGCAACGCGAAATCCCCGACTTCAAGGACCGCGCAGTGTTCACCTGCGGCCCCAAGGGCTACATGGATGCCACCAAGGCGTTGCTGGCAGGTGCGGGTTTCGACCTGGCCCGGTATCACCAGGAGAGCTTCGACATCGCTGCCGAGGCCGAGCCTGAACCCGCCCCGCTTACTCCGGGCCAGGCCCAGGACACCTTCACGGTGCGCCTGGCCCGCTCGGGCAAGACCTTCACCATGCGCGCCGAACAGACCGTCCTGGCCGCCGCCAAGCAGGCCGGGGCCGTGGTCCCTTCGTCGTGCAGCCAAGGCGTTTGCGGTACCTGCAAGACCGCGCTGCTGGAGGGTAGCGTGGAGATGAAGCACAACGGCGGCATCCGCCAACGTGAAATCGACAAGGGCCTGCGGCTGCTGTGCTGCAGCCGCCCAACCTCTGACCTGGTGGTCGACCTCTGACAGACGACAAGGGCGCTTGAAGTTCAGGCGCCCTTTTTTCATCTGTATTCCCTTCAACCTGCAACGCCGCCAGGCGCGTGCGCGTGCACCCGCCTGCCAGAATAAAAAGGATATAGCCGATGCGTGCAAAAGAAGGCCTGTTCAAGGGCCTGAACCCTATCGTGACCGTTGGGTCGCTTTCCATCGTCGTGGCCTTCGTGGTGCTGTGCGCATCGTACGGCGACCAGGCCGCCGGTGTGTTCAAAGGCGCTTCCGACGCCATCCTCGACCACCTCAAGTGGTTCTACCTGGCGCTGGTCAGCGGCATCCTCGGGGTGCTGGTGTACATCGCCTTCAGCCGCTTCGGCACCTTGAAGCTCGGGCGTGCGGACGAAAAGCCGGAATTCAGCTTCGCCGCCTGGATCGCCATGCTGTTCAGCGCCGGCATGGGCGTGGGGCTGATCTTCTGGTCGGTGGCGGAGCCTGTGCTGCACTACGCCAGCAACCCGTTCACCCCCGGCCTCACCGACCAGGCCGCGTCCATGGCCATGCGTATCACCCTGCTGCACTGGGGCCTGCACCCCTGGGCGATCTTTACCGTGATCGGCCTGGGCCTGGCCTACTTCGCCTATCGTGAAGGGCTGCCCCTGGCGCTGCGCTCGATCCTTTACCCATTGATCGGCAACCGCATCTACGGGCCGATCGGGCATACCGTGGACATCATCGGTGGCGCGGTTACCGCCTTTGGCGTTTCCCAGTCGCTGGGTCTGGGCGTGGAGCAGATCAACATGGGCATGCACCAGGTGTTCGGCACCCCGGTCACCTTGTCGTTCAAGCTCAGCATCATCGCCGTGGTCACCGTGATCGCCTCGGTGTCACTGGTGGCCGGCGTGTCGCGCGGCATGAAGCGCCTGTCGACGTTGAACATGTGGATTTCCCTGGGGCTGATGCTGGTGGTGCTGGGGCTGGGCCCGACCAACTACATCATGAACCTGCTGTTCGAGTCGGCGGGTGACTACGCGCAGAACATCATCGGCATGAGCTTCTGGACCGACGCCCAGGCCGACAGCGCCTGGCAGAAGAGCTGGACCGCCTTCTACTGGCCATGGTGGATGACCTGGGGCCCGTTCGTGGGGTTGTTCATTGCGCGTATTTCCCGTGGCCGTACCATCCGCGAACTGGTGTTCGGTGCGCTGCTGGTACCCACGCTGGTGACGATCTTGTGGATGGCGGTGTTCGGCGGCACTGCGCTGAAGGATGAGCAGCAGGCGCGCCAGGCCTACCAGCAGTTGCCGGTTGCCGAACAGACCGCTGTCGGGCCGTTCCAGGGCGGGCCAGTGCTGGAGGCCACCCGCAAGGAAACCACCACGGCGATGTTCACCCTGCTCGACCGCCTGGACGGGCCAACCTTGGGTGCGGTGCTGAGCGTGATCATCTGTCTGTTGCTGGCCGTGCATTTCGTCACCGCTGCCGATGCGGGGACGCAGGTGTTGTGCATGCTCAACTCGCTGGGCAGCATCAACCCGCCGAACTGGATACGGGTGCTGTGGTGTGTGCTGGAAGGGGCAATTGCCGCCAGCCTGGTGATTGCCGGCGGGCTGCTGGCGATTCAGATGGCCAGCATCGTGGTCGGGTTGCCGATTGCGTTCTATATGCTGCTGACCGGGTATAGCCTGATGCGCAGCTTGTTTGCCAGTGAGGTCGTGATTTCCCAGGAGGTTCCGGTGAGCATGGCTGTCGAGCAAGCTCGCGCGAGTGGCGAAATGGCATAAATAGCCGGGGCCGCTACGCGGCCCTTTCGCGACACAAGGCCGCTCCTACAGGTTACGTACAATGCCCGAGCCCGCGCTGTACCTGTGTAGGAGCGGCCTTGCGTCGCGATGGGCTGCAAAGCAGCCCCAAAATCTCAAACCCACCCCTAATCCCCCAGTGAAACGGCAGAAAGCGCTACCCTAACCCTTTCTGCACAAGCCACTGCCGAGCCCTTCATGTTCGATTGGGAAGACCTCCGTCATTTCTCTGCCTTCACCTCGGCCGGTTCGCTGTCCGCCGCCGCCAAGGCCCTGGGCGTCGACCACGCCACCGTGGCCCGGCGCATCGCTTCGCTCGAAGCCTCGCTCAAGCTCAAGCTGGTCGACCGGCGCCCCCGCGCCTACGTGCTTACCGACGAAGGCCGACGCGTTGCCGAACTCGCCGAGCAGATGACCCTGTCCTCCTTCGCCCTGGAGCATTTCGCCAGCGCCGGCCAGCAGGCAGTAGAAGGCGAAGTGGTGCTGTCGGCACCACCGGCACTGCTCGGCAGCATCGTCGCCCGGCGCCTGGGCGAGCTGTACCAGCGCTACCCGCAGTTGCGCCTGAAGCTGGTGGGCAGCAAATCAAAGACATCCCTGGCCCGCCGCGAAGCCGACATCAGCATCGCCCTGGCCAGGCCCACAGAGCCGACCTTGGTGGTCAGCCTGCTGGGGCACCTGGACTACCGGCTGTACGCCTCGGCCAGCTACCTGGCCAGCGCGGCGGCCTGGCGCTACATCGGCTACGACGAGTCCCAGGCCAGCTCCCCGCAGCAGCAATGGCTGAACCGCCAGGCCGGCCAGCAACCCTTTGCGCTACACAGCAATGACCTGCGCATCCAGGCCCAGGCCTGTGCCGGCGGCATCGGAATCGCCTGCCTGCCCGCGTTCATGGCACACGAGCACGGCCTTGAAGAAGCCGGCAGCGCCGGGCAGACCATGAGCATCGAAATCTGGCTGGCAGTGCATGAGGACGTGCGCGCCACCCCACGGATCAAGGCGGTTACCGACTTCCTCCAGCAACAGGTGCGGCCACTGCTGCGCTTGTGAATTTTTGCGGATTAGACCTGCATCAATACGGAATTTTCGCGCAAGCCAGCCAGCGTTAGGCTAACGCCAACACTCACGCCCTTGAAGGAGACGACGATGCAATACGTAAAGCTGGGTAACACCGGGCTGGACATCTCCAGGCTGTGCCTGGGCTGCATGACCTTCGGCGAACCCGACGCCGGCACTCATCCCTGGACCTTGGGCGAAGACGCCAGCCGCCCCATCATTCGCCATGCCGTCGAGCAAGGCATCAACTTCTTCGACACCGCGAACAGCTATTCCGCCGGCACTTCGGAAATCATCCTCGGCAAACTGCTGAAGGAATTCACCCGCCGCGAAGAAACCGTGATCGCCACCAAGGTGTTTTTCCCGGCCAACATGTGGGAAGGTGCCAGCCGGCCCAATGAGCAAGGGTTGTCGCGCAAGGCGATCATGGCCAACATCGACGCCAGCCTCACCCGCCTGGGCACCGACTACGTCGACCTTTACCAGATCCACCGCTGGGACTACCACACCCCCATCGAGGAGACCATGGAAGCCCTGCACGACGTGGTCAAGGCCGGCAAGGCGCGTTACATCGGTGCATCGTCGATGTATGCCTGGCAGTTCGCCAAGGCGCAGCAGGTGGCGGCCAGCAACGGTTGGAGCCGTTTCGTGTCGATGCAGAACTACCTCAACCTGATCTACCGCGAGGAAGAACGCGAGATGATCCCGCTGTGCCTGGACCAGGGCGTCGGCCTGATGCCCTGGAGCCCGATGGCCCGCGGTCGCCTGACCCGCCCGCACGGCCAGCAGACCGCTCGCACCCGCAGCGATGTATCCGGCCAGTCGTTCTATGAAAAGACCGAGGTGGAAGACGGTCGGGTGATCGACGTGGTCGAGCAGATCGCCGGCGAACGGGGCGTGCCGATGGCCCAGGTGGCGTTGGCTTGGGTAGTGGGCAAAACCGGCGTTAGCGCCCCTATCGTCGGCGCCTCGAAGCCCGCGCATCTGGACGATGCACTGGGCGCGTTGTCACTGCAACTGAGCGAGGACGAGGTGGCACGCTTGCAGGCCCCTTACGTCCCCCACGCGGTGACCGGTTTCAAGTAACGCTGGCTTGCGGCAGCTCGATGCGCACCCGCAGCCCACCGCTGGCTGCGGCCTGCGCGGTGATGCTGCCGCCATGCAGGGTAATGGCGCGCTGGGCAATCGCCAGGCCCAGGCCAAAACCATCGTCGCTGCTGTCGGTACCCCGGTCGAACGGTTCGAAGATGCGCTTCAGCCGCGCCGGGTCTACGCCCGGGCCGTGGTCGCTGACACAGACCTGAAACCATTGCCCGCCCGGCGCCAGCGCGGCCTCCACCAACACCTCCGTGCCGGCTGCGGTGTAGCGCACGGCGTTGCGGATGATGTTCTCGAACGCCCGGTACAGCAGCTCTTCATGGCCATGGATGAGAAACGCGCCCTGGGCTTGCAAGGACACCTGGCACTGCTTCATGCCCGCCTCGAAACGGGCGTCTTCGACGATCTGTGCCAGCAGCTCTACTACATCGACACTGGCAAAGTCGCTGTCACCCTGTCGAGCCTGGGCGCGGGCCAGGGTCAGTAGCTGCTCGATCAGGTCGTCCATGCGCCGTGACTCGCGCTCTACCCGCTCCAGCATGTCGTGCCGGTCGGGCTGTTGACGCATCAGGCCGATGGCGGCATGCATGCGGGTCAGCGGTGAGCGCAGTTCGTGGGAAATATCGTGCAGCAGGTTCTGCTGCGCCTGCACCAGGGCCTTGAGCTGGCCGGCCATGCGGTCGCAGTCCTCGGCCAGCTCGACGATCTCGTCGCGGCGCTTGCCCAACCTGGGTTTCACGCGCACATCGAACCGGCCCTGGGCCACCTGGCCCATGGCTTCGCGCAGCCAGGCCAACGGGCGGGTCAGGTACAGGCTGCACAGGAAGGCAAACAGCGCACTCATCAGCGTGCCGGTAAACAGCGGGCCCATGCCGCGTGGGCGCGGCGGTTCGCCAAGCACCGTGGCCACCGAAGCACGCAGCACCAGCGGGCGGCCTTCGCTGTCGTTCAACGCCTGCTCGAAGCGCGCGACCGGCACCGCTTTACCTGCCAGCAATTGGCCTTGGCTGTCGTACAGGCCCACTTGCACGTCCGGCGGTTGCGGCGACACTTCAAGCAACTGCCGGCCCGCCTGCTCGCCGTAACGCTGCAGTACCTGCAATTCGGTGGCCAGCAGCGACCGCAGCGCCGGGGTATCGCCGCGCCAGTCATTGAGCATGAAGGCGCCCGCCCCCACCAGGAAGGTCAGGCAGTTGGCCAGCCAGAACGCCAGGAACAGCTTCCAGAACAGGCGCCGGCGCATCATTCGACAATCAGCATGTAGCCCATGCCACGCACGCTCTGGATCCAGCTGCTGCCGTCGGCACGCGGGCCGAGTTTTTGCCGGATGCTGCTGACGTGCACGTCGATGCGCCGGTCATAACGGGTCAGCGGCCGGCCCAAGGCATTGAGTGACAAGTCCTGCTTGCTGACCAGCTGGCCAGCCTGGCGGGCCAACGCTTCGAGCAGGCTGAACTCCGAGCCGGTCAGCTCCAGCGTGGCTTCGCCCCAGTGCGCCTCACGACGGCCCGGCCACATTTTCAATGCACCCGTGCGCACGTGTTCGGGCGCACTGGCCTCGCCCGTCGGTTGCGGCTGCACCCGGCGCAGTATCGCCCGCAGGCGTGCTACCAGTTCACCCGGGGAGCTGGGCTTGGGTACGTAGTCATCGGCCCCCAGCTCAAGGCCGGCAATACGGTCGATATTGTCGCCACGGGCGGTCAGCAGCAGCACCGGTACCTGGCTGCGCGCACGCACCCGCCGCAACACCTCGATGCCAGAAATACCCGGCAGCATCACGTCCAGCACCACCACGTGGTAGTTGCCGGACAACGCCTGGGTCTCGCCCTCTTCACCGGTATCCACCGCCGTGGCCTGGAAGCCTTCACGCGCCAGGTACAAAGAGAGCATTTCAGTCAGTTCGCGGTCGTCGTCGACCAGCAGCACAGGGATCATCGGGGCCAGACACCGCAATTGCAGGGGCTGTAATGATCGCCCCGCAGGCCGGCACTGTCACCGCCGGCCGGTCGGACTTTACACATCTTTACCCTCGGCTAACCGCGCCGTACACAGCCCGCCCGTATCCTCATCGCCCGCTGCTTGCGGGTTGCCCGCGCTTGCTCCCCTCCGAATCCGCTTGTCTGGAACCGCCGATGAACTACCCGCGCCTGTTGCTCTCCATCCTGTTGCTGAAAGCCTCGCTGGTTCAGGCCTCCCCCTTCAGGATCGCCGACATCCGCGTCAACGGCCTGCAGCGGGTTTCCGCCGGCAGTGTCTTCGGTGCCTTGCCGCTGAACGTCGGCGATCAGGCCGATGACCGCCGCCTGGTGGACTCGACCCGTTCGCTGTTCAAGACCGGGTTCTTCCAGGACATCCAGCTGAACCGCGATGGCAATGTGCTGATCATCAACGTGGTCGAGCGCCCGTCGGTGTCGAGCATCGAGATCGAAGGCAACAAGGCGATCAGCACCGAAGACCTGATGAAGGGCCTGAAACAATCGGGCCTGGCCGAAGGCGAGATCTTCCAGCGTGCCACCCTTGAAGGTGTGCGTAACGAGCTGCAGCGCCAGTACGTGGCCCAGGGCCGCTATTCGGCCGAGGTCGACGCCGAAGTGGTGCCGCAGCCGCGCAACCGTGTGGCCTTGAAGATCAAGATCAACGAAGGCACCGTCGCTGCCATCCAGCACATCAACATCGTTGGCAACAACGTGTTCGATGATGACACCCTGGGCCAGCTGTTCGAGCTGAAGACCACCAACTGGCTGTCGTTCTTCAAGAACGACGACAAGTATGCCCGCGAAAAACTGTCCGGTGACCTGGAGCGCCTGCGTTCCTACTACCTGGACCGCGGCTACATCAACATGGACATCGCCTCCACCCAGGTGTCCATCACGCCGGACAAGAAACACGTCTACATCACCGTCAACATCAACGAAGGCGAAAAGTACACCGTTCGCGACGTGAAGCTGTCCGGTGACCTGAAAGTGCCGGAAGACCAGGTCAAGTCGCTGCTGCTGGTGCAGCCGGGCCAGGTGTTCTCGCGCAAGGTGATGACCACCACCTCCGAGCTGATCACCCGTCGTCTGGGCAACGAAGGCTATACCTTCGCCAACGTCAACGGCGTGCCACAGCCAAACGACCAGGACCACACGGTCGACATCATGTTTGTGGTCGACCCGGGCAAGCGTGCCTACGTCAACCGCATCAACTACCGCGGTAACACCAAGACCGAAGACGAAGTGCTGCGTCGCGAAATGCGCCAGATGGAAGGCGGCTGGGCTTCGACCTACCTGATCGACCAGTCCAAGACCCGTCTGGAGCGCCTGGGCTTCTTCAAGGAAGTCAACGTCGAGACCCCGCAGGTAGCCGGCACTGACGACCAGGTCGACGTCAACTACAGCGTCGAAGAGCAAGCCTCCGGCTCGATCACCGCCAGCGTCGGTTTCGCCCAGAGCGCCGGCCTGATCCTCGGTGGTTCGATCAGCCAGAGCAACTTCCTCGGTACCGGTAACAAGGTGTCCGTCGGTCTGACCCGTTCGGAATACCAGACCAAGTACAACTTCGGTTTCGTAGACCCCTACTTCACTGCCCATGGCGTCAGCCTGGGCTACAACCTGTTCTACAACACCACCGACTACAGCGACTACTACGACGATGGCGTTTCGTACTATGCGATCAACAGCTACGGCGCCGGGGTCAGCTTTGGCTACCCGATCAACGAAACCTCGCGCCTGACCTACGGCCTGACCCTGCAGCACGACGACATTTCGCCGGGCACCTACAGTGCTGACGAGATCTACGATTTCATCTCCCGTGAGGGCAAGAGTTTCAACAACCTCAAGGCCTCGATCGGCTGGTCGGAATCCACTCTCAACAAGGGCGTGCTGGCCACACGAGGCCACTCCCAAAGCCTGACACTGATGGCCACCACCCCTGGCAGCGACCTGTCGTTCTACAAACTGGACTACAACGGCCAGGCCTTCCTGCCGGTGACCAACAACACCTCGCTGCGCCTGCACACCAGCCTGGGCTATGGCAACGGCTACGGGTCCACCGACGGCTTGCCATTCTATGAGAGCTACACGGCAGGGGGCCAGGGCTCGGTGCGCGGGTTCAAGGACGGCACCCTCGGCCCGCGCAATACCCCGGCCACCGGTACCTACGCCAGCGCGGGTCAGGCTTACTATTCCGACCGCGACACCGATGTGTTGGGGGGCAACATTCTGGTGACCGGCGGTGCCGAATACCTCTTCCCGTTGCCATTCGTGAAGGACCAGAGCCAGCTGCGCAGCTCGTTGTTCGTGGACGCCGGCAACGTGTATGCCGACACCTGCTACCTCTCGACCACCCAGGGCTGCGGCAGCGTCGACCTGGCCCAGATGGCCGTGTCGCTGGGGGTTGGCGTGACCTGGTACAGCCCGATGGGGCCACTGAGCTTCAGCCTGGCGGCGCCGTTGAAAAAGCCGGACAACGCTGAGACCCAGATCTTCCAGTTCTCGCTGGGGCAAACGTTCTGATTGTGAAGTTTCGCTCAGGTTGAAGCGATTCCCTGTAGGAGCAGCCTTGTGCTGCGAAGAGGCCAGAAATGCAGATGCTTTTCTATTGTCCTTACTGGCCTCTTCGCAGCACAAGGCTGCTCCTACAGGGACCGCACTTGCCTGCTTTGGGTATTACCCGCTTTTACCCCCGCTTAACCCAAGTTGACAGTCACCTTGCCTAAGCTGGCCAACACTCGAACCCGCCCAGCAGGACACACCCATGCCTCCCTTCACCCCTTGTTTCCCCACTACATTGCGGCACGATGAAGTACCGGTCGCACTGCTCGACCTGGTCCAGCAACGCCTGGCCAACCTGCTCGGTCCACGCTTCACCGTGGTACTGGGCGGCAGTGGCAATGGCGCCGGGGTCAGTCACTACCACCTGGCGATCCAGCACAACCAGAGTGGCGTTTCGCTTGAGGACTACGGCGATGTCGGCGACGGTTTCATCGAGCGCCTCCTGCGCATGGGCGCCCAGGTCAGGGACATGCTCGACTCAGCCACGTTCAAACGTATGGCCGGCGACGCCCCGGGCCGACCACTGGTATGGCTCAGCGAGCTGGCCAGCCCCGGGGAAAGCATTACAATGCGCGCCCCAATCTGAAATATGTTTTTCCCATGAAATCACTGCTTTACGCCATAACCTTAGTGTTTTCCTTCACCCTCCCTGCCTTGGCCAACCCGCCGGCGACGTTCACCGAAGCCAAGGTGGTGGCCAAGCAGAAGGTGTACCTGGACCAGGCCAACAGTGCCGTGGGCGACCTGTACTGCGGCTGCAAGTGGACCTGGGTGGGCAAGTCCGGCGGGCGCATCGATGCGGCTTCGTGCGGCTATCAGACGCGCAAGCAACAGAACCGCGCCGAGCGCACCGAGTGGGAACACATCGTGCCCGCCTACACCTTCGGCAACCAGCGCCAATGCTGGAAGAACGGCGGCCGCGAGCACTGCGTGGACAACGACCCGGTGTTCCGCGCCATGGAGGCCGACCTGTTCAACCTCTACCCGGCCGTGGGCGAGGTCAACGGCGACCGCAGCAACTTCAACTACGGCATGGTCGCTGGCAATGCCGGCGAGTATGGCCAGTGCACCACCAAGGTCGATTTCGTCCAGCGCGCCGCCGAACCGCGTGACGAAGTCAAAGGCCTGGTGGCCCGCACCACGTTCTACATGTTCGACCGTTACCAGCTGAGCATGTCGCGCCAGCAGCAACAGCTGCTGATGGCCTGGGACAAACAACACCCGGTGTCGGCCTGGGAGAAAGAGCGCGACCGGCGCATTGCCGCGATCATGGGGCATGCCAACCCGTTTGTAAGCGGGGAACGCAAGTGGACGGCCGACTACAAGCCGGTTGGCAGTGGCGTTGTGCAGGCAGTGCCCGCGAAAGCCACCAAGGCAGAGGCCAAGCCGACCCTGGCCGGTACCGCGTCAGTCGGGGCCGTGCTTGGCAACCGCAACAGCCACGTCTATCACCTGTCTGTTGGCTGCCCGGGCTACAACCAGGTTGCAGCAAAGAACCAGGTGAGCTTTGCAACCGAAGGTGAAGCGCAGGCAGCGGGCTATCGCAAGGCAGGTAACTGCCGTTAACCTTTTTCAAAGGCTGTACCGCCCCTGTGGGAGCGGGTTCACCCGCGAACACCGGCACAGCCGGTGCCATCCACCGTGTCGCCTGTTTCGCGGGTGAACCCGCTCCCACACTTTGGACGGGAGTCAGCCGTTGACCAGGTTCACCGGCCGCTCACCGGCCAGCGCGCTGAGCAGGTTGTCTACTGCGCAACGCGCCATGGCCTGGCGGGTTTCCTCGGTCGCCGAGCCGATATGCGGGGTTGCTACCACGTTATCGAGCTGCAACAGCGGCGAGTCTACTGATAGCGGCTCCT
Source organism: Pseudomonas sp. WOUb67 (assembly GCF_050058005.1). Lineage (NCBI taxonomy): Bacteria > Pseudomonadati > Pseudomonadota > Gammaproteobacteria > Pseudomonadales > Pseudomonadaceae > Pseudomonas > Pseudomonas sp. WOUb67. The sequence continues at coordinate 3,879,255 of NZ_CP170112.1, read as the reverse complement.
GCACAAACACATCCAGCCCCGCGCCACGTATGCGCCTGGCCCGCAACGCTTCGACCAGCGCCTGCTCATCCACCACGCGCCCGCGTGAGATGTTCACCAGGATCGCCTCAGGCTTCATCAACGCCAGTTCCCGTGCACCGATCAGGCCCTCGGTGCTGGCGCTCAGCGGCACGGTCAGGCAAACGAAATCCGCCTGTTGCAACAACTCATCCAGGCTGCACTGGCGTGCTGCATGGCGCGCCTCCACCTCGGGCTTGGCGCGCTGGCTGTGGTACAGCACACGCATGCCGAAGCCGGCTGCCGCGCGCCGGGCCAAGGCTTCGCCGATACGGCCCATGCCAACGATGCCCAAGGTCTTGCCATGCACATCACAGCCGAAATGCGCCGGCCCCAGGTTGGCCTGCCAATGGCCGTCACGCATCCAGTTCGCCAGCTCAACCACCCGCCTGGCGGTCGCCAGAATCAAGGCAAAGCCGGTGTCTGCCGTGGTTTCGGTGAGCACGTCCGGCGTGTTGGTCAGCATCACGCCACGCCGGCTGAGTTCGGCAATATCGTAGTTGTCCACGCCCACCGAAACGCTGGACACCACTTCCAGTTGCGGCGCCAGGTCGAGCAGGCTGGCATCCAGGCGCAGGCTGGCCCCCAGCAACCCATGCGCCCCCGGCAACGCATCGCGCAGGCGGGCCAGGCCGTCGGGCTGGGTGGTGTCCACCCAAGTCACCTCGACGCGCGCTTGCAGGCGTGCCATCAAGTCGTCGGACAGGCGTTTGTACAGGACGATTCGCTTTTTCATTTCAGGTTTCCTGAGGGTTCATGGCCAGCCGCGAGCTACGGTGCTTGGCCCGGCCTGACGTCTGGGATGTATTGAGTGCGGCGGTAAGTGCCACTGCGGTCAGCAGCGCGCCGCACATGAACAGGTAAGAGGCCCCTGGCCCGCCCGTAGCGCCATTCAGGTAGCCCACCAGCCACGAGCCGCCGAACGAGCCCAGCGCGCCCATGCTGTTGATCAGCGCCATGGCCCCGCCTGCGACGTTGGCCGGCAGGATCTCGGGCACGATCGCGAAGAACGGGCCATAGGGTGCGTACATGCAGGCGCCGGCAACCACCAGCAACGCGTACGACAGCCAGAAGTGCTCGGTGCCCAGGGCGTACGAGCCGTAGAACGCCACGGCGGCAATCAGCAGTGGCGGCCAGACGAAGCGCTTGCGCTTTTGCAGGCGGTCGGACGCCCAGGACACACCCACCATCGCCAGCACCGCCGCCAGGTAAGGCACCGAGGCCAGCCAGCCGGCCTGCACGATATCGACGTTCGCGGCCTGCTTGAGAATCGACGGCAGCCACAGCACGAAGCCATACACGCCAATGCTCCAGCAGAAGTACTGCAGCGCCAGGATGATCACCTGCGGCGAGCGGAACGCCTCGCGGTAATTCTTCATGGGCTTGATGCCCTGTTGCTCGGCGGCCAGTGCCTGCGCCAGGGCGGCCTTTTCCTGATCGCTCAGCCACTTCACCTGAGCCGGGCGATCATCGACCAGGCGCCACCAGAAGAACGCCCAGATCACGGCAGGCAGGCCTTCGATGATAAACATCCAGCGCCAGTCGTAATGCTTGATCAGGTACCCCGACACCACCGACATCCACAGGATGGTCACCGGGTTGCCGAGCATCAGGAAGGTATTGGCGCGCGAGCGCTCGGCACGGGTGAACCAATGGCACAGGTACACCAGCATGGCCGGCATCACTGCTGCCTCCACCACCCCGAGCAGGAAGCGGATACCGATCAGCATATAGACATTGCTGACCATGCCGGTGAGCGTGGCAAGGCCGCCCCAGAGGATCAGGCAGACGAAAATCAGCTTCTTAACGCTGCGCTTTTCGGCGTAGATGGCGCCGGGCACCTGAAAGAAGAAGTAACCGAGAAAGAACAGCGCACCCAACAGCGAAGACAGCGCGGGGGTGATGTGCAGGTCTTCGGCCATGCCGGAGGCGGCGGCGAAGCCGTAGTTGGCGCGGTCAAGGTACGCCAGGCTGTAGGTGACGAACACAATCGGGATGATGTACCACCAGCGGCGAGGTGCCAGGCTTTGGCTTTGCATGGTTTGGTTCTCCTGAGCTTGTTGTTTTTGTTGCAACAGGTGATTCGGGGTTGGCAGGCTCACGCGCTTCTGCGCAGGTCGTAGGCTTCCAGTTCGTGGCGCAACGGCAGCCCTTCCATGTCGCCGCGCGACTGCACGGCACGGCTGCCGCACCAGTTGCCACGCGCCACTGCCGCGGGCACGGCGCGGCCCTCCAGCAACGCGCTGAGCACGCCGACGGCAAAGGCATCACCCGCACCGACGGTGTCCACCACTCGGCTGACCGGCACGGGGGCTACCTGCCCTTCGCCCTTGGCGCTGCGGAAGTAGGCGCCGGCATCGCCCAGCTTGATCACCACCAACTCCACCCCTTGGTCGAGGTAGAACGCAGCGATGTCCGCCGGAGTATGCTGGCCGGTCAGCAACCGCCCCTCTTCCAGGCCCGGTAAAACCCAGTCGGCCTTGGCCGCCAGGGCATTGATTTCGCGCACCATGCTGTTTTGATCCGGCCACAGCGAGGGGCGCAGGTTGGGGTCGAACGATATGCTGCGCCCGGCTGCGCGCATGGCGTCTACCAACGCGTGGGACAGCGCACGGCAGCTGTCGGACAGCGCCAGCGGGATGCCGGTGGCGTGCAGGTGGCGAGCCTGCAGGCAGGCAGGGTTCAGCAGTGCGGGCGACAGCCTGCTGGCTGCCGAACCGCGGCGAAAGTATTCCACTGCCGGGTCGCTGCCATCATCGCAACGCGCCTTGAGCTGAAAACCCGTCGGGTAACTGGTATCCACCTCGACACCGGAACAGTCCAGGCCTTCGCGGCGCAAGCTGTCGAGCACGAAACGGCCCAGCGAATCGTCGCCTACCCGGCTCAGCCAACGTACCTTGAAGCCCAGGCGTGCCAAGCCGATGGCCACGTTGCTGTCGGCGCCAGCGATGCGTTTGCCGAACTGGCCGACACTGGCCAGGTCGCCTGTTTGCTCGGCGACGAACATGGCCATGGTCTCGCCGAAGCACAGCACGTCATGCTCATGCATGGGCCACCTCCTCCCCCGCGCCCAATGCAGACAGGCCACGCACCTGGGCACGGGTCAGCGCCAGCAAGTCCTCGCCAACCAAGGGGTATTCGACGGCGCGCACCACACCGGGGGCGAACTCGGCCATCAGCGCTGACCACGCCTGCAGGTCCGCCGCTTGGGGCGGTATGGCAACCAGACGACCATCGGCCCGGCGCTGCACAGCCTTGCAATGCACATAGCGCACCCAACGGCCCAGTTGCCGTGCGGCTTGCCGCGCCGGTTCGCCCTGCCACTGCCAGTTGCCGATGTCGAAGGTCATGCCCAGGCGCAGCCCAAGCGTGTCGGCACGCTGGAAGAACTGCAGCAGCGGTTCGATCCTGCCACCTTGTGCGGTCTGATCGTTTTCCACCAGCAGCAGCGGCCCATGCGCAGGCAGCAGCGCTGCCAAGGCCGTTACATCGCAGTGCGCATCGAAGTGCCCCAGGGAAACCTTCAGCGCCACCGCGCCAAGCGCCCGGGCGGTTTCCAGCTTCTGGACCAGTTGTGGGTCGGGCACGCCTTGCGCGGTCCACAGTTCAAGCGGTGTCGAGTACAGGCATTCCAGGCGCAGTGCGGCAATGACCGCACCAAGTGCAGCGGCGTCCGGTGCACTGGCGAACAACTCTTCGCGCAATTCCACTCGGCTGACGCCAGCGGCTGCCAGCATGTCCAGGAACTGCTCCTGGCCACGTTGCCGCACAAAGTCGGCGCCGTAGCTTGAGAGGCTGATGGAAACGGGGTTCGGGTGCATTGTTTTTATCCTTATGAAACCGGTTTCATTTTTAATCGGCAGCAGCAGGCGCAGGCCTGCCGTTGCTTACTGGGGTTGGGTTGAACCGCGGATGATCAGGTTGGCCTTGAAGTCGATGCGCCGGGCGGCCCCGCTGTCGCCGCGCAGGCGACCGAGCAGGCTTTCGAATGCCGCTACACCGATACGCTCGGTGGGTTGGGCCAGTGCAGTGATGCCTTTGCCGACCAGGGGGTACCAGTCGAGGTCGTCGAGAGCGATCAGCCCGACGTCGGCGAACAGGTTGAACCCGGCCTCGTGCAGGGCCCGGGTCACCGCCAGGGTGGCAACGCCGTTGAAGGTGAAGATGGCTTGCGGGCCGTGGCCACTGCGGGCAAGAAACGTAGCCAGCTGGCCCTGCAGCCCTGCGCTGATTTCCAGCACCTGCTGACGCATGCCGGGCCGACGGCTGACCGACGCGCCGAATGCCTGCACCCGCTCCAGGCGTGAGCTGGTGCCATCGAGGGGTTCGCTGACCGCCAGGATGTCGCGGTAGCCCTGGGCCTGTAGATGGTCGAGGGCCTGCTCGACCGCATCGGCATTGTCCAAGCCCACCAGGTCGACATTCAGCTCGGGCAATTGGCGGTCGACCAGCACCATGGGGATGTCACGCTGCAGGTTCAGCAGTTCGCCAGGGTGATGGCCAAGCGTGTTCACGATCAACCCTTCAACGTTATAGCTCTGCAGGGCCACCAGGTGGTGACGCTCCTGCTCGTCGTCGCGGTTGGTGTTGCACACCACCAGGCTGTAACCGTGCTGACGGCAGGCGGTTTCCACGCCATGCATCACGGCCACTGAATAGGGGTTGAGAATATCGGCCACCAGCATGCCGATCAGTCGCGTCTGGCCGCGCTTGAGGCCGCGGGCCATCTGGTTGGGGCGGTAGCCGAGGCGTTCGATGACCTCTGCCAGGCGCTTGGCCGTGGCTTCGGCCAGCAATTGGCGATCACCACCGATGTAACGGGAGACGGTGGCTTTGGAAACGCCAGCGACACGCGCTACTTCGCTGATGGTGACCCGTTCGCGGGCATGGGCAGGCGCGTCGGTCATGGGCTGTCCTTATGATTATTGTGATAGCGATGAAACCGGTTTCAATACAGCAAAACTACGGCAGTTCGTCAACCTGCCGTTGGTCAGGACCAGCTTAATAACACTGAGTAACCACTTGAACAACATCCAATAGGTTACTGATTCGAATGAATTAATAGCTGAACCTGTGGGAGCGGGCATGCCCGCGAAAAAGCCACTGAAGTGGATGGCACCGGCTACGCCGGTGTTCGCGGGCTAGCCCGCTCCCACAGAGTCCCTGCTAGAGCAATGAGCTTTTTACAGATCCAGGAAGCTGCAGTCAGCGCAGCGACTTCACATCACTGGCAGAAACCTCACTGCCCTGGTTGCCCCAGCTGCTCCTGATGAAGTTCACCACCTCGGCCACCTCCTGGTCTCTCAGGCGCCAGCCGAATGCCGGCATGGTGAAGTTCGACGGCGCGGTGTGTGTCGCTGGCACCGTGCCCCCTACCAGCACCACGTGGATCAGCGACGTGGCATCTGCGGTCTGTACCACCGGGTTGCCAGCCAACGCCGGGAACACACGGGTGTAGCCTTGGCCATCGGTACGGTGGCAGGCCGCGCAATTGTCGATGTACAGCGCCGCCCCGGGCTTGCTGTCATCACCCTTCCACAGCGCATCCGCCACCTGCTTGTCGTAGACGTGCGGCTGATCATTCGGGTTGCTCGGCGGCAGGGTCTTCAGGTAACGGGCGATAGCGGTCAGGTCGCCATCGCTCATGTGCTGCATGCTGTGCTCCACCACATCGCTCATGCCACCGAACACGGCGCTGCGATCGCTACGCCCGGTCTTCAGGAACTGCACCAACTGCGCTTCGCTCCAGCTGCCCAGGCCGTCCTTGTGGTCGCCACGCAGGTTTTTCGCAATCCAGCCTTCCAGCGGTGCGCTGCCGGCCAGGAACTGCTCGCCCTCTGCAGGGCTCAGCGCCTTTTCCTGCATGGTCAGCGCCCGCGGCGTATGGCAGGCGCCACAATGCCCAAGGCCCTCGACCAGGTACGCGCCACGGTTCACCACCGGGTCGGCTGCCGCCGATGCCTGCCAAGGCTTGGCCTCTGGCGCAAACAGACCACGCCAGATTGCCAGCGGCCAACGCATGCTCAGCGGCCAGGGAATGTCAGTGGCCTTGTTCGCCTGCTCGACCGGCTCCACGCCTTTCATGAAATAGGCGTACAGGGCCTGCATGTCCTGCTCGCTGACCCGCGCATACGACGGGTAGGGCATGGCCGGGTACAAGGTGCTGCCATCCTTGCCAATGCCCCTGCGTACCGCCTGGTCGAAGTCTTCGAAGCTGTAATTGCCGATGCCGGTGGCCGCCGGGGTGATGTTGGTGGAGTACACCGTGCCGATTGGCGTTTCCATCGGCAGGCCCCCGGCAAAGGGCTTACCACCCTTGGCGGTATGACAGGCCACACAGTCACCGGCGCGGGCCAGGTACTCGCCCTGGCGCACCTGCGCATCGTCATTTGCTACGGCCTGTACGGCCGCCGTGGCACCCAGCAGCAGGGTTGCGATCAACATTGTCTTCATGCTCATCGCTCCTCAGGCCTGGACCAGCGGGCCGGGGTTTTTCAGGTACTGCTCGCGGATGGCGCGTGCCGACCAATAGGTCAGCGCCGCCAGCAGCCCGGTCGGGTTGTAACCCAGCCCCTGCGGGAACGCCGAAGCCCCCGGCACGAACACGTTATGGACGTCCCAGCTTTGCAGGTAGCGATTCAGTGCACTGGTCTTGGGGTCGGTGCCCATGATCGCACCGCCGTTCAGGTGGGTGGTCTGGTAGCTGGCGGTGTTGAAATGATCCTTGACCTGCTTGCCCAGCACGGCAATGGCCTTGGGGTTCATCGCCTGAGCGATCTTGCTCAGCTTGTCGACCATGAACTGGTTCATCTTGATGTCGTTTTCCTGCCAGTCGAAGGTCATGCGCAACAGCGGCTGGCCGTAGGCGTCACGGTAGGTGGGGTCCAGGTCCAGGTAATTGGTACGGTAGGACTGGTGGGCGCCGTGGGCGTCCATCGACACCTGGTGGGTGTAGTAGTCGGCCGTGGCTTTCTTCCAGGCACTGCCCCAGGCCGGCGTGCCCGGCGGGTTGGAGGTGCCGGCAATCGGCCGGCTGCCAGCCTGGTTCACCCACATCGGCGAGCCGCCGACAAAGCCGTGGGGGCCATGGTCGAAGTTGTCGGCATTGAAATCGTCGATGGCAATGCCGTTGCCACCCGCGCCGATGAAGTTGTTGGTGTAGGTGTTCTTGTCGAAGAACGCCTTGACCGTGCCCATGTTCTGGTAGGCGAAGTTACGCCCGACCACACCTTCGTTCCTTACTGGGTCGTAAGGCGTACCGATGCCAGAAAGCAGCATCAGGCGCACGTTGTTGAACTGGAACGCCGCCAGGATCACCAAATCCGCCGGTTGCTCCACCTCGCGCCCCTGGGCATCGATGTAGGTCACGCCGGTGGCCTTGCGCTTGCTGTCGTCCAGGTTCACCCGCAGCACGTGGGCATTGGGCCGCAACTCGAAGTTGGGTACCTGGCGCAGCGCCGGCAGAATGTTCACGTTGGGCGAAGCCTTGGAGTACATGTAGCACACGTAGCCACTGCAGAAACCACAGAAGTTGCACGGCCCCATCTGCGCCCCGTACGGGTTGGTGTAAGGCCCGGAGGTGTTTGCCGAGGGCAGGTTGTAGGGCTTGTAGCCTAGGTTGGTGGCGGCTTTTTCGAACAGCCTGGCCGACACCACGTTCTTCTGCGCGGGCAGCGGGAACGGGTTGGAACGGTCCGGCGCGTAGGGGTTGCCGCCCTTCCCTTCACCCACCACCTGGCCATTGACGGTCCAGGCCTGGCCTGAGGTGCCAAAGACCTTTTCGGCAAAGTCGAAATACGGTTCCAGCTCTTCGTAACTGACGCCGAAGTCCTGGATGGTCATGCCTTCAGGGATGAACTTGCGCCCGTAGCGCTCTTCGTAGTGGCTGCGCAGGCGCAACTCGACCGGGTCGACCCGAAAGTGCACGCCCGACCAGTGCAGGCCCGCGCCGCCCACACCCTTGCCCGGCAGGAAGGCACCGAGCTGGCGATTGGGCAATGCCACATCGTTCGCGCTGTGGCGTACAGTGACGGTCTCTTTCGACACATCGACGAACAGCTTCTTGCGCACGCTGTAGGTCAGCTCATCGATCACTTGCGGGTAGCTGCCTTCCGGGTAGGTATCCTGCATCGGCCCCCGCTCCAGGGCCAACACGTGCAGCCCGGCCTCGGTCAGCTCCTTGGCCATGATCGCGCCGGCCCAGCCGAAGCCGACGATAACCGCATCCACTTTGTTCAATACAGTCGCCATGCCTCAGGCCCTCTCGCCGCGGATCGATACAGCCGGGAACGGGTAAGGCTCGTTGCGCTCGACCCAGTCCATGAAGTCGGCGCGGGCGCCGGGGAAGCCGATCTGGGTCCAGCCGACCATGCCTTTGTTGCCGCCATGAATCGGGTCGCAGAAGAACCCTTCACGGGTGTTCTGCACCAGCAGGCTGAAGAACACCTTCGCCGGAACGGTGTCGAACACCAGCTCGCCTGCCTCGACCTTGCTGAGAATACGGTCCCGGGTAGCGCTATCCTGCGCAGCAAAAACCTGCCCGCCGTTGGCTTTGCACCAGCCGTCCACGGCAGCGATGCCCAGGCGATAGATTTGTTGCGGGCTGAGCTGCAACTGGTAACCCAGCTCGGGCGCGGCGTCGGCGTTGAACGGGCCTTGCATGTACCACTGCGCGCCCGTCGCGTAGGGGGTGTTCATCTGACGGTCGATGAATTCGGCGGCGCCGGCTTCGAGTGCGCCGGGGCCAAGTTCATCGGCCGGGATGATGCGCGACACCGCAGCTTGTACAAACGCCCACTCTTCGGCGCTGAAGAACGTCGGTTGATAGTCGCCCGCAGGTGGTGTGGCTGGCACTTTCGGTGGGTGTTGCGGTTGCGGGGCCGCAAGCAGTTGGCTGGCGCCCACGCCAAGCCCTGTGCTGGCCACGGTAACGACAGGGATAAGGGTCAAGGTCTTGCGCAGAAAATCCCTGCGCGGGTTGTCTGGGGCATGCTCAGGCATTGCGAATCCTCATCGGCTGTGCGGCGGCCTTGATAAGCGCCATCTGATTTTCTGTGGGAGGTGATCTTGATAGGCCATCAAGAAGACAGCCGAATAATCTAGCGCGTTCAGAAATGTTTTGAAACCGGTTTCATACTTGACTTCTCACTGGCTGACAGCTGTCGGGCAAAGGCTTTTTTCACATCTGCCTCACTCTCCAACGACATCCCGCTGCCTACAGTGCCGACGCTCTTGTGTGGAGCGAGCTGACTGGAGTGGCAAACATGCTGCAAGGCGTAATCGACAAATCCCCCGCCTCACGGCTTGCCCAGGTATCCCGATTGCCTTGGGGCACGGCACTGTTCGCAGTCTTGTGCCTGCTGTTGATTCTGGGCGTAGCGGCAGCCTGGGCACATGCCCGCACGGCAATCCCCAACCTGGGCAACCCCCATCACCTGCAACACAGCGGGCTCGAGGCCGCCTGGGCGAAAGGCTCGGTGATTGTGGTGCTGCGCCATGCCGAACGTTGCGACCGCTCCAGCGGTGCCTGCCTGGGTGACCCCAGCGGAATCACGGTTGCGGGCAGCCATGTGGCCGCCGATGTCGGCAACGGCTTGCAGCACCTTGGCCTGGGCTCAGCCGATGTGTGGGCCAGCCCGGAAGTGCGGACCCGGCAGACCGCCCACGCCATGTTTGGTAAGAGCATTGCCACGCAAGGCTGGCTTAATCAGTGTGACGGCCACTTCGCCGAAAACGCCCTGGCCCTCAAGCGAAATGGCCACAACCTCGTGCTGGTCAGCCACAGCGGCTGCATGGAACAGCTGGAGCAGGCGCTCGAAGTGCCTGCCAGCGCGACGTCGAACAGCTATGCCAGCGCCCTGTTCATCACCCAGGGCAGCGATGGCAAGGCGAAACTGCTGGGCCAGATAGCGGCCAGTGAATGGCGCAAACTCATTGATGCCAAGGAACTCTGAACATGCCCTCTCGCACCACCTTCTACCGCAATAACCTGCTGCTGCCGCTGTTGCTGGCTGCCATCGTGTTTATTTCATTCGACCTCACCGAGCTCGATCGCTGGATCAGCAACCTGCTGCTCGACCCGGCCACCGGCCAGTTCCCGTTGCTGCACAACCAGTGGTTCGAGAAGGTCACCCACAAATGGCCTCGCATCCTGCCGGACTGGACCGGTGAACTGGCAGTCATCGGCAGCCTGCTGTCGTTCATCTGGCCGCGCCTGGCCAACCGCCCTCAACTGGGCCTGACCCGGATGCTGGAAAAGGCCCGTATCGCACCGGTGCTGCGCTTTACCACCCAACACCGCCGCGACCTGCTGTTCGTGGTGGTGGCGTTCGCACTGAGCACGACCGTGATTCATTACCTGAAAAGCCACACCAGTGTGTATTGCCCTGTGGAAACCACGCTGTATGGCGGCCCCCAGGCCCGGGTCGAATGGTTCGAAAACTTCTCCTTGTGGAACAAGGCCGGCGATGGCCGCTGCTGGCCGGGTGGCCACGCCTCCAGCGGGTTTACCTTGTTGGCACTGTATTTCGTGGCCCTGCGCCACCGCTGGGCACATGCGCGCAAGTTGCTGGTGGCCATTCTGCTGATCGGGTTCGTGTACGGTACTACCCGGGTACTGCAGGGCTGGCACTATATGTCCCATACGTTCTGGGCCGGGATATTTGTCTGGTTTACAACCTGGGCAACTGCATTGTTCTTCTATGGGCGCATCGCGTTGCAGGCGCCGGAAAACTGCTCTGCCATACGTAACTCTGCCGTACCGCAGCCCTCGTAATAGAGCCACCGGCAGTCACAAAAGCAACAGCAATTCAGACAAATTTATCGAGCCCCTGCTCGTTAGTAATAATTTAAAAATAACTTGAAGCGAAACTTCCTACAGATCCTTGGGAAGTTTCAATCTCCCATAGACATTGATTCCTCGTTAGTCTTCAGGCTTTCGCAAAATGCTTGCGCCCGATCGTATGGGAAGTCCGCAGCCATTGTGTGAGTTGACCTTCTAACTAGACGAGGATTAAGGATGTCCAAAGGGTCCGATGGCACTGAAACACCGGTGCCGGCCAAGAAAAAGCCAATACTGCTTGAGGATATCGACGGTACCCAACAGCCTCTTACTGGTACCGGTCCTCAACTCGCAACGGATTCATCCGGCTACCCCGCCGACCCGGAGTTCCAGCTGCGCGGCGGCTTCGAAAACCTGATGCTCGACGCGGCAAGCCCGCTGTTCGGCCTGGTCATTCGCCTGCGTACCCTGGATGACCTGCCCAACATCGCCTACGTGCACAAGACCGTGCAAAACCAGGTCAGCAACATTCGCGAAGAAATCCAGCAGCACGGCTACCCCATCGCGCAGCAGGAAGTCTATTCCTACGCCTTGTGCCTGTACCTGGACGAGGCCGTGATGAGCCGCCCGTGGGGCAACAATTCGTGCTGGAGCCACGCGCCGCTGCTCAGCATCTTCCACGACGAAACCCAGGGCGGCGAAAAGATCTTCGTGCTGCTCGAACGGGTCATGCAGGCACCCAGGGAATTCCAGGATGTGCTGGAGTTCCTCTACTACTGCTTTTGCCTGGGCCTCAGGGGCAAGCACGCCCTGGACCCCAAGTGCGAAGACATCATCAACGCCCTGATCTCGCGCATGCACACGGTCATCCGCGAACTGCGTGGCCCCACCCCGCAAGAGCTGTGCGACCCCTACACCAATGTCGTTCATTGCCCCCACCGCCCGCGACGCTGGGAGTGGCCCTGGTGGAGCCCGCTGGTGATCTCCGCCGTGGCCATGGTCTGCGCCTACAGCTACTACAGCTACCGCCTCGACCTGATCACCGCCGAAGTCGTGGAGTCGCTCAACGCGATTCTGCAGCAGTAGCGGAGGACGCCACATGCCTAGCCAATCCGATTTGCGCTTTACCTTCCAGCCGCTGGCGTGCCGGAGTGAGTTCGAAGTGGTGTCGTTCGAACTGGACGAAGCCATCAGCTCACTGTTCCAGCTGAAACTGGAGCTGATCAGTTTCGAAGACGATGTCGACTTCGGCCAGCTACTCGACAAGCCGGTGCTGTTCACGATCTGGCGCGGCGAGCGGCCGCTGCGCTACGTCCACGGCCTGGTCAGCACCTTCAGTCAGGGTGAAACAGGCTTCCATCGCACCCGTTACCGTGCCTTGGTAGAACCCGTGCTGGCCCGCGCCGGGCTGCGCTCGAACTGGCGCATCTTCCAGCAGAAAACCGTGCCGCAGATTCTTGAAATCATGCTCAAGCGCCAAGGCATTACCGGCTACGAGCTGAGAAGCATCGACAAGCATGAGGTGCGTGAATTCTGCGTGCAGGCCGGTGAAACCGACCTCGACTTCATCGCCCGCCTGGCCGCCGAAGAGGGTTTCGTCTACCGCTTCGAGCACACGCCGAAACTGCACAGGCTGCTCATTACCGACCGGCTGCTGGGGCTGGGGCAGATCAGCCAGGGTGCCATCAAGGTCGACGACGAGCATGAAGGCTTCTTCGAACAGGACGACATCGACCCTAATCAGGTGCTGTACCACGCCAACAGCGGCGGCGATCAGGCCAGGCCGTGCCTGCGCCGCCTGCGTTACAGCGAGCAGGTACGTACCGCGCGCCAGGTGCAGCGCGACTACACCTTCACCCACCCGGCCTACCGCCAGGAGCAACGTGCCGACGGCAGCGACCTCACGCACCAGTCCACCACCTACGAGCGCTTCGACTACCCCGGCCGCTACAAGCGCGGGGCGGTTGGCGCCCCCTTCACCGCCACCCGCATCACAGCCTTGCGCCATGATGCCCGCATGGCCGAGGTGGAAGGCGACGATGTGCGCCTGCAGCCGGGGCTGAGCTTCACCCTGATCGAGCACCCGCGCGAAGACCTGAACATCCACTGGCGGGTAACCCGCGTGCACCATGAAGGCACCCAGTTCACCAGCCTGCAGGAAGAGGCCGCCGGGGCGCAGCTAGGCACCCGCTACAAGCAGGACGCCGTGCTGGTGCCCGGCAGAACCGAATGGCGCCCGGCGCCGCTACCCAAGCCGCGCATCGACGGCCCGCAGATGGCGACGGTGGTGGGGCCCAAGGGCGAGGAAATCTACTGCGACCAATGGGGCCGGGTGAAGGTCAGCTTCCCCTGGGACCGGGAAAGCCAGGACAACGAGTTCAGCTCCTGCTGGGTACGCGTGTCGCAGGGCTGGGCCGGCGGCAGCTGGGGCTCGATGGCCATTCCGCGCATCGGCCAGGACGTGATCATCCAGTACGTCGACGCCGACCCGGACCAACCGATGATCACCGGGCGCACCTACTGTGGCAATCAGCTGCCGCCGTATGACCTGCCCAAGCACAAGACGCGGATGACCATCAAGAGCCAGACCCACAAGGGCAAAGGCTTCAACGAGCTGCGTTTCGAGGATGAACTGGGCCAACAAGAGGTCTTCATTCACGCAGAAAAAGACCAGAACAACGTTGTAAAGCACAACGAAACCACGCAAATCGGTAACGACCGCACTGAACGTGTCGAAAGGGACGAAATCCTTTCGATCGGTCAGGACCGCCGAGAAGATGTTGCCCGGGACGAGGCCTTCACCTTAGGCCAGAACCGAGTTCACGAAATCGGCAACGACGACAGCCTCAGCATTGGTCGCACCCACACCATCACGACGGGCAAGGACCGAATCGAACAAGTAGGAAACCACCGTCAGGACACCACCAAGGCCAACCACACGGTAGAAATCGGCGGCCACCTCGAACAGGTCGTGGGCGGTCACAACACCTTGCAAACCGGCGAAGCCATCCGGCACACCACCAAGGTCTATGACATCCAGGTAAGCGAAAGCCTGACCATCAAGAGCCCTGCGGGTCTACTGCGAATCGATGGCGCCGGTATCACGCTGGACGGTCTTGCACTGGCCTTCAAAGGGCCGGTGAACCAGCAGGCTACGGGTAGCAATCGCGTCACTTCAACTTCTGGCGTGCCTGAACCCGGCGAACCCATTTGCCTCAGTTGCCTGCTGAAAGCGATCGCCGACGGCCACAACATGATTCGCATGGAAGGAGCAAGCTGATGCCCAGCCCATTTGTCAGAGCAATGGTCGAGGTGCTGCGGGCTTCCGACCGTTATCGCCTGAGCGCCATCGTGGAAATGGCCAACCTGGCCACCGAGGTGCAGGAACAGCTGACCGGGTACTACGCGGACCGCTGCTGGCCGCTGCTGCAGCAAGCCCAGTTCAGCAACCTGCGAACAGCAGGCCCCTGGTTGTTTGGTTCGCGCCCCGGCTCGGATGTCTCGGCCCAGTATGATTTTCAATGGCAACTTGAACAAGGTGCAGCGGGCGCAGTATGCGGCTGGATAGTCAGCGCCCTCCCTCCTGCCCGGCTGGCCCGGCATTTGAGCCACGCCAACATCGTCGCAGGTGCCGATGGCCATTCGTACCTCCTGCGCTTTCACACCGCTGCAGCGTTGCAAGTGCTTGATACGCATCGTGAACTGCCCGGGGTAAGCGAATGGCTAGCGCCCATCCACCACTGGTGGTCGCCCGTGGCGCATCCGAACAAGCGGTTGTGGCTGCAGATATCCGGCGGTGATCAGCCTCAATCCTCGCACCTCCCGCCAATCACATTAAACGACGCGTGCTGGGCCGAACTGGCCGGTGACCCACTGAGCTATCAGCTTGCCGAGTTGCTCAAGGACCAGCCGTCCTGCCCGGCCTTGCCTGCTGCTTGCCACGGTACCCGGGTTGGCTTGATCCAGCACTATCTGGATCAGGCGCGCGAGCAAGGCCTGGACCGTGAGGACGACCTGATCAGCTATGTGCTCATCCTGGCCCGCAGTGGCGAACAACTCAGCAACTCACCGGCCTGGCAAGAGGCGATTGCCGCCACCCGCGAGCAGCAGTCATCCCTGATGGACAACGTGCAGCGATGCCTGCGTACCAAGGACTGAGGCAAACAACCATGGACTCACTGAGCGAAACCCTCGAGCTGTGCAGGCGCATCACCACCGGCTATCGCCCCGCCCTGCGCAACAGCCCCGTCGCCAACTGCACCCGCCGCTTCGAACTGCTGCCCCTGCGCTACGCCGCCATCGGCGGCAACCCGGCACAACGCGCCCGTCTGCCCAAACTGCCAAGCTATCTCAGCCCGTTCCAGGACGTCGGCGAGATGACGCATTCCAGCTACGCCATCCGCCCCCTGCGCGAAGGCTTTCTTTATCTGCTGATCAAGCGCCACAGCGCACCAGCCCACGAATGGCACAGCCAGTACCGCGTCGCCCCCAACGGCTCACTGCTGTATATCAGCGCCGATGCCCCCTGGGAGCCCGCCCCCCTCGCTGGCAACCTGGACGAGATCATCCGCAGCTTCGGCTGGACCATCACCCTCTACGACCTCGACGATATCCAGGAGCTGCGCCCGCTGTTCAGTCCATCCCCACTGACCCCGCGCATGCTCGACAACTACCGCCTGCTCGACGACGAATACCGCAGCAGCCTGCCCGCCATTGATATCGCCCGTTTCATCCAGCCTTCCGACGCTCCGCCACAGCCCCACGTGCTCAAGCACGATCAACTGGGCTGGGTCGCCGACTTCAAGGCCCAGAACGATGCAGACCTGCAGGCGCTGCTGGACCTGCAGCCGTTCAACAATGACCAGATCGTCTCGCCGCACGCCTCCCGGCAAGCGCTGGCGCCGCTGGTGAACCAGAGCAAACCCCGAGGCGCGGCCATCGTCATCGAAGACGCCATCGGTATCACCCAGGAGCTCAACGCCTGGCGCAACGCCGCTGTCGATGATGTGAAGACCAAGTGGCTGGAACGCACCGTGGAACCCGGCGTGGACAACGAGCGCAAGCTGCTGGTCGCGCAGTCGTTCCTGGAGATCGAAAAGCTCTACCCGCAGATGATGGCCGAGCAGATCGTCAAGCGCGAAGTCATGGCTGAAAACATACGCAACCAACCCTACGTGCATGCGGAAATCTATGCGTTTTCCGAACGGGCCAGGCAGCAGGCCGATGCACATGACGAGCGCATGAAACCTCACCTGGCGCAGTTCGAGCGCGACGTCCGGGCCAAGGTCCAGGCCCGTCAGGAGGCCGGCGAGTTCAGCAAGAAGTTCGACCAGAAATACGGCCACCTGGTCGACCGCCCGGCCATGCACGATCAGCTCGACGGTTTCGAGCAAGCCATGCAACAAGCCCAGCAAGCCGCAGAAGACCGCGCCAAGGACCATGCCCGCTGGGTGATCAGCGAACGTTTGCTGCAAGCGCTGGACCGTTACGACAACGCCGACCTCATCAACGGCCTGGCCTTTGCCGAGCAGACCGGCCAGTGCGTGATCGGCATGGAGTTGAGCGAATGGGGGACTAAGGTGCTGGACCACTGGTGGCGCAGTGACGTGGCCGACCGGGCAAACCTGGCAATACGCGGCATCAGCTACAACCAGGACGACATCCGGGAGGAGCTTGCGGCGCTGCTGAAAGCGGCCAAGGCCGAACCACTGACCGAGTCGTCGTTCGTACTGCGCGAATCGCTCGCCCGGCAGGCGCATATCGCCGCGAATGCTTTCGGTCGTATCAACTCGCTATACGAGGAATTACAGAAGAGCAACAGCACCGCCAGCATCGGCCTGCATGCCTGGTATGTGGCACTTGGGCGACAGGTACTGCGTACCGGCGCGCCCAACAGTGCAGACCGAGCGTTGCACCACGGACTACGCCTGGCGTTGTTTGCTTCGGTACATGAAACGGCGGTCGAGATACGCCTGAGCGAAGCGGCGCGTAGCGGGCAGCCCATCAACTCACAACGCAGCGGCGGCCAGATTGCACGTTATCTGGATCAAGCTTGGTCTGAAAATCTGATGCAGGCCAACAACAGCGACTTCTACAAGGTGCGCGTCTCCGCGCTGGTGTGTTTACTGGAAGGCATGCTGATGGCGTTTAAGGCTCGCGAATTGCCCGACAGTGATGCGCGAGTGAAAACTGAACTCTTGGCGGCCGCGATGACCACGGCCGCGGCGGGCTTCGAAGTTGGAGCCAGCTATGTGGACCAGGTGGTAACCCGATACGGCGCAAGAAGTGTGACTGGCAGAGGTGCAGCGGCCACCTTGGGGAGGTTGAAGCTTTGGGGGGCTGGATTGGCCGGTACTGGCGGGTTGGTGTTGGCGTGGTGGGATTTCTCGGACGCCGATAAACATATCCGTGAAGCCCAAAACCAAGAATCAAGCGCCCGAAGCATAAGGCTGGCTTCAGCGTACAGGGCTCGAGGCGCCGCGACGATAGCTCTTGCTCTGGCTGAGGGCGGAACAGCAATTGCTATCGCAAAGCCTTTTTTTGATTACCTATCCCATAGCGCCAAGACTAAATTTGCAAGGATGTTGGCATCCTCTATAGGTGCGCTTGCAAAAAAACTGGGAACCCAAGCTGCGCGCCTTCTGCTTGCACGCTTGGTGGTCGGAGCTTTTTGGCTAGGCCTCGTCCTGACGATCGTAATTTACCTCCTTGAAGATGACTCATTGGAGAAGTGGTGTAGGCGATGCTGTTTCCGAATCGGAAAAACGGCTAAGCCTTATGAAGAACACGAAGAATTGAAGGAGCTTCATTCGGCTTTCAGCGAGGTCTTATAGTGTATCTGGTCGAATGGGGTTTCTGGCAGATGGCAATCGAGTCTGAAGCTGCGCGCAAGGCGTACGTAGCGGAAATGACGCCAGCAGAACAACGCGCAATGCGGGACTTTTATGAAGGTGACTTGGAAGAGGAAGTCCATTTTCGGAAGGTTAGCGAAAACCCTCGCGCACACAGTCCTGTTTACTCCTTCAATGAGAATTTCCTGGAGATGCGCTGCGGCGGCTCAGAGGAAAAACGCGGATTGATTACAATCTTGACGTTGGGAGGATTAGGACCAATCCTATATAGCGGCGTCACAATAACTCTGGGATCAATCTATCTTTACCTTTTCACCGGTAGAGATCCTGCTGTTATCGACGTCATCACAATGATGCTGATTTCTGTCATGGACGGCGCTATCGTTTATTTTTATCTCAAATACGGTCTTCGGTTCACGCGTTTGGAAATGCTTACTAGCCGTCACCTTCTCATCCGCTTCAATCGAGTAACTCAACAAGTCCACCTACATCGACCGAAATACTGCGGCGGCATCGTCACTTTCCCATGGAAAACAACCGGAAGCACAGCCATCGACCCAGTAGATGACCCACTCAGCGTGGGCATGCGACTAGGACTGGTCTGGCACCCCAGCCGCACCGGCCTCCCCCATATGGAAATGGCCCTCCTCGGCAAACAAGGCCAAGGCGGCAGCGAACTGCGTGACGAGTGGGAGCTCATTCGCCGCTACATGGAAGAAGGCCCACACGCCGTCCCCCGCCCCCGCCTGAGCACACAGTTGCCCTCACCCATCCAGGCCTTCAGCGCCCAGTTCGAAGGCCTTGGTCTTTTCTTCCGCAAAAGCAGCTGGCTGTTCAAAGTCATCTTGCTGATGGTCTGGCCCGCCTTCGTCATCATCGGCACCGGGCACTGGCTCAGCCTGCTGCTGTGCTGGCGACCGCGTTGGCCGAAAGTAATCCGCGAGGCCGGTATGCCGGGCAAACCCGTGCCGCCCGTAACCACCCTGAGCGACTACCCACCCGCAATCCAGGAGCGCCTGCTCGCCAACGCTGATCGCTGGCAGCTCAAACCCGGCAAACGGCCGGAGAAAAAACCACGCAAACCGCGTACGCCCAGAAGGCCTAAGGAGATCGATTGATGCATTACATCATCCTTGTAAGTGGAGCGTACCCATGGACTCTCTGAGCGAAACCCTCGACCTTTGCCGGCGCATCACCACCGGCTACCGCCCCGCCCTGCGCAACAGCCCCGTCGCCAACTGCACCCGCCGCTTTGAACTGCTGCCCCTGCGCTACGCCGCCATCGGCGGCAACCCGGCACAACGCGCCCGTCTGCCAAAACTGCCAGTCTATCTCAGCCCGTTCCAGGACGTGGGCGAGATGACGCATTCCAGCTACGCCATCCGCCCCCTGCGCGAAGGTTTTCTCTACCTGCTGATCAAGCGCCGCAGCGCACCAGCCCACGAATGGCACAGCCAGTACCGCGTCGCCCCTAACGGCTCACTGCTGTACATCAGCGCCGATGCCCCCTGGGAGCCCGCCCCGCTCGCTGGCAACCTGGACGAGATCATCCGCAGCTTCGGCTGGACTATCACCCTCTACAA
Organism: Pseudomonas sp. WOUb67; assembly: GCF_050058005.1. Lineage (NCBI taxonomy): Bacteria > Pseudomonadati > Pseudomonadota > Gammaproteobacteria > Pseudomonadales > Pseudomonadaceae > Pseudomonas > Pseudomonas sp. WOUb67. The sequence continues at coordinate 3,859,984 of NZ_CP170112.1, read as the reverse complement.
CCTGGATGACATCCAGGAGCTACGCCCCTTGTTCAGCCCTTCCCCACTGACCCCGCGCATGCTCGACAACTACCGCCTGCTCGACGACGAATACCGCAGCAGCCTGCCCGCGATCGATATCGCCCGCTTCATCCAGCCCTCAGACGCTCCACCACAGCCCCACGTGCTCAAGCACGATCAACTGGGCTGGGTCGCCGACTTCAAGGCCCAGAACGATGCAGACCTGCAGGCGCTGCTGGACCTGCAGCCGTTCAACAACGACCAGATCGTTTCGCCGCACGCCTCCCGGCAAGCGCTGACGCCGCTGATGAACCAGAGCAAACCCCGAGGCGCGGCCATCGTTATCGAAGACGCCATCGGCATCACCCAGGAGCTCAACGCCTGGCGCAATGCCGCTGTCGATGATGTGAAGACCAAGTGGCTGGAACGCACCGTGGAGCCCGGCGTGGACAACGAGCGCAAGCTGCTGGTCGCGCAGTCGTTTCTGGAGATCGAAAAGCTCTACCCGCAGATGATGGCCGAGCAGATCGTCAAGCGTGAAGTCATGGCTGAAAACATACGCAACCAACCCTACGTGCATGCGGAAATCTACGCGTTTTCCGAACGGGCCAGGCAGCAGGCCGATGCACATGACGAGCGCATGAAACCTCACCTGGCGCAGTTCGAGCGCGACGTCCGGGCCAAGGTCCAGGCCCGTCAGGAGGCCGGCGAATTCAGCAAGAAGTTCGACCAGAAATACGGCCACCTGGTCGACCGCCCGGCCATGCACGATCAGCTCGACGGTTTCGAGCAAGCCATGCAACAAGCCCAGCAAGCCGCAGAAGACCGCGCCAAGGACCATGCCCGCTGGGTGATCAGCGAACGTTTGCTGCAAGCGCTGGACCGCTACGACAACGCCGACCTCATCAACGGCCTGGCCTTTGCCGAGCAGACCGGCCAGTGCGTGATCGGCATGGAGTTGAGTGAATGGGGCACGAAGGTGCTGGACCACTGGTGGCGCAGCGACGTGGCCGACCGGGGCAACCTGGCAGTACGCGGCATCAGCTACAACCAGGACGACATCCGGGAGGAACTTGCGGCGCTGCTGACAGCGGCCAAGGCCGAACCACCGGCAGAGTCGTCGTTCGTACTGCGCGAATCGCTCGCCCGGCAGGCGCATATCGCCGCGAATGCTTTCGGGCGTATCAACTCGCTGTACGAGGAATTGCAGAAGAGCAACAACACCGCCAGCATCGGCCTGCATGCGTGGTATGTAGCGCTTGGGCGACAGGTACTGCGTACCGGCGCGCCCAACAGTGCAGACCGGGCGCTGCACCATGGTCTGCGCCTGACATTGTTTGCGTCGGTGCACAAGACCGCGGTCGACATTCGTCTGAGCGATGCTGCGCGCAACGGGCACCCTATTGACCCACAACGTAGCGGTGGCCAGATTGCACGTTACCTGGATCAGGCGTGGGCCGAAGGGCTAATGCAGGCTGATAACAATAAAAGCGACTTCTATAAAGTTCGTGCTGCCGGCGTGATATGCCTCATCGAAGGCATGCTGATGGCCTTCAAGGCTCGGGAACTGCCCGACAGTGATGCGCGGGTAAAAACTGAACTCTTGGCCGCCGCGATGACCACGGCTGCGGCAGGCTTCGAAATTGGGGCCAGTTATGTGGACCAAGTGCTGACACGATACGGCGCTAATAGCGTGACCGGGAGAGGTGCTGCGGCCACTTTGGGGAGGTTGAGGCTGTGGGGCGCTGGTCTGGCGGGCATCGGTGGTGGAATGCTGGCTTGGTGGGACTTTACAGACTGGCTTACACATCTCGAAAGCGATTCAACTACGGAGCAGGGCAAGAAGAAATCCAGAATTTTGGCTACTGCTTACGCGTTCCGAGGTGCGGCCACCATAGCACTATCACTAGGAGAGCTTGGAACTGCCATCGCCATTGCCAAACCTTTGTTCGATCGCCTTGCAAATTCAAGCGCTAATAAAGTAGTAAGACTTCTTAGCCAATCAATGTCAAGACTCGCCAAAAACCTGGGCACGCAGGCTGCGAGGCTACTGCTTGCCCGTTTAGTACTCGGGGCCTTCTGGATAGGCCTTGCGCTGACGCTGATAATCTTCATTTTTGAAGATGATGCTTTGGAAAAGTGGTGCAAACGCAGCAGCTTCCGCGTTATTAAAAGCGCCAAGCCTTACGAAGAGGAAGAAGAATTGATGGCGCTACATGCAGCATTCAGCGAGGTTTTGTAATGTATCTTATTGAATGGGGATTCTGGCGAATGGCAACTGAGTCGGAGGCTGCCCGAAAAGCGTACGAAACAGAGTTAACAGCTGCTGAAAAACGCGCTAAGCAGAACTTCTACGAAGGCGATTTGGAAGAGGATATACATTTCCAGACTGTCAGCGAAAAACCTAATGCACGCGGACCTGTTTTCGCCTTCAACGACACATTTATTGAAATGCGATGTGGTGGCTCAGAGGAAAAGCGTGGCCTCATAACAATTGCAACGCTAGGCGGCATCGTGCCCGTCATCGGAGCTACGACAATTTCCACGTTGTGCTTTCTTTGGGATGACATAACAGACAGTGAGGCCCGTTCTTTTTTGATGATGACACTCACATTCATCATGGCGCTGGCATCAACTGCCACTCTATATCTTTACTCAAAATATGGAGTGAACCTGACTCGACTGGAAATGCTGACAAGTCGTCATCTCCTTATTCGCTTCAATCGCGTAACTCAACAAGTCCACCTACATCGGCCGAAATACTGCGGGGGCATCGTCACTTTCCCATGGAAAACAACCGGAAGCACAGCCATCGCCCCAGAAGATGACTCGCTCAGCGTGGGCATGCGACTAGGACTGGTCTGGCACCCCAGCCGCACCGGCCTCCCCCATATGGAAATGGCCCTCCTCGGCAAACAAGGCCAAGGCGGCAGCGAACTCCGTGACGAGTGGGAATTCATCCGCCGCTACATGGAAGAAGGCCCCCACGCCGTCCCCCGCCCCCGCCTCAGCACACAGCTACCCTCACCCATCCAGGCCTTCAGCGCCCAGTTCGAAGGCCTTGGTCGTTTCTTCCGCAACAGCAGCTGGCTGTTCAAAGTCATCCTGCTGATGGTCTGGCCCGCCTTCGTCATCATCGGCACCGGGCACTGGCTCAGCCTGTTGCTGTGCTGGCGACCGCGCTGGCCGAAAGTAATCCGCGAGGCCGGTATGCCGGGCAAACCCGTGCCACCCGTAACCACCCTGAGCGACTACCCACCTGCAATCCAGGAGCGCCTGCTCGCCAACGCCGATCGCTGGCAGCTCAAACCCGGCAAGCGGCCTGAGAAAAAATCACGCAAACCGCGCAGATCCAAGTCCAAAGAGGAACCGGCTGCCCCCACAGAATGATTGTGTCTGCGATCAGAATTCGACCGTATACCCCACAATCACCCGGTTCTCATCCGCTGCATCAGCAAAATTCGAGCGCATGCTCGCATTGCGCCAACGCAGCGACACATTCCTGAGCGCCCCCGACTGCACCACGTAGGTGATATCCGTGGTCCGTTCCCATTCCCGCCCTTCTCCGTCCCCAGCCGCCAACGCCCTGCCCTTGGCGCTGGCGATGCGCTGTGGGTCCACCTGGTCGCCCTTCACATAGCGCACATTGAACGTGAGCCCCGGGATACCCAGCGCAGCAAAGTTGTAGTCGTAACGCAGCATCCACGCCCGTTCGTTGGCCAGGGCAAATGTGCTGACCTGCTGTTCGCTGAACAGGTAGGTATCGGTGCCACCCACGTAGGCATATGCCGTATCGCCACGCACTTTCTGATAGCCACCACTGAACGTGTGGCCCTGAACGCCATACCCGAAGTTGGTACTGAGGGTCTGGTTGTCGACTTCGCCCAGCAATGCTCGGCCCTGCTCGCGTGCGTTGAACCAGCGCCACTCGGTAAACACATCCCCGGGCCCGAGACGGGCCTTGAACTTGAACCCGGCAAAATCACGCCGGAACAGGTCTTCGAGCGTGCTGGTGTGAAGGCTGAGGGTCAGGTTGTTCAGCGGCTGGTAATCGACACCGCCGTAGTACAGCCGGTCGCTGGTTACCGTCGCCGAATAGGCCCCTTGCTGCGTCATGGCGGTCAGGTCCTCATAGTCGGTGGAGTCGCGCAACTTGGTGGCATCCACCTGCAGCAGGGTGAACGTGAACCGGTCCAGGTCCTTGCTCACCAGTTGCGCACCGTTGAACCACTGGGGGAACAAGCGGCTGTAGTTGGACGCCAGCAAGGGCAGTTGCGGGCTCAGCCCGCCGACTTTCAATTCGCTCTGCGCCAGCCTGGCCTTTAAGGTGGCCACGGCCTTGGCATAGTCATCCGCCGCGCGTTTGTCGCTGCCACGTGGCAGCAGGCCGGTGCCGCTGCGGTCGGGTGAGGAATCCAGCTTGAGCCCCAGCATGCCGGCTGAGTCCAGGCCAACGCCGACCACGCCGTCGGTGTAGCCAGACTGCAGGCGCAACATGAAGCCCTGGGCCCATTCACCGCGCCGCGATTGCGTGGCGCTGTCACCGTGGAAGTCGCGGTCGAAATAGAAATTGCGCAGTTCCAGGCTGCCGCTGGCGTCATCGATGAAGCCGGCCTGCGCGTTGTGACAGGCGCAGCAAAGCGCCCCGAGCATCAGCGATGCTCGCCGGGAAATAATGATCATGGGTGTGCCTTGTTCTTGTTGTTGTTTGAAGACTCAGCGCCAATCAGCTTCGCGGGTTGCGCACGTAGCGCATCACCACCAGGCAGGCGATCAGGATTAGCGGGGCGATGGACAGCATGCCCATGGAGTTGCTGCCGGTGAGGTCATTGATCTTGCCCACCATCACCGGTGCGACGATGCCGCTTAGCTGCCCGACCGAGTTGATCGCTGCAGTGCCGGTGGCAATGGCCAGGCCCGAGAAGGTCGACTGTGGAATGGTCCAGAAGATCGGGATGGCAATGAAGGTACCTGCGGTGGCCAGCACCAGCGCGGCCATCATCGCCAGCGACGAGTCGGAATACAGGCACGCCAGCAGGTAACCGACAGCCGCCGCAAGCAGGCAGTACACCAGGTAGCGCTTGCGCTCGCCGGTACGGTCGGAGCGACGGGTCAACAGCACCATGCCGATGCAGGCTACCGCATACGGCAATGCCGACAGCACACCAACCCAGAGCATGTCCTGCACGCCCGATGACTTGATCAGGTGCGGCATCCAGAAGTTAAGGCCATAGGACGCGGTCTTGATCACGTAGTAGATGAACGCCATGATCGCCACTTCACGGGTCAGCAACACCCGCCAGAGCGAGCCGAGGATCGGTTTTGCGGTGCGTTTGTCCTGGGCCAGGTTTTCCGCCAGCAGGTCCTTCTCCTCACGGCTCAGCCATTTCGCCGCTTCGATGTCGCGGTCCAGCTTCCACAGCACCAGCAGGCCCAGCACCACGCAAGGCAGGCCGGACATCAGGAACAACCAGTGCCAACCGGCAAGGCCCAGCACGCCATCCATGGTCCCCAGCAAGACGCCTGCTGCCGGGCCACCCACCGCACCGGCCAGCGGTACGGCCAGAAACCACAGGCCATTCATCTTCGCCAGGTGTTTGCGCGGGAACCAGCATGCCAGGTAGAACAGGATCGCCGGGCCGAAACCGGCCTCCATCACCCCGATCAGAAAGCGCAGGAAATACAGGGTGTACTGGGTATAGGCAAACACCAGCGCCGCCGTCGCCAGGCCCCACGACACCATGATCCGGCAGATCCAGGCCGGCGCCCCATAGCGCTTCAGGCCCAGGCTGCTGGGCACCTCGAACAGCACATACCCCACGAAGAACATGCTCGCGGCCAGGCCGTAGGCGGCGTCGCTGAGGCCCAGTTCCTGCTGCATCTGCGCCTTGGCGAAACTGATGTTGATGCGGTCGAAGTACGAGAACAGGAAGCAGATGATGGCCAGCGGCATGATGCGCCAGGCCACGCGACGGTACAGCAGCAGTTCATTGATGTGGCTGTCGTTGCGCTCACGCGCCAGTTCGCCGGTCATGGCAACCATGGTGGATCTCCATTCTTGTAATTATTGGAGAGCAGCGACGCCTTCGTGGGCGTCGCCAGCAGGTATTTCAGCGGATACGGATCAGTTTTTCCTTGAAGCTCTGGCCCTTTGCGACGTACTCGACGGCGTTGCGCTGCATGCTGGCGATGGCTTCGGCCGTCAGTTCGCGCACCACCTTGGCAGGCGCACCGAGGATCAATGAGTTATCGGGGAACACCTTGCCTTCGGTGACGATGGCACCAGCCCCGACCAGGCAGTTGTTGCCGATGACCGCGCCGTTGAGCACTACCGCCTGGATGCCGATCAGTGCGCCATCACCGATGGTGCAGCCATGCAGCATGGCCTGGTGGCCAATGGTGACGCCCTGCCCCACGGTCAACGCAAAGCCGGGGTCGGCATGCAGCACTGCGCCTTCCTGCACGTTGCTGTGCTGGCCGATACGGATAGGTTCGTTGTCGCCCCGTAGCACGGCCTGCGGCCATACGCTGACGCCTTGCTCCAGGGTTACGTCGCCGATCACGGTGGCATCCTCTGCCACGTACGTTTCCGGGTGCAGGTTGGGCGCAAGGGTGTCGTATTGGTAGATCGCCATTTCAAACCCTCCTCAAGCTGCGTCGTCGGTTTTCAGCACGCCGGCCGCGCACAGCTGGGCAATGTGCGCATCGCTGTAACCCAGTTCACGCATCACCTGGCGGGTGTGCTCGCCAATCCGCGCTATCGCCCGGCGTGGCTGAAGGCGCTGGCCGTCCAGCGACAGCGGCAGCAACGGCATGGGTGTGTGGCTGCCGTCTTCCAGTTGCAGGTCGGCCATACCGCCGCTCTGCTGCAGGTGGGGGTCGTCGAACAATTCTTCCGGGCGGCGGATAGGCGCAAACGGAATGCCGTTGGCCTCCAGTTGCAGCGCCAGTTGCCCGGCATCCAGTGGCGCAAACACCTCGGCCAGGTGCGCCAGCAGCCGTGGCCGTTGCAACACACGGTCGTTGTTGCTGGCCAGTGTCGGGTCATCGAGCAAGGTAGTCTGCCCCAGTACCTGGCACAGCGCATGCCACTGCCCTTCACCGGTGGCGGCGACGAACATCTGCTCGCCACCGGCAAAGGTGAACACATCATAGATGGCCCAGGCACTGATGCGGTTTGGCATCGGCGCTGCAGCCTCGCCGGTGACCACGTACTGCTGCATGTGCTGGGCGGCCAGCAACACGCAGTTCTCGTACAGGGCACTTTGCACCTCGCGGCCGCTGCCGGTGGTGTGGCGGTCGTTGAGCGCCGCCAGTACGCCAATGGCGCCGAACATGCCGCCCATGATGTCGTTCACCGAGCTGCCCGCACGCAACGGGCGGCCCACCGGCCCGGTCATGTAGGCCAGGCCGGCCATCATCTGCACCACCTCGTCCAGCGCCAGGCGGTTGTCATAGGGCCCGCTGAGAAAGCCCTTGTGCGAGGCATAGATCAGCCGTGGGTTGCGCTCGCGCAGCGCGGCGTAGCCCAGGCCCAGCTTGTGCATGCGCCCGGGTTTGAAGTTTTCGATAAACACGTCGGCCGTGTCGATCAGTTGCAGCACGGCCTCGCGGCCCTCGGGCGTTTCGACATCCACGGCGATGCATTGCTTGTTGCGGTTGAAGGTGCGGAAGAAGCCCGCCCCCGCGCCCAGCAGCCGGCGCGTGCCGTCGCCGCGCACGGGTTCGATCTTGATCACCTCGGCGCCAAGGTCACCGAGGATCATGCCGCAGGTCGGGCCCATGACCATGTGCGAAATTTCGACGACACGGATGCCGTCCAAGGGAAGTCTGGACATCGTGGTATTCCTCGTTCAGGCGGGTCAGGCGTGGCCGGCAGTGTCAGCGAAGTTCAGCGGTAGCCCGGCGCGGGCGATGCAGCCGTAAAGGGGCTCGCCCGGCAGCGCTTCGCTCAGCACCTGGCGCGACGCGATCAGTGCAGGCAGGTTGATGCCGGTGTCGTAGCCCATGCTCTGCAGCATGAACACCAGGTCTTCGGTGACGGTATTGCCAGAGGCGCCAGGGGCGAAGGGGCAGCCCCCCAGGCCAGCCAGGGAAGCGTCAAGCTCGCGAATACCCTGCTGTACCGCGACCAGGCTGTTGGCCAGGGCCAGGCCACGGGTGTCATGGAAGTGCGCGGCCTTTAGGCGGTCGCCGGCAATCGCCCGCACGGCCTGAAGCACCGTCGCCACCTGGCCCGGGTTGGCATAGCCGGTGGTGTCACCCAGCGAGACAAGGTCGCAACCGGCTTCGATCACCTGGCGGGTCAGTGCGCAAAGGTCGGCCAACGGCACCTCGCCCTGGCGCGTGCAGCCAAAGGCCACCGACATGCCAGCAATGACCTGCACCTCATGCAGGGCCATTTCGGTACGCACTTGGCACATGCGCCCCAGTTCCTCGACCATTTCCATGGGCGTGCGGCGCACGTTGGCCAGGCTGTGCGCCATGCTGACCGATACCGGGGCGACGATGCGATGGGCGCCAGACTCAAGTGCGTCCCTGGCGCCGCGCAGGTTCGGTGCCAACACGGTTACCTGCAGGCCCGGGTATGTGAGGGCGTGGGCCACCACTTCGCGGGCATCGGCCATTTGCGGCAGCAAGCGTGCCGGTACGAACGAAGCGACCTCCATGTGGCGCACGCCAGCGGCATACGCGGCGTCGATCCAGCGGCGTTTGGCGGCGGTTGGCATGGTCGTTTGCAGGCTCTGCAGGCCATCGCGCATGCCGACTTCGTTGATTGTTATTGTTGTCATCACGGGCTCTCTGTCTGAAGCGTTGCGCCAGACTAAAAGCTGGATGACGGGCAGAAAAGACGTGTTTCACGGGCTGATCCATCGTCAGCCACGATGGATCAGCCCGCCACCTGCCAGGCCGGTGCACGCAGCAGCAGGTGGTCAAGCAGGCGCCGTGCCGACAGCGACAGCGTGTGCCGGTCGCGCATGCAGATGACAAATTCGCCAAGCGCCCAGTCGTCCGTCAGCGGGATGACCTGCAGGTCGAACAATGCCGCATAGCGGGCCACGGCCTCTTGCGGGAACACCGCCAGACCAAGGCCGAATTGCACCAGGCGGTATGCCGCGTCGAACGACGACACGTACGAACGAAAACGCAGTTCCTTGCCTGCCTGTTCGGCGCTTTTACGCATGAAGGCGTTCAGCGTGGCAAAGGCCGAGAGGCCCAGGTGGTCGTAGCCCAGGGTTTCCTCGAACGCAATCTGGCTGCGGCCGGCCAACGGGTGATCAGCCGCAACGACCACGGCCAGGTGGTCCTGTCGGTACGCTACGAACTCCAGGTCACCCACCGCTATGGATTTGCGGCAGATGCCGAGGTCTGCATTGCCCTCGGCCACACCACGAACGACATCGGTGCTGAAGCGCTCTTCGATATCAGCCTGGATCAGTGGGTTTTCAAGCATGAACGCCGACAGCTCCTCGGGCAGGAACTCCATGATCGATGACACATTGGCCAGCACCCGCACATGGCCGCGCGCGCCTTCGGCGTATTCGCTCAGCTCGCTGTCCAGGCGCTCCATGGCGCGGGTCATTTCCCGGGCATGGCGCAGCAGTGCCAGCCCCGCCGGGGTGGGCTCCACACCGCGCTTGCTGCGTTTGAGCAAGGCGGTGCCAAAGCGCGCCTCGATGTCCGAAATACGTTTGCTGACGGCGGACGGTGCCATGAACGCGCGCTCGCCAGCGCGGGCGATGGTGCCTTCTTCGCAGACGACGATGAACAGGTTCAGGGAAAGGTGGTCGAGGGGTTGCATCGCTTGGCTCGGCTGGGAAGTGGGACCGCCGGTGCAATGTAGCAAAAACCGCATTTGCTTCGAAAACTGGGTTTGAATTCCCGGCCCCCAATCCCCAACCTTGGGGGAACGCAGCCCACCTCCCACGGCTCGCAACATACGCCGCTGAGAAGCTAGACCCCTTGCCCCGCAAGGCCTGCAATACAATTCTCAAGTTTTGGCACAGCTCTTGCCGATCTCCTCCCAGACGCCCCAAGTCCATGGGCCCGTTTGCAGGAGGAATTGACTCATGCACCGACCGATACCCCACCCGCTGGCAGTGGCGATTTTCGCCGGCATGCTCCAGATCCCGGCGCAGGCTGCCCTGAATGCTGTCGATCCAGGCGCCTACGTCCCCGCCAACGGCGGCTTCCCTGCCTGGTACCAGGACAGTCACGGTCGTACCCTCGACCTGTGCCTGACCAAGGCGGTCAGCTCCAGGGTTGCCGGCACGCCCGGCGCACCGTCGTACATGTGCACGCTGCTGCCCACCCCCGGTGTGTTCGACGATACCCAACCCATCGTCTTCCCCACCAACTTCCCTGACGAAGCGTTCTGGTTCACTGCCGATGCGGCCATCGCCGACGCCGCCCGTGGCATCAACCTAAGCTATGGCACGGCGATCGAGGCAGCGTTCGCCGCTGAAGAACCGGTCGAGGGTGACCAGGTCAGCTTCGCCCGGGTGCGGATCCGGGTCGATGTCCCCACCGCCGGCACCTACGTGGTCACCCACCCCTATGGTGTCGAAGTATTCGATGTTCCGGCCGCAGGGCGCAGGGCGATCAACATGACCCGTGACATCGGCATCGCCGGTGCGGGCGACTTCACTGGCGCGCTCAAGGGCGATGTCGGGCCGTTCCTGCGCAGTGTCAACGGCCCCTACACCGAAGGCAACGAACGCTTCATCGGCGACCCGAACCTGGAAGAACAGGTAACGGGCAGCCCGTTCAACACCAACTTCGTACGCATCGAGGGGCCAGGTGGCATCGACCTACGCACCGAGTTGTTCGCCATTTCCGGCAAACTCTCGACCGTCGCCCTCCCCACCCCGTTGATGCCACAGCGCAGCACCTACTCACGGCATACCGAGAACGGCGACCTGCGTGCCCAACAAGACATCTTCGTGATGGCCCCGCCGCCACCGGCCAGCGTCACGCTGACCAGCCAGACCCCCAGCCTGAACCTGACCGAGGCGAACGGCACGGGTGCGTGGTACGCCCAGTCGGCCCTCAACCCGGCGGCCGGTACCCTCGTGACACTGACCGCCGACAACAGCGTGGCGATCCCGACCAGCAGCCTGACCACCCGCAACGTGCCACTGACTGACCTGGTCACCATCACCCAGGCGCAGTACCGCCTGTCCACCGGCGAGCTGACCCTGGTGGCCAGCACCAGCGACGAAACCACCCCGCCCGTGCTCACCGCACATACCGGCAACGGCACGTTGATCGGCAACCTGGGCGGCACCGGCGCAGTGAAGACGTTGAGCATGACCCTGTCGCCCATTCCGCCGGCCAAGGTGCAGGTCACCAGCGCCAATGGCGGCAGCGACACCGAAGACGTGGTGCTGGTGCCATGAACAGACAAAGGCTCAGCCTTCAAGGAGGCCGCATGAACACTTGGTCGCGCCGTGCGCTGTTCGCCGCCGGTTTTTCCCTCACCGTTACCAGCGCCGCCTTTGCCGCGCTGTCTGATGTCGACCCGGGGCCCTATACCTTCGCCACTGGCGGCTACCCGATGTGGTACAAGGACAGCCTCAACCAGTCCCTGGAACTTTGCCAGTCACGAGCCACCAGTACCCGGGTGCCCGGCACGCCGGCCGCGCCGTCCTACATGTGCACCCTGCTGCCGGAGCCCGGCATCTACGACGACGCCTTGCCGCTGGTGTTCCCTGACAACTGGCCGCCAGAAATGTTCTGGTTCCTGGCCGAAGCCACCATCCCTGCGGTCGGTAACAGCGGCTATGAACTGGATGCCTACGTTGCTGGGCTGGAAGCGGCCTTCGCCGCCGAAAACCCGGTGGATGGCGACCAGCAGAGCTTCGCCCGCATCCGCATCCGCGTCTCGGTGCCACGTGCCGGTACCTACACCATCACCCACCCCTACGGCGTCGAAACGGTCAACGTCACTACGCCAGGCCGGCGGGCGATCAATATCACCCGCGACATCGGCATCGGCGCACCGGGCAACTTCACGGGGGCGCTCAACGGCGCACTCGGGCCATGGCTGCGCGGGGTTGGCGGGCCTTACACCGAGGTCAACCCGGACACCGGCGCCACCGAAACCTTCATCGGTGACCCAAACCGCACGGAAGCCGTGGTCGGCAGCCCGTTCAACACCAACTTCATCCGCATCGACGGCCCGCCCGGGCGCATCGAGACCGCGCTGTTCACGGTTTCGGGCAAGGTGCTCGACCAGCGCGCACAAACCCCGGTCACCCTGGAGCGCGCCACCTACTCGCGCAACGGCAGCGGTACCCGCGTGGAAGTGTTTGCCAAGGCGCCGAAAGAAGCCAGTCTGTGCATGCGCAACGGCCTGGCACTGATCGGCACGCCCCCTTCGCCTTGCCAGTTCAACCTGACGGCAGACAACAATGGCCTGTTCTTCCACCAACAGGTTGGCCAGACAGCACCACCTGCGGTGGTGGTGGTCACGGCCAGCAACAGTGTCGGCGGCACCCAGCCGACCGCGCTGTCGAGCAAGCTGACCGATGTGGTCAAGGTCAGCACCGCGCGTTATGACTGGGCCAACAAGCGCCTGCTGATCGAGGCCAGGTCCAGTGACGAGGTCGCTATCCCGGACATGCTCGCCCAGGGCTACGGCCGCATGTCGAAGTCGGGCACGCTGCAAAGCATCACCGTCAACGACGTAACGCAACCACCCGCCACCGTCACGGTCAAGTCTGCCCATGGGGGCAGCGACGTAGAGCCAGTGATCGTGGTTGGCAACGCCCCCGTCGAGGCGGCCAACCAACCACCGCTGGCCCAGGCCGATGTCGGCAGCACCAGTGTTGGTGTGCCGATCACCCTCAACCTGCTGCAAAACGACAGTGACCCGGACGGCAATGTGCCGCTGACCATCAGTGACCTCACGCAACCGGGTACCGGCCTGGGCGGTGTGGTGCTCAACGGTACTACCTCGGTCACCTACACCCCGCCGGCCGGGGCCACGCAACCGCTGGTAGCCACCTTCAGCTACCGGGCGGTGGATTCCAAAGGCCTGAAGTCGGAACCAGCCACGGTGACCATCAACGTGGCGCCTAACCGGCCACCGGTCGCCAACCCGGAAACCGTCGCCACCCTGGGCGTGCCATTGACCATCAACGTGCTGGCCAACGACACCGATCCGGAAGGCAACGTGCCGCTGGCCGTTGCTGCCGTCAGCCAACCGGCTGCTGGCCGCGGCACGGTCAGCACCGACGGCACCACCGTGACCTATACCCCACCGGCCACGGTAACGGCGGCCTTCACCACCACCTTCACCTACCAGGCACGTGACTCGCTGGGGGCGCTATCTACCCCGGGTACGGTCACTGTGAACGTGTCGCCACGGCCTGCCGCCGAAACCTTCGCGGTCACGGCAGCCACCGTCACGGCGCGCTCCAACAACCGGTACAACTGGGACATCAGCGGTACCTCGTCGGTAACCACGGGCAACGTTGTCACCGTCCGGGTCACCACCACCACCGGGGTGCAGACACTCGGCACCGCCACCGTACCGGTTAACGGCCGCTGGCGCCTGGCAGTCAGCAACAGCACCACGGTGATCCCGACCGCCGCGCCGACGGCAACCATCACCACCAGCCCGGGTACCACCCGCACCGTCAACGTGGTTGTGCAGTAAAGGCGGGGGGAACGCCATGAAGCGCTTGTATCCACTGCTGCTCAGCCTGGCCCTGGCGGGCCAGGCCAGCTGGGCCGACGACCTGATGGACAATGCCGACCTCGCGCCCGGCAACGACCTCGGTGAGCCGGTGATCATCCGCCTGCTGCCGGTCGGTGCCGGCCAGGCTGCGGTGATCGAGCAACAGGGGTCGGGCAACCGCGCCGCCCTCGACCAGAACGGTCAGGCCCTGCTGGGCCGTATCGTCCAGTCTGGCGGTGCGCAGGAAGCGTACATCTTGCAGGAAGGCAGTGACCTGATGGCCAGCATCAGCCAGCAGGGAAATGGCAACAGCGCGTCGATTCACCAGAACGGCAGCAGCAACAGCGCAGCCATCGAGCAGATCGGCAACGACAACAGCGCCAGCATCGTGCAGTCCGGCTCGGGCCTCAACAGCTCCGTGACCCAGGCCGGCAATGGCCAACATGTGCAGATCACCCAATACCGATAGACCTGGAGGCACCACCATGTACAAGCTCGCTCCCTTAAGTGCCGCTATCGTCCTGGCCCTCGCAGGTCAGGCCATGGCTGCTGACAGCACCTCGTCCCAGACCCAGGACGGTAAGGAAAACATCGCCGAAGTCAGCCAGACCCAAGCATCTTTCGCCTCGGCCACCCAGAATCAGACGGGCAAGGGGCACAACCATATGGCGGTGCAGACCGAAAGCACCAGCGATATCCAGCAGAGCGCCACCGGCCAGTACAACGCCGGCTACGCCGAGCAACTGTTCGAGAATGGCAGCAAGATCACCCAGCAGGCAGGTGGCAGCTACAACGACGCCTTCGCCAGCCAGTCGACGGGCCTCGGCAACGAGGCACTGCAAACCCAACAGGGCACCGAGAACGCCTCGACCGTGTGGCAAGACAGCCAGGAAGGCAGCAAAGCCACCACCTGGCAATCCGGCCAGCGCAACAAGGCCTTCATCGAGCAGACCTTCGGCGGTACCAACAACCGCAGTGCCGTCACCCAGACCGGCCAGGACAACTACGCCGCCGCCGAACACCTGAACCACATTGATGGCGATATCCAGGTTTACCAGGATGGCAGGGAAAACTGGGCCTACGGCGATCAGCGCGAGGGCACTGGTGGCACCATCGGCATCGGCCAGTACGGCACTGGCAACTCGGCAGAAGTGTGGCAAGACACTCAGATAGGCAGCCAGGCGTCCGTGACCCAGACCGGCCAGCTCAACGAGGCTTACATCGACCAGAGTTTCGGTGCCGACAACAAGGTCAGCCTGTCGCAGCAAGGCCGGGCCAACGCCAGCTGGTCCGATCAGTTCGAGACTAACAACACGACCGCCACCATCACTCAGAACGGCAACAACAACCTGCATTTCACCTACCAGAACGGTGAAAACCTCAACCTCACCATCAACACCAAGGGCAATGGCAACACCATCACTGCCAGCAACTGGAAAGGCGCCAAGATGGGTGGCCAGTTCGGTACCAACCAGAACGCCAACATCAACCAGAACGGTAACGGTAACGGCGTCAACCTGACCCAGAATGGTGACAACCACCTGGCCACGCTGAACCAGAAAGGTACCGGCAACCAGATGCAGACCAAGCAGGCCGACAGCAACAACGAGCTGTACTTCGAGCAGAACGGCACTGACAACATCCTGATCGCCGACCAGCGCGGTACCGACAACTATGCCTACGGCAACAGCCAGGGCACCGGTAACTCCATCACCCTGGACCAGTCCGGCTACAGCAACCAGAGCTACACCAACCAGCTGTACGGTAGCGGCAACGAAGCCACCATCAAACAGACTGACAGCATCAACGTCGCCTACGTGACCCAGGGGGGCCAGGGCAACAAGGCGTTCGTCGACCAGAGCGGTATCGCCCAAACCGCCACCATCACCCAGCTGGGCAGCACGAACCTGGCCACTGTGACCCAGAAGTAAACCGTTCCCCCTTGAACCGCGGTGCTCCTCTCCCTGGTGCCGCGGTTCCTTTTTCGCTCACACCCTATGCAATTTCTCATTCTGCCCGGGATATGCAATCCCTGTAGGAGCAGCCTTGTGCTGCGAAAGGGCCTTGCAGGACCGGCACATCATTGTGAGGCATACCGGCCTCTTCGCAGCACAAGGCTGCTCCTACAGGGATACACTATGTAATCCCTCGAACATGTGCAGTGCCATGATCCAGTCCGACCTCGACCTGTTCGGCCCTCAGCCGCAACGCCTGGCCAGCCACACCGTGCTGCTGCCCGGCTTCGCCCTGGCCGAAACCGAGGCGCTGCTCGATGCCCTGCGCCCGGTGCTGCGCGCAGCGCCTTTTCGGCACATGCACACGCCGGGTGGCCTGCGTATGGCAGTAGGCCTGACCAACTGCGGCACGTTGGGTTGGGTGAGTGACGAACACGGTTACCGCTACAGCTCCAGCGACCCGCTCAGCGGCAAGCCCTGGCCCGCCCTGCCCCCGGTTTTGCTCGCCCTCGCCGCCCGCGCCGCGGCCCTGGCAGGTTTCGAGGGTTTCGTACCGGATGCCTGCCTGGTCAACCACTATTTGCCAGGCACTCGCCTGAGCCTGCACCAGGACCGTGACGAGCAGGACTTCGGCCAGCCGATCGTGTCGGTGTCATTGGGTTTGCCGGCGGTGTTCCTGTTCGGCGGCCTGCAGCGCGCCGACAAAACCCGGCGTATCCCGTTGGGCCACGGTGATGTACTGGTCTGGGGCGGTGAGGACCGCTTGCGCTTTCATGGCGTGCTGCCTATAAAACCTGGCGTGCATCCGCGCATGGGCGAGCGGCGGATCAACCTGACGTTGCGCAAGGCGGGTGGCTGAACTGGGCCAGTGGTCTGCCACCCGGCGCTAACAAGATGAATGCACATGAAACACGTTGAACATCTTGGCCAGGCAAGCTTCAAATATTAAGCCGCCTTCTTTTGCCTGGAGCCTGCCATGCCGAAACCGCCCTGCCCTTCAAGCCGTTGCGATGGAGCCACGTACCGATGAAGATGCCTGGCCGCGCACCCAATGCCTCGCTGCAGCTCGATTACGTACGCGACACCCTGTTCGGCCCGGTGGCGCAGAGCGTGGAATGCCAATGCCAGCTCGCCGCACTCACCCTGCAAGGCCGCGCGGGGCTGCGCCTGCACATTTGCCCGCCACTGCCTGACAAGGTCGACCGTGCGCACAGCGTGGCCTTCGTCTGGGATGGGCGTAGCTACCATGGTGTGGTTCGCGACAAGGGCAAGTGCGGTGATGGCGGCCTGAACCTGCTGCTGGAGCTGCAATAAGCCGATCAACGGCGGCCAAACCGGCTGAACCGGCCCGGCGCGGCGTATCTCCATAGCAAAAGGGCCCGTGCCTGCCGGAGAACGCCATGAACAGTCCATTGCTCAAGCTCTTCACCCACCCCGCCGACGCCTGGCTGGATATCCGCCGGGCCGAAGAAGACCACCCACAGCAATACCTGCCGCGCCTGCTGGCCCTGGCATTGATACCCGCCGTGTGTCTGTTCGTCGGTACTACCACCTTCGGCTGGAGCCTGGCAGCCGAGGAGCGGGTACGCCTGAGCATGGGCAGCGCCGCGCAACTGGCAGGGCTGTTGTATGCCACTACAGTCGTGGGCGTGATGCTGATGGGGGTGATGATCCGCTGGATGTCGCGAGGGTTCGACGCGCAGCCCAGCCTAAACCAATGCATTGGTTTTGCCGCCTACTGCGCCACGCCGTGGTTCTTTGCCGGAGTGGTCGGGCTGGTGCCGATCCGCTGGGTGGCCTTCGCCGCCCTGCTCGCTGCCTCGGCTTATGCCAGCGTATTGCTGTATGGCGGGTTGCAGACCTTCCTGCGGCTGAAAAAGGAACAGGCGATGCTGTTCGCGACATGCGTCTGGGGGGTGGGGCTTCTACTGTTGGTGACCATGCTGGTGGCAATGATTCTGTTCTGGTTCAACGGCCTGATGCCGGAATACGTACGCCCGGCCAGCCTGGGCTGACCGGGGCACGACGGGCGCCCTCAGGCAATCGACCTGAATCGCGCCGGGCGGCTGTCACGCAGCGCGTGCAGCTGCCCCACCAGGTGGACCAGATCACGGCAGCTGTTAAGGCTTTGCAGCGGAACCCCGTTCAGGGTCACGCCCTCGTCCAGACTCTGACCCTGACCCAGGCGGATGGTCAGGTTGGCGCCATCCAGGCAGCTGACTTCACAGCGATCAGGCAAGCAGGCCTGCTCGATCATCTGCCGCATTTCCAGCATCGAAACTCCTATCAACGACATGGTACGACCCTCTCTGTGCGATGGCCTGTTGTGAGTGAGTACGCCTTTATCGGGCGGGGCGCCAATTGATATTGCGCATGCCCGGGCAGGCGTCCATGCGCCGGGGCAATGATCATGCGGGGAATCCTCTAGCACCTTAGTGGAAGATTGCAGGCATGGGCCGAGTGTTCGAATGCAATGGCCGACTTAACGACGAGCGGTGCCTGCCGGCCCCAGCGAAGCCCACAGGTGCTGCGCCGCATAGGCCCGCCACGGTCGCCAGGCCAGCGCCCGTTCGGCCAGTTTCGCGTCATCGCCCTCAAGCAGGCGCAGTGCCTTGATCAAGGCCACATCGCCCAACGGCAAGGCATCCGCAGCCCCAGCCTGGCGCAGCGCCAGGTAATGCGCGCTCCACGGCCCGATGCCTTTTAGACGGCACAGGTTGCGCAGTAGATCATCCAGCGCTTGGCCGCGACGCAGCAACCCGGGGTCGGCCAGCAAGGCGCTGGCCAGGGTGCCTAGGGTGGTGGCGCGCGCTCGCGGCATGCCCATGTTTTCGAACTGCGCATTCGCCAATACCGGCAAAGCCGGGAACACGTGGCTCAAGCCTGGTGCCGACAGTCGCAGCGGCGCGCCGTGACGTTGCACCAGCCGGCCCGCCAGGGTCATGGCGCCGGCCACACTTATTTGCTGGCCCAGCACGGTACGCATGGCCTGTTCGCAAGCGTCCCAGCCTTGGGGCACACGCAGGCCTGGGCGCTCGCGGGCCAAACGGGCCATCAAAGGGTCGCAGGATAATTCGGCCGCGATGCCCGCAGGGTCGGCGTCGAGGTCGAAGAAGCGCCTTAGCCTGGCGATCAGGCCGGGCAATGCAGTTGCGGGAACGCCTTCGAGGCGCACCCGTAACTGGTTGCGCAAGGGGGTGGCGCGCAGGACAGCGTGGAGGCCGCCAACGACCAGGGTGCGGCGATAGGTGCCGTCGAGGCAGGTTTCAATACCGGGGATGCAGCGGGCGGCGAGGAAGCTTAGGGTTGAGGGCCAGTGATAAGGGGCACGGTAGCGCAGCCACAGGGTGTGTTGGCCGGGGGTAGGCAATGATCGGCGCACGGCGTGCTGAAGTGTGGGCTTGGGCATAGGATGATCATGCCAGAAAACCCTGGGGGCCAATCCATGTTCAAGAATGCCGGGGGTGCTTCGCACCCCCGGCATTACCAGCAAAGGCTCAGTGTGCGGCCCCTTCCCGCTCATCCTGCATCTGCCCAAACCGCCCGGCATGGAAATCGTCGAACGACTCGGCAATCTCCGCCTGGCTGTTCATCACGAACGGGCCATAGCCAACAATCGGCTCATCGATGGGTTCACCACTCAGCAGCAGCACACTGGCACCTTCCAGCGCCTCGACGGTGACATCCTCACCCTTCGGGTCGAGCAGGACCAGACTGGACGGGCCCGCATCGCGCTCACCGTTGATTTGCACGTTACCGCGCAACACCACCAGCGCGGCGTTTCGACCGGCAGCAACTGGCAGCTGCAAGGACGCGCCGGCATTCAGCCGCAGGTCCCACACGTCCATGGCGGTAAAGGTACGGGCAGGCCCCTGGTGTCCACGGTAGTCACCGGCAATCACCCGCAAGCTACCGGCGTCTGCGTCCAGCGCCACCACTGGGATGTCGCCGCCCAGCAACGTCTGATAACCGGCGGCTGCACGCTTGTCACGCGCTGGCAGGTTGACCCACAGCTGGACCATTTCCAGCGTACCGCCACTGCGGGCAAAGCCCGGGGAATGGAACTCTTCATGGATGATGCCGTTGGCGGCGGTCATCCACTGCACATCACCTGGCCCGATCAGGCCGCCAGCGCCCGTGGAGTCACGGTGCTCCAGCTCGCCCTGGTAGACGATGGTCACGGTCTCGAAACCGCGGTGCGGGTGCTGGCCAACGCCGCGCCGCGCAGTGGTCGGGGTGAAGTCATGGGGGCCGGCGTAGTCCAGCAGCAGGAACGGGCTGATCCGGCTGGCCAGGTTGTCGTAAGTGAACAGGCTGCGCACGGGAAAGCCATCACCTACCCAATGGGCGTGTGGGCTGCGGTGGATACCCAGAATGTTTTTCATGAGAAGGCTCCTCTCTTGGCTGGGATAACCTTATCAATGATACCAATCAGGCGATAGACGGCTGATATGGCATACATCGTTCCACCTGTGGAACAGTCACCCCTGCAAGAAAGCGAGCACCTGCTCGGCCGCCATGGCCGGGTCTTCCTGCATGAAGCAGTGCCCTCCAGCCACTTGCTGTGCGGTCACACTGCGGTTGATCGACGCCAGCCGGTTCGCCGAATGTGACACGAACGAATACGTCTGCTCACCATGAAAAACGCGTGTCGGTGTGCTGATAGCCGCCAAGCTCGCCCACATGCGTTCTGGCACTGAGCTGAAGATTTCCACTTCGCGGCTTGGCCGGCATTTAAGCACCACTGTTTCGCCACTCTCACCGATCGCATGCTCGACATAGGCCTGTAGCGCCGCATCGGCCCACCCTTTGAAGATGCCCCGTCCTTGCAGCGAAGCCAAGGCAGCCCCGCGATCGGGCCAGTGGCTGCGGCGCCTGGTAGTCTTGCGGGCCAGAGCACTGTGCTGATGCAGGCCGACAAGGGATGCCGCTCTCATCAAGCCGATCGTGCTCCGACTGAACAGTACCGGGTCGAGCAGCACGGCACGCGCAAACAGCTGCGGCTCACTGGCCAGGATCAAGCCGGTGAGCACGCCACCAAAACTGTGCCCTACAGCAAACAGCGGTACGCCGCCGTATTCGTCACGCCCGGCCTGAAAGGCTTCCAATGCCAACGCGGCGGTACGATTCCAGCCGCGAAACACCCCGCCATGATCACTGTCACCATGCCCTTGAACGTCACACAGCCACAGGTCGAAATGCTCGCCCAAGCGCATCAGCAAAGGCTGGTAGGCCAGGCAGCAGAAGCCGTTGCCGTGCAAAAAATGCAGCAACGGCTTGCCACTGGCCGGGGTTCGCCAACCCCGCAGGGTGAAGCCTTCGGCGCATTCATGGGACCAGGGGATCAACTGCATCGGTTGCCATACTCGTGGAGGGTAGGAAAACGCTGATTCTACAAACAGCAGCGGGTACAGTGAATCACCAGTAACAAGGCCATCAGCTCATTGAACAGCACCAGCCAGCGCGGGTTCTGCAGCAGGTTGACCAAAGCGAGCCATGTGGCGATCACAATTACATTTGTGACATAGCCTCGGGCCGACGTGGAGGTGGTAATCGCTCCCACCGCCGTCACCCAGGGCTTGGTGGATTGAGCGACCGATGCAGTTATCTTAAATTATGCAGATACCCAGTATCTGTACCGCTAACCCTGATCAAGGAAGCCGTCACCATGAGCCTCACCATTCGCCCAGCCGTTCGCACCGATGCCGAGCAGATCCTGGCCTTTATCACCGAGCTGGCCGAGTACGAACGAGCTCGCCACGAGGTGGTCGCCACCCTGGCCGACATCGAACACAGCCTGTTCGACGAGGGCAGCACCGTGCGTAGCCTGATGTGCGAACGCGATGGCCGGGCAGTCGGTTTTGCCGTGTACTTCTACAGCTACTCGACCTGGCTCGGGCGCAACGGTATTTACCTGGAAGACCTGTACGTCACGCCTGAACAACGTGGCGACGGCGCTGGCCGGCAATTGCTGCGGCACATTGCCCGCGAGGCGGTGGCGAACAATTGCGGGCGCCTGGAGTGGAGCGTGCTGGACTGGAACGAGCCGGCGATCGGCTTCTATCAGAAGCTGGGGGCCGAGCCGCAGGATGAGTGGGTGCGCTACCGGCTGGATGGCGAGAAGCTGGCGGCATTCGCCCGCGGTTGACAGGCTTGCTGTTCCGGCCCTATCGCCGGCAAGCCAGCTCCCACAGGTACTGCACAGCCCTTAAGGTCAGCGATGATTCTGTGGGAGCTGGCTTGCCGGCGATGGGGCCCTGACAGGTCAGGTTACTCCCGCCGCCACACTGCCCCGGCAATGTCGACCTGCTTGGGCAGTACCTTGTTGTCGAAGAACAGCTGCGCCGTACGCTGCTGCGCCGCCACGATCTCGTCACTCACCGGCAGCACCGGTGATGCCGGGCGGTGGCTGAAACTGCGCTGTACCACCGCTTCTGGCAAACCCATGAACTGCGCCAGCAAGCGGATGCTGCTGGCCTCGTCGCTGCGGGTAAGCGCTTCGGCGCGGCTGATTTCGTCCAGCAATTGCCCGACAAATGCCCCATTGGCCTCGACATACGCACGTGCGCCCAGCATGAACGGCCCGATCAGCCCCAACCCTTGGCCGTCGGCCAGCAGCCGCGCCTTGCCCTCCAGGTCGATGGCCGAGTAGAACGGGTCCCAGATTGCCCAGGCATCCACACTGCCCCGCTCGAACGCCGCCCTGGCATCGGCAGGTGCCAGGTACACCGGCTGTACATCGCGCATGCTCAGCCCGGCCTTGGCCAGGGCACGCAACAGCAGGTTGTGCGCGCTGGAACCCTTCTGCAGGGCAATGCGCTTGCCCTTGAGTTCACCCACTGCGCTGATCGGGCTGTCTTTCGGCACCAAAATCACTTCGGCCTGGGGCTTGGGCGGCTCGGCACCGATGTACAGCAGGTCGGCGCCGGCGGCCTGGGCGAAGATTGGCGGAATATCACCGGTCGAGCCGATATCGAGGCTGCCGATGTTCAACGCTTCAAGCATCTGCGGGCCAGCGGGGAACTCGATCCATTGCACGCGGGTGTTCGCAAAGCGTTGCTCCAGCAGTTGATGCTGCTTGGCCAGCACCAGGCTGATCGAGCCCTTCTGGTAGCCGATACGCAAAGTAGCCGGGTCTGCGGCCTGGGCCGCTCCGGCGAAGGCCAGCAACAGCAGCATGGCAAGGCGTAGCAAGCGCATGGGTCACTCCTTCCAGTCAGTCGAGGGTTTTTCCCACAGGTTGATCCCGCCTTCCACGGCGTACTGGTCGATGGCGGCCAGCTCTTCGGCGGTAAAAGCCAGGTTGTCGAGCGCAGCCACGTTCTCGGTAATCTGCTCGGGCCGGCTGGCACCGATCAGCGCAGAGCTCACCCGTGAGTCGCGCAGGGTCCAGGCCAGGGCCAGTTGGGCCAAGCTCTGGCCTCGCTCACGGGCAATCTCATTCAGGGCGCGTGCGCGGGCAATGTTGGCTTCCGACAAATGCTGGGGCAGCAGCGAGCCGCCCCCCGCGCGGTTCACACGGGCATCGGCCGGGATGCCATTCAGGTACTTGTCACTGAGCAGGCCCTGGGCCAACGCGGTGAACACGATCACCCCTGCGCCCAATGCATCGGTGGTGTCGAGCAGGTCCCGTTCGATCCAGCGGTTGAACAGGTTGTAGGACGGCTGGTGGATCAACAGTGGTACCTTCAGCTCTTCGAGCAAGGCCGCTATCTCTGCGGTTTTACCGGCCGAATAGGACGAGATGCCGATGTACAGCGCCTTGCCCTGGCGCACAATGTCGGCCAGTGCGATGGCCGTTTCTTCCAGCGGGGTATCGGCATCGAAGCGGTGCGAATAGAAGATGTCGACGTAATCCAGGCCCAGGCGCGCCAGGCTCTGGTCCAGGCTGGCTATCAGGTACTTGCGCGAGCTACCGCCCTGCCCGTATGGGCCCGGCCACATGTCCCAGCCGGCCTTGCTGGAAATGATCAGCTCGTCGCGGTAACTGCGCAGGTCTTCGCGCAGCAGCCGGCCAAAGTTGGTTTCGGCACTGCCATAGGGCGGGCCGTAGTTGTTGGCCAGGTCGAAATGGTTGATACCGGCATCGAACGCCGTGTGCAGCAAGGCGCGCTGGGTGCTGATAGGCGTGGCATCGCCAAAGTTGTGCCACAGGCCCAGGGACAGGGCCGGCAGCACCAGGCCGCTGCGACCGACGCGGCGGTAAGGCATGCGCGCATAGCGCTCGGGGTTGGCGGTGTAGCTCATGGTTGGCCTCGTTCGGCAAAGTAAGGGTTGGCCGGGCGCTGCAAGCCCAGGTGTTCGCGCAGGGTGTGGCCCTGGTACTGACGGCGGAACAGGCCGCGGCGCTGCAACTCGGGCACCACCTGCAGCGCGAAATCCTCCAGGCCCAATGGCAGGTGCGGCACCAGCACGTTGAAGCCGTCGGCGGCACCGCCTTCGAACCAGGCCTGCAGCTCATCGGCGATCTGCGTCGGGGTGCCGACCAGGCTGTAGTGCCCTCGCCCACCGGCGATGCGCCGGCCCAGCTGGGCCAGGGTCAGCTGTTCGTTGCCGGCCAGTTCGGTCAGCAGTTGCTGGCGGCTGCGCTGGCCATCCTCGGTGGGCGGCAACTCGGGCAGCGGGCCGTCCAGCGGGTAGCCGGAAAGGTCGAAGTTGCCGAGCATGCGCCCGAGCAGGCCAACGCCGACACGCGGGTCGACCAGCGCCTGGAACTGTTCGTACTTGTCCTCAGCCTGCGCCTGGCTTTGGCCCACCACCACAAACACGCCGGGCATGATCTTCAGCGAATGTTCATCTCGCCCATGGCGGGCCAGGCGACCCTTGAGGTCGGCGTAGAAAGCCTGTGCGCGGGCCAGGCTCGGCTGGGCGGTGAACACCACCTCGGCGCTTTGTGCGGCCAGCTCGCGGCCGGTCTCGGACGACCCGGCCTGCACCAGCACCGGTCGCCCCTGTGGCGAGCGGGCCACGTTGAGCGGGCCCTTGACGCGAAAGTGCTCGCCCACATGGTCAAGAGCACGCACGGCCTGCGGGTGGTGGAACAGGCCACTGGCCTTGTCGCGCACGAATGCGTCATCGGCCCAGCTGTCCCATAGCCCCTGCACCACCTGCTGGAATTCGCGGGCGCGGGCATAGCGCTCGGCATGCGGGATGTGTGCCTGGCGGCCAAAATTGCCGGCCTCGGCGGCAGCGTCGGAGGTGACCAGGTTCCAGCCGGCACGCCCTGCGGACAGGTGATCCAGCGAGGCGAACTTGCGGGCCACATGGTACGGTTCGTTGTAACTGGTGGTGGCCGTGGCGATCAGGCCGATGCGGTCGGTGACCGCACTCAGCGCCGATAATAGCGTCAGCGGCTCGAAGTACACCGAGCGGGCGCTGTGGCTAGCCAGCGGGTCGCTGGGCGCGGCGACGCTGTCGGCGACGAACAAGGCATCGAAGCACGCGGCTTCGGCGATTTGTGCGGTGCGCTTGTAGGTGGCGAAATCCAGCGGGTCGGCCGGCACGTCCGGGTGGCGCCAGGCGGCCACGTGGTGACCGGTGGCCATGAGGAAGGCGCCCAGATTCATTTGGCGGGGCATGTGGTTCTCCTTGTCCGAAAAGACCGCGATCCCTGTGGGAGCGGCGGCGCGTCAGAAGTCTTTGCGCAGCTGCACGCCGAAGTAGCGCCCGTCATCCCGCGGTACCGAGCGGTAGATGTAGTCGCCGCCACTGGCCAGCATCTGTGCATACGATTTGTCGCCCAGGTTCTTGCCCAGCAGGGCCACGCGCCAGCCGTCGTTGTAGTCGGCCAGGGCAATGCTGGCATTCCAGATGCCATAGGCGCCCTGCACAGTGTCCGGGTTCTGGTCGAGGCTGAACTGCACCGCGTCCTGCCAGCTGTAATCGCTGCTCAGCTCCACATCCAGGCCGTTGTCCAGCGGGATCACGTAATCGGCGCGCAGGTAGGTCTTCCAGTCCGGCGTAAACGGCAGCCGGCCGCCGTCGATGTTGCAGTTGGCCGCCGCGCCCGCCGGGCAGTTGAAGTGGTCGACGCGGGCCTTGGTGTAGGCCACGGCTGTCGACAGCTTCAGGCGCGAGGTGGCCTGGAAGCTGGCATCCAGCTCCACACCCTGGGTCTTGACCTTGCCGGCGTTGACCAGGCGGGTCACCACCTGGTTGGCCACGGTGTCGAAGAAGTTGGCCTGGTAGTTGTCGTAGTCGGTGTGGAATACGGCCAGGTTGGCGGTCAGGCGATTGTCCAGCGCCGTGCTTTTCAAGCCGATCTCGTAGGCATCCGAGGTTTCGGGCTTGAGCGCCCCGGTGTCGCGCGGCTGCATGTTGAAGAACACGTTGTAGGCCGGCCCTTTATAGCCGCGCGAGTAGGTGACGTAGCCGGTCAGGCTGTCGTTGAAGTCGTATTGCAGGCCGGTGCGCCCGCTCCAGCCGTCCTCGTCCACCGAGCCGGAACTTGCGGTCGAGGGCTGGATACCGGTCACTGCTGTGGCCGAGCTGGAGACGCGGCGATGGTCGTACTCAAGGTCATCGTGGGTCCAGCGCAGGCCGAAAATGGCACGGAAGTCGTCGGTGAAGTTGAAGGTGTTTTCACCGAACAGCGCGACACTGTCGTTGGTGGTGGAATAGTCGGCGCGGCCAGTGTTGGCCACGCCGCCATTGACCGAGAGGCGCTGGTAGGTCTCGTTGGACGTGCCATGCATGTAGAAGGCGCCCAGCACGTATTCGTTGAACTGCCCTTTGGGCGACGTCAGGCGAAACTCCTGGCTGTACTGGTCATAGTCCACCGTGCCCTTGTCATGGGACGCCGTCACCGGCAGCAAGGCGCGGCGGTCGCCATCCTGGTACTGGGTGTTGTCCCAGCCCCGCCAGGCGCTGATCGACGTCAGGGTGTAGTCGCCCAGTTGCCAGTCCAGCTGCGCCGAAAGCCCCTGGTTCTCGTCCTCGACGTGGGTCTTGAAGTCGCTGTTGATATCGCGGTTATGGGCGCTTGGCGTCACCGGGCGCAACTGGCTGGCGAATGCGGCGCTGGCGCTGGTGATCACGCCGCTGGGCAAGGTGTCCTCGCCCTTCATGTAGTCGGCGATCAGGGTCAGGCGCAGGGCTTCGTTGGGTTCAAACTCCAGCTTGCCGCGGGCGCCTTTGCGTTCGTAACCATTGACGTCGTGGCCATTGGCAACGTTCTCGACATTGCCATCGTAGTCGCCCCACAAGGTGCTCAACGAACCCTTGAACTGCTCGCTCAGGCGCCCGCCAATACCAAAGCGCAGGCGGTTCTCGTCGCCACCACCAAAGTGCGAATAGTCCACATAGCCCTGGGTCTGCTCGGGGATGGCCTTGCTGACCACGTTGAGTACGCCAGCCGAGGCGTTCTTGCCAAACAGCGTGCCCTGCGGCCCGCGCAGTACCTCGATGCGTTCAAGGTCGAGCAGGTCGAGGGTCGACTGGCCCGGGCGGCCGAACACCACGCCATCCACTACTGTCGCGACGGTTGGCTCCACCCCGGGCGAGGTAGAAATGGTGCCCACACCACGGATGAACAGCGAGGTGTCCTTGTTCGAGGCGCCAGCACGGTAATTGAGGGTGGGCACCTGCTGGACGATACTGGCAACGTTGTTGCGGTTGTCTCGCTCCAGTTGTTCGCCATCGATCACCGACACGGCCACCGGCACTTCCTGCAGCGTGGCTTCGCGGCGTGTGGCGGTCACGGTCACAGCGCCCAATGCAGTGGCCTGCGGGGCCGCTGCTTCGGCCGGCTCGGCTGCCTGGGCACCTTGGCCAAAAACGGCCAGCAGGATGGCTGCGGCCAGCGGCCGACGTTGCGTAGCGGGGAATGGTGTACGGCTTTTCTGCATGGTACTCACTGCCTCGGGAAACCAGACCAGGCCCCTTCTGGCGGGGCCAACACGGAGTTGCTGTGGTTGTCTGGTCTCGCTCGTGCGAGTGGCAGGCGCTTGCCAACAGCTGCGCTTGTTAGCGCTAACATGAGCAAGTATCAGAGGGCGCTGCTTAGCACGTCAAATAATTAAAATTCATCTTGATATGCGATTAAGCTATTTGCCAAGTACCTTTCCGTTAGCGCTAACATCGCGCCTTTTCCCCAGGAGGCAGTCCGGTGAGCCAGGCCAAGGATCCCCCCCGCAAGCGCCGCGGCGCAGGCCGTGTCACCCTCGCCGAGGTGGCAAGGGCCGCTGAGGTTTCGGCCATCAGCGTGTCGCGCTACTTCAACCAGCCAGACCAGGTTTCGCCGCCTTTGCGCGAGCGTATCGAAGCTGCCGTGCAGGCGCTGGGCTATGTGCCCAACCTGGTGGCCGGGGGGCTGGCCTCGGCCCGCGGGCGCATTGTCGGCATGGTGATACCGAACATCTCCGGGCCGATCTTCGCCCAGACTATCCAGGCGTTCAGCGATACCCTCAGCCGCCATGGCTACCAGTTGTTGCTGGCTTCCAGTTATTTCAGCGAAGCCCAGGAAGAAAGCGCTGTGCGGGCCTTTCTCGGCTGGTCGCCGGCAGCATTGGTCGTAACCAGCCACTTTCACAGCCCGGCCACGGAAAAAATGCTGGCCGACGCAGACGTGCCCGTGGTTGAAATCTGGGACTACCGCCCTGAGCGATCGCCCTTGCAAGTGGGTTTCCTTCATCACCAGGTGGGCGTGCAGGCCTGCCGCTATCTGCTGGACAAGGGCCACCGGCGCATCGCTTTCGTGCAGAACAGCGCGGCCGGCGACCTGAGTGCGCTGGAGCGCCGCGATGGCTATATCGACGCATTGCGGGAAGCCGGGCTGGAGCCTTGGGTGTTCGTGCCCTCGGCCGACTGCGCGCCGTTCGAGGCGGGCAAGCAGGCCATGGAAGCGTTGATCCGCCGTACCCCACGGCCCGAGGCGATCATCTTCGCCAACGACAACCTGGCGGCCGGTGCTTTGCTGGCCGGGCAACGCGCCGGTTTGCGCCTACCCGACGACATGGCCATCGTCGGCTTTGGCGACTACCCCTTTGCCGACATGCTGCTGCCCAGCCTCACCACCCTGCGCCCGCCCTCGCGGGAAATAGGCGAAGTGGCGGCGTTGCGGGTGTTGCAGCACCTGGGCGTGGTGGTGTGTGAGGGTGAAGTGCAGCGGCTGAACCTGTTGGCGTGCGAGTTGATTGCCCGCGAAAGCGCGTGAGGTGCACAGGTGCTGTGACAATCCCGCCATTGAGGATTATTCTCCTCTGGTATGTCCCACCGCCCCAATATGTGAGCGCCGAATATGAAAATCGATGACATGGACGCCTTTGTGGCGGTCATCCGTTGCCAGTCGACCAACCTCGCCGCCGAGGCCCTGCAACTGACCCAGCCGGCCATCACCCGCCGGGTGCAGAACTTCGAGGAAGACCTGGGCGCCACCCTGCTCGACCGCAACACCAAGCCGCTGAAGCCGACCCCCATGGGCCTGCGGGTATACGAGCAGTGCAAGGCCATCTTGCGTGAGATCGACTCGCTGCGCGAGCTGGTGGCCAACGACGGGGCCCCGTCCGGTACCCTGCGCCTGGGCGTGCCGCAAACCCTTGGCGATGTGGTGCTGCTGGATGCCTTGGCACAAATTCGTGAAACCTACCCCGACCTGCGCACCCAGGTCACCAGTGGCTGGGGCAGCAGCCTGATCGCGCGCATGGAAAACGGCGAACTGGATGCCGCCGCGGCGCTGTTCCCGCCCGGCAAGATCTTCCCCGAGGGCATCGCCAGCCAGTCGATCGCCCGCATGCCGCTGCGGGTGGTAGCGGCCAAGGGCAGTACCGGCAAGCGCAGCCTCAAGCTCAAGGACTGCTACACCCGTGGCTGGGTGCTCAACCCCGATGGTTGCGGCTTTCGCGCCGGGCTGCAGCGCGCCCTGAGCGAACAGGGGCTGAGGCTGTCGATCAACCTGGAGACCTTTGGCACCGAGCTGCAACTGGGGCTGGTGGCCAATGGACAGGGGCTTGGCCTGGTGCCCGAACCCTTGTTGCAGAACAGCCGCCACCGGGATGCGCTGGACGTGGTCAATGTGACGGACTTCAAGCCGCAGGTGGATTTGTGGCTGTTCCACCCACGCTACCTGGGCAACCTGCAGGAGCCGGTCGAGCTGTTTGGCCGGGTGGCCGGGCAGCAGCTCTGTGGTTGAGCTGAACATGCCGGGGGGCTGCGGGTACCTGACTTGAGAGTTGTAGTTAGGCGTACATCGAGCGCCGCCCGCGCGGCGCATCGCGAGCTGCGCTCGCTCCTACGTTTGTTTTTGGCCAGTAACGCCTGTGACAGGCGCGCGCGACCGCTTTGTTGGTCCGACACGATATCGCGTCATGCGCCAAAGCATCCGCGCGTGTACCTCGCAGGAATAATTGGCCCGCAACAAACGTAGGAGCGAGCGCAGCTCGCGATGCGCCGCGCGGGCGGCGCTCGATCTCACAGGCACTGAAAATCCACAGCATCAAAATAACCAATACACATATCAATCAACCAATGTAATTCTCACAATTAATAATTACCATAGAACCAAAAAGACTTTTACAGCGGTCATCCATACGAATACGGTCTTACAAACCCACCGTGTTCCAGGGATGAATACCCATGAGTCACCCCCCTTCTGCCAGCGCGCTTGCCGAACTCACCCAGGCCCTGGCCGCCAACGCCGAACGCTACGACCGCAGCGGCCAGTTCCCCGCCGACAACTTCGACCTGCTACACCGCCACGGCCTGCTGGGTTTCACCGTGCCCCGCGCCTTGGGCGGCGGTGGCGCCGACCTGGCCAGTGCGCGTCAGGTAATCGCTGCGGTCGGCAAAGGTTGCCCGTCCACCGCACTGATCCTGGTAATGCAGTACCTGCAGCACTTCCGCCTGCAGGACGAAGACCGCTGGCCCGAGCACCTGCGCCTGCAAGTGGCCCGCGACGCGGTGGCCGACGGCGCGCTGATCAATGCGTTCCGCGTTGAACCAGAACTGGGTACACCCGCCCGCGGCGGCCTGCCGGCCACCGTCGCCCGGCGCACCGCCGAAGGCTGGCGGTTGTCCGGGCGCAAGATCTACTCCACTGGCAGCCATGGCCTGGCCTGGTACCTGGTCTGGGCCCGCAGCGACGACCAGGACCCACTGGTGGGCGGCTTCCTGGTGCACAAGGACACCCCGGGCATCCGTATCGTCGAAGACTGGGACCACCTGGGCATGCGCGCCACCTGCAGCCATGAAGTGCAGTTCGACGAGGTGCTGATCCCGCTCGATCATGCCGTCAGCGTCAGCCCGGCCAGCGCACCGCGCGCCGAACTCGACAGCACAGCCCTGTTGTGGATGGCGGTGTTGCTGCCTGCGCTTTACGACGGTGTGGCCCAGGCCGCACGCGACTGGCTGGTGCAGTTCCTGAACCAGCGCGCGCCGTCCAACCTGGGTGCACCGCTGGCCAGCCTGCCACGTTTCCAGGACGTGGTCGGGCGTATCGATACGCTGCTGTTCGCCAACCAGAGCCTGTTGAATGCGGCCGTGACCGGGCAGGTCGATTCGCGCCACGCCGGGCAGCTCAAGCACCTGGTCAGCCGCAACGCCATCCAGGCCGTGGAACTGGCCATCGAGGCTGCCGGCAACCCAGGCCTGTCGCGGCGCAACCCGCTGGAGCGGCACTACCGTGATGTGCTGTGCAGCCGCATCCACACGCCGCAGGACGACGTAGTGCTCGGCCATGTCGGCCGTGCCGCCCTGGCGGAGGTGGCGGCATGAGCCACTCGATCATCGCCAGCCAGCTGGACGCACCGGCCAACCAATACCTGCGCGATCGCTTGCCCGACCATGAAGTGATCGATATCGGCCCGGGCCAGTTACAGCTGGACGTCCCCGCCGATGTGTTCATCGTGCGCCCGATCAATGTACGCGGTAACCGCGTGGACAACCCGCCAGCCGGCTGGCCGTGGTCGTTGCGCTGGGTGCAGGTGGTGTCCTCGGGCATCGACTTCTACCCCGACTGGGTGTTTCAGGGCCCGCCGGTCACCAGTGGCCGCGGCGCCAATGCCGAACAGGTAGCCGAATTCGCCTTGGCCCTGGTGTTTGCCGCGGCCAAACAACTGCCGGGCCTGTGGGTCAAGGACGCCGACTGGCGCCTGACCCCGCTGGCCCCGGTGCGTGGCCGCACCTTGGGCATCTTCGGTTTCGGCAGCATCGGCCAAAGCCTGGCACGCAAGGCAAACGCCCTGGGCATGCCGGTACTGGCGCTGAACCGCCCAGGCCAGCCCATTGCCGAGGTGCCGGGCGTGCAGCGCGTCGACAACCTGCAGCAGCTGTTTGCCGGCAGCGATCACCTGGTCATCGCCGCCCCGCTCACCCCCGCCACCCGTGGCCTGATCGACCGCCAGGTGCTGGCCCAGGCCAAACCCGGACTGCACCTGATCAACATCGCCCGTGGCGGGCTGCTGGACCAGGAGGCCTTGCTCGAAGCCCTGGACAACGGGCTGATCGGCCGCGCCAGCCTCGATGTCACCGAACCCGAACCGTTGCCGGCAGGCCACCCGCTGTACCACCACCCGCGGGTATTCCTGTCGCCGCACACCTCGGCGATTTCCGAGGACGGCTACCCCGCGCTGCTCGAGGCATTTCTCGACAACTTTGCCCGTTACCGCGAACAGGCGCCGCTGCTCAACCTTGTCGACACCCGGCGCGGCTACTGAACCCACACCTATTGGAGAACACCATGACTGCACTGTCTGTCGTCACCGCCCAGGAAAACACCGTACGCCAACGGGTCAGCGCCGAAGAATGGGAGGTGCGGGTCAAGCTGGCGGCGGCCTACCGCCTGGCCGCGCTGTTCCGCTGGACCGACCACATCTACACGCACTTCTCGGCACGTGTGCCGGGGCCTGACGAACATTTCCTGATCAATGCCTTCGGCCTGCTGTTCGACGAAATCACCGCGTCCAACCTGGTGAAGGTGGACGTGGACGGCACCATCATCGACGACCCGCTGGGCCTGGGCATCAACCAGGCAGGCTATGTGATTCACAGCGCCATCCACCGCGCCCGGCATGACCTCAAGGCCGTGCTGCACACCCACACCCGCGATGGCGCGGCGGTGTCGGCCCAGCGCGACGGCCTGCTGCCGATCTCGCAGCACGCCCTGGCGTACTACAACCGCGTGGCCTACCACGACTACGAAGGCGTCGCCCTGGACCTGGACGAGCAGCAGCGGCTGGTAGGCAACCTGGGCGACAGCAACATCCTCATCCTGCGCAACCATGGCCTGCTTACCGGGGGTATCAGCGTGGAGCATGCCTTCCGTGAACTGCACGGGCTGGAACGTGCCTGCAACATCCAGGTAGCGGCGCAAGCCGGGGGCAACGACCAGTTGCTGCATGCTGCGCCGGCGGCGATTGCCAGGGTGCATGAGCAGTCCAAGCGGTTTTCCGATGGGCTGGGTGAAGGGATACGGCGGCATTGGGATGCCTTGATCCGGCAGCTGGATCGGGAGGGGCTGGATTACCAGGACTGACAGATTGTCTGTGGCCTGTACCGGCCCTATCGCCGGCAAGCCAGCTCCCACAGGACCACCACAGGCCTGGATCCAGTGGCGTTCCTGTGGGAGCTGGCTTGCCGGCGATAGGGCCCGAACAAACACCTCATACCCCATTGAAGGAACGCCCAATGCCTCCACTTCACCTGGCCAGAAGCCTGCTGGCCTGCGCCACCCTGGCCTTCACGCTCGCCGCCTGCTCCCCCTCCAGCGAAGATGCCACCAGCAAAACCCTGAACATCGCCTTCTGGGGCGACAACACCACGCTGGTCAGCGTCGACCCGTTCCAGGTCTACTGGCTGGAGCACCGCGTACTGCTGCGCAACGTCGCCGAATCGCTTACCGACCAAGACCCGGCCACAGGCCGCATCATCCCGTGGCTGGCCAGCAGTTGGGAGGTCAGTGACGACGCCCTGCAGTACACCTTCCACCTGCGCCAGGACGTCTCCTTCAGCAACGGCGAGCGCTTCGACGCCCAAGCCGTGAAAACCGCCTTCGACAGCAACAAGGCGTTCGCGGCACAACTGCCTGCCACGTTCGGCGCCACCTACCTGGCCGGTTTCGACCATGCCGAAGTGGTCGATCCGTTCACCGTGCGCCTGGTGCTGTCGCGGCCCAACGCCGGCTTCCTGCAGGCCACGTCCACCACCAACCTGGCCATCCTCGCCCCGGCCTCCTACGCGCTCACTGCCCAGGAGCGTTCGCTGGGCAAGATCATCGGCACCGGCCCGTTCATCCTCGAACATTACACCCCGGAAGTCGGCGCACGCCTGGTCAAGCGAGCGGACTATGCCTGGGCCTCGGCCAACGTCAAGAACCCCGGCGCCGCCCACCTGGACCGCGTGGAGATCAGCTACATCCCCGAAGAAAGCGTGCGCAACGGCCTGTTCCTGCAAGGCAAGGCCGACATCCTCTGGCCACGCAACCCGTTTTCCGAAGTTGACCTGAAGCTGTTCCAGGCAAAGGGCGCGACCATCCAGAGCCGCTCGTTGCCAGGCCCGGCACTCAACCTCTACCCCAACACCCGCAACGACCGCCTGCTGGGCGACCGCCAGGTGCGCCTGGCCCTGCAGAAGGCCATTGATCGCACCAGCTATGCCCACACCGTATACAACGCCGAGTTCCCGGTGGTGACCGGGGTGTATGACGTGACCACGCCGTACTTCAAGCCCCAGGCCGACAAGCTGGCCTACGACCCGCAGGGCGCCGAGCGCCTGCTGGATGCCGCAGGCTGGAGCAAGGGTGACGACGGCTACCGGCACAAGGACGGCAAACGCCTGACCCTGCGCTACAACCTCACCCCCGCCGAGAGTGCCGGCGATGTGCTGGTGCAGGACCAACTGCGCAAGGTCGGCATCGACCTCAAGCTGAACGTGCTGACCCGTGCCGAATGGGTGGCCGGCAACGCCTCCGGCAACTACGACCTCACCTCCACCTACATGACCCGCGCCGACCCGATCATCCTGCAGACTATCCTCGACCCGCGCGCCGCCAGCAGTGCCACCCTGGCCACAAACACTTACGAGCCACACACCCTGGCCCAGGCGCAAACCTTGTTCGACAACGGCATTACCGCCACCCGCGACGAGCAACGCGCCCAGGCCTATGGCCAGTTGCAAGACCTGCTGGTTGACGAAGCCTCGGCGTTCCCGCTGTACGAGCGCGTGTGGCAAGCCGCCACCGCACCACGGGTCAAGGACTTCCGCTGGACGGCCGAAGGCTTTGCCTTCCTCAGTGACATCCAGGTCGCGCAGCCATGAACCGCTACCTGATCGGCCGCATCGGCCAAGCGCTGCTGGTGTTGTGGGGCGCCTACACCATCACCTACTTCATCCTCTATCTGCTGCCCGGTGACACCCTGGCGATCATGCTCAGTGCATCGGGCATGGAAGCCGATGGCCTGTCGCCCGAGGATCTGGCCAAGGCCCGTGCCTACTACGGGCTGGACAAAGGCATTTTCGAGCAGTACTTCGACCTGCTGTGGCGGGCCCTGCACGGCGACCTGGGCCAGTCGTTGTCACTGAACCGGCCAGTGACCGCGCTGCTGGCCGAGCGCCTGCCGCAAACCCTGGCCCTGGCCGGCTTTGCCATCGTGCTGTCGTTGCTTGGCGGCGTCGGCCTGGCCTACCTCACCGCCTACCTGCAATGGCAACCGCTGAAAGTGGCGCTGTCACGCTTGCCGTCACTGGGTTTTTCGGTACCGGTGTTCTGGATGGGGCTGCTGCTGATCCAGGTGTTCGCCTTTGGCCTGGGCTGGTTCCCGGCCACCGGCAGCCAGGGCTTTGCCAGCCTGGTGCTGCCGGCCGTGACCCTGGCCATTCCCAGTGCTGCGGTGTACGCCCAGGTACTGCAGCGCGGCTTCCAGAGCGTATGGCAGGAGCCGTATATCGCCACCGCCTTCGCCAAGGGCCTGAGCCGCGCGCAGGTTCAGGCGCGGCACGGCCTGCGCAATGCGGCCCTGCCAATCCTTACCCTGGTCGGCTTGCAGGTGGGCAACACGGTGTCCGGAGCAGTGCTGGTCGAGACCATTTTCTCGCGCAATGGCGTCGGCCGCCTGGCCCAGGAAGCCGTGCTGCGCCAAGACATCCCGGTGGTGCTGGCGATTGTCGCAGTGTCGGCGGCAGCCTTTGTGCTGGTGAACCTGATCGTCGACCTGCTGTACCCGTACCTTGACCCCCGCATCGCCCACGCCACGAAGGTGACCTGACCATGACCGCCGATACTCACCCCCTGCGTGCCGCCGCCCCGCCAGCCAGCTGGAAGCGCCGCACCCGCCTGCAGCGCCTGGGCCAGGCACTCGCCCCTTTGCTGGCGCGCCCGGGCTTCAGCCTGGCGCTGCTGGTGGTGCTGTTCGCCCTGCTGGCGGCGCTGGCGCCGCATTGGCTGACCAGCTTCGACCCTTACGCCACGTCCCCCGCCGACAAACTGCGGGCACCTGGCACCGTGCATTGGTTCGGCACCGACGAGCTGGGCCGCGACCTGTACACCCGCGTGGTGTATGGCGCCAGCCTGTCGGTGCAGGCCGCATTGCTGGCGGTTGGTATTGCCCTGGCAGGCGGGTTGAGCCTGGGCGTACTCGCCGGGTTTGCCGGCGGGCGCCTGGATGCCGCCCTCATGCGCCTGGTCGATGTGCTGCTGGCCCTGCCCGGCCTGCTGCTGGCCCTGGCCATTGTCACCGCCATCGGTTTTGGCACGGTGCCGGTGGCAATCGCCGTCGGCGTCGGCATCATCCCTGGCTTTGCCCGCACCACCCGCGGCGAAGTGCTGCGGGTCAAGACCCTGCCCTATGTCGAAGCCGCACGCCTGGGTGGCGCCAGCTGGCGTCGCACCTTGCTGCGCCACGTGCTGCCCAATGCCTGGGGGCCGGTGGCCGTGCTGGCCACGCTGGACTTCGGCGCCGCCATCCTGGCCACTGCCGGCCTGAGTTTCCTCGGTTTTGGCGCAGCACCGCCAGCGGCCGAATGGGGCACCTTGATTGCCAACGGCCGGCACTTCCTGATCACCGCCCCCTGGGTGTCGCTGCTGCCCGGCCTGTTCGTGGTCGCCGTGGTGTTCAGCCTCAACCACCTTGCCCGTACCTTCGAGGAGCACCCACGATGAACGACCAGCCATTGCTTGTGGTACGCGACCTCAGCATCAGCTATCACGCCTCCGGCCAGGCCACGCAAGCCGTCAGGCACCTTACCTTCAGCCTGGCCCAGGGCGAGACCGTGGCCATTGTCGGCGAGTCAGGCTCGGGCAAGTCGACCTTGGCCAACGCCCTGCTCGGCCTGCTACCGGGCACGGCGCGCATCGACAGTGGCCAGCTGTGGGTCGACGGGCTGGATGTAGTGCGCGCCAGCGAACGGCAGAAGCGCCAGCTGCGTGGGCGTACCGTCGGCCTGGTGCCGCAAGACCCGATGGTCAGCCTTAACCCCACCCTGCGCATTGGCCAGCAGATCGGCGAGGCGCTGGTGCTGGCCCAAGGCGGCCGCTCGCGCAGCGTCGATGCCGATGTGCTGGAATTGCTTGCCCAGGTTGGCCTGGACAACCCGGCCATGCGCGCCCGCCAGTACCCGCACGAGCTGTCTGGCGGCATGCGCCAGCGGGTGCTGATCGCCATCGCCCTGGCCGGCAACCCGCGCCTGATCATCGCCGACGAACCCACCAGCGCACTGGACGTCACCGTACAACGCAAGATCCTCGATCACTTGCAGCGGCTGGTGGCCGAGCGTGGCATCTCGTTGCTGATCATCACCCACGACTTGGGTATGGCCACCGACCGCGCCGACCGCCTGCTGGTGATGAAGCAGGGCGAACTGGTGGAGCAAGGCCCACCTGCGCAGATCGTGCAGGCACCACAGCACCCGTACACCCGCGCCCTGCTCAATGCCGCACCGGCCTTCAGCGCTCGTCGCCAGCCCCGGCAACTGGCGCCAGGCACAAAGCCGATCCTCAGCCTGCAGGGTGTTGGCAAAACGTTCGAGTTGCCCAGGGTCAAAGGCCAGGACAACCGCTTTGTCGCGTTGCAGGGCCTGGACTTGCAGGTTCACCCGGGGCAAACATTGGCCATCGTCGGTGAATCCGGTTCGGGCAAGAGCACCGCCCTGCGCATTGCCTTGGGCCTGGAAGCGCCCAGCCAAGGCCGCGTGCTGTTCGACCAGCAGGATGTCACCGGCCACGGCTGGCGCCAGTTCCGCCCCTTGCGCAGACGCATGCAACTGGTACAGCAAAACCCCTTCGCCGCCCTCGACCCGCGTTTCACGGTGTTTGACAGCATCGTCGAGCCGCTGGTGTCGTTTGGCCTGCTCAAAGGTGCGGCATTGGAACAACGCGCCCGCGAACTGATCGAACGCGTGCACCTGCCTCTTCATTACCTTGACCGCCTGCCCCGCGAACTGTCCGGCGGCCAGCGCCAGCGCGTGGCGATTGCCCGGGCGCTGGCGCTGCAGCCAGAACTGTTGCTACTCGATGAGCCGGTCAGCGCGCTGGACGTGTCGGTGCAGGCGCAGATTCTGGCACTGCTGGATGAACTGCAACGGGAGCTGGGCATGGCTTATGTGCTGGTGTCGCATGACCTGGCGGTGGTGGCGAGCATGGCCGACCAGGTGCTGGTGCTGCGCCAAGGGCAGGTGGTGGAGCGAGGGACGGTGCCGCAGGTGTTCGACAGGCCGACGAGTGAGTACACGCGAGAGCTGATTGCCGCCGTGCCCGGGCAGTTGGTCACTGTTGCGGCTTGAGCTTGAGGGCCTCGGGGCTGCTTTGCAGCCCATCGCGACACAAGGCCGCTCCTACAGGGGACCGCGTTTTTTCAAGGCAACGCGGTCCCCTGTAGGAGCGGCCTTGTGTCGCGAAAGGGGCGCAAAGCGCCCCCAGAAATCTCAGATCAGCCCCAGACTCAAAATGCACATAAAGCATCATTAAGCATCGATATTATTTTTAGATTTCATAATTAGCATAGAACCACAAAGCCTTTCACAACCCCACCCCACAGCGGCTAAGGTCACTCCAGACCGACCCCATTCCTGGCGGAGGCCGTCCACTTCGACCACGCCAGGAGCCTTGCGCGCATGCACCTCTCTCTCCCACAACCCAGTTTCATCTTCGCCTACGGGCCAGGTGACGCACGGCTGTCCCCATTCCATTTGCAACACAACCCACAGGTATTCCGATGAGCAAACGACAGATCCGCCTGGGCGCCATGATCCATGGCGTCGGCCACGGCTGGGGCGAATGGCGCCACCCGCAAGCGCTGGCCGATGCCAGTGTCAATTTCGGCTTCTACAAACAGCAGGCCAAGCTGGCCGAGGCGGCAAAGTTCGACTTCGCCTTCATCGCCGACAGCCTGCACATCCACGCCCGCTCCAGTCCGCACTACCTCAACCGTTTCGAGCCGTTGACCATCCTTTCGGCGCTGGCGGCGGTCACCGAACACATCGGCCTGGTGGCCACGGTCACGGTCAGCTACACCGAACCGTTCCAGGTAGCACGCCAATTCGCCTCGCTGGACCTGATCAGCGGCGGGCGCGCAGGCTGGAACGTGGTGACCTCCTGGCTTTCCGGCACCGCTGACAACTTCGGCAAGGCTGAACACCCGCCGCATGCCGTGCGTTACCGCATTGCCCGTGAGCACGTGGATGTGGTCAAAGGGCTTTGGGATTCGTGGGAAGACGACGCCTTTACCCGCAACAAGCAAAGCGGGCAGTTCTTCGACCCGGCCAAACTGCACACCCTCGGCCACCAGGGTGAGTACTTCAAGGTAAAGGGCCCCCTTAACATCCAGCGTTCGCCGCAGGGTCAGCCGCTGATCTTCCAGGCAGGCGTGTCCGAGGACGGCCGCAACTTTGCTGCGCAGAACGCCGACGCCATCTTTGTCAGCCCGGAATCGTTCGACGACGCCCACGCCTATTACCAGGACCTCAAGCAGCGTGCCGCGCGCCATGGCCGCGACCCCGACGCACTGTTCATCCTGCCCGGCATCCGCCCCATCGTCGGCCGCAACGCCGAGGAGGTCGAGCAGCGCTACCAGCAGGCCGTCGACCTGGTGAGCATCGAGGATGCCCTGGTAGCCCTGGGTCGCCCCTTCAACGACTACGACTTCAGCCAGCATGACCTGGATGCGCCCTTCCCCGATCTCGGTACCCTGGGCAACGACAGCCACAAGGGCACCTCGGACCAGCTCAAGCAACTGGCCCGTGAAGAGGGCCTGAGCCTGCGTGAACTGGCACTGCGCTTCTCGCGCCCACGCAGGGACTTCGTCGGCACCCCGGAGCAGGTTGCCGATGCCTTGCAACACTGGTTCGAAAACGGTGCTGCCGACGGTTTCATCATCAACTCATTGCTACCGGACGGCCTGCAGTACTTCACCGAGCACGTGGTGCCGCTGCTGCAAGCCCGTGGCCTGGTGCGCAGTGAGTACACCGGTAAAACCCTGCGCGACAATTTCGGCCTCAGCGTGCCAGAAAACCGCAACACCCTGCGCCGCAACCAGGCAGCGGTTGCCTGAGCCCACCCAGACAAGGAGTTTGTTTCATGAGCCTCGAATTCATCGGCCTCATCGGCCCGCAGGAAAGCAGCGAATCCCAGGCGCCTCGTGGCCCGCTGGTTGATCTGGAGTTCATCAAGGCCTTCTCTCAGGCCCAGGAATATGGCGGCTTCGACAAGGCATTGCTGGCAGTCAACACCAGTGCGCCAGACTCGATGATCCTGGCCAGCTACGTGGCAGCGCTTACCCAGCGGATCGGCCTGCTGGTCGCCCACCGCCCGGGCTTCCAGGCGCCAACGTTCGCTGCCCGCCAGTTCGCCACCCTTGACCAACTGAGCCGGGGCCGGGCCTCGATCAACGTCATCACCGGCGGCGACAGCGGCGACCTGCAGCGCGATGGCGACTTCCTCGACAAGGATGCCCGCTATGCCCGCACCGATGAATACCTGCAGGTGCTGCGCAACACCTGGACCCGCCAGGAGCCTTTCGATCACCAGGGCACTCACTACCGGGTAGAAGACAACCTGACCTTGGTCAAACCGGTGCAGCATTTGCCCATCTACTTCTCCGGTGCGTCAGACGCCGCAGTCGAAGTGGCCGCCAAGCACGCCGACGTCTACATGATGTGGGGCGAGCCGCTGGAGCAGGTACGCGAGCGCATCGCCAAGGTGCGCAAGGCTGCCGCCCGCTACGGGCGCGAGAAGCACATCCGCTTCAGCCTGTCGTTGCGGCCGATCCTGGGCGGCACCGAGGCCGAAGCCTGGGCCCGCGCCGAGCGTATTCTGGCCGATGCCCAGGAACGTATCGGCATCCGCCAGGGCAACCGCCGCGAGAAAAACTTCGGCAAGAGCAACGCCGGCTCCGAACGCCTGGTGCAGCTGGCCAGCCAGCGCAAGGTGCATGACACCCGGCTGTGGACCGAGATTGCGGCGCTGGGTGGCGGTGCAGGTAACTCCACCTCGTTGGTGGGGACTGCGGACCAAGTCGCCGAGGCGGCGCTGGCGTACTACGAACTGGGGGTTACTACCTTCCTGTTCCGTGGGTTCGACCAGTTGCGTGATGCGGTGGAGTATGGGCAGGACCTGATACCTCGCATTCGAGCGCTGGTTGAACAGCATGAGGCTGGACGCAGCACCCGCACAGCCTAGATCTCTGCTCGCTGCGCCGGCCTCTTCGCGGGTAAACCCGCTCCCACAGGTTCTCGCCAGACCTGAAGGCAGTGATATCCCTGTGGGAGCGGGTTTACCCGCGAAGAGGCCGGCACAGGCAAAACACTTTCCCACACCCCTCACGCCAGCCTTATCAGGGCCTGGCGCCTATTCGCCTGCGTGCTCCACCGTATTCCGAGGACATGATGTCTAGAACACCGCTTTTCGCCCTGCCCCTTGCCTGCCTGCTCACCCCGCTGGCCGACGCCGCGCCAACCACCGAAGAACAACGCCTGGACACCGTCACGGTGATCTCCACCGGCCTGCGAGGCAACCAGCGCACCGTCGCCGACAGCCCGGCGCCAATCGACGTGATCAGCAGCGAGCAGCTATTGCGTAGCGGCCGCGCCGAGCTGTCCGAGGCCATTTCCAAACTGCTGCCCTCGTTCAACTTCGGCACCAACATCGCCGGCTTCCAGTCCGGCGTGCGGCCGCTGAGCAACCGCAGCCTGGGCCCGGCCTACACCCTGGTGCTGGTCAATGGCAAACGCCGCCACAACAGCGCTGTGCCGGCCAGCGGCTCGACCGACAACAGCGGTGCCAACGCCGTGGATATCGACATGATCCCGGTCAGTGCGGTGTCGCACATCGAAGTCCTGAAAGACAGCGCCGCCGCCCAGTACGGCTCGGATGCAGTGGCCGGGGTGATCAACATCATCCTCAAGAGCACCAGCAGTGGTGGCCATTACGAAAGCAGCTACGGCCAGCTGTACAGCGGCCAGGGCGAAACCATCAAGCTGGCCGGCGACCAGGGCTTCAGCCTGGGTGACGGCGGTTTCCTGCACCTGTCTGGGGAGGCACGCAAGCGCGGCACCGCCAACTGGATCGACAAGGCTGCCCCCGGTTACCGCGCCTACTTCGAAGACGACCGCCAGGCCGCCTGGGACCACCGGGCGGTGAAAAACGGCGACCCCGATCTGCGTGCCTTCAACCTCGGTTACAACGCCGAACTGCCCATCAGCGACGACCTGAAACTGTACTCGTTCGCCACCTATGCCGAGCGCAAGCTCGAGGCCTTCAACAACTACCGCCTGCCCAACAGCAACGCCTCGATCCCCGAGTTGTTCCCAGACGGCTACTTCCCGCTCAACAACATCAAGGACACCGACTACCAATGGCTGCTCGGCGCCCGAGGCGCCGCCGGTGCCTGGGACTGGGACCTGTCCACCACCTGCGGGCGCAACAAGAACCAGCAGTCCAGCGACCTGACCATCAACCCCACCTACGGCCCGGCCTCGCCAACCTCGTTCGATGACCTGGCAACCTTGCAGTTCGACCAGTGGGTAAACAACCTGGACATCACCCGCGCCTTCGACGGCCTGTTCGGCCTGGCGGTACCCACCCGCGTTTCGGCGGGCCTGGAGCACCGCTGGGAGCGCTTCCAGACCTTCGCCGGCGACCCCATCGCCTACAGCGTCGGGCCCTACACCTACCCGGCCACCTTGGCCGACGGGCGCCCCAACCCGCTGTACGCGCTGGCCAACGGTCAGACCGCCGTGGGCGCCCAGGCTGCGCTGACCATCCGCCCGGAAGACGAGGCCGATGTGAAGCGCAACAACTATGCCGCCTACCTCGACCTCGGCCTGGACCTGACCCCGCGCTGGTACCTGGGCGCCGCCGCGCGGGTCGAGCACTACGACGACGACTCGGGCAATACCGCCAGCTTCAAGCTCAATTCACGCTACGAATTGAGCGAAACCGTGGCGGTACGCGGCACCCTGGGCAGCGGTTTCCGCGCACCGTCGCTGACCCAGAGCGGCTACACGGTCAGCGACAACCGCACCGCGCTGGACGCCGACGGCAATGTGGTGCCGGCCTTGCGCCGCACTGTCGCGCCCGGCAGTGCCGCCGCGCTGGCATTCGGCGGCGACAAGCTCGACCCGGAGAAATCGCGCAACGCCGGCCTTGGCCTGACCTGGCAACCGGCGCGCCGCACCAGCGTTACCCTGGACACCTACCTGATCGACATCGACGACCGCATCCTGCTGACCGAAAACCTCTACGACCGGCAGAACGGAGCCGGTGCCATTGGCGACATCCTCGAATCGCTGGGCCTGGCGCGCACCACCTGGATCAACTATTACACCAACGCCTTCGATACCCGCACCCGCGGCCTCGACCTGGTGGGTGACCACACCAGCGAGTTCGGTGCCTGGGGCGATGTGCGCTGGACCTTGGGCTTCAACTGGAACAAGACCACCGTGCGCGGCACCCGGGGTACGCCCGCAGCGCTGGCCGCTGCCGGTATCGACGTGGTCGGCCATGGCCGCGAAGGCGACCTGGTGGCAGCCTCACCGAAAACCAAATGGGTGCTGGGCAGCCAGTGGTTGCTGGGCAACTTCACCGGTACCTTGCAGACCACCCGCTACGGCAAAGTCGAGACCTGGCAGCAGAACCAGGCCCAGGACCGCACCTTCGGCGCCAAGTGGATCACCGACCTGGACCTGTCCTACCTGCTGTTCGACAGCCTGACCGTCAGTGTGGGCGGCACCAACATC
Source organism: Pseudomonas sp. WOUb67 (assembly GCF_050058005.1). Classification (NCBI taxonomy): domain Bacteria; kingdom Pseudomonadati; phylum Pseudomonadota; class Gammaproteobacteria; order Pseudomonadales; family Pseudomonadaceae; genus Pseudomonas; species Pseudomonas sp. WOUb67. The sequence continues at coordinate 3,816,187 of NZ_CP170112.1, read as the reverse complement.
TTCAATGTGCGGCCCGACAAGAACGGCGTGTACAACGCCAACGGCAACCAGGCGGCGTACGGCAACCCGCCGTTCCACCCGGGTGGCGGCTATTGGTACACCAAGCTTGCCTATGACTTCTGAAGCAGCTGCACGCCTGTCCCTGGCTTGGCGCACACCTCTGTGGGAGCGGGTTCACCCGCGAAGAATCCAACCCGGTGCATGGCACCGGCAAAGCCGGTGTTCGCGGGTAAACCCGCTCCCACAGGTGTGCGTTGCGCCCTCGGTACTTGGCAATTGACGCAAAGCCCGCCCCATGGTCTCCTTATGCCTCACGTTCAGGTGCCCCCACAGGGGGTGAAACGGGAAACCGGTGCGTCCCAGGCCCTCCAGCAGGGCCGGACAAGACCGGTGCTGCCCCCGCAACGGTAAGCGAGTGAAGTGTCTGTACCACTGTGCCTTGTAGTCCGGCATGGGAAGGTGACGCTTTGCAGGAGCCCTGCTCCTCCTCGCAAGCCCGGAGACCGGCCTGGCGTTCATGAACACCCCGCGGTGGGCGGGCGCTGTTGCATTCCCCTGGGCGGTCACGCATCAGGGATGCCGCGCTTGCCCGTTGCCCACAAAAAGCAGAGGAACGCGTCATGCCCGTCACCAGCACCAAGCAACACAGCCTTGCCACACCCGTCACCCTCAGCCAGCGCGTCGTCGTCGCCGTCGGCGCCAGCCTGCTGGGCCTGTGCCTGGTGTACTTCGCCGGTTTCTCGCACATCGAGGCCGTGCACAACGCCGCCCACGACACCCGCCACAGCGCCGCCTTCCCCTGCCACTGAGTACGCCTGATGATCACGCGCATTGCCCGTACCGCGGGCTTCAGCGGGCTGCTTGCGGCCCTGCTGCTGACCCTGCTGCAAAGCTTCTGGGTCGCCCCGCTGATTCTTGAGGCGGAAACCTACGAATCCTCGGCCCCGGCCGCACAGCACGAACATGGTGGAGAAGTGGCCGCCCATGAGCACAGCGCCGAAGCCTGGTCGCCGGAAGACGGCTGGCAGCGGGTGCTGTCCACCACCGGGGGCAACCTGGTGGTCGCAGTCGGCTTCGCCCTGATTCTCGCCGCCCTGTACAGCCTGCGCGAACCGCAGCGTGCCGGCACCGGTGCGCTGTGGGGCCTGGCCGGGTTCGCTGTGTTCTGCCTGGCCCCGACGTTGGGGCTGCCACCGGAGCTGCCCGGCACTGCTGCTGCCGACCTGGGGCAACGCCAGGCTTGGTGGATTGGCACGGCCAGCGCCACCGCTCTTGGCCTGGCCTTGCTGGTGTTCGCCCGCCACTGGCTGCTGAAGGCGCTGGGCGCCGTGTTGCTGGTAATCCCCCATGTGATCGGCGCTCCACAGCCCGAAGTACATGAAAGCCTGGCCCCCGAAGCACTGGAGACCCAGTTCAAGATGGCCTCCTGGCTGACCAACGCTGCTTTCTGGGTGGCCTTGGGCCTGCTCAGTGCGTGGCTGTTCCGCCGCTCCAGCAAGGCCTGATGCCAGCGTTCTACGCCGGCATCGGCTGCCGCCGGGGTTGCCCGGCGGATACCCTGCATACCCTGCTGCTCCAAGCCCTGGCTAGCCAGGGCCTGGCGCTTGCCGACCTGCGCGGCATTGCCAGTATCAGCCTCAAGGCCGACGAAGCCGGCTTGCAGCAACTGGCCGAACGCCTTGGCTTGCCCTTGGTGCTGTACCATGGCGCACAACTGCAAGCCTTTGAGCCGCTGCTAAGCCACCGCTCTGCCACAGCCCATGCCCACAGTGGCTGCTGGGGTGTGGCCGAAAGCACGGCGCTGGCCCTGGCCAGCCAGCGGCCCGGCAGCACAGCCCGGTTGCTGCTGACCCGCCAAGTACTGGGCCCGGCGACCCTCGCCCTGGCCTGCTGAACAATTCGCTCCTCTTTCCCGCAAGGACTTTCCATGACGGTGTACTTCATCGGGGCCGGCCCCGGCGACCCGGAACTGATCACGGTCAAGGGCCAACGGCTGATCCGCCAGTGCCCGGTGATCATCTATGCCGGCTCACTGGTGCCTGCTGCCGTGCTCGAAGGCCACCAGGCCGAGACCGTGATCAACAGTGCCGAACTGCACCTGGAACAGATCATCGCCGCCATGCGCAGTGCGCACGAACAAGGCCAGGACGTGGCCCGGGTACATAGCGGCGACCCCAGCCTGTACGGCGCCATCGGTGAGCAGATCCGCCATCTGCAGGCGCTGGGCATCGATTACCAGATCATCCCCGGGGTCACCGCCACGGCGGCCAGCGCTGCCCTGCTCGGCTGCGAGCTGACCCTGCCACAGGTGGCGCAGACGGTGATCCTCACCCGCTATGGCGACAGTTCGCCAATGCCGCCCGGCGAGCAGCTGGGCGACCTGGCGCGCCATGGCAGCACCTTGGCGATTCACCTGGGGGTCAAGCACCTGTCGCGGATCGTCGAAGAACTGCTGCCGCACTACGGTGCGCACTGCCCGGTGGCGGTGGTACATCGTGCCACCTGGCCAGACCAGGACTGGGTGCGCGGCACCCTTGGCGATATCGTCGAAAGGGTTGCCGCCAAGGATTTTCGCCGCACGGCGCTGATCCTGGTGGGCCACGTGCTCGGGGATACGCCATTCGCCGAGTCGGCCTTGTACCGTGCCGGGCACGCCCATCTGTATCGCCCTGGCGACTGAGCATTGCCAGCATTGCCACGGGCGTAGCAGACTCCGGGTTCCCGCCTGCGAACAGGAGTCACACCCATGCTGGAATTACGCCCCAACTGCGAGTGCTGCGATACCGACCTGCCGGGCGACAGCCCCGATGCGCTGATCTGCTCCTTCGAATGTACCTTCTGCCGCGCCTGCGCCGACACCCGCTTCCAGGGCCGCTGCCCGAACTGTAGCGGCCAGCTGGTGGCCCGCCCGACGCGGGTGGGCCAGGCGCTGATGAATAACCCCGCGGCCACCCAGCGCGTGAACAAAGCACACGTTGCTTGCGCCTGACGCCACACCTCAAACCAGGCATTGCCGCTTAGATAGGGTGATGTCTTTCCCATTGCTTGTAGGAATTTTCAACAACAAGCGCGCGGACTATCAACACTTCTATACTCGGCATTACCAAACCTCGGGATTGGTCGTATCTTGCAGCGCTTCCGATTAACCCACTTGCAGACGTATTCCTGAGTGTTCCAGGAAGCGGACCACATCTCGACAGGAGTTTTCCACATGACAACCGTGCTGATCGTCGACGACCACCCCATTGTTCGGCTGTCCTTGCGCCTACTACTGGAGCGTGAACGTTTTCATGTCGTGGGTGAGGTGGGTAATGGCAGCGAAGTGGCGCAGGTAGCCCGCGACCTGCGCCCGGACGTGGTCGTGCTCGACATCGGCCTACCCGGCCTGGACGGCATGGAAGTGATCAAGCGCCTGCAGTGCCTGGAACCTGTGCCCAAGATCATGGTGCTGACCGGCCAGGCCACCGACCTGTACGTGCGGCGCTGCCTGGATGCCGGCATCGGCGCTTTCGTCACCAAGGAAGAGGACCACGAAGCACTGCTGTTTGCCCTCAAGGCCCTGGTCAAGGGCTATTCGACCTTCCCGCAAATGTCGGTCAACAGCAACTCGCTGGAGAGCGAACCGGTGCGCCTGGCCAGCCTGTCGAACCGTGAAATGGAAGTGCTGCGGCGCCTGGCGCGCGGCGAAAACAACAAGAATATCGGTACCTGCATGAACCTGAGTGCCAAGACCATCAGCACCTACCGGGGCCGTATCATGGAAAAGCTCAAGACCGAATCGCTGGTTGAAATGGTCGACCTGGCCAAACGCAATAGCGTCTACTGAGCGTCCGCCCGCCATGAAGCGCCTGCTGGCGTGCATGCTCCTGGCCATCGGCCTGACCAGCCCCACCGTGCTGCTGGCCAGTAGCGAACCTCGCCAGCTGCTGGCGCGCTCGGTCAGCGCCGCAGCCCCGTTGCAACTGTCCAGCGAAGATCGGGATTGGCTGCGGCAACGCCAATACCTGGTGCTGGGCAGCTCGCGACCCGACTATCCGCCGTTCGAAATCAACGCCAGCCAGCAGGACTATGAGGGGATTAGCGCAGACTATGCCGGCATCATCGCCGAGCAGCTGGGCGTAAACGTCGAAGTGCGGCGCTTCGATAATCGCCACGAGGCCATCGCTGCTTTGCGTGAGGGCAGTATCGACCTGCTGGGCAGCTCCAATGCCTTCGAGGCGGCAGACGCCCAGCTTGACCTGAGCACCCCGTATGCCGACGACATGCCGGTCATCGTCACCCGCGAGGGAAGCAGTCTGAAGAATATACTCGACCCCACCGGCTTGCGCCTGGCCATGGTCGATCACTACCTGCCGGCCAGCACCGTACGCAACCTGTACCCCAAAGCGCAGCTAAGCCTGTACCGCTCGACCCTGGCCGGGCTGGCCGCTGTCGATCTGGGCGAGGCCGATGCGTACCTGGGCGATGCCATCAGTACCGACTTCACGATTGGCAAGAGTTACCAGGGCACGCTGAGAATCGACCACTTCTGCCAGGTCCCTGCTGGCGCATTTGCCTTTGCCCTGGCGCGCGACAACCCTCGCTTGCATCGGTTGGTCGACATGGCGCTGGCCCGCATCAACGACAGCGAACGCCTGAACATCCTGCGCCGCTGGAGCAGTGGTAACACCAGCCTGCTGCTACAGCGCCACCCAACCGCCTTGACCAAGGAAGAAGAAGCCTGGATCGCTGCCCACCCCAACATCGATGTGTTGGTCAACACCTCGTTGGCGCCACTGACGTTCAACGACGCCGAACACCGCCCAACCGGCATCACCCTTGACCTGCTGAAACAGATTTCGCTGCGCACAGGACTGCACTTCAACGCGGTCGAAAGCGATTCGGCGCAGGCGATGGTCGAGCGCCTGGCACGTGGCGATGCACAAATGATTGGCGCTCTGGGCTATGGCACGGATCGCGCGAAACAAATGCGCTATACCCGCCCCTACCTGGTCAGCCCACGCGTACTGGTGACCCGTAGCGACAGTACGTACCCAGCACAAGACAAGGCGCTGGATGGCCAGCGCATCGCCCTGATACGCGGCTCGCCGCAGCGGGCGCTGCTGCAACAACGCTATCCGCAGGCCCGGCTGGTGGAAGTGGACAACCCGCTCGGTCTCATGGAGGCCGTGGCCGGTGGGGCTGCCGACGTTGCCCTTAGCAGCCAGATCAATGCCGCCTACTACATCAGCCACGTCTTCAAGGGCCGCCTGCGCATCGCCAGCGTGCTGGACGACGACCCGGCCATTGCCGCCTTCGCCGTGGCCGCAGACCAGCCGCAGCTACAGGCCATCCTCGACAAGGTGCTACTGAGCATTCCACCCGAAGAGCTGGACCAGCTGGTCAACCGCTGGCGCACCAGCACCTTGGTCAGCGACAGCCCCTGGCGCGACTACCGCACGCTGGTCTTGCAGGTACTGGTTTTGTCGGCCCTGCTGCTGGCGGGCGTGGTGTTCTGGAACAGCTACCTGCGCAAGCTGATCAACCAGCGCACCGAGGCCCAGCACGCGCTGCAGGCGCAGCTGGCCTTGAGCCGGGGCCTGCTCGAACAGCTGCGCCAGACCAAGGACGACGCCGAACAGGCCAGCCAGACCAAAAGCACCTTCCTGGCCACCATGAGCCATGAAATCCGCACCCCGATGAATGCCGTGATCGGCCTGCTGGAGCTGGCCCTGGAAGACAGCCGCGAGGGGCGTTGCGACGCCCAGACGCTGCAGACTGCCCATGACTCGGCCATCGGCCTGCTTGAACTGATCGGCGATATTCTCGACATTTCCCGCATCGAATCCGGGCACATTAGCCTGCAACCGGTACCCACAGACCTGGTCGAGCTGGTACGCGCTACGGTGCGGGTGTTTGAAGGCAACGCCCGGGCCAAAGGCTTGTATCTGCACGCAGCACTGCCTGCCGAGCCGGTCTGGGTGCTGGCAGACCCGCTGCGGCTCAAGCAGATCCTGTCCAACCTGATCAGCAACGCCATCAAGTTCACCGACCGCGGCGAGGTACAGGCCAGTTTGCTGATACCTCCCGCTGATGGGGACCGTAGCCAGTCAATCGACCTGTCTGTGCGTGACACCGGCATCGGCATCAGCCCCGTTGATCAAGCCCGGCTGTTCAACGCCTTTGTGCAGGCTGACGGACCGCGGGCACGCCAAGGGGCAGGCTTGGGGCTGGTGATCAGCCGCACCTTTGCCGAACTGATGGGCGGAAACTTGAGCCTGCAAAGCGTCGAAGGTGTCGGCACCAAGGTGCATGTCAGCCTGCAATTGCCAGCCTGCCCGGCACCGCAACCTGTTCAGCAGCACACCCCGGCAGCCGAAAGCAGCAGTGGCCCGCTGAATATACTGGTGGTCGACGACTACCCGGCCAACCTGCTGTTGCTGGAGCGGCAACTGCACACCCTGGGCCATCACGTCACCCTGGCTGAAAACGGCCAGATCGCGCTGGAGCGCTGGCAGGCAGCGCGCTTCGACCTGGTGATCACCGACTGCAGCATGCCGGTGATGGACGGCCACGAACTCACCCGCCGCATTCGCAGCCTTGAAGCCGGACGCGGCCTGCCGCCGTGCCAGATCCTCGGCGTGACCGCCAATGCCCAGGCTGAAGAGCGAGAGCGATGCCTGGCCAGCGGCATGAACGAATGCCTGTTCAAGCCGATCGGCCTGCGCACCCTCAAGGCTCACCTGCCCCAAGCCCGCAGCCCACAAGAGCCGCCACCGCGCAGTAGCGGCTTCAACCTGGCTGAGCTGCGCCACCTGACCCAGGACGACAGGCAACTGACGCGGCATCTGCTGGAGCAGCTTTCAATAAGCGTCGGCGAAGATCTCGCCACTTTGCGCGCGTTGGCACCCGAGGCCTCCGATGAGGCCGTCCGCACCCTGGCTCACCGCATCAAGGGCGGCGCGAAGATGATCAGGGTGCGCGGCGTGGTCAAGGACTGCGAAGCCATCGAGAACGCTCAGGCGAGAGGCCTGCCAACGGTTGATCAACGTGAACAACTGCAAATCAGCCTGCAAGCCCTGCTGAACGAACTGAGCGATGCACTCAATGCAGTTGAAGCGTCGAGCTGATCTGGCTGATGGCATCCACGACATGCCGTGACCCCTGCTGGATTTCCATGATCACCGTACCGGCCTCATTGGCCAGCGCAACCCCATGACCGGTGCGGGTCAAACTCGACTGCATGCTGGCCACGGCCAGCAGTGACAGGTCGTGGTTCTGCCGCACGACATCGACAATTTCGAGGGTGGCCTTGCTGGTCCGCGCCGCCAGGTTGCGCACCTCATCGGCCACCACGGCAAAACCGCGCCCGTGATCACCGGCGCGGGCCGCCTCAATGGCCGCGTTCAGGGCCAGCAGGTTGGTCTGGTCGGCAATGCCACGTATGGTCAGCACAATTTGCCCGATCACATCCGACTGCTTGCTCACAGCGTCGATACTGCGTGCCGCGTCGTTCAGCTCCTGGGAAATCTGCTCGATCACCTGCACCGTCTGCTGCACCACCTCGGTGCCCTTGCGCGCGCAGGCATCAGTCTGCATGGAACTGGCATGGGCGGCGTCCGCGGCGGTTTGCTGGGTGCTGACCTGACGTGTGATGTCACTGGCGAACTTCACCACTTTGCACAGGCGGCCCTTGCTGTCGAATATCGGGTTGTAGGAGGCCTCCAGATACACCATCTGGCCCTGCTTGTTGATGCGCTCGAAGCGGTGCGAATGGTACTCGCCGCGGTTCAGCGATGCCCAGAACTCACGGTATTCGGCCGATTCGCGCTCTTGCGGCAGGCAAAACAAGCCATGATGGCGGCCGACCACTTCGTCGAGGCGATAGCCCATGGTGTCGAGGAAGTTCTGGTTGGCCTTGATCACCCGGCCTTGCGGGGTGAACTCGATCACCGCCATCGAGCGGCCGATGGCCTTGAGCAGGCTCTCGCTCTCGTGCTCCAGCACCACCCGCTGGCTGATGTCGGATGCCACCTTGATCACGCTGACAACCTGACGCTGCTCGTCCAGTACCGGCATGTAGCTGGCCTCCAGCCAAACCTCGCGGCCGGCCTTGTCGAGGCGCTCGAACGTACCGCTGATAGCCTTGCCCTGGCCCAGTTCGCGCCACAGTTGCTGATACTCGGCACTTTTCGCGTAGCCCGGCTCGCAGAACAGGCGGTGGTGCTTGCCACGCAACTCGTCGGCGCTATAGCCCATGGCCTGGCAGAACCGCTCATTGGCATCAAGGATGGTGCCATCAGGGGCGAACTCGATCATCGCCATCGAACGGCTGATCGCCGCCAATTTGGCTTGTGTGCTGCTCAAGGCCTGGTGACTGCGCTGTATTTCAACCAAATCGGATTTGCGATGGAAGTCGAACATGACGCCGGGCTCCTTTATGCGCGGTGTCCTGAGCATAGATCGCCGTTGGCGCCGTGCAAGCACAGTGCTATCACTTTAGGATTACTACATTGATATGACAGAACGCTTCTGCACAGCTACGAGCTCTCGCGCACCATCAGCTCAAAGCCCAGATCCTGCTGCGTATCCGCCACCCGCTTGCCATCGAGCAACGCCAGCAGCGCCTGCGCAGCGCCACGCCCAACGGCGGCCCGGGGCGTGCGAATCGAGGTCAGGCGCGGCACCATGTGCGCCGAAGCCGGCAGGTCATTGAACCCCACCATGGCCACCTGCCGTGGCACTTGCACCCCTTGGCGCAATGCCTGCAGCACCGCCCCTTGGGCCAGGTCGTCGTTGCAGAAGAAGATACCGTCGACGTCCGGCGACTGTTGCAGCAACTGGCTGAACAGCACACTGCCCAAGGCAATCGACGAAGGCTCCGGCGCCAGCACTTCCAGCTCGGCCGCCTGCAAACCGGCCTCGGCCAACGCCTGGCGGAAGCCTTCGGCCCGTTGCATCACCCGTGGGTCGAGCTGCGCAGCGATGAACGCCAGGCGTTTGCGCCCGCGTTCGATCAAGTGCCTGGCCGCAGCGCGCCCAGCCTGCTGCTGCGAAAAACCGACCGACAACGCCCCTGGCTCGCCGTTGAGCTCCATCATGTGCACACACGGCACACCGCTGGCGGCCAGCATCTGCCGCGCTGCGTCGCTGCGCTCAAAACCGGTCAACAGCATGCCGCAGGGCTGGTAGGCCAGGTAATTGCGGATCAGGTTCTCTTCTTCGGCAAGGTCGTAGTGATAGTTGCCGATCAGCACCTCAAGCCCACGCGGGCGCATCACCTCGTGAATGGCTTCCAATGTGTCGATGAACAACTGGTTGGACAACGACGGGATCAACACCACCACCGACTGGCTGCGGGCCGAGGCCAGGGCACGCGCCGCCGGGTTGGCCACATAGCCCAGGCTCGCCGCGGCAGCGACGACCTTTTCGACCAGTTCAGGCGCAACCGTGCTGACCCCGCGCAGGGCGCGCGAGGCGGTAATCGGGGAAACCCCGGAAAGCCTGGCAACTTCGGCCAGGGTGGGACGACCTGTAGTACGGGAGCCGGTGCGGGACATGGATGTTGTAATTTTACTACTTGCAAGGATAGGGAACGGCCACTAAGGTAGCGCTGTCTCAGGACGCAGGCAATGTAATCTTTGGCAGCAGCCAGCACGCGCTCGCTACCAAGCGTCCATACTGCGTAAGGACAAGACCAATAACACCGGGGAGGTGGCTGTTCGTCAGCGACGAGACAGCGCTATCTCACCCCGCAGGAGGTACTGATGAATTATCCCCTGTCCGCCATCGTGGTGATGGGCGTGGCCGGTTGCGGCAAAAGCTGCATCGGCGCTGCCATCGCTGCCAGAAGCGGCGGCCGCCTGATCGAAGGCGACGCATTTCACCCTGCCGAAAACATCCGCAAGATGAGCGATGGCATCCCGCTGGACGACAGCGACCGGGCCGGCTGGCTGGTGCGCCTTGGCCAGGAGTTGCAGGCCACCACCCAGGCTGGGGAGCGCCCGATCCTGACCTGCTCGGCACTCAAGCGCCGCTACCGCGACACCCTGCGCGAGGCCATGCCGGGCCTGATGTTCGTGTTCCTCGAACTGACGCCCGCCGAGGCGGAAAAACGCGTGCTGGCCCGCCCCGGGCACTTCATGCCGGCCAGCCTCATCGACAGCCAGTTTGCTGCCCTGGAATCGCCCCGCGGCGAGCCACTGACGTTGGCGCTGGACGCCACTCAGCCCATCGAAGCGCTCGCCGAAGCGGTAGACCGCTGGCTAAAGCGCTGCGGTGAGCAGGGGATGGCGCAAACCGCCTGACCCCGGCGGCTTTCCCGGCTCACCAAAGACAGCGCTACCTCGACCCGTAAACGCGGGTAAAGTTCCAAAACGCTACGCCAAAAACAACGATAAGATCGAGGCCTTCAAACCATGTTCGGACTGGCTACTGACACCTTCCTGCTGCTCGACGCGCTGGTTACCATCGTCGGGCTGATCCTGCTGATCACCCACTTCAAAGTGCACCCCTTCGTCGCCCTCACCCTCGCGGCCGGTTTCCTTGGCCTTACCTCCGGCATGCCGGTGGCCAAGGTAATGAAGTCGTTCCAGGATGGTTTCGGCGGGGTACTCGGCTTCGTCGGCATCGTGCTCGCCTTGGGCACCATGCTAGGCAAGCTGATGGCCGACTCTGGGGGTGCCGACCAGATCGCGCAAACCCTCATCCGCGCCTTCGGCAAGAAGAACGTGCATTGGGCCATGATGTTCGCCGCTTTCCTGGTGGGCATTCCGCTGTTCTTCGAAATCGGCTTCGTGCTGCTGATTCCGCTGGTGTTCATCGTGGCGCGGCGCTCCGGCGTATCGCTGGTCAAGATCGGCATCCCGCTGCTGGCCGGCCTGTCGGTGGTGCACGGCCTGGTGCCTCCACACCCGGGCCCATTGCTGGCGATCGGTATTTTCCACGCCGATATCGGCAAGACCATTTTCTACGGCCTGATCGTCGCACTGCCCACCGCGATCATCGCCGGGCCGCTGTTTGGTAACTTCATTTCCCGCTACATCCCGGGCAACCCGTCCCAGGAACTGATGGACCAGATCGCCAAGGAGTCCGACCAGGGCAACCTGCCAAGCTTCAGCGTTACCTTGATTACCGTGCTGCTACCCGTAGCGTTGATGTTGCTGAAAACCTTCGCCGATGTGGTACTGCCGGCCGAGCACATCGTGCGCCAGTGGATGGACCTGATCGGCCACCCCATCACCGCCCTGCTCGCGGCCCTGCTGCTGGCCTTCTACACCTTTGGTTCCGCTCGCGGCTTCAACCGCCAGCAGATCATGAAGATGCTGGACCAGAGCCTGGCCCCCACGGCCGCCATCGTGCTGATCGTGGGTGCCGGCGGCGGCTTCAAGCAGATGCTGGTGGACACCGGCGTGGGCAATGTGATCGGGCAGATGGCCGTGCAGGCAGAGATTTCGCCCATCATGCTGGCCTGGCTGGTGGCAGCGGTGATTCGCATCGCGACCGGCTCTGCCACGGTCGCCACCATTACCGGTGCAGGTATTGTCGCACCGGTAATCGAACTGGTACCGGGTGTGAACCGTGAGTTGCTGGTGCTGGCCACCGGTGCCGGCTCCTTGATCCTGTCGCACGTGAACGACGCAGGATTCTGGCTGGTGAAGCAGTATTTCAACATGACCGTAGCGGAAACCTTCAAGACCTGGAGCATGATGGAAACCATTCTCTCGGTGGTTGGCATCATCTTCATCATGTTGTTGGCGCAGGTGGTGTAACCGTTTATCGGGGTAATGGCACCTTGATGCTTTGGGTAGGGCCGAAGGAAAGTATCAGACCTACCCGAAGCAAAGGAGCCTGCCATGCCCCGCTCAAGCATTCTGCTGATTGCCCTGCTCGCCTCGCCACTGGCCATGGCGGTCGGCACCGGCCCCACCTACCCTGACGACCCACACAACCCGGCACCACGGCCGGGCGTGGACAGCACCCTGAACCCTATCGAAAAGCCCATGCCGCGGGATACTGACGCGCGCATTCAGGGCAATGACCCAGAAAGCCCCCCGGCGAAGCAGAATGACAACCGCGATTTGCCGGGGATGGGTGGGAGCGGCCAAGAGGGTGCAAGCCCTCAGCGCAATAACGGCACAAGCACAGGTAACCCCTGAGTACGCCCCTCAATGGGCCACCGCTCAAAATACAGGGTTCTGTATTCCCTGTGGGAGCGGGTTCACCCGCGAATACGTCGGTGAGACCAACATCGCATTCGCGGGTAAACCCGCTCCCACAGGTTACCCGCCCGGTTTGATAGGGTTGACTGATAGTTACCACTGGCGCTTGTCAGGTCGGGTCAGGCCCAGTTTCTCGATGCGGTAACGCAACATGTCCCGCGACAACCCGAGCATCCGCGCCGACTTGGTCACGTTCCAGTCTGTGCGGTCCAGGGTCTTGCACACCAGGTCGCGTTCCATGTCCGGCAGGCTGGTGCCTGGCTCCGGCTCGTGCCGTGGCATTTCGAACATCGCTGGCGTCGGCTGCTGCACCAATGGCTCGTCAATCAAGGTCATGCACAGGTTCAACTGGTGCGCCTGCACCACCTCGTTCGGCGCCAGCAGCACGGTCTGCTCCAGCATGTTGCGCAGTTCGCGCACGTTACCTGGCCAGCTGTAACCCAGCATCAGGCTCTCGGCCTCGGCGGAAAACCGCAGGTTCGGCTTGCCATAACGCCGACCATGGTGGGCCAGGAAATGCCTGGCCAGTAACAGGATGTCCTGGCCACGGGCATACAGGCGCGGCACCTTTATGGCGATTATGCGCAGGCGGAAGAACAGGTCACGGCGGAACTTGCCCTGCTGCACCATCTGCTCCAGGTTGCAGTTGGTGGCACTGATCACCCGCAGGTCGACCTTGCGTTCCTTCACCGCACCAATCCGGCGGATGCTGCGATCCTCAAGCAACTTGAGCAGTTTGGCCTGCAGCACCAGGTCCATCTCGCCGATCTCGTCGAGGAACAAGGTGCCGCCATCGGCGGCCTCCACCAGGCCAACCCGTCGCTCCTTGGCATCGGTGAATGCGCCCTTCTCGTGGCCGAACAGTTCGGCCTCCAGCAGGTTGGCAGGGATCGAGGCGCAGTTGAACTCGATAAACGGGCCTTTGGCGCGGGAGCCGTCAAAATGCAGGGCGCGCGCCACCAGCTCCTTGCCGGTGCCGGTCTCACCTTCGACCAACACCGGTGGCAGGTCGTCGCTGGCCATGCGCCGCTCGGCATCGAGCACCTGGCGCAGGGTGTGCTTGAGGGTGAGCATCACCGGCGACTCGCCAATCAATGCCTGCAACCCGGACTTCTGCGCCTCGCGCTCCTGGTAGAACGACAGCGTGCGCTCCATGCGCTCGGCAGCCAGTGCCTTGTCCAGGGTCAATTTGAGCTCGGCGAGCACCACCGGCTTGGTCAGGTAATGGAAGGCGCCCTCCTTCATCGCCTGCACGGCATCTTCGACATTGCCGTAGCCGGTCATCATGATCACTTTCAGGCCCGGCACCTGCACCACCAGGCTGCGCAGCAGGTCGTGCCCGCTCATGCCGGGCAACGAGTTGTCGGTCAGCACCGCGTCGGGCTGAGCCCGCTTGACCTGCTCCAGCGCAAGCTCGGCGCTGTGGCACACGGTGACCTCGAAACCCTTGAGGCTGAGGTAGGTGCGAATGTTATCAGCGAGGATTTCATCATCCTCGACTACCAGGATGCTGTGCTCCATGGTCCCCTCCCGCTGCGATATTGAATGTAAGGCTGACGCGGGTTCCTTCCTCTTCGCGGCTGCTCAGGCTGACCGAGCCGCCAAAACGTTCCATGATGCGCTTGACCAGGGCCAGGCCTACACCGAGGCCGCCCTGCTTGGTGGTGAAGAACGGCTTGAACACCATCCGCTCCTGCTGTTGACTCATGCCTTTGCCAGTGTCGGTGAGCACAAACTCGGCACGCTGGCCGTCCTGTATATTGACCTGGGCGGTCAGCATGCCGCCTGCCGGCATGGCCTCCAGGGCATTGGAGAACAGGCTGTTGAGAATCTGCGTGAGCTGCAACGGCTGACTGGCCACCCACTGCTCGTCAGGCCCTTCGAAATGAAAGCGCACACCGTTGCGCTCGATCTGCTGGACGAACGCCAGGTGGGTGTCCTCGATGGCCGCCACCAGGTCCACGGCCTCGGCCTCGTCACTGAGCGGGCGCAACGACACCAGCAGGTCGCGCACCCAGCGCGACATGCGGTCCACCTGGCTGATGATGTCGGTGATGTTCTTCTGCGCTGCGGGGTTGGCGATGTCCTGGGCCAGTTCGGCGCTGGAACGGATATTGGCCAGCGGGTTGCGCAGGCTGTGCGCCACTGCAGACGACATCTCGCCCAGCGCCACGTAGGTTTCACTGGCCACCAGCCGGTCCTGTTGCAGGTTCAGCATCTGCGCCGCCCGGCGCACGATCCAGAACAGCCCGAAGTAGATCAACGCCCCGCCTACCAGGGTCGACGCCCAGATCAGCACGTAGCCGCGCTGGATGCGCCGTATCAGGTCTTGCGGCTCCTTGTAGATCTCCACCATGGCCATTACCTGTTCGCCCTGGCTGTCGAACAGCGGGATGTAGTTCTCGATGAACAGGTAGCGCGGTTCACGCAGAAACTTCTGCTCTTCGCGGTCATCCTCGGCCTTGTGGTAGCTGGCCGACACCGCCTTGCGCGAGCGGAAGGCGCGATCCAGGTCGCCATCGGCTTCTATCCGCTTGCCGATCAGCTCGACGTTGGTGGACCAGACGATGGTGCGGTCGCGGGCGTAGACATTGGCCAGCAAGGTATCAGGCAGGTGTTCGACATGGTCGAGAAATTCGACCCGGGTCGATTCGGCCAGCGCCGGGGTGAACTGCAGGTGCTGCTGGTCCAGGCGCGGGTCGAGCAGTTCGCCCATGGTGGTGCCCGGTGGCAACTGCGAATGGCGCACCTCGGCCTGGGCCATGGCTTGAATGAACTGCGCGGTGAGCATCGCATCACGCTGCACGCTATCGCGGACCACAAAGCGTGTGGACACATAACCCAGCCCGCCCGCCACCGCCGTGATGATCAACAGGCTGATGACCGAAAACCAGCGCAACAGGTTGAACTCACGCAATGGCACGGCCAGACCGCTGGCAGTCGCACTGGCCTTGTCGCGAACTTCGTTTTCCAGCATCTGCATCGCGTGGTTCCCGCACAAGGCGTCCGTTCAGAAATGCATCAAGGCCAACCAACAGCAGCCCGTTGATAGCACCCCGCCTGGGCAGCCATAAGCTGCCATGTGTCGCGTGTTGCGCTCTGCCAATCACGCTGCAAGAACTCGGCCACCCAACAGTACAAAATTTAAACTCATGATTTTCAATAGCTTGGGCAGCCTTTTTACAAAACACCGAAAGAACAGGCCCCACATTTGGGTACTAATGCCCCAAAAAAATTTATTCATTTATATCAATAGGTTGTATTAGGTTCTTAAAGCCAGTAATCAGGTCTTTGCCAAGCGGAAATTCAGCGACACTCGCGTGCCATGGCCCTCACTGCTGCTGAGCCTTACCGTGCCGCCGAAGCGTTCCATGATGCGTTTCACCAGCACCAGCCCCACCCCCAACCCACCCTGCTTGGTGGTAAAGAACGGCCGGAAGGCCATGCGCTGCTGCTCCTCGTTCATGCCCTTGCCATTGTCGGACAGCCGAAGGATCAAGCTGCGCCGGTCATGGCGCACCACCTCGACACGCAACCGTCCGCCCTGCTCCATCGATTCCAGCGCATTGGCGATCAGGCTGCTGAAAATCTGCCGCAGTAACGCCGGGTGCCCCAATACCTGTACCGCCGGTAACGGTTGCAGGTCCAGGCTCACCCCGCCACGTGCCAGCTGCACGGCGTAGCTCTGCAGGCTTTCCTGCAAGGCCAGCGGCAAGTCCACCGCCGCCGCCTCATCGTTCAGCGGGCGCAGCGACTGGAGCATTTGACGGATCCACTGCGACATCCGGTCAACCTGGCTGATGATGTCGTTGATATTGCGCTGCGCCGCCCCTTCGTCGAACGCCTGGGCCAACTCGGCACTGGAGCGGATACTGGCCAGCGGGTTGCGCAGGCTGTGGGCCACCGCCGAGGACACCTCGCCCAGTGCCACATAGGTTTCACTGTTGATCAGCCGCTTCTGCTGCACCGCCAGCAACCGCGCAGCGCGGTGCATGATGCCGTACAGGCCGACGTAGACCAGTGCGGCGCCGACGGTGATCGCCAGCCAGATCAGTATCAGGCCATGCTCGATGCGCACGATCAGGTCATGGGGCTCTTTATAGATCTCGACCATCGCCGTGACATGCTCGCCATCGGCATCGAACAGCGGAATATAGTTTTCGATGAATAGCTGCTCGGGCGGGGTGACAAACTTCTGCTCGGCGCGGGCCTGTTCAAAGTTGTGGTAGCTGGCCGAGACGCGCATCTTGTACTCGAAAGCCCGTTCCAGGTCGTCGTCGGTATCAATCAGCTTGCCGATCAGCGCCGGGTTGGTGGACCAGATCACCGTACGGTCCGGGGCGTAAATATTGGCCAGCAGCATGTCTGGCAGGTGGGCGATATGATCGAGGAACTCGCCGCGGGCCTTGCGCCGGGCATCCGGGTCGACATCCGGCAGGTTGCTGCGGTCAGTGCGCGGGTCAAGCAGCTCACCCATGGTACGCACGTTGGGGATCGACACATGGCGCACTTCGGCGTCGGCGATGGAGGTGATGAACTGGGCGGTGAGCAAGGCATCGCGCTCAACGCTTTCATCGATGATGAAACGGCTGGAAATCAGCCCCAGGCCGGCAGCCACCGAAAGGATGATGGCCAGGCTGACCCAGGCGTACCAGCGCAGCAGGTTGAACGGCTTGCGTGGGGCCGCCAACTCGTTACCGGCAGGCACTTCGATGGCGTCGGAACGAGGGGCGATGTCCATGGCGGGCTCCACAGCTGGGCACCTTCAGAAGGTTATAGCCCAGACTTGGGGAAACCGTAGTGCTAAATTGATGGCCGCCGCCGAAGGGTAACGTTTTTTTCACTTTGTTCACGCTGTCTGTAGACGCGCGTAACCTCTGACAGGCAATTACAGTGGCGAATCAATCGCCAACCCCTGCAACTTGCGATATTCGCGCAGCACCGTGGGCACATAGCGCCGGGTTTCGGCAAACGGCGGCACAGCGCCGCGCCGCATCACGGCATCCGGCCCGGCGTTGTAGGCCGCCACGGCCAGGGTGATGTCGTTGTCGAACAGCGTGAGCATCTGCTTGAGGTAGCGTGCCCCGCCCTGCACGTTGTCTTCAGGGTCAAGGCGGTCTTCCACCCCCATCTCACGTGCAGTATCCGGCATCAATTGCATCAGCCCTACCGCGCCCGCGGACGACCGGGCCTTGGGGTTGTAGCCGGATTCGGCCTTGATCAGCGCATGCAGCAGCGCCGGCGGCACGTTGTGGATGCGCGCTGCCGTGGCGACCACCTCGGCGTAAGGGCGGCCAGTGATCATCTGAGCGTTGGCCGGGCCAGCCTGGGCCAACTGTTCGCTGATCACCTTTTCATAGTGGCGCCCGGGTCGATGGACGTTGGTCAGTACGTAGCCGCCCTTGGCATCGATGGAGATGTACACATCGGCCTGGGCAGCACCTGCCGCCAGCCAGATCAAACCGAGGATGAGTCCACGCATGACGGTCGCCTCTTCGTCGTGGCCCCCGAAGTGGGGGAAATGCCCCGGAAAGCCCGAGGTCGATGACCACGACGCAAGCACTGTGCCGCTTCCTGTACCGCATGGCGCAAGGCCTCGACGCAGACGTGCACGGCTGTTGCATGGTGCCTGTCAACCCGTGTCCCCATGCAGTGGAGGGCTTCACCATGCAGCGCAGAATCAAACCGCAACGTGGCTTCACCCTGCTCGAACTCCTGGTGGTGCTGGTGGTGCTCGGCCTGTTGGCCGGCATCGTCGCGCCCAAGTACTTCAGCCAGCTCGGCCGCTCCGAAGCCAAGGTGGCGCGGGCGCAGATAGAAGGGCTGAGCAAGGCGCTGGATTTATACCGCCTGGAAGTCGGCCACTACCCCAACAGCGAGCAAGGCCTGCAGGCCCTGGTAATCGCTCCAAATGGCGAAGCGCGCTGGACCGGCCCGTACCTGCAGAAGGCCGTGCCGCAGGACCCGTGGGGCCGCCCTTACATCTACCGACAACCTGGCGAAAACGGGGGTGAATACGACCTGCTGTCCATGGGCAAGGACGGCCAGCCCGGCGGTGACGGGGAAAACGCCGAAATTACCAGCTGGCAGTAAGGAGAGTGGCCATGCGCTACAGCCTCAAGGCCCTGGGCAGACAGGGCGTGGTGCAGTTGCAGATCGACGCCGAGGACGCCGACCAGGCTCGCCGCCAGGCCGAGGACCAAGGCCTGCGCGTGCTCAGCCTGCGCAGCAACGGCGGCGCTTTGCGCGGCATGGCCTGGCGACGTGAAGCGGCATTCGACCTGGTGCTGTTCAGCCAGGAACTGTCGACCCTGCTCAATGCCGGCCTGCCGCTGATCGACGCACTGGAAAGCCTGGCAGAAAAGGCCCCGGCATCTGCCACACGCAAGGTGCTGGCCGAGCTGGTCCGCCAGCTGTACGAAGGCCGTTCGCTGTCCCAGGCCCTGGGCCAGCAACCGCGGATATTTCCGCCGCTGTATGTGGCGCTGGTGCAGTCCAGCGAACGCACCGGTGCGCTGGGCGACGCCCTTACGCGCTACATCAGCTACCGCCAGCGCCTGGACCTGGTACGGCAGAAGCTGGTGGGGGCCTCGGTCTACCCGTTGCTGCTGTTGCTGGTGGGTGGCGGCGTGGTGCTGTTCCTGCTCGGCTACGTGGTGCCGCGTTTTAGCCAGGTGTTCGAGGGCATGGGCACCGAATTGCCCTGGCTGTCACGGATGTTGATGCAGATCGGGCTGTTTTTGCATGCCCAGCAGCTGCCGCTGGCGCTGGGCACGGTCGGTGGGGTCACGGCGTTGTGGCTGCTACGCCGCCACCCACGGGTACGACGCTGGGCATCCTGCCAGTTGCGGCGCCTGCCGGCGCTGCATCAACGCTTGATGATGTACGAACTGGCGCGCTTCTATCGCTCGTTGGGCATCCTGCTGCAAGGCGGCATTCCCATCCTCACCGCCATGGGCATGGCCCGTGGCCTGCTCGGCAGTGCAGCAGCCCAGGGCCTGGGCCAGGCCAGCCAACGGGTGGGCGAAGGGCTGCCATTGTCCGACGCGCTGGAAGCCGGGCACCTGGTCACGCCGGTGTCGCTGCGCCTGCTGCGGGCCGGCGAGCAGTCCGGCAACCTGGGCGAGATGCTGGAGCGCTGCGCCGACTTCCATGACCAGGAAATCGGCCGCTGGGTGGAATGGTTCGTGAAACTGTTCGAACCGCTGCTGATGACGTTCATCGGCCTGCTGATCGGCCTGATCGTGATCCTGATGTACATGCCGATCTTCGAACTGGCCTCAAGCATTCACTGAATGGCCAGGCCCAGGCTCTCGCGCAGTGTGCTGCCCTCGTAGGCGGTGCGGTACACCCCGCGCGCCTGCAGCAGCGGCACCACCTCCTGGGTAAACCGGCGGAACTGCCCGGGGTGGCCGATATAGATGTTGAAACCATCCAGCGCCCGCGCCTCGAACCACTCGGTCATTTTTGCCGCTACTGTCTCGGCCGAGCCAACGAAGGCGCCTGGGCGCAGCTTACGGCCGAACTCCACCGCCTGGCGCAGGCTGAAGCCTTGCTCCCGGGCCTGGTCGGCAATGCGCTTGGCGTTGGTGAAGAAGCTGCTGCGTGCGTGCTCCAGGCTTTCTTGCGGGAACGGTGCATCAAGCTCGTACTGGCTGAAGTCGTGCCAGCCGAAGTTGCGCCCGAACTCCTTGAGGGCCAGCTCGAAGCTGTGGTCCTGCTGGTGGTAGTGGCGTTCGATCTCGCGGGCGTGTTCGTCGGTGTCGCCCACGTAGATCTCGGCACCGGGCAATACCAGCAGTTGCTCCGGGTCGCGCCCCAGCCGCGCAGCGCGGTCTTTCACATCGCGGTAGAACGCCTGGCCCTGCTCGATGCTGGCGGCATGGGTGAAGATGACATCTGCCGTGGCTGCCCCAAGCTCGCGCCCTTGCTGTGAGTCGCCGGCCTGGAAGATCACTGGCTGCCCCTGGGGGGAGCGCTGGATATTCAACGGCCCGACGACCGAGAAGTGCTCGCCCTTGTGGTTGAGGGCATGCATCCGCCCCGGATCGAGGAATTGCCCGGTTTCGCGGTTGCGCGGGAACGCACCGTCTTCATAGGAGTGCCACAGGCCCTGCACCACCGCCACATGTTCCTGGGCACGGGCATACCGGGTGTCGTAGTCGTAATGCTCGTCACGGCCATAGTTGCCGGCGGTACCGGCGTCACCGCTGGTGACCACGTTCCAGCCGGCGCGGCCCTTGCTGATCAGGTCCAGCGAGGCCAGGCGGCGGGCGACGTTGAAGGGCTCGTTGTAGGACGTGGTCAAGGTGCCGACAAGGCCGATGTTGCGGGTGGTGACGGCCAGTGCCGAGAGCAGGGTCAGCGGCTCCAGGCGGTTGAGGTAGTGAGACGGCGAGCCGGGGGTGATGTACTGGCTGTCGACAATGAACATCAGGTCGAACAACGCCGCTTCGGCCTGACGGGCGATGTCGATGTACCAGTCGATATTGACGCTGGCGTCGGCGGGCAGCTCCGGGTCCAGCCACAGGTTGTGCCGGCCAGGGCCGCCGCAGCCCATGGTCAGGGCGCCAAGCTTGATTTGGCGGGTGGTCATGTACAGCTCCTCATAACAGTTGTCGCCTGTACCGGCCCAATCGCCGGCAAGCCAGCTCCCACAGGTTTCCCACTAAACCCAGGCCTGTGGTGATCCTGTGGGAGCTGGCTTGCCGGCGATTGGGCCAGTGCAGGAGAAATCAGTGGTCGAACGCTGCCGCGAACGAGGTATCGAACAGGCTCGACGCCGGGTAGTTCTTGATCAACCCCAGCCCGGCAAAGAAGTCCACGGTCTTCTGCGCATCCACGACCACCTGCGGGTTCAGCGGCGCGACATCGGTACGTGCGCGGGCAAACCAGATACGAGCAATGTCGCGGTCGGCACGGGTGCGTTTGGCCCAGGCATCGGCATAGGCCTCGGTATGGGCCGGGTCGCTGAGGGTCCAGTCACGGGCCTTTTTCAGGCGCTGCAGAAAATCACTGATCTGCGCCCGCTTGGCCTCCACTGCCTTGGCATTGGCCACCACGAAGCTCTGCGCCGGGATCAGCCCTTCAGCCGTGGCCAGCACCCGTGCCCCTTGGCGTTCCTGCTGGGTGACATAGGGCTCCCAGGTCGCGATCACGTCCACCGCACCGCCATCCAGGGCATGCGAGGCGTCCAGGGCGCTGAGGTAGCGCAGCTCCAGGGCATCACGCGGCACGGCGGCCTTGTCCAGCGCGCTGAACAACAACTGCTGGCTCCAGGAGCCCTTCCAGATCGCCGCACGTTTGCCGCGCAGGTCTTCGAGGCTGTGAATGTTCGAGTCCTTGCGCGCCAGGATCGCCACGCCATCCAGGTTCTGCCGGCTGACCGCAATCACCTTGATCGGCGCGCCCAGGGCGCCAAGGAACAACGGCGGCGCATCGCCCAGCAGGCCGATGTCCAGGCTGCCCACGTTCAGCGCCTCGGCTACCGGCGAGCCGGCCGTAAACTGCTTCCACTCCAATGTGTACGGCAGGTCGTCGAGCACGCCGGCTGCTTCCATCACCGCTCGGGCATTGAAGCTCTGGTCACCGACCACCAGGGTTTGCGCGGCAGCGGCCAGGCTGAGGGAGCTGGCCAGCACACCGGCGGCCAATTGCTTGAGGTATCGCACGTTCGTCTCCAGGTACCGAAGGGGGTACATCAGGCCGATCCGCGCGTGCGGTCTCGTGGGGTCATGGGGCTGGCATATTCACTTTGAATATAACCAGCACAATGCTTATAAGTTATAGATTAAGCGCAGCGCCGTGAAATTCGTTTTGGGCATAACCTAATGCTTTGCCCATGCGCCCATTTCAAAACAGATTCACCCCATCTGTAAATGCGTTTTTTGCATATTAGCTTATTCGTATTTTTACTTTTGAGAATATTCAGTGCGTTTGCTAGGGTTAACCCAAACCGTCAGCCGAGCCTGAGCCATGAGCCAACCCCTGCGCCTTGAGCGCCTGCGCCACTTCATCGACGCGCTTGCGCAACTGGTGGACCAAGAAACCGACGAAGCCACCCTCCTCGACCACGGCCAGGGCCTGCTGCGCAGCCTGGTCGCCCATGACGACTGGTTGCCCGAAGCACTGGCGCAGCCAGACCCGGCCCGTTACCAGCAATTTTTGCTGCATTGCGATTCGCGCCAGCGCTTTTCCATCGTCAGCTTCGTCTGGGGGCCAGGCCAGCAGACACCGATCCACGACCACCGGGTCTGGGGCCTGATCGGCATGCTGCGCGGCGCGGAATATTCGCAAGGCTTCGCCCGTAGCGAACACGGCGCATTATTGCCAGCGGGTGAGCCCGTACGCCTTGATCCCGGCCATGTAGAGGCCGTTTCGCCGCGTATCGGCGATGTTCATCAGGTCAGCAACGCGTTCGACGACCGGGTGTCGATCAGCATCCACGTGTATGGCGCCAACATCGGCGCCGTCAGCCGCGCGGTGTACCTGCCCGACGGCAGTGAAAAACCGTTCATTTCCGGCTATTCCAACAGCCTTCTGCCCAACATCTGGGACCTGTCCAAAGAGAACCCTGCCCCATGAGTACCGTTGCCACCCGCTCCTACCAAGACATTCGCCAGGCCTTGCTGGCCCATGAAGAACTGGCGCTGATCGATGTGCGCGAAGAAGACCCGTTCGCCCAGGAACACCCCCTGTTCACTGCCAACATCCCCTTGTCCAAGCTGGAACTGGAGATCTACGCCCGCGTGCCCCGGCGCGACACCGCCATTACGGTGTATGACGACGGTGAGGGCCTGGCACACCAGGCCGCCGAACGCCTGCTGGCGTTGGGGTACAGCGATGTCGCATTGCTCGAAGGCGGGCTGGCCGGCTGGCGCGCCGCCGGTGGCGAGCTGTTCCGCGACGTAAACGTGCCGAGCAAGGCCTTTGGCGAGCTGGTTGAAAGCGTGCGCCATACGCCGTCGCTGGCGGCCGAACAGGTGCAGGCGCTGCTGGACGCCAAGGCCGATGTGGTGGTGCTCGACGCCCGCCGCTTCGACGAATACCAGACCATGAGCATCCCGGGGGGCATCAGTGTGCCGGGCGCCGAGCTGGTGTTGCGGGTTGCCGAACTGGCGCCCAGCCCCGCCACCCAGGTCATCGTCAACTGCGCCGGGCGCACCCGGAGCATCATCGGCACCCAGTCGCTGGTCAACGCCGGCATCCCCAACCCCGTCGCTGCCCTGCGCAACGGGACCATCGGCTGGACCCTGGCCGGGCAGACGCTGGCCCACGGCCAGGAACGTCGCTTCGCCGAGGTGAGCGACAACACCCGCGCCAACGCCGCCCAACGCGCGCGCAATGTGGCCGACCGTGCCGGTGTGCTACGCCTGGAGCGCGAAGCCCTGGCCGCCTGGCAGGCCGATACCCAGCGCACCACCTACCTATTCGACGTGCGCACCCCCGAGGAATATGCCCACGGCCACCTGCCGGCCAGCCGCAGTGTACCGGGCGGGCAACTGGTGCAGGAAACCGACCACGTCGCCAGCGTGCGCGGGGCGCGAATCGTGCTGGTGGATGATGACGGCGTGCGGGCCAACATGAGCGCTTCATGGCTGGCGCAAATGGGCTGGCAGGTAGCCGTGCTCGATGGCCTGTCGCTGCAAGACTTCAGCGAGACCGGCGAATGGCAGGCCCCCCAGCCTGCACTGCCCGCAGTCACCGAAATCGGCGTCGAGCAGCTGGACGACTGGTTGCAAACGCCAGGCACCGTGCTGCTGGACTTCACCAGCAGTGCCAACTACGTGAAACGCCATATTCCAGGTGCCCACTGGGCAATTCGCGCGCAGTTGCCGCAGGTGCTGGAACAGCTGCCAGTAGCCGAGCGCTATGTACTGACCTGCGGCAGCAGCCTGTTGGCGCGCTTTGCGGCGGTAGACTTGCAGGCGCTGACGCAAACCCCGGTGTACGTACTGGACGGCGGCACGACGCGGTGGATTGCGGCGGGCAAGCCGCTGGAAAGTGGCGAAACGCACCTGGCGGTGGCGCGCACCGACCGTTATCGCCGGCCTTATGAAGGCACTGACAACCCACGCGAGGCCATGCAGGGGTATCTGGACTGGGAGTTCGGGCTGATTGCCCAACTGGAGCGGGATGGCACCCATGGGTTCAAGGTATTGAGTTGAGTTTGCCGGGGCGCGTTGCGCCCCTTTTCGCAACACATCACCGCGCCCTGCTTGTTCCGGGCAGCTTCCCTTCCCCTTCCCCT
Source organism: Pseudomonas sp. WOUb67 (assembly GCF_050058005.1). Lineage (NCBI taxonomy): Bacteria > Pseudomonadati > Pseudomonadota > Gammaproteobacteria > Pseudomonadales > Pseudomonadaceae > Pseudomonas > Pseudomonas sp. WOUb67. Next base: position 3,791,737 of record NZ_CP170112.1, on the reverse strand, counting down.
TTGTAGCTGGGCCATTGCTGAATGTGCGCAATTGACATAAATTGCGACTAATTCTCATTAGCGCGCAACAGCACCATGCCTGACTCCCTCCCCTCGACCGGACACAGCCTGGCCGGCCTGTACGCCAACCACCACGGCTGGCTGGTGAACTGGCTGCGCGGCCGCCTGCAGTGTTCGCAGCAGGCCGCCGACCTGGCCCAGGACACGTTCGTGCGTGTGCTGCTGGCCGACCGTAGCCAGCCGTTGCTCGGTGAACTGCGCGAGCCACGCCACTTTCTGGTGACCATGGCCAGGCGCGTGATGATCGACAGCTTCCGCCGCAGGGCACTGGAGCAGGCCTACCTGCAACTGTTGGCCGAACAACCCGAGCAGTATGCGATTTCCCCCGAAGAACGCTGGGTGCTGGTGGAAACCCTGCAAGCGCTCGATGCCATGCTTGAGGGCCTGGGCAAGAAGGTGAAGCAGGCGTTTCTGCTATCGCAGTTGCGTGGCCTGGGCTACAAGGACATCGCCGCCCAGATGGACGTATCGGTCAGTTCGGTCACCAAGTACATTGCCCGCGCCACCGAGCACTGCTTGCTGTTTGCCCTGGAACACGGCCAGTGAGCCCCCTGCCCCAACGCCAGGCACTGAGTGCCGCTGCGCAGTGGTTCGCCCGGCTGGGCGAGGCCCCTGCAGACCCGGACCTGCAGCAACGCTGGCAGGCCTGGCATGCGGCCGACCCCCAGCACCAGTGGGCCTGGCAGCGGGTGGCCATGTTGCAGGCACAACTGAACCAGGCACAAGGCGCACTGGGCCATGACGTGCTTGAGCGTGCCGGCCAGCAGGGCCCGGCGCTGCAGCGGCGCATGCTGCTCAAGGGGCTGCTGCTGGGCGCGGGGCTTGGCGCCCTGGGCTGGCGCGGTTATCGCGATGCGCCGGTGTGGCTGGCCGACGTGCGCACTGCCATCGGCGAACAGCGCAGGTTGACGCTGAGTGACGGCAGCCGCCTGATCGTCAACACCGGCAGTGCGGTGGACATTGCCTTCAGCAACGACACCCGCCAGCTACGGCTGCGCGCCGGGGAGATCTTTGTCGAGACCGCCCCCGATCACCGCCCGTTCATGGTCAGCACTGGCGAAGGGCACATCAGGGCGCTGGGCACCCGGTTCAGCGTCAGGCAACACGACCACCAGACCCGCGTATGCGTTTACCAGCATGCCGTCGTCGTGAACCCTATCAACGCGGGTGGCGAGCAAACCCGTCTGGACAGTGGCAACGGCCTGCTGTTCGACAGCAAAGGCATCCTGCAACGCATGCCACTGGCCAGTACCGACGCGGCCTGGACCGAAGGCCAGCTGGTGGTGGACGATTGGCGCCTGGATCACCTGCTCGAAGAGTTACAGCGGTACCGCAGCGGCTACCTGGGCTGTGCCACGGCGGTCGGCCACTTGCGGGTTTCCGGCGCCTATTCGCTCACCGATCTTGACCTGACCCTGTCCACCCTTACCCGCTCGCTGCCGGTAAAACTGGTGCGTCATACCCGCTTCTGGACACGCATAGAACCCTTGAGCCGCAATGCCTGAAAAAAAATGCACAGGGCATTGTCGATTTGCCGTCGCCCATTCGCCTCCCTGGCAATAACACCGAAAACACTACGCCCAGGAAGCTCGCATGCGCCGCCTTATCTCACCACCCCGCCAAGCACTCACGTTTGCCTTGCTCGGCGCCTCGCTCGCCCTGCTCCCGCCGCTGCTGCCCGGTGCCGCCATGGCCCAGGCAGCCAGCGCGCAGAAGACCTACGCCATCAGCGGTGGCCCGCTGAGTACGGTGCTCGGCCGCTTCGCCAACACAGCCGGGGTGGTGCTGTCGTTCGACAGCCAGCTCACTGCCGGCAAGCAAAGTGCCGGCCTGCAAGGCACCTACAGTGTCGAACAGGGCTTCGCCGCACTCCTGGCTGGCACCGGCCTGGGCGTTGCGCCTGCCGAGCAAGGCGCCTATGTGCTGTACCCGACCGAGTCCGGCAATGCCTTGCAGCTGGGCGCCACCAGCGTGGTGGGCAATGGCCTGGGCGAAACCACCGAGAACACGGGCGCCTACACCACCGGGCAAACCCGTACGGCAACCAAGCTGGGCCTGTCACTGCGCGAAACGCCGCAATCGGTCAGCGTGGTCACGCGCCAGGTGATGAACGATCACCGCCTGGCCTCGATCGATGACGTGGTCAAGTTCACACCGGGGCTGTCCAGCAACCATCGCGACAGCGAACGCTATACCTTCTACGCCCGCGGCTTCCAGATCCAGAACTTCCAGTACGACGGCATCCCTGCGCAAATCGCCAACGAATCGCAGCAATTCACCAGTACCTTGGCCGATATGGCGATCTATGACCGGGTCGAAGTGGTGCGTGGCGCCACCGGCCTGCTCAGTGGCGCCGGCACGCCGTCGGCCACGCTCAACCTGGTGCGCAAGCGGCCTACGGAGGATGCGCAGGCGACGGTTGCCGGCGAGGTCGGTTCCTGGGACCGATACCGTACCGAGGCCGATGTCTCCGGGCCGCTCACCGAAGCCGGCAACATCCGAGGCCGCCTGGTCGGGGTGTACGAAACCGCCAACTCGTTCGTTGACTGGTACAAGACCGACAAGCGCGTGATGTACGGCGCCCTGGACATCGACCTGAGTGAAGACACCCTGCTGCGCCTGAGCCTCGACTACCAGAACAACAACGCCGATGGCGTCAGCTTCGGGCACATCCCTTTGTTCAACAGCGATGGCAGCGCGACAAACTTCTCGCGGTCGTTCAACCCCGCCGCGCGCTGGAGCTACCTGAACAATACCCAGTACAACCTCACCGGCCTGCTGGAACACAAGCTGGCCAACGACTGGGTTGCCAAGGCCGCGTACAGCCACCAGTACGCATACCGCCATGGCGTCACCGGCTCCGCCAGTGGCGGCACACCCGACCCGCTCACCGGCAGCGGCGTATCGATGTACATCAACCGCCTGGACAGCTACCAGACCCAGGACAATTTCGATCTGTACGCCACCGGCCCGTTCCAGCTGGGCGGTCGCGAGCATGAGCTGGTGCTGGGCAGCAACCTGGCCTACACCCACCTCAACTACCCGACCTACGAGCGCGGCTTCCCTGCTGTCGACAACATCTATGAGTGGGATGGCGACCCCCATGGCAAGCCGCACCTGGCCAAGACCGAAGAGAGCCTGTCACGCCTGAGCCAGTCCGGTGTCTACGCCGCCGTGCGCCTCAAGCCGTACGATCCGCTGTCGATCATCCTCGGCAGCCGGGTGAGCTGGTGGAACCAGAAGGACGACAGCAGCGACGATTTGACCGGCGAAGTCACTGGCCGCGACCGTACGAAGAAGTCCGGCGTGGTCACGCCCTACGCCGGTGTGGTGCTGGACCTGAACGACACGTACTCGGTGTACGCCAGCTGGACGCAGATTTTCCTGCCGCAGACCTATTACAAGACCGCCAGCAATACCTCGCTGGACCCGCTCGAAGGCGACAACTACGAGCTCGGCATCAAGGGTGAATTCTACGACGGCGCGCTGAACGCCAGCGCCGCGCTGTTCGAAGTCAAACAGAAGAACACGCCGCAATTGGTCGATGACAGTGGCCCGCAGGAAATCTACCGTGCCATTGCCGGCACCACCACGCGTGGCATCGAAACGGAAATCTCCGGCGAGGTACTGCCGGGCTGGAATGTATTTGGCGGCTATACCTACCGCGAGTCCCACGACAAGGAGGGCAACCGCGTCGAGACCAACCAGCCCATGAACCTGTTCAAGCTGGCCACCACCTATCGCCTGCCCGGTGACTGGAACAAGCTGACAGTGGGCGGCAACATGACTTGGCAAAGCGACATCTACGCGGTCAATTCAGACCTGGGCACCAAGGCGCACCAGCGTGACTTTGGCGTGGTCGGGCTGCTGGCCAACTATGCCTTCGATGAACACCTGAGCGTAGGGCTGAACCTGAACAACTTGTTCGACAAGAAGTACTACGATGGCCTGGGCACGTTCAGCTCTGGCTCTTATGGTGAGCCACGCAACCTGATGGCCAATGCCCGCTGGCGGTTCTGAAACCGTGTTCGCAGGGGCTGCCAAGCAGCCCCATCATGCCAGCCATCGATGTTTGAGGACTGGCTCGGGACCTGCGTATGGGCTTGCAGGTGCACGCCGATAGAGGTTGGGCGCCTGTGAGATCGAGCGCCGCCCGCGCGGCGCTTCGCAGCACAAGGCTGCTCCTACATTTGTTTCGGGCCAGTAACGCATGCGCCAATGCGCGCGACCGCCTTGTTTGTACGATGCGATGTCGAGCCAAGCGCCAAGGTGCACGCGCGCAAATACCCCAGGAATAATTGGCCCGAAAAAGATGTAGGAGCAGCCTTGTGCTGCGAAGCGCCGCGCGGGCGGCGCTCGATCTCACAGGCGCTGAAAGTTGCTTGACGAGCACCTGCTGGCTTCACCACATCTCTCGCCAACCACACCCAACCATGCCCGGCATCGATGATTGATCCACACATATCATTCAGCGTGATATTAACCTTCGTCCCGTTCGATTCGTGCCTCACGCGCAACACACTCACACTCCGCCCACTACTAATACATTGGCGGAGTTCTCCATGGAACAATCTCTCAAACCCTTGCGCTTTCCCCTCGCTGCCCTGGCAGTGGTGGTGATCAGCGCTTGCGGTCGAACCCCCGACGCCGTGCAAGCTCCCGCCGCGCCAAAGGTCACTGTGGCCAAGGTGATCGAGCAACCGATCAACGAATGGGACGAGTTCACCGGGCGCCTCGAAGCCCCGGAAACTGTCGAAGTTCGCCCGCGGGTCTCGGGCCAGATCGATCTCGTGGGTTTCACCGAAGGCGCCCAGGTCAAGAAAGGCGACTTGCTGTTCCAGATCGACCCACGCCCGTTCCAGGCTGAAGTCCGCCGCCTCGAAGCCCAACTGCAACAGGCCAAGGCCACCGCCATTCGCAGCGCCAACGAAGCCCGCCGTGGCGAGCGCCTGCGCGACAGCAACGCCATTTCCGCCGAACTTGCAGAGTCGCGCAGCAGCGCTGCCGCCGAAGCCCGCGCCGGTGTCGACGCAATCCAGGCTCAACTCGACCTGGCGCGCCTGAACCTCAGCTTCACCCGCGTCACCGCGCCCATCAGTGGCCGCGTCAGCCGCGCCCAGTACACTGCCGGCAACATCGTCACGGCCGACGTCACCCCGCTGACCAGCGTGGTGTCCACCGACAAGGTCTACGCCTACTTCGACGCCGACGAGCGCGTGTACCTCAAGTACACCCAGCTGGCGCGCGAAGGCCAACGTGGCCAGAGCACCCCGGTGTACCTGGGCCTGACCAACGAAACCGGCAACCCGCACCAGGGCCAGATGAACTTCGTCGACAACCAGGTCAACCCGCGCACCGGCACCATCCGTGGCCGCGCCGTGTTCGACAACCGCGACGGCCAGTTCACCCCCGGCCTGTATGCACGCCTGAAGCTGGTGGGCAGCGCCCAGTACGACGCCATGCTGATCAACGACGAAGCCGTGGGCACCGACCTTGGCAAGAAGTTCGTGCTGGTCATGGACAAGGACAACAAGGCCACCTACCGCGCCGTGGAACTGGGGCCGAAGCTGGAAGGCCTGCGTATCGTGCGCAGCGGCCTGGCCAAGGATGACCGCATCGTGGTCAAGGGCCTGCAGCGCGTGCGCCCAGGCTCGCCGGTCACCCCGGAAGAAACCCCAATGGCCAGTGAGCAGACCCTCGCCGCCCTCGCCCAGCAGCGCCAGGCACTGGAGGCCAGCAACCCGGCGCCGAAAGTGGCGGGCAACAACGTGAAAGTCGCCAGCGCCCAGGCGCCACGCGGTTAAGGGACCACACCGATGAACTTCTCGAAATTCTTCATTACCCGGCCGATCTTCGCCGCAGTGCTGTCGTTGATTCTGCTGATTGCAGGCTCGATCTCGCTGTTCCAGCTGCCGATCAGCGAATACCCCGAAGTGGTGCCTCCCACCGTGGTGGTGCGGGCCAACTTCCCCGGCGCCAACCCCAAGGTGATCGGCGAAACCGTCGCCGCGCCATTGGAACAGGCCATCACGGGCGTTGAGAACATGCTGTACATGTCCTCCCAGTCCACCGCTGACGGCAAGCTGACGCTGACCATCACCTTCGCCCTGGGCACTGACCTGGACAACGCCCAGGTGCAGGTGCAGAACCGCGTCACCCGGACCCAGCCCAAGCTGCCCGAGGAGGTGACGCGTATCGGTATCACCGTCGACAAGGCCTCGCCCGACCTGACCATGGTCGTGCACCTGACGTCGCCGGACAACCGCTACGACATGCTCTACCTGTCCAACTACGCCATCCTCAACATCAAGGACGAGCTCGCGCGTCTGGGCGGCGTAGGCGACGTGCAGCTGTTCGGCATGGGCGACTACTCGCTGCGCGTGTGGCTCGACCCGAACAAGACCGCTTCGCGCAACCTCACCGCCAGTGATGTGGTAGCGGCAATCCGCGAGCAGAACCGCCAGGTGGCCGCCGGCCAGCTGGGCGCCCCGCCCGCCCCCGGTTCCACCAGCTTCCAGCTGTCGATCAACACCCAGGGCCGTCTGGTCAACGAGGAAGAGTTCGAGAACATCATCATCCGTGCCGGTGCCGATGGCGAGATCACCCGCCTGAAGGACATCGCCCGGGTCGAGCTCGGCTCCAGCCAGTACGCCTTGCGCTCGCTGCTGAACAACCAGCCGGCGGTGGCCATCCCGATCTTCCAGCGCCCAGGCTCCAACGCCATCGAGATCTCCGACGAAGTGCGGGCGAAAATGGCCGAGCTGAAGAAGGACTTCCCTGAAGGGATGGACTACAGCATCGTCTATGACCCAACCATCTTCGTGCGCGGTTCCATCGAAGCCGTGGTGCACACCCTGTTCGAAGCCCTGGTGCTGGTCGTGCTGGTGGTCATCCTGTTCCTGCAGACCTGGCGTGCCTCGATCATCCCGCTGCTGGCCGTGCCGGTATCGTTGATCGGTACCTTTGCGGTGATGCACCTGTTCGGCTTCTCGCTTAACGCCTTGTCGCTATTCGGGTTGGTGCTGGCCATCGGCATCGTGGTGGACGACGCCATCGTCGTGGTGGAGAACGTCGAACGTAACATCGGGCTGGGCCTGAAACCGCTGGAAGCCACTCAAAAGGCGATGAGCGAAGTGACCGGGCCGATCATCGCCACGGCCCTGGTGCTGTGCGCCGTGTTTGTGCCGGCTGCGTTCATCTCCGGCCTCACCGGGCAGTTCTACAAGCAGTTCGCGCTGACCATCGCCATTTCCACCGTGATTTCGGCGTTCAACTCGCTGACCCTGTCGCCGGCCCTGGCTGCCGTGCTGCTGAAGGACCACCATGCGCCCAAGGACCGTTTCTCGCGGTTCCTCGACAAGCTGCTGGGCAGCTGGCTGTTCTCCCCGTTCAACCGTTTCTTCGACCGCGCCAGCCACAGCTACGTCGGTGGCGTGCGCCGGGTCATCCGCTCCAGTGGCATCGCCCTGTTCGTCTATGCCGGCCTGATGGGCCTGACCTACCTCGGCTTCTCGTCCACCCCGACCGGTTTCGTGCCGGCCCAGGACAAGCAGTACCTGGTGGCCTTCGCCCAGTTGCCCGACGCCGCCAGCCTCGACCGCACCGAGGCGGTGATCAAGCGCATGAGCGAAATCGCCCTGAAGCAGCCTGGTGTGGCCGACTCGGTGGCCTTCCCTGGCCTGTCGATCAATGGTTTCACCAACAGCCCGAACAGCGGCATCGTGTTCACCCCGCTCAAGCCGTTCGATGAGCGCAAGGACCCAAGCCAGTCGGCGGCGGCCATCGCAGCTGCACTGAATGCCCAGTTCGCCGATATCCAGGACGCCTACATCGCCATCTTCCCGCCACCGCCGGTACAGGGTCTTGGCACGATTGGCGGCTTCCGCCTGCAAATCGAAGACCGTGGCAACCTGGGTTACGAAGCGCTGTACAAAGAAACCCAGAACATCATCACCAAGAGCCACAACGTGCCGGAGCTGGCAGGCCTGTTCACCAGCTACCAGGTCAACGTGCCGCAGGTCGATGCCGCCATCGACCGGGAAAAGGCCAAGACCCACGGCGTGGCAATCACCGACATCTTCGACACCCTGCAGGTTTACCTGGGCTCGCTGTACACCAACGACTTCAACCGCTTTGGCCGCACCTACCAGGTCAACGTCCAGGCTGAGCAGCAGTTCCGCCTCGATGCCGAGCAGATCGGCCAGTTGAAGGTACGCAACAACCTCGGCGAGATGATCCCGCTGGCGACCTTCCTCAAGGTCAGCGACACCTCCGGGCCGGACCGCGTCATGCACTACAACGGCTTCATCACCGCAGAAATCAACGGTGCCGCAGCCCCGGGCTACAGCTCTGGCCAGGCCGAAGCTGCCATCGAGAAGCTGCTGAAAGAGGAACTGCCCAACGGCATGACCTTCGAGTGGACCGACCTGACCTACCAGCAGATCCTCTCGGGCAACACCGCACTGCTGGTCTTCCCGCTGTGCGTACTGCTGGCGTTCCTGGTACTGGCCGCCCAGTACGAAAGCTGGAGCCTGCCGCTGGCGGTGATCCTGATCGTGCCGATGACCCTGCTGTCGGCCATCACCGGTGTGATCGTGTCGGGTGGCGACAACAACATCTTCACCCAGATCGGCCTGATCGTACTGGTAGGCCTGGCGTGCAAGAACGCGATCCTGATCGTCGAGTTCGCCAAGGATGAGCAGGCCAAAGGCCTGGATCCGCTGGCTGCGGTACTGGAAGCCTGCCGCCTGCGCCTGCGGCCGATCCTGATGACTTCGATTGCCTTCATCATGGGCGTGGTTCCGCTGGTATTCAGCTCGGGTGCCGGTTCGGAAATGCGCCATGCCATGGGTGTGGCGGTGTTCTCGGGAATGATCGGCGTGACCGTGTTCGGCCTGTTCCTGACCCCGGTGTTCTTCTTCCTGATTCGCCGTTTCGTCGAGCGTCGCCAGGCCCGCAAGGCCGAACGCGTTCAAGTGCTGGAGAACCATGCATGAACCTGCTCAAACCCCTGACCCCAAGCCTGCTGGCACTGGCCCTGGCAGCCTGTGCGGTAGGCCCGGACTACCAGGCCCCGGCCACCGAACCTGCACAACTGAGCAGTGATGTGCAGGCCAAGGCCTACGACCGTAGCCGCTTCGAAAGCCTGTGGTGGAAGCAGTTCGACGACCCGGTGCTGAACCAGCTGGTACAAGCGTCGCTGGACGGCAACCGTGACTTGCGTGTGGCCTTCGCCCGCCTGAAATCCGCCCGGTCGATCCGCGAAGACGCCGAAAACGACCAGTTCCCGGTGGTCACCAGCCGCGCCAGCAGCGACATCGGCAAGGGGCAGATTCCCGGCCAGACCACGCAGCGGGTGAACAGCGAGCGCTATGACCTGGGCCTGGACATGGCCTGGGAGCTTGACCTGTTTGGCCGCATCCAGCGTCAGATCGAGGCCAGCGAAGCCCAGGAAGCGGTCGCCGCCGCCGACCTGCAGCAGTTGCAGGTCAGCCTGATCGCCGAACTAGTCGATGCCTACGGGCAACTGCGCGGTGCGCAATTGCGCGAGAAGATCGCCTTGGCCAACCTCAAGACCCAGCAGGAATCGCGGACCATTACCGAAACCTTACGTGATGCCGGCGTGGGCAACGACCTCGACGTGGTGCGTGCCGATGCGCGCCTGGCCGGGGTCGAAGCCACCGTGCCGCAGCTGCAGGCCGAACAGGCACGGGCGCGGCACCGCATCGCCACCCTGCTTGGCCAGCGCCCGGACGCGCTCAGCGTAGACCTGTCACCCAAGGACCTGCCGGCCATCGCCAAGGCGTTGCCGGTGGGTGACCCGGGTGAACTGCTGCGCCGTCGCCCGGACATCCGCAGTGCCGAGCGCCAGCTGGCGGCCGCCACCGCCAACGTCGGCGTGGCCACGGCAGACCTGTTCCCCCGCGTCAGCCTCAGCGGCTTCCTTGGCTTTACCGCCGCACGCGGCTCGCAGCTCGGCTCCTCGGCAGCCAATGCCTGGGCGTTGGGCCCGAGCATTACCTGGGCGGCCTTCGACCTGGGCAGCGTACGGGCCCGCCTGCGCGGCGCCAAGGCCGATGCCGAAGGGGCACTGGCCAACTACGAGCAACAGGTACTGCTGGCCCTGGAAGAATCGGCCAACGCCTTCAGCGATTACGACAAGACCCAGCAGCGGCTGCTGTCGCTGATGCGCCAGAGCGACGCCAGCCGCAAGGCAGCGGAGCTGGCCTCGATTCGTTATCGCGAAGGTACGGTGGACTACCTGGTACTGCTCGACGCCGAGCGCGAGCGGCTGAGCGCTGAGGATGCGCAGGCCCAGGGTGAGGTCGATCTGTACCGCGGCATCGTCTCCATCTACAAGGCCCTGGGCGGCGGCTGGCAACCGGAGACCGTGGCCAGCGCACGCTGATACACCCGTTTCAACGACTCCTTTGGTTGGCTCCTCCCCCAACCGTTTGCCCCGCAGGCCCTGGTCCGCGGGGCTTTTTTATGGCTTTGCATCTTCAGCGCCTGCGAGATCGAGCGCCGCCCGCGCGGCGCATCGCGAGCTGCGCTCGCTCCTACGTTTGTTTCAGGCCAATTATTCCTATGGGATTTGTGCGCGAACGCCTGGGAGCACGGCTCGATATCGCGTCGTACAAACAAGGCGGTCGCGCGCGCCTTCCACAGGCGTTACTGGCCCGACACAAACGTAGGAGCGAGCGCAGCTCGCGATGCGCCGCGCGGGCGGCGCTCGGTTTACGCGCCAGCGCAACACCTGGGACAGACACCCAGCAGCCTTCACTCGGTTGCATTTACCCCCCGGCTGGCCCAAGCTCTGCCCTTCCCGCCACCACGGATCGTCCGATGCACAGACGCAACCGCTACCTGATCGCCCTGCTGCTGTTGATCCTGGTATCGGCCCTGTTCGGTTACCTGTGGCGCGATGAGCAGCCAGCCGCGCCGACCTTGCCTGCACACAGCTATGCCAAGGCCCTGCGCCAGGCCCATGACGGCCAACCCGGCGCTGCGCGCGTGCTGTACCAGCAATTGCAACGCGACGACCTGCCCCCTATCCGCCGCGTAGCACTCTATGCCGAGTTACCCAACTACCCCTCCCCCCAGGCATTGAAACTCGCTCGCCAGGACCTGGAGCATGCCGACCCGCTGGTGCGCCGTGCGGCCATTGCCGGTATCCGCCGCCTGCTGCCGGCGGCCCAGCGCAGCCTGGTGCTCGGCCCATTGCTGGACGACGACGATCAGAGCGTGCGCTTTGCTGCCGTGGATGCCCTGCTGGGCCTCGACCCCGATGCCATCGGCCTGTATTTCGGCCCATTGCAGGCAGCCCTGGAACACTACCAACAGGCGCTCGAGCAACAACCCGAGGATGCCGACGCCCAGGTACACCTGGCACGCCTGTACCTGCACGAAAACGACTACACCCAGGCGGCCACGGCCCTACAGCGGGCACTGGCGGTCGCACCCGGCAACCTCGACGCCTTGGCCACCCAGGTGCGCCTACTGGAGCGTCAGGGCCACCACGATGCCTCGCGGCAGGTGTTGGGCAAAGCCTTGGCGCTAAGCCCCGACTCAGCCTTCCTGCAGTACGAGCTGGGGCTCTGGCTGAACCGCCACGAGCAGCGCGAATACGCCTTGCTGGCCTTGTCCCGCGCCGTCGAGCTGGACCCGGACAACGCCGACTATCGCTATACGCTGGCAGTCACGCTGCACGAGCTGGAACAACTCGACGCCGCGCAAAAACAGCTGGAAACCGTGCTCAACCGGCAACCGGCCAACCGCCGGGCGCGGGTGCTGCTGATCCAGTATTCGAAAGAGACCGGGCAATTGCAGAACGTACAGGTGCTGCTGGCCGAACTGGAGCGGCAGAACCCGGACGACCCCGTATTGCAGCAGGGCCTGTAGGTATCACCTGAATATTGTTGAACCCTGAGCGTGTGCCCAAGGTCCAGTGGGTATCAGGCCACCCTACAGGAGAGTCGTTTTGGCCCATTCACTGGCGCTGGATGAACGTGCCTTGATCCTGGCACCTCCGCCATTAGCGGCGGATACCTCGCGCCTGCTCGCTTCAGCCGGCATCAATAGCCTGTGCGCCGTCGACCTGGCCAACCTGCAAAGCTGCCTGACTGAAGGCGCAGGCCTGGCAATCATTGCCGAGCAAGTGTTCAGCCAGGGCCCAAGCGCGTTGCTGCAGGCATTCATCGACCAGCAACAAAGCTGGTCGGACCTGCCCATCGTGCTGCTGATTCAGGGTGCCTGGTCGGCCACTGGCGCGAGTAACCACCCGGTGGGCAATCTTCTACTGATGGTCGCCCCGTTCGACAATGACCAACTGCTGCACATGACCCAATCGGCCCTGCGCAACCGGCGCCGGCAATACCTGACACGCGACCAGTTGCAGGACCTTCAGCAGCGCCTGAACACCCCGGCCGCATTGTCGGACGAGGAGCAGGAACGCAACGAGTTCACCCACTACCAGGCACGCAAGATGGACGCAATTGGCCAGCTGGCCGGGGGGGTTGCTCATGACTTCAACAACCTGCTGACGAGCATTGGTGGCAGCTTCGAGCTGATAGAACGGCGCCTGCATCAAGGCCGCAGCGATGGCCTGGACAGCGTGCTGCACATGGGCCGTGAGGCAGTTGCACGCGCAGCCCGCCTGACCCACCGCTTGCTGGCCTTCTCCTCCCGCCAATCGCTGAACAGCCAGCGTGTCGACCTGCACAGCCTGCTTGAGGTAAAACGCCTGAAGGCCTGCCTGAACCCTTCCGTAACCTTGCACGTGCACATCGCCAAAGACCTGTGGCCCGTAGAAGCTGATGACAAGCAGCTCCAGGAAGCCCTCGACAACCTGCTGCTCAATGCCTGCGAAGCCATGCCCAGTGGCGGCCAGCTACGAATCGAGGCGAGCAACCAGCACATCGAGAGCAAGCAATTCACCAGCGGAACGCTGTGCGCCGGTGACTATCTGCGCCTGAGCATCATCGATGACGGCCAAGGCATGGCGCAAAGCACACTGGAGCGTGCGTTCGAACCCTTTTTCAGTACCAAGGCGATCGGCCAAGGCATCGGCCTGGGCCTCTCGATGGTGTACGGCTTCAGCAAACAGTCTCGCGGGCATGTGGCCCTGCACAGCCAGATCGGCCAGGGCACACGGGTAGACCTGTACTTGCCGCGCCATATCGGTCAAGTCCAGGCACCGAGCAAACCGGTACCTGTGCAAGAGCGCCAAGGCCGACACGTGCTGGTCGTCGAGGACGACCCCCATGTCCGTCAATTGCTGTGCCAGGCCCTGCGCGAGAGCGGCTTCCCCTGCCGTAGCGCGGCCAACGCCACCCAAGGGCTCAAAGTGCTTCGCTCGGCACAACCCGTGGATCTACTGGTCAGCGATGTCGGCTTGCCCGGCATGAATGGCCGCCAACTGGCCGAGATCGCACGCAGCCTGCGCCCACGCTTGCCGGTGCTGTTCATTACCGGCTACGCGGAAACGGCCATGGCCCGCGAGGGGTTCCTCGGCACGGGCATGCACCTTATTTGCAAACCATTCGAACTGAAAACGCTACAGGCTCAAGTCGCACAGATTCTTGGCCAACCCTGAAGCACGTCATTGTTCGAGCATGCGTATTGCCTGGTCGGCAAGGTCCGCCATCGAAAACGGCTTGTTCATCAACGCCGTACCCGGCTGTTCGAGCAGTTGCGCTTCAATCGGATGGTCAGCATAGCCGGTGATGAACAGGATCTTCTGAGAAGGTAGCTGCATGCGCATGGCCTTGGCCACTTGCCGACCGCTGAACCCGCCCGGTAAACCAATGTCGGTGATCACCAGGTCAAAAGGGTCGTCCAGCCGAAAGCGCTCCAGCGCAGTATTCGCGTCGCTTGCTTCAGTGACCACAAAGCCGCGCTCAGTCAGGTACTCACGCATCACCGCGCGCAAGTTGAATTCGTCATCGACCAGCAACAGACGCTCGCCTTGGGCCATGCACCGGGTGCGTTGTTCGGGTTTGAGCGTTTCGGGTACCGGGTCATTGCACCTTGGGAAAAGCATGGAAACCCTGGTGCCCTGTTGCGGGGTCGACTCAATCCAGGCGTACCCCCCCGATTGACCGACAAAGCCGTACACCAGCGATAGCCCGAGCCCGAAACCGCGCCCGATGGGCTTGGTCGTAAAGAACGGCTCAAAGGCCCTGGCGATGTCCTCCGCCGCCATTCCATGGCCATCATCCTCGACATGCAAGGCGACATAGTCGCCAGGCGGCAGGCCTTTCTCATCAGGAAAACTGGCCATCAACCGCTCGTTGACACTACGAATAGTAACGTTACCACGCGCCAGGCAAGCCTCTCGGGCATTGGAGCAGAGGTTGACCAGGGCATTTTCAAACTGGGGGACGTCAAGGCATACAGACCAAGGCACCACATCCAGCTGCCACTGCAGACGCATCTCTGCGCCAAGTGCCTTCAGTAGCAACGGTTCGCTTTGCCGTAATTGCCGATTGAAGTCGAGCGGCTTCGGCGCCAGCGGCTGATGGCGAGAGAACGCCAACAGGCGATGAGTCAGTTCCATGGCGCGCAGCACCGAGTCGCGAGCGACCTCCACATAGGTTTCAACCCGCTCCATGCGCCCCTCCTGAAGGCGCCGCTGCAACAGCTCGAGACTGCCACCGATACCCGACAGCAGGTTGTTCATCTCATGGCCCATGCCCCCTGCCAACTGGCCTACCACTTCCATGCGTTCGCTGTTGCGCATCAGCGCCTCAGACTGACGCGCGGCTTCTTCGCGCTCACCGGTGATATCCCGGCCCACTGCAGTCAGCAATCTGCCATCATATCGGGCACTCCAGCGAAACCAGTGATAATGGCCATCACAATGGCGCAATCGAGTCTCCAGGTGCTCTGCATCCTGGTATTGCAGGAGCCCGGTGACGGCCACCTCTACCTCGGCGCGGTCCGCTGGATGAACCAGTTCCAGTATCTGCAGATTGCGAACCTGCTCCTCGGGCCAACCCAGAATGCGGTACCAGGCAGGGTTGGCCGAGTACAGCTTGAGATCTGGGGTAACCATCATCATTGCATCACGCGACAACTGCCAGATCTGCTCGCGCTCGGCCACATGTCGCGCTATCTGCCGCTCAAAGCCCTGCGCCTGCTCACGCCAGCGACTGTGCGCCTCTACGCTGGCCGTGGTCTCGATCACCGTATGCAGAAACCCCGCCACGTTGCCAAGTTCATCGTGCAGGGGTGCATAACCGAACGCGCACCACAGCGCTTCGCCGTCTTCTGCGCAGACGATACGCAAGGGCGGATCCTCGACAAAGTTCGAGCAACCTTCAAGCGCCTTGAATACCCACGGCCCCATTGCAGGCCAGAGATCACTCCAGAGCACATCGAACGCGTTGCCCAACGCATCCGGAAACACTGCCCTTAGCGCCCGATAGCCTTTGTTGTGAACCACGCACAGGTCGGCGCCCCAGACCACCGCACACGGGAATGGCGACAAGTGCATCATGTCGACGGCAGTGCGCAACGACGCCGGCCAACACGGCAAATGCCCGAGTGAGGTACGCCCCCAATCGAACCGGGCGATCCGTTCGCCCATCAGGTCGAGGGGTGCCAGGACCGACGGGTGCAGGGTGACCGTCTGCGCAGCCTTGCGCGGCGTACCAGGTGCGACCAATTTCGTGACTCCGCAGTGCTCAGGGTTGAAAAGGTGCTGTCCCAATCGGGCTTCCCCCTTGGGTGTTCGTTCACGTTAGCACAGCGCGCATCGCACATTATGGCGGACTTGCAGGTGACAGCTATGCTGATTAGGTTTTCCCACGGGCCAGGGAGCAACGGCCCATTCAGGTTGCCGACAGGAGCGTGGTCATGAGCAAGAAAATGCTGGTAGTGCTGACCAATACAGCCAAGTATCCGACCTTGAAACGGGCGACCGGGCTGTGGCTGGGTGAAGCGGTGCACTTTGTCGAGAAAGTCGAAAAGGCCGGCTACACGGTCGATTATGTCAGCCCAGAGGGTGGTTACGTCCCTGTCGACCCACACAGCCTGCAGATGGCCCCTGACCTGGACTGGCAATGGTATGACGACAAACGCTTCATGACCCGCCTGGGCACCAGCTTGAGCCCTGGCCAGGTAAAGGCCGACGAATACAGCGTCATCTACTACACCGGTGGGCACGGGGTGATGTACGACTTTGCCGAAAACAAGCCGCTGCAGGAGCTGGCACGCAAGGTCTATGAAAAGGGTGGCATTGTTGCAGCGGTCTGCCATGGCGTGGCCGGCCTGCTCAACATCAAGCTCAGCGACAACAGCCTGCTGCTGAAGGGTCGCAAAGTGACCGGCTTTTCCGATGTCGAGGAACAACTGGTCGAGCTGGACAAGGTGGTGCCTTTCTCGACGGAAAAAGAGCTAGGTGGCCGGGGCGGCGAGTACAGTAAACATGATGACCCGTGGAAACCCTACGTGGTCGAGGATGGTCGGCTGATCACCGGGCAGAACCCTGACTCCACTGCACTGCTCGCAGAGAAAGTACTGGAGAACCTCAACGGCAGGTAAAGCCTTACATCAGCCTTCTGGTTTTCCTCTCGCGCAGACTGCGCGCGGACTACAGCCGGCCAGTCATTGAATGCATAGGCTCTGGGCTCAGCTGTACACCACGAACAGCTTCTGCCCGGAGAACTGATGCACCATGCTGAAAATCATGCACGCCGGGCGCCGCCTGCGGGAGCTCCTGCTGCTCACCACTGTAGGCCTGGTGCCTGTGATATCCGGTTTGTTGGTGATGATTGTTCAACTGGAAATGAAGCTTGCGGAAAACGCGGCCATTTCTGTTCAGGAAGCGGTTTTCAGCGTTGACCAGGCACTGAATCGACTGCATGAGGCTGGCCAGCGTGCCTTGCCACTGGCAGGCACACCCTGCGAAAGCGCCAGAAGCGTTTTACAGGAGCAGGTCGTGAGCCGCTCCATGCTCAGGTCGTTGACCCTGGTAATGGGCAATGAAGCCTACTGCAGCAGTACTTCAGACTCGCTGGACTACTTATCTGCCTTTAGTTTATCGGGCAAACAGGTCGATTTGTCTTATGGGCAACCTGACAAACGTCGCAAACTGCTGGTGAATTTCTACCTGCAAGGCAGCGGCGGCGGCGTGATCGTCACCGCATATGCCTCACAGCTGCGCAACGAACTGGATGGTTTTCAGGATGGTTTGACACTGCTACTGGAGTTCGGCGAACGCTACATCTGGAGCAAAGGCGATAGCCGTGACGCACAGCGTCCGTCGCAGTCGGAGTTCCTGGCAAGCGCATTCTCGACCAAGTATGGGTACAAGGTAAAAGGCGGCTACGCGCAAGGCTACACCGCCCAGGAAATCCGCCAGTCCATGCTGCAGATCCTGCCCTCGTTGATGCTGGTGGGGATCGTGACCGGCTCGATCGTCTATCTGGGCCTGTTCAGGGCACGCTCCAGCAGCCGTGATAGAGCCGCCAACGCTACATGAAGGCGGCGCTACCCAGACGGCATCAGTCGGTGCTCAGCACACCGCGGCGTACCTGGTCACGTTCGATGGATTCGAACAACGCCTTGAAGTTGCCTTCACCAAAGCCATCGTCACCTTTGCGCTGGATGAACTCGAAGAACACCGGGCCGAGCAGGGTTTCCGAGAAAATCTGCAACAGCAGGCGTTTGTCTTCGGGCTGTGAGGCACCATCGAGGAGGATGCCGCGTGCTTGCAACTGGTCGACCGGCTCGCCGTGACCAGGCAGCCGCTCTTCAAGCATTTCGTAGTAGGTTTGCGGCGGCGCAGTCATGAAGCGCATGCCAAAGCCCTTCAGGGCATCCCAGGTCTTGAGCAGGTCGTCGGTCAGGAAGGCCACGTGCTGGATACCTTCGCCGTTGAACTGCATCAGGAACTCTTCGATCTGCCCGGCACCCTTGGACGACTCTTCGTTGAGCGGAATGCGGATCATGCCATCGGGAGCGGTCATGGCCTTGGACGTCAGGCCGGTGTACTCACCCTTGATATCGAAGTAGCGGATTTCGCGGAAGTTGAACAGCTTCTCGTAGAAGCCAGCCCAGTAGGCCATGCGCCCGCGATAAACGTTGTGGGTGAGGTGGTCGATGATTTTCAGGCCGGCACCCACCGGGTTGCGGTCCACACCCTCGATGAAGTTGAAGTCGATGTCGTAGATCGAGCTGCCTTCTTCGAAGCGGTCGATCAGGTACAGCGGCGCACCACCGATGCCTTTGATTGCCGGCAGGCGCAGTTCCATCGGCCCGGTTTCGATTTCCACGGGCTGGGCGCCCAGCTCCAGGGCTCGGGCATAGGCCTCATGGGCATTGCGCACGCGAAACGCCATGCCACATACAGACGGGCCGTGTTCGGCCGCGAAATACGAGGCGATGCTCTTAGGTTCGTTGTTCAGGATCAGGTTGATGCCACCTTGGCGGTACAGGTGCACATCCTTGGAGCGGTGGCTCGCCACCTTGGTGAAACCCAGAATCTGGAAGACCGGCTCAAGTACGCCCGGGGTAGGCGAAGCCAGTTCGATGAATTCGAAGCCCATCAGGCCCATTGGGTTATCGAAGATATCAGCCATGTTCGTGTCCTCATCTGCAGCGAAAAATTATTGATTGCGTGGGATGTGGAACAGAAACGGGGGGGAGCACGGGATTCCCCGCACGCTGCGGGCGAGGAAGTCACCTATGATCAGCTTGAACCCATGGTATGTCATATGGACCCATTCTCGGCGGGCTTGATCCTTCGGAATTGAAGGACCTTATTGTTGTATTCGTAAATGGATTCTACATGGCGTAAAAAAGTTTGTCGCGTTTTAGTTGGCCGTACGTTCCGACAAGCGGCTATCCTCTCGTTACCCCTCCTACAGATCACTTCAGCATGCCCCTTACTGCTAAACGCCGCGCCAGCCTGGGATGGCGCAACCTGCTGCCCTGGGTCGTCGGCGTGCTGCCGGTATTGTGCGGCCTTGCCGTGATGAACTGGCAGGTCGAGCGCGAGATGCAGGCCAGCAGCGAGGCCACCACCCGCCAGGCGGTAGAGCACGTCGAACGCATCCTCGACAACCTGTCCGGCGCTGCCAATGCGCTACTGCCACTGGTTGCCAGCCCTTGTGACCAGGTCCAGCTTGCGCTGCGTGCCCAGGTGACCCGCAATGCCTTCGTGCGCTCCACCAACCTGTTCAGGCACAACAACCTTTATTGCACGTCGCTGTTTGGCGAATTCGATGAACCAGTGAACGCCAGCGACTACACCGACGGCAAACTGTGGCTGATGGACGGCAACTCGGTCACCCCGGGCCATCCACTGTTGGTGTACCGCGCCAGCGACGGCGACAACGGTGCAATCACCACCGTGGATGGCGACCATCTGCTGACCGCGTTGCGCCTGATCGGCCCCGACGAAGACCTGCAAATACGCGTGGGCAACGCCTGGATGGGCAAGGACGGCGTTGTGCAAAAGGGCGTACCGCCTGCCGCAGCCAGCGCAAACGTGTTGCTCGGCTCCACGCGCTACCCGTTCAGCGTGCAGGGTGGCTACAGTGCCGACAAGCAGGGCCAGTTGCTGCGCAGCCACTACCCTGCCCTGCTCAGCCTGCTGCTGGTGCTGGGTACCGTGGCCGCGCTGGTTTGCCGCTGGCAGATTCGCCGCGCCACCTCGCCCCGCGCCGAGCTGGATCGGGCCCTGCAAGCCGACGAATTCCTGCCGTACTTCCAGCCGGTGGTGCGCAAGGGCGATTACCGCTGGGCCGGTGTTGAAGTGCTGATGCGCTGGAACCACCCGCGAGAAGGCCTGGTTCGCCCTGACCTGTTCATCCCCTATGCCGAGCACAGCGGCCAGATCGTCGCCATGACCCGCTCATTGATGATGCACACTGCCCAGAGCCTGGCGCCCTATGCCGGGCTGCTGGAGGATGGCTTCCACATCGGGGTCAACATCACCGCCGACCACTGCCGCGACCTGCGCCTGCTGGACGACTGCCGCACCTTCCTGCAGCACTTCCCGCCCGGCCGGGTGGTACTGACCCTGGAGCTGACCGAGCGCAAGCTGATCGAGCCCACCCCCGTGACCCTGGAACTGTTCGAGAAACTGCATGCCATGGGGGTGATGATTGCACTCGACGACTTCGGCACCGGGCAGTCCAGCCTCAATTACCTGCGCCAGTTCAAGGTCGACTACCTGAAAATCGACCAGAGCTTCGTCGCCATGATCGGCGGCGATGCGCTGTCGCTGCACATCCTCGAAACCATCATCGAGCTGTCTGCCAAACTTGGCCTTGGCATCGTTGCCGAGGGCGTCGAAACCGACATCCAGCGCGACTACCTGGCCCGCCATGGCGTGGACTTCCAGCAAGGCTACCTGTTCGCCAGGCCCATGCCGGCGGCGCAGTTCCTTGAGGCACTGGCCGCACATCCGGGCGCGTCACGGTTGCCGCAAGGCGCGCCCCCTGAGATCATGCGCGGCTGATCCAACCGCTCAACTCCCCCATTCGAGGCACTTGTGTCAAAAGGCATTGTTTCATCGGTCATGGCGTCCTGTCTGTTCGCTGTGATGTACTTCTATACCTCGCTGCTCGCGCCACTCGATGGCGAAGAGATTTTTGGCTGGCGCACCCTGCTGACGCTGCCCTGCCTCACCTTGTTCATGCTTGTCTCGAAGGACTGGAAACGGGTAGGCGACCTGCTGGGCCGGGTAAAACGCACGCCCGTGCTGTTGCTGGGCATGGTCGGTACGTCGTGGTTGATGGGCGTGCAGTTGTGGCTGTTCCTGTGGGCGCCCCTGCACGGGCGCAGCCTGGAAGTGTCGATGGGCTACTTTCTGTTGCCGCTGGCCATGGTCCTGACCGGGCGGCTGGTGTATGGCGAGCGCCTGTCGCGCCTGCAGAAGGTAGCCGTGGCCTGCGCCGCGCTGGGCGTAGGCCACGAGCTGTACCAAAATGGCAGTTTTGCCTGGGAAACCCTGCTGGTGACGATCGGCTACCCGATCTACTTCGTACTGCGCCGGCGTTGCCGCACCGACCACCTGGGTGGCCTGTGGTGCGACATGTGCCTGTTGCTGCCGTGGGCGCTGTACTTCGTGATCCAGGGCCCGCTTTCGTCTGGCGACCTGCAGGCTCACCCGGGCCTATATGCCCTGATCCCGGTCCTTGGGGCCATCAGTGCCTCGGCCCTGATCGCCTACGTACTGGCCAGTCGCATGCTACCGTTCAGCCTGTTCGGCCTGCTCAGCTACGTCGAGCCCGTGCTGCTGGTGGGGGTGGCGCTGCTGCTGGGCGAAACCATCGGCCCGGATCAGTGGCTGACGTACCTGCCGATCTGGGCCGCGGTGCTGGTACTGGTGCTCGAAGGTTTCAAGCACCTGCTGCGTCAGCGTCGCCGTTCGGTATAAGCCGAACCTGGCGCACGCGGCGCTCTTCCACCGCCTCCACGGTGAGCGTCCAGCCATTCCAGGCCAGGCGATCCCCCACCATCGGCAGGCGGTCGAGCAAGCTCATCACCAGGCCTGCCAGGGTCTGGTAATCGTCTGTGGCACGGGCACTGAAGCCGGTACGTGCCTGCACCTGGCTCAGGTTCAGTGCACCGCTCACCACAAAGCCTTCGCCCTCCTGGACGATACCGGGGCCTTCAACCTCGCTCGCGTCCGGCAGTTCACCGGCAATCGACTCGAGGATGTCGGTCATGGTCAACAGGCCGGTGAAGTCACCGAACTCGTTGATCACGAAGGCGATGTGGGTCGACTGCGCACGCATCTGCTCCAGGGCGTTGAGAATGCTGAAACTCTCCAGCAGGTTCAACGGCGCCCGTACCATGCCTTCCAGATCCGGCTGGTTGCCCGACAACAACTCCTTCAGCAGCTCCTTCTTGTGCACGAAGCCCAGTGGCTCGTCGACACGGCCATTACGTATCAACGGCAGGCGCGAGTACGGCGAGTTGGCCAGGGTCTGGGTAATAACCTCGGCCGGTTGCGCAAGGTCGATCACATCGACCTCGGTACGGGCGGTCATCACCGTACGGATCGGCCGCTCGGCCAGGTTCAGTACGCCACTGATCATCACCCGTTCACGGCGGTCGAACAGCACCTGTTCCTCGCCACCATCGACCAGGTCGGCGATTTCCTCGCCCACCTCGTCAGCCTCGACCCGGCGGCCGCCCAGCAGGCGCAGCACGGCATGTGCGGTGCGCTCACGCAGCGGCCGGTGCTGCTGCAGGCTGCGCTTGCGGCGGGCACGGGCCAGCTGGTTGAACAGCTCGATCAGGATCGAGAAGCCAATCGCCGCGTACAGGTAGCCTTTCGGGATATGGAAGCCCAGGCCCTCGGCGGTGAGGCTGAAACCGATCATCATCAGGAAGCCCAGGCACAGCATGATCACCGTGGGGTGGGCGTTGACGAAGCGGGTCAGCGGCTTGCTGGCAACGATCATGATACCGATCGAGAAGATCACCGCGATCATCATCACCGACAGCTCTTCAACCATGCCCACTGCCGTGATCACCGCATCCAGCGAGAACACCGCGTCCAGCACCACGATCTGGGCGACGATAGGCCAGAATGCGGCATGGCGCAGCGTGCCACTGGCCTGGGTCACATGGCCTTCCAGGCGTTCGTGCAACTCCATGGTGGCCTTGAACAGCAGGAACACACCACCGAACAGCATGATCAGGTCACGGCCAGAGAAGCTCTTGCCGAACACATCGATCAAAGGTGCGGTGAGGGTAACCATCCACGAAATACTGGCCAACAGGCCCAGGCGCATGATCAACGCCAGGCTCAGGCCAATCACCCGCGCGCGGTCGCGCTGATGCGGCGGCAGCTTGTCTGCCAGGATGGCGATGAACACCAGGTTGTCGATACCCAGCACCAGCTCGAGGACAATAAGCGTCAACAGGCCTAGCCAGGCCGTGGGATCGGCTAGCCATTCCATTAGTGGGTACTCACGAGGGAAGCGTCACAAGGACAGAGGAGGGACGGCCTGAAAGGCCAGAGACTGGGGGGCTCCGCGAAGGTGCTCATATATACCTTGATTGAAAATTGGGAAAATAATCCTACAAGCACAGCAGGTTTCTCTGATAGCGCAAAACTATTACAAAACCTGTAACGCATGGGGGTCAGCCTTGGTTGGGGACTTTTATTCAATACTCTAGACAACCAACGGCTGAAAATCATGGTTCCTTGCAACTACCCGGATCCCTCTCATGAGCCTGTCCCTGTCCATGGCCGCCTTCGCACTGGCGGCGTCAATCTCCCCCGGCCCGGTCAACATCGTTGCCCTGAGCAGCGGCGCCAGCCATGGCTTACGCGCCAGCCTGGCCCATGTAGCCGGCGCCACGGTGGGCTTCTGTCTGTTGCTGGTGCTGGTCGGGCTGGGCCTGCACCAGCTGCTGCTGCGCTGGCCTGTGCTGGGCTTGCTGCTGCACTGGGGTGGGGTGATGTTTCTGCTGTACATGGCGTGGAAACTGGCCCGCGACGATGGCCAGCTGACTGGCGCGCACTCAACAACCGCCCCCTCGGCCTGGCACGGCGCGGCCATGCAATGGCTGAACCCCAAGGCCTGGCTGGCGGCAGTGGCCGGGGTCGGCGCCTACACCGGCGGTGAGCAGCACTTGCTGTGGTTGTTCACCTGGATCTACGGGCCGATCTGTTTCATTTCGGTGGCCAGTTGGGCATGGGCCGGCAGCGTGATTCGCCAGTACCTGAGCAACCCACGGCACATGCGCCTGCTCAATCGAGGGTTGGCGGTTTTGCTGGCAGGCAGTGCTGTTTACCTGGTTATCTGACCCCGGTGGCATTGCGGTAGTGACCCGGCGTCGCAGCCAGATGCTTTTTGAACGCCCGCTGCAAATGCGCCTGGTCGGCAAACCCGGCCTCCTGCGCAACCTCGGCAATCGCCCGTCCCTGACGCAACTGCGCCCTGGCCAGCTGAACGCGCTGGTCGAGCAGGTAGCCATGCGGTGTCAGCCCGTAATGTTGGCGAAAGGCACGAATCAGGTAGGCGCGCGACAGGCCGCACGCTGTGCAGATATCTTCCAGGCTCAGCGGGTCGCTGCGATGAGCGCGTATGAACGCTGCTGCCGCGTCCAGCCGTGGGTAGCCTTCGTCACTCACACGGGCATTGGCGCCGAGAAAGCCCGGCAATGAGCCGAACAGCGCGGCCAGGCGGCCTTCCCGGTCAGGCACGCCCGCATCGAACAGGTCTGCGAACGCCTGCAACAACCGTTGGTACAACGCAGGCGAGTCGCTCCAGGCCTGCGTCGGCAACTCAAAGCCTTGTGCCTGCAACCAGGGCAAGTCGACAAAGAGCATCAGGTAAGACCAAGGCTCGCCGTCGATGGGGTTGCAGGTATGCACCACGCCCGGGTTCATCAACACCGTGGTACCGGCCACGACCTCGATGCGCAGGTCACCGCTCAGGTAGGTGCTTCGCCCACCGGTGATCACACCGATTGAAAAGCTCTCATGGGAGTGCGCGGCGTAGCACACCTGCCGCCCGTCCCCTACCCGTCGCGCTTCGACAAAGGGCAATGCAGGGTCACGCCAGAACCGCGAAACCTCGATCATCCCCTTACTCACTCGCTAATGACATGCACCGATACTACACGTTTACCTGTGGAAACAGGTCAAGCGTGCGCTCCACCTCACCGATATCTATGCGAAAGCCATCGCCCTCCGGTATGCCGACCACAAAGCCAAAATGCTGGTGGTCACGGTCCGTCAGGTACTTGTAGTAGCTGACAAAGCGGTTCGGCGGCTGCAAGGTGAGCAGGCAACCGCCTGCCTGAAGCACATTCACCCCGTGCACCAACTGGCTGCCCTCCACGCCGATGACCACCCTGGCCCCGGCACAGGCCGCGACAATACTCGGTAGGTCGGACTTCAGCGGATTGACGACGCGAAAACCACGGGTAACACGCAGGTGCTCGGCAAGCTCCAGTTCGTTGCGCAACAAGCGCAGGTCGCCGTCACCGCCACGCAGCAGGAACACCCCGGGGTGCGGCGCATGCGGCACATGGGATAGCAGCTTGTCACCCATGGCCTGGTAGCGGGCATGCCGGCTGCGGTTGTTGCTTTGGTCGTCGAACAGCACCAGCTCACGGAAAAATGCACTGCGCAGGCGCAGCGGCTTCATGCCCAGCCAGTCTTCATAGGCCGGCGCCTGGGTAAACAGCGGGTACCTGGCCGATGGCGCGGTGGTCACCGGTATGCCTTCGTTACAGGCCAGCGCATAGGTCGGGCAATCTTCCATCAGCCAGGTGCCGAACCACGAGTTGCCGTTCTGCGTGCAATAAATAGCTCCGCGGTCTATTTCGTTGTCCACGATGATGGTCGGGAAAGTGGTCGGCTTCAGCGACAGCCAGTGGCTGGCCTTGCCCTTGTACAACGCGCCGTCGACCAGCCACACATTCTTGATCAGGTAGCCGCGGGTTGGCCCTTGTAGCGTGCTGATGCCGCCCTCCATGGTGCGAGCGGGGTGCACGTAGGGGTAAAAACGCTTGCCCTCCCAGCCCGTGACCCGCTCCAACTGGCCAGGCAGGAAAACGGCCGGCGGCGACACCGTGGTTTCGCCCGGGGCAATGTCCCAACTCTTGGTGGCGATGCTCTTGAGGTCGAGGGCCGTGTTTTTGCCCAGCCGCTTGCGCGCCATGTAGCGGTAGGCGGCCAACGTCCAGGTGTGCTGCCTGGCTGCGGGCGATGCACTGAACTGCGAGATGTCGCTTCCCATGAAGCGTCCTCCCCTGATGACGAAGTCTAAACCCTGGCGTAAAACGCCAGATCAATGCATCCCTGGCAACCACTCAGTTGCACGTGACTCTTTCCATCGTGGGCGGTGACTGCAAGCTTGCGTAACGGCTGCGCAGGGTTTCCACGAACGGTTCACCCGCCTCGTTGCCGCCATAGAGATAAATCTTGTGCAGGCCGCCAAACACCATTTCGTGGTATCGGCTGGCAACCTCTTCATCGCTCGGGCCGTCCGGCAACCCCAGGTGCAGCGTGAGTTTGTCGCCCTCCACTGCAAACATCGGCGTATCCCACAAGAACTTCGCCGTACCGGTCTTGGGTAAGCGAACGAACAGGTAGGCATGGTTACCCAAAGAGTCGATGTCCCCCCCGCGACGGCGCTTCCATTTCAGCAGGCCATCGTCCGGGCGCGCCAGGCAAAGGCCGATGTCGTAATAATCGAAGCCCTGCTCCAAAGCCCACTCAAGCGCCATGAAGGTGGTAATCGAATTGACCTCGCGCAACCGCTTGGCATCACTGAACACCGCCTCGCAATAGCCGAAACGCAACGTGCTCCAGTAACGCTTGCCACCACGTACCACTTCGCAACCCAGATGGCAGCCGATCACGTCGTCACCCAGCATGATCAAGTCGAGCCGGCCGACGCTTTTGGCAATGCGGAACACTTCGTCCGTGGGGAACTGCGCAGCATGGATACCCTGCCTGGCGGTGGCATAGGGGCGCAGCAGCTCACGGTCTGCCATGGCGATCTCGTCGTCCGAGAGTGCCTGGCGCATCTGGTACAGCGGGCGGTTCTTGCGGATGCTGCGCCGCAGCTCGCTGTCATAGCGCGCCGTGATGTCCTCCAGCGAGCGGCCCAGCGGCACTACGGCGCTCAGGTAATGCGGCACTGACAGCGCCCCCGACGAGGGCATTTCGCTGATGACCACGACATGGTTGGCAGCCGCCGTGGCACTTGCACTGTCCACGATCGAAGCGCTGCCCTGGCCCTTGCCACCGATCAGCAGCTTGGCCATTTCCCGCTGTTGCTTGCGGCCGATGTAGAGAATTTCGTACGGGCTCTCCTGCTGTAGCCGAAACCTGGCTACTTCCCAACGCCAGAAACAGGCACGCGCCGCCACTTCCCGAACTTTGCTGGCCAGCAGCCTCATTTCGTAGCGCATGGAGGGTGACAGGTGCTTTCGCGCCACAGCCGTCAAGGTCTCTTTCATTTCTTCTTCGACGTCCTTTGAAGTGCTCTATGGTCTATCTGAAAAAGAGAAAAAATCAGCAAAAACACTTAACGCCTTGATTTTTATAATATGCCCTGCAACTTCGCTATCACATCCAGTAACAATTTAAGATGCCTGCAAACGCTTTGGCAAGCGGCTCCTGGCAGACTTTAGATCAAAGTTCATGGCGTCAAATTTCCTGCGTGATAATCCGCTCCAAGGAGAAGTTTGCTATAAGCGTGCCACTCACACGGTATTTCATTACCACTTGGCTATTGATAATTAGCGTTTGATGCCTTCTTTGCATAAAAGGAGCATCAACATGCCTGAGAACAATCCTCATCAAGCCCTGCTTGAGGCCCAGCTGCCACATTGGGCCCGCCAGGCAAGGCCCAATCAGTGGGCTGCGTTACAACAAAGCCAGGCCAGCCCCTGGCATCAGCAGGACGGGTTCGCCAACGCCGCCCCTGACCTGCGCCAGGCAGTACGCGCCAGCCACGCACGCCTGGTACGTTCACAAGCAGCCTTGGCCCGCTCACTCAAAGGCCTCGAACAGATCAATGGGTTCGCCGAGCCTTTGCTGCAAAGTTTTCTTGCCGAACAAGGCTTTCACGCACCCGTACACAACTCACGGCTGTTGCGTGTTGAGCGCACCTGGCACTGGAACGTCCTGCGCTATCTCTACAGCCATCGTATCGACAACCTGTTACAGGCTGCGCTGCAAAACTTTGCCGATGACGAGGCGTTTACGCCTCAGAGTGCCATTGCCCTGAGCGGCAACATCCAAGTCACCCGCATTCAAGTTCAAGGCTCCGCAGTCATCGGCATGCAGGCGCCTGTGGCGTACTTTCCACTCACCTCGGAGCGCTACAAGGTTGAGCCGCTCCCCCTCTCGCCCGTTACGTTCGCAAAATGTTGCCGTGAGCTGGACCTGGGTGGCGCCTACCAAATCCATCTGGAGCAGCAGTTCGCCCAGCCAAACGTCCGCGAGCAAGCCATCAGGGTGCAAAAAGCCCGTCTGCGCCTGGCGGCCGACCTCGCCTACCTGCGCCACCACATCAACGGCAACACACACGATCAGGTGCAACGATTGCTGCAAGGCAGCACCGTGAATTGCTGGCAGCTTGCGCTGTTCGGCATCAACCTGCAGGAAGCCATGCTGATCGACGCAGGACCCGCAGGATTGGCCCTTTACTTGCCAGGGCATGATCCAGCCCTGCGTCAATGCAAAGACCTTGATGCAGTGCACGATGCACTGGCAACCCTGCTGCTGGAACCGGATGCACGGCAGGCATTCGCGGCGTACGTCGTGCGGGACGAGCGCGCGCGCTTTCTCGATCTGTTGCAACAGAACCTCGATGCCTCAGGCAACACTGCCAATGACCGCCCATGGCAGCGCGCGGCACAGGCGGACTTGCGCCCGACGCGCCACGCCATCACGGCAGAACCTTTCGGCTACTTTCAGGACCTGCACCTGACCCGCCTCAAGCATGAGGCCAGCCTGGTGGCGGTACCGACAGCCCAGGCAGATGCGAATGCACGGGCCAGGCGCCTGGCTGAATGGGAAAGCCTCGGCTGGGATGTGCTCAACCTCGCCGGGTTCTTCATACCGGGTGTAGGCCCCTTGATGCTGGGCGTCACGGCCTGCCAACTGCTGGGTGAGGTATTCGAGGGCTACGAAGCCTGGGAGGAAGGCGACCGCCGCCTGGCCTTGCGTCATCTGGAGGCTGTCGGCCTGAACCTGGCCCTGATGGGCGGTTTTATCGCGGCAGGTCACTTGGTACCCAGGCTGTTCAGTAGCCCGTTGATGGAAAACCTGCAGGAAGTGCCCGTCAGCAACGGAGGCTACCGGCTGTGGAACCAGGACCTGGCCCCTTATCGCAGTAGCATCGAGCTGCCAGAGCACCTGCAGCCCAATGCGCAAGGCCAATACCTGCACGAGGGGCAGCAGTTCATACGCATGGACGGCCATCTGTACCAACAACACTTTGACAACACGCTGCAGCAATGGCGCATCATCCACCCGGACGCGCAGGATGCCTGGCAACCACCGCTGGAACACAACGGGCAAGGCGCCTGGCGCGGCCAGCATGAGCAGCCCTCCCAGTGGCCTTTCGCAACACTCGCGCGCAGGCTGGGTGAGCCGTTCGCAGCGTTCGCCCCCCAGCAGCTGGAGCAGGCCGGGCGCATCTGCGGCATCGACGCCGAACACCTGCGCCAGGTGCACCTGCACGATCAGCCAGCCCCGCCGCTGTTGCTCGACACCCTGGAGCGCATGACAGCACAGGCCGAAGTACGCGCCATTGGGCCAGACGCAACGCCGCAATTGTTCGACCAGCTGTACAACGGCAGCACACCCATCGCCCCTGCAACGCAGCAGCTGCTTACAGCGTACCCGCGCCTTTCTCCGGCCCTCGCCAGGCGTTTTCTGGCAACAATGGACAATGCCGAAGCACTCGCCTGGCAAGAGCACGGTCAGTTGCCCGCAGCGCTTGGGCAGCAGATCGAACACGTTCACAGTGAGCTGCCGCTGGTACGTGCCTTGGAGGACGTGTTGCAACCTGCGTGGTGTAACGCCGACAGTGAGCGCCTGGTGTTCAGTGCGCTCGATGCGATGCCCGAATGGCCTGCGGACCTTCGCCTGGAGTTGCGTGCCGGTAGCCCGCAAGGCCCAGTGTTGGAGCATGTCGGCGGTGAACAGGCCACCACCGTGTGCCGGGTAATCAAAGCTGCCGGTGGCTATGAAGCCGATTTGGGAGAGCGCCCGGCGCCTGCGCAGCGGGATTCGGACCTGTGCCGTGCCTTGAAGCAGGCGCTGCCAACTTTGCAGCGCGAAGCGTTGGGCATTCGTGATGACAACGTGCTGCGCCTGCGGGTACTGGCATGGGCCGACGAGCAACGGCCGGTGCTGGCACAACGGCTCTGGGGAGTACGCCCCCGGCAGCGCAAACCCCAAGGCTGGCTGCGCGGCGGCCGTCCCTTGGCGCCTCTGCACGCTCCAGCGGGTCAGACCGGCTCGTTGGCGGCGGCGTACCGCCGGATCTTCCCAGAGGCTACCGATGCAGAGTTCGCCGACTGGCTGGGCGACGAACAGGAAGAGCACAACCCTTATGACATGCGTTCTGCCACCGAGCGCCTGCGGGACCTGCAACAGCGTCTGGACACCCTGCGGCGAAACCTGCGGCAATGGGCAACGCCTGACCCATCAAGCCCACACCAGAGGCATCGGGCCATCCGTCCGATCATCAACGCCTGGCGCCGCCTTTCCTCGCTGCAATACGGACGCGATGGGCGCATTTTCAGCCTCGACCTTTCCAGCCTCGACCTGTGCAACGACGACCTGGCCAGCCTGACCCTACCCGACGATTTCACCCACATCGAGCACCTTTCCCTCAGCAACAACCGGTCGCTCAGCCACCTCCCGGCTGAATTCTGCGAGCGATTCCCCAAGCTCAAGCGCCTGTTGCTGACCAACTGCCGATTCCAGCGCCTGCCCCTCGTAGCCAACCCAGAGCAGTTGCTCTGGCTGGACCTGGACAGCAATCGCATCACCTGGGATGGCCAGGCCCAGCTTGCGCTCAACCAGTTCACCCAGCTTGGCGCGCTTGATCTGACTGACAACCCGCTGCTTCAGGCACCAGACCTGCACGGGCTTACCGAGCTCAGGACCCTGTTTCTGTCCGGTTGTTCGCTCACCGAGTTACCTCAGGGCCTGGAACGGGTGAGTGAGCCTCTGGTGCTGGATCTTTCGTCCAACCAGTTCCAGCAACTGCCTGCTGCGTTCACCGTTCCGGGCCCGGTAGCTGAAACCCTGAGCCTTGAAAGCGAGTGGCTGGGGCAGGCAGCGCTGGTTGAAATCGAGGCTTACCACGCCGCCCACGGCGTGGATCTGATGGTATGCGACAGTGACTATCTGGAGTTCTTCTACAATACAGGCCCGGCACAAGCAGCATTGTGGCAACGCTTGCCACTGCAGTTTCGCCGTGACCTTCGGCCTTTGCTCGATCGCGAACCTTTCCTGTCACAACCGAATCAAGCCCGCCGGGAATTCTGGCGAAGACTGGCAGTGATAGACACGGACCCTGTACTGCGCCAGGAGTGGCTCACTCACCCGCCATACAACCTCTTCAATCTGCCGCTTTGATCCTGGATGCGGTGCCTGCCGAGTCATTAGCAGGCACCAGCGGCCAGGTTGAGCCAGACTGGTGTTTTTCCAGCAGCCGGTGCATGCTCGAAGCTGAAGCGATTCACCCGGCTTGATACCCGCCCAGCTATGTGAGGTGCAGTACCCATGGACCGTCTGCTCGATTCACTCTTCCCCAGCGCCGAGAACATCCCGGAAACCTGGCGCCTGGAAGCCCCTCTGGAACAACGCGACTATCTGGTCAACGGCGAGCTCAGGCGCTGGGACGGCCCCCTTGCCACGGTGCGCAGCCCTGTCTGGCTCAAGGAGGGCTCCGAAGAGCGCCAGGTTGTGCTCGGCAGCGCCCCGCTGCTCGATGCCGACACCGCCCTTACCGCACTCGACGCCGCCGTGCAGGCCTATGACAAGGGCCGTGGGGCCTGGCCGAACATGCGTGTGGCCGAACGTATCCAGCATGTCGAAACCTTCCTGGCACGCATGCGCGAGCAGCGCCAGGCGGTGGTCAAGCTGCTGATGTGGGAGATCGGCAAGAACCTCAAGGATTCGGAAAAGGAATTCGACCGCACCTGCGATTACATCGTCGACACCATCAACGCTCTCAAGGACCTCGACCGCCGCTCCAGCCGTTTCGAGCTCGAACAAGGCACACTGGGCCAGATCCGCCGTGCACCGCTGGGCGTTGCGCTGTGCATGGGGCCATATAACTACCCGCTGAACGAAACCTTCACGACGCTGATCCCGGCGCTGATCATGGGTAACACCGTGGTGTTCAAACCGGCCAAGTTCGGCGTATTGCTGATTCGTCCGTTGCTCGAAGCTTTCCGCGACAGCTTCCCGCCGGGGGTGATCAACGTGATCTATGGTCGCGGCCGGGAAACGGTCAGCGCACTGATGGCCAGCGGCAACGTCGATGTGTTCGCCTTCATCGGCACGCACAAGGCCGCCAGCGACCTTAAAAAGCTGCACCCACGCCCCCACCGCCTGCGTGCGGCGCTGGGCCTGGATGCCAAGAACCCGGGCATCGTGCTGCCACAGGTCGACCTCGACAATGCCGTCGAAGAAGCGGTTACTGGCGCGCTGTCGTTCAACGGCCAGCGCTGCACGGCGCTGAAGATCCTGTTCGTGCACGAGGACGTGGTCGACGCCTTCCTCGACAAGTTCCAGCGCAAACTGGCCGCGCTCAAGCCCGGCATGCCCTGGGAACCGGGTGTCGCGCTGACGCCACTGCCGGAGCCCGGCAAGGTCGACTACCTCGACGGCCTGGTCGCCGATGCCACAGCCAAGGGCGCGCGCGTGCTGAACGAAGGTGGCGGGCAAAGCCGCGGGTCGTTCTTCTACCCGGCCTTGCTATACCCGGTGAACCACGACATGCGCGTGTACCACGAGGAGCAGTTCGGCCCCCTGGTACCCGTAGTGCCCTACCGCGACCTGCAAACCGTGATCGACTACGTGCTGGACTCCGATTACGGCCAGCAGCTGAGCCTGTTCGGCAACGACCCGGCGACTATCGGCAGCCTGGTCGACATCTTCGCCAACCAGGTGGGGCGCATCAACATCAACGCGCAATGCCAGCGCGGCCCCGACACTTACCCGTTCAACGGCCGCAAGAACAGCGCCGAAGGCACCCTGTCGGTGCATGACGCCCTTCGCGTGTTCTCGATCCGCACCTTGGTCGCCACGCGCTTCCAGGAAGCCAACAAGGAACTGATCAGCGAAATCATACGTAACCGCCAGTCGAGCTTCCTGACCACCGACTACATCTTCTGACAGAAGCACTTATAGAAAATCGATCTAGCGCCATTGTCGATTTTCCATCGGCGCAAACGACTCTAAGCAACAGGGCGCCCTCCGGCGCCCACTGCAAAGGAGAGTCGAACATGGCAGTCAAACCCATCCCCGAAGGCCAGCACAGCATCACCCCCTACCTGGCCATCAACGACGCCGCCAAAGCCATCGAGTTCTACAAGCAGGCCTTTGGTGCGGTCGAGATGTTCCGCCTCGATGCCCCTGGTGGGCGCGTGGGCCATGCCGAACTGCGGATCGGTGATTCGTCGCTGATGCTGGGCGACCCCTGTGACATGGAAGGCGGCCTTACCGCCAGCCAGAAGCTCAGTGGCGCAGGCGTTGGCCTGCACCTCTATGTCGAGGACTGCGACAAGGTCTACGCCCAGGCCCTGGCGGCTGGTGGCACGCAGTTGCACCCTTTGACCGACCAGTTCTACGGCGACCGCAGCGGTACCCTGAAAGACCCGTTCGGTAATATCTGGTTCGTCTCTACCCACAAGGAGGACCTGAGCCCCGACGAAATTCGTGCCCGCGCCGCGAAGATGTTCGGTGGTAACCCAGCGGCAAGTTGAAAGCGGCGCGACTTTGCTTGAAGCTTGAGGCTCGTAGCCTGGAGCTGCTTCATGCGAATCATCGACAAAACCGCTGCGCAGGTGCGCAGCCTGACCCCCGCCGAAGAGGACCTGCTGGTCGGCTTTGCCACCGGCAGCCTCGTCGGCCCCCGCCTGCTGCAGGCCAACCAACTACTGATGAAGGTACGCAACGCCAACCAGTGGCTGGCCTGCGACTGTCGCAACGATGCCTTGCCGGTGCTCAATGTCACCCTTAACGGCAGCACCGGCACCTTGTTTCTCAAGAACAACCCGGGCACCGCCGAGCACGCGCCTGGCTGCCCGTTCACCAAAGACGAGCGGGAGGCCGCCGAGCGCGAAGACGACCCCGCGCCACCCGCCGCCTGGCTACCGCCCGACACGCCATTACGCCTGATCGGTGACTTTCGCGCCGGTACCGACAGTGCCACCAGTGAGGGTAACGACCGGCGCGAACAGCAGCGCCTGCTGTCGCTGTTGCTGACCTGGATCGAAACCAGTGGCCTCAACCTCTACGCGACTCACCTGAAAAAAGACCTGACCACGCAGTTTGCCGAATTGCGCAGCGTGGCCAGCCGCTACCCGCTGCTGGAACGGGTACCTGCCAGCAACTACCTGGAAACCCGGCTGGACATGAAGCACATGATGATGCTCAAGTCCCGCCTGCGCGAAGCCACCGTGTTCGGCAACCATCGCCGCCATGGGCTGATGCTGGACTGCGTCGACCAGATCAAAGGGCGCAAGCTGTTCAACAACCGCAGTGAAGACGGCTTCGACTTCCAGGGGCACCACCTGTACTGGGGCGGTAGCCGCACCACCGGGCCGTTGCTGGCGCTGGTGATCTACTCGCCAACCAGCGCCGGTAGCCACTTCTACGAGCTGATCCATGTGGCCAGCGTGCCGGTGCTGTCCCGCGCGCATCTGTTCCCGGTGTATCGCGATGAAGAGCGCGAACCGCTCAAGGCCCTGGTGTCGCTGATCGACTGGATGGCCAGCAAAGGCGTCAAGGTGCAGATGCGCCGGCCGGTGATCGGCGGCCAGGTGATGGATGAACTGGTGCTGACCTCGGACCAGGACAGGGTGTTGTCCGTGTCGCTACTGGAACAGCCCATCGGGCCAGAGCCAGACACCGAAAACTTCAAGCGCTACGCCGACTTCAAGAGCCTGGAAACCTTCCGCAAGTTCGTTGCCGGTTTCTTCATGCGCGAACGCTGAACGCCGGACAGCACAAACCCCGCTGCAAGCCCGCCAACTCTGTAAAAGCGGATGCGCGAGACGTACAGGCGTATGATGAAAAACCGGGCGGATTGATGCTGTGGCGTACCACAATCCATCTGTAGGAGCGGCCCCAGCCACCTGCCTTCATCGGCGTCCTCTACTGGAGCACTGCCATGAACACTTCCCTTCACGCGCTGCTTTTCGCCGTGGCTACGCTTGCTGCCTGCTCATCCAGCTCTGCGCAGTACCACGACCAGCCACTGGTGGCCAAGGTCGATACCGGCATGAGCAAAGACCAGGTGATGCAAATAGGCGGCAAACCCGAGGCCGAGTCCGACCGCACCGTGGTGCCTGGTACCTGCTTCGACTACACGCTGACCAAGGCCGGTAAACGGCAACCCTACAGCGTCAGCTTCGACGGCAACGACAAGGTGGACAAGACCGCCTTCATGACCTGCGCCGAATGGAGCAATGCCCAGCATAAAGCCCGCTTGCCCAGCATGGGCGGCTCGAGCGGTTCGGGCTACTGACTCAGTCCAGGCATTCCTTGGCAGCCTGGCGCAATTTGTCGCCAGACAAAAAGCTGCCCTTGTAGAAGGTCGCGCGGCTGCCCTCGCGAGAGTCGACCACGTCCAGCACATCATCACTGGCCACCGCACTGGATGCCGTCAGCCGGTAACCGTGGGCTATCGACTTCTGTGTGGCCTGGGGTGCCAAGACTTGCCACTTGGGCAGGACACAGGCGGCGTACTGCTGCGGTGTTTTTTTGGTCAGCTTGCTGGCAGTGGGTTTGCCGGGCGTCGCGCAGCCGACAAGAGTGGCAACTAACGCAGAAGCGATGAAAATACGAAAAGTAGGCATTTGCAATTGGCCGTCAGGGATACGCTGCATTCTAGCGAGGGTTGCGCCGAGTTTCTAATCAACCAAGGTCTGGCGGCTGAATTTCGCGTAATTGACACAGCAACAACGCGCCAGCAACAAAAAAAACACATAGCAGGTTGTTTATTAGAGCCCGGGAGCAGCAATTAATTGTTGGGCCCCAAGGAACGAATTCATCCTGCCCTGCTTCTGATTAACATCAGGCCACGGCATCACCGGCCGGCTTTGCTCAGGAGAACCCCATGCTCTGGTGGCTGGAACTACTCGCCCAATATGCAACCTCCACCGGCCTCGCCGTACTCTGTATTTTCGTGTTCTGGGCTTATGGCCTGGCATTCGGCAGGGCCTACTTGAAGCTCCTTTCTGGCCTGCTGGCCGCCATGCTGCTCATGATCGCCGCATGCCCGCATGGTGTGGACTTTGCGCTTGGCAAACACCTGGCGCAGGGTCATACCAGTGCTTTGCTGCTGTTTCTTGCAGATGCAACAGGCGTGATCACGGCGGTGGTAGTGGCCTCGTTTTTCTTCAACCCAGGGCGTTTGCCGGACGAAGCCTGAGCGGGAGCAATAGAAAGCACCTGGTATTTCTGCCAGTAGCATGGGCGGCTGAACGTTGAGAAAGTGAAACAGCCAATGGGGCATCACACCGCGACTCGGCCAGGAACTACACACCATGCAAAAGAACGCCAACAACACTCAATTCTTCTATCAGAATGGCAAGCTGGTCACGCTTAAAACCGGTGAGCAGGGCCGTAGCATCTTCCGCTCCTCGGATGTGCCACTTGCCGAGCAACAATCAGACGGCACCCACACCAGCGGATTGCTGGTCACCGACGACAAGGGTTCTGTGCTGCAGGTGCAGGAAAAAAGCTGAAACCTCTGACGCCACTGCATGGATCGCACACGCTTTTCAGCGTTCGGGCAAGGATAGGCCTTCCACAAATCTGTTGCGTTTCACCCTGCCCTGAGGCGATGCTCACAGGACCGTTGAAGCAATAGACAAGGAAGGCCTTTAGCACCATGGAGACGCTTCACAGCATCAAGTCGGATCTGGTCCGAACAGCCGACCATCTGGAAAAACTCAGTCAGGCCATGAGTGGCCACGCCCGGTTCATGGAGGCGCGAGGTAGCTCGCAGAGCGAGATCGATGTCACGGCGCACATCAGGTCCATCGATGTGGTTGCGGACGAGCTGCGCTCTGTCGCAGCAAAAATCGACGACATTGAAGGCGCTTGAGGATGAGCGAACCTGGTGACTGCGCTCATCAGGTGCCCGGGCAGCTAGTCAGCTGAACTTGAGCTTCGCCACTTTGCTCAGCGCCCAACCACTGAAGACGTAAAACGCATCGAGGTAGAAGCGCCCCGCATAGTTGGGCAATGGCGCGTTGTTCAACAGCACATCCGGGTCGGGCGCCGGTGGGAACAGGGCATAAACGCCGTTGGGTAGTACCGCCAGGGCCAGCAACAACAGGTAAGTCGAGGCTTGCAGCAGGGTGCGACGGCTGCTGAATCTGGCGGACCATTTCAGGCCGAAGTATGCAACCAGGCCGGCAACGGGCAACACCCAGAAATGCGTCGGGATCCCAATGAACATTTCGGCGACAACGCTTCTAGCTTCCACCTACTGTTCTCCATCCAAATGCGTGAATTATCGCGGGCATCTCAGGCAAATGCAAAACAGGCAATGCTCAAGTCGCTACTGGTTCTACCAGCCACTTCTTGAACTTGGCCGGTGAACCTGCATAAAGCGCGTTGGGTGGAACATCCTGGGTTACCACGCTGTTCGCCGCGACCACACTGTTGTGCCCGATACTGATACCGGGCAAGACCACCGCACCCGCACCAATCCAGGCATTGTCACCCACGGTGATTGGGGCAATGTAGTCATTGTCCTTGCGCCGCTCCGGATTCAGATCGTGGCTGGTCGTGCACAAACGTACTTGTGGGCCGAGCATGGCCATACGGCCGATGCGGATAGTCGCTTCGTCGAGAAACACACATCCGCTGTTGATGAAAGCGCCCTGCCCCAGTTCAAGATTGCCGCGTTCGAAGTAGAACGGCGGCCGAATGACCACATGGCTTTCAGTGCTGGCACCTGTTTTGGCAAGGAGGCGATTAACCTGCTTCTTGCCCAGGTCATGCGTGTCCAGCAAGCGCATGAACTGACGCGGAGATAAGGTTCTTTTGAGTTTTGCGACGAATAGGAGCAAGCGAGAAACCCGACGGTGGTGATGGCTTGGTTTGCGTCATCATGACACTACGGAGCGGATTATCGGCAATTTCTGCTGTTTCTTGAACCGGCAAGCGTATCCCCGGCCGACACTCCCAAAACACAAAAAGCCCGCTCTCGACGGCGGGCTTTTTGTGTTCGAAGGTCAGTTGATCATGCTTTTGAACACATCAACGCGGCATCCAGCAACCGGCCATGGTCGTACCAGGCATCACGTTGATAGGCCGTGAACTGGTGCTGGCCTCCCGTACTGCGCAGCTCCACAAGTCCCTCTGCCTTGCTGGGGTCGGTGCTTTCGATGAACAGCCTGACAGAATTATCGCCGTCGACCTCGTAGGTTTTCACACTCCCTGGAAGTTCGCCCTTCACGCACCCCAGATACGCGGGTGGGCTTTTCGCGGTGGTGCCAGAGGTATAATCATGCCCGTCACGCACGTCAGGGTTTTGTGCGCAACCTGCCATGAACACTGTGGCGAAGGTAGACACAAGCAATGCGCCTGCTACCGATCTTGAACGCTTCACGCGACACACTCCTGCTCCCCCACCGAGAACCTGGGAAAGTGTTACCAAGTAGCACGCCCATTTTTTAGTTTTCGTGAGCCCATGTTACTGCTCAATGACAACCGTGCCATAGGGTTGTTTGCTATATGGGTCCAGGATGCATTTGAGGTGCGGGCAGGCTTTTCTTCAGCGGGTTTTCTGGCAAGCATCAGACAGGCCAGCCTGGCCGCTGGCCTTCCTGCTCGCAAGGGTTCGGGCGAGGCTCGGGCATGTCAGAGTCGGATGGGTATAAGCGACTGCAATTGGCCCCAACTCCGAGTATTACCGAGCCCACTTTCGGGGTCAGGCAATGGCCTTCAGAAACACTAAGGTTGCCACCAGGTCCAGGACCAGCACAGCAGCCACAACGAAAACCATGTAATAGCGGTCATCCTGAGTCATTTCGGCGCTCTCCGCGAGATCAATGTCTCAGGGTCACAGCAATTACCGTTCCAGCACCGAAACCCATCCCGTTGCTACCACTGCGCTCATGCGTGGTGGCCTTTTACGACGCCTTGACCTGGCATACCCCGTTGGCTTTGTTCTTGCCGGTATACGAGACATCGGGCGAACCGTCGGGGTTGATCGACAGTGAAACCGTCACCCCGCTGCCCTTGGCTTCGAAGTAGTTATCGCTGAACTTCTTCAGCTTGCCTTCCTTGCCATTGATATAGATCGGCCCGCCTTTGTCGGCATGGACCTCGATGTCGCCGGGGCACGTTGCGTTCAACAGCGGAATCCCGGCCTGGGCAGCGCCCGACGCTACCAGAAAAGCACCCAGCAATAACCGTTTCATCTCACGCACCTCCAGTGCATTGACCGAGATCGAAGCAATAGCGCAGATCGGCACTGGCCGCCAGCGCCTTATCGCTTAGCGCTCGATGCAGGCATAAGACTACCCAGGAAGAAAATGACCGCGGGCCCCACAAGCCAACTGACGCTCGTCCCTGGGCTAACAGCCGGTACGACAAGAGTGAGTGCGTACAGGCCTATTCCTGTCCAGAAGCGCTTACGTGGCGTGAACCACGCTCGAAACTTTTCCAATCTTTTCCCCATGATCACTTATCGCCCCGAACCATAATAGAAACCCTCTGCAGTAAGCGCTACAGGTGCCTGGTAGATCACCTCTTTGCTTTTTCTCGTTGCATAGAGATTGCACAGAAGCCGCCCGGGGCCTTCAGGAGGAATGGCGGAGATGGAATTTTTGTTGCCATGATCCAAATTCAAGGGGGCGCGACTAACGGCTGCAATGGGTAGAAAGCTGCCATTCGCGACCGACCGCTATCGTCCCATGGCGGCCATTACGAAAATGCTGCTATTGCTCATTTTCCGAGGCCGGCGTGATCCCTTTGGAAGCAACTGTCCTGTTCAAACTCTGAAAGTTTGCGCGATCACTGTGGGAGCGGGCTTGCCCGCGAACACGGGCGAAGCCCGTGCCATCCACCGCGTCGCCTGCTTCGCGGGCAAGCCCGCTCCCACAAAGATCACCTGTGCAGCCGCTGGCCAGCAGCATCGGCACCAGTAGCGCCTAGCAGTGATGAGCCCCAGAAAAAGCATATGTTTCATTGTGGCCTTTGCCCCTTGGGAATTTGCGGGGCGTAATGTAGCAATATGCCATTATCCAGGGAAGCCTAGCGCGATGAGTATGAACATCAGGCGATTGGGTTATCGGGTTCCTGCGCTGGGCGCTGGCGTCAGCCTCCTCCTGGGTGGCGTAGCGGATACGAAAGCCAGCGAGAAATTCGCCTACTTGATCTGCAGGGATGGTCGGAGCCGACGAATATCTAAGCCGATAGCGCCGGAAGCTCTTTCGACAGCAATGCAACGGCGGCAGCATTGAGCAATGCGCGGCTTAGGTCGCAACGTGATACCCATTTGCAGGCGGCAATTTCATTGCGCGGGGAAGCCCGATCAAAATCACCTATACATGCCGTGAAGACATGATGGAGCGTGTTGCCGGCTTCCAGGCTGCAGAGTTCAAGCAAATTGCTGGAACGCAATCCTGTCTCCTCCGCAAGTTCCCGAGCAGCGGCTTGTTGCGGGGTTTCACCTGACTCGATTACGCCGCCTGGAAAGTTCCACTTGCCGCCCTTCCTGCGCACCAGCAATACCTTGCCACTGCGTGAGCAGATGATTGTGGCCCTTACCTTGGTTGCCTTGCGTTGTCTTCGGGGCATCTATGGGTTCGTCACGGTTTGTAAGCGTTGAGAAAAGGCCAATGCATTTCAAATGCTGGCTCACCTTTTCGATGACAAGCAAATGCGACACCAAGTTCAGCTGCGCAGACCCAATCCCTACAATCCGACCTAACCCCTCCTCGGAGGGCGCCGCGATCGAGCGTAAGCACCACAAGGACATTGCCGAACTGGTAGCCGTGGTGAAGCGCCGCCTGGTGATCGGCGGACACGATGTGCCGGCAGCCAGCCTGCCCTACACGCTCACGATCGATGCAGGTCATCTCATGGCACAAGGAACCCGCCCCCGCAATTCAGTCGGCCGGCAAACGCTCGCAGGCATGGACAGCTGACGGGCTGCCCGGCGACATCCAGAAAAGACATGGCTACCACCGACAGGGCCTGCATCTGGGCATTTTTCGAAAGCGCTTTCGGGCTGCGGCTGGCAGATTTTTAGTTTTCTGCTAGATATTTTCATTCTTGATTTTTTCAAGAGCTCTCCCTAGGGATAACGTAAGCAAGGAGCTAACAATGGGAATTGTTCAAAACGCTATTCGGGCTTTAGAGAATCACGCTGACGAAAAAGCTAAAGAAGTGAAAGCTTCTTTGCAGATGTTAGATGTACTCGCTCAAACAAAACTTTCAGAAATAAAACGACTCGTTGAAGACGACATTGCCAAATCCAAGTCTGACGCTAAGTCTGGATCGCCCACCCAGATCCCTCCAGGCCTCTACATGATGCAGGACGAGGGGACTCATGTAATGTCATCTTCTGGACCGTCGGCAGGCATCAAGAATGCTGTCGACAGTCTATTACATAGCCCGGAAGCTAAATGGCGCGATGCCTTAACCGGCTTGATAGGTACTGCGCTAGACACATTAATTGGTAACTCATCCGGCGCATCAAGCAACAAAAAGCTTTATTTAATCGCACTCGATGGACATGCAGCAGATCGAGATAAAGGCATCGAAGAAACATACGTTCCCGTACGCATTGATTATTGCCTGTGGACCTACAATTTCGAAAGCTCAGGCATCTCAGACGTAGCAACACATGCTATTGCTTATTACGCACAGACCTCCCTGCTTGACTACAGCAACATCCCAAGCAACCTTCAAATCGATCAATCTCTTAAGTTGATCGGAATTCCACAAGAATATCGCAACGCCATTATTGAACAGGTTGAGAAGGAACGCGGAGCAAAACGACCTCTGAATTTGGAGAAATATCTTAAATCCGCCTCACCAGAACTGCGCGCCTCAGCTGAAAAGCTTTATTTATCGTAAAGGTATAGCCCCACCCCTCCGTAGGGTGGGGTCTTTACAGCCATGATCTCCAACAGCATGGTCGACATCGGCTCGTACTTTTCCCCGATCTTGCTCGAGCGTGGCTAACCTGACTACATCGAAAACACCTGCCGAACGAATAACTCTGAACTTTGGACGAGGGGCTATCCGATGTGTTCGAGTGGTATCGGTTGGGCTCAGTCGTGAGGCATGTACGCAAACAGGGTACTGAGTTGATAAAGCCAGCTCAGTGGAGCGGCGGCAGAACCTTGCCCTGGGCCTTGGCCACGACACCAATGCTGAAGCCCCCATTCAAGCGTAAACCTACAGAGATAGGGTTAGGCTGCTTCCAAGAAAAAACCAACAAGCAGCCCAATGACGTCATCACTCTAGCGCTGCACCTCAATAGCTGGGCCGGCGTTGAGGGAAGAGCGCGAGATCATTTTAGCCAGCTTCAGCAGATATTTCTCTACAAGAAGGTAGCATACAATTCCGCCCAGCAGCCCCGCAGTTACGGCGCCTGCCGCGTACCAGGCTGCCATCGCAAGGCTGGTTATCTGCCCAAAGGTCGTTACGGATAGTACATACCAGATTCGTTGAGAAATTGGATGCGACAAATACAATGAATAAGATGCCTCCCCAAACAACAGTGCGACCCTATTAATATTTGACCGAACGTACTTCTCAATCGAAATAAATCCTGCTACCAAGAAAAATGCTGGGACGCCATATACTAAAGCCCGAGTGAATATAGTGAAATCAGCCAATACCAGCGCCACGCCACTAGCGCCAATCAATAGACTTGCCGGCAACAGCCCGATACCTACCCAGCGCTGCCTGGTAACCCCTAGCAAGACGCCAAGCAGAAATTCAATGATGATCAGGCTTGTATAGGTTTTCCCCAGTGGACCTTCTGGAGCCAGAGCAGACCCAAGGACAGGAAGCGTAACTATAACTGCAGCTATGAATAAAATCCTGTTTCTCAGGTTTTGCAATGCCAAGGAGAGACCGAATATCGCGTAGAAGAACATCTCATAGGTGAGGGTCCATCCAATGGTGTATACAGGCGTGACATCACCAACATCCGGGTTTTGGGCGGGAATGAAAAACAGCGACTTAAGCAGGAATACTGGATCGACGCCGCGCGAGTTGAAAAACAGACTTGGCATTAGTAGCGCAGCGGCGACAAGCACAAAGGTGAACAGCCAGTATAAAGGCGCCACTCTCAATATCCGAGAAACCCAGAACTCTCTTATGCTTTTATTCTGACCCTCTGTGGTTACCCACATTACGAAACCGGATATGACAAAGAATATATCTACTCCAAAATCACCCAGCGGATTATCGAAGTATGGTGCTACAGCAACCATCACCATGGAATGGTAGATGATAACTAGCCCAGCTGCGACGCCTCTCAAATATTGTATTCCGTAAAATTTTTCCACGCTGACAGTCCATTGCAAGCTTCTGAGATCAATGTGCCATTATCGCCAGGTACGTGGGATTTCTCAATATCTTGAGGCTGAAGTCTGAGATGGCTATTTTCGCCCGAGTGCATCATAGAACGCTTCGCACTGATGACCGGTTATTCGTGCCCGGTCATAAACCTGCGCCAACTCTCGATTCGGAGCGACGGACAGGTCGAGCAGGTCGGAGAGCACCATGGCGGCGCGGGTGACGATGATGCCGGCCACGGCTTCGCGCAGCACCCGCAGCTTGGAGATGTCGATGGAGTCGCGGACGCCCATGCCGAGGCGCTTGTAATAGGTTTTCCCCAAGTGAAAAAAGCCCGCGCGAGGCGGGCGCGATGTGTCTTTTATGGTGCTCAGTCGTCCAATTTGCACGGACAACTGCACGAGACTGGATATGAGAAATGGATTTTTGGCTGTTGGGATAGCGGCCTGGTTACTTACCGGATGCTCCCATTTCTCCAATAGCACTTATGAGAGCCCTACTAGCCCGCACAAAATAGCGTGCGATGACACACCGCCGAATCAACCTGGCTGTTACAACAGGCAGCACCAAGAAGGCCTTATCAACAAGCTGGTTGATTCCATTCGTGAAAGGAATTAATGGCTGCTGTAGCCAGCGCAATGGTGACTTTCAAGGCCAGGAGGGTGATATGAGGTTATGGACGGGATGTGTGCTCGCGTTAGCGCTGAGCGGCTGCGGGACAATAGCGACGGTATCCGACGAGTCGAAAGCGGTTGATAACCTCGCCCGCTGGGGGTCGGAATGCCAATCGATTCCCCGCGCATACAGCGGCTTCTCCTATCAGTTTTGCAATCTAAACGGGCCTGCTCGATCGGGTAACCACTGGTCTGCAGATACGATTTTCGTAGACATGGGGCTCTCGGCCATTGCCGATACGCTCCTCCTTCCGTACACCGGCTACCTACAGCTCCGATGGGGAAGTGTTCCAATTCGAAGACTGGAATATTGAAAAGCCGATCAGTCGAAGAAGCCTGACAACGGTTGCGCTCGGGCACGTGCTTCGGTGAGTCTGGCCATCGCTCTGCAGGCGAAAAAAGCCCGCGCTCGGCGGGCAACCGAGTTCACCGGCGGCTACCCACGCTGCCGCGACAGTGCGAGATTCACCTTCCCCGGCGCCCAGTACGGCGGCTCAGTCAGCGAGGGGGAGGATGGGCAGGGCCTGAAGTGGTACGTGGCCCAGGGCGATAAAGCTGCCTGGGACTACTTCATCGCCGAAAAGCCTGCCGCCTGACCCTCCCGCGCTGCCCGCCAGTGCCTTAACACTTTCCGCCGAGGACGGGTGGCAAGGCTGTGAAGAACCAGTAGATCCCAGTTCCTAACACCAAGGTCCACCGGCTTTCAGGGTTCAGAAACATCCCGACCACGCCAAGCGCGATCATCGCAACGCCAGCCCACCGTCTGCGCTTCGGGTTAAACCACAGCTGGAACGCTCGAAGCCTTTCGCGCAACCTCATTACCACTCTCC
Organism: Pseudomonas sp. WOUb67; assembly: GCF_050058005.1. NCBI lineage: Bacteria > Pseudomonadati > Pseudomonadota > Gammaproteobacteria > Pseudomonadales > Pseudomonadaceae > Pseudomonas > Pseudomonas sp. WOUb67. Next base: position 3,746,924 of record NZ_CP170112.1, on the reverse strand, counting down.
TTGGCTGGTAAGCGGCGAAGCATATCACTCGGCGCTGCCCGCCAGCGCCCTCCCCTATTCAACGATAAAAAGAAGACCGTCGCCCTGGGCGAGGTTGAGGAAAGGATAAAAACCGGCCGGGACCTTTTCGTTCTGCTGAACGATCGGGCCTTGCGGGCGATCCAGTTCGCCAGGCAGTACGCGGATCGTCGTAGGGATGGCAAGAGAGCAGTGACCGAAACGCCGTTCCTGTTCCCGCCGTCGAAGAACGCCGAGTACGTGAAACAGACCTCCGATCTGCACAAACAGCGGGTGCTGGTGCTGAATGATTTGGGGATCAGGCGTCGCCCCCCATACAACTGCCGTCACACCTATGCGACAATGTGCTTAATGTCCGGCCTCAACCCCGCATTTATCGCCCAACAGCTGGGTCACAGCGTGCAGATGCTGCTGTCGACGTATGCCCGTTGGCTTAACTCAAGCTCCGATTGGAGCGAGCTGGAAAAACTCAAGATTGGTATCAAATCGGTATCAGCTGAAAGCCCAGCGTCGTAAGTTACTGATAGGTAAGCCCTTTGATCTCCACCGCTAACATCACCATGCGATTATTTTCGCGGTTTTGAGCGGTGTAGAGTGCAATGTTTTCGGGGGTTTCAGCCTCCCAACAACGCACCAAAACGCATGCATTGGCCCAAGAATTGGCCCAAGATTTCAGATGGAAATCCAGGCGTGCACCAGGTGCGGCTCAACGGATTTCAAGACCGTACCATAAACGCCCATTCCATGCGGCATCAAGTGGCAAATCGATTCCAAAACAAAGACGAAACGGCATGGCTACAGGCCGTGCACCGCAAGGCTCGCTGCTTAAGTTTTGGAATCGATTTTCGCCTTAATTGAACCTCATCGCTTAGCCTATCGAATGCCGGCAAGCGGATTTACACTCGACAATTACTTTTGAGGTCCTGCAGTTCTTTCCTCTCTAATGAGTGATCACCAGGCGTAGCAATTTTCTTCTCAAGCAGATACATACTTACAGCAGCATCGATCAACCCATCGACAACAGTAGAGTTTTTGATTAATATTATATTTCTCATCACTCAAATACAGGGCATGATACTTAAACTGATCCCTGATTGTTTCGCACCATCCACGCTCACTCTTAAGCTCATCATTTTCCAAAATCTCCTCCGCCGCAAAGATTAAAAACCCGACATAGTTTTCATATCTTTCAAGATCTTCGCCAGACTTAAACGTTTTATATACAGGCTGCTCAAGCGGATAAGATGCCGCAGAGAGCTTAGGATTAGCGAACGCCATATCCAAATAGCTCTTATACAAACCCTTAACAGAAGAAACCTTTGACTCCTCTAATTGATTATTCGCAACAATTGCCGCACCCACCGCAACAATCATTGTTGCAAAACTAGATACTGCGGATGCTCGTGAATATCGCCCATTACAAAAATTGAACACCGCTAAAGAAGCAAAAGTTACAGCAAAAATACAAATTACGACCAACATCCAGTCACCTTCAGCTCCATTAAATCAAAACAAAAAAAACTGGCGCTTCGATTAGCAGCCTTAAAAATCCAGCATGCATCCCCACACCAAATAACAATACCTGATTACACAAGCCACTTGCTAGTAGCTTGACCTCCCAATATTTCCGAAAGCACCATGGGGCGCACGCGGCAGCCTTCTCCCTGGTGACGGTGGCGGATTATGCCGCGCGGAAAATGGCTGAGTTCAGCCATACTCCAGAGATGTTTTTGCGTTTTGAACAGCTTTCGAAAGTGAGGAAAGCCCATGTTTACGGGCCTTCCAGCCTTCCTCGCCACACTGCATCCCTCTCAAAAACACATCTATTGGTACAAAAATTGGTACCAGCCAGCTGTACGCCCATACAGCATTCTTTCGAAGCCCCTCTTGATCCCTTACGCCAACATCACCATGCGGATTTTTAGTGGTGATTGGCGGTGGTGAAGGGTTGATTTTACTGGGCTGAGCCCCCTCCACCCCCCTCAAAACCCCATCGGTGGTATCAGAATTGGTATCGCACGCCGTATCCCACAACACACAGTACGAACCGCTCAGCGCTTCAGTAGACGGATTTGCATTCCGATAAGAGGAATCCCGTCTCAGCTGATTTCTGGCCACCACCTCAGATATCAATGTAGGGCAGGTATCATTTGGTGTGGCAGGGTTAGCGACCATCCCTTAACTAGAGAAGAACAAAGCCAATCCATAGCCCAAGCCTGTTGCACCCGTACCGCAATACGAATAATGTCATTTTAGTGGCGTTATTTTGAGCATTGCGCTACGCTCAGCCTCTTTTAGGCCCAATATAAGATATTCACTAGATTCTAGGAGAGCAAATGAAAGGACTCTTTCCACAGTATGACTACTCAGGCAGTATAGACCATGCCGAAACTTGGAAGACGGCGATGTTCGTCTTTGATACAAATGCATTGCTAAACCTCTACAGGTATCGAGAACGAACTCGTGAGGAATTACTTGAAGCCCTGGAAAAATTGAGCGACCGTATTTGGATACCGCATCACGTCGCGCTGGAGTTTCAACGCAACCGATTGACCGTAATTGCAGCTCAAGGCCGCCGCTTTTCGGAGATACGAAAGGTTATCGACAAAGCAAAATCGGACCTGACCAATAGCATCAACAATCTACAACTAAAAAAAAGACATACTTTAATCGACCCAGAACCTTTGATTATTGGATTCGAGACTCTCACAGCGGACTTTCTACAGGAGCTTGACACATTACAGCAAAACCAACAAACCCTAAATACTCCCGACCCAATCAAAAACAGAGTCGAAGAAATATTTGATGGCAGAGTTGGGCCAGCCTTCTCCTCTCAAGATGAGTTAGAGAGGCACAACAAAGCGGCAGACTTAAGATACAAATCCAAGATTCCGCCTGGCTACATGGACAAGGAAAAGGATAGAAATGAACCAGACGACTTCTTCCACAACGGCCTGATCTACAAGAAAAAATATGGCGACTACATTCTTTGGAGTCAAATACTAGCCTATTCAGCAGAGAGGAAGCCGCAGAAGCTAATATTCATCACTGATGATGCTAAAGAAGACTGGTGGAATCTGGTGGAACTCGACGGCCCAAAAACCATAGGCCCACGCGCAGAGCTTATTGAAGAGGCTTTGAGAGTAGGAAATCTTGATACTTTCCTCATGTATAGGCCGGAAGGATTTCTTAAGTTCGCAAAAGAATTTCTCGCTGCGGAAGTTTCAGATGACACGCTGCGCGAAGTTCGAGATGTCTCCTTGGAAAACAAAAAAAACAAAAGCATTATGTATGATTCCAGCGATCCAAAATCCTCTATTTACCTAGCCGTAGCCAGCTGGATTCTAGACACATATAACATGCTCGAAGATCGCTCTGGAGAATGCCCAGACTTTATCGCCAACGACGGCGACAAGAATCACGGATTCATTGTGCAGATAATTCGCAGGACATCAAGCAATGAAATTACGCGAGCGATTGAAAAAGCCATACATGCAAGCAGTATAAGCACCCTTGACACCATTACAGTTGTTTTTATTGTAGAAACTGCGATGGAAGCCCAACAGATTCAAGAATTTATAGTAAGTAAAAAAATTATAACCTCACAAAATAACTTACTCATAAACATCAGCCAGGTCACAAGCAAGCGAGGCTCCCCATTCTTAGCACCCTACCTATATTGCAATTACAACGACATACCTCTGTTTTAAGGCCTCACCGTGCGCTTAATGCCTCCATTATTATAAATTGCTACGAGCCACTGTTCGCCCACCCCATCCAATACTGCAGCAGTAGCGTTAGAGTCGAACACAGGCCGCGCCACAAGCGGCCTGTGCTTCGGACCTGTCTAATATGGTTCGGCCAGTTTGAGCGATTTTTGCCCAGTAAAGCCGAGAAGCATTCGAGCAGTTTTAGACAGCCTCAACACCCCCACCCAGGCGCTCTGCCCACGATGATCCGTCCTGGTTCGTCCCCATCCCAGCTATTCGAAATCTCGTAACTGAACAGACCGATGTGGTACGCCTCATCAACCTCTACCAACCCCCACGCCTTGCCAGCCTCAGACAGCTCCAGCATGTCCACCAGGTTCTCGTCGCTGACCTCTCGCCGACGATGGGCGGCATAGGCCATCTCACTGAGCACGGCAGCTCGCCCTTCAGGATCGGTGACCAAGGCGAATCGGTCGTTAAGTTCATCTATCCATGCCTGCGGTATCCCGGCCATCATTCTGCCCTGCACCACCAAGACTGCGCGTACAGCACGCCGTCGACCTCTTCAATTCCGTTGATGTTGATGCCGAGCTGGGCCATGCCGTTGACCTTTGCGTCATGCAGCCGGGGGATGATGTCGGGCCCAGGCGTAGGGTTAAACACCCAGGCCTGAGTCGACACACGCCCCAGAGGCTCGCTGTGGTGATCACCGATGTGGACGTCCGCGCGGAGTGGCTGGACTTTCCGTAGACGGTCGGAGGGTAAGGCCACGCCATGCTCGCGGCGTCGAACGAGGAGGAAATACATGTGGCACCGATACTGTATAAATAGACAGTATCGTATCGCCCTTCAGCAGTACGGGCAATGACCGACCGGCGGCCTAATGCAGCGGTGGCAGCTCCTTGCCTCGGGCCTTGGCCACCACACGCAGCTGGTAGTCGGACACGACCTCGAACAGCGACTCAGCGAGTAAGCGCAACCGCTCGATCTCTTCCGTCGACGCGCCACGATCCTGGGCTTGGTGATACTCGCGCATGGCATCGATAGCCTGCTGAATCAGCGGCTCACCGGCCTCGACCATGCCAATGAAGGTGCGCTTGTCCACTGCCCTACTCCTGCCACTTGATCAAGGTCTTATAGCACGCTTCGCAGGCGAGTCCCGCCGTTCGGAGACGGTAGTAACCGGAAAAGGCGCCCAAGCCCCATAAGATCGGGCCTTGGGCGCCTTTTCCATTGTCGCGTCCGGTGCGATGGGTGTTTATGGTCATCGAATGGCGCATGGCCTGACCCATTTAGCCCAGATGGTAGACATGAGTTAGCTTCTGCATCTGAACCAGGCACTCATCAGCGATCCTCTGGAGGTGCTCATGGCATGGATGCTACATTCAAAGCAGATCCAGAAACTACAGATCTACGGACTCCATCCCAGCACTTACGAAGGGAATACGTATGTCGCGCGCAGTCACCACCGATCACATCTTTTTCAACGAGTCTATCGAAGCCTTCCGACCTAACTACATCGTAGAAGAGGCCGAGCTCGCTCACACGTACTCCTACGTCCTCACTCCATTTGAAATAAAGAGAACGTGGGGTTTACCAAACTGCTCAATTGGCCCAACGCAAAAGGTACAGAACGGACTATACGACGCTTACATTAGCCAGATTGATAACCCCGCACACCGCAACACTCATCATGCCCACCTTTTCGGAGTCGCGATCTCCTCGATACTTACCTTTATTGCCGGATGCCCATGCAAATCTACTCGGAACAACCATATAGCCAGAGAGGGAAACCCCACACAACAAGATCTTAAAATTCTTTCAGCCCTTCACCCGATCACGCATTCCGGCCCCGGGAGAAATGCACGTGAATTCTCGGATAAGACTCTTGCAATCTACGAAAGCGAACTACAAGAGCTTATCACGCTATTGCACCATGTATCTTACAAAAACTATATAACTGCCATCCAAGCAATTAGACTGGTTCACTTATCACACATCAACCTTCAAGAAGATTTCGGACTAGCTTACTTGCTAGTAGTCTCAGCAATTGAAGCAATATCTCAAAAGGCCATAGACCGCAAGGCGGTCATCGAAGAAACCGAGCAAGAAAGTATCTGGCGAGAAAAAGCCGGATCAGACCCCGAGTTTGCCGCACTTTTCAAAACCTACAGCAACGGTAGAAAATTTCTCAAACAACGATATGTAAAGTTCATCCTCACCTACGCCCCAGTTAACACCTGGGAGGAAATTGTCCTCAACAAAAACATTGAGCGAGATCATTACTACGCAGACAGAGACGGACCATCCTCACCCTTCACATCCAATTCTCCACACAACTATAAACACCCTAACGAAACATACCCCTCTACCTTAACTGAGGAGGGCGCCATTAAGCTACTTGGCGAATCATACAATCACAGATCTTCATTCGTTCACGAGGGCGAGCAGCCGCCGCACTACGCCCCGGAATCTGGCAACCTATACTTTCAATCAATGGTATTAGAAAAAGGTCAAGACCGCAGACCCACGCAAATACTTCTTCCAAATTATCAACTTTTAGCGAGTATTGCCAAGCACTCAATCCTTAATTGGCTAAGACCACTCGCCAGCGGAAAGTAGAAGTAATCTTTGCCACAAAATCGCGGATTTTCCTGCCCTCCTTGCCCTCAGGCGCGGGGGGCCGCATCCCTGAGTTGGAACGCGTCATATTCACGCTCGCACTGCTGACCGGATATCAGTGCTCGATCATAAGCCTTCGCCAGCTCTCCCGCTCGCTGGTCAGCCCGTGCGAGCAAGTCGGAGAGCACCATGGCGGCGCGGGTGGCTGCCTCGCTTCGGGCGACAGCGGTGGTATCCGAGCCGGGACAACTGACGGCGGCAGCGATCTTGATGGCTTCGCCGCGCAACCGCTGGCCAGCAGCATCGGCGTCAGCAGCACCAGCATCAGCAATCGTTCTTTCTTCATGTCCTTTAACCCTCGCCTCTTCCTGAGCGTCTGCGATCCGGTGCTCATCCTGGCGCGCCGATCTTTCGCCGATCACCTCAGCTAGGCGGTCGCCACTGTCTCTCTGTGCTGATACCTGGCCCGCCTGGGAAAGCTCCACTGACCGCCCATGCTCGTAGGCTGCCCAGTGAGAACCCAGCAACATCGCCAGGACAGCGGCCCACAGCCAGCCGTTCATGCGGACTCCAGAAACAAGGCCCGCTCAGCGGAACGTCGGCTCGTCAGTCCGGCCAGGACTTTCCCGCCTGCCTTGTTCCAGCGCCGGAACTGCTCGGCAGCTGCTGCATGGTTCCCAGCATTGAGCAGTCGGCGAAGCGTCGACGATTCGAGATTAGCCGCACCCAAGTTGTAGGTGAAGCTCATCAGTGCATCCCACTGATTCTGGTTCAGTGGCACTTTGATTAGCCGTTCAACTTCTGGCTCAAAGCGCTGAATGTCGTTCAGAAGCATGCGGTCAGCCTGCTCTTTGCTGACCTTCATGCCGGACTGCACTCCTCGGGTGGCCCCGTAGCCGATGGTCCAGACCCCTACTGAATCTTGATAGGCCTGCAAGCGCAGACCCTCGAAAGACTTGATTAGACTCAGACCGCGTTGCGATGTACGCATTTGGTTTTCTCCACGCACAAAAAAGCCCGCACTTGGCGGACTTAAGATGATCAGAAGTTGTAAGTGATGCTAAAGCGCAGAACGTCCCCTGCCGCCCACACCATAGGGGCGTTGTTCTGTACCGCATTCGGCGAGCCCCCTCCTGGATAGAAAGTAAGCTTGTCAGATCCGGTCACAAGCTCGCACGCCCCAACATACGATCCCACACCGTTATCGAAGATGCGGCAGATGCCCATAGCACGCTCCGCATCTGCAGCACGCTCGGCAATAGGTACGGTGATCTGTATGACGCCGGCCGGAAGAACAGTTGACGATCCAATTGTCAGAACACCAACGACCGTGGCGGATCGGCCAGCGAATGTGATGGCCCCCGTCAAGGTTCCATTGCCTACGCTCGTCGACACTCCTCCGATGTACAGCTCAGGGGTGTAGATATCTTGGTGGCTGACGGTGCACAGGCTAGTGGGAAGGCCTTCACCAAAGTTGCGGAACCCGGTTGATGCTACTTGGCGCGCCGGAGGATCCATCATGCGAATGGTCAAAGTGCTTGGTGAGTCTGACACGATGTATCTGAGGTCGTTGTATTCCTCCCCAGCGTTTAGTGCGATGGTCCCGCCACTAGATGAAAGTGTGCACGATCCAGATTTGTGATGGATGAATCCTTTCTTCCCGGTTGGATTACTAGCGCGAAGGCCTCCCCATGTGTTGGCCCCGGTAAACGATACCCCCACAGAGTTACCGTTGATACAAATCGGGGGGGAAAAGGTCTCCCAGTAACCGTTATGAAAGTTCACGGACATGGTTCGAATTAACTCGATACCGCCACCGCTTCCATAAACCTCGGAATTTAGGAAGTTAATTGCGACTGCGCCAAAACCTGAGCTAGTACCAATTCGACCAACAAATACTCCCGTGCTGTGGAAAGTACAGGTATCGAACATGTCCGCATTGGCAAAATCCGTTCCCTGGATGTCGAGGGCCAGACCGCCATTCGCATAAACATGCACGTTGGTGAATTTGCACCATAGCGGACCAAGAACACCAGCTTGGCCAACCTCAAGACCCTTGGTGCAGTTCACAATCCATACGTTATCCACGCGGCCGTGAACCGCATAGGCGAAGGACATGCCGAGCGCAGCATCTGCAATCTGCAGGTTTTCAATGCTAAAGGTGACGAAATCAAGGCCAGTGAGCGCTTGCCTGATTACCTTATTCGCTCCGCTCCCTTTGAGGATGGTGCCCTTTCGACCCTGGTAGCCGGTGCCCGCACCCTTCAGCTGCAAGCCAGCGGGATCAAGATCGCCAGTGGTGTAATAAGTCTTTGACTCGAACTCGCAGGCGACCCGGTTGTTCCGGCAGAATGCGGCCATAGCTGACAAGGCAGGAAAGTCGTCGGTCACACCGTCACCGACGGCACCAAACCACTCAGCCCTTACCCTGTTTTCGAAAAGCCGGAAGTATCGAACGCCCGCACCGTCCTGAAGCACCATTCCCGGGACTAGATCGGATACCGTGTCCCCGATGCGGCGCTTGAAGATTCCGTACTGCTCATCGTCGGTGATCATCACCAACGCCGACTGGTGAGTGAAGGTGTTCAGGTCGTCATAGTTTGCGAGAGGCTTTACCTGATCGGCTTTGATCTGCTCAGTTTCAACGCGGAGCTCCTCAAAGGCGACCAAGCTGTCATTTAGAGCCCATCCGCCCTGCTTGTAGATGTACTCCGCCTGCTCAACAGTATTGGTGTAGCGATCACCTATTTGCAGGGGTAAGCCGTCGTCGCGCAGGACAGGAGGCTCAGGGGACGGCTGCAGAAAGCTCTGAGTTCGGGCCGCTGCCTCGGAGGCAATATCGACCGCTGAGCTCGCGGCCTCAGCCACCACTTCTACAGTTGCCGATCGAGCGATTTCATCAGGTAGCCAGTCCTGATCAATCTTCCCTCGATAATCGGCGAGCGGAATTTTCCCGGGTTCAGGGTTGACGGTGGCTGTTCCACCGGTAACCACTGCCTGAGCATTCTCCGCGCTGATCCTGGCGCTTTCTGCGCTGACTTGAGCGAGCACTCGCTCGGCCGATGACTGTTCAGCCGCAGTGACTGCGATATCCGCACTCTCCGCCGACACCTGCTCAGATACACCGGCCGCAAGCTGGCTTTGTCCGGCGGCGTGCTCGCTGGCACTTGCCGCCTCTTGGCTCTGCTGAGCAGAAGACGCCGATAGGGCAGCGGCGTCTTTGGAGGCTTCAGCGGCCAGCGTTGCAGCTTCGACCTCAACTCTCGCCTGCTCCACCGCGTCTGCAATCGAGACGACCTGAGCGGCTTTCTCTTCAACGATGGCGGTATTCGCGGCCACCTGCCGGGCATTGAGGCGAACTTCGCCAGCGAGGATCTTCACCTCAGCCAGGTCTTGTTTTGTCGAGTCACGTGCGTGCTGGACCTGACTGAGCATCTCGACAGCAGCGTCGATCTCCGGCCCTGAATGGGCGCTGTTGTAGGCCATGGGTTTTCTCCGGGCACAAAAAAACCGCCGATTGGCGGTTTGGAAGAAGTTCGTGTGTCAGGACACGGTTAGGATCAGGTTTCGCTCGGCACCTGACAGCGCGTCTACGGAGATCCCTGTTACCTTCCTTGGAAAATCGACGTTGGCGGAGTAGACCTGCATGGCCGGTGCGAGAACGCGCTCAACTCTCGCGGTTGGATCTGCCCCTACCATGTTCCCAGCCCAGCCGCGGGTGGTTTTCGGCGTTACGCCCACACAGAGCAGAAGCTCGTTCTGCAATTTCGTCGTCACCTCAATGGCTGCAGCCGGTGAGTTATGCGCTTCGAGCTTCACACTCGTCCAGCCAGGCGCACGGAACACCAAGACAGCAACGAAGATTGAGTTCGATGAGGCTCGGGTATACCGAGGCAACGCTAGGCCCGGCACGTACCGCGCAGTGCATACATAATCCTGGTTGCCGCCGGCCCAGTGGCTCCACCCTTCCGCTCTCATCGAGGTTGCGACGGTCTCGTTGAGCGGCGACATGATAGCGACAACCAGGTCATCCTCCTGGATCCCGGCGGGAAACTTGGCCTCGACCGCTCCCAGTCCGCTGGAAAGAAGGCCAGTAGAGCCAATGAAACGCCATACCGACCAAGGGCCGGGAAGAGCCCCTCCCATCAATGCTGCCTCGATCATGAGCGAGCCCCCACCGAGCCGACCCACCCCTCGCCTACCCAAATGAGGATCACCGTTGTCCAGGCATTACCCAGTACTGGCACCTGGCTGTTGTTCCACTGAATGCCGGCTGGCCAGGTGATGTTGGACTTCCCGGTGATGTGCAGCACGACGGTCATGGCCCTGTTTGCAGCGGGTACGCCAGAGAAGGTCAGAGCTCGTGGCTGGCTGGCATTGATCCGGAACACTTGCCCGGAATTTACATCAAGGACGGCAGTGGCCGCGGCAAGATCCAAGTCATATCGCTTCAGGCTTCCTGAGTACTCGACGCCACTTCCATCTGGCTTGGCAACCAGCGGAAGTCCGCCCTTTCCAGAAACGGCTGGCAGCCCGGCTGAAGCTTGCGCTGCGGCGGCAGCGGCCTGAGCAGTGTCGCGATAACCCTTGGCGCTATCAGCTTGAGACTTTGAATTGGCCGCCTGCTGACTGGCTGTCTGAGCACTCGAAGCTGCTGCAGAAGCCCGCTGCGCCGCAAGGTCAACCTGAACAGCGCCGTTGGCGGAGGCTGCCTGGGCGCTATCTTCCGCAGCCTCGGCCTGCTCAGTCACATAATCAACGACCTGGTTCATCTGGTCGCCGAAAACCGGGAGAGCAGCCATGAAGTTATCCGCAAGGGTGGCGAATGTGCCGGCAGAATTCTGCCGGCTGGGCGCCTCCGGTAGCGGGGTAATGGTTGGTGTAGCCATCAGATGAGTCCTTCGACAGAAATGGAGCAGTCCGACGCCGTCGGGCCGCTGATGACCAAGTTGAATTCCTTGTAGTAGCCGTAGAGGATGGTGGACTGGTAGCTGGCCTCCCCGATCCACACCAGCGGCTTTGCCCGGTATTTGCTGAGCAAGCGCTGAACCTGGGAAACCTGACTGGTTTGAACGATCACATCGAACTCGGCGCGCTTTGAGTAGCCGCGCTCCACAATGACCACGTTTCCGAAATCGTCCCGATCTTTGCGGCTGTAGTCGGTGATCCCCACCGAGGTCCCGTATAACGCTTCACCCAATACAGCAGCCTTGCCGAGTATCAGCGCCCCCACCCTGGCCGTCCCCCCAGGCTTGGCAATGTTGATCTCGATAGAGCCGTAACTACCCGCCGGCACCCCCAGCAGTACAAAGTCCTCGTTCACCTCGACAGGCGTGAAGAAGTAGTCGTACCAGTCATTGATACCGTCGGTAGAAACCGGCGACACGCTCGACTCGTAGACGATGCCTTGATAGGGGTCGACTACCCTGACGTAGATGGACGCTGCATCCAGGCCAAAGAATGCCAGCGAATCAACCGCGCGCCCCGGGGCAATGGTCAGCTCGATGCTCTCGGGGTTGGTGGTCTGGGTACCGATCTTGTCGTCAAACATGCGCCATCGGTTGGTAGGGCCGAGGTCCAGCCAGTTGGGCGGGTCTGCTCCAACACCGGCCGGGTTCTTGTTGGTGTTTGCAACGAGCGCCTCATAATTGCGGTGCTCAAGCATGACGACATCGCCGACCGCATACGACTTGGTCGATAGCCACACCGGATGATCCGCCTCAGGCACATTGGTCAGAAGCGATGCCACCTGAAAAGCCTGCCCAACCTGAACCACCAAGGGTTCAGCGCTGGGCTGCACCAAAAACGCCTCCATCACCGCCAGCGCAGGGGTGATTTCGACGGGCTCAATGATCCTCACGGATACAGCTCCTGTTCCAGTTTCTGCGGTAGAAGATCAGTGTTCTTGGCGGCTTTCTGGGTGTACTTGGCAATCGCGAACAGCGCAGACTTAAGCTCGGCGCGGAGCTCGCGCACCTCGGCAGCGGTCACATCCCCCTGCCCGCCGTTGAGCATCGCAGCGGTTTGGTTGGCGTTGTAGATCCGACTTGGACCCGTGACCTCCAGCTCCGGACCGCGCTCGCCAACCAGGCGCAAACCGCCGCCGAAGCTACCGCCACTAGCAAAACCAGGGATCTTGATGTTTTCGCCATTGGCCCGGCCGGAGGTGGCAATTGCCTGGACAAGCTCGTCGTAGGTCAACGAGCCACCAGCCAGGAGCCTGGTCCAGTTTTCTAATCCTCCGGCCTCTGCTTCTCGGCCAAGCACCGACCGGTAAACTGCGCGCACGATTTCGGCGTTGTTGTCATAGGTGTTCTGCTGGGCAGCTGCGTCATCCTTGACCGACAAGGCCGCTATAACAGCCTGGCTAAGGCCGTTGACCGCGGCCGCCACCGAAACGACCGAATTGTCCACGCCGTTGAGCGCGTCGATTTGAGCCTGAGCCAAGGTGAGCTGTGCGTCATACTGCGCAATCTGCAGGTCATAGGATTTCTTGGCCTGCTCGATACGGGTCTGCAAGCTCTGCACAGACTTCTCGGCAGCGGTAAGCTGTTTGCCGTTGGCGGCTTCCAGCTGGCTGACGACATTGGCTGTGCGCCCTTGGTCCCGGTTGTAGGCCTCCAGCGAGGCGTAGGCTTCGGTGGTGTTCTGGCTGACAACGGCCAGCGCATCGTCCAGGCCTGTGATGCCGGCCAACGACTTACCTGCCCGCTCCGTCGCCAGCGCGCTATTCAGCGTTGCCAGAGCCTGGGCTCGGAGCATTTTCACAGCATCGTCGCTATCGCCGCGCAGGGACTTCAGGGCATTGCTGAGGCTGGAACCAACGGAGGTCAGATCACTGACGGCCTGCTGGGCCGTCTGCGACATGTCGTTCAACGATGCGACCTGAGCATTGTATGCCTCGGTGACCGCCGCTTTCTGCGCGTTGACGGCCCGCTGGACCGAGCTCAAGGCGGCGTTTACTGCTGCCGTCACCTTTTCCTGCGTCGCCTGGGCCGCGGCTGCCGACCTGGCCTCCAGAATATCGTAGGCCTGAGCGGCGGAGCCGGCCGCCCCGATTAGGGTCAGGTACATCTGGTGACCGGTTTCGGTGGTGAGGTCCAACGCTTCCACAATTTTACGGTAGCCCTCCCGGGTTTCCGGCAGCGTGACGTTCATGTCCTTGAACTGCTGCTGCACCAGTGCGAGCGCGGTATCGGCCTTCTCCGCTTCGCTAAAGAACGAGCTGAGGTAGTCGCCCAGGCTATCAGTGAACGCCTGAGCCGCTGCGTTGGCCCTCGCCTCAAGGATGTTATACGCCTCTGCCGCAGCGCCGGCCGCGCCGATCAGGGTCAGGTACATCTGCTGACCAGTCTCGGTGGTGAGGTCGAGCGCTTCGATGACCTTGCGGTAACCCTCCCGGGTTTCCGGCAGGGCCACATTCATATCCTTGAACTGCTGCCGTACCGCCTCAAGCGTCTTGTCCGCCCTTTCCGACTCACTGAAGAACGCGCCAAAGTAGGTGTTCAGGTTCTGGGTGTAGGTTTCCAAGCCGCCGGCCGCCGCGACCATCGCGTTGGCCAACTCCATAGACTGCGCGGACAGGCCCATCATCGTTACGTCGATCAGGCCGAGCGACTTGTTGAAGCTCTCGAAAACGGCGATACGCTCACCCAGTTCGGCAAAGCTGTAGCCGAACCCACCCACTCCTTGGTCGATGAAGGTGATCATCTGATCAGCGAAACCGCTGAACAGCTTGGCGATCTCCTCCTGGATCTCTGTCTCGGACTTGCCTTTGGTCGAAATCTGCTGCTTGGCGATGTTGAGCCCTGCGAACGCGCCATCTCCAACCGAGACGCCGATGCGCCCAAGCAGATCGACCACAGATTCCTCGGTGGCGTCATAGGTGGCCTGGAGGGCTGACGCGACCTCTGGATCGAGACCCGAATAACGCGTGCGCTTTTTGTTCTTCCCGAACAGGCCGCCCTTCTTTTTTTGGTACTCGTACTGCTGCCCCGTGAACTCGCCGCCGGTAACGCCCAGTGCCAGTCCGGTGTCCTTGGTTTGCCAGCTCCCACCGAAGAGCGAGCCGCCCACAAAACTCCCAAGGGCCGAACCGATGACGCCACCAATAACGGTGCCAAGCGGCCCAACGAGAGAACCAATCGCGGCGCCCGCATAGTAACCACCGACGCCACCTGCTGCGCCCGTGGCGGCACCCTTCAGGCCCGACTGGCCATAGCCATACAGTGCGCCGCCGATGCCTGCCAGTGCGCCACCAAGGGCAGTCGCGCCACCGGCACCGGTGGCATAGCTCGCACCCGACCCCGCTGCCGCACCGCTAGACCCGACCCCGCCGGAAACCAAGGATTGCCCCAGGCCAAACCCGACGTTACCAGCGCCTGCAGCCGTACCAGCACCACTGAAGAGGCCGCCGATACTATTACTGAGGTAGCCGTAGCCACCACTGATAGCCCCCTGCAACCCGCCAAGGAAGCCTTCACCAGCGGTCCAGCCGGCGGAGACCGCAGCGCCAAAGCCCGAAGTGACCGCACTGTAAGCGCTGTTTCCCATCGACCACAGGCTGGAAAGGCTCAATCCTCCCCCTGCGGCCGAGCCGCCAAACAGCCCGCTTGTTTGAGCTGACAGCCCCCCAACGCCCAGCGCGGCCCCAATTTGCATCACGATAGGCCGGGTAATCGCCATGTGCGCCAGTTCGGCCAGCAACTGCTTGAAGCCTTCCTTCAGGTTCGTCGCGAAACCGTCAAAGCCATTTCCGATGTTTTTCCAGGCATTTGCAAACGCGTCATCCACCCGGTCGACTGCGGCCTCCGTGAATTTGCCCCAGGCAGTGGCGGCACTCTTATTTTGCTCGAACTCAAGCCCAAGAAGACGTAAGGCTGCCTGATACTCGGAAGTTCTCTCTGGGGCCAACTCCATGGCCTTGTTCAAGGCCTCCTGCCCCTCTGTGTATTCGCGCAGCAGCTTTTGCTCGGGATACAGTCGATCCATAATACTGCCGGCGTCGGCCGCTTTTTTCGCCACCTTCACCGCGGCTTGCTGGGCCTTGGTTGCAGCCAGCAACTGTTCATACTCTTTGCTGCCGACCGCAATGTTCTTGCCTGCCAGAGCAACCTGCATCGCCTTCTGGACGTTGTAGGCTTCGAGCGCGTCGGCACCCTGAAGCGTGGCTTTGGCCAGCGCTACCTGGTCAGCGGATTCTTTCTCTAGATCGAAAGCCTGCTTGCTGATGGCCAGGCTGTCCTCGGCGTCCATCTGCTTCTGGATCGCGGCGGTAACGGCGTCACGAACGCTGGCACCCGTTCTGAGGATCGCTTCCTCCACTTTCTGTTGAAGCGCAAACTCGCGAGTACGATCAGTCCCAGACTGATAGGCGGCCGCAAGCCCCTCGGCCGACTTGATTGCGATATCTGCTTGCGTCTTGAGATCCGTTAAAGCTTTGGCTTGGTTCTTCGCTTGAGTGGCAGCCTCTTTGGCAGCACTAGCGCCATCTTGGTTCGCCTTGGTTGCCGCAGCGTCGGCAGCTTTTTGGGCATCTTTTGCCGCGGCCGCCGAACGAATTGCTACCACCATTTCGTCAGTGAGCAGCGTGTTCTCAGCGATAAACCGGTTCGCCGCCTGGAGAGCCGTCTTGTCCTGCGAGGTGGCGACCTGCTTTTGCAGCTGCTCCAGGTACTTCTGCCCCTCCCCGGCTGCCGTTGCCTTGGCAGCAGCATTTTCACGCTCTGCACGGGTGTTATCGTCCGTCGCACCAGTTAGCTCGGCGAATGCCTGCTTCTGATTCTGAAGCAGCGAAGAAAGCTCGGTGACCGGTTGCTGGCTGGACTCAAGAGCCCGCGCCATCTCCTCTGTCACCCCGGGCATCACCCGCAATTGGTCGGCGACCGCCTTCCAATCTACAGCGATACCGGCGGCCTGGTTTTGGGAGGCCTTCCGTACCAGGTCCAGCGCAGATTGCGCTTCGGCCGGCAGCGGGATTAGCCCGGCCATCAAGCCGTCAGCGCCGGCGGCGCCCATGTTTCGAAGATCGGACTCGAACTTATCCGCCATCGCCCCAGACATCTGGGACAGCTTGTCCTGCGTTTCTTCAATGCTCGCCTGGAGCTCGCGCAGTGTGACGGACTGAGTCGCCTTGTTGAGCTTGTTGAAGCGCTCGGCGAGCTTGTCCACTGGGTCGGCCAGATCCCCGAGCTTTTTTTCCAGGGAGCCAGTGTTGTCTCGCAGCGTCAGAAATGCTGTGGCGGCACCCACAGCCAGCATCGCAATACCTGCAGGGCCACCTAGCAGCCCGAGCAAGGTACGGCCAGTACCGACGATAGCACCCTGGGCAACACCGACGGCAGCAGTAGCCCGCGTCTCGGCCATCCGCGCTTCTGCAAGCTGAAGTGCAAGCTGTTTTTCAACTGCCATGCCGCTGATGCGCGTCTTCGACGCGGCCAGTTCTTTCTCGGCCAAGAAGACTGCGGTCTGCGCTTTCCTCTGATCCGCCTGGGCGGCAAGCAGAACGCTTGCAGCTTGAGCGCGACGGGCCATGGCATCTTCAATGGCTGCCTTGGTAGCCAGCACAGAGCCTGCTGCGGACGTAGCCAACGATCGCGCATAAACGGCCAATGCACCTGCTGCAGCAACTCCTGCTACTTCGGCAATAGTGCCGAAGTTCTCCGCCAGCGCCGAGATGCCAGACGCAAGCACCCCAGTGAGGTCCGTTGACTCATTCAGCTGGCCCACGTACACGGTGAAAGCGTTGTTGAGGGCGGTCAGGGCATCGCGGACCGCGACCCCCATGCTGTCAGCCAGAAGCCCATTGGCCACTGCGCTCTTCTGTAGGCCTTCGGTGAGGGTGTCGAGACTCAGCTTGCCCTGAGCACCAAGGCTACGGATTTCCTCTGCGCTTTTCCCTGTAGCCTCTGCAATGGTGTCCACTACGGTAGGCATCGCCCCGAGGATGGACTGCCAGCCGTCGGCGTCGATCTTCCCGGTCTGAAGCGCCTTGGAGTATGCGTCAATGGCCGAACTGGCCTTATCTACGGAAGCAGAGTTGGTCACCAGCAGATAGCTGAAGCTATCCATGACATCCATTGACTCATCGGCGCTGAGCCCCATCGAGCGCAGGCTGTCAGCCGTACGGATGTAAAGCTCTTGAGCCTCCTCCAGCGGGCGATAGGTCCGGTTCGCCGTGGCCAGAAGCCTGTCCTGAACGGCGCTGTACTCGCCGAAGCTCTTTGTTGCCAGGCCGATACGATCCGACATCTGGGAGTAGGAGTCAGCAGCCTTGAGAATCGAACTGACGGATACAGCACCTACAGCTGCCGCCAGCGCACTTTTCAGCAGGCCGCCAGCGCTTTCCGCGCTCTCGCCCACCCGGTCAAACGCGTCATCGACCCGGGAAAGGCTCGCGTCCATTTTCTTCGAGGTCGACGCCACCGCTGATTCGCCGCGCGCAATCTCTTGCCGAAGCTGGGCCGTGGTAGCCTCGATGCGGACCAGCATGCCCTGAACGTCAGTATCTGCCATGTTTCCCCCAGGCGATAAAAAACCCGCCTGGGCGGGTCAATGGTTAGCCGCCGGACGAGACGCGGCAGCCCCCCGCAAGCCACGCCGAAGGTCTTTGGCAACCGCCGCCTTGGAGGGCTGTGTCTCCGGCCGGCCGAACGGATTGGTTTTTTTTAGGAAGTCAGCTTTCGCTTCCCAGGCCAGGATGATCTCGACCACCGGGGTATCCCAGGCATCACGAGGCGACCATCCCAACCAGCCGGTGGCTATTCCGTAGAGTTCGTCGACGTAGCTGCCGTTGCCGGATCGCTCGGTTCGTTTCCCTGCGATTCTTCGAGTTCTTCGTCAGTCTTGCCGCCGGGGTTAAGCAGTGCCCGTACAAACGGCAGCACCTGGCTGCCAACCTTGTTCACGCCGCCTTCGAACACGGCCTCTTCCACCGCTTCGAGCTCTTTGCGCTTGTTGGTGTCGATGCCAGCACCGGCAGCGATGATGAAGGCAGTGGCAGTGACGTTGCCGGCGCCCAGCTGCTGCATGGCTGGGAGAATACCGCCGAAGCGGTTCTCCAGCGCTCGAACAGCGCGCAGGGTGGACTTCAGGGTGAAGCTGTCGCTGCCGGCCTCGACGGTGACGGTGCCGTGATTGGTCTTGGACATTGCGGTTTCCTTGGTATTGGCTACTGAGCAAAAAAGGCGCGACCAGCCGGAGGCGCCTCAGGCTGAGGTCACGGAGTCGGTTCGACTTCGATGATCTCGGAGTTGATGCCGATGGTGACAGCGCGCTTGAGCACGTCTTCGGCGCCACCAACCTGCTTGCGAGACGACATCACCTTGGCGGCGAAGTAGTCCACGTAGCCGCTTTCGTACTCGACCTTGATCGGGTAATCGAAGCGGCTTCGATCCTTCTGGGCAGCCTGCAGCGCAATCTGACCGGCGTCGTCGTCCAGCAAACCGATGGAGAGATCGACTGAGCCGGCATCGGCTAGGCCTTTCAAGTGACGGGTTCTCGAGTCGGCAAGGGCGGCAAAGGTAACGTCGCCCACTTCGTCGCCGTAGTCGCCGATATTCTCGACTTCGCCGATTTGGGTGTAGGTAATGCCTACCAGCAGGGTCTTGGCGGCAGCCAGGTCCTTGGGCAGGTCGGCGGTAAGGCGCGGCCCGATGTAGATTCGAGTGCCGGCTGCGGTAGTAACAGGCATGGGTAGTCCTCCTGGGACAGGTGAATGCCGCAACGCGGCGGGTTCAGTGATAAATCAGTGCTGGGTGATGACGCGGAGGGTCACGGCACCTTGGTAGGTGACCCCGTCAGGCTCACGGCTTGTCTGTTTGCGCTTCACCTGCATGGAAACAACGTGCCCGGTGCTCAGCGGTACTGGCTGGTTGTGCAACAAGGCATCGATAGCTGACATGATCTCGTGCACTTCCTTCTGGCCCCGGTATTGACTCCAGACAGAGAGGTACAGGAAGCGCTGATCTTTGCGACTAGCCAGGAAGTCGGCCTCATCAGCGATAGCGCTGTCGATGGTGACGTACGGGAATGGCGAATTTTCCGGCACGCCGTCGTGCACCGGGCATGGCAGCCCGGAAGACAACCTGCTGTGCAGAGCGACCTGCAGGGCAAACGATGGATCGGCCACTTCAACCTCCCTTCGATGCCTTCTGTAGCGTTCGTCCAACAGCAGCATGGATATCCGCGAGGACAACTTCTCGGTTCACGTCCATAGCTGGCCTGAGCCAGGGGTGCGCAGGCATGGCCGGGATATCAGGGTGCTTCCCGTACCAATGGTCCCCATTGGTCTTGTTGGCTGTTCGCTGAGTTCGATTCCCGGCGCGCTTGCCACCTGAGTAGCCCTTCGTGCCGTATTCGAGGAAACGTAGATAGAAATACCTGCGGTTAGCCTTTTTGCCACGCAATCCGATTTGCGCATCCAGACCGCTCTTGGCCACGTAAGCGGTCAATGCACTGGCTCCTGCGCCGGTGTCCTTGGGGATGAATTCCCTCATGCTGCCCAAGATCTTTTCAGCGCCATTTTGCATTGCCGCCCGCACTTCGTTGTCGACAGTCTGGTGAATAGTGCGCAATAACTTGCGCAGCTTGAAATCGCCGGACATCCGAGAGCGGCGCGCCATGTCAGGCCTCCTGGTCGGAGCCTGCGCGCTTCGGCGCGGAAGAAGTTTTGTCAGGCGACGATACCTCCTCGGCCTGCCGGTTCTCGATCAGTACGCGGCCTTCCTCTGCCTTGACATCGAAGGTATCGCCAATAGTCTTGCGACCCATCGGGCCAGAAATGTTGGCCAGGGCTCTTACTTTCATGGGGTTCTCCTCATGGGTTGATGACGTTGGAACACAGCAGCCGGAGCATGTCGCGCTGATTGCCCGGGAGCGCCGCTTCAATTAGGTAGGTATCACCAGTGGACTTGTGCACTAGGCGCATTCCTGCAGCAAACTTGCGCGAGTAGCGGACTTTGATTTCGGCGGTGACTACGGCCTGCACCTGGTCGGCAACCGGCTGGAGCCGCCCAGTGGGTAGGCCGATCTCGGCCCATAGGGATTCAATGAGAACCGTCCACACCTCATCACTGCCGCCTCCAGGTTCAGGCACCAAAGTGCAATGCTGAAGACTACATTTGTGGCGCAGCGGGCCGGCCCTCATACGCCCCACCCAACCCGGTGTGGCGTCAGGAGAGCCCCAGAGCCTCTTGGCAGCTCGGTGGCAATGGTCCCGATCACAACGTCCTCACGGTTCGCGTAAAGGTGGCCGAGGATCAGCAAACAGGCAGCCTTGATCTGCTTGTTGCAGACCATGGGAGACTCGCCAGCATCCCCGGCGGCGACAGCCTCATCCAGCGCCTGCTGGTCGGCGTAAAAACGACGGTTCAGATAGTCCATCGCCTGCCCTTCGGCCGCCTCGATCAGCAGCTCCAGGTAATCGTCATCGTCGTCGGGGTCCCGCAGGTGATGCCGGGCGATAGTCATGCTGATGACCGGCATAACGTCACTCCTTCAGCGGCTCGAACGATGCCAGCTTCCGCTGTACCAACTCTTGAGCATGCCGGCGAGGCACCGAGTAAACCGGACCGCCACGACGGCGGAGCTCACCGTCGTCCATGTAGGAGCGCATCGGATAAACCAGAACAGCGACAGGGTTGGGGTTGGTTGCAGGATCAACTTCGCCCACGGCTTGATCGACATCACTACCGCCATCGCTTGCCGCTGGGGCAGCCTGATCGGTAGCTTCGGAGTTGCCGTTACCTGGAACTGGCGTGGTTGGGTCGAACAACTGGATGCTAGCCGCGCCGGCATCAGCGTTAGAGCCCTCCTGCTCCGTCGTCAGCTCTTGGCCATGTTCCTTGACCGAACCTGAATCAGTTGCAGGAGCAGCGCCGTCGCCAGTGGCCGGCAGAGGGGGAGCGCCAGACGAACTGGACAAAATGCCGACTTCCGGCTGAAGAGCATTACCGTCAAGGGACGAAGCAGGGGCTTTCACCTCTGCCGCAGCTGCCGGTGTTTCCTGTTTACGTGCCATAGGGGTACTCCAGTCGAGCCCCATTACCGGGGCCCTATTGCGAAAGGGTTACGGCGTGCCAGTGAGAGGACCGGTGACAAAGGCTTCGCCGCGATAGATGGCGAGAGCCAAGCGCTGCTCGGCGCGAACGGTGACCATGTTGTTTTCGAAGTCCTTGTCGTTCTCGGTGGAGATCAGAATTTCAACGTCCATGCGATCAAAGATCTGCGCACCCAGGCCAAACGCGCCAACCAGGAAGTCATCGAGCGGCATGGCCTGGGTGGAAACGACTGGACGGCGCCACAGGGTCGGCTGTGTGTCGCCTTGGGGCTGGCCTATCAGGTAGCGGCCTTGAGCATCCTTCAGCAGCTCGATCATCGCCCAGTCGATCGGGTTGAGCACGATGCCATCGGAAGGAAACTCGGCGAGCTCTGCCTGCAGCAGGGCCAGGCGGAGCCGGTCAATGCGCTGCTCGCCGGCGACCACTACGCCGCCAGGTGGGGCATAAATTTGAGCGGCGGGGACAATCCCGCTGATGTTCGCGCCAGTGCCGTTACCGAAGAGCAGTTGCGATTCCTCGGCCAGCTTCAGGCCGTAGTGACCACGGGCGTCGATGAAGCTCTTGAGCGCTGGGGCATCGTCGAGAATCTGGCGACTGGCCTTGAACAGGTGTGCCAGGGTACGCACCGGCGCGTTCTCCAGCTTGAACTTGATGTCGGAATAAGGCTTAGCACCGCCCTCCGCTACTGGTGCGGCATTGTTGGTGAAGCCCTCTTCCTGCACGTACTCGACGGAGTTGCTGCCCGTCTGCCCTGGTGCAATCAGATCGCGAATGGTCAAGCGACGCTCCGGAATCGCCTGGATGCCATAACGGCGGTCGGGCCCGACCAAGTCGCCAGCAGAACCGGGAACGGAAGTAATTGCCGCGCGAGTCACAGAAATGCGGCGGGAGCCGCGGAAAGAAGAATCGACGCCTTCCATTTCTTTGGAGGCGGCGACGATTTCACCGGCCGACTGCTGACGCTCAGGCTGGCCACGGTCGCGGTTGGCATTCACAAGCTTCTGCTCAGCCTCTTGCAGGCGCGCCGAAATCTCGCCCTGCTTAGTCAGCAGCTCATCAACCTTACCGCGAGTTTCAGCATTCATCTCGCCAGAAGCTTTGATTTGCTTCTCGACAGATTCAGCCTGCGCTTTGATTTGATCGCCGATACCCTTGAGGCTGGCATTCAGTTCGCTGTACTGCTTTTCGTAGTCGCTCATCGCGAAATTCCTTTGAAGAGATTGGAGATTGCTGCGACCTGCGCCAGGGAGGCTGATAGGTCGGGAGCGACAGCGCTGGGCTTATCGGTCAGGGCAGCGTTATGCGTACCCCCGCCGGCAGCGCGACGCATGCCGGACTTGAAACTGGCGAACAGTTCTCGGCGCTCGGAGCGAGGCATGCCGCCCCTGGCCAAGGCAACATCCATGGCCTTGAGCGCGTTCGCCTGCGCGG
This sequence comes from Pseudomonas sp. WOUb67, assembly GCF_050058005.1. Taxonomy (NCBI): domain Bacteria; kingdom Pseudomonadati; phylum Pseudomonadota; class Gammaproteobacteria; order Pseudomonadales; family Pseudomonadaceae; genus Pseudomonas; species Pseudomonas sp. WOUb67. The sequence goes on along the minus strand of NZ_CP170112.1, from coordinate 3,724,084 downwards.
CGTCTTCGGTTTCGCGCTCGGTGACCTCGGTGGACGACAACAGCCCAGTGGCTAGGCCAAGCTCCACGGCACGCTTGCCACGGATGTAGGTTTCGTCATCCATCAGCTCGGCCATGTCCTCTGCCGGCTGCCCGCTGGTCTCGGCATAGAGGTCGGCCATCGCGGCGTCGAACTCCTCCATGTCGGCGGCGATATCGCGCAGGTAGTTGCGATTTCCGGCGAGCCAGGTCCAGCAGTTGTGGATCATGAGAAAGGCGCTACTGGCCACCTCTCGCTTCTTGCCAGCCAAGAAGACGATCGATGCAGCGCTGGCAGCCATGCCGAGCACTTTGGTAGTGACCTCATGGCTGTGCTCCTGCAGGCGGTTGTAGATGGCAATGCCTTCGAACATGTCGCCGCCGGGCGAATTGATGTAAACGGTGACGTCGCGCTCGCCGATAGCACGCAGCGCGGCATCGATTCGTTTCAGCGTGACGCCCTCGCCGTACCAGTCTTCACCGATCACGCCGTACACCGTGATGGTGTCCGAGGTGTTTTCAACGGCCGCCTGGATCGCGGGATTCCATTTATCGAGCGCGCGCGGGCTCATCTCGCTGCGCAGGCCGCGAGACTGGATCTTGTGTTTCATGGATTACTCCCGTGATTTACTTTTCCGGCTGTTGGAGCCAGTTCATCAGAGCGGCCCTTGCGGCCTGGCTATCGTTTTGCTTACCCAACTGGTCAAGTGGCACCAGGTTCGATTGCACGGTCAGTACATCGCCACCCGGCATGCTCGGAAGGTTTTCTTTACGCCGCCCCTCGTTTCGGGTCATGTAGCCGTTCTGCCCCATCGTGCTGAGATAGGCTGCACGGCCGGCGCTGTCCGCACGCAGGAACGCTTCAAGTGAGTACTCGGCGTAGAACTTGATCCGGTCAACCGCCGTCATGCACCACTTGTTCACGCACTGCTCGATCGGCGCCGTGAAGGACATGATGCAGTACGTGAGAAACGCGATCTGCTGTTGCTCGAGGCCGGTCCCCCAGTTACTGCCCTTGTCGGTCTTCATCACCATCCAGGGGGGAACGCCAAACCATCGGCAAATTTCCTCGACGCTGTGCCCTCTCGACTCCAGCAGTTGGGCGTCGGCAGGGTTGATACCGATCATTTCCGGCTTCACGCCCTGCTCAAGCACTGGGCTCTTGCCGGCATTCAATGCCCCGGAGATTGTCTTAACGTACTCACGGAACTCGACGCGCTGAGCCGGGTTAAGCGTCTTGTCCACCGAGAACGCGACTGTGGGCATCATGCCGTTGCGGAAGGTGCTGTTGGCGGCATCGTCCGCAGACATCGCAGAACCGAACACATCCGCGCCGTACCGGATAGCTGAAAGCCCGACTCGGCCATCCAGGGTGAAGGCAGGGATGTGCAGCATGTCCTGCCGCTGGATCTCTCGGCGGGCTCCCTTTCGGGGCCTGAAGAAATACCTGAGTCGTCCATCGTCGTCGAATTCAAGGTCGACTCTGGACGGCATCAGGAAGTCCAGGGCGATGACGCGCCCAGCAGAGCGATGGATCTCGCAGTAAGCGTTGCCCCACAGCAGCATCGAGGCGACGACTGCCTGCCAGAAATGGAAGGCAGCCATGTCTTCGTTGGGGCTGTTGTGCACAACGTCGTACAGCGGGAAATCGCGGGCACTCTCTCGGCTTCCATCGGGCATCCGCCGGTAGATGCTCAAGGGCAAGCCGGCTACCGAGGTCGAGATGATACGGACGCATGCCCACACCGTGGACAGGCGCATGGCCTTGTCAACGCTGACTGACTTACCACTACTGGACTGGGCACCGTTAAAAGCACTCCAGAAACCTCCATCCGACAGCTTGATATTCTTGCCCAGCCATTCACTCATACTGGCTGAAGGCTTGGCGGCAGCAGCGCCCAGTGCCTGGGATAAAGTTTTAATCACTGACAAGCCCTCTGCGGATGAAGCCAGCGATGCAGAAGAAGCTCAGCGATCCGGCCAGCAGAGCCCAGCCGGTGCCAGCCAGCATCCAGACCCCGGCAGATGCCAGTACGAAGGCCACCAACGCGCAAGCGATGAAAATGTGAAATGCGTTCATGCGATGAGTGGATCCCGAATACCAGCCATGAAGTTGTCCATCCCTCCGCGGCCTTCAGGATTGAGGCTGATCAGAGAAACGGCGTTGAAAGTAGCCATAAGCGGGTCGATCTTGGCTGTACCCGAGGCCTGCTTGGTGATCAAGAAGGCGTTGGCCGACGGCACGCCTTTGGCGTTACCGCATGACCAGGCCATGAGGGGCTGCCCACAGTGAAGCAACGTGCCTTCGGCAAGCTTCCGCTCTGTTGTCTTGATTGCGCCGGTGAGCTTCCAGCCCTGAGAGATGCCGACGATCTTGTCTTCTTCGACCCCGGCATCAGCTAGGGCGTCGAGAACAGAGCCGATTCCCGCTGGATCGAGACCGACCTTGTCCAGCAGACCTGTCTCGTTGATGCGTTTGACGATGGCAGCGAATTCCTCAACGTCGTCGCCGATACGCTTGACGAGGGTCAGGTCACCAATCGCCTCAAGGTCCTTGAGACGTGGGGCTTCGGACTTGCGCCGCTCAAGCACTGAAGGGTGTGCCCAGGCATGGGCCCAGTGTAACCAGCGACGAGTCCCCGCTTCACGGCCAACAACAGCAAGACCAAGCAAGTCGTCCAGCCCGCCACCATCGCCACCGACATCAATGACTTCACATCGCTCAAGAATTTCATCCAGGCTCAACCAGGTTGCTGCCTGGGGTTCCCAGAACTCAGCACCGACCCAGGCGTCAGACATGAGCGCCAAGCCGATTTCAATGTTGAGGTGTTTGGCCAGGAAGCCGCGCAGCTCCGCTTCACCATCGATCTCAGCCTGCATGAACAGGCGCTCAAGCGTTGGGCGGTCGACCGAGAACCCCATATTGGGGTTCACCAGGTGGAAGTTCTCCGGCTTGCGAGCATCGCCGCTATCGATCATCTCCTTGGAGAATTCGTAGATGACCGGCAAGAAGCGGTTGTCGTCGATGCGGCCATCGCGCACGCCGCGGGCATAGCTCAGTTTCGACCGAAACACACCAGCGGGCGGTTCGTTCGATTGAGTGGTCAGCCAGATAACGAAGCCTTCCGGTCGGGACAGCAGGCCGCCGGTGGCTTCCCGAATCATGTCGGCGGCTTTCGGGTTTTTGCCAAACAGCCAGGCCTCGTCGATCAACACGCCAACGGCCTTCTTGCCGCCCACCACGTCGCTGTCAGCGGCGACGACCTTGAGCGTGGCGCCTGTCTCCCGGTGAGTAATCAACCGAAGGTGAGGCTGCACGTGCAGCAGATCCTTCAGCTCCTCGTCGTTGTTGACCATGTCCTTGGCCGGGACGAAGGCGTTGTCGGCAATCTCTTTAGTCGGAGCGAGGATGATGAACTCCGCCGACATCCGCCAGTTTCGGACCAGGGCCGTCAGCATGATTGCAGCGGCGATGGTCGACTTGCTGTTCTTCTTCGGGATGCACAGCATGAACTCCCGAATCAAGCGCTCGCCTGTTTCGCTGTTGTAGCTGCCGAAAACAGCCCCTGCGAAAGCCAGTACCCATGGGGCACATGCACTTTCAATGGTTGGGCTACCTGGGGCATCGACAATCCGAAGCCCCTTAAAAACCTCAAGACTCTCCTCTGCTTCCTGGGGGAACAGCGGCTCGGGGATGATCGATTCGCTGGCAGCCAGACGCCGCCACCAGTCAGGGCAGGCCGTGGTCCAAAGCATGCGTCACCCCTTGACGACAGTAAGGGGCGGCTTGCTTTGGGAATACTTGCCCTTGCCGGCCTCTTTCGCGGCTTCCGCCTTCTGCTCTTTTTTGCCCGCCTCGGCCTTTTTCCCGTGGACATATGGCACGGCGGTCTGCGCAGCGTTGCGCCGGTCGAACACTTTCGCCCGGGGTTCGTTCATCAGCGCGAGCAGCCAGACCAATGGATCATCAGTGGAAGGCAGGCAACTGAGGAACTCGCCATCGGCTTCATTGATCTCGACTGGCTCCGTGCTGGCTTCATCGGCTTTCGCTTTGCCGCGCCGCTTTTTCGGCTGAGGGTTAACACTTAGCTCTGCTCTGCGAGCCAAAATAGCGGATGCGATCTTGGGATCATTGGCCCAGCGCGAACCAGCGGCAGCAGCCGTCGAGGGCTTGCTACCCGCGGCTTCCGCCGCTTCTTTGTTGGACGCACCCCGGGCCTTAGCGTCAACAAACTGTCGCTGTTTGTCTGTTAACACCATTAACAAAAACCTTTAGGGGGGAGAAAAATGTCTACGTGGGGTCGGAGGCGGTCTAGCTAGATGAGAATCCTTAGCTTTTGACCCCCCTACCCCTTTCGCGGCACGTCATTGGCGTGCTTCTGCCTCACCGCGTTGGGTTTCGGCGATCCGCTGACGTGTTAGCCACCCAGCCCCGCCGCCTCCTCAGCCTGCTTCACGGAGTCGTGGCAAGGCTTGCAGAGACTCTGCCAGTTGGTCTGATCCCAGAAGAGAACCATGTCTCCACGGTGAGCAACGATGTGGTCGACAATCCTGGCGGCAGTTGTGCGTCCGTTCCGCTCGCAGTAGACGCAAAGCGGGTTGTCGTGCAGGTACCGCTCTCGGGCTTGCTGCCACTTGTAACCATAGCCGCGCTGGGAGCTGGTCATGCCGCTTCGCCAACCGCCAGGGCTCACCACCTTGACCCGAGAGCCTGCGCTCTCCTTGATGCGGGAGCCGAGCGTCTTAAGCCTGGCCATCAGCCTTTCGACTCGGTGATCAGACGCACGATGTCATCAGCCCGCTGCTTAACCTCCAGCACCTGACCGTCGAACATGCGAACGATGGCGCAGATGCCATGCCACTGACTGCTGATGCAGGCTTCGTCCACACGAGCGATGGCGGCGGTAGCAAGGTATCGCTTGAGGCCGTTGCTGTCGGTCAATGTGATCATCTACTTACCCCTGAGCCTTGCGAGATAGGAACAGGTCGGAGTAGCCGCGAAGCTTCTCCACACCCATGAAACCGACCATGCCGCCAGCGAAGGTGGCCATGCCTTGTGGCAGGCCCATCCATTCGAGCAGTGGCACCAAGGCCAGGGTGATGAGGCCGCACAAGGCACCCTCCAAAAACATCTGTCGGCGGGTGCCTCCGCCGTACACCACCCGAAGGACGGCGATCGCGACAGACAAGCCAGCTGCATACAGTTGGGGCTGATGGGCGAGCACCCAGGCAATTAGGGCGGCCCACAGGCCGGGATCTTTCTCTGGCATATGGGCCATCTCGATTCCTCCCTTTTGGGGAGCGGAGTAGGTTCGGCCCCATCAGCACTCCTAGCTCGGGGCGATGGGTGTGGTGGAGCCGAAAACGAAAAAGCCCCGGCAAGTGCCGAGGCTTCGTGAAAGCTGATAGTTAACAGCAGGGTGAATTACGCCCTCTGGATTCGGATTAAGTAGCCAGTTTCGACGACCTCAACACTGACCCGCTCGGGACTGAAATGATCATGAAGACCAAGCTGTACGCCCTTACCAATCAGCTTGGCGTGCTCAGGGTTGTCATCACCGCTGCTGACGCGAGTCTCGAAAGGCTCGCTCGATTTGACATCAGCGAATTCCTTTGTCGCCATATTCTGAAGGGCATCAACCATACGATTAATTTCCTGCTCAGCTGTTAAACCCATCACTCATTCCCTTTTCGGATAAAGGACGGATGATTTCACATCTGGCAGATAGCAAAAAGCCCAGCACAATGGCCGGGCTTTTGTGCCACTCCTCAGCAACGCGCAGGAATGACAGGATGGGTATAATTTCGCTCAGTCGCTCACTGATGTCAACAGGCAATCACGCGGCCTCTTTCATCAGCAACCCTTCAGCATCCAGAATCACCTTCACGTCAGCCAACGCATCATCCACCAGGCCGTCGAGCTTTTCGTTGATTTCAGCCCTCCAGCGGCGGCGTGTCGACTCCGGCGTGGCGTCGAGGTCCCATGTGTTCATGTCGTAGAAGCTGTCCGGCAGGATAATCACACCCTCCTGCAGTGCCTCGATGCGTTTCTTTTCAGCCTGGCCGGCTGCCACGGCAGCATTCACGGTGGCGTCACGCCTCCAGGCCGAGGCATCCAGCGGGATCTCAACCGACACGGAACGCGGCGGCTTGCGTCGAGCCCCTTTGAGCTTCGGGATGGCCCAGGCCGTGACCGCCTTGTAGATGAACAGCTGCGAGGCCGGGCTGGCAATGCGCGGCCGCACCAACGTGATGGCCTGGACCTTCTTCGCCTTGTCCGTACTGTACTTCGCCACCAATGCATCCCAGTGCTGCGGCTTGAGCATGTGATGCAGTCGCGCAGACACCCAGAAGTCGATCTGGGCCTGGTCCACGCCTCCCGACTCCCTGGCCAGCGACGCCAAGCATCCACCTTCTTCCTCCGCCGCGTTGTACAGCTTCTGCCAGGCCTGGGCCTTCGCTGATCCCTTCTCGCCCGCCGCCAGAGCGGCAACCACTGCACCTGATGCGCTGCTGTAGATCATGTCCTTCCCCCTCAATCCCCGGTGTAGTTGGTGCCACCGGCGCCGCGCCGGTTGCTTCCCTGATATGTAGCCTCAGGCCCGGATGCCTGAGGTTTCTTCAACTGCTCGATCTGCCGCGTCGCTGCCCGAAGCCTCATGCTGAGCTGGGTCACCAGTTCATCCAGGGCCAGGGCCTCGCCAGTTGCAGCCACTACCCAGCCCGAGGCGTTGCAGTGGTCGCATGGCAGTTCATGAAACAGGCCCTGAGTGACCGCTCTCCCACGGCACAAAGGGCACTGAGCCAACTCGATCACGGCCCTCTTGAAGGCTGGGCCGTGGTTCCTCATCAACCAACCACCTTCAGTCCTTGGGACTGCAAGGACTTCTCGGCAACCTCCCGGGCCCATGCTGCGTCCGGATCACCCATCTGGACAGGAAAAGGATTGGTAATGCGTAGCGCCTTGGTGCACGCCAGCCAGGTCTCCCAACGGGCGCTGTAGATCGTCATGAACACATCCGTACAGCAAGCAGCGCACTCCAGGACGTAATAGCCGGAGACACCCACACCTGCGTCCCACCGGAGCCCGCTCGGTACCGGATAACGCTGCTCAAATTCGGTGCGAATCTGGTCGATGTTCTTCATTTCAAATCCTCGCTAATCACTAATTCGCTAAGGTCGCCCGAGGCCTCGCCTCCATTGGCTTGTGGCGATTTCTGCGGGATTTCAAATAAGGTCTCTTTAAGGCCGTGGATGGCGGTGAAACCGATCCGGTCAAGCCACGCATGCCACTTCTCCAGAGCCAACTTGCGCTGCTCCATGGCCTGCGTGTGGATGTAGGTGCTGGCGATCTTGCCCAGCGTGTGGTTCAGCAGCATCTCGCCGATGTGACCGTCGATGCCGAGGTCGGTCCAGGTGGTGCGCGACACCTTGCGCAGATCGTGGCTGGTCCACTCGCCCTGCCCCAGGCGGGTGAACACCATGCTGGCCTGGGTCTCGCTCAGGTAGTGACCACGGCGATTCGGGAACAGGTAGACACCTTGATACCCTCGGGCCTGTTGAATAGCCCGGTACCGAATCAGCAGCGCCTTGACCTGAACGGTCAGTGGCAGGCGGTGCTCGGTACGGGTCTTGGTGTGAGCAGCAGGAATGAACCACTCGGCAGCAGTCAGGGTTACATCGCTCCAGCGGGCCATGCGGGTTTCGCCGATTCGGGTACCGTGGGACAGCATCATCAGGGCCAGCATGGCGTCGTGCGGGGTCGCCGCGAATGCCTGGGTCAGTTGCTGCATCAGCTCGGGCAGGTGTACACCGCGCAGGCGGGAAGCCTTTGGGGCTATTCGTGCCTTGGTGAAGTCACTGAAGCGCACTCCGGCCAGAGGATTGCTGTCGATCATCTCCAGCTTCAGGGCTTGGCGGAAGGCGGTCAGTAGCATGCCGAACATCTGCCGCAGATAGGACAGCGATAGCTTGGCCTGGGCCGGCCAGATCAGGTGCTTGTCGATCAGCTCGGCGGTGACGTACTTGACTGGCAGATCGCCCAAGCATGGGCGCAGGTGCTGCCCGATGGCGGAGCGAGCGGCGGCCTTGCGCTTTGCAGACAGCGAGCGATCACGCCCCATCCGGTCGACGTACCAGTCGAGCAGCTGACCCACGGTAGCCATGCCCGAAACCACAAGCGCGGTAGCAGGGTCACGCAGCAGGCGCTGACGCAGAGCGGGCAGTTCGGCAATCACTGCTGCCACGGTCAGGTCTGGCCAGCGGGCGACCCGCACCCACTGCTTGCCGCGCACCAGGTGCCAGGTGCCGCGCTCCCGGTTGCTCCAGAATCGCAGGTACAGGCCGGGATGACGCGGATCGCGCAGGTCACGCACCGACTTGTCGGCGGCCTGCCGGCGTACCTCGGCCTCGCTCAACTTAACTTCCCGAGTCGCGCTCATGCGACCACCACCGCCTCAGCCAGCAGAATCGCCTGGGTGCGCATCACCCCTTCAGCGTGGTAGTGGCGCGCCGTCTCTCGGTCTACCGCTTTGCTACGCCCGTCACAGACATCGTGGCAAGCGCTGCAGGCCCAGGCGCCCTGCAGGTCATGCGGCTTGCTGCCGATGCCACAGGTGCCAGCCATGCGGTAATGCGCCAGGACGGTGGTTTCCGGGTTGCCGTTGCAGACGCCCGGGATGCGCACCTGGCATTCCCGACCGCGAGCGGCCTTGGTCAGTTTTGATTGGCGCACAGAAACGCCTCCTTGCAGATTGATTAATCAGCGCCCCGCCAAGCGCGCACGCATGGCTGCCAAGGCAAAGTTCCCGACTTGCGGGGTACGTGGTGCGGTAGCCTCTGCGGGGAGAGCCAGTGGCATCTTTTGCAACGGCTCACCAGCCATAAGCCGCCGAACCGCGATGGTGTAGTTGCGCTCGAACAGATTCGCGCTGGCATCGGATGGCAGTTTGTTGAGGTTCTCGAATCCGCACTCCTTGGCCGCGTGCCACACCGCGTCGTGACTCCACTTGCTCCGGCCAGCCATCGCAGGATGGGCATTGCGCGTTGCTTCGCGAAAAGCGGCCTCCACGGCTGGAAGGCCGAGCATTTCTGGCGACGGCTGGCACCACTGGATGAACTCGCCGGGCGGCGGGATGAACGCTGCTCCCGATTGGCGGCAGCGCATCAGCCCAAACTGCAACTGCTCTGGATTGCAGATGCCAGCCTCAAGGAACGCGGTCAGCCATTGCTGCTTTGAGGCGTCGTAGGTGACTTGGTCAGGCCACGCCTGCTTCCAAGCGGTGCAGATCGAGCGCAGATCGCGGAACAGATCGTTGATTACCTTCGCTGTCTTCCGGTTTAGCTCGGCCTTCACTTCATCGGGAAGCTCATAACCAGTAGGGATGTGCTGGCCGGACTGAACCTTGGCCCACAGGCCGTGCGTGAGAACTGCGACTGGGTTCATTGGGCACTTCCTTGCTCGATCCATGACGTATCACTGTCATCGAGCTGCTGGCCACCAGGCCCTGCCCTCAGAGGAATGACCTTCGCTGCATTCGCAAGGTCGCGCTTTCTCCAGCCGACCAGATCGGCGATCCACTGGCTCTCGGTTTTGGCCAGCCCCTTCGCGTCGTGATGGACGACAAAACCCGAAATGGCCTTTTCCGAGAACTCCTCGATAGCTACCCCGGAACGCTTGGCGTAAGCCTCAAGCTGAACCTGGTCGGGAATCCAATCGAGGAACATCGCGAACGGCTCACGCGGAGAGTGTGTTTTACTTCCCTTCCATTCCCTTCCGGGGGTGAGGCCTCGATCACCGCTAGACGAGCCTTCGCGGACTTCTCGGAGAGCACTCGGCGAAGGCTCAACGAATTCAGGGTGCTTTACAGTAGGTCGATCGATCTTCTGGTGGTGCCATCCGTTGACGTGCAGGTACTGCTTCGATGCCGCCTCGTAGATGGTGATCAGTCGGTTCGATACCAGCTCAGCGAGCAGCCCTTCAACCGTTAACGCAGTGATGTCGTCTCCAGGGAAAACGAGGGCCTTGATGGTCTTCGGGGACATCGGGTGGTTGCCTGCATCGTCGCAGAAGTTCCAGATCCCGATGAACAGGAGCCGAGCCATCGCCGAGCACTCCATGACCTGTTCACTGGTCCAGAACTCAGGCTTGATGGTGCGGATACGTGCCATTACGAACGCCCTCCATGACTGACAGCCTGACGCGTCAGACTTGGCGGAATGCCAAAACCTGACGTGGAATGCGTGGTATTGCCTGCATCGGCCATGCGGTGCATAATCGACCTCGATGTTTGTTGTAGAGAAGCCGCCCCGCCAGGCGGTTTTTTTTCGTCTGCAATTCCTGTACTGGATGGATTCGCAGGTGTTTTGGCCATCTACTGGCGCAAGGCCAGGCAGATCAAAATGTGCTCACGGTCACGCCGCTGCGTCTGCCTTCCCGGCCTTTAGCGCACCCTTCGTGATCCGCTCGATCTGGTACTGGCGCAGCTCAGGCACATCTGCCCACTGACGGACTGCCTCGTAGGTCACGCCGAGCGCCTTTGCGAGCGCCGTTATTGACCCGAAATGTTTGATTGCCTGGCTTTTGGTCATGGCGACCTCCTTTGCTCGTCTTAATATTCAAGCATGCTTGCATTCTCAAAACAAGCATGCTTGACAAGCAACCTTGTAGATTGCGCACATGAAGACCACAGACCGAATCACTAAGCTCGTGCTGGCTCGGCGCCCTGAATTGGGCGTGCGCAACGTCAAGCGAGATATCGCCAACACCTGCGGCATCAGCTACGAGGCTGTACGCCAATGGTTTGCTGGTGACACTGAAAACATCAAAAACGAGAACCTTGTGGCTCTCGCCGAGGGCTACGACACGTCTGTCGACTGGCTTCTGTCAGGAAAAGGCGAACCTCCCCGTAAAAGCGAAGCCAAGGCAGTGGCGGCGAAGGATTCCGGAAGCAGCAGCTCAGCAGCAGATGCCGTTAGAAAGATGCTTGAGAAGCACGGCAAGGGGCTGAGCTCTGAGGCACGGCAAAGCATCGTTCGCGCGGTCGAAGAAGACCCGGCTGGAGACAAAGGCAGTGGTTTCATCATTGCTACAGCCCTGCCGGCCGATGGCGACATATCAATCCCCCAGTACGACATCCGGGCAGCCATGGGCCACGGCCAGGTGCCAGCCGAGTACAGCGAAGTCATCCGAAATGTGGTCATCCGAGAAGAGGTGCTGCGCGAGAAAGGCGTGACGTACACTTCAGCCCAGGCTCTGTCGATGATCACAGGTTGGGGGCAGAGCATGGAGGGGACGATCAACGATAAAGATCCAGTGATCGTTGACCGGGGTGTGAATGAGTATCAAGGCGAGGGGGTGTATGTTCTCACTTGGCATGGCGATCTGTTAATTAAGCGATTACAGCGCCAAGACGAAGATTACGTATGGTTGATTTCAGATAATAAGAACTACGACAAGCAGTCCGCTAGATTTGATGACGTAGCTATACATGCCAAAGTATTGCTGGTCTGGAACGCAAAAAAAGTATAAAAATATGAAACTCTGCCAATATAGGGATCATTCATGGCATTCACGCTTATCCACGCTGTTATTCATTCCTTTGACAAAGAAAAAGGAACACTAACCGTAGACAACAGCAAAACAGTTAGAAAGCAACTCTTCGACCCAGAAAAGCCAACAGTTATATCCCTTGCAGAAGGAATCAATAGTCTGCTGGGAAAAAAAGGAAACAATGTTGTCTGGGGGCAATTTGAAAACAACAATCGGCAAGGGCGATTCCCTGCGACAGCAGAGCAGTTTCTCGGTAGCTTGTCTGCTCAAGATTTTGAATCCCTCACTCACATTGCCCTAGAGGAACTTATCGAGCAAGCAAAGACCGAAACATTCGCTACAGGCGGCCATACATTATTTGCACACTACACTAGCGAAGCAATCCCCTTCGTCCTGATTGCCAATATTAAACAAAGGAACGGCCTTCGCCTCGGTCCAGACTACATACCTGAAGAAAGCGTAGATATCGACATGTCTGCAGTTCATCAGGCATGCCGAATCAATCTAGCTAGACTGTCAGAAATGATCTCACAGCCGCAAGATGAGGATGAGGCAGATGACGACGGCGAAGAATCTTCGCCAGATAAAACCTACCTGTGCTTCATCAGCAAAGGGCGGGATAGTGAGGCCTCAGCATACTTCATCAAAGGACTCGGCTGCGCTCCTGGTATCGCTTCCACCAGAGCCACCTCAAACTCTATCGATGTGATTGAAGACTTTTTCCGAGGAAAAAGCGAGCTAGCTCAATACAGCTCTCAAGCCAAAGAGAACGTTATTGTTTACTTAGCGCAGAAACAGAAAGACCAACAAAAAGCCACTCTCCAAGGATTACACGCGGCTGCCTCTTCAGCCATTCCCCCGGAGCAGGCAGATCTCGTAGCGACCCTTGAAGACTTGACGGAAACATTAAACTCTGAAGAAAGCAAAATTCCCGCTGAATTCACTGTTAATAAATCAGTATTGGACCGAAAAACCAAAATCAAAGGCAAGTCCAATCGATGGTCGATGCAATTTGACAGAAGCGCACTTGGCGCTAGCCCTGACAACGTTGTATGCTATAATTCTTCCGAAGGCACTTTGACTTTTTCAGACGTTCCTGAGTCGATGAAACGGATTATTCAAGGCGAGTTAGACAAGCGCACCGGAAGCAATTAGACATGTTAAAGACGGTCATAGACCTTTATAGAAAAATTGGAAAGCCTCCTCTTACTGAGAATGGCTCTTTTTGCTACGAAGGGATGGTGGACGACCAACTGCTCAGGCTATTCAGCGAAGTCAAAAACCTGCCAAGCAATTTTGGTGAAATGAGTTATGACCGTCTGAAAGACTCGAAATTAACATTTGAATTCTCCATTGTTTCAGCAGGAGAGAACAGCTTCTTTCAAAGCTTTTCAGACTTAGTTCAGAAAACACCATCACTCGGAAGCGGGAATCATCTAAAAAGCTTTTATATAATCGATGAAGACTGGGCCCCTTCCGACAACATCGTTAACGATTCTAATATCCGAATTATAAAGGTGTGCGATCTGATAAAGAACCTTTCAAAGGTTGCAGCATCCGAGCATCCACAAGCCAGCTTCTACAACCTGGTTTTTTCAATTCCTGCCGCACCTAACAAGCCCCCAAAAACAATCGTTGTACAGACAAAGATCAGCGAAGACATTTTATCTATAGACCTTAATAAAACTTCTCTGATAAGAGGCCTCGCAAACGAAGAGCATCAAGGCAGGCTTCACCTCGAAGAGCGAAGGGCGATTCTTAACGGCGCAATATGCGAATGCCTAGATAATCTTTCCGAAGATCGGAATGGCAAATTCATGCACATTCTGAAATCGTGGGATTTGATAATAGAGAATTACTGGAAAAACTTCCAAATATATATCCACTCTTTTTCCTTCGAGAAAACGAGAAAAGAATTCGCTCAAGCTGAGCTCGACTATGGAGCCAAGCTCAGCGCCGCCTTCAGTGATCTCGCGGGAAAAATTCTCGCGCTCCCCGTTTCTCTTGTTGCACTCCTTGCGCTAGACAAAGCCACTAGCACATTAGAAGTTTCCGTAGCAGTAAGTGGACTATTTATAACATCTTTGATTTTAGTTGGGATTCTTGCCAATCAAATTCTCAACGTAGAAAGATTCAATAACAGCCTTGAAGCATCTTTTGACAATCTCACGAAAACACTACCCACATACCCTAAGAACTTACAAAAACTAATCCTGAAATCAAAAGAAAATATACACAAACAAAAAAAGGTCGTCAAAACGACCTTGTATATATTCTGTGCTTTATCGCTCGCCCCGGCAATAGGTGCAACATTGATTGTTTATTACAAAAATCAGACACTAATCCACACGTGGATAGAGCAGCATATCCACCGCTGCTAACATCAGAAAGGCGCACCCTCCTCTCCATGGTGCACCAGATCAAGCTCCACCTCCCTCTCTATCACCCGATCATCATCTGTCGGCGTATCCCATTGCAGGATCACTGATCCGTCGTCACAGAACGTCATCTCCAGGTGGTCGGTCTCTGACAGCAGCTCCATGATCGCATCCCAAGCCTGATCGCTGTCCGTATCCAGTTGATGGATCAGAACCTTCCTGCCGAACTGCGCCAGCGGTGAGTTGATCATCGCTGAAACCCTCAGCCCCAAGCGCTCTAGTCCGGTGAGCTCGTCCCTGCGGGCGAATTTTTCCTGAGCTGACATCAGAAGCCTCCTACTAACTGTATGCATATACAGTATTCTAAAATTACACAAGCGTGCTTGCATTCAAAGTGCAAGCATGCTTTCATTAATGCAAGTTCGCTTGCATTTGCATCGGGCCAGGCAGCTCCGGCAGCCACCGCTCTTTACACAACCAGACGTGACCACCTCGACGCACCTAGGCCATTACCTGGGTCGGAACAAGCTAAGTCGTCGACCACGCAGCCTCTGGATAGCTGCCGGACTCCCCCATGGGAGGACGCCAAACCATGCGAGCCACCTGATGCGTAGCCAGTAGCTGCAGCAGGCAGAGGTGGGGAAACCCGGCGACGAGCATGGAGCGGATCAAAAACCATAGGAGGAACCTGCCAATGAAGCATTAAGCCCAGCCGATGAACCGGGTCGGCAATCCGCGCATACGTGCCCTACTCAGCCGGCCAAAGGGCTGCACTCAAGCGCGGAGCAACATGATCCCCAATGACCACCGCCGTATTCAGATAGAAGGCGATGCGAGGGAAGCCCACGGCCAACGCAATGAGCGCAGAGCTGCCATCTGAGGCGGTGACGCCAGACGATTCCCCGGTGCGCCTCAAGTGGGGCGCATCAGGGGGAATCCACTGGAGCAATTAGCGATGACCACGATTATCCAAGACCGCTTCGATAGCGGCGCCCAAGTGAGCCTGGAGATGGACAAGAGCGAAAGCGAGCTGTTCGTCTTCCACTGCCCGGCGGGCCAAGGCTGCAAGGTCAGTAAATGGCCGCTGGATAGCTCTCACATGCCGATCGCGATGGCCCATTACGAGCAATGCATGGAGCTGGAGCGAGCGGCCTTTGAAGCCAGTTCCACCTGCCCCCCATCACCAAGCTGCATCGGGGCGTGATCTGGCTCTCGCTGCCGCGGTAAGACGCGAAGCGGGCCACCCAGTGACGGAAGTAAGGGCGCAACCCTGAAATGGCACGCGCTGAAAAATCTAGGGCCTTGAGCAAGCCCGCAGATCACGCCCCGATGCAGCTTCACCCTCTTAAAGCGCACAGCCGTGGACATTACGGCGCGTAGTGCTCACCACTATGCATATTAAGTCGGCTGAATTGCTCGTGACGTTCTCCCTCCCCTGGTCCGGGAGGTACACGGCAGCGAGCGTCACGACCAATGCAGCCCAACGGAAGTGAACTCAAATGGCGAAGTCGTTCAAGCAAATGATCAAGGATGGCGAGGTGCGGCGCGCCGATGCCATGAAGGTTCAACTGGAGGATCTGCACGAGGAGCCAGGTTTCAACCTCCGCACCGAAGGCGATGCACTCGAAGCGAGCATCAATGCTCTCGCAGAGTTCATCGCAGCAGGCGGTCAAATCCCTCCGCTGGAAGTTCGCCCACGGGCCGAAGGTGGTGTTTGGCTGGTTGATGGCCACCGCAGGCGCCGGGCGCTGTTGAAGCTTGATGCCGAGGGCCGTCTGCCACGGACGCCCAACAAAGATAGGCCACAGGTACTGGAAGCCTGGGTGCCCGTGATCGCGTTCGAAGGCAGCGATGCCGATCGAGTGGCACGAATCATCACCAGCCAGGAAAACGAAAAGCTCTCCCCCTTGGAGCTGGCTCAAGGCTACAAGCGCCTCCGGGCTTTCGGCTGGTCGGTGGAGCAGATAGCCACCAAAGTCGGCAAGACACGGCAGCACGTCGAGCAGGTGCTCACTGTCGGCAACGCAAACACTGATGTGCAGAACCTGGTAGCTGCCGGCCACGTTTCAGCTACAACAGCTGCACAAGTCGTCCGGGAACACGGAGACAGTGCTGGCAAGGTGCTGGGAGCCGAACTAGAGAAAGCTCAGGCAAGTGGCAAGAAGCGAGTTACTGCTGGCTCGATGAAAGGGCCTTCGATACCCAAGCCCAGGCTTGAAGCAGTGCACACCGCGTCACGCAATTTAATTGCATCGCTGGACTCGATCGATGAGGACAGCCGGTCCCTTACCATTCCCACTGCGCTTGTCCTGCAACTGCGCGAAGCCCTGGACGGCGCCAAACCGAGATAACAGCTCATGGACACGATCACTTGCGGCTCATGGATTGGCCAGCTCGGCAAGGCGCTGGCTCCGCGTGAGCTCGAAGCATTGCTGTGGGTGGCCCAAGGGCTCACCACCAAAGAAATCGCCCGCGAAATGGCAGTCAGCCCCGGCACCGTGGCCAACCGCATCGAGGCCGCGCTGTTCAAGCTGGAGGCGGGGCGCCGTATCGAAGCGGTCACCAAGGCCATGCGTCAGCAGATCATCAGCCCGCTCTGTATCGCCCTCGCCGGCCTCATCGCCATGCATGCGGTGATCGACGACAGCGACCCAATGCGCCGCGACCGCCGTGCGCCGGAGCGCCGCACCGCCCAAGTTCGTATCGTTCGCAAGGCCGAGGCCTTCGAGCTCCACGCCTGACCCACTGAGGACCAACTCATGCAAACAGCCGTGCATAAAGCTTTCGAGGACAAGCGGATGGTGCTCGCTGCCTTGCTTGAACGAAGCCAGGAAGCGCGCAACGAAGCTTTCGCTCGAATAGCCCAGGGAACACCGCGCTACCAAGCCTCCGGCAAAGGCGGCACTTGGGATGTGGTGGAGATTTCCACTGGCACTGTCCAGGGATTCGCCTTCAGCTATCGAGCCGCGCTGCGATTCGTGGATGCAATGGAAGCCGGGGCGGCAAGCAAGACAGGCACGCGGCAATGAGCAAGCGCAAGCCGCACAACATGCGCTCCCGACTCGAACGGACGTCCCGGGCGCTGGTCTCGGCCAACCACGCGGCCGTCGTGAACATCGACCCCAGCGGCCAGCAGGTGCTGGTCAACTGTAAGAACCTCAAGCAGATCTGCGTGCGCCAGGTGGTTGATGCCGTGTGCGACATCCCGCACCGCTGGACCATCTACTTGAGCGTGCTGTGCCGAACGGAGTTTGGCGAGCGGTACCACAAGTCAATCGAGGTCGCGCCGCAGGGCAACTACCGGGCCGAGCACCTGACCGACGTGATCGAGGCCACCTACACCGACCTGCGGGCCACAGCCAACCCGAAGCACCTGGTCGCGGCCGGCTGGATCGCCATTCCCACCGACACAACGCTCGACGAAGCAGAGGCCGCAAGGATCTTTGCCGCTGTCGGGGCCTGGAATCAGCAGAAAGCAGCATGAACCGAACCACCGCACGTGCCCGGCACGGCCGGCGCCAGCAACACATCAATCTGCCGCCCAGCGGCTTGGGAGATATCGGCCATGGCGAAGACGCCAGCCCAACGAAAGAAGGAACAGCGCGAGCGCGACAAGCTGTCTGCCGAGGAGCGGGAGGCACTGCTTCTGTCACGCCGCATTGTCACGGACCTCTATCACAACACTGACAACGCGCTTAAGCGCTCGATGATTCGCGCCGAAATAGAGGAAGAGCAGGACCTGATAACACGCCTGATCCACGGTGCCGACCGTCTCACGGACAAACAATTCGAAAAGCTGATTCGCATAGCGTGACATCCCGCCGTGACAGGCGGAACACAAACACCTGACCCATCGCCACCATGCCGCCAGCCGGCCACGGAGGAACACCCATGCCCATTCTCCACGCAGTGATGCACTTCATCGACAAGAAGCCGGACGGCAGCCCAGCGGCCCTGCACATGGCCAGCGCCAGCCTGCCGGAGAGCGGCGCCATCGAGAACCTGGTGCACGATGTAAACGACGGCTACAACGCCAAGACCGGCAAGGCCTGGGGCTTCTTCCATGGCGAATCCGGTGCCTACCCCCTCAGCGGCTGGCTTGCCAAGGTCGTCAGCGGCGACATGCAGTTCCTCGACTTCACGCACACCGCGGTTGAGCACCTGACGCGCCTCATGGAGGAATCCAACCTGGCTGTTGGTGGGCACGTGCTCTTCGCCATGTACCAACAGGGCCTGACCGACTACCTGACCATCGCCATCTTGCGTGAGGCCGAGACGATCTCGGTTGCCGACGACCTCACCGTTTCGGTTTCACGCAACCTCGATACCAGCGCCCTGCACTTCGCCGCCCGGATCAACCTGAGCGAGTGGAAGAACAACCCGGCGTCGCGACAGTACATCTCGTTCATCAAGAGCAAGAAGGGGCGAAAGACCTCGGACTACTTCCGAGACTTCATCGGCTGCCAAGAGGGTATCGACAGCCCGGGCGAGACCCGCACTCTGCTCAAGGCTTTCAAAGATTTCGTAGAGGCCGAAGAACTGCCGACCGAAACCGCCAGCGAGAAGAGTCAGCACCTGGTGGCCTATGCACAAGCGCAGGACAAGATCGGCGAGCCGGTCAGCCTGGCCGAGCTGTCCGAAGCGCTGGACGAAGATAGGCCCAAGACCTTCGCCGACTTCATCCGGGCCGGCGACTACGGGATGTCCGAGAGCTTTGCCGCAGACAAGCGCACCCTGAATCAGTACCGCCGCTACACCGGCCGCGCCGAAGGCATGTCGATCAGCTTCGAAGCGCACCTTCTGGGCGAGCGCGTCGAGTTCGACCAGGCCAGCGCCAGCCTGACCATCAAGAACCTCCCGACGCAGCTCATGAATCAGCTCAAGCGCGCTGCTGAAGCCTGATCAAGGAGCGCGCAATGAGCCAGTTCTACCTTCAGGACAGCCGCAGCAACACGGGTGACGGCCTCATGTTCTGGGCCCTTGGTGGCGGCTATACCACCAACCTCGACAAGGCCGAACTGTTCACCCAGGAGCAGGCCTGCGGCCACCGGGAAACAGACATTCCATGGCCGAAGGACTACGTCGATGCCCGCGCACATCTCGGCGTCGACCACCAATACATCAGCCTGGAGGAAGCCTGCGACCAGCTGACCCAAGGGTGCAGTGTTGTCCTGCAGATCCCTGGGCACTGGAACGGGAACGACATTGCCGTGGCCAGGTGGCCAATAGGCCACACCTTCCGATTCGAGAAGGCACACCACCTCACCCTTGAGGCTGCCGAAGCGATCGGCAACACCTCAGAGGAAGCGGTGATCTGGCCTCTGGCTTACCTCGAGGCAAAGGCCCGGCGCCTGGTGCACAAGCGTGACGTGAATATCAAAGAGGCTCTGCAAGGGACCGGAATTGTGCTGGCCAAGCCAGGGCGACGGCGGGTGCCGGCCAGCATCCAGAACTGCGGAGGCTGTGGCCGGTTCGTGCCTTCGCCCAGTTACGAAGACTGCCGCCACTGCGATCACGACAATCGCCCGTAACGCCAAGCGCTGCCCGCCAGCGCCTTCCCCTATTCAACGATAACGCCTCCCCGGCGAGGGTGGCACAAACAATGGAGATTACCCCTTTACCTCTAGCCGGGGCGACACAGATGGGGGAAAACACGGTATACCTAGCTAGGTCACTTGCCTTTAATCTTCCCTATCACTGAGCTTATATGCTCAATACCTTCAAAAGCAGATGGAAGGCTAGAGTCACCAAATGAAACCTCGCTGAATATAATTTCCTCAAACTTAGAAAGGACCTCCTTGTCATTCTTACGAGCTTCCAGGGCAAAATCAGAATAAGATTCAATGAAACTGCACAACGTCATACGAAGATCAATCTGCAGAATTTGCTGACTGATCGCCCGAAAATTAGCCAAGAAGATACGAAAAAAATAAATCATCAAAAACTCAACACCAAAAACAACCACTAAAGCGATTAGCTTATCGAATTGATCTTCGACGGCGGGAAAGACCCCCGAAATTTTTAGCACCGGAATTATTAGCAACACCACCCCCATCACAACTAGACCTGAAAAAGATAATATTTTTTCTTTAATCTTTGCCGCCCTGAGCTTCGCGAATCCGTCATTGAGGTTCGCAAAATTATATTCTTGTTCACTTTTAATCAGCTGATCTTCCAGCTCCCCAATTCGCTTAATTTTTTTGGCATACTCAACTTCAAAGTTATTAAATTTTTCACAGGCATTGGAAACAAACCCCTCAAACTTTGTGAAATTTCTGACATCCGGATGAGCCAGAATTCTTTTTAGCACGAGAGCAGACATTTGAGTATTGGCAAACTGAAATTGCAGAGACGCCTCCACGTAATCCCCAAAATCAATCCCTATCAAATTAACCTTTTCGTTCGATAAGGTACTACCAAGCCCCGACTCGCTCACGAAATCAAATTCGCATACAAAACGATAGCAACACCCAAACAAGGAGGCCAAATCGTTCGACTCCCCCAAATACCTTTCTAACAACTCGTCAAATCTATCGTTGTAAATTTTTATATTATACCCACAAACCTCTTCAAAACTATCGCATCGCACTTGAAACTCGTGCAGAGCGCTAAGAGTGAACCGTAAAAGGTAAGAAACCGTTGTCCCTCTAGCCCCTTCGCGAAGTTGTTCTTCCAACTTGCTTCGCGCACTCTCCATAAGCTTAGTAGTGCGAACATTGTTAAAGAATTTCTTTTTTCCTTCATTTATATCAACTGACACAAGTTTTTCTCCATAAAAAAGCAATATAGCGGCATTAGGCCATTATGGCTATCACTCCCGCAATTTTGAATCTGCACTTCGGTACAGCTGGCACCTCGCACATACGAGTGCCAATCACATCCCCGCTTCTGTTCACACTCAATCACGATTAATCACGCCAACTAGGCGAGGGCCGCCCATGTCTGCATTTCAGAAAAAGAATCCGCTCGACTTCAAAACCCAGTACGGCCTTGGCTTCGATCCTCAAGACGATGAGATCGTGGTCGACTTCTTCTGTGGTGGCGGCGGCGCCGGTACCGGCTTGGAGATGGGCCTGGGCCGGCCAGTGACAGTGGCCAAGAACCACAGCCCCGCGGCCATCAGCATGCACACCGCCAATCACCCAGCGGCGCGCCACTTCACTACCGACGTGTTCGAGGGTGACCCGGACGAAGAATGCCAAGGTCGCGCCGTGGGCTGGTTCCACATGAGCCCCGACTGCACGCACCATAGTCAGGCCGCCGGCGGCCAGCCGCGCAAACGGGAGATCCGCAACCTGTCGTGGATCGGCTTGAAGTGGGCGGGCAAGAAAAAGCCTCGGGTCATTAGCCTCGAGAACGTGAAGCAGATTCTGCAGTGGGGACCACTGATCGCTAAGCGCGACAAGGCCACCGGCCGGGTGATGAAGCTGGACGGCACGGTGGCCACTGTCGGTGAGCGCGTACCAGTGCAAGAGCAGTTCCTGGTGCCCGACCCGAAGCGACGCGGCATCACCTGGCGGCGCTTCGTGCAACTGCTTGAGGGCATGGGCTACCAGGTGGAATGGCGGATCATCAAGGCCTGCGACTTCGGCGCACCGACCAGCCGGGAACGCCTGTTCATGATCGCCCGCTGCGATGGCCAGCCCATAGTGTGGCCAGAACCGACCCACGCCAAGAACCCAGCAAAGGGCCAGCAGAAGTGGCGCACGGCCGCCGACTGCATCGACTGGAGCGTGCCGAGCAAGAGCATTTTCGGCCGCAAGAAAGAGCTGGCAGCCGCCACGCTGCGCCGGGTGGCCAAGGGCATGAAGAAGTTTGTGCTGGACAACCCGCAGCCTTTCATCGTGCCAATCGCGAACTGGTCGGGGGAGCTGGCCCAGTCAGCTGACGAGCCGCTGCGCACCGTCACGTCTTGGCCGCGCGGCGGCTCATTCGCCATGGCCAGCCCTACCCTGGTGCAGACCGGATACGGAGAACGTACCGGCCAGCAGCCCCGCGTGCCTGGTCTGGACCAGCCACTTGGCACCGTCGTAGCCGGCGGCGTCAAACACGCGCTGTCGAGCGCAGTGATTCTGCCAGCAACCCATCAGGGCACCGTGCGAGTGAACGACCCGGGTGAACCGTTGCCCACGGTAACCGCTGCCAATCGCGGGGAGCTGATGATGGCCAGCCCTGTGATGATCGGGACAGGTGGACCGGTGTACGCAGGAAAGCCCTCGCCAGCTGATCAGCCCAAGGGAACGTTGATGACGCAGAACCACCGAGCCCTGGTCACCGCCTTCATTGAGCAGGCCAATGGCGGATTCAACGCCACGCCAGCCCGAAGCATGGATGACCCCATGAGCACAGTCACCAACGCCGGCAGCCAGCAGCGTCTGGCCACCGCTTCGCTGATACACTTGCGCGGCAACTGCGATGCGCGGGATGTCGCCGAGCCGCTGCATACAGTTAGCGCAGGAGGTAAGCACCACGGCCTGGTCGAGTTCAAACTGTCACCAGAGCACGAGGAAGGCGCCCTGCGCGTCGCCGCGTTCATGATCAGCTACTACGGCACTGAGAACACCAGCGCAGCAGACGCGCCGGCGCCGACAGTGACTACCAAGGACCGGCTGGGCCTGGTCACCGTGTTCGTGAAGGGCACGCCCTATGTGATCGTCGATATTTGCCTGCGCATGCTGCAGCCGCACGAGCTCTACCGAGCTCAGGGCTTCCCTTGCAGCTACATCATCGACAAGGGCGCCGACGGCAAGCCGTTTACCAAGACTGAGCAGGTGCACATGTGCGGCAATAGCGTAAGCCCGCCGCCGATGGCGGCCTTGGCCCGCGCAAACGACCCGTGGCGCATCGCGCGCCAGCAGGCCCATGCAGCCTAAACCTCGATCAACTGCGATGCCTGTTGCCAATCAATCACCGGGATCGCACCAGATCCCTGTTGGGATGAAAGCCAGTCACGCACCCGGCCAACATCGAATCGGAACGCATTGGACTCCATCGATGCGATTGCGCTACGAGTGATTTTGTAGTGCCCGCATTCGGGGCAGGCGCATTCCTGATAGTCCCCATGCGGAGGGGCGCGGTGCGCTGGCATGCGGCAAATCAGGCATTCCATGTTCCAAGACATATCAACCTCCTCACCAAATCACTCAACTGTAGTTGAACGATTGGAGATCCCCATGCCCACAGAAAACCGATCCAGCACCATCGAACAGCATGACCATATCGAGGGAGTCATCGATATGGTCAGCGCGCCTTTCCAGCGCGAAGACAGGTACATCGTCGTCAAGCGCAGCGACCTGGCTTTGCTTTCACCTGTTGACTCCGACCTCGTGCACTCCTACTTGGAAGGGGTGCTGTCGCTCATGGCTGAGTGGAACTGCCCCGAGCGGGAATACTTAGTACTCGAAAGCGACTGGCCCGAATTCGCGCCAGCTTGGGCCGCTATCGAGCGGCGCGTTACCGGATCGCCAGCCCCGCAGCCCCACCCCGAGCCTATAGCCTGGATGGTTGGTACTGCCATCTGGTGGACAAACAAAGAGGCAGAGAGGGATGCGGTGGCGACTGGGCTGCCGATTGTTGGTGTGGGGCCAATGACCAGCATCGCGCCAGCCGATCATCACCAGGGCGAGCCGGTGGCCATAGTGACCATGGGCGCAAACGACAAGACCGTGATTGAGTTCCTGTCCCATGACCTGAAGGTCGGTACCGAGCTCTACACCCACGCCGATCCTGGCGAGGCTGAGCGGCTGCGCTTGGAGGTCGACCGCCTCAGCTTCAGCCGGGATATGGAATCTGATCGCTCTGAAATGCTTAATGTGGCGCTTGCTGAGAACGAGACCTTACGCACCCAGCAGGCCGAAACCATCAAGCTCATCACTTGGCTCTGCAACGACATCGACAGCGGCATCACCAGCACCTGGCACGCCAAGTTGAAGAGCCATCTCGATGGTTTGCGCACCTCCTCCAAGTAACTCAGGCTCTGCTGGCCTGATTCTGGACGTACTGCTCGGCCATTACCTTCCCTTCAAGAATGGCTTCTGTCGAAGAAGAAAATTGCCGACTCGCCCGTAGAGTTCTCGGGGTAGCGCCTGGTTTCCCCACCTCAACCAACATGCCGGTGGGAGACTCATCGCTCGCCCCCCAGAGCACGTAGATTGATGCCTGGTATCCAAGGTAGGTATGCACGTAAAGGTCATGGCTGGTGGACTGAAGGCTCATTGCTCTCTCCAACTGGGCGCCTCGATTGCGCCGCTGATGGAGATACGACTAATAACTTCTGACGAGCGTTCCGTCTGCAAGACATCGTTACTTGCGAAGGCGTGAGCCTTTGCGTGGAAGCGATTCTGGTCCCGGGGCGATTGGGGCAGGAAACTTCACGGCGACCCAATCGATTGCACGCTCGAGCGCCCAAGCCATGGCCACAGACAATTTCTGCCCTCGGCAATCTGGATGATGCTCTTCAAGCAACGACACGCCCTTATCCCCATAGATGCCTAGGAAAAGTTGAGTGACGTTCTCTTGGGAAAGACGCGCTTGGATGTTGATCAAGGTGCCGCAGGGCAAGCGCTCATCGTAGTTGCGAAAATGCAACTCCGGGTTGGCCCACTCCCAATAAACAGTGCCGCGATTACGCATGGAACGAACCCTTCACTTTCAAATCTTGACCAGAGAGGCAGCATACACAGCTGCCCCGCTGAATCTACTGCAGAAAGTGAGCGTTACATTTTTTTACATCTACAGGATCACTTCGCAACTGCGCTCGTGCCATGAGCAGCAATCCCCTCTACTGCGATTCGCCGTGCGCGTCCCACACCCCAAGCCAGAGCCCTGGTCATCGACTCTCCGGGCCGCGAATCGAAAGCCTCTTCGTGAAGCGCCATGCCGGACGACGCATACACCCCGATGAACATCTGAGTAGTGCCTGTTCGCGACAGTCGCACCTGGACATCGATGTACGTTCCATCGCTCAGTGTCTCGTCATGAGTGCGGTGGTGAAGCGTCGGGTCAGCCCAGGCCCAGAAAACATCACCGCGTATTCTCATGAAGCTCTCCTACGACTTTAGTTGTAGTTAGGTGGTTAATTGCCACCATAGCGAACACCCGATTTTCCGCAAATCCGCCGAGCCGATCTGTGAGCTGAATCGGACAATCGGCAATCCCCCCCTCTATTCACTGCCGCGATATGGCGGCCAAGGAATTCCCGTGCGTGAAGAAAAAGTCGTGATGTACGAATCCCCCGAAGCCGCCAGCCTTCAGACCGTGACCGGCTGGGTCGACCCTTCCGGCCGGTTCTGGGGCAAGGATGAGCACATGGCCCGCTACTGCGGGTCGACCCACCGCCACTGCGCGAAGAATCCAGAGCACCCCATTCATGCCACAAACGGGTGGTGCGAGGCCTGTCACGCAGAGGGCCGGGCCGCCAAGTTCGCAGCCCTGCCGAAGCGCGTGTGGGCCGGCGAAGCAATCACTGAATACGACGGCGACCAGTACTTCTTCGACGAGGAAGACCTGCGGGACTACCTCATCGAACACGAGGTGGACCTGGCCGACCTGCGGCTGGTGTTCTGCACCCCAAACTACCCCAGGCAGATCGACCCGAACGACCACTTCTGTGACGACCGGCCAGAAGACGGCGAGGTGAACGACGACCAGTTGCTCGCGGCATTCGAATTGCTCAACGAGATGATCAGCAAGTGCCCGCCATTGTCCTGGTCGCCGGGTCATGAGGCGGTCGAGCTGCCACAGGCCTTCATCGACATGGTTGCCCCTGAACGCTTGGAGGCTGAGGAATGACCCGCCTCGCCCTCTGCCTCCTGTTGCTGGCCACCGGCGCCAGCGCAACCGAGAACGTCATCGACGTGCAGCACGACAGCCAGCGCGGCGTCACCTGCTACCTGCTGAATGGGGTCGGCATCAGCTGCATCCCCGACAGCCAGCTCCAGGCCGGCAACCAGCGCCAGCTCTCCCCGCACGAAACCCAACCCGAACCTACACCCGCTCTGGCGCCTGGGCGCTGGATTGATGAGAGGTATCAGCTGTGAAGGAAGACGACATCATCAAGCTGTCGGCCAAGGCCATGGGTTTTGAGCTGGAGTACCGGCGCGGTAGTGACTCCTTCTACTACGACGACCCCGAGACAGGACGGGAGGTTTGGCTGCCGATGCAGGATGACCGGCAGACGATGCTCATCATCTCGAAGTTGAAGGTGGACATCTGCTCGCTTCACAGCCTCGCTCGCGCAACTGCCTTCGTGCCATACACCGGGTACAAGACGTGCGAGATACCACATGCAGATGAGCCAGTTGCCCGCCGCGACGCGCTTCGCCTGGCTATCGCCACAGTGGCAGCCCAGTACTCGAAAAAAATGATCGATGGTGGGCCTGATGAGCGTGTCTTAGTGCACCTGCTTGGCATCGAGGGATCGACGGCACACGCCATGTGTGGGGCCATTCGGGAATCTCGCGAGGTGATCAGTAAGGCATGTCAGCGCCTGAAGCGAAAGGGCTTGGTGACCAACAAGGGGCCATTCTGGCAGGCGGTGAAGCCATGACCGACCTTATCGAAGTGGGGGTATCCAGCCTTTCCGGTGAGGCGCTGGGCTGGGCAGTCGGCAAGGCCGAAGAGCTGGCTGTGTACTTGGAGCCGCCCGGCTACAACGGAGTGCCCTGGCGGGTGTTCGCCCGGTACCGGGGCCAGGCCATCGAGCACGCCAAGCGCTTCAACCCCTGGGAAGACTGGGCAGTCGGCGGGCCGCTGATCGATAAGCACAATGGCAGCGCACAGCACATCCCCGCCCTTCCTCAGGATATTCGCTGCGCTGGGGGCCCAGCCGACGCTGGATGGTGTTACGGCCCAACAGCTCTTGTCGCATTTTGCCGGGGCTATGTCCGGTACAAGCTCGGCGATGCCGTTCAGGTGCCGAAGGAGCTGATGCCATGATCGCCCTCGCCTACATGGCCTACCTGATCTACAGGGGGCCGCGATGACAGCAGAAGTCTTTCAGTTCCCGGCTAAGCGCCGGGTGCACAACAACCAGGTGGTGGCCAATCAAGCCGAGCGCAAGAAGCTGGCCGACTGGTTTCGGGAAGTTGCGCAGCACATCGAGGGCAACGAGGTGGAACGTGCGCCGATGGCAGCCATGATCGTGCTTAGCAGCGCAGCCGGTGACGAGGTTCTGCATGCCGGCTACTCAACTGACGCCACCTCACTCGTCCAGGCCGGGAACGCTGCCCGCCAATGGGCCCACCTGACTTTCCAGCGCCGGGCAGGCAACTTCTTCGACCGCCAGCGTTAACCCACCTCCCCCAACCTTTCAAGCCCGCCGACATGCGCGGGCGAGGACTCCCTATGTCCGCAACTGAGCGATTCCACCAAACCGCAAACGACTGCCTGGAGCGCCTGGCCGCTGCACTCTGGCCCGAGGCCAAGCTGGCACTTGTCATCTATACCCCGGGCAAGCCCGAACTCGATATCGTCCTCAAGGACAGCGGCCTGAACATCGACGAGGTCGTGAGCACATTACGGCGCCGCGGCGGGCTGAGCCTGGACGGCGAGAACATCTACAAACGACTCATCTGCGATGCACTCGTTGGGGCCATGGCATGCGGTAAGCAGAACAGCAACCCTGCCCCGGAAGGCCACTGGGGGCAGGAATTCTGGGACATCGGCCGGGCCGAAGGCGCCCTGCAGGAGGAACTGGCAGGTGCGCTGCGCCTGGCTCGCCAAGAACTGGACGCCTGCCAGCGCGTTATCCATTACGCCGGTGGCTTCGACCCTGCCTACGTCAACGACGCCCAAGCCGCTATCAAGGCGGCTGACGTGGTGCTCGAAAAGATTCCGGCCTGACCACCAACCTGCCGCCACCGGCGGCGTGGAGCCTCTATGCAATCAAAAAGGAAAAGGCCGGGCGATGAACTCGCCAAGCAAGAACAAGCCGTTGCCCAGGAAATGGACAAGGTGACGGAAGAGAAGATGGCTGACCTGCTGGGTATTACGCTGCGCGCCCTCCAAACCAGGCGCCAGCGCGGAAAAATCCCCGAGGGCGTCTGGAACAAACAAGGTCGCAACATCATGTACAGCAGATGGAGATATGAGGAATGGCTCGAAAGCCTGTGGGTCTGCCCCCTGGAATTGAAATCCGAGGAGACTCGCTCCGAATCCGTTTCACTTGGAACGGTGAGCGTCGCGGGGAAACCGTCGCACATCCCCCGACAGCGCAGGGGATCAAAGCTGCCAGCCGTCTACGTGATCAAGTAGTCAATCTGATCCGCCACGATTTGCTTGATGACGAAAAGTACGGCGAGCTCTTCCCGGGCTCGGAGGCAGCGCGGCAAGCAGCAGACGCCATGCCCAGCCTGGGCGCCTACACCCAGATGTGGCTGGACAGCCGAGACATCGTTCAGGGCACCCGAGACAACTACAAGAGCGTCTTCAACATCTATTGGATGCCTTACCTCGGCTTACGCCGGATCGACATGATCACGCCTACCATGCTTCGTGGTGTTATATCGCAGATCCAATGGACGTCGGTCGGGGTCAAGCGCAATGCAATCATCAAGCTGGCGAGCGTGTTCAAAACAGCGGTTTTCGACGGATTGATCACCAAGAACCCCACCGCCTCGCTCGACAAGCCGAGGGTTGTAAAAAAAGTTGTGGACCCGTACACCAGGTCGGAGGCAGAGACGATTATCGCGCACCTCTACACGACCCTTCAGAAATACTGCCAGATCTACGCTGCGTTCTTCGAGTTCTGCTTCTTCACCGGGGTTCGGCCTGGCGAAGCCATGGGCCTGAAGTGGGAGGATGTCGACTTGGATCAGCGATCAGCAACGATCCGCCGGATAATCGTCAATCGGGCGCCTGAGGAACGCACCAAGACCAAGCACCACCGGGTGGTGTTGCTCAACGAGCGCGCGCTGAACGCCATCAATCAGGCCCAGCGCATGGCGACACTCCGACGCATGGCATCCAAATCTATCCACCCAGTAAGCCCTTTTGTGTTCCAACCAAGCAAAGGTGGGCTGTGGATCAACGAGCCAAGTGTTACAATCCGCCACTTCAAATCAGCGCTCAAGGCGCTGAATATCCGTGAACGCCGTCAGTATGACACCCGCCACACCTACGCAACCATGTGCCTAATGTCTGGGATGAACCCTGCGTTCATAGCGAACCAGCTTGGCCACAGCGTTGAGATGTTGCTTTCTACCTACGCGAAATGGATCAGCTCCTCCTCGGACTGGAGGGAGCTGGAGAAGCTGCCGCCCCGCGTCGAATTGGCCCAAAATTGGCCCAAAACTGACACGAAGGCCTAAATACACCTCTGGAACCCCCGCAGGACAAGCACTTGATCTCCACAGCAAACATCACCATGCAGTTCGGCGCCAAGCCGCTGTTCGAAAACGTTTCCGTAAAATTCAACAACGGCAACCGCTACGGCCTGATCGGCGCCAACGGTTGCGGCAAGTCGACCTTCATGAAGATCCTCGGCGGTGACCTGGACCCGTCTGGTGGCCAGGTCATGCTCGAGCCGAACACCCGCCTGGGCAAGCTGCGCCAGGACCAGTTCGCCTATGAAGAATTCACCGTGATCGACACCGTGATCATGGGCCACGGCCAGCTGTGGAAGGTCAAGGCCGAGCGCGACCGTATCTACTCGCTGCCGGAAATGACCGAGGAAGACGGCATGGCCGTCGCCGAGCTGGAAACCGAATTCGCCGAAATGGACGGCTACACCGCCGAATCCCGCGCCGGTGAACTGCTGCTGGGCCTGGGTATCCCCCTGGAGCAGCACTTTGGCCCGATGAGCGAAGTGGCGCCAGGCTGGAAGCTGCGTGTGCTGCTGGCCCAGGCATTGTTCTCGGACCCGGACGTGCTGCTGCTCGACGAACCGACCAACCACCTGGATATCAACACCATCCGCTGGCTGGAAACGATCCTCACGGCGCGTAACAGCACCATGATCATCATTTCCCACGACCGCCACTTCCTCAACAGCGTCTGCACCCACATGGCCGACCTGGACTACGGCGAGCTGCGCCTGTTCCCGGGCAACTATGACGAGTACATGACTGCGGCTACCCAGTCGCGCGAGCAGTTGCTGTCGGACAACGCCAAGAAAAAGGCCCAGATCGCCGAGCTGCAGACCTTCGTCAGCCGCTTCTCGGCCAACGCCTCCAAGGCCAAGCAGGCGACTTCGCGCGCCAAGCAGATCGACAAGATCCAGCTGGCCGAGGTCAAGCCTTCCAGCCGTGTCAGCCCGTTCATTCGCTTTGAACAGACCAAAAAACTGCACCGCCAGGCGGTAGTGGTCGAGAAGATGGCGAAAGCCTTCGACGACAAGGTGCTGTTCAAGAACTTCGACATTACCGTCGAAGCGGGCGAGCGCGTTGCGATCATCGGCCCCAACGGTATTGGCAAGACTACCCTGCTGCGTACCCTGGTCGGCGAAATGACCCCGGATGCAGGTTCGGTGAAATGGACCGACAGCGCCGAAGTGGGCTACTACGCCCAGGACCACGCTCACGACTTTGAAGACGACTTGAGCCTGTTCGACTGGATGGGCCAGTGGACCTCCGGCGAGCAGGTAATCCGCGGCACCCTGGGGCGCATGCTGTTCTCCAACGACGAGATCCTCAAGTCGGTGAAGGTGATTTCCGGTGGTGAGCAAGGCCGTATGCTGTTCGGCAAGCTGATCCTGCAAAAGCCGAACGTGCTGGTGATGGACGAACCTACCAACCACCTGGACATGGAATCGATCGAGGCGCTGAACCTGGCGCTGGAAAACTACCCGGGCACCCTGCTGTTCGTCAGCCACGACCGCGAGTTCGTGTCGTCGTTGGCCACCCGTATCATCGAGCTGTCGCCCGACGGCGTGGTCGACTTCAGCGGCACCTACGACGATTACCTGCGCAGCCAAGGCGTACTGGTCTGATTGATCGGTAAGGCCCGGCCATTGTGTATGGCTGGGCCGGCCTCTTCGCGGGCTTGCCCGCTCCCACCGGACCTGCACAGGCTCAATCGCTGTGGAGTACCTGTGGGAGCGGGCAAGCCCGCGAAGATCCCAGCGCCAATCCAACAGGATGAAACAACCCGACGAATAATTCGTTAGCCTGCTTTCATTTCCTTCATGCAACAGCCATCATGGAACCACGCCCAACCGCCCGCCCGCGAAAGAGCCCATGACCGCGCAACAACCTGCCCCCGCCAGCAACACCCTGCACATCACCCAGCAGATCCTGTCGATCGTTTTCTACACCTTCATTGCCTTCCTCTGCATCGGCCTGCCGATTGCGGTGTTACCCAGCTACGTGCACGACCAGTTGGGCTTTGGTGCGGTGATCGCCGGGGTAACCATTGGCCTGCAATACCTGGCCACCCTGCTCAGCCGCCCGTTTGCCGGGCGCGTTGCAGATACCCTCGGGGGCAAGCAAGCCATCCGCTTCGGCCTGTTTGGAATTGCCGGCTGCGGGGTATTGACCCTGTTATCGGCCTGGACCCTGACGCTGCCGCTGCTGAGCCTGGCGCTGTTGCTTGGGGGCCGTTTGCTGCTTGGCCTCGCCCAGGGGCTGATCGGTGTGGCCACCTTGAGCTGGGGCATCAGCCAGGTCGGCCCCGAACACACCGCCCGGGTGATCTCATGGAACGGTATCGCCTCCTACGGCGCCATTGCCATTGGCGCGCCACTGGGTGTGTTGGCCGTGGACGGGCTGGATTTCAGCGTGCTGGGGCCTGCTTTGCTGGTGCTGGCAACCCTTGCCCTGCTGGTGTTGCGCAAGCGTCCCGACGTGGTGGTGGTACGCGGCGAACGTCTGCCGTTCTGGTCGGCATTTGCCCGGGTCGCACCGTGCGGTCTTGGCCTGACCCTGGCCTCGATCGGCTATGGCACCCTGACCACCTTCGTCACCTTGTACTACCTGGAGCGCGGCTGGGTGGGCGCAGCCTGGTGTTTGAGTGCGTTTGGTGTGTGCTTCATCATTTCGCGACTGCTGTTCGTCAACGCAGTCAACCGCTTTGGTGGTTACAACGTGGCGGTCGCCTGCATGGCCACTGAGGTGCTCGGCCTGAGCCTGCTATGGCTGGCGCCTTCGCCGGCCTGGGCACTGGTTGGTGCAGGGCTTACCGGTTTCGGGCTGTCGCTGGTGTACCCGGCGCTGGGCGTCGAGGCAATCAGGCAGGTCCCCAGCAGCAGCCGCGGCGCGGGGCTTGGGGCCTATGCGGTGTTCTTCGACATGGCCCTGGCCATCGCCGGACCGCTGATGGGCGCTGTAGCCGTGCACCTGGGCTATGCCTCGATCTTCTGCGTGGCGGCCCTACTCGCCCTGGCCGGGGTGGGCCTAACGCTGTTGCTGTCGCGGCGCGCTCCCGGCGGCTGACCGCTCGGCCAGTTGCGGCGCGCCCAGCGCCTGGCTGAAGAACGCCGCCGTTTCACGTTCCAGCGAATGATGGATATGCCGACGGTCCACGCCCTCGGCATCTTTGCACAGCGCCGGCATCCGCGCGTACTGCTCGGCGTCGCAGTGGGCCATGAACACGAAATGCCCGGCGCCGGCCAGCAGGCGGTAATCGGGTGTGACCGGCAGCTTTCGGGCCAGAGCCTCGGCGTTGCGGTCCACCGCCACCAGTTGGTCGCTATCACCGCTGTAGATCAGGGCTGGCACCTGAACCCCGGCCAAGGCATGGCGCCCGAACAGCAGGCTCAGCGGCGCCATCAGCATCACCGCCCCTACCCGCGGGTCGGCCTGCGGCGCCAGTTCGCTGCGGTCGGCAATCAATATACCGTGGGTCTTGCAGGCGTCGGCGTCGTTCGGGCGCTCGAGGCAGTACTGGCGCAGGCGGTCCAGGTCCGGGCGCGCGCCGGAGAGAATCAACGCGGTTTCGCCACCGGCCGAATAACCGATCACGCCCACCTTGCCTTCGTCCAGGTAAGGCCCGACCAATGCATCATCGCGGGCTGCGGTGATGGCGGCGCTGACTTGCAGCGGCCGACCATAAAGATTGCTCAAGGTGCCCAGACGACTGTGGTCGCGGGCGTTGTCCCCCGGGTGCACTACCGCCACTACCACGAAGCCTCGCCGCGCCAACGCGGTTGCCAGGTAATGCAGCGCCAATGGGCTGCCAGTGTTGCCGTGGGACAGGACCAATAAGGGAAATTGTCCCATGGCGACGGGCGCCTCTTCAGCCACGTCGATGGGGTAGCCGTCTATGCGGCTGCTACGGGTTTTACCTGTAGCCGGGTAGAACGCCAATGCTTGCATCGGCCGGCTATCGACCGGGTCGGCCAGGGTCATGTGGTGCAGGCCGACAACCCGCGGCGCAGCTTCGGCATGGGCCAGCAGGCCGCCGAGCAGGACCAGCGCCAACAGGCAGCGGGGAATTGTCATCGGCCGGCAGTTCCTTGCAGGGCGAAGCGATAGCCCAGCATAGGGCCGGCCTGGCTTGCGCCGGATGAAAACTGGATGAAACCGTCGTTATGCAAGTGCCGCGTGCACCCTATGCATTTGCGCATGGCGTCGAACCCGTGGCATAGATACAGGTCAACGTCTTTACGTGACCGATTCGCGCCAATGAAGGAGAGTCATGCATGAGCAAACCCGCCTATGTGCCACCCAAGGTCTGGCGCAACGAAGCAGCGTCCGGCGGCCAGTTCGCCAGCATCAACCGCCCGGTTGCCGGCCCGACGCACGACAAGGACCTGCCGCTGGGCAAGCACTCGCTGCAGCTGTATTCCCTGGCCACACCCAATGGCGTCAAGGTCACCATTGCCCTTGAAGAGCTGCTTGCCTTGGGCCATACCGCAGCCGAGTACGATGCCTGGTTGATCCGCATTGGTGAGGGCGACCAGTTTTCCAGCGGCTTCGTGCAGGTCAACCCCAATTCGAAGATCCCTGCCCTGCTCGACCGCAGCGTCGAACCGCCTGTGCGGGTATTCGAATCGGGTTCGATCCTGCTGTACCTGGCAGACAAATTCGGCGCATTGCTGCCAAAATCGCCAGCTGCACGAACCGAAAGCCTGAACTGGTTGTTCTGGCAGATGGGCGCGGCGCCTTACCTGGGCGGTGGCTTTGGCCACTTCTACGTGTACGCCCCGGAAAAATTCGAATACGCGATCAACCGCTTCACCATGGAAGCCAAGCGTCAACTGGACGTGCTCGACCGCCGCCTGGCCGAGAGCCGCTACCTGGGCGGTGATGAGTACAGTATTGCCGATATTGCCGTGTGGCCTTGGTATGGCGAGTTGGTGCGCGGCAACCTGTATAGCGCGGCAGAGTTCCTGGCGGTTGACGAGTATCCCAACGTGCAGCGTTGGGCCGAGGAAATTGCCCTGCGCCCGGCGGTGCAACGCGGAACCCGCGTAAACCGTACGTGGGGGGACGAGGCCAGCCAAGTGCCCGAGCGCCATTCAGCCTCAGATCTGGCAGGTTAGCGCGACCCGTGTAGGAGCAGCCTTGTGCTGCGAAGAGGCCATTACAGCCGGAGATATTCTTTAGCCTTACCGGCCTCTTCGCAGCACAAGGCTGCTCCTACAAAGAGATGCGGAAGGCTGAGTGATGGTGCAACCACAAACGGCTGCACAGCCTCTGGGAATACCCCCGACAATGCCCGCCTGCATAAAACCATTTGCCCCCGCGCAAACCTGCGTCCGCCAAGCCCTTCTTGTACACTCCTCGCACTAGCCCCCACCTGCATAATTTTTTTGGTGAACGCATGATCGAGGTAACCGAGGTTTCCATTGCCGAGCTGCGCGACGCGCTCGAGTCGGGCCGCACGACGGCGGTCGAGCTGGTCAAGGCTTACCTGGCGCGTATCGACGCCTATGATGGCGCAGACACCGCCACCGCCCTGAACGCTGTCGTGGTACGCAACCCCGAGGCGCTGAAAGAAGCCGAGGCCTCCGACGCCCGCCGCGCCCAAGGCCAGGTTCTGAGCCCGCTGGATGGCATCCCCTACACCGCCAAGGACAGCTACCTGGTCAAAGGCCTGACCGCCGCTTCCGGCAGCCCGGCCTTCAAGGACCTTGTAGCCCAGCGCGACGCCTTTACCATCGAGCGCCTGCGCGCCGCGGGTGCTGTGTGCCTGGGCAAGACCAACATGCCGCCCATGGCCAACGGCGGCATGCAGCGCGGCGTGTATGGCCGCGCCGAAAGCCCGTACAACGCCAACTTCCTGACTGCGCCCTTCGCCTCGGGCTCGTCCAACGGTGCCGGCACCGCCACCGCCGCCAGCTTCAGTGCTTTCGGCCTGGCGGAGGAAACCTGGTCCAGCGGCCGTGGTCCAGCGTCCAACAATGGCCTGTGCGCCTACACCCCATCCCGCGGCGTGATCTCGGTGCGCGGCAACTGGCCGCTGACCCCGACCATGGACGTGGTGGTGCCTTACGCCCGCACCATGGCCGACCTGCTGGAAATCCTTGACGTGGTGGTTGCCGATGACGCTGACAAGCGCGGCGACCTGTGGCGCCTGCAGCCTTGGGTGCCGATCCCTGCGGCCTCGACTGTGCGCCCTGCTTCTTACCTTGACCTGGCAGTGGATGCCAGTGCACTCAAGGGCAAGCGCTTTGGCGTGCCGCGCATGTACATCAATGCCGATGCCGAAGCGGGCACCTCGGAAAAACCAGGCATCGGTGGCCCGACTGGCCAACGCATCAACACCCGCGCCACTGTGATCGACTTGTGGCAACAAGCACGCCAGGCCCTGGAAGCGGCCGGCGCCGAAGTGCTGGAAGTGGACTTCCCGCTGGTGTCCAACTGCGAGGGCGACCGCCCGGGCGCGCCGACCGTTTACAACCGCGGCATCGTCAGCAAGGAGTTCCTGCATGACGAACTGTGGGAGCTGTCGGGCTGGGCCTTTGACGACTTCCTGCAAGCCAACGGCGACCCCAAGCTCAACCGCCTGGCCGATGTCGATGGCCCGCAGATCTTCCCCCACGACCCGGGCACCCTGCCCAACCGTGAGGACGACCTGGCGGCTGGCATGGACGAGTATGTCAACATGGCCAAGCGCGGGCTGAAAACCTGGGACCAGATCGAGACCGTGCCTGATGGCCTGCGCGGCCTGGAGCACACCCGCAAACTGGACCTGGAAGACTGGATGGACAACCTGGGCCTGGACGCGGTGCTGTTCCCGACCGTGGCCGATGTGGGCCCGGCGGATGCCGACGTCAACCCGGCATCGGCAGACATCGCCTGGAGCAACGGTATCTGGGTGGCCAACGGCAACCTGGCGATCCGTCACCTGGGTGTGCCGACCGTCACCGTGCCAATGGGCGTGATGACCGACATCGGCATGCCGGTGGGGCTGACCTTTGCTGGGCGTGCCTATAGCGACAATGCGTTGTTGAGCTTTGGTGCGGCCTTCGAGGCAACCGGCTCGCGCCGCATGATCCCGCCGCGTACTCCAGCTTTGGACTGATTACCGGGGCTGCTTCGCAGCCCATCGCCGGCAAGCCAGCTCCCACAGGAAACCCACAATACTTAGCGCCTGTGCAGTACCTGTGGGAGCTGGCTTGCCGGCGATGGGGCCAGTAGAACCACCGCAGATCGCAAAATTCAACTTTATGTGTAAAAATACACAAAATGTTGATTTTGCGATTTGCCATGCCTATCACCCCCCGCGAAGAACGCCACCTCACCCTTACGGTGCTCAAGGCCGCCATCCAGGCCTTGGGCAGCGTTGCCGCACGCAACATGGAAATCCTCCTGCACGACCTGGACCACCCCGAGCATTCCGTGGTGGCGATCGTCAACGGCCACCTCTCCGGCCGCAGCGTCGGCAGCCCGATCCTTGCCGCCCCTGAGCAGGACCAAGGCTTCAAGGCGCTGATGCAGGCCTCAGCCGACCAGCGCGGCAGCGAGCCGGTGGTACTGCCCGACTACCCCACCACGCTCAAGGGCCGCACCCTGCGCAGCGCCACCGCCATCTTTCGCGACAGCACCGGCCACCCCTTCGCCAGCCTCTGCGTCAACACCGACGTCACCGGCCTGGACGCCGCCATGAGCTTTCTCCAACAGTTCCAACCGCTGGGCGCCACGCCTGCCGTCAGCGAACCCGCCGACATGGAGCTGCTGATGAGCGAGATCATCCAGGCTTCCCTGCAACGCAGCGGCCAAGGCCGGATGAACAAACAGGCCAAGGTCGAAGCCGTGCGGGTCATGCAGGAGCGCGGCCTGTTCATCGTCAAAGGCGGCGTGGAAAAGGCCGCCACTGCCCTCGGCGTAACCCGCTACACCATTTACAACTACCTTGAACAATTGCGCGGAACCAGCCAATGACCTTGCATATCCACACTCCCCTGATCGAATCCCGTTCCATGTCGTTGGCCGCAGGCCGAAACATCTGGCTCAAGTTCGATGCCCTGCAACCTTGCGGCTCGTTCAAGCTGCGCGGGGTGGGCCACGCCTGCGAAGTGCATCAGGCCCGTGGCGCCCGGCAGTTCATCTCTTCGTCGGGCGGCAACGCCGGCCTGGCGGTGGCCTATGCGGGGCGCAAGCTGGGTGTGCCGGTGACCGTGGTAGTCCCCGAGACCACCACCGAGCGTGCCAAGGAGTTGCTGCGCCAGGAAGACGCCAACGTGGTGGTGCATGGCAGCTCATGGCAAGAGGCAAACGCCTTGGCGCAGACCTTGGTGGGGCCGGATGATGCGTTCATTCACCCGTTTGACGACCCGCTGCTGTGGGCCGGGCATGCCAGCCTTATCGATGAAGTTGCACAAGCAGGCGTAAAACCGGACGCCGTCGTGCTGTCGGTAGGCGGTGGCGGGTTGCTCAGCGGTGTGGTCGAGGGGCTGCAGCGCAATGGCTGGGGTGATGTACCAGTGCTGGCAGTGGAAACCCACGGCGCCGCATCGCTGCATGCGGCCATGCAGGCGGGGCATTCGGTCGAGCTGGAGCGCATCGCTTCGGTGGCAACCTCGCTGGGGGCAAAGCGGGTCGCCGATCAGGCGCTGGCCTGCACACAGCAACACCCGGTGCACAGCCACCTGGTCAGCGATCGTGCGGCGCTGGAAGCCTGTGAGCGGTTCCTGTTGGACCACCGCCTGCTGGTCGAGCCGGCGTGCGGGGCGGCGTTGGCATTGGCGTATGCGCCTGGCGCATTGGCGCAATACCAGAATGTGCTGGTGGTGGTTTGTGGTGGCGCTACGGCAACGCTGGAGCAAATTAAGGCGTGGTTGCAGCAAGCCGATTGAGGCTGCCACCTGTCGGTGGTGATTACGATAGTCACATGCGCCTGTTCTACTAAGCCCGCCGCAACCGGAAAAATGCCCTCGCAACGGCGTCAACCCTGACGAAATGCGTATCGCACCCTTTCGGTCTGCGGCAAGTGAAGGCACAATGCGTGTCCTTTTTTTGGCCGGCCTGGCCGGGGGCCTTTAAATGATCAAGACGCCGTATTACCTCATCGATAAAACCAAGCTGCTCAGCAACATGGAGAAGATCGCCTACGTGCGTGAACACTCCGGTGCCAAGGCGCTGCTTGCCCTCAAGTGCTTCGCCACCTGGTCGGTCTTCGACCTGATGCAGCAGTACATGGACGGCACCACCTCGTCCTCCCTCTTCGAGCTCAAGCTCGGCCGCCAGAAGTTCGCCGGCGAAACCCACGCCTACAGCGTGGCGTGGGCCGACGACGAGGTCGAGGAAATGCTCGAGAACTGCGACAAGATCATCTTCAACTCGATCGGCCAGCTGCAGCGCTTTGCCGAACAGTCCGAAGGTAAAGTGCGCGGCCTGCGCGTCAACCCGCAGGTCAGCAGCTCCGACTACCTGCTGGCCGACCCGGCTCGTCCGTTCAGCCGCCTGGGCGAATGGGACCCTGCCAAGATCGAGCAGGTGATCGAACAGATCTCCGGTTTCATGTTCCACAACAACTGCGAGAACGGCGATTTCGGCCTGTTCGACAAGATGCTCACGCACATCGAAGAGCGCTTCGGCCACCTGCTGCACAAGGTCGAGTGGGTCAGCCTCGGTGGCGGCATCCACTTCACCGGTGAAGACTACGCGGTAGACGCCTTCTGCGCGCGCCTCAAAGCCTTCTCGGAAAAATACGGCGTGCAGGTGTACCTGGAGCCGGGCGAAGCGGCCATCACCAACAGCGCCTCGCTGGAAGTGACCGTGCTCGACACCCTGTACAACGGCAAGCACCTGGCCGTCGTCGACAGCTCGATCGAAGCGCACCTGCTCGACCTGCTGATCTACCGCCTCAACGCCAAAATGGCCCCCAACGACGGCGAGCACACCTACATGGTCTGCGGCAAGTCGTGCCTGGCCGGTGACATCTTCGGCGAGTACCAATTCGATCGCCCGTTGGCCATTGGCGATCGCCTGTCGTTCATCGACACGGCGGGTTACACCATGGTCAAGAAAAACTGGTTCAACGGTCTGAAGATGCCATCCATCGTGGTGAAGCAACTCGACGGCAGCGTCGAGGTGGTCCGCGAGTTCGGTTTCGAAGACTACGTTTCCAGCCTGTCGTAAGGCCGGCTTTCCAAGTAAGGAGCAAAAGGTAAATTGAAGAAGAACGTTCTTATCATTGGTGCAGGAGGTGTCGCCAAGGTGGTGGCCCACAAGTGCGCACAGCATAACGACGAACTGGGTCGTATCGCTATCGCGTCACGGAACATCTCCAAATGCCAGGCCATCATCGACAGCGTCAAGGCCAAGGGTAGCCTCAAGGTACCCGCCGACATCCAGGCCTTCTCGCTCAACGCCCTCGATGTCGAGGCAACCAAGGCGCTGATCCGCGAGACCGAATCGCAGATCGTGATCAACGTAGGTTCCGCTTTCCTCAACATGTCGGTGCTGCGTGCCTGCATCGATACCGGTGTCGCCTATCTGGACACCGCCATCCACGAAGAGCCGGGCAAGATTTGCGAGACCCCGCCGTGGTACGGCAACTACGAGTGGAAACACCTCGAAGAGTGCCAGGCAAAGAACATTACAGCCATTCTCGGCGTCGGTTTCGACCCGGGTGTGGTGAACAGCTACGCCAAACTGGCGCAGCAGCAATATTTCGACAGCATTGATTCGATCGACATTCTCGACGTCAATGCCGGTTCGCATGGCAAGTACTTCGCCACCAACTTCGACCCGGAAATCAACTTCCGCGAGTTCACCGGGCAAGTATGGAGCTGGCAGAACAGCCAGTGGACCAGCAACACCATGTTCGAGGTCAAGCGTACCGACGACCTGCCTGTGGTAGGTTCGCAAAACCTGTACCTGACCGGCCACGACGAAGTTCACTCGATTTCGAAGAACCTCAACGTGCCGAACGTGCGTTTCTGGATGAGCTTCGGCGAGCACTACATCAATGTGTTCACCGTGCTGAAAAACCTGGGCCTGCTCAGCGAGCAACCGGTGAAAACCGCCGAAGGCCTGGAAGTGGTACCGCTGAAAGTGGTCAAGGCCGTACTGCCAGACCCGGCCTCGCTGGCCCCTGGCTACACCGGCAAGACCTGCATCGGTGACCTGGTCAAGGGCACCAAGGATGGCCAGCCGCGCGAAGTCTTCATCTACAACGTGGCTGACCACGAAGAAGCCTACGCCGAGACCGACAGCCAGGGCATTTCCTACACCGCCGGTGTACCGCCAGTGGCTGCCGCCCTGCTGGTTGCCCGTGGCGAATGGGATGCCAAGCGCATGGTCAACGTCGAGGAGCTGCCAGCCGAGCCGTTCCTCAAGGCGCTGGACGTGATGGGCCTGCCGACCCGCGTCAAAGATGAAAAAGGCGATCGTCCTTGGGACGCTGAAGCCTAAGCAACAAACAGAAGGGGCGCCACATGGCGCCCCTTCTGCGTTTCCAGGCCTGGCCTCTTCGCGGGCTCGCCCGCTCCCACAGGTAATGTGCTTCTTTCATGCCTGTGGTGATCCTGTGGGAGCGGGCAAGCCCGCGAAGAGGCCAGTGCAGGACTACACCCTACTTGCGCGCCTCAAGAATCAGGTTGAACGGCGTCTGCGTCGCCCGCCGGAACCGGCTGAACCCCGCCTCCTCGAACACCGCCCGCAACCGCGCCTCCCCGGCTTGCGCGCCCAGCCCCAGGCCCACCTCCTGCGACAGCGAATTCGGCGTGCAGATGAAGGTAGACGCTGCGTAGAACAAGCGCCCGACCGGCGTCAGGTTGGCGTCCAGCGAATCCTCGGCATACGGCTCTACCAGCATTACCGTGCCGTCAGCTTTCAACGCACGATAGGCATGCCTGGCTGCCCCCACCGGGTCGCCCATGTCGTGCAGGCAATCGAAAAAGCACACCAGGTCATGGTCATGCCCCGGGTAATCCTTCGCGCTGGCCTGCTGAAAGCTCACCCGCTCCGCCAGCCCCGCCTCACGCGCACGATCGTTGGCGGTGGTGATGGAAGGCCCGTGGTAGTCGTAGCCGACGAAGGTAGACGCCCCAAACGCCTGGGCCATGACCAGCGTCGAGGCGCCATGCCCGCAGCCTACATCCGCGACCTTGGCGCCCGCCTGTAGCTTCGCCACCACGCCCTCGAGCGCTGGCAACCACTCAGCGACCAGAAACGTACGGTAGCCCGGCCGGAAAAACCGCTCGGTACCGCTGAACATGCACGGGTGGTGGTCCCCCCAGGCCAGCCCGCCATCGCCGCGCATGGCCGCGACCAGCTTGTCCTTGTCATGGAACAGCGCAGCGATCACGGCGGCCCCACCGGCCATGTAAACCGGGGAGTCCTCCAGCGCCAGGGCCATGGCCTGCTCTTCGGGCAGCACAAAAAAGCCCTTGTCGTGTGCCATGTAACCCGAAGCGGCCTGGGCGTTCAGCCATTCGCGCACCAGCCGTGGATGGCAGCCGGTTTTTTCCGCCAGCGCTTCGGGGGTAGTCGGCTGGCTGTCGGCCATCGCCCGGTACAGCCCCAGCTCGTCGCCAAGGATGACATTGGCCAGGGTCGCCGCTGCGCCCATGTCGCCCACCAGCTTGCCCATGAAATCGTGAAGCCTTGCCTCGTCCATGACCTGCCCTCCTCTGCAAGAAGGCCATCGCCAGCGAGGGAACTCCGCTCCGGGGAGGCGGTGGTCGGTTCAAGGGTTTGGGCTCGCCCTACAACGCGTTGTCGCGAGCACTCGGTAAGTCTAGATCCTTTGCCCGTACGCACCGGGAAACCGACCACATAGCGGCTGAATTCATCCTTCAGGTAACAAATCCTAAACAACAATGTGACATTTTTTTTCAGCTTTCCTATCAAGGAGCTGAACGATGAAAGTCACGGTTTTCGGTACCGGCTATGTCGGCCTCACCCAGGCAGTGTGCCTGGCCCAGGTGGGGCACTCGGTGTTGTGCATGGATGTCGACGCCGAGCGGGTTGCCACCCTCAATGAAGGCCATTGCCCGATCTTCGAGCCTGGCCTTGCGCCGATGCTGGAGAAAAACCTGGCCTGCGGGCGCCTGCGCTTCACCACCGACGCCAGGGCAGCAGCCAACTTTGCCAGGTTGCAGTTCATTGCAGTCGGCACACCGCCGCAAGCCGATGGCAGCGCCGACCTGAAGCAGGTTTTTGCCGTGGTCGACAGCATTCTTGAACATGCTGACGGCGCCAGGGTGATCGTCAACAAGTCCACCGCGCCGGTCGGCACGGTGCACCGCATCAAGTCGCGGATAGCCCAGGCCGGCGCCGAAACCGGTCGCTTCCAGGTAATCAGCAACCCGGAGTTTCTCAAGGAAGGCTCGGCCGTGGACGACTGCATGCGGCCGGACCGCATCATCATCGGCGGCGCGGAACCGGCCGAAGTGGAGCTGCTGCGCGAGCTGTACCTGCCGTTCAGCCGCAACCGCGAAAAACTCATGGTGATGGATGCACGCAGCGCCGAGCTGACCAAATACGCGGCCAACTGCATGCTGGCGACCAAGATCTCCTTCATCAACGAAATCGCCAACCTGGCCGAGCACCTGGGGGCCGATATCGAAATGGTGCGCCGTGGCATCGGCTCCGACCCGCGCATCGGCTACGACTTCATCTACGCCGGTTGTGGCTTTGGCGGCTCGTGCTTCCCCAAGGACCTGCAAGCCCTGCGCCGCAGCGCCGAGGCTGAAGGCTTCGAGCCGCAGTTGCTGCGTGCAGTGGAGTCGGTCAACGAACATCAGAAGGGTCGGCTGTTCAGCAAGATCCAGCGGCACTATCCCGATGGCCTGCGAGGCAAGGTATTTGCCCTGTGGGGACTGTCGTTCAAGCCCAACACCAATGACATCCGCGAAGCCTCCAGCCGAATCCTGCTGGAAGCGCTGTGGGCGGCTGGCGCGCGGGTACAGGCCCACGACCCGCAGGCGATGGACGAAATCCTGCGACACTACGGCCCGCGCGCCGATCTGCAGCTGGTGCCCTGCAAGGACGATGCGCTGGAGGGCGCCGATGCGCTGGTCATCGTCACCGAATGGCAGGACTACCGAGTGCTGAACCTGGACAAGGTGCCGGATTTGTTGGCCGATCGGGTGGTGTTCGACGGCCGCAACCTGTTCGAGCCTGAGCACATGGCCGCTGCCGGCCTGACCTACTACGGTATCGGCCGCGGCCAGGTGCAGCCAGCATGCCCGTACTGATTACCGGTGCGGCCGGCTTTATCGGCTTCCACGTGGCGCGCCGCCTGTGCGAGGCTGGCATCGAGGTGGTCGGCATCGACAACCTCAATGCCTACTACAGCGTCGAGCTGAAACGGGCGCGCCTGCAACAGCTGTCCGGCTTCGCCCATTTCCGCTTCCAGACCCTCGACATCGCCAACAGCGC
The DNA here is from genome assembly GCF_050058005.1 of Pseudomonas sp. WOUb67. Taxonomy (NCBI): domain Bacteria; kingdom Pseudomonadati; phylum Pseudomonadota; class Gammaproteobacteria; order Pseudomonadales; family Pseudomonadaceae; genus Pseudomonas; species Pseudomonas sp. WOUb67. The sequence continues at coordinate 3,680,424 of NZ_CP170112.1, read as the reverse complement.
CGACCTGCAACAGCTGTTCACCGGGCAGGCATTCAGTGAAGTGATCCACTTGGCGGCCCAGGCCGGGGTGCGCTATTCGCTGGACAACCCCGGCGCCTATGGCCAGGCCAACCTGGTCGGCTTCCTCAACATACTCGAAGCCTGCCGCCAGCAGCCGCCGCGCCACTTGATCTACGCCTCCAGTAGCTCAGTGTACGGCGCCAACGCCAAGTTGCCGTTCAGCGTCGACGACCCGGTCGAACAGCCAGTGTCGCTCTATGCCGCCAGCAAGCGCGCCAATGAACTGATGGCGCACAGCTATGCGCACCTGTATCGCCTACCGGCCACCGGTTTGCGCTTTTTCACCGTCTACGGTCCTTGGGGCCGCCCCGACATGGCGCTGTTCAAGTTCACCCGCGCCATGCTCGAAGGCCGCCCGATCGAGATTTACAACAACGGCCTGATGGGGCGCGACTTCACCTACATCGACGACATCGTCGAAAGCATCCTGCGCCTGCGCCTCAAGCCACCACAGCCTGCCCAGGGGCAACCGCCCTGCCAGCTGTTCAACATCGGCCGCGGCCAGCCGGTTCGCCTGCTGCACTTCGTCGAGTGCCTGGAGGACGCCCTGGGCATCAAGGCCCAGCGCGACTACCTGCCACTGCAAGCGGGAGACGTGCTGGAGACCTGGGCCGATGTGGGCTCGCTGGCGCGCTGGATCGACTTCACCCCGGGCACATCGCTGGAACACGGCGTTAACGCTTTCGTTGGCTGGTACCGGGATTTTTACCGGGTTTGAGCCGCGCACTCACAACAAGACCACAGGTAGCCTCATGACAGATCCACTTGACCTCTCGGTACTGATCCCCGCCAAGAACGAGGTCGACAACCTGCCATCACTGTTGATGGAAATCCGCGCCGCACTGGCGGCCGAGCACTATGAAGTACTGGTGGTCGATGACGGCAGCAGCGATCGTACCCTCAGCGTACTGCAGCAACTGAAAAGCCAGGGTTACACCCAGCTGCGCATACTGCGTCATGAGCGCTCGCTGGGCCAGAGCACCTCACTGTGGCATGCCGCGCAGGCGGCTCGCGGCCAGTGGCTGGCCACCCTCGACGGCGACGGCCAGAACGACCCGGCAGACATCCCGGGCATGCTGGCCCTGGTGCGCGCCAACCAGGCCCTGGCCGGCGGCGTGAAACTGGTCGCCGGGCACCGCGTCAACCGCCGTGACAGCGCCAGCAAGCGCTGGGCGTCACGTTTTGCCAACAACCTGCGCAGCCGCCTGCTCAAGGACGCCACGCCAGACACCGGCTGCGGCCTGAAGCTGATAGAACGCGCAGCCTTCCTGCGCCTGCCCTACTTCGACCACATGCACCGCTTTATCCCGGCGCTGATCCTGCGCCACAACGGCCGCATGCTGGTGCACCCGGTCAACCACCGGCCACGCCATGCGGGAGTGTCCAAGTACGGCAACCTGGACCGCGCCCTGGTCGGCATTCTCGACTTGTTCGGGGTGTGGTGGCTGATTCGCCGCACTCGCCTGGACAGCCGCCCGCAGGAGCTTGAAGGATGACCCGCGAAACCCTGTGGCTGATCATCGGCTTCGCCGGCCAGGCAGTGTTTACCGGGCGCTTCGCGCTGCAGTGGCTGTACAGCGAGTTCAAGCGGCGCAGCGTGATCCCGGTAGGTTTCTGGTACCTGAGCATGCTCGGCAGCGCGCTGCTGCTGACCTACGCCATCTACCGCCAGGACCCGGTGTTCATCATCGGCCAGAGCTTCGGCTTCCTGGTCTACCTGCGCAACCTGCAACTGATCGCCCGCAACCAGGAACAGAAGGAATAACCCTTGCCCAGGTTCAAGACGCTTGGGGCCGAACGCCTGGCCCTGATTGCCCTCGCCGTAGTGTTGGTGGGCGCGGGTATCGGCTGGCGACAGCCGATGAATGTGGATGAAGAGCGCTTTCTGGGCGTGGCCCTGGAAATGCTGCAAAACGGCAACTGGTTCATCCCCCATCGGGCAGCGGAAATCTACGGCGACAAACCGCCGCTGTTCATGTGGACCGTGGCCCTGTTCAGCCAGCTGACCGGCTCGCCCAAGGTCGCCCTCTACCTGCCCGGGCTGATGTCGGCGGCAACCATCACCTGGGTGCTGCATGACCTTGGGCGGCGCCTGTGGAACCGGCGCATCGGCGTGATCGCCGCCTTGCTGTTCCTGGCCACCTACCAGAGCTACAGCATCCTGCGCACCGGGCAGATCGACAGCTTCCTGTGCCTGTGGGTGGCGCTGGGTTTCTACGGCATGGTGCGCCACCTGCTACTGGGCCCAGCCTGGGGCTGGTTCTACCTGGCCTGTGCGGCCATGGGGCTGGGCATCATCAGCAAGGGCGTGGGCTTTGTCCCGGCGCTGATGCTGCTGCCCTATGCCTGGGCGGTACGCCAGCGCTGGCACGGCGTTGTGGCCATGCCTGGCCAAGGTTGGCGCTGGACACTTGGCCTGCTTTGCCTGCTGGCCGGTTGCGCGGTGTGGCTGCTGCCCCTGCTGGTGTCGATCGCCCAGGGCGGTGGCGCAGCGGAGCTGGCCTACCTCAAGGAAATCCTGCTGCGCCAGACCGCCAGCCGCTATACCAATGCCTGGGACCATCGCGAGCCATTCTGGTACTTCTTCGTCAAGGTCATTCCCAAGTACTGGCTACCACTGGTGCTGGCCCTGCCCTGGCTGGTACCGGCCTGGCGACGCCAGCTGCAAAAGCGCGACGGGCGCTTCTTGCTGCTGCTCGGCTGGGTGGCCTTGGTGCTGCTGTTTTTCAGCCTCAGCAGTGGTAAGCGCAAGCTGTACATCTTCCCAGCGCTGCCGGGCCTGGTGCTGGCCATCGCCCCGCTGATACCGTGGCTGCTCAAACGCTGGCTGCTGGGCCGGCCGGCCTGGCGCAAAGCCTTTGTGGCCGTGGCCCTGATATGGTTCGCACTGTGGTTCACCCGCGGCTTCGTCGAGCCGCTGAAGGAGGGCCGCAATCCGCATGAGACGTTGATGAGCGAAGCGGCACGCGCCACCGGCGGTGCCGAGCTGGTGCTGGTCAACTGGCGCGAAGGGCATTGGCTGTTTGCCCGGCAGCCCATCGTGCATTTCGGCTTTACCGGCCAATCCAAGGCGGACGCGGCGGCCTATTGGCTACGCCACAACCCCACCGCCTTCGCCCTGATCCCGGCCTCCGAACTGGGCCGCTGCTTCAGTACCGACAAGGCGCGCAAGCTGGGCGCGACGTCGCGGGCCGAGTGGTATGTGGTGGGCGCCGATGCCGAGAACGGCCAGTGCCAGGCCGCTGCCCCCAGCCAGGTCTACCACTTCGCCTGGGCCGGTACGCCGGCCAACCAGCAAGCTGTTGCGGAGCACGCCCGGGAATGACCAGCCAGACCTTGCAAGCCCAACACCGGCGTTGGTGGAAGCGCGCCAACCGCTGGAGCCAGATGGCTGCCGTGACAGTGCTACTGGCCATGTGCGTGGTCGGCATCGAGGCCGCCCGCTCGTTCTGGCCGCAGCAGCTTTACGCCCACCTGAGCAACCGCTGGACCGGCGACACCGCCCCCGGGCAGAACATCTGGCTGCCGGCCTTCCAGGTAGCCATCGACGCCAAAGTGGTGGAGCAAGGCCTCGGCAATTTGTCCGGGATCACCTACGACTACGACCGCGACCGCTTGCTGGCGGTCACCAATGGCTACCCTATGGAACTGCTGGAACTGAGCAAGGACGGCGATATTCAGGCGCGCTATCCCTTGGTGGGCTTTGAGGATGCCGAGGGCCTTGCCTACCTGGCAACGCTCGTCTGGCCATCAGCGATGAACAGTTGCAACGCCTTAGCGTGGTTTCGCTGCCCGACCACCCACAGCCCATCGATGCCAGCAAGGCCCAGTGGATCACCCTCGGCATCAACCCGACGGCCAACAACAAGGGTTTCGAAGGCGTGGCCTACGACCCCCAGCATGATCGCCTGTATGCCATCAAGGAGCGCGGCCCACGCCAGCTGTTCGAAGTCAGTGGGCTGATCAAAGCACTGAATGGCGGAGCCTTGCACCTTACGATCAATGACCGGCGCGACTGGGTGAAGCGCAGTGTCTTCGCCACCGACCTGTCAGACGGCTACTACGACCCACGCACCGGCCACCTGTTGGTGCTCAGCGACCAGTCGAAGAACATCACCGAACTGGACAGCAACGGCCGCTTCGTCAGCATTCGCTCGCTGCGTGCCGGCATCGGCGGGCTGGGCCGCGATGCACCGCAGCCCGAGGGCATGACTCTGGACAGTGCCGGCAACCTGTACATCGTCAGCGAGCCGAACCTGTTCTACCGGTTCAGCAAGCCCTGAGCTCGCCTACCGTCACGCTAAGGCGCAGGAGGATCAAGCTGCAGCACCTCGTTGGTATACGCCCACTCCTTCAATACCTGGTCGGGGTGGTCGTTCAGGCGCATGCCGTAAGACGGGATGATTTGCTTGATCTTGCCCTGCCATTCCGGCGTTGCTACCTTGTCCTTGAACACCTTGTTCAGCACATCGAGCATGATCGGTGGCGCGGTCGAGGCACCCGGCGAAGCCCCCAGCAACCCGGCGATGCTACCGTCCTTGGACATCACCACCTCAGTACCGAGCTTGAGCACGCCACCGAGTGCTTCGTCCTTCTTGATGATCTGTACCCGCTGACCCGCCTGCCACAGCCGCCAGTCTTCCTTCTTCGCTTCGGGGAAGTAGGTGCGCAGCGCTTCGAAGCGGTCATTGTCGGATTGCAGCACCTGGCCGATCAGGTACTGCACCAGGTCAAACTCGCGTACCCCGACCCGCACCATCGGCCAGGCGTTGTGCACGCTGGTACTGGCAAGCAGGTCGAGCAGCGAGCCTTGCTTGAGGAACTTGGTCGAGAAGGTGGCGAACGGCCCGAACAGGATCATGCGCTTGCCATCGAGTACCCGGGTGTCCAGGTGCGGCACCGACATCGGCGGCGCACCGGTGGCGGCAATGCCATAGGCCTTGGCCATGTGACGCTGCGCGATAGCAGGGTTGTCGGTGACCAGGAACGAACCGCCGACCGGGAAACCGGCATAGTCCTTGGCCTCGTCAATCCCCGACTTCTGAAGCAAAGGTAGCGCAGCACCACCAGCACCAATGAACAGGAACTTGGCGTCGGTGGCCGCCTTGCTGCCATCTTTGAGGTTCTTGTACTCGACATGCCACGAGCCGTCGTCGTTACGGGTGATGTCCTGTACCTCGGTGGACAGCTTGAGGTCGAAGTTCGGCCGGGTCTGCAGGTAGCCCACGTACTGCCGGGTAATCTCGCCAAAGTTGACGTCGGTACCAATCGGCGTCCAGGTTACCGCCAGTTTCTGGTTGGGGTCGCGCCCTTCCATCATCAACGGTACCCACTTGCGGATCTGCTCATGGTCCTCGGAGTACTGCATGGGCTTGAACAGCGGGCTGGCCTGCAGCGCCTCGTAGCGCTTTTTCAGGAAGCGGATGTTGTCGTCACCCCAGACGAAGCTCATGTGAGGGGTGGTGTTGATAAACGAATGCGGGTTCTTCAACACCCCCTGCTTCACCTGCCAGGCCAGGAACTGACGGGTGACCTGGAACGACTCATTGATCTCCACCGCCTTGCTGATGTCGATCTTGCCGTCTTTTTCCGGGGTGTAGTTGAGTTCGGCCAGTGCCGAGTGGCCGGTGCCGGCGTTGTTCCAGCCGTTGGAGCTTTCTTCTGCGACCTTGTCCAGGCGCTCGACCATTTCCATCGACCAGCCCGGCTCCAGCTCGTTGAGCCAGACCGCCAACGTGGAACTCATGATGCCACCGCCCACCAGCATCACATCGACCTTCCTGGCTTCTGCGGCCTGAGCATTGAACATGCCAAGGGCCAAGGCCAGCCCGGCCAGCGCCAGCTCCGGCTTCAGGGTGATTTTCATAACCTTTTCCGCGCCTCGTTGCTATCCGTAAGTCCAGCCACAAGCTTAGCTGACGGATTTAGTCGGGCATGGCTGGCGCACAACCACTTGCAATCCGTCACATCTCAAAATACTGTATGAATATTCAGTACAGCGAGACAGCCCCATGCAACTCATCGCCAAACTCGGCATCCTTGCCGACGCCGCCAAGTACGACGCATCGTGCGCCAGCAGCGGTGCACCCAAGCGCAATTCGCGTGGCGGCGACGGCCTGGGCGCCACCAACGGCATGGGCATCTGTCACAGCTACACCCCCGACGGCCGTTGCGTGTCGCTGCTCAAGGTACTGTTGACCAACTTCTGCCTGTACGACTGCCAGTACTGCGTGAATCGCCGTTCCAGCAACGTCCCCCGCGCGCGCTTCAGCCCTGAAGAAGTGGTGCGCCTGACCCTGGATTTCTACCGACGCAATTGCATCAGCGGCCTGTTCCTCAGCTCCGGCATCATCCGTTCGGCGGACTACACCATGGAGCAACTGATCCGCGTAGCCCGGCTGCTGCGCGAAGAGCACAACTTCCGCGGCTACATACACCTCAAGACCATCCCCGATGCCGACCCGCTGCTGATCGAAGAGGCCGGCCGCCTGGCCGACCGTCTCAGCGTCAACATCGAGCTGCCCACCGACGCCAGCCTCAAGCGCCTGGCGCCGGAAAAACACGCGCACACCATCCGCCAGGCCATGGGGGTCATTTACCAGGGCCAGCAAGCCGTGGCCAACGAGCCCAAGGCCCCGCGCTTCACCCCTGCCGGGCAAAGCACCCAGGTCATCGTCGGCGCCGACAGCACCGACGACAGCACCCTGCTGCGCAATGCCGAGTCGCTGTACCAGGGTTACGGCCTCAAGCGCGTGTACTACTCCGCCTTCAGCCCGATCCCCGACAGCCCGGGCAGCGTGCCCCTGGCTGCACCGCCGCTACTGCGCGAGCACCGCTTGTACCAGGCCGACTTCCTGCTGCGCGGGTACGGCTACAAGGCGGGTGAATTGCTGCGCCAGAGCGGCAACCTGGCGCTGGACATCGACCCCAAGCTGGCCTGGGCGCTGGCCAACCGTGATATTTTTCCGCTGGATGTAAACCGCGCCGAGCCTGCGCTGCTCGCGCGCATTCCCGGTATCGGCCTGCGCAGCGTGCAGCGCCTGGTCGCGCTGCGCCGGGAACGGCGAATCCGCTATGACGACCTGATCCAGTTGCGCTGCGTGCTGGACAAGGCGCGGCCGTTCATCGTCACCAGCGATTACCGCCCAGCCCAGGCCGAGCTGCGCAGCGGCTTGCTGCGCGCGCGTTTGCGTGAGCCGCAAGCGCCGGTGCAGATGGGGTTGTGGGGATGATTGCACTCGACTGCGATGACCGCTTCGCCACCTGGCGGGATCAGGCCCGTGTGTTGCTGGGGCATGGCATCGACCCGTCGCAAGTCACCTGGGCACAGGGCCCGATGGCAGACCTGCTGGCGGTGCCTGCATCGCCCCCTGAAGGCCCTGGCCCCTTTCGCGCCAAGGTGCCTGCCGCGCTGCTGAGCCAGCTGGAACAGGCTGCCCGTTACCGCGGCGAGCAACGCTGGAACCTGTTGTACGAAGTGCTCTGGCGGGTGGCCCATGGTGACCGCACGGCCATGCTGGCGGGTGACCGGTTGGGCAGCGAACTGCAACGACGCATCAAGCAAGTCAGCCGAGAGGCGCATCACCTGCATGCGTTTGTGCGCTTCGTGCCGCTGCCAGAAGCGTTGGCAGAGCGCCTGCAACTTGATCTGGTGGCCTACCACGAACCGGCGCATGACATTCTGGAGAGTGCCAGCCCACATTTTGCCGACCGCCTGGGGCGTTTGCGCTGGTTGATCGCCACACCACAGGATGGCATCCACTTCGACGGCCAGGTGTTCGATTATCGACGCCAGTGCCCCGAGCCCTGGCAGCAATGGGCGCGCAACGCCGATGACCCAGGCGCCGAGCTATGGCGCACCTATTACCGCCACACCTTCAACCCCGCCCGCCTCAACCCCGATGCCTTGCGCTTGCATATGCCCGGGCGGTTCTGGCGCCATCTGCCAGAAGGCATGCTGATACCGCAGCTCGAAGGCCTGGCCCGCCAAGGCAAACAGCGGGACGGTCAAGCGCTCGAAGTCGCCGCTCAACCCGGCAAACAGATCAACACTCCAGCAGGCAGCTGAAAAAACGACTGACTCACGCTGTCTTACTATGGCGTCTTCAAGCTTGCACGATCACTGTGGGAGCGGGCGCGCCCGCGAACACGGGCGTAGCCCGTGCCATCCACCGCGTTGCCTGCTTCGCGGGCATGCCCGCTCCCACAGGTGCAGCGCAAGCCCTGGCCACACTCGGTTCCTGTGGCAGCGGCTTTAGCCGCGAACACCGGCGTAGCCGGTGCCATCCACTTCAATGCCTGCTCTACAAGCCCGTGTTACAGCAACCACCCAGCATCCCCCTCCTCCAGCACACCGCCATGATCAGTCCGGTCGCCTTTACGCGCCACCGCCGCACCTTCGATCAGGAAGTGCTCGGCCCCACTCTCGATCACTGCACCACAGGTGGTCCGGTCACCTACCCTGGCTACCGGTTTGCCATTGAATGTGTAAGCAGCACTGCCGCTCTCTACCTGGTTAACCCCATGCAGCGGGCAGTTGTGTTGGTGGCCTACAAGTACAACGGGGTTCATTGGAGTTCTCCCTCGGAGGGTGCAGTACGGGATTCGCGATCTATGGCCTCCGGCCAATGAACCTTCGGCGCCAGGCAATGCATGTGGCTCAAGCCATCGTCATCGTTCCAGTCGCGGGGTGGGTGCACGAACTTAGGCAAAGCTTCGGGGCCTTGCTGCATGAACAGCCGGGCGATGGCCCAGTAGGCCTCGCCGTGGTAAAGATCGTGGGTGAAGAAGACGCGGTCGATGACTTCGTTGGTTTCAGGGTTGCGGACCGACAGCATGACGTTTTCTATCAGGCCGCCGTGGCCTGGGGCATAGACGCGGTAGACTTCGGCGGTTACGTCGTCCCAGTTGTAGGCGACAGGTTTGACGCCCCAGTGTTTGCGGCTGAAAAGATAGATGTAGTGGAACCTGAATTGGTAGAGATAGATTTTCCGACGCAGGCGGTTGAAACGGATGGGTTCGTCCCTTGGTAGAACTAAGTCCATTTTCACATGAGATGCAATCCCCCACATGGCGACTGGGATAAAATTCAACACAACAATCAATACAAACCAATCACGCGACCAATCAATCCCTAGCATGAGCCAATATAGATATATAACACCCACAAAAGACATAACTAAAACCGGACCCCCAATCAGTGCAGCAATACCACGCAAACCGAATGTAGACCGAGGAAGCTCTAGATAGGTCTCATCAAAATAATTGGGTGCCGGCTTTACATCTCTCACAGCAAAACGGGGAGGCTCTTGCGAATTCGTGTCAGGCAGATCGTGGCTCCAGCAAAGGGCCCTTCTCCAAAAAACTCTTGTTTTACCTTTCATTCGTTTTGTTCCTTAACGCAAACCTCAACATAGGCATCCGATAGCGCTTTATCTGGCCAATACATGACTAGCAGTGTCGTAGCACGAACGGAATGTGATCCAATAGTCGGCATCAGCTCTACAGCCCCAGTAACTTCCAGCCAGGACGTTGCCAGTCCCTCCTTACCTGAAGACTGCTGCTTTCTATTCACACAAAAACCACTTCTGTAATCGGGAAATTTTGGATGAGAATAATCAGAAAACTTTGCCGACTCACTCAAAGCGTCAACTGGCAGGGCTTGATATGTGTCGTCATAGAGAGTCTCTCCACCCGTGAAGTCGGGGAAGTTCCCGTCGCCATGACGGTGAACTAATAGGATCCAGCGAAAGGCCGAATTCTCTTTACTATACCCAGGCAGGACAATCTGGAACTTAAGCTTATGTTCAAGCTCTAGGCCGACTAACCCCCCAATTTTGGAAGCTGCTGGATCACTCGAACGGCTGGACTCAAAGTTAACTGCAGCACCAACACCTAACACTGCGGCATTAAGCTCTGCAAACGCAATATCTGCATATTCAGGAGCATTCCAATGCACGATCGGACTTTCATCAGCCCTCCCAAAGTAACAACGTCGCGCCCAGCGCTCCAAGGCTTTAGATTCGTTCCCCTCTGCCCACTTCATAAGTGTGTAAGCAGTGACCGCCAGCACTACGGCCATACCTAAAGGCCCGAACACAAGAGACTTGAGTGCTGCGTACGCAAAAACACCTACTGAAGCGCCATAAAAAACCCCTGCAACTGAATACATGGTCACCGCATTATGGTCCCCTGCTGCTGATGCGCGCTTAGCAGCGGAGAACGCTTGCACTGTGTCATAAGTCCCAGCGATTGCACTTATAAGAGCACCGAGCTTTATTAAAGTCACTCCAGTTCCCGCTATGTTTTTACCCATGTGGCCAGCACTTGACCTCAGCACGAGCCCAATCAGCTCAATTTGCCCCCCCAGCAACCCCAATTGCGAACCCTGCAACGCCAACTTGGCCTCATGAGCCTTTGGCCCTATCCCCGCTTCCGCTTTTTCCTGATTCCTGGCCAGGCTGTCGTATTGCAAGTACAACCCCCCAATCGCCAGCAGTACTTCCCAACTTCCCGCCACACCCCGCAACCCGCGGAAGCCAGTCCGCACCAACTCCGCCGCCTGCTGCGAAGTGATCCTCATCCTCTGGAACACCTTTCGCGCATCCGCCTCCAGCGTTCCCGCCGCCACTGAGATATCCACTAACGCCCGCTGCGCCAAGCTGCTTGCCTGAGTCACCTTCATGTTGGCTTCCTCAAGCAACCGGCCATGCACCTCCGCCGCCGTGCCTTCGACCCACACTGAGACGCTGATCATGTTGTTGGTGAACCTTGGATCCAGAACGGCCAGGCTCATCATCCCGTGCTGGATGATCGGCCGCACCTTGTTCCAGGCCTTGGTCGAATGAATGTCGATGTCATCAATGTTGCGATGCATCCGGTCCCTGGCCTCGGCAATCGAGGCATTGGCCTTGTGCTGCAACTCGCGCAGGTGGGCACTCTGCAAGGCGTAGTACTCGCCCAGCTTCATCTTCACTTCCAGCTCGATCAGGTGCACGCCGTTGTAGAGGAACTGGGTGGCGCTGTTCAGGTGCCGCACGGCGGTCTGAATGCCGGGTGGCAAATTGGGCGATAACCGTTGGCTGGCGGCGTTGAGCGCGCCCTGGGTTTCGGCAATGGCTTGCTTGAGGGTGTTGCGCATGCGCAAGCCGGCATCGTCGCTGGCGATGATCTTGCTCAGCATCGAGTACAGCTTGTCGCTGTCATTCCAGTTGATGGTTTCGGCAACAGAAAAGCTGGGAAGCAGGCCAGCCAACAACGTACGGTCGCGCATTAGCAATGCGCGGTACGGTGGGCTGTCTGGATCCTGTAGCCATTTCAGCCAGAGGGTTTCGCTGGTGCCGGCCGCAGGAGCCGCGCCAGGCACAATCGCCTCGGTAATCCCGCCACCCAGGCACAGCGCCATGGTCTTGGCATACGCCACGCCAGACTCACGGTGATCACCGTCGTAGTCGTACACCTCGGCAACCTTGAACATGGGCGTGTCGAACAACGCGGCGTAAGCACGGGCGTCCTTGTCGATGTAGCGCTGAAACTCGGTTTCCTGCTGGTCGTACTCGGCCTGGAAGGCTGCCCGTTGCGGTTCGTGGTAGCGCTGTTCGAGTTTATCGTCGCTGTCCTTCATCGCTTGCTCGACCATGCGTGGCCGCTCTATCGTCGAATCAATCGGTACAAACGGCCCTCTACCCGCCATCGGCTCCAGCGAAGGCACCTTCTGCGCTGCCCACTCCCGCTGCGTGGCGCGAATGGTCTGCAGGATCTGCGAAGTCTGCAATTGGTAGGCGCGCATGGGGTCTTCACGCCAGACCTGGCGCTTCACCACCCAGTTCAAGCGCTGGTGATTGAACTCCTGAATCAAACCAACGGTATCGTCGAGCACCACCGCCAGCACGCCGTTCTCCAGCTTGTGCCGGTTCATCGCGTTGACCAGATAGCCGCGCATGGCAAACCTACGCAGCCAGCGGCTGTGAAAACCATGCGCGCTGTCAAAGGGTGAGCAGCCGCGTTGGGCATACTCGAACACCTCCTTGTCGACCTGCAGATTGTCGGGCGTCATGGCGATGCCCAACAATTCGGGATGGTTGCGTGCCTGGGTCAGGTCCAGCCCTTCAAAGCGGTGCGCAGGCGCCTGGCCTTTCTTGTAGGCATTCAGCACGCTGACCGGCCAGGCATCACTGGAGAAGGCCAGCCAGGCGCTGCCATACCGGTCGGTATCAATGTTCAGGAAGGCCGAGGGAATATCGTGGTTTTCATTCACGCATTTTTCGGGCAGTGATGCGGGTAGGCCGTCTGACGGTTCGTAGGGATTGAAACGGCGCAGGTGGCCCTGTTCGCTGACTTCGTAGGCATGCCAGACCTGCTGGTCCAGCAGCACATACAGGTAACCCATGCGCAAAGTGCGCAGGCCCATCTTGGCTTTAACGTGCAGGCTATCGGCTACGGTGGTGACGCAACCTGGGCGCGCATCCGGCACCAGCGCGCGGCGCAGCGGCAGTATCGGCAAGCCTTGCCGTTCGCAGGCCATGCACTGGTCAGAAGGAAGCCCGGCCTCGGCTGTCGCAATGGCGATACGTTGACTGAGGGTCATAAGCGCCTCTCGTTTGCTGGAAGGGGATCGATCAGGCGACACCATTGCGCCTCGGAATAACGAGCGAGCATCGGGGCGAGAGGACGGCGATCGTTGACGGCTGCGTCAACCATGCTGCGCACTGCAGCAACGGTATTCAGCTTGGGATGGATGCACAGGTGATGAAGAGCGAAAACCGTGATGTCCTCTTCTGCGCTCAGGCCCAACGCTCGTGCGTCGTCGATATGGTTGGATACACGCACGGCGGCTAATGGCGGCACCTGGCACTGGCTCGCGTCCTCCGAGCCCGCACGCAGCACTCTCCAGACAGCCAGCACGCGCTCGACCAACGCCACATCCTCCTGAATCCGCTGGGCAGGCTCCGGCAAAGAGTGCCGCGGTCCGCTCTGCCCTTTCAGGTGGGCCAACCTTCCACCGCTACTCAGGAACAACCAGTTGTTGATCGGCCACCACGGGCCATGCTCAACCTGCTTGAACGTCGCCGCGAGCAGCTCCAGGCGCACGGGTTCGTAAATCGGGTAAAAGCTGAACGCCCGCTCGGCATTGGGTAATCGGCACATGGCCGTGAGATGGGCGGCTACCGTGGCCGGTGTTGCCTCGCTGAACAGCCAGCCACTCAGGTAGCGTCGATGCTGGTGCAACCCTCTGTACGCTGCACGAGCCGTCAGTTCCAGCAAGTCACTGCTGGGAAAAGACCCGGGCGAGGCCAGGCAGACCAGTACCGGGTGCAGGTGGGGCGCATGGGCCAGGTCGCCCCTGTGCACACACGTCAACGCAGCTTCGCCCAACGTGTCGCGCAGTCGAGCAAGCAAGTCATGGTCGCTTCCAGCCGTGACCGCTAATGGGTCTATCAGTACATGGCAATGCAAATGCGCCGCATGGTGCCCTTCAATGCTGCGGGCCAGGTCCTGGATCTTCATGCCTTGACCTCGCACTTGTCACTGCCATCAGCCGTAAGCTCAAGTGACTGGCTATTTCCATCCCCTTCCGCTACCGCCTTGGTCTGCCCCTGCAGGTCGAGTGTCAAGCCGTTGATGGTAATGCCCTGGGCATCCAGCACGATGCTGCCGCCAGGGCTTCTGAACTCGATGCGTTCACTGGCCAGCAACTGGTAGACCGTCGTGCGTTGTTGCACCCCCTGCCCGACGCTGATCGATTGAGCCCCTTTGATCACAATCTCGCTGTTGTTACCCACGACGACACGCTGGTTGGCACCCGTTGTCTCGCTGCGGTTGTTGCCCACTTGTTCAGTCAGATCTTGCTTGATGTCCACACGGCTGTTTTGCCCGATGAACTGTGTATGGTCACGCGCCGTTTCCTGGCGGAAGTTGTTGCCAACGCTCAGTTGCTCATCCTGGCCGACTTGCTCGACACGGTTGCGCCCGATACGTGTGGTCTCATCATTGCCGACGGTGTTGTTCTGGTCCCGCTGGGCATGGATGAATACCTCCTCTTTGCCCAGTTCATCCTCGAAACGCAGCTCGTTGAAGCCTTTGCCCTTGTGGGTCTGGCTCTTGATGGTCATGCGCGTCTTGTGCTTGGGCAGGTCATACGGCGGCAGCTGATTGCCACAGTAGGTGCGCCCGGTGATCATCGGCTGGTCCGGGTCGGCGTCGACGTACTGGATGATCACGTCCTGGCCGATGCGCGGAATGGCCATCGAGCCCCAGCTGCCGCCGGCCCAGCCCTGCGACACGCGTACCCAGCAGGAGCTGAACTCGTTGTCCTGGCTTTCCCGGTCCCAGGGGAAGCTGACCTTCACCCGGCCCCATTGGTCGCAGTAGATTTCCTCGCCCTTGGGCCCCACCACCGTCGCCATCTGCGGGCCGTCGATGCGCGGCTTGGGTAGCGGCGCCGGGCGCCATTCGGTTCTGCCGGGCACCAGCACGGCGTCCTGCTTGTAGCGGGTGCCTAGCTGCGCCCCGGCGGCCTCTTCCTGCAGGCTGGTGAACTGGCTGCCTTCGTGGTGCACGCGGGCTACCCGCCAGTGGATGTTCAGGTCTTCGCGCGGGTGCTCGATCAGGGTGAAGCTCAGCCCCGGTTGCAGGCGTACATCGTCGCCCTCCACCTCGGCCATGCGGGCGTCATGGCGCCAGGCGGTGATGCGGGTGGCGGTGAAGGGGGCGCCGACCGCCCCGCGCTTGTAGCGGCCGGGGTAGTCGAAGCGCTCGTAGGTGGTGGACTGGTGCGTGAGGTCGCTGCCGTCGGCACGTTGCTCCTGGCGGTAGGCCGGGTGGGTGAAGGTGTAGTCGCGCTGCACCTGGCGCGCGGTACGTACCTGCTCGCTGTAACGCAGGCGGCGCAGGCACGGCCTGGCCTGATCGCCGCCGCTGTTGGCGTGGTAGAGCACCTGGTTGGGGTCGATGTCGTCCTGTTCGAAGAAGCCTTCATCCTCGTCTTCGACCTTGATGGCGCCCTGCCTGATCTGCCCCAGCCCCAGCACGCGGTCGGTGATGAGCAGCTTGTGCAGTTTCGGCGTGTGCGCGAAGCGGTAGACGAAGCCCTCTTCGGCGGCCAGGCGGGCGATGAAGTCGAGGTCGGTTTCACCGGCCTGCACGCAGAATTCGCGCACCTCATGTTTGTCGATGCTCTTCAGCTCATAGCCGGTGATGCCCTGGCGCTTGAGCATGATCTCGAGAATCTGCGGCACGGTTTTCTGCTGAAAGATGCGCCAGTTCGAGCGCAGCCCGGCGCGGGCCAGCACGGGTTCGACCACGGCGCGGTAACGGGTGCGGTGGAAGCCCGTTTCACCCTGGCTGAAGGTGCTGACCAGGCCGTGCACGTAGCGCAGCGGGCGCTCGCCGCGCCAGATCGTGAACAGCACCGGCTTGTCGAGCAACTGGCCGAACTCGACATCGTCTTCGAAACTGATCAGTTCCAGTTTCAGCTGGAAAGGCGTGCTGATGGCTTCGTCCAGTTCGAACGACACCACTTCGAACTCACTCCGGCACGCCAGCGGCTGGAAGGTAAAGCGCAAATCGGATTGGCTAGGCATGTGGCGTCCTCCGCTACTGCTGCAGAATCGCGTTGAGCGACTCCACGACTTCGGCGGTGATCAGGTCGAGGCGGTAGCTGTAGTAGCTGTAGGCGCAGACCATGGCCACGGCGGAGATCACCAGCGGGCTCCACCAGGGCCACTCCCAGCGTCGCGGGCGGTGGGGGCAATGAACGACATTGGTGTAGGGGTCGCACAGCTCTTGCGGGGTGGGGCCACGCAGTTCGCGGATGACCGTGTGCATGCGCGAGATCAGGGCGTTGATGATGTCTTCGCACTTGGGGTCCAGGGCGTGCTTGCCCCTGAGGCCCAGGCAAAAGCAGTAGTAGAGGAACTCCAGCACATCCTGGAATTCCCTGGGTGCCTGCATGACCCGTTCGAGCAGCACGAAGATCTTTTCGCCGCCCTGGGTTTCGTCGTGGAAGATGCTGAGCAGCGGCGCGTGGCTCCAGCACGAATTGTTGCCCCACGGGCGGCTCATCACGGCCTCGTCCAGGTACAGGCACAAGGCGTAGGAATAGACTTCCTGCTGCGCGATGGGGTAGCCGTGCTGCTGGATTTCTTCGCGAATGTTGCTGACCTGGTTTTGCACGGTCTTGTGCACGTAGGCGATGTTGGGCAGGTCATCCAGGGTACGCAGGCGAATGACCAGGCCGAACAGCGGGCTTGCCGCGTCGAGCATCAGGTTTTCGAAGCCGCCGCGCAGCTGGAACTCCGGGTCGGCGGGGTAGCCTTCGAAATCCGGGTCACCTCCTCGCTGCCCCCGGTCAGCCGGATAGGGTGAATCGGTGCCCTCCGGCACTTCGAGCATCGCGTAGACGCTGCGTTCTGAAACGTCATGGGCATCGACAGCGCCGTCGGGTTTTACCGGAGGCAGATCGGATGGGCCGGGCATGAAGTGGTCCTTGTCTTCGAGCAAACTGAAGACATGAACACTATCGGGGAATCAATTCTCCAAGGAGTCTGGGGCTTCCCAAATGCTTGTAGGATCCTTCGCTACATCAAGTTTCCAAACGTTTCCCTGGCAACATCTTGCTAAAGAATAGCGCCCTGAAGGAGCGGGTTTTCCGCTCCTGCAGGAATCGCACAACCCTTCCACAAGCGCGTCGCGCTCAGCCAAAGAGCCTGGCCAGGCAGGCCAGTTTCTTCTTGTACGACCGCCGCGCCTCCAGCGCCTGCTCCAGGCTCACCGCCAGGAACCTCGCCTGCTGGTTGGGCTGCATCTGGCCGATCAGGTCGAGGTCGGCGCTGATCACCGTGCCGATCATGGCGTAGCCGCCACCCGACACTGCATCACGGTGCAGGATGATCGGTTCCAGCCCCGCCGGCACCTGGATCGAACCGATCGGGTAGCAGCTGTCGACGATGTTCGACGGGTCCGAGCCGGCACCGAACGGTTGCTCTCGCGGCTGGAAGCTCAAGGCGCTGCCGCCTTTGTAGCGGTAACCAATACGGTCCGCTTCGGAGCCGACGGTCCAGGCCTGGGTGAAGAAGCTTTGCGCTGCGGCTTCGGTCAAGCGATGGAAGTACAGCCCCGGCACCACCCGCACCACCACCTCGCCGCCCAAAGCCTGGCGCAAGGCCATGGGCAGGCTTGCGCCGGCGCGGGTCTTGCCGCTGGGCACACCGACCGGCAGCACGTCGCCTGCCATCAGCTTGCGCCCCTGGAACCCGCCCAATGCCCCCAGCGCGTAAGTGGAACGGCTGCCGAGCACCTCAGGTACATCAATGCCACCGGCCACGGCCAGGTAGGCACGGGCGCCCGCCGTGGGGAAGCCGAAGCGCAACACCTGCCCGGCGCGCACGGCAAATGCCGTGTCGGGGCGCTGCTCGCGGCCATCCAGCAAAGCGGGCATCTGTGCACCGCAGACCGCCACCAGCGCATCCTGCTGGAACTCCAGCTCCGGCCCCACCAGCGCACACTCAAGGGCTGCTGCGCCGGCCGGGTTGCCCACCAGGTGGTTGGCCGCGCGCAAGGCGTACTGGTCGAGTGCACCGGACGGCGGAATGCCCAGGTGGTAGTAGCCTTCACGGCCCAGGTCCTGCACCGAGGTGGCCAGGCCGGGTTTGAGTACCTTGATCATGCCAGCACCTCCTGCAACGACTTGGGGTAACCGACCGGGTCGGCAAGGAAGGCATCCAGGGAGAACTCGACCGGGCGAATACGCAGGTCGAAACGGCCCTCCTCCACATCTGTCACCGCCTGGTCGTAAGCCCTGCGATCAATGGGCTTGAACTGCACGATGTCACCCGGGCGGAAAAACACCATGTGCGCCTTCAGGTAGTTCAGCGTTTGCTGAGGGTCGTAGATCGGTGCCGGGGTGACGCCGAACATCTGGTAGCCCCCTGCACCGCGCACCGAGTAGATGCAACCGAAGCAACCACCATGGCCCAGGGTGAGTTTGGGCGTGTCGGTACGCGGGCGCAGGTATTTAGGCACCTGCAACTGGCGCTGGCGCTCGACCATCTGGAACATGAACGGCAGGCCGGCCACGAAACCGACCATCGACACGAACCAGGGCGCACCACTGTGGGCGGCGATGAACGCGTCGACGTCGGCCAGCCCGTTGATGCGCGCTGCGTATTCCAGGTCGGTGCTGGCCGGGTCCTGGTGGCGGTCACGGAAGCGCATCAGGGTTTCATGGGTCCAGGGGTCGTTGTACAGCACCGGGATCTCGATGATCCGCGTCTGCAACGAGCGCTCGGCCACCGCCTCGGCCTCGGCACCTTGCACCGCTTCAAGTAGCGCCTGCGGCGCGATACGGTCGGGGTCGAAGCGGATCTGGAACGAGGCATTGGCCAGGCACACGTCCAGCACGCCATCCAGCGCCAGCCGCTCAACGGCACGGGTGACGGCCATGCCCTTGAAAAAGGCTTCCAGCGACATGCTGTCGCTGACTTCGGCAAACAGGTGCTCGTCTGCGCCGAAGCTGTAGCGGATCGGGGTTGTAGCAAGCGGTTCGGCCATGACTGTTCCTTTTCTTGGAATCTTTATAGAAAGGCAGGCGAAAACAAAATACACGGGCTCCGGCTTGTGCCAGCCGGATGCCTCACCGGCTCAGCGGGGCGCGCGCACCACAATACCGGCCGCGTCCAGCGCCCTGCGCGTGGCCTCGACCAGGTCGAGCGCGCCGGGGGTGTCACTGTGCAGGCAGATGGAGTCGAATTCGATGGCCAGGTCCTGCCCCTCGACCGTGCGCACCAGGCCCTGCTGGCACGCCCGCAACACGCGCTCGGCGACCGCGTTGGGCTCATGGCCGCGCACATTGCGGGTGAACACGATCGAGCCGCTCAGGTCGTACTCACGGTCGGCGTAAAACTCACGAACCACCGGCTGGCCAAGCGCCTGGGCAATGCGGCAGATCACCGAGCCCGGCATGCAGTACAGCAGCAACTCCGGCTCGATTACCCGCAGGTTTTCCACCAACAGGCGGGCAGCTTCTTCGTCACGCGCCAGGTGCATGTACAGCGCACCGTGCGGCTTGATGTGCTGCAAGCGTACCCCTTGGGCACGGGCAATTTCACGCAGTGCACCCAGCTGGTAGAGCATGTCGTCGACCAGTTCCTGGGCTGGCGCGTTGATGTGCCGGCGACCGAAACCGACAAGGTCACGAAACCCCGGGTGCGCACCCACCGCCACGCCCAGTGCCTTGGCCCGCTCGACGGTGCGGCGCATGGTGCCAGGGTCGCCGGCATGAAAACCCGTGGCGATGTTGGCCGTGCTTATGTAGCCCATCAGCTCGTTGTCGACGCCGTCGCCAATGGTCCACGGACCAAAGCCCTCACCCATGTCCGAATTGAAATCCACCACCTGCATGACTGTCTCTCCTGGTGCTTGTGACCGCATGCAAGCCACGTTAGATTCTCCCCACCCCCTTGGGAAGATCTATAAACAGATAGGGTGTCTTCGGAAAATCAGATACCCCCAGGAGCCAACCGTGTCACTGACCCTGCGCCAGGTCCGCTACTTCGTTGCCACCGCCGAGATCGGCCAGATTTCGCAGGCAGCCATCCACCTGAACATCTCCCAGTCGGCGGTGACCACGGCAATCAAGGAACTGGAAGCCATGCTTGGCGTGCTGCTGTTCCAGCGCTCGGCCCAGGGCATGAGCCTGACCGAGGCCGGCCGGCACTTCCTGAACCGCGCCTACGTGATTCTGCGCAGTGTCGACGATGCGCTGAACAGCCCGCTGCCGAACGTGCGCGCCAGCGGCCTGCTGCGCCTGGCGGCAAGCTATACGGTGATCGGTTACTTCCTGCCACACCACCTGCAGCGCCTGGAACACTGGCACCCGGATGTGACCCTGGAGCTGTACGAGCAGGAGCGCAGCGCCATCGAGCAAGGCTTGCTGGAGGGGCGCTTCGACATGGCGGTTGTGCTTACGGCCAACCTCACCCACCCCGACATCGTCTCGGAGACACTGTTCAACTCCGAGCGCCGGCTGTGGCTGCCCGGCCACCATCCGCTGTGCGAGCGCTCAGCGGTAAGCCTGGCCGACGTGGCCCGCGAACCGTTCATCCTGCTGACCGTTGACGAGGCAGAACAAAGCGCCATGCGCTATTGGGAGCAGGCCGGGCAACGCCCGAGCGTGCGGGTGCGGACCAGCTCGGTGGAAGCCGTGCGCAGCATGGTTGCCAATGGCAGTGGCGTGGCGATCCTGTCGGACCTGGTTCATCGGCCTTGGTCGCTGGAAGGCAAGCGCATCGAGACAGTGACCATCAGCGACCCGGTGACACCCATGAGTGTGGGGCTGGCCTGGCACCGTGAGCGGGCGTTCAGCCCGGCGATGCAGGCGGTGCGTAATTACTTCCATGATGCGTTTCTGGCGCCGCAGCAGCTGTCTGCCCGACGTTAAGTGGGTCTTGGCAGGCCCGGCCTCTTCGCGGGTGAACCCGCTCCTACAGGGACCGCGCTGCACCATGGGCCAGTGCAAGTACCTGTGGGAGCGGGTTTACCCGCGAAGAGGCCATCACAGGCCCCAGCCGAACGATCAGGCTGCAATGCCGTCATAACCTGAGCCGGTGCCGACACGCAAAGAGGACGCGAAATGACCCAGCCCGACCCGTCATACGTCAAATGGCTCGAAGACCGCGCCATGCTCAAGGCTTCCCAGGAGCGCGCCAGCCTGTATTCAGGCCAGTCGCGCCTGTGGCAGCAGCCCTACGCCGAGGCCCAGCCCCGCCGCGCCACCGAAATCGCCTCGGTCTGGCTGACCGTCTACCCCGATGCCATCATCGCCCCGCAAGACAGCTCGGTGCTTGGCGCGCTAGCCCACGAAGCGCTGTGGAAGCGCCTGTCGGAGATCGGCATCCAGGGCCTGCACACTGGCCCGATCAAGTTGTCCGGCGGCATCCGTGGCCGCGAGCTCACCCCCAGCGTGGACGGTAACTTCGACCGCATCAGCTTCGATATCGACCCGCTGTACGGCAGCGAACAGGAACTGGTCCAGATGAGCCGCATGGCCGCCGCACACAATGCCGTGACCATCGACGACCTGATCCCCTCGCACACCGGCAAAGGCGCCGACTTCCGCTTGGCCGAGATGGCCCACGGGCCTTACCCGGGGCTGTACCACATGGTCGAAATCCGCGAAGAAGACTGGCCGATACTGCCTGAGGTGCCCAACGGCCGCGATTCGGTCAACCTGCTGCCGGCCCAGTGCGACGAGCTCAAAGCGCGCCATTACATCGTCGGCCAGTTGCAACGGGTGATCTTCTTCGAGCCCGGTGTGAAGGAAACCGACTGGAGCGTTACGCCGCCCATCACCGGTGTCGATGGCAAAACCCGTCGCTGGGTGTATCTGCACTACTTCAAGGACGGCCAGCCCTCGCTGAACTGGCTGGACCCGACCTTCGCCGCCCAGCAAATGATCATTGGCGATGCCCTGCACGCCCTGGACTGCCTGGGCGCACGCGGCCTGCGCCTGGACGCCAACGGTTTTCTGGGCGTGGAAACGCGGGCCAGCGGCACCGCCTGGTCGGAAAGCCACCCCCTGTCGATTGTCGGCAACCAGTTGATCGGCGGCATGATCCGCAAGGCGGGCGGCTTCAGCTTCCAGGAACTGAACCTGACCCTGGACGACATCGCGCAGATGTCCAAGGGCGGGGCCGACCTGTCCTATGACTTCATCACCCGGCCAGCCTATCAGCATGCGCTGCTGACCGGTGACACCGAGTTCCTGCGCCTGATGCTCAAGGAAATGCACGCCTTCGGCATCGACCCGGCCTCGCTGATCCATGCCCTTCAGAACCACGACGAGCTGACCGTGGAGCTGGTGCACTTCTGGACCCTGCACGCCCACGACATGTACCTGTACAAGGGCCAGACCTTGCCCGGCAGCATCCTGCGTGAGCATGTCCGTGAAGAGATCTACGAACGGCTCTCGGGCGAACACGCCCCCTACAACCTGCGCTTCGTGACCAACGGCATCGCCTGTACCACGGCCAGCCTGATCACCGCAGCGCTGGGCATCCGCGACCTTGAGCAAATCGGTGCGGCAGATATCGAGCTGATACAGAAAGTGCACCTGCTGCTGGTCATGTACAACGCCATGCAGCCAGGGGTGGTTGCGTTGTCGGGCTGGGACCTGGTCGGTGCCCTGCCCTTGCCCGCCGAAGCAGTCGCGCAGCGGATGCTGGATGGCGATACCCGCTGGATTCACCGGGGCGGTTATGACCTGGCCGGGCTCGACCCGCAGGCCGAGGTATCGGTGCGTGGCATGCCCCGGGCCCGGGCACTGTATGGCAGCCTCGACAGCCAGCTGGAAAACGCTGATTCATTTGCCTGCAAGGTGAAGAAGCTGCTGGCTGTGCGGCAAGCCTACGGCATTGCTACCAGCCGCCAGGTGCTGGTGCCCGAGGTCAGCAGCCCAGGGTTGCTGGTGATGGTGCATGAACTGCCAGCCGGGCGCGGTATCCAGATCAGCGCACTGAATTTTGGCCAGGCAGCGATTGCCGAGGAGTTGCAGTTGACCGGGTTCACGCCCGGGACGGTGGTGGACATGATCAATGAAACGGTCGAAGGCGATCTGACCGAGGATGGTCGATTGCTGGTGAACCTGGACCCTTACGAGGCGCTGTGCTTGCGTATCGTCAACAGCAGCGCACATGTGTGATTGGCGATGAAAACACCTGCACGATCAATCAAATCGTAATATCGAATGGCCATGTTGGGCGCCCCTGAATAATAACCCGTGGTCGCCCAATGCCATTCACGCCCAACCGCCTGGCCCTGTGCATCGCCCTCAAGGGTGATTACGATGCAGACAGCCAGCAGGCCTTCGTCGAACTGGGTTACGCCATGGGCAGCGGCCGCCTGAGCGCCGAACCGTTCGCCAACCTCGGCTACCAGCGCTATCACCGCGACAGCTACCGCGAACAAGGTGGCGACGCGGCGCTGGCGGTGGATGCCGATACCCAGGACAACGCCAGCAGCACCTTCGGCGTGCGCCTGGCGCACCTGGGGCAACTGGACAACGGTATGAGCCTGACGCCCCGGGCAACACTGGGCTGGCGGCACACCTACGGCAGCATCGATACCCGTACGCGGCAGGCGTTTATCGCGGGCGGTGATGCGTTCAGTGTCGAGGGCAGCGCGATTGATCGGAACAGCTTGCTGGTCGAAGCCGGGCTGGACCTGGGGCTGAGTGCGCGGCAGAGCATTGGCCTGGGGTATAGCGGGGAACTGGGTAGCAACAGCCGTAACCATGCGGTGGTTGGGCAGTGGCAGCTGAAGTTCTAGATCCTGGCTGCCTGTACCGGCCTCTTCGCGGCTAAAGCCGCTCCCACAGATACTGCATAACCCCGAATCCTGCGCGGTCCCTGTGGGAGCGGGCATGCCCGCGAAGAATCCAGCGCGGTGGATGGCACCGGCTTCGCCGGTGTTCGCGGCTGCACAGGTTTCAAATACTGTGCGTTACCTGTGGGAGCGGCTTTAGCCGCGAAGAGGCCGGCACTGCCACCTTGCTTTTGAGGCTTCAGAAGCATAGCGTTCGGGTGTTTTCTTTTCCGTGCCCAGGAGCAACTCCATGTACACCGGCATCGTCCAGGCCGTTCGCCCTCTACTTGATGTGACCACCTACCCGGGCCACAAACAATTCACCATCGACCTCACCCCGGAACTGCTCGACGAACTGAAGATCGGTGCCAGCGTCAGTGTCGAAGGCACCTGCCTGTCGGTCACCGAAATCGCCGGCACCCAGGTCAAGTTCGACGCCATGACCGCCACCCTCGAACGCACCAACCTGTGCGCCTTCAAGGCGGGCCAGGGGGTCAACATCGAGCGTTCGGCGAAAATGAACGCCGAAGTCGGTGGCCACCTGATGGCGGGCCACATCGCCACCACCGCCGAAATCGTCGAACTGTCGATCAAGGAAACTGGCGCCTTTATCAAGTTCCGCATGCCGCCGGAATGGGGCAAGTACGTGTTCCCACGCGGCTTTATCGGGGTCAATGGCTGCAGCCTGACCGTCGCCGATGTCGACGACAATGTCATCACCATCAACCTGATCCCGGAAACCCTGCGCCAGACCACGTTTGCCAGCTACAAAGCCGGCGAACGGCTCAACATCGAAGTCGATCACCAGACCATGGTGCTGGTCGATGTGGTGGAGCGCACCATCAAAGGCACCCTGGCCCGCGAAAAACTGCTGCCCTGAGGCCTGCCCATGCTGCCCAACGCTCTTCCCGCGCGCACGGCCAGGCGGTTACGCCTGCAAGTGTTGCGTGGCCGTGTCGGCCTTGGCCTGGTCGCCGGTTTGTCGGTACTGGCCGGCATGACCGATGCCATCGGCCTGCTGGCGCTGGGGGATTTCGTGTCGTTCATGAGTGGCAATACCACACGCCTGGCCGTGGCCATCAGTGAAGCAGACCTGGCCCTGGTGCTGCGCCTGAGTGGCGCGATACTGGGCTTCGTCGTTGGCAACACGCTGGGCGTACTGCTGGCGCGTGGCTTGCGCCGCCGGGCCTGGCCCGTGTTGCTGATGGTTGCCGTACTGTTGGCGTTCGCAGCGGCGTGGCCGTTGGCGGCCACCTTCCCGGCATTGTTGGCCGCCACGCTGGCCATGGGCATGATCAATGCCGTGGTTGAACAAGTGAACGGCCTGCCCATCGGCCTGACCTACGTCACGGGCGCCCTGTCCCGCTTCGGCCGTGGCCTGGGGCGTTGGCTGATGGGCGAGCGGCGCGACGGCTGGCGGGTGCAACTGGTGCCTTGGGCCGGCATGCTGCTGGGCGCCGCGTTGGGCGCCTGGCTGCAACAGCGCCTGGGCCTGCAGGCACTGGCTGGCAGCTGCGCGCTGGCCTGTGTGCTGGCCCTGGTGTCGCGGTTCATCCCGCGCGCCTGGCAGCGTGGCTACATGCCGCGCTGATCAATCGATGCGCGGGTGCTGCTGTGCCAGGGTCTCGCGCTTGGCTTCCAGCTCGGCGATCTGCGCATCGATGTCCTCGATCTTCTGCTCGATGTTGTCGTGGTGCTCCTGCAACAGCTCACGCGCTTCCTCGATGTCGGATGCCGCCGGTGCGGCACCGCGCAGCGGTTTGTTGGCGGTTTCCTTCATGGTCAACCCGGTCAGCAGGCCAATAGCGGCGATCACCATCAGGTAGTAGGCCGGCATGTACAGGTCGCCCGTGCTCTCCACCAGCCAGGCAGTGAGGGTCGGGGTAAGCCCGGCGATCAGCACCGAAATGTTGAAAGCAGCTGCCAAGGCGCTGTAGCGGATGTGCGTAGGGAACATCGCCGGCAGCGTCGAGGCCATCACACCGATGAAGAAGTTCAGCAGCACGGCGATGATCAGCAGCCCGGCAAAAATCACCCCCAGCACGCCGCTGTTGATCAGCATGAACGCCGGAATTGCCAGGGCGAACAGGCCGACACTGCCGACGATGATGAACGGCCGGCGGCCGAACTTGTCGCTGAGCAAACCGATCACCGGCTGCACGAACAGCATGCCGACCATGATCGCAATGATGATCAGCACGCCATGGTCTTCGCTGTAATGCAGGTTATGCGACAGGTAGCTGGGCATGTAGGTGAGCAGCATGTAGTAGGTGACGTTGGTGGCAATCACCACGCCGATGCAGGTCACCAGGCTGCGCCAGTGCTGGGTGGCCACTTCCTTGAACGACACCTTGGGCCCGGAGGCCAAGCCTTCGCGGTCGCCCTGCTCCAGCTTGTCGACATGCTGCTGGAACGCAGGTGTTTCTTCCAGCGCATGGCGCAGGTACAGGCCGATGATGCCCAACGGCAGGGCCAGGAAGAACGGCAGGCGCCAGCCCCATTCAAGGAACTTTTCTTCACCCAGAATGGTGGAAATCAGCACCACCACGCCCGCGCCAAGCACAAAGCCGGCAATCGAGCCGAAGTCCAGCCAGCTACCGAGAAAACCGCGTTTGCGGTCGGGGGCGTATTCGGCAACGAAGATCGAGGCACCGGTGTACTCCCCGCCCACCGAAAAACCCTGGGCCATCTTGGCCAGCAACAACAGGATCGGGGCCCAGATGCCGATGCTGGCATAGGACGGTATCAGGCCGATGGCGAAGGTGCTGAGCGACATGATGACGATGGTTGCGGCGAGGATTTTCTGCCGCCCGAACTTGTCGCCCAAGGCGCCAAAAAACAGACCACCCAGTGGGCGAATCAGGAATGGCACCGAGAACGTGGCCAGCGCCGCGATCATCTGCACGCTGGGGTCGGCGTTGGGGAAAAACACTTTGCCCAGGGCGTAAGCCACGAAGCCGTATACGCCAAAGTCGAACCACTCCATCGCATTGCCCAGCGCGGCGGCGGTGATCGCCTTTTTCATCTTGGCGTCGTCGACGATGGTGATGTCCTTCAGGCCGATTGGCTGGACGCGTTTCTTGCGAGGTTTCATGCCGTTGTCCCTGTCGATGAATGCTCTAAGGGTTCAGATACAACGGGACACTAAATAATTCAGCGCTTAATGATTTTTTGTGCACGGGCAAGACCGCTAAGGTTTGGCGAGCCGAAATCCGTGCGCTCCCGGTGGCCAAAAAAAAACCGCTGCAGTGGCAGCGGCTTTCTTGTACCCGATGGCTTTGGCTCAGATACCTTCGCGGGCCAGGTCCATGGCGAAGTAGGTCAGGATCAGGTCGGCACCGGCACGCTTGATCGCGCCGATGCTTTCACGCACCACCCGGCCTTCATCGATGGCGCCGGCCAGGCCGCCGAACTTGATCATCGCGTACTCGCCACTCACCTGGTACGCCGCCAGCGGCAGGCGCGAGGCGGCGCGGATGTCGGCAATCACGTCAAGGTAGGCACCGGCCGGCTTGACCATCAGCACATCCGCGCCCTCCTGCTCGTCCAGCAGCGACTCGCGCACGGCTTCGCGGCGGTTCATCGGGTTCATCTGGTAGCTCTTGCGGTCGCCCTTCAGCGTGGTACCGCCGGCTTCACGGAACGGGCCATACAGCGACGAGGCAAACTTGGTGGAGTAGGCCATGATCGCGGTGTCGTGGAAACCGGCACCATCCAGCGCGCTACGGATCGCCTGTACCTGGCCGTCCATTGCCGCCGACGGGGCAATGAAGTCGGCACCGGCAGCGGCGGCAATCACCGCCTGCCTGCCCAGGTTGGCCAGGGTGGCGTCATTGTCTACGCCATGGTCATGCAGCACGCCGCAGTGGCCGTGGCTGGTGTATTCGCAGAAGCAGGTGTCGGACATCACCACCATTTCCGGCACGGTGTCCTTGCAGATGCGCGACATGCGCGCAACCAGGCCGTTTTCGTTCCAGGTGTCGCTGCCGGTGGCGTCCAGGTTGTGCGACACGCCAAAGGTCATCACCGACTTGATACCGGCACGGGCATAACGCTCGATTTCCTGGGCCAGCAGCTTCTCGGGGATGCGGTTGACCCCAGGCATGCTGGAGATCGGCACGAAGTCATCAATGCCCTCTTCGACGAAGATCGGCAGGATCAGGTCTTCCAGGCGGAATTCGGTTTCCTGGAAGATCGTGCGCAGGGACTCGTTCTGGCGCAGGCGGCGTGGACGAACGGACGGGAATTGGTTGGACATGACAGCTCCAGGGCATTTTTGAACGGCGTATACCTTATGCCTGTCGCGCGCCAGTGAAAAGGCTAAATGACGAGATTGTGTCTTGCGTCAATGGCAATGGCCAGGTTTTGCCTGTGCCGGCCCCTTCGCGGGTAAACCCGCTCCCACTGGTGCGGCGCAAGCTACAAGGCCTGTGCAATCCCTGTGGGAGCGGGTTTACCCGCTCCCACTGGTGCGGCGCAAGCTACAAGGCCTGTGCAATCCCTGTGGGAGCGGGTTTACCCGCGAAAGGGCCGCTACAGCAGAAACTCAATCCACCAACCGCGGCGCCCCCACTTCGGCCGCCTGCCGATCCAGCCCATGGGCCTCGAGAATCCGCGCGATCTCGCCACTTTCATGCAACGCCTGGATATTGCCATCCAGCGCCTTGCCCAGATCGGCATTGCTCAGCATGTAAGGAATCGCCGTCTGCCCTGGCTGCTCGGTAGCCTTCACCCGCGCATCGGGTGCCGACACCTTGATGCTCGCCCCTTGGTAGGCCCCCTTCTGCTGCGACACCACGGCTACCGCATGGCTGTCGATGCCGGCCTCGATGCGCCCGGACGCCAGGTCCTGGGCCATGGCCACCGGGTTGGGGTACAGCACCAGGTTGTCGCCCAGCACCTTCTTCAGGTCGTTGACCCACAGGTAACCTTGCACGGTACCCACCCGTTTGCCCTCCAGTTCACCGACCGTGGCATAACCCGGCTTGGAGATGATGCCCATCACATCCAGGTAAAGCGGCGCCGACAGGCCCAGCACCTTGCCGCGCTCCACCGTGCGGTACCAGTCGCCGATGACCACGTCGGCGCGGCGGGTGACCACCGACTGGATCGCCGCTGCCGGTCGAGCACGCTGGCCTTGATGGTCAGGCATTCACGGGCAGCAATCTGCTTGATGATCTCGCCGTCCACCCCGCCCAGTTCCTGGTTGGGGCCAGGCACCGAGTAAGGCGGGAACACCCAGGCAGCCACGGTCAGCACACCGGGCGTCAGGGTTTCGAAACTGTGGCTTGGCTTGCACTCGGCCACGGCCTGGGCACTGCCGGCAACTGCAGCGCAGAGGGCCAGCCAACGGGTGACACGCTTGTATGGTTTCATCACGGATACCTATGCAATTGAAAGGGGCAGGCAGGGTTCAAGGGCTTGCGTGCTGGCCGGGCGCCAGTCTTCTTTCCAGGGCGGCCACCCCCAGGCTTGCCGGTGCACAGACAGCCGCATACATCAGCCCCGCCAGCACCAGTACCGGCATGTACTGGAAGGTCGAGGAGCCGATGGCCGATGCGCGGCTGACAATTTCGGGCAAGGCGATGGTGAAACACAGTGAAGAGGCCTGGAACATCATGATCGAAAAGCCCAGCAGCGACGGCAGCGCCACCCGCAGGGCCTGGGGCAAAATCACGAAGCGCAGTGCATCTATACGGTCCAGGCCAATCACCTCGGCGGCTTCGTGCTGGCCACGGGCAACCGCCTCCAGGCCGCCACGAATGATCTCGCTGGTGTAAGCCGCGGTGCAGTAGGCCAACGCCAATGCCGCGGCCCAGAACGCGCTCAGGGTCAGGTTTGCCGAGGGCAAGCCGAAGTAAAAGTACTGCAGCAGGATCAACGCCGGTGCGCCACGCCCCAGTTCGACGATCACCAGCGCGGGGTAGCGCACTGCCCTGCCTTTGGCGCTGACGCCCAGGGCCAGCAGCAAGCCGAGCCCTACACCGAGTACCAGGCTGATGCCGGTCACCTGCAACGACAGCACAAAGCCCTTCCACAACTCCGGAAACCATTCGCCCCACAGGCTCAATAATTCGCTCACAGGCTGATCCTCCGTTGCAGGGTGCCGGACAACCAGCGCGAGGCAATTGCCACCGGCACGCTCAGCACCAGGTACACCAGCGCTGCGGCGCTGTATACAGCCAGCCCCTGGAAGGTCTGCTGCGACACCTGGTAGGCCTGGAAGCTGATGTCCGCCACGCCCAGTGTCGATGCCACCGCCGAGTCCTTGAGCAGGCCGATGGCATAGGTGGCTGCCGTGGGGATGGAGATACGCGTGAGCTGCGGCAGCACCACATCGAAAAAGCGCTGTGCGGGTGACAGGTTCAGCACATGCGCTGCCTCGTACTGGCCATCAGGGATCGCCGCGAATGCGCCGCGGTACACTTCGGCCATTTGTGCAGCCGTGATCAAGCCCAGGCCCACCGTGGCCGCCACGAATGGCGACAGGTTGATGTAGCCGCCACCAATGCCGAAGAAGATGAAGAACAACCAGACAATCGGCGGGATCGAGCGCAAGGTCATCACGATGGCCGCGCCCAGCGCCGCCAGCCCGCGCGCCTTCGCCATGCGCAGTGCACACAGTGGAAAGCCCAGCACCACACCGGTCGCGAAAGCACACAAGGTCACCCCCAGCGTCCACGGCACACCGGCAAGCAACATCAGCAGTATGTCGATCATCAGCGGTCCCTCACGGCCTGGAGAAACTTCACCACCCGCTCGTGGCGCGGCTGGCGCATCACCTGGGCGCTTGGCCCCTGCTCAAGGATGCGCCCATCGGCCATTACCACCACGCGGTCAGACACCGTTTCGGCAAAGTGCATCTCATGGGTGACAACGATCATCGACATGCCTTCGGCGGCCAGTTCCTTCATGACTGCCAGCACTTCCAGGCCCAGCTCCGGGTCCAGTGCCGACGTGGGTTCGTCGAACAGCATCAGCTCGGGCTCCAGCGCCAGCGCGCGGGCAATGGCAATACGCTGCTGCTGGCCACCCGAACAACGCGCCGGGTAATGCGCTGCCTTGTCGGCCAGGCCCACCCGCTCCAGCAACTGCATGGAGCGCGCATCCGCCTCACGCTGGCTGCGCCCGAGCGTGCGGACCTGCGCCAGGCTGACATTGCGCAGCACCGTCATGTGCGGGAACAGGTTGAACGACTGGAACACCATGCCAATGCGCCGGCGCAGCTTCAGCAGGTCGGCGCGCAGCAACGGTGTAGCGGCGTCGATGTCGAGTTCGTCGAGGCGGATACGGCCTCGCGTCGGTGGCTCCAGCTGGTTGATGCAGCGCAACAAGGTGCTCTTGCCCGAGCCACTGGGGCCGATGATGGCCACCACCTCCCCCTTGCTCATTTCGAAGTTGACGTCGTGCAACACCTCGTACGGGCCGAACTGCTTGTGGATCGACTCCAGCCGCAGGAATGCGGGTTCAGGTGCAAGCAGGGGCGGCACCTGGCGCAGGGGAACACTCATCGGTTTCATGTGCAGGCCCTCCCCTCAAGACCGCTGGTCATCGACCAAGGGTGTGCTCGACAGCTTGACCGCGCCCTGGGCGGTGATCAGCACCTGTTCTTCCAGCTTCACCCCTTCGCGCTCACCGCGCTCGCCGATGTAGCTTTCGACCGAGACCACCATGTTTTCCTGGAACAGGCCGTCATAGCCCCACTCGGCAAAGTCCACGGCATAGGCCACGCTGGGGTATTCATCGACCAGGCCGACCCCGTGCAGCATCATCATGTAGCGGTTGTGCTCGTACTTTTGCGGCACCGGCCAGCAACGCTCGGCAAACTCGCGGAACGACAGCCCCGGGCGTAACAGCTCGACGTTGTGGCTGATTTGCCGGGTGGCGATGTCGAGCAGCTCGCGCTGGGCCGCCGTCACCGGCTTGCCGGGGCAGACGAAACTGCGCGAGATGTCCGACAGGTAACCCCCGGGGCCTACCATGTCGGTGTCAAAGCACACCATCTCACCGGCTTCGATGACCTTGTCGGTCGCATCCTGGAACCACGGGTTGGTGCGCTGGCCAGAGCTCAGCAGCCGGCTCTCGGCCCACTCACCGCCCTGGGCCACGTTGGTGCCGTGCAGGATGCTCCACAGCTGGTTCTCGGTGATGCCGGGCTGCAGGCTGGCACGCATGCGGGCGATGGCCAGGTCACAGACAGCCATCGACACCCGGTGGCTGGCGATTTCCTCGGCCGACTTGATCAGCCGGGCCTGTTCCATCAACGGTTGCGCGTCGAACAGTTCGATGCCTCTGGCCTTGAGCTTCTCCGCGCCCCAAGGGTCGCAACGGTCTACGGCCAGGCGGCGGTTGCCACCGCTGTGGCGGACCATCAACTCGGCCACTTCGGCCGCCCACAACGCGGCCTTTTCATCCACCCGAGGGCCCGCAAGAAAGTACAGCCAGGGCAACGCCGGGCGGATCTCGTCAATGGTTTCGACATGCTCGCTGTTGTGACGGCTGCTGGTGAACTCGAACAGCACCACCGGGCCCTCGGTAGGCACGAACACATAACGGCTGGGTGAATGCATGACCCACAGGCCGAGATTGTTGGTGTCGGTGGCGTAGCGGATGTTGATCGGGTCGGCAAGCAAAACGCCGCCATAGTCATGGGCACGCAGTTGCTGGCGAATGCGGTCCAGGCGGTAACGGCGCAGGGTTTTGCGGTCGATCGCTGCCTGGGCGGCAAGCAACTCGCTGTCCACCGGGGCCAGGGCATGGCCGGTTACGCTGGGATCATCACGAAACTGCAGGGACGGCGCAGGGCTCGGTCGGGTACCGATGTGCATGGTTACACTCTCCACTGGATATCGTTGTCGTTGTTGGGGCCAGGGCAGTAACAAGAAAGCGAAAATCAGGCGTTGCTGTTTTTTATTGTTTTACGGCGCGTGAGTCAGAGGTCCTTGACCAGGCGCAGGGCGTCATAAATGGCCGCGTGGGTGTTGCGTGAAGCCACCGCATCACCGATGCGGAACAGCTGGAAGCGGCCATCGTCGCGGCGTACCACGGCCTGCGGGCGGCCTGCGATCAAGTCCAGGTACTGCACCGCACCTTCGTTGCTCGACAGCGGGCACAGCTGGAAATACAGCTCGTCCAGGGGCCGGGTACCGTGGTTGACCACCACCTGGTCGACCAGGCGGGTCTGGCGCAGCTCGCTATAGTCGGTGCCGATGGTCGCCAGCAGGCCCTCTTCGGTCCTGCTCACCGCTTTCAGCCGCCAGGTCACGGTGAAGGTGGTATCGAGCTGCTGCAGGGCGCGCATGTAGGGCACCAGGTTCATGCCCATGACTTCGGGCGAGAAGGTGCGGTCGGGGGTCATGATCTCGGTGCGTGCACCGCTCTGCGCAATGAACTCCGCGGCTTGCAGTGCGGCATGGTCGCCGGCATCGTCGTACACCAGCACGTTGCGCCCGGGCTTGACGTCGCCGGAGATGATGTCCCAGCTCGACACCACCAGTTCGTTGCCCTGCTCCAGCACCTCGGTGTGCGGCAGGCCGCCGGTGGCAACGATGACCACATCGGGGGCTTCGTCGAGGATGATCTGGCTGTCGGCCCAGACGTTGTAGTGGATCGTCACACCCAGGCGCTCACACTGGGCCAGGCGCCAGTCGATGATGCTGATCATCTCCTTGCGCCGCTCCGATTGCGCGGTCAGGCGAATCTGCCCACCGGCCTTGTCGGCCACCTCGTACACCACCACGTCGTGGCCGCGCTCGCCCGCCACCCGCGCCGCCTCCAGGCCCGCCGGGCCGGCGCCGACGATAACCACCTTGCGCCGCTGCGCCGCCTTGGGGATCTCGTGCGGCATGCTGGTTTCGCGGCCGGTGGCGGCGTTGTGGATGCAATAGGCAGCGCCGCCATGGTAGATGCGGTCCAGGCAGTAGTTGGCGCCGACACAGGGGCGGATATCATCCTCGCGGCCTTCGATGATCTTGCGCACGATGTGCGGGTCGGTCATGTGCGCACGGGTCATGCCGACCATGTCCACCTTGCCTGCGGCAATGGCATGCCGGGCGGTGGCCACATCCGGGATCTTTGCCGCATGGAACGTGGGGAAGCCGGTCAACGAGCGGATTTCGCCGGCAAAGTCCAGGTGCGGCGCGTTGCGCATGCCCTGGATCGGGATGATGTCGGTCAGGCCGGCATCCGTGGCGATGTTGCCGCGGATCACGTTGAGGAAGTCGATCATGCCGCTGTTCTTCAACAGCTGCGAAACCTGCAGCCCTTCGTCCTTGGTCAGCCCACCCGCCAGCACTTCATCGCCGGTGTAGCGGATGCCGACGATGAACGTGTTGCCCACCCGCTGGCGAATGGCCGTGAGCACTTCAAAGGTAAAACGCAGGCGGTTTTCCAGCGAGCCACCATAAACGTTCTGCAACTCGTTGGTCAGCGGCGACCAGAACTGGTCCATCAGGTGGCCGTATGCCTGCAGCTCGATGCCATCCAGCCCGGCGGCTTGCATGCGCTCGGCGGCATCGGCGTAGTCCTTGACGATGCGCTCGATGTCCCAGATCTCCAGGCGCTTGGGGAAGGCCCGGTGCGCCGGTTCCTGGTTGTGCGACGGCGACACCACCGGCAGCCAGTCCCCCTTGTCCCAGCGGGTGCGGCGGCCCAGGTGGGTGAGCTGAATCATCACTGCCGCGCCATGCTCGTGGCATTCGTCGGTCAGGTCCTTCATCCAGCCGACCACTTCGTCCTTGTAGGCCAGCACGTTGTTGAACACGGGTGGGCTGTCGCGCGAGATAGCGGCGGAACCCGCCGTCATGGTCATGGCCACGCCGGCCTTGGCCCGTTCCACATGGTAGGCACGGTACAGCTGCTTAGGCATGCCCTCTTCCGGGTAGGCCGGTTCGTGGGAGGTGGTGATGATGCGGTTACGCAGGGTGAGGTGCTTGAGTTGGTACGGCTGAAGCAACGGATCATTGGACATGGTCGTTCTCGCATTCAGGTCATCAGGCAAAATCGACATTAGCCATCATGTACACAGGTGTCAATAAATTAGACAGTGGTGTACATTGAGCTTGTCAGGCCCCCATGGATACGGAACAATGCGCCTATGAACATGACCACGAACCCACCAGAAAGCAGCGCCCGCGGCTCGATCGAAAGCTGGCTGAACGCGGCCTTCGAAGCCCTCAAGGAATCGGGGGTGGATGCGGTGCGCGTGTTACCGCTGGCAAAAAAGCTCAACCTTGCCCGCACCAGTTTCTACTGGTACTTCGAAGACCGCGAAGCATTGCTGGCGGCGCTGATCGAGCAGTGGAAGCACAAGAACACCCACAACCTGGTGAACCAGACGCAGGCCTATGCCGCCTCGATCACCGAGGCAATCCTGAATGTCTTCGATTGCTGGCTGAACAGTGCGCTGTTCGACTCGCAGTGCGAATTTGCCATGCGCAGTTGGGCCCTGCAGTCAGAGCAGGTGGCCGAAGAGATCCAGCAGGCTGACAGCGTGCGCATGAACGCCCTGAAGCAGATGTTCGACCGCTTCGGCTTCAGCGAAGATGCTGCCGCCACACGTGCCCGCTCGATCTACCTGGCGCAGATCGGCTACATCAGCATGAAAACCGTGGAGCCGCTGGAATACCGCATGCGCTTTATCCCCGAGTACCTGCGCATCTTCACCGGGGAAGAGCCGGCAGCGCATGAACTTGAACGGTTCTACCAGCGTAACGGCTATGTGCCCCCGGCGGGCTGATCGGCCCTCAGCCCCTAATGCCAGTTTAGGGCTGCTTTGCAGCCCATCGCAGGCAAGCCAGCTCCCACAGGGATCGCGCAATGCTGAAGAACTGCGCAGTACCTGTGGGAGCTGGCTTGCCTGCGATGGGCCGCGAAGCGGCCCCAATTGCTGACCTGACTGGAACCGTCCCCCTCACTGCAACCAGGGCGGCGTGGGCTCTTCTGCCTTGGCTGGCCCATGCTCGGCCTCGTCACGCGCTGCACGGCGGCGTGCATCATCCAGCCGGGCTGCGTCGATTTCGCGCATCACCCCGGACACGTCCGCTTCATGTTCGTCATCCGCGAACACCCCGGTCAACGGGCTGTCGGGCAGCAAATCACCGGCCTCGAACAGCGCCCACATCTCCTGCGCATACCGGGTGCTTTTCAGCTCCGGGGCAAAGCGCCCGAAATAATGGGCCATGTTGTCCACATCGCGCTGCAGCATGCTGAAGGCGTGGTTGTTGGCGGCTGCATCCACGGCCTGCGGCAAGTCGATGATCACCGGCCCGTCCGGGCCGAGCAGCACGTTGAACTCGGACAAGTCGCCATGCACCAGCCCCGCACAAAGCATCAGCACGATCTGGCGAATGACAAAGGCATGGAACGTGCGGGCATCCTCGGCTTCCAGGTGCACGTCGTTCAGGCGTGGGGCAGCGTCGCCATCGGCATCGGTGACCAACTCCATCAACAGCACGCCGTCCTGGAAGTCGTAGGGCTTGGGTACCCTAACGCCCGCACTGGCCAGGCGGAACAACGCCGCAACTTCGGCGTTCTGCCAGGCATCTTCGGCTTCTTTACGGCCGAACTTGCTGCCCTTGGCCATGGCCCGGGCCTGGCGGCTGTTGCGCACCTTGCGGCCTTCCTGATATTCAGCGGCCTGGCGGAAACTGCGCTTGTTGGCTTCTTTATAGACCTTGGCGCAGCGCACCTGGTTGCCGCAGCGCACAACATACACGGCGGCCTCCTTGCCACTCATCAGCGGCCGCAGTACTTCGTCGACCAGGCCGTCTTCGATCAGGGGTTCGATTCTTTTGGGTGTCTTCATCAGGCTGTGTTCGGGGTCCTGGCTGTGATGGTCGACATCCTCTCACAGCCGGGGACGACTTGCTCGTCTGTCTTCAGCCCAGGCTGATCAGGCGCCCTGCCCTACGCTGTTGATCGGCAGCCTCGCCTTGGGGGCACTGCCACCTGCGAGGGTGACCTGCTCACACACCTTCTCGACGATGTAGGCGCCGATCGGAATGGCCGAGGTGGCGGCCGGCGACGGTGCGTTGCACACGTTGACGCTGCGCGCGGTGTTGACGAACAGGAAGTCGTCGATCAACTTGCCGTCGCGCGACACCGCCTGGGCGCGCACACCGGCCGGGTAAGGCGTGAGGTCGGCCTTGGTGATGCTCGGGCAGTATTTCTGCACCTGCTTGAGATAGCCGCCCTTGAACAGCGAGTTTTTCATTTCGATCAGGCCCGGACGGAAGTTCTTCGCCAGCACCTTGAGAATGCCGGGGGTGGTCAGGGTCTGGAACAGGTCGCTGGGGCTGACGTCGGTCTTGCGGTAGCCCTCGCGCTTCATCGCCAGTACTGCGTTGGGGCCAACCGTGACGGTGCCGTCGATCATGCGGGTCAGGTGCACGCCCAAAAACGGCATCGACGGGTCGGGGATCGGGTAGATCAGGTGGTTGACGATCTGGTTGTGCTGCTTGGGCAGCAAGTAGTACTCGCCCCGGAACGGGCAGATGACAAACTCGGTGCGCAGGCCCAGCATGCTGACCACGCGGTCGGCCATCAGGCCCGAGCAAGTCACCAGGAAACGGCTACGGAACTCGTCGCGCTGAGTGCGCACGATCACTTCGCTGGCTTGCTCCTGCAGGCCGACCACCTCTGCGCCATAGCGGATTTCGCCGCCGGCACGCTGGAATTCAGCGCCCATCGCCGCAGTCACCTGGGCGTAATTGACGATGCCGCTGGACGGCACGAAGATGCCCCCCATCCCCACGATATTGGGCTCGCGCTCGCGCAGTTCGTCGGCCGACAGCCAGTGGCGCTCCAGGCCGTTGGCCGCGGTACGCTCCCACAGTGCCTTCATGCGCTGCATTTCCAGCTCGTTGGTGGCCACCAGCAGCTTGCCGCACTCATCGAAGGGGATGCCGTGCTGGGTGCAGAAGGCCTTGGTAGCCTTGTTGCCTTCCAGGCAGAAGCGCGCCTTCAGGCTGCCGGGGGTGTAGTACACGCCAGCGTGGATCACACCGCTGTTGTGACCGGTCTGGTGGCGGGCCGGGCCGGATTCCTTCTCCAGCAGGAGAATCTTCGCGTCCGGGTAGACCTTGATCAGGTGCATGGCCGTGGACATGCCCACAATGCCACCGCCAATAATGATGAAATCGTACACAGCCTTACCTCACACGCAGGCATTGCCTGGCTCGCTCACCAAGGCCCGCTCGGGCCCTGATGGCATCATGTTGTGCAACGACGCATGGGCAGGCGCCCGCCCTGCGCCCTGTCATTATTGCCCGCGCTGGTACAGCGGCTTGGGGAAGGCGACGTAACCACGCTGGCGCATCAGTTCACGGCGCAGGCCCTCGTGCGGGGTGAAGCGGTCGCGACCGTGCAGCCAGAACAGGTTGTTGATCAGCAGGAAGCTGCCCACACCTACCGGTACCGACACCTTCTTCGCGCTGCCTTCCAGCGAGTCGGACAAGGCGTTCAGCCAGATGCCTTCCTCGTAGTTTTCCGGCTGCACGAACTGGTCAATGTAGCGCATGGTCGGGCGGCCTTCGCCATCGGTGTCGAAAACGGAGTGGAACACATCTTCGGCGACCTTCTTGCTCGGCGGTGCGGTCCAGCGCATTTCACGGCGGGCCATCGGGTGGCGGAAAAACGCCTCGCACTGCTCCCAGTCGTCCAGGTGCAGCAGCAGCGAGTTGCCGCCTTCCATGTTCTTTTCGTCGATCTTCAGCATCAGCACGTAATCAGTGATCTGGTTCACGAAAGTGCCGTCGTTGTGCAACTCCATCACCCGATGCGGCTGGCGCAGGTAGCTGTCGGAGTTGTCGGAGTTGACCACCACGAAGCGCGCATAAAACTGGCCGCTCATGGCGTCGTAGTTGGAGCGGCCGATCAGGTGTGCACAGGCAGTAGTAAACTTGACCATGTCTTCGGCCTGGCTCACGTCATCCAGGCCCAGCGGGGTAATCAGCATGCCGCCGGTGGCGCGATCGAGGATGGTGTTGAGCAGCACCGGGCGCAGGGTACCCTGGCACAGCTCGTCAAGGATTTCACCTAGCCGGAAGCGCAGGAACGACTTGTACTCCAGCGCCTGCACCGGCCACTCGGCAACAGCCTGGACGAACGCTTCAACGGTTTCACGGGCGAAGGTCAGTTCAAGCAGGCGCGGCGACTGTTTCGAAGGGGCGATGGTGTAACCACGCGGCTCCAGCGGCAGTGGCATCACAAGTTCGTCGATCTGCGTAAAAGCGTTCATGGCAGTGTCCTGGCAGAAAAAGTGGAGAGCGCCGTCCGGTGGTGACCTGGATCAGTGCGGGCGAGGTAAAAATATCGCCACTAACTCAAAATGTCTACATTTTTATATTTAGGCGATAATAGTGTTGTTTATCCATTGTTTTTCGTCAGCAGGCGGTTTCGGTATGATCGGCAAAACGTTTTGAGGAACAGGATCTTGGACGCGCTCGCCCCCCGACAAAACTCAGCATTCAGCGGGTATGAGAGGCTCAAGAAGGACATCATCCGCGGCGTGTTCAAGCCCGGTGAAAAACTGTTGATGAGTGCCCTGAAGGAGCGCTACGACCTGGGTGTGGGCCCGCTGCGTGAAGCCCTGTCGCAACTGGTGGCCGAGCACCTGGTCAACGCGATCAGCCAGAAAGGCTACCGCGTAGCGCCCATGTCACTGGCCGAGATGAACGATATCTACGATGCCCGCGCCAACCTGGAAGCGATGATCATCGCCCTGGCCATCGAGCGCGGCGACGACACCTGGGAGGCGTCAGTGCTGGCCCACTCGCATACCCTGGCCAAGGTGGTGGAAGTGAAAACCCGCGAGCAGCGCCTGGATGTGTGGGACGAGCGGCACAAGGCGTTTCATACCGCCATTGCCTCGGGCTGCGGCTCCAAGCACCTGCTTCAGGCGCGCACCTACCTGTTCGACCAGGCCGAGCGCTACCGCCACCTGTGGCTGACGCAGACGGTGTTCTCCGAACAGGCCCTGGAGCTCAAGCGCCAGGAGCATGCGGCGCTGGTCGAGGTGATCCTCGCCCGTGACGCCAAGCGCGCCAGCGCCATGATGCGCTCGCACCTGATGACCCCGGTGCCAATCATTGCGCAGATCATGCATGGCGAGGGTATCAGCGCACGCTGAACCGTTTGTTCATACCTTCACCGGCCCTATCGCCGGCAAGCCAGCTCCCACAGGTAATGTGCTGCCCTCACGGCCTCAGAGCACCCTGTGGGAGCTGGCTTGCCGGCGATAGGGCCGGTGGAGCAAATACGCTAGATGAATTTTTCTTAAATCGCCGGTTGTCTATTCTTTGGCACAATCAAATCTCTATTAGATGCCCAGGAACCAGCATGCCTCGCGTACTGACCATCGAAGACGACGCCGTCACCGGCCAGGAAATCGTCGCCGAACTTACCAGCCACGGCCTGGAGGTGGATTGGGCCGATAATGGCCGTGAAGGCCTGGCCAAGGCCATTGCCGGTGGCTACGACCTGATCACCCTGGACCGCATGCTGCCCGAGGTCGATGGCCTCACCATCGTCACCACCCTGCGCAGCCTCAAGATCGCTACGCCGATCCTGATGATCAGCGCCCTCTCCGACGTCGATGAACGGGTACGTGGCCTGCGTGCCGGCGGTGACGACTACCTGACCAAGCCGTTTGCCTCCGACGAAATGGCCGCACGGGTCGAAGTATTGCTGCGCCGCAACAGCGTGCCCATGACCCAGACACGCCTGCAGGTCGCCGACCTACAGTTGGACCTGATCAGCCACGAGGCGCGCCGCGGTGACAATACCCTCAACCTGCTGCCCACCGAATACAAACTGCTGGAGTACCTGATGCGCCACAGCGGCCAGGTGATCACACGGATGATGATTTTCGAAGAAGTCTGGGGCTATCACTTCGACCCGGGCACCAACCTGATCGATGTGCACATCGGCCGCCTGCGCAAGAAAATCGACTCCCCCGGCCAGTCGCCGCTGATCCGTACGGTACGGGGCTCCGGCTATGCCATTGCTGAACCCGTCTAAAGGCTGGAGCTCGTCCACCAGCCGCCTGCTGGCGCTGTACAGTTTTCTGTTCGTGGCCTGGAGCAGCATTCTCATGGGCGTGCTGTACTTCGAGGTGTCCAGCTACCTGAACAAGCTCACCCGCCATTCGATGCTGCAGCGCCAGCACCTGTTCGCGCACATGAGCGGCAAGCAGCTGGACGACGCCCTGATCGCCAGCCAGGCCTTCGAAGAGCGCAGCTTCGACGCCTATGGCCTGTTCGACACCCAGCTCAACCCGATTGGCGGCAGTGTGCGCACCCTGCCCCCGGAGCTCAGGCTGGACGGCAAGATCCATGAGTTGAAACGCTGCCTGGATGCCGACGACCCCCACCTGCCCCGCGACAGCTGCGATGCGGTGGCGATCAAA
The DNA here is from genome assembly GCF_050058005.1 of Pseudomonas sp. WOUb67. Taxonomy (NCBI): domain Bacteria; kingdom Pseudomonadati; phylum Pseudomonadota; class Gammaproteobacteria; order Pseudomonadales; family Pseudomonadaceae; genus Pseudomonas; species Pseudomonas sp. WOUb67. Next base: position 3,639,599 of record NZ_CP170112.1, on the reverse strand, counting down.
GTGCAAGATGGCCGCTGGCTGGTACTGTTCCGCGATAACGGCTCACTGTTCGTGGTTACCCGGATCATTCTCGATGCCCTGCTCTGGGGTATCTCCTTGACGCTGATCCCAGGCTTTGCCGGCTGGTATTTGTTGCGCCGCCGGCCGCTCAAGCGTATCCGCGCGATCCAGGCCCAGGCCGAGCTGATCGTCGCCGGCGACCTGACCCACCGCCTGCCCCTGTCGGCCCGGCGCGATGAGCTGGACATGCTGGCCGCCATCGTCAACGCCATGCTCGACCGCATCGAGCGGCTGATGCATGAGGTCAAGGGCGTGTGCGACAACATTGCCCATGACCTGCGTACCCCGCTTACACGCCTGCGCGCCCAGCTGTACCGCATTCGCCAGCAGAGCGACGTCGACTCCGCACAAGCCGAGGCGCTGGACCAGGCCATTGGCGAAACCGATACCCTGATGGCGCGTTTTCGCGGCTTGCTACGCATCAGCGAACTGGAAGATCGCCAGCGCCGGGCCGGCTTCGTTCAGCTTGACCCGCATGAACTGCTGGTCGAACTGCACGACTTCTACCTGCCTCTGGCCGAGGATGGCGGTATCCATCTCGAACTGCACCAGCCCGCGCAGCTGCCGGCCCTGCACGGTGACCGCGAACTGCTGTTCGAGGCACTGGCCAATTTGGTGGGCAACGCCATCAAGTTCACGCCCGAGGGTGGGCAAGTGCGGATTTGTGCGACACAGGACGAGACCGGCGTGCACCTGGCCATTGAGGACAGCGGGCCGGGCATTCCCGAAGAAGAGCGGACTGCGGTGCTGAAGCGGTTCTATCGCAGTGATGAAGGGCATCGCCATGCCGGGTTCGGGCTGGGGTTGTCGATCGTTGCCGCGATCGTCGACCTGCATGGGTTCGGGCTGGAGATTGGAGAGAGCGAGCTGGGTGGGGCGAGATTAGTGTTGCACTGCCCGCTTGCGGGGCTGCCCAAGTAAAGGCTGGGGGCCGCCAGGCGGCCCATTCGCAGCACAAGGCTGCTCCTACAGGGGATCGCATTATCCTGTAGGAGCAGCCTTGTGCTGCGAACGGGCTGCGAAGCAGCCCCTATACGCCGATCAGTCAGCCAGACGCCAGGTAGTCGCGCCCTTGCTGTCTTCCAGCACCACACCCATCGCGGTGAGTTGGTCGCGAATGCGGTCCGATTCGGCCCAGTTCTTGTCGGTACGTGCCTGCAGGCGCGCCTGAATCAGGCCTTCCACCTCAGCCGCATCGACCTTGCCTTCGGCACCCGCACGCAGGAAGTCATCGGCTTCCAGCTGCAGCACACCCAGCACCTCACCCAACTCGCGCAGGCGGCCAGCCAGGCCAGCAGCAGCCTCCGGCTCGCTGTCGCGCAGGCGATTGATCTCGCGCACCAGGTCGAACAGTACGGCGCAGGCTTCGGGGGTGCCGAAGTCGTCGTTCATCGCCACGCTGAAACGCTCGACAAACGCTTCGCCGCCCTTGGCTGCCACCCGTGGCAAGCCGCGCAGGGCATGGTAGAAACGCTCCAGCGCGCCCTTGGCATCACGCAAGCTGTCTTCGGAGTAATTGATCGCGCTGCGGTAGTGGCTGGCCACCAGCAGGTAACGCACCACCTCCGGGTGGTACTTCTCGAGCACGTCGCGGATGGTGAAGAAGTTGTTCAACGACTTCGACATCTTCTCGCCGTTGATGCGGATCATGCCGCAGTGCATCCAGGCGTTGGCGTACTGCTTGCCAGTGGCCGCTTCGCTCTGGGCAATCTCGTTCTCGTGGTGCGGGAACTCCAGGTCGCTGCCGCCGCCGTGAATGTCGAAGCTCTCACCCAGGCAGCAGGTGGACATCACCGAGCACTCGATGTGCCAGCCCGGACGGCCCGGGCCCCATGGCGATTCCCAGCTCGGCTCGCCCGGCTTGACGCCCTTCCACAGCACGAAGTCCAGCGGGTCCTGCTTGGCTTCGTCGACCTCGATGCGTGCACCGATGCGCAGGTCTTCGATCTTCTTGCGCGACAGCTTGCCGTAGCCGACGAACTTGCCGACGCGGTAGTACACGTCGCCGTTGCCCGGGGCGTAGGCATAACCCTTGTCGATCAGGGTCTGGATCATCGCGTGCATGCCGGCAATATGGTCGGTGGCACGCGGCTCCTGGTCTGGCGGCAGGATGTTCAGCCGGCGCTCGTCTTCGTGCATCGCGTCGATCATGCGGGCGGTCAACGCTTCGAAGCTTTCGCCGTTCTCGTTGGCCCGGTTGATGATCTTGTCATCGATGTCGGTGATGTTGCGCACATAGGTCAGCTCGTAGCCGCTCTTGCGCAGCCAGCGGGTGACCAGGTCGAAGGCCACCATGCTGCGGCCATGGCCCAGGTGGCAGTAGTCGTACACGGTCATGCCGCACACATACATGCGCACCTTGTTGCCATCCAGCGGCTTGAAGGTTTCCTTCGCTTTGCTCAGGGTGTTGTAGATGGTAAGCACGGCGTTTCCTCAGCTGCCCCAGGAGTCACGCAGGGTGACAGTGCGGTTGAACACCGGGCGGCCCGGCTGGCTGTCTTTCAGGTCGGCGCAGAAGTAGCCTTCGCGCTCGAACTGGAAGCGGTCCTCGGGTTGCGCCTGGGCCAGCGACGGCTCGGCACGGCAACCGCTCAGCACTTGCAGCGAGTCCGGGTTGATGTTGTCCAGGAAGCTGCCGCCATCCTCGGTCTTTTCCGGGTTCGGCGAACGGAACAGGCGGTCGTACAGGCGCACTTCGCACTCGACGCTGCCCTCGGCCGGCACCCAGTGGATCACGCCTTTGACCTTACGGCCTTCAGGGTTCTTGCCCAGGGTGTCCGGGTCGTACGAGCAACGCAGCTCGACGATAGTGCCGTCGGCGTCCTTGATGGCTTCGTCGGCGCGAATCACGTAGCTGCCGCGCAGGCGCACTTCACCGGCCGGTTCCAGGCGCTTGTAGCCCTTCGGCGGCTCTTCCATGAAGTCTTCGCGGTCGATGTACAGCTCGCGCGCGAACGGCAGTACACGCACGCCCATGTCTTCTTTCGGGTGGCGCGGCAGCTCAAGCTGCTCGACCTGGCCTTCCGGATAGTTGGTGATGACCACTTTCAGCGGGCGCAGCACGCACATGGCGCGCGGTGCGGTGCGGTCCAGGTCGTCACGGATGCTGAACTCGAGCATCGACATGTCGACCACGCCGTCGGAGCGGTTGGTGCCGATCATTTCGCAGAAGTTGCGAATCGAAGCCGGGGTGTAGCCGCGGCGACGGAAGCCGGACAGGGTCGACATGCGCGGGTCGTCCCAGGCGTCGACGTGCTTTTCGTCAACCAGTTGCTTGAGCTTGCGCTTGGACGTAATGGTGTAGTTCAGGTTCAGGCGGCTGAACTCGTACTGGCGCGGGTGCGCCGGCACCGGCAGGTTGTCGAGGAACCATTCGTACAGCGGACGATGCCCTTCGAACTCCAGGGTGCAGATCGAGTGGGTGATGCCCTCGATAGCGTCCGACTGGCCGTGGGTAAAGTCGTAGTTGGGGTAGATGCACCATTTGTCACCGGTCTGGTGATGGTGGGCATGGCGGATGCGGTACAGGATCGGGTCGCGCAGGTTCATGTTCGGCGAGGCCATGTCGATCTTGGCCCGCAGCACGCACTCACCGTCCTTGAACTCGCCAGCCTTCATGCGGGCGAACAGCTCGAGGTTTTCTTCCACGCTACGCTCGCGGAACGGGCTGTTCTTGCCCGGCTCCTTGAGGTTGCCGCGGTATTCTTTCGCTTGATCAGGGGTCAGGTCGCAGACATAGGCCTTGCCACGCTTGATCAGTTCCACCGCCCAGTCGTGCAACTGGTCGAAGTAGCTGGAGGCATAACGCACGTCGCCGGCCCAGTCGAAGCCCAGCCATTTGACGTCGCTTTGAATGGCGTCGATGTATTCCTGGTCTTCCTTGGCCGGGTTGGTGTCATCGAAACGCAGGTGGCAGACGCCCCCGAATTCCTTGGCCAGGCCGAAGTTGACGCAGATCGACTTGGCGTGGCCGATGTGCAGGTAGCCGTTAGGCTCCGGCGGGAAGCGGGTGACGATGCTGCTGTGCTTGCCCGAGTCCAGGTCGGCCTGGATGATCGGCCGCAGGAAGTTCGCAGGGACAGCGGGGGCGCCTTTGGCAGCGGCGTTGGGCGCGTTGTCGGCAGTGGGCTTGCTCATAGGATCCTTGAATGCACGTGTCCGGCCTGGGTAGGCCGATTGAATCAAAGGGCCTATCATAGCCGAAGCAGTCAAGCTGCTGACAGTCGGGCCCGGACAAACTGGCGTGATTTATCACGGCTTTTTGCCCAAGCCTGGCAAAATGGCCGCCGCGCATGTGTGTCGCGGCCGCCCGATCCAGCGTCAGGTGACAATACGCGCATCTGCGCACCCGATTCCAAAATGCCTTGAAAGAGCGAATTTCAGCATGTCCAAAGTCAAACTGAGCACCAACCACGGCGACATCGTTCTGCAACTGAACGCCGAAAAAGCCCCGCTGACCGTTGCCAACTTCCTGGCCTACGTTGAAGCCGGCCACTACTCGAACACCGTGTTCCACCGTGTGATCAAGGGCTTCATGATTCAGGGCGGCGGTTTCGAGCCAGGCATGAACGAAAAGCGTGACAAGCGTGCCAGCATCCAGAACGAAGCTGACAACGGCCTGAAAAACGCCAAGTACAGCATCGCCATGGCCCGCACCATGGAGCCGCACTCTGCTTCGGCGCAGTTCTTCATCAACGCCTCGGACAACGACTTCCTCAACCACAGCGGCAAGAACGTACAGGGTTGGGGCTATGCGGTATTCGGCGAAGTGATCGAAGGCCGTGAAGTGGTTGATGCCATCGAGAAAGTCGCCACTGGTTCCAAGTCCGGCCACCAGGACGTGCCAAAAGAAGACGTGATCATCGAGAAAGCCGAGATCATTGGGTGATACTGCTGATCTCCGATCTGCATTTGCAAGAAGAGCGCCCGGACATTTCCCGGGCGTTTCTTGATCTGCTGGACGGCCGTGCCCGCCACGCCAAAGCGTTGTACATTCTGGGCGACTTTTTCGAAGCCTGGATCGGCGACGATGCCATGACCCCCTTCCAGCAGTCGATCTGCCAGGCCATGCGCCGGCTGAGCGACAGCGGCACGGCCATCTTCCTCATGCATGGCAACCGCGACTTCCTGATTGGCCAAGCCTTTTGCGAAGCCGCAGGTTGCACGCTGTTGAACGACCCCAGCGTCATCGAGCTGGGCGGTGAGCAGGTGCTGCTGATGCATGGCGACACTTTGTGCACCCGCGACCTGGGTTACATGAAGATGCGCCGTTTGCTGCGCAACCCGCTGAGTTTGTGGATCTTGCGGCACCTGCCGCTGTCAGCCCGCTACAAGCTGGCGCGCAAGCTGCGCAGCGAGAGCCGCACGCAAACCCGGATGAAGTCCACCGAGATTGTCGACGTCACGCCTGAGGAAGTACCCAAGGTGATGGCGGCGCATGGCGTGCGCACGCTGGTGCATGGCCATACCCACCGGCCGGCGATTCACAAGCTGGTGGTTGATGGGGAGCCGGCACGGCGCATCGTGCTGGGGGACTGGGACCGCCGGGGCTGGGCCTTGCAGGTAGATGAGCAAGGGTTTCAGCTGGCGCCGTTCGAGTTTTCCTGACATTACAGGGTTGCCAGGACCGGCCCTTTCGCGGGTAAACCCGCTCCTACAATGGTACGCAAGTCGTGTAGGAGCGGGTTTACCCGCGAAGAGGCCGCAATGCCTTACTGCTGTGCCACTGCCCCCTTGTCCCCTTCACTGATCACCACTTCCCGATACGCCGGGTCTGCCTTGATCTGTGCCTCGGTAAACGGCATCACCGCCAGCTGCTTGGCCGCAAAGGCCTTGGTCTGGTCACTGGCATGCGCCGATGCCGCTTCGCTCGACTGGGAGAACGCCAACAACCCCCGAGCTTCTGGCCCCTTGTCGGTGAAGCTGACCAGTTGCAGGTAGCTGGTACCACTGACCACCAACCGCTTGCCCTGCCCGTGCGGCACACTGTACATCGCGTTGTACACGCCCAGCGCCTGCGGGCCACCCGGTACCGGCGTGCCGTCAAGCGCCTGCTGCACCTGCCCCCAACGCGCCTCCCCCGCTACACCGCTGTCGCTCACCTGCTTGAGCGACGCCAGTGCCGCCTCGTGTACCAGCTTGCGCACGGCCGCCTGCTCCACCGCCAAACCGCGCGGCGTGTGCTGCGGGTCGGCCGGGTTGAAGGCCACGCGCCAGCTTTCCGGGTGCGCGGCCAGGGCATTGAACAGGTTCTGGAAATGCACCAGGCCAATGCCACTGTCGAGGTCGGCCTTGCCATTCCAGGCCGCCAGGCTGCTGCACACGGCCTGTACATCCGCCCCTGCGCCCTTGCACCATTGCAGCAGGTCTGGCAGCACCAGGCTGGCCAGGTAGACCTCGTCGTCGGTCACCATGCGCTGCAGGTCATCAATGCCCAGCCTTGCCGTGCCCTGCAGGCGCTGCAGGGCAAAGCGGCTACGCATGCCCAGCGGCTGGTCACTGCGGCTGACCAAAGGTGAATAGCCTGTCAGCGGCTGTGCCGGGTTGGCCATCCAGGCCGGGTCGTTGGAGTTCTGCACGAAATCCTGGCGTTCAAGGCTCGGCAGCATTCGCGCCGGGAAGATACCCGGTTGTGCGGCCTGCGCATCGACCTTCCACTGACACGCACTACGCGAGCCATCCAGCACCACCATGCGCCCTTGCGCTTGCGGGTTGCTGCAGGTGCCCAGCAGTTGCTGGTCGACATACGGCACCACCGACTGGTTCAGGTACAACGCCCCACCGCCCTGGTCCACGGCCAAGGTGTTGACCCACGGAATACCCTGCAGCTGCTCGACCGAGCCTTTCAGCGCTGCCAGGCTGTCGGCACGGTTGATCTGGTACCACTGCTGCAGCACCCGGGTGTTGTCCAGGTTGGCGTCACGCAAGCTGTACGCCGCGTGCGCGTCCCAGTCCAGCCGCCCGGGCCATTGCACCACCGGGCCGAATTGCGAACTGTAGATCTGCCGCTCTACCTGGCTCAGGCTGCCATCTTCGGCCTTGACCGCAACGCTGATGGTTTGCCGGGCCATTGGCAGCGACTTGCCATCAAGCAGGTAACGGGTCGGGTCCTTGGGATCGAGTTGCAGACGGTACAGGGTGAAGTGGTTGGAGGTGTCGACGGTGTGCGTCCAGGCCAGGTGCCTGTTGAAACCGATATTGACCACTGGCAGGCCCGGCAATGCCGCGCCCATCACATCGAGCTGGCCAGGGATGGTCAGTTGCATCTGATAAAAGCGCATGCCGCCCATCCACGGGAAGTGCGGGTTGGCCAGTAACAGGCCGCGGCCATTGGCCGAACGCTGCGCCCCTACGGCCACCGCATTGCTGCCGCGCTCCGTGGCGAAGCGTTCCTGCCGCGCCAGTGCGCTGGCGAAGCCCGCCGACGCCTGCTGGTTGGTCTGTGTAGGTGGTTGCGCCCCCGCCAGTGCTTCGACGAACTGCCCGACACCGCCTTCGGCCAATAGCCTGCGAGTCAGCTTGACCAGGTCCTGACTGGTGATCGGCCGCAGCCATTCACCGTTGCCACATTCGGCGGGCAAGCCACCGCGGCGGCGCTCGGCCAACGCCCGGTTGTAGCCGCTGGCATAACCCGCCAGCAGTGCCTGCACCTGCACCGGTTGCGCCTGGAGGAACGCATCGACTGCCGTCGGGCTGTTGAGCCAGGTGAAGAACAGGTCGCTGGCCAGGTTGTCACGCTGCTCCAGGGTCTTGCCCTTGGCACCGAAATGGCGTGAGCGCTCACCGCTCACGGTCAGCACCTCGTTGGCCAGCAGGCACAGGTTGTCCTGGGCGTAGGCATAGCCGACACCATAGCCCAGGCCGCGCTCATCCTTGGCCACGATATGCGGCACCCCGAAACTGGTTCGACGAATCTGCGCACTGGCATCAAGGGCGGGCTGCGCCTGCACGGCAACGCTGAAGGCCACCAGTGCAGCGGCCAGGCCTGCGCAAGTCATGGGACGGGAAAGTGGAAACACGGGCACTCCTCGGGTTCGGGGCTTATCCCGATCAGACGAACGGCCAGGTGAAAATTTTACGTATTACAAGGCGATGGAACGTCTTGAAGAGGAACAGGCATTTTTTTTACGAGTGGGTTGCAGTTTTTGCGTTCTCATTCGTCCTAGTAAGTGAGGCAACCACATTTCGGGTTCGTCCACGAAAAGGAGCATTCACATGTACAACCCGCAACCCTCGACTCACGCCGGGCGCGTCCCAGGCAAAGCGCCCAACGGACAGGACGTTTTTTCTGAAGAACGCATCGGCAACGAACAGATCCGCGAGCTGCTGCGCACCTTCGGCCTGCGCACCAGCCTGATCCGGCTCAAGGTGATCGATGCCTTGCACGCCGCCGACCGCAATGGCCGCAGCATTGGCGTACGCGGCGTGCACGCACAACTGGAACAGCTGGATATTCCGCTGTCGTTCCTCAGCGTGCGTGAAGTGCTCAAGCGGCTGTGCACCGAAGGTGTTATCGAACTGGGCAGCGACAAGTGCTACAGCCTCAACCCCCAGGCGCGCGCCGTGCTGGAGCAGGCACACACGCGCTGAGCGCATGGCCGGCCACGCATGGCCGGCCCGCACGGGTCAGGGCTTTACCTTACGCCGCAGAATGCCGTTGATCACCACGACCACCACGGCGATGGCGATGGCCAGCATCTGGAAGGTCTGCTCACTGATCGTGCCCTGCTTCTGCAGGTGGGACAGGCCCAGCATCAGGCCCAGTACCACCAGGATGATCAGAAGGGAATATTTGAGGCGCTGCACGTGTGTCATCGAAAGTTCCTTGCAACATCAGGGGCAAATGGCTCGCAACGAGCCGCGGCAATGATACAACGCCCACAGGGCCCGGCGCTGCATTTCCTGCTGGGTAGGCTGGCGACTGCCTGAAAGCATGGGGCTCCAAGCACCCATGCCGGAGGCATCATGTACAAACCCCTGCTGTTCGCATCCCTGATCCTGACCCCGCTTACCCTTCACGCGCTGGACACCCGCGACGTAACGGCAGCGCAACTGCTTGAGCTTGGCCGCGACCTGGAGCGCCATGCCGGCGCCAGCCAGTGGCAACAACTGTGGCAGCGCGTACGTCAGGCCGGCTACCTGCAGGCACACGGAACCCCGGTGCATTTCAGTGCTCCCATGGCCCAGTTGCCAGAACTGGCCCGGCAGACCTTGGCCGAAGCCGATCATGTACAGGCGCTGTACCAGACCCAGGCGCTGTACCGTCGCAGCTTTTCCGACACGGTCATCGGCCACCGCGACGGGCAGCCACTGCATGCCCTGTGCCTGGTGGTCGACTGGCGGGCGCTGCCACAAGGCATGCTCGATGCACCTCAGGCCTACCTGCGCAGCGCCAGCCTGCTAAGCAGCTACCCCTGCAACTGAGGGTGCCGGGCCCCATCATTCGACCTGCGAAGCGCCCTGATGGGGAATCAACCGCCACAGCCACACCTTGAAGACATCTCCTACACCGCAGGATATCGCTGCCTGCAATCTCTGTTCACCGAGGCTACAAACCGCAACCCATATGTCGCCTATCGACGGGCCGTGACTGTCACACAGAATTTGCTCACACCGTCGACATCACGCCGCTGGTGATCGGGTCGCACATTCCCCCATCCCGAAGGAGCGCCATATGGAATTACCAGACTTGAGCCTCATCGATATCAGCCAACTGCCCCACTCGTTGCAGGCACTGATCGACTGTATCGGCATCGACAATACCTACCAGCTGACCTGCGCCTACGGCGGCAGACCCAAATACATCCCCAAGTACCGCGAGCGCACCAAGCTCGCCGACGTGTTGCCGGCCGAAGCGCTCGACGCACTGATCAAGCGCTACGCCGGAGTGGCCCTGGAAATCCCCAAGGCTGACCACTTCCTGCGCCAACTACGCAACCAGCAGATCCAGAAAGAAAGCGCCAATGGCCTTTCCCGCAGCCTGCTGGCCGACAAGTACGGCCTGAGCCTGCGCCAGATCGGCAACATCCGTCGCCAGGAGCCTTGCGCTCGCTGACGACCAGCACCCGGGCCGCCAGGGGTGGCCACCTTTTCTCTCAATAAAAAGGGCAACAAAACATGTCGATTGATAACAGCCTCATCGGATCCGTGATCAACGCCTTGCCCATGGACCGCATGATCGCAGGCCCCCTGCAGGCCATGGTCCAGGCACAGGTTACCGCCAGCAAGTCGTATGCCGACTTCCTGATGCAAGTGTGCGTGCAGGACGGCAAGGCCGTGGCTATCCAGTTCGACTACGACGAGACCATCGTCGACGAACAGGGTGAATACAAGGGTGTGGTCAGCAAGACCATGAAGGTGCCACTGCTGGCGGCCATCACACACCCGAACATCTCCATCGATGAAGGCAATGTCGAATTCGAGCTGATCATCAATCAGATGTCGGAAGATACCTCTAGCACGGAAATGGGTGCAGAGGTGACCGGCTCACTGGGCTGGGGTCCATTCAAACTGAACGTAAAGGGCAGCGTCAGCCACAAGTCGGCCCAGACACGCAAGACCGACACCCGCGCCCGCTACGCATTCAATACGACGATGAAGCGCCAGGAACCACCTGAAGCGATGATGAGGGTGATCGAGTTCCTGACCGACGCGGCGACCAAGCCAACCGTGATCAGAACCGCCGAACTGCAAAGCCCGGACGAAATCTCCCAAGCCGACACCTTGAAAGACCCTGCAGCCGAAGCAGGCAGCAACAACCCTTGAGACGACCCGTACGCCGCAAAACAGCCCCCTGGCCAGCACCGGGGGGCAACATTTGCCCTGAGGAGTCGAGCCCATGAACAAGCCCCCTGCCCCCATGACCTCCATCGACCTGCGTGAGATCACCCGTGGCCTGCAAGAAGCCGCCAGCGCCACCAACAGCCTGATTGCACAGCAGTACATCAACCTGTTCGACCAGTTCTTCGAGTGCGACAGCGACGCCTTGGGCGCCCCCATGAAAGCCAAGATGGTCGAAGTGGCCCTGGATGGGCAGCACATCATGCGCGTCCCGCTGTTTGCACTGGTGTCCCCCAAGGGCCTGGCCCTGGAGCGCATGCAGGTCGACCTGTCGGTACGGGTCAAAGGGACCGAAGCACAACAGGCACTGCTGACCGCGAGCGAGAACAAGGCTGCCAGCTTCAAGGTCACCATCGGTGGCCAAGGCCGTCAGGGTGAAAGCCGTGACCCTGACGAAGTGCAGATCCGCATGCAGTTCCAGGCCAGCGAGCCGCCGGAAGCCCTGAACCGGCTGATCGAGGAATACACCAGCCTGATCACCCCGGTGCGCGCCCCCAGCCCACTGCCCTCGCCCGACACCAATGAATTCATCGAGGCGGCCACCGTCCGTTGACGGCCGCCTCGGCGCCGCTTCAGAAATCGCGCTTGTAGAAGATGTCCAGTGAGCTGGCCAGCCCACTGGCGGCTTCCAGGTACACCTTCTTGCTCAGTTTGTAACGCAACGCGATGGTGTTGGCAGGCTCGAACACACCCACGCCGTACCGCAGGCTCAGCTTCTCGGTGATGTTGCCGCTGGCGACCACGCTGGTGCTGTTGCCCGAGCCTTCGGTGTCCAACTGGAAGTCGTCGATCCCCAGGCTCGATGCCAGGCTGCCGGTGATGCCGGCGCTGCCTGCCAGCCCCAGGCCCAACGCTGCCTCGGCAAGCATGTTGTTGTCCTCGCCAGAGTTGCCCAGAGGCCGCCCCAGTACGAGGTACGACAGCGCCTGCTCCTGGCTCATGGCCGGTTCCGAAAACACCTTGGTTGTGGGTTGCTCGGCACTGCCGCTCAGGCGGATACCGGCAATCACGTCATCGACCGTGCGGATGGCTTCGATGTCCAGGTAGGGCTGGTCGATCGGGCCGGCGAACAGCAAGCGCGCACGGCGGATGGTCAGGCGCTGGCCGTAGGCACGGTAGCGCCCGTCGGCCAGGCTCAATTCGCCACGGGTGTCGAGGTTGTCGCCGATATGCACATGGCCGAGCAGGTTGGCAGTCAGGCCAAAGCCACTGAACGACAGCTTGTCGCGGCCCACCTCGACATCAATGTCCATGGCCATCGCCATGGGCGGTTTACCCTCTTCGGTCTGGTGACCGACGATGACCGTGTCATCCGATACCTTCACCGTCGACGGCGGCAGTTCACGCACGGTGATCTTGCCTTTGGGTACTTGCACCTTGCCGGTAATCGCCAGCTTGTCGTCGATCAGGCGCAAGGTCAGGTCCGGGGCAACCTCCAGCGTTGCATAGGGCTCGACGGTGACCGGCAGTTGCTGGCCTTGCAGGCGCAGGTCCATGCCCAGCGCCTGCCCCCACGTGAGGTTGCCACTCAACTGGCCGCGCCCGGCATCACCACTGCGCCAGTTGCCGTTGAGCTGCACCTGCTCGCCGGCGATCAACGCCTGCAACGACAGGTCCTCAAGGCTGGCCGGCAACTCGGCGCCACTGACTTCACCACCGCTGAGCATCAGGTTGCCGTTGACCTGCGGTGCCAGCAAGGTGCCTGAAAGCCGGCCACTGCCGTTGAGCTGCCCGGCCAGGCGCTCGACCATCGGCAAGAACGGACGGGCCACCGACAGGTCCAGCCCGGCCAGGCGGAAATCACCTGACAACGGCTTGTTCTTGCCCAGCGGGTCGAGGCGTGTGTTGACGTTCAGCTCGCCCAGGCGCTCGCCGCGGAAGGCCAGGCGGGTATCGATACGCCGTGGCGCCAACGTGCTGTCGACACGCAGGGCCTGATAAGGGAAATCGACCCAACGGCCTTTGTCGCGCACACGCAGCGTACCGCCACTGGCATCAATGACAACGTTGCCTTTGGGGCCGCTGGCCGGGATGTCCAGATTGATATCCGCATTGAGCAGGCCCTGCCAGGCGAAGTCCTTAGGCAGCCACTGGGCAAGGCTGTCGAGCGGGAATTGCTTGAGGTGGTAGCGCAAGCGCGGCTCGGGCGCCAGGCGCTGGTCGTCACCACACAGGCTGGCCTGGCCGGAGCGCCAGCAATGGGCACCGAAGTCCAGCTGGCCGCTGGCCAGACGCTGCAGGCGTGCCGGCGATTGCAACTGCCAGTCCTGGCCACCGGCCTGGATACGCCCACTCGCCAGGCGCCCACGCCAGTCACCCTTGCTCAACTGGCCATCCAGGCCGAGGTCAAGCTTGAGTTGCGGGCCATCCAGCGCCAGGGTCAAGGCTTGCTGGCGAATGTCGCCTTTACCGTTGGCCTGCAGCGTGCCCAATGCCGTGTCCCCCAGGTGGATGCCAGTGGCCTTCAGCTCGATTACGCCGCGCTGGGCGTTATCCAGGCGGGCATCCAGGTCCAGCTGTTGCAGCCGGTTTTCGGCCTGGGCCAAGCGCTGGCCCTGCAAGGTCAGCGTGCCTTGCGGAGCCTGCAAGGTGCCAGCGACATCCAGCCGGCCCTTGACCTGGCCCTGCAGCCTTGGCCACAGCTGGCCCAGGCGCGGCAGGTCAAGGTCGATTCGCCCGGCCAGGCGCTGCTGCAAGCTGCCACTGCCGTTGATACGGTTGTCACCCAGCTGGATCGCCAGGGCGCCGAGTGTCCAGTTCTGCCCCGCTCCCTGTGCCTCTGCCTTGAACACTGCCGGCTGGCCGCGCAGGCGGCCTTTGAGATCAAGCTGGGCATCAAGGGTGAGCACCTCGCCCTTCATCTCGCCTTTGCTGCGCAACGGCCCGGCCAAGGTGCCCGGCAGCTCCGCCAGCCAATAGGCCGGGTCGAGCGCTGAAAGCTGCAAGTCGACATCCCAGGCCAAGGTGTCGGCAAAGCGCACGGCAACACTGCCGGCGGCTTTGCCTTGCCCGGCGGTCAGCGCCAGTTGCGGCAGTTTCACCTGGGTCAGGTCACCTTCGAACGGGCTGGCCAGGCTGAACGCCCCCGCCGGGCCGTCGAGGTCGCCTTTGAAGGTGCCCTGGTAATTGCCTTCGCGATAATGCACCTGGGTGTTGAAACGCTTGAGGGTGACCTCGGGCGGCGTCTCCAGCGGGTATAGACGCAACCACGGGAAGTCCTGCCAGTCCAGCTGCGCATCGGCGGTCAGGCCTTCCTGCCAGTCGGCAGTGGCTTGCAGTTTGACGCGCTGGGTGTCGCTGGCGGTCAGGTCGAGGGCATCGAGCCTGGCCCCTTTGCTGTCGACCAGCCCGGACAACGCCAACGCGATTGGCGACTGTTCAGCCGGCAGGCTTGCCGTTCCCGACAGTTGATAACCCTTGAGCAGGTCGCCCTTGGCATCCAGCTTGAGCTGATTCAACTGCAAGGTATCGGGCAGCGAGCCCACTGGTTTGAACGCCTCTGAACGAATCTGCAGGGTCGCCGGCAGGTGCTCGGCCAACGCCTGCAACTGCCCGCTCAGGGTGGCGTCGAGGTAACCGCTGCTGGTGCCGGCAAGCTTCAAGGTCTTTTGCAATTCGCCGGTGGCGGTCAGTGCCAGCGGCCAGGGTTTGCCGTCTACGGCTGGCAGTTGCAGCTGCGCCTGGAGTTGTACTGGCCAGTCACCTTCGGGCTGCACGTCACCCTGCAGGTTCAGTTGCAGGTCATCGCGCTGCAGGTGCAGGCTGTCGATGCGCATCCCCGTGCCGGTCCAGTGCGCGGCCAGTTGCAAGTCACCCAGCAGGTCGCTGCCATCCAGCCGCAGCTGGCCGACCTTGACCTCACCCAGCTCGATGGCCAGCGGCAAGCGCAGCGCTGGCAACTGCAGCGGGCCACTGTCTGCCGGCTCGGCACTTGGCGCAAAGCCCATGTCGATGCGTTGTGCCTGCAACTTGTCGATGCACAGGGTGGCGCGCAGCAGGCAGGCAGGCGACCAGGCCAATAGCGGTGCCTGCACCTCTACCGTGCTGCCACCGTCGGCCCAGCGCAGCATGCTGGCCTGCCAGCTGCCGGCCAGGCGGCCCTGGAAATCGGCCACCTCAAGCCCGGGCACCTTGCCCAGCGCCCAGCGGCTGCCAGCCTCGGTCCCCAGCAGCAGGCCCAGTACCAGGCCCAGGCTCGCGACTACCCCGAGCAGGCCCAGCAAAATGTACTTGATCACGCGTTTCACAGCTCGGGCCCCATGGAAAAGTGCAGGCGAATGCCCCCTTCGTCATCCAGCGCCTTGGCCAGGTCCAGGCGCAACGGCCCGACCGGCGATACCCAGCGCACACCAAAACCGACACCGGTCTTGAGGCTGGGCAGCTCAAGGTTGTTGAACGAGTTACCTTGGTCGACAAACGTCGCGATCCGCCACTTTTCGGTCAGCGAATACTGGTACTCGACACTGCCGGCCACCATGTAGCGCCCGCCGATGCGGTCGCCATCGCTGTTTTTCGGCGACAGGGTCTGGTAGTCGTAGCCACGCACGCTCTGGTCGCCACCGGCGAAGAAGCGCAGCGACGGCGGAATGTTGTTCTTGAAGCCATTGGTCGCGCTGCCACCAAACTGTACGCGGCCGAGCAAGCGGTGGTTGTGGCCAAGCGTGGTCAGGCCCTTGAGCAGTACATTGCCGTGCAACAGGTTGGTGTCGGAAACCAGCCCTTCCTTGGCCCCCTGTACATCGAACTGCAAGCGGTAGCCGTTGTGCGGGTCGATACGGTTGTCACTGCGCAGGAAGGAATAGCTCACGCCAGGCATCAGCAGGTTGCTCAGCCCGGAATCGTCACCCAGGCGATACTCCTCGCGCTGGTACTTGAGCGAAATGACCCGCTGCCAGCCGCTGGGCAGCTTGCTGTGCCACTCGGGGCCGACTGTGAGCAGTTTGCTGAGGGTATCGGTACCGGCAAGCTCCTCGTTCTGGTAGCCGCCGGCGAAGCGCAGCTTGTCGGTCAGTGGCGGGTCGAGTGGGATGTCGTACCACAGGCCAACGTTCTGCCGGGGTGCCGACAGCTCGGTTTCCCACCCATAACTGTGACCCTGCGGGTTGACCCAATGGCGGGTCCAGTTGGCCTTGCCACGCGGACCGACGTCGGTCGAGAAGCCCAGGCCCAGGCCCATGGTGCGTGGCTTGCGGGTTTCCAGGCGAACATCCACCGGGATTTCTTCACCCACGGCGGCGGTGGGCGCAGCATCCACCCGCACGCCTTCGAAATACCCGCTCGATTGCAGGTCATTGTTCAGTTCGGCGATCAGTTCCGAGTCGTAGGGGGTGCCCGGCTTGAACGACACCATGCGCTGCAACAGGTCGTCGTCCAGCGGCGTGTCGCCGCCGAAGGTGACAGCGCCCAGGTGATAGCGCGGGCCACTCTGGTAGACCAGTTCGATATCGGCCACACCGGCCTGCGGGTCGACCGCCAGGCGCTGGCTGCTGAAGCGGCCACTGAAAAAACCGTAGCGCGACGCCTGGTTCTGGATCAGCCGCTTGGCGTCTTCGTAATGGCCGTGGTTGAGTTGTTCACCTGCCCGCAGTGCCTTGCTGTCAGGCACGCGGAAGGCCTTCATTTCGCTGGCCGGGCCTTCGATGCGCACGGTCACGTTGCGCAGGCGGATCGGCTCGCCCGGGTTGATGCTGAGGATCAGTTGCGGGGAATGGTCTGCATCTTTGGGGGGCTTTACCTCGGTATCGATCTGCGCCTGGTAGTAGCCAAGTGCCTGCGCGGCTTTGCGCGCCTGCTCCTCTGCCCCGCGACTGAAGCGTAACAATGCTTCTTCATCGCGGTCACCCAGGGTGCCGATATAGCCTTCGACATTGGCCTTGAGCGCTTTGTTGGCTGGTTTTACCTTCACCAGCAACTCGCTCTGGCCCCATGCTGCGAAACTGGCGGCCCAGATAACCAGGCCCCAGGTCAATCTTCCTGAATACGTCATGCGGCGAATGCTACCAGAGCCAGGCGCTCAAGGGAGCCGCCTGGCGGGATGTTCAGGCAAAAGTGGAGGTTGAAGCGACGGGATTTGGATGGAAGAACACCCGCTCCCGGATCGGCCCTACAGCGACCTCGCCAATTTCTTCGTAGCCTTGGCGCTGGTAGAAGGCCAGGTAGTGCTCGTTGCCGGTGTCCAGCACCACGCCCTGGGTGCCGGGGTCGTCCGCGCACCAGTCGTGCACGGCCTGTAACAATTGCTCACCGTAGTGCTTGCCCTGAAATTGCGGGTGTACCCCCAGCAATGGCAACACATGCACCTGATCGGTTGGCAGGCAGGTGGCCAGTGCAGCCTGGTAATCCATGTAGCGCCGCGTGCAGGCCAGGCCGGTCCCCAGGATCATGCGCAGGCGCCAGGCCCAGCTGTCGGCCACGCCCAGCCGGCGCAGCGGCGGCACGATCAGGGCCAGGGCAATCAGGCGATCGTCGACCAGCAAGCCGATGGCAGGTAATTGCAGGTAGAAGTGCTGGCGCACCCATTCGCGCACCATTACCCGCAAGCGGCGCTCATAACCTGGGCGCTGGGCTTCGAAAATATAGGCAAAGGTGGGTTCGTGGCGGTAGGCGTTGTACAGCAGCGAACGCGCCTCACGGCTGTAGCCATCATCGAGCAGGCAGACATGGGCCGGAGCGGCAGTGGTTTCGGGCATTGCGGGCAGACCTCCTGGAATGGGCGTACATTGCCTTGGAGGCGCGCCACCGCGCTTCGTTCACCCCCTACAGCACGTTAGCAGCAGGCTCCAGAAGCCGCCACGCTGGTGATGTGGGGCGATGTCGGCTAGCATCCCGGCTTTTACCGGGATTGTCTTTCCATGAAGATCGTCTGTTTCAACATCAACGGCCTGCGAGCCCGCCCGCACCAGCTGGCAGCGCTGATCGAAAAGCACCAGCCGGACGTGATCGGCCTGCAGGAAACCAAGGTCAGCGACGATCAGTTCCCGCTGGCCGACGTACAGGCGCTGGGTTACCACGTGCACTACCACGGCCAGAAAGGCCACTACGGCGTGGCCCTGCTGTCACGCCAGGCGCCGCTGAGCCTGCACAAAGGCTTTGCCACCGATGACGAAGACGCCCAGCGCCGCTTCATCTGGGGTACCTTCGCCGATGCCGATGGCAACCCGATCACCATCATGAACGGCTATTTCCCCCAGGGCGAAAGCCGCGACCACCCCACCAAGTTCCCGGCCAAGCAGCGTTTCTACAGCGATTTGCAGGCGCTGCTGGAAGGCCAGTTCCGCAACGACCAGCCACTGCTGGTAATGGGCGACATGAACATCTCGCCGCAAGACTGCGATATCGGCATCGGCGCGGACAACGCCAAGCGCTGGCTGAAGACCGGCAAGTGCAGCTTCCTGCCGGAAGAGCGCGAGTGGATGGAGCGTTTGAAAGGCTGGGGCCTGGTTGACAGCTTCCGCCACCTGTACCCGGACGTGAACGACCGTTTCAGCTGGTTCGACTACCGCAGCCGTGGTTTCGAGGACGACCCCAAGCGTGGCCTGCGCATCGACCTGATCATGGCCTCGCAGCACCTGGTGCCGCGGATCAAGGCAGCCGGCGTGGACTATGAACTGCGCGGGATGGAAAAACCGTCGGACCATGCGCCGATCTGGCTCGAACTGGGCTGATTGCCGTGGCCATTGTGCTCATGCCTTGGGGTTTGCGTTGCCGGTGAGATCGCGCGCCGCCCGCGCGGCGCATCGCGAGCTGGCGCTCGCTCCTACGTTTGTTTCGGGCCAATTAATCCTGTGAGATATGCGCGCGAACGCTTTGGTGCATGGTTCAATATCGCGCCGTACAAACAAGGCGGTCGCGCGCGTCTGTCACTGGCGTTATTGGCCTGAAACAAACGTAGGAGCGAGCGCCAGCTCGCGATGCGCCGCGCGGGCGGCGCTCGATTTCCCACACGACACAATACTCAAGGCAATACACCAGCGCCCCATTCACAACCCCAACCGCAACGCCTCCCCCACCCCTGCCCCACGCACATCATCCGCCGCGCTGACCAAGGCAAAGTTGTAAGCCCCATGCGACCAATACCGCGCCTCCAGCTGGCCATCCACCCGCTGCCCGTCCGGCATTCGACGATAAAGTTCGCCCGGTGAGCGCAGGAACAGGCTGATGCGCTGGCCCTTGCCATCTTCAAACACCAGCAGCGCCGCCGGCCCCTGCTCGTTGCTGAGCAAGCGCGCGCCCACCGGCTTGAAGCCATAGCCCGCCAGGTCTGGCAATTGACCCACACGGCTGAAATGTCGCCCCAGCCAGTCGCGCAACTGCCCTGGATCATTGGCCTGGATATCCAGCGCCTCGCTGCCGGCAAACAATCGGTGCGCCTGGACGGCATCGGCCATGGGCAGGTCGGCGCGTGCAAGGGACGCATCGCGCACCTGCCAGCCACCCAGCCCTCCCACGCCCAATGCCAACACCACCACCGCCGCCGCGGCCCAACGCCGCTGCCGACGCTGGCGCAATTGCCGACGCAACTGGCCAAGGTCCAGCTGCGCCGCCCCGGGCAATTCGCCTAACCCGGCCAGCGCCGTACGCAACCGGCGGGCATCGGCGCGCCAGCCCTCTACACGTGCCGCCGCCTGCGGGTTGGCCGCCAGCCAGGCCTGCACCTCGGCCCGGCGCACAGGCTCCAGGCGCTCATCGACGTAAGCGTGCAATTCGTCTTCGCTGGGGATCAGACGCGTCATTTCAGTCTCCGCAAGGCCGGGGGCTGGGGGTTGCCCTCGGTCAGTTCGCGCAAGGCACTGCGGGCGCGCGACAGGCGCGACATCACGGTGCCGATGGGGATGCCCAAGGCTTGGGCAGCTTCCTTGTAACTCAAGCCTTCGACGCTGATTAACAGCAACAAGGCGCGCTGTTCGGCCGTCAGCCGGGCAAATGCCTTCAAGTCAACCTGGGCCTGCACAATGGCCTCAAGGTTGCCACCGACCGGCTCCTCCTCGCGCTCGGCACGGCCGAACCACGACAGCCAGCGCGCATGCAGGCGGTCGCGGCGCTTACCGTCAAGGAACAGCCGATAGAGGATGGTAAACAGCCAGGCCCGCAGCGCCTCGGCATCGCGTTGCTGGTCGCGTCGGCTCAGGGCTCGCTCGACCGTGGCCTGCACCAGGTCATCGGCGCTGCCCGGCTCGCGGGTCAGCCACACGGCAAAGCGGCGCAGGCGGGCCAGCAACTCGCGCCACTGGTGGTCGTCCAGATCGTGCATGGAAAAGTCCCGGCCTTTGAAGTTGTCATTGTAAAGGCAGACGCCTGCCAGGAAATTCTATTCCCGCCGATGGAATAAGTTTTTCCCTGCGCCGTCGTACTGGCACACTCACAAAACCGGACGATGACCATGAACTCACCTTTGCACGGCCCGGCCAAAGCCCTGCGCCTGGCCGCCATCGGCGCCGTGATGCTGGCCGCAGGCGCCGGCTTTGCCTATGCCGCCGGCTGGCTCGGCGAAACCCGTCTGACGCCACAGCGCATCATCGACACCTTCGAGGCCCAGGCCGGGCATTACCCGGGCTACCGGAAGAACCATGCCAAGGGCCTGTGCGTCAGCGGCTACTTCCAGGCCAGCGGGCAGGCCGCCAACCTGTCCACGGCGCGCGTCTTCAGCCAGGCGCGGGTGCCGGTGATCGGCCGTTTCGCCATCGGCGGCGCCAACCCGTTCGCCCCGGACACCGGCATACCCGTGCGCAGCCTGGCCATTCAGCTGAGCACCGACGACGGGCAGGTCTGGCGCACCGGCATGAACAACCCGCCGGTGCTGGCAATCAGCACACCGCAAGGGTTCTACGAGCAAGTACTGGCGAACACGCCAGACCCGGCCACCGGCAAACCGAACCCTGCCAGCATGCAGGCGTTCTTCGCAGCCCACCCGGAAAGCGCGGCGTTTCGCCAATGGGCGGCGGGCTACAAGCCCAGCAACAGCTTCGCCAGCACCCAATACCACAGCATCAACGCCTTTCACCTGATCGACGCAGGCGGCGCGCGCCACCCGGTGCGCTGGCAGCTTGAGCCGCAAACTGCGTTTGCCGCGCTGCCCACCCAGATCGATGACAAACAGTTCCTGCAGCACGACCTGCAGCAACGCCTGGCCCAGGGGCCGTTGCGCTGGACGCTTCGCCTGGTGCTGGCCGAACCCGGCGATGCGGTGGACGACCCTGCCCGGCCCTGGCCTGCCGAGCGGCGCAGCGTGGACGCCGGCACCCTGGTGCTGGAACAGGTCGACGCCCCCGAGCAGGGCGCATGCCGCGACCTCAACTTCGACCCGTTGATCCTGCCCCGAGGCATAGAGGCATCTGCCGACCCAATCCTGGCCGCCCGTTCGGCTGCCTACTCGGAATCGTTCAACCGCCGCAGCCGTGAATCGCTCAGCACCGGAGCCCGCCCATGAAACCCGAAGCCTTCCATCCTTTCGCCCGTTTGCTGCACTGGCTGATGGCCGTGCTGATCCTGGCCATGCTGTTCATTGGTGTGACCATGGTTACTGACCTGTCGCTACGCCACCCGGTGCTGATCGGGCTGCACAAGGCCACCGGCCTGGCACTGCTGGTGCTGGTAGTACTACGCATCGGCGTGCGCCTGGCCGTACCTCACCCACCCTTGCCGCAAGACCTGCCACCCCTGCAGCGCTGGGCCGCCGGGGCCTCGCACTTGCTGCTCTACGGCCTGATGCTGGCCATGCCGCTACTGGGCTGGGGCATGCTGTCGGCCGGCGACTACCCTCGCCCGCTGGGCTTGCCCGCCATCGCCCCGCACAACCTGCAACTGTATGCCGTGTTGCGCCTGGCCCACGGCTGGGCCGGTTACCTGCTGTTCGCCACAGTGCTGGTGCATGTGGGTGCTGCCTTGATGCACGCGTGGGTGCGCCGCGACGGCGTGTTGCGTAGCATGTGGCCTGGCCCCCTGCGCCGCAGCGAATGACCTGCAGCAGCCCGGGGCATTCGACAATCAATAATCGTTCTTAATAAGATCGGCTTTCTTTTTGCCTTATTGCCCTGGACTGCCCTATGAACGTCGCAAAGGATCCTGCAACCCTCAAACCTGCCAGCACCCTGGATTTGCGTCCGCTGCTGCTGGCCAACATGGCCTGTACCATGTCGATGATGGCCTTCGTCGCCCTGATCGGCCCGATTGCCCGCCAACTCGGCATGGCCACCTGGCAGGCTGGCGCCGCCGTGACGGTGGCCGGCGTGGTCTGGGTGCTGCTGGCCCGGCCCTGGGGTCGTGCGGCAGATCGCCTGGGCCGGCGACGTATCCTGTTGCTGGGGACCGCCGGCTTCACCCTGGCTTACTGGCTGCTATGCCTGTTTGTCGAAGGCGCGCTGCGCTGGTTGCCGGGCGCGACCGCTGCGTTCATTGGCCTGATGGTCGCACGCGGCTGCATCGGCGCCTTCTATGCTGCCATCCCGGTAGGCTGCAACGCGCTGATCGCCGACCATGTCGAGCCGCAGCGGCGGGCCCGGGCCATGGCTTCGCTGGGGGCGGCCAACGCCGTCGGCCTGGTGGTGGGGCCGGCGCTGGCGGCGCTGCTGGCGCGGCACAGCCTGAGCCTGCCATTCCATATCATGTCGCTGCTGCCGGCCAGTGCCTTTCTGGTGCTGCTGTTCACCCTCAAGCCGCAGGCGCTGCCCCACAACTATGCCCCGAGCCCGGTGCGTTTGAACGACCCACGCCTGCGCCGGCCCTTGCTGGTAGCGTTCAGCGCCATGCTCAGTGTGACCGTATCGCAGATCATTGTCGGTTTCTTTGCCCTGGACCGCCTGCACCTGGGCCCGGCAGAAGCGGCCCAGGCGGCCGGCATCGCGTTGACCACGGTGGGCGTCGCACTGATGCTGTCACAGGTACTGCTGCGCAAACTGGAATGGCCGCCACTGAAAATGATCCGGGTAGGCGCCACGGTTTCGGCCCTGGGCTTTGCCTGCGGCTCGCTCGCGACCACCGCACCCTGGCTGTGGGGCTGCTACTTCGTCGCGGCCGCGGGCATGGGCTTTGTCTTTCCGTCGTTTTCAGCCCTGGCGGCCAACGCCATGCACGCTTCCGAGCAAGGTGCCACTGCCGGGTCCATTGGTGCCGCGCAGGGCATGGGCGCGGTGATCGGGCCGCTGGCCGGCACCCTGGTGTATGCCCTCGATCCGCGCCTGCCGTTCCTGGCCGTGGCCGCCCTGTTGCTGCTGGTCGGGCTATGGCCGATGCCGCGCGACCAGCGTGCCTGAGAAGCACAGCGCGCAAGCGTGCAGAGTGTGTTTTAATGCGCGTCGCTCATTATTTTTTACACCTCTGATTACAAGGCGGCTATGGACACGGGGACGCGACTCAAACTGGTGCGTGAACGCAACAACCTCTCCCAACGGGAACTGGCCCGCCGCAGCGGGCTGACCAATTCGACGATCTCGCAGATCGAGCAGAATCGCGTCAGCCCTTCGGTCAGCTCCCTTAAAAAGCTGCTCGAAGGCATTCCCATGAGCCTGGCGGAGTTCTTCAGCTTCGACGAGCCGGTGCGAGAAGAGCGCTTTGTGTTCCGCGGCGGCGAGCAGCCCGATCTGGGCCGTAACGGCCTGCGCATGCTGCTGGTCGGCGCCAGTGTCGAGGGCCGGCAGATGCGCATGCTGCGCGAGCTGTATGCACCGGGTGCGGACTCCGGCGAGCCGATCGTGCATGCCGAAGGCGAAGAATGTGGCCTGGTCACCCGCGGTACCGTGGAGCTGTGGGTCGATGGCCAAGTCAGCGTGCTCAGCTCGGGCGACGGCTACTACATCCCCACTACCCTGCCGCACAGCTTCAAGAACATCGGCCCGGACGAGGCCGAGATCATCAGCGCCAACACCCCGGCGAATTTCTGATCTTGACGCACGACGGTTCGCTGAACACCCGGGCCATCTACCAGAGCCTGCGTAATGCAGCCCTTGGCGTGCATCACCTTGAGGTGAGTGCACGCCGCGATGGCGGTTTGGTCGATGTCGACATCCAGGGCTGGCAATTGACGCTGGCCCTTGATACCGAAGGCCTGGCGCAGTGCATCAGTTGCCAGTCCCCTGACGGCCAGCAGGCCGGGATCGAGGACTGGCAGCGCTACGGCACCAACCCCGTCGACCTGCTCAGCCTGTGGGAACGCACTCAGCTCGAGAAGCTGCTGGCCCCCTGACTTAACGCTTCCTCGACAAAGTCCAAGCGGTCCTGCCCAAAGAACATGGCCTCACCGACAAAGCAGGTCGGCGCGCCAAACACACCGCGTTCGACTGCCGCCTCGGTCGCCTGCTTGAGCGCTGCTTTCACTTCAGGGTCAGCCGCCAGCGCGTGAAACGCCTGCGGGTCGAACCCTGCCTGGCTCAGTGTGTCGTCCAGAACGGCGCTATCGCCAAGGTTGCGGCGCTGCACCCACAGCCCATTGAACAGCGCCGACAGCAACGCCTCCAACCGTTCTGGCGAGCGCAACTGGGTGCCCATCACCCCACGCATCAAGGCCAAGGTGTTGACCGGGAACCCCGGCGGCAGCCCGAACGGTACCCCATAGCGCGCGGCAAAGCGTGCCAGGTCGGTGAACATGTAGCGCCCTTTGGCCGGGACCATGGCTGGCGAAGCGTTGCCGGTCGCCTGGAAAACCCCGCCCAGCAGCATTGGCCGGTAATGCAGTGTGGCACCCTGGCGGGCACACAGGCCTGGCAGTTGGGTCCAGGCCAGGTAGCTGGCCGGGCTGCCCAGGTCAAAAAAGAAATCGACAGTCTTGTGCATGGTTACGATCCTTGCGTGGTGAGAGGGGCTTACCAGCGTTCCATCCAGGGGCGCAGGTCCAGTTCGAACGTCCAGGCGTCTCTAGGCTGGGCGTGCAGAAACCAGTAGCTGTCGGCAATGTGCGCCGGGGCCAGAATGCCGTCCTGGTCCTTGAGGGCATAGCGCTCGGGGAAGCTGTCGCGGATGAAGGCAGTGTCGATGGCCCCGTCCACCACCACATGCGCGACATGGATATTCCGCGGCCCCAGTTCGCGCGCCATGCTCTGGGCCAGGGCGCGCAAGCCGTGCTTGGCCCCGGCGAACGCCGCGAAACCTGCCGCACCCCGGGTGCCAGCGGTGGCGCCGGTGAACAGGATCGTGCCGCGCTCGCGCTGGACCATGCGCCGGGCAACCGCCTGAGCGGTGAGAAAGCCGGCAAAGCAGGCCATTTCCCAGATCTTGAAGTACTTGCGTGGGGTTTCCTCAAGGATGCTGCAGGGCACATTGGCGCCGATATTGAAAACAAACGCCTCGATGGGGCCGATATCGCGCTCGATCGTCTCGATCAGCACTGCCACCTCTTCCTCCTTGCGCGCATCGGAGCCGAAACCATGGGCCTGGCCGCCAGCAGCACGTATTTCCTCAAGCAGTGGTTGCAGCTTTTCAGCCTGCCGCCGGGTGACGCAGGCAATGTAGCCCTCCCGGGCAAAGCGTTTGGCAATCTCGCCACCGGTGGCGTCGCCCGCACCGATCACCAGCACTACTTTTTGTTGTTCTGACATGCCTGCCTCCATTGATGAATGATCGTTTAGTAAACGAACGCTATGTTATGATCACCGTCATCGTCAAGCCCGCCTGCAGAGGCAAGTGAATGCGTTATTCAAACGAACACAAGCAGCAAACCCGCGAACGGTTGCTGACCAGCAGTGGCGCACTGGCCAAGCGTGGGGGCTTTGCCAGCACTGGCGTGGCCGGGCTGATGAAGGCAATCGGCCTGACCGGCGGCGCCTTTTACAACCACTTCCCGTCCAAGGACGACTTGTTTACCGAGGTGGTACGCCAAGAGCTGCACAACAGCCCGCTGGCCCGCCTGGCTAACAAGGGCGCGAGCCGCGAGCGCCTGGGCCGCTGCCTGCAGCAATACCTGAGCCTGGCCCACCTGCACAATGCCGAAAGCGGCTGCCCGCTGCCGCCGCTGGGTGTGGAAATCGCCCGGGCCGCAGCGCCGGTACGCGAAGAGGCCGAGCACTGGCTGGTCGAACTGCACAAGGCCTGGGGCGCAACACTGGAGGATGATCAATTGGCCTGGGTACTGATCAGCCAGTGCGTAGGTGCATTGATGGTCGGGCGCATGCTGGCCACTGAACAAGTGCAATCGCAAGTGCTGGACGCAAGCCGCCAGTTTGTCGAAAAGGCCCTGCATGAAGCGGATTAGCCTGCTGCTGGGCCTGACGCTGGCGCTGCCCGCACTTGCCGAACAAGCCTGCCCACCCGGGCAATACCAAGTCTGCCTGATGGGCTGTTTTTGTGCGCCGATCGACCCTGGGCAGGCCGGCCAGATTCTGAAGGACGTGGAGGTCATGGCCTCGTCCAGCCTGACGTTCGCCTTGCGCCAGGCCCGGGATGAGGCCACCGCCAGCGGGGTCGAACCGATCCCGTTGCATATCCGTGCGCAGCTCGAACCCTGGTATGACTTTGCCGTGCTCGATGCGGCGCGCTTCCGGGTGGGTGACGAACAGCAGATGAGCGCAGCCAACGCGTTGCTGCAGAACCCCGACGTAAACGCCGTGACGCTGATCGACACGATCATCTTCCGCCGGGCCGGCGATGCCGAGGACAACGTGGCCCTGTGGGCGCACGAACTCAAGCATGTGCAGCAGTATCAGGAACTGGGCGTGGAGGAGTTCGCCCGGCGCTATACCCGCAACTATGACGACCTGGAGGGGCCGGCCTACAAGATCGAGGCCGAGGTGGGCAAGGCATTGCGCGAACGCGCTTCGGGGCAGGCCAGGTAGCGGAGGCGAAGCGCTTCCACCTGACCTGCGTCGATTTCAAGGCCAACACAAGCCCTGTAGGAGCAGCCTTGCGCTGCGAAGAGGCCATTGCAGCCAAAGATTACCCTTAGCCTTACTGGCCTCTTCGCAGCACAAGGCTGCTCCTACAGGATGATGCGGCGGCCTGACCGCCGCGACAAAATTGTCAGGACGCCGCCGAGGCCTCTTCAGCCGCCTGCTCACGGCTGGCATACCGCTGCGCCAGCACCGCGCAGACCATCAGCTGGATCTGGTGGAACAGCATCAGCGGCAGGATCATCGCACCAATACCACTGCCCACGAACAGCACCTGCGCCATCGGCACGCCGGTAGCCAGGCTTTTCTTGGAGCCGGCAAACAGGATGGTGATGCGGTCCTCCAGGTCGAAGCCCAAGGCCTTGCCAAGCACGCGGGTGCCAAACAGCACCACCGCCAGCAGAATCCCGCACACGGCGAACAACCCGGCCAGGTGCTGCGGCGATACCGTGTGCCACAACCCCGTGACCACGGCTTCGCTGAACGCGGTATACACCACCAGCAGGATCGAACCCTGGTCCACTACCTTGAGCCAGCGCGCATTGCGCTTGACCCAGGCGCCGATCCAGCGCCGCGCAATCTGCCCGGCAACGAACGGCACCAGCAGTTGCAGGGTGATCTTCAGCACGGCATCCAGGCCAGAGCCTGTGTCACCACTGGCGCCCAGCAACATCATCACCAGCAAGGGGGTCAGGAAGATACCCAGCAGGCTTGACGCCGCCGCGCTGCAAATGGCTGCCGGCACGTTACCGCGGGCCAGCGAGGTGAAGGCGATGGCGGACTGCACCGTGGCCGGCAAGGCACACAGGTAAAGCACGCCCAGGTACAACTCGTTGCCCACCAGCGGCAGGAACAACGGCTTGAACGCCAGGCCAAGCAGCGGGAACATCACGAACGTGCAAGAGAACACCAGCAGGTGCAGGCGCCAGTGCCCGGCACCGGCAATGATCGCCTCGCGCGACAGCTTAGCGCCATGCAGGAAGAACAGCAGGGCGATGGCCAAGTTGGTCAGCCAGCCGAAATACACCGCACCATCGCCGGAGCAAGGCAGCACGGTGGCGATCAGCACCACCCCGAGCAACGCCAGGGTGAAATTGTCGAATAACATGCGCAAATACTTCATCACAGTGTCCGTCTTGTCATTGTGCAAGGGCAAACGATAAGGTCTGCGGCTTTTCGCCGCTAACGCCGGAACCCCCACCGGTATCGCTCAACGGACACGTTCTACAAAAGGACCCTTTCATGCCCCTCTCCCGCCTGGCCGCACTTGCGGCCGCCATTACCCTCACGTTGGGCCATGCCAACGCCCAGGCCGACGACCAGCTGCAAGCCAAGGTAGACCGTATCGTTCGCCCCCTGATGCAGGAAGAGGGCATCAGCGGTATGGCGGTGGCGATCTATGCCCGCGACCACGCGCATTACTTCAGCTACGGCGTGGCCAGCAAGGCCGACAATGTGCCGGTCAGCCGAGACACGCTGTTCGAGATCGGGTCGCTGAGCAAGACATACACCGCCACCCTGGCCGCGCTGGCCAGTGCCGAAGGCAAGCTGGACCTTGAAGCCCCAGCCAAGCGCTATCATCCGGCACTGGCCGGGGCGCCCATCGGCGACGCCAGTGTGCTGGAACTGGGCGCCTACAGTGCCGACTGCCTGCCGCTGCAATTC
Organism: Pseudomonas sp. WOUb67; assembly: GCF_050058005.1. Lineage (NCBI taxonomy): Bacteria > Pseudomonadati > Pseudomonadota > Gammaproteobacteria > Pseudomonadales > Pseudomonadaceae > Pseudomonas > Pseudomonas sp. WOUb67. The sequence goes on along the minus strand of NZ_CP170112.1, from coordinate 3,611,223 downwards.
CCGGATGCAGTGCAAACACCGCAGCAGGTCGTCGACTTTTTCCGCCACTGGCAACCCCGCGCCAAACCCGGCACCCAGCGCTGCTATTCAAACCCCAGCCTTGGTTTGTTCGGCGACCTGGCCGCCCGCGCGCAGCACCAACCGTTTGCCACACTGATGACGGATGGCCTGCTGGCCAAAATGGGCCTCAAAAACACTTACCTGCAGGTTCCGGCCAGCGCCGAAGGGCTTTATGCCCAAGGTTACGACGCCGCCGACAAACCGGTGCGCGTTGGCCCTGGCCCTTACGCCGACGAGGCCTATGGCATCAAGACCAGCGCCAGCGACCTGCTGCGCTACGTGCGCCTGCACATGCAGCCTGAGGGCCTGCCACCGGCACTGGTGAAAGCCACGGCCATAACCCAGCAGGGCTACTTCCAGGTGGGTGACATGACTCAGGGCCTGGGTTGGGAGCGCTACCCCTACCCGGTCACGCTGGCGACCCTGGTCGATGGCAACAGCCCACGGCTGATCCGGGAACCACAGGCAACCACACGCTTGCAACCGCCCCTGCCCGCGCAGCCGGCAGCCTGGTACAACAAGACCGGTTCAACCAACGGCTTCGGTGCCTACGCCGCGTTCGTGCCCTCCGAACAGCTGGTTATCGTGTTGCTGGCGAATCGAAATTACCCGAACGAAGCACGGGTTCGTGCAGCCTTCGAGATCCTGTCCGGGCTGTAGTGAGAGCAGCGATTGTCGAACAAAACGACAGAAATGTAGTGCTTAAAAATATTCACTACAAAATCATTGACGCCGCTCATCGCCCTTGTGCATGATGAAGCCGTCTCCCTGATCGGGAGCGGTGGCAAGGGTGTTCCAGACGGCTTGCGCGGTAACGCAGGCCGTCCGTGGAGAGGGAACTGTCCAAAAGGCAGCGTGAGAAAGCCCCTGTTGCGATGCTGCTGTAGCAGCGTTGGTAGTGCGCTACACCGTGTTAGCGCCAACTGTGAAAATCACCTACGAATGGGTAATGGGGGCTTTATGATGAACTTGAACAACAATCCGACCATCGATCAACTGGCGCAGCTGTTCGCCGTACGCAAGGACAGCCTTGACGACCACTTGCTGTGGGTCAGCCAAACCGGTGAGGTGCGGCTCGACCGCCTGCCACCGAACACGATCGAAGATGAATTTGAAGAGCACCTGCCCAGCATGCGTGCCCGCTTCAAGGTCTACCGCCGTGGCCAGGGCTACGTCGGCAAGAAGGCCGCCGCCGACACCGAGTTCGTTGGCCGCGTCCTGCAGACCCTGCAACAAGAATGGCCCGCCGCCCGTGAGCGGCAGGCAGTCAAGGTGATCGAACCGCTCAACTGAGGGTTCTCACCCTTAACCAGGCCCGGCCCGCATAGGCCGGGCTTTTTCATGCCTGGCGCCGCTGGCGGCGGGTTTGCGGCAATGGCAAGGCCCCGGTGGCCATCGCACGGGCACGGTCGACACCCCACACCAGTGCGCGGGTCATGGTCTCCCCTGGCCGCGCAGGGTAGTACTCCTCCAGCAATGCCCGCCCATCGCCGGCATACAACCCCAAAAACAGCTGTGTCGCCCCCAAACGTGACAAGCGCACCTGCACATCCAGCGTGGTGCCGTCGCTGAGGGCTTCGTCGTGGCTGCGGCTGTGCAACTGGGCGTCGGCCCATTGCCAATAAGTCTCTTCCCTGACTCGCATGAGCATTCAATCCTCCGTTGCTGGAATGCCATGACAGAAAACCACAACCTCAGCCAGCCGGCGAGCGCAACCCGGCAATGCCATGAGGCGGATCAACAAAGCGCAATAAAAACCCCGCCATTGGGCGGGGTTATGTACTGGGGCGGGATCACTTCTTCAGCGGAACCCGCGGCATGAAGCGGCCTTTTTTGCTGCGCTGCAGGTGTGCAGGCTGGAGCTGTTCGGAATCATCCAGCGTCATGTGGGCGAACCCCAGGCGGAAGGCCGCCTGGCCGCAACGCACTTGGCTGTTGATCGGGAACGCATCGTTCAGGTCTTCGAAAAAGGATTCGCTCATGCCCTGTCTCCCTCCAGTGGCAGTCGCGCCGGCAACCAGAAGAGTCGCCCAGAAAACGCGGCCTGTGAAAAAGAGACTAGCTGGTCATTTGCGGACCGCCCGGACAAGAGCCCTGCAGCCGACCAGTGGCAAACCGCTCTACTTCAGGCGCACCGCCGTGCCGGTGGCAAATACCACCACCATGCCGCCCTGCACCGACGGCATGCTGATCTCGAAATCCACCCCCACTACCGCGTCGGCGCGCATCTGCAGTGCCCGTGCCTTGAGTTCTTCGGTGGCCTGCTCGCGCGCTTCACGCAGGGCGCTTTCCAGGGTTTGCGAGCGGCCGCCGAAAAAGTCGCGAAAGCGCGCGAAGAAATCGCGTACGAAGTTGATGCCCTGCACCGATTCGGAGCTGACCACGCCCAGGTATTCGGCAATCGGGCGACCTTCGAGCTGGCTGGTGGTGGAAATGATCATGAAAGCGCTCCGTTGGCCTGGATAAAGAGGCCGATTCTAACAGAGCGCCGAGCAGCCTATTGGCGCGGCTTACGCGCTGGCCGCCCGCAACCTTTGCCCGATCCGCGCGCCAAACACGTTCACCAGCAACCCTGCCATCACCAGCAAGGCGCCCCAGCCCTGGATGGCGGTCAGGCGTTCGCCCAGCAACAGCGCCGACGAACTCAGACCAATCACGGGTACCAGCAGCGAGAACGGTGCCACCTTGCCGGCCGGGTGGCGCGACAGCAGCTTGCTCCACAGGCTGTAGCCGAGCATGGTGGCGACAAAGGCCAGGTACACCAGGGCCAGCACCGAGCTCCAGCTGATGTTGGCCAGTGCATGGCCAATGCGCTCAGGCCCTTCCAGCCACCAGGACAACGCCAGGAACGGCAGTGGCGGTATCAGCCCGCCCCAGATCACCAACGCCACCAGGTCGACCGAGCCAAAACGCCGGGTGATGATGTTGCCCATGCCCCACATGGCACCACCGCACAAGGTCAGCACCAGCGCCAGCAAGGGTACATGGCCGCCATCTTCGCTACCGATCAATGCCAGGCCGCTGGCCGCTACCAGCAGGCCCAGCACACTGGCCAGGCGCAGCCTTTCACCAAGGAACAGCGCAGCGAAACCCAGGGTAAAGAACGCCTGCGACTGCAAGATCAACGAGGCCAGCCCGGGCGGCATGCCGCTGTACATGGCCTGGAACAGGAAGGCGAACTGGCCCAGCGAAATCGTCGCGCCATAGGCGATCAACCAGCGCCAGGGCAGTTTCGGCCGCTTGACCAGCAAGATTGCCGGAAATGCCACCAACAAGAAGCGCAGCGCCCCCAGCAACATCGGCGGCAAGCCATCGAGGCCCACCTTGATGACCACGAAGTTGACTCCCCAGGCGACGATCACCACCAGGGCGATGAGCAGGTCCTTGAGCGGCATTGCGACTTCCTTCTACAGGCTTTGCTGACATATTTCGTTACAGCATAAGGCTATTCCTCAAAAGCGAACCAGCACAGTTATGGCCAAGGGTTGCGCAACAGTGACTGTCCTGTGCCCTTGAGGCGACTCAATCACTAAGCAGGGGTTCCATTCCTGTGGGAGCGGGCGTGCCCGCGAAGCAGACGACGCGGAGAATGGCACCGGCTGCGCCGGTGTTCGCGGGCACGCCCGCTCCCACAATGACCGTGCAGGTTTCAACGCGTTGGGGCGCCGTTGGTTCCACAGGCAGGCACCAACCCATCCAAGTCAGCAAGTCACAGGCTCAATCCTGATAACCTGGTGCCACCTTTTCCAACATCCGCAACAACGCCGCCCACGCAAGCTGCAGCGCATCCGGGTCGGTCAGCTCACCCTGCTTCAACCCCCGCCCCGGCGCGTTGAACTGCCGCTCCGTATGCGCGCACACGTCAGCCGGCGGCAGTATCAGTTGCCCGGCACTCTGCGCTGCCAACTGGATCTCGCAAGCCTTCTCCAGGTAGTACATGCGCAGGAATGCTTCGGCCACGCTGCGCCCGGTGGCCAGCAGGCCGTGGTTACGCAGGATCATCACCGGCTTGTCGCCCAGGTCGGCCACCAACCGCTGCTGCTCGTCCATATCCAGCGCGATACCTTCGTAGGCGTGGTAAGCCACTTGGCCGTAAAACTCCATGGACATCTGGTTCACCGGCAGCAACCCGCACTCCAGCGCAGCCACCGCGCAACCTGCACGGGTGTGGGTGTGCAGCACGCAGTGGGCGTCTTCGCGGGCGGCATGAATGGCGCTGTGAATGACGAAACCGGCCGGGTTGACCGGGTGCGGCGAAGGTTCGACCGGCCTCCCCTGCAGGTCGATCTTCACCAGGCTGGAGGCAGTGATTTCATCGAATAACAGACCATACGGGTTGATGAGGAAGTGATGCTCTGGCCCTGGCAAGCGCAGGGATATATGGGTGAAGATCAAGTCGCTCATGCGAAAGTGCGCGATCAACCGATAACAGGCTGCCAGCTCCTGGCGCAAACGCTGTTCCATCGCGGTCATGGATGTTCCCCTGTAAATGAAGTGGCGCGAAACTACTTGGTCGCCCAGGCATTAAAGCGTTGCTCCAGCTCTTCGCCATGATCGACCCAGAATTCCACATTCATTGCCAACGCCCCCTGCAGGTTCTGCGGCGAAGTGGGCACCCAATCGGCCAAAGCAGGGTCGAGCCTGGCAGCGGCTTGGGTATTGGTGGGTCCATACGGGATCTGCCGCACATAACGCACCTGGGTATCGGCCTGGTTGGCGTAGGCGATCAACCGGTTGGCCTGATCGACATGCTGCGAGCCTTTGATGATCGCCCAGTAATCCATGCCATACAGGCTGCCAGGCCAGACCACTGCCAGCGGGCTGCCCTGCTGCGCCGCCACAGCGATACGCCCACTGTAGGTTGAGGTCATCACCACATCACCAGCGGTCAGCCATTGCGCAGGTTGCGCGCCCGCGTCCCACCACTGGATGTAGGGCTTGAGCTCACTCAATTTGGCGAAGGCACGTTCGACACCGGCCGGCGTCGAGAGTACCTGGTAGACATCCTCGACCTTGACCCCATCGGCCAGCAGGGCGAACTCCAGGTTGTACACCGCACGCTTGCGCAGGCCGCGTTTGCCCGGGTACTTGCTCACGTCCCAGAAGTCGGCCCACGAGGTCGGTGCCTGGGCCAGCTTGTTGCGGTCATAAGCGATGGCCACGCTCCACACCAATGCGGCAGAACCGCAGTCTTGCGCCGCATCAGGGATCAGCTCGGCGGCATGACCCAGGCGCTGCCAGTCCAGATGCTCGTACACGCCCTCTTCACACCCGCGCATCAAGTCCGGCCCCTCGATCTGCACCACGTCCCAGTCGACGTTGCCGGTGTCGGCCATCACCTGGATGCGCGCCATCTCGCCGTTGTATTCGCTCTGGATCAACTTGCTGCCGTCCTGCGCGCTGAACGGCTTGAAGATCGCCTCGTCCTGGGCCTTCTGGCCAGCACCGCCGTAGGCGACCACAACCATTTCTGGTGCGGCCTGCGCGCTGCCCAGGCCAACGGCCAGCAACGCTGCGCAAAGGCCAGGAACACGGGGTAATACCTGCATCGTAGCTTCCTCCTGCCGGTGCCCTGAGGGCCCGATTTCTTGTTGTTGTGAGGTCACACCCTCGCGGTGAGGGTGATCAAAACCTAGTCGCGCACCAGTAAAAAAACAAGTTGATTTTTTACTGGCGCTACACTTTCATAAACAAAACAAGAACAACACCGCACCGGAGCCGCCTGTATGCAGACCGCCTTCCCTCACCTGTTCGAAGCCTTGCAGATCCGCGGCAAACGCTTGAAGAACCGCATCATGTCCACCGGACACGACACCTGCCTGCCCACCGACAACCTGGTCAACGACAAGCTGATCGCCTATCAGCGCGACCGCGCAGCCGGTGGCGTCGGCCTGATCGTGCTGCAGGTTGCCGGGGTACACGACAGCGCCCGCTATACCTCGCATGTGCTGATGGCCACCGACGATGCCTGTATCGACGGCTACCGGCAGCTTGCCGAGGCCTGCCATGCGCATGGCACCGTGGTGCTGTCGCAACTGTTTCACCCCGGGCGGGAGATCATGGAGTCGGCGGACGGCCTGCTGGCGGTTGCCTACTCCGCGTCCTCGGTGCCCAACGAACGCTTCCGGGTGATGCCCCGCGCACTGGACCAGCCGATGATCGACGAAATTGTCCAGGGCTACGCCAGTGCGGCACGGCGCCTGCACCAGGCCGGGCTGGACGGCGTCGAGGTGGTGGCCAGCCATGGCTACCTGCCTGCACAGTTCCTCAACCCGCGGGTGAACCTGCGCAGCGACGGCTACAACGGCGATCTGGAACAGCGCCTGAGGTTCCTGCGTGAAGTGCTGGCCGCCGTGCGCGCTGCCACCGACGAGCAGTTCATCATTGGCCTGCGCATCAGCGCCGACGAGCGCGACAGCCAAGGGCTGAGCGAGGATGAGTCGCTGGCCGCAGCGGTTGCCCTGCAGGGCCAGCTCGACTACCTGCACATCGTCGCTGGCACCTCGGCGTCCCTGGGCGGCGCCGTGCACATTGTCCCGCCCATGGCCATCGAGGCGGCTTACCTGGCCCGAGAAGCGGGAACCTTCAAGCAGCAACTGGACATTCCGTTGTTCGTCACCGGGCGCATCAACCAGCCCCAGGAAGCCGAACTGATCCTGGCCCGCGGCCAGGCCGATGTCTGCGGCATGACCCGTGCACTGATCTGCGACCCGCTGATGCCGAACAAGACCGAACGCGGCCAGGTCGAAGACGTGCGCGCCTGCATTGCCTGCAACCAGGCCTGCATCGGCCACTTCCATCGTGGCTTGGCCATTTCCTGCATCCAGCGGCCAGAAACCGGCCGCGAATTGCAGTACGGGCAGCTGACGCCCACCACCACGCCCAGGCGCATCCTCGTCGCCGGTGGCGGGCCCGCCGGCATGAAGGCCGCCGCCGTGGCCGCCGCCCGTGGGCACCAGGTAACGCTGTACGAGGCCGGCCCGCAACTGGGTGGCCAGGTGCTGCTGGCCCAATTGCTGCCGCGGCGCAGCGAGTTCGGCGGCGCCAGTACCAACCTGCAGCGGGAAATGGCCCTGGCCGGCGTGGAAGTCGTCCGCAACACCCGGGTCGACCGCGCCCTGGTCGAGCGCGAGAGCCCCGACCTGGTCATTGCCGCCACCGGCGCTACCCCCTACTGGCCGGCGTTCGAGCGCACCGGTGAACTGCAGGTGGTGGACGCCTGGCAGGTACTGCGCAATGAAGTGAAGCTGGGGCGTTCGGTGCTGGTGATCGACTGGCGCTGCGACTGGGTCGGCCCTGGTATCGCCGAGCGCCTGGTGCGCGAGGGGCATCAGGTGCAGTTGGCAGTCAATGGCACCCATTGCGGCGAGAACCTGCCGCTGTATGTGCGCGACCAACTGGCCGGCGAGCTGCATCGCCTGGGGATCCCCATCACCCCCTATGCGCGCTTGTATGGCAGCGACGACAACACCGTGTACCTGCAGCACACCGCCAGCGGCGAACCGATGATCTTCGAAGGCGTCGACACCCTGGTGCTGTGCATGGGCCATCAGCCGGAAGACAGCCTGGCCAGCGACCTGGCCGGCCTGGTGGAAGTGCGGCGGGTTGGCGACTGCCTGGCACCCCGTACCGCCGAAGAAGCGATTCACGACGGCCTGACGGTTGCCTGGTCGCTCTGAGGCTGTACATACTGCGGCTTTTGCGATGGACCGACGTGCATGAGCCAACTCCCCCAGCCCCCCGCCAGCGAAGCCGGGGGCGCCGCGCCGCAGTTCCTGGGCACCCGCATCCGCGGCCTGCGCAAGCGCCGCGGCATGACCCTGGCGGAGCTGGCCGCACACAGTGAACTGACCGCCGGCTACATCAGCCAACTGGAGCGCAACCTTTCCTACCCGTCGATCCCGGCGCTGTTCAACATCGCCCGCAGCCTGGGCGTGACCATCCAGTGGTTCTTCGCCAGCGAAGCCACCACTGCGCCAGAGGACCAGGGCTATGTGGTGCGGCGGGGCAGCCGCCTGAGCGTGCACTATGAAGATGGCATCGTCGATCAGCTGCTCACCCCCCAGCCCAACCGCCAGCTGGAGATCCTGCACTCGCGCTTCCCCCCCGGCACCTACAGCCAGCAAAGCTACAGCCATGAAGGCGAAGAAGCCGGCTACCTCCTTAGCGGCAGCTTCGAGCTTTGGGTGGGCGAACGGTATTTCCAGCTGGGTGAAGGCGACAGTTTCAGCTTCTCCAGCCAGGAGCCCCACCGCTACGGCAACCCCGGCGAGGTGGATGCCGTGGTGATCTGGGTGATCACGCCGCCAACATTCTGAAGCACTCCTGCAGGCGCTCGTAACACCGTTGACCCGCAATACGGTCTACCTTGTCCACCGAACTTGAAAAGGAGCACAACCATGAAGCAGATCCTGATCATTGGCGCGGGCTTTGCCGGCCTGTGGAGCGCACTCAGCGCCATCCGCCAGCTTGACCTCAACGGTAGCAAGGACGTCGAGGTCACCTTGCTCGCGCCCCAGGCCGAACTGCATGTGCGCCCGCGCTTCTATGAGCCCGACGTACACACCATGGCTGCGCCGCTGCAGGACCTGCTCGATGCCGTCAACGTTCGCTTCGTGCAAGGCACGGCATTCCACATTGATGAAGCGGCCCGCCGGGTCAGCTACCGCACCCGCAGCGGCACCCAGTGCGCCCTGCCCTACGACCGCCTGATCATGGCCTGCGGCAGTGTGCTCAACCGGCCCGACATGGCCGGTATCGAGCAGGTGTTCGACGTCGACAAGATCGACAGCGCGGCGCGCCTGGAAAGCCATCTCAAGTCGCTGGCCAGCCTGCCTGACACGCCGGCGCGCAATACCGTGGTGGTGGCCGGTGGCGGCTTTACCGGCATCGAGACGGCCACCGAGCTGCCGGCACGGCTACGGGAAATCCTCGGTGAAGACGCAGCGTTGCGTGTGGTCGTCATCGACCGAGGCGTCAAGATCGGTGCAGCGCTCGGGGACGGCATCCGCCCAGCCGTCGAGCAGGCTTGCGAGGCGCTGGGTGTGGAGTGGGTGTGCGGTGCCACAGTAGCTTCGGTTGACCCTGCCGGCGTGTTGCTGGACAACGGCCAGCGCATCGACGCCAGTACGGTGGTGTGGACGGTGGGCTTCAAGGCCAACCCGCTCACCGAACAGATCAGCGGCGAGCGCGACCGCCAGGGGCGTCTGCACGTGGATGGCAACCTGAAGGTCAAGGGCAACGATGCAGTCTACGCGGCGGGTGATGTGGCCTATGCCGCCTGTGACGACCTAGGCAATTATGCCGTGATGTCCTGCCAGCATGCGATTCCGCTGGGGCGCCATGCAGGCAACAATGCCGCTGCCGAGCTGATTGGCGTGCCCCCCATGACCTACAGCCAGCCCAAGTACGTGACGTGCCTGGACCTGGGCGCCTGGGGCGCGGTGTATACCGAAGGGTGGGAGCGTGCGGTGTCGCCACCGGAGGACAAGGCCGAGGCCAAGGTGCTGAAGGCGCAGATCAATACACAGTGGATCTACCCGCCAGCGGCTGATCGGGCAGTGGCGTTGGCGGCGGCTGATCCAGCTATCCCGGTCGCCTGAAACGGCCTCATCGCCGGCAAGCCAGCTCCCACATGGTTCGCATCGACTTCGAGTCGTACGCAGTACCTGTGGGAGCTGGCTTGCCGGCGATTAGGCCATGACAGGCCGGCTACCGAGGATCAGGCAGCAGCAAACAGCTCGTTGGCAATCTGCGCCTGTGCAGCATCAATGGCCTGGCTACGCTGCTCCGGGCCATAGGCCAGGCCATGGGCGCGGACGATTTCCAGGTCGGTGACACCGATAAAGCCCAGGAACACTTTCAGGAAGTCTTCATGCCCGGCGCCAGTCGGTTGGCCAGCGTGCAAACCACCGGCGGTGGACACCAGCACCACTTTCTTGTTGCCGCACAGGCCTTCCGGGCCCGCTTCGGTGTAGCGGAAGGTCTTGCCGGCAACAGCAACGCGGTCGATCCAGGCCTTGAGCTGGGTCGGCACGGTGAAGTTGTACATCGGCGCACCAATCACCACAGCATCAGCGGCCAGGAACTCTTCCAGGGTTTCGGCGCTCAGCTTGGCTTCGAAGGCCTGGGCTGCATCGCGCACGTCTTCAGGGGTACCTGCGGCTACCAGGGTGGCGGCAGAGAAGTGGGCGATGGCGTCGGCGGCCAGGTCGCGGTAAACCACTTCCACGCTCGGGTCAGCGGCTTTCCAGGCTTCGACCACTTCGCGGCTCAGCTGGCGGGAGGCGGAATTGTCGCCCAGGATGCTCGAATCGATATGCAACAGTTTCATGGGACTCTCCAGTGATGGAAGACCGCAGCGTCGGGCGATCACGATGGAGAGAATCCTACAGGGGTGAGTAATGGCTGAAAAGATGGCAAAAATGCGCTAGTTTGTCCCACAGATGGAACAGTGAGACATTCCCATGCAAGATCTCAACGACCTTTTCTACTTTGCCCGCGTGGTCGAAGCCGGCGGTTTCGCTGCCGCCGGGCGTCAGTTGGGTATCCCCAAGTCGCGCCTGTCGCGGCGTATTGCCGAACTGGAAGAGCGCCTGGGTACCCGCCTGCTGCAACGCACCACACGGCAGCTGAAACTCACGGCGGTGGGCGAGCGCTACCTGCACCACTGCCAGGCCATGCTGCTGGAAGCCGAAGCCGCCGATGAAGCCGTGGCCAGCATGAGCAGCGAGCCGCGGGGGCGCTTGCGGGTATCTTGCCCGGTGGCGCTGGCGCATGCCTTCCTGCCGGATGTGATCAGCCGCTTTCTTGCCCAGTACCCGCTGGTGCAGCTGGACATGGTGCTGCTCAACCGCCGGGTCGACCTGATTTCCGAAGGCATCGACGTCGCGCTGCGCGTGCGCGACCTGGGCGATGAAGACCCGGCCCTGGTTACCCGCCGCCTGCGCCAGGCGCAGATGCAACTGGTGGCAGCGCCCGGCTTCGCCGACCATATCCGCGAACCGGCTGAGCTGGCGTCATTGCCGGTGCTCGGCGCCGCCGAAGCAGACCGGCTGGTGCACTTCCGCCTGTTCGGCCCCCAGGGCAAACAGCAGGAAATTGCCCTGGAACCGCGCTTGGCCATCGATGATTTCGTGGTACGTAACGCTGCTGTACGGGCGGGACTGGGGTTCACCGCGCTGCCGAGCATGTTCTGCGAAGAGGAACTGGAACGCGGCGAACTGGTGCGCCTGCTGCCAGACTGGTCACTGCCAGGCGGCTATCTGCAGGCGGTGTACCCGCATCGGCGCGGTGTACTGCCTGCGGTGCGGGTGTGGATCGATCACCTGGCGGCATCCTTCGAGGCCTGTGGAGAGCGGTATGTCTGATAGGAAGATGAGCGAAGCCCAGGTGGCGGCGTTTTGCCTGAGCCTTCCGGGTGCACGGGAAGACTACAAATGGGGCGGCATCCGGGTGTTTTCGGTGGCGGGCAACAAGATGTTCGCGGTGCTCGACCTGGCGGGTGCGGGGCTGTCGTTCAAAGTGGCCGATGAGCTGTTTCTCGGCTACTGCGACCGCCCAGGGGTGCGTCCTGCGCCGTACCTGGCGCGGGCGCGGTGGATCAGCATGGCGCTGCCCTACCCCATGGGGCGTGATGAGTTGTGTGATTTGTTGCAGCGTTCGCACCAACTGGTGGTGCGGCGATTGCCCAAGCGGTTGCAGGTGGGGTTGTTGATCTAGTCAGCCTGTACCGGCCTCTTCGCGGGCTTGCCCGCTCCCACAGGACTACCACACCCTTGAAGACTTAGGGTTTACCTGTGGGAGCGGGCAAGCCCGCGAAGAGGCCGGTACAGGTCACAATCAATTGAAGGGCAGATAACGCCCCTCAAAGAACAACCAGTCCGCCCAGAACACCTGATGCACCAGCACAATCCCCCAGAACACCAACTGGTACGAAACCTTGCGGGTCTTGTGCCGGAACAGCTGCTGCGCCAATAACGCACCCGGCCAGCCCCCCAGCATTTCACTGGCGTGCAGCACTTTCTCTGGCGTGCGCCAAGCCTGCGTACGCGCCTGCTGTTTATCCTGCCAATACAACATCAGGCTGATCAGGCTCATTGCCGGGTACAGCGCCAATGGCCACCAGGTCTGGTCGCTCCAGGCCATGCGCGCCGCACCCAGCCCGGGCAACAGGCAAAGCAGGCCCAACAGCAGCAGCTTCAGGCGCACATTGCGTACGCCTTCAGCCCGTTGCCCGCGCAACGCCTCAGCCATGGGCGGTGGACCAGTCAACCCAGCCGAACTGCCAAGTCGCCAGAATCAGCAGGCCGAAGACGATGCGATACCAGGCAAATGCCGCGTAGCTGTGGTTGGCAATGAACTTGAGCAGCGCTCGCACAGCGATCATTGCGAAAATGAACGAAGTCACGAAGCCAATGGCAAACACCGGCAAGTCACTTGGCTGGAACAGGTCGCGGTACTTGTAGCCCGAGTACACCGCCGCACCGACCATGGTCGGCATCGCCAGGAAGAACGAGAACTCGGTCGCCGCCTTGCGCGACAGCCCGAACAGCAAGCCACCGATAATGGTCGAGCCGGAGCGCGAAGTACCCGGGATCATCGCCAGGCACTGGACGAAACCGATCTTCAGCGCGTGGCTCCAGCGCATGTCGTCCACATGGTCCACCTGCACGATGTGCTCGCGACGCTCGGCCCAGAGCATGATGACGCCACCGATAACCAGCGCGGTCGCGACGGTGATCGGGTTGAACAGGTATTCGTGAATCAGGTCGGCGAACAGCACGCCCAGTACCACTGCCGGCATGAACGCCAACAGCAGGTTGCCGGTGAAACGCCGCGCCTTGGGCTGGCTGGTCAGGCCGAATGTCACTTCGAGAATCTTGCCGCGAAACTCCCATACCACTGCCAGGATCGCCGCCAGCTGGATGATGATGTTGAAAGCCATGGCCCGTTCGCCACCAAACCCTATCAGGTCGGCGACGATAATCTGGTGCCCGGTACTGGAGATCGGCAGAAACTCCGTCAGCCCTTCGACCACGCCTAAGATGATTGCCTGGAAGGCAGTCCAAAAATCCATCATTCCCCCGGATGGAGCGCTGCTTGCTGCAGGCCCCTTGTTCTTGATTTGCTTGAAATTGCCGCACGCGGCCCGGCTGTTTTACAGCGACTGTTGGGCGCAACGCCAGTAGAAAAGTTCACGGCTGCTAAAGGTTTCATCTTGCGCAGCCGAAATGCTGACAGAGCGCCTTTGCATTTGCTTTACCTGACCTGTTGCAGACTAATACAAAGATAGCACTTAGCCATTAGTCGGGTGGGGGCCTGCCGCAAAGCATGCTTGGATGCACCTTAATAAAAAGAACAATGCGGGAGCTCGTGGATGAAGACTCTGAGATCGATGTCGATCAGCCGTCGCCTGTGGTTGATCCTTGTGGTGGCAGTGGCCATGCTGGTGGTGCTGGGCTTGCTGATGCTGCGCCAGATCCACGGTGACCTGTACCAGGCCAAGGCGGAAAAGACCCGCCACGTGGTGCAGACCGCAGCCGGGGTACTGGCCTACTACCAAGGGCTCGAAGCGGCCGGCACACTCAGCCGCGAAGCTGCCCAGCAGCAGGCGCTGCAAGTGGTGCGGGCGCTGCGCTACGACCACGACGACTACTTCTGGATAAATGACCTTGGGCCGAAGATGATCATGCATCCGGCCAACCCCAAGCTCGACGGCCAGGACCTCTCGGCCATTCGCGACCCCGACGGCTTCGCCGTGTTCAACGAGATGGTCGCACTGGCCCGCCACCAGGACGCCGGGCCGGTCAACTACCGCTGGCCCAAGCCCGGTGCCAGCGAGCCGGTGGCCAAGACTTCCTATATACAGTTGTTCAAGCCCTGGGGCTGGATCATCGGGTCTGGCGTGTACGTCGATGACGTGCAGGCCGAATTCGCCCGCCAGCTGCGCGACGCCTCGCTGGTGGGTGTGGGCATCGCCCTGCTGATGGCGCTGGTGGTCATGCTGATTGCCCGCAGCATCGCCCGCCCCTTGCAGGAGGCCGTGCAGGCCATGGGCAATATCGCCAGCGGCGAGAGCGACCTGACCCGGCGCCTGGACACCCATGGCCGTGACGAAATCACCCACCTGGGCGAGCACTTCAACCGCTTCAACGGCAAGCTGCAAGGGGTGGTCGGCCAGTTGCAGGGCGCGGCCCACGCACTGGCCCGCTCCGCCGGGCACGTCGGTGACAATGCCGGGGCCGCACAGCAGCACAGTGCCCAGCAATCGCTACAGATGGACCAAGTGGCCACTGCCGTGAACGAGGTGACGTACGCCGTGCAGGACGTGGCCAAGACCGCCGAACAGGCCGCCGGGGAAATGCGCACCGCGCAGCAGCAGGTAGCGCATGGCCAGCAAGCCATTCATGGCAGCCTGGCGCAGATTGATCGGCTATCGCTGACCATCGACCAGGCCGTGCAGGTGATCCGCGACCTGGCCGGGCACAGCACGCGCATCGGTGGCGTGCTGGACGTAATCCGCTCCATCGCCGAACAGACCAACCTGCTGGCGCTGAACGCAGCCATCGAGGCGGCACGGGCCGGCGAGCAGGGCCGCGGCTTTGCCGTAGTCGCCGACGAGGTGCGCCTGCTGGCCCAGCGCACAGCGCAGTCAACGGCCGAGATCCATACCATGGTCGCGCACCTGCAAAGCCAGTCGGACGCGGCGGTCAAGGCCATCGACACCAGCAGCGAAGCCTCGCGCCAGACCGTCGAGCAAGCCCGCGAAGCCGGCGCCAGCCTGGATGCCATCAACCAGGTGCTGAACAACCTCACTGCCTTGAATGCATCCATCGCCAGTGCCACCTTGCAGCAAGCGCATGTGGTCGAAGAGATCAACCGTAACGTGCTGGATACCGCCGGGCTGTCCCAGCAGACCGCCGATGCAGCGCGCCAATCCAGTGATGCCGGGATGGCCCTGGGGCAGTTGAGCGAGGAGCTGGAACAGTTGATGCGGCAGTTCCGGGTCTAACCCTTGTAGGAGCAGCCTTGTGCTGCGAAGAGGCCAGTAAGGCCAGCAGATCTCCATTTGCCTTACTGGCCTCTTCGCAGCACAAGGCTGCTCCTACAGGAGTTCGCCAGCAAACTTTCAAGTACCTACACCTTGCCTGTCTGACCCGCTACAATCGCGCCCTTCCCTCGATAGACTCTCCAAGGATCGCCGATGTCCGGCCTTGAACTCATCGCCGCCGTCCTCGGCGTTACCGCTGTCTGGCTTACGGTCAAGCAGAACGCCTGGTGCTGGCCGATCGGCCTGGTCATGGTGCTGATCTATGGCTGGCTGTTCTACGAGGTAAAGCTGTATTCGGGCATGTTGCTTCAACTGGCCTACGCCATCCTGCAACTGTACGGCTGGTGGCAATGGAAGCGCCCCGGCCACGCTGAAGACGCCCGCCAGGTTTCCCGCCTGCAACGCCCGGCACTGCTTGGCGGCCTGGCTGCCGGGCTGCTGCTGAGCGCGGCCCTGGGCGCGGCCATGGCCAACTGGACCGATGCCGCCCTGCCCTGGCTGGACGCCACCCTCACCGGCTTCAGCCTGGTAGCGCAACTGTGGATGGCCCAGAAGCGCCTGCAATGCTGGCCGCTGTGGGTAGTGGTAGACATCGTCTATGTAGGCCAGTACCTGCACCAGCAGCTGTACTTCACTGCAGGCTTCTTCGCCGTGCTTACCCTGATTGCCGTGCGCGGCTGGCTGGAATGGCGGCGCGACCCGGCGTTGGTGCAGCCATGAGCGCAGAACAGGCCATGAAGGTACTGGTGCTGTGCGGCCCCGAATCCAGCGGCAAGAGCTGGCTCAGTGGCGTGATCCAGGCGCATTTCGGCGGCGTGGTGGTGGGCGAGTACGTTCGCCACTTCATCGACCAGGAGTGCCGCGATACCTGCTACGCCGATATCCCCACCATCGCCCGGGGCCAATTGGCCTGGGAGGACCGGGCCCGCGAGCAGGCCCCACCGCTACTGATCCTCGACACCCACCTGCTGAGCAACATGCTCTGGAGCCACGCCTTGTTCAACGACTGCCCGCCCTGGCTGGAACAGGCATTGCTTGCAAGACGTTACGACCTGCACCTGCTGCTCAGCCCGCAAGGCGTGGACTGGGTTGCCGACGGCCAGCGCAGCCAGCCCGACCTCAACGACCGCCAGCGCTTTTTCGACGACAGCCTGGCCTGGTTGCAGCGGCATGATCAGGCGCACCAGATACTTGAGGGCAATTGGCCACAGCGCCAATTACTGGCCCTGCAGGCGGTTGCTACGCTGCTTAATATTGATACGCCAGCATGCCCGACCGAGTGTTAAGCCACTGAGACACACCGGTGGGGCAAAGCCCCCGAAATTGCGGGGCTTTCCCCCGCATCGGCGTCAGTGTCAAGCCAATGAAACACCCCTGCAAAAACCCTTCCAGTCAAAGCCACTGCTGGTTTAGCCAGCAATACCCCCGGCTACCTGTATCAACCCTGAGACAGAATACGCCGCAGATTCTCATCCCTTTGCCTTAACCCGTTGATCTGCAAACGATTCTCAAAAGCGGCACACCTTCTGCTCTGTTGTTCGCATCGCTGAACAGGGCCAGCGCTCAAAGAAGGAGTTGCCGTCGTGAGGAAAAGTGCCAAACACCTCTATCACCTCGTAATGGTGGGTTGTGTATTGGGGTCACTGAGCCTGACGGCCCAGGCGGACAACGGGATCATCATCATCAAACGCGACGTGCAGGTGCGCAACGCGACAGTCCCCCCCCTGATCCCTGACCCAAGTCCCACCACGGTCAACGCCAACCCTTCTGCCTACGTGCTCAAACAGACCAACGAGCTGAGCGATGGCGACTTCGCCAGCATCAGCAGTGGCTCCGGCATCAGCAACATGATCACCCAGCAGACCAACAACCTGGGCGGCAACCTCGGCAACCAGAACCAACTACCCAACCTGTCGAGTGGTCGGGGCACTGGGGGATCGGGCAACGGGATCTCGAACATGGTCAACTCAAGTGTTCAGCGCGGGCTCGCTCCGTTGCAGATCCTGACTGGCGGGGGCAAGTGAGATGAAGCATATGCTGCTGATTCTGGCCACCCTGTGCAGTGTGCCAGCCCTCGCCGACTCGCTTGTTCCCGTTATCAATAACGCCAATATCGACAACTCTGGCAGCCGCTATCAGGGCAACCTCTCTGTCAACCAGGCTGCAGGTGACAAGCAGCAACAGGTCAATGCGCGTGCCATCGCCGTGGGGCCTGAAGCGAACGCCAGCACGCAGATCCGCCAGCGGCTGAACACGCCGGCCGACAGCGCGATGGATGCCCGCTCGACCATTCAGGGCAACGCCTTCAGCAACGGCAGTGGCGCACTGGGCGTCAATCAGAGCGCCGGTGCCAATACCCAGCAAGCCAACGCCCTGAGCATCACCCTCAGTGCGCAACCGCAAAGCATCGACGACAGCGTCCTCATGCAACAGAACGTGGCGCTGATCAACAACTCCGGAGCAACTGACATTCCAGCCGGCTATCGCCAGGTCACCACCAGTGACCAGGCCTTCACCGGTAGCCGTGGGGTGATCCAGTTGAACCAGAGTGCCGGGGTGGGAAACCGCATGGCCAACACCTTGAGCATCCGGGTCGCGGATTGACCCAATCAGTTAAGAACAACACTTAACCTAATAAAGTACGGAGAATCACCATGAAACCCTCGATGGCAATCAAGCCTCTGGTTTTCGCAATTGCTGCGGTCATGGCTGTTGCTGTACAAGCTGGGCAAAACGATCGGCGTAATGACCACCATAACGGCCACCATAATAATGGTCAGCATACGCCTCCACCCACCAAAATCCCTGTGTATGCAACGGCCGATGCTATAGACACCCAAAGCAGCACCCGTAACACCATCACCAACCAAGGCACCATCAACGAAGCCGAGATGAGCGACTCGGGCCAAGGTTCCAGCGGTAACGTGGGTGTCAACGTGGCGGCCGGTAACGGCAACCAGCAGGACAACGCCGCTGCCATTGCCAACGCTGGCGCCGATTCGAGCCTGGACAACAGCTTCGTGTTCGGTATGGCCAACGCGACTGCAGACGTTCAGCAAACCAGCAGGAACAACCGAGTCGACAACTGGTCGACCCAGTCGTCGGCTGTGATGAGCGGCTCGGCCAGTGGGGCTGAAGGCAATATCGGCATCAACGTTGCCGGTGGTGACCTCAACCAACAGAAAAACACCATGGCAATCGCCAACTCCAATGCACCATTGGGTAATGCCACTGCCACCGCCTCTGCCAATCAGGATGGTCCTGGCCTGACCGTGAACAACGGTGCTGACCGCACCTATCGCGTCGACACGATCACCATCACCACCTCGGCAAGCGGTTCGGCATCGCGTGATGGCACGTTCAACTCGACTGACGACCGCAGCTCGTCGTCGAGCTTCAGCGTGGCTGGCTCGCAAAGCGCCAGCAACAGTGGTTCGAGCGGCTGGAACTCCAGCGGTTCGAGCAGCTCGAACGCCAGCGGCTCCAACAGTTCCAGCGCAAGTGGCTCCAACAGCTGGGGCCTGAGCGGCTCAGCCAGCGGCAGCAACAGCTCGTCGAGCAGCGCCAACCTGACGGCCTCGCTGGACGCCGCAGCCAACGCTACGCGTACCCTGACCACTGATGATGGCCGTCGCGAACGCACCCGCTCCAGCACCTTCGACGGTTCGCTCAATGCATCGCTGGATGTATCGGTCGACAAGTCGCACGAAAGTGCCTACGACTCGTCGTTCGAGAAGGCCTTCGACTCCAACTACGACAAGTCGCATCAATCGTCGTACGACAAGTCGAAAGACTCTTCCTACACCAAGTCTCACGACTCTTCGTATGAGAATGCTTCGGCGTCTGACTTCTCGAAGTCTGGCGAGAAATCGAAACAATCCTCGAACGACGTTTCGAAGAGCTACAGCGAAAGCAGCGCTTACGACTTGAGCAATACTGTGTCCTTCCAAGTGCTGACCCCGACCGGCTGGGCCAACCCTGTTACCAATACTGCAACCCTTAGCGGTTCGGTAAATGGTGGCAGCGGCAACCTGGGCGTGAACGTGGCAGCCGGTGTGGGCAACCAGCAGAGCAACTCGCTGGCCATCTCCAACACCTCGTTCTAAACGTTGCGCTTGAGGCCCCCTTCGGGGGGCCTTTCTTCAACACACCGGAAGGCACCCGATCATGCGTATTTTCGCCTTGGCGTTTTTGCTGTGCCTGGCCAGCGTGAGCGAAGCTGCACAAATGCCGCTGTCCGTCCTGCCGGGCGGCGCCGTCGTGTTCAAACCGATCCAGAGCGTGCGCGAACGCAAGTTTGCCGACCTGGTGCAACAGAAAACCGACTTCAGCTGCGGCGCCGCCGCGCTGGCCACCATCCTGCGCCAGGCCTACTGGCTGGATGTGGACGAACATCAGATCATCGAAGGCATGCTGGCCCACGCCGACCAGGACCTGGTGCGCACGCAGGGTTTCTCGATGCTCGACATGAAACGCTACGTCGAAAGCCTGGGGATGCGTGCCCGCGGTTACCGGGTGGCGCCCGACACCCTGCACAGCGTGCGTATCCCGGTCGTGGTGCTGATGGATGTGCGTGGCTACAAGCACTTCGTGGTCATGCAGAAAATCGACAAAGGCTGGGTATACGTCGGTGACCCGGTGCTGGGCCATAGGCGCTACAAAGTCGAAGACTTCCTCAAGGGCTGGAACGGCATCATTTTCGCCGTGATCGGTCAGGGTTACGACAAGAACAATATCCTGCTCGACCCGCCCCTGCCGCTGACCGCCAAGGGCCGGGTGGACAACTTCACCCCAGTGAAGGACAACGAGCTGCTGGACTTCGGCTTCATAAAAAGCGACTTCTTCTAACGACTGTTCTATTGACAAGGAGCATGATGCTCCAGGGAGCATTTCATGAAGTCTTCATTGTGGCTGGCCATCGCCTGCCTGGCTGCCAGCCTGCCAAGCCACGCCGAGCCGTTGAAACCCATCGAGCTGAAGGACCAGGAACTGGCGAACCTGCGTGGCCGCTATGTGATGCCGGGACGGATCGTAAGCTTCGGCATCGTCATGAGCAGCACCTGGCAAAACGCCAAGGGCGACGTGATCGGGGCGACGTCCACGCTGCAGGTTCAGCAAGCGACCATCAAGCCCCAGTTCTATGTGTCGATGATCGATGAAAAAGGCACAGGCACAGCTCCGAACAATGCGCCCTCTGCCGGGACGGGTGTGGTCACGGGCGGTAACGGCCTTGGCACGACCGAGGGGGTGACCCAGGTGGTCCGTGCGGCCGGTGACAATAACGCGGCCTACAACAACGTCGATATCAACGTCACCAAGGCCAACCAGGCCCCCGCCGTGCAGCAGCAAGGTCAGGTGCTGGCCGCTGGCCAGACGCTGGTCGGGGAAAACGGTGCCGGCGCGCTCAGCGTGTCTTCCAGCGGTGTAGGCGTGCAGCTCAACATCAATGCCAGCAATAACCAGGGCAGCAGTATGCAACGTCTGGCCCAAGGAGGGCTGATGCAGAACTCGACCCTGCTTGGCAACGGCAACATGGTCAAAAACGTGACATCCCTGAATGTCGTCATGCGCGAGAACGTGCCGACAGCGGCTTCGCTCAACGGTAGCCTTGACCAGCTCAAAGGTCTTCGCACTTTCGGATACTGATCTACGCTCAGTCTCATCACAAGTAGTTGGAAGGGACGGCAACTCCATGTACCGATCTTTTACGCTTCGCGCTTTTGTCTGTTTGACTACCCTGGCCCCCGCCACAGCACTCTACGCAGCCGCCGACCCCCAGGTCGAAGCGCTGAAACAGGAACTGATAGAACTCAAACGCCGCTACGAGGCCCAGCAACAGGCGCTGATGGTACTGGAGCAGCGCGTGCGCCAGGTCGAGGAGGCCCCGGCAGCGGCGCCGCCCAAACGCCTGGTCAAGTCCCCCGCCGAGGGGGTCAAAGGTGCGCAAACCGTCGCCTCAGGCGCGCCGGGCACCACAGGCAGCTCTTATGGCCAGGCGCTGACCGCCGATTCCGAGCCGGCGCAAAGCGTTTCCAACCTGTACGACGAAGCCAGCGGGTTCTTTGGCGGTGGCAAGTTCAGCTTCGAAACCGGTGTCACCTACACCCATTACGATACCCGTGCGCTGACACTCAACGGCTTCCTGGCGCTGGATTCGATCTTCCTTGGCAGTATCAACCTTGACCGGATCAAGGCCGACAACTGGACCCTGGACATGACCGCGCGCTACAACCTGGCGCAGCGCTGGCAGTTCGACATCAACGTTCCCGTGGTGTACCGCGAGTCCACTTATTCTTCCGGCGGAGCGGGAGGTGCCGGGGCCACCACGTCCGATGCAACCGTCACCCGCGACCCGGAAATCGGCGACATCAACGTTGGCGTGGCCTATAAATTCATCGACGAGGACGAGAACTGGCCTGACGCTGTTGCCACCCTGCGGGTCAAGGCGCCTACCGGCAAAGATCCGTATGGCATCAAGCTGCGCGAGGTTGACGGCAACAATAACCTGGCAGTGCCGGACAGCCTGCCGACCGGCAACGGCGTGTGGTCGATCACACCGGGCATCTCGCTGGTCAAGACCTTCGACCCGGCCGTGCTGTTCGGCAGCCTGTCCTACACGTACAACATGCAGGACTCGTTCAGCGATATCAGCCCGCAGGTCAACAGCAAGGTGCCGGGTGACGTGAAGCTTGGCGATTCCTGGCAAATTGGCGGCGGTATCGCCTTTGCCCTGAACGAAAAGATGAGCATGTCGTTCTCGGTGTCTGACCAGTTCGCCCGCAAAAGCAAGATCAAACCCGATGGCGGCGACTGGCAATCGATCTCCAACAGTGATTACAACGCCGCCAACTTCAACGTCGGCCTGACCTTCGCCGCTACCAACAACCTGACCATCGTACCCAACCTGTCCATTGGACTGACCGATGATGCGCCAGACTTTTCCTTCAGCCTGAAATTCCCCTACTACTTCTGACACTTGCCCTCGGCCGGGCCCGCTTGCGCGGGCCCGGCTTTTGGTTACCAGCCTTGTAGCAAACCGCTTTCCCTTCCCCGGCCTGTTATCATCCAGCACAGATGCATGACGATTTAATGGCAAAAGGGAAGTTTTTGTGAAGAACCTGTCAGACCACCCACGTACCCGGCTTGCCGCGTTGGCAACCCTGGTGCTGGTGATCCCACTGGGTACGCGCGCCATGCTGGGCTGGTCCAACCCGCTCGGTTACCTGTCCGACCTCGCCCTCGGCAGCCTGCTGATAGTGCTGCTGCACCGTCGGCCATGGTGGCTGGCCCTGCCCGTGCTGCTGGCCTGGGCAGCCCTGTGGGTGGCTTCCGCCGAATTGGTAAGCGCCGTGGGCCGGTTGCCCACCAGCGCCGACCTGACGTACCTGTTCGACCCGCAATTCATGGAGAATTCGACCGGTGGCGGCCTGGCCCACGCCTGGCTGCCCTTGACCATGGGTGCCGGCCTGCTGGCCTGGCTGGCCACGGCCTGGCGCAGCCGTAGCCAACGCAGCATGCCCCTGCCCCGCACGGCCTGGGCCATTCCAGTATTGCTCTTTGGTTCCCACTGGGGAAGTCAGCAGCTGGCACCTACCGACGCCGACCAGTGGCGCCAATACAACCTCACCCACCAACTGATGTCGGCCGGTGTCGGCAGCCTGGAGCGCACGGTCGAAGGCTGGATGGGCCACACGCAAACCTTCACGCCGCTGGCCAGCAGTGGCCTTACCCAATCCGACCTGCACGGGCAGCGGCTGCTGGCCGGGCCAGGCAACGCTCGCAACCTGCTGGTCATCACGGTGGAAGGCATCCCCGGCGCCTACCTGCGGCCCAACCGTCAGGCCCTGCACAGCCGCTTCGACGAAGACCTGATGCCCAAGGTCAGCCAATGGGCCGAGCGTGGCATGAACACCCCTGACTATGTGCTGCATACCCACCAGACCATCCGCGGCCTCTATGCGATGCTGTGCGGCGATTATGACAAGCTGGCCAATGGCACGCCAAAGGGCGTCGAGCTGCTGACCCAGAACGAACGCAACCAGGCCTGCCTGCCAGCGCAACTGCGCCAGGCCGGCTTTACCACCCACTACCTGCAAGGTGCCGGCCTGCGCTTCATGGCCAAGGACCGCATCATGCCGCATATCGGCTTCGACTCGGTGCATGGCCTGGAGTGGTTCCGCAACAAGAACTACCTGGACTTCCCTTGGGGCAAGGATGACCGGGCCTTCTTCGAAGGTGCCCTGGACTACGTCGGCCAGCTGCAGAAACAGGACAAGCCGTGGATGCTGACCCTGCTCACCGTGGGTACCCACCAGCCGTACTCCGCGCCAGCCGAATACCTGGAGCGCTATGACACGCCAAAACAGGCAGCGGTCGCCTACCTGGACGACGCGCTCGGGGCCTTCCTCGACAACCTCGAACGCCAGGGCGTGCTCAAGGACACCCTGGTGGTGGTGACCTCCGACGAGTCCCATGGTATCGATGGCGTGCGCCTGGCCTCGTCCTGGGGCTTCAACCTCACCCTGGCGCCGGAGCAGGCGCAGCTGCCGCATATCAAACGCGGCACCTATGGCCATATCGACCTGGCCACCTCCGTGCTCGACTACTTTGCACTGCCCATTCCCATGGCGCTTGGCGGTCGCTCGCTATACCGTGACTACGACACCGGCCGCGAGATGATTTCTTACACCAACGGCATGCTGCGCTACCACAACGGCCAGGGCGTCTTCACCGAGTGTGACTTCCAGCAACGCTGCCGACGTTACGCCAGCGAAGGTTTCATTGCCGATCAGGCCCGCTACCTGGGCCCGGGCGACAGCCTGCTCGGCCAGCAGATCGGCGCCCTGGCCGGGGTGCTCGACCAGTCACTGCTGCAAACCCCGCTCAACTTGCGTTACCAGTTTGGCGGCCCTTCGCCCATCAAGTTGCGCAAGCGCATCCACGATGACTGGGCCGACAACCTGATCGGCGCCCAGTACCTGGAAATGCCAGGGGGATCGCATACCCGGGTGCGGGTAAAGGTGCGCTCGCTGGACCCCAAACGTGTGGCCTATATCCAGCTCAAGGCCAAGCAACTGGAGCAGGACGTACAGTTGGGTTTGCCTGCTGAAGTGAAGGTCACCGCCGACAATCCAATGGAAATGGAGTTCAGCTTTGACAACCCTACCGAGCGCAAGGCGTTTTCCTTCCACCTGCTGGGCTACGGCGGCGGCAGGGTAGAAATCAGTGACTTCAGCGTGATCACCGCGCTGCCCGGCGAGGATGACGCCGCAGATGAACTGACCGAAGGGCAAATCGCCCATTCCGGCTGAGCGCCGTACCGCTCATCACCCGGCCACCGGTGCGTGTCGATTCGACCTGAGCGTGCTCGACTAATGTGTGAATCCCCCAGCGTGGAGACAGCACCATGAGCACAAGCGAAAGCAGGCACCCGGTGGTTTCCCGTAGCCAGTGGCTGGCGGCCCGCCAGCAACTGTGGCTGCATGAAAAAGCCTTTACCCACCACCGCGACGCGCTGGCAGCAGCCCGCCGCGCCCTGCCCTGGGTCAAGGTCGAGCACGACTATCAGTTTCAGGGGCCGGACGGCGAACTGAGCCTGGCCGACCTGTTTGCGGGGCGCAGCCAGTTGTTGCTTTACCATTTCATGTTCGTCGAGGGCTGGAGCGAAGGCTGCCCCGGTTGCTCGTTCCTGGCCGACCATTTTGACGGTGCCAACCTGCACCTGGCGCACCATGACGTGTCGCTGGTGGCGGTATCCCGAGCGCCGTATGCCGAGTTCCAGGCGTTCCGTCGGCGCATGGGCTGGCAGTTCCCCTGGTACTCGTCACAGGGCAGCGGTTTCAACGAGGACTTTGGCGTCAGTGTCGGCAGCGAGGGTGAACGGCAGTACAACTATGAACCGTACGAGGGCAGTGAAAGCGAACTGCCCGGCTTGAGTGCGTTCTACCGCGAAGCGGATGGCAGCGTGTACCACACCTACTCAACCTATGCCCGTGGGCTGGACATACTGGTCAACACCTACAACTTCCTCGACATTGCGCCACTGGGGCGCAACGAATGCGGAACCATGGACTGGGTGCGGCACCATGACCGCTATGAAGGGCAGCCAGAGCAGCCACACTGCTGCCATAACTGATGCAAGCCAGCACAAGGCCCTGTGGGAGCGGGTTCACCCGCGAATCAGGCGACGCGGTGTCTGGCACCGGCTTCGCCGGTGTTCGCGGGTAAACCCGCTCCCACAATGACCGTGCCATGGGCCAGCAATCATTCAACCCATCAGATCAGCCGCGCGCACCCAGCATCCCGCGCTCGACGATGAAGTCGATCACCGCCTGCAACCCCTCACCCTTCTTCAGGTTGCTGAAAGTCCACGGCCGCTGCGGGCGCATGCGCTGGGTGTCGCGCTCCATCACTTCCAAAGAAGCCCCTACATACGGCGCCAGGTCGGTCTTGTTGATGACCAGGAAGTCCGACTTGGTAATGCCAGGGCCGCCCTTGCGCGGTATCTTCTCGCCTTCGGCCACGTCGATCACATAGATGGTCAGGTCGGCAAGCTCCGGGCTGAACGTGGCACTGAGGTTGTCACCGCCGCTTTCGACGAAGATCACCTCCAGGTTGCCAAACTTGCGCGCCAGCGCCTCGACGGCCGCCAGGTTCATCGAGGCGTCTTCGCGAATCGCCGTATGCGGGCAGCCGCCGGTTTCCACGCCCACAATACGCTCCGGTTCAAGGGCGCCGGCCTCGGTGAGGATGCGCTGGTCTTCCTTGGTGTAGATGTCGTTGGTGACCACGGCGATCTGGTAGTGGTCGCGCATGGCCTTGCACAGCGCTTCCAGCAGTGCGGTCTTGCCAGAGCCGACCGGGCCGCCGACACCGACGCGCAGCGGTTGTTGATAGCTTTGCATGAAGGCAGTCCTCAGGAACGGAACAAACGGGTGTATTGGGTTTCGTGACGTGATGACGCAATGGCCAGCAATGGCAGGCCGCCACCGAGCTGGTCATCGCCCAGGGCCAGTGCCTGATCGAGGGCTGCGGGCAAGCCGGTGCTCAGCTCTCGAAGCAAGGTCTGGGCCGCCTGCTGGCCGAAAGGCACCAGCTTGACCCCGGCCATGACCGCGCCCTCCAGCCAGGCAAAGGCATAGCCAAGGGCCAGCTGGCGCAGCGGGATTGCCCAGTGCACAGCCAACCAGGCCATACCGCCCAGTTGGGTCAGTTCAAGGCTGGCGCGCCAGGCCGGGGCCTGGCCCAGTTGCCAGCCGTCAAGCAGCCGCGCAAACGCCGCGCCACGTTGCTGCTCTTCCAGGCGCAGCTCGGCGGTCTCGCGGTTGGCCAGCAGGAAGCGGCTCCAGTGGCCGAACGCCTCGGCGTTTTCGGCCTGGCAAGCGTGGTACAGGCGCGCCAGCACCGGCCAGTCGAGGCAGGCCAAGGTGTCGGCGACCTGCTCGCGCTGCCAGGCACTGAAACCGTCCGCGCCCTGTACCCAGCCCGCCTCCACCGCCCACTCCAGGCCTTGCGAGTAGGTAAAGCCGCCCACTGGCAGGCCGGGGCTGGCCAGTTGCAGCAGGCGCAGCAATGCCAGGTCGCTGTCCATCAACCGGCCAGCACCAGCGCGGCGCTGGCCAGCAAGCCACCACCAAAGGCCTTCTGCAGGCCACTGTGCCGGCGCAGCAGGCAACCGACCGCAAAGCCCGCCGCCAGCAGCAGGCCGCTGACCGCGACAAAGCCTGCGCTGAATTGCCAGAACGCACTTGGCGTGGCTTCTACGCCATGGGCCCAGCCATGGAACAGGGCGAACACCGGCATGGCCATGGCCAGCAGCAACTGGCGGCTCGGCAGCAGTACCGCCCCGGCAGCCACCAGCAGCGATAGGGCGATCAAGGTTTCCATGCCCATCACGTCGCCAAACAAGTGGCCACACACTGCCCCGCCAAACATCGCCGCCAGGGTTGCCAGGGGCAGCGTCAGGCTGCGCCCGGTCAATGCAGCGAGTACCCCGGTGCCCAGCAGCATCAGCAGGTGGTCAAGGCCGGTCAGCGGGTGCAGCAGGCCGTCCTGCAGCGGGTTGCTGTCATGGCCAGGGTGGGCGAAGGCAGGCAGGGCCAGCATCAGCAGAAACAGGGCGAACGTCTTTTTCATGGGTTGCTCCAGGGCAGTTCAGGAATGGGCAGGCAGGCGCACGAACGGGTGATCGTGGCCGTGGGCATGGCTGTGGCCGTGCGGTGCGCTCTGGTACGCCCCCGCTTCAGGCTCGAACGGTGCCTGTTCGGCTTCTACCGTCAGGCCCAGGCCACGCAGCATGTCGTCCAGCACATGGTCATGCTGGAAGCGCAACAGGCCAGGCTCGATTTGCAGGGGCACGTGGCGGTTACCCAGGTGATAGGCCGCGCGGGCCAGCAGGTGGGCATCAGCGCAGCGCACCGTCGACACGGCCTCGGGCGCCGCCAGTACGCGAATCAGCTGGCTGCCTTCGGCATCGGCTAGCAGTTCACCGCCACGCAACAGGTGGCCACGCTCGAGCATGAGCCCGGCTTCGCGCCCATCGTCCAGGGTCACCCGCAGGCGGCTCTTGATGCGGCTGTCCACGTCCAGGGTGACGGTGCCGCTTACGGCCAGCGTGCCGGGGTCGGTGATACGGCGGTTCAGGACAATCATGGGTGCTCCTTCAAAACAGGAAGTAACGCTGGGCCAGCGGCAGTTCGCTGGCGGGCTCGCAGACCAGCAATTCGCCATCGGCGCGCACCTGGTAGGTCTGCGCATCCACCTCGATCAGCGGCTGCAAGGTGTTGTGGACCATGTCGGGCTTGCGTACCCGGCGGCAACCGTTGACCACGCCAATCAGGCTGCGCAGGTTCAGCTCTTCGGCCAGGCCGCGGTCCATTGCCGCCTGGGGCAGGAAGGTCATGCGCGTGGCATGTCGCGCGGCACCGAGGGCGCCGAACATCGGCCGGTAGTGCACCGGTTGCGGCGTGGGGATGGAGCCGTTGATGTCGCCCATGGGCGCGGTGACGATCATGCCGCCTTTGATCACCAGGGCCGGCTTGACTGCGAAGAACGCCGGCGACCACAGCACCAGGTCGGCCAGCTTGCCCGGCTCTACCGAGCCCACTTCGTGGCCGATGCCGTGGGTCAGCGCCGGGTTGATGGTGTACTTGGCGATGTAACGCTTGACCCGGAAGTTGTCGCTGTAGGCCGTGTCTGGGGCCAAAGGCCCACGGCGCAGCTTCATCTGGTGGGCAACCTGCCAGGTGCGCAACACCACTTCGCCGACCCGGCCCATGGCCTGGGAGTCGGACGAGGTCATGGCAAAGGCGCCCATGTCGTGGAGGATGTCCTCGGCAGCAATGGTTTCGCGGCGGATGCGCGATTCGGCAAAGGCCACGTCCTCGGCGATGCTCGGGTCCAGGTGATGGCAGACCATGAGCATGTCCAGGTGCTCGTCCACGGTATTGACCGTGTACGGCAGGGTCGGGTTGGTCGAGGATGGCAGCACGTTGGCCTGCCCCGCGGCGCGGATGATGTCCGGCGCATGGCCACCGCCGGCACCTTCGGTGTGGAAGGTATGGATGGTGCGGTCACCGATGGCTGCCAGGGTGTCTTCGATGCAACCGGACTCGTTGAGGGTGTCGGTATGGATCGCCACCTGGATGTCCATTTCTTCGGCCACGCCCAGGCAACAGTCGATAGCCGCCGGGGTCGAGCCCCAGTCCTCATGCAGTTTGAGGCCCACAGCACCGGCTGCAATCTGTTCACGCAGCGCTTCTGGCCGCGAGGCATTGCCCTTGCCCAGCAGGCCGATGTTGATCGGCAGGCTGTCGGCAGCTTGCAGCATGCGCGCCAGGTACCAGGGGCCGGGCGTGCAGGTGGTGGCATTGGTGCCGGTGGCAGGCCCGGTGCCGCCGCCGATAAAGGTGGTGACGCCGCTGTTCAGGGCCTCATCCACCTGCTGCG
Organism: Pseudomonas sp. WOUb67; assembly: GCF_050058005.1. Lineage (NCBI taxonomy): Bacteria > Pseudomonadati > Pseudomonadota > Gammaproteobacteria > Pseudomonadales > Pseudomonadaceae > Pseudomonas > Pseudomonas sp. WOUb67. The sequence continues at coordinate 3,582,164 of NZ_CP170112.1, read as the reverse complement.
GGCAGATGAAGTGGATATGCGAGTCGACACCGCCGGCGGTGACGATCTTGCCCTCGGCCGCGATCACTTCGGTGCCGGGGCCCACCGGTATGTTGACGCCCGGCTGCACATCCGGGTTGCCGGCCTTGCCGATCACCGCGATACGCCCGTGCTTGATGCCGATGTCGGCCTTGACGATACCCCAATGGTCGATGATCAGGGCGTTGGTCAGCACCAGGTCCATGGCCTCGGCGGCCAGCATCTGGCCCTGGCCCATGCCGTCGCGGATGACCTTGCCACCGCCAAACTTCACCTCTTCGCCATAGACGGTGTAGTCCTTCTCCACCTCTACCCACAACGCCGTATCAGCCAGCCGCACGCGGTCGCCCACAGTAGGCCCGAACATGTCGGCATAAGCCTGGCGGGAAATACGGCTCATACCCTGCCCTCCAGCGGGCCCATTACCTTGCCCTGGAAGCCATAGACTTCACGCTTGCCGGCGTAGGCCACCAGTTGCACGGTGCGCGCCTGGCCCGGCTCGAAACGCACGGCGGTACCAGCCGGGATATCCAGGCGAAAGCCCAGGGTTGGCGCACGGTCGAACACCAGCGCGTCGTTGACTTCGTAGAAGTGGTAGTGCGAGCCAACCTGTACCGGCCGGTCGCCGTGGTTGGCCACACTGACACTGACCGTTTCGCGGCCACTGTTCAGCTCGATATCGCCAGCGGCGACCTGGATTTCACCTGGGATCATGCGGGGCTCCTGAGCGGTTTCAGACGATAGGGTCATGCACGGTCACCAGCTTGGTGCCATCCGGGAAGGTCGCTTCGACCTGCACGTCGTGGAGCATTTCGGCAATGCCAGGCATCACCTGATCGCGGGTCAGCACCTCGCGGCCCTGGCTCATCAGCTCGGCAACGGTGCGGCCATCGCGGGCGCCTTCCAGCACGGCAGCACTGATCAGCGCCACGGCCTCCGGGTAGTTGAGCTTCAGGCCACGGGCCAGGCGCCGTTCTGCCAGCAATGCGGCGGTGAACAACAGCAGTTTGTCTTTCTCTCTCGGGGTCAGCTCCATGGCGCTCTCTCAGGTAGCCCAGATACGCGGTGGGCAGGCTGGCAGGCCAAGGACGGCCGGGCGCAGCACATGCCACAGGCGTTGCAGGGTGCGTTGCAGGTGTTGGTTGTCATGGTCAAGCACACGGATCACCAGCAACGACCCCAGCAGGGTCGCGCCGGCCGGGTTGGCCAGTTCGTCGAGCAGTGGGCGAACCTGCTCCAGCACCGCCTGGTCGGCGGGTGCCGCACAGAACGTAGCGAGCAGCGGGTGCCCGCCGAGCTTGTCCAGGCGCCCGCCTTCGATACGCAGGCGTTCATGCAGGCCGACTTCGTCGGCTAGTTCGATGTGCAAACGGCTGTCCAGAGCGCCCTGCTCGAAACGCTCGTTCATGACAGGGCGGCCCAGGCACAGGGTTTCCCAGGCCAGGAGCCGCGCCCCGGGTTCGAGGGTGAAACGGCTGTGCAGGCTGGCGCGGGCGCCGGAAAAGAAGATGCTGTCTTGCGGCAGCCATTCCAGGGTGCTGCCAGCGGCCAGCTGAAAGCGCTGGGTCAGCCGCGCGGTCGGGCCGATGCTGCGGTAGAACTTGCTGGCACCAGGCATGGTCAGCAGCGCATGGCTGCCGGGTTCCAGGTGGATATCCAGGTCAAGGCGGTCGCCGGCGACGATGCCACCCGGCGGGTGCAGGACATAGACATGGCACGGTGCTCCTTCCGGATAGAAGGGCCGCTGCACCAAAAGAGGTCCGAAATGCCGACGCGCACCAAGGCGGGTCACATCGTCGCGCCTGACAAAGCGCAACTGCAGGTGGGCGCTCCAGCCTGCATCGTCTTGTTGTTGTTCGATATGCTCCGCGAGCGACATCCTGCGGCCCCTGAAATCCGTGGCCTGCTGGCCGTTTAGAGGGTCTGGCGCGGGCAGCAGCTAGCACGCGCGGCCTGACCACTCGATCAAATTCGCAGGCTGGATATAGCAGGTTGCGGGCCAACTCCGCAGGTGAACTCAAATGAAACTTTCGCCGCGGCCGCTCTGGCATCGGGCATACGGCGGGAAGGCGCACAAAGCGGGGGCGTGGGTCGGCCCTGTTTCGGTGCCGGCAGCAGTGTAAGTGGGGCCGCAAAGCGGCCCCAAAATATCAGACCTCAATAATCGAAGCGGTCCACCGCACGCCGGCGTTCGTTGTCGTCACGCCGGTCATAGCTGGCTGTGGTCTGGATATTGGCATGGTGCGCCAGCTTCTGGGCAATCGACAGGTCATGCTCTTCGATCACCCGGGTAATGAACGCCCGGCGGAAGTCGTGCGGCATGATTTTCACCCCCACTTGCGCACCGCGCTGGCGGGCAATGTAGTAGATCGCATGCTTGGTGATACGCGCCCGGGTAATGTGGTTACCGCGGCGGATGCGGTTGAACAGGAACAGGTCGTCTTCGGCCCCTGCCGGCAGGTCCTGACGGCGCAAGTCCAGCCACGCCTGCAGCTTCTCGAACGCCCATGGCGGTGCGTACTTGATCAACTGGTGGTTGCCCTTGCCTACCACCTGCAGGCTGCGCGCCTCGAAATCGACCTGGGCCAGGTCGATGTCCACCGACTCCGACTTGCGCATCCCGGTACCGTACAGCAAGGCGATGATCGCCGCATCGCGTACCCCCTGCGGCCGCGGGTCGGACGCGCACACATCCATCAGCTCGCGAATCAGGCTGCGGCGCAGGTTGCGCCCTGGCGGCAGGCGGCTGCCAGTGACCGGTTTGACCTCGCGAATGCGCAACAACTGCTCATGGTCGATCAGGCCCTGGCGCCAGGCCTCGTTCATCACCCCGCGAATGGCGTTGACGTACAGCGACGAGCTGTTGGGCGCATAACCGTCGGCACGCAGGGCCGACACCAGGGCGATCACGTGGCCGGGCTCGAGCCGATGCCAAGGCACGTCGACGAGATTGCAGTCGACAAAGCCCAGCCGGTCGGCGGCGTCCTGAAGGATGTAGCGCATGGTTTGCTGGCTGGATGGGGCCAGGCGGGCCATGTACTGCAGCAGCGGATTTTTCGAGAGATCGGACAAAATGTGAATCCTGTAGCGAAGCGGCGGCCGGCAGCGAACCGGGCAAACCCTCAAGCAAGTCAAAACGATATACAAACAAGTCCCAATGACCGCCAAGCGCGCATGTCATCAGGACCCTGAGTGCGCCATCACCTTGATATTCAAAGGCTTTGCGACTGGCACGGGGCGTGATCTTAACCCAATTCAAGCCTACCTAACGAACCGCGGATCGCCCATGCCAAGTGCAGCGCAACGCAGGGATTGCTAGACGATGGCTGCCGGCCACCATGTCGGAAACATCTGCTGCACGCGGGGTTCGGCGAAACGTTCGTCTATCAGCACCAGCACACCACGGTCCTGGTCACCACGGATAACCCGGCCCGCCGCCTGGATCACCTTACGCACGCCCGGGTAGAGATAGGCGTAGTCAAAACCCGCACCAAACTGCCGCCCCAGCCGCTGTTTGAACTGTTCGTTGACCGGGTTGACCTGCGGCAAACCCAAGGTGGCGACAAACGCGCCAACCAACCGCGTACCCGGCAAGTCCACCCCTTCGCCGAACGCGCCACCCAATACGGCAAAACCAACGCCGCGGCCGTCGGCGACAAAACGGTCAAGAAACCCTTGGCGGGCCGCCTCGTCCATCCCCGGCTCCTGGGCCCACAGGGGAATCTGCCCATGCCGCTCGGCCAGCAGCCCGGCCACTTGCTCCAGGTATTCGAAGCTGCTGAAGAACGCCAGGTAGTTGCCCGGCATGCGCGCGTACTGTTGGGCAATCAGCTCGACAATCGGCGCCAGGGAGGCGTGGCGCTGCTGGTAACGGGTGGACACCTGGCTGGCAATCCGTACTTCCAGCTGCTCTGCGCGAAACGGCGCAGCCACTTCCAGCCAGGCGGTATCGGCCGGCATGCCCAGCAGGTCGCTGTAGAAATGCCGCGGGCTCAACGTGGCGGAAAACAGCGTCACGCTGCGCGCTGCCTGCATGCGCGGGGCCAACAGGCGCGCCGGGGTGACATTGCGCAGGCACAGGGTAGCCAGCCGACGCTTGCGCGGGCCCTGACGCTGGCTGATGTCGAACAGGAAGTGCTCGTCGAACAGCTCGGCAACCCGGCTGAACTGCAAGGCCTGGAAGAAGAACTGCAACACCTGCGGGTCCATTTGCGCAGGCGTCTGGTTGATCTGTTCCTGAATCAGCCCGATGCACTGCTGCAGGGCGCGCAGCAGGCCTTCCGGCAGTAACTCGCTGGCTTGGTAAGGCGCGCGCTGTTCTTTATAGAGGGCGTTCCACTGCCGGTTAAGGCGGTCCAGCGCACTGACCAGCCCAGGCGGTTTGCTCTGGCGCAGGGCCAGCAGTTGCCCCTGGTCAAGGCTGGCGCTATACATGCCGCGCCCACGTTCGACCAGGTTATGCGCTTCGTCCACCAGTACTGCCACGCGCCACTGGTTGAGCTGGGTGAGGCTGAACAGCAAGGCATGCGCATCGAAGTAGTAGTTGTAGTCGGCGACCAGCACGTCGACCCAGCGCGCCATCTCCTGGCCCAGGTAGTACGGGCAAACCTGATGCGCCAAGGCCACTTCGCGCAGGTTGGCACGGTCAAGCAAAGGCAGTGCTGCCGCAGCCTCGCGCGCTGCCGGCAAACGGTCGTAAAAGCCGGCAGCCAGTGGGCAGGACTCACCATGACAGGCCTTGTCCGGGTACTCACAGGCCTTGTCGCGGGCGATCAACTCCAGGGTGCGCAAGCCAGGTTGCGGCGTCGCATCGGTGATCTGGCGCATGGCATCAAGGGCCAGCGCCCGGCCCGGGGTTTTGGCGGTAAGGAAGAACAGCTTGTCCAGCTGCTGCGGCACCATGGCTTTCAGTAGCGGGAACAAGGTACCGAGGGTCTTGCCAATGCCGGTGCTGGCCTGGGCCATCAGGCAACGCCCGGAACTGACCGCCTTGTACAAGGTTTCGGCCAACTGCCGTTGGCCCTGGCGAAACTGTGGATAGGGGAAGCTCAGCGCTTGAAGGCCTTGGTCACGTTCGGCCAGGCGCCGTTGCTGGAACTGGGCCCAGCCCAGAAAGCGCTGGCACTGGGTTTCGAAGAAGGCCTGCAACTCAGCAGCCGTGTAGTGCTCACTGAACAGCGTCTGGTGATCGCTGTCCACGTCCAGGTACACCAACGCCACCTCGATGGCCGGCAATTGCCGTGCCTGGCACATCAGCCAGCCATAGACCTTGGCTTGGGCCCAGTGCAACGCGCGGTGATTGGCCGGCTGACGCGCCAGATCACCACGGTGCGTCTTGATCTCTTCCAGGCGATTGCTGGCAGGGTCATAGCCGTCGGCGCGGCCCCGCACCTTGAGGGTTTCGAACTGGCCTTCAAGGGTGATTTCCGACTCGTAGCCCGCAGCACGCCGTGCCACTACCCGCTGATGCCCTTCGATGCCCTCCTGGGCGGTGGGCGACGGCGTGAAGCGCAGGTCCAGGTCGCCGACCTTGGCGCTGAACTCGCACAAGGCACGCACCGCCACGCTGTAGCTCAAGGCGTTTCGCTCCAGCGCACATGGCACACTGCAACGGGCAGGCCGTGTTGCCTGCAGAATTCCAGCCAGCGCAGCTGGTTGTCCTGCAGGCGGTCACCGGGCCCCTTGACCTCGACCATGCGGTAACGGCCCTGCTCGGGCCAGAACTGGATCAGGTCAGGCATGCCGGCGCGGTTGCTGCGAATGTCCTGCAACAAGCGCAGGAAGCACTGTTTCAGCTGGGCAGCCGGCAAGCAAGCCAAGGCCTGTTCCAGCAGTTCCTCGCTGAGCATGGACCAGAACACGAACGGCGATTGCAGGCCCTGTTTGCCCTTGTAGCACTCGAGAATCGCCTGACGATGGCTGCCATCGTCGAGCCGCCCGAGGCAGAGATCGAACAGCGCACTGCGCCGTTGCTGGAAGTCACTGTCGTGCAAGTCTTGTGGCGCGGCCTGGAACGGGTTGAAGAATGCGCCGGGCACCGGAGCGAAGATGGCCTCCCAGCACAACAGGCCAAACAGGCTGTTGAACAGCGTGTTCTCCACGTAATGCGCCTGGCCACCTTCTTGAGCCAGGTGTTGACGCACAGCTTCTTCCACACCCAGCGCAGCGTGCTCGCGGGGCAGTTCGAGCTCGATCAGCTCCAGCGGTGTGGCACGCTGGCGCCGCTGTGGCGGGCCGCCGAGCTTGCGCGCCAGGCGTGGCAGCATTCGTTCCAGCGCCTGCACTTCCAGGGCGTTAGCCGGTGCCGCAGCCAGCTGCTGCGCCAGCGCATGGGCCTGGGGCCACTGCTCAGTGCGCTCAAGCACCCGCACCTGGCGAATGCGCGCCTGGGCATGGTTGCACTGGCCATACACCGCCATGGCCTGATCCCACTCCCCCAGGCGCTCGCACTGCTGGCCCAGGGCGAACTGCAGGCGCGCATGGCGTCGGGCCAACCACGGGTTGTCACTGTGCAGGCCCTGCAGGGTACCCAGAATCGACACGGGTTCGTCGCCCTGCTCCAGGCGCTCGGCGCACTGGTGCAAGGCCATGGCCAGATCGACTTCGGCACGTTTCTGCAGGGCTCGCGAGCCCGCGCTGAATGGCACCTGCTCGTAGCGCAGCACACCGAGGTCGGCGAGGACGAAGTCGGACCAGTCCTGGTACAGGTTGCCGAAGAACAACAGGCGCATGCGGTCGCACAGGGGTTGCAGGCGCCACTGGAAGATGCGGACCTCGCTGTCGGGAAACCATTCGGCGAGTGACCGTGCTGCCAGTTCCAGGGGTTGCAACTGCGCCAGCAAGTCCTGCTTGGCGGCGCGGGGGCGGCTCAGTTGGCTGGCGAAGCAGCGGGCCAGTTCGTCCTTGCGTAGCAAGCCGAACAGCTGCTCCAGTTGCAGTTGCTCGGGTTCCTGCACCCAGCCGAGGGCCTGCAACGGCTGCAGCGCCAGCGTGGTGTCGCCGATTTCGGCGTAGTCGAGCCGGTCGCTGCGAAACAGCTCGCCCTTGCGCATGACCATGCGCACCATCAAGGCCTGGGCTGGCGCTTGCAGTAGGTTGAATGCACGGATGAAGGCCAGTTCTTGGTCATCGAGCAGGTCCTGGTAGCGCTGTTCGACCCACAGCACTACCTGGCGGAAGTTATGCAGGTAGTAGAACGGGTCGTCGACGGAATGGGCGATCACTGGCGGAGGTCAGGTTGCGGTAACAGGCACTGTTTATACATACAGACAACTGTGCCTGACAAGAGCCATGGGTCAGTTCGATGGCGCTTTGTGTAGGAGCGGCCTTGTGTCGCGATGGGCTGCACAGCAGCCCCAGGATCTTGAGAATAACGCCGATATCGCTGGGGCCGCTTTGCGGCCCTTCCGCGACACAAGGCCGCTCCTACAGGGGTTATGTGGCATCTCAAACTTACTTGATTGCTGGAACCATCCCCTCTTCTTCGACCTTGGCACTGCCAATCGGTGACTGGAGCAAAATGAAGTACGCCACCGCCGAGCACAACGCCACCACCGCACTGATCATGAACGCCGTGGTGAACGAGCCCGAGTACTGGATGCTGAAGCCGGTAGCAATCGGAGCCACGGAGCCGGCAATGTAGCCGCCGAAGTTCTGGATCGAGCCAAACGAGGCCACGCGTGGGCTGTCGACGATGGTGTTGACGATCATCCAGGCAGTGGCGCTGGCCATGTTGATGCTGAACAGTGCCAGGCACAGCAGGATGACGCAGCCGGTCAGGCCGGTGACGAACGACAGCGGCAAGGTGAACAGCGCCGCCAGCACCAGGCCGGTGATGACGCTGAACTTGCGGCTGCCCAGCACGGTCATGCCACGCTTCACCAGCCGGTCGCAGAAGCGCCCGGCAACGATCGTACCCGCCGCACCAAAGCCATAGGCCAGCGACACGACCCAGGCAGTCTTGTACAGGTCCAGGCCGTGTTCACGCTCGAAGTAGCCCGGCAACCAGGTCAGGTGCAGCCACAGCATGTAGATCACACCCATGAAACCCAACACCGCACCCCAGGTGCTGCGGTGCTTGAACAGGTCCAGCCAGCCGGCGAAGTACGAGGCCTTTGGCGTTTGCAGCGGGGCCACAGGCGCCTTGTGTTCAGCTGGCAGCGGCTTGCCTTCGGCCGCCAGTTCCGCCAGGTAACGCGCCTTGCTCTTGTAGAACGACAGCCAGCACACCGCCAGCACCATGCCGATCACGCCGGTAATGATGAACATGCCACGCCAGCCGAAGTTGACCATGAACAACGTCAGCAACGGCGGCGCCAGGCACGGGCCGAGGCAGGTCGATGACCAGACCACGCCGGTGGGCGTGCCGCGTTCATTGGCATCGAACCACTCCGACAGGGCCTTGGCCGCCGACGGGAACATGGGCGCCTCGCCAATGCCCAGCAGCACCCGCAGGCCCATGAAGCCGGCAAAGCTGTTGACCATGCCAAACGCCGCCTGGGCCACCGACCAGCCCAGCAGCGAGGCGCCGAGGGCGACCTTGCTGCCCAGGCGGTCGATGATCATACCCATTGGCAACTGGGCAAAGGCATAGGCAATGGAAAACGCCGACAACAGGATGCCCATCTGCGACGGGCTGATCATCATGTCTTTCTGGATGGAGGTGTTGGCGATCGACAGCGCACTACGGTCCAGGTAGTTGACGATGCCGATCAACAGCAGGAACACAACGGTGATGCGCTGGTACTTCTTCATAGGGTTCATGTGTCGACCTTTATTATTATTGTTGCCGCGCTGTCAGCGCTTTGGCGATCCATCGGTGTGCCTGCGCCCCTCCCTTGCGCAGCGTGTCGCTCAAGGCTGGCGTGCGGTAGCTGCAACCTCCAGCAGGCCACGCCGGCCGAGGTTGTCGATCAGCGCACGCAGGCCAAACGCCCACTGCGGTGCCTGGTCGCTGGTGGTCACGCGGTTGCACAGGGTACCCAGTTGCGGGTTGCTGATGGTCACCACATCACCCGGCTTGTGGGTGAAGCCATTGCCCGGCTGGTCACGGTCCTGCTTGGGGGCGAACAGGGTGCCAAGGAACAACACCATGCCGTCGGGGTACTGATGGTTTTCGTTGAGGGTTTGCTGCACCAGGTCTTGCGGGTCGCGGCTGATCTGGCGCATGGAGCTGCGGCCAGACAGGATGAAACCGTCCTCGCCTTCAACGCGTAGGTCCACTTCGGCGTTGCGCACATCGTCAAGGCCGAAGCTTTCGTCGAACAGCCGCAGCAGCGGGCCCAGTGCGGTGGAGGCATTGTTGTCCTTGGCCTTGGACAGCAGCAAGGCGCTACGCCCTTCGAAGTCGCGCAGGTTGACGTCGTTGCCGAGCATGGCGCCCTTGATGCTGCCATCGCTGGATACCGCCAGCACCACTTCCGGCTCCGGGTTGTTCCAGCTGGACTTGGGGTGGATGCCGATATCGGCACCGTGGCCAACTGCCGACAATGGCTGGGCCTTGGTGAACACTTCGGCATCCGGGCCGATGCCCACCTCCAAGTATTGCGACCACAAGCCCTGCTCCACCAGCACTTTGCGCAGCGCTTCGGCCTGGGCCGAGCCGGGCACGATCTGCGACAGGTCGGCGCCGATGCGGCTGGCCAGGGTGTCACGGATGGCATCGGCCTTGGCCGGGTCGCCCTTGGCCTGCTCTTCCACCACACGTTCCAGCAAGCTGGTGGCGAAGGTCACGCCAGCGGCCTTCACCGCCTGCAAGTCGATAGGCGCCAGCAGCCATGGCTGACGCGGATCGCGCCGGGCGGGGTCGCTGTTGTCCAGCAACACCGACAGCGCCACCAGCGGTTCGGCCAGCGGCAATGCGCGCAGGTAGGCCACCGGGTCGGCCACGTCCAGCAGTGCCGAGACAGTCGCCACGTGGGTGCTGATATCGTAGACGGCGCCGGCTTTTACCAGCACCACCGCCGGCCCCTGGTCCGCCAGCCACACCCGCCCTACCCAGCTGCCGCTGTCGAACACACTGGCATCCTGGCTCAGCGGCAGCGGTTGATTAGCGTTCGATCGATCAGTCATCTGTGTACCCTTACTGTGAATCATTGGGAAAGTGCCGGCAGTTGAAGTTCGCCGGCCAGGCGATCAAGGTCGGCCAGCAGCGGTGGCGAGAGGCTCACGCCCTGCTCCAGCGCCTGGCGGCGCAGGGCAAGGCCAGCCTGCCCAGGCAAGCGCACCGGGCGCGCGGGGTCGAGCGGGCGGCTGGCGAGTACCAGTCGGCCCAGGAAGCTGGTTTCAGCGGTGAACGCTTCCAGGCCGCCGAAGAAGCGGGGGTCGATGACCACGGCAGTGGCCGAGGCGCCCCACTGCTCAGGTGCATCCTTGCGCCCATGGCCGGCCAGGCCAGACGTCAGGGCTTCGACCAGCAGCGCCAAGGCAAAGCCTTTGTGGCCGAATGCCTGGCCGCCGAGGGGCAGGATGCTGCCTTGCGGGCGGGTAAAGAAATCGCCCGGGTCGTCGCTCAGCTGCCCATCGTTACTCACCAGTACCGGGTGCGGCAGGCGGCTGCCGGCATCGCGGCATTGGCCAACCAGCCCGAGGGTGATGGTCGACATGCTCACGTCCAGCAGGATCGGCTCGCCCTGGGTCGGGATACCGGCGGCAATCGGGTTGGGGGTGTAGATCGGGTCGATGCCACCGTGGGCGCAAACCAGCCCCACCGAGGGGTCCGACGAGTAGACCATGGCCACCAGGCCCTGGTCGGTATAGGGCTTGAGATAGGCGGCCAGGCAGCCAATGTGCGAAGCACGGCGCACCACCGCAATGCCGATACCCTGCGCAGTCGCACCTTTTGCCGCGCAGTCCAGGGCACGGCTGACGCAGTAAGGCCCCAGCAGGTAATGGCCATCGAACACGCTGGCGATGCCACTGTCCGACACCTGTTCCAGTGCCTGTGCACGGGCCTTGACCTTGCCTTCCTGCATGCCACCGATGTAGCGACTGACCAGGTTCAGGCCATGGGTACGGTGCCCGAGCAGTTCACCTTCGAGCAGTACCCGGGTCACCACCTGGGCGACTTCGCTATCGGCACCGGCTTTTTCGAACAGCTGCTCGACAAAGGTGGTGAGCGCTTGCACGGTGTAATGTGTGGCTTGAGTCATTGTTGTTATCTCGTAAGCGGGACGGGGGCGGTCAATCAGGTCACTGCGCCGATCTGCCAGGGCACGAACTCGTTCTGCCCATACCCGTGCTGTTCGCTTTTGCTGCGCTCCCCGGAAGCAATGCGCAGCATCTGCTCGAAGATGTAGGCGCCACGTTCTTCGATGCTGGTGGAGCCGTCGGCTATGCCGCCGCAATTGACGTCCATGTCCTCTTCCTGGTGTTCAAACACCCGGTTGTTGGTCGCCAGCTTGATCGACGGTGCCGGGGCACAGCCGTAAGCCGAACCACGGCCCGTGGTGAAGGCGATCAGGTTGGCCCCGCCGGCCACCTGGCCGGTGGCCGAGACCGGGTCGTAGCCGGGGGTGTCCATGAACACCAGGCCCTGGGCACGCACGGCTTCGGCGTACTGGTACACATCGACCAGGTTGCTGGAACCCGCCTTCGCCACTGCGCCCAAAGACTTTTCGAGGATGGTGGTCAGGCCCCCGGCCTTGTTGCCGGCCGAAGGGTTGTTGTTCAGTTCGGCGTTCATGCGCTGGCAGTAGTCTTCCCACCAGCGGATGCGCGCCACCAGCTTTTCGCCCACCTCACGGCTGACCGCGCGGCGGGTCAGCAAGTGCTCGGCGCCGTAGATTTCCGGGGTCTCGGACAAAATCGCAGTACCTCCGGCCGCCACCAGGCGGTCCACGGCGTTGCCCAGTGCCGGGTTGGCGGTAATGCCGGAGTAGCCATCGGAGCCGCCGCATTGCAGGCCGACCACCAGGTGCCTTGCACTGACCGGTTGGCGGTGGACGTGGTTGGCCTCGGCCAGCAGGCTTTTGACCTGCTCGATGCCGGCAGCAATGGTTTTCGACGTGCCGCCGATGCCCTGGATGGTGAAGGCACGCAGTTGCGCACTGGCTTCCAGGCCCTGGGTTTCCAGCAGGCTTTCGATCTGGTTGGTTTCGCAGCCCAGGCCGATGATCAGTACGGCAGCAAAGTTGGGGTGCACGGCATACCCGGCCAGGGTGCGCCGCAGCAAGCCAAGGGCTTCGCCGCTGGGGTCTACCGCGCAGCCGGCACCGTGGGTCAGGGCGACCACGCCGTCGATATTCGGGTAGTCGGCCAGCACCTCGGGATGGATGTCGCGGCGGAAATGGTCGGCCACCGCGCGGGCGACGGTCGCCGAGCAGTTCACCGAGGTGAGAATGCCGATGTAGTTCCGGGTCGCAACCCGCCCATCGGCGCGCACGATGCCGTGAAACTGCGCTTCGCTGCCTGGCTGGCTGCGGGTATCGACACCAAAGGCATAGTCACGGGCGAAATCACCCATCTGCACGTTGTGCACATGCACGTGGTCGCCGGCATCGATGGCCTGCGAAGCAAAACCGATAATCTGCCCGTAACGGCGCAGCGGCTGGCCCTGCTCCACGCGTTCGGTTGCGAGTTTGTGGCCCGAGGGGATCGGCTGGCGCACGGTAATCGCTTCGGCATCCAGATGCAGGCCTTGCGGCAAGGCCTGGCGGGCGATAAGCACGTTGTCCAGCGGGTTGAGGCGGATGACGGCAAGGTCACCGGACTTGGCAATCAGTTGCATGGGACCTCTCAGGGCGGTGCGGCGGGCTTCTTGTTATGGCTGTTGCCACTGTAAGAAGCCTTGCGCGGCATTCCCAATGAGATGATCCGATCGAATGATAACCAGTGGTTATCGAAGGATGTTATTGGGCGGTGATCCTTGATCGGCCGAAAGCCGCTACGCAGCTGTCCAGGCCTGCATAAACACTGTGGGAGCGGGTTCACCCGCGAACACCGGCGCAGCCGGTGCCATGCCCCGCGCCGCCTGCTTCGCGGGTAAACCCGCTCCCACAGGGACCGCGTGAACCATCAGATCTTGTCCAAGGCAGTAGCTGCCGTGCCTTCCTTTTGTCGTTGCCTGGCACCCTCCAGCAAAATCTCGACAAACGCCCGGGCCGAAGCGCTCAGCGGTTCATCCTTGCGGGTGACCACGCCATACTCCAGCGCGGGTACATGCAAGGGGCTTCGCAGCTCCTTGAACTGCCCGCTGGCCAACTGCGCGGCAACCATCGAGCGCGGCAACATGGCAATCATCGGCGCCGACTGCAGCAGTTGCAGGAACATCGGCATGGAGATGGTCTCGACGCTGTCGACGGGCGTGGCGATACCGGCCACCCGGAAGGCCTGCTCCAGGCGGTTGCGGATCGGTGTGCCCACCGGGTACAGCACCCACGGCCAGTCGCCCAGCGCCGACAGGGGCGGGCTTTCCAGCTGGTTGAGCGGGTGCTCGCTGTTGACCACCAGGCTGAACGGTTCGGGCTCCAGGGGCTGAAAATCGAACAACTGGCTGAAACGCTCTTCGGTGAAGCGGCCAATCATGATGTCGAGCTTGTTCTGCTCCAGCATGGTCAGCAGGTGATCACTGGAATGCTCCACCACTTCAATCGACAGCAGCGGGCTGCGCGCCTTGATCGCGGCGATGGCCTGCGGCAGTACCAGCGCAGTGGCGGCAAAGATGCCGCCGACGCGGATAAAACCGTGCCCGCCGTTGCGCAGGCGGTTGACCTGGTCGACGAATTGCTGCGACTCGGCCAACGCACCCTGGGCATAACGCACCACGTATTCACCCAGTTCTGTGGGCGGCATGCTGCGTGGCAGGCGCTCGAACAGGGCAAAGCCGAACTGCTCTTCGAGGTCGCGCAGCATCTTGCTCAGGGCCGGCTGGCTGAGGTTCATGCGCGTGGCGGTTGCGTGCATGTTGCGGGTGCGCGCCAGGGTGTCGATCAGCACCAGGTGCTTGTAGCGGATCCAGTTGCAAAAGCTGGAATGGGTCAGGTCCGGCGACATCGGCGGCAGGCCTCAGGCAAGTGAAAAGGGAGGGTTATTGCGCCCGCAGGTAGCGCAGCAAGGTATCCAGGGCAACCGAGTTGGGCCGCGAACGCAGGGTCAGCACGCCCAGGTTGGCCATGGTCAGCGGCAGCTCTACCGGCAGGATGGCAACCATCCCATAGCGGGCATAATGCTCGGCCACGTCATTGGGTACCACCGCAATCATTTCGGAGGCTTCGAGCATGGCGGTGGTGGCCAGGATCGAGGCGGTTTCAACAATATCCAGTGACTGCACCATACCCCCGGCCTGCAGCGCACTTTCGACGCGGCGGCGCATCGGGCTGCCGATCGGGTGCAGGATCCAGGTCAGGGCCACCAGGTCACTCAACTGCAACCCGACAGCCGCCGCCAGAGGGTGCCCGGCGCGGGCAATCACGCGCATCTGCTCACCGCCTTCGAACAGTTCGATGTTCAGGTCCTGGCTGTCGCTCTGGTCTGGCAGGCGGCCCACCACCATGTCGAAGTCGCCGCGCAGCAGCGCGGGCAGCAAGGTATCGCTGGTCCCCACTTCCAGCGAGATACGCACCTTGGGGTGGTCGCGTTTGTAGGCCAGTACCGCCTTGGTCAGCACGCCCGGCACCGGGCCCATGACGCTGCCCACCCGCACCAGGCCCAGGGCCCCGCGCGCCAGTTCGGCGATTTGCGCCTGGGCATGTTCGAACTCATGCAACGCGCTCTGTGCATAGCGGATCATCACCTCACCGTACAGCGTTGCTTGCATGCCCCGCGGCAAGCGCTCGAACAAACGTACGCCAAGGCGTTCCTCAAGCTGCTGCAGCAACAGGCTGGCTGCCGGTTGCGTGGTGTGCATCGCTGCGGCGGCGCGGCGCAGGTTGCCGAACTCGCCCAGCGCATTAAGCAGCGTGATCTGGCGACTGGAGATCTTCAGTGCGCCAAGGCTGGCAGGCGCCTGGGTGGGGTCGAGTGGCAAGCGAGACATATCGAATCCGGTATCGCTGATTAAGAATTGGCGATTATGCCTGTATCGCTCGACAACCTACAGTCAGGTCTCCCAGCGCTTGAGCAGAACAAGAGTCGACCATGAGCATACGTATTACCCACCTGAGCGTTCGCGACATTCGTTTTCCCACTTCGCTGTCGCTGGATGGCTCCGACGCCATGAACAGCGCCCCCGACTATTCGGCAGCCTACGTGGTACTGCACACCGACGCCGAGGGCCTTGAAGGCCACGGCCTGACGTTCACCATTGGCCGCGGCAACGAGATCTGCGCGGCGGCAGTGCAGTCGCTGGCACCGCTGATCGTCGGCCTCAGCCTCGAAGAGATCACCGCCGACATGGGTGGTTTCTGGCACCGCTTCACCGTTAGCGATAGCCAACTGCGCTGGCTGGGCCCGGAGAAAGGCGTGATCCACCTGGCTACCGCAGCCATCGTCAACGCGGTGTGGGACCTGTGGGCCAAGCACGAAGGCAAACCGGTGTGGAAGCTTCTGGCCGACATGACGCCCGAACAACTGGTGCGCTGCCTGGACTTCAGCTACGTCACAGACGTGCTCACCCCGGAGGAAGCCATCGCCCTGCTCCGTCGCCAGGCCCCAGGCAAGGCCCAGCGTGAGGCGCAGATGCTGCGCGAAGGCTACCCCGGCTATACCACTGCGCCAGGCTGGTTGGGTTACAGCGAAGAAAAAATGCGCAAACTGGCCCGCGAGGCCGTGGAAGACGGCTGGACCCACATCAAGCAGAAGATCGGTGCCGACCTGGAAGAAGACATCCGCCGTGCCAGCATCCTGCGCGACGAAATCGGCTGGGAACGCACCCTGATGATGGATGCCAACCAGGTGTGGAGCGTGGAAGAGTCGGTCGCCAACATGCGCCGCCTGGCCGCTTTCGAACCGCTGTGGATCGAAGAGCCGACCAGCCCGGACGATATCCTCGGCCACGCCACCATTCGCCAACGCATCGCGCCGATTGGTGTCGCCACCGGTGAACATTGCCACAACCGGGTCATGTTCAAGCAGATGTTCCAGGCCGGTGCGCTGGATTTCTGCCAGTTGGACGCCGCCCGCCTGGGCGGCCTCAACGAGGTGCTGATCGTGCTGCTGATGGCCGCCAAGTACGACGTGCCGGTGTGCCCGCACGGCGGCGGCGTCGGGCTGTGCGAATATGTGCAGAACATCGCCCTGTTCGACTACATCGCCGTGTCTGCCTCGCTGCACAACCGGGTACTGGAGTACGTCGACCACCTGCATGAGCACTTCATCGACCCGGTGGTGATCCGCCGTGGGCGTTACATGCCGCCGCAACGCCCGGGCTACAGCATCGAAATGCATGCCCAGACCCTGGAGCGCTACCAGTACCCCAACGGCGCGGTGTGGCTCGACATCAACCGTTCCTGAACAACAAGCCTGGGTGTGCCCCCACAGGGGGCACACCACCAGCACTTTTCACGGGGAAAAAAACAATGACAACCCTCACCAGCGCAGCGGCTTCGGCCCCTGCCGCCACCACCGAGCAACGCCTGAATGGCCTGCTGCTGCGCAAATTGATGCCACTGCTCATCGTCGTCTACGTGATGAGCTTTCTTGACCGCACCAACATCGCCCTGGCGAAGGCCAGCATGGGCATCGACCTGGGCTTGTCGGCAGCGGCCTATGGCCTGGGTGCCGGCCTGTTCTTCCTGACCTATGCGCTGGCCGAAGTGCCCAGCAACCTGATCATGCACCGGGTGGGCGCGCGCTTCTGGATCACCCGCATCATGATCACCTGGGGCCTGCTCTCGGCGGGCATGGCCTTCGTCCAGGGAGAAACGTCGTTCTACATCATGCGCCTGCTGCTGGGGGTGGCCGAAGCGGGCCTGTTCCCCGGGGTGATGCTGTACCTGACCTACTGGTTCGACCGCGAACAGCGCGCCCGCGCCACGGGTTACTTCCTGCTGGGCGTGTGCCTGGCCAACATCCTCAGCGGCCCGCTGGGCGGTGCCCTGCTGGAAATGGACGGCGTACTGGGCTGGCATGGCTGGCAGTGGCTGTTCGTGCTCGAAGGCTTGCCTGCCGTGGCCCTGGCCTATGTGGTGTGGAAAAAGCTGCCCGATGGCCCGGCTTCGGCGCCCTGGCTGTCGGCCGCCGACGCCCAGGACATCGAACGCCGCCTGGCTGCCGAACGGGCGGCCGCGCCACAGCAGAGCAAACTGGGGCAGATGTTCCGCGACCGGCAGATCTGGCTGGCGATCGCGGTGTACTTCGTGCACCAGATCACCATCTACACGGTGATTTTCTTCCTGCCGGGCATCATCGGCACTTACGCTGCGCTATCACCCTTCCAGATAGGCCTGCTGACTGCCGTGCCGTGGATTGCAGCTGCCATCGGTGCTGCCACCTTCCCGCGCCTGGCCACCTCGCCGCGCCGTTGCCGCACCCTGCTGTTCTGCGGCCTGCTGACCATGGCGACCGGGTTGCTGCTGGCGTCGCTGGCCAACACGTTCATCGGCCTGATCGGGTTTTCACTGACCGCCCTGATGCTCTTCGTGGTGCAGTCGATCCTGTTTGTCTTCCCGTCCAGCCGGCTGAGCGGCAACGCCCTGGCGGCAGGCCTGGCGTTTGTCACCACCTGCGGCCTGTTGGGTGGCTTCGTCGGGCCGTCGGTGATGGGCCTGATCGAGCAGGCCACCGGCAGCACCCGCAACGGCTTGTGGATCATTGCCGCAATGCTGGTGCTGGCAGCGTTGCTCAGCACCCGCTTGCGCCAGGGGCAAGAGCAGGCAAAGTCAGCGTGAAACGCCGGCAGGTCGCCCGCAGCGCGGCTCCAGTGCCTGCGCCAGGCGCTCCACCGCCTGTTGCAGGTCATCTGGCTGGTCACCCAGCCAGACCAGTGCCAGGTACTGCTGGTAACGCCCCTGCAAGCTGAACTGCCCGCCCGGCAGTGCATGCAAGGCGGAACCTGCCAGCGCCGCAACGATGCAATCCCACGCCAACGGTTGGCGAAAACGCACCCACAGCATTCGCCCACCCTGGGGCATCTGCATCACCACCTGCTGACCGAACTGCAACGCCAGCGCGCGCACCAGATATTGCGTACGCCTTTGCAGTTCGGTACGCAACTGTAGCAGGTGCATCTCGATCTGCCTTTTACCCAGCATCAGGGCAAGCGCTTGCAGGCGCAGTGGCGCAAGCCGAAAGGCGCGTTCGGCAAATGCGTTGGTCAGTGCCGCGTCATGGCTCAGCACATAGGCATAAGGTGCCTCGGCCCCGACTGCGGCCTCGAATGCCCCCACCACCAACAGCGCGCGAGGGTCGACCCAGTCGCGCAGGCGCGCGCGTGGCGGCCCGCTGTAACAGTGTTCACTGTCCAGGTCGTTTTCCAGCAACCATACAGGGTGCTGGCCCAGTAGCTGACCAAGCTGCTGCTGATAGTGCGGCGACACCAGCCGCCCTTGTGGCATGCCCAGGCAAGACGGCATGACCAGCATGCACACCGGTTCGGCGCCCAGTAACCGGGCCAAGGCCCGCAGGTTCGGGTTGCCGCGGCTATCTGCAGGTACTTCCAGCACCCGCATGCCGGCACGTGCCAAAGCGTGCAACACTTGCCAGCAACAGGGCGACTGCACCAGTACCGTTCCCCCCTGCAAGGCAAGGCCCGCGAGCACTGTATCCAGCAACGCTTGTACATCGGGGGCCAGTTGAACGTCCTCGGCACGCCAGTACTGGTTGGAAGAGCGGGTATAGGACTCAGCCACGGCATTGCGCAGACGGGTGTCGCCGAGTGTTTCCCACGGTGCAACACCGCTGGCGCGCTGACGGGCCAAGCGCCGCTCGTGGCCTAGCAGCATACGCTCCAGCAAGGGTTGCACCGGCAAAGGTGACTGCGGGTGCATGGGCGCTGCCGTTGCCGTGGCAGCGACCTGAGCGTAGTAGCCGGACCTTGGCAGACACTGGACGCGGCCCTCTTCCTCCAGCAGGTTATAGGCACTCTGCACAGTCGCCAATGACACCCGCAGCCGCCGGGACAGTGCACGCAGCGACGGCAACTTGCAGGGGCCACCAGCCGAGGCCTGCTGGATCAACGCCTCCAGGTAGCGATACACCTTGCGATAGGCGAATTCGCCGGGAACCGCTTGCCCCATCAAGGCAACGCCGCTGGGCCACGGCGGCGCCCCGACGACGGCCGTGGCAGCAACCTGAGGTGCACGTCGCGGCGGGCCAGGTGGCTCTGCAAGCGCCAGGCTGTCAGCGGCATGCGCCCTTCATAAATCGCCCGCAACTGCCCCAGCGGCAGGCCACTGGTATTCACCAGCCAGTCCCTCACCGCATCGGGGCACGGCTTGCCTTGCAAGGCCCGGTGCAGGTACGGCAGCGCTACCAGCATGTCGGCATGCCGGCACTGCAGAAAACGCTCCAGCTTCTTCCCCTGCCGGGCGAACGGGCTGAACAGCAGACACACCAGTTGGGTCTGGTTGATACCGTAGGCTTTACCCAGCGGCAGCGTGTGCACATCGTGAGGCTTACTGTCGCCTGACTGGTCTGCCAGCCGCAGCGCAGGGCGAGCAGCCGGCAGCTCAAGGCTGCGTGCACGCAGCTCGTGCAATTGTGCCGGCGCGTACGGGTCGACGAATGCCGACAATGGCCAGGCATCCTCGGCCGTTTCGAGTCCACCCCCCAACATGGCATCAAGTTGCTGCCCTTCAAGCAGCTGCGGCAGCAGGTCATCCATGGCAATCACCCGCAACGAAGCCTCCTCCGTGACGGCGCCCTGTGCCGGCTTCGCCAGGCTGCCCGGCGAGCCTTCGACAACGCCCTGCAACCGGCTCAACCCGTGGGCCAGCGCCGCCAGGCACTGATGCAACACATGCGGGCCGCGCTCCCCTGCCAGGCGCAGGCTACGCCGGGCCCAGGCCAGGTAGCGGCGCCGCTGGCGCACGGGGATGGCGGTGATCAGGACGTCGTCCGGGGCCGGTGCCTGCAGTGCACAACCCACGGCATCCGCCAGTTCAAGGTGCAGGCGGCTACCCAGCAAGGCTTCGGGCCTGGCATCGACCATGTGACCGAACATAAGCATGGCATTCCTCGCCAGCAGCCAACGTTCGGGCGCTGTCGAAGGCCGACGGCTGAAGGGCACCACTTCGCGCCCTTCGATCATCTGTAACTGAACCCGCGGGTCATCCTGCATGAAGAGGGCACTGAAACCGCGCTCGTGGCCTTCGAGCGTATCACTGGCGGCCACCGGCAGGCTGACCACCAGTACCCGCAACTGAAAGGTTACCGGCGCACGCAGGGCGATGCTCAGTTGCGCCGCACGCAGCATGGCCAGCAACCGCGCACTGCGGCAATCGCCCCCTTGCAGCACCAGCACGCGGAAGGTACCGATGCACTCGAGCCCACCTGCGGCAACCAGCAATCGCTGTATCAGCAATTGCAAAGATGCCCGCTGCGCCTGTGACATTTGACTCAGCAAGCGCTCGAGCACTTGCTGGTAGATATAATGCATTGCCTGATCGTGAATAGCCGTCACGAAATCACCTCATCAACTTCATGCAGCCAACGCGTGCTGAATCTTGTGTTCAAGTTTCAATACGCCCTGTGCTTACCCGGAAGAAATTTCCTACAATCAAATTGAAGTAATGACGTAACCCATCACTGTCGCCAGACCATCGAAAAAACAGCAATACCGCGACGGCCCGTCGCTACCACACACAGCTCATCCTCAGGCATAGCCATGCTCATTCCACGCTCCTTGCGCAAACTATCATGGCGCCATTATCGGGGGATGCAGAGCGAATAGAAGATACAGATCGAGGTAAAAAAACCATTCAGCAAGGTTGCAGAGACACACTGAACCTCTAGTTGGAAGCGTTCAAGGCTGAATAGTTGGCGGAATATTTCCACACAATCACGGGCCATTGCCTTATATGTAGTCCACGTCTGATTTCAATGTAGGAATGGTCTTTTTATTAGAGCTGAAATCATTCTGCTCCACACACAAAAAACCCGGGACTCTGCCCGGGTTTGTCGGCATTGCAAACAGCTGTCAGTGTTGCGCCATGTCCAGCACCACTCGCCCACCGCACGGGCATTGGTCCATGTAACGATGTGCCTCCACCACCTGCTCAAACGGGTACACCTTGATGATCTGCGGTGTCAGCAACTGGTCAGCGGTGAACTGGTTGATGTCGCGCAAGGCACGCTGCAACGCCACCTGGTCCTGGCTGATGCCAAGTTCCGGCTTACCGGTGAAGTTACCGATGCAATGCACGTAGAACTGAATGTTCTTCTGGAAGGCTGCACAGGCCGGGAACGGCGTCTGGTTACCGCCCTGCAGGCCATACAGCACCAGGCTGCCACGCGGCGCCAGCACATCGCCCAGCAGCGACATCTGCGGCCCGCCCATGCCGTCGAGGACCATGTCCACGCCGCGGCCATCGGTGTACTTGCCAACCTGCAGCAGCAGGTCCTGCTCTTCGGTGACAATCACCTTGTCGGCACCCAGGCCCAGCAGGTACTCACGCTGCTCCGGCTCTTTGGTAGCCGCGAACACCTTCAGCCCCAAGGCCTTGCCCAATTGCACGAAGGCGGGGCCGGCACAATGGCTGGCATCGGTCACCAGCGCGGTCTGCCCGGCCTTGGCACGGGCCAGGTCAACGTAGGCAAAATAGGCGATCAGCAACGGCGTGTAATGCACGCTGGCCTCGATCGGGGTAAGCACATCCGGGTAGCGGGTAATGGCCGTACGCGGCAGCACGATCACATCACCGTACACCGGGTGGTCATTGGCACTGGTGGCCGGGAAGCTGGCGACCCGGTCGCCCACCGCAATGTCCTCGACCCCTTCACCGACCGCAGTCACCACCCCGGCCATTTCGTGGCCGATGCCCGCCGGCAGGCGTGCCTGGGACGGCGCCAGGTTCTGGCGCCAAAGCACGTCATACCAGCTGACGCCAACCGCCTCGACGCGGATCTGTACCTCGTCGGCAGCGGGTGACGGTTCGGCCTGCTCCTCGCAACGGAGCACATCGGCAGCGCCGAACTTGTGGAAACGGATCATGCGGGACATCGCATACCTCGCCTTTGTGAACCTCTAATTACCACTGACTTTATCCGGGCTTTGACGGTTAGACCATCAGTGGTCATTAATAGTCGACATGCTTGTCATCGATTGGGCACCTGACTTTCCCTGCAATTGGTCCCCCTAAACCCGTGCAGGGTAACAGCCTTTGGCCGTAAGATTCACCCCTGCCCCACTTTAGGCGAAGCGCACCGATGAATCGAAACGACCTGCGTCGTGTAGACCTCAACCTGCTGATCGTGTTCGAAACGCTGATGCATGAGCGCAGTGTGACCCGCGCCGCGGAAAAACTGTTCCTCGGCCAGCCGGCCATCAGCGCGGCCCTGTCGCGCCTGCGCAACCTGTTCGACGACCCGCTGTTCGTGCGCACCGGCCGCAGCATGGAGCCGTCGGCACGGGCCCACGAGATCTTCGCCTTGCTGTCCCCGGCGCTGGATTCGATTTCCACTGCGGTCAGCCGCGCTGCCGAATTCGACCCCGCCACCAGCAATGCGGTGTTCCGCATCGGCCTGTCGGACGACGCCGAGTTCGCCCTGCTGCCCCAACTGCTCAAACGCATCCGCGCCGAAGCGCCCGGCATCGTGCTGGTGGTGCGACGCGTCAACTACCTGCTGATGCCAACCCTGCTGGCCTCGGGGGAAATCTCGGTGGGGGTCAGCTACACCAGCGACCTGCCGGCCAACGCCAAGCGCAAGGTGCTGCGCCGCAGCATGCCAAAGCTGCTGCGCGCCGACAGCGTGCCCGGCGGTATCACCCTGGACGACTTCTGCGCGCGGCCGCATGCGCTGGTGTCGTTTGCCGGCGACCTGTCCGGCTTCATCGACGAAGCCCTGGAAGAACTTGGCCGCAAGCGCCATGTGGTGCTGGCGGTGCCGCAGTTCAACGGGCTGGGGAGCTTGCTGGCGGGGACGGACATCGTGGCTACCGTGCCGGACTACACCGCCGATGTGCTGACGGCGGCAGGTGGGTTGCGGGCCGAGGACTTGCCCATACCCGTGCGCAGTTTCGAACTGCACATGGCCTGGCGCGGGGCGCAGGACAACGACCCGGCGGAGCGGTGGTTGCGGTCGCGGATACAGATGTTCTTCGGGGATCCCGATAGCCTTTAACCAATCTCTGCACCGAAAGCCACAACTCAGTGCGAGACCACTTCCACTGGCGGGAACTTGTATCCGCCACCTTGTACCGCTTTGCTTGGGCCGTACAACCTCAAAACGATGTAGGCATCCTTTTCCGGAATCGGCAGGTAATTGGGGTTGCTCTCGTCACCCTTGGCGCTCAGCTCGAGGGTGTATTCACCCTTGTCATCCGGTTTGAGGGTGCGGTCACCGCGGCTGTGGCGGTTGATGGCGTTGTGGGCCATCAGGCGGTTGTCTGAAGCGTAGACCGTGAAAGACCAGAACTGGCTGACTTCAGGCGCCTTGAAATGCAGGGTGTAGGACTTGCCATTGGCACCATTGATCGGCTTGCCGTCGGCAGCGGTCTCGGTGCGCAGGTAGATACTTTCATCCGGTGGCAGCCCCCACTGGCCGATGTAGGTACCTTCGGCAAACAGGTCACGGGGCCCGTCACCCAACTGCTCGCGGGTGCCCAGCAGCTTGCCGGCGTCGGTCATCTTCGGCGCAAGTTCCTTGATGTGCTTCATGCCCAGCTCTTCACCCTTCTTCGCGGCCGCCAGCTGCTCCTTGGTGAATTTCTCCTTGCAGGGTTCGACGCCGACTGACGTGTACTGGTCGAGCCATTTCTTGTCGGCCTGGCCCATGTTGCCGTCGCACAGTACGAAGTTCACCCGCTGTAGCCAATTGGTCTTGGCCGGGTCGGGGTACGTGCGTTGCTTGGCTTTTGGGCCGGGTTCGCCCAGGTAGGCTGAAAGCGTACGGACGTTCCAGTCGTCCATGTAGGCAAGCGCCTTCTTCTGGTCTTCAGGCCCGGTGGACATGATCCTGCCCATCAGTTTCACCAGGTTGGACTCGACACGGATCACTTCGGTGACGCTGTCTGGCACCGTGCCCTTCCACTGGGGTGAGGCGAACATGAAGTGACCGCCCTTGGTGTCCCGCGTGCGGGAGCCGATCATGGACGTCGTGTAATGGCCCATGTCCATGGTGTGCAGTATCCAGTAACGACCTTTTTCCATGTCCGGAACGCTGACGATCACCGGTTCTGCGGCGATGTCCAGCCAGCCCATCAAGTGCAGCGTGTCATTGTTGATAGTGGGGTGGTCGACGTAGGTGTCATCGGCCAGGTGGCGGATGTTCTGGAAGCGATTGAGCGGCGTGTTGGTCTTGACTGCCGTCTCATAGAAGAACTTGTAGGCCTCGTCCATGGAGTAGCCATAGATGTAGGCGTCTTCCGCCAGTTTGTCGGGGATCTGTGCGAAGGCCGGCACAGCAAGCGAAAGCAGGGCTGCTCCAAGCACCATGGGTTTCATCAAGTCTCCTTGGGCCAGCTGACCAGCCCCTGTCGTAGAGTTTGCGAACGCTCAGGGCGTTACCCGTTCGAAGTCGGGCAACTTGAAGGTTTTGTTGTTGAACGCCTCGGTAGGGCCGTAGAACCGCATCGCCGGCAAGGGGCGCTTGCCCGAGGTGGGAATCCAGTTGGCTTCCTCGCCCTGCGGGGCCGTCGGCCCGACATAGATCGTCACGCTGCCATCGGAATTCTTCTTCATCTTGTCGACATCGAACGACGACAGCGTGGTGCGGTTGCTGTCGCTGTAGATGAACGAGAAAGTAGCGCGGTCATAGACGGTCAGCGCCCAGAACTGCTTCACCGGCATGTCCTTGGGCACATCGAGCTTGTAGAGCTGGCCGGCTTCCAGCGGTTTGCCTTCCTTGTCGGCCATCGCCATCTGGTACGACGTCGCCGGCGAGGCGCTGAGGACTTTAGGCATGTAGGTGCACCAGAAGTACTCCGCTGCCCGTTCGAGCAAGTCGATGCGATCTTCGTAGATGAACGTGAACGTGTGGTTGGCGTCAGGCTGTAACAGCGAGACGTAGTGCCGATCCGGCCAGTACACGCGCTTGGCCATCTCGGTGTCGAACCATTGCTGGAGGAAGAACCAGGCATCGATCGCGGCCTGGTGCATGGCCTTTTTGGCGGTTTCGTCCGGTGCGAAAGGTTTGCCTTTGACGATGCCCAGGGACGACAGCATGCCCATCATGACCTTGTCGTGATCGCGCACCGGCTCCACGCTCATGATCGCATGCATGTCTTCAAAGTGACGTTCATCGTAGAACGGCAGCGTCGGGTAGCGTTCATGGGCGGGGTCGATGAACTTCTGCTGCGGTGGTGATTTGGCTTCTGCCAGGTAGTACATGCGCAGGCGCTTGGCATATTCGTAGGCGTCCTTGGCTGTCTTGCCAGCGGGCGGCACCGAGCGAAACGCCAGGGCGATACGGTAGTTGGGCGAGGCCACGTGAATATAGCCCTTGGGTACTTCACCTTTGTAATCAGGTGCCGTGAACAGGTACTTGCCACCTTTGCCTTTGTCGAGCCCTGCCGGGCCTACGTCGGCGATGGTGAGTTGCCAGGCATCCACCACCTGGCCATATAGGCTGCCGTCCGCAGAGGCTGCCGGTATTTCCAGCACCACCGGGCCTTTGCGCAGGTCCGTGTAGGCCGCGATGTAAGGCGTGGTGCTGTTGGCAGTAATGGCTTCAAGTTGTGGTGTAGCCGTTGCCGAATAGGCAATGATGTCATTGTCCTTGTAGCCGAGATCCTTCTCCGCAGCACGGCGGAAGGAGTAGATGGCAATCGCCGGCATATTCCAGAGGATGGCTTCGAACGCACGCTGGTACTTGATCTGGTAATCAAAGTCCTTGACCGAAGGGCTGGCCCCCTCTGGGGGTTGTCCTCCCAAGGGCTCAGTAGCTGCCTGCACGGTGACGGCAGTACAAGCGGCAATCGCCATGGCTAGCAGGCGAGGCTTCAAACAGATAACCATCCGAGTCATCACCCCTTCTCTGGCATCCATGAACGTCTCCTTGGGCAAGAAACACATTCGGCAGCACGTGGGCCCACTGCCATGCAACATGCCAGTTCACCAAACTTGAGGCAGTGTAGATGAGGTTTCTGTACAGCTTGGGCGAACGCCAACCATGCACCATGCGCATTTGCCGACATGCATTGCTCCCCCAACGATTGCACGCATACTCATGAAGGTCTGCCGGACTGTCGTTTAGAGAGGATGCGAACATGATCGACAGGGTCCTGAGCGCGCTACGTGACAACCCTGAGATTGCCGTATTTCTCGCCATTGCCCTGGGCATCCTGCTCGGCCGCGTGAAACTGGGCAGTTTTCATCTGGGCTCGGTCGCCGGTGCGTTACTGATGGGGTTGCTGATCGGTCAGATCGGCCTGCAGGTGCCCCACGAACTGAAATCCGTGTTCTTTGCCCTGTTCATCTATGCGGTGGGTTTCAAAAGCGGGCCGGAATTCTTCGGCAGCCTCAACCGTGGCACGTTCAAGCTGGTCCTTCTTTCGCTGGTGCTTTGCGGCACCGCCCTGGCGGTGATATTGGCAATGAACGCCCTGTACGGCTTCGATGCAGGCTTTACCGCAGGCCTGGGTGCGGGTGCCCTGACGGACACGGCGATCATGGGCACGGCCAGTAGTGCCATCGCCCAGTTGCCGCTGGACGCTGCGGCCAAGGCCGCACTCAACAGCCATATGGCGGTGGCTTATGCGATCACATATGTATTCGGCACCGTCGGGCTGATCGTCTTCATCGGAAGCCTGGCGCCACGCCTGCTCGGCGTGGAATTGCGCAGCAGCGCACAGGACCTGGAGCGCGAACTGGGCATCGAGCGCAACGAAGACGCCATCAGCATCCCCTATACCCGTATTGTCGTGCGCGCCCACCGGCTCATGACCGCTCAGGCACCCGGCATGCGTATTGCCGATGTGGAGGCACTGCACCCGGCGTTAAGCATCGAACGCGTCACCCGTGCCGGGCAACACCTGGAGCGAGACCCGGCTTTGATGCTTGAACGTGGCGACATACTGGGCATATATGCCCTGCGCGATGCCGTGAGCGGCCTGCATGACTGGATAGGGCCGGAAGTGGACCATCCGCAAAGCCTGTCATTCCCCACCCGCAGCGCCGACATCGTGCTGACCAACCGCCGCCTGGCCGGGCGAACCCTGCATCAGGTCAAGGCAGCACTCACCGGTACCGAGCGCATGGGCTGCTTCCTGACCGGCATCACCCGTCAAGGCCTGCCCCTGCCCCTTTTGCCAGAAACCATTCTGCGCCGCGGCGATGTCATCAGCCTCACCGGACGCGCCAGCAGTGTCGACGCATTGGCCGCGCAGCTTGGTCGGGTCCGCCACCCCAGCTACCGCAGCGACATTGCCATCCATGCCCTGGGCCTGGTTGCCGGTTCACTGGCTGGGCTGCTGTCTACGCATATCGGCATGATCCCGGTGGAACTCGGTATCGGTGGTGGCGTGCTGCTGGCCGGGCTCCTGATCGGCTGGTACAACTCACGACATCCCGAACTCGGCGCCCTGCCACCCGCAGCGCAATGGGCGTTTTCCGAGTTCGGCCTCACCGCCTTCGGCGCAGTGGTAGGCTTGCTGGCGGGGCCTGCGGCACTGACGGCGGTAAAAGAACAAGGCCTTGCGCTGTTGCTGGCAGGCGCACTGGTAACCCTCATTCCGCCGCTGGTCACGCTCTACTTTGGCCGCTATGTGTTGCGCCTGCACCCGATGATCCTGTTTGGCGCCCTGGCCGGTGCGCAGACCGAAGCGGCATCGATGAACAAAATCATCGAGCAGTCCGGAAGCAATACCCCAGTCATCGGCTTCACCGTCTGCTATGCCGTCTCCAATGTGCTGCTCGCCGTGTGCGGGCCCATCATCATTGCCTTTGCCTGACGCCTCGGCTTGCCAGTTTAGGGGTGTCGTCTAAAGTACTCATTCACGGCGCCAGCAGCTGCTTCTCATTCAAAATGTGAAATTGTCGTGAAAAGAGAGTGCCCGGCGCCTGCCGCCTGATTTCAACATGGCTACCCTGCTTCTACTACGCCTCAACGTTCGCTGGCAGTTGCCATAACCGGTACAGCGCTTCAGTCACAAGGAGCGTCTGATGGAATCGGTGTACTTTCTGCGTCGCTCCGTCGCCATGCTTCTTTGCATGGCATGTTGGTTCGGCACCCCGGCCTGGGCCGGTGGCATTCTGATTTATGAAGCCGGCCAGGAGGGCAATGGCATGGCCAACGCAGGCTCCGCTGCACTGGCCAATGACCCCAGCGTACTGATGAGCAACCCGGCGGGCATTACCCGGCTCAAGGGCACGCAAATAAGTGCCAACGCCCAAGTCATTCTCGGCGACCTGCGTTTTTCCCGCGACAGTGGTAACCAGTTCGACGGCAACGAAGGCGGCAACGCCTTGCAATACCTGCCCGGCACCAGCTTGTTCATCAGCCATCAGCTCGACGAGCGTTCGGCCATCGGCTTCGGCATGTACGGCAACTTTGGCCTGGCGCTGGACTACGACGATGACTGGGCCGGCCGCTACTTCACCCAGGAAGCCGCAGTGATCGGCGTTTCGATGCAACCGACCTGGGCCTACAAGTTCACCGATGACCTGTCCATCGGTGTAGGGCCGCGCATCATGGTCGGCTACTACCGAACCGAAATGGCCATCAACAATAACCTGCTGGGGCTGGCCGACCGCCCCGACGGACAGCTGGAGTACAAGGACACTGACGTCGGTGTAGGCGTCAACCTGGGCCTCTTGTATCAGGTTGACTCCCGCACCCGCGTAGGCCTGGCCTACACCAGCAAGGTCAAACTCGAGTTCGAGGATAAACCGCACCTCAAGGACATCAACAACCCATTGCTCAACGTCGCCCTGCGCCGTCTCGATGTGGATTCGCTCGAGCTTGACCTCAATGTGCCGCAGACCGTGACCTTCAGTGTCGCCCAACAGCTTGACGAGCAGTGGACCCTGCTCGGCAGCCTCAACTGGCAGGACTGGAGCGACTTCGGCGATGTCGGCGTGGAGGTCGACAGCAACGCTGGCGGCACCAGCCGCACCGTTGACCGCAAATACAAGGACACCTGGCATGCCTCTGTGGGCGCACAGTACCAGGCCACACGGCAATGGCGCTGGAGCGTTGGCCTGGGGTACGACAGCTCGGCAGTGGATGACAAGGACCGTACGGTCGACAACCCCATGGGCGAGGCCTGGCGGCTGGCTGCCGGGGTCAACTACCAGGTCGACGAAGGGCTGGACCTGCACCTGGCCTACACCCTGGTGTGGCTGGGCGACATGGACGTCGAGCAGACCAAGGCACGCTCTGGCAGCACGCTGTCGGGCAGCTATGACAATAGCGCCCTGCACATCGTCGGCGGTGGCGCCACCTGGCGCTTCTGAGGCACCCGCCACTGCAGGAACCGATCATTGCAAAAAAGGAGAGGCTGCATGAACACCAAGACATTGGCTGCATCGCTGTGCCTTGCAACCCTCATGCTGCAGGGGTGCGCCAGCAAATACGTGGAATCCGACCAGTACTCGGGCTTCCTCAAAGACTACAGCGTACTCAAGGAAGGCACCTCACCATCCGGTGCACCGGTGATGCGCTGGATAAAGCCAGGGGTCGATGCCAAACGCTATACCAGCGTCTATATCGAGCCCAGCCAGCTCTACCCCAAGCCACAGCCAACCGAAAAGGTACCGCAGTCGACCCTGCAGGGCATCACCCAGTACTACGACCAGACGCTGAAGAACCACTTCTCCCAGGTCTTGCCGCTGGCTACCGGTCCTGGCCCGGGCGTGCTGGTGGTGCGCCCGGCGATTACTGCCGTGAGCGCCCAGACCAAAAGCCTGCGCCCCTATGAGGTCATCCCGATTGCATTGATTGCCGCCGGCGTCAGCACGGCCACCGGTATTCGTGACCAGGACACCAGCATCGCCACTGAAGCCGCGTTCATCGACGCGAGCAGCAACCAAGTGGTTGCCGAGGTGGTGCGCAAGGGTGCTGGAACCGAACTGGAAAACTCATCCCAGGTCATGCAGGCAAAAGATGCAAAGGCCGTACTCGATGGCTGGGCCAAGGACATGGTCAGCTCCTTCCAGGCCTTGAGGAAATAGGCCACTTCCCTTGGGCGCCGGGCGCGCCTGCACTGGAGTGTGCGGGTTGGCCACCCGACAACTGACGAGGCGCGATTCCATGGACAGCATTCGCGGTAGCGCGTTACTGCACTATGACCAGTTACTGGCCGAGCACGGTGCCGTGCAGCGGGACTTTCTGGCCCCGCTTCACATTGCTCCGGATGTAGTCGGCAACTACGGCAAGCGCATGCCCTACCTGAGCCTGGTGCAATTATTCGAAGGCAGCGCACATGCCTTGAGCCTGCCACGCTTTGGCCTTGAGCTAGCGTTGCGCCAGGGCTCGACCCTGGTCGGCCCTTTACGCCACCTGGCCAACTCCGCGCCCACTGTCGGCCACGCCCTGGTGGCCGTGATCCGTTACATGCGTCATTACAGCCCAGCCATCCACTTTCGCCTGGAGCACCGCGCAGGCCAGGCGATGCTGTATTTCGACAACGGCCTGCCGGGGTCCGACCAGACGCCGCAAATTGTCGAGAAATCAGTAATGGGCGCGCGGCTGCTGATCGGCGAGCTACGCGGCACGCCTCTGCGGCCACGGGTGGTGACCTTGCGCCATGCCGCACTGGGTGATACCTCGGGCTACACCCGCTACTTCGGTTGCCCGGTCCTCTTCGGACAGACCCACAACTGCCTGATGCTGGGCGCTGAGGTACTGCAGGAAGCCTGCGTCCATCAGGACCCCGACCTGCACGCCATTATCCGCCACTTCCTGGAAAACCAGGCCATTCCTTGCGACAGCCTGCTGGCCTCGTTGGAACGCAAGATCCAGATGCTGCTGCCCGCCCAGCGTTGCACCCTGGAGCAAGTGGCGCTGGCCTTGAACATGAATTCACGCACCTTGCAACGGCACCTGGCCGGCGACGGTATCGAATTCGAAGCTTACCTGGACGGTATCCGCCGGCGCCAGGCACAACAAATGCTGCGCAAGACCACCCTGTCCGTCGGGCAAATCGCCAATGAACTGGGCTATCGCCGTACCACCTCGTTCTGCCGGGCCCATTTGCGCTGGTTCGACATCACGCCGCTGGAGCACCGACGCCTGTACGGCGACCCGGTAATTGCTGCACTGTGAACAGTACTCAGCCCCCCTTGTCCTCGCCGCCCGGTTCCCGGGCTGGCGCAGCAAACCATTTGTCCCGAGGCACCCACTTCTCCTGCGCCGGGTCCCCCAGGTAGTGCGGCGACATGATTTGCACCCCGTACTCGTTGAACACGTCCTGGATGTTGGCGTGCAACAGGCTCAGCAACTCCGCACGCGGCCTTGGCGCGGTGGGTACTGCCTGGGCCACCAGGCGGTACTCAGGGTAGAAGTCCGAGAGCCCGGTCTGGAACACCTGTGGCTTGGGGTTTTCCAGAATGCCCTCGGTGCGGTGGGCCGCTTCCACCAACATCGCTTCAACCTGGCGCCAGGGCGTGTCATAGCCGATGGTGACCACCGTATCGACGATATACCCCTGGCCCTGCACCACGCGTGAATAGTTGCGCGTCACTGACCCGGTAATCATCGAGTTGGGCAACGTCAGGACCTCGCCCAGGCCGGTGCGGATGGTGGTGTTGAACATGCCAACTTCGGTCACCGTACCTTCGTTATCACCTACCCGCACGTATTCGCCAGCCTTCAATGTGCGCGAATAAGTCAGGATCAGCCCCGCCGCCGCCTGCCCCACCACGCTGGAGGCCCCCAGCGAAATCATCAAGCCCAGCAGCACCGAAAGCCCTTTGAAGGCATCGGTGCCAGAGCCCGGCAGGTAGGGGTATGCCATCACCAGGGCAAACAGCCAGATCGCCAGTGAGGTGAGCCGTGTGGTGGGCTGCAGGGTTTCTTCGGTCAGCCACTTCAACGTGCCCGGGCGGGCCATGCGCTCCAGCATGCGCCGGCTGAAACCACTGATGCCACGGGCAATGAAGAAGATCATGATGGCCACGGCAATGCCGGGGATGGCGTGCAGGATGCCGTCCAGCAGGTAACGCAGCAGGTCGAGCAGGTGTACGTTGAGGCTCTCACCCCATGGCCGGGTATAAGGGAATTGCGACAGCACAAAACTCAACCACTGGTAGCTGAGCAGCAGGACGATCGCCCAGTACATCAGCCGCAGCAGCCGATCGATCAGGAAGTACACGTACTGCATGTCGAACAACGGTAGTTGGCCTACCTTGATCTGCCTGGCACGTTCTCGCATCAATTGCGGCAGGCGGCCACGCAACCTGCGCCGGCCCAGGTTGGCCCCCTTGATCAGTACCACGAAAACCAGCGTGGCAATGGCGGAAAACCCCAGTGCCTTCAACAAAAAACGCAGGCTGCGCGCCTCGCCGGTTTCATCCACGACCTGGCGCAACGTGGCGGCGGCCTGCTCGGCCGCTTCCCGGGTGTCGCCACCCTCCACGCCCAGGTCCTGGGGCGCGACGATGAACGCCCGACGCCCGCCCAGCAGCACCAGATGGCTGTTGACGATCGAATCGATACGGACTTGCAGTTCGTCGGTACCGCGCAATGCCTCCTCGATAACCGCCGTGGCCCGCTGCATGCGTGCGGCCGGGGTTTCACCGAGCAAGGTGGCGTGGAAAGTGAAAATGCTGCGGTTGGCAATGCGCAATTCCGCGGGCTCAGCCGGTACGCCATCGGTCGCGCTGCCCACCGCGTCCTTGCCATGCCCCGTCAGCGGCAGCAAGGCACACAACACCAACAGCGCAGTCAAAAGACGGTTCATTGCACACTCCCTTGCCGATAGTCCTGTAGTGATAGCACAGGCTTCACCGGTCGGCGCCGGCGCCCAGGAACCAGCGATAGTACGGGTTACCGCCATCGCTGCGGGCCAGCTCCCGCGCCTCCCGCGCCCAAGCCTGGCGGTTACCGTTGTAGGCATGCAGGCTGAGGCTGTAAAAAAGCGCCAGGCTACGCCACTGGTCATGCACGGCACTGGCAAAAGCAGGGGTTGCACCTTGTAGCGGGGGGGCACTGCGCAGTGCCAGTAAAGCGGGCAGCACGCGGGTGATTTCCCGCGGGCGCACCCACGGCGCGTATTCGATGCGTGGCTGATCGTCGGTCACTGGCAATGCATCGCCGACGTAGTGCTCAAGCCCGGCGCGGTCGGTAACCCAGGTGGCCAGCAAGGCCTCAGGCGAAGCGACACCCACCTCGGCCAGCGTCTCGGCCACGGCCGCTTGCGCCAGCCGCTGGCGGATACGTGGTACGTCCAGCTGCATTGGCTGCAATGAACCAATCAGCAGCATTTCGTGGAACTCGGTGGTCCATAGCGTGGCGTGGGGGAAGACATCGATGAAGCTGCGCACCAGCGAGCGGCTGTCTTCGTCATTCTGGGTCGGCAAAGGCAGCCACTGTGCAACCAGGCCGGCGGGTTGCAAGCGGGCGGCGGCCAGCAGGTAAAAGTTGCGCGAGTACAGGTTGACCACACCGGCCGCCGAGGGTGGTGGTGGCTCCAGGGTGATCAGGTCATAACGCTCCTCACTGCGCAGCAGTTCACGACGACCATCGCGCAGGCGAATGTCCAGGCGCGGGTCTACCACCGCCGCATAATTGCCGTTGAAGCGCGGTGCTGCCTGCAAGACTTCAGGCAGCAGTTCGGCCACTACCGGGCGCTCCAGCCCCGGATAGCGCAGCATGGCCCCAGCGGTAATCCCCGTGCCAAAGCCTATCACCAATGCAGAGCGGGGCTCGCCGTTGTGGATCAGCAATGGCAGCAGGGCCTGCAAGCGCATGTAACGCAGCGACGGCATGGCGTCGCCGGTATTGGATACACCCTGGATGTAAAGACGGTTGAAGGTTTGCCCCTGGCGCCCCTGGGTAACAACTGCCACCGTGCCGCCCTTGCCTTCATGGTAGTAGGTGAGTACCCCGTTGCGTGCGCCTGGCAGCAACTCGGCCAAGCGCTGCGGCGGTGTCAACAGCACCACCAGCACGGTTGCAGGTGCCACCAGGCACACGGCCAGCGCAGCCGGGCGGCGCACACCCTGGCCCCGCCACACTGCCAGCAGGCCTACCAGCACGGCCAGCCCGGCAAGTACCCCCAAGGCACGTACCAGGCCCAATTGTGGCACCAGCACGAACCCCGTCAGCAGCACGCCGACGATGCCGCCCAAGGTGTTCAGCGCCACCACCGCGCCCACATCCCTCCCCACATGCCCGCTGTCCACCACCAAGCGCAAGGCCAGCGGGAATGCAGCCCCCAGCAATGTAGTGGGGAGCAATACCATGTACGCGGCCGCCACCGCAAAGCGCGCGCACATGCCAGCCAGTTCACTGCCGGTCAAGTACAGGGCGAACAGTTCGGCCTGCGTCTGGGCTTGCACAAGCCAGCGCCCCAGCCCGGCGAGCTGCAACAGGGCAAGCAGCCCTGCAATGGCAACCAACAGCCCAAACAACCCCCAAGGGTCGCGTATACGGTCAGCACGCCTGGCATACAGCGCACTACCGGCCAGCAGGCCGGCCAGGTAGGTGGCCAACACCACGGCAAAGGCATAGGTCCGGGTACTCATGAAGGGCACGATCGACTGGCTCCAGACCACCTCATAGCCCAGTGCCACACCACCGGCAATGCAATACAGCCCGATGGCCAGGCGTGCCTGCGGCGAGCGCGGTGCCGATGAGGTATTGGCCAGCGGCGGCAGGCCCACCTCTCGCCGGCATGACAGCCACGCACCTAATGCCGCCAGCAGGTTCAGGCTGGCTGCCGCGCAGGCGCTGCCGGTGACGCCAAGGCGCGGCAGCAGTATGAAGGCTGCCGATAGCGTGCCAGCGATCGCGCCAGCGGTATTTGCTGCATACAAGCGCCCGCCCGCCTCTGCCAACTGCCCGGTGACAGGCGCCAGCGCCCGCACCAGCACCGGCAAGGTGCCGCCCATGAGCAACGCAGGCACACCCACCAGCACAAAGGGCAGTGCCCAGGCCAGCAGGCCGGCACTGGCCTCCAGGCGGGCGAACGCCCCAGCGGCATGGGCCAGGCCAAAGGTGGCGCCGAGCCCCAGCAGCGCTACGCCAAGCTCAAGGTAAACGTACAGGCGTACCGGGCGTTGCAGGCGGTCGGCCCAGCGCCCGAACAGCAGGCCGCCCAAGGCAAGCCCGGCAAAAAAGGCACTGATACCAGTAGCGACGGCATGCACTTCCACGCCCACGACCAATGACAGCTGCTTGATCCACAGCACTTGATAGACGAGGCCGGCAGCGCCGGAAAGAAACAGCAACGTGGCAGGTAATGCGAGCAGCAGACGAGCGTGGGTACGAGGCTCACGGGAAACAGCGGAGGATGCTGCAGGTAATGCCATGAGTGAGCGCCTGTGCATGCGATTAGAGATCCAGGGGCGGGCAAGCCCGCCCCGGCGGTCATGGCACTACAGTGTAGACCTCACTGCTTGTTCATCTTTTCTTCGATTTTTTTGTCTACGTCGGCGCGGATCTGGTCGATGCTGAAGCTGGCCGGGCGCTGGCTCGGCGGGTAGTCCACAAAGGTCTGCAGGAACGCGGCGGCTTTTCGAATGCCTTCAAAGGCCAGGTAATCGTTCTTGGTCAGCCAGTCGTAATACTGGTCCGAGACGACGTCTGCGCGCTCGAACGGGTCCATGCGCAGGTTGAACATTTTCGGCACCCGCAGGCAGGTGAACGGCTCGCTCCAGACCTTGAAGCCACCCGGCGCACGTTGTTCGCAGAACACCAGTTTCCAGTCACCGAAGCGCATCGACACCAGTTCGCCATCATCGTTGAAGTAGTAGAACTCGTTACGCGCACTCTTGTCGGTCTTGCCGGTCAGGTAGTCCAGCTGGTTGTAGCCGTCCAGGTGAACCTTGAAGTTCTTGCCACCCACGTCGGCGCCTTTTAGCAAGCGGTCCTTGATGTCGGTGTCGCCCACCGCCGCCAGTAATGTAGGGAACCAGTCGAGGCCGGAGAACATCTGGGTACTGACGGTATCGGCCTTGATCTTGCCCGGCCACCGGATCATCGCAGGCACGCGATAGGCGCCTTCCCAGTTGGAATTCTTCTCGTTGCGGAACGGCGTAGACGCCGCATCCGGCCACGACCACTGGTTCGGGCCATTGTCGGTGGTATAGACGACGATGGTGTTGTCTGTGACCTTGAGGTCATCCAGGGTCTTGAGTAGCTTGCCGACATCGCCATCGTGTTCGAGCATGCCGTCGGCATACTCGTTGCCGACCATACCGCTCTGCCCTTGCATCGATTCGCGCACATGGGTAAAGGCGTGCATGCGGGTGGTGTTCATCCACACGAAAAAGGGTTTGTTGGCCTTGACCTGCTTGTCGATGAAGTTGATCGCCGCTTGCGTGGTTTCATCATCGATGGTTTCCATGCGTTTACGAGTAAGCGCACCGGTGTCCTCGATCTTGCCATCGGCGCTGGACTTGATAACCCCCCTTGGCGAAGCGGCCTTGACGAACTCCTGGTCATCCTTGGGCCAGTACGGGCGCTCAGGCTCCTCTTCGGCGTTGAGGTGATAAAGGTTGCCGAAAAACTCGTCGAAACCGTGGTTCGTCGGCAGGTACTCGTCACGGTCACCCAGGTGGTTCTTGCCAAACTGGCCGGTGGCATACCCCTGGGCCTTCAATGCCTGGGCAATCGTCACATCACGGGCTTGCAGGCCGACCGGCACACCCGGCATGCCAACCTTGGACAAACCGGTACGCAAGGCCGTCTGGCCGGTGATGAAGGTCGACCGGCCTGCGGTGCAGCTGTTCTCGGCATAATAGTCGGTGAACATCATGCCTTCTTTGGCGATACGGTCGATGTTCGGCGTCTGGTAACCCACCACACCTTTGGCATAGGCACTGATGTTGGTCTGGCCGATGTCGTCACCGAAGATGACCAGGATGTTCGGCTTGTCCGCCGCACTGGCCAACCCCGCCCCGAACGTTGCCGTTGCCGCGAGGGCGGCCGCCGACAACCATGCTCTACTGGACTTCATAGCTACGCTCTCCGTTTCACGTCACTGCTGTCGTCCACGACTGCTGGCACGGCAAAACCGTGCTGCTGCGGCTGGTTGATGAATCATTGCGGCGTTTCATAGGGGTAGACGCGGCGCCATTCACTGGCCATGTCGACCACCGTCCAGCCCTTGGCCCGCGCCTGATCCAGCGCTTTGTCCAGGCGGCCGACCGAACTTTTGCGGTCATACGCCCACTCACGGTGGGCATCGGTGTGGTGTACCAGCCCGGCAAAGCGCCGGCCCTTGCCCGCCATGGTCCACTGCAGCATCTGCAGGTCGCCGTCGGAATTGCCGAATGCGAGCAGTGGCCGCCGGCCAATGATCGAATCGATGCTCACCGGCTTGCCTGGGCCGTCGTCGTTGTGCACCACCTTGGGCAAACGCTGGATGCTCAGCCTGCCCTGTTGTTCCTGGAACGAAGCCCCCAGCGTCGTGCCGATTACCTGCTCTGGCGGGATGCCATACACCTCGTCGGCAAAGGCACGCATGAAGGCCACCTCGCCCCCCGACACGATGTAGGTCCTGAAGCCGTTGTCACGCAGGTAGCCCAGCAGTTCGAGCATCGGCTGGAACACCATCTCGGTATACGGCTTGCCGGTACGTGGGTGACGGGCGCTGGCCAGCCAGCTGCGGCTGCGGGCTATGAAGTCTTCGCTGCTCATGCCCGAATGAGTCGCCGCGACAATCTTGAGCATGCCGTCCATCCCCTGTGCTGCAAGAGCCTGGTGATCGTTTTCCAATACCGCCTTGAACGGCTGCTGATTGCGCCACTGCGGGTGCTGCGGTGCCAGGCGCCTGACCTCATCCATGGCGAACAGCACCTCGAAGTACAACGGTTGCTCGCTCCACAGCGTGCCATCGTTGTCGAACACCGCGATGCGCTCGGCCGGGGCGACGAAGTCGGGGCCACTTTGCTGGGTGACCGCGTCGACAAATGCCACGATGGCCTGGCGCGATGGCCCATCACGCCACGACGCCAACGGTTCGGCCGCCAGCAGCTGCATGGCCGGCACAAGCAACAGCACACACAACAGCGCCCGAACGGAAGCAGAGCTCACCAGGATCTTGCGCATGGCCAACCATCCTTGCTGAAGTTGCCAACCTGACCACAGCGTGTCAGGGGTTCAGTTGCTTGAGCGCGTGCTTGCCTCGAAGCTTGGCCGGTTGCGCTTTTACCTGCTGCCGCAGGCTGTGCAGCAGGCGAAGCCTGGCATCGGCGGGAGGTGGCCGATGGCGCCCGGCAGCGTAGAAATCCTGCAAAAAGGCTAGCAAAGCCCCCTCGCTTTGCCCGCCGCGAGGATGTTCACTTGACGACAACGTGCACTGGCCAGTTGCCCGGCGCAGCCACAGGTACATGGCATCCAGACGCGCCGGTTCGCGGGCGCACTGCTGACGCGCCTGACGCCAGGCATAGCCAGGTGAATCCAGCCAGGCCTGCTGGCGGCCAGCCCGCCAGCGCTTCAGGCGCAGCCAGGCGCCCTGCCCCCAGTTGCGCAGGGCCCAGGCCAGCCCGCCCAACAGCGACGCCAGCAGCACCAGCAACAGCCCATGGCCGGCAATGCTGACCTGTACGCCTTGGCCAAGTGCGCGCAAGTCTTTGCTCAAGGAGAACGGGGCCTGGTAACTGCCCTCGCCCACTTCCATGTCCAGCGCTGGCACCGATGCCGTGCGCGGTTCATTACGCGTTGTGTCCCACCACGTGACTTCGATGGCAGGCAGCCGGTAGCGGCCAGGGGCAACGGCCACATAGGTAACGCTGTCCTCGCGCTGGCCGCCCAGTATGCCGCCGCGCCCATCGCTGACGGGCGTCACGCTGGGGGTCTGCACATAGCGTTTGAGGCCATCGACCTCGGCAAAGCTGGGCGGCGGGATCAACATCGCCTGGCCCCCTCGGGCCAGGGTGTGCACGCGCCGGGTGATGCTATCCCCGGCGCGCAGGGGCGTGTGGGAGCGCTCGATGGCCTGGCTGAGTTCGAGGGCCTGCGCCACCAGACGCTGCTCGCCGTCGCCACCGATCTGCCCTTTGACGGCAAACGTCAAGGGCTGGCTTTGCACGGCCTGGGCAGCGCTGGCCTGGCCGGGATGCACACGGAAGGTCAGTGCTGGAAGCATGAACTGCTGCGCAACGCTCGGCGTGATCTGATAGCGGTAGCGCAGGCCAAAGAACGCCTTGCCATCCAGCCGCTGATTGAGGTGCTCGGCCTCACCACCCGGTGGGCTGACCACGGCACCGGCCAGCTGCAACACTGGCAGCTCCGGTGGCGCGGTAAACCAGGTGTCGACCAGCAAATCGACCTCGAGTGTGACCGTGGCCCCAACCATGACTGCCGTATCCGGCACCAAGCGAGCCTGAACCCGCACTTCAGGCTCGGCAGCGCTGGCACGGGTTGCCAAACCAGCCAGCACCAGTATCAGTACCAAAAGCCGAATCATGGCGCCTCCTTGGCAGCTTGCTGCGCGGCGGCATCCTGGATCGAGAATTTGCGCCTTAAAAACTGCGCAGGTGACGTAGTGAGGTTGTTCAGCCACAGCTGATCAGATGCTGCCTGCTGCGTCTTCTGCTGCTGTTGCTGGCCGCTGGCTGGTGTCTGGTCCTCCACCACCTTGTCGGCTTTCTCGTCGGGCGTGCCGGCTTGCTGTTGGTCCTGGTAATCCTTCAGCAACGCCTCGGCCAGCGCCAGGTTGGCCTTGGCCTCGGCAAAGTCAGGCAGCAGGCGCAGCGCCTGGCGGTACGCCGCTATTGCCTGAGGGAACTTGAACAGCCGCACATAGCTGTTGCCCTGATAGAACCAGGCCGCTGGCGTGTCCAGCTTGCCCAGACTCGCCAGCGCAACCGGGTAATCGGCGGCCTCGTAGGCGGCAACGCCCTTCCAGTAAGGGTCGCTGAAATGTGCGGCTGCCTGCGGGTAATGGCCATGCTCGAAAGCCCAACGCCCTTGCTGGTTGGCAGTGAAAAACGCATCGGCCAAGCCCCCGGCCCGGGCAGGTTCGGCGCCGCCCCCCAGCAGCACCGCCAACAAAAGGCCCGGTAGCCAGTTCACTTGCCAGCCGCGTCGCACGCTGAACAGCACCACCAGCAGCAACGGCCAGCACAGCCAGTAACCGGCATCTTTCCAGTGCACCTGGCCGGCTTCGGCACTCGCCGCCTTGAAGTGCCGCTGGGCGTGCAACTCGACCCAATCCAGGTCGTCATCGTTCAATGACAGGCTGCCCAAGGGCGCACTGGCGGCGTTGGCCAGGCCCTTTAGGCCTTGTACGTCGAACGCCCCTTGTACCGGCCGGCCTTGGCCATCCAGCCGCGGCATGCCCTGGGCATTACGCAGTACACCCGTGGCCTGGCTGCCGACCGCCAGTACCAGCACCTGCAACTGTGTGCCGGCCAGGCGCCTGGCAATGGCGTCGAACTGGCTGGCATCGGCGCCATCGGTCAGCAGCAGGAGGGTGCCAGGAGCCTTTTCTGCATCCAGCAGCTTCAACGCCTCGTCGATCACGCCCAGTACATCTTTGCCGGGCGTGTTCATCAGGTCGGTCGTCAGCGCCTGGATAAAGGTATCCAGCAAACCCGGGTCGTCCGTGGATGGCAGCACCAGGTGCGCAGTACCGGCATAGGCGATCAGGCCGGTACGCGCGCCGCCACGGCGCATGACCAGGTCGTGCAGGGTATGTCGGGCTGCTGCCAGCCGGCTGGGTGGCACGTCGTCGGCATCCATCGAGGGCGACAGGTCCACGCCAATGATCAGCGGTGCGCGGTCGTCGAGAAAGTCAGGTAGGTCCTGCTGCCAGGTCGGCCCGGCAGCAGCGATGGCACTCAGCACCAGTGTGGCACCCAGCAAGTGGACCGGGCGCAGTTGCCGCGCATGGCCCGGGGTGATCATCAGGTGCTCGATCAAGTGTGGGGCAATGATGCCCTTCAACTGATGCCGCACGTCGTGTCGGCGCAGCCACAGCAACGGCAGCGCAATAGCAGGCACAATCAGCAGCAACCACCAGGGGCGCAGGAAGTGAAAGGCTGCAAGGTCGATGGTCATGCCCGGGCCTGCGCAAGCCGTGCCCGCACCAAGGCAAGCAGTTGGCACAACAGCAGCAAGCCCGCTGCCATACCCAATGGCCAGACAAACAGGTCACGCTTGGGCTGGTGGCTGAAGGTACGTACTGTGTGCGGGGTCAGGCGGTCGAGGGTGGCATACACCTGCTGCAGCGCCTGGCGGTCATCCGCGCGGAAAAACTTCCCACCGGTGGTACGGGCGATCGCCTGCAGGGTGACCAGGTCAACCTTGGCGTCCCCGGTCGCCTGGGGGTCGCCGATACCAATGGTATGTACCACGATACCGTTGGTTTTTGCCAAGTGGGCCGCGTGGTCCGGGGTAATAGCGCTGCTGGTGTCGTTGCCATCGGTCAGCAGGATCAGCACTTTTTCGCGAGCCTGAGCGTGTTGCAGTGCTTTTATGGTCAGCCCAATGGCATCGCCCAGCGCCGTGTTTGGGCCAGCCATGCCGATACCCACTTCATCCAGTAGCAGCAACAGGCTGGCATGGTCGAGGGTCAACGGCGCCTGCGGATAGGCACCGGTACCGAATACAATCAGGCCGATGCGGTCGTCCTTGCGCCGTGCGATGAAGTCCCGCACCACGGACTTTACCGCGCTCAGTCGGTCGCTTTTGGCACCACGGGCGTCGGTGTAGTCGGTCGCCTCCATGGACTGGGAGATGTCGATGGCCAGCATCAGGTCACGAATCGGCTGCTCACGCTGGATCGGTTTTTCCACCAACACAGGCCTTGCGCAAGCGGCCACAATCAGGCACCACACCAGCAGGTTCAGCCACACATGCCCTCGCCCGCCGATGGCTTTCCCGGGCTGCTTGCCAATAGCACGGCGCATGGCCGCGAAAAACGGCACCCGCAATGCGCTGCGGCCTTCCTGGTAGGGGCCAAGCATGCGATAGGCCAACCACGCCAGCGGTAACAGCAGGAATACCCAGGGGTAGTCAAAGCGCCACATGGTGCCCCTCGATCCAGCCACGGCTGGCGCTGAACAACGCGTCCACGTGCTGCGTATCCAGCCTGCGCAAAGTCGCGTCCGGCGCATAGGCAAGCATCTGCAAGGTGTCGACAAAGCCCGATGGCAGTGGCTGGCGGGCACGCTGATCGAGAAAACATTGCCATTGCGCGCCCGCCAGGCTCGCCACGGGTGGCGCATCCGGCATCGACAACGCCACGCGTTTGAGCAACTCGGGCAGTTCGCGCAGTGCTGCAAAGCGCTGTTCGCCCGCACTCGCAGCCAAGGTATCAAGCCGGGCCAACGCTTCACGCCGGTACCGGTCGCGCCGCCAACGGCGCCAGTGCACCGCCCCCCAAAGGCAGCCCAGCAACAACAGCAGTACAGCGAGCACCAGCCAGGCCCAGGTCTGCGGCAGGTAGCTGAACGGCGGCACGCCCGGCGTCAGCTCGCGCAGCTGGTCGATGGACGGGGCGGCAGCGTTCATCGCGGCACCTGGGCCAGGCGACCCAGCTCGCGACGCAATTGGTGAAGGCTTTCTTCGGCGGTGCTGACCCGCATCAGGGGTACCTGGCTACGGCGTAGCAGTTCAGCCACCCCCTGCAAACGCCCGGCGAGGAACTCGGCCAGCGGCCGGTTGATGCGGCGCTGGCCCACCGCAAGCTCGACCTGCTCGGCGCCTTGAGTGACATTCAGCCGCCCCTTGTCGGGCACCTGCAGGGCAATCGGGTCGTACACCTGGATGGCGATCACGTCGTTGTGCAAACTTAGCCGCCGCAACAACGGCAAGGTTTCGGCCGTAGTGCCGGCGAAATCGCTGATGATGCAGACCAGGTTGTCGTGGCCCGCGCTGGCTGCGCAGTTGTGCAGCACCTTGTCCAGTTGTGCGTCGTGCTCCTGGTCTGCGGCATACGCCGACAACCGATGGTTGGCCTTGACCACTGCGCTGCACAGCGCTTCGACCCGCGCCCGGCTGCGCAGGGGCCGTACATAGTCCACCTGCTGGCCGTCGAACACCATTGCGCCCACACGGTCACCTGCGTGAAAAGCCATCCACGCACAAATGGCCGCCAGCTGCGCGGCACTGACCGACTTGAAGTAACGCTGTGAACCGAAATACATGCTCATGCGCTGGTCCACCACTATCAAGGTGGGCCGGTCACGCTCTTCGGTGAAAGTGCGCACGAACGGCTTGCCGTACCGTAACGATGCGCGCCAGTCGAGGTGGCGCAGGTCATCCCCGGGCAGGTAATGACGCAACTCTTCGAAACTCAAGCCCCGGCCACGCAAGCGCGAGGCGTGGCTGCCAGAAAGGATGCTCGACAGCGGCTGCCGCGCCACGAAACTCAACCCCCTGGCACGAGCTTCCAAAGCCATCAGTTCGGCAAGAGCGGTATACACGAAACCGTCCGGCACCACCTTGTTCGCGTCCATGGGCAAGTCCGTCAGGCGGGAATGGCCACCTTGTCCAACAGCCGGTCGATGACCTGGTCGGCCGCCACACCATCGCTGATCGCGTCATAGGACAACTGCAGACGATGGCGCAATACCGGGTGAACCACGGCACGTACGTTGTCGGGCGACACGAAGTCCTGCCCATTCAGCCAGGCGTGGGCACGCGACACGCGGTCCAGGCTGATGCCACCACGCGGGCTGGCACCAATCCTGATCCAGCGCGCAAGCTCAGCGTCATGGTTATCTGGGTGCCGTGTGGCATTGATCAGGTCGATGAGGTAACGGTCGATGGCCTGCGACACATGCACCCGCGCCACTTCGCGGCGCGCATCGAAGATCACTTGCTGGGCAAGGCGTTCAGGCTGTGCCACCTCATGGCTGGCCTGGTCTTCTGCGCGCACCAGGCGCAGCACCTGGGTTTCGTCGTCGGGGCGCGGGTAGCCCAATTGCAGCTTCATCAGGAAGCGGTCCATCTGCGCCTCAGGTAATGGGTAGGTCCCCTCCTGCTCGATCGGGTTCTGCGTCGCCAGCACCATGAACAGCCCAGGCATTGGGTAACTCTGCCCGGCTACAGTGATCTGGCGTTCCTC
Organism: Pseudomonas sp. WOUb67; assembly: GCF_050058005.1. Classification (NCBI taxonomy): domain Bacteria; kingdom Pseudomonadati; phylum Pseudomonadota; class Gammaproteobacteria; order Pseudomonadales; family Pseudomonadaceae; genus Pseudomonas; species Pseudomonas sp. WOUb67. Next base: position 3,537,988 of record NZ_CP170112.1, on the reverse strand, counting down.
CATGGCCTCAAGCAAGGCGGCCTGGACCTTGGCCGGGGCGCGGTTGATCTCGTCAGCCAGGATGACATTGCCAAACAAAGGGCCGGGCTGAAAGCTGATCGTGCTGCCTTCAGCCGTCTGCTGCAGGATCTCTCCCCCGGTGATGTCCGAAGGCAACAAGTCGGGGGTGAACTGGATACGCCGCATCTGCGCGTCCAGGTGCGTGGCAAGTGCCTTGACCGTGCGGGTCTTGGCCAGGCCCGGAAGGCTTTCAAGCAATACATGACCATTGGCCAGCAAGCCCAGCAGCACATGGCGGATGGTATCTGCCTGGCCGAGGACAATTTCAGCGACCGATGCTTCCAGTGCCTGGACGTGTTCGTGGGTATTCACGGCAACGGCCCTTGGGTGGGATTGGCGGTGTGGTAAATCTAGCCGCGCACGGCAAGGCTGCAACGGCGTGTCGTGAAGAGAACACGCCAGCCCTCACGGATGGTTGCGCCAATACGGCTCGATCGCCTGCAACCGTGGGTCATCAGGCGCCGCCTCGCGCATTCGCTGTACATAGGGATAGGCCTGTTCACGCTCCCCGGCCAAGGCATGCAGGTAAATCAGCGTATACAGCAGGTCAGCATCCTCTGGCGCCTGCTGCAGGCCGCTGCGCAAGGCCTGCAGGGCTTCGTCCCGACGGTTCATGCGTGCCAGCAGCAGGCCTTGGTTGTAGCGGATGCGCGTATTGCCCGGCAATGCCACAGCCGCTTGTTCCATCCACCCGACCGCTTCTTCCGGCTTGCTGCGTTCGACCAGCAGCAAGGCAAGCATGTAAGCCAGGTTGCCTCGATCCGTTGCCGGCGCCTTGTCCAGCGCCACGCCCTCGCGCAGCAGTTTTTCGGCATCATCCAGCCGTTGCCCGCTACTGGCGAGTGTGACCAGGTTGACCCTGGCCGGGGTGAAATACGGGTCCATGCGCAGCGCCTGACGATACTGCTCCATGGCCTGCTCTGCACGACCCTGGCGCTGCAACAGCACTGCCAGGTTGAGCCGCCCCCCAGGCAAATCGGCATTACCGCGCAGGCGCTGCTCGTAATCGGCAAGCAAGGCGGTGAACGACGCACGGCTGGCTTCGGGTAGCTGCGCGGCAGGTACGTCGGCCAGCGCCCGCACGGTTTCGTCGCGTACCGCCAGGGCTGGGTCCTGTAGCAGCGCCAGCAAGGGCGCAATACGCTGCTCAGCCGGTAAACGGCCGAAGCCGGCCACTGCATAGGCCCGCACCAACGAGTCGTTGTCCTGCAACGCCCAGCGCAGGTTGCTTGCCGCCGCAGGCCCAAGGTCAGCCAACTGGTCGGCAGCCGTCGCACGAACGATGGCAGGGTTGTGCTTGTCCGCGAGCAGGTAACCCAGCCGACTGAGGCTGGTGCCTGGGTCTTCACGCACAGCATGAAACATTTGCCCATACCGGGCTGCACGCGTGGGCGTGGTGAACCAGCTGTCGATCGCACTGGCGGCCCATGCAGGTTCGCGGTCCTGATGACAGGTGGTGCAGGCATCCGGGCCCATGCCCTGCGCAGCCAGGTCAGGCCTTGGAATGCGCAGGCTGTGGTCACGACGGGGGTCGATCACCATGTAGTCCTTGCTGGGCATATGGCAGTTGACGCACTGCGCCCCGGGTGAGCCGGCGATGTGGTGATGATGTGCCGGGCTATCGTAGTCCTTGGCCTGCAGCCCAGCGAAGCGCACGGTATTGGGCTGGGTGTTGTGGCATTGCAGGCATAAACCGTTGCCTTCGATGCGCACCTTGGTGGTGTGGGGGTTGTGGCAGTCTGTGCAGCCCACCCCTGCGGCGAACATCTTGCTTTGAGCGAAGGAGCCGTACTCATAGACCTCGCCATCGATCTGCCCGTCGTCATGGTACAAACCGGTGCGCAGGGTGGCCGGCAAGCTTTGGTCCAATTGCGGACGCCCAGGCATCTGGCCAGTCCCAAGCCCCTGCCGGCGGCTGTGGCAGTACGCGCATTGCTCCACCACGCCTTTACTGCCCAGCGCCTTGAAGTCCACGACAAGGCCTTGGGAAGGCGAAGCGCCGGGGTGTTTACTGGCCCAGTCGACATGGGCCTGAGCGGGGCCGTGACAAGCCTGGCAGCCGACGGTCTTTTCCTGCCAGGTACTGGCAAAACTGTCCTTGGCATCGTCGTAATGCTTGACCAGCCGGGTCGAGTGGCAATCGGCGCACATGCCGTTCCAGTTCTGGTAACGGCCGGTCCAGTGCAGCGGGTCGCCCGGCATGAAGCGTTGCCCTGGGTACAACGAAAACCAGCGCTGGCCACCCTGCTGCGCCGGCCGGCTGTCCCAGGCAATCGTCAGCGCTTGCAAGCGCCCGCGCGACAAGGCCACCAGATACTGCTGCAACGGCGAGTAGCCGAAGGTATGCAGTACCTGGAAGTCGGCGGGCTTGCCATCCTCGCCCTCGATGTTGACGAAGTACGCTTCACCCTTACGGTAGAAATGGGCCTTGACGCCGTCCTGGTCGTAGCGCACGTCATCGAAATCGCCCAGCACATTGGCCGGGCTGGCCTCGCGCAGCGCCCAGGCATGATCGGAATGCTGCCACTGCCCGGCCTGCTCGGCATGACAGCCCTGGCAGCTGCTGGCATCGGCGTAGCCCTCGCGGTCCTTGGCCTGTACGGGCTGCCGGCCCAAGCCATCAGCCACTGCAATGATGCTGACAAGCCACGCCAGTAACAGGATGCCCAACCGGGTAGCCATCCAACCACCCTGCATCACCTGTGCACGACTTCCCATTCGTAAGCTCCACGGTCTGCTCTGTCCGCCCTGTAGCGGGCTGTTGTCATATCAGTCTCGTGTCACCGGTAATGATGGACACCGCCAGCAGGTAGATAGGCACCATGGGGCTCTCCAAGCAGTCCTGAATCTGCAGGATTCACCGTAGTACATGCCTCAGCTGTTTGCGAAGGCTTACTGCAGATACCGGGCGGCAGAGAGCATTCGTGTTGCATACTCCTGCAGCCAGCACTTTGGACGCGAGGCAAATAGTTGATCTGCAGACCGCATTTGATCCAATCCACCCCGTCTGATGCTGGTCTGCCCCCCTGCTGACGAGCTAACCAGGCAGCTTCACTTAAGTCCGAAACGCGCCCCACCGAGAGCTGTCAGAAATCGCCAATCACGATCGCGCACGTACCGGTCACCAGCCCGGTGGTGACCAGCCCTACCCCCGCCCAGTCCAGACTTGGTCGCTGTGGTGCGCGCGACTCAGGGATACAACGTGCCGCCGTGCTGGCCAACAGACCGATAGGCACGTTGATAAGGAGGATGCTGCGCCACCCTAGGCTGAACACATCGGCATGAAGCAAACCTCCACCCGGCACTTGGCCTGCGATGGCGGCCAGCCCCAGTTCGAGCACACCTCGCTGACCATTGACGAGGACCGGCACCTACGCCTGGTTGTGTATGCCAAGTTACAAAGACGAAACGCCATAGCCCCTGGAAACCATGCGCCTTCCGTCGCTCAGCAGGCACCCTCCCGCGAGCGGCAGGCCGAAAAGTAGGTGAACAACCCTGAAAGGAGTTTCACCATGACACCAAAAAAACCCTCTACGTTTGTGCTCGCACTGTGCCTGGCCTTCGCTGCACCACTTGCCTTGGCTGCCACAGACCTGAACGATCAGCGCGCCCCGGGCGTGCAACCGCACGACAATGGCCAAATGAATGGCCAAGGCGGTGCGACGGGTTCAGGCACACCAGGCGACGGCATGGGTACGGGTAACGGCGGTACTGATGACAATGGGACGGACAACACGGGCGGGGACGGTACCAGCAGTGGTTCGGGCACCGGCAGCAATGGCGCAGGTGGCAGCGGTACAGGCTCGGGCAGTGGTAACGGAGGCTCATCGGGCAGTGGATCCGGTGCAGGGTCTGGCAGCTAGCTGAAATGGCCGATGGCAATGGACCACTCGGCCTGATTGCAGCGCACTCAGCGCCAATGCGTCATCAACGCACCACGAATGCCGCTGACCGGGTCTTGTTGAGGCAGCGGTACTTTGGCGATGCGCGCAACGGCACGCGGGTGCGCTGCCCTGTCGGGCCGCTGGATGTCGTAGTCTTCCTGCCCGTGGGGATAGGCGCCGACCACCAGGAAGTCATCGCTGCACGCGATGCAGCGATGGCCCGTACCCGCTGGCAGCACCAGCACATCGCCCCGCTCCACGCTAACGCTTTGCCCTGATTCCCCGCCAAGCGTCAATCGCGCCTGCCCACAGGCAATGCCCAGCGCCTCATGAGCGTTAGGGTGAAAGTGGTGATAATCGAAGATTCCGTCACGCCACAGCGGGGTCCATTGGTGAGCCGCTAACAACGTTTCGAATGCGCTGGCATTGTCCGCCCCCGGATCAACCTTCAACCGGTAAAACAGTACGGGAAAACGGCTGTTCGGCGTGGCGCCGTCGTCTTCGAAATACAAGGCCTGCACGCTGGCATCTTGTGTATTCATGATGCGCACCCTGAAGGGTTATCGGTCCACATTCGAACCCCCGGCTGTTCCCAGGTTCCAGCCGGCAGACCGGTGCGCATACCGTTGAAACTTTCCCCGCACGTGCCAAGTCCAGACACCTATCGATGACAGAACGGGAGCAGGCAATGACCGGCACGGTAGGCGACTTTCTGGTGGAACGTTTGTATCAATGGGGCGTACGGCGCATCTTCGGTTACCCCGGCGACGGCATCAATGGGGTGTTCGGTGCACTGAGCCGGGCCAACGGCAAGATTGAATTCATCCAGGCCCGCCATGAGGAAATGGCTGCCTTCATGGCCAGCGCCCATGCCAAGTTCACCGGCGAGCTCGGTGTGTGCATGGCCACCTCTGGCCCAGGCGCCTCGCACCTGCTCACCGGCCTGTACGATGCACGCATGGACCACCAGCCGGTGCTGGCCATCGTTGGTCAACAGGCCCGGGCGGCACTGGGCGGGCATTACCAGCAGGAGCTGGACCTGCTGTCGATGTTCAAGGACGTCGCCGGTGCGTTCGTCCAGCAGGCATCGACACCGGAGCAGGTGCGCCACCTGCTTGACCGTGCGGTGCGTACGGCCGTCGGCGAACGCCGTGTGACCGCCATCATCCTGCCCAACGACCTGCAGGACCTGCCCTACAACGAACCACCCAGGGCCCACGGGACGGTGCATTCCGGCATCGGCTACAGCAAACCCAGGGTGTTGCCGTTCGACGAAGACCTGCAGCGCGCCGCCGAGGTACTCAACGCCGGGCACAAGGTGGCGATACTGGTGGGTGCCGGCGCACTGCAGGCCACAGAGCAGGTCATTGCAATTGCCGAAACACTCGGCGCCGGGGTGGCCAAAGCGTTGCTGGGCAAGGCTGTGCTGCCGGACGACCTGCCGTGGGTCACCGGGTCGATCGGCCTGCTCGGCACCGAACCCAGTTATCAGCTGATGACCGAGTGCGACACCTTGCTGATGATCGGCTCCGGCTTTCCCTATTCCGAGTTTTTGCCCAAGGAAGGCCAGGCGCGTGGCGTGCAGATCGACCTGCAACCCGACATGCTCAGCCTGCGCTACCCGATGGAGGTCAACCTGGTCGGCGACGCCAGCGAAACATTGCGCGCACTGTTGCCGTTGCTTGAGCACAAGACCGACCGGCGCTGGCGCGACAAGGTAGAGACCTGGCGTGCGCAGTGGGACAAGACCGTGGCCAAGCGCGCCCTGGTCAAGGCCGACCCGATCAACCCGCAACGCGTGGTCCATGAGCTGTCCCCTCGCCTGCCCGACCACGCCATCATCACCAGCGATTCCGGCTCCTGTGCCAACTGGTTTGCCCGCGACCTGCAGATTCGCCAGGGTATGCAGTGTTCGCTGTCCGGCGGCCTGGCTTGCATGGGCGCCGCCGTGCCCTATGCCATTGCAGCCAAGTTCGCCCACCCGCAACGGGCTGTGGTTGCCTTGGTGGGCGATGGGGCGATGCAGATGAACAACCTCGCCGAACTGATCACCGTGGCTAAATACTGGCAGCAGTGGGACAACCCGCAATGGATCTGTGCCGTGTTCAACAATGAGGACCTGAACCAGGTGACTTGGGAGCAACGGGTCATGGAGGGCGACCCCAAGTTCGAAGCTTCGCAGTCGATCCCTGACGTGCCCTACCATCTGTTCGCCATTTCCATTGGCCTGCAAGGTATCTACGTAGATCGCGAAGAGGACGTTGCCGCTGCGTGGGAGCGCGCGCTGGCTGCTGATCGGCCAGTACTGATCGAGTTCAAGACCGACCCAAATGTGCCGCCCCTGCCACCCCACATCAAGCTGGAGCAGGCGAAGAAGTTTGCCAGTACCTTGCTAAAGGGCGACCCCGATCAGGCGGGCATCATCGTGCAGACAGCCAAGCAGGTGCTCAGCTCGGTGCTGCCTGGCAAGAAGTGATAGGGACCTCGCGGCAAGCAGAAAACGATGCCCGCGCCGAAGCGCGGGCAACCCTTGGTCACAACACGGTCAGTTGTCCAGTTCATCCTTGATGATCTTGCCGTCGTGCGGATCGACCTGGAATTCGTACTGCTTGCCGTCAGCCTTCATGCCCTCACCTTCCCAGTGACCGTCGTCGGCTTCGATCTTGGTAATTTGCGTGTATCCAGCGCCTTTCAACGTGGCCTCAGCCTGATCCTTGCTGACCTTCCAGTCAGCACCGGGCGTATGAGCCCATGCGCACGAAGCCCCCATGGCACCTACCAACGCCAAGCCAGTGAACAGTCGAGTGATCGCTTTCATCGCCAACTTCCTTTTTGCTGTGAATGTGAACATGCGACCCGCGCCTCACGAGCCAGGTTCAGTCGAAGCATTGTTCAACGTCACGCTTCGGCCGCGACGGTTATCTGGGACAACCCAAGCAAATCGGCTTGAGCCATGATCTCGTCCGGCGATGAATCCGCCGCAGGCAGTACAAGGCTGTTTTCACTGTCTCCAAAGTGCAACACGATCAGGTGCATCGCGGCCTCGTGACGACCAAGCTTGTCCTGGTCCAATTCCAGCCGGTAGCTTTTTGGCTCTTCAGCCAGGCGATACACGATGTTATAAATTGTCATGCTAACCTCAAGTTTTACGGGACTTCTTGACCTGACCACCGAGACAAAAATCTGTTCCTTTACAGCCGGTGCAGGCAGTTGCTCACGCCATGGCGTGGGGCGCTGGCAGGGATCGGTCACTCGCTGGAACAGGTTCCAGATACGGTAAAGCTGGCACAGCCAAAGTCGACGGAGGGGTCCTGATGGTAGATCCGATGGTGCAACTTGACACGGAGCTTGCGTGGCTCGGTGAGATCGCCAACCAGCTTGAACGCCAGGTAGCGCCCTGCCCGGTTACCCGGCTTTTGCTGGTCGCGTGGCTAACGGAGTGGCTACGAACCCCTCAAGCACGCGCAGAGTTGAAACGGGACCAACCTCACCTTCCTCAAGCATTGAAGTCGGCATACGCAGTGTGGATTCACGCCGGTAGCCGTTAGTGATATTGCTGCCAACGGCAACCCGGTCCTGTCTCTGCCTGGCGGTCAGGGGCCATCCTCGTGAACGACGGGCGCACCGGCCTCATCGGTGATGGCCTGCGCGTGATCCTGAATGCTGCCGGGTGAATATGTCGAGCCTTGGTCAGTCCTGTCCATCGTTACGCCCTCGTAACCGAGTAATGAGCGAATGCCGGCATTACTGCGCATTCATTCGGAGGACGCAGGCGGCACGGCGGTAGTTCAGCGTGTGTGATCCATGACGCTTACCTGGCGATCCAGATGAAACGGCACGATCAACCCCAGGCATTGAACCCGGGGCCGAGGCTTTGACCGCAATGGTAATCAGCGCCGGAGCTGGTGCTGCCCTGCAGCTTGGCAAGCAGGCTGAACGTTTTTCCGGCCGGGCCGGTCGCACGACAGAGACACAGCCAACTGTGCGAACCCTGACCGTGAGGACCTTCCATGAGCGCAACCGCCCCCGTGGCTGTCGAAGAACACCGCATTGGCCTGACCATCAATGGTCAGCCCCGATCACTGCAAGTCCTTCCCTGGACAACGTTGCTCGACCTGCTGCGCGAGCAGTTGGACCTGATCGGCACCAAGAAAGGCTGTGACCACGGCCAGTGTGGGGCCTGCACGGTACTGCGTGATGGCAAGCGCATCAATGCGTGCCTTACCCTCGCCGTCATGTGCGAAGGCGCCCACCTGGTGACGATCGAAGGGCTGGCCAGCGACGGCGAACTGCACCCCCTGCAACGCGCCTTCATCCGCCATGATGCCTTTCAGTGCGGCTACTGCACCCCGGGCCAGATCTGCTCCGCAGTGGGGCTGGCGAACGAAGGCCATGCCGACACCGCACAGGCCATTCGCGAACAGATGAGCGGCAACCTGTGCCGCTGCGGTGCCTACAGCAACATCGTCGCTGCAGTGGAGGAAGCCCTGCCGTTAATGAACGACCGGCCCCAGCCCACGCAGGGAGGGCAGACCCCATGACGCCCTTCAGCTACCACAAGCCTGCATCGGTCAGCGAGGCCATCAGCCTGGCAGACCCCAGCTCGCGTTTCATTGCCGGCGGTACCAACCTCGTCGACCTGATGAAGGAAAATGTGGTTCGGCCCAAACGGCTGATCGACCTCTCCGGCCTTGGGCTGAACGGTATCCAAGCCACCACGAACGCTGGCGTGCTGATCGGCGCATTGGTAAGCAACGCCGACCTGGCCTGGCATCCGATGATCCAGCAGCACTATCCACTGCTGTCAGAAGCCATCCTGGCAGGGGCATCCCCGCAGTTGAGAAACATGGCCAGCACCGGTGGCAATCTGCTGCAACGTACCCGGTGCTACTACTTCTATGACACCGCCACCCCCTGCAACAAACGTGAACCCGGCAGCGGATGCCCCGCGCGTGATGGCCTGAACCGTATCCATGCCATTCTTGGCGCCAGCGCAGCCTGCGTCGCGACCCACCCCTCGGACATGTGCGTGGCATTGGCAGCGCTCGAAGCCGTGGTGCATGTACAAGGGCCGTCCGGTGAACGCCAGATACCCTTCGCAGATTTCCACCGCCTGCCCGAGGACACCCCCGAGCGGGACAACCAACTGGCAGTCGATGAACTGGTGACAGGCATCGAGCTGCCGCCCCCGCTGTTCGAACACCATTACCGTTATCTGAAAATACGCGACCGGGCCTCCTACGCGTTCGCGCTCGTGTCGGTCGCTGCAGCCTTGAACTTCGATGGCAAAGTGATCCAGCAGGCGCGCCTGGCGCTGGGCGGCGTTGCCCACAAACCCTGGCGGGACCCGGTTGTGGAACGCATGCTGGCCGGCCAGGTGCCTTGCGAAGCGCTCTTCACCCGCGCCGCGCAAACATTGCTGCAAGGTGCACAACCTCTGAGCCATAACGGTTTCAAGGTAACCCTCGCGCAGCGGGCAATCGTGCGTGCATTGGATGACGCGGCGCGCGGCGCCGCTGACAGAGGGCCGCGACCATGATCAACAGCACACCAGTAGTCGGTACGCCCCTGGACCGCGTGGACGGCGTGGCGAAGGTCACCGGGCAGGCGCGCTATGCAGGCGAATACCCCGAGGCGGGCCTGCTACACGGCAGCGTCGTGTCCAGTACCATCGCCCGCGGTCGGGTACTCGACATCGACAGTACGCAGGCCATGCGCGTGCCCGGGGTAATCGCCGTGCTCGACCATGGCCATCGTCCGCCTGTATCCAGTTATGACGACGACTACAGCGATGCCGACTCTGCCGAGGGCTCGCCGTTTCGGCCCTTGTTCAATGATCGAGTGCTCTACAGCGGGCAACCGTTGGCGCTGGTGATCGCCGAAACCCTCGAACTGGCCCGCTATGCAGGCTCGCTAATCAGAATCGACTATGCCGAGGAGGCCCATCAGACAGACCTCGGCGCATGCCAACAGTCGCACGCCGCCCCCGCCGAAACACCGGCGCCGCGTGGCGACTTCACCGGGCAGTTTGCCGGGGCGCCGGTGCAGGTGGATGCCACCTACCTGACAGCCAACGAGCACCACAACCCGATGGAGCCCCATGCCTCGACCGTGCACTACAAAGCCGACGGCACCCTGGAAATCCACGACAAGACCCAAGGCACGCAGAACTGCCAGGACTACCTGCACAAGGTGTTCGGCCTGCCCAAGGCAAACATCCGTGTGCGTGCGGCGTTCGTCGGCGGCGCCTTCGGCTCGGGCTTGCGCCCGCAGTACCAGTTGCCGCTGGCAGTGATGGCGGCGTTGCACCTGAAGCGCTCGGTGCGCGTCACCCTGACCCGCCAGCAGATGTTCACCTTTGGTTACCGGCCCCGCACCGAGCAACGCTTGCGCCTGGGTGCAGACGCAAACGGGCGCTTGCTGGCGATCGCTCACGATGCGCTTGGCCAGACCTCCCGCTTCGAGGACTTCACCGAGCACTTGGTGGAATGGAGCGGTATGCTTTACCAGTGCGACAACGTCGCGCTCAGCTATCGCCTGGCCTCGCTCGATGTGTACACCCCGCTGGACATGCGGGCGCCTGGGGCCGCGTCCGGGATGATTGCGCTGGAATGCGCCATGGATGAGCTCGCCTGTGCAGCGCAGATCGACCCGATAGACTTGCGCCGGCGCAATTTCGCCGCCAACAATGCCAACGAAGGCAAGCCCTACTCCAGCAAGGAACTGCTGGCGTGCTACCAGCAAGGTGCCGAACGTTTTGGCTGGCATGAGCGCACTCCCCAACCGCGCAGCATGCGCAATGGCAACCAACTGGTCGGCTGGGGGATGGCCGGCGGCGTCTGGGAAGCCATGCAGATGAAAGCCAGCGCCAAGGCGCGCATCGATGCCCGGGGCCACCTTACCGTCAGCAGTGCCACTACAGATATCGGGACTGGCACTTATACCGTCATGACTCAGATCGCCGCCGACGCAGCGGGCGTCAGGGTGCAGGATGTCACCTTCATGCTGGGTGATTCCTCACTGCCCACCGCCCCGCTTCAGGGCGGCTCGTTCACGGTGTCGTCGGTGGGCTCGGCCGTGCGCCAGGCCTGCCAGGTACTGCGCGCCAAGGTGCTGGCACATGCGCGCAAAATGCACCCCCAGGTGGCCAGCACACCCCGGCAGCAGTTCGTTTTCGCCGATGGCTACCTGCACGCGGGCAGCCATCGCCTGGCCATGGCGGACATCGTCGCCAGCGCCCCCGAAGGTGAGTTCGAAGTGCAGATCGACGCCGAGCCCGGCGCCAGGCGCCAACCGTTCTCCACCGCCACTCATTCGGCGGTATTCGTGGAAGTCCACGTCGACGAAGACCTTGGCACGATCAAGGTGGTACGCGTGGTCAGCGCCGTGGCGGCAGGACGGGTGGTCAACCCGAAAACCGCGCGCAGCCAGATCCTGGGAGGCGTGGTGTGGGGGGTGGGCATGGCCCTGCACGAAGCAGCGTTGACCGACCATCGGTTGGGCCGCATCGTCAATCACAACCTGGCGGAGTACCACATCCCGGTGAACGCAGACAGCGGGGATATCGAAGTGATCTTCGTTGAAGAGCACGACGACATTGTCAACGAACTGGGGTCCAAGGGTGTGGGCGAAATCGGCGTCGTCGGGGTGGCAGCCGCGGTGGCCAACGCGGTCTACCATGCTACGGGCAAGCGTGTGAGGGAGTTCCCGATCACACTCGACAAGGTGCTGTGATCGAGCGGGTGCCAAGCCCCTCCACCCGCTTGCCTGCTGTTAAACGGGCATCTTGGTAAAGCGTTCGTTGGTGTTTCAAGCGTGTTCAGGCTTCGGTGCGCCCGTGCAAGCAGGCCTGGGAGGATTGGGAGGATCAGGATGCGCAGTTACCGCGAACCCGCCGCTTACCGTTGAATGGGTTGGTGTGAACTTTAATGCTCCACTAGGCTTCCCCTGCATACCCGCCCAAAAATCTCAGGGCTGCAGGAGCTGACCTATATGAGAGCGCTTACCTACCACGGAGCAAACGACGTCAGGGTCGATACCGTCCCTGATCCCATCATCGAGCAAGCAGACGACATCATCCTCAGGGTCACCGCCACAGCGATCTGCGGTTCCGACCTGCATCTGTATCGAGGCAAGATTCCGCAAACCGAAGCTGGGGATATTTTTGGCCATGAGTTCATGGGTATCGTCGAGGAAACCGGGAGTGCAGTCACTAATGTCCAAATTGGCGACCGGGTAGTAATTCCCTTTGTTATTGCCTGCGGCAGTTGTTTCTTCTGCCAGCACGATCTGTTTGCCGCCTGCGAAACCACCAACACCGGGCGCGGCTCAATCATCAACAAGAAGGGCATTCCTCCAGGCGCGGCACTGTTTGGATACAGCCATCTCTATGGCGGCATCCCAGGCGGTCAAGCTGACTACGTTCGGGTTCCCAAAGCTAACGTCGGCCCGTTCATGGTCCCTACCGACCTGGCCGATGACAAGGTGCTTTTCCTGTCCGATATTCTGCCGACCGCTTGGCAGGCGGTCATCAATGCCGAGATTGGCCAGAGTTCATCGGTGGCCATCTATGGCGCCGGGCCAGTAGGGTTGCTGAGTGCCGCCTGTGCACGAATGCTCGGTGCACAGACCATCTTCATGGTCGATGACAACGATTACCGCCTGGCGTATGCCCAGAAAGCTTACGGTGTCGTCCCCATCAACTTCGAGCAGGACGACGATCCCGCTGACAGCATCATCCGTCACACGCCAGGCATGCGTGGCGTTGATGCGGTGATCGATGCGGTCGGCTTTGAAGCCAAGGGTAGCACTGCCGAAACAGTGATGACGGCACTGAAGATCGAAGGCAGCAGCGGCAAGGCGCTGCGCCAGAGCATTGCTGCAGTGCGTCGTGGCGGTGTTGTCAGTGTCCCAGGTGTGTACGCCGGCTTCATCCATGCGTTCATGCTCGGCGATGCCTTCGACAAGGGTCTTACTTTCAAGATGGGCCAGACCCATGTCCAGAAATACCTACCGGAACTGCTGGAGCACATCGAAGCAGGACGCCTGCAACCGGAACTGATCGTCACCCATCGCCTGGCACTCGAAGAAGCGGCCATGGGCTACAAGATGTTCGATCAAAAGCAGGACAACTGCCGCAAGGTCATCCTCGTGCCAGGCGCTGCGGCCGGCACCCTGGGGCCTGACAACATGTAAAGGGGACACGGTCTTCAATGGTCTCGCCACCACCTACAGGGGGGTTGCAACATGATTGATCAAGCGACAGGCATGAAACCAGGCGAACGTTACAGCGTAGAGAACGTGGAGCGCGCTCATCAATTTCCCGGTTTCTTTCTGGACGGTAAATATTACCTTGGGCCTGAACTGCTGACGGCTGTCGGCTGGCTCGAAGGCACGAAATTCATCTATGACTGCCTGGATGCGCAAGGCGAGCCTGTTTTCCCGGAGCGGTTAACAGGCACGATCGAGGGGCTGAAACTGGTGCTGATCGATGGCGATCCCGCAAGGACAAGACATCAATGCTGGTGAGCGCAGCAGCCCTCGGGCTGATTGCCGGGTTTGTCATCACCCGCTCGCAACGCAGGCAGCGCTGATGTAAGCCGCCCAGCACCGCGCTGGAACTTTACCTGGCTGTGCCGGCCCCTATCTGAGGAGTATTGGTAAAAGGAGATAAACGATGAGTGCACAACTGAACGGCAAGCGCGTGGCTTTTCTGGTGACTGATGGCTTCGAGCAGGTGGAACTGACCGGCCCGCGCGAGGCACTGGCAAACAGCGGTGCGGTAGTCGATATTCTGGGCGAAAAAGAAGGTACGGTTCGGGGCTGGAATCATGACAAGCCCGCCGACGAATTCACCGTAGACGCCACGTTCGAGGGCGCCCACCTCGACCTCTACGACGCCTTGGTGCTGCCTGGCGGCGTGCAGAACTCCGACACCATCCGCATCATTTCTGCCGCGCAGAATCTGGTAAAAAGCCATGACGCGGCGGGCAAGCCGCTGGCCGTCATCTGCCACGGTGCCTGGTTGCTGGTGTCCAGTGGCTTGGCCAAAGGCAAGCGCATGACCAGCTACAAGACGTTGCAGGACGACATCCGCAACGCGGGTGGCACGTGGGTAGATGAGCAGGTGGTGGTGGACGGCAACCTGATCACCAGCCGCCAGCCAGATGATATCCCCGCCTTCAATGAGCAGTTGATCAAGGCACTGGCAGACTGAGTCTGCTTCTTTCCAGCGCCCCCTGGTCGTATTTGACGCCGACCAGAAGGCGCTGGTCATGCCAGCTGGATATACACCGAATAGCTGCCCAGCACGATCCAGAAGCAGAGGAAGATCCAGGGCGTGCGCAGGGAAAACAGCAGTGATTTGCGGTGCCCCGCCTGAGAGGTTTCCGCCTCGCAGAACAACGGCGATTCGTCATAGGCCAGGCCCATCATCGGCTCGCTGCGCAGCAAGTGGCTTTGCTTCATCTGCCAGTGCTCGATAATCCGGAAGGCCGCACGGATGCCTGGCCAGGCATTCAACGTGCTGAGCACGCCAAGCAGCGCGAGAAAAGCCGGCACCATCAAGGTGAACATTTCGCCCCAGCTGTGGTTCAAGTTGCCCATCGAAGACACGAACGCGATGACCAGGAACGACTGGGCAGCGAGATAAGCGTCAGTGCGGTTGGCCAGGATGGTGGTCTCATACTGGATTTCGCGTCGATAGAAATCCAGCCGCTCTTTCGGCGTACCGAACATCCTCGCATTCTTTTGATCGATCTCGTGTTCCGGCGTGGTGGGCGTGATGATTCGAGGCACCTGGATACTCCTGGATATCGTATGCCTCGCCTATTACAGCGCAAGACCCGTCAGGGATAGAGCCTTCTGCTTACCGAAAATTCATTGTGAATGCCCTTGCACACCGCTCGTCGCGCAGACCGAAGATCCGCCTCAACGCTGGCTTCGTGCACGCTTCGAACGGTAATGACCGTTCCCAACTGCAGGAGCATCTACCATGAGCGACTACCCTATCCCTCCCTTCCCGTCCCAACCGCAAAGCGTGCCGGGCTCACAGCGCAAAATGGACCCGTATCCGGATTGCGGTGAGCAAACCTACACCGGCAACAACCGCCTCGAAGGCAAAATCGCCTTGATCACCGGCGCCGATAGCGGCATCGGCCGTGCAGTCGCGATTGCCTACGCTCGCGAAGGCGCTGACGTTGCCGTTGCCTACCTGAATGAGCACGAAGATGCGCAAGAAACCGCGCGCTGGGTTGAGGCTGCTGGCCGCCAATGCCTGTTGCTGCCAGGCGACCTTGCGCAGAAACAGCACTGCTACGACATTGTCGACAAGACCGTGGCCCAGTTCGGCCGTATCGATATTCTGGTCAACAACGCCGCGTTCCAGATGGCTCATGAGGGCCTGGACGAGATTGACGATGATGAATGGGTGAAGACCTTCGATACCAACATCACCGCCATTTTCCGCATCTGCCAGCGCGCGTTGCCCTCGATGCCAAAAGGCGGTTCGATCATCAACACCAGCTCGGTCAACTCCGACGACCCGTCACCCAGCCTGTTGGCGTATGCCGCCACCAAAGGGGCCATTGCCAATTTCACTGCAGGCCTTGCCCAACTGCTGGGTAAGAAAGGCATTCGGGTCAACAGCGTAGCGCCCGGCCCGATCTGGACACCGCTGATTCCTGCCACCATGCCAGATGAAGCCGTCAGAAACTTCGGTTCGGGCTACCCGATGGGACGGCCTGGGCAACCCGTGGAAGTAGCCCCGATCTACGTCTTGTTGGGCTCTGATGAAGCGAGCTATATCTCCGGATCACGGTACGGAGTAACCGGCGGGAAACCCATGCTCTGATGACATGACCGAGGCCAGCTGTTGCTGGCCTCAGTGCTTCTTCGCCCCTTCACGACGCGCTGTTTTCTGCGCGGTCGAATCATGTTCGGTGCCTGACGAGCCATCCGGTCGATGCGCATCGTTGTCGCGTTCTTCTTCACCCTGAGCTTTTGACGGTGCCTGCGGTTTATGCCCGGCGTCGGTGTGCTTTTTCATGGCCTGCCCTACCTTGTCTCTATCATTTAAATAGCGATTCGGAGCCCAGCTCCGTGTTCCCTACAGTGATGTCAACGGGGGCAAGAAAGTTCAAGGGCTGCTTCCTGGCCTGTACCTTCTGGCTCATCGAAGCTTGGCCCCCGATGGGTCAATCCGACCGCGCTGGCAAATGGCGGTCAAGGGCCAGAGCGCTAAAACAGATCGTCCCTACGCCAATCATCATCATCGTTGAACCCTGCCGTTGTCGGCCACTCAACTCCTAGGAAGCCAGTACTTATCCCCCCGTGACGAGGTGCCTCCATGAATGCTATCGATCTGCTGATTCAAGACCATAAAGTAGTCAAAAAACTGCTGGAAGAACTGTCATCGACCACGGAACGCGCCGTAAAAAAACGCGCTGAACTGCTGCACCGCATCGAGCAGGAGCTGCAAATCCACACCGCATTGGAGGAGGACATTCTGTACCCAGCGATCAAGCAAGCCGGTGGTAAAGAGGAGGCCAAGATGTATTACGAGGCCAAAGAAGAACACCGAACAGTTGACTCACTGGTACTCCCTGACCTGCTTCATACCGAAACAGGAACGCTCGAATTCGCCGGTCGAGTGAAGGTAATGAAAGAGCTGCTTGAGCATCACATCGAGGAAGAGGAAGGCGAGCTCTTCCCGACGGCGAAGAAACTTCTCGGTAAAGATCAATTGGAAGCGCTGGGACAGGCCATGGAGACCCAGAAAAAGGTGCTTAAGGGCGTGCAGCGTGCCGCTTGAATCAACTGCGCTTTGCCGGATCAGCGATCTGGCAATTGCGCCAGAAACCATCAATTGGAACAGGTGCTGATGGAGAACTGGATCGAATTGCTGGAATGGCCTGCCATGGCGGTCACAGTATTGGCAGCCTGGTGTATCGGTTCGCACCGTCCGAGACGACGCATGGTGGGCTTCTGCTGCTTCATCGCCAGCAACCTACTGTGGTCGGCGTGGGGTTGGCAGGCTGAAGCCTGGGCATTGATTGTGCTGCAGGTAGTGCTTTTCCTCATGAATCTACGGGGGTGGAGGAAAAACAAAAAAACCTCGAAAAAGGCTCAGAGGGCATCTGCTCCCCCCCAGGCGACTTGACTGAATAAGGGAAGCAGAAACCTGTGAGTGCCGACGGCAGAATCATTCATTAAAACCCCGTGACCGCGTACCCTGCGCGGGCTCATTGTCAAAAGCTGGGCCTTACGCTTTAATCCCAATTCGCCACTCTCCCAATCGGCTTTCGAGATGCCTTATCCGTCTGACCTTTCACACGACATCAGTACGATTGCCAAGATTGAGGCCGTGCCGCTTATTCTCAATATGGTGAAGCATATTACCGGTATGCGCTTTGCTGCCATTGCGCGTGTCACCGAGACCAAATGGGTGGCTTGCGCCGTCGATGACTCCATTGATTTTGGGCTCATACCTGGCGGCGAGTTGGTACTGGAAACCACTATTTGCCACGAAATTCGCCAGCACCGTCAACCCGTTATATTCGGGAATGCCACTGAGCATCCGGTCTACTCGACCCATCACACACCGCAGACCTACGGCCTGGAAAGCTACGTCTCAATTCCTATCATCAGGACAAACGGCGATTTTTTCGGAACGCTCTGCGCTATCGATGAGGTACCGGCCCATTTTGATGAAGAAGCGGTGTGCAAAACACTGTCGCTTTTCGCCCAGTTAATAGCAGTTCAACTAGACGTTCTGGCAGACCTTGAGAGCAAAACAATTGAACTGGCCGATGCCGCTGAGGCGGGTATTGTCCGGGAGCAATTCATTGCCGTACTGGGACACGACCTCCGTTCGCCACTGAGCGCGATCAGAATGAGCGCCGACCTGCTGGAGGCTAGGCTTCCCGCCGGTCGGGAACAGAAGCTTGCGACTGCAATACGGCAAAGCTCGCAGCGGATGAATAACCTGATTGAAGATGTCCTGGATTTTTCTCGAGGAAAGCTGGGGGGAGGCATTCCGGTCAAACGGACGCTGGTGGACAACCTGGGTGACATTTTTATCGCCGTCATAAATGAAATCATGACGAGTCATCCCAACGTCAAAATCCATCAGGACGTCACCATCTCCCCCGGGATTTTCTGTGATCCCGGGAGAATGGGGCAGTTGCTTTCAAACCTGTTGGGTAATGCAGTTGCACATGGGACATGTGATCACCCGATAGAGGTGATCGCAAGCCTGCAAGAAAATCATATAGTCCTGTCAGTGATGAACCATGGCCCGGAAATCCCCGAAGTTTTGTTACCGCTACTGTTCCAGCCGTTTAAACGGTCCGCAGGCGGTGGTCGCGGAGAGGGACTGGGGCTGGGTTTGTATATCGCGTCTCAGATCGTAACGGGTCACAACGGTACGCTAACAGTCACCTCGACGCCTGAAGCCGGCACGCGCTTCGTAGCGAGGTTCCCTGGCACCCTGGAGTGGGCGAAAGCGGACTAGATGCAGGTTGCCAGGGAGGCTATCAAGATCGAAACCGAGTCTCGCTTCATTGATCGAGCCGCCCTGCATTCAGAACCCCAAATGGATTATCAATATCGTAGCGCCAAATACCATCACGCCCACGGGATATAACATCGGTAGCCGTCCCCGCCATATCGATTTCCATCCCGTGCTGGGTGGTACCGCGAAGGCTCCAGTCAGAAATCTGTAGCGCCGTATCGCCAGCGACATACAAGTGGCGCCGGGTACTGTGTACGGGAAAACCAAGACTGAAGAACTTTTGCAACTCGAATGCAATAGCGTATTTACCGCGATGAACCCTGCCCGCCGCATCAACCATGATGCTGTCAACGTGAAACAGCTCCAGTGCTGTTTCGACGTCAAGCGAGGTGAAACCTTTTACTACGACGGAAAAGAAGTCCTCTGCCGTTCTCGCACCTTTGGTCTCTATAGACATGTTAATTCTCCTTTTCATAGTCACTTAAAGTTACAGAGCACACAACACCCTCACAAAGTATTTACTCTCCATGATCCTGGGCATGTAGCCCATCGGGTATGCGTAAAATCCTGCAGGCTACTCGAGTGCCTTCATGATCTTGAACAGGCCATTGTTGGAAGTTATCCCCAGCTTGCGGAACGCGGTGGTTTTCTGCGTGCTGATCGTCTTGATACTGCGGTTGAACTTTTCGGATATCTGCGTGATGGTCATGCCGTCGAGATAACAGCGGATCACTTCCTGCTCGCGCGCTGACAGTGCCGCAAGTTGCAAGGCATTGTCGCGCGTTGGTTGGGTAGGCTCGGCCTC
The DNA here is from genome assembly GCF_050058005.1 of Pseudomonas sp. WOUb67. Lineage (NCBI taxonomy): Bacteria > Pseudomonadati > Pseudomonadota > Gammaproteobacteria > Pseudomonadales > Pseudomonadaceae > Pseudomonas > Pseudomonas sp. WOUb67. The sequence continues at coordinate 3,518,727 of NZ_CP170112.1, read as the reverse complement.
CTCTGTTTGCTGAACGGCATCGGCTACTGTGTAAGAGACTTCTGCGCTCAGGTAGATGGCCCCAGAGGCGACCACCCGGATCGCGCTGGCAAGGCCCGACAGGTCCTCATGCTTACCGAAGAATCCGCTTGCGCCAACCCGCAGCGACAGTGACACAGTGGCCGAGTCATGGTGCGTTGACAGCATCAGTATCCGGCACGCGGGGAAGCGAGCCCGCAAGGCGCGGATCAGCGAGACGCCATCGAGCTCGTCGCGACCGAGAACGAAATCCAGCAAAAGCACATCGGCAGGAGCTGCAGACATCCCTCGTATCAGTTCGCCGCTGTTTTTATAAACCCCGACAAGCGTCATACCGGGAGCGTCGCCGAGGTGGCTGACAAGACCTTGACGAACGATGGCATGGTCGTCGAGTAATGCAACACGTATAGGGTTCATGGCTGTCGGGCGGCACTCGGCATGGAGCAGTCGGCTTGGCGCTTGAAGAACAAGAATAGTCGGTACTGGAGTGAGGGGCGATGCATTCAACCTGAAGGTCGCCCGATGATTGCTGGGATGATGCATTCAAGCAAAGTCCCGACATCGCACGCCATAGGATTGCTCCTAAAATTCATGCGCGAGGCACGGGCCGGCTTTTAGGAGTGCTCCGACATCTGGAGTGCGTTGGACAAGGCAACATTCACACAGCTAGCCAGGCCACGATAATTGGGGAGTTGTGACGGTGAGAGAAAACGCAAGATACTTCGACCATGACGCGAAAACCATCAGCACCCAGCGAGTGACGGCAGTTCGTCAGACGGGCGCAACCTGCGGTGTCGAGCGCTTCGCACTCAAGCACACGGTGACAGCACCATGAAATGGAAAGTGGCGCACTGGTCCGTGGTGTTATTGATCTGGCTACCCCCAGCACTCTCCCAACCACTGGACCTTACCGAGGAGGAGCGCGCCTGGATTGCCGGGCACCCCGTCGTGCGTGTGGCTGTCGAGCCGGACTGGAAGCCGATGCAGTATGTGGAAAACGGGCGGGTCATGGGGCTGGCATCCGAGTACATCGACTACATCGAGCACAGCACCGGCCTACGCTTTGAGCCCGTGCCCGATACAGGCGTCGGCAAAGCACGGGCAGAGAAGTTTCAGCAGGGTGAAGTGGATGTACTGCCCGGGATCATGCAGATGTTTGTGCCGCAACCCATTGCCGATGCCGCCCTTTTCACTCATGCCTATTACACGGGCGCTACGATAGTTGTCACACGCAAGGACAGTCGAGCGGTGTTCGACCTACATCGGCTGGATGGACGTGTTGTCGCGCTCAAGAAAGACACTTCATTTGAGAGCGCCATCCATAGACTCTATCCAGATGTCAAAGTCCTTGGGACGCAAACACCCGAAGAGGCGCTGATTGCAGTCATTGATGGGCGGGCCGATGCGGCAATCGACGTGGCACCTGCACTGTTGCCGTTTTTGCGTCGCAAATATGATGAACAATTGTATGTCGCCGGTGGAATATCCCGTTTGCCGATGGAGCTGTCCATGGCTGTACGGCGTGAACTGCCGATCTTGCACGGCATTATCAACAAGGCGCTGGCATCGTTGACCGCTGACCAGATCGACGAAATGGTCCAGCGCCAGCTCGAATCCGCTACCTATGGCAGGCCGTCGTTAGCCATCGTGCTCCGCTATTACAGCCTGCAAATTGCACTGGTCTTGATTGGCTTATTGTTGGTTGTCGGATTTGGCGTGCATGCCAGGCAACAGCGGCGTTTGGCAATACGTAGCGAAAAAGAGAAAACCATGTTTCTCGCTGTGCTCAGCCACGAGATTCGCTCGCCGATGAATGCCATTCTTGCCTCCATGGAGCTGCTGATGCAGCGCACTGAGCTGCCAGAGGAATATCATCGTTTACTGGCGGTGGCTTCCAGCGGTGCGGAAAACCTGCTGTATCTGTTGGACGACGTTCTGGACATTTCCAAGCTTGAAGCCGGGCGGCTACAACTTGATCTGGGCCCCGTCGATATCATGGAGCTGACCCGTTCGGTGGTAGACCTGCTGGCAATCAAGGCAAAAAATGGGGTTGAACTGCAACTGATACAAGAGCATCCCATCGAGCCCCACCTCATGCTCGACCGGTTTCGAGTAAAGCAGGTTCTGCATAACCTCATCTCGAACGCCATCAAATTCACGTCCGAAGGTGGTGTGACAATCAGTGTACGGTTAGATACCACTCCCTACTCACCGATCAAGCATCAATTGCTGATCCGTATAGTGGATACCGGTATCGGGATAGACCCCGCCTCTCTTCAGCGACTTTTCCATCCCTACGCTCAGGCCTCCGCGAACACTGCAGGCACGTTTGGCGGGACAGGCCTTGGTTTGACGATCTGCCGGCAACTGCTGGAGTTGATGGGCGGCTCGATAGACCTGGAAAGTGAACTTGGCAAAGGCACTGTCGCCTCAGTACGTGTGCCCTGCGATATCCATATTGCCCCCGCACATCTCCAGGAGCAGGCCTTGTCCAGGCAACGCTTCGATGTGGCAGCAACAGCGCATGAACTCAGGATCTTGCTGGTAGAAGACACGCCCGCCAATCAGGCTGTCCTGCAGGCCCAGCTCAAAGTACTGGGCTGCCGCTCTACGCTCGCAGCGGATGGTGAAAAGGCCTTGCTTGCGCTTGAGCAAAGCACCTATGACATGGTGTTGCTGGACTGCGATCTCCCCGGCATTTCCGGCTATGAGGTAGCCCGCCAGTGGCGAGCTGCAGAGTCGTCGCTCAGCCTTGCACCCACGCCGATCATGGCTATCTCCGCTTCTTCCGATGAGGCCCACACCACCGCCTGCTTCGAAGCTGGGATGGATGGCGTATTGAAGAAGCCCATCAAGCTAGGCAAGTTGAGAGATGCGCTTCAACTCTGGACGGACATGCCCGTCACTCACCGCGGCGCCGAGGGTACATGCGTTACCGATGGACAAGCGACTATCGCGGACCTCTGGGACGATGCCCATGCGCTGCGGGCCGCTGTTGAAATGGCGGACGTGGAAGAAGCGACACATCGGGCGCACCGTCTGTCTGGCGCCTTCGCGGTATTGGAACAATCGGATATGGCATCGTTGGCGAGCTCGATGGAGGCTCGCTTCAGGACCGGGCCATACAGCGCTGCACAGGCTGACCTGGCCCGGCTGGAACAGTTGCTCACGCACTATGCGTCATCCATGAAATCAGATAGCACTTCACCGTGAGCAGGTGATCGAAGCAGGCTGGCAATGCGTGTCTGATCGCACGCATTGCCGCGTCGAGCAGCCGATCAAATGGCCTACTGCTCACTGATGCGCAGTTGTGTTGGCGTCGCATCCAACACCAACTTGCGCGGATAATTCGCCCAGGTAGCACCGAGCGCCGAGGTGTTCGGGTTGCCGGTCTTCGCAAAGGCCGCAAGGCTTGCGATCATCGCGTTCGATAAGGCTTCCCGCCCTGTTTTGTTCGCATTGCTGTACGCAAAAGAGAAGGTGTTTGCACCAAAGGTGCCGAAGATAAACGGCAGGTCCAACCCATGTGTTGCACCGTACACCGTGTTGAATGGTGCTGGCGCCTGATTCCAGTCGAAGCGGTAATACCAGACCTTGTCCGGCTGCTGCGTGGCCAGTGAAACAAGGGGTACCGTCCCTGCGCGATCAAAGAGGTTGGTGGCAAGTGCGGCCATTGCATTCCATCCGTGTGGCAGTGCCGTCACGGGCAGATACGGAGCACTGATCAAGTCGGCTTCGGTTAGCGTGCCAGGTGCATTCGGATCGAAGTTGAACTGCATGCCAAACCGATCAAAGTCATTGGGTTTGTAACCCGAAATGCCGCTGCCGGAACTCTCGCCGAACAGCATGCCGAACAGCGTGCCTTCGTCCTTGGTAATACCGGCGAGCACAGGTACCTTCTGGTAGTGCCCCGCCGCGAGGGCGGCAATCGAGTTCACCGGCAGGACATGGCCATCCTGAATTGCCGAGCGTGCAGCGCCCAGTTGCGGGTTCGCGAGCATTACCGTGAGAAGCTTGTCGGCCGGGATGCCGCGCAGGTATGCAGCGATCTGCCCGCTCGATTGCGAGTCGAGCCAAGCTTGTGCGGACGTGGTATCCGTCGCCTTGCCGTCGGAAATGGCGATCGCCATCAATAACTTTTGCGAGTAGGCCTGCGCGTCCGTCCGAGAAGCGTTCAAGAGGCCGCCGCTCAACGGTACGGCCTTCTGAAACAGCCCGGTCGACAAGGGCGAAACAAGCAGCGACCACACATTGACGGCGCCAGCGGATTGCCCCATCAGCGTGACGTTATTGGGGTCGCCACCGAACACTGCGATGTTGTTCCTCACAAACTTCAGCGCCTGTTGTTGATCGAGCAGCGCAAAGTTGCCGGAGTCCGCCACTGTGTTACCGGTCTTGAGTTGTGGCAAGTCGAGCCAACCGAGGATTCCCAGACGGTAATTGATCGTGACAACTATTGCATTGGCTTTCTTCGCAAGCGCTTGCCCGTCGTAGACCGGATCGGCGGAATACCCGGAGACATTGCTACCGCCGTGGATGAAAAAAATCACGGGAAGCGGGCCGCTCGCCTGTGCCGGGCTCCATATATTAAGTGTCAGGCAGTCTTCTTTGCCCACCGGCTTGCCGAAACCCTCCCGCACTGCGAGGCCATAAGGTGCATCATTCGGCGCTGGGCTGAAGTACAAACCGCCTTGCGCGCACGAGTGCCCGAACGTTTGCGCGGGGCGTACGCCGCTCCACGGCGCAGGATCGACGGGCGGCATCCAGCGTAACGCGCCGACCGGCGCCTGTGCATACGGAATACCCAGCCAGGCGTAGACACCAGTGCTGGCACTATGGTCGAGACCGTTGACGATGCCAGCGCTGGTGGCTCGCTCAGTGGGCGATGGGGCTGGAGTTTGCGAAGTGGACGAAAGATCGTCGCCGCAACCAACCAGCGACAGGACCAGGGGTAGCGTGAATATCCCCACTGCTGCCCGAAAAATCGAGGCCATGAATTGTTTCCCTATTGGAATAAGTTCAGTTCATTGCTTGCGGAACCAGTCCGTATACCGGGAGCAAATTTCACGACTCGCCTGTATCAACAATACGTATACGGGTACACGCCTTGGCAATCATTTTCGGTATCGGTTGTTCCCTTGTAATCGGCGACATCTTGACAACGCAGTCTTCTTGATAAATCTTGCCGTCGATCACCACCACGGATGTAGTCCATGTACCGTCTTCGTTTAAAACCACGGTTATTTTTCCGCCCATTTCATAAGGGTCAGGACTTATCGCAGCCGGCTCTGCCGCATACGCCGCCGGAACAAAAAGAAGAAATACCACTATAAGTCTGGATATCCCCACCACCACCTCCGAGCTTTTCGATTAACCATTCGGGCCCTGGAGATGGGCCGCCCTGGACACTAAAAAGCGCGTGCAATCTGACAGCGAGGCTTACAAAAAAAAATAGGAGCACTCCTAAAAGCGCTGTAGCGGTCTAACAAAACCGGATGTTCATATTTCTTTGACTAAATTTTCACAGCGCTTCTGAGAACCTGAAGCTATCCCTACGTGTGATAGACCTTGCCCGCCTAGCAGCGGGCTTTCTTTTGCCCGCAAATTCCCGCCCACCTGGGCAAGGCCATCCTGCTGCAACCGGCTACCCGAGAGAATGATCGCCCATCTTCGGTTCGACTGAAGCATCCTCAGGACACCCGCTTCTTCCATGCTTCGTATCGGGCAAGCAACGGCTGAACGCTCAACCCGTGCAGCAGAATGCTCAACGCCACCACCGACAACACCAGGTTGGTACTCAGTACCGCGTAGCCTGGGAGCAGCCCATGGTTCAGGGCGTAGAACAGGTAGTAGAAACTGCCGATACCGCGGATGCCAAACCATCCAAGCAGCCCACGTTGCCGAATATCCACCAGCCCCCGAATGGGGAACAGGGCAATGCTGAAGGGACGAATCAGCAAGAACAACGCACCGGCGACCAGTAACGCCCGCCAGTCCCAATGTTCTATCAGCACCACCCCGAGCAAGGTCACGAGAAACACCTCCATCGCCCGCTCGATCAGGCTTCCGAAGGCCAGCATGTCCCCCAGCATGATCCCCGCTGCAACCTGAGAATCGTCCAGCCCTTTCACATCACCTGTCACGGCCAACTCCGGTGCGACATGTTGGTGGCCCACTACAGGCTGCACCAGGTGTTCAGCGGCCGGCTGTTCCGGGTTGCTGGACGTATGAACCTCCGCCTGGCGCAAGCCCAGCCCGGCAGCAAACACCGCGAGAAACCCGTAGGCCTGAATCGATTCGGCGAGCACATAGGCCAGCGCGATCAGGGCCAGTGCCAGGTAATCGTTGGGCGAGACGGTACTGTCGTCATTGCGCAGTCGCAGGAACAGCGTAAGTTTGCCCAGCCCGCGCCCCATCCAGTAGCCCAGAAGCAGGCCAGCAGTGACGGCCCATAGCATGTCCTTCATCACCCAGTCAGCAAGCCAGGCCTGCCCGCTGTTCTGTTGCAGGAACAACCCAAGGATGACAAAGGGAAAGGCCACTCCATCGTTCAGGCCCGCTTCGCCGGACAAGCTGAAACGGACAGGATCTTCGTCCTGGGCGTCGGCCACCTGCACCAGTGTTGCAAGCACTGGGTCTGTGGGTGCGAGGATCGCCCCGATCAGCACCGAAACACCCCACTCAAGGTGCAAGCCGTAATGCAGCACCAGCGCCACGCCACCGATGCAGAGCATCATCACAGGCCCTGCCAGGTAAAACGCGGCCAACCATCGGCGGTCGTACAACGGCAGGCGCAATTTCAAGCCGCTGAAGAACAGCGAAAACAGCACCGCGACCTCGGTCAGGTGCTCCATCCACTCACTGGACCTGCTGACATCCAGATGAAGAAAGCCCAGCCCCGCTCCTCCCAGCCCGATGCCCAGGGCAAGGCACACCACAGAGGATGTCACCGGCATCCAGCGTAGATAGGAGGATGAGAGCGCGAGCAGCAGCAAGACCATGCCCAGCATGGCGAACCAGACGATGAAGGTCATCTGCGCAGGTGCCCTGGTAGAGTTGTCGATCAGCTTTCGACTTTCCGTGACGCCGCGTCGTTCCACCGTGATAACCGAACACGGCGTGCGCCGAAACAGTCAGGCACCCTTCACGTCACCTGATCGAGTGCCCGGCGTACCTTGGCAAGCAGTTCGCTGATCTGGAACGGCTTGATCAGCAGGTCCATCCCACTGCCCAGAAACGCCTGGCGGTCCTGGGCCGTCTCGGCGTAACCCGTCATGAACAGTACCGGCAACCCAGGCCGGTAGGCCCGTGCCATATCGGCCAGCTCGCGCCCACCGATGCCCGGCAGGCCGACATCGGTCAACAGCAACTGAATGCCGGCATCTTCATGCAGATGATCAAGTGCCTGCTCGGTGGTTTCGGCCAGGGTGCAGCGGTACCCGGCATCGGCCAGCACTTCGGCCACGGAAAGGCGTACCGAGGCCATGTCCTCGACCACCAGCACATGTTCACCGGCCCCCTGCTGATCGGCTTGCGGCCTGCGCGGCTCGCAGGTTTCCTGCTGGTTGCTGGCAGGCAGCATCAGGATGACTTCAGTGCCCCGCCCCGGCACGCTGTGGATCACCACGTGTCCGCCCGACTGGCGCGCAAAACCGTAGATGGTCGACAGCCCCAGCCCGGTGCCTTGCCCTACCGGTTTGGTGGTGAAAAACGGGTCGAATACCTTTTGCAACAGCTCTGGCGCGATGCCACAGCCATCATCGCGTACCGTCACTGCAACATAAGGGCCGTCCTGCAGGTTGGGGTCGCCGAGTGAGAAGGTCGCCGCCGTGGTCACCCAGATATGCCCGCCTTTACTCAAGGCGTCGCGGGCATTGATCACCAGGTTGAGCACCGCGCTTTCCAGCTGGATCGGGTCCACCAGCGCGATCGTCGGTTCACGGGACAGCGCCAGTTGCAGCATGATCCGCTCACCGATGGTGCGGTTGATCAGTTCTTCCAGCGAGCGCACCCGCTCGTTGATGTCCACCGGGCGCGTGTCCAGAGGCTGCTGCCGTGCGAAGGCGAGCAGCCGGTGGGTCAGCGAGGCGGCGCTCATGGCAGAGCTCAGGGCCGCGTCGGCGTATGCAGGGACTTTTTCGATACGGTGCTCTGCCACCCGTTTGCGAATCAGCTCCAGGCTGGTGATGATGCCGGTCAACAGGTTGTTGAAGTCATGGGCGATGCCGCCTGTCAGGCTGCCCAGGGCATCCATCTTCTGCAGTTGCAGCAGCTGCGCCTCGGTCTGTTCACGCTGGGCCGTTTCCCGCGCCAACTGGGTGTTGGCGTCCTCAAGGCGCGCCAGGTGCGAGCGCTCGCGGTGGCGATGCTCGGTGACGTCTTCGACGAACACCAGGCACAACCCAGGCACCCGGTAGGGCGATAGCTGCCATTCGGTATCCCTGGGCACGCCGCCCACGTGCATGGCCAACGTGCCACGCCAGCGCTGCCCTGCAAGCAGGTGCTGACGCAGCTCGGCGATGGCGGTTTGCTGGTCATCGGCAAAGCAGTCCTGCAGCACCTCGGGGTTGCGATTGTCCTGGGTCAACTGCGCGAAGGCGTGGTTGCATTCGTGCACCTTCAGCCCGGCGTCAAGCACGGCGATCGGGGCTGAAACATTGGTGAAGATTTCCCGAAAACTGGCCTCGCTATCGCGCAAGGCCCGCTCGGTGTCGCGCACCCGTAGCAAGGTACGCAGCGTGGCCACCAGCACATCGGCGTCCACGGGGTGGACCAGGTAGGCGTCGGCGCCTGCGTCGAGCCCGGTAATGATGTCACCCGTCTGGATCGACGCCGCCGACACGTGGATCACCGGCAGCAAGGCGGTCTCGGGCCTGGCACGCAGCAGGCGGACGATATCGAAGCCGCTCATGTCCGGCAGGTTGACGTCCAGGATCAGGGCATCGAAATGCTCGCTACCGATCAAGGCCAGCCCTTCCCCACCGGTGCCTGCCTCCGTCACGGTGTATCCATGCAATGCCAGGCGGCGGCGCAGCGCATAGCGTGTGGCGACGTTGTCGTCGACGATCAGCAGGCGGATGTCAGCGTTCATCAGCGCTCTCCTGGGCCAGCGCCATAGGCAGGATGACAAAGAACGACGACCCGCTGCCGGGCGTACTTTCCACCCCCACCTCGCCGCCCAGCAGCGCCGCGAACCGCTTGCACAGCGACAGCCCCAGCCCCGTGCCACGCAGGCGCTTCTGCAGCGGCGAGTCGATCTGGGCGAAATCTTCGAACAAGCCCCCGAGCAGCTCGGGCGCAATCCCGATACCCGTATCGCTCACGGCAAAACGCACCTGGTCGCTGCCCAACAGCTGCGCCGACACACGCACCTCGCCACGGGTGGTGAATTTCAGGGCGTTGGAAATGAAGTTGCGAAGGATCTGCGCCAGCTTCTTGTCATCGGTGTACATCTTCGGCAGGCCCTGCGGCTCTTCGAAGATCAGGTCCACGCTGCCGGTGTCGACGATCGGACGGAACATGCCGCGCAAAGCCGCGAACAGGTCGAGCATATCGAACCAGGCAGGCGATATGGTAATGCGGCCAGCTTCGATCTTGGCAAGGTCGAGCAGGTCGTCGACCATGTCGCCCAGCTCTCGCGTTGCAGTACTGATGAAAGCCACCTGCAACTGCTGCTCCTTGCTCAACGGCCCGTCCACCTCGTCGGCGAGCAGGCTGGTGATGCTCAGGATCGAACCCAGCGGCGTGCGGAACTCGTGGCTCATGTAGGAAAGGAAGCGGCTTTTCAGGTCCGAGGCCTGGCGCAGTTGCTCAGCCTGGGTGTCCAGTTCGGCATACAGCGCCAGCACCCCCTGGTTGGTGTCCTCCAGTTCGGCACGCAGCGCCTGGTTTTCCGCCTGCAAGCGGGCGATGAGGTCGGCCTGCTCGACGCTGTTGCTGGATGATTCAGCCATGCACGGTCTCCAGGTCGATGACCAACACCGTCACGTCGTCCCGCCCACGGCAGAAATCGCGATGCAACACGGCAGCGATGACCGCCGGGTGGCGGTGAACAAGGCCGGGGTAGGTTTGCAGGCTCCAACGGGACTGCAGGCCGTCACTGAACATGATCAACAGATTTCCCTTCACGTGAGCGTAGTCGAACACCTGGCCCTTGCGGTATTGCCCACCGACGATGCCGGGGTGCGAGGCCAGGCCGCGGGGCCGTTCGGTGCCGACCAGGGTTGCGCCGATATTGCCGATGCCGATAAACGACAGGTGGTCACGCGTACCATCGTACTGGACGATGGCAACCGCACCGCCGCGGGTACCGGCCATGGCATGGTGCAGTTCGCCAAGCAAGTGCTCCGGCGCGCTGAAGGGCGCCAGGGTAAAGGCCTGCACACCCGCCTTGGCGGCACGTTCGGCCTCCTCGCCATGGCCAAGCCCGTCGATCAGCACGGCGCTGATACGCTGTTCGGCCAGCGTTACATGCCAGCTGTCACCGCAGGCCGGGTCATCGTGCAGCGAATGCTGGGTCACGCCGATGCGTATGTCCCTGCCCGTATGGTCCTGCCGGTAGAGGCGCGCCAGCACCACAGCGCCCTTCGCGTCCGCATGCACATCGAATACCTGCGCCAGGCGGCTGACCGCGCCCAGCCCGATGCCTTGGGTGCCGCCGGTGGAATAGCCATCGGTCAGGCAGTTCGCCAGGTCGAACCCTTGTGCACGGTCCACCGCCACCAGTTCCATACCCGGGTGGGCGCCATGCGCAAGCACGCGAAGATGCAGCTCACCACGCTCAGCGTGCTTGAGCACATTGCTGGCAAGCTCAGTGGCGACAATGGCCGCCCGGCCGGCGTCTGCGGCAGTGAAACCAAGCTGCTCGGCCAGCCTCTGGGCAACACGCCGGGCATGCCCGACCTGGCTGGCATCATCAAGGCGCAGCACCTGTGTCAAACTCGCTGCCAGGTTCAGGCCCATCGGGTGATCGTTACGCGGGTGCCTTGCCCGGGGGTGGTGTCCAGTTCGAATTCGTCTACCAGTCGGCGGGCGCCGGTCAACCCCAGGCCAAGCCCGCCGCCTGACGTCCAGCCATCGGTGAGGGCCAGTTTGACGTCGGCGATACCCGGCCCCTCGTCACGAAACACCAGGCGCAGGCCAACCCGACCGGCGTCTTCGATGACCGCCCAGTCCATGTCACCGCCGCCGCCATACACCACCGTGTTACGCGCCAGCTCACTGACCGCCGTCACCAGTTTGGTGAGGTCGACCAACCGCATGCCGCAGTCGCTGGCGATCTTGCGGGCCAGCTGACGGGCCAGCACCACGTCCTGCTCAAGGCGCACCGGCTGGCTGCCACTTTGGCGAATGCTCATGAGTGGCCTACCCGCTGGCGCAACAGGTGCATGCCGCGGTCGACATTCAGTGCAGTGCTTACCCCGGGCAGGGTCAGGCCAAGCTCCACGAGGGTGATGGCCACTGCGGGTTGCATACCGACCAGAACCGTTTCGGCATCCATGATCCGGGAAAGGCCGGAGATACTGGCAATCATGCGGCCGATGAACGAATCGACCATGTCCAGCGCGGAAATATCAATCAGCACGCCGCGGGCCGAGGTGTGGTCGATGCGGTCGGTAAGGTCGTCCTGCAGGCGCAGCGCCAGTTGGTCATGCATGTCGACCTGAATGGTTACCAGCAGGAATTCGCCCATTTGCAGAATGGGAATACGCTCCATCGCCTCACACCTTCTCGCCAGTGCTGGTACCCAGGCGCGAAAGCGCCAGCTTCAAGGCATCCGCAAGGTTGGACTTGGTGGTCAACGTGCCCAGGTCAAGGCCCAGGTGCACGATGGTCTGGGCGATTTGCGGGCGAACACCGCTGATGATGCAATCGGCGCCCATCAGGCGGATGGCCGTCACGGTCTTGAGCAGGTGCTGGGCGACCAGGGTGTCGACAGTAGGCACACCGGTGATATCGATGATGGCAATCTCGGAGCCGGTATCGACAATGCGCTGCAGTAGCGATTCCATCACTGTCTGGCTGCGTTGCGAGTCGAGTGTGCCGATCAACGGCAGGGCCAGTACACCCTCCCAGAGTTTGACCACCGGGGTGGACAGTTCAAGCAGTTCTTCCTGCTGGCGCTTGATGACGGCTTCGCGGTTTTTCTGATAGGTACGGATGGTGTGCAGGCCGAACGCGTCGAGTAATTGGGAGATTTCCCACAGTTGTTCGGCCAACAACGCGGGTTGTTCGCGGTAGTGGGCTTGTAACAGCGTAAAGAGCGGGCCTTTGAGGGCGAAGATGAAATAGGCTGTCTGGTGCGATTCCTGCCCGACCTGCGCACGGCTGGCAGACAGTTTTTCGAGGAAATGACGCGTTTCTTCCCACGCTTCTACGCCAATCTCTGTACCCGCCTCCTTGCGCAGTGCGTCGATCACCAGCTGCAGGAAGTCTCGGGTTTCCTGGCGCAAGTCGTGCTCACGCACATTGCGTGTCGCGCCGTTGGCTTCCAGGGCACTGAGCCACTGCGCCAACAACTGCGGCTGATTACCGACGATTGCTTCCAACGTGCTGTTCTGCAGTGCTGCCATGTGCGGTTCGCTCCTGAAAAAGGCCTGGCCGGCTCATCGATGTTTTTGCCAGCTTCGAAAATGACACCTACCAACGAAAATAGTTGTGGCACTGATCAATAATTGATTGCGCCATCTTCTGTGTCGCTAACTGTAGGCCAAGTTCATGGGCTGCGTGGGATGCACACCGTGTTTCCCACAGGCCCGGAAGGGGCGAGACTGGGCAGCCCTGATACTGCTGAACGCAAAAAAGCGCCAGCTCGCAGGAGCCTGGCGCTTTTCTGTGTTCAGTTGCAGGTAACGTCAGAACTTGAAGTTGGCGGTCAGCTCCGCCGAGCGCCCAGGCGCAACGGTGGCGAACAAGCCGACGTGGGAGGCATCGTAAATGGTCTCGTCCGTCAGGTTGAGCACGTTCAGTTGCAGGTCGAGGTTCTTGCTTACCTTGTAGGCAACCATTGCGTCATAGCGCCAGTAGTCGTCGATGCTGACGGTATTGGCGTCGTTCATGTAGCGCTGGTCCATGTAGTTGGCACCGCCACCCACACGCCAGCGGTCGTCGATGTCGTAGGAGGTCCACAGGCTGAAGCTGTTAGGGGCGATGAACTTGGAGCGATTGCCGTCATTGCTGCCATCGCCACCGGCTTTCACCACCTCGGCATCCAGGTAGGTGTAGCCCGCCCAGACCGCCCAGGCATCGGTGATACGCCCGGTGGCGCCCAGTTCGATACCGGTGACACGCTGGTCGCCGTCGAGCACCACCAGGCCGGTGACCGGGTCGCTGACGCGGGCGTTGGTCTTTTCAGTGCGGAACACCGCTGCAGTAAGCGACAACTGCTGGTTGAACACGTCCCACTTGGTGCCCAGCTCCAGGCTGCGCGACTTTTCCGGGTCCAGGTCGGCCTTGTTGCCGTTGAGGTTGCCGGCACCGGCACCGTCGGCACCGCCAGACTGGGTGTTCTCGCCGGACGGGTTCGACGAAGTGCCATAGGAAAGGTAGATACTCCCGTTGGGCAACGGCTTGAAGACGATGCCCAGCTGGTAGTTCCACAGTTCGCTGGACGACTCGCCGCCGCCCGCCACGCGGTTTTTCACCTGGTAGTCGTCGTAGCGCAAGCCAAGGTTCAGGTCCCATTGTTCATGCAGCGTCAAGGTATCGAACGCGTACAGCGACTTCACCTCGGTCTGGTACTTGCCGGTGACCTGACCGGTGCCGGGCAGCAGGGTCCAGCCACCGTCGTGCGGGTTGGGGTCGTACAGGTCCCCCGGGCGACCGTTGTTGCCGGCATGCTTGTCTTTTTCGGTGATGGTCTCACGGCTGAGTTCCAGGCCGGCCGAATAGCGGTGTTTGATATCTCCGGTGTGGAAGGTGCCGAACAGGTCGGTCTGGTTGATGACCGAGGTGTTGACCACGTTGCGTGGGCGGAACCCGCGCCCCACCAAACCGTTCTGCTCCTGTTCGACGTTGGCAAACACTGGGCGGCTCATCACGTAGTTCTGCATGGTGCGCCCCCCGCGCAGGGTATTGCGCAAGGTCAGCTCCTGGGTGAAATCATGCTCGACCATCAAGGTGGCGAGGTCTGCCGAAGTCTTGCGGAAATCCCGGTCGACCAAACCATAGAAGTTGTCGCGGTCGACATCCACCGGCTTGTTGTGGATCAGCGAAATCGGGTGGCCCTGATCGGGAATATCGTCAGTCTGCAGGTGGTAATAGCCGGCGGTCACCCGTGTAGGCCCCTGCAGACCCCAGGTAATGGTAGGTGCAATGCCCCAGCGCTTGACCTCGACATCATCACGGCCGGGGGTATCGGCTTCATGCTTCATGGCGTTCAGGCGCAACGCCAGGTCCTCCTCGGGCAGGTACTGATTGATGTCGAGGGTGTTGCGCCGCAACTGGTCGGTCCCCAGGGTGACGCTGCCGGCGATGAAATCTTCGGCCTTGGCTGCTTTGCTCACCAGGTTGATGGAGCCGCCGGTCGACCCCCTGCCGCTATACGCCGAACCCGGCCCCTTGACGATCTCGACCGATTCGACGTTGAAGGCCTCGTGGGAGATACGCCCAAGGTCACGCACGCCGTCGATCATTATGTCGGTACTGGCTTCGAAGCCACGGATGAACGGCCGGTCACCCAGCGGGGTACCGCCCTCACCTGCTCCCAAGGTGATCCCGGGCGTGGTACGTAGTACATCGGTCAGCGAGGTAGCGCCGCGTTCCTTGATCAAGGTTTCATTGATGATGGTGATCGACTTGGGCACTTCGCGCAAAGGGGCGGTGAACTTGGGCGAGGACATTTCATCCACTTTGAAAGTGTCGGCCTGATGCGTGCCTTTGACGTTGGTCGCATCCAGTTCGAGGATGGACGTTGCCTTGGTTTCACTGGACCCAGATGTCTCGGCCAGGCTCGTAGCCGAATATGAAGCCAGTGCCAGGCCAAGCGCCGTGCAGAGATGAGCGGATTCCACACGTCGAGTCGAGTCGAAACTGGCTGCCATTTGATTGCCATCCTGAAGAAAATGATGCGCAATCCTATTTAGGAATAATTATTGGCCAAAGTGGATTTACAAAACTTACGCCGAGTAACACAAGATTTCTAAAAGCATATAAATCAATTAAATGTTACATATATTTAGTTACAACTACCCACAGTACCGACAACCCTCATACACCCTCCCAGTAGGCGGTTTGGAATAGAGCGCCCGGGCATGCAGCCCGCAGAAAACACACCCTCAGTGCGTGCACCATAGCCCTCCTGCCAGTCGAACGCCCAAGGCACGAAGCGATTTGTGCTGGAAACCATTTATTCGCAATTCATTCTCATTTACACTCGCCCCCGCTGTCTCCAAAGCCAAGCTCCTTTCCTGGGTGCATCGTGTCGTTCGATCCCGCCAAACCCACCTTGCTGTGCGCATTGGTTCGTCACTACGACGAGCTGGTGGACTACGTACGCCGTCGCTTCGGTGACAGGGGCGCGGCGCGCGATGTGGTGCACGATGTGTGTTTGCAGCTGCTGGAGCGCACAGAGAAGGAAGACGTTCGCACTCCCCTCGCCCTTTTACGGAAAATCTCACACGACACGGCAGTGACGCGCTTTCGTAGCGAGCACCGCCGAGCCAGCTGGCTGCAGCCGGTCTCGGAACTCCCTGAAGTGGCCTGCGCGGCAGCCACACCCACGGCCAGGTATGATGCCGAGCAAGAGTTTCAACTGCTCGTAGACGCCATCGCGTCTCTTCCACCCCGCTGCCAGGCCGTTTTTGTCATGCACAAAATTCACGAAATCCCCCAGGCTGAAGTCGCCCAGCGCCTTGGCATATCCGTCAAGACAGTGGAAAAGCATCTGCGTCTGGGGCTGGCAGCTTGCAGAGCACTGCTTGGCCGTTAGGAAGCTCATTCATGACACGCCCCTCCCGTCACGAAACCGGGCAACCTCCGTTGCACGATGCCCTGGAGCGACATCGTGAAGCGTTGAAGCAGCGCTTTCCCCTGGCCCCCAAACCGAAGCCGCGCAAACCGGCAAGCGCAGTTGGCACAGCGCTGCTGGTTGCCCTGTCCATTGGCGCCTTGGCCTGGCTGAATCCGGCCTACAAGACAGAAAGCTTCGCAACCGCCATTGGTGAAAAACGCGCCGTGGTACTGGGCGATGGCAGCGAGCTTCTACTGGACAGTGGGAGCCAGGTCATTGTCAGCTGGCATTTGCGCAGCCGTAATGTCGACTTGGGTACCGGGCAAGTGCTGTTCGATGTGTCTTCAGCGGTGTACCGCCCCTTCGTGGTAACCGCAGGCTCCACCCACGTTCAGGTGCTGGGCACGCTGTTCAATGTGCGTCGGCTGGACAATGACGACGTTCGTGTGACGTTGGCCCGTGGCCGGATCGAAGTCGTCGAACAAACCGCACCGGATGCGGCGCTCGTTCTGATGCCGGGGCAGCAGGTCGACTCGGTTGACGGGCATCTCATGCCGGTAGCAAAGGTGGAGGCCAGCAAGGCGATGGCCTGGAAAGATGATCGTTTAATGTTCGAAAAGACCCCGCTGGACGAGGCAGTCGCGCTTTTGCGCCTTTATCGCAAAGCGCCCATCCACTTGAGTGACCCAAGCCTTGCCGGCGTGACTGTGACGGGCGTTTTCGACGCGCACAATGTCGACCGGCTGCTCGACCTGCTGCCGAGCATCCTGCCGGTTTCCGTGATACGCCAGGAGGACAGCAGCGTCCAGATTCAACGTAGAACGACAAAAAAATAAAGTCGGATGCAGGTAGGGTTTTTCAGTTCCCGTGGCGGCTATCCAGGAAAAGCCAACCTACAAAGGAAATTGAAACGTGCATTCTCTCCTTCGCAGCAGCCCTCTACGTCTGCCATTGCTTGCCAGCAGCCTGCTGATTGCAGTGTCGGCTCAAGGCGAGGAAAAGCTCAACCTGGACCTGCCCGCCGCCCCGCTCGACCAGACCATCAGCGCTCTGGCGCACCAGTCATCGGTACAGATCATCTACGCAGGTGACCTCGGTGCAGGCCGGGAAGCCGCAGCACTGAAAGGCCGTTTTACACCAGAAGAAGCACTCAAAAAGCTGCTCAAAGGCAGCGGCCTGCAAGTGCAGGCCAAGGACGCGCACACTTTCATCATCGTCCCGTCCACCACTGCCCAGGGTCCCGCTGCGCCCGTTTCCCAAACCAGCAGCGAGCCTGTGGAAATGGCGCAGATGGAAATCACGGCTTCACGCACCAGCAGCGACCTCGTCTCCGCGACGCGGCAGTCCACGGTCATTGATCACGAACAACTGGAAGAACTTCGCCAGGGCTCAGAGAGCCTGGCCACCGTGCTGGCAAAGGCCATCCCTGGGATGTCCGATTCAAGCCGCACCATCACCGAGTACGGTCAAACCTTGCGCGGGCGCAGTCTGTTGGTGATGGTCGACGGTGTGCCCCTCAATACCAATCGCGACTCATCGCGCAACCTGGCCAACATCGACCCGGCGTTGATCGAACGTGTCGAAGTCATACGCGGCAGCAGCGCTATTTATGGCAGCGGCGCCACTGGCGGTATCATTTCCATCACCACCCGGCCTGCCGGCGGCGAAAACCGTGCGCAAACCAGCCTGACGGCAACATCACCGCTTACCCGCTTGGGTGGTGACGGGATGGGCGGCCAGTTTCAGCAGTACTTCGCAGGCTCCCAGGGTGCGGTGGATTACTCATTCGATTTTGGCACCCGTCACATCGGGGCTTCGTACGATGCCCATGGCGATCGTATTGCACCAGAGCCAAGCCAGGGGGACCTGTTCGATTCGAACACCTACAACATTGGCGGCAAACTCGGGCTGCGTATCGACGAAAACCAGCGTATCCAGCTTGCGCTCAGCCACTATGACGCCCGCCAGGACACGGACTATGCAACCGACCCTGGTGTGGCCAAACTCCCCGCAGGCTCGGTGCCAGCCAACGCGATCAAGGGCCTGGACCTGGACGAGCAGAACCGCATCCGCAACACGCTGGTGAACCTGGAATACGAGCACCTCGATATCCTGGGCAGCAGGCTCTCTGCCCAGGTGTATTACCGCGACTACTTCACCCGTTTTACGCCATTCGATGCGCGCGCCGTTGCAACACGGGGCGGCAACGTGGACCAGATCATGCAAAACAGCGAAGTGTTCGGCAGCCGCCTGACCCTGCGTACCCCGCTTGGCAGCAGCGGCAATACCGAACTGGTCTGGGGTGGCGATTACAACCAGGAACGCAGCGATATGCCGCTGGACGTCTTCGATCCGGCGCCCTACGACGCCAGTGGTGGCCTGGTCTTCGACAAGACCGGCAGGCTCACCTACATGCCACCACTCAAGACGCGTAGCGCGGGTGCATTTGCGCAGCTGCAGCACCGCTTCGATGAGCACTGGTCGATCGACGGCGGGTTACGTTACGAGTATTCCACTGCCGAGTTCGATGACTTCGTGCCGCTGTCCGAATCGAAGGCAGCCTCCCCTGTGGCCGTGAAGGGCGGCGACATCAACTACGACGCGGTGCTGTCAAACCTTGGCATTGTCTACTCACCGGTCGCCGGCCAGGAAGTCTACGCATCGTTCAGCCAGGGGTTCCAGTTGCCTGATGTGGGCATTCAACTGCGAAATGCACGACGTGGCTTTGATCTGGGCGCCTCGAACCTGGAGCCGGTCAAAACCAACAACTACGAGCTTGGCTGGCGAGGCGCGCTGGGCGGCAACACGTTGGGCACCTTGGCCCTGTTCTACACCACCTCCAAGCTGGGTGACGTTCAAAGCTTCAATAACGGCTTGATCCTTACCCGCACCAAAGAGCGGGTCTACGGCGTTGAAGCCAGCGCGGACTGGCTTGCAGACGATGAGGTGTGGGGGGCCGGTGGCAGCGCCACCTGGATGCAGGGGCGGGAGAAGCCGGACGGCAAGGGCTGGCAAGACATGACGGGGTATCGCGTGCCGCCGTTGAAATTGACCGCATACGTGCAGTACAAGCCGACCTTGGACTGGAGCAACCGGCTGCAGGCAACGTTCTTTGACGCCAAGGATTATCGACTCGATGGCATCGACAGCTTTGGTCGTCATCAGGTCAGCACGTATACGACAGTGGACCTGGTCAGCCAGTACCGCGTCACCCCGGATGATCTGGTGAGCGTTGGCATCCAGAACCTGTTCAACCGTGACTACTATCCGCTCTACAGCCAGCTGCTACGCAATAACAACAACACCAGCCATCTGCCCGCCCCGGGCACCGTGCTGACCGCCACCTATTCGCATACGTGGTGAAATGCCCCTGACCACCGACCCCACAGCAGGCCCGGTGGTCAGGGCCATCAGGCTTGATCAATGGGGCTTCGCCCAGATCTGCCAAACGGCACAGCTAGTGACGTGGTTTCTCAGACCCGCAGCAGCCTGGACCGGTAGTGCTTACTCGACAGAGCTTTCAGCTCTCCACTGTGGTCACACGCTATAGATCACTGGAGAACAGTCATGAAATTCGCGCAATTCTGCCAATGGCTCGCCAAGCACGCCGGTAAACCGAGCACCTTCCTCATCGCTGTAGTGCTGATCGCCATGTGGGCTGCATCCGGCCCCTGGTTTCACTACAACGACACCTGGCAGCTCATCGTCAACACGTCGACGACCATCATCACCTTCCTGATGGTTTTTCTGATCCAGAACACCCAGAACCGGGACAACGACATGATCCACGTGAAGCTCGACGAACTCATCCGCGCTACAAAATCTGCGGAGCAGTCGGTGCTGGACCTTGAAGCACTCGACAGCCGCCAGATCCATCAGCTTCGCAAGGCGTATGAGGCGATGGGCAGCCGCTGTGAAACGGCCGCACAGCCGCTTGTTGAGGAGGATGGGGGCTCTGCCGCCCGGGATAACCTGCAGCGCTAGCGTGGTGTGGCACGTCGAAGCGCTTTAATCACGCTTCCACTCGTCAACCCTGCTGAACCCTGTCGCCACTGTGCGGGTCGCTAATGAAGAGTGCACGAACGTAAGGGAGCCCTCGTGAGCGAATTCTGCATTGGCATTTCCGGTTGGCGCCATGGCCCATCGCGCAACAAGCCCTACCCCAACGGGCTGGGGGCGCAGCCATGAACGGGACCCTGCCCACCCCCAACTGCATGATCGACAAAGTCACCGCCGTGCACCGCCTGACGGTGCTCACACTCAACGTTCACAAAGGCTTCACGCCGCTCAACCGCCGTTTCATCCTGCCGGAGCTGCGTGAGGCAGTGCGCGCCACCGGCGCCGATCTGGTGTTCCTGCAAGAGGTACATGGCAGCCACCAACACCATGCCGAGCGCCACTCTGCCTGGCCGCAAACCCCGCAATACGAGTTTCTCGCCGACAGCATGTGGCCGCAGTTTGCCTACGGGCGCAATGCGGCCTACCCCCATGGCGACCATGGCAACGCGCTGCTGTCCAAATTCCCGATCCGCGCCTACGACAACCTGGACGTTTCGGTCCATGGCGACGAGGAACGCGGCCTGCTGCACTGCCAGCTCGAAGTGCCGGGCCATGAACAGGTTCATGCGATCTGCGTACACCTGGGCCTGCGCGAAAACCATCGCCAGCGTCAGGTCGGCCTGCTCATGGCGTTGCTAGAGTGCCTGCCGCCGGAGGAGCCGGTTATCGTCGCCGGCGACTTCAACGACTGGCGCTTAAAAGCCGATGCGCGGCTTTCGGGGCACCTGGTCGAAGCCTTCGGCAAACCGGCGCGCAGCTTTCCGGCCCGCCTGCCGCTGCTGCGCCTGGACCGCATCTACCTGCGTAATGCGCAAACCTGCAACGCGCAGGTGTTGTCCAGCTACCCCTGGTCGCACCTCTCCGACCATGCCCCGCTGGTAGCCGAGGTGACGTTATGAAGCAGCCCTGGAGCGACGGCAACCACGTCGAACTGCTGATCAATGGCGAGCAGTACTATCCCCGCGTGTTCGAGGCCATGGCCCAGGCTCGCGAAGAAATCCTTCTGGAAACCTTCATCATCTTCGACGACAAGGTCGGCCAGGCCTTGCGCCAGTCACTGATCGAAGCCGCCCAGCGTGGCGTGCGGGTCGAGGTGGCGGTAGACGGCTACGGCACCGCGGATCTGCCCGACGATTTCATTTCGTCCATGACCGCAGCCGGCGTGCGCTTTCATGCGTTCGATCCGCAGCCACGGCTGGCGGGCATGCGCACCAACCTGTTCCGCCGCCTGCACCGCAAGATCGTGGTGATCGACGGGCAGCGCGCGTTCATCGGCGGCATCAACTACAGCGCCGACCACCTCGGCGACTTCGGTCCCCAGGCCAAGCAGGATTATGCGGTAGAGGTCGTCGGCCCCGTGGTTGCGCAAGTGCACGCCTCCTCCAGCAGGATGCTTGCACCGGTACTGGAAAGCGTCGGCCGGGTCGAGCCAACCAACGCTGCCGGCCCGGCCAGCGCCGTGCTGGTGGAGCGCGACAACGGTCGCCATCGCAACGATATCGAGGTCTGCTACCTGCAAGCCTTCCGCGGGGCCAGGCAGCGCATCGTCGTCGCCAACGCCTACTTCTTCCCCGGTTATCGCCTGCTGCGCGAACTGCGCAACGCTGCCCGGCGCGGGGTCGAGGTGACCCTGATCCTTCAGGGGCAACCGGACATGCGCTGGGTCCGCGCACTCTCGCGCCTGCTCTACAACTACCTGCTGCGCGACGACGTGCGCATCCACGAGTACTGCAAGCGCCCGCTGCACGGCAAGGTGGCATTGGTGGACGACGACTGGTCCACCGTGGGCTCGAGCAACCTGGACCCGTTGAGCCTGTCGTTCAACCTCGAAGCCAACCTGATCATCCGCGACCGCGCATTCAACCATGGCCTTTACGCCCACTTGAGCGAACTGAGCCAGGAGCATTGCAAGGCCGTGACCCTGGAGCGCGCGGTGCGTGGCTACTGGTGGCGTGCACCCTTGATCTTCCTGGGCTTCCACCTCACGCGTTATTTTCCGCGCATCGCCGGCTGGTTCCCTGCACACCGGCAACACCTGCAGTCGCTGCAAGTAGACAGCGAAATCCCCGTCGACTACCACGAGGGCCAAACCTGATGGCCAATCCACGTTGGAAGACCTGGGGCAAACGCCTTCTGACCGTGCTGTTCCTGATACTCATCCCGGTGCTGCTGTTCACCCTGGCGCGCAATCTGGACTGGAACGAAGTGCGCCAGTCGCTGCTGGCCTACCGGCCTTCAACCCTGGCCCTCGGCCTGTTGCTGGCCCTGTGCAGCTACCTGGTGTTCGCCAGCTACGACCTGCTCGCCCGTGCCTACACCGGTCACCGCCTGCCGGCCCGTCAGGTACTGCCAGTGGCATTCGTCTGTTACGCGTTCAACCTCAGTTTCACCACCTGGGTCGGTGGCGTGGCCCTGCGTTACCGCCTATATGGCAGGCTGGGGCTGGATACCGCGACCATCACCCGCATCCTCACCCTGGGCCTGTTGACCAACTGGATGGGCTACCTGCTGCTGGCCGGCACGGTGTTCGCGCTGGGCCTGGTCAAACTGCCGGAAAGCTGGGCGGTCGGTTCCGGCGGCCTGCGCCTGATCGGCATATTGATGGTGGCGGTCGCGGTGGCGTACCTGCTCGCCTGCGCCTTCGCCAAGCGGCGCACGTGGAGCCTGCGCGGCCATGACGTAACCCTGCCGAGCCTGCGCCTGGCGCTGTGCCAAGTAGCGCTGGGCGCAAGCAACTGGGCGCTGATGGCGGCACTGATCCACCTGCTGCTGCCCCCGCAGATGGCGTATCCCTCGGTGCTGGGTGTGTTGCTGATCAGTTGCGTGGCGGGCGTGGTGGCGCATATTCCCGCCGGCCTTGGCGTGCTGGAGACCGTGTTCCTTGCCCTCCTCCACGGCCAGATTGGCCAGGGCAGCCTGATCGCCGCACTGCTGGGCTATCGGACCTTGTATTACCTGATCCCGCTGCTGTTGGCGGTGGTCACCTACCTGATCCTCGAAAAGCGTGCCAAGGCTTTGCGCCAGCAGGCCGGGCTGGCGGCCGACAAACGCTGATGCACGGAGGGTGCCCATGCCGGACACCGGCATGAGCACCCTCCGTGCATCAGTAAAAGCGTTGCTCGTTAATCAAGGCTCTCTGCTGTCGTCTTCAGACGCCACATCATCGGTCCACGGTTCGCCATCCAGCGGCGCGGAGCGAGCCAGTTCGGCTTCGTCCAGGCCAATGCCGCCACCGATCTCGTTGGCCCCTACCTCGCGCAAGGTCTTGTCCGCCGGGCCATCGTCCGTTCCCGGCTCATAGGGATCACGGGCGCCGCTCTCATCGAACAAGGTATCCGGGCTCAAGTCGTCGAGGGTGACATTGTCTTCGTGCAGGCTGTCGCTGAGGGCCTCGCCCCCGGTCATGCCACTTTCAGCAACACGCCGGGGCGGGAATTCCTCGTTTACCTCGCGAGCCGGGCGCTCGTCGCCGATACGGCCCTGGCGCTCATCTCGGCGCTCGCTGAAATCCAGCTCGTGGACTGAGCCCATGCGGTCTTCGGTGTCGTCAATCTCAACCTGCGGTTTTGGGTCATCGGGTGTGGACATGAACGTTCTCCGTCTGTGGGCTTCACTCGGTCGACTCCCACCGGGGGAAAATGATTCAGAGTTTCTTGAACAAAGCCTCCCGCTGGGATTCATCGAATCTTGTAGGTAAAGGTGTTTTTGACATTGGCCACCGCCACCGCCTGCCCGTTCACCACCCGAGGCTGGTAACGGAAACGCTTCGCCGCTGCCAGCGACGGTTTGACGAACAATGGATGGCACTGGCCGACCACCTGCGGGTCGCTGACCTGACCTTGCGGCGTGACCGTGTAGGCGACCGTGCATTCCCCCTCGATATTGCGGTCCAGCGCCCGCTGCGGGTAGTCCGG
Source organism: Pseudomonas sp. WOUb67 (assembly GCF_050058005.1). Classification (NCBI taxonomy): domain Bacteria; kingdom Pseudomonadati; phylum Pseudomonadota; class Gammaproteobacteria; order Pseudomonadales; family Pseudomonadaceae; genus Pseudomonas; species Pseudomonas sp. WOUb67. The sequence continues at coordinate 3,494,787 of NZ_CP170112.1, read as the reverse complement.
GGCCTCCTTGGCGATGGGCAGGTATTGCCGGCTGGCCGCCTCAGCTGCCGCACGGGCCTGGGCAGCCGCCTCTCGCGCTTGCTGCTGACGTGCCTGCTCTTGCTGCGCCAGTTGCTGCTCGCGCCGCTCAGCCTCTTCACGTTGCTTGCGTGCCAGCTCCTGTTCCTGGCGCTGCTGTTGATCGCGCTTGTGTTGCAGCTCGCGCTTTTGCTGCTGCACACGCTTGAGTGCCAAAGCGGCCTCATCCACGACCGGTGCCTGGGCTTTTGGCGTCGGCGGCGAAGGTTGCTCGACCACGGGCTCGACCACGGGCGCAGGCGCTGGCACTGGCGGTTCAGGCACCACTACGGGTGCCGGCAAGCTCACCAGTTGGGTATGGATCACTGCCGCGGGTGCCGCTGGAAGCGCTGGCGTATGCGACAGGTTGAACAGCAGGTAGGCCAGCCCCGCATGCAAGGCGCACGCCGCGCCAAACGCCATGCCATGGTCACGCCAGCTGGCAGGGTCAAAAGTCAGGTTGCTCATGGTCACGGCGCCTCGGTGATCAGGCCCAGGCGGCTGACACCACCGCGTTGCAGCTCGGCGATGCCGGCCACCACTGCGGCGTATTCGGTGTTGCGGTCGGCGCGCAGGTACACCTGGGTCTGCGGGTCCTGGGCGACGATGGCTGCAATCTTGTCGCGCATCTGCGCGGTGTCGACGGCGCTGTCGGTCTGGCTGCTGGTGTCGACCTCGCTGCCCAGGTTCCAGTAATAGCTGCCATCGGCCTTCACCGAGAGCGTGACGATTCGCTGCTGGCCGGGTGTCGGCAGCGCCTCGGCGGCCACCTTGGGCAGCTCGATCTGCACCCCCTGTACCAGCATCGGTGCAGTGACCATGAAGATCACCAGCAGTACCAGCATCACATCGATGTACGGCACCACGTTCATTTCGGCCTTCAGGCCATGTTTGCGGACGGGTCTGGCGAGCATCGCGTGTTCCTCCTCAGGCCGCTGCCGCCAGGTTGCTGGCCTGGCCCTGCAAACGCCGTTGCAGGCGGCCTTGCAGTTCGTTGCCGAAGGCGTAGTAGCGGCTGATCAAGGTCTGGCTGCGCGCCGAGTAACGGTTATAGGCCATCACCGCCGGGATCGCCGCGAACAGGCCTATGGCGGTGGCGATCAGCGCTTCGGCAATCCCGGGGGCCACGGTCGACAGGGTCGCCTGCTGCACCTGGGACAAACCCAGGAACGAATTCATAATGCCCCACACGGTACCGAACAGGCCGATGTAGGGGCTGACCGAGCCGACCGTGGCAAGAAACGGCAAGCCCTGCTCCAGGCGCTCTTCCTGCTCGGCGATGGCCACCAGCAAGCTGCGTTCGACGCCTTCGAGCACGCTGTCGGGCTGCTGGCCAGGTTGCAGCTGCTGGAACGCCTGGTAGCCGGAGACGAAAAGCTGCTGCAGCCCGGCATCGACGTGAGGCGGTTGCGCCTTGATGCCCTGATACAGCTGGCCGACCTCGCTTTCGCGGAACTGCCTGAGAAACGCCCGGCTGTGCGCTTCGCTACGGCGCAGGCGGCTGCCACGCTGGATGATCAGGTACCAGCTGAGCAGCGAAGCCAGGGCCAGGCACAGCATGACGGCCTGGACCACCAGGCTGGCTTCGCTGACCAGGCCCCAGACGGTGGTGTGTTCGAGCGGAGTTGGGGTTTGCATGGGGGTGTCCTTTCAATGTGAGCCTTAGTCAAAGGCAATCAGGTTGCGGGGGCATGACAGGCGGCCGTTAATCCAGGCCCAAAGCTTCGGCCACTGCCGCCCACGGCACATACTTGTAGTTCTGGTTGCCTTCGGGCATGCGCTTGCGACCGTCCTGCACGACCAGCAGGCCCTTGGCCCAGGGGCCGCCGAGGTTGGCCGAGGTCACTTCAAGGCCGTCGGTCTCCGAGGCGCCATCGATACCGCGCTGTGCGTCCAGGCTTACCTGGAAGCTGCCGCGCAGCCGGTACGGTGGTTTGGCGTCGACCACCACATAGCTGTCGTTGCCCTGGCTGGAGATCACCAGATAATCGCCAGCCTTGCCGTGGTACAGCGCCAGGCCTTCGATGTCGTCCTTGACCAGCCCGCCCACGCCGATCACCTTGTCCAGACGGGTCGGGCCATCGCCACGAGCGTCCAGGGCCCAGACCGCGACGTCTTCTTCGCCGATGAACAGGCGCTGGTTGCGGTCGTCGGCCACGCAACCTTCCGACTGGGTCGGGGTGCTGAAACTGCGCACCAAGGCGCCGCCTGCCTGTCCGCTACTGCCGTCGAGGCGGTATTGAACAAAGCGGCCATCCTTGTCATTGGCGATGGCGTAGATGGCCGCATCGGCATCCTTGAACAGGCACAAACCGTAGATTTCCTTGAGCTCGGTCGGCACCTGGCCGATGTCGCTCAACTGGCCGCTGGCCGGGTCGATGGCAAACAGGTGCAGGCTGTTGCGGTCCCGGTTGCTGGCCACGGCCAGGTCGACCTGCCGTTCGCCGAGCTGGAAGCCGCTGCGCACGTCGACATTGTTCAGGCGGCCCACACGCAAGTCCTGCAGCTGCTTGCCGTGCAGGTCGTAGGCCAGCAGCCCGCCTTTCTTGTCGGTACCCAGTACCCGACTCAGTTCGGGCTGGCGCGCATTGACCCAGATCGCCGGGTCGTCCGCCGCATCGCCAAGGCTGGGCACGCCGTCGGTCTGCACCTGCGCCTTGACCTGTACCACCGCAGGCGCAATCGGCGCTGGCGTTGGCTTCCAGCCCAGCGTCGCCAGGTGCGTGCCCTGGTCGTCGGCCAGCAACAGTTCCAGGCCCTTGTCGTTCACACGGGCGCTGATCTGTTCCGGCTCTTTCAGCCCTTGCAAGCTCAGTGCGCCATCACGCAGCCATTGCCCGGCGCCGCGCTGGTACAGGTGCAAGGCATTGGCGGCCGGGTCCAGCACCATCAGGCCACCAGGCACCAGGGCCATGCCGGCGGCGGCCTTGGCCAGGCCGCCGAACGGTGCCACCAGGTCCACCGGCTCGCGCACCAGGGGGGCTTCGGCAGCAGCTTCGTAGCGCCACAGGCCGACGTTTTCTTCGTTTACATACAGGCTATGGCTTGCATCATCCGCCTGGCAGAACGCGCTCTGCGGCGGCAGGCTCAGGGCACGCACCTGGCGTGCCTCGGCCAGCGGCTGGCCATGTTCGGCGACCAGCCACTGCTCACCGATGCCCTCCTCGCCAACCAGGAACAGGAAGTCGTTGGCGGCACTGTCGCGGTACAGGCACAGGCCCTCGATGGCATAGCGGGTCCGGGGCAGGTAGCGCGGGGCGCCCCAACCACTTTGTGCATCGAAGCGGGCCAGCAACGCCTGCTGGCGCTTCTTGTCGACGGTGGCAACCAACACGCCGGTGGCATCGGTGCGGTGATCAAGGGTTTCGAAGCGGCCCGGCAACTCGCCAACTACGCGGCCCTGGCGGTCAACCAGCTGCAGCGACTTGGCGGTCAGTTGCAGGCGTTCGGCCTGCTTGAGCGCCGGGGTGGGTGCCAACCACTGGCTGGCCTCGCTGTCGATGACGCTGTGGTCGAGTGTGAGGCTCGGCGCCGCGTTGGCACCGGCGTGGGCCAGGGCAACGTACAGCCCCAGCATGGACAAAGTGAACATACGCATGAGCAGGCAATATCCCTGAAGGGTGCGGTCAGAAGTGGGTGAGCGTCAGGCCGACCTTGTAGGTCGGGCCGTATTCTTCGTACTGGGCGTTGTAGCGACGGTGGCCGCTGTACACGTAATAGGACTCGTCGGTGATGTTCTGCGCCTCGAAGGTCAGCTGCAGCTCGGGGGTCAGGAAGTAACCTGCCTTGAAGTCCACGTGCAGCTGGTCATCGGCATACTGGTCGTGGGCCTTGTCATCGATGGCACCCAGTTCCAGCAGGTAGCCCGACTTGTAGTTGGCGGCCAGGCGCATGTTGAAGCGGTCGTTTTCCCAGCCGACCATGAAGTTGCCCACCGTGTCGGACTGATTGGGCAGGTCGATGCTGCGCTTGCCGGTGGCCCCTTGCAGGGTTGCATCAGACTTGCTGAGGGTGAGGTTGGCGCCCAGCAGCAAGCCGTTCCAGGGTGCCGGCAGCCAGTCGAACTTCTGCGAGTAGGCCAGCTCCAGGCCATACAGCTTGGCGCCCCCGCCGTTCTCGAAGGTGAGCGCTTCGTCGAAGTCCACCCAGTTGCCCGTGCCCGCCAGGTCGGTGCTGTAGATGAAGTGATCGATGTCCTTGTAGAACAGGAACGCCGAGGCGGTGCCGGCGCGGCCCATGTAGTGCTCGATGCCCAGGTCGAAGTTCATCGACTCCAGCGGTTTGAGCTCGGGGTTGCCGAACGACGCATCGTTCTCATCGATGACAAAACCCGGCGCCAGCTGGCCGAAAGTCGGCCGTACCACGGTGTTGGTCCAGGCGGAGCGAATGGCCGTGGCCGGGGACAACTGGTAGCGCGCGTGCAGGCCTGGCAGCCAGTGGTCATAGCGGTTGTTGCTGTTGACGTCCTCGTACACACCGTCGCGCAGGCCAGTACCCTTCGCCTCGAACCGGGTCCCTTCGTAACGCACACCGGCAATCAGGCGCCAGTCGCCGATGTCCAGCGTGTTCATCAGGTACGCCGCGTTGATGTCCTCGCTCATGTCGAAGTCATTGATGCGCGAGGCCTCCTCATCGTAGAAGGCCGCACGGTCCAGGTTGCCGATCAGGCCCTTGATTGCACTGGCGCTGATGCCATTGCCGAAGTTGCCCAGGGCGTAGTCGACATTGCTGCCCTGATAATCGGCAAGGCTGATGTCATCGAACCCGTCATAGGCCCAGGTTTCGGTGTCGCTGGTCTTGTCGCGGCGGCTGAGCTTGCCGCCAAACTTGACCTGCGAGGCGTCGGCAAAATCGTAGTCGCGGGCAAGGTCCAGGCGGATGTTCTTTTCCTGGTCCTTGCCGTCAACCTTCTCCCACTCCACTTCGTCGAGGGTGAACCGGGCCGGGTCGTAGAAGTCGTTGCCCACGCTCAGCCGTGGCTTGCGCGTGCCGTCGAAGCCGACCTCGTCGAAATCGCCGACGAACTTGGCACCGGCAATGCCACCCGGATCGTGCTCGGTGGCCTGGCTGTAGCCGGCCTGGGCACTGAGGGTCCACTGGTCAATGATGCGCTCGCCGCCAAGTACGTAGGACTGGATTTCCTGGGTGTCCTCGCGCGATTTCAGGTCGCGCCAGCCTTCGGCCTCGCCACGCTGGCCGGAACCCTGCGGGTCGGCGAACTCCAGGCCTTGGGCGTTGCGCGTCTCGGTGTCCTTGAACTTGCTGTAGAGGGTGCGCAGGTAGTAGCTGGAGAAGTCATCCGGCTGGTAGTCGAAGTTCAGGCCCAGGCCGGTGCGCTCACGGGTAACCTGGTAGTCGCGGGCTTCGACCTCTTCCAGCCGGGCGCCGTCCTCGAAGTCCCAGTTACCGCCGGTTTCGACGTTGTCCGAGCCAAACTTGCGCTTCTGCCAGCTGAAGGCCGCAGCCACGCCGAAGTTGTTGATGCCGTCACCCAGGCTGAAGCGGTCGCTGACCGCGCCGGAGAATTTCGGGCTGTCGCGGCTGACGTTGGTGTCGTGGCTGGCTTCGCCGGTGAGGGTGTAGAACAGCCCGTCATGGTCGAACGCCGACAGGCTCTCGACTTCAATGGTGCCACCGAGGGAGTTGGCGTCCATGTCCGGGGTCAAGGTCTTGACCACCGACAGCGACTGCACCAGCTCGGCGGGCAGTACATCCAGCGCCACGGCGCGGCGGTCGCCCTCGGGGGCCGGTACCAGGGTGCCGTTGATGGTCACGCTGTTGAGGTCCGGGGCGATACCGCGCACGCTGACGAAGCGGCCCTCGCCCTGGTCGCGCTCCACCGACAGCCCGGGGATGCGCTGCAAGGCTTCGGCGGCATTGTCGTCGGGCAATTGGCCAACCCCATCGGCATGCACCACGCTCTTGATGCTGTCGGCGTTTTTCTGCTCGCGCAGCGCCTTGTCGATGCTCGCCGCCTGGCCGATCACCTCGACCCGCTCGACCGCATCTTCCGCCCAGGCTGGGGCGGTGGTAATGGCAACGGCCAGCAGGCTGACCCGGAATCCGGCGTTGCGGATGTGACGAAACGGCATTGCCACCTTGAAACCCTCGCTTGCAGTGACCCGATGAACCCGGGAATGGCTGCGAAAGCTAGAAAGTGTGTGTGGCACTTGCGTGACAGCGCTGGGCCGGGCGGCTTGAAAACGCGGCTTTCACGCCGTTTTCGGCGCAATTTGAGCTGATATGACCTGAGGCCCGCTGCGTCCCTGGCGACGCCCTGCAAACCTGTGGCGCAGCGGTGGGGCCGGCCTGGCGGCCCTGGGCCGTTGCCGACCACTTGAAATCGCGCTTTTTCCTCACGATCAGCTGAGCCAAATCGACCCCCCGCCCGGTAACAGAACCGTCATCCGCCTTTGTTTCCTTTGCGCCCATCACGCCTTCCGGGCTCATCGAGGAAACCCCATGCACCGCTCCCTGCTACTGGCCGCCCTGCTCTGCGCCGCACAGGCTCATGCCCAGGCCAATGACGCTGCTTCGATCCCGCGCTCCGCCGGCCTGCCCTACGCCGCCGGCACCCTGGCCGACCGTATCGTGCTCACCCCCGGCCAGAACGCCGCCACGCAGATGGCCATCAGTTACCGCACCGACCTGGCCCAGGCCGACGCAATGCTGGAACTCGGCCCGGCCCTCGCCGGCCCTTCGCTGGCAGCCAAGGCCAGCCCGTTGGGTGGCAGCACCCAGCGCCTGGACAGCGACAACGGCCCAGCCAACTACCACCAGGTGCGCCTGGACCACCTGCAACCAGACACCGCCTACGTCTACCGGCTCAAGGGCAGCGCGGGCTGGAGCGAATGGCACCAGTTCCGCACGGCCAAGGCCACGTTCGCGCCGTTCTCGTTCATCTACCTGGGTGACACCCAGAACGACATCCTCGCCATCGCCTCGCGCACCATTCGCCAGGCGCTGCGCAGCGTGGCGCACCCTGCCCTGGTGGTGCACGCTGGCGACCTGGTGGCATCGCGCGACGATCTTGCCCACGACGATGAATGGGGTGAGTGGAACCAGGCCGGCGGCTGGTCGTACGCCGCCATTCCGCAACTCACCGCGTTCGGCAACCACGAGTACCTGGACACCCTCAACCCCGACGGCAGCGAAAGCCGCAGCCTCAGCCCCCATGTGCCGGCGCAGTTTGCCCTGCCACGCAACGGCGCCCCCGGCGTGGCGGCCACCAGCTATTTCAGCGATTACCAGAATGTGCGCTTCGTGGTGCTGGACGGCACCTCGGCGCTCGACCTGGGCACCCTGCAAGCGCAGACCGGCTGGCTGGAGCAAACCCTGAAAAGCAGCAAGGCCCAGTGGAACATCGTGGTCATGCACCAGCCGGTCTATACCTGTGCCCGCCCCGACGATACCGAGCCGCTCAAGGCCGCCTGGCAACCGCTGCTGGAGCGCTACAAGGTCGACCTGGTACTGCAAGGCCACGACCACTGCTACAGCCGCCTGACCCACGCCGAAGGGCGCGTGGCCACGCGTGCCGCACAGCAGGCCAAACAGGCAATCGGCCCGGTGTACATGGTCTCGGTGACCGGCTCGAAGATGTACGGCCTGAACGACCGCGCCCGCCACCAGCCGGACCGCACGGCCGAAGACACCCAGCTGTACCAGACCATCGCCGTCGAGCAGAACCGCCTGCTGGTGCGCACCTATTCGGCTGACGACCAGCTGTACGACGCGTTCGATATCACCCGTGATGCCAGAGGGCGCAAGTTCCTGCAGGAACCCAAGCTGGCGCTGGCCAACGAACGGTACTGCAAGGCCAGCGTGGGGCCGGACGGGCTCCCGTGCACCGCCCGGGACAAGTGAGCGTCATCGGATTGAGATAAACGCCTTGCATGCTGCTCTGCCTGTGCCGGCGACGGTGCCCACAGGCAACAACCCACTCACAGGACACCCCATGCGCCTCAGCCCCCTGTTCAAACAGCACGCCCTGACGCTGGCCGGCCTGGTACTGGCCGCCAACGCCGGCCTGCTCGTCTACCTGGCCGCCGGCACGCTCAAAGCCTGGGCCGAGATCAACTGGATGGACGTCGCCGGCGAAGGCGGCACCTGCCTGATCCTCTGCGGCTGGCTGGTCATGCTGCTGCGCGGGCGCCCTGCTGGCCGGGTCACCCGCCTGCTTTCGCTGGGCCTGTGCTTCATCGCCTTCTCGATGTGGATGGACACCCTCGACGAATTCATCCGCCTGCGCGACGACGCGGTCTGGGACAACTGGCTGGAGACTGCGCCCATGCCGCTGGGCATGCTGCTGCTGACCCTGGGCATGTACCACCTGCAGCAAGAACAGCACGCCATCACCGCGCAAATGCGCAAGCGTGAGCAACTGTTCCGCGAACACCGCCTGTTCGACAAGCTCACCCCGCTGTCCGGTGCCCGGTACCTGCGTCAGCACCTGCAGCAGGCCATTGCCCAGGCTGCCAGCGAACAGCAGGCGCTGTCGCTGATCGTCGTCGACCTGGACGATTTCAACCAGATCAACCAGCGCTATGGCCAGGAAGAAGGCGACCTGGTGCTGCAAGTGGTCGCCCAACTGCTGCTGCTCAACCTGCGCCAGCAGGACATACTCTGCCGCCTGGCCGGCGACCGCTTCGTCGCGGCGTTGCCCAACACCGGCGAGCGCCAGGCCCAGGCCATGGCCGAGGCCCTGCGCCAGAGCATCGCCCACCTCGCCCACCACACCGGCCGGCATGGCGAACGCCTGCACCTGACAGCCACGGTGGCCAGCGTGATGGCGCTGGACGAAGACGAAGACCACCTGCTCAAACGCCTCAACTACGCCTTGGCCCAAGCCAAGAATAACCAATCCCGCCAGGTGCAACGGGCATGAACGGCTATGACGGCGACAGCCGCTTCATCACCGCCCACCACCTGCCCGCCGCGCTGATCGACCTGGCGCGTTCGCGACAGATCGATACCCATCACCTGCTACGCGGCTGCGGGCTGTTCTACGACGACGTGGTCAGCGGCAAGGCGCTGATCAGCCCACAGCAGTTCCTTCGCCTGATCGGCAATGCGCAGCGCCTGCTGGATGCCGACGACAGCAGCTTCCTCTACGGCCAGCGCCTGTGGCCCGGGCACCACGGTGCCGCCAGCCTGCTGCTGGAGCAGGCTGATCACCTGCTGCAAGCCCTGGAGCGCATCGAGCAGTACCGCGCCCTCCTGTCGCCGTTGCTCAGCCCGGTGCTGCGCCTGGATGAGCACTACCTGCACCTGTACTGGCGGGAAAGCTGCGCCATCGACGAGCAGCGCCGCTTCCTGCTGGAATCCAGCATGACCGCAGTGGTCGCCCTCGCGCGCCGCCAGCAACAGGAGCACCTGCCCTGGCGTTTCCAGTTCCGCCATGCCGAACCGGCCTACGTCGAACAGTACTGGGTGCACCTGGGCGATTCCCTGGCCTTCGACTGCCCATCCACGGTGATGAGCCTGCCCCGGGAATACCTGCTGCGCGCCTGGCCGGGTGCCGGGTCGACCGCCCAGCACGTGGCACGCCAGGCCTGCGATGCACAGCTGGCGGCCTGGGGCTGGCGGGCGAGCTTTCTCGACCTGGTCTACGAGCACCTGCTCGGGCTGATTCGCCAGCCGCTGAACCTGGAACGGGTGGCCGCGGCCTTCGCCACCAGCCCCGCTTCGTTCAAGCGCCGCCTGGCCCGTCATGGTTCCAACTTCCAGGAGCAACTGGACCAGGTGCGCTGCGACCAGGCGCTGTACCTGTACCAGGTCAAGGGCTACAGCAACGACGCGGTTGCGCAGTACCTGGGCTTCAGCGACAGCACCAACTTCCGCCGTTCGTTCAAGCGCTGGACGGGGCGTGTGCCGAGTGAACTGGAAGCCTTGTGGGGCTGATGCTCAGGACTGTAGTGCCGGAATCACCAGCGCAAAAACCGCGGCCCTAGCGCCGCCCCCACAGCGGTCGGCACCAGCAACCCCAGTACGTACCACAGCCCCCAGAACGGCACAGCCATTTCCGGGCAATGCAGGCAATAAGCCAGAGTGGCCGTGGCCCCCGCAAGCAAGCCACCCGCAGCCCCGGCCTGCCGCAGGCGGGTGGGTGCCAGGCCGCGTATCGCCCAGAACACCGCAATGAAGGTGGGTACCGAGAGCAAGGTGATGTTCAGCGGGCAGGTGCGCCAGGTGCGCCCGAACAGCAGGTCCGCCCGGGCGTCCACCGGCGCGCCCATCAGGCTGATCGCCGCGCCCAGCCAGACGAGCAGCAGCGGCAGCCCCAAAAGGCCCCACAGCAGCCCCCCCTTCACACCCGGTCTGGCCAGCCGCTGAGTCAGCCACAGCGCCAGCAGCGCCAGGCTGCCGGGCAGGGCCAGCTTGGCCCAGAACAGCGGGGTGTGCGCCACCTGCGCCAGGTCGCCACGCACGCCGAAAATGGCCACCGTCAGCAGTACTGCGCCCAGCCCGCCGCCCAGCAGCGCCAGCAGCAAGCGCCGGCCCAGCGCGTGACAGTCCACCGGCCCTTCCCCGGCCGCCAGCAGGGCAATCAAGTCATCGGTCTTCATCGTCACCCTTGCCTCCAATCAGCTTGGCCAGTGCCTTCAGGCCCCGGTGGATGCCCACTTTTACCGCCGAACTGGAAAGACCGGTCATGCGCGCGGTCTCTTCCACCGACAACCCCTCCAGTTTGACATGGACGATGGGCAGCCGCTGGCGCGCCGGCAACTGCTCCAGGAGCTTGCCCAAGTCGCGTGTCGCCTGGGCCACTTCCTCCTCGCCGGGCGCGAACAGGTCGCTGTCATAGCTCAGTTCGTCGTGCAACGCGCCGTGGCGAGCGTAGCTGCGGTAGTGATCCGCCAGCTTGTAGCGGGCAATGGCCTGTACCCAGGCCGTCAACGGTTGCTGCGCCTGGTAGGTATGGCGGGCGTTGTGCACTGCCAACAACACCTCTTGCAGCATGTCTTCGACATCCGCGGGGCGTTGCCCCAGGCGCCGCAGCAAAAAGCCTCGCACATGCGTCGCCAGCGCTGCCAAAAATGCTCGATAGGCCGCTGCATCGCCCGCCAGCCCTTGTAGCAGCAATGCCTGCAACTGGGCCTCGCGCGCGCTTAGGGCCTGCTGAGAAGTAGTTCGTAGCATCGGCCACCCGGGTTACACCCAACGTGAAAGTTTTCCATTCGACGCGTGCCGCCTTCATACGGTAGGCGACTGGCACACCGCCGGAAAAAATTTTTCCAGCTGCTGTAACCCGTTCAACCCTTGCTGCGAACTACTCCATGAGCCGCCGGTAACCACCACGGCCCCCACTTCCCGGAGACGCATCATGAAAACCCTCGCCCTCGCCACTGCCGCACTCGCCCTGGCTTCGCTGGCCGGTGTTGCCATGGCCGCTGACGCGACCAACCCAACCACCACTGGCGCCGCCATGGAAAAATGCTACGGCGTCGCCATGGCTGGCAAGAACGACTGCAAGGCCGGCGCCGGTACCAGCTGCGCCGGTAGCGCCAAGATGGACTATGACGGCATGCACTGGAAGAACGTGCCCGCAGGCACCTGCACGTCCATCAAGACGCCCAATGGCATGGGCTCGCTGACCCCGCTCAAGTCCTGAGCGCAGGCCGCCGATCATGAACGGGACTTGCTGTTTAGGCGCCGGCCTTGGGCTGAAGGCTGAGCACTATGCCGACGTTTGGGCATGCCGGGCCAACGGGCTGTGGTTTGAAGTGCACCCGGAAAACTACATGCTCGGCGGCCCACGCATGGCCTGGCTACAACGCATTGCCGAACACCATCCGCTGTCGCTGCACGGTGTCGCGCTGTCGCTGGCAGCGGACACCGCGCCAGATGAAACGCACCTGCGCCGCCTGCGGGCGCTGATCGACCAGGTGCAGCCGGCGCTGGTATCGGAACACCTGGCATGGTCGAGCTGGCGCGGGCAATACCTCCCCGACCTGCTGCCTTTTCCCCGCAGCGACGAAGCCCTGGCCCGCATCAGCGACAACGTGCAGCGCACCCAGGAGGCGCTGGGGCGCAGCATTTCGCTGGAAAACCCCAGCCACTACCTGCCCATGGAGGGGCATGACTGGGACGAAATCGACTTTTTAGCCGAACTGGCGCGGCGCACGGGGTGCGGCCTGTTGCTGGACGTCAACAACGTGCACGTCAGTGCCCACAACCTCGGGTTCGACGCCGCAGCGTACCTGGCTCGATTCCCGGCCCAGGCCATCAGCGAAATCCACCTGGCCGGCCACAGCCACGACGCCCAGGCCAGCCTGCTGATCGATTCCCATGACGCCGCCATCGCCGCGCCGGTCTGGGCCCTGTACCAGCAGTTGCTCACCCGCATCGGCCCGCGCCCGACCCTGATCGAGCGTGACGGCAACCTGCCCGCGTTCACCGAGTTGCTGGCCGAACGCGACACCGCCCAGGCACTGCTCGATAGCGCAGGAGCACGACCATGACGCTTTCCCTTGGCCAGTTTCAGACCGCCTTCGTCGACGCGCTGTATCACCGCCCTGCCACGCAACTCGCCGCGCTGACCGGGCACGCTGCCTTTGCGGTGTACCGCAACACCGTGCTCGCGGGTTGCGTCGATGCCCTGCGCGCAAACTTCCCCAGTGTCGAAGCGCTCACCGGCCCGGCCTGGATGCAGGACGCCGCTACCGCCTATGCGCAACGCACGCCCCCCGACGACCCGCGGCTGATCCGCTATGGCGCGGCCTTCGCCGACTTTCTCGAACAGATGCAGGCCCAGCACGGCCTGCCGTACCTGGCCGACGTCGCACGCCTGGATTTCGCCTGGTGCGAGGCGTTCAGCGCCCCTCGCGAGCCTTGCCTCGCGCTTGCCGACCTGGCCGGCATGACGGCCACCGACCTGGCCAACAGTTACCTGGCCCCACGCAGCAGCGTGCGTTGGCGCTGGTTCGCACGGCACCCGGCGTTCAGCCTGTGGCAGCACAGCCGCGAAGGCCTGGCGTGGCCGCATGACCAGCCCTGGGTCGCCGAAGGTGCTTTGTTCAGCGGCACCGCCGACGGTGTCGCCCAGCAAGCGCTAGAGGTCGGCGGCTGCGCCTTTCTCGATGCCTGCGCCCAAGGTTTGCCTTTGGAGCAGGCTTCACAGGTTGCACTCGCGCGCCAACCCGACCTGGACTTCACCGACCTGCTCGGCCGGTTGCTGGCAGCCCAGGCCTTCCGTCCACTTGCATTCGCCTGAAGGAAACGCCATGGACACCCTCCACGCCACCCGCCCCGACAGCCTGCGCCAACGCTGGAACCACCTCGCCGATCGTACACAGCTACTGCTCGGCGACACCCTGCTGTGCCTGGTGGCGCGCATGGCCATCGCCTCGACCTTCTTTCTGTCCGGGCGCACCAAGGTCGAGGGGTTTCTCAGCATTACACCCAGTACCTATGACCTGTTCCAGAGCGAGTATGCCCTGCCGCTGGTTTCCCCCTGGCTGGCAGCCCACCTGGCCACCTATGCCGAACACCTCTTCCCCCTGTTGCTGGTGCTCGGCCTGTTTACCCGGCTGTCGGCGCTGGCCCTGCTGGGCATGACCACGGTGATCGAGATTTTCGTCTACCCGGATGCCTGGCCGACCCATCTGACGTGGGCGGGCTTGTTACTAATGCTGATCGCGCGGGGCGCCGGAGCGTTGTCGCTGGACCGGGCCATGGGCTTGCGATGAGCCTCTAGCAGTGGGCCGGTTCGTCGGTCTGCGGCCCCACGCTTTTTTTGAACTCCAGGTGCAGGCGCCCTCTCCCAATCAAGAGACCGCGAACTGTCCCGGAGCCCGCCATGGCCAAGCCCCTGCAGGAGTACCAGCGCAAGCGTGACTTCAACGCCACACCCGAGCCGGCCGGCAAACGCGCGCATCCACGGCCGGCTCACGGGTTGCAGTACTGCATCCAGAAGCACGACGCCAGCCACCTGCACTATGACTTTCGCCTGGAGCTGGATGGCACCCTTAAAAGCTGGGCGATTCCCAAGGGCCCGTCCCTGGACCCCAAGGTCCGCCGCCTGGCCGTGCATGTAGAAGACCACCCGCTGGACTACGCCAGTTTCGAAGGGCACATCCCCGAAGGCCACTACGGCGCCGGCGACGTGATCGTGTGGGACCGAGGGCTTTGGGAGCCCGAAGGCGACCCGCGTGAGGCCTATGCCAAGGGCAAGCTGCGCTTTCGCCTGCAAGGTGAAAAGCTGTCGGGCGTCTGGAACCTGTTTCGTACCCACCTGGCGGGCAAGAAAGAGCAGTGGATGCTGGTCAAGTCCCACGATGGCGAGGCTCGCAGCGAAACGGACTACAGCATTGTCGAAGCCCTGCCGGACAGCGTGTTGAGCGACCGCACACTGGTACCCCGCCGCCCAGCCAAGGCGGCGACCTCCACGCGCAAGCGCAAGGCCAGCCCTGGCGCCCTACCCGACATGCTCCAGCCGCAGCTGGCAACCCTGGCCGACTCGCCCCCCGGCGGTGATTGGCGGTACGAGGTCAAGTTCGATGGTTACCGCATGCTGGCCCGCATCGACGGGGACGATGTGCGCCTGTTCACCCGCAATGGCCACGACTGGAGCGCCAAGCTGCCCCATCAGGTGGAAGCGCTGAAAGCGCTGGGGCTCGACTCGGCCTGGCTGGACGGTGAGATGGTGGTCGCAGACGACAATGGCGTGGCCGACTTCCAGGCGTTGCAGGCCGCCTTCGACAGCGAGCATGACGATGACATTACCTACTACCTGTTCGACCTGCCGTGGCTCGGCGGCAAGGACCTGCGTGAATTGCCGGTACAAGACCGCCGGGCGACCCTGGCCAAGCTGCTGAAGCACAACGCATCGGCCATCCTGAAGTTTTCCGAAGACTTCAACCAGCCGGTCGACGCGTTGCTCGACAGCGCCTGCCGGCTAGGGCTGGAAGGCCTGATCGGCAAGCGCGCCGACAGCCCCTACGTTGGCCGGCGCAGCAGCGACTGGATCAAGCTCAAGTGCAAGCAACGCCAGGAGTTCGTGATCGTCGGCTACACCGCGCCCAAAGGCAGCCGCCAAGGCTTCGGCGCCCTGCTGCTGGCGCTGCACGACACCGACAGCGGCCAGTTGCGCTACGCCGGCAAAGTCGGCACCGGCTTCAGTGCCGCCACGCTGGAAAGCATCCTTACCCGCCTGAAACCCCTGCACACCGCCAAGCCGCCCCTGCCTGAGCCCCCCAGCGGTGCCGATGCGCGGGGCGTGCACTGGCTAAAGCCCGAGCTGCTGGCCGAAGTCGCCTACGCCCAGATGACCCGCACAGGCATCGTGCGCCACGCGGTGTTTCACGGGCTGCGCGACGACAAGCCCGCCACTGCCATTGCCCTGGAACGTGCCATGCCGGCAAAGAACGCAGCACACACTGAGCCCAAGGGCCTGGGCAACCTCCGCCTGACCCACCCCGACCGCGTGATCGACAAGACCAGTGGTACCACCAAGCGGCAGGTCGCGGAGTACTACGCCCAAGTCGCCGACTGGCTGCTGCCACAACTCGAACATCGCCCCGTAGCGCTGGTCCGCGCCCCGGAAGGCCTGGACGGCGAGCTGTTCTTTCAGAAGCACGCGGGGCAGTTGCACATCCCCGATCTGACCAGCTACACCAAGGCCCAGGCCGGCCAGGCGGCAATGGTGCTCAACAGCGCCGACAGCCTGTTGGGCGCAGTACAGATGAACATGCTTGAACTGCACACCTGGAACGCCACCGACAAGAACTTCGACAGGCCTGACCGCTTCATCCTCGACCTGGACCCCGACCCGGCACTGCCGTGGAAGGCCATGCTCGAGGCCACCCAGCTGACCCTCACCCTGCTTGATGAGCTGGGCCTCAAGGTGTTTCTCAAGACCAGCGGCGGCAAAGGCATGCACCTGGTCGTGCCGCTCACCCGTCGGGCCGGCTGGGACGAAGTAAAGGACTTCAGCCATGCCATCGTCAAACACCTGGCAGGCCTGTTCCCGGACCGGCTCAGCGCGGTCTCCGGCCCCAAGAACCGGGTCGGGCGCATCTTCATCGACTACCTGCGCAACGGCAAGGGCGCTACCACCGTGGCCGCCTACTCGCTGCGCGCCCGCGAAGGCCTGCCAGTGTCGGTGCCGATCTGGCGCGAAGAACTGCCCAAAATCAAAAGTGCCAACCAATGGAATATCGGCAACTTGCACGCGCGGCTTGCGCAGCTGGACGACCCCTGGGCCGAGCTGGGCTCGACCCGGCAATCGATCACCCTGCGCATGCGCAAGCAACTGGGGATCGCATGATGGACTTCGCCCACCTCGATAACCTGCTGCAACGCTTCGCTACCCGTAAGCGGGCCATCGACCTCGACCCCTTGCTGCCTGAACTGTTGCAGGTACTTCGAGCCGAACAGCTTGACCTGCTGCCATTGCCGGGCCACGGGCGCACCCTCGAGCGCTGGCAGGCATTGGCGCGGGTCGCCGGATGCGATCTGGGCCTGGCCAAGCTGTATGAGGGCCACACCGATGCCTTGGCGATCCTCGCCGAGTGCGGCGCCGCCCAGCCTGCTCACGACGGTATCTGGGGCATGTGGGCCGCCGAGCCGCCGGATGCCAGGGCCCACATCGTCGCGCGCCATGGCCAACGGGTTCAACTGCAAGGCCGCAAGGCTTGGTGCTCGGGCGCGTTGCAAATCAATTGGGCATTGCTGACCGCCTGGGAAAATGACCAGCCACAGCTGGTAGCCGTCGAACTGTCACACCGCAGCCAGCGCATCCAGACCGAGCAATGGCAGGCCGTGGGCATGGCCAGCACCGCCAGTGTCACCGTTGAATTCGACGACTCGCCGGGGCTGGCCATCGGCGCACCCGGCCAGTACCTGTCGCGCCCTGGCTTCTGGCAGGGCGGCGCGGGTATCGCTGCCTGCTGGTACGGCGCCGCCGAGGCATTGGCAGGCTACCTGCGCGAGCACTGCAGCAAACCTCGGCCCGACCCCCATGCCGATGCTCATCTGGGGGCGGTCGATGCAGCCTTGTACGGTGCCCGCGCCGCCCTTCGCGAGTGCGCCGCGTGGATCGACCAGCATCCCAAGGACGACGCCAGTTTTGAAGTACGCCGCACCCGCGCCCAGATCGAGCAGGCAGTCGAACAGGTCATTCAGCATGTTGGCCGAGCGCTGGGGGCCACACCCTTCTGCCGCAGCAGCCATTTCGCCCGGCTCAGCGCCGACCTGCCGGTGTACCTGCGCCAGAGCCACGCCGAGCGCGACTTGGCCGAACTGGGTCAGCAAGTGGCCCGCACACCGACAGGAGCATGGCAGCTATGAACGAGAACCTGATTGATGCGGCCACGGGCACGCCATGGAGCGACTGGCAACATTCCGCGCACCTGGCACGCGCTACCTGGCTTGCGCCCGAGCAGCTGTGCCCACCCGGCCGACGCCTGGTGCTGCTGGCGCCGCACCCGGACGACGAGGTGCTCATGGCCGGCGGGCTGCTTGCCAGTTTTCGCGGGCGTGAACAGGACCTGGTGCTGATTTCCGCCACCAACGGCGAAGGCAGCCACCCGCAGTCCCCCCACTGGACCGAGCAGCGCTTGCGTCACCAGCGCCCGCTGGAAAGCCGGCATGCCTTGCAGCAACTGGACCTGGACCTCAACCGCCTGGACTGGCGGCGGCTCAACCTCAAGGACGGCGCACTGCCCCGCGATGAGGCTTTCCTGATCCGCCACCTGGAGCAGTTGCTGGAGCCCGACGACCTGCTGCTGACCACCTGGCGTGGCGACGGCCATTGCGACCATGAAGCAGCAGGCCGCGCCGCTGCCCAAGCGGCCCAGGCGCGCGGGGCACAGCTGGCCGAAGCGCCCGTGTGGGCCTGGCACTGGGCCGCACCGGACGACCCTCGCCTGCCATGGTCGCGGGCGCATCGCCTGCAGGTCGACGAAACGCGCCAGGCTCGCAAGCGCGAGGCCTTGGCTGCCCATACCAGCCAGTTGCAGCCCGACGGTGACCGCCCGCCGGTGGTACCGGCGCATTTGCAGGCGTGCTTGCTGCAACCCTTTGAACTGGTCTTCCTGTGATGGAGTCGCCATGAGCCTCGACGCGCAATATTTCGCCGACCTGTACGCCGACAGCGATGACCCCTGGGCGTTTCGCACCCGCTGGTACGAGCGGCGCAAGCGCGACCTGCTGCTGGCCAGCCTGCCCCGTCAGCGCTACGAGCGCGTGTTCGAGCCGGCCTGTGCCAACGGCGAACTGAGCGTGCTGCTGGCCGAGCGTTGCGCCAGCTTGCTGTGCCAGGACATCGACCCGACCGCCGTGGGGCTGGCTCACCAGCGCCTGGGCACCGCGCACCACGCCCATGTCGAGCAGGGGCATCTGCCGGGCGACTGGCCAGGCGGGCAGTTCGACCTGATCGTGCTCAGCGAAATCGGCTACTACCTCGACCCCACCGATTGGCTGCAAGTGATCGAGCAAGCGGTGGCCAGCCTCACGGGCGATGGCGCCCTGCTCGCCTGCCACTGGCGCCACCCCATTGCCGGCTGCCCGCAGGATGGCCGTGAGGTTCATGCCCTGCTGGCAAGGCACCTGCCGCTGTATCCGCTGTTGCGTCACGAAGAGGCGGACTTTTTGCTCGAGTACTGGACGTGCCAGCCCAGCGTGGTCGACCTGAATGAGCGCTGCCCATGATCGCCGTCATCATTCCCGCCCACAACGAGGCCCGGCGCCTGGGGCACTGCCTCAAGGCGGTCAAGGCTGCAAGCGCGCGAGCTGAGGCGGCAGGCTTTGCGGTAGAAGTGCTGGTGGTGCTGGACCGTTGCAGCGACACCAGTGCGCGGGTGGCCCGACGCCACGGGGTGCATACCCTTGAAGTGGACGCAGGCAATGTCGGCGTGGCCCGGCGAGCAGGCGCGGCATGGATGATCGCCCGTGGCGCCCAATGGCTGGCGTGCACCGACGCCGACAGCCGCGTCCCGCAACACTGGCTGACCTCGCAGTTGCAATGGCGCGCCGAGGTGGTGTGCGGCACGGTGCACATCGAGCGTTGGCAACCCTGGCAAAGCATCGCCCTGCGCCGGTTGTACCGCAGCCTTTACCAGGCCCGTGAGGGGCATCGGCATATTCATGGCGCCAACCTCGGCGTGTGCGCCAAGGCCTACGAACGCGTTGGCGGGTTCCAGCCATTGCCGGCCCACGAGGATGTTCAACTGGTGCTGGCCCTGCAAGCCAGTGGGGCGGAGATTGTCTGGACCGCTGAGCACAGCGTGGCCACCAGCAGCCGGCGTGATAGCCGGGCAAAGCAGGGGTTCGGCGACTACCTCAGTGGGCTGGAAGGCCAGGTGTGAGCACCTGGCGAGTCTCCACCCTCAGGAGGCCTTGCGTGGTCGTTTGGTAGCCGGTTTTGTTGCGCCCTTGGCCTTGCCGCCGAGGCTGCGTTTGAGCAATTCGGTGAGGTCGAGGATATCCGCGCTTTTCTCCTCGTCGGCGCCCTCCCCTTTGGCCACTGTCTCGATCTTGCCCTTGCTGGCCTTCTCTTCCACCAGGTCGAGAATGGTCTGGCGAAACGCATCGTGGTACTCGTCCGGGGCCCAGGGTCCACTCATGTCTTCGACCAGGCGTTTGGCCATGCCCAATTCGCGCTTGTCGACCTTGGCATCGGTCACGCTCTTGTCCAGCTCCAGGGTTTCAACACTGCGCACCTCCTCGGGCCAGCGCAGGGTGATCAGCACCAAGGCGTCTTCCAGTGGCCGCAGCAGCGCCAGGTGCTGACGGGTATGCAGCACCACGGTGGCCAGGGCTACCTTGCCGGTGCTTTCCAGCGTGTCGCGCAGCAGTGCATAGACTTTGCCGCCGCGCCGGTCAGGGCTCAGGTAGTAAGGTGTGTCAAAGTGCTGAAGTGGAATTTCGCCAGCCTGCACGAACGAGAAGATATCGATGGTCTGGGTCGCTTCGGGGCGCGCATCGCGGATCTCCTGCTCACTGATCACCACGTAGCGGCCCTTCTCGTACTCCACGCCCTTGACGATGTTGTCCTTGTCGATTTCCTTGCCGGTGACCTTGTTCACCCGCTTGTAGCCCACCGGCTCCATGCTGCGCTTGTCGAGCCAGTCAAAATCCACCCGCTCGGAGCTCACCGCAACGTTGAGCGAAACCGGGATGTGCACCAGCCCGAAACTGATTGCGCCTTTCCAGATAGCCCGCGCCATGTCGACCTCCTATGGGTTACCAGCGAACGGAGCACGTACTAAGACTGACTGACGACGGGTACGAAGGTTTAGTTTGGTTGCTCGACGGCAACGGGGGCGTGGAGTACCGGATAAATTGACCCGACTGCAAGCGGCCGAACCCTCAGCTGGAGACCACCCGCCGAGCATCCCTTCGCACGGCTTGAGGGGGAACCCCAAAACCACGGATGAACACCTCCCGCATATGCCGGCGGTCCCTGAAGCCGGTCTCCCTGGCCACCACATCCAGGCTGTGCAGGCTCTGCTCGATCATCAACCGGGCAGCCTCCAGCCGCAGGCTCTCGACGGCCCTGGCCGGTGACTGTCCGGTCTCGGCATAATCCCAGTTTTGGAGCCGCTTTGCGGCCCATCGCCGGCAAGCCGGGCTCCCACAGGTACAGCGCAATATTTGAGGGGTGCACCGTACCTGTGGGAGCCTGGCTTGCCGGCGATGGGCTGCGCAGCAGCCCCAAATTGCTTTTGTGTGGAGCGACCAGTCCAGGTCACGGGCGCTTCACACCATTTTCACTTCAAGCGAGAAAGTCTTACTCCACTCGGGCTGTTTTTTGAGTGAATCGAAACGAATAGTCTAAACCCACTTTTCGCATCCCCAAGAGGCAACGCCAATGAAGGCAGTCGTTTACACCCAGCCCGGTCTACCGATCCACGACCCACAAGCGCTGTATGACGCGCAGCTGCCCACGCCAAAACCGGGGGCCCGTGACCTGCTTGTCGAAGTCCGGGCAATTGCCGTCAACCCGGTCGATACCAAGATCCGTGCAAGCCGTGGCGGTGAGCAACCCCAAGTGCTCGGCTGGGACGCTGTCGGCGTCGTCCGCGAAATAGGCCCTGAGGTGACGTTGTTCCAACCGGGCGATGAGGTTTTCTATGCCGGTGCCATTGACCGCCCGGGCAGCTACAGCGAGCTTCATGTCGTGGACGAACGCATTGTCGGGCATAAGCCCCGCAGCCTGGACAACGCCAGCGCCGCCGCCTTGCCACTCACCTCCATTACCGCCTGGGAGCTGCTGTTCGACCGCCTGGGCGTTGAAGAAAACGGCGGCAAGCACCGAAGCCTTCTGGTGGTGGGTGCTGCCGGCGGGGTTGGCTCGATCCTGGTTCAACTCGCCCGCAAGCTCACACAACTCACGGTCATTGGCACCGCCTCGAGGCCCGAAACCCAGGCCTGGGTGCAGCAAGCGGGAGCCCACCATGTGATCGACCACTCCGAGTCGATTCCACTGCAGTTGGAAGCGCTCAAGCTGGGGCCGGTCGATTACGTCATCAGCCTGACCCACACAGACACGTACCTTGCGCAACTGGTGGAAGTGCTTCGCCCACAAGGCAAGCTCGCGCTGATCGACGACCCGGCGCAACTGGATGTCATGCCGCTCAAGCGCAAGTCCCTTTCACTGCACTGGGAGCTGATGTTCACGCGCTCGCTGTACAAGACCGAAGACATGATCAAGCAGCACCAATTGCTTGAGCGCGTTTCGCGGCTGGTCGATGATGGCACGCTCAAAACGACCCTGGGCGAGCACTACGGCACGATCAACGCCGAGCACCTCAAGCGCGCCCACGCCATGATCGAGAGTGGCAAAGCACGCGGCAAGATCGTGCTGGAAGGTTTCTGACGCCCGATCAGGCGCCCGACGGCCACGCCGCGGGCCCAGACACCGCATTGACGCCCTCAAGCGTCGAAAACGAAATGTCTTTCGCCGTGAGCAGGAAATCACTCATGTAAGGCACTTCGAGCATGTCGCTGCGTACCGCCGCGAACAGGGTGGCCTGCAACCCTGCTTCGCCCAGGCGCTTGGCCAGCACGTAGCCACGGGAGGTGTATTCATGCACCGCCCAGTTCGGCAGGCAGCAAACGCCACGGCCGCTGGCCACCAACTGCATCATCATGACGGTCATTTCTGCGGTACGTACCTGGGCAGGTTCGATGTCGGCCGGGTCGAAGAAACGGGTGAAAATGTCCAGGCGGTTGCGCTCGATCGGGTACGTGATCAGGGTCTGGCTGGCAATGTCGTCAGGTTGCAGATACGGCTTCTCGCGCAGGGGATGATGCTTGTCGATGGCCAGCATGGCCTCGTATCCGAACAACGGCACGTAGGTGATACCCGGCAGGGTCACCGGGTCGGAGGTCACCACAAGGTCGAGGTCACCCCGCTCCAAAGCCGGCAGCGGCGCGAACGACAACCCCGATGCCAGGTCCAGTTCAACTTCCGGCCAGGCGCAGCGAAACTCGTCCAGCGAGGGCATCAGCCATTGATAGCAACTGTGGCACTCGATGGCGATGTGCAGGCGGTCGGCCGTGCCACCCGCCAGCTTGCTCAGGTTGCGCTCCGTTGTGCGAATCAGCGGCAGCACCTGGTCGGCCAGCTGCAGCAGCTTGAGCCCGGCGGTGGTGAAGCGTACCGGTTTGGACTTGCGCACAAACACAGGCATGCCAACGCGGGTTTCCAGCTCCCGGAACTGGTGCGAGAGCGCCGACTGGGTCAGGTGCAGGCGTTCGGCGGCCTCGGGCAGGCTGTCCGTTTCGCGCAAGGCATGGAGAGTGCGTAGGTGTCTCAAGTCAATCATGAGCAGAAGGCAACGCTCACAGCGCGCCAGGCGCGGCAAGGTTGCAATATTGTCCTTTGAAATACAGCAAGGGTTGCGTCGCCACAGCGTCCTGCACGTTCAACGCTTTCACCTCACCCACCACGATCAAGTGATCACCGGCAACGTGTTCGGCGTAAATCTCGCAGTCGAGCCAATGCAGGCTACCGGCAATGACCGGGTTACCCAGCGGCGACACCTGCCAATCGACACCCTGCCACTTGTCAGTGCCTTTACGGGCAAACCGGTTGGATACGCCGACCTGTTCACCCGAAAGGATATTGACTGCAAATCGGCCCGCGCTACGAATACCGGGATAACTGGCCGAACTGGACATCACGCTGAATGACACCAGCGGTGGGTTCATCGACACGCTATAGAACGACTGGCAGGTGAAGCCAATCGGGTTGCCGTCGATAAGCGATGTGATCACCGTGATGCCCGAGGCGTAGTGCCCGAGCGCTTCGCGAAAGCTCAAGGGCTCGATGGCAGTACTGGAAAGCGACATGGTAAGTCCTGACGTTCGGGTGCCTTTAACGGGCCGAGAGTTCTCTGCGGACGATGTCTGCACCTGCACTCAACGCCCTGAGCTTGCCGCTGGCGACCCGACGCGGCAAAGGCGCCATGCCACAGTTGGTGCAAGGATAGAGCTTGTCTGCCTCTACAAATTGCAGTGCCTTACGTAGGGTATTGGCCACTTCCTCGGGTGTTTCAATGGCGTGGCTGGCCACGTCAATTGCGCCGACCATCACCTTCTTGCCTCGGATCAGCTCAAGCAGGTCCATGGGTACATGGGAGTTGTGGCATTCCAGCGAGATGATATCGATGCTGGACTTCTGCAGCTTGGGGAAGGCTTCTTCATATTGCCGCCACTCTGAGCCCAGGGTCTTTTTCCAGTCGGTGTTGGCTTTGATGCCGTAGCCGTAGCAGATGTGTACGGCCGTTTCACACTTCAGGCCTTCGATGGCCCTTTCCAGGGTGGCAACACCCCAGTCATTCACCTCGTCAAAGAAGACATTGAAGGCGGGCTCATCGAACTGAATGATGTCAACACCGGCAGCCTCCAGCTCCCGGGCTTCCTGGTTGAGGATTTTGGCAAATTCCCAAGCCAGTTTTTCGCGGCTTTTGTAGTGGCTGTCATACAGCGTATCGATCATGGTCATGGGGCCTGGCAGTGCCCATTTGATGGGTTGACTGGTCTGCTCACGCAAGAACCTGGCATCTTCGACAAACACCGGGTTTTTCCGGGCAACAGCGCCCACCACCGTCGGTACGCTTGCATCATAGCGATCACGGATCCTGACAGTTTCGCGGTTCTCGAAATCAACGCCACTCAGGTGCTCGATGAAGGTCGTCACGAAATGTTGGCGCGTTTGCTCACCATCACTGACGATATCAATGCCTGCGTTCTGCTGCTCCTGCAATGACAAGCGCAGGGCATCCTGTTTGCCTTCGATCAACGCCTCATCCTGCAGTTTCCAGGGTGACCAGAGCGTCTCGGGTTCTGCGAGCCAGGAGGGTTTAGGCAAACTGCCGGCAGTCGAAGTGGGTAACAGCTTTTTCACGAGGGAAGACCTTATATATTCAGTTAATCAGCAGGCGTAGTTGGCGGACCACTGCTCAAGCATCGCGTGGTGCGGTTTTATAAAGTGCTCCTCGACAAACTGCCCCTGCTCGATGGCCAGCCGGTTACGCTCCTCACGGTCATAAACAATACGGGTCAGTGAGTAATCCTGATGCTGCAAGCTGGGCTGATAGCACTTCCCTGCGGCAGAGTTCGCATTGTAGATCTCCGGGCGATAGATTTTCTGGAACGTGTCCATGGTGCTGATGGTGCTGATCAGCTCAAGGTTGGTGTAATCGCTGAGCAAATCGCCGGAAAAATAGAAGGCCAACGGCGCAACACTGTTGGGCGGCATGAAGTAACGCACCTTCAAGCCCATCTTCTCGAAATAAGTATCCGTCAGGGAATACTCATCCTGTTGATACTCAAAACCCAATACAGGGTGCTGATTATCGGTTCGATGGTAGGTCTTGCTGCTGGAAACGCTCAGGCAAATAACCGGTGGCTTGTCGAAGTGTTCCTTGTACGTGCTTGAGTTCACGAAGCGCTTGAACAGCTTCCCGTGCAGCTCTCCGAAATGCTCTGGCGTGCTGAACACAGGCTGGTTGGCATTGTGCCCCAGCAGCAGTACGCTGAAATCGTAATCGCGCACGTAGGAAGAAAAGTTATTCCCCACCATGCCCGCGATGCGCTCGCCGGTCTGTCGGTCGATAATGTTCGTTTTCAGTATTTCAATCAGCGGCAGCGCTTGATCACCGCCTTCAGCATCGATACTCATCTCGACAGAGATGATGTCAAGCTCGACGGCGTACCGGTCCCCTTTTGGGTTATCCCAATGCGCCAGGGCGTTGAAGCGGTTATTTATCATTCCCAGGGTGCTGCGCAAGTTCTGCTGCCGGCTCGCGCCCCTCGCCAGGTTGGCGAAGTTGGTGGTGATGCGCGTGTTTTCGGAGGGGTGATAATGCTCGTCGAAACGAATGCTCTTGATGGAAAACTTGAAGTCTTTATTCGTCATGACCGGAAGCCCACTCAAATATCCATATTCTCTATAATTGGCCCGTATTTTAGGTTGAGGGGATGAGCGAGGGAACTGAATTGATTTCACAGAACCTTTAGCCATGCTCATGACGCGCGCGGAAAATAATGCGGAAGATTCGCCGGGCTAATCTGTGCCAGTACCACGACTCGATGACCGCCGCGCTTCAAGCGGCGCTCAGGCATCGGTGCCATCGCCGCCGGGCTCCCGCGCCGGCGCGGCCAACCACTTGTCCCGCGGCACCCACTTCTCCTGCACCGGGTCCCCCAGGTAATGCGGCGACATGATCTGCACCCCATATTCGTTGAACACGTCCTGGATGTTGGCGTGCAACAGGCTCAGCAACTCCGCACGCGGCCTTGGCGCGCTGGGTACTGCCTGGGCCACCAGGCGGTATTCGGGGTAGAAGTCCGAAAGCCCGGTCTGGAACACCTGCGGCCGGGGGTTTTCCAGGATGCCATCGGTGCGCTGGGCCGCTTCCACCAGCATCGCCTCAACCTGGCGCCAGGGCGTGTCGTAGCCGATGGTGACCACGGTATCGACAATGTAGCCCTGCCCTTGCACCACCCGCGAATAGTTGCGCGTGACAGAGCCAGTGATCATTGAGTTGGGCAGGGTCAGCACCTCGCCAAGGCCGGTGCGGATGGTGGTGTTGAAAATGCCGACTTCGGTCACCGTGCCTTCGTTGTCGCCTACGCGCACGTATTCGCCAGCCTTCAGCGTGCGCGAATAGGTCAGGATCAGCCCCGCCGCCGCTTGCCCCACCACGCTAGTGGCCCCCAGCGAAATCATCAGGCCCAGTAGCACCGAAAGCCCTTTGAAGGCATCGGTACCCGAACCGGGCAGGTACGGGTAAGCCATGACCAGGGCAAACAGCCAGATCGCCAGCGAAGTGAGCCGTGTCGTGGGCTGCAGGGTTTCTTCGGTCAGCCACTTCAATGTGCCTGGGCGGGCCATGCGCTCCAGCATGCGCCGGCTGAAACCACTGATGCCACGGGCGATGAAGAAGATCATGATGGCCACGGCAATGCCGGGGATAGCGTGCAAGATGCCGTCGAGCAGGTAGCGCAGCAGGTCGAGCAGGTGCACGTTGAGGCTTTCGCCCCACGGCCGGGTGTAAGGGAACTGCGACAGCACAAAGCTCAGCCACTGGTAGCTGAGCAACAACACGATCACCCAATACATCAGGCGCAGCAGGCGGTCGATCAGGTAGTACACGTACTGCATGTCGAACAGTGGCAGCTGGCCAACCTTGATTTGCCGCGCGCGTTCACGCATCAGCATTGCTGTAGTGATAGCACAGCCTCCACTGGCCGGGCCCAGGGGCCGGACGGTCATGGCGAATAGCCTTGAGAGGGCTATCGTTGCTTGTCTGGGCAACGACTACCGAGCGAGGGCGGCGCCATGAACACCAGTGATCTACTCGAACAGTTGCTGCGGGCCGGGCAAGGCTCGCAAGCGCGTCAAGGCAGCGGCGGCATGTCATGGCAAGACGGCCTGGGCGGTTTGGGCGGCTTGCTGGGTGGTCTGCTGGGTGGCCGTGCCGGCAGCAGCACGGGCGGCTTGCCCCAGGGGCGTTCCGCAGGCGGCACCAATTTCGCGGCCCTGGCGTCGTTGGGCATGATGGCGTTCCAGGCCTATCAAAGCTGGCAGCGCAGCCAGGCGACAGCCCCGCAACAGGCGGTGCGTACGGTCGATCAATTGTCCGGCCCCGAGGCCGAGGACCACAGCCATGCCATCTTGCGCGCGCTGATTGCGGCAGCCAAGGCAGACGGCCGCATCGACCAGCAGGAAGAGCAACTGATTTACGCTGAAATCAAACGTCAAACCAGCGACCCACAGTTGCAGCAATGGCTGGATGAAGAAGTCGGCAAGCCACTCGATGTTGCCGAAGTGGCCCAGTCGGCCCGGGACCCGGCCATGGCCGCGGAAATGTACCTGGCCAGCGTGATGCTGGTGGATGACCAGCAGGACGCCGAGCGGGCCTACCTTGACGAGTTGGCCAGCGCACTGCAAATCGACCCTGAGTTGCAGGTGCATCTGGAACAGCAGGCCAAGGCACAGGCCTGAAGGTACTGAACGCTGCCGGGGGCAAATTCTTCAAGAGCGAGTTCCTGCCCCCGGCACATTAACAATACGCTTCGCCATCCAGCCTATTGCAGCCACTGACTGCTACCGACCCAGAGCTGCCAGTCTTATCTCAGGAGCGCGCTGGGTTCTTCGCGGGCATGCCCGCTCCCACAGGGACTGCGCAGGCTTCAGGCTAATGCTTTACCTGTGGGAGCAACTGTCTTGCTCAAAACCTGAAAGATTGCGCGATCACTGTGGGAGCGGGCGTGCCCGCGAACACCGGCGGAGCCGGTGCCATCCACCGCGCAGGATTCTTCGCGGGTGAACCCGCTCCCACAGGGACCGCGCAGGCTTCAGGCTCATGCAGTACCTGTGGGAGCGGCTTTAGCCGCGAACACCGGCGAAGCCGGTGCCATCCACCGCGCAGGATTCTTCGCGGGTGAACCCGCTCCCACAGGGACCGCGCAGGCTTCAGGCTCATGCAGTACCTGTGGGAGCGGCTTTAGCCGCGAACACCGGCGGAGCCGGTGCCATCCACCGCACAGGATTCTTCGCGGGTGAACCCGCCCCAACAGTGGCGGCCGCAGCATGGAGCCCACGTACGTCAGAAGGTGTATTTGATCCCCGTCATGATGTTTCTTGGAGCACCGTACATACCGTGATCGCCCGCATAGCTGAGGTACTCACGGTCGAACACGTTGTTCAGGTTGACCGACGCACTCAGATGTTGATTGAAGTCGTAGCGCGCCAGGAGGTTGGTGACGGCGTAGCTACCCTGAGTGAAGGTGTGCAGGTCGGCACCGGTTTTGCTCTGCCAGTTGACACCGCCGCCAAGGGTGACCTTATCCAGAATGCCCGGCAGGCGGTAGCTGGTGAACGTCTTGAGACTGTGGCGAGGCAGCGTGGTAACGATACGCTGGTCGTCCGCGTCGGTGCTGACCGCATAGGCATAACCTGCGGATGCCTGCCAGCCTTCGGCCAGTTCTCCGTCCAGGGTGAACTCAACGCCCTTGGTGGTGGTGCCCTGTTCTGACTTGTACGTGTTGCCGCCTGGGGTATCGATCCAGATGGCCAGGTTGTCCTGCTCGATCTTGAACAGCGCGACGCTGGAGTTCAGCTTGCCGTCGAAGTGGCTGCCTTTGACGCCGACTTCATAACCGGTGCCCTCCATCGGATCCAGGGGTTTGTTGTTGATATCGCGAACCCAGGACGACTGAGGGTTGAAGATTTTCGTGTAGCTGGCATACAGCGACCACGTGTCGTTGACGTCATACACCACGCCGGCGTACGGAATATAGACCCCGGTTTCCGATTCCTTGGTCTTGGTTTTTTCTGCGTTGTAGGGTTTATCTTCGATCTCCCGATGCCAGTCGATCACGCGGCTACCCAGCAAGATGCTGAGATCGTCGGTGGCGTGCAGGCGCGTGGCGAGATAGGCGGCGTATTGGGTTTCGTCGGCAGTGGATTTGCCCGTGACGTCGAATTCCGGTTTGACCGAGCCGCCGTTCCAGTTCAGCAGGTTGTCGATCGCGCCAGCCGGGGAGCCGGAATAGTCGTATTTCCAGCCGCCGTAGCTTGGCACGTTCTCGTAGGCGTTGGACAAGGTCACGCCGGCGATCAATTCGTGCTCGCGGCCCAACAGCCCGAACGGGCCGGTCAGGTAGGCATCGATGTTGTTCTGGCGCGGGATGCCGGAGAAGCGCACTGGCAACTGTGTGGTGCCGCTTCCGTCCGGGTTGAGGCTGCCGTTGACGTAGTTGAAGACTTCATCAAACTTGTTTTCGGAGTGGGTCAGCTCGACCTTCCCGCTCCAGCCATTAGCGAACTGCTGTTCGATCGAAGTGAAAAAGCTGGTTTGTTCATGGTCGTTGTAAGACCACGTCTGAGCCGAGTTGAGCGAGCGTTTGAGGTTGGTGCGAGAACCGTCGGTGAAGCGGGTCGGCAGGCCGGAGCGCATGGGCGAGTCAACGTCTGTGCGTTGGTAACTGAAGCCCATGGTCAGCAAGGTGTCTTCAGTCAGGTCGAACTCGGTAATGCCGTAGATCAGCTGCGAGTCCTGCTTGTAGCGGTCGACCCATGATCGCTCGGTCTTGAAGTCGGCGACCAGCCGACCGCGTACGTTGCCGGTTTCAGTCAGCGGGCCAGATACATCAAAGCCGGTTCCGTAGCGGTCCCAATTACCGGCTTCAGCCCAAACGCTGGCCTGAGACTCGAAGGTCGGACGCTTGCGGATCAGGTTGATCGTCGCTGAAGGGCTGCCCAGGCCGCTGATCAGGCCGGTAGCACCGCGCACCACCTCCACCCGGTCATACATGGCCATGCTCTGGGTGTAGTTGTCCATGCGTTTGACGGTGGGCACACCATCGATTTCAAAGTTCTGAACCTCGAAGCCGCGGGAGAAGTAACCATCGGATTCAGCACCCAGCCCGTCGCGCAACACGATGATGCCGGGTGTGGCATCGAGGGTATCGCTGAGGTTGGTCAGGCGCTGGTCATCCAGGCGCTGACGGGTCATGACGGTCAGCGACTGCGGGGTTTCCTTGGGGGTCAGGTTCAGGCGGGTCGAACTGCTGGATGAGTAGGTGGTGTAGAGCCCGGTACCTTCTGTAGTAGACCCGGGCGCTTTGCCCGAAATCGAAATGCTTTGAAGCTCCAGCGCGGTAGAGGCCGGCGCTCGCTGGAGGGTGTATCGCCCATCCGGCTGGCGCACCGCAATGAGTTGGCTACCCGCAAGCAGTGCCTGTAACGCACCGTCGACCGTGTAATCACCACTCAGGCCAGGGCTGTTTTGCCCGGCAATCAAGTCATTGGGAAACGACAACAACAAATGGGCTTGCTGGCCCAGTTGAGTAAGCGCAGTGCCCAGGGGCGCCGCGGGGATTTCGTAGTGTTGCACGCTGCTATCGGCGGCTGCCCACACGGGCGATGAAGTGGCAATCAGAACCGCTGCAGCGCAACCCAGGGTGCTGGCGAGCGGGGTTGCGTAGCACGACGAAATACTGCGGTGATGCATGTGAAGTTCCCCGATGTTTTTTGATGTATGGCCTATGAGTCTCGCCAGAAATCAAAACGGCTCATCGAAGACAAAAAAACTTCAAACGTTAGCTGACGAGGGGCGCAAGTTGACCCACAGGCGTGTGAAACGCTGTACATCCAGTTTCAGGGTGTGGGCGACGGCATCGATGATTCGATCACTGTCTGCCAACGGGTAGGTGCCCCATACGCGCAGATTGGCCAAGGCGGCGTCGCACCCAAGGTAACCATGACGATACCGGCCAAGTTCGCCGAGGAACGCCTGAAGCGGTTGGCCGTTGGCGACGATCATGCCTTCGGCCCAGGCGGGGGCGGATGCTTGCATTACACACAGATCGAGCATTTCAAGCGGCCCGAAACGCGCCACCTGCCCGGCTTGCAGGGCAGTCCAGTTGCTGGCTTGAGTCGGGATCACCTGAAGCGCGCCACGATAGACTTCCAACTGGGTTGAGCCATTGTCGAACTGACGTATCGTGAAACGCGCCGAGGACGCTTGCGTGCGAACCTGAGCGGTATCGATGAACAGCGCCGGGCTCAAGGCAGTGTCAATCAAGGCCTCGCCGCTGAGTAATCGAAGGAGCCAACCACGGTCAGTGGCGCGCGCATTTATCGCACTGTGGGTATTGAGTTCAAACGACAGATCCGCGGCCAGCGCAACACGTCGCTGCTCGCCCACCCCCGTGGTGTAATCGGCACTGATGCGCGACACCATTTCGCTGTCTCGGCTCATCCATGCGCCGGCGCCCACAGTCAGCAGCAAGGCCAGGCCTTTTATTGCCTGACGCCTGCTCAGCCCTTCCTGGGAAGGGAGCAACAGGGCTTGACGGGCAAGGTCTGGATCACCTTGGGTACGCAATGCGTCGAGCTGCGCCCCCAGCGCCAAGGCTCTTTCCCAGGCCAGCTCATGCAAGGGGTGTTCACTGCGCCATGCCATGAAAGCGGCCTGTGCTGGCGAATCGAAATCGGCCTCCTGCATATCGAGCCACCACTCCATCGCCTCCTCACACATTTTCGGCGATAGCGATGGTTCCCGGATAAAGGCGTTCCCGGCGGTATTCATTGCAGCGATTCCGTCACCAGCATGCATTGCGCGCCAGCCTTGATGATATGGCGTTTGACGGTAGCGATTGAAATACCCAGCCGCTCGGCAATTTCTGAGTGGCTGAGCCCATCCAGTTGCGACCAGAGAAACGCTTTTTTGACGGCGACATCCAGTCTGCCCAGCGCTTCGTCGAGCCGAACCAGCGTCTCGAAAATGATCAACTGGGTCGCCAAGTCCGGCAGCACGCTTTGGTCTTCCGTCTGGAGCGCATCCAGATAGGCTTTTTCCAGGCGTGCGCGGCGGTAGTGGTTGGACAGGACACTGCGTGCCACCTTGGCCAGAAAAGGTCGAGGCTGGCGGACTTCAATCACCTCGTTACTGGCCAACAGACGCATGAAGGTGTCCTGCATCAAATCGGCAGCGCGGTGAGAACAGCTCAATTGCCGATACAACCAGCTACGCAACCAGCGGTGTTGCTGTTCGTACAGGGCAGTGAACTGAGCGGTATCGACAGATGCCATTGGCGGCCACAAGAACGATGCAAATGAGACTTAGTATCATATTTGACTAATCGAGTGCCGACAAGAACGCAAAGGGGCGCCAGTTTCGGCAGGGGGTTGCCACATACATATGGAAATACGTATATTCGGTTTTCCATATGTATTGGTGTTGCCATGATCACCCCGCCCGATGTCTTCAAATGCCTGTCTGACGAAACCCGCGCTCGCGCCACCCTGCTCATCGCCAGCCTGGGAGAGCTTTGTGTGTGCGAACTGATGTGCGCGTTGGGCGACAGCCAGCCGAAGATCAGCCGCCATCTGGCGCAGCTGCGCAGCAATGGCATGTTGCTGGACCGCCGCCAGGGTCAGTGGGTGTATTACCGCCTTAATCCGGCGCTGCCCGCCTGGGTTCACGAGATGTTGCAGGTCACCTTGCAGGCCAATTCGCAATGGCTGGCCGACAACACACTTCGGCTCAAGTGCATGGACGACCGCCCCGTTCGCGACGCCGCCTGCTGTTGATCACCCTTTCGGCCCTGGCACTGCGCCGGCGCCCCTGACGTCCGCCACGAAGCAAAGGAGCCCTCCATGCGAATACTGTTCATGTGCACGGCCAACAGCTGCCGGAGCATCCTTTCCGAAGCGCTGTTCAACCACCTCGCCCCAGCCGGTTTCGAAGCGATCAGTTCGGGCAGTTTCCCCAAGGGGCAAGTATTGCCCCGTAGCCTGAGCACACTGGAGCAGGCCGGTATTTCGACCGTGGGCCTGAGCAGCAAGGGCAACGACGCATTCGAGGGCAACCTACCGGACATCGTCATCACCGTCTGCGACAAGGCCGCCGGCGAAGCCTGCCCGGTGTATTTCGGCCCCGCGCTGAAGTCGCACTGGGGGCTGGAAGACCCGTCGGATATGGTGGGTGACGAGGCGCAAGTCGACGCGGCGTTCCGCACCACGCTTGCGCACATCGAGTCGCGCTGCCGAGCCTTCTTCGCCCTTCCCTTCGCTAGCCTCGACCGTGATCAGCTCAAGCACGCGCTGGATCGCATCGGCACGCATTAAGCAGGAGTAAAAAATGTCCGATCACCTCCCCAACCTCGACCTCGCGTTGTTCGATCTGCCGCCAACGGCAACCGTTGCCAGCGAGCACAAACCACGCATCCTGCTGCTGTATGGGTCTACCCGCGAACGCTCTTTCAGCCGCTTGCTGGTAGAGGAAGCCGCGCGTTTGCTGGAGCACTTCGGCGCCGAGACCCGAACCTTCGACCCTTCAGGCCTGCCGCTACCTGATGATGCGCCGGTGGAGCACCCCAAAGTGCAGGAGTTGCGCGCGCTGGTGCAATGGTCGGAGGGCCAGGTCTGGTGCTCGCCGGAGCGCCATGGGGCGATGTCTGCGGTGTTCAAGGCGCAGATAGACTGGGTGCCCCTGGCCCTGGGCGCCGTTCGCCCTACCCAGGGCAAGACCCTGGCGGTGATGCAGGTATGTGGCGGCTCGCAGTCGTTCAACGTGGTGAACCAGTTGCGGGTGCTTGGGCGCTGGATGCGGATGTTCACCGTGCCGAACCAGTCTTCGGTACCCAAGGCCTACCTGGAGTTCGATGACGCCGGCCGCATGAAACCTTCGCCGTACTACGACCGCGTGGTGGACGTGATGGAGGAGTTGGTGAAGTTCACCGTGCTGCTACGCGACCGTCAGGATTACCTGGTGGACCGCTATTCGGAGCGCAAGGAAAACGCCGAGCAGCTATCTGCCCGCGTCAATCAGCGATCGATCTGAAGCGGCTGCACGCCCCGCTTGCACCAGGATGGCTAGCCCACCCTGGTGCGCGTTAGCGACGATCAGCGGTCTTGGTCACGCTGCGGGTTATCGCGTTGCGATTGCTGGCCGCCCATGCGGTCTTTATCAGCCTGATTCTGCTTGTCGGTTGCATTGTCTTCAGGCCGGCCGCCTTTGCTACCGGTATCACTGGAACGGTCCCAGTCCTTGTTCATCTTGTCCTCGGGCTTCTGCCCTGGCTGGTTATGACCCGGTTGTTGCTGGTTCGGCATGCCACCGCCCGAGCCTTGACCGCCTTGCTGCCCAGTACCGGCGGTGTTGTTGCCGGCACCAGTGTCGGTATGGCCCTGATTGCCGCCCTTGTCTTGATTATTAGCCATGATCGCTTACCTCAAGTCAGACACAGAAATGCCTGTGTGTTCGTACGACTGCGGCTTTGCTGGCGTGGCTGTATTTATTCGCAGCCTTTCGGATAAGCGATACCAAATGCAGCTACTTGATACTGAGCCGCGCTAAATACCGATGTGCTGTAGGACGGAAATCCAGGGAAACAGACACGCCATGGCCAGGAAAATTGGGGCAATTCATCTGTTTAAGCTGATCTGTAGCGCTGCATGGCTTATCCTTGTACCTCGCAATCAACTTCGAAGCAGTGAATTGAACAATGGGTTTTGAACAACTAGCTGAGCTACGTGACCGCCTGCGGGCGGAGAAAGTGCAGGAAAAGGCCGAAAGCCCGAAGCCCCCCAAGCGCAAGTCTCCGCCACAGGCGAAGGCTCGTGAGCAGGACCCGGCGGTGGCAGCGATCTGGCCGTTGCAGAAGCATTTTCCACTGGCCTTCCCTGTCAATCCGGCCCCCAAGGTTCCGCTCAAAGAGGGCATTTTCAAGGATGCCGAGCAACACCTGGAGCTGCTTGGCATCACCAGTGAACAGCTCAAGCTGGGTATTTCCACCTGGTGCCGGGGCACCCGCTACTGGGCAAGCATGGTCGAGAATGCCCCGCGCCTGGACCTGAATGGCCAGGTCGCCGGCATTGTGACCGCCACTCAGGCGATCCATGCGAAGCAGCAAGCTGCCCGCCATCGCGGCCAGGACCGACGCAATCGTGCGAAGTCGAAAGCACGTGCCGCGGCCCCCGTTGCCGAGACCGCAGCCGAGCAGACTCCGGACTGATTCAGACGACACGGTCGAAGGGTTGGCGCTGCTTGTGCGCATCGCCAACCGGCACATCGTCGCGCTGAAGATCAGTCAGCCATAAGTGGACTTGCCCAGCCTGGAACTGGATTGGTCGTGTGGCTGAAGGTCGCTCTCGGATGCAAGCTGCGCTTGAATCCAGTCGGTGAATACCCGCACGTGCGGCCGGCCCAGGCTCTCTTGGCGGGTAACCAGGTAATAGGCGAAGCGCGAAGGCCAAGGCCGGTCTATCGCCACCACCAATTGGCCGCTTCGAAGGTCTTCTTCCGCGTGCTGCGCCTGTACAAGCGCGATCCCCTGGCCACTGGCGGCCGCCCGTAACAACAGCAGGTCTTCGTCAAAACTCGGCCCGCGGCGGCTACGCTGATCGGGCTCGACACCATGCGCCTGCAACCACAACGTCCAGTCGGCACGGTCGGCATCCTGCAGCAGTGGGTAACGCAGGCAGTCCTGCGGCTCATCCAGCGCCGGCCCGCCAGCAAGCAGGCCTGGGCTGGCTACGGGCAGCAGCACAGGCGCCAGTAGCGGTATCGACTCCAGCCCAGGGTAATCGCCCAGGCCATGGCGCAAGGCAATATCGACAGGATCACGGTGCAGGTCGACCAGCTCGGCCGTGGACTGCACACGCACGTCGATTTCCGGGTGCAGCGCATTGAAATCGGCCAAGCGTGGCACAAGCCAACCGGATGCGAACGAGGGTTGGGTGCTGATCGTCAGGGTTTTAGCGCGCGTCAGCACTTCAAGGTCCAGCAACGCGCTTTCGATCTGGCCAAACCCGCGTGAAAGCCCCGGATAAAGGCTGGCGCCAGCCTCGGTGAGCTGCACCCCATAACGGCTCCGGGTCAGCAGGATAACGCCGAGGCGGTCTTCCAGCAGACGAATCTGTTGACTGATTGCGCCTGGGGTAACGCCCATACGCTCGGCAGCTGCCTTCAGGCTGCCCAGTCGAGTGGCTTCGGTGAAAGCGCGCAACGCAAGCAACGGCAAGACCGCACCCATGCAATTCCCAACCTTAGAAAAACTGATGTTAGGGCGTGAAAGGATCGTTAGTAAGCCCCGGGCCTGATGCCTAGCATAGCGTTGACCCACACAAACCCGAATCAGTTTATTTAAGGTGAACAGCATGCAAGGATTGCCCTTGAACCCCATCAACAGCAAAGGCGCCAGCGCCGATGCCTTCGCCCAACATCCCGGTTACCGTCGCATGTTCGCCCATGGCCAGCTGACGCTGGGTATCTTCCTGCCGCTTCGCTTCCATGACGGTGACATGGCAGTGCTTCAGGGGCAGGCGCAGCTGGTCAACGAAATCGACCGGCTGGGCTTCGCAGCCGTGTGGGTACGCGATGTGCCCTTGTACGACCCGGCTTTCGGTGACGCCGGCCAGGTATTCGACCCGTTCACCTACTTGGCCTATCTGACGGCCAATACCCGTACTATCGCCTTGGCAACCGGTAGCGCGATCTTCTCCCTGCGCCACCCGATCGACCTGGCCAAAGCTGCGGCCAGCCTGGACTGCCTGTCAGGTGGGCGCCTGGTGCTGGGTATTGCCTCGGGCGACCGCCCGGTGGAGTTCCCCGCCTATGGCCTGCCCCAATGAAAAGCGCGGGGAGCGCTTCGCGCAAAGCGTGGACTACTTCCGGCAGCTGCTGGCTGGCCCTGCTGCGCCGATCCATTCGCCATTGGGCCAGCTCGATGGCGCCCGCCTGCTCCCCTACCCCGTTACCGGGCGCATCCCGTTACTGGTCACCGGCTCGTCACGCCAATCCTTGCAGTGGCTTGGCGAACAGGCCGACGGCTGGATTACCTACCCCGAAGCCACCCACAACATCCTGGGTCCACGGCGCCTGGCCGAGAAGATCCGCGCTTGGCGAGCGGCCATTCCTGGCGGCGGTTTCCGTCCGCATGTCACCAATGAATGGATCGATCTTGATGAAGACCCCAACTTCCCACGCACGCCGCAACAAGGTGGCTATGTGTTGCGTACAGGCCGCAACGGGTTGATCGAGCTGCTGCATGCGTGGCGCGAGGCCGGGGTCAATCATGCAGCACTGGGGATGCAGATGGCCCAGCGTCCGGCGCAGGAGATCATCCAGGAGCTGGCAGAAGAAGTGCTGCCACTGTTTCCATCGCTGACGGGGCCTGAGCCGCATGGGCAAAACTGGTAGGTATTGCAGTGGCTGCTGGTTGTCTACGGCGTGTGCGTCGGCTTTACATTCAGCCCGTATGATAATAAGGTTTTAATCATACTGCGCGCTTGGCGCAGGCAAGCATGGCGCTCGATCTGCTGTTGCGGGGAGTGCTTAAAAGCCAGGTTAGCGGATGAGCAGGTAACCGCCCTGCTCGCCTGGGGTAAATCTTCCAAATCCGCAAGCCCGCTCAAAAGTAACCGAGCACCCACTTCTGAACGGCTGACGTGTCATTGATGTCGCCATCGAAAACATAGCGGGGGTCATAACTTTGATTATTCCCCCGCACCCGCCCTCTCCAGACTTTCAACGGTAACCAGAACTGCGCACCGCTTGGCAAGGCCTGAGAACCGATATCGATATACAACGTGTCGCCACTCGTTGAGAACCCAAAATGGAGCGTTCCAGGAACGGCCAGCACCGCATCTGCAAAATCCAGACAGGCGCTTGCACAGAATGAGTCCGTCACCAGCACAAGCTGCCCTTTGAATCTTCCTGGATTGGAATCCTTTGCACGGCTCTGGTCGAGCGATGACGTATCGGGCTGTCTCAGCCAGTCTTCCTTCTGCACAAGCGCAGCGCTCATCGACTCACGCATACCTGCAACAAACGTGTAGGCATCGCTGTTGTTTTCGTGATTGCCCTGCAGGCTGGCCAACGCGCTGTCGAGTGTGGCAAGCGCAAGCGGAGAGACCCGCCACATTGCATACGCATGCGAGGATTGGCCCAGGCTTTCAACAAACGCCTCACCCAATAGAGCAGACAGAATGCTCGCCCCGACCAGGCTGTTACCACCGCGATTGCCACGTGTGTCGAGTACAACCAGTTTGGCGTCCTCGATGTGCCTGAGCGTGTCGAGCATTTGTGCGAGGGCGGCATTATCGGCTGCCGAAGGGGCGAAATTGGAGGCGTGCACCCAATAGCGCCCACCGCCGAGGTTGCTCAGTGCCTGAACGGGTTGAGGTTGAGTCAGAAAATCCTTTAGTTGCCCACCCTCTTCCTGCCATGACAAGGCAAACTTTTGCTGCACGCCGCTCGGTAGAACAACCAGGCAACTGCTTGCCCGTTTTCTGGCAAGCACTGGAGTGTCCGCATCATCTACGGTCAAATGGCTGGCCAAGTGACGCCAGGTAGATTTCAGGTTCAGCCGACGATCTACGTAGGGCGACAGGTCATCAGCCAATATTTCACGGACTGCTTTGCCATCACACGAGATGATGCTTGAGCCGACTGGAGGTAAAGGGACAGGCCACGCCGTTGCAACACGACTGACAACAAAACCTTCCCCTCTCATGTCCACCATGAAACCCGCCCAGGATGACTTGCCTGCTCTGGGCGGATAAACGCCTACATGACCGTCCTTGAACCCTGAAATATAGAAACCCAGAACGGCTTGAGCATCCCTCTCCGAGCGGACACGCAATGCCAACTGCCTGGCCTCCCGATAACCCTTTTCGAGCCAGTCAGTAAAAACTCTTGTTTTCTTGATCTATGGCGCCCGGGTGAGAGGACACGATTAATTGATGAATAGCAGAAAGGTCCCTCACTGCCATGTCAACTAATCGACTCCTCGCAGACTCGTCAGCACTCAAAGAGCCGACAACGCCTGCACCGACAACAACAATAGCCAAAACGTTTCGGACAACACGCATGTAAAAGTTACCCATCACGCCAAACTGCCACAGCCCGGATAGTTTTTGGTCAGTCGTTGTTGACCAGATACTGATGCAAGTCGCGTTCAGCCTCATCCTGAAGCGCCAGTGCCAGGCTCATGAAGACGTTATCCCCGTCGTCGAAGCCGTTGTGGTTGAGGGTGAGCGTCATACCGGGATCCTTGGCAATGAATTTTGCCGTGAGGATACAGGATCAATAGCTCGCAGGGCCGTAGACAGTTTATTCCTGGTGGATCGCCACCGATGCGCCGACCCACCGTCTGTCACCAGTCGTAGGTAAGCGTCGCCACCACATTGCGCCGCGGGCCGAAATAGCACGCGCTGCTGTTGGTGCAGGCAACCACATAGTCCTTGTCCAGCAGGTTGCTGGCATTGAGCGCCACGCGTGTACCGGACAGCTGTGGCGAGAGTTTGCCCAGGTCGTAATGCACCGCGGCATCGAACAGCGTCACGTTGCCAGTCTTGATGCGGTCGAGGCTGGCGCTGGCAGACGAGGCGCTGCTGCCCCACAGGGCGCCGAAATAGCGGGCCCCGCCACCCAGGCCCAGGCCTGCGAGCGGCCCGTCGCTGAAGGTATAGTCGAACCAGGTGCTGGCCTGGTGCCGAGGGGTGTAAGGCAGTTCGTTGCCTTTGTCGGTGTAGGCCGAGGTCAGGTAACCGGAGCGGGTCACTTCGCTGTCGGTATAGGTATACGAGGCCAGCAGGGAGAGGTTGCGGGTCAGTGCGGCCTTGCCTTCCAGTTCGAAACCTCGGCTGCGGGCCTCGCCGATCTGCACGGTGTTGCGGGTGTCGGACGGGTCGACCGTGGTCAGGTTTTTTTGCTTGAGGGTATAGACCGAGGCAGTCAGGTAGCTTTCCTGGCCCGGCGGCTGATACTTGATACCGGCTTCGTACTGCTCGCCTTCGGTGGGCTTGAAGATCGGCGTGGTGGCGCTGACCGAGGTGTTGAGCGTCGGGTCGAACGACTGCGAATAGCTCAGGTAAGGCATCACGCCGTTATCGAACAGGTAGCCGAGCCCGGCGCGCCAGGTCCCCTTGTCATCGTGCTGAGCAATGTACCGGTCCGCCGCATTGTTCGCGTCGGGGCGGAAGTGGCTGTCGGCATCGGCCCAGTCATAGCGCCCGCCCAGGGTCACGATCCAGTGGTCGAGCTTGATCTGGTCCTGTACGTAAAGGCCGGTCTGTTCGAGGGTCTGGTACAGGTCGCGACCTACCCGGCGATTGCTCAGGCTACCGCCAGCACCGCTCTGGGTGAAGGGATTGGTGGCGCTGTAGGTGCCATTGATCGACGTGTTGTCGAGCGCATAACGCCGATAGTCCAGGCCGACCAGCAAGGTATGGGCGAGCGCGCCAGTGTCAAAGTGCGCTTCGAGCTGGTTGTCGACGTTGAAGATTTGCAGATTGCGCCGGATGTCCGACGTGCCGCGGTTGAGCACCGGGCTGCCGACGGCAGCATAGCCATTACCGTAGACCGAACGGTTCTGCACGTTGACCTTGCTCCAGCGCAGGTTCTGGCGAGCGCTCCAGGTGTCGTTGAAACGGTGTTCGAACAGATAGCCCAGTTGGAAGCTCTCACGGCGCAACTGGTCGTAATGCGGATCGCCGATCAACGTGTCGCTGTCGATATGGCCCCAGGGCGTGCCATGCAGGCTGCCGGCTGCCGGGTAGTACTGCTCGGTGGTGCCCCCCCAGTCGCGCTGGTACTGGGCCAGCAGGGTCAGGCTGGTGTCATCGTCCGGGCGGAAGGTGATGGAAGGCGCGATGAACTGGCGGTTGTTGTCGACATGCTCGACCTGGGTGCCGCTGTCCTTGACCAGGCCGGTCAGGCGATAGCTCCACATGCCCTGCCCGTCCAGCGGGCCGCCGAAGTCGAAACCCAGCTGCTTGAGGTTGTCGCTGCCGGCCTGTACCTGCAACTGGTGCAGGGGCGTTGCAGTCGGCAGCTTGCTGGTCAGGTTGATCAGGCCGCCCGGCCGGCTCTGGCCGTACAACATCGAGCTGGGGCCGCGCAGCACCTCGACACTCTGCAGACCATAGGGCTCGGCCATGCCACCCTGGCCACTCTCGCCATAGGGCAGCAACAGGCCGTCCTGAAACACGTAGGGCGAGAAACCGCGGATACGGAACTGCTCGCGAGTGTTGTTGGCGCCGGTGTATTCGCCGAACACACCGGGGGTATAGCGCACCGCGCTGCTGACGTCCTGGACCGCCTGGTCGTTCATCTGCTTGCGGCTGACCACCGAGATCGACTGGGGGATTTCGCCGATAGGCGTGTCAGTCTTGGTCGCACCACGGGTGTGGGTGACGACGTAGCTCTGGTCACCTTCGTCGCGGTCGTAGCGGCTGCCGGCATCGATGTTGGTCGGGGCCAGGGTGAGCGCGTCGCCGGACATTCGATTGAGCGTCAGGGTACCGTTGGCCGTGACAGCCACGCCTACCCCGGTGCCGGCCAATGCCTGGCTGATGGCGGCCTCGGTGCTCATCCTGCCTTTGATGGCGGCAGCCTGGTGGCCGTTCAGCAACGCGGGGTCGTAGACGATTTCACGCCCGCTTTGACGGGCAATACGCGCCAGCGTGGTGGCGGCCTCCGCGGCAGGCAGGTCGAAGTCGAGCACGGTCTGGTTGCTCTGCGCGCATGCCGGATTGCTGAGGGCGAACACAGGGCAGCACAGCAATGCTGCATACAACGGCGCCAGGGAAAAGGTAAAACGGTCAGACATAACGGACTCCATGCACTGCCACGATTTTCGGGCGTTCATGGGTATGTGCGACGAACACGAAAAAGCGATACAGGCAGGCGAAAATATTTTCAGGCACGGTCGATACTGGTCCACCACCCCAGGTAGCGGTGCACGCGCAGTGGCAGCGTCTGCTCAAGCGCGGCCAGGGCGCGATCACTGCGGTCCAGCGAAAAGCTCCCTGACACGCGCATGGCACCAGCCTCGGGGCTTACGCGCAGCACACCGCGGCAGTAAGGTCGCAAGGCATCCACTACCTCGGCCAGTGACCAGTCCTGAGCTTCCAGCCAGCCATCGTGCCAGGCGGTTTCGCCGATCCGGTTAATGGCCAGGGCCTGCAGGCCATCGCCATCAAAGCGCGCGCCCTGGCCGGCGTGCAGCAGCTGGCGCAGCCCTTGCCGGCCGATGACCTGTGCCTGGTGTTCGAGTACCCAGGCGCGGGCCGAGGTTTCCAGCGTCGCCACGCTCAGGCGCGCCTGGGTCGAACGTAGCTGGCCAAAGGGGGTGACGACCGACAGCGGTCTGGCCTCATCCCGGGCATCGATCATCAGGCGCCCGGCGCGCAGCACCAGCACGCGCTCCTCGTTGTTGAACTGCACGTCCACCGCACTCTGCGCATCCAGGGCCAGTTCGCTGCCGTCGCTCAAGGTCAGGCGCCGACGCTCGGCGGTGCCTGTTCGCAGGTCGGCGGTGATCTGCGCCAGCGGCAGGCCGGGGCGGCTCATCAGCGTCGCCGCGACGCCAACGCCTGCCAATGCCAGGGCGCCACGCAGCAGGTGCCGGCGGCTGGGGCGTGGGGCCTGCAATGCATGGCGTACTCCGGGGCTCGCCTGGGCAAGGGCGCCCAGCCCTTGCGCGAGGTGCCCCTGAACCTGCGCGTAGGTCTGGCGGTGCAGCGGGTCTGCGGCGAGCCAGTGCTCGAACGCCAGGCGCTCGCCGGGCGGCACAGGCTCGTCTCGCAGGATCACCATCCACTGCACGGCCTGTTCAACGCATTGGCGTGGCAGCTTGCTCATTCGACCAGCGTCCGGCAGCAGAGCATGATGCCCTTCGCCACGTACTGGCGCACACGAATGGTCGAGACGCCCAGTTGTTCGGCGATGTCAGCGTACTTCATGCCGTCCAGCTGGCTGCACAGGAAGGCCGTGCGCGCCCGCGGCGACAAGCCATCGAGCATACGGTCGATGGCCTCGAGGGTTTCCAGTACCAGCAGGCGTTCCTGCGGGCTGGGCGCCACCGGTTCGGGCTGCGCCGCCAGGGCTTCGAGATAGGCCCGCTCCAGGTCACGCCGTCGCCAGGTGTCGTACATCAGGCGCTTGGCGATGGTGGTGAGCAGTGCGCGGGGTTCGCGAATAGTGTGCGGCGTGGGCATGGCCACGATCTGGGCAAAGGTCTCGGAAGCCATGTCCGCGGCATCGTCCGGGCAGCCCAAGCGCGCGCGCAGGCGCTCGCGCAGCCAGGAATGATGCTCGCCAAACAGGCGGCGCAGGATCACTTGGCGCTGCTGAACAAGGGCTGGGGTGGGGGTGTGCATGCGGATTACACTTGCGCGTACTTTCTTGATAACGATTATCAGTCTTGAGAAAGTCTGTTTGCAAGTGTGTGACGGTCCCTGAAGCGGTTATTCTCAGGGCCAATCGGAGCATTACTGCCAGGGAGCAAGTCTTGATGTCCATCGATACCCGCACACTCGAGGTTCGAACACCACGCCTCTCGATACGGCCTTTCTCGCCGGAGGACGCCACCGACTCCTTCCAGCACCTCACCACCTCATTGACCCGCTACATGTCCTGGGAACCGCCAGCGTCACGCGAAGAATACGCGCAAGTGTGGGAGCAATGGCTGCCTGCAATAGCCGATGGCAGCGATATCGTGTTCGCGATCCGGCAGCGGGATGACGCCTGCTTTCTTGGGCTGGTCGGGCTGCACAATGTCAACGACACAGTCCCGGAGTTGGGAATCTGGATACGTGAGGACAAACATCGGCGAGGCTTTGGCAAGGAAGCTGTCGGCGCGATAGTGGCGTGGGCCAGTGAGCACCTATCCCCTTCCGGCTTTGTCTATCCGGTTGCGACGGACAACTTGCCCAGTCGATTGATCGCCGAGGCTCTGGGCGGGATCGTTACAGGGACACGGACCGCAGAGAAATATGACTCGGTGATTTACTCCATACCGCCATGTGAAGACACTGTGGGAGCGGGCATGCCCGCTCCCACAGTGATCGCGCAATCTTTTAGATTTTGATCAAGACAGTTGCTCCCACAGGTACTGCATGAGCCTGAAGCCTGCGCAGTCCCTGTGGGAGATTCTATGGTTGTCAGCAAGCCGGTTTCCCGCGTTTGCTGATGTATTCGTCCTGTCATCAGGGCGACTGCTACCTTACTTGAGTGACCAAGTCCGCCCCATCGCAGACTTTCGCAGAAAGCTATGGAGTAGGTAGCCCAAGCCGGTGCGGTTCTTTACTTACACTGAGCATTCGACACTAAAGGCACATTGAGCGGAAATGGATTGGGTGCTCGCGTAATCCTGAAATAGCATGGACTATTCACATTCAAGATGGCGCACTCGCGGTGAGCATATCCATGAAGCGAAAAACAACCCCGTCAGCCACCTCTGATTGGGTCATACGCAGCACCACACCCGGCAGTGTGGAGCGCATCGAAGCGTGGTTTGGCGGCCATGGCTACGACCCGCATCGTCACGATACCTATTCGATAGGCCGCACCCTTGCCGGCGTACAGAGCTTTCACTACAAGGGCGCGCTGTGCCACGGCGTGCCAGGCAACACGCTTGTGCTGCATCCCGACGAGGTGCATGACGGCATGGCTGGCACGGAGGTGGGTTTTCGCTACCGGATGGCCTACATCGACCCGTCGCTGATACAGAACGTTCTCGGGGGAGAACCGTTGCCTTTCATTGCTGGCGGACTATCCTGCGACCCGCGCTTGTACCACGCCAGCGAGGCTTTTGTGCAGGCACTGGA
Source organism: Pseudomonas sp. WOUb67 (assembly GCF_050058005.1). Lineage (NCBI taxonomy): Bacteria > Pseudomonadati > Pseudomonadota > Gammaproteobacteria > Pseudomonadales > Pseudomonadaceae > Pseudomonas > Pseudomonas sp. WOUb67. The sequence continues at coordinate 3,450,146 of NZ_CP170112.1, read as the reverse complement.
TCATCCTCTGGAAACACTGGAGGAACAGGACGCCGTTTATGACTTGGCAATGGCGCTTCGTGCAGTCGGCGGCAAGCCGCGTGGCCGCAAACGTCTGGATTACCGTTCTGCCGAGCGCGCCAGGGCGTTCATCATGGAGCACCTTCACGTAGGCATCACCCTGGAGATGCTCGAACAGGCGAGTGGGCGTGAGCAATGGAGTTTGTCGCGAGACTTTCGGGCCCTCTACGGCACCAGCCCATACCGTTTTGTCACGCTAAGGCGCCTGGACGCTTTGCGCAGACTGATTCTGGATGGCTTCACACTGGTCGATGCCGCGCTCGCCTCAGGCTTTCATGATCAGAGCCACATGACCCGGCACTTCACTCGCACCTACGGCGTGCCGCCTCTGCGTTGGCTGGAACGCTTACGCACTGTTCGCTGAGTTGCAGGATCGTACAAGAACAGCGCGCTTTGCGTTCGCTAGGCTGGTCACTCCAATCAAGAGAGGATCAGCTATGTCCAGCATGCATCAGCAATTGGCATCACAACCTGTGAACCTGACTCAAAAAGCTGCTCTGATCGAGCAGCAATGGAGCCCAAGGGTCGTCGCGGAAATGAACGACTACCAGTTCAAGGTGGTACGCATCGAAGGTGAATTCATCTGGCATTCACACCCGGAAACTGATGAAGCTTTTCTGGTGCTCGAAGGCCTCTTGCGCATCGATCTCCCCGAGGGCTGCGTTCATGTGAAGCCGGGCGAACTGTATGTCGTACCCCGTGGTGTAGAACACAGAACAGCGGCAGAGACGGAAACAAAACTCATGATGATTGAGCCGCGAGGCGTATTGAATACCGGTCATGAAGGCGGGGAGCGAACAGCGCCGAGTGACGTCTGGATCTGAGTCGACATCCACAGTAGTTGCTGGCCTCATCAGGGCGTGAAGCGGACAGCCGATGTACGCTTTACGCCCTTGGGAAGACAATCCGGGCCTAGCTCAAGCGCTCAACCCCACACAGATACCTGTCCCCTTCAAGGCTCGCTTCAAACGCCTCCAGCCCGGCGTATATCTGCTGCAACCCTTCAATCTGCCCCATCACCTCCAGCTTCTTGTCGGCAATGGCTTTGCCCGCCAATTCCCAGGGCACATCAAACCCCGGGTGCCCCTGCAGGATCGCCTGCAGTTCCTTGAGTTTGAAACCCAGCTGCTGCGCGCATTTGATGAACGCCAGCAGCTCAACGCTTTGCTGGTTGTAAACGCGATACTGCCCTTGGCGCTCGGCCGGTGGCAGCAGGCCAATCGCTTCATAGTGGCGAATGGTCTTGACCGTGGTGCCCGACAGCCGGGCGGCTTTGCCGATGTACATGAACGTCCTTTTTCGTGCGGGTGCGGCGCATCTTTGCACAGCGCAACCGGCTCGGGAACACAGCAGGCACGATCAGCGGCTGGCGATGCCTTGGGCCTGCTTCAGCCAGGCTTCGCGCCGCTGCGGGCTGGAGCCCAGTATCGGCCCGAACATCAGGGTGTTCAGCGGTTTGATACCGCAGAACTGCAACGTGGTCTTGCGTACCTGGTGAAGGCCCGGCATGCGGTAGACCCAGCGGAAGTACCACGGAGGAGTATCCATCGTCACCAGCAGGTGCGCCGTTCGGCCTTTGAGCAACGGGTCGGGGAAGGCTTTGCCGGCCTGATAGCGGAACGCGAACCCTGGCAGGAATACCCGGTCGAAAAAGCCTTTCATCAAGGCCGGAATACCGCCCCACCAAATGGGGTAGATAAAGGCCAGGTGCTCGGCCCAGGTGATATCGGCCTGGGCCTTGAGCAGGTCGGGTTCCAGTGGCTGCGCCTGCCGGTAGCCTGCGCGCAGCACGGGGTCGAAGCTCAAGGCCTCAAGCCGCAACACCCGCACATCATGGCCGGCGGTTCTGGCTGCCTCGACATAACACTCGGTCAACGCACCACAAAAACTCTCCCCCGACGGGTGCCCCAGCACCACCAGCACACGCTTGCTCATCGTCACTTCATCCTGAACATGAAGCCTTCAGGGTAAAGCCTGCCCCTAGAGGGAGAGTCAATGCCCCGGCCTAAGGGGCGAAAGCTGCCCGCCATGCACAGGCGTCAGCGCAGATAGTCCTGAACCCACTTCACCCAACATTCAGCGCCAATCTTCACCAACGCATCGTTGAAATCGTAGTGAGGGTTATGCACCGAGCAGCCATGGAACTCGCCCGTACCGTTGCCCAGCATGAAGTAACAACCAGGCCGTGCCTGCAGCATGTAGGCGAAGTCTTCGGTGCCCATGACCTTCTTGGGCATTTTGTCCAGCATCGCCCCGTCGGCGAACAACGGCTTCAGGCTTTCCCGCAGCAACGCGCTTTCGTGATCGCTGTTGCACAACGCTGGCGCCAGTTGGGTGAATTGCACCTCGATTTCCACGCCAAAACTCTCGGCGTGCCCCCTGGCCAGTGCGTCAATGCGGCTGTTGATCTTCTGCTGGGTCTCGGCCGTATCGGTGCGCACGCTCAGCAGCATGCTGGCCTCATCAGGGATGATGTTGTAGACGGTACCGGCCTGGATCATGCCGATGCTGATGACGGCATAGTCCTCGACGCTCAGGTTGCGCGACTTGATGGTCTGGATGCCACTGATCAGGCTGTTCAGCGCCATCACCGGGTCTACCGACAGTTCCGGCATCGCCCCGTGCCCGCCTTTGCCGGTGATGCGAATGCTGACCCGCTCGGAGGACGCCATGGTCGGCCCGGCCTGTACCACGCAGGTGCCCACCGGCATGCCGGGCATGTTGTGCAGCGCGTACACCGAGTCGCAGGGGAAGCGCTCGAACAGGCCGTCGTCGATCATCGCCTTGGCCCCGGCCAGGCCCTCTTCGTCTGGCTGGAAAATCACGTTCAAGGTGCCGTTGAAGCTGCGCGTGGCCGCCAGTTGCGCAGCGGCTGCCAGCAGGATCGCGGTATGCCCGTCATGGCCACAGGCATGCATGCGCCCGGGGATTTTGCTGGCATGCGCGAAGGGGTTTTTCTCGCTCATGGGCAATGCATCCATGTCTGCCCGCAGGCCGATGCTGCGCGGGCTGTCCCCTGCTTTCAGCACGCCGACCACGCCATGCCCGCCTACGTTGCGATGCACTTCATAACCCCAGGCCTGCAGCTTGTCGGCCACCAACGCCGCCGTGTCGGGGGTGTCGCCGCCAAGCTCCGGCGCGGCGTGAATCTGCCGGCGAATCACGACGAACTCATCCAGCCCTTCTACCGCTGGCTGAGGTTGATTGCTCGGGAAAGTAGTCATGTTCAAAGTGCCCATGTCACTCGCATCCTTTGTTTTCGGGGAAGTATTTGAGGCAGGCCAGGCTGACGACGCCGCCGGCCAACAAGAAGTACGCCGGCGCCATCGGAGTGCCGAGCGCCGCAATCAGCCAGGTCGCCACCAGCGGCGAGAAGCCGCCGAAAATCGTCACCCCCAGGCTGTAGCTGACCGAGGTGCCGAACGAGCGCCGCGCTTTCGGGAAGCCCTCCATCATCAGCGCGAAGAACGCACCGGCACCGATGCAGGTCGGCAGGATCAGCACAGCCACGCACATCATCGCCAGGCCCATGTGCTGCACCTGCCCAAGCAGGTAGAACACCGGTAGGGTCAGCACCACCGGCATGGCAACCGTCCACCCCAGTAGGCGCTTGCGCAGCTGGTACTTGTCGGCAAACTTGCCCGCCAACGGGCAGATGACCGCCATGCAGCCGCTGCTGATACAGGCAATCGCCATCGCGCTGCCGGCCGGGTAATGCAAGGCCGTGGTCAGGTAGGTGGGCATGTAGAACACGAACAGGTACATGCCGATGGTCGAGCTGGCCATCAGGCCGATGCCTTGGGCGATACGTTTGAGCAATTCGGCGTCCAGTACCTGCTCCGCCTTGTGCGCCGGGGCGGCCTCATGGGTTTCGGGCAAACGCGTGCGAATGTACCAACCGACCGGGCCGATCAGCAGGCCGAAGATGAACGGGATGCGCCAGCCCCAGCTTTCCAGGGCCGCAGGGTCGAGCAACTGGCTGAGGGCAAAGCCGAAGCCGGCCCCTACCAATGCCGCGTAACCTTGGCTGGCGGCCTGCCAGCTGACGTTCTGGCAACGGTTGCCAACCGCACTGGACTCCATCAGGAACACCGACGCGGTACCCACCTCCCCGCCCGCCGACATGCCCTGGATGAGGCGGCCGGCCACCAGCAGCAATGTTGCGAAGATACCGATCTGCGAATACGTGGGCGCAAAGGCGATCATGGCAGTGCCCAAGGTCATCAGCCCGATGGTCAGGCTCAAGGCCGCCTTGCGCCCACGCCGGTCGGCGTAGCGGCCGATGACCATCGCCCCCACCGGACGCATCAGGAACCCGACGCCAAAGGTGGCCAGCGACATCAGCAACGACGCCATCGCCGACTCGGAGGGGAAGAAATGCTTGCCGATCAACACAGCGAAGAAGCTGTAGATCGTGAAGTCGTACATTTCCAGCGCGTTGCCCAGCGAGCAGGCAATCAAGGTTTTACGTGAAGAAGATGCCTGCGCGGCTGAATGCGCGCCCGGCTGCATGAGGGGCCGTGCGGGTAGCGGTGTAGTCATTGTTATCTCCGATGGCAAATCGCGGCATGCAGCGAATATCGGCCAATCGGGGGCTCAACACACTTGCAGTTTGGGCATGTAGCTAACCAATGGTTAATTGACCGGAGCAGTCGTTGACCAATTTGCCCTAAGCTGGCGCACAGATTGCCTTGCGCCTGCGCGGCGCCCCAATAATGCTCAGCCCTCAGGCCTTTTGCGCGTGGCCTTGCGCCGTGGTCCAAGCCTGTCTGGAACAGACCTTCCCGCCAAGCCCAAGGCCCCGCCAGGCCCCGATTAACCAATCGGCATGACATGGCCGAATAAGCAATCACGCTGCAACCTGTTGTTCACCGACGCTACAGCCACCACATCACTGTGCTGGCCTGGAGTCGTGAATGAACACTCGCATTACGTCGTTGCTGTTGATGATCCAAGGGGCATGCCTTGCTGCGCAGGCACAGGCCGAGGGCTTTCCCACACTCGGCCGGATTGCGCCGGGTTTCGGTTACTACGGGGTGGATACCGGTTTCGATGACAAGCTCAAGGTCTACGGAACGGTGGATGCATTCGCCGGCTATCACGACTCGCAGCACCACTCGGGCTATCGCCTGGCCGGCGGCGGCGCATGGACCAACAAGCTCGGGCTGTATGCCCGCAAGGGGCTGAACCCCGACACCGTGCTGGAGCTCGACGTCGAGGAAGGCTTCAACGTCAATGGCAAGGCCCTGGAGGGCACCTGGGACACCATCGGTAGCCTGCGCCTGGCAACCGTCGCCCTGCGCTCGCGCACCCTGGGCAAGCTTGAGTTCGGCAAAACCTACAACATGGGCACGCCCACCTACGCCGACCCGTTCCTGGCCACCTATGGATCGCCCTACACCTACCTGGCCCTGCCGGCCGCCGGCAAGGGCGCTTTTTACCTGGACCTGCGCCCCAAGCACACCCTGGCCTACACCAGCCCGAACCTGAACGGCTTCAGCCTCGGCACCGCGCTAAGCTTCGGCTTCGACGATGCCGCAAGCGCCGGGCGTACCGTGCGCGGTGGTGGTACCAGGCTGCAATACCGCAACAGCCGGGTGATGCTGCTGGCCTCCTACAACCTGTACTACAGCGACCCGTGGGACGACGCTGGCACCTCGCGTCAGACCGCCAACTACTACAAGAGCCTGTCGGCGTTCTACGATTTCGGCCCGCTGGCCACCAGCCTGACCTGGCAACGCCAGGACGTGGACCAGGCCGGCACGCCCAGTACCACGCTGTACACCTTCGGGGTGATGGCGCCAGTCGGCGAGCTGGATGTGCTGCGCCTGGCCGTGATGCAGCGCCAGGTCACGGCCCGCGACAAGGACGCAGCCGGGGTGATGATCGGCTATGACCATTTCATCAACCCACGCTGGGCCATCTATGGGCGGCTCGGCCTGATTGCCAACCAGCGTGCGTCGTCAGTCACCTACGCCGGCACCCCGGTGGATCAGGTTGGCGACAACCCCAGCAATGTCTCGCTAGGCATGTACTACCACTTCTGACGCCGCTGGGCGCGTTTGCCGTAGCACCTGCCCGCGCAAGCTGTGAAACAGCTCCTGGGCAGGCGCCGTAAGGCTGTGGCGGTCGATACAGACCAGGTTGATGGGGTAGTCCGGAATCAGCTCCTGCACCGCCATGGCCACGTACTCGCAATCCACGCCAAAGGTGAACCCCCGGTCCACAGCCAGCTCGCTGATGGTCATCAACGATTCGGTGTTCTTCAGCAGCTTGAGCGCCATCATCACCGAGGTGCATTCAACGGTGTTCTGCGGTACCTGAAGGCCGTTGACCTCGAACAGCTGGTGAAACTGCGAAGCCTGGTCGGACAGCTCGTCCAGGCTGATCCAGTGGCCGTACTGCAAGGTGCGCAGCGACTTGGAAAACTTTTGTGCATTGGACGCGTGGCAAATCACCCGGCCCTTGATACTGCCCAGCGCCTCCCAGTCCAGGCTCAGCCGGCTCAGCGGTTGCTGCGAGGTAATGGCAAAGTCCAGGCTGCCATCGCGCAGGCGTTGCAGGATCTGGCTGGGGCGCAAGTCAGTGATGGTGATCTTCACCCGCGGGTATTTGCGGCGGAAGGCCAGGATGCTCTCATCGACACCATCGAGCATCGCCGTCAGCGATGTGACCCCGATCGACACTGCGCCCAGCGCGGCATCCTGAATGCTCGCGGCTTCGATCTGCAGGCGACGGATGCTCTCCACCACGAGGTTGGCGTGGCGGATGACACGCTTGCCTTCCTCGGTAAGGGCCATGCCTTTGTGCGAGCGCTGCAACAGGCTGAAGCCGACTTCCCGTTCCAGGTCCTTGATCGAACGGCTCAGCGCAGGCTGGGTAATGTGCATGAGCTTGGAAGCTTCAAGGATGCTGCCTGCGTTATGGATGGCGACCAGCGCCTTGAGTTGGTGAAGTTTCAACCGGGTTTACCTTGTTGTTATCGAGTCGGATTGAAATGTTCTTCGGGGATCCGGATAGTCGTTGAACATACCTCAAATAGAGCCTGCAAACCGTTCTAAATCGCCAATCACAGCCTGAGCAGGCTGCTACACCCGTCCATGCGCCCTATCGCTGGCGGGCGGAGTTAAGGCAATTAGTTATGACCTGAACTCACAACTCGATGAGTTTATCTCGTTACGCCACCCTATCCACCCAGTGATAAAAATCCTCGCGACTGGCCACCGCCAGCAAGCTCGTCCAACTACAAAAAAGAGCGTCGCGACATGCCCCCATACCTGCATCTGCGCATGACCCCTTCCCCTTCGCCACGTATTGCGGTTGAGCCGAGCACCTGATTCGCACATCGGGCGGTAGGTACCGCCCGGGTTTCTTGATTGCTGCCCATTTCGAGGTTCTCCATGAAGCAACTTGCCCTGTACATCGGTGAAGGTTTTGAAGGCCCAGGCGTCAATGCCGCCCACATCAACATCATGATCGGCCCACGCAATGGCCCAGCCGGCCAGGCCTTCGCCAACAGCCTCGCATCCCCCAGCCAAGGCCACTGCCCGTTCATGGTCATCGCCCAGCCGAATATCCCGGTCAAGCCGATGACCCTCTACGTGAACAAGGCCGCCATCGACAGCGAGCTGCACGGCAACGCGACCTGGGGAGCGTCCCAGGCCGGCATCGCCAAGGCGGTGACCGAGGCACTGCTCGACGGCACCCTGCCCGCCGAGGCCGAAGATGAGTGGGCCATCGTCACCGCCAACTGGGTCAACCCCGCCTGCGATGACCTGGACGCGGTCTACCTGAACAACTACAACGCCTGCCGCACGGCCATTCGCGCTGCGCTGCAAGGCCTGCCAGTACGCGCCCAACTGGCCGATGTGGTCGGCCAGATCGCCAACCCGTTCTACACCCCGAAAGCCTGAGGCCCGCGCCATGCAATACATCCGTCTTGGCAACTCCGGCCTGCAAGTTTCCAAACTCTGCCTGGGCACCATGAACATGGGCACCCCAGACTGGAAACCGTGGATTTTCAACGAACAGCAAAGCGAGCCAATCGTTCGCCACGCGCTGGACAACGGGGTCAACTTCATTGACCTGGCCGACTTCTACTCCGCTGGGGTGGGTGAGGAAGTGGTCGGTCGTATCCTCAAGCGCCTGGCCCGTCGCGACGATCTGGTGGTGACCACCAAGGTTGGCTACGGCACCCGCACCGGCATCAACGCCAGCGGCCATTCGCGCAAGCACATCATGGAGAGCATCGACGCCTCGCTGCAGCGCGCGGGCATGGATTACTTCGACATCTATATGCTGCATTACTTCGACACCACCACCCCGGTCGAAGAAACCATGGAGGCGCTAAACGATATCGTGCGGGCCGGCAAGGCGCGGTATATCGGTGTCTCGACCATGCTCGCGGGGCAACTGGCCAAGTTGTTGCTGGCATGCGAACGCAATGGCTGGACGCGGCCGATCAACATGCAGCTGCAAATGAACTGCGCCTACCGCGAAGAAGAACGCGAGATGATCCCCTTCTGCCGCGATCAGGGGCTCGGCGTTTCGGTCTTCAGCCCGCTGGCCCGTGGCCTGTTGACCGGGGACGTGCAGTCGACCCGCAATCAGACCGACTTCTTCACACAGCAAATGTACAACGATGAGGCCTCGTTCGAGATTGCCCGTTCGGTACAGCGGGTCGCCCTGCGCCATGGCGTATCCAACGCCCAGGTAGCTCAGGCCTGGGTGCTGCAGCACGGCGGCGTCGACAGCATGCTGGTGGGTGCCGATACCACCGCGCAGTTCGACAGCGCCCTCGCCGCCCTGGACATGCGCCTGGATGCCGACGACCTCTATGAGCTGGAGCGCAACTACACCCCATGCGATGTGATCAACGACTACACCGCTGGCAAACGCATCTTGCGTGTCGCGCGCCCAGCGCGTGGCCCGTTTGACCTGCAGGAGGCCGTGGCATGAGCGACTTGCTGAAAACCGGCCATTACATCGACGGCCAATGGCTGACCAGCAACGCAACTTATGCGGTGCTCAACCCGGCCAGCGGCGAAGTCCTCGCACAGGTTGCCCTGGGTGGCGCCGAGGAAACCCGCGCCGCTATCAGCGCCGCCGAGCAAGCATTGCCGGCCTGGCGGGGCTTGCTGGCCAAGGAGCGGGCAGTAATCCTGCGCCGCTGGGCAGAGCTGATGCTGGCCCGCCGCGACGACCTGGCTGCCCTGCTCAGCCGCGAACAAGGCAAACCGTTGGCCGAAGCCAAGGGTGAGGTGGCCTACGCCGCCAGCTTCCTCGAATGGTTCGCCGAAGAAGCACGGCGCGTGTATGGCGACGTGATCCCTACACCCAAGGCCGATGCCCGGGTGCTGGTGACCAAAGAGCCGATCGGCGTGGTGGCGGCCATCACACCGTGGAACTTCCCCTTGGCGATGGTCACCCGCAAGGTCGGTCCGGCCCTGGCGGCAGGCTGCACCCTGGTGCTCAAACCGTCCGAAGAAACACCGCTGTCCGCCTTCGCTCTCGCGGTGCTGGCCGAACAGGCAGGCGTACCGGCCGGGGTGTTCAACGTCGTCTCCGGCGATGCGCCGGCCATCGGCGGCGCGCTGCAAGCGTCGACCTTGGTCCGCAAGCTGTCGTTCACCGGCTCTACCCGCACCGGCAAGCTGCTGATGCGCCAGGCCGCTGACACGCTGAAAAAAGTCTCGCTGGAGCTGGGCGGCAACGCCCCGTTTATCGTCTTTGACGACGCCGACCTGGACGCCGCCGTGCGCGGCGCCATGGCCTCGAAGTTCCGCAACACCGGGCAGACCTGCGTGTGCGTGAACCGTTTCTATGTCCAGGACAGCGTCTATGACGCCTTCACCCGCAAACTCGCCGACGCCGTGCAAGCCCTGCGTGTAGGCGATGCACTGCAAGGCGAAAGCGACCAAGGCCCGCTGATCAACGCCGCGGCCCTGGCCAAGGTCGAGCAACATGTCGGCGACGCGCTGGAAAAAGGCGCCCGCCTGCTCTGCGGTGGTCGCCGCCATGCACTGGGTGGCACATTCTATGAACCGACCGTATTGGCCGAAGCCAATGACCAGATGCTGATCGCCGGCGAAGAAACCTTCGGCCCGGTGGCTGCATGCTTCCGCTTCAAGGATGAAGCCGAAGTGCTGCGCCTGGCCAACGACACCCCATACGGGCTGTCGGCGTACTTCTACAGCCGCGATATCGGCCGGGTGTGGCGCATGGCCGAAGGCCTGGAAGCCGGCATCGTCGGGGTCAACGAAGGGATCATTTCCACCGAAGTGGCACCATTCGGCGGCATCAAGGAATCGGGCATGGGCCGGGAAGGCTCGAAATATGGCCTCGAAGATTACCTGGAGATCAAGTACGTGCTGATGGGGGGCCTCGCCGGCTGACAGCGGTAACGTCAGGTGCCGTGCCCGCAGCGGGCGCGGCACTTCCCGCAATGCCCCGACCCAACAAGAACAACGAGGTGTCAACATGACGGGCCAAACAGTCAAACTCGACGACCTGCCTATCGGTCGTTTCCACATCAAGATCGCCGGCCTTACCTTCGGCGCGCATTTCACCGACGGCTACATTCTTGGCCTGATCGGCATCGCCTTCACCCTGATCAACCCGCAGATGCAGCTCTCGCCCTTCTGGCAAGGCCTGATTGGCAGTTCCGCGCTGATCGGGCTGTTCCTGGGCAGCCTGTTTTTCGGTTGGATCTCCGACCGTGTAGGGCGACAAAAAATCTTCCTGGTCAGCTTCGTGCTGATCACCGTAGCGTCAGCCATGCAGTTTTTCGTCGAAAGCGCGTTGCAGTTGTTCATCTGCAGGGTGCTGATCGGCATTGGCCTGGGCGGCGACTACAGCGTCGGGCACGCGATGCTTGCCGAGTTTTCGCCCCGCAAGCACAGGGGGGTGCTACTCGGCTCGTTCTCGGTGGTGTGGACCTTCGGCTACGTCGCCGCGACGTTCATCGGTACCGCCATGTTGCCGCTGGGTGACGATGCCTGGCGCTGGATGCTGGCATCGGCGGCCGTGCCCGCAGTGCTGATCCTCATCGCCCGTATCGGCACCCCAGAGTCACCGCGGTGGCTCATGCAAAAAGGCCGCGTAGAAGAAGCCCGTGCCATCGTACGCAAGCACCTGGGCGCCCACGTGGTACTCGATGACGCACCTGCACAGCCTGGGCAATCTGGTTTCAGCGCTTTGTTCAGCACGCAATATCGCAAACGCACGGCGTTCAACTGCGTGTTCTTCATTTGTATCGTGATGCCCTACTTCGCCATCTACACGTTCCTGCCGACCATTCTGCAAAAAATGGGGCTCGCGGAAGGCTTTGGCACTGAAATGATGCTCAACGCGCTGCTGATCGTCGGTGCGGTGCTGGGCATCTACTGCACGCTCAAATACACCCGGCGCGGCTTTCTCATCAGCAGTTTCCTGATCCTGTGTGTCTCGCTGTTCCTGCTGGCATTGATGCCCGGCAGCATGGCCTGGGCCATGGTCGCCGTGTTTGGCCTGTTCACCCTGGTGTTGTCGGCGGTCAGCAACCTGGTGGGGGTGTACCCGGCAGAGAGTTTCCCCACCGAAGTACGCGCCAGCGGCATCGGGCTGGCCACGGCAGCAAGCCGCCTGGGCTCTGCCATCAGTACCTTCCTGCTGCCGGTGAGTGTTGCCGGTATTGGCTTGAACCCGACGATGGCACTGCTGGCGGGGGTGCTGCTGATGGGCGCGCTGGTGTCGATCGCATGGGCACCGGAAACCAAAAGCCTATCGCTCGATGACGCCTGCCGCAGCGACGTCCCACCAGGGGGTGAAGAAAGCCGTCAGGGGTTGCTCATCGAAGCCAACCAGTCCTGAAAGCGCTCGACCTTGGCCAGCCCACGCTTGTCGGCAGGGATGTCGAGCCAATATCCATAGGGGCCGCTGACCTCCACCGGGCTGATGGGCAGCAGGCTGCCGCTGGCCAGCTCACGCTCGATCATCTGCCGATCGATCACCGCCAGGCCACCCCCGGCCAGGGCGGTGTTGATCACCTGATCAAGCGTGGAAAACTCGATGCCGGCATCCGCGTCGATATCATGCTGGCCGGTAGCGGCCAGCCAGTTTTCCCACACTTGCAGGCGCCGGCCTGCATGCAGGATGTGCAGCAGGGGGTGTTCGTACAATGGCGGGGCTTCTCCGCCCACGAACAACTCCGGGCTGGCCACGGCGATGTGACGTTCCATGACCAGAAGCCGTTGCTGACCGTGGGCATGGTCCTGGTGGCTGAACAGGATCCGCAGGTCGAGGTCGCCCGGGTGATCTTCATCCTGCTGGTTAGTCACGCTCAGGCTGATGTCCGGGCAACGCTGCATGAAGTGTCGCAAGCGCGGCGACAGCCAGCGCGTCGCCCAAGTGGGCGGCGCAAGGATGCGCAAACGCTGCCGCAAATTCGGCACACGCAGCGCCTGGACCACGCGCTCGATGCGGTCAAACGCCTCGCCCAGTTGCCCGGCCAGCGCCTGCCCCGCTTCGGTCAGCACCAGACCGCGTGGGCTGCGCACGAACAACACGACCCCAAGGTAATCTTCCAATTGCTTGATCTGACGGCTCACCGCACCTTGAGTGACACTGAGCGCCACGGCGGCGCGGTTGAAACTGCGATGGCGAGCGACTTCTTCAAAAACCCGGAGCATGTTCAGCGGCGGTAATGTACGCATGGTTCAGGCACGACAGTTTATTTTTGTAGGACGATTCTACAGCGTCGCCTGACTTTACAAACGTGCGGTTTTATCATGATTGCCGTGCGCATAGATCGTTTGCCGTCTGCAGGGCACATAGGTAATTTCGGCCATTTTCGATCACAGCGCCACGCGATACATGAGCCGGGCCACCCCCCTAACAACAACAGGAGACCCAGGCCAGTGAAACGCAAGATCCCCGCACTCAATGCCCTCAAAGCCTTCGAGGTCGCCGGTAGCACTGGCAGCTTTACCCGTGCGGCCGAACTGCTCAACGTCACCCAAAGCGCGGTGAGCCGCCAGGTCCGCCAGTTGGAAGAGCAACTGGGCGAAACCCTGCTGCAACGCCGGCATCACCACCTGCAACTGACCGATGCCGGGCGTACCCTGCTACGCGCGCTGCAACAGTCGTTCGACCGCATCGAATTGACCGTACGCGGCATCCAGACGCACCAACAAGCCAACCGTATTCGCCTCAATGCTCCACCGACCTTCGCCAGCCGCTGGCTGCTGCCACGCTTGGGCCGCTTACGCGAAGCTTGTCCTGGCCTCGAGGTCACCTTGACCAGCCAACTGCAAGACAACCTGGCTGAGCTCGCTACTCTCGACGGTGCCATTCGTTTTGGTAACGGTGAGTGGGAAGGCCTGGACAGCTCACTGCTGATGCATGAACGGCACATCGCCGTGTGCTCGCCCTCGCTGCTGTTACAGCAGGAAAACCGCCGCGTGGACCTGCGCAACATGACGCTACTCCACGTACTGGCCCGTGAAGACCAGCGCTACTTGACCTGGCGCCACTGGCTGGATGCAGCGCGAATCTCCAACATCGACCTGAGCGGCGGCTACGAGTTCGACACACTCGACCTCGCCATCCGGGCGGCCATCGACGGCCTGGGCATCACCATCGCCGACCGGCAAATGGTGGCGCGGGAGCTGGCTGCCGGGCAATTAGTGCAAGTGCTGGACGTGCAGGTCGACGGCCATCAATCGTACTGGTGGGTCAGCCGGCCTGGCCAGGATCTGCCCGTCCATGTGGAACAGTTCCGCGAATGGCTGATGCATGAAGTCTGGTTGGCTGAGGGCAACTTGGGGGGCTCTGGGGAGGTCGCCGACTGCAATTGACGAGCGCGCCTCTCCTTTCGCGTATTTCGATCACCGCAACGATGATCGCGCCTGTCAAGTAACATGCGCGTAGCGAAGGTTAAAGCGACGTAATAGTCGTTTGTCGGCCTTACCCCGTTTGAAGAAACTCCAGGCACCTCTAATAAAAACAACATGAGAGCTGCCCTATGTCCGACGAACTCATCACCCTGGATGGCGGCGCGCCGCACCCTGCGGTTGCCGATCTTTGCCAACAGGTAAAAAGTGGCGAAATCAACCGTCGCCAGTTCCTACGCACCGCCAGCCTGCTGGGCGTGGCCGCCGCAAGCGCCAGCACCTTCCTTGGCTCGACCCTGCTGGGCCCTTCGCTGCAAGCAGCCATCCCACAGGCCGGCGGTAGCCTGCGCTTTGCCTGCGCCATCCAGGAAATCCAGGACCCGATGCTCATCACCTGGATCGAAGCGTCGAACCTGCTGCGTAACGCCCTTGAGTTTCTGACCTGGGTAGATGCCGACAACATCACCCACCCCTACCTTGCAGAAAGCTGGAGCCCGTCCGAAGACCTCAAAGTGTGGACCTTCAAGTTGCGCCAGAACGTGAAGTGGAGCAATGGCGATACCTTCAACGTCGCCGACGTGCAGCACAACTTCGAGCGCTGGACCGCGCCAGACTCCAAGTCGGTGAACCGCACCGCGTTCCAGGAAATAGCATCGTTCGAAAAGGTCGACGATCATCAGTTCCGCCTGCTGCTCAAGCGGCCGATGCTGGCAATCCCGGAGATGCTCAACGCCTTCACCTGCGCCATCGTGCACCGCAGCTTCAACAACGGTGACGATTGGGCACGCAACCCACTGGGTACCGGGCCCTTCAAACTGGCCAGCTTCGATGTCAACAAACAGGCCACCTTCGCCAAACGTGCCGACTACTGGGGCCAGCCGGCGCTGCTGGACGAGCTGCGCTACATCGACATGGGCACCGACATTTCCTCGCAACTGGCGGCCCTGCAAGCCGGCCAGGTAGACGTGCTGTACCGCATCAGCGTGGCCGAAGTGGACCTGGCCAAACGCTTGCCCAACGCGCAGTTGCTGAGCTGCAAATCGGCACAAACCGTGGTCATGCGCATGGCCTGCGACCAGAAGCCGTTCGATGACCTGCGTATCCGCAAGGCCGTGGTGCTGTGCGCCGACAATGCGCAAATGCTCAAAATCGCCTACCGCGGCATGGGTACCGTGGGCGAGGACCACCATGTCGCCCCCTCGCACCCCGAATACTTCCCGTTGCCAAAGCGCGCCCGTGATGTTGCCCAAGCCAAGCAACTGCTGGCTGAGGCCGGCTTCTCCAAGGGCATCGACATCGACCTGATCGTGGGTAACACCCAAGGCCGTTTCGAGCAGGACTGCGCGCAGATCCTGCAACAGAACTGCACGGAGGCCGGCATCCGCATCAACCTCAAGGTCATACCCGCGACCCAATACTGGCCGATCTGGGACAAGGCCGCGTTCAGCCTCACCTACTGGGCACACCGGCCACTGGGCGTGATGTCGCTGGAGCTTGCCTACCGTAGCGGCGCCGCCTGGAACGAAAGCCACTACCAGGACCCAGCCTTCGACGCGGCCCTGGACCAGGCCATGGGCATCATCGACCCCAAGCGACGGGCCGAGGCCATGCAAAGCGTCGAGCAGATCCTCCAGGACGCCTGCGTGATGGTGCAGCCGTTCTGGGGCGACAAGTTCACCGTGGCGAGCAAGAAGGTCCAAGGTTTCCGCGTGCATCCATCGGACTTCTTCCCGATGGACCAAGTGTGGCTGACCGCCTGACCCATGCGACCGGGCTACCCGCTCACGGATAGCCCGCCCTCCCTTGACTAGCCGGAGCGCGCAAGCATGGCTGAGTTTCTATTACGCAAGGTCCTGGGGCTGATAGCGACACTGCTATCGGTTTCAGTGATCGTTTTCCTGGCCCTGGAACTGAACATTGAAGACGTTGCAACTCACGTGCTTGGCCCCTACTCGGCGGCCGACCAACGCGCGGCGTGGCTGCACGAACAGGGCTACGACCAGCCGTTCGCCTGGCGTTACCTGGTGTGGCTGAAAGACTTCGTGACCGGTGACTGGGGCACTTCGGTGCACTTTCGCACCCCAGTCATCGACCTGCTGCTGCCCAACCTCATGCAAACCCTAGCACTCGCAGGCCTGGCACTGCTGGTTATGGTGCCGGTAGCAATCACGCTCGGTGTCCTGGCTGGCATCCGCCAGGGCTCGCTGCTCGACCGCCTGGTGTCCTGCCTGTCGATCGTGACCACTTCGATCCCGGACTTCGCCAGTGCGGTGTTCGTCTCGGCCATTTTCGTCTTCTGGCTGAACTGGTTGCCTGGGGTCAGCAGCATGGCAGATGGCTTCAACCTGGCGGAACTGGCCATGCCGCTGATGGTGCTGTGCCTGTTCGGCGTCGGCTACCTCGCGCGTATCACCCGTGCCTCGATGATCGAGGTCATGCAGGCACCGTACATCCGCACCGCGCGCCTCAAGGGCGTGCCCACCCGGCAAATCGTTCTGCACCACGCCTTGCGCAATGTGCTGATCGCGCCGGTGACGGTAATCATGCTGTACATCCCCTGGCTGCTTTCGAACGTGATCGTGGTGGAGGTGTTCTTTGCCTACAAGGGCTTCGGTTCGCTGCTCTACACCGCCTCACTGAACCACGACGTCTACTTGATCGAGGCCTGCGCCATGATCAGTGCGCTGGTGGTTGGCGCCACCAAGATCTTCTCCGACCTGGCCTACACCTGGCTCAACCCGCGCATCACCTTGCGCAGCCTCGGAGGTGCCTGATGCACATACTAAACGCCTTCAAACACCCCCTGGCGCTGCTCGGCCTGCTGCTGGTTGGCAGCTGGGCCACACTCGCGCTGCTTGCCCCTTGGCTGGCCCCCTACGATCCGCTCGCCAGCTTCACGCCGCTGCTCACACCGTTGAGCAGTGATGACGGCGGGCAATTGTTTCTGCTCGGCACCGACATGATGGGGCGGGACATCGCCTCGCGGCTGATCTGGGGCACGCGCACAGTCTTGCTGTGGTCGATCCTCGCCACCGCCACTGCCTTTGCCGTGGGTATCGCCATGGGCCTGTGCGCTGGCTACTTCAACGGCAAGGTGGACGCCGTGCTGTCGTACGTCGCCGACACGGTGCTGGCGTTCCCGGTGCTGGTGCTCTACATCGTGATCATCATCGCCCTGGGCGCCTCGGCGGTGAATATCCTGATCGCGGTGACCTTCACCAGCGCGCCGGCGATTTTCCGCATCATGCGTGCCCTGACCATCGATATCCGCTCGCGCGACTACGTGCTCAGTGCCATCACCCAAGGGGAAGGCTCGCTGCGCATCATGCTGGCAGAAATCCTGCCCAACTGCAGCGGGCCGTTGATCGTCGATTTCTGCCTGCGCATTGGCTACACCGCGATCATGATCGGCGCCTTGGGCTTCCTCGGCCTTGGCCTTCCTCCGCCAACGCCAGACTGGGGCGGCATGATCAACGAAGGCCGCAGCATGGCCATCACCTTCCCGCATCTGGTGATCTTCCCCTGCATCGCCATCTCCACCTTGATGCTTGGCCTCAGCCTGCTGGCTGATGGCCTGGACGAACACGCACAAAAAGGCACGAGGAGCTGAGTGATGACCCAACAGCACGTACTGCACGTAGACAACCTCAGCATCCAGTTGCCGGAAGGCGCAGACCGCAGTCACGCGGTCCAAGGTATCAGCCTGGATGTGTACAAAGGCGAAATCCTCTGTGTGATCGGTGAGTCCGGCTCCGGCAAATCGGTGCTGTCCGCCGCCATCATGGGCGACTATGCCAAGGGCTTGCGCCAGGGCGGCGGGCGTATCGAGTTTCTGGGTGAAGACATCTGCGCCCTGGACGAAGCGGCCCTGCGCAAGCTGCGTGGCAACCGCATCGCGATGATCTTTCAGGAGCCCATGGCCGCCCTCAACCCAGCAATCCGCATTGGCCGCCAGGTTGAAGAAATCTTCGAGATCCACGCCCCCGAGTTGAATGCCCAGCAACGCCGTGAGCGCATGCTCGCCTTGCTGGAGTCCACCCACCTGCCCGACCCACCCCGGATCGCCGAGAGCTTCCCCCATCAGCTTTCTGGCGGCCAATGCCAGCGGGTGGTGATCGCCATGGCCCTGGCCATGAACCCGGACCTGCTGATCGCCGACGAGCCCACCACCGCCCTGGACGTGACCACCCAGGCACAAGTGCTCAAGCTGGTCAGGGAACTGCGTGGCCGGGGGCAGCATGGCATCTTGTTCATCACCCACGACTTTGGCGTGGTGGCCGAGATCGCCGACCGCATTGCCGTGATGGAAGGCGGCCGGCTGGTGGAAATCGGTGAGCGGGACCAGGTGCTGAATGCGCCGAACCACCCGTACACGCGCAAATTGATCGCGGCCGTGCCTTCGCTCAACCCTGAGCTGCACACACCCTCGCCCGACGGCGAACTGGCCCTGCGCATCGAGCACCTGACCAAGACCTACCGCGTTGGCAGCCAGCAGGTGGCGGCACTGAAGGACGTGACGCTGAACCTTCCACGCGGCAAGACCTTGGCCATTGTCGGCGAGTCCGGCTCGGGCAAGAGCACGCTGGTCAAGGCTGCGATCCGGCTGATCGAAAGCGACAGTGGCCATGTCTGGGTTGGCGAAACGGATTTTTTGGCCTTGCACGGCAACCACCTGGCACAGAACCGTCGACGCATCCAGATGATCTTCCAGGACCCTTACGGCTCGCTCAACCCACGCCATCGGGTCGGTGACATCATCGCCAGGGCCGCACAACTGCGTGGTGTGGGCGCCAAGCAGGCCTGGCAAGAAGCAGGCGACCTGCTGGAGCAGGTCGGGCTCAAGCGTGACGCGCTCAAACGCAAGCCTCGGCAGTTCTCTGGCGGGCAACGCCAGCGCATCGGCATCGCCCGCGCCCTGGCCATGCGGCCTGAAGTGTTGATCGCCGATGAAAGCGTGTCGGCCCTCGACGTTTCGGTGCAAAAGCAAGTGCTGGAGCTGCTCGCTTCACTGCAGCAGCAGTTGAACCTGAGCATTTTGTTCATCACGCACGACCTGCGGGTCGCGGCGCAGATCAGCGATCACATCGCGGTGATGCGCCAAGGCGAGGTGGTGGAGTACGGCACCGCGCAACAGGTGCTGGGCAGCCCCCGCCATGCCTACACGCAAACCTTGCTGGCGGCGGCGCCGGGGGCCTCGGCCTCGCCTGGCGCCAAGGTATGCGCGTGATGTTCGGCTAAACCACGCCCCACCAGGCCCGCAACACCCTGTTTTCGGCTGCGGCAATTGCCGCGGCACAGGCTTCGTTTGCCAACCATAACCATAAAACAAGGAGCACCACTGTGCGCATTTCACGCCCACACGCCTTCCGCCTCATCACCCTGATACCGGTACTGGGCGCAATCGCGGCCCCTGCGTCGGCCATTCAGGTCACCGATAACCTCGACCTCGGCGGTGCAGTGCGCGCCCGCTGGGACTACGACCCGGACCGCGATATCCAGAAGTTCAACTTCGACACCGCGTTCCTCACTGCCAAATACACCTCGGACACCTGGATCGGCGCCGCCAAGTACCGCTTCTATGGCCGCGCCTACCCTTACCAGTACACCAACAACGTCGGCGATGTGGCCTTCGCAGAGAGCGCGTGGGTGGGTTACAAGTTCAACCCCGACCAGCAGGTCCAGGTGGGCCTGAACCAAGTGCCGTTCGGCCTGCAGCCCTACTTCGGCAGCACCTTCTTCGAAACCCTGGGCAACGTGGTCGGCCTGGAGGACGTGTACCAGATTGGTGCCAAGTACATTCAACAGGTGGGTGACTGGAACATCCAGACCGGCTACTACGTGCGCCCGGCCTGGCAAGGCAAGGGCACTTCCAACGGCCGTACTTACTCGACCGTGGTTTCGTCGGCCGATGACTATGTGGCCGATGGCAGCGACAACCGTGAGCGCAACACCGCGGTGCTACGCGTGGCCAAAGCCCTGGACCTCGGGGGATGGAAGTCCGAGGTAGGTGTGTCGGGCCTGACCTCGACCCTGAAGAACAACGATACCGGCAACGATGGCCGTCGTAACGCAATAGCGGTGCATTACCTGGGCAAAAATGGCCCTTGGGGTGTGCAGTTGCAGGCGGCGCGCCAGCAAATGTCGCCACGCAACCCTGGCACCGACGAAGTAGTCAGCTTCGGTGGCTATGACGGCACCTTCAACGTTGCCAGCGGTGGCAACCTGTATGTGGCCGACCTGAGCTACGACGTGGACGGCAAGTATCTGTTCGACCAGATCAGCGGGGTCAAGCTATATGCCAACTACAGCGCTTTCGACAAATCCGCTTCCGACTTCAAGACGTCACAGCGGTTGATCCTGGGCACGTCGTTCTCGTTCAGCAAACTGTGGATTGCCACCGAATGGCTGATCGGCAAGAACGACCCGTACATTGGCGGCAGCAGCTACACCCAGAGCCTGGGTGTTGGCGGTAGTGACCAGTGGGAAAACCAGCTTTACATGAACATTGGCTATTACTTCTAAGTTTTTGGGGCCGCTTTGCGGCCCCAAAACGCCCACTAACATGCTTTTTATGCACATTACTGGCGCCTATTAATCGTTTGCCCCCTCCCCCGCGCTGCGACAAATTGTCCGCCATAAGCCACAAGAAAAAACCTGAATGCCCGCCGGTCATCTCGCCCGCTACTCAGGCCTTGTGGAGCCATTAAACCTCGCACTCGGACCTCCCCATGCGTACAGAGCAGAACTTTATCGACGGCCGTTTCGTCGACCGTACCGCCAACGACGCCTTCACCGTGCTCGACCCGGCCACCGGCGAACAGGTCGGCACCGTTGCCGCCGCCAGCCATGAACTCGTCACCCAAGCCGTCGACGCTGCCGCGCGTGCTCAGCGCGAGTGGGCCGCACTGCCGGCCATCGAACGTGCCAATCACATGCGTCGCCTGGCCTCGGCACTGGGTGCCTGCGCCGACGATATCGGCCAGGCGCTGGCCGCCGAGTCCGGCAAAGCCCCGCTCGAAGCACGCAACGAAGCCCTGTATGCCGCGGAAATCACCCGCTACCACGCCGAATGGGCCCGCCGTATCGAAGGTGAAGTGATCCCCAGCGACAGCCGCGACGAGACCATACTGCTGCAACGCGAGCCGATTGGCGTAGTCGCCTGCCTGATCCCGTTCAACTACCCGGTGTACACCTTCATGCGCAAGGTGGCCCCGGCGCTGATTACCGGCAATACCGTGGTGGTGCGGCCCAGCAACAACACGCCGCTGTCGGCCTTCGCCATCGCCCGTGCCGTGCAACAGGCCGACCTGCCAGCGGGCGTGATCAACATCCTGGCCATGGGACACGACGTGGCGGCCACGCTGTGCACGCACCCAGCGGTCGGCATGATCACCCTGACCGGCAGCGTGCGTGCCGGGCGCACCGTGCTCGAATACTGCAAGGCCAACATCGCCAAACCTTCGCTGGAGCTGGGGGGGAAAACCCCCGCCATCATCGAAGCTGATGCCGATCTGGAAGCGGCCGCCAGCGCCATCGTGGCCTCCAAGACCACCCATTGCGGTCAATTGTGCACCGCCATCGAGCGGGTTTATGTACAAGCCAGCGTGCACGACCGGTTCCTGGCCTTGCTGCGTGAAAAATTCGCTGCCGTGCGTATCGGCAACCGCGCCGACGATGCCGCCTTCATGGGCCCGCTGATCAGCGCCGCCGCCCGTGAAGAAATCCACGCCAAGGTGCAACGCGCGATCGCCGACGGCGCGCGCGTGGAGGCCGGTGGTTATCTGCCAGAAGGGCCGGGCAACTTCTACCCCGCGACGTTGCTCAGCCACTGCCGCCAGGACATGGAAATCGTCCAGGAAGAAAACTTCGCCCCGGTGCTGCCGGTATTGGCCTACGAAACCCTGGACGATGCACTGGCGATGGCCAACGACCACCAGTTCGGGCTGTCGTCGGTGCTTTACAGCGAGCACTACCGCACGGCGATGAAGGTGGCCCATGCCATCGAGGCCGGCGAACTCTACGTCAACCGCACCCCAGCCGACCCATACCAGGGCTACCACGCGGGCTGGAAGCGCTCCGGGCTCGGTGGTGATGACGGCAAGCACGGCATGCTCGAATTCACCCAGACCCGCCTTGTGGTCCTCAAATACTGATCGATAACGGCGCGCTGCCTGCGCGCCTATTCACCCTTGGGCGGCCCCACGCCCGTGAGAGCAACAATGAAAAAAACAATAAATGCACAAACCCTCGACGCCACCCCCTCAACTGCCAACATGGGGCGATACCTGCAACTGGCGCTGCTGGTTCTGGCTGCGGGTGCCATCTACCCCATGCTCTACCTGCGCCAGGTGTACCAGAGCTCGATGCTCGAAGCGCTGGCCATCAGCAACAGTGAACTGGGCTACCTGTACTCGATCCTGGGCACTGCATTTCTGCTCAGCTACCTGCCCAGCGGCTGGTTGGCCGACCGCATTTCACCGCGCTTTCTGATCAGCTTCTCGCTGATCGGCACCGGCTTGCTCGGGCTGTGGTACGCGCAACTGCCCAGCTTCGACATGCTCTTGATGATCTTCTGCGGCTTCGGCATCACCACCGGGCTGACCTTCTGGGCGTCACTGATCAAGCGGGTCAACATGATCGCCGGCGAAGCCGAGCAAGGCCGCTTCTTCGGCGTGCTGGACGGCGGTCGCGGACTGGTCGAGGCCTTGTTGGCCACCGTGGCGCTGGCGCTCTTCGCGTATGTCGCGGACAACAACACCAATGGTAACGCGCTCGGTCTGGTAAAAGTCATTCACTTCTATGCCGCCTGCTGCATCGTGCTCGGCTTGCTCTTGGCCCTGGTGCGCGACCCACAGGTTGCCACCAGCCAGAAACAACGTGAAAAACCCAACCTGTTGCAGGACCTGCGCACCCTGGCGGCCATTCCAGAGCTGTGGTTGGTCACCGCCATCGTGTTCTGCGGCTACCACTTCTTCTGGGCAACCTACAGCTTCTCGGCTTACTTGCAAGAAGGCGGCTTCGGCCTGAGCGCCACTGCTGCTGGCCTGATCACCACAATCAAGCTGTGGATGCGGCCCCTGGGCGGTATCGGCGGTGGCTGGCTGGGCGATCGCTTCTCCAAGGTCGGCGTGCTGGCCTGGGCCATGCTCTGCGCCGCGTTGGGCATGCTCGGCCTGATCCTGCTGCCAAGCCTGCATTCGCTGGGTGTGCTGGTGTTCCTGGTGCTGTTCATCGGCCTGATGACCTACGCCATCCGTGGCTTGTACTGGGCCATTCTGGATGACTGCCAAATCCCGCTGCGGGTCACGGGCCTGGCCATCGGCATCATTTCGCTGGTCGGCTATTCGCCTGACGTGTTCCTGCCGCTGCTCAACGGCTGGATCACCGACCACTACCCTGGCTTTCTCGGTTACCAGATCTACTTCTCCTACGTCGTGGGCATCGGCCTCCTGGGTGTGATTGCCACGTTCCTGCTGAATAAACGCATCAAGGCCAAGGCAGACAAAGCATGAAAATCGTCTCTCTCCAGACTCACGTCGTCGCAGTTCCGCCGCCCCATGTCGGCGGTATGTACTGGCTGTTCGTCACCCTGAAGACCGACTGCGGCATTGAAGGGGTCGGCGAGATCTACGCCGCCACCTTCCACCCGCGTGCAATGGTGCCGGTGATCGAGGATGTGTTCAGCCGCTACCTGCTCGACCAGGACCCGCACCACATCGAGCGCTTCTTCCGCCGTGCGTATTCCAGCGGTTTCACCCAGCGCCCGGACTTGACCATGATGGGTGTGGTCAGCGGCCTGGAGATGGCCTGCTGGGACATCATCGGCAAGGCGGCGAACAAGCCGGTGTACGAGCTGCTCGGCGGCCAGGTGCATGAGCGCCTGCGTTCCTACACCTACCTGTACCCGGTCAACGCCCAGGGTGAGTACGACTACAGCGACCCGGACCTGGCCGCCGAGTGCGCGGTGCAGAACATGGAGCTGGGTTTTACCGCTGTGAAGTTCGACCCGGCCGGCCCGTATACCGCGTTTTCCGGCCACCAGATTTCGCTGGAAGTGCTGGAGCGCTGCGAAACCTTCTGCAAACGCATCCGTGAAGCGGTGGGCAACCGTTGTGACCTGCTGTTCGGTACCCACGGGCAGATGGTGCCGTCGTCGGCCATTCGCCTGGCCAAACGGCTGGAGAAGTACGACCCGCTGTGGTTCGAGGAGCCGATCCCGCCAGGCCAGGAAGAGGCCATGGCCCAGGTCGCCAGCAAAACCAGCATCCCGATCGCCACGGGCGAGCGGCTGACCACCAAATACGAATTCTTCAAGCTGCTGCAGGCCGGTGGCGCGTCGATCCTGCAAATGAACGTGGGGCGCTGCGGCGGCCTGCTCGAAGGCAAGAAGATCGCCAGCATGGCCGAAGCGTACTACGCGCAAATCGCCCCGCACCTGTACAACGGGCCGATTGGTGCGGCCGCGAGCTTCCAACTCGCGGCCTGCACGCCGAACTTCCTGATTCAGGAAAGCATCGGCACCTGGGATGGCTTCCACGCCGAAATCCTCAAAAAGCCACTGCAGTGGGAAGACGGCTACATCATCCCGTCCCGCGAGCCTGGCCTGGGGATCGAGCTGAACATGGACGTGGTGCGTCGCCATTCGGGGTACGAAGGCGAACGCCTGCACTTGCAGATGGCCCCTCATCCGGTCGACGTCAAGGACGTCTCGCCCGCCAAGGGCTGAATGCCCGGCCGCCCAACGCGGGCGGCCTTACCTTCACCTGGATTAGCCCTACATGAACACATTCGACTACATCATCGCCGGTGCCGGCTCAGCGGGTTGCATCCTCGCTGCGCGCCTGAGCGAATCGGGCCAGCACTCGGTGCTGCTGCTCGAAGCAGGCGGCAAAGACCGCTCGCCCTGGTTCAAGCTCCCGGTGGGCTTTGCCAAGCTCTACTACAACCCCACCTTCAACTGGATGTACTACAGCCAGCCACAGGCACAACTCGCCGGCCGCAGTCTGTACGCACCGCGTGGGAAGGTGCAGGGTGGCTCCGGTTCGATCAACGCGATGATCTACGTGCGCGGCCAGGCTCACGACTTCGACGACTGGGCGGCCAACGGCGCTGAAGGCTGGGCGTTCAAGGACGTGCTGCCGTATTTTCGCAAGCTCGAATCGCACCCGGCCGGCAACAGCGAATACCACGGCGCCAACGGCCCCATCGGCATCACCCCGATGAAAGGCCAGGCGCATCCGATCTGCGACGTGTTTCTTGAAGGTTGCGAGCAGCTTGGCTACCCGCGCAGCGACGATTTCAATGGCAAGCACTTCGAAGGCGCGGGCATCTATGATGTGAACGTGCGCGATGGCCAGCGCAGCTCCAGCAGCATCGCCTATCTGCACCCGGCCCTGGGCAGGCCCAACCTGACCCTCGAACACCACGCACTGGTTGAACAAGTGTTGTTCGAGGGCAAACGCGCCGTGGGTGTGCGCATTTCACAAAATGGCGAGCAGCGCGAATTCCGCGCACGCCGTGAAGTGATCCTGGCCGCCGGGGCAGTGGATACCCCGAAGGTGCTGCAACTCTCTGGCGTAGGCGAGCCCGCGCTACTCGAACAGCATGGCATTTCGCTGCGCCATGAGCTCCCAGCGGTGGGCAAGAATCTGCAAGACCACTTGTGCGTGAGTTACTACTACGAAGCCAGCATGCCGACCCTCAATGACGTGTTCGGCTCCCTGCTGGGCAAGCTCAAGCTGGGCCTGCAGTACCTGCTGACACGCAAAGGCCCGCTGTCGCTGAGCGTGAACCAGTCTGGCGGATTCTTCCGCAGTGACGACCAGCAGCAGCACCCGAACTTGCAGCTGTATTTCAACCCGTTGTCGTACCAGATCCCCAAAAGCAACAAGGCGACGCTCAAGCCCGAGCCTTATTCCGGCTTCCTGCTGTGCTTCAACCCCTGCCGGCCGACCAGCCGTGGCGAAATCCGTATTGCCTCCAACGACCCGAACGTGCCGGCGCTGATCGACCCCAATTACCTGAGCACGCAGAAGGACATCGACGAAGCCATCCAGGGCAGCCGCCTGATCCGCAAGATCATGCACGCGCCGGCGCTGCAAGCGATCACCCTTCGCGAGGTGCTGCCGGGAGCGGCGGTAGATGACGAGCAAAGCATGTTGCAGTATTTCCGCGAAAACTGCGGCTCGATCTATCACCTGTGCGGCAGTTGCGCCATGGGTGACGACCCGGCCACGAGTGTGGTGGATAAACACCTCAAGGTGCATGGATTGCAAGGTTTGCGGATTGTCGATGCATCGATTTTCCCCAACGTCACCTCCGGCAATACCAATGCGGCCGTCATGATGGTGGCGGAAAAAGGCGCCGACCTGATCCTGGAGGATGCAGCGCGCCACGTTGGCAACGCCGCCTGAAGACCCTGTAATTCGCCTATGTTCATTTGAGTAGTTGGGGTCGCCTTGCGGCCCCAGTGTGGGCGGAACCTAACTTAAATGAACAGGGGGCGCTGTTCAGCTTGAGCAGGGCACATTAGCACTACTAATTGATCATCAGCAGATTTCACTGCAGCTTATGTCGTGCTCAACAATAATGCTGGCCCTCTGTGGCCGCATCCACGCCACCCAAATCCATACAGCTTAAGGGAGCACGCCATGTCGGGCGAAACCTCAATCGCAAAATTGCTATCGGGCATGCAACCTTCGCTCAATCCCGGCGAATACGTGTTCTGCACGTTATCCGACCCGGCCAAATTAAACGGTGAATTCCCCATTGGCACCTTCCGCGAGCAGGAGGGCCTGACCGCTATTCTAGAGCGGACCAAGGCCGACGCATTGGGACTCGAATACAGCTACGTGGCGGCCTGGATCACCCTGACCATTCATTCCGCGCTGGAGGCAGTCGGGCTGACAGCCGCGTTTGCCACGGCACTCGGCAACGCCAACATCAGTTGCAATGTGATTGCTGCCTACTACCACGACCATATTTTCGTTGCCAAAGACGATGCGCAACAGGCGCTGGCGGTCTTGCAGAACCTGGCGAAGTCGTCTGCTTGAGCGCAGTGATGGCGGCTAAACGTGGCGCAACGCAGCCAGCACGCTCGCCGCGTCACTGACCTCGAACTTGCCAGGCGCTTCGACAGCAATGTGTTTGACAACCAGGTTGTCGACCACCATGGCGTAACGCAGCGAACGGCGCCCCAACCCTCGCGCCGACAGGTCCTGGATCAGGCCCAGTGCGTCGGTGAACTCGCCGTTGCCATCGCCGATCATCCTCACCGCCCCGCCCACCTGCAGGCTGTTGCCCCAGGCATTCATGACAAAGGCATCGTTCACCGACACACAGAGGATTTCGTCAACGCCCGCAGCGAACAACGCTTGCGCCTCGGCGATATAACCCGGGACGTGGCGTTCAGAACAGGTAGGCGTGAACGCGCCAGGCAAACCGAAAACAACCACTTTTTTGTGCTTGCAGCGCGCGTGAACGGAAAAGGCATGCGGGCCGATCGCGCAGGCGCCTTCGTCATTGTTGTACTCGTACAGCGTAACGTCGGGCAGTAGATCGCCAGTGTTGATCATCGTGGTCTCCTGGGTGCGTTGATGGCCGGGCACGCTATGATGCCGCAGTCCACCAAGCGAGGTACACCATGCCCGCTGCAACGCCGGTTCAACGCGCCAATATCGCCTGGGGATGGTCGATGGAAGGCACAGGCACCGAAACACGCCGAACCGCCAGCCATTCGCGCATGCGCGCCGTATCGAAAATCTGCCCCTCTTCCATCATCACCAGGATGAGCGCTTGTGACATTCGGTAACATCCACACTGGGAGCAATGCCGCTCTTCCCATCCATGGGTGCATTCGACGGATTGCGCCTGCCCGGCGCAAATCAGACAACTCATGTAAGCCCCCTTTTGTTTTTGTCCATGGAGGGTGAACGCCAGGTTACGAAAATCGTATGCCAAGCGCTTTACATGAGATTTCCATGCCAACTTTGAATCCCCTCCCTTTTTAAAGCGCAATCAGGCCACAACACTCAGCCGACAACGACGCGTTCGGCAAACTGCACCTGCTGGTCAGCATGGTAGGACGAACGCACCAATGGCCCGGATGCCACGTTCCTGAAGCCCATTGCCAGGCCCTGTTCGGCAAACCAGGCAAAGGTGTCCGGGTGCACGAAACGCTGCACCGGCAGGTGGCTGCGGGAAGGCTGCAAGTACTGCCCAAGCGTCAGCATGTCGACCTGATGCTCACGCATGCGCTGCATCACTTCGATCACTTCTTCATCGGTTTCGCCCAGGCCGAGCATCAGCCCGGACTTGGTCGGCACCGTCGGTACCTGTTGCTTGAAGCGCTCCAGCAGGTCCAGCGACCACTCGAAGTCCGAGCCCGGCCGGGCCGCCTTGTACAGGCGCGGCACGGTTTCGAGGTTGTGGTTGAACACGTCTGGCGGCTCCTGCCCGGTGATGGCCAGGGCCACCTCCATGCGCCCGCGGTAATCGGGCACCAGGGTTTCCAGCTGAATGCCGGGTGACAGCCTGCGGATCTCGCGCAGGCAATCGGCAAAATGCCCGGCGCCGCCATCGCGCAAGTCGTCACGGTCCACCGAGGTGATCACCACGTACTTCAGGCCCAGGTCGGCGATAGCGATGGCCAGGTTTTTCGGTTCGTCGACGTCCAGCGGCCTGGGCCGACCATGGCCGACATCGCAAAACGGGCAGCGCCGGGTGCAGATGTCACCCATGATCATGAACGTTGCCGTGCCGCCAGAGAAGCACTCGCCCAGGTTCGGGCAGGCGGCCTCCTCGCACACGCTGTGCAGCTTGTGCTTGCGCAGCAGCGCCTTGATACGCGCCACCTCGGGGGTGGTCGGGATCGCCACGCGGATCCAGTCGGGCTTGCGTGGCACATCCTCGGTGGGCAGGATTTTCACCGGGATACGCGCCACCTTCTCGGCGCCGCGCAGTTTTACCCCGGCCTGCAACGGCTGCGGGCGCGGTGGTGTGTGTTGCAGTTGTTCGGTTGACATGGCTGGCTCCTGGCCGGCGATGAGGCTGAGTTCGCAAGCGGTCCGCTCCCAGCTGACCCGCACTGATTTCAAGGCAAACACAAGCCCTGTAGGAGCAGCCTTGCGCTGCGAAGAGGCCATTGCAGCGGCAGATAGTCTTTAGCCTTACCGGCCTCTTCGCAGCACAAGGCTGCTCCTACAAGGTGATGCGGCAGCCTGAGTCATGTGCAGTTCTGTGAGATTGGCTCATTTGCCTGGCTGAGGGTTACGGGTGTCAGGCCGGGTAGACCGGGAACAGCTTGCACAACTCAGCGACCTGCCCCGCCACATGGGCCTCGACATCGGCATCACCGAGGTGGTCAAGGATGTCGCAGATCCAGGTCGCCAGGGCGCGGCATTCCGCTTCCTTGAAACCACGGGTCGTCACCGCCGGGGTGCCGATGCGCAGGCCCGAGGTCACGAACGGCGACTGCGGGTCGTTGGGCACGGCGTTCTTGTTCACCGTGATGTGCGCACGCCCCAGCGCGGCGTCGGCGTCCTTGCCGGTAATGCCCTGGCGGATCAGGCTGACCAGGAACAGGTGGTTGTCGGTGCCGCCTGAAACTACGTCGAAGCCCCGCTGCATGAACACCTGTGCCATGGCCTGGGCGTTGCTGATGACCTGGCGCTGGTAGTCCTTGAAGCCAGGCTCCAAAGCTTCCTTGAAGCACACCGCCTTGGCCGCGATCACGTGCATCAGCGGCCCGCCCTGCCCGCCCGGGAACACCGCCGAATTGAGCTTTTTCTCAAGCTCCGGGTCCGCCTTGGCCAGGATCAGACCACCACGTGGCCCGCGCAGGGTCTTGTGGGTGGTGGTGGTGACCACGTCGGCATACGGCAGCGGGTTGGGGTACAACCCCGCCGCTACCAGCCCGGCGACGTGGGCCATGTCGACGAACAGGTAGGCCCCGACCTTGTCGGCGATCTGCCGAAAACGCGGGAAGTCGAGGGTTTTCGAGTAGGCCGAGAAGCCCGCCACGATCATCTTCGGCTGGTGCTCGACGGCCAGGCGCTCGACTTCGTCGTAGTCAATGAGGCCGTTGGCGTCGATGCCATATTGCACGGCGTTGTACAGCTTGCCCGAAGACGACACCTTGGCGCCGTGGGTCAGGTGGCCGCCATGCGCCAGGCTCATGCCCAGCAATGTGTCCCCGGCCTGCAACAAGGCCAGGTAGACCGCAGCGTTGGCCTGGGAGCCAGAATGCGGCTGGACGTTGGCATAACCCGCGCCGAACAGTTGCTTTGCACGGTCGATGGCCAGCTGCTCGACCACATCGACATGCTCGCAGCCACCGTAATAACGCTTGCCCGGGTAGCCTTCGGCGTACTTGTTGGTCAGTTCGGTACCTTGCGCCTGCATCACCTGCGGGCTGGTGTAGTTTTCCGAGGCGATCAGCTCGATGTGGTCTTCCTGGCGTTGCACTTCGCGGCGAATGGCGTCGAACAGCGCAGGGTCGAAATCGGACAGGGTCAGGCTTTTATGGAACATGGGTGTGATTCCTTGATTGTTCGGTCGGCAAATAGGGCCCGGAGCGGCTCCGGGCCAGCAGGGTCAGGCGTCTTGGTAACTCGACAGCGGCGGGCAGGCGCAGGCCAGGTTGCGATCGCCGTAGACGTTGTCCACGCGCCCTACCGGCGGCCAGTACTTGCTCTCGCGCAGGTCGGCAAGCGGGTACACCGCCAGTTCCCGGCTATAGCTGTGGGCCCATTCACCGACCAGTTCGCGGGCGGTGTGCGGCGCGTTCTTCAGTGGGTTGTCGAGCTTGTCCAGGGTGCCGTTTTCCACCGCGCGGATTTCTTCGCGGATGCAGATCATCGCGGCGCAAAAGCGGTCCAGCTCCTCTTTGGACTCGCTTTCGGTCGGCTCGACCATCAGCGTGCCGGCCACCGGGAACGACATGGTCGGGGCATGGAAGCCAAAGTCGATCAACCGTTTGGCCACATCCTCGACGCCAATGCCGCTGCTGTCCTTGAGCGGTCGCAGGTCAAGAATGCACTCGTGGGCCACCAGGCCGTTCTCGCCGGTGTACAGCACCGGGTAGTGCTCCTCCAGGCGCCGGGCGATGTAGTTGGCACTGAGGATCGCCAGCTGCGAGGCCCGCTTGAGCCCTGCCCCGCCCATCATGCGGATGTACATCCAGGTAATCGGCAAGATACTGGCACTGCCATACGGCGCCGCACTGACCGCGCCCTGTGGCTGCGGCAGGTGGCCGTGCCCCGGCAGGAACGGCGCCAGGTGCGCCTTGACCCCGATCGGGCCGACGCCGGGGCCGCCGCCACCGTGGGGAATGCAGAACGTCTTGTGCAGGTTCAGGTGCGACACATCGCCACCGAACTTGCCGGGCGCACACAGCCCGACCATGGCGTTCATGTTGGCGCCGTCCAGGTACACCTGGCCGCCACACGCATGAATGATGTCGCAGATACGGGTGATGCCGTCTTCGAACACACCGTGGGTCGACGGGTAGGTAATCATCAAGGCCGCCAGCGTGGCCTTGTGTTGCTCGGCCTTGCGCTGCAGGTCGGCGACATCGACATTGCCGCGCTCATCGCAGTTGACCACCACCACCTGCATGCCGGCCATCTGCGCCGTGGCCGGGTTGGTGCCATGGGCCGATGACGGGATCAGGCACACATCACGCCCGGCCTCGCCACGGCTGGCGTGGTAGGCGCGTATGGCCAGCAGACCGGCGTACTCGCCCTGGGACCCGGCGTTAGGCTGCAACGACATGGCGTCATAACCGGTGGCCGCACACAGCATGGCCTCCAGCTCATCGGTCAATTGCCGGTAGCCCAGCGATTGGCTGGCCGGGGCGAACGGGTGCAGGGCGCCGAACTCGGGCCAGGTGATCGGGATCATCTCGCTGGCGGCGTTGAGCTTCATGGTGCAAGAGCCCAAGGCGATCATGCTGCGGTCCAGGGCCAGGTCCTTGTCGCCCAGGCGACGCAGGTAACGCATCAGCTCGGTTTCAGCGTGGTAACGGTTGAACACCGGGTGCTGCAGGTAAGGCGTGTCACGCAGCAGCACCGACGGCAGGCAATCGGCACCGTCGGCAGCCAACGCCGCGAAGTCCGGAAGCGCCTGCCCCGCGCCCGCAAACACCTGCCACAGGGCCTCGACGCTCGCCTGCTCGCAGGTTTCATCCAGCGCCACGCCAACCCGTACGTCGTCGATCAGGCGCAGGTTCAACCGGGCAGCGTTGGCCGCCGCCAGCACATCGGCCAACGGCCTGGCGGTGACCACGCTGACGGTGTCGAAGAAGTGCGCCTGTTCGACCTGATGCCCGAGCTGGCGCAACCCCTGCACCAGGATCGCCGTCAGGCGGTGCACCCGCCGGGCGATCTGTGCCAGGCCTTGGGGGCCGTGGTAAACCGCATACATGCTGGCGATGTTGGCCAGCAGCACTTGTGCGGTGCAGATGTTGCTGGTGGCTTTTTCGCGGCGGATATGTTGCTCGCGGGTCTGCATGGCCAGGCGCAGTGCCGGTTTGCCGAAGCGGTCGATGGACACGCCGACCAGGCGGCCGGGCATGTCGCGCTTGAACGCGTCGCGGGTGGCAAAGTACGCCGCATGCGGGCCGCCGAAACCCAATGGCACACCAAAGCGCTGGGCGCTGCCGATGACCACGTCGGCGCCCCACTCCCCCGGGGGCGCCAGCAAGGTCAGGGCGAGCAGGTCGGCGGATACCGAAACCAGCGCGCCCGCTGCATGGGCGCGCTGCACCAGGGCGCGGTGATCGACGATTGCACCGGTACTGGCCGGGTACTGCAACAGCAGGCCGAAATAGCCGTCCAGGGGTTGGCCCTCCAGCGCCGCCTCATCACCGATGACCACCTCGATACCCAGTGGCCGCGCACGGGTAAGCAACACATCGAGGGTTTGCGGGTGGCAATGGCGGGAAGCGAAGAACGCCGGGGCCTTGTTCTTCGCCAGGCGCTTGCAGAAGGTCATGGCCTCGGCGGCAGCGGTGGCTTCATCGAGCAACGAGGCGTTGGCGATTTGCATTCCGGTCAGGTCGCTGACCAGGGTCTGGAAGTTCAGCAGTGCTTCCAGGCGGCCTTGGGAAATTTCCGGCTGGTACGGCGTGTACGCGGTGTACCAGGCCGGGTTCTCCAGCAGGTTGCGCAGGATCGGGGCCGGGGTATGGCAAGGGTAATAGCCCTGGCCGATGTGGTTGCGATACAGCTGGTTGCGCGCGGCAATTGCCTTGAGTGCGGCCAGCGCTTCTGCTTCGCCCTGCCCCGGGGTCAGCGCGAGCACACTGCTGCCCTTGATACTGGCGGGGATGACGCTGTCGATCAGCGCGTCGAGCGAATCATGGCCGGTCAGCGCCAGCATGGCCTCGATATCGCCTTCGCGCGGGCCGATGTGACGGGCGACAAACTCATCAAGCGTGCCCAGCGGGATACACGGGTTGTTCATGGCGGCTACCCCGGTTCAGGCGTTGTCGGCCAGGAAGCGGTCGTAGCCGTCCTGGTCCATCAGGGTGTCGAGGTCGGCAGGGTTGCTGGCCTGGATGCGGAAGAACCAGCCGTCCTGCATCGGCGAGGCGTTGATCAGCTCTGGGTCGTCGGCCAGTGCCTGGTTGACTGCCACCACCGTGCCTTTCACGGGCATGGTGATGTTGCTGGCGGCCTTTACCGACTCGAGCACCGCCACCTCATTGCCCTCCCCGTATTCGCCAGGCTCCGGCAGTTGCACGAACACCACGTCACCCAGGGCCTGCTGGGCATAGCTGGTGATGCCGACGGTAAGCTCGCCGGTGGCTTCCAGACGCAGCCATTCGTGTTCGGGCGTAAAACGCAGAGTGCTCATGGACGTTCCTCTCTTGTTATCGGGTGGGTCCCTGTGCGGGACTGCAAGAGACAAGAGCAAGGGCAATGCCAACTCACTATTTTCTATATTTATCAGTATGTTATGAGCAGCCACCTAACATCTCGAAGTACCTGAACCGGAGCGTATTCGCTCCACTGCCAGCGCCCGGCGGTCACAGCTTGCAGGGCTGGCCACTGGATGCGGGCTCCACAGCAAAACGGAGCGCTATCACTCCAGTGGAGCGCATTCGAACCGGGTCGGCTACGAGACCCGGCTGGCGATGCCGTACTTGCGCAGGCGCTGGCCGATGGCCGTGTGAGAGGTCTGCAGGCGCACCGCCAGTTGCCGGGTCGAGGGGTAGCTCTCGTACAGGTTCTCCAGCAGGGCCTTTTCAAAGGCCTGCACGGCCGCTTCCAGGCTGACGATTTCCGCCCCGTCAGCCTGCTGGCTGCTCAACGCTGTGCCCGCCAGTTCCAGATCGTCGCAGTCGATCACCTCGCCTTCGCTGATCGCCGCAGCGCGGAAAATCACGTTCTGCAACTGGCGCACATTGCCTGACCAGCGATTGCCCAACAGCAGCGGATGGGTGGCCAGCGCCAGGCGGCAGGGTGAGCGCTGTATCTGCGCGCAGGCCTGGCGCAGGAAATGTTCGGCCAGCAGCAGAATGTCCTTGCCGCGCTCGCGCAGGGGCGGCACCTTCAGGTTGAGCACGTTCAGCCGGTAGTACAGGTCTTCGCGAAAACTGCCCTCCAGCACCATGTTTTCCAGGTTACGGTGGGTGGCACAGACCACCCGCACATTCACCCGCACCTCGTTGCCACCCCCCACCCGGCGAAAATTGCCGTCGTTGAGAAAGCGCAGCAACTTGGCCTGCAGGTAGGGCGACATCTCGCCCACTTCATCGAGAAACACCGTACCGCCATCGGCAAGTTCCAGCAGGCCCGGCTTGCCGCCGCGCTGGGCGCCGGTGAAGGCGCCGGCGGCGTAGCCGAACAGCTCGCTTTCGGCCAGGCTTTCGGGCAGCGCCGCACAGTTCAGCGCCAGAAAGGACGTGTCGCGCCGGGCACTGAGCGCATGGCAGGCACGGGCCACCAGCTCCTTGCCCGTGCCGGTCTCGCCCTGGATCAGCAACGGCGCCTCCAGGCTTGCCACTTTGTGCAGGCGCGCCTTGAGCGCCTGCAGCGCGGCCGACTCCCCCAGCAACGCCCCCAGCCCTTCACCGTTGTCATGCAGCAGCGAGGCCAGGCGTTCGCCGATGCGGCTGGGTGGGTACAGCGTCAGCAAGCCCCCGACGAGACCTTCGGCGCCCCCGCTGATGGGCGTGGCTTCCAACAGCAGGGACTGGTCCTGAAAGCTCACCTCGCACATGGGCAGGCGAAAACCCTTGTCGATCAGGTTCTGCGCCAGGTCCGGCTCGGCAAACAGCTTGCTCAACGGCTCGCCCGCCGGCTCGTGGCCCACCAGGCTGACCAGCGTCGGGTTGGCCAGCAGCACATGGCCAGTAGGGTCCACTGCCAGCACCGGGTCGCTCATGGCTGCCAGCAAGGCCTCCAGCTGCAAGCGCCGGCGGTGGCCGGGCAGGAAGTCGACCAGCGACACCTCCTGCACACCGTCCACCCCCAACAAGGCGGCATACAGTTCATCCAGCACGACCGGGGACAGCGTCGGGGCATCGATGTAGACGTTGGGCGGAATCATTTCCACCGCGTCCAGGTTGAGATTGCGCGCCCCAAGTAGCGACAGGATTTCCTGGGTGATGCCGACACGGTCGACAAAGTTGACGTGGATTCTCATCTAAGCTCCTCAGCCAAAATCCCTGCTTGGTAAAAAGACAACAAGGGGACAGCGCAGCGCGCCATCCCCTTGGGCAACACATGAATGTGCCGCTCAGTCAGCGTCAAACGACAACTGCGCTGTCGCCTGTTTTTTCTGGCGGATGGACCGGTACGCCAGGCCCAGCACGGCAAACCACACCGGCACCAGGTACAACGCCATGCGGGTGTCGGCCTCCAGGGCCAGCAATGCCAGGATGAACGCGAAGAACGCCAGGCATACCCGGCACATCACGGTGCCACCCGGCATCTTGTACTTCGACGCCTGGTGCAACGGGTCGCGCTGCTTGCGGTACGCCAGGTACGACAGCAGGATGATCGACCAGACAAACATGAACAGCAGTGCCGATACCGTGGTAATCAGGGTGAAGGCATCGAGCATGTTCGGTACCAGGTAGATCACCAGCGCCCCGCCGGTCAGGCACACACACGAAAAGATCAGGCCATTGGAAGGCACGGCACGGCGGGACAGCGCGCCGAACTTGCCAGGCGCATCACCGTCCATCGCCAGGCCGTAAAGCATGCGGCTGGTCGAGAACACGCCGCTGTTGGCCGACGACATGGCCGAGGTCAGTACCACGAAGTTGATGATGCCTGCGGCTGCCGGCAGGCCGGCCAGCACGAACAACTCAACGAAGGGGCTCTTGTTGGCCACCACTTCACGCCACGGGGTAACGGCCATGATGGCGATCAGCGCCAGCACATAGAAGACGATGATGCGCACGGGAATCGAGTTGATCGCCCGCGGCAGGTTGCGCTCCGGGTTCTTGGTTTCGGCCGCGGTGGTGCCCACCAGCTCGATGCCGACGAAGGCGAACACCGCAATCTGAAAGCCCGCGAAAAAGCCCATGGCGCCGTGGGGGAACATGCCGCCGTCGTTCCACAGGTTGGCCAGCGCTGCGGCATGCCCCGCCGGTGACTGGTAGGCCGCAGCCACCATGTAGAAGCCGGTGCAGACCAGGGCGCAAATAGCCACGATCTTGATCATGGCGAACCAGAACTCCATTTCCCCGAACATCTTGACCGTCATCAGGTTCAACGTAAGCAACAGCCCGACGCAGGTCAGTGCCGGTATCCACAACGGCATGTCCGGGAACCAGAACTGTGTATAGGCAGAAATGGCAATCACATCGGCAATGCCGGTGACAATCCAGCAGAACCAGTAGGTCCAGCCGGTAAAGAATCCCGCCCACGGCCCCAGCAGGTCGGCAGCAAAGTCGATGAACGATTTGTACTGCAAATTGGACAGCAACAGCTCGCCCATTGCCCGCATGACGAAGAACAGCATGAAGCCGATGATCATGTAGACAAAGATGATGGAAGGCCCAGCCAGGCTGATGGTCTTGCCAGAGCCCATGAACAGGCCGGTGCCGATGGCACCGCCGATGGCGATCAGTTGGATATGGCGGTTGGACAGGTTGCGTTTGAGTTCGTGTGCGTCACCTTCAGGCGGGCAGTGACCGTGCGGCAAGTTATTCATTGTTATGTACCTTGCTAGTTTAATTGTTTTTATAACGTCACAAGTTCAACCCTCGGACCGGATGAAAAACTTCCAGTGCCGAGCGAGTGCAAGGTGGGGAGCAAGGTCTGTGCCAAGCGCAAACACCGCGAATTAGAGGGGTTCTTGCGAAAAAGGGCTGTACCGGCTGTAAAGAAGTCACTCCATGTATTTGTGTCAAACAGGCCGTTGAACTGCCCAAGGCATCGCCAGCGCTGTACTTGCCCGGCATGTATCGAAATCATTCCAATGGAGCGCATTCAGTCCGCCCGCCCCATCTAAAAGGGTAACGCGGTCAATGTGGGAGCGGCCTTGCCGGGGCGCTCCCACATTGACCGCGTTAACTGGCAACTTAACGGACAGGCAACTCACGTACGGGCTTGCGGCTACGCTGCGCCTCTTCCCAGCCCTCCACCAGGCCAACCGGCACATCAGCCGGTGGCAGCGGCTGGCGCCCGCGCACCAAGTCGGCAGCACGCTCGGCCAGCATGATGGTCGGCGCGTTGAGGTTGCCATTGGGCTCACTCGGGAACACCGAAGAGTCGATCACCCGCAGCCCCTGCAAACCGCGTACACGCAACGCCGAATCGACCACCGCCATGTCATCCTCGCCCATGCGGCACGAGCCGCACGGGTGCATGGTGCTTTCCATGTTGGCGCGCACGAAGGCGTCGATTTCTTCGTCGGTCTGCACCTGGGGCCCCGGCGCCAGCTCTTCGCCACGGTAACGGTCCATGGCCGGCTGGGCGATGATCTCGCGGGTCAGCCGTACACAGCGGCGGAAGCCCTCGCGGTCCTCTTCGCTCTCCAGGTAGTTGAAGCGGATTTGTGGGTGCTGGTACGGGTCGGCCGACAACGCCCGTACATGGCCCCGGCTCTTGGGCTTGTTGGGCCCGGTCAGCACCATGAAGCCATGCCCCTTGAACGGTTTGTCGCCGTCGTAGCGCATGGCCGCCGGCAGG
Organism: Pseudomonas sp. WOUb67; assembly: GCF_050058005.1. NCBI lineage: Bacteria > Pseudomonadati > Pseudomonadota > Gammaproteobacteria > Pseudomonadales > Pseudomonadaceae > Pseudomonas > Pseudomonas sp. WOUb67. The sequence goes on along the minus strand of NZ_CP170112.1, from coordinate 3,412,066 downwards.
AAGTGAAACTGGATGTCCGGCCAGCGCAGGCCCTTGGACGAGCGGATGAAACCGCCCGCCTCGAAGTGGTTGCTGGCCCCCAGGCCGTCCTTGAACAGCAACCAGCGCAAGCCGATCATGGCCTTGCCCAGCAGGTTCATCTTGCCGTTGAGCGTTACCGGCTCCTTGCAAGCATACTGGATGTAGATTTCCGAGTGGTCCTGCAGGTTTTCGCCCACCCCAGGCAAGTCGTGGCGCACCTCGATACCGGCGCTTTTCAGCACCGCAGCCGGGCCGATGCCAGAGCGTTGCAGCAGGTGCGGTGAGCCGATCGGGCCAGACGCCACCAGCACCTCGCGGTTGCACATGACCTTGTGCGTCTGCCCGCCCTGGTCATATTCCACACCCACCGCCCGCTTGCCCTCCAGCAAGATGCGCCGGGTCATGGCATGGGTGACCACGGTCAGGTTCGGCCGGCTCATGGCCGGGCGCAGATAGGCATTGGCGGTGGACCAGCGCACGCCGTCCTTTACCGTCATGTGCATGGCGCCAAAACCTTCCTGCATGTAGCCGTTGCAGTCGTCGGTCTTGATGTAGCCGGCCTCGGCACCGGCTTCGACCCAGGCGCCGTACAGCGGGTTCTGCATGTTGTTGCCGTTGTTGGTCGACAGCGGCCCCGCCCCGCCCCGGTAATCATCGCCACCGAACTTGTACTGCTCGGCACGTTTGAAGTACGGCAGGCAATTGCGGTAGCTCCAGTTCTTCGCGCCCAGGCTTTCCCACTCATCGAAGTCACAGGCATGGCCACGGATGTACACCAGGCCATTGATCGACGACGAGCCGCCCAGCACCTTGCCCCGTGGGCAGTGCAGGCGCCGGTTGTCCAGGTGCGGCTCGGCCACGGTCTCGTAGTGCCAGTTGTACTTCTTGGTGTTCATCGGCAAGGAGAACGCACTGGGCATCTGGATCAGCACGCTGCGGTCGCTGCCGCCAAATTCCAGTACCAGTACCGAGGTGCCGGCGTCTTCGCTGAGGCGGTTGGCCAACACGCAGCCGGCCGAGCCCGCACCGATGATGATGTAGTCGTATCGCTTGGTCATTGTTCTAGTCCTGTGCGCGAAGGCCTACGGCCTCGATGTTGCGTTCGTTACGCTTTGGGTAGCCGCCCCAACCCAGCCGCGTTGCCAGCAGCCGGGTCAGGCCGTAGTGCACCAGCCCGGCCAGCAGGCAGGACGGTAGCGAGGCCGTGGCGAAGGTGAAGAAGTTGGTATGGGCCAGGGTTTGCGGGTTGAACACCACCACGTAGACCGCAAAGCCCGCCACCAGCGCCACCAGTGCGATGGGGTTGAAGCCTTTGCAGTAGCGCAGGGGTGACACGCTCTGTTCGGCGTAGATATGCCGCAGGTTCAGGCGCTGCTTGCGCAGGAAGAAGTAATCGGCGATGCCGATACCGGCCAGGGCGCTGTTGAGGGCGGAGGTCCACACCAGAAAGATGAAGAAGCCATCGTAGATCCCCGGCAGCAACACCACGATAACCACCGGAATGATGCAGAACAGCGCGATCAACACCCCCCAACCCACACTGCGCAGGCGTTCGCCTGCCAGCTGGCGCAAGCCGATCACGGCGGTGTAGAGGATGTTGACCATGCCGGTCAGGTTGGCCAGCGCCAGGAAGCTCAGGGCGATGACGCCGAACCCCATGCCACCGGCCAGGCGCATCCACGCCGTGGGGTCGCTGCTGCCCAGGGTAGTGGCTGCGAACAGGCTGACCGATTCACCCAGCGAGGCACCGCCGAAGATGCCCACCAGGTTGGGCCAGAAGGCCGTACGCTGGTTGCTGCACAGCCGCGACAGGTTGCCGATGTAGGGCCACCAGGAAAAGCCCGCCGCAATGTTGATTTCCACCGCCACCATGAAGTTGACGTGCGGGTTCTCGAACGGTGGCTGCAAGGGTGGCATGGCCAACAGTTCGTCGAAGCTGTAGCGGCGGGAAATGAAGTACATCAGCGCCAGCATGATCAGGATCAGGCTGGGTGCGATCACCGCACTCAGGCGGCGGATCATGTCTGGCCCGCGCATGGCAACCAACGCCGCCAGCACAATGGCCAGCAAGGCCCCGGCGGTTACCAGCCAACCGTCTGCGCCGGGCTGGCGCTGTTGCACCAGGGTCTGGAGGTTGTCCAGCGCCCGCCCGCACATCAGCCCCAGCACCGCCAGCCAACCCATGGTCAGCACCACCACCGAGAGGAAGTAGACCAGGCGGCTGCCATTGAGGCCGAACATGCTGCGCAGAAAGGTGAACTGCTCGACGCCGTACTTGCCACAGGGCAGGCAGGTGGACGAGGCAGCCAGCACCACGCCGATGATGTTGCCGATGATGATCGCCGCAATCCCTTGCAAGGGCCCGACGAACAGCGCCGTGGCGCCGCCGATCAGGAACACCCAGGTGGCGACCGCCAGCGCCGAGTTGGCGTAGGCAAAGCCCCAGAAGCCCCAGACCCGCTCACCGGGTAGCAAGGGGGTGTCGCCACGTTCCGCCCCCAGGCGAAACTCCTGCTCGCGGGAGGCGCTCATGGCTGGCCTCCCAGGTAGTACGCGCCAGCAATCATCACCAGCACCAGCAAGGCAAGTGCAACCACGTCAGCCGCCCTCAAGGCGCCCGGCCACTGTGCCCTCTTCTCCAGTTCCTCGTAGGCGCACAGGCGCCTTTCCAGGTCCTGCGCACGCTCCACATCCACTTGGCTGTTCATCGGCATCACCTCGACAGGTTCTTGTTCTTGAAATTCGATGCTTGATTGAACCTGCGTCGCTCGCCAAACCTCAGCGACGCAGACAGGCCCTGAACCTCAGGGCAAGGTGATCCAGACCGCCTTGGTCTCCAGCAGAAACTCCAGTTGTTCCGCGCCCAGGTCCTTGCCATAGCCCGACTGCTTGTAGCCACCGAACGGCATGGCCGGGTCGAGGGTGCTGTGGGCATTGACGTACACGGTGCCGGCCCGCAACTGCGGGATCAGCCCGTGCACCCTGCCCAGGTCGTTGGAGTAGATCGCCGCGGCCAGGCCGAACAGCGAGTCGTTGGCCAGGGCCAGTGCCTGCTCCTGGGTATCGAACGGCTGGGTGACCAGCACCGGGCCAAAGATTTCCTCGCTGACGATGCGCATGTCATTGCGGCAGTGGGCGAAGATGGTTGGCTGCACGTAGAAGCCCGGGCCGTCCAGCGGCTCGCCGCCATAGTGCACCTGCGCGCCTTCGGCCTTGCCCAGGGCGATGTAGTCCAGCACCCGCTGCTGCTGTTGCTGCGACACCATGGGGCTGATGAAACAGTCGGGGTCGAGTCCCGGAGCAATCTTCAAGGTCGCCGTATAGCGCGCCAGCGCGTCAAGGAATGCCGGGTAGACACTGCGCTCGATGTAAGCACGGGTACCGGCGTCGCACACTTGCCCTGAATTGAAGAATACGCCGTTGGCCACGGCTTGCGCCGCCGCCTCGATGTCCGCGTCGGCAAACACGATCACCGGTGATTTGCCGCCCAGTTCGAGGGTGAGGCGCTTCATCTGGTCTATCGCCGTCTTGCCCACCGCACAACCCACCGGGGTAGAGCCGGTAAAGCTCAGCTTGTCGATGCCCGGGTGGCAGGACATCGCCTGGCCGACCACGCTGCCGCGCCCGGTCACGATGTTCACCACCCCGTCGGGAATGCCTGCCGCCTGTACCAGTTCGGCAAAGCGCAGCGCCGACAGCGAGGTCAGCTCCGCCGGCTTGACCACCACGGTGCAGCCGGTGGCCAGCGCTGCGCCCAGTTTCCAGGCCATGGTTTGCAGCGGGAAGTTCCACGGCACGATGGCGCCGACCACCCCTACTGCTTCCTTGCGGGTGTATGCCAGGTAATTGCCTGGCAGCGAAGGCTCGACGGTGCGGCCATGAATCTTGCTGGCCCAACCGGCGAAATAGCGCAGGGTGTCGACCGTGCCCTGAATATCGACAGCACGCGCCTGCACCACCGACTTGCCCATGTCGATGGCTTCGATCTGCGCCAGTTCGTCGCCGTGGGTTTCGATCAGGTCGGCCAGGCGATGGATCAGGCGTTCGCGCTCCAGCGGTTTCAGCTGGCGCCAGGCGCCACCATCGAACTGCGCACGCGCGGCGCGCACCGCACGGTCAAGGTCATCCGCAGTCCCCATAGGGATGCGCGTCAGTACCCCTTCGGTAGAAGGCTCGACCACCTCGGCGCTGCCGCCGTCGCTGGCCTCCAGCCAGGCCCCCCCGATGAACATGCGCTGCGGCTTGCTGAGAAAACGCTGGGTCGCCTCGCTAACACCAAAGGCCTGCAAATAGGCTTTTACCTTGTTGTCCACAGTACAGTCTCCGGGTCAGCGGGCTTTGGCGCGCGCGTGGAAGATGAAGCCGATGCTGTTCATCAGCAGTTGTGCGGCAAGGATCGAGGTCATGCCGGTGGGGTCGTAGGCCGGGGCCACTTCGACCAGGTCCATGCCGACAATGCGGCCGTGGCTGCGCTTGGCCAGCGCCTGGATGATTTCCAGCACTTCGTAGTAAAGGAAGCCGCCATGGCTCGGCGTGCCGGTGCCCGGGGCGATGGACGGGTCGAAGCCGTCGATGTCGATGGTGATGTAGTAGTTGCGCCCTTCCGGGATTTTCGCCAGCACGCCTTCGCAGCCCAGGCGGCGAACGTCACGCACCGAAAGAATCTGCGAGCCGGCCTCGCGAGCGGCGTCGTAGTCGTCGCGGTTGGATGACGACACGTTGCGGATGCCCATCTGGGTCATGCCGACGATGTGGTCCAGCTCCGAGGCGCGGCGCAGTGGGCTGCCGTGGCCATAGCGCACACCATGGCGCTCGTCGACAAAATCCAGGTGGGCATCGAAATGCACGATGTGGATCGGCCCATGGCCTTCGAACGCCTTGATCACCGGGGCATGCACCGAATGGTCACCGCCCAGTACCACCGGCATGGCGCCGGCTGCGAGGATTTGCCGTACGGCCGCCTCGATGTTGGCGTTGCTGCTGACCATGTCGGTGTGCACGATGTCGGCATCGCCCACATCGACCATGCGCACCTGGTCTTCGGTCAGGTAGGTGGCGTCATCCTCGAAGTCGTAGGCACCGGCATGGCCGAAGGAAAACAGGGTGGATGCTTCGCGAATGCCACGCGGCCCGAAACGCGCCCCTGAGCGCCACTGGGTGCCCATGTCGTTGGGTGCGCCCAAAATCGCCACGTCGGCGTCGATAGCCTCCCAGTCAGTGCACACCGGCGCCTTGGCGAACGTGCAATGGCCCACGAAGGGCAGGTTCAGGCGGCCGGACTCGTAACCGTGTTTTGCCATGTTCTGGTTTCTCCACTTCTTGTTTTATGTCAGGAGACGGGGCGACTGCTCGACCACCGTTGCAGCCACTATGGCAACCACCGGGGCAGGGAAAAATGCGCAAGTGCAGATACATACATCGCCCCTTCCGATGTATCCGAAGCCAACGTGGGCGGACAACGCCAGGCATTGCAGCGGCCAGGCACTCATGGTTAGCTTGCGCAACAAGAACAATGCACGGGCGCTCATATCAGCACAGGCGATGTGAGGCCCGGCCGGGAGGCTACGGTGATCCAGCTCCACGATGTCGACCTGAAGCTGCTCAGGGTTTTCACCACTATCGTCCGGTGCGGCGGCTTTTCGGCGGCGCAGGCGGCACTCAATGCCGGCCAGTCGACCATCAGCGAACAGATGACGCACCTGGAAACCCGCCTGGGCGTCAAGCTGTGCCAACGCGGGCGCAGCGGCTTTCGCCTGACCGAGCAAGGGGTGGCGATCCATGAGGCAACCCTGCGCCTGCTCAGTGCGGTGGAGAGCTTTTGCCTGGACGCCGACGTGCTCAAGCAGCACATCAGCGGCAAGCTTAACCTGGGCATCATCGACTCCACCCTGACCGACCCCGTCTCACCACTGCCGCGCACCACCCAACGCTTTGTTTCACGCGGGCACGATGCGCACCTGCACATCTACATCGGTGCCCCGGCAGAACTCGAAGAGCGGGTGCTGGATGGCAGGCTGCACCTGGCCATCGGCCACTTCCCGTTGCGGGTAGCGGGCTTGTCCTACCTGCCGCTGTATGACGAGGCCCTGGGGCTTTACTGTGGCCGGCGCCACCCGCTGTTCGCCAGCAATGCAGCCAACGGCCGGCTGATGGAAGACGTGCGCCAGAGCCGTATCGTGGTGCGCGGCTACATGCAGCAGTACGACCTGGAGCAATTGGGCATCACCAAGGCCGACGCAACGGTGGAGAACATCGAGGCAGCGGCGATCCTGATCATTTCCGGCGCCTACATCGGTTTCTTGCCCGTGCACTTTGCCGAGCAGTGGGTCAAGACGGGCGAAATGCGCCGCCTGGGGGCCAGCACGCTGGACCTCAGCTCACCCTTCGAGGTGGTTACCCGGCGCGGTGTGTCGCGCCCGCCCATCCTGCAGGCCTTTCTGGAAGACATGGCGGCCTGCACCAGCCAGCCAGCGGTGCCATGAGCCGCAGGCTCAGCCGGCTTGCGCCAGCTGCACCTGCAGAAACGCCATCAATGCCCCCGCCGCCGGTGACAAGCTGCGCCCCTTGCGGGTGAGCATGCCGATGTGCCGCTCTACCCTGGGCTCGACAAGCGGTACGAACGCCAGCTTGTCGTTCTCTTGCGGAAAGGCCAGGTACGGCAAGGTGCTGATCCCTACTCCCTCCTCCAGCATGGCGATCAACGAAATCATGTTGGAGATGAACAGCCGGCTGTGTGTCAGCAAACCCTCTGCTTCGGTGCCTGCCAACAGTTGCGAGGTGCCATTGCGGATCATCGGCACGCCCTGCAACTGCGCCCAGTGCAGCGGATCACCCGACTGCGCCAACGGGTGGTCACGGCGGCACGCCACGCCCACCTGATCGTTCACGATCGGGGCGAATTCGAGCTGCTCATCGTCCATCCACAGGCTGCTGATGCCGAAATCCACCTGCCCTTGCGCCAGCAACTGCTGCACACGTTCGGCGGTGCCATCCTGGATACTCACCTGCACGTTCGGGTGCGCGGCCACGAAGCGGGCCAGCGGCCCTGGCAGCATGCGGCTGGCCACCGAAGGCACGGTGGCGATGCTGACCTGGCCGATTTCATGCCGGGCCAGCAACGTGGCTTCACGGGCGATACGGTCATGGTGCTCGAGCAAACCGCGAAACAACGGCAGGCAATGCTCGCCGAAGGGCGTCAGCTCTACCCGTCCCCCGCCCTTCTCGACCAGGGCCTGCCCCAGCTTCTGCTCCAGTTCACGCACGGCCAAGGATATCGCCGGCTGGGTGCGAAAGGCCTGGCGGGCGGCCGCGTGGAAGCTCTTGAGTTCGGCAACCAGTACGAAGTAGCGCAACTGGGCGATCTTCAGCTCGGGCAACATGGTTAGCATTCCTTATCAAAGCATTTTTTTTATTAATTTTTATTTGCTGCATATTGCTCGCATGATGAATGCCATGCAAACAGAGGCGTTCATCCATGTCACACAAGACCTACAACAACTACATTGATGGCCAGTGGTGCGAAGGCACCACCACCCTGGGTAACTACAGCCCCTCGGACACCGGCGACCTGATCGGCCAGTACCATCAGGCCAGCGCCGAACAGGCCCGCCAGGCCATCCAGGCCGCCCGCGCCGCACAACCGCTGTGGGCCGCCAGCGGCCTGGAAGCCCGCCAGCAGATCCTGATGGCCATTGGCGACGAGCTGATTGCCCGCAAGGAAGAGCTCGGCGAGCTGCTGTCGCGAGAAGAAGGCAAACCCCTGGCCGAAGGCATCGGCGAGGTCAACCGCAGCGGCCAGTTCTTCCATTACTACGCCGCCGAAGTACTGCGCCAGATGGGCGAGACCGCCGCCTCGGTGCGCGCCGGGGTAGATATCGAAGTGCATCGCGAACCGGTGGGTGTGGTGGGCATCATCACCCCATGGAACTTCCCCATGGCCACCGCCGCCTGGAAAATCGCCCCAGCCCTGGCCTTCGGCAACGCCGTGGTGTTCAAGCCGGCCAACCTGGTGCCGGCCAGTGCCTGGGCACTCACCGAGATCATCAGCCGCCAGGGCTTGCCCAACGGTACCTTCAACCTGGTGATGGGCAGCGGCGCCGACGTCGGCGAAGCCCTGGTGCAGTCCGCCGACATCGATGCCCTGACGTTCACCGGTTCGCTGCAGACTGGCCGGCGCGTGGCGGTCGCCACCGCAGGTAACCTGGTGCGCTGCCAGCTGGAAATGGGCAGCAAGAATGCCCTGGTGGTCATGGACGACGCCGACCTGGAACTGGCCGTGGAATGCGCGCTAAACGGCGCCTTCTTCGGCACCGGGCAGAAGTGCACCGCGTCGTCACGGCTGATTGTGTGCAACGCCATCCACGACCGCTTCGTCGAGGCCCTGCGTGTGCGCATGCGCCAGCTCAAGGTCGGCCATGCCCTGGAGGCCGGCGTGCAGATCGGCCCGGTGGCCGATGCACGCCAGCTGGAACAGAACCTGGCCTACCTGCAGCTGGCCCAGGACGAAGGCGCCACCTTGGTCGAAGGTGGCGAACGCCTGCAACTGGAGAGCGACGGCTACTACATGCGCCCGGCGCTGTTCATCGACAGCCGCAACGACATGCGCATCAACCGCGAGGAAGTGTTCGGCCCCATCGCCTGCGTGATCCGCGTGCGCGACTTCGAAGAGGCACTGGCCACGCTCAACGACACCGAATACGGCCTCACTGCCGGCATCATCACCCAGTCGCTGCGCCACGCCAGCCACTTCAAGCGCCGTGCCCAGACCGGCTGCGTGATGGTCAACCTGCCCACCGCCGGCACCGACTACCACGTGCCCTTCGGCGGCCGCAAAGCCTCGAGTTTCGGCCCACGGGAGCAGGGCCAGTACGCCCGTGACTTCTACACCGTGGTCAAGACCACCTACCTGCGGCCCTGAAGGAGTACACGCCATGCACGACCTCTTGATGATCGACGGCCTGCAGTACTCCAACTGGAGCCCGGAAATATTCCAGCAGATGCAGGCCGGCGGCCTGAGCGCGGTGCACGCCACCATCGCCTACCACGAAAACGCCCGCGAAACCCTGTCGCGCCTGGGCGAATGGAACCGCCGCTTCGAGACCTGGCCCGAGCTGATCCGCCCGGTGCGCACGGCCAGCGACATCCGCCTGGCGCACGAAGAAGGCCGGGTAGGGATTTTCTTCGGCTTCCAGAACTGCTCGCCGATCGAGGACGACATCGCCCTGGTGGAAGTCTTCCGCCAGCTGGGAGTGTTCGTCATGCAACTGACCTACAACAACCAAAGCCTGCTGGCCAGCGGCTGTTATGAGCGTGAAGACAACGGCATCAGCCGCTTCGGCCGCCAGGTAATCGCCGAAATGAACCGCGTCGGCATGCTTATCGACATGTCACACAGCGCCGAACGCAGCACACTGGAGGCCATCGAGCTGTCGAGCCGACCGGTGATCATCTCCCACGCCAACCCGGCCAGCTTCCACGCCGCCAAGCGCAACAAGTCCGATGCGGTGCTGCGCGGGATCGCAGCGTCCGGCGGGCTGCTGGGGTTCAGCACCTACCCGTTCCACCTCAAGGGAGCCTCAGGCTGCAGCCTGGAAAGCTTCTGCGACATGGTCGCGCGCACCGCCGACCTGATGGGCGTGGAGCATATCGGCATCGGCACCGACCTGTGCCAGGCGCAACCGTTGGCCGTGCTGGAATGGATGCGCAACGGCCGCTGGAGCAAGGACAAGGACTACGGCGAAGGCTCCAAGGACAACGCCAACTGGCCGGCGCCCTTGCAGTGGTTCCGCGACAGCCGCGACTTCGGCAACATCGCCCAGGGCCTGCGCGCCCGTGGCTTTGCCGAACAGGACGTGGCCAACATCATGGGCCTGAACTGGTTGCGCCTGCTGGAGACCGCTACCACGGCACAGGCCTGAGCCCCTTGCACGGACAGCATCAACAATAACAACAATCGCAGGTTCCGGAGGCTTCATGAAAAACCCAACCACCCTGCAGGCTGAAGGCCAGGCCATGGGCCTGCCAATGGCACGCGACATCGACTGGCCGCTGTTCGTGATCAGCGGCGGGTTCCTCGGCGCCTTCCTGCTGGCGGCACTGATCGACATCGACAGCGTGTCGGCGCTGGTCAATACCCTGTTCGCCTGGTCGACCAGGTTCTTTGGCCTCTACTGGCAAGTGCTGATGCTGGCAACCTTTGCCGTCAGCCTGTTCATTGGCTTTTCCAGGTGCGGGCGCGTGCGCCTGGGCGGCGTCACCCAGCGCCCGGACATCAGCACCTTCAACTGGATCGCAGTGATCATGTGCGCCCTGCTGGCTGGTGGCGGCGCCTTCTGGGCCGCTGCCGAACCCATGATGCACTTTGCCAGCCCGCCCCCCTTGTTCGCTGGCGTGCAACCGCACAGCGAAGCGGCGGCCACCGCGGCACTGGCGCAATCGTTCGTGCACTGGGGCTTCCTGGCCTGGGCTGTGCTGGGCAGCCTGCTGGCAATCGTGCTGATGCACCTGCACTACGACAAAGGCCTGCCACTGGCGCCGCGCACCCTGCTTTACCCGCTGTTCGGCGAGCGGGCGCTCAAAGGCCCGATCGGCACCCTGGCCGACGCCACCTCGATCATCGCCGTGGTCGCCGGCACCATCGGCCCGATCGGCTTCCTCGGCCTGCAGATCAGCAGCGCCATGCATGCGGTGTGGGGCTTGCCCAACGATATCGTCACCCAGTCGCTGACCATTGTCCTGGTCACGGCCATGTACACCGTCTCGTGCCTGGTGGGCCTCAAAGGCATCCGTTTTGTCAGCGAGATCAACGTCTGGCTGATGATCGGCCTGGCGCTGTTCATGGTGGTGTTCGGGCCGACGCTGTTCATCCTCGGCGGCTTCCCGGCAGCCTTTGCCCTGCATGTGGAGCACTTCATCCCGATGGCGATGTTCCGCGCCGACCCCAAGTGGCTGGACTGGTGGACGGTGTTCTACTGGGGCTGGTTCATCGGCTACGCGCCCATGGTGGCACTGTACGTCGCGCGGATCTCGCGGGGCCGCACGATTCGCGAGATCATCATGACACTGTCGATCATCGCGCCGCTGGTGACCATGTTCTGGTTCACCGTGGTGGGCGGCACCGGTATCGGCCTGGAGCTGCAGACGCCCGGCATCGTCACCGCCCATGGCAGCCAGCCCGAAGACCTGCTGCTGGGGGTGACGCAGAACCTGCCACTGGGTGGCCTGATCAGCGCGCTGTTCCTGTTCCTGAGCTTCATCTCGGTGGCCACCAATGGCGATGCCATGGCCTTCACCGTGGCGCTGGCGATGTCCAGCAACGATAAACCGAAAAAATGGCTGTGCGGTTTCTGGGCCATCGGCATGGGCCTGGCAGCGGTGGTGCTGATCACCATCGGCGCAGGCGGCGTGACGGCCCTGCAGTCCTTCATTGTCATTACCGCGGTGCCGGTGTCGCTGGTGATCCTGCCAGCATTGTGGGATGCAGTGCGCATCGCCCGGCACATGGCCCGCGAACAAGGCGTCTGAACATGATCCATCCAGGTACAACAACAATGCCAAACAACGTGCCTGCAATACCCGCGTTGCGCCCTGCCAGCCAGGTCATGGACCTGGCCCGGCTGGGCAGCCACTTCCAGAGCCCGCTGAGCTTCGTGCGCAGCAGCATGCGGCGGATGATGCAGCAAAACTGGCACATCCAGCGCAGCTGCTTCGACCTTGACGGCCAAGGCTTCGGCACCGCGATCTACCGCATCGACACGCCGAATGGCCATTACCACTGCGTGATCTTCTCGGCCTACCTGCCGCCGGAAAAGCGCAGCGACCGGGTTATCGCCGACCAGTGGGACGTCACCTTCGTGCTGGTGAATGGCGATGTCGATGCCGAGCAACTGGCCGACCTGCAGCGTAACGTGCCGCTGCAGGAGGCTGGCCGCTTCGATGCCCGCGTGCTGGTACTGTCACGGGCCAACCGTAGCTTGCGCAATTTCGACCGGTTCCTGGCAGCGCTGGCGGAGGGGCAACAGCCCGACCCACACCAGTTGGCCGAGGTCGGCTACCTGTATCGCACCACGGCGGTGTACGGCAACGGCAAGTTCGGCATCGCCGACTTTGGCTGCCTGCAGGACAACCCCGACTTCAACCAGCCGTTCAGCGCGCAGATGTTCACGGTCTACCTGCTGCGCCACTTCAGCATCGAGCAGATCAACCACATGGCCCAGGCACTCGACCCGCAGCGGGCAGTGCAGCTGGCGCCGGCCCTGCAACGCTACCTGGGGGTTGGCAACGCGACCGGGTTGGGCATGGCCCCGTTCCTGATCAACCACCCGCAACTGGTGGAACGCTGGATCCGCACCCGGGAAAACGCCCTGGCCCTGGTGTTGGCGCAGCCGGCCGACCCTGACCGGTTGCTGCGCCTGCAGGCACTGCTGGCACGCGCCCGCCTGCATTTGGAACAGTCCCGGACCGAAGACCAGCGCCAGCATGAGCAGAACCTGCAAACCTTGGCCGAGCTTGCTTTGCTGACCACCTGGCTTGGCGCACACGCCACCGGCGCGGGCCTTTGGTCGCGCCTGCTGGCCTGGGCCGAGGCACAGGCGGGGGTGGGCTGCCAGGAACTGCTGGCAAGCCTGCTGCTGGAGCTGTACCCCGAGCAGGTCACGCCACTGGCCGAGCACATGGGCGTCAACGAAAGCTGGCAGCTGGACGCGCAGATGCCCCTTGGGCAACTGCGCCAGCTCATCGAGCAGCAGTACGGCTGGGCGCTGGGCTACGACTTCAGTGCCGTGGATGCCGAGCACTTCTTCTGGTACCGCTCGGCCGAAAAGGAGGAGCCACGCCTGGGCATGCGCGCCGAGGAACCAGGGGCCGAAAAAGAAATGCAGCTAGGCATTGCCCGCAATATCCAGCAGTGCCACGCCGCACTGCTGAAACACCTGCAGCTGGAGCCCCAGGCGCTGACCGCGCACTTCCTGATCGCCCAACCGGCGCTCAAGGGCACGGTGCGCCGCCTGCAAGGCATGGCCCAGACGACCTACGGTGAAATCCGCGCCAACCTGCTGGCACGGGACATGCTGCCGATTCACCTGCTGCGCTGCAAACTGGCGTTTTTCGGCGCGGGCAAGTTCGACCCCAAGTCGAGCCGCTGGGTGCGTATCACGCTGTTCCAGGGCGCACCTCTGGTCAGCGACATCGGCCAGCCGTTCGCAGACGACTGGAATTTCGCGGTCATGCCGCAAGGGGAGCGTTGACCATGCGTGTGTCGCTTAACGAAATACAGGTGATGTGCCGCAAGGCCTTCGAAGGCATGGGCTTCGCCCCCGGCGACTGCGAGGATGCCGCCGAGCTGGTGGGCTGGTTGCAATTGCAAGGGCTGGATGGCCTCGGTGCGCTGGAAAAGGCCCTGCGCTACCTGCAAGCCGAAGCTGCCCAGCCGTACACCCTGAGCCATGAGGATGACGCCCTGCTGGTGATCGACGCCAAGGGCCAGAGCGTGTTGCGCTGCGCCGCGACAGCGGTGGAACTGGCGGCCGCCAAGGCCATGCGCCGTGGCCACACCGAGTTGCGCATCCACCACTGCCACAACCGCTTGCTGCTGCTGGGTTACCTGAGCCGGGCAGCGGTGCAGGGGCTGCACGTGCAAGCCCGCTGGGAGGACGCCCGTCAGTGCCACCTGGCCGACTTTACCGCCGGCATCCAGCGCCCGGAACTGCGCAGTGAAGCCCGGCCCGGCGCCATTGACGCGGCCGAGCAAAGCGTCACGGTGCTGTTCAGCCGGCCAGGCCAGACTGCAACGGCGCCAGCCAACCCGCAAAGCACCTTGCAGCAAGGCTTTACGGTCAACGAACACACCTGGCTACGGCTCAAGCAGCTGGCCGAACACATCCTCGTCGAAAGCACCGATGCCTCGCGCCGCCATGGCGCAGGCGGCGGCAGCGATGCTGACTGAAGCGGCTCAACACTCAGGAAACCAACCCATGAAACATGCAATCAAGACCGAGCTGTTCGCCTCCCGGGCCCCCCTGGAGTGGGCGGTGGTCGGCAACGGTACGCTCTACACCGCCCAGATCCCCATCGATGCACAGGGCCAGGTGGTTGCCGGCGGCATCGAGGCACAGGCCCGCCAGACACTGGACAACCTGCGCCATACGCTGGAAGCCGCCGGCAGCTCGCTGGATGCCGTGACCCAGGTGCTGATCTACGTGACCGACCGTAAATACCTGGCCACCGTCAACAGCCTGTATACCGACTACTTCCAGGCCCCTTACCCCAACCGCGCGGCGATCGTGGTGGCAGGGTTGGCACGCGAAGAAATGCTGGTGGAGCTGGTGGTGTACGCCTGTCTCTGAGGGCCGTGAGGCGCTCGTCTGGAGATTTTCAGCGTCTGTGCGATCGAGCGCCGCCCGCGCGGCGCATCGCGAGCTGCGCTCGCTCCTACGTTTGTTTCGGGCCAATTATTCCTGGGGGAATTGCGCGCGGACGCTTTGGCGCATGCCTCGATATCGAGTTGTATCAACAAGGCGGTCGCGCGCGCCTGTCACAGGCATTACTGGCCCGAAACAAACGTAGGAGCGAGCGCAGCTCGCGATGCGCCGCGCGGGCGGCGCTCGATGTACGCACCACATCGACCGCAAGACATGCACCCAGAAGACCTCACGCCTCCCCCGCCAGGCACCGGCCTGTGCCCCATCTCGGTTCAAAACCCTCAATCCAATCAAAACCGCCCTTTTTTGATGCATCGGCCAAAGCAGCCAGACAGCGGCGCTCAGTCGTGCCCTCCGCATTTCCCGCATTCCCGGCACATCCAAGTGTTTTCGGCACTTTCATTGCAAAGGTTGTGTGTGCTCAACGCACAGGCAATCCATAGCAACCGAGGCTCACGCCAGACACAGCACCCACTTACCCCAGCAAGGCAGCACCCTGAAAAACGTAGAAGAACGGCAATGAAGCTGCCGGCGACGGCGGCAAGGAGTGGGTATGTCCCGGGCTTTTTTCAATGAAATGTACGAAGCGAACGGCAGTTGCCGCCCGCATTACCAGGAGTTCGCCCGCTGGCTGGCCAACACCCCGCTGGAGCTGCTGGAACAGCGCCGGCGTGAGGCCGACCTGCTGTTTCACCGTGCAGGCATCACCTTCACCTTGTACGGCGATAGCCAGGACACCGAGCGCCTGATCCCCTTCGATATCATCCCGCGCAGCATCCGCGCCAGCGAGTGGCGCACCGTCGAGCGTGGCTGTATCCAGCGGGTGCAGGCGCTGAACCTGTTCCTGCAGGACATCTACCACGATCAGCGCATCCTCAAGGCCGGCATCATCCCGCCAGAGCAGGTACTGGCCAACGAGGGCTACCAGATCGCCATGCAGGGCCTGGACCTGCACCGTGGGCTGTATGCCCATATCGCCGGTGTCGACCTGGTGCGTGACGGCGATGGCAGCTACTTCGTGCTGGAAGACAACCTGCGTACCCCCAGCGGCGTCAGCTACATGCTCGAAGACCGCAAGATGATGATGCGCCTGTTCCCCGAACTCTTTGCCGCCCAGCGCATCGCGCCCATCGACCATTACCCCAACCTGCTGCTGGACACGCTCAAGAGCGCCAGCCCGCTGGACAACCCCACTGCCGTGCTGCTCACCCCAGGCCGTTTCAACAGCGCCTACTTCGAGCATGCCTTCCTGGCCCGGGAAATGGGCATCGAGCTGGTCGAAGGCGCAGACCTGTTCGTGCGTGACGAGCATGTCTACATGCGCACCACGGCCGGCCCCCAGCAGGTGGACGTGATCTACCGCCGGCTGGACGACGACTACCTCGACCCGCTGTCCTTCAACCCTGACTCGACGCTGGGCGTACCGGGGCTGATCTCGGTGTACCGCGCCGGCAATGTGGTGCTGGCCAACGCCGTCGGCACAGGCGTGGCCGACGACAAGTCGATCTACCCGTATGTGGACGACATGATCCGTTTCTACCTGAGCGAGGAGCCGATCCTCAACAACGTGCCGACCTGGCAGTGCCGCAAGCCTGCGGACCTGTCCCATGTCCTGGCCCACCTGCCCGAGCTGGTGGTCAAGGAAACCCAGGGCTCCGGTGGCTATGGCATGTTGGTGGGGCCGGCGTCGACCAGCGCCCAGATCGAGGACTTCCGCGCGCGTATCAAAGCCCGCCCGCACGCCTATATCGCGCAACCCACCTTGTGCCTGTCGACCTGCCCCACCTTCGTCGACAGCGGCATCGCGCCGCGCCACATCGACCTGCGCCCGTTCGTGCTATCGGGCAGTGAAACGCGCCTGGTGCCTGGCGGCCTGACCCGCGTGGCCTTGCAGGAAGGCTCGCTGGTGGTCAACTCGTCGCAGGGCGGCGGTACCAAGGACACCTGGGTGGTAGAGGACTGAACCATGCTTTCGCGAACCGCTTCCGACTTGTACTGGATGTCCCGCTACCTGGAACGTGCAGAAAACCTCGCACGCATGCTCGAGGTCAGTTATTCGCTGTCGCTGATGCCCCAGGCCGGGCGCAGCGACGGCCATGCCGAGCTGGCCATGTCGCTGCTGGCCTCTGGCACGCTGGACGACTACATCCGCCGGCACACCGAGCTCGACACCGAGCGCATGCTGCACTTTTTTGCCCTGGACGCGACCAACCCCAGCAGCATCTATTGCTGCCTGCAGGCCGCCAGGACCAATGCCCATGCAGTGCGCGGCCGGATCACCGCCGACATGTGGGAGAACATCAACGCCACCTGGATCGAAATGCGCAACATCGCCAGCAATGGCCTTGGCCGCTATGGCATCAGCCAGTTCTGCGACTGGGTCAAGGAACGCTCGCACCTGTTCCGCGGCGCCACCTCCGGCACCATCATGCGCAACGATGCCTACAGTTTCATTCGCCTGGGCACCTTCCTGGAGCGGGCGGACAACACCCTGCGCCTGCTCGATGCGCGCTACGAAATGTTCGGCGAGGCCTCCGAAGAGGTCAGCGACAGCTCCGCCCGCGGTTACTACCAGTGGAGCGCCCTGCTGCGCGCGCTGACCTCGTACGAAGCCTTCAACGAGCTGTACCGCGCCGCGCCCAGTGCCCGGCCAGTGTCCGAGCTGTTGCTGTTGCGGGTGGACGTGCCGCGCTCGCTGCATGCCTGCATCGAGGAACTGGACATGATTCTGGCCGGCCTGCCAGGCAGCAGCGGCCGCGCCGCCCAGCGCATGGCCGCCGAACTGAACGCGCGCCTGCGCTACACCGCCATCGACGAAATACTCGACGCCGGGCTGCATCCCTGGCTGAGCGACTTCATCGGCCGCGTCAACCAACTGGGCCAGGCCGTCCATCACTCCTACCTGGAGGTTGTATGAAACTGTCCATTCGCCACGACACCACCTACAGCTACGCCAGCGACGTGAGCAACAGCATCCAGTTCCTGCGCCTGACGCCGCGCAGCAGCGAACGCCAGCGCATCAATGACTGGCAACTGGACCTGCCCTGCAAGGTCAAGGGCCAGATCGACCCCTATGGCAACATCCTGCATGTGCTGACCCTGGACAAACCCCATGGCCACCTGGCACTGACCGCCCGCGGCCAGGTCGAGATCGACCCGGACTGCGAACACGAAGCCGAGGGCCAGTCACCCCTGCCGTTCCTGCGCGGCAGCCACCTGACCTTGGCCGATCAGGCCCTCATTGCTTTCGCCGCGCAGCACTGTGGCAGCCACCGCGACCGGGCAGCGCTGATCGGGCTGATGCAAGGCCTGGCCGAGCACATGCCCTACAGCCCCGGGGCCACGTCGGTGGGCACCACGGCCATCGAAGCGTTCAGCGGTGGCGCCGGCGTGTGCCAGGACCACACCCACGCCTTCCTGGCCTGCGCACGCAGCCTGGGGGTGCCGGCACGCTATGTGTCCGGTTACCTGTGCACCGAGGACGAACAGCACCTGGCCAGCCATGCCTGGGCCGAGGCCTGGGTCGATGACGCCTGGTACAGCTTCGACATCACCAACCGCCTGACGCGGCCGGAACGACACTTGAAGCTGGCGGTCGGCCTGGACTATCTCGATGCATGCCCGGTCAGGGGCGTACGCCGCGGCGGTGGCGCCGAAGCCATGCAGGCCAGCGTCCACGTGCATCGCCAGTGACGGGCTTGCTGCAGGCCGGTCTTGCCGCGTGGGTGCGGCAAGGCCACTCCACACGCATCACAAGGGAAACCGCATGACTTACTGCGTCGCCATGCATCTTGAGGACGGGCTTGTCTTCATCAGCGACTCACGCACCAACGCCGGCATCGACCAGATCTCCACCTTTGCCAAGTTGTTCGTCTTCAGCGTGCCGGGCGAGCGGCTGATCGTGCTGCAGACCGCCGGCAACCTGGCAACCTCGCAGTCGGTGGTGAACCTGCTGCGCCAGCGTACCCAAGGCAGCGGCCCTCATCTGCTGAACGTTGCCACGCTCTACGACGCTACGGTGCTGGTTGCCGACACCCTGCGTGAAGTGGTCAGCCGTGACCGCAGCAAGCTTACCGCCGACGTCGACCTGAGCAGTTCATTCATTGTGGGCGGCCAGATAGCCGGCGGGCCCATGGCCATCTACAACGTCTACGCACAAGGCAATTTCTTCCAGGCCACGCCGGACACCCCGTTCCTGCAACTGGGCGAAAGCAAATACGGCCGGCCAATCCTCGACCGCAACCTGGATTACCGTACGCCGCTTGATGAAGCGCTGCGCTGCGGCCTGATTTCGTTCGATTCCACCATCCGCAGCAACCTGTCGGTGGGCATGCCACTGGACTTGCTGGTGTACCGCAATAACAGCCTGGAAAGCACGACCCGCCAGCGCATCACCAGCGACGACGCCTATTACCAGCAGATTCGCAGGCAGTGGAGTGACGGCCTGAAAACCCTGCTGGCCGAACTGCCAGCGCCGCCTTATGGCTGAATAAGCAAACTGCTCAAAATCTCTGCTGCCCGCACTGGCCTCTTCGCGGGCTCGCCCGCTCCCACAGTGGAAGCAACTGTGTTGCACCATCACTCAAGCTACCGCATCACCAGGTAGGAGCAGCCTTGCGCTGCGAAGAGGCCGGTAGGGCTGCAGGTCATCTTTGGCTGCAATGGCCTCTTCGCAGCACAAGGCTGCTCCTACAGGTGCTGTGCTTGCCTTGGAATCGAGACAGTAGTTGGACCAGCTGCCTGGCTGAAAATCTAAAAGGGGCCCCGCCCCCCGTGTGGGAGCGGGCAAGCCCGCGAAGAGGCCGGTACTGGCAACAC
Source organism: Pseudomonas sp. WOUb67 (assembly GCF_050058005.1). Lineage (NCBI taxonomy): Bacteria > Pseudomonadati > Pseudomonadota > Gammaproteobacteria > Pseudomonadales > Pseudomonadaceae > Pseudomonas > Pseudomonas sp. WOUb67. The sequence continues at coordinate 3,392,810 of NZ_CP170112.1, read as the reverse complement.
GTCCGTGACGGCAATTGCAATCCTCGGGACGCCGTGGGTTATCCTGCGCCTTGGGAGCAACTGTCTGGCACCATCACTCAGGCTACCGCATCACCAGGTAGGAGCAGCCTTGTGCTGCGAAGAGGCCGGTAGGGCTGAAAATCATCTTTGGCTGCAATGGCCTCTTCGCAGCACAAGGCTGCTCCTACAGGTGCTGTGCTTGCCTTGGAATCGAAACAGTCAGTTGGACCAGCTGCCTGGCTGAAAATCTAAAAGGGGCCCCGCCCCCCGTGTGGGAGCGGGCAAACCCGCGAAGAGGCCGGTACTGGCAACACGTCCGTGACGGCAATTGCAATCCTCGAGACGCCGTGGGTTATCCTGCGCCTTGGGAGCAACTGTCTGGCACCATCACTCAGGCTACCGCATCACCAGGTAGGAGCAGCCTTGCGCTGCGAAGAGGCCGGTAGGGCTGAAAATCATCTTTGGCTGCAATGGCCTCTTCGCAGCACAAGGCTGCTCCTACAGGTGCTGTGCTTGCCTTGGAATCGAAACAGTCAGTTGGACCAGCTGCCTGGCTGAAAATCTAAAAGGGGCCCCGCCCCCCGTGTGGGAGCGGGCAAGCCCGCGAAGAGGCCGGTACTGGCAACACGTCCGTGACGGCAATTGCAATCCTCGAGACGCCGTGGGTTATCCTGCGCCTTGGGAGCAACTGTCTGGCACCATCACTCAGGCTACCGCATCACCAGGTAGGAGCAGCCTTGCGCTGCGAAGAGGCCGGTAGGGCTGAAAATCATCTTTGGCTGCAATGGCCTCTTCGCAGCACAAGGCTGCTCCTACAGGTGCTGTGCTTGCCTTGGAATCGAAACAGTCAGTTGGACCAGCTGCCTGGCTGAAAATCTAAAAGGGGCCCCGCCCCCCGTGTGGGAGCGGGCAAGCCCGCGAAGAGGCCAGTACTGGCAACACGTCCGTGACGGCAATTGCAATGTTCTAGACACCGTGGGTTATCCTGCGCCCTCGCCCCTGTCACGAGACTGTCATGTCGTCCGCTGCCACACCGGTGCAAACCCACCGCGCCGACCAAGACTCGCGCAATGCCGCCCAGGTACTCAGCCTGTGCCTGCCCAGTGACGTACTGCTCTACCTGCTGCTGCCGATGTACGCCGCCGATTTCGGCGTGACCCTGGCCGAGGCGGGCATTCTGCTTGCGGCCAACCGCCTGGTGCGCATCATCGGCTACGGCTGGGTAGTGCGTTTCTATGCCCGCCATGGTGACCGCGCGGCCTGCAGCCTCGCCGCCTTTGCTGCCGCCGTGTGTGCACTGGGCAACGCGGTGCTGACCGGTTTCGCCGCACTGCTGGTGCTGCGCCTGGTCTGGGGCCTGTGCTTCGCCACCTTCAACCTCAGCACCCAGACCCTCGCCACCGCCGAAGCACAGGGTGCAGCCCGCCGTGCCGGGCGCTCGCGGGCAAGCATTTCCATCGGGCCAATGCTGGCCTTGCCGCTGGGTGCGCTGATGACCCAGGCCTACGGCCCGCGCAGTGTGTTCTTCGTGCTGTGCATCAGCGCCCTGTTCGGGCTGTGGCGTGCGCGTGCCCTGCCCTGCACCGGTCACCCGGTTGCCAGCCGGGGTGGCCGACGGCTGCGCCTGCCAGACAGCATCGCCACCTGGTCCTTCATCGAAGGGGTGACCCTGGACGGCCTGTTCATCTTTGGCCTTTCGCTTTACGCCCAAACCCACCTGGGTGAGTCCGGCGTGCTGGCAGCGGGTGTGCTGATGGCGGTGCGCTACCTCAGCGAAATGCTCTTCAGCCCCTTCGGCGGGCGCCTGGCCGACCGCTTCGGGCCGCTGCGCATGCTGGTAGCGCTGTCACTGGCCACATCGTTGGCGCTGCTGCTGTTCGGCAGCCACTGGCTGTTCATCGGCGCGTTTTTCGTGCTGGTGCTGCGCGCCCTGCAACTGCCACTGGTGATGACGCTGGTCGCCCTGCGCAACCCGCAACAACGCATCCAGGCACTGGCCGGCAACGCCATATGGCGCGACATCGGTGCCGGGCTCGGGCCGATGCTTGCGGGGGTATTGCTGCCGCAGGTACCGGCGATCTGGGCCTATGCCGGGGCGGCACTGGCGGTTGCGGTGGCGGCGTTGAATTGTGCCTGGTCGGCGCGGCAATGAAGGCTGGTGCCATGCATGACATGGGCTCACCTATGGGGTGAGGAGTGATCGTTTGAGTCGATCAAATCGCTGAAATCTAATGGGTGCAAACCAACAAGAAGCTCGCACGGAAGCGATCAGCGATAGAGAAAACCACACGATGACTCCAACGTTCTCATTACTCGTCCTGGGCACCGCGATACTCCTGATCGTCGTCATGATCAGCAAACTTAAAGTACACCCCTTTCTGGCCTTGATGGCCGCAAGCCTGGTGGTCGGTGTCGGCACCGGCATGGCGCCCACGGCAATCGTGGCCGCATTCGAGAAAGGCATGGGCAGCACGCTGGGCTTTCTTGCCGGCATCATCGGCCTGGGCAGTATCCTCGGCAAACTGCTGGAAGAATCCGGGGGCGCCAGGCGCATCGCCACCACGCTGCTGAACAGGCTGGGTGAACGCAATGCTTCGTGGGCAATGATGCTCGTCGGCTTCATCGCCGGTATCCCGGTGTTCTTCGAGGTCGGTTTCGTCCTGCTGATACCGTTGATCTACGTGGTGGCACGGCAAACCCGCATCAGCATGCTGTACCTTGGCGTGCCGCTGGCCACCTCGCTGATGGTGGTGCACTGCATTCTCCCGCCACACCCGGCCGCCACGGCCATCACCGGCATGCTCAATGCGGATATCGGTACTGTCATCCTGTACGGCCTCATCGTTGGCCTTCCGACCGCTATCATCGCGGGCCCGGTGTGGGTTCGCTTCACCTGTGGCCGTGAAGCCGGCGAATCCCAGCAGGCCTTCCTGTCTGCGCGCACGGTGGCTCAAGCAGAAGAGCAGGCAATGCCCGCGTTGGGCATCACACTCACCACCGTACTGCTGCCACTGGTGTTGATGGTCGGCAAAACGTTGGCCGCTACGGTTCTGGAAAAGGGCTCTGCGCTGTACGAGTGGGTGGCCTTCGTGGGCAGCCCACTGATTGCCCTGACGCTGTCGGTGGTGTTCGCCTACTGGGCACTGGGCTTGCGTCGCGGCCTGGACATGGCACACCTGCTGAGCCTGACCCAGCGCTGTTTCCCTCCCCTGGCCGGCATTCTGCTGATCATCGGTGCCGGTGGTGCCTTCAACGACATGCTCGTGGGCAGCGGCATCGGCAAGGCACTGGCCGATGTGCTGAACCAGACGCAGCTCAACCCGATCATCCTCGCCTGGTTGATCGCCGGGATCATGCACTTTGCCGTTGGCTCGGCCACCGTCGCGATGATCAGCGCGGCCGGCATGGTCATGCCGATCCTTGGCCAGCACCCGGAATACAACCGGGAAATCCTGGTGATCGCCATCGGCGCCGGCGCCATCGGCTGGACCCACATCACCGACTCTGCGTTCTGGGTGGTGAAGGAATACCTGGGCCTTTCCCTGAGTGATGCACTGAAGAAGTTCACTGCCGCTACAGTACTGGCCTCGGTAGTCGCCTTGTGCCTGACCCTGCTCCTTTCGAAGATTGTCTGATCTACTCTGCACATACCGCACTACAGGTGAAATCATGATTCACGGAAAAACCCTGGAAGCCTGGCAACAAAGCCACCCGATCATCGCCGAGCTGGTTGCCCTGAAACAAACCAGCTGGTTCAACCCTGGCATCGCCAAGGCTGCAGAAGCCCTGCACGACGTGGGCCTGACAGCGGCCGACGTGCAAGCCACCAGCGCGCGGCTGCTGCGGTTCGCGCCTTACCTGGCCACGGTGTTCCCCGAGACGGCAGCGGCCGGCGGGGTCATCGAGTCGCACATCACCCCGCTACCGCAGCTGCGCCAGCTGCTTATCGACGAAGGATCGCTACAGAATGCAGGCAGCCTGTGGCTCAAGGCGGACAGCGACTTGCCTATCTCCGGTTCGATCAAGGCCCGGGGCGGCATCCATGAAGTGCTCAAGCACGCCGAGGACCTGGCCCTGGCGGCCGGCTTGATCACGCCAACAGATGACTACACCAAGCTGGCGAGCGACCAGGCCCGTGCATTCTTCAGCCAGTACAAGATCGCCGTGGGTTCGACCGGCAACCTGGGGCTGTCGATTGGCATCATGAGTGCCAAGCTGGGCTTCCAGGTGAGCGTGCACATGTCGTCTGACGCCAGGCAATGGAAGAAGGACAAGCTGCGCGCCAACGGCGTCACGGTGGTCGAACACGCCTCCGACTACAGCGTGGCGGTCGAGCAAGGCCGCCAGCAGGCGGCTTCAGACCCCAGCTGCTACTTTGTCGACGACGAAAACTCCCCACAGCTGTTTCTCGGCTATGCCGTGGCCGCCGAACGGTTGGCGCGGCAGTTCGACCAGGCCGGCATCCAGGTAAACGCAGATCATCCTTTGTTCGTGTACCTGCCGTGCGGCGTAGGGGGCGGCCCGGGTGGTGTCGCATTCGGGCTGAAGCTGGTGTTCGGCGATGCCGTGCACTGCATCTTTGCCGAACCTACCCACTCCCCCTGCATGCTGCTGGGTGTTTATACCGGCCTGCACGACGAAACCAGCGTGCAGGACTTCGGCATCGACAACATCACCGCCGCCGACGGCCTGGCGGTCGGTCGCCCATCAGGGTTTGTCGGCAAAGCCATGCAGCGGCTGATCGATGGTTACTACACCGTGACCGACGAGGAACTGTACCGCTTGATGGTCATCGCCCATGAGCAGGACAAGGTCAAACTGGAACCCTCTGCCCTGGCCGGCGTACCCGGTATGCTGCGGGTGCTGCAAGCAGGCGAGTACCTGGCTCGCCAGGGCTTCACCCCAGCCCAGTTGCAGCAGGCTACCCACCTCGTCTGGGGAACGGGTGGCAGCATGGTGCCGATTGATGAATTCAACGCCTATCTGGCGAAGGGGCGTAGCGTGCAGGCGGCGCCGTGAAACTCAATGGCTCGCACCTGGGCAGCCTGCATGTCTTTCTGGTGGCGGCACGGCACTTGAGCTTCTCGCGCGCCGCCGATGAGCTGTGCCTGACGGCCAGTGCCGTGAGCCATCGCATCAATCGCCTGGAAGACGAGCTGGCGCTCAAGTTGTTCCATCGCATGCCGCGCAAGGTCAGCCTCACCGAAGACGGCGAGCGCCTGTTCGCGGTCATGCAACGGACCATGGATGAGCTGAGCGAGGCCGTGCAGGAACGTGCGCACGCCGAAATCGCCGGCCAGCTGACGTTGTATGTGCGCCCGTCAGTCGCACAATGCTGGCTGGTGCCGCGGCTGGCGCAGTTCACCGCCCGCTACCCTGATATCCAGCTGGATATCAGGGTGGGCAACGAGAGCATCGATTACCGCACACGCAAGATCGACTTGGTCCTGTGTTATTCGGATGGCCATCACCCGGGGTTGCAGAGCATCCACTTGATGGACGAGCGGATCGCCCCGGTGTGCTCCCCCCGTTACGCAGAAACCCATGCACTGACCGGTGACCTGCACCCGCTGGATCACTGCACCGCCTTGCATGACGTAGCGGCCTGGGACAACGCTGCATTCGATGCAGAATGGCAGCTCTGGGCCAACACCACAGGTGCGGGTATCAGCCTCCCGCGCCGATTCCTCACCTTCGATCGCTCCGACCTGTGCACGCTCGCCGCGTTGAATCACGTAGGTATCGCCATCGGCCGCGAACAGCTCGTCAAAGATCGTATTGCACACGGTGAACTGGTTCTACCGTTCGGTGGTTTCGTCGACACCCCCAACTATGGCTATTACCTGGTCTACCCGCATCATGACCCGATGCCCAAACGCCTGCAGGTGTTGATCGACTGGCTCGTGAAAGAAGCCTGCACTGACCTGTAGGAGCGGCCTTGTTCAGGCGCGGATGCACTGCGCAAACACCGGCTCCTGCAGATAGGCCACGTTCAGTCGGGTCCAGGGTGTCACAGCCTTCTGGTTCGTCTGGAAGATCGCCCCCGGCGCCAGCATTACCCCCTTGCCCTGCACTTCGCGGGTCAGCAGCGCGGTGTCTTCGATCCCGGGAAAACGCGCCCACAGGTACAGGCTCTGTTCCGGTCGGCAGAACACTTCGGCCCCCAGTTCGTCCAGGACCCGCAAGCCACCGGCAGTGGCTTCCCGCACCCGGTCCTGCAGGCGCATCAGGTGCCGCAGGAAATGCCCTTCGCTGAGGATCACATCCGCCGTGCGCTCGCACAGTTCCGAACAGCTGGTGTGCAGCATCATCTGCAGGTCGGCCAACTCGTCGATGGCCTCCTTGCTGCCTGCGATGTAACCCACCCGCAAGGCCGCCGACACCGATTTGGAAAAACTGCCGATGTACAGCGACCGGCGCAACTGGTCGAGCGCTGCCACCTTGAGCGCAGAGCTGGGTTTGAAGTCGGCCAGGGCATCGTCTTCGACCAGCAGCAAGTCGTGCCGCTCGGCCAGTTGCAGCAGCCGGTGGGCCTTGGCCGGGGAGATATCCGAGCCGGTAGGGTTGTGGCACACCGACTGGATGAAGAACAACCGGGGCCGCTCGACACGCAGCAGGGCCTCCAGCGCGTCCATATCCGGGCCATCCGCCAGGCGCGGAACGCTCAGCAGCCGCGCGCCGTGCAGTTGCAGCTTGCCGAACAGCGGGTAGTACCCCGGGTTTTCCACCAGCACCGCGTCGCCCGGCACCACGAAGCGGCGGATGATCAGGTCCAGCGCATGGTTGGCACCGTGGGTGGTCACGATCTGCCGGGGCGTGGCACTGATGGCGTAGCTGGCCAGCTTGCGCACCAGGCTCTGGCGCAGGCCCGGATTGCCCAGGCGGTTGCCATAGCGGAACAGGTTGCCGGCACCGCTGCGCATGGCCTGCCGGGTGAACTTGTCGAGGCGCATGTCCTGCAGCCAGGCCACCGGCGCAAAACCTTCACCCAGCGGCGCCAGCCCGGGTTCGCGAACGAACTGCTGACGCATCATCCAGATGGTGTCCATCGCCCGGGTATAAGGCGGTGTCTCATCCACTTCGGCGGCCTGCACCTGCGCGCCGACGAAAAAGCCCTGGCCGTGGCGCGCCTCCACCAGCCCCTTGGAGGCGAGGATCTCGTAAGCGGTGATCACCGTATTCTTCGAATGCCCATGCAAGCGCATGTATTCGCGCAGCGACGGCAGGCGATCGCCGACCTTCAGCACCCCAGTACGGATCTGCTGCTCAACCGCATCGGCGACCTGCTGGGCAAGGGTGACACGGGGCATCGGCGGGCTCCTGGGCTGTCAGGGGTACAGTCTGGGTACTGTTGGGCAAAACTGTACCTTTAATCAAGGGCACAGTGGCTGCACATTTAGCACCAAGCCGGCGACGCGCTCAAGCCGCCGCCCAACAACAATGACTCCAACGGAGCTTTCATGAGCCTCGACTCCCGCCTGCCCGCTTTCCGCAACCTGTCCCCTGCCGCACGCCTGGATCATATCGGCCAGCTACTCGGCCTGAGCCACGACGACGTCAGCCTGCTGGCCAACCCCGGCGCCCTGCCGATGGACATTGCCAACGGCATGATCGAAAACGTCATCGGCACCTTTGAACTGCCCTTTGCCGTGGCCAGCAACTTCCAAATCAACGGCCGCGATGTGCTGGTGCCGCTGGTGGTGGAAGAACCCTCGATCGTCGCCGCGGCTTCGTACATGGCCAAGCTGGCCCGCGCCAATGGCGGCTTCATCACCTCCAGCAGCGCCCCACTGATGCGTGCCCAGGTACAGATCGTTGGCGTGCAGGACCCGCTCAATGCGCGCCTGAGCCTGCTGCGGCGCAAGGACGAAATCATTGAGCTGGCCAACCGCAAGGACCAGTTGCTCAACAGCCTCGGTGGCGGCTGCCGGGACATCGAAGTGCACACCTTCGCCGATACCCCACGCGGCCCGATGCTGGTGGCGCACCTGATCGTCGATGTGCGCGATGCCATGGGTGCGAACACCGTGAACACCATGGCCGAGGCCGTGGCGCCGCTGATGGAAGCGATCACCGGGGGCCAGGTACGCCTGCGCATTCTGTCCAACCTGGCCGACCTGCGCCTGGCCCGGGCCCAGGTGCGCATCACCCCTGAACAATTGAAAACGGCTGAGTTCAGCGGCGAGGCGGTGATCGAAGGCATCCTCGACGCCTACGCCTTCGCGGCGGTCGACCCCTACCGCGCGGCCACCCACAACAAGGGCATCATGAACGGCATCGACCCGCTGATCGTCGCCACCGGTAACGACTGGCGTGCCGTTGAAGCCGGCGCCCATGCGTTTGCCTGCCGCAGTGGCCACTATGGTTCGCTGACCACCTGGGAAAAGGACGGTAACGGCCACCTGGTCGGCACCCTGGAAATGCCGATGCCCGTGGGCCTGGTCGGCGGCGCCACCAAAACGCACCCTCTGGCGCAACTGTCGCTGCGCATCCTGCAGGTGAAAACCGCCCAGGACCTGGCGGAGATTGCCGTGGCCGTGGGCCTGGCGCAAAACCTCGGGGCCATGCGCGCCCTTGCCACCGAAGGCATCCAGCGCGGCCACATGGCCCTGCATGCGCGCAATATCGCTGTGGTCGCGGGCGCCCGGGGCGATGAGGTGGACTGGGTTGCCCGGCAACTGGTACAAAACCACGATGTGCGTGCCGACCGCGCCGTAGCGCTGCTGAAACAGAAGCGCGGCGAATGACCATGGCCCCGGCGCAAGCGGTAAAGGTGTTTGAAGTCGGGCCGCGTGACGGCCTGCAGAACGAGCGCCAGCCGTTGTCGGTGGCCGCCCGCGTGGGTTTGATCGGCGAATTGGCGGCCACCGGCCTGCGGCATATCGAAGCCGGCGCTTTCGTGTCGCCGCGCTGGGTGCCGCAAATGGCCGGCAGCGAGGAGGTGTTACGCCAGTTGCCCGATAACGACGGGGTTCGTTATGCAGCCTTGGTGCCCAACCTGCAAGGCTTCCAGGCCGCGCAGCGGGCCGGTTGCCGCGAGGTGGCGGTGTTCGCCGCCGCCTCCGAGGCGTTCTCGCGTAACAACATCAATTGCTCCATCGATGAAAGCTTCGAACGCTTCGCCCCGGTGCTGCAAGCCGCCAGGCAAGCGTCAATCCAAGTACGCGGTTATGTATCCTGCGTGCTCGGCTGCCCGTTCAGTGGTGCGGTGGCGCCAGAGGCCGTGGCCAAGATCGCACGGCGCCTGCACGAACTGGGCTGCTACGAGATCAGCCTGGGCGACACCATCGGTGCCGGCAGGCCGGACGCCACCGCGCAGCTGTTCGAGCACTGCGCGCAGCACGTGCCGGTGGCAGCGTTGGCGGGGCACTTCCACGATACCTGGGGCATGGCCATCGCCAATGTTCATGCCGCGCTGGCACAAGGTGTACGCACCTTCGACAGTTCGGTCGCAGGCCTTGGCGGCTGCCCCTACTCGCCTGGCGCCAGCGGCAACGTGGCCACGGAAGATTTGTTGTACCTGTTGCACGGCCTGGGCTACAGCACCGGTGTCGACCTGCAGGCCGTGGCACGGGTTGGCGTGCACATCAGCGCCCAGCTGGGCACCGCCAACCGCTCCCGCGCCGGCCTCGCCCTGGCGGCAAGGAGCGCCAGCCAGCACTGATCGCACCCGTAGCTCCCGAACAAAAACAACAAGCCCGCAAGGGCAGGAGAAAACCAATGACCCTTGAATGCCGCCTGCAGCCCCTCCCCCCGGAGGTGGACCATGGCTGACGACAACCTGTATGAAGTCTGGGGCGACACCGTGGACAGCCGCCACCTGCTCGCCGCCATCGCCATCGGCGCCGCCTGCAGCCTGGGCACGTTCTTTCTGGCCGAACACTTGCTGACCGGCTGGGTCGAGTCCAGCCAGATGGCCCGCGCCTACGCGATGCTGCTGGGCATTCTTGGCTCACTGCTGGGCGGCGGGGTCAGCGCCTGCCTGTTCAAGCCCAAGCGCCATGTGGTCGAGCACGTCGCCGACCCTGCCTGGCGCCAGCAAGTGATCGAAGAGCTGCGCAGCGAATACGGCGGCATCGGCCAGCTCAGCGACCTGCCGCAAGAGGTACGCAACGAGTTGCGTGAACTGGGCCTGGAGCGCCTGTTCGATGAAGCCGAACCCGATAACGCAGGCGTCGCCTGCACCAGCACCGCCACCCTGAAGCGAGGTGCCGCCTGATGGACGCCCTGTTCGACCAGGTTCTGATAGCCGTACTGATGGGCGTGATCGGTGCCGTGGTGTTTGCTGCCATCGGCCTGATCTCCGGCAGCGACGAAACCACCACCCTGGCGCCGCTGACCTTGCTGGTGGTCCTGCTGGGCGTGCCCGCAGCCGGGGTGTTCACCTTCTTCCTTGCCGGCGCGGTGGCCAAGCACATGACCCACGCGGTGCCCACGGCGTTGCTGGGCATCCCCGGTGACACCATGGCTACCCCACTGATGCGCGAAGCGAACTTCCTGCGCAACCTTGGCGTGCCGCACATTGCCCTGCGCAAGATGATCTCCGGTGCGGTGATCGCCGCGCTGGTGGCCGTCCCGCTGGCGGTGCTGTTCGCCGTGCTGCTGGCGCCCTTCGGCGATGCGATCAAACAGGCCGCGCCCTGGGTGTTCCTCGCCGCCGCCACCACCATTGCCTACTTCTCGGCCGGCCGCTGGGCCTCGGTGCTGGCGCTGCTGCCCTTCGTGCTGGTGATCATCGCCTTGCAGACCCTCACCGGCCAGCACGGCGTCAAACTCAGCGTCAGCTACTTTCTGGGCATCGCCATCGGCCCGCTGATCGCCGCCCTGTTCGCCATGCTCGCCCCGGCAGAGCGGGCGCGGATGAAGCGCAACGAGCGACGCACCTTTGCCCTGTCGCCAGACGTCAAGGGATGGGGGGGCTGGTTCCCCAACCCGCTGAAGGTACTCGACCGCCGCCAGGCCGGCTGGACCTTGGCCACCGCCACGGTGTCCAGTGCCACCTTCGTGTTCAGCCCGGTGGCGATGACGGTGATCCTCGGTGAGGTGGTGGGCTCGCGCATCAAGCACGCCTATCACCGCCTGACCACGGTCATCAGCGTGCGCAATGGAGTTACCGAGTCCACCTACATTGCCGAGGCGCTGATCCCGCTGATTGCCTTTGGCCTGCCGCTCAGCCCGGTAGCCGCCGGGCCGGCCGCACCGCTGTTCAACGCCCCGCCACGCTTCACCGTGGACAGCGCCAGCGGGCAGGTGAACAACCTGCACAACCTGCTCAGCGCAAGCGAGTTCCTCGCCTACGGCATGCTCGCGGTGGTGATCGCCATCCTGATCGCCTACCCCTTCTCGATGAACTTCGCCCACCGCGCCGCTTCGTTCGTTTCCCGGCGCATCAGCCACGAAGCGGTGATCGCCACCTTCGTCGGCCTGATCCTGGTGATCGGCCTGTGGGAAGGCGGCCTGCTGGGCCTGCTGGTGATCCTCACGGTCGGCCTGCTGGGTGGTTTCCTGTACCGCTTCATCGGCTTCAACATCGGCGTGCAATTCATGGGCTACTACACGGCCGTGCTCAGCGTGCCGGCCATCGTCGCCCTGTTCGGCTGAACTGACCCTCCCCTGCTCTGCCACGCAGCCACTGCGGCTGCGTGGTTTCACTCGCCTGCAAGAAAGGAACAACAACAATGAATATCCTTTGCCCCCCTTGCCGCATCACGGCGGCTTGTGCTTGCCTGTTGCTTGGCGCCGGCAGCGCCCAGGCCGAAGGCTTCAGCGAAGACGCCAAGGTCGGCCTGACCTTGCGCAACTTCTACATCAACCGCAATTTCGTCGACCCGGCCTACCCCCAGGGCAAGGCCGAGGAATGGACGCAAAGCTTTATCCTCGACGCGCGCTCCGGCTTTACCCAGGGCGTGGTCGGCTTTGGTATGGATGTGCTGGGGCTGTACTCGGTCAAGCTCGACGGCGGCCGCGGCACTGCCGGTACCCAGTTGCTGCCGGTGCACGACGATGGCCGCCCGGCGGATGACTTCGGCCGCCTGGGTGTGGCCCTCAAGGCACGCGTTTCAGCCACAGAGCTGAAGGCTGGCGAGTGGTCGCCGATGCTGCCGGTGCTGCGTTCGGACGACGGTCGCTCGCTGCCCCAGACCTTCCAGGGCGCCCAGCTCACCTCCCGCGAAATCGACAACCTGACCCTTTACGGCGCGCGCTTTCGCGGCAACAGCCCACGCAACGACGCCAGCATGGAGGACCTGTTCATGGCCGGCAGGCCCACCGCCACCTCCGACCGCCTGGACATCCTCGGCGCCGAATACCTGTTCAACGACAAGGCCACCCAGCTGGCAATCTGGCATTCGGACCTGCAAGACATCTACCGCCAGCAGTACTACAACCTGATCCACAGCCAGGCCGTGGGCAACTGGACCCTGGGGGCCAACCTCGGCTACTTCGTCGGCAACGACAGTGGCCGCTCGCTGGCGGGTGCCATGGACAACCGCACCACCTCGCTGCTGCTCTCGGCCCGTACCGGCGGCCATACCTTTTACCTCGGGCTGCAACGGGTCAGTGGCGACACCGGCTGGATGCGGGTCAACGGCACTGCCGGTACCAGCCTGGCCAACGACAGCTACAACTCCAGCTACGACAACGCCCACGAGCGCTCCTGGCAGCTGCGCTACGACCACAATTTCGCGGTCGACGGCCTGCCCGGCCTGCAATTCATGACCCGTTACATCAGCGGTGACAACGTGCACATCGGCAGCATGCGCGATGGCAAGGAATGGGGCCGCGAAACCGAGCTGGCCTACACAATCCAGAGCGGTACCTTGCGTGACCTGACTGTGAGGTGGCGCAGTTCAACATTGCGCCGGGACTTCAGCAGCAATGCGTTCGATGAGCACAGCAATGCGTTCGATGAGCACCGGGTGATCGTGAGCTATCCGTTTTCGATCTTGTAAATGCGCCGGATATTCAGCGACGCAGTAAAGCGACGTTCTGATCAATGCGTCCCTGAACCGTGCGCAAGGTATCGCTCGTAATGCCGCCTGGGTACAGCTGGCCGGCAACGCTTGCAAACTGATTGGCCACATCACAAATGCGGTCGATCATTTTGCAGGCAACGTCCCGGGGCACTTCGGCCTCTTCCGCAAGCCGGAGCACTTGCGTGCGGGAAATGGCCAGCGCTTCCCCCATCACATCCATCTGATGATACCCGCCAGGTCCCTCGCAGAACGTCACATCGTAGGCCGGCGCCAGTCGCCAGTGGCCTTGCTGCGACATGAGGTACGCAAAGTTCTTGGGATGATCGTCTCTGTTGTTGAATGCAATATTGAAGACGGCACGCTCGAACGCTATCGCCATTTCACGCACGTCACGGGTACACATCTGCGTTGCCCGCACGAAATTGACGTAGTCCAGAACCCCGGGGGACTGAAAATCGGCCCCCGTAAAAGCCGCGAGGCTTTGCATTGGTACACGCAGCCCCTGCTGCCGGTCAAAACGCTTGCTGGCAAATGCCGCAAGCCCATTGGGCAAGCTAAAGTACTGCGTGTCGGGGGTTTCGATACCGCAGCGGCGCAAGCATTCGGCGTAGGCCATCTCGATGGCACACACCTCGGCATGCTCATCCTTGGCCGGGAACTTGACCAACCAAGCCTCCAAGCCTGGGGTCGCAGCAGTAGTAAAACCGCCAGTCTCAGGGTTGCGATAAACCAGGGCCTTGGGCCTGGCACCTTGAGGCGAACCGCCGACTAGCAGCAGTGTCTGCAGGAACTCTCCACCCTCACCCTGAAGCACCTGCGCCACTTCGGCGGCGAGCTTTTCCAGTGGCACATGGACTTCCGGTAGCAACCCTTCAGGTGCAACGGGCTCGAAACTCATGGCACCCATTGCATTGCCACCGATGTAGGCCAGCCGTTCCAGTGCGCCGATACGCGCCGTGTTAAGCCCGCGTCGCCTGAACATGCGATCCATCAGCAGCATGCCCCACCCGTCGGGCAACGCGTCGTACACCGGCCCTGGCAAGTGAAGCTGATGACCGGGGAAGTCCCTGCGTAACGTCGGCCCCTGCAACGGCAGTGTATAGGCGGACAATTCCAGGCCTCTTCGCCTGGCTTCGTCGCTGTACTCGAACACAATCAACGGGCGAGCTGTCAGGGCTGTCGTAGCGGCCAGTGAGCCCCATTGCCAGCGCTCCCCCCAACCCTCGTAGAACACGTTCACCTGTTCAAGCATTGCCAGGCTTCCTTTTTGACCGAAGACGCTTGGCGCTGTTTTCGTAGCGCCGAATGTCTTCGATGCTGTCGAGCCGGGGAAGGAACAAGCCTTCCAGTTCCTTGACGCGCCCAAGCGCCATCGCCACGCGGACAAGATTCTCAAACCCGACATTTCGACCGGCTTCAAGGTTGGACACGGTGTTGACGCTGATACCGGCCCGGCCGGCCAACTCAGCCTGTGTCATGTCCAAAGCGAGGCGCTCGGTGCGTAAACGCTCGCAAAGGCGCCTGACGATTTCGCCGGGCTTGCTGAAGCCTAAATCCAGCATAATGTGTACTAACCATCAAAATTAGCGAATAACACCCAAATTATAGGATTTTCGGCGTTCAGCATCAAGATATCTTCGGCTGCAATGCCTCTTCGCAGCACAAGGCTGCTCCTACAGGGCTTGTGTTTGCCTTGCAATCAACGCAGGTCAGGTGGGAGCAACTGGCTCAACACCGCCCGCAGCTTGCCTGGCTTGACCGGCTTATTCAGCAGCGGCACCCCCAGTTTTTGCAAGCCCCGCCGGCATTGATCGCTGCGGTCTGCGGTAATGATCACCGCCGGTATGGCAACCGCAAAATGCTCACGCAAATACCTGACCACCTCGCACCCCACCACGCCATGGTCCAGGTGGTAGTCGGCCAGGATCAATTCCGGGGCCCGCCCTTGCAAGGCCAGCAAGGCACCTGCCTGGTCGGTCGCGGTCACCACTTCGCAGCCCCACTGCCCAAGCAGCGCGCCCATGCTCTCGAGGATGCTCACTTCGTTGTCCAGCACCAGCAGGCGGCGGCCCGGTAGCGGGTTGCCGACGCTTGGCAGCGGCACAGCCGGGTGAACGGCCAGTGGCACCTCTTTACCCAGCGGTACCTCGATGCTGAACACCGAGCCACGCCCCGGCCACGAACGCACCTGGATCCGGTAGCCGAGAATCTTGGCAATCCGCTCGACGATGGCCAACCCCAGCCCCACGCCCTTGCGATCTGCTGCGCGACCGACGTCCAGTTGGTTGAACTCAAGGAAAATCGCCTGCAACCGGTCTTCGGCAATGCCCCGCCCGGTATCCCACACTTCCAGCCGCAAATGGCCACCCCGGCGCCTGGCACCCAGCAAAATCCGTCCTTCGTCGGTGTAGCGGCAGGCGTTGCTGAGGAAGTTGCGCAGGATGCGCGTCATCAGCCGCAGGTCGGTACTGATGGCACAGTCCGGGATGCGTGCATGCAGCTTGAGGCCTTCCGCGTCGGCCACCGAGCGGAACTCCGAGACCAGTGGCGCGAACAGTTCATCGAGGCGGTACACGGCCACGTCCGGTTTCACCGCTGCCTGGTCGAGCCGGGAAATGTCCAGCAGGTCGGTCAGCAGGTCTTCGGCGCCCTCCAGGGCCTGGTGGGTACGCTCCACCAGCACGTGCTCGGCCTCTGGCAATGGCCGCTCGCGCAAGGTGGAGATCAGCAGGCGGGCAGCGTTCAGCGGTTGCAGCAGGTCATGGCTGGCGGCAGCGAGGTATTTGTCCTTGCTGCGGTTGGCAGCTTCAGCGGCATCGCGCGCCTCCAGCAATTCATCGGTACGTGCAGCGACCCGTTGCTCCAGCTCGTCATTCAGTTGTTGCAGGCGCTGCTGGGCCAGCTTGCGCTCGGTGATGTCGGCGACAAAACCCTCCACCAGCCCTTCCTGCCCGGGCTTGAGCAGCAGGTTCATCAGCACATCGAGGTGGCTGCCATCCTTGCGTCGCAAGCGGGTTTCATAGCCGTGCAGGCTGCGTTCACGGGCCAGGATCGCGGTAATCGCCTGCAACTCTTCGGCACCGCCGTCGAACAGGTTGGCGGCCAGGTCGGTCAGGGAAAACAGCACTGCTTGCGGGTCGTCGTAGCCGAGCATGCGCGCCAACGCCGGGTTGGCGGCACGCATGCCATCCTGCAGGCTGGCCTGGAAAATCCCGTGCACGGCGTTCTCGAACAGCCATTTGTAGCGGTTGCGCTCGGCCTCCAGTTCGTCCAGGCGGGCAGAGAGCTCCGGGTAATGGCTTTTGCGCGCCGAGTGGTCGCCCAGCCCCAGCAACCCGGCCAGTGCCCGCTGCTGCTCGTCAGAGGGCCTCGCCATAAACGACCTCGACATCACGCTGGCTCGACGCGCGGGGGTTGGTGAGGATGCACGGGTCATCCATTGCATGCTGCGACAGGAACGGAATATCCGCGGTG
Organism: Pseudomonas sp. WOUb67; assembly: GCF_050058005.1. NCBI lineage: Bacteria > Pseudomonadati > Pseudomonadota > Gammaproteobacteria > Pseudomonadales > Pseudomonadaceae > Pseudomonas > Pseudomonas sp. WOUb67. The sequence goes on along the minus strand of NZ_CP170112.1, from coordinate 3,376,362 downwards.
CGCACCCCGTGCAGGCCCAGGGTTTCATGGAAGCCGATGGCGTGCTTAAGGGCAATCAGGTGCTCCACCAGGCGCCCGCAGATCTGCCGGTGGTTGAGGCCACGGCAATCAATGCCGAACACTTCGGCAATCACCTTGAAACGCTCCGGCGCCGAGCTGTAGTTGAACGCCACCACGTGCTCCACCAGAACGGCGTTGCACAGGCCATGTGGCAGGTCGAGGAAGCCGCCCAGGCTGTGGGACATGGCGTGAACCGCGCCCAGAATCGCGTTGGAGAACGCCAGCCCTGCCTGCATGCTACCCAGCATGATCTTCTCGCGCAGGCCGATATCGGCCGGGTTGGCGATCATCTCCACCAGGTTGCCGTTGATCAGGCGCATGGCTTCCAGCGCATGGGGGTCGGTCAGCGGGCCGTGGCCGGTGGAAACAAAGGCTTCGATGGCATGCACCAGCGCATCGATACCGGTGCAGGCCGACAGGAACGGGTCCATGCTCAGGGTGGTTTGCGGGTCGATCAGCGACACATCCGGCACCACCGCCTTGCTGACGATGGAGAACTTCATGCGCTCCTGCTGGTTGGAGATGATCACGAACTGCGACACGTCCGCCGAGGTGCCGGCCGTGGTCGGGATCAGGATCAGCGGCGGGCTGGGCACGCGGATCATGTCCACGCCTTCGAATTCGAGGATGCTGCGCCCGTGGGCGACCACGATGCCGATGGCCTTGCCGCAATCCATCGGGCTGCCACCGCCGACGGCGACGATCACATCGCAGTGGTTCTGCCGGTAGATCTCGGCGCCGAGCATCACCTCTTCCACCCGCGGGTTGGGCGACACGGCGGTATACAGGCAGTAATCGATGCCCTGGGCCTGCAAGCTGGCCTCCACGTCCGCCACCCAGCCGGCGGCGATCACGCCTGGGTCGCTGACCACCAGCACCTTGCGGGCACCGAAGGTTTTCGCGTAATTGGCGACGTTGTGCCGGCAACCGGCACCAAAGATGATTTCAGGCGATACGAACTTGCGAAGCGGGCTGAAACTCTGGCTCATTGGCAAGCCTGTTCTTATTGTTCTGGAAGGTAACCGCCAGCGTAAAGCATCCCGCAGCGAAAGCAACCAGACCAACGAGTAGCACTGGATCAGCCACGGGCGATCAGAGGAACCGGCCACCGTAGCAGTGGCCGGGTGGCACATCAGCGATTGGCGAAGTACATTGTCACTTCAAAGCCGATGCGCAGGTCGGTAAAGGCGGGTTTATTCCACATGGGCAGTCCTCTTCTTGTGCCGGGGGAGTCCGGTAGGTGCATTAATGCACGGGGGGCGGTGGGACTGAATGCTACTTTGGAACGAGTAGGCCGGTAGATTTTCAGCGCCTGTGAGATCGAGCGCCGCCCGCGCGGCGCATCGCGAGCTGCGCTCGCTCCTACGTTTGTTTCTGGCCAGTAACGCCTGTTACAGGCGCGCGCGACCGCCTGGTTTGTACGACGCAATATCGCGCCATGCGCAAAGGCGTTCGCGTGCAAGTTCCCCAGGAATAATTTGCCCGAAACAAACGTAGGAGCGAGCGCAGCTCGCGATGCGCCGCGCGGGCGGCGCTCGATCTCACAGGCACCGATAATCTACCGGCATAAAACTTCCAGATTGTGCGCCTTAGAAGAAGCCCAGCGGGTTGATGTCGTAGCTCACCAGCAGGTTCTTGGTCTGTTGGTAGTGGTCGAGCATCATCTTGTGGGTCTCACGGCCCACGCCAGACTTCTTGTAACCGCCAAACGCCGCATGCGCCGGGTACAGGTGGTAGCAGTTGGTCCACACACGCCCGGCCTTGATGCCGCGGCCCATGCGGTAGGCGCGGTTGATGTCGCGGGTCCACAGGCCGGCGCCCAGGCCGAACTCGGTGTCGTTGGCAATCGCCAGCGCTTCGGCTTCATCCTTGAAGGTGGCCACGCCCACCACCGGGCCGAAGATTTCTTCCTGGAACACACGCATCGAGTTGTTGCCTTTGAGCAGGGTCGGCTGGATGTAGTAACCGCTGCCCAGGTCGCCCTGCAGCCGCTCGGCACCGCCGCCGGTAAGCAGCTGCGCGCCCTCCTCCTTGGCAATCTGCAGGTACGAAAGAATCTTGTCGAACTGCTGCTCTGAGGCCTGGGCACCCACCATGGTCTCGGTGTCCAGCGGGTTGCCCCGGGTGATCTTGGCGATCTTCTTCATCACCTCGGCCATGAAGGGCTCGTAGATCGATTCCTGGATCAATGCCCGCGACGGGCAGGTGCACACTTCACCCTGGTTGAAGAACGCCAGCACCAGGCCTTCGGCGGCCTTCTCGATGAACGCGGGCTCGGCCTGCATGATGTCTTCGAAGAAGATGTTCGGCGACTTGCCGCCCAGTTCGACGGTGGACGGGATGATGTTCTCGGCCGCGCACTTCATGATGTGCGAACCGACCGGGGTGGAGCCGGTGAAGGCGATCTTGGCGATGCGCTTGCTGGTGGCCAAGGCCTCGCCCGCCTCACGGCCGAAGCCCTGGACGATGTTCAACACGCCTTTAGGCAGCAGGTCGGCGATCAGCTCGGCAAAAATGGTGATCGACAGCGGCGTCTGCTCGGCCGGCTTGAGCACCACACAATTGCCGGCGGCCAGGGCCGGGGCAAGCTTCCAGGCGGCCATCAGCAGCGGGAAGTTCCACGGGATGATCTGCCCGACCACGCCCAGCGGCTCATGGATGTGATAAGCCACGGTGCCTTCGTTGATTTCGGCCGCGCCGCCCTCCTGGGCCCGGATGCAACCGGCAAAGTACCGGAAGTGGTCCGCTGCCAGCGGTACGTCGGCATTCAAGGTTTCGCGTACGGCCTTACCGTTGTCCCAGCTTTCGGTGACGGCCAGCACCTCCAGGTTCTGTTCGATGCGGTCGGCAATCTTCAGCAGCACCAGGGCGCGCTCCTGCACCGAGGTCTTGCCCCAGGCTTCGGCGGCTGCGTGCGCGGCGTCCAGGGCGCGGTCGACGTCCTGGGCAGTGGAACGCGGGAATTCGGCAATCGGCTGGCCATTGACCGGCGAGCTGTTGGTGAAGTATTGGCCAGCCAACGGTTGCACGAACTCGCCATTGATGAAGTTGCCATAGCGTGGCTTGAAGGCCACGACGGCGCCTGGGGTTCCGGGTTGTGCGTAGATCATGCTGAGCCTCTGCGGGTCGATGCCTGTCCCACGACAGGCGATGGACCGATGGTAAAAAGCCCCGCGTGCCAGGCGAATGCATCGTTGGCAGCGGGGCTCTCGTCATTTGGTAGTAGGGCCGCTTGCCTCAGGCCGCTGCTTTACGGCTTGGCGCTTGCCGTTTGCTGCAGCTGCTTGGGCAACTTGAAGGTCCAGAGCATGCCGCCCTGGTTGAAGTCCTTGACCCGTTTGGCCACTTCGCCGCCCCACAGCGGCACCGCGCCGCCCCAGCCGGAGACCACCGACACGTATTGCTCGCCGTCCATTTCCCAGGTCACGGGCGAGCCGAGCACACCGGAGCCGGTCTGGAATTCCCAGACCTTGTCGCCGGTCTTGGCGTTGAAGGCCTGCAGGAAGCCTTCCGGCGTGCCGGTGAACACCAGGTTGCCCTTGGTGGTCAGCACCCCGCCCCACAGCGGCGCGTAGTTCTTGTGCCGCCACACTTCCTTGCCACTGATCGGGTCGATGGCGCGCAGCACGCCGATGTAGTCTTCGTTGAGCGGCTTGATGGTGAAGCCGGCGCCGAGGAACGCCGCGCCTTTCTTGTAGGCAATGCCTTCGTTCCAGATGTCCATGCCCCACTCGTTGGACGGCACGTAGAACAGCCCGGTGTCCTTGTTGTAGGCCATCGGCATCCAATTCTTGGCGCCGAGGAAGGCCGGGGCGACAAACACCGAACTGCCCTTGGCTTCGCTGCCGGGTGCGCCCGGGCGGCTGGCATCGTTGTAGATCGGCCGGCCGTCCTTGTCCAGGCCGGTGGCCCAGGTGATCTTGTCGACGAAGGGGAAGCCGCGAATGAACTTGCCGTTGGTGCGGTCCAGCACGTAGAAGAAACCGTTGCGGTCGGCCGTAGCGGCGGCTTTGACCTCCTTGCCGCCGTCCTTGTAGTTGAACGAGATCAGCTCGTTGACGCCGTCGAAGTCCCAGCCGTCATGCGGCGTGCTCTGGAAGTGCCACTTGATGGTGCCGTCGTCCGGGTTCAGCGCCAGGCGCGACGAGGAATACAGGTTGTCACCGGGGCGCAGGTGCGAGTTCCACGGTGCCGGGTTGCCGGTGCCGAACAGGATCAGGTTTGTTTCCGGGTCGTAGTAACCGCCCAGCCAGGGCGCAGCGCCGCCGGTCTTCCACAGGTCGCCGGGCCAGGTCTTGCCCGCCTCGCCGCCGGAAATACCGTTCTCGATTGCCTTGCCGTCCTTGTACACGTAGCCCATGTGCCCTTCCACGGTGGGGCGCATCCACAGCAGCTCGCCGTTTTCCGGGTTGTAGGCCTGGATCTTGCCCACCACGCCGAACTCGCCACCGGCGACACCGGTGATCAGCTTGCCGTTGACGATCATGGGCGCGGCACTGATGGAATAGCCTTCCTTGTGGTCGGCCACCTTCTTGCTCCAGACCACCTTGCCGGTGTCCTTGTTCAGGGCCACCAGCTTGGCGTCCAGGGTGCCGAAGAACACCAGGTCGCCGTACAGCGCCACACCCCGGTTGATCACATCGCAGCACGGGCGGATGTCATCCGGCAGGCGTGCATCGTATTGCCACAGTTTCTTGCCGGTGCGGGCATCCACGGCGAACACCCGCGAGTAGGAACCGGTCAGGTACATCACCCCGTCCTTGATCAACGGCTGGGCCTGCTGGCCGCGTTGTTTCTCACCGCCGAAAGAGAACGCCCAGACCGGCCGCAGTTCCTTGACGTTGTTGGCGTTGAGCAGGTCCAGCGGGCTGTAGCGCTGGCCCTGCACACCCAGGCCATTGGTCACGATCTGCTGCGGGTTCTTCGGGTCCTGGAGGATTTCTTCATTGCTGACAGCGGCGTGGGCTGCGCCGGCAAGCAGCATGGCGCTGAGCACCAGGCTCACGGCGAACAAGGGGCGACGCGGGGATCGGGTCATGACGGCTACCTTTGGTTTTTTTGTTGTGCCCGGGAAAATTTCCCGGTGTGCCGGGAATTCTTGGTTGCCGCCCGTTCGCCAACAATTGCCCGCAGTGCGGAGTTTTCTAGTTCCTTGGTACAGGGCTGCACCCCAAGACTTGCACGATCCCATGTAGGAGCGGCCTTGTGTCGCGATAGGGCTGCGCAGCGGCCCCAGGATTTGTGCCTTTAGCTGAAATCGCCGGGGCCGCTGCGCAGCCCTATCGCGACACAAGGCCGCTCCTACAGGGGATCGCGTCAGGGCAGCAGGTTCAGGGGTTGGCGTCGACGCGCTGGAGTTGTTGGCGTTCGTAGCGGGGATACAGGTGGCTGACACTGCGAATCAGCTCATAACGGGTCAGGCTGATGCCGGCAAAGCGTTCGGGGATGGGGCTGCGGATCATCTCGGCCATGTCGTCGCCGCGCGCCGCGCCGTCGCGCATCAGCCCGTCAAGCCAGCCCAGGTAATCACGCATCTGTTCAAACGGCCGGGCATCGCTGGCCACCGGCCCGTGCCCGGGTACGAGCTGCTTCCAGGGCAAGGCTTGCAGGGTGTCCAGGTCCTTTTCCCACACCCCCAGGCCCGGGCTATTAGGGGTGGTCAGGGCACGCTCGTAGAACACCAGGTCACCAGCGAACAGCACGCCGGTCTTCTCATCCAGAATCGCCAGGTCGGCGCCGGTATGCCCGCCCAGCTCCAGCAACCTCAGGCGGTGCCCGCCGACCTCGTGGATACCCGGCTGCAACATTTGGGTCGGCAGCACCACTTCGGTGCCGCGCATCCAGTCGCCGACCAGGCGGTACATGTTCTCGGCCATGGCCTCGCCCTGCTGGCGCAGCAAGTCGCTGGTACCGGCCAAGGCGCCAATAGGCACATCGGCAAAGGCCTGGTTGCCCAGTACATGGTCAGGGTGATGATGGGTCAGCAGCACTTCCAGCACCGGCTTGTCGGTGGTGGCGGCAATCGCCTGGCGCAACGCTTCGCCGTAGCGTTTCGAAGGCCCGCTGTCGATCACCACCACACCGGTGTCGGTGACGATGAACGCGGTATTGACGATATTGCCGCCATTGGCCTTGGCGAAGTGGTCGGTACTGCCCTCCAGTAGCCAGGTGCCCTCCGCTATCTGCCGGGGGACAAGCCGATAGTCCAGGTCTGCCTGGGCCGGCAGCCCCAGGCATAGCAGCAACAGCAGGATCCAACGCATGAAGGGCGCCTCGGGTCAGGGGTGAAATCGGGCAATGTGCTCAGGGCACCGCCGCTTCGAACTGGTTGCCGCTGTTGTCCTGCAACAGCAGCCGGGTTGGCCCCGCGCCCTGGATATCGAAGCCCAGGTTGGGGTTTTCGCTGACCGCCGGGTACAGCTCAAGGCTGGCCAGGCGCTGGCCGCTCGCGTCTTGCAACTCGGCATGGTTGAGGAAGAACTCGGGAATACCACTGACCAGGCCGTTGTCCATCGGGTGGGCCACCTGCAGGCGCAAGCGGCTGCTGTCGCCACGCGGGTAGCGCCCGCCCAGCACTTCACCAAGGTGTTCTTCCCAGCCGGGTTGGGTGCGCACCACGCTAGGGGCCGTGCAGCCGCCGCCAGCGGCGTCGATCAGGGTCGAGCCGACGTGCCACAGGCCGTCGCGTGTCAGCACGGCGGCGCGCAGCGGGGTGGCCTGTTCGATACGGATTCGGATTGACAGCCAGGGCAGCACGCGTTCGCCGGGCTGGAAGTCGACAATGCGTGGCAGCGGATTGAGTTCGGCCCAGGCGATGATGCGCACCACCTCGCCAGCGAATGCCCGGGCGTCGATCTCCAGCGGCACCTGCCGGGCGTCCTCGGCAAAGGGCGGCGCCAGCAGCTTGACCCGGTCATCGAAGACGAACGCGGCCTGGCCCAGCAACTGCTTGTGGTAGAAGTCCCACATCACCGACGGCACCGGGTCCGTCTGGGTACTTTGTGCGGCAGCCTGGGCTGCCCAGAGCATCCAGCAGGCCAAGAGGAAAGTCGCTTTCAGGTTCATGATCCGCTCCCATGGATCAACACATGGCTTTCAGGATTACCCGAGGCCACTGTGGGAGCGGGTTCACCCGCGAAGCATGCAACGCGGTATATGACACCGGCTTCGCCGGTGTTCGCGGGTGAACCCGCTCCCACAGCTATTGGTACATTTCCGGGGTTTCGTAGCGCAGGCCGTACGCGGCATACATGGCCTTGAGCCGGCCATCGCGGATCATCGCCTCGAGGGCTTCTTCCACGGCATAGGCCAACTGCCGGTTGCTTTCATGCACGGCCATGCCGATTTCCCAGGCCTGCTTGCCCAGGTTGGGGTAGGCGTTTTCCGCCAGGGCCAGGTGCGGGTCAGCGGCCTGGTGCAGCTGCCAGTCGACTTCGCCACGCATCGCCATCACTGCGTCCACCTGGCCAGCCTGCATGGCGCTGAACGCCTGTTGCACGCTGGGGTAATGATGGGTTTTGGCACTGAGCATGCCGTTGAACACCGAGGTCAGGTAGAACGAAGGCACGCTGTCCACCTCGACCCCGATCGGGTGCTGCTGGAACACCGCCACGCTGGCCACCGACGCCAGGCGGCGCTGGTCGTAGGCCACCTGCCAGCGCTCTTGCTGATAAGGGCCGAACATTACCACCTGGGCGTTTTCCAGCTCGCCCAGTTCGTTGCGCTTTTGCGCGTAGGCCTGGTCGTAGGGCACACGCATCATCAGGTCGGCCAACTGCTGGTGGCGCAGCGGGCTGCCGCGCCAGATGTAGTCGCGCAGGTCATCGTCGAGCTTTTCCCCGGCGGGCGCCCAGATCAGCTGCAAGCGCACCCCCAAGGCCGTGGCCAACGCCTGCGCCAGCTCTACATCGACACCGCGGGGTTTGCCGTGGTCCTCGAAACTGTAGGGCGCGAAATCCTTGTACACCGCCACTTTCAGCTCGCCGGCGGCGATGATCGCATCGTAGTTACGCACCTGCGCCTGGGCCGTCGCGCACACCAGCAGCAGGCTACAAAACCATACGGCAAACAGACGCATGGCCGTCACTCCTCGACGTGCACGCTGTCCAGGTAGGTGCGCACCGCCCACAGGGCTTCCTGGCTGAGGTAGTCGGCCATCTTCGGCATGTACACACGGCCATCGCGCACCGCGCCATGGCGTACCCGTTCGACAAACCATTCATCCCCGGCATCACCGACATCGAGCATGCGCAGGTCTGGGGCGATACCGCCGGACTTGGCCTCCAGGCCATGGCAGGCAGCGCAGTTCTGGTTGTAGGCCGAGGCGCCGATCTCCACGGCCTTGTCGTGCTCGGGCGAGCTGCGGTAAGGGTTTACTGCCGCCCAGCCGTCGCCGTCCAGGCTTACGCCGGCGTCCTTGATCGGGGTCAGGCCCTTGGTCTCCACCGCCTGGGGCACCACGTTGCCATGGGCGAAGGCCGTACCGGTCAGCACCGCCGCGGCCAGCAGCCCTGCAGCAAGCAACACATTGCGTTTTGTTGTCATTGTTATGCCCTCACCATTGCACGCAAAGCCTCAACCACAGAGGCCGTGCCGCCATCTTAGAAACAGCCTGCGGGCGGTCGAATGCTGCTTTGGTGGCCGGGCCTTACTCCCTTGGTAGTAGGGCTTGTGGCGAAGGGCCAATTGAGGTGCCGTTCGGGAACTATTCCCGGCAAGGGCGGGACTTTTTCCGTATCCCGCAACAGCTCCCCCGCCCCACCCTGTGCAGGCCAAAACCTCCACTGGGAACTGCAACCATGACAATAAGATCGCTACCCGCCCTTTCCCCTCTGGCCCTGAGCGTGCGCGTCCTGCTACTGGCCGGTGGCCTGGCCCTGGGCAATGTGGCAACAGCGGCCACCGCACCTGCTGCACCTGCCGGCAAGAGCGTCACCTGGGAAGACATCGCCAACGACCACCTCACCACCAAGGACGTGCTGCAGTACGGCATGGGCACCAACGCCCAACGCTGGAGCCCGCTGGCCCAGGTCAACGACCAGAACGTGTTCAAGCTGACCCCGGCCTGGTCCTACTCCTTTGGCGACGAGAAGCAGCGCGGCCAGGAATCCCAGGCCATCGTCAGCGACGGTGTGGTCTACGTCACCGGTTCGTACTCGCGGGTGTTTGCCCTCGATGCCAAGACCGGCAAACGCCTGTGGACCTACAACCACCGCCTGCCCGACAACATTCGCCCGTGCTGCGACGTGGTCAACCGCGGGGCGGCCATCTACGGCGACAAGATCTACTTCGGCACCCTCGACGCGCGGCTCATCGCCCTCGACAAAAACACTGGCAAGGTGGTGTGGAACAAGAAGTTCGGCGACCACAGCGCCGGCTACACAATGACCGGCGCCCCGGTGCTGATCAAAGACAAGACCAGCGGCAAGGTGCTGTTGATCCACGGCAGCTCCGGCGATGAATTCGGCGTGGTCGGCCAGCTGTTCGCCCGCGACCCGGACACCGGCGAAGAGGTCTGGATGCGGCCCTTTGTCGAAGGCCACATGGGCCGCCTGAACGGCAAGGACAGCACCCCGACCGGCGACGTCAAGGCGCCGTCCTGGCCAGACGACCCGACCACCGAAACCGGCAAGGTCGAAGCCTGGAGCCACGGCGGCGGCGCCCCTTGGCAGAGCGCCAGCTTCGATGCCGAGACCAACACCATCATCGTCGGTGCTGGCAACCCCGGCCCCTGGAACACCTGGGCGCGCACCTCCAAAGATGGCAACCCCCACGACTACGACAGCCTCTACACCTCAGGCCAGGTCGGTGTCGACCCCAGCACCGGCGAGGTGAAATGGTTCTACCAGCACACGCCAAACGATGCCTGGGACTTCTCCGGCAACAACGAGCTGGTGCTGTTCGACTACAAGGACAAGGACGGCAAGGTGGTCAAGGCCACCGGGCACGCCGACCGCAACGGCTTCTTCTACGTGGTGGACCGCAACAACGGCAAGCTGCAGAACGCCTTCCCCTTCGTCGACAACATCACCTGGGCCAGCCATATCGACCTGAAGACCGGGCGCCCGGTGGAAAACCCCGGCCAGCGCCCGGCCAAGCCGTTGCCGGGTGAAACCAAGGGCAAACCGGTGGAAGTCTCGCCGCCGTTCCTGGGTGGCAAGAACTGGAACCCCATGGCCTACAGCCAGGACACCGGCCTGTTCTACATCCCTGGCAACCAGTGGAAAGAGGAATACTGGACCGAGGAAGTGAACTACAAGAAGGGCTCGGCGTACCTGGGCATGGGCTTCCGAATCAAGCGCATGTACGACGACCATGTCGGCACCTTGCGCGCCATGGACCCGACCACCGGCAAGCTGGTGTGGGAGCACAAGGAGCACCTGCCGCTGTGGGCGGGCGTGCTGGCAACCAAGGGCAACCTGGTGTTCACCGGCACCGGCGACGGCTTCTTCAAGGCCTTCGACGCCAAGACGGGCAAGGAGCTGTGGAAGTTCCAGACCGGCAGCGGCATCGTCTCGCCGCCCATCACCTGGGAGCAAGACGGCGAGCAGTACATCGGCGTGACCGTGGGCTACGGCGGCGCTGTGCCGCTGTGGGGCGGCGACATGGCCGAGCTGACCAAGCCGGTGGCTCAGGGCGGCTCGTTCTGGGTGTTCAAGATCCCGAGCTGGGACAACAAGACTGCGCAGCGCTGATCGCCAGCGGGGAGCAGGCCAGCCTGCTCCCCGCTTCTGCTCACCTTCCGCCAGGAAACCTTTGCCATGAACTACCTGCCATTTGCCTTGCTGTTGGTGCTGGCCCCGGCCTTGGCCGTGAGTGCCGACGACGATGGCAACGATGCCCCCCTGACCATCAACGGCTGCGTCATTGCCGAAGCCAGCCAGTGCCCGGGAGCCAACCTGCGCGGCGCCAACCTGGCCAACCAGGACCTGCGCAAGATGAACCTGGCCGGCGCCGACCTGCGTGATGCCGACCTGCGCCATGCCCGGCTGGACCTGGCCAACCTGGAAAAAGCCCGGCTGCAGGGCGCCAACCTGACCCGCGCCAGCCTGCAACAGAGCAACCTGCGTGTGGCTGACCTGAGCAACAGCAAGCTGGTGGCCATTCAGGGCTGGGGCTTGTTCGCCCAAGGTGCACAGTTTGAAAAGGCCGACCTCAGTGCCGCCTACTTGCAGTTCGCCAGGCTGTCCGGGGCGAAGCTGCTGCAGGCCAACCTGCAGGCGGCGGACCTGGAAATGGCCTGGCTGAGCAAGGCTGACCTGCAAGGGGCCAACCTGAGCGATGCCAACCTGCAAGAGGCCAAGTTTGGCCAGAGCAACCTGGCACGCGCCGATTTGCGCGGGGCGCGGCAGCATTACGGGAATTTCCAGGAGGCCAACATGGAGGGGTGCACGGGGTGCCCTGATACCTGGGACGAATGAGCGAAGGGTTCGCCGCGGCATCTTCAGCGCCTGTAGATCGAGCGCCGCCCGCGCGGCGCATCGCGAGCTGCGCTCGCTCCTACGTTTGTTTCGGGCCAATTATTCCTGTGGGTTTTGTGCGCGAACGCCTTGGCGCATGGCTCAATATCGTATCGTACAAACAAGGCGGTCGCGCGCGCCTGTCACAGGCATTACTGGCCCGAAACAAACGTAGGAGCGAGCGCAGCTCGCGATGCGCCGCGCGGGCGGCGCTCGATCTCACAGACGCCGCAACTCGCACGTCGAATCACCCCGCCACCCGCACCACCCCCAGGTCAATCCCCAGGTGCACCAGCTCGGCATGCGAACTGACCTGCAACTTGCTCTTGAGCAAGGTCAAATGATTGGACACGGTCTTGGCGCTGATGCACAGCTGCTCGGCAATCACTCGCGCCGGCGTGCCCTTGGCCAGCATGGTGAAAATCTCCAGCTCACGCTGGGTCATGCGCTGCAAACGCGGGTCACTGTCGCTTTGCTGTGACGTGCACGCCAACTGGGTAGCCAAGGGTTGTTCAATGTAGGCGTGCCCGGCCAACACCCGCTGCACCGCGTCGATCAACACTTCTGGCGCCGAGTTTTTGGTCAGGTAGCCCGAGGCACCGGCCTCCAGTGCCTGGCGCACCAGCGGCAGTTCGTCGTGCATGCTGAAAAACAGCACCCGCAGCTGCGGCAGGCGCTGGCGCAGGCGGCGGGTGGTTTCCAGGCCACTGATACCCGGCAGGCCGAAGTCCATGATCACCAGGTTCGGCACTTGCTCCTGCACCCGGGCCAAGGCCTCTTCACCACTGGCAGCCTCTCGCACCTGCACCGTCGGCAACACCGTCCGCAGCAGGCTGGCATAACCCTGGCGGACCACGGCATGGTCATCGACCAACACGATATTCATCACACCTCCTTGGGAATGTTCAGGGCCAGCGCCCAACCACCACCCGGGCGGCTGAGAATGCGCAGTTCGCCTCCCAGGCTGCGGGCGCGCTCGGCCATCGAGTGCAGGCCTACCCCTGGGCGCTGGGGCGGGTGCGCACCGCAGCCATTGTCGCGAATGAACAGGCGCAAACCCTTGGCACTGCGCTGCAGGCGCACCCGCACCTGGCTGGCGCCGGCATGCCGGGCGACGTTGGTCAGTGCCTCTTGCAGCAAGCGGTACAGGTGCGTTCTGCTCGCCCCGGGCAGCGCCGGCAAATGCTCGCCAACCCGCAGCCGGCATTCGATGCCCTGGCTGGCCTGCCACTGGCTCACCAGCAGGCTGAACGCCTCGGCCAGCGGCATGTAGTGCAGCGCCACCGGGTACAGGTTGTGCACCAGCGCGCGAAAGCCTTGCTGAAGGCGCTCGCAATTGAGTTCGAGGTCGTGCGCCGTCTGTGTCACCACCGCAGGCTGCTCGGCCACCATACGCAACAGGCAGAGCTGGGCACGAATACCGGCCAGGTATTGCCCCAGGTCGTCGTGCAGCGCCTGCGCAAGCTGGGTACGCTCCTGCTCCTGCGCAGCCAGCAGCGCCTGGGTCAGTTGCGCATTATCGGCCCGAGCCTGCTCCAGCGTCGCGGTCATATGGTTGAAGTAAGCCGCCAGCTGGCGCGCCTCCGGCAGGCCCGCCTCGCGCAAGCGCGCAGTCAGTTGCCCGCCCGAAACCTGGCGCAGGGCGCACAGCAGTTCATCCAGCAGGTCCATGGCCCGTCTCACCGCCCAGCGGATGGACAACAAACTCAACAGCAAGGCCAGGCCACACAGGCCAAGCAGTTGCTGCAGGGAGTCCCAGACTTCGTCGATCTCATCCCGCGGATCGACCGCAATCAACACCCGGCGCCCGTCATTCAGGTCCAGCAGCCGGCTGCTGCTGGGGCGCTCGCCAAACAGCTGGTGGCCCAGCCAGGCATCCAGCCCGGTCTGCGGCGGTAGCCGCGGCGCTTCACCCGCCGCCAGCCAGTGCACCCGCACATGGCGCAGGCTCTGGGTCAGCCGGGGTTGCAGGCTTGCCGGGTCGCGTTCGGCCGTGTCGCCGAGGTACGCCACCACCGCTTCGGCAGACTGCAACTCACGCTCGACGTCAGCTACCGCCTGATGCAACAACACGCCGGCACAGGCCAGCGTCACCAGGGCGAAACAGAACGTGACCCAAAGGTTGATCCGCCACAGGGCCGACAGGTTGACAAGGCGCACAGGCGATTCTCCTCGGGGCGTCGTGGCCCATCGTGCTCCCCATCCTAAAGCCGCAGCACCCGCGCAGAATTACTACCTTGGTACCGGGCTAGCGCTACTTTCTGCATATTTCCTCCTCCAGGCGGGCTTCCTATGCTGGCGCCATCTGCCGTGGAGTGTGTTATGCGCCAGCCTGCCCACCTTGCCCTGACCTGCCTGCTGGCCTTGGCCGCGACGTTGTCTGCGCCCCTGGTCGCTGCCGCTCAAGGCCAGCCCGCAGAACCGCTGCAAGTGCGCATCGGCTACCTGGGCTATCGCCCCGACCCCGGCCCGCTGCTGTCCAACGTCATTCCTGAGCCTGCCGACGCCGGGCGGCAAGGCGCCGAACTGGCGATTGTGGACAGCAACAGCACCGGGCGCTTCCTGAAGCAGCAGTTCCAGTTGAGCAACGCCACGGTCGACAGCCCCGAGGCGCTACTGCAGGCGGCCAAGTCGCAACACGACCAAGGCCTGCGGCTGTTTGTGGTGAATGCCCCGGCCGCCAGCCTGCGCGCATTGTCTGCCGCCCTCCCCGACAGCCTGCTGTTCAACGCCGGCAGCCCCGACGACGGCCTGCGCAGCAGCCAGTGCCTGGGCAATGTGCTGCACAGCCTGCCGGGGCGGGCCATGCTGGCCGATGCGCTGGTGCAATTCCTGGTGCTGCGCAAGTGGCAGCGGGCGCTACTGGTGGTGGGCCAGACCGAAGACGACCAGGCCTACGCCGCCGCCCTGCGCCGTTCGGTGAAGCGCTTTGGCGTGCAGCTGGTCGCGGAAAAAACCTGGACCTTCGACAACGACCAGCGCCGTAGCGCCCAAGCCGACATGCCGCTGTTCACCCAAACCGCCGAATACGACGTGGTGCTGGTGGCCGACGAGCGCGGCGACTTCGGCGAGTACCTGCCCTACCAGACCTGGTACCCGCGCCCCGTGGCCGGCACCCAGGGCCTGACCCCCACCGGCTGGCACAAGACCGTGGAAACCTTTGGCGCAGCGCAACTGCAAAAGCGCTTCGAAGCCCAGGCGGGGCGCTGGATGAATGACCGCGACTTCGCCGCCTGGATGGCCGTGCGCAGCGTCGCCAGCGCGGCCAGCAAGCTGCGCCAGGCCGAACCACGCGCACTGCAGCAGTTGCTTCTCAGCGAACAGTTGCCACTGGACGGTTTCAAGGGCCGCAAGCTCAGCTACCGCCCGTGGAACGGCGAACTGCGCCAGCCGATCCCGCTGGTGCAGCCGCGCGCCCTGGTCAGCACCTCGCCGCAGGAGGGCTTCCTGCACCCCTTCAACGAAATGGACAGCCTGGGCTACGACAAACCCGAAGTGACCTGCAGCTACCCCTGACCCGATAACCACAACAATAAGGAATTCGCCATGCGCCGCCCCCTCTTCCACCGGGCCCTGCTTTACCCCAGCCTGCTGTCGGCCGCCTTGGCGCTGGCCTGCGGGCACGCCATGGCCGCCACCGCCTGGGTGTCCAACGAAAAGGACAACAGCCTCAGCCTGATCGACATGCAAACGCTTGAAGTCACCGAAACCTTGCCGGTGGGCCAGCGCCCGCGCGGCTTGCTGCTGTCACACGACAACAAGCTGCTGTACATCTGCGCCAGCGACTCGGACCGGGTGCAGGTGATGGACGTGGCCACCCGCAAGATCATCAAGGAGCTGCCCTCCGGCAAGGACCCCGAGCAGTTCGCCCTGCACCCCAACGACCGCTGGCTGTACGTGTCCAACGAGGACGACGCGCTGGTGACGGTGATCGACACCGTCACCGACAAGGTGCTCGGGCAGATCGACGTCGGCATCGAACCTGAAGGCATGGCGGTGAGCCCCGACGGCAAGTGGGCCGTCAACACCAGCGAAACCACCAATATGCTGCACTGGATCGACACCAGCACCCAGACCCTGGCCGACAGCACCCTGGTCGACCAGCGCCCGCGCTTTGTCGAGTTCAACAAGGACGGCTCGCGGCTGTGGGCCTCGGCTGAAATCGGTGGCACGGTGACCATCCTCGACGTGGCCACCCGCCAGGTGCTGAAAACCCTGAACTTCCAGATCAAGGGCGTTCACCCGGACAAGGTCCAGCCGGTGGGCATCAAGCTCAGCGCCGATGGCAAGTACGCCTTCGTCGCCCTGGGCCCGGCCAACCATGTCGCGGTCATCGATGCCAAGACCTATGAGGTACTCGACTACCTGCTGGTCGGGCGGCGGGTCTGGCAGCTGGCGTTCACCCCGGACCAGAGCCAATTGCTGGCTACCAACGGGGTCAGTGGCGACGTTTCGGTGATCGACACGAAGACCCTCAAGGTGCTCAAGTCGGTGAAAGTCGGGCGCTACCCCTGGGGCGTGGTGGTAACACCATGAACGCCCTGGACGTCAGTGATGTGAGCTTCGCCTACGGCCAGCGCGAAGCCCTCAAGCAGGTGGGTTTCAGCCTGGCCACCGGGCGCTTCGCCGCGCTGCTGGGCCCCAATGGCGCTGGCAAGTCGACCTTGATTGCCCTGCTCACGCGCCTGTACGACCTGCAGCATGGCGACATCCGCGTGTGCGGCTGCTCGCTGCGCAACGCTGCACGCCCGGCCCTGCGCCAGCTGGGCGTGGTGTTTCAGCAAAGCACGCTGGACCTGGACCTGAGCGTTGAACAGAACCTGCGTTACCACGCCGCGTTGCATGGCCTGTCGCGGCGCCAGAGCAACCTGCGGGTCGAAGCCGAACTGGCCCGCCAGGGCCTTGGCGAACGCCGGCGCGATCGTGTGCGCGAGCTGAACATCGGCCATCGACGCCGGGTGGAAATTGCCCGCGCGCTGCTGCATGAACCGCGCCTGCTGCTGCTCGACGAAGCCAGCGTCGGCCTGGACCCGGCCAGCCGCCTGGCGCTCAACCAGCACCTGCGCCGGCTGTGCCGCGAGCAGCAGCTCAGCGTGCTGTGGACCACCCACCTGCTGGACGAAGTGCAGCCCAGCGATGACCTGCTGATTCTGCATCAGGGGCGACTGGTGGCCAGCGGCACCGCCGATACCCTGAGCCAGGAACACGGGGGCGATCTCGACAACGCCTTTGCCCGGCTGACCAGCACGCCCTCGGGAGCCAATGCCCTATGAACGCCTACTGGCAATGTTTCAACGGCATCATGCTGCGCGAGTGGCTGCGCTTCGTGTTGCAGCGCACGCGCCTGCTCAGCGCCCTGGTGCGTCCGCTGCTGTGGTTGCTGGTGTTCGCCGCCGGGTTTCGCGCGGCGCTGGGCATTGCCATCATCGAGCCCTACGACACCTATATCCCCTACGAGGTGTACATCATTCCGGGCCTGGCCTGCATGATTCTGCTGTTCAACGGCATGCAGGGCTCGCTGTCGATGGTCTATGACCGCGAGATGGGCAGCATGCGTGTTTTGCTGACCAGCCCGTTGCCACGGCCGTTTCTGCTGGCCAGCAAGCTGTTGGCGACCTCGTTGATTTCCCTGCTGCAGGTGTATGCCTTCCTCGCCATTGCCTGGCTGTACGGCGTGCAGCCACCGGCTGCGGGCTTGCTGCTGGCGCTGCCGGCAATGCTGCTGGTGGCCTTCATGCTCAGCGCCCTGGGGCTGTTGCTGTCGAACGCGATCCGCCAGCTGGAAAACTTTGCCGGGGTGATGAATTTCGTGATCTTCCCGCTGTTTTTCCTGTCTTCGGCGTTGTACCCGCTGTGGAAGATGCGCGAGGCCAGCCAGTGGTTGTACTGGCTGTGTGCCGTGAACCCGTTTACCCATGCCGTGGAGCTGGTGCGCTTTGCGCTTTATGAGCGGTTGAACCTGCTGGCGCTGGCGGTGTGCCTTGGGCTGACCGCGCTGTTCACCCTGCTGGCGATACTCACCTTCAACCCCCAGCATGCAGCGCTGCGCAAGCCCCGCTCTATGAGTTAATCGAGAACCCTGTGGGAGCGGGTTTACCCGCGAAGAAGGCGACGCGGTGCATGGCACCGGCTGCGCCGGTGTTCGCGGGTGAACCCGCTCCCACAAGGACCGCGCCAGCCTGCAGGTATCGGGTAAGCCGGAGGTGTTGGCTACCCCAGCCATCTACTACTTTAGTACTGCATTTGCTGTCTATCGTCGCATTCACAAAGCATCGCCACTGGCATGTAATGGGCCTATAACAAAAAGGAAAATCCCCATGCCACGTGCCCTGCGCCCCTTGCTGGCTGCCGTTTCGCTGAGTCTGTCGCTGGGCGTCGCCCAGGCCGACAGCACCCCGCTGTTCTCCGCCGAAGGCTACCGTGCCACCCTCTACCGCAGCCCGACCCCGCAGCAGGTCGAAGGCGGCCAGGTCATCGACACAGCCGCGTTACAGCACCTGCTGGGCCAGAACCCCAGGCCGGTGCTGATCGACGTCTACCGCCGCCAATGGCTGCAAGGCCGTTTCATCGAAGACGAGCCCCACGCCAACCTGCCCGGCAGCCTGTGGCTGGCCAACACCGGCGACGGCGAACTGAGCCCGGCCTGGCAGGACTACTTCGTGCGCAATCTGCAAAAAGCCACCGCCGGGCACCCGGAGCAACCGCTGGTGTTTTACTGCCGCTCCGATTGCTGGTTAAGCTGGAACGCGGTAAAACGCGCAAAAGCCCTGGGCTATGAAAACCTGTACTGGTACCGCGACGGCGTGGACGCCTGGCAGCAGGCCAACCTGCCGCTGCAACCGGCGCAACCCGTGCCCTTCCCCTGAATAACTTGCCTGCGAATGCGTGCCCCGCCCCATCCAATAAAAACAAGGTGAATAGGCCATGTACAAAATTCTGATTGCCGACGATCACCCCCTGTTTCGCGAAGCCATCCACAACGTCATCAGCGATGGCTTTCAAGGCAGCGAGGTCATGGAAACGGCCGACCTGGACAGCGCCCTGGCATTGACCCAGGCGCACGACGACCTCGACCTGATCCTGCTCGACCTGAACATGCCCGGCATGCACGGGCTCAACGGTTTGATCACCTTGCGCAACGAAGCCCCGACCACGCCGGTGGTGATCGTTTCGGCCGAGCAGGAAAAGCAGATCGTACTGCAGGCCATCACCTACGGGGCCGTGGGTTTCATTACCAAGTCCTCGCCGCGCTCGCAGATGATCGAAGCGATCGAGCAGATCCTCAACGGCAATGTGTATCTGCCGCCCGACATCATCCGTGCCCAGAAAAGCAGCAACAGCCGGCGCCACAACGATACCCCCAGCTTCCCGCCGGAAATGCTCCAGGCCCTGACCCGCAAGCAACTGCTGGTGCTTGAGCGCATGACCAAAGGCGAATCGAACAAGCAGATTGCCTATACGCTGGAAATCGCTGAAACCACGGTCAAGGCGCATGTATCGGCGATCTTGCGCAAACTCAATGTGCATAACCGGGTGCAGGCCATTCTCAGTGCCGGGGATATTGATTTTGCTGACTACTTGCGGCGCTGACCTGCTCTGGCCTCTTCGCGGGTAAACCCGCTCCCACAAGTATCGCGCAGTGCTGAAAACCGCGGGATCCTGTGGGAGCGGGTTTACCCGCGAAGAGGCCGGCAGCTATGTCCCGCTGCTGGCCAACAAATGGCTCATCGCCGTCTTGAGCCTCATCGGCCGCACGGGCTTGTGCATCAGGGTATGGCCCAACTCGCGGATCTGCAGCTTGAGGTCGTTGCTGTAGTTGGCGGTGATCATCAGCGCCGGTAGCGGCTGGGCGCGGCGGGCATTGATCCGCGCCACGGCGTCGACACCGTTGCAGTCGTTGTCCAGGTGGTAGTCGGCAATCAGCAGGTCGGCCTCGGCGTGGTAATTGTCCACCTGGCGCGCCAGGTCTTCCTCCGACAGCGCCGTGACCACCTGGCAGCCCCAGCCCTCCAGCAAGGTGCGCATGCCGGCACAGATCGCCGCATCGTTATCCAGCACCCACACCCGCGCCCCACGCAGGCGTTCGAGCATCGGCTCGCAGATCACCGGGCTTGGCTGGGCCTTGGGCGCGGTGGCGCTCAGCGGCACTTCCACCGCGAACACCGAGCCTTTGCCGAGCCATGAACGCACCCGGATCCGGTGGCCGAGGATGCCGGCGATCTTTTCCACGATCGCCAGGCCCAGGCCCAACCCGCGGTCCTGGTCCGGGCGCTGGACATCACCGCGCTTGAACTCCTGGAACATGTCTTCCAGGTGCTCTTCGGCAATGCCGATACCGCTGTCCCACACTTCAATGCGCAGGCCGCCACGCTGGCGCCGACAGCCCAGCACAACGCGGCCGCTGCAGGTGTAGCGGATGGCATTGCTGAGCAGGTTGCGCAGGATCCGCGCCAGCAGCTGGATGTCACTGCGCACCACCGCAGAACAGCCCACAAAATGCAGCTCAAGCCCTTCGCTGCGCGCCACTTCGGCGTATTCGGCAGCCAGGTTGTCCATCAGCTCGCTGAGGGCGAACGGGGCGACATCGGCCTTGATCACCCCGGCATCGAGCTTGGAAATATCCACCAGAGTGCCTAGCAGGTTCTCGACATCCTCCAGCGAGTTGCTGACATTTCGAACCAGGTGGGCACTGTCTTGCGGCTCGCGGCGCTCGAGCAGCGCACTGGTGAACAGCCGCGCCGCGTTAAGCGGCTGCAGCAGGTCGTGGCTGACCGCAGCGAGGAATTTGGTTTTCGACAGGTTGGCCTGGTCGGCCTCGCGCTTGGCCTCTCGCAGGCGCGACTCGGCTCGGCTGCGCTCCTCGATTTCACGCAGTAGCTGGTCGTTGAGGCTGGTCAGTTCAGCGGTGCGTTCGCGCACCCGCTGCTCCAGGTGCTGATAAGCCTGGTGCAGCGCCTGGGCGGTATTGCGGCGCTCGGTGATGTCGCGGATCAATACGAAGATACCCACCACATCGCCACTGGCCAGGCGGTTGGGTACGTACGAGCGCAGCATGTAGCGCTCCTGGCCATTGATGTTGGTTTCGGCAAACTCGAACGTGACGCTCTCCCCCGCCAGGGCCCTCGCCACATAGCCTTCCAGCCGCTGGTAATGCTGCTCGCTGTGGGCCTCTCGCAGGCTCTGGCCCAGCATTACGCCGTGCGGCCAGCAATACCATTCTTCATAGACCTTGTTGGTGAATTCGTAGACCAGATCGGCATTCAGGTAAGCGATCAGCGCCGGAACATTGTCGGTAATCAGGCGAATCTGGTGCTGGTGGGCAGTCTCGGCCCGCTGTCGAGCCTCGCTGAGCAGGCGGTTGACCGCCTTGAGCTCAGCCATGGCCTGGTTCAGGGCATCGGTGCGTTCACGCACCTGCTCGGCCAGTACCACCGAATGCTGGAACGCCGCATAGGGGTCGTTGCCCCGCGTTACCCCCGACTCGATGCGTTCGATCAACGCGCCGTTGATCCGCTGCAGCTTTTGGTTTTCGTGCTGCAGCCGGCTGAGCTCTGCTTGCAGTTCAGCGCCCGACCGGAGGCCGGTTGCGGGCAATGGCGACCCCGGTGAAGGTCTGGTTGATGTGCATGCCATTGAACTGTTCTCCGTAGGTGTTGAAGCCGATCACCCGCTGCTCGCGCAAGAACGCACCCACTGGCTCCAGGCCGTGATGGGCTTCCAGCTCCAGGCGCCGCAGAAAGCAATCGCAACCGATGGTCAGCAGCGGCGGGCCAAGGCGCTGGTGCAAACCGTCGAACAGCTGGTGCAGGTTCGGCAACAGCGGGCCCGGGGTCATGGCGGTGAGCACGATGCCGTTTTCCACTGCGCAGTAGAAACTCAGGCTCAGGTCCGGATGCACTTGCTGGATCGCCCGCACGTAATACTGGTCATGAATGCGCACCGCCAGCGGGTGGGCGGCGAAAACCCGGTAATCGAGCGCAGCCACCGGCACGCCGATGTGCCGGGCGTACTCCTCGGCCGCAGGCTCGGCATTCAGCTCGAAAACCCGACGCTGGGCACTGTCGGCGCCGGTTACCACCAGTTTTTCCTGGCGTGGCAGGATGTGGTGCGTGGTGAACACTTCGAAATCGAGCCAGGTGTTGACCAGCACCACCACAGCGGCGCCGTTGTGGAACGCGCCGCCGAAATACACATGGGTACGGGTCAGGTAGTTGTCGTCGCCGGCCGAACCGCCAAAATGCGGGATGTCCCCCAGTGCCGCGCTGAGGGCGGCGAGCACCATTTCCTCACGGCTGGACAGGCCGTCGAGCAGGGTCAGGGCAAAGCTGTGGCCCTTGATCGGTGCCAGGGTGTTGCTGCGACAGGTGCCCACCAGGCGCTCGACCATCTGCTGCGCGTCGATCAAGCTGAAGTGCTCCATTTCATCGATCAGCTCGGTGGCGATGGAAAAATGCCGGTGATCGAAGCCCACCGCCGTGACGCAATTGCGGCCGTAGCCCAGCGGGGTGATTTCGCCGGCGCTGGTGCAGCCGACCAGGCGTATGCCGCCAAAATCCTGTTCCAACGCGTCGCCCAACGCCTGCAAGTCGTATTCGGCGGAACAGAAGAACAGCACGAACCCCAGGTGCGGGTGCAGCAGCTGCCGCGCCAGGTCCTGGGCGGCCAGCCGTGCATCGGTGGCCTGGGACATGGCGCTGACCACACCGTCGTTTTGGGCCTGCTGCATCGTGGTCTCCGGCGCGGGGGTGGCTGAGTGGCAAGTGTACGAAGGTGGGTACGGGCGGCGAATGCTACTTGGGTAGCGGGTGGGCGGTTCCATGGGTGTAAAAGCAGCCTGTGTTTAGCAAATCATTGTGGGAGCGGGCGTGCCCGCGAACACCGGCGAAGCCGGTGCCATAAATCGCGTCGCCTGATTCGCGGGCATGCCCGCTCCCACAGGTACACACCAAGGCTGATAACCTGTGATCTACCAGGTCAGCACCGCGCCCACCGCAAAGGTATCGGTGTCTTCGTTCTGCGCACTGGTGTCATGCCCGTCGATGGAAAACTGGTTGTACTCGGCCACCAGCTTGAGGTTGTCGTTGACATCATGGAACAGCGCCACACCCCGGGTCTCGTAGTCCGCCCCGCTACCCACCGCCCCGTTGCCGTCGTCCTTGGTCTTGCCATACGACAGCGCCACGCGGTTCTTGCCGACCTTGTACGAGCCCTGCAGCAGGTAGCCGTCACTGTCGACATTGCGCAACACCGGTTCGCCCGCGTTGTTGGTGAAGAACGGGTTGATGCCCTTGGCCTGGAAGCCCGAGCCGGTCAGCGACAGCCCGCCTATCTTTGCCTGCACCCCGTAACCCACCCCCTTGGACGTGACCGTTTCTACCGTCGAGTCAGTGTTGTCGGAAGTCTGGTAGCTGCCGTTGACCCAGCTGTAGATCTGCGCCCCGCCCAGGTCGAACTGGTAGGTGATCTCGCTCTCGGTGCGCGGGTTTTCCTGGTAGGCCTTGCCGGTCGGGCTGCTGTCGTTGGTGTCCACCGGGTCCATGATGCCCACCGCCACCCGCAGGCCATCCATCACTGGCGTGCGGTAGGTGATCTGCGAGGTGGGGAACGGGTACGGGTAGCCACTGCCGATGTTGCCGAACGACACCCCGCCACCATCCACCAGCCCCAGGGTGTCGCTGACCTGGCCATAACCGGCCAGCAGTTCGTCGAGCAGAATGTTGGAGCGGGCGAACAGCCCGAAGTCCTTGCCGATCAGTACCTCGCCCCACTCGGGGTTGGCCACGGTGCCGTAGAACTGGCGCACGTCGATGGCGGTATCGGTGCCATTGGTTTCACTGTCGTTGATCGTGACCCAGAACGAGGCACGCGCGCCGAGCTTCAGGTCATCCACCTGCTTGCCCATGTTGAAGCCCAGGTAGTTGGGCAAGAAGCCCATCTTCACCCGCGACTGGCGGCGGTCGAACTGCTCGCCCTCCCGGTCGACCTTGCTGTTGACGTAGAAGGCGTTGATGTAGCCGTCGGTAGAGAACGTTGTCTGGTCCTTGTCGTACAGCATGATCTCGGCCTCGGCGACGCCGCTGAGGCCCAGGGCAGAAAAGCTGGCGATGGCGGCTGCCAGAAAACGAGGCGGCAGGTGCTTATTGTTGTTGTGCATGGCGCGCTCCAAACGGGGACTGGATGTCGGAGGCGATTATCAGAAGTGGGCAAATTGCCGGGTACGCTGCTTTCGGGCGGGCGGGCAGGTGCTTTGGGCTGGCGAATGCGGCGTGAGGATTTGGTCGCGGTACCCGGTCGGGCCAGGAGGCAAGACTTAGGGTGTACGCATGAATAGCAGGCGGGTATCAGTACGGCTGTACGAACGGGTGAATTGCGGTCCGGGAGGCGCTGGATGGCACCGGCGCTGCCGGTGTTCGCGGGTAAACCCGCTCCTACAGGTGCTGCGCAAGGCTCGAAGGCTGCGCAAACCCTGTGGGAGCGGGTTTACCCGCGAAGAATTCTACGCGGTGGGTGTCGCTTCCATCAGGAAGCAAGTGCCTGCGAACGCTGGCACGCGGGCATTTCATAGCGGTGCGGTTGCTGCCAGGCCAGGCGGGCCTGCACATCGATAGCCGCGGCCTTCACCTTCTCTGCCCAGTTCTCGTCTTTCGGGCACACCACCACAACGCGAAAACCGTGGTCGACGCCTTCCAGCCGCACACCTTCGGAATCATCGACATGCAGGTCGATGTCGAACGCCGAGGGCAACTTCGAGGGGGAGTTCTCCAGGCCGTTCTGGGCCAGGATATGCTGGTGCCGGTCACTGTTGACCACGCCATCGACATGGATACCGTAGAGCATCAGCCAGCGGCGGATGTACGCCGGGGTGCGCCCCGACGAGGTGTAGATCCAGATGCTGCAGCCCTGGCGGCGCAGGTCGCGGATCAATTCACGCGTGCCACTGCGCAGGGGCTCACCCAGCCAGCGGTGGACGAAGTCTGGAAGCTTGCTGTCTTCGGCGGCAGCATGCTCGGGCAGGCAAGCAAGCGTGTCGTCGATATCGAACGAAATACGTACCTGGCCACGCTTGAGCTTGCGCTCGATGGCTTGCCGCCCGCGTACGAACATGGATGAACGTTGCATCAGCGGTGCCCCCCACAGACAGGCACGGGCGTGCCGTTCAGGAAGAACTTGCCGGGCTCAGGCGCCTTCTCTTCAAGGAAAGCGGCGTACTTTTTCTTGATCTTGGGTAGTTCGTACAAGGCCTTGACACCGTGTTTAGCGGAGTTGCGTATGACCGAGGACGGGTTGAAATAACCCTCGGCGTTGTCCAGCGACAGCACGAATGGCGGTAACCCGGCACGCATCAGCAAGTAGCTGACAATGAGCGAACCTGTGCGATTGTTGCCTTCGATGAACAACTGCGGCTTGCTGAGGATACGTACATACACACCGGCTGCCCGCTTCCAGATCGAATCGCTGCGGTACGAGCAGTACCAGTTGTACAAGTCCTTGATGCCACCTTCGACGTTGTTGAAAAAGTGTGCCTCGGTTGCCGCGAGGTGCGGGGCATATTCCAGGCGACGGGCCGGGTCGCTGCCGCAGAGCACGGTGGCATTGATTTCCAGCATCAGGTTCAGCTGTTGCAGGTCGAAGAGGTCGATACCGCGAGCGACATAGTCGTCAATCAGCGCGTAGCCTTCAAGTACGTTCAGCAGCACCTCGTCGGTAAACGGGTCCCGCGGTTCGGTGAAATGCCGGCTGAGTTCGGCAAAGCGGCCCTGCACCTCGCGCAGTGCGCGCTCTACCGCTGAAAGATCAAGACGACGCGTTGCTCGCATTGGAAATCCCGGGTAACACTTTAACGGAAGGTAACGCGGCCGGGTGCTGCAACCTCCCTGGCTGCAACACCCGGCCACCTTGGGCAGGCCTGACTCAGCTGAACTTGCCGCTGATGTAGTCGCTGGTCAGTTGCTCGCGTGGGTTCTGGAAAATCTGCGCCGTAGGGCCCATCTCGACCAGGTAGCCGGTGCGGCTGCCCTGGGAAATATCGACCGAGAAGAACGCCGTGGTGTCGGCTACACGAATCGCCTGCTGCATGTTGTGGGTCACCAGGGCGATGGTGTAGTCCTTCTTCAGCTCGACCATCAGCTCTTCCACGCGACGGGTGGCAATCGGGTCGAGTGCCGAGCAGGGTTCGTCCAGCAGCAGCACTTCGGGTTCGGTGGCGATGGCACGGGCAATGCACAGACGCTGCTGCTGGCCGCCGGACAGCGACAGGCCGCTGACCTTGAGCTTGTCCTTCACTTCGTCCCACAGCGCGGCACCTTGCAAGGCGTGCTTCACGCGGTCACCCAGGTCGCCCTTGTAGCGGTTCAGGCGCAGGCCGAAAGCCACGTTGTCGAAGATGCTCATCGAGAACGGGTTGGGCTGCTGGAACACCATGCCGATGTAGCGGCGCACGACCACAGGGTCAACGCCCTTGCCGTAGACATCCTGGCCCAGGAAGTGCACATGGCCTTCAAAGCGGAAGCCCTTCACCAGGTCGTTCATGCGGTTGAGGCTACGCAGCACGGTACTCTTGCCGCAGCCCGACGGCCCGATGAAGCCGGTGATCTCGTTCTTTCTGATCGGCACATGGCTGTCACGCACGGCCATGAAGTTGCCGTAGAAAATCTTGTCCAGCTTGCAGTCCATGACGATCGGGGTTGCTTCACTGACCATGGGAGCGGCTCTTTGCGCAGTGGATACGTTCAAGTTGGATGCTCCCTTTCTCAATACTTGGGCTTGCCGAAGACTCGGCTCAGAATGTTGATTACCAGCACGATCATTACCAGCACCAGCGAGGCCGCCCAGGCGAGCTCGAGCTGGTTGTCGAATGGCATGCCGGAGAAGTTGTAAATCAGCACGGCGAGCGAGGCCGTAGGGTTCATGACCGCCAGGCTGCCGTCATGGTAGATCCAGTAGTTGCTGAACAGCGCGGTGAACAGCAGTGGCGCGGTTTCGCCAGCGGCGCGGGCCACGGCCAGCATGACGCCGGTGAGGATGGCCGGCAGGCCGGTGGGCAGGACGATCTTCCAGATCACCTGGGCACGGGTGCAGCCCATGCCGTAGGCGGCGTCCTTCATGATCTTGGGCACCATCTTCATCGACTCTTCAGCGGTCAGCACCACGATCGGCAGCATCAGTACTGCCAGGGCCACACCGCCAGCCGGCGCCGAGTAGGTACCGGTGGTCATCACCACCAGGGCGTAGGCAAATACCCCGGCCAGGATCGACGGCAGGCCGGTGAGCATCTTGGCGGCAAAGCGCGCGGCATTGGCCAGCTTGCTGTCGGGGCCGAGTTCGGCCAGGAATACCGCGGCCAGGATACCTACCGGTACCGCGATGGCGGCGGCAATGCCGACCATGACGAAGGTACCGGCCATGGCGTTACCAAAACCGCCACCCATTTCGAAGCCGGTCGGCGGCAGCTCGGTGAAGACTTCCAGGCTAAGGCGTGCACCGCCGCGGGTGATCAGCATGTACAGCACGGAAATCAGCGGCACGCTGGCCACCAGGGCCGCCAGCCATGCCAGGGTGGTCAAAAGCACGCTGCGCAGGGCACGGCCTTCCAGCTTGCGTTGCAGGCTGGGCAAAGCGGCTACAGGGGTCGTCAAGTCAGTCATTGTGTGTTACCACGCTGGGCGTAGAGCATGATCATCGAGCCAAGCACGTTCACCAGCAGGGTGATGAACATCAGGACCAGTGCCGCGTACATCAGCACTTCGACCTCGTTCGGGCCGGCTTCCGGGAAGTTCAGCGCCAGCAGCGCCGCCAGGGTGTTGGCCGGGGCGAACAAGGAAAGGGAAATGGTGTTGGCGTTGCCGACCAGCATGGCCAGCGCCATGGTTTCACCGAGCGCGCGGCCCAGGCCCAGCACCAGCGAACCAAAGATGCCGGTAGCCGCGGATGGCACCATCACCTTGAGGATGGCTTCCCAGTGGGTAGTGCCCATGCCGTAGGCGGCTTGCTTGGTTTTCATCGGTACGCTGGTCAGCGCATCCTGGGAAACGGCAGCGATGGTCGGCAGGATCATGATCGCCAGTACCAGCGCAGCAGGCAGCAGGCCAGGCCCGCTCAGGGAGGTGCCGAAAAACGGGATCCAGCCCAGCTCGCTGTTCAACCAGGCGGTCAGCGGGCGAATCGCCGGGATGACCACATAGATGCCCCACAGGCCGTAGACCACGCTGGGGATGGCGGCGAGCAGTTCGACGATGGTGCGAAACACCGCGGCGAGCTTGGCCGGAAGGAAATCCTGGGTGAGGAAAATGGCCATGCTGACGCCGAAGAAACCGGCGATCAACAAGGCGATGAATGCACTGTAAAGCGTGCCCCAGATCGCTGGCAGAATACCGTACTTGCCTTGGTTGACGTCCCAGACGCTGCCGAACAGCACGTCAAAGCCGTGCTTTTCGATGCCGGGCAGCGCCTTGCGGCCCACTTCGTAGACCAGCGCGAAGACCAGCGCCAGCACCAGCACCACACCAATGCGTGCAAGCGCACGGAAGGTGCGATCGACCAGGAAGTCCTTCGCAGACGGTGGCTGGCACGCGGAGTCGGGGTTATCCGGTATGGCAAAAGGTGTGTTCATTGGCGAGTTCCGGGACAAGGGACAAACACCCCCGGTATGGCTTCATGCCGATACCGGGAGCGCCTGGGTATTACTGGATGTTGGCGGACGCTTTACGCACCTGGTCGACAACCGACGCAGGCAGCGGGATGTAACCCATCGAGTCGGCGATGGTCTGGCCTTTGGTCAGGCTGTACTCGACCATTTCACGCATGGCCTTGGCTTTTGCCGGGTTGCCGTTGTCCTTGCGGAAGATCATCCAGGTGTAGGAAGTGATCGGGTAGGACTTGGCACCGTCCGGATCAGGCAGCCAGGCCACCAGGTTTTCCGGCATGTTTACCGCAGCCAGTGCTTCGGCACCGCTCTCTGCGTTTGGCACGACGTATTGGCCAGCCTTGTTCTGCAGCACGGCGAAGTCGACCTTGGCCAGCTTGGCGAAGCCGTATTCGATGTAGCCGATGGCGCCCGGGGTCTGGCGGACGGTGGCGGTTACGCCATCGTTCTTCGGCGACTTGATGAACTTGTCGGTGGCCGGCCAGTTGACGGTGTTGCCCTCGCCCAGGCCTTGCTTGAAGTCAGCGTTGATGGCCGACAGGTGCTTGGTGAAGACTGCGGTGGTACCGCTGGAGTCGGCGCGCACGACCACGGTGATCGGGGTGGCTGGCAGTTTCAGCTCAGGGTTGGCCGCGGCGATTTGCGGGTCGTTCCACTGGGTGATCTTGCCCAGGAAGATGTTGGAGTACACCTCGCGCGGCAGCTTCAGCCCTTTAGGGTTGCCCGGCAGGTTGTAGGCCAGGACGATTTCGCCGGCGGTCATTGGCAGCAACTGCACGCCTTCGCCAACCTTGGCGATGTCTGCTTCGCTCATGGCCGAGTCGCTGGCGGCGAAGTCGACGGTCTTGTTCAGGAAGTCCTGAACGCCCGCCCCGCTGCCCTTGGACTGGTAGTCAACGGTGACGCCAGCAGTGTTCTTGCTGAAGTCCTTGAACCAGGTCAGGTAGATCGGTGCAGGGAAGCTGGCGCCGGAACCTGTCAGGCGAACGTTTTCTGCAGCAAAGGCTGCCGAAGTGGCGCAAAGGGAGACCGCAACGGCGAGTGCAGCAGACTTCATCAGGCGTTTCATCAAAAAGTGCTCCTTGTGATGGCCGGCACACTTTGCATCAGCTGTGTTACAGCTTTGTGACTATTGAATGGCACCCCCGTGGTAGAGCGTATTGCACGTGCCATCACGGCAGGTTGATGTCATGCGCTGGTAACCGAAGGCGGCTATCACTTGGCCACCCCCGCCCACGTGAGCCTTTGCCATGACCGAAACCGAACACGCCTTGATGAGGCGCATTCACCGCGAACTGCTCGACCACAGCGACGAAGAGCTGGAGCTGGAACTGGCCGAGGACGGCCATGACCTGAACGCGCTGTTCGACGAACATGTCGAGGACGGCAGCGAAAAGGCCGCGCGCAGGACTTATTTCCGTGAACTGTTCCGCCTGCAGGGCGAACTGGTAAAGCTGCAAAGCTGGGTGGTCAAGACCGGCCATAAAGTGGTGATCCTGTTCGAGGGCCGCGATGCTGCCGGCAAAGGCGGCGTGATCAAGCGCATCACCCAGCGCCTCAACCCCAGGGTGTGCCGGGTTGCCGCCCTGCCCGCGCCGAACGACCGCGAACGCACCCAGTGGTACTTCCAGCGTTACGTTTCACATTTGCCGGCCGCCGGCGAGATCGTGCTGTTCGACCGCAGCTGGTACAACCGCGCCGGCGTGGAAAAGGTCATGGGTTTTTGCAACGACGACCAGTACGAAGAGTTTTTCCGTACCGTGCCGGAGTTCGAACGCATGCTGGCGCGCTCGGGCATTCAGCTGATCAAGTACTGGTTCTCGATTTCCGACCAGGAGCAGCACCTGCGCTTCCTCAGCCGTGTGCACGACCCGCTCAAGCAGTGGAAGCTCAGCCCCATGGACCTGGAGTCCCGCCGGCGCTGGGAGGCCTACACCAAGGCCAAGGAAATCATGCTGGAGCGCACCCACATTGCAGAAGCGCCCTGGTGGGTGGTGCAGGCCGACGACAAGAAGAAGGCCAGGCTCAATTGCATCCACCATCTGCTTGGGCAAATGCCTTATGAAGAGGTGGAAGTGCCGATGATCGAGCTGCCACAACGGGTCAGGAAGGAGGACTACATCCGCAACCCGACGCCGAAAGAAATCATCGTGCCGCAGGTTTACTGATACCTGCTCTTGGCGCTGTGTTCATGCGCAGCGCCTGAGCAAGGTCTTGATCGGGCGCCTTACCCGGCGCTTGGCCACTTGCCTTGGTTTGATCCAGCGGCAGGCGTCGATTTCGTTCAGGGGGCGCGGCTTGTCTGCCGCCTTGCGGGCTTCGAAGAGGTAGTGAATGACCCGCTCCTCGCGGTACTCACTGACAAAGCGCAACTCGTCGAAGGCCAGGCCTGTTTCTTCCGCCATCTCTCGCCGGGCCGCCTGCAGCGGGGTTTCGTCCGGCTCTACCCTGCCACCCGGCAGGTTCCACTTGGCGTTGCGCTTGCGCACGAAAAGCACCTGGCCATCCTTGCGGTAGATGACCGTGGCGCGGAGTTTGATGCCTTTGCGCCTGGCTGTAGCGCTGTCCATTGCCTTCATGCGTGATCCCGGTTCGACTCGCTGGGCTGGAGCACTGCAATGGCTCCTGCCTCAACCCTAAAGGCTCAATGTGTCGATTAAATGACTGCCGCCCTGGGCGAACCCGCCGCTCGTCCATTGCCCGGCACTTTCGATGCACAAGTGGCTTCAACCGTTCAGGCCAATCCAGCAGGAGAGAAAACCATGCCGCGTGGTGACAAAGGCAAGTACACGGAAAAGCAGAAACGCAAGGCCGAGCACATTGAGGAGAGCTACGAGCATAAAGGTCTCCCCAGGGAAGAAGCCGAGGCGCGTGCCTGGGCCACTGTCAACAAGCAATCCGGGGGCGGAGAAAAGCAAGGAGGCTCCGGCAAGGCGACACCTTCCGGCGAGAAGAAAACGGCTCGCTCGGACTCCGCCAAGCGGGCGTCGAAAACACGCCAGGGTTACTCGCGCACTTCAGCCAGTTCCCTGCAAACCCAGACCAAGGAAAGCCTGATGAAGGAAGCCCGCAGCAAGGACATCAAGGGCCGCTCTACCATGACCAAGGCCCAGTTGATAGAAGCGCTGCGCAAACACGGTTGAAGGCATAGTGGCTGGCACCGGCTGCGCCGGTGTTCGCGGGTGAACCCGCTCCCACAGGGAACGGGGGGCGCATGCGGTACAAACCGGGGACATGGTTTACAGGCTGCAGCATCACCTTGCAGGAGCAGCCGTGTGCTGCGAAGAGGCCGGCAAGCCTGAAGATTATCGATGGCTGCAATGGCCTCTTCGCAGCACAAGGCTGCTCCTACAGGGCTTGTGTTTGCCTTGAAATCTCAGCCAATGCCGACAATACCCGCTTCATCACCATCCCGGTTGCGGGATGCGCACTCGAACTCGGCCTGGGCCCGTGTGGAAAAGTTGAGGCTCAAGCGCATCTTTTCTTGGGTGTCATAAAGGTCATACCCCTCTCCCAGGGCGGCAGGAAAGCCAAGACGCCGAGGGTAAACCTCTCGTTTTACTGGCACTGCGGGCACCACAACGAAGCGCGTCTGCATGATCGTCCCTCTTCGGCAGTGCTTAAGTATTAGTACCGCTATGTGAAGGCATCAAGATAACTCATGCAATATTTTGGTTCAGCGACCTATGCTCGCGGTAATGAGTGCGCAAAAACCCACCAGGCAGACAGCCCCGATGGCATAGAACAGCGTTCTCCATGGCTGCACGCCCAGCAGGTAGGCCAGCGTATGCAGCACCCTGGCAAGGGTGAAAGCAATGCTCAGCCACACAGTGGGCTGCGCCGCAACGTCCAGGGCGATAGCCAGCCCACCCAAGGCGAAAAACGCCGGGATGTTTTCCAGGTCGTTAGCCCATACCTTGGCGGCGCGGAGCACCTCAGGTCGCTCAGCCGCTTGCGCCGCACGTTTGAAGACAGCAGCATCCTCAGGGTTGGTGAACGCCACAAAGCGCAAGCGGTGATAGCCCTGGTAACAGGAGACCATGAACATCTTCAGGAACAGCACCACCATACACAGCGCATAAACAGTCAAGGCATTGCTCATGGCTGACGCACCCCGGCAACGCCTCTGTTGACCAGATACAACAGCGGCCCCGCCGAGACGAACACAGCCGTCAGCAACAGGTAGGGCAGCAACGACATCCCCTTCCCGCCCCGTGCACGGTTGTCCCTCACCATCCAGACGCAGGCCAGCCCTGCCATCAGGTACAGGTCGATGACCACCTGAGCGGTGTCAGGCCGCGACAGCAGTTGCAGGCCGAACGCTAGCAGCGACTGCTCGGCAATCAGCATCGTCCAGCCGGTATACAGCGAAAACAGCACCAGCAACGCCAGCGCGCAGATACGCAAGCCCATCGTCCTTTCCTCGGTAGGGTTTGCCGGCACAGTAGTGATAGGGTTGCCTGCGCTCAATGACCTGTGAGGTCATGGACGCTGCAATCAAGGACGATCAGGATCAACACATGAGTCATCATCTGTTCCACCGCAAAAGCCCTGCGCCGGAAACATCGCCAGGCCAGCACCTGCGCCACTTGCGCCAGCAGGCCGGGCTCAGCCAGCTGGCGCTTTCGCTATTGGCTGGCGTATCGCAGCGCCACCTGAGCTGCCTGGAAACCGGGCGCGCCAAGGCCAGCCCTGGCACCTTGCATGCCCTGCTCTCGGCCCTTGGCGCGCCACTGGAGCACTGCAACGAAGTGTTCATTGCCGCCGGCTACGCGCCCCGCTATGCGGCCTCGCCGCTCGACGCGCCTGAGCTGGCATTGGTGCATACCGCCATCGAGCACATCCTGCAGGCGAACAACCCTGCACCTGCAATCGTCATCGACAGCAACTGGGAGGTCATCGCTGCCAATGCCAGTACCGGCCTGCTGCTGGCGATGGTGGGTGTTGCGGCGCAGGCTGCGCCCGGCCTCAACCTTCTGGATACGCTGCTGCGCCCTGGCGGCCTGGGCGATCATCTGGCCAATGCGCAGGAAATTCGTGCCGTTGCCTGGCAACGTGCATCCAGGGAGGCTGTGGGCAACCCGACACTGGCAGAACACTTGCGCAATCTTCCAATCCCGCCCAACCCGGAACAGGCCGCAGGTATCGCGCCCGTGTTGCTGACCCGGGTGACCACCCCCTATGGTGAGCTGAGGTTCCTGTCGACCTTCACCACCTTCGGCATGCCGCTGGATATCACGGTGGAATCACTGCGAATCGAGCACCTGATCCCCGCCGACCCACAAACCCGGCAGAGGATGCAGGCGGCGTTTGATCAATGGTCGGCGGTTACAGCGTGAACGACAGCGCCTGGCCCAGGAACCTGGCGCTAACCTGATGGCCTGTCTCGTTCAGATCGAAAGGCTGGCACATGGCCCCCGTGGTCACCACATCACCTGCCTTCAAGGTCTGGCCACGTTCGGCAGCATGGGCATACAAGTGGGCCAGCGACACCAGCGGGTCGGTCGCGGCATCGCCGAACAAGCCGCGGGCGCGTAACTCGCCGTCTACGTACACTTCGGTGGTCTCGGCCAGGTCGGCCAGCAACGGCACATCGATGCCTGCGCCGAGGTTGTTGCCCACGACCAGCGCTTCGAAGCCCACGTTGTCCGCCACGAAGCTTGGCCAGCCGACGCTCTTGCGGTCGACGAAGCGTGAGCGCACCACTTCGAAGGTGACACAAGTAGCGCGGATATCTTCGCTGGCCGGCACCCGTCCCGCTTGCGGGGGGATATCACGGTCAAGCACGAAGGCGATCTCGCATTCGATGGTGACAGGTGTCACGGCCGGCAGCTCGATGTGCACACCATCAGCGTGGCAGCGCTTTGCTTCCAGCTGGCCAATCAGCGGCCGGGACAGGTTGGCCGCACGCATGCCTGCGGGGCTGCCGACACCCAGCTTCCACCCTCCACGCTGGCCAGCGGCGTCGGCGAAGAACTGGTCCTGGCTGTCATAGCCTTGCTTCAACGTCTCGGGCCTGAGGCTGGCAGGCAGTTCCGTCAGCAGGTCACCGCTACGCCAGTGCTGCAGTAACAAGGCCGCGGTGCGTTGGGGTACGAAGAGCGAACTGTTCATCAAGACCTCATGGAAATGGGCGATGCCGGGCAACCGATGCTAGGGGCTGAAATTAATAATGATAAATATATTGTCATGATGCCTGGTATCACAAATTGTTATGGAAAATCCTCGCGAAGCTGATGCGATCTTTGTGGGAGCAACTGTCTTGATCAAAATCTAAAAGATTGCGCGATCACTGTGGGAGCGGGCTTGCCCGCGAACACGGGCGAAGCCCGTGCCATCCAACGCGTCGCCTGCTTCGCGGGCAAGGCCGCTCCCACAGGGATTGCGCAGGCCTGGCGATCACTGGTCAGTGGAAACCGGCTGCTTCAGCAGCAATACATAAGCCATCGCCGCCACCGCCGCCACCGCAGCGCTGATCAGGAACGCCGAGGCAAACGACCCGGTCTGCTGGATGCTGAACCCGGTCACGATCGGTGCCACCGAGCCTGCCAGGTAGCCACCAAAGTTCTGGATCGAGCCAAACGAGGCCACGCGCTGGCTATCGACCACGGTGTTGGCAATCATCCAGGCGGTCGAGCTGGCCATGTTTACGCTGAACAGCGCGCAGCACAGCAGCGCCACGCTGAGCATCAAGCCGCTGCCGAGCGACAGCGGAACAGTGAATGCCGCGGCCGCAAACAACGCCGTCACCACTACCCGCTTGCGGCTACCCAATACGCTCGCGCCGTTCTTCACCAGGCGGTCGCAGATGCGGCCCGCGACAATGGTGCCCAATGCGCCGAATACATAGGCCAGCGAAACCACCCAGGCCGTCTGGTACAGGCTCAAGCCATGCTCACGCTCGAAGTAGCCCGGCAGCCAGGTAAGGTGCAGCCACAGCATGTAGATCACCCCCATGAAGCCCAGTACGGCGCCCCAGGTGCTCTTGTGGCGGAACAGCTCGGCCCAGGCCGCCAGCTGTGCCCGCAGGCTCGGCCTGGCGCTTGCCACCGGCTGTTTATGGGCCTGTGTCGCCAGCAGCCGCTCACGCTCCTCGGCAGGCAGCTCGGCCAGGTAACGCGCCTTGCTTTTGTAGAAGGCAAACCAGCAGGCGGCGACCAGGATGCCGAACACCCCGGTGACAATGAACATGCCGCGCCAGCCCCAGGTGATCATCAGCAGCGTCAGCAACGGCGGCGCCAGGCACGGCCCGATGCAGGTCGATGACAGCACGATGCCTGTCGGCGTGCCGCGCTTTTCGGCCTCGAACCACTCCGCCAGCGCTTTCGCTGCCGACGGGAACATCGGTGCTTCGCCAATCCCCAGCACCACCCGCAAGCCGATGAATGCTGAAAAACTGTTGATCAGGCCGGAGGCTGTCTGCGCCACCGACCAGCCCAGCAGTGCCGCCCCCAGCGAGATCTTGCTGCCCAGCCGGTCGATGATCATGCCCAGCGGCAACTGCGAGAAGGCATACGCCAGGGAAAACGCCGACAGCAAAATGCCCATCTGTGAAGGCGTGATGCCCATGTCGCGCTGGATCGAGGTATTGGCGATCGACAGCGCACTGCGGTCGACGTAGTTGATGATGCCGATCACCAGCAACAGGCTGACGGTGATGACCTGGTACTTCCTGAACGGGTTCGGGCTCACGACCGCTTCCGGCGAGTGGCCGAGCTCGGCTTGCGCATACTTGGTATTCATGGGCGTTCACTTTTGTTGTTATTGATAGAACAGCGGGTTGGCGCTTTACATCGACGCTTCAAGCAACCCCTGGTAGTCCGCGGCAGACGCCTCACGCGGGTTGGTCCGATGGCTGTGATCGGCCAACGCGCCCTGGATTATGCGTGGGAACTGCTCCTCGCTCACACCCAGTTCGCGCAGGCCGGTCGGCAGGCCCAGGGCGCGGGTCATGTCGCGAATGGCCTGTTCGATCTGGCTGTCATCGGCCAGCCCCATCGCCTGGGCGATACGCGCCATCTTGTGCTCGTTCAGCACGGTTGCGGCCTTGCGGTTGAAGGTGATGACTGCAGGCAGGAAGATCGCGTTGAGGGTGCCATGGTGCAGGCGCGGGTTGATCCCGCCCAAGGCATGGCTCAGGCTGTGCACGCAGCCCAGGCCCTTCTGGAAGGCCAGTGCACCTTGCAGCGAAGCGCTCATCATGTTGATACGCCCATCGAGGTTCTGCGGGTCTCGGGTAGCGCTTTCGATGAAGCGCCAGGCACGCCACAGGCCGTCCAGAGCGATACCGTCGGCAGGTGGGTTGAATGCAGGTGCCATGAACGTTTCCAGGCAGTGGGCAATCGCATCCATGCCGGTGGCCGCGGTCAGTTGCGCAGGCAGGCCAAGGGTCAGCGCCGGGTCGCAAATGGCCGCCTTGGGCACCACATGGGGCGAGATCACGCCCACCTTGCGCCCGTCATCGAGAATCAGGATGGCGCCCCGCCCTACCTCGCTGCCGGTCCCGGCCGTGGTGGGCACGGCAATCACCGGCGCGGTTGCCGGCGTGATTCGCGCCAGGCCGCCTTCGATCACCGCAAAGCTTTTCAATGGCCCTTCGTGCCGGGCACACACGGCCACACCTTTGGCCAGGTCGATCGCCGAGCCGCCGCCAATGGCGATGATGCCGTCACAGCCGCACTCCTTGAACATGGCCACGGCTTCACGCACCGCGTTCTCGTTGGGGTTGGGGGGCGTACCGTCGTAGATCGGCAGTTGGCCAGCGCTGCCTGCGAAGGTGTTCAATGCCGTATCGACGATACCGGCAGCGCGCACGCCGCGGTCGGTCACGATCAAAGGCCTGGTTATACCAATGCGCTCGCATTCGGCAGGCAACAGGGCAATGGCGCCGATCTCGAACTGGATCTGGGTGATGTAATTGATCAGGGACATAAGGCTCAGCAGGCTCCTGGCATTGTTGTTCTGGGCGGTTTAGCCGCACTGGATGCGACACCGTGCAGCGCCAGTATAGGAATGCGCGCCTGGCTATGGTATTGAGAACAATCCATAGCGGTATAACCAGGACGCATACCAGATGACCCCATCACTCAATTCGATCATGTCCAGGCTGCACGCCCGCCACCTGCGCCTGCTCATCGAGCTGGACGAGCACCGCTCGCTGTTGGGCGCAGCAAGCAGCGTCGGGCTTACCCAGCCCGGCGCCAGCAAGGCGCTGCAGGAAATCGAAACCACCTTCGGCACGGTGCTGTTCAACCGCACCAACCGCGGGCTGGAGCCCACAGCCGCCGGGCACTGCGCCATCCGCTACGCGCGCGTGGTACAGACCGATATTGCCAACCTGCGCCATGACCTGGATGCAATCCTGCGCGGTGTGGGCGGCCGGCTGGCGGTGGGCGCCATCATGGGCGCCGTGCCATTGCTGATGCGGGCCGTGTCGCAGTTGGCCAGTATCCAGCCGCAGATGTCCTTCGAGGTCATCGAAGACACCAGCCAGTCGCTGCTGGCACAGATCGAAAGCGGCCGGCTGGACATTGCCCTGTGCCGCACCAGCGTCAGCAATACGCCGCAGCTGTTTGCCAGCACCTTTGTGCAGGATGAGACGCTGGCGGTCATCGCCAATGTCGACCACCCGCTCAAACACGCACAAACCGTGAGCCTTGCCGAGCTGGCCGAGAGCCGCTGGATCGTATACCGGGCCAACATGCCGATGCGTGTGCAACTGGAGCGCGAGTTCCACGACGCCGGGCTGCGCTTCCCGCTGCACCTGGTTGAGACCACCTCGATCCTGGCCACCTTGTCGCTGCTGCAAGACCGCCCCGACTTTGTGGCGCTGGTGTCGATCGACGTGGCCCGGCAATGCGCGATGAACCAGCAAGTGCGCATTCTGCCCCTGGCCATGGGCTCGGTCAGCGACCCCTACGAGCTGGTCACCCGCAAAGGCAGCCAGGCGACACCGGCCATGGACACCCTCACCGAACTGCTGTTGCAGGGCGCACAGCACAACAACAGTTAGTTGTGTTTTCAGGCAGGAACAGCCCATCACAAGCATCTAAAAGCCTGATTTTACTGGACTAAAACATTGGCACAGCAGCTGCAATGCAAGGTCATCCGACTGCATTCGAGCTGCCCATGCCTGACCTGACCGTTTCTGCCACATACGAAATCCGCCAACCGGCGGCGCACATCATTCGCGACGACGCCGAAGCGTTGGCCGTCGCTTATCAAGTCGCCGGGCTGCTGCGCGAGGGCGCCGCCGAACGCGACCGCAGCCGCGAAGTACCCGCCGACATCGTCGACGCGTTTTCCAACAGCGGGCTGTGGGGCATCACCGTACCGCGGGCCTATGGTGGCGCAGAGGTTTCGTTCGCCACACTCGCCCGGGTGATCGCCATCGTCTCCGCTGCCGACCCTTCGCTTGGGCAGATTCCACAAAACCACTACTGCCTGCTTGAAGACATCCGCCTGCAAGGCACCCCAGAACAGCAACGCTATTTCTACGACCTGGTACTGCAAGGCCATCGCTTTGCCAATGCCCTGTCGGAAACCGGCGGCAAGACCGTGCAGGACATTCGCACGCGCCTGGTCGCCGAAGGTGACGGCTATCGCATCGACGGGCGCAAGGGCTACTGCACCGGCTCGTTGTACGCCCACTGGCTCGGCGTGCTAGCGCTGGACGAGCAGGACCGAGCCCAGCTGGCTTTCGTCCAGCGCGGCAGCGCCGGGCTGGTGATTGTCGACGACTGGAGCAGCATGGGCCAGCGCACCACCTCCAGCGGCACGGTGCTGCTCGACGGCCTGCGGGTACCGGCGTTCAACCTGTTCCCCAGCTACCGCTCCTACGAAAGCCCGACCCTCGCCGGCCCTTTCGCCCAGTTGACCACCGCAGCCATCGACGCCGGCATCGGCCGCGCAGCGCTGGACGACACCATTACCTTCGTACGCGAGCATGCCCGGCCATGGATCGACGCCCAGGTCGACAAGGCCAGCGAAGACCCGTTGACCATCATCCAGGTCGGCTCGCTGGAAATTCGCCAGGAGGCCGCCGAGGCACTGCTTGAGCGTGCAGGCCAGGCCCTGGATGCGGCCAGGCCCGCACCGAACGAAGAGAACGTGGCCCAGGCGTCGATTGCGGTGGCCAGGGCCAAGGTACTGACCACCGAGGCCGCCATCGAGGCCAGCAACCGCCTGTTCGAACTGGGCGGCACGCGCTCGTCGCTGACCCGCCACAACTTCGACCGCCACTGGCGCAACGCCCGCGTGCACACCCTGCACGACCCGGTGCGCTGGAAGTACCACCTGGTCGGCAACTGGGCACTGAACGGCATCAAGCCGCCGCGCCACGACTGGAACTGAGGCCGCGCCAATGAACGACCTGCTGACCAACGTCGACTGGGCGGAAATCGCCCAGGCCTGCCTGGAAACACTGAGCATGCTTGGCGCCGCGCTGGGCTTTACCGTGCTGCTCGGCTTGCCCCTTGGCGTGCTGCTGTACCTGACCGGGCAGCGCCAGTTGCTGGCGCACGACCCGCTGTACCGAAGCCTGTCGGTGGTGGTCAACGTGCTGCGCTCGCTGCCGTTCATCATTCTGCTGATCGTGCTGATTCCGCTGACCACCCTGTTGACCGGCACCTCGCTGGGGGTAAAGGGCACCATCCCGCCGCTGGTGGTCGGCTGCACGCCGTTCTTCGCGCGGCTGGTAGAAACCGCCCTGCGCGAAGTGGACCGCGGCCTGGTCGAGGCCAGCCAGGCCATGGGCGGCAGCATCGCGCAGATCATCCGCTACACCCTGCTGCCCGAAGCGCGTACCGGGCTGATTGCCGCGGTCACCGTCACCGCCATCGTGCTGGTCGACTACACCGCCATGGCCGGGGTGATCGGCGGTGGCGGCCTGGGCGACCTGGCGATCCGCTTTGGCTACCAACGCTTCCAGACCGATGTGATGGTGGTCACCGTGCTGCTGCTGATCCTGCTGGTGCAGGCGCTGCAGATGAGCGGTGACCGCCTGGTAAGGCATTTCACCCGCCGCTGAGCCCCCTACTCATCTCAGGTACCGATCATGAAAAAAACCCTCACCGCCCTCGCCGCTTTCCTCGCCTTCAGTGCCCAGGCCGCCGAACACCTGGTGGTCGGCGCCACGCCGGTGCCGCACGCGGAAATCCTCGAATTCGTCAAACCGGCCCTGGCCAAGCAAGGGGTCGACCTGGACATCAAGGTGTTCAACGACTTCATCCAGCCCAACCTGCAACTGGCGCAGAAGAACCTGGACGCCAACTACTACCAGTACCGGCCGTTCCTCAACGATTTCAACAAGACCCGGCACACCGACCTGGTGCCGGTGGTGGGCGTGCACATCGAACCGTTCGGCGCCTACTCGGCCAAGTACAAGCACCTGGCAGAGCTGCCCGATGGCGCCAGCGTTGCCATCCCCAACGACCCGGTCAACACCGGACGTGCCCTGGTGCTGCTGGCCGAGGCCGGGCTGCTCAAGCTGAAAGACCCGACCAACCCGCAGTCCACCCAGCGCGACATCACCGACAACCCCCGCCACCTGAAAATCCGCGAGCTGGAGGGCGCCATGCTGGCGCGCTCGGTGAAACAGGTCGACCTCGCCTTCGTCTTCGCCAACTACGCCCTGGAGGCCGGCATCGATACCAACAGCGCGCTGATCGTGGAAAAAGGCAAAGACCTGTACGTGGAGTACCTGGTCGCTCGCCCCGACAATCTGCAGGACCCAGGCATCCAGAAGCTGGCCAAGGCGCTCAACTCGCCGGAAGTGCGCAACTTCATCCTGACCCGCTACAAAGGCCAGATCGCCCCTGGCTTCTGACCCCTGCCGCCCTCTGGCGACAGAGGGCATGGAACCCGAACATGAGCCGTTACCAGCAGCAAATTCAGCCAACCGATGCGCAGCTGTGCCTGCGCGGCATCCACAAACACTACGGCGCGGTCAGCGCGCTCGACGACATCGACTTGCAGGTACGCCGCGGCGAAGTGTTCGGCATCATCGGCCGCAGCGGTGCGGGCAAATCCTCGCTGCTGCGCCTGCTCAATCGCCTGGAAGCCCCCAGCGCCGGCCAGGTACTGATCGACGGCCAGGACATCGCCGGGCTACAAGGCAAGCCCTTGCATGCGCTGCGGCGCAAGGTGGCGATGATCTTCCAGCACTTCAACCTGCTGGCCAACAGCACGGTGGCCGAGAACATCGAGTTGCCGATGCGCATGGCAGGGGTGCCGCAACAGCAGCGAAGCGCCCGTGTGGACGAGCTGTTGCGCCTGGTTGGCCTGGCCGGCCGTGGCGGCGCTTACCCCGCACAACTGTCCGGTGGCCAGAAGCAGCGCGTCGGCATTGCCCGGGCGCTGGTGCTGGAACCACAGATTCTGTTGTGCGACGAAGCCACGTCGGCGCTGGACCCGGAAAGCACCCAGGCAATCCTCGACCTGCTGCGCAGCATCAACCAGCGGCTGGGCCTGACCATCGTCCTGATCACCCACGAAATGCAGGTAATCCGCGACCTGTGCGATCGTGTAGCCGTTCTGGAACAAGGCCGCATCGTCGAGACCGGCGCGGTGTGGGAAGTGTTCGGCAACCCGCGGCACGCCGTCAGCCGCCTCCTGCTCAGCGAGGCCACGCCGGCCGCACAGGACAGTACTGCCGGCAAGCGCTACCTCGACCTGCACTTCACCGGCGGCAAAGGGCTAACGCCCGACCTGGCAGCCATCGGTGCCGCGCTGGGCGATGGGGTGAGCCTGTTCTCGGGCTCGATCGCGCCAATTCAAGGGCGGTTTCTTGGGCAACTGCGCCTGGCCATCGCCAGTGCGACGCCGGACGACGAGCTGTTGCATCAGGCCAGGCTGCTGGCAGACCGCGCCGAGTGGGTGTGAATCAAACATTGATCTCAAGACATGCGCAACTCCCGGTAGGAGCAGCCTTGTGCTGCGAAGAGGCCGTCACCGCCGAAGCATATCTATTGCCTTGCCGGCCTCTTCGCAGCACAAGGCTGCTCCTACCCGGTAACGAGGCAGCCCGGGCACACGGCATTACTGCTACACCGGCAGCTCGGTGGTGAGCTTGATCTTTTCCATCGGCACTTCGGTCTTCACGTTCTGCACCACGCTCAGGCTGGTGAGGTGCTTGATCTGGAAGCGCCGATAGGCTTCCAGGTCTGCCGCCACCACCCGCAACAGCAAGTCGCAATCGCCCGCCATCACATGGCACTCCACCACCTCGGGCAACTGGCGCACGGCCTCGACAAACTCGTCGGTGGTGTCCTGGTCCTGGCGCTTGAGCCACACCCGCACGAACAGGGTCAGGCCCAGCGCGACCTTGGCCGGGTCCAGCAACGCCACATAGCGCTCTATCACCCCGGCCTCTTCCAGCAGGCGCACCCGACGCAGGCACGGCGAAGCAGACAACCCCACCTGCTTGGCCAGCTCCTGGTTCTGCAGCCTGCCGTCGCGCTGCAGCGCGCGCAGGATGCGCCGGTCGATGGCATCGAGCTTGATTGGCATTGATAGACCTCATTTTCGATATTCTCGGTAGCAGATGCCAAATCCTCGGCGCATCAGTGCAACTACGCAAGCCAATTCCAGCGGTTCATTGGAATAATTTGCCTCCACTGGAGGTGACCATGAATACCCTTGAACCTGTACTGAACGATCCGCCCGCCACCACGCCGCAAAGCGAACTGCGCCGCGGAGCTGTTGCCGCACTGCCGGTGCTGCTGGGCTTCATCCCTTTTGCCCTGGTACTCGGCGCGCAAGCTTCCCGGCAGCAACTGGCACCAGGCGAAGTGGCACTGATGACCGGCCTCAACTTCGGTGGCGGCTCGGAATTCGCCGCGATCGAGCTGTGGACCTCACCGCCGGCAATCCTGGTGATTGTCGCCATGACCCTACTGGTCAACAGCCGCCACCTGCTGATGGGCGCAACCCTGGCGCCGTACTTGCGCCACCTGCCGCTGCCCAAGGCATTGGGGGCGCTGTTCTTCATGTGTGACGAAAGCTGGGCCATGGGCCTGGCCGATGCACGCCAGCGCGGCGGCTTCAGCCTGCGCTATTTCATGGGGGTGTCGCTGTGCCTGTGGGTTACCTGGGTCACCTTCACCAGCCTCGGCGCACAGGTCGGGCCGATGCTCGGCGACCTGCGCAGCTATGGCTTCGACATGGCCTTCGCCGCGGTCTTCCTGGTGCTGCTCAAGGGCATGTGGAAAGGTGTACACGCCGCCCTGCCCTGGCTGTTCAGCCTGATCACTGCCGCCCTGTTCTACCTGCTGATCCCCGGCGGCTGGTACGTGCTCGCGGGCACGGTGGCCGGCCTGGTGACGGCTTACCTGTGGGCCAAGCCATGATTGACGTTGCGACGCTGGTCACCATCGTGGGCATGGCCGTGGTCACCTACCTGACCCGTGCGCTGGGCTTTTTGCTGCTGCGCAACCGCACCCTGGGGCCGCAGCTGACCCAGGTGCTGAACGCCGCGCCCGGCTGCGTGCTGATTGCCGTGATCGCACCCAAGTTCGTGTCCGGGCACCCGGCCGACCTGATTGCGCTGGGGCTTACCGTGTATGCGGCTTCGCGGTTTTCCATCCTGCCGGTGGTGGTGTTCGCCATTGTCGTGACGGGGGTGCTGCGCGTGCTGTTGCCGGCATGATCCGCCGCTGCACCTACACTCCATTGACGCAAATCAAGCACCCGCGCCGGGTTCGCGCGAGGATGGCTGCGAGCAAGGAATGACTCAAGCACCGCCAGCCGCACAGCAATAGGGATTTACCCAATATCACTGTGCGCAGCCTTGGACAAGGAGCCCCACATGAGCCCGCTGAAACACATCCTGGTCGCCACCGACCTGTCCCCTCACGCCCGCAACGCGGCGGAGCGCGCTGCCTACCTGAGCAACGCGCAGCAGGCCTCACTGGACCTGCTCTACGTTGCCAACCCGGCCCCTTTCGAGCGCCTCAAGCAGTTGGTGGCGCCTGATGACGACCTGTTGAAGCGCGTGCTGGACAGCGCTGGCGAAAAAACCCGCGCACTGGCAGCCCTGTTGTTCCAGCGTTACGACATTTCCGCCGGGGTACAGGTTGCCAGCGGCTCGGTGATCACCGAGATCACCCGGGTGGTGCAAGATAAACGCAGCGACCTGCTGGTATGCGGCGCCAAGGGCCAGAGCGTGGCGCGGCGCCTGCTGCTGGGTTCAACCGTGCAGAAAATGCTCAACCACATGCCCTGCCCGTTGCTGGTGGTCAAGCCGGCCCCGCGTGATGCCTACCGCACCGTGCTGGTGCCAGTCGACTTCTCCCCCGTTTCACTGCGCGCCATCAAGCTGGCCAAGGCCATTGCCCCACAGGCCGAAATCATTCTGCTGCATGTGTACGAAGCCCCGTTCGAAGGCAGCGTGCGCTTTGCCCATATCGACCACG
Source organism: Pseudomonas sp. WOUb67 (assembly GCF_050058005.1). NCBI lineage: Bacteria > Pseudomonadati > Pseudomonadota > Gammaproteobacteria > Pseudomonadales > Pseudomonadaceae > Pseudomonas > Pseudomonas sp. WOUb67. The sequence goes on along the minus strand of NZ_CP170112.1, from coordinate 3,331,789 downwards.
ACACCCTCACCCACTACCGCAATGTCATCCGCAAGGATGCAGCCGCACAACTTGCTGCGTTGAGTGGGGCTGCCGGCATGCCCGATGCACGGCAGATCATGGTGCACGGTGACCCTGGCTGGCGCATTGCCGAACAGGAACAGGAGCTGGAGTGCGACCTGATCGTGGTCGGCAAGCAGGGTGCAAGCGCGCTGGAGGAGCTGTTGGTGGGCAGCGTCACCAAGCATGTACTGAACGAATCACAGTGTGATGTGCTGGTGGCTCCCTAGCAGGCGAGACCAGGCGGGCCGCCCTTCTCAGGGGGCCGCCCAGCCTGCGTGCAGCATCACCAGGTCCCGATGCACATCCGCCCCGCATTGGAACGTGGTCTCACCCACGACTGCAAAGCCATTGCGCACATAAAAGGCAATAGCCCTGCTGTTGCTGTCATTGACCGTCAACCGCAGAGCCCCTGCGACGCCCTGCAGCACCTCGGCCATCAGGCGCTGGGCCACACCCGCCCCGTGGTATTCGGGCAGCACGTAGCATTTGCTGAGCTCGGCAATGCCATCGGCAGCCACAATGCCCAAGGGCTCCGGGGCAAGGTTGACCAGGCTATAGCCGACGACCGTATCGCGCATCAGGCCTACCGACAGGCGCATATGCGGTTCCCGGCTCAAGCGTTCAAAGTCGGCTGGCATCAACGCCCCTTGGATGTAGGCGCTAATTTCCGTCCCTGGCGTATTCGCCGGGCAAGCCAGCGCAAAAGTGCGCGCCGCGACCTGGCTGATCGCATCACTGTCTGCGGCTGTCGCCGGCCTGATCAAAAAATCCATGAGTTTGGCCCTGGTGTGTAAATGGCGGCCTTGCAACGGCTCAAGAAAAGCATAACACTCGCTATATACATTTCTATACACCGCCTCTCAAAGCCCAGATGAAACCGTGATGTACGCCCAACCCGACATGCCACACACGACCAGCGATGGTGCTGACGCCCCTTTCGGCTCGGTCGACCACGCGCTGGGCAACCCCGGTATCCGGCGCAAGAATCACAAGCTTATTCTGCAGGCTGCCAGCGAAGCGTTTGCCGTGACCGGCTTTACCGCCACCCATTCGCACGATATTGCCGAGCGCGCCGGGCTGCCAAAGGCCAATCTCTATTACTACTTCCAGACAAAAGAGAATTTGTACGTTCAGGTGCTGATGAGCTTCATCGAGCCGCTGGTGAGGGCTTCGGCAGCCTTGCGAAAAAGCGACGACCCGATCGTGGGCCTGCGGGCCTACATCAAGGCCCGCATCCGCATCATTCGGGAGCACCCGTTCAGCGCGGCCGTGTTCAGCCAGGAGTTACTCTCTGGCGGCAAGCGCCTGCCTGAGGTGTGCAAGAACATGCTGCAGGAGGAAGCCAGGCGCAACGTCGCCTGCCTGCGCAACTGGATCGATGATGGCCGGTTGGCGCCCTGTGACCCCGAGCACCTGATGATTTTCATCTGGTCGGCAACGCGCACCTACACCAACCTGGCCTGGCAAATGTCGCAGCTCAGAGGCGTGGCTGTCCCTGACAAGCCGGACTTTGATCGTGCCACCCGCACGGTGACCCAGATGGTGCTGGGCGGTGTCGTCCCAGCATGACCGGCAGCATTGCACCCGGCAGAATGCTGCCGTGGCTGTCATCCACATGCCCAAACGCACATAGACACTATGCGCCTGCAACCATGGGCGGGGCTGCTTTGGCTCTTTAGCATGGATCCGGCATCAAGTACCCGTCGGCATGCCAGGCAAGGCCTGGTCTTTCGCCGACGGTTTCTCCCGATGCCGCTTTCATAACAAGGAGAACCGAAGTGTCCACAACCGCGATTGCCTGCCGGGACGTAACCTGGAACCCGATCACCAAGCACAGCACCTTCACCCCGCACGACCGGGAGATCCTTTGCCAGCAATGGCACCCTGTCGCGTTTTCAGCCGAGGTCACCGACACGCCCTTTGCCGCTACGCTGCTTGACGAGCCCATCGTACTGTACCGGGCCGGTGGCAAAGTGAATGCCGCGCGCGACATCTGCAGCCATCGCGGTGCCCCGCTGAGTAAAGGCTGGGTCCAAGGTGAGAACATCATCTGCCCCTATCACGGCCTGCATTTCGGCATTGACGGCCGCTGTACCCGCATCCCCTCAGAGCCAAACGCCAACCTGACCGAGCGCCACCGTATCCAGGTTTATGCGACCCGCGAAGACTTCGGGCTGATCTGGGTGTTGATGTCGGGCACGGACGCCCCGTTCGCCGAAATGCCCTCCTGGCATGACGCAAGCCATCAGCGCATCCTGCCGCCCTCGATTGACATTGCCGCTTCGGCCGGCCGCCAGGTCGAAGGGTTCATCGATGTAGCGCACTTTGCCTGGATTCACCATGAAGCCTTCGCAGAGCGTGACAACCCCGTGGTGCCGACCTACAAGGCGGAACTTACGCCATATGGGATCCACGCCGAATATGTCAGCAGCGTCAGCAACTTCCCCAAGCACATGCAGCATCGTGCACCCAGCGATTTTCTGTGGAGCAGGACTTTCGACGTATTTACGCCGTTCACGGCCCGCCTGACAGTCAACTTTCCCGACCCGGAACACCGCCTGGTCATACTCAACGCAGCCAGCCCCATTTCGGCGCGCAAAACCCGGATGTTCTGCGCCATCACGCGCAACTTCGACAAGGAGATGCCGCTGGAGGACGTGTACGCCTTCAATCAACAGGTGTTCGAAGAGGATCGCGACATCGTCGAGCTGTGTCGCCCGGAAGACTTGCCGCTGGACCTTGCGCTGGAAATCCATATTCCTGCGGACCGCTCCTCGACCGCCTACCGCCGCGCCCTGAGCGCACTGGGCCTGGGCCGAGCCTTCACCAGCTGAAGACCTGACTGCCAACCGATTGAAGGAGTACCGATCATGTTCAAGTGGGAATGTCTGGTATGCGGCTTCATCTATGACGAAGCTGCAGGCATGCCTGAGCACGATATCCCGGCGGGAACCCGTTGGGAGGATGTGCCGGACAGCTGGTTTTGCCCGGAATGCGGCGTGGGCAAGGCAGATTTTGAAATGGTCAGGATCCCGGCTGATGCCGAGGCCAGCCAGGCGAGCGGCGCCCCCGACCCGGTCATCATCCTGGGTTCGGGGCTGGCCGGTTATACCGTGGCGCGTGAGCTGCGCAAACTGGACAGCACTGTCGCAATCCGGATCGTGACGCGTGATGGCGGTGAGTGCTATTCCAAGCCGGCCCTGTCCAATGCGTTTCAAAGCGGGCGGCTGCCGGATCAACTGGTCACGTTCAGCGCCGGGCAGATGGCCGAGCAATTGCAGGCCCAGATCAACACCTACACCTCGATCGACCGTATCGATACCGATGCGCAAGCGGTCTATATCGACGGTTTGCCGCAGCGCTACAGTGCCCTGGTACTGGCATTGGGCGCCGATGCCAGGCGGCCACCCGTGGACGGCGATGGCGCTGACGCAATCATCACCGTCAATGACCTGGAGGATTACCGCAAGCTACGGCAACAGCTCGGTACAAACAGCAAAGTCGCCATCCTCGGTGGCGGCCTGATCGGCTGCGAGTTTGCCAATGACCTGCGCCATGCCGGCCACCAGGTGAGCATTGTTGACCGCGCACCTTGCCTGTTGAGCCGCCTGCTGCCTGCAGAGGCCGCTGGCGAAATGGCCAATGCGCTGCAATCCATCGGTGTGCACCTGCAGCTTGGCAATGCGCCCGTCGCGGTTCACCGCAAGCACTCGGGCCTGGAGTTGCAACTGGCTGATGGTCAACGGCTTGAAGTGGACCATGTGCTTGGCGCTACTGGCCTGGCACCGCGGGTCGAGCTGGTTCGTGCTGCAGGCATTACGGTGTCCAGCGGTGTGGTTACCGATGCCTGCCTGCGGGCAAGCGCCAGAAATGTCTACGCCTTGGGTGACTGCGCGCAGGTCCATGACCTGGTCCTGCCTTATGTGATGCCGATCATGCTCCAGGCTCGCGCACTCGCCCGGACACTGGCTGGCGAGCCCACCGCAGTCGCTTACCCCGCCATGCCTGTGACCATCAAGACCAGTGTGTTGCCCACGGTGGTTGCCTCGCCGATGGCCAATACAGGCCGGTGGTCGACCGAGTTGGCAGGGCGCTGCGACAAAGGCCTCGCGACTGTGCGATCCATCTACCGCGATGACCACGACCAGATGCACGGGTTTGTACTGATGGGCGCCAGCACCCAGCAAAGGGCCGAACTGCTGAAAGCGTTGCCCGACTGGAAATAGCCAGCCGCACGGCGGTGCTCGCGTGGACGCATTTCGGCTAGCGCTATATCATCATTTATATAGCGTCTCCCTCCTGCCAGGCCGAAACGAACATCCGTCGTGCAGAGGGCGCCGAGACATTCGAGGCTTCTGTGTCCAAGTCCATGCCGAACTGCGATGCGCAACTGATCCGCACGCTCTACACCCTGCTCACCGAGTGCAGCGTCTCGCGTACCGCCGAACTGCTCGGGCAGACTCAGCCTGCAATCAGCGTAGCCTTGCGCCGCCTGCGTGAAATCACCGGCGACCCCTTGCTCGTGCGCAGTGGCAGCCATATGGTACTGACGGAGCATGGCCAGGCACTGATCGAGCCTGTTGCACAGGCATTGGCCGGCATCGAACAGATCCTGCACCCGGTGGATAGCTTTGACCCAGCCACCACCAGGGAGACGTTTCGGATCAGCACACCTGACTATCTAAGTGTGTTCTTTGTCCCAGCCATCATCGAGCGCTTTCATGCGCAGGCACCTTTCGCCACACTGGAGCTGAAACACCTTCAAGCCGAAGGTGGATACGCCCGCGGGCTGGAGCAGGGTCGCCTGGACCTGGTGATCGGCAACTGGAGGACGCCTGCCGACCACCTGCACCTGCAGCCGCTATGCGACGATGACCTGGTGTGCCTGATGCGCGAGGGGCATCCCATCGGGCCAGGAAGCCTCACCCCCGAGGCCTATGCGGATGCCGACCACCTCGATGTCATGACCCATAATGCCTCCGGCGAAGGCACAATCGGCCTTGAGCTCGCCAAAAGCGGGCTTCTCAGGCGGGTTACGACAACCTTGCCGTACTTCTGCCTTGCGCCTTATGCGCTGGTGAAGTCGAACCTGCTGTTCACCACCACGCGATCATTTGCCAAGCATTACACCGAGTTGCTACCGTTGCGTATCGAACCATTTCCGGTGTCGGCGCAGCCATTGCGCTATTACCAGCTGTGGCATGCACGCAAACATCGTTCGGCAGCTTCCAGGTGGCTACGCAGCCTGGTGCTGGCGGCAGCCAGGAACATAGGCTTGCCGCCATAGGCGAAGGCTCTACACAAAGCGTTTCATCGATTGCGCTGATGATTACTATCAAGCGGCCTGCCTGTCGGCCTGACAAGGCCGTCCCTATAATCGCCTGCAAATCCCTCCGCTCCTGCGCCTGCTACAGGCGACATCCCTCATGGAACCGACCCCCATGCCAAGCAACCGCCAGGCCCCTCGCGGCCTTCCCGAACATAGTCAACAGAGTGTCACGCAACAATGGCTGGCAATCCTCTCGGTCGCCGTGGGCGCCTTCGCCCTGGTCACCAGCGAGTTCCTCCCGGTGGGGGTGCTCAACGATGTGGCCAGTGACCTTGGCATCAGTGCAGGCCTTGCCGGCCTGATGGTGACGCTGCCCGGCATCATGGCCGCGCTGGCCGCCCCGTTGATTTCCGTGGGCGTCGGCGCGCTGGACCGGCGCTACCTGCTGATCGGCCTGACGCTGATCATGATCATCGCCAACACCATCGTGGCCTATGCCGTCGACTTCAACCTGCTGTTGGTCGGCCGCGTGCTGCTGGGTGTCAGTATCGGTGGCTTCTGGGCGACCGCCATCGCCCTCAGCGGCCGCCTGGCCCCGGACGGCATGGGCGTGGCCAAGGCCAACTCCATCATCATGGCCGGCGTAACCCTGGCGACCGTAGTGGGCGTGCCCGTGGGCACCTGGCTAAGTGGCCTGATGGGCTGGCGCATGACCTTCCTGGTCACCGCACTGGTGGGCATTCCCGTGCTGCTGGCGCAGGTATTTTTGCTGCCGCGTCTGCTGCCGGAAAAGGCCATTCGCATCAGCGACCTGCCGGCCTTGTTCATCAACCCGCAAGCGCGGGTCGGTTTGATCGCCGTGCTGCTGATCGGCCTGGCGCACTTTGCCGCGTACACCTATGTTGCCCCGTTCTTCAAACAGAATGCCGGCTTTGACGGGCCAACGATTGGCTCACTGTTGCTGCTGTACGGCGTCGCCGGGTTCATGGGCAACATCTTCGCGGGCTACGCTGCCAACCGCAGCGTGCGGCATACCCTGATGCTGGTCGCGCTGATGATTGCTGTCAGCACCGCGCTGTTCCCGCACTTCGCCACCGGCATGACCGGCGCCGCGATGCTGATCGCGCTGTGGGGCTTCGCCTTCGGTGCGTTCCCGGCCTGCGCCAACATCTGGATGTTTGTGGTGGCGCCCAAGGATGTCGAACGTGGCATGCCGCTGTTCGTGGCTATGTTCCAGGTGATCATTGCACTGGGCTCGTTCTTCGGCGGGCAGGTGGTCGACCATATGGGCACTGCAGTGCTGTTGAGCCTGGCCACGGCGCTGGTGGGCTGCGGCTTTGTCACCGTGCTGGTGCTGGGGCGCAATGTGAGCAACAGCCTGGCAGCACAGCCGGGCTGAGTCGCCGCCTGGAGCGACTGCGCAAAGCATGAGCTGTCGAAGACCGAGGCGCCTGCTTCGCGGGCACGCCCGCTCCCACAGGTAACGGGCCGGTTTCAGGCTGACGCAGTCCCTGTAGGAGCGGCTTTAGCCGCGAACACCGGCAAAGCCGGTGCCATACACCGCGCTGGATTCTTCGCGGGTGAACCCGCTCCCACAGGTAACGGGCCGGTTTCAGGCTTACGCTGTACCTGTAGGAGCGGCTTTAGCCGCGAACACCGGCAAAGCCGGTGCCATACACCGCGCTGGATGCTTCGCGGGTGAACCCGCTCCCACAGGTACCGTGCCGGTTTCAGGCTTGCGCTGCACCTGTAGGAGCGGCTTTAGCCGCGAACACCGGCAAAGCCGGTGCCATACACCGCGCTGGATGCTTCGCGGGTGAACCCGCTCCCACAGGTACCGTGCCGGTTTCAGGCTTACGCTGTACCTGTAGGAGCGGCTTTAGCCGCGAACACCGGCAAAGCCGGTGCCATACACCGCGCTGGATGCTTCGCGGGTGAACCCGCTCCCACAGGTACCGGGCCGGCTTCAGGCTTGCGCTGCACCTGTAGGAGCGGCTTTAGCCGCGAACACCGGCAAAGCCGGTGCCATACACCGCGCTGGATACTTCGCGGGTGAACCCGCTCCCACAGGTACCGGGCCGGTTTCAGGCTTGCGCTGCACCTGTGGGAGCGGCTTTAGCCGCGAACACCGGCGAAGCCGGTGCCATACACCGCGCTGGATTCTTCGCGGGTGAACCCGCTCCCACAGGTACCGGGCCGGCTTCAGGCTTGCGCTGCACCTGTAGGAGCGGCTTTAGCCGCGAACACCGGCAAAGCCGGTGCCATACACCGCGCTGGATACTTCGCGGGTGAACCCGCTCCCACAGGTACCGGGCCGGTTTCAGGCTTGCGCTGCACCTGTGGGAGCGGCTTTAGCCGCGAACACCGGCAAAGCCGGTGCCATACACCGCGCTGGATGCTTCGCGGGTGAACCCGCTCCCACAGGTACCGGGCCGGCTTCAGGCTTGCGCTGCACCTGTGGGAGCGGCTTTAGCCGCGAACACCGGCGAAGCCGGTGCCATACCCTGCGTTGGATTCTTCGCGGGTGAACCCGCTGCCACAGGACCAGCGCCAGCTTCAGGCTCACGGGCGAAGCCCGTGCCACCTTGCAGGGCTCAGAACCACTGCCCGAAGCGGCGGATGTAGAGGGTCTTCATCGCTTGCGCGACCACGCAATAACCCAGCAGCGTAGCAACCAGCCAAGGGAAGTATTCCCATGGCAACGGCACCAGGCCGACCATCGCGCCCACCGGCGAGAACGGGATGTAGATGCCCAATGCCATCACCAGTCCCGTTGCCAGCACCACCGGCAGCGCAGCGGTGCTCTGGAAGAACGGCACCTTGCGAGTACGCAGCATGTGTACCACCAAGGTCTGCGACAGCAACCCTTCGATGAACCAGCCAGACTGGAACAGCGCCTGCATCTCGACGCTGTTGGCAGCGAACACGTACCACATCAGGGCAAAGGTGGTGATGTCGAAGATCGACGACGTCGGGCCGATCCACAGCATGAAGCGGCCGATGTTGCGGGCATCCCATTTGCGTGGTTTGCTGAGGAACTCCTTGTCCATGCGGTCCCACGGCAGCGACAGCTGGGAGAAGTCGTACATCAGGTTCTGCAGCAGCAGGTGAATCGCCAGCATCGGCAGGAACGGAATGAACGCACTGGCCACCAAAACCGAGAACACATTGCCGAAGTTGGAACTGGCAGTCATGCACAGGTACTTCATGATGTTGCCGAAGGTTTCGCGGCCTTTGAGCACCCCCTCCTCCAGCACCATCAGGCTCTTTTCCAGCAGGATGATATCGGCCGACTCCTTGGCGATGTCGGTGCCGCTGTCCACCGAGATACCGACATCGGCATCGCGCAGGGCTGCGGCGTCGTTGATGCCGTCGCCGAGGAAGCCCACCGTGTGACCATTGGCCTGCAGGGCCTTGAGCACGCGTGATTTCTGCAGCGGGGTGAGCTTGGCAAAGACCGTGCGTTCCTCGACCTGAAGCTTCAGGGTGGTGTCGTCCATGCGCTCGATGTCCTGGCCGAGCAGTGGCAGGCCTGGCTCCAGGCCCACTTCACGGCAGACCTTGCAGGTAACCACCGGGTTGTCGCCGGTCAGCACCTTCACCCGCACGCCCATGTCGCGCAGGGCGGCGATGGCCGGGCCGGCAGTTTCCTTGGGTGGGTCGAGGAAGGTCAGGAAACCCTGGATGACCAGGTCGCGCTCATCGTCGGTGTGGTACTGCGCCTTGCCTTCGGCCGCCGGGATCTCGCGGGTGGCGACCACCAGCACACGGAAGCCGTCCTGGTTGTAGGCATCGGCGCTGGCCAGAAGCTGCTGGCGGCGGCGCGGGTCCAGGACAACGACGCTGTCGCCTTCCTGCACATGGGTGGCGATGGCGAGCATTTCCTCGACCGCACCCTTGCTGACCAGCAGGTGATCACCCAAGGCGTTCTTCACCACCACCGACAGGCGACGGCGGATGAAATCGAACGGCAGTTCATCGACTTTTGCATAGGCATAGGGCACCTGGAACTCACGGTCCTGACCCGCGAAATGCAGCACGGCCTGGTCCATCAGGTTGCGGATGCCGCTCTGGTGATGGCTGTTGAGCCAGGCCAGTTCAAGGATATGCCGGTCGCGCTGGCCGTCGGAGCGCACGTGGTGTTCGAGGATGATCCGGTCCTGGGTGAGCGTGCCGGTCTTGTCGGTGCACAGTACGTCCATGGAGCCCAGGTTCTGGATGGCGTTCAGGCGCTTGACCACCACCTTGCGCCGGGCCATGGCCACGGCGCCCTTGGCCAGGTTGGCGCTGACGATCATCGGCAGCATTTCCGGGGTCAGGCCCACTGCCACGGCAAGCGCGAAGAGGAAGGCATCACCCCAGTCGCCCTTGACCACACCGTTGATCATGAACACCACCGGCACCATCACCAGCATGAAGCGGATCAGCAGGCTGCTGACGCTGTTCACACCGCGGTCGAAGGCGGTCTGGCTGCGCGAGCCGGCAATGGCTTTGGCCAGCGAGCCGAAGTAGGTGCGCCGGCCGGTGGCGACCACCACGGCGCGGGCGCGGCCGCTGACCACGTTGGTGCCCATGAAGCAGATGTTCGGCAGCTCAAGCAGGTTGCCCTGGTCAGCGCCATGCCCGGTGGCAGACTTCTGCGCGACATTGCCCAAGGTGTCGTACTTCTCGACCGGCAGCGCTTCGCCGGTGAGCACTGCCTGACTGATGAACAGGTCGCGCGATTCGAGCAGGCGAATGTCGGCGGGGATCATGTCGCCTGCAGAAAGCTGCACGATGTCGCCGGCCACCAGTTCGTCCATGGGCACTTCGCGCAGGCGCGGGGCCTGCCCGACCTGCTCGCGGCGCAGTACGGTGGCGGTGGTGCGCACCATGGCCTTGAGCGCGTCGGCGGCCTTGTTCGAGCGGTATTCCTGCCAGAAGCGCAGCAGGCTGCTGAGGCTGACCATGGTCATGATGATGATGACCTTGGTCAGGTCGGCGTCGTCCGTTTCGCCGGCGCTGACCGGCAGCCAGTAGTCGGTGACGAAGCTGATCCCGGCCAGGGTCAGCAGTACATAGATGAACGGGTTGTGCAGGGCCTTGAGCAATTGCACCAGGGCGTGGGGTTGCGGGTCGTGGGCGACCTGGTTGGCCCCATCGCGCTCCAGGCGCTTGGCAGCCTCGTGCTCGGTCAGACCGTGTTCGCTGGCATCAAGGTTGGCGAGGGTAACGGCCAGGCCATTGCGCGCTTCACGGGCAGCGCGGGTAGATAGGCGGGTTTCACGTTCGGCCTTGGCCGATGAGGTGTTGCGGTGTTTGACAGTCATGTTGCTGTGCTCCTGCCGCTGCGGCGGCACGACACACAGACGTTTCACTCAGGCGGTGAACGAAGGCATGTCGGGTCGCAGAAAAATACTCGGGTTGTCCGACAGTTGTCTGTCCGCTGCCGAGGGTCGGAAGTTGTTTCGGCAGCGAACTTTCTACTCGCGCAATCCATGGTTTGATTCCTGTTGATAAATACCGGGCAATAGTTACCCGTGAACTTTTAATTTAAAAAGTTCGAGAGCAAAGATACCGTTCAATATCTTGTATTCAGCGAGAAGTCTGGCGGCTCAAGCGGGCATGAAGACACGCCAGCGGCCCGCATCTACTGGGGGGCTCCTGGCTGTCGTCAGGGTACCCATGCAGGCGGGGCGGCCGGGCACGGGCCTGCTGCGGCGCAAGGCAGGCGAGCAGGCGATGTGATACGAATGAAGTAAGGTTCATGAGCTTGCCTCCAACCGGCGGACACCGGCGGCGGCAAGTCACGGCGGAGCATCAGGCTCTGGCGCGGCTTGCCCGACCAGGGTGTCGGGACCGGTGTTCCGGTTCAAGTGCCTGACCGGGCCATACGGCGGCGGTCAGGCAGCGACTAGATACTGTGTCCATTGAATTCTTCAGTGAAGGGAAAAAAGGCCCTTTCTCGGGGCGATCGAACTTTATGCAAGCGTAGTATCGAAGTCAACCAGCAAGGGGAACTTTAAATAAGTTTCACCGTATTTTAATGTTTCCTCTTTCCTTCAGGCTTGCACTGCCCCTTGTAGGAGCGGCCTTGTGTCGCGATGGGCTGCAGAGCAGCCCCGGGATTTCAGCACAGAAACACAAATTGCCGGGGCTGCTTTGCAGCCCATCGCGACACAAGGCCGCTCCTACAGTTGACCGCGACAACCGGCCAGGTGCGGGCTCGTCGCCCGCCGGACCTCAAACCCTGAACCGGCCCACCAATGCCGTCATCTCGCCCACCAGCCCCGACATCGCCTTGCTCGCTTCGCTGGTCTGCTGCGCGCCCGTCGCCGAATTGATCGACAGCTCGCGGATGTTCAGCAGGTTGCGGTCCACTTCCCGCGCCACCTGAGCCTGCTCTTCGGCCGCACTGGCAATGACCAGGTTGCGCTCGTTGATTTCGCCGATCGCACTGTAGATACCTTCCAGCACCTGCCCGGAGGCCAGGGTCACGTCCAGGGTCGACTGGGCGCGGTTGGTGCTGGCCTGCATCGAAGCCACCGCCGCTTCGGTGCCCGCCTGTACGCGGCCGATCATCTGTTCGATTTCCTGGGTCGACTGTTGCGTGCGGTAGGCCAGCGTGCGCACTTCATCCGCCACCACCGCAAAGCCGCGCCCGGCCTCACCGGCACGGGCGGCCTCGATGGCAGCATTGAGCGCCAGCAGGTTGGTTTGCTCGGACACCGAGCGGATCACTTCCAGTACCTTGCCGATATCCCGCACCTGCCCGACCAGTTGCTCCAGGTGCGCACTGCTGGTCTGGATCTCGCGGGTCATGGCCTCGGTGCCATCGATGTTGTCGCTGACTTGCTGGCGGCTTTGCGCGGCCAGCTGGTTGGACTCGCTGGTGGTTTGCGACGTGGTGATGGCGTTGCGCGCAACCTCCTCCACGGCCGTGGTCATTTCGGTCACGGCGGTGGCTGCCTGCTCCAGCTCCTGCCCCTGCTGGCGGAGGTTGTTGGCGCTTTCTTCGGTGACCGCGTTCAACGCGGTAGCGGCTGCATCCAGCTGCCGGGCACAGTGGTTGATCTGCCCCAGGGTGTCACGCTGGCTCTGCTGCATACGCTGCAGTTCGTGGAACAGCTGGCCGATCTCGTTGTTGCCCTGCCCCTGCACCGGCACGCTGAGGTCGCCACCGGCAATACGCTGGAAATGCCGACCGGCTTCGCGCAGCGGGTGCAAAACACGCTGGGCAATGAAAGCCCAGCACAGCGCCGCCAGCACCAACGTCACCGCCAGCAGCCCCAGACTCAGCAGTTGGGCGCGGGCCAGACGCCGATCAGACTCAAGCATGATCTGCTGGCCACGCTCGCTCAGTGCGCCCACCAGTTGCTGACGCAACGCTTGCAACCGGCCCATGGCATTGCCGGCGTCGCTGTTGACCTTGAAGTACTGCTCCAGCGAGCGCTGGCGGGTTGCCTCACGCTGCCCGGCCACCGCCTTGGCGTATTCGGCAAAGGTAGCCTGCAGTTCGATTGCCAAGGGCCGAAGGGCTGGCTCACGCGCGTTTTCGACAAATTCGTCGACCAGCTTCTGGCTCTTGTCGTTCAGCTCGACCGACAGCGCCATGCGCTTGGCTGCACTCTCGTCATGGCCACCCAACTGCTCGATGAAGCCCGAGGACACATTGGCACTGGAACGAATTGCCATCAGCAACGCGTTGTTCAACCGGTCCGACTGGTGCGCGGTCTGGTCCAGTTCGGTGATCTGCTGGTCGCTGCCCACTGCTGCCCGCCAGGCGCTGATGGTGGAAAACAGCAGGGTCAGGCTGAACAACGACAGCACCCAGAACATTCCGGTACGTATCTTCAGGTTGGCAAGCATGCGGGCAGTACTCCTTTGTTGGCACCACTTCTGGTCGAGATTCGACGGTGGGTGTGCTGCTATCGGAGGTGCCGGCGCAGGCTTGAGGCGCAGGGAGGCGGTTATGGGCGGTAACCGAACAGATGTTGCCGGCCGCAGGCCTCGCCACGGCCTGCCTCAGCGGCCGAGGACGTCGACGACCGCCTCGGCGAACGCCTGTGGTTGGTCCAGCATGATGAAGTGGAAGCTGCCATCTATGCGCTTGAAGCTGATATGCGGTGTGCCGGCATAGGCGTTGGCGAACAATGCATCAACGCTGGCAGCGGGTATGCCAAACAACGGGTCATAGGCGTACACGACCTCCACCGGCGCCTGGATACGGGCCAGTTCCGGGCGCAGGTCGGTAGTCATCAGTTCATAGGTGGCGTCGGCTACAGCCTTGCGGTCTGAACGCAGCGCCGCCTCGACCAACGCAGGCCTGGCCTCAGCCGTCTTGGCCAGCCGGTCGATGGCGGTACGCTGCATCGCTTCGGCCTGGGCTGGCGGGGCCGCCAGCATTGCATCCCGGAATGCCGCAGCCTGCGGTGCAGCCGCTTCGGCGGTCGCCATGGGGTTGATCAGTAACGTGTAGAACGGCAGCGCGTCGACAACGATCAGCCGCCCTACCCGCTCGGGGTGGCGTGCGCCAAGCATCAGCGCGACCTCGCCGCCCAGCGAATGGCCAATGATGGCCGGCGCCTTCAGGTGCTGGCTGCGGATATAGTCTGCAACCGCCTCGGCCACCGGGGCGGCCACGCGCCCGTCCACAGGGGCCACAGCAGGCGGACCGGCAAAGCCTGCAACCTGCACCAGGTGCAGGCGATGCTGTTGGCGCAGTGTGCTGGCGAGCCCCGCCCAAACCTCACGGGATGAGGCCAGCCCGGGGATCAGGATGACGTCCGGCCCGGTGCCCTCGACCTTTACCGAAATACGTTCGTCAGCCACAGGCACTGGCTGGCTTGGCGCAGCCAATGCCGAGCCCAGCGACAAGCTGGTGCCGATTGCTGCAAGCAGGGTGCGTATGCGCATGGTCGCCATTCCTTTGACTTCAACGGAGAAAAGCCCGCCACTATAAGGCCCACGGCAACCCATGGGAAAACTATCGTTTGCAACCCGCTGTGCTGCACCGTTAAAGTCGGGGCCTGGGCGCCGGCTGCGCCTGCGGTCCGCGCGAAGGGGTTGCCCGAGCCATGCGTCACAACATTTCCACACCAGCTCCCGGCTTGTCGGCGGACCGAGCCCCAAAGGAGTTGGCATGCCCGCCATAAATGCTTCCCGCCACCACGGCCTGCTCGACCTGCCCGCCTTGCGCAAACGCGCCAAGCGCTTGCTGGCCGAACTGAAAAACCACCAAGCCGACGACGCCCGCGAGCAATTGCGCGCGCTTGGCCTTCCCGGCCCCGACTACCGGCTTGCCGATACCCAATGGCTGGTGGCCCGCGAGGCCGGCTTTTCCAGCTGGCCCAGGCTCAAGGCCCATGCCGACGCCGTGGCTTTCGCAGCACGCCACCCCGGGTTTTCCGCCGATGACGAGGCCAGCGCGCAGCACTGGCGCTGCGGTAACGACATCGCCCACAGCTTGCGCACCGCCGGGTTTGCCGGCGCCTTCCAGATGTTCGACGACCCCATGGTCATGGGGCCCGTACCGGCACTGCCCGATGAACAGTACTGGCAGGTGCGAAGCGCCTACGTGCAACAGGCGTTCAAGCTGAGCACCCACGACCTTGAGCAGCGCCAAACGGCGCAGCGCAAAGCACTGGCCGGGCTGAACCGCGACAGTGAAATTGTGCTGTGGTGCGAGGCCGACGCATACGACCAGCTGTTCCTGGTTCGCGTGCTGGCCAGCCTGCCCTGCCTGCCGCGTCGGCTGGAGCTGATCGAGATTGATCAGGTGCCCGGGATCGAGCGTTTCATCGGCATCGGGCAACTGGCCCCCGACCTGCTGGCCTGGCTGTGGCCGCAACGTCGCGCACTGGGTGAGGATGCACTGGCCCTGGCCCGCGAGGCATGGGCAGCCTACACCGCAGCGGATCCACAGGCCTGGGCCAGGCTGGCTGGCCGCCAGCACCCGGCCTTGCCGTTGCTGGGCTGGGCATTGGCGCGCCAGCTGCAGGAACTGCCGGGGGCGCAAGATGGATTGAGCCTCACCGAACGCCTGCTGCTGCGTGTGCTGGCTTCACGCGGCGAGCTAGCGGCCGGCCGCGTATTTGGCCAGTTGATGATGCAGGATGAACCCCTGCCCTACCTCGGTGACATGATGTTCCATGTGCTGCTGCAACCGTTGATCCATGCGCCACAGCCGTTGCTGCTGGAAGGCCCGGGCGAGGCCTGGGCGCAGCGACCGCTGCGGCTAACCCCGCTTGCCGAGCAGGTGATTGCAGGCAAGGCGCACTGGCTTGATCACAAGCCTGCACAGCGTTGGGTCGGCGGGGTGCGGGTGGATGCGGCTGACAGGCCTTGGGTAGTGACCGAACAAGGCGAGGTGTGGCGGCGTTGATGATTCCGTAGGGATAGCAAGTCCCTGTGGGAGCGGGTTTACCCGCGAAGAAGGCGACTCGGTGTATGGCACCGGCTATGCCGGTGTTCGCGGGTAAACCCGCTCCCACAGGGCCCCCATTCGGGCATACACCTTTATCTTATCCCGCGGCAATAGCCCTCCACGCCTGTGCCAAACGCTGCGTGGCCTGCCGGATCTCCTCCACATCCAGCGAAGCAAACCCCAGGCGCAAGGCATTCTCGGCATGCCCAAACGGCGAGAACTGCCGACCGCTGCGTACTACCAGGTCCAGCTCCAGCGCCTTGGCTACCAACTGGTCCACATTGATCGCGTCGGCAAACCGCACCCACAGCGCCAACCCGCCTTCCGGTTCCTGCACGGTAATCTGCTCGCCAAACGCATCGTGCAGGCAAGCCAGCAGGGTCTCCCGGCGCCGACGGTACTCGCGGTTGACCCGGCGCAAGTGCTTCTTCAGCTCACCATCGTTGATCAAGTCCGCCAGCATCCGTTGCATCACCGCATCGCCCTGCCCCAGGGTCAGCGTCGCCCTGCGCTCAAGCACTGCTGTCACCTCCACCGGCGCGACGATATAGCTGCACCGGAACGTGCTGCCCAGGGGCTTGGACAGTGTGCCGATGTAAATCACATGCCGCTGCTGGCGGTCGCTGGCCAAAGGCAGATAGGGCCGCCCGGAAAAGTGGTATTCGTAGTCGTAGTCCTCCTCGACCACGCAGAAGTCGTGCTGCCGCGCCAGCTCCAGCAACTGCTGTCGGCGCCCGGCTGGCAAGCTGACCGTGGTCGGAAACTGGTGATGGGGCGTGATGTACATCATCCGCACCTTGTGCTGCCGGCACAGGGCATCGATCTGGTCGACCCGGCAACCCTCATGGTCCAGGTCCACGGTCACCAGCCGGGCACCCAGCTGACGGAAAATCTCCCACGCCGGCGGATAGCTCAGGCGCTCGACCAGCACGGCATCCCCCGGCTTGAGCAACACGCTGGCCAACAGGGACAGCGACATCTGCACGCCCTGGGTCAGGCAGATATGCTCGGCGCCAACGTTCAGGCTGCGATTGTGCCTTAGCATGTCGGCCAGGGCGGCGCGCAGGTAGAGGCTGCTGCAATCGCTGCCATGGCGCACGCTGTTGCTGGTAAAGCTGCTGCGCAAAGCATTGCGGTAATAGCGATGCAGAACTGCCTGGGGCAACAGCCGGTGGTCACAGGCGCCGTTGTCGAAGAACAAGGCCCCTGGCCGCCCCTGCTGCGCTGCAGCCCGTTCGTTCGCCTCGAAGTAGGCAACGGCGGGCTCCTCGGGTAACGCCAGGGCGAAGGGGCCCGTGGTAGCAGGCTCGTTGGGTGTACCGGCCGCCAGCTGCTGGCTGACGAAAGTGCCCCGGCGCTGCACGCTCTGCAGCCAGCCTTTGGTCTCGGCTTCCTCGTAGGCGAGGATCACCGTCTTGCGGTTGACGTTCAGCAGTTGCGCCATCTCCCGCGTGCCCGGCAGCGGCGTGCCAGGGCGCAGGCGGCCCTCGCTGATCGCGGCCACCAGCCCCTCGACGATCTGCCGGTACGAAGCCTGCGCCCCATCAAGCTTGAGCAGCGGCTGCCACTTGCGAAGCTGGACCATGTGAATTATCCAAAACTGGAGGTTCTGCTGGTCCTGGACTATAGCAACAATCGAGCCTCCATTTGCCCCCGAGGTGTTCATGCAAAGCCGCCACGTCATCGAATTGTCGCCCTCGGGCAAAACCTTCGAAGCCAGCCAGGAGTTGCTGCTCGATGCCATGCTCGCCAGCGGCCTGCCGGTACCCTTCTCCTGCCGCCGAGGCGCCTGCGGGTCCTGCAAGGTGAAAGTAATGTCTGGGCAGTATCAGGACAAGCAACGGGATGCAGACACCCCCGCGCCCTCCTACCCCCTGGCCGCCGACGAGATGCTGCTGTGCCAGAGCCACGCCTGCGGTGACATGCGCCTGGAGATCCCTGGCTGGTCCCTGGACGCCCCGGCACTGGCGTTCCAGGCGCAGGTTCACAGCCAGCGCGAGCTGAGTGCAGATATCGTCGAGCTGGTGCTGCAACCGGCTCAACCGCTGGAAGTGCGGGCAGGCCAATACGTGAGGTTCCAGCTCGACAACGGTGACAGTCGCTGCTTCTCCATCGCCAACCTGCCCGTTCAGGACCAGGGCCAACTGGTGTTTCACATCCGCAAGGTCAGCGGCGGCGTGTTCACCGAAGGCCTGCTGCCCACCCTGCAAGCAGGTGCCGTACTGAACCTTGAGGGGCCGGTCGGCGCCTGCACCTGGCAGCATGAAGACCAACGCCCAGTGGTGCTGTTTGCCACCGGCACCGGTTACGCCGGCATCAAGCCCTTGTTGCTGACAGCCCTGGCCCGCGGTGCCGAGGTCAAGCTGTACTGGGGTGGTACGTCGACGGCGGACTTCTATGACCGAGCGTTTCTCGAGCAGGCCAGCCGCGAACACCCACACTTCTGCTGGCACCCGGTTCTTTCGGCGGAGGCACGCGTGCAGCAGGTGGCGCTGGGCCAGGCGCATCAGTGGGCCGATACCCAGGTCTATGCCTGCGGCAATGCCGCAATGATCAGCCAGGCCCGCGAACTGTGCCTTGCCGCCGGCGTGCAACCCCACCGCTTTGTCGCGGAGGCCTTTGTCGCCAGCGGCGCACTGGCGCCCCAGGCTGCAACCGCCAACACCCTGCACCCAGAGCTGGAAAAAGTCGGCCCGCGCTACTCGCTGGACGGCATGCTCGCTGCACGCGAGCAGTCAGTGCGCTCCGTGGCCGCGATCGCCAGCCAACTGCGCGTCGGCATGACCACCGCCCAGGCACTGGAGATGGCTGCGCAAACCTTGCAGGCAATGGGCGCGTCCCACACCTGGCATCCCACCTACATCCGCTTCGGCGACGACACCGTGCGTACACCGCGGCAAGGCATCGACCTGCAACGTGTATTACGTACTACGGATATTGTCGTGGTCGACGTCGGCCCGGTATGGGATGGCTACGAAGGCGACTATGGCGACACCTTCGTGTTTGGCCAGCGCGACCTGCACCACGCTTGCGTCAAGGCACTGCACGAAGTGTTCGACGAAACCCGCGAGGCCTGGGGCCGCGGGCTGACCGGGCGCGAGTTGTATGACTTCGCCGAGCGCAGTGCCCAGGCCAAAGGCTGGCAGCTGGAGCGCAACCTGGCCGGCCATCGCATCGCCGACTTCCCGCATGTGCTGTATGGGCAGGACAAACTGGCCGAGGTGGAAATCGTCCCGAGCGAGGTGGTGTGGGTGCTGGAAATACAGCTGTGCCACCCCACCGAGCCGGTCGGGGCGTTTTTCGAAGACATCCTGATCGGTGAAGGCAAGCCGGCCGTGGCCAGGGCGGCTTAACTGAGAAAAGGCAACAAATCGGTGCCCGGCTTTCAGCCTCGCGGCTGATTTTGCCGGGGCCGCTGTTCTTGCAGCACGGTCTGCTCCACCTGCTGCTCGAACCACTTCAGCACGGCTTGGCACGCGGGGTGGGCAACGCCGCTGTCCCGTAACCACAGGGCATATACACCCCCTGTCTTCAGCGCCTCGCCGAACGGCACCACCAGGTCGCCGCGCACCAGCGCATCGTGGGCCAGCATTCGGTCGGTCATGGCAATGCCCATGCCTCGGGTCGCAGCATCCAGTGCCAGGTCGTCAAGGTTGAACAACAGGTCCTGATACTTGTGCTCGGCTGGAACCTGTTGGGCCTTGAGCCACAGGTTCCATTCGTAGCGCGAAGTGGAGCCGTGGATCAGCGCATGGTCGACGAGCTCCGCCGCACACTTGGGCGGGGCGCGGCCTTCGCCCAGCACAGGGGCGCAGACCGGGATCAGGTACTCGTCGAACAGCGGCGTCAACGGGCGTTCGTCCAGGCCGCCCGGCAGGTACAGCACATACGCGTCGCAGTCGCCGCCGGTGTCTACCAGGTCGCCGCCGACCGTTTCAATCGACAGGGTCAGGCCTGGGTTTAGCGCGTAGAACGAGGTAAGCCGCGGCAACAGCCAGCGTACTGCCAGCGACACGAACATGCGCACGCGGAACGGCCGGTCCAGTGGCGTCGGTGCCAGCTTTTCCTCCAGCGTGCGGAGGGTTTGCAGCATGCCCTTTGCCACCCCGTACACCTCGCGCCCATGGGCGGTCAGCGCGACCTTGCGGCTGGTGCGGTCGAACAACGTGGTCTGGAAATGCTCCTCCAGTTGCTGGATCTGCCGGCTGATGGCGCTTTGGGTCAGGTGCAACTGGCGTGCAGCCTCGGTGAAGTTGCTGGTGTCGGCTACCCGGACCAGGGCCTGCAACGCCTGGAGCGATGGCACACGAAGGTTCTTATCCATGCAAATTCCGAATGGATGAATGAATTATTAGCGTTAGAAATTGCGCTTTGGTCCTCGTAGATTGGAGCCAAGACGCGCTTTCGCGGGCAATAGCCAATAACGCCTGTGCATCGATACTGAAGGAGTGACACGCAATGAACAACCACTGTGGCTGGATTGCGCTGGCCGGTGAAGCACCGCAGCGGCCGCGCCTGCAAGGCACCCACAAGGCCGATTGGCTGATCATCGGCGGCGGCATTACCGGCCTATCCGCAGCCCACGCCCTGGCCCGCCGTTTTCCGTCGCAGCGGATCGTGCTGCTGGAGCGCCAGCGGGTTGCCCAGGGCGCCTCGGCGCGCAACTCTGGCTTCGTGGTCAGCCATGAATTGCCAGGTGCTGGCGAACTGATCGGTACAGCAGGTTTTTCCGCCTATCAGGTCGCCTCGCGGATCGGTGTCGCGGCAGGAAATGAAGTGCGCCAGCAAATCCAGGCGCTGGCTATCGACTGCGAGTTCAGCGACCACGGCTACCACTTCGCGGTACACGAGCCTGCCCATTTGCAGCAGGCCGAGCAGGCACTGGAAACCCTGCGTGCAGTGGGTGCCCAGGCAAGCTACCACGAGGGTGAAGCGCTGCAACGGCGCCTCGGTACCGCGTTCTATTCACGCGCCATCCATTGTGCGGGCGGCAACGGCCTGATGCAGCCGGCGCGCTACGTCAAAGGGCTGGCTGACGGCCTGCCAGAACAGGTGCAAGTGTTCGAGCAAAGCGCTGTGACCGACTTGCGCCGTCGCCCTGGCGAGGGCTGGACTGCCCGCACCGAGGCTGGCGAGGTCGAGGCCCGGCAGGTACTGGCCTGTGTCGGTGCGTTCCTGCCCAGGGTCGGGCTCAAGCGCAGCGGCACTTTCCCGCTGGAGCTGAGTGCAAGCATCACCCGCCCGCTGACCGGCGCGCACTGGCAGCAACTGTTCGACGAACAGGGCTGGGGCGTGCTGTCTACCTTGCCGGGCGGCTGCACCCTGCGCCTGCTGCCGGGGCGCCGCCTGCTGATCCGCAACACCGTGGAATACCGCCACCACGACATCGACAACCGTGGCCTGGCCGTACGCCAGGGTGCACACCTGCAGGGGTTGCAGAAGCGCTTCCCCGGCATCACCGCGCAAGATCTGCAATACACCTGGACCGGCCACCTCAGCGGCACCCGCACGGGCGAGCCGTACTTCGCCCGGGTCGCGGACGGCCTGCATGCCGTTGCCGGCTGCAATGGGTCCGGCGTTGCCCGCGGCACCCTGTGGGGTCGCCTGCTGGTCGAAATGGCACTTGGCATCGACTCGCCCTTGCTCGGCGACGTACTGGCCCAGGCCAGCCCTGGCTACCTGCCGCCCCGCCCGTTCTTCGACCTGGGCGCCAAGGTGCGCATGGCCTGGGAAGTACGCCGCGCGCGGCTGGAACGCTGACTTTCATTTACCTCGCAAACAAAAACAAGAGCGCTATCCCATGATCAAGCACACTTGCGTGGCCCTGTTGTCCTCAGCATTGCTGGCTGCGGCAGTGCAGGCCGAAGAACGGGTCAACATTGCCAACTGGAGCGGCTACATCGCCGACGACACCCTGGCCGAATTCACCCGGCGCACGGGCATCCAGACCACCTACGACCTGATCGACAGCAATGAGACCACCGAAGCCAAGCTGATGACCGGCAACAGTGGCTACGACCTGGTAAGCCCGTCCAACCACTTCCTGCCGCGACTGATCAAGGCCGGCGCCATCGAAGAGCTGGACCGCAGCAAGCTGCCCGCCTGGCACAACCTCGATCCGAAGCTGATGAAGATTCTGGAGGCGAGCGACCCGGGCAACCGCTATGCGATCCCGTATATGTGGGTAACCACCGGCATCGGCTACAACGCCGACAAGATCAAGGCCATCTTCGGCAGCACCGAGGTGACGCAATCCTGGAGCCTGCTGTTCAAGCCGGAGAACATCCAGAAGCTGAGCCAGTGCGGCGTGGCGTTCCTCGACAACCCGACGCAGATCATCTCGATCACGCTCAGGACCCTGGGCCTGGACCCGCACAGCGAGAAGCCAGAGGACCTGAAGAAAGCCGAGGCGGCCTTGCTGGCAGTGCGGCCCTATATCAGCTATTTCCACCAGTCCAAGTACGTCAGCGACCTGGCCAATGGCAACATCTGCGTAGCCATCGGCTTCAGCGGCGACGTGCTGCAAGCCATGGGTAGCGCACAGCAAGCGGGCAACGGGGTGAACGTGGGCTACAGCATTCCGCGCGAGGGCTCGACGGTGGCGGTGGACATGGTGGTGATGCCCAAGGGGGCACCGCATCGGGACAACGGGTATGCGTACCTGAACTACCTGCTGGAGCCGAAGGTCATCGCCAACATCAGCAATACGGTCAAGTACCCCAACGGCAATGCGGCGGCGCTGGCGTACATCACGCCTGAGCTGCGCGACAACCCGGCGGTTTACCCGCCTGAATCGGTACTCGATACGTTGTTCCCGATCAAGACCTTGTCGCCGGCGGGGATGCGCGCGAGCACCCGGCTGTGGACCCGAGTGACCAGCGGGAAGTGACGTAACAGGCACAACCCTTTCAGCCCCTGCATGGTGTGCAGCAATTCAGTTGCGCGCAGGGGCATGGCGGGTCTGTTCGGTAACGTACAGACGCTGCCAGGGCAACCGCCGCAGACTGAATGCTGGAAGGCCAGATCGGCAACCCGGCACACCATGGACAACCCTTGGCTTCTCGCACGCAGCTACCTTCGACGCCTGTACGCCCAAGCGGGGCGCTGGCGTTCGCCCCGGCATACCTTCACCTATGAAAGCCTGCTGCGCTCGGAGCTGTACAACGCCGACCAGATGGCCGAGCACGGCTTGCGGCTGGCCCAACAGCACCGCTTGAGCGAGCGACCGGCCAACGACGCCCTGCTTGACCGCCTGGCCGACAACGAGCGCATGCTCTCTACCAGTTGCACCGCCCTCGCCGCCGCCCTGCCCGGCTCCCGCCCGGCGTTACCGGCCGCGCAGTGGTTGCTCGACAACTTTTACCTGGTCGAAACCCACATCCGCATTGCCAAGCACGACCTGCCGGCCAACTACAGCCTGCAGTTGCCGCAGCTGGACAACGGCCCCTCGACCGGCCTGCCGCGTGTCTATGACATTGCCCTGGAGACCATTTCCCACGGTGACGGGCGCATCGACGCCGAGAGCTTCAGCCGTTTCGTCGAGGCTTATCAGCAGGCCTCTACCCTGACCTTGGGCGAGCTGTGGGCCATCCCCATCATGCTGCGCCTGGCCCTGATAGAAAACCTGCGCCGTGTGGCGGCGCGGGTCATGGCCAACTGGGCGGACCGCGACCTGGCCAATGTCTGGGCCGACCAGCTTGGCGAAACCGCCGAGCGCGACGCCAAGAGCGTGGTCCTGGTGGTTGCCGACATGGCCCGCTCGCAACCGCCGATGACCGCCGCCTTCGTCGCCGAGCTGGCCCGGCGGCTGCAAGGCCACAGCGCTTCGCTGACCCAGCCGCTGCTGTGGGTGGAGCAGATGCTGAGCGAGTCGGCGCGCAGCATCGAGCGCCATGTGCAGCTTGATGCCCAGCAACAGGCCATCGACCAGGTGTCCATCAGCAACAGCATCGGCAGCCTGCGCCTGCTGTCGACCATCGACTGGAAGGTGTTCGTCGAGCACCTTAGCCTGGTCGAACAGACCCTACGCAGCGACCCGGCCGCCATTTACCCCGCCATGGACTTCACCAGCCGTGACTATTACCGGCACAGCGTGGAGCGGCTTGCGCGCCACAGTAAATTCAGCGAACCAGCCGTGGCACGCACGGCCATCGAGCTGGCCCAAACGGCAGGCGCCGCGCCGGGTGAGCCGGCCGAGCACGTGGGCTTCTACCTGGCGGGGGCCGGCCTGCCGTTGCTGGAGCAGCACCTGGCCGCGCGGGTGCCGCTGGCCGAGCGTTGGCAACGCCTGCTGCACCGGGCACCGCTGACGTTCTACCTGCTGCCAGTGACACTGCTGTCGTGCCTGCTGGCCTGGGGCTTCATACGCGCCATTGGCCTGGAGGGCTGGCCTTTGGCGGTGCTGGCGGCCATGGCCCTGCCGGTTCTGCTGAGCACCAGCCGCCTGGCCATCGGCCTGGTGAACTGGCTGGTGACCTTGACCGTCAAGCCCTCCTTCCTGCCACGGCTGGACTACACGGCCGGTATTCCCGCAGACGCCCGCACACTGGTGGTGGTGCCCACCCTGCTGGCCAACGCCGGTGATGTCGAAGAACTGGTCGAAGGGCTGGAAGTACGCTTCCTGGCCAACCGTGACGAGCACCTGCACTTTGCCCTGCTCAGCGACTTCATGGATGCCCGTGAACAAAGCCTGCCCGAAGACGAGGCACTGCTCGACCTGGCCAGCGAAGGGATCCGGGGCCTCAACCACAAGTACCCAAGCCCTGCCGGTGCGCGCTTTTTCCTGTTTCACCGGCCACGCATATGGAACGCCGCCGAGGGCTGCTGGATGGGCCGTGAGCGCAAGCGCGGCAAGCTTGCCGAATTGAACGCGGTGTTGCGCGGCCACGGCCACGGGTGCTTCATGCGTATTGTCGGCGACCTGCAAGCACTCGGCCACGTGCGCTACGTGATCACCCTGGACACCGACACCCAATTGCCGCGCGGCGCCGCCCAGCAATTCATCGGTGCCATGCAGCACCCACTAAACCGCCCACGGTTCGACGCGCGCACCGGACGCATCCATGCAGGCTACGCCATCCTGCAACCACGGGTGGGCATCAGCCTGCCCAGCGTGTCACGCTCGCGCTATGCACGCCTGTTTGGCAGCGATGCCGGTGTCGACCCCTATACACGGGCGGTTTCAGACGTTTATCAGGACCTGTTTCTCAGCGGCTCCTTCATTGGCAAAGGCATCTATGCGGTGGACGCCTTCGAGCAGTCACTGGAGGGCCGGTTTGCCGACAACCGTGTACTCAGCCATGACCTGATCGAAGGCTGCTACGCGCACTCGGGCCTGCTCAGCGATGTGCAACTGTTCGAAACCTACCCCGCCCGCTACAGCGCCGACAGCAAGCGCCGACACCGCTGGATACGCGGCGACTGGCAACTGCTGCCGTGGCTGGTGCCCGGGCTGCACACCGGCACCCAAGGCCTGGTGCAAAGCCCGCTCAGTGCCTTGTCGCGCTGGAAGATTTTCGACAACCTGCGCCGCAGCCTGGAGCCGGCGGCACTGCTGGCCCTGCTGCTGTGGGGGTGGCTGGCCAGTGCCGCGCCGCTCACCTGGACGCTGGCCCTGCTGGCCTTGCTGCTGACCCGCCCAGTGCTGGATTCGCTGCTCGAGGTGCTGGGCAAGCCCACCGATGTACCGGTGCACGCCCACCTGCTGGCAGCCTTACGGACCTCGGGCACCTTTTTCTTGCGTGCCGGCCTTTCACTGGCCTGGTTACCCTTCGAAACCTGCTACAGCCTGGACGCCATCTTCCGCACCTTGTGGCGGCTGGCCGTCAGCAAACAACGCCTGCTGCAATGGAACCCCTCACGCGAGGACGAACGCAGCAGCGCAGATACCCTGCAGGCGGTGTACCGCGAGCAATGGGGGCAGCCGGCTTTGGTGGCCCTGCTGACCGGTGCCTTGGCGATGCAGCCGGC
Organism: Pseudomonas sp. WOUb67; assembly: GCF_050058005.1. Classification (NCBI taxonomy): domain Bacteria; kingdom Pseudomonadati; phylum Pseudomonadota; class Gammaproteobacteria; order Pseudomonadales; family Pseudomonadaceae; genus Pseudomonas; species Pseudomonas sp. WOUb67. Next base: position 3,306,104 of record NZ_CP170112.1, on the reverse strand, counting down.
TGTACTGCTGATTGCCTCGCCGGTCCTTGTGTTGTGGCTGCTCGGCCCTGCGCTGGCCTGGTGGCTCAGCCGCCCGAGTGACCTGACCGCGCTCATGCCCGGTGCCGAAGACCTGGTCTTCCTGCATCGGCTCGCCCGCGCCAACTGGGCCTTCTTCGACAATTACGTCGGCCCTGACGATAACTGGCTGCCACCCGACAACATCCAGATGCCGCCCTTCGCCAGCATCGCCCACCGTACCTCACCGACCAACATGGGCATGGCCCTGCTCTCGCACCTCGCGGCCCATGACTTCGGCTACCTCAGTGCGGGTCGCCTGTTCGAGCGCCTGGCCTGCATGCTCGACAGCATGGCCCGCCTGGAACGCTTCAAAGGGCACTTCTACAACTGGTACGACACCCAGACCCTCAAGCCGCTGTCACCGCTGTATATCTCCAGCGTGGACAGCGGCAACCTGGCCGCCCTGCTGTTGACGCTCAGGCCCGGCCTGCTGGAAATGGCCGACACGCCCCTGCTTGACCGGCGACTGACCCAGGGGTTGCTCGACACCTTCGACACGCTGCTGGACGCCTATGCCCGCACAAGCGCCGATGCCCAGCCGATCACGGCCCTGCGCGAGCAGGTGTGGCACGCCCATGAGCAGGTGGGCAACGTATCCGCCACGCTGCTGCCGATGTTGCGGGATCAGTTGCAGGCGCTGATCACGCAACCGGCTACCTTGGCGCCCGGCACAGAAGCTGCTGACGACTGTGCGTTCTGGCTGAACGCCCTGCATGCGCAATGCCTGGACCTGAGCGCCGAACTGCAGCAGCTGCAATTACCCCCTGGCAACGATCAGCCCGCCCAAGCCCCGCTGACCTGGCGCCAGCTGGCACAGCTCGACGCAGACCAGTGGCCGCCCGCCGAGCGCCTGGCGGTGGCCAACGTCAGGGCGGTTGCCCGCCAGCGCATCGCACAGGCACACGCCCTGGCCAGCCATATCGAGGACCTGGCCAGCATGGACTTCACCCTCCTGTACGACAGCCACCGCGACCTGTTCGCCATCGGCTACAACGCCGACGAACACCGCCTGGACGCCGCGTTCTACGACCTGCTGGCATCGGAGATGCGCCTGACCAACTTCGTCGTCATCGCCCAGGGCCAGGTGCCCCAGGCCAGCTGGTTTGCCCTCGGCCGGCTGCTCACCAGCAATGCCGGCGAGCCTGTGTTGTTGTCCTGGTCCGGCTCTATGTTCGAATACCTGATGCCGCTGCTGGTGATGCCGAACTACGAGGGTACCCTGCTCGACCAGACCTGCCATGCCGCCGTCAAACGGCAGATCGAACACGGCAAGCTGTCGGGCTTGCCCTGGGGGGTCTCGGAGTCGGCCTACAACGCGCTAGACGCGCATTTCAACTATCAGTACCGGGCGTTTGGCGTCCCGGGGCTTGGCCTGAAGCGCGGCCTGGGTGAAGAGCGCGTGGTGGCACCGTATGCCAGCGCACTGGCCTTGATGGTGGCGCCCGCTGCCGCCTGTCACAACCTGCAGCGTCTGGCCACTCTCGGCCTGGCTGGCCGCTTCGGGCTCTACGAGGCGGTGGACTACACCGAGGCACGCCTGCCGCCCGGGCAGGACGCCGTGGTGGTCCGTTCCTTCATGGCCCACCATCAGGGCATGAGTTTCCTGGCCCTGACCGCATTGCTGCTGAACAAGCCCATGCAACGGCGCTTCAGCTGCGACCCACAGTTCCAGGCCAGCATGCTGCTGCTTCAGGAGCGCGTGCCGAAAACCGCCGCACCTTACCTGCATACCCTCCAGGCCCCGGCCGTGGAGGCCGTCGAACGCACCCACGAAACACGGCTGCGGGTGTTCAGCGAGCCAAACCGGCGCCACCCGGCCGTGCAACTGCTGTCCAACGGCCGTTATCACGTCATGGTCAACCATGTGGGCAGTGGCTACAGCCAGCGCAACACGCTGGCGGTGACCCGCTGGCGCGAAGACGCAAGCTGCGACGACCTGGGCAGCTTCTGCTACCTGCGCGATGTCGCCAGCGGCGCCTACTGGTCCACCACCTACCAGCCGACCCGGCACCGCACGAAAAACCAGGAAGCGATCTTCAGCGACGGCCGTGCAGAGTTTCGCGTGCGCGAGCGCGACTTCGACTGCCATACCGAAATTGCCGTGTCGCCCGAAGACGACATCGAACTGCGGCGCCTGCACCTGACCAACCATGGCGACCAGCCCCGTACCCTGGAGCTGACCAGCTACGCCGAAGTGGTGTTGGCACCGGCCTTGAGCGATGCCCTGCACCCGGCCTTCAGCAAGCTGTTTATCCAGACCGAACTGATCCGCCCGCTACAGGCCATTCTGTGCACGCGGCGGCCACGCTCGCAGCAGGACGCCGTACCGTGGATGTGCCACGTGCTCGCTGTGCACGGGGCCGACATCGAGGCGCTGTCCTACGAAACCGACCGTGCCCGCTTCATCGGCCGAGGGCGCACCCTGGCGCGGCCGGCGGCCATGGACCGGGACAACGAGGCGTTGTCCGACAGCGCAGGTGCCGTGCTGGACCCGATCGTGGCCATTCGCTGCCGCATCACCCTGATGCCCGGCCATGCAACCACGGTCGACCTGGTCACAGGCGTTGCCGACAGCCGCGACGCATGCCTGCAGCAAGTGGCCAAGTACCGCGACCGGCACCTGGCCGACCGGGTGTTCGACCTCGCCTGGCCGCACAGCCAGGTGCTGCTGCACCAGCTCAATGGTTCGCTGGCCGACGCCCGTCTGTTCGAGCAGATGGCTGCCTCGGTGCTCTACCCCAATGCCAGCCTGCGAGCCAGCGCGGCGCTGCTGGGCAGCAACCGGCGCAACCAGTCCGGCCTGTGGGGCCAGGGGTTGTCAGGTGACCTGCCGATCGTGCTGGTACAGATCGCTGACCCGGCCAACATCCACCTGGTCAAGCAGATGGTGCTGGCCCATGCCTACTGGCGCCAGAAGGGGCTGGCCCTTGACCTGGTGATCTGGAACGAAGACCAGGCCGGTTATCGCCAGCAACTGCAGGAGCTGATCATGGGCATCGTCGCCTCCGGCAGCGAAGCGGCCCTGCTCGACCGCCCGGGCGGCATCTTTGTAAGGCCTGCGCAGCAACTGTCTGCCGAGGACCGGCTGCTGACCTTGTCGGTAGCGCGGCTGGTGCTCAACGACAGCCTCGGCACGCTGGCCGAACAGCTGCACCTGCGCCGCCAGCCACCGGCCCCCCCGCCACCCCAGGCCAACCCGGCCAGGCGCCGGCCCGCAGTTGCCAGCCGTTTGCCAACAGGGCAACCGGCGCTGATGCTGGGCAACGCCCATGGCGGGTTCAGTGCCGACGGCCGCGAATACGTCATCCCGCTGATACCCGGCACACCGCCACCGGCGCCGTGGGTCAACATCCTGGCCAACCCACATTTCGGCTGCGTGGTTTCCGAGGCCGGCAGCGCGTACACCTGGTACGAGAACGCCCACGAGTACCGCTTGACGCCCTGGCACAACGACCCGGTCATCGACCCCAGCGGCGAAGCCTTCTACCTGCGCGACGAGGACAGCGGCGAGTACTGGTCACCGACCCCGCAACCCTGCCCGGGCCCTGGCCGTTACCGCACCCGCCATGGCTTTGGCTACAGCGTGTTCGAATATGCCGATGACGACCTGCGCAGCGAACTGTGGGTGTATGTGGCGCTGGAAGCCCCGGTCAAGTTCAGCCGGCTCACACTGCACAACACCTCGGCGCGGGTACGCCGGTTGTCGGTAACCTGCTTCGTCGAGTGGGTGTTGGGCGATCTGCCCAGCAAAACCGCCATGCACGTGGTCAGCGACACCGACCCGGTGAGCGGCGCGCTGTTTGCCCGCAACAGCTACGCCGTGGAATTTTCAACGCAGGTGGCGTTTCTCGATTGCGACCTGCCGTTGCAGGGCCAAACCTGTGACCGCGGCGAATTCCTCGGGCGCAACGGCGATTACCAGGCGCCCTTGGGCATGCGCCAGGCACGGCTGTCGGGGCGTACCGGCGCAGGCCTGGACCCGTGCGCAGCACTGCAAGTGGCGCTGCAACTGGAGCCCGGCGAAAGCCGCGAAGTGGTGTTTCGCCTGGGCGCCGCCCGGGACGCCACCGCCGCCACCCGCTGCGTCCTGCAATACCGGGGCCTGCAGGCCGCCATGGACGAGCTCGACAAGGTCAACAGCTACTGGCGCCGCACGCTCGATACCGTGCAGATCGAAACGCCAGAACCTGCACTGGACGTGCTGGCCAACGGCTGGTTGATGTACCAGGTGATCGCTTGCCGGTTCTGGGCGCGCAGCGGTTTCTACCAGTCCGGCGGAGCCATCGGTTTTCGCGACCAGCTGCAAGACAGCATGGCCATGGTCCATGCTGCCCCCGCTGCGGCGCGCCAACACCTGCTGGCCTGTGCTGCGCATCAGTATGCCGAAGGCGATGTGCAGCACTGGTGGCACCCACCGCTGCAGCGCGGGGTGCGTACCCGCTGCTCGGACGACCTGCTGTGGCTGCCGCTGGCCGCCAGCCGCTACGTGGAGGTCACCGGGGACTACGCCGTACTTGATGAGCCGGTCGGCTATCTGGAAGGGCGCCTGCTCAATCCCGGTGAAGAGTCCTACTACGACCTGCCCGCCCAGTCGCCCCTGACCGAGAGCCTGTACCAGCATTGTCAGCGAGCCCTCGCCCACGCCCTGCAGTGCGGCGCCCACGGCCTGCCGTTGATGGGCAGCGGCGACTGGAACGACGGCATGAACAGGGTCGGCGAACAAGGGCAAGGCGAAAGTGTGTGGCTAGGCTTCTTCGGCCACGAGGTGCTGCGGGCATTCAGCTGCGTGGCCCTGCGCCAGGGCGACAGCGCCTTTGCGCTGCGTTGCACCACCCGGGCCGCCGCACTCGCCGAACAACTGGAAGCGCACGCCTGGGACGGCGGCTGGTATCGCCGCGCCTGGTTCGACGATGGCCAGGTACTGGGGTCGGCGAGCAACCAGGAATGCCGGATCGACTCACTGGCGCAAAGCTGGGCGGTGCTGTCGGGTGTCGCTTCGCCCGAACGTGCCCGCCTGGCCATGGCGGCGCTGGACAGCCACCTGGTACGCCGCGACATCGGCATCGTCAAACTGCTCGACCCACCCTTCGACCAGGGCCAGCTAGACCCTGGCTACATCAAGGGCTACCTGCCGGGCGTGCGTGAAAACGGTGGGCAGTACACCCATGCGGCCATCTGGGCGAGCATGGCCTACGCGCACCTGAGCGACGCCGACAAGGCCTGGGAGCTGCTGCGCCTGATCAACCCGGTGCGCCAGGGCTGCGACGCGCTGATCGATACCTACAAGGTCGAACCTTATGTGATGGCCGCCGATGTCTATGCGCTTGCGCCCCACGCCGGGCGCGGTGGCTGGAGCTGGTACACCGGTTCTGCCGGCTGGATGTACCGCTTGATCGTCGAAAGCCTGCTGGGCCTGCAACGCAGTGGCGACACCCTGCGCCTGCAGCCGCTGTTGCCGGCAGGCTGGCCGGGGTATGTCCTGCATTACCGCTTTGGTAGCGCCCGTTACCGCATCGAAGTCCGCAACAGCGACCGCAACGAGCTGACCCTGAGCCTGGACGGCGAACGGCTGGCCGAAGCCAAGCTTCAGCTGAAGGATGACGGGCGCGAGCACGACGTCATCGCCCAGTGCGGGGTGGCTTCTTGCCGACCCACTGAACCGTTGGGCGCGCCGGGGCTGCGCTGACGGAAGCCTGAGCCCCGCTAGGCTAGTCTTGTTCCGACAGCCGCTTGCGTCGATGGTCCCCCGCATGCAACACACGTCAAAGCCGCAAAACAACCACTTGCTGGCTGCCCTGTCGCCAGAAGCGTTCAGCCGCCTGGAGCCGGACCTGCAGCACGTCAACCTGCCCCTGGGCAAGGCGTTGTACGAGTCCGGCGACACCCTGCGCCACGTCCACTTCCCGGTCGATGCCATCGTTTCGCTGCTGTATGTGATGGAAAACGGCGCCTCGGCCGAAATTTCAGTGGTGGGTAACGAAGGGCTGGTGGGCATCGCCGTGTTCATGGGCGGTGAAAGCACACCCAGCCGGGCCATCGTGCAAAGCGCCGGGCATGCCTACCGCCTGCCCGTGCAAAGGATCAAGGACGAGTTCAACCGCCATGGCGAGCTGATGACCTTGATGCTGCGCTACACCCAGGCACTGATCACCCAAATGGCACAAACAGCGGTGTGCAACCGGCATCACTCCATCGACCAGCAATTGTGCCGCTGGCTGCTGTTGTCGCTCGACCGCCTGCCGGGCGACCGCCTGTGCATGACCCAGGAGCTGATCGCCAACATGCTGGGCGTGCGCCGCGAGGGGGTGACCGACGCCGCCGGCAAGTTGCAGCGCATGGGGGTGATCGAATACAACCGCGGGCAGATCAGGGTGCTGGACAGGGCACGCCTGGAATTGCTGAGCTGCGAATGCTACGCCGTGGTGAAGAAAGAAACCGACCGACTACTGCCTTACATGCCATCCCCCCACGGATGAAGCCCTGCCGGTCGCCCTCTTCCTGGCTTTTTCGAGACTGCATCCTTGGAACACTCAAAACCCCTCAGCTCACACCACCGTGCCCTCGACTGGCTGAATTTCTTCCTGGCCGACGTGCGCGACGGCCTGGGGCCATATCTGGCCATCTACCTGCTTGCGGTGCACCACTGGCAGCCGGCGAGCATCGGCCTGGTGATGAGCCTGGCAGGCATCGCGGCGCTGCTGGCCCAGACACCCGCCGGGGCCCTGATCGACCGTACGCCGGCCAAGCGCGCAGTGGTGGTAATCGCCGCCGTGCTGGTGACCGGCAGCTGTCTGCTGTTGCCGCTGATTTCTTCATTCGCCGGGGTGGCCTTGACCCAGACGGTCGGCGCCCTGGCGGGCTCGGTGTTCGCCCCGGCAGTTGCCGCCATCTCGCTGGGCATCACCGGCCCCAAGGCCTTTACCCGGCGAGTAGGCCGCAACGAAACCTTCAACCACGCTGGCAATGCCTGCTCGGCGTTGCTGGCCGGCGGCCTGGCCTACCTGTTTGGCCCGGTGGTGGTGTTCTACCTGATGGCGCTGATGACCGTGGCCAGTATCGTGGCAGTGGGCCGAGTGCCCGCCGCGGCCATCGACCACCAAATCGCGCGCGGGCTGCCTCATGGTCCGCAGCGTGATGAGCACCCTGCCGGGCTCAAAGTGCTGCTGCACAACCGTACGCTGCTGGTGTTCGCGATATGCTGCGCATTGTTCCACCTGGCCAACGCGGCGATGCTGCCACTGGTAAGCCAGAAACTGTCGCAAGTCGATTTGCGCCTGGCCACGCCGCTGACCTCCGCCTGCATCGTCGCGGCGCAACTGGTGATGGTGCCGATGGCGCTACTCGTGGGGGCCAAGGCCGACCACTGGGGGCGAAAGCCGTTCCTGCTGGCCGGCTTTCTCATCCTGCCACTGCGCGGCGCGCTGTACGTGGTATCCGACAACCCGTTCTGGCTGGTCGCGGTGCAATTGCTCGACGGCATCGGCGCGGGCATTTTCGGCGCGCTGTTCCCGATCGTGGTCAAGGACCTGACCGAAGGCACCGGGCGCTTTAACGTCAGCCTCGGCGCGCTGACAACGGTATTCGGGTTGGGCGCCGCGCTCAGCCCGGGCATCGCCGGGCTGGTGGTGCAGGCTGCGGGCTACGATGCGGCGTTCCTTACCCTGGCGGCGATTGCTGCGGGGGCCTTCGTGCTGGTGCTGGTCGCGCTGAACGAAACCCGCCCCGCCCCCGGCGCTTCGGCTTCGGTTTTGCACGCCCCCAACATAGGCTGACGCCACGTGGCGAGAGCTGCCAGTTGCAAGCCTGCACCTATCATGACCGGAAACATTTGGAGCGCTGACTGCAAGCGTCGGCACAAATCGTGGGGATGCTGTGTGAGCGCGACCACGTTCATGGTGTGGCCTCTGGCAGGCGGCTGAAGAACAAGGTGATCTGGCCAATCTCAACGCCCAGCTTGCTCATACTCGAGCGGTTGATCAGGGTGTCGTCATCCATGAGATACATCCAGTCATCCAGGTCTACCTGCCAGTGCCGCCCTTCAATCGGCAGGTCTAGCTTGTATCGCCATCGCAGCGCATTACCCGCCACTTCACCACGCGCCTCACCGATCACGTCCCCCGCAGTTCCGCGCCAGCGGCCAGGGCCGTCGGGTACCAGAGTCCAGGTGCGCTGCTGGCGTGTGCCGTCGCTATAGAGAAAATGCTCGTCGAGGATCAGGCGGTCACCTTCGCGGCGGCTATTGATGCGCACGTGGAAGCGCTTGACCACTTCCCCGGAACGCTTCTGGAAAATTCCCCAGGCCTGCACCGGCCGCGAGAAGAACGCAGCCAGGTCCAGTTTCGGGTGCTCCTGGTCATAGTGCTCGACACCGACATTGCCACAGCTGCCCAAAAGCAGGCAGCAAGCCAGCAACACTGCTCTGTACATGATCATGTTCCTCCGTCCTTGCCGACCAGCCCCAGCAGGTGCTGACGCAGTTCTGTATCCCTGGCGCGGGGGTCGAGCCAGATGGCGAAGAACGCCCGGGCAAAGACCGGGTCGGCGATTTCTCGGCTGAGTTTGCCGTCAACGTAGAAACGGCAGCCCTGCCCTGGCAGGTACAAGCCGGCTATGCGCATACCGGGGCGCACGTCCACGAAGGCCTGTTCAAGCACATTGGCCCACGCCGCGCGTTGCTGCGCCGTTATGCTGGCAGCGTTGAGGCGCACCATTTCCGCGAGGCTGGCCTCTGCCAATGTTTCTCTGGATAGCGATCGGTGATAGAGAAGCTCAAGTGCGAATGGCTGGTTCCAGTCATGCTCTGTACCTGCTGTCCATAACTGGGCCTTGTAGAGCCGCATGCCAAACCAAGCGAACTCACCGGCGCCCAACCGTTGCGCCGCAGGTAGCTCCGCCCGCCAATCCCCCGCCGCCGACAACGCAGTCAGTAGAAGGCAAAGGCAAATCCAACGGGCACTGTGCGGCATAGTGACCTCGAACACGCATAGGTACTGTACAAAAATAGCATCATGTACAGATATTTTGCTGCCAGGCCGACGTTGGGCCATAGCGCGTCATGGAGGCTTCGTATTGGTCGGGTGTGAGCTTTCCAGCGTGGTGTATTTTGACCGCACTTTGTCCGCTATCCAGGGGACATGCTGCACAGGCGCTCGACACCGAGGACGACCGCTATCGACCCATAGCGGCCTTTCACGAAAGCCTGCTATCGGACATCAGTCGACGATCATTGACCTCTGTCATGGAGCCACGTGCCGAAATGTTTGCGCACGGCCTCGTGGTGAGACTTATCCTCTCCACGCCATCATGCCGCCGCTTCCGACCAGTCGCTTCTTCGCAGAACCTTTGCCAGTGAGCCGTGAGGATAAGGTGTTCAGACCAAATTGACGGCCGTTCGCTGTACCGTTTCTGTCGACTCCACGTCCCACCGCTGGTCGCAAATAGCGAACGGCTGTATGTGCTAACCACTCTCCTATTCTGAGCGCCGCAGAAACGCATCCAGGCCATCGAAGCTAAGTGTCCTATCCCGTCGCTCGCTGTCTCGCCCGCCTCTCATACGAGCCTTGCTAAATGCTCGAGGGAGATCGCGCGGTTAAAAAATCGTTTGATCACGCCGGGCATTCTCGCTCGCCGGCGTCACCCGAGCAGCCTTGAACCGAGAGTCGGGATGCTCTACTGCCTGTGGCCTCTGGCCAGGAGCGCACTATGAACTTCGAAGAACGCGACAAGTACGGTATGTACAAGGGACGGACCGATTTCTCTGCCGACGGAGACCGCGGCCCGGGGCCCCAGCTGATGGGCGCGGATACCCTCATCGGCAACGACGTGTATAACACGCAAGACGAAGACCTTGGTGACATCAAGGAAATCATGCTGGACACCGCCAGCGGCAAGGTTGCATACGCCGTACTGTCGTTCGGCGGTTTCCTGGGGATGGGTGAAAAGCTGTTCGCCGTGCCATGGGCTGCTTTGCGCCTGGATACGGTAAACAAGCGCTTCGTCCTTGATGCCGACAAGGACCGTCTGAAGAACGCCCCAGGCTTCGATAAGGACAACTGGCCAAATATGAGCGATCCGACTTGGGGCAAAGGTATCCACGACTACTACGGCACCACGTGGGAAAACGATCCCCGGCTGTGATATTGCCAACCTGCTTGGCCGGGCTCCCGGCCAAGCCTCCCCTGACCAAGGCTCCGTGACAGGAGCCTTTCGGTCGATAGCTGTCATTTTCAGGCATGCAATCATCTGTTGCACGGTCTTGATTGGCCATTGATTACGAATTTATATGACAGTGCTTTGATCGTTCGCGATCGCTAGGGACGTAGCACGGTCATGATGACACGAGACGGTTTTTCGCTGCTCATATGAACTGTGTTTCGGGCTATTCGTTTGTTCGCAGCTTGCCCTTCAGGTTCACCGCTATTTGGATTCACATCGAAGCGGGGGAAATTGCTGCTCGCAATATCAATGCGCAGGCGATGACCTTCCTTGAAACGATTGCAAGTGGCAAAGGGATGGATTGATACCTTAAAGCACTGACCAGGCACGGTGGGCGAAGGGGCACTCCAGGAGTTGCGATACCGGGCACGGATGATCCCGTCCGTGATGTTCATTGCGAAACCCTCTGGGTAATCAATGCTCGGTGGGTAGACGTCAACCAGTTTTGCAGTGAAGTCAGTATCCAGGCCATCTGTCTCCACCCACAACTCAAACTCGATACTGCCGGCAACCACAAGGTCCGCCGCCAACGGCTCAGTTGAGAAGCTGAGTACATCGGGTCTGTCGCTCAAAGGACGGTTGTCACCCTGGGCTGCGAAAAAACGAGCCGTCTCGCGCTGGTCGTATGCGCCGCCTGCAAATACAGGCGCACCTGAGGTGAGCGCCCCACCAATGGTTGGCACTGGGTTCAGTGGATCTGCCAGGTACGTCTGGCTGCTGGAATTCGTAGGTGCTTCATCTCTCAGAACACCATCAGCGTAGAAGTGCAGCGTCATTTGCTGACTACCGGGTAAAGGCCACTGGGTTGCCGACAGCCACTCCCCGCCATGATCGATTCGTTGGGATTCGTTTCTGCTACCCGACCCACCGCCCATGATGAACACCTGCACCTGTTGGAGGGATGGCAAGGTTGCGGTTGACTGAAGCAGGTGGTTTTTAAACCACTGCAGGCGGCAAGATAGCCAGTCTTCCTCTACATGCCCATCGAACGCAGAGTTCACTCCGAACTCTGCGTCGCCACTGTGCGTGACGTTGCGATCACCGTGCAGCCACGGCCCCATAATCAGCCGTTGAGGTGCGTTCCCGTGGCGAATGAAGGCGTTGAAATTTTCCAGCGTCGAGCTGACATAGGCGTCATACCAGCTAGACATGTGGAGCACTGGAATGTCGGGAATCCTTGCGCGGTAATGGTCGGCGCAGATACCCAACTGCTTCCAATAGGCGTCGTAATTGCCCCGTCGCCACTGGTCAAGAAGGTAGTCCTCATATTCGGGGGCATGGCGTAACGGAGAGTGGCCAGCCTGCCACGGCATATTCGCAAACCATTCGTGGATGTCCTCCTGCTCAAGCGATGCTCGCAGTTGTAGATCAGTCTTTGCAGCGGGACTCTCTTTGGCCTGTTTGTAGGCCCAGGTAGCCTGCTTGAGTTCAAATGCCCCGCCTTGGCGAATTCCGCACTGGAAGGCGTTGGCGAACCCTCCTGAATCGAGAACCATCGTGCAGAGACCAGGTGGGTTAAGGCATGCCATGGCCAACTGCGTATGGGCGGCATAGGACAGACCCATACTGCCCACGCGCCCGTTACACCAAGGCTGCTCTACCAGCCAGGCGAGTGTGTCGTACCCGTCTTCACCCTCGTTGATGTACTTGACGAATTCGCCTTCGGACTCATACCGACCGCGACAGTCTTGGAAGACGGTCACGAACCCTTCGGTGGCAAAGGCGGCTGCCATTTCCTCACGCCCGAGGTGATGCCCATCCAGACGCTTCTCGGAACGAGATGGCATCGATTTGTTGTACGGGGTGCGCTCGATGATTACGGGTAGTGGAGAGTTCGTGGCATCGGGCAAATAAACGTCCGTGGCCAGCCGAACGCCATCGCGCATCGGCACCATCAAGTTTTTCAAAACGTGCATATCTGCTACTCGAAGTTGCTGGGCTGCTTGCACAGACCGTGATTAGTAACCGATGAGGACGGCGATACTGAGGAGCGCCAAGGCAATGGCGGTGAAGACCAAGAGCAGGGGCCAGATGAAGCGCGCCCACTGGCCCCAGCCCACTTGTGCAGTGGCAAGCAGAACCAGCAAGCCGCTGGAGGTCGGTGTGATGAGGTTTGTCAGTCCATTGCCGAGCAGGAAGGCATACACAGTGGTCTGCGGCGTTACCCCAGAAAGTTGTCCGAGCGGGCCAAAAATTGGCATGGTCACGGCAGCTTGGCCTGACGTGGAGGGAATCAGAACGTCCAGCCCCAATTGGGCGAAGAACATACCGAATGCTGATACCAGTGGGCCATGCTCACCCACCAACTCAGACAGGTGATTGACGATGGTGTCGAGTACCTGACCGGTGCTCAGGATGATTTCAACCGCAGTGGCCAAGCCAATCAGTACGCCGGCCATCAATACCTTTTTCATACCATCGACGAAGGCGCCGGCAGCTTCGCTAGCCCCAATCCCGGCAACAACCGCGAACACCATGCTCAGAGCCAGGTAGTACGCGGAGAGCTCCGGATACTTCCAGTGCCACCGGTTCGATGCGTACACCAGAAATGCTACACCCAGTGCCAAGAGCATGAGATTCGCAGCATGTCGCGGATGAAGGCGTGATTGCTTGAAGTCGAATTGTGCGGTGCTGTCGAAACCGTGACGGCGAATGCTCAGCAGCACAAATGCGATGCCGACTACCAAAAAGGTGAAATAGCTGGCCACCCGCATATCGAGCCCGCTAAACATTGGCACTCCCACCAGCGGCTGGGCTACAGCTAATGCGACAGGGTTGGTGATTGAGCCGAGGTAGCCCACTTTCACCGAGATGGCCACTATCGCGAGGCCGATGATGTTGGGGAGGCCGAGCCGATTGGCCATGGCGACCATCAGCGGGACGATGAGAATGAATTCTTTCGCCAGGCCCATGAATGTGCTGCCGGCGGAGAACACCAGCATCAAACAGGGAACCAAGACGTAAATGTTACCTTTGGTGAGGCCTAGTACACGCTCTAGGCCTGCATCGATGGCGCCTGCTTTGTTCAGAACGCCAAACATTCCGCCGATGAACAGCACCATGAAAATGAGCCCTGCACGCTTTTCGATCCCTTGAGGAATCGCCATGAAGGCTTCAGTCAGGGACACAGGCCGTGCGGCCTCTGCATTAGCGGTTCGAGGCTCGACCGAGAACAATTGACTGAGGCCAGAATCCTTTTCCAGGGTCTGATATGAACCAGGGATGACAGCAATGTCCTTGCGCTCAAATTGGCCTGAGTCCACAAAGTAAGTGAACGCGAGCGCCATGAAAACGATGCTCAGCAGGATCAATGCTGGGTTGAGCTGTTTGGACGGTTTGTTGGAAGTGGGGCTGGAAGGTGCAGCCTCATCAACCTGTTCGACTATTGCCGACGGAGAGTGGGAGCGATTCATAGTGCGCATTCTCGTTTGTTGTTCTTGGGGGGCCAGGCGTTATGGCGGCACACTAGAACAACCCTTCGTGAATGCTCAACGTTATGAGTAATTCGGGTTGACCTATGCGTTACTCGTTATTCGATATCGCCTTGAGGCGTTCACTCATGTGTTCAGCGAAGGCGTCGACCAGCCTGGAGCGAGGTTGATCTTTGCGGAAAATCAGACCGAATCTGTACGGCAGCGCCGGGCGAAGCGGCCTGCTCTGAAGCGCCAAGCTACCGAAGTCTCTGGCAAGCAGTCCGTTGATGATTGAGACGCCCATCCCCTCGGCAACGAATGCACAGGCTGCGCTTACGGAATGCACTTCGACACGTACCTGCGGGGTCACACGAGCCTCTCGAAAACGCTGATCCAGTTCTGAGCGAAGATTCCTTTGCCGCCCCAGGAGAACCAAGGGAACCGCTCGAAGATGATCTACGGTGACCTCCGATAGCTCTGCCAAGGGGTGTCCCTCAGGCACCACGCAAACTCCCTCGGTCTCCAGTACCGGTTGTACCTCGAAATCAGGAAGCTCTGCGGGCAATCGGACAAACGCAAAGTCCGCACTGCGGTCGAGGACAGCACGCTCCAAGGTGTCATAGCCCCCAGTAAGGATTTCAACCACTACGTCTTCCCGCTCGCGCAGGAACTCGGCCACGATGCCCGGTAGCAGGTGATGGGTCATGCTTGTTGGTACTGCCACGCGGAGCAGAGTTCTTCGGGAGCGACCGACCCGAAGCTCGTCAGCCAAACGTTGAACACGTTGAAGGTTGTCGACGAGTGAGGAGACTTGGCCCAAGAGCTCCTCTGCTTCAGGTGTTGCCATCAACCGGCCCTTGCGGCGCAGGAAAAGTGAGAAGCCCAAGTGCTCTTCAAGCTGCGTAAGAAGCCTGCTGACAGCCGACTGGGACAGATCCATCCGCGTGGCTGCGCCTATGGTAGATCCGGTCGCCATGATGGCTTGAAATGCTTCGAGCTGTTTCAGATTCACGTCCTGCTCCCAACGACTTAAGTAGGAGCGTGTGCATAGGGTAATGCGCATCGCTCATAACGTTGTGACTTGTTTCACAGGGCGCTAGTGTCCGCCGCACGACCACGTTGAGTCCAGTCCTGACCTCCACGAGGAGGTACTGACGCCAGTTGTTCGATTGCCAATCTGCCAATAATCACAACATCTAGCAGAGACCTCCTATGCGCATGCTTTTGAGCACGGGCACCCTCGCTTGCGCGGGTGTAATGACCAGCCTCGCCCCTGATTTGGCCGTTGCCGACTTCTTCAAGGATTCCGAGGCACGTTTGGCCCTTCGAAATTACTACTTCAATGACGACTACCGAGATGGCGGTGCTGATCGCAGAGAGTGGGCCCAAGGCTTCATTCTGAAAGCGCAGTCTGGTTTCACAGAGGGGCCAGTTGGGTTCGGAATGGAAGCATTGGGGCTTTCCGGTATTCGACTGGACTCAAGTACGAATCATGCTGGAACGGGCCTACTTCCTGTTCACGACGATGGGCGTGCTGCGAGTGAATACTCCAGCCTTGGCATTACCGGAAAACTGCGCTGGCAAGACACCCTGGTCAGTACAGGCACCTTGCTGCCCAAGATTCCTGTTCTGGTATACAACGACGGGCGCCTTTTGCCTCAGACTTTTCAAGGCACTCAAGTTGAGTACACCGGCATTGATAGGCTGTATGCGCATGCTGGGCATCTGGACAAGCTGAAAGCCCGGAACTCTACCGATAGCGTTGACATCTTTGCGCAGGGCTACACCGGCGGTGAAGGCACAGACTTCGACTTCGTGGGGCTCCGCTACGACCTGAGCAAGCGGTTCAGCATGAGCAGCTACTACGGGGAGTTGCGTGATTTCTATCGGCAGCAATTTTATGGCTTGACCTATACAGCTCCTGTTGGAAAAGGAAAGCTCACAAGCGATCTCCGGTATTTCATCAGCGATGACGCCGGATCAGCCAGAAATGGTGTGGTCGATGCCGACATGTTCAGTGGGCTGTTTACCTATCGCCAAGGGGGGCATTCACTCGGGTTCGGCTACCAGGAAGTCAGCGGGAGTACGGCTCTGCCCTATGTGATGTGAGTACGGTTTACTCCTTCAGCAACGCCAGCATTGGAAAATTCATCCAGCCAGGGGAACGCACCTGGATGCTGCGCTACGACTTCGATTTTGCCAGTGTTGGTGTGCCGGGTCTTGCGTTCATGACCCGCTACTACAACGGTAGCGGCGGTGAGTACCGTGGGCTAGAAGCCAAAGAGCATGAGACCGATACCCAACTGAAGTACGTGGTTCAGGACGGCCTGTTCAAAGGGATAGGGGCCGAGCTTCGACACGCTATTTCAAGAAGCACCTATGCTAGTGACCGCGACAATGTTCGGGTCTATCTGATCTACGAGATCGCGCTGTGGTGAGTTCGTGTGGTTGACTCATGCTGTGAAGGCCTCGATTGCTGAGATGGCCGCGCTGGAGTAGGTGTGGGTGTCCTGCTTGCAAGGGGCAAACGCGGTTTTGATCAACAATGTCGAGGCTCTGTCCTATTCGAGTGTGGCGCTTCTGACTTTGCCAAGCCAAGTCGGTTCAGTGAAGGCGCCAACTGAATTCTTACCCAGGCTCGCAGTCTCAGAAGCACACCTCCCCAGAGAAAAAACCATGATCAGGATAGCCCTACGCATAACTGTTGCCGTTGGGTTATCGGCCCTGTTGCTGGGCTGTTCACCTCTGAAGTTTTTAAACTTCCTCACTCCGGGAGGCACTTGCAACAAGG
Organism: Pseudomonas sp. WOUb67; assembly: GCF_050058005.1. NCBI lineage: Bacteria > Pseudomonadati > Pseudomonadota > Gammaproteobacteria > Pseudomonadales > Pseudomonadaceae > Pseudomonas > Pseudomonas sp. WOUb67. The sequence goes on along the minus strand of NZ_CP170112.1, from coordinate 3,289,625 downwards.
CATATGACCTGAAGTACGGTAACGATCCGCGGAACCGGCTGGATGTCTACACGCCCGTCAATCTCGCCACCGACGTGCCAGTGGTAGTGTTCTTTTATGGAGGCAGCTGGAGCAGCGGTTCGCGCAGTGACTACGGCTTTGTCGGCGAAGCGCTGGCAGCACGAGGCATCGTAGCTGTAATAGCCGATTACCGGCTTTATCCGCAGGTACACTATCAGGGTTTTCTAGAAGACAGTGCGCGAGCGATCGGCTGGACCCGCGAACACATTCGCCAATACGGTGGAGATCCAGCGCGGCTATATGTGATGGGCCATAGCGCAGGCGGCTACAACGCAGCAATGGTTGCGCTAGACCCCCAATGGCTGGCAGCGGTGGACATGGAGCCTTCGATGCTCAGCGGCTGGATCGGTCTGGCCGGACCTTACGACTTTCTGCCCGTCGAAAATCCGGCGGTGAGACCGATTTTCTTTTTTCCGAATTCGCCACCCGACTCTCAACCGATCAACCACGTTGGCGCCAAATCGCCCCCTGCGCTGTTGATAGCCGCGAGGGACGATACGCTGGTCAATCCCGAGCGCAACACGGGTGGCATGGCCCGACGTTTGCGGGAGCAGGGTGTGCCCGTGCGCGAGCGCTATTTCTCCAAGCCGGGCCACGGGACATTAATTGCAGCATTCTCCCGCCCTATGCGATGGCTGGCGCCGGTTCTGGATGAGGTTGTGGCGTTCATTCATGGGCAAGGTCTAGCATCGGAAATTTCTCACGACTGATGCATCTTTGAGGGTAGTGTTGCGGTGACGGTAGATGGCATCTGCTTAAGGTTCCGAATCCTTTTGAATAGGCGTTCAGTGGGCGTGGCTTATCGCATCACAAAGCCGCCATCGACAGAAATGGACTGCCCTGTCACGTAGCTGGAGGAATTGCTGCACAGCCACACCACGGCATCGGCAATTTCTTCGGGGCGGCCGTGGCGGGCCATAGGGATGAGTTGCAACATGCCGTCGAGGGCGTCTTTTTGCCCCGAGGCCACCATCTGATCGGCCATGGGGGTCCAGATCAGGCCGGGGCACACGGCGTTTACGCGAATGTTACGGGCGGCATATTCCAGAGCGGCGCTTTTGGTCAGGCCGATCACACCATGCTTGGCAGCGTGGTAGTTGGCCCGTTGTGCGCCGCCCACCAGGCCACCGAGCGAGGAACAGTTGACGATGGCGCCGCTGCCTTGCTCACGCATGTGCTGCAACTGGTATTTCATGCAGGCCCACACACCACGCAAGTTCACCGACATGACCCGGTCGTAATCTTCGCTGGAGGCATCAGCAGTTTCGGCTAACTGGTTCTGGATACCGGCATTGTTGAACGCGGCGTCCAAGCGGCCAAAGGCGGCAACGGTGGCTTTGACCATCGCTTCAACCTGACCCAGATCGGCGACATCGCAACTCAAACCGATTGCTTTGTGACCCTTGGTGACCAGCGCTTCAGCCGCCAATTGGGCGGCTGCGCCGTTGATGTCAGCCAGAGCAACGGCAGCGCCGGCTTCAGCGAATGCCTTGGCGGTAGCCAGGCCAATGCCAGATGCTGCACCGGTGACCAGTGCGACTTGGTTATGAAAGGAAAAGCTCATGGATAGATCTCCGTTGGCACGAGGGGCGTCGAGCTGTGCAGATGATGTCCACCCCAACTCACCGAAAACTGCGCGGCCGGACCCGCGTCGTCTCGAATGGTTGGCAGGCTAATCAGGAAAGCATGTGAGAACTAGCCAGGGAAACAGGATGCTCCAGTGAGCCAGCCTCATGAATAGGTGCGCCAGATCGGGGTAATTGATGAGCGCCACTCACAACTTCATGCGGTTTGAAGTCTGTAGTCGCTGCGCTTGTGCTGCATTAAGTTGACCACTGAACTGGCCTTCGCCTCAGGAGCTTACTGATGCCAAAAATCACCGCCGGGTTAGCCCTTGCTGCTGCACTGATCTCGAATGCGGCCATTGCAGCCGACCCTGCCCCCGATCAATCCATGCTGGTTGTGAAGAATGGTGAGCAGCCCTCCATCGTGGGACCGGCGAGCGGTTTTGTCGGTAGTGCGCGGATTGATCCGCTATTCCCGGCCCGAACGCCGTCTCGAGTGTCGGCGGGTTACGTCAACTTCCAACCGGGTGCACGCTCGATGTGGCACACCCACCCGCTGGGGCAGACGCTGGTGGTGACCGCCGGTACAGGCTGGGTGCAGCAAGCGGGTGGTAAGAAGCAGTTGATCAGACCAGGGGATGTGATCTGGACGCCCCCAGGCGTCAAACACTGGCACGGCGCAACGGCCACCACCGGCATGACCCACATGGCCATTCAAGAGTCCCTCGACGGCAAGAACGTTGAATGGCTGGAACCCGTCAGCCAAGCGCAATACGAGGCCGCCGAATGAAATTGCTAAAAACCGCTCTCGCTTCGCTTTCGCTGCTGTTGGCGGCCTGTTCTACCGCTGACAAAACCCCAGCCAACTCTACCGCGCAAAACCCGGTCGCACCCAACCTGGACGACGTGCGTGCAGTCTCGCCCGCCCTGGCGCACAACACCGAGAAGTTGCTGCTCAACGAAGTGTGGAAGCGACCGGGCCTCTCACCCCGCGACCGCAGCCTGGTGACACTCGCGGTGTTGATCAGCCGCAACCAGACCGTGGAGCTGGCGTATCACTTCGACCTGGCTCTGGATAACGGCGTGAAACCGACCGAGCTATCGGAGCTGATCAACCATCTGGCGTTTTACTCCGGCTGGGGCAATGCCACCACCAGCGTCGTGGTCGCCAAGGCAGTTTTTGCCAGCCGAGGCATCGCTGCCGATCAGTTGCCGCCGGTAGCGCCAACCCGATTGCCGATCAACGAAGCCGCCGAAGAAGTGCGAGCGGAAACGGTTGCCAGCAATGTCGGCCCCGTCTCACCTGGACTGGTGCACTACACCGCCGATGCGCTGTTTCATGACCTGTGGCTGCGGCCCGATCTTGCGCCTCGCGACCGCAGCCTCGTCACCGTCAGTGCTCTGATCGCCAACGGTCAGGTCGCTCAAGTGACCTACCACCTCAATCGCGCGATGGACAACGGACTGACCCAACCCGAGGCGGCCGAAATACTTACGCAGTTGGCGTTCTACGCAGGCTGGCCGAATGTGTTTTCTGCCGTGCCAGTCGTCAAGGATGTGTTCGCCAACCGCCACAAAGGCTGAGTTCCAAAGCGCGACGTGTTTGATTTCAGCAAAACGAACCGGCCGGATCAGGGGCTGATCGGCCCCAACGGCTGAACCTCGCGAATCAGGTCAATCAACAACCGCAAGCCCACCGGCAGTTGCCGGTGGCTTGAGTAATACATGTGAAAACCCGGCGCGACGCTGGACCAGTCATCCAGCACCCTGAGCAAATCGCCGGAGGCCACCAGCGGCGTGATCACCGGCTCAGGCGCATACATCAAGCCAGCGCCGTGCCGAATCAATGACACGCCAATGCGCGTCTCATCAATGGTGATCGCCCCCGGAACAGCGATGGCCAACTGTTCGCCATCCTTCTCGAATTCCCAGTCGTACATCCGGTCATTGCCCAGACGAATACGTAAGCAGCGGTGCTTGAGCAAATCGCGCGGATGCTTCGGCTCGCCAAAGCGATGGAGGTAGTTGGCAGAGCCCGCCACCACCCAGCGGATGTCCGGCGACAGGCGCTGGGCGATCATGTCTTCCGGCACCGTACCGCCATAGCGAATGCCCGCGTCATGCCCGCCACCAATCACATCCACCAAACGGTTGGTGACCGTCAGGTCGATTTCGATGTCGGGGTAACGGTCATTGAAAAGGGGTAATACGGGACCAAGGAGAAAATCCGCGCCATCGCTCAAGGTATTTAAACGAATGCGTCCAGTGGGCCCATCGCGGTAGCGATTAAGCACCTCCATCGCCTGGCCGATTTCATCGATAGGCCCACTGATCAAGGAATGCAACTCTTCGCCGGCGGCGGTCAGCGTCACACTGCGGGTGGTTCGGTTCAGCAACCGAACACCGAGGCGAGTCTCCAGACCTTTGATTGCATGGCTGAGCGCCGACGCGCTGATACCCACCTCAAGGCCTGCCCGGTTGAAACTCTGGTGGCGGACAATAGCCAGAAAATAAACGAAGTCGGCCAGGTTGGCACGGCTGAGTTGCATGGGCGGCTCCTGCTGGCAAAGACGGTTTGCGGATGTCTCTATACCAGCATTAGCAGCTTTCGTTAACTGGACACTCATTCAAAGCTCATTTCTCAGCGTCGGCCTGGCCAGGCGCTGGATCAATCACAGCACCATGGGTGCCTCACCCACGCCAGGTCGCTGCGCACGCCCAAGATGCCACGCACAGCATTACGACTGCCTGGGTGTCAACACAGAGGCGGTGGCGTTTTCGCTGGAGAAGACAAGGAACGCCAAGTGGGTCTCATAGCGATTGAGCACGTCATCTATGACCTGCTGTTTGGTCAGGCCCATCAAGTCATAGCCACCAGACCCCGTCTGGGTGAACACCTCCAAACGGTAATAGACATCGATCTCGCGCGTCATGCGGCCACTGAACATGGGCACAGGCGCCTCGACAATGGCGACGTGGTAATGGAAGTCACGGAATTGGTCCATCGACACCCGCAGCAACGGTTCCTCGATACCGCTTGTATGGACCAGGCTTTCCCGGGTGACGGAATAGCCCTGATGGCGGAATTCAGCGACGACCTCGCCCAGCGCTGGCCCGACTGTTCGGTTGAGGAACTGGGTGACCTGCTGCAGCGATGGGTACGCCCGCAGGTGCTCGAGCCGTTGCTTCCAGGAGCGCTCCGGGGCATGCCCCCCGCTGGCCGCCATCGAGGGCCGGCGCAGCACGCGCCCTTCACGTTCGGCACGTTCCATACGCAATACCTTGTAGAAGGATGCCATCACCAGATAAGCGATGACCGTCACCGGTAGCGCGAAAATCAGCGTTGCATACTCCATGGTCGTGACCCCGCCTGCGAGCAGCATCGCCACAGTGAGCATGGCCGTGAGCAAGGCCCAGAAGATCCGCAGCCAACTCGGGCCGTCATGGGAAGGGTCGGGAATCGTTGCAGAAAAATTCGACATCACCATCGCCCCGGAGTTGGCGCTGGTGAGGTAGAACAGCAAGCCTGACAGCGTTGCCAGACCAATCAGAAACATCGAGCCCGGGAACATCTGAAGCAGTGCGTACCAACCCTGCTCGGGGCTGTCCATCGCCAGCGTGGCAAACTCGGTGTTGCCCTGCAGCACCTGAAAAAGTGCGCTGTTGCCGAACAGCGAGACAATGATGAAATCGCACAGCACTGGCGCAGTGACTGCCGCCAGGACGAATTCACGCAAGGTCCGGCCTCGCGAGATTCGCGCCAGGAACACACCGACGAATGGCCCCCAGGCCAGCCAGAAGGCCCAGAAGAACAATGTCCAACCCGCCATCCAGCCGGCCCCGGCGGGCTCGTAGGCAAACGTCTGGAATGTACGCGCGGGAAAGGTGACGAGAAACTGACCGATGTTCGACACCAGTGCATTCAACAAGAACGCCGTCTGCCCTGTTATCAGGATGTACAGCATCATCGCCACGGCGCTCCATAGGTTCAACTCGGCGATCCAGCGGATGCCGCGATCAACCCCGGAGGTGGTGGCCGCAATGGTAAGCGCTACAGCACCCATCACCAATGCGATCTGTAATGAGAGGCCCTGTTCCAGGGCGAATATCAGCGAAAAACCAACACTCAGCAATACCACACCGATACCCATCGAGGTAGCGACTCCAAACACGGTGCCGACCAGCGCAATGATGCTGATGCCATCACCCAAGGGGCCGCGCACGCGTTTGCCAAACAGCGGGTAGAGCGCCGCGCGAATCGACAGCGGCATGTCCCAGCGATAGGCGAAGTAACCCATTGCCATACCCAGCAGCGCATACATCGCCCACCCTGCGATGCCATAGTGAAACATGGTCCAGATGACCGCGTCCTGCATGGCTTGGGCAGTAGCGCCTTCGCCGCTGGGCGGGTGCAAGTACTGTACGACCGGGCCGGTGACTGAATAGAACAGCATGTCTATGCCGACCCCTGCGGCGAACAGCATGGCGACCCAGGTCACTAGCTTGTACTGCGGCCGCGAGTGGTCAGGGCCGATGCGCACGTCCCCTTCCTTGGAAAACGCGACCCACAGCACGAAGCCGATGACCAGGGTCATCGTCAACACGTAGTACCAACCCAGGTTCGTCGCAATCCAGTCGGTGGTCCGCTTCATCGCCGAGCGTGCTGCATCGGGCATGAGGATCGTGGTAATGGAAAACACCAGGATCACCATTGACGAAATCAGCAGGACGCGCCAGTTGATGCGCGCCTCCTGATGTACGACTAATTGGTCGTGACCTTTGCTGAGGTCACTGCGAGATACGGGAGGAACGTCAGCATCGCCTGGTCGCCCAGGGCGGCGTGCCGTGCCGCCGAACTTGCTGCGCTCGAGTGCTGGCATCGACTTCACGCATGGGCCAGCAGTCGTTGAAGTGGTCGGGTCATCACCGTTGCAGTGTTGATCCTTGGGAGGTACGAAGGGCATGAGCTTTCTCCTGTTGCGTGCTTCATTCAACTCCGCCTGATCAGGCCTGCCTCACAGTAGGAGCGAATTCCATCCATTCGGTTGTTTCATGCAATTGCACGCGCGCATGTGCGCGTTTGGGCAGCAGTCCCCAAGGCAGGCTCGCCCGGCGCCAGCGCAAGTGCGTGGGTTGTGGTGGCCAAGCGTGCTGACGCCATGGAAAGCGCATTTGAAATGCGTGACTCGACTACCGTGGGGTAGCTCAGTCCTGCTGATGGAACGCCCAGCCACGAAAGGGCCTGATGATGACGACCACACTGATCGTGCGGGGCAGGATTGCCCCTTCTGGACACGGCTTCGTTAGCCGGGCGCAAGGCAGACAGCGCAGGAGTGCCACGCGTGTCGGTTAGATACACCGCAGTTCAAGCCCGCAGTGGCAATCAAGCGTTTCAACTGAGCCTTGGCTCAATTGAGGATGAAAGCCCTGGGCAGGGAGCATCGCCAGGGTTGGCGTCGTCGCTGTTGCCGGACGACGTATGGGGGGGTTCTGGTGGAACCCCCGAATTGTAACGATACGGGCAGTCAAATAGAAGACTCACCCACAGCTATCGGTCAGAAGCGGCGGAAAACGTTGTGGCCAGTCAGTGCCTACAAAATCAGGGGGAACGCTGCGATCTCCGTGTAGCAAGGAATTGCGCGAGTGCATGTTGCGAAATCCTACGTCAGGCCGGGATGAAAGTGACAGTTGGTCTGCTTCAGGGTGAGGCTTTACGCGACTTGCAAGGGTATCTAGTTGAGAGCACGTGAGTGTCCGCTCAGGGTCGATAGCGACCAGTCGTGGACCATCGCTTTCGCCCCAAAGTGCACTGCAAAGCTAAACGACGGGTAGCCATGAGAATGGCAACCCAGGATTGAAACTCGCACAGGCCTTGCCCTCTTCACTTGCCAAGTGAACTCATCCGTCAAGCTGTGACGCAAACAGGATGGGGATCGCGTCGAGGAAATGAAATGTTTCAGGGCTCTGGAAAAGCCCTGCCGACCTGGCTCTCGAACTCGGTGATTGCAGTTTCTGAACAGCCTGGGGCCAAATCTTCAAGGACCTCGGGAAGGTTGGCTTCCAACCAGTGTTCCAGTCGTTCCATCAATGTGTTCATCTCGAGCTTCCCTAAGGGCGGTTATTACTGGTCTGAATCGGTACGGGGAAACGTGGCGGTAAAAGTCGTTCCCTCTGACTGCTCGGTTTGCAATGTCAGTTCAAGCGATCAGAACGCCGGCACCACATCGCCGTGATAACGCTCGAGGATGAACTGTTTGACCTGAGGTGAGTTCAACAACACCCCAAGTTTCTGCACTGCCGGGTCGCTGGCTTTGTCCCTGCGCACGTACAGGTAGTTGGCGTACGGCGATTCCGAGCTTTCGATGAACAGCGCGTCCTTGTGCGGTACCAGCTTCGCTTCCAGCGCGTAGTCGGCATTGATCAGCGCCATGTCCACCTGGCCCAGCACGCACGGCAGCATGGCCGCTTCAAGCTCCTTGAACTTCAGGTGCTTCGGGTTGCTGGTGATGTCCGCGGCGGTTGCCATGATGTTGCCGGGGTCTTTCAGCGTGATCAGGGCCTGCTTCACAGGGTTTTTCCTTCGAATCGTTCAAGGGTAAACGAGGACAGATCAAGGTCGGTAGTGCCGCGTGTGCACCACTGCGCGAAGGCCTCGCCCAGGGCCGCCGAGTGCTTGAAACCGTGGCCAGAGCAGGCGGACACCACCAGGGTGTGCTTGAGCGTGGGGTGTTGGTCGATGATGAAATGCCGGTCCGGCGTGACGGTGTAGGCGCAAACGGCCGACTTGAGGACCTTGTCTGTGACCCCGGCAATACGGCCCTGCACCTGCTGCTGGTACATCTCGAGTTCTTCTACGGCAGAAACAGTGCGGTCCAGCAGGTCGGGCTGCGAGGCCGTGTGATACTGGGCCGTAGCAATTTTCAGGCTGCCCTCGCCGGGCTGCGCAGGGAAGCCGTAGTTGATTTTGTCGTCCCCCCGCCCATGGGTGAGGATGAACGTGGGCGACGCGCCCTCAAGGCCCGCGCCGTCTTCGAGCTCAAACCAGAACAGCTTTTGCCGGTAGACACTCAGCAACCGTTCGAAGGGCTCACCCAACAACCCGCCGGCCCAGTTCCCGGCGCTGAACACCAGCTTGCGGGCCTTCACCGTGCGCAGGTCAGTCGTGATCGTCACGCCCTGTTCATCCGAGCTGATCTGGGTAACCGTTTCGCCTGTGTGCAAGGTCGCGCCGTGCTGCACCGCCAAACGCAACTGCACCTCGATGCAGCGTTCAGGGCGCACGAAACCACCGCCCGGTTCGAAGTAACCGATCGCGTCGTCGTGTACGTTGGCGAATTGCGGGAAGCGCTGGCGGATCTGCTCGGCGTCGAGCACTTCGTGTTCAATCCCGTAGGTCTGGGCCAACCCTATGGTGCGCAGGGTGAAGTCGGTTTTATCGTCGGGGTCGAAGTCGGGGCTGGAAGTGAGTGCGAGCAAGCCGGACTGTTCGAACAACGACTCGCCAGACTGCGCTTCCAGATCGCGCCAGATCTGCTGGGCCCGCTTCACGATAGGCACGTACTGCGCACCCTCCCCCACGGACAGCCGGGTAATGCGCGTATCACCGTGGCTTGAGCCAAAGGTATGCGGGGGATGGAAGCGGTCGATGCCCACCACATCGACACCTGCCTTGGCCAACTGATACGTGGTGGCGGCGCCCATGGCGCCCAGACCGATGACGACTACTTCACAGTGCTCCACGGACAGCGCTCGCTCAAAAAGGCGCTAGTTGAAAACACAGGGGCTGGGGTGACAAAGAATTAAAGGGTATATGGTTATGCCTTAGTGAATTGGACCTGCGTAGCGCGTAAACATGCTGCACAGGTCCCTCGACATCTAGAAGTCGAGGAGGACCGCTATCGACCCATGGCTGCCATTACGAAAATGCTGCTATTGCTCATTTTCCGAGGCCGGCGTGAACGCTTTGGAAGCAACTGTCCTATTCAAACTTTAAAAGTTTGCGCGATCACAGTGGGAGCGGGTTCACCCGCGAAGAATACTGCGCGGTGGATGGCACCGGGTTCGCCGGTGTTCGCGGCGGTTCGACGCCTGGACACGCCCGCTCCCACAGGAATCGCGTGGACTTTCTAAGTTTGGGCAAGACAGTTCCTTCCACAAAGGTCACCTGACTGTCAGCTCTGGGTCGATAGCTACCTTTCGTGGAATACGCCCCCGCTACGGAGGCAACTTGCTCTAACTCCGGCCATCCCACCATGAAAGTACACGTCGCCTCGCTTCTCGTCTCACTACCTCAGGCAACTGCACGATCGTTTCCCCAGGCCTGAGCCATTGGACGGCCACGTCCCTTTGAGCATGGGCCAGCGTCGCACGAAGTGCTGACGGTGTTCGCCCAGAGCATGATGGCAACCGTCAAACCCGTCTACCCTGCCCCCCTGTCAAAGGCGTAATCCTCGAAAACCAACCACCCTATCCCATGTGAGCACTGTTCATGCCTATCGACTTCAGGCCCGCCCAAGCCTCGGACGCGCACGATATTGCGCGCTTCTTTCAACTGACATCGGAGGGCATGGCCGATTACATATGGAGCAAGCTTGCCGCGCCTGGAGAAGCGTTGCTGAGTGTCGGTGCGTCTCGCTATGCCAGGGAACAGGGCGACTTTTCCTACAAGAACTGCCTGATGGCCACTTTCGAAGGGCAAGTCATCGGCATGATGCATAGCTATGCCTTGCGCGAGGCCCCTGACAGGGCTGTCGAGACAGACCCGGTGCTCGCGCCTTATGCCGACATGGAAGTACCTGACACCTTGTACATATCCAGCCTGGCGCTGGATGAGGCCTGGCGCAGCCAGGGGCTGGGGGTGCAGTTTCTTCGCCACGCCCAGCAGCGCGCCGAGGACGCTGGCCTGGATGGGCTATGCCTGATCGATTATGCAGAAAACCACGGTGCACGCCGCTTCTACGAACGTCACGGTTTTCAGATTGTTAAAACCTGCCAGATCGTTGCGCACCCGATGCTGGGCGTAACCGGTGAAGCCTATTTGATGTATCGCCCTAACCATAACGTGCTCGAGACAAAACCATGAACAACAAACTGACCGTGTTCCGCGAGCTGGATATCCAACCGGTGCGCGACCTTCCCTTTTTTGAAGAGGTCCTGGAAGGCACCCCTCATACGTTGACGTCCAAGTACTATCACGATGAACAGCAAGGCCGCATTTCCGGAGAATGGGAAGCCAGCACCGGCGCGTGGCGCATCGACTACAAAGTGTGGGAGTTCTGCCATGTCCTGAGTGGACGCTGCGTCATCGAGCTTGAGGGCAGCGCCCCCGTCACACTGGCCGCTGGCGACACGTTCATTATCGAACCGGGCGCCAAGGGCAAATGGACCGTGCTGGAAGACATGAAAAAGAACTTCGTGATCATCCTGCCCGCGAACTAGGCATCGGGTCGCAGCTCACTTCACTGTGGGAGCGGGCATGCCCGCGAACACGGGCGAAGCCCGTGCCATCCACCGGGTCGCCTGCTTTGCGAACAAGCCCGCTCCCTCAGGTAGTGAACAGCCGTAGCCGTGCTGCAAAACAAAGAGGGCTCAGCTCCCCATCACTTCGTCCAGTGCCTGTTCAAGGGTGCTGACCGTGCGCTCGATGTTGTGCAGTTTTTCAAGCCCGAACAGGCCGATACGGAAGGTCTGGAAGTCGGCCGGTTCGTCACATTGCAACGGCACCCCGGCAGCTATCTGCAGGCCGTGTTCGGCAAATTTCTTACCGTTCTTGATGTCGGGGTCATCGGTATAGCTCACCACTACGCCCGGGGCCTGAAAGCCGGCTGCGGCCACGCTTTTGATGCCTTTTCCGGTCAACAGGGCGCGTACCCGATCGCCCAGCGCTTGTTGCTCACCGCGGACCTTGTCGAAACCGTAGGCTTGCATCTCGTTCATCACGTCGTTGAACCGCGCGAGCGAATCGCTGGGCATGGTCGCATGATAGGCATGTCCGCCTTGTTCGTATGCCTGCATGATCTGCAGCCACTTTTTCAGGTCGCAGGCAAAGCTGCTGCTCTGCGTGTGCTCGATGCGCTCGAGGGCCAAGGCACTGAGCATCACCAGCGCACAGCAAGGGGAGGCGCTCCAACCTTTTTGCGGTGCGCTGATCAGCAGGTCTACTGCGCACTTGTGCATATCAACCCACAGCGTGCCGGAGGCGATGCAGTCCAGCACGAACAGGCCTCCCACTGCATGCACTGCGTCGCCAATGGCCCGCAAGTAATCGTCGGGCAGGATGATCCCGGATGAGGTTTCAACATGGGGCGCAAAGACCACCTGCGGCTTGTGCGTCTCAATGGCCGCCAGCACTTCGTCCAGAGGCGGGGGCGCGTAGGCTGCCTGGCGCCCCGGCTCGACCGGCCGGGCTTTCAGCACCGTGGTCGCCGCCGGGATGTTGCCCATCTCAAGGATCTGGCTCCAGCGATAACTGAACCAACCGTTGCGGATCACCAGGCACTGCTGGCCGGTGGCAAACTGCCGCGCTACCGATTCCATGCCGAATGTACCGCTGCCCGGCACTACTGCGACAGCCTGGGCGTTATAGACCTGTTTCAGGGTGCTGGAAATGTTCTTCATCACCCCTTGAAACGTCTTTGACATGTGATTGAGCGAGCGGTCGGTGTAGACCACCGAGTACTCGACCAGCCCCTCAGGATCAATACTTGGATATAGCTTTGACATGCGGTGATTCCTTTGGCAGAGATGTCATTGGTATGGACCCTGTCTTATGCATTGGCAAATGACAAGTCGGCAATACTGCAAGCACATGCCCCCTCAGGCACCGGAGAGCGCCAGCACAGGCGATAGCCTGTCCCGGGTTGCTTCAGTACAAGCCTGCATGGGCTCGCGCAGCTCATCGGTCATCAACCCCTGCAACTGCAAAGCTGCCTTGACCACAGCCGGGTTGGGCTCGGCAAAGGCCAGCTTGATCCAAGGCAGCAACTGGTAGAACGTGCCACGCGCCGCCGCCCAGTCGCCGCTATCGACCTGCCGCAGCATGCGCACGTAAAGCTCGGCATGCACATGCGCCGAAGCCGAAATGGCCCCTGCACCGCCCAGGCACAGGTTGTTGAATATCTGCAGGTCTTCACCGGCCAGCACCTGGGCGTGGCCGTCCTGGATCAGGGCCATGGTGGTTTCGCTGTCGCCGCCGCAGTCCTTGACTGCCGCGATGCGCGGGTGGCGCACAATCCGGCGCAAGGTTTCGCGCTCGATGCGCACGCCGGTGCGGTAAGGGATGTCGTACACGATCACTGGCACGCTGGCGGCATCGGCTACGGTGTTGAAGAAGGCTTCGATGCCGGCCTGCGATGGGCGGATGTAGCAAGGCGCCGGCACCAGAAGCCCACCAATGTCACGCTGCTGGATTTCAGCCTGGAACGCCAACAGTTCGCGCAGGTTGTAACCCGACAGGCCCATCACCACCTGGCCTGGCGCCACCCAGGCCAGCACGGCATCCAGCACGGCCAGTTGCTCGGCCTTGGACAGCGCCGCCGCCTCCCCCGTGGTACCGCACACCACAAAACCGGCCACGCCGTCTTCGAGCAGCTTCTTCACCAGCTTTTCCAGGGCGGCGAAGTCGACTTCATTGGCGCGCATGGGTGTGACGAGGGCGATCCAGATACCACGGAAATTCGACATGCAAAAACTCCTGATGTTGACCGAAAGTCAGCGTCAGCGGGTGAAGAGTCGAAGTGGTCTGGCAGGGATGCCTGGCGCCTTCTGTCTCGTCAGCCCATCTGACGAGACAGCGCGCCTCGGTCAGATGAGCGGCTGTTTCTTGGATTTCTTGGCAACGGCAACGCACGCGCCTGCCTGGGCAATGAAGCCCGAAGCGGAAATGGCGTGGTTGGATGTGGACATCATGAGAAAGCCCGTTGCGCAGGTATGGCTGGATAATGGTGCGGCGGCGTGGCTGGTGTCAACCCTTGGTCTGCATCGGTATCTGGAGGACCGTGCAAGGCGGGTATTGCCGTCAACGCCACTCGCTGTAGGGCTCCAGCGGCGTTACCGGCAAGGCCAGGTTGCCCCGCCACGGCTCGAACAGGTAGCGCAGGTAGAGCATGCCATGGCTAGGCGCATAGTCATCGCTGTGCTGCCAGTCGAAGCCACCGCCCAGTACCCACTGATCACTCAGGCGCCGTTCGAACAGCCCGCGCAGGCGGTAGCCCAGCCCGCTGCTGTTGCTGGCTTCGCTCATGGCATCGATGTTGGAATCGACAGCATACTGCGCCAGCACTTTGCGATTGATGTGCGCGTCCGGGTACAACCGGCTGCTGCCACTGTGGGCCTGGGACCAGCTGACAGAACCTTCCAGCAACAGCGACCAGTCGTAGTTGCGCCAGGCGTAGCTGACCGGCATGCCCACCGACGTGTAGCGCTGCGGGCTGTAGTAACCGCCCTGCCCCAGGCTGTAGCCGCCCAGGTCCTTGTCATGGCGCCAGTGCATCAGCGTCAGGCCGACACGCACGCGCTCGTCGGCCCTTTCCACCACGCGGCGGTAATAGCCGGCCATGGCCCGGGTGCGCTGGTTGTCGGCAACGTTCTCGCCATACAGCCAGTGATGCCCCAGGCTGGCCCAGACACCGTTGTCGCCGCCCTGGTCCCAGCTTAGGCCGAGCGTGCCGCCATTGGCGGTGACCCCGCCCCAGCGCACGCCCGTCGGGCGGTCGCGTGCCCCGGCGAACGACAACAGCGAGTTGCTCATGGGCCGCCGCGACGCCGTCAGCGACCAGCCGACCTGGCCGAGGTCGCCGTTGAGCGTTGCGCCACCCAGCCAGTTGTTGATCGCGTAGCCTTGGGTGGTGCCCAGGTCGAATGCCCAGCGGCTGCCTTGCCAACCCAGCGCCAGCACGCTGCCGTCAGCGGTCTGCGAGCCCCCCGTGCATGCAGGCAGCGTTTTTCCGTCAGTGGTCTGGCCGACAAACTGGCAGCTACCGAAGTCGGGGGTGTAGCGCCCCTGATCGTCCTGCTCGAACGACCCTGCATCCATGCCGATGCGCTCAATACGGGCAAAGGCGGTGCCGTCCTGCCAAGGGGTATCGACATGCAACAGGGTCGACTGGGTACTCAGCTCGGAGGTGCCCGGCGTACCGTCATCCTGGCGCCAGCCGTAGTCGTGCATCAGCGTCACATGGGTATTGCGCTGGCGATACAGCGCGTCGACGTCGCTGCGCAGGCTACGCGCCAGCCAGTCGTCCGCGTCCTGCTCACGGCTGGCCAGCGTCAGGGCACGGTCATTCCGTGGCGAGGCGGCGGCACGGTCCAGCAACTGCGCATCGGCCATTGCTGCGGCGTACAGGTCCAGCGCCCGTTGCGGGTCGTCCTGCGCCACCAGGCGGGCGGCGTCACGGCGCAACAATGGGTCAGGCCGGGGCTGCTGCGCGGCAATCCGGTCGAGCAGCCCGGCCGCCTGGTCGTGTTCGCCCAAGGCCACCCAGACAGCCGCCAGGCGCCGCTGGGCATTGCTGTCATCGGCGGCCAGCTGTGGTACCTGCACGGTCATTATGTGCCGGGCCTTGGCCAGGTCGCCTTCAGCCACCGCGCTTTCGATCACGCCAAGCCGCGCGTCCGGTCTCCCGGGCTGTATGGCCAGCACACGTTGGTAATAACCAAGCGCCTTGCCAGGCTCACCGCGCGCTGCCGCCCAGTCAGCCAACAGCATCAGGTCGTCGGGGCCGCCTTCGCCACGCGCCAGGCTGGCTTCAAGCAAGGCTGTCGCCTCGGTACCGCGGCCTTGGGCCTGTAGCTGCTGCGCCGAGGCCAAGGTCATGCGGCGCTGAATGCGCCGCTGCAGCGCCTGCATGTCAGCGTTCCAGGTTGCCTGCGGCACTGCGCCCAGGCTGTCCAGGGCCAAGGCATCACGGTCGCTGGACTCCAGGAACAGGCCGTGGGCATAGCGGGTTGCCGGGTCGCGCGGCTGGTGCTGCACCAGCCTGGCGAATGCCGCGTCGGCCTCGGCGGTGCGGCCCTGGTGACGCAGGCTGTTGGCCAGCTGATACACCAGCCAGGGCTCATCGGGGGCCAAGGCAGTGGCCTGGGCCAGCACCTGGCTGGCCGCTGCCCAGTCTTCGCGTTGCAGCGCCTGCTCACCCTGCTGACGCAAGCGTGCAAGTTCCAGGCTGCGGCGCAAACTGGCGAACTGCACCTGCTGGCGTGGCGGCAGGCTGTCCAGGTACGCCTGCGCCTTGGCGGGCGATTGCGCCTGGTACACACGCATCAGGCCACGCACGGCACTTTCATTATCCGGCGCCATGCGCCTCACTTGCAGGAACTGCCGCTCTGCAGCAGCCGCATCGCCCTCGGCCAGCGAAACATCGGCCAGGCCAAGCAAGGCGTACTCATCTTTCGGGCGTTGCTGGCGCGCCTGCAAGTACAGTGCGCGGGCGCCTCGCAGGTCCTTGGCTTGCAGGGCGCGCTCAGCTTTGTCGAGTTGCGCCCAATACTGGCTGGACGACTCCAGGTCCTTCCACTGGCTGATCCAGTAGGTGTCCTGTTCCTTGGCACTCGCCGCCCGGAACGCTGCATTGGCGTTTTCGTAGCGGCCCTGGCGCATCAGCGCATAGCCCAGGGCGCCGTGCAGGCTGGCGTCCTCCGGGTACTTGCGCAACGCCCGACGCAGTTGCGCTTCGGCTTCGGCATTGCGGCCCTTGTCGAGCAACGCCTTGCCCCGCTGGCCCGCCTGCCAGGACGGGTCGGCCAGCAGCGTGCGCTGCTGTTGCAGGTTGGCGCTGGCCTGTGCCACCAGCGGCGAAGCCGGGTAGCGCTGGAGGAAGGCTTGCCAAGCTGCCGCACTGGCGTTGCTTACCGCTTGCCCGGACAGGTAGTCGAACTCGCGCTGGGCGGCAGCATCCCGTGCGCCGGGGTCGCGCGCCAGCTGATCGAGCAGTGCCAGCGCTTCGGGGGCGCGCTTTTCGGCGAACAGCCAGCCGGCCAGAGTCTGGCGCAGGCCGGCACTGCCGGGGTACTGCTGGTCCAGTTGCTGCAAATGCCTGATCGCTTCAGGCCGCTGGCCTGGCAGGTTGCCGCGCACGCGCCAGTAATCGAGGGCCAGCTCAAGGCTAGGCGGCTCGCCAGCGAACAGCTGCTCATACACCGCCAGCGCCTCTTGGTTGCGCCCGGTAACGGCCAGCAGGCGCGCCTGCTGCAAGCGCCGCGCGGTTTCCGGCTGCTGCAACGCGAGCAGGCGCGCCGCCTGACGCGCTTGCAGGCTACCGGGTGCCAGGGCGCTGATCCTGGCGCTCAGCTGCTCGGCCTCGGTGTTGTTCTTTTCGCGCAACGCCAGGCTCAAGGCCGCCAGCAACACATCCGGGTTGCGCGGCTCCAGCAGTTGCAGGCGGCCCAGTGCATCACGCACCAGGTCATCACGGTGCAGCGCCTCGCCCCGGCGCACCTGGTCCAACAACCATTGGCGCTGCTCCCCGGCATCCTTGGGTTGTGCCACGGCCTGGCAAGCCACAGTCGCCAGCATCAGCACACCGATCATTCGCTGCATGGCATGCTCCAGGCCGGCAACAGGCGGCCGTGCGGATCAAAACGGTAACGGGCCTCGTCCCACCCCTGGCCAAACAGCGCCAGCACCTGGCTGTAATACGCCTTGGCCTCGACCGGCTGCTCATGCAAGCGCTGACGCTGCGCCGCCAGGCCGGCCACGTGCTCGGGCGACGCCGCCAGCAAAGGCAGCAAGGCCGCCGAAAAACCTGCCGGGCCATGGCCGCTGGCAGCACCACTGCGCGCATCCACGTGCTCTGGCGGTAGCCCGTCACGTGTGGTCAATGCCGCCATCGGGGCATAGCGGGCCACCAGTTCGGCACGCTGTGGCGCGTCCTTGGCCAGCATGCCAACCCACAGGTAAACCCGGATGGCATCGTAATCACCGGCACTGCCATGCTGTGGATCCGTGGCCAGCTCACCGGACGGCGTCCACAGTAACCAGTCCGGGGCGAAGCCCTTGGGCGACGACGCCAGCCACAAGCGCCGCGTATTGGCCGCCAGCTCGCCCCACAGCGGGTCCACCAGGTTGAAGCGGTCGAACAGTTGCAACGGCAGGTAACTGGGGTTCAAGCGTGTGCCACGGGCATCCTCGAAACCGTAGTCGCCCGGCAGCAACATCACACCCAGGCCTGGCAGCTTGCGCACGGTCTGCGCAGCGATGCGCCACAGCAGGCGCTGGCCCAGTTGCGTGTAGGCCGGCTCGTGCCACAACCGCCCCGCTTCCAGCAGGCTGTAGGCAATCCACAGGTCGGCGTCGCTGGCGTTGTTGGCATCCAGCACCTGCCACTGCTGTTGGCTGTTACGGCCCCACAGCCAGGCGGGAAGATGCCGGGCCAGGTCACCTTCGGCCAGGTTGTTGGTGGTCCAGCGCAGCATTTGCGCGAAGGCCTGCCGGTCATTGCCTACCAGGGCGAAAAACAGTGCATAGCTCTGCCCTTCCGAGGTCGTGATCAGGCGCTTGTCGCTCGGGTCGATGACCCGGCCGTCCACACTCACCAGCTCGGCCTTGAAGCGGTCCCAGGCGGGCCACGGACAGGCCGGCACGGCATTGGCGAAGAACGGCAGGCCGAAGGTGACCAGCCCCACCAGCAATCGGCGCATCATCACCGCGCCTCACCCAGGCGGCGCTTGCCCGCCCAACGCAGTGCCCGCCATAGCAGGAAGGCAAACAGCACCACGCAAACGGCGGCGATCGCCGCCAGCAGCACGGGGTGCTCGGACAAGTGGAACCACAACAGCAGCCACCACGGCAAGGCGCCCACAAAGTAATGCTCACCGACAAACTGGCTGCTCACGCCACTGCTGCGCACCAGCGTGACCGAACCGGCCACTGCGTCGAGCTTGCCTACGTCGCCGAGCGTATCGCGCAGCAAGCCGTAGTCGCTGTCGCTACTGGCCAACAGGGCAACGACGCTGCGCTGCTCATGGAACGGCGATTTCAACCCGGTGATCGCCGCGATGGGTGCCTGCGCGCTTACCGCCACGCGGCTGCTTGCAGCCACCGGCGCGGTGTCGAAGCGCTGGCTGCCCGGCAGCCCTGCGCTACGGCCTTGCAGCAACCAGTCACGCTGGGCGCTGAGCAGCAGGCCAAGGTTGGGCGCATCGCTCAGGGTTTCGGGCAGGCTGCCGATCAGCAACAAGTCGGCATCGGCCGCTGCGGCCTGCTTCCAGTCATCCACCAGTTGCAGGCCCAGCGCCGGGTAACCGACCTGCCCTGCCACACCGCCAACGGTGTCGAGCAAGGTGCTGACCTGCATCGCCGTGGGTTTGGCCGGCATGATGACCAGGGTTTCGGAAAGGTCGGCCATGCGGCTGAACGGGAAGCCGCTGCGTGCAAATGCACGCAGGTCGGGCATGGCAATGTAGTGGTGATAACCGGACAGGTCGATGGTGGAGTTGTCGTCGATCGCGGCGCGCACATCCACCGGCAGCGAGGTCTGGCACCGGTCGCGCTGGGCGCTGCCCAAGGTGCTGGCAAAGCTGAAATCGAAGCGCAAGCGGTTGCGGTCGCCGATCTTCAGCGCCGGCACCAGTGACTTTTCGGTCAATGCCGTGCTGTCACCGGACAACACCGCCAGGCGCATTTCTTCGAGGGTGCCGCTGCGCCGGTCATTGCCCACCAGCGGCATGCTGGTGATGTACTGGTCGTTGACGCTGATGCTCAGGCGCGATTCGTCGGTTACCGCAGGCGCCGTGTAGCGGTACAGGGTGCGCAGCGGGATGCCCTGGTTACGCCAGACAAACAGGTCAGGCGGCAGGTTCAGCTCCAGCGTGACCGGCCGCGGTTGAAGGCCACTGACTTGCAACTGCTCGGGGTAGTCCAGCAACTCGGCAAAGCGTACCGGCCGGTCGGTGCGCGTCCAGTTGGGCGCATCGTAGGGCTGACGTGGTTGCAAGGGGGTCATCTGCTCCACTTTCACCCGGGCGCCGCGGAACAGGTTGTTGCCAACCGCCAGCGCCGACGCGGCCTTGACCAGATCATCGTCGTTGCGGCCCAGCACCAGCAGCACTTTGCTCCAGCGGTCATCCGGGTGGTCGATCATCTGCAGCACCGGGCCATCGACCGGCGGGAACTGCTGCAGGTCGGCGAGGAAGGCCGGGCGACGGTCGTTGGTGGCAAACACGATGCTTGGCTTCGGCGTGTCCGCCCGTGCCGGCAGGCGGTTGTACAGCACCGGGAAGGTTGCCTTGCGCCAGCCGGCCTGGCTGCCGAAGTACGACGCCAGGATCGCCGCCGCGCGTTGCTCACCCAGGCTTGGCACGCCGCTGAACACCACCGGCAGTTCCACCCTGCCGGTATCCCGCGCATCGAAGAACGGCAGCGGGAAATAGGCCAGGTCGTTGTCCAGCGCCAGGGCCTGCTCGTGCAACTGCACCTGGCTCTTGCGATTGAGGTTCAGCCACAGGCCGCTGTGCGCCGGGTCTTCGCAGATGTCGGTGTAGTGCCCGACAAACTCCAGGCGCACCCGGTTGAAGTCGCTGAGCAGCTTCGGGTCCAGCGGTAACTGGCGGCGCACGCGCTGGCCAGGCTGGTCTTTCTCCACGGGCACCACGCCCATCAGTTCGTCATTGAGGTAGACGCGCAGGTGCGACAGGTTCGGCAGCAGCGCTGGCGAAGGCGTGTAGTCCAGTTGCAGGCTGGCGTCAGTGGCCAGGCGGTCGCGACGCACGCCGAACTCGATGTGTTCAGTGTTGCGCACCCCCAGCAACAGGCTGTCGGACGCATGCCCGAGCTGCTCGAAGGTTTTCATCACTGGCCAGTTCGGTACCGTGGGTACGGCTGGCTCGGCAAGCGGGGCTACAGAGGCGGCAGCAGCAGGCTGCGACAAGGCGGCAAACAGCGCCATCGCCAGGCCCCAGGTACGCGCGGGATAACCAGTCATCATGCGTCTCGATCAACAAGGTTCAAAGAAGGGACAGCCCGCGGTGTGCGGGGCCAGTAGCTGGCCAGCCAACGTGCCAGCGCGCGCAGCGGTCGCAGCCACGCGTGTACCCACGGCGGCAGGTGCTCGAGCAGGCGCAGGTAACCGACACCGCCCAGCTTCAGCACATCGACCAGGCTGCGCAGCGGGCGCTCGACCTCGTGCTGCTCGCTCCAGCCCAGCCAGGCATCGGCGCGGGCAAAGGTGCAGTGCACCAGGTCGATACGCTGCTGCTGGCTGAGCGCGTGGAACACCAGGCCCACGTGCTGCCCGACGGTACGGGTGACACAGGCCTGGAAGGCGAACTCGCGCTGGCCACGGTTGAGCAGCAGGCGCACCTGCTCCCCCGGTTTCAGCGCAAGGCCGTCGTGCAGCTGCAGGCCGACACCGCCATCGGAGTAATCGACCAGGGTGCACGGGTAGGCGTGACCGGTGGCCAGCACCAAGCCTGCCGGCAGGCGCATCTGTACCCGGTGGGCGCGGCGCACCTGGCGCACTTCGGCGGCCACGGCAACCGCGGCGCCGATGATCAGCAGGTTGTAGATCACCCACAGCGAACTGACGATCACCGTGCCGATTTCTGCCGACGGGCCGGTGAACAGGCGCCACACGGCAAAGCCCAGGCCCGCTACGTTGAGTGCCGCAAGCCACAGGTACGGCTGGGCGATGTGCCAGTCGAACTGCTCCTGCTCCATCAGGCCGCCCTTGGCGGTGACGTTGAACTTGCCTTTTTTCGGCGCGAACAGTGCGACCGTGGTCGGCCGGGCGATGTACCAGGCCAGCACGGTCTCGTACACCTCGCCCCAGAAGGTTTGCCGGTACTTGCCCTGCATGCGCGAGTTGGTCAGGCTGGCGTGGATCATGTGCGGCAGCACGTACAACAGGATCATCAACGCCGGCGCGTAGATGATGTAGGCATGCAGCAGCAGGAACGCCAGCGGTGCGGTCAGGAACACCAGACGCGGCAGGCCAGCCAGGAAGTGCAGCATCGCATTGGCATAACACACCCGCTGGAACAGGCTCAGCCCACGCCCGAGCAGGGGGTTGTCGGTGCGGAAGATCTGCACCATGCCGCGCGCCCAGCGAATGCGCTGGCCGATGTGCGCCGACAGGCTTTCGGTAGCCAGGCCCGCCGCCTGCGGGATACTCAGGTAGGCAGATGACCAACCCTGGCGGTGCATGCGCAAGGCGGTGTGGGCGTCTTCGGTCACGGTCTCCACGGCAAAACCACCGATGCTTTCCAGCGCGGTGCGGCGCAGCACCGCGCACGAGCCGCAGAAGAACGCCGCGTTCCACATGTCGTTGCCGTCCTGGATCAGGCCGTAGAACAGCTCCCCTTCATTGGGGCGGCGACGGAACGAACCCAGGTTGCGCTCGAACGGGTCGGGGGAGAAGAAATGGTGCGGCGTCTGCACCAGTGCCAGCTTCGGGTCCTTGAGGAACCAGCCCACCGTCATTTGCAGGAAGGAGCGCACCGGCACGTGGTCGCAGTCGAAAATGGCGATCAGCTCACTGTCGGTCACACCCAGCGCATGGTTGAGGTTGCCGGCTTTGGCGTGTTTGCTGTCCGGCCGCACGATGTAGCCCACCCCCACTTCGTCGGCGAACGCGCGGAACGCATCGCGGCGGCCGTCGTCGAGGATATAGATGCGCAGGCATTCGCGTGGCCAGTCCAGGCCCAGGGCCGCCAGCACCGTGGTGCGCACCACCGACAAGTCTTCGTTGTAGGTGGGGATCATCAGGTCGACGGTCGGCCAGTGCTGCGGGTTGGCAGGCAAGTTCGCCGGCTTGCGCTGCAACGGCCAGCTGGTCTGGATGTAGCCCAAAATCAGCACGAACCACGAATAGGTTTCCGCCGCCAGCAGGATTACCCCGCACACCAGGTCGGTGGTGTCGTTCCAGTTCAGGGTCGCGGTGTAGCGCCACCACAGGTAACGGCAGGAAATGATGGTCGACAGCACGATCAGCATCAGTGTCGGGAAACGCCCTGGCATGTGCCGCACCAGCATGGCAATGCCCAGCAGCAGGCCGATAAACACCAGCTGTGCCAGGTAGCCGAACGGCTCCGTGACGCACAGCAGGGCCAAACCGGTCGCGCACAGCGTCAGCACGCTGTAGAACGCCCGCCGGGCAAACACGCTCAAGCCGCGCAAGCGTGCCGAGGCTTCATGCCTGAAGGCACTGCCACGGTAGCGGGCAGGTAGCTGCTGTAACCTGCCAATCAGCAGGCTGCGGTAATGGCCCGCAACCTGTCGCACGTTACGCAACAGCTCGCGCACGGTGCCCCAGGCACGCCGTGCGCGCCCCGGTCGGCGTGGCGCCGGTTGCTGCCTTAGCAACAGCCACAGGCTCTGGATCAACAGGCGGATCGGGTCACCCAGGCTCGGGCGCTTGCCCGCCAGTTGCGGGTACAGGCGCTGGCGCTCGGCCAACAGCGCCTGCCAGGCCGGAGACTCCAGCCGCAGGAACAGGAAGGCCAGCCAGACGCCGAGGGTAAACAGGCAGGCTACCGGTAAGCGCGCACCGCGCGTGCTGAACCAGGTGTACGCCGACAGGGGGCTCAACGTCACGGCTGGCGCCTCGTCAGGCAACGCACCGCCAGGCTCTGCACATCTCGGCAGGCCAGGCTCTGCGGCGCGTAATGGCCGAGCGGTGCCTTGCACGCCAGCGCTTCGAGGAATGCCTCGTCACGGTGTACCACCTGGATCGGCAGGCGATCACGGTACAGGTCGCGCCACACCATCAACAAGTCGCTTTGCAAACGGCTGGCCGGGTCGTAACGGTTGACCAGCAGCATGTCGTAGCGCTCGACCGGCTCGCGCCCGAGCAACAAGTGGCTGGCCATTTCGGCCTCGGCCACCAGCACTCGCACATCGGTCTCGATGCCGTGGCCAGCGGTATCGGGCGGCAGTTGCGGCAGGTCGAACAACACCCAGTCGAAATGCCCGGCCAGCTCGGCCAGACGCGCGCGCCATGCCTGCGGGTCGGGCGCAGGGCGCGGCACGCCATCTGGCAGGTTGCCGAACGGCAGCAAACACAGGCCATCGAGGACTTCATACACGGCATCGTCGACCCGCCGCCCTTGCTGCTCGGCCAACGCCCAGCCTTCTTGCGTATCCAGCGGCAGGTTGAAGTGCAGCCCGAGCAAGTTGCTTGGGCACAGGTCGATCAGCAGCACCCGCTCGCCCACGCCCTGCAGCGCATAGCCCAGTGCGGCCAGCAAGGCGCTACGCCCCAGGCCACCGCGCACGCCGTGCAAGGCCAGGCTGGTCATGGCGAAACACCCTCGCGCTGCGCTGCAGCTACAGGCGACGTGCCCGGGGTGCTGGCCCGGCAGCTTTCGCCCAGCAACGGCCAGCGCTGCAATGCCTGCTGAACCCCCACCAACATGGAAATGTCCTGGTAGTTCAGTTCTGACATGCCCAGGTGCTGACGCAACTGGGCGATATCGTCGCTGCGGTCCGACGGGTCTGCTTTGCCAATGTTCATGGGCGCTCCTCGGGGATGGGCTGCCAGTCGGGCTGGCCTTGCAGGCGCATGTAGGCGCGCCCCTGATAGTTCACAACCTCTGCCCCGGAGGTTTGCGCAACCTTCTCGGTGGTCGGCAGGTCGGCCAGCAGGCCGGGCACATCCAGCACCTGCTGCTGGCCAAGGCCGGCGTAAACGCGCGACACGAGCTCGGACAGTGCCAGGTAGCTGGTCGGTGCCGAGACACGCAGCGGTTCGCTGCGGGCCGGCTGCCCCATGCCGATGAACTTCAGGCCGACCGGTACATGGGTGATCGACGGCGTCGGGATTTCGCGCATGCCCGACAGCTGCATACGGTCACCGTGCAGCGCAGCGCCATGTTCCGGAACGATGGCCACGACCACGCGGCGGCCACTGCGCTCCAGCTCGTCGAGGAAGGTGCCCAGCTCGCCGAACAGCCGGTTGGCGCGGGTGGCGTAATCGGCCACGCGGGTACCGCCGTCGGCGGTCACGATGCGATTGCCGTCGTGCAGGCTGATGCTGTTGTAGAACAACGACACATGCTCGGCGTCGCTGCCTTTGCGCTGCCCCCACCAGCGGCGCAACACGTCCAGGTCGCTGGCAATCGGCGAGCCGTCGAAACCGACCAGCGCGCGCGGGAAGTCGGTATTGCGCAAGCCGGGCTGCGGCATGTGCTGCTGGGTGATGTCGCCGATGAAGTTGTCGAACTGGCCGCTGTGGTTGAGCAAGGTATTGCTCTGGAAGCCGAGCTTGGCCAGGTTCTGGAACAACAGGCACTGCTCCGGGGCGCTCTGGTAAAGGCCCGCGTGGGACGACTGCCCGCAGCTGGCACGCAGCACGCGGATGGCCGCCGGCCCGCTGTAGGAGGTGGCCGAATTGAACTGGTCGAAGACCACGTCCAGGCGCGACAGCAACGGGTTGTCACGCAGCCCCGCGGCAGACAGGTCATCCCAGGCCAGCGAGCAGATGTTGATGACCAGCAGGTCGAACGGTTGCTCATCGGCATTGAGGGCAGGGAATGCCGTCACCCGCTCCCGCTCGCTGGCGAAGAACCGTTCGAGCCAGCTGTCGAGCGTGGCATTGTCGGCAAGCGCTGCGGCCTGCACGGGCTTGCCGGGGTTTGCAGCCACATTGCCGGAAGGCTGGCCGGCGTTGACGGCCAGTGAAGGCAGCCCGCCCACGGCCAGCCACGCCAGCCCCAGCAGGCTGAAGGTGCTCAGGCGCAGCCAATGGCGCAAGTACAGGTAGCCCACCAGTAACAGCGCCAATGCACCGAGCAGGTTCCAGTTGATGAAGCGGCCCAGCAGTTCGAGCAGGTAGTCCCAGGAAAAGTCGAGCACACCCGGCTGTGCCAGCAGGCGGCTGAAGGGCGGGAACCAGGTGTCCTGGTAGAACAACGCGACCCCAATCGGCACCGCCACCAGCTGCCGCACGACGCGCAGCCACCTACCTGGCAAAGGCAGCAGCAGGAAAGCGGCGAACAGCAGGTTCGGCAACGCCTGGAAGTCCAGCATGCCGAGGGCGACCAGCAGGAATTTTGCCAGGAAATAGAGGTTCCACCCTCCCAGTCCAGGCCAGCGGGCCGGTACCGGGAGGGAGGCTGTGGTCTTAGTCATTACGGGGTTCCTGGCGTGCAGCGCGGTGGCGGACGCCCAGCGGTTTCAGGTAACGGGGTGCAAGGCGGCGGCGCAACCAGCCGCGCAATGCAACGCGCAAGCGCAGCACCAGCAGGGCCAGGGCAAACGTAACCAGCGCAGTGATGGCGATTACTTGCAGGAGCTGCACGAAGTTCATGCTGTACCCCGCTTGCCCAGGGCAGCCCGGCGTGGCGCCAGGGCCGACCTTGGTTGTGCAGGTTGTTGCGCCGATGCATCCAGCCGGGGTGGGCGCGGAGCGCTGTCGTCGAGGAACGCCGGGGTGGCCAGGCTGTCGACCCCGGCGAGTACCTCCTGGCTGATGAACAGTTCTTTCCACGACAACTGGAAGATGTGGTCAAGCGCTTGCTCGACGCCTTCAGAGCGGCAGGCGAACAGGAACAGGAACAGGACTTCGCCCACCACACAGGCGATGTCGCCATCACGACGGAACACCGTGCGCGAACAGGCCTGCAGCGGGGTCAGGCCAGGGGCCGGGCGCAATACCAGCAACTGGTGGACGATTTCGCCGTTGCGCACACCGTGCCACATGGTCTGCACGGCTTCGGCAAATGCACGGGGCGCCACCAGCCCGCAAATGGCCAGCGGTCGCAGCCGTGCGAGCAAGGCATCGAAATTGCCTGGCAGATGCCGGCGCCATACGTAGCCCTGGATGCTCTCGACCATGGTCAAAAAGCGCGACAGGCTGGCACCGAACGGCACGATCTGGGTGGCACCACAGGCCAGCAGCAGTTGCTCGTCCTGGTAGCGCAGGGTGGGCGCCATCTCGCGCACCACCAGCTTCAAGGCGTTGCCACGCAACTGGCGCAGGCGGTGCAGCTGGCGTGCCAGGCTGTCCAGGCGCTGCCCGCCATCCATGGCAAAGATCACCGTGGCAGACACCGCACGGCTGGCTTTGGCGCTCAGTTCGTCAAGGTTCTCGCAGACCTGCCAGTGCTCGGAGAAAGCGGGCGCGCCTTCCAGTACCGGGCGCTGGGCCAGGCACAGCAGTTCATCACCACCGGTGTCGGATGGCACCTGCGGCGCTCCGGTAACGGCAAACCCGACGTCGAGGCGCGCCAGTTCCAAGTCTCGCGTACCGGCCTTGCCGAGCGGGTTGCTCCAGAAATGCTGCAGGTAGCGCATCCCGCCTTTGCCGCGGTACACCTGGGCCAGCCCGTCAACGCCCTGATTGAACGCACGCAGCTGCTCCACCCGTCCGGCACCCTGCCCGCTGCTGATGACCAGCAGCAGCGCAGCCTCGGCCAACAACACCGGGCGCAGGGCATTGCACCAACGGGCAACGTCATCGCCCGCCCAGGCCTCGAGTGGCGCCAGCAGCAACAGCACACGCCCGGGCACGTCGATGCGTGGCAAGTCATCAACCAGGTGCAGGGTGGCTTGCGGGGTGGTCTCGTACAGTGCCAGCTCGCCCGGGCCCTGCGCCGCATCGAGCGCACCCAGCACATCACCCATGGCTTGTGCATCGGTGATCAAGGTTGCCCGCACGCCCTCGGGCATGCCTTCGAGCACTTGGCGGCATAGCAAAGTGGCGTCTTCCGTGGCGTCACAGGCTAACCAGTACAGTCCCTGTTCATGAAGGCAGCTGCTTTCGGCGCCTATGCCGGAAATAGCCAACAACGGCATTCCATTCGTCAAAACAGTGGCTCTACGTCAAAGATTTAAACAGCGTCAACGCTAGATTTGCACATGGGTCGTCGAGGCTTCTTGATCCTCGTCAAAAAAACGACAAAAACACTCATGCACTATTTCGGTGCGTCAATTCTACAGCAGTAAGGCAAAATAATGTCAACAAGAAATGTAATGAATTGCAAAGTTCTGTAATTCTTCCCCTCCTCCTCGCCCTTTCTCGCAGCCGAAAAAACCTCACTGGCAGGCCTGTGGGGGCTTGTTTTTTCGCTCACCGGTCCCGCGAACACGCGGCGCCATGTGTTTCACCTGCCCGCCACACCGCCCCAACCAACCGCACGGCAAGAACAGTTCGGCGACCAGCGTGGTGTTGCGCAAGCAGGCGAATGTTCCGATGTGCGGTAAGGTTACCTGTCAGGCAGATGCTGATTTTCCGGAGACACGCATGCTTCGCTTTTTTGAACGCTGGCTAGACCCCTTCCCCCCCGATGAGGTCCCGCCGCCGCCCGTTGGCCTAGTGCGCTTCATGTGGGCCTGCACCCGCGGCGCACGCGGCTACATTCTTGCCTTGGCACTGCTCAGTGCCGGGGTGTCGATTTACGAAGCCTGGCTGTTTGCCTTCCTTGGCCAGGTGGTCGACCTGCTCTCGGCCTGGCAGGCCGGCGGCGCCGCCGCCAGCACCCAGGAAAGCCACGTGCTGTGGGGGATAGGCATCGTCCTGGTCACCAGCATCGGGCTGGTGGCGTTGCGCACCTTGGTGCAGCACCAGGTGCTGGCCATCAACTTGCCGCTGCGCCTGCGCTGGGACTTCCACCGCCTGATGCTGCGCCAGAGCTTGTCGTTCTTCTCCGACGAGTTCTCTGGCCGGGTTACCACCAAGGTGATGCAGACAGCGCTGGCGGTGCGCGAAGTTTTGTTCACGCTCATCGAGATCCTGCCCGGCATTGGCGTGTACTTCATTGCAATCATCGCCCTGGCCGGTGGCTTTGCCCTGAAACTGATGCTGCCGTTCATTGCCTGGCTCTTGCTGTTCGGGCTGGCCATGCTGTATTTCGTGCCGCGCCTGGGCAAGGTCGGGCAAGAACAGGCCAACGCACGCTCGTCGATGACCGGGCGGATTTCCGACGCCTACACCAACATCACCACGGTGAAGCTGTTCTCGCACTCAAAACGTGAAGCGCACTTTGCCCGTGCGGCCATGGAGGACTTCAAGCAGACCGGCTTTCGCCAGATGCGCCTGGTCAGCCAGTTCGAGATCGTCAACCAGGCGCTGGTGGTGGGCTTGATCTTTGGTGCAGGCGGCTACGCGCTGTGGCTGTGGCACCAAGGCCAGGTCGGTACCGGGGCGGTTGCGGCCATTACCGCCATGGCCTTGCGTATCAATGGCATGTCGCACTGGATCATGTGGCAGATGACCTCACTGTTCGAGAGCATCGGCACCGTGCAGGACGGTATGGCCACCCTCACCCGCGGCCCCAAGGTGCAGGATGCGCCGGGTGCCACCGAACTGGTAACCGGCGGCGGCGCGGTGAGCTTCGACAAGGTCAGTTTCAACTACAACGGCGAGCGCCAGGTGCTCAACGACCTGAGCCTGCATATTCGCCCGGGCGAAAAGGTCGGGCTGGTTGGCCGCTCCGGCGCCGGCAAGTCCACCTTGATCAACCTGCTGCTGCGCTTCTACGACGTGGACAGTGGCGAAATCCGCATCGATGGGCAGAACGTCGCCAAGGTCACGCAAGACAGCTTGCGCAGCGCCATCGGCATGGTCACCCAGGATACCTCGCTGTTGCACCGCTCGATTCGTGACAACATCGCCTATGGGCGCCCGGACGCAACCGACGCACAAATCCGCGCCGCTGCAGCCAATGCCCAGGCCGATGGTTTCATCAGCCAGCTCAGCGACCGCCAGGGCCACAACGGTTACGACACTTTGGTGGGCGAGCGCGGTATCAAGCTGTCCGGCGGCCAGCGCCAGCGCATCGCCATTGCCCGGGTAATGCTGAAGAACGCACCGATCCTGCTGCTGGACGAAGCCACCAGTGCGCTGGACTCGGAAGTGGAAGTGGCGATTCAGGAAAGCCTGGACGAAATGATGCAGGGCAAGACCGTCATCGCCATCGCCCACCGGCTGTCGACGATTGCTGCCATGGACCGGCTGATCGTGATGGATGAAGGGCGCATCATCGAGCAAGGTACCCACGCCGAGCTGCTGGCGAAGAATGGTACCTATGCCCGACTGTGGCAGCACCAGAGTGGTGGGTTCCTGGGTGAAGACCAGGGCGTGGCCGAGGCGGTTGAATAGCTTCACCTGAAGCTGACGCGGACATTGTGCGAGCAGGCGACGCGGTGGATGGCACCGGCTTCGCCGGTGTTCGCGGCTAAAGCCGCTCCCACAGGTACTGCATAAGCCTCAAGCCTGCGCGGTCCCTGTGGGAGCGGGTTCACCCGCGAAGAATCCTGCGCGGTGGATGGCACGGGCTTCGCCCATGTTCGCGGGCACGCCCGCTCCCACAGGGATCGCGTGGACTTCCAAAGTGTGAGCAAAGACAGTTGGTCCCACAGGTACTGCATTAGCCTGAAGCCTGCGCGGTCCTTGTGGGAGCGGGCATGCCCGCGAAGAATCCGGCGCGGTGGATGACACGGGCTTCGCCCGTGTTCGCGGGCACGCCCGCTCCCACAGGGATCGCGTGGACTTCCAAAGTGTGAGCAAAGACAGTTGGTCCCACAGGTACTGCATAAGCCTGAAGCCTGCGCGATACCTGTGGGAGCGGGTTCACCCGCGAAGAATCCGGCGCGGTGGATGGCACGGGCTTCGCCCATGTTCGCGGGCACGCCCGCTCCCACAGGGATCGCGTGGACTTCCAAAGTGTGAGCAAAGACAGTTGGTCCCACAGGTACTGCATAAGCCTGAAGCCTGCGCGATACCTGTGGGAGCGGGTTCACCCGCGAAGAATCCGGCGCGGTGGATGGCACGGGCTTCGCCCATGTTCGCGGGCACGCCCGCTCCCACAGGGATCGCGTGGACTTCCAAAGTGTGAGCAAAGACAGTTGGTCCCACAGGTACTGCATAAGCCTGAAGCCTGCGCGATACCTGTGGGAGCGGGTTCACCCGCGAAGAATCCGGCGCGGTGGATGGCACGGGCTTCGCCCATGTTCGCGGGCACGCCCGCTCCCACAGGGATCGCGTGGACTTCCAAAGTGTGAGCAAAGACAGTTGGTCCCACAGGTACTGCATTAGCCTGAAGCCTGCGCGGTCCTTGTGGGAGCGGGCATGCCCGCGAAGAATCCGGCGCGGTG
Source organism: Pseudomonas sp. WOUb67 (assembly GCF_050058005.1). Taxonomy (NCBI): domain Bacteria; kingdom Pseudomonadati; phylum Pseudomonadota; class Gammaproteobacteria; order Pseudomonadales; family Pseudomonadaceae; genus Pseudomonas; species Pseudomonas sp. WOUb67. Next base: position 3,258,974 of record NZ_CP170112.1, on the reverse strand, counting down.
GATGACACGGGCTTCGCCCGTGTTCGCGGGCACGCCCGCTCCCACAGGGATCGCGTGGACTTCCAAAGTGTGAGCAAAGACAGTTGGTCCCACAGGTACTGCATAAGCCTGAAGCCTGCGCGATACCTGTGGGAGCGGGTTCACCCGCGAAGAATCCGGCGCGGTGGATGGCACGGGCTTCGCCCATGTTCGCGGGCACGCCCGCTCCCACAGGGATCGCGTGGACTTCCAAAGTGTGAGCAAAGACAGTTGCTCCCACAGGTACTGCATTAGCCTGAAGCCTGCGCGGTCCTTGTGGGAGCGGGCATGCCCGCGAAGAATCCGGCGCGGTGGATGACACGGGCTTCGCCCGTGTTCGCGGGCACGCCCGCTCCCACAGGGATCGCGTGGACTTCCAAAGTGTGAGCAAAGACAGTTGGTCCCACAGGTACTGCATAAGCCTGAAGCCTGCGCGATACCTGGACTGCCCCCAAGAAGTTGGACACCAATCCAATTTCTGGGGGTGTCCACATGAGCAAGTATTCAGACCAATTCAAGCTTACTGCCGTTCAGGCTTACCTGGAGAGCGGTGAAGGCTTCCGAACAGTAGCTCAACGATTTGCCGTGGATTTCAGCCTGCTGCGGCGCTGGGTCTCAAGCTTCCAGAAGCATGGTCAGTTCAGTCTGCGCAAATTAGGCCAGCGGTACAGTGCGGCCTACAAGTGCTCAGTCCTTGAGTACATGCATAAACATCAGCTTTCCTTGCGTCAGACCGCCGCCCATTTCGGTCTCGGTCAGTCTTCCCAAGTAGGCATTTGGGCGCGGCAGCACTACAGTGGTGATCCTGCACCGTTTGCTCCCAAGAGAAGAAAACCCGCTGCCATGCCGAAGAAGCCTTACCCCGTTAAACCTACGACTTCCGATGACACAGAGAAAAGCCGTGACCAGTTGCTGGCTGAGCTTGAGTGGCTGCGCATGGAGAACGCTTACCTAAAAAAGCTGGAGGAACTGAAGAAGCAGGAACGAAGGCAGCCCAAAAAGCCCTGATCGTATCGGAGCTCAAGGACCGGTTTCCCTTGGCTGCCGTTCTGCAGCTGGCTGATTTGCCACGCAGTACGTTCTATTACCAGCTTCAAGCGCAGGCCAAACCTGACAAGCATGCTGCTCTGAAGCAGATGATTCATCGTGTCTATCACGAGGAAAAAGGGCTTTACGGTTACCGGCGCGTTGCAATCGTGATTCGCAATGGCGGCACCTTGGTTAACAAGAAGGTGGTGGAACGTTTGATGGTCGAGCTTAATCTTCGCTCACTCGTACGGCCAAAAAAGTACCGGTCGTACAAGGGGGTTGTCGGCACCATCGCGCCCAACCTGTTGGAGCGAAACTTCCTTGCGCAACGCCCGAATCAGAAGTGGGTGACCGATGTTACCGAGTTCAAAGTGGCCCAGGAAAAGATCTATCTCTCCCCTGTGATGGACTTGTACAACGCCGAAATCGTGGCCTACGAAGTAGCCAGCAGGCCGTGCCTTGGGCTGGTTACCAACATGCTGGACAAGGCCTTCGAGCGCCTGGGAAACAAGCCGAAACTGGTGCTTCACTCGGATCAAGGCTGGCACTACCAACACTCGCAGTACCGCCACAAGCTGGCAGAGCAAGGGCTGAAGCAGAGCATGTCACGCAAAGGAAACTGCTTGGACAATGCGGCTATGGAGAGCTTTTTTGGTACGCTTAAGTCCGAGTTTTTCTACCCGAAGCGCTTCGAGAGCGTTGAAGAATTGAAAGCCGGTCTGGACGAGTACATCCACTACTACAACCATGACCGCATCAAGCTGAAGCTCAATGGCATGAGCCCTGTGAAATACAGGACCCATGCCGCTGCGGCTGCTAGCTGAAACTGTCCAACTTTTCGGGGGCAGTCCAACCTGTGGGAGCGGGTTCACCCGCGAAGAATCCGGCGCGGTGGATGGCACGGGCTTCGCCCATGTTCGCGGGCACGCCCGCTCCCACAGTGATCGCGTGGACTTTCAAAGTGTGAGCAAAGACAGTTGGTCCCACAGGTACTGCATAAGCCTGAAGCCTGCGCGGTCCTTGTGGGAGCGGGCATGCCCGCGAAGAACCCGGCGCGGTGGATGGCACCGGCTGCGTCGGTGTTCGCGGGCACGCCGTTCCCACAGTGGTCGCGCCAGCTTTCAGGTTTTGTGCAAGGCAGTTGCGCCCAACGAAATCGCGCCTACCTGAACCTGATACTTCAGCCAAACACATGCGAAGGCCGGCGCAGCACCGGGTCGAACGGGTTGACCCGTTCGCCAATCGCCGCCGCCTCGCGCTTGAGCAATGCCACCACGGTCGGCATGCGGTTGGGCCCCAGGCGGTCGCTGATAGTCGCCACGCTCAACGCTGCCACCGCATGGCCGTTACGGTCGAGAATCGGCACTGCCAGGCCAGCCATGCCGTCGAGCACTCCGGTGTTGCGCCCGGCATAGCCGAGGCTGCGCACGTTGTCGATTTCGGCACGCAGCAACACTTCGTCGTAATGGTGAAAGTCCTTCAACCGCGGCAGGTTGTAGCGGATCACCTCGTCGCGCTCCTCCGCGGGCAGGAAGGCCAGGATCGCCAGGCTGCCCTGCCCCACACCCAATGCCACCCGGCCGCCGATGTCGCCGGTAAAGGTACGGATCGGGTACGGCCCTTCGCTGCGGTCCAGGCACACGGCATCGAACCCCGAGCGCGCCAGCAGAAACAACGAATCGCCCAGCGAAGCCGACAACCGCAGCAGGCTGGGGCGCACCACATCGCGCAGGTTGCCCGCCTGCCCGGCCTTGGCCGCCAGGGCAAAAAAATCCAGGCTCAGGCGATAACGCTTGCTGGTAGCGCACTGGTCGACCATGCCCTCCTCGATCAGGCTACGCAACAGCCGGTGGGTGGTGGGCTGCGCCAGGCCAACCCGCTGGGCCAACTGGCTGACCTTCTCGCCTTCGCCCCCACAATCGCCCAGCGCGCGCAACACGGCGAACAGCCGCGACACTGCGCTTACGCCAACTTCCTTGGCTGGTTCATTTCGTTTATCGGAATCCATTTTTCGTTAAACCCATAGAAATTTCATTGAGTGGAATAATTTCAAAATAGCTGTCACTCAGTGAAATTACCCTTTGTCGCCATCCTAATCATTGCCCTACTCTCCGGTCCATAGGGCGATATCACAACATCGGCCGCCGCCATAGAAGCGAGCGCCAACGTCCGTAAAAGCATTGCTTTTCGCCGCTGGCGCTCTGCCCACCCTGAAACTGCCGGGTTACCCCGGTTCCGTTTGCGATGGAGCACAGCCATGACCTTTCTGTTGATCGACAAGCTTTGCAAGCGCTATGGCGCTACGGAGGCAGTGGCCAGTTCGTCACTGGCCATCGAAAAAGGCGAGTTTGTCTCCCTGCTCGGCCCTTCTGGCTGTGGCAAGACCACCACCCTGCAGATGATTGCCGGCTTCGTCGAGGTCACCAGTGGCCGCATCGTCCTCGACGGCCGCGACATCACCCACGCCAAGCCGGCCACCCGGGGCCTGGGCGTGGTGTTCCAGAGCTACGCGCTGTTCCCGCACATGACCGTGCGCGACAACGTTGCCTTCGGCCTGCGCATGCGCAAGGTGGCCAATGCCGAGATTGCCCGGCGCGTCGACCAGGCGCTGGCGTTGGTACGCCTGGACAAGCACGCCGAACGCTACCCGCGCGAACTGTCCGGCGGCCAACGCCAGCGTGTGGCCCTGGCCCGCGCACTGGTGATCGAACCGCCGGTGCTGCTGCTGGACGAGCCGCTGTCCAACCTGGACGCACACCTGCGCGAAGAGATGCAGTTCGAGATCTGCCGCATCCAGAACGAAGTCGGCATCACCACCCTGATGGTCACCCACGACCAGGCCGAAGCCCTGTCGATCAGCGACCGGGTAGTGGTGATGGAAGCCGGGCGCATCACCCAGATCGATGACCCTTACCGCCTCTACGAACACCCGGGCACACCGTTCATTTCCGACTTTGTCGGCAAGGCCAACCGCCTGCATGGCGTCACCGGCCCCGGCGGGTTGCCGCAGGCAGCCGCCCAGGGCCCGCTGACCCTCAGCCTGCGCCCGGAAAAGATCAGCCTGGGTGCAGCCGGCAGCGGCAAGCTGGCAGGCCGCGTCAGCTGTCGCTATTTCCTGGGCAGCCAGTGGCTGTACCGCGTTGATACCACCTTGGGCAACCTGGCGGTGGTCCGCGCCAACGATGGCAGCGCGCCGCTGGACGAAGGCACCCAGGTCGGCCTGGACTGGAACGATGCCCTGCTGCGGGTGCTGAACACAGCCGAGGTGGCCGCATGAGTACGGCAAAACTGCGCAGCAACACCTGGGGCTACGGCCTGAGCAGCCCGGCCCTGCTGTTGTTCCTGGCCTTGCTGGTGATGCCGCTGGGGCTGACCGTATTGCTGTCGTTCAACGCATTCGACTACACCAGCGGTATCCAGGCCGGCCAGTACACCTTCAGCCATTACCTGAGCCTGGTGACCGACACCTATTATTACGAGATCTTCTTCCGCACCTTCTGGATCAGTGCCCTGGTCACCTTGTTGTGTGTGCTGATCGGCATCCCCGAAGCCATGGTCCTCAGCAGAATGGGGGCGCCGTGGCGCTCGATCTTCCTGATCCTGGTGCTGACCCCGCTGCTGATTTCGGTGGTGGTGCGCGCCTTCGGCTGGAGCCTGCTGCTGGGGTCTGACGGCCTGATCAACCAAGGCATCAGCGCCCTCGGCGGGCAGCCGGTGAAGCTGCTGTACACCCCGTTTGCGGTGATCATCGGCCTGGTCCACGTGATGCTGCCGTTCATGATCATCCCGGTGTGGACCTCGCTGCAAAAGCTCGACCCGGCCGCCGAGCAAGCCGCGCTGTCGCTGGGCGCCAGCCAGTGGACGGTGTTCCGGCGCATCGTGCTGCCACAGATCATGCCCGGTGTGCTGTCGGGCACGCTGATCGTGTTCGGCCTGGCCGCCAGCTCATTCGCCATCCCGGGCCTGCTGGGCGGGCGTCGACTGAAGATGGTCGCCACCATGATCTACGACCAGTACCTGGCCGAACTGAACTGGCCGATGGGCGCCACCATCGCCGTCGCCCTGCTGCTGATCAACCTGCTGGTGATGCTCAGCTGGAACCGGCTGGTCGAACGCCGCTACAAACGCGCACTTGGAGTGTGAACCGATGACCCGTAACGGCCCGCTGGCCCTGTCCTTCCATGCCCTGGTGATGCTGTTCATGCTCGCCCCGCTGGTGGTGGTGTGCCTGGTGGCATTCACCCCGGAAAACACCCTGAGCCTGCCCACTGCCGGCTTCTCGCTGCGCTGGTTCAGCGCTGTGTTCGAGCGTGCCGACTTCCTCGACGCGTTCTACAACAGCCTGAAACTTGCCGCCCTGGCGGCCTCGCTGGCCACCCTGATCGCCGTACCGGCGGGCCTGGCGCTGACCCGCTACAGCTTCCCCGGCCAGGGCTTTGTCAACGGCCTGCTGCTGTCGCCGATCATCATCCCGCACCTGGTGCTGGGTGTGGCCCTGCTGAGGTTGTTCGCCCTGCTTGGGGTCAATGGCAGCTTCACCTGGCTGGTGTTCGCCCACGTGGTGGTCATTACTCCGTACGTGCTGCGCCTGGTACTGGCTGCTGCCATCGGCATCGACCGCAGCGCCGAACAGGCCGCGCAAAGCCTGGGCGCCGGGCGCATCACGCTGTTCTGCAAGGTCACCCTGCCAATGATTCTGCCCGGCGTGGCCGGTGGCTGGCTGCTGGCGTTCATCAACAGCTTCGACGAAGTGACCCTGTCGATCTTCGTCACCTCGCCCGCCACCCAGACCCTGCCGGTGCGCATGTACGTGTACGCCACCGAGTCCATCGACCCGATGATGGCCGCCGTCTCGGCGCTGGTGATTGCCGTCACCGCCCTGACCATGATCGCCCTGGACCGTGTGTATGGCCTGGACCGTGTACTGGTAGGCAAGCAATGACAAGGAATGCCCCTATGCCGCTGTTCAAGCGCGTGGCCGAACACGACCGCGAACCGCTGCCCTTCCTGCTCGACGGCCAACCGGCCCAAGGCATGAACGGCGACACCCTGCTGACCGCCATCCTGACCAACGCCACCCACCTGCGGGGCAGCGACTTCAGCGCCGAACCGCGCGCTGGTTTCTGCCTGATGGGCGCCTGCCAGGACTGCTGGGTACGCCTGCAGGACAGCCGCCGGGTGCGCGCCTGTTCGACCTTTCTGGAGCCGGGCCAATGTGTCACCCGCGAACCAGGGCGCCAGCCATGAGTACAACCGTCATCATTGGTGCCGGCCCGGCCGGCATCCGCGCCGCGCAAACCCTCGTGGCCCATGGCGTGCGCCCGGTGCTGCTGGACGAAGCCAGCCGTGGCGGCGGGCAGATCTACCGCCAGCAGCCGGCCAACTTTCGCCGCCCGGCCAAAGCGTTGTATGGCTTCGAGGCGGGCAAGGCCCAGGCCCTGCACAGCACCCTTGAACAACTGCGCGAGCAGATCGACTACCGCCCGGAAACCTTGGTGTGGAATGCCGAGCAGCAAGTGCTGGACACCTTGCAGCAGGGCCAGTTGGCCGACCGCCTGGCATTCGACCGGGTGATTGTCGCCACTGGCGCCACCGACCGCGTGTTGCCGGTCCCCGGCTGGACCTTGCCCGGGGTGTATACCCTGGGCGCGGCACAGATCGCCCTGAAGTTTCAGGGCTGCGCCATCGGCGAGCGGGTGGTGCTGGCTGGCAGCGGGCCGCTGTTGTACCTGGTGGCCTACCAGTACGCCAAGGCTGGCGCCACGGTCAGCGCAGTGCTCGACACCTCGCCGTTCAGCGCCCAGGTACGCGCCCTGCCGCGCCTGTTGCTGCAGCCGGGCACCTTTGCCAAAGGCCTGTACTACCGCGCCTGGCTCACCCGCAAAGGCGTGCCGGTGCATCAGGGTGTGACCCTGCTGGGCATCGAAGGCGAGCAACGCGCCAGCGCCGTACGCTGGTCGCACAATGGCCAGCAACACACCTTGCCGTGCGACGCCGTGGCATTCGCCCACGCCCTGCGCAGCGAAACCCAGCTGGCAGACCTGCTGGGTTGCAAGTTTGCCTGGAACGCCCTCAACCGCGCCTGGCTACCGGTACGTGACGCCCAAGGCCGCGCCAGCAGCCCCGGTGTGTACCTGGCCGGCGACGGCGCCGGCATCCTCGGTGCCGACGGCGCCGAAATGACCGGTGAACTGGCTGCCCTGACGCTGCTGGCCGACCTCGGCAAGCCTGGCAACCCGCAACGCCAGCAGCAGCTTGAAAAAAAACTGGCCACCCTGCAGCGTTTTCGCCAGGGCCTGGAACAGGCCTTCCCGTTCCCCGAGCAGTGGGCCCGGCAAGCCCCGGACCCGTTGACCGTGTGCCGCTGCGAGCAGGTCAGCGCGGGCGAAATCCGCGCCACCGTGCGTGCCGGGCACTGGGAAATCAACCGGGTCAAAGCCATGTGCCGCGTCGGCATGGGCCGTTGTCAGGGCCGCGTGTGCGGCGCCGCCGCCGCCGAACTGATTGCCTGCGAAAGCGGTCGGCCGATTGACCAGGTCGGGCGCCTGCGTGGCCAGGCACCGGTCAAGCCCCTGCCCTTCGGCCTGGAGATCAAACCATGAAACTGATCGAGGTGGACGCCATTGTGGTCGGCGGCGGCATCGTCGGCAGCAGCGCTGCATTAACCCTGGCCCGCGGTGGCAAACAGGTGGCGCTGCTTGAACGTGATTTCTGTGGCTCGCATTCCAGCGGAGTGAACTATGGCGGGGTCCGTCGCCAGGGCCGCTCGCTGGCCCAGCTGCCGTTGTCGATGCGTGCCCATGCTATCTGGGGGCAGTTGCGCGAGTGGATCGGCATCGACGGCGAGTACGCCCGCAGCGGCCACCTGAAGCTGGCGCGCAGCCAGACCGACTTCGACGCCTTGAAGGCTTATGCCCGTCGGACCCAGGCCTTTGACCTGCGCCTGCAACTGCTGGAGCACCGCGAACTGCGCCAGCGCTTCCCTTGGGTGGGCGATATCGCCGTCGGCGCGTCGTATTGCCCCGAGGACGGCAATGCCAACCCGCGGCTGGTGTCACCCGCCTTCGCCCAGGCGGCCCGGCACAGCGGCGCCCGGTTGCACGAGCAATGCAAAGTGCTGGAGGTAGACCACGACGGCCAGCGTTTTACCGTGCGCACCAGCACAGGCCAGTGCTTCAGGGCACCCTGGCTGCTGAACTGCGCCGGTGCCTGGTCGGCGCACCTGGCCGAATACTTTGGCGAACCGGTGCCGCTGACGGCAGCCCACCCGGCCATGCTGGTCACCGAGCCATTGCCCCTGTTCATGACCGCCAGCACCGGGGTCGAAGGCGGCGGTATCTACGCCCGCCAGGTGGCGCGCGGCAACTGCGTACTGGGCGGCGGGCGCGGCTTTGCCCTGACCCCGACCACCGCACGACCGGGGCAAGCCGCCGTGCTCGACATCCTGCGCAACGCCACCGAGCTGTACCCGGCATTGGCTGGCGCCCAGGCGATTCGCACCTGGAGCGGCACCGAAGGCTACCTGCCTGATGACGAACCCGTGATCGGCCCCAGCCTACGCCAACCCGGCCTGCTGCATGGCTTCGGCTTTGCCGGCGCGGGCTTCCAGATTGGCCCGGCAGCCGGTGAAGCCCTGGCGCAATGCATCCTTCATGGCGCGCCGGCCATCAGCCTGGCGGCCTTTTCCATCAACCGTTTTCAGCCCAACCACCACTACAAGGAAAACCTGTCATGACGCACAAGCAACGTTTGCTCGCCCTGTTCTGCACCGTACCTGGCCTGTTCGCCTGCCTGCCCGCCATGGCACAACCCACGTTGTACCTGGGCATGAACGGCGGCACCATGGAGCGGCTGTTCAGCGACAACATCCTGCCCCCGTTCGAGAAGGCCAACGGGGTGAAAGTGGTGATCGTCCCCGGCACTTCGGCCGACATCCTGGCCAAGGTCCAGGCCACGCCGAACAAGCCGTCGATCCACGTGATGGTGCTGGATGACGGCATCATGTACCGCGCCATCGGCATGGGCCTGTGCAGCACGCTCAAGCCCAACCCGACGCTGGCCCAGCTGCCGGAAAAGGCCCTGATCAAGGACAAGGCCGCCGCCGTCAGCCTGGGTGTGACCGGGCTTGCCTACAACAGCCGCCTGTTCAAGGAAAAAGGCTGGGCAACCCCCACCTCGTGGAACGACCTGGCCGACCCGCGTTTCAAGGACAAAGTGGTGTTCCAGTCGATGGCGTCGTCCACCTTCGGCTTGCACGGTTTCCTGATGTACAACCGCCTGCACGGCGGCAGCGATACCGACGTCAACCCGGGCTTCACGGCCTGGAAGAAGAACGTTGGCCCGAACGTGCTGGAGTACATCCCCAACTCGGCCAAGCTTTCGGAAATGGTGCAAACCGACGAGGCCGCGTTGTTCCCGCTTACCCCTACCCAGGTGACGGCGCTGAAGCTCAAGGGCATCCCGGTAGAATACGCCGCGCCCAAGGAAGGCGCCGTGGTGCTCAACCAGGCCGAATGCGTCACCGCCAACAACGACCAGCCGGAGCTGGCGCAAAAGCTGGCCGAGTTCCTGCTCAGCCCCGAGGCGCAGGCGCCGGCACTGGAGCTGGGTGACCAGATCCCGTCCAACCCCAACACCCCGACCAGCGACAAGACCCGTGGCCAGGTCGAGGCCATGCAGACCTACCTGCAAACTGCCGTGACCATCGACTGGGACCAGGTCAACACCCAGCGCCCGGAATGGAACGCCCGCTGGAATCGCCAGATCGAGCGATAGGCCGAGGCCCCTGACCCGCTGCCGGCGCCCCAGGTGCCGGCCAGCGGGCACACCACCCGCTTGAGCCACCGATAACTGCACCGTCGCTCTGCCCTGCAAAGGCGCGGATACGGCTTCTGCACGCCCGCAAAAGGCTCAGGTACCCCTTGCATCACGCTGCCACCTAACTAGAACAAGCAAACGGAGCATGACATGAGCATCAACACACTGGGTGTAACCGCCGTTCTGCTGGCGTCCGCCAGCCCCCTGCTGCAAGCCAGCGAGCAGGCCGAGTCGGCGGGGTTCATCGAAGGCAGCAAGCTGTCGATCAAGGCACGCAACATGTACATGCAGCGTGACAACCGCGCCAGCGGCGCGCGGCAGAACTACGGCGAGGAATGGGCCCAGGGCTTTATCGGTACCTTTCAGTCCGGCTTCACCCAAGGCACCCTGGGTTTCGGCATCGACCTGATCGGCCAGTACGCCTTCAAGCTCGACACGGGCGACGGCCGCACCGGTGGCGGCACCGGCCTGCTGGAGCAAGACAGCCACGGCGCCAAGCAGGACATCGGCAAGGCCGGCGCGGCGCTGAAAGTGCGCGCGTCCAACACCGTACTCAAGTACGGCACGCAAGTGATGGCAGTACCCGTGCTGGCCACCTCCGACAGCCGCCTGCTGCCAGAAACCGTCGACGGTTTCTCGCTCACCAGCAAGGAAATCCGCAACCTGCAGCTGGATGCCGGCCACTTCACCGGCCTGACCAACCGCAACCAGTCGTCCCGTGACAGCGGGCGCATGACTGCCGTGGACTACATCGGCGGCGTTTACACTTTCAATGAGCGGCTTTCCAGCAGCCTGTACTACGCAAAAACTGCCGAGCACTTTCGCAAGTACTACGTGAACACCCGCTATCTGATGCCGCTGGGCGCCAGCCAGTCGCTGAAGCTGGACTTCAACGCCTACGACACGCAAAGCATCGGCCAGGCCCGCAGTGGCGAACTGGACAACCGCATCTGGAGCCTGGGCGGCACCTGGACGCTGGGTGCACATGCCTTCACCCTGGCCTACCAGAAGGTGTCCGGCACCGGCGACTATGTGTACGGGCCGGACGGCAACGCGGTCTACAACTTTGCCAACTCGGTGCAGTACTCTGACTTCGACTACGAAAACGAGAAGTCCTGGCAGGCCCGCTATGACCTTAACCTGGCCGCTTACGGGGCGCCGGGGCTGAGCTTCATGACCCGCTACGTGAAAGGCACCGACTTCAAGAACGGCAGTGGCGGCGACCTGGATGGCAAGGCCTGGGAGCGCGATGTCGAATTGCGTTACGTGGTACAGGCCGGTATGGCCAAAGACTTGTCGCTGCGCGTGCGCCAGGCCAGCTACCGCAGCTCGGACCGCGGCGGGCAGATAGATGAAGTGCGGGTGATTACCGAGTACCCGTTGAATATTTTCTGATCGCGGTCACGCCCGGCAGGAGCTCGCGGCATGGCACCGCAAAGCAGGCGACGCGGTGCCAGCGCCATCAAGGTTTCAGTCCAGCACTGGTCGAAGCAACGCCTGCGCCTCATACAGTGGCGGCAAATAGCGCATGCGGATTTCATCCACACTCAATCGCGAGGCATGGGTCGTGATGGTCAGCGTCGCTTTCAGCTGCCCGGCACGGTCCAGCAACGGCACACCCAGTACGCGCATACCGATTTCATACTCCTGATCAACGATGCAGAAGCCCTGCCCCTTCACCCGCAGCAACTCCGCGTCTAACTGCACGCGGTCTGTCTGCGTATAAGGCGTCAACGCCCGCAGCGGGTTGCACGCAAAGTACTCATCCCGCTCCCCCTCACCCAGCCAGGCCAGCCAGATCCGCCCGCTGGCCGTGCAATACATCGGCACCCGCGAACCGGGCCTGATCGACAACGAAGCCACATGGCTGTAGCGACTGCGCACCAGGTGGATGATCTCGTCACCATCGCGGGTACCCACCGACACATGCTCCTGGGTCTGGCGGGCGACTTGCTCGACGATCGGCCGCAGCATGCGCGGCAGTTGCGCCGAGTCCACGTACGCCTGGCCGATACGCAAAGCCTTGGGCGTCAGCCAGTACTCGCGGCTGTCGGTTTCGGCAAAGCCCTCGTGCACCAAGGTCAACAAAAAACGCCGTGCGGCGCTTGGCGTAAGGCCCGACAACCTGGCCGCCTGCGGCACGCTCAGGCGCGGTTGCTCGGCGCTGAACAATTGCATCAGGGCCAGGCCTTTCTGCAAACCGGCGATCAGGTCGCGGGGGTGGATGGCGGGCGTGTTCATCTTTATGACTCGCAAGGGGAAAAAACAGCCGATTACTGCGATAACCGGATCATGATTGCGATTATCGCATTAAAAGCCCGATCAACGCATTGTTGCTCTCCCGCCCCTGCATCACGCTTGCCTCCACAACAACATCAATAAGGAGGTCAGCATGATTCGTGGTTCAACTGAACTGGTTGCCATCGTCGGTTCGCCCATTGCCCAGGTGAAGTCCCCCGAAAACTTCAACACCTGGTTCGCCAACAACAACTGCAACGTCGCCATGCTGCCCATCGACCTGCACGAAGCCGCGCTGGGCAGCTTTGCCGACAGCCTGCGCGGCTGGCAGAACCTGCGCGGTTGCGTGGTCACCGTGCCGTACAAGCAGGCCTTGGCCAGCCGCCTGGATGGCCTGAGCGAACGTGCAGCGGCCTTGGGTTCGGTCAATGTGATACGCCGCGAGCGCGACGGGCGCTTGCTGGGTGACAACGTGGACGGCGCCGGCTTCCTCGGTGCTGCGCGCAAGCATGGCTTTAACCCGGCGGGCAAACGGGCGCTGGTGATTGGGTGCGGCGGTGTTGGCAGTGCCATCAGCTATGCGCTGGGCGAAGCCGGGATTGCCAGCATCACCCTCCATGACCCCAGTTCTGAACGCTTGGGCGCAGTATGCGAACAGCTTGGCAATGCCTTCCCCGGGCTCAGCATCTGTACGCAGTTCAATGGACTGGAGGACTTCGACCTGGTGGCCAATGCCTCTCCTGTCGGTATGGGGGAAAACCCAGAGCTACCACTGTCTGCCGCGCTGCTGGCAACCCTGCAGCCCGACACCCTGGTCGCCGACGTGGTCACTTCGCCCGAAATCACCCCGCTGCTGAACCGCGCGCGGCAAGTAGGCTGCGCGACCCAGACCGGCCCGGAAATGGCCTTCGCCCAACTCGGCCACCTTGGCGCCTTCATGGGCGTGACACCACTTGAGATCTGAGGCCATGGCGACTCTTGAACCCATACAACACAGCTTTGACCTGGTGGTATTGGGCAGCGGCGCCGGTGGTTTTGCCGCTGCCGCCACGGCGGCTCGCCGCGGGCTGAAAGTGCTGGTAGTGGAAAAGGCCGAACGCTTTGGCGGCACCTCGGCGATATCCGGCGGTGCGGTGTGGCTGTACGGTACCGATCAAGCCCGCGCCGCGGGGGCCAAGGATTCACCCGAGGCCATGCGCACCTACCTCAAGCATGTAATCGGCGACGGCTACGAACCTGCCCTGGCAGACGCCTTCATCGAGCACGGTCACCAGGCGCTGCGCTGGCTGGAACAGCACACCGAGCTGCGCTACGCCCTGCGCCCGCACTCCCCGGACTACTACCCCGATGCCCCCGGCGCCACCCAGTTTGGTCGGGCGCTGGAAATGGTCGAGTACGACGGCAAGCACCTCGGCCCACGTTTCAAGGACCTGCAAATGCCACCGCCCGGCATGCTGTTGTTCGGTGGCATGATGGTCAACCGCGTGGATATCCAGCATTTCCTCAGCATCCGCCGTTCGCCCAAGTCGCTGTGGCATTGCCTGAAACTGATGGCACGTTATGCACGGGACCGCCTGCAGCATCCACGTGGCACCCGGCTGACAACCGGCAACGCATTGATTGCCCGCCTGGCCACCAGCGCCTTCGCCCATGGCACACAGCTGTGGTTGCGCAGCGAGGCCCTGGAACTGATCGTTGAACAGGGCGTGGTCACGGGCGTGGTGGTACAGCACGAGGGGCGCCGCGAGCGGGTACTGGCCCGGGGCGGCGTGGTGTGCGCCATGGGCGGGTTCGCGGCAGGCGCGCTTGCCGCTGGCTACCGGCCAACCCAGCAGGCAGCGCACCTGACCATGTCACCCGCAGCCAACGAAGGCGCAGCCCTGCGCCTTGGCCAGGCCGTGTCGGCAGCCCAGGGCGAGGGCCTGGCGGCCAACTTTTTCTGGGCGCCGGTTTCCGAACTGCGCCATGCCAGTGGCGAGCGTGAGCGCTTCCCGCACCTGGTCACCGACCGCGCCAAACCTGGCGTGATCGCGGTGAACCCGGCCGGGCGGCGCTTCGTCAACGAATCCGACTCCTACCACCACTTCGTGCAGACCATGTTCGCCAACGGCCTTGCCAGCTGCTGGCTGGTCTGCGATGCCGAGGCCATGAAGCGCTATGGCCTGGGCCTGGCGCGGCCGAAACCGGTGAACAACCAGGCGCTGATCGACGCCGGTTACCTGTATCAGGCTGCAACACCGCACGCCCTGGCCCAGGCCATCGGAGTCGACCCGCAGGTATTCGTGCACACCCTGGAGCAATTCAACGCCGACGCCTGCAACGGCATCGACCGCGCGTTCGGCAAAGGCGGCAACAGCTACAACCGCTACATGGGCGACCCGCAACACACGCCCAACCCGTGCCTGGCGCCGCTTGCCAACGGGCCGTACTACGCCATCCGTATCCACACCGGCGACCTCGGTTCGGCCTGCGGCCTGGTGACCGACGCCCACGCCAACGTGCTGAACCGCGACGGCCAGCCAATTGCCGGCCTGTATGCGGTCGGCAACGACATGAACTCACTGATGAAAGGCACCTACCCCGGCCCCGGCATCACCCTAGGCCCTGCCCTCACCTTCGGCTGGCTCGCTGCCAACCACATCACCGCGCGCCTGCAGGCGCCGGCCACCCAAACGGAGACCCCGGCATGTACTACGAATTGAGAACCTACACCCTCGACCCCCTGAAAATGGCCGACTGGCTGGCGCTGTACCAAAGCCATGCGCTGGAAGTGCAAAGCGAACACCTGGGCAACCTGGTGGGCTTTTTCACCAGCGAGTTCGGCGACGTCAACCAGGTAGTGCACATCTGGGGCTATGCCAGCCTCGACGAGCGTATCGCCCGCCGGGCCGCTATGGCAGCCGACCCGCGCTGGGCGGAATTCTCGCGGCGCAACCGCGAACTGGCGGCAGTCGTACGCCTGCAATCGCGGCTGATGCGGCCCACCGGCTTTTCGCCGCTGCAGTAAACCGGAAGCCACCTCCTACCAACGCCTGAGCGGAACCCTTGCATGCAACCCCTCGAATGCGACGTACTCGTCATCGGTTCCGGTGCCTCTGGCCTGGCGGCCGCCGTTACCGCCGCGCATCACGGCCTGCACGTGATCGTTGCGGAAAAAGCCAGCCAGCTGGGCGGCACCAGCGCCTGGTCGGGGGGCTGGCTGTGGGTACCGCGCAACCCACTGGCCATTGCCGAAGGCATCGTCGAAACCGACGATGCTCCAGAGCGCTACCTGCGTGCGCAAACCCATACCCACGATCTGGACCCACGCCAGCGTGCATTCCTGCGCCACGGCCCGGAGATGGTGGCGTTTTTCCAACAGCACACCGCTGTACAGTTTCAGTCCGGCAGCCGCATGCCCGACATGCGTGAAGGCGACGGCAGCGCATACGGCGGCCGCTCGCTGTGCGCCCTTCCATACGACGGCCGCCTGCTCGGCCCTTGGCTGCACAGGCTGCGTCCACCGCTGGACATCGTCAGCCTGGCCGGCATGGGCATTGCCGGCGGCCCAGACATGGCCGCTTTTTTCAATGCCACCCGCTCGCCCAAGGCAGCGCTGCATGTGGGTAAGCGCCTGCTGCGTCACGGGCGTGACTTACTCCTGCACCGACGCGGCCAGCAACTGGTCAATGGCAACGCACTGGTCGCACGCCTGCTGCGCAGCGCCCTCGACTTGGGTGTCACATTGCTGACAGACAAACCGGCCAGTCGCCTGTTGGGTGAAGGGCGGGTCGACGGCGCGCTGTTTGCCGATGGCCAGGCGATCCACGCACGCCGCGGCGTAGTGCTGGCCTGTGGCGGCTTCCCGCATGATCGACAGCGCATCGCTCAATTGATGGCGCATGCGCCGGATGGCACCCGGCATTACTCTGCCGCGCCCGAAGAAAACAGCGGCGACGGCCTGCGCCTGGGCGAACAGGCCGGTGGCCTGGTGAGCACCGAGCTGGCCCAATCCGGCGCCTGGGCACCGGTCTCACGAGTACCACACAGTGATGGCACCTTCGGCCATTTCCCACACCTGATCGACCGCGCCAAACCCGGCTTCATCGCCGTGCGCCGCGATGGCCGACGCTTCGTCAACGAAGCCGATTGCTACCATGACTTCATGAACGCACTGTTTGCCGCCACGCCTCAAGGCGAACCCCCAGAGGCCTGGCTGATCTGCGACCACGCCGCGCAACGCCGCTACGGCATCGGCTGGGCCAAGCCGTTTCCCTTCCCCACCCGCCCTTACCAGCACTGTGGCTACCTGCACAGCGGCGCTACGCTGGCACAGCTGGCGCAGCGCTGCGGGATTGATGCCGAGCAGTTGCAGCGCACGGTGGAAGGCTTCAATCGCCCCGCGGCACAAGGTGAAGACCCGACCTTCCAGCGCGGCGCGTCAGCCTACAACCGGGCCCAGGGCGAACCGCAGCAGGCGCCCAACCCGTCACTTCGACCATTGCTGAAGGGGCCGTTTTACGCGGTGAAACTGCTGCCAGGCAGCCTTGGCACTTTCGCCGGTCTGGGCACCGACGCCTCGGCCCGTGTGCTGGACCACGCTGGGCAGCCGATACCCGGGCTGTTTGCGGTGGGTAACGACATGCACAGCGTGATGGGTGGGCACTACCCGAGCGGTGGGATTACCCTTGGGCCGGGGATGACCTTTGGGTATCTGGCCGGTAGAACGTTAAGTGGCCTGGGCTCACCGTGACCTCCACGAGGGCTGGTTTTCATAAAGGCTGCCCATGCGCTTGCTCTACCAGAGCCACCTTAGGCGACTGTTGCAACAACCCTCGTGGCAAGCGGAAGCTTTTGAACGGTTGCTGGGTAATGGGATTGAAGGCCTTTTCAGCATTCAGCCTATAGCGCATCACGCCATCACCGGTCCTGAAGCTCAGGTCTACGCTGGTTGGCGTGCGCCCATTGAGTGAGCCGCGGCTGAGCAAGCGGAACATCGACCATGGCCCGCGGTACTCCAGGCTGCTGCTGTTACCGTTCTGCCTGAGCAAGGTAAGGTTGCTGCGCACCTGCTGCCCCAAAGTATTGGGCCAGACGATCCCGGTGATCTGGCTCGGTCCATGGGTGTAGGCGATCAACTGGCCATCCAGGTCCAGCAGGCTGGTGCGCTGGTTCGCACTGAGCCCCAACGGCTCGATGCTGAACTGCACACTCAGCCTGCCGCGTTGGTCGAAGAAGGTTTCGCGAATGCGATCCGCCAGCTGGAGTTGCTCGATCACATCGGTGCGAACCAAGGATTGCCCATGCTGAACGGACTGCAAGGCCTCAAGGTTTTCCTTGAGGAAGACGTCCAGATATTGATCACGAAACTGCTGCAGGCGTCCTTTTGGCCCGAAGAAGGCCTCGAAATCATCCAGTGAAGCATCGGGTGCCTTCACCATAAAGGGGTAGCGGCCGGCCAGACGTTGCTGGAAGAAGCTGTACACTTCAGCATCCCAACGTCGCTCCAGTTCGCGCAGTGCTTCAACGTTCAGCACCTGGGCGGTCTGCTCGGCGAGCTTTCTGACCTGGTGGTTGATGGGTTCAGGCAAGCCTGTGGAAACACGTTGCAGGGTGCCGATCGGGTCTTGTCCTGTCATCGCAAAGCGCTGATGCACGGCCTGCAGTGCGGCCTTGCCGCGGTCCGGGCTGTCCTGTACGGCCTTGGCGTAGTCCAGCACAGCCGCAACAGCGCCAAGGGTTTCATCGTAGTAGCTCGGTTTTTCTCCTGTCGCCTGCAGCATCGCGCCCAAGCCTGCAAACGCCCGCTGGATGGCCAACGCTTGCTGTTGTTCGGGTTTGCCTGTTGCTGAGCGCAGCGTATTCAGTTCACCCGTTACTTCAACACCCGCTGGCGAAGCGAGTGAAGTGTTGTCCCTGACCGTATCCAGCAGCCGCTGCAAAGGTGCTGCTGGGCCGGTCAACTGCTGCAGGACCGTGACACCATGGTCCAGATCACGGAAGTCGGCCACGGCGAAGGCGTTCAAGGCGCGTCGCCAACTGTCAATGTAATCGGCGCTGTAGAGGTTGTGCAGCCGTTCGGTCAGCGCATTACGGTCGACGTCCGAATAGTCGAGTTGGCTGCGCTCCCCCAAGGCCCACTGGTCGACCATCGCCATTTCAGCGAACCGCTGGCTGCGCGGCTCGAAGTATTCCCTGAAGCCTTTGGCGGTAAGCATGGCGGCCAGCAGTACCGCCTCCTCCCCTTGCCTGGCCCCGGAAGACGGCTGGTACACCACATCGAACGCAGGCCCTACCTGGTGGCGCAGGTCCAGCCCGGTGTGCAACTGCTCTTGCGCCTGTTGCTTCAGCCCCGCATAGACCCGCTGTGCCAACGGCAATTTACGCAACGCCTGCTGCACTTCGCTGACACGCTGACGGTACTGCGGCAAATCGGTATCGGCATAGGCCAAGGCGTACTTCAAATGCTGCATGAGGTCTCGCTGAAGTTGTCCCTGGCCAGGGAAAGCCCGTTGCCACTGACGGGCCATCCAGTCCTCGACCCATTCGGGCCGGCGGCTGTCGCGGTCCTCGATCATCCGGTAAACCCTGAGCGCGGCCATCTGTTGTTCGCTACCCGGTGGTGCTGCGTCCATGGCATCGATCACACCACTGGCCAAGGCCGGCAAGAATCGCCTGGACAACAAGCTCAGGTACGCCTCATCAATCAGGGGGCCAATGTTGCGCCCTTGATACAGGCCAAAATCGGCTACACCCAGCCATGCCGCGCGATAGTCGCCAAACACCGCCACCGCATCGCGAATCTGGTCCAGTGGCTCCAGCAGGTTGCGCCCGGTCGGATCAAGACGCAGATCGACTTCCTGCCGGCTGTACTCCTGGCTTTTGGCAAACACACTGGCAGCCTTGGCGCTATTGATATCGAAGTAGCGCTGCCAGCTGGCGATGGCGATGCCGAACGCCAGGAGGCCTACGCCAGAACCGATCCACAGCAACTGGCGCTTGCTGCGCGCTACCCGGACGTTGTCGCCCGCCAGACCGGCCTCCTGATAGATAACCCGCCTGAATGCTTGCTGGATGAAATAGACCAACGCCTTGCCCTGCGCCTTGCCCTCACGCAGGGGAAGTTTTGTCTTGTAGGGCTGTGCCGCTTCACGGACAAATGCATTGTGCATGTCGCCGAGCTGCACCACTGACGACCAATATACGCCACGTACCAACGGTGGCGTGGTGAAACGGTCACTTGCCAAGGCTTCGCGAAGAAATGCCAGCAGTATGGGGCGCAACCCGACCAGTTGCGCCTGCAGTGAGAGCAGGCGCCCGCGCGGCGATGTTTTGCCCAGCACATCCAGGTGATCGAAGACCTGCTCGTTCAATGTGGCGAGAAACCGCCCGTAGTGGTCGTCATACTCATCCAGCCAGGCGTCGAATGCCTCAACCGCATCCAGGTTGAACGTGAACCCCAACAGGCTTTCACGCTTGGCGGCCGGAAGCTTGCTGTAGAACTGGTCGAAGCCGTCCAGCAGATCGAATTTGGTCAGTACCACGTAGAGTGGCAGGCGCGACCCCAGCTGGGTGCTGACTTCGTACAGGCGTGTGCGCAACCCGTGGGCCAGCGCGACGCGTTGCTCGGGCTTGCCATGCAACAGCGCTGGCAGATCCACGACCAGCAACACACCATTAAGCGCGCGCTGGCTTCGGTTACGCACCAGCCAGCCCAACAGGTGCTCCCACAACCGGGCCTCGGTACCGGGCGGCGCGGAGGGTTCGGACTCGGAGGGGGCGTTGGCCGCCAAGCCCGTCGGTGTTTTTTGACTGATGAAGACACCGGGCGGATCAATGATCACAGCATCGTCGCTGACCCACCAGCCTACCGGGTAGGCCAGTGCTTCAGCCTGTCGACCCCGTGCCTGGGTCTGGTCGATTCGCGTCAGGGTGAAGCGCTGATCAGTGCGGTCGATGAAGCTGGTTTTACCGGACTTTTCGTCGCCCAACACCAGGTACCAGGGCAGCCGGTACAGCGCACGTCGTCCACCGGCATTGTCGAGGTATCGCGCAAGCCCCTGGCTCAACGCCTTCTCTTGCGCCTGCATGAACGGTAGCGTGCCATCCAGTTCGACGGTGCGTGCCTGCCGGCGTTCTGCTTGCAGGCGGCGTAAGCGCCGGCGCACCACTACAAGCCAGCACAAGAGCGGCACCAGCACGAGTACCAGGCTTGCCACGCTGCGATGCGCCACACTTGCCAGCGGCTGGTGCTCACGCCACATCCATTGCGGGCCAAGCCACCAGATAGCGACCAGCATCAGCAAGGCGCCAAGCCCGAGCAGCAGCGGCAGCGCCAGGCCAATGCGCGTTACCCACGGCAAGCCCCAACGTTTGAGTTGCGTCCATATTTGATTCATCGAGGCTCCTGATTCTTGTCTTGAACTGCCAGTGCTGGGGATGTCGCGTACTGCTGAAGCCGCTGGAACACTTCTGGCTCCCACGCACTGGCGGTGGTTTGCTGCATCGTTTGGGCAACGCTGGCGCACAGGTCCTGGGCCAGCCAGGACACACCCCGCGCGGCCAGCAGGTCGGCAGCGATCACGGTGGCGTGGCAGCGCTCACGAGGAGCACGAAAGCTCGCTTGCAGCCCTTGCAGCCTAAGGAGCACCGGTTCTACACCGGCGGTTTCCAGCTGGCTGACCAGCTCCTCGCGCAGGCCTCCAAACTCGTGTGAGGTTGCACTTTGCTCAGAAGGCCCTTGCGTGCCTTTGAGCCAGGCCAGGCATTGGTCGTCGACAAACACCGTGCCGTCGCTGAAGCACAACTGCTGCAGCGCCGGCATGCGCTGTACAAACCGGGCAGTCGCACAACGGATGGCTTCAGCCACCTCGTCCATCGCCAGCCGCGTGGCAACGGTCGCAGCCAGAAAGCTGCCACGAATCCAGTAGGGGCAAGCCGTTGCGCTTTTTTCAATACGCTGAAGCAGTGCAGGGTCAAATGCCGTACTGGCAATGGCCTCTTCATAGACCCGCGTGATATCCAGCGGAACCGCCATCAATTCCGTACGGTTAGCCTGCCTGGCCTGGGGAGCAGATTGAATGTGCGCCCACAACCCAAAACGCCGTAACTGGTAGCCGGTAGCGTCATACGGGTCCTGCTGGTTGATGAGCTCGGCCATGGCGAGCACGGCCCGCCGTGTCTCACGCTCATTGCCCATCGACAGGCGTGACGCGGGTGTGGCGATGACGTCGGCCAGCGGCGCAGGTTTCACGCTTGCCGCCGGTGCCTTGGGTATCGCACCCTCGCCGACACCGTTGGCGAGCTCTATGTGCTTTCGCAGCAGGCGCTCCAGTTCGTCGAGAACAGCTGCCTCCAGCTGTGCCGCGCCCTGTTGCTGCAGGTGCTTCAACGCCGCCTGCGCTGCCGCTGCATGGGTAGGGGTATAGGTGAAACGGTCAAGACGCGGTAACGCCTCGGTCAAACGATTGATTACCAGGCCAACCAGCTTGCGCTTGCCCAGGAAGCCTTTCGGCCCCGGCTTGGGATGAGCGGGTTCCCAGTAGCACTCGATCATGCCGGCCAGCAACGCCAAGGTGTATCCCCAACGCTCCCAGCAGCCGCTACGCAGCCATGCGGCACTCAGGTGCGCAACAATTCGCAAATGCTTGCATTGCTGGCTCAGGTACTGACGGGATGCTTCTTCGATGTAGACCCAGTCGATCGAGGTGTCCTGCAGCCCACCCAGCTTGACCATCTCCTGGTCAATGGCCTGATAGGTTTCGTCCTCGACATCGAACAGCCCAGCCGGCACTGCTGGATCAATCGGTGCGAGCAGCCGAGCGACTTCGACCGCAGATACCTGCGCTACCACCGACATGTGCTTCGCGCCTGGCTGATCAAAGGGTCCAGGCCTTGTGCATCGAAGGTCAGCCCGTCGATCTCGCCGTGCTCACTCACAACCTCGATACGCTGGGCACCGATCAGTTTCCTGATCTGCTCGATGGCTGGCAGGCCCCGCCCAGCATCTAGCACCTGCCCGTTCTCCATCACCTGCCAGGGCGTCTCACGGGTAGACCAGCCCTCCCCGGTCAGCCGTACCTTGACCCAGCTTGCGTCGATCGGGCGCCTGGCAATCAGCTGCAGCCGGGAGATGGCCTGGATGCAACTGATCGCCATGTAGGTAGTTTCATCACCCGATGCAATGGCGGGCGCCGAAATCACCAGCGCAGGTGCGCCAGCACCGTCCTGCGTCTGGCTGCCGATGCGAAACGTCAGGTCATCCGATGCCCGTGCAGC
This sequence comes from Pseudomonas sp. WOUb67, assembly GCF_050058005.1. Classification (NCBI taxonomy): domain Bacteria; kingdom Pseudomonadati; phylum Pseudomonadota; class Gammaproteobacteria; order Pseudomonadales; family Pseudomonadaceae; genus Pseudomonas; species Pseudomonas sp. WOUb67. The sequence goes on along the minus strand of NZ_CP170112.1, from coordinate 3,236,615 downwards.
TTCATTTGCCATCACGCGCAACACACTGGGGGCCTGCTGCTCCGGTGCGGACCACTGTCGTTTTGGCGTATACGCCGGAGTGCCCGCAGCCTGATCGAAACAGGCCAGTCGCTCGACGTTGGACACAATCCGGGGGCAGTCCCGCGTGGGGCCCGCCAGCACCGATTGCAGACAAAACAGCAACGAGAGACCGGCGCCATATGCACAGCGGTTAATCATCCTGAACTTACTCTCTGAAATAGTACAAACGGCCTATATGACGGCGCGAACTTTCCTACAAATAAACACCAATGCCCATATGCGCATACAGCCAACTCCAACAAACCCAGCAGAAGCCTAATACAGAGTTCCGAGTGCACACAAACAAATATTTACTTACATCTTCACACTCGACCACCGAACACTTTTCCATGCATGGTTTTTATAGAAAACGGGCAGCCAGCCCGATCAATTAAACATACGCAGGAAACTTCCTACAAGACCGCAACAACAATAAACACAACTTGCATCTAAATTTCCTACAACCCAACAGGGAGTTACGTACTGATGTCTAAGAACACGGGATCCGTCGCACCTAAAGAACGCGTCAATATCAAGTATGTCCCCGCGACGAGCGATGAGCAGGCTGAGGTGGAGCTGCCCCACAAGATGCTGGTTCTGGGCGACTTCGGCCTGGATGACAGCCGTGCGCTTGAGGACCGCCAGGTCGTGCGCATCGATAAACACACATTCAACAGCGTATTGAACGACGCCGGCGTGAGCCTGGACGTGTCTGTGCCCTCCAGGCTCAGCACCGCCCCGGATGCCGAGCTGGCGGTCCACCTGCAGTTCAGGTCCATCACCGATTTCGGACCGGACCGGATCGCGCGCCAGGTGCCAGAGCTGAACAAGCTGCTGGAGCTGCGTGAAGCGCTGGTCGCCCTGAAAGGCCCACTGGGCAACGTCCCGGCCTTCCGCAAGCAACTGCAGCACCTGCTTAACAACGAGCAGGCCCGTAAACAGCTTGCCCAAGAGCTGGACCTGGTGCTTGAAGCACCCGAAAAAGACTGAGACAACGGAGCGTCCCCCATGCCTAAGCCAAGCAACACCACCATCACCACAGACGCAACGACCGACACGTTGGGCAGTGCCTCCTTGCTGGACCAGATCATGGCAGAAACCAAACTGGTACCTGCTCAAGAGGGCTACCAGGTTGCCAGGCAGGGCGTATCTGCGTTCATCGCCGAAATCCTCAAAAGCAATGACCCGGATCAACTGATCAACAAACACCGGGCCGACCAGATGATTGCCGAAATCGACCGGGTACTCAGCAAACAGATGGATGCCATTCTGCATCAGCCTGAGTTCCAGCAGCTCGAATCATCATGGCGCAGCCTGAAACTTCTGGTCGACCGCACGGATTTCAGGGAAAACATCAAACTCGAAGTCTTGCATGCCAGTAAAGATGACCTGCTGGACGACTTCGAAAACGCTGCGGACATCACCTGCAGCGGTATCTACAAACATGTTTACACCGCAGGTTACGGCCAATTCGGGGGGGAGCCGGTTGCAGCCATGATTGGCAACTACAACTTCGGCCCCTCTTCCCCTGATATCAAGCTGCTGAGTTACATGGCCTCCGTTGGCGCCATGTCCCATGCTCCCTTTCTTGCCGCACCTGCCCCCGAGTTCTTCAACTTGAGCAGCTTCGAGGAGCTGCCCAACCTCAAGGAAATAAAAGACCTCTTCGCCGGCCCACGGCATGCCAAGTGGCGTGCATTTCGTGAAAGCGAAGACGCCCGCCATGTCGCGTTGACCGGGCCGCGCTTCATGCTTCGCTCCGCTTACCACCCGCAGGAACAACCGATCGAGAGCTTCAACTACGACGAAGACATCGCCGGGCAGCACGACAACTACCTGTGGGGCAATTCTGCGTTTCTGTTGGCCAGTTGCATCAACGACAGCTTCGCCCGCTACCGCTGGTGCCCGAACATCATCGGCCCTCAATCGGGTGGTGCCGTCGAAGACTTGCCGGTGCACCTGTACGAATCCTTGGGCCAGTTGCAGGCCAAGATTCCTACCGAGGTGCTGATATCCGACCGCAAGGAGTTCGAACTGGCCGAAGAGGGCTTCATCGCCCTGACCATGCGCAAAGACAGCGACAACGCCGCGTTCTTCTCGGCCAACTCGGTGCAAAGGCCCAAGAACTTCCCGAAAACCCCCGAGGGGCTGGAGGCTCAGACCAACTACAAGCTGGGTACCCAGTTGCCCTACCTGTTCATCGTCAACCGGCTGGCTCACTACATCAAGGTGCTACAGCGCGAGCAGATCGGTAGCTGGAAGGAGCGCCGTGACCTTGAGTCCGAGTTGAACAAATGGATCAAGCAGTACGTCGCCGACCAGGAGAACCCGTCTGCCGACGTTCGCAGTCGCCGGCCACTGCGAGCCGCCAGAATCGAGGTCTCGGATGTTGCCGGTGACCCGGGCTGGTACCAGGTTTCGCTCGCCGTGCGCCCGCACTTCAAGTACATGGGTGCGAATTTCGAAATCTCCCTGGTCGGGCGGCTCGATACGCAATGAGTGGGCTTTTTGATCGTTTGATGCGGGATCAGTGTACCAGCCGGGAGCCGTCCCGACGGGAGAGCGCTTCCCACAAGTTCGCCGCCATCAAGTGCCACCTCGAAACATTGCTGAATGCCCGCCAGGGGTGCTCCCAGAGCAGCCCTGAGCTGGGCCTGCGCGACTTCAACGGGCATGACGTTAACAACGGCGACTTGCTCGTACAGGTGAGCGCGGATATCCGCCGCACCCTGCAGCGCTTCGAGCCACGCATACAGATACGCACGCTCAAAGCAGTGCCCGATGCCCATGCCCCGCTGGAGCTGCATTTCAGGCTGGATTGCCTGGTCCAGGTCAACAACCACGCCGAGCGACTGCAACTCGAGCTGCTGGTCAACGGGCACAACCGCTACACCCGAGTGAGGTGACCGATGTCACTGAAAGACAGTTTCAGCGAAGAACTGCGTTACCTGCACGAGCTCGGGAACGACTTCGCGAAGGACAACCCACAACTCGCCCGGTTGCTTGGCAAAGGTGCCAGCGATCCCGATGTCGAACGCCTGATGGAAGCCTTTGCGTTCCTCACCGCCAAGCTGCGGCTGAAGCTGGAGGACGACTTGCCAGAGCTGACCCATCCCATGCTGCAACTGTTGTGGCCGAACTATCTGCGGCCCCTGCCCAGCGCGACAATCATCCAGTTCAGCCCGATCAGGCAATCCCTCAGCCAGTCACAGCGCATCCCAAAGGGATCGCGGCTGTTCTCGAAACGGGTGGACGGTGTGGCCTGTGAGTTTCGCACCTGCACAGCGGTCAACATTCATCCGTTCGAGATCGACACGGTGGGCGCCACCCAGACACTCGACAGTTCCGTGGTCCGCATCGGCCTTCAAACACTGGTCGAGCGGCCGTTGAACAGCCTGGGCTGTACCAGCCTCGACTTCTACCTCAGTGGCGATACCCTCACCGCACGCACGCTTTACCTGTGGGTTTCTCAATACCTCAAGGATGTCAGCGTGACCATCGATGGCGAGGTTCGTCGGCTGCCGGCAAACAGCATCGCATTCCCGGGGTTCAGCCCCGACGACGCCTTGCTGCCTTACCCGCAGAACGTCTTTGATGGCTACCGGATCCTGCAGGAATACTTCGCCTTCCCCCAACGTTTCCATTTCTTCAGCGTGACCGGGCTGGAAAAAATCTGGCCAGCTCATGACAGCCAGCAGGTAAGCCTCGAATTTCACTTCACCCGCCAGCTACCCGACACGCTGCGTGTCGGCAGAGCAGATTTCAACCTGTTTTGCGCACCTGCGGTCAACCTGTTCCAGCACAGCGCCGAGCCCATCGACCTGTCCGGCGAGGACGCCCTGGCTCCACTGACGCCCAAGGGCACAGAGCCGCACGGCTACGAAATCTTCAGTGTCGACCAGGTCATCAGCACCCGAACGACGACAGAGGGGAACACCGGTGAGCAGCTGCGAACCTTTCGTCCCTTCGAGTCGTTCGCCCATGAAATCGAGCACGCTCAGGGGCGCACGGCGCTGTACTACCGCTGCCATCTGGAGGAGTCCCTGCACGGCGATGGCGTCATGCATCGAATCGCCTTCGTGCGCGCCGACGCCAACAGCTACATAGGCGAACTGGAAACCGCCTCCATCGACCTGACCTGCACCAATCGGGACCTGCCGTTGGCGCTGGACATCGATGACATCAATGTCCTGACCGAACTGACGCCCCCGCTGGCCACCTACACCAATCTCTGTAAACCCACCCGCCCCTGCCGCCCCGTGCTGGACGGCCAGTTGCAGTGGGCATTGATCTCCAACATGTCGCTCAACTACCTGTCCCTGCTCTCGGTAGAGCCACTGAAAGCCGTGATCCGCGCCTACGACTTCATGGCCCTGCACGACATCCAGCAGGCGCGCACCACCGGTAAACGCCTGGACGGCATGCGCGACATTCATACACAGCCCATGGATTGGCTGATCAAGGGGCAGCCCATTCGCGGCCTGCACACCCGGCTGAAACTGGACCAGACCGCCTTTCTCTGCGAAGGCGACTTGTACCTCTTCAGCTGTGTGCTCGCCCACTTCTTCGCCCTGTACGCCAGCATCAACTCCTTCCATCAGCTGGAAGTGATCAACACCACCAATAACGAGCACTACACATGGCCAATACAGACCGGCAAGCAACCGCTGATCTAGCCGACAAGCTGCTCTCTGAGGCGCATCAGTACAACTTCTTCCAGTTGCTGGAGCGGCTGCACGGGCTGCATGGCGATGACCTCGAACCCCGTTGGCCGGACGAAGCCACCCGGCGGCGGGTGCGCCTGGCCTGCGACCCACGGCTGAGCTTCCCGGTTTCGGATGTGTACAAAGCCCAGAGGATGCCCGCTGAGCAAGAGCGCTACCGCGTCATTGCCACGTTTCTGGGCTTGCACGGCACCGATTCGCCATTGCCCACCTACTACCTGGAACAGGTGGCCTATGAACATGCACAGGGCATCGGTGTACGGCCGGCCTTCTTCGATTTTTTCAACCACTACCTGCTCAGCCTGTTGCACCGTATCTGGCGCAAGTACCGCTATTACATCCGTTTCCAGCCGGGTGCCAGTGATGGGTTTTCGCAGTACGTGTTTGCCCTGCTGGGGCTTAACGACAAGCAGTTGCGAGGGGACACGGCGCTGCCTTGGAGCCGCCTGCTCAGTTTTGCCGGGGTGATCGCCAGCCGCAGCCGCGCGCCCGGTACTGTGGCCGGCATCATTGCGCACTGCTTCGACCTCGAGCATGTGCGCATCCGCGAGTTCGAGACACGCTCAGTCACCACCACGTCCAGGCAGCTCGTAAGCCTGGGGCGTGCCAACGGCCAGTTGGGCAGCACGTTCATGGTCGGCAGCCGCACGCGCACCCGCAGCAGCAAGTTCACCATCGTGATCAGCGAACTCGACCAGGCGCAGCTGCGGGACTTGCTGCCCAGCGGCATCAACTTCGGCCGTTTGCGCGCACTGATCGACTTTCTGCTGCGTGACGGTCTGGCCTACGACCTGGAGCTGCGCTTGAAACAGAATGCGTTATCACCCTTCTGCTTGCATCACACCCAGGGCGCTTACCTGGGCTGGACCAGCTTCGTCGATGACCGGCATGGCCAGATCAGCCCGGTTGTACGCTTCCGGGGGCGCTCATGAACACAGTGACCTTGAGCATCACCAACCTCGACCAACTGCAGCACGACGTTACTGCCCGGCACCGTTTCGATTGCAAGGGCGGCACCATCGGCAGCGAAAGGGCAAGCTGGCGGATCAATGACCGTGCTCAGGCCGTTGCGCCCCTTCACTGCGAAATCCGCTGGCTCGAAGGCAGCTTCTGCGTGATCGACCACTGCCACCGCACCTACCTGAATGACAGTGCTACCAGCCTGGAAACGCTTGCACCCAGGCGTCTGGTTGAAGGTGACCAGCTTCGCATTGGCGCCTACCGGCTACAGGTTCAGTACGCCCAGGATGAAGCCTGCACACGCTCGCTGGCGGACCTGTTCAACCCGGACCGAAGAGTGCTCGACCGCCTGATAGCCGAAGAGCCCGCCACCCCTTGGCCGACAAAGCCATCTGCCCCTCAACCAGCGGTCGAGATCTGCTCGGTCTTCAAGGCAGCCATGGGCAATGACCCGCTGGCAGCGCTGGACGCAGCGGCTGATGCAGGGGCGTTCCGAGAATGCCCACTGCAGCGCCTGATTGCAGGAGAACACCCATGACCCGTCATCCACTACTGATAGCGCCGCTGCTGCTTGCGTTGGTCGGGCTCACCGGCTGCACCTCTTTGAGCAGAGCGAGCCAGGTCGTCATGAACCCTTCGTTGCCCATCGGGCCGCCGAAGGACCATGCGACCCAGGTCGCGTTCAGCATCAATGCCAGCCCTACCCTCAACGGCAATCCGAACAGCCTTGAGGTAGCGGACGAACAGGAGCACGCCCTGGAGCCCAGCCCCTACGCAGTGACCCTGAGTGCCGGCGACCCCTATGCGCTGACCGAAAAAATCGGGACCCTGTTCGAATACCTGCAAGCGCAATTTCCTGCGATGTCCCCCGTCGAAATGCACGACGAAGGCGAAAGCGACCCGGTGCGCTCGCCCCTGGAAGAAAGCGCCCCCGGCAGCTACGACGACCCTACCGTGGTGCTGACCTTGCCACGCACCACAGCCATTACCTCAGAGCCTGTGGCCACGCCCATTGCCATCAAGATCCTGCAACTGCGCGACGACTCACTGCTGCGCAACACCGTGTACCAGCTGCTGGACCAGGACCCGGCCAAGGCACTGCGCAGTACCTACATCCGTGGTGACGACTACCTGCTGCGCCCTGGCCAGTTCAAGTACATCCCGTTCGAGCCCATCCACGCCGAAACACGCTTCGTCGCGGTGATTGGCGACTACCGAGGCCATGAAAACGCCAGTTGGCGGCAAGTGCTGCGCATTCCGCCGCGTGGCCACCTGATCATGCTGTCGGTGTTGGTCAACGACACGCACATCGTGCTCAAGGAAGAAGACTGATGGCGCCTGAACACCCTTTGCCCTTCCTGCTTACTCACGCTGACACGGAGCGCCCATGAGTTCACGCAACCCCGTTCTCTGGCCCGAAGGCCTGTTCGTCAAACCACAGCATTTCCAACAGGCTGCCAGGGCCAGCGAAGCAGCCATGCACCAGCGCCTCGCCAGCCTTAATGCAGCCTTCTACGGCTTCAGCGAACTTCAGCTGAACGACGAATACCTGAGCCTGGGCAAGATCGCCATCACCCGGGCGCGAGGCGTCATGCCGGACGGCACGGTGTTCGATATTCCCGCCGACCTGCCTCCACCGCCGCCGCTGGAAATCGACGACGCCTGCACAGACAGCGAGGTGTATCTGTGCCTGCCGCTGCGCACCAATGGCGGCCGCGAAGTGAGCTGGCCTGACAATGCCGCCAACTTCCGCTACACCGCCCAGGCACAGGAAATCAAGGATACCCACACCGCTGACGGTGACCTGGTACAGGTAGACCTTGCCGTGCCCAACCTGCAGATCAGACGCACCACCGAAGACAGCAGCGCCTACACCCGCCTGGCCCTGGCACGTATCCTGGAACGGCGCCCCGACGGCAGCTTGCAACTGGACGAGGCGTTCTACCCGACCAGCGTGTCGGTGCGGGCGGTGCCGGCACTGCAACGGTTCCTTGAAGAAATCACCAATACGTTGCGGGAGCGGGCGCGGGGCCTTGCCACGCGTATAGGCGCTTCGGGCCAGTCCGGTATTGCCGACATCCGCGACTTCAACCTGCTGCAGGCCATGAACCGTTGGTGGCCGTGCTTCCAGCATCTGGCCAGACAAGCGCACACGCACCCCGAGCAGCTGTACCTGTGCATGAGCCAAGCCTGTGGCGAATTCGTCACCTTCACCGACCAGAACAGGCTGCCGCAAGAGTACCCCGCGTACAACCACACTGCGCTGCGCGCCTCGTTCAAGCCACTGGAAGACACCATGCGTCGGTCCCTGAGCACCGTGTTGCAGCCACGCGCTGTTTCACTGCCGCTCGAGAGCGAAAAATTCGGTGTGATGACGACCACGCTGGCAGATCGCCGGCTGATCGACGAAGCCGACTTCATCCTCGCCGTGCGCGCCGACCTGCCACCGCAGGCGCTGCGCCAGATGTTCATCCAGAAAGCCAAGATCACCTCACTCGAGTCACTCAACGACCTGGTGCCACTGCAACTGCCGGGCATCCCTCTGTTGCCATTGCCGGTGGCACCCCGCGACCTGCCCTTCCATGCGGGCTTCAGCTACTTCGAGCTGAACCGACGCGACCCGGCCTGGGCATGCATGGCCAAGGCGAATGGCTTCGGCATCCACATTGCGGGCGATTTCCCAGGGCTTGAACTGCAGTTCTGGGCGATCAGGGGTGAGTGAAATGGGAGAAGACAACAAAACGCCCATCGATGAAAAAAACGCTGAAGTCGGCCCGCTTGGTTCAACCCTTAAAAAGCCGGTTTCCGACGCCCAGGCCACGGCAACCAATGCGCAAGCATCCGCGCAAATCCCTGAGCCAGAGCCTGCGTCGGAAGGCTACCCCGCCGACCCCGAATTTCAGCTGCGGGGCGGCTTCGCCAACCTGATGCTGGATGCCGCGTCACCGTTGTTCGGCTTGGTCATACGCCTGCGTACGCTGGACGAACTGCCAAACATCAAGGACGTGCACCAGCAAGTACGTAACCAGATCGACAACATTCAGGAAGAAATGCGCCAGCACGGTTACGAGCCCGCTCAGTTGCTGGCGTATTCCTACGGCCTGTGCCTGTTCATAGACGAGGCCGTGATGGAGCGGCCCTGGGGCAAGAGCAGTTGCTGGAGCCAGGAACCGCTGCTGAGCATCTTCCACGACGAAACCTGGGGCGGGGAAAAAATCTTCACCGTGATTACCCGACTGATGCAGGAGCCCAAGCGTTATCAGGATGTGCTGGAGTTCATGTACTACGCCCTGTGCCTTGGGCTGAAAGGCAAGTATGCGCTCGCGCCAAAAGGTGAAGAAACACTCAACGCACTGATTCACCAGCTGCACGGGATCATCCGCGAACTGCGTGGCCCCACGCCAGAAGAACTCTGCGACCCCTACACCAACGTGGCACCGCGCAACTTCCGCATGAACCGGCAGTGGCCCTGGTGGAGCCCTTTGGTGATTTCGGCCATCGCCATGGCGGTGGCCTACGGCATCTACAGCTATCGCCTGCACCTGATTACCACCGAGGTAGTGGAGTCGCTCAACCGCATCTTGCAGCAGTAGGCCGCAGCCATACGGGCCAAAAGAATTTCACGAATTAACGGGGCTGCAAGCCTTGTTGACAAGCCCATCGTTTCCGATGGCCACGCCACCCATGGTGCGCGTGTCAATCCACATGGACGCAGGAGAAACTGCCATGCCAACACCCGCTTACATCAAGATCGAAGGCAAGACCCAAGGCAACATCACCGCCGGCGCATTCACCTCCGACTCAGTCGGCAATGTGTTCGTCGAGGGGCATGAGGACGAGATTCTGGTACAGGAGATCAAGCACCAGGTGACTGTCCCTACCGATCCGCAAAGTGGCCAACCTGCTGGCCAAAGGGTGCACAAGCCCTTCATTTTCACCAGTTCACTGAACAAAGCCACACCCCTGATGTACCAGGCGCTGGCCAGCGGCGAAATGCTGCCAGTCGTTGAAGTGAACTGGTACCGCACCTCGGTGGAGGGCAAGCAAGAGCACTTCTTCACCACCAAGCTGGAGGACGCCACCATCGTGGACATCACTACCACCCTGCCTCATGCCCAAAATCAGAAAAACGCTGACTACACCCAGTTGATCGAAGTGGCCATGTCATACCGCAAGATTTCCTGGACGCACGTAACGGCGGGTACGGAAGGTTCCGACGATTGGCGCAAACCGATCGTCTGATCTAGCGGAAATGCCCGGGCAAGCATGATCTGCCTGGGCACTTCGAAGTCTCAGACGGCGGACAAGGACTGCTTATGCCTAGCCAATCTGATTTGCGATACAGCTTCCAGCCACTTGTTGGAAAAGCTGAATTTGAAGTGGTGTCGTTCAAGCTCAAGGAGGCGCTCAGCCAACCGTTCACGTTGACCCTGGAACTTATCAGCTTCGTGCACGATGTCGACTTCGGCCACCTGCTCGACAAACCTGTGCTGTTCACCATCTGGGACGGTGAACGGCCCGTACGCTACGTACACGGCCTGGTCAGCAGTTTCAGCCAGGGCGAGAGCGGCTTCCACCGCACCTACTATCACGCATTGGTCGAGCCGCAACTGGCCCGCGCGAGGCTGCGCTCGAACTGGCGCATTTTCCAGCACAAAACCGCGCCGCAAATTCTCGAACTGATGCTGAAGCGACAAGGCATCACCCAGTATCAATTCGGAACCGGCTTCAACTATCACGCGCGGGAATTCTGCGTACAGGCCGGCGAAACCGATCTCGACTTCTTTGCGCGCATCGCTGCTGAAGAAGGTTTGGTCTATCGGTTCGAGCACACTGAAAAGCATCACAAGCTGATCATCACCGACCGGCTGCTGACATTGGGGCAAATTGAGTGCAATGCAGCAAAAGCAAAGATCATCGATGAAGGGTTTGTCGATGACGATGAATCAACCAAACCCTACACAGTGCTGTACCACGCCAACGGAGGCGGCGACCAGCCCCAACCCTGCCTGCGGCGCGTGCGCTATAGCGAACAGGTACGTCCTGCACGGCAGGTTCAACGCGACTACACCTTCACCCACCCCGCCTATCGTCAGGAACACAAGGCCTCAGGCCCCTATCTGAAGCACCAGTCCACGGACTACGAGTACTTCGACTACCCCGGCCGCTACAAACGCGATGCCGTTGGCAAGCCGTTCACCGAAAACCGCATCACCGCCTTGCGCCACGACGTGCGCATTGCCGAGGTGCAAGGCGACGATATACGCCTGCAACCGGGCCTGAGCTTCACCCTGACCGGCCACCCGCGCGAAGACCTGAATGTGCATTGGCGGGTAAGCACGGTCAGCCACGAAGGCAGCCAGTTCACCAGCCTGCAGGAAGAAGCTGCGGGGGCCGACCAGAGCACACGTTACGAGCAAAAGGCGGTACTGGTGCCGGGCAGAACAGAATGGCGCCCGGCACCATTGCCCAAACCACGCGTTGACGGCCCGCACATGGCCACTGTGGTCGGGCCACCCGGTGAAGAGATCTACTGCGACGAATGGGGCCGGGTCAAGGTCAGCTTCCCCTGGGACCGCGAAAGCCAGGACAACGAGTTCAGCTCTTGCTGGGTTCGAGTATCCCAGGGCTGGGCTGGCGGCAGTTGGGGCTCGATGGCCATCCCGCGCATCGGCCAGGACGTGATCATCCATTACGTCAACGGCGACCCCGATCAGCCGATGATCACCGGCCGAACCTACTGCGGCAACCAGCTGCCCCCATACGACCTTCCCCGCCACAAGACCCGCATGACCATCAAGAGCCAGACCCACAAGGGCGATGGCTTCAATGAGCTGCGCTTTGAGGATGAACTGGGCCAGGAGGAAGTGTTCATTCATGCCCAGAAAGACCAGAACAATGTGGTCAGGCACGATGAGACAACGCAGGTAGGCAATGACCGCAAAGAACAGGTCAACAACGACGAATCAATCCTGATCGGCCACGACCGCAATGAAACGGTTGGCAACGATGAGCGCGTCACCATTGGGCATGACGCCGCGCTCGACATCGGTCGAAACCACACAATCAAGATCGCCAAGGACCGTGTTGAGACCATCGGCAATCACCGCCATGACCAGATCACAGCCAATCACCACACCCGCATTGGCGGCAACCTCGAACAACAGGTCGAAGGGCATGCCGAGCTTGAAGCCCGAGGGGATATCCGCAGACGTACCCGCCGTTATGAACTTCGAGCATCGGAAGCAGTGGTCATCCAAGGCCCTGGGGGCTCCATTCGAATCGATGAAACGGGCATCACACTGGACAGCCCGACGATTCGCATCACTGGCCAGATGCTCAAATCGGCAGATGGGGCAAGCAACCTCTTTTCCATCAGCGGCGCGCCGGTCGATGGCTACCCCCTAGATCGTCAGTGCGGACGCCGCCCCGATGGCACCTGCCCCTTGCCCGACTGCCGCTGCATCAGAGGGCCAGGCCAATGAAAACAGCCCTTTCAAATGCGCTGCCAGACGAGCACTTCGCAAAGAATGCTCGGTTCATTTTGCTCTTGACCAGCGAGCTCGAGTATTGGGCCTACCGACCAATACCCCAAGAGGGCGAACTGGTCCCGGCCTATGCCCCTTCGGTACTCGAGCTCATCAATGAAGTCAGCCGAAATACCCAGCACGCCTGGCTGTGGAGGCGCAGCGCCCTGGACGACCGTCATGACTTTGGGCCATTGCTGGTAGACGTGTCAGAAGCGCCCGAACTGCTTGCCCATGCAACATCGACCTGGATGCCCATTGGCGGTGCCATCGCGCTGGATGCCGAGATCGGCCTTGCCCAGTTGGCAGACCACTTCACCAGCCTTGTGCAGATCGCGCTTCCGGACCAGGGGCTAGCCACTTTCCAGTTCAAACCGGACCACCTTGCGGCCTGGCTGGATGCACTGGATGAAGACCATCGAGCAACGTGGCTTGGCCCTGTGACGTCGCTGGCCTGGCGCGTCAACTGGGGGCCGGCCTACGAATGGAAAACGCTCGAGCGCAGCCCGACCAATGCCCGCTCTTATCAGGAACCTGCATTACCCCTTCGCCGGCTTGAACTTGAACGGCTGCAAGCAGGCATGCACGAACACTTCGTGCTCACGTTGGCGCATGAGGTGTTAGCACTGCCACAGCACGCCACCCACACATTGGCCGACATCCGGCAATGGATCGAACGTCTGCTGCCACAACTGAAAGCCCTCAACTTTGGCGATGAGGAAGTCGCTGGGCAATTCATCAGGCTGATCGCCAGGCACATGTGGCTCATGGCCGATGACCAGGCGGGGAAGATCTACACCAACCTTGAGGAGTCACCCCAGGGCCGCCTCCGCGAGTTGCACGCACTGATCGAAAGCAAGGAGCCCACCCATGAATGACGCCAGTGTCAGCAGTGCCACCTCCGGCCCTGCGTGCAGCGCACGCATCCCTATCCTGCCGGTGCGCTATGCCATCGTGCCACGCATCGGCGATTCCCCCGCCTGCCGCTATGCCAATGCAGGTTTCAACCTGGAACAAGGCTTCGCCCCGCTGCAACACTCTGCTTACACCCTGCGCGCTTTGCGGCCCGGTTATGTGTACGTGTTCATGAAGGGCCCGAAGGGCGAAAAGCTGGTCATTCATGAGTACGTTGGCGCGGGCCTTTACAAGGAACTGCGTTACAAAGGGCTGGATAACTACCACCTGCGTGAGCGCTACTTCTCCAGCCGGCCCATGGGTTGGGTGTGGGCCGACACCTGCCCCGATACCGCCAAGGAAGTGTGGATCGGCTACAGCCCGCACCTGTGGACCAACGCCGTGACCGCCCGCATCACCGGTTCGTCAGCCCTGCGCAAACGACACATGCGCCAGTTGGACATGGCCGAACTGATCGCCGGCAACCAGGCGCCGTCCACCCAGCCCCATGCGTTGCCGGTGAGTGCCCTGCAAACCTGGGTCGAAGACTTCAAGCCAACAGAGCGGCGCATGCCTTTGACCTGGAGCAGCGACCCGGTCACCGATACCTTGCCTATCGGCAACCTTGTCGCCGTGGCGCGTCACTACCCCTGGACCCAGCCGAAAGTGCCGGTGGTGGTAGCGCTCGCCGACGCCGAAGGCATGGCCCTGGACCTGAGCCTGTCGGTCTCGGCCTACCAGCATCAAATGCGCGACCTGATGCCCGCCGAGCAACTGGCACACACAAAACCCGCGCAACCTCCCGAGCAGGAACGCGTGCCGGCGTGCTACCGCCTGGATGCCGAGCAACTGAGCGTGCAAAGCCGCGATTTCCACCATCGCAACCTGGTGGGCATGCTGCTGAACAAGACGCTGGAAAGCCTGTACCCGCCCGATGCACCATCACCAGAACTGGCCGCGTTCAGGCTTGGTACGGAGCGGCGTGGGCCTGCGCTGTCTGCGGCCGAGTCACATTTTCACGCCCTTACCCATGAAGCTTATTCCCCCCACGGCGCGCGTTTGGCAAAGCGCCTCGATATCGCCAAATACCGACGCTTCCTGGCCGAACGCGATGAGCTGGAACGGCGCATTGCAGCGCTGCGCAACCTGGCCTTGCAAGCCAGCAACGATCATGACGCCTGGCTGGCCACCGCCGAATCGCAACATATCGACAACCCCTACAGCCTGGCCGCCGCCCTGGCGTGTTACGACCGCGACGAACGCACCTCCGCCCGCGGTCTGGAAATCTCGCTGGCTTTGCTGATTCACCCGATGGGCCAGCCGACACCCGGCACCGAAGATCAGGACCGACGCTTCAAACGCCTGGAGCAATGGTTGGACCAGCACGACAGCCCGCTGTACACCGCCTTGGCGCCGTTCAACCCGTTCAAGGACAAGGCGGATTCGATGGGCTCTTTGTTCGGCGCCAGCGACAACGTGATTGAAGGATTGGTGGGTCGCTTCCCGGCCATGGCCGACATCACCGACCTCACCGCCCAGGCGGTCAATACCGTGGTGCTCAAGCGCCTGCGTGGGCAGACCCGCTGGGATGCCAGTCATGGTTTGCGTCAGCAGGTGTTGCTGGCGGCGCGTGAGGCGAATGCCGAGAAGGCGTTGGGGCTGTTGGCGGCGCGTTACCGGATCACCGAGCAGGCCATCACGGAAAATCCATTTAGCCAGGAGGTACAGAAGTATTTGAAGAGCGGCATGGCGCAGGTTGAGGAGATGAAAGAGCTGCGCATCTCGGGAAGCCGGAACGTGTCAATCGAACTGACCACCACTGCGCGAGTGAAGCCTAACTTTCTCGGGTTGCTTACAACGGGCGGTGGGGGTGGTTTGAACGCGGGGATGCTGTGGTTCAACATCTTATCGCTCAAGACGGCCTATAACAGCCTGCAGAAGAGCGATGCACCGGAATACACCTTGGGGTTTGCTTCATCGATTTTCGGTGTGATCGGTGCAGCGGCGGCGACGATGGTCAGCGTGCGGGCAACGCAGAAGGCTGTAATGCTGAGATTGAGTCCGACCGCACCAGGCATGGCCTTTGGCAACGGGATCATCAAGTTCTTAAGCAGTAACCTGTTTGCGCGTTTGGCCGGATACCCTGCAATAGCATTCAGCCTATTTTCAGACATATCAAAGGGAATGCGTCAGCTCAAAAGTGGTGGTTCAACTGCAGGCGGATACACCTTGGCCGGAGGGGTAACCATGGCCATCGGCTCTGCTGTCGTCCTTGAAGCAGGGCTTGCCGTTGCGGGCGCGACAACATTAGTACCCTTTGCCGGATGGGCCGCGGCTGCCCTTGTCCTCGTAGGCGTAGCCATCATTGCAGGAGGCTTGTACCTGCACGCCAAGGCACATGATCACCTTCACAGCCCAATTGAGCTTTGGGCCGCACGCAGCATCTTCGGTAATCGCATCAATGATGGAGAGGGGCGCCCTGGCATTACCTTGGACTATGAGCAGAAACTTCCGGCTTACGCGTCGCTACAAGCCGAGGTCAAAGCCTGGCACAACGAGCATTACGGACCGAAACTGCTGTCCGCCGAGCAGGCGCTGTCACTGGGCATAACTGAAGCGGGCACTAAATGGCATCGGAACGATCACTGGTCTCCGCCCAACTGGACAGCTATTACACATAACGAAGCAGCCAGACCTCAACCAACTGTTGGGTTCACAGTGCTACTGCCTGGCTTCAGGCTAGGCGTAAGTGAATGGTCAGGGAGCTTAAGCGCCCTCCGTGACGACCAAGGGATGGACGTTTTCCCAATCGCCCCAACCGGTCACATCGTAGGTGCTGGTTTAGTTCTGCACTTCGAGAACACGCTAACCAACCAAAATCATGTCTCGCTGCAATTAGCTTACAGCGCCAATCAAGGGTTGGACGAAGACAATGAGACCCTGTCAATTTTTCGACTGGAACGCTGAGCATGGCAACCATCTGGATATTCAATTCGAAGACAGGTTCAGGACACAAGCCCGCTATCACTGGGCAGCTATTAAGCCTATCCGACAATTTTTTATGCTTGAGAAACCCATGGGTAACAGACTCGGTATTCATGGGGAAACTGTACTGTGCAATAATAACTATTTCAATGATCGGCTTCTACCCCTATCTATTTGACGGGGAGTTCATTAAGTACTTTAAATCCAACCCACTTCTAATGACCAGCTTCGCACTCACGCCCTTCACCTTCCTCCCGTTCCTAATTTACCGAATATACTTCGTAAAGCGCTTATCGAGCATATGTTTCAACCGATCAACTCAGAAGATTTACTATCAACGCTTGAGCAAGGTATTCGTCTTTGAGTGGAGTAACACTGGCGGAGGCGTTTTCAAACGCACCGAGTACGGCGGTTCATCCTTCAGCACCAGCTACGCCCTCGCCTTCGCTCCTCGCAGAGAAGACGGCAGCCTACACCAAAAAGATTGCCTCTGGGTCGACAGCAATGAACCCACCGAACCCGGCGTCAGACACGTCGCCGAAGTATGGGAATACCTCCGCCATTTCATGAACCACGGCCCGGACAAGCTCCCCCCGCCCGGTGAACCCAATTGGTGGCACAAGCCACTCCATGCCATCTACCTGACCCCGGCAGAAGCCTGGCGCCACTATGCGCCTTGGCGTACCGGCGAGCCCGGTGAAATGCAGGGTAAAAAGAACTGGCAACTGCCGTTCTGGGCCGTGCTGTTCCCCTACAACCTCACGGTTGCCATCTGTTGGTACTTCATCTGCAAACTGTTCAACGTCCGAGCAGCAACCCCGCCCGCAGCAGCCTTTGAAGAAGCCCCTGGTCAACCGAAAAAAAGGAAGCGCAAATGAGACCTATCGTACTTGTAGGCCATCGTCACAGCTGCCCGCTCCATGGCGAAGGCACCGTGGAAACAGGCGCAAGCGCAACATTTGTGGATGGCAAAGCCGTCGCACGGGTGGGCGACCGCATCAGTTGCGGCGCCGTCATCGAAACCGGCGCAGCCTGCACGATGATCGAGGGCCAAGCAGCAGCACGGGAAGGCGACACTACCAGCCACGGAGGGACTTTGATCGAGGGGGACCAGGGTTGGCTCATTGATTGAAAGAAAATCCCAGCTACTGAGATGAGCCCGGTTAAACGCCAGACATCAAACGAGATCACTCCCTTAACTCTAAAACCTGTCAGTCACGTGATTGGGCCGTCTTTCGGCCCAAATACCGAGCACGTGCTCACTGGCACTATAAACCAAGGTTATCTCCTGAAACTATTAGTTCGTCCAGCGTGGGAATTCCCTTACACAAAACTCATAAATCTAAACAACTTCACGAAAAACGAAGCCATGGTGGTCTTCCAAGAAAAATCCTTCAAATTATTTCACCGCTTGCATTTCCATTCGGCAACCACTAACACTAACACCATCACCCGATGGAGATTAACCATGTCCCGCCTCGCCGAATTCCGTGCCCTCGAGCGACTACTCGCGACCAAAAAATCCGAACTCTCCTTCATAACAATCGACCCGCGCCTCATCCGCGAATTCGAATTCGAAAGCAAACTCCACAACCTGCTTGCCGAATATCAGTTCGATCTGTCGAACGTACTGACCATCCTCGAGAGTGAAATCGCAAACCAGGATTACAACGCCTATCAACAACCGCCCTCTGCCGTATTGCCCACACGTTACAGAGCTCGGCAAAGCAAATACTACATAAACCCTCATACCGGAGAGGAAGTAGAAGCAAAAAGCACCCTGCAGAAAACCGTGCGATTGTGGATCCAGCAGTACGGCCGCGCCGAGGTCGAAAGCTGGGCAACTGCATGGTCAGTGTGCACGCACAAACCCGGCCTGTAGCCACGCTGAACAGCACAACGATCACACCCTGCCTTCCCTGCTGACCTGCGCCCATCAAGCAACAAGGGTGAAAGCCTTCTACCCTTTATTGACGTGAATCCCTGCCGCGCCCACAGGGCAACGCAACCGTTCGGTAACCGAACAGTAGCCCGTCTCTCGAATTGACGCTGCCGCCTTCACTGCGCACCATGCACCGGCCTTGCGTGCCCTCTGCCTGGGAATCGGCCACGTACCCGTAGGGTTTGTACGAAAAGTGCCTGCGCGACGATCATGCTGCGTTGAAAACAGGCTCGGAATGCTCATTTGCAACTAGCAAACTCCGCTTCCTCGCCTGTTTTCGCCTTGCCTGATCGCCGCTCGGCGACTTTTCGTACAAACCCTAGCACCGCAGCTGAATACAATTTCAAGAAACGAGCAGTTTATGAACCACACCAAGACCACCCCCGCCGCGCCCCGGATGCACCAGGGTTCGATTGGCGACAAGCTTCGCGGCGCCTTCGGCGTCGGCAAGACCCGTTGGGGCATGCTTGCCCTGGTGTTTTTCGCCACCACCCTCAACTACATTGACCGCGCCGCCCTTGGCATCATGCAGCCCGTGCTGGCCAAGGAGATGAGCTGGACGGCGATGGACTACGCCAACATCAACTTCTGGTTCCAGGTCGGCTATGCCATAGGCTTTCTGCTGCAGGGCCGGCTGATCGACAAGGTTGGGGTTAAACGCGCCTTCTTCTTCGCCGTACTGCTGTGGAGCCTGGCCACCGGCGCCCATGGCCTGGCTACTTCGGCGGCCGGCTTCATGGTTTGCCGTTTCATCCTGGGCCTGACCGAGGCCGCCAACTACCCGGCCTGCGTGAAGACTGTGCGGTTGTGGTTCCCGGCGGGTGAGCGGGCTATTGCTACTGGCCTGTTCAACGCCGGCACCAACGTCGGCGCCATGGTCACCCCGGCCCTGCTGCCGCTGATTCTGGCCGTATGGGGCTGGCAGGCTGCGTTCATCGCCATGGGCTGCCTGGGCCTGGTCTGGGTGGTGTTCTGGGTATTGAAGTACTACAACCCTGAAGACCACCCCAGCGTGCGCCAGAGTGAGGTGCAGTACATCCAGCAGGATGACGAGCCCGAGCCGACCCGCGTGCCGTTCAGCCGTATTTTGCGCCTGCGTGGCACCTGGGCGTTTGCGGTGGCCTATGCGATCACTGCGCCGGTGTTCTGGTTTTACCTGTACTGGCTGCCGCCGTTTCTCAACCAGCAATACAGCCTGGGCATCAACGTGACCCAGATGGGCATCCCGCTGATCATCATCTGGCTGACGGCGGACTTTGGCAGCATCGGCGGCGGCATCCTGTCGTCCTGGCTGATCGGGCGTGGCGTGCGGGCCACCACCGCGCGGCTGGTGTCGATGCTGATCTTTGCCTGCACCATGGTCAGCGTCGTCTTTGCCGCCAACGCCAGCGGCCTGTGGGTCGCTGTGGCCGCCATCTCGCTGGCAGTCGGCGCGCATCAGGCGTGGACGGCGAATATCTGGAGCCTGGTGATGGATTACACGCCCAAGCACCTGGTGAGCACGGTGTTCGGCTTCGGCAGCATGTGCGCGGCGATTGGCGGGATGTTCATGACGCAGATCGTCGGCAGCGTACTGACCGCCACCAACAACAACTATGCCGTGTTGTTCACGATGATTCCGGCCATGTATTTCCTGGCGCTGGTGTGGATGTACTTCATGGCACCGCGCAAGGTCGAAAGCGCCTGAGGGCGCTAGCCACTTACCTCTACGGGGCCCTTGCGGGCCCTTTTTTTGGTCTGGTGATCAGGCCTGTCAGGGCAGCGTCGATTGCGAGGGCAAACACAAGCCCTGTAGGAGCAGCCTTGTGCTGCGAAGAGGCCATTGCAGCCGAAGATAAACTTTAGCCTTACCGGCCTCTTCGCAGCACAAGGCTGCTCCTACAGGGTGATGCGATAGCCTGAGTGATGGTTCCGAAATCAGACGGTAGCCAGTACAGCCATGGCTTTTTCCAGCGCCATGCGCGCGCGCTGTTCGCCGCTGATGCCTTGCTCCAGTAGCTGCCGTGTGGGGATTTCCAGGCTCAGCGGCACGGTTGGTGGCAGGCCGCGCAGCAGGCTGACCAGGTCGGCATCGCCGTCACCGGGGAAGCGCCGCTCGTTACGCGCCTGGCGCAGGATTTCGTCCATGTCGGCCGGTACCGGGCCGGCGACGTCGCACAGCTGGGCGTAGCGCATGCGTTGCGGCGCCAGTTGTGCCAGGTCGCCCAGCGAAGACCGGGAGCGGTTGAAGTGGAAGGCATCCACCAGCACGCAGCCATTGCTGCGGTCGGCGTTGGACACCACGCGCATGGCCTGGCTCAGGTCGCGCACATCGGTCCAGGGCATGAACTCCAGATGCGGATAAATGCCGTACCCCGCTGCCAGGTCACACAACGCGGCAAAGCGCTCGGTCAGACGGGCTTCATCCGGGTCGTTGCCAGCCACCAGCAGCTCCGTTCCACCCAGCTCGGCCCCTACCGCCAGAATTGGTTCGAAATCGGCCACGCAGGTTTCCGGCTTCAGGCGCAGTATCTCCAAATCGAGCACCTTGATACCGGTGTCGCGCAGGCGCGCCTGGGTTTGCCGGCGCAGGTCGGCGTCGGCCACCAGCGGGAAGTGCTGCTCCTGTTCGGTGGCGGGCACCAGGCGCAGGCCAACGTGGCTGTAACCGGCGCGGGCAGCTGCCTCGACCATGTCCGGCGGGGACAGTTCGAGCACCGTCAGGGCGGCAAGGGAGAAAATTCGATCAGTCATTGTTAGTCACCAAATATAAGTCAAGGTCGGCTTAGGCAATCTGCTCGGGGGCACAGGCCCGGCCGCTTTGTGCCGCCTGGCGGATCGCTTCGATCAGCGCCAGGGTGCGGCCACCGTCGGCAGCGTCGATCAGCGGCGCCTGCTCACCCCGGGCAACCCGCACGAAATGCTGCAACTGCAGGGTCAACGCCTCGCCGTCAGGAATGCTTTCTTCACTTTGCAGCAGCGGCGTGTGCCAGCCCGACCCCGCCTCGGCGTAGTGCCAGCGCTTGAGCTGGGGAATGCTCAGCGCCCCTTGGGTGCCGGCCAGCAGGTAGCAGGGCTGGCCATCCTGGCGCGGGTATATGGGGCTTTCGCCAGAGTCCAGCTCCCAGCTCCACGGCGCGGCCACCGCGTCGGAGCCGGTCAGGCTGCCCAACGCACCGTTGGCAAACTGCAGCAGCACCGCCGCGCTGTCTTCGTTGGCAAACCCGCGTACATCGTTACGGGTGAACGCCTGCACCTGCACTACCTCGCCGCACAGATGGCGCAGCAGGTCGAGGTCGTGGATCAGGTTGGTCAGCAAGAAGCCGGCCCCCGGCTCGCGACGCCAGGGGGTGTCGAAGTAACTGTCTGGTTTTTGCAGTTGCCACAGTGCAGTGACATTGATCAGCCGGCCCAGCTTGCCGTCGGCAATCACCTGGTACGCCTTGGCGATCAGTGGGTTGTGCCGCCGGTGATGGCCGACCAGCACTGGCACACCCCGGCTGCGCGATGCCTCTACCAGCGCACGGACTTCATCCAGGTGCACGCCCACCGGTTTCTCGACCAGCACTGGCACGCCGGCCTCAATGCAATCCAGCGCGGTAGCCACATGCAGGTTGTTCGGGTTGGCAACGATTACCGCCTCGGGGCGCACACGTTCCAGCATCTGCCGGTGGTCGGCAAAACAGGGCACGCCGCATTCGGCGGCAAAAGCCTCGGCCTGCGGGCCGGGGTCGGCCACCGCGCACAGTTGCGCTTGCGGCACATTGCGCAGGTGCTGGGAGTGCTGGCGGCCCATGATGCCGGCGCCGATCAAGGCAATACGAAGGGGTGCGTTCAACAGCCTGTCCTCTTGTCATTGTTGTTGTGCCGATTCTGAAATCAGATTCCAGAATCAACACTCGACAATTTAGAACCAAGTTCAGCTTTTCAGAAGAACCCTCAGAACAGACTGTGCGGTAATCGACCAGTAACGCGCTTTCAGGCGAACAATTCGCTTGCCCGGCTGGCTGCGGACAGCTCTTGCGCCGCCGCCAGCAGCAGCGGCGCCAGCTCTGCCAGGCGGCTTGGCGCCATGCGCGCGCTGGGCCCGGCGATGCTCAATACGCCGATCACCTCGTCCGTTTGCGGGCGACGCACCACCGCCGCCAGGGCCGAGGTTCCGATCGCCGAGGTTTCCTCCACCCAGGCATAACCTTGCTCGCGGGCGCGGTGCAGGTAGGCGAGCAGCGCGTCAGTAGAACGTGGCGCGTTCGGGCCGAACTGCGCAGGGTCGGCAATGCCCTGGCGCAGCACCATCTGCAGCGCCTGTTCATCGTCCAGGCTGGCCAGCCAGGCATGCCCGGAGGCGGTGTAGAACAGTGGCGCATCGCGGCCCATGTCCGGGTCGTAACGCAGCCCGGAGCGGGCGCCCTGAGACTTGGCGATCCAGGTCTGGCGGGCACCGTCAATCACGCCAAGGCGCACCAGTTCGCCGCTGTCCTGGGCCAGACGGTCGAGAATCGGCTGGATGATGTCGGCACCGTTGCTGGACAAGTAACGAAAGCCCATGGCCACCAGCTTGGCCGACAGCTGATAACGGCTGTTGTCGCGGTTCTGCCGCACGTAGCCCAGCCGCACCAGTTCGGTGAGCATGCGGTGGGCCGCGCTTTTGGGAATGTCCAGGCGCTCGGCCAGGGTTTGCAATGGCAGCCCCTGAGGTTCGCCGGTAAGGCTTTCTACAAGACTGAAGGCGCGTTCGATCTGACTACCAGCCATGACACAGGTCCCTGAATTTTTTGCGGATTCTAGAAGATGATTCCACATGAGCGGTAGAGGGCGCAGCCAGGAGGCCGTGAAATGTCCGGTTATCGCCCAGTAGTTGCCAAGCCAGGCTGCCATGCACTTGCAGGCCAAAGCAGTGCGAATAAAAATATGGAACCTTGTTCTAATAACAAAACAGGAACGCCGCAATGCCTTCTGCTGCTCTCGATACCGAATATGATGTACTGGTCATAGGCTCCGGCGCCGCCGGGCTGGCTGCGGCCGTGACGGCTGCCTGGCACGGGCAGAAGGTGATCGTGCTGGAGAAGGAACCCGTTTTTGGCGGCGCCACCGCCTGGTCCGGCGGCTGGGCTTGGGTGCCACGCAACCCGCTGGCCCAGCGGGCTGGCATTGCGGAAGACATCGAGCAGCCACGCACCTACCTGCGCAATGAACTGGGGGCGAATTACAACGCCGAGCGTGTGGATGCCTTCCTCGAAGCCTGCCCGCATATGGTGGCGTTCTTCGAAAAACACACAGCGCTGCAGTTTGCCGACGGCAACGGCATCCCGGACATGCATGGCGACACACCCGGTGCGGCCCAGGGCGGGCACCAAGTGATTGCCGCGCCGTACGACGCCCGCCAGGTTGGCGCGTTGCTGCCGCGTTTACGCAAGACCATGCGCGAAACTTCGTTCATGGGCATGCCGATCATGGCCGGCGTCGACCTGGCCGCCTTCCTCAACATGACCCGCTCGCCCAAGGCCTTGCTGCATGTCTGCAAACGCTTTGGCCGCCACCTGTATCACCTGGCCCGGCATGGCCGGGCGATGCACCTGGTCAATGGTGTGGCGCTGGTGGCGCGCCTGGCCAAGTCGGCACAAGACCTGGGCGTGCACCTGCAGGAGTCGGCGCCGGCCAAACGCCTGCTGGTCGAAGAGGGCCAGGTACGCGGGGTGCTGGTGGGCACACCGCAGGGCGATCGGCAGATTCGGGCCAAGGCGGTGGTACTCGCGGCCGGTGGCTTCCCCAACGACAGTGCCCGGCGCCGCCAGCTTTTCCCACGTGATGCCAGCGGCCACGACAACCTGGCCCTGCCGCCCCAGGGTTGTTCCGGTGACGGGCTGCGCCTGGGCGAGTCAGCCGGAGGCGTGGTCGCCACCGACCTGAAGTCGCCGGTGGCCTGGGCACCGGTTTCACAGGTGCCGCACCGTGACGGCAGCGTCGGCCACTTCCCGCACATCATCGAGCGCGGCAAGCCCGGCATCATTGGTGTGCTGGCCAACGGCAAGCGCTTTGTCAACGAAGCGCATGGCTATTACGATTATGTGTCAGCCATGGTCGCGGCGGTGCCGTCGGACGAAGAAGTGTGCTCGTGGCTGGTCTGCGACCATCGCTTCTTGCGCCGCTATGGCCTGGGTTATGCCCGCCCGGCACCGCTGCCGGTAGGGCCGCATGTGCGCAACGGCTACCTCAAGCGCGGCGCCACGCTCGAACAACTCGCCCAGGCCTGTGGCATCGACCCGTCCGGGCTACGCGCCACGGTCGATGGCTTCAACAGCCACGCCCGCAACGGCCAGGACCCGGCATTCGGCCGTGGTTCCACACCGTTCAACCGCAAGCAGGGCGACCCGCAGCACAAAGGGCCCAACCCCTGTGTAGCGCCCATCGAGCACGGGCCATTCTATGCGGTGAAGGTGAAGCCTGGCTGCTTTGGCACCTTTGCCGGGCTGCGCACCGATGGCAGTGCCCGCGTGCTGGACGAGGCCGGGCAGCCGATCCCGGGGCTGTATGCCGCAGGTACCGACATGGCCAGCGTGTTTGGCGGCTGGTACCCGTCGGGTGGCATCAACCTGGGCCCGGCGCTGACCTTTGGTTATGTGGCCGGGCGGCATATAGCCGGGGTGCAGGGGTACGAGTGAGGTTCGCCGAAAGGTTTGCAGCGTTTATGAGATCGCGCGCCGCCCGCGCGGCGCATCGCGAGCTACGCTCGCTCCTACGTTTGTTTCGGGCCAGTCATGCCTGTGCCAGAGGCGCGCGACCGCCTGGTTTATACGACGCGATATCGTGTCATGCAACGGGGCGTTCGCGCGCAAATCTCGCAGGCATAATTGGCCCGAAACAAACGTAGGAGCGAGCGTAGCTCGCGATGCGCCGCGCGGGCGGCGCTCGGTCTCACAGGCGCAGAAATTGTTGTGGTGAACACCTGCCGGCCCTTTCGCGGCTAAACCCGCTCCTACATAGCGCATGGTCCGTGGCTTGCATCAGGTGGCAGGCATTCCTGCGCTCGAAGCGGATATCTGCGCCAGCCAATACGGCACATCCACCTCGTCGATCTGCTCGGCGCGCAGGAAACGCTCGGCATACTGGCGGTACACCCCGCTGCTGAGGAACAGTTGCAGCAGTTGCCCGTCGATGTGCCTGTCGCGGGCCATGAACACCAGGATTTTCACCGACTCGGACAGCGTCTTCGGCGGTTTGTACGGCCGGTCTGCCGCCGTCAGCGCTTCGAAGATGTCGGCAATCGCCATCACCCGTTCGGCAATGCCCAGGTCGTGCTCGCCCAGCCGGCGTGGGTAGCCGCTGCCATCCATCTTTTCGTGGTGGTTGCCGGCAATGGCCGGTACCCGTTTCAGCTGACGCGGAAACGGCAGCGCGCTGAGCATGATGATGGTCTGCACGATGTGCTCGTTGACCTTGAAGCGCTCTTCGTCATTCAGCGTGCCGCGTCGGATCGACAGGTTGTACAGCTCGCCATGGTCGCTGGCATGGGCTGGCAGGCGCATGTCGAAGCCCCAGTGGTTGCGCGGGTCGCCCTTGGCCACCGGTGGTTTGCGCTCACCCCAGGGCACGCGGTGCTCCGGCCGGTCGGCCAGCAGGGGTTCGTCTACCGGCAGTGCAGGTTGCGGTAAGCCTGCAAAACGCTCGGCCTCGTCGCGGGAAATGCCCAGGCGGTTGTCGAAGTGGCGCTGCCAGCGGCGCTGGCCAATCTGCTGCAAGCGTTCGATGTCGGCGTCCTGCATGAACTCGCCGCCGATGTTGGCCTGGGCGACGAAGGCGAAGTCATCCTGCAAGCGGGCCTGGCTTTGTACCAGGTTGGCTTGCAGCGCCTGCTGATCTGCACCGCTGGCCAGGCCTTGCCAGTACGCGAGTTCGGCATCGCGCCACAGCACTTCAAAGCGCATGCGCACTTCGTGAATGCGGTTGTACAAGGTTTCCAGCTTTGTCGCCTTGTCCACCACATACTCGGGGCTGGTGACCTTGCCACAATCGTGCAGCCAGGCCGCCACGCGGAATTCGTAGCGCTCGGCCTCGGTCATGCTGAAACTGGCATAGGGGCCGCTGTCGGCGGCTACCACCTGGTCCAGCAGCATCTGCGCCAGCTGCGGCACCCGCTCGCAATGGCCGCCGGTATAGGGGCTTTTGGCATCAATGGCGTCGGCCAGCAGCTTGATCATGGCATCCATCAGGCGTTGCTGGGCTTCGACCAGCTGGCGCGTCTCGATGGCCACAGCCACCACACCCGACAGCTCTTCGACAAACTGCCGGAACGGCTGGCCCAACTGGTCGCGCGCCTGTGCGTCGTCCAGTTGCAGCACCAGGATGCCCAACAGCGCCTGGCTACGGTCTTTCAGCACCACAGCCAGGCTGCGTTCGTGCAGCCCGAGGGCCTTGTTCACGGCAGCGGCCAGCGTGGGCCGGGCAGCTTCATCCACGGCCAGCTCGGCCGGGTATTGCTCACCGCGGCAGGAGGCGGCCAGGCGTAGCAGCGCGTGCTCGGCGTCAAACAGGTACACCACACCGGCATCGGCCCCGGCAGCCTCCACCAGGTGGGTGAGCACGCCATCGAGCATGTGCTCCAGGTCGCGCTCGCGACTGAGTGCGAGGGTAATGGCCTGAAAGCTGCGGATGGTGCCGGACATGCGGCTCAGTACATGGCTCAGTCCGCGTACTTCGGTCACCCGCGACGTCACCCCCACTTCACGGCTGAAGTCGAAGCCGGCCAGGCCCTGCACCTGCTCGGCCAGCACCTTCAACGGGCGACCGATGCGCCGCCCGAGTACCCCGCCGAGCACCAGCAGCACGGCCATCAGCGCAGCGGTCCAGAGCAACTGCTCGAACAGCACCTTGCGCGCACCGGCCAGCAACTCATGGGCCGGCACGGCAATCAGTACCTGCAAGTCCTGCCCGGCCAGGTTGGTCAGCGGGATGCGCATGCCATACCAGGTCTGCCCCTCCACCTGATAGGGCTGTGCCCGGGTGCCTTGCTGCTGGTCAGCGTAAAGGTGCTGCAGGCTTGCAACGCCCAGCTCGCCGATACGCGACAGGCGCACGCCCTGCCCTTCGTGCACGATCACCCGCTGCAAGTCCGGGTAGGCCACCACGCTGCCCTGGTCGTCGACCACAGCAATCTCGGTGCCGGGGGTGATGCGCAGGCCTTGGGTTTCGCTGGCCAGGTCGTTGACCGAAACATCCATGCCGATCACTGCACCACCGTCAATGCTGCGTTGCGCCATGGTCAGGCCGATCTCGCGGGTGGTGAAAAACACGTATGGCGGGGTCAGCGCGGTACCGGGCTGTGCGCTGGCTTCGGCGAACCACGGGCGCGTGCGCGGATCGTAGCGGTATTCGGGTTTGGCCTGGGCTTGCAACAGGTTCAACGCCCGGTCGTAGTAGCGCCACTCGCCCTGTACCACCCCGCCCTCTCCCCGGCTGACACTCTGCACCAGAAACGCGGTGCCCGGCGGCGCGGCAAAGCGCTGCAGCAGCTGTGGGTCGCGCAGCCGGCGGACCAACAGGAAATCACCGTTGGTGTAGCCCATGTAAGCAGCACTGAGCATGCGGTTGGCATCCAGTGTCTCGACCAACTGTGGCAGCCGTTCCAGGCGCTGTGCCTGGGTATGTGCGGACGGGTTGTGGGCCAGCAGGCGGATGCTGCTTTGCGCCGGGTCGATCAGGCGCCGGGCGCGTTCGTCGATGGTCTTGCCAACCTGCTGGGCGGCATCGCCGGCGGCGGCGACCAGGGTCTGGCGAATGCCGCGATAACCCTGCCAGGCCAGGGCAGCGCCGAGCAACAGCATGCCCAGCACGATGGCCAGCGCTATCAGCCATTGCAGTGAGATACCACGCCCGGCTTTACCGGCAACACGGCCATTCGACACGCAGCCCATTCCAGGTACTCCATGTGTGGCACATTGCCTTGGCTGATATCCGGAGCAGTGTAGAGTGCGGGCGGGGTTTCTGCCGGGTTGGCGAAAAAATAACGTGGGGTTGACACGTCCGGTGCCTGCCGCAATACGAGCAGCGCCTGATCAGGCCTCTTCGCGGGCTCGCCCGCTCCCACAGTAGTGAGCTGCCCTCTGGTGTGACTCGGTTCCTGTGGGAGCGGGCGAGCCCGCGAACACCGGCGCAGCCGGTGCCATGCCACCACATCAACCGCGCTGCTCCAGCATGACCAGCGCGCCAACAATCAGCGCCTGCATGCCCTCAAGCAACTCCACTTCCATCTCCGATTCTTCGCCAGCCCGGTCGGCCTCCAGCAGCGGCTCGCGCCCCGACACCGTGTACACCGTGTCGGCCACCGCAAAGCCGTGGAACGCCACCGTCGACAACAACCAGCGCGCCTGCTCCAGGCTCAGGCCGTAGGCCTGGGCGATGTGTGCCTGGTGGTCGTTGATCTTGTCGATCATCGCTTCTGTCGCCGCCAGCCTGCGGATCACATACGGCGTCAACCCCGGGTGCGCCTTGACGAATGCCTGTACCGACGCGGCAAAGCGCGTCAGGTAGGCCTGTAACCCTTCTGCACAATCCCCGTCTGCCTTGGGGATTTGCCAGCGCTGGAAGACTTCCTCGGCCACCAGGCACTTGAGTGCTTCGATGTTCGGCACGTGCTTGTACAGGGCCATGTGGCTTACGCCCAACGCAGCGGCCACACCCACGAAGGTGAGGTTGGGCAGACCGATGACGACGCTCACGTCGGCAATCCGTTCACGGGTGATGGTGCGAGGGCGACCGCGTCCGGGTGTGCGTTGTGGTGGTTGCATCGGTTCCTCCAGGCTGTGTGAAGACAGTCTTGTAGCTGTCTTGTCGGGTTTTCGCAAATTAGTTTATAGTCATGCAACTAATTAATTTGCAGCTTTCCAGGCCCGCTTCATGTCCGATCCATCAACGCCCCTTGACGATACCGCCCCTCCAACCAGCAAAGCCCGCAGCCCGCTCAGCCGTGTACTCTCGCCCATTCGCGGGCGGTTGGCGCTGTCGGCATTTCTGGCCGCTGTAGGTTCGATGCTGGCTTTGGTACCGCTGGCAGGCATTGCGTACATCGCGCAGCTGGCCTTGAGCGAAACCGCCACATCGGGCGCCATTGGCCGGGCCATCGCAGCCAGCATCGCCAGCCTGTTCACCGGCATGGCCCTGATCACCACGGCCGAAATGCTGGCGCACCAGGCCGACAACCACATCACCCATCACCTGCGCGTCGCGATCGGCCAGCGCCTGATGCAAGTGCCACTCGGCTGGTTCAGCGAGCGGGCATCAAGCGACGTGAAAAGGGCCATGCAGGACGACATCGGCACACTGCACAGCCTGACCGCGCACTTTTTCACCACGCTGGGCCGCGCCGTGGGCGCCGTGCTGATTTCCGTGGCCTACCTGTTCGCCATGGACTGGCGCCTTGCCGTGGTCGTGCTGCTGCCCTTCCCGGCGTTTTTCCTGTTTCTGCACCGGGCCATCAAGGCCAGCTCAGCGCATATGGGTGATGTGGTGGCAGGCATGGGGCGCATCGACAACGCGGTGGTCGAGTTCGTCAATGGCATGCCGCTGGTCAAGGCATTCGGCGGGCGCGGCAACGCGCAGGACCGCTACCGTGCAGCGGTCGATGCCTTTGCCGACACCTTCACCGGGTTCACCCGCCCACTGGTGGTGGCGATGGCACGGGCCAATGCCTTGATCGCCCCGGTGACGGTACTGGGCGTGGTGCTGCTGGCAGGCATGGCGTTCGTGGCCCTGGGCTGGATAGCGCCGCTACAGATACTGCCCTTTGTCTTGGTCACACCTGGGTTGTGCGCGCCGCTACAGTTGTTGCACTTCATCACCCACGACCTCAACAACGCGGTGGGGGCGGCCCAGCGGGTGCAGGCCCTGCTGGACACCCCGGTGCTGCCGGCCCCTGCGGTTGGCAGCCTGCCCAACGGCAGCGAAGTACGCGTGGAGCAACTGAGCCATGCCTACGCCCCCGGCAACAACGTGCTCGATGACGTCAGCTTCACCCTGGCCCCCGGCACCACCACCGCCATCGTCGGCCCCTCTGGCGCCGGCAAGTCGACGCTGGCGCGCCTGCTGCTGCGGTTCTTCGACCCCGACGCCGGGCGCATCACCCTGGGCGGCGTCGACCTGCGGCAGGTCGAGAGCCGCGAACTGTACCGACGCATCGGTTTCGTGCTGCAGGAGGTGCGGCTGATCCATGCCAGCGTGGCCGACAACATCGCCCTGGGTAAACCGACTGCAACCCGCGAAGAAGTCGAAGCGGCTGCGCGCCTGGCCAACATTCACGCACGCATCCTGCAACTGCCGCGTGGCTATGACTCGGTGGTGGGCGAAGACGCGCAATTGTCCGGGGGTGAGCAACAACGCCTGAGCATCGCCCGCGCCGTGCTGCTCGACCCGCCCGTGCTGGTCCTGGACGAGGCCACTGCAGCCGCCGATGCCGAAAGTGAGGCGGCGATCCAGGATGCCCTGTCGCGTTTCGCCCGGGGTCGCACCCTGCTGGTCATCGCCCACCGGCTGGACACGGTGATGCATGCCGACCAGATCCTGGTGCTGGACCAAGGCGCCCTGTGTGAACAAGGGCGCCACAGCGAATTGCTCACCCGCCAAGGCCTTTATGCACGGCTGTGGGCGCAGGGTGGGTATCAGGACACCGTGAAAAAGGCGCTGCCAGCATGCTGAAAACCTTCGTTCGACTGCTGGGCGAAAGCGCCCCGGCCTGGCGCCGTTACCTGCTGATGACCGTGCTGTACGGGGTATTCAGTGGCCTGACCATCAGTACCCTGGCGCCGATCATGCTGCACCTGCTGAACAGCGAAATACGCGCTGCCAGTGCCTGGCTGGCCGTACTGGCCGCCGGCATGACGCTGTGCTGGGTCTGGCGACGCCGGGTGGAACAGGCCGGCATAAGCTTGGCGGTAGCGGTGCTGCAAGGCGGCCGTCAGCATATTGGTGCCCAGGTGGCGCAGCTGCCACTGGGTTGGTTCACTCCCGACAACACCGCGCGGCTCGGGCATGTGATCACCCAGGGCACGATGGCCGTGGCCCAACTGCCGGCCCATGTGCTCACACCCTTGATCAGTGGCAGCGTCACGCCGCTGGTATTGGTGGTAGCGCTGTTCATCCTGCACCCGCCGCTGGGCCTGATCGCCCTGCTGGCGCTGCCGGCGCTGGGTGCAGTGCTGCTGTTCAGCGCACGCCTGGGGCGCCGCGCCGATCAGGCCTTTCACCAGCACTTCGCCGCCGCCAGCCAGCGCATGGTCGAGTTCGCCCAGGCACAGTCGGTGCTGCGGGCCTTCAATGGGGCTGGTGGTGGCACGCGGTTGCTGACGCAAAGCCTGGAGCAGCAGCGCAGCAGCGGCATGGGCCTGATCATTCGTGCTTCGCTGTCAGCACTGCTCAACAGCTGGGCAGTACAGGCAACGTTCGCCGCGCTGCTGGTGGCCGCCGGCCTGTGGTTCGGCGATCAGGCGGGTGGCCAGGCGCAGGATGCAGTGGCGGTGATCGTGGCACTGGTGCTGGTCTGCCGCTTCATCGACCCGCTGCAGGACGTGGCCAGCCATGTCGAGATCCTGCGCGGGGCCCATGGCCAGTTGCAGGAAATCGAACGGATCCTGGCAGCCAAGCCGTTGCCAGAGCCCGCCTCGCCCCAGCGGCCAGTGGGCAGCGCGATCGACCTGCAAGGGGTGAGCTTGCGCTACAGCCCTACCGGGCCCGACGTGCTGCAGAACGTGAACCTGCACACCCCGGCAGGCAGCATGACCGCCGTCATCGGCGCCTCGGGTTCGGGCAAGACATCGCTGATGCGCCTGATTGCACGCTGCTTCGATACCACTGAAGGCAGCGTGCGCATTGGCGGCGCGGACGTGCGGCACATGGCCCGCGCCTGCCTGACCGACACGGTCAGCCAGGTGCTGCAGGATACCTGGCTGTTCCAGGGCAGCATCGCCGACAACATCCGTATCGGCAAAGCCGATGCCAGCGACGCCGAGGTGCTGCAAGCGGCGCACATGGCCGGCTTGGCGCACACCCTCGAACGGCTGCCCGAGGGCCTCGATACCCCCGTGGGCGAAGGCGGGGCGCGGCTTTCCGGTGGCGAGCGCCAGCGTGTCACCATTGCCCGTGCGCTGATCAGGCAAGCGCCAGTACTGCTGGTGGACGAAGCCACCGCCGCCCTCGATGCCGAGAACCAGGCCGTGATTGCCCGGACGCTGCACAGCCTGCGTGGGCGTTGCACCTTGGTGGTCATCGCGCACCAGCTCAGCACCGTGGCCATGGCCGACCATATCGTGGTGCTGGACGCCGGGCAGGTTGTCGAGCAAGGCGCACCGGCCACACTGCGGGCCAATGGCGGGCACTATGCACGCATGCTCGAACAGCGCCACGCCGCCAGCGGCTGGCGCATCGGGGCAGCGAGGGTGGAACACGACTGATGCGTGTTGCATGGCTCATCCTGTTCCTGCTGTTGTGCGCAGCCTCACTGGCGGTCGGCGTTCGTGAGCTGGCCTGGACCCAGTTGCTTACCCTGCAAGGCGACGCCTGGCTGACCCTGACCGCAAGCCGCCTGCCACGCCTGGCCGCATTGATACTGGTGGGTGTCGGGCTGGCGGTATGCGGGGTGATCCTGCAGCAGATCGTGCGCAACCGTTTCGTCGAGCCCGGCACCACCGGCGGGCTCGATGCCGCGCGCCTGGGCATCTTGCTGTCGCTGGGCCTGGCGCCGGCGGCCGGGGCCCTGCTGCGCATGCTGTTCGCACTGGCCGTGTGCTTTGCCGCCAGCCTGCTGTTTGTCGCCATCATCCGCCGCATACGCGCCCGCAACGCGGTGCTGGTGCCGGTCATCGGCCTGATGTACGGCGGCGTGCTGAGTGCGCTGGCGGAGTTCTATGCCTACCGCTTCAACCTGCTGCAAAGCATGCAGGGCTGGTTGCTGGGTGATTTTTCCAAGGTGGTGCAGGGCCGCTACGAAACCCTCTACCTGATCGTACCGATCGTGCTGCTCACCTACCTGTACGCACAACGCTTCACCGTGCTGGGCATGGGCGAAGGCATGGCCACCAGCCTGGGCCTGAACTACACCGCCAACGTGACGTTGGGCCTGCTGCTGGTAGCAGTGACGGTGTCGGCCAGTGTGATCATCGTCGGCGCCATCCCCTTCGTCGGCCTGGTGGTGCCCAACCTGGTCGCCCTGCGCCATGGCGACAACCTGCGCCGCACCCTGCCACTGGTGGCACTGGGCGGTGCGGCGTTGCTGCTGGTCTGCGACCTGCTCGGGCGGCTGCTGATCTACCCGTTCGAAGTGCCCATCGGCCTGACTGCAGGCGGCCTGGGCGGGCTGATCTTCCTCGGGCTGATCATCTGGAGGCAACGATGAAAGGCCGACACTGCATGTGGCTGGCCGTGGTCGCCCTGGCCACGCTGTTCGTGTTCGTCAACGCCGGGGCGGACTTCGCCTACCTCATCCCCAAGCGCCTTGTGCGGCTGGCGGCCATGGTGATCGGTGGCGTGTGCGTGGCCTGCTCCGCCATCGCCTTCCAGACCCTCTCCGGCAACCGCATCCTCACCCCGGCGATCATGGGCTACGAAGCCGTGTACCTGCTGCTGCAGGCGCTGCTGGTGCTGGGCATGGGCGTGCAGGGGCTGACAGTGCTGGGCAGTAACGGCAACTTCCTGCTCTCGGTGCTGCTGATGCTCGGCTATTCCTGGGCCCTGCACCGCTGGCTGTTTCGCGACGGCAAAAACAACGTGTACTTCCTGCTGCTGGTCGGCCTGGTGCTGACCATGGTCATGGCCACGTTCACCCAGTTCGTCCAGCTGAAAGTCAGCCCCGGCGAGTTCTCGATGCTGCTGGGCTACACCCAGGCGTCGTTCAACCGGGCATCGCCGCAGTTGCTGCTGTATTCGGCGGTACTGGTGGCGGGCTTGTGTGTGCTGCTGGCCCGGGCGGTATCGGTGCTGGACGTGCTGGCACTCGGGCGCGACCAGGCCATTTCGCTGGGCGTGGACTATCGGCGCAACGTGCGCCTGCTGCTGGCGCTGATCGCAGCGCTGGTCGCGGTGTCGACCAGCCTGCTGGGGCCCACGGCATTCATGGGCGTGTTCGTCGCCAACATCACCTATGCCCTGGCCGGCACCTTCCGCCACCGGGTCACCCTGGCCCTCGGCAGCGCCGTGGCCATTGCCGTGTTCATTGCCGCCCAGTTGCTGGTCGAGCATGTCTTCAACTACAGGACCACCGTCGGCATCCTCGTGAACCTGGTGTGTGGCACCTACTTCCTCGCCCTGATGGTGCGCAAACAGGGAGCCGCATGATTACTGTCCACAACCTGCACAAAACCTATGGCAGCAAGGCGGTGTTGAGCGGGGTAAGCGCCAGCTTCCCACGCGGACAGCTGACCTCGCTGATCGGCCCCAACGGCGCCGGCAAGACCACCTTGCTGATGATGCTGGCCCGGCTGCTGGCGCCGGGCAGCGGTGACATACGCCTGGACGGGCAACGCATCGACAGCATCGCCATCGGCGACTATGCCCGACGCGTGGCCACCCTGCGCCAGTCGGTGGACTTCAACCTGCGCCTGACTGTCGACGAGCTGGTCGCGTTCGGCCGCTTCCCCTACAGCCGTGGTGCGCTCACCTGGGAAGACCAGTTGGCCATCGACCAGGCCATTGCCTTTCTGTCGCTGGAGCCGCTGCGCCAGGCCTACCTCGATGAACTCAGCGGAGGCCAGCGGCAAATGGCGTTTCTGGCCATGACCATCGCCCAGCAGACCGACTACCTGCTGCTCGACGAGCCGTTGAACAACCTCGACATGCGCCACGCCGTGCAGATCATGCGCGCCCTGCGCCGGCTGTGCGACGAGTTCGGCCGCACGGTGATCCTGGTGGTGCACGACATCAACTTCGCCGCCGCCTACTCCGACTGCATCGTCGCCATGCAGGGCGGCCGGGTGCATTGCAGCGGCAGCGTCGAGCAGGTGGTCACCGAGCAACAGCTGCACGCGCTGTACGGGCTTGATTTCGAAATCACCCACGGCGCGCGCGGCCGCCTGTGCAACTACTTCAACCCACCCGGAGAACAGCAATGAACCGCAACCACACCGCCGGCGGCTGGCCATTGGCGCTACTGCTAGGCGCCACCCTCGCCCTGCACGGCTGCAACGAGCCCACGGCAGCCACAGCGGCAACGGAAAAAACCGCGCAGCATGGCGACTACATGCCGGTCACCGTGCAGCACAAGCTGGGCACCACCGTGATCAATCAACTGCCACAGCGCGCGGTGGCGCTGGACATGAACGAAGTGGACTTTCTCGACCAACTGGGCGTGCCCGTGGCGGGCATGCCCAAGGACTTCGTGCCGGACTTTCTTGCACGCTACAAGGATGCCGGGCAAACGGCAGATGTCGGCTCGATCGTGCAGCCCAACCTGGAGCGGGTGCATGCGGCGCGACCTGACCTGATCCTGATCACCTCGCTGCAGGCCAACCACTATGGCGAGCTGAGCGAAATGGCGCCGACCCTGCACTTCGATGTGGACTACCGCGACAGCGAAGCCGGGCATGTCACCGTGGTCAAGCAGCACCTGCTCAGCCTTGGCCAGGTGTTCGCCAAGCAGGACCTGGCCCAGCGCCAGGTGGACGCTCTGGAGGCCAGGCTGGCCCAGGCGCGCAACGTCACCCGCGACCGCCCGGAGCGGGCCCTGGTGGTGCTGCACAACAACGGCGCCTTCAGTGCCTTCGGCGTGCAATCGCGTTACGGCTTCATCTTCAACGACCTGGGCGTCAGGCCGGCCACCACCACCCTGGATACCGGCCTGCATGGCCAGCCGATTTCCAGCGAGTTCATCCAGCAGGCCAACCCCGACATCCTCTACGTGGTGGACCGCACCGCCGTGATGGAGCATCGCCCGATGATGACGGCAGACACCCTGGACAACCCCCTGCTGCGCCAGACCAACGCCTGGAAGCACGGCCGCGTGGTGTTCGTCGACCCACAGGCCTGGTACGTCACGGCCGCCAGCCCGACCTCACTGGCCTTGATCGCGGATGACGTGATCAGGGGCTATCAGGACTAGGCACTGCCTTTTTGCAAATGCCTGTCGCTGCGTTAGCGCGTGATTCTCGTTTGCCTTACGACTTCGCTTTTTAAAACCAAAAACACAACCAGCCATCTGTCCCTCTGGAGCCATCGCGTGTCCATCCGTCCCTTGCACACACTCTCGTCCCCTGCCCTGGCATTGCCTGCGCTGCCGCGCACCCCGCTGGCACATGCCGTACTCATTGGCTTGGCCCTTGGTAGCTGCACACTGGCGCCAATCGCCGCATACGCCGAGGCAGCCAACACCCTTCCCCAAGAGGCCGCTGAAGAAAAACCCGCCGCCCCGGAATTGCCCGCCACCCTGATCGACGCCCAGGCCAGCGCCGCCGATCCACTGCCACCGGTGTATGCCGGCGGCCAGGTGGCCACTGGCGGGCGGGTGGGCCTGCTGGGCAACAAAGACTTCATGGAAACGCCGTTCAGCACCGTCAGCTACACCGACACCTACATCCAGGACCTGCAGGCCCGGGACATCACCGATGTCATCGCCGCCACCGACCCGGCGGTATTCAGCAACGGCCTGACCGGCACCTACAGCGAGAACTACTCGATCCGCGGCTTCCAGACCAGCGTCAGTGACATGACTGTCGATGGCCTGTTCGGCATGGCACCCTACTACCGCGCTTCACCCGAAATGTACGAGCGTATCGAAGTCCTCAAAGGCCCGTCGGCGCTGCTCAACGGTATGCCGCCCGGCGGTTCGGTGGGCGGTGTCGTCAACCTGATACCCAAGCGCGCTGGCGACACGCCGCTGACCCGGCTGACCGCCACCTACGCGTCCGACGCCCAGCTTGGCGGCCATGTGGACGTTGGCCGGCGCTTCGGCGAGGGCAACCAGTTCGGCGTGCGCTTCAACGGCATGTACCGTGACGGCGACACGGCCATAAACGATCAACGCCAGCGCAACGTGCTGTCTTCGCTTGCCCTGGACTGGCGTGGCGAACGTGGCAAGTTGTCGCTCGACCTGTTCGATACCGACGACCACATCAGCGGCCAGAACCGCGGCATGGGCCTGGCCGCTGGCGTGCCAGTGCCCAGGCCACCCAAGAATGACACGCTG
The DNA here is from genome assembly GCF_050058005.1 of Pseudomonas sp. WOUb67. NCBI lineage: Bacteria > Pseudomonadati > Pseudomonadota > Gammaproteobacteria > Pseudomonadales > Pseudomonadaceae > Pseudomonas > Pseudomonas sp. WOUb67. The sequence continues at coordinate 3,199,385 of NZ_CP170112.1, read as the reverse complement.
CTCAACCCCAACTGGGCCTATGTGGAAACCAAGGACAAGGGGGTCATCCTGCGCGGTGAGTACGAGCTGAACGACCAGTTGCTGGCCTATGGCGCGGTCGGCACCAGCAAGACCGACTATCGCTACAGCGGCGCCCTCACAGCCACGGTGAACAACAGCGCCGGCGATTTCACCACCGCGATGGGCCAGTTGCAGATGGAGATCCACAAGACCTCTGCCGAGGTCGGGCTGCGTGGCCATTTCGACACCTTCGGTATCGGCCACCAATGGTCGGTCAATGCCACCCAGTACAGCGACACGCAAAAGGACTTCGGCCGCCGCGCCGCCGGCTCGAACTGGACGACCAATATCTACAACCCGGTCTGGGGTCCAAAGGTGTCAGAGGCCTGGCCACTGATTGCCCACACGGAAAACGACCTGAAAAGCTATGGCATCGCCGACACCCTGTCGGTGCTGGATGACCGCATACAACTGACCCTCGGCGTACGTCGTCAGGAAGTGGTCACCGACACCTTCAACACCAATACCGGTGCGCGCAACAAACCCGGCTATGACACCCATGCCACCACCCCCGCCGGGGCCATTCTGTTCAAGCTGACCGATGAATTGTCGCTGTACGCCAACTACATCGAAGGCCTGAGCAAGGGCGCGGCCGCACCCATCACCGCAGCCAACTATGGCGACGTGTTCGCGCCGTACAAATCCAAACAGAAGGAAATCGGCCTCAAGCTCGACCTGGGCACGTTCAGCCACACCCTGGCGCTGTACGAAATCAAGCGCCCGGGCAGCTACACCGACCCGGTCACCAACATCTTCTCGTTCGGTGGCGAGCAGCGTAACCGTGGGGTGGAATGGAGCTTCTTCGGCGCCCCCCTGTCCGACGTGCGCCTGATGGGTGGCGTGGCCTATGTCGACCCCAAGCTGACCAAGACCGCAGGTGGTGCCAACGATGGCAAGACCGCCACCGCCTACCCCAAGCTGCAGGGCAAGCTGGGCATGGAATGGGACATCCCTGGCCTGGACGGGCTGACCCTGACCGGCAACGTGACCTCGCAATCCAAGCAGTACATCAATGCCGAGAACAGCCTGTCGATTCCGGGTTACACGATCTTCGACCTTGGCGCCCGCTATGTGACCCTGGTCGCCAGCAAGCCGGTGACCTTGCGTGCGAACATCGCCAACCTGGGGGACAAGGACTACTGGGGTGTGCCGCTGACCCAGACCTTGGGGCTGGGGGCGCCGCGGACTTATCAGCTGTCGGCTAGCGTCGACTTCTGACCGGGCCCGTTGCGGCGCCTGACAGGGCCTCTTCGCGGGCACGCCCGCTCCCACAGGTACTGCACCGCTCTCAGGTGCAGTGCGATTCCTGTGGGAGCGGGCGTGCCCGCGAAGCAGGCGACGCGGTTGATGACCAGAACCTCAGCCGCGCAACTGGTACCAGGTGGTCTTGAGCTGCGAATACTTGTCGAACGAATGCAGCGACAGGTCGCGCCCGAACCCCGACTGCTTGCCCCCGCCAAACGGCACCGTCACATCCAGCGCATCGACCGTGTTCACCGACACGGTACCGGCCTTCAACGCCCGCGCCACCCGGTGCACCTGGTTGAAGTCATCGCTCCACACCGAGGCCGCCAGGCCATAGATGCTGTCGTTGGCCAGGCGCACCGCTTCTTCTTCCGTGTCGAAGGCGCTGACGGCCAGCACCGGCCCGAACACTTCCTCCTGCGCCAGGCGCATGCGGCCATCGACACCGGCAAAAATGGTCGGCTCGATGTAGTTGTTTGAACCCTCGATGGTCAGGCGCCGGCCGCCACACACCAACCGTGCGCCCTCTTGCCCGGCACGCGCAATGGCGGCCTCGATGCGGCCGGTCTGCTCGGCATCGACAATGGCACCCGCACGGCTCGCCGGGTCCAGCGGATTGCCGGGCAACCACTGGCGGGCTTTGGCTTGCAGGCGCTCGACAAATTCGTCATGGATGGAGCGCTGCACGTACAGCCGCGAGTTGGCCGAACACACCTCGCCCTGATTGAAGAAAATACCGAAAGCGGCCTTTTCCGCCGCCAGGTCCAGGTCCTGACAGTTTTCGAACACCAGGTTGGGGCTTTTGCCGCCGCACTCCAGCCACACCTGCTTGAGGTTGGACTGCGCCGAGTACTGCATGAAGTACTTGCCCACCTGGGTGGAGCCGGTGAACACCAGGCAGTCCACATCCGGGTGCAGGCCCAGCGCCTGCCCGGCCTGCTCGCCCAGCCCCGGCACCACGTTCAGCACGCCTTCCGGCAAGCCTGCTTCCAGCGCCAGTTGGGCCAGGCGCAGGGCCGAGAACGGTGATTGTTCGGCAGGTTTTAGCACCACGCTGTTACCGGCCGCCAGCGCCGGGGCGAGCTTCCAGGCGGCCATGTCGAGCGGGAAGTTCCAGGGCACCACGGCGGCGACCACGCCGAGGGCTTCGCGGGTGATGGTGGCCAGCGCATTCGCCGCAGTGGGCGCCACTTGGTCGTACAGCTTGTCCAGCGCCTCGCCGTACCAGGCGAATACATGGGCCGAGCCCGGCACATCGATGTTGTAGGCGTCCATCACCGGCTTGCCCATGTTCAGCGAGTCCAGTAGCGCCAGCTCCTCGCGATGGGCCATGATCAGCTCGGCCAGGCGCAGCAGCACTTTCTTGCGCTCGCCGTGGGCCATGCGCGGCCAGGGGCCTTGTTCGAAGGCCCGACGGGCGCTGGCCACGGCAAGGTCGACCTCGCCCTGGCCGCAGGCGGCGACCTGGGCCAGTACGCCGTTGGTGGCGGGGTTGATGGCGGCGAAGGTGGCGCCATCCTGTGCGTTGACGGGTTTGCCGTTGATCAGCGCCTGGGAGGGCAGGTACAGGTCCGAGGCGCGTTGTTGCCAGAATTCGAGGGTGTACATTTGTACTCCAGGCGACCGCCGTGGCGGTCATTGTTGCGGAGGTATCAGGTACCACACAGTCCGCAAGCGCGCCGCGCTCCCTCTGTGGGAGCGGGCATGCCCGCGAATCAGGCGACACGATGGATGGCACCGGCTGCGCCGGTGTTCGCGGGCACGCCCGCTCCCACAGAGAAACAGGTGGCCCTTAGAGTTTGCCGACCAGGCGCGCGGTGCGGTCCACGGCAATGCGGGTTTTCTCCACCAGTTCATCCAGCTCGCTGTGGTTGGCGATCAAGGCTGGGGCCATGATCATCCGGCCCAGGGTCGAGCGAATGATCACCCCTTCCTCGAAACCAAAGGTGCGGCATTGCCAGGCCAGGTCGTTCTCGTTGGCAAAGCGTTTGCGCGTTGGCTTGTGCTCGGCGAACTGCAACGCTGCCACCAACCCGGCGCCCTGCACCTGGCCGATCAATGGGTGGTCGGCGAACACCTCGCGCAGGATGCGCTGCAGGTACGGCCCGGTGTCATCCTTCACCTGGGTGACAATGCCTTCGTCGCGCAGCGCCTTCAGGTTGGCAATCGCCACCGCCGCCGCCACCGGGTGGCCGGAATAGGTCAGGCCGTGGGCAAACACCCCGCCGCGCTCCACCAGTGCCTCGGCAATGCGCTTGCTCAGCACCAGGCCACCCATGGGCACGTAGCCGCTGGTCAGGCCCTTGGCGATCGACAGGGTGTCGGGCTCGAAGCCGAAGTATTCATGGGCAAACCACTCGCCGGTGCGGCCAAAGCCACCAATCACCTCATCGGCGCACAACAGCACGTCGTACTGGCGGCAGATGCGCTGGATTTCCGGCCAGTAGCTTTCCGGCGGGAAAATCATGCCGCCTGCGCCCTGGAACGGCTCGGCGATAAAGCCGGCAACGTTCTCGGCGCCCAGTTCGAGGATTTTTTCCTCCAGTTGCATGGCGCAGCGACGGCCGAACTCGGCCGGGGTCAGCTCGCCACCCTCGGCGTACCAGTACGGTTCGTCGATGTGCGCCACATCCGGGATCAGCCCGCCCATTTCATGCATGAACTTCATGCCGCCCAGCGCCGTGGCCGCCAGGGTCGAGCCGTGGTAACCGTTCCAGCGGCCGATCATGACTTTCTTGTTCGGCTGGCCAACCACTTGCCAGTAGCGGCGCACGGTACGGATCAACACTTCGTTGGCTTCAGAGCCGGAGTTGGTGTAGATCGCGTGGCTGTAGTGGCCGGGCAGCAGGCTGAACAGCAGCTCGGACAGTTCGATCACCGCCGGGTGGGTGGTGTGGAAGAACATGTTGTAGTAGGCCAGCTGGTCCATCTGCGTGGCGGCGGCGACAGTCAGGTCGCGGCGCCCGTAGCCGAGCTGGGTGCACCACAGGCCAGACATGCCATCCAGGTAGCGCTTGCCCTCGCTGTCCCACAGGTGCAGGCGTTCGCCACCGACGATCACCCGCGGCCCTTCGGCATTCAGCGCCTTCTGGTCGAGGAAGGCATGGATATGGTGCGCGGCATCGGAGGCCTGGTAGTCGCGGGTCTGGCGTTGCGGGGCGAAAGGCGCATTCATTGTTGGTTTTCCTTTGCGGTGGGGTTGCAGGGTGGCTGGCGCTCAGCGCAGCTTTCCCATGTAGCTTTCCAGCGGGTCCTTGCCCAGCACGCCCTGGGCATTGGCCAGCGCGTCGATGAACAGGGAAAACAGCTCGGACTGGGTGCCGATATCGAGCTTGGCGTAGACGTTCTTGCGGTGCGACTTGATGGTGTCTTCCGACACCCCCAGGCGCTCGGCCAGCGACTTGGTCGAGTGGCCACGCAGGATCAACTGGGCGATACGGCACTCACGCTCGGTCAGCAGCGAGCTGCCAAAGTTGTTCAGCGCGGCGTGGATGCGTTGTTCGAGGATGTTCTCGAAGCGCCCGGCGCGGCTGTCCAGCCCGGCGAAATGCTTGCTCAGCACCGCCAGCACCCAGGGGGTGATGCGCCCGTACAGCTCGCGGGTGTGCGCATCCAGCTTGTCGGTGAACGCCAGCGACACCGCCAGGCTCTGACCCGGCGCAACCTGCAGGATGTAGTTGAGCTCATCCTCCAGGTGCGAGTGCCGGTAGAACGACTGGTAGTACTCGCTGACCTCGAAATGGTCGGGCGCCACTTCGAACAACCCATAGCAACCCGACTCGACCTGCTCTACACACGCCCCGTAGAACGGGTCGAGCAGGTAGAAGCCGGACAAGTAGCGGCTGACATTGCCCTCGGGCTGCCAGGGCGCCTTGTCGTCTTGCTGGAACAGCGCACAAGGCATGCCGTCGTGCGGGTACAGGTACACCGTGGTCGCCTGGATCGGCCGGATCACGCCAAGTGCGGCAAACAGGTTGGCGGCAAAGCCCGGCCGGCCGATGGCCTCGGTGACCTTGGCCAGGTGCTCGAACCACTGTTCTGAAAGCAATTGATTAGTCACTGTGGGCCTGCCGTTTCCATTCAATGGCACCGCCGCCAGTGCGGTGCGTTGTTGACCAGATACTCCCACGCCGCTGCAGACGCCGAAATCACCCTTTGGGGTGAGCCGGGCAAGGGCTTCACCCACTCACCCCAAAGGGTGATTCCGGGTGCCTGCAGGGTGTGGGAGCATCAACCCGCCCCAGCGCTGCGAGCCTTCCGCTCGACCTCCTTGCACTTCACCCACCGGTAGCGAGCCTGCTCGCGTACTGCGGTGTCCTGCATCCTTTTCCAGGAGTTAGCAATGCATACAACAACAAGTACAGCCCATAGCACCTCCCATAGCCCCGCCCCGCATGCACCCTCGCAACCCGGCGCCAGCACCGGCCGCTTCCGCAAGTCCATGGGGCTGACCGCCCTGGTACTGTTCGGCCTGGCCTACATGGTGCCCCTGGCCGTATTCACCACTTACGGGCTGGTCACCCAGATGACCAAAGGGCACCTGCCCACCGCTTACTTGCTCACCCTCGCCGCCATGCTGCTGACCGCCTACAGCTACGGCCGCATGGTCCAGGCCCACCCTTACTCCGGCTCGGTCTACACCTACACGCGCAAGGCCTTCGGCAGCAGCATCGGCTTTATTACCGGCTGGACACTGCTGCTCGACTACATCTTCCTGCCATTGCTCAGCTACCTGCTGATCGGCATCTACATGTCGGAATACTTCCCCGCCATCCACGCCTGGGTGTGGGTGGCAGGCTCCATTGCCCTGGTCACCTTCCTCAACCTGATCGGCATCGAGTCCATCACCCGGGTCAACTGGATCCTGGTGGTGGTGCAGCTGGTGTTCATCATCGTCTTCGTCGCCCTGTCCGTTCTCAAGCTCAGCGGACAGGCGGAGCCGGTGTCGCTGCTGGCCCCCTTCCACCACGAAGGCTTCAGCGTGCCGCTGATCATGACCGGCGCCGCCGTGCTGTGCCTGTCCTTCCTGGGGTTCGATGCGGTCTCGACCATGGCCGAAGAAACGACCAACCCGACCTACCGCATTCCAGTGGCGATCCTGGCGGTGTCGCTGATCGGCGGCTTGCTGTTTTTGGTGGTGTCGTACTGCGCGCAGATGGTGTTCCCCGACTGGGGCAGCTTCGCCGACCCGGATTCGGCCTCGGTGGACGTGATGCGCCGTGTTGGCGGCGAACTGCTGGTAACGGCTTTCACTGCCACCTACGTGGCCGGCTGCTTCGCCTCGGCGATGGTGTCCCAGGCCAGCGTGTCGCGCGTGCTGTTCGCCATGGGCCGCGACGGCGCATTGCCCCGGGCATTCGGCCAGCTGGTGACGAAAAAACGCGTGCCGGCCACTGCCATCCTGGTGGTCAGCCTGCTGTCGCTGATCGCTCTGGTGATCACCCTCGACACCGTGGCCAACATGATCAGCTTTGGCGCGCTGTTCGCCTTCTCGGCGGTAAACCTCGCGGTAGTCAAGCACTACCTGGTCGACCAGAAGCTGCGCGGTGGCCGCAACTACCTGCTGTACGGCGCCATTCCCGGCCTGGGCTTTCTCAGCACGCTGTGGCTGTGGAGCAGCCTGACCAGCCTGTCGTTCACCATCGGCCTGTGCTGGATGGGCATGGGCCTGGTGGTGCTGATGGGGCTGACCCGCGCGTTTCGGGTGAAGCTGCCGGATTTGCAGATGGCGGAGTGACACCCAAATACGTGCGCGCCCTGAAATCTGGGTGATAACTGGTCGTTATCACCCGATCCGCATTAATCATTATTCAGCCCCCCGTTCGCCGCCTACAGTCCCAGCACAACGACTGTCATTGCCAACGGGAAACGAAATGCCCATCGAACATCGCCTGAACCATATCGCCGGCCAGCTCAGCGGCAACGGTGACGTGCTGCTGAACAGCGTCGACGCCCGCACCGGCGAGCCACTGCCCTACGCCTTCCACCAGGCGACCGGCGACGAAGTAGAGGCCGCCGTGCAGGCCGCCGAGGCCGCCTACCCGGCCTACCGCAGCACCAGCCCCGCCCAGCGTGCCACCTTCCTTGACGCCATCGCCAACGAGCTGGACGCACTGGGTGATGACTTCATCCAGCATGTGATGCGCGAAACCGCGCTGCCCGAAGCCCGCATCCGTGGCGAACGCAGCCGCACCAGCAACCAGCTGCGCCTGTTTGCCGAGGTGGTACGCCGTGGCGATTTCTACGCCGCACGCATCGACCGTGCCCTGCCCCAGCGTACCCCGCTGCCGCGCCCGGACCTGCGCCAGTACCGTATCGGCGTGGGCCCGGTGGCTGTGTTCGGCGCCAGCAACTTCCCGCTGGCCTTCTCCACCGCTGGCGGTGACACCGCCTCCGCGCTGGCCGCTGGCTGCCCGGTGGTGTTCAAGGCGCACAGCGGGCACATGCTCACTGCCGCCCATGTGGCAGCTGCCATTGACCGCGCGGTGGCCAGCAGCGGCATGCCGGCAGGCGTGTTCAACCTGATCTACGGTGCCGGCGTGGGCGAAGCGCTGGTCAAGCACCCGGCCATCCAGGCGGTCGGTTTTACCGGCTCGCTGCGCGGTGGCCGCGCCCTGTGCGACATGGCGGCGGCACGCCCGCAGCCGATCCCGGTGTTTGCCGAAATGAGCAGCATCAACCCGGTGATTGTCCTGCCCCAGGCGTTGCAGGCCCGTGGCGAGCAAGTCGCCGGCGAACTGGCCGCCTCGGTGGTGCTGGGTTGCGGGCAGTTCTGCACCAACCCGGGCCTGGTGGTGGGCATCCAGTCGCCGCAATTCGGGCATTTCGTGCAAACCCTGGTGGCTCGCATGGCCGACCAGGGCCCGCAGACCATGCTCAACGCCGGCACCCTGCGCAGCTACCAGAACGGTGTGCAGCACCTGCTGGCGCACCCGGATATCCAGCACCTGGCCGGTCAGCCACAAACCGGCAACCAGGCCCAGCCACAGCTGTTCAAGGCAGACGTAAGCCTGCTGCTGAACGGCGACCCGCTGCTGCAGGAAGAAGTGTTCGGCCCGACCACCGTGGTGGTTGAGGTGGCCGATGCCGAGCAACTGGCCGAAGCGCTGGGCCACCTGCAGGGCCAGCTGACCGCCACCCTGATTGCCGAGCCTGACGACCTGCACGCCTTTGCCGCGCTGGTGCCGTTGCTGGAGCGCAAGGCCGGGCGCCTGCTGCTCAACGGCTACCCGACCGGTGTGGAAGTTTCGGATGCCATGGTGCACGGCGGGCCTTACCCCGCCACCTCGGACGCACGCGGCACGTCGGTCGGTAGCTTGGCCATCGACCGTTTCCTGCGGCCGGTGTGTTTCCAGAACTACCCGGATGCGCTGCTGCCGGATGCACTGAAAAACGATAACCCGTTGGGGATTGCGCGGTTGCTGGACGGTGTGAGCAGCCGCGAGGCGGTGTGATCATCCGTTGATGTAGCCAGTGCCGGCCTCTTCGCGGGTAAACCCGCTCCCACAAGGATCGCACCCATTTCGATGATGGTAATAAACCTGTGGGAGCGGGTTTACCCGCGAAGAGGCCGGTGCAGGCTTAACTGGCCTGTATACAATCAGCAAAAACCTTGATTACAATGCCGTGCGCCTATGACATCGGTAATCGCCGATGCGTATTGCGGCAGGCTCACGCCATGTCATCTACAACCCCTGCAAAAACGCTACTCGTCAAAAACGCCGCACTTCTGGTCACCATGGACGGCCAACGCCGCGAGATCAAGAACGGCGGCCTGTACATCGAAGACAACCTGATCAAACAGGTCGGCCCCAGCGATACCCTGCCACAACAGGCCGATGTCATCCTCGACATGGCCGGCAAAGTGGTCATCCCGGGCCTGGTCAACACCCACCACCACATGTACCAGAGCCTCACCCGCGTGGTGCCGGCAGCCCAGGACGGCGAGCTGTTCAACTGGCTGACCAACCTGTACCCGATCTGGGCACGCCTGACACCCGAGATGATCGCGGTGTCGACCCAGACCGCCATGGCCGAGCTGATCCTGTCCGGCTGCACCACCTCCAGCGACCACCTGTACATCTACCCCAACGGCTGCAAGCTCGACGACAGCATCCATGCTGCCGCCGAGATCGGCATGCGCTTCCACGCCGCGCGCGGCAGTATGAGCGTCGGCCAGAGCCAGGGCGGCCTACCGCCTGATTCGGTGGTGGAAAAGGAAGCTGACATCCTCAAGGAGTCCCAGCGCCTGATCGAGGACTACCACGATGCCAGCCACGGCTCGATGCGCCGCATCGTGGTAGCGCCCTGCTCGCCGTTCTCGGTCAGCCGCGACCTGATGCGCGAAGCGGCCGTGCTGGCGCGCCAGTACGGGGTGTCGCTGCACACCCACCTGGCCGAGAACGTCAACGACATCGCCTACAGCCGCGAGAAGTTCGGCATGACCCCTGCCGAGTACGCCGAAGACCTTGGCTGGGTCGGCCACGACGTATGGCATGCCCACTGCGTGCAGCTCGACCAGCACGGCATCGAGCTGTTCGCCCGCACCGGCACCGGTGTCGCCCACTGCCCATGCTCGAACATGCGCCTGGCCTCGGGCATTGCCCCGATTCGCAAGATGCGCGACCACGGCGTACCGGTAGGGTTGGGGGTCGACGGCTCTGCCTCCAACGACGGCGCCAGCATGATCGGTGAAGTGCGCCAGGCCCTGCTGCTGCAGCGGGTAGGCTTCGGCCCCGACGCCATGACCGCCCGCGAAGCACTGGAAATCGCCACCCTCGGCGGCGCCAAGGTGCTCAACCGCAATGACATCGGTGCCCTTGCACCCGGCATGGTTGCCGACTTCGTCGCCTTCGACCTGGGCCATGTGGCCTATGCCGGCGGCCACCACGACCCGCTGGCAGCACTGGTGTTCTGCACCCCGACCCAGGTGCACACCAGCGTGATCAACGGCCGCGTCGTGGTCAAAGATGGCCAGTTGGCCACCGTCGACTTGCCACGCGTGCTGGAGCGCCACAACCAGCTGGCACACCAGCTGGTCAGCGGCGCCTGATCTACACGGGCTGCTGCGCAGCCCATCGCCGGCAAGCCAGCTCCCACAAATACTGCACATGCCTTGAGCCCGATGCGGTCAAAGTGGGAGCTGGCTTGCCGGCGATGGGCCGCAACGCGGCCCGCTTTTAGCTGTTCATCACTCAACGAATGCGACTGAGACCGTGCTGTTAGACGCATAAAATAAAAAAGCGAGCTACTCACCATGACTTCTCCCGCTTCACCTCGTCCGGAAGACGAGAACCTCGGCGTGGGCGCCAACCTGGCCTATGGCCTGCAACATGTACTGACCATGTACGGCGGCATGATCGCCGTACCGCTGATCATCGGGCAGGCCGCAGGCCTCAGCGCTGGCGATGTCGGCCTGCTGATTGCCGCCTCGCTGTTCGCCGGGGGCCTGGCAACATTGCTGCAGACCTTGGGCATTCCCTTCTTCGGCTGCCGCTTGCCCCTGGTGCAGGGGGTTTCCTTTGCCAGCGTCGCCACCATGGTCGCGATCATCGGCAATGACGGCACCGGCGGCATGCAGGTGGTGTTCGGCGCGGTGATCGTGTCGTCGCTGGTCGGCCTGCTGATCACCCCGCTGTTCTCGCGCATCATCAAGTACTTCCCGCCCCTGGTGACGGGCATCGTCATCACCACCATCGGCCTGACCCTGATGCCGGTGACCGCGCGCTGGGCCATGGGCGGCAACAGCCAGGCCGCTGATTTTGGCAGCCCGGCGAACATTGGCCTGGCGGCGTTCACCCTGGCCTCGGTACTGCTGCTGAGCAAGCTGGGCAGTGCCAGCCTGTCGCGCCTGTCGATCCTGCTGGCCATCGTGATCGGCACGCTGGCAGCGATGGTCACCGGCATGGCCGATTTCTCCCAGGCGCTGCAAGGGCCATGGGTGGCCATGCCCGAGGTGCTGCACTTCGGCGCGCCGCAGTTCCAGGTGGCGGCGATCCTGTCGATGCTGATCGTCATCGTGGTGACCATGGTCGAGACTTCGGCAGACATCCTGGCCGTGGGTGAAATCATCGGCACCCCGGTCGACTCCAAGCGCCTGGGCAATGGCCTGCGTGCCGACATGATCTCCAGCGCCCTGGCGCCGTTGTTCGGCTCGTTCACGCAAAGTGCCTTTGCGCAAAACGTCGGCCTGGTCGCCGTGACCGGGGTAAAGAGCCGCTACGTGGTGGCCAGCGCCGGCCTGATCCTGGTCACGCTGGGGCTGCTGCCGGTGATGGGCAGGCTGGTCGCCGCGGTGCCTACCGCCGTGCTCGGCGGTGCCGGGCTGGTGCTGTTCGGCACGGTCGCGGCCAGCGGCATCCGCACCCTGGCCCAGGTGGACTACCGCAACAACATGAACCTGATCATTGTCGCCACCTCGATCGGCTTTGGCATGATCCCGATTGCGGCCCCGGGCTTCTATCACCACTTCCCGACCTGGTTCGAGACCATTTTCCACTCCGGCATCAGCTCGGCGGCGATCATGGCGATTCTGCTCAACCTGCTGTTCAACCACCTGCGCGCCGGCAACTCCGACCAGCAGTCGGTGTTCGTCGCCGCCAGCGAGCGCACCCTGCGCTACCGAGATATCGCCGGGTTGAATGAAGGTGACGTGTTCCGTGATGGCAGGCTGTATGACCGGGATGGCAACGAGGTGCCGATCATGGAGGTTGATGAGGGGCATTTGAAACCGGCCAAGACGCCAGTGGCGCACATGCACTGACCCTGCATCTCTAAAGCCTTGCGCGGTCCCCCTGTAGGAGCGGCCTTGTGTCGCGATCGGGCTGCGCAGCAGCCCCCGGATTCCAGCGTCAACGCAGCCATTGCCGGGGCTGCTGCGCAGCCCGATCGCGACACAAGGCCGCTCCTACAGGGACCGCGTCAGTGTATCGGGCCGGTTATTGCTGCTGGCGGGTAGCGCACACCACGATTTCGCGGATGCACACCGACTGCGGCTGGCCATAGGCAAAGCCGATGGTCTCGGCAATGGTTTCGGCTGTGAGCACCCCGCCCATCTCCTGTTTCCAGTCGTTGTACCCCGCCTTGATGGCGTCATCGGTCGTGTGGCTGAGCAGTTCGGTATCGACTGCACCCGGCTCGATGGTGATCACCCGCACGTTACTCGGCGCCAGCTCTTCACGCAGGTTTTCCGAAAGGCCGGTAACGGCAAACTTGGTGCCGACGTAGGCGACATGGTTGGGGAAGGCTTTGCGCCCGGCCACGGAACTCACGTTGATGATGGTGCCGTGCTTGCGCTCGACCATGCCGCTGGCCACCGCATGGATGCCGTTGAGTAACCCACGCACGTTGACGTCGAGCATGCGGTCCCACTGCTCCGGGTCCTGGGTGGCGATACTGCCCAGCAGCATCACGCCAGCATTGTTGATGATCGCGTCTACCGGGCCAAACCGCGCTTCGGCTTCGGCGACGGCTGCCAGCACGGCAGCGCGGTCAGTGATATCGACCGCCAGTGCCAAGGTATCCGGCAACTGCAGTTGCTGCATCGGCGCCAGGCGACGGGACAGCAGCAACAGGGCGTGGCCACGGCTGGACAGCAGCTTGGCGGTGGCCAGGCCGATACCGGAGCTGGCACCGGTAATGACTACCAAGGGTTTGTGGGTGTTGGTCATGGTCACCATCCTGTTATCCGATTTGCCTATGGGTAAGAAGTAGAGCGAGTATAGAAGCTGGTTTTTCTTGCGAAAAACGGGAAATTCTTTTCGCAGCCATCGGCATCACTTATGGGTACCCCATGGATTATCGCCAGCTTCGCGCCTTTATCGCCGTGTTCGAAGAGCGCAACATCACCGCCGCCGCACGTTCGATACACCTTAGCCAACCGGCGCTTTCCAGCAGCATCCGGGCATTGGAGCAGGCCCTGGGCACCACGCTGTTCGTGCGCCAGGCCCGCGGCGTCGAGGTGACTGAAGATGCACGCGCGCTGTACCCCGAAGCGCAGCGCATGGTCGCCGACGCCAACCGCCTGCTCGGCCGCTTCAAGGGCGATCGTGAGCGTGCGCCGTTGCAGATCGGCGTGGAGCAGGATGTGAGTGCGGCGGTACTGGGCAAGGTGGTGCTGGCAGCGGCTGCCCTCCAGCACCCGGTGCGCCTGCAACTGGCGACCGGCTGCCTGGGCGCGGTGCGGCTGGCCAGCGAAGAACTGCGCTGTGAGGATGAGTTGTTTCTGCCGCTGCACAGCGACCCGTTCGTGCTGGCGGTTGCGCAGCAGGCAACCACCGAAGCGCGCTGGATCACCTGCCCGGCCCAGCCCAGCCATCAGCGCCTGCAACCTTTCTACAACGGTACTCTGGTGGCGGAAGCAGACACCTTTGCCCTGGCCCTGGAGCTGGTCGCCGCGGGCCTGGGTGCCGCGATCGTGCCGGAGTCGCTGGCCACCGAACACCCGGGCGTGCGCATCGAGCCCATGCCCCAGCTGGACCTTCGCCGGCGTATCGGCCTGTGCTATTCGGCCCAGGCGCTGGCGCTTGATGGCGTCCTTCAGCTACGCGATGCGTTGTAGGGCCGCGCCACGGCCATCAGGTGCGCAGCACTTGTTCCCCGGCGTTGCTTGGCAAGCGCATGGCATCCGCCAACGCCACACAGGCAATCAACGCAACGCCAATCAACGCCCAGTGGAAGTCGCTGACGGTCATCTCGCCTTCGCCGCCCCGCACCATCATCGCCACGCGCAACAGCAGTGCCACCACCGCCACACCCAACGCCATCGCCAGCTGGAAGCACATGCTGAACAGCGTCGAAGCCTCGCCCATCTGCGGCTTGGGTACTTCGGCAAAACCGACAGCGTTGTACGTGGTGAACTGCATCGAGCGCGAAAGCCCGCCCATGAACAACACAACGGCCATCCAGTACCACGGCATGCCTTGCTGCAAGCCCAGGCAGGCCAGAATGCAGCCAACGCCAAGCAGCCCGTTGACCAGCAACACGCGGCGGAAACCATAGCGGCGCAGCAACCCGGTGGTAAACGGCTTCATCGCCAGGTTGCCGGCAAAGATCGCCAGCACCAGCAGCCCGGCGTCCACCGGCGACAAGCCGAAACCAATCTGCAGCAGCAACGGGATGAGGAACGGCAAGGCGCTGATCGACAGGCGGAACAACGTACCGCCAACAATGCTGACCCTGAACGTGGGGATGGACAGGGTATCCAGTGGCAATAGCGGTGCAGCATGGCGCCGGCAATGGCGAATCGCCAACCAGGTCAGCACGCCACCCAGCAACACCAGCGCCAATCCGGCACCCAGGCTGTCACCCGCCAGCGAGCCAAGCATTTCCAGGCCGACCAGCCACGCCGCGCAAGCCGATGCCAGAAAAACGAAACCCAGCGTGTCAAAGCGGCGTTTTTCATCAGACCGCGTATTCGGAATCAGCATCCAGGCCGCCGCAATGGCCAGCAACCCGAGGGGGATGTTCAGGTAGAAAATCCAGGGCCACGACCAATGCGTGACGATCAGGCCACCGAGCGGCGGGCCCAGTACCGGCGCCACCAGGCCGGGCCAGGTGATCACTGCGAGCATTTTCACCAGGTCTTTCTTCTCGGTCGTGCGCAGCACCACCAGCCGGCCCACCGGTACCATCAGAGCACCGCCGATACCCTGAAGCACCCGGGCGGCGACGAAGGTTTCCAGGGTCGGGGCCATGCCGCACAGCAACGACGCCATGGTAAACAGGCCAGTGGCCCCGGCAAATACCTGTCGCGGGCCGAAACGGTCGGCCACCCAGCCACTGAGCGGAATGAACACCGCTACTGCCAGCAGGTAGGCACTGATGCCGATGTTCAGGCTGACCGCGCTTTCACCGAAGTCACTGGCGATTTGCGGCAATGCAGTGGCGATAACCGTGGCGTCGAGGTTTTCCATGAAGAAGGTGATAGCAACCAGCAAGGCGATGCAGGTGGTTTGGCGGGAGGTATAGACGGCTGCCGGGCTGGCCAAAGTTTCAGGTCCTTCTGATGGGTAGATGGGGCTCTGGCAAACCGTGCCCTCAGAGGACCATGACCATCTCATGCCAGGCCATGCCGCCATGATCCGACGGCGACGGTTTCACGTACTGATACCCCATCTTCTGGTACAGCGCCACATGCTGCTGCTTGCACATCAGGTGAATGGTCTGCTTGCCGGATGCCTTCATGCGGGCGATGAATTCGTCCATCAAGCGCTTGGCGTAACCTTTGCCCTGGTGAGCCGGGTCCACCACCACCGACATGATCACCACGTTCGGGGCTGCCGGGTCATGGCCGACCAGTTCCTTGAAGTCTTCATCCGACATGACCACTTCGTGGGCGCAGCCGCTATTGATGAAGCCGACGATTTCACCCGCGTGTTCCAGGATCAGGAAGCCTTGCGGATACTGCGCGATGCGGGTGCGGATTTTCTCCAGCGTGGCCGCTTCATCCCCTTCATAGGCACCGATTTCAATGGCGTAGCAGCGCTCGGCGTCTGCAAGTGTGGGGGTGCGGAACTGCGGGGTACTCATGGCTGACTCCTTGGAAACGTGAAAGCGTCAGGCATGTTAAACCACTCGCGTCGTGCTTGCCGCCTACCTGGGATGGCAAGCATCATGGGCGCATTGCCTACTCGCCCAAGGACACGCCTATGACCGCTGCCCCACCCCCTCTCACAGAGCCAGGGCGCTGCAAACGCCTGAAAGCGGCCAGCAGCAGCGACCATGACAACGTCGACGAACTGGTGATGGCGGCGCGGCCGTTCGCAGACCGCGAACGTTATGCCTGCTTCCTGCAGGTGCAGCACCGTTTCCACGGCAGCCTGTTGTCGCTTTACCGCGACGAGGCGCTCAACCTGCGCCTGCCGGGGCTGGTGCAGCTGTCGCGTTTTGCGGCGGTCGAGGACGACCTGCGTGACCTCGGGCTGCCGCTGCCTGCGTTGCCACAACAGGTTTGCACCAGTGCCGCCCAGGCCTTGGGCTGGCTGTATTGCAGCGAAGGCTCCAACCTGGGTGCAGCGTTTCTCTTCAAGCAAACCCAACGCCTGGGCCTGAATGGCGATGAGGGTGCCCGCCACCTGGCGCCGCACCCCGACGGTCGTGCACTGCACTGGCGCGAGTTTGTGGCCAGGCTTGATGGCCTGGTGCTGGATGAGGCGGAAGAGGCAGAAGTTGTGACGGGGGCGATTGCTGCGTTCGACAGTTACCGGACGCATCTGCGTGAGGTATTCCCACGAAAATAACGGTGCGGCATGGCACCGGCTGCGCCGGTGTTCGCGGCTGAAGCCGCTCCCACAGGTACTGCCTAAGCCTGAAGGCTGTGCTGTACCTGCAGGAGCCGCGAAGGAGGTAACGCAGCGCCTCACACCATGTGCTACACACCAGGCCTCAGTGGTACCCCTCGCCGTCCTTGACCTTGCCGCGGAACACGTAATACGACCAGGCCGAATAGCCAAGGATGAACGGGATGATCAGCAGCGCCCCGACCAGGGCGAAGCCCAGGCTCTGGGGCGGCGCTGCGGCTTCCCAGATGGTCAGGCTGGGCGGCAGCACATACGGCCAGATGCTGATCACCAGACCGGTAAACCCGAGGAACACCAGCAGCAGCGACCAGACGAAAGGCCCGGCGTGCGGTGCGCCGCGCAACGACTTGAGGATCGCCCAGGTGGCCACCAGCACCAGCACCGGTACCGGCAGGAAGAACCAGAAGTTCGGCAGGCTGAACCAGCGCTCGAAAATGGCCGGGTGGGTCAGTGGCGTCCAGATGCTGACGATCAGCATCGCCGCCACCGTCGCCAGGGTAATCGGTGAGCACGCGCGAATGATGCTGGCCTGCAACCGGCCTTCAGTCTTCAACACCAGCCAGGTGGCGCCCAGCAGCGCATACGCCACCACCACCCCGACCCCGCAGAACACGTTGAACGGTGTCAGCCAGCTCATCACGCCGTTGGTGGCCACGCCGTCGACAATCGCATGCCCTTCGATGAACGCCCCCAGCATCACCCCCTGGAAAAACGCCGCCGCGTAGGACCCGCACGTGAACGCCTTGTCCCAGAACGGCTTGTGCGCCTCGTCGGCCTTGAAGCGGAACTCGAACGACACACCACGCCAGATCAACCCGGCCAGCAGGCCGAGTGCGGGGATGTACAGCGCACTGAGCAAGATGGCGTAGACCTTGGGGAACGCCGCCATCAACCCTGCCCCACCCAGCACCAGCCAGGTTTCGTTGCCATCCCACACCGGCGCCACGGTGTTGACCATGGTGTCGCGGTGGTCGCGGTCGGTGATGAACGGGAACAGGATGCCGATACCCAGGTCGAAACCGTCCATGATGACGTACATCATCACGCCAAAGCCGATGATCAGAAACCAGATCAGCGGAAGATCAATACCCATGACAACGTCTCCGGTCAGTCAGTGTGATTGGGCGAATGTGGATACAGCGGGTCGTCCACTGCCGACAACGGGCGGGCGGGCCGCTGGTTGGCGGTCACGGGCTGCTCGTGGTCGTCGTGCGCCTGCGGCCCCTTGCCCACCAGGCGCAGCATGTAGGCGACGCCGGTGCCGAATACCCCTATGTACATCACCACCAGAACCACCAGGCCCACCGACAGGGTCAGCGCCGAGTGGTCGGACACCGCGTCCTTGGTACGCATCAGGCCGTACACCACCCAGGGCTGGCGGCCAATCTCGGTGACGTACCAGCCGGCCAGCAAGGCCACCAGGCCCGACGGCCCCATCCACAGGGCAAACCGCGCCAGCCCCCGTGACGCGTACAACCGCCCACGCCAGCGCTGCCAGGTGCCATACAGACCGAGCACGACCATCAGCAGCCCCAGGCCGACCATGACCCGGAAGCACCAGAACAGGATGGTCGCGTTGGGCCGGTCCTCTTTCGGGAAGTCCTTCAGCGCAGGGATCTGCCCGTGCAGGCTGTGGGTCAGGATCAGGCTGGCCAGATTAGGGATCTCGACCTTGTAGCGGGTGGTTTCCGCCTCCATGTCCGGGATGCCGAACAGGATCAGCGGTACGCCCTGCCCCGGGGTATTGCTCCAGTGGCCTTCCACTGCGGCAATCTTCGCGGGCTGGTACTTGAGCGTATTCAGGCCGTGCATGTCACCGATCAGCACCTGCAACGGCGCGGTGAACAGCAGCATCCACAGGGCCATCGAGAACATCCGCCGCACCGCCGGGGTGTTATTGCCGCGCAACAGGTGCCACGCCGCCGAAGCCCCTACGAACAACGCGGTCGACAGCATTGCCGCAGTGACCATATGGGCCAGGCGGTACGGGAACGATGGGTTGAAGATGATGGCGAACCAGTCCACCGGCACCACCACGCCATTG
This sequence comes from Pseudomonas sp. WOUb67, assembly GCF_050058005.1. Classification (NCBI taxonomy): domain Bacteria; kingdom Pseudomonadati; phylum Pseudomonadota; class Gammaproteobacteria; order Pseudomonadales; family Pseudomonadaceae; genus Pseudomonas; species Pseudomonas sp. WOUb67. Next base: position 3,180,737 of record NZ_CP170112.1, on the reverse strand, counting down.
ATCACTTCATGCCCTTGCGGTGTCTGCATCCAGCTGTTCGATGCCAGGATCCACGTGGCGGAGATCATCGTGCCCACCGCCACCATGACGGTGGCGAAAAAGTGCAGGCCGCGGCCGACCTTGTGCCAGCCGAACAGCATCACCCCGAGGAAACCCGCTTCAAGAAAGAAGGCCGTCAGCACCTCGTAGGTCAGCAACGGGCCGGTGATGCTGCCGGCGAACTGCGAGTAGAAGCTCCAGTTGGTGCCGAACTGGTACGCCATGACCAGCCCCGAGACCACGCCCATGGCGAAGTTGACGGCGAAGATCTTCGACCAGAAGTGGTACAGGTCGAGGTAGGCGTTGTCTTTCTTCCACAGCCACAAACCTTCAAGTACCGCGAGGAATGCCGCAAGGCCAATGGTGATGGCCGGGAAGATGATGTGAAAGGTAATGGTGAAACCGAACTGTATACGGGCCAGCTCCAGGGCTGTAAGGCTGAACATGGCTATGCCTCGCTCCGTTGGGAAAGACGTTGCAACAGGGTGCGTGGTGGGGCCTGGTGATGGGCGGCCGCGGCGTCCTGCCAGCGCTGCGCCGGCACGCTGGCCGACACCCGTACGCTGGTGAACCCGCACTGCAACAACATGGCGAACTGGTCGGGCAGCAAGGGCCCGGTGGCGCGCAGGTCACCGCTGAAGCCGTGGCGCTCGCGCAGCAACCTGGCAAGGGTGAAGCCGCGGCCATCGCGTGACTTGGCGAACTCGACCACGATCAATGCCAGGTGGCCGAGCAACGGCAGCACCTGCGCCGGGTCCTGGTCGGCGGCCAGCCACAGGCCTTCGGCCGGTTGGCCGAAACGCATGTGGTAGTCATCCCACTGCTGCGGCTGCAGCACGGTGTGCGGGGCGTAGGTCGGCAGCGCTTCACTGTCCAGGTAGCGCCAGCTGTCGGGCTGAACCCGGCCATCACGATCAACGAGCATCACGCAGCACCTCCTTGAACGGCTCGATACCGACACGGCGATAGGTATCGAGGAAGCGCTCGGCGTCCTCGCGCAATTGCAGATAAATGCCAACAATCGCCTCGACGATGTCGGGCACCTCCTCGAAGGGCACCGAACGGCCCAGGATGGTCCCGACCGCGGCGTCCTCTTCGGCGCTGCCGCCCAGGGTGATCTGGTAGTTTTCGTGGCCGGCCTTGTCCAGGCCGAGGATGCCGATATGCGCCACATGGTGGTGGGCGCAGGCATTGATGCAGCCAGACACGTTGAGTTTCAGTTCGCCGATGTCCTGTTGCCGGGCCGCGTCGAAACGCAAGGCGATGCGTTGGGCGACCGGCACCGAACGGGCGGTGGCCAGGCTGCAGTAATCCATGCCCGGGCAGGCGATGGAGTCGGACAACAAACCGATATTGCTGGTCGCCAGCCCGGCCTGGCGCAAGGCCTGCCATACGCTGTACAGGTCGCCCTGGCGGATGTGCGGCAGCACCAGGTTCTGCTCGTGGGACACGCGAATTTCGTTCAGCGAGTAGGCCTCGGCCAAATCGGCCAAGGTGAGCATTTCCTCGGCGCTGACATCGCCGGGGATGCCACCCGGTGGTTTCAGCGAAATGACGGCGCTGATGTAGCCACGCTGTTTGTGCGGGTGGGTATTGGTGCGTACCCAGCTGGCAAACCCGTTGTCGTCCGCCCGTGCACGCATAAAGCTGTCACACAACCCAGGCAGCGCCTCGAAGGCCGGCTGCACGAAGCGGGCACGGATACCCTGGACGATGGCCGGCTCCAGGTACTGGTGATCCGCCGGCAGGCTGGCGAACTCGTGCTCGATCATTTCAATGAAACGGCCGGGTTTGAGCTCGCGCACCAGGATCTTGATGCGTGCCTTGTACAGGTTGTCGCGCCGGCCCAGGGCGTTGTACACCCGCAGGATGGCTTCGACATAACGCAGCAGTTCGCGCTCGGGCAACCACTCCCGCACACGGGTGCCAACGACCGGAGTACGCCCCAGACCACCTCCGGCATACACCTGGAAGCCCACCTCACCCTGCGCATTGCGCTGCGCCAGGATGCCGATGTCGTGGAAGCGCACGGCCGCGCGGTCCTTGGGGCTGCCGGTAATGGCAATCTTGAACTTGCGTGGCAGGTAGGTGAATTCCGGGTGGTCGGTGGACCACTGGCGCAGGATCTCGGCATGCACCCGTGGGTCCAGCACTTCATCCTCGGCAGCCCCGGCAAAGTGGTCAGTGGTGACGTTGCGAATGCAGTTGCCGCTGGTCTGGATGCAATGCAGGTCGGCATCGGCCAGTACCGACAGGATTTCTGGCGTATCGGCCAGGCGCGGCCAGTTGAACTGGATGTTCTGCCGGGTGGTGAGGTGGCCGTAGCCCTTGTCATAGGTGCGGGCCACATAGGCCAGCTGGCGCAGCTGTACCGCGCTCAAGGTGCCATAAGGGATGGCCACGCGCAGCATGTAGCCGTGCAGTTGCAGGTACAGGCCGTTCATCAGCCGGTACACCTTGAACGCCTCTTCGTCCAGCTCGCCGCTCAAGCGGCGGGCAACCTGCTGCTCGAACTGGCGGGCGCGGTCCTTGAGGAACTCACGCTCGAACGGGTCGTACCGGTACACCCCAGCTTGCCCCGCCGCCACCGGCAGCAGCGGGCGCTCGCCCTTGCCACCTTGCGGCGACGTGCCTGCGGCCTGCTTGCCAAGGTCGCTGCGTACCGACGGGCCGCGCGAGCGCAACCGTTCACGCAGGCTTTTCGGCTCTGGCAGGCCATCGACCAGCCAGGCTTCACAAGGCGTCGGCGCAACCACCTGGTTGGCCAACACGGCAGCCTCGGCGGCGAGGGTTGCCGGCACCAGCGCCTGCGCATCGAAGGTGCCGGCGTGTTGCAGTGTGTCTACCCATTCATGCCCGGCATCAAGCCAGACCACAGCCCCATCGTCGAGGCGATTGGCGCAGATCAGATGACAGTCATCCATCAAACATCTCCATGACTGGCAGCCCGGAAGCGCTTATCGTTGCAACCCTGCCGCGCCGTTCCGGTGCACATCAAATAAACCATACGCTTTCCATATTGTATGGATTTTTTAATAATCGTATGTCATGATATGCCTATGTGTATGGACTTACAACCGGGAGGAATACCTATGCCTCTTGCCGAAACGCCAAGAGAAGCTGCTCAAATGCGCTGGACAAAGCCATTCAAGCCAAAAGCAGGCCCGAGATACATACAGATTGCAGAGATGCTTGCAGAATCCATACAGTCTGGAATTTTGCAGGACGGCGAGCAAATTCCGCCGCAGCGTGCACTGGCTGCGCACTTAGGCGTCGACCTGACCACGGTGACCCGGGCTTATGCCGAGGCTCGCGACCGTGGCCTGATTGCCTCCTACAGTGGCCGCGGCTCGTTCATCCTGGGCGCCCGCGAAACGCCCACCCTGGCAGGCATCGACCTGACCATGAACATCCCGCCGCAGCCGGCCAATGGCTCGATGGCCCAGCGGGTGAGCGCCGGGCTGGAACAGGTGCTGCAGCGCAATCGCATCGAAGTGCTGTCGCCCTACCAGGACGAACCGACCACCCGCTCGCTGCTGCAGGCGGCACAGGGTTGGCTGAAACCGGCACTGGGTGATCTGGACAGCCGCAGCCTGGCAGTCTGCTCGGGTTCGCAAGCCGCCATCTTTGCCATCCTCAGCGCTCACGCCCGCGCCGGTGACGCCATTCTCTGCGATCCACTCACCTACCCCGGCCTGCTGCTGGCCGCCCGGCAACTGGGGCTGCTCATTGTCGCGGTGGCCAGTGATGCCGACGGCATGCGCCCGGACGACCTGGAGCAGGCCTGCCAGGAGAGCGGTGCGCGCCTGCTGTACCTCAACCCCACGTTCCACAATCCCACCGCGCACACCATGCCCGCGGCCCGGCGCCAGGCAATTGCCGAGGTGCTGCTCAAGCGCGGTATCACGCTGATCGAGGATGACCCTTACCGTTACCTGCTCGACGACGCGCCGGCGCCCATCGCCTGCCTGACCGGGGGCGCCAATACGTACTACCTGGCGTCGCTGTCCAAGTGCCTGTGGCCAAGCCTGCGCACGGCCTTTGTGCTGCCACCGCGTGGCGATGACGGGCAAGGCCTGCTCAAGGGCTTGCGCGCATCGAGCATGGGCTGCTCGGCCTTGCTGCTGGCGCTGGTCGACCAGTGGATCCGCAGCGGCACCGCCAGGGAGCTGGTCCAGGAAATCCAGCGCGAAGCGCGTGCCCGCCAGCATCTGGCACGCACGCTGTTGAGCCATGAGTTCCAGGCCCACCCCACCGGGCTGCATCTGTGGTTGCAGCTGCCAGCGCACTGGCACCAGGAACGGTTTACCCAAGCCCTGGAGGATGTGGGGGTGAGCGTGGCCGGTGCGGACTCGTTCAGCGTGGCGACACAGGGGCCGGATGCCGTACGCATCTCGCTGGGTGGGGCGCCGGACCAGGCCCTGCTGGGGCAGGCGTTGCGCAAGGTGGAGGGGTTGTTGAAGGAAGACCGCCGGCGTGGCGGGCGGGCGTTTGTGTAAAGAGGTGACCCGGCGTCAAAGTTCTACAAGTTGTTGCTGCAGCGAACTTTTTCCCGTTTACCGGTCTATGTGGGAGGCACAGAAAGGTAGCGGCACGCGAGACAAGGTTCGCCCCACACCTGCTGGCCAGATGGCTCAATTGTTATCAGAGGTTGGCTTCGCTCATGAAAATACATGTCGCAAGGTTGGTGCTGCTCGGCCTGTTCTCGTTCGCGGCGGTGGGCACGGCATCGGCAACACAAATGAAAGCACCGGTGGCGCCGGCACCGGCCGTTCAGTCACCGTTGCAGCCTGCCGGCAACCCCTGGTCCAGGGTGGCCAGTGCGGCCGATGCACAGCCGGCGACACTGCTGGCGCACGACGACGACCGCTGGCATGACCACAGAAGCGACTGGCGCCGTGAGCAGTGGCGGCGCGAGCAAGCCCGCCGGGACTGGGAGCGGCGGCGTGACTGGGAACGGCGCCGCGACTGGGAGCGCCGCCACGAGCGGGCCATGCACCAGCGCCACCATGACGACCACCGCTACTACCGCCGTTGAAGCCAATGCGATCCCTGTAGGAGCAGCCTTGTGCTGCGAAGAGGCCGGTACAGGCGCAGCATTTGTGTCGCGATTACCGGCCTCTTCGCAGCACAAGGCTGCTCCTACCGGGTGATGCGGTAGCCTGAGAGACAGTTGTTACACAGCCTGCGTCAGTCAGCTGGATTGGCGCTATCCCCCACCGCCTCGGCCTCCATCTTCAAGCGGTCTGCCTTGCAGATGTACTTGGGCTTGCGCGGCGCCAGTTTGGCATTGGCCTTTTTGGCATGCGCTTCCAATAGCTGCTTGATCTTCTTACGACGGTTCATAGTCCACAGGGCCTGTCAGTGCTGTTTTGCTGACTACATCATACCTGTGCGGCCTGCGCATTGCGCACCACTTGCGCCAGACGCCTCAGCCCTTCGTCCAACTGGCCCGGGGCAACGTGGCTGAAGTTCAGGCGCAGATGCCCGTGATGCCGGTCCGGGTCAGGGAAAAACGGCTCGCCAGGCATGAACGCCACGTCCACCGCCAATGCCTCTGCCAACAGGGTGCGGGTATCCAGCGGCTGCTTCAACGTCAGCCAGAAGAACAACCCGCCATCCGGCTTGTGCCAGTCCGCCAAGTCGGCAAAATGTGTTTCCAGCGCCACCTGGAACGCATCCCTGCGCGTGCGGTAGTAGTCGCGCAACGTCTTCAGGTGCAACTGCAGCTTGTCGCTACCCAACCACTGCAGCACCTGCCACTGCCCCACGCGGTTGGTGTGCAGGTCGGCGGCCTGCTTGAGCCGCAACAAATGCGGGAACAGGTCGGGGCTGGCAATCAGGTAGCCGACCCGCAGCCCGGGGAGCAAGGTTTTGGAAACCGTACCGGTGTAAATCCAGCTGGCGTTACGCAAGCGGCTGACGATCGGCTGGGCGCTGCCACCATCGAAACTCAACTCGCGGTAGGGTTCGTCCTCGATCAGCGTTACACCGAATTCATCCAGCAAAGCCGCCACAGCATCGCGCTTGGCTTCGCTGTAACGCAGGCCCGAGGGGTTCTGGAAGGTCGGGATCAGGTAGATGAAGGCCGGGCGGTGGCGTTGCAGGCGATCACGCAGCTCAACCAGGTCTGGGCCGTCAGCTTGCATCGGCAAGGCGAGGCAGTCGGCACCGAACAGCTGGAATATTTGCAGCGCGGCCAGGTAGGTCGGCGCTTCAAGCAGGATCTGCGTGCCCTGGTCGATGTACAGCTTGGCTGCCAGGTCGAGGGCCTGCTGCGAACCACTCACCACCAGCACCTGGCTGGCCTGGCAGTCGACCCCCAATGCCCGTGCCTCGGCCGCCAGCGCTTCGCGCAGGGCCGGCTCCCCCTCACTCATGCCGTATTGCCCCATACCCACCGGCATGTCGGCCCAATCGACCTTGGGCAACATGGCTTCAGCCGGCAAACCGCCAGCAAAGGACATCACCCCGGGCCGCTGCGCAGCGGCGAGGATTTCACGGATCAGGGAACTCTTGAGGCGCGTGACACGTTCAGAGAAAGCCATGGGGATCACCGGTAGCAAGGCAGAAGGAAAATACGTCAAACTGTTTGACCGAAATTACGCTGCCGCCTACGGATAAGTCAATATGATTGACCTTAAAAACCCAGCCTCCCAACAACAGGCGATGGAAGCCTTTTTCTTTGGCTACCAGGCATTCACCGCCAAGGCAGACGAAATGCTCGAACGCCGAGGCCTGGGCCGCGTGCATCAACGCATCGTGTTTTTCGTCGCGCGCTACCCGAACCTGAGCGTGAAAGACCTGCTGGCCTTGCTCGGGGTCAGCAAACAGGCGCTGAACATGCCGATGCGCCAGTTGACGGAAATGCGCCTGGTGGACAGCGTGGCCTGCGAGACAGACAAACGTAAGCGTTTGCTGGCCCTGACCGAGGAAGGCGCACGCCTGGAGCAGATGCTGCGGCGCGAGCAGGTGAAGTTGCTGGAACGGGTGTTCGCAGAAGCCGGGGAAGATGCAGTGAATGGCTGGCTGGCGGTGAACATGGCGCTGGGCAACAGCCGGGCCTAACTGCGACAGCCCGTGGTACTCGCCGCGTTAACGTTATTTTCACACGCCGCAGATTAGCGTCACGCCCTTTCCGGTCACGGGCACATCCGCTGGCCTCCAAGGTACGACGAGGCATACGTGTCACACACTACATCCCCCGCCGCGCACACGCGCGTGGACTGGGCCGGCCTGGGCTGGCTGCTGCTGTTCTTCTGGTACTTCTCCGGCGTCACCCAGGCGCTGCTGCTGTTCAGCGGGACTACCGGCTTCGCCGGTTTTCGCGATGCGTTCTTCCTCAGTAGCCTGTGGCTGGCCCCGGTGCTGCTGCTGCCCCGCTTCACCCGCGCCACTGCGGCCGTCATCGGCCTGGTGTTGTGGGCTGCATCGCTGGTGGGCTTGAGCTACTTCGGCATCTATCGCCAGGAGTTCTCGCAAAGCGTCATCTTCGTGATGTTCGAGTCCAACACCGCCGAAGCCGGTGAGTATTTCAGCCAGTACTTCAGCGTGTGGCTGGGCCTGGCGTTGTTGCTGTACACACTAGGGGCGGTGCTGCTATGGAAGCGCGTGCGCCCGGTCAGCCTGCCCCTGCGCAGCCGCCTGCCGGTGGTGGCCCTGTTGCTGGTCGCCAACCTGGTGTACCCGTTCTACAAGCAGATGGTCACCCAGGAGCGCAACTTCGCCGATGCTGCCGAAAAGGTGCAGCAGCGCATGGAGCCCGCCGTGCCCTGGCAACTGCTGGTCGGCTACCGTCAGTACCTTCAGCAATTGGACAACATGCAGAAGCTGCTGGCGCAGAACGCCGCGTTGCCGCCCCTGCAAAACCTGAGTGACAGCAGTGGTAAGGCGCCACGCACGCTGGTGTTGGTGCTGGGCGAGTCCACCACCCGCGAGCACATGCACCTGTATGGCTACAACCGCGACACCACGCCTAACCTGGACGCACTGGCCGCCAGCGACAAGGGCCTGACGGTATTCCGCGACGTGGTATCGCCGCGCCCGTACACCATCGAAGTGATGCAGCAGATCCTCACCTTTGGCAACGAGCAGAACCCGGACCGCTTCCTCACCGACCCTTCGCTGATCAACCTGATGAAACAGGCCGGCTACAAGACCTTCTGGATCACCAACCAGCAGACCATGACCAAGCGCAACACCATGCTGACCACGTTCTCGCAGCAGACCGATGCGCCGGTGTACCTGAACAACCAGCGCAACCAGAACGCCAGCCAGTACGATGACGTGGTGCTGGCGCCGTTCGAGAAGGCCCTGCAAGACCCTGCGCCGAACAAGTTCATCATCGTGCACCTGCTGGGCACGCACATGGACTATCGCTTCCGCTACCCGAACGACTACGCGCATTTCACCGACAGCCAGGGCGTGCCGAAAGCGCTGACCCCAGACCAGGTAGAAACCTACAACTTCTACGACAACGCGGTGCGCTACAACGATTACGTGGTATCGAGCCTGATCAAGCGTTACTCGGCCGGCAGCCCCAATGGCTTCCTGCTGTACTTGTCCGACCATGGCGAAGACGTGTACAGCTCCGGCAACCACGACCGCCTGGGGCGCAACGAAGGCGCGCCGACCCGGCCGATGTACACCATCCCGTTCCTGCTGTGGACTTCGCCCAGCTGGCAGGCCGAGCACCCACGTGACTTGCAGGCCATGGCCAACCGCCCTTACAGCAGCTCGCACCTGATCCATACCCTGTCCGACCTGGCCGGGCTGAGCTATGACCGCTTCGAGCCGGCCAAAAGCCTGGTGAGCCCGCAATTTGTGGTGGCACCGCGCTGGATCGGCGACCCGTACCGCAAGGATGGCCTGCGCGAGTTCGACCACCTGCCGCTGGACAAGCCCGAGCGGGTGCAAGAGACGGCCAGCAACCATCAGTAGATCGTCACGTGTAGGAGCAGCCTTGTGCTGCGAAGAGGCCGGTATTGGACGCATACGGATGTGTGGCCTGTACCGGCCTCTTCGCAGCACAAGGCTGATCCTACAAAAATCGCGACAGGCCGTTTGCCGGATAAATTAAATTTAAATTGATTTTAAATTAAGCCTCAGCCACGCTCTGCCCATCTTCCTGGCTTGCAGAGTACCCACCATGTCCGCAGCCCCCCGCGAACCCCGCAAGGACGGCGCCGTCACCCGTACGCGCATCCTCGAAGCCGCCGGCGAACTGTTCGCCGCGCTCGGCTACGCCGAAACCAGCAACAAGGCCGTCGCAGCCAAGGCCGAGGTCGATCTGGCCTCGATCAATTACCACTTTGGCAGCCGCAACGGCCTGTACCTGGCCGTGCTCGACGAGGCCCGCCAGCGTTTCCTCGACCTCAGCGACTTGCAGCGCATCACCCAAGGCACCCAAACACCAGCCGAGAAGCTGCGCGTGCTGGTGGAACTGGTGGTGCACAAGGCCACCCAGGACCGGGACAACTGGCACTTGCGGGTACTGGCCGCAGAAATCCTCGCCCCCAGCCCTCACGGCCAGGCACATCTGCAGGCCGCCGCGCCAATGCGCCTGTCACTGCTCAAGGGGCTGTTGAGCGAGGTCAGCACCCTCCCCGTCGACGACCCGGCCCTGACCCGCTGCATCCTGTGCGTCACGGCGCCCTGGGCAATGTTGCTGATCGGCCCGCGTGGCGGCTCCGGGGCGCTGCACGAGATTCTGCAGATGCCCAGCGAGGCCGTTGCAGCGCAGCTTTACCGCTTTGCCCTGGCAGGCCTGCAGGACGCTGGCCAGCAGCATGCCCAGGCCCACGCCAAACCCCGTTGAGGTAAGCCCCGTGCAACCTGTACCCACTGATACCTCCCCAACCGCAACGGACGCGCAAACCTCCATCCCGCTGCTGTTGGCAGCGCTGATGCTGGTGATGTTCCTGGCCGCCCTCGACCAGACCATCGTCTCGACCGCGCTGCCGACCATCGTCAGCGACCTCGGTGGGTTGCGCTGGCTGTCGTGGGTGGTGACCGCCTACCTGCTGGCCTCCACGGTGGTGGTGCCGCTGTATGGCAAATTCGGCGACCAGTTCGGCCGCAAGCGCGTGCTGCAGGTGGCCATCGTGCTGTTCCTGCTGGGCTCGGCCTTGTGTGGCGCAGCACAGGACATGGCCCAGCTGATCGCCTTCCGTACCCTGCAAGGGCTGGGTGGCGGCGGCCTGATGGTGGTGGCGATGGCCGCCATCGGCGATGTCATCCCGCCTGCCGAACGTGGCCGCTATCAGGGCCTGTTCGGGGGGGTGTTCGGCCTGGCCACGGTGGTGGGGCCGCTGATCGGCGGTTTTCTGGTCGAGCAGCTGTCGTGGCACTGGATCTTCTACATCAACCTGCCCCTGGGCCTGCTGGCGCTGCTGGTGATCGGCAGCGTGTTCCGCCCGCATGTGGCGCTGGTACGGCATACGGTGGACTACATCGGCGCATTCTTCCTTACCGTGGCCTTGGCTGCCCTGGTGCTCATCACCAGCCTCGGCGGCAGCCTGCTGGCGTGGCAGTCGCTGGACATGCTGTGCCTGTCCCTGTTCGCCCTGATCGGCCTGGTCGGTTTCGTCCTGGAACAACGCCGCGCCGCCGAGCCGATCATGCCGCTGCACCTGTTCCGTCACCGTACCTTCGTGCTTGCCGGGCTGATCGGTTTCATCGTCGGGGTGTCGCTGTTCGGTGCCGTCACCTTCCTGCCGCTGTACATGCAGGTGGTGAAGAACGCCACGCCCACCAGCGCCGGGCTGCAGATGCTACCCCTGATGGGTGGCCTGCTGGTGGTGTCGGCGATTACCGGGCGGCTGATCAGCCGCTGGGGGCGTTACCGGGTGTTCCCGATTGTCGGCACCCTGCTGCAAGTGATTGCCCTGGGCCTGCTCAGCCGGCTGGAGCTGGACACGCCCATGGCGCTGATGAACCTGTACATGGGCTTGCTGGGTGCCGGCCTGGGTATGGTCATGCAGGTGCTGATCCTGGCCGTGCAGAACAGCGTCGAATTGCGCCACATGGGCGTGGCGACCTCCGGGGCGACCTTGTTCCGCTCGATTGGCGGCGCCATTGGTGTATCGCTGTTTGGCGCCCTGTTCTCGCATGCCTTGCTGGGCGGGCTGGGCAGTGACTTTGCCGCCAGTGCAGGTGGCGCCGCGAGCCTTTCGCCGGCCGCCGTGCATGCCCTGCCCGCAGCCCTGCAGCACAGTTACCTGCAGGCGTTTTCCGGGGCAATGCATGGTGTGTTCCTGCTGGCCGGGGTGATCACCAGCGTGGCTTTCGCATTGTCCTGGCTGCTGCGCGAAGTGCCGCTGCGCAAGGCCACGCAGGCGTGAGCACAGGTCGGCAAGCCTTCAGGCAGAGGGCGAGCAGCTGCCCCGAGCGGCACTGCCCCGCACTGCCTCGGCCAGTTTGCGCAGGTTGGCCTGGTGCGCATTCACCAGGCTGGTGATGCTGTTGTCAGCCGCAGTCTGCACCGAGGTGCGGCAGGTCAGCTCGGCCTGCCCCACCAGCTTCAGGCGCCACACGGCTTCCAGCGAGGCATAGCGCCCCGGCACCGTATCGAAGCGCTGTACGTCCACCCGCACTGCCGCCTTGGCGCCAGCCGACGGCCCTCCCAGTTGGTCCTGCAAGGCGCTGCGAAACTCATCCACCAGGTTGGCCCCCCACCATTCCGTCTCCAGAATGGCCAGGCCACTCTGCCCTTGGCGCACCACCAGTTGCGGGCGGTCCACCTGGGGCGGCACGACCACCCGGGTCACCCGGATGTGCTGCCCGCTGTCACGCATCGGCTCGTTCGGCACCAGCGTGTGGTAGTTGTTCGGCGTACTGCTGCAGGCCCCGAGCCACACCAGCAGGCTGGCCACACACGCATTGCGCAGTCGTTGCATCGGCTGTCTCCTCAGGGTTCAAGCTCTGCGGCCCCGGCTGCTTTCGGCCGCCCGCGAATCAGCGACTCGGGGTGCCGGCCCAGGTAGTCGGCAAGGTCACGCAGCGAACGCGACATGCGCTCCAGTTCGTCCAGTGTTTCGCCCATCCGCTCGCGCTGCGGCGAGTCCTCGGAAATGGCCGCATTGGCCGTGCGCAGGGTCTTGTGCACTTCATCCAGCGCCACCTTCACATCCGGCAGCGTCTGGCCATTGAACTGCTTGAGGCTGGCGCGCAGCTCCCGCAGGCTGCCGTCCAGGTTGCTGGCGATGCTTTCCAGCGGCAGCTTGGCAATGCGCTCGACCACCCGTTGCAGTTGCTCCTGCAACTGTTCCAGGCTGCCCGGCAAGGTGGGGATGGTGATGGGGTTGGCGGCCATGTCGAAGGCCACCTTGGGGGCATCCGGGTAGAAGTCCAGGGAGATGAACATCTGCCCGGTGATCAGGTTGCCGCTGCGCGCCTGGGCCCGCAGCCCGTGCTCGACGAAGGTGCCGATCAGCTGCCGCGCCCCATCCATGTCGCCCTCGGTGTGCTTGAACACTGCCAGCATCTTGCGGTGCACCGGCCCCAGCCGCTGCGGGTAGATCACCGCATCGACCACCACCGGGAAGGTCTGCCGCTCGGCATCGTAGTCAAGCTTGATCGAGGTGACCCGGCCAAACTCCACGCCCTTGAACTCCACCGGCGCCCCCACTGACAGGCCACGCATGGCCTGGTCAAAGCGCAGCTGCAGGTATTGCGCCTGGCCATTGGGCGGGGCCAACGCAGAGTCTCGGTCGGCAAACAGCTGGAAGCGGGCCTGATCGGCGGCCGGCTCTGCTTGCGGGGCAAAATCGGGCGAGCCGAAGGCCAGCCCGCCCACCAGGATCGATGACAGCGATTCGGTATCGACCTTCAGGCCGTTGGCGCCAATCTGCATGTCGACGCCACTGGCATTCCAGAAGCGGCTGTCAGCGGTGACGAAACTGTCGTAGGGGGCCCGCACGAACACGCCAATCTCCACCCCCTTGCCATCGTCCTGCAGGGCAAAGGACACCACCTCCCCCACCGGGATCTTGCGGTAGTAGATCGCCGAGCCGACATCCAGCGAGCCCAGGTCGCTGGCGGTGAGGAAAAAGCGCTTGCCCTTTTCGTCGAAGGTAATGGGTGGCGGCAGTTCCAGGCCGACAAAGGACTTTTCCGGTGTTTTCGATTCGCCGGAATCGGCCCCGATGAAACTGCCCGACAGCAAGGTATCCACCCCGGAAATCCCGCCCACCCCAATACGCGGGCGCACCACCCAGAAGCGCGCGCCCTGGGTGGCGAACGCGCGGGCATCGTCGGACAACTGCACCTTGGCCACCACGCTTTTCTTGTCCTCGGCCAGGTCCACCGTCGTGACTTCGCCAATCACCACGCTGCGGTACTTGACCTGGGTCTTGCCCGCCACCAGCCCCTCCCCCGAGTGGAAGGAAATGGCAATGACCGGGCCCTGCTGCATCCAGTTGCGCACCACCAAGGACGCGCCGATCAGGATTGCCAAAATCGGCACGATCCACACCAGCGACACACTCCAGCGCCGGGTGCGCACCTCAACCTGCCCCGCGCCTTCGCGCTCGTCAGTCTGCTCCCCCATCAGTGCGGCCTCCCTTCGTTGGCATGGCTATCCCAGATCAGGCGTGGATCGAAGCTCATCGCAGAAAACATGGTCAGCACCACCACCATGCCAAAGAACAGGATGCCCACCCGCGGCTCGATGGTGCCCAGCCCGCGCAACTGCACCAGCGCCGCCACCAGCGCCACCACCATCACATCGAGCATCGACCAGTAGCCGATCAGCTCGACGAAGCGGTACAGCTGCGAGCGCTGCCGGCAGGCCCAGGTGGAACGTTGCTGGACGGTGAACAGCAGCAGGCCGAGCGAGAAGAATTTGATGGCCGGCACCCCAACGCTGGCAATGAAGATGATCAGCGCGATGTCCCAGGCGCCGGCCTCCCAGAACTCCAGCACACCACCGCCAATGGTGCTTTCGCTGCCACTGCCAAGCATTTCGGTGTGCATCACCGGCAGCAGGTTGGCCGGGATGTAGAACACCAGCGCCGCCAGCAGAAACGCCCAGCCGCGGGCGATGGCATTGGCCTTGCGTCGGTGGATGGCTGCGCCGCAGCGGGTGCACCTGTGTGCGCCGCTGCCAAGGTCACAGGCCTGGCCGCAGCCATGGCACAGGCACAGGCCCAGTTCGTCGGCGTTGGCCGGGTAATTCATACCTGTACCCACAGGTCGCGTACGTCCTTGCCGGCAATGTGGATGATCAGCATGCTCAGTGCGGCCAGGGCCAGCAGGCCGATGCCGGGGATTACATCGAGCAGCCCGGCCAGCTTGATCACTGCCACCATCGCGCCCAGCAGGCACACCTCCAGCATGCTCCACGGCCTCAGGCTCTCCAGGCCGCGCATGCACAGGGCAAAACCGGGGGCTCGCTGGCCGGCCAGGGCAAAGCTCAGCACCCAGCACAACAGGGCAATCTGCAGCAGCGGCGCAAAGATGATCGACAACGCCATGACCAGGGCGATGAAGGTGATGCTGCCGTGGCTGAGGATTTGCACCGCGTCCCACAACGTCGCCGAATGGGTGAGCCCCTGCATGCCGATGGTCATCACCGGGTAGGCGTTGGCGAACACCAGCAGGATGCCGCCGGTCACACTCAGGGCCAGCCGCTGCTCAATGGTCAGTGACGTGTGCCGGTACAGCACACCGCCACAGCGCTGGCAAAGGGCGCGCTGGTGCTTGAGCAAAGGTGCACGCTGGTACACCGTGTCGCAGTACTCACAGATGATCAGATCTTGGGGCTGGGTCATGGCGTGTCCACGGGTAGCCCGACGTGAGGGTCACATGCAATGGCGAACTCTGATATCCGGTGTAGACCATGCGGGCAAATCCGCAATCCCCAACCGATGACGGACTATCCTGTGAAACGGGCTTTCTGCCCGGTGGAGGTGTGCCATGCCTACGTTCACGTGGAGTTACCTGCTGGTGCTGCTGTGTGCCGCATCGGCAGCCCAGGCGCAGTCGGTCGTGCCGCTCAAGGGCCAGAGCAGCCAGCAGATGCAACTGGACATCAACGATTGCAACACCGTCGCTACCAATGCTGCGAACAGCACCGCGACGTCCAGCGAAGCCCATGTCGGGGGCCGGGTGCGTGGGGCGGCAGCAGGCGCCGCAGCCGGTGCCGTTGGCGCGCAAGTGCGCGGCAACCAGCACGAGGAGCTGTACGACCGGGCCAGTGACGATGCCAAGCAACAATACCGGCAGAACCGTGCCGGCGAAACGGCCGCCGCCGGTGCGGCGGTCGGCGGCATGCGCCAGCGTCAGGACCGGCGACAGGATCGGCGCAGCCAGGACCAGGCTAAAACCCAGGCGCATGCCAGTGCCTACAGCGGTTGCCTGCAAGGGCGCGGTTATCAGGTAAACCCTTGATCAGCGGGCACGCCATGCGCCTGGATTGCGCAGCATGGCGTGCCAGCCTCAGAACTTGGCCAGCTCTTCTCGACAGAACTCGACGAACAGCTGTGCAGGTTTGGTCAGCTGCACCCGCTTCAACCACGCTGCCGCCAGCCCCGATAGCGCCACTGGCTCGGCTATATCCAGCAGGGCCAGGCGCTGGCCGTCGTAGGTGTATTCCGAATGCGGTCGGGTCACCAGCAGCGAAAAACCGAAGCCCTGCCCGACCATGCCCCGCACCATCTCGATGGACGGCGAGCTGAAGACGATGTTCGGCGTCAGGCCCATCTCGTTGAACAGGCTGACGAAGTAGGTGCGGCTGGGGGCCACGTCCAGCAGGATCATCGGCTCTGGGCACAGGTCGCGCAGCGATACCTGGGCCTGGCCGGCAAAGCGGTGGTTCTCCGGCAGCAGCACGTAAGGTTTTTGCGGTGGCATCAGCGGCTCGGCTTCAATGGTGCCGTCCAGGTCATGATCGTAGAGAAACGCCAGGTCGAACGTTCCGGCGGTCAGCCCCTGGATCAGTTCCTGCTGCTCGCCGTCGCGCAGGCGGATATCCACGCCCGGGTAACGCTGGCGAAAGGCGGCGATCAGACGCGGCAGATACAGCGGTGCCACGGTTTCGAAACAGCCGATGTCGATCTGCCCGGCGACGGTGTCGTTGTCAGCCAGGGCGTTCTGCTCGAACTCGTGGGCCATCTGCAGCAGCGATCGGGTCTTGGCGTAGAAGCGCTTGCCGCTGGGCGTCAGCGACACGCCCTGGGCGTGATGGCGAATGAACAGCTGCACGCCGAAGCTTTCTTCCAGGCTTTTGATGGCCGTGGAAATGGACGGCTGGGCGATGTACAGCTGGCGCGAGGCCTCGGCCACGCTGCCGGCCTCCACGGTGGTGACGAAGTACTTCAGTTGTCGCAAGGTATAGGCAGCCACGGGCACCTCTTTGACGCCGGTCTGGGCGCGCTGGGATCATGCCTGACACTTTAACCCCGGCCGCTGGCGGATGGGGGCCGGGCGATGAAGGATTTACCTATGGCTTGAGCAGTTTTTTTATAGAGCAATGGCCCGAGCCCCGGAACAGCTGCTGGCCAAATACTCCCAAACGTCTTTACTGATACCCAACGGCCCCAGCAATACGGAGTGCGCCTATGAAGATCGTGGTCACCAGCATTCTTGTCGACGACCAGGCCAAGGCCCTGGCCTTCTACCACTACGTACTCGGTTTCGAGCCAAGGCACGACATTCCCATGGGCCGGCACCGCTGGCTGACGCTAACCTCCCCCAACGACCCCAACGGCGTCGAGCTGTTGCTGGAGCCCGACGCGCACCCGGCGTCCAAGGTGTACAAGGCCGCGCTCAAGCAGGATGGCATCCCCGCCACCTCGTTTGGCGTGCGCGATATCCAGGCCGAATACACCCGGCTGTGTGCAGCGGGCGTGCAGTTCACCCAGCCGCCCACCGACATGGGCCCCGTTACCGTTGCCGTGTTCGATGACACCTGTGGCAACCTGATCCAGATCGCCCAGAAACACTGACAGCCCCACGCGCACCCATAAGGAAAACAGATGCGCCACGAATTCAGCGAAGTGCTCAACGACCTGGTCGATTACTTTCTGCTTGGCGATATCCAGCTGCTCGAGCGTTTCAAGCATGAGCATGAGCTACCGGACGACCTGGCCCACGCCTTCACCCACGGCGACAGCGGTGACAGGGCGGTGCGCGAAGGCATCGTGCTGCCGCTGGCCGGGGTCGACAACCTGCCCTACCGCATCCTGTTTACCCTCGATGGCCATACCCCGGCCCTGCGCGAAGCCGGCAGCCGCCTGAAGCACCGGCGCAATGGCTATGTGCTGCGGGTCGAGCACGGGGCGCTGATGCTGTACACCTGGCGCATTCTGCAGCACTTCACGCCCAAGACCCTGGGTGACCTGATTGCCCGCTACCAAGTGCCGGGGCGGCCGATCATCGAGCTGGACAATGGCTGGTATGACGTGGAGGTACTGGCGGGGGCGCTGGTGCGCGACGGGCTGTACGAGCCGGCGTTCGAGTTTGTGTTGAAGAAGCGCTGGAGCCGGGGTGAGGCAACGGAGGTGGATACCGGGTATGCCTTTGGGCTGCGTGGCTACTTCGACTGATTGATGGCCTGTGCCGGCCTCTTCGCGGGCTTGCCCGCTCCCACAGGTCCAACACAAGCCGTGAAGTCTGTGTTGTATCTGTGGGAGCGGGCAAGCCCGCGAAGAGGCCAGCACAGCTGCACCATCAGTCTCAGTTGATATCCCGGTCCTTGGTCTCCGGCAGGAAGAAGATCCCCAGCACCGCCGTCATTGCCGCGATCACGATCGGGTACCACAGGCCGTAGTAGATATCCCCGGTCGCCGCCACCATGGCAAACGCCACCGTCGGCAGGAAGCCGCCGAACCAGCCATTACCGATGTGATAAGGCAGCGACATCGAGGTGTAACGGATACGCGCCGGGAACAGCTCCACCAGCCAGGCGGCAATCGGGCCGTAGACCATGGTCACGTAGATCACCAGGATGGTCAGCAACAACAGCACCATCGGGTAGTGGATCTTCGCCGGGTCAGCCTTTTCCGGATAACCGGCTTCTTTCAGCGCTCCACTCAAGGTGGCGGTAAACGCCTCGCTCTGCACCTTGAAGTCCGCTGCGGCCATGCTGCTGCCTTCAAAGCTCGGCAGTACCCGCTCACCGATACGAATCTGCGCCACGCTGCCAGGCTCGGCCGCCTGGTTGGTGTAGGGTATGGCGCGCTTGGCCAGCAGGCTCTTGGCAATGTCGCAGGAGCTGGTGAATTTGGCCTTGCCCACCGGGTCGAACTGGAATGCGCACTGGCCAGGGTCGGCCACCACCACGACCGGGTTCTGCTCCTGGGCGACGAACACGTCCGGGTTGCCGTACTCGGTTAGCGCCTTGAAGATCGGGAAATAGGTCAGCGCAGCGATGATGCAACCCGCCATGATGATCTTCTTGCGGCCAATACGGTCGGACAAGCTGCCGAAGAAGATGAAGAACGGCGTGCCGATCAGCAACGAGCCGGCAATCAGCAGGTTGGCCGTCTGCGGTTCGATCTTGAGCATCTGCAGCAGGAAGAACAGCGCATAGAACTGCCCGGTGTACCACACCACCGCCTGCCCGGCTGTGCCGCCCAGCAGCGACATGATCACCACCTTGAGGTTGTCCCAGCGGGCGAACGACTCGGTCAGCGGCGCCTTGGAAGCTTTGCCTTCGGCCTTCATCTTCATGAACACCGGCGACTCGTTGAGCTGCATGCGGATGTACACCGAGATCGCCAGCAGCAGGATCGACAGCAGGAACGGCACCCGCCAGCCCCACGCCTCGAACACCTCGGTGCCCATAACCGTGCGGCAGGTCATGATCACCAGCAGCGACAGGAACAGCCCCAAGGTGGCGGTGGTCTGGATCCAGGCAGTGAAGAAGCCGCGTCGGCCTTTGGGTGCATGCTCGGCCACATAGGTGGCCGCGCCACCGTACTCGCCACCCAAGGCCAGGCCCTGCAGCAACCGCAAGGTGATCAGGATGACCGGCGCGGCCACGCCGATCGCGCTGTAGCTCGGTAGCAGGCCCACCAGTGCCGTGGACAGGCCCATAATCACAATCGTGATGAGGAAGGTGTGCTTGCGCCCGATCATGTCGCCCAGGCGGCCGAACACGATAGCCCCGAACGGCCTCACCGCGAAGCCAGCGGCAAAGGCCAGCAAGGCAAAGATGAACGAGGTGGTTTCATTCACACCGGCAAAGAAGTGCTTGGCGATGATCGCGGCGAGGGAGCCGTACAGGTAGAAGTCATACCATTCGAACACCGTGCCCAGGGACGAAGCGAAGATGACCTTGCGCTCCTCCTTGGTGATACCGCGTTGGGGCGCGCTACTGCCCGTGGATGCGCTGTCGATAACCGCCATGGGTTGCCTCCGTCATGTCGTCATACAGGCCGGAGCACCTCACAACCACTTCACCGTCGCACCCAGGCCCTGGGGCTTGCTTTGGTTGCGCGAAGCACGACGAGGCGGGCCGCCTCGGATCGCAGCAAGGTAAATGAAGCATAATCGGGTTTGCCGGGATATCCACCCGCCTGGCCATGAACAAGAGGGCGGCATGAACGGCACGGCAATACCGGGCTGGCAAGGCGACATCTGGTTGGCTGACGATCACTGCCTGCTGCAGTCGACGCTAGGCAGGACCGACAGCCATGTGCACTACGCGCATCAGGTACTTGTCGGCCTGGGTGCGGATGTCGAGGTACGCGTGGGTGAACAGATCTGCAGCGGCCCGCAGGTGCTGATCGCGTCGCGCCAACCCCATGCCATCCTCAGCCATGGCGTGCCTTGCCTTACCCTGTTCGCCGAACCGCTGGCGTTCGACCTGGCAGACCTTGCCCTGGCCTGCGTGCAAGCCGGCAACAGCGCAGAGCAACTGGCAGCGAGCCTTGGGCGCTGGCCGCGCCGCCCGCTCAACCCGCGCCTGGAGAAAGCGCTCGAGCGGATCCGCGCACTCGACGAGCAGGCCTTGCCCGCCCAGGCACTGGCCAGCACGGCAGCGCTGTCGATCAGCCAACTGGAACGCCTGTTCAGCGGTTCACTGAAACTCTCAGTACGGCGGCTGGTGCTGTGGCAGCGCTTGCGCGTGGCCCTGCAGCGGGCGCTGGGCGGCGCCAGCCTCACCGAGGCGGCACTGGCGGCGGGGTTTGCCGACTCGGCGCATTTCACCCGCAGTGTGCGCCATCAGTTCGGCCTCAGCCCCGGTGCCGCTTTGCGTCACTTGCGTCTACGCACGCTTGGCTAACGCCTGGCGCAGTCCCGCCGGCAACACCGCAGGAGGATGAGCATCTCCCCTCGCCCACGGCTCACGCAATTGCGCCAGGTATGCCTGGGGATAGTCCGGCCGGTCACCAATCCCCATGTCGTCGTCCGCCAGCGCATAGTCAGGCAGGTACAGTTGCGTGCCAAGCAGGCGGTCCCAGAGCGGAAAGAACAGGGCAAAGTTGACGTCACCGTTATTGCCGTACTTCAGGTGATGCAGGCGATGCACCGGCGCCCAGGCAAACACATGGCGCAAGCCGCCAATACGCATGTCGACGTTGCTGTGCTGTAGCAACAGCTGGATAGACACACTGAACGCCAGCAGCGCTGCCACATCGACGGGTAAGCCGAGCAGCAGCAACGGCAAGGTGCCGCCCACAGTTTCGAGCAACTGGTGTGCGGGGTGTTTCATCAGGCCATTGAAGCCGTACAGACGGGTGACACTGTGGTGTACCGCATGCAGCCGCCACAGCAGCGGGCTACAGTGGCTGGCGTAGTGCACCAGGGTGATGCCCAGATCGGCCAACGCAATGGCCAGCAGCAACTGCAAGGCCAACGGCCAGTGATCAGGCCAGAGACCTGTTGCCGGGAGCCAGTGGGCAAGCAACGGGATGGCCGCCACACTGGAGAGGGTCAGGCATTCGTTGACCAGTGCATGGCAAAGGTCGCGGCGGCCATCGCCTTGAGCCTGGTTCCAGGCGGGCTTGTAGGGGATGAGCCGTTCGCAGGTGAATGACAGCAGCACCGCACTGGCCAGCAGGGGCAGCAGCCACAACGGGTGGGCAGCCAATGACAGTGCTGCGGCAATGAAACCGAAGAAGAACAGGGGGGCGTAGAGGGTGCGCATGGGTGGCTCCAGGTAGTCAGGAGCCACCAGTGTTGGCGCAAGGGCCACGTTGGCGCTTGAACGAACGGCGCATGTATACGCGGTTTTTTGTGGAGGCTTCATATACGTCAAGGCAAACACAATCACTGTAGGAGCAGCCTTGTGCTGCGAAGATGCCATCGCAGGCGAAGACAATCTTTAGCCTTGCGGGCCTCTTCGCAGCACAAGGCTGCTCCTACAGGGTGATGCGCTAGCCTGAGTGATGGTGCAAGACAGTTGCTCCCACAACACCCCCGCCAGCCTTCAAGACCGACCATGACCGCAAAGGCATCACCGCAAAAACCGTGCGACTTCCGTCAATACTGCCTCAGCGTGCTCCCGGTGCGGTACATGCCCACACCCTTGCAGCAACTGCATCGCCGCCGGCCCGCCCGCCAGCGCCACCAGTCGCTCGGGGTGCGCGCATGTGCAGGTCGCTCATACCGCCTCCGCTACCGGCCCCTTCAACTCGACCTGGTTGCCATCCGGGTCGTAGCAGTACAGCGAAAGCCCCTCGCCTTCGGCGCCATAACGCTTTTCTGCCGGCTCCACTTTTACCCCGGCCGCTTCCAGGTAGGCGATCAAGGCCGCCTCGTCGAACGGCTCGATACGCAGGCAGAAATGGTGCAGGTTGCGCCCTTCTACCCCCGGTGCCGCCCCGCCTGGCCGCCCCAGCGGGCCTTCCAGGGTTACCAGGTCGATCATTGCCGTGCCCGTGGCCAGGTGCACCATGCCCAGGTCTTCGCGCACGCGGCTGACCTGGCAGCCGAGCAGCTCGGTGTAGAACGCAACACTGCGCGGCAGGTCGCTGACCCGCAGGACAAGATGGTCGATGTGCTTGATAGCGAACGGTCGCATGCCGGGCTCCTTGTGCCGTGTGTGCGAATACCTTCGCCACCATAGCCCAGCTTCGCCCGGCGTGACCAGAATCAGCTACTCGTTTACCAAGCGTTGCAGCACGCCCCCTTCATGGTGCGCAAGGATACGCAGCAGCTGGTCGACCAGCGCCCGGTCCGGGGCATCCAGGTGGAAGTGGTGCCCGCCGGGGTGCCAGGAAACCTTGGCATGGCTGGGCAAGGCTGCCTGACGCCGGGTAAAAGCCTCGCCGGTGAATGCCCCCTGGCGGCCGAACAGCAGGTACAGCGGGCAGCGGATCTGGTTGAGCAGGTCGCATGCGTCACGCTCGGTCAGCGGCATGGGTTCGGGCAACACCAGTCGCGGGTCGTGGCGCCAGCAATAGCCATCACCCAGTTGCAGCAGGTCGCGCAACGCCAGCAGCCGTGCGGCACCTTCCGACAGTTCGGTGTCAAGGCGCTCGCGGCGTTGCGCCAGGGCGGTGTCCAGGTCGTCGAAGCGGCCGGAGTCCGGCTCGGCAAAGCCCGGCAGCTGGCTGCGCTGGACCATGCGTTTGAGTCGGTAGGCCCGCGCCAGGTGCTGCACGCGGTCATCCTCGGCCACCGTGAACGGTGCCCCCATGCCATCGAGGAAGGTCATGCTGGCAATGCCGCTGGTCATGGCCGCCAGTAGCGACGCCACACCGGTGCCCATGCCATGGGCGAGCACGTGGAATTGCGCCAGGCCCAGGCTGTCGGTCACCGCCAGCATGTCTTCGGCATGCTCCCACAAGTAATAGCCACTGTCGCGGCGGCGATGGTCCGAACGGCCATGGCCGACCAGGTCGGGGGCCACCACGAAGCAACCGTCCAGCATCGGTGCCAGGCGTTCGAACGAGGCGGCGTTATCCAGCCAGCCATGCAGGGCCAGTACGGGAATACCGTCTTCGGCGCCCCAGGTGCGCACCGCTATTTCAATACCATCGAGGTCGAGCAGGTGATCTTTCGGACTGCACAGCGAACGCATTGCAATTCTCCTTGGCTGCCTGCGTCTTGGCCTGCCCCACCCTCTCGCACATCCCCCCTCGCCGCTAGCCCCTCACCGACCCGCGCATGCGCAGGACCGACCGGTGCCGACAACTATCTACCGCACCGCAGCGCCTCGATTGACGTCGACTATCACGCCCTGCGCAAGAGATCGCCGCCATGACAAACCCCACCCCCTTACATCAAGCCCAGATAACCCGCTCACTACCGAAATGGAGCAAGGCCCTTCATCCCGCTCATGTGCAGAGCGTGCTGCAAAGCCTGCGCAAGGATTATCTGGATGAAGATGGCAGCCCCTACGCGTGGTATGCCTCTGCCGATGCGCCAATGCGTGAGCAGCTACGCAGCGCTATCGAAACGCGGGACCAATCCCTGGCTCGGCTCAGAAAGGCACTGGTGGGGTTCAAGGACATCATCGCGTTCTGCACCCCCCTGCTGACCGAGCGGTTGAACGTGAGCGTACCTGTAGACAGGGCGCAATATGTCTTCCAGCCCTTTGAAACAGCCGCCGACATCTGGCCCGGCGTTCCCGATGTGGAAACACCCTTGGTCCCCGGCCTGGAGGTGGATGTTCTTGCTACCCGCCCCGTGGGTGAGGCGCAAACACGCAGTTTGCTGGAGGCTGCCCTGCACAACTTCGAGGGCCTGAATGAAGTCGGCGCCTACAGCAGGCTCACCTACGCCGCAGGCAGCGATACGCCCCTGCCTGACCTGACCATGGCGGACTTCGTCAAACATTGTCGGACGCTGGACCTCGGCAAGCGCTATCAGGACCATTTGCTGGCAACCCATGAGGGCGCCAACCGTGCTGAGATCCAGCACCTGTCGATATCAGCAAGCCGTGATGCCTTGAGGGTCCAGGCACTGATTGCAAGGCTCAAAGCCCTGCTGAGCCGCCACGGGCGCGATGCGCTCATGCAACTGTGCGACGGCAACCCCAACCCCACCTACGAAAACCAGGCACTGCAGTGCTGGCACTTCAACCTGTTCGATGTGCCGATTCACGAAATCCTGTTCATCGGGCCAGACAATCCCGACCAGACAAACCCCTGCATCCTGTATATACCGGGCGACAGCGAGCACCCGGTGCGGGAGTTCGACTCACACCAGGAAGCGGGCAGGCACCTGCGTAGCCGGCTACTACAAAGCAGTTTTCGCCAAGCCTTGGTGAACTTCACCTACAAGGACAGGCAAAAAGAACTGGCTGGAAAACTGGACAACGCGCTGTTCGAAAAGGATGAAACAGGCACACGCAAACCGCGAAAAAAGCCGGTAATCCCTTTCACCCCCTCACGAATGAGAAACGATCCCTGGACGACCCTGTATAACGCGCATCTCGAGCGCATGAAGGCCGACGCAAAAACCATCGCGGTTCCGACCGCCGAAGTTGACGCCAAGGCCCGCAATGAGCGCCTGAAGCATTGGCTGGATTTGGGTATGAATGCACTGAACGTCGCCGCGTTTTTCGTGCCCGGGTTGAACACGGTCATGCTTGGCGTTTTCGCCTACGACCTGATGAGCTCTGTTTTCACCGGCTTCGAGGCCTGGGAACAAGGTGATACCCAGCAAGCATTGGCGCAAGTGGAATCGCTGGCCATCAATGCGGCGGTGATTGCCGGCTTTGCTGCCGGTGCCAGGATCGTCCAGGCGTCAGGTTTTGTCGATGCGCTGACGAGCGTGTGGCACGAAGATACGCAAGTGCTCTGGCACCCCGACATGAAGCCGTATGCGAGCACAGCGGCTATCCCTGCAGGGGCTCGCCCCGACTCGCTCGGCCATGTGCACGTCGATGACAAGGCCTACCTGAATGTGGATGGGGCGCTGTACGAAGTGTTTCAGGATGCAGAGCAACAATGGCGCGTGCGCCATCCCGATGATCCCCGGGCCTACGCCCCACGCCTGGTGCATCAGGGCAACGCCCGCTGGCAACTGGCCCATGAGCAACCTCTGGAATGGGACCGGGAACAACTGATGCGCCGCCTCGGCGGCTACAGCGCAGGCCTGGACGATACGGAACTCGGTAGCGCCATGCGCATCACCGGCACGGAAGAAGACGTGTTGCGCCGCACTCAGGCAGCAGGCTTGCGCCCACCCGCTTTGTTGATCGACACCTTGCAACGCCTGCAACTGGACAACGAGACGCAGCAGATCATTACCCACGTACGCGATGGGCTGCCGCTGGCTGCGTACAAAAATTTTGCCCTACCTGAATTGCTGCGCCTGCCGGGGTGGCCCGAGGAGTACGTACTCAAGGTTTACCAAGGGCCAGAACCCTGGGGCGAAGCTGTGCGCTATGGCCCTGCACCCACGGTTGGTCTGGTAGAAATCGAATTGACCCGTACCGATCTGGACAACGGCCAGTTGAGCCAGACCGTGTTGGCTCAGATGGATGAACAAGCCGCACTGCAGTTGCTCGGTAACACGCAGCCCGAGCACCGATCATCGGCTTTGAACACCAAACTCGCGCAGCAGCTGGAGCAACATCGAGCGGCGCTGTTCAGCAGCCTGCAACAACATCGCCGCCCCGCTCTCCCCCCGACTGTGCGCCCCCTCGCCCGGCAGTTTCCCTCCCTGCCACACAGCGCGCTTGAAGAATTGCTGGCCAACATCAGCAACGCCGAACGGCAACGCCTCACACAGGCAAAGGTACCGCTGCGTGTTGCCGAAGAAGCGCGCCTTCTGCAGGCCCGAGCGCGACTTGACCGCGCCATCCTCGGCCTCTTCAGGCCCAGCCTGGCCAGCGACGACAGCCAGCGCCTGATACAGGCCCTGCAGGCCGAGCACCCTCAGGCTGACTCGGCCCGGTTGCTGCAAATCGCCCTTGGCGATCGCCAGCACTGCGCTTCATTGCTCGGCCAACAGCCCATCAAACCGGGCTTTCGCTCCCCCTTGCGATTGGCCAACGGCCAGCTGGGCTACCCACTGAGTGGCCGAGGCACGCAAGGGCGGGCCTTGCCAGCCGCGCGGCGACTCAGGGCTCTCTACCCCGAGCTCAGCAGCCAGCAGGTCAATGCACTGCAAACCGAACTTGCCCAAGGCGCAGACCTGGGTAGCGTTATCAGTCGCCTGGAAATTGAGCAACGCACCCTCAACCGCGACCTCAACCGTTGGGTGGGCGCCGCGCGCACCCTTGAAGAACGCTTTGATCGCCAACAATGTACCGAGCGACTGATGAGTGCGTCACGCCGTGAAGGTCGCGCACAGCGCGAAGCGCTCGTGCTGGACCGCATGCAACTGGAGGCGCTGCCAACGTTCACCGCATCCATGCCGCATATCCGGCAGCTCACCCTGGATGGGCTGCGATTGCGAGGCCTGGAGAGCAGCTTCCTGTCAAACTTCCCTAACCTGGAAATCCTGGAAATCATCGGCAATCCGGATATGGACGCCGAAGCATTGTTCCAGGCGCTCAAGTCCATGCCACGGCTGCGCGAACTGGGCCTGGCAGGCAATGGCCTGACTACCCTGCCACCCACTGCCCGACAGGCCATCGGGTCGATGCCCGGCTTGAAGGTATTGGGCCTCAGCCGTAACCGGCTGCGGCTCGACGACGCGAGTTTGGGTTTCCTCACACGCCTGCCCCTGGACGCACTCGGGCTGGGCCACAATCAAATCACACTCGATGAAACCCTCGCAGCCCGGTTTCAGGACATGGTCCACCCCAAGGTGCTGCACCTGTCTGGCAATCCACTACAGCGGGCGCCCGACCTGCGCTTCATGGCCCGCCTCACTCACCTGGACCTTGACCGTTGCGAACTGCAGCAGTGGCCCGACGGCTTGACCATTCTCATGAGCCAGCCCCAGTACCAACTGCGCTACCTCAACCTCTCCTCCAACCGCATTCGTACGTTACCAGACCTGCCAGGTGTGCTGCGTACCCCCTTCGCCCGCGATGTCGGCGCGCGCCTGCCGGAGCGCCGCTGGCTGTTCAACTACAACACCCTGGAGGCCCAGACGCGCGCACGCCTGAGTGCCAGTGGCGTCAACGTGTTCGAGCACGCAGAGGACGTGCCGCCTTGGCAGCAGGTTTTCCGCGGCGAGGCGAGCAATAGCGAAGAGCAGCTGTGGAGCGACTTGTTCGACCAAGGTGAAAACGCCGCGCTGCTAGGGGTGCTGGAACGCCTTGCCCAATCGGCAGAGGCACAGCGTGATGCCGAAGCCCTGAGCGAACGGGTCTGGGATTTGCTGGAGAGCGCTGCCCACGACACCCTGCTGCGTGAACGCCTTGCCACCGTCGCCGGCGACTTCCCCCCAACCTGTGGCGATGCAGGTGCCGACGCGTTCAGCGCCCTGGAGATAGAAGCGCTGGCCCACGAAGC
The DNA here is from genome assembly GCF_050058005.1 of Pseudomonas sp. WOUb67. Lineage (NCBI taxonomy): Bacteria > Pseudomonadati > Pseudomonadota > Gammaproteobacteria > Pseudomonadales > Pseudomonadaceae > Pseudomonas > Pseudomonas sp. WOUb67. The sequence goes on along the minus strand of NZ_CP170112.1, from coordinate 3,153,390 downwards.
TGCAGGCCACGCGGGTAGCCGGCCGGCCGATCTGTTGAACCTGTATCGCAAGCTGTATCGACGCGACCAGGTCAATCAACTGGCGGACCGCATCAGCTGGAAAAGGTCCTTGCGTAAACAGGCGCTGCTCGATGATGTCTTCGATGAACAACTCCCACCCTACGATGAGCTCGACGACCCCTCTGCCTTTCCGGACATCGACCTGGAAACGGGGCTGGTGGACGATATCGAGATGCGCCTGGCCTTGCGCCAGTCATTGGCTACCGCACTCGATTACCCCGAGCCGAGCCATGGCATGCTGTACCGCGAAACGGCCAGAATCAACCAGACCATCATCGACAGGGTGAAAGCTGCGGTCATGGCCCTGGATAAGGATGCCACCGCACGGGAGCAATGGTTGAACCAGCAGCCGGGTTGGGTTGAGTACCTCAAGCGGGAGCATGCGGCACAATTCAGCCTTGTAACCGACTTTTGGCGACCAGGGCTGGACTACCTGTACTACTGCCTGGATGAAACCGCAGAGCCGGTAATGTCGCTGGACAGCTCGGTACTACGGGCCTTATCCCGCGTCATGCCTGAAAGCCCCATGGATGCCCAAGGTAGCCTGCGTCGCGTCGCCATCAACGAGCAGCAGTATCGCCAGGGCGTGGATGTGCTGACTGCCGAGCAGCAACAGGTGGAAACCGGTCTGCTGACCAGTCTCACTCGCCAGACACAATCAATCGGGGGTTGAAGCCTGCCCACTGGCCGAGCACGTTTTCATGGAAGACCTGCCGGCCATCTACCGGGCAGGCAATTATCTACCACCTGGCGCGCCAGCTCATGCGGCCCCATAGCGGCTCCCGTCACCGGAGTGCCGACATGAGCCACACCCCTTATCACCACGCACAAATGGTGCGCACCCTGCCCACCTGGAGCAAGGTGCTGCATAGCGAGCATGCCAGCCAAATCCTGACGCGCGTGCGCAAGGACTACCAGGACAGCGAGGGTAAGCCCTACGCGTGGTATGAACAGGCAGACGAACCCACCCGCCAGGCCCTGCAGCGTGCCATCGCCAAGCGTGATGCCAGCAGCAGGGCCTTGCAGGCGGCGCTGAACGGCTTGCAGGGCATTACCGAGTTCTGCGCCCCTCTGCTGCAGAAGCGGCTGAACATCGATACCCCGGTCACTCAGGCGCAATACGTTTACCAAGCGACCGCCGTCAAGCAACCTGACCGGCTGCCTGGTGGCCCGGCAGTGCCACATGAGCCTGGCGAGATCGTGCCCAAAGGCGCCCCGCAGTATCGCAGCCTCCTGGAAGCGGCCCTGCACAATTTCGAAGGCCCTGCCGACACCACCCGCTTCAGCCGCCTGCAGCTTGGCCGCCAGGACATCAGGCCCGTCGCCGGGCTGACGCTGAGAGGGTTCATCGAACACTGCCGGGCGCTGAACCTGGGCGAGTGCTACCAGCAGCACCTAGACCAGGTTTACAACGGTGCAAACAAAACCGAGCTGCAATCGTTGGCCACGACCGCACGGCGTGACGAGTTCCGCGTGCAAACCCGGATCGCCGCCTGCAAAGGCCACCTGAGCCCGTCTGGCTCGCTCGCTCTGCATGGCCTGTGTGCCGACACCCCCACCCATACCTATCAAGGACGCCCCCTGCGTTGCTGGCAATTGCAGTTGTTTGGCATCCCCATTCACGAGCTGCTGTTCATCGCGCCCGCACAGAACCGCAAGCATGACCCGGTATTCCTCTACAACCCTGTGGATGGCGACGCAATCAGGGCGTTTGCCTCGCTGGGTGATGCACGCAAATACCTGCGCCAGCAGCTTCTGCAGGACGACTACCGCAAGCGCTTTGTCAGCCTGGCCCTGCAAGCACAGCAGGCAGGGTTGAACGAGCGGCTCAAGCGCGCCCTGTACAGCAACGCCGACCAGGAAGCCGGCACACAGCTGGAACCTCGCACGTCCATACATCTGCAGGCCATCGACAAACCTCTGGCAGAGGCTCCCTGGGCGCAACTGGAATCCAGCCACCTTGTACGCTTGCGGGCCGATGCTCGCCGGGTCGCGGTGCCCACCGAGGATGTTGACGCCCGGGTGCGCTTGCAGCACATAGCGTACTGGCTGGACCTGGGCATGACCGTGCTGAATGTCGCAGCGATGGTGGTGCCATGCCTGAACCCGATCATGTTGACCCTCGGCGCAGCGCAAATCATGGGCAGCGTGTTCGAGGGCATTTCGGCCTGGGAGGAAGGCGACAATCAGGAGGCTGCAGCCCAGCTTGAGTCGGTGTTGCTGAACATTGTCACGGTGGCGGCCGTAGGCGGCGGTGCCGTGGCGCTGAAGGGCTCCGGGTTCGTCGATGCCATGCAAAGCATCGTCAAGGACGGCAAGGACTACCTGTGGAGCGCCACGCTGAAGGGCCATGAAAGCCCGGTATCGATTGCCGGGCATCTCGAACCCGATGCACAAGGCCGTTACACGGTGGACGGGCGCCACTACATTCGCATCGATGGCGCCGTGTACGAACAGGTCCAAGCCCGCGGCCAATGGCGTATCTCCCACCCACAGGACGCACAGGCCTATCGGCCGATCGTGAGGGACAACGGCGCAGGCGCGTGGCGTGCGGCACACGAAGTGCCACTGGAGTGGAACGACCTGCAACTGTTGCAGCGGCTGGGGCCAATCGGTGACGGGCTGAATGAAGGCGAGTTGCAGGCAGCACTGCAGTGCTCGGGGGTACAAAGCGATGAACTTCGCTACACCCAGGTTGCCGCACGGCAACCGCCTGCCTTGCTGGCGGATGCACTCGACCGGCTGAGCATGCGAGACCAGGTGAGCCTTGCCGAAGAAGCCCGGCCCCTTGCAAGGCAGTTCCCGGGGCTGCCACACCACGCCGTAGAGCAGATCATGGCCAAGGCTAGCGCCAGTCAGCGACTGCGCCTTGCACAAGGCAGGGTTCCATTGCGCCTCGCCGAAGAGGCCCGGAGGTTTCAGGCACATGCCCGCTTGAGCAGGGCCTTGCTGGGGCTTTACCGCCCTGGCCTGGCCACTGCGGACAGTGAGGTGCTGGATGCTGCACTCAAGGCCGAATACCCTGACCTTGATGGACGCCAGCGGTATGACGTCGCCATCGCCGACCGGGCGCAGGCGGCGCGGCTGATAGGGCAGCAGCCAATCAGGCCAGGCTACCGTTCGCCGATGCGCCTGGCCGATGGGCGCCTTGGCTACCCACTCAGTGGAAGGCTGCCTTGGGCCAATACGGCAGATCGACGATTACGGGCACTCTACCCTGGCCTGAACACCCGTGAACGTAATGCCATGCTCGGCCACTTGCGCCAGCGGGGCGATGTTGCGGCTCAGCTCAGGGCGCTGGAAATGGAACGCAGCACGCTCGACGACTGGCTGCGCGACTGGGCAAACCAAGGCACGGAGGCGCAGCGCAGCGATCGCACCGAGCTCCGTGAACTGTTCAACGCCGCCTGGCGTCGTGACGAACCCGATAGCCTGACGCTGCAGGCTCTGGACATGGACACACTGCCATCGTTGCCGGCGCGCTTCGACCACATCACCACCCTTAACATTCGTGCCATCGGCCTCCGTCAGATCCCTGTGGACTTCTTTCAGAGCTTCCCTTCGCTACGCACCTTGCGCCTGGTGCAATGCCCGGAACTCGACTTTGACGTTATGTTTCGGGCGCTGCAGTCCACCCCCCACCTGGAGGTACTGGAACTGGGCAACAACCAACTCGGCGGCCTGACAGAAGAAATGCGCCAGCGCCTGCCCGGCCTGCTTAGCCTGCGCAGGTTGAGCCTGCGCCGGAACAGGCTGACGCTTGCCGAAGCAGACCTGCAAGCCCTTGCGCAGTTGCGCCTCGAACACCTCGACCTTGAACACAACCACATTGCCCTGGATGAACCCCTGGCCGCGTCCTTTGCCGGCCTGCGCAGGCTGCGCGACCTTCGCCTGTCCGACAACCCGCTGGGGCAGGCACCGGATGTGACCGGCCTGACACGCCTGGCAAACTTGCAACTGCGCAACTGCAATCTGGTGGCATGGCCACGCGGCCTCACAGGGCTGATGCTCCAGGCTGATGCAGCATTGCGTTACCTGAGCCTGAGCCGTAACCCCATTGGTCACGTGCCAGACCTGGACCGCATCCTGGCCGGCCCGTTTGTTGAGCGTGCAGGCTTTCGCAATGGAACATGGGACTTCAACGCCAACGCCCTGGACTACGAGAGCAATCGTCGGTTGCGCGCCCTGGGCGTACAAGTCGAAACAGCCCACCCACCGCTGGGCGCCGACAACCCCTGGCTGAACCAGGCACGTGCAGACCAGCGGCAGCGTTGGCACGCGCTGTTCGAAGGTGATGCCAATCGCCATCTGCGCGATGTGGTCGAGCGGGTGGCGCGTTCACGGCAAGCCGGGACCGATCTGCGCGGGCTGTCCAACCAGGTCTGGCAGCTGCTTGAGCAGGCCGGGCAGGATGAGGAATTGCGTACTCATCTGGACAATGTCGCGCAAGACTATCCACCCACCTGCGGCGATGCGGGTGCCGATGCATTCAGCGCCCTTGATCTCGAAGCGCACGTTTTCGGGCAACTGGCCGAGGAGGCAGAACGCCCGGCCTATCTGTTCAACTTTTTCAGAAGCCTGTACCGCCGCGAAATGGTCAACGCGCTTGGAGAGCGTATTCAACTCGCCCGGCTGGCCCGTCAGGCCCGCCTGCTGGAGCTGGAACGGCTACCAGCGCAAGCTCAGCCGGCAAGGCTTGATGTACCTGCACTGGACAGCCTGGACGTGATTGATGACGACTCGCTACTCGATGGCGGGGTGGACCTTATCGAAATACGCCTGGCGTTGCGCCAGTCGCTGGCGCTGCCCCTCGACTTTCCGGAAAGCAGCCAGGGCATGCTGTACCGCCGCGAAGCGATGATTTCGGAACGCGTGGCCAGCAATGTCGAACGCGCTGTCCGGCGGCTCGATGAAACGGCTGCAGAGCGCAGGGCCTGGGTTGCGCGACAGCCCAGCTGGCAACGCTACCTGGCCCAGCGCTTCGCCAACCGCTTCGCAACGCTGGACGAGCGTTGGTACCAAGGTATGCAGTACCTGGATTATTGCCTGGATGCAGAAAGCGAAGCGGTCACTTCACTGGATCGCGCGGTGCTGCGAACCCTTACCGAGGTACTGCCCTCGCCACCGCTGGATGCAACCGGCCAATTGCACAGAATGGACCTGGGCAGCCAGGCTTACGACCAGGCCAGCCGGCGCCTGAATGCCGGGCGCGACCAGCAGCGCGAAGCGTTGTTCGAAACGCTCACCCGCGCGCAGGATCCCAACAACTAGACCTCTCACAGGAACAGCACATAGCTCATTGATGTAGCGGGCCCCTGTGGGAGCGGGTTCACCCGCGAACACCGGCACAGCCGGTGCCATGCACCGCGTTGGCTTCTTCGCGGGTAAACCCGCTCCCACACGGAGGGCATGGGGCGAGCCTACTGCCCGCGCAGGTCTTCGAAGAAGGCCTGCCTGCCATCCACCTGGCTCGACGCCCTTGGGGCCGCCGCCGCATCACCATTGGCGGCCTCGACATGCCAGTAGCAGTGCTGCACTGCACGGGTCACCGCCACGTAGGCCAAGCGCTGCACTTCTTCCTTCTGCGCCGTATCGAACGGTTGGGCATCCCCGGCCTTGCCCAGGCCAGCCTGGCGATACACCTGGTTCTTGTAGGGCGAGCTGGTCAGGTACTGGCAGTCGCCCAGCATGAACACCGCATCGGCCTGCAAACCCTTGGCACTGTGGTAAGTCAGCTGACGCAACCGGCGCTGCTCGGCCGGCAACGCCGCCTCAGCCTGCAGCACGCTTTGCAGGTGCTCGTTCATCAACGCCCTGTCGCTGCCCTTGCGGTACAGCATCATCACCGTCTCGCCCCGTTGGTAGTGCTCGATCAGCGTTTCGCCCAGGGCAGCCTCGTCACGGTCGAACACCTTGACCGCAGAGCCCGGCAATTCGGCTGCCGGGCCACTGGCGCGGGCTTTCTTGCCGGCAATTGCCGGAGTGCCCTTGACCAGGTGCTCGGCCGCGTCGATCACCTGCTGCTGGCAGCGATAGTTGTCGACCAGCATCACCCGCGTGTTGGCCGGCGACGGGAAGGCTTTGGTGAACTCCATGAAGTACTTGGGCGAACTGCCACGCCAGCCATAGATCGACTGCCAGTCGTCACCCACACACAGCAGCGACGAATGCTGCGCATGGCGACCGGTGTGCATGCTCGGGCCACGTCGGCGGATTTCAGCAAGGCTGGCGCGCAGCCAGCTGACGATCTGCGGCGACACGTCCTGGAACTCGTCGATCATCAGGTGCGCCAGCGGCCGCAACAACGGGTCGGGCAGCAGTTGCAGGTTTTCCGGGTTGTTCTCGCTGAACAGCGCGAACATGCGGTTGTAGCTCATCACTGGCGGCGACTGGTCCAGCAGGTGTGCTTCCAGGGCCTTCCAGTACAGGGCCAGGGCCTCGAAAAACAAGGCATCGCTGTCGCCGGACGGGAAGCTCATCGCCGCCACCGCGTTGTTCACGCCCAGGCCAAGGTTCTCGATGAAGTTGGCCGCGCCGACAAAAGCGTCCAGCAACGGCGCCGGGGCCAGTTCGCCTTTGACCTTGTACTCGAACCCCGGGCCGGCCACGGCATCGCCAGCCAGCGAGGCCGCCAGGCGCCGGGCCATGGCGTAGTTGTCGAGCCAGATCAGCGGCCGGTCGCAGAACGCCTGCAACAGAGTGCGCTTGACCGCCCACTCGGCACGCACCGCCAACTTGGCGCCGGGGCGCTGGTACTGCGCGCTTTCCGCCGGGTCGAAGCCCAGCACCACCAACGGCCCCTGGCCAGCCAGGCGGCCATGCACATGGAAGCGGCTGCCCCGGATATCGACGGTTTCGCGGCACGGCTCGATGCCCTTGATTGGCCAGGCGCCGGCGGCGAACCACAGGTCCTCGATCACGTCGCACAGTTCTTCGTCGCGCTGGGCGGCCAACTGGGTCACCTGTGCGCGTTTCTGCACGTCAGGGTTGTTCGGGTCCAGTGGTCTGAGTTGCAAGGCTTCACTGCGCAACAGGCCGACCAGCTCGGCAAAACGCGGGCTCTCACCCAGCACGCGGCTATAGCACTGGTTCAGTTGCTGGCGCTGGGCATCGTTCAGGCGCAGGTCGAACGGGTTGCTGTCGGCCTCGGCCTCACGCCCGGCAGGCATCTCGTTGCCCAGCGTCTCGAAGGCGCGTACCTGGCCGAAGCCCGGCAGGCTGCGCACCAGCGGCAGGATGCGCGAATGGAAGGTACGCACCAGCTCGCGGGCCTGCACCGGTTGCAGGTTGATCTGCCACAGGGCGAACACCTGCAGCAGACGCTTGATGAAGTCTTTGCGCGACTCGCGGGTAAACGTGACCACGGTCATCGCGTCCAGTTCGTAGCCCAGGTAGTGGCGCAGCAGCAGGATGCGCAACACCAGCGACGTGGACTTGCCTGCCCCGGCGCCGGCCACCACACAGGTGGACGGGGTGTCACTGAAGATCAGCTTCCACTGCGCGGCGCTGGGCTGCGCTTCGGCGGGCAGGCGCTGGGCGACATCGGCCTTGAAGCGCTTTTTCAGCTCGGCCGTCAACGGCAGGCGCCAGTCGTCGAACAGGTTGTCGTCCTGACCGGGCACGGCAGCGATGTCAGGCCGGGTATCGCGGATCACCAGCACCTGGCGCCCGGCTTCGTAACCCTCCACCCGCCCTTGGTCGAACCCTTCGCGCACGCCATCGGCGTGGCCACTGCGCTGGCCGGTGGCGTGGCCAAGGAACCAGGAATCACGGTGCTGGGCTTGCAGGCGGGTCAGGCCACGCCCCAGCAGGCGGGCGGCCAGGCGGCGAAACCAGGGCAATTGCGCAGGAGGGGTAAGGTCGGCGGGGGCCTGGGGTTGATCGTGGGCCACGGTCACTCCGTTGAAAAACAAAAACAGCCGGCATGTTCGCCGCATCGACGGAAAATCGCCAGCGAATGCTTGCAGATCAGTGGATTAGGCGATGAAGCGGATCAAGCATGGCAGCAAATAATATCTAATAATACGATTATTTTAAGCCGATATTTACGCTTATTTTCGATGTTTCTTTAGCGCATCATGGCGTCATTCCACTGATTCAAGGAGCACGACCATGCTGCAACTGCGACCCTTTGAAGGCCTGGGCCACGCCAACCACGGCTGGCTCGATGCCCACCACCATTTCTCGTTCGCCGAATACTACGACCCGGCGCGCATGCACTGGGGCAACCTGCGGGTATGGAACGACGACCTGATCGCGGCTGGCAGCGGCTTCCCGCCGCACCCGCACCGCGACATGGAAATCATCACCTATGTACGTGAAGGCGCGATCAGCCACCAGGACAGCCTGGGCAACAAAGGCCGTACCGAAGCCGGTGACGTGCAGGTAATGAGCGCCGGCACCGGTATCGTCCATAGCGAGTACAACCTGGAAGACGTCGATACGCGTATTTTCCAGATCTGGATCGTGCCGGAGCGCACCGGTGAAGCACCGCAGTGGGGCAGCCGGCCGTTCCCCAAAGGCGAGCGTGGCGAAGGCTTCGTGACCCTGGCCAGCGGCCGTGCCGGTGATGAAGACAGCCTGCAGATTCGCACCGATGCCCGCCTGGTGGCTGCCACCTTGCGTGCAGGTGAAACCGCCGAGTACCGCTTCGATGCCGCACGCCGGGGTTACCTGGTGCCGGCCAAGGGGTTGGTGGACGTCAACGGGCTGCGGGCCAAGGCGCGTGATGGCGTGGCGATCGAGCAGGAAGAGGTGCTGCGGGTGACCGCCATCGAGGACAGCGAGATCGTGCTGGTGGATGTGGCCTGATGGATCGGCCCAGTGCAGGCAGCCTTGCAATGCCTGGACTGGCCTCATCGCCGGCAAGCCAGCTCCCACAGGGACCGTGCAGGCCAGAAGATTTATGTAAAACCTGCGCGGTCCCTGTGGGAGCTGGCTTGCCGGCGATGGGCTGCGCAGCAGCCCCCGCAATTTATGCAGCGCAGCAGAAACCGAGGGGCTGCTGTGTGCCCCCGGCTATCGCGGGGCATTGGCGACATCGGCCCGCCTGCACTAGCGTTGTGCTACCTGCCAGCCCAACGTTCATGCGGAGCCTTCACCCACCATGCCGGACCTGCGCCCGAACCCGACGCTGCGCCTGGAATACCGTGCCGAGCAGCCGATTCACCACGCCTTCCTCGAGCAGGCCGGCCGCTGCCCGGATGCCACCGCCATCCTTGGGCCGCACGCTACCTGCAGCTACGCCCAACTGGCGCAGGTCAGCCAGGGCATTGCTGAATACCTGGTGGAAAATGCTGTCAGCGGCACTGATCGTGTCGTCATCGTCGCCAGCCGCTGCGCAGCCCTGGTGTATGCCATGCTCGGCTGCCTGCGCGCCGGCCTGGCCTTTACCGTGGCCGACGCGGCCTACCCTCCCGCACGTATCGGGCAAATCGTCCGCACATTAAGGCCGGCCGTGATCCTGCGCTGTGGCGAGGCCACTGTCGATGCCAACGGCCCACTTGTCGTCAGCGTCCCGGAAGCCCCCGCCGAGGCACTGCAAGCCTTCCGCAGCCAACCTGTGGCGCTACCCCGCGTCAGCCCCGAGCAACCGGCCTACATCACCTTCACCTCGGGCAGCACCGGTGAACCCAAGGGGATCGTCACCCACCACGCGCCACTGGTGCACTTCATCGACTGGCATGTCCGCCAGCATGGCTTCACCCAGGCCGACACCTTCTCCCTGCTTTCCGGCCTGGGCCACGACCCGGTGTACCGCGACGTGTTCACGCCCCTGTCGATTGGCGCGACCATCGCCTGCCCTGCCCAGCCAACGCTGACCGACCCGGCACAACTGGCAGGCTGGATTCACCAGCACGGCGTAAGCGTGATCCACCTTACCCCACCGCTGGGCAAGCTGATCGAAACCGGCGCACACATGAAGGGCCAGGTACTCGACCGGCTGCGCTACCTGTTCTGGGGCGGCGATGCCCTCAGCCCGGCGCTGTACCAGCAGATCCGCGCCATCGCGCCCAATGCCGCCAATGTGAACTTCTACGGCACCACCGAAACACCACAAGCCATGGCCTTCCATACCCTCGACCCGGCTTCGGACACCTCCCGGGTGCCCTTGGGCAAAGGCATCGCCAATGCGCAGTTGCTGGTGGTCAACGCGGCCAACCACTTGGTCAGCGCGGGCGAAACCGGTGAAATCCTGATCCGCAGCCCCTACCTGTCGCAGGGGTACTGGGGCGACCCGGCGCTGACCGAGGCCAAGTTCATCGTCAACCCGTTCACTGGTGCCGCCGATGACCGCTGTTATCGCACCGGTGACCTGGGCACCTACCTGGCCGATGGCAGCGCCAGTTTTCTGGGGCGCGGTGACAGCCAGGTAAAAATCCGTGGCCATCGCATCGAGCTGGCGGAAATCGAGAACGCCATCACCCGTCACCCGCACATCGGCCAGTGCGTGGTCGTGGCCAACCACGACAGCGCGTCGATCCGGCTGGTGGCTTATTGCGTGGGTCAAACGCCCACCGGCGCCGATGAACTGCGCCAGGCGCTCGCCGGCCAGCTGCCGGACTACATGGTGCCCGCGCTGTTCGTGTTCCTCGACGCCCTGCCGCTGACCCCGAACGGCAAGGTGGACAAACGCGCCTTGCCTGCGCCATTTGACGACAGCGCCACCCTGCCCTTGTCCCCCCTGGCCGAAAAACTGAGCACGGCCTGGGCGCGCATCCTCCAGGTGCCGCGCCTGGACGCCAGGTTGAGCTTTGTCGAACTGGGCGGCGATTCGCTGTCGTTCGTGCAGGCCTCGCGGGTGCTGGAGGAGCTGATCGGCCACCTGCCGCAGCGCTGGGAAACGCTACCGGTGTGCCAGCTGGCCGAGCTAAGTGCGCCCCCGAAAAGCGCGTGGCGGGTGATGGAAATGCCGGTGTTCGTGCGGATGCTCGCCATTATCCTGATCGTGGTCGGCCACCTGAGCGAGTTCGACCACTGGCTGATCGTCGGCGAAACGTCGGTGCTGTTCCTGGTCTCCGGCATCAGCCTGGCGCGGTTCCAGCTCAAGGCCATCGAAGAACGTGGCAACGCGCGCACGCTGCTCAGGTCGCTGGCAGCCATCGTGGTACCGACGCTGTTGTACCTCGTGCTGATCCAGCTGGTGTTCGACCGGCTGCACTGGCAATCCCTGCTGCTGGTGTCCAACTGGTTCCCGGCCAGCGCGGTGAGCCTGTTCAATTATTGGTACATCGAAGTGCTGGTACAGATGATCCTGATCATCGGTGTGGTGCTGTCGATCAGGCGCATACGCCAGGCCGTCCTCGCCGCCCCGTTCCGCTGCCTGATCATTGCGGCCTGTGCTCTGGTGGCGCTGGATGTGCTGCTCAGCCGCTTCGTGTTCGACGCCAGCCCGCTGTTCAACCGGGTGCCCCAGCACTTCCTGGCGGTAATGGTACTGGGCATGGCCGTGCACCATGCCGACACCACGGCACGCAAATGGGTGGCCAGCGCGGTGGCCGTACTGGTGGTCGCCGAGCTGGACCTGATGGCGGTTGCCGGCGTGGGCTGGCAGGCTTTCTCGCGCTACATCGACATCGCCCTGCCGGCGATGCTGGCCCTTATCTGGTTCCGCTCGGTGCCTGTGCCTGCCCTGGTGGCGCGGGCAGGTGCGGTGATCGCATCGTCAACCTTGTTCATCTACCTGACGCATTTCCAGTTCCAGTCGGTAGCGGACCATATTTTCAATCATCCACTGTTCGAGTTGGCCCTGGCGCTCGCCGGCGGGGTGCTGGTGGGATACTGCTGGAATACCCTGGTGCGCCTGCTGTTTGCCCGCCGGAACAAACAGAATCAGGCACGCGGGACCGATCCAGCCGAACGCGCCACCTCTGCTTGAGCAGACGTACCGGGACAGGCGCAGTGATTGCAAACCCTGAAATACTCTGCCTAAAATGCGAACCATTAACATTTGCAAATATTTTCAGGCGGCATGGATGAGCACCCCGGATGTAGCGTTCACTTCTCAAGTCGGCCAGCTATACCGAGCCCAGAGCAAATGGTTGCACAACTGGCTGCGGCCGCGGGTGAACTGCAGCCACCTGGCAGCAGACCTCGTCCAGGATGTGTTCGTGCGGGTCATGTCTGCAGCCGACGCCGCCGTAAAGCTCGAAGCCGTACGCGAACCCAAAGGCTACCTGGCCACCATCGCTCGCCGCCTGATGATCGATCACCTCCGCCGGGTGCACCTGGAAAGGGCCTGGCTACAGGTGCTCGCCGAGCAACCCGAGGCACTGGACATCTCGCCTGAGCAACGCCTGGCCTTGCTGCAAACCTTGTTTGAACTCGACGCCATGCTGGCCTCGCTCGGGCCCAAGGTGCGTGAGGCATTCTTGCTGTCGCAGATCGATGGCATGCCCTACAAACACATCGCCACGCAGTTGGGCATTTCCGAAGTCAGTGTGCGCCGCTACATTGCCAAGGCGGCCGAGCACTGCATGATCTACAGCCTCGGCCATGATCAGTGAAGATGAACCTGAATGCCGAGCAACTGGCTTCGTTGCGCCAGGCCGCGCACTGGTTCAGCCAGCTCAACAGCGGTGACGTGCAGGCCAGTGATTATTCGGCCTGGCAGCTGTGGCTGAATGCAGCGCCCGTCAATGCCTGGGCCTGGCAGCAGGCCGAGCGCCTGCAAACACGCATGGCAGCCAGCGACAACCCGGCGTCTGCACGCGTGCTGGCGCTGGCAGCCCATGGCCGGAACGCCAGCCGTCGGCGCGTGGTCAAGGCTGGCTTGCTGCTGCTGGGTGGCGGCGCGCTGGGCCTGGGTGGATACCGGGAGGTCAAGCAGTCCCCACTGCTGGCAGACGTGCGTACCGGCGTGGGCGAACAGCGTTCGTTGATGCTGACCAATGGCACTGCGCTGCTGCTCAATACCGCCTCCGCGGTCGATGTGGCTGACGCCCACGACCCTGCGCGCTTGCGCCTGCGCCAAGGTGAAGTCATGGTCACCGTGCCGGCGCGCCAGCATTGCACGGTCAGCACTCGAAACGGCACGGTCGAGGCAGGCGAAAGCCGCTTTGCCCTGCGCTTGTTCGAGGACGGCAGCAGCCTGGAGGTATTTGCCCGGCAGGCGCGTGTAACCCTGAACTCGGGCCAGACCCTGCTGGTAAACACTGGCGAACGCTGTCGGTTCAACGACCAGGGCTTCGCCGCACTGGAAACCGTCCCCTTGGCCGCAGACGCCTGGGGCCGCGGGTTGCTGATTGCCAATGACCAGCGGCTCGATGCCTTCATCAGCAACCTGTCACGCTACCGCCCGGGCTGGCTGCGCTGCGCACCCGCCGTGGCAGGGCTGCGCATCAGCGGCACCTACAGGCTCGACGATACCGACCAGATCCTGCGCGCGCTGACCACGTCACTGCCGGTGCAGGTACAGGCCCGTACCCGTTTCTGGGTAACCATCACGGCAGCGTAAAAAAAATGCCGAGTGCCTGATCACTTTGCCAGGGCTTATCCGACTCATAGGTAACCCGACTTTTACCTATCAGAGAAACGCGAAGATGACCTGCCGCTTCACACCCAGGCCTTTCACTGCGCCAGGCCTGCGCACCTGCCTGCTACTGACTGCACTGCTCGCGGGGCCTGGCGTTGCCTGCGCCGCGCAAGCCCATGACTACCACCTGCCACAGGGCGACCTGGGCGAAACGCTGACCCAGTTCGCTGCCGAGTCTGGCATCGTGCTGTCGTTCGACACCCGCTGGACGCGCGGCAAACGTTCGCCTGCGCTTGACGGGCGTTATGACGTCGACCAGGCCTTGCAGATTCTGCTCAGTGGCACCGGGCTGCAGGCCACGCGGGAAAGTGACGGCCGCTATTCGCTGCTGTTGACCACCGGCCAGGGCGATGCGGTGGAGTTGGCCCCCAGCCGCGTCGACGCCCTGGGCTTGGGTTACGTCACCGAAGGGACCGGCGCCTACACCACCGGCGGCTCTACCACGGCCACCAAGCTGCCGCTGACCCTGCGTGAAACACCGCAGTCGGTCAGCATCATCACCCGCCAGGTAATCGACGACCACGGTTCGCAAGACATCGGTGACGTGCTGCGCAACACGCCCGGGGTTTCGGTGCAGGCCTACGACAGCGAACGCATGGAGTACGCCGCGCGCGGTTTTGCCATTACCAACTACCAGTACGATGGCATCAACACCATCTACGACGGTGTCTACGATGAGGGCGTGACCCACGTCGACATGGCCGCCTACGACCGCATCGAAGTCATCAAGGGTGCGACCGGCCTGATGACCGGCTCTGGCGACCCCTCGGCGACGGTCAACCTGGTGCGCAAGAAGCCCACCCACGACTTCAAGGCGTCGATCACCGCCAGCGCGGGCTCCTGGGACAACTACCGTACCGAAGGCGATATTTCCGGCTCGCTCAACGACAGCGGTAGCGTGCGTGGCCGCCTGGTGGGTGCCTACCAGGACCGCAAGTCGTACCTGGATCACTACAAGCAGAAAAAGGACGTCTACTACGGCATTGTCGAAGCCGACCTGACGCCCGACACCCTGCTGACCTTCGGCATCGACAACCAGGCCACAACCCCGCGCGGGTCGTCCTGGACCGGTAACCCGACTTACTTTTCCGATGGCAGCCGCACCGATTTCTCGCGCTCGCACAACCCGGCGGCAGACTGGAGCCGCCGCGACTTCCAGTCCACCACCTACTTCACCTCGCTGGAGCAGGCCCTGGCCAACGACTGGAAGGTCAAGCTCAGCCTCAACCACATGATCAGCGACCATGACACGCGCCTGGCGTCTGCCAGCGGCGGCAACCCGGACCCACTTACCGGCGAAGGCATGTTCCTGTATTGGGGCCGCTGGGAAGGCCACCGCGTGCAAAACACCGCCGACGTGAATGTATCCGGCCCGTTCACCCTGTTCGGCCGCGAGAACGACCTGGTGGCAGGCTTCATGACTTCACATTCGAAGCAGACCGGCGATACCTACGACGGCAGCGCGTTCGCCATGGTGCCCGGCTCCATCTTCGACTGGAACGGCAACCTGCCGGAGCAGGACTTCCCGAAAAACGGCGACTACACCACCACGCAAAGCCAGAACGGCGCCTACGTGGCCACCCGCCTGAGGCCGACCGACAAGCTTTCGGTCATCCTTGGCACCCGGGTCAGCACCTTCAAGTACAACGATGATCAGGACTACTACCCCACGTCTTCGTTGAGCGACACCCACGCAAGCTACAAGGAACACGGTGTGGTCACCCCCTATGCGGGCGTGGTTTATGACCTGGACGACACCTACTCGGTGTATGCCAGCTACACCTCGATCTATCAGCCGCAGGTTTACAAGGACATCAACGGCGCCACCCTCGCGCCCGTCGAAGGCAATGGCTATGAAGCCGGGCTGAAGGCCGCTTGGTTCGACGGCAGGCTGAACGGCACCCTGGCGTTCTTCCGCATCGAGCAAGACAACGTCGCCTCCAGCATCGGCACCAACCCGGTGACCAACGAAGGCATCTACAAGGCCATCGACGGCGCCACCACCAAGGGCGTCGAACTGGAGCTGGCCGGCGAACTGGCACCCGGCTGGAACGTCACCGCCGGCTATACCTACGCCCGTACCCGCGACGCCGACGACCAGCGGATTTTCGGCTTCCCTCTGGCAACCACCAAGCCTGAGCATGTAGTACGGCTGTTCAATACCTACCGCCTGCCTGGCGCATTCGACCCGGTGACCGTGGGCGGTGGCCTGCGCTGGCAGAGCGGCTTCTACGGCAACATCTACAGCCCGATCGCCAATGACTACACGCGCATCAAGCAAGGCGGCTACACCCTGGTGGACCTGATGGCCCGCTATCAGTACAGCGAGCACCTGAGCTTCACGGTCAATGCCAACAACGTATTCGACAAGGTCTACCTGACCGGGCTTGGCAACTTCGATACCACGTATTACGGCGAGCCACGCAACATGATGGTCACAACGCGCTGGGATTTCTGAACCTGCATCACCTGGTTGGTCTAGCATGGTCTCTGTGGGAGCGGGTTCACCCGCGAACACCGGCGCAGCCGGTGCCATGCACCGCGTCGGATTGTTCGCGGGTAAACCCGCTCCCACAGGGTCACCACAAGCCTTAGGGTTCTCGCCCCTACCCCGCCTGCACGATGATCTGGCTCTGCAGGTCGCGGATCATTGCCTCCAGCGCCGGCTTCATGGCCGCGAAATCCTCAGGCGTGCACACCACGTCCGGCCGGCTGAACCTGAAACGCCGCTCCACCACCACCGCATTGCCATCCTGGGTGTAGCGTGCGCTGTAGTCGACATTGCCGTCATGCAGCTTCACAGGTTTCGGGATTGCCAGCACATTGACCTGGGCCGGAAACTCGAAGCGCGAGGTTTCCACCGTGTCGTTGCCAATGCACACGAAGCTTTGGCTGCGTTCCTTCTCCAGGGTGAAGCTGTACACGTTCTGCGAGATACCGCCCGCCAGGCTGGTAAGGGTTGCCACACCCACCGGCCCTGGCAGGTTGACCAGGTTTTCCGTGTGCCCGTCCACATTGCTGACAAAGTCGCCGTTGGCGGTGGGTGGCTCGATCTTGAACGAACCACTGCCACGCTGCCCGTAGGCGGCCAGCACCCTTTCGACCAGCATTTGGCGGTCTGCCGGTTGCATCAGTTTCAAGCCAAAGCGGCTCATCTCGCTGGCCCAGCCCTTCACCGTCGAAACGTTGGTGAAGTCGGCGCCGCCATCGGCCTTGACCTTGAACAGCAAGTCACTGGAAACCTGGTTCAGCTGCATGGCCGGGGTCTGGCCAAACTCGCCGGTCGCAGTCAGCAGCACCCGCTTGTTCAGCACGGTCAATGGCAGGTAGCCGGCAGCAATCGACGGGTCGGTAGAGTCCAGGTACAAGTCCAGGCTCGGCACATAGGTGATCACATGGTTCAGCACACCCAAGGTCGGCACTTTGGGGAACACATAGGCAGTGCCCTGGTTCACCAGGGCCGGGGTGCTCTTGATGCCTGCCGCGCTCAGCAGCGCTTCCAGCAGCGCAACATGGTCCTTGCAGTCCCCGTAGCGGTTGTCCAGCACGGTTTGCGCGGCATGCGGCACTACACCGCCAGCGCCGACATACACCGCCACATAGCGGATGTTCTCGCGTACCCAATCACTGAGGGTCAGGGCTTTTTCCCGCGCGGTGGGCAAACCGGCCGTCAGGCGCTTCGCCAGTTCGCTAATCTGCGGGGTGACCTCGACCGAGGCCCTGGCTTGGTAGGCCTGGGCGAAATCCTTGAAGCCGGAGAAGGTCGAAACCGCCAGGTAGTGGCCGTAATCCAGGTACGACACTGCACCTGTCTCGATCCGCGCCCGCGCCGCCGGTAGGTAGTCCCAGCGATACACCGTGCGCCCTTCCCCGCTGGCGGGTGACGATGCCTTGAAGCCACGGGCATCAGCCTGAAACGGCATGCCCTGGGGCAGGTCGTAGGTCAGCGAAAACTGCCCGACCGGGTAGAACTGCGGCACGGTGATGTCTTCGAATTGCCCGGGGAAAAGCGCTGTAGCGCGGTTACGTTGATAACGCAGCACCAGCCGGTCCCCCACCGCAACCTCGGGGAAGATGACCACCTTGTTGACCGAGTCCTGGAACATCGGCGCCTGCGCAGAAGCCTGCTCCTGCTGCTCCTTGATATGCGCGGCATCCACCGGCACTTTGCGGCCGTCGGGCTTTTGCGTGTAGGCCTCCAGCACCTCCAGCGTCTCCAGCGAACGGTTGTAGCTTACCGGGTGCTGGGCGTTGGTCTTGATGGCGCGTTCTTCGTTGATCAGCATGACGCTGTCGACATCCAGACGGAAGCTGCCGTCCTTCTGCACCACGAACGTCTGCGCGACCTTTTCCAGGGTGACGGAACGGTCGGTACCGTCGGTAAAAGCCTGGGCAAGACCCGCCCAGAACAATGTGACAGGCAGCAGAACAGCTGCCAGGTATGGCGTTTCAAACATGGAGATCCTTCTCGATCAGCGGCTTACAATCGCCAATGATACGCATCGGCGCCACATGATGGCAAAGTGACAATATTGTTTAGCGTTGCGCCGCCAGTTCGGCCAGCACTTCAGTCGAGGTCGTGACCTGGCGGAAGTGATGCTGCCACAGCTCGATCCCCAGCTTGGCCGAGCGGTCCAGCGAAGAGCCTACCGTCATGTCCGTCACCAGGGTGGGATTCAGCCCGGCATCGAACAGGGCAAACCCGGCGGCCAGCACACAGGTTTCGGTCTGCAGCCCACACACCAGCACCCGCTCCACACCCAGCTGCCTGATGTACTCGAGGGCTTCGGCGCTCTGCCCGTAGCCATGCTTGATGAACACCTGGTCGGCTTCGATCAGGCTTTCGTCCTCGGCCGCCGGGTGCCAGCCGAGCTGCCGTTCGAACGGTGTAACCTGTTCGTCGTGCAGCTCGACCGAGGCAATGGTGGGAATGTTCGCAGACAACCGCCGCAAACCGTCGACCAGCCACTCGGGCGGGCTGAAGGTGGACTGGACATCGACGATGAGCAAAACCTGGCGCATAGCGTTCTCCGGCCATTGGCAAAATGGCGCGGAGTATAACGCGTGGCGTGGCGGCTTGATCACCAGTCGTAGGTCATCTCTACCGACGCTACCCGCTCCTGCCCGTAATAGCAGCCAAACGCGTAGTTGCAGTCCGATACGTACTCACGGTCGAAGACGTTCTGCACATTCACGCTGGCCTGCAGGCCGCGCAGGCTTGGGTCGAGCTTGGCCAGGTCGTAGCTGACGGTAGCGTCGTACACGGCATAGGCCGGTACATCGAAGGTGTTGGCCGAGTTACCCGGTTTGCGGCCGGTGTAACGGGCACCGGCGCCAAAGGTCAGGCCATTGAGGGTGGCCTGGGTGAAGTGGTAATCCACCCACAGCGTGGCCGACACCGGGGCCTGCGACTCGTTGCGGTTGCCCTGGTCGCCATAGGTGCTCTTGGTATAGAACGAGTCGATGTAGGTGGCAGCGGCCAGTACGTCGACATTCTCGATGCTGGATTTGAGCTCCAGCTCCACCCCACGCGAGCGCACCTCGCCATTTTGCGACTGGTACTGCGGGTACTCGGTATCACCAGTCAGCACGTTCTTCTGCTTCACCTGGAACACCGAGGCGGTGAACAAGGTGCCTTCGGCTGGCTGGTACTTCAGCCCCACTTCGTATTGCTCTCCTTCGGTTGGCTCGAACGCCTTGCCGCCACGCTCGGGCGCTGCCGTGCTCAAGGTTGGCAAGAACGACTGGGAATAGCTGACATACGGCGCCAGGCCAAACTCGGTGACATAGGTAAGGCCGATGCGCCCGGTGAACTTGTTGTCGCGCTGGGAAGCAATGCTGTGCGCCAGCAGGTCCTTGTTGTCGATTTCAGCCCAGTCCTGGCGCCCGCCTACGGTCAGGATCCAGTTGTCCAGCTTGATCTGGTCCTGCAAGTAGACCCCGGTCTGGCGCACGGTGTTGTCCCAACGGGTATCCAGCACCGGGGTCACGCTGCCGGTGGGGTAGTTGTTCTTGCCGTAGAGGTCGACCGGCAACACGTTGTAGGCGTTGTAGCCATCGTACTTGCGCGAGAAGTGCCGGTAGTCCGCACCCGCCAGCAAGGTGTGCCGCAGCGCGCCAGTGTTGAAGGTGTACTCCAGGTTGTTATCGACGGTGTAGGCGATGTTGTGCTGGCGCCAGTCAAGCTTGACCCGGTTGGCGCGGGTGTAGTCGACCACATCGCCATCCGTCACGAAGCTGCGCAGGTAGAAGCCCTTGTATTGGTCGCGCACATCGGTGTATCGCGCCGTAGAGCGCCAGGCCAGGTCATCGTTGAAACGGTGGCTGAAGTCGTAACCCAGAACGTACTGGTCGCGCTTGTAATCGTTGTAGCGGGAATCCCCCGAGAAGAAGTCGCGGTCGATTTTCTGGCCGGTCGGGCCACGCTTGAGCGAGCCCACCATCGGCAACGATTGATAATCGGCAAGGCCGTCATCGCGCTGCACTTGCGCCAGCAACGTCAGCGAGGTGTCTTCGTTCGGCGCCCAGGTCAGGCTTGGCGCCAGCAACAAGCGCTCGCTGTGGGTGTGCGCGACCATTTCATTGCCTTTGTCGGCTACGCCGACCAGGCGATAGGTAAAGACCTTTTGCTCATCCAGCGGGCCGCTGGTATCGAAGGCACCGTTGACCCGGTTGTAGCTGCCGGCGCCAAGCTTGACCTGGCTTCGCTGCTCGCGGGTCGGGCGCTTGGAGACCATGTTGATCAGCCCGCCCGGCTGGTTTTGCCCGTACAACACTGAGGATGGGCCTTTGAGCACTTCGATACGCTCCAGCGTGTAGGGGTCGATCTGCGGCGCGCCCCCCAGGCTACCGGCGTATGGAATGTACGCACCGTCCAGGTACAGCGGGGTCGGGGCAAAACCGCGGCTGGTGATTTCGTCGGCAATGCTGTTGCGATCGGTAAAGCCGCCAGTGGCCAGGCCCGGGGTGTAGCGCAGCGCCTGGGTCAGGTTGCGCGCCCCCTGGGCTTGCACCTGGTCGGCGGTGACCACGTTGATGGCCTGGGGGATCTCCAGGATGGGCGTGTCGGTCTTGGTCCCGGTGGCACTGCGGCTGGCAACGTAGCCATTCACCGGCCCATAGGCGGACTCCACGGCCGCGCCGGTCACGCTGGTGGTATCAAGCTGCAGGGTCGAGTCGTCACCGACCATTGGCAGCAGCGAGTAGCTGCCGTTGGCCTGCTTCAACAGCTGCAAACGGTTACCTGCCAGCAACTGGCGCAGGCCGGCATCGGGGCTGTAGCGGCCATGCAGGCCAGGCGACTTCAGCGCCTGCACCGATGACGGCTCGAACGACACCGTTACCCCCGCTGCCGAAGCAAATTGGGTAAGCGCCGTGACCAGCGGGCCGGCGGCGATATCGAAAGCAGCTTCAGCCTGGCTTTGCGCAACCGCAGGGCTGGCGACCATCACCGTTGCCAATGGCGTGGCCAGCGCCACGCTGAACAATGCGCGATTCACTGCACGCGCCAGTTTGGTCTTGGTCGAGTTGATCAATAGGGTACGGTTGCAATCGTTGACAGCGAGCATGCGGTTTCCTTTCGCCCTGCGGCAGTTTTTTCATTGCGCTTGGTGCGCGTCTACCTACAAGTCGAACGAGAACGACAATCGATAACCCTTCGCGAAAAAAAATTCGTCCGCCTTCGCGATAATGCCATTCAGCGATGCATTTTGGGGCCGCTTTACGGCCCATCGCCGGCAAGCCGGGCTCCCACAGGGACGGTGCAGCCCTCAAGCCTGCACTGTACCTGTGGGAGCCCGGCTTGCCGGCGATGGGCTGCGCAGCAGCCCCAAAATACCCAACTGACCGGCATTGGCTTCAGGCAGCCTCGACGCGCGTCCAGTAGCGGCTGAAGCGACGAATGCGCACAGGTAGCGTGGTGGTCAGGTTTTCCAGGACGATATCGATGTCGCCCAGGTGAAACGCACCTGACAGCCGCAACCCGCTCACGGCCTCATCACAGCCCAGGTACCCAGGCCGGTAGCGCTGCAGTTCGCTCACGACATCGGCCAGGCGCCAGTCATCCACGATCAGCATCTCGCGGGCCCATGCGTCTGCCATCGCCGCCACAGGCGTCACATTGCCCGTTTTCCCGGCGCTGAATTCCAGCTGTTGACCGGCGTCTACCCGCACAGCCGCCATGGCATGTGCACTGCGCACTTCCACGGCATGTTGCAACACGCACACCCGCGCAAAGTCGTTATCGCAGCGCACGATGAAACGCGTACCCAGCGCGCGGACGCTACCCAGTGCGGTATGCACGATGAACGGGCGGGACAACCCATCCGATGCGGTCTGCACCAGAATTTCCCCTTTCAGCAACTCAAGTGCACGCCACGCGCCGTCGTAGCGAATATCAACCGCGGTGTCGGTGTTCAGTTGTAATTGGCTGCCATCGTCCAGCCGCAACGAACGCTGCTCGCCAACGCCTGTGCGCACATCGGCCATCAACCGTGCAGCGCCGCCATCGCGCAACACCACACCCCCTGTCGCGCCCGCTACCAGCAGCACCGACAGCACCTTGAGCACTTCACGTCGCTTGGCCCTGGCGCTGCTTAACGTCGGCCGTGCAATACCGGGCACGACCTGCGCCAGCTTGCCCTGCAAGCGTGCCAGGCGTTCCCAGGCTTGCACGTGCCGCGGGTCACTCAGCAACCAGCGCTGATGCGCCGCGCGCGTGTTGTCATCCGCCTCGCAGCGCAGCTCGACATACCAGCGTGCGGCAGCCTCCAGGGTGTTGCGGTCCAGCGGTTCAGCCCCCGCCATCGCTTACGCCTCGGCCAGCATCAGGCAATGGGTCAGTGCCCGCACTGCATGCTTTTTCACGGTAGTGAGCGAAACATCCAGCCGCCGCGCGATTTCCACATAGCTCAGGCCATCGAGCTGGGCCATCAGGAAGATCTCGCGGGTACGCGTGCCCAGGCCATCGAGTAGCCGATCGATTTCCAGCAGGGTCTCGATGATCAGCAGGCGCGCCTCGGGCGAAACCGCTACAGGCTCGGGCCGTGCCGCGAGGGTTTCCAGGTAGGCCTGCTCCAGCGCACGGCGCCGGAACATGTCGATCATCAGGCTGCGGGCCACACTGCTCAGATAAGCCCGTGGCTGTTGCAGCTCCGCTGCCTTGCGCAGGGTCAGCACCCGTATGAACGTGTCCTGGGCCAGGTCGGCCGCATGCTCCATGCACCCGAGCTTGCTGCGCAGCCAGCCGCACAGCCAGGAATGGTGGTCCTCGTAGAGCGTGTGCACGGCTTTTTGCAGGGAAGGGTCAGCACAGGACATGGTAGAACCGATGAGAGCGTCTTTAGTAATGACTCTCATTTAACCTGAGTGTGGGCGGTTTTCGCAATTGCTTTGCGCAGATGGCTGGAGCCTAGGCCACGATACTTCTACTCAACCCCAAGCCCCACGCAGCGGCCATCTTCTCCCCAACACGCTCAAACGCCGGATGGCTGTTGCGATAATCCGAAAGCTCCGCCATCGCACGGTTCATGCCGACTTCCACCCTGTTGAGCAACTCCTCGCAGCGCGCTTGCGTCAGGTTGCACGCAGTGCGCCCGAACTGCACCAGCATCTTGCGCTTGGGCCACGCTTTCGAGCCGCCCAGCAACAGCCCCATGATGTCGTGGCTGTTGTACACCGTCGTGGTCACCAGGTCATACGCGGGTGCCAGCCAGATGTCGGCGTCCTCGGCACAGTTTTCGTAGAGCAGGCCAAAGTTCTTCAAGTGAGCATCGCCGTTCTGGATACCGGCGCACAACGCAACCATGGTGAAGAAGTCCTCAAGCGCACGCGCTACCCGACCAGGTGTGACATACAGCTTGATCAACTGCGCGCAGCCTTGGTAGCTGCCATCGTACTTCTTACGCGTGCCCCACCCCGAGAGCACGCACATGTCCTCAAAACCAAGGTAGGCGTTGGCGCCGACATCGAAGCGTCGAACAACCAGAAACCTGCCCTGCTGACTAAGCTGGAACTCAGGCACTTCAAGGCCGCAATGCAATGCCGCCCGCATGCAGAAATACTCGTTGGCGGCCAGCTGAGGGAAATCTGATTCGTTGAATGCCTTTACCAGGTGAGTGGCACCGCGGTGGGTGACCCGGTCAACATCGGGGGCGCTAGCATCGGTATCCCGCACCAGCACCTTGGGCTGGACACCTGATACGCCTGAGTAGGCCGCGTAGGTACTCAAAAGCTCGGCAAACAGGTCGCTTGCACCGTCGTGAACCAGCAAGCTGGACAGCTTCATGCCTGGAACGGGGTCGTCACCGAGATGCTGGGCGATGCTGATCCGCCCCAGTTGGTGGGGGCCGACAATGCCCAGCAAGGCGAACTCGTCGAAACCGCGCACCGACTTGCTGAACCGCCGCATCAGCTCTTCCTTGAGGTGCCCTTCGGGAAGGTTCATCTCGAACAACGGGTGTACTCCGTACTCCCACTTGTAACTCTCCAGGCGCGTTGGCATGGTCAGGGAGACGGCTTGCGCTTCGCCGGCCGATGGGTTGTAAGTGAAGACCGTATCACGCGGATTTTCGTCACTGCGCCCCAGGGTGCCGACAGTGGCGTCGCCCGCGCCGACGTACAAGCGATCACTCGAACTGATCATGGATACCCCCGGCCTTCAGCTCATCGAGGGTTCTACGCCGGCGCTTGGGCGTGGCCGTCAGTTCGTATCCCAAACCCTCCAGGATCGCTGCAACCTTACGAATGCCGACTTCGGCGATCGAATTGTTCTCGATCCCCGAAATGGTCGCACGACTCATGCCGTGACGCTGCGCAAGCTGGGCTTGGGAAAGCCCGGCATCCTTACGCAACTTCTTGATCAGTTTGCCCAATTCATCCATACATTTTTGCACCGTATACAATGCATATTGCAAAAAAACACATGAATGCATCGTATTTGATTCAATAAATCCTGTACAGGCGTTTTATTACGGCCCTGTAAAGCCAAGGTTATCGGGCGCAATACCGTACAACCGCAGTGCCTGCCCCACCACCCTGCTGAAAATTGGCGCCGATACCAACCCGCCGTAGTAGCCCTGCTTCGACGGGTTGTCGAGCATGACCACCACCGCGAACCTGGGCCTGCTAGCGGGTGCAAAACCGGCGAATATCGCCCTGTAGGCCTTGCCCTGATAGCCATGGCCTGCAACTGCGGTTTTTCTCGCCGTACCGCTTTTGCCACCCACATGGTAGCCGGCCACTTTGGCCCGGTAGATCCCTCTCGGCGCCTCGACCACCTGCACCAGCATGTGCTTGAGCGCATCCGCCACTGGCGGTGCAATGGCCTGGGTCGTCGCCGGTGCCTGCGTCACCTTGAGCAGCGACACCGGTACACGCCTGCCGCCATTGACCAGGGTGGCGTAGGCACTGGCCAGTTGCACGGCCGTGACCGACACCCCATAACCGTAGGACAGCGTTGCCGTCTCGGTGGCCCGCCATTGCCGCCTGAGCGGCAGCAGCCCCGAACGTTCCCCCGGAAAGCCCGAGCCACTTGCCTGCCCCAGCCCTACACGTTGCAAGGTGTCTTGAATGGTCTGGCCACCGATATCGAACGCTACCTGGCTGATCGCAACGTTGCTGGAGCGCACCAGGATACCGGTCATGTCCAGCCGCTCGCCTGCCGTGCGCGACGCATCGTGAATGGTGAAACGGCCAATCTTCAGGCTGCCGGTTTGCACCAGCACGCTATCGGAAGCCTGCCAGCGGCCGCTTTGCAGGGCTGCGGCTACCGAGAAAGGCTTGAGTGTCGACGCGGGCTCGAACACGTCCACCAGCGCGCGGTTACGCATCGCTGCCGGGCTGACATGCGCGCGGTTGTTCGGGTTGTAGGTCGGGTAGTTGGCCACGGCCAGCAGCTCGCCCGACTGCACATCCAGCACCACCACGCTGCCCGCCTCGGCACCGTTGTCCACGATGCCCTTTTTCAGTTCGCGACTGGCCAGGTACTGCAAGCGCAGGTCCAGGGACAACGCCAGGGCCTGGCCCGGCTTGGCCGGCAGGCTCACGCCCAGGTCCTCGATCACATGACCACGCCGGTCCTTCAGCACCTGCTGCTTGCCGCGCTCACCGCGCAACACGGCATCGTACGCCAGCTCAATGCCTTCGCTGCCGTTGCCGTCGATATCGGTAAAGCCGACCAGTTGCGCGGCAACTGCCCCGGCCGGATAAAACCGCCGCGGCTCCTCCAGGCTGTAAACACCCTTGACGTGCAAACGCTGCACCGCCTGCAGCAAGAGCTCTGCCTGCTCGGGGGCAAGGCGCCTGCGCAGGTAGATGAAGGCCTTGCCGGTGCTGCGCTGCAACAACGCGTTCAGCCGCTCGCGTGGCATGCCCAATGCGTCGGCGAGCGCCGGCCAGCTTGGCTTTTCCAGGGCCAGCTCCCGGCCATTGGCCCACAGCGTCACCACCGGCGTGCTGACCGCCAGCGGCTGGCCGTTGCGGTCGGTTATAAGCCCGCGCGGGGCTGCAATGTCCAGATAACGCAGGCTGCGTGCATCCCCCTGCTGACGCAGGAAGCGGTTATCCAGCACCTGCAGGCTGACGATGCGCCAGCACAGGACCGAGGACAACAGCAAGACCAGGAAAATGACCAACCTGAAGCGCCACGGGTAACCCGGCGATGTTGTTGTAGCGAATGGCATGGCTTGGGTTCACAACCGTTCAGTGCTGCATCCAGTGCGGCGGCGCAATGCCCAGCACCTTCAGTGTGGGCAGGTTGACGCTGCCAGTGAGGGGCAGTTCATGCGCCATTTGCAACAGGTAGAGTGCTTCCTGTGTGCGGGCGCCTATCAGCCCATCGATTTCACCCTGGTACAAGCGCAGCTCCGACAATGCCAGCTGTAGCTGCGTCACCAGTTGCGTGCCCGGTGCTGCTGCCTGGCTGTCTTCAGGCAACCCGTGCGGCACGTGCGGGGCAGCACTCGAAAGATTGGCGCAGAGCACCACCACCACGAGGCAAAAGCCTTGCATCAGCACCACACCTTTACTGAAGCGGGTCATAACCAAACGCATCGCTTTGGCTGTTCCATTCCACCACCACCCGCCGGTTGTATTGCATGGCCTCTGCACCACTGCCCTCGTGCGCGGGGTAGCGCTCGCCGTAGGCACGCGTATTCAGCTGATCGTACAAAGCGCCGTATTTCACCAGGTAATAGGCGATCATGTCGGCGCGTGCCTGGGCCAGCACCACGTTCTGCTCAGGCGACCCGTCGTCATCCGTATGGCCTTCGATGAACACCTCGGCCTGTGGGTGGGCAAGCAGAAAGCCCGCTACCTGCCCCAGCCTGGCGATGTCCTGGTCGGTAACGGCTGCGCTGTCCGTGGCGAAGTACACGACCAGGCCACCGGCCGTTTCGCGCTCATCCGACTGCAGGCGCAGCGCGCGTTCATTGAAGGCATCAGCCTCGTCAGCCGTTACCAGCAGACGGTGCTCACTGGCAGCGTGGTCGGTACTGCAGGCTGCCGTGGCGAGCATGCACATGGCAGGCAGCAGGTAACGCAGGCAACTGCTCATAAGCCCCCCTCGCCGTTGCACAACAGGCACACACCCAGCCACTGATAAAGCTTCAGCAGCAGAAAGTCCCAGGCACGGCTGAACCAGCCGCCCTCGTGGACCGCCTCCATCACGACCAGAGGCTTTTCCGCTATGTGCCGGGAACCGATCTGGAAATTGACCACACCCACCACCTGCCCCGCCTGCAACGGCGCATGGAGTTCGGGGCTGTCGAGGATGGCACTGACGCTCACGTCAGCGGCCTGCCCGTAAGGCACGCTGATGGCCGGGTGCGCGCCTGCATTGAGCTTCACGTTATGCGTGTCACCAAACCAGACACGCTTGCTCACAAACACTTCGTCGGCCTTGATCGGGGTGACCGTCTCGAATGCTCGAAACCCCCACTTGAGCAGCTTTTCACTCTCCTGAAACCTCAGCCGGTCCGACTCGGCGCCCAGCACCACGGCAATCAGCCGGCGCCCGTCGAGCACTGCCGAGGTCACCAGGCTGTAGCCACCCGCAGCGGAATTGCCAGTCTTCAGACCGTCGACAGCCAGGCTGGTACTCCACAACAGCCGGTTGCGGTTGTGCTGAACCACCTGGTTGAAAGAAAACGCCTTTTCCTTGTACAGGGCATATTCAGCCGGCAATTGTTCGATCAGTGCCCGGCTCAATAACGCCATGTCCCGCGCGCTGCTGTATTGCCCTTCGGCGGCCAGGCCATGCACGGTCTTGAATTGGGTATTGAGCATGCCCAGTTGGCGGGCCTGTTCATTCATGGCATCGACAAAGGCCTGTTCACTGCCGGCCAGGTAATCAGCCACCGCGATACAGGCATCGTTGCCCGATTGAATGACAATGCCCTTGTTCAAATCATCAATCGTCACCCGGTCACCGGGTTTCAGAAACATCAACGACGAGCCTTGCAACTGCGCGTTGCCAGCCGCCGAAGCGTCGGTGTCGATTGTCACGCGGTCATTCCCGTCGACAGTGCCGCCCTGCAGGGCCTGGCCCAGCACGTAGCTGGTCATGATCTTCACCAGGCTGGCCGGGTCTACCCGGGCGTCGGCATTTCCCTGCGCCAGCACTTCGCCGCTTTCAGGGTCCATCAATAGCCACGATTGCGCGGCAACACCCGGTGCTGGCAGATAATCTTCAGCCTGCGCCAGCCCTATATTCAGCACCAGCAACTGTGCAACTAACGCCCGTAACAACCAGCCGACAACTCGAATACCTTTCATACACTCCAGAACCTGAAACACATCACAACTCATACATTCAGAACCCCACCTGAAGTGCGCCCCTGAATTATTTGTCGGTGCATTCTGCGAGTGCGTATACTATAAATCAATCAACTATCAGGATATCTGATATGCATAGTATTGATATCGATAGCGTCGACCTGAACCTGCTTCGGGTATTTGTCGCGTTGATCGAAGAAGGCGGCGCCAGCCGCGCTGCGTTGCGCCTGGGCGTCACCCAGCCCGCGGTCAGCGCCGCCCTCGCCCGGCTGCGGGAGATCTACGCCGACCCGCTGTTTGAACGCACCGGCCGAGGCCTGCGGCCCACCGTGCGGGCCAACGAACTGGCACCGCTGATTGGCGAAGCACTCAACCGCTGCCGGCAAGCCCTGGCGCTGTCGGTGGCAGGCAAGGACATCAAAGGCCGGACCATCACTGTCGGGCTTTCGGACGATGCCGAAATCGCCCTTGGCCAAGGCCTGCTGGCACTGGTCGACAAGCACTTGGATGGGCTGCGTATCCTGTTCAGGCAAACCCATAGCGGCCTGGTCCAGGACATGCTGATGCGCCACCAGGTGGATATCGCCGTATCTGCAGGCGGGTTGTCCTCACCCCTGATCGCCCGGCAGCGCCTGGGCCGGGGCAATTACCTGGGCATTGCCGATGCACACAACACCCCGCCGGTCAGTGCAGAGGACTATGCCCAGCGGCCGCACCTGCTGGTGTCATCGGGTGGTTTTGTCGGCATCGTCGACGAAGGCCTGAATGCTGCCGGGTACAAGCGCAGCATTCGTGCCTCTACCTCACACTTTGCCGCCGTGCCGTTCCTGCTGGTGGGCTCGGAGCTGATCACCACGGTGCCTACCCATGCCGCACGCGCCATGGAGCGGGTGTCGACGCTCAAGACCTTTCCTTGCCCGGTAGCGCTGCCCTCCTACGACCTGGAGATCGGCACGCGGGTCGGCAGCAAGCACGACAGCACACTGCAAACGGTCAAGGCTTTGATCATTGAGCTGGTTGAGCAGTCGTTTTGCCTGTCGTGACGGGCGTGTCCTCTATCAGCCGCACCGGTATGGCAAGGATCAACACCGTTGCCCCCAGGGTGAGCGCACCGGCAAACACATACAGGCCAAGGTCGAGGCTGCCGGTGCTGGCCTTCACCGCCCCCAACACCGTCGGGCTGGTGAAGCCGCCGAACAAGGCCAGCGAATTGATCAAGGCAATGCCCCCGGCAGCCGCCTGGCCACCCAGGTAGCGCGTGGGGATGGTCCAGAACAATGGCATCGAGGCATACAACCCCACCGCTGCCACACTCAAGGTCACCAGCCCAGGTACCAACTGCCCCGGCACCCAGGTACAGGCAACCAAGGCACAGGCCGCCAGGACCATGCAGCTTGCCAGGTGCCAGCGGCGCTCACCCACCGCATCGGAGTGCCTGCCGATCACGATCATGCCCACACCACCGGCAAGATACGGCACGGCCGTAAGCAGGCCGATGTGCAAAGGGTCTGTCACGCCATAGCCCTTGATCATGCCCGGCAACCAGAAGCCCAGGATATACAGCCCGGCCATCACCGAAAAGTACACCAACGCCAAGGCATAGACCCGCGGGTCGCGCAGCACGGCACCCAGCCTGTGGCTGCTGCCGGCAACGGGCGCTTCGACCTCCTGGGCAATGCGCGCGCGTTCCTCGGCACTTAGCCATTTGGCGTCTTCGGGTCTGTCGATCAGCAGCAAGGCCGCCAGGATACCGAGGACAATCGCCGGCGAACCTTCCAGCAGGA
Source organism: Pseudomonas sp. WOUb67 (assembly GCF_050058005.1). Lineage (NCBI taxonomy): Bacteria > Pseudomonadati > Pseudomonadota > Gammaproteobacteria > Pseudomonadales > Pseudomonadaceae > Pseudomonas > Pseudomonas sp. WOUb67. The sequence goes on along the minus strand of NZ_CP170112.1, from coordinate 3,123,240 downwards.
ACATCCACTGCCAGCCATGCAGGCCATGCACGCCATCCATCGCACCGATGATCCAGCCGGATAACGGCCCGCCCAGCACCCCGGCAATGGCGATGGCAGACATGAACACGGCAATCACACTGCCGCGCAGGCGTGCCGGGAACCAGAAGGTCAGGTAAAGGATGATGCCAGGGAAGAACCCGGCTTCGAACACACCCAACAGGAAGCGGGCGATATAGAACTGCTGTGGGGTCTGGACGAACATCATGCTGGACGACACCAGGCCCCAGGCAATCATGATGCGCATGATCGTCCTGCGTGCACCGATACGCGTCAGCAACAAGTTGCTGGGCACTTCAAACAATACATAGCCGATAAAGAAGATACCTGCGCCCAGCCCATAAACAGCATCACTGAAACCCAGGTCCTGTTGCATGCGCAACGCCGCAAAACCGATGTTCACACGGTCCAGGTAAGAAACGATGTAACTCACAAACAGCAAGGGCAAGATCTTCCAGGCGATCTTGCGGTACAACAGACGCGAATCGTTGTTCATTTTTGAAAAGCCTCGGATGTTTTTTTTATTAGTGCAGGGCTGCGTGATGCACAGAAACGTGAATCGGCCCCTGCCGGGCAGCAGCGCGATGCCAGGCAGGGGCCGATTCAACGGTGTCGCGTGTTCAGGTCACTGCTGGAACTTGACGGAGGCCTTGGCCCGTTCATCGACGGTCAGGGTGAATACGTCGGGCCGCGAATAGTGGCCGACCACATCGAAGTCGTAACGCGCCTTGACCAGCTCGGCCGAATCGATCTGCGCCACCAGCAAGCCCGGGCCGTTTTTCAGCGGGCCGGCAATCACCTCGCCCATGGGGCCTATGATTACGCTGTTGCCCTGCATCAGCAGGCGGTCATCGTCCCAATGCGGCAGGCTCACCCCAAGGTCGCGCGGTGAGGGCTGGAACTGGCAGGCACTGACCAGGAAGCAGCGCCCTTCGTGAGCGATATGGCGCATGGAAACCTGCCAGTTGTCACGCTCGTCCACGGTCGGTGCACACCACACCTCGATGCCTTTGGCATACATGGCCGTGCGCAGCAGCGGCATGTGGTTTTCCCAGCAGATGGCAGCACCGATCTTGCCGACCGGGGTGTCGATCACTGGCAACGTCGAGCCATCGCCCTGCCCCCAGATCAGCCGCTCACTGCCGGTTGGCATCAGTTTGCGGTGGTTGCCGACCAGCCCCTGTTCCGGCGAGAAGAACAATGCCGAGCAAAACAACGAACTGCCCGCCCGCTCGATCACGCCGACCACCAGATGCGCACCGGTGCGTTGCGCCAACGCGGCCAGTTCGGCAGTTTCAGCGCCCGGGACATCAATGGCATTGTCGAAATAGCGCTGGAACGCTTCGCGACCCTCAGGCAGGCGATAGCCCATGTAAGTGCCGAATATTTCACCTTTCGGATAACCGCCGAGCAACGCTTCTGGCATGACGACCAATTGCGCGCCAGCGCGCTTTATTTCGTCTTCATAAGTCAGGATTGTTTCCAGCGTTTGTTGTTTGCCGTCAGGGTGAGAGCCAATTTGCAGTGCGGCTACAGTCGAGATAGTCATGGGTTTTTATTTTTCAGGTGGTGGATGGTCTGCATAGGTTCCACTTACCCTCGATATCGAGCAATTCGCATTACTTTAAATCTGTTATCAGCTCTATTTATATCCTGAGCAATGGCACGCTGTTACTGTGTCACTGCCGTGGACATCATCCCTGGCCTACGCAACTCGCGGTAGGAGCAGCCTTGTGCTGCGAAGAGGCCATTGCAGCCGAAGATGATCTTCAGCCTTGCCGGCCTCTTCGCAGCACAAGGCTGCTCCTACAGGTCCTGTGCTTGCCTTGGAGAATGGAGCAGCTGCCACGCCGCCTGGCTGTCGTCCTGGGTGAAGAACGTCCGCAGATGCTCGACAAAGCACGACACCTTGGCCGACAGGTTCAGGCGTTCCAGGTACACCGCATAGATATCCGCAGGCGGTGTCTGGTAGTCGCCCAGCACTTCCACCAAACGCCCGCTGCGCAGGTGATCAGCCAGGTTCCACTCGGCCCGCATCAGGATGCCTTGCCCATCGAGGGCCCAGTTCAGGGCCACTTCGCCATCATTGGTGCTCAGGCTGCCACGTACCTTCACCGACTCGCTCTGCTTGCCGCGGCTGAGCCGCCAGATGCCGAACGCGGCATCGTTCTGGCGCAACACGATGCAGTTGTGGCTGGCCAGGTCTTTTGGCGTGCCAGGGGTGCCGTGGGCCTCCAGATAAGCGGGCGCCGCGCACAATCGGCGGCGGTTGGCCGCGATCTTGCGGGCGATCAAACGCGAGTCAGGCAGCTCACCAAAGCGGATCGCCACATCGATGGCATCGTTCGGCAGGGCGATGGGGCGGTCGGTCAGGTGCAACTGTACCTCTACCTCGGGGTAGCGTTTGGCAAACGACGACACGGCCGGCCCCACATGCGTACGACCAAAGCCCAGCGGCGCATTGACCCGTAGCAGGCCCTTGGGTTCGGCACGGCTGCTGGAAACCTGGCGCTCCATTTCCTCGATCTCACCCAGTATCCGCCGGGCATTCACCAGGTAGGTCTCGCCTTCGGCGGTAAGGCTGATGCTGCGTGTGGTGCGGTTGAGCAGGCGCACGCCCAGGCGCTGCTCCAGCTGGGCCAGGCGCTTGGAGACTGCGGGCGGCGTCAGGTTCAGTTCGCGCGCGGTGCCCGCCAGGCTGCCCACCCTGATCAGCTGGGTGAAAAACGCCAGCTCCGATACCGGATTCATAATTAACCTGAGGGAAACAATGAGTTGAATTTCATTGTATTACAGCATTTTTGAAAAACCATTACCTTTTGCCCTGCGTGATTAACCACAAAGACGCTGGGCTTTTCGGCCACCAAGGCCAGGTGTGACCTGCACCCCACGAGCAGCCCGGCCGCCAGATAAATCCGACTCACAACAATAATTCGGAGACGGCAATGGCCAAGCGATTGTTCGGCAAGCTTTACGTACAGGTATTGATCGGCGTAACCCTCGGGGTGCTGATCGGGGTGTTCTGGCCACAGGTTGGCGCAGACTTGAAGCCCATCGGCGACGCCTTCATCAAACTGATCAAAATGGTCTTCGCCCCCATCATCTTCGCCACGGTGGTGCTGGGCATCGCCAAGATGGAAAACATGAAGGAACTCGGCCGCGTGGGTGTGCGTGCGCTGATCTACTTCGAAGTGCTGTCCACCTTCGCCCTGGTACTGGGGTTGGTGGTGGTCAACCTGGTACAGCCCGGCCAGGGCATGAACGTCGACCCTGCAACCCTTGATGCCAAAAGCATTTCCACCTATACCGCAGCGGCCGCCGGCAACAGCGGGGGCTTCATCGACTTCATGCTGCATGTGATACCCGGCAGCGTGACCGACGCCTTCGCCAAGAACGAGATCCTGCCGATCCTGCTGTTCAGCACATTGTTCGGGGTCGCCCTCTCGCACCTGGGCCCTCGCGGCAAACCCATGGTGGATGTGCTGGAAGCGTTCTCCCACGGCATGTTCTTCATCGTCGGCATGATCATGCGTGTGGCCCCGCTGGCCGCCTGCGGCGCCATGGCCTTCACCGTCGGCAAGTACGGCCTGGGCTCGATCGTGTCGCTGGGCAAGCTGATGGCAACCATGTACCTGACCTGCTTCCTGTTCGTGGTGATCGTGCTGGGGGCCATCGCCCGGTTGTCCGGCTTCAACCTGTGGAAGTTCCTCAAGTACCTGAAGGAAGAACTGTTCACGGTACTGGGCACCAGCTCATCCGAGTCGGTGGTGCCGCAATTAATGAACAAGCTGGAAAAGGTCGGCGTGTCCAAACCAGTGGTGGGCCTGGTGATCCCCTCGGGCCTTACCTTCAACCCGGATGGCCAGTGCATCTACTACACCATGGCCGCCATCTTCATCGCCCAGGCCACCAACACGCCGTTGACCCTGATGGACCAACTGCTGGTGCTCGGCGTGCTGCTGCTCACCTCCAAAGGCTCCGCAGGGGTGACCGGTTCGGGCTTCATCACCCTGGCCGCGACCCTGGCGACCATGGACAACATCCCGGTAGCCGGCATGGTGCTGCTGCTGGGCGTGGACCGTTTCATGTCCGAAGCCCGCGCCATCACCAACACCATCGGCAATGCCGTCGGCACTGTGGCCATCGCCAACTGGGTCGGTGCGCTGGACAAGCAGCGCATGGCCCAGGCCCTGGACGGCCAGCTACCGGAAGAACCACAACCCACCGAGACCCGCCCTGCTGTCCTTGCACGCATGGAGGCCGGCACACCCACACCCTGACCTATCGATAACAGCAAGAAGAACCCGCCTTGTGATGCAGTGAGGAAATAATCATGGACAAAGAAACCGCCGTGTCATCGCTTACCGACGTGATGGCCAAGTTCACCGCCTATATCGGCAAACGCCTGCCCAAAGACGTGAAGGAAAAGACCGCCAAGTTGCGCGCCGCCGAAACCAACCCGTTGGCCATCGCCGTGTACGACTCGATGGCCGACAACCAGGAATACGCCGACAAGCTCAACCGCCCCAGCTGCCAGGACACCGGCGTGATCCAGTACTTCGTCGCGGCCGGCGCGCGCTTCCCGCTGCTAGGTGAGATGGAAAGCATCCTCGAGAACGCCACCAAGGAAGCCACTGTCCAGGGGCCGTTACGCCACAACGCGGTGGAAACCTTCATCGAGAAGAACACCGGCACCAACACTGGCTCGAAAATCCCCTGGCTGGACTGGGAAATCATCCCGGATGCCGACTACGCCATCGTCGATGTGTACATGGCCGGTGGCGGCTGCACCTTGCCAGGTTCGGCCAAGGTGCTGATGCCGGGGCAAGGCTATGAAGGGGTGACCGAGTTCGTCTTCGATGTCATCACCTCGCGTGGGGTCAACGCCTGCCCGCCGTTGCTGGTGGGGGTCGGGGTTTCGACCTCGGTAGAGACAGCAGCGCGCCTGTCGAAAAAGGCCATCCTGCGCGAAGTCGACTCCAGCCACCCCAACGAAAGCGCAGCAATGATGGAAAAGCTGCTGGAGGACGGCCTGAACGAAATCGGCATCGGCCCACAGGGCCTGACCGGCAACAGCAGTGTGATGGGTGTGAACATCGAGTCCTCGGCCCGCCACCCCTCCACCATCGGCGTGGCAGTATCCACCGGTTGCTGGGCGCATCGCCGCGGCAAGATCCGCATCAACGCCGACCTGACCTACGACATCCTCTCGCACGAAGGGGTAGTACTGTGAAAAAGATCCTGAGCACCCCGATCAGCGACGAAGACCTGGCAAACCTCAACGTTGGCGATGTGGTCTACCTGACCGGCCAACTCGTGACCTGCCGAGACGTGGCACACCGCCGCCTCATCGAACTGGGCCGCGAGCTGCCGGTCGACCTGCGGGGCGGCGCCATTTTCCACGCCGGCCCTATCGTCAAGAAGAAAGACGACGGCAGCTTCGAGATGGTATCCATTGGCCCCACCACCAGCATGCGCATGGAAAAGTTCGAGAAGCAGTTCATCGAGCAGACCGGGGTGAAGCTGATTGTCGGCAAGGGTGGCATGGGCCCGGAAACCACCACCGGCTGCCTGGAAAACAAGGCGGTGCATGCCGTGTTCCCTGGAGGCTGTGCAGTGCTGGCAGCCACCCAGGTCGAGGAAATCGAGCGCGCCGAATGGCAGGATCTGGGCATGCCGGAAACCCTCTGGGTCAACCGTGTGCGCGAGTTCGGGCCGCTGATCATCTCCATTGATACCAAGGGCAACAACCTGTTCGAACAGAACAAGGCCCGCTTCAACGCGCGCAAAGGGGCAGTGATCGAGAAGATCAACAGCCAGGTGCGGTTCATCAAATAAACCTCGGCTGCTGGCTACGCGGTCCCACCTGACCTGTATTTTATTTCAAGGCAAACACAGGCCCGGTAGGAGCAGCCTTGTGCTGCGAAGAGGCCGGTAAAGTTCACATAACAGTATGATCTGTACCGGCCTCTTCGCAGCACAAGGCTGCTCCTACAGGGATGGACAGCGCCCACTACGCTTTTGTCAGTTCGCCAATCTTCTCCAGCCGCGCCCGCACGATATTGCGGCTGATGTTCAGCAAGCGCCCCGTCTGCAGCTGGTTGCCGTGGCAATACCGATACGCCGCCCTGAACACCGTCTCTTCGATGTGCTCATACAAATTCGGCACATTCTGCTCGAACAGCGCCAGCAATGCGCTTTCCAGATCTGGCGGTGCCGCGCTCGCTGCCGGCAAGTACCCATGGGTCACAGGCGCCGCCACCTGCGGCCGCATATCGACCAGGTGCAGGTCCGCCGGTGCCACCACCTGATACCGGCACACCAGCAAGGCATGGTGAATGGCATTTTCCAGCTCGCGGATGTTGCCGGGCCAGCTATGCGCCAGCAATTTGCGCTCGGCATCCGGGCTCAGCGATGCCCGTTCGTAACCCAGCCGTCGGCAATGCTCTTCGATGAAAAATTCCGCCAGGGGCAGGATGTCCCCCGGCCGCTCTCGCAATGGCGGCAGGCGGATTGTCGCGACATGCAGGCGATAGAACAGGTCTTCACGAAAATGCCCCGCCACCACCGCATCGGCCAGGTTGACGTTGGTCGCCGCCACCAGCCGCACGTTGATCGGGATCGGCGTACGTGAGCCCAGGCGCACCACTTCGCGCTCCTGCAGCACCCGCAGCAACTTCACCTGCATGTTCAGCGGCAGGTCGCCAATTTCATCGAGGAACAGCGTGCCGCCATTGGCCGCTTCGAACCAGCCGGCCTTGTTGCTGGTGGCGCCAGTGAACGCGCCTTTCTCGTGGCCGAACAGCTCGCTCTCCACCAGGGTTTCGGCAAAGGCACCGCAGTTCACGGCCACGAACGGTTCGCGCCCACGGCGGCTGAGGTGGTGGATATGACGGGCAACCAGCTCCTTGCCGGTGCCGGTTTCGCCGATGATCAGGGTATTGGCCTCGCTGGGCGCCAGGCGCTCGATGCGGCTGAGTAGCTCCTGGGAGCGCGGGTCCTTGAACACGAGCACGGTGGCACGTACCGACTTGGTCAGCTCGCGGGCATTGGGGTGGGTGATCAGCGACATAGGGGCATTCCTGGCAGTTGACGCGCCGGCCCATAGTGCATGAAACAAATTAGATCAAAAAATTATTAATTAATCTTTCGATATTCGAATTAAGAATATTGCAATTTTCAGCAACCCATTGCTGCCACAGCAGCAACCCGTCAGCACTCCCCTGCCCGCCGATCAGCAGACCGTTTCCTTCACACCAACTTGTTCATGGCTGGAGGCCCTGTAAATAAAGGGCTTAAGCCACTTTAAGGCATGCTGGCATGCATTTCGCTCCTGGCCTGTAGAACCTTTGCCTGGAGCTGCACATGAACAATCCCTGGCGTCATGCCCTCGCCCTGCTGGGCGGCCTGTTCCTCAGCCTGGCTGCGCTGGCAGCCGAGCCACCGGCGGCGGTGCGCATCGCCATCGTCGCCTTCACCCAGGGCGGTGCGCCGGTGTTCGGCGGCATCCCCGGGCGGGTGATCGAAGAAGGCTGGCTGGAACAGCAACTGGCCGCCCGCGGCGTGAAACTGCAATGGACCGCCCTACCCCATGCCGGCGCCGGGCCGCAGATCAACGAAGGCTTCAGCAACGACAGCCTGGACTTTGCCGTACGCGGCGATCTGCCTTCGGTCATCGCCGGGGCCGGCCAGGTGCCGGGCAAGCTGGTGGTACCGGGTGGCAGCGGCAACAACATCTACCTGGTAGTACCGAGCGACTCGACGGTGCGCAGCATCCAGGACCTCAAGGGCAAGCGCCTGGCCTTGCACCGCGGCCGGCCTTGGGAGTTCGCCTTCAGCAACTTCCTGCAAAGCCAGGGCCTGGCACTGAGCGACTTCAAGATCGCCAACCTCAACCCGCAAGTGGGCGCCGCAGCGGTGTCTGCCGGCAAGGTCGACGCCGCTGTGCTGCTCAACGAAGCCTATGCCCTTGAAGACAAAGGCGTGGCGCGCATCCTCTGGTCGACCAAGCAAGGCGCCAACGACTGGCGGCTGGTCTCGGACCTGTGGGGCACTGACCGCTTCGTGCAGCAACACGCCGACCTGACGCAACTGGTGGCCACCGCTTGGGTGCGCGCGGCCTGGTGGATTTCCCAAGAGCAGAACCGCGATGGCTACTACGCGCTGTCATCCCGCGCTGGTGTCAGCGAAAGCGTGCTGCGCCGGGACGACCAGGACGACCCGGTCGCGTGGAAAGCGCGCTGGGCGCCGAAAAGCGATGCCCAGCTCAAGGCCCACTACGACGCCCTGGGCCAGTACGCCCTGGCCAACCGGCTGATCCGCACGCCCTACGACATTACCCACGACCTGGCCACGGGCTTTACCCGCCAGGCGCTGATCGACCTGCAACTGACCCACTACTGGCCGTCCCTCGACGCCCAGATCAGCCAACAACCTTGAGAGCCTTACCCATGAAACTGCCTGCTTCGCTCGTCTTCGGCCTCAGCGCCCTGGCTCTGTCCATCGGTGCCATGGCCGCCGAAACCTACGCGCCCAAACCCGACCCGCAACAGGGCGATGGCCGTGTCTCGGCCTTCTACACCTGGAGCAAGGCCATCCCCGCCACGCCCGGGAAACTGCTGCGCAGCGAACCGCTGGACCAGGCACTCAGCCTGCCCAATGCGGCCAGCGCGCAACGCATTCTGTACACCTCCCTGGATGGCATCGACGGCAAGACGCCAGTCGTGGTGTCCGGCGCACTGTTCATCCCCAAAGGCAAGGCGCCGGCAGGCGGCTGGCCGGTCGCCAGCTGGGGCCATGGCACTGTGGGTGTGGCAGATATCTGCGCACCGTCCTGGGCTGGCCGCAGCTACCGCGACGTGCAATACCTCAACCGCTGGCTCGAGGAGGGCTACGCCATCGTCGCCACCGACTACCAGGGCCTCGGTGTACCGGGCGGCCACCCGCTGCTGAACAACCGCATGGCCGCCTACGGCATTCTCGATGCGGCCAAGGCCGTGGTCGCCGGCGTGCCGGGGCTGGCCGACAAGGTGCTGATCATTGGCCAGTCGCAAGGCGGCGCCGGGGCCTTTGCCGCCGGTGCCTATGCGGCGACCTATGCACCCAAGCTGGGCGTCAAGGGCAGCATTGGCACAGGGGTGATCTACACCGTGGGCGCGAAGAATGTGGGCGAGCAGGACCCGGACAAGGTCGACCCGGCCCTGGCCTATGGCTTCTACACACTGCTGGCTGCGCAGCAGTACGACCCGAGCATCGACCCGCGCGACTTCTACACCGACAAGGCCCTGCCGCTGTTCGAACAGGCGCGCACCAGCTGCCTGTCGGCACTGGTCAGCGACGTGGTCGGCACAGGCCTGACCCCGGCCAACGCCAAGAAAGACTACCAGGGCGACCAGCTCAAGCCATGGCTGGCGCAGGTGTCGTACCCGACCCTGAAGCTGGCCCAGCCGATTTTCATCGGCACCGGCGCCGAGGACAAGACACCCGCCGCCGCTACACAGGTGGCGCTGATGCAGGACGCCTGCAAGGCCGGCTCGGTGGTGCAGGGCCACCTGTACAAGGGCCTGGGCCACAGCGAAACGGTGAATGCCTCGCTGAAGGACTCGATCCCCTTCGCCCGCCAGGTCATCAGCGGCCAGCCGGTCATCCCCAATTGCAGCCCAAGCGTCCAGTAAGGAGGCCAGCCCATGAGCATCGAATTCTTCACCCGCCTGCCCCTGCATGGCGAAACCCAGTTCCTCCCCGGCGACCCGCGCAACCGCGGCGACTGGCATGCGGGCGGGCCCAGCACCGGTGCGGTGTCGGGGTTTGCCGTGGGTGATCACTTCACCTACATCGACTACCTCGGGCAAATCGCCCGCGCCGCTGAAATCAACGGCTTCGGCGGCGCATTGATGGTCAACGCCCCCACCGGCGAGGAGCCGTGGACGGTGTGCTCGCTGCTGGCCCGGGAAACCCGCACGCTGAAATTCGTCACCGCGTTCCAGCCCTACCACTACACCCCGTGGGTGGCCGTGCAGCAGGCCGCAACCTACCAGCGCGCCACCGGCAACCGCCTGGTGTGGAACATCATCAACGGCGGCTCGGATGCCATCCAGCGCCAAGTCGGCGACTTCGAAGACCATGACCAGCGCTATGCCCGCGCCACCGAATTCATGGATGTGGTGCGCGGCTATTGGCACAACGAGCAGTTCCACTATGAAGGCACCTACTACCGCGCCGAAGGCGGCGGCCTGCGCGGCCCGCTGAAAAAGGCCGAGCTGCCGCTGATCTGCACCGCCGGCTCGTCGGTGGCAGCGCGCGAGTTCGCCGCCAAGCACGCCGACTTCTACCTGATGCGTGCCGAGCACCCGGACGAGATTGCCGCGCTGATCGCCGACATCCGCGCCCGGGCGCTGAAGTGGGGCCGTACCGACATCCGCTTTGGCCTGTCCATCGACGTGATCGCCCGCGAGACCGAAGAAGCCGCACTGGCCGAGGCCAAGCGCTTCTTCGACGAAGGCGTGGCCAAGGGCACGGTCAAGGCCCGCGCCGCCCACGCCGGCCTGCGCACGGCGCGCAAGCTGAGCTACGAGCACGGCTACAGCGACCAGGAGGAGCAGCAGGCGTTCGACGATTTCTTCATTCACCCCAATGTGTGGACCGGTTTCGGCTACATCGGCGTCCCGCCGGGCTGCGCGCTGGTGGGCAGCTACGCCAACGTGGTGGCGCGTATCCGCGAGTACCACGGCATCGGTGTCGACCTGTTCTTCCTCGCCGGCTACCCGCACCTGGAAGAGGCCTACCGCATCGGCGAGCACATCCTGCCGCACTTCCGTGCGCAGCGTGCAGCCCTGGCCCGCCCGGCAGCCGAACCCGTGCAACTGCACGCCAGCAACGGAGCCTGACGCCATGGCCAGGGACGGTTACCCACTGAGTCGGCGCGGCTTTCTTGGCCACGCCGGCGTGCTGGCTGGCGGGCTGCTGGCCGGCTGCGGCCCCGCCGACAGCCCGACCCATGCCGCAGCCGACCAGCCACGCCATGGCGGGCGCCTGCGCCTGGGCATCATCGACGGCAACCAGAGCGGCAACCTCGACGCCCACAAGCCCATCGGCAGCGGCATCGTGCGTGGCTTTGCGTTGTACAGCAAGCTGTGGGAATGGGACGAGCAGATGCAGCCGCGCCTGGCCCTGGCCGAGTTCGCCGAGCCCAATGCCGATGCCAGTGGCTGGACCTTGCGGCTGAAGCCGGGGCTGGAATTCCATCACGGCAAGACCATCGACGCCGATGACCTTATCTTCTCCATCCGCCGCCTCACCGACCCGCAGCTGGCCTCACCCTACGCGGCGCTGCTGCACTGGGTGGACCGCGACAACCTGGTCAAGCTTGACGACCGCACCGTGCGCCTGGGCTTTCGCGAGGGCCGCAGCTACCTGCCGCTGCCGGAAACCTGGGTCAACTTCGGCGGCATCGTGCCGGTGGACTACCACCCGGTCACCAACCCGGTCGGTGCCGGGCCGTACAAGCTGAAAAGCTTCACCCCGGGCCAGCGCTCGCTGTTCACCCGCTTCGACAACTACTACAAACCTGGCAAGCCCTATGCCGATGAACTGGAGATCATCGACTTCAAGGACCAGACCGGCCGCCTGGCGGCGTTGCGTGCCGGGCAAATCGACATGGCCAACGTCATGTCCACCGAACACCTGCAGGTGCTGCAGGCCGACCCACGGTTGCGCCTGCTGAAATCGGTGAGCGGCAACTGGCTGTCGTTCGACATGAATACCGCCAAGGCGCCCTTCAACGACCCGCGCGTGCGTGAGGCATTCCGCCTGCTGGCCGACCGCGAGGAGCTGGTGCGCCGTGCGCTAAATGGCCAGGGCCGCGTAGCCAACGACCTGTATGCACCGTTCGACCCCACCTTCGACCACAGCATCGGCCCGCGCCCCCACGACCCACAGCGGGCAGCACAGTTGCTGCGCGAAGCAGGCCATGAACAGTTGCAGGTGGAACTGGTGACCACCCCAGGGGCGGGGCTGGCTTCGGCCCTGGTATTGGCCGAGCAAGCCCGGCGCATCGGCGTGACCGTCAACGTGCGCCAGGTCGACCTGGCCACCTTCCAGGGCCCGCAGCGCGACGACTGGACCTTGAGTACCGGTGGCAGCATCGGTGCGCCGTACCTGGCCAGCGCCATCCACACCGACGCGCCGTTCGCGGTGGCCAACAAGACCCACTTCCACGACCCCGAATTCAGCGACGCCTTCCTCGCCGCCATGGCCCAGCCGGACCTGGAGCAACGCAAGGCGCTGGTGCACCGCGCGCAACGCATTCAGTACGAGCGCGGCGGCATGCTGATCTGGGGCTTTGCCGACCTGCTCGACAGCGTCAGCACCCGCGTGGGTGGCGCGCAGGCCGAGCAGTCGCTGTTCAGTACCTGGCGGTTCGAGAGCCTGTGGCTGAAAACCTGACCTCCAGCGCCATACACCCTCCCCCTGTGGGAGCGGGTTTACCCGCGAAGAATCCAACGCGGTGTATGGCACCGGCTGCGCCGGTGTTCGCGGGTGAACCCGCTCCCACAGAGACCGTGTAGTACATCCCGGCAATCCATAACCGCAGGCGCGGCTGCGCCCTCGTTTCTCCCACATTCCTACTCTTGAACGAGGCCCAGCCAATGCCCCGCGTGACCTTGCTGCACCCCAAATTCCAGCCCAGCGCCCTGGCGCTGGCCATTCTGGCCGGCAGCCTGCCGCCGGCCCACGCCGAAGACACCCAGCTGCAAACCGTCACCGTGCAGGCCGAACAGGCCGATGACGACGCCCTGCCCACCCGCCCGCCCGCCTCGATCTACGGCGGCCTGGAAGCCAAGGTGCTGGACACCCCGCGTTCGGTCACCCAGATCAACGCCGAGCAACTGGCCAACGACCCGATCCGCAGCTCCGACGACCTGGTCAAGTACGCCCCCGGCATCACCCGCGGTGGTGGCCAGAACGCCGGCATCGCCCCGCAGATGCGCGGGCAGAACACCGAGGTGTTCCAGGATGGCCAGCGCGCCTACGGGGTGCGCCACCCAGCCAACTTCAACGCCTACGAAGGCGCCGACATCGTCGCCGGGCCGTCGTCGGTGACCTACGGTTCGGTCAGCGGCAGTGGCGGCTACGTCAACTACCTGAGCAAGAAGCCCGACTTCAACGGTTTCCGCACCAAGCTCAGCGGCGAAATCGGCAGCTGGATCCCGGATGGCGAATCACGCGATGCCACCAAGTTCAACATCGACAACACCGGCCCGCTTACGGACAACCTGGCTTACCGCGTAAGCATCACCCGCCAGCGCCAGGAAGACTTCTACGACAACGTCGAGAACAACTTCGACGCCTTCTACGGCGCCCTCGCCTGGCGCAACGACAACCTGCGGGTGGACTGGAACGCCGCCTACGACGACTACTACGACTACAACATCACCCACGGCTGGAACCGCGCCACCCAGGACCTGGTCGACCACGGCAAGTACTCCGCCGGCCGCGCCACACCCATCATCCAGAACGGCAATACCCTGTGGTCGCCAGTGCTGTCCTCCGGCGCTGCCGATGCCCAGGTGCTCGGCTGGGTGCAGCGCCAGCGCAATGCCCAGGGCCAGTACCAGGTGGTCAACGGCAGCTTCCAGGGCGCGTCGCCCAACACCCAGGCCAACCCCGGCAGCCTGCGTGGCTGGGTCTATGACCCGTCGCTGGCGGGCAACGGCCTGACCTCCTTATCGTCACAAACCGGCCAGCGCGCGCAGGACGAGAACCGCTCGCGGCGCTTTACCACGCAGTTGCGGGTCGAAGGCGACCTGACCCCGTCGATCACCCTGGCCAACAGCACTTTCTACCAGCACTCCACCGACACCACCGATGCCGTCGGGGCGTTCCAGGTGCAGGGCAAGGACGACATCTTCGACAACCGCTTCGAGTTCCGCGCCCGTGGCCAATTTCAGCTGGGCGACCTTACCCTGATCGACGACAGCAACACCGGGCTGATCTACCGCCGCGAGCGCAACGAGTCGATCGCCGCCAACAACAACTTCGGCAGCACCATCAACGCCTATGACCTGACCCTCGACCCCACCCTGAAAAATCCAGGCGACTTGCTCGGCCTGGGCGGCCGCAACCCCGCCGGTGGCAACGCTGCCTGGATCGGTCAACCCGGCGTGCCGCAATTTTCCAACTATTACGGCTGGCTCAACCTGCCCGCCATGTACCCGGCCGGGCACGGCCTGTATGCCGAATCGGTGGCGCCCTACACCGCCGACAGCACCTGGACCACCAAGACCCTGTTCAGCCAGCACAACCTGCGCCTGGGCGAACGCGTGGGCCTGAACGTGGGTGCCAGCCGCAGCTGGATCGACGCCCGTATCGAAAACCCCTTCGTGCTGCCCGGCGGCAACCCGCGCAAGGACTCGGACAACTACCGGCTGTTCTCGGTGCAGGTCAGCCCCTATTTCAAACCCACGGAAAACAGCACGCTGTATTACACCTTCGACCGCTCGCTGGCGGTGAATACCGGCTTCTTCACCAACGGCCTGGGCTGGGGCAGCGGCACAGGGGCCAACCAGCTCAACCCGCTGGCCTTCGAGAGCCTGAGCGTGTTGCATGAGGTGGGTTTGAAAGTGGAGGCTGTGCCCGACCAGCTGTTCCTCACCCTGGCCGCCTACAAGCAGGCCCGCGACCAGTCGCCCGACAGCAACAACAACATCGCCCGGCTGATCGTCAAAGGCTGGGAAGCCACCCTACGCTACCAGGACCAGAACTTGCGCAGCGGCCTCAACCTCAGCCGCATCAGCGCCTATAACGAGTTCACCAGCCAGGCCGGGTTCGCCTCGGCCGGTTTCATCCCCGACAACGGCACCGTGTTCGGCGACAACAACAGCCTCAACCAGCGCCCGTCCGGCAAGTTCGATGCCGTGCAGATCCCCGAATACAACGCCGGCGGGTATGTCGACTACCGCTTCGACTCAGGGTTTGGCGTCGAGCTTTCCGGCTGGTGGACCAGCAGCTGGTACCTGAACCTGAGCAAGACGGTGAAAGTGCCGGACGAATACAACCTCGACCTTGCCGTGTACTACCGCCAGCTGCAGTGGGGCGTGACGGTGCGCATGCTCAACGTCACCGACGAGCTGAATTTCGTCAGTGGCCTGGCCGGTTCCACCAATACCTTCCTGCAACCGATGCCGGGCCGCACGCTGCTGGCCCAGGTCGATTACCAGTTCTGATCTCCCTCAACCTGAAAGGCCTCAGCCATGTCCATTGAATTTGTCGGCATGATCTTCCCTCGTCAGTGGTCCGAGACCCGTGGCGTACGCACACCCGACTTCGACCTGCCGTTCATCCGTCACCACGCCCGCGCCCATGAGCATGCCGGCTTCGACCGGGTGCTGATCGCCAGCGGCCCGGGCAGCGCCGACAGCCTGCAGATTGCCGCCTATGCTGCCGCGCACACCGAACGCCTTGGTTTCATGATTGCCCACCGCCCGGCCCTGACCGCGCCGACGGTGGCTGCACGGGCATTCGCCACCCTCGACCACACCACCGGCGGCGGGCGCATCCGCCTGCATGCGATCACCGGTATCACCGCCGAGCCGCAAGAGGGGGACACCCTGCTGGACAAGACCGAGCGCTACCGGCGTGCCGACGAGTACCTGGAGATTGTCCGTCGCACCTGGACCGCCGAAGAGCCGTTTGACTTCGAGGGCCGCTACTTCAACATCAAGGGTGCCTTCTCACCGGTGAAGCCGCTGCAGCAGCCGCATATCCCGATTTCCTTCGGAGGTTCGTCCGACATCGCCTACCAGATCGCCGTCAAGCATGCGGACCTGTATGCCCTGTGGGGTGAGCCGCTGAGCGGTGTGGCCGAGCAGATCAGCAAACTCAAGGCTGCCGCGAACGCTGCAGGCGTGGCGGCGCCGAGGGTCAGTTTGTCGGTAAGGTTGATTTTGGGTGCCACCGAGGAGCAGGCCTGGCAGCGGGCCGAACAGATCCTCGCGCAGATCAAGGCCAACCCGCAGTTTGCGGCGGACAGCCCTTGGCAGAAGCGCATCAAGGGCACCGGCTCCGAACGCCTGCTCGCCGCCGCCGCCCGCGCCGACCGGCATGACCGGGCGTTGTGGATGCCGACGGCGACTGCGGTGGGTGCCTATGGCGATACCACCGCGCTGGTGGGCACGCCGGAGACCGTGGCCCAGGCGTTGCTCGATTACGTCGACCTTGGGGTGACCACCTTTCTCAACCGGGGCTACGACCCGCTGTATGACACGGTGGATTACGGACGCTGGGTGATTCCGGCGGTGCGCGAGGAAGTACGGCGGCGGCAGGTCCGGTTTGTGGGGTGAGGGTTGGGGATATGGCTTTGGGGGTGCATTTGGGTTGTCAGGTGCATGCCTTGAGTTGTTTGGCGCCTGTGAGATCGAGCGCCGCCGCGCGGCGGAGGGTGTCAGAAATTTTGTGTTCGGGCATAACATGAGTAAGAGGTGCATGTATGCCAACCAAAAAGAAACCCTTGCGTGACCTGCCCAAAATCCCCAAAGAGCTTCTGGAGCAGTTCGGTGAGGGCCTGATGACCGCAGAAGCTATCGAGGATGCCTCTGCGGCATTCAAGAAGGCCCTGATCGAACGTGCTCTGCATGCCGAGCTTGGCCACCACCTAGGTTATCCGCCGGGCGCGCAGCGCCCAGAGGATGAAACCAATCAGCGTAACGGCAAGAGTAGCAAGACGGTTTTGACCGGCGATGGCCCGCTGCGACTGGAAATTCCTCGCGACCGAGACGGCAGTTTTGCGCCCATCCTGATTCCTAAGCATGAGCGGCGGTACACCGGTTTCGATGACAAGATCATCGCCATGTACGCCCGTGGAATGACGGTCAGAGAGATCCGGGCATTTCTGTCCGAGCAATACGGCACCGACGTTTCACCCGACTTCATCAGCTCTGTAACAGACGAGGTCATGGAAGAAATTGGCGCGTGGCAACAGCGGCCACTGGAGCCGATGTACCCGGTCATTTTCTTTGATGCGCTGCGGGTGAAGATTCGCGAAGAAGGCCTGGTGCGCAACAAAGCCATTTACTTGGTTTTGGGCGTTCTACCCGACGGGACGCGTGACATCCTGGGCATCTGGATCGAGAACACCGAGGGTGCGAAGTTTTGGATGAAGGTCTTTAACGATCTCAAGACGCGTGGTGTCGAAGATGTGCTGATTGCCGTGACCGATGGCCTCAAAGGTATGCCAGAGGCCCTCAGTGCCGTGTTTCCAGAGACGACGCTGCAGACGTGCATCGTGCACCTGATCCGCAACAGCCTCGAATACGCGGCCTGGGACAAGCGACGGGCTCTGGCCAAGGAGCTGAAGCCGATTTACCAAGCCATCAATGCCGAAGCCGCTGAGCAAGCGCTCGATGAGTTTGAGAACGGGCCATGGGGCGAGAAATATCCGACGGTGGTGGCTGCCTGGAGGCGGGCCTGGGATCGAGTGATTCCATTCTTTGTTTTCCCGCCCGCCATCCGCAAGGTGATCTATACCACCAACGCCATCGAGAGCATCAACGCCCAGCTACGCAAGGTCATCAAGACTCGTGGGCATTTCCCGAATGATGACGCCGCGACCAAACTGATTTGGCTGGGATTGCGCAACATAACAGCCAATTGGGGAAAACCGGCTCATGATTGGAAAAACGCGATGAATCAATTTGCGATTCTGTACGGAGATCGGTTCATCAGGCCAACCTGGTGAAAATCAGGGCCTGCCTAACGGCAGGCCGTTACCGGCCCGCACACAAAAAATCTGACAGTCCCGGTCTTTCAGGTTCAGATATTGATAAGCGCCTTGAGCACTGTCTTGAAGGTATCCAGCTGCGCTTCACTGAACTGCCCGAACACCTTGTCCTGCTGTTCGCGGGCAATGGTCCACAACGCCTCGGTCTCGTCCACGCCCTTCACCGACAACCGCACACGCCCCTCGTCATCGGCAATCAGCCCTTTGCGCTTGAGGTTGGCCACCGCCTCCTCAATCTCCCGCGCCGGCATCGCCACTTCCCGTTGCAGGTCGTTCAGGCTCAGGCCCGCATCGTTCTCCAGCACCATCAGCATGCGTGCCTCGCTGGTGCGCAGGCCGGTGCACAACTGGCGTGGCTGGTAGTCAGCCTGGTAGGCGCGCAACGCCTGGGTCATCAGGTAGTACAGGTTGTGCTGCAGACGGCCCTGGAAGTGGCTGCTCGGTGCCTGCCCCTCCGCGCGCTGGGTCATGCGGGTATGCGGCAGCACCATGGAATAGGCGCCCTGGTGGTACAGCAGCGGCGAGCGGCCGAAATCATCAAAGGCCACTACCTTGCCCACCAGGATCCAGTGATCACCACCGTCCAGCTGCTGGTACTTTTCACATTCGAAGCGCGCCGCGCAGTCGGCGAACAGCGGCGCACCGCCGACCCCGGTTTCGTACTCGACGCCGGCAAAGCGATCTTCCTTCGGGCGGGCAAAGTTGTTGGACAGGTCGATCTGGTCCGCAGCCAGAATGTTCACGGCAAAGTGCGAGGCCTCTTCGAACACTTCATGGCTGGTGGAGCGCTTGTCGATGCTCCACAGGATCAGCGCCGGGTCCAGCGATACCGAGTTGAAGCTGTTGGCGGTAACGCCGACCTTGCGGCCACTGGGGCCGGCGGCAGTCACCACGGTCACGCCAGTGGCGAAGTTGCCCAAGGCGCGGCGAAAGGCACGTGAATCGAAGGTTTCGTTGGACATGCAAGACTCCCGGGCAGGCCTGGCAGGCTGCCCTGTTTGTTGTTGTGCTTGTAGGGGATGGTTGAAAACAGGTGGCGGCTCAGACCATCGCCGGGTCAGGCTCCAGGCCCATCAGCTCGCGGCCGAGGATTTGCGAACACACGTCATAGTCGGTGTAGGCATGGGCGCCGGTCATGTGCGAATCGCGGAACAGCCGTTGCAGTTCGTTGCTCTCGAACCAGGCGCCACCACCGGCCGCTTCCATCAGGCGGTCGACGGCCTGGATGCACATCTTCACGGCGTAGCCCTGGTTGGTGCGCCAGAACGCCAGCGTGCCACGCGACGGGTATTCGTGACGGGCGCTGTGCTCGGCAATCTCGTCCCAGCTCTTTTCCAGCAATGCCCGGGCGGCGGCCACCTGGTGGGTCGACTCGGCCAGGCGCATCAGCGCCGGAGTGGCGGCGCCCACGGCAGCACCGGTGTAGGCACGCACGCGGTTGCGGGTTTTCTCGCGGAACACCTCCAGCATGCGCTCGGCAACGCCCAGGCTGACCGTGGAGAAGCCGCTGGCGAAATACGGGCGATACGGGGCAAAGAATATTTTGCTGTCTGGGTACAAGCCAAAGCCCGCCGACTTGCCCTCCATCATGTCCTTGGCCTTCTGGATGCGGTGCTCGGGCACGAAGGCGTCACGCACGATCAGGGTCTTGCTGCCGCTGCCGCGCATGCCCACGGCATACCAGTCATCACGGATTTCATAGTCGCTGCGTGGCAGGATGGCGAAGCAGTAATCCTGAGTGCCTTCGGCATTCTTGCGGCGGAAACCGAGAATCGCCCATTCGGCGTGATCGCAACCGGAGCTCCAGCCCATTTCGCCGCTGAACGACACGCCCCCCTCGACCTCTTCGGTGCGGCCGAACGGCGCGATACTGCTGCTGGCGGTGGCGTCCGGGTCGCTGCCCCACACCTCCTGCTGCAGCTTGGGCGAAAACATTGCCATCTGGTGGCTGTGGGTGCACAGCAGGCTCATGGCCCAGGCGGTGCTGGCGCAGGCCCCCGCCAGCAGGGCGATGCACTGGGCGAACTCCGGCAGGGTGATTTCCATGCCGCCGTAGTGTTTGGGCAAGAAGGCGCGGTGCATGCCGATGCTTTTCAGCAAGGCGATATTCTCTGCCGGTACACTGCGGTCCTGCTCTGCACGCATGGCATTGGCGGCAATGGTCGGCAGGACGGATTTCAGGTCTTCCAGCAGGGGGTTTGGCTTTTTCATGAGCGGTCTCTTTCTTATTGGATTCGAAGACGCGATCAGTATGTGAGCGGCGATGGGGGGGCGGAATGCACGTTACGAGGGGAACATTGCACTTTCCATGGCGCCCGGAAATTGCCATGCGACAAGCATTGACCCGTGCATTTTCGATCACCACAATCCCACCCTCAAGACGCGCGCGGCCCGCCGCGCCCCTGACGGAGCGATGCTGTTGAAAGACCTTTCCCCTTCTGCGGTGCGTGTGTGCGATGCCGCCGTCGGCCACTTCGCCGAGTACGGCTATGACGCCTCTTCGCTGAACGAAATCGCCCAACTGGCGGGCATGCGCAAGGCCTCGCTGTATGCGCACTTCGCCAACAAGGACGCCTTGTTCGTGGAGGTGTTCCAGCGTGCGCTGGTGCAGGAAACGGCCTTTGTCGAGCACAGCTTCGCCCAGGAAGGTCGTGACGGCCTGGCGCCGGGGCACTGGCTGGCCCTGCACCTGGCCGACCGTTACCGCGACTCGGCCGAACTGCGCTTCGTGCTGCGCACGGCGTTCCTGCCCCCGGCGGGCATCAAGCCGATTGTCACGTCGGGCTTTGAAAAATACCTGGACGGCATACGCGAAGGCTTCTGCCAGGCCCTGCAGGCTCGCCACGGCTGGGCGCATGAGCAGCACAGCCGCCTGGCGCTGTATGCCGATGCCTACCTGGGCATCATCGACAGCCTGTATGTGGAGCTGATGTACGCAGGCCCCGACGCCTATGAGCGGCGCGCGGCAGCACTGCTGAAAGTGCTTGAGGACTCGCTTTCACTCAACCGCTGACGCCTGGCGCGTCAGGGTTTGATCTTCTTCATTTCGTCCAGCAGCTGCATCAGCTGCTGCAACTTGTCCTCGCCAAACTGGGCGAGGATCTTGTCGTAGTTGCGCGTCATCTCTTCACTCATCGCCAAAAAAGCCTGCTGGCCGGCCTCGGTCAGGCTGATGAACACCCGGCGCTGGTCTTCCGGCGACTTGCGCCGCGCCACGATGCCGTCACGCTCCAGGCGCTTGAGCACCCCGCTCATGCTGGGCTTGAGGATACAGGCCAGCTCCGCCAACTGATGGCTTTCCAGCTCGCCTTGCTGACGCAGGATACGGATTACCCGCCATTGCTGCTCGGTCAGGTCATGGGCATTAAGCGCCGGGCGGAAGAACGCCATGGTGGCTTCGCGCGCCTGCAGCAAGGTCAGGGTCAAGGAGGGTCTTGGTGTGGTCATGCGGGCTCAAAGGGGCTGGAAATAGCAAACCGGCGAGTATGCCAGTGCACAATCATTAATACATTAATAGAATGGTTTTTACCCATTTCCTGACAGCAACGCCAGCCGCCGGTTGCGCCTGGCAGGCTGGTTACACGCGATGGCAGGCAAGAACAAGACACCTACCGAGCAGCTGGCGCTCAATTGCCGGGCGCTCCGCGAAACGGCCCTCTCACAATTCCAATTCAGCAGGCTGCGCCATGATCACCCTCGAGAGCCCCACCTACTACTCGGCGACCAAGAAGTACAACCTGAGCTTCCCTACGCTGGAAAGCGACATCGAGGCCGATGTGGTGGTGATCGGTGGCGGCTTCTCCGGCATCAACACCGCCCTGGAGCTGGCGGAACAGGGCGTGACCAATGTCGTCGTGCTCGAAGCCCGCTACCTGGGCTACGGCGGTACCGGGCGCAACGGCGGGCAGATCATGGCGGGTATCGGCCACGACCTGGAGAAGGTTCGCAGCAGCGTCGGCGATCAGGGCGTCAGGGACATTTTCGAGATCAGCGAACTGGGCGCCGGCATCATCAAGGCACGCATCGCCCGCTACGCCATCGACGCCGACTTCTGCCACGGCTACGGCTACATGGGCTTCAACCGCCGCCAGGAACAGACCCTGCGCAAGTGGGAAAAGGAATTCAAGGCGATCAACACACGCGACGAAATCCGTTTTCTCGGTGGCAGCGAAGTGCGCCAGATCATCGGCAGCAACGCCTACAACAGCGCCCTGCTGCACATGGGCGGTGGCCATGTGCATTCACTGAACCTGCTGCTGGGCGAAGCGCAGGCACTGGTGGGCCATGGCGCGCGCATCTTCGAACACAGCCCGGCCCTGGAAGTGACCTACGGCGAGCGCATCAAGGTACGCACCGGCCGCGGTTCGGTACGCGCCAGCAAGCTGCTGTGGGCGTGCGACAGCTTCCTCAACAAACTGGAGCCGGAGCTGCACGCACGCACCCTCAACACCTACGCCTTCCAGATGATGACCGAGCCATTGCCAGATGAGCTGATCGAGCGCATCAGCCCGATACGGGGTGCCTACAGCGATATCCGCCCGGTGATCGACTACTACCGGGTCACCCGCGAGAACCGCCTGCTGTTCGGCGCCGCCACGCCCTTCGTCGAGCACTTCCCGCTGGACCTGAAGGCCTGGAACCGCGCCCTGATGCTGAAGATTTTCCCTTACCTGAAAGACGTGCGCATCGACTTGGCCTGGGGCGGCCCGATGGCCACCAGCGCCAACCTGTTTCCGCAGATCGGCACGCTCGCCAACCGCCCCAACGCTTTCTATGTGCAGGGCTACTCCGGCTTTGGCGTCACGCCCAGCCACATCATTTGCAAGATCCTCGCCGAGGGCATGCAGGAGGGATCGAAGCGTTATGACCTGGTCAGCTCGGTCAAGCATGCGCGCATCCTCGGCAAAGACCATTTCCGCCCGTTGCTGCTCACTGCCGGCAAGACCGTGCACCAGCTGTCGGGCTACTTCAACGGCCGTCGCTGAACCTTTTGACTCAACCCTGGAGAACTGCCATGACCCTTACCGCCGCCAAGCAAGGCGTACAATTGTCCGAACTCGATGCCTGGGGCACCGTTGCCGACCTGGGCTCGGAAATACTTGAGGGCGAGGTGAAAGCCTTTGGCAAGATGACCTACGGCGCACCTGACGACGCTGTCAGCAGTGCCTATTTTGGCACCACCCGCGGCAAGTTCCGCATGGTCTACCCGTTCGACGAACAGGCAGTGATCGTGACGGGCGAGATCCAGCTGACCGATGAATCCACCGGCCAGATCACCCGCTACAAAGCCGGTGATGCCTGGTTCGTGACCAAGGGCACCCCGGTGCTGTGGGAAGTGCTGAGCGAGTCGTTCGTCAAGCATTACCTGGCGGTGGCTTGAACAAATCCCCCGGGGACTCCCAGCTGGCCTGCGGTGATTTCAAGACAAACAGAAGACCTGTAGGAGCAGCCTTGTGCTGCGAAGAGGCCATTGCAGCCGAAGAGAATCGTTAGCCTTACCGGCCTCTTCGCAGCACAAGGCTGCTCCTACAGGGTAAGCGGCAGCCTGACTGAGTATGCAAGACAGTTGCTCCCACAAGGGGGCGCGCAAGGCTCGTGAATAGTGTTCAGGCCATCGCCTGCGCCCGGTAATCCTTGGGCGAGCGTTCGAACTGTTTCTTGAACGAACGGCTGAAATGCGCCGAGTCGGTAAACCCCCACTTGTAGGCAATCGAGGTGATCGACTCGCTCCTGAAGAACGGGTTGGCCAGGTCATCGGCACTGCGCTTCAGGCGCGCACGCTGGATGTAGCGGCACACGCTATCCCCCTCCTCCTCGAACAGCCGGTAAAGGTGGCGCACCGAGATGTTCAGGCGCCCGGCCAGGTTGGACGGGGTCAGCCCTGGTTGTGACAGCGACTCGTCGATCACCTGCTGCACGTAACCGCGCAAGCTGGCGCCGTTCAACGCCCCCAGGTTGCCCGGCGCGTCGCCATGGCGCTCGAAGCCCGGTTCCAGCAGGGCGATGAAGGCAGTCTGCAGCGCGTCGCCCTGGGCGCCATCACCACTGACGTTGCCGTCTTTGCACAGCTGGTCCATCAGCACATGCAACATGCGCCCGCAGGCATTGCTTGAGGAGATCTTGCCAAACATCGGGCCGCTGCCTTGCACGTACTTGCGTACCTGCTCACGCGACAGGGCCAGCGAGACATGTTCGATCAACCCACTGGGGGTGATTTCGCAGCGCCCGACCGAATCCATCAGCAGCAGCTCACCCGGCGCCAGGCTGACCTGCATGCCACCCTGGGACACGGTGGAATGCCCCGCACGCTGGCTGACCAGGAAGCAATGCTGGTCATCGTCAAGCGTCGGGTTTTCGCCCAGCCGGCGGATGTTGCCGGCGTTGGTGCGCAGGTTGGCCAGCGGCAAGCCGGCACGGGAAAAGGTGGAAACCTCGCCGATGAACAGCGAGTGATTGGACGCAAGCTCCGTCTCGAAACGGCCACAGATCTGCTGCATGGCCGTGGTCCAGCGTTCCAGCCCCTGACGGTTGGATTGTTGAGTATGCATGGCTGCCCTCGACGCAGGATTTGTTGTTATGCGCACATTGTTAACATGTTATCTATGTGCGCACAACTGTCATCATTTGTCGGTAGATACAGCAAGCCGTATGCCAGGTTGCATCAAAGGGTGGGCAGCAACGTGTTGAACTGGGCCAGGCTGGCCATCAGGTGCGCCCGCTGTTGCGGGCTGATCGGGATGTAGCGACGAAACGCCGGCATGCGGTTGACCACTTCGCTGCCGCCCATGTGCTCCAGCGTCAGCAACCATTGGCCGTCGCGCCAGGCCAGGGTCAGGCGTTTGAAATCCAGCGGCATCAGCGCCGCCATCAATGCAACCTGCTGCAGCAACCGGTCGCGCAGTTGGGCGAAGCGCGCCCGATCGCCCTTGCGGTACACACAGGCCAGGCCGGTACGGCGTAGCGCACCGGTATGGCGCAGCTCCAGGCTGACCTCGCCCCCTTGCGGGGCAGGCAACTGCAGCTGGAATTCACAGGTGACGATGTGCATCAGCAGGTGGGCCTCGACGCGTTCGTGCACCTTGGCCTGCCAGCCCTGGGCTGGGTCGTGAATCACCCCCGCAGCCACCAGGCTCTGCTGACCCAGGTTGCGCGCCAGGCATGCCAGCGTCGCACCCGGGCGATAGCCGGAAGGCGCCCGAGGCGCCAGCAGGCGTTCACGCAAACTTCTGATCATGCAGCACGTGCTCCACGGCGTGGCCAGGCTCGGCGGCGAACTCTTTTTCGAGCACATCCTCGACCCGCGCCGGCTTGAACGGGTTGACCTTCTGCACGCACAGCGTCCAGAACAAGGCATAGCTCGCCGTGGCGCCAAGCATGATGGCGAACGGCACGTAGACATCGGCAGGGTTCATGCCCGGTGGCGTGATGAACGCCATGCCGATGAAGATACCGCTGCTGGAGAAGATCTGCGGCAACGGGAACAGCGGCGAGCGGTAGGCACGCGGCAGGTCTGGGCGGCGGATGCGCAAGATCACCACCGACAGCGTCACCAGCAGGTAGGCGGTGCTCCAGGCGCACACGGCAGCCAGCACCAGGTGCAGGATGTTGTCCGGGTTGCCGCCCAGGTACCAGGCATGCAGGCAAGGGATCAACGCCACCACCAGGATGCACAGCAGCGGCGTCTTGAAGCGCGGGTGCAGGTAGGTGAACACCTTGGGCAACGCGCCGTCGACCGCCATGCCGTAAAGAATGCGTGGCACACCGGCCATCAACGTGTTGATGGTGGCCGCGCCGGCGAACAAGAAGCCGATGCCCAGCCACACTGGGCCGATATCACCCATCACCTGCTCGGCGAAGCGCGGGATGGCCATGGGCGTGTCCAGCAGGTGCACGCCGCTGGCGGCATCCAGCACCACGTTTTCCACCTGGCGTTTCATCGCGGCGCCGTAGATGAACATGCAACTGGCCACGCCGAACAGGCCCAGCGCCATGGCCCGTGGCAGTACCCAGGCCGAGCGACGCAGTTCGGGCGCCAGCGGCGTGACGAACTCGCAGCCGACGAACATGAACATGGCCATGCCGACCAGCGACAGGATGGTCATCAGGTCGGTGCCCACCAGCGAAACGCCGAATGGGCCATCCAGTTCCACGGCGGGTGCGGCGATCAGGCCGAGCACGCCGAACACCATCAAGGTGGTCCACATGCCGAAGGTGAGGATCACTTCGGCGCGGCTGAAGGCGCTGACGCCAAAGGCATTGAGCACCGCAAACGCCACCACGAAGCACACCCCCAGCAACCACGAACCACCGGCGGATTCCGCCAGGGTATTGAGGTGCTCGAAGTTCACCAGCGCCATCACCCCCGACAGGATGGTTTCGGCGGTACCGGCGAACACATGCACGATCAGGTAGGCCGACAGCGTGCCGGTGATGGCGAAAAAGCGGCCCATGCCACAGTTGATGTAGTCGTATACCGAGCCCGTGGTCGGCAGGATCGATGCGGCCTCGGCAAAGGTGGTGGACTGCGCCAGCATCATCAGTGCGGCGATGACCATGGCCACGGCGAAGGCGCTGCCGCCGATGCCAAAGCCCATGGTCGCGGTGAGGATCACCGGGCTGGCCATGATCAGCCCGACGGTGCTGGCCAGTGCGGTGGGGAAACCGACCGTGCCGCGGTTGAGGTGCTCGGTGAGCTTGTTATTGAGTGACATCGTTATGCCCCGGCTTGTTTTTGTGGCGTTGAACGAGTGATTACTGTGCGCTGCAGGTGGCATGCCGTCTTGCCGATGGCTGCCGCCGGGCTTGTTGCTGCCTGCCAGCAATCAGCTCCAGAGCCTGGCGCCGCCCCTGTAGGAGCGGCCTTGTGTCGCGATCGGGCCGCAAAGCGGCCCCGGCGATATTGGCTGTGATGCAAAAAACGGGGGCTGCTGCGCAGCCCGATCGCGACACAAGGCCGCTCCTACAAGGGATCGCGCAAGGCTGACTCATCGCCTGGCAGCCACAGTCATGCCCCTGTCACGCAGGCACAAGAACCCCTCTGCCCCGCTCACTAAGCTGCAAGCTTTGGCCACCTGCCCCGGAGTCTGCATGAGCGACATCACCCTCCTACCTGCCGTCACGGCCTTCCTGGCCCGCGAGCATGGCGTGTTCATCCACGGCCAGCACCTCGCCAGCCAGTCGTCGTCGACAATCGCCGTGGTCAACCCGGCCAACGGCCAGACCATCGCCCACATCGCCGACGCCAACCAGGCCGATGTCGACCATGCCGTCAGCTCTTCGCGCCAAGGCTTTACCGCCTGGTCGCACACCAGCCCCGCCGCCCGCGCCGCCGTGCTGTTCAAGCTGGCCGACCTGCTGGAAGCCAACCGCGAAGAACTGGCGCAGCTGGAAACCTTGCAGTCCGGCAAGCTGATCGGCATTTCCCGTGCCTTCGAAGTAGAGCAGGCCGCGCACTTTTTGCGCTACTACGCCGGCTGGGCGACCAAGATCACCGGCCAGACCATCACCCCGTCGCTGCCCTCGTTCGCCGGTGAACGCTACAGCGCCTTCACCCTGCGCGAGCCGATTGGCGTGGTGGTGGGCATCGTGCCGTGGAACTTCGCCACCATGATCGCCATCTGGAAGCTGGCCTCGGCCCTGACCACTGGCTGCAGCATCATCCTCAAGCCCAGCGAATTCACCCCGCTGACGCTGCTGCGCATTGCCGAACTGGCCACCGAAGCAGGCCTGCCGGCCGGTGTACTGAACGTGTTGACCGGTGGTGGCCTGGTGGGCAAGGCACTGATCGAGCACGCAGGTACCGACAAGGTCTCGTTCACCGGTTCCGTACCCACCGGCATCGCCGTCGGCCAGGCGGCCATGGGCGCCAAGCTGACCCGCGCGACACTGGAACTGGGCGGCAAGAACGCGGTGGCCTTCCTGCCCGACGTGGCAACCGACAAGGCAGTGGACGGCATCATCGAGGCCGGCTTCCTGCACTCGGGGCAGATCTGCGCCGCTGGCGAGCGCTTCTACGTGCACCGCTCGCGCATCGACCCGCTGCTGGACGCCCTGTCCCAGCGCCTGGGCCAGCTGAAAATCGGCTCGCCGCTGGACGAGGCCACCCAGTTCGGCCCGGTGGCCAACAAGCCACACCAGCAGAAGCTGGGCGAACTGTTCGCCATCGCGCGCGCCGAGGGCAGCCAGATCATCCATGGCGCCCAGCTGGGTGACGGCCCCGGCTGTTTCGTCGAACCCACGGTAATCCTCGCCAGGTCGGCCAGCGACACCCTGCTCAACCAGGAAACCTTCGGCCCGGTGGCGACCTTCCTGCCGTATGACGACGAAGACGAACTGCTGCACCTGATGAACGCCTCGCCCTACGGCCTCAGCGCCAGCCTGTGGACCAACGACCTGGGCAAGGCCATGCGCATGATCCCGCGAATCCAGGCCGGTACCCTGTGGGTGAACATGCACACCCTGCTCGACCCGGCTGTGCCGTTTGGGGGCATCAAGGCGTCCGGCATCGGCCGCGAGTTCGGCTCGGCCTTCATCGATGACTTCACCGAGCTCAAGTCGGTGATGATCCGCTACTGACCCGCCCCCTTGGCCAAGGCGTGCAAGCGCCTTGGCAGCCACGAACAAGACCCCGCCCCACCGCACACGCCCTAATAGGCCATCGCCGCCAACCGCGATGGCCCCTCGCCAGCCCGAGGGTGCCCCCGAACAACAAAGGCCCCTCTGAAGGTGGCCGAGAACAATCGAGGGATGTGTAATGGTCAAACCGCAAACGCTGTCCACCCTGGCCCTGGCCACCCTGCTGGCCAGCCAGGCCGCGCCGGCCGTTGAGCTGTACGCCGACGATGACAGCCACCTGAACGCCGACATGCTGGCGGTATGGGGCATGTTCAACAGCCGCAAGAACTACGACGGCACCACGGGTGGTTCGACCTGGCGCGAAGGCTTCATCAAGTATGGCCTCAGCGGTGACCAGGGCCTGGCCGGCAGCGGCACACTGTACGGCAGCCTGAACTGGGTAAGCTCGGCCACCTGGGGCGACGGCGATGCGGCCGGCAATACCGATGGTTCCGAACGCACCACCAAGATCGAAGACGCCTTCCTCGGCTGGCGCTCCGCCGACCTGTTCCCCGCGCTGGGCAAAGATGGCGTGGACGTTTCCGCCGGCCGCCAAACCATTCGCCTGGGCAGTGGCTTTTTGATCAACGACGACGGCCCGAACCTGGGCAATGGCGTTGCCGACGGTGCGCTGGACCGTGGCGGGGCCTACTACCTGGCCGCCCGCCACGCCTTTGACCGCACCGCCATGCTGCGCCTGGGGGGCAGCGATGGCCTGCATGGCAGCCTGCTGTGGCTGAAATCCGACAACCGCGCCCAGGCCGAAACCGAACTGGCCGCCGGCACGCTGGACTACACCCACGCCCTGGGCACCCTGGGGCTGACCTGGATTCACGGCATCAACGTCACCGACCAATGGGCCAGCGACTTCCAGAAAGCCCGTGAAGGCATGGACGTGTACAGCGTGCGTGGCGAAGGCAGTGCCGGCATCGACAATGCCAGTTTCGCTTTCGAATACGCCTGGCAGGACAAGACCGACGGCCCCGAGCAAGCCTGGTACCTGCAGGCCGGCTACACCTTCGCCGACCTGCCGTGGGCACCGCAGGTCACCTACCGCTACACCCGCTACTCGGCAGGCTGGGACTCGCTGTTCAGCGGCCTGTCCAGCGGTTATGGCACCTGGTTCCAGGGTGAAGTCGCCGCCAACTACGCCGGCCCGTTCAACAGCAACACCGGCATTCACCATGTGGGCATAAAGGCGACACCGCTGGAAAACCTCACGGTCGGCGCGCTGTACTTCGACTTCGACACCGTGCGCAGCCGCGACAGCCTCAACCTCGATGCCCGGGAGCTGGACCTGTATGTGGAATGGGCGGTGAACGAGCACCTGATCATCAGCCCGCTGGTGGGCCTGTACCAGCCGCGCAAGGACGAGAGCAACGGCGGCAACCAGGTGGGAGGGAATGGTACCAATGTGTATAGCCAGCTGACGGTGGCTGTGCCGTTCTGAAGTCGCCACCCCCACCAATATCTAAAAGCTTGCAGGATCCCTGTGGGAGCGGGCATGCCCGCGAAGAAAGCGACTCGGTATATGGCACCGGCTTTGCCGGTGTTCGCGGGCATGCCCGCTCCCACAGGCGTGAGTGGCTTTCCGGAAGGGTTTGACCTTGACTGGGCCGGCGCATACTATTTGCCAACCTACCGATCGGTAGGTGAAAAATCAGCCAGAGAAAACCATGCAAGCCAATCCCTCCCCTCCCGTACGCTTCAGCTTCGCTCTGGGCCTAGGCCTGATCGGCGCCCTCGGCCCTTCCGCCGTCGACATGTACCTGTCGAGCCTGCCGGAAATCGCCAGCCACTATCAGGCAAGCTTCACCCGCGTGCAGCTGACACTGACCTTCTTCCTGCTGGCCATGGGCGCCGGCCAGCTGATCTTTGGCCCCATCGTCGACGCCTATGGCCGGCGCAAGCCGCTGCTGGCCGGCCTGCTGCTGTTCATCCTGTGCTCGCTCGGCGCAGCCGCAGCTCCCAGCCTCGACACCCTGATCATGCTGCGGTTCTTCCAGGGCCTGGGCAGCGCGCTGACCCTGGTGGTGATCATGAGCATGGTGCGCGATGTCAGCCAGGGTGTTGCCGCGACCAAACTGTTTGCCCTGCTGATGACCATCGAAGGCGTGGCGCCAATCCTGGCACCGGCCCTGGGCGGCGTGATCGACGCGCATTTCGGCTGGCGTGCAGTGATGCTGGTACTCGCCGGCATGGGCGTGGCAGTGCTGGTCAACAGCGTGTTGAACCTGCCGGAAACCCTGCCCTTGGGTAAACGCGAGCCCCTGCGCCTGGGCCACGCCTGCCGCACCTACCTGGCCATCCTGGCCGACCGCCGTTTCCTGCGCCCGACCCTGGCTGTGGCTGCGGTGTTCTTCTTCCTGTTCGCCTACATCGGCGGTGCCACCCTGGTGTACCAGGCCCACTACGGCCTGAGCGCCCAGGCCTTCGGCCTGCTGTTCGGCGCCACCGGCGTGTCGATCCTGTTCGGCGCCATGACGGCCAGCCGCCTGATCAGCCGGCTGGGCCTGAACACCCTGACTCGGGTGGGCGTGCTGTGCATGGCCGGCGGCGCCTGCATCAGCCTGCTTGGCGCACTGACGGGCCTGGGGCTACCGGGTGTGGCTGGCGGCATGGTGGTAGCCCTGTTCGGCCTGGGGATAGCCGAGTCAACGCTGATGTCGCTGGTGATGGCCTCGCAGGACAAGGCACTGGGCTCTACCGCAGCGCTGCTGGGCGCCATCCAGCTGTCGGCGTCTGCCGGCGCGGCCCCTCTGGCCGCAGTGGTAATCAACCACGGCCCGACCGCGTGGGCCGCGCTGCTGGCCCTGTGCACCCTGGTGGTATGCCTGCTGACTGCCCTCAGCCTGCGCGACACCCCGGCCAGCTTCTCGCTCGCGGGCCATTGAAGCCCTGGCACTGACGGTCAACTCGGCTGGCAGGCAGGCACAAGACGACCTACCAGTCGTTAGCGAAACTGGCTGCCACGTCACCAACAACAAATCCGACGGCAGCCAGCCCTGCGAGACCCGCCATGATCCTCGATACCAGAATTGACTTCATCTACCTGTCCGAGCAGGACATGATCCGCGCCGGCGTCACCGACATGCCGGCCTGTGTCGACACCATGGAAGAAATGTTCGGCCTGCTGTACCAGGGCGACTACCGCATGGCCGGCCCGAACAGCGACTCGCACGGCGCGATGATCACCTTCCCCGAACAATCGCCGTTCCCCAACATGCCCAAGCCCACCGCCGACCGGCGCATGATGGCGATGCCGGCGTACCTTGGTGGCAACTTCCAGACTGCAGGCGCCAAGTGGTACGGCTCGAACATCGCCAACCGCGAGAAAGGCCTGCCCCGCTCGATCCTGATGTTCACCCTCAACGATGCCGACACCGGCGCGCCACTGGCGCACATGTCGGCCAACCTGCTGTCGGCCTACCGCACCGGCGCCATCCCGGGTGTCGGTGCCCGCCACCTGGCGCGCAAGGACGCCAAGGTCATCGGCCTGGCCGGCCCGGGGGTGATGGGCAAGACCACGGTCGCCGCGTTCATGGCCGTCTGCCCGCTGATCGACACCCTCAAGGTCAAGGGCCGTGGCCAGAAGAACCTGGATGCGTTTGTCGCCTGGGTGAAAACCAGCTTCCCGCAAATCACGAATGTACAGGTGGTTGAAACCCTGGAAGAAGTGGTACGCGGCTCCGACCTGGTCAGCTACTGCAGCTCGGGCGAAGTCGGCGACCCCAGCCAGTACCCGCTGGTGCGCCGCGAGTGGGTCAAGCCTGGCGCGTTCCTGGCCATGCCAGCCCCGTGCAGCATCGACGCCGGCATGGAGCAGGCCGACGTGCGCAAGGTGGTGGACAACACCGGCCTCTACGAGGCCTGGTTCGAAGAGCTGCCCAAGCCTGCGCACAACCATGTGCCGCTGGTAGGCGTGCGCTTCATGGACATGATTGCCGAAGGCACGCTGGCCGCCGAGCAGGTGGAAGACATCGGCAAGATCATCAGCGGCGACGCACCGGGCCGCCTGCATGACGACGAAATCATCCTGATGTCGGTGGGCGGCATGCCCGTCGAAGACGTGGCCTGGGGCACCGTGGTGTACCGCAAGGCGCTCGAGCAAGGCATCGGCGTGAAGCTCAACCTCTGGGAAACCCCCGTTCTCAGCTGACCCCCCGCAACCGGATAACAAGGCAAAGCCCATGACACAGATCATCAAACTGAAAACCGGCTCCAAGTTCGAAGACATGGCCAGCTACTCCCGCCTGGTGGCGGTGGACAACTGGATTCACGTCTCCAACACCGCCGGGCGCAACCCGCAGACCCAGGTCATTCCAGAGGATGTCATCGAACAGACCCACCAGGTGTTCGCCAACATCGAAACCGCGCTGGCTGCGGTCGATGCCAGCCTGGCCGACGTCATCAACTCACGGGTGTTTATCCAGGACCCTGCCGATGTGCCACGAGTAATGGACGTGATCGGCGAGAAGTTCCGCGGCATCGACCCGGCCACCACGGTCACCTGCCCACCGCTGGGTTCGACCGTTTACAAGGTCGAGCTGGAGGTCACCGCCTACCGCGGCGCGGGGCAAGCGCAAGTGACCCTGATCCGCCTTGGCCAGTGAGGCCACTGGCTGGCGCTGAGCACTCCCCCTGCACGAACAATAAAGAGTAAAGCCATGTCCCCCACGATCGCCCCTGTGCAAACCAGCACCCGCCACCCCGACGCCACCACCGTGGTGATCATCGGTGGCGGCATTATCGGCCTCACCGCCGCATTGAGCCTCGCCGAACGCAACATACCGGTGGTGGTGCTGGAAAAGGGGCGCATCGCGGGCGAGCAGTCGTCGCGCAACCTGGGCTGGGTGCGCAAGACCAACCGCCACGCCCATGACATTCCCCTGGCGCTGGCGGCTGATCGGCTGTGGGCCGAGATGCCCGCACGAGTGGGCAGCGACGTTGGCTATCGCCAGGCCGGCATCATGTTCATCGGCCGCAACGACACACAGATGGGCATGCATGAAGGCTGGCTGAAAAGCGTCGAGGCGCTGAACCTGGATTCGCGGCTGCTGAGCGCGCGTGAAATCGCGCAGATGGTGCCGGGTGGTCGGGCGGATTGGGCTGGTGGCATCTTCACGCCGTCGGACGCCCGCGCCGAACCAACCCTGGCCGCCAGCGCCATCGCCCGAGCGGCAATCGCCAAAGGTGCGGTGCTGGTGGAGAACTGCGCAGTGCGCACTTTGGTCACCGCAGCCGGCCGTGTCAGCGGGGTGGTCACCGAGCAAGGCGAAATCCGCTGCGACCAGGTGTTGCTGGCCGGGGGCCTGTGGTCGCGCAAGTTCCTCGGCAACCTGGGCATCAACCTGCCGACCTTGCCGCTGACCTGTTCCGTGTTGCGCACAGCGCCCATGGACGGGCCAACCGACATCGCCGTTGGCGCACCAGACTTTTCCTTCCGCAAGCACAAGGACGGCGGCTACATCATCACCCAGCGCGGCGCGCTGGATGCCTTCCTCACTCTGGACCACCTGCTGCTGGGCAAGCGTTACCTGCCCCAACTGCGTGCCCAGCGGGATTTCTTGCGCATCAGCTTTGGCAAGTATTTCTTCAAGGACCTGGCCTTGGCCCGGCGCTGGAAGGCTACCGATGTAACCCCTTTCGAGCGGGTACGGGTACAAGACCCGCACG
Organism: Pseudomonas sp. WOUb67; assembly: GCF_050058005.1. Lineage (NCBI taxonomy): Bacteria > Pseudomonadati > Pseudomonadota > Gammaproteobacteria > Pseudomonadales > Pseudomonadaceae > Pseudomonas > Pseudomonas sp. WOUb67. Next base: position 3,089,135 of record NZ_CP170112.1, on the reverse strand, counting down.
CCAACCCGGCACTTAACGACGAGGCCATGCGCAACCTGAAAGCGGCCTGGCCGGTGTTCGAACAGGCACGCATCGCCAGCGCCTGGGCCGGCACGATCGACGTCACCCCCGACTCCAACCCGGTCATCGGCCCTGTGGCCAGCATCCCGGGCCTGACCCTGGCCACCGGCTTCTCCGGGCATGGCTTCGGCACCTCACCTGCTGCCGGCCAGCTGGCGGCAGACCTGGTTGCCCAGGCCACCCCGCTGATCGACCCGTCCCCGTACCGCTTCGAGCGCTTCGCCTGACACCGCACCCGCCCTCACGGGCTTTGTGGAAGCGAGCAAGCCCGTGAACACCGCGTCGTATTCTTCGCGGGCAAGCCCGCTCCCACAGGACCTGCGTCTGGCTCGATTTATGCGCTGGACGCAATCCCTGTGGGAGCGGGTTCACCCGCGAACACCGGCAAAGCCGGTGCCATCCACCGCGTCGCATTCTTCGCGGGTAAACCCGCTCCCACAGGACCGGTGTCTGGCTCAATTTATGCGCTGGACGCAATCCCTGGGAGCGGGCGCGCCCGCGAACACCGGCGTAGCCGGTGCCATCTACCGCGTCGCATTCTTCGCGGGTAAACCCGCTCCCACACGGGGGGCGTGCCCCCTTTTAGATTTTCAGCCAGGCAGCTGGTCCAACTGACTGTCTCGATTACAAGGCAGGTACAGGACCTGTAGGAGCAGCCTTGTGCTGCGAAGAGGCCGTGGCAGCCAAAGATGATTTTCAGCCCTACCGGCCTCTTCGCAGCACAAGGCTGATCCTACCTGGTGATGCGGTAGCCTGAGTGATGGTGCAAGACAGTTGCTCCCACAGGACCGGTGTCTGGCTCAATTTATGCGCTGGACGCAATCCCTGTGGGAGCGGGCGCGCCCGCGAACACCGGCGTAGCCGGTGCCATCTACCGCGTCGCATTCTTCGCGGGTAAACCCGCTCCCACACGGGGGGCGTGCCCCCTTTTAGATTTTCAGCCAGGCAGCTGGTCCAACTGACTGTCTCGATTACAAGGCAAGTACAGGACCTGTAGGAGCAGCCTTGTGCTGCGAAGAGGCCGTGGCAGCCAAAGATGATTTTCAGCCCTACCGGCCTCTTCGCAGCACAAGGCTGCTCCTACCTGGTGATGCGGTAGCCTGAGTGATGGTGCAAGACAGTTGCTCCCACAGGACCGGTGTCTGGCTCAATTTATGCGCTGGACGCAATCCCTGTGGGAGCGGGCGCGCCCGCGAACACCGGCGTAGCCGGTGCCATCTACCGCGTCGCATTCTTCGCGGGTAAACCCGCTCCCACACGGGGGGCGTGCCCCCTTTTAGATTTTCAGCCAGGCAGCTGGTCCAACTGACTGTCTCGATTACAAGGCAAGTACAGGACCTGTAGGAGCAGCCTTGTGCTGCGAAGAGGCCGTGGCAGCCAAAGATGATTTTCAGCCCTACCGGCCTCTTCGCAGCACAAGGCTGCTCCTACCTGGTGATGCGGTAGCCTGAGTGATGGTGCAAGACAGTTGCTCCCACAGGACCGGTGTCTGGCTCAATTTATGCGCTGGACGCAATCCCTGTGGGAGCGGGTTCATCGAGGCGTCGAACCGCCGCGAACACCGGCAAAGCCGGTGCCATCCATCGCGGTGTATTCTTCGCGGGTAAACCCGCTCCCACAGGAATCTGCGTTGTTCAAGCTGTCAACGAATGTAGCTGCCGCCATTCACATCCAGCGTCGCGCCGTTGAGCGACACCTGCGACGGCCGCAAGGCAAACGCCACCAGCTCGGCAATCTCGGCCGGGCTGGCCATGCGCCCCACCGGGATGTCCGCTAACGCCGCCGCTTCGCCATGCTGGGCAATGAACTGCTCGGCCATGTCGGTGCGCACCCAGCCCGGGGCAATGGCCACCGCGACCACACCCTGCGCGGCCACGCTGCGCGCCAGCGACTTGGTCAGGTTGACCAGCGCCGCCTTGCTGCTGCCGTATGGCAGGGCATCGGCCGCATAACCGCGTTGCGCTGCGCGGCTGGCCATGTTGATGATGCGCCCGCCACCCTGCACACGAAAATGCGCCACGGCTTCCCGGCACAGGTCGGCCGCCGCGAAGAAGTTGACCTGAAACTCCCGCCGCCAAGCTGCGCGCCACTGTGAGGAAGGTGCATCCAGCGCAATTTCGGTACGGATACCCGCATTGTTGACCAAGCCGTGAATGCGTCCTCCTGCCAGCTCCAGCGCCGCTTGCCAGAGTTTGTCCGGCCCGCAGTCCTCGCTCAGGTCACCCTGCACGGTCCAGCCGTTGCCACCGATACGCGCCAACAGTTGCTCTGCGCCGTGCGCATCGCGGCTGTAATGGATCAGCGCCTTGGCACCTTCGGCCACCACCTGTTCGACGATGGCAGCGCCAATGCCACCGGTAGCGCCGGTCACCAGCACGGTCTGCCCGGCCAGAGGGCGTGCCAGATCACTCATTCTTGTTCACCTGGGCATTGGCGGCGAGCGATGCCTTGTCGACCAGCCGCTGGATGTCACCGGTCTCTCGGCGCTGCGCCAGGTAGATGTTCAGCACCTGCAGGTCGGCCGGGGAAATATCACGGCGCACGCCAAACGATACGCCCTGCTTGGCCAGCGCCGGCTTGGGCAGGATCTCGCGGGTCCAGCCGGGGTTGGCCAGGGCGAACAGGTGGTTGGTGTCGCTGGCGTCGACCAGCACATCGGCGCGCTTGGACATCACCGCCAGGCGCGCTTCGTCCATGCCCGGCAGGCGCATGATCTTGCCGTTGCGAATCACCGAGGAAATGGCTTTTTCCTGGGCAGTGCCAGACATCACCGCAAAGGTCACCTCCGGCTTGTCGAGGGCGCTGATGTCGTCCTTCACCTCGGCCATTTTGGGGTTGTCCTTGTTCACCAGCAGCGACACCTGGTAGTCGGTGGCCGGCACGGTAAAGCCCACCGCCAGCGCACGCTCCGGCGTCTGGTTCAGGGCCATGGCCAGGTCCCACTTGCTGCTCTGCAGGCCGGCCACCAGGTTGTCCCAGCTGGTATCGACGAAGGCCACCTTGACCTTCAGCACCTTCTCGCCGAAGTCGCGGCACAGGTCGACGAAGTAGCCGCTGTAATCGCCGCTACTGGCATCGCGCATCACGTAGGGCGCGGCCACCGCCGCGCCGCAGCGCAACACACCGGCCTTCTGCACGTCCTGCCATATCGAGGTTTCTGCTGCCTGGGCCGCCGACTGGGCCAGCAAAGCCCCACAAAGACCGGCGCCGATGACCAGGGCCTTGAGGGATGACGAGCGCGATGAATGCATGGTGGACCTCACTGAAATTCGTTGTTTTTGGGCAGGAAGGTACGGCAAGAACCTGCACGCAACAGTCAATGCATGCAAGGATGCATACAACATAGGAACTCTCTCATCGCCTGTCAACAGCCCTCGATCCGGGGCTTTTCGGGCACTGCTAAAAAAATCCGGGCATGAGTTGACAGGTCGCATCACTGCGCAATACCTTGAATACAGCACTGCACACATCGAAAAACTCAACGAAGCTCAGTGTGATCCTTTTTGCTTGCTCTTCTGCCTACAAGAACAATTCACCGGAGAGATTCAAAATGACCATTCCCCGTTTGGTGGCCGCCCAGCCACAGGCTTCGCTCACCCCGGATTCCACCCTGGGCGGCGATTTCATCCAGCTGCACGGTGTGCGCAAGGCCTACAGCGAGCAGCTGGTGGTGATGGACCAGATGGACCTGGGCATGCGTGCCGACGACCGGCTGGTGATCATTGGCCCGTCCGGCAGCGGCAAGAGCTCGCTGCTGCGGGTGCTGATGGGCCTGGAAGGCATCCAGGGCGGCAGCATCCGGTTCCAGGGCAAACCGTACATCGACGGCAGCCGCAAACAGGGCAAACCCCTGGACGAAACCCTGCACAAGCAGATTGGCATGGTGTTCCAGCACTACACCCTGTTCCCGCACCTGTCGGTGCTGGGCAACCTGATCCTGGCACCGGTCAAGGTGCACGGCATGAGCAAGGCCGAGGCCACCGAAAAGGCCCGCGCCTACCTGGCCCGACTGGGCCTGGAAAGCAAGCTGCACGCCTACCCCAGCCAGCTGTCCGGCGGCCAGAAACAGCGCGTGGCCATCGCCCGGGCGCTGATGCTGGAGCCCCGCCTGATGCTGTTCGACGAAGTCACCTCGGCGCTGGACCCGGAAATGGTCATCGAAGTGCAGAACGTGATGATGCAGCTGGCCGAGCAGAAGATGGCGATGATCATCGTCACCCACGACATGCACTTCGCCCGGCACATCGCCACCCGCGTGGTGTTCTGCGCCAACGGCAAGGTGGTCGAGCAAGGCCACCCCGAACAGATCTTCACCCGGCCTCGGGAAGCACGCACGCGTGAGTTCCTCGAGAAGGTTGTGCAGTTCGATTGAGGGCGCTGCGATGAACTACCAATTCGATTTCCACTTTCTCAACGGCAGCCTGCCGGCCCTGCTCGACGGGCTGAAGGTAACGCTGGAGCTGGCCCTGGTCTCGAACCTGATCGGCCTTACCTGCGGTTTCGTGCTGTGCCTGATGACCCTGAGCCGCTGGTTCTTCGTGCGCTGGCCGGCACAACTGTTCATCGAGTTTTTCCGCTGCACCCCGGCGCTGCTGCAGATCGTCTGGTTCTTCTACTGCGTGCCGATGCTGTTCGACGTGTTCATCGACCCCATCGCCATGGGCTTCCTGGCCCTGGGCCTGAACCTGACCGCATTCAACGCCGAAGCCTATCGCGCCGGTGTGCAGGCGGTGCCGCGCGAACACCTGGATGCCTCGATCGCACTGGGCCTGAAGGGCTGGCAACGCACCCTGTACGTGGTGTTGCCGCAAGCATTGCGCAGCGCCCTGCCGGTGTTGATCACCAATGGCATCGGCACCCTGCAGCAAAGCGCACTGGTGGCCATCGTCGCCGTCGCCGACCTGATGTACGTGGGCAAGAGCCTGGCCACCGAGGCCTACCGCCCGCTGGAAACCTACACCCTGATCGCCTTGATCTACTTCGCCCTGTCGTTGCCGATCGCGCAGCTGGTGCAGTGGTTCGAACGGCGCCAGGAACTGGCCGCCCAGCGCTGAGGAGAACGTCATGCCACTCGATTTTTCGGTTGTATTGCACTACTGGCCGGTGCTGCTCAAGGGCCTGGCCCTGACCTTGGCGTTCACCGCAGTGTGCGCGCTGCTGGGGAGCCTGCTGGGCTTCGTGGTCAGCCTGCTGCGCCAGACGAAGCTGAAGCTGGTGCGCCTGCCGCTGGCCCTTTATGTGGAGTTTTTCCGTGGCACGCCGCTGCTGATCCAGCTGTTCTGGGTGTTCTTCTGCTTCCCGGTGGTGTTCGGCCTGGACATCCCGCCCTACGTGTCGGTGCTGATCGCCCTGACCCTGTACATGGGCGCGATCACCAGCGAGACCTTCCGTGGCGCGCTGAAGTCGATTGCCAGCGAACAGCACGACGCCTGCACCGCGCTGGGCCTGACCTCGCGGGTGAAGGTGCTGTACGTGGTGTTCCCCCAGGCGCTGCTGCGCTCGGTACCGCCACTGCTGTCGAACGTGGTCAGCCTGTTCAAGGAAAGCGCGCTGATCTCCTCGGTCGGGGTCGCCGACCTGATGTTCGTCGGCCAGAACATTTCCAACAGCACCGCGCGCCCGGTCGAGTTCCTCTCGGCAGTGGCCGTCATCTATTTCCTGGTGGCCTTCCCGCTCACCCGCCTGGTCGGTGTGGTCGAGGGGCGCCTGCTTCGTCGCTACGCCTACTGATACCTTCCCCAAGGAGAGTTACCCGATGAAACTGAATGGCATCCTGCCCGCCCTGGTCACCCCGTTCGACGCTGCCGGCAAAGTCGATCACGACACCCTGGCCGCGATCCTCGAGCATCAGCTGGCCGCTGGCGTGAAAGGTTTCGTGCCGCTGGGCTCGACCGGTGAGTACTACGCCCTGGCCAACGACGAACGCCGGCAGATCCTGGCCACCGTCAAGGAAGTGGTTGGCGAACGCGGCACCCTGATTGCCGGCGCCAACGGCTCCTGCACCCGTGAAGTGCTGGAGCAGGTGCGGCAGACCGTCGACGCCGGCTACACCAACCTGCTGATCGCCCCGCCCTACTACGCACTGCCGTCCCAGGAAGAGCTGCTGGCCCACTACAACACCATCCTCTCGACGTTCCCCGAGATCAACGTGGTGCTCTACAACTACCCGATCCGCACCAACGTCGAAGTGGGCCTGGACGTGGTCGCCGCGCTGCACGAGCACCCGCGTGTGATCGGCATCAAGGAAAGCAGCGGCAACCTGTTGCGCGCCATCGAGATTGGTGAGAAATACAAAGGCATCCAGCTGTCGTGTGGTTCCGACGACCAGGCGCTGGATTTCTACCTGTGGGGCGCAGACAGCTGGATCTGCGGCCCGGCCAACATCTTCCCGGAGAAGGTGGTGGCCTTCCACAACGCGTTCACCGGCGGCGATATCCGTGGCGCCCAGCGGATCATGCGCAGCCTGTTCCCGGCCATGGCCAACCTGGAAAGCGGCAAGTTCGTGCAGAAGGTCAAGTACGGCACTGAGCTGGCCGGTTTCAAGGTGGGCCCGGCGCGTGCGCCGCTGCTGCCGCTGACCGATGAAGAGAAGGCCGAGTTCCGCAAGGTGTTCGAGGCCTCTCAGGCCTGATGCTTTCCCTTGTAGGAGCAGCCTTGTGCTGCGAAGAGGCCGGTATGCCCAGCAGAGTTGCAGTGCCTGGGCTGGCCTCTTCGCAGCTCAAGGCTGCTCATACAGGAACCTCACACACCCTTTAGAGCATGTGATCCATGAACAACCCGCACCCCTCACCGCAACAGGCTGTAGTCATCGGCGGCGGCATTGTCGGTGTGTGCTGCGCGCTGTACCTGCAGCGCGACGGCCACCGGGTCACCCTCATCGACCCTGCCGCCCCCGGCGACAGCACCGCCAAATGGAGCTGCGGGCAGATGGCGGTCAGCGAAGTCATCCCGCTGTCCAAGCCCGGCATCCTGATGAAAATACCCGGCTGGCTGCTGGACCAGAAAGGCCCGCTGGCCCTGCGCCCCAGCGCCCTGCCCGGCATCCTGCCATGGTTCATGCGCTTCCTGGCCTGCGCCCGGCCCTCGAAAATCAACGAAATCGCCCAGGACATGGCGCGCCTGACCCAGCATGTTTATGAAGACTATGCGCCGTTGCTGGAGGCATGCCCCGACAAGACCCTGCTCGGTGACCGCCCGATTCTGGAAGTGTTCGACTCCCCGGCGGGCCTTGAACACGAACGCCCGCACCTGGAGCTGCGCAAGCAATTGGGCTTCCGCTCCGAAGAGCTGAACGGCGAGCAGATCAGCGACCTGGAACCGGCCCTGGCCGGCAAGTTCCAGCACGGCCTGATGTTCCCCGACTGGCGTGCCGTGAACGACACCGAAGGTTTCATCGCCGCCCTGACTGAAAGCTTCATTGCCCAGGGCGGCGTGCGTGTGCGCCAGCGGGTGGAGAAGATCGACGAACACCACGACAAAGCCACCGGCGTCACCCTGCAAGACGGCACCCGCGTTCCCGCCGACCTGCTGGTGGTCGCCGCCGGCACGGGCTCGCGCGCCTTCTTCAACTCGCTCGGTGTGCACATCCCGCTGGCAGGCATCGCCGGCTACCAGGCCGTACTGCCACAGCCTGGCGTGGAAATCCGCCACTCGGTGATCTACGCCGATGGCGGCTTCTGCTTCGCCCCCATGACCCGTGGCCTGCAGATTGGCGGCACCATCGAGTTCGCCGGCGCCAATGCCGAGCCCAATTTCAGGCGCGCCGAAATCATCATGGAAAAAGCCCGCCGTGTGCTGCCGCAACTGAACACGCAAGGCATGGAATTCGGCGTCGGCTATCGCCCGTTCCTGCCCGACACAAAACCTGTGATCGACCGCTCGCCACGGCTGAAAAACGCCATCCTGGCCTTCGGCCACGGCCAGCTCGGCCTCACCCTTGGCGCCACCACCGGCCGCCTGGTGAGCGACCTCGCCGCACAGCGCAGCCCCACCCAGAACCTTTCTGCATTCGGTGCACGACGCTTCGCCGTGCTTGGAGGAAACGCATGAACCGCTTCGACCAGTTCTACATCAATGGCCAGTGGGTCAGCCCGATCAATGGCGGCAGCTTCAATTCGTATGACCCGAGCGACGAAAGCCTGATCGCCAGCGTGGCCTCTGGCTGCGCAGCAGACGTGGACGTTGCAGTAAAAGCTGCCCGTGCCGCGTTTGACGAAGGCCCATGGCCGCGCCTGAGCGGTGCCGAGCGTGGCGCCTACCTGCGCAAGATTGCCGAGGGCATCCGTGCCCGGCAAGAGGCACTGGCCGAGCTGGAAGTGCGTGACAACGGCAAGCCGTTCCCGGAAGCCATGTGGGACATCGGCGACACTGCCGGCTGCTTCGACTTCTACGCCAACCTGGCCGAGGAACTGGACACCCAACGCGAAAAACCGGTGGCGCTGGCCGATGACCGCTTCAGTTCCCTGGCGCGCAAGGAGCCCATCGGCGTAGCCGGCGCCATCGTGCCGTGGAACTTCCCCATGCTGATGGCTTCGTGGAAGATCGCGCCGGCCCTGGCCGCGGGTTGCTGCATCATCCTCAAACCCGCCGAACAAACCTCGCTGACCGCCCTGGAGCTTGCCCGCATCGCCGATGAAGCCGGCCTGCCCGCTGGCGTGCTGAACATCGTCACCGGCCCGGGCTCCACCGTCGGTGCAGCCATCACCGCGCACCCTGGTGTCGACAAGCTGGCGTTTACCGGCAGCGTGCCGGTGGGCAGCCGCATCATGCAAGCGGCCGCCCAGGACATCAAGAACGTGACCCTGGAACTGGGCGGCAAATCGCCGTTCGTGATCTTCGCCGACAGCGACATCGAACAGGCGGTGGAATGGATCCTGTTCGGGATTTTCTGGAACAAAGGTGAGGTCTGCTCCGCCACCTCCCGCGTGCTGGTGGAGCGTGCAGCCTACGCGCCATTGCTCGCCCGCCTGGCCGAGGAAACGCGCAAGATCAAGATCGGCAACGGCATGGACGAAGGCGTGCTGCTTGGCCCGCTGGTCAACCGCAACCAGTACGAAGGCACCCTGCAAGCCATTTCCCGCGGCCTGGAAGAAGGCGCGCGCCTGGTGTGCGGCGGCGAGCGCCCGGCGCACCTGGACAAGGGCTTCTACCTGCAGCCGACAGTGTTCGCCGACGTGCCGGAAGACAGCTGGATCTGGAACGAGGAAATCTTCGGCCCGGTGGTGTGCATCCGCCCGTTCGACAGCGAAGAAGAAGCGGTAAGATCGGCCAATAATTCGCGCTTTGGCCTGGGCGCAGCCGTGATGTCCAAGGACCTGCAGCGCTGCGAGCGCGTGGCGCGCAGGTTCCGTGCGGGCATCGTCTGGATCAACTGCTCGCAACCCACCTTCACCGAAGCCCCTTGGGGTGGCTACAAGCAAAGCGGCATTGGCCGCGAGTTGGGTGAATGGGGCCTGAACAACTACCTGGAAACCAAGCAGATCACCCGCTACGACAGCGAGCAGCCTTGGGGCTGGTACATCAAGTGAGGTAACACCCATGCGTTGGAAACAGACCCTTCAGCTGGCCGAAGTGCACTGCGAAGGCGAAATCGGCAAGGTCATCACCGGCGGCGTGCTGGGCATCCCCGGCGCCACCATGCTGGACAAGATGAACTACATCAACGACGTGGATGACAGCCTGCGCCGCCTGGTGACACTGGAACCGCGTGGCTGCCTGCAGATGTCGGTCAACCTGTTGCTGCCGCCAACCCGGCCAGAAGCCCAGGCAGGCTTCATCGTGCTGCAGGCCGACAAGGCCCACCCGATGTCCGGCAGCAACTGCATCTGTGTGGTCACCGCCCTGCTGGAGCTGGGCATGCTGCCAATGCAAGAACCCGAGACCACGGTGGTGCTGGACACCCCCGCCGGCCTGGTCACCGCCCGCGCCCAATGCGCAAACGGCCGCTGCCTGAGTGTTTCGCTGGACATGGTGCCCGCCTTCGTCGAGCACCTCGACCTTGCCATCGAAACCGAGGCCTTTGGCCCGATCAACATCGATGTGGCCTTTGGCGGCGTTTACTACGCGCTGATCGACGTGGAACAGACCGGCCTGTCGATTGCCCCGCAACATGCCCGCGCACTGGCCGATGCCGGTGTGGCCTTGAAAGCGGTGATCAACCGCCAGCTGAACATCCAGCACCCGTTGCTGCCTTCGGTCAACGAAGTGGCCTACGTGATGTTCCGCAACCGCCTGGACGCGCGCACCTACCAGACCTGCACCACCCTGCCACCGGGGCGGGTCGACCGCTCGCCCTGCGGTACCGGCAGCTCGGCCAACCTGGCCACCTTGGCAGCACGCGGGCTGGTGCAGGTCGGCGACCCGCTGGTGTCGCGCTCGACCATCGGCGGGCAGTTCCAGGTAGAGCTGCTGGGCCACACCGAGGTGGCCGGGCGGCCAGCGGTGCTGCCACGGGTGACCGGGCGGGCCTGGCTGTACGGCCTGCAACAGCTGGGGGTGGACCCGGACGACCCACTGGCGGCGGGCTTTATGCTGAGCGATACCTGGGGGGCTGGCCTTTCCTGATCCTCAACGGCAGTGCCCGCTCCCTGTAGGAGCAGCCTTGTGCTGCGAAGAGGCCGGTAAAGGCTGTACACAAGCTGTGCTGCCACTGGCCTCTTCGCAGCGCAAGGCTGCTCCTACAGAGAGCGCGTGATGCCGGGATGAAAACAACAAGGGCCGGCCTGTATGATACGGCCGAGCCCAACCGAGACCTGATGATGGCCAAAGATACCGATACCGAAGGCGCGCCACGACGCCACAGCGGCCGCTATATATACGAAGAGCTGCGCAAACAGATTCTCACCCTGAAGCTCAAGCCCGGCGTACAGCTGGACGAAGTCTCGCTGGCTGCGCAGTTCGGCCTGTCCCGTTCGCCGGTGCGTGATGCCCTTGCCCGGCTGATCACCGAAGGGCTGGTGGTGATCCTGCCAAACCGCACCACGCTGGTGACGCCGTTCGAGATCGAGGAATTCCCCAACTACATCTCTGCCCTGGACCTGATCCAGCGCGCCGTCACCCGCCTGGCCGCCACTCAGCATCGCGAAGAAGACCTGGCGGCCATCCGCAAAGCCGACGCGGCCTACCTCAAGGCGGTGACCGGCGGCGACTTCCAGGCCATGTCCGAGCTGAACAAGGCCTTCCACATGGCCATTGCCCGGGCCGGGCGCAACCCCTATTTCATCAACTATTACGAACGCCTGCTGGGCGAAGGCCAGCGCTTGCTGCACCTGCACTTCGACCACGTGGTCAGCTCGGCCGGTGCCCATCGCCTGGGCCGCGACCATGATGAAATCATCGAAGCCATCGCCGCTCGCGATGCCGACGCTGCCGAAGCAGCCGCCCACGAACACACCATGCTGTTCCAGCGCCGGTTCCTCGACTACATGCAGCAGAACCTCACGGCGCGCATGTCCATCGCCTGACCCGTAAAGCACCTTGAACCACATTGCGGGGCTGACTACGTCAGCCCTGTTGACACTCGCACGCCCACTCACTAGATTGCATGCAGCGCTGCACACAATATAACAGGAGTCGTGAATGAACAGGTTCCAGAAGAAAGTGGCGATCGTGACCGGTGGCGCGGGGGGCATCGGCGCCGCCATTGCCTCCCGGTTGGCAAGCGAAGGTGCGACCGTGGTGGTCAGTGATGTCAACCTCAAGGCAGCGCAGGCTGTTGTGCAGGCCATTGAGGCTGAAGGTGGCAAGGCCCTGGCCATGGTCGCTGACATCGCCTCGGGCGAGGCTTGCCGCGGCCTTGTGCAGGCAGTCGCCAGCGAGTTCGGGCGCATTGATGTGCTGGTCAACAACGCCGGCATCAACCGCCGCGGCAACCTGCTGGCCCTGAGCGAAGACGACTGGCACAGCAGCTTTGCCGTCAACCTGGATGCCATGTTCCACCTCTGCCGGGCCGTGCTGCCAGGCATGATCGAGGGCGGTGGTGGTGCCATCGTCAACACCGCTTCGCAGTGGGGCCTGTACCCGGCGCCTGGGCACATTGCCTACAACGTGACCAAGGCGGCGGTGGCCTCGTTCACGCAGAACCTGGCACGCGATTATGCGCCGCAGAAGATCCGGGTGAATGCCGTCTGCCCGGGCGAGATTCACACACCGATGCTGGAGGCTGGGGTATTGCGCTCAGGCCGCACCATTGCCGACCTGGACCGCATGGTGCCGTTCGGGCGCATTGGCAAGCCGGAAGAAGTGGCTGCGCTGGTGGCCTTCCTGGCGTCGGACGAGGCGGCGTTCATGTGTGGGTCGCTGGTGGAGATCACCGGGGCGCAGGCGGTGGCCTAAGGTACAGGCTTGCGCGAAATCTGTAGGAGCAGCCTTGTGCTGCGAAGAGGCCATTAATGCCAAAGAAGATCTTTAGCCTCACCGGCCTCTTCGCAGCACAAGGCTGCTCCTACAGGGTGTGCGCAAGGCATCAGAACGTGGTCGGCTAGCGGAACTGGTACTCCAACCCCGCCCCCGCATACCACGAGCGCCCGGGCGCTGCCTCGTAATAGCGCCCGTTGCTGTCGCCGACAATCACCGACCCCACATACTGCCGGTCAAACAGGTTGTCCAGGCGCACCAGCTGGTGGAACGTCCAGGCCCCGACATGCTGCTCGAACCGGGTCCGCCAGTTGAATACCGCATACGCAGGTGCGGCCTTGGCGTTGTTGCTGTCGTCCACATACACCTTGCTGCGGTACTGCCCTTCAACCCCCATGCTGATGGACGACATCGGCTTCCACACCAGCTCGCCATACAGGTTGTTCAGCGGCACACCGGGCAGCCGGTTGCCACTTTTGATGGCCTGGCTGATGTCATCGGCGTAGCGGGCATCGGTGCGGGTGTACACCAAGGTGGTCTGCCACTGCTCGCTCAGGTCACTCTGCAGGCTCGCCTCAAAGCCGCGTCGTACAGTACGCCCGCCATTGCGATAGCTGGTTCGACCATCCGTAGCGCTGGCCACGACGATTTCGTCATCGGTGTGAATCTCATACACCGCCGCATTCAGGCGCGTACGCTCGCCAAGCCGGTACTTCACACCCATTTCGTACTGCATGCTGGTGGCGGGCTTGAGGCCGAAGTTGAAGCTTTCGGCCAAGCCAGGCGCATAGGCCATTTCGGCCTGGGTGGGGGTTTCAAAGCCTTTGCCGACGCTCACGTAACCGCGCAGGTCCGGCGTGAACGCGTACATCACCGACAGCGATGGCGTGGCCTGCTGGTACTTCTTCGAGCCGCTTGAGTCGCCGTTGGCCAGGTAATGGTCGTCGACACGCATTTCCATGGTGCTGTAGCGCAGCCCCAGCTCGCTGGTCCAGTTGCCGATTTCCCAGTGCGCCTGGAGGTACGGGTCCAGGCTGGTCGCGGTGTCTTTCTCGTCACGGCGCAACTCGCCTTTCACGCCCAGCTGGTCACCGCTGAAGTTCTGGTAGCCGCGGCGGTCGTCCTTGCTCTGGTCGTAATCGGCGCCGACGGTGAAGGTGAGATTGCCCGGCACGTCGGCAACCGGCTGTATCCAGCGCAACGTTCCGCCGTGGAACTCGCGGTCGAAGGCCACAACCCCGCCGCCGCGCTGGCTGTTGGAAGCCACCGTTCTGGGGATGGACAGGTACTGCACCACGCTGCGCCGCCCCGCATACAGGTTGAACTGCAGCGTGGCATCGCCAAAGTAGCGCTCGTAGTTCATGCCCAGTTGCTGGTGGTCGATGCTTTTGCGGGTGTTGTAGGTTTCGGCCACTGCCGCCGTGGAGCGCGGGTCATGCTTGTAGGCATCCCAGGTTTGCCCCAGCGGGTCCTGCGTGTTGTTCTGCTCCAGGCTGCTGTAGATCAGCGCCATGCGCGAGTCTTCATCGGGCTTGAAATTGACCTTGGCGAAGGTCTGGTCACGGCGCGCGGCACTGTGGTCGCGGTAGCCATCGGTATCCAGGCGCGAGGCATCCAGTACAAAGCCTGCGGTGTCGTTACCGCCCTCGGCCGACAGGTGATTCTTGTTGAAGCCGTCGCTACCGAACGTGGTTTCGGCCCCCACACGTGCGGGCCCCTGCCCGTCGCGGGTAAACATCTGGATCACACCACCGGCGTTGCTGCCGTACAGCGTCGCTGCCGGGCCGCGCAGCACTTCGATACGGTCGGCCACGTCCAGGTTCAGCGTGGCGGCCTGCCCTTGCCCGTCGGGCGTACTGGCCGGTATGCCGTCACTCAGCAGCTTGATGCCACGCACGCCAAAGGCCGAACGTGCACCGTAACCCCGCGAGGAAATCTGCAGGTCTTGCGCGTAGTTCTGCCGGTTCTGCACCACCAGTCCAGGTACTTTGCTCAGCACTTCCGACAGGTTGACGCCAAGTTGGCCATCCGTGCCGTGGGACAGGTCAACCGTATCCACCGAAAACGGCAGGTCGAATGTGCTGGTGGGCGCATAGGCGCCGGTCACCACCAGCGGGTCCATGACCACTATATCGGGTACGTCGGGGGCGGCTTGGCCGGTGGTGCTCATGCCCCCTGTCAGCAAAAGGGCAAAGCCTGTCCGGGCAGGCAAACGGGAAAGGATTGGGTACATGCGAAACTTCCTGAAACCCGGGCCTGGCCCCTTACGAGCCAAGTCCGGGGTAACGCTACCGTGCGCAGGCACGGCATACGCAAAAAAATGAATTGAAAAGGATGGCGGCAAGCCAGCGCTAGATTCTGTTGGCGTAGCAGTGCCTCTGGGTACTGACCACCGACACCCGCTTCTCGATTGCCCTGCCTTGGTAATCCAGGGCAATGCGCACGATCTGCAACAGCGGCGCCCCCACTTCGATACCCAGCACCTGTGCCTGGCTGGCATCGGCGCTGATCGCAAAGATGCGCTCATCGGCATGTGCCACCGTGGCACCGAAGCGCTGCTGGTACAGGCGATACAGCGTGTTGGGCAGTACTTCAGGCTGCCTTTCCAAGCCAATGAAGCGCTCGGCGCACAGGGTGATGTCCTCGTAGATGGCCGGCTTGCCATCCAGCTCGCGGGTACGCGAAATGTGGATCACCTTGGCGCCCGGCTGCAGGCCCAACGCCTGCGCTTCCTGCGCACTGGCCTTGCGCACCTTGCGCCCCAGCACGATCGAAACCGGCAGGCAGCGCTCGCCGTCGGGGCGGCAGATGTTGAAGAAGCGGAACAACGCATGGTCGCCATCATGGGTGGCGACCGAGGTCCCCTTGCCCTGCTGACGCACCACCACGTTCTCGGCCACCAGCTCGTTGAGCGCCTTGCGCAGGGTGCCGACGCTGACCTGATAAGTGGTCGCCAGCGCCGCTTCGCTGGGGATGAACGTGCCGGGCGACCACTCACCTGTATGGATGCGCTCCATCAGCAAGTCCTTGATCTGCATGTACAGCGGCTGGAAGGTCGGGGCCTTTTGCGGGTTCTGCAGGGCGTCGGTCATGGTCATCAGTCGTCGGCAGTTCGTATGGCGCAAGTATACCCCAAGCACGAAAGAAAGCACCGCACCTTGACTATCCTATAACCTATGTCCTATACATGACTTACGGCATATGAATGACCGTCACAGGAGAACAACAATGAGCATTGATTTTGTCGTCCACGATGCCGACGACGCCGTCGGCGTCGTAGTAGTCGAAGGCGTGCAGGCGGGCCAGAAGTTGACAGGCTGGGTCATGGACCAGGACCAGACCCTGGAATTCGTGGTGCGCGACGCCATCCCGATCGGCCACAAGCTGGCCATCCGTGACCTGCAGGAAGGCGATACGGTGATCAAATACGGTGTCGACATCGGCCGGGTGATCAAGCCCATCCGCGAAGGCGAGCACCTGCACGTCCACAACGTCAAAACCAAGAGGTGGTAAGCATGCAACTCAACGGACGCACTTTCCTGGGCTACCGCCGCGACAATGGCCGTGTGGGCATTCGCAACCATGTGATCATCCTGCCGGTGGACGACATCTCCAATGCGGCCGCCGAAGCGGTGGCCAACAACATCAAGGGCACCCTCGGGCTGCCACACCCTTATGGCCGGCTGCAGTTCGGCGAGGACCTGGACCTGCACTTCCGCACCCTGATCGGTACCGGCTGCAACCCCAACGTGGCAGCGGTGGTGGTGATCGGCATCGAGCCCGGCTGGACCCGCCGCGTGGTCGAAGGC
The DNA here is from genome assembly GCF_050058005.1 of Pseudomonas sp. WOUb67. Lineage (NCBI taxonomy): Bacteria > Pseudomonadati > Pseudomonadota > Gammaproteobacteria > Pseudomonadales > Pseudomonadaceae > Pseudomonas > Pseudomonas sp. WOUb67. The sequence continues at coordinate 3,072,912 of NZ_CP170112.1, read as the reverse complement.
ATCCGTGCCAGTGGCAAGCCGGCAGAAGGCTTCTGGATCGAACAGAACGGCGACCACAACACCATCTGCGCCGCCTCGCGCAAGGCTCGCGAATTCGTGCAGTACGCTACCGAGCTGCGCCGCGAGGAGTGCGACATCAGTGAACTGTGGGTCTCGACCAAGTGCGGCGAGTCCGACACCACCTCCGGCTGCGGCGCCAACCCCACCGTGGGCAATGCGTTCGACAAGCTGTATGCACAGGGCTGCACCCTGGTGTTCGGCGAAACGTCAGAGCTGACCGGCGGCGAGCACCTGGTCGCCGAGCGTTGCAGCACCCCGGCAGTGCGGGAGCGGTTCCAGTTCATGTTCGACCGCTACAGCGCAATGATCGACCGCTGGAAAACCAGCGACCTGTCCGAGTCGCAGCCAACCAAGGGCAACATCGAAGGCGGCCTGACCACCATCGAGGAAAAGGCCCTGGGGAACATCCAGAAGATCGGCCGTAAATGCCGGGTTGACGGTGTCCTGGACAAGGCCGAGGCACCCACCGGGCCAGGCCTGTGGTTCATGGACTCGTCGTCGGCGGCAGCAGAAATGGTCACCCTGTGCGCCGCATCCGGGTATGTGGCGCACTTCTTCCCGACCGGCCAGGGCAACGTCATCGGCAACCCGATCTTGCCGGTGATCAAGATCTGCGCCAACCCGCGAACCTTCCGTACCATGGGTGAACACATCGATGTCGATGTTTCCGGCCTGCTGCGGCGCGAAATCAACATGGACGATGCCGGCGACCGCTTGCTCGACATGCTGATGCGCACCGCCAATGGCCGCTACACTGCCGCCGAAGCCCTCGGGCACCGCGAGTTCGTGCTGACCCGGTTGTTCGAAAGCGCCTGACCTGCCGCGCCGTTGCCTGCCTCATCAGGCAACGGCGCTTGTTTCTGCCTGCGTTCAAGAAGTACGTCTCACAACAACCATAAATGGAGACCTTCATGAAACCGCTCTGCCCTGATGCCCTGCCCCCTCCGGTGTTTCTCCCCAAGCCCACGCAGCCACGACGACCGTAGTGAGCGCCCGCGTGCCGCGCAAAAGACCCGAACTTGCTCCCCTGCCCTGATCAGCCAGCTTGGCACGGGGTATTCGCTCATGGAGAAACAACCGTGAAAATTCTCAAGAACCTGTATGTCCAGGTGGTGATCGGCCTGATCGCCGGCATTGCCCTGGGCTACTGCTGGCCTTCGCTCGGGGTCGAGATGAAGCCGCTGGGTGATACGTTCATCCGCCTGATCAAGATGCTCATCACCCTGGTGATCTTCTGCACCGTGGCCATTGGCATCGCGCGCATGGAAAGCCTGAAGGAGCTGGGCAAGGTCGGCTTCAAGACCTTCATGTACTTCGAGGTGGTGACCACCCTGGCGCTGTTGCTGGGCATGATCATCGCCAACCTGGTGCAGCCTGGCGCCGGCATGAACATCGACCCGGCCAGCCTGGACGGTGGCGCCATGTCGCAATACCTTGACCAGGTGCATGCGCAGGAGTCCTCCAGCCTGCTCACCCAGCTGATCCCCAACTCGGTGGTCGGCGCCTTCGCCAGCGGCAACCTGCTGCAGGTGCTGCTGTTCTCGGTACTGTTCGGCGTGGCGTTGTCCGGCATGTCCAGGCGCAGCCGGCTGGCTGCGCGGGTGATCGAGCAGTTTGGCGAAACCCTGTTGCGCATCGTCGGCATGATCATGTGGCTGGCACCCATCGGCGCGTTCGGCGCCATGGCCTTCACCATCGGCAAGTACGGCATCGGGGCGTTGCAGCAGATGGGCTTGCTGATCGTCTGCCTGTACGTCACCAGCCTGCTGTTCATCGGCATTGTCCTGGGCTCGATCAGCTTTGCCTGCGGGATCAACATCTGGTCGCTGATCAAGTACCTGCGCGAAGAGCTGCTGATCGTGCTGGGCACCTCCACCACCGAGTCGGTACTGCCGCGCTTGATGCAGAAACTGGAACGGCTGGGCTGCGACAAATCGGTGATCGGCCTGGTGCTGCCCACCGGCTACTCGTTCAACCTCGACGGCGCCGCCATCTACCTGACCATGGCCTCGTTGTTTTTGGCGCAAGCACTGAACATCGACTTGTCATGGGGCCAGCAGCTGAGCCTGCTGGTGATCCTGCTGGTGACTTCCAAGGGCGGCGCGGGGGTGGCTGGCGCAGCGCTGATCGTGCTGACCGCAACGCTGGCCAGCCACGACATCATCCCGGTGGCAGCCATTACGCTGATTCTGGGCATCGACCGCATCCTCAATGAGGTGCGAGCGCTGACCAACATGATGGGCAACGTGGTCGGCACCCTGGCGATTGCCCGCTGGGAAGGCAAGCTCGACCTGGCCAAGGCGCGCGCCGAACTGGCTGCCCCCAGCCGCTTGCCTGTGCTTGATCAGGCACCGCTGAATCTGTCGCAGAAAAAACCCTGAAGCCCGCTGCAAGGAGCCACCCCATGACTGTGCAAATCAGCGTTCGCCATGCACATGAACTTGCCATGCAGGCACTGCGCAGCGCCGGCATGCCGGAAAGCGCCGCGCAAAGTTGCGCACAGGCGCTGGTGCAAGCCGAGCGCGAAGGCCTGCCCTCCCATGGCCTGTCACGCTTGCCGTTTTATCTGGAGCAGATGGCCACCGGTAAGGTAGACGCCAGGGCCGAGCCCAAGGTGCTGGTCGAAGGGGCAGTCGTGCGCGTCGACGCCTGCCACGGCCTGGCGTTTGCGGCCATCGATGCCGGCCTGGGCCCGGCGATGGCCACGGCGCGCCGCCTGGGTATCGCGGCGTTGGCCATCGGCCGCTCGCACCACTTCGGCGTGGCCGGGCAACCGGTGGAACGGGCTGCACGCGAGGGCTTACTGGCACTGGCACTGAGCAATGCACCCGCCGCGATGGCCCCCTGGGGCGGGCGAACGCCGCTGTTCGGCACCAACCCCATTGCCTTCGCTTCGCCACGCCGGGGTGCAGACCCTGTTGTCATCGACCTGTCGCTGTCGAAGGTCGCCCGTGGCAAGGTGATGCTGGCCAGGCAAGCGGGCACGCCGATCCCGGCCGGCTGGGCCATCGACAGTGCAGGTAACGACACCACCGATCCACAGGCGGCGCTGGCCGGCAGCATGGTGCCCATGGGCGATGCCAAGGGTGCCGCACTGGCGATGATGGTGGAGCTGCTGACGGCGGGCCTGACCGGCAGCCATTTCGGTTTCCAGGCCAGTTCGTTCTTCGATGCAGAGGGGGGCGCGCCCGGAGTGGCGCACTTGTTGTTGCTGATTGACCCGCAGCGGTTTGGCGCGGGGTACCTGAACCATGTCGAAGCGTTGTTCGCCGCCATATTGACGCAGCCGGGCGTGCGCTTGCCAGGGCAGCGGCGGATAGGTGAAAGGCAGGTACGCAGTGATTTCATCGAGGTGCCGCAGGCGTTGCTGGAACGGCTGGAGAGCTGCGTTTGAGCTTGTGATTTTGGGGGCGCTTTGCGCCCCATCGCGACGCAAGGCCGCTCCCACATGGACCGCGCAGGCTTCAGGCTTATGCAGTTACCTGTGGGAGCGGCCTTGTGTCGCGATGGGCTGCAAAGCAGCCCCAGGATCTACCAGGCAACCAATGGCTTTCCCCCTTAACAGAGGCAGATTCATTGCTCAACAGGCAGCTTATGCGCCAGCGCCACACATCTGCGCGCCAGGATCATCGTCGGGTCCACAAGCGCAACCGGCCTGCCATTCAGGTCATAGGCATCGCAGTGGCTGAGCACCAACGGCAGCTCTGTACAGCCCAGTATCAACACTTCTGCCCCGACCTCTGCGAGATGCTCGGCAGCAATCAGCAACTGATCCCGGCACAGCCCGTCCGTGAAACCCGCCTTGATGCCGCGCTCTCCGTAAATGGCCTCCATGACGAGCTTCTGGTAATCCGGCGCCGGCACGATCACCTCAAGCCCAGCGCGGCTCGCAGACTGGTGATAGACCTGGCTTGCGACGGTCCCTGAGGTGGCCAGCAAGCCGATAACCTTGTCTGAACCATACGTGCGCTTTATCCAGTCGACCGTTTCGGTGAGCATGTTGACGATCGGCACGCGCAGGTGCTCCTGGATGCGCTCGACGAACGCATGGGCGGTATTGCACGGGATCGCAATGGCGTTGGCACCCGCGCTCTCCAGCCGTTTGCAGGTCGCGTACATGGCCATGGTCGGGTCCGCCTCATCATTCAGCAGATTGGCTGTGCGGTCCGGTATTTGCGGGTTCTGCTCCACCACCATCTTGATATGGTCCTGGTCACGACCTGCCGGTGTGCTGGCAACCACCTTGCCCATGAAATCAACCGTCGCTGCGGGGCCGACACCGCCCACGATACCCAGTTTGAAAGGCAGGTCACGTGGCTCACGTGAGCCTTGCGTGGCAAACGTGGCGTAGAGGTCGTTGATATCGAGCGCCGTGATACCACGGCGCTGCAGGTCGGCGCACACCAGGGACAACTCGGTCATGCCCGGCACGATCAGTGCCGCCCCTTGCGCCTGCACTGAAAGGCAAGCCTGGTAGACCGACTCCAGCGGTACCCCGTCCAGATGCCCGTCCTTGATGCCGTTGCCCCCATACATGGCCTGCATAAGGGCGGCCTGGGCCTGCGCATCGGGGTACACCACTGCGTACTCGGCGCCCAACGCCCGCTCGAAGAGCCCGGAATGGCGCACGTAATCCGAAGCAAGCACACCCAGCGTGCTGCCCGGCACGGCGATCTGGCGGATGTGCTGTACCAGGCTTTCCATCATGTCCAGCACAGGGATGCCCAGCTCGTCCTGAATCTCTGCACGAAACGTCTGGCTGGCAAAACACGGCAGCATGATTGCATCCACACCGCTCGCTTCGAACGACCTGCACACCTCGAAGGCATAGAACTTTCGCGATGTCATGCTCGCGTCAGCATCCAGCGGCAGCTGTACACCCTTGAACGGATGTTGTTCGAGCAGGAAATGAAAACGCCCCTGGTCCTCCAGCACTGCCCGCGACTTCACAAGCTTGTAGAACAGGTCGCCCCCCGCAAGCGCCCCAAGCCCCCCGACAATCCCGATCTTGTGCGAAAGGGGTTGCTGCGCAGCTGCCTTCTCCGACGTCATGAGCCTATTCCTCAGGCGATTGATACTGGGCGATCGAGGGTGGACGGTTGGGCTGCAGTCTCATCGGCCTCATCCGGCTCGGCCTGTGGCTCTGACTTGGCGACTACAGCCGTGGCGATGCTGTTGCCCACGACGTTGGTAGCGGTACGCGCCATGTCGAGGAACTGATCGATACCGATGATCAGCAGCAGGCCAGCCTCTGGCAGGTTGAACATCGGCAAGGTCGCCGCGACCACCACCACCGAGGCGCGCGCAACACCGGCCATGCCCTTGCTGGTGATCATCAGGGTCAAAAGGATCAACACCTGCTGGGTGAAGCTGAGGTCGATGTTGTAGGCCTGGGCGATGAACATGATGGCGAATGCCTGGTACATCATCGAGCCATCGAGGTTGAACGAGTAGCCCAATGGCAAGACGAAGCTGGAGACACGCTTCGGCGCGCCGAACTTTTCCAGCGCCTCCATGGTTTTCGGGTAGGCCGCCTCGCTGCTGGCGGTAGAGAACGCCAACAGGACCGGCTCGCGAATCAGTTTGCCAAGCGTGAAAACCGACTTGCCCAGGAACAGGTACCCTACACCGAACAACACAGCCCACAAAAGAAGGATGCCTAGGTAGAACTCGACAATGAGCTTGCCGTAATCGACCAACAAACCCAGGCCTTGGGTGGTGATTGCCGACGCAATAGCGGCGAATACCCCGATGGGTGCAAAAGCCATCACATAGTCGGTAATGCGGAACATTACTTTGGACAGTTCATCGATACAATCAACAACCTTTGTATACCCGGCACGGTTGACGCTAGCCAGTGCGAACCCGAAGAACAATGAGAACACCACGATCTGAAGTATTTCATTATTCGCCATCGCCTCTGCAATACTGCGCGGGAATACATGGCTGATAAATACTTTAAGGCTGAAGTCCCCCGTATTCACAGGCACAGCCACGGCATCCGCATGCTGTACGACCTGCATGTTCAAGCCAGCGCCTGGCTCGAACAGGTTGACCAGTGCCATCCCGATCGCCAACGAAATGGCCGAAGCACAGACAAACCAGGCCATGGCACGAAAGCCGATGCGGCCGACCGAGCGCGAATTGCCCATGCTTGCAATCCCGCCCACCAGCGTGGCGAACACCAGCGGCGCAATGATCATTTTAATCAGGCGCAGGAAGATGTCCGTCACCATGCTGAAGTAAGCAGCCATTTCCTTCGCGGCTTGCTCGCTGCCTGCGAAATGATGACAGGCCCAACCGACAACTACGCCCAAGGCGATACCCATGGCAATTCGGCGCGGAAGCTTATTATTGTTCACGACAGTTTCCTCAAGTGATGTTCTATTTCTTCTACTTGGCAGGATTGAAATAAAGACAGGCACACCCACTTACCGAGTGGGTGTGGGGCAAGTTTATCGCCACGCGAACAGCCAGTTGATGAGTAATAGGGCTGGCCCTATGCGTTTTCGGAATAGTTTTTAGCCCTTGCTATCAGCGCTTGTCCGAACACGCTTACACTGTGCGCCTGGTGAAGGAGATCAGCGATGCAGATCAAGTGGCTTGACGACCTGTTGGCGATCGCCGAGTGGAAGAATTTCTCGCGCGCCGCCGAAGTGCGCTGCGTTACGCAGTCCGCGCTCTCCAGGAGAATCCGCTCGCTCGAAGAATGGGTGGGTGTGGAGCTGGTTGATCGTGCCACCTACCCGGTACAGCTCACCCCCGCCGGCCAGCGCTTTTGCGATGAGTCGCGCCAGGCGCTGGCCGCACTGATGGCGCTACGTGCCGACCTTCGGGACGTCAAGCGGATGCCGGGGCGCTCGATCCAGATCACCGCAGCCCACAGCCTGTCGATGACCTTTCTGCCAAAATGGCTCAGCCAGTTCCAGCAGCACAATGAACGCTTCAATGCCCGGGTAGTGGCCGCCAACATCAATGACGCCGTCATCGCCCTTGAAGAAGGCAGCTGTGACCTGATGATTGTCTACCATCACCCGCTTACCCCCATCTCGCTGGACCCTGAGCGCTTCGCCAGCCTGGCACTGGGGCATGACGCGTTCATCCCCGTGTGCGCACCCAATGCGCATGGCAAGCCGCTGTTCACACTTGCTGCAAACAACAAACCCATTCCACACCTGGCTTACACGGCCACGACTTTCTTGGGGAAAGTCGCAGACGTGGTCATTCGCAACGCCCCTGAGATTGCACCGCTGGAGCGGTGCTATGAAGCAGATATGGCAATGCTGCTGGTGCGCATGGCCGTGGAAGGCTACGGGGTAGCCTGGCTGCCCTACAGCGCTGTGCAGGATGAACTGGAAAGAGGGTTGCTGGTACAAGCCGGCGGCGCCGAATGGAGCACGCGCCTGGAGATTCGCTCGTACTGCTCGCTGTTGAACCAGAACCCTACGATGCGAAGCCTGTGGAATACTTTGGACAACGCTGCTCACGCATCCGCCCAAGCTTGAACGCAGTTTTCGCCTGACAAGCTGTTGCGAATTTACTTACAGTGAAATACTGTATGTGCATACAGCAAAATAAGGAACTGCCTGTGTCCAGCACCGCCTCCGCCACTCCGAGCAGCTATGAACAGTTGGGTGTACGCATCCAGAAGATCATCAACAGCCCCACCGCCCAGCGCAGCCGTGCGGCGCTGATCTTTCGCCTGGAGCAGGAAAGCCCGGATGACTGGGAGACCTTGCTCGAGGAAATCGCCGAGAACGACAACGTCACCCTCGCCCACCGTGACGATGGCGGCGTGCAGGTTTTCTGGACCGTACCGAAGGAAGACTGACCGCGCATGAGAGTTTCGTTTTTCGCGGCAGCCTGCCTGTTACTGACCACACCACTTGTGCAAGCCGACGCCCCGCGCACCTTCCAGGAGGCCAAGAAGGTCGCGTGGAAGCTCTATGCGCCGCAATCGACCGAGTTTTATTGCGGCTGCAAATACAAGGGCAACAAGGTCGACCTGGCATCCTGCGGCTATGCCCCGCGCAAGAATGCCCAGCGCGCGGCGCGCATCGAGTGGGAACACATCGTACCGGCCTGGCAGATCGGCCATCAGCGCCAGTGCTGGCAGAGCGGCGGGCGCAAGCAGTGCTCGCAGCATGACGAGGTGTACAAGCGCGCCGAAGCCGACCTGCACAACCTGGTGCCGAGCATCGGCGAGGTCAATGGCGACCGCAGCAACTTCAGTTTCGGCTGGCTGCCAGAACAACGCGGCCAGTACGGCAGCTGCCTGACCCAGGTCGATTTCAAGGCCAAGAAGGTGATGCCGCGCCCATCGATCCGCGGCATGATCGCCCGCACCTACTTCTACATGAGCAAGCAGTACAACCTGCGCCTGTCCAGGCAGGACCGCCAGTTGTACGAGGCCTGGAACAAGACCTACCCGCCGCAGGCATGGGAGCGGCAACGCAACCAACAGGTGGCCTGTGTGATGGGACGAGGTAACGAGTTTGTTGGCCCGGTCAACCTCAAGGCGTGCGGTTGAGCCTCAGGTCAGCGCTTGCAAATAGGCGCTGGCTTCCTGGTAACGGGCCAGCCGCGCCAGGTCGGCGGGGCCAGGGCAGGGAATGCGTGAGAGGTCACTGTTGTCGGCCAGGTCGGCCAGCTTGACGGTGCGTGCCAATGGGTCATCGCCCAGGCGTGCCACGAAGTCCTGATAGGGCTCGCCCTCACGGCGGCTGAGCGCCAGCAAGGCGGCAAGGATTTTCAGCGCAAACCCCTCGCGCGCCAGGTCGGACAACGTCAGCGGGGTGTCCTCGATCACATCGTGAAGCACTGCGACAATCCGTTGCTCGGGTGTGGACACCCGCATCATCACGCGTAGCGGGTGGAGAATGTACGCCACCCCACCCTTGTCGTATTGCCCTTCATGCGCCCTGGCAGCCACGGCAATGGCCCGCTCCAGTGTAGACATGAGGCCCCTCCCCGTTCGGCATCTTCAACCCAAGCATAGCCAAACTTGTGTGAACAATGTCTAACACACGCCTGACAAAGCTGCACACACCCGTTGGCGCGGCCTTTGTGGATGCAACTGTTGCGGGAGCAACTGTCTTGTTCAAAATCCAAGAGTTTGCGCGATCACTGTGGGAGCGGGCGAGCCCGCGAACACGGGCGAAGCCCGTGCCATCCACCGCGCCGGGTTCTTCGCGGGCATGCCCGCTCCCACAAGTCCTGCAAAGGTTCCGGGCTCCCACCCGTGGCCTCGGGCTTAGCGAGTTGCGCCGTGCTGGATGACCACCGAATCGGTGCCCAGCTTGGCCATCACTTCGTCCTTGCGCGCTTGCGCTTCTTCACGGGTAGGGAACGGCCCCATCAGCACCACCGGCTTGCCGTTGCGGTATTCCACCGAAGACGGGATGCCCTTTTCGATCAGCCGTGCGGTCATGTCGCTCAGTGCGCCCATGTTGGCACCCTGGATCACTTCCACATCCCAGCCTTCTGGTGCCGGCTGGCCAGCCAGTGCATCGGCACGGCGCTGCAGGTCGGCGCCGCCGCACACTTCGCGGATGCGCAGGTTGTTGCCGTTGTCGTCGACGATGATGTCGTACTGGCCGTCGCGCTTGATGGCCACGTAGCTGCGGTAGGCTTCGTACTGCCCGGCATCGTCCTTGCCGCGGACCTGGCCGCAGATGGTGCCCTGGGTGTCGATCCGCACGTTGCCGAACTTGGCGGTCTTGGGGTTGTGCAGGTGTTCGGCCACCTGCTTGTGCACGCCTTCGACCTCGTTCTCACAGCCCGCCAGGGCGAGCACTGCCATTACCACAGCCAGTTTGCGCACGCGTGTACCTCCAGTTTCGAAGGCGCGGATTCTAGCACGCCGGCCCTGCGCAAGAACCGCGACCATACGTTACACCTTGCAACCAAGTCATCGGATGACATTCGCTGGCAGCGGCGCTGATCGCTATTCCTTATCCCCCTGATAAAAAACTTGAGGCAGCGCAAAGCGGGCATTTGTTGAAGAATCCGGGCAGTCATACGACGACGTATGTCGAATAATAATAAAGGTGAACCCATGTCCCGATCACACATACAGGTGGATGCTCCCGTCCGCATAATCGCACCGGGCGCTTTTGGCGCTCCCTGGGCAGCCCTGCCCCAGGAGGCGCCATGAAAACCCTGGTCGACGGCTATTTCCTCATCCTCAAGACACTGGTAGTGGCATGCCTGGTAGGCATCACCTGCCTGATTTTCACAAACGTGGTTCTGCGCTACGGCTTCAACTCGGGGTTGTTTTTCAGCGAAGAAATCTCCCGCCTGGCGTTTGTCTGGCTGGTGTTCGCCGGGGCGCAGTTGATGCTGCACGAAAACGGCCACATCGGCGTCGACATCGTCACGCGCCGCGTCTCGCCCGGTGTAGCCCGCGGCCTGCTGGCGCTGACCCAAGTGCTGATGCTCTACGTCACCTGGCTGTTCATGGACGGCAGCTGGAAGCAAACCCTGATCAACCTGCATGTCGGCGCGCCCTCCACGGGCATTTCAATGGCGCTGTTCCATGGCGCGGGGCTGGTCTTCTCCGTCTTCAGCGCACTGCTGATTTGCACACAGCTGGCCAGGAACCTCATGGGCACCCTGCCCATGCCCACCCAGGCCGAACCTTCGGTAAATGATGGAGCAGTCGAGTAATGGCCCTGTCTGTTTTCGTCGGCGTGCTGATGGCCGCCATCCTGATCGGCGCCCCCATCGCCTATGCCCTGATCCTTTGCGGTGTGGCGCTGATGTGGTTGCTGGGCCTGTTCGATGGCCAGATCATCGCGCAGAACATCATCAACTCTGCCGGTAGCTTCCCGCTGCTGGCCATCCCGCTGTTCATCATCGCAGGCGAGGTGATGAACAGCGGCGGCTTGTCCAAACGCATCATCAAGCTGGCTATCACGCTGGTCGGCCACCTGCGCGGGGGGTTGGGCTATGTCACCATCTTTGCCGGCGTCTTGCTATCGAGCCTGTCCGGATCGGCGCTGGCCGACGCCGCCTCCCTGACTGCCCTGCTGCTGCCGATGATGGTCATCGCCGGCTATAACCGTGACCGTTCCGGGGGGTTGATCGCTTCGGTATCAGTACTCGGCTCGATCATCCCGCCCAGCATTGGCTTCGTGGTACTTGGGGTGGCTTCGGGGCTTTCGATTACCAAGCTGTTCCTGGCCGGCATCGCCCCGGGGCTTATGATCGCCGCCGCCCTGGTAGTGGCCTGGTGGCTTGTATCGCGGCGCAACAGCGACGTCGAACTGAGCCCCAAGGCCAGTGGCAAGGAACGCCTCAAGGCTCTGGTCGACAGCTTCTGGGCGCTGATGCTGCCCGTGATCATCGTGGTCGGCCTGCGCTTCGGCGTGGTCACGCCCACCGAGGCCGGTGCGGTGGCCAGTGTCTATGCACTGCTGGTGTCGTCGCTGATCTACCGCGAGCTCAGCCTCAAGTCGCTCAACGAACTGCTGCTGCGCGCCGGCAAGACCACCGCAGCGGTCATGTTCCTGGTTGCTGCCGCCTCGATTCCCGCATGGATGATCACCATCGCTGATATCCCCGGGCAGATCATCGACCTGATCCAGCCGGTGATGGACAACCCGCGCCTGCTGATCGTGGTGCTAATGCTGCTGATCCTGGTGATCTCCATGGTCATGGACCTCACCCCCACCGTGCTGCTGCTTGCGCCGATCCTGGTACCAGTAGTGACCGCCGCGAATATCGACCCGATCTACTTCGGTGTGCTGTTCATGATCAATTGCTCGATCGGCCTGATCACTCCGCCCGTGGGCACGGTGCTGAATGTGGTCTGCGGCATTGGCCGCATGCGCTACGAGGCGCTGCTCAAAGGGACCTTCCCGTTCCTGATCGCCGAAATCATCGTGCTGTTCCTGCTGGTCATCTTCCCCGAACTGGTCACCGTCCCGGCCCAGTGGTTCGGGCATTGATTCCTCCAATAAAAAGAAAGGTACCCACCATGAAAAAACTCGCCGTCATCGCCGCCCTGTTGCTGTCCAGCAGCTTGAGCATGGCCGCCGACTACAACGCCCGCGTCATCAAGTTTGCCGCCACCAGCCCCAAGGGCACGCCGCCAGCGATCGGCATGGAACTGTTTGCCAAGAAGGTGCAGGAGCGCAGCGATGGCAAGATCAAGGTCCGCACCTTCCCCAACGGCGTGCTGGGTGGCGATGTGCAGGTGCTGTCGTCGCTGCAGGGCGGCGTGGTGGAAATGATGACCTGGAACGCCGGGCTGATGCTCAACCATGTGACCGACTTTGGCATCCTCGACTTCCCGTTCCTGTACACCGACACCGCCAAGGTCGATGCCATGCTCGATGGCGAGGTGGGCAAGATCCTCACCGACCAGTTGCCCGCGAAGGACCTGGTAGGCCTGGCGTTCTGGGAACTGGGCGAGCGCAACCTGACCAACAATGCGCGACCGGTGCAAAAGCTCGAGGACATCGCCGGGCTGAAAATTCGTGCCCAGCAATCGCCGCTGTTCCTCGACGTGTGGGCAGCACTGGGGGCCAACCCGACGCCGCTGCCCTTCACCGAAGTGCACACAGCCCTGGAGACCGGCACCGTGGACGGCCAGGAAAACCCGGCCGCGCTGATTCTTGCCTCGCGCTTCAACGAGGTGCAGAAATACCTGAGCCTGACCCGACACAACTACAACCCGCAGATAGTGCTTATCAGCAAGCCCTTCTGGGACACCCTCAACAAGGACGAGCAGCAACTGCTGAGCGAGGTCGCCCAGGAGGTACGCCTGGAGCAACGGCGCATTTCCCGCGAGGCGGACAGCAAGGCCATCGCCGAACTGCAAGGTGCGGGCATGCAGGTCAACGAACTGCCGGCCGAAGAGGTGGCGCGGATCCAGGCCAGGATCCGCCCCGTGGTCGACAAGTACGCCGCGCAGATCAACCCGGAACTGGTCAGCAAGGTCTACCAGGCCGTGGGCTACCAGCCGCAGTGACGCCAACCGCGCCGCGCACTGCGGCGCCTTTCGAATGCCATCAAGGAACAGCATGAAAATCTCCGTAGCCCAGATTCATCCGGTGGCCGGCAACCCGGCCCTTACCGTCGACAAAGTCGCCACACTGGCGCGCCAGACCGCGGCCGAAGGCTCGCGCCTGATCGCCTTTGCCGAATGCCTGATCACCGGCGGTGCCTTCGACAGCCGCGAAGACCTCGAGCGTGGCGCCATCACCCTCGACACCCTGGCGCCGCTGCTGGAAGCATCGGCACAAACCGGCATCCTGATCGTCGTCGGCTTTTACGAGCGGCACGCCACCTCGGTGTACAACACCGCCGCACTCATCGGCCCGCAGGGCATCATCGGCCTGCACCGCAAGCGCCACCTGCCGTTCATGATCGGCGACCGCTTTACCGACCGCCCCAGCGAGTGGGCACCGCCGGTGTTCGACACCGAGATTGGCCGCATCGGCCTGGCCATCTGCTATGAAATCCGCTTCCCCGAAGTGGTCCGCACCCTGGCCCTGGAAGGTGCCGACATCGTCGTGCTGCCGGCGGCATGGCCAGAGCAGGCCCGCATGCTGCCGGACATATTCAGCACCGTGCGCGCCGCCGAAAACATGGTGTATTTCGTGGCCCCCAACCGCAACGACATGGACGAAGGCATGCAGTTCATCGGCACCAGCCACATCATCGAGCCGTCCGGCAAAACCCTGGTACGCGCCGGGCTGGAAGATGGCGTGTACAGCGTCGAGATCGACTTGGCCAAGGCCCGCAACAAATCGCTGATCCGCGACCCGGGCGTGTTTGAAGTGCACCCGTTCCGCGACCGGCTGCCCGAAACCTATCGCATCTGACCAAGGGGACATCACGCATGAACCAGAGCACCACACACACGTTGCTGAAGGCGCGCATGGCCCGCGGCACAACCTTTGGCATGAATATCTACAGCACTGCCTGCATGGCCATCGAGGTGGCTGGCAACTGGGGGCTGGACTTTGTCTTCATCGACGCCGAGCACACTGCGCTGGGCGTGGACCGCGACATGGAAAAACTGCTGCTGGCGGCCAGCAGCGCCGCCATCCCCAGCCTGGTCCGGGTGCGTGGCACACTGGAATGGGACATCCGCAAAGCCCTGGAGATGGGCGCTGCCGGGGTAATCGTGCCGCAGGTGCACAATGCCACGCAGATGCGCCAGATCATCCACTACAGCAAATTTCCGCCCTTGGGCCGCCGCGGCGGCGACAGTTCGGTGCGCTCGGCCGGGTTCGCCGGGCCGGGCTTCGACTGGGCGCGCTATACCCAGGCAGAAAACGCCCGCAGCGTGATCGTGCCCATGGCCGAAAGCTACGAATTCTTCGACAACATCGATGAGATTCTCGATGTAGAAGGGATCGATGCGGTGCACTTCGGGCCGGCCGACTACTCATTGTCGCGCGGGTTGCCGGTCGACTACCGCCTGGGCAACCCAGAAGTGCTACAGCGCCTGCAATTGCTTATCGAGAAATGCCACGCCCGCGCGATCAAGGTGATGGTGCCGTGCTTTCCAGCCGACCGGGTCACCGCCGGGCGGCTGCTGGACATGGGCAGCGACATGCTGCTGATGGGCAGTGACCTGTCCTGGCTCAACCAGGCCGGGCAGCACATTGCGGCGGTAAAACAGGCGCTGACCTGAACCGCGGGTACGCCCCCTTTAGCCGCAATCAATCCACCAAAAAGTTCTGCTTGACCAGCGTTGCCCGGATAATCGACACCAGCTCGCCAAGTTGCATGTCCGGGCGTTCGGTCAGGTAGGAAAGGCAGAACTTCGCGGGCGGTATCGGCGGATCGCAAGGCAATGTCTTCAACATATCCACTGCCAACATGTCGCGAATCAACGGCACCGGCAAGATCCCGATGGCATGCCCCGCCGATACCATCTTCGCAATAAAAGCCAGTGAATTGCTGGAGTGAAAAGCCTGGCTCGCCGAGCCGCTTTCCTTCAACCAGCGATCCACCACTGAATACAGTGTCGACGGCGCACTGTGGGTGACAATCGAATACTGCCGGGCGTGCTGCGGCAGGAACGGCCCTTCGGCAATCACCAAATGCCGCGCCGCTACCCACTGAAAGGTCATCCAGCCAAGGAACACATCGGTCACATCCTCACGCGTGGCCGGATTGGTCAGCAAGGCGATGTCCAGTTCGTGATCGTTCAGTTTGCGGTTGAGCGCAGCCCCCACGTCGATGGTGATTTCCAGGGTAATTTCCGGGAAGTGCGCCTTTATTTCACTGATCACCGCCGTCAGCCCGACCATGGCCGAACACTCGTCTGCGCCCAGTCTCAGGCGCCGGTGTTGCTTCTGCTGGGCGGCAAACTGTTCCAGCTGCGTGCTGTTGTTCAGCACCAGCTCGGCATGGCGCAAGGCCGTGTGGCCATCGGCGGTCAGGCTCATGCGCTGCTTGCTGCGGTCGAACAGCTTGACGCTCAGCAACGATTCCATTTCCTTGATCCGCGCGGACACCGCCGGTTGCGTCAGATGAAGATGGCGAGAGGCTGCGTGCACACCACCCAGGCGGGCGGTCCAGTAAAATGCCTCGATCTGCATCAGCGTAATACGCATGATAAAAACTGCTCCGGGTACTGCTTACGGATTTTTATTATCGACCGTTCAGGGCGCTTGTTAGGATGACCGAAACCCTTCGAAAAAGCATCCGGTATAACAACAACTCCCTATGTATATCATCGAAGCACTGCCTACTCCGGTTACCGCTCATGAACTTGAAATATTGGTCGACGCCGAACCGGCAACCATCGGCCATTTCATTACCCATGGCATCCCCAGCCCCGAAATCAAGGCGCACTTGCAGAATGTGCGAGCAGTGGGCACGGCCATTACCGTGCGCATGCCCGGCAATGACGGCGGTATCCTGCACTACGCCATGGGCTGCGCCCGCCCCGGCGATTTCCTGGTGGTGGACCGCTGCGGCGAACGCATCACCGCCGCACTGGGAGGGGCCATGGCCTACGCCGCCAAACAGGCCGGAGTAGCGGGGATCATCGTCGACGGTTACGTCACCGACCTTGGCGAATTGCGCGAGCATGGCGTGCCGGTGTGGTCACGCGGTGCCAGCGCCATCACCACGCGGGTGATCGGGCAGGAGGGCGAGTTTTGCACTGACATCCAGTGCGGCGGGGTCATCGTGCGCCCGGGCGATGCCGTGGTGGCAGACGAAAACGGCATCGTGTTCCTGCGGCCGGGCCAGGTGATCGAACTGGCGCAACGCGCCATCGACTTCCAGCGCAACGAAAAGAACACCCTGGCCCGGTTGGCCAAGGGTGAGAAGTTTCCCGATATTGTCGGCTCGCGGTCAACCATCGAGGCGGCCACCCGCCCGCGTGATTAGCGCCAGCCCTCTTTCGAAGTAGCTCCCTGACAACAACAAGAGGACTACCGTGAAACCAAGCGCCGCGTTCATTGCATTGGCCTTTTCTGCGTTTCTGGGCAGCCCGCCCGCACACGCGCAGGGCTATCCTGAAATCCGTTTCAACGTGATCGGTGGCGGCAGCCACAACTACACGTTCCGCGCGGTCGAACAGCCGTTCTGGGCCCGCACCTTGCCCGCCGCCTCCGGCGGCAAGGTCAGCGCGCAGCTGCTGGGGCTTTCAGAGAGCGGCCTCAAGGGCCCCGAGATCATTCGCCTGATGAGGTTTGGTGCGGTGGACATCGGCATGGGTGTGTTCGCTTTCGTCGCGGGTGACGATGCTACGTTCGAAGGCATCGACCTGCCGGGCATGGCCGCCGATATCGACACCGCACGCACCCTTTCGAACGCCTACAAGCCGGTGCTGGCGCAGCGCATGGCCGAGCGCCATGGCATCAAGCTGCTGGCCACCGTGCCGTATACCGCCCAGGTGTTCTTCTGCCGCGCCCCCGTGCCAACGCTGGCCGACCTCAAAGGCCGGAAAGTCCGTACTCGCGGGCGCAACATGGCCGAGTTGGTCAAGGCCCTGGGCGCGGCGCCTGTGACCCTGCCCTTTGCCGAAGTGGTCACCGCCATGCAGACCGGGGTCATCGACTGCGCCATCACCGGCATCGGCTCTGGCAACGCGGCCAAATGGTACGACGTCGCCGGCTATCTCTACGACCTGCCGGTGGACTGGTCAATCGGCTTCTACGGCATTGGCCTCAAGCGCTGGCAGCAACTGCCGCCGCAGGTTCAGCAATTGCTGCAGACACAGTCGCAGGTGCTGGAGGATGCCTTGTGGCAGGAGACCGCCCGAGAAAACCGCTATGCCATGGCTTGCAATGTCGGCAGCCCCGACTGCCAGATCCACCAACCCGCGCACATGATTGCCTCGGCACCTGACCAGCAGGAAAAACAGGCGGTGCGTGAGGCTGCGTTGCGAATTGCCAACGATTGGGGCAAACGCTGCGGCGCCCCCTGTGTTGCGCACTGGAATGCAACCGTCGGCCGTGCCGTCGGCGTACGCCTCACCCCATGAGCCATTTTTCCCGGAGAGTTCACCCATGAATACGGCCCGTTCCGGTATGGCAGCCATCACCGCCATTGCAAAGGCCAGCACCTGGTTCGGTGGCTTTGCCCTGCTCGCCTGCGCCTTGCTGATTGGCATCGACCTGATCTTGCGCAAGACCCTGGGCGTATCCATCGGCGGGGCAGACGAAATCGCCGGCTACATGCTGGCAATCACCAGTGCCTGGGCATTCCCGGTCACCTTGCTCAAGCGCTCGCATATCCGTGTCGACATCCTGTATGCGCGCCTTGGCCTCAAGCCACGGGTGGCCCTGGACGTGTTCGCCCTGGCCTGCATGGCCTTGCTGGTGAGCACCCTGGCCTACCACGCCTGGAATGTGCTCTGGGACTCCATCGAGTACCGCTCGGTGTCCAACACGCCGTTGCAAGTGCCGCAATGGATACCGCAATCCATCTGGTTTGCCGGCTACGTTTTCTTCGCCCTGACCCTGCTCAGCCTGGCGGTGGCCTGCGCTGGCCATCTGTTGCACGGGCGCTGGGGGGCCGCCAGCGCGCTGATCGGCATCAACACGGTCGAGGAAGAAATCGCGGAAGAACTTCACCCAGTCACCACCATCGCCAAAGGGCACAAGCCATGCTGAGCATCACCCTCCTTTTGCTGCTGGCCTTGTTGGCACTGAGCGTGGCCGCTGCTGTCAGCGTCGGCTTGCTGGGGATGTCATTGTCAAAACTGTTCTCGACCCTGCCGTTGAGCAATGCCATGGGCGAAATCGCCTGGAACACCAGCGCCGAGTTCCTGCTGGTGGCTATCCCCCTGTACATCCTGATGGGTGAACTGCTGGTATGCTCGGGCGTGGCTGGGCGCATGTATCAGGCAGTGGAAAAGTGGCTGTCATGGCTGCCGGGCGGGTTGATGAACTCCAATATCGGTGCCAGCGCACTGTTTGCCACCACCAGCGGCTCCAGCGTTGCAACTGCCGCCACCATTTCCACCCTGGCCATCCCGGAGCAGGAGCGCAAAGGCTACAACGCCCCGTTGTTCCTGGGTTCGATCGCCGCAGGTGGCACGCTGGGCATCCTGATTCCACCGTCCATCAACATGATCCTGTTCGCCCTGATCGCCAACGTCTCGGTGCCCAAACTGTACCTGGCCGCGACCATTCCCAGCATCATCCTCAGCCTGCTGTTCGTCACGCTGATCGTGCTGGCCTGCCTGGTGCGCCCGCAACTGGGTGGGCGCAAAGAACACACGCGCTGGGCAGAACGCCTGGCCTGCATCCCCGACCTGCTGCCGCCCTTGGCGATCTTCATCCTGGTGATCGGCTCGATCTACAGCGGTTTTGCCACCGCCAGCGAGTCGGCGGCACTGGGAGTGCTCAGTGCCCTGGGCCTGGGGCTATGGCGCCGGGCCTTCACCTGGCAGAGCCTGGGCCAGGCGTTCGAAGCCACGCTGCGTACCACCGGCATGATCATCTTCATCACCCTGTCGGCGTTCTTTCTCAATTTCGTCCTGGCGTCCATCGGGCTGACCACCCTCTTGTTCAACTTCATCCGCGAGTTGAACCTGTCGCCCATGGCCACACTGCTGGCGATCATCCTGTTCTACATCGTGCTGGGCTGCTTCATGGACACCCTGGCGATGCTGATCACCACTGCGCCATTGATCGTACCGATCGTCGTCACCCTGGGCTTCGACCCGCTATGGTTCGGGGTGGTGCTGATCGTGCTGTGCGAAATGGGCCAGATTACCCCACCGTTCGGCATGAACCTGTTCGTGGTGCAAAGTATCCGTGGCCGCGGCAATTTCATGGACGTAGTGTACGGAGCGCTACCGTTCTGCCTGGCGTTGCTGGCGTTGATAGGCTTGCTGATCGCCTTTCCACAGCTGGCACTGTGGCTGCCCTCGGCTTTCTAGCGGACAAATAAAAAGGGCGATCATTTCTGATCGCCCTTTTTAGATTTGGTAGGCACAATTGGACTCGAACCAACGACCCCCACCATGTCAAGGTGGTGCTCTAACCAACTGAGCTATGTGCCTGTCGTGTGGTGCGCATATTAGTGATCCGATGCGTACCTGTAAAGCTTTTTTTTGAGAAAAATCAAAAACTTTCGAATGTGAGCGCTGCCTGCCCATACCGCGGTTTCGATGCCCGCGAAATGGACAATGAAAAAAAGGATGACCCTTTCGGATCACCCCTTTTTCGATTTGGTAGGCACAATTGGACTCGAACCAACGACCCCCACCATGTCAAGGTGGTGCTCTAACCAACTGAGCTATGTGCCTGTCGTGTGGTGCGCATTCTACGCATTCCAGAAACCCTGTCAACACTTTTTTTCGAGCTAACCTACTGAATCTTAAACTCTTTATATAGAGAGGCGCTGGCAGGTCCGCCGTAAAGGATTTTCATCAGACGACTAGCGGGTGTTTATTATTATTGATAGCATCGGTACATTCGTTAAAAATATAAAACACGAGGTTCCTGCAGCATGGCTAACACCCCCTACCCCCAGTCCTACTACGCCGCCTCGGCCAACCCGGTGCCGCCACGTCCGGCGCTGCAGGGTGAGGTGGAAACCGATGTGTGCATCATCGGTGCCGGCTACACCGGCCTTTCCAGCGCCCTGTTCCTGCTGGAGAACGGCTTCAAGGTGAGCATCGTCGAAGCGGCCAAGGTCGGCTTCGGCGCATCGGGCCGCAACGGCGGCCAGATCGTCAACAGCTACAGCCGCGACATCGACGTCATCGAACGCACCGTCGGCCCCAAGGAAGCACAACTGCTGGGCCACATGGCCTTCGAAGGCGGGCGCATCATTCGTGAGCGCGTGGCCAAGTACAACATCCAGTGCGACCTGAAAGACGGTGGCGTGTTCGCCGCCATCACCAGCAAGCAGATGGGCCACCTGGAGTCGCAAAAGCGCCTGTGGGAACGCTTCGGCCACAACCAGCTCGAGCTGATGGACCAGAAGCGCATCCGTGAAGTGGTCGCGTGCGACAGCTATATCGGCGGCATGCTGGACATGAGCGGCGGCCACATCCACCCACTGAACCTGGCCCTGGGTGAAGCTGCTGCGGTCGAGTCGCTGGGCGGCATCATCTATGAGCAAACCCCGGCAATCCGCATCGAGCGCGGTGCCAACCCGGTCGTGCACACCCCACAAGGCAAGGTGCGCGCCAAGTTCATCATCGTCGCCGGCAACGCCTACCTGGGCAACCTGGTGCCGGAACTGGCCGCCAAATCCATGCCATGCGGTACCCAGGTGATCACCACCGAACCACTGGGCGAGGAACTGGCGCGCACCCTGCTGCCGCAGGATTACTGCGTCGAGGACTGCAACTACCTGCTCGACTACTACCGCCTGACCAGCGACAAGCGCCTGATCTTCGGCGGTGGCGTGGTGTACGGCGCGCGTGACCCGGCCAACATCGAGGCGATCATTCGTCCGAAGATGATCAAGGCCTTCCCGCAGCTGAAGAACGTGAAGATCGACTACGCCTGGACCGGCAACTTCCTGCTGACCCTGTCGCGCCTGCCGCAGGTCGGCCGTATCGGCGACAACATCTACTACTCGCAGGGTTGCTCGGGCCACGGCGTGACCTACACCCACCTGGCGGGCAAAGTGCTGGCCGAGGCCCTGCGCGGCCAGGCTGAGCGTTTCGACGCCTTCGCCGGCCTGCCGCACTACCCGTTCCCGGGTGGCCAGATGCTGCGCGTGCCGTTCAGCGCCATTGGCGCCTGGTACTACAGCCTGCGCGATCGTCTGGGCTTCTGATGTAAGCAGGCCTGGCCTCTTCGCGGGTAAACCCGCTCCTACAGGTACCTCGCGGTACATTGTGGGAGCGGGTTTACCCGCGAAAGGGCCGGCACAGGCAACGCTATTTGTTCAGGCTATTCACAGCCTGCTTCGCAGCGATCTCCTGCCCCGCCCTGGCCAGTTCATCCGCAGCCTTCAACCAGCGCTGACGATCCACCTGGGCCGGCAACTGCCGCGGTGGCTGCACCAGCACGGCCCAACTCCCCTGCTTCGCCCACGCCGACGCAAAGTCATCGAACGCCATCACCTGCCGCCGGTGCATGCCCGAGCGCAGCAGTACACGCTGCTT
Organism: Pseudomonas sp. WOUb67; assembly: GCF_050058005.1. NCBI lineage: Bacteria > Pseudomonadati > Pseudomonadota > Gammaproteobacteria > Pseudomonadales > Pseudomonadaceae > Pseudomonas > Pseudomonas sp. WOUb67. The sequence continues at coordinate 3,051,299 of NZ_CP170112.1, read as the reverse complement.
GTAGCGGTCATAGCCAATCAGCACTGCATAGCGTGGTTCACTCCACCAGGCCGAACCCTCCTCGTAACGCAACAGCACCGGGTTGCCCGCCGCCACCTGGGCCAGCAGTGCGTCCAGTTGTTTGTCCAACGGGTACACCACCATGCCATAGTCCCGCGCCACACGAGGGATGCCAGTGTCCAGGGCTTCGGCGCCCTGCGGCAGGTTCAACGGTTTGTCCAGCAGGCCCGGCGTGATGGGCGCTCCCTGTTGCGACAACACTGCTGCCAGCGCCATGGCACCGCTGTGGTTGGCGTTGCCACGGTAGAACGGCACGCTGCTGATCTCGACCCGCTGCGGCAGGCCCTTGAGGCTGGCGGGAGGTGCGCTGGCACAGCCCGCCAGGGTGACGGCCATCAGGCAGGCCGCCAGCAGCCGACGGGGGGCAGACTTGAAGGAATGTTGCTGCATGGACACTCGCTTGTTCCAACGCCAGGCAGGCAGCGCCCGGCTCTGACCACCGATCATAGGTCCGACAGCGGCGCGGGTATAGTCCGACAGCGGCTTGGAGCGAATCGGACCAAGAGATAGACCTTTGTTCGATGGAACGTCACAGGCGAAGGGCTAGACTAAAGCAGTGTCTGGAAGGCAAGGCTGGCCAATCGAGCGCTTGCCGTAGAGATGGAGGCACAGATGAGCCTGACCATGGCAATTCTCATGCTGGTAGGCATGTGGCTAAGCGTTGCAGCCGCCATGCTGTGGGGTGTACTGCGTATCGTGCGGCGCCATTCCCACCACCACCTGCCACCGCAGGCCCCTGCCAAGCCACAACCTGTGCGCCGGGCACGGCGACCAGCCGGAGTGCATTAAGACTTCAGAAAACGCGAACGGGGCGCAATGCGCCCCGCCTTTTTACATCAACCTTCAGCCGCCTCACGTTTCATGCGCGCCCGCCGGGCAAAGATGTTGAGCATCTCGATCACAGTCGAGAACGCCATTGCCGCATACACATACCCCTTCGGTACATGAGCGCCAAAACCTTCGGCGATCAGCGTCATGCCGATCATGATCAGGAAGCCCAGGGCCAGCATGACCACCGTCGGGTTGTCATTGATGAAGTTGGCCAGCGGGTCGGCGGCCACCATCATGACAATGACTGCCGTGATCACGGCAATGATCATGATCGGCAAGTGCTCGGTCATGCCCACGGCGGTGATGATGCTGTCGACCGAGAAGACGATGTCCAGCAACAGGATCTGGAAGATTGCCGCAGCAAAGCCCAGGGTAATGGTCGAACCGACCTTGGCTTCTTCCTTGGCACCGTGCGGGTCAACGCTTTCGTGGATTTCCTTGGTCGCCTTCCACAGCAGGAACAGGCCACCGGCAATCAGGATCACGTCCTTCCAGGAGAAGGCGTTTCCGAACACTTCGAACACCGGGTCGGTCAGCTGTACGATCCAGGCCACCGTGCTGAGCAAGGCCAGGCGCATGACCAACGCCATGCTGATACCGATACGCCGTGCCTTGGAGCGGTACTCCACGGGCAGTTTGTTGGTCAGGATGGAGATGAAGATCAGGTTGTCGATGCCCAGTACAACTTCCATGGCGACCAGCGTAGCCAGGGCAACCCAGGCGGTGGGGCTAGCGGCGAGTTCCAGCAAGTATTCCATTGTTCAAATCCTGCAGCGGCGGTTTAGGGTCAGATTTCCTGGGTGTCTTTTTTCTTGTCGGCTTCTTCAGGCTTTTGCCCTTCGCCGCCGATGGCCTCGTTCAACGCCTGCTGAGCGGCCTTGTTGGTGTCGTCGATGGCCTGCTTGGCCGACTGCGCGGCCTGGTCGAGCATCTGCTGGGCGGATTTCTCGGCCTGATCGCAACCTGCCAGGGTGAACAGGGCCAACGCCAGCACCAATGGGGTACCGATGGATTTGAGTTGCAGCATGGTGTCCTCGCTTGAAATATCCCGTCGGCGCATGGCGCCTGATGCGGTGCATTCTAGAGACGCTGATAGTTCAGGAAAATTCGTATTTTCATGGCGTATACTTCGGTTTTTACGAATCGGGACGACCGACGGTGCTCAACTATCGCCAGCTGCATTACTTCTGGGCCGTGGCCAAGACAGGCAGCATTACCCGCGCCAGCGAACAACTGAACCTTACTCCGCAAACCATCAGCGGGCAGATTAGCCTGTTCGAGCAAACCTACGGCCTGGAACTGTTCCAGCGCGCCGGCCGGCAGCTGGAGCTGACCGAGACCGGCCGCCAGGCGCTGGTATATGCAGAGCAGATGTTCCAGATCGGCGGCGAGCTGGAAGCCATGCTGCGCGCCGGCCCCCAGGAGCAGATCCTGTTCCGCGTGGGGGTGGCCGACGTGGTGCCCAAATCCATCGTCTACCGCCTGCTGGCACCGACCATGGAGCTGGATGAGGTGCTGCGCATCAACTGCCGCGAAGACAAACTTGAGCGGTTGCTGGCCGACCTGGCCATCCAGCGCCTGGACCTGGTGATTTCCGACAGCCCCATGCCCGGCAACCTGGACATCAAGGGCTACAGCCAGAAGCTGGGTGAGTGCGGGCTGAGCTTCTTCGCCACGCCGGCGCTGGCGCAACGCCTGGACGGCCCCTTCCCCGCCTGCCTGCAGGACGCCCCGCTGCTGGTTCCCGGCCAGGAAACCGTGGTGCGCAGCCGCCTGCTGCGGTGGCTGGGTGAGCAACAGGTGCAGCCGCGCATTGTGGGCGAATTCGATGACAGTGCGCTGATGCAGGCGTTTGGCCAGTCGGGCAGCGGCATTTTCGTTGCCCCCAGCGTGATCGCCGAAGAAGTATGCCGCCAGTATGGCGTGACGCTGATCGGCCAGACCGAGGCCGTGCACGAGTCGTTCTATGCCATTTCGGTGGAACGCAAGGTCAAGCACCCGGGGATCGTGGCGATTACCGAGGGGGCGCGTCGGGAGTTGTTTCACTGGTAGCCATCAAGGCCTGATTGACTCAAGCCATGCACTGAACCTGTAGGAGCAGCCTTGCGCTGCGAAAGGGCCTGCATGGCTAAAGCAAATAGGTGGCAGTAATGGCCTCTTCGCAGCACAAGGCTGCTCCTACAGGTATTGCATCAGCCTGTCCGCACAAGGCCAGACATGCCCTACAAGCCTCTATGGTAAAGTCCGACCTTTCCAGATTCCGAGATACCGCAGCACATGACCCCCCTCCTTCGCCTCCTCAACCGTACCAGCCTGGTGACACAGATCGTCATCGGCCTGCTCGCCGGCATCGCCCTTGCCCTACTCGCGCCCGCCATCGCCCGCGACCTGGCCTTCCTCGGCAAGGTATTCGTCAGTGCCCTGAAGGCCGTGGCGCCCGTGCTGGTGTTCGTGCTGGTCATGGCCTCTATCGCCAACCACCGCCACGGCCAGGAAACCCATATCCGCCCGATCCTCTGGCTGTACCTGCTGGGCACTTTCGCCGCAGCGGTGGTGGCCGTGGTCGCCAGCATGCTGTTCCCGTCCAATCTGGTGCTGAGCGCTGGTGAGGCAACGCTGAGCGCGCCGGGCGGCATCTCCGAGGTGATGCAGAACCTGCTGCTGAGCGCGGTCGACAACCCGATCAACGCCCTGCTCAACGCCAACTTCATCGGCATACTGACCTGGGCCATCGGTTTGGGCGTTGCCCTGCGCCATGCTGGTCAAACCACGCGAACCGTGGTCGAAGACCTTTCCAATGGCGTAACCCTGATCGTGCGCGTGGTCATCCGCTTCGCCCCGCTGGGCATCTTTGGCCTGGTCAGCTCCACCCTCGCCCAGTCGGGCCTGCAGGCGCTGCTCGGCTACCTGCACCTGCTGGCTGTGCTGATCGGCTGCATGCTGTTCGTGGCGCTGGTGATGAACCCGCTGATCGTGTTCTGGAAGATCCGCCGCAACCCTTACCCGCTGACCCTGCTGTGCCTGCGCGAAAGCGGCATCACTGCGTTCTTCACCCGCAGCTCGGCGGCCAATATCCCGGTCAACCTGGCGCTGTCGGAGCGCCTTGGCCTGCATGAAGACACCTACTCGGTGTCGATCCCGTTGGGCGCAACCATCAACATGGCCGGCGCGGCCATCACCATTACCGTGCTGACCCTGGCTGCGGTGCATACCCTGGGTATCCCGGTGGACCTGCCAACGGCCGTGCTGCTCAGCGTGGTGGCGGCGGTGTGCGCCTGCGGCGCTTCGGGTGTGGCCGGGGGCTCGCTGCTGCTGATTCCGCTGGCGTGCAGCCTGTTTGGCATCCCCAGTGAAATTGCCATGCAGGTGGTGGCGGTGGGCTTCATCATCGGTGTGCTGCAGGATTCGGCCGAGACAGCGCTGAATTCGTCGACCGATGTGCTGTTCACTGCGGCAGCTTGCCAGGCCGAAGAGCGGCGTAACGCTTGAGGACCAAGGGGCCGCTTGTGGGAGCGGGTTCACCCGCGAATCAAGCGACGCGGTGGATGGCACCGGCTGCGCCGGTGTTCGCGGGTGAACCCGCTCCCACAGGATTGCGAGCGGCCCCAATTGCCTTACACGGTGGCATTACCTACCCTAGTGGCCTTTCCCCAGTAATGAGACAGGGCCATGTCAGAACACGAAACCGCCGGTGTTGGCCGCTTCAACAGCGTTGAGATCCGCATTCTCGGTTCGCTGATCGAAAAGCAGGCCACCAGCCCGGAAAGCTACCCGCTGACCCTCAATGCCCTGGTCCTGGCCTGCAACCAGAAGACCAGCCGCGAGCCGGTGATGACCCTTACCCAAGGCCAGGTCGGCCAGGCCTTGCGCGCCCTTGAAGGGCAGGAAATGACCCGCCTGCAGATGGGCAGCCGCGCCGACCGCTGGGAACAGCGGGTGGACAAGGCACTGGAGCTGGTGCCGGCCCAGCTGATACTGATGGGCCTGATGTTCCTGCGCGGCCCGCAAACCCTCAACGAACTGCTGACCCGCAGCAACCGCCTGCACGACTTCGACGACACCGACCAGATCCAGCACCAGCTGGAGCGCCTGATCTCGCGCGATCTGGCCTTGCACCTGCCACGCCAGGCCGGCCAGCGTGAAGACCGCTATACCCACGCCCTGGGCGACCCGGCAGAAATCGAGGTCATCCTCGCTGCACGCCAGCAGGAAGGTGGCGCGCGCAGCAGTGGCGCCAGTGTCTCGGAAGACCGCATCGAAGCCCTCGAAGCCCGCATCGCGGCGCTGGAGGCGCGCCTGGCCGGGCTGGAAGGCTGAGCCGTCACGGCTCGCGGTCGGGGAAGTTGCGGCAGCTCTTGCGTTCGGCCAGCTCCCGGTCACTGGGGCGCTGGTCGACGAACACGGTACGGCCGTCGGCGTAGATTTCCAGGTAGCCCCAGTGCAGGTCCTGCTCTTTCTGCCCGGGCTTGGGGGGGACTAGCCACCAGGGTTCGCGGCTGATCAGGGTCATGTTCAAGCTCCTGAGGGTGTCTGCACTAATCATAGACACCCTCAAGTACAGCTTTGTCAGTTCCGGCCCTTTCGCGGGCAAGCCCGCTCCCACAGTGGCCTACACAATGCTCAGACTTGTGCGGTACTTGTGGGAGCGGGCTTGCCCGCGAAGAGGCCGGTACAGGCTTACGCCGGCGCCGAAGTGCGAATCAGGTGATCGAAGGCCGCCAGCGAAGCCTTGGCCCCCTCACCCACCGCAATCACGATCTGCTTATACGGCACGGTAGTCACGTCACCAGCGGCAAACACACCCGGGATGCTGGTCTGGCCCTTGGCATCGACGATGATCTCGCCACGCGGCGACAGCTCGACGGTGCCCTTCAGCCAATCAGTGTTCGGCAGCAGGCCGATCTGCACGAAGATGCCTTCCAGCGCCACATCGTGTTGTTCATCCGTGGTGCGATCCTTGTAGCGCAGGCCGGTCACTTTCTCGCCGTTGCCCAGCACTTCGGTGGTCAGCGCACTGGTGATCACTTTCACGTTCGGCAGGCTGTGCAACTTGCGTTGCAATACCGCATCGGCACGCAGTTGGCTGTCGAATTCGATCAGCGTCACCTGGGCGACGATACCGGCCAGGTCGATGGCCGCTTCCACGCCTGAGTTGCCGCCACCAATCACCGCCACGCGCTTGCCCTTGAACAGCGGGCCGTCACAGTGCGGGCAGTAGGCCACGCCGCGGCCGCGGTATTCCTGCTCGCCCGGCACGTTCATTTCGCGCCAGCGGGCACCGGTGGCCAGGATTACGGTCTTGGCCTTGAGCGACGCACCGCCGGCCAGGCGTACTTCATGCAGGCCGCCGTCGGTGGCCGGAATCAGCGCTTCGCCGCGCTGCAGGTTCATGATGTCCACGTCGTATTGCTTGACGTGTTCTTCCAGTGCCGTGGCCAGTTTCGGCCCTTCGGTTTCCTGCACCGAGACGAAGTTTTCGATGGCCAGGGTATCGAGCACCTGGCCGCCGAAGCGCTCGGCGGCGACACCGGTGCGGATGCCTTTACGTGCGGCGTAGATGGCCGCTGCTGCGCCAGCTGGGCCACCGCCGACTACCAGTACATCGAAAGCGTCCTTGGCGTTGATCTTCTCAGCCTGGCGAGCGCCGGCATTGGTGTCGATCTTGCCGAGGATTTCTTCCAGGCCCATACGGCCCTGGCCGAACACTTCGCCGTTCAGGTAGACGCTTGGCACCGCCATGATCTTGCGCGATTCCACTTCGTCCTGGAACAGCGCACCGTCAATGGCAACGTGGCGCACGTTAGGGTTGAGCACCGCCATCAGGTTCAGCGCCTGGACCACGTCCGGGCAGTTCTGGCACGACAGCGAGAAGTAGGTTTCGAAGGTGAACTCGCCTTCCAGCGCCTGGATCTGCTCGATCACTTCGGCACTGGCCTTGGACGGGTGGCCGCCGACTTGCAGCAGCGCCAATACCAGCGAGGTGAATTCGTGGCCCATGGGTATGCCAGCGAAGCGCAGGCTGATGTCGCTACCCGGGCGGTTCAGCGAAAACGACGGGCGACGGGCATCGGTACCGTCCGCGCTGAAGGTAATGAGGTTCGACAAACCGGCAATTTCCACCAGCAGGTCGTGCAATTCGCGGGACTTCGCGCCGTCGTCGAGGGAGGCAACGATCTCGATCGGCTGGGTGACCCGCTCCAGGTAGGTTTTCAGTTGCGATTTAAGCGTGGCGTCCAACATACGGGCGATTCCTTTTTTCAAAACTCGGATACAAAAACGCCCAGGCGATGTCGCCCGGGCGTTTGACGGGGCGGTAACAACTTCAGCTTTGGCGGCTGAGTACCGCCCGCGACTGGCTCACAGCCTTAGATCTTGCCAACCAGGTCCAGCGATGGCGCCAGAGTGGCTTCGCCTTCTTTCCACTTGGCCGGGCACACTTCGCCTGGGTGAGCGGCCACGTACTGGGCAGCCTTCACTTTACGCAGCAGTTCGGCAGCATCGCGGCCTACACCACCGTCGTTCAGTTCGACGATCTTGATCTGGCCTTCCGGGTTGATCACGAAGGTACCCCGATCGGCCAGGCCGGCTTCTTCGATCAGCACGTCGAAGTTGCGCGAAATGACGTGGGTCGGGTCACCGATCAGCGGGTACTGGATCTTGCCGATGGTGTCCGAAGTGTCGTGCCAGGCTTTGTGGGTGAAGTGGGTGTCGGTGGACACGCCGTAGATTTCCACACCCAGTTTCTGGAACTCGGCGTAGTTGTCGGCAAGGTCACCCAGCTCGGTCGGGCAGACGAAGGTGAAGTCAGCCGGGTAGAAGAACACGACAGACCACTTGCCTTTCAGGTCGGCTTCGCTGACCTGGACGAACTCGCCCTTGTGGTAGGCGGTGGCGTTGAACGGTTTGACTTGGCTGTTGATGATTGGCATGAGAGACGCTCCTTCATGGGGTTGGAATCAGTTGATGGATAGAATCCTAACTAATCATTCCGCTGAAGGCTCATTGGCAAAGCTCATGCTTGCGATTGGTTTTGGCTATAACCGGGGTTAATTAATAGAAGGGATTAAGCTGAGCAAAGGATTGCGAACCGAGCACCTGCCGGGTTGGCACACCCTCTGTAGGAGCAGCCTTGTGCTGCGAAGAGGCCCGAATGCCAGAAGAAGTTCTGTGACAGCAAGGGCCTCTTCGCAGCACAAGGCTGCTCCTACAGGTTGCAAGCAGACTGAGCGATATCAGCGGGTGACTGTGCGCATGGTCACGAACTCTTCGGCCGCCGTCGGGTGCACGCCGATGGTTTCATCGAACTGCTGCTTGGTCGCCCCGGCCTTCAGGGCAACGCCCAGGCCTTGGATGATCTCGCCGGCATCAGGGCCAACCATGTGGCAACCCAGCACCTTGTCGGTCTCGGCATCGACCACCAGCTTCATCAGGGTCTTTTCCTGAATGTCGGTCAGGGTCAGCTTCATGGCGCGGAAGCGGCTTTCGAACACCTGCACCTTGTGCCCGGCCTCCAGCGCCTGCTCCTCGGTCAGGCCAACAGTGCCGATAGGCGGCTGGCTGAACACCGCCGTCGGGATGTTCTGGTAGTCCACCGGGCGGTACTGCTCCGGCTTGAACAGGCGTCGCGCCACGGCCATGCCTTCGGCCAGGGCCACCGGGGTCAGTTGCACACGGCCGATCACATCGCCAATGGCCAGGATCGACGGCGCAGTCGTCTGGTACTGCTCGTCGACACGAATGTAGCCACGCGCATCCAGCTCGACGCCGGTGTTTTCCAGGCCCAGGTTGTCCAGCATCGGGCGCCGCCCCGTGGCGTAGAACACGCAGTCTGCAACCAGCTCGCGGCCGTCCTTGAGGGTGGCCTTGAGGCTGCCATCTTCAAGCTTGTCGATACGCTGGATATCGGCATTGAACTGCAGGTCGAGGCCGCGCTTTTCCAGTTCTTCCTTCAGGTGCGTGCGCACCGAGCCATCGAAGCCGCGCAGGAACAGGTCGCCACGGTACAGCAGCGTGGTGTCGGCCCCCAGGCCCTGGAAGATGCCAGCGAACTCGACGGCGATGTAACCACCGCCCACTACCAGCACCCGACGTGGCAGGTCCTTGAGGTAGAAGGCCTCATTGGAGGTGATCGCCAGTTCCTTGCCCGGGATGTCCGGGATCTGCGGCCAGCCGCCGGTAGCGATGAGGATGTGCTCGGCGGTGTAGCGCTGGCCTTCCACTTCCACTTCATTGGCGCCGGTCATGCGCGCGTGCCCCTGCAGCAGGGTCACGCCGCTGTTGACCAGCAGGTTGCGGTAGATGCCGTTGAGGCGCTCGATCTCGCGGTTCTTGTTGGCAATCAGGGTGCCCCAGTCGAAATGCCCTTCTTCCAGGGTCCAGCCAAAACCTGCGGCCTGTTCCAGTTCGTCCGCGACATGCGCGCCGTACACCAGCAGCTTTTTCGGCACACAGCCGACGTTGACGCAGGTCCCCCCCAGGTAGCGGCTTTCGGCCACTGCCACTTTTGCGCCAAAGCCCGCGGCAAAGCGCGCTGCGCGCACACCGCCGGACCCGGCACCAATCACGAACAGATCAAAATCGTAGGCCATGTATTCAGTCTCCTAGGCAGGCGCCCAGCATAACGCCGTTGGCCGCCGCAAACAAAAAAGCCACCCCGAAGGGTGGCTCTCGTACCAGCTGGGCTTATCAGTAAGCCTTGCCGGTCTTGTAGAAGTTTTCGAAGCAGAAGTTGGTCGCCTCGATGTAACCCTCGGCACCACCGCAGTCGAAACGACGGCCTTTGAATTTGTAGGCGATCACATTACCTTCCGCCGCTTGCTTCATCAGGGCGTCGGTGATCTGGATCTCGCCACCTTTGCCCGGCTCGGTCTGCTCGATCTTCTCGAAGATGTCCGGGGTCAGGATGTAACGGCCGATGATGGCCAGGTTCGACGGCGCATCTTCAGGCTTCGGCTTCTCGACCATCGAGTCCACACGGAAGATGCCGTCACGGATCTCTTCGCCGGCGATGACGCCGTACTTGTTGGTTTCCTGCGGGTCGACTTCCTGGATCGCAACGATCGAGCAGCGGTATTGCTTGAACAGCTTGACCATCTGCGCCAGCACGCCGTCACCGTCAAGGTTGACGCACAGGTCGTCCGCCAGCACCACTGCAAACGGCTCGTCGCCAATCAGCGGGCGGCCGGTGAGAATAGCGTGGCCCAGGCCTTTCATTTCGGTCTGGCGGGTGTAGGAGAACGAGCACTCGTCAAGCAGGCGACGGATACCTACCAGGTATTTTTCCTTGTCGGTGCCCTTGATCTGGTTTTCCAGCTCGTAGCTGATGTCGAAATGGTCTTCCAGGGCGCGCTTGCCGCGGCCGGTAACGATGGAGATTTCTTTCAGACCGGCATCCAATGCTTCTTCAACGCCATACTGGATCAGTGGCTTGTTGACCACCGGCAGCATTTCCTTGGGCATGGCTTTGGTAGCGGGCAGGAAGCGAGTGCCGTAGCCGGCCGCCGGGAACAAGCATTTTTTGATCATATACGTCCTTAACAAAGGCTAGGCCTGTGGAATTCGGCGCAGTCTAATCAGGCGGCACTCACCTTACAATGCCCCCGATAGCGACCGATGCCATCATAGAGATAACCCAGTGTAGATAGTTCCGGGGGATCGTAAATATTACCGTCATACATGACGGGCGGATGACAGCAAAAAGATGGCGCCCATGCCGGCCATTTCGCGGGCTTGCCCGCTCCCACAGGTAACGCACCGCATACAGAACTGTGGTGATCCTGTGGGAGCGGGCAAGCCCGCGAAGAGGCCGGCAAAGGCGCTACATCAGCTACCGGTCCCCTGCCCGATCAGCACCCCGTCTACCTTCTGACCATACAGGTTCACGCCATCATTGGCATGGAACTTCACCCGCGTCTTCTCGATGGAGCCCTCCACCAGTCGCGGGTCCTGCGGCCGTTCATGGCGGTTGACCCACGCGGCAACGTCCCAGGCCTGCTGATCGCTGAGGCTGCCCGGCTTGCCCAGCGGCATGTTGTACTTGATGAACGACGCCGCCGTGTTGATGCGGTGCATGCCAGCGCCCCAGTTGTAGGAGTCCTTGCCCCACAGCGGCGGCATCACGTAATCACCAGCCACCTTCTGCCCTTCGCCGTTGTCGCCGTGGCAAATCGCGCATTGCTCGCGGTACACCTGCTGGCCGCGCTTGAAGTCATAGCCGCCCTCAGGCTGCGGCACTTCCGGGTAACCACGCCCGGCAATCTCCACGCCAGTGGGCGCCTTGGTCGACAGCCAGTACGCATAGGTGGCCAGTGCCGTCATCTGCGGGCTATCGGCGGCGGGAGGCTTGCCGTTCATGCTGAACTGGAAACAGCCCTGGATGCGCTCTGCGTAGGTATTCACCTTGTCGTTCTTCTTGCGGTACGCGGGGTACATCGGGTACGCGCCCCACATCGGCGCGGAATGCGCCAGGCGCCCCTGGTCGAGGTGGCAGTTGCTGCAATTCATGCCGTTACCTACGGCCTCGGGCATCAGCCGGCGGGTATCGACGAACAGCGCATGGCCCTCGCGCACCATCTTGCCAAAGGCATTGTCGGGCAACTCGCTTTCAGCGGGCGGCACGAACTGCGGCGCGGCTTGCACGCCGGGTACCTTCAACTGCGACTGGTCTTCCATGGCGATCGGGGCGGCCTGGGCGCCGCCCATGGCCAGCAGCAACACGGCTGGAATCAGTGGTTTCATGGCGTGACCTCCTGGCTGGTAGAGCGGGCGAAGAACTCGGCGACAGCCTTGATCTCGTCATCAGTCATGGCCTTGGCCACGCCGACCATCAGCTGGTTGGGGTCATTGCTGCGGCTGCCGTCGCGCCAGGCATTGAGCTGCGCCACCAGGTAACCGGCGGGCTGGCCGGCCAAAGGCGGGAAGTGTTCGCCAACCCCGGCGCCGCCAGGGCCATGGCACTGCACACAGCCTGGGATCTGCCGGCTCCAGTCGCCGTACAGGGCCATGCGGGTGGTAGGGTCATCGGCAATCTGCTGGCGCCACAGGTGGCCGGCGGGGTCTGCTGGCAGGCTGGCCAGGTAGGCACTCACCGCCTTGATTTCATCTTCGCTCAGGGCCTTGGCGAGCGGTTCCATCACCGGCTGCTTGCGGCTGCCATTGCGCCAGTCATGCAGTTGCTTGCTGAGGTAACCGGCCGGTAACCCGGCCAAACGCGGAAAGCCGGCGGCGGCAATGCCCTTGCCGTCCGGGCCATGGCACCCGAGGCAAGCCATGGCAGCGGGGTTGGCCCCGCCCTGGGTGAAGACTTTCTGGCCATCGGCGGCATGCGCCGTGGGCCAGGCCAGGATCAGCAGGCTGCCGATCCCGACGCGTCTCAACGGTGTCATCACGAATCTCCTTTTCTTTTGTTATATGTTTAGGCTTAAAACATATAAGCAAAGAAAGGAAGGTCCGTTGCCTCAGATCAATGTCCGGAGATGCATTGGGTGGCCGCCGTGCGTACATCGCCCAGGCGCAGGGGGAAGTTGTTCAGCCGCTCATGCAGCTTGATGCTGCTGCCGCTGCCACGCTTGTCGATGTCCACCAGCGCCGCCGGGCCCACCCCCGAGCTGATCTTCTGCGGCACGATCAGGCGCAGGCCGTCGCCACGCGGCTCTTCCACCAGCGGATCGCGCGTATCGGCCAGCTTCTGCTTGATGCAGTCGGCATATTCACGCGGGGTCTTGCCAGAAATCACATCCAGCGTTTCGTGCGATTGCTCCAGCTCCGAAACGCTGACGCAACCGCCCAGCGCCGCCACAGACAACACCGCCACCATCCACTTCATTCAGAGCACCTCAGCCTTCAAGAATCCCGTTCGACCGCAGCCAGGCGGTTTTGCTCCCTGCCCTGGCAGATTTATCGGGGGCCTGGCCATCGAGCGCGCCAGTGTATCGGCACATCGTGGTATCTTTTGCCTTTACAGATCCAAACCTTGCGGAGCATCACATGAAATTCGTACACCAGCGCGAGCACCTCAACGAGGACGACATCGTCGTTATCGAATGCTCCCAGCGCTGCAATATCCGCCTGATGAACGACGCCAACTTCCGCAGCTTCAAGAACGGCGGCCGTCACACCTACCACGGCGGCGCTTTCGATCAGTTCCCGGCGAAAATCACCGTGCCCAGCACCGGCTTCTGGAACATCACCATCGATACCGTGACCACCCGCCCGATCTCGGTCACCCGCAAGCCAACGCTGACGCACAAGATCAAGTTCATCCGTCGTTCGTCGTCGAAACTCAGATAAGGCCACCATGTCCCAGACCACCAAGTACGTCATCAAATACAAGCTCGACGGCCAGCGCCGCTGGGATTTCGCACTGATGCCCGATGCCTCCCAAGAGCAAGCCCTGGAAGCACTGCGCAAGATCCACGGCGAAGACGCCGAGAAAATCAGCGATATCCAGGTCAGCAAGGCCCTGTAAAACCCGCCGCACCGCTCGCCCCGCGCAAGGAGAACCGCATGAGTCACTGGCCAGACCGCCGCATCCTCGACCTGCTGGGCATCGGCTTGCCTGTTCTGCAGGCCCCCATGGCGGGGGCAAGCGGTTCGCACATGGCCATTGCCGTGGGCCTGGCCGGCGGGCTGGGTGCCCTGCCCTGCGCCATGCTCACCGCTGAGCAGGTGCGTGCCGAGATCGAGGCCTTTCGCGCTGGCTGCCCGGGCCGCCCGCTGAACCTGAACTTCTTCTGCCACCAGCCGCCAGCGCCCGATGCCGAGCGCGATGCACGCTGGAAGCAGGCCCTGGCGCCCTACTACAGCGAAACGGGCGCCGATTTCACGGCCCCCACGCCGGTGTCCAACCGTGCGCCTTTCGACGAACAAAGCTGCCAGCTGATCGAGCAACTGCGCCCGGAGGTGGTGAGCTTTCACTTCGGCCTCCCCCAGGCAGACTTGCTGCAACGGGTGAAGGCCAGCGGGGCCAAGGTACTGTCCAGCGCCACGACGGTGGAAGAAGCGGTTTGGCTGGAGCGCAATGGCTGTGACGCGATCATCGCCATGGGTTATGAAGCCGGCGGCCATCGGGGCATGTTCCTCAGCGACGACATTACCAGCCAGATCGGCACCTTCGCCCTGGTGCCGCAGGTGGCGGACGCGGTCAGCGTGCCGGTGATTGCCGCAGGCGGTATCGGCGACCACCGCGGCCTGGTAGCGGCCCTGGCTTTGGGCGCTTCGGCCGTGCAGATCGGCACGGCTTACCTGTTCTGCCCCGAGGCCAAGGTTTCGCCGGCCCACCGCCAGGCGCTGGACAGCGCGCCCGCCAGCGACACGGCGTTGACCAACCTGTTTACCGGCCGCCCGGCGCGTGGCATCAACAACCGCATCATGCGCGAGCTGGGGCCGATGAGCGACCTGGCACCGCGCTTCCCGCTGGCGGGTGGGGCATTGATGCCTTTGCGGGCGATCACCGATCCGCAGGGTAACAGTGACTTCAGTAATCTGTGGTCGGGGCAGGCGTTGCGGTTGGGTAGGCACATGCCTGCAGGGGAGCTGACCCGGCAGATTGCAGAACAGGCACTGGCCTTGGTTAGTCGTTAGGCATCTTCATACGCAGGTTCGGCCTCTTCGCAGCACAAGGCTGCTCCTACAGAGGTTACGCCGCCTGTAGGAGCAGCCTTGTGCTGCGAAGAGGCCGGGCCTGCAAATGCATCACCCAGCCCCTTCCCGGCAAATGGCCTATCGCTATATAGTTGAAGATATAACGATAACCCCAAGGAGCTGTCTTCATGCGTATCCGCCCAACCCACCTGGCCGTCACCGCCCTGGCCACCCTGTTCGCCTTCAACACTGCCTGGGCCGACGAAGTCCAGGTTGCGGTCGCAGCCAACTTCACAGCCCCCATCCAGGCCATCGCCAAAGACTTCGAAAAGGACACCGGCCACAAACTGGTCGCGGCCTACGGCGCCACCGGGCAGTTCTACGCACAGATCAAGAACGGCGCACCGTTCGAAGTGTTCCTCGCCGCTGACGACAGCACCCCGAAGAAGCTTGAAGAAGAAAAGGAAATCGTCCCGGGGTCGCGCTTCACTTACGCCATCGGCACCCTGGCCCTGTGGTCGGCCAAAGATGGCTACGTAGATGCCAAGGGTGACGTACTGAAGAAGAACGAATACAAACACCTGTCCATCGCCAACCCGAAAGCCGCACCTTACGGCCTGGCCGCCACCCAGGTGCTGGACAAGCTGAAGCTCACCGAAGCCACCAAAGGCAAGATCGTCGAAGGCCAGAACATCACCCAGGCCTTCCAGTTCGTCTCCACCGGCAGTGCCGAGCTGGGCTTCGTCGCCCTGTCGCAGATCTACAAGGACGGCAAGGTAACCAACGGCTCGGCCTGGATCGTCCCCTCCAACCTGCACGACCCGATCCGCCAGGACGCGGTGATCCTCAACAAAGGCAAGGACAATGCAGCCGCCAAGGCGCTGGTCGAATACCTGAAAGGCCCGAAAGCTGCAGCGGTGATCAAGTCCTACGGCTATGAACTCTGATGCCACTGGACGCCAGTGACCTGGGTGCAATCTGGCTGACCGTCAAACTGGCCAGCCTGACCACCCTGATCCTGCTGGTTATCGGTACCCCCATCGCCTGGTGGCTGGCGCGCACGCGCTCATGGCTACGCGGGCCGGTGGGTGCGGTGGTGGCACTGCCGCTGGTATTGCCACCGACGGTGATCGGCTTTTACCTGCTGATCGCCCTCGGGCCGCACGGCTGGCTCGGCCAGGCTACCCAGGCGCTGGGCCTGGGCACTGTAGTGTTCAGCTTCACGGGCCTGGTGATCGGCTCGACGGTGTATTCCATGCCGTTCGTGGTGCAACCGTTGCAGAATGCCTTTGGCGCGATCGGCCAGCGCCCGCTGGAAGTCGCCGCTACCCTGCGCGCCAGCCCATGGGATACCTTCGTTCATGTGGTGCTGCCGCTGGCCCGCCCCGGCTTCGTCACTGCCAGCATCCTCGGCTTCGCCCATACCGTGGGCGAATTTGGCGTAGTGCTGATGATCGGGGGCAACATCCCCGACAAGACCCGCGTGGTCTCGGTGCAAATCTTCGATCACGTCGAGGCCATGGAGTATTCGCAAGCCCACTGGCTGGCCGGTGCCATGCTGGTGTTCTCTTTCCTGGTGCTGCTCCTGCTGTACGCCGGACGCCGCGGCAAAGCTGGCTGGAGCTGAAATGACCGCATCGATAGTGGCGCGCCTGAACCTGGCGCGCGACGACTTTACCCTGGACGTTGACCTGCACCTGCCCGGGCGCGGCATCAGCGGGCTGTTCGGCCACTCGGGCTCCGGCAAGACCAGCTGCCTTCGCTGCCTGGCCGGGCTGGAGCGGGCCGCCAGCGCCTACATCGAGGTTAACGGCGAAGTCTGGGAAGACAGCACCCGCGGCTACTTCCAGGCCCCGCACCTGCGGCCGGTGGGCTATGTGTTCCAGGAGGCCAGCCTGTTCCCGCACCTGTCGGTACGCGGCAACCTGGAATTCGGCTGGCGTCGGGTGGCGGCGGCAGAACGCAAAGTCAGCCTCGACCAGGCCTGCCAGTTGCTGGGCATCGGCCACTTGCTGGAACGCCGCCCCGCGACGTTGTCTGGCGGCGAGGCGCAGCGGGTGGGCATTGCCCGTGCCCTGCTCAGCAGCCCACGCCTGCTGCTGATGGACGAGCCGCTGGCGGCCCTCGACGGGCCGCGCAAGCGCGAAATCCTGCCCTACCTTGAGCGCCTGCACGATGAACTGGACATTCCGCTGGTGTATGTCAGCCACGCCCAGGATGAAGTCGCACGGCTGGCCGACCACCTGGTGTTGCTGGAGCAAGGCCTGGTGGTCGCCAGCGGCCCGATTGGCGAAACCCTGGCCCGCCTCGACCTGTCGCTGGCCCAGGGCGAGGACGCTGGTGTGGTGTTCGAAGGCCTGGTGGTCGGCCACGATCCGCACTACGACCTGCTCGACCTGCGCCTGCCCGGCGGCACAGGGCCGCTGCTGCGCATCGCCCATCCGGCCCACGTGATGGGCAGCACCTTGCGGGTCAAGGTGCAGGCCCGCGACGTCAGCCTGGCGCTGGCGGCCGACAGCACATCGAGCATCCTCAACCGCCTGCCGGTGCAGGTGTGCGAAAGCCGCCCGGCCGACAACCCGGCCCATGTGCTGGTCAGCCTGGATGCCGGCGGCAATGCCTTGCTCGCGCGCATCACGCGCTTCTCGGCAGACCAGCTCGGCCTGCACCCGGGCCAGCTGCTGTTCGCCCAGATCAAGTCGGTGGCGTTACTGGGCTGAGCATCCTGCGCGCGGGCGTTGTCCATTGATCAGTGACCTGATCGAGGCCTGCCCGCCATGCTCGACTGCCCCCTGCCGCGCAGTTTGCACTACGTTGACGACAGCCAGCCGGGCCTGACCCGGCGACGCTGGCGCGACCGCTTCATTTACCTGAATGCCGATGGCCAGCGGGTGCGCGACAGCGCCACCCTTGCGCGTATAGCCGCGTTGGTGATTCCGCCGGCCTACACAGATGTGTGGATCTGCACCGACCCACAGGGCCACTTGCAGGCAACCGGTCGCGATGCCCGTGGCCGCAAGCAGTACCGCTACCACACGCAGTGGCGCGAGTTGCGCGACCAGCACAAGTACGGCCGCATGCTGGCCTTCGCCCAGGCCTTGCCAAAACTGCGCGCGCAACTGGAAACCCACCTGGCACGGCCAGGCCTGGACCGGGAAAAGGTCATGGCATTGGTCGTGAGCCTGCTGGACCACACCCTGATCCGCATCGGCAACCAGCGCTACCTGCGCGACAACCAGTCCTACGGGCTGACCACCCTGCGCAACCGCCACGTTCAGGTAAAAGGCAGCAGTATCCGCTTCCAGTTTCGCGGCAAGCGTGGCGTGGAGCACGACGTCACCCTCACCGACCGGCGCCTGGCCAACCTGCTCAAGCGCTGCATGGAGTTGCCCGGCCAAGCGCTGTTCCAGTACCTGGATGAAGACGGCGAGCGCCACAGCATCGGCTCCAGCGAGGTCAATCAGTTCCTGCAGGAGCTGACCGGTGCGGACTTCACGGCCAAGGACTACCGCACCTGGGCCGGCAGCAGCCTGGCCCTGAACCTGCTCAGGCCCTTGGCCTGGGAGCCCGAGACCGAGGCAAAGCGCCAGGTCGCCGCCATCGTCCGCCAGGTGGCCACACGGCTGGGCAATACACCCGCGGTATGCAGGCGCTGCTACATTCACCCGGCGGTACTTGAACACTATGCCCTGGGGCGGCTGGGCAACTTGCCGAAGCGCCGTATGCGCAAAGGCCTGGACCCTGAAGAAGTAGCCTTGCTGTTATTTCTTCAGGCACTTGAGGAACAGGATGGCCATTAAGCCTGTCTATTCAGGCGATGATACGAAGAAATTTCCCATTGGCCGCCAAGCCCCCTATTCTTGCCATCGAGCACCTTGGCCGACAAACCGCTGGCGGTTTGTTTCGGCACCTGCAACTGAAGATACGCAACAGAATTTGTCTGTCGGGGAATTACTATCCGCCGAAAGCGTCTTTAATGAGAAGGAAGAGGGACACGCTCCCGCCGCCGCGGCAACTGGCCCAGCGGTCTTTTACATCACCAAGGAGAACTACATGCTGATACTCACCCGCAAGGTTGGCGAAAGCATCGTCATCAACGATGACATCAAAGTCACCATTCTGGGCGTCAAAGGGATGCAGGTGAGGATCGGGATCGATGCACCGAAAGATGTCCAGGTCCATCGCGAGGAGATTTTCAAACGCATTCAGGCCGGTAGCCCAGCCCCGGAAAAGCACGACGACTCACATTGAGCTTACCCCCTCCAGCGTGCAAGGACGCGCTCGACCGCCAGCCTCAGGTGCCCAGTAACTGACGCACCTTGGCGATCATCTCGTCCATGTCGAACGGCTTGTCGAATATTGCGGCGAACAGGGCCGGGCATCCTTGGCTGGCCTGCGCGCCGCTCATCAGAATGACCGGCAACTCGCACAGCGTCGGGTCTTCGCGCATGGCGCGGACCAGCTCCTCACCGTTGAGCAGCGGCATCATGTAGTCGGTGATTACCAGCTCAACGCGCTTCTCTTTCAGTGCCTCTAGCGCCTTGCAGCCATTGCTCGCCTTTTCAACCAGAAAGCCTTCGTCCTCCAGCGCAAAACCGAGGATATCGGCAATCAGGTATTCGTCATCGACGATCAGGATGGTGTTCATCGGCGCGCTCCGTCACCCATTCCCTTGCGGCACCGGCGTTCCCGACAGCACACCACAGGCGCCTTCGAACGCCTTGCGCAAGGTGATGCCCTGCGGCCCGATCAGCAGCTCGTGCAAGGCAGGGTCATGGTGACTGTCACGCACCTTGAGGATGGACAGCATGCGCCGCAGCTGCGAATCCAGCTCGACGAAGCGCATCAGCATCAGGTTGTCGACAATGCTCGACAGGTCCGGGGCCGGGGCGCTGATTTCGGCGCCGAAGATGTCGCGCATTTCCCAGGTCAGCATCACGCTTACATCACGCGCACGCAGCTCGCCAGCGATGGCGCGGAAAAACGCATTGAGCCGCGTCGGTTCGACAGCGAGGCGACTGAACGCCCCGAGGCTGTCAATCAACACGCGCTTGCTGCCCTGCGCCTCGACACGCTCAAGAAGGCGCGCACCGACCTGGTCCAGCAGCCCCTCGGTGGTCGGTTGCCAGCACAACTGCAGGCTACCTTCCTGCTCCATCGCTGCAAAGTCGTACCCCAGCGACGCGGCCTTGTTGCGCAGGCGTTCGGGGGTTTCGTAAAAGCCGAAATGCAGCCCCGGCGCCTGCACGGTGCTGGCGCCAAGAAAGGCCAGCCCCAATGAAGTCTTGCCGATACCCGACGGCCCGATCAACAGGCTGACCGAACCCTTGGCCAGGCCGCCGTCGAGCATTTCATCTAGGGTTGGCACACCGCTGCCGATGCGCGCCGGGGTGGCACTGCCCATCTGGCTGGGGTGGCTGTACAACGCCTCCAGGCGCGGGTAGACGTGCATGCCGCTTTCATCGATAAGGCATTCGTGGCGCCCCGACAACGCCCCACTGCCGCGGGTCTTGCGCAACTGGACATGGCGCACGGCGCGGCTGCCCACCAGTTGCTCACCCAGCTCGATCACCCCATCGACCATGGTGTGCTCCGGGCTGCCTTCGTCCAGCCGCGCGCTGGTGAGCAGCAGCACGGTGCAGCCGGCAAAGGCCGCATGGCCTTGCAGCTCGGAGACAAACTTCTTGGTGTCCAGCGAGGTTTCGGCACGCACCCGGGCATTGAGCACGCCGTCGACAATCAACAGGCTGGCCTGCTGCCGGGCGATTTCCTGGCGCAGCAGCCGCACCACGGCATCCAGCCCTTCCTGCTCCAGGGTGTCGAATGCACTGACAAACTGAATCTGGTCGCCGACCAGCGTCGGGTCGAAAAAGTCCAGGGTGGACAGGTACTGGAACAGCCGCTCATGCGACTCGCTCAGCAAGGTGGCCACCAGCACCCGGCCGCCCGCGCGCACGTGACCACACGCCAGCTGGTTGGCCAGGATGGTCTTGCCGGCACCGGGCGGGCCTTGAATGATGTAGGAGGCGCCGGCCACCAGGCCGCCCTTGAGCAGGGCATCGAGCCCTTCGATACCTGTCACCAACCGCCTGAGTGCCTGCGCCATGATGCTTACCTGTCGAGTGGGCTGTTGGTCTTGTCCTGATACGTTGGCAAGTAAAGCTGCATGGAAGTTCCATGGCCGAACTCACTGGCGACCCAAATGGCGCCACCGCTCTGCCTGGCAAAACCATACACCTGGCTAAGGCCCAGGCCAGTGCCCTTGCCAAACGGCTTGGTGGTGAAGAAGGGCTCGAAGATGCGCGGCAATACTTCTGGTGCAATCCCTTCGCCGCTGTCTTCCACCACAAACCGCACAAAGCTGCCGTGCAACCCTTCCACCTCGCCAGCCAACTCGACCACATCGGCCGTCAGCCCTATGCGGCCCTCCCCGGCGATGGCATCGCGGGCATTGAACAGCAGGTTCAGCAGCACCATCTGCAACTGCCCGGCGTCCACTTCGATCAACGGCAAGCCCGCTTGCAACTGCACCTGCAGTTCAATAGAACCGGGCAGTGCATGCTCCAATAGACCGCGAGTAGCCGCTACAAGGTCTGCCGGTGCGACGCAAGCCACATCGAGCTGTCGGTGGCGGGCAAAGCTGAGCAGTTGCTGGGTCAGTTCGGTGCCCCGCTGCCCGGCATCGAGAATGTGCTGCAGCATGCGCTGTATACGTGCCGGGTCCTGGCTGGCCAGCGCCAGGCGCGCTGAACTGATGATGATGGTCAGCATGTTGTTGAAGTCATGCGCCAGCCCCCCGGTCAACTGGCCGAGGGCTTCCAGCTTTTGCGCCTGGAACAGCTGGGCGCGCACGGCATCGAGCTGCATCGCCGACTCGCGGCGGTCGGTGATGTCCCGCGTGACCTTGGCCAGGCCGATGATCTGGCCCTGGTCATCGCGGATCACATCCAGCGCCGCCAGCGCCCAGAACTGTGTGCCATCCTTGCGCACCCGCCAGCCCTCATCCTGCGCCACACCCTGCTCCAGCGCCTGGCGCAGCAAGCGCTCGGGGCGGCCGTCGGCACAATCCTGGGGGGTGAAGAACAGCGAGAAATGCTGGCCGATCACTTCATCGGTGCGGTAGCCCTTGATCCGTTGCGCGCCGGCATTCCACGACACCACATGGCCGGTCGGGTCGAGCATATAGATGGCGTAATCCACCACCGACTGCACCAGCTGTTCATAGCGCTGGGCAGGCATGACGGGGTGATCGAGGCAGTCAGCTGAAACCATGAAAACTCCGCTGGCACAGCAGGAGGGACAATATGAGCTTAGCCGAGGGTAACCGCCAACGGCCCCCTGTGGCTACCGATCGTCAGCGTTCAGGCTCGACCAACGCAGGGCTGATACGCCGTGGCATGGCAACTTTCAGCAGCCACAGGCCAACCAGCATGATCACCGCGCCGCCAGCCATAGCCATCCACCGCTGCGGCTGTGGGTGCTCGGCATCGAAACCGAGCATCAAGAGGTAGCCACCCAGGCTGATCAGGCTGAGGTAAAGAAAAGCCCCCAACCCGATCACCAGCGCAAACAACAGCCGCCAGAACAGCCGTGGGCGCACGACACGCTCGCCAGCGTCGGACTTAGCCATCGCCGCATACTCTTGGATCCAATAAAGGGTGCAACAGTGGCGTAATGACAGCAAGGTGTCAATTACCCCGTGGTTCGGCCCTTCATTCTGTTGATCATAGGTGCTGCAGTTGACTCAACTATAACAATGGGTTATAAAGCGCGCTTGATTGCAAAGCCCTTCTGCTTAGAAGCGAGCTGGTCGTTGCGGCCCTTTCAAGCGTGCGAGTGTGGTGGAATTGGTATACACAGCAGACTTAAAATCTGTCGGCGTGAGCCTTGCGGGTTCGAGTCCCGCCACTCGCACCAAACTTCTTCGAAAAGGCGCCCTTGCGGCGCCTTTTTGCTGTCTGCCAGCAATGTTTTGCGCAGCTGCTAGAGTGGAACGTGTCCCCGTCCACTGGAACGCTACCATGCGCTACTCCCTGTTCGATGGCCAACGCGACATCATTATCCTGATCGCCCGCGTGCTGCTTATGATCCTGTTCGTCTTGTCTGGCTGGGCCAAGCTCACCGGCTTTGATGGCACAGTTGGCTACATGACGTCGTTGGGCGCCCCTGCCCCCATGCTGGCGGCTGCAATTGCCGTAATCATGGAGTTTGTCGTCGCCATTCTGCTGATCCTGGGCTTCTACACACGGCCGCTGGCGTTTCTGTTCGCGCTGTTCGTGCTGGGCACGGCGCTGCTGGGCCACCCGTTCTGGAACATGGTCGACCCCGAGCGCAGCGCCAACATGACCCAGTTTCTGAAAAACATGAGCATCATGGGCGGCCTGCTGTTGCTGGCCGTGAGCGGCCCAGGCCGTTTCTCGGTGGATGGGCGATGAGTCAGTCGTCTTCGCAATCATCGAACCAGGCCGAGTGATCACGCTCCTCGTCATCGAGGTCATCCAGCGTTTCCTCGTCCTCTTCCACTTCATCCTCGGCGCCCTGGGCATCCGCCTCGGGCTCCATGCCTTCGTCGAGAAATTCATGGTCAAGCAGGTGATCGTGCTCGGGTTCGTGCAGGTCGTCTTCGTCGTGCATGCTGGCTCCTGGGGTAATGGCAGGCCTGTATAGGCGCATCAGGTTCCGAGGTCAATGTGTTGCCGCTTAATCCTGGGTTAACCGGCCAGGCGCAGCCTGCAGTCTCTCCCTTCAAACGTCTTTTGCCCGCCTTTCATGGCGGGCTTTTTTATGGCCTTGGGCGCATGACAGCCTCATGACCTGAGCTTCACGAAATACTCACAACCGGATCGGCACACTGGCCCCGCTCCGTACGTTCTTGCAGCCCGCCGCATCATTGCCGCGGGCTTTTCTTTTTGCGGCGTGTTCTTGAAGCATGACCTACAGCAGTTTTGCCCGACCCGGCAAGGGCTATGCTAAGCCAGCGATAACCCAAGCTCACTCGGATAGACACGGAGGCTCTTATGAAAGCTGCTGTTGTTGCACCAGGCCGTCGCGTGGACGTGGTAGAGAAAACCCTGCGCCCCCTCGAACACGGCGAAGCACTGCTGAAGATGCAATGCTGCGGTGTCTGCCACACCGACCTGCACGTGAAAAATGGCGACTTCGGTGACAAGACCGGCGTCGTGCTGGGCCACGAAGGTATTGGCGTGGTCCAGGAAGTCGGGCCGGGCGTTACCTCGCTCAAGCCGGGTGACCGTGCCAGCGTTGCCTGGTTTTACCAGGGTTGCGGGCATTGCGAGTATTGCAACAGCGGCAACGAAACCCTGTGCCGCGAAGTGAAGAACTCCGGGTACACCGTGGACGGTGGCATGGCCGAAGCCTGCATCGTCAAGGCCGACTATTCGGTCAAGGTGCCCGACGGGCTCGACTCCGCTGCTGCCAGCAGCATCACCTGCGCCGGCGTGACCACCTACAAGGCGGTAAAGATCTCCAACATCCGCCCCGGACAGTGGATCGCCATCTACGGCCTCGGCGGGCTGGGCAACCTGGCCCTGCAATATGCCAAGAACGTCTTCAACGCCAAAGTGATCGCCATCGACGTCAACGAGCAGCAACTGCGCTTCGCCAGCGAAATGGGCGCAGACCTGATGGTCAACCCGCTCAACGAAGACGCCGCAAAGGTTATCCAGGCCAAGACCGGTGGCGCCCACGCCGCCGTGGTAACTGCTGTCGCCAAAGGCGCATTCAACTCGGCCGTCGATGCCCTGCGCGCTGGCGGGCGACTGGTTGCCGTCGGGCTTCCGTCGGAATCCATGGACCTGAACATTCCCCGCCTGGTACTGGATGGCATCGAAGTGGTGGGCTCGCTGGTAGGCACACGCCAGGACCTGCAGGAAGCCTTCCAGTTTGCAGCTGAAGGCAAAGTGGTGCCCAAGGTGACCCTGCGCCCGATCGAAGACATCAACCAGATCTTTGACGAGATGCTGGAAGGCAAGATCAAAGGCCGCATGGTGATCCAGTTCGAAGGTTGATAGCCTGAAGACGGATCATTTCGCACGACCACAAAGCCCGTAGATGATCCTCTACGGGCTTTTTGCCTTCTCAACAGTCAAGGAACAGACCATGAGCTTCGACTGGCACGCCGGGCCGATTACCCGCGCCACCCCGCTGGACAAGCAGTACCGCAACACGCAGAAGGTTCGTCAGTTTCTGCTCAGTGAGTGTGGCGCGTCATTCAAGTTCGACCGTGCATTTATGGCATGGATCAAAACCGGGGCACCCTCAACGATGGGCGAAGTCGCGGACGAATGGCGGCGAATCCATCGATGACAGCGGGCACCTGATGCCTGCGAGCAGGTTTGTGCTGTAGCGGCTTCTTTGAGCATCTTGTCCAACGATTCAACCATGCTGGAATAATCCATTTCCTGACTCCAATTGGATTTGGCTTGAGTTCACCCTAGCTGGAGAACGTTTCAATATTTGATGAGGGCGCCGAGGCGAAATTGCTCGCCCTCCTCCTGATGACCGTCGCGCAAGCGGTGAGGTTCAAGATAAGGCGCGAATCTTTGCTGCGGGAAAAACCCGGGATAGAGCGCCCTGGTCAAATGATGCGCCCGCCACGCTGGCGGGCTTTCCGGCATGGGCTATCTGAGGGGCAAGCGTGGTGAAACTACTGCACAGCTGGTGCTTGAGGCTTCC
Organism: Pseudomonas sp. WOUb67; assembly: GCF_050058005.1. NCBI lineage: Bacteria > Pseudomonadati > Pseudomonadota > Gammaproteobacteria > Pseudomonadales > Pseudomonadaceae > Pseudomonas > Pseudomonas sp. WOUb67. Next base: position 3,026,132 of record NZ_CP170112.1, on the reverse strand, counting down.
AGCCCTTTGCCGTTGCGGCTACGTAACTCATCATTGATAGGGGCACTTTGAATACTGGATAGGCAAGCGTCTGCATCCTGATCATGGTGTCCAGCATCAGCGTGCCGCTGCTCTGCTCGCTAGCAGTGCCAATCCAGGCCTGGTAAGTGGGGTGGGACGTCAGGCTGGTACTGATGAACCATCCTTGAACAACGCTAAAGCACGGGATCATAGCGGGCACAATGGCCATTAACCATCATCGTTTTCGATCGTCGCGAAACCCGGAGTGGGTGCCCACCTCAAGCACGAACCATGCATTCAAGGAGTAATTCAAGTGATTGGTGGTAATGCAGCCTCAGCGCCTGCACTTGAGACTGCTCCCCCTGCGACGAAACAAGCGAAAGGGCGCTGCCATGGGCATGGTCGACAAGCACATCACGCCATAGCAAAGGGTTCGTGGCAACTTGCTCCAAGCACTGAGTCAGCAGTTCGGTGAGTTGGGCTGTCACGCCAGCAAATGCTTGCGGGTTAGCAAAAATTGCCAACGTCAGCTGAGGGTGCTGGCTCACTGCATCGTGATATCGGGACAACAATGTACGGATCACCGCTCCGGCATTTACTTGAAGCGGAACTTCCTTTAACACGCCCGCATAGACGTGGTCCGAAAGCGCTTGTATAAGCCCCGCCTTGTCCTCTACATGCCTATAGATTGCCATTGCGCTGACCCCGAGCCGGCTTGCGAGTACCCGCATGGTCAAACCCGCTTCTCCGCTTTCTTGCAGCACCTGAAGTGCGGCAGCGATGATGTCGGCACGTGTAAGCTCGTTGCCTTGAGCGGGCCTGCCGCGTGCTCGTGTCATCCAACCACCCTGTAGTTGGACTGTACCAACCCGGAAGGAAAACTACGGCTGCTGACAAACTTCAAGTCGACATCAGCCTCTATTGCGCCAAACAGCGGTCTCCCCTGCCCCAGCAGGACCGGCGCCACGGTAATGACAAGGTCGCAGATGAGCCCCGCTCGCAAGAACGCTTGCACCACCTTCCCTCCGTCTACATAGACGCGACCTACGCCTTGCGCTGCCAGCTCCAGCATAAGTTCCACAGGCTGAGCGCTCGTGAAGTTGACCTTGCCCATTAGCGCTTCTGGCACAGGTGTTTCGCTCAGTTTCGTAGACATCACCAGTACGGGGCGATCATAGGGCCAAGGCCCCATTTCCAGTACCTTTTCGTAAGTTCCACGGCCCATTACGATCATGTCTATATTGGCGATGAAATCTCCATAACCATGATCTTCGGATGGGTCGTCACGCTCCATCAGCCAGTTCACATCGCCATTGGGCCGGGCGATGAAGCCATCCAGGCTGGTTGCGATGAAGGCATGTGCGGTGGTCATTGGTTAGCTCCTCACCCTTAAATATACGACGTATACTTTATCTGCGAGAAGCGGGTAACGCAAACAGGTTCCAGGCAGCTATCAGACACCTGCCATACTGCCCATCCCCTCGCCAGCTCAAGCTGTCTGTTCCTCCTCAATCAGCGCCCACCGTCTAGCCGCCTCGGCAAATTCCAGCATGTCGGCTAGCTGGTCTGCATCCACGTCACTGCGTCGATGCGCTGAAATTGCGAGCTCGGCAAGCACCGCGGCCTGGCCATCAGGATCCGCAACCAAGGCCGACTGGTCATTGAGCTCTGCCAACCAGGCCGCTGGCAGGTTCAACACTTGACCGTCCACAGCTGATCGATCCGTGTGGTATAGGATTGGCTCATCATCTCCCTCTTCATTCCCCAGTCCGGTGTTGCCGGCACGCTGGCGGTTCGCATTGTTCCCCTCCCCCAGCGCTCGTTGATGCCATCCATCATCTGCATCAGTCGGTCACATGCCACCGATTGCTTGAGGGCAAACAAGTCCTCTGAAAAATCACCAGGTTGCCGCAGGTCCATCAACAGCACCTCTGCCTTGCTGTAGCGAAACCCGGGCCTGAAGACCCGGCCAACCGCATCGGTGGCCAATCGGGTCATCAGCAACGTGTCGGAAGTCGGGTATGGCAGTTCTACCAATGCGCCCTGGGCGTGGTGTGCCTCGTCCGGGTTGAACATGCCGGTGCGGATGCTCACGCGCATGCGCTTGCACACTGAACCCTGGGCCCGGAGCTTTTCGGCAGCCCGGCCAACATAGGTGGCCACCGCCTGCTTGATGGGCGCCAGCTCAGTGAGGCGCCTGCCGAACATCCGGCTGCAGCAGATTTCCTGTTTCGGGGGCTCGGCCTCGTCCAGCTCCAGGCACGGCGTACCCGCCAGTTCGCGGGCAGTTTTCTCCACCACCACACTGAATTTCTGTCGCAGCGTCCAGGCATCAGCCTTGGCCAGGTCCATCGCCGTGTGAATACCCATCGCCTCGAGGTGAGCGGTCATCCGCCGCCCAACGCCCCACACCTCTTTCACGCCAGTATTGCGCAGCACCCAATCGCGTTTGAACGGCTCGGTAATGTCGACCACTCCACCCGTCTGCGCCTGCAGGCGCTTGGCGGTGTGGTTGGCCAGCTTCGCCAATGTTTTCGTGCTTGCAATGCCGACCCCCACGGGCACGCCGGTGCACTGGAAAATTCTGGATCGCAGCGCTCGCCCGAACTGGGTCAGGTTTTCCTGAATACCGGACAGGTCAGCGAAACACTCGTCAATGTAAAGGAAAGTTTAGCGGGTATGGACATCGCCGCAGGCCAGGCCGGGCCGGGCTTTTCTCGGACCTCACAATGTCCATAGGATGCGTCCGCTTTGTGAATGAAACCTTGTTGTGATGTCCATGGCACGCATCCACAAACGCTCCGCATTTTTTCGGCGAGGGCTTGACCCCTATTGCACATCCCACTCCGAATGAGATTTCATCCGCCAATCAAGGATGGAGATCTTCATGTACCTCGCTGAACTCACCATAAAAAACTTCCGCAAGCTGCGTGACACAACAGTGAAATTTCAGCCTGGGTTGAACGTTCTGGTCGGGCCCAACAACGTGGGAAAAAGCGCCGTGGTCGACGCGCTGCGGACGCTTCTGGCCGGGCATGAAGAGCCGTACCCACGTCTTGATATTGCCGATCGCCACCGGCCCCTTGAAGGCGAACCAGGTGGCGACATCAGCTTCCATTTTGTTTTTAGAGATCTGAGCCACGACGACGAGGCTGACTTTATCGCGGCCCTGAAACCCTCAGCTGACAACTCTATGGAAGCGCACATCCACGTCCGCTACACCGATGCCGATCAATCTGGTCGCTTCAGGGTTAAACGATGGTGCGGAGATCACCAAGACATTGCTCTTACTTCGGACATGATGGAAAACCTGCGTGGTGTCTATCTTCAGCCTCTGCGGGATGCTGCTCAGGGACTTCGCCCCAGCCGCAACAGCCAGCTGGCTCGCTTGTTCCACCTACTGACCGATGACCAAGGCCGAGAGGCTATCAACACCGCACTGAAAGAGCTGGATGACCAGTTGCAGCAGAATGAGTCGATTAAAAGTACCCATGCCGCGATCTCTTCGCGTCACGGCGCCATGATGGGTGAGCAGTTGGCGCAGGTGCTTGCAGTGGGACTGAGTGCGACAGATTTCCAGCGCCTTTCTGCTCGACTGTCCATGACTGCAGAGTCCATGGAAATTGAGCAGAACGGCTTGGGTTTCAACAATCTGATTTTTATGGCCGTGGTGCTGAGCGAACTGGCCAAAAACCCAGATGCTGCTTACCGAAGCTTGATTGTCGAGGAGCCGGAAGCGCATCTGCACCCCCAATTGCAGCGCGTGCTCTTGAGCTACCTGGCAGGCATTCCTACGAATGAAGGTGAAAAGCCTGTGCAATTGTTCGTTACCAGCCACTCGCCAAACTTCGCCAGCAATTCAAAGCTCCAGTCCCTGGTGTGCTTGGTCGAGAACGATGCCGGGGTAGAGACTTTCTTCCCTCGCGATGTCCAGTTCGAAAAGGGTAAGCGTGAAAAGCTCGAACGATACCTGGACGTGACCCGGGCAGAGCTGTTTTTCGCCCGTCGCGTCATTTTCGTCGAAGGCGCCGCCGAGCTCATGCTGGTGGACGCTCTTGCGAAACGGCTGGGTTTCGATTTGAAGGATTACGGCATCAGCCTCATCAGCGTCGAGGGTCTTAACTTCGACTCGTTCCTCCCACTGTTCGGTGAGAAGGGACTGCGTATACCTGTGTCTGTGATCACAGATGCCGACCCGTTTGAAGAGGAAGAGATCCCTGAATTAGCGGGAGCAGAACTGACAGACGTGGAGGTCGCGGAGGAGCTACTCGCAGAGGCGGCGTATCTTGAAGAGACCGACGCACAGAACGAAGAGGAAGTCGAAGAGCCTGCCGACTTGGAGGACGGTGACGGCGGCGGGAAGAAGAAAAAGGTCAAGCGCAAGGCTGTCTATCCTGGGCTAGGCGAAGCCATTCAGGTATCGAGCAACACGTTGAAGATGAAGGCGTCCGAAGACAAGTATGTAAAAGTGCATCACGGCGTTAAGACCCTTGAGTATGACCTTGCTCTGCTTGAGGAAAATCGAGACGCAATGCTGAAGGCTTTGGCTGAGTTTCATCCGAAAATCTCAAAGGCGCTGCGTAAGATCGTAGACGCTGCACCAGACAATACTGCGAAAGCGAAAGCGCTGTTCTGCGGTATGTTCGAGCGCAAGGACAGCCGTAGCAACGTTCAGAAAGGCCGTTTCGGTCAAGCGCTCGCCGAGCAGATCTCCCTGACACCTGGGTGCAAAGTTCCTGCGTACCTTGAGCAGGCGATCCAGCACGTTTGCCAGGGAGCGGGCAAACTATGAAATTGTCCGATGAGCAAAAGGCGGTGATCCACGCGCCATTACAGGCCATGGCCGTTACCGCTTGCGCCGGTAGCGGAAAAACTGCCACGGCAATCCGCAGACTCATCGCGATTCGGGAAAAGCTCGCAGATCACCGCGGGCGAGTCTTGCTGCTGTCGTTTTCCAATGTCGCTGTGAACACCTTCAACAAAGGTTACGCGCAGCTCGCTTCAGGTTTACCAGACGACGCTAATCGTAAGCGTGTAGAAGTGGACACATTGGATGGCTTCTTCACCCAGCATGTTCTACGCCCCCATGCCTTCCGCTCCATGGGCGCCAAGCAAGCCGCCTATCTCGTGTCAGGATCAGAACCCTTCTTAAACAGTTTCCAGTACTGGAGGAATGAGCAAGAGAAGAAGCGCCCTATCCCGCTGAAAGATCTGCAAGTGGGCGTAGAGGCTGGAAAAGCATTCTTTTTCGTCGAAACTCATGCTGGAGTCGAAAAACTTGACCGCGCGAAGGCCAGAGCGCTTATTGAGAAGCTAGGTAGTACTGGCGCGTACACCCATGAACTGGGGCGCTATTGGGTCTATCGAACGTTGATTCAACAACCTGCAATTCTGCGAGCGCTCGTCACTCGCTACCCCCAGATTCTGGTAGATGAATCGCAGGATCTGGGGTCGATGCATCAGGCAATCCTTGAGCAGCTGATCAATGCGGGCGCCCAGGTTTCGCTGATCGGTGACGTTAACCAAGGCATCTTCGCTTTCGCCGGCGCCGATGGCACATTTCTTAAAACTTACGCCAACCGCCCAAGAGTGCAAGACTACAAGCTTACCCGCAACTACCGTTCCCTCCCCCCCATCATAGATATCGCCAACCGGCTTTGCGGCCGCAACGATGAGGCAGACAGGGAAGCTGATCAAGGCGGAGCGTTTTTTATTGGGTACAAGGGCACCCGAATTCCCCATCTCATCACGGCGTTCAAGGCTCGCTTCAGTGAGTTGGGCATTGAGTCTTCAGATTCAGTCATTCTAAGCAGAGGAACTGATCGAGCCGCTAAGCTTTCAGGGAAGCCAGCGGCTCCAGGACAAGGTACGGTGAAGCTGTTCGCGGAGGCTTCACTTGCCCGTGACCAACAGGGTCGGTTAAGAGATGCTTTCCGCCTAGTGTGCAGTGCGGTGGTTAGCCTTATCGACGATGCTCCGCATGGCCTCAGCTCTGCGCTACAGGGTTCGCCTCACGAAGAGCGGCTGCTGATGCTCAGGCGATTATTGTGGGCATTTGTCCGAGATGCCGAGACGGGGCTTCCCTCCTCGACGCTGCAAGCCAGCGCAGAGTGGCATCCGAAGCTTTTGGGCAATCTGCGCTCACTGCTCGCAAAAATTGACCAACAGTTCTCGCTAAAAACGATTGCCACCTTCGGCAACATGATGGCCAAAAAGCGCTTGAATGACATCCCACTCAATGGCGCCAAAGCCGGTGAGCAGGAGCCACATGGCTTGAGGGTTGAAACTGTTCACCAGGTTAAAGGCGAATCCATAGGAGCTGTGCTCTACGTCGCGACCAAAGCCAACATCCGCGCAATGCTGGGCGGCACAGGGACGGAGGACGGCCGCATTGGCTATGTGGCGCTGACGAGAGCGAAAAACCTTTTCTGGCTCGCCGTTCCAGATAGTTGCTTAGACGAAGTGCGAGAGGACCTCATCAAGGCTGGCTTCACAGAGGTGCCAGCCGGTAAGGCGGAGAAACGCGTCAAACAAGCCCTCAAGGTCGAGTGAAACCCGTTTCTCACAGTGGCACGGCGGGCTCAACCCACTCAGCTCAGGTAGCTGGAATTACAGCCCACTGTCGGAACCTACTGTAGTCAGTGACTTCGTCGTGTTACGCTGCCTAGCAAGAATAGCCCCCACGCCTCGGGCAGATCGCTGAATCTGTACTGCGCACCAGAGGGTTAGTTTTTTCAGGGATTCCGCTTCTCCCGCCTTTAAGATCATGACCCTATCAGACCTCACCTGTGATTACTGGGTGGATCCATCAGAAAAGATCCTGCTCAGGTTCCGGGTTCAAGTGTTTCTCCAGAAATTCCAGCTTCGCAAGAAGTTCGTCAAAAGTGACGATATCCACGTCCTTGCAGGCGTTGCGGAACACCTCAAAACTGCGCAGTTGAATCGGATCGGTTGGCAAGGTCCCTGCAACGATCACGCATTTAATGACATCGGCACCTGATTGTTGCAATCCCGGAGTGTCGTGCCGATGGTGCACCCAACGTTGCTTGAGCTCATTTTGCTGGAACAGGACTTGGGTCATCGCTCCAGAGAGATCAGAGGTCGGTCCGAATACTTCCTGTCCACGGTAGGCCTTGGCTCGCAACAAGATCGTTTCCGGAGTCTTGATTTCCACTATAGCCAGCGCCTGACCACGCTCTTTAAATAGGAAGTCACCGATCTGAGCACCCAAGCCGGTTAAGGTAGATCCCTTGGCATGGAATTGCGTATGTGCCAGCTCAACAGGGCGTGCAAATGCCATACTCAGGACAAACTTGTTCATTTCAAAGAACATCTGCCACACGGGCTCGGTAAGTTTGCCCGCGAGCTTCTCACGGAAAGCCTCGATCATCTTGGCGAGGGTCACTCGCTCGATCTCAGCATGCAGCAACATCAGCTCCCTAGGGGCCTCGGTCACCAACTCATTGAGTTGCCTGCGAACGGTCTGCACATTGGATCTACGTTCGATACGCGCCCGGTTTGCAGCTTGCCTTGAACCCTCACGTCGAACTTCGACTAAGGGAGTTGTCACCCTTACAATGCGTGGAAATCGCTCGGGGTCAATCCGGTTTAGCACACCATCGTGCACGAGACCTTGCTGACTGTGGCGAATTAGCTTACGGCCGTTCGTTCTCACCCTATTAAAACCCCGACGCAGCTTGTCGAGTTCCTCTTCACCTACGGAAATTACTCTGTCGTCCGCGTACTGATCCGGATTTCGGCTAACGACTAGGGTCGTTGCATTCGGAATTCGCGAGAGACCTTGCCACACTTGGTCGAGATCTCCGTGCAAACCCAGGCCGCGATCCGGTGAGTCAAAGACTTTCCAAGGTAGTTGCATCTCAATGAGGCTCGTCGCTTTCGCGGCATCATTCGGCAATTCGGTGCCGACTTCAGTCATATAAATGACTGACGTAAACCGACCATTCTTTGGCGACAGGTAGCGCTGTGCATGTGGGTTTACATGGATAGGCCGCATGAGGATCTGGTTGGGAGTGATGGAAGCAAGGAGTGGCCATTCGCTCTCAGGTCTTGCATGCCAAATCCGAGCGTCTGCATCCGTAAGCTCGTATGTCCGGAGATACAGTTTGCGCGCTGGCGCTTCCGGCTCTGTCACGATCTCCAAGCGAAAAAACGCATCCAACACGTCCTGATCAGTGAATGTCTGTAACGGTGCTGCGTTTCCACCAGATCCTTTAGCCATGTAGCTATCCTTCGTTGGAATAGTAGGGATGTTCCATCCTATTTCAGAATCATACGGGCACCCAAACAACCTCGGAATGCTCATTTACAACCTGTAGGGGACACTGCATTTAGGAGATGAGAACAGCATGATCAGCGGTGAACGTCTTACGGAGCAGCAAACCTCCATTCGTCTCAAGGTGGCACGGCGGATCATTGGCGGCTGGGAAGCCACTCAAATGCAGGCCTGCCGGATTCTCAGAATTTCACCCGGAACCGCTGGCCGGCGGCTCGATCAGAATCAGCAGCGTATCGGGTTGGTGCTGGGCATCCATGCTTCTCTGCGGGCGGTCTTTTCCAGCCTTCGATATTCACGACGCAAAAATGCCGCCTGCTACGCGGCGTTAAGTACTAAAGCGAGCCAATCTACTATTAGGGGTACAATGCATTTAGGAGAGGAGAACAGCATGACCAGTGGTGAACGTCTTACGGAGCAGCAAACCTCCATTGGTCTGAAGGTGGCACTGCGGATCATTGGCGGCTGTAAAGCCACTTAAATGCAGGCCTGCCGGATTCTCCGAATTCCACCCGGAACCTATCGTCAAGCAACGCGTGGTTTTGCTGCTGGTCGGCGGCTCGATCAGAATCAGCAGCAGCGTTTCGGGTTGGTGCTGGGCATCCATGCTTCTCTGCGGGCGGTCTTTTCCAGTCTTCGATATTCACGACGCACAAATGACGCCTGCTACGCGGCGTTAAGTACTAAAGCGAGCCAATCTACGATTAGGGGTACACTGCATTTAGGAGAGGAGAACAGCATGATCAGTGGTGAACGTCTTGGAGCAGCAAACCTCCATTGCTTTAAAGGTGGCATTGCGGATCATTGGCGGCTGGAAAGCCACTCAAATGCAGGCCTGCCGGATTCTCAGGATTTCACCTGCAACCTATCGTCGAGCAACACGTGGCTTTGCTGCTGGTCGGCGGCTCGATCAGGATCAGCAGCAGCGTATCGGGTTGGTGCTGGGCATCCACGCTTCTCTGCGGGCGGTCTTTTCCAACCAGGAAAACGTGAGAGGCTTTCCTAGCTTCAAGAACGACAATCCTTTTTTTGCCGGCCGATCACCTCTGGATGTGATGTCTAGTGGTGACATGATCTCACTCTACGAAACCTTTAAGCGAATCGAGTACCTAGAGGTAACCAACTGAAGACCGCCGCTTGAACTGCCCTGGCATTAGTCGTGCGCCGATCTCTGGAGGTAGCAGATCGTCGGAGGAAGTTGGTAGAAGTCTTTGCGAATGTCTACTTTGGTTCGGAAGCGGCCGTTCGTCAGTGTCCGCTATCGACCCATAGCGGTCAGTGGTTGCAGACCTTTTGCTCAAATCACTTTTACCGCGCGGCCAATGAACTTCACCGGCCCCGTCGGCAGCCCGGTAGGCGAACCGCCGGATTTCTCCAATGTCAGCTCGAACAACTGGTTGGCCTCCAGCGGTGGCAGGCTCTGTAGCGGAACACGATAGGGCTCTCCGGGCTTGATCAGGCCCAGCGAAACCGGTGCGCGCCACTGTTCGCCCTTGGTCCAGAACTGCAGGGCCATGCCTTCGGGGACAGCGTCCTGGCCAAGCGGGATCAGCTCGATCATGCGGCTGTCGCTGGTCTGTACCACCCAGCCGGCGATCTGGCTACTCGGCGCCACCAATACCACCACGAATTGAGTGGTGGGCGGGGGCGCAGTAAACAATGTAAACGCCAGGACCGCGCTTGCAGCCAGCCCCGCAGCACTCAGCCCTTGCCACAGGCCGAGGCGCCTCCACCATTTGACTCGCTGTTGTAAGGCGGGTGCGGCCAGTTCATTCAGGCTGCGCTGGATACGGCCCCACAGGTGGGCGCTCGGTGGCTGCGGCGCAGTCAGCGCGATCAGCTCCAGCAAACGTGCCTCCCAGGCATCCACAGCGGCGCGCAAAGCCGGGTCGCTGCCCAGGCGCTCGGTCACTGTGGCTTGTTGCTGTGGCGACAGGGTTCCCAGCACAAACTCGCCGGCGAGGCTTTCCAGTTCCTCGGCAGTATCCGGCTTCATTCCAGGCACTCCCGCAATGCCTTGAGGCTGCGCTTGATCCAGGCTTTGACGGTACCCAATGGCGCCCCCAGCAGCCCGGCGATTTCGGCGTGGCTGCAGCCGTCCACATAGGCGTGCAGGATGCAGCGCTGCGGTGCAGGCTGCAGTTTTTCGAGGCAACGGTAGATCTTCGCCGACCCTGACCATAGGTCAATGTCGTCGAGCCCTCCGTGTGATGTGGGCGTCGTATCCACATCGGCTTCGTCCAGCACGGTTTCACAGCGGGTATCGCGGATCGAATTCAGTGCCAGGTGGCGGGTGATGCTGTAGATCCAGCCGCGTGCCGAGCCGCGCGCCGGGTCGAAGCTGGCGGCGCGGGTCCAGATACGGATAAACGCATCGTGGACAATGTCTTCTGCGCTGGCGTCGTCACGCGCGATGCGCCGGGCAACGCCCAGCAGGCGCGCGCCTTCGTGGTCGTAAAGCGCCTGCAGGGCGCGCCGGTCGCCCTGTGCGCAGGCCAGCAGGCAGCGGTGGAAGTCGAAGGGGGCGACAGGCGAGTTCAACGTGTGCAGCTTCCTTGTGTCATGCAAGGTACCCCGGCCATCCAGCCGGGGGCTTGCCAACGAGCGTAGATGAACGATTGCAAGGTGTCTGCTCAAGTGCGTCTTACTTGGCTGTCCAGAACACATAGTCGGCCTGGTACTGGACGACCTGCTTGGCACCTTTGTTCTGCGCCGTGCAGTCGCTGGCCGGCGCCACGCCGCCGCGGGTGGCCAGGCGCTGGATGTAGCTGACCCCTTGCATGGCGCCATTGCCTTCGGCCGGGTTGGCCTTGACCAGTTGATAGGGTATGGCGCCTTTGTCTGCGGGAGCCACCGCCAGCTGGGTGCCGGTGACTTTCGATCCGTCCTTGGCCTGCCAGGTGGCGGGTGGGCCGTAGTAATCGCCTACCTGTTTGCCGGCACGGTCATTGAGCACGGCCTTGGGGCCGACGAAGGTCCATTCGGTCTGGCCGGGGGTGTTGGCCTTGTCGCGGCACTGGTAGGTGATCTCGCCGACGCCTACGGTCTCGAGCAGGACGCGATGGCCATCGGGGACCTTGACCGCATCTGGCAGTGCGGATTGGGCGTGAACGGGTTGCAGCGCCAGGGCGATGCTGCAGGCGAAAAGGCAGGCGTAGGGTTTGAGGCTCATGGGTAGTGCTCCTGACAGGTCATTTGGCTGGGCAGACAGAGGCCGCCCATAAGCAATACCCGCCAACGGGTGGACTGGATGCACCGAATTGAAAAAAACTGCGCCAGGGCCACCCGGGCAGCACTTGCAAAGCAGGCTAGAGTGGATGAATGCGCCGCAGGAGACCGCCCCCTTTGCCTATCAGACCGAACACCGAGGATCCCACCGCAGGGGAAACCGAGGCCCAGGCACAAGATGTGCTGCTGCAGGCCTGCGGCAGCGGTAACCGGCTGGCCTTCGAAACCCTGTACCGCGCCACTTCGGCCCGGCTGTTCGGGATCTGCCTGTACTACCTGGGCAATCGCGCCGAGGCAGAAGAAGTGCTGCAGGAGGCCTACACCAGTATCTGGCTCAAGGCTTCCAGTTTCGACCCCGGTCTCGCCAGTGCCTACACATGGCTTGCGACCATCACTCGGCACAAGGCCATCGACCGACGCCGCGCCCGGCGTGTACACGAGCCACTCGAAGCCGCCACGCAATGGGTTGCCAAGGACACGGTCATCGACAGCGTCGAGCGCGAACGCCAGGGCTATGCGATCGATCGCTGCCTGGCAACGCTGGCGGAGGATCAGCAACGCTATATCCGCGTGGCATTCTTCGAGGGCTGCTCGTATGCCGAGCTGGCCGAACGCCACAGCATCCCGCTGGGTACCATGAAAAGCTGGATCCGTCGCGGGCTGCTGGTCTTGCGTGGGTGCCTGGGCCTATGAACGAGCAAGGCGTGCCATCCGACGAACGCGATCAGTTGATTGCCGAATACGTGCTGGGCGTGCTCAGCGCCGAGGACCGCGCTCAGGTCGAGGCCATGGCTGCGCAGGACCCGAGTGCTCAAGCGGCAATTGCCGCGTGGCAGTCTCACTTTGCCTGCTGGCTCGATGAGCTGCCCGAGGCCAGCCCGCCAGCGCATGTCTGGCAGGCGATCGAGGCGCAGTTGTTCCCTGTTGGCAGCCAGCAGCCGAGAGAACGAGCGGCCTGGTGGGGCGGCCTCGGGTTCTGGCGTTGGACCTCGGCGGCTCTGGCGGCCGGCTTGCTGGCAAGCGTGATCACGCTGCTGCAGCCGCCCCCTCCAGCGCCGCCCGCAATGCTTGCCCGCCTGGAGCAGAGCGACGGGATCACGCTGTTTGCCGCGACGGTTCAAGCCGATGGAGCCAGCGTGCTGTTCGTCCCCACCCAAACCGCCACCTGGCAGAATCGTAGTGCCCAGGCCTGGCTGATCGGTGGCGATGGCACAGCGCATTCGCTTGGCCTGCTGCCGGACAACGCCGCCACAGCCTTGGCCGTGCCCTCGAAACTGGCTGATGCGTTGACCGACGGCGCGGTGCTGGCGGTGTCACTGGAACCGCTGAACGGCTCGCCGACCGGGCTGCCGACCGGTCCCGTCATCGCCCAGGGAAAAATAACGTCGTTGTGATGCATCCATTCGGGCTACTGCTCCGTATATTCCTCACCTTCATCCGAAGGCCGAAGAATCGAGGAGACGCATCATGCTTACCTTTGTTCAACGCATTGCCGCGACCTGCCTGGCCGCCCTCTGCCTGGCCGCATCCCCCGGTTTCGCCGCCAGCCCTCCCATGGTCGGCGGCGCCCCGATGTACCCCAACAAGACCATTGTCGAGAACGCGGTGAACTCCAAAGACCACACCACGCTGGTGGCGGCGGTCAAAGCGGCGGGGCTGGTCGACACCCTCAACAGCAAAGGGCCGTTCACCGTCTTTGCACCGACCAACGAAGCCTTCGCCAAGCTGCCTGCCGGCACAGTCGATACCCTGGTGCAACCCGAGCACAAAGCGGACCTGACGAAAATCCTGACCTACCACGTGGTATCCGGCACCCTCACCGCCAAGCAATTGATGACCGAGGCCAAAGCGCACGGCGGCAAGATCATGCTGAAAACCGTCCAGGGTGAACCACTGACCGTGATGCTCAACGGCAGTCAGCTCTGGGTGGTGGACGCTAAGGGCGGCAAGGCCGCAGTCACCATCGCCGATGTGATGCAGGCCAATGGCGTGATTCATGTGGTCGATACGGTGTTGATGCCGAAGTAATGTTGTCGGCCATGGCGGGCATTCTGGTGATGCCCGCTATGGGTCGATAGCGATTAGTGGCGACAGGCTGCTTTCGACCCATAGCTGACGTTCGAGGGCTGATTACACAGGCGTTTAGGCGCCACGAAAAAAGCGAATGAAAGAGTCACAGCAATGAAGCTGCTTATGTACAGCAGTCAGTCAAGCGCTGAATTCCTACCCAAGCTCGCAGTCATAAAAGCACACTGCCTCAGAGAACGAACCATGATCAGGATAGCCCTACGCCCATTTGTTGTCGTTGGGCTATTGGGCCTATTGCTGGGCTGTTCACCTTTGAAGTTTTTAAACCTCCTCACCCCGGGAGGCACCTTCAACAAGACATCTGACCTGCAGTACGGTAATGATCCGCGCAACCGGCTGGATGTCTACACGCCGGTTAATCTCGCCACCGAAGTGCCAGTGGTGGTGTTCTTTTATGGCGGCAGCTGGAGCAGCGGTTCGCGCAGTGACTACAGCTTTGTCGGCGAGGCGCTGGCAGCACGAGGCATCGTAGCTGTAATCGCCGATTACCGGCTTTATCCGCAGGTACACTATCAGGGTTTTCTAGAAGACAGTGCGCGAGCGGTGGGCTGGACCCGCGAACACATCCGCCAATACGGCGGTGATCCAGCGCGGCTGTATGTAATGGGCCATAGCGCAGGCGGCTACAACGCAGCGATGGTTGCGCTAGACCCCCAATGGCTGGCAGCGGTGGGCATGGAGCCGTCGATGCTTAGCGGCTGGATCGGTCTGGCCGGACCCTACGACTTTCTCCCCGTCGAAAATCCGGAGGTGAGACCGATTTTCTTCTTTCCGGATTCGCCACCCGACTCCCAACCGATCAACCACGTTGGCGCCAAGTCGCCCCCTGCGCTGTTGATAGCCGCGAAGGACGATACCCTGGTCAATCCCGAGCGCAACGCTGGAGGCATGGCCCGACGTTTGCGGGAGCAGGGTGTGTCCGTGCGCGAGCTCTATTTCTCCAGGCCGGGCCACGGAACATTGATTGCAGCATTCTCCCGCCCCATGCAATGGCTGGCGCCGGTCCTGGATGAGGTAGTGGCGTTCATTCATGGACATCGTTTGGCATCGGAAACTTCTCACGGCTGATGAAGCGTTTCTGCCCCGTGCGCATCCTCTATCTGGAAACGTGGGTCGATTGCTGCCGGTCGTGGATGACTGCCATCGACCCGAAGCTGCCATTCTAGCCATTCAGACTTGGTCTAGCCTGCTTGAAGCAAGGTAACTCGGGCGGGATCCTGCATAAGGAAAACTAATCCACAATGAGTAGAATTGATTAAACTAATGACCTGCTTAAATGCACACTGCCGTCTTTCAAACGGGAGTAACGCTATGTCAGGTGAAAAATCGATCTCAGCTCTGCTCCGCGGCATGAGCCCAATCCTCAATGAAGGCGACTTTGTGTTCTGCACAGTGGCGGATGCTTCGGCGCTTCAGGGTACCGATGTGCTTGGTACATTCCGCGAAAAAGAAGGTCTCACTGCAATTATTGAGCGCAAACACGCTGATGAACTGGGCCTTGAGTACAGTTTTGTCGCAGCCTGGATCACGCTCACGGTCCACTCAGCTCTTGATGCGGTGGGTTTGACGGCCGCATTCGCCACCGCTCTCGGGAAGGCTGGCATCAGTTGCAACGTGATCGCAGCCTTTTACCATGATCACATTTTCGTAGCCAAGGACGATGCCCCTAAAGCCATGGATGTCCTCCAAGTCTTATCTCGCGCAGGCGAATCCGCTTAGCCCCCGGCCATGATGCTTGCGGGCTATCTATTGGTGGTTGCTACCTATGGTGAACATCCGCTATGGGTCGAATCGCGACGGTCATACTTCGACCGTCGCTGGACGCTGTCAGACCTCCGTCTGCTCTGCCATCTCCAATGCGTCATCGACCTCAATACCCAGGTATCGCACCGTGCTTTCAAGCTTTGTATGACCGAGTAGGAGCTGAACTGCTCTCAGGTTCTTTGTCCTGCGATAGATCAGCGATGCCTTCGTACGTCTCATCGTGTGGGTGCCGTACATAGCTGGATCTAGCCCAATAGACTTTATCCACGCTTTGACGATTCGGGCGTACTGCCGGGTGGAGAGATGCGCTGAGGCGTGTAGCCGGCTTGTAAAAAGACAATCCTCGCTGTGGAGCTGGGCTTGATTTATCCAGGCCTGTAGGGCCAGCCGCGTTTGCTCTGTAATTTCAAACTGCACGGGACGTTGGGTTTTCTGCTGCATCACTATTGCTCGCGATGACACGTGTTCCCCATGAGCAACGTCGCGTACGCGAAGCATGGTCAGATCGCAGGCTCGTAGCTTGCTGTCGATGGCCAGATCGAAAAGAGCCAAATCACGAGTTTCCTCCGCGATTTGAAGCCTCACTCGAATAGCCAGATATCTTTCAGTCGGAGCGGCGCTTTTTGCCCGACCAATTTTCCTTTGTTCCAAGGCTGATGGCTGCTGGTCGAAGTAGTACTCATGGCTTGCCCTCCATGTAAGAGAGGATAAGGATGGTCAGCTCGACCCAGAGGCGCTAACCGACTCATAGCGGACAGTCCTTGGATACCAGCCTTCGGTTCGTAGGGTTCTAAACGTCCGTCGATTGTTTAGCCTGCTTTGCCGGCAGCGGACCGATGAACATTATTTTTAACCGCTCTCGTCCGATAACACGTGCCAACTCAGCAATGACGCAGTACATGAATATCAGGGTGATCAGCAGAATTTGAATAGCCCAAAAGCGAGGCCAGTTCATCGAGGACCACAGGAGGGCGTTTGCATCCATGAAGCCGGGGGACTCTTTCCAGTAGTCATAAAGTCGCTCCAAGTAGTGGATTACCAGGGCGACGAAGGCATACATCAAGGTTTTCCATCCGACATTCCAGAGTAGTGGTTTATCGGGGAATCGATTGATAAACGGCAGCATGTCAGCCAGCAATACCGATTTGCCGAGGATCAGGGAGGCAATCAATACTGATCCGGTAACGGGGAGATCCACTCCAGTCCCCTTGATCATCAGTGAGCGAATCAAGGTTACGATATGCAGAATGACGAAGAAGAACAGGGTTGGCGGAAGCGCCTTCATGAACTCATGTTTTATTTTTAGCATCGCTGTTTTCATCAGGGAATCCTTCAGAATGTGAAATGCTCCGTGTGTAAGCTATTCAAGCCTTAACGTCCCCTGTCGTAACCCGCGCGACAGCGGCACTAAAGCCTATTTCTTTAACGATTGATAGGAGGTGGCCATGTCCTTGGCCCAACCATCGAGTACAGCACGGGCGTCTTTGGCCTGCATTACCTGCGAGGAATTCTCCAGGTCGGTGCCGGCGCCCTTGCGAACCACTTCAGCGACCACTTCATTGGTCTGGCCGTCTATGAATGCTGCTTCGGTGGCCACACTTGTATCTTGGTCGCGGATCCCCGTAGCAGTGCTGATACCTGCCGCCACCAACGCGATCGGGATCACCTCATACGGGCGCAGTCCCTTGGTTTTGGCACTCACCCCGGTAATCGCCGGTCTCACGATCAGCACGCCAGGGCCAGGACTGGTTGCCAAGGGCAGGTACTTGGAAAACTGAGTTTTCAAAGCTTGGTCGTAGTACTGAGTTATACCTTGTAGCGTCTGCTGGGGGATCTTTTCAGTCGGCTGCGGTTTAGGGTACAGCTGGCTGGGCTCAATAAAGATGCTGCTGTAGCTATTGGCATTGACCCCAGACTTGATCCAGCGCATTACGGGGGCACCTGATGGTGACTTGCCCTCTTCAAGCTTGCTGTAATCTTTGAGGAACCCTGAGTATTGATCCGGCTCTACGTATTTGCTTGTACAGCCATGGAGCAGTATTGATGCAAGGCACAATGCTGGAACTAACGATTTACACTTCATGCAAGTTCTCCATTTGCGTTAAATTACAATTCGTTTAATTCCCTCAAAAGCGCCACGTCGCGCCCCCTCCCAGAATATGGAGAGCTGCATTGTTGTAGCTACCTGAGAGCGTATTACCTGAGCGCGCCTTGGTTTGCTCTACGTCCATGTCGCCGAGCCAGACCAAGGTATAGGCCATATGTAAATCGAAGCCTTCCTCGACTTGGTAGTTCACCCCGGTTGCAAAACGCCAAGCCTCGCCCATGGGGTTGTCAACCGTACGATCTTTGTCGTCCACCGCTGAGCTGTCATAGCCCACGCCGAAGCTTAAGCGCAGTTGTTTGGTCATCTGGTATTGCGCGCCTATCGAAGCGTGCCAAGTATCCTTGTACTGACGATCGACCGTTCTGCTGACATCCGCCGCATTGGCGTCGACCTCCACCCCGATATCGCCAAAATCGCTCCAGTCCTGCCAGCCCAGACTGCCCAGCAACGTCCATTGATCGTCCATCTCGTGGGCGACGCTGAAAGTCACGGTCTGCGGCACGTTCATATCCAGCTCCAGCGTGTCCACGGCCAGGCGATTGAGTGCGGCGTTGATGATGGGGTTGTTGATGTCGCTGACGTGGGGGCTATCCTCGAACTCCAGTTTCACCTTGCTGGTGTAGGCCAGGCCCAGACGGGTATGGGGTGTGAGCTGATACATCAGCCCCAGATTCAGGCCCATTCCGACATCGGTATCCTTGTACTCCAGCTGGCCATCAGGGCGGTCGACCAAGCCCAACAAGCTATTGTTGATAGCCATTTCGGTACGGTAGTAGCCCAACATCATGCGAGGGCCAATCCCGACAGTGAGGTCGTCGGTGAACTTGTAGGCGAAGGTTGGTTGGAACGAGATACCGATAATCGCTGCTTCCTGAGTGAAATAGCGTCCGGTCCAGTCGTCGTCGTAGTCCAGGGCGAGTCCAAAGTTGCCGTACATTCCAAAACCGATCGCCGAGCGGTCATCAAGCTGGTGGCTTATAAACAGGCTGGACCCCGGCAGGTACTGCAAGGCGTTGCCGCCTTCATTGCCGTCAAACTGGTTACTGCTGTCGCGTGAGAAGCGCATGTCGCCGAAGATCACCTGAGCATTGGCACTGATCTGTGTCCCGGGAAGCAGCGCGATGCCCGCGGGGTTACTCATCAGCACGCTGGGATCCTGGGCCAGCGCCGCTGAGCCGGCGTTAGCTAAGCCATTACCTTCTTGGCCGGCTTCGTAGATGAAGATCCCCCCAGCCAAACTATTAGTGCTGTGGAGAGACAGCACGAGCAGTGATGCAGGTATCCACCATTGCTTACATTTGAATGGATAAATGGTCGTCATAGTCCCTTACTCCGCACTTAAAAAGAGCAGGACACCGAATTTTCAGTGCCCTGCCTGACGTCCGATTGCGTCAAGGGAGCAATCAAGGTGTGAAAGGGGCAGGCCCGAACACGTCTGTGTAACTCAACGGCTTCTGAGCGCACCTTCAGAAGCCCTTGCCAGAGGGTGCAACACCCTCCTCACGAATCAGGGCGAGGTCACTTCGACGGGCGGGAACTTGTATCCGCCGCCTTGCACTGCCTTGCTTGGGCCGTACAACCTCAAGACGATGTAGGCATCCTTTTCCGGAATTGGCAGGTAATTGGGGTTGCTCTCTTCACCCTTGGCGCTCAGCTCGATGGTGTATTCGCCATTCGCATCCGGCTTGAGGGTACGGTCACCGCGGCTGTGGCGGTTGATGGCGTTGTGGGCCATCAGGCGGTTGTCCGAGGCATAGACGGTGAAGGACCAGAACTGGCTGACCTCGGGCGCCTTGAAGTGCATGGTGTAGGACTTACCATTGGCACCATTGATCGGCTTGCCGTCCGCAGCGGTCTCGGTGCGCAGGTAGATACTTTCATCCGGTGGCAGCCCCCACTGGCCGATGTAGGTGCCCTCGGCAAACAGGTCACGGGGCCCGTCACCCAACTGCTCGCGTGTGCCCAGCAGCTTGCCGGCATCGGTCATCTTCGGAGCGAGTTCCTTGATGTGCTTCATGCCCAGTTCTTCACCCTTCTTCGCGGCTGCCAGCTGCTCCTTGGTGAAGTTTTCCTTGCAGGGTTCGACGCCGACTGACTTGTACTGGTCGAGCCATTTCTTGTCGGCCTGGCCCATGTTGCCGTCGCACAGCACGAAGTTCACCCGTTGCAGCCAATTGGTCTTGGCCGGATCGGGGTACGTGCGCTGCTTGGCCTTTGGGCCGGGCTCGCCCAGGTAAGCCGATAGCGTACGGACGTTCCAGTCGTCCATGTAGGCAAGCGCCTTCTTCTGGTCTTCAGGCCCGGTGGACATGATCCTGCCCATCAGCTTCACCAGGTTGGACTCGACACGGATCACTTCGGTGACGCTGTCGGGCACCGTGCCCTTCCACTGTGGTGAGGCGAACATGAAGTGGCCGCCCTTGGTGTCGCGCGTGCGGGAGCCGATCATGGACGTGGTGTAATGGCCCATGTCCATGGTGTGCAGGATCCAGTAACGACCTTTTTCCATGTCCGGAACGCTGACGATCACCGGTTCTGCGGCGATATCCAGCCAGCCCATCAAGTGCAGCGTGTCATTGTTGATGGTGGGGTGGTCGACGTAAGTGTCATCGGCCAGGTGGCGGATGTTCTGGAAGCGATTGAGCGGCGTATTGGTCTTGACTGCCGTCTCATAGAAGAACTTGTAGGCCTCGTCCATGGAGTAACCATAGATGTAGGCGTCTTCGGCAAGCTTATCGGGAATCTGTGCGAAGGCCGGCACGGCAAGCGAAAGCAGGGCTGCTCCAAGCACCATGGGTTTCATCAAGTCTCCTTGGGCCGGCGGGCCAGCCCCTGTCTTTTGGTTTTCGAAGGATGCAAGCAGTACTCAGGGGTTTACCCGTTCGAAGTCGGGCAACTTGAAGGTCTTGTTGTTGAACGCTTCGGTGGGACCGTAGAAGCGCATGGCAGGCAATGGACGCTTGCCGGAGGTGGGAATCCAGTTGGCTTCCTCGCCTTGCGGGGCCGTCGGCCCGACATAGATCGTCACGCCGCCATCGGCATTCTTCTTCATCTTGTCGACGTCGAACGACGACAGCGTGGTGCGGTTGCTGTCGCTGTAGATGAACGAGAAGGTGGCTCGGTCATAGACCGTCAGCGCCCAGAACTGCTTGACCGGCATGTCCTTGGGCACATCGAGCTTGTAAAGCTGGCCGGCTTCCAGCGGTTTGCCGTCCTTGTCGGCCATCGCCATCTGGTACGACGTCGCCGGCGAGGCACTGAGGACTTTAGGCATGTAGGTGCACCAGAAGTACTCCGCTGCCCGTTCGAGCAAGTCGATGCGATCTTCGTAGATGAACGTGAACGTGTGGTTGGCATCAGGCTGCAACAGCGAGACGTAGTGCCGATCCGGCCAGTACACGCGCTTGGACATCTCGGTGTCGAACCATTGCTGGAGAAAGAACCAGGCATCGATCGCGGCCTGGTGCATGGCCTTTTTGGCAGTTTCGTCCGGTGCGAAGGGTTTGCCTTTGACGATGCCCAGGGACGACAGCATGCCCATCATGACCTTGTCGTGTTCGCGCACTGGCTCCACGCTCATGATCGCGTGCATGTCTTCGAAGTGACGTTCGTCATAGAACGGCAGCGTCGGGTAGCGCTCATGGGCAGGGTCGATGAACTTCTGCTGCGGTGGCGACTTGGCTTCAGCCAGGTAATACATGCGCAGGCGCTTGGCGTATTCGTAGGCGTCCTTGGCTGTCTTGCCCGCGGGCGGCACCGAGCGAAACGCCAGAGCGATACGGTAGTTGGGCGAGGCCACGTGGATATAGCCCTTGGGTACTTCACCTTGGTAATCAGGTGCAGTGAACAGGTACTTGCCGCCTTTGCCTTTGTCGAGCCCTGCCGGGCCTACATCGGCGATGGTAAGTTGCCAGGCATCCACCACCTGGCCATATAGGCTGCCGTCCGCGGAGGCTGCCGGGATTTCCAGCACCACTGGGCCTTTGCGCAGGTCCGTGTAGGCCGCGATGTAAGGCGTGGTGCTGTTGGCAGTAATGGCTTCAAGTTGTGGGGTAGCCGTTGCCGAATAGGCAATGATGTCATTGTCCTTGTAGCCAAGATCCTTTTCGGCAGCACGGCGGAAGGAGTAGATGGCAATCGCCGGCATGTTCCAGAGGATCGCTTCGAACGCACGCTGGTACTTGATCTGATAGTCGAAGTCCTTCACCGAAGGGGTGGCCCCCGCTGGGGGTTGCCCACCCAAGGGTTCGGTCGCTGCCTGCGCGGTGACGACAGTACAAGCGGCAATCGCTGTGGCCAGCAGGCAAGGCTTCAGGCAGGTGACCATCCGAGTCATCAACCCATCTATGACTTCCATGAACATCTCCTTGGGCTAGAAAGACTGTCGGTAGACGGCAGAGGTAACGAGGCGCTAGTTAGCCTGCTGTATGCAGCATGGCGACTTCAGAAAACTTGAAGCAGTGTAGATCAGGTTTACTGGGCAGCTTGATGAGCTGCCAATTTTTTGCACCTGATTCTCCAGGCCTTCAGCTATGGCACTGGCAATTTCAACTCGCGCTCGGCGGCAATTGATATTGCCATTTGCCTGCTCTCACCGTGCGAGCAGTCGTTGTCTACACTGGCGCTGGGGCAATGCCTGCGAACTTCGAACCGCCTCTCAACAGGAAGAGCTTATGCAAAAAGTCCATTGCACATGCTGGATCTCGCTGGTCATTGCTGTTGGAGCCGGAAGTGCCCAGGCCGAAGACTCCGCAGAACTGGCCAAGGCTGCCCTCAACCCTGTGGCTGCCATGTACAGCCTGCCGGTGCAGTACAACTGGGATCAGAAGATCGGCTCCACCGGTGATGGTATGCACAGCGTGACTAACATCCAGCCAGTGCTGCCATTCACGCTGAATGAGGACTGGAATCTCATTTCACGCACCATCTTGCCTGTCATCGACCAGCACGGCCTGGCCCCCAACGGCGCAGCGAACAAATCAGGCGCAGGGGACGTTACGCAAAGCTTCTTCTTTTCCCCCAGCAAGCCCACCGACAGCGGATGGATCCTCGGTACAGGCCCAGCCCTGTTGATTCCGACCGCCAGCGACGAACTGCTCGGGAATGAACAATGGGGCCTGGGCCCGACTGCGGTAGCGCTCAAGCAGTCAAATGGTTGGACCCGAGGCATACTCGCCAACCATATCTGGGGGCTTGATGGCAGCCCACCGGATGGCAAGGAAAAGGTCAATCAGACATTCCTGCAACCCTTCCTGTCGTACACCACCAAGTCGCTCACCACCTACGGCATCAACACGGAATCGACCTATGACTGGCAGTCACGCGAGTGGTCGATCCCCATCAATTTGACCGTCACCCAACTGCTCAAGATAAATGGCCAACCCCTGACCATCCAAGCGGGCCCAAGGTACTGGCTGGACAGATCAGGCGATGGCCCCCAAGGCTGGGGATTCCGCGCAGCTGTGACATTGCTGTTCCCTCGCTGACAGGCCTCCATTCAACCGATGCATATCAGTTTTTCGAGAGGAATTTGAAGCCCCTAGACTTCGTCTGCCCATACCGCTATCGGCGAATGTCTGCTTTGGGTCGAAAGCAGCCACTCGCGAACGGCTGCTTACGACCCATAGCTGCCACTCACCACTGGCAGCTAACGGCCAATAGCGGACAACCGCAGTCTCTTGGAATCTTCCTGATGCACACCCGCTCTGCCTCACGATGAAGCCCCTCCCCCTATGTTGCTCAATTCAACGAAACCATAAGCGGTGTCCGCAAGGTGGCGCGTGCCGCGAGGTAGGCCAGAACGGCCCCCAGCACCAACAACGCTGCACTCAGTTCGAAAGTAGCCCGATAACCGTCAACAAGCTAACCTCGATCGCCGACGTGATGGGCGTGCATCCACTCAGCATTTTGGCTGAAGGCTTTTTGCTGCAGTCGGGGGGCAGTCTTGACGAACTATTCGCTCGTGTAAGGGCAGAAATCAGCGATGAATGCTGAGGCTTTGCCATCGAGGGCCAAGCTTTCTGGTGAGAATTGCACTATACCCGTTGGGTATGCACCCCTATAAGTCGTCACCCTGAGACGCTTGGGCACCTCGCCCTAGTGATGGAACCCACGGCAGCGTTAGAAAAGAGGCGTTTAGAAACTCAACACTTTACGGTCCACAGCTGATCAATCCGCGTGGTGTAAGACTGGCTCATCATTTCTCTTCGCATCCCCCAATCCGGCGCGACAGGCACGCGAGCAACCCGCATTGTCCCGCGCCCCCACCGGTCGTTGATATCATCCATAACCTGCATAAGTCGGCCACACGCAACTGGCTGCTTAAGCGCGAACAAATCCTCTGAGAACTCTCCAGGTTGACGCAGTTCCATCAGCAGTACCTCCGCCTTGCTGTACCGGAAACCAGGCCTGTAAATCTTCGACACAGCATCGGTGGCGAATCTGGTCATTAACAGGGTGTCGGAGGTTGGGTAAGGCAACTCAACCAGCACGCCCTGGGCGTGGTGCACCTCCTCCGGGTTAAACATCCCGGTGCGGATGCTTACGCGTATTCGCTTGCACACTGAGCCCTGCGCTCGGAGTTTTTCAGCAGCACGCGCGACGTAAGTGGCCACGGCTTGCTTGATCAGCACAAGCTCTGTCAGTCGCTTGCCAAACATCCGGCTGCAACAGATCTCCTGCTTTGGCGGCTCTGCTTCGTCCAGTTCCAAGCAGGGCGTGCCAGCTAGTTCACGCGCCGTCTTCTCCACCACTACGTTGAACTTCTGTCGAAGCGTCCACGCGTCGGCCCTTGCCAGGTCCATTGCCGTACGTATGCCCATAGCCCCGAAGTGTTCCGCCATACGACGTCCAACTCCCCAAACCTCCGTTACCGCAGTATTACGCAAAACCCAATCGCGTTTGAAATTATCGCGAATGTCCACCACTCCACCAGTGTGAGCTTGGAGCCTTTTGGCCGTATGATTAGCCAACTTGGCTAACGTCTTGGTGTGTGCGATACCAACACCAACTGGAATGCTAGTGCAGCGAAGAACTCGGTGACGTAAGTCGCGACTGAAAGCCTCCATGTCTCCCGGCATGCCTGTCAGATCGAGCCAAGCCTCATCAATAGAATAACGTTCACAACGCTCTACGGAAGATTCTAGGAGCGTCATAACGCGCTCGGAGATATTGCCATACAACGCATAATTACTAGAAAACGGAACAATTCCATGCCGCTTTAGCTTGTCTCTAATTTGGAAGAAAGGCTCACCCATTTTTACAAACGGTTTTGCGTCATACGACCGTGCGATCACACACCCATCATTATTACTCAGTACTACGATAGGCGTTTTTTCCAGATCGGGTCGGAAGATACGCTCGCAGCTCGCATAAAATGAGTTGCAATCAACCAGCGCGAACACTTGATCATTGCGCATGATCACGCACACTGAAACGGATTACGCCCCAAATCAATAGCTCATCTCCTTCGAGGACGTATCGCGCGGGATAGCTGGGGTTTTCCGATTTGAGTATCACCACCCCGTTACGCTTGTGAAGACGCTTACAAACTGGCTCATTGTTCAACGCCGCGATGACTACATCACCGTGCTCGGCCTCCCGGCTCCTGTCGACAATGACCAGATCACCCGAAAAAATCCCCGATCCCTGCATGCTATCCCCTTCTATTTTTACCAGATAAATATGAGGCGCTCGCAGTTCGAAAAGGTCGTCAAGAGAAATGTCGCCTTCCAGATGGTCGGTCGCAGGTGAAGGGAAGCCTGCAGGTACGCGAAAGGAATAGCAGGGAAGCTTGGCGGCACCACCGGTTGGCTTGCCTAAAAAGGTAATAGTCATGGCGAACGCTCAAGGATTAACTGTACATGCATACAGCTAATCCTTGATTCAGTCTCGGGTCAATCCCGCTCGCTGGTGATTCGTCGGAGCTTGCTCAGAGACGCTTGCGGCCTCGCGGATCGATTGGGCGCACATTCGTTGGCGGTAACTGCTGTTCTAGCTCAGAAATGCGGTCGTAGAGCTCCAGAATGGTAGCGTCCGCTTCGGTCAACAGACTGGCAAGGCGATCTCGTTGCTGAGTGATCTCTGCAATCCGCTGCCTAAGACCCCGGTTCGTTTTGCGTGCAAGCACCTTAGTCTGATGCACTGATGGGGGACGCGCCTGGGCCTGTCCCTCAACAAACCTCTGAATCTCTTCAATCAACAAAGGGAACCGACTTTTTTTGAGAGCCGACGGATCGCTGCCGGCTTCCTTGGCCACGTTGTTCTGGCTGACGAGAGCACCTTTAGGAAGTCGCTCAGGCTCGTTCGCCTTCAGTCGCTCAAACGCTGCCCGGTAAAGATCCCCCGCGCTTAACCGCCGTCCCGATTCAGGAGGTTGATTCGCGGATGACATTTCGATAATTCTCCACACTACGTTTTTGAGCTTCTAGGGATCCCATGAGGGGACTATTAGCATCGGCGGTCTCTATAAGCTCATCTAAGACGGTTTCAAGATTCTCGACCTGGTCGAGTAGCCTAGAGTCGTACAGCACATGAGCACAAGGCTTTGGATCGGCCTCCAAATCTCCTCCGCCACAATGAGCAATATTATCGATCCCTCCGTATGGACACGGGATTCTACTAGTACATACGCCGAGCACTACAGGCCTATGGGCTACCAGCCCTCGCTCCGCCAAATTAATCAACTTTTTTTCCTCTTCTGCCGAAACCAAGCGTACTATCTCGGCTTTTCTCTTTTCTCCATGAGGGCTAATGAATCTATCGCTCGCGAGTTGCTGCAACTGCTTACCTAAAACTTCATACATGGTTCGCACATAGTAGGTATGGGCTTTGTCTTCCAGCCGAACCTTTGAATGGTTTTGCCCATAGTAAAGGCTCATTGCACGCACAACATGCTTAAGCTGGAACTGTAAGGAGGCGTCACTGACCCAACCAGATGCCTGCATATTGACAGCACCAGTTCGCCTTAACTGATGCCACGCCAAGGGCCAGATTTCGCCGACCGCAAACTCATCGGTTAACGTTGGCGTCACCATTCGAGCCAACTCGAAGTCCTTGGGTGTAATGCGCAACTGCTCCGGATCAAACAACTTAATACCCGACTGCAAAAGTCTTTTATAGCTATAAATACTTGGACGCAACGACTTAGAGCCAGCATGCTTCTTAGTTAGCCAAGGCGCAAATTGATAATCGATAAGATATAGTGAGGATAACTTAGCAGAAACTAGATCTGGCAGCGTCATTAAAGCAATCTCCTGACGAAGCTCAGCGACCGCTCGCATTGCTTCAATAGCTACCGTTACAGATGGTGAAGTAACCCAAAGCGCCCTTTGATCGGACATTGTCTTAGTGGTTTCCCCACTTAAGACGTAAATATCGCCAAACTGGGGGTCACTCTCAATCTGTAAACAATCTGAACGAAGCCCCCACGCTTCCTCGACACGCATGAGACTGAAATTCAGAATATAAGCTAGTCCTACATAGCTTACAAATACAAGGTAGCTACTCAATATATTAGGGCGAAAATCTTCCTCTTTGCCCCCTAGCCAGCGACTGATCAAATTTGCGACGCCAAATCTGCGCGCAGTATTAACAAAAGGGCCATAGTAACGACAACCAGTCACTCGACCATGCTTTCCACCACTAGGAGGCTGAAACGGACGATATTTTGCAAATTTATCGCCCTTTATGAACCTAGCGTTATTATAGATATGCGCAGCACTGCTAAAGCGATAGCAGGCCTCGAAATCCTTTCGATGCTCCAGAAAGTCTTCGAGACACTCTCGCAAGCGTGAAACTTGGTATGCCCAAATTCGCGGTGGGATATAAGCGGTTTGCGCGGTCTGATGTTCTGGTATTGATGCTGCTAGGCAGGCTAAGCCGCCTCGATCCAGTAAAACGAATCCCAGGGCATCACGCCGCTCGTACAGCTCGTGCAGCAACGCGAGAAGCTCGCCTGAGCGGGAAACTTGTAGAACTGATGGCAGACGGTCGATCACGCGTGGAAAATGAGCCAGCTCAGATGCCAAAATTCCCTCTTGTGAACACAAAACGAAAAGCTTGCGAATTTGATCAAAGCGAGTTTTAAGCCCTCTGTAACCTCGTGCTGCACTTGGACCAAACATCCACCATCCAGTAATGATTCGGAGCAGGTCCGCATTTTTCGAATCAATCGCTGCCGCAAATTTCTGGGAGGAGCTATCTCCGAAATTCAAAGTAACTTTTTTTCCGGCCCAAGGATCGAGACGCCAAACAGAATCACCCCAGCAGCTAACAGTTTTACCTACCGCATCGATGATGGCCGGCCAATTAGGGTGCGGCGGCCAACTCGGTGGACGGTAATTAATAGCGTCCGGCCCTACAATAGGAGATTCGATGGCAAGTCCAAGTTCATGAAGGAAATCTTTCACAACGCTGATTCCTTTTGAAACTCTGCTAAACGTATAAAACCGTACCAAGCTGGGTGGTAGTCTTCTTCGTGTATACGGGCTGTGGCTTCGACGACCCACTCCTTGCGAATTGCGCTACTCTGCTCAAAAAAACGAAGCTTGGCTGTCAATCGATCTACAACCTGAAAAGTAGGATGCTCCGAAATACTTTGCTCATCATGAGCAGGCGGACGATAGCGGGCCAACTCTAAGGACTTTAGATGACGGAGACTTGCAAGAGACCAAACGTGGTCAGCACTTTCGATATCGCGATGGTGCATACAGAATAAGCATCCAGCTGCGTTGATACAATCCGGTTCCGGCACGTTCTTTAAGAACGTATCTAGAGGTTCTGGTGCTGCTGAAACGCAGCGACCAGGGGCTGGCGGTGATATCGAAGGATCGTTAGTTTGATGGAAACGTGTGATTTCAAGCATAGCCGTCTGTGGATGCGGTTCCGCATAAACCCTCAGGAGAGTTCCCACAGTATGCTGTGCAATTTCAGCGACCTGCTCCGGGTTCTGTGATTGTCGAAGAAGCCAATTGATGCGCGTGCCACGGAGCTTCAAAGGTCTCACAAGCACAACCCCAACTTCGCCACAAATGCGCGTTAAGTTAGTGAACTGCGGAGCAGTACCCACGAGTCGGCCACCACTACGAACAAGTGGAAAAAGTAAGGCGTCATCATCAATAGAAAACCACTGGGCTCGCCAGATCAAATAACGCTCAAACCACTTCTTGTAGCTGGCGAAAATTTCAAATAACACCTCGCCCTCCCGCCGCTCCTTATAGGCGCGGACCTGATATCCATCGAGATGGCTAGTGTAGTGGTACTGATCTAGCCTCAATGTATGAGTTTGCTTCAAATTTAGCCCTGTCTGGGCAATAAATATCAGCATCTCACTTTCAATTCGTAGATTTACGAGCGGGGTACGAGCTCTCAAAGACCTGTCATTTATCCATGCCTCGTTAAAACCTTTCGCAGCATCGATTTTTCGTTGGGCATGAGGCATTTTTCGTTGCGCTGCATACTTTTCAGGATTGCGTAGCCCTGACCACAATTCTAGCATCTTCCCTGAACTCAGCATGACTTTTACAGGTAAAGGCCCAGTTATCACCTCCCAGGTCAGGGCATCGCAAATAGCAGCCAGAAAACGACCAAACTCAAAGGTTTCTTGAAGACTTTGTTTAGCAGAGTGAGATGTGTGAACTTTACCGTTACCTCGCGGCTTTCGAACTCGAATTCTTTTACTCAAACTAGCCTTACTACCCAAGACTTTATCTAGCATCGTTGCAATGAGCTTAGTAAGCTCATAAAGGGTGCGCGCACTAAACTCCTTACGAATTCGATGACATTGAACCATGTGCTCAGACCAGCGAATAAATGCATCAGGGGCTGAATCAAGACTCAAAGGGAATTCTTCAGCGTCGACCCAGGCAAAAAACCTGCGGAGAACAGTCACCTTGTTATCTGCGGAGAACCGACTCCCACCACCGGCAAGATCATCAGCCAGGTTCTCATGAAGCTTGGTTACTAGTTCAATACGTTCTGCAAGGAGGCCTCCTAATTTATTGGACTCGATTAATTGGCTTACCTTATTTACCCTCACAGCAGCACCCCCGCGAAAAAGCAAGGACCTCAAGTCCCATGGAGTTTCAGTGGCACCGTATTCGAGCATGGGGAATGTAAGTACACCTTCGAAGTTATTCACCACGTGGTCTCTCGAACCTGACGCCGATGAAGGCAGACATAAAACTGTTTGAAATCGCTTGTTTAGCGGGCATTGCCTGAACGAAGCGTATATATTTAAAAGTGGTTGACTCAGAATTGCGCCCATGAAGTAGCGCATCACTAACCATCGCAACAACTACGGAGACATCGGCACAAGCACTAAGTGCGACTTGCGCCAACACAGTGCCAAACGTACATCTAGTTTGATGAAAGCGAAATCCCCGAAGAGCAACTAATCCGGAAGCAATACCAGACTTCCGTAGCGCTGACATTTCTACGTTCACTGCCGAAGATTGATCGCTTCCACGTCTCCCGTAAGGATTACCAAAACGGGTCAAAAACACCAAACTACGATTACCAGGTAACGCCTTGGCTTCTCGCTCTATTCGCCGCCAACTTTGGACGTACTCCAACAATGCGTTCCGCAGGGCGTGGGGAATCCAAACCTGACCGGTCACTTCAAACTTTGTATGTACCGCCGGGGACGCTCCCGGTCCAATGGCTATACGAAGAAGGCCTTGAGCACACGGGTCTGGAACTGCACGCTCCAGTGTATCAATCTTAAGATCGCAAATGCTACCGAGCCTCATACCTGTAAAGAACCCAACCGCCATCATCAGATAGAGCTCCGGCGTGGCGTTAGCCTTTGCAAAATCTAATATTCTATCCCTATCAACTTCGGACACTGGCAGAAGCCCACCTTCTAGAGTCAACCCAAGTCGACGCCTATTTGGAATGCCAAGATCAGTAGTTACACCACTGAGTGTACGCTCGAAGCCAACCTGATCAAAAAACTTTATAAAGTAAGATTTCTCGCGCCACAGTGCGACATGAGGAGCCAACAGGTCTTTCGCCCTTATCCACTTATAAAATTTTACGCAATTTCTCATGTATTCCGACGCTGTCGATGGGCTAACCCCTCCGACATTGCGTAACTTGATAAGCGCTCCCCGATACAATACCAAGCAGCGATCAGCTTTTCGGACAGGAAACTCAAACCACTGCAAGTTACGGGACTCAAGGAATTTAGCGTAATTCAATAGACCGTTCATATTGCTAGTAACGGTCTTTAGCGTCGCCTCGCCAGTAGTCACGCGTTCCACTGCCCAAAGATTTGCCTCTCTCCACGGGGTACCGTCAGTCCAAAAGATCTGCGGTAACCCTTCGATCACTTGACGGCTTCCACTTGGAGAGTAAGCGACCGCGCCAGACTCTCGTGTGTGGTAATGGGGTGAAAAGCAGATGCGCTCTAACGTGACCATTCGGCAGCCTCAGCGAACACCATCATGTCCATGGTCTCTACCTTGTTGTGTGGATGCCCATACCCTACACCTTACCGTTATCAATGCTGTAGACCTCGGTGGCCGGCACCATGGATTCGA
This sequence comes from Pseudomonas sp. WOUb67, assembly GCF_050058005.1. Classification (NCBI taxonomy): domain Bacteria; kingdom Pseudomonadati; phylum Pseudomonadota; class Gammaproteobacteria; order Pseudomonadales; family Pseudomonadaceae; genus Pseudomonas; species Pseudomonas sp. WOUb67. The sequence goes on along the minus strand of NZ_CP170112.1, from coordinate 2,995,108 downwards.
TCAAGGTCATGACGCGCTCGCTCATGTCGCCGTACAGCGCGTAATTACTGCTGAAGGCCATGATGCCATGGCGTTGCAGCTTGTCCTTGGCCTGGAAATACGGCTCACCCATCTTCACGAATGGCTTCGCATCGTATGACCGAGCGATCACACACCCATCGTTGTTGCTCAACACAACGATGGGTGTCTTGGCCAAGTCCGGCCGGAACACGCGCTCACAGCTCGCGTAGAACGAGTTGCAATCAATCAGCGCGAACACCTGGTCACTGCGCATGGTCGCGCACGCTGTAACGCACAACGCCCCAAACGACAAGCTCATCGCCTTCCATGATGTACCGCGCAGGGTATGCCGGGTTCTCCGACTTGAGAATCACCACTCCGTCACGGCGGTGCAGACGCTTGCATACGGGCTCGGTGTTGACCGCAGCGATGACAATGTCCCCATGCTCCGCCTCACGCCCGCGGTCTACGATAACGATGTCACCGGAGTAGATCCCTGCCCCTTGCATGCTGTCCCCCTCCACTTTCACCAGATACACATGGGGTGCGCGGAGGTCGAATAGCTCATCAAGGGAAATATGGCCTTCCAGATGGTCCGCTGCCGGGGATGGGAAACCGGCCGGAACGTGAAATGAATAGAGTGGTAGGGGTTCGGTACCGCCGGTTGGCGTGCCTAAGAATGTAATGGTCATTGTGGAAGGTCCGATGCAAACTGTATGCATATACAGTAAATCTGGCATCGGAAGCTCGGTCAATCCTGGGCGGTGAATTTTCTGACGAGCGAGAGGCTAGCGATGTGCGGACGGTATTCGATCTACGAGTCAATGGATTACTACCTGCGCCAGCTATCGCTGGATCTGGTCGTAATCAACGGCTACGACCACGAGCCAATCAGTCGCTACAACGTAGCGCCTTCGACCCGCGTCGAGGTCATACGCCAGGTAAAGGGTGGGCTGAGCGTGGATCGCGTCAAGTGGGGATGGTCGCCGTTTTGGGCGAAGGGGAAGCGGCCGGACCCGATTAATGCGCGGGCCGAAACAGTGGTAACAGGGAAATTCTTCAAAGACCTGTGGCCAGGTGGTAGAGCCCTGGCGCCGGCGAACGGATGGTTCGAGTGGATACCAGATCCAGCGGACCCAAAGCGCAAGCAGCCGTACTACATCACAAGCGCCAACGGCGCCCCGCTCTATTTCGCGGCGCTTGCAGAAGTGCACCAGAACACCGAGACAGACGAGCGCGATGGATTTGTGATCATCACCGCAGCAGCGGATCAGGGACTGATCGACATCCACGACAGGAAGCCCTTGGTGTTGCCCCCTGAGCTCGCGCGGGAATGGATCGACCCGACTACATCGCCGGAACGGGCTGTGGCGATCGTGGAGCAAGGTTGCAGGCCGGCTGCACAATTCCGGTGGTATCCGGTCGGCAAGGCGGTAGGAAATGTGAGGAATGAGGGTGAGTCGTTGATTACGCCGATGGACAACGAAAACCATCAAGGTCAGCTAGAGTTTTAATGAGTACAAGCACCGCGAGGTAACAATCATGCTAAAACAAGAAGCAGATGACGTGATTGAGCGTATAAGGGACGATCTGAAAAGGCACGGCGTGCTGATCGGCTACGATCCAGAGCTTACCAGTGCTGAATTCGGGTGCGACCTGGACCACTACGTTGCTCAGGCCAGAGAGGATCCGAACAACCGTGTGCTGGGTATCGCGATACATGACGAAGGCTTATGGGCCCAGCTCCGGCAGGGAACGGTGTATCGCTGTGTTGTCAGTGATTGCCGAGGGAAGCTCTTCGGTATTCCTATTACGATAGAACCGAGAACCGATGCTTCCTACACCATTCAATACAAGCTCTGAATGTTGCCTGGGTAGTCTGCCGGCAACACCACCCGACACCCCGCGCGGCACCGCCGCGCAAACCTGCCTTGCCCTCCCACGCTGCCCTTGAGCGCCTTGACGCTTATCGTGCAGCGCTGGCAACCAGGCACTGCTGCACCAGATGCCCCCGACATCGTCAGGTAGACCCAACCGCCAAAAAAATTGAATCTGCCAGTTGCCTGCCCGGTCAGCAATTAAGAACGCAGTAATCTGACGAGGTGACAGCAATGACTATCCAGGCAGAGACACTCGCTCAACTGACCGAAGCGCTTCAAAAGCGCGGCATGACCCTAGTATCAGACGTGGCATTCACCAGAGCGCCGTACCGGCAAAATCATCGTTGGATTTGCACCGTAGAGTGAATAACCCGCGATGCCGGCGGCCTGGAACAAAATTCCACCGCCGCCCCCCTTCTCAAGACCCCAATGTATAGACCGCGCAACCCTGGACTGCATGGCAACCTGACGCAGTGAGCACATTTGTACTCCGGCCCGCTGTAACTCCCTTCCCCTCTATTTTGAGCAGGCGAACTGATCGAACTGAGGGATGGTATCGGTAGCGACTCGACGGGCCCGGCCCACACCCCAGGCCAAACCCCTCGTCATCGACTCACCAGGGCGCGAATCGAAAGCCTCTTCGTGAAGTGCCATACCGGACGACGCATACACCCCGATGAACATCTGCGTAGTGCCTGTTCGCGACAGTCGCACCTGGACATCGATGCATGTGCCGTCATCGAGTGTCTCGCCATGAATGCGGTGATGAAGCGTCGGGTCAGCCCAAGCCCAGTACACGTGGCCCCTCATTCGCATAAAGATCTCCTTCACCGCCGGCTGGTGGTTGGTGTAACCAGGACTGGCAGACCCATCATTTGTAATTAGGCCTATCCAACTAGCTTGACCACCGGCCACGAACAAAACTCCATTTTTTTACCCCTCTGCCCTTTATTCACTGCCGCGATATGGCGGCCAGGGACGAAGTCATGCCTGAAGGTTTTGCGCTCCGCTTCTCGCATGTCGACGAACCGGGCGCGCGACATACCGCCTTCGATCTCGGCCGCCCAGCGCTGGGCTTCGGCCTTGGTATCGAAGGTCGCAGATAGGGAGGGATATCCTTTCCGGCGGATCTTTGCCCGCCATGCGCCGCCTGGGCGCTGCTCGTAAGTGGCCATGCACCGGGTTTTGCGGGGGACAACTGGGACACGCAATTTTCTTCGGTGTCCCAAATTTGTCCCAAATCGAGCGCGGGACAAAATCCGCAGGCATTAAAAAAGCCCCGCAACCTCAATGGCTGCGGGGCTTTCGAATGGTGGAGGCCGAGGTCGGAATCGAACCGGCGTAGACGGATTTGCAATCCGGAGCATAACCACTTTGCTACTCGGCCTCAAAGGTCGGATCTAGCTGCTTGCGCTTTGCTATCTCCTTGAAACGCTGAACCTTTTTCAAAGTTTGCTGCGTTTCGATGGGCGCCATTATGTCTTCATTCTTTTAACCTTGCAACCCCCTGAACGAAAAAAAATTTCAACGGGCTCAAGGTGTTAGCGCAGACGGCTGAGTTTACTCCACAAGCCCACCACGGTGTTCTCCACCGTGCCACTGGCAGCCATGCCGATTCGCTCTTGCAGGCTCTTGCGCTCGGCATAGTGCAGGTGGAACAGGTTGGCGTTGCGCGCGCGCTCGCTGAGGTACTCGTCGCTGGTCTGCAGTTCGTCCACCAGCTGGCGGTTGAGTGCGGCAACGCCGAGCCACACTTCGCCAGTGGCCACTTCGTCAATGTGCAGTTGCGGGCGATAGCGGGCGACAAAATCCTTGAACAGCTGGTGGGTGATGTCCAGGTCTTCCTGGAACTTCTCCCGGCCCTTGTCGGTGTTTTCGCCAAACACGGTGAGGGTGCGCTTGTACTCGCCGGCGGTCAGCACTTCGAAGTCGATGTCGTGCTTCTTCAACAGGCGGTTGATATTGGGCAGCTGTGCCACCACCCCGATCGAACCCAGTACGGCGAACGGGGCACTGACGATTTTCTCGCCGATGCAGGCCATCATGTAACCACCGCTGGCGGCCACCTTGTCGATGCACACGGTCAGCGGGATGCCCGCCTGGCGAATGCGCGCCAGTTGCGACGCGGCCAGGCCGTAGCTGTGCACCAGGCCACCACCGCTCTCGAGGCGCAGCACCACTTCGTCACGCGGGGTGGCGAGGGTCAGCAGCGCAGTGATTTCGTTGCGCAGGCTTTCGGTGGCAGAGGCTTTGATGTCGCCATCGAAGTCCAGCACGAAGACCCGGCCCTTTTCCTCGGCCTTGCCTTTCTTCTGTTGTTTTTCCGCCTTGGCCTGCTGCTTGCGCAAGGCCTTGAGCTGGGCCTTGTCGAGCAGGCCGGACTCCAGGCGTTCGCGCAGGTCCTTGTAGAATTCGTTCAGGCGGGTGACCTGCAGCTGCCCACCCGGTTTGCGCCGCCCTTTGCTGCGCAACCCGGCGATGGCCGACAGCACCACGAGGATGGCGATAACCAGGGTGGCGGTTTTGGCGAGAAAGCTTGCGTACTCGGCAAGAAACTCCACGTTGACTCCTTAAATACCTGCGCCAGAACGGCGCGTAACTGTTGCAAGCATACCGCTGCACCTGAGGCGCTGCCAGCCGGTGTAAACGCTGGCAACACCTTTCAAACAACCTTTTCAAACGCTTGTATGTTTTTTCGTTGACAGCCCGTGTGCTGCATCCTAACCTCGCAGCAACCTCCAAACAGGCCGGAACCTTTCGTGGGCAACCTCTACCTGATCCGACATGGCCAAGCCTCCTTCGGTGCCGATGACTACGACGTCCTCTCGCCCGTGGGTGTGCGCCAGAGCCAGGCCTTGGGTGAGCACCTGGCCCAACTGGGTATTCGGCTGGACCGCTGCGTGGCAGGCGACCTGCGCCGCCAGCAGGATACCGCACGCCTGGCCCTGGAGGCCTTGCATGCCAGTGGCTGCCCGGTGCCGGCTGTTGAGACCGACGCTGCGTTCAATGAGTTCGATGCCGATGGCGTCATCCGCGCCCTGTTACCCGGGCTGCTGCCAGAAGAGCCCGATGCCCTGCACATCCTGCGCAATGCAGCGCAGCACCGCAGTGAGTTCCAGCGCCTGTTCGCCTTGATGGTGCAGCGCTGGCACGCGGGCGAACATGCCGACGATGGCCTGGAAAGCTGGCAGGCGTTCACCAGCCGTGTACAAGGTGGCCTGCAGCGCGTGCTCGATGCCGCCGGCAGCGGTGATAACGTTGCCATCTTCACCTCCGGCGGCACCATTGCCGCCCTGCTCCACCTGGTTACCCGTATTACCCCCAGCCAGGCGTTCGCGCTGAACTGGCAGATCATCAACACGTCGCTCAGCCAGCTGAAGTTCCGCGGCCGCGACGTGGCACTGGCCTCCTTCAACAGCCAGGCCCATGTGCAGCTGTTGAGGGTACCGGAGCTTGTCACCTATCGATAAGCCCGGTTTGTTGTGTCCCTGCGGGGACGTGTAAATAACTCTATAAGGAATGCGCCATGACCTCCGTAGCTGATGCCGTCAAAACAATGCAAGCGAAGTTCAACCCATCCGCTGCCGCCGGCCTGGACCTGGTGTTCGGCTTCAACATCACCGACGAAGACAAGCAATACGCACTGATCGTCAAAGATGGCACCTGCGACCTGCAGGAAGGCGAAAACCCGGACGCCAACTGCACCCTGGTGATGGACAGCGAAACCCTGAAGGGTATCGTCAGCGGCGAAACCGACGGCATGCAGGCCTTCATGGGCGGCAAGCTGCGCGTTGAAGGCGACATGATGCTGTCGATGAAACTCAGCGAGCTGTTCCCGTCCTGAGGGCTGGGTACACCGGATGATCGAAAAACCGAAGCCTTGCCGGCTTCGGTTTTTTTTTGCCTGGTCCAGAACTGCGCTGGCTATTTGTAGGAGCGGCCTTGTGTCGCGATGGGCCGCCAGGCGGCCCCGGCAATCTTGCATGGTGCGCAAATCCGGGGCCGCCTTGCGGCTCATCGCGACACAAGGCCGCTCCTACACGGGGATGCGATCAGGCTATCGGTGGTTTACATCAAGGCAGTTGATCAGGCAGCAACACCCTCACCTATATGGCACCTGGCACGCTTGTTCCAACGCCGGCAGGCCATTAGATTAGCCAATAGTCCTTGCGATCGAGAATAAGGAAAACGCATGACGCTCACCGACCAGTCCACCCAGGTACGCCCCGGCGAAGAACTCGACGCGGCCGTCATCGACCCTTACCTCAAGGCCAGCATCCCCGGCCTGGACGGCCTGCCGCGCATCAGCCAGTTCCCGGGAGGGGCCTCCAACCTCACCTACCTGGTCAGCTACCCGGGCCGGGACTTTGTGCTGCGCCGCCCGCCCTTCGGGCAAAAGGCCAAGTCGGCCCACGACATGGGCCGCGAGTTTCGCATCCTCAACCAGTTGAACAGCGGCTTTCCCTTCTGCCCCAAGGCGTACGTGCACTGCACGGACAGCAGCCTGATCGGCGGCGAGTTCTACGTCATGGAACGGGTCAAGGGCATCATCCTGCGCTCGGACATCCCCGCCGAGCTGAACCTGGACGCCAGCCGTACCGAGGCCCTGTGCAAAAGCTTTATCGACCGCCTGGTCGAGTTGCACCAGGTGGACTACAACGCCTGTGGCCTGGCCGACCTGGGCAAGCCGGAAGGCTACGTGCAGCGCCAGATCGAGGGCTGGACCAGCCGCTACGAAAAAGCCCTGACACCGGATGCCCCGCGCTGGGAAAAGGTGACCGCCTGGTTGCACGATAAAATGCCCGCCGACCATCCGCAGCCCGCCATCGTGCACAACGATTACCGCTTCGACAACGTGATCCTCGACGCCGACAACCCCATGCGCATCATCGGCGTGCTGGACTGGGAAATGGCCACCCTGGGCGACCCGCTGATGGACCTGGGCAACAGCCTGGCCTACTGGATCGAGGCCGACGACCCGGCGCCGGTGCAGATGATGCGCCGCCAGCCGAGCAACGCGCCGGGCATGCTCACCCGCCGCCAGTTCGTGGATTACTACGCCGAGCGCGCGGGCATCCCGCTGGACAACTTCGATTACTACTATTGCTATGGCCTGTTCCGCCTGGCCGGCATCGTCCAGCAGATCTACTACCGCTACTTCCACGGCCAGACCCAGGACAAGCGCTTCGCCCAGTTCATCCACATGAACCGCTTGCTGGAGCAGATGAGCTTGCAGGTCATTGCCAAATCCAGCCTCTGAACAACGCCCACGACGACGGATAACAAGGAAAACAGCATGTCCAAGACCCACCTGTTCGACCTCGACGGCAAGATTGCCTTTGTTTCCGGCGCCAGCCGCGGCATCGGCGAAGCCATCGCCCACCTGCTGGCCCAGCAAGGTGCCCATGTGATCGTTTCCAGCCGCAAGCTCGACGGTTGCCAGCAAGTGGCCGAGGCGATCATCGCGGCGGGGGGCAAGGCGACCGCAGTGGCCTGCCACATCGGTGAGATGGAACAGATCCAGCAGGTGTTCGCCGGCATCCGTGAACAGTTCGGGCGCCTGGACATCCTGGTCAACAACGCTGCCACCAACCCGCAGTTCTGCAACGTGCTGGACACCGACGTGAATGCCTTCCAGAAGACCGTGGACGTGAACATCCGCGGCTACTTCTTCATGTCGGTGGAAGCCGGCAAGCTGATGCGCGAGCATGGCGGTGGCAGCATCATCAACGTGGCGTCCATCAACGGCGTGTCCCCCGGCCACTTCCAGGGTATCTATTCGGTGACCAAGGCAGCGGTCATCAACATGACCAAGGTCTTCGCCAAGGAATGCGCCCAGTTCGGCATTCGCTGCAACGCCCTGCTGCCGGGCCTGACCGACACCAAGTTCGCCTCTGCACTGGTGAAGAACGATGCCATCCTGAACGCCGCACTGCAGCAGATCCCGCTCAAGCGCGTGGCCGACCCCAAGGAAATGGCCGGCACGGTGCTGTACCTGGCCAGCGATGCCTCCAGCTACACCACCGGCACGGCACTCAACGTCGACGGCGGCTACCTGTCCTGATCAGGCTTTGACCGCCACCAAGGTGTAGCTCAGGGGCAGGCGTGCAGGCTGCTCGCGCAAGCGGTATTCACCATCGCTGCCCTTGACCATCTGCCCCGGCAGCGCCTCCCAGGGGATGCTCTGGTGCTCGACCAGTGCCGTCAGCTGCAGCCCATGTGCCAGCAAGGCAGTCACGACTTCACCCAGGCCGTGGTTCCATTCGTGGGTTTCGGTGTGGGCAAGGCGCTGTTCGGTTTCAACGTAGGTCTGGTCGTTGTGCCACACCGTCGGCGCTTCGTGCTCGAAATAGGGGTATTCGAGCTGCAGGCGGTCCGTGTGGTCTTCGTTGACGGCCATCAGCATCGGGTGCCCATCGCGCAGGAACAACCGCCCGCCAGGCTTCAGCAGCGCCGCGACCGCACGCGCCCACGGCTCGATGCGGGGCAACCAGCAGAGCGCGCCAATACCGGTGTAGACCAGGTCGAACGTGCCTGCCGGCAGGACCTTGTCGGCGGCATAGACGTCGGATTCGACATACGCGATGGGCACCGCGCAACGCTCGGCCAGTGACCGCGCCTCCACCAGCGAAGCGGCGGAATAGTCCAGGCCGCAGACCTTGGCGCCAAGGCGTGCCAGCGACAGGGTGTCGGTGCCGATGTGGCACTGCAGATGGACCGTGTTCAGCCCGTTGATGTCGCCGAGCAACGGCAGGTCGAAGCGGACGGTTTCGGAAAGGTGCCCCGGGCGCTGGACCAGAATCTCGACTTCGTAGTCCTTCGAGGCAGCGTGCAGCGGGGCGCGTTCGTCCCAGCTGGTGCGGTTGAGTTGCAGTGAGCGCTCCATGGTGTCTTCCTTGAGTGGTGACGGCTCATGCTAGCGTCCACCTACGTCCCCACGACACCACTGCCTTGCTAAAAATTGTAAAACCCGAAAAACACCCACCGGGCAAACAACTGGGCCCTTGTAGGAGCGGCCTTGTGTCGCGATAGGGCTGCGCAGCAGCCCCAGGGTTTCAGCGCAGACGCACAGATTGCTGGGGCTGCCTTGCAGCCCTATCGCGACGCAAGGCCGCTCATACAGGCCGGCGATGAAGCCAGCCTTTACAAACAGGTGGCCGCCGCCGCCCGGCGCTGCAGCGCCACGCCGTCATTCTTCTGCGCGTAGTAGTCGACCCGCGCCCCGCCTGCCTGCGGGTAAACATCCACAAACGCTTCGGCCTCACGGGTGTACACCGTAAACCCGCCTTGCTTGCGCGGCTCCAGGTAACCACTGGCATCGTCGCCGAACACCTTCTCCTCCTGCCAGCTGAACTGGATGCACTGGGCCACCAGCTCCGGCGCCTTGTGCGAATCAAGCTGCGCAGTCGGCTTGCCGCCGCGGGCCGTCTCCATGGTCGCAGAAGCACAACCGACCAGCATCAGCGCCGCGGCCATCGGCAGAATCGCACGCATGTTCCATCCTCAAGGGTATTGAAAAAGAAGCGACTCTAGCACTGGCGGGCATCGCGAGTGAATTGTCACGCACATGCCGCTGTCGCAGATAAGGCATGCCGCCATAAAGGAGCACCACATGAAGCTTCACTATCTGCTACTCGCCGCCCTGCCCTGCCTGCCCCTGGCTGTCAGCGCCGCGCCCTCCAGCGAAGAGAGCATCACCGCCCCGGAAACCCACAATCGCGAGCTGAGCGTCGGCGACAAGGCACCGGACCAGTACAAACGTGACGACCAGGCCATCAAGGACTGGAAAGCCAAAGGCCTGCCCGCACCCGAGAAGGAAAGCCATTGGGTGCGCATGGGCGAGCACTACGTGCTGGTACAGATCACCAATGGGGTGGTGCTGGCGATTCAGCCGGCGTCCTGATTCAACCCGCCTCGACCACTGCCGCCATGTGCACCGTGTTGCGCCCGGCGGCCTTGGCCTGGTAAAGCGCCGCATCGGCCTGGGCCAGCAGGTTGGCGGTGCTGTCGTCGGGGCCCGGCACGCCACACCACAGCCCGACGCTGAAGCGCAGTTCGATCTGGTCACCGGCAAAACGCGCCGGGCTGCGCGCAATGGCCTCACGCAGCCCTTGCAGCGCAGCCATCGCCCCGCTGCGGTCAGAGCCCGGTAGCAGCAACAAGAACTCCTCACCGCCATAACGCCCCAGGCTGTCGCCCTGGCGCAGCCGCTGCTGCAACTGGCGCACGCAATGGCACAGCACCTCGTCGCCGGCCAGGTGCCCATACAGGTCGTTGATGCGCTTGAAATGGTCGATGTCGATCATTGCCACGGCCAGGCTGGCCTGTTGCTGGCGAGCATGGTCCAGCTCCACGGCAAACCGTTCCAGGATTGCCCTGCGGTTGAAGGTGCCGGTCAGCACATCGTGCAGGGCCAGGTGCTGCAAGCGTGACTCGCTGCGTTCCTTGGCCATCAGCACCAGCCCGATCGAATACATCATCACCGTCGCCGTGCCGATTGCCACGGAAATGCTCTGCTTGAGGTTGCTGGTGTCGTAACGCATTTCCACTGCCGTGCCATTGGCCACCGCCACCACACGCATGCCCAGGCCGACCAGGCTGATCAATGCACCTATCTGCAGCAGCAGGTGGGCCCTGCCCGGCCGCTCGGCATGGCGCCACGCCCAGTAAAGGATCATCGCGCATTGCAGCACCAGTACCAGCGTCGCCAGCAGCATGCGCGGCTCCAGCGTATCGAGCAGCAGCATCAGCCCCACCAGCATGCAGGCGGGGATGACGAAGATGACACGCCAGGGCACCACCTGCTCGCGTACCCGGAACAGGCTGGCGGTGTAGAACGCCAGGGCCAGCGACAGCAAGCTGTTGCCCAGGCCATAGCTGACCCACAGCGGGGCCTGGGCATAGACGGTGTAGCAGACATAAGCCAAGGCATGCACCAGCAGCCCGCAACCGGTGAGCAGCAGGTTGTCACGGCGGTTGCTGCGCCCGACCAGCAGCAGGCAGAAGGCCAGAATGGTTGCGACCAGTGCAACGGCGGCGAACAACGTGGGGGTATGGGCGATCATCGTGATTCACCGTGTGGCAGATGGCCGTCTTGGCTGCGGCTTACCCCACAGTTTAGAGGGACATTGCCCGCTCGACCATGACCGAATGGGACAGAACAACAGCCTGCAAGCACGCCGCTCATCACTGCAGCGACAATTTTTTGCCCGTCTGGGAAACCAAATGGATCATTCCCAGTCTCAGGAAGTGTCCCGTAAACCATTGCGGATCAAGGACCTATATCGTGATGACCCGCTTTGCAAGCCTTTCGCTGATTGCTGCATTTTTGCTGACCGCAGGCTGCCACAGCCATCGCTACCATGACGACGACGATGGCTGGCGCGACCACGACCGTGGCCATCGCCACCACCATCGGCATGACCGCGATGACGATGACAATCGTCAATACCGCGGTGACCGCGACTACCGCTGAAGCGTCTTTGCACCCCTGACCTGCCGCCCGTTGCGCGGCAACTTAACCTGATGATTCCTTTGAGGTTCGTACCATGCGTCTGACTCTGCCTTCCCTTGCCCTCGGCCTGCTGCTGTGCCAGGGCGCTTTCGCCGGTGACGGTACTGCCGCCATTGGCGGTGGCCTGGGTGGTGTCCTGGGTAACGTTGTCGGTCAACAACTCGGCGGCAAGACCGGCGCAGCCATCGGTGCCGGCGTCGGCGGCGCAGCCGGCAGTGCGGTAGGTGCACGCAAGGGCAACCGTACCGAAGCCGCTATCGGCGGTGGCCTGGGTTCGGCTGGCGGCTCGCTGCTGGGCGGCGCGGTGGGCGGCAAGACCGGCTCCACCGTCGGTGCCGGCCTGGGCGGCGCGGCCGGTGGTGCCCTCGGCAATCACCTGGGTGACGACAACCGCGGCAGCAAGAAGCACCGCCGTCACCGTCACTGATTAGGTGACCAAGGGGCCGCATAGCGGCCCTTTTTGTTGCAGCACATCAACACCCCCTTCATCACAAGCTGGCACACTGGCTGCTACTGTCTATCGTGCCCCGTGTGAAGGAACACCCCCTCCCCATGAACCAAGAGCTGCTCTGGGTCCTCGGCCTGCTGGCCATCGTCGTCGTCCTGTTCATCATCAATCGCCCACGCATGGACGTGGTCGCGCTGATGGTGATTCTCGCCCTGCCGCTACTCGGCATTCTCACCGTGGAGCAGGCCCTGGCCGGCTTCAGCGACCCCAACGTGGTACTGATCGCCGCCCTGTTCGTGATCGGCGAAGGCCTGGTGCGCACCGGTATTGCCTACCGTATTGGCGAATGGATGAGCGAGCGGGCCGGCAATAGCGAGACACGCCTGCTGGTGCTGCTGATGGTGGCCGTGGCCGGGCTGGGGTCGATCATGAGTTCCACCGGCGTGGTGGCCATTTTCATCCCGGTGGTGCTGAGCATTTCCGCACGGCTGCAGCTCTCACCCAGCCGCCTGATGATGCCATTGGCCTTCGCCGGCCTGATCAGCGGCATGCTCAGCCTGGTGGCCACGCCGCCCAACGTGGTGGTGCACAGCGAACTGGTGCGCAACGGCGAAGCGGGTTTCAGCTTCTTCAGCTTTACCCCGTTCGGCCTGGTGGTGCTGGTGCTGGGCATCGGCTACATGCTGCTTACCCGCCACTGGCTCAACGGCGAAGTACGCAAGGACGGCCGCGTGGAAACCCGCCGCACACTGCTGGACCTGGTACTGGACTACAAGCTCAACGGCCGTGAGCGGCGCCTGCGCATCCGCCCTCATTCGCCGCTGATCGGCCACACCCTCGGTGAGCTGGAACTGCGCACCCGGCACGGCGCCAACGTGATCGGCATCGAGCGCCAGCACAAGTTCACCACACGGGTGATCTCCGCCGACTCCAACACCGTGCTGCAGCAGGGCGACGTGCTGTTGCTCGACCTGTTCGCCAACCGCGACGACCTGCGCAGCCTGTGCCAGACCATGCAACTGGAGCCCCTGCACTTCAAGGCGGCCTATTTCATCGATCAGTCCCAGGAGCTGGGCATGGCCGAAGTCTCGCTGCCACCAGGCTCGCAGCTGATCGGCAAGAGTATTCTCGAACTGGCCTTCCGCACCCGTTTCGACCTCAACGTGGTCGGCCTGCGCCGCGAACAGGCCGCTATCGAAGAGCAACTGGTCGAAGAAAAGCTGCGCCTGGGCGACACACTGCTGGTGGTCGGCCCGTGGAAAGCGGTACGCCAGTTGCAAAGCAAACCCAAGGACTTCCTGGTGCTGAGCCTGCCCGCCGAGATCGACCAGGTCGCGCCTGCCCGCACCCGCGCGCCGCAGGCATTGCTTAGCCTGGCGGTGATGGTCGGGCTGATGGTCAGCGGTGCCGTACCCAATGTCATCGCGGCGCTGATCGGTTGCCTGCTGATGGGCGCCGGCCGCTGCATCGACATGAACAGCGCCTATCGGGCGATTCACTGGCAAAGCCTGGTGCTGATCGTCGGCATGCTGCCATTCGCCCAGGCACTGCAGAAAACCGGTGGTATCGACCTGGCGGTAGGCGGGCTGGTCAGCGTGCTGGGTGATGCCGGCCCCAGTGCCATTCTTGCCTGCCTGTTCGCCGTCACGGCGGTGATTGGCCTGTTCATTTCCAACACGGCCACGGCGGTATTGATGGCGCCGGTGGCTGTCAGTACCGCCGCGCAGCTGGGCATGTCACCCTACCCGTTTGCCATGACCGTGGCCCTGGCCGCGTCGGCGGCGTTCATGACGCCGGTGTCATCGCCGGTCAACACACTGGTGCTGGGGCCGGGGCAATACCGCTTCGCCGACTTCGTCAAAATCGGCGTGCCGTTCACCGTGTTGGTGATGCTGGTCACCGTGGTGATGGTGCCGTGGTTCTTCGGCTTGTAAGAAAAGCGCCAGGGATTAGAGGCAATTTGACATTATCTCGACCGATCGCGGCAGATTGACATCAACTGGCCTGACGAAACACACTGCGGGTTATTGCCCCAGGTGCTTCAAGGCGTTGTCCTGGATTTCGTTTCCGCTTGCCGGTCGAGTTCATGGTTTTTCCAGCCCAATCGCGCTTGTTGCCTTACGTCGTTCTGCTTTGCCTGACCTTTGCCCTCACCTTGGGCGGCATCCTGGCACGCCCGATCGAATCGCTGTCGCTGTTCTGGCCAGTGAATGCTGTGTTGGCCGGCGTACTCCTGCGCTACCCCCGCCAGGCCACGCTGACCGGCTTTAGCCTGGTGTGGCTGGCCATGGTCGGCGCCGACCTGTTGTGTGGCAGCGCCTGGGTGCCGGCCCTGTGGTTCAACCTGTGCAATCTGGCAGTGGTGGTGACGCTTTGGCAGCTGCTATCGCGCTTGCCACGGCTGCACCGGCGCATGCGCACCCCGCACGGCGTACTCAGCGTGTTCGCCGCCTGTGCCGCCGCCGCCATGGTGGCGGCCAGCATGGCGGCGGTCATGGCCGCACCGTGGTTCGAGCAATCCTTGCGCGCCACCTGGCTGGCCTGGTTCAGCGAACAGTTCTCCACCAGCGTGCTGGTGCTGCCGGTGCTGCTCACCGCGCCCTCGGTACGGGCCCTGGTGCGCGGTGGCGCCCAGGCCATCCGCCTGGCGCCGCTGCTGGTGCTGCTGGTCTCGCTGGCGGTCAGCATTGCCTTTGGCGGCCCCGGTGCCATTGCCTTCCCGATTGCCGCCTTGCTGTGGTGTGCCTGGACCTACTCGCCGTTCATGGTTTCACTGCTGACCCTCACCGCCGGCAGCACCTTGATTGTGGCGGTGGCGCAAAACCTCATGCACTTCAGCGTGCCGCAAAGCGAGCCTGGGGTGACCACGCTGATGTCGGCGCGCCTGGGCATTGCCATGCTGGTGCTCGGCCCGCTGGTGGTGGCCTGCGTCAGCCAGGCCAACCGCAGCCTGATGGCCCGCCTGGCGCATCAGGCCACCATCGACCACCTGACCGGCGTGCTCACCCGCAGTGCCTTCACCCGCCGTGCCAACGCGCTGCTGGACAGCCGCCAGCAGCATGCCCAGGCACTGCCACTGACCCTGATGATGCTGGACATCGACCACTTCAAGTCGATCAACGATGCCCACGGCCACGGGGTCGGTGACCAGGTGCTGCGCCAGTTCGCCAGCACCCTGCAAGACCAGTTGCACAACGATGAACTGCTCGCGCGAATGGGCGGCGAGGAGTTCGTCGTCATCCTCCCGGGCCTTGCGCCAGAACGCGCCAAGTTCACCGCCGAACGCCTGCGCCGCGCCGTACAGGACCTGCACGTGGTGCAGGCCGACCAGCGCCTGCAGATCACCGTGAGTATCGGCCTGGCCGGCTGTGACGCCAATATCCCGGCCCCCAGCCTGGACGCGTTGCTGGCAAGTGCCGACCAGGCGCTGTACCGGGCCAAGGCCCATGGCCGCAACCGTGTGGAGCAGGCCGAAGCACAGCGCCAGGTAGTCTGACTCAACCGGCCAGCAAGTCCCACGACAGCTTGGCGATCAGCACACACAGCAGTATCAGGAACAGCCCGCGCACAAAGCCTGCGCCCTTGCGCACCGCCAGCCAGGTGCCGGTAAGTGCCCCAAGCACGTTGCACGCGGCCATGGGCAGGGCGATGGCATACAGCACGTTGCCCGAGGGCACGAAGAACACCAGCGCCGCCAGGTTGGTGGCAATGTTCACCACTTTGGCCGAGGCCGAGGCGTGCAGGAAGTCCAGGGCGAAGAAGCGGATGAACAGGAAGATCAGGAAGCTGCCGGTGCCCGGGCCGAACAGGCCATCGTAAAAACCGATTGCGCCACCGATCAGCACCGCCAGGCATTGCTCCTTGCGGCCGATCTTCGCGGGTTTGTGCAGCGTGCCGAAGTCTTTCTTGCAGAAGGTGTAGATGGCCATCAGCACGATCATCACCAGCACGGCCGGGCGCATCACACTGGGCGGCACCAGTGACACCGTGGCAGCGCCTGCGAACGACATGACAAAGGCGCTGAGCGCCGCCGGCACGATCAGCCCCCAGTCCAGCGTCACCTTGCGAATGAACGAGCGCGCCGCGAAGGCCGTACCACAGACCGACGCCAGCTTGTTGGTGCCGAGCAAAGCCGCCGGCTGCGCAGTGGGCAGCACGTTGAACAAGGCCGGGATCTGGATCAGCCCACCGCCCCCCACTGCGGCGTCGATCAGCCCAGCGGCAAAGGCGAACACAGAAAGCACAGCAATATCCATCATGACGCGGTTCCAGGCAGTGAAGACCCCTGCAAGGCTAATCAAAGTGCCGCGCTTGTGTTGAAATGCCATATTGCAAAAACTGCAACAAGGAGCAAGCAATGGCGTTGGACATGTTGCGGGAAATCCAGGCGTTCGTCAGCGTGGCGCACAAGCGCAGCTTCGTGGCCGCCGCCCGCGCGCTGGGGCGCTCACCCAGCGCGGTGACCCGTGCGGTACAAACCCTGGAAGACAACGCCGGTAGCAAGCTGCTCAACCGCAACGCCAACGCCGTCACGCTCACCGAAGCCGGCGAGCGCCTGCTGCCCCATGCCGAACGCTTGCTGGATGTGCAACGCGATGCGGCCGACGAACTGGCCGCGCTCAGCGGCAGCGCCCAAGGCTGGATACGCTTTGCCGTGCCGCAACTGCTGGGTGAGCATGTGCTGCCCCAGGTGCTCGCCGAATTCTCCCGCTGCCACCCCAAGGTCACCCTGGATGTACGGTACTGCGACGAAACCCTCGACCCGCTGCAAGGCAAGTTCGATTTCGTGGTGCGCGGGGCTTTCCCGCAATCGAGCGAGCTGATCGGCTACCCGCTGTGGGCCTACCAGCGCCACCTGTATGCCAGCCCGGCATACCTGGCCTTGGCCGGCACGCCACAGCAACCGGAAGACCTCGAAGGGCATGCGCTGATCCTGCACACCGCCCCGCGCATTCTCAAGGCCTGGCATTTTTGCCGCGACGACCAGATTACCAGCCTGCGGCCCAGGCCCAGGCTGCGCCTGGACTCCGGTGACGCGGTGTACCACAGCACCCTGGCCGGCGCAGGCATCGCCCGCCTGGCGGCCTGGATTGGCGAAGCGCAGGTCAAGGCCGGGCGGCTGGTGCGGGTGTGCCCGCAATACCGCCTGACTTCCAGCAGCGGCCAGGACCCGCAAATGCATGCCGTGTACCCTGCTGGCGAACTGCCGGCGCGGGTACGCGACCTGCTAGCGGCATTGCGCCGCGCCGGCCTGGCCTGCTGAAACAGCCCCCTGAAAAGACTGTTCAATTTCTGCTCAATTTAACAGAGCCCGCCGCGGGCCTGGCTTGCAGCACTTTATCCACAGACCTACCCACGTTTTTTGTGGACAGATTTCCCAACGCAAAGAACGACTTATCGCACAACCAGCAAGGCCGTATTGGCCAGCTTCACCAGTTCGATCCACTCCGACGTACTGATCACTCCAGCCTGTTCCAGCACCAGGGCATCGCGCAATGCCTGGTCATAACCCTGCTCATCAAGTGTGCCTTCGGCAAGAAAACGGCTACGCCACTCCAGCATGGCTGAAGTGCCTTTCTTGTATTCCATTGATGTATCGACTCCACGGCAAAGAGACCGGCCCGAATGAGCGGCGGCGGGAGACTACACGAGGCTTTTGCACTTGAGAATGACTTGCAGCTACCGCTGGTCCAGCAGTGCAGGCAAGGGGAATACTGGCCAATTGGTCAGTGATTGGGCCCGTCAGTTGAAATAGACGGGCCGCGCAGGAAAAACGCAGTTGAAGTCAGCTTGGCGGAATGGTGCCAAGAATACCAATCAGAATGGTCAGTAGCAGAAAACCACCCAGGAACAGCGCCAGCTTGCCCATTGGAACCTCTACAGTTGTGATGCGGGAATGGGCATATTGTCGGCCTTGGGCTGATACGGTTACAGATTCAGGTTTGTGGAAAAAAAGCGGACCAGATGAGCTGGCGCGCCGCAGGTGCTGGCGGTTTTTGCACCTCAGGTCAGTTGCTGAAGTTTTTCCGCCGGTAACCAGCCCAACTCACCATTACCATGGCGCCGGCACCAGACCCAGCCGTTGAGCGGCCGCACCACCTGCACCAGTTGCCCTGGGTCGGCGTCCAGTTCGTGCGCAGAATAATGGTCCAGCGCCCTGCCCTGGTTTACACCGAGCCGCTCTATCAGCTGCGACGGCACCCAGCCCGGCTCTTGACCGGTGCAGCTGCACAGGTACCAGTCCTGCCAGCCTGGCTCGCCCTCGTAGCGCGGGCCGATCTCCAGCAACGTGCCCTTGGCAAAGCGGATGGGCCGCGGGTATTCGCTGCGGTGGGGTTCAATGACAACGTAATGCATGGGCCTCTCCCTGGCCGGAAAACCTTCGATCGTAGCAGAGGCGGGCAAAACCGCCGCCGCACTGTGTTTGTATCGTCATGTGTATAAATTGAGACCTGATACACAAGAACGTTTTCTGCGGGCTAATCCGACATATCGGCGATACAGGCATCAACTTTACTGGCACCCATCAAACCGCACCGCTGGCTTTGCCAAGGAGACGCCCGATGCCTGCCCGCCACTCGACCACCGCCCTGCCACGCCGTTTCAGCCGTACGCTACTGGCCTGCGCCCTGCTGCCGCTGGGCCTGACCGCCGCAAACGTCACCACCGCTGCGCCTCAAAAGCCGCCGATAACGGCAGCAGCAGCGGATGACTTCGGCCCGCTGAAGCATGTGCACGCGGGCGTGCTCGATGTGGCCTACGTCGAGCAAGGCCCCGCCGACGGCCCGGTGGTGATCCTGCTCCATGGCTGGCCGTACGACATCCACAGCTTCGAAGCGGTTGCACCCGCGCTTGCCGCAAAAGGTTACCGGGTGTTGGTGCCCTACGTGCGCGGTTACGGCCAGACCCGCTTCCTGTCCGCAGCCACCCCACGCAACGCCCAGCCGACAGCGCTGGCCAGCGATGTCATTGCCTTCATGGACGCATTGCACGTCCAGCGTGCCGTGCTCGCCGGGTTCGACTGGGGCGCACGCACCGCCGACATTGTCTCGGCACTGTGGCCTGAGCGGGTGAAAGCGCTGGTGTCGGTCAGTGGCTACCTGATAAGCAGCCAGGAGGCGGCCAAGGCCCCGCTGCCGCCCAGCGCCGAACTGCAGTGGTGGTACCAGTACTACTTCGCGACCCCACGCGGCCAGGCCGGCTACGAGCAGAACCGCCATGCCTTCGCCAAGCTGATCTGGCAAACCGCCTCACCCAAATGGGCCTTCGACGATGCCACGTTCGAGCGCAGCGCCAAGGCGTTGGACAACCCCGACCAGGTGGCAATAACCGTGCACAACTATCGCTGGCGGCTCGGGCTGGCACAGGGTGAAACACGCTACGACCCACTGGAGGCCAAGCTGGCCGGCTTCCCCACCATTGCGGTACCGACCATCACCCTGGAAGGCGATGCCAACGGCGCCCCTCACCCACCCGCCGAAGCCTATGCGCAGCGTTTTACCGGCAAATACGAGTATCGGCTGATCAGCGGCGGCATTGGCCACAACCTGCCACAGGAAGCGCCGCAGGCGTTTGCGCAGGCGGTGGTGGATGCGGATCACCTGTAGCCTGCAGGCCAGCAATTGCTACACAAGATTTCGAAAAGCACGGCAGGCCGAGGCCGGGACTGATTGAGGGCCTGCTGTGCCGAAAACCGGTTGTGGCCCGCTATCACGCGGGGTTGAGCCTGGTTTGCATGACACGATTTGAAAAGCGGGTTGTAGGATCTTTTACCGCACGATGTCGGAATCATCGGTTAAGGAGGGTTTTCCTGTATGAAACATCAGTTTCTACAGGAAATTCGAGCTGCTACGGTCCGCTTTTCCTACAACGGCACGGAAGCCCACAGCGCGAGAAAAGCATGGACCCGTACAATGCCTCGGCCCTGCAACTGCAGAAGAATTTGCTTAACCTGCGCCTTGAGCGTGATCGCCTGAAAATGGAGGGCAAGGACAAGGAAGCGGACCAGCTCGCCGGGCCGATCGCAACGATGGAAGCAACCCTTCGGCAGTTGCCAGGCAGCTTGAAACCCGTGACCTTGCAGTGAAAGGACCGGCATCGTGCTTTATCCGCGAACGCCGGTAAAGCCGATGCCACGCCCTTCCACTCAGGCTGCCTGTACCTGCAACCCCAGCAATTTCCTCGCGTGCTTCAGGTCATCCTGCAGATCATGGTTCCACAGCCAGTCAAAGCGCTCGCCCAGCACCTTCCCCAACACTTGCCGATCGTCCAGCACCGCCGGGTCACGGAACTCGTAAAGCTCGCCCGCCTCCCTCGATGTGCGTTGCACCCGGCATGCACGCGGCCGCCGCACAGCGTCATAGGCCTGGAGTACCGCCTGCGGGCTGCCTTGTAAAACCTCCGGGTCAGCCAACAGCCGCGCCAACAGCCAGGCGTCCTCCAGCCCCTGCCCGGCCCCCGCGCCCTGGTGCGGTAGCATGGCGTGGGCCGCGTCACCGATCAGCCCGACCCGGCCGTGGGCATACCCCGGCAACTCGGCAAGATCATGCAGCGCCCACAACGATGGCGTTGCGATGCACGCCAGCAGCACCTGCGCCGCCTCCCCCCAGCCCTCGAACGCCTTCAGCATTTCAGCCTGTGTGGCCTGCCGCACCCAGGGCGCATCGTGCGGCCATAGCGGGTTCGGCTGGGTCCGGTCCGACACAAACGCCACCACGTTGATCAACCGCCCTTGTTTGACCGGGAAGGTCAGAATGTGCCCGTCGAGCCCCAGGTACATCTGCGGCACATCGATCAGATGCTCGCCGATACCACGCGCCCAATAGGCCTCGCGCAGCCGCTCGCTGTCGATCAGCCCACGGTAGGCGCACGTGCCACTGAACCGGGGCGAAACCCGCGGCACGCCCAGGCCATCGAGCACATGGTCACGGAGGGACGACTTGATGCCGTCGGCACCAATCAACAGATCGCAGTGGTGTTCTGTTCCATCGGTAAAGCACACACGCACGCGTTCGCCCACTTGCTCGACCTGCCGGGCACGCTTGCCGAACTGTGCGATGCCCGCCGGCAACTGGCTGGCCAGTGCATCGAGGAAGTCAGCCCGATGCACCGATGACTGCCCGACCCCTTGCGCCACACTGCTGCCCAGGTACTGCGCGTCGCGCCCGTCACGCCATTCGAACCATACATCCTGCCAAGGTGCTGGCGTGCTGTCGGCAATGTTGGCGTAGGCCTCGGCAATGCCCAGGCCGGCAATGGCGCGCACGGCATTGGCACCAAAAGACACCCCCGCGCCCACTTCACCCAACGCAGCGGCCGATTCGAACAGTTGAACCTTCAGGTGCGCATGCCGGCAAAGGTCGAGCGCAAGTGCAACACCTGCGATACCCCCACCAATAATGGAAACTTCGAGCGCAGTAGCTTTTTGCATTGCAAGGTACCTCGGGGCTGATTGTTATTGGAATGCGCCAATCATTACGGCTGGCCAGCCATTGATAAATATTGCGAAACCCATAAACGGCATCACCCGCCTGAATATCCCTCAGCCGGTTATTTGCCGAACGCGGCGAAGGCCGGGGCAGCCACCTGACGCCGGATAAACACCAGAACGGCGACGGCGCCGATGGCACCGGGTACGGCAAACGCCAGGAAGCTGCTTTGATAAGGCAAGTTCGCGCCATGCAGTACCCCGCCCAACAGCGGCCCGACAATCGCGCCAAGCCGCCCTATCCCCATCGCCCAGCCAAGGCTGGTGGAGCGTATGTGCGGCGTAGCCGGCACCGCCCATCAACTTGGGCAACCAGGCACTCAATGCATAAACCATCAGCAGGCAGCAGAAGAAGGCGACCCACAACGCAAGCGTATTGATCGCCCGGCCTTCATTGAATATTTCGCGGATCGAGACTTTTGCCCCACGGGCAGAGGCCAAGCTCAGTTGATCCGCGTTATTCGGCAAATACGTCGGCGTGAATACTATTCAGGCATACCCAGTGAGTCTGGTTTCGGGTAGCGTTGTATTTGGGCGCTGATAAAACCTGAAACCAATACCCGTCGCGTCTCGATCAATACCTGAGAGGTATCATGGAATTACGCGATCTGGACCTGAACCTGCTTCTGGTTTTCAACCAGCTACTGATCGACCGCAAAGTCTCCACCGCTGCCGAAAACCTGGACCTGACCCAGCCGGCAATGAGCAATGCACTGAAGCGCTTGCGTACTGTGCTGCAGGACGAGTTGTTCGTGCGCACCTACCAGGGCATGGAGCCAACCCCCTACGCCCTGCAACTGGCAGACCCGGTGACCACAGCCATTCACACGCTGCGCGATGCATTTGCCAGGCAAGACACCTTCGACCCGCGCACCAGCAACCGCCGCTTCACCATGGCCATGACCGACATAGGCGAGATCTACTTCATGCCGAAGCTGATGGACGCCTTTGCCACGCTGGCACCCGGGTGCACCATCAGCACCCTGCGCAACTCGGCGGACACCCTGGCCGAAGGGCTGCAGAACGGCGCCATCGACCTGGCGGTAGGCCTGCTGCCGCATTTGCAGGCGGGGTTCTTCCAGCGACGGCTGTTTCACCATCGCTACGTGTGCCTGTGCCGCAAAGGGCACCCCGCCACACAGCAGCCACTGACCGTGGAGAGGTTCGTGAGCTTCGACCATGTGAACGTGGTGGCGGCCAATACGGGGCATGGTGAAGTGGATACGTTTTATGCCCGGGCGGGGGTAGTGCGCAACATTCGCCTGGAGGTGCCGCACTTTGTAGCGGTGGGGCATATCTTGCAGCGCACCGATCTGCTGGCGACGGTGCCCGAGCGGTTTGCCGCCAGTTGCGAAGTGCCGTTTGGGCTGAGCGTACTGCCGCCGCCGGTGGCGTTGCCGAACATCGAGATCAACCTGTTCTGGCATGGGCGCTACAACAAGGACCCGGCAAACCGATGGCTCAGGCAGCTGATGTTCGATCTGTTCTCGGACACTCACTGACCGCTCGCTGGGCGCGCGTCAGGCAGTTGATCAGGTGCAGCCGCATGGCAGCGCGGGCGGCACCCGCATCCTTGCGGGTGATCGCGTCATGCACTTGCTGGCGCTCCCGCGCCTCCAGTGCCCGCTGCTCGGCATCGCACGCCGGCATGGCCTGCTGCGCCACCGCCAACAAGGTATGCCCAAGGTGGGTCATGGTGTCGATGAAAAAACTGTTGCCCGTGCATTGGGCTATCTGCAGGTGAAACTCGAAGTCGGTGCGCATGCAGGGCGCTGACTGCGTATCAACAGCCTCATCCAGCGCCGCCCGCATGGCAGCCAGTTGCTGTGCGGTGGCACGCTGGGCAGCGATGGCAGCCGCCTCGACCTCCAGGCAAAGCCGCAACTCGATGATCGCCACCTCGTTGTAAGCATCGCCCATTCCAGGGCCGGTACTCTGGAAGTCACCTGCCGGGATGGCGTCTACCACGAAGGTGCCGATACCACGGCGGGTTTCGACCAGACCTTCGGCCTGCAACCGGGAAATGGCTTCACGCACCACGGTACGGCTTACGCCTCGCGCTTTGGTCAAGGCTTCTTCGGTGGGCAATTTGCTACCCGCTGGCAATTCACCCGAGCGAATCTGCTGCGACAGGTCATGCACCAGTTGCTGGGCGAGATTCAGGCGTTTTTCCGGGGTCGCGGATGGCATCAAGTGAACCCTTGGTAAGCGGAAGACCCCGGAGTATACCCGCAGCCTGGGGCCAAAACGCACTATACTGGCCGCTGTTCACACACGAGCACAGCAATGCCAGACCACACCGCCAGCCCCTCTCAACCGCCCCGCCGCCTGGCCGAAGCGCTGGTCGAACGCTTCGCCGAGCGCATGCGCGAAGGCACACTCAAGCGTGGCGACAAGCTGCCCACCGAAGCAACGCTAATCGCAACCGAAGGCGTCAGCCGCTCGGTGATTCGCGAGGCGTTGTCACGCATGCAGGCCGCGGGCCTGGTCGAGACTCGCCATGGTGTCGGCACCTTCGTGCTGGACATGCCGGCGCCAGAGAGCTTCAACGTGGGGCCGGCAACCATCAGCCTGTTGTCCGATGTGCTCGACCTGCTGGAGTACCGCCTCAGCCTTGAAGTGCAAGCCGCAGGCATGGCAGCCGAACGGGCCACGCCGCAAGCGCTCGAAGAACTGCATCAAGCACTTGAGGCCTTGATGCAGGGCCCGGAAAAATCCGGCAGCACCACCAACGCTGATTTCCAGTTCCACCTGAAAATTGCCAAGGCGGCGGGCAACCAGTACCTGATCGATATCATGAAGCATCTGGGCACCAAGATGATCCCGCGCACGCGCATGAACTCCGCCTACACCGGGCAAAGCAACCGCAGCACCTACCTGGCCGGCATCAACATCGAGCATCAGCAGATCTACGACGCCATCGCCAGCCGCCAGGTCGATGCGGCGCGCGCGGCCATGTACCTGCACCTGAGCAACAGCCGTACGCGCCTGCGTGAGGCGCAACGGCTACAGGCTTTCTACAGCGAGGCCTGAGGCTAAGGCGCAGGCTCCACATCGGTGAAGGCAAGCCCTTGGCTGCCCTGTACCTGCCAAGGGTTGGTACCCCCGGTGTGGGTGAAGCGAAGCCCGACGAAGCGCGAATCTTTCAGGCCATCGATCTTGACCGGGGCCGCCCCGCTGAAGCGTACACGCTCGAACACCAGCCCCTGATGATAGGCGCCATGGCTGCTATCGCCCTTCACCTCGATGGCAGCGGTGCTGGCGTTTTCCACGCTCACGTCGCTGACCGTGATGTCACGGAACTGCCCCGCCACCGTCGATCGCTTGTAATCGAGCTTGGCATTCGGGTCGTTGTAATCCAGGGTGAAGATGAAGGCCTGTTTTGCGGTATTGCGAATGGCTGAGTCACGGAAGGTCACGTGGCGTGCGCCACCGCCCATGAAGTTGGTGCTTTTCATGCGCAAGCCGGTATCTGTGCCGTCCGAAACGTTGTCTTCGGCCAGGATGTTCTGGATCCAGGCGCCGGTGTGGCTGCCCGCCACGATCATCCCATGGCCCTTGCGGAAGTAGTTGTTGAAGATCCACGCATCTTCCTGCGGCTTTTGGTGGACCGCACCCGCACCGGTGCCAGCGGCGAAGTTGACGCAGTCGTCACCGGTATCGAAGAAGTTGTTGAACACCAAGGCCCCACGGCTGTTGGCGAATTCGATACCGTCACCGTTGTTGGCGTCGTACGTACGGTGCGTGGTGTTGGCCAGCACCACATTCTGCGTCTCCAGGTTCATGATGCCGTGATAGGCCGGGTTGACCACCGTGAAGCCGCCATAGAACACGTTTGTCACATTGCGCAGGGTGATCAGCGACGAGCGCATCTGGCCGTAGGCGTCCTTGACGTTCATGCCCTCGGCCACCGCCCGCTCTACTTGCGCCTTGGCCAGCACGCCGTCGTGCATGTAGCGGGTGTTGTCGCTGGGCAGGTAGACGGGTAAGGCCTGCCCGCGCTCGTCGATCACGTCGGGGTTACGCTTCCAGCCATTGCCGTCGATCGTGCCCTTGCCAACGATACGGATGTTCTCAAAGGCCTGATGCGCCTGCGGGTCGCGCGGCAAGGCGTTGATCAGCGAGGCCGGGCGCACGGTGGTGGAATACGGGTACTGGATATAGCCCTCGCGCGGGTAGTCCTCGGCACGCTCTGAGCCCAGCAGGGTAGCGCCCTCGGCGATTTCCAGGGTCATGTTGCTCTTGAGGTACAGCGCCCCGCTCTTGTACGTACCGGCAGGCAGCAGCACCTTGCAGCCCTTGCTGCACGCGTCGATGGCACGCTGGATGGCGGCCGTGTCGAGCGCCTTGCCATCGCCCCTGGCACCGTACTGCTGCACGTTGAACAGTGCCGGTACGGCCGCGGTGCGCTGCACCACCACAGGGCTGTCGGCCGACTCGTTGCCGTTGCGATCGACCGAACGCACGGTGAAGCGGTATTCGGTATCGGGCGCAAGCCCTTGGGCGGTGAAGTTGTGAATGGCGATGCGGTGGTGGAAGTTCTGGGTGTCCTGCTGGTAGAAGTGGTCGATGTAAGGCTTGGCCGGTGATACCTGATCGTTGTTGGCGTTGCTGGCACCGAGCAGCTTGCCATTGGCATAGACATGGTAATCGACGATCTCGGCGTGGTCGGCCGGCTTCTCCCAGACCAGGATGATCTGTTGCTCATCGTAGGCCAGCGTCGGCACCTGGAGCTTCGCAGGGGCCTCCACGGCCCACAGCGGCAAGCTGCTGCCCAAGGCCAGGGCAGCCAGGGCAGCACGCGCCAGCGAAGCGGGCGCAGGGTTGGCATTCGGCATGTTGTTGTCTTCCTTGTTGGAGCCAGGTTCAGGCCGACATGGCCGGGGCAGCGTCGGCGCTGAAGTCGCGGCTGGCTTGCACCAGCATTCGGGTGTAATCGTGAGTGGCCAGGTCCTGGCTCAGTGCCCGGCAGTCCAACTGCTCGACGATACGCCCCTGCTGCATCACCGCGACCTTGTCGCACAGGTGGCTGACCACCCCCAGGTCGTGGGTCACCATCAGGTAGGTGAGCTTCTCGCGCTGGCGCAGGTCTGCCAGCAGGTTGAGGATCTCCGCCTGCACCGAGACATCCAGCGCCGAGGTCGGCTCATCCAGCAGCAACACACGCGGCTCGAGGATCAGCGCGCGGGCAATCGCCACACGCTGGCGCTGCCCGCCCGACAACTGGTGCGGATAGCGGTAGCGGAAGCTGTCATTGAGGCCGACCTTGACCAGGATGTCGTTGATCCGGTCGTCGCGATCAGCCATGCCGTGAATGGTCAGCGGCTCGCGCAAGGCGGTGTCGATGGTGTGCCGCGGGTGCAACGAGCCGTAGGGGTCCTGGAAGACCATCTGCACCTTGCGAAAGTGCTTTTTGGGCAGCTTGTGCTGCAACGCACCGCCGGCAATGCTCAGCGCCCCGCTCCAGTGCCGGTACTGGCCGGCCAGGCAGCGCAGCACGGTGGTCTTGCCGGAGCCCGATTCGCCGACCAGGCCGAACGACTCGCCGTCCTCGACGGCCAGGTCGACGTCGTGCAGCACCTGGTTGAGGGTGGCGCCAACGCCGAAGCTCAGGTTCAGCGATTGTGCTTGGATCATGGACATGTCAGTTACCTCAGCAGGTGAGCCAGAGCGGGTCGCGTTGCAGCACCGGCAAGCGCGGGCGGCGGTTGTCCATGCTCGGCAAGGCCGCCAGCAGGCCACGGGTATACGGGTGTTCGGCATACTGCAGGTCGCACGCGGCGAGCGACTCGACCACCCGCCCGGCGTACATCACCAACACCCGGTCACAGTAGTTGCGCACCAGGTTGAGGTCGTGGCTGACGAAGATCAGCCCCATCTGCTGCTCGACCACCAGCTCTTCGAGCACGTTGAGCACCTGTTGACGCACCGACACGTCCAGCGCCGAGGTCGGCTCGTCGGCGATGATCACCTCCGGGTTGGTGATGACCATCATGGCGATCATGATGCGCTGGCCCATGCCGCCGCTGACTTCATGCGGGTACAGGTTGTAGACGCGTTTCGGGTCGCGGATATGGACCTTTTCCAGCATCAGCATGACCCGCTCGCGGGCCTCGCTGCGGCTGGCCTTGTGGTGGGCCAGGTACGCCTCGGCGATCTGGTCGCCAACCTTGACCACCGGGTTAAGCGAGTACTTGGGGTCTTGCATGATCATCGAGATGCGCTGGCCACGGATCTTCTGCATGGCCTTTTCGCTGGCGCTAAGCAGGTCGACATCGCCGAACTGCAGGGCCTTGGCGGTGATCTGCGTGCTGCCGGGGTGCAGCTTGAGCAAGCTGCGCCCGACCGTCGACTTGCCCGAGCCGGACTCGCCGACGATGGCCAGTTTTTCCCGGCCAAGGGTGAACGACACATCGCGCACCGCGTGCATTTCTTTCTTGCCGTTGACGAAGCGTACGTTGAGCGCTTCGACGTTGAGTTTGAGCGACGACATAAAGCCTCCAGTTACTCGCTACGCGGGTCGAGAATGTCCCGCAGGCCATCGCCCAGCAGGTTGAACGCCAGGCTCACCAGCATGATCGCCGCACCCGGTACCGCCACCAGCCACCAGCATTCGAGCATGTAGCGTCGACCGGTGGAGATCATCGCGCCCCACTCCGGCAGCGGCGCCTGTGCGCCAAGGCCGAGAAAGCCCAGCGCTGCGGCGGTGAGGATGATGCCGGCCATGTTCATGGTCAGGCGGATGATCACCGACGACAGGCACATCGGCACGATGTGACGCAGGATGATGCGCGTCGACGAGGCGCCCTGCAGCTCGACCGCGACAACGAAGTCGGCCTTGCGCAGCGACAGGGTTTCAGCCCTTGCCAGCCGTGCGATGGGTGGCCACGAGGTGAGCGCGATAGCGACCACGGCATGCTCCAGGCCAGGGCCAAGGGCAGCGATGAACGCCAGTGCCAGGACCAGGCTGGGGAACGAGATGAAGATGTCGGTGATGCGCATGAACACCGTGTCGACGATGCCACCGTAGTAGCCCGACACGGTGCCGATGAACAGCCCGATCGGCCCGACGATAACGGTCACCAGGGTAATGATGTAGAGGGTGATGCGTGAGCCGTAGACCAACCGGCTGAAGATGTCGCGGCCGTATTCGTCGGTGCCGAACCAGTGCGCGGCACCGGGGGCCTGCAGGGCGTTGGCGAGGTTCTGCACCACCGGGTCATGGGTGGCGATCCACGGGGCGAAGGTGGCGACCACGATCAGCAGCACGGCCACCAGCAGCCCGGCCAGGGTCATCGGGTTGCGCAACAGGTGGCGCAGCACCCGCAGGCAGCTTTTGTAAAAGGCGTCGAGGCTGGAGGCCGGCGTGGTGTCGGCCTGCGGCTTGGCGCTTGCTTGGGTAGAAGACATGTTGGCAATCATCGGCATGTTCTCGGTGTGAAATCATGGCCGCCCGGAGCGCCCGCAGGCGCCCCCGGACAGGTTCAGCGTTGCTTGTAGACGCCCAGGTAACGGGTCGCCTCGGCGTCATCGCCGGTAAAGCCCTTGACGTCCACCGCGCTCACCGCGGTGTCGGTCATCTGCGAGAGCATCATGATCGGCCCGACCTGCTGGTCGTAGCGCTGCTGGGCCTGGTGGTACAGGCTCACGCGCTTGGCGGCGTCCCGCTCGACGCCCGCCTGGTCGATCAGCGCATTGAGCTGTTGATCGAAGAACGACGCGCGCCAGCCCTGGAAGTTGGGCAGGCCGGCGCTGTCGCTGTTGTCCGGGTTGTAGACAAAGGTGCGCAGGCTGAAGTACGGGTGCGGGTAGCGCTCGGCACCGCGCGCGACGATCATCTCGAAGTTGCGCGCGCGCATCGCGCCATACACCTGGTTGCCGGTGCCGGTGACGATGCTGGCCTTGATCCCGCCTTCGGCGAGCGTCGACTGCATGCGCGCGGCAATGTCGATGAACGGCGGCTCGGACAAGGTCCGGATGGTGGTGGTGAAGCCTTGCGGGTAGCCGGCTTCGGCGAGCAACGCCTTGGCCTTGGCGACATCCAGCTTGTAGCCCGGGTCCGGCAGGCGGGCATCGAGGCCAAGCTGCATCGGCTGCTGGTTGAGCATGCCGTAGTGCGGCATGACCTGCTCGTCGATGCCCTTGTAGTCGATCAGGTTGCGCACCGCTTCGCGGACTTTCTGGTTGGCGAATTCGGGCTGCTTCATGCTCATCGCCACGTAGTACATGGTGCCGCGCTGCAGCGGTTGCACCTGCAGCTTGGGCGAGCGCTCGATGGCCTTGATGTCTGGCGCGGCCATGCCGTAGACCAGGTCGAGGTCACCGCGCTCGAGCATCAGCCGTAGTGATTGCGACTCGGTCATGTGCCGCACCAGCACCCGCTTCATTTTTGCAGGGCCCGCCCAGTAGCCGTCGAAGCGGGTCATCACCAAGGCGTCGTTGGCGCTCCACTTGGTCAGGGTGAACGGGCCGCTGCCGGCCTCGTTGGTGACCAGCCAGGCGGCGCCGAGGTCGCCGTCCTTCTCGTGCTTCACGGCTTCCTGACGGTCGACGATGACCGCGCTGGGCGAGATCGCCAGCGAGTCGATCAGCAGCAGCGGGTCGGCGGGCTGCGGCAGCTCGATCACCAGGGTGTGCGGGCCCGTGGCGCGGATCAGCCCCTGAATGTTGTCGACGCTGTAGCCGTAGGCCTTCCAGGTGGTGGCCAGGCCGAAGTTGAGTTTCATCACGCGGTACAGCGACCAGGCCACGTCTTCGGCGGTCAGCGGGTTGCCGGAATGGAACTTGACGTCGCTGCGCAGGTGGAAGGTGACCTGCTTGCCGTCTTCGCTGATCTCCCAGCGTTCGGCCAACTGTGGCAGGTGTTTTTCCGGGTTGCCCTGGTCGCGCTTGACCAGCGTGTCATACAGGTTGGCGTTGACCCCGGAGGCATCCAGGCCCGGGGCGTTGGCCGGGTCGATGGAGAACAGGTTGACCATGCTCATGCCGACGATCAACTGGTCGGCGGGGGTCTTGGCCTGCACGGCGGCCATCGGCCCCAGTGCCAGCATCGCACCCAGCAGGCTCAGGCGCAGGATCGGAAGTACAGTTTTCATGTGGCTGTCCTTGTTTTTATAGTCATGCACTGTGTTCGCGCTGGCCGCGCGGGGCTTAGCGGGTCCTTGGGTCGAACACCTTGTACAGGGCGTCGCTGATCAGGTTCAGGGCGACGAAGATCAGCCCGATCACCAGCACACAGCCCATCACCGCGTTCATGTCACCGAGCATCAGGCTGCTGGTGAGGTACTGGCCGAAACCGGGCCAGGCAAACACTGTTTCGATCAGTACCGCGCCTTCGAGCAGCGAGCCGTAGGCCAGAGCGACCACCGTCAGCAGCTGCACGAGGATGTTGCGAAACGCATGGCCCCAGACCACCTGGCGGCGCGACAGGCCCTTGACCCGGGCGGTGATGATGTATTCCTGGGACAGCTGTTCGAGCATGAAGCTGCGGGTCATGCGGCTGATGTAGGCGACCGAGTTGAGGCCCAGGATCAGCCCCGGCAGGACGATGTGCCGCAGCGCGCTGGTGAAGGCTTCCCAATCGCCGGCCAGGGCCGTGTCGATCAGCAGCAGGCCGGTGATGTCCGGCACCATGCCGTCGTAGGCGAGGTCGATGCGCCCTGCCCCGCCGGCCCAGCCGAGCCAGGCGTAGAACACCAGCAGGCCCATCATGCCGACCCAGAAGATCGGCGTGGAGTAACCGAACAGGGTGATCACCCGTGCCACATGGTCGCCAAGGCGGCCCTGGTTGCTGGCCGCGACCACGCCCAGTGGCAAGCCGATGACGATACCGAAGAGGATCGCCAGGGTGGCCAGCTCGATGGTCGCCGGGAACACCCGCTTGATGTCGTCCAGCACCGGGTGGCCGGTCAGCAGGGCGTTGCCGAAATCACCGTGGAGCAGGTCGTTGAGGTACAGCCCGAACTGCACCCAGATCGGCTGGTCCAGGCCCATCGCCCGGTACACCTGGTCGTAGGTGGAGCTGTCGGCGTCCGGACCGACCACGGCCAGCACCGGGTCCAGCGGCATCACCCGACCAATGAAGAAGGTCAGCGCCAACAGACCGAGCAGGGTCACCAGGACCGTACTCGCCCGGCGGGCAGTGCCAGACACGCGCGTGCCCAGCACAGAGGCAGTCGAAACTAACATAACAGGCTCCTGAAAATGCGTTCAGCCAACACCGAGGCGTTCGGGGCGCGCACGCCCCGCTCCCGCTCATCGCGACTTGTAGACGTCTTTGTAGCGGGTGGTGGCCGCACTGTGGGTCTGGTAATCCTGGACATCGTGGTAGACCACCACGGTGTCGGTCATCTGCGACACCGGCAGGATCGCCCCCACCTGCGCGTCCAGGGTCTTCTGGATCTGCTGGTACTGGGCCAGTTGCCGGGCCTTGTCAGGCTCGATTTCGGCCTGCTCGATCAGCGCGTTCAGCTCAGGGCTGTAGAACGACGTGCGCCAGCCCTGGAAGTTGCTCAGCTTGGCTTCGTCGCGGTTGTCCGGGTTGTACACCAGGGTGCGCAGGCTCGAATGCGGATGACGCTCGGCCCCGCCACCGCCGCGGCCGACCAGGATGTCGAAGCTGCGTTCGCGCATGGCGCCGTAGACCTGGTTGCCGGTGCCGGTGACGATGGTCGCCTGGATGCCGGCCTGGGCCAGGGTCGCCTGCAGGCTGGAGGCGATGTTGATGAATGGCGGCTCGGTGAGCACGCGGATGGTGGTCTTGAAGCCATTCGGGTAACCGGCTTCGGTCAGCAGTTTTTTCGCCTCGGCGACGTTCAGGGTGTAGCCCGGATCGTCCAGCCGTGCCGGCAGGCCGAGCGGCAATGGGCGCTGGTTGAGCTGGCCGTAGTGCGGCATGACGGTCTGGTTGATGCCTTGGTAGTCGATCAGCGAACGTACCGCGCGGCGCACGCGGGCGTCATCGTACGGCTTGTTCCTGACGCTCAGGGCAACGTAGTAGAGGGTGCCGCGCTGCACGGTCTGGGTGCGCACCTTATCGGACTTCTCCAGGGCTTCGATGTCGGGTGCGGACATGCCCTTGGCCAGGTCCAGGTCACCGCGCTCGACCATCAGGCGCAGCGACTGCGACTCGGTCATGTTGCGCATGACGATGCGCTTGAGCTTGGCCGGGCCACCCCAGTAACCGTCGTAACGGCTCATCAGGATCACATCGTTGGCGCGCCAGTCATTGAGGATGAACGGGCCACTGCCGGCGGCGTGGGTGGTCAGCCAAGCGCCGCCCATGTCGTCGCCCTTCTGGTGTTGCTGGACCACTTTGCGGTCAAGGATAAAAGCGCTGGGCGAGGTCGCCAGGGTGTTGAGCACCAACATCGGGTCGGTTGGCCGCGGCAGCTCTAGGACAAAGGTGTGCTCGTCGGTCGCACGCAGGTACTGGGCGGCGTTGCCGGCGGTGAAGCCGTAGGCCTTCCAGGTCGAGGCCAAGGCCAGGTTGAGCTTGAGCACGCGCTGCAGCGACCAGGCGACGTCTTCGGCGGTCAGCGGGTTGCCCGACTGGAAGGTCACGCCGGGGCGCAGCGTGAAGGTGAGGGTCTTGCGGTCGTCTCTGACCTGCCAGCTTTGCGCCAGGGCCGGTACCAGTTGGTCCGGCTGCTTGACGTCCTGCACCAGCAGCATGTCATAGAGGTTGGCATTGACCTCGGAGACATCCAGGCCGGTGGCGGCGGCCGGGTCGAGCGACAGCAGGTTGATCATGCTCATGCCGACGATCAACTGGTCGGCGGGGGTCTTGGCGAAAGCGGCAGGTACCGACGTCATCGCCAGCGATGCGGCCAGGACCCCCGCCCAGAATTTGGGGAGAACGCTCATGTGAGATAGCCTTTTTATAGTTATTGGACTCTCGGGCGGCACGCATCGAGGCGTGCCGCCATGCACGAATCAGAAGCGCTGCAGCGTGTTGGTCTCGACGTAGTCGAAGTCGATCTCCTCCCCCAGGCCAGGCAGGTCGGAGAGGTGCACGAAGCCGTCTTCATCCATCGGGTCGACCAGGCGCTTGAGGTAGGCCGGTACTTCGTCATAGTCGAGGAACGGGTGCAGCAGGCCGCGCTCGTACCAGGTGCAGTTCTTGATCGCGCCGACCACCGCCAGGTTGGCCGCACCGTTGCCGTGGATCTCGCAATCCATGCCAAACGCCTCGGCCATGTGCGCGACCTTCAGGCACGGGGCGATGCCCCCCACCCCGGCAACGCCGGCGCGCAGGATGTCACAGACATCGTTCTTGACCCAACTGGCGCGGCTCAGGTGTTTGCCACCGAGGCTTTCCGGGCCCAGCACGGGGATGTCCAACTGGCCGGCCAGCCACGCGTAGGACTCGGCCGAGTCTTCCATCATCGGCTCTTCGAACCAGGCGAAATTCAGCTTCTCCAGGGCACGGCCGACGGTCAGCGCCTCGGTGCGGCTGTACCAGTGATAGCCGTCGATCATCAGCGCGATGTCCGGGCCGACCGCTTCACGTACGGCGGCGCAGGCCTTGATGTCCATGCTCACGCTGGGGGCGAACGACACCGGCGGCATCCAGGTGTGCAGCTTGATCGCCTTGTAGCCGCGCTTGACCAGGGTCTCGGCGAAGCGGCCGTACTCTTCAGGGGTCGACAGGCCGCCCGGCAGCTCGTCACCGCACATGGTCGAACCGTACGCCGGGACCTTGTCGCGGTAGCCACCGATAAGCTTGTGCACCGGCACCTTGAGCTTGCGCCCGGCCCAGTCCCACAGGGCCTGTTCGACCAGTGCCAGGGCGCGGTCGGTGAGCTGGCTTGCGCTGCCGCGCTGCCAGTGGGCGAGGTCGTGCCAGATTTTTTCGCGGTCGAAGGCATTGGCGCCGACCAGCACCTTGCGCACGAAGCCATCCAGCACATACGGGCGGATCAGCTCGGGAGCGCCGAAGGCGAAGCCTTCGTTGCCGCACTCAGTCCTGATTCGCAGCAAGGCCATCCTGGCCTGGGTCACGTCGCCCGGATGGGCATGGCCGGCGCTGTCTACAGCGCGGCGCGTGGGGTAGGAAAACACCTGGACGTTTACAGCAGTAATGATCATGGACGTCTGAGCCTTCTTATTGGATTTGTGGCGGGTGAGTCACGCTCTGGAGGCAATCCTACGTCATCATACAACATTTGAAAAGCACCTCTTCAAACCGACAAAATAGTCGAGAAGAACCTGCTAACCCCCACCCTGTGAAGCCCATCACAAAGCACACATCAAGCCAAAACTACCGACCCAGAGCCTTCAAGCAAAGTGATCAGACAACATTTCAAGAATTCGTAGACAGCCCCAGAGTCGTACGATAACTTATTTGAAAAATCACGGAGCGCCGCACCCACCTCACCCGGTAACACACCTCATCACGTCCTCAACAAAAACAAAAAAAGAGATCGCATGAACAACACACTTCGCCGCCTTATCGCCGCCAGTACCCTCGGCTTGTCGTTCTACGCCTGCGCGGACTCCGCCAGCATCAACTACCGGCATGGGTACACCGAAGACGACAGCAATCACTCCGACCGGATAAAGCTGAGCTACCGCAAGGACAGCGGCCTGGGGTTTGCCGCAGAAATCAAATACAAGACTGCCGGCGACCGCGAAGACGTCGCCTACGACAACATGGTCAACAACGGCCATGAGTTCACCGTGGACTACAACTACAAGATGAGCCCCAAGTCGACCTGGACCCCCGCCTTCCAGATGGACAGCTCCAAGGACGCAACCACCTACAAGTTCGGCTTGAAGTACAACTACAAGCTCAGCGACACCTGGTACGTCGCCACCCGCGTACGCCACGACGCACGCAGCCTCGACCGGGATCAGGTCGACCACAGCAAGGCTGACCGCGCCAAGGACGACCAGAACACCACCCGCCTTGAAGGCTGGCTCGGCTATACCCCCAGCGGCCCCTGGGCATTCGAGTACCAGTACATCCACTTCACCACCGACTACATCCGCTACGACAACAAGAAGCGCGACTACGAGCAGAACCTGATCATCAAGTACAAGCTCAACAAACAGTGGGCGCCGTTCATGGAAGTGGGTGACATCAAGGTCAACAGCTACACCGACGATCGCCAGGCCCGTTGGCGCCTGGGTATCCAGTACAACTTCCTGTAAGGGCAACCGCCCGACCATGCCGGTGTCGTTGCACCACGGCACCCACATGCAGTTTCAGTAAAAGGCATCCGACAATGACCACGACCACCCGCAAACCCTTCAATCGCCTACTGCTCACCGGCGCCGCCGGCGGGCTCGGGCAAGTGCTTCGCGAAGCACTGCAGGCACACGCCAACATCGTGCGCGTATCAGACATCAGCCCCATGGCAGCGGCTGCGGGCGAGCATGAGCAAGTCATCAACTGCGACCTGGCCGACAAGGCCGGCGTATTGGCCCTGGCCCAGGATGTGGACGCCATCGTGCACCTGGGCGGCATCTCCACCGAGCGTGCCTTCGAAGAGATTCTGCAAGCCAACATCGTCGGCACCTTCCACATTTATGAGGCCGCCCGTAAGCACGGCATCAAGCGCGTGGTGTTCGCCAGCTCGAACCATGTCACCGGCTTTTACCCCCAAGGCGAACAGGTAGATGCGCATTCGCCGCGCCGACCAGACTGCTACTACGGGCTGTCGAAGGCCTACGGCGAAGACCTGGCCACGTTCTACTTCCACCGCTACGGCATCGAAACCGTCAGCCTGCGCATCGGCTCTTCATTCCCCGAACCGCGCAATGTGCGCATGCTGTCCACTTGGTTGAGCTACGGCGATCTGGCGCATCTGGTAGCGCGCGCATTGCTTGCCGAAAACGTCGGCCATACCGTGGTGTACGGCGTCTCGGCCAACCGCGACCTCTGGTGGAACAACCGCCATGCCGCACACCTGGACTTCAATCCGAAGGACAGTGCCGAGCGCTTCCGCCCGGCCCTGGAGCAGCAGCCAAAGCCTGCTACAGATGACCCGACGGCCCACCTGCAAGGTGGCGCCTTCACCGCTGCCGGCCCTTTTGGCGACTAAACCCAGATGGAGTGCGCAATTTTTTTATGACAGCCGAACTGATTACCGACGCACGCAATGCCACAGGCGAAAGCCCGGTCTGGCACCCGCAGGAAAACGCCTTGTACTGGGTAGATATACCGGCAGGCCGCCTGCACCGCTGGCAACCCGACGGCCAGACCCATCACTGGGCCGCAGATGAAATGCTCGGCTGCATCGTCCGTAGCCAGCAAGGCCACTGGCTTGGCGCCATGGAGAGCGGGGTCTTCCACCTCACCCCCCAGGCTGACGGTCGCCTGCTTGCCGACAAGCGCGCCAGCGTCGAACACGCGAGGCCCGGCATGCGTTTCAATGACGGGCGTTGCGACCGCCAAGGGCGCTTCTGGGCCGGTACGATGCAAACAAACATGGGCGCCGAGCCGGTGGGTGCGCTTTACCGATATGACGCGACGGCGGACGCAACGGTAAAGCCATTGCAAGCACGACTGGACAAGCTGACCGTGCCCAACGGCATGGCGTTCAGCCCGGACGGCAAAACACTGTATGTCTCCGACTCGCACCCTAGCGTGCAGCTGATCTGGGCCTTCGACTACGACATCGACAGCGGCACACCGCACAACCGCCGAATATTCGTCGACATGCACCAGCACCCCGGCCGACCGGACGGGGCTGCAGTAGATGCCGAAGGTTGCTACTGGATCTGCGCGATCGATGCCGGCCAGGTACTGCGCTTTACCCCCGAAGGGCAACTGGACCGCGCCCTGGCGCTACCGGTAAAGAAACCGACCATGTGCGCCTTCGGCGGCCCGCAGCTGGATACGCTGTTCGTGACGTCGATTCGCCCACAAGGCATCGACCTGAGCGACCAGCCACTGGCCGGCGGCGTGTTCGCGCTCAACCCCGGCGTAAAAGGCTTGCCGGAGCCGATTGCCGGGGGCTGAAGCCTGGGCCGGCAATGGCTGCCACCAGGGGTATGTTCAGTAAGCAGCCTTGCTGGCCATCCCCCTGCGGCCTGCCCCAAGGCAAGTGACCGCAAAGGCAATCACCAACGCCCCGGTACCCAACAGGAAAATCAGTTGCTGGTTGGAGCCCTCCACCAGCATGGCAATCAGCGCAGGCGTCACCGCTGCAGCTCCCATCAACGTGATACTGACCAGCGGCGTGAGCTTGCCGGTCGGGTCGTTGGTGGTGATCAACGCCATGTAGTACGACAGCGACAGCACCCAACCAAAGTTGATCAGCAGCAACGCGACGAACAACTGCATCGGCGTGCGGGTATGGCCCGTGAGCATTGCGATGGAAATGAACACCGCCACCAGCCCCACGGCGATCATCAATTGGCGATTGACCCGCGCACCCAACAGGCTAGGCAGCCCCGCCCCCGGCAAACCACCCAGGGCTGACAGGCCGAACGCCCAGCCGATATCCACCCCGCTGATGCCCTGGTCTCGCGCCAACTGGTCGATGAAGCCCCACACGCAGTAGATGGCGATCTGCATGAACAGCATGCCCACCAACGCAGTGCGCCCCGTACGCGCCGAACCACCCTGGGCAGGCGAGGCTTCGCCATTGGCCAGCAACGCCGCCGGGCGCCGCGGCAGCACCAGGCTGGCGCCGCAAATCAGCAAGTACCACAGGCCGAACGCGCACAAGGCGGTCACCGTGCCACTCTGCGCGGCCAGCAACGGCAACGCTGCGGAAAACAGCGAGTACTCGGGCGTTTGCAGCAACAGCATCAACCCGAACGAGCGGTCCTGGTTGGGCAAGCGGCCCAGCGTGGACACCGCGTAGGCATACACCAGCCCCGCACAGGTGCCGGCCGCCAGGCGCACGATCAGCAGCATGTTATTGCTGGTGGCAAAGGCGGTCGCGATGCTCAGCGCCACGCACAGCGCGCCCACGAACAGGCACAGGCTGCGCCCGCCATGGCGCTTCATCAGCACCGGGCACAGCAAGGTGCCCAGGGTCATGCCGATCATCTCGACCGACACCACCCAGCCCTGCTGGTCGAGTGACAGGCTCAGTTGCTCCGTGACCAACCCCATGAAGATGGGTTGCACGCCACAGACGATGAAGGAAGTACAGGCAATGAAAATCAGCGCGGCACGCAGCAGCTTGGAATCTTGCGTCATGGGGACTCCGACACGGCATTTGTTTTTATTGTGTGTGGCGACCTGCCCTGAAAGGCGCCGCAGCGGGCGGCTGGGCGGGTCTCGTGGGCAATCGTGGGCCGAGATCGAAGGCTTTGAAAGTTAATTATCGGAATCGACTTCAGTGGGCTTTTTAATGCAGGCCAAACTGCCTTGGCCTGCATCCAGAAATGCACTGCACCCGATCCTGATAATTAATTGGAGACCTGTCGGCATCCCCCCTACCGTGGTACGTCACCCAAGCCTCAGTAAAAAAGGCCCAGCCATGAACGACCGTGAGTTCATCAACGCCATCGACGCCGATGGCCTGCCCCTGCACATTGCCGTAACCAACGGGCGCATCACCCACATCGGCCCGCAACGCGCCAGCACAGCCGCCCGCGAAACCATCGACCTAGAAGGCCTGTTGGTGCTGCCAGGCTTTGTCGATGGCCACATCCACCTGGACAAAAGCTTCGTCGGCGACCGCTGGCGCCCGCACCAACCGGTGGCCAGCCTGCGCGAACGCTTGGCCGTGGAAAAGCGCGAACTCGCCAGCGCCCCGCCCATCGCCGAACGCGCCGATGCGCTGATCCGCCAGGCCGCCTCATTCGGCACCCTGGCCATGCGCTGCCATGTGGACGTGGACGCCACCACCGGCCTGACCAACCTGCACGCCATTCTCGAAGCCCGGGACACCTGGAAAGACCTGGTCGACATCGAGCTGGTGGCCTTCCCCCAGGCCGGCGTGGTGAGCTGCCCCGGCACCGCTGAAGTAATGGAAGCAGCCATCCGCGAAGGCGTGCAGGTGGTCGGCGGCATCGACCCGACCACCCTGGACGGCGACCCCGAGGCCCAGCTGGACATCGTATTCGGCATCGCCGAACGGCATGGCGTAAAGGTCGACATTCACCTGCACGAACCCGGCGATATCTGCATCGCCCAGCTCGACCGCATCGCCGCGCGCACCCAGGCACTGGGCATGCAAGGCCTGGTGGCGGTCAGCCACGCCTATGGCCTGGGCGACGTCTCCGATGCCGTAGTCGACCGCACCGCCGAAGTACTGGCGGGCGCCGGCATATCCATCATGACCAACGCCCCCGGCGAACACGCCTTCCCACCCTTGCTGCGCCTGCGTAACGGCGGCGTGCGGGTATTCACCGGCAACGACAACATCCAGGACGCCTGGTGGCCCTATGGCAATGGCGACATGCTGCAGCGGGCCATGCTGGTCAGCTACCGCTCGGGCTTCAACACCGATGAGGAACTGCGGGTAGCGCTGCACATGGCGACCGAAGCCAGTGCCGGGGTGATGGGCAAACAGGATTACGGCTTGAAGGTGGGTAACGAAGCCAGCTTCGTGCTGTTCAAGGCACCGAATGCTGCGGCGGCGGTAGCGGCGGCCATTCATGAACGGGTGATCGTGCGCCACGGCGCGTTCTGGGGCGGGCCTGCGCAGTTGCAGCTGAAGGCCGCGCAGTTTGCTACGGAAGTGCGCCGGTAAACCACAGGCAAACACAGACCTCAAGCCCTGCACGGCCTGGTGGGAGCGGATCGCAAGGCACTGCTCGACACGAAACGAAACACCCCTGCTCGCTCATCTGCTCATCCAGGTGCAAAGGTTGCGGTATGCTAGCCTCCGCACCCGGATTGGCAGCCTATGGCAGCCTTCAGTAAGTGCGTTGCTATGCTTGAAGTACGTGTTCAGGCAATGCATGGAAGAGGAGTGATTGCATGAGCCACAAAAACATCTGGGAAACCCTGCTGCAATGGGTTTCCCCTCCGTCGGAAGAATCCCTGGCAATCGCCAGGCGGCTCAATGCGGTCGCTGAGCAAGTGCAGGTCAGCGACCATGGCGCCGTCTCGATTTCGGCATCGACCATCCTGCAAGACGCTGATTTTGCACGCGCCTGCGAGGCAGCCAGGCAAGCGATTTCGAAGACGCGCTAGGCATCGACAATGGGTTTTCTCCTCGTTCTTCCCATCCTGATCTGCGGCTTCATCTACTGTAAATACAACTTCTACGACAAGACCCTCATCGCCAAATATGAGGGGCAGTCACTGTATCTGCATATCGCGATGAGGGGGCTCGTCCTCGCGTTGCCATGGCTGGGGTTGGCGTTTTTCATCGAGTGGTTTACCGAGGGTTTCTTTGGCTTGGCCGCCCTTTTCGAGAACCGGGGCTTTACCACCTCTACGGAACAGCATCTGTTTTCGACGATGCTTGTCGCCATTCTCACAGCACCGCTTTACGCCTATCTGGCTGCGTTTCAATGACGTTCTTCAAAGGTGCGTATTGGCAGGAATTCAAAAAGAATGAGCTTAAGCCGGAGAAGGACGCCATCAGGGCTTGAATGTCCACCTGCCCTGATTCCATAACAGCGGTAGTCTGCTCGCCGCGAAAAGCTTATTCCTCCTCAGCCCGCAAAATCCCAATCAGGATCTCTGCCAGCTCCATAACCATCGGATCCGCCGTAGGCCGGTGAAAGATCGCCGCCTCAAACACCCGGATCGGCTTGAACCCCTCCTCCACGCCCAACACGCGATGCCCCGCCGTCACCACCCGCGAGGGCAACAGGCTCACCCCCAGCCCGTTGGCCACCGCTTCCTGAATCCCCGCCAGGCTCGAACTGGTAAAAGCAATACGCCAACTGCGCCCCATGGCCTCGACCGCGCTGATCATGTCATCCCGGTACAAACCGCGTGGCGGAAAGGTCACCAGCGGAATCGGGTCCTGGGCAAAACACGGGTACTGCGCACTGTCGATCCACTCGATGCGCTCCGGCTGGCAGGCATTCGCCTCGCGGCTGTGGCGCCGCTGCTTGATCAACACCAAGTCCAGTTCACCACGGTCGTAGGTGCTCATCAAATCGCGGCTCAACCCACCGGTAATCTCCAGCTTTACCGTCGGGTTGCGCCGGTTGAACGCTGCCAACGCCTGCATCGTCTTGCCCGCGACAAAATCGTCCGGCAGGCCAATGCGCACGGTCACCGTCACCCCGCCCGACATGGCCTCGGTCAGCTGATTGCTCACCGCCAGCAAATGCCGTGCGTAACGCAGCAGGGTTTCACCGGCATCGGTCGGGTGCACTTCGCGGTTGCTGCGGTCTAGCAGTTGCTGGCCGACCAGTTCCTCCAGCCGGCGCACCTTCTGGCTGACCGTGGACTGGGTGGAGTGCAGGCGGGCAGCGGCGGTGGTGAAACTGCCGCAGTCGGCCACCATGACCACGGTGCGGAGCATGTCCAGGTCGTAGATGGCTCGATTGGGGTTGGTGGATTCTGACATTTGGCGGGTTCAGCTTTTGCAATGGGGCTTGCTGCATGATGCCTGAAGCAGGCGTGCATTACGCATTGCCCTGGTGCGGGATGCGCTTTGTACGCGTGCAAAAGTGACGCCTATTGACCGCGAACACGGGCTATCAGGGTACGAGGGCTTTCTCGAAGTACACGCGCTTGAAACCGTCTTCCGTGCGCTGCCCCACCTTTACATAACCGAGCCTGGGGTAAATCGCGAGGTTCTCGGTCATCATCTCGTTGGTGTAGAGGTGCACGGCGTTTATCCCCCGCTGCCGGGCGGCATTTTCACAGAAGCCGATCAGCGCCTTGCCTACACCACGCCCGGCTGCGCTGGGCAAGACTGCCACGTTTTCCAGCAGCATATGCCCCTGTTCGGCATAGAACACGATAAAGCCCTGGAAGGTCGACTGGTCATCGCTCGCAACGTAGACCACCCCTTGTGCAATCTGCTGGGCGAAGTCTGCGGTCATCGCGGCGGGCTTTCGCCCGATGAAGGGCACATAGCGGGCGTACGCCTGCTCGGCGCAGTTTCTGACCTCGGGCTCATCAGTGGCTATGGCCAGCCGGATCATGGTGGTCTCCTTGGCTTGCAGGGCGCAGCGCAGGCTTACGATTGGGCGTTTTTGCGGGGTGCGCGCTGAAAGCGCGTAACCGCGATTTGCACAGCACCTGCCACCAGGCACAGCATGCCTATTTTCCAGCCCCCTTCAAGGCCGAAGTGTTCGGATACCTTCCCAGCGGCAATTACGCTTACGAAGATGGCGGCAGGGAGGATCAGTTTGTTCATTGCGGCTTCCAGGTCTGCTAAGCGGAGGTCGGGACAGCGCCCCGTGCGCCATCATCGCTGACTTCGAACTGCCCCACCAGCTTCTGCAACTTGCCGGCATCCACTTTCACCTTCTGCGCACTGCTCTGCAGCACCACTGCTGTCTGGCGCATCTCGCTGGAGGACTGGTTGACCTGGTCGATGGTCTTGCCGTATTCCGCGCTACGCCGGTTGAGCTGCTGGATGATGGCAAACATGCCCTCCACCGCCTGGTGCAGCTGCACATTCTCCGATGAAGCATCCTCGGCCAGGCGCAGGCTGTCATCGACGTTCTGCACCCCCTCCTGCATGAAGCTGACCGCCTGCTGCGTTTCGTTCTGCAGGCCTTCAACCATATGCCGGATGTCGTCCGCCGCGCGCGAGGTGCGGGCGGCCAGGCTGCGCACCTCATCGGCCACCACTGCAAAACCGCGGCCGTGTTCGCCCGCCCGCGCTGCTTCGATGGCGGCATTGAGCGCCAGCAGGTTGGTCTGGTTGGTGATGTCGCTGATCAACCCGGTGATATTGCCAATCTGCGCCATGCGGCTGTCGAGCAACTGCACGCTGGAGGACGAACGTGCCACCACATCGCGAATCGACTGGGTGCCGGCCTGCACCGCCAGATACTGTTCACGGGCACGGCTGACCACCTCGTCCATGGCCTGCTTCATCTGTTCGGCGCTGACCGAGGCCTGCTGCAACTCGCCCAGCTGCTCTTCCATGATGATCATCATCTGGTGCACGGCGTCCGCCACGTCGGCGGAGCTCACACTGGCCGCCTGGCTGCGCCCGAGCATCATCTGGTTGGTGCTGCCGACCGTACGGCTGGCCTTGACCACCTGGCCCACCACCGCGTCCAGGCGGTCGATGAAACTGTTGATCCAGCGCGCCATGTCGCCACTCTCGTCATTACCCAGGCTGCTGATGTCCAGGCGCTGACGCAGGTTGCCTTCCCCCTCGGCGATGGTACGCAGCACATTGCTCATGCCATCCAGCCTCGCCGCCAGGCGCTTGGGCCCGAACACGCCGAACAACAGCGTGGCACCGAGCATGCTCAAGGCCTGGATGACGTCGTTCAGCCCTTGCGGCAAACCGGCATGGTGCTGCACCAGGTAGTTGCAGCCGAACACCCCGGCCATGGTCGCCACATAGGCTTTCATCAACCCGTAGCTCAGCGAACGGCGTCGGTAGACCTCCTCCAGGTCGGCCTCACACATCATGCCCCAGCGGTCGGGCGAGCCCGGCAACTGAAACGTCACACCCTTGCCGACCACCGGCACGTGGCGATAGTCCGAATAGCCGGGGTAGGTCACGAACAGATTGGCACCGCGCCTGATGGTTTCCCGCACCCCAGGGTGCAGTTCGCGCGTGGAGGGGTCGGTGAAGCGCAGTTCCAGCTCTGTATGGCGCTGGACCTGCACCGTGGTCCAGGGCGTGTGCACCCCACTTTTGAGGTTCTCGCCATGGGTAAAGGTGCCGTCCTCGAAGCGTGAACGCGACAAGGCCGTACCGGGCTGGATCGCCGGGTCGAAGCGCGACTGCGCCATGAACAGGTAGTTGTCGCCCGAGTCGGCGAAGATATGCCCGGCCTCGCGCTGGATAAGGTCGCCCAGCACGTCGTTGGGCACCCGGCCGCACAGGCAGCCGAAGACTTTGCCCGCGACGACCAAGGGTTGGTAGAACATCAGCGTCACTTCATCGTGGAAACGCGAAGACGACGGGCCGATGCTCAGGGTCAGCGGGTCGCTGTAGGGGCCGTGCAGAAACGGCGCTTTCAGGCCTTGTGCCAGTGCCGCAGGGTGCTCGATACGCGGTGTACCACGTTGTGGCCAGGTCGAGGCGATGACGTTGCCGGCAGCACTGACGACAAACAACTCGGAAAAGTCGTCGGCCTGCACCCGTTTATCGCGAAGCAGGATGCTGTTGGGCTGGCCGAACTCCGGCGCCAGCTGTTCTGCCAGTTCCGCCAAATGCTCCCATTGTTCGCGCGCCCAGTCATGCAGCAACTGCACGCGGGTCTGGGCAATGGCTTCGAAGGTTTGCTCGATCTGCGGGTAGCTCGCCCGGTTCAGGCGGCAGGCCCAGCCCATGCTGAACTTACCGGTTTTACCGAACCAGGGCAGCCAGCCCTTCTCACTCGATGACAACTGCATCGAACTACTGGAAAGCGACATTATCTTCACCATACGCGACATCGAATGGCAATTTGATAGCAAATCGCGCGCCAACGGCGAAAAGGTGATTAACGGGAAATTTCAGGCTTTGAATGCACGGCACTTGTG
Source organism: Pseudomonas sp. WOUb67 (assembly GCF_050058005.1). Lineage (NCBI taxonomy): Bacteria > Pseudomonadati > Pseudomonadota > Gammaproteobacteria > Pseudomonadales > Pseudomonadaceae > Pseudomonas > Pseudomonas sp. WOUb67. Next base: position 2,950,240 of record NZ_CP170112.1, on the reverse strand, counting down.
CAGAGACGCAGCGGGCAAGTGCTGAGCGCACCAAGGAGGGGCAAAATCGATGAAGTCACGGTCTCAAGCGACATATGACAAATAGGCGCCGCAACTGCTCGCACATCGCACAACAGTTCGATAATCGCACAAATTCCGCTAAACCCCCTCTACTGTTGCCCTATCTTGCGGCACGCTATAGCGAATGTCAGCAAACAATTTTAAGCGCTGATTGGCCCCATCGCTTCACACGCGCCGGCCAGCCCGACAACCATACTCCAGGAACAACCAGGAGCTCGCCTTGATCAATAAAACGTACGAGTCCATCGCCAGCGCGGTGGAAGGGATCACCGACGGTTCGACCATCATGGTCGGTGGCTTTGGCACTGCCGGCATGCCGTCCGAGCTGATCGATGGCCTGATCGCAACCGGTGCCCGCGACCTGACCATCATCAGCAACAACGCCGGCAACGGCGAAATCGGCCTGGCCGCCCTGCTTATGGCGGGCAGCGTGCGCAAGGTGGTCTGCTCGTTCCCGCGCCAGTCCGACTCCTACGTGTTCGACGAACTGTACCGCGCCGGCAAGATCGAGCTGGAAGTTGTACCACAAGGTAACCTGGCCGAGCGCATCCGCGCAGCGGGTTCGGGCATCGGTGCGTTCTTCTCGCCGACCGGCTACGGCACCCTGTTGGCTGAAGGCAAGGAAACCCGTGAAATCGACGGCCGCATGTACGTGCTGGAAATGCCGCTGCACGCCGACTTCGCGCTGATCAAGGCGCACAAGGGTGACCGTTGGGGCAACCTGACCTACCGCAAGGCCGCCCGTAACTTCGGCCCGATCATGGCCATGGCCGCCAAGACTGCCATCGCCCAGGTCGACCAGGTTGTCGAACTCGGTGAACTGGACCCGGAGCACATCATCACCCCGGGTATCTTCGTCCAGCGTGTGGTTGCCGTCACCGGCGCTGCCGCTTCTTCGATCGCCAAAGCTGTCTGAGGCCTGCCATGACCATCACCAAAAAGCTCTCCCGCACCGAGATGGCCCAGCGCGTGGCCGCAGACATCCAGGAAGGCGCCTACGTAAACCTGGGCATTGGCGCACCTACCCTGGTGGCCAACTACCTGGGCGACAAGGAAGTGTTCCTGCACAGCGAAAACGGCCTGCTGGGCATGGGCCCAAGCCCTGCGCCGGGCGAGGAAGACGATGACCTGATCAACGCCGGCAAACAGCACGTCACCCTGCTGACCGGTGGTGCCTTCTTCCACCATGCCGACTCGTTCTCGATGATGCGTGGCGGCCACCTGGACATCGCCGTACTGGGCGCCTTCCAGGTGTCGGTCAAAGGCGACCTGGCCAACTGGCACACCGGCGCCGAAGGCTCTATCCCGGCCGTAGGCGGCGCGATGGACCTGGCCACCGGCGCCCGCCAGGTGTTCGTGATGATGGACCACCTGACCAAGACCGGCGAAAGCAAGCTGGTGCCCGAGTGCACCTACCCGCTGACCGGCATTGCTTGCGTCAGCCGCATCTACACCGACCTGGCCGTGCTGGAAGTAACGCCTGAAGGGCTGAAAGTGGTCGAGATCTGCGCGGACATCGATTTTGATGAGTTGCAGAAGCTGAGCGGCGTGCCGCTGCTCAAATAATCCGCGGAACCTATCTCCCTGTGGGAGCGGGTTCACCCGCGAACACCGGCGCAGCCGGTGCCATGCACCGCGTTGGATTCTTCGCGGGTGAACCCGCTCCCACAGGTCCCGCGCCGGGCTATAGGCCTGCGCCGTACCTGTAGGAGCTGGCTTGCCTGCGATGGGCTGCAAAGCAGCCCCCATGGCCCTGAGCAAAAGCCACAACCCCAAGCCTCACCCCATTTCAGCCGCGCGACCACAGCAGGCTACCCCATCCAAAATGATGTCCATTTGCTTCGAAAAATCAGAATTTTTCGCTTTCTTGTAGGGCATTTCCCAAAGATACTGTTGCCGCCTATTTTCCGTTGCGGGTGCCCGGTTGGGGCTCTAGTCTCGGCCTGTCGCTGCTCATCAGCGATCCGGCTTTGACAGGCCGTAACGGTTTAAGCATTACAGCTTTCCTTCTATGGTGGCTGTGCGTGGGGCACGCTTGCGTGCGCCGGAACTTGCTTATTCCGCCGGTCTGTCAACCCACGTACAGCTACCACCCTTCTGTTTGACAGCAGTCAGGTAGTGGCATCCATAGAGGTAATAAGCAATGTTAAAGATGGTCCCCGACCCACCCCACACCCTCCACTCCCTCGAAGACACCCTCATCCAAGCCGCGGAACACGCCGTCTGCGCGCTAGCCATTTCGCAACAGGCGATGCTGATGCAGCCCAAATCACCAGCAGCGGTGCTGATGATGGCGACGACACATGAACTTGAGTCCCTACGCTCATTGATTGAATTCGCACTGATTCAGGCACAGGCGCCGAACGAGCCGCGAACGCCGCACTAAGCCGAACGCTGTGTGTTACCTGGGCTGGGCCATTGCCAGCGAAGGTGCTCGCCCGGGTTTTAGATGATCAGGGAGATGGACCCATGACGACTGACGAATCCAACGAGAAAACGACCGTAGGCAAGACCACGTTCTACCAGGGTGAAAACCAGACCCACCCACTGTTTCGCATCGAAGCCGGCATCCCGTGCCAAAACGCCCGCGAACAGGCCTCGGAGTTGATGGGCTATGTGCGGGAACTGACGATTGCCGGATTGATGGATGAGAAGCCGATGATGATCTGGGCTGCGCATTACCTGAGTGCACTGGCCAAGGCGCTGATGGATGATGCCGAGCTGGGCATGATGCGCTGATGGGGTGACTAGCGGCGCTGGCACTAACAGCACTAGAAATCCACCTTGCCCCTACCCGCCTTGACAGTGCCCCGCCTGGCTTTTCCATCGAGGCGGCGGGTTTTCGAGCCAAGGGTCGGCTTGGTGGGGCGGCGTTTCTTCTCGGTCTTGCCGGCAGCAATGATCAATTCGGCAAGACGCGCCAGTGCGTCAGCTCGGTTCTGCTCCTGGGTGCGGTACTGCTGGGCCTTGAGTATCAACACGCCGTCGCCGGTGATGCGACTATCACGCAGCGCCAGCAGCCGCTCCTTGTAGAACTCGGGCAACGACGAGGCCGGGATGTCGAAACGCAGGTGCACGGCGCTGGACACCTTGTTGACATTCTGCCCACCCGCGCCTTGCGCGCGGATGTACGTGAGTTCGATTTCGGCATCCGGCAGATGCACGTTATTGGAGATGGTCAGCATGGTATGGCCCTTGTCATTGCCCCCATTATCACCGGATGCGCCGCTCAGCCATAGAACAACACACAATTCCCTGAATCAGCGCGCAAGTCGCGCGTTGCTGACCTGTGCACGCAGCAACGTAACTGTCGGGGCTGGATTTCTTCAAAACTCAAATGTTATGTTATTACATCTACCTTGGAGATTTCACCTTGAAATATCGTGCACCGCTGCTGGCAGGCTTCACCCTGGGACTTATCGGGCAACCGGTCTCGGCGGCGCAACCCCTGACGCTGGACGAACTTTCGATCACCGATTCCTACCTCGAGGAGCGCGCCGATGGCCCGGTACAGGGCTACCGCGCGACACGCTCGGCCACTGCAACGCGTACCGACACCGACATCCGCGACACCCCGCAGAGCATCGACGTGGTGCCCGCCCAGGTGCTCAAGGACCTCAACACCACGCGCATCGACCGCGCGCTGGATTTCGCCGGCGGCGTTTCGCGGCAGAACAATTTCGGTGGCCTGACGTTTCTCAACTACAGCGTGCGCGGCTTCACCACCGGCGAGTTGTACAAGAACGGCTTCGCCATCAACCGTGGCAGCTACAGCGCGCCCGACGCTGCAAGCATCGAACGCATCGAGGTGCTCAAGGGCCCTGCGGCCAGCCTGTACGGGCGCGGCGACCCGGGCGGCCTGGTCAACATCGTGAGCAAGCGCCCCGAGGCCGAGGCGTTCAGCAACCTGAGCGTCAGCGCCGGCACCTGGGACCGCTACCGCAGCAGCCTCGACGTCAACTCGCCGCTCGACAGCCAAGGCAACCTGCTGGGGCGGGTGAACATGGCCGTCGAGGACAACGGCAGTTTTCGCGACCATGTCAACAGCCAGCGGCGCATCATCAGCCCGTCGTTGAGCTGGCAGCTCTCGCCCGATACCCGGCTGTTACTCGACACCGAATTTTCCCGCACCGAAACGGTGTTCGACCGCGGCATCCCGGCAGTCAATGGCGAGTTGGGCTCGGTCAAGCGCTCGACGTTCATGGGCGAGCCGAACGACGGGCAGATCCGCAACGATAACCAGACCATCGACCTGGCACTCGAGCATTACCTGAACGACGCCTGGAAACTGCGCCTGGCCAACCACTACACCCAAGGCACGCTCAAGGGCGCAAGCTCCGAGCCCCAGGCCCTGATCGGCACCACCATTACCCGCTTCTACCGCGAGCGCGATTTCGAATGGAACGACAGCATTACCCAGGCCGAACTGCACGGCAGCTTCGACTGGGCCGGCTGGCATCACCAGACCCTCGCGGGCCTGGAATACGAGAACTACCGCAACAGCCAGAAGTACCCGCAAAGCGCGACGCTGCAGGAGTATGGGCTGGATATCTACAACCCTGTGTACGGCCAGCCCAAGCCGGCGCTGACCCGGGCCAACGACTTCCACGAGCATACCGAAAGCTATGCCCTCAACCTGCAGGACCAGATCGCCTTCACAGAACGCCTGCGCGGCCTGCTCGGCGTGCGCCTTGAACGGTTCGAGCAGACCGCGCTGAACCGCGCTACGGGTGTCAGCAACAGCCAGCAAAAAGATGTCGCCACTGCGCGCACTGGCGTGCTCTACCAACTGACCCCGCAGGTGGGCGTGTTTGCCAACGCCTCAACCTCGTTCAAGCCCAACACCATCGGCACGCAGGGCCAGGTGTACAAGCCGGAGAAAGGCCTGGGCTATGAAACCGGCCTGAAGCTCGACCTGTTCGACAGCCGTATCGGCGCCACCGTCGCCCTGTTCCACATCGACAAGGAAAACGTCGTCACCACCGACGCGCTCGGTGACAGCGTGGCCGCCGGCAAGGCACGAAGCCAGGGCCTGGACCTGCAATTCAGCGGCCAGGCCAGCGACGCCCTGCGCATCATCGGCACGTATGCCTACATCGATGCTGAAGTGACCAAGGGCGATGCCGCCGTGCCCGCAGGCAGCGACCTGCTTGGTATCGCGCGCCACAGCGGCAGCCTGTTGGGCGTGTACGAGTTCCAGAAAGGCGCACTGCGCGGGTCAGATGTGGGTGCCGCGTTCAACTATGTGGGTGAACGCTCCGGGCAGTCTGGCAGCCGCTTCACCCTGCCCGCCTACAGCACCGTCGACCTGCTTGCCCATTACAAAGCCAGCGAACAGTTAACCCTCGGGTTGAACCTGAACAACCTGTTCGACCGCAAATATTACGAGCGCGCCTACAACAGCGCCTGGGTGATGCCCGGTGAGCCGCGCAACCTCAGTGTCAGCCTTACCCTGAACCTCTGAAAAAGGGCCACGTATGCACCTGTCACTGAAGCACTGCGCAGCCCCGGTGCTGCATGCTGAAACTTTATTTGTGCTGCGTACTCGCCGCCAAACAGGCCGAAACCGGTGAAGGCATGATCTGGACGTGACCGTGCTCCACGCCACGCTCGACCATCAACTGACGGGCCAGCTCGCCAACAGGGCCGCTTTCCCCCTGCAACACCGACACTTCCAGGCAATGGCCCGCGTCCAGATGCACATGCAGCGTGGAGCGGGTCAGGTCATGGTGAGCGTGCAGGGTCTGGTTCAGCCGTTTGGGCAACTCTCGGGTGGCGTGGTCGTACAGGTAACTGACCACTGCTACGCAAGGCATATCGTCCGGCTGGGTCTCGGCTTCACGCAGGCCATTGCGCAGCAGATCACGAATCGCCTCCGAGCGCCCCTGATAGCCTTGAGTCCCCACCCGCCGGTCGATGAGATCGAGCAGCTCTTCGTCAAGCGTGATGGTGATCCGTTGCATTTTGTAACTTCCAGTAAGATGATTTTGCATAGACATCATACCCACCGCTCTTTAGCCTACGGCCTCCATTGAAGTGGGGACCGCAGTGTGATGCAGCAGCCTGGTAAAAAAAAGCCCGCCCTATGGGGCATCCTTTTCCTCGCAGTGAGCGCTTTCGCTCACGCCGCTGACACCACGCCGCCAGGCCGGACACTGGTGTACTCCTGGCCCGTCAACGCCGGCCCCCTTGACCCGCGCGGTTACTCGCCCAATCAGATGTACGCCCAGGCCATGGTTTACGAGCCCCTGGTGCGCTACACCCACGCAGGCACTGTTGAGCCGTGGCTGGCTACCCGGTGGCACGTCTCCGAAGATGGCAAGACCTACACCTTCACCCTGCGCGACGGGGTGCGCTTCAGCGATGGCACGCCGTTCGACTCCACAGCTGCCAAGGCCAACCTGGACGCGGTCCTGGCCAACAGGCAACGCCATCGCTGGATGGAGCTGGTCAGCACCCTCGAGCATGTCGAGGCCCCCGATCGCCTGACCTTGCGCCTGGTGCTCAAGCACCCTTACTACCCAACCCTGATGGAGCTGGCACAGGTTCGCCCGCTGCGCTTCGGCGCCATTGATGCCAAGCCTGGCCAGCCAGTCGGTACCGGGCCCTGGATGCGCGCCGAATCACGCCTGGGCGAATTCGACCGCTTCGTGCGCAACCCCCTGTACTGGGGGCCGAAACCGGCCTTCGGCGAAGTCATGGTGAAGGTCATTCCCGACCCCAACAGCCGTGCCCTGGCCCTGCAGGCCGGTGAAGTCGAGCTGATCCAGGGTGCCGCTGGCGAGATCACCGCCGGCACCTTCGTCCGCCTGCGCGACCAGGGCTACGCCACTGCCCTTTCCGCACCGCTGGCCACGCGTACACTGGCCATGAATACCGGCCGTGGCGCCACCCGCGACCTGGCAGTGCGCCAGGCGATCAATGAAGCCGTGAACAAGCAGGCCATCATCGACAAGATCCTCTACGGCCTGGAGCCACGGGCGGACACGCTGTTCGCCAGCAACATGCCCTATGCAGACATCGGCCTGAAACCTTATCCGTACGACCCCGCCCAGGCGAAGCAAGCCCTGGAGTCTGCCGGCTGGGCACTCGCGCCCGGCGCCACTGTGCGCAGCAAGGGCGGGGAGCCGCTTTCGATCGAACTGGTGTTCCTCGGTACCAGTGCCTTGCAAAAAAGCCTCGCAGAAGTGCTGCAAGGTGAACTGGCCAAGGTCGGCATCCACATCGAGCTGCGTGCCGTTGAGGAAGGTGCGCTGGTACGCCGGCAGCGCGACGGTGATTTCGGCATGATCTTCGCCGACACTTGGGGCGCGCCCTACGATCCGCACTCGTTCGTCAGCTCCATGCGCTATGCCGGCCACGCCGACTACATGGCCCAGCGCGGCCTGGCGATCAAGAACGAGCTGGATCAACGCATCGGCAAAGTGCTGGCAAGCACCGACGAGAAACAGCGCGCCGAGCAGTACCGCTTCATCCTGACCACCCTGCATGAACAAGCGGTGTACCTGCCCATCTCACACCTCACCGCCATCAGCGTGCGCAGTAATTCGGTTGAACACGTCGAGTTCGGCAGCACATTGTTCGATGTGCCGTTCGAGGCCATGACGCCGAAGCAGGAACACTGACATGCTGCGCTACATTCTGCTACGCCTGGTGTTGCTGCTGCCGGCCATGTTCGGTGTGTCGCTGCTGGTGTTCGTACTGCTGCACCTGGGCAGCACGGACCCTGCCCTGGATTATCTGCGGCTGTCGCATATCCCGCCGACCGACGCGGCCATCGCCGAGGTGCGCCACGCCTTGGGCCTGGATCGCCCCTTGTACGAGCAGTACCTGACCTGGCTCTGGAAAGCCTTGCACCTGGACTTCGGTATTTCCTACCTGACCGGTCGGCCGGTACTCGATGACCTGTTGTACTACCTGCCCGCGACCCTGCAACTGGGCGGCCTGGCATTGGCCTGCACGCTGTTGCTGTCGATTCCGCTTGGGCTCATGGCCGCGCGCTGGCAAGGGCGCTGGCCCGACCATGCGGTGAGAGCGGTCACCTTTCTTGGCGTGTCGATGCCCAATTTCTGGCTGGCATTCCTGTTGATTGCCCTGTTCTCGCTGTGGCTGGGCTGGCTGCCGCCGCTGGGCCGGGGCACGGCCGGGCAGCTGGTGATGCCGGTGCTGGCCATTGCCCTGATGTCGATGTCGATCAACGCCCGCCTGCTACGTGCCAGCCTGCTAGAAGCCAGCGGCCAACGCCATGTGACCTACGCCCGCGCCCGCGGCCTGCCCGAGCGCCAGGTGTGGCGCGACCATGTGCTGCGCAACGCCTGGCTGCCATTTGTCACGGCCACCGGCATGCACGTGGGCGAACTGATCGGCGGTGCACTGGTGATCGAGACCATCTTCGCCTGGCCCGGGGTGGGTCGTTTCGCCGTCTCGGCGGTGCTCAACCGCGACTTCCCGGTGATGCAATGCTTCACCCTGCTGCTGACCGGCCTGCTGATGGTGTGCAACCTGTTGGTAGACGTGTGCTACGCCTGGCTCGACCCCCGCAGCCGGCTGGAGGGCGCAAGCGCATGAGCGTTCTCTCTGCAATCCGTCGGCCGGCACTGGCGGGGCATACTGGCCTGGTGCTCGGTATGGTCTTGGTGGGCCTGCTGGTGGTACTGGCCCTGTTTGGCCAGTGGCTGGCCCCGCATGATCCCGACCTGGTCGACCTCAGTCAGCGCCTGCTGCCACCGGACGCCAGTCACTGGCTGGGCACCGATCACCTGGGCCGCGACCTGCTGTCGCGCCTGATCGTCGGCACCCGGCTGTCGCTGGGCAGCGTGATGCTGACACTGGCGCTGGTACTGGCGCTCGGGCTGGCCGTGGGTGGCGTGGCCGGCTTCGTCGGCGGGCGCACCGACCTGCTGCTGATGCGCCTGTGCGACATGTTCATGACCTTCCCGACCCTGGTGCTGGCGTTCTTCTTCGTCACCTTGCTGGGCACCGGCCTGACCAACGTGATCATCGCCATCGCCTTGTCCCATTGGGCCTGGTATGCGCGCATGGTACGCGGCATGGTGATTGCCCAGCGCGGCCGCGAATACGTGCTGGCCTCGCGGCTGGCCGGTGCCTCACGTTTGACCCGTCTGCGCCAGCACGTGCTGCCGAACATCGCCGGCCCCTTGCTGGTACTGGCGACCATGGACATCGGCCACATGATGCTGCACGTCTCGGGCCTGTCCTTCCTCGGCCTGGGCGTGACCCCACCGACCGCCGAATGGGGCGTGATGATCAACGATGCCAAGGAGTTCATCTGGACTCACCCACAGCTGCTGCTGTTGCCGGGGCTGATAATTTTCTTCTCGGTGATGGCCTTCAACCTGCTGGGCGATGCGCTGCGCGACCGCCTGGACCCGACCCGGGAGCACCATTAGATGACCCCATCTACCCTCGAAGTCCGTGACCTGCGCATTGAGGCCCAGGCCGGCACGCTGGTACATGGCGTCGACCTGCAGTTGCAGCGCGGTGAAGTGTGTGCACTGGTCGGGGCCAGTGGTTCGGGCAAGTCGCTGAGCTGCCTGGGCATGCTCGACCTGCTGCCTGCCGGGGTAATGCGCACCCAGGGCCAGTTGCTGCTCGACGGCCAACCGGTGAGCGCCACCCAGGCGCGCGGCCGCCTGGCCAGCCTGGTGCTGCAAAACCCACGCAGTGCGTTCAACCCGGTACGCAACATGGCCAGCCACGGCCTGGAAACCCTTCGCCAACGCGGCACCACCGGCGCACACGCCCGTGAGCGCATGGCCCATTGCCTTGCAGCCGTCGGCCTGGCAGATCACGCTCGCGTATTGCAATCGTTCGCCTTTCAACTCAGCGGTGGCATGCTACAGCGCATGATGATCGCCCTGGCACTGATGGCCGAAACCCCGTTTCTGCTGGCCGACGAACCCACCAGCGACCTCGACGCCGTAAGCCAGGCGCGGTTTCTCGACTTGCTGATGGAGCTGGTTGAATTGCATGGCCTCGGGGTGTTGCTGGTGACCCATGACATGGGTGTGGTCGCTCGCTGCGCCGATCAGGTCGCAGTGATGGACGCTGGCCGCATCGTCGAGCGCCAACCCGTGCACGCACTGTTCACCCGCCCTGCCAGCGACACCGCGCGCACCTTACTCGAAGCCCATCGAATTCTCTGCGGGAGCCAGCCATGAGCCTTTTGCATGTCCACCAACTCAGTCACCGCTACCGCACAGGCGGACTGCTGCGCAAACGTGACTGGCTGCAGGTACTCGACGACATCGACCTTCAGCTTCACCCGGGCGAATCGATCGGTTTACTGGGCAGCAGCGGCAGTGGCAAAAGCACCCTCGCCCGCCTGCTGCTCGGGCTGGAAACACCCAGCCAGGGCCAGGTAACCTTCGCCGGACAAGCCGTCGACCAACTGCGCGGCGAACAGGCACGGGCCTTCCAGCGCAACGTGCAGCTGGTGTTCCAGGACGCCCCCGGCGCATTCAACCCACAGCGCAGCATCGGCTGGAGCATTGCCGAACCGTTGCGTCACCTGAGCGATCTGGGTGAGGCAGCCCGGCGCACCCGCACCGTCGAGTTACTGGAACACATGGGCCTGCGCGCAGAGCATGCCGAACGCTTGCCGCAACAGCTCAGCGGTGGGCAGCTGCAGCGTGCCAACCTCGCCCGGGCGCTGGCGATCTCACCAAAGCTGGTGGTACTCGACGAGGCACTGTCGAACCTGGACCGTGTGCTGCAGCTGCAACTGCTGCAACGGCTGAATGCACTGCGTCGCGACAAGGGTACTGCCTTCCTGCTGATTAGCCATGACCTCAGCCTGGTGCGGTACTTCTGCCAGCGGGTTGTAGTGCTTGACGGAGGGCGCATCGTCGAGGACCGGGTGGTAAACGCCGACCTTTCGTTCGACCACCCCGCAGGGCAACAGCTGCAAGCCGCAGTACTGCCTGAGCGCCCGGCAAAGACCAGCGCTCGAGTCAGTACATCATTGGCGTAGTCGCCAGGGTCAGCTCACGCCGCTACAGCCTTGCACGCGTCGAGGCATGCCGCACAGGAATCGGCGCAAGCCTTGCACTCGGCGTGTTCTGTTTCATGCTTGCGGCATTGCGTCTCGCAACTGCTGCAAACATCGGCGGCGACCTTTGCCATGGCGGGGGTAAACCTGGAACCCTGCAGGGCCAGTTTCATCAAGGCATTGCAGGTAGCCAACAACTCACTGACAGACTGGGCACAGGCGGCCATGTCCTTGTCGCCCTGGCTCAGCAGGACCAGGCAATGAGCTAGGCACGCTTCCCCCGTCTTCTGGCAATCACTGCTGCTGTCGACAAGACGCCCGTACTTTTTATCTCCCCCGGCACCGTGCTCGTGGTGGTGCTCATGCTTTTGTTCAGCAGCCATCACAGGAACAGCCATCGCTACAGCCACGGCCCCCGCAACCGTCTTGAGTACGTCGCGTCGTTGCATGAATCATTCCTTTGATTGATGTCAGTGGTGGCTTCAATGGTAGGCAGGGGGCAGGTTACTGTCGACTCAGGTAAAGCTGTTTGAGGCCTGCCATGACCGTCACCAAAAAGCTCTCCCGCACCGAAATGGCCCAGCGCGTGGCCGCAGACATTCAGGAAAGCGCCTACATAAACCTGGGCATGTGCGCACCGACCCTAGTTGGCAACTAGCAACCGCACTCCCAAGACTTCCCCCATCTCAGGCCGCAATCTGCCGCAGGCTACCCCATCCAAAATGATGTCTATTTGGTTCGAAAAATCAGAATTTTTCGCTTTCTTGTAGGGCATTTCCCAAAGATACTGTTGCCGCCTATTTTCCGTTGCGGGTGCCCTATTGGGGCTCTAGTCTCGGCCTGTCGCTGCTCATCAGCGACACGGCTTTGACGGGCCGCGATGGTTTTGAGTTATGGCGCCTCTTTATGGTGGCTGTACGTGCGGGCACGCTTGCGTGCGCCGGAGCTTCTCAATTCCGCCGGTCCGTCAACCCACGTACAGCTGCCACCCTTCTGCTTGACGGCTGACAGGTGGCAGCACCAACAGGGAATTGAACGATGTTAAAGATGGTCCCCGATCCACCCCACACCCTCCACTCCCTCGAAGACTCCCTCATCCAAGCCGCGGAACATGCCGTCTGTGCACTAGCCATTTCGCAACAAGCGATGCTGATGCAGCCCAAGTCACCTGCAGCGGTGCTGATGATGGCGACGACACATGAACTTGAGTCCCTGCGCTCGTTGATTGAATTCGCATTGATTCAGGCACAGGCACCGAACGGGCCGCGAACGCCGCACTAAGCCGAACGCTGTGTGTTACCTGGGCTGGGCCATTGCCAGCGAAGGGGCTCGCCCAGGTTTTAGATGATCAGGGAGATGGACCCATGACGACTGACGAATCGAGCGAGAAAACGACCGTAGGCAAGACCACGTTCTATCAGGGTGAAAACCAGACCCACCCACTGTTTCGCATCGAAGCCGGCATCCCGTGCCAAAACGCCCGCGAGCAGGCTTCGGAGTTGATGGGCTATGTGCGGGAGTTGACGATTGCCGGGTTGATGGATGAGAAGCCGATGATGATCTGGGCTGCGCATTACTTGAGCGCGTTGGCCAAGGCACTGATGGATGATGCCGAGTTGGGCATGATGCGCTGATTGGGTTGACTAGCGGCGCTGGCAATACCAGCGCTGGAAATCCACCTTGCCCCGACCCGCCTTGGCAGTGCAGCGCCTGGCTTTTCCGTCGAGGCGGCGGGTCTTCGAGCCAAGGGTCGGCTTGGTGGGCCGGCGTTTCTTCTCGGTGTTACCGGCAGCGATGATCAACTCGGCAAGACGCGCCAGTGCGTCTGCCAGCGGGACAACACAAGATGCACCCCATCTTGCCTGCAACAGCCAGTCGAGTTCGTCTAGGAAATCAGGTGCGACTCACTCACACCCCGAAAAACGAGGCGACCAGCCATCCTCTGGTCTCTTCTGTACCATTAATGTACCAATGCCGCTTTTCAGTTAAGCACCGATCAGCTGCCTTTGTCAGCCGCTAGAAATTCAGCTGCTTTTGGAACAGCGCTTGGATTCAGGTTTTGTTTTTGCCATTCTGAATGATGGCATTTAGACACATATCAACCACAGGGACAGTAATGAGCTATATCACCCGCGTCTGTCAAAATGACTCCAATTGGCAATTCCCAACCAGAAGCGCAGTTGAAGCATCGGATACCTTTTCCTCACAGCATGGCTATGGCCATGAGGAGTGGCTTTTTCGATTCGAATGGCAGATTGGCGGCTGGCAATATGGCTTTCTTCAAGGCGTAAACAAAGGCAGGGAGTCACGGCTCGCTCGTGGTGAGCGCGCAGGAGATGTTGTGCTCTTCACCCTGACTCCCGATGGACGCCGTTATGTGGCCCGTATTTGCCATATCGAGTTCCTAGATGATGCCCAAGGAACTGCAGCCTTGGATCACTTCAAGCGACTTGGGTGGTATGACCGCATGCTGGAAGAAATAGACGCTGTAGGTGGCGATAGAAGTGGCTTAGGGAACGGTGAATGGGCCCCTTACGTGTTGAATGTTCGTTTTCGCCCAGTAGATGTTGAGTGGTATCCGCCCAACACATTTGCCGAGGCCGGTGACCCTGTGCAGCGCTACAACCGTTATCAGCTCGTTGAGCTTAATCACGAGGCCTCACTGCCGGAAACGTTGAACACACCCCGCCCTGCTCGGAAAGGACAAAGCCTTCCTCCCATTCAAGACCGCTATTTCAGAAGCGGCGGCTCGGGACGTGAGTGTTCGCCGGAGCATGGGATAATGCAGGCTGTCCTGCATGAGGAACTGAAGATCGAATACCCTGGGGCGAATATTGTCTTCGAAGAAAATTTTGTAGATATCACCGTAACAACGGAAATAGAGAAAATCCTGTTCGAGGTTAAGTCAGATCTCTGCACCCGCAGGGTTCTGCGCTTGGCGATTGGTCAGCTACTCGAGTACGCGTACTACTGGGGGCATCTGCCAGAAAAAGCAGTTAGGCTGGTTGCGGTTGGTCGGACTGCACTGAGCCCTGAGGACGAAAAATATCTCAGATACCTAAAGGAAAAATTGAAATTTCCACTTGAGTATCGCCAGGTCAAGCTTCCGTCTGAAGCGTAGAATTACCTCTAAATCAGTGCCGATTTTCCAACCTATCGGCACAGCTCAAGGCTTTCCCGCTACCTGATGATGAATGGGGCATACTTACGACAAAGCCCCTTAAAACAAGGGCTTACAACAATACACCGTAAGCGATCCATAAACCCCACCCGTTACATGAAGGACGGGGAAATCAGGTATTCGAATCGGGCACCTGCCCCGCTTGAGTCTTTAGCCCGAACAACTGGTCAGCTAGCTGTCGGCCTCGCTCCAGCCCCTCCGCCGTCAACCAGATGGATTTGTTTCTATTAACTGGATCACTGATGAAACCCCGTTCATGCAGTCGATTCATGATCTCGAAGTCAAATCCTTTCCACGCGTTACCTTTGTCGGAGCTATAGGCTGCCAACAAGGCAAGCACTGCGTCTTCAATCAGTTTTTCGTCGTATTCCATGGTCGTTACCCCGCTCTTGTCCTTCAAGCGCTTCGTAGGCCCCATCTGACCCACGATGGGGGAGCACCTAACTATGTATTTTAGGCGTGCAATTCCACGACAGCAGCGCTTCGTAGTCTTCCACGGAGGACGCCTGCGGCAGGCGTTCCAGTGCGTGGCGCAGCCACGCATAGGGCTCTTGGCCGTTGGCTTTGGCCGTCTCGACTAGGCTGTAAAGTTGCGCACTGGCCGTCGCCCCTCTGGGCGTGTCACTAAACAACCAGTTCTTTCTGCCGATGACAAACGGGCGGATCGCACACTCGGCTGCGTTGTTGTCGATCGGTAAGCAGCCGTGCTCGATGTAGCGTTCCAACTTGCTCCAGTTGCTGGCCAAGTAGCCGATGGCCTTGCCCAAGGCACTCTGCGTCGTGACCTGAGGTTGCGTTTTCTCTACCCAGCTTTTCAGCTGAGCCAGCAATGGCAGGCTGCGCTCCATGCGGGCAGCCTTACGATCTTCATCGCTGCCGTCCTTAAGGTCGCGCTCGATGCCATACAGCTTGTTGATCAAATTCAGGGCGATGTCTGCGCGCCCGGTTTTACCCTTGGGCTGCACTTTCTGCGCTTCGACGAACTTGCGGCGTGCGTGCGCCCAGCAGCCCAACCGCTCCACGCCGTCCTGTGCAGCTAGCGCGTTGTAACCGGCGTAGTCGTCGGTCATGACATAGCCGCGATAGCCATCCAACAGGCGCGTCGGCACCTCCTGCGCTCGGCTGGTGGCGTAGTCGAAAAGGATCACTGGCCGCTCAGGTGGGCCGCCGGTTTGCACCCACATCCAGGATTGGCTGCTGGGCTCACGACCCGGCTCTTTCAACACCTGCACACGCGTTTCATCACAGTGGATGATCCGACTGCTCAACAGGCTTTCACGCATCAGATTCAGCAGCGGTTGGAAGTGCTCGCTGCATTGAATCACCCAGCGTGCCAGGGTTTGGCGCGAAATATCGATACCGTGGCGCCCCAACACTTTTTCGAAGCGATGAAGCGGTAGGCCGTCTACGTATTCGGTGGTGAGCAGCATGGCCAGCACACTCGGGCTAGCCGTGCCCTTCTCGATCACCTGGGCAGGCTTGTCCGCCGTTACGGGCGCTGACTCGCAGTCGCGGCAGCCATACACCTTGCGAACATGTTTGATGACGTCAGCCGGCAGTGGTTTGCGTTTACCACGGCGCTTGGTCGGTGCAACGACTTCTTCGTCGCCGGCCTCATCCAAGGGTTCTGCCAGGCTTTCCGCTTCGTCGAAGAGCGGCAACTGTGGCGTCGCCGCATCGCCTGTCTGCTCGGTCTTTCGCCCGAACAGGCGCTGGCGCAACAGCGTAACTTCCTCTTCGAGATGAACGATCTTGCCCTTGTCGGACGCCCGCTCGTTGATCATCTGCTCAAGCAGTTGCTTGAGCAGAACAGGATCGTCAGGGAGGTCTTCGGGCATGGAAATCATGCCGCGGATTATACCGAATAAGGCGACGTATCGAGGCGTCAAAACCTGATGTGGACGGTTGCGCCAGAGGTCGAAGCCGTCGAGTAGCCAGTTCAGTTCCTGAACGGTCAGTACGATGGCCACGTCAGTCTGATCGGGTGAGGTTTTGAACCGTTCGGAGTCCAGGCGTTTGAGCCAGAGGCAGAAGCCGTAGCGTTCCCAATACAAGATCTTCACGCGGTTGCGCGGCTTGTTGAGGAAGACGAAAAGCACCGGGTCGAACACCGCCACTTTGATATCGAGTTCGACCAGCGCAGCCAGGCCATCGATGGACTTTCGGAAGTCGACGGGCTTGGGGTAGAGGTACACTTTTTCGACTTTGGCGTCGGGTCGCATCATGGTCGGCGAACTCCAGAAAGAAATCGGGAGCACAGCATCGGGGATCAGGTAAGCGCTTTGAGTGTGGGGTTCATGGAGCGCTTACCAAGAAGCTTTGCCAATCTGAACTACTGAGCTGCCTGCCTTGGCCTGAGTGAATCATCACTTGTTGCTGTGGCTTGGGTCTCCACACGGCCATCAGCATGGCGCCAATTGCTATGTCGCTGCTCATCTGGGGCTCCATTGGCTAGAAAGTCTTCATCGGTTCGTCACAGGAGCGGATGCGGAAGCAGTCGTCGCAAAGTCGATATGTCCCAGGTCCAGCCGGTGGGACACTCAAGAGGACATAGTCGCAGACTGGCTCGTCTGCACAGACACTGCACACATCCAACCTTCCAGCTACCTGGATGGCCGCTTCCGTCATCGCAGCCTGCTTTGGGTCCCACTCGCGCAACGAAGCGAACCATTCCGGCGTGTGAGGACGAAGCAGAGTACGGGGCTCTGGCTCAAGCAGCCCCTTACGCTCAAGCCAAGTAGTTGCCGCCTTAATGCGCCGAGCATGTAGCTGTGTCAAAAGCTCGTACAGCTCTATCTTCAAAGCGAAATATTGGCGCGGATGCAATGCGTTCACATTCACGTAGCCCGCATGGTTCAGGACAAAACGGTTTTGCCCTAACTTCTCGCTTGCCACCAGCTCTTCACAGTATCTCTGCTTGTACTCCGTCGAGCTTTCGGAGACCTCCATCAAGGCGACGTGATACTGCCAAGCACTCCTTGCAAACACACCCTTCCATAGTTCCAGATACTTTGAAGCCCTCAGAGCTCTTACTAAATGACCATCTGCCTCCGGATGGTCCACCAGGTACGCATCAATGTCGTTAAGTGATTCAATCTCAGAGGACAGCTTTCGTGCTTCTCGAAGCAAGGCATTGGTTGAATCCCGCATAGCCTGAACGTGGTCAATATCCCCACGCCAGCGAGCCTCTTCCTCCGCATTGAGATTTCGCAGCACATTAGGAACCTTAAAAAGCGCTGCGCTATTTAGTAACTCCCCTGGATGGCAAAAGTCAGCATCCGGCACTAGGTTTGCACCGGCCCTATGATAAGCCTGCGCGACCAATCGCGAGCAGAACTGTCTCCGACCGGCCACTAAACCAGCCAACACGCTCTTGGCGGCGCCGATCTTGGTGTATCGAGTACCAACCGCAGCTCTGGCGAAGGTGATAACAGACTGCAGTTGGTCAGTAGTCAGGGGCACAATCGGCCGAAGAACGTGCGCAGCGCAGCCTGGCTCAATTATCAGCCGCTCGAGATTGCGTGCATGAACACCGTCACCAGTGGAATCGATCACACTCGACTTCCCCACACAAATCATAGCGTGAGAGATGTCCGCGCCAATAACCTTACGGATCGTTTTGCTCATGGGGTCGGGCGTGGTTGTCAGTACAATATCGCCGAGCTGGATGAAGTCGGAGACGAACACCTGAGGCCTCAGTTCCAATTCATTCATCGCGCCGTCCATAATGAAAATTGCTCCTGTGAAGGTACTGAACGATTGGACATTGGTGACCGTTCCAAAATCCTCGAAACTGAAAAGACATTCAAGCAGGTATATGCCGGGCTGTCCCGATGATGGTGAGGGATTTCGCTCCCCGGGTCATCGCGACGTACAAATCCTTTGCATCAAGCGAATCGGCATCAAGAATGACGGCGTGATCATACTCAAGACCTTTGACCAGCAATGTGGTTCCAATCAGCTTACGATGGCTGATCGGCCGCCCCGAATGCCTCATCTCGCGCTGGTAAAGAATGCCGGCCTCCACGAGCGTCGCGGCTTGGCCATCAACATGAATCTTGAGCACGCTCAAGAAACGATAAAGTAAGTCACGGCGATAGGCTGACGTTTCAGGGTTGCTCTTCAATGTCTGGAAGAATGCCTTGAGATAGCTGCTTGACGGGTCAGACAAATAGTCATTCGCGGCTTGAAGCACTAGTGGGTACTTCGTTGTCTTGCGAAGCTTGGTAACCTCACCACGTTTGGTGCCAGCAGTTAACGTGCGAGCTACACCTGTGAAACACTTCGTTGCGAACTTCAGGGCAAGGAGAAAACCCGCCTGAGTAGTCTTTGCAGCCGCAAGCTTTTTGATAAACGAATGCAGATCCTTCCCTTCGATTTCCTCGATTGAGGAAAAGCGACCCGCCAAGCGACTGGCCAAACGGTGAGTTTTGTTCTTGGACTGTTGATCGCCGCCATGGAGTGCAATAACGCTCTCATCATGATTTAACAAGCAACAAAGCGCCGTATACTGTTTAGCAGCGAGATAGTCGGGCTGGGTGTAGGCACGAATTACGCTCGATGGAAGATGGACTGACAGATCAATCTTTTGGCCTAGCTCGATCTTTCGCCTTACATCTTTAAGCCATTCCCCAAGTTCCGGACTTTTCGCCTTTACCCACCGCCAAGGTACCTCCAGCTGTCCTAAGCAATCAAATTTGGGATAGACGCTGGCTTCCCAATCAACGAGCTTGCCCTCGTCAAAACCAAATATGGCTTGGAGGGGATCTCCCAAGAGTCGGCTTGGAAGAAATTCTGCCAGGTTGCAGACCAGATCATGCTGCACGTCTGAGCAGTCCTGGTACTCGTCGACGTAGAGGCCTATATAGCTGGAAGACACGGCCTCTCGAATGAACCTTTTTCCGAGCAAACGTGAGCAGCACTCATACAACTTATTCCACTGCTTGCTGGTCGGGCTTTCAATTTTCCACCCAGACGCCTTCGGGTACGCCAGACAGAGTCGAAGTGCCCAGCTAGCGATCGTATCAACTTGAAACTGGGAAGCGCGAACGCCCAAGTCCGCCATTTTGTTTTTTATGGAATTCACGCCGGCAAAAGTGTGCGTCAGGATAAGCTGCCGGCCACCGGACGCTCGCACCGCCATTGCGATGAGATGAGTCTTCCCAAACCCCGCAGGCGCGATTACATAGCCCTTGGAGGTACAGTCGTTGAGCTTGATAGCGAGGTCTTCAGACACGCTTGGCCCACTCCCAAAGCCTTCCCAACTCTACGGCGAGATTTGTTTTACCGAACACGGGATCGTTGAAAGCGGCACTCACAGCCTTGAACCACAGGTCACCTCTAGTGGTGTCCTTGAACCACCCCGCGCTCTTTGCCGCAGCACCAATTGCAGTGCGCAGCTTGGTACTATCCCGCCACTCACTGATGTCAGGTTCCAACACGTCCTGATACTGCGACCGCACTTGATCGTATACCGGGTAGAAGAGCTCGACTTGGGCAAGCGTCAAACTAACAAGTACGGAAGCCCAGGGAAGATCTGCAAAAGCGCGTTCCTCAAGCGAAAGTTTATCGCTCCAGACGTAGGTGGGAATTCCTAACGCCACAAGCCCAGCAGCATCAGCGGCTGAGAACTGCTTCTCGGCATCCCCATCAGCTAACACCGAGACGTCATAGCCAAGCTTCTTGAAGGCAATGGCCATGCCCTTCACTTTGCTGGCGCCCTTGGCGTCCAGCAACGCCACACCGTGATACGACAATGGATCTTGCCCATTCTCGAGCTGGTGATCGTCAAAGCCCCTAATGAAACCTACCTCAGTAGCGCCTTCACACACGACCACCTTTTTGGCCAGGAATGCTTCAGCACTGGAGCGAATCTTCCCCTGAACCTCATGCTCTTCGAGGTCCTTTTCGGCAGCAGAGACGATCGTAACTACACCGCCCTTGCTGTGGACGATATGAAGGTCCTGCACCGTGAGTTCGCGAAGCACCATCGGCGAATGGGTGGTTAGGAGATACTGCCCACGCTTGTCCTCCCTGATGTGCTTGATGAGTCGAGTTATGCGATGGGGCTCGAGGCCGAACTCCAACTCATCGAACAAGGTGATATGGCCTTCCTCCAGACCCGCTTTCTGGATCCCACACTGAAGCATCCGGCGAGAACCCAGACCCAACTGGCGCAACGGGATTTCGCCATCATGCAGGGCAAGACCGCCAACTTTCAGGTTGATGGACGCCAAGTCGAGATGGGCCTTATAGGCATCAAGTACAGGGACACCCAAGAGCTTCGCAATCTCTTGTGATTTGGTTGCTGCAGTGTCGAAGTTTGTCAGGGTGACAGCCCGGTCGACATCGAGTGAACTCCTCGCGGTCCTCGATGCATTGGCCAATAGCTCGCTCAAACTCTGCGCCGCAGTAAGCTTGGCAAGAGCCGTTCCGTTTGCCCAGGAAAGCTCTCGTTCGCTAAACGCTCCGATGAGTCCCACGCCTACCTTGTTTCTGTCTGCCTGTTTGAACGGAACTCCGTCAGGATTGCGATCGCACACGACTGTCCACTTCGGCTCCAGGTCCTTTTCGACGGTAAGCCGTGCAGTCAATACGCTTTCAAAATGATCGTCTGGCTCGTCATGAAGCTTCTGAGCTGCCGCGTCCCAGCCCCGTAGGTGAAGCCCGTACTTATTGAGTGCACAGAAGTCCGCTGCCAAATGCCCGATTGTGATCTCAATGATGATGGGATCCGCGATCTTGCATTGGTAAAAATCTGAGTCGCTGAGAGCCAGATTCCACTGGGGGTGGAACGTGTACCGGATGGCTTCCAGGATTGTGGATTTTGAGGAGTCGCCTTTGCCTATAAGGCAAAAAATGTCGGCTGTTGGCACGCTCCAATCAAGCGCTTTCACCCCTCGAAAGTTCTTGATCACGATCTTTCTGATTTTCACCGACCGGTATCCTCTGAACGTCATCTATGAGTAATGCGAAATCCGTTTGTAGCGCCTCAATTAGCTCTCAAGGAGCACAGCGGGAGTGGCCATTCGCCTTACGCATCATAGATACTTCCAGCGGGCCGGGGAACTGGCCGTTCGAATCCGTAGGAGATCTCAATTATCGCCCCTAGCTTTTCCTAGATACCTCGGAATCACTATCGGCTTAGTGTCCTCTAGAAAATCAGGGGCGATTCAGACCTGTGCTCGACCCAGCTTCTGCTTATATTGCCTTTACCTACCGAGCCGCCAGCATGGCCCCCACTCTTCCCCGAGGACGGTAATCGTGAGTCTCAACGCTAAGACCTTCGCTGTTGGGCTGCTCCTGCAAATCACTACCTCGGCGCTTGCCCAAGACGGCATCTGGGACAACCGGACCGACTGGCATCGCGTGAATGTAAGCACTGGGCGCCCCCCTCGTTACCCCCTTCAATCCTAGTGACGACATCTTCCAGTCGTTCGATAATTTCGCAGAGCGTCCACTCATGTTTCTCACTCGGGACGAAGTTCTGGTCGGAAAACCTGAGCGATTAACTGCCCCAGATGCTGGCTCCTTGATCACGCGCCAAGACCACCGCTCGATCACCTTCAAGGTACCGTCGACCTCAACCGAGGCCAACTTGAGGGCTACCGCATTCTATGAAGAGCAGAAGATCGCTGGTATTGAGGTCAGACCAGATCGTTAACCGGGTTCATCCTCTTCAGAAGTAGCCGTCCACAGCAGCCGGTCTTCTCAAAGGGCGCTGCCTGCCTGACGCATAGAGGAGTGGACTACAGCAAACCAGTTTTCGTCGTAGATATGGCCCGGACGGTTCCAGCTGACTACGTCGCTCAGTGCCTCAGGGAAAATGCTCGAGCTAACTACCAGGATGTCACTCCGATTGCAGAGATCTGGATGGGGAAAAAATGGGAGAAGGCGCCTGAGGAGGCCCTTGAAAGCGATCAATACGGAGCTGCAGTCTGGTACGACGGCAGAATCCACGATGCACGCCCGATTAAGCGAGGCCGAGTTGGAGAGGGAAGAGCCTGCAGGGTGTTCAACGCGATCGCTGTGGCTGACATCACGGCATACTACGCGAAGCTGAATGCCGTCGGTATGGGCGGAATCCGGTAGACCAGCCGGGAGGATGCTTGTGCTTGCTACGGCGACCGTGCCGCTGGCGCGCTCAGAGTTTCGGGACCGTTGAGCAGAAAATTCCAGGGGAGCACACTGAAAGCCAGCGTCCAAAGTATGGGCTAGGGTGTGGGCTGAAACCGATCAGACACAAAAAAGCCCTGAAAAATCAGGGCTTTAATGAGAATTAGTGGCGGAAGCGTAGAGATTCGAACTCTAGGATAGTTGCCCATCGACGGTTTTCAAGACCGTTGCCTTAAACCACTCGGCCACGCTTCCAGCTCGTTTTGCGGCCGCCATAATACCGTAATGAAACACGCTGTCAAACTCTCTGTGTCGCGGGTTGCAGGAGCTCTGATAGACTCCTAGCATCTGAACGTCTGAAACCACAGGTTTTACCAAGGAGTGTCGCCATGCGCGAACAGGATTACGCCGTCCACCACGGCCAGCAGGTCGAGCAGCAGGAGATCAGCAAGGTCCTGCGCAACACGTACAGCCTGCTGGCGCTTACCCTCGCCTTCAGCGGTGTCATGGCTTTCGTTGCCCAACAGATGCGCGTCGGCTACCCGAACATATTCGTGGTGCTGATCGGCTTCTACGGGCTGTTCTTCCTTACGAACAAGCTGCGTGATTCGGCCTGGGGCATTGTGTCCACCTTCGCCCTCACCGGCTTCATGGGCTTTATCCTCGGCCCGATCCTCAACCGTTACCTGGGCATGGCCGGCGGCGCTGAAGTGGTCAGCTCGGCGTTTGCCATGACGGCGCTGGTGTTTGGTGGTCTGTCGGCTTACGTGCTGATCACCCGCAAGGACATGAGCTTCCTCAGTGGCTTCATCACTGCTGGCTTCTTCGTGTTGCTGGGTGCTGTCGTTGCCAGCTTCTTCTTCCAGATCAGCGGCCTGCAACTGGCGATCAGCGCTGGCTTCGTGCTGTTCTCGTCGGTCTGTATCCTGTTCCAGACCAGCGCGATCATTCATGGTGGCGAGCGTAACTACATCATGGCGACCATCAGCCTGTATGTGTCGATCTACAACCTGTTTGTCAGCCTGCTGCAGCTGTTTGGCATCATGGGCCGTGATGACTGATTGATTGCTGTGTGAGAAAGCCCGCTTCGGCGGGCTTTTTTGTGGGCGTTGGGAATTGGGGGCGCTTGGTCGCGAACACCGGTGTAGCCGTTCATGCTCCGCGCTGGATTCTTCGCGGGCTTGCCCGCTCCCACACGTATCGGGCAAATTCCAGGCTATGGCTGTACGTGTGGGAGCGGCTTCAGCCGCGAACACCGGCGCAGCCGGTGCCATGCACCGCGTCGCATTCTTCGCGGGTGAACCCGCTCCCACAGAGGGCGGCGGTGCAGGTTCTGGCTTTAGTTTCCCTTATAAGCCAGCAGCAAATAATTGACTAAAAAGTCAGATAACGAGGCGAATGGTCGCCGATCATGCCGCCATCGTGCTTTTCTCTACCGCAATCTCTCTTCACCCCGTAGAATGCGCTCCTTTTTTCTTCCGGGGCAGCTTTCAGCGATGAGCTCACAAGAACACAGCCCAGGCGCGGCGGCGCCTGCCAATGAACTGGTGCTTGGCCTAGAGGACAAGCCACGGCTGTTGATCGGCCTGCTGGCAGCCCTGCAGCACTTGCTGGCGATCATCGTGCCGATCGTTACACCTGGCCTGCTGATCTGCCAGGCGCTGGGCGTTTCGGCGCGTGATACCAACCTGATCGTTTCCATGTCGCTGGTGATCTCGGGTATCGCCACCTTCGTCCAGTGCAAGCGCTTTGGCCCATTCGGCGCCGGGCTGTTGATCGTGCAGGGCACCAGCTTCAACTTCGTCGGCCCGCTGATTGCCGGTGGTGCACTGATGGTCAAGCAAGGCACGCCGGTTGAAGGCGTGATGGCGGCCATTTTCGGCGTGGTGATCGCGGGCTCGTTCGTGGAGATGGGCGTGTCGCGCATCCTGCCGTTCGTCAAACGCCTGATCACCCCGCTGGTGACCGGTATCGTGGTGCTGATGATTGGCCTTACGCTGATCAAGGTCGGCCTGATCAGCATGGGCGGTGGCTTCGGCGCCATGGCCAATGGCACCTTCGCCAATGGCGAAAACCTGCTGCTGTCGGGCGTGGTGCTGGCGATCATCGTAATCCTCAACCGCGTCCCGGTGGTGTGGATGCGCAGCTGCGCCATCGTCATCGCCCTGGCGGTCGGCTATGCGCTGGCCGGCTACATGGGCCGCCTGGACTTCACCGGCATGCACGAGGCTGCGCTGTTCCAGGTACCGACCCCGCTGCACTTCGGCCTGGGCTTCTCGTGGGCGCTGTTCATTCCGATGCTGGTGATTTACCTGGTGACTTCGCTGGAAGCCATTGGTGACGTGACGGCCACCAGCAAGGTGTCGCGCCAGCCGGTCGAAGGGCCGGTGTGGATGCAGCGGATCAAGGGTGGTGTGCTGGTCAACGGTGCCAACTCGCTGCTGGCCGGTTTGTTCAACACCTTCCCCAGCTCGATCTTTGCCCAGAACAACGGGGTGATTCAGCTGACCGGCATTGCCAGCCGCCATATCGGTATCTGGATTGCCGTGATGCTGGTGGTGCTGGGGCTGTTCCCTAGCGTTGCCGGGGTAATCCAGGCAGTGCCGGAGCCGGTACTGGGTGGCGCGGCCATGGTGATGTTCGGTGCGGTTGCGGCTTCGGGTATCAATATTCTGGCCAGCACTCGCCTGGACCGCCGTGCGCTGCTGATCATTGCCGTGTCGCTGGCGCTGGGCCTGGGCGTGGCGCAGGTTCCGGAGTTCCTGGCGCATATGCCGGCGGCGATTCGTAATGTGCTGGAGTCGGGTGTGGCTACCGGGGGGATCTGTGCCCTGGTGTTGAACTGGTTCTTGCCTGAGAGCAAGGAACAGGGTTGAGTCTGGTGCCTGCCTGTTAGGGCCATGGGGCTGCTTTGCAGCCCATCGCGACACAAGGCCGCTCCTACAGGGGGCGTGCAGATACGTAGAAAGCCCGCGCCGCTTGCACAAGCGGGCGCGGGCTTTTTTGCTTTATCATGGCGGCATTCCTTTGCATGAGTTATCCATGAAATTCGCTATCGCGGTGTTCTCCCCGGCCCATGCGCCCTCCTCGCGGCGCGCCTTGCGCTACGCCGAGGCGGTGCTGGCCGGCGGGCATGAGATTGCCCGGCTGTTCTTCTATCAGGACGGGGTGCACAGTGCCTCGGCCAACGTGGTTGCGCCCCAGGACGAACTGGACGTGGCCGGCCAGTGGCGTGCCTTTATCGAGACCCACCAGCTGGACGCCGTGGTGTGCATCGCCGCGGCCCTGCGCCGTGGCGTACTCGATGAAGCCGAAGCCAACCGTTACCAGCGCTCGGCTGTGAACCTGCCCAAGCCTTGGGAACTGTCGGGGCTGGGTCAGCTGCATGAAGCGGCGCAGGTTGCCGACCGCCTTGTCTGCTTCGGAGGCGACTGAAATGGCCAAATCCTTGTTGATCATCAGCCGTCAGGCTCCGTGGAACGGCCCATCGGCCCGCGAAGCGCTGGACATCGCCCTGGCCGGTGGGGCGTTCGACCTGCCGCTGGGCATGCTGTTTATGGACGATGGCGTGTTCCAGCTCGCGCCCGGCCAGCAACCTACCGCCGTGCAGCAGAAGAACCTGGCCGCCAACCTGCAGGCGCTGCCGATGTTCGGTGTCGAGGAGCTGTTCGCCTGCAACCACAGCCTCACCCGCCGCGGCCTGGCAGCCGATACCCTGGCGCTGCCGGTGCAAGTGCTGGATGACGCGGCCCTTGCCGCGCTGATCGCCCGTTTCGACCAGGTGGTAACGCTCTGATGACTACCCTGCACGTAATTGCCCACTCCCCGTTTGGCGACGAGCGCCTGGCCAGCTGCCTGCGCCTGCTCGGCACCGACGACGCGTTGCTGCTGTGCGGCGATGCGGTGTATGCCCTGCGCAGCGGCAGCGAGCCGCACCGCCAGTTGCAAGCCGCCGGCCTGGCCCAGCGCCTGTTCGCCCTGGACGAGGATGTGCAAGCCCGCGCGGTCGGCAACGACCTGGCCAAGGCCCTGGACTACGCCGGGTTCGTCGAACTGTCGCTGCATTACGACAAGGTCAACAGCTGGCTATGAGTACGCTCAACGTTGGCGATCAGGCGATCGCCCTTGACAAGGACGGCTTTCTGGTCGACCTGCAAGACTGGTCCCGCGCCGCCGCCGAAGCTTTGGCCGAGCGGGAGGGTATCCCGTTGACGGCGGACCATTGGGAAATCCTGGAACTGCTGCGTCAGTTCTACCAGGAATACCAGTTGTCTCCGGCCACGCGCCCGCTGATCAAGTACACGGCCCTGAAACTGGGCCCGGAAAAGGGCAACAGCCCGCACCTGAACCGCCTGTTCAATGGCACTCCCGCCAAACTCGCCGCCAAGCTGGCGGGCCTGCCCAAGCCGACCAACTGCATATGACCCAACCTCGCCCTTTGACACTGGAAACCCCCGCCGAACACCCGTTCGCCGAATTCGTGCGCATTCTCGGCAAAGGCAAGCGCGGCGCGCGCGGCCTGACCCGTGAAGAAGCCCGCGCAGCCATGACCCTGCTGCTGGAAGGCAAGGTCGAAGACACCCAGCTGGGGGCCTTCCTCATGCTGCTGCGCCACAAGGAAGAAAGCGCCGAAGAGCTGGCCGGCTTCACCGAGGCCCTGCGCGCCCACCTGCAGGCACCGAGCATTGCGGTGGACCTGGACTGGCCCACCTACGCCGGCAAAAAGCGCCACCTGCCCTGGTACCTGCTGGCGGCCAAGTGCCTGGCCGGCAATGGCGTGCGCATCCTGATGCACGGCGGCGGCGCACACACCGCCGGGCGCATGTACAGCGAGCAACTGCTCGACCTGCTGCAGATCCCGCTGTGCCGCGACTGGGCCGCCGTCGGCAACGCCCTCGACCAGCACCAGTTGGCGTTCTTCCCGCTGCACGACTGGGCGCCGCGTTTGCAGCGCATGATCGACCTGCGCAACACCTTGGGCCTGCGCTCGCCCATCCACTCGCTGGCCCGGGTGCTTAACCCGCTGGGCGCACGCTGTGGCCTGCAAAGCATCTTCCACCCTGGCTACCAGGCCGTGCACCGTGAGGCCAGCCGCCTGCTGGGCGACCATGCCGTGGTGATCAAGGGTGATGGCGGCGAGATCGAGGTCAACCCCGATGTCATCAGCCACCTTTACGGCACCACGGCGGGCGAGGCGTGGGATGAAGAGTGGCCAGCGCTGAGCGAGCGCCGCCATGTCAAACCACCCAGCCTGCAAACCGAACAGTTGCTGGCGTTCTGGTGTGGCGAGGTTGAAGACAGCTATGGCGAGAAGGCCGTCATCGCCACCATGGCCCTGGCATTGCGCGGTTTGGGGCAAGACCGCGAACAGGCATTTGCGACAGCCCAAGGCTATTGGAATACGCGCAACCGATCGATTTAACCGATCATAGCACCCCGATCTTTGCGCTATTTGTTCGAACGATTTGGCCTAGACTGGGCTCCAACGACAAACAACTTTGTTCCGAGGAGCTCACTCATGGGCCTTTTGATCGACGGCCGCTGGCATGACCAGTGGTATGAAAACGGCAAGGACGGCACGTTCAAGCGCGAAAACGCCCAGCGCCGCAATCAACTCCCCGCCCCCGAGGCCGGCCGTTACCACCTGTACGTCTCGCTGGCCTGCCCATGGGCCCACCGCACCCTGATCTTGCGTGCACTTAAAGGCCTTGAGCCCTTGATCGACGTGTCGGTGGTGAGCTGGCTGATGCAAGACCATGGCTGGACCTTCGACCAGCAGCAAGGCTCCAGCGGTGACCACCTCGACGCCCTGCAGTACCTGCACCAGCGCTATACCCAGGATGACCCGCACTACACCGGCCGCGTCACCGTGCCTGTGCTGTGGGACAAGAAAGAGAAGCGCATCGTCAACAACGAGTCGTCGGAGATCATCCGTATCTTCAACAGCGCGTTCAACGAGCTGACCGGCAATACGCTGGACCTCTACCCCGAGCCACTGCGGCCGACCATCGAGGCACTGAACGAGCGCATTTACCCGGCGGTGAACAACGGCGTGTACCGCGCAGGCTTTGCCACTACGCAAGACGCCTACGAGGCGGCGTTCGACGATGTGTTCAACGAGCTGGATCATCTGGAGGACTTGCTGAGCCGCAATCGCTACCTGGCCGGTGAGTACCTGACCGAGGCTGACGTACGCCTGTTTACCACGCTGGTGCGCTTCGATGCGGTGTACCACGGGCACTTCAAGTGCAACCTGCGGCGCCTGAGCGACTACCACAACCTGTCGAACTGGCTGCGTGAGCTGTACCAGTGGCCGGGGGTGGCAGGGACGGTGGATATGGAGCATATCCAGAAGCATTACTACATGAGCCACAAGACCATCAACCCGACCGGGATCGTGCCCAAGGGGCCGTTGCAGGACTTTGGCTTGCCGCATGATCGGGAGCGATTGGCGGGCAAGGGGATTTGGCAGGGTTGAGAAAGCCGGGGCTGCTTTGCAGCCCATTCGCAGCACAAGGCTGCTCCTACAACGACCGCGTAAGCCTGAGGCTGGTGCAGCCCCTGTAGGAGCGGCCTTGTGTCGCGATGGGGCGCGAAGCGGCCCCAACAATGTCAGCCGTTCTGCGAACCTTCGAACCAGGCCAGCTTTTCACGCAGTTGCACCACTTCCCCCACAATCACCAGGGTCGGCGCATGCACTTCATGCCGGGCCACCAGGTCTGGCAAGTCTGCCAGGGTACCGGTAAACACCCGCTGGTTACGCGTAGTCCCCTGCTGCACAAGCGCCGCCGGGGTACTTGCCGCCCGCCCATGGCGAATCAGCTCGGCACAGATGGTCGGCAAACCGACCAAGCCCATGTAGAACACCAAGGTCTGCGCCGGCGCCACCAGGTCATTCCACGGCAGGTTGCTGGTGCCATCCTTCAGGTGCCCGGTGACGAAGCGCACCGACTGGGCGTAGTCGCGGTGGGTCAGCGGAATACCGCCATAGGCGGAGCAACCACTGGCCGCGGTAATGCCCGGCACCACCTGGAACGGGATGCCATGCTCGGCCAGCTCTTCGATCTCTTCGCCGCCCCGGCCGAAGATGAACGGGTCGCCACCCTTAAGCCGCAACACACGCTTGCCCTGCTGGGCCAGATCAACCAGCAGGCGGTTGATCTGGTCCTGCGGCACGGAGTGATCGGCGCGGCGCTTGCCCACGTAGATGCGCTCGGCATCACGCCGGCACATCTCGATGATGGCAGGTGCCACCAGGCGGTCGTACAGCACCACGTCGGCCTGCTGCATCAGGCGCAAGGCGCGGAAGGTGAGCAAGTCCGGGTCGCCCGGGCCAGCACCTACCAGGTACACCTCACCCCCCTGCTGCACCGGCGCGCCGTCTACCATCGCCTGCAACAGGCGTTCGGCTTCAGCGCCCTGCCCGGCCAGCTGGCGCTCGGCAATCGGCCCCTGGAATACGGTTTCCCAGAAGCCGCGGCGCTGGTTGACGTCCGGGTACAAGGTTTTGACCTTGTGCCGGAAACGCGCAGCCAGCCCGGCCAGCTCACCATAGGCCGACGGGATCCAGGCCTCCAGCTTGGCGCGAATCAAACGCGCCAGAACCGGGGCGTCACCGCCACTGGATACCGCAATCACCAGCGGTGAACGGTCGACAATCGCCG
The DNA here is from genome assembly GCF_050058005.1 of Pseudomonas sp. WOUb67. NCBI lineage: Bacteria > Pseudomonadati > Pseudomonadota > Gammaproteobacteria > Pseudomonadales > Pseudomonadaceae > Pseudomonas > Pseudomonas sp. WOUb67. The sequence continues at coordinate 2,920,209 of NZ_CP170112.1, read as the reverse complement.
GGAAGATCACCGTGCACAGGGCCGGCGCATCGACCACGTTGACCGGCAGGCTGAGGGCCTGCGCATCCGCCGACACCTGGGCGTTCAGCCCAGGGTCGTCGGTAGCCGCAATCACCAGCCGGCAACCGACCAGGTCGGCGGCCTGATAGCCACGCACCAGCACCTCACCGCCACCTTCCCGGGCCAACGCAGCCAACTGGCCGTCGACGTCCGGCGCCACCACGCGCAGCTCGCTACCGGCATCCGCCAGCAGGCGCGCCTTGCGCAAGGCGATCTCACCGCCACCGACGACCAGCACGCGGCCGCCCTGCAGCTTGTGGAACAGCGGCAGGTAATCCATTTAGCGGATGACCTCGACGCCGCCCATGTACGGCTTCAGCACGTCCGGCACACGGATCGATCCGTCGGCCTGCTGGTAGTTTTCCAGCACGGCAACCAGGGTACGGCCTACGGCCAGGCCGGAGCCGTTGAGGGTGTGCACCAGCTCTGGCTTGCCGGTTTCCGGGTTGCGCCAGCGGGCTTGCATGCGGCGTGCCTGGAAGTCGCCACAGTTGGAGCACGAGCTGATTTCGCGGTACTTGTCCTGGCTCGGTACCCATACTTCGAGGTCGTAGGTTTTCACGGCGCCAAAGCCCATGTCGCCGGTGCACAGGGCCAGCACGCGGTACGGCAGCTCCAGCAACTGCAGTACGCGCTCGGCATTGGCGGTCAGGCCTTCCAGGGCTTCCATCGACTTGGCCGGCTCTACCACCTGCACCATCTCGACCTTGTCGAACTGGTGCTGGCGGATCATGCCGCGGGTGTCACGGCCAGAAGCACCGGCTTCGCTGCGGAAGCACGGGGTGTGGGCAACCAGTTTCAGCGGCAGCTGTTTGGCGTCGAGGATTTCACCGGCAACCAGGTTGGTCAGCGACACTTCGGCAGTGGGGATCAGGTAGAAGTCAGCTTCACCTTCGCGGGTGATCTTGAACAGGTCTTCCTCGAACTTCGGCAGCTGGCCAGTGCCCTGCAGTGCAGGCGCCTGCACCAGGTACGGGGTGTAGTGCTCCTCGTAGCCGTGCTCGCCGGTGTGCAGGTTGATCATGAACTGCGCCAGGGCGCGGTGCAGGCGGGCAATTGGGCCACGCAGCACGGCAAAGCGGGCGCCAGACAGCTTGGCCGCGGCCTCGAAGTCCAGGCCACCGCTGACTTCACCGAGGGCGACGTGGTCCTTGATTTCGAAATCGAAGGCGGTCGGGGTGCCCCAACGGCGCACTTCGACGTTGTCGTCTTCGCTGGCACCAACCGGTACGCTGGCGTCCGGCAGGTTGGGGATGGTCAGCAGGATACCGTCCAGTTCGGCCTGAATGCCGTCCAGTTCGGTCTTGCCGGCAGCCAGCTCGTTAGCCATGCGCTCGACGTCGGCCATCAGTGGCGCGATGTCTTCGCCCTTGGCCTTGGCCTGGCCGATGGACTTGGAACGCGCGTTACGCTCAGCCTGCAGCTGCTCGGTGCGGGTCTGCACCGCCTTGCGGCGCTCTTCCAGTGATTCGATGCGCGCGACATCCAGGCTAAAGCCACGGGAGGCCAGGCGTTCCGCCACTTCCTGAAGTTGGCCGCGTAACAGTTTGGAATCGAGCATATCGTTCTCTCGTTATAGGTAGGTGTTGGTTCAGAATCGGGTCAGGGACAGGCCGGCCCAGGTCGCGAGCAGCCCGCCCACCACGCTGATACTGGTATAGCCCAAGGCAAGGGGCACTTGCCCGCTTTCCATCAGGCGCACGGTATCGAGCGAGAAAGAGGAAAAGGTTGTAAGGCCACCGAGGAAGCCGACAATCAGGCCAGCGCGCAGCTCCACCGGCGCCATCGGCTTGTGCAAGAACAAGCCATAGAGCAGGCCGATCAGCAGGCAACCAACCAGGTTGACCGCCAGCGTACCGGCATAGAAGTGCCGTGGCCAGTGGGCTGCTACCCAGTTGGCGGTAGCAAAGCGCAACAAAGTACCGGCAATACCGCCCGCGCTGACGGCGGCAATGAGTGCAATCACGGTTTTCTCCGCTGGCGGGGGCTGTTGCGATCGAGGTCGGCCAGGTGGCGCAGCTTCTCGCCAATCTTCAGTTCCAGGCCACGGGGCACCGGCTGGTAGTACTGGCGTGGCTCCAGCGCATCGGGGAAGTAATCTTCACCGGCGGCGTAGGCATCGGGTTCATCGTGGGCATAGCGGTACTCGTCGCCATAGCCCAGTTGTTTCATCAATTTGGTCGGGGCGTTGCGCAGGTGCAACGGCACCTCCAGCGAGCCATGCTCGGCCGCTTCGCGCAGGGCGGTCTTGAAGCCCATGTACACCGCGTTGCTCTTCGGCGCACAGGCCAGGTAGGTAATGGCCTGGGCCACCGCCAGTTCACCCTCGGGGCTGCCGAGGCGCTCCTGCACGTCCCACGCAGCCAGGCACAGGCTGAGCGCGCGCGGGTCGGCGTTGCCGATGTCCTCGCTGGCCATGCGCACCACGCGACGGGCGATGTACAGCGGGTCGCAGCCGCCGTCGAGCATGCGGGCAAACCAGTACAGGGCGCCATCGGGGTTGGAGCCACGCACCGACTTGTGCAGCGCGGAAATCTGGTCGTAGAACGCCTCGCCGCCCTTGTCGAAGCGGCGACGGCTGTCGCCCAGCAGGCTCTGCAGCATCTCCACGTCGATTTCGCTGCCGTCTTCAGCCAGGTCCGAAGCGTTCTCAAGGAAGTTGAGCATGCGCCGGCCATCGCCGTCGGCGGCGGCCATCAGCATCTTGAAGGCGTCGTCGCCCACCCGCAGGTTGCGCTTGCCCAGACCACGCTCTTCGGTCAGCGCACGGTTGACCAGCTTGCGCAGGGCCGCCTCGTCCAGGCTCTTGAGCACATACACCCGCGCCCGCGACAGCAGCGCGTTGTTCAACTCGAACGACGGGTTTTCGGTAGTGGCGCCGATGAACAGCAGGGTGCCGTCTTCCACATAGGGCAAAAAGGCGTCCTGCTGCGATTTGTTGAAGCGGTGCACTTCGTCAACGAACAGGATGGTGCGCCGGCCATACTGGCCAGCCTGCTGCTTGGCCACCTCCACCGCCTGGCGGATCTCTTTCACCCCGGCCAGCACCGCCGAAACGGTTTCGAAGTGCGCATCGCAGAACTGCGCCAGCAGCCGCGCCAGGGTGGTTTTGCCCACCCCAGGCGGCCCCCAGAAGATCATCGAGTGCAGCGCACCCTGCTCCAGCGCCTCGCGCAGCGGTTTGCCGCGCGCCAGCAGGTGCTCCTGGCCGACGTATTCGTCCAGGTTGGACGGGCGCAGGCGGGCGGCCAGGGGCTGGGCGACGGGTTCGCTTCGAAACAGGTCCATGACGAGCTCCGGTTACTCCTTGATCACGTCCGCGCCTTTGGGGATGTCGAACCTGAACTTGCTGTCCGACACCGCCTGGTTGGCCTTGACGCCATTGAACAGGATGTTGGTGCGCTGGCCGACGCTGTCGATCAGTTGCATGTCATTGATCAGGCCCTTGCGGAACGACACGCGCAGCGAGTCGAACAAGGTGTCCTTGGTCTTCGGCTTGAGGGTGAAGTCCATCACTTCGCCCTGCTCTTTCGAGGCGATGTCGAAACTCTGGCTGATCTTCGACACGTCGCCGGACAGCAGCAGTGCCGGGGTCTGGTTCAGACGCACGTCGAGCTTTTTGACGGTGGCCTGTTCCAGGTCCGGGTCCCACAGGGTAACCATCTTGCCATCAGACACGACCACCTGTTCCTGTGGTGCATCGGTGTGCCAGTAGAACAGGCCCGGGCGCTTGACCGTCATCTTGCCCGAAGTTTCCTGCAGGCTGGTGCCATCGGCACCCAAAGTCAGCTGGGAGAAGTTGGCCTCGATGGTCTGCGACTTTTCCAGCAGCTGGGTCAGGCGTTGTACATCTTGCTCACCGGCAAAAGCCGAAGCGCTGCCCAGAGCAAGGGCAGAAACCAACAGCATGCGAATCGCGCGCATGGTAATCCTCATTGAGCATTGAAAAGGCCGGGCGCCATCGTTGGCGCCCGGCAAGGTGTTCATCAGTCGCGCGGGCCGCCCGGGGCAATCACTTCCCGCGAGCCGTTGCTGTTCATCGGGGTGACCACGCCGGCCATTTCCATGGCTTCGATCATGCGGGCGGCGCGGTTGTAGCCGATCTTCAGCTTGCGCTGCACGGCCGAGATCGAGGCACGGCGGCTTTCCAGCACGAACTGCACGGCCTCATCATACAGGGCGTCGCTTTCCGAATCATCGCCATCGCCACCACCGCCGCCGCCTTCGAAGCCGCTGCCGGCCTCTTCCACGCCGTTGAGGATGTCGTCGTTGTAATCCGGCGCGCCGCGCAGCTTCCACGCTTCCACCACGCGGTGCACTTCGTCGTCGGAAACGAACGCACCGTGCACGCGGATCGGCAGGCTGGTACCCGGCGGCATGTACAGCATGTCACCGTGGCCCAGCAACTGCTCGGCGCCACCTTGGTCGATGATGGTGCGCGAGTCGATCTTGCTCGACACCTGGAACGCCATGCGGGTCGGGATGTTGGCCTTGATCAGGCCGGTGATCACGTCCACCGACGGGCGCTGGGTAGCAAGAATCAGGTGGATACCGGCCGCCCGCGCCTTCTGGGCGATACGGGCGATCAGCTCTTCGACCTTCTTGCCGACGATCATCATCATGTCGGCGAATTCGTCGACCACCACCACGATGGTCGGCAGGGTTTTCAGCGCAGGCGGCACGTCGTCCATGCTCTCGCGGCGGAACAGCGGGTCATGGATGACCTCGCCGGCTTCCTCGGCATCCTTGATCTTGCGGTTGAAGCCGCCAAGGTTACGCACACCCATGGCCGCCATCAGCTTGTAGCGCCGCTCCATCTCGGCCACGCTCCAGCGCAGGGCGTTGGCGGCGTCCTTCATATCGGTGACCACCGGGCACAGCAGATGCGGGATGCCTTCGTAGATCGACAGTTCGAGCATTTTCGGGTCGATCATGATCAACCGGGCGTCTTCCGGGCCGGACTTGAACAAAATCGACAGGATCATCGCGTTCACACCCACCGACTTACCGGAGCCAGTGGTACCGGCTACCAGCAGGTGCGGCATCTTGGCCAGGTCGGTGATGACCGGCTTGCCGCCGATGTCGTGGCCCAGGGCCAGGGTGACCGGCGATTTCTGCTCGTCGAACTGCGGCGTGGCCAGCACTTCGGAGAAGCGCACCATCTGCCGGTTTTCGTTGGGGATCTCGATACCCACGGTGGTCTTGCCAGGGATGACCTCAACCACCCGTACGCTGGTCACGGCCAGCGAACGCGCCAGGTCCTTGGCCAGGTTGGCGATGCGGCTTACCTTCACGCCAGCGGCAGGCTGGATTTCATAGCGGGTAATCACCGGGCCTGGGTGGATCGAGTCCACCGCCACTTCCACGCCGAATTCCTTGAGCTTGATTTCCAGCAGCTGGCCCACACTGGCCAGGGATTCTGGCGAGTACTCGATCTTTTTCTGCTCGGCCGGGTCGAGAATCGAGATCGACGGCAGGGTGCCTTCGATGGCGCTGTCGACGAACAGCGGCGCCTGCTTCTCTTTCATCACCCGCTTGCTCGGCTCAGGCGCCCTGGCCGCTGCCGGTGGCACGATGGTCGGGCCCGCAGGCTGCTCGCGGGGCACCACGGCTTCACGCGCCACTGCCGGCTCGCGCGGCACCACGGGCTCACGGGCAAGGGTCGGTTCGCGTTGCACAACAGGCTGGGCGGGCGCTTCTTCACGCTTGAAGATACGTTCGCGCAACGCCGGTTTGGCCGGCTCGCGCTTGTCGGCGGCCGTAGGCGGCGCCTTGAACACCGGCTCGTCCTCACGCAGCTTCGCCTCCAGGCGTTTGCGCTCGTTGCGCGCCTCCCACCAGCGGTTGGCGGCGCCCTGCACCAACTCGAACAGGTCGAGGGTGATCTTGCCGGTCAGGTCCATCACCTTGAACCACGACAAATCAGTGAACACGGTCAGGCCGAACAGGAACAGGGCAATGAACATCAGCGTGCTGCCCTGCACGTTCAGCAGGTTGCGCGCCAGCTCGCCAAGGCTTTCGCCCAGCGCGCCACCGGCGGAAAACGGCATGGTCGCCGGTGGATGGAAGTGGATATGCGCCAGCGCTGCACCGGACAGCACCAGGAACACCAGGCCGATCAACCGCCAAGAGAACAGCCAGCCGCTCCAGTCCCAAGGCTGATGGCGCTCGCGGAAGATCTGCCAGGTTTTCACCGCCAGCAGCAGCGGGAAGATGTAGGCGAAGTAACCCAGCACCATGAACAGGATGTCGGCGAAGTAGGCACCGGCTCGCCCGGCGGCGTTCTGCACCTGGTCGGCATTGCTGGTGTGGCTGAAGCCCGGGTCGGAGGTGTCGTAGGTCAGCAGCGCCATCCACAGGTACAGGCACAGGGCGCCGATCGCGATCAACGCACCTTCCTTGAGGCGGTAATGCAGCTGCTGCCGCCACAGGGGCACAGGCAAGGGAGCTGGGGTTGCGGTGGATTTCTTCAAAACGCGTCTATTCCTGCGCGTGGTGCGCGTCCAATAGTGATCGGCCGGCTGTGCGGCCAATGAACCACTACTTTTAACATTACTGCCCGCCAGCCGCCATGGCGGCACGCCGTATGGGGGTTTGCCGGGGGCGACTTTCACATGGCTGCAATTTGAGCATGCATTTTCTTTTGTGACAAAGGCTTATGCTGTGTTTTTGCACAGGTGTGACAGCAAATGTAGCGGATGGTGCCTGCGGTTTCATGAATGTGCAGGAAATTGCCCAGAATTGCCGAAACTGCACTGCCTCTCTGTAGGAGCAGCCTTGTGCTGCGAAGAGGCCGGTAAGGCCATGACATCTGCTGTGGCAGCACCGGCCTCTTCGCAGCACAAGGCTGCTCCTACAAATCGCACCGCTGGCCTTGAGGTACCCAAAGAGATTGACCCTGCTTTTCACCCGCGCCATGCTGCCCGCTCCCCTCCCCCACCGCACGATAGACCATGCTCACCTGGCTGACCCGCGACTCGCTGACCTTCCCGCCCCTGGAAAAGGCCCTGCACGACCCCAACGGCCTGCTCGCCGCCGGCGGCGACCTGAGCCCCGAGCGCCTGGTGCAGGCCTATCGCCATGGCTGCTTCCCATGGTACCAGGACGGCCAGCCGATCCTGTGGTGGTCACCCGACCCGCGCACGGTGCTGCTGCCCGACCAGCTGCACGTGTCGCGCTCGCTGGCCAAGCTGATGCGCCAAGGCCGCTACCAGGTCAGCTTCGACACCGACTTTGCCGCCGTCATCGCTGCCTGCGCCGCACCCCGCGACTACGCCGACGGCACCTGGATCACCGATACCATGCGCAACGCCTACTGCGAGCTGCACCGCCGTGGCATCGCCCATTCGGTGGAGGTACGCGAGGACGGCGAGCTGGTCGGCGGCCTGTACGGCCTGGCCATGGGCCAGCTGTTCTTCGGCGAATCGATGTTCAGCCGCGCCGACAACGCCTCCAAGGTCGGCTTCGTGACCCTGGTCAACCACCTGCGCGAGGCCGGCTTCGTGCTGATCGACTGCCAGATGCCCACCAACCACCTGCACAGCCTGGGCGCGCATGCCATCAGCCGCGCCGAGTTTGCCGGCTACCTGGCACGCCACCTCGACCAGCCCAACAGCGCTACGTGGGTTGCCTAGGCGAGTTGCCATAGCTGGCTTACACTTAAAACAAAGTCTCACCGAAGGGGTTGATCATGACAGAGTTGGCGCGATTGAAGTTTTATGCCACTCAGCCCCACTCCTGCAGCTACCTGCCTGACGAGCAGGCGACCACGCTGTTCCTCGACCCCAGCCAGCCGATGGACGTGAACGTGTACGCCGACCTGTCGGAAATGGGCTTCCGGCGCAGCGGCGACCACCTGTACCGGCCCCACTGCCAGAACTGCAATGCCTGCGTGCCGGCACGCATCCCGGCGGCGCGCTTCATCCCCAACCGCCAGCAGCGGCGCATTCTCAAGCGCAACGCCGACCTGACCGTGAGCGCGGCGCGCCCGACGTTCAAGGAAGAGTACTTCGAGCTGTACCGGCGCTACATCGAAACCCGCCACGCCGACGGTGACATGTACCCGCCCAGCCGCGACCAGTTTTCCACCTTCCTGGTGCGTGACCTGCCGTTCTGCTGGTTCTACGAGTTCCGCCTGCAAGGCCGGCTGATGGCAGTGGCGGTGTGCGACCTGCTGCCCAATGGCCTGTCCGCGGTGTACACCTTCTACGAGCCTGACGAGGAGCGGCGCAGCCTTGGCCGCTTTGCCATCCTCTGGCAGATCACCGAAGCCGTGCGCCAGGACCTGGAAGCGGTTTACCTGGGCTACTGGATCAAGAACTGCAAGAAAATGAACTACAAGACGCAGTACCGACCTATCGAGCTGCTGATAAACCAGCGCTGGGTCACCCTCAACTGAAAGCATTGGCTTGACACGCAGATTTCCGGCATAATCGGCGCCACTTTTTTGCCCGGTGCGGATATGCGTCGGGCTAACACTGGATCCGAGGGCTCAACTGCATGTCGAAAGAAGACAGCTTCGAAATGGAAGGTACTGTCGTCGACACCCTGCCCAACACCATGTTCCGCGTGGAGTTGGAAAACGGGCACGTCGTAACCGCGCACATCTCCGGAAAGATGCGCAAAAACTACATCCGTATTCTCACTGGCGACAAGGTCCGCGTCGAGCTGACGCCTTATGACCTGAGCAAGGGCCGCATCACTTACCGTGCGCGCTAAGCTCCAGCCATGAAAAAGCCCGGCCATGTGCCGGGCTTTTTTGTGCCTGCTGGAACCGCGTCACGGCCATCGCGAGCTACGCTCGCTCCTACATGGGTTCGCGATACCCCGTAGGAGCGAGCGCAGCTCGCGATAGGCCGCAAAGCGGCCCTAATATCACGCAACCTCAGCCGTGGTCTCGAAGTCGAACACCAGTTCGTCATCGCGCAGGTCGATGTGCACCACACCGCCATGCTCGGCCAGCTCACCAAACAGGATCTCCTCGGCCAATGGCCGTTTGATCTTTTCCTGGATCAGCCGCGCCATCGGCCGCGCACCCATCTGCACGTCGTAGCCCGACGCCGCCAGCCAGCCGCGCGCTTCATCGCTGACTTCCAGCAGCACACGCTTGTCTTCCAGCTGCGCCTGCAGTTCGATAAGGAACTTGTCGACGATGCTTTTGATCGTTTCATGGCTCAGGCGGCCGAACTGGATGATGGTGTCCAGGCGGTTGCGGAACTCTGGCGTGAAGCTTTTGCGGATGACTTCCATGGCATCGGACGCATGGTCCTGATGGGTGAAGCCGATCGAGGCCCGTGCCGCGGTTTCCGCGCCAGCGTTGGTGGTCATGATCAGGATCACGTTACGGAAGTCGGCCTTGCGCCCGTTGTTGTCGGTCAGGGTACCGTGGTCCATCACCTGCAGCAGCAGGTTGAAGACTTCCGGGTGGGCCTTCTCGATTTCATCGAGCAGCAATACGCAGTGCGGTTGCTTGGTGATCGCCTCGGTCAGCAAACCACCCTGGTCAAAACCAACATAACCAGGAGGCGCACCAATCAGGCGCGACACGGTGTGGCGCTCCATGTACTCGGACATGTCGAAACGCACCAGCTCCACGCCCAGCGCCTTGGCCAGCTGCCGCGCCGCTTCGGTCTTGCCGACGCCGGTAGGGCCGGCAAACAGGAACGAACCGACAGGCTTGTCTGGCGCCTTCAGGCCAGCACGGGACAGCTTGATGGCGGTAGACAGCGAATCGATCGCCGGGTCTTGGCCGAACACGGTCAGTTTCAGGTCACGCTCAAGGTTACGCAGCAACTCCTTGTCGGAACTGCTGACATGTTTCGGCGGAATCCGCGCGATCTTGGCGACGATGTCCTCGACCTGCGGCACGTCGATGCGCTTGACGCGGTTAGCCTCCGGTTGCAGGCGCTGGTAGGCACCGGCCTCGTCGATCACGTCGATGGCCTTGTCCGGCATGTGCCGGTCATTGATGTAGCGTGAGGCCAGTTCGGCGGCGGCGCGCAGGGCTTCGTCGCTGTACTCGATGTTGTGGTGGCTCTCGAAGCGACCTTTCAGGCCGCGCAGGATGCCCACGGTGTCTTCGACCGACGGCTCGCTGACATCCACCTTCTGGAAGCGCCGTGCCAGGGCACGATCCTTCTCGAAGATGCCGCGAAACTCCTGGAAGGTGGTGGAGCCGATGCAACGAATCTCACCCGACGACAGCAACGGCTTGAGCAGGTTGGAGGCATCCATCACCCCGCCTGACGCTGCACCGGCACCGATGATGGTGTGGATTTCGTCGATGAACAGGATCGCCTGCGGGCGTTTGCGCAGCTCACCGAGCAGCGCCTTGAAGCGCTTCTCGAAGTCGCCGCGGTACTTGGTACCGGCCAGCAGTGCGCCAAGGTCGAGGGAGTACACGACACTCTGCGCCAGCAGGTCGGGCACCTGGCCATCGACAATGCGCTTGGCCAGGCCTTCGGCGATGGCCGTCTTGCCCACGCCAGCCTCACCCACCAGCAGCGGGTTGTTCTTGCGCCGACGGGCAAGGATTTGCGCCACGCGCTCAACTTCCTGCTCGCGGCCTACCAGCGGGTCGATACGGCCAGCACGGGCCAGCTCGTTCAGGTTGCTGGCATAGGCGTCCAGCGGGTTGCTCGAAGAGGAGGTTTCCCCGCCCTCTTCGTCCTGCATTTCCTGGTCGCTATCCGACTGCGAGCCGTGCCCCGGCACCTTGGAGATGCCATGGGCGATGTAATTGACCACGTCGATACGGGCCACGCTCTGCTGCTTGAGCAGGAACACGGCCTGGCTTTCCTGTTCGCTGAAGATCGCCACCAGCACGTTGGCGCCGGTCACTTCGCGCTTGCCAGAGCTTTGCACGTGGAACACGGCACGCTGCAGTACACGCTGGAAGCCCAGGGTCGGCTGGGTTTCACGGTCTTCGTCGTTGACAGGGATCAACGGGGTGGTGGAATCGATGAACTCTTGCAGGTCGTGCTTGAGCTTGTCGAGATTGGCGCCACAGGCGCGCAGAACGGTCGCGGCAGCCTCATTGTCAAGGAGTGCCAGCAGCAGATGTTCGACGGTCATGAACTCATGACGTTTCGAACGGGCCTCCTTGAAGGCCAGATTGAGGGTGACTTCGAGCTCGCGGTTTAACATAGCTTCACCTCATACCCAAGTGGTCGGCGATTAACCGTCCTTCTCGATTTCACAGAGTAGCGGATGCTGGCTTTCCCTGGCGTATTGGTTGACCTGCATAGCCTTTGTTTCGGCGATGTCACGGGTAAACAATCCGCACACTGCCCGCCCTTCTGTATGGACGGTCAGCATGATCTTGGTCGCCAGCTCGCGGTTCAGACTGAAGAACGTCTCGAGCACTTCGACGACGAAATCCATTGGCGTGTAGTCATCGTTGAACAAAACCACCTTGTACATCGGTGGCGCCTGCAGGATCGGCTTGGCTTCCTGGACTGCAAGACCCGAGCCGTCGTCCTCATTCGTTTGCGGGCGATCCTGATTGAATGTTAGTCGAATCTCACTAGGTGCATGCATGGAAAGAATTTCATCATGAGCGTCAGGTTAAGGTTGTGGGTTGACGGCATAGGCCCCGGCCGGCGCAGGCGCCGGGCGACCTTGACTATCGGCAAAACGGTGTTACAACCAATAAGAACCCACCGTGGGCGATAAAGATCCGCGCAGTCAACCAGATTTTTCGCAAGGTTCGTATGCGGATGAAGTGGATGATACTCCAGTGATGGAGTCCTTTGCAGAGGGACATAGGGATGGCAAGCGGTAAAGTCAAGTGGTTCAACAATGCCAAGGGCTATGGGTTCATCAATGAAGAGGGCAAGGATGAAGACTTGTTCGCTCATTACTCAGCCATCCAGATGGACGGATACAAGACGCTCAAGGCCGGCCAGGCCGTGAGCTTCGAGATCATCCAGGGCCCCAAGGGCCTGCACGCGGTCAACATCAGCAACGCTGCCGCTGCTGCGCATGAGTCCACCAGCGCGCGTCCAGCCAGCAGTACTGCCGACGTCTGACCCGCAGCGCCGTCTGCCGGTATACGAAAAAACCGGCCGCTTCTTCACAGGAAGCGGCCGGTTTTGTATTCCCTTACATATGCTTGATCATGGCATCGCCAAAGCCTGAGCTGCCCACCAGCGTGGCGCCGTCCATCAAGCGCTCGAAGTCATAGGTCACGGTCTTGGCCGCAATGGCGCCGTTGGTGCCCTTTATGATCAGGTCGGCCGCCTCGGTCCAGCCCATGTGCCGCAGCATCATTTCTGCCGAGAGGATCACCGACCCCGGGTTGACCTTGTCCTGCCCGGCATACTTGGGCGCGGTGCCGTGGGTAGCCTCGAACATGGCCACGGTGTCGGACAGGTTGGCGCCCGGCGCGATGCCGATACCGCCTACTTCCGCCGCCAGGGCATCGGACAGGTAGTCACCGTTGAGGTTGAGGGTGGCAATCACGTCGTACTCGGCCGGGCGCAGCAGAATCTGCTGCAGCATGGCGTCGGCGATGGCGTCCTTGACGATGACTTCGCGGCCGCTTTTCGGGTTATTGAACTTCATCCACGGGCCGCCATCGAGCAACTCGGCACCAAACTCGTCGCGGGCCACTTCATAACCCCAGTCCTTGAAGGCACCTTCGGTGAACTTCATGATGTTGCCCTTGTGCACCAGGGTCAGCGACTCGCGGTCGTTGTCCACCACGTATTGCAGGGCCTTGCGCACCAGGCGCTTGGTGCCCTCGCGCGATACCGGCTTGACGCCGATGCCGCAGTCCTGGTCGAAGCGGATCTTGGTGACGCCCATTTCCTCCTTGAGGAACTTGATCACCTTGTTCGCCTCAGGCGAACCGGCCTTCCACTCGATACCGGCATAAATGTCCTCGGAGTTTTCGCGGAAGATCACCATGTCGACATCACCGGGCTTTTTCACCGGGCTTGGCACGCCCTGGAACCACAGCACCGGACGCAGGCACACATACAGGTCCAGTTGCTGGCGCAGGGCCACGTTGAGCGAACGGATGCCTCCCCCCACCGGCGTAGTCAGCGGGCCCTTGATCGACACCACGTAGTCACGCACGGCATCAAGGGTTTCCTGCGGCAACCAGGTGTCCTGGTCGTACACCTGGGTGGCTTTTTCGCCGGCATATACCTCCATCCAGGCGATCTTGCGCTTGCCGCCGTAAGCCTTCTGCACGGCGGCATCGACCACCTTGATCATCACCGGCGAGACATCGACGCCAATCCCGTCGCCTTCGATATAAGGAATGATGGGGTTGTCAGGAACGTTGAGCGAATGGTCTGCATTGACGGTGATCTTGATGCCGTCGGTCGGAACCTTGATTTTCTGGTATCCCATGCTTGCACTACTCCGCTGTCGGGTGTGATTGGACATCGTGCGATCCACTGAGCCTAAACCACATCTGCCGACCTGCAAGGCATGCGACAACCCGCCACATTGCAGCTACGTCTTTGGTCTTATAAATGGGCCGATATCACTTGGCCTTGCTGATTAGCCCGAATGGTTTGGTATACTCCGCCGCGACCGTAGGGTCATCGGGGCGAATCCCAGGAAAATGCGGACCGCCCTTGGCCATGAATGGCCGAAAAGCCTGGGTTGTTACCGCAGCTCAGCATTGACGCTCGACTGATGCATCCACCATCACCGCTCGCAGCCTCTCGACTTTCCGCTCATGGCGCTGCCAGGGCGATGCGCCTACCCTGCGCACCACGAGACTCGAGCACGCTCAGCACACAGAGAGTTAACCCGCATGCCCACCCGTTCCAAGATCATCTATACCTTCACCGACGAAGCCCCTGCCCTCGCCACCTACTCGCTGCTGCCGATCGTCGAAGCGTTCACCGCTTCGGCTGACATCGCCGTCGAAACTCGCGACATCTCCCTGGCCGGCCGTATCCTTGCCGCCTTCCCGGAGCAACTGGGCGCAGAGAAGCAAGTAGGCGATCACCTGGCGGAACTGGGCCAACTGGCTACCACCCCTGAAGCCAACATCATCAAACTGCCGAACATCAGCGCCTCGGTACCGCAGCTCAAAGCCGCGATCAAGGAACTGCAAGGCAAGGGCTTCAACATCCCTGACTACGCCGACGAGCCGGCCACCGCGGACGAGAAAGAGTCCCGTGCCCGCTACGACCGCATCAAGGGCTCCGCCGTGAACCCGGTGCTGCGCGAAGGCAACTCCGACCGCCGCGCGCCGCTGTCGGTCAAGAACTACGCCCGCAAGCACCCACACAAGATGGGCGCCTGGGCCGCCGACTCCAAGTCGCACGTTGCCCACATGACCCAGGGCGACTTCTACGGCAGCGAGAAAGCCGCACTGATCGAAGCTGACGACAGCCTGCGCATCGAGCTGGTCGGCAAAGACGGCACCACCACCGTCCTGAAAGAAAAAACCGCCGTCAAGGCCGCCGAAATCATCGACTGCGCCACCATGAGCCGCAAGGCCCTGAAAGCCTTCATCGCCGAGCAGATCGCCGATGCCAAGGCCGCCGGCGTGCTGCTGTCGGTGCACCTGAAAGCCACCATGATGAAGGTTTCCGACCCGATCATGTTCGGCGTCATCGTCGAAGAGTTCTACAACGACGTGCTGGCCAAGCATGCCGCAGCCCTGGCCGAAGTAGGCTTCAACGCCAACAACGGTATCGGCGACCTGTACGCCCGCATCAAGGACCTGCCAGCCGACAAGCAGGCCGAGATCGAAGCCGACATCCAGGCCTTGTACGCACAGCGTCCGGCCCTGGCCATGGTCAACTCCGACAAAGGCATCACCAACCTGCACGTGCCGAGCGACGTGATCGTCGACGCCTCGATGCCGGCCATGATCCGTGACTCGGGCAAGATGTGGAACACCGCCGGTGAACTGCAAGACGCCAAGGCCGTGATCCCGGACCGTTGCTACGCCGGTATCTACCAGGCCACCATCGAAGACTGCAAGCAGTACGGCGCCTTCGACCCGACCACCATGGGCAGCGTACCGAACGTTGGCCTGATGGCGCAGAAAGCCGAAGAGTACGGCTCCCACGACAAGACCTTCCAGATCAAGGCCGACGGCGTCGTGCGCGTGGTCGATGGCAAGGGCAACGTCGTACTGGAGCAGAACGTCGAAGCCGGTGACATCTTCCGCATGTGCCAGACCAAAGACGCGCCGATCCAGGACTGGGTCAAGCTGGCCGTCAACCGTGCCCGCCTGAGCAATACCCCTGCGGTGTTCTGGCTGGACCCGGCCCGCGCCCACGACGGCGTGATGATCGAGAAGGTGCAGCAGTACCTGAAAGATCACGACACCGCTGGCCTGGACATCCGCGTTCTGCCCCCGGTCGACGCCATCAAGTTCTCCCTGGCCCGTATCCGCGAAGGCAAGGACACCATCTCGGTGACCGGCAACGTGCTGCGCGACTACCTGACTGACCTGTTCCCGATCATGGAGCTGGGCACCAGCGCCAAGATGCTGTCGATCGTGCCGCTGATGAACGGCGGTGGCCTGTTCGAAACCGGTGCCGGCGGTTCGGCGCCGAAGCACGTGCAGCAGCTGGTGGAAGAGAACTTCCTGCGTTGGGACTCGCTGGGTGAATTCCTGGCCCTGGCCGCTTCCCTGGAGCACCTGGGCAACACCTACGACAACCCGCGCGCCAAAGTGCTGGCCAACACCCTGGACCAGGCCACTGGCAAGTTCCTCGACACCAACAAGTCGCCTTCGCGCAAAGTTGGCGGTATCGACAACCGCGGCAGCCACTTCTACCTGACCCTGTACTGGGCCCAGGCCCTGGCTGCCCAGGCTGACGACGCTGCCCTGCAGGCACGCTTCGCCCCACTGGCAAAAACCCTGGCCGAGAACGAGGAGACCATCGTCGCCGAGCTCAACGCCGTTCAGGGCAAGCCGGCCGACATCGGTGGCTACTACGCCCCGGATGCCGAGCTGACCGCCAAGGTGATGCGCCCAAGCCAGACCCTGAACAGCGCCATTGCTGCCCTGTAAGGTTCGCTTGAAGTAACAGCAAAAACCCCGGCCACGCACCGGGGTTTTTGCTTTCTGGGAAATGGGGCCGCTTTGCGGCCCTTCGCGGGCACGCCCGCTCCCACAGGAGAAGTGCTGTCTTTGAGACCTGCACAGTACTTGTGGGAGCGGGCGTGCCCGCGAAGGGCTGCAAAGCAGCCCCAGTCATTCAAAAAGGACACATCAATGACCTGGCAACCCCACATCACCGTAGCCACCATCGTCGAGCACGATGGCAAGTTCCTCTTCGTCGAAGAATTCAAAGCCGGCCAGCACGTCTTCAACCAACCCGCCGGCCACCTCGAACCCTTTGAGACCCTGCCCCAGGCCGCCCTGCGCGAAACCCTGGAAGAAACCGCCTGGGAAGTCGAACTCACCGGCGTGGTCGGCATCTACCTGTACACCGCCCCCAGCAACGGTGTGACCTACCAGCGCATCTGCTTCGCCGCCCGCCCGGTACGCCACCACGCCGACCTGGCGCTGGACAGCGACATCGTTCGCGCCGTGTGGCTGACCCGCGACGAGCTGCTGGCCGACCCGGCCCGCTGGCGCAGCGAGCTGGTGCCGCGTTGCCTGGACGACTACCTCAACGGCACCTTGCACAGCCTTACCCTGCTCCGCGACTGACGCGTCGCCACGGGTTTGATAGAATCGACGTTTTTCCCTTGATACACACCGGTACCCATGACCAGCCCAGCACTCAAAGACCCCGCCAAGACCCGCGTCATCGTCGGCATGTCCGGCGGCGTGGACTCTTCCGTCTCCGCCCTTCTGCTCATCGAGCAGGGCTACCAGGTGGAAGGGCTGTTCATGAAGAACTGGGAAGAAGACGACGGCACCGAATACTGCACCGCCCGTGAAGACCTGGCCGACGCCCAGGCCGTGTGCGACCGCATCGGCATCAAGCTGCACACCGCCAACTTCGCCGCCGAATACTGGGACAATGTGTTCGAGCACTTCCTTGAAGAGTACAAGGCCGGCCGCACGCCCAACCCGGACATCCTCTGCAACCGCGAAATCAAGTTCAAGGCGTTCCTCGACTACGCCCTGTCGCTGGGTGCCGACCTGATCGCCACCGGCCACTACGTGCGCCGCCGCGACACTGGCGCGCTCACCGAACTGCTCAAGGGCCTGGACCCGAACAAGGACCAGAGCTACTTCCTGCACGCCGTCGGCGGCAAGGAAATCGCCCGTACCCTGTTCCCGGTCGGCGAGCTGGAAAAACCCGAAGTGCGCGCCATCGCCGAAAAGCACGGCCTGGCCACCGCCAAGAAAAAGGACTCCACGGGCATCTGCTTCATTGGCGAGCGCCGCTTCAGCGACTTCCTCAAGCAGTACCTGCCAGCCCAGCCGGGCGAAATCGAAACCACCGACGGTGAAGTGATCGGCCGCCACCATGGCCTGATGTACCACACCATCGGCCAGCGCCAGGGCCTGGGCATTGGCGGCCTGAAGGATGCCAGTGACGAGCCATGGTACGTGTTGCACAAGGACCTGACCCGCAATGTGCTGGTGGTCGGCCAGGGTAACGAACACCCTTGGCTGTTCTCCCGCGCCCTGCTCGCCTCGGAAATCTTCTGGGTCAACCCCATCGACCTCAGCAGCCCGCGCCAGCTCACCGCCAAGGTACGCTACCGCCAGAGCGACCAGCAGTGCACCCTGGAACTTACGGCCAGCGGCTACCGCGCGGTGTTCGACGAGCCCCAGCGCGCCGTAACCCCCGGCCAGTCGGTGGTGTTCTACGACGGTGAAGTGTGCCTGGGCGGCGGTGTGATCGAAGCCGCCGAGCCGTGGAGCCCGCGCGCATGAGCAACCTGCAGGAGCAGCTGATTGCGTTGGGCGGCGTGTTTCAGGCCGCTGTGCTGGTGGACCGCATCGCCCGCACCGGCCAGGCCAGTGAGGCCAACATCGGCTGCATGCTTGGTAGCCTGCTGGTACGTGACCCCAAGGACACCCTGGAGGTGTTCGGCGGTGACGACCTTAACCTGCGCGACGGCTACCGCGCGCTGATCGGCGCCCTGGAGCGCGACCCCAACAGCCTGCAGCGCGAGCCATTGCGCTACGCCCTGTCGATGCTGGGGCTGGAGCGCCAGTTGAACAAACGTGGCGACCTGCTCGACACCATCGGTAACCGCCTGCCGCAAATCCAGTCCCAGGCTGACCATTTTGGCCTGGTTCATGAAAACGTTATTGCTTCCAGTGGAGCCTTGTACCAGGACACCCTGAGTACCTTGCGTCAGCGCATTCAGGTGCATGGCGACATGCGCTTCCTGCAGCAGCCAAACAACGCCTCGAAAATCCGCGCCCTGCTGCTGGCCGGCATCCGCGCCGCCCGCCTGTGGCGCCAGCTGGGCGGCCACCGCTGGCAGCTGGTGTTCAGCCGGCGCAAGCTGCTGAACGAGCTGTACGACATGATGCGTTCGCCTTCCTGACAGGCGACACAAACCCTGTGTAGGAGCAGCCTTGCGCTGCGAATGGGCAGCAGAGCAGCCCAAGGATTTTGGCCTTGGCACAAATTGTCGGGGCTGCTGCGCAGCCCATTCGCAGCACAAGGCTGCTCCTACACTGTGACCGCAACATGGTTTTATAGGCCCGACCTTTGGTCAGCCACCCGACCCAGGCGCATTTTTCATGTATGATATGCGCCCTCCAAAAGCCTGACTGTCCGAGAACACCCCATGCAGCTTTCTTCGCTCACTGCGGTTTCCCCTGTAGACGGCCGTTATGCCGGCAAAACCCAGGCCTTGCGCCCCATTTTCAGCGAATTCGGCCTGATCCGTTTCCGCGCCCTGGTCGAAGTGCGCTGGCTGCAGCGCCTGGCCGCCCACCCGCAGATCGGCGAAGTGCCGGCGTTCTCCGCCGAAGCCAACGCACTGCTGGACAACCTGGCCACCGATTTCAAACTTGAGCACGCCGAGCGCGTCAAGGAAATCGAGCGCACCACCAACCACGACGTCAAGGCGATCGAATATCTCCTCAAGGAGCAGGCCGCCAAGCTGCCTGAGCTGGCCAAGGTCAGCGAGTTCATCCACTTCGCCTGCACCAGCGAGGACATCAACAACCTGTCCCACGCCCTGATGCTGCGCGCCGGCCGTGACGACGTGCTGCTGCCGCTGATGCGCCAGATCGCCGACGCCATCCGCGCCCTGGCCCACGCCCACGCCGATGTGCCGATGCTGTCGCGCACCCACGGCCAGCCGGCTTCGCCGACCACCCTGGGTAAAGAACTGGCCAACGTCGTGTACCGCCTGGAGCGCCAGATCGCCCAGGTCGCTGCGGTACCACTGCTGGGCAAGATCAACGGCGCCGTGGGCAACTACAACGCCCACCTGTCGGCCTACTCGCAG
The DNA here is from genome assembly GCF_050058005.1 of Pseudomonas sp. WOUb67. Classification (NCBI taxonomy): domain Bacteria; kingdom Pseudomonadati; phylum Pseudomonadota; class Gammaproteobacteria; order Pseudomonadales; family Pseudomonadaceae; genus Pseudomonas; species Pseudomonas sp. WOUb67. The sequence goes on along the minus strand of NZ_CP170112.1, from coordinate 2,900,787 downwards.
ATCGACTGGGAAGAAAACGCCCGCGCCTTCATCGAAGACGAGCTGGGCCTGCAGTTCAACCCGTACACCACCCAGATCGAGCCGCACGACTACATCGCCGAGCTGTTCGACGCCATCGCCCGCTTCAACACCATCCTGATCGACTTCGACCGTGACGTGTGGGGCTACATCTCGCTGGGCTACTTCAAGCAGAGAACCGTTGCCGGCGAAATCGGCTCCTCGACCATGCCGCACAAGGTCAACCCGATCGACTTCGAAAACTCCGAAGGCAACCTGGGTATCGCCAACGCGCTGTTCCAGCACCTGGCCAGCAAGCTGCCGATCTCGCGCTGGCAGCGCGACCTGACCGACTCCACCGTGCTGCGCAACCTGGGCGTGGGCTTCGCCCACAGCGTCATTGCCTACGAAGCCAGCCTCAAAGGCATCGGCAAGCTGGAAGTCAACGAAGCCCGCATCGCCGCCGACCTGGACGCCTGCTGGGAAGTGCTGGCCGAGCCGATCCAGACCGTGATGCGCCGCTTCAACATCGAAAACCCCTACGAGAAGCTCAAGGAGCTGACCCGTGGCAAGGGCATCACCCCGGACGCGCTGCTCACCTTCATCGACGGCCTCGATATGCCAGCCGAAGCCAAGGCAGAGCTCAAGCAGTTGACCCCCGCTACCTACATCGGTAACGCGGCAGCCCAGGCCAAACGCATCTAAGCTGACCGTCGCGTGCAACGCCCGGCCTGGCCGGGCGTTTTTATTCCCGGACGAAAATTACGTTTTTTCAATAGGTTGAACATGAATCCTGATACTCCACTGCAGCTGCTCGGCGGCATCTCGGCCCGCGAATTCATGCGCGACTACTGGCAGAAGAAGCCCCTGCTGGTGCGCCAGGCCTTCCCGGACTTCATCAGCCCGATCGACCCCGACGAACTGGCTGGCCTGGCCCTGGAAGAGGAAGTCGAGTCGCGTATCGTGCTCGAGCACGGCGCGCACCCGTGGGAACTGCGCCGCGGCCCGTTCAACGAAGACACCTTCGCCGAGCTGCCGGAAAAAGACTGGACCCTGCTGGTACAAGCGGTAGACCAGTTCGTCCCGGAAGTGGCCGAACTGCTGGAAAACTTCCGCTTCCTGCCCAGCTGGCGTATCGACGATGTGATGATCAGCTTCGCCGCCCCTGGTGGCAGCGTTGGTCCGCACTTCGACAACTACGACGTGTTCCTGCTGCAAGGCCACGGCGAGCGCAACTGGAAGATCGGCCAGATGTGCAGCAGCGACAGCCCGCTGCTGGAGCACGCCGACCTGCGTATCCTTGCCGAATTCGAGCAGAGCGAAGAGTGGACCCTGGAGCCAGGTGACATGCTCTACCTGCCACCACGTCTGGCCCACTACGGCGTGGCCGTGGACGACTGCCTGACCTACTCGGTCGGCTTCCGCGCGCCAAGCGCCGCCGAAGTGCTGACCCACTTCACCGACTTCCTCGGCCAGTTCCTGCCGGACGAAGAGCGCTACAGTGACGCCGACGCCCAGCCGGTCAGCGACCCGCACCAGATCCAGCACGACGCCCTCGACCGCCTTAAAGCTCTGCTCGAGAAGCACATGGGCGACAAGGACCTGCTGCTGACCTGGTTCGGCCAGTTCATGACCGAGCCGCGCTACCCCGAGCAGATCGTTGGCGAAGAGCTGAGCGAGGAAGAGCTGGTGGACGCCCTCGAGCAAGGCGCCATCCTGATCCGCAACCCGAGCGCCCGCATGGCCTGGTCGGAGTTCGAAGACGACCTGCTGCTGTTCGCCAGCGGCCGCAGCTGCCCGCTGCCAGGCAAACTGCGCGAGCTGCTGAAGCTGGTGTGCGCGGCTGACGCCCTGCACATCGACAACCTCGCAGACTGGCTGCAGGACGAAGATGGCCTTATGCTTCTACAGCAGCTGGTCAAACAAGGAAGCCTGGGATTCGCCAATGAATAAGATCAGCGTTCGACTCGCCGACTGGCAGAAAGACAACGCCGACATTCGCCGCATCCGCGAGGCCGTGTTCATTGCCGAACAGCACGTGCCGCCGGAGTTGGAGTGGGACGCGGATGACTCGAGCGCCGCACATTTCCTGGCCCTGGAAGGCGACTACCCGATCGGCACCGCCCGCCTGCTGCCAGACGGCACCATCGGTCGAGTGTCGGTACTGAAAGACTGGCGCGGCCTGAAGGTGGGTGACGCACTGATGAACGCCGTGATCGTGGAAGCGCAGGACCGCGACCTGAAGCAGCAGATGCTCAGCGCCCAGGTGCACGCCACGCCGTTCTACGAGCGGCTTGGCTTTCGCGTAGTCAGCGAGGAATTCCTCGAAGCCGGTATCCCGCACGTGGACATGGTGCGCGACTCGCGCGTCTGATCCATAACTGCACCGGCCCCTTCGCGGGCAACCCCGCTCCCACAGGGACCCCACAGTTTCCAAATGCTGTGCGGTCCCTGTGGGAGCGGGTTCACCCGCGAAGAGGCCGGAACAGGACAATGACACCCCTACTCACAAAAACCTGTACATCCATCCAGATAAAACTTGCCTCCGCGCCCCTGCTTGCGCATCCTAGTGCCCATCACCCCCGATGAAGCGTTCCCGGCCATGCGCCTGTTCCTCTGCGAAAAACCCTCACAGGCAAAAGACATCGCCAAAGTGCTCGGCGCCACCCGCAAGGGCGACGGCTGCTGGCAAGGCACCGACGTCTGCGTAACCTGGTGCATCGGCCATCTGCTGGAAACCGCCCCGCCCGACAGCTACGACGAACGCTACAAACGCTGGAACCTGGCCGACCTGCCGATCATCCCCGACAAATGGAAGATGCTGGTCAAGCCCAAGACCGCCAGCCAGTTCAAGGCGGTGAAGCGCCTGCTCGGCGAAGCGCGGGAACTGGTAATTGCCACCGACGCCGACCGCGAAGGCGAAATGATTGCCCGCGAACTGGTCGAGCATTGCCGCTACCGCGGCCCGGTGCAGCGCCTTTGGTTGTCGGCGCTGGATGACACCTCCATCCGCAAGGCCCTGGCACGCCTGCTGCCAGGCCACGAAACGTTCAACCTTTACCACTCGGCGCTGGGCCGCTCCCGCGCCGACTGGCTGATCGGCATGAACATGAGCCGGCTGTTCACCCTGCTTGGCCGCCAATCCGGCTACCAGGGCGTGCTACCGGTAGGCCGGGTGCAAACCCCCACCTTGCGCCTGGTAGTCGACCGCGACCGCAGCATCGCCGACTTCGTGCCGGTGCCGTTCTGGGCTATCGATGTAAAGCTTGAACATGCAGGCCAGGGTTTCAACGCCCAGTGGCGTGCGCCCGAGGACGCCTGCGACGACCAGGGCCGCTGCCTGAACCAGGGTTTGGCGCAACAGGCCGCCGCCGCCATCGCTAATGCCGGCACGGCCCGAGCCGTGAAGGTGACCACCGAGCGCGTGCGTGAAGCCGCGCCCCTGCTCTTCGACCTCGGCACCCTGCAAGAGCTGTGCTCGAAAAAGTTCGGCCTCGGCGCCCAGGAAACCCTCGACATTGCGCAGGCCCTGTACGAGACCCACAAGCTCATCACCTACCCGCGCAGTGACTGCGGATACCTGCCGCTGAGCCAGCACGCCGAAGCGCCGGCCATCCTCGCCGCCCTGCAACGGGCCGATGCCAGCCTCGCGCCGCTGCAGCCCCACCTGGAGCCGCAGCGCCGTTCGCGGGCGTGGAACGACGCCAAGGTCAGCGCCCACCACGGCATCATCCCTACTGCCGCTGCCAGCGACCCGTCGCGTCTGCCGGCCAAGCACAAGGCGGTGTATACCCTGATCCGCGCCCGCTACCTGGCGCAGTTCCTGCCCAACCACGAATATGATCGCACCCAGGCCGATTTCGACTGCGCCGGCCATGCCCTGCGCGCGGTGGGCAAGCAGATCGTCGAGCCAGGCTGGCGCCGCGCCCTGCCCGAAGCGCTGACCCCGGCCAAAGGCCGAGAGGCGCCACCGGCCCAGGTGCTGCCTGCGCTGCGCGAAGGCCAGGACTGCACCGTGCAAGGCCTGCAACTGAAAGACCTGTGGACCCAGCCGCCCAAGCCGTTTACTGAAGGCGACCTGATCAAGGCAATGAAAAACGTGGCCAAGCTGGTGGACGACCCGCGCCTGAAGCAGAAGCTTAAGGAAACCACCGGCATCGGCACCGAGGCCACTCGCGCCAGCATCATCCAGGGCCTGCTCGACCGGGGCTATCTGGTAAAAAACGGCAAAGCGCTGGCGGCCACGCCTGCGGCCTTCAGCCTGATCGATGCCGTCCCCCGCGCCATTGCCGACCCTGGTACCACGGCGATCTGGGAGCAGGCGCTGGACATGGTGCAAAGCGGCGAGATGAGCCTCGAAGAATTCGTGGCCCGGCAGTCGGCGTGGATGGGCAAGCTGGTCGAGCGTTGCAGCGGCATGCGCATGACCATCAGCGGGCCGGCAGCCGGGGCAGCGCCGCCCTGGAAGAAGAAGCGTCGCGGTGGCAGTGGAAAAAGCAAAGCGACCGGAAGCAAGTCGGCAGCGAGCAAGCCGCGTCAGCCCCGGAAAAAAGCGACAACCTGAGGTTTATGCAATTTCAGGCCCGGCCTCTTCGCGGGTAAACCCGCTCCCACAGGTCCTACATCAAATCTGAAAAACTCGGGGATCCCTGTGGGAGCGGGTTCACCCGCGAAAAGGCCAGACCAAGCAGCACATTAACAACAGGCAGACCAAAACCTTGCCCGACACATTGGCACCATGAAATTTCCCTGCTAAGTTTTCATGAAAATAATCACAATAATTTTCACGAGGCTTCTGCATGTTCAAACAATCCGCCCAGCACGTCGCCAGCTACTACGCCCAGACCTACCCCGCCAACATCCCGCTGCGCCCTACCCTGCAAGGCACCCACGACACCGACGTGCTGATCATCGGCGCCGGTTTCAGCGGCCTGCACACTGCCCTGCGCCTGACCCAGGCCGGTAAGCGCGTAACGTTGCTGGAGGCTAGCCGGGTCGCTTGGGCTGCCTCCGGGCGCAATGGCGGCCAGGCACTGCTGGGCTGGTCGTGCGACATGCCGCCACTGGAAAAGGCCTTGGGGGTCGAACGCACCCAGCGCCTGTGGGCCAGCATGTGCTGGGCCGCCGACGAAATGCGCGAGTTGCCCGGGCGCCATGGTTTCGATATCGACTACCGGCTGGGCAGCCTGTGGACCGCCGTACTGCCGCGCCGGGTGAAGATGCTTGAAGAAGCCCTGCACGACGCCGAACACAAATGGGGCTACGACGCCCTGCGCCTGATTGGCCGCGACGAGCTGCCGCAATGGATCGACAGCCCGCGCTACCAGGCTGCGCTGTATGACGCCAAAGGCGCCCACCTCAACCCGCTGAAGCTGGCCCAAGGCCTCGCCAGCGCCATCGAAGCCGGTGGTGGGCGCATCTACGAACAGAGCCGGGTACTCAACTATCAACAGGCCGGCAACGGCTATATCGCCCGTACCGAAAATGGCGAAGTGCGCTGCCAGGTGTTAGTACTGGCCTGTAACGCGTACATCGACCGCCTCGACCGTGGTCTGTCGCGCCGCCTGTTGCCGGTCGGCTCCTATCAGGTGGCCACCGCGCCACTGGACGCCGACTTCGCCCAGTCGCTGCTGCCGCGCAACAGCTGCGTGATCGACAACCAGTTTGTGCCGGACTACTTCCGCCTCACCCCGGATCACCGCCTGCTGTTCGGCGGCGGCTGCACTTACCTGGGCGGTATTCCCAAGGACGTCGCCAGCGCCACCCGCCCCTACCTGGAGCGGGTGTTCCCGCAACTGGCCGGGGTGGCCATCGACTATGCATGGGGCGGCCATATCGATTGCAGCATCCAGCGCACCCCGGACGTCGGCCGCGAGGGCCAGCGCTATTGGCTGCAGGGCTTCTCCGGCCATGGCGTTCTGCCGACCCTGGCCGCGGCGCGGGCGGTCAGCGATGCCATTCTTGGCGAGGAAGACCTGTTGGCGCTGTACCAAGGCATCGACAACGGCCGCTTCCCCGGCGGCGATCTGCTGGCAGCACCGCTGGAGGCTGCCGCCAAAGCCTGGTACAGAATGCGCGACCGTGTCTGAGACAGCCGGGGGGTTGCTGCTCTGAAATCTCTCCTATTCTCAATAGCTCCCTTAGGTTCCTGCACACAGGAGACCCGACCATGAGCCATGTAACCACGAAAGACGGCGTACAGATTTACTACAAGGACTGGGGCCCGCGCGACGCGCCGGTGATCCATTTCCACCACGGCTGGCCGCTCAGTGCCGACGACTGGGACGCGCAGATGCTGTTCTTCCTCGCCCAGGGCTACCGCGTGGTGGCCCACGACCGGCGTGGCCATGGCCGCTCCAGCCAGGTAGGGGACGGCCACGACATGGATCACTACGCCGATGACGTGGCCGCCGTGGTTGCCCACCTGGGCACCCAGGGCGCCGTGCATGTCGGCCACTCGACCGGGGGTGGCGAAGTGGTGCGTTACATGGCCCGTCACCCTGAGGACAAGGTGGCCAAAGCCGTGCTGATCGCCGCCGTACCGCCATTGATGGTGCAAACGCCCGGCAACCCCGGCGGCCTGCCCAAGTCGGTGTTCGACGATTTCCAGGCCCAGGTCGCCAGCAACCGGGCGCAGTTTTACCGGGATGTGCCAGCCGGGCCGTTCTACGGCTACAACCGACCCGGTGTCGAAGCCAGCGAAGGCATCATCGCCAACTGGTGGCGCCAAGGCATGATCGGCAGCGCCAAGGCCCATTACGATGGCATCGTGGCGTTTTCCCAGACGGACTTTACTGAAGACCTGAAGGGCATCCAGCAGCCGGTGCTGGTGATGCATGGGGATGATGACCAGATCGTGCCGTATGAAAACTCCGGGGTGCTGTCGGCCAAGTTGCTGCCCAATGGCACGCTGAAGACCTACAAGGGCTACCCGCATGGCATGCCGACTACCCATGCCGATGTGATCAATGCGGATTTGCTGGCGTTTATCCGTAGCTGATGTGATCACCTGTAACGGCCCTTTCGCGGGTAAACCCGCTCCCACAGGTACAGCGCTGCCCTCAGGTTCTACGCTGGACCTGTGGGAGCGGGTTCACCCGCGAAGAGGCCGGCACTGGCAACCCACCTCCCCCAGGATTACCATGTCTCCCTTCTAGCGCGGCCCTTTGCCGCCCCTTGCCTCCCTGCCTGCCAAGACCCCATGCCCTTCGAACTCACCGTAGAACCCCTAACCCTGCTGATCCTGGCCCTGGTCGCCTTCGTCGCCGGTTTCATCGATGCCATCGCCGGTGGCGGCGGCCTGCTCACCACCCCGGCGCTGCTCACCGCCGGCATGCCGCCGCACCTGGTGCTGGGCACCAACAAGCTCAGCTCCACCTTTGGTTCGGCCACCGCCGGCTTCACCTACTACAAGCGCAAACTGTTCCACCCGGCGCAATGGCGCCCGGCATTGTTCGCCACCTTGACCGGGGCGTTGATCGGCGCAGTCATCGCCCACTACATGCCAGCCGAATGGCTGAACAAGATGCTGCCGGTGATCGTCTTCGCCTGTGGCATCTACCTGCTGTTCGGCGGCACACCCAAGGCGCCGCTGGATGCCGATGCGCCGATCAAGAAGAAGTGGCAAGTGCCGCAAGGCTTCACCCTGGGCTTCTACGACGGCGTGGCCGGCCCGGGTACCGGGGCGTTCTGGACGGTCAGCACCCTGCTGCTGTACCCCATCGACTTGGTCCGCGCCAGCGGCGTGGCGCGCAGCATGAACTTCGTCAGCAACATTGCAGCGCTGACGGTGTTCATCATTTCCGGGCAGGTGGACTACATCGTCGGCCTGTGCATGGGCCTGTCGGTGATGGTCGGCGCCTTTTTCGGCGCACGCACGGCGATCAGCGGCGGCAGCAAGTTCATCCGCCCGGTGTTCATCACCGTGGTGCTGGCGTTGACCGTGCGCCTAGCGTGGCAGCACTGGTTCGGGCAGGCCTAAACGGCGCGCCACATACAAATCGATCAGATAGCGGGCAATGGACCGCCCGGCCGGCAGCGGCGGCAGGGCGTGGACGCTGAACCACTGGGCGTCCTCGATCTCGTCCGGCTGCATGACGATATCGCCCCCCGCGTATTCGGCATGAAAGCCCAGCATCATCGAGTGCGGGAACGGCCAGCACTGGCTGCCGACGTACTGGATGTTCTGCACCTCCACCGCCACCTCTTCTCGCACTTCGCGCACCAGGCAGTCTTCGGCCGACTCACCCGGCTCGGCAAAGCCCGCCAAGGTGCTGTACACCCCGGTGACGAAGCGCGGCGAGCGCGCCAGCAAGATGTCATCGCCACGGGTCACCAGCACGATCATGCTCGGCGAAATACGCGGGTAGCTGCGCAGGTCGCACGGCTGGCAGTACATCGCCCGCTCCCAGCGAATTTGCGTCATCGCCTGGCCACAGCTACCGCAGAAACGGTGCTCGCGGGCCCAGGTGCCGATCTGCGCGGCATAACCCAGCACTTTGTAGGTGTCGAAGTCGCCTTCGAGCATGAAGGCGCGCAGCCCGCGCCAGTGGCAGCCGGGCACGTCAGTGGCGCTGCGCAGCTCCAGCAGGAACACCGGCTGGCCGTCGAAATGGCCGATGCCGTGCTCGCACAGCACATCGAGGTCCTGGCGCTTGAGCCAGTCGCGGGGGAACAGCGCGCCGTTGTCGTCCACCAGAAACCCTTCGGGGCTGCGGGCGACGGCCACGCCCCCGGTGATCTGCGGGTCGAGTACTGCAGTAGTCCAGCGTGCTGACATGTCGGGGGTTCCTTGACTGCGCGTCCCCCGGCCCGATCAGTCGGCGAACGTCGGTTTCTGTTTGCTCATGTGCGCCGCCACGGCCACGCGCAGGTCTTCGGACTGCAGCATCGCGGCGTTCCAGGTGGCGATGTAGTCCAGGCCATCGTCGATGCGATGGTCACGCATATAGCTGAGCATTTCCTTGGTGCCGGCCACGGCGATCGGCGATTTTGCAGCAATCTCCCGGGCAATGGCAAAGACGCCGTCCATCAGCGCGGCCTGATCATCATAGACCCGGTTGACCAGGCCGATGCGCAGGGCCTCGTCGGCCGCAACGTTGCGCCCGGTGAAGGCCAGCTCACGCATGATGCCGTCACCGATGATACGTGGCAAACGTTGCAGTGTGCCGACGTCGGCGGCCATGCCCATGTCGATTTCCTTGATCGAGAACTGCGCGTCGCTGCTGCAGTAACGCATGTCGCACGCCGAGATGAGGTCGATGGCGCCGCCGATGCAGTAACCCTGCACGGCCGCCAGCACCGGCTTGCGGCATTTGTCCACGGCGGTGAACGAGGCCTGCAGGCGCTGGATGGTGCTACGCAGAAAGCGCGCATTGCGGCCCACGTCCTTGCCCATTTGCCCGGCCAGCGAAGCCAGCATCATCAGGTCGATGCCTGCGGAAAAATGCTTGCCGGCACCACTGATCACCACCGCCCGCACGGCATCGGTGTCGTCGATCCACTGGAAGATCGTGATGATCTCTTCCCAGAAGGCCGCGTTCATCGCGTTGACCTTTTCCGGGCGGTTGATCTGAACGTGGGCGATGTTGTCGGTCAGTTCAACCTTGAACGCACTGTACTCGGTCACGGGCGGCACTCCTGCGGGTGAAGGATTCATAGCGCGGATGTTAACCCAGCCCGGTGACCGCACTTGTGCCAAAAACGGGACTGCACGCCTTGCCTAACGCGCGTTGATCCGGCACCGTGCGCCATCGCCGAATTATAAGGATACATATTCATGTCGCGCTCCCTGACCGGCGCCCTCGCCCACGGTTTTCTGGGCCAGTCGCCGCTTTGGTACAAGGCGGTCATCTGCCTGTTCCTGGTGCTCAACCCGCTGCTGCTGGTCACCCTAGGCCCGGTTGCAGCCGGCTGGGCGCTGGTGCTCGAGTTCATCTTCACCCTGGGCATGGCGCTGAAGTGCTACCCGCTGATGCCCGGCGGCCTGTTGCTGATCGAAGCCCTGTTGTTGCAGATGACCACGCCACAGGCGCTGTACGAGGAACTGCAACACAACTTCCCGGTGATCCTGCTGCTGATGTTCATGGTCGCCGGCATCCATTTCATGAAGGAGCTGCTGCTGTTCCTGTTCTCGCGCATTTTGCTCGGGGTGCGCTCGAAGGCCGTGCTGGCGTTGCTGTTTTGCGTGCTGTCGGCGTTTCTGTCGGCGTTTCTCGATGCATTGACCGTGACTGCTGTGATCATCAGCGCTGCGGTCGGCTTCTACGCGGTGTACCACCGCGTCGCGTCCGGTGCCAACCCGCGTGAGGAAAGCGCGCTGGACAGCGACCAGCAGGTCGCCCACCTGCACCGCGAAGACCTCGACCAGTTCCGCGACTTCCTGCGTAGCCTGCTGATGCACGGCGCAGTGGGTACCGCCCTGGGTGGCGTGTGCACGTTGGTGGGCGAGCCACAAAACCTGCTGATCGGCCACGAGATGGGTTGGCACTTCGCCGACTTCTTCTTCAAGGTGGCACCCGTGTCGCTGCCAGTACTGGGTGCCGGCCTGCTGACCTGCGTACTGTTGGAAAAACTGCGCCTGTTCGGCTACGGCACCTTGATGCCTGAACCCGTGCGCCAGGTGCTGGCCGCCTATGCGGCCGAGGACGACGCCGCGCGTACCCAGGCCCAGCGCATCGCGCTGTGGGTGCAAGGGTTTGCGGCGCTGATCCTGATCATCTGCCTGGGGCTGCACGTGGCTGAGGTTGGCCTGATCGGCCTGATGGTGATCGTACTGATCACCGCCTTTACCGGCATCACCGACGAGCACCGCCTGGGCCGCGCCTTCCAGGACGCCATGCCGTTCACTTCGTTGCTAGTGGTGTTCTTCGCCGTGGTCGCGGTGATTCACCAGCAGCAACTGTTCAGCCCCTTGATCAGCTGGGTGCTGACACTGCCGGCCGAGCAGCAACCGGGCATGCTGTACCTGGCCAACGGTTTGCTGTCGGCCATCAGCGACAACGTGTTTGTCGCCACCATCTACATCACCGAAGTGAAGCAGGCGTTTCTCAATGGCGGCATGAGCCGCGAGCATTTCGAAACGCTGGCGGTGGCGATCAACACCGGCACCAACCTGCCCAGTGTGGCAACGCCGAACGGGCAGGCTGCGTTCCTGTTCCTGCTGACCTCGGCAATTGCGCCGCTGATCCGGCTGTCGTATGGGCGGATGGTGTGGATGGCCTTGCCCTATACCGTGGTGATGGGTGGGCTGGGATGGTGGGCGGTGACCTACTGGCTGTGAGGTAGGCCACCACAGGTTTCAAATACTGTGCAGTCTTTGTAGGAGCAGCCTTGTGCTGCGAAGAGGCCGGCATGGCAAAAAAATCTTCGCCGGTGAGGGCCTCTTCGCAGCACAAGGCTGCTCCTACAGCTACGGTGTTTTCCTGCGAAAGGGTGTCGATTTTGCTTTTTGCCATTCGACTACCCATTAAAGCAGCCACCGGGCTGCCAACAGGAGAGTCCCCATGCGCAAACTCATCGTAGCCGCCTTCATCAGCCTCGACGGCGTGATGCAAGCCCCCGGCGGCCCGCAGGAAGACACCAGCGGCGGTTTTGCCTACGGCGGCTGGATCGTGCCCTACGCCGAGGAAGTCTTCGGCCAGGCCATGCAGGCATTGTTCAGCCAACCCTTCGAGCTGCTGCTGGGCCGGCGCACCTACGACATCTTTGCCGGCTACTGGCCAAAGATAAAAGACAACTCACAAGACTTCTCCATCGCCAACCTGTTCAACAGCGTGCCCAAGCATGTGGCCACCCACACCCCTGCTAACCTCGCCTGGCACAACAGCCACGCCCTGGGCACAGACATCGCCGCTGCGGTACGCTCGCTCAAGCAAGGGGACGGCGCCACCCTGCTGACCCAGGGCAGCGCCGACCTGGTGCAACAACTGCTGGCGGCAGACCTGGTCGATGAACTGCAACTGCTGATCCACCCGCTGCTGCTCGGCCACGGCAAACGCCTGTTCGGTCATGACGCGGCGGCGGCAGCCTTCACCCTGCAGCACTCGGTGGTTTCACCCAAGGGTGTGGTCATCGCCCGCTACGTGCGCGCAGGCCAGGTGCAGACCGGTTCGTTCGACGAGGTGTAAATCCCGTACAACTTTTGCCCCGCGCCCGCATCGAAACACAGGTAAGTCCCATCCGCTCCAAGGAGGTTCATCATGGCGCTACGTACCACACTGCTGCTGTCCTGCATCACCCTGGCCCTGCTCGGCTGCGCCGGCAACGATCAACCGGCGCCGCCGCACACCCAGCAAGTGGACCTGCAACGCTATCAGGGCACCTGGTATGAACTGGGGCGGCTGCCGATGTTCTTCCAGCGCAACTGTGTGCAGTCCGAAGCGCACTATGGCCTGCGCACGGATGGCCGCATCGACGTGACCAACCGCTGCAAGGAAAAGGACGGCCAGTGGAACGAGGCCAAGGGCATCGCCGAGGCCCAGCAACCGGGCAGCACCGACAAGCTGTGGGTGCGCTTCGACAACTGGTTCAGCCGCCTGGCACCGGGCCTGACCAAAGGCGAATACTGGGTGCTGTACCACGACAAGGACTACCGCGTGGCACTGGTCGGCCACCCCAACCGCGAGTACCTGTGGCTGCTTTCACGTACACCTGCGGTCACCGACCAGCAGCGCGAGCAACTGCTGACCATCGCCCGGGAGCAAGGTTATGACACCAGCAAGCTCATCTGGCGGCAGGGAGACTAGCAGGCCGTCGACGGCGGGCGGCAATCCGGCTATGGTGTGCGCCCTTTCTCGCCTCGAAGGAACGAGACCGTTGAATACCAAGCCGCCATCAGCACCCCGCATCCGTTTTCTTGCCCTGTGTGTGTTCCATCATCAAGGCAAGATTCTGGTCAACGTGTTCGATGATCCCGTCACCTGCCAGACGTTGTCCCGCCCACTGGGTGGCGGTATCGAGTTCGGTGAGCTGGGCCGCGATGCCATCGTTCGGGAAATCATTGAAGAACTCGGCCAGCCGATCAGTGATGTGCGCCTGCTCGGCACCCTGGAAAGCCTGTTCACCTATGCCGGCAAGCCGGGGCATGAGATTGTGCAGGTGTACGATGCGCGCTTCGACGACGCCAGCCTTTACCAGCACGCCTGGCTGGACGGCCACGAGTCCAACGGCAGCCCGTTCCGCGCCCGCTGGTGCGACAGCGCCGACTTCGAGCGCACTTGCCCGCTGGTGCCGCAAGGGCTGCAGGCGCTGCTGCGCGACCTGTCGCTGTTGGGCTGAAACAAGGAACCTGAGCATGGACCTGTTGTTCCTCGGCACCTGCGCCGGGGTGCCAACCAAGGCACGCAATGTCAGCGCCACGGCGGTGATCGAAGCCAGTGGCAGCCACTGGTACCTGGTCGATTGCGGCGAAGGCACCCAGCACCAACTGCTGCACACCCCGCTGTCGATCCGCGACCTGCGCGCCATTTTCATCACCCACGTGCACGGCGACCATTGCTTCGGCCTGCCCGGCTTGCTGGCCAGCGCCGGCATGAGCGGGCGTACCCAACCGCTGGAGCTGATCCTGCCCGCCGCGCTGCATGACTGGGTCCGCCAGGGCCTGGCGGCCAGCGACACCTTCCTGCCGTTCGAGCTGCGCCTGCTGGCCGTGGAGGATCTGCGCGAATGGCGCAACGATACCCTGCAGGTGACCACCGTTCAGCTGTCGCACCGGGTGCCGAGCGTCGGGTTCGTGTTCACCGAACTCAACCCCGAACCGCGCCTGGACATCCCGCGCCTGGAAGCCGAAGGCATACCGCGTGGCCCGCTGTGGGGCGAGCTGGCCAAGGGTTTAACCGTGCAGCATGGCGGGCAGTGGCTGAACGGCAACGACTACCTGCGCCCTTCGCGCCCGCCGCGGCGGGTGATCGTGTGTGGGGACAACGACAACCCCGAATTGCTGGCCGACGCCGCCAAAGGCGCGGATGTGCTGGTGCACGAAGCCACGTTCACCCAGGCCGTGGTCGAACGCACGGGGGTCACCTTCGGCCACAGCACCGCAGCGGCGGTGGCGCGCTTTGCCGAAGCCGCAGGCGTGCGCAACCTGGTGTTGACGCACTTCAGCGCCCGCTACCAGAACGACCTGCGGCGCAGCCCAAATATCGACAACGTGCGTGACGAAGCCCTCGCCCACTACCACGGGCAACTGACCCTGGCGCAGGACCTGCAACGCTATCGCATTGGCCGTGATGGCTGTCTTGAGCCAGCCGGATGAATTAACATGGCCGGTTTTTCCAAAGGGACTTGGCCATGCAACGCATCGTGATTCTGGGCAACGCCGGCAGTGGCAAATCGACCCTGGCCCGGCAGATAGGCGCCCGCCTCGGGGCGTCGGTGGTACACCTCGACACGTTGTTCTGGGAGGCCGGCTGGGTCGAGCCGGATGCCGAAACTTTTCGCAGCCGGGTACGCAATGCGGTGAGTGGGGAAGCGTGGGTATGCGAGGGCAACTACAGCCGCCGCACCTTCGACCTGCGCTTGCCACGGGCCGACCTGGTCATCTGGCTGGATACACCACGGCAGACGTGCCTGAAGCGGGTGATCCTGCGCAGTGTGCTGAACAAGCCACGGCCAGACCTGCCGGCCGGGTGTACAGAGCGGCTGGACCGGGCGTTTCTGACTTTCCTCAAGTTTGTGTGGACGTTTGACCGGGGCTATCGGCCCGGGATCGAAGCGAACCGGCAGGTGATCGGGCCGCAAGTGCCGGTGGTGCACTTGCGCGGTGGGCGGCAGATTGCGGCGTTTCTGGAAGGCCTCACCGAACCGCAACCGGCCTGATCAGGCTGGTGCGGTTTCCATTTGTGGGAGCGGCCTTGCGTCGCGAAAGGGCCGCACAGCGGCCCCAGCTATATCAGCGTTGACATCAAGATCCTGGGGCTGCTGTGCAGCCCTTTCGCGACACAAGGCCGCTCCCACAGGAGAAAACTGCGCTCGTCCGATTAAGCCGCCAACCGCCCGCTGGCAATCGCCTCCGACGCCGCCAGCATAGCCCGCAGCAACACCGCGCACCCTGCCGCCAGGTCACCTGGCGTGGCGTTTTCGATCTCGTTGTGGCTGATGCCGTTTTCGCACGGCACGAAAATCATCCCCGCCGGCCCCAGTTCGGCCAGGAAAATCGCGTCATGCCCCGCGCCGCTGACAATGTCCATGTGCGGCAACCCCAACGCCTGCGCCGAGGCGCGCACCGCATCCACACAGCCTTTGTCGAAGTACAACGCCGGGAAGTCGGCTGTAGGCACCAGTTCGTGGCTCAAGCCATGCTTGGCACAGGTCGCCTCGATCACCCCGCGCACCTCGGCGATCATCGCATTCAGTTGCTCACCTTCCAGGTGGCGGAAGTCCAGGGTCATGCGCACCTCACCCGGGATCACGTTACGCGAGCCCGGATAGGCCTGCAGGCAACCCACAGTGCCACAGGCATGGGGCTGGTGGCCGAGGGCGGTGCGGTTGACCGCCTCGACCACGGCGGCAGCGCCGACCAGGGCGTCCTTGCGCAGGTGCATGGGTGTCGGGCCGGCGTGGGCTTCGACGCCGCGCAGGGTCAGGTCGAACCACTTCTGCCCCAGCGCCCCGAGCACCACACCGATGGTCTTGGCCTGGTCTTCAAGGATCGGGCCCTGTTCGATATGGGCCTCGAAATAGGCTCCGACCGGGTGACCCAGCACCGCGCGCGAGCCCGCATAGCCGATAGCGTTCAACGCCTCGCCAACGCTGACGCCTTGGGCATCACGCTTGGCCAGGGTTTCCTCCAGGGTGAACTTGCCGGCAAATACCCCTGAACCCATCATGCACGGGGCAAAGCGCGAGCCTTCTTCGTTGGTCCACACCACCACTTCCAATGGTGCTTCGGTTTCCACGCCCAGGTCGTTCAGGGTACGGATCACTTCCAGCCCGGCCATCACCCCAAAGCAGCCATCGAACTTGCCGCCAGTGGGCTGGGTGTCGATATGGCTGCCGGTCATCACCGGGGGCAGCTTGGGGTTACGCCCCGGGCGGCGGGCGAAGATGTTGCCGACGGCGTCGATGCTGACCGTACAACCGGCGGCCTCGCACCACTGCACGAACAGGTCGCGGGCCTGGCGGTCGAGGTCGGTCAGGGCCAGGCGGCAGACGCCGCCCTTGGCGGTGGCACCGAGGCGGGCCAGGTCCATCAGCGACTGCCACAGGCGGTTGCTGTCGACGTGGTGAGCTTTGGTTTTCAGGATGTCTTGAACTGGAGTCACGGGTTTCTCCTTCAGGCTTTTTTGTCGTCTGTGCGGGCCTCTTCGCGGGTAAACCCGCTCCCACAGGTACTGCACCACTTTCTGTGGGAGCGGGTTTACCCGCGAAGAAGCCAGCGCGGTCTCAAGGCAATGGCTTGGCCAACCGCGCTGGGTTGCGTGCCGCCAGGCCGGCGAAGACGTAGTACAGCGCGCCGCCCAGCAGCGAGCCGGTAAACCAGCCGTAGTCGTAGAACCAGCTGAAACTGCTGTTGCCGATGGCCATCACGGTCAGCGCCACCGGCAAGGCGAAGGCGGCAAACCCGGCCCAGTTCCACGCCGGGTACACGTCGTCGCGGTACAACCCGGCCAGGTCCAGTTGCTGCCGACGGATCAGGAAATAGTCCACCACCATGATCCCGGCAATCGGCCCCAGTAGGCTGGAATAGCCCAGCAGCCAGTTGGAATACACGCTCTCCAGGCTCAGGTCGGAGACAATCAGGCCCAGCTTTTTCAGCAGCTCATGGCCCATCAGCAGCAGGCCGATGAAGCCGGTCAGCCATACCGCGCGGCTGCGCCCGATCAGGCGTGGGGCGATGTTCTGGAAGTCGTTGGTCGGCGACACAATGTTCGCCGCCGTGTTGGTCGACAGCGTGGCAATCACGATCAGCGCCATGGCCAGGGCCACCCAGAACGGGCTGTGGATCCTGCCGATCAGGCTGACCGGGTCGGATACCGTCTCGCCTACCAGCGACGCCGAGGCGGCGGTCAGCACCACACCCAGCGAAGCGAACAGGAACATGGTCAGCGGCAGGCCGAAGATCTGCCCCAGAATCTGGTCCTTCTGGCTGCGGGCGTAGCGGCTGAAGTCGGGAATGTTCAGCGACAAGGTGGCCCAGAAGCCGACCATGGCCGTGAGCCCTGCGCAGAAGTAACTGACCACGCTGGCCCCTTCCGGCCGCTTGGGTGGTTGCGCCAGCAGTTCGGTCATCGACATGTGTGGCAAGGCCCAGAACAGCAGGCCGACGCCCACCGCCACCAGCAGCGGTGCCGACAGTGTTTCCAGCCACTTGATCGACTCGGCGCCGCGCAGCACCACCCACAGGTTCAGGCACCAGAAGATCATGAAGCCAATCACCTCACCGGTGCCGGCCAAGGCCTTCCAGCCATCGAACACCGAGCCAAGGAAAAGGTGTATGGCCAGCCCGCCGAACATGGTCTGGATACCAAACCAGCCACAGGCAACCACCGCGCGGATCAGGCACGGGACGTTGGAGCCCAGGATGCCGAACGACGAGCGCAGCAGCACCGGGAACGGGATGCCGTACTTGGTACCGGGGAAGGCGTTGAGGGTAAGTGGGATCAGCACGATCACGTTGGCCAGCAGGATCGCCAGCAGCGCCTCGCCGACGCTGAGGCCGAAGTAGGCGGTAAGTACACCACCCAGGGTGTAGGTGGGTACGCAGATGGACATGCCCACCCACAGGGCGGTGATGTGCCACTTGTTCCAGGTGCGCTGGTGCACCTTGGTCGGTGCGATGTCGTGGTTGTAGCGCGGGCTGTCGAGGACATCACTGCCCTCGGACAGCTCGAACAGGCCATCCTGCTCGACCACTTCCGATCTGCTCTGTTGCATGGGCCCTTCTCCAGATTTTCTTGTAGTTGTTTGCTCATCGGGCTAATTCGATGGCCGGAGTACACACGCGGATTTGTGCTTAGAAATCTTGACCAGAATTCCATCTTGTCAAGTCAGTCAATAACCGCTGAAAGCCCCGTATTCAGCAGGTCGGTAAAAATTAATCGTTTAATATCAGATAGTTAATGACCACAAAATTTATAGGAAAATTTTCTTGATGATTCCCTGATCAGCATCTAGCCTCGAATCTTGTCAGGCCTGACAGGATTAACCGCCCTGCCCGTCCTGCACCCGAGACAATTCCAAGAACCGGCCAAGACCGGTCAGCCTGCGAGGAAAACGGCATGTCCCTGTTGATCCGTGGCGCCACCGTGGTTACCCACGAAGAGAGTTACCCCGCCGATGTCCTGTGTGCCGATGGCCTGATCCGTGCCATCGGGCAAAACCTCGAACCGCCCACCGACTGCGAGATCCTCGACGGCAGCGGCCAGTACCTGATGCCCGGCGGCATCGACCCGCATACCCACATGCAGTTGCCGTTCATGGGCACGGTGGCCAGCGAGGATTTCTTCAGCGGCACCGCTGCGGGCCTGGCCGGCGGCACCACGTCGATCATCGACTTCGTCATCCCCAACCCGCAGCAGTCATTGCTGGAAGCCTTCCACACCTGGCGCGGCTGGGCGCAGAAAAGCGCCAGCGACTACGGCTTCCACGTGGCCATCACCTGGTGGAGCGAGCAGGTAGCTGAGGAGATGGGCGAACTGGTGGCCAAGCATGGGGTGAACAGCTTCAAGCACTTCATGGCCTACAAGAATGCGATCATGGCCGCCGACGACACCCTGGTGGCCAGCTTCGAGCGCTGCCTGCAACTGGGTGCGGTGCCCACCGTGCATGCCGAGAACGGCGAACTGGTTTACCACCTGCAGAAAAAACTGCTGGCCCAGGGCCTGACCGGGCCAGAGGCACACCCCCTTTCGCGCCCTTCGCAAGTGGAAGGTGAAGCGGCCAGCCGCGCCATCCGCATTGCCGAAACGATTGGTACGCCGCTGTATGTGGTGCACATTTCAAGCCGTGAAGCGCTGGATGAAATCACCTATGCGCGCGCCAAGGGCCAGCCGGTTTACGGCGAAGTCCTGCCCGGCCACCTGCTGCTGGACGACAGCGTCTACCGTGACCCGGACTGGGCGACTGCTGCCGGCTACGTGATGAGCCCGCCGTTCCGCCCGCGCGAGCACCAGGAGGCGCTGTGGCGCGGCCTGCAATCGGGCAACCTGCACACCACGGCCACCGACCACTGCTGCTTCTGCGCCGAACAGAAGGCCATGGGCCGCGACGACTTCAGCCGCATCCCCAACGGCACCGCCGGCATCGAAGACCGCATGGCGGTGCTGTGGGATGCCGGGGTCAACAGCGGGCGCCTGTCGATGCATGAGTTTGTGGCGCTGACCTCCACCAACACGGCGAAAATCTTCAACCTGTTCCCGCGCAAGGGCGCCATTCGCGTGGGTGCCGACGCCGACCTGGTGCTGTGGGACCCGCAGGGCACCCGCACCATCTCCGCCCAGACCCACCACCAGCGGGTGGACTTCAACATCTTCGAAGGCCGCACCGTGCGCGGCATCCCCAGCCACACCATCAGCCAGGGCAAGGTGCTCTGGGCCGATGGCGACCTGCGCGCCGAAGCGGGCGCGGGGCGGTATGTGGAACGGCCGGCGTATCCGTCGGTGTACGAGGTGCTGGGGCGGCGCGCCGAACAACAGCGCCCGACGCCCGTTCAGCGCTGAGGCCATTGGGGCTGCTGCGCAGCCCATCGCCGGCAAGCCAGCTCCCACAGGGATAGCACCACTTTCAAGGACATCACTGTACTTGTGGGAGCTGGCTTGCCGGCGATTGGGGCGCACCGCGCCCCCATTCAAGCCATATAAAAAAAGAGAGGCTACAACCGTGATCGACGCCCTGAACCACTTGCCGCGCCCCCGGGCCGGCGCCGACCAGTTGGCCGAGCGCTTCAGCGACCTGGCCCCACCCCTCACCGCCCGCCAGGCCGCCGTCGAAAGCGCGCGCTGCCTGTACTGCTACGACGCCCCCTGCGTCAACGCGTGCCCCAGCGACATCGACATCCCGTCATTCATCCACCGCATCAGCGACGAAAACCTGCAAGGCGCCGCCGAGCGGATCCTCTCGGCCAACATCCTGGGAGGCAGCTGCGCCCGCGTCTGCCCCACCGAAATCCTCTGCCAGCAAGCCTGCGTGCGCAACAATGCGCAGGAATGTGCACCGGTACTGATCGGCCAGTTACAGCGCTACGCCCTGGACAACGCCCACTTCACCGAACACCCGTTCAAGCGCTCACCGGCTACCGGCAAGCGCATCGCCGTGGTCGGCGCCGGCCCTGCCGGGCTGTCCTGCGCGCACCGGCTGGCCATGCACGGGCATGACGTGGTGGTGTTCGAGGCCTGCGACAAGGCCGGTGGCCTCAACGAGTACGGCATTGCCCGTTACAAGCTGGTCGACGACTACGCCCAACGTGAAGTGGAGTTCCTGCTGGGCATTGGCGGCATCGAAGTTCGCCATGGCCAGCGCCTGGGCGGCAACCTCAGCCTGGGCGAACTGCGCGATCAGTACGACGCGGTGTTCCTCGGCCTCGGCCTGAACGCCGTGCGCCAGCTGGGCCTGCCCGAAGAGGAAGCACCCGGCGTGCTCGCCGCCACCGAGTACATCCGTGAACTGCGCCAGGCCGATGACCTGAGCCAGCTGCCCCTGGCCGACCGCTGCCTGGTGATCGGTGCTGGCAACACGGCCATCGACATGGCCGTGCAGATGAGCCGCCTGGGTGCCCGCGACGTCAACCTGGTGTACCGCCGTGGCCAGGCCGACATGGGCGCCACCGGCCACGAGCAGGACATTGCCAAGGCCAACCAGGTACGCCTGCACACCTGGGCCCGCCCCGACGCCGTGCTGCTGGATGACGCCGGCAAGGTGCGCGGCATGCGCTTTGCCCGCACCGAACTGGCGGGCGGCCGCCTGCGCGACACCGGCGACACCTTCGAGCTGGCTGCCGATGCCATCTTCAAGGCCATCAGCCAGCGCTTCGACGATGCCTGCCTTGGCGACCCGGTAGCCGCGCAACTGGCCCGCGAGGGTGAGCGCATCCGCGTTGATGAAACCCTGCAGACCAGCCTGCCGGGCGTGTACGCCGGTGGCGACTGCACCGCCCTGGGCCAGGACCTTACCGTCCAGGCCGTGCAGCACGGCAAGCTGGCCGCCGAAGCCATCCATGCCCAACTCATGCTCAACGTGGAGGCAGCGTAAATGGCCGACTTGTCTATCGTATTTGCCGGCATCAAGGCACCCAACCCGTTCTGGCTGGCGTCCGCACCGCCCACCGACAAGGCCTACAACGTGGTCCGCGCGTTCGAGGCCGGCTGGGGCGGCGTGGTCTGGAAAACCCTGGGCGAGGACCCGGCGGCGGTCAACGTGTCGTCGCGCTATTCGGCGCACTACGGCGCCAACCGCCTGGTGCAGGGCATCAACAACATCGAGCTGATTACCGACCGTTCGCTGGAAATCAACCTGCGCGAAATCACCCAGGTGAAGAAGGACTGGCCCGACCGCGCATTGATCGTGTCGCTCATGGTGCCGTGCGTGGAGGACTCGTGGAAGTTCATCCTGCCGCTGGTGGAAGCGACCGGTGCCGATGGCATCGAGCTGAACTTCGGCTGCCCGCACGGCATGCCGGAACGTGGCATGGGTGCGGCAGTCGGCCAGGTGCCGGAGTACGTGGAGCTGGTCACCCGATGGTGCAAGACGTACTGCTCGCTGCCGGTGATCGTCAAGCTCACGCCGAACATCACCGATATCCGCCAGTCGGCCCGCGCCGCCCACCGTGGCGGGGCCGATGCGGTGTCGTTGATCAACACCATCAACTCCATCACCAGCGTCGACCTGGACCGCATGGTGGCCCACCCCATCGTCGGTGACCAGAGCACCCATGGCGGTTATTGCGGTTCGGCAGTGAAGCCGATTGCCCTGAACATGGTGGCGGAAATTGCCCGCGACCCGGAAACGCGCGGCTTGCCGATTTGCGGCATTGGCGGCATCGGCAACTGGCGGGATGCAGCGGAATTCATGGCCTTGGGCAGTGGCGCCGTGCAGGTGTGCACCGCGGCGATGCTGCACGGGTTCCGCATTGTCGAGGACATGAAGGACGGCCTGGCGCGCTGGATGGACCAGCATGGGCACGCCAACATCGAGGCATTTCGTGGGCAGGCGGTGGGGCATACCACCGACTGGAAGTACCTGAACATCAACTATAAATCGGTGGCGCACATCGATCAGGAGGCATGCATTGGCTGTGGGCGCTGCCACATTGCCTGTGAGGACACCTCGCACCAGGCGATTGCCAGCACGCTGAAGGCTGACGGGACGCATGCCTACAGTGTGATCGAAGAGGAGTGCGTGGGCTGCAACCTGTGCCAGATCACCTGCCCGGTGGAAAACTGCATCGAGATGGAGGCGCAGGATACCGGCAAGCCGTACCTGAACTGGACACAGGACCCGCGCAACCCCTACCGCGAAGCCAGTTGAGGCAATTGGGGCCGCTGTGCGGCCCTTCGCGGGCTTGCCCGCTCCCACAGGGACCGCGCAGAACCTGTGGGAGCGGGCAAGCCCGCGAAGGGCTGCATAGCAGCCCCAATCTTCGGATCAAGGCTCCAGCCCGATCCCCCGCAAGATCACGCTGGTCACTGTCTGCACCGCACTCTCGAACGCCATGTCCGACAGCACCTCGCCACCGTTCAGCAACTGCACCTGGTAACCAAAGTCGGCATAGTGCTGGGTAGACGCCCAGATCATGTACAGCAACGCCGACGGCTCTACCGGCAGTATCCGCCCCTCCTCCACCCAACGGCGGATCTTGGCTTCCTTCAGCTTCGCCCAAGGCACCAGGCTTTCATCCAGGTTCACCCCCAGCACCGGCGCCCCGTGCAGCATCTCTTCGGCCCAGATCTTCGAGCCCAGCGGCCGCGAGCGCGAATGGCCCATCTTCGCCCTGATGTAGCTGGTCAGCACCACGCGCGGGTCGTCGAAGTTCTCGAAGCACAGTGCGTCCTGCTTCCATACATCCAGCAGGTCCTGCAGCACCGCGCGGAACAGTTCGTCCTTGGTGCTGAAGTAGTAATGCAGGTTGGAGCGCGGCAATTCGGCCTGCTCGGCGATGTCCCCCATGGAGGTGGCGCCGTAGCCTTTCTCGGCGAACACCTTTTCCGCCGCCTGCACAATTTTCTCGATATTGCGTCGGCGGATTTCGATCTTGTGGTTGGCCATCAGGCTTGGGCCGTCCACACCGCCAGTTCATAACCGTCCGGGTCGATGAAATGGAAGCGCCGCCCGCCGGGGAAGGCAAAGGTCGCCCGGCTGATTGTCGCCCCGGCCGCCTCGACCCGCTGCTGTGTGGCGTCGAGGTCGTCGGCGTACAGAATGACCAGCGGCCCACCCGGGCGCACCGGCTCGCCGGTGGTGAAGCCGCCGGTCAGCCGGCCATCACTGAACTCGGTATAGGCAGGCCCGTAGTCGGTGAACGCCCAGCCGAACACGCTGCCATAGAAGGCCTTGCTCCGTGCGATGTCGCTGACATTGAACTCGATGTTGTCGATCTGCCGATCAGTACCGCGAATGCCCATGTGTGCTCCGTGCCGAAGGGGTTTGCCCTAGTCTACTCCGGTCGTTTCACACTTTTATATCAGGCGGCCTGAAACAACCGCGTAATCACGGGCTGATGGCGATGGCGCGCCTGCCAGATATCGTAATCAGCCTGAATGGCCAGCCATAGGCGGGCGGTACTGATACCCGCCATCTCCAGGCGTACCGCCAGGTCCGGAGACATTGCCGCGCGGCCATGCAGTACCCGCGAAAGCGCTTCGCGGGAGAACCCAAGGTGCGACGCGAAGGCCTTTACCGTCAGGCCAAGCGCTGGCAGAACATCATCACGCAAGGTTTCGCCGGGATGTGGCGGATTGTGCAAAGGCATGAACAGCTCTCCTTTTCAATGGTAATCAAGGTAATCGAGCAGTTCGACATCCGAACCCACGAAGCGAAAGATCAGCCTCCAGTTACCGGACACACTGACTGACCAAAAGTCCGATAACTCCCCTTTGAGCGGATGCAATTGCCAACCTGGTACGCTCAAATCCTGCGCAGCCATGGCGCGCTCAAGAAACTGGAGCTGCCGTTTCAAACGTTTTGCGTGAGAGGCCTGTATCCCTCGCGTGTTGCCCGTTTCATGAAAGATTCGCAGTCCCTTGTGTCGAAAACTGATGATCATCGATAGCTCGCCGCTTCCATTTGGGAGACGAGCCAAGTGTGACCCCGTGCGTCACACGAAGCAAAGTATCATATGTGACTCCATGCGTCACATATTGGTTGCGATCAGATGCGTGTCTACCCGCACCTCGCCCGGTCACGCACCGGGCACTGCGCACGGTGCAGGTTCAATGCGGTGTTGATGATGCCGATATGGCTGAACGCCTGGGGGAAGTTGCCGAGCATGCGTTGGCCGGCCGGGTCGTACTGTTCGGCCAGCAGGCCGAGGTCGTTGCTCAGGCCGGTCAGGTGCTGGTACAGCGCTTCGGCCTCAGCCTGGCGCCCTAGCAATACATAAACGTCAGCCAGCCAGAACGAACACACCAGGAAGGTGCCCTCCCCCGGCGTCAGGCCGTCGCTGCAGCTGTCACTGTCGTAGCGCATCAGCAAGCCGTTTTTCAGCAGGCGCTGTTCGATCTGTTCCAGCGTGCGCAAAAAGCGTGGGTCATCCGCCGGCAGGAAGCCGGTCAAGGCGATCTGCAGCAGGCTGGCGTCCATTTCGGTCGAGCCATAGGCCTGGACGAAAAACCGGCCGCTGGCGTCCAGGCCGTGCTCGCACACTTCGCGGTGGATCTCGTCAGCCACCTGGCGGTAATGGTGCCCGCGCTCACGGCCTTCTTCTGTGGTGTCGGCCAGCCCCGCGGCGCGGTCGAAGGCGACCCAGGCCATGACCTTGGAATGCACGAACTGCTGGCGGCCGCCGCGCACCTCCCAGATGCCTTCGTCCGGCTCGCGCCAGATGCGTTCGACATAAGGCAGGATCAGGCGGGAGATGGCGGCGCTGCGCGGGTGGCGCGGCAAACCGCCCTTGATCGCCTGGGTCAGGGCATCGGCCAGCTCGCCGTAGATGTCCAGTTGCATCTGCTGCGACGCTGCATTGCCTACCCGCACGGGTTGCGAATGCTCGTAGCCGGCCAGCCACGGCAAGGTGAATTCCTGCAGGTCGCGCTCTCCGGCCAGGCCATACATGATCTGCATCTGCTCGGGGTTGCCGGCCACCGAGCGCAGCAGCCATTCACGCCAGGCCTGGGCCTCGTCGAAGTAGCCGAGGTTCATGAACGCCAGCAGGGTCATGGTGGCGTCGCGCAGCCAGCAGAAGCGGTAGTCCCAGTTGCGTTCACCACCCACACGCTCGGGCAGCGAGGTGGTGACGGCAGCGACGATACCGCCCGTGGGGGCGTAGGTCATGGCCTTGAGGGTGAGCAACGAGCGGCGCACCAGGGCGGTGTATGGCCCCACCTGCGGGCAGCGGGCGGCGAAGGCCTGCCATTGCTCGACGGTCTGGGCAAAGGCCTGGTCGATATCGCAGTCGGGCTGCACCGGCAGGTGCGAGGGTTGGTGGCGCAGGCTGAAGACTTGACGCTCGCCCGTGCCGACGCGAAAGCGCGCGACAGTATGGTGGTCTTGAGCATGCGGGGGCACGGTGCTGCACAGGATCAGCCGGTCAGGGCCGGCGACGGCGCTGAGGGTCAGTGGGGCGAGGCGCTCCACCCAGGGCACACTGCGGCCGTAGTCGAAGCGCATGACCAGGTCCATTTCAAAGTTGGTTTCGCCAGATAGGCCCTCGACGATCCGCACCACCGAATTGACCTCGCCCAGTGGCATGAAGTCGAGCACCCGGGCACGGCCGGTGGCAGTGACCCAGGTGGTTTCCAGCACGAGGGTGTCGCCCAGGTACTGGCGGCTGCTGTGCTCGACCGGGTCGCAGGGGGCCACGCGCCAGCGGCCGTTTTCTTCGTTGCCCAGCAGTGCGGCGAATACGGCGGGGGCATCGAAACGGGGCAGGCACAGCCAGTCGAGCGAGCCGTCGCGGCTGATCAGAGCAGCGCTGCGGCAGTTGCCCAGCAGGGCGTAGTCTTCGATATGGGCGGGCATTAAGTCTCCTTGATGTGATCGCCAGTACCGGCCTCTTCGCGGGTGAACCCGCTCCCACAGGTAGCGCATCGGGCCTGAGGGAAGTGGTATCCCTGTGGGAGCGGCTTTAGCCGCGAAAGGGCCGGTACAGGCTTTACAAAAATCTCACCCCAGCCGGTGCCATTCGCGCTTGTCCCGCACCAGCAATTCATTGCCCGCCTCCGGCCCGTCTTCACCGGCCGCGTACGCATGCACCTCGCCGTCCTGGGCCCAGGCATCAAGAAACGGCTGCACCGCTCGCCAGCCGTTCTCGATGTTGTCGGCCCGCTGGAACAGGGTCTGGTCACCGGTCAGGCAGTCGTAGATCAGCGTCTCGTAGCCGGTCGCCGGGGTCATCTTGAAGAAGTCCTTGTAGGCAAAGCCCAGCTCGACGTTCTCCATCACCAGCTCCGGCCCGGGCCGTTTGGCCTGCAGGTCGAACCACATGCCTTCGTTGGGCTGAATCTGGATTTTCAGGTAGTTGGGCTTGGGCCGCTCCAGTTCCGACTCGCGGAACTGCGCATACGGCGCGGGCTTGAAGCAGATGGCAATTTCGGTGTCACGCACGCTCATGCGCTTGCCGGTGCGCAGGTAGAACGGCACGCCGGCCCAACGCCAGTTGTCGATCATCACCTTCAGCGCCACGTAGGTTTCGGTCTGGCTGTCAGGCGCGACGTTGGGCTCCTGGCGGTAGCCAGGCAGTTGCTTGCGCCCCTGCTTGCCAGCACTGTACTGGCCGCGCACCGAGTTTTTCAGGGCCATTTTCGCCGACCATGGGCGGATGGCGCCCACCACCTTGGCCTTTTCGCCGCGTACCGCGTCGGCGCCGAACGCGGCCGGTGGCTCCATCGCCACCATCGCCAGCAACTGGAACAGGTGGTTGGGGACCATGTCGCGCAGTGCCCCGGTGCTGTCATAGAACGCACCACGGGTTTCGACGCCGACCGTTTCCGCAGCGGTGATCTGCACGTGGTCGATGTAGTGGTTGTTCCAGAACGATTCGAACAGGCCGTTGGAGAAACGGCTGACCAGAATGTTCTGCACCGTCTCTTTGCCCAGGTAATGGTCGATACGGTAGATCTGCCGCTCGCCCATGACCTTCAGCAGGCAGGTGTTGAGTGCCTCGGCGCTGGCCAGGTCGGTGCCGAACGGCTTTTCGACCACTACACGGCGAAAGCCGCCGGCAGACTCGTCGAGCAAGCCAGCCTGGCCCAGCCGCTGCGCCACTTCGGGGAAGAACCGCGGCGAGGTGGCCAGGTAGAAG
The DNA here is from genome assembly GCF_050058005.1 of Pseudomonas sp. WOUb67. Lineage (NCBI taxonomy): Bacteria > Pseudomonadati > Pseudomonadota > Gammaproteobacteria > Pseudomonadales > Pseudomonadaceae > Pseudomonas > Pseudomonas sp. WOUb67. The sequence continues at coordinate 2,873,399 of NZ_CP170112.1, read as the reverse complement.
ATGGCGTTGCCGTGGCTGGTTTTATCGATGCGCCTGGCGAGGGCCTGGTATGTAGCCGGGTCGAGGAAATCGCCCGTCTGGTAATCCAGGCGCTTGGCCAGGCGTGCCCAGAGCTTTTCGTCCAGGCACGTGGCGCTGCCCTCGCCGCCTTTGTCACGCTCGAGCATGAACGCATGCAGGCGCCCGGCAAATTCCTCGGCGCTGGCCGGGTTGTGGTCGACGCCAACGATGCGCAGGTTGCGGTCCAGCAAACCGTCGCGGCTGAGGTTATAAAGCGCCGGCATCAGCAGGCGCTTGACCAGGTCGCCATTGGCGCCAAACAGGAACAGGGTACAAGGGGGAGCGGCTGGAATGGTCTGTTTAGTCATTCGCCTTTCTTCTCGACGTGGCCACCGAAGCCCAGGCGCATGGCCGAGAGGACCTTGTCACCATAAGTGCCTTGCTGCTGGCGCGAGCGGAAGCGCGCGAACAGTGCACTGGACAGCACCGGTACCGGCACCGCCTGCTCGACGGCGGCGTCGATGGTCCAGCGGCCTTCGCCACTGTCGGATACCGAGCCGCTGAACTGCGACAGTTGCGGGTCGGCCACCAGTGCATCGGCGGTGAGGTCGAGCAGCCATGAGGTCACCACGCTGCCACGCCGCCACACTTCGGCAATCTCGGCCACGTTCAGGTCGAAACGCTGGTCTTCCGGCAGCTCGTTGCCGCCTTTGCTGCGCAGCAGGTCGAAGCCTTCGGCATAGGCCTGCATCAGGCCGTACTCGATGCCGTTGTGCACCATTTTCACGTAGTGCCCGGCGCCGGGTGGGCCGGCGTGAATGTAGCCATGCTCGGCGCGCTGATGCTCGCCGCTGCGGCCATGGGTACGCGGGATGTCACCCACGCCCGGCGCCAGCGCCTTGAACAGCGGTTCCAGGCGCTCAAACACGTCCTTTTCACCGCCGATCATCATGCAGTAGCCACGGTCCAGGCCCCATACGCCGCCAGAGGTGCCGACGTCCAGGTAATGCAGGCCGCGTTTTGCCAGCTCTGCGGCGCGGCGCATGTCGTCCTTGTAGAAGGTGTTGCCGCCGTCGATGATCGCATCGCCCGGCTCCAGCAGGTCGGCCAGTTGCGCGATGGCCTGCTCGGTGGGCTCGCCAGCGGGCAGCATCACCCACACTGCGCGCGGCGCTTTCAGTTTTTGTACCAGCGCACCGAGGTCGTGCGCGCCTTGGGCGCCCTCGCCCTCCAGCCCGGTAATGGCCTCACGGTTGCGGTCGTGCACCACGGTACGGTGGCCGGCGCGCATCAGGCGCCTTGCGATATTGCCGCCCATGCGGCCCAGCCCGACGATTCCCAATTGCATGAGCCGATGCTCCCCTTTCGAAATGGATGACAACACAGTCCAGCTTTTCAGATTAGTCCAGCCTGCCGCCCGAGGGTTCAGCGACGAACGGCAAGACCACGATAAACAAAAAAGTTCCCAAGGCCTGCGAAAGAATTCAAAATGCGCCCCGCGTGAAGCGTCTACGCTTTGACTTGTCACCAGCCAAAACCGCGAGGTGTGCTCATGGGTACCTTGATGCCTGCAACCCCAACCCAGACACTCTATGTCTCCGTGCGCCGTGATGAGCTGCGTAAACTGAAAGACGAACGTGACCAGCTGCGCCAACAGGTCGCCCAGTTGAACCTGCTGCTGGCGCAGGCGCGTACCGACGGCAAGGCCGTCAGCCTCTGATTCTTCCCTTCCTTCAGTGGGAGCTTCAGGCTCCCACACAGTCAGTCCCTGGTATAAAAAGTTTGAATTGGGAACCATTCGCGTTTATGGTGCGCGCTTTTATCCCACAACCTTGCTCCAGGGGCGCTGCATGGCCACGCATGACACGGATGCGATCATTCCGCTCGAGGTGCTTTACCACACCGAGCGCAATTGGCTGCTCGCCTGGCTGAAGCGTACCCTGGGCTGCTCCCAGCAAGCGGCCGACCTGGCCCAAGACACCTTCGTAAGGCTGCTGGCCCGTAACCAGCCCATCAGCGCCCAAGCGCCCCGCGCCCTGCTGGCGCGTATCGCCCGAGGCCTGATGGTCGACCACTGGCGGCGCGACGCGCTGCAACGGGCCTACCTGCAAACCTTGGCGCTGCTGCCTGAAGCCAACTACCCCTCGCCAGAGGTCCGCCTTGAGGCGTTGCAGTGCCTGGAGCGCATCGCGCAGTTGCTCGATGGCCTCAAGCCCGCCGTACGCGAAGCCTTTCTGCTTTACCAGCTCGGCGGCCTGACCCATACCCAGGTTGCCGAGCAGCTCGGCGTTTCCAGCAGGACCGTAGAGCGTCATGTGGCCCATGCGCTGCTGCACTGCTATCGGGTGTGTTTCGAGTGAGCACTGTGACCGAGCGCCTACCCGACACCATCGTACGCACGGCCATCGAATGGCAGATGCGCCTGCGCGCCAACCCGGGCAACGCCGAGCTTTTCAGCCAATGCCAGGCATGGCGCCTGCGCGACACCCGGCATGAGCTGGCCTGGCAACGCATGCAGCAGGTCAGCGGGCATTTCCACAACAGCCAACTGCCCGACGCCACCCATACCACCGCCCTGCTGCGCCAGGCCGACGTCGACCTCAACCGCCGCCGCACCCTTAAGCTACTGGGCCTGGGGCTGGCCGCCGGCAGCGCCAGCGTATTGATCGGCACTGCGCCGCCAGCTTGGCGCAGCGATTTTGCCACCCACGTTGGCGAACGCAGGCCATTGCTGATCGATGGTGACCTGCAACTGCAATTGAACACCGACAGCGCCATGGACGTACAAGGCCGGGAAATAAGCCTGCGCAGCGGCGAGTTGCTGGTGGACGGCACCCGCTGGCATGTGCGGTGCGCACATGGCGTCTGTGAGGCGGCCCAGGCTCGGGCAGTGCTGCGTGAGCGGGACGGCTACAGCGAGCTGCACGTCGAAAGCGGTGAAGTCCGGGTCAGGGCCACTTCAGGCACGCAGCGTGTGGTAGCCGGCAACGGTCTGGCCCTTTATCCGCAGCGGCTGGCAAAGCTCGCCAGTGGTGCACTTGACCCGTTTGCCTGGGCGCGTGGCCTGCTGGTCGTCAACGACATGCGCCTGGACGCATTCCTTGCCGAAGCCGGGCGCTACCGTCGTGGCTGGGTACAGTGCGACCCGGGGGTCGCCGGCCTGCGGCTCTCCGGGGTATTCCGGCTGGACGAACCGGCCACGCTGCTAGGCAACATTCCTCACCTGCTGCCCGTGCGGATTGAACAACGTACCCGCTGGTGGGTGCGCGTGTCGGCGGCAGCGTAAAAATGTTGTCGGACTTTTCAGCTTCATCCGGTTTGGGGTGATCACTCCCCAAATGGACCGCTTCATGTTGCCTGCCAACCTGCCGTTGCCCTCCCGTACCTTGTCTCGCGCCGTGTGCCTGGCGCTCACCCTGCTCGCCGCCGGCGCACACGCTGCCTCAGCGACCGCGCCGAGCATTCCGGCAGGCCCGCTAGGGCAGGCCTTGAGCACCTTCGCCGAGCGCGCCGGGATTACCCTGTCGTTCTCTCCCGACGCTGTGCGTGGCCTCAACAGCCCAGGGCTGGCCGGCGGCGGCTCGCTTGAGGACGGCCTGGCCCAACTGCTCACCGGCAGCGGCCTGGAACTGCACAAGACCGATTCAGGTTATGTGGTGCTGCCTGGCCACAGCGACGCCGGCCTGCAACTGGACCCTACCAGCATTGACGCCAGCGCTGCACAAAGCGCCTTCGCCCCGGTGCAGGGCTACTTCGCCAGCAACGCCAGTAGTGCCACCAAGACCGACCGGCCCATACTGGAAACGGCGCAAAGCATCAGCGTGGTCACAGCCGACCAGATCGCCGACCGCAAGGTGGACCGCGTGGAAGATGCCGTTGCCTATACCTCCGGTGTCCGTGTGGGGGCCTCGGGCCTGGACCCTCGTTTCGACATGATCAGCATCCGCGGGTTTGAAACCACCATCGGTGCCGACTTCCTCGACGGCCTGCGGCAGCCCGGCAGCGGCTGGCTCTCACTGCCCCAGACCGAAGCCTACAACCTGGAGCGCATCGAAGTGCTCAAGGGCCCATCGTCAGTGATGTACGGGCAGATCAGCCCCGGCGGCATGGTCAACCGGGTCAGCAAGCGCCCCAGCCTGCTGGCCAAGAACGAAGTGCAAGTGCAGGCGGGCAACTATAACCATCAGCAAGGCCAGTTCGACTTGGGGGGCAAGCTGGATGAATCGGGGGACGTGCTGTACCGCGTGGTCGGCGTGTACCGCGATGCCGAAAACTACATCGAACAATTGAACAACGACGTGCGCCTGATCGCCCCCTCGCTAACCTGGCAGATCGACCCGGACACCAGCCTGACCCTGCTGGCGCAGTATCAGGAACGCGAAACCGCCGGCTCACCGATGCTTTACCAGCAAGGCGACCACCTGACCAACTTCTGGCAAGGCGACGAATACTTCGACAAGCTGGAGCAACGCCAGTGGACGTTCGGCTACGAGTTTGAGCACACCTTCAACGATACCTTTACCTTCCAGCAGAACCTGCGTTATGGCCAGGTCGACACCACCAACCAGTACATGCAACCGTATCAGGAGCGCGAAGGGCACATCCTCGATCGCTGGGCCATTGGCGTATACGAGGACATGTCCTACCTGTCGGCCGACACCCGCCTGGTCAGCCGCTTTGATACAGGCGCGCTGCATCACACCCTGCTGACCGGCGTCGACTACGGTTGGCTCGACACCTCGCTGCTGTATGCCATGGGCCCCGGGCCCTCGATCGATCGCTTTGCCCCCGACTACCACCAGCCCGTCGCCAAACCCGGCACACCGCTGGCTGACGAAGACGGCCTGGAGCAACGCACCGGCCTGTACCTGCAAGACCAGATCGACCTTGACCGCTGGCGCCTGTCGGCTGGCCTGCGCCGCGATTTGGTACACGTGCGTCGCAGCGACAACTTGAGCGGCCTCAACAGCAAGAACAACGACTCGGCCACCACCGGTTCGATCGGTGTGCTCTACCTGTTCGACAACGGCCTGGCGCCCTACGCCAGCTATGCCACCTCGTTCCAGCCGCAAACCAGCAGTGGCAACTACGAACCCACCGAAGGCGAGCAATACGAAGTGGGCCTCAAGTACCAGCCGCCCGGCACCGCGACCATGCTCACCGCGTCGTTGTACCACCTGACTCAGCAGAATGTGCTGACCCGCGACCCAATCGACCCGCTCAAAAGCATTGCCACTGGTGAGCAGGTGTCCAAAGGCCTGGAACTGGAAGCCGTGTCCGATCTCAGCGACCGCCTGAAGATGACCGCCAGCTACAGCTTCAACGACCCCGAAGTGACCAAGAGCAATGATGGCAACGAAGGCAAGCAACCGCTGAACGTACCCCGTCACCTGGCCTCGCTGTGGCTCGACTACCGCCTGCCGATGGGCCTGGGCGTGTCAGGCGGCGCGCGTTACACCGGCAGTAACTATGGCGATGCACAAAACACCGTGAAAAACGAAGGCTACACACTGGTAGACGCCGGCGTGCACTACGACTTCGGCGGCAGCCTGGACGGGGTGCGCCTGGCCTTGAACGCCCGCAACCTGTTCGACAAGCGCTATATCAATTGCCAGCAGGGCTACTGCTACCGGGGTGAAGCACGCAGCGTGGTCACCAGCCTGAGCTATCGCTGGTAAGGGGGCAATGAAGATGCGCACACTACTTGCCTGGCTGGGTACGCTGCTGCTCGCCAACCTGGCCCATGCCAACCCGGTAGCCCTGGATGGCACCGAACAATGGACGATGCACAGCGCCGAAGGGCGCGAATACCGCATCATGGTCAGCCTGCCGGAAGGTGATGTACCGTGGACCGGCGGCTACCCGGTCATCTACCTGCTCGACGGCAACGCCTACTTCCCTGCGCTCCACGCTGCCAAGCGGGCACAGGATCGCCTGCGTGGCTCAATCCTGGTTGCCATTGGCTACCCAAGCGACACGCCCCTGGACTTCGAGCGCCGTGCGTTCGACCTGTCGCCACCCCAGCCGGCCGAACGCAACACTCCGCCCCAAGGAGGTCAGGACCTTTTCCTCGATTTCATCGAAAAGCGACTGATGCCCCAGGTCAATGCACGCTTCAAGGTCGACCAGGACCAACGCAGCCTGGTCGGGCATTCGTTTGGTGGCATGTTCGGGGTATACGCCCTGTTCACCCGGCCGCAGCTGTTCCAGCATGTGGTCGCCATCAGCCCGAGCCTGTGGTGGCGTGACCGCTACCTCATGGAGCCTGAACGGGCCTTCACCCAGAAAGCCCATGCCGGCAAGCTGGACCTGACCCACAGCAGCCTCACCCTGCTGATTGGCGACCGCGAGATGCCACAGGAAATACAGGATGCAAGGGCCTTGCAGATGCGCCTGCAAGCGCTGTCGCAGTATGGATTGCGCAGTGATTTCCAGGTGGAGCCTGGCGAGGATCATATGTCGATACCGTTTCGCGTATCGGCCAGGGTGCTGGATGAGTTGATCAGTACCCGCAGGTTCTAAGGCACCTGCGTCGGGCTCTTCGCGCCCACGAACCTGCGAAGAGCCCTCCACCCGACGCACCATTACAGTGCACTGCATCGCCGTTAGCCATAAAAAAGCGCGCCCCGAAAAAGCCTCCGCACTGCCTTCGCCCACCCCATTTCATATCCGGTCACAAACGCCAACGTTTGCGTCTATTCCGCACATAACAATAGTGACCAGCGGGTCACCTTTTTATCACTTTCTCTCCTACACTCGGTTTTCGGCCCGCCATTTGCTCAATGGAAGAGTGACGTAAAAAAGTCGAACTTTCAGGAAAGCCGGCAGGTCAGGAACTAAGTAGGCCAAACGCAGGGGAAAGACCCAGGCTCGGCATACACACCCCAACCAGTCCAATCGCCTTCGGCCGGAATGCCGACAGCGCTGTGCCTGCGCGCACGACTCAGGGGCAAGGAACGCACTACGCAGTATTCAGAACCAGAGAGAACCAACACGAAACATCGCCACGGGTGCCAGCACCCGGCCAAGCATAGGGACGGAGAGAAGTATGATCAGTGCCGCTGTCGAGCCTCACGTAGATTCATTCAAACCGGACAACCGCGAGCCGCTTACCCCGGATTTCGCCACGACAGGCAAGGCACCCGGCGCCCAGCGCCAGCAAAACCCGAACATGCGCAAGATTCTGTTCGTCACCTCGGAAATCGCAGACCTGGTCAAGACCGGGGGCCTGGGTGACGTGTCCGCCGCCCTGCCCCGTGCCCTGGCGCACCTGCACGATGTACGGGTGCTGATCCCGGGGTATCCCCAGGTGATGGAGAGCGACAACCCGATCCACATCGTCGGTGAACTGGGCGGCCACGCAGCCCTGCCGCCGTGCAAGATCGGGCGCATGGACATGGCCGACGGCCTGGTCATCTATGTACTGATCTGCCCCGAACTGTACCAGCGCGACGGCACTCCCTATGGTGCCAACAACGGCCGCGACTGGCCCGACAACCACATCCGCTTCGCCCGCCTGGGCCTGGCTGCCGCCGAGATCGCGGCTGGCGAAGGCAAGATCCACTGGACGCCAGAAGTGGTGCACGCGCATGACTGGCCCGCCGGCCTGGCCCCGGCCTACATGCACTGGCGCGGGCTGAATACGCCGACCCTGTTCACCATCCACAACCTGGCCTATCAGGGTGTGTACAGCCGGGGCTGCAGCCCGGAGCTGGCGATCCCCGACCACGCCATGCAACAAGAAGGCATGGAGTTCTACGGCAAGCTGTCGTTCCTCAAGGCGGGCCTGGCGTATTCCAGCCACATCACCACGGTCAGCGCCACCTATGCCCGGGAAATCACCACCCCGGAATTCGGCTGCGGCCTGGACGGCTTCCTCGCCAGCAAGGCCCAGCAAGGCCTGCTCGGCGGCATCCCCAACGGCATCGATGAAAGCTGGGACTCGGCCACCGACAAGCACCTGCAGCACAACTTCAGCATCAACGACTGGGAAGGCAAGGCGCGCAACACCCATGAAGTGCGCGAGCTGTTCGGCCTGGAGGATTCTGACGGCCCGCTTTTCGCCGTGGTGTCGCGGCTGGTGTACCAGAAGGGCCTGGACCTGACCTTGGGCGTGGCTGACTACATCGTCGAGCAAGGCGGACAGATTGCGATCATCGGCCGTGGCGAACCGGAAGAGGAACAGGCCATGCGCGAGCTGGCGCTGCGCCACCCGGGCCGCATCGGCGTGCGCATCGGCTTCAACGAAACCGATGCCCGGCGCATGTTTGCCGGCAGCGACTTCCTGCTGATGCCGTCGCGCTACGAGCCCTGCGGCCTCAGCCAGATGTACGCGCAACGCTTCGGCTCGTTGCCGGTGGCGCGCAACACGGGCGGCCTGGCCGACACCATCGAGTGCGGCGTCACAGGTTTCCTGTTCAACGAATCGACTGTCGAAAGCTACCGCGAGGCACTCAGCCGTGCCTTTTATGTATACGGCAAGAAAGACCTGCTGAACGCCATGCGCTGCCTGTCGATGACCCAGCCATTCAACTGGTGCCAGGCGGTGGAACCCTACGCCCGCCTCTATGAGGACCTGGTCAAGCAGGCACAACTGAGCCACTACTGAGCGGGGGCTGGAAGATGCACAGGCATGGCGCACACTTGCTGGACGCCACGTCGGCGCGCTTCGCCCTCTGGGCACCTGATGCGCGCAGCGTGAGCGTGGAACTGGAGCAGCAGCCGGCCATCGAGCTGCTGCCCGACGACGATGGCTGGTACACCGGCGTGGCCCCGTGCAAGGCCGGTGACCGTTACCACTACCGTATCGACGGTGAATTGCAGGTGGCCGACCCGGCGTCGCGCTACCAGCCCGACGGCGTACAGGGCCCGAGCCAGGTGGTGGATGTGGCCGGTTACCACTGGCAACACCCTTGGCAAGGCCGGCCGTGGCACGAAGCGGTGATCCAGGAGCTGCATGTCGGTTTGCTCGATGGCTACGCCGGGGTTGCCCGCCAGCTGCCGCGCCTGGCCGAGCTGGGCATCAGTGCCATTGAGCTGATGCCACTGGGGCAGTTCCCCGGCGAACGCAACTGGGGCTACGACGGCGTGTTGCCCTACGCGCCACAAAACACCTACGGCAGCCCCGAACAGCTGTGCGCACTGGTCGACCAGGCACACGGCGAAGGGCTGATGGTGCTGGTGGACGTGGTCTACAACCACTTCGGCCCCGACGGCAATTACCTGCACCAGTACGCCAGCTCGTTCTTCCGCGAAGACCGCCAGACGCCCTGGGGCGCGGCCATCGATTTCCGCCGCCCGCAGGTGCGCGAGTACTTTATCCAGAACGCCCTGATGTGGCTGTGCGACTACCGCTGCGACGGCCTGCGCCTGGATGCCGTGCATGCCATCGACCAGCCCGATTTCCTGATCGAGCTGGCCCAACGCGTGCGGGCCGCCGTCGAGCCGGGGCGCCAGGTGTGGCTGGTGCTGGAGAATGAGCACAACCAGGCCGGCCTGCTGGAACAAGGCTTCGACGCGCAATGGAACGACGACGGCCACAATGCCTTGCACGTGTTGCTGACCGGCGAAACCGAAGGCTACTACGCCGACTACCAGCAACGCCCCATTGACCAGCTGGCGCGCTGCCTTGGCGAGGGTTTCGTGTTCCAGGGCCAGGCCAACCGGCATGGCACGCCACGCGGCGAGCCCAGCGGGCACCTGCCGCCCAGCGCCTTTGTGTTGTTCCTGCAGAACCACGACCAGGTCGGCAACCGCGCCCTTGGCGAACGCCTGACCCGCCTATGCCCGCCGCCGGCCCTGCGTGCAGCCACGGGCCTGCTGCTGCTGGCGCCGATGATTCCGCTGCTGTTCATGGGTGACGACGACGGCAGCTGCCGGCCGTTCCTATTCTTTACCGACTTCCATGACCAGTTGGCCGACGCCGTGCGCGAAGGCCGACGTGGCGAGTTCGCCCACTTCACTGCATTTGCCGACCCCGAGCAGCGTGAGCACATTCCTGACCCCAATGCCGAACAGACCTTTGAGTCTTCACGCCCGCAAAACAAGGAAGTGATCGCCGGCTGGCACGGCCTGTACCAGCAACTGCTGGACCTGCGCCGCCGCCACGTCATCCCGCACCTGCCCGGCAGCCGTGCGCTGGGCGCCGAGGTGCACGGCGACAAAACGCTAACCGCACGCTGGCGGCTGGGCGATGGCAATACCCTGCGCATTGACCTGAACCTGGCGGCAACTGAGCAGGCGGTCGAGCTGCCCGCTGCCTCCACCCGGCTGTTCGACAGCAGCGACACCCGACACCCAGATACCCAAATGGCCGCGTACAGCTGCGTGGTCAGCCTGATTCCCCCTGACCAGGAGCGCCCATGAGCGAAACCGCCCTGCACCGCTTGGCAAACCGCGTCGGGTTGAGCCGCGACTGGATCGACGCCAATGCCCGGCCCCAGCGCGTCAGTGACGAGGTGCTGCGCACCATTCTCGAAGGCCTGGGCCACGCTGCCGCTGACGACGACGCCATCGCCGCCAGCCTGCGCACGGTGGAAGCCGCCGAAGACAGCGAACACCTGCCGCCCCTGCTGACCGCCGACCTGGGCCAGCCACTGGCGCTGGCACGCTACTTCAGCGCCGCCAGCGTCGCCCACTGCACCCTGGAAGACCACGCCTCACTCACCCTGAAACTCGACGACCAGGCACACCTGCCCGGCGCGTTGCCAATCGGCTACCACCAGGTGGAAATCGACAGCCGCCACTTCACCGTGGCCGTGGCTCCGCCCCGCTGCTACAGCCTGGAAGACACGGTGCAGCAGCCGCCACCACGCTGCTGGGGCCTGGCCGTGCAGCTGTACAGCCTGCGTCGCCCCGGCGACGGCGGCTATGGCGACTGCCTGGCCCTGGAGCAACTCGCCCGCTCGGCTGCCGAGCGCGGCGCCGATGCCTTGGCCATCAGCCCGATCCACGCGCTGTCGGCCATCGACCAGGAACACTACAGCCCCTACTCGCCCTCTAGCCGCCTGTTGCTCAACACCCTGTACGCCAGCCCCGCCGCCCTGCTGGGCGAACGGGAGGTACGCATGGCCATCGAAGCCTGCGGGCTGGAGCAACAACTGGAAGAACTCGAGCAACGCCCGCTGGTCGACTGGCCACGGGCCGCCAGCGCCCGCCTGCGCCTGCTTGAAGCGCTGTACCAGGGCTTCAGCCAGGGCAACCACCCGCTGCGCAGCGATTTTGACAGCTTCCGTGAAGCCGGCGGCCAGGCGCTGGAGCACCACTGCCGCTTCGAGGTGCTGCAAGCCCAGGCGGTGGAGCACGGCCTGGGTGCCGACTGGCGCAACTGGCCCAAGGCCTGGCACGACCCCTACCACCCGGAAGTGGAAGCCTTTGCCAATGCCTACCCGGCCAAGGTCGAGTTCCATGCCTTCTGCCAATGGCTGACCGAACGCGGCCTGCAACGTGCCCAGGAAGCAGCCCGCGGCAATGGCATGGCAGTGGGCCTGATCGCCGACCTGGCAGTGGGTGCCGACGGCGCCGGCAGCCAGGCATGGAGCCGCCAGGACGAACTGTTGGCGGGCCTGAAAGTAGGCGCGCCACCCGACATCCTCAACCGTGCCGGGCAGGACTGGGGCATCTGTGCGTTCTCGCCCGAAGGCCTCAAGCGCAACGGCTACCGCGCCTTCATCGAGATGCTGCGGGCCAACCTGGCCCATGCCGGTGGCTTGCGCATCGACCATGTGATGGGCCTGCGCCGGCTGTGGCTGATCCCGCAGGGTGCCAAACCCAGCGAAGGCGCCTACCTCAATTACCCGCTGGACGACCTGTTGCGCCTGCTGGCACTGGAGTCGGTACGCCACCAGGCAATCATCCTCGGTGAGGACCTGGGCACCGTGCCCGACGGCCTGCGCGAAACACTGGCCGACAAGGCCGTGCTGGGCATGCGCGTGCTGCCCTTCGAACAGACCCAACCGGGCCAGTTCAAGCCGATTCTGGACTGGCCGAACAACGCCCTGGCCACCACCGGCACCCACGACCTGGCACCGCTGGCCGGCTGGCTGGAAAACCGCGATATCGACTGGAGCCACCGCTTGCAACTGATCGACACGGCCACCGAACTACACTGGCGCCAAGGTCGCCAAATAGAACACGACGGCCTGCGCCGCACCTTGGAGGCCAACTACGGCCCGTTGAAGGACAACGACGCAGTGATCGACGCCGCCATCCGCTTCGTTGGCCACACCCGTGCGCCGCTGGTCCTGGTGCCGCTCGAAGACCTGCTGGGCTGCGACGAACAACCCAACCTGCCGGGGACCACCAGCGGCCACCCCAACTGGCGGCGGCGCTTCACTCGGCCGGTGGCAGAACTGCTCGATGACGAAGAGGCCGCACGACGACTGGAACTGCTGGCCCAGGCCCGCGAACAAGCCTGGGAGCGTGACCGATGAAGCCACTGACCGCCACGCTGCGCCTGCAGTTTCACAGCGACTTCACCCTTGATCACGCCGTACCGCTGGTCCCGTACTTCGCCCAGCTGGGTATCAGCCACCTGTATGCCTCGCCCATCCTCAAGGCCCGCGCTGGCTCGCGCCACGGCTACGATGTGGTCGACCCAACCTGCGTCAACCCCGAGCTTGGCGGCGAGGCGGCACTGGAGCGGCTGGTCGCCGCCCTGCGCCAGCACGGCATGGGGCTGATCCTCGACACCGTGTCCAACCACATGGCCGTGGGCGGTGCCGACAACCCCTGGTGGCAAAGCCTGCTGGCCTGGGGCCGGCGCAGCCCGTATGCGGAGTTCTTCGACATCCAGTGGCACTCCAGCGACCCGCTGCTGGCCGGCCAACTGCTTCTGCCGTTCCTTGGCAGCGACTATGGCGTAGCCCTGAAGAATGGCGAGATACCGCTTGAATTCGACAAACAGCACGGCACGCTGCAAATCGCCCATTACGATCACCGCTTCCCGGTTTGCCCGGTCGACTATGGGTGGATTCTCGCCCTCAGCCCGGAGCCGGCACTCAAGGCCCTGGCCGAGCACTTCACGGCATTGGCCGAATCGACCACCGCGCTGGACGATGCCCTCCCCCTGCATACCGAACTGGCACGCCTGGTGCGCGAAGGGGCCGACCTGGAATCGGCGCTGGTGGCATTCGACAGCCGCGCCGACAATGGCCTCAAGCGCCTGCACCTGCTGCTGGAGCGCCAGACCTACCGCCTGGCCAGCTGGCGCACCGCTGCCGACGACATCAACTGGCGGCGCTTCTTCGACATCAACGAACTCGGTGGCCTGAGGGTGGAGCGCGCCGCGGTGTTCGAGGCCACCCATGCCAAGCTGTTCGAGCTGATCGAGCGAGGCCTGGTGGACGGCCTGCGCATCGACCATATCGACGGCCTGGCCGACCCGCGTGGCTACTGCCGCAAGCTGCGCCGTCGGGTGGATGGCCTGTTGGCGCAGCGGCCTTTGCAGGCCGCCCTGGAGCACTTCCCGATCTACGTGGAGAAAATCCTCGGCGCCGGCGAGCACCTGCACCGCGACTGGCTCACCGACGGCACCACCGGCTACGAATTCATGAACCAAGTCTCGCTGCTGCAGCATGACCCCGCCGGCGAAACGCCGCTGACCGAGCTGTGGGCGAATGTCACCGAGCGGCCGGACTTCCCTGAGGAAGTGAGGCAGGCGCGTCACCTTGTGCTGAATGCCAGCCTGGCCGGTGACTGCGAATCGGTGGCCCAGGCGCTGCTGCAGGTAGCCCGCAACGACCTGATGACCCGCGACCTGACCCTGGGGGCGATTCGCCGGGCCTTGCAGGCACTGGTGACGCATTACCCGGTGTACCGCACCTATTTCAATGCCTGCGGGCGCCCGGCTGAAGACGAAGGGTTTTTCCAGCAGGCGCTGGCCAACGCCCGGCACGACCTCGGCGAAGCCGACTGGCCGCTGCTGGACCACCTTGAGCAATGGCTGGGCGGGCAAGCCTGGCGGCATTTGCCACCGGGCCGGGCCCGCAAGCAGTTGCGCCACGCCTGTGTGCGCTTCCAGCAACTGACCGCGCCCAGCGCCGCCAAAGCCGTGGAAGACACCGCCTTTTACCGCAGTGCCCGGCTGCTGTCGCGCAACGACGTGGGCTTCGAAGCCGAGCATTTCAGCGCCCCACCCATGCACTTCCATAACGAAGCCCAGCGGCGCCTGCGCGACTTCCCCGACAACCTGCTGGCCACCGCTACCCATGATCACAAGCGCGGCGAAGACACCCGCGCACGCCTGGCCGTGCTCAGCGAACGCGGGCCGTGGCTGGCCAGCCGGGTGGAACACTGGCGTGAACTGGCCGAGCCGCTGCGCGCGCAGCTGGACGATGGCCTGGCACCCAGCCCCGGCGACGAGCTGATGTTGTTGCAAACCCTGCTTGGCAGTTGGCCGCTGGGCCTCGACCTGCACGACGACAACGCCCTGCGCCAGTACGCCGAGCGTATTCGCCAATGGCAGCAGAAGGCCCTGCGCGAAGCCAAGTTGCGCAGCAGCTGGAGCGCGCCGAACGAGGCCTACGAAGGCGCCTGTGCCCGCTACATCGATGGCCTGCTGCTGGACAACGAGAACGCGCAACTGCGCAAATCCGTGGCAGATGCCGCGCAACTGCTCACCTGCCCCGGCGCCCTCAATGGCCTGGTGCAGGCCCTGCTGCGCATGACCACACCCGGCGTGCCCGACCTGTATCAGGGCAACGAGTACTGGGACTTCAGCCTGGTCGACCCGGACAACCGCCGCGCCGTGGACTACGCTGTGAGGCGTCGCACCCTGGACGACGCCACGCCGCCAGCCGAGCTGCTGGCGCACTGGCACGATGGCCGCATCAAGCAGGCCCTGATCGCCCGGGTGCTGGACTGCCGCCAGGCCCACGCCGAGCTGTTTCGCCGTGGCGCCTACCTGCCGCTGACCGTACTGGGCAAACACGCTGACAAGGTGATCGCCTTTGCCCGGTTGGGCGACGGCGAGCGGGCCGTCATCGTCGCGCCACGCCTGGCCAGTACCCTGCTCGGTGGCAGCGCTACACCGTTGATCCCGGCACAGAACTGGGACGACACCCGGCTGGTATTGCCGTTTGCCTTGTCACCTGCCAACTCGACGGGACTTTTCCCCTGCGCGGCGGTCAGCTCTTCCAAGGAGTTGATGTTGAGTGCTGTGCTGGCGGAGTTTCCGGTCAACGTGTTGATACAACAATCTTGAGCATCAGGAGCGTCATGATGAGTGTCGATGAAAAGCGTATTCGCGAATTTGCCTATCAGATCTGGGAGTCGGAAGGTAAACCCGCTGGCGAGGAAGAGCGCCACTGGGAGATGGCCCGCAAACTGGCCGAGGCTGAGGCCCTGGCACCCAAGGCGGCACCCCGCAAGAAAGCCGCAGCCAAGCCCAAGGCCGCCGCTGAGTCCAAGGCACCTGCCGAGCCCAAAGTAGCTGCCCTGCCCGGGGTTAAACCCACCGCAGCGAAAAAGCCCCGTGCGGTGAAAAAGCCCTCTGCTGGTTAAGCCTGCACCGGCCTCTTCGCGGGCTTGCCCGCTCCCACAGGTACACCACCAACCTCCAGCCCTGCGGAGATTCTGTGGGAGCGGGCAAGCCCGCGAAGAGGCCGGTGCAGGCCATCACAATTCCCTTTCCACCAAGGCCCTACGAGGATCGCCATGAGCCCCCGCACCCCTAAGAAAACCCGCTCGGTCGCCCCATCGCGCATCCGTGAAGGCATGCCCTTCCCCCTCGGCGCCACCTGGGATGGCCTTGGGGTCAACTTCGCCCTGTTCTCGGCCAACGCCACCAAGGTCGAGCTGTGCCTGTTCGACTCCACCGGCGAGCAGGAAATCGAGCGGATCGAGCTGCCCGAATACACCGACGAGATCTACCACGGCTACCTGCCCGACGCGCACCCCGGCCTGGTCTATGGCTACCGGGTGTACGGCCCCTACGAGCCGGAAAACGGCCACCGTTTCAACCCCAACAAGCTGCTGATCGACCCCTACGCCAAGCAACTGGTCGGCAGCCTGAAATGGTCCGAGGCCCTGTTCGGCTACACCATCGGCCACCCCGACGGCGACCTGTCGTTCGACGAACGCGACAGCGCGCCCTTCGTGCCCAAATGCAAGGTGATCGACCCGGCCTTCACCTGGGGCCGCGACCAGCGTGTGCTGATCCCCTGGGAGCGCACGATCATCTACGAAGCGCACACCCGCGGCATCAGCATGCGCCACCCTGCAGTACCGGAAGAGCTGCGCGGCACCTTTGCCGGCCTTGCCAATGACGAGCTGCTCAAGCACATCAAGGACCTGGGTGTTTCCAGCATCGAACTGCTGCCCATCCACGCCTTCGTCAACGACCAGCACCTGCTGGACAAGGGCCTGAACAACTACTGGGGCTACAACAGCATCGCCTTCTTCGCCCCCCACCCTCGCTACCTGGCCAGCGGCAAGATCGCCGAGTTCAAGGAGATGGTTGCGCACCTGCATGACGCCGGGCTGGAGGTGATCCTCGACGTGGTCTACAACCACACCGCCGAAGGCAACGAACGTGGCCCGACCCTGTCGATGCGCGGCATCGACAACGCCTCGTACTACCGGCTGATGCCGGACGACAAACGCTACTACATCAACGACTCCGGCACCGGCAACACGCTGGACCTGAGCCACCCCTGCGTGTTGCAGCTGGTCACCGACTCGCTGCGCTACTGGGCCGGTGAAATGCACGTGGATGGCTTTCGCTTCGACCTGGCGACCATCCTGGGCCGTTACCACGACGGCTACAGCGAGCGCCACGGCTTCCTCGTCGCTTGCCGCCAGGACCCGATGCTGAGCCAGGTGAAGCTGATTGCCGAGCCGTGGGACTGCGGCCCCGGTGGCTATCAGGTGGGCAACTTCGCCCCGGGCTGGGCCGAGTGGAACGACCGCTTCCGCGACACCGCACGTGCCTTCTGGAAGGGCGACGAAGGCCAGCTGGCCGACTTTGCCGCACGCCTGACCGCATCGGGCGACATGTTCAACAACCGCGGTCGCCGGCCGTATTCCTCGGTCAACTTCATCACCGCCCACGATGGCTTCACCCTGCGCGACCTGGTGTCGTACAACCACAAGCACAACGAAGACAACGACGAGAACAACCAGGACGGCACCGACAACAACCTGTCGTGGAACTGCGGTGCCGAGGGGCCGACCGACGACCCGGACATCAACGCACTGCGCATGCGCCAGATGCGCAACTACTTCGCCACCCTGCTGCTGGCCCAGGGCACGCCGATGATCGTCGCCGGCGACGAGTTCAGCCGCACCCAGCACGGCAACAACAACGCCTACTGCCAGGACAGCGAAATCGGCTGGGTGAACTGGGACCTGGACCAGGACGGCAAAGAGCTGCTGGCCTTCGTCAAACGCCTGACCCGCCTGCGCCTGGCCTACCCGGTGCTGCGCCGCTCACGCTTTTTGGTGGGTGACTACAATGAGGCTATCGGAGTCAAGGACGTGACCTGGCTGGCGCCGGATGGCAGCGAGATGAGCGTGGAACAGTGGGAAGACCCGCACGGGCGCTGCCTGGGCATGCTGATCGATGGCCGCGCGCAGGTCAGCGGCATTGCCCGGCCAGGGTCCGAGGCCACGGTGCTGCTGATCGTCAATGCTCACCATGACGTGGTGCCCTTCAAGTTGCCGACGGTGCCCGACGGCGATTACTGGAGCTGCCTGGTCGACACCGACCGGCCGGAGTTGCGCAAGGGGCAGCACCTGCAGTTCGACAGCACGTTCGAGGTCAAGGGACGGTCGATGCTGCTGATGGTGTTGCAGCGCGACGAGGAGTGAACCCGAATGGCTGGTGCGTGTCCCCTGTAGGAGCAGCCTTGTGCTGCGAAGAGGCCTTTACAGGCACAAAAAATGGTCTGCCTGTCAGGCCCTTTCGCAGCACAAGGCTGCTCCTACAGGGATCCGCGCAACTCGGTTGAATGAGGAGGAATTGTGAACCCCGAAGCCGGCAGTAAAGGTTTCGCCAGCGTCAACCAGGCCCAGGCCGTGAAGCGGCTGCGGGTACTGACGGTGAACACCCACAAGGGCTTCACCGCCTTCAACCGGCGCTTCATCCTGCCGGAACTGCGCGAGGCGGTGCGCAGCACCCAGGCCGACATCGTCTTCCTCCAGGAGGTACTCGGCAGCCACGACCGCCACGCCGCACGCTACCCCGGCTGGCCACAGACCTCGCAGTACGAATTCCTCGCCGACAGCATGTGGAGCGACTTTGCCTATGGCCGCAACGCGGTCTACCCCGATGGCCACCACGGCAATGCGCTGCTGTCCAAGTACCCGATCATCGAACACCGCAACCTCGACGTGTCGATCACCGGGCCCGAACGCCGCGGCCTGTTGCACTGCATCCTCGACGTACCCGGCCAGCACCAGGTGCATGCCATTTGTGTGCACCTGTCATTGCTCGAAAGCCACCGGCAGAAGCAACTGCAACTGCTGCGCAAACTGCTCGAGTCGTTGCCGGCCGAGGCCCCGGTGATCATTGCCGGCGACTTCAACGACTGGAAAAGCCGCGGCAACCGCACCCTCGGCCTGCAGCCGGACCTGCACGAAGCGTTCGAGCGCCACCACGGCCATCTTGCCCGCACCTACCCTGCCCGCCTGCCACTGTTGCCCCTGGACCGCATCTACCTGCGCAACGCTGAAAGCCATGGGCCACGGATTCTGGGGCACAAACCTTGGTCGCACCTGTCAGATCACTTGCCGTTGGCGGTGGAGGTCAGGCTCTAGCAATCATTCTTCATAGCCACGAAGCGGGAAATAGCGAACCCCGCTATACCCTACTGATTCACTCGTGAAATCAAGTGCTTGAGGGAACCTACATAACCTGAACAGTCCTTTCACGCTTTCTTGACGCAAGCGGCGTCCTCTCCTTAGCTGAACATTACCATGCAGTAAAGATCTCGCGCCGGGCCTCTAGCTCGCGCCTTCGTGCGCGCTTGCAAAGGCTGGCGTGCTGGTTTGGGTCGCCCCCTGTTTTTGCCGTACAGCTCGTGACAACAGGCCAGGTCCTCGGGCTGTACCTCACAAAAACAATAGGAGATCCGCCATGAAAAGCACCTCGAACCCCTTGCGCTTCGACAGCATTTTCTACGCGGTTTCCACGTCGCTGCTTCTGGCAACCCCGGTGGAAACTTTCGCGTACGAACTGCAGGGTGACCCCACCTCGCCCGGTTTTTTACAACAGCCTGCAATGCCGCAGATGTCGCTCGACCCGGTCAGCGCCAGTGGCTTGAGCATGGGCACCCTGAATGCGTTTTCGCAAACCATGAGCGCGCGCCACGGGCAGGCGGCGCCGGACCTGATCGCCAGCCAGTGGGCGCAGTTTTTCCCAACCACCTCGCGCAGCGGCTCGCAACCCCCAGACCAACTGGAGGCCCCCAGCCAGCAACTGACCATCGGCCCGGACCTGTTCGTGCGTGAAACTGCAGCGGGCAATGTGCACCGCGCAGGGATTTTCGTGGGGCACAACAACCTGCAGAGCAGCTTCAACGGCATGCGCCCGCTGCTGGGCGACAAGCAGCGCAACGCGGTGAACCTGAGCGGGGAAAGCCTGGGCGTGTACTGGAGCATGACCCATGAACAGGGTTGGCACCTGGATGCCGTGGCCATGGGCTCACGCATCGATGTGCTGGGCCGGGGCGAAAACGGCCAGCGCCTTGACGAAAGCGGCCATGCAATGACCTTTTCGGTGGAAGGCGGCTACCCGATCCGCCTGGGCGGCAACTGGGTGATCGAACCCCAGGCACAGTTGATCAACCAGCAGTTCTTCCCCGGCAACCAGGTGCAGGAAGAAACCTTGCAGGCCTTCGACAGCCAGCCGAGCTGGAGCGGCCGGGTCGGTGCGAAATTGTCCGGGCGCTACGAAGTGCGCGGCATGCCCATCGAACCCTATGTGCGGACCAACGTGTGGTACGACTTCAGCAATCCCGACGAGGTGAAGCTGGACCAGGTCGACAAGATATCCAGCTCGCGCTATTCGACCACGGTGGAACTGGGCCTGGGGCTGGTGGCGCGGGTGACGCCTTCGGTGGCGTTGTTTGTGAGTGCTGATTACAGCAGCGATGTGGATGACAATGACCTCAATGGGCTGATTGGCAGCCTTGGGGTGCGGATGCGGTGGTAGGCAGGCCCGGCCCTTTCGCAGCACAAGGCTGCTCCTACACAGTTACAGCGCCGATATCCAGAACGGCGCCGTACCTGTGTAGGAGCAGCCTTGTGCTGCGAAGAGGCCGGTACAGGCAGCGAATCAAGCCGGTTTCAGTATCAGAACCCCAAGCGGCGGCAGGTTCAGCGCCAGCGACAATGGCTGCCCATGGCTGGCAACTGCCTCACTGGCCACTGCCCCCAGGTTGCCAACGTTGGACCCGGCATACAGCCCGGCATCGCTGTTCAGCAGCTCCTGCCAGCGCTCGCCAAACGGCACGCCAATGCGGTAGCCCTCGCGTGGCACCGGGGTGAAGTTGGCCACCACCAGCACCGGCTCGCCGCTGCTGCTCCAGCGCAGCCAGGCGTACACGCTGTTTTGCGCGTCGTCACCGATCAGCCACTGGAAGCCCTGCGGCTGGCAGTCCTGCTCGTGCAGTGCCGGTATGTCGCGGTACAGCCGGTTCAGGTCGCTGACCAGCCGCTGCACGCCTTGGTGCTCGGGGTATTGCAACAGGTACCAGTCCAGTTCGCTGTCGTGGTCCCACTCACGCCACTGGCCGAACTCGCAGCCCATGAACAGCAACTTCTTGCCCGGGTGCGCCCACATGAAGGTGAGGTAGGCGCGCAGGTTGGCGAACTTCTGCCAGCGGTCGCCGGGCATCTTGTCGATCAGCGAGTGCTTGCCATGTACCACTTCGTCGTGGGAGATGGGCAGGATGAAGTGCTCGGAATAGGCGTAGATCAGCCCGAAACTCATCTCGTTGTGGTGGTGGTTGCGGTGCACCGGGTCGTTCTGGATGTAATGCAGGGTGTCGTGCATCCAGCCCATGTTCCACTTGTAGGCAAAGCCCAGGCCACCCTGCTGGGTCGGCTGGCTGACGCCGGGCCAGGCGGTGGACTCCTCGGCGATGATCAATGCACCGGGGGCCTCGTGGGCAGCCACGCCGTTGAGGTGGCGGATGAAGTCGATGGCCTCCAGGTTCTCGCGCCCGCCGTGGCGGTTGGGCACCCATTCGCCGGCCTTGCGCGAATAATCGCGGTACAGCATCGAGGCCACCGCATCGACCCGCAGGCCGTCGATGTGGAAGTGCTTCAGCCAGTGCAGCGCCGAGGCCATCATGAAGCCGCGCACTTCGTTGCGGCCGAGGTTGTAGATCAGCGTGTTCCAGTCCTGGTGGTAGCCTTCCAGGGGGTTGTCGTATTCGTACAGGGCGGTGCCGTCGAAACGCGCCAGGCCGTGTTCATCGGTAGGGAAATGCGCCGGCACCCAGTCCAGCAGCACGCCAATGCCGCCTTGGTGGCAGGCATCGATGAACGCGGCAAAGTCTTCGGCACTGCCGTAGCGCGAGGTGGGCGCAAACATCGACAGTGGCTGATAGCCCCAGGAGCCGCCGAACGGGTGCTCCATGATCGGCAGCAATTCGATATGGGTAAAGCCCAGTTCCTGCACATAGGGCACCAGCCGCTCGGCCAGTTCGCGCCAGTTGTAGTAAGGCCCGACTTCGCCCGCCTCGTCCAGCTCGCAGCGCCAGGACCCTGGGTGCAGTTCGTAGATCGACAGGGGTGCGTTGTAGGCATGGCGCTGGGCGCGTTGTGCCATCCAGTCGTGGTCTTGCCACGCGTGGCTGAGTTCACCGGCCACCTTGGACGCGGTGCTCGGCGGCAATTCGGTCGCGCGGGCCAGCGGGTCTGCTTTCAGTGGCAGTATCCCGTCCTTGCCCAGCACCTCGAACTTGTAGGTTTCGCCCACGCCCAGGCGCGGCACGAACAGCTCCCACACCCCGGCGCTGTGGCGCAGGCGCATGGGGTGGCGGCGGCCGTCCCAGTTGTTGAAGTCACCCACCACCGACACCCGCCGGGCATTCGGCGCCCACACCGAGAAACACACACCGTCGACGCCCTCGACCTGGATCGGTTGGGCGCCAAAGCGCCCGGACAAGTCGCGGTGGTTGCCTTCGGCGAACAGGTGCAAGTCCATGTCGCCCAATTGCGGGCCAAAGCTGTAGGGGTCTTCGGTGACTTGCTCGCCACCGGCCCAGCCGATGTGCAACAGATAGGCTTGTGCATCATCGAGGTGCGCGGTGAACAAGCCCGGCACTGCGCCTTGCACCATTTCGGCCAGGACGCGCCCATCATGGCGCGCCAACACCCGCGCACTCAGCGCAGTGGGCAGGAAGGCGCGGATAAACACCCCGCTTTTGCCATCGCCGTGGGGGCCTAGCACTGCGAAGGGATCGGCGTGCTCGGCGCGGGCCAGGGCATCCAGGTCCCGTTGCCGAAGGCCGCCGTTTTCACGCGTGGTTGCATTCATCTATGACTCTCCCCAGGTACTGATCAGTCCATGCAGGCCATGCAAAGGCACGGCCAGCCAGCTCGGACGGTTTTCGGCTTCATATGTGATCTCGTAGGCGGCTTTTTCGAGGCAGAACAGTTCCAGTGCGGCGCGCTCGGCCTGTTGCCAGGCATGGGGCATGGCGGCGGTGGCCAGGCCATAGGCTTCGACGAAGGCGTGGCGCGACTGATGCAGGTACTGCCGGGCAACCCGCTGACGAGCCTGCTGCGCCGGGCCGGAAAGGTCGACCGCAGACGCGCTGCGCAGGATCATCGCAGCAGCATAGTCGAAGGATCGCAACACGCCGCTGACATCCTTGTACGGGCTGTGTTTTGCCCGGCGCTCTTGCAGTGGGCGCGACGGTTCGCCCTCGAAATCGATCAGGTAGGCATCGCCCTGCACCACCAGCACCTGGCCCAGATGCAGGTCGCCGTGCACCCGCATCAGCAGGCCACCCTCGGCCTGGCCCGCCAGGTTGGCGACGTGCTGGGCCAGGCCATCGCGCTGTTGCTGCAGGTCGTCGATCAGGGCCTGGCTGTCGCGGTCGAGGCTGTCACGGTGCTGGGCCAGCAGGTCGAGGGCGTGGATCAGTTCGGCGCTGATCTGCGCACCCCAGCGCTGGCTGTCGTCAGCATCGCTGGGGCGTGGGCGGAAGGCCTCATCGTCGGTGGGCGCGGCCAGCAGCAGGTGCATCTCGCCCAGGCGTTGGCCGAGCAAGGCGGCAAAGCCTGTGAGTTCCAGCAAGGCATCGGTGTGTGCCTCGGCATCGCGGCTGGGTGGGGCCATCTGGTCGCGGATGGCACGCTCCAAGGTGTTCTGGGTCCAGCCCCAGGCGTCGCCCTGGTTGCTCAGGTAGCCTTGGGCGATCATCAGCAGGTGAGGGGCGTTTTGCTCATCCACCCGGCTGACCCAGGCCAGCAATGGCGAGATATTGGCAAAGCCGGCAGCGGTCAGGTAGGCGCTCATTTCCAGTTCCGGGTGAATGCCCGGGTTGACCCGGCGGATCAGCTTGAGCACCACGCGGTCGCCGATCACCACCGAGCTGTTGGACTGCTCGGCACTGAGGTAACGCACTTCACTTTCATCGTTCAGCGCCAGGCCTGGCAGCAGGTCGGTGCATTGGAAACGCAGCTCGCCCGCGCCGCTGCCACACGGCAGGCGCAGGCCATCCTGGCAGGCGCGCAGTACCGCGCGGATGAACGGTTCGAGCACGAAGGCATCGGTAATCAGGCCAACCTGATGGGCACGGCGCACCCGCGACAAGGCCAGCTGCTGCGGCAGTGCGGTGTTGATCTGGTCCTCGGGTAGCAGGCCAAACGGCAGCTGGTAGCGGTTGGCCACACCGTCGCTGAGCACTTCAATTTCGCTGAGCAGCACTGGTGTGGTGGCAGTAGCGAAACGCACCCCGTAGCACAGGCGCACTTCGTCGATGGGCCCTTCCTTGCCGGCGAACCAGCGCCGCTTGGGCAGGTATTGCGGCAGGATAGTGGTTTGCAGGGTGTCGCGGGCGGGTGCTTCCAGCAGTTCTTCCATGCGCTTGCGCAAAACGAGCGTGGTCAATTCGGGTAACCCCTCGGTGGCCTGGATGTGCCAGCTGGGCATGCGGTCGTGGGCGGCCAGCAGGAACCAGTAGAAGGCATAGGGTGGCAGGGTCAACAGGAACGGCAGTTGCCCGATAGGCGGGAAGGCGCTGCCGCCGAGCATCTCTACCGGTACTTTGTCGACGTATTGTGACAGTTCAAGTTCCGCCGCCTGGGCCGCGCGGGAAACGTTGGCCACGCACAGGATCACCTCGGTGTGGCCATCGGCATCGGTGTACTCGCGGATATACGCGAGGATGCGCCGATTGCTGGGCGTGAGGGTGCGCAGGCTGCCGCGGCCAAACGCCTTTTGCTGCTTACGCACGGCCAGCATGCGCCGGGTCCAGTTCAGCAGCGAGTGCGGGTCGTGGCTCTGGGCCTCGACGTTGACTGTCTGGTAACCGTACAGCGGGTCCATGATCGGCGGCAGCACCAGGCGCTGCGGGTCGGCGCGGGAAAAGCCGCCGTTGCGGTCGGGCGACCACTGCATGGGGGTGCGCACGCCGTCTCGGTCACCCAGGTAGATGTTGTCGCCCATGCCCAGTTCATCACCGTAGTACAGGGTGGGCGTGCCGGGCATCGACAGCAGCAGGCTGGTGAGCAGCTCGATGCGCCGCCGGTCACGCTGCAACAGCGGCGCCAGGCGCCGGCGGATACCCAGGTTGATGCGGGCGCGGCGGTCTTCGGCGTAATAGTTCCACAGGTAGTCGCGCTCGCGGTCGGTGACCATTTCAAGGGTCAGCTCATCGTGGTTGCGCAAGAAGATCGCCCATTGGCAGTTGGCCGGAATTTCCGGGGTCTGGCGCAGGATGTCGGTGATCGGGAAGCGGTCCTCCATGGCCAGGGCCATGTACATGCGCGGCATCAGCGGGAAGTGGAAGGCCATGTGGCATTCGTCGCCCTCGCCTTCGCCGAAATACGGGCGGGTGTCTTCGGGCCACTGGTTGGCCTCGGCCAGCAGCATACGGTCGGGGTAGTTGGCGTCGATTTCCGCGCGAATGGCCTTGAGCACCGTGTGGGTCTCGGGCAGGTTTTCGTTGTTGGTGCCGTCGCGCTCGATCAGGTAAGGAATGGCGTCCAGGCGCAGCCCGTCGACGCCCAGGTCAAGCCAGAAGCGCATCACCTTGATCACCGCATCGAGCACCTGCGGGTTGTCGAAGTTCAGGTCTGGCTGGTGCGAGTAGAAGCGGTGCCAGAAGTACTGGCCGGCGACCGGGTCCCAGGTCCAGTTGGACTTTTCGGTGTCGAGGAAGATGATGCGCGTGCCGTCGTACTTCTGTTCGTCATCCGACCACACGTAAAAGTCCCGCGCCTTGCTGCCGCGCTTGGCATGGCGGGCGCGCTGGAACCACGGGTGCTGGTCGCTGGTGTGGTTGATGACCAGCTCGGTGATTACCCTCAGGCCGCGCTTGTGTGCCTCGGCGATGAAGCGGCGGGCGTCGGCCAGGGTGCCGTAGTCGGGGTGCACGGCCTTGTACTCGGCAATGTCGTAGCCGTCGTCGCGCCGTGGCGAGGGGTAGAACGGCAGCAGCCAGAGGGTGTTGACGCCCAGCTCGGCGATGTAGTCGAGTTTGCTGATCAGGCCGGCAAAATCACCGATGCCGTCGTTGTTCGCATCGAAGAACGACTTGATGTGCAACTGGTAGATGACGGCGTCCTTGTACCAAAGCGGGTCGTCGATGAAGGCTGCCGGGCGGGAACGCTTGGCCATGGGTGACTCCTTTCATTTTCCAGGTTGCTCTGCAAGCAACTGACTTGACCCATCCCTGTGGGAGCGGGCATGCCCGCGAATCAGGCACCGCGGTGTTTGGCACCGGCGCCGCCGGTGTTCGCGGGCGCGCCCGCTCCCACAGGTTTCACTTAGCCTTTTCGATACGCCAGATACCGAAGGGCTGGTGCCAGGGTTCGAGGCGCATGAACTGGGTCTTGCCGTACCAGGACCAGCGATGGCCGTTCATCAGGTCTTCGCCATGGGTTTCTGCGTCGTCACCCAGCCCCAGCTCCCAAAGCGGCAGCTCGAAATGCGCCTCCTGGGCGTTGTGCGGGTCGAGGCTGATCGCCACCAGGACGTAGTTGTCGCGCTCGGGCGTGCGTTTGGCGAAGTACAGGATGTTGTCGTTCCAGCAGTTGAAAAACGCCACGCCCAGGTGGGTTTGCAACGCGCGGTTCTGCCGGCGGATGCGGTTGAGCTGGGCGATCTCGGCAATGATGTTGCCGGGCTGGGTGAAGTCGCGCGGGCGGATTTCGTACTTCTCCGAATCCATATACTCCTCCTTGCCCGGCAGCGGCGTGCCCTCGCACAGCTCGAAGCCCGAATACATGCCCCACAGGCCCGAGCCCATGGTCGCCAGCGCGGCGCGGATGAGGAAGCCGGCGCGGCCAGAGGTGTGCAGGAAAAACGGGTTGATGTCCGGCGTGTTGACGAAGAAGTTGGGGCGGTAGCACTGGCTCCACGGCGGCTGGTTGAGCTGCTCGTAGAATTCGCGCAGCTCCTGTTTGGTGTTACGCCAGGTGAAGTAGGTATAGCTTTGCGCGTAACCGACCTTGCCCAGGCGCGCCATCATCGCGGGCTTGGTGAATGCTTCGGCGAGGAAGATCACATCCGGGTAGCGGGCGCGCACATCGGCAATCATCCATTGCCAGAACGGCAGTGGCTTGGTGTGCGGGTTGTCGACCCGGAAGGTTTTTACGCCCTCCTGCACCCAGCCGATGATCACATCACGCAGCGCCAGCCACAGGCTCGGCACTGAGTCGGGGGCATAGAAGTCGACGTTGACGATGTCCTGGTACTTCTTCGGCGGGTTCTCGGCATAGCGGATGGTGCCGTCCGGGCGCCAGCTGAACCAGCCCGGATGCTCCTTGAGCCAAGGGTGGTCCTGGGAACACTGAATGGCGAAGTCGAGGGCGATTTCCAGGCCGTGCTCGGCAGCGGCGGCGACCAGCCGGCGGAAATCTTCGCGGCTGCCCAGTTGCGGGTGAATCGCCTCGTGGCCGCCCTCGGCGCTGCCGATGGCGTAAGGGCTGCCGGGGTCGCCAGGTTCGGCCTGCAGGGCATTGTTGCGGCCCTTGCGGTGCTGCATGCCAATGGGGTGGATGGGCGGGAAGTACAGCACGTCGAAACCCATGTCGCGGATCATCGGCAGCCGTTCATGCACATCGTTGAAGGTGCCATGGCGCTCGGGGCTGTCGGTGATCGAGCGCGGGAACAACTCGTACCAACTGGCGAACTGCGCGGCCGGGCGGTCGACATCGACGGGGAACTCGCCACTGCGGGCCAGGTAGCTGCGGTGCCCCGCTTCACCCATCAGTCGCGCGGTAGCCGGGTTAAGGAACAGTGCCACTTGGTCGTCGCTGTTCAGGGTGGCCAGGCGTTGCTGCGTGGCCTCAAGCTCCTCGCGCAGGGCGCCGCTGCACAGCTCGATGCCCTTGCCCAGCATCAGCCGGCCTTCTTCCAGCTCCAGCTTGACCTCGACACCGGCGTGGTACTTTTTTTCCAAGTCGTGGCAGTAGGTGGCGAACGGGTCGATCCAGGCCTCGATACTGAACAGGTGCGGGCCCAGCTCGGTGGGGGTGAACTCGGCCAGCCACAGGTCGTTGCCCGGCGAGTGCATGGGTACGCAATGCCAGCGGCGGCTGTTGGCCTGGCGCCAGTTGAGCATCACCGCCAGGCGGTCGTGCCCATCGCAATAGACCTTGCTGCTGACAGCCACCGGCTGGCCACTGATGGCCTTGGCCGCGAAGGTGCCGGCTTCGAGCACGGGTTGGGTGTCTTCGATCACGATGCGCGGCGCGAGCAGCGCCTGGGACAGGCTGATGGCCTGGTCCGGGTGATCACTCGCCGTGGGCACGCTTTCAAAGGGCTCGTTACGTGACATCGACCTTGCTCCCTCAGGCTGGTGGCAGTAAGGGTTCAGAGCCGGGCACAGGCGTGGGGTTCAAAAAAATTGAGCGAACGGCAACTGCCAGCGGTCAGAGCCTGCAGCACCTCTTCATTCACCCACGCGAGGTCAGGCCATGAACATTCCCATTCCACCGGAAACCCCCGATCCGAACATCGACGACCCCAGCTTGCCGCCGCCCGTGCCGGAACAAGAACCGGACGAACTGCCGATCAAGCCGACCATGCCACCGACGGTGGGCGACCCGCCGAGCCAGGAGCCACCGGTGAAGGTTTAAGGGTAGACCAGGATTGTGTGCTGGCAGGACCGGCCTCTTCACGGGTAAACCCGCTCCCACAGGGATTACGCCAACCTTGCAAGTGGCGCCATACCTGTGGGAGCGGGTTTACCCGCGAAAGGGCCGGCTGAGCCAACCCATCAACCCGCAGATACCGCCGAGATCTCCGCCACACTGATCTCCCGCATCCTGAACTTCTGCACCTTGCCCGTCACCGTCATCGGGTATTCGTCAACGAAGCGGATATGCCGCGGCACCTTGAAGTGTGCGATGCGTGCCTTGCACCAGCCCTGCAGCTCTTCCACCGTGGCGCGGTGCCCGGGGTGCAGCTTGATCCAGGCCACAATCTCTTCGCCGTAGCGACTGCACGGAATGCCGATCACCTGCGCATCGGCCACGGCCGGGTGGGTGTAGAAGAACTCCTCCAGCTCACGCGGGTAAATGTTCTCGCCGCCGCGAATGATCATGTCCTTGTTGCGCCCGACGATGCGCACGTGACCATGTTCATCCATCACCGCCAGATCACCCGAATGCATCCAGCCAGCCGGGTCGATGGCATCTGCCGTGGCCTGGGGGTTGTCCCAGTAGCCGAGCATCACGCTGTAGCCGCGGGTGCACAGCTCGCCAATCTCGCCGCGCGGGACGATACAGCCGTCGGCGTCCACCAATTTGTTTTCCAGCTGCGGCTGGGTGCGGCCGACGGTGGTCACGCGCAATTCCAGCTCGTCGTCCGGGCCGGTTTGCAGCGACACCGGGCTGGTTTCGGTCATGCCATAGGCGATCTGCACTTCGGCCATGTGCATCTGGTCGATGACCCGGCGCATCACCTCGATCGGGCAGGTGGCACCGGCCATGATGCCGCTGCGCAGGGTCGACAGGGCCATGCCCTGCCGGGCCGGGTGGTCGAGCATGGCAATGAACATGGTCGGCACGCCGTACAGGATGCTGGCGCGCTCCTCGGCGACAGCGCGCAGGGTGAGTTCGGCGTCGAAAGCGTCGTTGGGGTAGATCATGGTGCTGCCGTGGGTGATGCAGCCGAGGTTGGCCATGACCATGCCGAAGCAGTGGTACAGCGGCACCGGGATCACCATGCGGTCGTTTGCCGTCAGGCCCAGGCTTTCGCCGACCATGAAGCCGTTGTTGAGGATGTTGTAGTGGCTGAGCGTGGCACCCTTGGGCGCGCCGGTGGTGCCGGAGGTGTACTGGATGTTTACCGGCTGGTCGAATTGCAGGCTTAGCTGGCGGGCGGTGAAAGCCTCTGCCGAAGCTTGCCCTGCCCGCTCGGCCAATGCGCGCCAGGGCAGGAAGCCGGCAGGCGGGTTGGCGGCCAGGCTGATCACGCCACGCAACTCGGGCAGGCGTTCACTGGCCAGTTCACCGGGTGCGGCGCTGGCCAGTTCAGGCACCAGTTCCTGGACCATGGCGTGGTAATCAGAGGTCTTGAAGGCATCGGCACACACCAGCCAGCGGCAGCCGGACTGACGCAGCACGTATCCCAGCTCACCCACGCGATAGGCCGGGTTGATGTTGACCAGAATCGCGCCGACCTTGGCGCTGGCCAGTTGCAGGATGCACCACTGGGCGCAGTTGGGCGACCAGATGCCGACACGCTCGCCGGTGTTCACGCCCAGGGCCATCAGCGCGCGGGCATGCACTTCGACCTGTTCGGCCAGCTGGCGCCAGCTGTAACGCAGGCCTTGATGACGCGACACCAACGCCTCGCCGTCAGCACAGCGGGCCACGGTAGCATCGAAGGCCTGGCCGATGGTCTGGGTCAGCAAGGCTTGGTCCTGGCGACCGCGGGTATAGCTCGGTTGACTCATGGGTGTCCCTTCTTGTGGTTGTTCTGGGCACGACTGAAGCAAGCGGGGAATACTCTGGCGCAGATTTACGTTTACGTAAAGGTGATGAGTGGATTGACAGTAACCCAATGCAGGTTTACGTTAACGTAAAGGTGATGAACGACACCGGTTTACTGGCAAAACACCGACCCTGTGGGAGCGGGTTTACCCGCGAATGCGATCAGTCAGGCAATGACGGTGACCCTGCTGACGCATTCGCGGGTGAACCCGCTCCCACAGGGTCGGCGAATAGCCCTTGAGCTACGGTGTAACCCAATTTCAAGAACAAGAAGGTGCCCCAGCATGCATTACCCCTCCCTCAACTTCGCCCTGGGCGAAACCATCGACATGCTCCGCGACCAGGTGCGCACCTTCGTTGCCGCCGAACTGGCGCCGCGCGCCGCGCAGATCGACCACGACAACCTGTTCCCCGCCGACATGTGGCGCAAGTTCGGCGACATGGGCCTGCTGGGGATCACGGTGTCGGAAGAGTACGGTGGCGCCGGCCTGGGCTACCTGGCCCACGTGGTGTCGATGGAAGAAATCAGCCGTGCCTCGGCCTCGGTGGCACTGTCCTATGGCGCCCACTCCAACCTCTGCGTAAACCAGATCAACCGCAACGGCACCCATGAGCAGAAGCTCAAGTACCTGCCCAAGCTGATCAGCGGCGAACACATCGGCGCGCTGGCCATGAGCGAGCCCAATGCCGGCTCCGACGTGGTGTCGATGAAACTGCGCGCCGAAAAGCGCGGCGACCACTACGTGCTCAACGGCAACAAGACCTGGATCACCAACGGCCCCGACGCCAACACCTACGTGATCTACGCCAAGACCGACCTGGACAAGGGCGCGCACGGCATTACCGCGTTCATCGTCGAGCGTGAGTGGAAAGGCTTCAGCCGCAGCAACAAGTTCGACAAGCTGGGCATGCGCGGGTCCAACACCTGCGAGCTGTTCTTCGATGACGTGGAAGTGCCGGCAGAAAACATCCTCGGCCAGCTCAACGGCGGCGTGCGCGTGCTGATGAGCGGGCTGGACTACGAGCGCGTGGTGCTGTCCGGTGGCCCGACCGGCATCATGCAAAGCTGCATGGACCTGGTGGTGCCCTACATTCATGACCGCAAGCAGTTCGGCCAAAGCATCGGCGAGTTCCAGCTGATCCAGGGCAAGATTGCCGATATGTACACCCAGCTCAACGCCAGCCGCGCCTACCTGTATGCCGTGGCCCAGGCTTGCGACCGTGGCGAGACCACCCGCAAGGACGCTGCCGGGGTGATCCTGTACACCGCCGAACGCGCCACGCAAATGGCCCTGGAGGCAATCCAGATTCTCGGTGGCAACGGCTACATCAACGAATTCCCGGCGGGCCGCCTGCTGCGCGACGCCAAGCTGTACGAAATCGGTGCCGGCACCAGCGAAATCCGCCGGATGCTGATTGGCCGCGAACTGTTCAACGAAACCCGCTGAACATAAAGGACGGGCGCACATGGCTACCTTGCACACCCAGATCAACCCGCGTTCGGCGGAGTTCGCCGGCAACAGCGCGGCCATGCTCGAACAGGTCCAGGCCCTGCGGGGCCTGCTCGCCCAGGTGGCCCAGGGCGGCGGGCCCAAGGCCCAGGAGCGGCACACGTCGCGTGGCAAGCTGCTGCCGCGCGAACGCATCGACCGCCTGCTGGACCCAGGCTCGCCATTCCTCGAAATCGGCCAGCTGGCTGCCCATGAGGTATACGGCGAAGACGTGCCTGCTGCTGGCGTGATCGCCGGCATCGGCCGCGTCGAAGGCGTGGAATGCATGATCGTGGCCAACGACGCCACGGTCAAAGGCGGTTCGTACTACCCGCTGACGGTGAAAAAGCACCTGCGTGCGCAAACCATCGCCTTGCAGAACCGCCTGCCGTGCATCTACCTGGTGGATTCGGGCGGCGCCAACCTGCCGCGCCAGGACGAAGTGTTCCCCGACCGCGAGCATTTCGGGCGGATCTTCTTCAACCAGGCCAACATGAGCGCCCAGGGCATCCCGCAGATTGCCGTGGTGATGGGGTCGTGCACTGCTGGTGGCGCCTACGTACCAGCCATGGCCGACGAAGCGATCATGGTGCGCCAGCAGGCGACCATCTTCCTCGCCGGCCCGCCGCTGGTAAAAGCCGCCACAGGTGAAGTGGTCAGCGCCGAAGACCTGGGTGGCGCCGATGTGCATTGCCGCACCAGTGGCGTGGCCGACCACTATGCCGACAACGACGAGCACGCCCTGGCCATTGCCCGGCGTAGCGTGGCCAACCTCAACTGGCACAAGCTGGGCAAGCTGCAACGCCTGGCACCGGTGGCGCCACTGTATGCCGCCGACGAGCTGTATGGCGTGGTGCCAGCCGATGCCAAGCAACCGTTCGACGTGCGTGAAGTGATCGCGCGGCTGGTCGATGGCTCGGTGTTCGATGAGTTCAAGGCCCTGTTCGGCACCACCCTGGTGTGCGGCTTCGCTCACCTGCATGGCTACCCGGTAGCGATTTTGGCCAACAACGGCATCCTGTTCGCCGAAGCCGCGCAAAAAGGCGCGCACTTCATCGAGCTGGCCTGCCAGCGTGGCATCCCGCTGCTGTTCCTGCAGAACATCACCGGCTTCATGGTGGGCAAGAAGTACGAAGAAGGCGGCATCGCCAAGCACGGCGCCAAGCTGGTCACCGCCGTGGCCTGCGCCCAGGTGCCGAAGTTCACGGTGATCATTGGCGGCAGCTTTGGCGCCGGCAACTACGGCATGTGCGGCCGCGCCTACGACCCCCGCTTCCTGTGGATGTGGCCCAACGCGCGCATTGGCGTGATGGGCGCCGAACAGGCCGCTGGCGTGCTGGCCCAGGTCAAGCGCGAGCAAAGCGAGCGCAGCGGCCAGCCCTTCAGTGCCGAGGACGAGGCCAGGCTCAAGCAACCGATCCTCGACCAGTACGAGCACCAGGGCCACCCCTACTATTCCAGCGCCCGCCTGTGGGACGACGGCGTCATCGACCCGGCACAAACCCGCGATGTGCTTGGCCTGGCCTTGTCTGCCGCGCTGAACGCACCGATCGAACAGAGCCGCTTCGGCATTTTCCGGATGTGACCCATGAGCGATTTCAGCACCCTTGAAGTGATCCGTGACCCACGCGGCTTCGCCACCCTGTGGCTGAGCCGCGAGGACAAGAACAACGCCTTCAACGCACAGATGATCCGCGAGCTGATCGTGGCCATCGACCGGCTGGCCGAAGACGCCAGCCTACGCTTTGTGCTGCTGCGCGGCCGTGGCCGGCACTTCAGCGCCGGCGCCGACCTGGCCTGGATGCAACAGTCCGCGCAGCTGGACTTCAACACCAACCTGGATGATGCCCACGAACTGGGCGAGCTGATGTACGCCCTGCACCGCCTCAAGACGCCAACCCTGGCTGTGGTGCAAGGTGCCGCCTTTGGCGGCGCGCTGGGCCTGATCAGCTGCTGCGACATGGCGATCGGCGCCGAAGACGCCCAGTTGTGCCTGTCGGAAGTCCGCATTGGCCTGGCCCCGGCGGTCATCAGCCCGTTCGTGGTCAAGGCGATTGGTGAACGCGCCGCGAGCCGCTATGCCCTCACTGCCGAGCGTTTCAGCGGCGCACGGGCCCGCGAACTGGGCCTGCTGGCCGAGGTGTACCCGACCAGTGAGCTGGACGCCCAGGTGGAAGCGTGGGTGAACAACCTGCTGCAGAACAGCCCGCAAGCGTTGCGCGCCACCAAGGACTTGCTGCGCGAAGTGGACGACGGCGAACTCAGCCCGGCGCTGCGCCGCTACTGCGAGAACACCATCGCCCGCATCCGCGTCAGCGCCGAAGGCCAGGAGGGCCTGCGCGCTTTCCTGGAAAAACGCCGCCCCGCCTGGCAAACCGATGACAAGAAGGAACCGCGCCCATGAGCCGCCCCGCTTTGACCACCCTGCTGGTCGCCAACCGTGGCGAAATCGCCTGCCGGATAATGCGCACCGCCAAGGCCATGGGCCTGACCACTGTCGCCGTGCACAGCGCCACCGACCGTGACGCCCGGCACAGCCGCGAAGCGGATATCCGCGTCGACCTGGGCGGCACCAAGGCCGCCGAAAGCTACCTGCTGGTCGACAAGCTGCTGGCCGCTGCCAAGGCCAGTGGTGCCCAGGCCATTCACCCGGGCTATGGCTTTCTGTCCGAAAACGCAGGCTTCGCCCGCGCCATCGAACAGGCCGGGCTGATCTTCCTTGGTCCACCGGCCAGCGCCATCGACGCCATGGGCAGCAAGTCGGCGGCCAAGGCGCTGATGGAAGCCGCTGGCGTGCCGCTGGTGCCGGGCTACCACGGCGAAGCCCAGGACCTGGACACCTTCCGCGCCGCCGCCGAACGCATCGGCTACCCGGTACTGCTCAAGGCCAGCGCCGGCGGCGGTGGCAAGGGCATGAAAGTGGTCGAGGAAGAAAGCCAGCTGGCCGACGCCCTGGCCTCGGCCCAGCGTGAGGCGCAGTCGTCGTTCGGCGATGCGCGCATGCTGGTGGAAAAGTACGTGCTCAAGCCGCGTCACGTCGAAATCCAGGTGTTTGCCGACCAGCACGGCAACTGCCTGTACCTCAACGAACGCGACTGCTCCATCCAGCGCCGCCATCAGAAAGTGATCGAAGAGGCACCTGCCCCCGGCCTGTCGCCTGAACTGCGCCGGGCCATGGGCGAAGCGGCGGTGCGTGCGGCCCAGGCTATCGGCTATGTGGGTGCCGGCACCGTGGAATTCCTGCTCGATGCCCGTGGCGAGTTCTTCTTCATGGAGATGAACACCCGCCTGCAGGTGGAACACCCGGTCACCGAGGCCATCACCGGCCTGGACCTGGTCGCCTGGCAGATTCGCGTGGCCTGCGGCGAGGCCCTGCCGATCACCCAGGAACAGGTGCCGCTGATCGGCCATGCCATCGAAGTGCGGCTGTATGCCGAAGACCCGGCCAACGAGTTTTTGCCCGCCACCGGCAAGCTGGCGCTGTACCGAGAGTCGGCGCCCGGCGAAGGCCGGCGGGTAGACAGCGGTGTCAGCGAAGGCGACGTGGTGTCGCCCTTCTACGACCCGATGCTGGGCAAGCTGATTGCCTGGGGTGAAAACCGCGAACAGGCGCGCCTGCGCTTGCTGGCCATGCTCGACGAGTTCGCCATTGGCGGGCTGAAGACCAACATCGCTTTCCTGCGCCGCATTCTCGCCCACCCGGCGTTTGCGGCGGCAGAGCTGGACACCGGCTTCATTCCGCGCCACCAGGACGTGTTGTTGCCGGCGCCCCATGCGCTGCCGGCGGGCTTCTGGGAAGCGGCAGCCGAAGCCTGGCTGCAGGGCCAGGCCGGGCACCAGCGCGACGACGACCACCGTTCGCCGTGGGGTGAGCGCAACGGACTGCGTTTGGGCCTGCCGGCACGCAGCAGCCTGCATCTGGTGAGCGGCGGGCAGGATCAGGCGATAGCCCTGGAGCGCAGCGCTGCGTCAACCTGGCAGCTAGCGGGTGAGCAACTGGTGCACGACCAGGCAGGTGTGCGCCGCCAGCATTTGGCGATCCGCCGCGGGGGCACGCTGTACCTGCACTGGGAGGGCGAGATGCACGCCATTCAGGCCTTCGACCCGATTGCCGAAGCCGAGGCCAGCCATGGCCATCAAGGCGGCCTGGGTGCGCCCATGAACGGCAGCATCGTGCGGGTACTGGTCGAGCCGGGGCAGGTGGTTGAAGCGGGTACGGCGCTGGTGGTGCTGGAGGCCATGAAGATGGAACACAGCATTCGTGCGCCGCATGGCGGGACGGTGAAGGCGTTGTTCTGCCAGGAAGGGGATATGGTCAGCGAAGGGACGGTGCTGGTCGAACTGGCTGAGTAAAGTGAACATTAACCCTGTGGGAGCGGGCATGCCCGCGAAGAAGGCGACGCAGTGCATGGCACCGGCTTTGCCGGTGTTCGCGGGCATGCCCGCTCCCACAGAGATAGCGCACTTCTGCACCGAACGCTTGACCTGTGGGAGCCCGGCTTGCCGGCGATGGGCTGCGCAGCAGCCCCGGCTATCTAGAAGGCCCCGTGCACCCGCACGACTACCCCTAAAAACTCGCAGCCCTCTTCGCACAACAGCGCCGGGTAGTTACTGTTCAGTGCTTTCAGGTAACGCTGCCCGCCTTCCTCGGCCAATTCGCGGAAAATCGCCGGTTTGCCCGGCTGACGCGCGATAACCAAGCGCCCGGCCTCAGCCTCCACGCCCGGGTCGACCAGCATCCTCATGCCCTGCGGCACACTGCGACCACTGACGGCGCTCATCGCGTCATTTTCAACCGTCAACCAGAACGCCTTGCCCTGGGCCAGATAGTCCGTCTGCTCGAACACTCCAGGTTCAGCACTCTCGGTAGCACCTAACTCATCCCAGCCCAACACCGGGTAGCGGAAGCATACGATGTATTGCATGAGGTCCAGGTTGTCATCCACTTGGCAAGCCTCGCCAGCCTGACCATAAATGCGCAACTCAAGCCTGACGTTGTAATGAGGCATGCCAAGCTCGACAAACGTGCGGTTCATCGATTCAATTCTTGGCTGGCGCCGCTTGTTGACCCAGTGCCCAACACTGCCTTGAGACACACCAACGCGCTCGGCAAGCTGTTCTTGGGTGAGCCCTAGCTCGCCCATCCGATTGCGGACAAGCGCAATCCATCTATCCATGTCCATGGTTGGCACGATACTCCCTATCGAACCCTGCACTGATCCCTGTAGGAGCGGCCTTGCGTCGCGATGGGCTGCGCAGCAGCCCCGGCACTCTAGAAGGTCCCGTGCACCCGCACGACTACCCCCAGGAACTCGCAGCCTTCCTCACACAGGATTGTTGGATAACGCGTATTCAGCGGCTTAAGCATCTTGTCCCCACCCTCCTCGACCAACTGCCGCAACACCGCAGGCCGCCCCGGCTGCCGGGCAATCACCAACCTGCCTGGCTCTGCCTGCAGGCCGGTATCCACCAGCACGCGCATGCCCTCAGGCACACTCTTGCCACTGGCTGCATTCATCGAGTCGTTTTCCACCACCAGCCAGAACGCATTGCCTGCGGGCATGTAATCCGTCTGTTCGTGGGGTTTACCTGCTTCAGGCGAAGGCCCCTGCAAGTCAGCCCAAGTCAGAACCGGGAAGCGGAAGCTCGCATAAAGCAGCGCTTCGGCCGACACCGGCTGCTCGACCGCATAGCGCGCAGGGGCTTCACGCACGATGTCACGTTCTACCACCATGACCTGCGCTTCCAGAAACACCAGGCCGAGTTTTTCGAGCTTTTCGTTGATGGTTTCCAACGTCGGCCGACGCGTGCCACGCAGCCAGTGACCCACGCCACCCTGAGTCATGCCCAGACGTTCGGCCAGCTTCAGCTGGCTGAGGTTGTGTTCGCGCTTGTAGCGCTTGAGAAACGCGTTCCAGTTTTCCATGAGCGGCAACAATACGGACTGTATTACTCGCAGCAATACACAATCTGAATTATTTATTCGAGCATAGTCAGTACAGATTGACCTATCCTCTGATTTCAGTGTGTTTGAAGGGAAATCACAAGGTATCGCGATGAAACCACCGAAAAACGACGAAACAGATCTCGACAGCGAAGCCGCCCGCCGCGCCCTCGACTATTACCTCAACCCCAAGCCGCAGCGCCCGACCCTCGACAACAAGATCTGGACGCTGCACGAGAGTGTCACCAGAGACCAGGCCCGGGAGCACGCCATCGCGCTTCTGCGCTGCGCCGCCGCCACAGCGCAGGAAACCGCCAGCCACCAGCACGGCAGCCAGCGCGAGCTGACCTATGCGTTGATGCACATGGTGGACATGGCCCGCGCCCTGTTGGAGCACCAACGCGCCGTGGATCCGGATTTCTGATTAAAAAAGGAGGGAGAGAACGTGATGGCCGCGAACGGCAGAGGCCCCGATTGCCGGGACAAGGAAGCGCATCGGTAAAACTTTTTTACCGAATTAGCGAAAATTCATTTGACTGGCAAATGATAACGATTATTATTGCACTCAGCTGATCGCGAGATCTGCTGGATAACCTGGAGCTTAGGTCGCTCTCAGATTATCTCCTCATCAGGCTAATCACGGTTTTTGACCCGGCTTTTTGCCGGGTCTTTTTTTTTGCTCTTCAGGCTAATGAAGATCGTGATGGCGCGCATGATAGCAAAGGTGTTTCAGGGCGTGAACGCTCATTACAAAACTTTGCGGAATCAGCACTTGAGAATCAATCTCGTTTCGCCTACGCTGATCTCGCATCAAGGAAGATGCCCCCACCTCCCCCTCTATAAAGCAAGGAGCTGTCCATGACCCGTCTGCTACTGCCCCTTGAACACCCGACACCTGTTGCCGAACCCGATGCCGACCACGCCCTGCTGCATGCCCTGAAGCGGCTGCCCCGCCGTGTGCAGCAAGTATTCCTGCTCAACCGCCTCGACCAGCTGGACTTCGCCGGCATCGCCGCCCGCCTCGACCTGCCCCTGGCGAGCATCGAGCGGAACATGGAGCAGGCGCTGCAAGCTGGTCGATCGCGCCGGGATGTACTGGCGAGTATTGCCGGGCAATGGTATGTGCGCTTGCAAAGCCCACAGGTGACTGCTTGCGAACGGATCGACTTTCGGCGCTGGCTGGATGCGGATACGGCGAACCTGCAGGCGTTTCACGAGACGGAATTGCGCTGGCGCAGCTTACTGGCGCCGGCTCGGCAACTGGGCCATGACGGATGGTACCGGCAAGGCCGGGCGGCGTTGTCGCTGGGCGGTTGTTCGGTTGCGGTCGGGCTGGGTGTGGCGGCACTGGTGCTGTTTGGGTTTTGGGCCTGATTACCAAAATCCACATGCTCTGCGACGCCAACGGAACACCGTTGCGCTTCCTCCTCTCTGGCGGTCAAGCCAGCGACATCAGCTGCGCACAACCACTGTTGGACGAGGTAAGCATTCCATCGAGCCAACGTGGCCGCCCGCGCAAGCGCTGTTAATGGCTGCTTGCCGACAAGGGCTACGACGCAACTGCGACCACTATCGAATGCAACCCGCCATCCCGCTGCGCTCAATAAAGCGCAAGCCCAAGCCTGGCTTACCCAGACTGTTTGACCGGCCCAAATAGCGGCAGCGCAACATCATCGAACACATGTTTGGCTGGCTGAAAGAGAACCGCCGGATCGTGACACACTTCGACAAGCTCGCGAAAAGTTATGCCGCCATGGTTTAACTCGCTTGCTCCATGCGGTTGCAACATCTCTTTTCGTACAGAGCCTACCACCACCCTCATTCGAAATGACATCAACAATGAGCGAAATATGATAGTTATCAGCGCTCATTCCAGTACATTTATCGGGCGGGTCGCACGCGCTAAAAAAAGATACCTGCGCCTAAGCACTTGGCTATCGAAGCAACCTAGGCTTATCACAATCAGCCGCCTATACCCACAGCACCACCAGACAACTCTATTCACACAATAATATTGGAGTCCAGCATTGGAAAGCGCTCACAATACAATTACCACTCAACGCGCTCCCTCGTTCACAGAAGCGACAACAAGAAGCACTCCTGTCAGCGTATTCGCCAATACCACGATGGTGTCGGATCAAGAAAAAACTCACCTGAATGACATCCCCACACTACTTGTATTTGGAAAAAAAGGAGAACTTAGCAAGCACCTAAACCACCACAACATCACTGAAAGTCGTCCAGCCTTCTATATAAACGACACGGTGGCAAATACCTTAATTCGCAAAAACATCTCCCCACCTCCCCCCAAAAAATATAAAGGCTACGACCGCTTAAACCAAGCATTGCGACAAATATCACTGGCAGTAAACACCGCAATGAACCTAAAACTAAACAGCAACCCACTTGAAGTTCAGGCAAGTGTATTTTGCAACGTACTACATCTCTCATCCAACTTCCACACTGACAAGATTCAAGAAGCTCTCCGCATTGCCCTGACAGACAGCGACGTATTTAAATCTGCCCACGAACGCGTTCAGCCCCATGAAAGAGAAAACTGGGACAACGTGATAAGCGCCAGACGTTCCAGACACCATAGAAAACTTATGGAGACGTTCGCCTCAATCGAGTCGGTGCGCACGACAATCGGTAAGGCTCATACGGAAATTATTAACGACAGAGGAATCCGGCCTGGCACCAATTTAAACAATTCAACTATCGCACTCCAATGTGAAGCCGGCTTCTTAACGATTTTCAATGCTTTGGAAGACATCAAACGCTTCGGCACTTCTGACTCCATCATGATTCATTCCTCCGCCCACAAAATGGAATTAAAGCCCTACCTGCCGGAAGGTGTAACCGAGACGATGCATGCAGAACAGAATATAGAAGAGTACTTAGCCAAGTCTGCCGACATCATTTACGATCAAGCTATTTCTAAATTGGGCTTACAAACGGGACAACACATAATTGTAAACATGGCAGGAAGATTTGTTCCCTGCGCCGTATGCACAGAAGTTGAACACACCAGTACCAACGGCGGAGTTTTTGACCCAAAAAATAAAAAATTTGTATTATGGCGTAGTTCCGACCGGATTGGGATGGCATTCAAAAACGAAGTACAACACTTGGCAATGCATGCCTTGCGCAGTAGCGACTCAGATGAAGCGATGGAAAAGGCATTAAGAATCAGAGACAGTTTCATACTGCACCAAGAATCACTTAAGTCTTATGGAGCACCGGTAGTAACCTGTTTTTCGCTTGACACCGACAGTGAAAGCTCAGACGACCAAGGGAACGACTGAAATCTTCACCAGCAGAAAAACAATCCTATTACATACATTGGGGACTGGCATGACTCCGGATCACGCCAGCCCCCCCTTAACTAGACAGCACGACTCAAAACACTGCTTAAAATCTCACGACCGATGGATGTTGACTTCAGGTCGTCGTAGTTCAATTTGTTGCTATACTCAAGTGCCGCTTCACCATCAAAGACACCGACAGACGCGAGCATAATTTCATGGTAAGAGTGATGATTCTTCGGAGGGAGTAGATTGCCCAACATCACCAGTCGAGCCTCTTCAAGTGTTGGAAGCTGACGTGTATCCGTATCCTTGTCATAGCTCAACATCTCACGACACATGGCGTAGTGATTCAAATATCGTAGGTTATGCCCGCTAGGTCCAGAGATGACAGGTTTGCCGTGTGCGATTGCGTCAAGCACCCATTGGTTAACATTTTTGTCCTCAGCATCTGACCATCTGACCACATTGGACAACCCCCCCGTAGTATGTTGACGATACTGACTTCCCAGGGGATTACTGTCTCTGGAGTTGGCCTCATCATCAGTGAATATTTCTGTACTCCAACTAATATTCAGGGTTTCAAACAACGCTTTGCGGGCGGACGGCTCCATGTTCTGTAAAATATGCAGAATCCCGTCACGATGATCAACTATTCCAAATGCGTCTTGAAAGTAATTGGGCTCATCGCTTTTTCCAGCAACCAGCTCATTCCATCTGTCCGCTATCAAGTTGGCTACATTTGCCGGATACTGAATGGGATTATTGACCTTCCAAATTTCCAGATCAAATCGATGCGAATTCCAGGGAAAGATTGGATTGTCCGGGGCTCTCACATGATTAAACATGCACTGCCGCCTTTCCATACCTGGGACATTATATATCTCATCTTCAGCCTTTATAAGTGTCGCCAGCACGTGGGCGTCCAGATTGTCTTTATCAGCAATGAGCTCCTTTGCACCACCAATGTTCTTACTTTCATGCCGAATCTTTTCTTGCTGTTCAGGCGTAAAGTCTGCAAACCTCATAGGCGCACCCGAACTCAACCTAATATGCTTGGCTATCGCGTTA
Source organism: Pseudomonas sp. WOUb67 (assembly GCF_050058005.1). Classification (NCBI taxonomy): domain Bacteria; kingdom Pseudomonadati; phylum Pseudomonadota; class Gammaproteobacteria; order Pseudomonadales; family Pseudomonadaceae; genus Pseudomonas; species Pseudomonas sp. WOUb67. The sequence goes on along the minus strand of NZ_CP170112.1, from coordinate 2,831,466 downwards.
AGTTTCTCACTGGTTGCCAACTCCTTACCAATGGCCACTTCAATAGCCCTATTTTTATTCGCCGTTGCTTTATAGGGATCTTGGTCAAAAACATTCGCACCCACATTAACCTTACCACGCCCAGCTATTTCTTCCATACTTCTAGACGGCGATACGTTGGCGAACGGCACAGGCTGTGAAAATGCATCCTTTCCCTCACGTGGTGTTGAAGTATGTAAATTCAACCTGGCCACCACCTCACTCAATTCTTTGGCTTGAGCGGGTGTTATTAAGGTGGAGTTTTTTAGAACGTTCCTGTCTTCCGCCTCGAAACTTTTAGCTGAGAGCGCACACAGAACAACTGCAGACCTATTAATAGCATACACAGACATCACCCCGACTTTAATTCCAACTTTAACTTTAACGACGATCAATACAAGAATTTAAACCCATATACCCCTTCAACAATTCCATGAACACCACCTCCAGCAAGCCGCCACAAATATCTTTTGAACTCATAGCCTTGTAATACACCAAACCGTTATCTTCAACAGGCAGCATATCGCCATTTAAATTTATTTCTGAATAACAAGACAGCTCAGCCAGCTCGCTCAACTCCTTATCAGTAAGGGGTACCGGCAATTCTATTTTGAAAAAAAGCACAAGCTTCTCTTGGCCACACTCATATTTCAAACAAAAAAAATCCCCACTCTCCAGGCGCAGAGCAACTTCACTGAGATCATCGAAATAAATATTGCTCAATTGATGCTGTTCTTTCAGAACACCCAGCAACTTGCTGATTTCGCACTCCACCTCAGCCCGCACAGGGTCATACGCAGTATTTAAATGATACATTACCCACCACCATCAACTTTATACTTACAAAAATAACCAGCACCACCTCGCTGCACGAACCTGTTACTTCTTGTTAGTTATTCACATGTCACCCACCCCAAGCCACGCCAGGTAGCTAGCGAGAAAAATCGGCTCGGATCAGTTGGTCAGACAATTCTTGCCTATCGGGGACTTGTTCGAAGAATCCCCAAACGGCTTCTCGCCCACTTAAAACACGAACATACAATTACCAACTGACATTCTCGCGGCTGTCTTCGTCCTCAGATGGCTTGAACACCTCCTGCATAAACGCCTTGACGAACATATTGGCCGATGAAACCGATACCAGTGCAGCTCTTGTCTCCTTATAAGCCTCACTGTCTTCCAAACCCTGCTCTTTCATCCGCACCATCACCTGCGTCAACGCATCCATTTGCTTCTGCGTCGTTTTATAGGGCAGCTCGCCACCGGCATTCGCGTATTGTTTCAAGTAACCCTGAATGCTGCCCGGCGAGGGTGTAGTGGACGCTATCCACTTCATGAACGCATCGTAGAACTGAGCAAACTCAGGATCCGGATCAGAACGGGTTTCCCCGCCCTGAAGCCCCATGCGCTGGTCCAGGGGCACAATCGTCTCTGTGCCGCGGGGCAAGGCGTGGCCGGGACCTGCGAGCGAATAGCTGTCAATGTTCATCACTGCTCTCCGATTCAGAAACAGGGTTCGGGCAATCGCTCCCTTTGTTCAGGTCGGCGGCCCAACTGACGAGAAGGCGCCTCGACGCCTCATCAAGCTCGCGCACGCTCTCCGGTAACTGCTTGAGTTGGCCAATCAGACGCGACGACAGGCGTTCCTGAGTGGCGCCGATGTCGAGCTCCACAACCTGATCCGCCAGACGAAACAGGTAACGTTCCTGGGCATGGAAACGGATATCCACGCGCTCGACTCCCAAGCCCGTCAACTTGCTTTTCAGCGCCTGCTGCTGGGCTTTGCACCGCAGCGGCAGGATGATTTGCAGTGGCTCCTGGCCTTGACCTACCCAGCCATCTTGCCAGCGCTCCAGCAGCACCTCGAGCAGTCGTTCATCCATCAGCAAATCCCCCAGCAATGACCGGGCGGCCTGTGCCAGTTCGGCTTGCAGCGCACTTGCCATATGCCGCGACCGCAGCAGAAGCCCGCTCACGTCAGCAGCGGCTTGCAGCACCCCCTGGGAATAACCGTCCTGGAAGGCGTTCGCACGAACGATGTCTGCCTCTTGTTGCGCTTCTGCCATACAGGCCTTGGCGCGCTCGCGGGCTTGCTGCATCAACAACCGGCGATTGCGCGCAGCCGTCCGCTCTTCATGCCTCAGCAGGAGGGCATCCTGGGGCGGAATATCAACAAGCGTTCTGATGGATTCGAACATGTTGTACCGCCAGGATAAAAAGTGATGGGTTCGGCGCCAGGAGCGGTAACGTTTGCTGCAACTCGACCACGCGTGGCGAAAACTGCAAGAACAGACGCTGCATCAGCGCCTCCGGGATGTGTTGGTGCCAAGCGGCCAAGGCAGCTAGCCCCAAGGCACCGAGCGACTGCTCAAGCCCCTGCGCTTCGCTGACCGCGACCTTTGGCCGATGGCCCAGATCGATACGGGCGAACGCTCTTGTCGGCACACTGAGCTCACGCATCCGCGCCCCGCGAGCCAGCCGCGGCCACATCAGGTGCGCCCCCATGAGGCGGGCGACCGCGGGCAAATGCTGCCAATGTGCGACCCAGCAATCAGTCCAGGGATTGCGCTTGATCTGCTGCGGATCGGGGCAGCTGAGTTCCAAACCCCTTAGCAGCGATTGATTGAGCAACGCCCGGGTTGCCGGCTCGTCAAACAGCGCGGGCACAACACCCCGGTGCGGATGCAGATAGTCCAGTGGCTGCTGCAAGATGGTGCGCAGTGCTTCAGTTGCGCGGAGCATGTTCGATCTCTTTCGGCTGTCGATACAGCATGACCAGGTACGCGACCGCAGCCAGAATGCCTAAGACGAAAACGCCATAGAGCCAGGTAAATTTGTGGGCGCGAGGCTCCAGAAAGGGGGCGGCATGCTGAATTGAAGCCCGCTTGGACAAGACCACCGAAATGCGCTCGTAGTCCACGGCCGCGAAGCTGTTCTTGAGAAAACGCTTGATATCGTTGACCAGGCGCTGTGGCTCGCTATCACGCTCATAAACCACCAACGCCGAGAGATGTATCGGCGCAACCTTGCGACCGCTTTCTCCGGTCTCCAGGTCGTAACTCATATGCACCCGCGCCGAAACTACACCCTCCAGGGTGTTCAACGACTGCTCCAGTCGCTGCTCCAGGGCGCTGTACAAACGCGCCTTCTCGGCTCGCGGCGAAGCGACCAGAGAGTCCGCAGGAAACATCTGGGCGATTTCGACACGGGGCTTGGAGGGCAGCGAATACAGGGCCAGCAGGTCGACCGCCGCCGCGAAATCCGCTTGCGCGATTTGCACCGAGTACCCGGTCTTACCGTTATCCACCTTGGTCGCGGCGATGTTATTGCGCTGCAGCACCGAAATCACTTCATTGACCTGCTGCTGGTCAAGCCCCTCGAGCAAACTCGGTTGGCGACAGCCAGCCAGCATCAGACAAAGCAGCACAAGCCAGGCGAAAACCTTCATGACGAACGCAACAAGGTTTCGGCCGTAGTCACTGCTTTACGGACCAGGACGTTGAGTAAAGAGACATCGATGTTGTACTGCGCAGTGAGCAGCTGCAATTCGCTCAACACTTCCGGGTTGGTGATATCCGGGCGTTTGAGCATGGCATTGATCCTTGCATGATCACGCTCGGTGCCTACAGCGGAGCTGGCGAAACTTTCGATCAAACGGCCCTCCAGGGAAACCACAGAGCCAGGCTCGGGACGAGCCAGTTCGGCCATCCGAAGCGGACTCAAGTTCACTGAAGTCAGAGAAGAAACAGACATCGGAACCCTCACAAAAAAAGTACCCGACGGGCATACGAAAAACCTGCCAGCCGAGCGCAAACACGAGACTTAACGTGCGGCGGAAATTATCGCCGTATCAATCTCCTTGAAGCCCTTGACTGTATTGGTCGCCACGTTACGGAACACGTTGTAGGAAGAGAATGCAGCCTGATAGGCCGCCAATAACGAGGGGTCCGACGCATCTTCCTGCAAAGCGGCCAGTGCCTCATCGAGTTTGGTTTTGAGACCGGCAGCGCCGTCCTCGAAGCTCTGAGCCTGCCGGCCCAGGAAATCATCATGAAACTCAATGGGGTTTGAAACCGTAGACATAGATCACCCGTCACTATCAAAGGGGTTTAGGAAAGTACCAGGATGACGGCGTCATCTTGATGTAGCCCTGAGGGCCATACTGGAACGACTTGCCCTTGAGCCAGTCATCTTTGAGCTCGATAACGAAATGAACATAGCGCTCACCCCATTGCTGACCGAACGCTGTGACAAAGTCACCCAGGGCCTGCAACTCAGCGTCCTCAAGACTGCCCTCGACCGAAAAGGTCACACCGCCAGCATGTTTGTGTTGAGTGAAGGGCAATGCCAAGCGTTGCAAGCCTTGCTCGGCCAGATGCAGAAGTTCGTCATCATCACTTTGTACGATCTTTATTTCGCGAGCGTAGGGCGCGACTGCGACCAAAGCGCTGACCAGGCGACTCTGCAATCCGGGAGGTAGCACGCTGCGCTGACGACTGATCCATAATTGCGGAACCAGCGGATCACTGAGGTCAATACGGTGATAGGCGAGTTGTGGCGCCAAGCTGGACACCAGACTCTCCAAACGACGGCGCTCGTCGTAGGTGGTCATCACCTGAGTCGCCGAATATCCATTGCGCACCAATACCTGCCTTCCCCAAGCGGCATCGCGCTCGGCGTCAGCAAAGACGTAAATAGCCCGGTCGCGGCCGTACACTACGACCATGCTGTTGTTGCCCCCTGCAATCAGCGCCTCGACATTCGCCACAGGTGTATGCCGAGAAGCGTGCCAACCGAAAATCGCGAACCCGACCAGCATCACCAGCACGGCTCCAACCACCACTCGCCGCGAGACAAAACTGGGCACTCGAACCGGTTCAGACGCTGCGAGCACAACCGGCGCTCGTTCCAACAACTCGCTCCGCCAGGCCTCATCGAACGGGCGCACGGCGATTAGCAACCCTGATATATTTTCCAGTGACTGGAATGGAATGAGGCGTTCAACCACACCTTCGTCGCTGAAGATGCGAACATCACACCCCGAGCCGTCATTATCGCCAAGCAACACCTCGAAGTTTCGACCCCCGCACGCCAGCGGAATGTAGATCGCCTCTTCCGGAATACTCAGCGGATGTTCGGTTGAGCAAAACTTCTCCTCGGGACCCGCGACGAAAAGAGTACGCCGCTGCGCCAGAACAAATTCACAACCTTGCAGCGGGCCACTGAACACCCTCAGGACACGTTGCGTGGCGGGGGAGTCCTGCATGCTGTTCACCACCCGATCTAACAATATGAAAAGCGCCTACCGCTTCGGCTTGCGATCAATGATAGGGCGTGGAAGGCAGGCAATCCTGATCAGATCATGAGGAACACCTGTTGCAGGCGATCAGAATCCGGCTAGAAGAATGCCGCTCACCAACCTCGGCCCCGCAACGCGCGCTGAGATAATAATCAGCCATTGTTCGCTCGATTATCGACAGGTAATCATCTGAAACTTGTATGTTAGTTGTCGCCCCCAGCGTCATCACACAAAGACGCTCACCAAATACGGCGGACAACCCACGAACCACTTCGCGCTGCATTTCCAGGTCACACTGATTATCCTGTACCCGCAACGGCAAGACCAATAACGAGGGCATCAATAAGGGCAAGGATGGCAAGGCGGCTCGTTCGACGACCTCTCCTACAAACCGATATCCCTTGCCATAGACCGTTTTGATGTAGTCATTCTCCCGCCCCAACAACTTGCGCAGCGCATAAATGCAGCGGGTAAGAGACTCTTCGGCCACGTCGCAACTGGCCCACACCTGGTCGAGCAGCCAGCCCTTGAGAACCAGCGAACCCGCCGACCTCAACAATAGCCGTAGCACATGCAACTCCTTGGGTGGCAGATGCAATTCGGTACCATCACGCAGAAGCAACCCATCCTCCTGCAATATCCATTGGCCAAAAAAAAACGATTGACTTGGCAATTGATCAGCACCCCCTTCCATAACGCAATTTCACCCCCAATGCGATGGATATACCGTGGCGTTGGCGAAGTTAACCCATGCCCCGGATTGAGTCGCCAACTATAGGGAAATTGGCCCCTATGATATTTACTACTTTTCTGATCAAAATAGCGACAAAGTGCTTCTGCGTTGTAGCCCTTGTCAACAGACAGCCTGTTCAGCGTTCGCGTAGCTGGCCGGGAGCCCTGCAGAATTTAAACTTCCGAAGGACGCCGATTGGGTTTCTCGGAGTTTCGTACAGAACCTTGCTTGTGGATACCTGGGTCGAGACTGGTAAGCGGCACTCTTATATCCGGATTCTGATCGTTTGCATCGGGCGTCCCTCATGATCTGATCAGGATTGTTTGCCGGCCACTCCCTATCGTTGTCACTGGAAAATACACCCGGATTGCTAATAGCCAAAGCAGGGTCGCAGTGTAAGGCCGCGACCGGGCTATTTATGTCTTCGCTGACTCCGAGCGCGATGCCACAATGGGTACTCGGCGACTCAGGTGATGACCAACTACGACGAGCGCCGTCGTTTGGAGAGCCTGGTGTCCAGACTGGCACCGCAACTCGCCTATCACCGCATGGACCTCAGTGATCCGCTGGTTCCACAAAGCCAAACTCGATGAATCATACTTTCTTTTGCATATAAAATACAGGATTAGCGATGCTTACCCGACACCATTCTTTACCAAACTTACAAACCATCAACCACGCTCGTGCATCGTCAAGCGAAAGCAATTCGCCCCCAAGAAAATCAGGCTCACCTGACTCAGCCATCTTTTCCTGTCCTCCATCTGAAGCGGTGCTAACAATGGTTGATAAAATTGCCGATGCATTGACAACAGAGCCACCTTGCGCGCTCAATGGCAGTTCACTTGAATTGTTGAGCCTGGCACTTGTCAGAAACAAAGACTGGCCAGCTGACACGCCTCTGGCCTGGAAACATAGTGCAAATGCAACGCCCCACACTGCCTTTGTCCCCGGCGATGATAAACACTGGGCAAACTTTGACACTTTATCCGAAGCGCGAAAAGAAAAAAGCATTTGCATATGCCATGATGGCAAACATGGTTATTCCGCAACCCTGGCAGGAAAAACATGGGAAGCATCAGGCGATGACGCCATCTTTAAATTAATGCTGGCCATCAAAGGTGACGTTGCGACAGACACCATTGGCGACAGACCTGCTGCTGAACTGCGAAGGGTTTTCTCTGAAAACATCCGCGAACAACGCTGTCGCCTGGGAAATCTCTGGAACGATGGACTACAGGATCAAAAATTGGGCGATGTGAGCGCTGCCGTTATTTCAGGGAACATAACGAATCATGTGAATAGCCTGCCCGTCAAGTTGGAAGTACTCGCTCAATGGGCCAATCTTGCCACGAGACCGGCTTGCAAATACACGCCCGTCATAGTCAGCGGCCCAATCACAGAAGATGTCATCAATAGCATGCAGAGGGTACGTCAAAATAGAATTGACATCTGCAGAGAACTTTCCATGGATCGGGAGACCCCTGGCACCGGCAATTGGTTTTCTTTTATCAGAGGGCCCCAACTGCACGAGCCGCAACTGCACAACGGGACGGTGCCTGCAATTGTCTTAAGCGGGGGCAGCGCCAGTAAGCTCACTGCGGATCTTGGCAAGGATTACAGCCTGGCTTGGCATCCAAAAAACATGAACAATGAACCGGTGTACCTGCTTGTCCACAAACAGGATTACCAGGTTTACGATTCGACAATGAAAGAGGTGCTTGAGCAGAACCCGAATATGCACCTTATTGGCTGGGATGGTGGCAAGTTGACGGGTTTTGGTGCTGCTCGGGCAGCGGCTTTAGCCTTCGCTGATTCACTGCCGTACTGCCCTGACCGAATCATGATGCTCGATCAGGATGTTGTCAAAACCGAACAGACCAGGCATACCAACCCAACGGTACGGAGCAATGTGGAAAGTCTGCATGAGACGACTAACCAACCGATTGTTGCCTACGGTGTCGGTTACGGGACACGGCAGGAAACGCCTGAACCTTTTGCAGAGACGGCCCCAGCTACCCAGGAAGACTTGAACACTCCGGTGCAGCAGTATGTTTCAATCAGGGCCCCCTTCCGTGAACAGGGAAGTGATGGAATTTATCCTGCCTTCATGGTGGCAGGTGGTGAAGATATGCTGATGAGTCTTGAGCTAAACATGTTCCAGGAAAAACGCAATACGGCGTTACCGGGAGCGAGGATTTTCAAGAAAGAACTGCAAGGACAGACAGACACGCCAAATACCTACTGGAATGAAGGACGCGCTGAAACCCTGAAGGCTCTATTTGAAGCAGAGAAGAATACCTTGGTGGAATTTGAAGGTCGCAACATGAGCCTGGATGATCTCATGGCGAACTTCCAAGAGAAAAAATTGATCACTTCACACCCAAGCGTTGAGTCCTACAGTGTTGCAGCGTGCGTTATAGAACGTATTATTGTGCGACTGAGCAAGTTACAAGGAAACGCCTAACACGTTTTCCCCCAGCCCTAAACAAGTCAGGTTCCGACGGTGCACGGCCGATCCCTCGGCCGTCAAATGCCTCTAAACCAGATTTTGCCCCGGTTCTTACGCGCTAGCATCATGACTGAGGCAGCGACTTTTTCGGTACTCACCCGCGGGAGCGCTCCAACTGTGGCTGCGCCGTCAAACCTTCAAATGCGTTCCCCATGGCCTTGGTCGCACTCTGCTGCTGCTCCTCGGTTTCGAATTCCACGTAGTTGTCCGGGAACTTGAAGTGCGAATCCATCGAGGACCAGAAGTCATCGTTCTGCTGCTGGCCCTTGTCCCAGATCCGCTCCGAAAGCGACACCACATCGTTGCGCATCAATTGCGGTTGCTCCTGACCCTGGCGGATCACGGCATCGACATGCCCGCGCAACCCGTTGGGGCCAGTCGCTTCGATCGTGCTTTTGTTCGGGCGGCTGAAGTAGCGGTCGCCGCGAAATTCAGTGCCTTTGAGCGTCTGATAATCCTCACCGATCTTGTTAATGAAGTCGGCGAGCATCTTGCTGTTGGGGTGGCTGGCCAGCAACGCATTGGCAAAATAGGGCGTGGCGCTGCCGCTGGCTTCGTTCTTGGCGCCGGCCAGCCCCACCAGCATCAGGTTCGGATGCGCTTGCAGTTCGCCACTGAGTGGTTGCAAGCATTCCAGATCGATGTCCGCGTATACGCCACCGTATTCATGTAAAATTTCATAGCGGGCAATGTCGGACGCGGCCGGGTAAGCGCCGTTGCGGCCAATGATTTCGTGCTGATAGGCATCTTTGTTCTGGAGCCGGATATCACTGGGATTGCTCAAGTCACGGATCTCGATGTTTTTGACGTCAGCGAATTTCTCCTTTAACGCTGTCAGAGACGAGACATCACGTTGCGGATCGCTGGCACAACGGTCCCAAGAGCGCACCGTCTGGTCCAGAATCAAGCGCTCGGCCTGGAAAAACTTATCGTCATTGCCGCGAGTGTGCTGTTGGAAGGCTGCCAGTACCTGGTCCGCGTTCTGTGCGGTCACCTTTTTGTCGGTGCCCGGCAACAGCTGCTCTTTCAAGGACTCGTTGCCCTTGTCTGACAACTGTTTGTTCAGTTCGCTCAGTGCCTGCCGCTGTGCCCCCATGTGCAGGAGTGCATCGGTGTTACCCAGTGTGGCCTTGAGCTGACTGAACAGCCCGCGCAATGCTTTTTCAGCCTGATAGTCCGGAAAAATCTCTTCGGCTTCCTGGCGAGCGGTCTTATTGTTGGCGTAGGCATCGAACTGTTGCGAGTCGACCCATAACATGATCGTACTGGTCGGGTTTTTATCCGCCCATTGCCTCAGATATTTGTCCTGGCTCTCGCTCGGTTGAGAGCCCACCCAAACCATGTGGATGTTGGAGGGGACCGTCTGGAACTCACGCTTTGGATAAACTTCAGCAAAAGCTTTCGGGGCCTGTGCGGCGTCAACACCGGAGGTTGACGACACCGGCAGTCGGGACACGACAGGGGAATTGTAGATCAGCATGCTGACTCCTTGGCAACTGGATAAACTGTGTACCAGCATCACAACATTGCCTAACGAGAAATTTCAATTTAGGATTATTTTTATCGACTTTCAGCACAGGTAGCGATTAGAGATTTGCCCATGCGCGCAGAATATCTTATCCAACCCTAACTACGCGTCCTTATCGACGCGTAGTTTCTAACTTTCACTCAGACGGATGCCTGAGCGATCGCTTGATGAACCAAGCGATAAAGATCCGCCACATTACGCACACCGGCCAAACCCTCTGGAGGCAGTTCAATATCCAGAAAGTGGTTGATCTCCAGAGCAATATCCAAAACATTCAACGAGTCCGCACCAAGGTCCTCCACCAAGCGGGCATTTGAGGTAACGGCCTCGACATCGACCAGGAGTTTATCGGCGAGAATCGCGATGATGATGTCGTCTATTTCAAGCTTCATCTTGTTATTCTTTCATCCTCAACGAACGGCGCCGTCAGCCAATTCCGCTCGCGATCGCCTTGAGCATTTCTGCATACTGGCTCAATTGCGAGGAGAGAATCTTGTTGAAATTCTCGTGGTACGAGTTGGCGTTACCGTACTTGGTGGTGAATAACTGTAGCTGGTTCTTCAGATCGCCTTCCAGGCTGTTAAAACCGGTTTGCCAGGCTTGAAACTTTGCGGTATCCCACTTCGCGCCAAATGGGGGAGCCGCTGCGATCATTCCATCCAGCGGTGACAAGTCCATCATCACTCGATAGCCACCCTTGCCATCAGGCTGCACACATGAAGCAGGCAACCCTAGGGCTTTGGCCCACTTCTCTGCATCCTCCTTTGTCGCAGATCCCCCATCGGCGGTGGGATAGAGGACGCCCTCCGGGGCTTTCTGATACTTATTACGCAACGCCGTTAACGCTTGGCGCAATCCCGCACTGACTGTGACTTCCTTGCCGTCGTCTCCACCTTTTATCCAGTCCCCCATCTTCGCCATGATGGTTTCGTTGAATTCCTTGAAAAAGTCTGAGTATTTAGCCAGCAACTCCTCGTAGATCGCCAGGTATTCGCCTTTGATAAAACCGATCATCGCCAGCAATTGCTTAAAAAAATCGGCGCTGTCACTGACCGGGTACAACGCATTGCGAATATCTTCTGGCGCATGTGGCAAATCGCCTAGCGTCTTGAGCGTTTCATTCATCCAATGCAGGCTTTCGGGGCTAGCCGGCAGGGCAAGGTTTGCCAACTTGCGTATCTCGGCTTCCAGCAAATGCCCCTGAACCTTGCTGGCCTCTACTTTTTCGAGCACCGTTCGTGCGGATTGCTCCGTCTTGACGTTCTCTGCAAGGCGCTCGTTGAAGTACTTACGCGTAGCCTCGTCACCGGCCGAGGGATCACCAGGGCCGGCAATAGGAGGCAGATAAAACGCCTTCACTGCAATACTTATCTCCTGAAGGCGGGTACTCAGGGCGCCTAACCGGGACACCACCGACTGCGTCTGCCGTTCAGCCACCGACGGGAGCGGGCGATGATCGACCTCATGGCTGCCAATCTGCTCATCCGACGGCTGATCGACACGCGGCGCAATGGCAGGGTAGAAACTAGTTTCGATTTTCATGATTCATCTCCTGATCATGCGCGCGCAGAGGCGAAGCTACTGATGGTGGAGGCGCGGCTGTCGACCAGCTGTTGGATGGCGTCGAGCACCTTGCTGATCAGCGCCGTATTTTCATGGATATTCTGGTTGGCGACATCACTGACCGCCTTGTTCAGGCCCTGCTCGGACTGATGCAGCACTTCGCGCTGACGCTCTGAGTACTCTTGCATACGCAGGATGGCGGACAACCCGGAGCTGATGATCATCGCCATAGAGCTGATGGCACCGCCAACGGTCAGGTTGCCCTCGTAGGTTTTCGCCTGCAGAGCACTTTTCATGCGTGCTTGCGTGGCCTGGGCAACCGCCTCACGAATGTTCGACTCAAGGGCCGCCCGCTTGCTCGGGTCGAGGTCCAGGTCAACGCGCATCTGCTGGGCCTGCGCATCGAACCTTGCCGCATCCATCTGGTTGGTCTTGATATCAGTATGCTTCTGGCTCTGCCCGCGCAAGGTCAACGCGGTACCCGCGGCGGACATGGTGGCGGCGACGACCGCACCACTGACCGCCGCCCACATCGCGGCCTCACCACCGGCCATGATTGCAACACCTTGCGCAATGGCGGCCTCATAGGCCATCTGGGTGAACTTGCCGCTCATTTCAGCGCTCGATTTGCGTGCGATATTGACCGCAATAATCGACGCCACCAACACACCGATATGTTTTTCCCACGCGCCGGGATCGAACGACAACAGGTCCGTCACCGGATCTTTCACTGCGCCCTCCGCCCCCTCTTTCTCCTGCTGGCCCACCGTGGCCAGAAACAAGCCCATCATCGCCTTGCTTTCGCTCTCGCTGAACCCAGAGGTATCCAGGAGCTGATTCAACTGCTGAGGCGTCATTGCTTCGACAGCCTGTATGGTCCCCGGCATCAACACCTGCGCATCCAGCCGTCCGCTGATACTACTGACCGACAACGGCTGTTTTTGATCGACGACCTTACCTGCCACTTCTGCAGCCTGTGGGCTGACTACCGATGGGGAACGACTATTGATTACTAATTCCATGAGTTCCAACCCTGTTGAATCAAATATTGCGTGCCATGCTCAAGCTGTTGCTGTTGCTACTGTCCTGGATGCTGAAGGCTTGCTTGATGGCGTTATCCTTGGCCTTCATGGACTGATCGAAGAGCTGAACCATGTCGTTCAGATGGTTTTTCAACGCCTCGGAGATAACCTTGGCGAACTCGAAATCGGCCAGGTGTTGCGCCGCGTTGCGCTGGTGAATACCTTTCTTGATTTCCAACGCGGACTGGGCCGCGACACCGCCGGCCTCTACCACTGCCACCGAAGCAGCCAGGCGCGATGCATAGAGCTCCAGGGAGATCGCATCCGACTTGAGGCCCAGGCTGGTACGGGCCTTGGTCATGACACTGGAAAAACCATTGCCGACCGCCCGCGCGGCCTGCTTGAGCATTTGTGGCGTCATCTCGTTGGCCAATTTACCGAACATGTTGCTCATCGCATTGGCGACCCGCCCCGCAGCCGCCTTGCCGACGACCGCGACAACCACCAGTACCGCGACCATGGCCACGGCGCCAATGATCGCGCCCATGATCATCCCCGCCATCTCGGCCGCCGCCCCATCGACGCCGGCCTTTTTCAGAAGATCCGCAATGCCCTTGCCGATTGCCTGGATCATCGGGCCGAGTATGTTGTCCATCAGAGGCTTCATGGCCTGCTCCATGAACGACACCCCAGTCAACTGCTTTACAAGCATGTCCGCGCCCATCAAGGCCACACCGACAGCGGCCAGCGCCAGACTGGCTCCGCCCGTGAAGGCAGCGCCGACCACACTGACAACGGTCAGCACCGCGCCCAGAATCTTGCCGATACACCCCATCGCCTTGCTGGCAGCTTCGGCTTTTCGCACTTGCTCCAGGTACTCTTCAGACTTCTTCTCCATGAATTCCTGGCGCGCCGCCTGCATGCTGCGGAACAGCTCTTGTTCCGCTTCCAGCTTGTTTTCAGCGCTTTCGCCCATCAGCTCTGCAAAGCGTGTCATCAGCAGCACCATGGTCGCAGCTGCGTTCAGCTGACTCTTGGTACCATCGAGCACCGGCTTGTCGCCCTGCCCCGCGTTTTCCACCAGCCCGGCCAGAGCCTCAGCCTTTTTGCCCGCCTCACTCGCCACCTTGGCTGCGGCCTCAAACGCCATGCTGGCCTTGCTCAGTTGTTGTTGGGCGGCGCTCAGGTTGCCTTGCGCCAGATCGCGTGCCGCCAGTGCTTTGGCATGCTCGGGAGTGCCCGGCTCGGTTTGCCCCAGCGCCCTTTCAGCATCCGCCAGCGCCCTTTGCGCGCTGTCGACTCTAGCCTTGGCCGCCGCGAGCTCTTTCTCGGAGGCGCTCGCAGAGGCGACAGCCGCTTCAAGTTCCGCCAGCGCGCTCAGGTAATCGTCTGACAATGCCTTGTTGCCGTCAGCGCTGGCCTTGGCTACCGACCTGAGGATTTCCATGCGTGACTTGAGCGACTCCATGCTGACGTCACCCAGCAAGGAGATGAGTGAGGCCATCAGCAAGGTGAACGTGTCGCCAGACTCCTTTTTTGCACTCTGCGCACCGGGCAGTGGCGCAGCCAGGCGCGGCCTGCCCACCTCAGCATCCTTACCCCCTTGCGACTGATCGGCGTAGCTCACCGCTTGCAGGTTGGCCAGTGCCGTATCGGCGGCGCGTTGATAGGCTTTGGTGTTGGCCGCTTTACTCGCCGCCTCTGCATAGCTTGTATTGCCGGACTGACGGGCCAGCGTTTCCGGGGATATGCGTGAGTACAAGGCCCTGATATCCATTACAACTTTTCTCCCGCATGGTCAGCGTCGACATTGCTCAACGCGTTCAGGTAAGCCTGGGCCTGCTCGCGCATACCCGGCTCCTGAACACGCTCGATGACATATTCAAAACACAGCTTGGCCTTGCCGACTTTGCCCAGCGCAAGTTGGCATTGACCGGTGTACAGCATCGGGCGGTAGTCATGCTTGCCTTGGGCAAACGCCACCGCATACAGATCAACCGCTTTCTGATGGTTCTGCTTGAGCTGATGCACCGCCGCCAGCCCCATCCAGTACTGCGGGTTATAAAAGTCGTAGATGCAGAGAAAATGGAAAAACTTTTCCGCATCATCCAGACGCCCCTGCTCATAGAACTCATAGGCAAAGGCGTAGAGGCTATCCATCTGCTCGGTACTGACGCCGCGCAGCGCCTTGAGCGGTGCACCATCAAGTACGGCCTGCATCACATGCTCGGCAATCCGGTCCTCGTCCTGCTCTGTGTGTGTTCGACTGTTCATGACCACTTGCTCCTGAGTGTTCCTTAAGCGGGGCTGACAGCGCCAATTGAGCCACTTGACAGCAAAGGGTGCCGTCACAAAACGCTCATCGTGGGAATCGTGAATCACGCATACCTGTATGCGGTCTCGCAAGAAGCCCATCAGGCCTGCTCGGCCTGCTCGAGCCAGACCAGCAGTCGCAGGACGTTTTCGATTTCTTGCATCTGGATGAAGGTGTAGCGCTGATGGGTCTTGAAGATGCGTCTGGCCAGGGCAATGTCACTGATCACCGGCACGCCCACTTCAGCCGCGTACTTGCGCACGGCCAAGGCCCGCTGGTTGGTTTCCATCAGTGAGATAAACGGCATCACCGTGACTTCCGGGCGGAAGTAGATACCCACGGCGATGTGCGTGGGGTTGGCGACAATCACTCGCGAACCACGTATGTCGGACTTGATCTGTTCGGATAACAGCTCCTGATGCAGCTCGTGCCGCCGCCCCTTGATTTCCGGATTGCCTTCCTGCTCCTTGTGCTCGCGCTTGACCGACTGCTTGTCCATCTTCAGATCCTTGATGTACAGCCAGTACTCACACAGCGCATCGAGCATGACGATCAGCAATATGCAGCCCAGAAATGCCAGCGCCAGCACCAAAAGCAAATGAGCCCAGATCGGGAACAGATCGACGGGTTTCGCATGCAGTTGTGCAAACAGTAAATGGCGCTGAGTCAGCCAGACCATCCAGAATGCGATGACAAAACTACCCAGATACAACAGGGATTTAACGGAATCCTTCACGGTTCTGAGACTGAACAGCTTTTTAAAGCCGTTAACCGGGTTCAGTGCTCCGAAGTTCAGCTTCAGGGCCTCGCTGGCAATCGCCAGGCCGGTCTGCAACAACGTGGGCAAGGCGCTGGCGAGAAAGCACACAACGATCAGCGGGGCTACCACCTTGAACAACAGCACCCCGAGTTCGGCGGCATAACGCTGCTGATCGGCGGCGAAACCCGAAGCAATGATGCGTCGATAAACCTCCATCACCTCCAGCAGGTGACCGTTGCTCGACAGATAGATGATCGCGCATAGCATCAGGCAGGTGCTGGAGAGATCCTTGGCCTTGAAGGTCTGGCCCTTTTTCGCCGCGTCGCGACGCTTCTTGGCCGTGGGTTTTTCGGTTTTCGAGGCGCTGGACATATCAGCGCGCCTCCGGCGGGACGACCCAGTCTGCAAGCCGATCCGGCAGGGTGGCCATGCGCAGGATCTCGTCAGGCAGGTGCGGACCGAAATAGAGCATCAACACCACAAACGCGATGGCGCCTTTGACGGTGAGCGACACCGAAAACGCGTTCATTTGCGGCGCAAAACGCGCCAGCAGGCCGAGCAGCGCCTCGGTGACCAACAACGTCGCCACCACCGGCGCGCTGATAATCAGCGTTTTACTGATCAACGGATCGAGCAGGCCGAGCAACGGCTGAATCCGCAGCTCGCATCCGAATACCGGCGAGCAGAGTTGGTAGCTGCGGCTCAGGGTTTCAACCAGCAGTGCCATTCCCCCACCCTCCAGGTAGATCACTGCCGCAAACAGCTGGAGAAAATTGGCCAGCTCCGAGGTGTCGTCGCCGTTGGCCGGATCGATCGTGTTACCCAACATCGCTCCGCGCTGGTTGTCGATCAGGTTGCCCATGCCGTGCAACACCCAGAACGGCCAGGACAACAGACAGCCGAGAATCACCCCCACGCCGGCCTCTCGCAACAGCAACCCGTAGAAGCCAAGCGAGTCCAGGCGAGGCAACGTGCCGGCGGTGTAGGGCCAGAGCGCCATGCCAACCAGCACGATCACGGCGTTTCGTGGTGCTCCGGTGAGCGCGCGGCTGTTGAGGAACGGCAACATGAAAAAAACCGGTGCCAGGCGAGCGAAGCAAATCATCGCGCCGGCCAGCCAGCCATGCAGGTGGAAAAAAAGGCTAACGTCCATCGAGATTCACTTCAGGGCCAGATGCATGACTTCCCGGCTGAAACCCAGCAGCGTCTCACCGTACCAGCCAGAAAGAAGAAACAGACAGACCGACACCGCAAGCAGTTTGAAGCCGAAGGGCAAGGTTTGCTCCTGCAGCTGGGTCACGGTCTGAAACAGACCGATAAGCAAGCCCACCAGCGTAGCGACGATGATCGGCCAAGCCACCAGGATCAATATCAGGTACAGGGTTTTGTTTCCGGCAAACACCAGATCATTCATTGCGGATTCTCATTGCGCCAGGGACAGGTACTGCCCAACCAGTCCGGTAGAAAGCAGGGACCAGCCATCCAGCGCAACGAACAGCACCAGCTTGATAGGTACGGAGATGATCACCGGGCTCATCATCATCATGCCCAGGGCAAGCAAGATACTGGAGACCACCAGGTCGACGATGACGAACGGCAGATACAGGTAGAAGCCGATCTTGAAGGCAGCTTTGATTTCACTCAGTGCATAGGCTGGCAGCAACGCAAACAACGAGGGCTCCAGCTTCTCATCGGGCTCGACATCGACGGCATTCGGGTTTTCGCGCGCGATCTGCGCCCGCTCGAAGAACAGTGCCAGGTCTGGGTCGGTGTACTTGATCAGGTATTCGCGGTAACTGCCCAGACCGTTGTCGACGAATTCCACCACCGCATCGATGCTGGTGAACTCCACCCGGTTTTCCTTGTAATAGTCATAACCTTGCTGCACCACGGGGCTCATGACGAACATCGCCAGTAACAGCGCAACGGCGTTGAGGGTCATGTTCGACGGCACCTGCTGCAAGCCCAGGGCGTTGCGCACGATGACGAAGACAATCGAGAATTTGATGTAACAAGTGCCCGCGGCAATCAGGAATGGCAGCAATGAAGCCACTGCCAGCAGCCCGATCATTGAAATGTCATTCATTACCCATGCCCCGACCAACCTCACGCAGCTCGACACCCAGGCGATCGCCCAGCTGGACCAGCTCACCCACGGCGATGCACTTGCCAGCGACACGCACTTCAACGTTGCTCGCGGCCGTGGGTTCCAGAGGCAGCACCTGGCCCTCGATGCACGCGCTGAGCGTAGCCATGCTCAGGGTGAGTTCGCCCAGCACGAATTCAAGTTTGACCGGCAGCTCCGCCAGCACGCCGGGATCGCCCGGCAACAGGTTATCCGGAGGAGTGAGTTGCATGTGCAGACCTTCCTTTACAAAGGTGAACTGGCCGATACACAGGTCGGCCATGAAGAGTTGTCGGGTTTGCTCGGCGATGACCAGCACATCGCCCCTCGCCAGTTGCCGATAGGGCAATCGAGCCAGCTCGCTGTTGCCGAGCACGATGCGCAGGGCCTGCGGCACCGCGTGCAACCAAGGCTGCAGCGGGCGCGACACCTGCTTGCGCTGGCTCGGCCCTTCCAAGACCCACAAGTCACTCTGGGGTGTTCCAATGCAGGGCAGACAAGCCCCTTGCAGCGCCTCTCCCTGAATGAGCCTGAACTCGAACAGGCGCTGGTAGTCCAGCAGCTGGGGCGCAATCTCGACGGGTCGGCTGACCGCCGAGAACAGGTCCAGGATTTCCTGGCCGACGCCCTCTCGAAGCAGCCATTGCGACCATTGCGGCCCCACGGCTTGCATCCACTCGCGAGCGCCGATCATGCCTTGCCAGTGACCGTGGCAGCCTTCTGCCCGGAAGGCTAGATAGCGGGCCTGTGGCGACGGTTGGCTCAGCCGCACAGGGTGCCCTTCACCCTGCCAGCGGGCCACCGCATGGCGCCGCTCATAATCAAGTGGCTCAACGCAGCGCAACGACAGAGTAGAGGTCACGCCTGCTGCCCTGCTTGCTCACTTCTGTCTCGAAGCGTTTGGCGGCCCTCCTCTTCGACCTCCTCATCCGGTCGTGCCTGCTCAGGGCGGTCTTCATGCCCCTGCTGATCAGCCAAACGCCAGCGCGAATCCGGCACCTGCGCCAGGTGGTCGCTCAAAAAGCTGGAAACCAAGGAGCTGTCGGGATTGAGCAACAACTGATCGGGGCGCTCGCCCCCCGCCTTGCTGACCGTGATCAGACTCACAGCATTACCTTTGCTGAAGGGCACCTGAAGATAGGCCCCACCCTCCCGTGCAGTGGCTTCAGGCAGCGACTTCACATCAGCGTTCGGTTTGGCAGCCAGCGTCAAACCCATTGCGGGGTGCAAAGGCAGTGGCTTCTCCAGCAAAGGGGGTGGTTGCGCCGGTAAAGCTTGAGCGGTTTCCTGCTTGACCGGCTTATCCGCGGCAGCTTGATCGCGGGCCCAAAGCGCACTGGCACCAGCGGTCCGGTCAGGCTCCTGCGTCCGCATGGTGACCGGTAAGCGGGTAGGCGACAATGGCGCGCTCTGCTGGACCGACCCATCGAGGGCGGCCTGAGCGGGTATGGCGAGCGCATTGGCGACGGACGCCTGAACAGGCGTCTGCGCAACGGGTGGGAAACGCGTCGCCAGCAACGCCAACCGCGTATCAACCGGTGCCGGCGACAACGGTACGGAGGGCTGCTTCGTTGGCAAATGCATCGCCTGATCCACCGATACTTTGGCCGACCTGAATTCACGCTCCGCCACCGGGCGCAGCGTTGCCAGCGATGGTTTTAGCGGGAGCTCGCGCAGTGGCTGCAACTGCATCAACACCACAAGCGCACCCTGCGGCAAGTCGTCCAGTGCAACAAGGTCTTCAGAGACCTGCGGTTGATCTTCATGGCCAAGCTCATCGGAGGGTAAAAGATCCTTGACCGAACGGACTGCCGCTACAAGAGGGCCCACTGTGCTCATTTCCAATTCACCAATAGTTCGTCAATGTCGTTTTCTTCCTGGCGCCACAGACGTGAACGACGCTCGCCCAGCAAACGTTGCTCCAGACGTTGGTACTTCAGGTGCTTCTTCTGCAGAGCCTTGATCTGCTCTTGCAAACGCTCGACGCCTTGAACTGCCGCCTGTTGCTGGTCCATCACACGGACGCGCTCCAACGTCAGGTTCCCGATCTGCCGCCGAATGACCGCCTGACGCCGCAACAGCGCCAGCAACTGCGCATGGCTCAACCGCAGATGCTCGGGACGCTGACTTGCCAGGAGCTCAGCAAGCCCATGGGCCTGCTGCTCGATCGCCTGCAACTCACGCTGAAGCGGCACCAATGCGCGCAAGGCCTGATCAAGCCCTCGCTCACACGCATGCTGCCGGTAGTCGCTGAATTCCAGCAGGCGCCGAACATTAGCCAAGCAGACCATGCAGGCTCTCCAGCGCGACCTGAGGCGCGCATCTCTCGCTCAAATCCTGGCAAAGCCACGCCATCAACGCTGCGCGACAGGCCATGGCCTCATCGTTAGCCGCATTTTCCCCGGCGCGGTATTCCCCCAAATCGAGCAATACCTGCAGCTGCTCGATGCGGGCCAACACCTTGCGGGTGGTGGCCGCCAGTTGCTGAACATCGTGCCCGGTGACTTGATGCGCCACCCGACTGGCGCTACGCAGCACATCGATTGCCGGGAAATGTCCGCTGGCGGCCAGCTTGCGGCTCAGGTAGATATGCCCATCGAGGATGGAGCGAATCTCCTCGGCAACAGGGTCAGGTTCATCGTCACTTTCCAGCAATACGGTATAAAACGCGGTAATGCTCCCGTTGGCGGTCACGCCCGGACGTTCCAGCAAACGCGGCAGGGAGTCGAACACCGAAGCTGGATAACCGCGCCGCGCCGGTGCCTCCCCCGCCGCCAGCGCAAGGTCGCGGCGAGCACGGGCGTATCGGGTCATCGAGTCAAGCATCAGCACCACCTGTCGGCCTTGGTCACGGAAATACTCAGCGATTGCCGTTGCCTGTAATGCTGCATTGCAGCGGTCGATCGAGGAGAAGTCCGAGGTCGCGTACACCACCACACACCGCGTGCATTTATCCGAATGACGCAACGTCTCGACAAACTCGGTGACCTCCCGCCCCCGCTCACCGATCAGCCCGATAACAAACACATCAGCTTCGCTGTGGGCGATCAACATGTTCATCAATGAAGTCTTGCCTGACCCAGCCGCGGCAAAGATGCCAATGCGCTGGCCGATGCCGCACGTCAGCAGGCCATCGATCGCCCGTATGCCGGTGGCCATCGGCTGGTTTACCGGACGACGCTGGTGGTAGGCCGGCGGAACAGCATCCACCGGGCAGTCACGGCCCTCGAATGCATCGCCGGGGGCCAGACGTTCGACTATCCGCCCTTGGGGGTCGATCACGCTACCGAGCATGGCAGTGCTGCAGTGCAGGCTGAGCAACGCACCCGTCGGCACGATCAGCGATTCCCGGGACAACCCTTGCGCATCACCCAGCAAGCTGAGCAACACCGCACCGGGGCTGAAGCCGATCACTTGCGCTCGGGCGCTCACCGCAGTGTCCCGCCAGTTTCCTCGCACCTCGCACACTTCGCCGATAACCACATCGTGCAGTGCCGCTTCGAGCAGTGGACCATTCAAACGCAACGGGTGGGCAGCACGACGCTCCAGCGATGCCCGGCTCATTGTCAGTTGCATTGGGCATTCTCCTAAAGGGTCTTGAGCACAGTCACTGAAATGGCATCGGAGATTTCGCCAAACGACACCACGTCCAGCTCCCGAAAACGGCCCTCGATCAGTTTCTTTATGTAGCGCCGCACATCCACCGAGGCCAGGATGACCATGTCTTTCTGCGGGATGTGCAGGCTATCGAGCCCGACTGCCAGCCGGTCCATGAGATCTTCGCTGGCCGAGGGCTCCAGGTTGAGGAAACTTCCGCCAGAGGTTTGACGGATACCCTTGCGCACCACGTCCTCGAACTCCGGTGACAGCAGCAACACTCGCAGGTCGTTGCCGTTGGCAAATTTATTACTGATGTAGCGCGCCAGGCCGCCGCGCACGTGTTCAACCAGGACAATCACGTCTTTCTCGCGCGAGCCCCAGTGAGCAAGCGTTTCAAGAATCAGTTTCATGTTGCGCACCGAGATGCGCTCGGCGACCAGGCGCTGCAGGAGCTCGGCGACTTTCTGCACCGGGGCATGGCGATAGACCTCTTTGACCAGGTCTGGGTAACGCGCTTCCATCTCGTCGAGCAGGACCTTGCTTTCCTGCACGCCAAAAAACTCCGAAATATTGCGAGCCAGCAGGGTTACCAGGCAGCGGTAGAATTCGTCATAGGCCGTCCGCAACTGATGCCCCAGGTTTTGCAATTTTTCGCGCTCGGTGCTGCGCACCCATACGCTGGTTTGCTTGTTGCTGTCGACGCCCCGGGTCAGCTCCAGATCGAAGTGTTCAAGCTCTGGCTTGTAATCGACAACACGCAGCAGATCGAAGTGAATATCGAACTGGTCTGCACGAACCTCGTTGATCAATACCGCGACTTGCCCCGACGGCAGTGAGTCGGCGCCGCGCAATCGGGGTTCGGGGATCCGGATCCCGTAATCGATGAAGAACTGGCTACGAAAACGCTCACATAATCGAGCCTCACGCAGCGCTTGGACGCGAGCGCTTGGCACCAGCAACATCAAGGCGACAGTTTCGGTGGCCATGTCGTCGACATTCTCGATCAGGCCCAACTCGCTTTCGGGCTCTCCCTCCTCACCCGCCAATGGAGCGACGCTGGCAGTACCCGGGGTTTTCTTCCCCAGCCGGTAGCGAAAGTACAGCAATGCCACCAGCGCACTCGCAATGATCAGAAACACCGCAACCGGAAACCCTGGCAGCATCGCCACACCGACCGCCAGCAAGGCAGTGATACCCAGCACAAAAGGATGCCCCAGCAATTGGGTCATCATGTTGCGTCCCAGGTTGGCCTCGTCTCCATTGACACGGGTCACGATGAAACCCGCACCGATGGCGATCAGCAGCGCGGGAATCTGGGCTACCAGACCGTCACCGATTGTCAGCAACGTGTAGGTCGCCAGCGCCTCGGACATGTCCATTCCCAGTTGCCCCACACCGATTGCGATCCCACCCAGAAAGTTGACGAAGATGATGATGATCCCGGCGATCGCATCGCCCTTGATGAACTTCATGGCGCCATCGAAGGACCCGTACAACTGGCTTTCGCGCTCTAGCGTACTGCGCCGTTCACGCGCCTCCTTGGCATCGATGACACCCGCCTTGAGATCACCATCGATACTCATTTGCTTACCGGGCATGCCGTCGAGGGAGAACCGCGCCGCCACTTCCGCCACGCGTTCGGAACCCTTGGTAATGACGATGAACTGCACGATGGTGACGATAGCGAAGATCACGAAGCCCACCACCAGGCTGTCGCCAATCACAAACTCACCGAAAGACGCGATGATCTCACCGGCATCGGCCTGCACCAGGATCAGCCGACTGGTACTGATGGATAACGCCAGGCGGAACAACGTGGTGAGCAACAACAGCGCGGGAAAGGTGGAAAAACTGAGGATCCGCTCGATGTAGAACGAGCCCATGAAGACCAGGATCGCAATGACGATGTTCAGGCCGATCAGAAAATCCACCAGCGGCGTCGGCAATGGGATGATCAGCATGGCAATGATCATCACCATCAGGGCCAGGATCAGCAGCTCGGGCCGAGAAACGACATTGCGCAGGATTTTATCGAGCATGATAGGTACCGGCCTTCAAGACGAGGGGGTGAAACGAGCCGCCAACGCGGCATGCCGCTCGATGGTTTCATGGGCAAACACCAGGTCGGCCAAGTGCGTGAATTGCTCTGCGATGCGCGCCAATGCCTCGTCATCACCAAAAAGCTCCAGCGGCAGCGCCAGACAGGCCAGTCGCAACAGTTGCAACAGCTGTGCGCGCTCGTGGTGCGCAACCAGCAACAATCGCTCCCCAAACAGGCCTGACAGCAAAGGGTCGAGCTCGTCGGGAAACTGCAGCAGCCCCAGCAAGAACACCAACCAGTCCGGCTCGCTGGCGTTATGCCGGCAAATCAGTTCGTGTACGAGCAGCCTCTGGATGAACACGGCATCAACCGAACGCAGACGCTTGAGATCACCCAGTTTTTTTAGCAACTGGCCAAACTCGTCGCGTGAACAACTGGGGTCCTGGGCATCGATGTCCGTCAATAACGCAGCCTCGATGAAATCCAGCACCGGGCCACGATGCTGATAGCCGTAAATGGCTATCCACCCCTCATAGGATTCGACCGCCCCCCCTTCGGACTCAAGAAACGAGCGATAGGTGTCACGCAACAAGGCCGCTCGCAACGCCAGCACCTTGCCAAACATCTTGGCTTTGAGTGCCGAATTGATACCGGCCTTCAAACGCTTGGGCGGCGATTGAACGAGCACCTGTTGCAGTAGCGCCTCCAGACGCCGGCGGGTCGCCTCGGCCATCACTTTCTCCCGCAACAGTTGGCGCAGTACCAGCACCAGGTCGCTGTCATCGGGAAACAATCCCCTGGCCTGCGCCAGCAACCATTCGATGCTGCGCTCGGCAAGCTTGGCCAGCGACTGTATCTGCCGAGCCTTGGGAATCACGTCTTCATCCAGCACCCGCTCAAAGCTTTCTGCCAAACCTTCGAACTTGTCGCCGAAATCGCCTCTACGGCGAAACTGCGAACGCAGGGAAGCCGCCATCTCATCGCTGTTCTCAACGAATCGCTGAACGCTGGCTGCTGGAGAGGCATCGTCGTCTGGCGCTTCAACGGCCTTTGCCTGGGGCTCGCTGCCCTGATGCGGGCGCGACATCTGTACGCGCGGCCGCACTGTACCCATGGCATCCATGTCAGCGCTCCAGCGCGCGCAGCACCGCGCGGTCGGCCGGATCACGGGCCGCCTTGTCGATCACCCGCGAATCAAGCTGCATAACGCCGGGCTCCAGCAGGCTATCGAGCTCTTTAGGTTGAATCAGGAACACCCGGACCGTGTTGGATTCACGGGTCTGCCGGTAGCTGAACATCCGCCCCAGGTACGGGATATGCCCCAGCACCGGGATACGCTTGATTACCTCTCCACTCTCGTCACGGGTGAAGCCTCCAACCAGCAGGCTTTTACCCCGCGGCACCCGGGCAACAGTACTGATCCGCGTTCGGCCAACCGTCGGCAACGCGTCAACCCCAGACGACCCGTTGGTTGAATCGACCACACTGCCGTCCTCGATATTGAGCGCCATCTCAACTTCGCCGGAGGCTGAAATGCGTGGCAAGACGCTGACCAAGGTGCCGTAAGTGACATGTTCGAGCTCTACACTGCGCTCACCGATCAGCCGCGCATAAAAGGTACGGTTATTGTCGAAAATCGCCGGAACGTTTTCCTGAGTCAGCACGACCGGGCGCGAAACCACCCGGGCGCGGCTGTCGGTTTCCAGCGCCGAAATGGCAGCCATGAACGACGTGCTATCCAGCGTGCTCAGCGAGCCGCCGTTGAGCGATGCCGCCACCTTCGAGCCGACCTTGAACGACCCCTTCCAGTCGACGCCCAACTCATTGAGATCGTCCTTCTGCAGATCGATGATCCACAGGGAGAGCTCGACATGGCGCTTTGGCTCATCGAGCGCAGCAACCAGATTCTCGATAAAAAGCACCTGCTCCGGCAGCCCCTTGACCAGAAGGCTATTGGTATCGGGATAAGCCACTACGCGGATATTGCCGGCAGCCAGATCGCGAGCAATGCTCCGCGGCGCGGTCATGTCGGGAGAGTCGGGCTCGAGGGCACCCAGCCCGCCCGATGGAAAGCTCGGCATGCCACCCGGATGCGCTTCCCCGTCCTTGTTGATTGCCGCGTCGATAGCACGGCTTTCCCCCTTGAGCAGCGTCTCGATGGCCGTCGCAATGCCGGGTACCGTGATGCTTTGGTCGCGCAATTCGTATTTGCGATCTGCAACGAAGGTATTGCGCAGATTGATTACGCCAATGCGCTGCTGTCCGAGTTGCAAGCTGGCACTTTGGTTGTCCATGAATTGCGCGGCCTGCGCCACGAGGTCGACATAGATCGGCGGGCCAGAAATGTAAAAGGTCCGCAATCCATCGTGACGCAAAGGGTATCGGGCATCGCGCAACCCTGAGCTGCGCAAGAAGGCATCCAGCTTCTGGACAGTAATGGTATTCAACGAAATAACGGCGCGCTTCGCTTCGCTCGCCTCATAGACATACAACGTCTGGCCATCGCTGTACCAGATCAACGCCATTTGCCGAACGATACGCTCCAGCGTCTGCTGCGGTGCGACGAGCGAAAATTCGCCACTGATGGTGCGCCGAGCGGCTGCTTTGCTGAGGATGACCGGCTGACCCAAGGACGCTGACAGTGCATCGAAGAATGTGCGCAGGCCCTCCTGGCGAGCCACATAACCCTCTTCAGCACGAACAGAGGCAACCGAAGGAGCCATAGGCAACAGGCAACAAATCACGAGCATGACCGCGCGCGGAAAACCACTTTTAAACGTCATGAGTTTATTCGCTCGACAGGCCGGTTATATCGATCAAACTACTCGGCGCAATTCCGACCAGCTCTCTGATTTCTTTGGAAAAATGCGAGGAGGAGGCGTAACCAAACTCCAAGGCAACGTCTGTCAGGGAGGCTGCGCCTTGAGCCATGCTCAACAGCGCTCGTGCCGTACGCCACTCACGCAACTCGGACTTGGCCGTACCACCAAGCGCTTGACGGCAAAGCCTTCTGAAGTGCGAGACCGACACGCCATAGCGACCTGCAAGGTCCTGGAGCTTTACACCGCCCGAACCTTGCTCCAGCAAAAAAACGAGCAACTGATAACGCTCACTACTGCGCAAATGACGGGCAAAATCTCGATAGGCAGCATCACCTTGCAGCGCAAGGGTGAGATACCAGGACTCCAGCGCCGGCGCTGCCCGACCTTGGCCACGACCTTCGCTCAACACTGCCCAGGGCTCGCTTCGAGCAGGTTGCACCTCAGGCACGCCCCCCTGATCAATAAAGAGCTGCAATTTGAAAAGATTCATTTGCGACAAAGGCAGCACCCAGGCACTTCCACTGAGCACTTGCAATCCCGGGCGTAAGACCAGCAAGCCCTGCCACCCAGGCGCCAGGCACAAGCAAGCTGAACCCTCACGATGCGCCAGACACAAAACATCACAGCCATTGTAAATACGAATGACTTGCTCACCAGACTTCACAAGGGCACACCAATCCCTCAGGGTTAAAAGCGAGTCTGGTCTTTCGCCCGTCTCCACTTCAGCTACCACCATCACCATCACCCGGAATAGATTCCCAGCCACTATGCTGAAGACCCACCGAACAATCTTGATGAGAAACTGATGACAGCTGCGGGCACGATAAGCACTGGCGCCCCGCCCCCTCCGATCAGAACCGTTCGGCCGGGTCTGTGGTCATGAGCATTTGCTGGAATCGCTCCAGGAATATCGACTCGGCCTGAGTCAATTTCTGCTCGCGGTTCCAGAGCAGGTACACGTTCACATCGATCACCCCGTCCCACGGCGGCAAACGCCACAGCTCGTTGGCCTGCACATCCGCAGCGACGATGTGCTCCGGCAGGCAGCCGATGCCATAGCCGGCCCCCACCAAGCGCAGAATTTCATCCAGGCTCGGCGACGACGCGACAATGCGCCCGGTAAAGCCCTGCTGATCGCGAAACACCGTAAGCGGCGACAGGTTGCCGCCCATCTGGTCACTGGTGAAGCTGACAAAGTTCTCGCCTTGAAGGTCCGCGACGGTCAGGTTCTTGCGACCAAAAAAACGATGGCGCTTGCCACAGAAAAACGCGTAGCGCTGTTCGAGCAGCACCCGTTGCTCCAGCCTTGGCTGGGGGGTGCGACACAGGCTCAAACCGAATGATGCGGTCTTCTGCAACAGGCCACTGACCACATCCGAACTGCGCAGCACATCGATTTCCAGTTCCACCTGCGGGTAGTCACTGTGAAACTGCGCCAGGAAGTCGTCGTACGCACGGGACTGGATGCGGCTGATGCTGAGCAGGCGGATCTTGCCCGTCACTGTCTCGGCAGGGCTATCCAGCGCAGGCCCCAGCCGCGAGACCGTGCCGTACAGCTCGGCAGCGATCTGCATCACTTCCTGCCCCGCCTGCGACAGGGTGATGCGCGGCCCGCGACGCACCACCAGGGCACTGTTCAGTTGCTCCTCCAGGCGCCTTAGCGCCTGGCTCACAGCTGGTTGGCTCAAGTGCAGGCGTGCCGCCGCCCGGCTGATGCTGCCCTCTTGGCCGATCACCAGAAACGTGCGCAACAGGTTCCAGTCGAGGCGATCGTTGAGAAAGCGCTTGGCTTCGGGGTCTCTTGCTGGGGGCGTGGTCGTCGGCGTCATTATTTGTTGGTCTTATACTTGAGTATTTAAATTAGAAGCTTTTCCTAGAATAGGACTTGGCTCACCATCAAGCAACGCACCGCCAGAGTGCCTTTGTCCTGCCCGTGCAGGGCTCTCCTTCTCCTGCCTATAACAATGACGCCCAGGAGCCTCAGATGACGACCAACACCCCCACCCCGCGTCGTGCCGCGGCGGCTGCCTTTATTGGCACCACCATCGAATTCTATGATTTCTACATCTACGCCTTTGCCGCAGCCCTGGTGCTCGGGCAGCTGTTCTTCCCCAGCGAAAACCCGATGCTCAGCACCATGGCCGCGTTCGGCAGCTTTGCCGTGGGCTTCATCGCCCGGCCGTTCGCCGGCATGGTATTCGGCCACCTGGGCGACCGCCTGGGGCGCAAGAAAATGCTGCTGGTGACCATCGTGCTGATGGGCGTGGCCACCACCTGCATCGGCCTGCTGCCAACCTACGCACAGGCCGGTATCTGGGCCCCCATCGGCCTGATCTTCCTGCGCCTGCTACAGGGCATTTCAGTCGGTGGCGAATGGGGCGGCGCGGTGCTGATGGCCAGCGAGCATGCGCCCAAGGGCCGCAAGGTGTTCTTCGCCTCGTTCGCCCAGTGGGGCAGCCCGGCAGGCCTGCTGCTGGCGCTGATCGCCTTCCGCTTCATCACGGCCATGGAGACGGAAGACCTGATGAGCTGGGGCTGGCGTATTCCGTTCCTGATGAGCGGGCTGCTGATGATCGTCGGCTTGCTGATCCGCTTCGGCGTGCCGGAGTCGCCAGAGTTTGCCGAGGTCAAGGACAGCGACCAGACCAGCGCCAACCCGGTGCGCGAAGTGCTGCGCAACCACTGGCGGAACATCGTCTTCGCAGCCCTGGCCGTGACCATCGGCTCTGGCGGGTTCTTCTTCACCAACACCTTCATGATCACCTACGTCACCCAGTATCAGGGCATCGCCAAGACCACCATTCTCGATTGCCTGTTCGTGGTCACCATCCTGCAGTTTCTCTCGCAACCCTGTTCGGCCATGCTCGCCGAGCGCCTCGGCGAAGGGCGTTTCCTGACGTGGGTCGCTGCGCTGTGCATGGTGGTGCCGTACCCGATGTTCCTGCTGGTACAAACCGGCAATGTGGTCTACATGACCGCCGGCATCGCCCTGGCCGTGGTCATGCTGTCGGCACTGTATGCGGTGATTGCCGGGTACATGGCCGAAGCCTTCCCGGCCCGGGTGCGTTACTCGGGCATTTCCATCGCCTACCAACTGGGCAGCGGCCTGACCGGTGGCCTCACGCCAATGCTGGGCACGTTCGTTGCCGGCCAGTTCGCCGGGCAATGGGTACCGCTGGCGCTGTTCTTCAGCGTGCTGGCCTTGATGTCGCTGGCCGGCGTGCTGGGGCTCTCGCACCTGCGCAGCGCCGGCGCCAGGCCGGCCGCCCTCTCCACTTCGCAAGGAATCGCCTGATGAGCAAGCCTCACAATATGTCAGACACCGAATGGCAATCGCGCTGTGAGCTGGCGGCGCTGTATCGCCTGATCGCCTACTACCGCATGACCGACCTGATCGATACGCACATCACCCTGCGTGTACCGGGCCCTGACCGGCACTTTCTGATCAACCGCTACGGCGTGGCGTTCGAGAAGATGCGCGCCAGCGACCTGGTGCTGATCGACCTGGACGGCAACGTGGTCGACAGCCACTTCAACAGTGGCAAGGTCAATGCGGCCGGCTTCGTCATCCACTCGGCGATCCACGAGGCGCGCCCGGACCTGCACTGCATCATCCACACCCACACGGCAGCGGGCATGGCGGTGGCAGCGCAGCGCGACGGTTTGCTGCCGCTGACCCAGCACGCGCTGAAGTTCTACGGCAACCTGGCGTACCACACCTACGAAGGCATCGCCCTGTCACTGGAAGAGCGCGAGCGGCTGGTCGCCGACCTTGGCGCGCACAAGGCGATGATCCTGCGCAACCATGGGCTGCTGGCCGCCGGCAGCGGCGTGGCGGCAGCGTTCCACGAGATCTATTTCCTGGAGCGCGCCTGCCAGGCACAAATCCAGGCGATGTCTGCCGGCGTGGCGTTGAACATCCCCAGTGAGGAAGTGTGCCGGCACACCGCAGCCCAGTTCGGCCGCGATGGCATCGACGGCATCATCGACATGGCCTGGCAGGCCGCGCTCAGCCTGATCGACGCGCAGCGCAGCGAGTGGTGCAGCTGACATGGCCAGCCTTGTATTGCTTTGCCAGAACCCGGCGCTGACTGACTGGCTGGCCGCGCTGTTCGCCGAACACGCCCCGCAGCTGAACGTGCTGCGCCCGGACGCTGCCGGCGCACGGCACGCCGAAGTGGCCGTGTGCTGGTTCCCGCCCCAAGGTAGCCTTGGCCGCTTGCCGAACCTGCGCCTGGTGCACTCGATCGGCTCGGGGATCGACCACCTGGCCCAGGACAGCTCACGCGATGTGTCGCTGCCTGTGTGCCGGGTGGTCGACCCTGACCACACCCAGGGCATGAGCGAGTACGTGCATTGGGGCGTGCTGCACTTTCACCGGGGCTTCGACCGGGTGATTGCAGGCAACGCCCGCCAGCACTGGCAGCGCCCGGTGCAGCGCAAGGCAGGCGACTACCGGGTTGGCGTGATGGGGCTGGGCGCGATTGGCGCACCGGTGGCGCAGCGGTTGGCGGCGGCAGGTTATGACGTGCGCGGTTGGGCCCGTACGCCGCGCCAGCTCGATGGCGTAACCACCTTTGAAGGCGCGGGTTCGCTGCATGATTTCCTCACCGGGCTGGATGTGCTGGTCAACCTGCTGCCCCTCACCGCCAGCACGCACGGTGTACTGAACCATGCGGTATTCCGGCACATGGCCGAAGGCAGCGCCCTGATCAACTGTGGCCGTGGCCAGCACCTTAACCCGGACGACCTGCGCCAGGCGCTGGCCAGCGGGCAGTTGCGCGGCGCCTTGCTCGATGTGTTCGAACAGGAGCCGCTGCCCGCCGATTCGCCGCTGTGGCACACGCCCGGGGTGTGGGTGACACCGCACATGGCTTCGGCCGCATCCGACCTGTGCATCGCCCGGCAAGTGGCCGACAACGTGTCGCGCCTGAATGCCGGGCTGGAACTGAACAACCTGGTCAATCCCGAACTGGGCTATTGACCGCACGCGTTACCAAGAGGTGTTCCATGAAAACGTTTTTCCATCCTGCTCAACGCCTGCACCACCCCCGTTCCTACCTGTCGCGTGGCCAGATGCGCCAACCGCAGGAAGTGCCGGCACGCATCGACCCGCTACTGGCCGTGGTCGAAAAGCTCGGCTACCCGCTGCTCGAACCCGCCGACCACGGCCTGGCGCCGCTGGCGGCCGTGCATGGCCAGCCGTATCTGGACTACCTGGACAGCGCCTACCAGCAATGGCATGAAGTGCCAGAGGACTGGGGCGATGAGGTGATGTCCAACATCTACATCCGCGAAGGCAACCCCTTGCGCGGCATCCTCGGCAAGACGGCCCGCTACCTGGCCGATGGCAGTTGCCCGATTGGCGAGCACACCTGGCAGGCCGCCTACTGGTCGGCGCAGAGCGCGGTGGCCGCGGCACATGCGGTAATCGAAGGCGACCAGGCCGCATATGCCCTGTGCCGGCCACCAGGTCACCACGCCCGCGCCGAAGCCGCAGGTGGGTTCTGCTTCCTGAACAACGCCGCTATAGCCGCCCAAGTGCTGCGTGGCAAGTTCGGCAAAGTGGCAGTGCTCGACACCGACATGCACCACGGGCAGGGCATCCAGGAAATCTTCTACGAGCGGGACGATGTGCTGTACGTGTCGATTCATGGCGACCCGACCAACTTCTACCCGGTGGTCGCCGGTTTCGATGATGAGACCGGGGCTGGCGCAGGGGTTGGCTTCAACCTGAACCTGCCCATGGCACACGGCGCCAGCGAAGCGGATTTCTTTGCCTGCATGGACAAGGCGGCAACGGCGCTGCGTGCTTTCGCGCCGGACGTGCTGGTGCTGTCGCTGGGCTTTGACATCTACGAAAACGACCCGCAGTCCAAGGTACACGTCAGCCATGAAGGGTTCCGCCTGCTGGGGCAGCGGATCAAGGCGCTGGGCCTGCCTTGCGTGGTGGTCCAGGAGGGTGGCTACGACATTGCGACCCTGGATGAAAATGCCTCGCGCTTCTTTAACGGCATGACTGCCTGAGGCAACACCCGATGTGCTCCGGGTTGCCATGGGCAACCCGGCCTTCCGAGCAATACAACAATAAAGAGCGCAACTCGCCGCACCCGCAAGTTAGCGATCAGGCCCCCGGCTGCCCGCCGCAGACGCAGGGGCAATAACAATAAATCTTCACGCTGCCGTTCTTAATCTGGCAATAAGGAAGTCTTCATGTCGCTCAAAAATTTCACCTTGGGGATGGCAGGCGCGAGTGCCTGTCTGTTGGGCTCGATTGCCTGCGCGGCTGAATCGGACCATGGTTTTATTGAAGACAGTACCACCACGGTCGGCTTGCGAAACTTCTACTGGAACGCCGACAACCGCAACGGCAGTTACCTCAACCCGGCCGGCGAGCGGCAAAGTTATCGCCAGGAATGGGCGCAAGGTGTGCTGGCCAAGTTCAATTCCGGCTACACCCAGGGGCTGGTGGGGTTCGGCCTGGACCTGCATTACATGGGGGCGGTAAAGCTCGACGGTGGCAAGGGCCGGGTTGGCGACGGTATTGGCAATGGCGGCATCGTCGCGCGCGACAACCAGGGCGACCCCAAACATGAATACTCCAAGGCCGGTAGCGCGGTAAAGGTGCGGGTTGGCAGCACTGAACTGGCCTATGGCGACCTGTTCCCGGATTCGCCCGTACTCAAATACGGTGATATCCGCCTGCTGCCGCAAACGCTCCGAGGCTGGAACGTCACCGATCATTCCTTCGCCGGGCTGGCCCTGAACGCAGGGCGCTTCACCTCCAGCAGCGACCGGGCAGCAACCAACCACGGCGGCCAGTTGGGTACCACCTACGGTGGCCGCCAGGCCGACAGTGACTTTGTCAGTTATTACGGCGGCATCTACACCGGCGTCGACAATGTGAAGGTCAAACTGTTCGGGTCGGAACTGGACAATATCTGGAACCAGCAGTTTGCCTCCATCGAATACCGTGTGCCTTTGAAGGTGGGTGGCGTGTTCAATACCGGCGCCAATTACTACCGTACGCGTGACACCGGTACCTCGCTACTGGGCGATATTCGCAACGATGCCTGGAGTGCCCGGGTGGGCTACGCACTGGGTGGGCACAAGTTCGAAGTGGCCTATACCCGCATCGATGGCGACCAGCCTTTCGACTATGTCTGGAACAGTTTCGACATCGAACTGGATGCGGCCTCCCAGGGCAGCGACTTCAACAGCCCCAACGAAAAAGCCTGGAGTGCACGCTACGACCTGGACGCCGTCATCTTTGGCGTACCCGGGCTGAGCTTCACGGCGCGCTACATACGCGGTACCGATATTGATGGCCGCGATGCCGGCGGTGCCTATTCACGGTTCCAGGCGGTCCGCGACGGTTCGCAGTGGGAACGGGACTTGTGGGTGAAATACGTGGTGCAGTCCGGGCCTGTAAAAAACCTGTCCCTGCGTGTGCTGCATGCGTCGATGCGCACGGGCGGTGATTACGGGGCAATCGCCAATGACCTGGACCAGACCCGGATCATTCTGGACTACCCACTGGACCTGAACTTTCTGAAATAGCCCGGCAAACCTGCGCGGGGCTATCGGAGCAACGGTCTTGCACCATCATTCATATTTAAGCATCAACCTGTAGGAGCAGCCTTGTGCTGCGAAGAGGCCGGCAAGGCTGAAGATCATCTTCGGCTGCAATGGCCTCTTCGCAGCACAAGGCTGCTCCTACAGGGCTTGTGTTTGCTTTGAGAAAGGAGAACGTCAATAAAATGCAGGCATAAAAAAAGAGGCCCTAGGGCCTCTTCTTTTTTGATCCCAGCGACGCACTGAGGATCGAATTTGGAGCGGGAAACGAGACTCGAACTCGCGACCCCGACCTTGGCAAGGTCGTGCTCTACCAACTGAGCTATTCCCGCGTCGTGATGGGTGCCATTCTAGCGATTTCTAAAACAGCGTCAAGCCCTTGATTCAAAAAAAGTTTATTTCTGTTCCGAGCCTTCGCGCAGGTGCGGCCAGGCGGCCAGCAGGTAGTGCACCATCGACCACAGCGTAAGCCCCGCCGCCACCAGCAGCAGCCCGTAGCCCAGGATGACCCAGAACGTTACCGCTGGCGGGTTGGCCAGCAGGATCACCAGCGCCAGCATTTGTGCCGCGGTCTTCCACTTGCCAAGGTTGGACACCGCCACGTGCGCCCGTGCGCCCAGCTCGGCCATCCACTCGCGCAGTGCCGACACCACGATTTCGCGGCCGATGATGACCGCGGCCGGCAGGGTCAGCCAGAAGTTGGCGTGGGTCTGCACCAGCAGCACCAGGGCCACCGCCACCATCAGCTTGTCGGCCACCGGGTCCAGGAAGGCACCGAACGGTGTGCTCTGCTGCAGGCGACGCGCCAGGTAGCCGTCCAGCCAGTCGGTGGCGGCGGCAACGGCAAACACGCTGCTGGCTGCCATATAGCTCCAGTGATAGGGCATATAGAACAGCAGGATGAAGCACGGAATGAGCAGGACGCGTAGAACGGTGAGCAGGTTTGGAATATTCATCGGTACGACTGGCTGCAAGTTGAGCCCGGCATTCTACTCGCTATGCAGGCTGGCATAAATCGACTCGGCAAGCTTTTTACTGATGCCGGGGGCTTTGGCAATTTCATCGATACTGGCGCGGTTGAGCTCCTGCAGGCCGCCGAAATGTTTCAGCAGGTCGCGCCGGCGCTTGGGCCCTACCCCGGCCACGTCCTCCAGGCTGGACACCCGACGGGCCTTGCCGCGGCGGGCGCGGTGGCCGGTAATGGCGAAACGGTGGGCTTCGTCGCGGATCTGCTGAATCAGGTGCAGGGCCGGTGAATCACCTTTCAGGGTGAACTCGTGGTGCACGTCATTCAGGTACAGGGTTTCAAAACCGGCCTTGCGGGTAACGCCCTTGGCCACACCGAGCAGGGTCAGGTCGGTGAAGCCCAGCTCCTGCATCACATCGCGGGCCATGTTCAACTGGCCCTTGCCGCCGTCCACCAGCAACACGTCGGGCAGCTTGCCCTCACCGTCCTTGATGCGCCCGTAACGACGGGTCAGGGCCTGGTGCATGGCGGCGTAGTCATCGCCGGCAGTGACGCCTTCGATGTTGAAGCGGCGGTAGTCGGACTTCAGCGCACCTTCGGGGCCGAATACCACGCAACTGGCCACGGTGGCTTCGCCGCTGGAATGGCTGATGTCGTAGCACTCCAGGCGCTGCGGCACTTCGTCCAGGCCCAGCACTTCGGCCAAGGCCTCGAAGCGTGCAGCCATGTGCTGGCGGTTTGCCAGGCGGGCATTCAGCGCCTGCTCGGCATTGGTCACTGCCAGCTGCTGCCAGCGGGCGCGCGTGCCACGTACCCGGTGGCTGATGGTCAGCTCGCGGCCACGCAGCGTGTGTAGTGCTTCGGTGATGGCGTCGAAGTCTTCGTGAACCACGTTGACGATCAACTCGCCGGGCAGTTCGCGCTCTGCGTTGCCCAGGTAGTACTGGGAGAGGAACGCGGCCATGACCTCGGCCACTTCCTCCTCGATGCCCACCTGCGGGAAGAAGTTCTTGCTGCCCAGCACCCGGCCGCCGCGCACGCTGATCAGGTGCACACAGGCGCCACCCGGGTTGACGAAGGCGGCGATGACATCGACGTCGCCAGTGCCGCCCTCGATGTACTGCTGGTCCTGCACGCGGCGCAAGAGGGCGATCTGGTCGCGCAACTCGGCGGCTTTTTCGAAATTGAGGGCCATGGCGGCCTTCTCCATCTCGGCATTCAACTCGTTGCCCAATTGCTGGCTACGGCCTTCAAGGAACATCACCGAATGGCGCACGTCGTCGGCGTATTCCTCGGCGCTGACCAGGTCGGTGCAGGGCCCTTTGCAGCGTTTGATCTGGTACTGCAGGCACGGCCGGGTGCGGTTGGCGTAGTAGCTGTCTTCGCACTGGCGCACCGAAAAGGCCTTTTGCAGCAGGCTGAGGCTTTCGCGGATGGCCCCGGCGCTGGGGTATGGGCCAAAGTAGCGGCCCTTGGCCTTTTTCGCCCCACGGTGAATGCCCAACCGCGGAAACTCGCCGTCGGACAGGAACACGTAGGGGTAGGATTTATCGTCGCGCAGCAGGATGTTGTACGGCGGCCGCCATTCCTTGATCAGGTTCTGCTCCAGCAGCAACGCCTCGGTTTCGTTGGCGGTGATGGTGGTTTCAACCTGGGCGATACGCGCTACCAGCGCGGCGGTCTTGGGCGCCAGGCCGGTTTTGCGGAAATAGCTGGCCAGGCGTTTCTTGAGGTTCTTGGCCTTGCCCACGTAAAGCAGCCGGGCTTCGGCGTCGAACATCCGGTAAACGCCCGGGCGACCACTGCAGGTCGCCAGGAATGCGCTGGCATCAAAAGCTTGGGACATGAGGTTTTACAGGCTTGCGTCGACCATACCGTGGCGAACGGCCAGCAAGGTCAGTTCGACGTCGCTGGTGACCGAGAGTTTTTCAAAGATCCGATAACGGTAAGTATTGACGGTCTTGGGCGAGAGACACAACTTGTCAGAGATGATCTGCACTTTCTGGCAGCCGACGATCATCAGGGCAATCTGGATTTCCCGCTCCGACAGCGTGTCGAACGGTGAGCCCTGCGGCTGGAACGGTTTCAGCGCCAGCTGCTGGGCGATTTGCGGGCTGATGTAGCGCTGGCCGGCAAACGCCAGGCGGATGGCCTGGACCATTTCGTCAAGGCCTGCGCCCTTGGTCAGGTAACCGGCCGCACCGGCCTGCAACAGGCGCGTGGGGAACGGGTCTTCCTCGCACACGGTCACGGCCACTACCTTGATGTCCGGGTGGCTGCGCAGCAGTTTGCGGGTGGCCTCCAGGCCGCCGATGCCGGGCATTTTCACGTCCATCAGCACCACGTCCGGCTTCAGCTCACGGGCCAGCTTGAGCGCGGATTCGCCCGAGTCCCCCTCACCCACCACCTGCAGGCCATCGATGTCGGCCAGCATGCGGGTAATACCGGTTCGTACCAGATCGTGATCGTCGACCACTAAGACCCTAATCAAGCACACACCTCGTCAGCAGGGCGATTGGATCCCGCCACCTTAACAAAATTTTTCCAAACGGGTCTAACGCATTGCTTCTGTAAGAAACGCCTGACGCTCAACAGTGACATGCCTCACTGTTTGCCTGGGCTTTCTATCGCTGCTCAAGCGGCCCAGCAGGTGCCAGATGGCCGCCTGGTCGTCCATGGGCAATTGCCGGAAGGCGCCCAGCAACCCCGACTCATCCGTACTCAGCCCCTCCAGCGGGGCCGGCGTGCGAATGCCGCTAAGCACGTACAGTGCATCCACCCCCCTGGCCGCGAGGGCTGCCAGGTAATCGACCCGTGGCGTGCGCTCGCCGCTTTCGTACTTGCCCTGGGCATTGGGTTCGACCCCACCGATATCGCCAAACACGCGCTGGGTCATGCCCAGGCGTTCACGCTCTTCCCGCAGCCGCGGACCAATCCCGTTCATTGTGGGCTTCTCCTTATCCCTGATCACGCTCATCCTCCGCCGCCCCGTCTGCGGGCGACCGTGAACGCCTGGGTTCACTATGCCCCTGCGCTTCGGTCGCGACAAGCCATCATTGCGCTACTAGCCGATCGAACGTTGCATGCGCACAAAGCACGCGTCCTCACCCATTTCGGCAAAGCCGTGGCGCAGGTACAAAAGGCGCGCCGGGTTGCTGCGAAACACCATCAGCCGCAGCAATGGCAGGCGCCGTTGACCGGCCCACAGCGCCAGCTCTTCCAATACCCAACTGCCGACACCGCGCCCGCGATGCTCGGGCAACAGGTGCAACTCGCGGATAAACAGTGCCTGGCGGTCCTGGCTGAGGCTGCAGAAACCCAACAGGGTGTCGCCTTCGCTGATCAGCCACTGCTCGCGCCAACCCCAGGCCTGGTCGAAGGCGTCCTCGATCCAAAGCAGGTCAAATTCACGGTAGTACGGCAGCATGGCGCGACGCGTGAGGTCGCGGGCAAAGGTGCGGTGATTGTCGTTGGCGGGAATCAGTTGCAGGGGCATCACCACATCGCTCATTGGGCATAACAGACAGGTGAACTGCCAGGCCCACGCCGGTCCAGTTCGCTTTCCAGCCAGTCGGCCAGCACCCGGGCATTGTTGTGCTCGGTGTCCTTGCCTGCATAAAGCAGGGTCAGCGTGCCCTTGTCGGCCAGGCCCAGCAGCGGGTACCAGTACTCGGGATGGGCCGCCAGCTCTTGCTGGTAGCGCTGGGTAAAACCGGCAAAGTCGACGTCCCCCTGGTGAAACGCCTTACGCAAATCATCCGAGGGTGCCACTTCGCGCAACCACTGCCCGTGCAAGTCTTCCTTGCGCTTGTTGCGCGGCCACAGGCGGTCGACCAGCACTCGCTGGCCATCGTCGCCCGTGACCGCATCGTAGACACGCTTGCAGCGGATCATGGGTTTCTCCTGCATTTACCGTCCGTCTTGAGCCTAGATAATTCATTGATCGAGGTCACGGTCGGGTTACGAATTGTTTCTATGCTCAAGGCCTTCGGCAACTTGCCCAATGCCAACCGGAGCCATCATGGCAACCCCGTCACTGGCCAGCCAGCCGCACCTGGCCCAGCGCAACCCCCGCCCGCAGCTTGACCACAAGCCAGGGCGCGCCACCCTCGTGCTGTTCTTCGGCCTGCTGCTGGCGGGTATCGCCTACACCGCCTGGAGCCTGAAGCAGGATGTAAACGCCAGCGGCACGGTGATCACCACCGTCACGCCGTTTCTGCTGCTGGGCCTGGCACTGTTGATTGCCCTGGGCTTCGAATTCGTCAATGGTTTCCACGACACCGCCAACGCGGTGGCCACGGTGATCTACACCAATGCGTTGCCGGCACCGGTCGCGGTGGTGTGGTCCGGGCTGTGCAACTTCCTCGGCGTGCTGCTCTCCAGTGGCGCGGTGGCATTCGGCATCATCGCCCTGCTGCCGGTGGAACTGATTCTACAGGTGGGCTCCTCGGCCGGCTTTGCGATGGTTTTTGCCCTGCTGCTGGCGGCGATCATCTGGAACCTCGGCACCTGGTGGCTGGGGCTGCCGGCGTCATCCTCGCACACCCTGATCGGCTCGATCATCGGTGTAGGTGTGGCCAATGCGCTGATGCATGGGCGTGACGGCACCAGCGGCGTGGACTGGGCCCAGGCCAGCAAGGTGGGTTATGCCCTGCTGTTCTCCCCCCTGATCGGCTTTGCCTGCGCCGCCTTGTTGTTGCTCGCGCTGCGTGCACTGGTCAAACGTCAGGCGCTGTACCAGGCGCCGCAAGGCCAGACACCACCGCCATGGTGGATTCGAGGCGTACTGATCCTGACGTGCACCGGGGTGTCCTTCGCTCACGGTTCCAACGACGGCCAGAAAGGCATGGGCCTGATCATGCTGATTCTGGTCGGCACCTTGCCAATGGCGTACGCGCTGAACAGGACCATTCCCAATGAGCAGGCCCTGCAGTTTTCTGCCGTTGCCGAAGTGACCCGCCAGGCGCTGGTGCGCAGCGACCCGCCAGAGGCCCCCGTCGATCCGCGCCAGACGCTGACCGCGTTCATTGGTGAACCCAAGGCCAGCCCGCAATTGGTCCCGGCGCTGGCGGCGCTGACCGGGATGATCGGTGAAGAGGTCAAAGGCTACGGCTCGCTCAAGCGTATACCCGCCGAAGCCATGGCCAACGTGCGCAATGACATGTACCTGACCAGCGAAGCCATTCGCCTGATCGAGAAAAACCGGCTGGTGGCATTCGACGCCGACACCCGCAGCCATGTGCAACTGTTCAAGACGCAACTGGACGACGCCACCCGCTTCATCCCGCTGTGGGTCAAAGTGGCCGTGGCCATCGCGCTGGGGCTGGGGACCATGGTTGGCTGGCGGCGCATCGTGGTGACGGTGGGCGAGAAGATCGGCAAGACCCACCTGAGCTACGCCCAAGGCGCCTCGGCGGAGGTCGTTGCCATGTGCACCATTGGCGCAGCGGACATGTTCGGGTTGCCGGTCTCGACTACCCACGTGCTGAGCTCGGGGGTGGCGGGGACCATGGTGGCGAATGGGTCGGGGATTCAGAAGCGCACGTTGTTCAACTTGCTGATGGCCTGGGTGCTGACCCTGCCGGCGGCGATGCTGTTGGCTGGGAGCCTTTACTGGCTGCTGAGCCACATTTTCTAAACCTGAACTGCGGCCTCTGTAGGAGCGGCCTTGTGTCGCGAAAGGGCTGCAAAGCAGCCCCGGCAATTTATGCATTGTTGCTGAAATCCCGGGGCCGCTTTGCGGCCCTTTCGCGACACAAGGCCGCTCCTACAGGGGCAGGTGTACAGGGCTGGTTCTGGGTTATCAGCTTGGGATTTTCAAGCCGCGCTGCACCGCTGGCCGTTCGAGGAACGTGGCCAGCACCCGCTGCACTTCCTTGAACTGATCAAAACCCACCAACTCCCGTGCGTTGTAGCGATCTACCAGGTTACGCACCCACGGGAGGATGGCAATGTCGGCGATGCTGTATTCGTCCACCATCCACTCCCGGCCTTTCAAATGCCGGTCCAGCACACCCAGCAGCCGCTTGGACTCGTTGACATAGCGGTCACGCGGGCGCTTGTCTTCATAGTCCTTGCCCGCAAAGAAATGGAAGAACCCGACCTGGCCGAACATCGGGCCGATGCCGCCCATCTGGAACATCAGCCACTGCAGGGTCTGGTAGCGCTGGGCGGGATGCTGGCTGAGCAGTTGACCACTTTTCTCTGCCAGGTACTGCAAGATCGCCCCGGATTCGAACAAGGGCAACGGCTGCCCGCCCGGGCCGTCGGGGTCCAGGATGGCCGGGATCTTGTTGTTGGCACTGAGCGAGATGAATTCGGGGCTCAACTGGTCATCGTTGTCGAAACTGACCTTGTGCGCCTCGTAGGGCAGGCCGATTTCTTCGAGCATGATCGACACCTTGACGCCGTTGGGTGTCGGCAGCGAGTACAGCTGCAGGCGTTCGGGGTGTTTGGCGGGCCACTTGCGGGTAATAGGGAAAGCACTGAGATCGGTCATGATCAACCTTGCCTGGGGAATGAACCTGTCACTCTAGAGACATCCCCGGCGGCTGACCATCACCGACCGCTCATCAGCGCTGGCAACTCAGGCTTGGCCGTGGGCCTTGAGCTTGAGCTTTTCGGTATCGACACGGACGAACACCGAGTCGGCCGTCACGGTCAGCACATCGTCAGCCCAGACTTCACAAATCACCCGGCTCTTGCGCCCCACGTCCCCTTCCACCCGGGCCTTGAGCCGCAGCTCGACACCCATCGGCGTAGGTTTAAGGTAGGTCAGGTTGAGTGTGCCGGTAACGCAGTCGATTCGCGGCAGGCTGCCCGGCTCGCGGCCTTCGTTGCGGTAGTGGTAGGCCATGGCCGTCCAGTTGGAATGGCAGTCGACCAGCATCGCCAGCAGGCCGCCGTAGACCAGGCCGGGCCAGCCAATGAAGGTGCTGTCGGGTGCATGACGGCATACCAGGTGGATGCCGTCGGCGTCCCAGTGGCTTTGCAGGTGCAGGCCGCTGGGGTGGGAGCAACCGCAGCCGTAGCAGGTGCCGTCGGGTGCCGCGAGGGCCTGAAGGGAAAGAGGTTGATCGCTCATACGCTTCCTGTGCTTATTGATATGGGGGCGCGCAACGCCCCCATTAAAGCAGATACGTCAGGCGGTCTGGGCAACCACCTTGGCGCGCCGCTGGGTCAGCGAAACCAGCAGGATGAATGCTGTCACGCCAGCGGTCATCAGGGTTTCGTAGCGGTAGGCATCGCTGAACAGCATGTAGCCCAGCACCATGACGATGGTGCCGATCACCAGCCAGGTCAGCCATGGGAACAGCCACATCTTCAGTTCCAGCGCGCGCCCTTCGCGATCGGCACGAGCACGCATGCGCAACTGCGACACGGCAATCACCAGGTACACCAGCAAGGCAATGGCGCCGGTGGTGGACAGCAAGAAGCCGAACACCTTGCCCGGGAACACATAGTTGACCAGGCACCCGGCAAAACCGGCCAGCGTCGAGAAGATGACCGCCACGGTCGGTACGCCCGAACCGGAGATACGCTTGGTCATGCTCAGTGCCTGGCCGCGGGCGCCCAGCGAATAGAGCATGCGTGACGCGGTGTACAGGCCCGAGTTCATGCAACTGGTCACCGCCACCAGTACCACCAGGTCGACCAACAGCTTGGCGCCTGGCACGTTCAGCACTTCCAGCACGCGCTGGAACGAACCGACCGCTTTCAGCGCAGGGTCATTCCAGGCCACCAGCGACACCACCAGGAAGATTGACGCCAGGTAGAAGATGGCAATGCGGTACACCACCAGGTTGGTGGCACGGCGGATCTTGTCTTTCGGGTTGGAGGTTTCGTCAGCGGCAATAGTGACGATTTCGGCGCCGAAGAACGAGAAGATGGTAATCAGCACGCCACCGAGCACAGTGCCGAACCCGTTGGGCATGAAGCCGCCGTTGTCCCACAGCCGGCTGACCCCGGACACCTCGGCCAGCGGCCAGAAGCCGAACACCGCCAAGGTGCAAACGCCGATGAAGCCAATGATCGCCACCACCTTGACCAGTGCGAACCAGTACTCGAAGGCACCGAAGTTCTTCACGCTGATCAGGTTGGTACCCGACAGCACCAGCATGATCAGGAAGGCGAACAACCAGGACGGTACGCCCGGGAAGTAGGCATGCAGGATGTCGGCGCCGGCAATCGCCTCGACCGGAATGATCAGCACCCAGAACCACCAGTACAACCAGCCGATGGTGAAGCCCGCCCAAGGGCCGATGGCCTCGGAGGCATAGGTGGAGAACGAGCCGCTGTTAGGGTTGGCGATGGCCATTTCGCCCAGCATGCGCATCACCAGCAACACCAGCAGGCCGGTCATGGCGTAAGAGATGAGGATGGCCGGGCCGGCCGTGGCGATGGCGTTTGAGGAACCGATGAACAAGCCAGCGCCGATGATGCCGGCAATGGAGATCATGGAAACCTGACGGGAAGTCAGGCCGTGCTGCAGGGAACGCTGTTTCTTGTTGTCTTGCGAAGCCATGAAGAACCCTCGAATGGGTCGGCCGCTTTGAGGCGGCTGAAGGTCGGAGCAGAATTCTTATAAATTTCTGACGGTCGTTGTTGTTGTTTTGCAGATGCCGGAAGCGGGTACTGACCTCCTCTTCACATGACCGGTTGTAATCGTTGATCCAGGTCAGTATTAATCTATAGGCCGGGGTCAACAAACGACCTTTTCGAACCACATGATTCCGCTTTGGAATGAACTCCTTCCTTTTTTGCTCGGTATTTGCCCGTCATGTCCAAACGCCTGATGCCTTCGACCACCGCCCTTCAGTGCTTCGAAGCGGCCGCCCGCCACCTCAGCTTCACCCGCGCGGCGCAGGAACTGCACCTGACCCAGAGCGCCGTCAGCAAGCAGGTGGCGCAGCTCGAAGACATGCTTTCGCACTCGCTGTTCCAGCGCATTCGCCGGCGCCTGCACCTGACCCCGGCCGGCGCGTTGTACCTCACCGAAGTGAACAAGATCCTCACCCAAATCGACATTTCCAGCCGCTACATCCTCAGCTACGGCGACGAAACCGAAGTACTGCGCATCGCCACCCAGCCCACCTTCGGCGCGCGCTGGCTGGTGCCCAAACTCAAGGGTTTCGGCGACCGCTACCCACGCATCCACCTGGACGTGCGCAACGAACTGGAGCCATTCGACCTGGTGCAGGCCAAGGCCGACATTGCCTTTTTCTTCGGCCAGGGCACCTGGCCCGGGGCAACTTGCATCGAGCTGTTCAGCGAAGAAGTGGTACCGGTGTGCAGCCCGCAGTTGCTGGCCAACCACCCTTTCGACAGCGCCCAGGCGCTGACCGAGCACCGCCTGTTGCAGTGCGTGTCGCGGCCGGAGGCCTGGCATGAATGGTTTCTGGGGTTGGGGTTGCACAGCCAGAACAGCTACCACGGGCCGCGTTTCGATACGTTC
The DNA here is from genome assembly GCF_050058005.1 of Pseudomonas sp. WOUb67. Taxonomy (NCBI): domain Bacteria; kingdom Pseudomonadati; phylum Pseudomonadota; class Gammaproteobacteria; order Pseudomonadales; family Pseudomonadaceae; genus Pseudomonas; species Pseudomonas sp. WOUb67. The sequence continues at coordinate 2,787,136 of NZ_CP170112.1, read as the reverse complement.
TACCTGTGCATTCGCGCGGCGATTGCCGGCTGCGGCATTGCCCTGATTCCGCGCTACCTGGTGGCCGAGGAGCTGAGCGAGGGCAAGCTGGTGGTGGCCTGGGACCACCCGGTTGCGAGCAATGGCCGGCACTTCATTGCCCATGCCGAGCATGCGGCCGAAGTGCCCAAGATCAGGGCCTTTGTGCAGTGGATTCGCGAGCGGGTGGCCGAGGGTGATTGATGTTGCCTGTACCGGCCTCTTCGCGGGTGAACCCGCTCCCACAGGATCACCACAGCCTCGAAAACTGTGCATTACCTGTGGGAGCGGGTTTACCCGCGAAGAGGCCGGCACAGGCAACAAGAATCCGGTCAGATCACGAATTCAGGGAATGACCGCAATCGAATAATTCGTTTGCGGAATAACCCCTCGGCACGCTTGGATAATAACAAATTCGAACAAAGGTCTCGCGTGCCCATGAACCAGGAAAGTATCAGCCAATCCATCGCCATCGTTCACCCGATCACACTTTCCCATGGCCGCAATGCCGAAGTCTGGGACACCGACGGCAAACGTTACATCGACTTTGTCGGCGGTATCGGCGTGCTCAACCTGGGCCACTGCAACCCCGCCGTGGTCGAAGCGATCCGGACTCAAGCCACCCGGCTGACCCACTATGCCTTCAACGCCGCTCCCCATGGCCCATACCTGGCACTGATGGAACAGCTGAGCCAGTTCGTACCGGTCAGCTACCCGTTGGCCGGCATGCTCACCAACAGCGGTGCGGAAGCTGCCGAAAACGCCCTGAAAGTCGCCCGTGGCGCCACCGGCAAGCGCGCCATCATCGCCTTCGACGGCGGCTTCCATGGCCGCACCCTGGCCACCCTGAACCTCAACGGCAAGGTGGCCCCGTACAAGCAACGGGTCGGCGACCTGCCTGGGCCGGTGTACCACCTGCCCTACCCCAGCGCAGATACCGGTGTGACCTGCGAGCAGGCACTCAAGGCCATGGAGCGCCTGTTCAGCGTCGAGCTGGCCGTGGAAGACGTGGCAGCGTTCATCCTCGAACCGGTACAGGGCGAAGGCGGTTTCCTCGCCCTCGACCCGGCCTTCGCCCAGGCCTTGCGCCGCTTCTGCGACCAACACGGCATCCTGATCATCATCGACGAGATCCAGTCCGGGTTCGGCCGCACCGGCCAGCGCTTCGCCTTCCCGCGGCTGGGCATCGAACCCGACCTGCTGCTGCTGGCCAAGAGCATTGCCGGCGGCATGCCGCTGGGCGCGGTGGTCGGGCGCAAGGAATTGATGGCAGCACTGCCCAAGGGCGGCCTCGGTGGCACCTATTCGGGCAACCCCATTGCCTGTGCGGCGGCGCTGGCCAGCCTGGCGCAGATGACCGACGAGAACATTGCCACCTGGGGTGAGCGCCAGGAGCAGGCCATCGTCAGCCGCCACCAGCGCTGGAAGGCTTCGGGCCTGAGCCCGTACATCGGCCGCCTGACGGGCGTGGGCGCCATGCGCGGCATCGAATTCGTCAATGCCGACGGCAGCCCGGCGCCGGCGCAACTGGCCAAGGTAATGGAGTCGGCACGGGCCAAGGGCTTGCTGCTGATGCCCAGCGGCAAGGCGCGGCACATCATCCGCCTGCTGGCCCCGTTGACCATCGAGGCCGAGGTGCTCGAGGAAGGGCTGGATATCCTCGAGCAGTGCCTGGTGGAACTGAACTGAGGCTTACAGGCCCAGTTCTTCGGGTGTAAGCATGTCGGACTCGAAGGCGATCCAGCCGCCTTCGAGTTCGGCATGGCCGTTGACGATCGGGCCGTAGTAGGTCAGGCCGTTCTCCAGGGTCACGCAGATGTGCGTGGCCGGCTTCTCAGGGGCCGCGAGCGTACCGACGAAATGCACCTTCTTCAGGGTTTCGGTCACCGCTTCCAGGCCAACGCGCATCTTGGGGTTTTCCGATGCCTCGGTATCTCCGCCACGGTCTTCGGCGCTGATGGTCACGGTGGCGGTGTACGGGTACTTGGTGCTCAAGCGGGGTTACCTCAATGGGTGTATAGGCGTATGGGCGCGTAGAGTACGGCAGGCGGTCTCTGTTGTCTCTACTGGCCTCTTCGCGGGCACGCCCGCTCCCACAGGGGTAGCATGCACGGTCACTGTGGGAGCGGGCGTGCCCGCGAAGAGGCCGGGCCTGCAAAAGGTGATCTGATGGGCCCGATCTGTTAGGGTGCCCGCCGATGCACGCCACACCACACGAGGATCCCGAGTGAGCGCCGAAGAACCCCTGATCGCCGACCTGTTCGATGTCGACAAACGCCTGTCCCTCAAGCCCGTCGTGGACTTCAACAGCTACCTGCGCAACGCCTTCGGCGAAGGCCCGTGCAGCTGCCACCGCTGCACTGAAGGTGGCGACGAAAGCACCTACAGCCACGCCCACACCTTCACCTTCGAAAGCCGCCAGTGGCACCGCCGCTTCGCCAGCACCTCGGGCAGCGATGTCGCCCAGGTACTGAAAAAGACCTGGCTGTCGTACACCAAGGCCGACCTCAACCTGGTCGGCACACTGGACCTGACCACCCTCAAGACCTTCACCGAAGCTGCCCTGCACCCACGCCTGCTGGCCCTGCTGACGGCCAGTGGCGTTGCCCGTGAAGTGGAAGGCCAGTGGATGCTGCAAGCCCAGGCCGACTGACGGCCCGGCGGCAGGGCAGGATTCCACCGGTCTGCTAACGTGGTGGAATCCGCCCATCCGCAGGTAGTCCGCCATGGCCCGCACAACGCCCATCGAGCTGTACCGCAATATTGGTATCGTCGCCCACGTGGACGCCGGCAAGACCACCACTACCGAGCGGATCCTGTTCTACACCGGGGTCAACCACAAGATGGGCGAGGTGCATGATGGCGCCGCGACCATGGACTGGATGGCCCAGGAGCAGGAACGCGGCATCACCATCACCTCGGCGGCGACCACTGCGTTCTGGCAGGGCTCGACCAAACAGTTCGCGCACAAGTACCGCTTCAACATCATCGATACCCCCGGCCACGTCGACTTCACCATCGAGGTGGAGCGCTCGTTGCGCGTGCTCGATGGCGCGGTTGTGGTGTTCAGCGGTGCTGACGGGGTAGAGCCGCAGTCCGAGACGGTCTGGCGCCAGGCCAACAAATACCATGTGCCACGCCTGGCCTACATCAACAAGATGGACCGCCAGGGCGCCGACTTCCTGCGGGTGGTCAAGCAGATCGACCAGCGCCTGGGGCACCACCCGGTGCCCATTCAGCTGGCCATCGGCAGCGAAGAAAACTTCATCGGCCAGATCGACCTGGTGAAGATGAAGGCCATCTACTGGAACGATGCCGACCATGGCACCAGTTACCGCGAAGAAGAGATCCCCGACGAGCTCAAGGCACTGGCCGACGAATGGCGTGCGCACATGCTTGAAGCGGCGGCCGAGGCCAATGATGAGCTGACCATGAAGTTTCTCGACGGCGAGGAACTGAGCATCGACGAGATCAAGGCGGCGCTGCGCCAGCGCACCATCGCCAACGAAATCGTGCCGACCATCCTGGGCTCATCATTCAAGAACAAGGGCGTACCGCTGATGCTGGACGCGGTGATCGACTACCTGCCAGCCCCGTCGGAAATCCCGGCGATCAAGGGCACCGACCCCGACGACGAAGAAAAACACCTGGAACGCCACGCCGACGACAAAGAGCCGTTTTCGGCCCTGGCGTTCAAGATCGCCACTGACCCGTTCGTCGGCACCCTCACCTTCGCCCGGGTGTATTCCGGTGTGCTCAGCTCCGGCAATGCGGTACTCAACTCGGTCAAAGGCAAAAAGGAGCGCATCGGCCGCATGGTGCAGATGCACGCCAACCAGCGCGCAGAGATCAAGGACGTGTGCGCCGGCGACATCGCAGCGTTGATCGGCATGAAGGACGTGACCACCGGCGACACCCTGTGCGACATGGACAAGCCGATCATCCTCGAACGCATGGACTTCCCTGACCCGGTGATTTCCGTGGCCGTGGAGCCGAAGACCAAGGCCGACCAGGAAAAAATGGGCATCGCCCTGGGCAAGCTGGCCCAGGAAGACCCGTCATTCCGTGTGCGCACCGACGAAGAAACCGGCCAGACCATCATCTCGGGCATGGGCGAGCTGCACCTGGACATCATCGTCGACCGCATGCGCCGCGAGTTCAACGTCGAGGCCAACATCGGCAAGCCGCAGGTGGCCTACCGCGAAAAAATCCGCAATACCTGCGAGATCGAGGGGCGTTTTGTGCGCCAATCCGGCGGCCGCGGCCAGTACGGCCATTGCTGGATCCGTTTCGCCCCCGGCGACGAAGGCAAGGAAGGCCTGGAGTTCATCAACGAGATCGTCGGCGGCGTAGTGCCGCGCGAGTACATCCCGGCAATCCAGAAAGGCATCGAGGAACAAATGAAGAACGGCGTGCTCGCCGGTTACCCGCTGATCAACCTCAAAGCCGCAGTGTTCGACGGCTCTTACCACGACGTCGACTCCAACGAAATGGCCTACAAGATCGCCGCTTCGATGGCCACCAAGCAGCTGTCGCAGAAAGGCGGCGCGGTGCTGCTGGAGCCGGTGATGAAGGTAGAGGTGGTTACGCCCGAAGAGTATCAGGGCGACATCATGGGCGACCTGAGCCGGCGCCGAGGGATGATCCAGGACGGCGACGAGACGCCTGCTGGCAAGGTCATTCGCGCCGAAGTGCCACTGGGGGAGATGTTCGGCTATGCCACCTCAATGCGCTCGATGACCCAAGGGCGAGCAAGCTACACGATGGAGTTCACCCGCTATGCTGAAGCACCAGCGAGCATCGCCGATGGCATCGTCAAGAAGAACCGCGGGGAGTAGCGCTTAGCGCACCCTATCAGCCTTGCCAGTTGGTGAAGTTTTGCGAACATTTCAAACTGCTGCGAACTCAATGGCCCACAGGACTGCACATACGGTTTTTTATGAAAATTCACTCATGCGCCACGACTTCAGCGAAACAGGCGGCAACCGACTTGTCCAAGCCGACTTTACACAGGCCGCAAAGCTCGAAGAGCGGGGCAGGTGCTTTCTTGCCATTTGGCTTTACCTCATGGAGCAAGAGCACCGCTCCCTCACTGTTATTCCAAGGTGAAAGGTTTGACCATTCCGGCGTTTACCTGCTGGGCGTGGGCTATCATCGCCCTTATAACCCAAAGTTAATGCGCTTTCACTCACCCGACATCCTGAGTCCTTTCGGCGCAGGCGGCATCCACGCGTATGCGTATTGCTCCGGCGACCCCATCAATCACGTTGACCCGACCGGGCACTCTCCTGTACGGATGAAGCGTTCCATATCCATTAGCACGCTGCCACTCGACAACGATACCGTCAGCCGCATTCTGGCAAACAAACAATTCGTGGACACAATCAGCGATTCTTTCCTTCCTGCAATGCCGAGGAAATCGAACTACAAAGAAATGGATATCATCAGCACGATTGAGCAAAAGCTCGACAACGAACGGGCAAAGGCCATCACAAGCCAACTTGAAAAAGTACTCTCTGACAGGCGAATGCATAAAGCGTCCACTCTCAGTGACACCTACCCTATAAGCTATGAAAAAGCATTGGAGCAAGAAGCGAAAGCCGAGGTCTTTCGGAATCGACAGAGGGCGACGACACCAACCGTCGATCCCCTGTCAAAGAAAATGGCGAACGCAGCCACAGCCTCAAGGCAAAAAGCACTCAGCCAGCTCGAACGCTTGAAGAATGTGAAAGACCGAATCAGAAAAGGTTGATAGACCTGCCTGCTCCACATTCTGATCGAGAAAGCTGGCCCACTCACCACTCGATACCGCACAGCGCGCGCAGGCCGCTACGCCTATCATGCCGACAACCTCAAGGTTGCTCGCCAGCCCGCTTCAACAGCTTCTTGCACCGCTCAGACAAGTGCACCACGCGCAAATGCTTGCCCGCCTTGGCATAGCGCTCACGCAAGGTCTTTAGCGCCGCAACCGCCGAATAATCGACAAAGCTCAAATGCTGGCAGTCCAGCGTCACTTGGGCCGGGTCCTTTGCCGCATCAAACTGGTTGAGGAACGAAGTGGTCGAGGCAAAGAACAGCGTGCCATGCACCTGATACCGTTTGCCGCCTTCCGCGTCTTCGTGGCTGTCGGCATACAGCTCACGCGCATGCTGCCAGGCAAAATTCAGCGCCGCGATGATGATGCCGAACATTACCGCCATGGCCAGGTCGGTAAACACTGTCACGATGGTTACCGCAATGATCGCCAGCACATCGTTGACCGGCACCTTGTGCAGCACCCGCAGCGACGCCCAGGCGAAGGTCTGCTGGGCCACCACGAACATCACCCCGACCAGCGCCGCCAGCGGAATGCGCTCGATCAAAGGCGACAGGAACAGCACGAACAGGAGGATCATCACCCCCGCCACCACGCCCGACGACCGGCCGCGGCCGTTGGAGCTGAGGTTGATCACGGTCTGGCCAATCATCGCGCAACCGCCCATGCCGCCGCACAGGCCCGAAACCATGTTCGCCGCGCCCAGGGCCACGCACTCGCGGTCCGGGAAGCCACGGCTCTCGGTAATTTCATCGGTCAGGTTAAGGGTAAGCAGGGTTTCCAGCAGGCCGACCATGGCCATCAGCACCGCGTAGGGGGCGATGATCTTCAGGGTTTCCAGGTTCCAGGGTACATCCGGCCACGCCAGCCCCGGCAGGCCACCGGCGATGTGCGCCATGTCACCCAGGGTGCGGGTGGGCAGCCCCAGCAGGTACACCAGCAGGCCCACGCCAAGAATCGCCACCAGCGCCGGCGGCACCGCACGGGTCAGTTTCGGCAGCACGTAAACTACCGCCATGGTCAGCGCTACAAGGCCGATCATCAGGTACAGCGGCGCGCCACTGAGCCAGTGCTCACCGTCCTTGAAATGCTCCAGCTGGGCCATGGCAATGACAATGGCCAGGCCGTTGACGAAGCCGAGCATGACCGGGTACGGCACCAGGCGCACCAGCTTGCCTAGCCGTAGCAAGCCGAACAGGATCATCACCACGCCACCCAGCAGCACCGTGGCCAGCAGGTATTGCGCGCCGTGCTGCACCACCAGTGCGACGATCACCACCGCCATGGAGCCAGCAGCACCGGAAATCATCCCGGGCCGCCCGCCGAACAGCGCAGTCAGGGTACAGATGATGAACGCGCCATACAGGCCCATCAACGGGTTGAGGTGGGCCACCAGGGCAAAGGCGATGCACTCGGGCACCAGGGCGAACGAGGTGGTCAGGCCGGCGAGCAGGTCGGCGCGTAGTCGGGCGGGTTTCATGAGATTCCTGTGTTGGCCGAATACTTGCCCAGGACACTCCCTCAGAACCACTGGAGCGCCCAGGCACCTATGCGGCCTTTTAGAGCGGGGAAAATAGAGGGAGGAATGTTACGTAATTTGTCCAACAGCAGCCACTGCGTGATGCCCTCAGGCTGGCTGACCAGGCTTGCGACGTGGGATTATCTGCAATTATCTGGCTGACTATAATTTATAGCGCCCTGGATAAAGCCACTATAGAAGCCAGGTTTTGATGACCATCCAGCACAAGCAGGATGCCTTGGCCATCATGGCGCTTCCCCCTGCGGAGATCATGGACATGCCGCTACGCCCCCTTTTCGCCTCCTTGCTGCTGGTTGCCAGCCTCGCCGCCCAGGCCGCCACCGAGGTGTTGCCACTGCAGCACCGCGCCAGTGCCGAACTGTTGCCTGCGGCACAGGCATTCATCGGCAAGGACGGCACGGTGAACGCCTTCGAGAACAAGCTGATCGTCAACGCCAGCCCCGAGCGCATCGACGACCTGCGCGCCTTGCTGCAACAGCTGGACTCCGCTCCCAAGCGCCTGCTGATCAGCGTCGACAACAACGACAGCAACTTTCAGGACAACCGCGGCAACGCACGCGTCATCCACTACGGCACCAGCAACCGTGAGGGCGGCATGCAGCAGGTGCAGGCCAGCGAAGGCCAGCCTGCGCTGATTCAGGTTGGCCAGAGCATCCCGATCACCAGCACCAGCACCGACGGCTACGGGCGCATCCAGAGCAACACCGAATACCGCAACGTGACCCAGGGTTTCTACGTCACGCCAAGCCTGAGCGGTGACACGGTTCGTCTGCAAATAAGCACCAATAACGACCGCATCAGCCAGGAACGTGCAGATGTAGTAAAAGTGCAGAGTACCGACACGACCGTCACCGGCAAGCTCGGCGAATGGATCACCCTGGCCGGCTACAACCAGCAGAGCCAAGCCGACCGCAGCGCGTCAAGCCGCAGTTACAGCACCCAGCGCGGTGAAAACATGACTTTGCGTGTAAAAGTCGACCTTCTCGACTGAACCCAGGCAACTCAAGGCCTCGACCAAAGGCCTAGAAACTGACCGCCAAGTCGCATTAGACCAAAGATGTAGTAAGTGAAAAAAGTCACTACAAAACATTTGACAGGGTCTTTTTCCCAAGGGCATGATGGCCTCGCTCCCGCTAATCAGGGGCCCTGGCAAGGGCCTTCGAGGCGTGCTCCTCCCACCCCTGGAGGCGCCTCGTGTCTATACGGCCCACAAGGCGGTTCGACGGGATTGCGACTGCAACGAAGAAGTTGTCCCGAGGGACGGAAGCGCATCACCCCAGTACTGGCAATCGCGTAGCACCGCAGCAAGGCAACCACGAGCCGACCTGCCGGAGCACACCTTCGCCTGGCCTGCCCACCCTTCCCCCTTCGAGCCTTCGCGTTCGCCGCCGCACTCCTGCGAACAGGACAGCCGCCAAGCGCCCTGATCTGCACCCGAGCATCAGCACAATTAACCCAAGATCGATGCGACGAGGTTTATTTCCATGGCACTGACACGCGAACAGCAAATTGCAGCCCTCGAGAAAGACTGGGCCGAGAACCCGCGCTGGAAAGGCGTGACCCGTACCTACACCGCCGCTGATGTCGTTCGCCTGCGTGGCTCCCTGCAGCCAGAGCACACCCTGGCCCGCCAGGGCGCAGAAAAACTGTGGAAGCTGGTCACCCAAGGTGCCCACCCGTCCTTCCGCCCTGAAAAAGATTTCGTCAACTGCATGGGCGCCCTGACCGGCGGCCAGGCAGTCCAGCAGGTAAAGGCTGGCATCCAGGCCATCTACCTGTCCGGCTGGCAAGTAGCCGCCGACAACAACTCGGCCGAGTCGATGTACCCTGACCAGTCGCTGTACCCGGTCGACTCTGTACCGACTGTGGTCAAGCGCATCAACAACTCGTTCCGTCGCGCCGACCAGATCCAGTGGAAAGCCGGCAAGAACCCGGGCGACGAAGGCTACATCGACTACTTCGCGCCGATCGTGGCGGACGCCGAAGCCGGTTTCGGTGGCGTACTGAACGCCTACGAACTGATGAAGAACATGATCGAAGCAGGCGCCGCCGGCGTGCACTTCGAAGACCAGCTGGCCTCGGTAAAAAAATGCGGCCACATGGGCGGCAAGGTGCTGGTACCGACCCAGGAAGCCGTACAGAAGCTGGTGGCCGCGCGCCTGGCAGCTGACGTATCGGGCGTACCGACCATCATCCTGGCCCGTACCGACGCCAACGCCGCCGACCTGCTGACCAGCGACTGCGACCCGTACGATCAGCCGTTCGTGATCGGCGAGCGTACCCGTGAAGGCTTCTACAAGGTCCGCGCCGGCCTCGACCAGGCCATCTCTCGCGGCCTGGCCTACGCGCCATACGCCGACCTGATCTGGTGCGAAACCGCCAAACCAGACCTGGACGAAGCCCGTCGCTTCGCCGAAGCGATCAAGAAGGAGTACCCGGACCAGATCCTGTCGTACAACTGCTCGCCTTCCTTCAACTGGAAGAAGAACCTGGACGACGCCACCATCGCCAAGTTCCAGCGCGAGCTGTCGGCCATGGGCTACAAGCACCAGTTCATCACCCTGGCTGGCATCCACAACATGTGGCACGGCATGTTCAACCTGGCGCACGACTACGCCCGCAACGACATGACCGCCTACGTGAAGCTGCAAGAGCAGGAATTCGCTGACGCCAGCAAAGGCTACACCTTCGTGGCGCACCAGCAGGAAGTGGGCACTGGCTACTTCGACGACATGACCACCGTAATCCAGGGTGGCGCATCGTCGGTGACTGCGCTGACCGGCTCGACCGAGGAAGAGCAGTTCCACTGATAGTGGCTTGCCGCTGAACAAAGGCCCAGGGCTCTCGCGAGCCTTGGGCCTTTCTTTTTGCCGATAACAGACCGACCAGAAATACACGGAACCTGTAGGAGCGGCCTTGTGTCGCGAAAGGGCTGCGCAGCAGCCCCAGGGTTTCGGCGCAGATGCACAAATTGCCGGGGCTGCTGCGCAGCCCTTTCGCGACACAAGGCCGCTCCTACAGGGGTGATCGTGCAGGCCTGCGGACTATCAGTGCTTCATGCCCAGCTCTGCGTCATCCATCAGCGCCTTGGCCATTGCACTCAGGTAGTGAGCAGCCCAGATCATCATGGGCTTCTCCTCCATCAGGCCAGTGATGGTCAGCTCACGGACATAGCCCATCAATTCCGACGACTGCTCACGGGCATCGCGGCAGGGAATGCCGGGTTCGATTCGGAACAGTGGGTGGGTGCCATTTTCGCCTTGATAGAAAGTGGTCTTGCCGACGGTGAGCTGGGTGTCTTCTGTTGTCATTGTTCAATCCCCTGAGAATTCTCTAATGCCTGGGCCGGCCCTTCGCGGGCACGCCCGCTCCCACAGGTACTGTGCAAGTCTTGAAGCCTGTGGTGATCCTGTGGGAGCGGGTTTACCCGCGAAGGGGCCGGCCCTCACAACACATCAAGCAGCCTTAGTGCGAAGTCCTGGGCTCTACGGGCATCTGCACCTGAACCAAGGCCGACTCAAGCAAAGCCCGTAGCGCCTCCAGTTCGTGCATGGAGGTCATCATCAGGATCGATGCCGGTGATCTGGGCTGAAGCAGCAACGCCTGATGCCTTTCGGGCCAGTTAATCCTGAGGCGGCGGCGCGCGGCCGCTTGGCGCTCACATCGATATCGTGTCGGGCACACAGGGCGGTCGCGTGCAGCGGCACAGGCGTGACTGGCCCAAAACAGATGTAGGAGCAGCCTTGTGCTGCGAAGCGCCGCGCGGGCGGCGCTCGATCTCACAGGCGCCGCATTCCTTTCGCCAAGCCCATGGCAGCCCTGACACAACCCAAAGAGCAAAACCCAGGATCAGGTCTATGCTTGAGGCAGCACAGCAGCAAGGACCGCCCATGCCTCGTCCAAGCCACCTGATGATTCTCGCCCTGGCCGCCGCTGCCCTCTATCTATATGCACTGGCCAGCGACAACACCCTGCTCGCCCTGCTGGCCAAGCCCGTTCCCGTCCTGGCGCTTATCGCCTGGCTGCGCGGCGCCCCTGCCACACCGTATGGCAGGTGGATCTCGATCGGCCTGGGCTTCTCGGTCCTCGGCGACATACTGCTGGCCGTCCCCGCCGACCTGTTCGTGTTCGGCCTGGCCGCCTTCCTGTGTGCCCACCTGGCCTACCTGCGCGCCTATTGCGGCGTTACCCAGCGCCCCGCCCTGCCCGCACTGATAGCCAGCGCCATCACCGGTATCGCGCTGCTCGGCGTACTTGCCAACCACGGCCTCGGCCCGTTGCTGATCCCGGTCGCACTGTATGCCCTGGCAATCAGCGCCATGCTCTGGCGCGCCCTGGCCTGCGGCGGACTGGCGGCGCTCGGCGCCGGCCTGTTCGTGCTCTCCGACAGCATGATCGGCATCGACCGCTTCGTCAGCCCGTTCGCCGCCGCGCCGTACCTGATCATCCTCACCTACTGGCTCGGCCAATGGGCGATTGCTTCATCAGCCAGTCACCGCTCAACCGATAAAGTATTGACCCAGAGCGGTGCACGCAGTGTCGGAAGCTGCTAGAACAGGAGTCTTTCGCATTTGCAAGTAGGGGGAATCGCCAGATGAACTTTACAAGGCACAGAACAGCCAAATTACATGGCATCAGGCCAAATGATATTAATTATCATTCCGAAACTTGTAATTCGTTACCAGTCGCAAGAAACATAATTAACAAAACCGCACGCAATGCCCGAATTTCAAGGCTTTCAGCCATTTACGAGTGCCTTTTGTTCTTAATCCTACGAATAAATTTGCGACAGAAATTTTACTTGCACCCGGTTTCCCCATAAAATCAGCGCGATTGATTCAGCTGCGACATTTGGTCACTGCACCTGCGACACCACGTCGCCGCTTTACTTATTTCAGACTGCAGAGCTGGGTCTCTGTATAAGGATCTCTAGCATGTCCGATTCGGCAGGACTCATCGCCCACAACTGGGGCTTTGCCATCTTCCTCCTGGGTGTCGTCGGCCTGTGTGCCTTCATGCTCGGCCTGTCCAGCCTGCTCGGTAGCAAGGCCTGGGGTCGCGCCAAGAACGAACCCTTCGAATCCGGCATGCTGCCCGTCGGCAGCGCCCGCCTGCGCCTGTCCGCCAAATTCTATCTGGTCGCGATGCTGTTCGTGATCTTCGATATCGAAGCCCTCTTTCTCTTTGCATGGTCTGTGTCCGTCCGCGAAAGCGGCTGGACCGGGTTCGTCGAAGCTCTCGTTTTCATAGCAATTCTGTTGGCAGGTCTTGTCTACCTATGGCGCGTCGGTGCTCTTGATTGGGCTCCCGAAGGTCGCCGCAAGCGGCAAGCGAAGCTGAAACAATGAGGCTTTGGCAATGCAATACAATCTCACCAGAATCGATCCGGATGCGCCTAACGAGCAGTACCCGGTAGGTGAACGGGAAACCGTCACCGATCAACTGCTAGAGGACCAGGTCCACAAGAACATCTACATGGGGAAACTCGAAGATGTGCTGCGTGGCGCGGTCAACTGGGGTCGCAAGAACTCCCTCTGGCCGTACAACTTCGGCCTGTCCTGCTGCTACGTGGAAATGACCACGGCCTTCACGGCGCCCCACGACATCGCCCGCTTCGGCGCCGAAGTCATCCGGGCATCGCCGCGTCAGGCCGACTTCATGGTCATCGCCGGTACCTGCTTCATCAAGATGGCGCCGATCATCCAGCGCCTGTATGAGCAGATGCTCGAGCCGAAATGGGTCATCTCCATGGGTTCGTGCGCCAACTCCGGTGGCATGTACGACATCTACTCGGTCGTTCAGGGGGTCGACAAGTTCCTCCCCGTGGACGTCTATGTGCCTGGCTGCCCGCCACGCCCTGAGGCTTTCCTGCAAGGCTTGATGCTGTTGCAGGAGTCGATCGGCCAAGAACGACGCCCGCTTTCCTGGGTTGTTGGTGATCAAGGTATTTACCGTGCCGAGATGCCAGCCCAGAAAGACCTGCGTCGTGAGCAGCGCATTGCAGTAACCAACCTGCGCAGCCCCGACGAAGTCTGATCCAGCGACCTGCCGCCCGCTCCCCTGGAGCCGGCGGCCTGGCTTCATTCTTAACGTTGACCCAAAGCGACCGAGACCATGACAGCGGACAACGCTATTTTTATTCCGCCCTACAAGGCTGACGACCAGGATGTGGTCGTCGAACTGAACAACCGTTTTGGCGCCGAAGCATTCGTCGCCCAGGAAACCCGCACCGGCATGCCCGTGCTGTGGGTCAAGCGCGCCCAGCTCAAAGAGGTGCTCAGCTTCCTGCGCGGTGTCGCCAAGCCTTACAGCATGCTGTACGACCTGCACGGCGTCGACGAACGCCTGCGCACCCAGCGCCGTGGCCTGCCGGCCGCCGACTTCAGCGTGTTCTACCACCTGATGTCGATCGAGCGTAACAGCGACGTGATGATCAAGGTGTCGCTGAGCGAAGGCGACCTGAACCTGCCGACCGTGACCGGTATCTGGCCAAACGCCAACTGGTACGAGCGCGAAGTATGGGACATGTTCGGCATCGACTTTGCCGGCCACCCGCACCTCAGCCGCATCATGATGCCGCCCACCTGGGAAGGTCACCCGCTGCGCAAGGACTACCCGGCCCGTGCCACCGAGTTCGATCCCTACAGCCTGACCCTGGCCAAGCAACAGCTTGAGGAAGAGTCGGCGCGCTTCAACCCGGAAGCCTGGGGCATGAAGCGTCAGGGCGCCAACGAGGACTACATGTTCCTCAACCTCGGCCCCAACCACCCTTCGGCGCACGGTGCGTTCCGTATCGTCCTGCAGCTGGACGGTGAAGAGATCGTCGACTGCGTACCGGACATCGGCTACCACCACCGTGGCGCCGAGAAAATGGCCGAGCGCCAGTCCTGGCACAGCTTCATCCCCTACACCGACCGTATCGACTACCTCGGCGGGGTGATGAACAACCTGCCGTACGTACTGGCAGTGGAAAAGCTGGCAGGCATCAAGGTGCCGCAGAAGGTCGACGTGATTCGCGTCATGCTGGCCGAGTTCTTCCGGATCACCAGCCACCTGCTGTTCCTGGGTACCTACATCCAGGACGTGGGCGCCATGACCCCGGTGTTCTTCACCTTCACCGACCGCCAGCGCGCCTACACCGTGATCGAAGCGATCACCGGTTTCCGCCTGCACCCGGCCTGGTACCGCATCGGTGGCGTCGCCCACGACCTGCCGCGCGGCTGGGAGAAACTGGTCAAGGACTTCGTCGACTGGCTGCCCAAGCGCCTCGACGAGTACACCAAGGCTGCCCTGCAGAACAGCATCCTCAAGGGCCGTACCATTGGCGTTGCCGCGTACAACACCAAGGAAGCACTGGAATGGGGCACCACCGGTGCCGGCCTGCGCTCCACCGGTTGCGATTTCGACCTGCGCAAAGCCCGCCCTTACTCCGGCTACGAGAACTTCGAGTTTGACGTACCGCTGGCCCACAACGGCGATGCCTATGATCGCTGCATGGTCCGTGTCGAGGAGATGCGCCAGAGTATCCGCATCATCGACCAGTGCCTGCGCAACATGCCGGAAGGCCCGTACAAGGCGGATCACCCGCTGACCACGCCGCCACCGAAAGAGCGCACCCTGCAGCACATCGAAACCCTCATCACGCACTTCCTGCAAGTCTCGTGGGGCCCGGTCATGCCGGCCAACGAGTCGTTCCAGATGATCGAGGCGACCAAGGGCATCAACAGTTACTACCTGACGAGCGATGGCGGCACCATGAGCTACCGCACCCGGATCCGTACCCCGAGCTACCCGCACCTGCAGCAGATCCCTTCGGTGATCAAAGGCAGCATGGTCGCCGACCTCATTGCGTACCTGGGCAGTATCGACTTCGTTATGGCTGACGTGGACCGCTAAGCATGAACAGCACGCTTATCCAGACAGACCGTTTCGCCCTGAGCGAAACAGAGCGCTCGGCCATCGAGCACGAGATGCATCACTACGAGGACCCGCGCGCGGCGTCCATCGAAGCCCTGAAGATCGTCCAGAAGGAACGTGGCTGGGTGCCGGACGGCGCCATTCACGCCATCGGCGACGTGCTCGGCATCCCGGCCAGCGACGTCGAGGGTGTCGCCACCTTCTACAGCCAGATCTTCCGCCAGCCGGTCGGCCGCCACATCATCCGCGTGTGCGACAGCATGGTCTGCTACATCGGCGGCCATGAATCGGTCGTCAGCCAGATCCAGAGCGAACTGGGCATCGGCCTCGGCCAGACCACCGCCGACGGCCGTTTCACCCTGCTGCCCGTGTGCTGCCTGGGCAACTGCGACAAGGCCCCGGCGCTGATGATCGACGACGACACCTTTGGCGACGTGCAGCCCGCTGGCGTCACCAAACTGCTGGAGGGTTACGTATGACCATTACTTCCTTCGGCCCGGCCAACCGCATTGCGCGCACCGCCGAAACCCACCCGCTGACCTGGCGCCTGCGTGACGACGGCGAGCCGGTATGGCTTGCCGAGTACCAGGCCAAGAACGGCTACGCCGCTGCCCGCAAGGCACTGAGCGAGATGTCGCAGGACGACATCGTGCAGAACGTCAAGGACTCCGGCCTCAAGGGCCGTGGTGGCGCAGGCTTCCCCACTGGCGTGAAGTGGGGCCTGATGCCCAAAGACGAATCCATGAACATCCGTTACCTGCTGTGCAACGCGGACGAAATGGAGCCGAACACCTGGAAGGACCGCATGCTGATGGAGCAACAGCCCCATCTGCTGGTCGAGGGCATGCTGATCAGCGCCCGCGCCCTGAAGGCCTACCGTGGCTACATCTTCCTGCGTGGCGAATACACCACCGCGGCGAAAAACCTCAACCGCGCCATCGATGAAGCCAAGGCCGCCGGCCTGCTGGGCAAGAACATCCTGGGCTCCGGTTTCGATTTCGAGCTGTTCGTGCACACCGGTGCCGGCCGCTACATCTGCGGTGAAGAAACCGCACTGATCAACTCGCTGGAAGGCCGTCGCGCCAACCCGCGCTCCAAGCCGCCCTTCCCTGCCGCCGTGGGCGTATGGGGCAAGCCGACTTGCGTGAACAACGTCGAAACCCTGTGCAACGTGCCAGCCATCGTCGCCAACGGCAACGACTGGTACAAGTCGCTGGCCCGCGAAGGCAGCGAAGACCACGGCACCAAGCTGATGGGCTTCTCCGGCAAGGTGAAGAACCCGGGCCTGTGGGAACTGCCATTCGGCGTCACCGCCCGCGAGTTGTTCGAAGACTACGCCGGTGGCATGCGTGACGGCTTCAAGCTCAAGTGCTGGCAGCCAGGCGGCGCCGGTACCGGCTTCCTGCTGCCCGAGCACCTCGACGCGCAGATGTACGCCGGTGGCATCGCCAAGGTCGGCACCCGTATGGGTACTGGCCTGGCCATGGCAGTGGACGACAGCGTCAACATGGTGTCGCTGCTGCGCAACATGGAGGAGTTCTTCGCCCGCGAGTCGTGCGGCTGGTGCACGCCATGCCGTGACGGCCTGCCGTGGAGCGTGAAGATGCTGCGCGCACTGGAAAACGGGCAAGGCCGCGCCGAAGACATCGAGACGCTGCTGGGCCTGGTCAACTTCCTCGGCCCGGGCCGTACCTTCTGTGCTCACGCACCGGGTGCCGTCGAGCCGCTGGGCAGTGCCATCAAATACTTCCGGTCCGAGTTCGAGGCCGGTGTCGCCCCAGCATCCGCTGGTGACACCCTGCGCCCCAACCTGGCCAAGCCAATCCAGGCCGGGCCGATCGTGGTCGGCGCATAACAAGATGATTAGGCGGGTGGTCCGTGCCACTCGCCAGCTTGCCGGCAGGCCCGACTCATTCGCGGCGTGTCGCAAGCTCACCGATTTCCATTAGCCACGCCCGCTCACGCGGGCCAACGAAGAACTTTGAACAATGGCCACTATCCACGTAGACGGCAAAGCGCTCGAAGTCAACGGTGCAGACAACCTGTTACAGGCGTGTCTGTCGCTAGGCCTCGACATCCCTTATTTCTGCTGGCACCCGGCGCTTGGTAGCGTTGGCGCCTGCCGGCAGTGCGCGGTCAAGCAATACACCGACGAGAACGACACCCGTGGTCGTATCGTCATGTCCTGCATGACCCCTGCCTCCGACGGCACCTGGATTTCCATCGAAGATGACGAGTCCAAGGCGTTTCGCGCCAGCGTCGTCGAATGGCTGATGACCAACCACCCGCACGACTGCCCGGTGTGCGAGGAAGGCGGTCACTGCCACCTGCAAGACATGACGGTAATGACCGGCCACAACGAGCGCCGCTACCGTTTCACCAAGCGTACCCACCAGAACCAGGACCTCGGCCCGTTCATCGCCCATGAGATGAACCGCTGCATCGCCTGCTACCGCTGCGTGCGCTACTACAAGGACTACGCCGGTGGTACCGACCTGGGCGTCTACGGCGCCCACGACAACGTGTACTTCGGCCGCGTCGAAGACGGCGTGCTGGAGAGCGAATTCTCCGGCAACCTGACCGAGGTTTGCCCGACCGGCGTGTTCACCGACAAGACCCACTCCGAGCGCTACAACCGCAAGTGGGACATGCAGTTCGCCCCAAGCATCTGCCACGGCTGCTCCAGCGGCTGCAACATCAGCCCGGGCGAGCGCTACGGCGAACTGCGCCGTATCGAAAACCGCTTCAACGGCTCGGTCAACCAGTACTTCCTGTGCGACCGCGGCCGCTTCGGTTACGGCTACGTCAACCGCAAGGACCGCCCACGCCAGCCACACCTGGCCGACGGCACCAAGCTGGGCCTGGACGCTGCCCTGGACAAGGCTGCCGACCTGCTGCGCGGCCGTACCATCGTCGGTATCGGCTCGCCACGCGCCAGCCTCGAAAGCAACTACGGCCTGCGTGAGCTGGTCGGCGCCGAGTACTTCTACTCCGGCATGGAAGCTGGCGAACTGGCCCGCGTGCGCCTGGCCCTGAACGTGCTGAACAACAGCCCACTGCCGGTGCCGACCCTGCGCGACATCGAAGACCACGACGCCGTGTTCGTGCTCGGTGAAGACCTGACCCAGACCGCTGCCCGCGTCGCCCTGGCTGTGCGCCAGGCCACCAAAGGCAAGGCCGAGGCCATGGCCGAAGCGATGAAAGTGCAGCCGTGGCTCGACGCTGCGGTGAAGAACATCGGCCAGCACGCGCTGTATCCGCTGTTCATCGCCTCCCTGGCTGAAACCAAGCTGGACGACGTCGCCGAAGAATGCGTGCACGCCGCCCCGGCCGACCTGGCCCGGATCGGTTTCGCCGTGGCCCACGCCATCGACCCGAGCGCACCTGCCGTTGCCGGCCTGGACGGTGAAGCCAAGGCCCTGGCCCAGCGCATCGCCGACGCCCTGGTCGCCGCCAAGCGCCCACTGGTTGTAGCCGGTACCTCGCTGGCCGACCCAGCGCTGATCGAAGCCGCCGCCAACATCGCCAAAGCCCTTAAGCTGCGCGAGAAGAACGGCTCGCTGAGCCTGGTGGTGCCTGAAGCCAACAGCATCGGCCTGGCCATGCTCGGTGGCGAGTCCATCGATGCCGCGCTGGACGCGGTCATCAGCGGCAAGGCCGACGCCATCGTCGTGCTGGAAAACGACCTGTACGCCCGCGTACCGGCCGCCAAGGTCGACGCTGCCCTGGCTGCGGCCAAGGTGGTGATCGTTGCCGACCACTCGAAAACCCCGACTGTCGACCGCGCCCACCTGGTGCTGCCGGCGGCCTCGTTCGCCGAAGGCGACGGTACCCTGGTCAGCCAGGAAGGCCGTGCCCAGCGCTTCTTCCAGGTGTTCGACCCGCAGTACCTGGACAGCAGCATCCAGATCCACGAAGGCTGGCGCTGGATGCACGCCCTGCGTGCCACCCTGCTGAACAAGCCGGTGGACTGGACCCAACTGGACCACGTCACCAGCGCCTGCGCCGAAGCCGCCCCGCAACTGGCCGGCATCGTCAACGCCGCACCAAGCGCCGCGTTCCGCATCAAGGGCATGAAGCTGGCCCGTGAACCGCTGCGTTACTCCGGCCGTACGGCCATGCGCGCCAACATCAGCGTGCACGAGCCACGTACCCCGCAAGACAAGGACACCGCGTTCGCCTTCTCCATGGAAGGTTACTCGGGCTCCGCCGAACCGCGCCAGCAGGTGCCGTTCGCCTGGTCGCCGGGCTGGAACTCGCCGCAAGCCTGGAACAAGTTCCAGGACGAGGTCGGTGGCCACCTGCGTGCCGGTGACCCGGGCGTGCGCCTGATCGAATCGCAAGGCGACCGCCTGAGCTGGTTCAGCGCCATCCCGGGTGCCTTCAGCCCGGCCCGTGGCACCTGGACTGCCGTGCCGTTCTTCCACCTGTTCGGCAGCGAGGAAAGCTCGTCGCGCGCCGCCCCGGTGCAACAGCGCATCCCGGCTGCCTACGTGGCCCTGGCCAAGTCCGAAGCCGACCGCCTGGGTGTCAACGACGGTGCGCTGCTGAGCCTGAACGTTGCCGGTGTGGCCCTGCGCCTGCCGCTGCGCATCAATGAAGAGCTGGGCGCTGGCCTGGTCGCGTTGCCGAAAGGCCTGGCCGGCATTCCGCCTGCCATCTTCGGTGCATCCGTCGAAGGCCTGCAGGAGGCAGCACAATGAGCTGGTTCACCCCCGAAGTGATCGATGTGATCATCCAGGTCGTCAAGGCTATCGTGGTGCTGCTGGCCGTGGTGGTCTGCGGCGCCCTGCTCAGCTTCGTCGAGCGCCGCCTGCTGGGCTGGTGGCAGGACCGCTACGGCCCGAACCGCGTTGGCCCGTTCGGCATGTTCCAGATCGCTGCCGACATGCTGAAGATGTTCTTCAAGGAAGACTGGAACCCGCCCTTCGTCGACAAGATGATCTTCACCCTGGCGCCGGTCGTGGCCATGAGCGCCCTGCTGATCGGCTTCTCGATCATCCCGATCACACCGGGCTGGGGCGTTGCCGACCTGAACATCGGCCTGCTGTTCTTCTTCGCCATGGCCGGCCTGTCGGTCTACGCGGTGCTGTTCGCCGGCTGGTCGTCGAACAACAAGTACGCCCTGCTGGGCAGCTTGCGTGCTTCGGCACAGACCGTGTCGTACGAAGTGTTCCTGGGCCTGGCGCTGATGGGCGTGGTGGTGCAGGTGGGCTCGTTCAACATGCGCGACATCGTCGAGTACCAGGCACAGAACCTGTGGTTCATCATTCCGCAGTTCTTCGGCTTCTGCACCTTCTTCATCGCTGGCGTCGCCGTGACTCACCGTCACCCGTTCGACCAGCCGGAAGCAGAACAGGAACTGGCCGACGGCTACCACATCGAGTATGCCGGCATGAAATGGGGCATGTTCTTCGTCGGTGAGTACATCGGCATCATCCTCATCTCGGCGCTGCTGGTAACCCTGTTCTTCGGTGGCTGGCACGGCCCGTTCGGCATCCTGCCGCAAGTGCCGTTCCTGTGGTTCGCCCTGAAGACCGCGTTCTTCATCATGCTGTTCATCCTGCTGCGCGCCTCGATCCCGCGCCCGCGCTATGACCAGGTGATGGACTTCAGCTGGAAGTTCTGCCTGCCGCTGACCCTGATCAATTTGCTGGTGACCGCTGCGATCGTGCTTTACAACACGCCAGCCGTCGCGGCCCAGTGAGGATTTGACCCATGTTCAAGTATATCGGCGACATCGTTAAGGGCACCGGCACTCAGCTGCGCAGCCTGGCCATGGTGTTCTCCCACGGGTTCCGCAAGCGCGACACCCTGCAGTACCCCGAAGAACCCGTGTACCTGCCGCCGCGCTACCGCGGCCGCATCGTCCTCACCCGCGACCCCGATGGCGAGGAGCGCTGCGTAGCGTGCAACCTCTGCGCGGTGGCCTGCCCGGTTGGCTGCATCTCGCTGCAGAAGGCCGAGACCGAGGATGGTCGCTGGTACCCGGAATTCTTCCGCATCAACTTCTCGCGTTGCATTTTCTGCGGCCTGTGTGAAGAAGCGTGCCCGACCACCGCGATCCAGCTGACTCCGGATTTCGAAATGGCCGAGTTCAAGCGTCAGGACCTGGTGTACGAGAAAGAAGATCTGTTGATCTCCGGCCCCGGCAAGAACCCTGACTACAACTTCTACCGTGTTGCGGGCATGGCAATCGCTGGCAAGCCGAAAGGCTCTGCGCAGAACGAAGCCGAACCGATCAACGTGAAGAGCTTGCTCCCATAAGGACAGAAAGATGGAATTCGCTTTCTACTTCGCATCCGGGATCGCCGTGGTCTCCACCCTTCGGGTGGTGACCGGCACAAACCCCGTGCACGCCTTGCTTTACCTGATCATTTCGCTGATTTCCGTGGCCATGATCTTCTTCTCCCTGGGTGCGCCGTTCGCCGGCGCCCTGGAAGTGATCGCCTACGCCGGCGCCATCATGGTGCTGTTCGTGTTCGTGGTGATGATGCTCAACCTGGGGCCGGCCTCGGTCGCCCAGGAGCGCGGCTGGCTCAAGCCCGGTATCTGGGCAGGGCCGGTTATCCTCGGCACCCTGCTGCTACTGGAACTGCTGTACGTGCTGTTCGTGACCCCGAGCGGCGCTGGCATCAGCGGCACCACCGTGGGCCCGAAAGAAGTGGGCATCAGCCTGTTCGGCCCGTACCTGCTGGTGGTCGAACTGGCTTCGATGCTGCTGCTGGCTGCAGCCGTCACCGCCTTCCACCTGGGCCGCAACGAGGCGAAGGAGTAAATCATGGGTGCTATCCCTCTCGAACATGGCCTGGCGGTCGCCGGTATCCTGTTCTGCTTAGGTCTGGTTGGCCTGATGGTCCGCCGCAACATCCTCTTCGTACTCATGAGCCTGGAAGTCATGATGAACGCCTCTGCCCTGGCGTTCGTCGTCGCCGGCGCCCGTTGGGTCCAGCCCGACGGCCAGGTGATGTTCATTCTGGTGATCAGCCTGGCAGCCGCCGAGGCCAGCATTGGCCTGGCCATCCTGCTGCAGCTGTATCGCCGCTTCCACACTCTCGACATCGATGCTGCCAGTGAGATGCGCGGATGAACCTTATCTTCCTGACTTTCGTCTTCCCCCTGATCGGCTTCCTGCTGCTGTCGTTCTCGCGCGGGCGGTTCTCGGAGAACCTGTCCGCCCTGATCGGCGTCGGCTCGGTGGGCCTCTCGGCCGCCACCGCCGCCTACGTCATCTGGCAATTCAACGTCGCACCGCCTGAAGGCGGCGCGTACAGCCAGCTGCTGTGGCAGTGGATGTCGGTGGACGGCTTTGCGCCGAACTTCACCCTGTACGTGGACGGCCTGTCGGTCACCATGCTCGGCGTGGTCACCGGTGTCGGCTTCCTGATCCACCTGTTCGCGTCCTGGTACATGCGTGGCGAAGCCGGCTACTCGCGCTTCTTCTCGTACACCAACCTGTTCATCGCCAGCATGCTGTTCCTGATCCTC
This sequence comes from Pseudomonas sp. WOUb67, assembly GCF_050058005.1. Classification (NCBI taxonomy): domain Bacteria; kingdom Pseudomonadati; phylum Pseudomonadota; class Gammaproteobacteria; order Pseudomonadales; family Pseudomonadaceae; genus Pseudomonas; species Pseudomonas sp. WOUb67. The sequence goes on along the minus strand of NZ_CP170112.1, from coordinate 2,764,358 downwards.
GGCGATAACCTGCTGTTCATCTACTTCGGCTGGGAAGGCGTGGGCCTGTGCTCGTACCTGTTGATCGGCTTCTACTACAGCAACCGCAACAACGGTAACGCGGCACTCAAGGCGTTCATCGTCACCCGTATCGGCGACGTGTTCCTGGCCATCGGCCTGTTCATCCTGTTTGCCCAGCTGGGTACCCTGAACGTGCAGGAACTGCTGGTGCTGGCACCGCAGAAGTTCCAGGCTGGCGACACCTGGATGGTACTGGCAACGCTGATGCTGCTGGGCGGCGCGGTCGGTAAATCGGCCCAGCTGCCACTGCAGACCTGGCTGGCCGACGCCATGGCGGGCCCGACCCCGGTTTCGGCACTGATCCACGCTGCAACCATGGTGACCGCGGGCGTGTACCTGATCGCCCGTACCAACGGCCTGTTCCTGCTGGCGCCGGACATCCTGCACCTTGTAGGTGTGGTCGGTGGCGTGACCCTGGTACTGGCCGGCTTCGCCGCGCTGGTACAGACCGACATCAAGCGTATCCTCGCCTACTCGACCATGAGCCAGATCGGCTACATGTTCCTGGCCCTGGGCGTTGGCGCCTGGGACGCGGCGATCTTCCACCTGATGACCCACGCCTTCTTCAAGGCCCTGCTGTTCCTTGCCTCCGGTGCGGTGATCGTTGCCTGCCACCACGAGCAGAACATCTTCAAGATGGGCGGCCTGTGGAAGAAACTGCCATTGGCCTACGCCAGCTTCGTGGTCGGTGGTGCTGCCCTGGCCGCCCTGCCGATCGTGACCGTGGGCTTCTACTCCAAGGACGAGATCCTCTGGGAAGCCTTCGCCAGCGGCAACACCGGCCTGCTGTACGCCGGCCTGGTCGGTGCGTTCATGACCTCGCTGTACACCTTCCGCCTGATCTTCATCGCCTTCCACGGCGAAGCCAAGACCGAAGCGCACGCAGGCCACGGCATCAGCCACTGGCTGCCGCTGGGCGTGCTGATCGTGCTGTCGACCTTCGTCGGCGCCTGGATCCACCCGCCGCTGGCAGGCGTGCTGCCTGAAAGCGCCGGCCACGCCGGTGGCGAAGCCAAGCACGCGCTGGAGATCACCTCGGGTGCCATCGCCATCGCCGGTATCCTGCTGTCGGCCCTGCTGTTCCTGGGCAAGCGCACCTTTGTCAGCGCGGTTGCCAACAGTGGCATCGGCCGTGTCCTGTCGGCCTGGTGGTTCGCCGCCTGGGGCTTCGACTGGATCTACGACAAGCTTTTCGTCAAACCGTACCTGCTGATCTGCCACATCCTGCGCAAGGACCCGGTAGACCGCAGCATCGGCCTGATTCCCCGGATGGCGCGTGGCGGCCATGTCGCCATGAGCAAGACCGAGACAGGCCAACTGCGCTGGTACACCGCCTCTATCGCCGTCGGTGCCGTGCTGGTACTCGGCGCCGTGCTGGTGGCTGCGGTATGACACTGAATCTTGCGACTTTGCCAAAGGAAACCAACCCGTCATGATTTTGCCTTGGCTGATCCTGATCCCCTTCATCGGCGGCTTCCTGTGCTGGCTGGGTGAGCGCTTCGGCGCCACCTTGCCGCGCTGGATCGCGCTGCTGACCATGTCCCTGCTGCTCGGCATCGGCCTGTGGCTGTGGGCGACCGGCGACTACACCCTCGCCCCCGCTCCGGGCGCCGAGCCTGCCTGGGCCCTGGAGTACAAACTCCAGTGGATCCAGCGCTTCGGCATCAGCATCCACCTGGCCCTCGACGGCCTGTCGCTGCTGATGATCCTGCTCACCGGCCTGCTCGGTGTGCTGTCGGTACTGTGTTCCTGGAAAGAGATCCAGCGCCACGTCGGCTTCTTCCACCTCAACCTGATGTGGATTCTTGGCGGCGTGGTCGGTGTGTTCCTGGCCCTGGACCTGTTCCTGTTCTTCTTCTTCTGGGAAATGATGCTGGTGCCGATGTACTTCCTCATCGCGCTCTGGGGTCACAGCTCGGCAGACGGCAAGAAGACCCGGATCTACGCGGCGACCAAGTTCTTCATCTTCACCCAGGCCAGCGGCCTGATCATGCTGGTGGCGATCCTTGGCCTGGTGCTGGTCAACTACAACACCACCGGCGTGCTCACCTTCAACTACAGCGACCTGCTCAAGGCCGAGCTGCCAGCCGGTGTCGAGTACGTACTGATGCTGGGCTTCTTCATCGCCTTCGCGGTGAAGCTGCCGGTAGTGCCGTTCCACTCCTGGCTGCCTGACGCTCACGCCCAGGCACCGACCGCAGGCTCCGTGGACCTGGCCGGTATCTTGCTGAAGACGGCGGCCTACGGCCTGCTGCGCTTCGCCCTGCCGCTGTTCCCGAACGCCTCGGCCGAGTTCGCGCCGATCGCCATGACCCTGGGCCTGATCGGTATCTTCTACGGTGCCTTCCTGGCCTTTGCACAAACCGACATCAAGCGCCTGATCGCGTTTTCCAGCGTCTCGCACATGGGCTTCGTGCTGATCGGCATCTACTCCGGCAGCCAACAGGCCCTGCAAGGCGCGGTGATCCAGATGCTGGCCCACGGCCTGTCGGCTGCGGCACTGTTCATCCTGTCCGGCCAGCTGTACGAGCGCCTGCACACCCGTGACATGCGTCAGATGGGCGGCCTGTGGCACCGCATTGCCTACCTGCCGGCCATCAGCCTGTTCTTCGCCGCAGCCTCGCTGGGCCTGCCGGGTACCGGCAACTTCGTCGGCGAGTTCCTGATCCTGATCGGCAGCTTCGCGCATGTGCCATGGATCACCGTGATCGCCACCACCGGCCTGGTATTCGGTTCGGTCTACTCGCTGATCATGATCCACCGCGCCTACTTCGGCCCGGCCAAGGCCGACACCGTGCTGGCTGGCATGGACGGCCGCGAGCTGATCATGGTGCTGGGCCTGGCGGTACTGCTGATCCTGCTGGGCGTGTATCCGCAGCCGTTCCTCGACACCTCTGCCGCCACCATGAGTGGTGTGCAGCAGTGGCTCGGTTCCGCTTTCACTCAACTCGCTTCGGCCCGGTAAGAGCGCTATGGAATTCACCACTCAACACTTCATCGCATTGGCGCCGATGCTGATCACCACCATCACCACGGTGGTGGTGATGCTGGCGATCGCCTGGAAGCGCAACCACTCGCAGACCTTCCTGCTGTCCACCGTGGGCCTGAACCTCGCCCTGCTGTCGATCCTGCCGGCGCTGAAGGTCGCGCCGCTGGCGATCACCCCGCTGATCACCATCGACAAGTTCGCCTGCCTGTACATGGCGATCATCCTGGTGGCGACGCTGGCGTGCGTCACCCTGGCCCACGCCTACCTCGGCGAAGGCTCCAAGGGCTTCCCGGGCAACCGTGAAGAACTGTACCTGCTGCTGCTGATGTCGGCCCTCGGTGGCCTGGTGCTGGTCAGCGCCAACCACCTGGCCGGCCTGTTCATCGGCCTGGAGCTGCTGTCGGTACCGGTCTACGGCCTGGTGGCGTATGCCTTCTTCAACAAGCGATCACTGGAAGCCGGCATCAAGTACATGGTGCTGTCGGCCGCAGGCTCGGCCTTCCTGCTGTTCGGCATGGCCCTGCTGTACGCCGATGCCGGCAGCCTGAGCTTCGACCAGATCGGCAAAGCCCTGGCAACCACCAGCATGCCAAGCCTGGTGGCCCAGCTGGGCCTGGGCATGATGCTGGTTGGCCTGGCCTTCAAGCTGTCGCTGGTACCGTTCCACCTGTGGACCCCGGACGTGTACGAAGGCGCCCCGGCACCGGTCGCCGCGTTCCTGGCAACCGCCAGCAAGGTGGCCGTATTTGCCGTTGTCGTGCGCCTGTTCATGCTCTCCCCTGCTGCCAGCAGCGGCGTGCTGAGCACCGTGCTGGCGGTGATCGCCGTGGCCTCGATCCTGGTCGGTAACCTGCTGGCGCTGACCCAGAGCAACCTCAAGCGACTGCTCGGTTACTCGTCCATTGCCCACTTCGGCTACCTGGTCATTGCCCTGGTCGCCAGCAAGGGCCTGGCCCTGGAAGCCATGGGCGTGTACCTGGTCACCTACGTGATCACCAGCCTGGGCGCCTTCGGTGTCATCACCCTGATGTCCTCGCCTTACGGCGGCCGTGATGCCGATGCCCTGTACGAGTACCGCGGCCTGTTCTGGCGCCGTCCTTACCTGACCGCAGTACTGACCGTGATGATGCTGTCGCTGGCGGGTATCCCGCTGACCGCCGGCTTCATCGGCAAGTTCTACATCATCGCCACTGGCGTCGAGTCGCACCTGTGGTGGCTGGTCGGTGCGCTGGTGATCGGTAGCGCCATCGGCGTTTACTACTACCTGCGCGTCATGGTCACCCTGTACCTGGTCGAGCCTAACCTGCGTCGCCACGACGCCCCGCTGAAGTGGGAACAGCGCACCGGCGGCGTCATGCTGCTGGCCATCGCCATTGTCGCCTTCGTGCTCGGCGTCTACCCGCAGCCGCTGCTGGAACTGGTCCAGCAAGCTGGCCTGCAACTGATCGGCTGATCGGTCCGGCAACACAAAACACCCCGCCTATGCGGGGTGTTTTTTTATCTGCGCAGTTATTTGCCTGCCCCCTGTAAAGCCTCACTCAACCGGGCTGGCCTGGCCTGCCCCAGGCAATGCGGCCTTGCGCAAATCGCCATTGGCCGAAGGCAGGTACACTTCCGGATTGGGCATCCCGCTGGGGGAGAGTTCATGGGTCATTTCGAATTCGGCGCGTACTGACCAGCCGCACGCCTCGGTGGTGCATTGCAAATAAGCGATACGCAGGAAAATATGGCGCCCTTCGCTAGTGCGTATGCGCATCCGGCTATGGCAATGCGGGCAAACCAGCTTGTAAGTACTCACGGCAAGTACCTGCTAGCATTGCCCAGGCCAGCTTGTGTGTCAGTATTGGCTGCAACTGTGGGTGTATTCTTCAATTTGATGGTTCTCATTGCAGAAGTGCTCCTTAAAACGCAGGGCTGTATTCATAACGAGTAGTTTAAGCCCATGGAATATCATTAAACCAGTCATGGATATTTGTTATGAGTACTCACGTACTTGCTGCGGTGCTCACCCGCCTGAAGCTTTTGACCGGCGCCCAGTCCGATGCCGATCTGTCACGCGCACTGTCGATCAGCCCGCAAACACTCAGCAGCTGGAAGGTACGCGACAGCATTCCGTACTCACTTTGCATAGAAATAGCCCGGCAGCACGCGTGCTCGCTGGACTGGCTGCTGCTGGGCGAAGTGGAGCAACGCCCCGCACGCCAAGGTGAAACAGGCTGGGAGTTCGACATGCTCGACCGGCTGCGCACGTTGTCGCCATGTGATCGCCAGGCCATCCTGCTGCTCATCAAGGACAAGCAACGCATCCGGCAGCTGGAACAGCAATTGAGCGAGCTGACCCGCCACCTGCCCAAGGCCGCCAGCGGCTAACCTCGGCGGCGCCAGCGCTGGATGAGTTCGCGCGGGTCGAGCGTGTCCAGCCAGACCATGACCTTGAGGCTGATGGGGATCACCACCACGGCAGCAACGAATGCCGCCATGCCACGGGTCAACAAGGGCGCCAATGACGAAACCAGCGGCTCGAACAGGTGCCCCACACCCACGGTCACGAACACCAGCAACAGCTTCTTGCCCAGCGTCAGGCGCCTGGTCGCACTGGTGATCAACCGGTCGCGCGCCGCGCCCACCAGCAATGCCCCCAGCAGCGAGGCAAACAATACACTGCCATCCACGCTCAGCAGTTCAATCAGCCACGGGGCCCAGCGGTCGACAACAGATGCCTCATGCATGAGCAGCCCCCCGACGCGCAGCAGGCAGGGAAGCGCTGGCGCCCAGGCTGTACATGACCGCAGCTTCGACAAAGCGGATGTAGCACACCCGCAATGCGCGCCCCTGGTCATGCCCGGCCACATCCTCAAGGCGCTTGTAGCCCCGTTCTCGCAGCACCGCGCGCCAGCGCGCGAATTCCCGGGCTGCATCGATGGCGGCACAACGTGCGGCCACTTCCAGGGCGGCCTCACTGACCGGCCATGTCAGGTTCAGGCGCTCACGCAGCCTGCCAAGGTCCACCCGTGGCCAGAATGGGTCATGGCTGTCGGCATAACGCGGTAACCGAGGGTCGTTGCTCATACCTCACCCCCTCATTGCTCAGCCAGCATGCCGTAGCGAATGGCCTTGATCACTGCCGCCACCCGGGTAGGCACATCGAACTTGCGCAGGATGTTGGACACGTGGAAGTTCACCGTCGACTCCTTGCATTCAAGGATCCGGCCGATCTCCCACGAGCTCTTGCCGTAGGCACACCACAACAGCACTTGCCGTTCACGTGGCGTCAGGCGAACCGGGGCGGCCGCCGGGGGTTGCTGCGGGTGTAGTGCGTTGTCAGTCATGCTGGTACTCCACGGGTGATTGAGCGTGGCATCGCTGCCGATCTGCAGACACCTTACGAAGCCCATGCCGCCTGGCTCCACCGCTGCGGCTTGTAAAGAACTTTCGTACAAAACCGTCTGACAAAAGTTACGCAAGATTTGCGGTCTTTCTGCGTGCTCCAAGCGGCATTTCGCTCGTCTCAACGCCGTTGTCCATTCGTCTTTCGCCTGGAGTCGTACAATGCGTTCCGTTTTTTCCCCATCGTCCTGCCTTGGCCTACTGGCTGCCTTTGCTGCCGCCCAGCCCGCCCTGGCAGCATCCTCGGTCGAATTGGGCCAGGTGCTGATCACCGATGAGGAGCAGAACGACCTGACAGCGGCCAACGAACGCCTGCGCGAGGTGCCAGGCGCCAGCAACCTGGTGGACATGCAACGCGTGGGGCAAGGCCGAGTGGCCAGCAACCAGGACGTGCTGGCCTACCAGCCCGGCGTATTCGCCCAATCGGCGGGCAACGACGGCATCAAGCTGTCGATCCGCGGCTCGGGCATCAACCGCGCACCGGGTGCCCACGGCTCCGGGGTGTACACGATGTTCGACGGCCTGCCGCTGACTGGCCCGGGCGGTACACCCTACGAGCTGTTCGAGCCGCTGTGGCTGAGCCGTGCCGAAGTGCTGCGCGGCGCCAATGGGTTCGACCAGGGCGCCCTGGCGCTGGGCGGCGCGATCAACTACGTCACCCACACCGGCTACGACGCTGCGCCGCTGCAGGTGCGCTACGAGGTGGGCAGCCGCGGTTATCAGCACCGGCACATCAGCTCGGGGCAAGTGCTGGGCAACCTCGACTACTACGTGGCCCTGACCGATTCGGAATATGACGGCTATCAGGCGCACAGCAGCGGCAGCGCCAAGGGCATTGCCGCCAACCTCGGCTACCGCTTCAACCCGAACCTGGAAACCCGCTTCTACCTGCGCTACCGGGAGACCGAAAACGAACTGGCCGGGCGCCTGACCAAAGACCAGATCAAGCACCATCCGCGCGCGGCCAACCCGGCCTATCTCGCACGCGACGACAGCCGCCCACAGCCAGGCAGTACCTGGGTGGGCAACAAGACCACTTTCTATCTCGAAGACGATGCGCGCCTGGAAGCCGGCCTGGTCTACCACGACTACCCGATGGACCTGCGTGAAGGCCCCATGCGCCTGAAGGTCGCCTATACCGATGTCAGCGGCACGCTGAACTATTTCCGCCGCGACACGCTGCTGGGTCACGAAAGCAAGACCACCATCGGCTGGCGTACCACCAAGCACCTGCCCAACAGCGGCGCGTCACAATTTACCCGCAATGGCGATGTATTCGGCGCGCGTACCCGTGACTTCAGCTACCAGGGCTCGGACACCGTGCTGCATGTCGGCAACGACCTGGAACTGGTCCCCGACCTGTGGCTGACCACGGGCCTGGCGATGATCTACACCCGCCGCGAAAGTGACGTGACCTACCCGGCCGAAGGCGGCAAGGTGAGCATGCATGACTGGGACTACGCACCGCGCCTGGGGCTGCGCTACGACATCCGCCCGGACCTGCAGGTGTACGGCAACCTCAGCCGCTCGGTAGAACCGCCCCACCCGTGGTCGCTGATCTGGAGCGCGCCCAGCACCGGCGGCAAGCAGATCCAGCCGATCGAGATGCAGAACCAGACTGCCACTACCCTGGAGCTGGGCGCGCGTGGCGACTCGGCGCTCGGCCGCTGGGACCTTGCCTGGTACTACTCGCAAGTGCGCCACGAACTGCTGGCCGTGGAAGTGGTGCCGAACTTCACCTCCGAATTCAACGCCAGCGCGACCGTGCACCAGGGCGTTGAGGCTGGCCTGGACAGCACCCTGTGGGAACGGGCCGGCACCGGCAAGCTGAGCCTGCGACAGGCGTACACCTTCAGTGACTTCCACTACCGTGATGACGACACGTTCGGCGACAACCGCCTGCCCGGCATCCCCATGCACTACTACCAGGCCGAACTGCGCTATGACTGGCCGAGCGGCTTCTACGCCGGGGTCAACACGCAGATGGCGTCGAAGGTGCAGGTGGACTATGCCAACAGCTACCACGCCGACGAATATGCCTTGCTCGGCGCGCGCCTGGGCTGGGATTCACCGAAACAGGACTGGCAGACCTGGCTGGACCTGCGCAACCTGACCAACAAGCGCTATGCGGCGACGGTGACGCCGGCCTACAACGACGCCGGCAAGGACATCGCCCGCTCGACGCCGGGCGAAGGGTTTGGCGTGTACGCAGGGGTTTCCTACAGCTTCCGCTAGAACATGCAGCGCACTGGTTCTGTAGGAGCAGCCTTGTGCTGCGAAGAGGCCGGTACAGACCATACTGATGTGTGATCTATACCGGCCTCTTCGCAGCACAAGGCTGCTCCTACAAAGACCGCGTTCATCCAACAATTGCGGATCAAACCGCCCTGTTCAGCTTCACCCACGACGCAAACTTGTCGACAAATGCCTGCAAAAACGGCCGGGTCTTGTCGTTAAGCTTGCCCGAATCCTCGAACAGGCTCGCAGCACCGCCAATGTAGGCCTCGGGCATCTGCATGCACGGCATGTCCAGAAACACCAGCGACTGGCGTACCGCATGGTTGGCGCCAAAGCCGCCAATGGCCCCGGGCGATACACTGACCACCGCCGTAGGCTTGCCACTCCAGGCACTTTGCCCGTAGGGCCGCGAGCCCACATCGATGGCATTTTTCAGGCAGCCCGGCACCGATCGGTTGTATTCTGGCGTGACGAACAGCACCGCGTCACTGCCGCGGATCTCCTCGCGAAAGCGCTTCCACGCCGCCGGCGGCGCTTCGGCCTCGACGTCCTCGTTGTACAACGGCAAATCGCCGATTTCGACGATTTTCAGGGCAAGGCTGGACGGTGCCAGCTCCGAAAGTGCGCGGGCGACCTTGCGGTTGTACGACTCCTTGCGCAAGCTACCCACGACAACCGCTACCGAATACACCTGGCTCATGGCAATTTCCAACCTTTGCTGGGTAAAGGGACGTTGTAGTTATAGATGACCGTTCCTCGGCACTTTGGTTTTTTTTGTGCAGGATGAAAACTTCCGAGCCCGTTCCACGGTCTATGCCTTCAGACATTTTCTACGTAATTCAGAGGTTTCCACCCAAATGGCAGCAGTAATGGTCGGCCAATTCCACGCCCGTGACGCCGAAGGCCGTATCTACCCCGTGCACGAGTTCCAGGAATCCACCCTGCAGCTCGACGGCAGCACGCTGGGCGCCCCCATCACCACCTACCGCCTGGCCATCGGCGACAAGGTCAACCACCTCGGTGAAAACCGCTTCGAACTGGCGCGCAGCGGCGTCGAGATCATTCGCATTCCGTGATGCAGTCCACGGTGTAACGGCCGTTCTCGTTCTGCAGGCCATGCACATCGGCGACAAAACCCGGGAAGCCTTGGTTGAATGCCCGGGCAAAGGCCAGGTAGTCGAGTATCGAGCGGGTCGCCTCGGTGAACCGCTCGCCCGGCATGATCAAGGGAATACCAGGCGGATACGGCACCAGCATCACCGCTGCCACTCGCCCCAGCAGCGCCTCGATCGGCACCGCCTCCACTTCGCCACGCACCATCTGGTCATAGGCCCGGGCCGGGCTCACGGCCACCTCCGGCAAGCGCGTGAACAGCCGCTTCAGTTGCTTGGCCGTGGCATTGGCGCGGTAGCAGTCATGCAACTGGTCACACAGGTCGCGCAAGCCCATCCTCTGATAGCGTGCGGCATCAGCTGCCACCACACTCGGCAGGCAGTTGCTCAGGGCTGTATTGCCATCATAGTGGCGCTTGAACTCCAGCAACTCCGTAAGCAACGTGCTCCACTTGCCTTTGGTGATACCCATGGAGAACAGCACCAGGAAGCTGTACAGGCCGGTTTTCTCCACCACCAGCCCCCGCTCCCAGAGAAACTTGCTGACCACCGCCGCCGGGATGCCATGCTCGCCCAGCACACCGCCCGTGCTCAGGCCCGGCATCACCAAGGTCACCTTGAGCGGGTCGAGCAGCACATAGTCGTCCACCACCTCGCCAAAGCCATGCCACTCCGCCCCCGGTTGCAGCAACCAGTCCTGCGCGGCCAGGCGCTGGGTACCTTCGGTGCTCGGCGGCTGCCAGATACTGAACCACCAGTCATCCGCCGCAATGTGCTCGCGCAGGTTGGCCAGCGCACGACGAAAACTCAGCGCCTCGTCGAACATCTCTTGCAGCAGTGAATGCCCGGCCGGCCCTTCCATCATGGTCGAGGCCACGTCCAGCGAGGCGAGGATGCTGTACTGTGGCGAGGTCGAGATATGCATCATGAACGCTTCGTTGAAGCGGTCCCGGTCCAGTTGGCGCCTGGCCCCGTCCTGCACATGGATCATCGAGGCCTGGCTGAACGCGGCCAGCAGTTTGTGGGTGGAATGGGTGCTGAACACCAGCGGGCTGTCTGCCGAGCAGGCGGTGCCCATGGCATAGCGCCCGGTGAAGAAGTCATGAAACGCCGCATAGGCAAACCAGGCCTCGTCGAAATGCAGCACCTCGACACTGGCGCCCAGGCTCTGCCTGATCATCCCGGCGTGGTAGCACAGGCCGTCATAGGTGGAATTGGTCACTACTGCCAGCTTGATACGCTGCCCACGATCACGGGCAAGGGGGTTGGCCTGGATCTTCGCCGCGATGGCCTCGGGGCTGAATTCGCTGAGCGGGATCGGGCCGATGATGCCCAGTTCGTTGCGCTCCGGGCACAGGTACAGCGGAATGGCGCCGGTCATGATGATCGCGTGCACCACCGACTTGTGGCAGTTGCGGTCCACCAGCACCAGGTCGTCGCGCCCGACCATGGCGTGCCAGACGATCTTGTTGGCGGTGGAAGTACCGTTGATGACGAAGAAGGTGTGGTCGGCGCCGAAGTTGCGCGCCGCCCTGGCTTCGGCTTCGGCCAGCGGCCCGGTGTGGTCGAGCAGCGAGCCAAGTTCCGGCACGGAAACGGACAGGTCCGAGCGCAGGGTATTTTCCCCGAAGAACTGGTGAAAAGCCTGGCCCACCGGGCTTTTATGGTAGGCCACGCCGCCGCCATGGCCCGGGGTGTGCCAGGAATAGTTGGACTGCGCAGTGTGCTGCACCAGGGCCTTGAAGAAGGGCGGCAGCAGGCCGTCAAGGTAGGTGTGTGCGGCACGCGCCACCTGGCGGGCGAGAAACGGCACGGTGTCTTCGAACAGGTAAAGAATGCCGCGCAGCTGGTTGAGCTCGCTCATGGCCTCGGCCGGGGCGTTTTCCAGGGTTACCTGTTCACCCAGGGCGAAAATCGGCAGGTTGGGTGCGCGCAGCCGGGCCAGGCGGATCAGCTCGGCCATGTTCTGCAGCAGGTGGGTGTTCTCGCCAACGCCTTCGGCAGCGATCAGCATGCAGGCCAGGCCGTGGTGGGTGGCGGCAACCAGGCGGGCTTCGGCATGGTCGGCGGCGGCGAGAATGGCGAAGCCATCCTGGCGCAGTTCCTCGGCGATGCCCCTCACGCGCTCGCCGGCAACGCTGTCGGCCTTGATGGCGCGGTGGACGATGAGGATCGGGAACTTGAGGTCCTTGTACATCAGGCAACTACCTCCGAAGGACATGGCGTCCATTTCAGGGTAGTTGAACCTGTGTTTTCAGGGCCGGCCTCGCCTTCAAGACATGCGCAGGACCTGTAGGAGCAGCCTTGTGCTGCGAAGAGGCCATTTCTGCCGAAGAAGATCTGTTGCCCTACCGACCTCTTCGCAGCACAAGGCTGCTCCTACAGGTACATCACCGGCTTCGAAACTTGTGATGAACCTGTGGGAGCGGGTTCACCCGCGAAAGGGCCGGTACAGGCATATAATCAGCCAGCAGGTGTCTCGGTAAGGGCCTGCCACATGGATGGCCCGCCCGCCGACTTGGCAACGGCGGCCAGACGCTCGGCATGCGCCTCCAGTTCCTCGGCATTAGCCATGATCACCCGACCAGGCGCCCGCCCGGTAATCCGGCGGATCTCGCTGCCACCACTGCCCTGCCCATCATTATCGGCATCTGCGCCATGCCCGGCCAGCGACAGGCTGGTCTGGCCACCGGTCATCGCCAGGTAGACGTCTGCCAACAGTTCCGAGTCGAGCAATGCGCCGTGCAGCTCACGGCCCGAGTTGTCGATGTCGTAGCGTTTGCACAGCGCATCGAGGCTGTTGCGCTGCCCCGGGTGACGCGAGCGCGCCAGCAGCAGGGTGTCGAGGATGGTGCAGTGCTGCGCGAGATCCGCGCGGCCCTTTTGGCCCAGCAAGGCGAATTCGTTGTTGATGAAGCCAACGTCGAACGCCGCGTTGTGGATGACCAGCGTGGCGCCCTGGATGAATTCGAAGAATTCCTCGGCTACATCGCCAAAGCGCGGCTTGCCGACCAGGAAGGTATCGGTGATGCCGTGGACGTTGATAGCGCCCTCGTCACTCTCGCGGTCCGGCTGCAGGTAGACGTGGAAGTGCCGCCCGGTCAGGCGCCGGCCGATCACCTCGACACAGCCGATCTCGATGATCCGGTGGCCTTCGCTGACCGGCATGCCCGTGGTTTCGGTATCGAGAATGACGAACCGTTTATCTTGCTGCTGCTCCACGCGGGGCGCTCCAACTTGCATCAGTTACAAAGGCCGCGATTGTACCCCAGCTCAACGCTGGGCGCGCACCTCATCGACCCCGCGGTTGGCCAGCTGGTCGGCACGTTCGTTGCCAGGGTGGCCGATATGGCCGCGCACCCACTTCCAGCTCACCTTGTGGCGGTTGACCTGCTCATCGAGCTGCTGCCACAGGTCGGCGTTCTTCACCGGCTCCTTGGCCGCGGTCTTCCAGCCGCGCTTCTTCCAGTTGACCATCCACTCGTTGATGCCCTTCATCACATACTGCGAGTCGGTGGTCAGCACCACTTCGCATTCGCGCTTCAGCGACATCAGGCCCTGGATGGCCGCCATCAGCTCCATGCGATTGTTGGTGGTTTCACTTTCGCCGCCCCACAGTTCCTTCTCGACGCCCTTATAGATCATCAGGACCCCCCAGCCACCTGGGCCAGGATTGCCTTTGCAGGCACCATCGGTAAACATTTCGACGCTATCGCTCATGTACCACTCTTGAATTCAGTGCTTGTCAGTTTCAGGGTTGGCCGCCGTGCGGTTCACCTTGGCCAGCGGCAGCGGCAGCAACTTGCCCATCGGCTCGCGGCGTTCCTGGCGCAACGGCCGCAGGCCCACCACCATCTTGCGCGCCACCAGCAGGTACACCCCGCCACCGGAGCTCTGCCAGCCGCCGGCCATCCGCTCCCAGCCCGCCAGGCGCTGCTGCCAGGCCGGTGAAGCAAGCGGCGGACGATAGCACCCGAAGCGGCGTTTCTCCAGCGCGAAGCCCAGCAGGTTGAGCCAGTCGCCTACCCGCGACGGCGAGATGCAACGCGCCTTGCGCAAGGCCCCATGGCTAAAGAAATGGCGCATGCCCCAACTGCTCCACGGGTTGATCCCGACGATCAGCAGGTGCCCGCCCGGGCGCACGGCGCTGGCGGCCTCGCGCAGCAGGCCATGGGGCGACAGGCTGAAATCCAGGCCATGCTGCAGCACCACCACGTCGGCGGCGTGCTCGCTCAGCGGCCAGGCCTGCTCTTCACAGGCAATTTCCACCCCCGGCAGCGGCGCCCCAAGGCGCACGTTGCGCTGCACCTGGGGGGCACTGGGCGGCGGCTCCGCGCAGGGGCCGTAGTGCACAAGGTAGCCCCCGAAGAAGCGGCCGAGCTCTTCTTCCAGCAGCTTTTCCTCTTCCTTGAGCATCAGTTGGCCGATCGGGCCATTGAACCACTCACGGGCCAGGCTGATCAGCTTGACCCAGTCCGGGTCAGCCTGGGCAAAAGCTTGGTCGGTCATTGCGCTCTCCCTCGAAGGTTCTCCCACCGCGCCATCGCGGCTAAGATGCCTTCATGTGCCACGCTAGGCGAATCGGATCCGCACCATGATACAGATCGATGCTCTCCCCGCTTTCTCCGACAACTACATCTGGTTGTTACAGGATACTGCCAAACGCCGCTGCGCGGTGGTCGACCCGGGTGATGCCGGCCCGGTGGAACGCTGGTTGGCGGCCAACCCCGAGTGGGTGCTCAGCGACATCCTGATCACCCACCACCATAACGACCATGTCGGCGGTGTGGAACGGCTCAGGCAACTGACCGGCGCACGGGTCTGCGGCCCGGCCCACGAGCAAATTCCCTGCCGCGACCTGGCGCTGGACGAAGGCGACCACGTGACGGTGCTGGGTGTGACGTTCCAGGTGTTGGCGGTGCCTGGCCACACCCTGGGGCATATCGCGTTCTTCAGTGACCAACCGGCAACGCCAGTATTGTTCAGTGGCGACACCCTGTTTGCCGCCGGCTGCGGGCGCATGTTCGAGGGTACACCCGAACAGATGCAGCCGGCCCTCGCCCGCCTGGCGGCGCTGCCGGCCCACACCGAAGTGTACTGTGCCCACGAATACACCCTCAGCAACCTGCGCTTTGCCAAGGCGGTGGAACCCACCAACCAGCACGTTCTGAAGCGGTTCGAGGACGTTACCCGTTTACGCGCCGACAATCGCATCACCTTGCCATCAACGATTGGCCTGGAACGCCTGACCAACCCCTTCCTGCGTACCTCTGAAACATTAGTTAAACAAAAAGCAGACGAATGGAAGGGACATCCAAACGACTCGCAGGTCACTGTTTTTGCTGCCTTGAGGTCTTGGAAGGACACCTTCTGATAACCTCAAGATATATCGCAATCGATGGTCAAAGGTTGACCAGGCCCGGAGCGGTTTCTAGAATCGCCGAAATTTTTCGCCCGGATACCCGTCTCAGCCGATGTCTTCCCGTAGCCGCAGAACCTCTCATTCCGTCGCCCTGACGCGCCTGGCCCAAATCAGTGCGCTGGCTCTGGCCGCCACCCTGGTGGGCTGCCAGAGCACCCGTCAGGTTGACGAATCCGATAGCGTTCGCGCGCACAACTACCAGGCGCGGATCAAGCACAAGCCTGCGCCATTGCTGATCAAGCCGGCCGAGCAGGCGCCGCAGGATGTCTGGGAGCGCATGCGCCAGGGCTTTGCCCTGCAGGACAGTATCGACGTCAATCCGCGCATCGAGCAGCAGCGCCTGTGGTTCGCCAGCAACCCGACGTTCATCGAAAGCGCCGGCGAGCGCGGCAGCCTCTACCTGCACTACATCGTCGAGCGTCTTGAAGAGCGCGACATGCCGCTGGAGCTGGCGCTGCTGCCCGCCATCGAAAGTGCCTACAACCCGATGGCCTATTCACGCGCCAGCGCAGCCGGCATGTGGCAGTTCATGCCAGCGACAGGCCGCCACTTCAACCTGCGCCAGACCAACTTCTACGATGGCCGTCGCGATATCACCGCCTCGACCAACGCCGCACTGGACTACCTGACCCGCCTGCACGACATGTTCAACGGCGACTGGCTGCTGGCCCTGGCTGCCTACAACGCCGGCGAAGGCACGGTCAGCCGCGCCATGGAGCGCAACGAACGGCTCGGCCTGCCAACCGACTACTGGAACCTGCCGCTGCCACAGGAAACCCGCGACTATGTGCCCAAGCTGCTGGCCCTGTCGCAGGTGGTGCTCACGCCTGAAGCCTATGGCGTGAACCTGAACCCGATTGCCAACGAGCCCTACTTCGAAGCGGTCGCCATCAATGATCGCCTGGACCTGTCGCGTGTGGCGGCCTTCGCCAACATTGACGAAGACGAGCTGATCCAGCTCAACCCGGCCTTCAAGAAGCGCATGACCGTGGACGGCCCGCAGCAACTGCTGGTACCGACCGCCAAGGCACAGCTGCTGAGCGACAGCCTGTCCAACCTCAAGCCCGAGCAACTGATCAGCCTGCAACCGAACAAGGCCGTGTTCGCCCGCGCCGTGGCCGAAGCCAAGGCACCGGTGGCCGCGCGCAGCTACCGGGTCAAGCGTGGCGACAACCTGGGCGCCATCGCCAAGGCCAACCGCGTTTCGGTCAATGACATCAAGCGCTGGAACCGCCTGTCCGGCAACAGCCTGCGGGCCGGCCAGGTGCTGGCCCTGCGCGGTGGCAACGGGCCGAGCGCCGCCGGCAACCGGGTAGCGGCATCCGGCAAGCGCTCCACCCAGTACAAGGTGCGCAAGGGCGACTCGCTGTACCTGGTGGCCAAGCGCTTCAACGTGGAAATGCAGCACCTCAAGCGCTGGAACCCACGCAGCGGCCACGCCCTCAAGCCAGGCCAGACCCTGACCGTCTACCTCTCGCATTGATAAAAAGGCAAGGGCCGCTCCGCGCCCCATCGCCGGCAAGCCAGCTCCCACAGGTACTGCATATGGCTTGAAGTCGGTGCGATCGGGGTGGGAGCTGGCTTGCCGGCGATGGGCTGCAAAGCAGCCCCTTGCAATCCTCTGGGCCGCACTCTTTTTCCAACCCCACCAAGCTGTTACTGTACCCGATCAAAGCCCAACGCCTCTGGATCGGATGCCGACTTGATACGTCCCCTCCTGCTGTCACTCAGCCTGGCCTTGAGCTTCCCCGTAGCCGCGATGGTGAGCGAAAGCCACGGATACGCGCAGTTCGGCACGCTCAAGTACCCAGCCACATTCACCCATTTCGACTGGGTCAACCCGCAAGCGCCCAAGGGCGGCACCTTGCGAGCCATGGCTTTTGGCACCTTCGACACCCTCAACCCCTACACCTTCAAGGGGTCGAGCCCGATCACCACGCCCAATTTCCAGCAATACGGCATCAGCGAGCTGAACGAGCCGCTAATGGTCGGCACTGGCCAGTACGACCCGTCTGGTGACGAGCCAACCTCCAGTTACGGCCTGATCGCCCGCTCGGTGGAATACAGCGAGGACCGCAGCTGGGTCGTGTTCAACCTGCGCCCGGAAGCCCGCTGGCATGACGGCCAGCCGATCACCTCGGCTGACGTGGCCTTTTCCTACCGCACGCTGCTCAAGGACGGCCACCCGATCTACCGCACCAACCTGCAGGAAGTGCAGCGGGTAGACATCCTCGGCCCGCTGCGCATCCGCTTCGTGTTCAAACGCGCCGGCAACCCGCTGCTGATCCTGCGCCTGGGCGAGATGCCGGTGCTGCCCAAGCACTACTGGCAAAAGCGCGACTTCAAGGCCACCACTTTCGAGCCGCCCTTGGGCAGCGGCCCCTACCGCATCACCCAGGTACAACCCGGGCGCAGGCTGGTGTTCGAACGTGTGAAGAACTACTGGGGCAAGGACCTGGCGGTCAACCGTGGCAAATACAACTTCAAGCGCGTGGAATACGAGTTCTACCGCGACGCCACAGTGGCCTTCGAAGCGTTCAAGGCTGGCGAATTCGACATCTACATCGAGCACCAGGCGAAGAACTGGGCCAACGGCTACAACTTCCCGGCCGTGCGCCGTGGCGAAGTGATCAAGGCGCAGATCCCGCACCAGATCCCCACGCAAACCCAGGGCCTGTTCATGAACAGCCGTCGGGCCACCTTCAGCGACCCACGGGTACGCCAGGCGCTGGGGCTGATGCTCGACTTCGAGTGGACCAACCGCGCCCTGTTCAGCAGCGCCTACCGCCGCTCGACCAGCTACTACCCCAACAGCGAGTTCGCCGCCAGCGGCCTGCCCACTGGCAAGGAGTGGCTGCTGCTGGCGCCGTTCCGCGATCAGTTGCCGGCCAAGCTGTTCAGCGAACCCTACAAGGTCAGCCAGACCGACGGCCGCGGCATCAGCCGCCAGACCCTGCGCCAGGCGTTGGGCCTGCTTGCCGAGGCCGGCTGGAAGCTCAACGGCCAGCGCCTGGTCGACAGCAACGGCCAACAGCTGCGCATGGAACTGCTGCTGGTAAACCCCAACCTTGAACGCATCCTGCAACCTTATGTCGAAAATCTGTCCAGCATCGGCATCGATGCGCGCTTGCGCACCGTGGACCGTGCCCAGTACAAACAACGCCTGGACCAGTTCGATTTCGACATGATTCTGATGACCCTGAACCAGACCTTGAGCCCCGGCCTTGAACAGTGGCTGTACTTCCATTCCAGCCAGGCCGCCACCAAGGGCAGCAAGAACTATGCTGGGGTCAGGGACCCGGTGGTCGACCACCTGCTCGACACCCTGCTGGCCGCACGCACCCGCGACGACCAGGTCGCCGCCGCCCGCGCCCTGGACCGCGTGCTCTCATGGCAGTACTACATGATCCCCAACTGGTACCTCGACAATCATCGCCTGGCCTACCGCAACCGGTTCGCCTTCGTCACCACACCGCCCTATACCCTTGGGCTGAACAGCTGGTGGATCAAGACTTCGGAGAAAGCCCAATGACGCCAACGCACCGTCTGCGCCGGCTGGCTGGCAGCCTGTTGCTCGCCTGCCTGAGCCTTCCCACCCTGGCCGCACCGCAACACGCGCTCACCCTGTACGACGAGCCACCGAAATACCCTGCCGACTTCAAGCACTTCGACTACGTCAACCCCGACGCGCCCAAGGGCGGCACCTTCCGCCAGTCCAGCTTCGGCGGCTTCGACAGCCTCAACCCGTTCATCAACAAAGGCGTGTCGGCCGAAAACATCGGCAGCATCTACGACACCCTGATGCGCCAGAGCCAGGACGAGCCGTTCACCGAATACGGCCTGGTGGCCGGCAAGATCGAGAAAGCCCCGGACAACAGCTGGGTGCGCTTCTACCTGCGCCCCGAAGCCCGCTTCCACGACGGCCACCCGATGCGTGCCGACGACGTGGTGTTCACCTTCAATGCCCTGATCAAGGACGGTGCGCCGCTGTACCGCCAGTACTACGCCGACGTCGCCGAAGTGGTCGCCGAAGACCCGCTCAAGGTGCTGTTCAGGTTCAAGCACAAGGGCAACCGCGAGCTGCCGCTGATTCTCGGCCAGCTGCCAGTGCTGCCCAAGCACTGGTACGAAAAACGCGACTTCAACCGCGGCAACCTGGAAATCCCCCTGGGCAGCGGCCCGTACAAGGTAGCCGAGGTCAAGGCCGGGCGCTCGGTGCGTTACGAGCGGGTCAAGGACTACTGGGCCAAGGACTTGCCGATCAATCGCGGGTTCTACAACTTCGATGCGATGACCTTCGACTCGTACCGGGACACCACTGTTGCCCTGGAGGCACTCAAGGCCGGGGCGTTCGACTATGCGCTGGAAGTCAGCGCGAAGAACTGGGCCACCGCCTACAACGTGCCCGCCGTGCGCGACGGCCGCCTGATCAAGGAAGAGTTGCCCAACGGCAACCCCACCGGCATGCAGGGTTTCATCTTCAACATCCGCCGCCCGGTGTTCCAGGACGTGCGTGTGCGCCAGGCGCTGAGCCTGCTGCTGGACTACGAGTGGACCAACAAGCAGCTGTTCAACGGTGCCTACACCCGCACCGGCAGCTACTTCGACAACTCGGAAATGGCCGCTTACGGCCTGCCCAGCCCCAACGAGCTGAAAATCCTCGAGCCGCTGCGCGGCAAAGTCCCTGACCAGGTATTCTCCGAGGCCTTCAAGAACCCGGTCAGCGACGGCAGCGGCATGATCCGCGAGCAGCAGCGCCAGGCCTACAAGCTGCTGCAGGAAGCCGGCTGGAAAATCGTCGACGACAAGATGGTCGACGGCCAAGGCAAGCCGGTGACCATCGAGTTCCTGCTGGCACAGACCGAGTTCGAACGCATCCTGCTGCCGTTCAAGCGCAACCTCGCCGACCTCGGCATCGACCTGAGCATCCGCCGGGTCGACGTTTCGCAGTACATCACCCGCTTGCGTTCACGCGACTACGACATGATCGTCGGCGGCTACCCGCAGTCCAACTCGCCGGGCAACGAGCAGCGCGAATTCTGGTCCAGTGCCGCCGCCGACAACCCCGGCAGCCGCAATTTCATCGGCCTGCGCGACCCGGCCATCGACCAACTGGTGGAACAACTGATCAACGCCGACTCCCGCCAGAGCCTGGTCGACTACTGCCGCGCCCTCGACCGCGTGTTGCTGTGGGGCTACTACGTGATCCCCAACTGGCACATCAAGACCTGGCGCGTGGCCTACTGGAACCACATCGGCCACCCGGAAGTGTCGCCCAAGTACGACATCGGCATCGACACCTGGTGGATCAAGCCCGGGGTAACCCCGGCGGTCAACGAAGCCCCTGCGGACGAGGCCAACTAAGATGCTGGCCTATATCCTGCGCCGCCTGCTGCTGATCATCCCGACCCTGCTCGGCATCCTGGTCATCAACTTCATCATCGTCCAGGCCGCCCCCGGTGGCCCGGTCGAGCAGATGATCGCCAAGCTCGAAGGCTTCGAAGGCGCCACCAGCCGTATTGCCGGTGGCGGTGCCGAGGTTTCCGTGGCTGGCTCCAACTACCGCGGCGCCCAGGGTCTGGACCCGGCGCTGATTGCCGAAATCGAGCGCATGTATGGCTTCGACAAGTCGCCGCCCGAGCGCCTGTGGCTGATGATCAAGAACTACGCCCAACTGGACTTCGGCGACAGCTTCTTCCGCGACGCCAAGGTCATCGACCTGATCGTCGAGAAGATGCCGGTGTCGATCTCGCTGGGGCTGTGGAGCACGCTGATCATGTACCTGGTGTCGATCCCGCTGGGGATCGCCAAAGCCGTGCGCCACGGCAGCCACTTCGACGTGTGGACCAGCTCGGCGATCATCGTCGGCTACGCCATCCCGGCGTTCCTGTTCGCCATCCTGCTGATCGTGCTGTTCGCCGGGGGCAGTTACTTCGACTGGTTCCCGCTGCGCGGCCTTACCTCCAACAACTTCGACGAACTGAGCACCACCGGCAAGGTACTGGACTACTTCTGGCACTTGGTGCTGCCGATCACCGCGCTGGTCATCGGCAACTTTGCCACCATGACCCTGCTGACCAAGAACAGCTTCCTCGACGAAATCAACAAGCAGTATGTGGTCACTGCCAAGGCCAAGGGCCTCAGCCGGCCACGGGTGCTGTACGGCCACGTGTTCCGCAACGCCATGCTGCTGGTGATTGCAGGCTTCCCTTCGGCGTTCATTGGCATCTTCTTCACCGGTTCCTTGCTGATCGAGGTCATCTTCAGCCTCGACGGCCTGGGCCTGATGAGTTTCGAAGCGGCCATCAACCGCGACTACCCGGTGGTCTTCGGCACCCTGTTCATCTTCACCCTGCTGGGGCTGGTGGTGAAACTGATCGGCGACCTGACCTACACCCTGGTCGATCCACGCATCGACTTTGCCAGCCGGGAGCACTGACATGGCCTTGTCCCCCCTCAACCGCCGGCGCTTCGAGCGTTTCAAGGCCAACCGCCGTGGCTGGTGGTCGCTGTGGCTGTTCCTGATCCTGTTCGGCCTGAGCCTGGGCGCGGAATTGATCGCCAATGACAAGCCGGTTGCCGTGCGTTACGACGGCGAATGGTACTTCCCGGCGTTCAAGCGCTACCCGGAAACCACCTTCGGCGGCGAATTCCCGCTGGAGGCCAACTACAAGAGCCCATACATCCGCGAACTGCTGGCGAAGCAAGACAGCTTCGTGCTGTGGGCGCCAATCCCGTTCAGCTACCAGAGCATCAACTACGACCTGCGCGTCCCCGCCCCTGCTCCACCTTCGGCGGACAACTGGCTGGGCACCGACGACCAGGGCCGTGACGTGCTGGCGCGGGTGATCTACGGCTTCCGCATTTCGGTACTGTTCGCCCTTACCCTGACCGTGGCCAGCTCCATCGTCGGGGTCATCGCCGGCGCGCTGCAGGGGTTCTATGGTGGCTGGGTCGACCTGGCCGGGCAGCGCTTTCTGGAGATCTGGTCGGGCCTGCCGGTGCTGTACCTGCTGATCATCCTGGCCAGCTTCGTGCAGCCGAACTTCTGGTGGCTGCTGGGCATCATGCTGCTGTTCTCGTGGATGAGCCTGGTGGACGTGGTACGCGCCGAGTTCCTGCGCGGGCGCAACCTGGAATACGTGCGCGCCGCCCGTGCCCTGGGCATGCGCAACGGCGCGATCATGTACCGGCACATCCTGCCCAACGCCATGATCTCGACCATGACCTTCATGCCGTTCATTCTCACCGGCGCCATCGGCACCCTCACCGCCCTGGACTTCCTCGGCTTCGGCCTGCCCGCCGGTTCGCCTTCGCTGGGCGAACTGGTGGCGCAGGGCAAGTCCAACCTGCAGGCACCCTGGCTGGGCATCAGTGCCTTCGCCGTGCTGGCGCTGATGCTGAGCCTGCTGGTGTTCATCGGCGAATCCGCCCGCGATGCCTTCGACCCGAGGAAGTGACATGAGTGAACAGAACCTGATCGAAGTGCGGGACCTGGCCGTGGAGTTCGTGACCGGGGACCAGGTCAACCGGGTGGTGGACGGCATCAGCTTCGATATCCGCAAAGGCGAGACGCTGGCACTGGTGGGCGAAAGTGGCTCGGGCAAATCGGTCACCGCGCATTCGATCCTGCGCCTGCTGCCCTACCCCCTCGCCCGCCATCCCAACGGCAGCATCCGCTACGAAGGCAAGGACCTGCTGCAGCAGAACGAGAAGACCCTGCGGCGCATTCGCGGCAACCGCATTGCGATGATCTTCCAGGAGCCGATGACCTCGCTCAACCCGCTGCATTGCATCGAGAAGCAGATCAACGAAATCCTCTTGCTGCACAAAGGCCTGACCGGCAAGGAAGCGACGGCGCGCACCCTGGAGCTGCTGGAGCTGGTCGGCATCCCCGAACCGCACAAGCGCTTGAAGGCCCTGCCCCATGAGCTGTCGGGCGGGCAGCGCCAGCGGGTGATGATCGCCATGGCACTGGCCAACGAACCGGAGCTGCTGATTGCCGATGAACCGACCACGGCGCTGGACGTGACCGTGCAGCTGAAGATTCTCGACCTGCTCAAGGCGCTTCAGGCGCGTCTGGGCATGGCGCTGCTGCTGATCAGCCATGACCTGAACCTGGTGCGCCGCATCGCCCACCGGGTGTGCGTGATGCAGCGCGGGCAGATCGTCGAGCAGGCCGAATGCGCCACGTTGTTCAGCGCCCCGCAGCACCACTACACGCAGATGCTGATCAACGCCGAACCCAGCGGGCTGCCGGCGCACAACCCGGTGGGCGCCCCGTTGCTGGAAGTGGATGACCTCAAGGTGTGGTTCCCGATCAAGAAGGGCTTTCTGCGGCGCACGGTCGACCATGTGAAGGCGGTGGACGGGGTCAATTTCAGCTTGCCTCAGGGGCAGACGCTGGGGATTGTTGGCGAGTCCGGGTCGGGCAAGTCGACCCTCGGCCTGGCGATCCTGCGGTTGATTTCCAGCCAGGGCGGCATCCGCTTCCATGGGCAGGACCTGCAAGGGTTGAACCAGAAAGCCGTACGTCCGCTGCGGCGTGAGATGCAGGTGGTGTTCCAGGACCCGTTTGGCAGCCTGAGCCCGCGCATGTGCGTGGCGGACATCGTGGGTGAAGGGCTGCGCATTCACGGCATTGGCACAGCGCAGGAACAGGAAGCGGCGATCATTGCTGCGCTGGAGGAAGTGGGGCTGGACCCGCGCACGCGGCATCGCTATCCCCATGAGTTTTCCGGCGGGCAACGCCAGCGCATCGCCATTGCCCGGGCGCTGGTGCTCAAGCCGGCGCTGATCCTGCTGGATGAACCTACCTCCGCGCTGGACCGCACCGTGCAGCGGCAGGTGGTGGAATTGCTGCGTAACCTGCAGCAGAAGTACAATCTGACGTACCTGTTCATCAGCCACGACCTGGCGGTGGTCAAGGCGCTGAGCCACCAGTTGATGGTGATCAAGCATGGGCAGGTGGTGGAGCAAGGGGACGCGCAGGCGATCTTCCATGCGCCGCAGCATCCGTATACCCGCCAGCTGCTGGAGGCGGCGTTTTTGGAGGTTGAAGTTTCTTAGGGCTGCCACCAAGGCTGGATTGATGTGTTGCCTGGGCGGGCCCTTTCGCGGGTAAACCCGCTCCCACAGGATGATCGCAGGCTTCAAGCCTTGCACAGTACCTGTGGGAGCGGGTTTACCCGCGAAAGGGCCCGCCCAGGCACCCGATAAACCCGCAAGAGCGCGTCAGCCAGGAACACACACATGAATCCCTCACCTTCACTACGCAACACCCCCATCGGCCCGATGCTAAAGCACTGGCGCATGTTGAACCGGGTCAAACAGTTGCATGCCGCGCAGATGTTCGGGGTGTGCCAGTCGACCATATCTCGCTGGGAGTCCGGCGCGCAGGACGCCGAGCCCGAGCAGCGGGCGCGTATCGAAGCCTTGCTCAAAGCCAGGCTCAGCAGCGCCGCGGACCACGCACTGGCGCGCCTTGTATCAGGTAGCTCGCAACCTGTGCACCTAGTGTGCGACATCACCCACCGCCTGCTGGCCTGCTCATCTTCCCGCGAGGCTGAGTTCAGTGTGCCCGTCGCTGATCTGCTGGGTGTCTCGCTGTGGCCATTCGCAACAGAGGAAATCGCCAGCCAGGAACAACGCCTGGCAGGCATTGGCTGGCGCGACAACCTGGCCTCCCCGGCGCTGGAGTTCGCTACCGGCACGAATGACTCGGCACTGATACCTATCCAGCACAGCCTGTGCCGTTGGACCCGATTCACCCTGTCGGATGGCTCGACCGCGAGGCTGGTCGAAACCCTGGCGCATATTTAATGCGTGGACGCCGGCAAGCGGCGAGCCGATGATTTACCTCTGCACCAGCAAGAGGTCACCCGTCGTGCCGAATCACAACCTTCATGGAAAACTCGAATTCCTGCGCCAAGCCGAAAAGCTCAAGAGCGTGACACGCAGTGCCCACACGTCCACAGGCCGGCGTGAAAGCACGGCCGAGCACAGTTGGCGGCTGGCGTTGCTGGCGCTGGTGTTCGAAGAAGAGCTGGGTGATGTCGATATCTGCAAGGTGCTCAAGCTGTGCCTGGTTCACGACCTTGGGGAAGCGTTGAGTGGTGATGTGCCTGCGCCGCAAGCGCATACGGCGCCAGACAAAGGCATGAACGAGCGGCAGGACCTGATTGCCATGACTTCGATGCTGGAGCCCTCGATGCAGGGCACCATCGTTGGCTTGTTCGATGAGTACGAGGCGGCAGCTTCGCCTGAAGCCAAAGTGGTCAAGGCACTCGACAAGATCGAAACCCTCCTGCAGCACACCCAAGGCGATAACCCGCCCGATTTCGACTACGCGTTCAATCTTGAATACGGTCGCCAATATACCGATGCCATTCCGTTCCTGGCCTCGTTGAGGCACGCAATCGACGAGGAAACACGCAAACGCATGACCCGATAGCACGGCCTTTGTGGGAGCGGGCATGCCCGCGAACACCGGCGTAGCCGGTGCCATCCAGCGCGTCGCCTGCTTCGCGGGCTTGCCCGCTCCCACAGTAATCGCGCCAGCCTTCAGATTTCGCGCAAGACAGTTGATTCCACAGGGGTTGCGTGCGCTCGTGAAACCGGTGCCAGCTGGGCAATCGCCCAGATCACTTCCAGCAGCAAAATGCCCCAAATCAACGCCGATCCGCCATTGAGCAACGCATACACCTGCCACGCAGAAAACAGCACCCTTCCCGCCGCATCGTATCGCCCGAACCGCTGCTCCGGGTGGCGAATCCGCAGCCACGCCCACACGCACACGATCGACCCCATCAGGTTGGCCATCATCATGTGCATCGGCCCGAACGCCGGTATATCACCCGCCAAACCAAGCCCGTCATGCAGCCCGCTCAACCAGCCATGCAACAGGGCAAAGCTCCAGGGCGTTGCGAAGCCGATGGTCACGACGAGGTCGTAGATCCCGCTGGCTCGCACCAGCTTGCGATACTGCGTTTTGCTCCACATGTTCACTGCCCTCTGAATCAACGAAGGCAGCAGGCTAAACCGTGGAGTATGCTCCAAGGTCAAGCCGGAACAAGGAGATTGCCGTGCGTATTGGAGAACTGGCGCAGGTCTGTGGCGTCAGCCGCGACACCCTGCGTTTTTACGAAGAGCGAGGGTTGATCCAGGCCCG
This sequence comes from Pseudomonas sp. WOUb67, assembly GCF_050058005.1. NCBI lineage: Bacteria > Pseudomonadati > Pseudomonadota > Gammaproteobacteria > Pseudomonadales > Pseudomonadaceae > Pseudomonas > Pseudomonas sp. WOUb67. The sequence continues at coordinate 2,737,980 of NZ_CP170112.1, read as the reverse complement.
GCGGCTGGCCAATGGTTACCGCGACTACCCCGACGAGACCGCCCAACTGGTCGTGTTCATCCGCACGGCGCAACGCCTGGGGTTCAGCCTGAACGAGATAGGCAGCAACGTTGAGCAGTTGTGGCAGTCCGCCGAGCCAGACCAGGCAGTGGAAGCGTTGCTGCGTGACAAACTGGCTCTGGTCGAACAGCGGATGGATGAACTACAGGCGTTAAGGGCTACGTTGATGCAACGATTGACGCTGAAGTGCCCGCTGCGCCCAAGTCTGGAATGAAAGCTTGCAGTGGTTTTATCCAGTTTTATAAATGACCAATAATTATTGGCTGCCAATAATTTCCATAATTCAGCGTCGTCATCAGATTTCCTGACAACAATCGTCTTTCATCATCAGCCAGGTTGGGCATAAATTCTCACCGTTCACTCCCAGCAGCAACGGTAGAGCCTCATGTCCAGCCCAAAGTACCCGTCCGCCTCCCCTGCCCTGACCACGCTGATCAGCCGTTCCGGCCTGCCCAGCCCCTCACTCAGAGAAGCGCAGGCACACGCCGTATTGCAGGCACACTATGGTCTCGACGGTGACCTGGCAGCATTGGGCAGCCAACAGGACCTCAACTTCCGCGTGGACACGCCACAAGGCCGCTATGTGCTCAAAGCCTGCCACGGTAGCTATGCCCAACTTGAGCTTGAAGCGCAACATGCCGCCCTGACCTACCTGCGCGAACAGGGCTTGCCGGTACCCGCCGTGCGACCCGCTAGCAACGGCGAAGGCTTACTGGCACTGGGCATCGACGCACAACCCCTGCGCCTGCGCCTGCTCGATTACATCGAAGGCCAGCCGCTGACCCGCCTCAAGCACATGGAGCCCCGCCTGATGGCAGAACTGGGCGGGCTGTGTGCGAAGCTGGACAAGGCCCTGGCCGATTTCGATCACCCAGGCCTTGCGCGCACGCTGCAATGGGACCCGCAGCATGCCCAGGCACTGATCGATCACCTGCTGCCGGTGCTGCAGGACAGCGGGCAGCGCGCCCGCATCGAACACGCCACGCGCCAGGCCAGCGAGCGCCTGATGCCGCTGGCTGATCAACTGCCAAGTCAGGCCGTGCACCTGGACATCACCGACGACAACACCGTGTGGGCCCGTGACGACCAGCGTCAGTGGCAACTGCAAGGCGTGATAGATTTCGGCGACCTGCTGCGCACCTGGCGCATCGCCGACCTGTCAGTGACCTGCGCTGCGCTGTTGCACCACGCCGAGGGTGACCCACTGCGCATCCTGCCAGCCGTGCAGGCCTACCAGGCGCTCAACCCGCTGACCGATGCCGAACTGCGGGCCTTGTGGCCGTTGGTGCTGAACCGCGCTGCCGTACTGGTGCTGAGCAGCGAACAGCAGCTCGCCGTCGACCCGGGCAACCAGTACACCCGCGACAACATTGCCCACGAGTGGGAAATTTTCGACACTGCGACCGCCGTGCCTTTCGCCCTGATGGAGGCGGCCATCCTGCAGGCAGCGGGCCTGCACCCCACGGTGCCAGACCTGACCGGTTGCGCCCCCCTGCTCCCCGAGCTGGCCGGCCAGGCTGTGACGCGGGTCGACCTGGGCGTGCTCAGCATCCATTGCGAGGCCGGCAACTGGGAGCAACCCGGTTTCGACCAGCACCTGCTGAGTTCGCAAGCCGCGCCGGCCTGCAGCCTGCACGGGCAATATCGCCTGTCGCAAACCCACATCGACCGCCCCGAAGAGCCCGCCACCTGCGCCCTCGGTGTTGAACTGCACGTGCCCAACGGCAGCCAGGTACAAGCGCCAGAGGCCGGCACCTGGCAGCGCCATGGCGACGGCCGTGGCTGCCTGCGTACCGCGCACTGGGCGTTGTGGCTGCAGGGGCTGGAAGACGCACCGGCAGACGGCCAGGCCGTGGAAAAAGGCCAGTCCCTGGGCAGCAGTTGTGGCTTCTTCAGCGTGCAGTTGTGCCTGGATAACGGCATTCAGCCGCCGTTCTTCGCTACCCCTTCCCAAGCTGCCGCCTGGCTGGCCCTGTGCCCGTCGCCAGCCGCACTGCTGGGCTTCGATTGCGATGCCGAGCCGCTACCCGATCCGCAAGCCCTGCTGGCCCGACGCGACGCCAGCTTCGCCCGCTCGCAGAAGCACTACTACGCGCAGCCGCCACACATCGAACGCGGCTGGCGCAACTACCTGATCGACATGCAGGGCCGTTCGTACCTGGACATGCTCAACAACGTCGCGGTACTGGGCCATGGCCACCCGCGCATGGTCGCCGAGTCGGCGCGGCAGTGGTCGCTGCTGAACACCAACTCGCGCTTCCATTACGCCGCCATCACCGAGTTCTCCGAACGCCTGCTGGCGCTGGCACCCGAAGGTTTCGACCGGGTATTCATGGTCAACAGCGGTACTGAAGCCAACGACCTGGCGATTCGCCTGGCCTGGGCCTACAGCGGTGGGCGTGACTTGTTGAGCGTGCTGGAGGCCTACCACGGCTGGTCGGTGGCCACCGACGCCATTTCCACGTCCATCGCCGACAACCCGCAAGCCCTGGAAACCCGCCCGGACTGGGTGCACCCGGTCGAGGCGCCGAACACCTTCCGCGGTCGTTTCCGCGGTGCCGACAGCGCCGCCGACTACCTGCAGGACGTGGACGCCAAGCTGGCTGACCTGGATGCCCGTGGCCGCCAGTTGGCGGGCATCATCTGCGAGCCGGTGTACGGCAATGCCGGCGGCATCTCGTTGCCGGCCGGCTACCTGAGCGACGCCTACGCCAAGGTCCGCGCCCGTGGCGGCGTGTGCATCGCCGACGAGGTGCAGGTGGGTTATGGCCGCCTGGGCGAATACTTCTGGGGTTTCGAGGAGCAGGGCGTGGTGCCCGACATCATCACCATGGCCAAGGGCATGGGCAACGGCCAGCCGCTGGGCGTGGTCATCACCCGCCGCGAAATCGCCGAGGCGCTGGAGGCCGAGGGTTACTTCTTCTCCTCGGCCGGTGGCAGCCCGGTCAGCTGCCGCATCGGCATGGCAGTGCTGGACGTGATGCAGGAAGAAGGCCTGTGGGACAACGCCCGCGACACCGGGCGCTACTTCAAGGCCCGCCTGCAGGCGCTGGTCGACAAGCACCCGCTGGCGGGCGCGGCACATGGTTCGGGCTTCTACCTGGGGCTGGAACTGGTGCGCGACCGCGCAACCCTGGAGCCGGCCACCGAAGAAACCATGACGCTGTGCAACCGCCTGCGTGACCTGGGCATCTTCATGCAGCCGACCGGCGACTACCTGAACATCCTCAAGATCAAACCACCGATGTGCACCACCCGGGCGAGCGTGGACTACTTTGTCGACTGTATTGACCGGGTGCTGGGGGAAGGGTTGTAAGGTGTCTGCCTTGAGTGTTGTGGTGTAACGGAAATCGAGCGCCGCCCGCGCGGCGCATCGCGAGCTGCGCTCGCTCCTACGTTTGTTTCGAGCCAATAACGCCTGTGACAGGTGCGCGCGACTCCCTGGTTTGTACGACGTGATTTCGAGACATGCGCCAAAGCGTTCGCGCGCATATCCCACCGGCAGAATTGGCCCGAAATAAACGTAGGAGCGAGCGCAGCTCGCGATGCGCCGCGCGGGCGGCGCTCGATCTCACAGACAGCAAAAATACCGCGCCGAGCACCCCCAAAAGCCAATTCGCATGTTCAAATGAACACCCCATACTTGCCCCTCCCTCATCTGGCTTACTGACAATGGCCTTTACCAGCGACTCCCTGGCAATCTTCCTAGCGGTGCTGGATGCCGGCTCGTTCTCCGCCGCCGCCCGCAAGCTGGGCCGTGTACCTTCGGCCGTCAGCATGGCAATCGCCCAACTGGAAGCGGAGCTGGACATGCCGCTGTTCGACCGGGCCACACGCAAAGCCTTGCCCACCAGCGCCGCCCTGGCGCTGGAACCCCAGGCCAGGCAGGTGATCTGCCAGCTCAACCTGCTGGATGCCCAGGCCCTGCAACTGCACAAGGGCCTGGAAAAACGCCTGACCATCGCCATGGCGCCCGAACTGCAAACCGGCCGCTGGAGCCAGCCACTGCAAACCCTCGCCCAGGAATTTCCCAGCCTGGAAATCGAGGTGCGTTCGGCCACCCAGACCGAAGCCATTCGCCTGTTGCATGACGGCAGTGTGCAACTGGCACTGGTGTTCGAGCGGCCCGGCATCGACGAGCGTGAGTCGTTCCTCGAAGCCGGCAGCCAACTGCTGGTGGCCGTCGCCTCACCACGCCATCCGGCCGGGCAGAACAGCGGTACACCAATGCCTGAGGAAGCCTTCGCCGAACAACGGCAGATCATCGTAGCCTCGGGCAAGGCCACCGGGTCGGACCCGCGCATGGTGCTGTCGCGGCGCATCTGGCTGACCGACAGCTACCTGGCCACGCTGGACCTGGTGCAGTCCGGGCTGGGCTGGGCCTACCTGCCACAGCCGCTGGTTGAACCGCTGATTGCTTCGGGCGCACTGGCCGAGGTGCGCTTTGACAACATGGCCAGCCGCCTGCGCCTGTGGGTGGACATCATCTGGATCAAGTCACGCCCGCTAGGCCTGGGCGCCAGGCGTTACCTGGACGTCATGCGCCAATGCTTTGAAACAGAATCCCCAAGGTCCTGAGCCATAGCCGACTACGCTTCGAGCAAGCCAATGGTTACCCGGTAAGGACACTGACATGACCATCACCCGCCGCGACTTCCTCAATGGCGTAGCCCTCACCCTCGGTGCAGGGCTCACCCCGCTGCAAATACTCCAGGCCGCGCCGTCCGGCCGCTATTACCCGCCCGCCCTCACCGGGCTGCGCGGCAGCCACCCAGGTGCGTTCGAAGTGGCGCACCAGATGGGCTGGGAAAAGCAGGTATTCGACACCAGCAGCCTGAAGGTAGAGGAGCAGTACGATCTGGTGGTGGTCGGCGCCGGCATCAGTGGCCTGTCCGCTGCCTGGTTCTACCGGCAACAGCACCCGAACGCGCGCGTGCTGATCATCGAAAACCACGACGACTTCGGCGGCCACGCCAAGCGCAACGAATTCCAGGCGGGCAGCCAGATGATCCTCGGCTACGGCGGCAGCGAGGCCTTCCAGTCGCCCAAGCACCTTTACAGCGCTACGGTGAACGGCCTGCTCAAGCAACTGAACGTGGACGTAGACCGTTTCCAGACCGCTTTCGACCGAAACTTCTACCCCAACCTCGGCTTGTCCCGTGGCGTGTTCTTCGACCAAGCCGGCTTTGGCGAAGCGAAGCTGGTCAGTGGTGACCCTACGCCCATGGTTGCCGACGACATCGCCCCGGACAAACTCAACGCGCGCAGCTGGCGCGCGTTCATCGGCGACTTCCCACTGCCCGATGCCGACCGCCAGGCATTGATCGATCTGCACGAGGCACCCCGCGACTACCTGGCGGGCAAGAGCCTTGAACAGAAAGAGGCGTATCTGGCGAAGACCAGCTATCAAGACTTTCTGCGCAAGGACGTCGGCCTGAGTGAAGCCGCAGCGCGCTACTTCCTCAGCCGCACCAACGACTTTTCTGCGCTGAGCATCGATGCCGTGGCCGCCGCCGACGCCTATGGTGTGGGCTTCCCAGGCTTTGCCGCCATGGGCCTCGCACCGGTCAGCGAAGCGCTGAAAGCAGAAATGGAAGAGCCCTACATCTATCACTTCCCCGACGGCAACGCCTCGCTGGCACGGCTGCTGGTGCGTAGCCTGATACCCGCTGTAGCGCCCGGCAACAACATGAACGACATCGTCCTGGCACCCTTCGATTACGCCAGGCTGGACGTGGCACAAAGCCCGGTGCGCCTGCGCCTGAACAGCACGGCGGTCAGCGTCGGCAACCGCAACGGTGGCGTCGACATCGGCTACAGCCGGGCCGGGCGGTTGCACCGGGTACAGGGCAAGCACTGCATACTGGCCTGCTACAACATGATGATTCCCTACCTGCTGCGCGACCTCTCCGCCGAGCAGGCCCACGCCTTGGCGCAGAACGTGAAGTTCCCGTTGGTGTACACCAAAGTGGTGATTCGCAACTGGCGCAGTTTCATGAAATTGGGCGTGCACGAAATCTATGCACCGAACCAGCCCTACAGCCGCGTCAAGCTGGATTACCCGGTGGACATCGGCGGCTACAGCCATCCCCGCGACCCCGACCAGCCCATCGGCCTGCACATGGTCTACGTACCGACCACGCCGAACGCGGGCCTGGATGCCCGCAGCCAGGCCCGCATTGGGCGCAGCAAGCTATACGCCATGAATTTCGAGCAGATGGAAGGCATGGTTCGCGACCAGCTACAGGCCATGCTGGGGCCGGCGGGTTTCGACTACCACAAGGATGTCCAGGCCATCACCATCAACCGTTGGCCGCATGGTTACGCATACTATGCCAACAGCTTGTTCGATGACGAAGAAGCGAGTGAAAAGCTGATGAACCTTGCGCGCCAGAAGGTCGGCAATGTTGCCATCGCCAACTCCGATGCAGCGTGGGAGGCCTATGCGCATGCGGCGATAGATGAAGCGTCACGAGCGGTCAACGAGTTGCTCGCGTAACGCCGGCAGGGGCTGCCTGGTGCAGCCTCGTCCGAAAACGAAATGTCCTACAGCACGTTAGGAAGCCGATAACTCCCTACAGAATTGATTCCTCGTTAGATTTCTGCTCGCCATCAAGAAGACAAAGGAACTTCTCATGTCGAGCCAGTCCGCGCAGGGCTACCTGCAGTGGGTCGATCGCTTCGCGACCCAGCTGCGCCAACCAGAAGAAGCCCTCTATCTTCTTCTGGACCCGTTTGCCGGGTGCCCCACAGAGCACCCGTTAAGCATTGCATCGCTCACCGAGACACTGGGTAGCGATGCCGTAGTGCGCGTCGATAGCCACGGGCTGGTCCAAAACCCGCACGACTGGCCAGCCCTGGTGCAGATCGCCAAACCCGGCGCAGCGCCCACATCCCTTGCTGCACTCAGCGCGGCCTACGCCGCACGTGAGGCAACGGCCACCTGGCATTATGTGTGCGGCTGGCTGCTCAGCGAGTACCCCGCCGACCTCATCGTCCACCACATCAGCCAGCAATGCCATGTGCTGCACCAACCGCCGCCGCACGGCATCACGGCTTGGTTCGAACCTGTACGCCTGGTCTTGCTGCGCGCGACCATGCCCCACGCGGGCCAAATGCTTGGGCCCATTCGTAGCTGGCTGCACCCCGACGGTTGTGGCAGTTGCGCGGTGTTAGAACGGCAACCGCTGGCTGGCGAACTGGTCGTCCCCGAAGCGGCAAGGGCTACCCAGCACATCGCGCCACAGATCATTCAACTGCTCGGTGCCTGGCGTCGCTTGAATGCCGTGCAGCAATCCTACGCACCCTGGCAATTCGCAGGCCCTACAGGCTTGCCGGAAAACGCGCCCGTCCATGCCATGAACCTGATACTCAAGGCCTTCAGGCACGGCCTTCGCGACCGTGCCGATATCCAGTGCCTGTGCCTGCATCTGGTCATGATCCACCCACTGCTCCTACAGCACCCCACCATCCAGCACGACGTTGCACAGGCAGCAGCTGGCGTACAACGCCTGGCATCGCGTTTCGCTCGCTACGACGACCGCGCCTGGTCGAACATCGTGACAGCGCTGCCGCAGGCAAGGAGTTATTCATGAGCATCAACAAAGCCGTCCACATTGCCATGCAGGAAGAGATACCCAACACGTATGGGAGCTGTAATGCCTGCGAACGCTCCGGCCTGCCGATCATGCTGCTGCGCGAGGCCTACGCCCCTCGCCCAGATACAGGGCGCCCCTATCGCCTGGCGGACGACAGCGAAATCACCTTCCACCCGATGCATACCGACCAGTTGCGCCTGCTCCGCCAGGGTTATGTCTACGTGCTGCTCGACCAGCAAATCTGGCAGGCCTACGCGGTGGCGGCAGAAGGCACCTTGCAGCGTTTCCCTGTGTCGCAGATGCCCTTGGGGCCGCCAAGGTCATTGCCCAAGGTGTGCGCCACCGAAGGGCACGATGTGATCGCCTCATTCATCAACATCAATACCCTGCTCTACCGCAAAGCCTGGATCGCCTTCGCCAACGATCCCTGGCCCCTTGCCGTACTCGACCGTTATCGCAAAGGCATTGCCGACGGTGACCCGGGCACCCTCGCCCGCTTCGTCGAGGTAGACCTGGACACCGCGCGCAACGACCCTGCCAGCATCGGCATTGCCATGACCGACAGTTTCCGCTTCGGCATGGAAAACGTGCTGGAGTTTTCGACGTTTTCCTCAGCCAGGTTTACCAGCGTTCATGGCTTTTACAGCCGCTTTGGCAAATGGACCGAAACCAATAACCACGTGCGCAAGGTCATCGCGCAGGAACAACTGCCCAACGGCGTGCTGGCACTGACGCTGCCCGACCCGGTCGGCCTGGTGATGGAACTGAACGCACAACGCACGGGTTGGGTGCGGGCCATGCAGGAATGGCGGGCGCAACCCCAGCGGCACTTCGAATACTTCACCTCGCAGGCGTTGTTGGGCATCCAGCAATTGCACGCCGCCACCGCCGCCACGCAAGGGGCCGAGGACGCTGAACGTGAGGCCCGGAAGGTCGCGCAGTGGAACAAAACCCCGCTCGCGGCCAAAACGCATCTACCCGCCGTGGACATCGAAGCACAGACCGCGCGCAACACCGCACGCAAACAGCGGGAAGCACGTGAGCGGCTGGAAAAGCGCTACGACGAAAGCGCCCGCGCGGCTTTCCAGGCCGACTACGACCGCGAACTGAAAAACTGGCAGTCGATGGTCGACCAGGTGGGCAAGCTGTATGCGCACCACTACGCCAAACGTGCGTTTCAGCAAATCGGCTATTTCGACTATGACGCGAAAGATCCTGTTTCGGTCGAACACTTCATCCAGATGATGGCCGCCTGTCTGGCCGGCGGGCCCACCGAAGCGCTACCCGCAGAAGGCCAGCCGCTCGGCATGACCCAGCATATCTGGCAGCAGCTTCTGGAAGACGAACGCAGCCTGCTTTACCAGGCGCTGCTGGCCAAGGACCAGAAGCTGATGCAGCAGGTGGCCAGCGCGCTGTCCGGCGATGACTTCGGCAAGGTGTACGAGGTCATCAAAGGCATCGCCGGCACTGCCGATGGCCAGTTGCTGATGATCAAACCGATACAGGATGCCATTGGCCAGTTGCTGGCCGCGACCAACAGCGCTGGGAATGCACTCAGCCAGCATCTCAGTGAACGGACCAAGACCCTGATCGGCCATGTGCATCGTTCGGCATTTGCACTGTTCGCCGGGCAGCAGGTGACACCGCTGCGGGTGTCGCTGACAGTGGGCGAATACATGAGCTTGCTCAATGAAGCCGTGCAGATAAGGACTGATGCGTTTCTGCAGCAGGTAGACAAGCAATTCCGTGACCCCGTGGGGCGCAAGGTGCGCGCCATGGTGCTGAGTGGCGCGATCAATATTGCGGCAGCGGGCAACCGCAACCAACTGATCGAAGTGGTGCTCTGGACATTTGAAAGTGCCGAGAGTTTGCAGGCGCGGTTGGTGCAGTTACGGGAGGGTGCGGCCGGTGGCGTCGGGGCACTGGTAAGGAGTGTGGCGATTGGCGCGGGTACGCTGGGCGCTCAGGTTACCGGCGGATTGAAAGTCAGTTCGATGGCCGCGCAGAGCGTGGCAAGTGATGCCATGCGCAGCTTGCGGGATGCGGCAGCCAGCACAGGAAGCGTCCGCTTGCTCCTTGCCTTGGGCAGTATGTGGTTTCAGCAAGACAGTCTGGGAAAGAACTATCGGACGTTGCAGGAAACACATCAGAAAAATCCAGAGGCGCTTGCGGCGGTCTGGTCTTCATCGCTTGGCTTGATAGGTGCAAGTGTCGAAGCGGCAGGGCTTGTTGTTGCACTCGTACGCCCTAACATACCCTGGCCCGGAGCAGTGACAACTACTTCCTTGGGAGCCGGTATTGCCAGATACGGCGGCGGCATTGCAGCGATTGCTGGTTTCATGGATGGTGCACAGTATTTCTTCGCCAGCTTGCGCGCTCATAAGAATGGAGATTTAACGTCAGTAGGTTGGTACAGGATTGCGGGCACAGTGGCGGGCGCCTCCGCGTTTGCAGGTCTACTTGGGGCCTTTGGGTCCGCCACGCTATTTGGCCCAATCGGTTTAGCCATCGTCCTAGGGCTGGCCGCCTATGCAATAGCCTCACATGCAAAACGACGTGAATCCACTCCAACAGAGCTTTGGGCTCGCCAAAGCAGGTGGGGACTTTCTGAAAACAATCGTCTCTGGACCGGAGCCAAGCACCTTGATCTTGCAATTGGCGCTTTAAATGCGGCAGTGATAGGAGTCCAAGCCGACGTCTCCATCAAAACCCAACTTACTAACCACTCAAGCTTTCAAACAGACGCACCGAAAGGAATGATTATTGGCAACGAATCAGCGGTAGCCGCGGCATACATGCTGAACTATTACATCCTCCTGCCTCATTATGCTGAAGGCAAGTCTCGCTACGAGTGGCAACTGAACATTCACCGCACCGGAGCCGACGAGGAAACCATGATTCTATCAGGTGAAAGTTCTCCCGATACCCAGTTGCAGATCAACCTACCAAAAGGCAAAGGGGTCTTTGCTCACATCAGTAATCCACAACCGCTGGTGCGTACCAATACCAGTGCGCTGACCATACAGGGAACACTGCCTTTACTGGAAAATCACCGTATCAACGCCATTGAACTAACCCTCTACTACTGGCCGGACAAGCAGGATATACATGGCCATGCACGTGTCATCGTGAAAGAGAACAATATTAACAGTCCGGAACCCCTTATAAAATGGCCAGCCCCTTATTGAACCCCGCCTGCCCAGGCTGGAAGGAAGACTTACCCAACCCCTACACAATTCCTTCAGTAGCAAAAACTTTGGGGAATCAGATACCCAACCACCAGTGCCTGACTTATCTGGAGATTCCCCGACAAAGCGTTTCATCACGAGGACTGATTTCAGTATTCGCCTTTTTTCTAATCATGTTCTTGATTTTTAGCCTTTACATGATGGCACTGACATTCAACCCGAGAGACACTGAATCCCTGCTGCTCTCAGCATTTGAAATTCTACTGGTATCATGGATGGTTACTATAGGTCTTCGCATGGATATTTCTCCTCCCCGCGATGAACCCATCAGGTTCAACCGTGCCCGCCAGAAAATCTACGCTTACAACTTCAAACGCCACTGGTGGAACCCCTTCGACAAAGGCAAAGTCGTGCCCGTCAGTTACGACTGGTCCCAAGTCCGCGCCGAGCGCTGGTCACAAACCGGCGCCCTGCCAAACGGTGGGGTCATTTTCAAATGGGGTGTCATGCTCTCCATCGTCGCGCCGGGCACGAACAACGTCATCGACCGCTTTCACCTGAGTACCATGGGCGCCGACCAGCACGCCTGGGCCTACATCTGCACCTATATGCAGGAGGGACCCTCAGCACTGCCCCCACCCGGTGAGCCCAAGGACCATAACGATGTGCTCTGGTGTGAGTTCGCCCTGCGCCTGGCACCTCGAGTCGTGTGGCCCACAGAAATGGATCTGGAGTCGAGAACAGCACCCTGAACCTACCAGGATCCTGTGGGAGCGGGTTCACCCGCGAACACCGGCGAAGCCGGTGCCATGCGCTGCGTTGTATTCTTCGCGGGTAAACCCGCTCCCACAGGATGCGCGCTTTGTCCTGAATCAGGTAGAAGGCGCCACCAACCTGTACCCTACCCCCGCCTCGGTAATGATGAACCGTGGCGCCGTGGGGTCATCGCCCAGCTTCTGGCGCACATGCCCGACCACGATCCGCAGGTAATGGGTGTCTTCCACATGGGTAGGCCCCCAGATGTCCTTGAGCAATTGCTGCTGGGTAATTACCCGCCCCGGGTGCCCGGCCAATAGCGCCAGCAAGGCATACTCCTTGCGCGTCAACGCCACTTCCACACCGTCCAGGGTCACCCGGCGAAAAGCAAAATCCACGGTCAGCGGCCCAAAGCTGGCCGCCACTTCCGAACTACCGGCCTGTGGCACCTGGCGTAGCAGGGCCCGTACCCGCGCCAGAAATTCCTGGATGCCAAACGGCTTGGTCACATAGTCGTTGGCCCCGCCGTCCAGCGCATCCACCTTTTGTACCTCACTGGCACGCACCGACAACACCATCACCGGCACCGCGCTCCATTCGCGCAGTTCACGCAGCACCTGCTGGCCGTCCATGTCTGGCAGGCCCAGGTCGAGCACCACCAGGTCCGGCTTGCCCAGTGCTGCCTGGGCCAGCCCTTCCTGGCCGGTAGCGGCTTCGAGCACCTTGTAGCCCTGCGAGGCCAGGCTGATACGCAGGAACTTGCGGATCTGCGGTTCATCGTCGATGACCAACAGGGTGGCGGACTGGCTCATGGGGTTTCGCTTTCAGCTTCTGGTTGAGGGGGTAGCGGCAAGCATAAAGTGATGCCGGTGCCCTGGCCATCGATGCCTTCGCCCACCAGAATCTGCCCGCCATGGGCGCCGATCATGCCCTGGCAGATGGCCAGCCCCAGGCCAGTGCCCTGCCCGCCGCGGTCACCACGGGCAGCGGTATAGAACATGTCGAAGATCTTCTCGCGGTCGGCGACCGGAATGCCGGGGCCCTGGTCGCTGACGGTAAAGCGCAGCTGGTCTTCATGCACGGCCACTTGCAGCTCAAGCCGACCATTGCCCGGGGAAAAGCGTGCGGCGTTTTCCAGCACATTGACCAGCGCCTGTTCGATCAGCGCCGCATGCACGAACAGCAACGGCAGCTCGGCCGGCACGTCGGTGTGCACCCGCAGTGGCGCCAGCACGACGCGCAGGCGGTTGAGGGCACTGCCGACGATGTCGGCCGGGGCTACCCAGTCGCGGGCCAGCTTGAGGCCACCGTGGCCCAGGCGGGTCATGTCCAGCAGGTTCTGGATGTAGCGGTCGAGGCGTTCGGCCTCGTTGCGGGTGCCTTCCAACAGCTCGCGACGGTCTTCAGGCGGGATCGCTTCGCCCAACGCCAGCAGGCTGTCGATGCTGCCGCCCATGGCGGTCAACGGCGTGCGCAGGTCGTGGGACACGGAGGCCAGCAAGGCACTGCGCAGTTGCTCGGTTTCGCCATGCAGGCGCGCGGCCTCCAGTTGTTCAGCCAAGCGGGCGCGGGCCAGGGCCTGGGCCAGCGGCTGGCCAAGGGCGGTGAGCAGCCGCCGGCGTGGGTCGCTGAGCGGCTGCCCGTTGCGTGGGCGCACCCCCAGCAGCGCCAAAGGCTGTTCGTCCACCGCCAGCGGCCACCACCACCAGCGGCCATTGGGCAAGGTATCGCTGCCATGGCCAGCGGCCTGGCCGTGCTGCCAGGCCCAATCGGCGGCAGCCCGTTCGGTGTCACTGAAGGCGTGGGCTTCGCCGCTGGCCACCTGCAACTGGCCTTCGGCGTTGCGCTCCAGCAAGCACACCTGCATGTCCTGCCAGCCGTCCAGGTGCTGGCCGGCGGCATTGAACACGGCCTGCTGGTCGGTGGCCACGGTCAGCCGACGCGACAGGTCGAGCAGTTGGCTGGTCTGCGCCTGGGTTTCGCGCAGCGCCTGCAACTGGCGGCGCTGGCGGGCGGCCAGGTTGCCGGTAAGCGCGGCCATCAGCAGGAAGAACACCAGCGTCAGCACGTCTTCTTCGCGCTGGATGCTGAACGAGAAGTTGGGCGGGATGAACAGGAAGTCGTAGGTCAGGAACGACAGCGCGGCACAGGCCAGCGCCGGCCCCAGGCTGCTGCGCACTGCCACCAGCAACACTGCGGCCAGGAACACCAGCGAGATGTTGGGCAGTGCCAGCACACTCGATACCGCCCAAGCCAGCCCCGCCGCCATGACTGTGGCCAGCAGCGCCAACAGGTAGTGGCGCCACACCCACACCCGCCGCACCGCCGACCGCGGCGCTTGCGGCTGCACGTCGCGGTCCAGCACGTTGATTTCCAGGCCATGGCTTTCGCGCAGCAGCCGCGCGGCCACACCGGCACCGAACAGGCGCCGGCGCAGGCGGTCACGGGACTGCCCCACCAGCACCAGGCTGGCCCGCCGTTCGGCGGCATGCTGGATCAACGTGCGCGCCACTTCGCCAGCCCTTAGCAGCACCACTTCGCCGCCCAGGCGCTCGGCCAGTTGCTGCGCGGCCTGCAAGCGGTGACGTGCGGTTTCGTCGCGCAGGCGGCCGTTGTCCACATGCACCAGGCTCCAGGGCAGGTGGCGGCGTTGCGCCACGCGGCTGGCATGGCGCACCAGGCGCTCAGCCTGGTCGTCGCCATCCACACCCACCAGCAAGCGCCCGCGCAGGGCTGGGGCTTCCTGGCCGCGCTGGCGATAGCCGTGGGCCAGGTCGGCATCGACCTGCGCGGCGGCGGTCTGCATGGCCAGTTCGCGCAGGGCGGTGAGGTTGGTTTGCGAGAAGTATGCATCGATGGCCGCCCGCGCCTGCTCGGGCACGTACACCTTGCCTTCACGCAGGCGTTCGAGCAGTTCGCGCGGTGGCAGGTCGATCAGCACCAGTTCGAAGGCTTCCTGCAGCACCCAGTCCGGCAGGGTTTCACGCACTTGTACGCCCGTGATGTCGCGCACCTTGTCGTTCAGGCTTTCCAGGTGCTGGACGTTGACCGTGGTGTACACGTCGATGCCGGCGGCCAGCAGCTCCTGCACATCCTGCCAGCGCTTGGCGTGGCGGCTGCCGGGGGCGTTGGTGTGGGCCAGTTCGTCGACCAGGGCCAAGGCCGGCGCGGCCTTGAGCAGGCCGTCGAGGTCCATTTCCTCTAAGGTGACGCCACGGTACTGGCTGCGCAGCAAGGGCTGCTGATGCAGCCCACCGAGCAACGCTTCGGTTTCGGCGCGGCCATGGGTTTCGACCACTGCGGCCTGCACGTGCACGCCCTGGCGTTGCTGGGCGTGGGCGGCCTGGAGCATGGCGAAGGTCTTGCCGACGCCGGGGGCGGCGCCGAGGAACACCTTCAGCCGACCCCGGCCGGTGCGCGGGAGGTTAGCCAACAGCGCATCTGCGCGGGCGGAATCACTCATGTTTCATCCTTTGCTAGTTCCAGCAATCGGCCAATTCAGGCACAAACACCTTACCTGTTGGAGCGGGTTCACCCGCGAATACGGCAGTGGCACCACCATCGCATTCGCGGGTAAACCCGCTCCCACAGGGTCCCTGCCAGCGCTTCAATTCATCTGACGATGGCGAGATTTTCCAAGGCCTGGTTCAGCGCCAGCACATTCACCACCGGCGGGCCGATCAATGGGTGGAGGGTGGCCTCTTCCTGCAAGGCTTGCAAGCGCTCCACCGGCAGTTTCCGCGCCGCCGCCACACGCGGGATCTGGTAGGCAACGGCCTCTGGCGGCAAGTGCGGGTCGAGGCCGCTGCCCGAGGTGGTCAGCAACGCCTGCGGCACCGGCCCCTGCTGCACCTGATACAGCACAGCCGCCTCCTCCTTGACCCGCTCCGCCAGCGCCGAGTTGCTTGGCGAAAGGTTGCTGGCACCGCTGGCCACCGTGGCGTAAGCGCCTGCCGAAGGCCGCGCATGGAACCAGCCATCGCCCTTGAAATCCTGGGCGATCAATGCCGAACCGCGCACCTGGCCCTGGTCATCCCGCACCAGGCTGCCATTGGCCTGTTGCGGAAACACAACCTGGGCGATGCCGGTGACTGCCAGCGGATACAGGGCGCCGGTCACCAGCGTCATCAACAGGGCCAGGCTCAACGCCGGGCGTACATAAGCATTCATGGCGGCCTCCTCAGACCAGGTTCAGGGCATTGAGCAGCAGGTCGATCAGCTTGATCCCGGCAAACGGCACCACAATGCCGCCCAGCCCGTAGATCAGCAGGTTGCGCCGCAACAGGTGCGCCGCACTGGCCGCCTGCACGCGTACGCCACGCAACGCCAGCGGGATCAGCACGATGATGATCAGCGCGTTGAACACGATGGCCGACAGGATCGCGCTCTGCGGGCTGGCCAGGTGCATCAGGTTGAGCACGCCCAGCTGCGGGTAGATGGCCGCAAACAGTGCCGGCAGGATGGCGAAGTACTTGGCCACGTCGTTGGCAATCGAGAACGTGGTAAGCGCACCGCGGGTCACCAGCAACTCCTTGCCCACCCGCACCACATCCAGCAGCTTGGTCGGGTCGCTGTCCAGGTCGACCATGTTGGCCGCCTCGCGCGCGGCCTGGGTGCCGTCGTTCATGGCCATGCCCACATCGGCCTGGGCCAGTGCCGGGGCGTCGTTGGCGCCGTCGCCGCACATGGCCACCAGGCGGCCGTCGTTCTGCTCCTGACGAATGCGCGCCAGCTTCTTCTCGGGCGTGGCCTCGGCCAGTACGTCATCCACACCCGCTTCGGCGGCGATGGCAGCGGCAGTCAACGGGTTGTCACCGGTCACCATGACCGTGCGGATGCCCAGCTTGCGCAGTTCGGCGAAGCGCTCGCGGATGCCGGGCTTGACCACATCCTTGAGGTGGATCACCCCAAGCAGGCGCTTGTCGATACACACCAGCAGCGGTGTGCCACCGCTCTGGGCAATACGCTCCACTTCGCGGGCCAAAGCCGGGGGCATTTCCAGGCGTTGCATGCCGACGAATGCCAGCACGACATCGACCGCGCCCTTGCGGTAGCGGTGCTGCTGGTAGTCGATGCCCGACAGGCGCGTTTCGGCGCTGAAGGCCACAGCCTCGAACTGCCCGGCGGCTGGCTCGACGAAGTCGTGCAACTGGCGCAGGTACTCGACAATCGACTTGCCCTCGGCGGTATCGTCAGCCAGCGAGGCCAGCAAGGCGCCCTCCCCCAGTTCCTTGGCAGCAATGCCCGGTGCTGCATGCAGCGCGCTGCAACGGCGGTTGCCGAAGGTGATGGTGCCGGTCTTGTCGAGCATCAGCGTATGCACGTCGCCGGCGGCCTCGACCGCGCGACCCGAGCGGGCGATGACGTTCAGCCGCACCAGCCGGTCCATGCCGGCGATGCCGATGGCCGACAGCAGGCCGCCGATGGTGGTGGGGATCAGCGTCACCAGCAACGCAGCCAGGAAGATCAGCGGCAGGCTGCCACCCACAAAGTGGGCGAACGGCTGCAAGGTCACCACCACGATCAGGAAGATCAGGGTCAGGCCGATCAGCAGGATGTCGAGGGCGATCTCGTTGGGGGTCTTCTGTCGCTTGGCACCTTCGACCAGGGCAATCATACGGTCCAGGGTCGACTCGCCCGGGTTGCTGGTAATGCGGATCAGCAGCCAGTCGGAGACCAGTCGTGTATTGCCGGTCACCGCCGAGCGGTCGCCGCCGGACTCGCGGATCACGGGTGCGGACTCGCCGGTAATGGCGGCCTCGTTGACCGCTGCGATGCCTTCAAGCACCTCGCCGTCACCGGGGATCATTTCGCCGGCAACCACACGTACCACGTCGTCCTTGCGCAACGCGCCAGCTGCGACGGTCTCGTAGCTGCCATCACGCTGGCGACGCTGAGCCGTGAGGCCTTGGCTGCCAGCCTTGAGGCTGTCGGCGCGGGCCTTGCCACGGCCTTCGGCGAGGGCTTCGGCGAAGTTGGCGAATAGCACGGTAAACCACAGCCACAGGGCGATCTGCACGGCAACACCCGTGCTGACGCCATTGCCGGGGGCGAAGCACAGCACGGTGGTGAGCACTGCGGTCAGGGCCACCACCAGCATCACCGGCGAGCGCTTGAGCTGGCGCGGGTCGAGTTTGACGAACGCCTGCACCAGCGCCGGTCGCCACAGCGCGGCGAAGCGGGTCTGGTCCTTGGCAGTGTGCCGGGTATTCACTTCAGGAATGGGCATGTTCATGATCGGTCCTCAAAAACCCAGACTCAGGTGTTCGGCGATTGGCCCAAGGGCCAGGGTCGGCAGAAAGGTCAGGCCACCGACCAGCAGGATGGTCACCAGCAGCAGGCCGGTGAACAGCGGGCCATGGGTAGGGAAGCTGTTCTGCCCTTGTGGGGCGCTTTTCTTCGCCGCCAGGCTGCCGGCCAAGGCCAGGATCGGCAGGATGTAGCCAAAGCGGCCGATGAGCATGGCCAGGCCGATCATCAGGTTGTGGTACACCGTGTTGGCGCCAAAACCGGCAAACGCCGAGCCGTTGTTGGCCGTGCCCGAGGTGTAGGCGTACAGCAGCTGGCTGAAACCGTGCGCCCCCGGGTTGCTGATTGCCCCCGCCGGGCCTGGCAGGCTGGCGGCAATGGCGCCAAGTACCAGCACGCCGACCGGCATCACCAGCAGGGTCGCCACCAGCAACTGCACCTCACGGGCCTGCAGTTTCTTGCCCAGGTATTCCGGGGTGCGGCCAATCATCAGCCCGGCCAGGAACACCGCGATCAGAACGAACAGCAGCATGCCGTAAAGACCTGCCCCGACGCCGCCGAAGATCACCTCGCCGACCATCATGTTGACCATCGCCACCATGCCGGTCAGCGGGTTCAGGCTGTCGTGCATGGCGTTGACCGAGCCGTTCGAGGCCGCGGTGGTGGTGACCGTCCACAGCACCGAGCCGGTGGTGCCGAAGCGGCTTTCCTTGCCCTCCAGGGGGGCCGTCTGCTGCACCTGCGGGCTCTGCAGCGCGGGGTTGGGTTGATGCTCGGACCACAACGCCGTGCTGCCACCGATCAGGAACAGGGCAAGCATGCAGGCGAGGATGGCGCGGCTCTGGCGCAAGTCCTTCACGTAGTGGCCGAAGGTGAACACCAAGGCCACCGGAATGAGGATGATCGACGCCACCTCGAACAGGTTGCTCCACGCCGTGGGGTTTTCGAACGGGTGCGCCGAGTTGACGCCGAAGAAGCCGCCGCCATTGGTGCCCAGTTGCTTGATGGCGATCTGGCTGGCAGCCGGGCCCAGTGGAATGGTCTGGTCAGCACCTTGCAAGGTCAGCGCATGGGCATAGTCGGCAAAGGTCTGCGGCACGCCCTGCCATACCAGCAACAGCGCCAGCAGCACGCACAGTGGCAGCAAGCCGTAGAGGGTGGCACGGGTCATGTCGACCCAAAAGTTGCCCAACGTCGACGTGCTGCGCCGGGCAATGCCACGGCACAACGCCACCAGCACGGCCAGCCCGGTGGCAGCACTGACAAAGTTCTGCACGGTCAGGCCGAGCATCTGGCTCAAGTAGCTGACCGAGGCCTCACCGCTGTAGGCCTGCCAGTTGGTGTTGGTCACGAAACTGACGGCGGTATTGAACGCCAGCGACCATTCCTGGCCTGGCAGGTGCTGCGGGTTGAGCGGCAGGTAGCCCTGCAACAACAGCACGGCGAACAGCAGCAGGAACCCCACCAGGTTGAAGGCCAGCACGGCCAAGGTGTACTGCCGCCAGTTCTGCTCCTGGCTGGGGTTCACCCCTGCCAGCCGGTAGCAACCCTGCTCGACCGGGCCGAGCAGTGGCGACAGCCAGGTGCGCTGGCCTTCCATGACCTTGAAGTAGAACCGCCCAAGCCACGGTGCCGGTAGCAGCACGATGGCAAAGAACGCCAGGAGCAAGGCGAAATCGTAACTGTGCATGGTCGCTCCCTAGCTGCGATCGGCGCGCAGCAGCGCCACCAGCAGATAAAACGCCAAGGCCACTGCCAGCAGCAGTGACAGCCCGTCGAGCATGTTCATGTTCATGAGTGGTTCTCCCCGTGGTGCGGCTTGGGCCGCTTTGGGGAAATTGTCTTAGGGAGGGGCGTAAAGGGGCGAGATCGGGGGGTGGGGGTGGGTATAAAGAATGCGTAAAGATCAGCTATTGGGGCTGCCTGTGCTGGCCTCTTCAGTCTATTTCAAGGCACACACAAGCCGTGTAGGAGCAGCCTTGTGCTGCGAAGAGGCCCTTGCAACCCAAGACAATCTTTAGCCTTACCGGCCTCTTCGCAGCACAAGGCTGCTCCTACAGGTACAACACAGGCCTTGAAGACTGTGCACTACCTGTGAAAGGGCCGGCGCAGGCTTACTGCGCAGGCGGCTGCTGGGCGGCGTTGCGGCTCCAGTCCAGCAGCAGGCTGTAACCGACCGCCAGCAAGGTCGGCCCGATGAACAGGCCAATGAAGCCGAAGGCAAGCAAGCCACCGAATACACCCAGCAGCACGATCACCAGCGGCAGGTTGCCGCCACGGCTGATCAGGTACGGCTTGAGCACGTTGTCCACGCCGCTGATGACGAAGGTGCCCCAGATACCCAGGAACACTGCCATGCCGTACTCGCCCTTCCACACCAGCCACCCGGTGGCCGGGATCCAGGCCAGTGGCGGGCCCATGGGGATAAGGCTGAGCATGAAGGTCACCAGGCCCAGCACGATCGCCCCGGGCACCCCGGCGATCAGGAAGCCGATCAACGCCAGCAGGCCCTGTGCGGCCGCTGTGCCAATTACACCGTTGACCACCCGCTGCACGGTACCGGCTACCAGCTCCAGGTAATACTCGGCGCGCTCGCCCATCAGCCGGTGCAGCAAGCGCAACACGAATGCCGCCAGGCGTGGCCCGTCTCGGTAGAAGAAGAACACGAACACCAGGCTCAAGGTCAGTTCCAGCACGCCGCTGCCGATCTGCGCACTGCGCGCCAGCAACCAGTTGCCCACCTGCCCGAAGTAGGGTTTGACCGAGGCCAGCAAGGCCGCGCCCTGCTGGTCCAGGGATTGCCACCAGTTGACCAGCCGCTCGCCAACAAACGGTATGCCACCCAGCCAGGCCGGGGCGTCGGGCAGGCCGTCGACCTGCACGTCACGTACAAACGCCGTGGCATCGCGAATGTGATCGGCCAGGTTGAACCCCAGCCACACCAGCGGCAGGGCCACGATCAGGATCCAGGCGAGGGTCAACAGGCTGGCCGCCAGGGTTTCACGCCCACCCAGCACGCGCGTCAGCAAGCGCATCAACGGCCAACTGGCAAAGGCCAGGATGGCCCCCCACAGCAATGCCGAAATGAACGGTGCCATCACCCACAGGCCGGCCCCCAGTAACGCCAGCAGCAGAATCTGGACCAGCAGGCGATCATTGTTAACCATGGTGGCGCTCGTTCAACGGATCAGTTCAAGGTGCAGGCCGTCTGTAGGCGCACTGCCGACCTCAAGCCGGCCATTGCGCACACCGGCCTTGACCAGCGCCTCGCGCCAGGCTTCGGCCTGGGCGCCACTGAGGCTGGCGCGCAAGGTGCTGTCGAGGTTCAGGCTGCGGGCCAGCAGGTTCACCCAGGTGTCTTGCGGTGCAGCAAGGTCAGGGTAGTCGAGCTTGCCGGTGTCGCGCATTTCGCGCAGCACCGTGGCGGCGGTTGGCAGCAGCTCGCCCAGCGGGCTGCCAGCGACGAACTCCTCCACATGCAGGTAGGCGCGGCGGTTGCCACGGGTGACGCTGTACAGCGCGACCAGGGTGTCGGCCTCTTCTGCCGAGCGGCGCAGCAGGATGAACGCCTGCTGCTCGTCGCCACCGTTGAGGCGGGCGTTGGCGAACACATCGTTGGCCCACAGGCTGGCCTCGCCGCAATCGCGGCCCTGGCACCAGAACAACGGGTAACCACCGTCGCGCTGCAGTTCTTCGCGGGCACTGGTGAAGGCTTCACGGGCTGTGCGTTCGACCGGCAGTTCGTAGGTTACCGAACTGACCTGGCCGCGGCTCTCGACCTTGTCCTCGACCCTCAGGCGACCGCTGATCTTGCGCAGCGGGCCCATGGGGTAGACGCGCTCCTGCTCCACGGTCGGGCGCTGGTCGACGACCTTGCCGTCCACCGGTACCGGCAGGCTGCCGGCCCACAACACAGGGCTGGCCAGCGCCAGGCAGGCGGCGACAGCAATACGGATCGCAACAGGCGCGCTCATTGGCGAACCAGGCGGCGCGCGGCGCCGAGATGAAGCTCCAGGATGTCTGGCAGTTGCATGGTTGTCTCCCTGTTCAACCCGCCAAGCCTCGACACTTGTCCGGTGCAAGTCAAGCAAAGCCAAAGAAGCGATTGATACAGTCTGCGACAAGGGCCGCGCCCTGCTCATCATTCAGGTGCAGGTGATGGCCACCGGGCAGCGTCACCTGCTCAAAGGGTAGCTGCTCCAGCAAGGCGGCGTGACGCGCCAGCATGCCGTCGGCGGCTATCACCAACAGCGCCGGGCAGCTCACCCGGCGCACGTAGGCCATGGCCTGGGCCTCACTCAAACGCACCGGCGATGGCAGGGTGAGGCGGCTGTCACTGCGCCAGCTGTAACCACCGGGCACCGGCATCAGGCCACGCTGCGCCAGCAGTTCGGCAGCCTCGCGGCTGACCGCGACCATGCCTTTCATGCGCGCATGCACGCCTTCTTCCAGCGTTGCATACACCGACTTGCGTTTACCATCCAGCCGCAGCTGGGCTTGCAGTGCCATACCCAAGCGCTCGCCTGCGTCCTGCTCGGCACCGGTCGGCGGGATGACGCCGTCGATCAACGCCAGGTGGCTGACCCGGTCGGGCAAGGCACCGGCCAGTTGTACCGAAATGATTGCGCCCAGCGAGTGGCCCAACAGGGCGAAACGCCGCCAACCCAGCTGTTCGGCAACCCGCAGCACGTCGTGCGCATAATCGGCCAAGGCATAGCCGGCGCCAGGCGGGCGATGTTCCGAGTAACCGTGCCCGGCCAGGTCCAGGGCGACAATGCGCAGGCCTTTCAGTTGCGGCGCCAGGCGGGCGAAACTGTTGGCGTTATCCAGCCAGCCATGCAGGGCGATCACCGGCAGCCCATCCTCGGGGCCGAACAAGTGCGCAGCCAGTTCGATATGGCCCAGGCTCAGGCGCACTTCCTCCACCTGCGCGCTCATGCCTGGCTCCAGCGGTCGAACAGGCCCTTGATCAGGCTGGCGGTATCGGTCGGGCGCTCCAGCGGGAACATGTGCCCGCCGGGCACACTGTGGTATTCGCCTTTGGGCATGCCGCGCACCGCCAGGGTGTGGTGACGGCGAATCACGTTGCTGCGCTCGCCGTGCACCATGGCCAACGGCACCTGCAACTGTCGCGCAGGGGCGGGGCTGGTGTGCGGGATGCTGCGGTAGATGCTGATTTCGGTCGCCGGATCGAAGCGCAGTTGCAGCCCCTGTTCCATCGCCTGCAGGCCGTGTTCTACATAGGCTTCGAGGCAATCGGGGTCAAAATGGCGAAACAGTGATTTGCCGGCAAAATAGTCGCGGGCACTGTCGCGGTCATTGAAGACTTCGCGGCGCCCCAGCGTGCGGCCGGCCGGGGTGATGCGGTCAATGAAGCCGAAACGCTTGGCGGTGCGCAGCAGCCACTGGTCGGCACGGGTGAGCACCGGCGAGTCGAGCATTACCACGCCGCGGTAGTACTCGGGGCGGCGCAAGGCAGCGTGCAGGTGCAACACACCCCCCAGCGAATGCCCGACACCCCAGACGGGCTGGTCCTGCTGCGCCAGGTGATGCAGCAGCTCATCGACCAGGCTCTGCCAGTTGTCGTCCACCGGAAAGCGCGGATCGTGCCCGTGCTGGGCCAGGTGCTGTACCTGGTAGTCCGGCGCCAGGGCAGCGAACAGCTTGCCGTAGGTGGCCGAGGGGAAACCGTTGGCATGAGCGAAGAAGATCTGCTGCGACATGGCGCCTGGTCCGGACGAAAGATGATGGCTCATTGTCGGCATCGGGACGCGATTCAGCAATATTCGGAAAGGTCATCGACGAGGGCTATCAGGTCACGCCGAGCGGTCGAAGCTGGCCAGAGACCGGCGCAAGCAGGCTTGCATGTAGGCCAACTGGCTTTCCAGCGCCTCACGGGCCAAGCGCTGGTCCTGAAAGTCGAGTTGCAGACGGCGCAAGGCCAGGCAACTGGTTTGCAGCAGGTGGGAGACTCGCAGGCAGGCGTCCTGCAATGTGCGCAGGTCTTGTTCGCTTTGCTGCCTGGTAGAAAGCTCCAGGCTGCCGTTACCGTTGACCTTGTGCATCAGCTGGTAGAGCTTGGCGTCGGCCGAGTCGCGCAGCAGGCTGTACTGGGCAAAGTCCAGCGTAACGCCTTGCCCCACCTTGTCTACGGTGGGCTGCATATCCAGAGAGCTCAACAACTCCCGCCTATCACCGCTCATCCGCTGCTCCCTGCCTGGTGGCTTTGGGGCAACGGTAGCAAGAGGCCATCAAGTGCGACAACTGACAAAAATGCCAGTTGCCTTATCGATTTCCGGGGGAATCACGCTGGTGGATTGATCGCCCGAAGGGTCATCAGCCCGGCCAGTGGCCACTCCCCTTCCAGCTCCGCCAGGCTGGCAGTGCTCATGGCCGCGGGATGCTGTTGGTGGCCATGCTCCAGCGCACCGATCAAATTCCCCACCAGCGGCTGATGGCTGACCAGCAGTACATGCTCCAGGCCCAGCCGCTCGATCTCGCCGATGACCTGCTGCACATCACTCTCTGGGGTCAACCAGGGCACGGTACGCACCGGTTCCCTGAAACCCAGCGTGTCATGCACCAGCGCAGCCGTTTGCTGGGCGCGCACGTAGGGGCTGGCGATAATCGCCTGCAGCGGCTGCCCCAGCAGGCGGGCAGCGCTGTGCAGCACCTGCTCGCGGCCATGGGCGGTCAGGCGGCGCTCGGCGTCGGTATTGGCCCGCGGCTCCGCCTCACCGTGGCGCAGCACCCACAGCTTCACAGCTTGGGTTCCTCATCCCGCACCGGGTGCGGGGCCGGTGCCACGGCATGCGGCGCCTCGCCTTCCGGGGCACGCGGTGCTGGCCAATCGGCAAACGGCCAAGGCTTCTGCTCGGTGTGGAAGCTGCCGTAGCGGCCAATCTGCGCCAGGTACTGGCTAAGGCTGTCGCCGAAGTTCATCAGGCTGGCGCTGGGTGCGCCATACACCAGGCGGTAGATCAGTTGCACCAGCACCAGGCCGCCGAGCAGCAACTCGGCCAGTTGCCAGACCACCAGGAACACCAGCATCCACAGCACCCGCAGGATGATCGACTCGCGCTGGGCGCGTTCGGGCGTATCGTTCATGTCTTGCTCCTTGCTCGTGTCAGAGCCGCCAAGGGCTCAGTTGAAACCGCTGATGGAAATGAAATCGACATCGGTCTTGGGTTCGGCGCGCATCAGGTGCTCGATCACCTGGTTCAGCGTGCGGCCTTCGAACAGGATGGCATGCAGGCCCGCCACCAGCGGCATGTACACCTGCACTTCCTGCGCCTTGGCCTTGAGCACCTTGAGGGTGTTGACGCCTTCGGCCACTTCGCCCAGGCGGTTGACTGCCTGTTCCAGGCTCAGGCCCTGGCCCAGCGCGTGGCCCACCTGGTAGTTGCGGCTCTTGGGCGAGGAGCAGGTGACGATCAGGTCACCGACACCGGCCAGGCCAAGGAAGGTCATGGGGTTGGCACCCTGGCTGACGGCAAAGCGGGTCATCTCGGCCAGGGCCCGGGTAATCAGCATGCTCTTGGTGTTCTCGCCCATGCCCAGGGCAACGGCCATGCCGGCGATGATGGCGTAGACGTTTTTCAACGCCCCACCCAGTTCGACGCCGAAGCGGTCGGCACTGGCGTAGACGCGGAAGGTACGCCCATGCAGCACGGCCTGCACTTGCTGACAGAGGTGTTCATCCTCGCTGGCGACCACCGTGGCGGTCAGCGCATGTTCGGCGATTTCACGGGCCAGGTTGGGGCCCGACAGCACGCCGATGCGAGCGTCGGGGGCGATCTCTTCAAGGATCTGGCTCATCAGCTTGAAGCTCTGCGCCTCGATACCCTTGGTCAGGCTGACCAGGCCCTTGCCCCGCAACAGCTCGGCGTGGGGCGCCAGCACACTGCGCAACGCGCTTGATGGCAGGGCGACGAAGATCAACTCGCTGGCCTGCAAGGTGGCCAGCAGGTCGTTGACCGGCTCCACGCCATCCTGCAGGCGGATGCCCTTGAGGTAGCGCGGGTTCTCGCGATTGACGCGCATGGCCTCGGCCTGCGCCGGGTCGCGCATCCATTGGCGCACCGGCACACCGTTTTCCGCCAGCAGGTTCGCCACGGCGGTGCCGAAGCTGCCGCCTCCCAGAACTGCAACAGGTTGCTGTTCAGTCATATCCAATCCGTTAAAGCCAAAAGTTAAGTGGCGACCCCGCCATTATACGGCAGTGCATGACGAGTGTTCATCTGCGCGCTTGAGATCGAGCGCCGCCCGCGCGGCGCTTCGCGGCACAAGGCCGCTCCTACATCTGTTTCGGGCCAGTTACTCCTGTGCCATAGGCGCGCGCATCCGGGTGCATGACTGAAGATTGATAAGAACCAGCGGCACAGTTGATATCTAAGTTGACAAACAAGGCGGTCAGAGGTGACTTCATAGGACTGATTGGCCCGAAACAGATGTAGGAGCGGCCTTGTGCCGCGAAGCGCCGCGCGGGCGGCGCTCGATTTTCGCTGCCCTGCAAAACTCAAGGCATTCGCCGCCAGCCCCAACACGGTCCCCTCAGTGAATGCTGCACCGGATCACTGGAAAATACGCCAAGGTCAGTTACCATGCCTGTTTCAATCCTGATACAAGGCTGCCCCGTGTTCCCTGGCTCGCCCCCGTTCCCGCGCTTGCTGATACTGACTGCCCTGCTCGGTGGCCCGGCCATGGCCGACGACCTGTTCATCGACAACAGCGACCTGCCGCAGGTTCTGACCGCCACGCGCCTGAAACAATCCCCGGCGGCAGTTCCGGGCAGCATGACCGTGCTCGACAGCGAACTGATCCGCGCCAGCGGCGCCCGTGACATCCCCGAACTGCTGCGCCTGGTACCGGGCATGATGATCGGCTACGGCGCCGGCAACCAGCCGACGGTCAACTACCACGGCAGCAACGCCAGCGAAGCGCGGCGCATGCAGGTGCTGATCGATGGCCGCTCGGTGTACCGGGCTGGCTTGGCCACGGTGGACTGGAGCGACATCCCTCTGGCCATGGAAGACATCGAGCGCATCGAGGTGTTCCGCGGCCCCAACACGGTCAGCTACGGTGCCAATGCGCTGATGGCGGTGGTCAACATCCTCACCCGCAACCCCGCCGACAGCCATGGCACACGGCTGAAGGTGACCCGCGGCGAGGACGGCATCAACGACTTTTACGCAAGCCACGGCTTCGGCTGGGATGGGGGCGACATGCGCCTGTCGCTGTCGGGCCAGCAGGACGACGGCTTCGACCACGACCAGTTCGGCCAGGATTACCGCGACAGCCGCCGGCTGACCCGCTTCAACCTCAGTGCCAGCCACACCCTGGCGCCGGACCAGACCCTGGAATGGCAACTGGCGGCAAAAGAAGGCAGCAACCAGCGGCCTTACACCTACCAGCCGGTATTTCCCTACGTCACCCAACGCGGTGACAATGCCGACGTCAATGCCAAGGACTACGCAGGGTCGGTACGCTGGAACATAGATTTCAACCCCGACCACAGCCTGTACGTACAGGGTTCGGCACAACACTTCGACCGCCAGCAGGTCTGGCGGGCCTGTGATGCCGCGCTGTCGTTCAGCCCCGAACTGACCCGGCTGTGGCAGATGAACCCCAATTACGCCGAACTGGTGGCCCGCGGTGCCAACAACCCACCGCCCAGCAGCAACCCGGCAGAACAAGCGCTGGTCGACGCCATCAAGGATCAATGGAACAACCAGGGCGGCAGCAGTGTGGTGTGCGGCGATGTCGACCAGAGCACCCGCGAAACCCGCTATGACCTGGAGATCCAGGACACCCTCAGCCTGACCGACAGCCTGCGCCTGCTCAGCGGCGTGAACTACCGCTATGATCGTGCCGACTCGCAGACCTACTTCAACGGCAGCATCGACGACCAGACCTGGCGCCTGTTCGGCCAACTGGAATGGCGTGCCGACGAACACTGGATCCTCCAGGGTGGGGCCATGTTCGAGGATTCGCGGCTTTCAGGCAGTTCGCTGACCCCGCGCGTCGCGGTCAACTACCTGATCACCCCGCGCCACGGCCTGCGCGCCGTGTATTCCGAGGCGGTGCGCTCGCCCGACATGTTCGAGAACAACATCAACTGGAGCTACACGGTCAAGAACCTCAGCCCCAACGCGTTCGGCCAGCAGCACGGTGAGTATTTCGTCAAGACCCGCGGCCCGGGCGACCTCGACCAGGAGCGCATGCGCTCGCGCGAACTCGGCTACAACGGCTACTTCAGCGACATCGACCTGAGCATGGATGTGAAGCTGTTCTACGACGAGATCACCGGCATGATCAGCGAGCCCCTGAAGAACAACCAGTACGTTGCCAGCAACGCCAACAAGGCCCGGTTCACCGGCAGCGAGGCGCAACTGGACTGGCGCCCCACCCTGCGTGACCGCCTGCGCCTGACCTACGCCTATGTCGATGCCTGGGCCAGCAACCCCGACGACCGCCGCCTCAGCGCCCGCAACAGCGGCTCTGCCGGGTGGATGCGCGAATGGGGCGATGGCTGGTCGAGTGCGTTGTTCTACTACGGTGACGATGCGCTCAACCAGTACCGCTACGAGCGCCTGGACCTGCGCCTGGCCAAGCGCCTTCGGGTACAGGGCAGCAACCTGGAACTGGCGGCGCTGTGGCAGCAGCGCCTGGACGATGAGCCGACCACGACCGTGCAGAACCGCTACGACAGCCGCCACCGCCTCAGCTTCAGCGCGGAGCTGGCGTTCTGATGGCCCTGGTGCTGCGCCTGTTGCTACTGTGCCTGTGGCCATTGGGGCCGTTGTCCGCCAGCGAAATTCTGCTGGTAGGCGCGCAAGACCAGCCCGGCATCCGCAGCTTCGTCGCCGCACTCGAAAACCGTCGGCCGCACGATCATGTGCATTTCCAGACCACCGCCGACCTGCCACGCCCTGGCCAGCTCAAAACCGACCAGCGCCTGATTCTGCTGGACAATGCTGCCCTGGAGTGGCGCCTGGGTGAAAACGCCGGCCCCCCAGCCCTGGCCATGCGGATAAGCCGGGTGCAGGCTGAGCAGCGCCTGGGAAAGTCGCGCCCGGCGTTTCTCACCCTGCTGTGGAGCGACCCGCCGTTGGGCCGGCAACTGCGCCTGGCGCGCTACCTGCTGCCACAGGCACAGCGCATTGGTGTGCTGTACGGCGAGCACAGCGGTTTTCTGCTTGAAGAGCTGCGCCATGCGGCCCGCCCGCTGGGCCTGGAGATCATTGCCCAGGACTGGCCCGACCTGCGTGACAGCCGCCCCCTGCAGCACCTGCTGGGTAACAGCGACGTGCTGCTGGGCCTGGATGACCCGGACCTGTACAACTCCAAGACTGCAAAGAACCTGTTGTTGAGCAGTTATGGCCGGCAGATGGCGCTGATCGGCCCGAATGCCGGCTTTGTTCGCGCCGGCGCCCTGGCCAGCACCTACAGCGACCAGGATGACTGGCTGGCGGTGCTTGACCAGTTGCTCGACCAGCCACCGGCGCGCTGGCCGCGCAGCCTGTACCCGGCACGCTTCGGCGTCAGTGGCAACCAGCAGGTGGCGCGCGCCCTGGGCCTGGAACCGATCGATCCGAACGCCGCTGCCAAGGCCCTGGCCGAAGGAGAACCCACCCCATGACCAAGCGCCTGAGCTGGGACATCCACACCCGCACACAGATCATCAGCCTGGGCCCTGCCCTGCTGCTGACCTTGCTGCTGATCAGCTTTTTCACCTTCGTGCGTATCCAGGACCTGCGCCAGGAGCTCAACCACACCGGGCAGCTGATCGCCAACCAGTTGGCCCCGGCTTCGGAGTACGGGGTGATCTCGGGCAACAACGAAGTGCTCGAAGGCCTGATGCGCGCCACCCTCAGCATCCCGCACGTGCGCTTTCTCGAAGTGCAGGACAGCCGCAACCACATCCTTGTGTACGTCGAGCAGTCCGACGAAAGCGCCAACCGTGCGCAACGCGTCGAGGTTTTCCAGGCGCCCATCCGCCTGCAGCAAATCCGCCTGGACAGCGACTTCCTGCAGCAGGCCAAGGCCGCGACACCCGCCATCGGCGATGACTACCTGGGCCGCGTGATCGTCGGCATGTCCGACGACGCCTTCAGCCAACGCCAACAGGAAATCGTGATCAAGGCCGGCATCCTGGCGCTGTTCGCCCTGCTGTTCACCTTTTTGCTGGCGCGCCGCCTGGCCCTGAGCCTGGCCAAGCCGATCAGCGACATGGGCCATGCGGTCAAGGCCATACAGCAGGGCGAGTACAACACCCCACTGCCCGTGGTCGATGACAGCGAGCTGGGCCACCTGGCCCGCCATATCAACAACCTGGCCAGCGCCCTGGAGCAGGCCAGCGATGAACAGAAGCAGGCCATTGCCGAACTGATCCAGGCCCGCGAGGAAGCCGAACAAGCCAACCGAGCCAAATCGGACTTCCTGGCGATGATGAGTCACGAGCTGCGCACCCCGATGAATGGCGTGCTGGGCATGCTGCAGCTGCTGGAGACCACACAGCTGAGTACCGAACAGGCCGACTACACCGCAGTGGCCAGCGAATCCACCGGGCATTTGCTGAAAGTCATCAACGATATCCTCGACTTCTCGCGCATCGAACGCGCCGCGCTGCAACTGGAACACATCAACTTCAACCTGGGCGAGCTGATTACCAGCTGCGTCCTGTCGTTCCAGCACAGTGCCCAGCAGCGTGGCCTTGGCCTGCACCTGCAACTGCCGGCGGACATCGAGCAGCTGCAGGTGAACGGCGACCCCACGCGCATCCGCCAGATCCTGCTGAACCTGGTCGGTAACGCACTGAAGTTCACCGAACGCGGCCAGGTTCAGGTCGAAGCACGCTGGCAGGTGCTCGACCGGCAGTTGATCTGGCTAACCTGCAGTGTGCGCGACACGGGTATCGGCATCGACAGCGACCGCCTGGAAATGATGTTTGTGGCCTTCCAGCAGGCCGACAGCTCGATCTCCCGCCGTTATGGCGGCACCGGGCTGGGCTTGTCCATCGCCCGCACCCTGGCCGAACGCATGGGCGGCAAGCTGCGCGGTGAAAGCCGTGAAGGCCTGGGTTCCACGTTTACCCTGGAGATGCCGCTGGCACTGGCCGGCCCTCCCCCCAGCGGGCTGACGCTGCCAACGCACGCGAAAACCACGGTGCCCGGCAGTGCCCAGGTGCTGCTGGTAGAGGACAATCCGGTCAACCAGAGCGTCATCGAAGCCATGCTGCGCAGCCTGGGCCTGGCAGTATGCACAGCCGAAGATGGCCTTGAGGCCGTCGACCTGGTCAGCCGCCAGCGCTTTGCCGCCGTGCTGATGGACTGCCGCCTGCCGCACCTGGACGGCTATGAAGCCACCCGGCGTATCCGCCAATTGCCCAACGGCGCCGGTTTACCGATCATCGCCTTGACTGCCAATGCGATGCAGGGTGACCGCGAGCGTTGCATGGCCGCCGGCATGGATGACTACCTGAGCAAACCCTTGCGGCGTAGCGAGCTGCAGCAGGTGCTGCAGCGCTGGCTACCCGGTCAGACAACCGTGACTGGCGATAAATGCTAAAGTGCGGCAGTCTTAAAGACTGGACAGGACGTTCATCGGACCTGAAAATAGACGTTTCAGTGCACACCTGTACTTCTTTCACCAGGTGCGCTGTGACTTTCACCACAACGCAATAGTCTACCTGTAGGCTGCCGTCTTGAACGCGATGCGTATCAGGCCGGCCGGGAAGATTCATCCCCTGCCGCAGGGGGTTATTGAGGAGCTCGCATGACCAAACAACACGCCTTTACTCGGGAAGACCTGCTGCGCTGCAGTCGCGGTGAGCTGTTCGGCCCAGGTAATGCGCAACTGCCCGCGCCGAACATGCTGATGGTCGATCGCATCACCCATATCAGCGAAGAAGGTGGCAAGTACGGCAAAGGTGAGTTGGTCGCCGAGCTGGATATCAACCCGGACCTGTGGTTCTTCGCCTGCCACTTCGAAGGCGATCCGGTCATGCCGGGCTGCCTGGGCCTCGATGCCATGTGGCAGCTGGTAGGCTTCTTCCTCGGCTGGCAAGGCCTGCCGGGCCGCGGCCGCGCCCTGGGCTCGGGCGAGGTGAAATTCTTCGGCCAGGTACTGCCAGAAGCCAAGAAAGTCACCTACAACATTCAGATCAAGCGTGTCCTGAAGGGCAAGCTGAACATGGCCATCGCCGATGGCTCGGTCAGCGTCGACGGCCGTGAGATCTACACTGCCGAAGGCCTGCGGGTCGGCGTGTTCACCTCCACTGACAATTTCTAAGGGTTATTCGCATGCGCCGCGTCGTTATCACTGGTCTGGGCATCGTATCGTGCCTGGGCAATGACAAAGCTACCGTCACCGAAAACCTGCGTAAAAGCCGTCCGGGTATCCGTTTCAACCCGGAATACAAGGAAATGGGGCTGCGCAGCCAGGTTTCCGGGTCCATCGACCTCAACCTCGAAGAACTGATCGACCGCAAGGTTTACCGCTTCGTCGGCCACGCCGCGGCGTACGCCTACCTGGCGATGCAGGACGCGATCAAGGACGCAGGCCTGACCGAAGAGCAGGTTTCCAACCCGCGTACCGGTCTGGTAGCTGGCTCCGGCGGCGCCTCGACCCTGAACCAGATGGAAGCGCTGGACACCCTGCGCGAGAAAGGCGTCAAGCGCGTCGGCCCATACCGTGTCACCCGCACCATGGGCAGCACCGTTTCGGCGTGCCTGGCCACCCCGTTCAAGATCAAGGGCCTGAACTACTCGATCTCGTCGGCATGCGCCACCTCGGCACACTGCATCGGTACCGCTCTGGAGCAGATCCAGTGGGGCAAGCAAGACATCGTCTTCGCCGGTGGCGGTGAAGAAGAGCACTGGAGCCAGTCGTTCCTGTTCGATGCCATGGGCGCCCTGTCGACCAAGCGCAACGAAACCCCGGAACTGGCCTCGCGCGCCTACGACAACGACCGTGATGGCTTCGTCATCGCTGGCGGTGGCGGCATGGTTGTGGTCGAAGAGCTGGAACACGCCCTGGCCCGTGGCGCCAAGATCTACGCCGAAATCGTTGGCTACGGTGCTACTTCCGACGGCTACGACATGGTTGCCCCGAGCGGCGAAGGTGCCATCCGCTGCATGCAGCAGGCACTGTCCACCGTCGACACCCCGATCGACTACCTGAACACCCACGGCACCTCGACCCCGGTCGGTGACGTTGCCGAGATCAAGGGCGTTCGCGCGGTATTCGGCGACAAGGCACCGAAGATCAGCTCGACCAAGAGCCTGTCGGGTCACTCGCTGGGCGCCGCTGGCGTGCACGAGGCGATCTACTGCCTGCTGATGATGGAAAACAACTTCATCGCCGGCTCCGCCAACATCGACGAACTGGACCCGGAGGTCGCTGACCTGCCGATCCAGCGCGAAACCTTGGAAAACGCCAAGATCGATACGGTCATGAGCAACAGCTTCGGCTTCGGCGGCACCAACGCCACCCTGGTGCTCAAGCGCTGGGAAGGCAAGTAAGACGCTGATGCGGTAATCGAAAACGCCCCGACTGGTTCGGGGCGTTTTTATTTGTAGCCTTTACCGGCCTCTTCGCGGGCTCCCCCGCTCCCACAGGGACTGCACAGGCCAGAAGGGTGCTGAAGATCCTGTGGGAGCGGGCAAGCCCGCGAAGAGGCCGGCACAGGCTAGTGCAAACCCTTGGGCAAAACTGCCAGAAAATTCTCCTGGGCCACTTTGTTGGCTACCTGTTGTGGCAAAGCATCCAGAAACGGCCTGAACCCGTGCATCTGTTCCCCCAGGCTGCCAAACCGCCCCACCACATCCGACCCCAGCATGAACCGCTCCGGGTATTTCTCGACCAACGCCACCCAGGCCTTGCGCGGCACGCCTTTGTCATCCAGCAGATAGGGCTGCAGCACACTCCACGACAGGTCGACATACAGGTTCGGGTAATCCTCCAGCAACCGCGTCAGCACCGGCAGCAAAAAGTCCATCTGCGTCTGATGCCGGTGGATCTCCATGCTGCTGCCGGCGTGCGCCCAGATGAACCGCGTGTGCGGGTGATTGCGCAGCGGCTCTTCGATCTCCGCCAGGTACAACGGGTTACGCTCGCGTTTTGACGTGATATTGGAATGCAGCAGTACCGGCAGGTCCCGCTCGGCCGCCAGGTGGTAAATACGCGTCATGGCTTCGTTGTTGGCGCGCGGCGTGTCGCCACTGGTCAGCGCTGTCAGGTCATCGTGACGGGTGAATACCTCACCAATCCCCTGCCACAACCCCGGATACATATCGAGCATGCGCTCGATGTGGCTGACAGCGTTCTTGTCCACCGGGTTGAAACCGGTCAGGAACGGATGAAAGCGTTTGCGCTGCTCTGCCGGCAACTGCTGCAGGGCCGCCGCCACGTAGGTATCGGTGGCGCTGTACCAGTAGGCATCGGCATCGTCACCGGCGTAATAGCGCGGGCGTTTGGGCTCGTCTTCATGCCATTTCTTGGCCACCGGTATGCCGGAAATCATCGACTGCTCGATGCCTGCGGCATCCATAGCCTTGAGCAACGCCGGCATGCCTTCGCTTTCCTGGAAGAAGTCGACGTAGTGCAGGTGGGCATCGCTGTAGCGGTAGTCGCGTGCCTGTGCCACCTGGCACAGCCAGCCAGACAACAACACGCAGGCCAGCGCTCTGGCAATCATGGGCAGTTTCCTTGTACGGGTATGAAAACAGTAGACCGACCAGCAAACGAGACGGTTCAGCCGCAGCGGGCAAACCGCTATGCTGGAGGCATTTCCACCGCGCCTGGAGCCCACCGCATGAGCCGCCCCCTGATCATCCGCCCACGTGCCGAATCGGTCGAGGGCCAGCCGATCCTGCGCCCGCTGCCGGCTGCCCAGTGCCGCAGCGTCGGCCCGTTCGTGTTCTTCGACCATATGCTCGAAACCGACTATGCCCCGGGGCATGGGATGGACATCCGCCAGCACCCGCACATCGGCCTGTCGACCCTGACCTATCTGTTCGAAGGCGCGATCCTGCACAAGGACAGCCTCGGCTCAGAGCAGCGGGTGCTCCCCGGCGATGTCAGCTGGATGACGGCTGGCAGCGGCGTGGCCCATGTCGAGCGTACGCCGGCAGATGCCCTGGCCCATGGTTCGCGCCTGCACGGCTTGCAAGTATGGCTGGCCTCACCGCGCGCGCATGAACAAGGCCCTGCGAGCTACAGCCACCACCCGGCGGCAAGCCTGCCGGTCAGTGACAACCTCGGGGTGCGCATTTGCATGATTGCCGGCACCGGGTTCTGCCTGGAGTCACCGGTGCCAGTGCTCTCCCCTACCCTGTATGCGCACGTACAGATGCAACCGGCGACGACGCTGCTGATACCGAGTGAACACGCGCAGCGGGCGCTTTACCTGCTGGATGGCGAGTTGCTGTTGGGCGATGAGGATGTGGAGCCTTGCAGCCTGGTGGTGCTGCCGGAGGGTGAGGACGTGACGCTGTATGCCGAGGCAGAGTGCCAGTTGGTGCTGATTGGCGGGGAGCCACTGGATGGGCCGCGGCGGATGAACTGGAATTTCGTGGCGAGTGACCCGGAACTGATCGAGCAAGCCAGGGCGCGCTGGGCTGCTGGGGATTGGCCGGTGGTGCCGGGGGAAACCTCAAGAATCGAGCTGCCCCGGTAATTTTGGGGCTGCTCTGCAGCCCATCGCCGGCAAGCCAGCTCCCACAAAGAGCGGCATGCGCTGCACCTGTGGGAGCTGGCTTGCCGGCGATGGGCCGCAAAGCGGCCTCCTGCAATCTCAGCGCTGGAACACTTCGGTCAGCAGGTTATGCATCGAACGGAACGCCCGCTCCGAGGTGCGGCGGTCATACTGCATCTTGCCCGGCACGTTGGCATTCGGGTCGGTAAACGAGTGCACCGCCCCGCCATAGCTCAGCAACTGCCAGTCGACCTTGGCCGCGTTCATCTCGTCCTCGAACGCTGGCAACTGCTCTTTCGGCACCAACGGGTCGGAGGCGCCATGCAACACCAGCACCGAGCCCTTGATGTGCTTGGCATCGTCAGGGTTAGGCGTGTCCAGCGTGCCATGGAACGACACCGCCGCCCGCAGGTCGGCGCCGGTACGGGCCAGCTCCAGAGCACAGCACCCGCCGAAGCAGAAGCCGAACGTGGCAACCTTGCCAGGCTCCAGCAGCGCCTTCGACTGCCCCAGCAGTTGCGCCAGGGCTTCCTGCATACGCTTGCGCAGTTCGCCACGGTCGTTTTTCAACGGCATCATCGCCGCGCCGGCCTCGTCGGCATTGGAGGGGCGAACCGATTGGCCGTACAGGTCGGCAATCAACACCACATAGCCCTTCTCAGCCACTTCCTTGGCGATGCGCTCGGCACCTTCGCCAATACCCATCCAGTTAGGTGCCATCACCAGGCCTGGGCGGCCCAGCGCCCCTGGCTCATAGACCAGGCGGCTTTCGTAAGCCTTGCCGGACAGGTGATAAACCAGCGATTCGACGATTACCTTGCTCATCAAGCACTCCTTAGGCACTTTCTATAAAAAGCCCGCCATGAAAAAAGCCCGCCGAAGCGGGCTTTCCTTTACATCAACTCAAGCAGACAGCTCGACCAGCAGCTTGTTCAGGCGACGAACGTAGGCCGCCGGGTCCTTCAAGCTGTCACCGGCCGCCAGGGCCGCCTGATCGAACAGGATGTGTGACAGCTCGGCGAAGCGGTCTTCGCTCTGCTCGTTGTCCAGTTTCTCGATCAGCGGGTGGCTCGGGTTGAACTCGAAGATCGGCTTGGACTCCGGTACCTTCTGCCCACTGGCTTCCAGAATCTGGCGCATCTGCAAGCCCAGGTCCTGCTCGCCAATGGCCAGGATCGCCGGGGAGTCGGTCAGGCGGTGCGACACGCGCACGTCGGCCACGCTGTCACCCAGCGCGCCTTTCAGGCGCTCGACCAGGCCTTCCTTGTCCTTGGCGACTTCTTCCTGGGCCTTCTTGTCTTCTTCCGAATCCAGGTTGCCCAGGTCCAGGTCGCCACGGGCGACGTCGACGAAAGCCTTGCCGTCGAACTCGTTGAGGTAACTCATCAGCCACTCGTCGATACGGTCGGTCAGCAGCAGCACTTCGATGCCTTTCTTGCGGAAGACTTCCAGGTGCGGGCTGTTCTTGACCTGCGCGTACGACTCGCCGGTGAGGTAGTAGATCTTGTCCTGGCCTTCCTTGGCGCGTGCCAGGTAGTCGGCCAGGGCAACGCTCTGCTCGCCGCTGTCGTCGTGGGTGGAGGCGAAGCGCAGCAGGCCGGCGATCTTCTCCTTGTTGGCGAAATCTTCGGCCGGGCCTTCCTTCAGCACCTGGCCGAAGTTTTTCCAGAAGCCTTTGTACTGCTCGGGTTCGTTCTTCGCGAGCTTCTCCAGCATGTCCAGCACGCGCTTGGTCAGCGCGGTCTTCATCGACTCGATGATCGGGTCTTTCTGCAGGATTTCGCGGGACACGTTCAGCGACAGGTCGTTGGAGTCGACCACACCTTTGATGAAGCGCAGGTACAGCGGCAGGAACGATTCGGCCTGTTCCATGATGAACACGCGCTGCACGTACAGCTTCAGGCCGCGCGACGCTTCGCGCTGGTACAGGTCGAACGGTGCGCGGGCCGGCACGTACAGCAGCGAGTTGTATTCGAGCTTGCCTTCGACCTTGTTGTGGCTCCAGGCCAGCGGGTTTTCGAAGTCATGGCCAATGTGCTTGTAGAACTCCTGGTACTCCTCGTCCTTGATCTCGGTACGCGGACGGGTCCACAGGGCGCTGGCACGGTTGACGGTTTCCCACTCTTCGGCTGGCTGCTCTTCGCCTTCGGCGGCAGCCTGCTCCTTCGGCAGCTGGATAGGCAGGGCGATATGGTCGGAGTACTTCTTGACCACGTTGCGCAGGCGCCAGCCATCGGCGAACTCTTTCTCTTCCTGCTTCAGGTGCAGGACGATCCGGGTACCGCGCTGTGGCTTGTCGATGGTGGCGACTTCAAACTCGCCCTCGCCTTTCGACGACCAGTGCACGCCTTCGGCGGCAGGCTGACCGGCGCGACGGCTGTACACGTCGACCTTGTCGGCCACGATGAACGCGGAGTAGAAGCCCACACCGAACTGACCGATCAGGTGCGAGTCCTTCTTCTGGTCACCGGTGAGGTTCTTCATGAAGTCGGCGGTGCCGGACTTGGCGATGGTGCCCAGGTGAGCGATGACGTCTTCGCGGCTCATGCCGATGCCGTTGTCCTCAAGGGTAACGGTACCGGCGTCCTTGTCGAAGCTCAGGCGGATTTTCAGTTCATCGCCACCTTCAAGCAGCTCTGGCTTGGCCAGGGCTTCGAAACGCAGTTTATCCACGGCGTCGGAGGCGTTGGAAATCAGTTCCCGCAGGAAGATTTCCTTGTTCGAGTACAGCGAATGAATCATGAGGTGCAGCAGTTGCTTCACCTCGGTCTGGAAGCCCAGCGTTTCTTTTTGTGTTTCCACAGTCATGGTCTTCGAAACTCCGATCTGATGGCAGTGGCGCCTGGCGGCCGGTTCGGCCTGCGTTAATGGCGGATGTCATTCAGATGGGGGCTGCCCGGATGATTTCAAGGGCTTTTCCGGCTCGATCTTGAAATGCGCCCGGGCCGTAGCGATTGGCGCTTGCCTGTCGCCCTGCCAGGCGGTGATGGCCACGTTGGTCACCCGGCGGCCCTGCCGCCACAGCTGGCACTGGGCGTAGGTATCGCGAAAATGCCCGGCGCGCAGGTAGTCGATGGAAAAATCGATCACCTTCGGAATACTCGCGCTTTCGCTGTAGATCAGCAGGTACAGCGCGGCAGACAGCTCCATGAAACCCGCAATCACGCCACCGTGGATGGCGGGCAGCAACGGGTTGCCGATGTTGTCCGGGTTGGCCGGGAGGCGGAACAGAAGGTCATCGCCCTGGCGCTCGCATTCGATGCCGATCAGCCCAGCGTAAGGAATCAGCGCCAGCAAAGGCCGGTAATCACCGACCGCGTGGGCGGCGTTGAGTTGCTGGCGAACCGCGTGCGGAATCATGCGCCGCCCTCCTTGAGGTGACTGCCGAAACGGATACCGCCCTTGACCTCCTGGCCCAGGCGCATGAACGTACCCACCACCTGGCAGATCGGCTGGTCGGGGTCGTCCTGGTAGGCGGTACCACGGGTGAAGATCACGTCGCGGGTAACCCGGTAGCACTGGGCGTGGCCGTAGATGTCCTTGCCGGCTTCGGCCGGGTGCATGTAGTCGATGCGCAGGTCCAGCGTGGGGCATACCTCGAAGCGCGGCAGCACGCACAGGGTGGCCATGCCGCAGGTGGTGTCCATCAGCGTGGTCAGCGCCCCGCCATGTACAGCGCCCGTTTGCGGGTTGCCGACGATGCCCGGCGACCAGGGCAACACCAGGGTCATGCCATCGCCATCGGCCTGGGCCACCCGCATCTGCAATAGCTGACAGTGTTTCAAAGCCGAGAGAAAACGCTCGGCCATGGGCATCAAGGTTGTTTCGCTCATTGGCTGTTCCACCTGCCGTACCGCATCGGCATAAATTGGTTAAAAAGTCTATGTAGAACGGGATGTTATATATCTGTAACCTCGGTGGAACTTATTCCGCGTAGTTGCACTCGAAGGAACAAGTCACTTATTCCACCAAGGAGAAATACCCCCATGCGTAAACCTTTTGCTTTTGCTCTGATGCTGGCCGCTGCCATGGGCCTGGCCGCTTGCGATAAAGCGAGCGAAGACAAAGCCCAGGACGCACAGCAACACGCCGAGCAAGCCCAGGAGAAAGCGGGCGAAGCTCAGGATAAAATGAACGAAGCCGCCAAGGAAAACGCTGAAGCCGCCAAAGATCAGGCTGAAGCCGAGCAGAAGGCTGCCGAAGAAGCCGCTCCGGCTACTCCGGCTCCGGAAACTGCTCCGGCCGAACCTGCCAAGCAGTAATTGGCTAAAACAAAAAAACCCGACACTGTCGGGTTTTTTTGTATCTGCAGTTTGCGGATTAAACGTTTCAGTTACCCGCAACCGTATTTTCCCGGGCCGGTTCGCCCGGCACACTTTCCGTAGGCGTGAACACCATCACATCCAGCACATCCGAATGGAACTCGCGGCGGTACAGAATGAACACTACCCCGACACTCATGGCCATGAACAACCACGGGCTGATGAACCAGCTCAACATGGCCATGCCAAAGTAATAAGAACGCAGGCCCAGGTTGAACTGGTTGGCGGCAAGCGACAACACCCGCGCCGCCCGCGAGGCAAATGCCTTGCGCTCCAGCTCGTTGACCAGCCGCTCCCCGATCATGGGCGCAGAACCCACCAGCACCGCTGCAAAGTTGTATTGGCGCATGCACCAGCTGAACGTGAAAAACGCGTAGACGAAGACCGTGGCCAGGCACAGCAGTTTGATCTCCGACATGCCCTGGGAGGTCTGCTGCACCAGCGGCAGGTCGGCCAGCAGCGACAGCGCCCGGTCGGAGGCACCCAGCACGGTCAGGATGCCGGCGAGAATGATCAATGTGCTTGATGCGAAGAACGACGCGTTGCGTTCGAGGTTGCCGATCACGCTGGCATCGGCGATGCGGTTGTCGCGCAGCAGCATGCGGCGCATCCAGTCTTCGCGGTACAGGTGCAACACGCTGGCAAGACACGCGGTGTCGCGGCCCTTCCAGATGGCATAGCGGGTATAGCCACCCCAGCACAGGGCAAACCAGGCGATGGCCAGCAGGTTGTTGAGGTTGCTTTGGATGAAGTTCATGCAGGGTTCCCGAAAGGGCCAGGTGCCTAGAGGATAGGGACCGGATTTCGACGCTGGCAAGCGGCAAAAGGCACACATCCCTGCAGATAAATGTATTGCTGTACCGGCCTCTTCGCAGCACAAGGCTGCTCCTACACGGTCAGCGTACGGCGCAACACCTGTAGGAGCAGCCTTGTGCTGCGAAGAGGCCCGAACAGGCAACAAAAAGCCCCGCATCCTTGCAGATACGGGGCTTTCGCGTCTAGACCCTTGGCGAGCACCCTTCGGCTTGTGGCCGGTGCCGCCCTCAGGCTTCAACGTATCAGGTCAGGCCAGCGCCTCGCGCGGCTTGCCAAGCATGCGGTCGCAGGCCACGGCGCCAACCAGGGTCACCACCGAAGGCACCAGCCAGGCAAGGCCCTGGTCGCTCAGCGGCAGGTGCGCCATGAAGTCCGGCAGCACGTGGGCGATGCTGCTGCCCTTGATGGCGTCGACCATGCCGAACAGCAGCGACACCAGCATCACCGGCGCCAGGATGCGGGTCGGCGAGTTCCACAGGTCTTTTACGAAGCTCAGGCCGACCACCACGATGCAGGGTGGGTAGATGGCGGTGAGCACCGGGATCGAGAACATGATCAGCTTGGTCAGGCCCAGGTTGGAGATCAGCAGCGAGAAGCCGGCCAAAATCACCACCAGCGCACGGTAAGACAGCGGCAGAACCTGGCTGAAGTACTCGGCACAGGCGCAGGTGAGGCCAACCGCTGTCACCAGGCAAGCCAGCGCGATCAGCACGGCGAGGAAGCCGCTGCCCAGCGAGCCGAAGGTGTGCTGCACGTAGGCATGCAGTACCGCCGCACCATTGGTGGCGTCAGCCGCGATGTCGTGGCTGCCGGCGCCCAGGCGGAACAGGCTGATGTACACCAGGGCCAGGCCGACACCGGCAATCAGGCCGGCGATGATGGCGTAGCGGGTGATCAGCTTCGGCGACGTGACACCGCGCGAGCGGATGGCGTTGACGATGACGATACCGAACACCAGGGCACCCAGGGTATCCATGGTCAGGTAGCCATCGGAGAAGCCCTTGGAGAACGCAGCGGCGGCATAGGCCGGCTGTGCTTCACCAATGGTGCCGGCTGGCAGCGCGAAGGCAGCGATGCCCAGCACGGCCAAGGCGATGATCTTCAATGGCGCCAGGAAGCGGCCGACGGTGTCGAGCAGCTTGCCTGGGTACATGGACACAGCCAGCACCACGGCGAAATACACCAGGCTGTAGATGAACAGCGCCAACGGGCTTTCACCGGTCAGCGGTGCAACACCTACTTCGAACGACACGGTCGCCGTACGCGGGGTGGCGAACAGCGGGCCGACCGACAGGTAGCACACAGCCGCCAGCAGGCCGCCGAAGAACTTGCCGATCGGGCTGCTCAGGGCATCCATGCCGCCACCGACCTTGGCCAGAGCGACCACGGTGATGACCGGCAGGCCCACGGCGGTCACCAGGAAGCCTAGTGCTGCCATCCAGACGTGCGGGCCGGACTGCAGACCGACGATAGGCGGGAAGATGATATTGCCCGCGCCAACGAAAAGCGCAAACGTCATAAAGCCAAGCGCCAGGATATCCTGGCCTTTGAGAACTTTCATTTAAGGTAGTACCACACTGCTGAAATCGGGATTCGAGAAGGGATTTCCCTATGGGTGAGGGAAATGCTGCCCGGCTTGATAGGCCAGACCCGTTTAGCGTGTCGTTCCCTTTTGGGGAGCGGGCACAGAGTGAACGCGTAATGTAACTGTTTTGTCAGTTAAACGCACTGGCACAGTGCTGCTTGTCCGATGTGCGTACATGTTTGTCGTCTGTGCGACCGAGAACAGTAGGAATTATCCTCGGATTGAAACATTCGTCTGTATGAAAATTCCTATCAAACCCATCGAAAAATCCATGTCACCTGTACCGGCCTCTTCGCGGGCATGCCCGCTCCCACAGAAGATCACCACAGGTTCTGAATGTGGTGCTCTTCTGTGGGAGCGGGCATGCCCGCGAAGAGGCCAGTGCAGGAATAAACAAACCCCATGAACGACAAAGGCCACCCGAAGGTGGCCTCTGTGCGCGTGGGGGGTGTAGCAGTATTACTTCTTGGCTTCCCAGCCAGTCAGCTCGGCCAGGGCCTTGCCGATGTCAGCCAGGGAACGCACGGTCTTCACACCAGCGTCCTGCAGGGCGGCGAACTTCTCGTCCGCAGTGCCCTTGCCGCCGGAAATGATGGCGCCAGCGTGGCCCATGCGCTTGCCCGCAGGTGCAGTAACACCGGCGATGTAGGAAACGACTGGCTTGGTCACGTGGGCCTTGATGTAGGCCGCGGCTTCTTCTTCAGCCGAACCGCCGATCTCACCGATCATGACGATCGCTTCGGTCTTCGGGTCTTCCTGGAACAGCTTCAGGATGTCGATGAAGTTGGAGCCCGGGATCGGGTCACCGCCGATGCCGACGCAGGTCGACTGGCCGAAGCCGGCGTCGGTGGTCTGCTTCACAGCTTCGTAGGTCAGGGTGCCGGAGCGCGAAACGATACCGACCTTGCCTGGCAGGTGGATGTGGCCTGGCATGATACCGATCTTGCACTCGCCCGGGGTGATGACACCTGGGCAGTTAGGGCCGATCAGGGTCACGCCCAGCTCGTCGCACTTGACCTTGGCATCCAGCATGTCCAGGGTAGGAATGCCTTCGGTGATGCAGACGATCAGCTTGATGCCGCCGAAAGCAGCTTCCAGGATCGAGTCTTTGCAGAACGGAGCCGGTACGTAGATGACCGAAGCGTCAGCGCCGGTAGCTTCCACGGCTTCCTTGACGGTGTTGAACACCGGCAGGCCCAGGTGGGTGGTGCCACCCTTGCCTGGGGTTACGCCGCCGACCATCTTGGTGCCGTAGGCGATGGCTTGTTCGGAGTGGAAAGTACCCTGCGAGCCGGTGAAGCCCTGGCAGATGACTTTGGTGTCTTTATTGATCAGGACGCTCATTACTTGCCCTCCGCAGCTTTGACAACTTGTTGAGCAGCGTCGGTCAGGCTGGTTGCCGCAATGATGTTCAAACCGCTTTCTGCCAGTACTTTAGCGCCCAGTTCGGCGTTGTTGCCTTCGAGGCGAACCACAACCGGAACTTTAACGCCGACTTCTTTCACTGCACCGATGATGCCTTCGGCAATCATGTCGCAACGAACGATGCCGCCGAAGATGTTGACCAGAACGGCCGCGACATTGCTGTCGGACAGAATGATCTTGAACGCTTCGGTAACGCGCTCTTTGGTAGCACCGCCGCCAACGTCGAGGAAGTTGGCTGGCTTGCCGCCATGCAGGTTGACGATGTCCATGGTACCCATGGCCAGGCCGGCACCGTTGACCATGCAGCCGATGTTGCCTTCCAGGGCCACGTAGTTCAGCTCGAAGCTGGCAGCGTGGGCTTCACGAGGATCGTCCTGCGAAGGGTCGTGGAAGGTTTTCAGCTTAGGCTGACGGTACATGGCGTTTGCGTCGATGTTGATCTTCGCATCCAGGCAGTGCAGGTCGCCGTCGGCCTTGATGACCAGCGGGTTGACTTCCAGCAGGGCTAGGTCGTGTTCTTTGAACAGCTTGGCCAGGCCTACGAAAATCTTGGCGAACTGAGCAACTTGCTTGCCTTCCAGACCCAGCTGGAATGCCAGTTCACGACCCTGGAACGGCTGAGCGCCGACCAGTGGATCGATAGTAGCCTTGATGATCTTCTCAGGAGTTTCGTGAGCGACTTTCTCGATGTCCACGCCACCTTCGGTGGAGGCCATGAACACGATACGGCGGCTCGAGCGATCGACTACAGCGCCCAGGTACAGCTCTTTGGCGATGTCAGTGCAGGATTCGACCAGGATCTTGGTCACTGGCTGACCGTTGGCGTCGGTCTGGTAGGTTACCAGGCGCTTGCCCAACCATTGCGCAGCGAACGCCTTGGCGTCTTCCCTGCTGCGAACCAGCTTGACGCCGCCCGCTTTACCGCGACCACCTGCGTGAACCTGGGCTTTTACAACCCACTCGGACCCGCCGATCTTGTCGCAAGCTTCTGCTGCAGCTTCAGGGGTATCGACTGCGAAACCCTTGGAAACTGGCAGGCCGTATTCAGCGAACAGCTGCTTACCCTGATACTCGTGAAGATTCATGCTTTTTACCGTCTTCGTTAGGTACTGCGCTTCGGCGCTGCGCCATTACTGGCGCCGCACCACCTGTGACCGTTGACCCCGGGT
Source organism: Pseudomonas sp. WOUb67 (assembly GCF_050058005.1). Lineage (NCBI taxonomy): Bacteria > Pseudomonadati > Pseudomonadota > Gammaproteobacteria > Pseudomonadales > Pseudomonadaceae > Pseudomonas > Pseudomonas sp. WOUb67. Next base: position 2,693,114 of record NZ_CP170112.1, on the reverse strand, counting down.
TTTCCCGTGTGATCCGGTCCGGCGGACGTTCCGCGGTGAGTCATGCACGCAAGACTCACGACGGGCTGCCCGCCGTGGTTTCTTATAATTAACGCTTCTTACGGTTGGCCACGTGAATGGCGCCGCCATTCACCGCCAGCGCTGCTTCATGCAACGCTTCGGACAGGGTTGGATGGCTGAAGACCATCATGCCCAGATCCTCGGCACTGGTGCCGAATTCCATTGCGATTGCACCCTGCTGCACCAGTTCGGCAGCCGATGGGCCAATCACGTGTACACCCAGGACGCGGTCGGTCTTGGCGTCGGCGATGACCTTGACGAAACCACCGGTGTCGTTGGCTGCCATCGCACGGCCGCTGGCCGCGAACGGGAAGGTGCCTACGTTAACCTCAACACCCTCGGCCTTCAAGGACTGTTCGGTCTTGCCGACCCATGCAATTTCCGGGTGGGTGTAGATAACCGACGGGATCAGGTCGTAGTTCATCTGGGCCTTGTGGCCCTTGATGCGCTCGACAACCATGATGCCCTCTTCCGAGGCCTTGTGGGCCAGCATCATGCCGCGTACCACGTCACCGATGGCGAACACGCCCGGAACGCTGGTGGCGCAGTGATCGTCGACGAAGATGTAGCCACGCTCGTCGATAGTCACGCCGCTGTCGGAGGCCAGCAGGTCGGTGGTGACCGGGCGACGGCCGACCGCAACGATCAGCTTGTCGAAGGTGATCTTCTGCTCGCCTTCGGCGTTGGTGTAGGTCACTTCAACTTCGTTGCCGTTGACTTTCGAGCCAGTGACGCGAGCGCCCAGCTTGATGTCCAGGCCTTGCTTGGTCAGGGTCTTCTGGGCTTCTTTCGACACGGCAGTGTCGGCAGCCATCAGGAAGGTGTCCAGGGCTTCCAGGACGGTGACTTCAGCACCCAGGCGAGCCCATACCGAGCCCAGCTCCAGGCCGATCACGCCAGCACCGATAACGCCCAGGCGCTTAGGTACGGTCTGGAATTCCAGGGCGCCGGTGGAGTCGACGATGACGTTCTGGTCGACCGGAGCCGGCGGAATGTCGATCGGGCGCGAGCCGGAAGCCAGGATCACGTTCTCGGCTTCGATGACTTCGGTGGTGCCGTCAGCCTTGGTGACTTCGACTTTCTTGCCAGCCAGCAGCTTGCCGTGGCCCTGGATCGAAGTAACGCCGTTGGCCTTGAACAGGGTGGCAACGCCACCGGTCAGGTTCTTGACGATGCCAGCCTTGCGGCCAACCATCGCGGCGACGTCCATCTTCACTTCACCAGTGGAGATACCGTGGACGTTGAAGCTCTCTTTGGCTTCCTTGTACTTCCAGGAGCTGTCCAGCAGCGCCTTGGAAGGAATGCAACCTACGTTCAGGCAGGTGCCGCCCAGGGCCAGCTTGCCCTCGGCATCAGTGTACTTCTCGATACAGGCAGTCTTCAGACCAAGTTGGGCAGCCTTGATGGCAGCAACATAGCCGCCAGGACCTGCACCAATCACCACTACGTCGAATTTCTGGGTCATAAAAGATTCCTTATCAGCAACTAGCTACAAGCCGCGAACCGCGCGGCATGGCTTCTCGCGAAGCCAAGGCCGGCACGGTACGCAGCCAGAGGGTTAGATGTCCAGCAGCAGGCGGGACGGATCTTCCAGCAGGTTCTTGATAGTGACCAGGAAGGTTACCGCTTCCTTGCCGTCGATCAGGCGGTGATCGTACGACAGCGCCAGGTACATCATCGGGCGAATCACGACCTGGCCATTGATGGCCATCGGGCGCTGGATGATGTTGTGCATGCCGAGAATGGCGGCCTGCGGCGGGTTGACGATCGGGGTCGACATCATCGAACCGAAGGTACCACCGTTGGTGATGGTGAAGGTGCCACCGGTCATCTCTTCGATGGACAGCTTGCCGTCACGGGCCTTCTTGCCGAAGGTAGCGATGCCGTTCTCGATTTCAGCCAGGCTCATCGACTCGGCGTTACGCAGTACCGGTACCACCAGGCCACGGTCGCTGGACACGGCAACACCGACGTCGGCGAAGCCGTGGTAGACGATGTCGTTGCCGTCGATCGAGGCGTTGACAGCCGGGAAGCGCTTCAGCGCTTCGGTAGCGGCCTTGACGAAGAACGACATGAAGCCCAGGCGCACGCCATTGTGGGTCTTCTCGAACAGGTCCTTGTACTTCGAACGCAGGGCCATGACTTCGGTCATGTCCACTTCGTTGAAGGTGGTCAGCATCGCCATGTTGGACTGGGCTTCGACCAGACGCTCGGCGATCTTGGCACGCAGGCGGGTCATCGGCACGCGCTTCTCGGTGCGGTCGCCAGCAGCGACGACAACCGGGGCAGCAGCGGCAGCGGCAGGCTTGGCAGCCGGTGCAGCGGCAGGTGCCGACTTCTTGTTGGCAACAGCAGCAACCACGTCTTCCTTGGTGACGCGACCGCCTTTACCGGTACCGGCAACGGTAGCCAGGTCGATGCCGTTTTCTTCCGCCAGCTTGCGAGCAGCCGGGGCAGCAATCGGGTCATCTTCGCCAGCATCGGCGGCAGCGGCAGCCGGTGCAGCAGCAGGAGCGGCTGCGGCGGCAGGAGCCGCGGCTGCACCGCCTTCAACGATCGAACCCAGCAATTCGTCGGACAGGACGGTGTCGCCCTCGCCCTTGACGATGTCGCCCAGCACGCCATCGGCGGTAGCCAGTACTTCCAGGACAACCTTGTCGGTCTCGATGTCGACGATCAGCTCGTCACGCTTGACGGCGTCGCCCGGCTTCTTGTGCCAGGTGGCAACGGTGCCATCGGCAACCGATTCCGGGAAGGTTGGGGCTTTGATCTCGATAGCCATTATCTGTGTTTCCTTAAATTCGGTTTCAGGTGCGCGAAGGCGTTAGACAGTGAAGGCGTCTTGCAGCAGTTTTTCCTGCTGTTCGGCGTGCTTCGAAGCGTAACCACAGGCTGGCGCGGCAGAAGCGTCGCGACCGGCGTATTCCAGGACCAGTGCCTTGTTGTGGCGGCCCAGGATACGGCGCATGTGGTGCTGGCTGCTGTACCAGGCGCCCTGGTTCATGGGCTCTTCCTGGCACCACACGGCGTGCTTGAGGTTGCTGTACTGCGCCAGGATTTCGACCAGGTCGTCTTCCGGGAACGGGTACAGCTGCTCGAGACGCAGGATGGCGATGTCTTCGCGGCCTTCGGCACGGCGTTTTTCCAGCAGGTCGTAGTAGACCTTGCCGCTGCACAGCACCAGGCGCTCGACCTTGGCCGGATCGATTGCGTCGATTTCCGGGATCACGGTCTGGAACGAGCCTTCTGCCAGGTCTTCCAGGGTCGAGATGGCCAGCTTGTGGCGCAGCAGCGACTTCGGCGTCAGCACGACCAGCGGCTTGCGCAGCGGGCGGATGACCTGGCGACGCAGCAGGTGGTAGATCTGTGCCGGGGTAGTCGGTACGCAGACCTGGATGTTGTGCTCGGCGCACAGCTGCAGGTAACGCTCCAGACGCGCGGAGGAGTGCTCCGGGCCCTGCCCTTCATAACCGTGCGGCAGCAGCATGGTCAGACCGCACAGGCGGCCCCACTTGTGCTCACCGCTGGTGATGAACTGGTCGATCACCACTTGCGCACCGTTGGCGAAGTCGCCGAACTGGGCTTCCCAGATCACCAGCGCGTTCGGCGTGGTGGTGGAATAGCCGTATTCGAAGGCCAGTACCGCTTCTTCCGACAGGAAGGAGTCGTACAGGTCAAAGCGCGGCTGGCCCGGGAACAGGTTCTGCAGCGGAATGTAGGTGCTGGCGTCCTTCTGGTTGTGCAGCACCGCGTGACGGTGCGAGAAGGTGCCACGGCCGATGTCCTGGCCGGTCATGCGGATCGGGTGACCTTCGAACTGCAGGGTGGCGTAGGCCATGGTCTCTGCATAACCCCAGTTGATCGGCAAGCCACCGGCCTGCATCTTCTGGCGATCTTCGTAGATCTTCGACACCTGACGCTGAACGACGAAGCCTTCTGGCAGTTCCAGCAGCTTGGCCGACAGGTCCTGCAGGGTCTTGAGGTCGAAGCGGGTGTCGTGACGCGCAGTCCAGGCGTGGCCCAGGTACGGACGCCAGTCGACGAACAGCTCGCGGTTCGGCTCCTTGACCAGGCTTTTCACAACGTGCAGGCCATTGTCCAGCGCGTTGCGGTACTCGTCGATCTTGGCCTGAGCGCGCTCGGCGTCGATGCGACCGGCCTGGATCAGCGCTTCGGCATACAGTTCACGGGTAGTGCGCTGCTTGCTGATCTGCTGATACATCAGCGGCTGGGTGCCGTTCGGCTCGTCGGCCTCGTTGTGGCCGCGGCGGCGGTAGCAGACCAGGTCGATGACCACGTCACGCTTGAACTGCATGCGGTAATCGATGGCCAGCTGGGTGACGAACAGCACCGCTTCCGGGTCATCGCCGTTCACGTGCAGGATCGGCGCCTGGATCATCTTGGCAACGTCGGTGGCGTACTCGGTGGAGCGCGCGTCCAGCGGGTTGCTGATGGTGAAACCAACCTGGTTGTTGATCACGATGTGCACGGTACCGCCGGTCTTGAAACCGCGGGTCTGCGACATCTGGAAGGTTTCCATGACCACGCCCTGGCCGGCGAATGCCGCGTCACCGTGGATCGAGATCGGCAGCACCTTGTCGCCGACGGTGTCGTTGCGACGGTCCTGACGGGCGCGCACCGAACCTTCAACCACTGGCGAGACGATTTCCAGGTGGGACGGGTTGAACGCCATGGCCAGGTGAACTTCGCCACCGGTGGTCATCACGTTCGAGGAGAAGCCCTGGTGATACTTCACGTCACCGGAGCCCAGCTCGTTCATCTTCTTGCCTTCGAACTCGTCGAACAGCTCGCGCGGGTTCTTGCCGAAGGTGTTCACCAGTACGTTCAGGCGGCCACGGTGGGCCATGCCGATCACGACTTCCTTGGTGCCGTAGGAGCCGGAACGCTGGATCATTTCATCCAGCATCGGGATCAGGCTCTCGCCGCCTTCAAGGCCGAAGCGCTTGGTGCCCGGGTACTTGGTGCCCAGGTATTTTTCCAGGCCCTCACCGGCGGTCACGCGCTCGAGCAGGTGAGCCTGCACGTCAGCGGAAAACTCCGGACGACCGCGCACGCTTTCCAGACGCTGCTGGAACCAGCTGCGCTGCTCGGAATCGACGATGTGGGTGAATTCGGCGCCAATGGTGCGACAATATGTCTTCTGGAGTGCATCGAAGATGTCGCGTAGGCTCGCCTCCTCTTTGCCGATGAACAGGTCGCCGGCACGGAAGGTCGTATCAAGATCGGCATTGGTCAAGCCGTAGTGATTGATCGACAGGTCTACGGGCGCTGGACGCTGCCACAACCCCAACGGGTCAAGCTTGGCAGCCTGATGGCCGCGCATACGATAGGCCTGGATCAGTCGCAGAACTTCAACCTGCTTCTTCTCGTGTTCACTGCTCACGCTCCCGGCGGATACCGGTTGGGCGCGGCGCTGGTTCTTTGCCAGCAGTACGAAATGGTCGCGGATTGTCGAGTGCGATACATCAGTAGCGGTGCTGCCGTCGGCTGGCAACTTCTGGAAGTAAGTGCGCCACTCTTCTGGCACAGCGTTAGGGTCGTGCAGGTAGAGTTCGTAGAGCTCTTCCACATATGCAGCGTTACCACCTGAAAGGTGGGCGCTATCCCACATGCGCTGCATCACGCTTTCTTGCATGCTTGGTCACCCTCGATTAGGGGACTGATCGGCGAGAGCCACAGCAAACCTGGAAAAGTCCGAATAAAGCGACTGAACCACGCCACTTGGATCCTGCTGATTTTCCGGGTACCAGCCCGGAAAGCCCCTGCTGGTCTCATATCTTCATAGGTATGAACGCGGGCTTTGTGGGCCCTTGTTCGGGTTTTACCTCAGTGCGGGCTCACACCCGCACCTCGGCTTACTGCAGGTACAACACGTTGTATCAGGTGCCGCTTTGCAGCAGCATGTTACGTACGTGACCGATTGCCTTGGTCGGGTTCAGACCTTTCGGGCAAACGTTTACGCAGTTCATGATCCCGCGGCAGCGGAATACGCTGAACGGGTCATCCAGGGACGCCAGGCGCTCCTGAGTCTTGGTGTCACGGCTGTCGGCCAGGAAACGGTAGGCCTGCAGCAGTGCGGCAGGGCCCAGGAACTTGTCCGGGTTCCACCAGAACGACGGGCAGGAAGTCGAGCAGCAAGCGCACAGGATGCACTCGTACAGACCGTCCAGCTTGTCACGTTCTTCAGGCGACTGCAGACGCTCGATGGCCGGGGCCGGCGTGTCGTTCTGCAGGAATGGCTTAACCTTCTCGTACTGCTTGTAGAAGATGCTCATGTCGACGACCAGGTCACGAATGACCGGCAGGCCCGGCAGCGGGCGCAGAACCAGCTTGTTGCCTTTGACCACACCCGACAGCGGGGTGATGCAGGCCAGGCCGTTCTTGCCGTTCATGTTCATGCCATCGGAACCGCACACGCCTTCACGGCAGGAGCGACGGTACGAGAAACCCTCGTCCTTTTCCTTGATCAGCGCCAATACATCGAGAACCATCAGGTCCTTGCCGCCGGTATCGACGTCGAACGACTCCATCTTGGGCGCCGAGTCGGTGTCGGGGTTGTAACGATAAACTTCGACTTTCAACATAGCAGCCACCCTTAGTAAGTCCGGATTTTTGGCTCGAAGGCCGGAACGGTCTTCGGCGCAAAGTTGACGCCGCGCTTGGCAACGCGCTTCTCACCCGGGTAGTACAGGGTGTGGCACAGCCAGTTTTCGTCGTCACGGTCTTCGAAGTCTTCACGGGCGTGAGCGCCGCGGGACTCTTTACGGGCTTCGGCCGCGATGGCGGTAGCTTCGGCGACTTCCAGCAGGTTCTGCAGCTCCAGCGCTTCGATACGCGCGGTGTTGAAGGCCTGGGACTTGTCGTTGATCTTGACGTTGGCGATACGCTCGCGCAGGCCAGCCAGCTGCTCGATACCCTTCAGCATGTATTCGCCAGTACGGAATACACCGAAGTAGTTCTGCATGCAGCTCTGCAGCTCGCGCTTCAGGCTGGCAACGTCTTCACCCGTGGTACGGCCGTTGAGGTTGTTCAGGCGGCTCAGGGCAACATCGATGTCGGTGTCGCTGGCGTCGAGATGCTCGATGCCGTCGCTCAGCGCCTTTTCCAGGTGCAGGCCGGCAGCACGGCCGAACACCACCAGGTCGAGCAGCGAGTTGCCACCCAGGCGGTTGGCACCGTGAACCGATACGCATGCCACTTCACCTACGGCGAACAGGCCTGGGATGATGTGATCCTTGCCTTCTTCGTCCATGGTGATGGCCTGGCCATGAATGTTGGTGGCAACGCCGCCCATCATGTAGTGGCAGGTCGGAACCACCGGCACCGGCGCGACGACCGGGTCGACGTGGGCGAAGGTCTTGGACAGTTCGCAGATACCTGGCAGGCGGCTGTGCAGCACTTCCTCGCCCAGGTGGTCCAGCTTCAGCAGTACGTGGTCCTTGTTCGGGCCCACGCCGTTGCCGGCGATGATTTCCTTGACCATGGAACGGGCGACAACGTCGCGGCCGGCCAGGTCTTTCGCGTTCGGCGCGTAACGCTCCATGAAGCGCTCGCCGTGGGCGTTGATCAGGTAACCACCTTCACCGCGGCAACCCTCGGTGACCAGTACACCGGCGCCGGCGATGCCGGTCGGGTGGAACTGCCACATCTCGATGTCCTGCACCGGTACACCGGCACGCAGGGCCATGCCGATACCGTCACCGGTATTGATCAGGGCGTTGGTGGTGGAGGCGTAGATACGGCCCGCACCGCCAGTGGCCAGAACGGTGGCCTTGGACTTGATGTACATGGTTTCGCCGGTTTCGATGCAGATCGCGATCACACCGACAAAGGCGCCTTCCTGGTTCTTCACCAGATCAACGGCGTAGTACTCGTTGAGGAAGGTGGTACCGGCTTTCAGGTTGCCCTGGTACAGGGTGTGCAGCAGCGCGTGACCGGTACGGTCGGAAGCGGCACAGGTACGGGCGGCCTGGCCACCTTTACCGAAGTCCTTGGACTGACCACCGAACGGACGCTGGTAGATACGGCCGGTTTCGGTACGCGAGAACGGCAGGCCCATGTGGTCCAGCTCGAAGACCGCAGCCGGGCCTTCCTGACACATGTATTCGATAGCGTCCTGGTCACCGATGTAGTCGGAACCCTTGACGGTATCGTACATGTGCCAGCGCCAGTCGTCGTTCGGGTCGGCCGAAGCGATGGCGCAGGTGATGCCGCCCTGGGCGGATACAGTGTGCGAGCGGGTCGGGAAGACCTTGGTGACTACGGCAGTCTTGTGGCCGCCTTGAGCCAGTTGCAGCGCAGCACGCATGCCGGCGCCGCCGCCACCGATGATGATGGCGTCGAAGGAAATGGTTGGAATGCTAGCCATGGATCAGATACCCCAGAGAATCTGCACACCCCAGACGAAGTAAGCGAACATCGCAACGCCGCATACCGCCTGGAACAGGAAACGAATCGCAGTTGCCGACTTGCCGAACGACATAGGCGTCAGGTAGTCGGTTGCAATGGTCCACATGCCGACCCAGGCGTGAGCGCCCAGGGCAACGAGGGCCAGCAGACTGAAGATCCGCATCGCGTTGTTGGAGAACAGACCATGCCACTGGGTGTAGTCGATGCCTGGGTGGGCGATCACGTAGCCGATCAGGAAGAGGAAGTAAGCCGCGAGAACGACCGCAGAAACGCGCTGCGCCATCCAGTCATAGAGGCCCGAACGCGACAGGTTCGTGACATTGGTTACCATACCCAAACTCCCACCAGAACGATCAGCACCACGGAGATGACGATCACGATTTTCGAGCCCAGCTTGCCGCCTTCCAGCGTCTCACCGATGCCCATGTCCATGATCAGGTGACGAACACCTGCCACGAGGTGATAAAGCAGGGCGGACAGCAGGCCCCAGGTCACGAATTTGGCCAGCGGGCTGGTCAGACACGCCTTCACCTCACCGAAGCCTTCCTCGGAACCCAGCGATTTGCCCAGTGCATAAAGCATGATGGCAAGGCCGATGAACAGGATGACGCCGGAGATGCGGTGCAGGATGGACGTGTACGCAGTGACAGGGAGCTTGATGGTCCTTAGGTCTAGGTTTACAGGTCGTTGGCTTTTCACGGCTTTTTTCACACTGAAGAGCCCCTAGCGAATCAGGGCAAAGTTGTTGGTAAGTGTACTGGTCAGGTACCCACCACCCAGGGAACGGCGACCCCCAGCAGTTCGGGCTTGCAAGCCCCTGGCGGTCGGGTGCCGAGTATAGACAGTTAGGCTGCTTATGACAACGTGACGGGGTAGCCCAAATAGCGCATTGCCTTTAACGAACAAAAGGCGTAAATGGACGAGAATTTCGGGAAAAATCAGGCTTGAAAGCCTGTTTCAACAAGCCTTTAGGCAAATTGACATCTGAATTTATCCCTCTATAGTGGTGCGGGCCCTGCGTGGGGGGTCTGTCTGATGATTTCTAGCATTAATAGGAGGCCACATGGCTGACAAAAAAGCGCAGTTGGTCATCGAGGGCGCTGCCCCCGTCGAGCTGCCCATTTTAACCGGCACCGTTGGTCCTGATGTAATCGACGTCCGCGGGTTGGGGGCCACTGGTCACTTCACCTTCGACCCTGGTTTCATGGCGACTGCCTCGTGCGAGTCGAAGATCACCTACATTGACGGCGACAAAGGTATCCTGCTGCACCGCGGCTACCCGATCGAGCAACTCGCCGAGCAATCCGACTACCTCGAAACCTGCTACCTGCTGCTCAACGGCGAACTGCCGAATGCCGAGCAGAAGGCCCAGTTCGTCAGCACCGTCAAGAACCACACCATGGTTCACGAGCAGCTGAAGTCCTTCTTCAACGGCTTCCGCCGCGACGCTCACCCAATGGCGGTGATGTGTGGCGTGGTCGGCGCCCTGTCGGCGTTCTATCACGACTCCCTGGACATCAATAACCCGCAACACCGCGAAATTTCCGCGGTGCGCCTGGTCGCCAAGATGCCGACCCTGGCCGCGATGGTTTACAAGTACTCCATGGGCCAGCCGATGATGTACCCGCGCAACGACCTGTCGTACGCGGAAAACTTCCTGCACATGATGTTCAACACCCCGTGCGAGATCAAACCGATCAGCCCGGTGCTGGCCAAGGCAATGGACCGGATCTTCATCCTCCACGCCGATCACGAGCAGAACGCCTCCACCTCCACCGTGCGCCTAGCCGGCTCGTCGGGTGCCAACCCGTTCGCCTGTATCGCCGCCGGTATCGCCGCACTGTGGGGCCCGGCCCACGGCGGTGCGAACGAAGCCGTCCTGACCATGCTCGATGAAATCGGCGATGTCTCGAACATCGACACGTTCATCGCCAAGGCCAAGGACAAGAACGACCCGTTCAAGCTGATGGGCTTCGGTCACCGCGTGTACAAGAACCGCGACCCGCGCGCCACCGTGATGAAGCAGACCTGCGACGAAGTCCTGCGCGAGCTGGGCATCAAGAACGACCCGCAGCTGGAACTGGCCATGCGTCTCGAAGAGATCGCCCTGACCGATCCGTACTTCATCGAGCGCTCGCTGTACCCGAACGTCGACTTCTACTCGGGGATCATCCTCAAGGCAATCGGCATTCCGACCAGCATGTTCACCGTGATCTTCGCCCTGGCACGTACCGTGGGCTGGATCTCGCACTGGAAAGAAATGCTCTCCAGCCCGTACAAGATCGGCCGCCCGCGCCAGCTGTACACCGGCGAGCAGAAGCGCGACATCGCTGCACTGAAAGACCGCAAGTAAGCTTTTTAGCCGAACGCAAAAAGGCTGCCCTCGGGCAGCCTTTTTTATTGCTTCTTCCTGTACTGGCCTCTTCGCGGCGGTTCGACGCATCGATGAGCCCGCTCCCACAAGGATTCCACAACCCTTGAAATCTGTGGAGATCCTGTGGGAGCGGGCAAGCCCGCGAAGAGACCGGCACAAACGACACAAAACCTCAGTTTTTCTCAGCCCGCTCGCGCAGCCCTTTCAGGGTATTGAAGGGCGCATCCACCACGAACTTGTTGGCCACCATCGCCGGCACGCTACCACCCGGCTCGGTGTGCACCCGGTAGGTCACTTCGGTGCTGTCGGCGCCCTTGGGCACCAGCTTCCAGAAGCCCTCAACCTTGGCTACCCGCACAAAGCCCTTCTCTTCCGGTACATAGGTTGGCTCTTCGACCAGATTACGGGTCAAGCTGCCATCAGCCCCCTTGACCGTGGTGATATGCAGCACGGAATCACGCGGCGTCACCGGCCATGGCGTATTGAACTGGGTGTAGGTCCAGCTCTGGTCACCCTCATGCTTGAGCAGCTTCTGCGACTTGCACTCATGAATCCATGCGCAGGCCCCAGCCACGTCTTCCTGCAACGCCTGTACCTTGGCCAGCGGTGCCTTGATCACGGTGACGCCCTGATAGGCCTTGTACTTGGAGCCGGCCACTTCGCTGAGGGATATCTTGATCCCCTCCTCGTCCTTGGCCACCTGCCAGTTTTCGGCCCAGGCCGCAGGGGACAGCAGCACACCCACGCCACACAGCAGTGCAATACGCTTGAACGATCTCATCATGTTTATCCTTGTTGTCGAAGATCCAGCCTGTCACGCCGCCGTCATCTGCTCCCACCAGCCAAGAATCCTGATTGCCTCGTCACGGTCACTGCCGCACACCTCGACATCCGCCTTGAAGCCGCCACATACCGCTGGCCGCTCGGGCTTGCCGAACAGGTCGCAGAGGTTGGCAGCCGTCAGGTGCAGGCAACGCTCGCCAGCCGGCTTGCCATTGGGCATGCGCGGCATGGCAGAAGTGATGGACGGGGCAATGCAGCAGGCACCACAGCCCTCACGGCAATTCATGGCTATTCACCAAAATCAGGACTCCCTGGAACAAAACGGGACGAACGTCCCTGGATAGTAACCGCTCAAACAGGCGTTTGAAATTACTGGCACGATGAAATCTGCCGTGACCCGGCAGTCAGTTTCCGGCTACTGCCGATACTCGAAATCGATGGCTGCCCCTTCCACGTCATGACGGCTGTCATTACGCAACTGCAGCTGCATTTCGTTATTGATCAGCCGCCCATTGAGCTGGAACGGGCTGTCGCTGGTTTCCGGCTTTTCGGTAAACATGGGCGGCAGCAAAGGTTTGCGCCGCTGGATGGGCGACGGGGTACCCACATTGGGCTCCAGGTTATTGACCATATCGACTGGCAGGCTGAGGTCCAGCTTTGCCTTGGGCAATGGTTTGGCGGCCTTGCTGACCGGTTTGTGCGACTTGGCCTTGCTGTTGCCAGCCTTTTTCACCACCTGCTTCTGCGCAGGCTTGGCTGGCGCCTTTTTTTGCACATTTTTGCCTTGGGCTGCCGGCGCCTGGCCTGCCGGCTGCGCAGCCAAGGCTGGACTGCCCGGGTAGCAGAGCGGTGCAAGGCACAGGATCAAGGCAAAACGGCGCAAAGCATTCATGGCAAATGGACAGACTGGCAGGAAAGGTGCGTATGCTCCATGTTCCACAGGCGGCTGGCAAGCCTTACAAAAGTGTGAGCGAAGGCTCCCTGCACAACTGCTGAGCCAGCAACCCCAGCGTAATCACTGCCCGCTCGGCCTCTTTGTTCCACGGGATGCCGCAATTGAGGCGGATGCAGTGGTTGAACTGCTCTGTGTTACTGAATATTAACCCCGGCGCAATACTGATGCCCTGCTCCAGCGCCCGCACATGCAGCTCCTGGGTATTGACCCGCCCGGGCAGGCTTATCCAGAGGATGAAACCGCCCGTTGGCCGAGTCATCTGGGTACCCTCGGGGAAGTGCTGCTGCACCGCCAGCTGGTAGGCGCTGAGGTTCTTGCGATACTCCTGGCGGATGTAGCGCAGGTGCCGGTCGTAACCGCCATTTTCCAGGTAGGCCGCCACGCCCATCTGCGTCACGCTGCAGGCGGAATGGGTGGTAAAGGTCTGCAGGCGTTGAATTTCGTCCTGATAGCGCCCGGCGATCATCCAGCCAACACGCACACCGGGGGACAGGGTCTTGGAGAAGCTTGAACAGTAGATCACCCGGTCCAGGCGGTCGAATGCCTTCAGCGCCTTGGTCTTGCCTTGCTCGAACATCAGCTCGCCATAGATGTCGTCCTCGATAATCTGAATATCGAAGTCCGAGGCCAGACGCAGCAATTGCTTTTGCCGCTCTTCAGGGACCGTGCCACCCAGCGGATTGCTCAGGCGCGCCGTCAGTACCAGGGCCTTGATCGACCACTGGTTAGCCGCCAGCTGCAAGGCTTCAAGGCTGATACCCGTGGACGGGTCGCTAGGGATTTCGATTACTTTCAGGCCCAGCAAATCGGCCAGTTGCAGCAACCCGTAATAGGTCGGCGACTCGGCAGCGATCAGGTCGCCCGGGCGGGTCAACACGCGCAGCGACATTTGCAGGGCATCGACGCAGCCATGGGTCACGATCACTTCACGCGGGTCGACCAGCACGCCGGCATCGCGCATACGGATGGCGATCTGCCGGCGCAGCGGCTCGAAACCGGGGCTGAACATGTAGCTGAAGGCGCGTGGGCTGTGAAAACGAGTGACCTTGGCAATTTGCTGATGCAGGGCACGCACCGGCAGGTAGTCGACATGCGGCACCGCAGCGCCGAACGGGAACACGCCATCACGACGCGCCTCGGTCAGCACTTGCTGGATGATGCTGGCACGGGTGACCAGGCCGGGGCGCTCCACCCGGGCAATGTCCGGGGTTTGCGCGGTCAGGGCCGGCGTCTGGTGCACGTAGTAGCCAGATTGTGGCCGCGCGCGGATCAGCCCTTGGTCTTCGAGGTTGGCATAGGCCTGCAGCACCGTGGCATGGCTGACATTGAGCTGGGCACTCATCTTGCGCACGGAGGGTACCCGCTCGCCTGGCTGGTAGACACCGCGACGGATGTCATCGGCCAGTTGCTGGGCGATACGCTGGTACAGCAGCAGGTTGGTCATGGCGGCGGCTCGTTGTTCTTGTACGGCTCAGTGACGGTAGAGGATACCGTAACAGTTGCAAAGTGTACTGGGACAGATGGCAAACTCGTTAGAACATCTTAGGCGTCTGCCAGATCGAGCGCCGCCCGCGCGGCGCATCGCGAGCTGTGCTCGCTCCTACGTTTGTTTTTGGCCAGTAACGCCTGTGACAGGCGCGCGCGACCGTCTTGTTGGTACGACACGGCATCGCGTCATGCGCCAAGGCATTCGCGCGCGAATCTCACAGGAATAATTGGCCAGAAACAAACGTAGGAGCGAGCACAGCTCGCGATGCGCCGCGCGGGCGGCGCTCGATCTCAAAGGCGCTGACGGTTTCGAGGTACAACTCAGCGCGCAGGCGCAAGCCTGCCCTTGTCGTCGGAGAACACGATCTCCACCCGGCGGTTCTGCGCCCTGCCCCGCTCAGAGGCATTGGCCTCGATCGGATACTGGTCGCCATAGCCTTCGACCTGCAGGCGCTTTTCGTCGATGCCAAGGTCCACCAGCATGTCGGCCACGGCCTGCGCCCGGTCGCGGGACAGTTTCAGGTTGTCCTCGGCCGCGCCGGTGCTGTCGGTATAGCCCTCGATACGCACCACCCGCCGCGGGTTCAGCTGAAGGAACTGCACCAGCTTGAGCACGGTACGGCTGGCCGAATTCTTCAGCTCGGCACGGCCCGTATCGAACAGCACGTCACCCAGGGTCATCACCAGGCCACGATCGGTCTGCTCCGAAGCCAGCGCAGCGATCTGCGACTCGACCCACTTGCCCTGCTGCTGCACGCTGGCCAGCTTGGCCTCACGCAATGCCAACTGCAGGCGTTGACGCTCCAGGTCAAGCTTGGCCTGGCGCTCCTGGTTCAGCGCCAGCTTGGCATGCTCACTGGCAATTTCACTGTAGCGCTGGCTAAGGTAAGCGTAATGACGCACATCGGAACCGGTGCCGATGTAGCTGGACAGGCGCTCGGCACGGGCCAGCGACTCGCCTGCGCGGATCACGTCACGTGGCGCGCTGCGCAGCACATCGGAATCATCCTTGACCTTGGCGAAGGTGGCACTGGCTTCATCCAGCGCTGTAGAGCTGCGGTGGCTGGCACAACCTTGCAAGCCAGCTGCAAGTGCCAGCAACGCCAGCGCTGCCAATGGTGTACGGCGGCTCATGGCTGCACCTCCAGTTGCTTGCGCAAGCGCTTGACCCGCGACTGCAGCAGTTGCAGCTGTTCTTCGCTTTTCTGGTTCAGCACCTGGGCCTCGGCCAGGCGGGCATCGAGCTCGGCCTGCTCGGCACGCATGCGCGCATCGCGGTAGTCCTGGGTCAGCATGTTGGCCTTGGCCCGGGCCAGCTTGTCTTCAGCCATCTGCAGCGTTTCGACCTGCTCGGTGGCACCGACGGCCCTGGCCTGCTCCAATGCCTGTTCGGAAATGCGCATCTGCTCGTCAGGGGCCGGATCATTGGCGCAGCCAGCCAGGCCGAGCACGGCCAAGGCAAGGATTAGTGGTTGGGTTCTCACGCAATCTTCCTAGTGTTTGGGGGCGTCCGCCGGCACCTGCAACTGCGCTTTCCAGCGCTCGACATTACGTTGCAGGACCGCCTCGGACGCACCGGAGATCGGCAATTCTGTCAGTTTTTTTGCCAATTGCCCACGCAACCAGCTGTCATTGCATGCCGAGTTGTGCGACAGGGCCAGGTAAAGGCCTGGCCGGTCCACCGGCAGGCCGCGGGCGATCAGGTCATTGCTCATGCCCAGGCTCTGGGCCATGGCCATGCCCGAATAGCGGCCAGCGAGCACATAGTCCACCTGGCCAAGCACCAGTTTCTGGAACGCCTGGGTCAGGTTCTGCGCCGGCACCAGCTTCAGTTGGGTCTTGGCAAACGCAGTAAAAGCCGGGGTAAGGCGCGCGCGTTCGGACAAGCTGCCCTGGTATTGGGCCAGGTCCGCCGGGCCCTCGAAGGTCAGCTCGGCGTCGTGGCGTGTCCACACCAGGTATTCGTTGAGCTGAAGGGGTGGGTGGATGTAGTCCAGCGCCGTCAGTTGTTCGACCTGCATGGGCGTATCGAGCAGCAGGTCCATACGCCCGCTGCGCACTTCCTCCAGCGCCTGGTCGCGCCGGCCTGCATTCAACACCTCCACCTTCACACCCAGCTCGCCAGCCACCTGGCGCAACAGGTCCACGTTGGCGCCGATCAGGTGTTTCGGGTCTTTCGGGTCCTGCCACGAATAGGGCGGCGCATCAGGGCTGCCGGTTGCCACCAGGCGCTCGCACTTGCCTGCTGCCATGGCCAGCGGCGAAGCCAACGCCACCATGCATGCCAGCACCCTGCCTGCTTTACGCAGCACCATTGCTCACTCCTTGTATTGCTTGGCCCGGCCCACCAGGTACACGCCGCACCTGTAGGAGCAGCCTTGTGCTGCGAAAGGGCCGGCATGACCAACAAATTTCTGTGGCTGTGACTGCCTCTTCGCAGCACAAGGCTGCTCCTACAGGACCCGCGACAAGCACCGCATCGGAAAAGGCCATAAAAAAACCCGGCCCCCTGTACAAGGGCCGGGTTCTTTATATGTGAAGCAGGCGGATCAGACCAGCTTTTCCAGCTCCGGAACCGCTTCGAACAGGTCAGCAACCAGGCCGTAGTCAGCTACCTGGAAGATCGGCGCTTCTTCGTCCTTGTTGATCGCAACGATCACTTTGGAGTCTTTCATGCCGGCCAGGTGCTGGATCGCGCCGGAGATACCGACGGCGATGTACAGCTGTGGCGCAACGATCTTGCCGGTCTGGCCGACCTGCATGTCGTTCGGCACGAAGCCTGCGTCGACCGCAGCGCGCGAGGCACCGACGGCAGCGCCGAGCTTGTCGGCCAGGCTGTACAGGTGCTTGAAGTTGTCACCGTTGCCCATGCCACGGCCGCCGGAAACGACGATCTTGGCAGCGGTCAGCTCTGGGCGGTCGGACTTGGCCAGCTCTTCGCCAACAAAGGCCGAGATACCGGCGTTGTGCGCGGCACTCACCGCTTCAACGGCAGCCGAGCCACCTTCGGCAGCGACTGGGTCGAAGCCGGTGGTACGCACGGTGATGACCTTGACCGAAGCGCTCGATTGCACGGTGGCAATGGCGTTACCGGCATAGATCGGGCGCTTGAAGGTGTCGGCGGACTCGACCGAGATGATCTCGGAGATCTGGTCCACGTCCAGCAGCGCTGCAACGCGCGGCAGGATGTTCTTGCCGTTGGTGGTGGCCGGGGCCAGCACATGGCTGTAACCCTTGGCCAGCTCGACGATCAGCGGGGCCACGTTCTCTGGCAGAGCGTGGGCGTAGGCGGCGTTATCGGCAACCAGCACCTTGGCCACGCCAGCGATCTTGGCAGCAGACTCGGCAACGCCGCCGACGTTCTGGCCAGCGACCAGCACGTGCACATCACCACCGATCTTGGCGGCTGCAGCGACAGTGTTCAGGGTGGCCGGGGCTACGGCGCCGGCTTCGTATTCAGCGACAACCAGGATAGTCATTTAGATTACCTTCGCTTCGTTCTTCAGCTTCTCGACCAGTTCGGCCACCGACTTGACCTTGATACCCGCGCTGCGGGCAGCCGGCGCTTCAACTTTCAGGGTCTTGTTGGTGGAGGCGAGCGATACGCCCAGCGCGTCTGGAGTAACGGTCTCCAGCGGCTTCTTCTTGGCCTTCATGATGTTCGGCAGCGACGCATAGCGCGGCTCGTTCAGGCGCAGGTCGGTGGTGACGATGGCTGGCAGGTTCAGCGATACGGTCTGCAGGCCGCCATCGATTTCACGGGTGACGTTCAGCTTGTCGCCAGCCACTTCAACCTTGGAGGCGAAGGTGCCCTGGGCGTAGCCGGTCAGCGCGGCCAGCATCTGGCCGGTCTGGTTGTTGTCGCTGTCGATGGCCTGCTTGCCGAGGATGACCAGCTGAGGCTGCTCTTTGTCGACAACGGCTTTCAGCGCCTTGGCCACCGCCAGGGAATTCAGCTCGTCAGCGGCTTCTACCAGGATGGCACGGTCAGCACCCAGGGCCAGGGCGGTACGCAGTTGCTCCTGGGCAGTGGTCGGGCCGACGGAGACGACGACGATCTCGGTCGCAACGCCTTTTTCCTTCAGGCGTACGGCCTCTTCCACGGCGATTTCGCAGAAGGGGTTCATGGACATCTTGACGTTAGCAAGGTCGACGCCGGAGTTGTCCGCTTTGACGCGAACCTTGACGTTGTAGTCGACCACTCGTTTGACAGCTACAAGAACCTTCATGGATTCCTCGTTACTCTCCGGTGAATAGATAGTCGCCTGGGGCTGGGCCCGGCGATGCGCGTGGGTACAAGGGCACCTCTAAAAACGTACCGGGAGCCAGTATCTTCACTGTGACCGAACAGTCTTGTCCGGACTCTTGCGACAAATACTCACGGGTCATTTTCTGTCGTGGCGTGTAAACTCCACTACAAACCGGCCCAAGGCCGCAAAACCCTGCTCCACACCTGGTCTTTAGAGGTGTACCTGCGCCCGGCTGCAAGCCTACGGCGAACGTAAAACCGCTCGTATCTTGACCGTAACACCCCATCCGGTCAATACGGCAAATCGGTCACCCTCCAGCCGTGTTCCTGTGATTTTACTGGCCTGCGGCAAATTCAAACAAACGTTTGTATTGGACCCGCCAAGTGGTGTAGATATAATGCGCGGCCAAGACAAAACGGTGTAGTCCGTCACTTGCGCAGCTACAGTTTCGCTCCCGTGATGAGCCACTGCGCGCAAGCACCCATAAGACAAAGCAACAGCACGAGCCTTGATGAGTAGGAGAGAACCAGTGGAACGCGAATACATGGAATTCGACGTGGTCATCGTCGGCGCCGGCCCGGCAGGCCTGTCCGCCGCCTGCCGCCTGAAGCAGAAGGCCGCCGAAGCCGGTAGCGAAATCAGCGTCTGCGTGGTGGAAAAAGGCTCTGAAGTCGGCGCCCACATCCTCTCCGGCGCAGTGTTCGAACCCCGCGCCCTGAACGAGTTGTTCCCCGACTGGAAAGCACTCGGCGCACCGCTGAACACCGAGGTGAAGCGCGACGACATCTATGTGCTCAAGGATGCCGGCAGCGCCACCAAGGTGCCTGACCTGTTCGTGCCCAAGACCATGCACAACCATGGCAACTACATCATCTCGCTGGGTAACCTGTGCCGCTGGCTGGCCCAGCAGGCCGAGAACCTCGGCGTGGAAGTCTACCCGGGCTTCGCCGCCCAGGAAGCGCTGTTCGACGATAACGGCGTGGTACGCGGTATCGTCACCGGCGACATGGGTGTGGACCGTGAAGGCAACCCGAAAGACGGCATGTACACCCCAGGCATGGAGTTGCGTGGCAAGTACACCCTGTTTGCCGAAGGCTGCCGTGGCCATATCGGCAAGCAACTGATCAAGCGCTTCAACCTCGACAGCGAGTCCGATGTCCAGCATTACGGCATCGGCCTTAAAGAAATCTGGGAAATCGACCCGGCCAAGCACGAGCAGGGCCTGGTGGTGCACACTGCCGGCTGGCCGCTGGACGTGGTAGCCAAGGACAACACCGGTGGCTCGTTCCTCTATCACCTGGAAAACAACCAAGTGGTGGTCGGCCTGATCGTCGACCTGTCCTACGCCAACCCGTACCTGTCGCCGTTCGACGAATTCCAGCGCCTGAAGCACCACCCGGTGATCAGCCAGTACCTCGAGGGCGGCAAGCGCATCAGCTACGGCGCCCGCGCGCTGGCCAAAGGCGGCATCAACTCGCTGCCGAAGATGGTCTTCAATGGTGGCGCGCTGATCGGTTGTGACCTGGGTACCATGAACGTGGCCAAGATCAAAGGCAGCCACACCGCGATGAAGTCCGGCATGCTTGCCGCCGACGCCGTGGCTGATGCCTTGATCGCCGGCAGCGAAGGCGGTGACCAGCTGAACAGCTACGTCAGCGCATTCAAGGCCAGCTGGCTGTACGAAGAACTGTTCGCCAGCCGCAACTTCGGCCCGGCCATGCACAAGTTCGGCCCACTGCTGGGTGCGGCATTCAACTACGTCGACCAGAACTGGTTCGGCGGCAAGCTGCCGTTCACCCTGCACGACACCAAGCCGGACTACGCCTGCCTTAAGCTGGCTGCCGACTCGAAAAAGATCGACTACCCGAAACCGGACGGCAAGCTGAGCTTCGACAAGCTCAGCTCGGTATTCCTCTCCAGCACCAACCATGAAGAGGAACAACCCTGCCACCTGAAGCTGACCGACCCGAACGTACCGATCGCCAGCAACCTGCCGCTGTACGACGAGCCGGCCCAGCGCTACTGCCCGGCAGGCGTGTACGAAGTGGTCACCCAGGAAGACGGCAACAAGCGCTTCCAGATCAACGCGCAGAACTGCGTGCACTGCAAGACCTGCGACATCAAGGACCCGGCCCAGAACATCACCTGGGTCACCCCTGAAGGCGCTGGCGGGCCGAACTACCCGAACATGTAAGGGCCCTGCCCTGCCGTAACAAAAAGCCCCCGATTCTCACGAGCCGGGGGCTTTTTGCTTCAACTGAATGGGCAGCACCGCACACGATAAAAGGTTCTTCACTGAATTTGGGGGCTGCGGGTACCTAGGTTGAGAATTGTAGGAGGGCATACATCGAGCGCCGCCCGCGCGGCGCATCGCGAGCTACGTTTATTTCGGGCCAATTATTCCCGGAGAATTTGCGCGCGAATGCCTTGGTGCATGGCTCGAATTTGCGTCGTATGAACAAGGCGGTCGCGCGCGCCTGCCACAGGCATCACTGGCCCGAGACAAACGTAGGAGCGAGCGCAGCTCGCGATGCGCCGCGCGGGCGGCGCTTGATCTCACAGGCCCGGAAAATCTAGAGACATAAAAAAGCAGGCTTGAGCAAACTACATCACACACCTACATCATCGACTTGCCGTTCGAATGCCGACATCAGAGCGCTGATGCGCACAGCTTCGTCATGAGTCAAAATTGCCTCACCACAAGCAGAACAGTAATCGCCAATCACATCGGGAATGACAGTCGACTCACCTTTATATTGATAAGGCATGCCTTGAGACTGCGCTTCTAGCTCCGCACCTCCACATAGGGGACATTTCATTTCAAGCTCCTTGAAAGACTCAATGCCCTCGAAGTCTGCCTCAATACCTCAAAACCGTTACCGCCTCATTTGTCACCACACATGATCGGCACCGGCTCCGCCGCAAACGCCAATGGCTCACGGCGCCCGAAATACAGGGCCGTCAGCAAGCCACCCGTCCCCATGATCAGACAAAACCCGACACACACCCACGGGCTCCACGGCATCAGCGCAATCAGCGCCAGCGGCGTGGTGCTGGCCCACAGTGCGTAGGCCACGTTGTAGGTAAAGGAAATGCCCGACACCCGGATTTCGGCCGGGAACAACCCGACCATCACCGACGGCACCACCCCGACCACGCCGCAGCTCAACCCCGCCAGCGCGTAGGCCAGCCAGGTCATGCCCCACTGCCCGTTCAGGCTGGCGTACAACGCACCGATGCCCAGCGGCAGCAGCACGCTGTAGAGCATCAGCGCCCGCCAGGCGCCCACGCGGTCAACCAGCAAGCCAGCGAGTACGCAGCCGATATTGAGGAAGACTATGCCCACACTGCTGAGGGCAAAGGTGTGCCCGGCGCTCATGCCGAAGCGCTGCTGCATCACCGTCGGGGTGATCACCACCAGCACCACCACGGCAGAGGTCAACACGCAGGTCAGCAGCGCCGCCGGGATCAGCGCCCGGCGGTGTTCGCCCAATACCCGTCGCAGCGGGAACTTCACCGGCTGTTCCTGACGTGCGCGCAAGGCGAGAAACACCGGAGTTTCGCTCAGCCAGCGCCGCAGCCACACGCCAATCACGCCAAACACCCCACCCAACAGGAACGGGTAACGCCAGGCGTAATCGAGAATCTCCTGCGGTGTGAATACCTGCGCCAGCAAGGTCGCGGTCAGCGCGCCCAGCAGGTAGCCGAAGGTCAGGCCGGCCTGCAGGAAGCCCAGGGCATAACCGCGTCGGCCGGCCGGCGCGTGCTCGGCAACGAACGTCCAGGCACTCGGCACCTCGCCCCCCACTGCCGCACCCTGGAAGATACGCAGCGCCAGCAGAATCAGCGGGGCGGCGTAACCGATGTCGGCATAGGTCGGCATCACGCCGATCAGCAGGCACGGCAGGGCCATCATCAGGATGCTCAGGCTGAATACCCGTTTACGCCCCAGGTGGTCCGCAAAGTGCGCCATCAGGATGCCGCCCAGCGGCCGCGCCAGGTAACCGGTGACGAAGATGCCGAAGCTTTGCAGCAGGCGCAGCCATTCGGGCATTTCGGGCGGGAAGAACAGCTGGCTGAGGGTCAGCGCAAAGAACACGAAAATGATGAAGTCGTAGATTTCCAGCGCGCCGCCCAGTGCCGCCAGGCCCAGGGTCCGGTGATCGCCGCGGCTGAACCGGGGCGGGCGAGCGGTATCGATGGCAGTCATGGCAGGGTCCGCAAATCGGCAAAGGGCAAGAGGATAACAAATAGCTGCCCCGTTGCCCTGCCCGCTGCGCCGCTAGCGGTTGAACACCGTGTGCGCGAAGTTGGCCCGCGGCCGTGGCCGCACCGCAGCAGCCGCCATGTTGCCCGGCAGCGGCAGCTTGCCGACCAGCAGTGGCGCGTCGATGATCGCCATGAACGACTCCAGCGCCTCGTTATCAG
Source organism: Pseudomonas sp. WOUb67 (assembly GCF_050058005.1). Taxonomy (NCBI): domain Bacteria; kingdom Pseudomonadati; phylum Pseudomonadota; class Gammaproteobacteria; order Pseudomonadales; family Pseudomonadaceae; genus Pseudomonas; species Pseudomonas sp. WOUb67. The sequence goes on along the minus strand of NZ_CP170112.1, from coordinate 2,670,346 downwards.
GCACCTGCGGCAGGCTCAGGCTGACCGCCTGGCGTTCGGTCTGCGGCACTGAAGGCACTTTCAACTGGCTGGAGTGGTAAAGCAGGGCGTGCTGGATCTGCGTGCTGACGCGACAGAAGCGCGCCAGGTCCACCCCGGCATGATTGGCCAGCTCGATATTGCCCAGCAGCAGATGAAAGGGCTGCAAGGCGCAATGCACCAGGCGCTGCAGCTCCTCGAAGCTCTCCACGGGGGCGATCCGGTAATAGCCCAGGCCATTGAGCAACCGCTCCAGCTGCAGGCGCTGGCACGGGTGTGCGTCGGCGATGAGGATGCGCAGGGTCTTGTTTGCCATGGTGGGACCTGGGCAGTTGGGTAATGGGTACGCTCCATGACCATACTGCGCCAGTAACGGCTACTGCCAAGGCCATGCCTGGCAGGGGTCTTCTTTGATAGAAGTCGGGAAACCCGCATAAATCAAGTGATTGACTGACGGAATTTGCATTTGCCTTCAAGCCGGGCGGCGAACCGCACGCCCTAAACCCAGACACTCGGGCTTCGTATAAAAAAGGCGCATGCCCCAAGGCATCGCCTCATACCTATTCGGAGTACCCAGATGTTTCGCCCTGCCCTAGCCTTTTTCGCCCTGACCCTGTCCAGCGTCGCGTGGTCCGCCGAGTCCTGCTCGGTGGATATTCAAAGTACCGACCAGATGACCTACAACCTGAAGACGATCAGCGTCCCGCAGGCCTGCCAACGCTTCACGGTGAACCTGCAACACACGGGCACGATGCCCAGGAACATCATGGGGCACAACTGGGTGCTGGCCAAAAAGGAAGACATCAAAGCCGTGACCACCGATGGCGCCGCGGCCGGTGAAGCCAACAACTACATCCAGCCGGGAGACAAGCGCGTGCTCGCCCATACCCGGCTGATCGGCGGCGGCGAAAAGGATTCGGTCACCTTTGACACCCGCGTGCTGCAGGCAGGCCAGGCGTACGAGTTCTTCTGCTCCTACCCTTTCCACGCGACCATGATGAAGGGTGCCCTGACATTCGGTACATCGTCAGGCAACTGAAGCTATCGAAACGTGGGCCACGCAGCCGGGTGCTCAGTTTTCGGCCCACTCACGCATGCGCAGACGGCAATGTTTCATGGCGTTGACGATGTGCTTTTCCACCATGGCCTTGGACAGGCCCAGCCGCGTGGCAATCTCACCATGGGACAGGCCTTCGAGCTTGCGCAGCAAAAAGCATTCCCGACAGGTTTCGCTCAATTGCCCCACCGCACGTTGCAGCAACTCCAGGCGCTCTTCCTGGCGACAGACGCCGTGCACGGGCGTGACGAAGAATCGCTCGTCGGTTTCCAGTATTTCCAGAGGCTCGGCGCGACGCACCTTGCTACGCCGATGGCCATCGGTAATCAGGTTCAGGGCCGTGCGATAAAGGAAAGCGCGCGGATGGGAGATCTGCGTGTCGTCACACCGCTCGAGTATCCGCAGGTAGGCTTCCTGAGCGATATCTTCGGCAGCATGGCGGCTGCCGAGACGCGACCGAAGGTACCCGACCAGTTCACGGTAGTAATGCTCGAGCAGCACACCCGAAGACGGCATCGAAGCGCTTTCCCTGTTTTCCGATGATGATAGAAACCTGATGCAGGCCAAGTAGTGGCATTGCAGGCGCTTAAACTATAATAATTCTCATCCAGTTTAAAGACGTTGTTACATTTCCCCCGCCCGCAACCAGCGTTTCCCGCTAAATCCGTCCTTGTCGCTTTCGTTTAATCGGCAGCCTCCCTAGCTGCTCCCTGGTGACAGCGGCCCTCTCATGGTCGGAATACTGCATGATTCCTCAACGCCTTACCCGTCGCGCCGTAACCCTCGCGCTGTGCCTGATCCCGGTGGCCGCATTCGCTACCTGGCAATTGTTGCCCGGTGAGACCGATCCGCGGCCTTTCGTCAGCGTCAGCCGTGGCAATATCGAAGCCAGCGTCACCGCGCTGGGCACCCTGCAGCCCCGCCAGTATGTCGATGTCGGCGCGCAGGCCTCCGGGCAGATCCGTACCTTGCACGTCGAGGTAGGCGATACCGTCAAGCAAGGGCAGTTGCTGGTGGAAATCGACCCCGCCACGCAACAGGCCCGGCTGGATGCCGAGCGCTATGCCATCCAGACCCTGAAAGCGCAGGTCAAGGAGCAGCGCGCCGAACATGTCCTGGCCGAGCAGCAGTTGCGCCGCCAGCAGCGGATGGCCACCGACGGCGCCACCCGCGAAGAGGATGTGCAGACGGCCCAGGCCAAGGTGCTGACGACCCAGGCGCGCATCGACATGTATGAGGCGCAGATCCTCCAGGCGCAGGCCACGTTGCGCAGCGCAGAGGCCGAGCTTGGCTACACGCGCATCTATGCCCCGATCGGCGGCACGGTGGTGGCTGTCGATGCACGTGAAGGGCAGACCTTGAACGCGCAACAGCGCACCCCGCTGATCCTGCGGATCGCCAAGCTGTCGCCGATGACGGTCTGGGCCGAGGTCTCGGAAGCTGATATCGGCCAGGTCAAGACCGGCATGCAGGCCTACTTCACCACCCTGGGCAGTGGCGGCAGGCGCTGGACCGGCACCGTCAGGCAAATATTGCCGATTCCGCCCAAGCCGCTGGACCAGCTCAGCCAGGGCGGCGGCAGCCCGGTTGCCGCCGGCGGCGCAAGCGGCAGCGGGACCGGCCGCGTGGTGCTGTACACCGTGCTGCTCGACGTCGACAACGATGACAATGCGTTGATGGCCGACATGACCGCACAGGTGTTCTTCGTCGCCGGCGCCGCCAAGGATGTGTTGACCGTGCCCATCGCCGCGCTTCAGGGGCGCGGCAAGGGTGAGGCGCTGCAGACTGCCCACGTGCTGACCGGCAAGGGCGACGTGCAGACGCGCCAGGTACGCACCGGGCTCAGCGACCGCCTGCGCGTGCAGATCCTCGACGGGCTTGATGAAGGTGACAAGCTGCTGATCGGCCCTGTCGGCGGCGAGGGCTGACATGAGCACTGCGCTGATAGAACTGGTCGGCATCCGTAAATCCTACGGTGGCGGCGACAGCCCCCAGGTCGATGTGTTGCGTGGCATCGACCTTAAGATCCATGCCGGGGAGTTCATCGCCATCGTCGGCACCTCGGGCTCCGGCAAGTCGACCCTGATGAACATCCTCGGTTGCCTCGACCGCCCCAGCGCCGGGCAGTATCGCTTCGCCGGCCAGGATGTTGCCGGCCTGAACAATGACGAACTGGCCTGGTTGCGCCGCGAAGCGTTCGGGTTCGTGTTTCAGGGCTATCACCTGATCCCCTCCGCCTCGGCGCAGGAGAACGTGGAGATGCCGGCGATCTACGCCGGGACCACCGCGGCACCGCGCGCAGAAAGGGCCCAGGCCCTGTTGCAACGCCTTGGCCTGGGAGAACGCACCGGCAATCGCCCGCGCCAGCTTTCCGGCGGCCAGCAACAACGGGTATCCATCGCCCGGGCGTTGATGAACGGCGGTCACATCATCCTTGCGGATGAGCCCACCGGCGCGCTGGACAGCCACAGTGGCACCGAGGTCATGCGCCTGCTGGATGAGCTGGCCGAGCAAGGCCATGTGGTGATCCTGATTACCCACGACCGCGATGTCGCCGCTCGCGCGCATCGCATCATCGAGATCCGCGACGGTGAAGTGACCAGCGACAGCGGCGCCGACCAGGCGCCGCCACAGGCTCGCCCGGGGGCGCTGCAAGCCGAAGATCTGGCCCGGCGCCTGGTCCGCGCCGACAACCACAGCAGCCCCTGGCTGGGCGAAACCCGCGACGCCCTTCAGGCCGCCTGGCGGGTCATGTGGAGCAACCGCACACGCACCGCGCTGACCCTGCTGGGGATCATCATCGGCGTCGCGTCGGTGGTGGTGATGCTGGCGGTGGGCGAAGGCAGCAAGCGTCAGGTCATGGCCCAGATGGGCGCGTTCGGCTCGAACATCATCTTCATGAACGGTGCCCCTCCAGCACCGCGCGCCCCGCCCGGCGATATTCGCCTCAGCGATGTGCAGGCGCTGGCCGAGCTGCCCCAGGTGAAGTCCATCATGCCCGCCATGACGGTTGAGGTGCAGGTGCGCTTCGGCAATCGCGACTTGGAGTCGACCATCGGCGGCTATACGCCGGTGTTCCCGACCCTGATGAGCTGGCCCGTCAGCGAAGGCAGCTTCTTTACCGACAACGACCTGGCAACGGCTGCGGCCGTGGCCGTGATCGGCTCGGAAGTACGCAAGAAGCTGTTCGTCGACGGCCAGGACCCGATCGGCCAGTACATCCTCATCGAGAACGTGCCTTTCCAGGTGATCGGAGTGCTGGCCAGCAAAGGCTCCAGCGGCGCCAACCAGCGCAACGACCTGCGTATCGCCGTCCCGTACTCAGCGGCATCCATCCGCCTGTCCGGCACGCAACACCCCGAATACGTGATCATCGGCGCCGCCGACAGTACCCAGGTGCATGAAGCCGAACGGGCGATACGCCAACTGATGCTGAGCCTGCACGATGGCATCGAAGACTTCGAGATCGACAACAGCGCGGCGATGATCCAGGCCGAAGCTGCGACGCGCAACGGGCTGTCCCTGATGCTTGGCGCCATTGCCGCCATTTCGCTGCTGGTCGGCGGGATCGGCGTGATGAACGTGATGCTGATGACCGTCCGCGAACGCACCCGCGAGATCGGCATCCGCATTGCCACCGGTGCCCGACAACGCGACATCCTGCGCCAGTTTCTGACCGAGGCCGTGGTGCTTTCGTTGACCGGTGGCCTTATCGGCGTGTGCCTGGCACTGCTGATCGGCGTGGTACTCAGCCTGGCCCAGGTGGCCGTGGCGTTTTCCGCCCTGGCGATAGTGGGTGCCTTCGCCTGCTCGGTAGCCACCGGCGTCATCTTCGGCTTCATGCCCGCGCGCAAGGCTGCCGCCCTCGACCCTGTCGCCGCCCTGACCAGTGAATGACCATGACCAGAACCCCGCTTTACATGCTGCCGCTGCTGACCCTGCTTGGCGCTTGCAGCCACACGTCTGCCCCTCTGGACAGCGGCATCGTTGCGCCCGTTAGCTGGCAAGGCCCCACTGGCGGCACGGCTGCCTCGGCGCAATGGTGGACAACCTTCAACAGCGCTCAACTGAGCCAGCTGATCGAGCAGGCGCGCCAAGGCAGCCATGACCTGCGCGCCGCCATGGCCAGGGTCAGGCAGGCACGGGCCGACCTGCGCATTGCCGGCGGCCCCTTGTTGCCGCGCCTGGACGCCAGCGCCGACGCCTATCAGCAGCGCTTGCTGCGAGGCCAGGGCTACAGCGAACAGGACACCTCAAGCAGCACACGGACCTACCGCTACTTCAACACTGCCCTGACGGCCAGCTACGAGCTGGACTTCTGGGGCAAGAACGCCGCCGCGCGTGACAGTGCCCGTCTTGGCCTGCAAGCCACTGCACTTGATCGTGACACGCTCGAACTGAGCCTGACGAGCAGTGTTGCCGATACCTATCTGAGCGCCCTCGCCGCTCGCGAGCAGGCACGCATCGCCACGCTCAACCTGGAAAACGCCGAAAAAGTCCTCAACCTGGTGCGCTCGCGCTTCCAGGCGGGGTCGTCGACAGCCCTGGAACTGGCCCAGCAAGAAAGCCTTGTGGCCAATCAGCAACGCCAGTTACCGCTCTACCAGCAAGCAGCCCGGGATGCGCAGATCACCCTGGCAACCCTGCTGGGAGTGCCGGTACAGGCACTCGCGCTTGCCGATCAGCCTTTCGATCAACTGAGCGGCCCGAGCATTGCCGCCGGCATCCCCAGCCAACTGCTAACCCGCCGCCCGGACATCGCCGGCGCAGAGGCGCGCCTGGCGGCGGCCCAGGCGGATGTCAGCGTTGCTCGGGCGGCACTGTTCCCCACGGTGAGCCTGACGGCCAGCCTGGCCACGGGCGACAGAAAGGCCATCGACCTGCTGCACAATCCGGCGTTCAACCTCGGTGCCGGTCTGACAGCCCCGATCTTCAACAATGGCGCCTTGCGCGCCGAGCGTGATCGCGCCATCGCTCGCCAGGACGAGCTGCTCGAAGCCTATCGCAGCGTGCTGGTCACCAGCTTCGGCGAAGTCGAGAAGGCATTGAACAGCGTCGATGGCCTGGACCGCCAGACACGCTGGCAGAATGAAGAGCTTGCCCAGGCCCAGCGGGCCTTCGATCTGGCCGAGAACCGCTATCGGGCCGGCGCCGAAGACCTGCTCAGCGTGCTGGAGGCGCAACGCAGCCTGTTCACCGCACAGTCCGAACGGGTACGCCTGCGCGAGGCGCGCCTGCAGGCCAGTGTTGCCCTTTACAAGGCACTGGGCGGCGGCTGGTCAGCGTCGGACACGCTGATGACGGCGAGGTAGCTCAACACAACGTCTTCAGCGCCTTTGAGACCGAGCGCCGCCCGCGCGGCGCATCGCGAGCTACGCTCGCTCCTACATCTGTTCCGGGCCAGTATTAGCTGTGCCAGAGCACGCGACCGCCTTGTTTGTGCGGCTCGACTCATAGGTGGACCAAGGAGGCGCGCGCTTTCTCTTCAGGAATAACTGGCCCTAAACAAACGTAGGAGCGAGCGCAGCTCGCGATGCGCCGCGCGGGCGGCGCTCGATCGCACAGGCGCTGAAAATCTTCAATCGGGCACTCGCGCTACAAACCGTCACGTCGCGGGCCTGGTGCCAGATGGCGGGCGTACCAGGGCCGCTGCGGCACCCTGTCGGACAGGCGATCGGCATCTTCTTCCGGGCTGAAGATGGCCTGCAAGGCAAGCTTCATGGTCTCGACGTCCAGTTTCCCGGTGCCGCCACCATTGCCCAGCCCCCAGGCACCACAACCGTCACGGGTAGGCCCCAGCCAGGGCTCGGCCACACGCACCCAACGCCCCGGGGCAAACCACGGAACGCCATCGATCATCCGCGGTTTCACTTCCCCCGGGTGCGCCTGCTGGTGGGCCAGGTACCAGTCGTTCAGACGGTCGTCGATCCAGCCATGGAAGGCCCAGAATACCGGGTTGGCGTGGGAGGAAAACGGATCGCCAAGGAAGTCGTTCTCGGCACGGAACCAGCGTTCGGAAAAATCGTAATTGCGACGCCCGTAAGGCATCGGGTAATCCGAGTTCGGGTCTCGCCCCAGGGATGCCCAGCGCATGTGCAGCCAATCGTGTATGCCCAACTCGATGCGCGAACCCAACTCTCCCAGGCACAGGGTGCTGAGGTATTGCGGATCATGCAGCTGGGCTTCCCACAGCTGGAAGTTGGCGTGCAGGCCCTGACTGCTCTTGACGTAGTACAGCCACTGGCTGAAGGCATCATCGCCGGCTGCCTGCCAATTGGGCGGGACGCTGTAGCCGTCGCGGTTGTCGAGGTAATCGAAGAACGCCTGGGTACCCTGCCCGATCGAGGGACGTGCCGCGGGCAGGCTTGTCCAGGAGCGCAGGTCCTGGACCTCGCGCACGCCATGCAGCATGTGCCGATGCATGAACAGAAAGTCCTCGCCGGAGCCGTTGCGATGGCGGTCATGACCGCGGGCGTTGCGCTCCTTGCCCAATGGGCCGACCTGCCAGCCCAGCGCACGCACCATCTGCCGTCGAGACTCATCGATGCGGTGCCAGCGATCACGGCTGGCATGCCAGAGCTGATGATAGTAGCGACGCTGCGGCGAAATCAGGTCCTCGTGCAGGGCCGCCACGAACGGCAGCCGCTCCCGCGCCAGCACGAACGGTCGGCGCACGGCGACAAAGCCCGCCCGTGCACCGGAATGCCCTGCCTGGGTCCCCGCCAGGCGTACTTGCCCACTCAGGGTCGCGCTGCCACCGCCCTCGCTCCAGTCGCCCCAAATCTCATCCAGCACGGCATCGCAATCATAGGCTTCGCCAGAGCCGGCGATTATCTTCAGCCGCACGGTCGGCAACCGGTCGGCAGCCAACGGCCCGTAGACCTGCAAACCCGGGTTGCCATACGGCGCAGTGCCCAGGTAACCGCGCACGGCACGGGCACCCTGCCCTACGTCGAGCAACAGCTGTTGCGGCCCGGCCAGCCCGGCCAGCGCCGGGTGATCGCCCACCAGGCGCCAATCCCAGATCCCGACCAGGCGTTCACCCAACAGCGCGTTGGGCAGGTCGTCGACCGGCACCGCAGGTTCGTCACTGCTCAGCTCCGCTTCCTGGGCCCGCTCCCACTCCTGCCGTGCGTAATAGCCGGCAGGCAGTGCTACACCGGCGGCCACCAGGCCTGCCAGGATCTTTCGACGTGACACTTTCATCCACTGTACTCATGACGAGACTCCTGCTGCGAAAACGAATGGTTGAGGAAGCGATTTAGAGGGTTGCTAAATTCTCTTGGCGTCGGCTCGTTTCACCCAACAAGTTCGAACGGCATGGGGCCGTCGTGCAGGCGGTCGAGTACGCAATGAAGAAACAGGCTTTGTTTTCGCGCAGGTGGCCATGGGCATTGGCACTTCTGCTCCTGCTCCTGATGGCGGCAGGCGCCTGGGGGTATTGGTTCTACCTTGCCAAATCCCCCTACAGCCGGGAAATCGAACAGCGAGCCAACGCCCTGCAGGCGCGCATACCTGCCCTGGATGCGCACCTCGACGTGCCGCTGAGCTATGGCACCGATGGTGAGGAAGCGGACCGTGACGGCCCGACCCAGTTCGACCTGGTGAAAGCCGCCAAGGGCCGCCTGAGCGGCGCTTCGATCGCGATCTGGTCATGGCCGGAGTTCTGGAGCGGGCCCAATTGGCCACACCGCCCCACACCAGGGTTCGAGGCCGCGATGGCCAACGAACTGGAAGTGCGCTACCGGATCATCACCAGCATCGCCAAGGATTTCCCTGCACAGGCCGGCATCGCCTACACCCCCGCCGACTTCCGCCGACTGGCCAGTGAAGGCAAGTTCGCCATCATCATCAGCCTGCTGAACGCCGCGCCCCTTGGCGACGACATCGAGAAGCTGGACCACTGGGCCGCGCGCGGCATGCGGGTATTCGGGCCGGGCTACGTCGGCAACAACAGCTGGGTCGACTCGGCGCGCCCGCTGCCCTTCCTGGGCGATTCGGTAGACCCGCTGGGCGGGCTTTCCGACATCGGTCGTCGCGCCATTACCCGGCTCAACGACCTGGGCGTGGTCATCGACGTGTCGCAGATGTCCAGCCAGGCCCTGACCCAGGTCACCCAGCTTAGCCGAGCACCGGTCATGGCCTCGCACACCGGCGTGCAAGGCCTGATGGACATTCGTCGCAACCTCAGCGACGCGGACCTGGCACACATCAAGGCCACCGACGGGCTGGTCAACATCGTCGCCTACTCCCACTACCTCAAGCCGTTCTCGCGCTCGACCATCGAGAAGATGAACGCCTTGCGTGCCAAGCATGGCTTGCCTGACGTACAGAACCAGACCCAGATGGGCACCACCACCGACCCGGTGTTCGCGATCTGGTCGGAGAAGAAGTTCGGGGAATACCTCACACCTTTCTACGACATCCTCGGCGCCGAGCCCGAGGCCACCTTGGCCGACTATGTCGACTCGATCGATTACGCGGTGAAGAAGATCGGTATCGACCATGTCGGCATCAGTTCCGACTTCAACGACGGCGGCGGTGTGGTCGGCTGGGAAAATGTCAGCCAGAGCCGCAACGTCACCGCCGAACTGATGCAGCGTGGCTATTCCGATGAAGACATCGCCAAGCTCTGGGGTGCCAACTTCCTGCGTGTGTGGGAAGCCGCCCAGAAAGCCGCCAAGCCGGCCCCTCCTCCCGTTGCCCACTACCCGCAAGGAACCCCATGAAACGGCTGACCTCACTGATTACCCTCGGTTGTCTCTCGCTGTCGCTCGACGCCCTCGCTGCCGACGCGGCTGCACCGGGCAAGGTCTTCAAGGACTGCAAGGATTGCCCGGAAATGGTCGTGCTGCCCGCCGGCAGCTACGTGATGGGCACCCCCGATGACGAACTGGGCAAACAGGACGATGAAGGCCCATTGCACACCGTGACATTCGCCAAGGCCTTCGCCATGAGTCGCTTCCATGTGACTGCCGGGCAATGGCAGGCCTATGCCAGGGAAACCCACACGGTACTGCCCGACGGCGACGACCGCCCGGGTCGCCTGTGCAAGAACGGCAAACCGAGTTATCCGCAAGACCCTAGCCAGCCTGCAGTCTGCATGACCTGGGAGGAAGCGCGCGGCTACATCGGCTGGCTCGCGAAGAAGACCGGCAAGCCTTACCGCATGGTCAGCGAGGCCGAACGCGAATACGCCGGTCGCGCCGGCTCCACCGGCCCCTTCCCGTTCCCCTTCGACGAGGAAGGCGAGTACCAGATCAGCAAGCATGCCAACACCTACGGGCCGCGGGATGGCTTCACCTATACGGCGCCGGTCGGCAGCTTCCCGGCCAATGCGTTCGGCATGTATGACACGCATGGCAATGTCTACGAGTGGGTCGAGGACTGCTGGCATACCGATTATGTCGGCGCGCCCACCGACGGCAGCGCCTGGACCACCGGCGGCACCTGCACGCACCGACAGATCCGCGGCAACGACTACCTGGAACCGCCCATCTTCTCCCGCTCCGGCAACCGCAACGAGCGCGAACCCGACGTGCGCGGTGACTGGCTGGGCTTTCGGGTAGCCCGCGCGCTCGAGGACGGGGAACACAACTGACAACCTACAGGGAGAGTGACCATGTCCGCTTTGAGCAGACGCCGTTTCGTAGCTGCAGCCACCTTGACCAGCCTCGCGCCCGCCATGCCCGCCTGGGCGGCGGGCGCAGCGAGCGAGCCGACGGTGGACGACGACATCATCCGCCTGGACTACAACGAAAGCCCATACGGCCCCTGCCCCTCGGCACTCGAAGCGATGAGCCTGGGTACACGCCAGAGCGGGCGTTACTTTCCGGAGCATGAATACCGCCTGGCTGCGCTGTTCGCTCGGCAGCACAATGTGCCCGAAGACCATGTGGCGGTCTTCTGCGGCTCCCGCTCGCCGTTGCAATACGCCCTGGCTCGTCACGCCGACAAGCGCGGCGTAGTCACTGCCGCGCCGACCTATGACTCGGTGGCCAACGGCGCCAGGGCGGTCGGCGCGACCCTGCATGAGGTGCCGCTCGATGCCCGCCACGCCCATGACGTGCGCGGCATGCTTGCCGCCGACCCGCAGCCCGGGGTGCTGTACCTGTGCAACCCGAACAACCCCACCGGCACGCTGACGCCTCGCGCCGACATCGAGCACCTGGTCAGCCACAAGCCGGCAGGCAGCCTGGCAATCATCGATGAGGCGTACATCCACTTTTCCGACGCCCCTTCCTGCCTGGATCTGGCGGTCAGCCATGACAACGTCATGGTGTTGAGGACGTTCTCCAAGCTCTATGGCATGGCCGGTGCCCGGCTGGGGTTGGCGATCGGCAAACCGGCGTTGCTCGGCGACCTGCAACGCCTGAACGGCTACAACTTCGTGCCGCTTGCCGCCGCCATGGGCGGTATCGCCAGCCTGCAGCAAGAAGATCTGGTCAGCGAACGCAAACGCATCAACCGTCGCATTCTCCAGAACACTACCGAGGCCTTGCAAAAGGCCGGTTACCGCTGCACCGACGCCCAGGCCAACTGTTTCATGGTGGCCCTCGGTCGGCCTGCCAAACCCGTGATCCAGGCACTCGCGCAACGCCGAATTCGAGTCGGGCGGGTATTCGAGGCATGGCCAGACTGGATGCGTGTCAGTGTCGGCACGCCGGAGCAGATGCAGGCCTTCCTGAAAGCGTTCTTCGACGTGATGCAACGCTGAGATCAGCCGCGCCTGGCGGCATCAGCGTCACCGATACACGAACCCCGGCGGGCGCCTGACGCGGCATGCCTGCGGGGCTTTCGTTCGTCCGCGCACAACGTGTTTCGCCCCTTCAATCACACCATGGCCGTCTGGGCGAGCACCTGCGTGCAGCGCATGCACGACTCGTCGTGACCGGCTAAATCCAGCCTCTGCGGCTTCGTTTAACACCTACTCACCGCTCACCAGGAACAGCGGAGATGCACGAGCCGAGCCCGCCTGGCCCAGCCCTCGCCACTGCCCTGGTGATGCGGCCCAGAGCGCGATTGTTCGATGAGCGTCTTTACCAACCTCTGGGCAACCACCCACACAAGGAGTCAACGACATGAGCGCCTCAACTCTCCACGACCTGATCGGCGTAGGCTTCGGCCCGTCCAACCTGGCCCTTGCCATCGCCCTGCAGGAGCTTGCCCAGAGCAATGGCAAGGCCATTGACGCCTTGTTCATGGACAAACAGGAGCACTATCGCTGGCATGGCGATACCTTGTCCTCGCAGAGCGAACTGCAGATCTCGTTCCTCAAGGACCTGGTTTCGCTGCGCAACCCCACCAGCCCCTACAGCTTCGTCAACTACCTCAAGCAGCAGGGCCGCCTGGTCGACTTCGTCAACCTGGGCACCTTCTACCCATGCCGACTGGAGTACAACGACTACCTGGGCTGGGTTGCCGAGCAGTTCGCCGAGCAGGCACTGTATGGCGAAGAAGTGCTGCGCATAGAGCCCGAACTGGACAATGGGGTCATTCATCACCTCAAGCTGATCTCGCGCAATGCACAAGGCATGCAGCGCACCCGCCGCACGCGTTCGGTGGTGATCAGCACCGGTGGCTCACCGAAGATTCCAGCCATTTTCGCGCCGTTGCGCAACGACGCCCGCGTCTTCCATCACTCTCGCTACCTTAGCGGCATGCAGAGCCTGGCCTGCAGCCAAGGCAAGCCGATGCGGGTCGCGATCATCGGTTCCGGGCAGAGTGCCGCCGAGGCGTTCATCGACCTCAACGACAGCTTCCCGTCGGTACAGGCTGAAATGATCCTGCGCGGCTCGGCCTTGAAGCCCGCCGACGACTCACCTTTCGTCAATGAGATCTTCGGCCCTGACTACACCGACCTGGTCTTCCAGCAAGCACCGCAAGACCGCGAAAAGTTGATTGGCGAATACCACAACACCAACTATTCGGTCGTCGACCTGGAGCTGATCGAACGCATCTACGCCGTGCTGTACCGGCAGAAGATCACCGGTCAGCCCCGTCATGCCGTGCTGTGCCGCCAACACGTGGAAGCGGCGGTCGACGTGGAGGGTGGCATCGAACTGACCCTGCGCGACCTCGCCACCGGGCAACAGCAGACCCATCGCTACGATGCCGTGATCCTGGCCACAGGCTACGAACGCAAAAGCCATCAGCACCTGCTCGAGCCGCTTCTGCCCTACCTGCATGGCCTGGAAGTGGACCGTAACTACCGCGCGTTGGCGACCCCACAGCTCAAGGCGCCGGTGTTCCTGCAGGGCTTCTGCGAGGCCAGCCACGGCTTGAGCGACACCTTGCTTTCGGTGCTGCCGATGCGCAGCGAAGAGATCGGGAAAGCGCTCCATGCCGCCCTGAATCTTCCCGGCAGCGCACACAAGGCGCTGACCAAACCCCTCGCCAACGTCGGCTGAACAACTCAGGAGCCCAACATGTCCCAGCCCTCCCGCGGCGCCGTGCAGGATCTATTCGCCCTGCTCAAGCCGTTCAAATATACCGTCGCGCTGTCCGTCATCCTGGGCATGGTCGGCGGCCTCAGCATCACCTTCCTGCTGGCCACCATCAACCGGGCCCTGCACGACGACACCGGCCTGACCCAAGGCGTGGTATGGGGTTTCGCCGGGCTTTGCCTGGTGGCCCTGGCCAGTTCGGTGTTTTCCGACATCGGTAGCAACCGGGTGGGCCAGAACATCATCGCCGCCTTGCGCAAGGAACTGGGCGAGAAGGTGCTGTCGGCCCCCATCGAACAGATCGAGCGCTATCGCAGCCATCGACTGATCCCGGTGCTGACACACGACGTGGACACCATCAGCGATTTCGCTTTTGCCTTCGCGCCACTGGCGATCGCCCTGACCGTCACCCTTGGCTGCCTGGGTTACCTGGCCCTGCTGTCCTGGCCCATGTTCCTGCTGATGCTGGCAGCCATTGCACTCGGTACCGTCGTGCAGTACATCGCCCGGGCCAAGGGTATTCGAGGGTTCGTCGCGGCACGGGATGCTGAAGATGAACTGCAACGGCACTACAACGCGATTGCCGGCGGCGCCAAGGAGCTGCGCATCCACCGCGCTCGCCGTCAGCGCATGTTCAGCCGCAACATCCAGGGCACGGCCGACCAGATACGCGACATCCAGATCCGCTCCATCAATACCTTCGTCATCGCCAAGACCTTCGGCTCGATGCTGTTCTTCGTGGTCATCGGCCTGGCGCTTGCCCTGCAATCCTTGTGGCCGAGTGGCGACAAGGCAGTGATGAGCGGATTCGTGCTGGTGCTGCTGTACATGAAGGGCCCGCTCGAGTACCTGGTGGGGACTTTGCCCATCGTCAGCCGCGCTCAGATCGCCTTCCGCCGAATTGCCGAGCTGTCCGAGCAGTTCTCCTCCCCCGAGCCGCACCTGCTGCTCGAAGACAAGGCCAGCCAGCTGCCCGCCTTGCGCACCCTCGAGCTGCACGACGTGCGCTTTGCCTTCCCTCCGGTCGACGGCAATGCGCCGTTTACCCTGGGGCCGGTGAACCTGCAGATCAACCAGGGCGATATCGTTTTCATCGTCGGCGAGAACGGCTGTGGCAAAACCACCCTGATCAAGCTGCTGCTAGGCCTGTACCCGCCGCAAAAAGGCGAGATACGCATCAACGACCAACCCATCACCGCGCTCAATCGCGATGATTATCGCCAGCTCTTCACCACCATCTTTTCCGACTACTACCTGTTCGACGACCCCTTCCTAGGGGCCCAGCAGGTGCCGGAAAGCGCCGAGGTCTATCTCAAGAGACTGGAAATCGCACACAAGGTGAGCATCCGCGACGGCAGTTTTACCACCACCGACCTCTCGACCGGGCAACGCAAGCGACTGGCACTGATCAACGCCTGGCTCGAAGAGCGCCCGGTGCTGGTATTCGATGAATGGGCTGCGGACCAGGACCCGACATTCCGACGCATCTTCTACACCGAGCTGCTGCCCGAACTGAAGCGCCTGGGCAAGACAATCATCGTCATCAGCCACGATGACCGCTATTTCGATGTCGCCGACCAACTGGTGCGCATGGAGGCCGGCAAGGTGGTAGTCGAGGCGTGTGTCGCCTGATGCAATAAAAGCGAAATATTTGCATTCCGGTTTGTCACCCGCCGTGCGTCATACCCGTAGTCAACATAAAAACAGATCTGCCCAGCCTATCCACTCAACATTTACACAACGAGCACCGAAATGCCCACCCACCTTCGATTGAATCACCTGACCCGGGCGCTTGGCCTTCGACGCGCTTTCAACGTACAGCTGCCGGCACTGGCACTGACCCTGGCCCTGCCCTTGGCCGCCCAGGCGCAAGATCAGCAACTGACCTTGAATATCCCGGCACAGCCAATGAGCTCGGCGCTGCAGGCATTTGCGGAACAGACCGGCGTGCAGGTGTTGTATGAACCTGGTGCGGTGCAGAACCTGCGCTCGGGTGCGTTGAACGGTCGCTACAAACTGGATGAGTCGGTACGTATCCTGTTCAGGGAGAGTGGTCTGCGCTATCAGTTGCGCGACAACACCTTGACCTTGCAGGCGTCACATGAGAGCGACAGCGCAATGCTCCTCGATGCCACGAGCATCCAGTCTGCTGCCCTGGGTGCTACTACCGAAAACACGGGCTCGTACACCACAGGTGTGACCAGCACAGCCACCAGGCTGGGGCTGTCGCCACGCGAGACGCCCCAGTCGGTCAGTGTCGTCACCCGCCAACAGATGAACGACCAGAACATGCAGTCCCTGGAAGACGTGGCCATGGCCGCGACAGGGATCAATACCGTCAAGGGTTTCGGTACCGAGCGTCCACTGTATTACTCGCGAGGATTCCAGGTGGACGACCTGCAGGTCGACGGCCTGCCGACCAGCGTGACCGAAAGCTTCTCGATGGACGTCATGTCCGTGAACAACATGGCCATGTACGATCGGGTCGAGATCGTGCGCGGCGCCAATGGCCTGCTGCAGGGTGCGGGCAACCCGTCGGCGGCCATCAACATGGTGCGCAAGCGGCCTACCCGGGACTATCAGCTCAAGGCCGAGATAGGCGCAGGTTCATGGGATAACTACCGGACCCAGCTGGATGTCGGCGGCCCGTTGAATGCCGAAGGGACCCTGCGCGGTCGAACGGTACTGATGTACAACAACCGCAATAGCTACCAGGACTACGCTGGCAAGGAAAACCAGCTGTTCTATGTAATCGGCGAAGCGGATCTGAGTGACTCGACCACCTTGACCGTCGGTGGATCGCTGCAGCAGGACAACAACAATGGCTATGACTGGGGTGGGCTGCCGACCCACAAGGACGGCAGCTTCTTCGACTTTTCCCGCTCGACGTCCCTGGCCGGCAAATGGGCCTATCTGGACAAGCTGAACCGCAACGTCTTCGCCGATATCAAGCACTCCTTCAACGAAGACTGGAACCTGACCGTCGCCACCAATCTCATCTGGTCCAATGCGGATTTTCTGGCACAGGTCGGCTATCACACCGCCGACAGCGACTCGATGATGCAGTACTACCCCAACAGCGCCAGATACGATGACGAGCAGATCAACCTGGACGCAGCGCTGAACGGCGCATTCAACCTGGGGGGCCAGAAGCATGAAGTGGTCGTGGGGACGAGCATGCGCCGCGATCGCCTGCAGTACGTGACCGGCTCGCCTGCCATCTACCCTAAGGTAGACGTACTCGACTTCGATTCTTCGCAGTTTCCCAAACCGGAAATTGTCGGCGATCTCACACCAAGCCGCCATGTGCGCAAGGACAAAGGGATCTACGCGGCTACCCGTCTCAATCCTACCGACGACCTCCACGTAATCCTCGGTAGCCGCTTGAGCTGGGTCGATTACGATACCCAGGGGCCATGGGAAACCGATCGTTTCAAGGAAGACCGCAAGGTCATTCCGTACGGCGGCATCGTTTATGACCTCACTGATCAGGCCTCGGTCTACGCCAGTTACACCGAAATCTACAAACTGCAAAGCAACTACAGCGTCGACAACAAGCTGCTCGCCCCCACCACGGGTAGCAACTACGAGATCGGCCTGAAGAACGAGCTGTTCGACGGCAGGCTCAACACCTCCCTGGCGCTGTTCCAGGTCGATCTGACGGGTCTGCCCCAGGTTGTTCCCGAGGCAGGCCGTGTTTGCGGACCGAACCGCGATGCACGCTGCTATACCGAAGGTGCCAAGGTGCGCAACCGCGGTTTCGATGCTGAAGTGTCGGGCGAGCTGATGCCAGGGTGGAATGCCTCGATGGGTTACACCTACAGCCATCCCAAGTACGTTGCCGGGGCCAGCAAGGGCGACACCTACGGCACCGAAAACTCGCCTCAGCGACTGTTCAAGGCGGCTACCACCTATCAGCTGCCGGGTGAGCTTGACCAATGGCGGGTGGGTACCAGCATCTATCACCAGAGCAAGCTGTACCTGAACAACATCACCCAGAGCGCTTACAACCTGGTCGATCTCAACGCCAACTTTCGCGTCAACCAGAATGTCAGCGTCCAGCTGAACCTCAACAACGTGTTTGACGAGAAGTACTACACAGCCATCTTCAGCCCTGACACCGGCAACTACTACGGCGCCCCGCGCAATTTCGCGCTTACCCTGCGCTACGAAAACTGATCTGCCCTGCGCCAGCCACCTCCGAGCCTGGGCTCACAGGTGACTGGCGCCTTGCCCTCCTCCTTTGAACACCACCTGACCCGTCGATTCAGCACGCCCCTGTGCAAGCGGGCATACCCTATGCCCCTGACTGACCGCAATGCTCACTGCCAGTCCAGTCCGGGGCTGCATATTTATCGGGCTTTGGCGATCAGCGTAAGCAGGCGGTCGACCAACTGCTCGTAGACGGTTGAAACCTCTGCAGTCACTGACATCATGCGCAGCAGGTCGTGGGTCATGTCCTGCGCCAGAATGAGGTCCACCTCCACCCCGGATGCTTGCAATCGCTCGGCGTATGCTTGCCCTTCATCCAGCAGCGGATCCAGGCCGGCCAGCAAGACGATGGCTGGCGCGACACCCCTCAGGCTCTCGGCCCGCAAGGGAGAGAAGCGCCAGTCGTGACGGTCCAGGGGTTCGCGTGCATAGAGGTCGTAGAACCACTCGAGCGTTTCGTCCTCCAGCAGGTAGCCCTCCCCGAACAGGGTGCGGGAGGCGTATTCACCTCCCGCATCCGTGACCGGGTAACACAACAGTTGCCCGATTGGCCGGACCGCGGCAGCCTGGCCTTGCCTGGCGGCATGCAGGGCCAGGGCGGTGGCCAGGGTCGCGCCGACGCTGTCGCCGGCAAGGACGACGCGTTGCAGGTCCAGGCCCTGTGCCCGGGCCAGCGACGGCAGCGCCTCAAGCACATCCCAGCCGTCCTCGAAAGCCGTTGGGAAGCGGTGCTCGGGAGCCAGGCGATAACCTACCGAAACCACCGCGCAGCCTGACCGTGCACACAGCTCACGGCATACGCCATCATGTGAATCCAGGCTGCCGACGACAAAACCGCCCCCATGAAAATACACCAGCATCGGTAGCGGCCGGCCATCGGCTTGCGCAGGTTTGTACACACGCAACGGCAAGGCCACACCATCGCGTGCGGTACAGGTCAGCGAACCGAGTACCAGGTCCTGCGGCGCGTGCCAGCGCAGACGCTGCGTGGCCAGCTCGAAACTCGTGCGTGCCTGCACCGGACCAAGCCGATGCAAGGCCTGATCCTGTGGGTTCATTGCAACCATATCGAGAAACGCTTCCAGATCGTTGTTCAACTTGAGATTCCTTGAAAAAAACCGCCTGGCGCTTGCCCTCAGGCAGCGCCAGTCACGCAGAGACAGTGGTCGATCAGCAGTTCAAGTTCTTCGCGGTAGCTTTCCATCAAGGCGTCGATGGTCTGCGCCCGATAACGGCGCTTGCTGTAGACGCATCGCAATGAAAGTGAGCCATCGTAGACCTGGCCGACGATTTCCAACCAGTTGGCCAGGCGCGCCCTCGGGCTATAGCAGTCGCCTGAACCTTCCGGCGCAGGCTCGAGCACGGCCTGCTTATCGAAGCTTTGGTCGAACTGACCGAAATAGTTGAACGTCACACGCGGTTGAGCTGCAGCCGCCAGGCGCTCGCGCATCCGTGGTTCGCCCAGGTAACGCAAAACGCCATAGCCGACACCCTTGTCCGGTACCGCCGCCAGTTGTCGTTGCGTCGCCTGGATCGACTCACCAACCGCCGCCACATCACCCGGCGCCAGGCGTACCGGGAACATGCTGGTGAACCAGCCCACTGTCCGGGACAGATCCACGCCTTCGTAAAGGTCCTCGCGACCATGCCCTTCGAGCTGAATCAATGCGGCATCGTCGCCACTCCAACGGCACAGCACACGTGCCAGAGCAGCCAGCAGAATGTCGTTCACCTGGGTGCGATAGGCGGCAGGCGCCTGCTTGAGCAACTGTGCAGTCTTTTCCCGTGTCAGATACAGGTGGGCGGCCGCCTGCTCGCTGACCTCGTTGCGCCCACGCGGGTTGTCGCATGGAAGCTCGTTCGACAACGGTTCGAGTTGAGCAAGCCACCAGTCACCCTGCCGCGCGGCAATCGAGGCGGCCTCTGTGCGCAGACGCTCTGCCCAAGCCCTGTAGCTCGTGGTGCGAGCAGGCAATGCCGGCGTGTCGCCCTGGGTACAGGCCTGGTAAGCCCGCTGCAGGTCTTCGAGCAGTACCCGCCATGACACACCGTCCATGACCAGGTGATGAATGACCAGCAACAGTCGCGCCTGCCCATCGGCAAGCTGTACGTGCAAAGCTCGCCAGACAGGCCCATCGACAAGCCCCAGGCTGCGTTGGGCCTGATTCGCCAGCGTCATCAGCGCCTGCTCGTCACAAGCCTGCTCGCGCTGCAGCAGCGGTTGCCTGGCCTCATCGGCTGTCAGGTAGCGTTGCAGCCAACGACCGTTCTCCTGGACGAAGCGCAGCCGCAAGGCATCATGGTGCTCTTCGATGCATGCCAGCGCTTGCTCGAGTGCATCCAGGTCCAGAGCGATGCGCGGCTTGAGCATCAGGGCCTGGTTGAAGTGCGCCGGGTCCGGAAGTGCTTCGGCGAACATCCACTCCTGGATGGGCAGCAGATTGAACACGCCGTCCACCGCTCCGGTGGCGGCGGCCTGCACGGGCGCACGATCGGCCTGGTCCTGCTTGCCGACGATCGCCTCGATAGTCTGGTAACGCAGCACATCACGCAGTTTGAGTTCCATGTCCAGGGTCGGGTGATTCCTCACCCGAGACACGACTTGCAGGCTGAGAATGGAGTCGCCACCGAGCTCGAAGAAGTTGTCCGTTATGCCGACGGAATCGACCTGCAACACCTCTTCCCAGATCTGCGCCAGCAACCGCTCCTGCTCGTTGCGCGGAGCGACATGCCCTGAGGACTCGAATATCGGCTCCGGCAGGCGCTTGCGGTCGAGCTTGCCGTTCGGTGTAACCGGGAATGCGGACAACACGATGATCTGCGACGGCACCATGTACTCCGGCAATTCGGCGGCCAATACGGCTTTCAAAGCCTTCGCCATGCTCGCGTCTTCACCTACCACATACCCGATCAGTTGCTTGCCCACCGACGATTCGTGCACCACCACCACAGCGTCCCGCACCCCGTCCTGGGTGCGCAGCACGGCTTCGACTTCACCAAGTTCGATCCGGAAACCCCTGATCTTGACCTGGTTGTCGATACGGCCCACGTAGTCGACCGTGCCGTCCTCCCGCCGACGCACCAGGTCACCACTGCGGTAGATACGTGCTCCGTCCTTACCAAGCGGGTCAGGCACGAAGCGCTCCGCCGTCAGGCCAGGGCGGCCGTAATAGCCGCGAGCCACCCCGTCGCCGCCGATCATCAATTCACCCGCAAAGCCCGCAGGCAGCGGATTGAGTTCGTCATCGAGTACGCGAAGGGAGCGCCGACCTACGGCATGGCCGATAGGTGCATAGGCAGCCAAACAATGACCGTCGCCAGGCACCTTCCACAGAAGCGGCGTCACCACCGTTTCGGTCGGGCCGTAGCCATTGGTCATCCAGGAAGGCTTGAGCGCCGCCTTGACCTGCTCGAACGTCTGTTCGGGCACCGCATCGCCACCGAAGCAGTAGATCTGTACCGGTGGCGGCTGATCGCCGCTGGCCTGTACCGACTCTGCCAGTTGCTTCAGGTAGGCCGGCGGGAAACAGGCGATGGTGATGCGCTGGCGCCACAAGGCCTCCAGGGTCTGCTCCACGGTCCACAAGTCACCGTCGCGAATAACCAGCGTGCCACCACTGAGCAGGGTACTCAGCCAGCGTTCCTGAGCCCCGTCGAAGGCGAACGACATGAAATGCAGTTCGCGCGTCGAGGGCCCCATTTCATATCGTTCAACGATAGCCTGGCAATGCCGACTCAATGGCCCCTGAGCGACGGCCACGCCCTTGGGCTTGCCGGTCGAACCTGAGGTATAGATCAGGTAGGCCAGGTTGCCATCTTCGATGGCCGCGGGAGGCAGCACGATCTGCGGGGCAAGCTGATCGCCATCAGGCTCGACGACTTGTACGCGTTCCAGTGCCGGCAGGCGCTGAAGCAGCGAGTGGCGCGTCACCAGCAGTTGCATGCCCGAATCCTCGATCATCCAGGCCAGGCGATCAGCCGGATACTCGAGATCCAGAGGTACATAGGCGGCCCCCGTCTTCATGATCGCCAGCAAGGTCACGACCAGTTCCAGCGACCGCTCCAGGGCCACGCCGACGATCACTTCGGGCGCGGCCCCGTTGAGCCGCAGCACTGTGCACAGTTGCTCGGCCTGCCGCTCCAGCTCCGCGTAGGTGACGCTTCGCTCGGCACACACCAGCGCGACGGCATCAGGTTGGCGCTGGGCGTGTGCTGCGATCGACTGCGCCAATGTCTGCGCACCATAGACCGTCGCAGGCTCGGCACCCCATCGCGCTGCCTGCTCCAGTTGTGCAGGCAGCAAGCACTGGAGGTTGCCAAGTCGCTCCCCGGGCTGGCTCAGCATCGCGTCCAGCGTGGCTTCCATGGTCTGCCGGATGCCTTGTACCGACGCCTCACTGAAGCTGTTGCGCAGGTACAGGTATTCGATCGACAAGGTGTCGTTGAGATGCACGGCCAAGTCCATGGGGACGTTGGTGACACCCACGCCACTGGACTCGCCAAAACCCACTTCAGTATCGGACGACTCGCGCATGCTCTCGTCGATCGGGTAGTTCTCGAACACGATGATGCTGTCGAACAGCGTCTGCCCTGGGGTACCGGACCACCTCTGGACATCGTTCAGTGGGGTATGCGACCAGTTGCGCAGCTCCAGGTTGTAAGCCTGCAGGTCACGGAGCCAGTCTTCAAGGCAGGCGGTCGGGTCGAGTTCCTGCGATACCGGCAACGTATTGATGAACAGCCCCAGGGTGCCGTCGGCGCCCGGCAGCGACTCCGGCCGACCGGCGACGGTCGCCCCGAAGGTGACTGCAGACTTGGCCGTGTAGCGTTGCAGCAACAGCAGCCAGGCGCCCTGGATCAGGGTATTGGGCGTGATCCTCAGGCTCCGGCAGTAATCCTGCAGGCGCGTCGTCCACGCTTTGTCCCACCGCGAGTAGAGCGCGTTGTGCCCGGTTTCGATGGAGCTGTGTCGCGGGTGAATCGTCTGGGCCAGCAAGGTAGGTTCGACACCTGCCAGGCTTTCACGCCAGAACGCCTCCTGCCGCCCCTTGTCCTGGGACTGCAGCCACGCGATGAAATCACCATAGCGACCGACATTGCCGGACACCGGTTTCCCGGCGTAGTGCTGCATGACCTCGGCAAACAGACGGGATGTGCTCCAGCCGTCCATCAGGATGTGGTGGCTGGTCCAGATCATGTGATAGGTGTTGGAGTCCAGCTTCACCAGCAACAACCGATGCAGAGGCGCCTGGGTCAGGTCGAAACCGTTCAGCCACTCTTCATGGGCAAGCGCCTGCAAGGTGGCTTCAGGCGCCTCGCTGCCCTGCAGATCGATTTCCCGTACGGGCATTTGCGCGTTTGCATGGACAACCTGCAGCGGTTCGGCCAGGCCGGCCCAGTGGAAACTGGTGCGCAGCACTTCGTGACGCGCGGTCACCGCTGCCCATGCCTGAATGAAAGGTGCCGTCTTAAGGCCGGTCACTGGCAGGCTGACCTGATGGATATACAGCCCTTCACCCTTCTCCTCGATGGAGTGGAACAGCATGCCTTGCTGCATCGGCGAGAGCGGGTAGACATCTTCGATGACGTCGGCGGACAGGGGCAACAATGCGCGCTGTTCTTCACTGACGACGATACGTGCAATGACCGGTTCTTCGGATACAAGCGCCTGGCGCTCCAACGTCGCGGCCAGCTGAGCGATGGTCTGATGCTCGAATACCCGTTTCGGAGAGACGTCGTAGCCCGCGAGCCGCGCCTTGCTGGCAATCCGGATCGACACGATCGAGTCGCCACCAAGTTCGAAGAAGTTGTCGTGGATACCTACCTGTTCCCGCTGCAGGACTTCTTGCCAGATCAGCGCCATGACGCTTTCGACTTCGTTGCTCGGGGCGGTGTATTGCCGCACGCTGGCCTTGAGGTCGGGCATCGGCAGGCGCTTGCGGTCCAGCTTGCCGTTGGGTGACAAAGGCATGCTGTCGAGGAGGACATAATGGTAAGGCACCATGTAATCCGGCAGCCGTCGGGCCAGCACCTCCCTCACATCGTTCAGGTGGTCTTCCCGGTCGATGACGACAAATGCCACCAGCTGCTTGCCGGTCGCAAGATCGATTGCCAGGACTGCGGCTTCCTTCACGGCCGGGTGCTCCAGCAGGCTCGCTTCGATCTCGCCAAGCTCGATACGCAGGCCGCGGATCTTCACCTGGTGGTCGATCCGCCCAGCGTATTCGATCACGCCGTCTTCACGCTGGCGCGCCAGGTCACCTGTGCGGTACAGACGCTCCCCGTCACCGAAGGGGCTGACACAGAAACGCTCGGCCGTCAGCATCGCGCGCTCATGGTAGCCGCGGGCCAGGCCGATACCGCCCAGATACAGCTCGCCTGTGACGGGCGGCGGCACTGGATTGAGCTCATCGTCGAGAATGTAGGTGCGCAGGTTGGCGATCGGTCGGCCGATCGGGACGCTGTGACTCTGTTCGTCCACACAGTGCCAATGGGTTACGTCGATGGCCGCTTCGGTAGGCCCGTACAGGTTGTAGAACTGGGTACCAGGCAGCAATGCCATCGCGCTGCGTTGCAGCTCCAGCGGCAGCGCCTCGCCGGAACACATCACCTGCCGTAGCGAGGTACAGGCCGCCTGTGGGCTGTCGCCGCTGATGAAAGCCTGCAGCATCGACGGCACGAAGTGCAACGTGGTGATGGCTTCAGCCTGGATCAGACGCATGAGCAGCGCCGGGTCGCGATGTTCGCCCGGTTGCGCGAGCACCAATCGGGCTCCCGTCATCAAAGGCCAGAAGAACTCCCAGACCGATACATCGAAGCTGAAAGGGGTTTTCTGCAGGACCTTGTCATCGGTGCCCAACGCGTAGGCGTCCTGCATCCAGAACAGCCTGTTCAGCAGCGCTTCATGGGTATTGGCCGCACCTTTTGGCTTGCCCGTCGAGCCCGAGGTGTAGATCACATAGGCAAGGTTGCCGGGGTGCCCTGCAAACGCCAGGTTGTCAGCCTCGCGCGGCAGGCAGGCGTCCGGCTCATCGAGCATCAGGGTCTGGATGTGTGGACAGGCAGGCAGCTGCACGTCTCGATGGGTCAACAGCAGCTGGATGCGGCTGTCTTCGATCATGTAGGCCAGGCGGTCCTGCGGATACTCAGGGTCGAGGGGGACATAGGCCCCTCCTGCTTTCAGGATTGCCAGCAATCCCACAACCATGTCCACCGAGCGTTCCAGGGCAATACCGACCAATACGTCCGGACCCACGCCGCGCTCGCGCAAGCTGTGCGCCAGGCCATTGGCGCGGGCATTGAGCTGTCGGTAGGTGAGCTGCTCCCCCGCGAATACCAGGGCAATAGCGTCGGGCCGTTGCAGTGCCTGTGCCTCGAACAGCTGGTGCACGCAATGCGAGCCAGGATAATCGACCGTGGTGTGGTTCCACTCCTCCACGATGCGACGGCATTCATCCACGCCCAACATCGGCAGCTCGGCGATCAGGCGCTGCGGCTTCTGGATGACGGCATGCAGCAGATTGGCGAAGTGAACGGCAATTTGCTCGATGTCCCGGTCGCTGAAGCTCGAACGGTCATAGCTGTAGTGAACGGACAACTGCGCGCCCAGGCCGATGGCCAAGGTCAAAGGGTAGTTGGTCTGCTCGTGAATGTGCGTGTCGTTGAACGTCAAGCCTGCAGGAGCACCTTCGCGCAGCGCCTCGGAAACAGGATAGTTCTCGAACACCAGCAAGGTATCGAACAGCCCATCCGCAGACACGCCCGCCAGGCGCTGGACATCATACAGCGCGGTGTGTTCATGCTCGCGCAATGCCAGGTTCCGACCCTGCAGCTCGGTGACCCATTGTTCCACGGTCATCGTCGGCTGCAGCCGGTTGATCACCGGCAACGTATTGATGAACAGCCCCAGCTGATGCTCCGAGCCGGGCACTTCTGCCGGTCGGCCGGCGACCGTGGCGCCCACGGCGACGCATTCCTGGCCAGTATGGCGTTGCAGCAGCAACAGCCAGGCCGCTTGCACCAGCGTATTGACGGTGACCCGTCGCTCACGGGCAAATTCACTCAGCGACGTTTGCCAGTCCAGCACCTGATAATGGTCGGCATAACCGCTGTCCTTGCCCGACTTGCCTTGTCGGAACACTTGCGCCAGATGCGTCGGTTCCTGCAGATCCTGCAACTGCTCCCGCCAGAAGGCCTCGCTGCGGTCCTTGCTCTGGGCCAACAGCCACTGGATGTAGTCACGGTAGCGTCCAGGCTTGCGCTCGGCCGGTTGCCCCGCATAGTGCTGCAGCACCTCGCCTAGCAACTGCGAGTTGCTCCAGCCATCCATGAGAATATGGTGGCTGGTGTAGATCAGGTGATGGCTGTCGGGGCCTGTACGGATCGCGGTGATCCTGAGCAACGGATCACTCTGCAGGTCGAAGCCCTTGCGCCGATCGTTCTCGGCCCAGACGGAGAGCTCCCGCTGCAGGTCCTTGTGCGCCGACCAGTCCAGTTCGATGCAAGGTACCTGCACCTGCTGACGGATGAGCTGCAAAGGCTGCTCGAACAGGGTGATGAAACTGGCCCGCAGGACGTCATGCTGTACGGCCATCGCTTGCCAGGCCTGATCGAAGCGCGCCACGTCCAGGCCCTGCACGTCGACGCGCATCTGGTTGATGTAGTCTCCGGTTTGCTCATAGGCGCTGTGGAAAAACATCCCCTGCTGCATCGGCGACAAGGGGTAGATGTCCTCGATCCCGGCAACGGCGACAGGCAGCGCGTCAAGTTGCGCCTGGCTCAAGTTGCACAGCGGGAAATCCGAAGGCGTCCTGCCGAATGCACCTTCGGACACGCAATGATCAATCAGGTCCTGCAGTTCCCGAGCGTATTCGGCTGCCAGTCGTTCGACCGTCGTGACGTCGAACATGGCTTGGCTGAAGGTCCAGTTCAGGCTCAGCTCGCCTTTGAATATCTGCCCATCGATCGATAACCAGTTGCCCAGCGGCGCCGTCTCGCCCCGGCTTGCGCCACTGTGCTCGGCGGCAGGTACCAGGAAGGCTGCCTCGTGGAGCTCGCCAGCAGGCTCGTCGAAGCTGGCATCGAACTGCCCGAGGTAATTGAAGGTGATCCTGGGTGGTGCCAGTTCCGCCAGGGCCTGGCGGGCCTCCTGATCGCCCAGATAGCGCAGCGCGCCGAACCCAAGACCTTTGTTGGGAACCGCCCGCAACTGCTCCTTGATGGTCTTGATCGAGGTTTCCATCGCTTCGGCAGTGCTGAGCCTGACCGGGAACATGCTCGTGAACCAACCCACGGTGCGGCTGAGGTCGACGGTATCGCACAGTTCTTCACGACCATGCCCTTCCAGTTGCACGAGCACATCATCCTGCTTCGTCCAGCGGGCGATTACACGGGCCAGGGCAGTCAACAACAAGTCGTTGACCTGGGTGCGATAAGCCCCAGGGGCGTGCTGCAGAAGCTGACGGGTATAGCGCTGATCCAGCCGTGTCCGGGCAACAGCTGCATGCCTGGCCTGCAGTGAACCTTCAGCATTGTCGCAAGGAAGCGTGGCATCGACATCCGCGGACAGTGCCTGCCAATAAGGCAGTTCACTGCGCAATACCTCGCTGTTGGCGTACCCCTGCAGCGCCTCGGCCCATGCCTTGACGGAACTGGTCTTGGCCGGCAGGGCAATGGTTTGACCGAGCTCCGCCTGACGGTAGGCAGTTTGCAGGTCTTCGAGCAGAATCCGCCACGAAACGCCAT
The DNA here is from genome assembly GCF_050058005.1 of Pseudomonas sp. WOUb67. Taxonomy (NCBI): domain Bacteria; kingdom Pseudomonadati; phylum Pseudomonadota; class Gammaproteobacteria; order Pseudomonadales; family Pseudomonadaceae; genus Pseudomonas; species Pseudomonas sp. WOUb67. Next base: position 2,642,869 of record NZ_CP170112.1, on the reverse strand, counting down.
CCACGGCCAGGTGGTGGATCACCAGCAACAGCCGCTGGGTACCGTCGGGCAGGTCTGCCAAAACGGCTCGCAGCAGTGGCCCTTGCTGCAGATCGAGGCTGCATTGCGCCTTGTCGCACAGCGCCTGCAGCTCGGACGGGTGTTGAAGTTTCGCTTGCCACAGGCAGGTCGCCTGGGCAGGCTCGCCAATCTCGCGATAGCAGGCGGACCAAGAACTGCCGCCCTCCTGGCCGAAGCTCACGCGCAACGCATCGTGATGCACCAGCAGTGCTTGCAGAGCGCGGTCGAGCACGTTGCTGTCCAGGGCTTGGCCGGGCTTGAGCAGAAGGGCCTGGTTCCAGTGGTGACGATCGGCAATGGCATCGTCGAAGAATGCCTGGTGAATCGGCAGGAGCTGCATGTGCCCCTGCACGGCGCCCTGATCGATCTGCATGGCCTGGGTCTGCCCCTTGGCGACCACGGCCGCCAGCCCTTCGACTGTCTGGAGCTGGAATAGCTGCTTGGGAGTGAACGTCATGCCCTCGCGTCGGGCCCTGCTGACCACCTGGATCGAGATAATCGAGTCGCCGCCCAGTTCGAAGAAGTTGTCGGTAGCCCCTACCCGTTCAAGCTTGAGGACATCAGCCCAGATCGCTGCGATTCGCTGCTCGAGAGGGTTGCGCGGCGCCACATGGTTTTTCTGCCGCTGACGTGCATCCGGGCGAGGCAGTGCCTTGCGATCCAGCTTGCCGTTCGGGGTCAGCGGCAGGGCATCGACGAACAGCAGATGGCTGGGGACCATGTAGTCCGGCAGCGTGGCCTTGAGGTGTCGACGCAGATGATCTTCCAGCTCGCGGGAAGGCACATCGACCACCAGATAGGCGGCCAACTGCTTGGCACCTGGCCCGTCGATATCGATGACCACGGCCTCGCGCACATTCTCGTGCTCCAGGAACTTGGACTCGATTTCGCCAAGCTCGATGCGCAAGCCACGTATCTTCACCTGATGGTCGAGGCGGCCAGCGTATTCGATCACGCCTCCCGAGCGGTACCGCGCCAGGTCCCCGGTGCGGTACAAGCGTGCACCGCCCTGCTCGCTCCGATCATGCGGGTCGGGCACGAATCGCTCGGCCGTGAGCCCCGGACGACGATGATATCCACGCGCCAGACCCACGCCGCCCAGATAAAGCTCCCCTGCCACACCTTGCGGCACCGGCAGCAAGGCGCTGCTGAGGATATGGGTCTTGAGGTTATCGATAGGTGTGCCGATCGGCACGCTGCCATTGGCTTGCGCCTGGCACGTCCAGTGGGTGACGTCGATTGCCGCTTCCGTAGGGCCGTAAAGGTTGAAGAGCCCAGCGTGGGGGAGCCTGGCCAGGACTTGCTCCGAAAGGTCTGCAGGCAATGCCTCGCCACTGCACACCACCCGCTCGAGGGTTTCGCACAGTTCCACGTGCTCGCTGGTCATGAAGGCCTGAAGCATGGACGGTACGAAATGCAGAGTCGTGACCTTGTACTGCCTGATCGCCTCGACCAGGCGTTCCGGATCCCGGTGGTCGCCAGGTTGAGCCACCGCCAGCCGCGCACCGGTGAACAGTGGCCAGAAAAATTCCCACACCGATACGTCGAAGCTGAACGGGGTCTTCTGCAGCACGGTATCGGCGGAATCCAGACCGTAGGCTTTCTGCATCCACCAGAGCCGGTTGACCAGCGCCTGGTGGGTGTTGCCCGCGCCCTTGGGCCTGCCGGTCGAGCCCGAGGTGTAGATCACATAAGCCAGATCGGCCGGCAGGTTGAGGTTGACAGGGTCCGCGTCGCTGTAGCCAGCCAGCCAGTCATCTGCGTCATCGAGCACGATGCAGGCCACGCCGGGGTCGATCGGCAACTGGTCACGCAGAGCAGTCTGGGTCAGCAGCAGGCGGATGCCGCTGTCCTCCATCATGTAGGCCAGGCGGTCGGCCGGGTACTCCGGATCGAACGGCACATAGGCGCCCCCGGCCTTGAGCACGGCGAGCAGACCGACCACCATCTCCAGCGAGCGCTCCACCGCGATACCTACCAGCACGTCCGGGCCTACGCCTTTGTCGCGCAACGCGTGGGCGAGCCGGTTGGCGCGCTGGTTCAGTTGGCGGTAGGTCAATACATCCTCGCCGAACAATACCGCAGGGGCCTGCGGCGTCGCGCGGGCTTGCGCTTCGATCAGCTGATGCATGCCCTGGTCGGCAGGGTAGGACGCTTGAGTGCTGTTCCACTGCTCCACTATCTGGTGGTGCTCCTGCGCGCCCAGCATCGGCAACTCGGCGACAAGCTGCCAAGGTCGCTCGGCGATCGCCTCCAACAGGCGGGTCCAATGCGAAGCCATCCGGGCGATGGACGGCGCTTCGAACAGCGCGGTTGCGTAGTTGAGCTCTACCGCAATCCCATGCCCATGCTCGACAGTATTCAGCGTCAGGTCGAACTGCGCGGTCTGTCGCTCCCAGGCGATGCCCTCGACATGCAGACCCTGCAAGCGCCGGGCATCTCCCCTGGGCTGCGTCTGGTGGTTGTACATGACCTGGAACAACGGGCTGTGGCTCAGGCTCCGTTCCGGGTGCAGGGCTTCGACCAATTGCTCGAAGGGCAGGTCCTGATGAGCCTGGGCCGCCAGCGTGGTCTTGTGCATCTGGCCAAGCAGGCCAGTGAATGTCAGCGACCCATCGAACTCGGCCTTGAGGACCTGGGTGTTGACGAAGAAGCCGATCAGACGCTCGGTTTCGACCCGGTTGCGATTGGCGATGGGAATACCGACGCGCACTTCATTCTGGCCCGAATAGCGATGCAGCAAGGTCTGGAAACTGGCCAGCAGCAGCGTGAAAAGCGTCACGCCCTGCTGTTGCGCCTGCTGCTTGAGCGCGCCGGCAAGCGCTGCTTCGAGCTCGAATTTCAGGCTTGCGCCTTCGAAACACTGCGTCGCCGGGCGCGGCCGGTCGCTGGGCAGTTCCAGCACCGGATGTTCATCCCCCAGGTGCGCCTGCCAGTAGCCCAACTGACGCTCCTGCTCCCCCGCCTCCATCCAGTGCCGCTGCCAGATGGCATAGTCGGCATACTGGATGGGCAGCGGTGCCAGCGCCAGGGTGTCGCCGGTACATGCGTGGGCGTAATGCTCGATGAGCTCGTCGACCAGCACCTGCATTGACCAGCCATCGGTAGCGATATGGTGCAGGGTGACGATCAGAACATGATCATCCTCTTGCAGACGCAGCAACCTGACTCGCGTCGGCCACTGGCGCTCCAGATCGAAGGGCGTCCGGGCCTCGGATTCGACCCAAGCCTTGAGCTGTGAGTCGATTGCAGAAGCCACCCCGATGTCGACTGTTTGCGCTTCGAGCTCGAACGACTGCGAAGGGTGAATGACCTGCACAAGCTGCTCGTCGTCGAGCGCGAACGTGGTACGCAAGGTCTGGTGCCGCACGATCAAGGCCTGGAAGGCGCCACGCAGGGCGTCTATATCCAGATTTCCCTGCAGCCTCAGCGCGATAGGCAGGTTGTAGGCCGTGCTCTGCGGATCCATCTGCCACAGGAACCATTGACGCTGCTGAGCGAACGATACCGGGACACGGTCGAACAGCGACTGGGTGCAAGGCACTGGCAAGTTGGCCGGGGAGATGTTCTCGGCGTGCATCTTCTGCAGATACAGCTTGCGCTTGGCCAGTGGCAGCGTGACAAAACGCTTGGCGATATTCAGCGCGGCATCGTTACTCATTCATTCACCTCGAACTCTTCAAAAAGCATATCCAGACGCTGCAGTTTTTCGTCGAAAGCCGACGCGTCGCCGATGGATTCGATGTATCTGGCGAAATCGCCAAGGACCGGGTGCTGGAAGAGAACGGCCGGTTCCACGGTCAATCCCAGCGAAAGTTGCAAGCGTGAGAGCACTGACAGCGCCAGCAGCGAGTGCCCGCCCAGCTCGAAGAAATTGTCATTGAGACCGACCTTCTCGACATTCAGCAACTGCGCCCAGACGCCAGCGATCTGCTGCTCCACCTCGCTCTGCGGCGCGACATGGCCTTGCTGCGATACGCCGATATCAGGCTGGGGCAAGGCTTTGCGGTCGAGCTTGCCGTTGGGTGTCAGCGGCAGGGCATCGAGCCAGGTGAGGTACGCGGGGACCATGTAATCCGGCAAGGTCGCGCGCAGCTGTTCGCGCAGATGGCGACGCAAGGCGCTGCGCTGTTCCTCCGTCGCGACCGCTTCGCCGCTCGAGACCAGGTAGCCGGCCAGTTGCTTGCCGCCAGGGCCATCGATGTCGATGACCACTGCCTCGCGCACCGCAGGATCATCGATCAGCCTTGCCTCGATCTCGCCCAGTTCGATGCGATAGCCACGCACCTTCACCTGGTGGTCGATGCGGCCCACGTACTCGAGCAACCCATCGCTGCGATAGCTGGCCAGGTCACCGGTACGGTAGAGCCTGCCACCACCCTGTCCGCTGCGATCGTAGGGGTCCGGGACGAAGCGCTCGGCCGTCAATGCGGCACGGCGCTGATAACCCCGGGCCAGGCCATCGCCACCGATCATCAGCTCCCCGGCAATGCCGGTGGCGGCCGTCGAGAGGTCGTGCGCCATCACCTGCAAAGTGGTGTTGGCGATTGGCTTGCCCAGCAACGGCATGGGGTGTTCGTTGTCCAGGCAGTACGCCGCCGACCAGATCGTCGTCTCGGTTGGGCCGTACAGGTTCCAGATGCGCCCGCACAGCGCCAGCAACTGCTCGGCGAGGTCGACAGGCAGTGCCTCACCGCCACTGATGACCTTGCAACCGCGCAAGGTCTGCGCAGGCAGCGCCTGCAGCAGCATGCGCCAGGTCGAAGGTGTGGCCTGAATGGTGGTGATGGCGTGGCGCTCGATCACAGCCTGCAGCGCCGACGGGTCCTTGTTCTGGCGCTCGCCGATCAACACCACCGAAGCCCCGGCCAACAACGGCAGGTACAGCTCCAGGCCGGCAATGTCGAACGACAGCGAGGTCAGCGCCAGGACCCGATCGCGTGCGTCGATGCCAGGCTCGACCGCCATGCTGGCGAGGAAGTTGACCAGTGCCTGGTGCCGCACCTCGACCCCCTTGGGCCGCCCGGTGGAGCCGGAGGTGTAGATGCAATAGGCGAGATGCTCGGGATGCTGCACGATGCCAAGGTTCTCGCCATCGAAGGCCGCGACCTGATGCCAGTCGCTGTCCAGGCACCAGGTCTGCGCGCTGTGCGTGGGCAGCTGCGGCAGCAGATGGCTGAGGGTCAGCAGCAGATGCGCCCCGCTCTGCTCCATCATGTACCCCAGACGCTCGCGGGGATATTCCGGGTCCAATGGCACATAGGCGCCACCGGCCTTGAGGATCGCCAGCAGGCCAACGACCATTTCCACCGATCGCTCGACGGCAATCGCGACCAGCACATCCGGCCCGACGCCCAATGTGCGCAGCTTGCCTGCCAGGCGGTTGGCGCGCTGATTGAGCTCGCGATAGCTCAAGGCCTGCTCGGCAAACAGCAGTGCCGGGGCCTCAGGGGTGCGCGCTACCTGCATTTCGAACAGCTCGGGCAGGCTGCGCTCCTGCGGGTACTGCATCTGGGTACGGTTCCAGTCGTGGACGATGCGCTGTCGCTCTTCGTCATCGAGCATCTGCAGTTCACCGACAGGGGTATCGGCGTGCTGCACCATGGCGTTCAGCAGATTGGCAAAGTGCCGGGCGATCTGTTCGACGCCGGTGTCGCCAAGGTGGCTGCGGTCGTAGTGGTAATGGATCGTCAGGGCACTGCCCGACTCGATCATCAGCGTCAGCGGATAGTTGGTCCGCTCGCGATTCTGCGTGCCTGAAAACGCCAGGTCTGCGCTGGAGCCCTGTTGCAGGACTTCACCGACCGGGTAGTTCTCGAACACCAGCAGCGTGTCGAACAACTGCTCACCGGCTGAACCCGCCCAACGCTGGATGTCATAGAGCGGCGTGTGTTCATGTTCGCGCATGCTCAGGTTCTGTGCCTGCAGCCGTTCGAGCCACTCCCCCACCCGCAGGTCAGGCTGCAGTCTGGCGGCCACCGGCAAGGTGTTGATGAACAGGCCCAGCTGATGCTCGACGCCGCGCAGGTCTGCCGGCCGCCCGGCAACCGTGGCACCGAATGCCACGCCCTCCTGGCCGGTATAGCGGTGCAACAGCAGCAGCCAGGCGGCCTGCAGCAAGGTATTGACCGTCACCCGCCGTTGCCTGGCAAACGCGCTCAACGCCTGGGCGCAGGCTGCGTCGAGCGTCTGATGATGTTCGCCATGGCCGGTGTCTGCGCGGCTTCCATCCAGGCGCAGCGCCTGGGCCAGTCGCGTGGGCTCGCAGAGATGCTGCAATTGCTGGCGCCAGAACGTCTCGCTCTGCTCGGCATCCTGGCGCTGCAGCCACTCGATATAGTCGCGGTAGCGGCCTGCCGGTCGCTCCAGGGCAACGCCAGCGTAGTACTGCAACACCTCGCCCAGCAGCTGCGCATTGCTCCAGCCATCCATCAGGATATGGTGGCTGGTGAAGATCAGGTGGTGCTGCTCGCTGCCTGTTCGGATCACCGTCAGCCGCAGCAACGGTGCCGCCTGCAGGTCGAAACCACGCCGACGATCAGCCTCGGCCCAGATATCCAGACGCCCCTCCAGGTCATCCTGCGCAGCCCAGTCAAACACCTCGAACGGCAGCTCGACGTGTTTGCGAATCACCTGCACCGGGCGTTCCAGGTTGGCGACGAACGCGGCGCGCAACACATCGTGTCGATCCAGCATTGCCTGCCAGGCAAGCTTGAAACGCTCGATGTCCAGGCCCGAAGCGTTGACGCGCATCTGATTGACATACTCACCCTGGCCCTGCTCGAAGACCGTGTGAAACAGCATGCCCTGCTGCATGGGCGAAAGCGGGTAGATGTCTTCGATTGCACCTGCCGGGATCGGCAAGGCATCCAGCTGGGCCTGATCCAACGCGGCCAGCGGGACATCGGACGGGGTAAGGGCGACGACGCCCTGGCTGACGCAATGGTCGATCAACGCCTGGAGTTCGCTGACATAGTCGTCGGCCAGCGCCTGGACCGTGGCGCGGTCGAACATGTCCTGGCTGAACGTCCAGGCCAGGCTCAGTTCGCCGGCGTAGACCTGCCCGTTGATGGACAGCAGGTTTTCCAGCAAGGCCTCGGCAGACTGGCTGGCACCGCTGCTTTCGCTGGCTGGCTGCAGGAATCGCTCGGTGCCCGGGGCCGAGCTGTCGGCGAAGGTGCTGTCAAGCTGCCCCAGGTAATTGAACGTGATGGGGGGCACTGGCAGGCGGGCCAGCACATCGCGTGCATGCGAATCCCCCAGATAACGCAGCGCGCCATAGCCGACGCCCTTGTCGGGGATCGCGCGAAGTTGTTCCTTGATCTGCTTGATCGAGGCATCGAGGCCTGACGCCGCTGTCAGCTTCACCGGGAACAGGCTGGTCAGCCAGCCGACAGTGCGGGTCAGGTCGACCGCCTCGAACAGGTCTTCACGGCCATGCCCTTCCAGTTGCACCAGCACTTCATCGCGCTGGGTCCAACGGGCGATCACACGGGCCAGGGCAGTCAGCAGCAAGTCGTTGACCTGGGTGCGGTAGGCCGCCGGCGCCTGTTGCAACAGCCGTGACGTCTGCTGCCGGTCAAGGCGCGCGTGCACCGTCGCGGTGTGGCGGCCATGCAGCGATCCATCAGCCCTGTCCTGAGGCAGTTGCGCGTCGACCCCTTCTAACTGCGACTGCCAGTAGCCGAGCTCTGCCTGCACTGCATCGCTCTGCGCGTAGGCCTGCAGTCGTTCAGCCCAGGCTTTGGTCGAAGTGGTTCTGGCGGGCAGTACGACAGGTTGGCCTGCCACGTGACGGTCATAGGCGTTCTGCAGGTCCTCCAGGAGAATGCGCCAGGACACGCCATCCACCGCCAGGTGATGGATCACCAGGAGCAGGCGCTGGCTGCCATCGGGCAGGGTTGCCAATACACCGCGAACAAGCGGCCCCTGTTGCAGGTTCAGGCTGCGCTGCGCTCGGTCGCACAGGGCTTGCAGCGCGTCCGCGTCGGTCAGGGTCTCTGCCCACAGCAGCCCGGCCTCGACGTCGTCCGGGGCGCAATGGGCGGCGAGCCATGCGCCTGCGTCCTGTGGTAGCGTGAAGCGCAGGCGCAACGCATCATGATGTTCGAGCAGCGTGTGCAGGGCCTTTTCCAGCGCGGCGCCATCGATGAGCCTGGTCGAAGCAAGCAGGACCGCCTGGTTCCAGTGATGAGGCTCAGCAATCGACTGTTCGAGAAACGCCTGCTGGATAGGCAGCAAGCGTGTCTCGCCGACCACCGGGGCCTGGTCGATCTGCGGGCCGCTGCCTTCCATGCGCGTGGCCACCGAGGCCAGGTCCTGTACGGTTTGATGCTGGAACAGCGCCTTGGGCGTGAAGCGGATCCCGGCCTGCCTTGCCCGGCTGACGACCTGGATCGAGATGATCGAGTCCCCTCCCAGTTCGAAGAAGTTGTCCGTCACGCCGACCTGATCGAGCTTCAGGACCTCGGCCCAGATCGCCGCGATCTGTTGTTCCAGCTCGCTGCGCGGCGCCACGTAGCTGTCCTGCAGCGCGCTTGCATCGGGTTTGGGCAGGGCCTTGCGGTCCAGCTTGCCGTTGGCGGTCACCGGCAGGCGCTCAAGGAACAGCAGGTGGGTCGGGACCATGTAGTCGGCCAGACCGAGCCTGAGGTGCTCGCGCAGTTCGCTGCGCAGCGCGTTTTGCTGCTGCGGGTCGGCGGTTGCTTCGCCGGCCACCACCAGGTACCCGGCCAGTTGCTTGCCACCCGGCCCGTCGATGTCCAGCACCACCGCCTCGCGCACACTCGGGTGCTCGAGCAGGCGTGTCTCGATCTCGCCCAGTTCGATGCGCAGGCCGCGGATTTTTACCTGATGGTCAAGCCGGCCTTTGTACTCGATTACCCCGTCGGCCCGATAACGCGCCAGGTCACCGGTACGGTACAGGCGACCGCCGCCCTGGGCCGTGCTGTCGAAGGGGTCCGGGACGAAGCGTTCCGCGGTCAGCGACGGGCGCCGGTGATAGCCACGGGCCAGGCCGACACCGCCCAGGTACAGCTCGCCGGCCGCTCGCGGGGCGACACTCTGCAAACCGGCGCCGAGGATGTGCGTCTTCAGGTTGTCGATCGGCCGGCCGATCGGCACGCCGCTGTCGCTGCCCGGGCGGCAGGTCCAGTGGGTGACATCGATGGCCGCCTCGGTCGGGCCGTAGAGGTTGTACAACTGGGCGCCGGGCAGCCGCGCCAGGGTCTGTTGCGCCAGCTCTGCGGGCAAGGCTTCGCCGCTGCACACCACGCGCTTGAGGCCGCTGCAACGCTCGACCTCGGCGCTGCCCATGAACGCCTGCAGCATCGAAGGCACGAAGTGCAGCGTGGTCACCGCGTGCTGCCTGATCACCTCCACCAGCCGCTCCGGGTCACGGTGCTCGCCCGGTTGCGCAACCGCCAGGCGTGCGCCGACCAGCAGCGGCCAGAAGAACTCCCAGACCGAGACGTCGAAACTGAACGGGGTCTTCTGCAACACCGTATCGCCGGCGTCCAGGCCGTAGGCCTTCTGCATCCAGCACAGGCGGTTGACCAGCGCGCGATGGCTGTTGCCCGCGCCCTTGGGGCGGCCGGTGGAGCCGGAGGTGTAGATCACGTAGGCCAGGTTGCCTGGGCTGGTGCTGTGCACCAGGTTGGCGTCGCTGTAGCCCGGCAGCGGCTCGAGCAGCAGCGGCTGTACCCCCTCGGGCAGCGGTAACTGCGCCAGCAGGTGGGCTTGGGTCAGCAATAGGCGGATACCGCTGTCCTGCATCATGTAGGCCAGGCGCTCTGCGGGGTATTCCGGGTCCAGCGGCACATAGGCGCCGCCGGCCTTGAGGATGCCCAGCAGGCCGATGACCATGTCCACGCTGCGCTCGGCAGCGATGCCCACCAGCACGTCCGGCCCCACGCCCTGCTCGCGCAGCTTGTGCGCCAGCTGGTTGGCACGCCCATTGAGCTCACGATAGCTCAGCGTCTGCTCGGCAAAGACCAGCGCCGGGGCGTCCGGGGTGGCGGCGACCTGAGCCTCGATCAGCTCCTGCAGGCACTGCTCGAGCGGGTAATCGACCTGGGTGCGGTTCCAGTCGTGGACCACCTGTTGCTGCTGCGCGGCATTCAACAGCGCCAGCTCGGCGATGCGCTGCTGCGGCTGGGCGACAATGGCCGCCAACAGGTCCTGCCAGTGCCCGGCAAGCTGGGCGATGGTGGCTTCGTCGAACAAGGCGGTTGCGTAGGTCAGGAACGCACCGATGCCGTGCTCGTGCTCAAGGGTGTTCAATGCCAGGTCGAACTGGGTGGTATGGATTTCCCAGTCGAGCGCCTGCAGGGTCAGGCCTGGCAGGCGCCTTGTCTGGCCCTGGCCCTCGCTGCCGTGGTTGTGCATCACCTGGAACAACGGGCTATGGCTGAGGCTGCGCTCCGGCTGCAGCGCTTCGACCAGTTGCTCGAACGGCAGGTCCTGATGCGCCTGCGCGCCGAGCCCGGCCTGGTGGACCTGCTCGACCAGTTCATCGAAGGTGGTGCTCAGGTCGAATTCGGCCTTGAGCACCTGGGTGTTGACGAAGAAGCCGATCAGCCCTTCGACTTCGCTGCGATTGCGGTTGGCGATCGGGACGCCGACGCGGATGTCGTTCTGCCCGCTGTAGCGGTGCAGCAAGGCCTGGAAGCTTGCCAGCAGCAGCGTGAAGAGGGTCACGCCCTGACGCTTGGCCAACCGCTTCAGCGAGGCGGCCAGCGCATCGTCGATGGCGATGTCGAAGCGCGCGCCTGCATGGCTCTGCACCGAACCGCGCGGGCGGTCCAGCGGCAATTCGAGCACCGGTTGCTCGTCACCCAGGCGCGCTGCCCAGTAACCCAGCTGCTTCTCGCGTTCGCCCGCTTCCATCCATTGCCGTTGCCACAACGCGTAGTCGGCATACTGCACAGGGAGCGCCGGCAGTTGCAGCGCCTGCCCGGCCCTACCCGCTTCGTAGAAACGCACCAGCTCGTCGACCATGATCGGTGTCGACCAGCCATCGGAGACGATGTGGTGCAAGGTCAGGACCAGTACATGGTCATCCGCCGCCAGGCGCAGCAGCTTGACCCGCAGCAGGGGGCCCTGCTCCAGGTCGAAGGGCTGTTGAACTTCCTGCTCCACCCATGCCTTCACTGCCGCAGTGGGGTCGGCATCGATTTGTTCGAGCGTTTCGATCACCAGCGCGAAGGGCACCTCGGGGTGAATCACCTGCACCGGTTGGTCACCGTCGAGGTGAATGGTGGTGCGCAGGGTTTCGTGCCGAGCGATCAGGGCGTCAAAGCTGGCCTGCAGCGCCTGAAGGTCGAGATCGCCCTTCAGACGCAGGGCGACCGGAATGTTGTAGGCGCTGCCCTGAGGGTCCATTTGCCAGAGAAACCACTGCCGCTGCTGGGCGTAGGACAACGCCAGGGCCTCTCCCGGCGCTCTCGCAGGGATCGGCGTGACTCCGTACAAGTTGATTCCCTGACGCTTCAGGAGCATGGCCAGAGCGTGACGCTCTTTGGTGGACAACGATTTGACGGAGTCGAGCAACGCTTGCACTGATGTATCCCCTATGAAATCAGTTCATCAATTTCCTCCGTGGTTAGACGTTTGAGCGCCTCCAGCGATTTAGCCAGTTCTGCCTGAATAGGGTCGATTTGCTGATTTTTCTGTTCGAGGCAACCTGAGAAATCCTCCAGCCGGGGCTGTTCGAACAGTTCCTTCAAGGTGGCGTCGATGCCTGTCGCCTCGCGAACGCGCACGATCACCTGGGTGGCCGACAACGAATGGCCACCCAGGGCAAAGAAGTTGTCCGTCACGCCAACCTGGTCAAGCTTCAGGACCTCGGCCCAGATCGCCGCGATCTGTTGTTCCAGCTCGCTGCGCGGGGCCACGTAGCTGTCCTGCAGCGCGCTTGCATCGGGTTTGGGCAGGGCCTTGCGGTCCAGCTTGCCGTTGGCGGTCACCGGCAGGCGCTCAAGGAACAGCAGGTGGGTCGGGACCATGTAGTCGGCCAGCCCGAGCCTGAGGTGCTCGCGCAGTTCACTGCGCAGCGCGTTTTGCTGCTGCGGGTCGGCGGTTGCTTCGCCGGCCACCACCAGGTACCCGGCCAGTTGCTTGCCACCCGGCCCGTCGATGTCCAGTACCACCGCCTCGCGCACACTCGGGTGCTCGAGCAGGCGTGTCTCGATCTCGCCCAGTTCGATGCGCAGGCCGCGGATTTTTACCTGATGGTCAAGCCGGCCTTTGTACTCGATCACCCCGTCGGCCCGATAACGCGCCAGGTCACCGGTGCGGTACAGGCGACCGCCGCCCTGGGCCGTGCTGTCGAAGGGGTCCGGGACGAAGCGTTCCGCGGTCAGCGACGGGCGCTGGTGATAGCCACGGGCCAGGCCGACACCGCCCAGGTACAGCTCACCGGCCGCTCGCGGGGCGACACTCTGCAGCCCCGCGCCGAGGATGTGCGTCTTCAGGTTGTCGATCGGCCGGCCGATCGGCACGCCGCTGTCGCTGCCCGGGCGGCAGGTCCAGTGGGTGACATCGATGGCCGCCTCGGTCGGGCCGTAGAGGTTGTACAACTGGGCGCCGGGCAGCCGCGCCAGGGTCTGTTGCGCCAGCTCTGCGGGCAAGGCTTCGCCGCTGCACACCACGCGCTTGAGGCCGCTGCAACGCTCGACCTCGGCGCTGCCCATGAACGCCTGCAGCATCGAAGGCACGAAGTGCAGCGTGGTCACCGCGTGCTGCCTGATCACCTCCACCAGCCGCTCCGGGTCACGGTGCTCGCCCGGTTGCGCAACCGCCAGGCGTGCGCCGACCAGCAGCGGCCAGAAGAACTCCCAGACCGAGACGTCGAAACTGAACGGGGTCTTCTGCAACACCGTATCGCCGGCGTCCAGGCCGTAGGCCTTCTGCATCCAGCACAGGCGGTTGACCAGCGCGCGATGGCTGTTGCCCGCGCCCTTGGGGCGGCCGGTGGAGCCGGAGGTGTAGATCACGTAGGCCAGGTTGCCCGGGCTGGTGCTATGCACCAGGTTGGCGTCGCTGTAGCCCGGTAGCGGCTCGAGCAGCAGCGGCTGCACACCCTCGGGCACCGGCAACTGCGCCAGCAGGTGGGCTTGCGTCAGCAGCAGGCGGATGCCGCTGTCCTGCATCATGTAGGCCAGGCGCTCTGCGGGGTATTCCGGGTCCAGCGGCACATAGGCGCCGCCGGCCTTGAGGATGCCCAGCAGGCCGATGACCATGTCCACGCTGCGCTCGGCAGCGATGCCCACCAGCACGTCCGGCCCCACGCCCTGCTCGCGCAGCTTGTGCGCCAGCTGGTTGGCACGCCCATTGAGCTCACGATAGCTCAGCGTCTGCTCGGCAAAGACCAGCGCCGGGGCGTCCGGGGTGGCGGCGACCTGAGCCTCGATCAGCTCCTGCAGGCACTGCTCGAGCGGGTAATCGACCTGGGTGCGGTTCCAGTCGTGGACCACCTGTTGCTGCTGCGCGGCATTCAACAGCGCCAGCTCGGCGATACGCTGCTGCGGCTGGGCGACGATGGCGGCCAACAGGTCCTGCCAGTGCCCGGCGAGCTGGGCGATGGTGGCTTTGTCGAACAGCGCAGTGGCGTAGGTCAGCGATACCGCGATGCCAGCCTCGTGCTCCACGGTCTCCAGGGTCAGATCGAACTGCGCAGTCCTGCGCTCCCAGCCCAGGGTCTCGACGGTCAGCCCGGGCAACTGCCGCCCCTGCCCGCGCGCTTCGGTCTGGTGGTTGTACATGACCTGGAACAGCGGGCTATGGCTGAGGCTGCGCTCGGGTTGCAATGCTTCGACCAGTTGCTCGAACGGCAGGTCCTGATGGGCCTGGGCGCCAGAGACGCGTCGCCGGGTCTGCTCGAGCAGCTCAGTGAAGGTGGTGCCCAGGTCGAATTCGGCCTTGAGTACCTGAGTGTTGACGAAGAAGCCGATCAGGCCTTCGGTCTCCATTCGATTGCGATTGGCCGTGGGTATGCCGACACGGATGTCGTTCTGCCCGCTGTAGCGGTGCAGCAAAGTCTGGTAGCTGGCCAGCAGGAGCATGAACACTGTCACGCCCTGATCACGCGCCAGCTGTTTGAGGCCGGCGCACAGAGCATCGTCCAGGGTTATATCCAGGCTTGCACCTGCCCGGCTCTGCAAGGCCGGGCGCGGATGGTCGATGGGCAGGTCCAGCACCGGCTGTTCACCACCGAGCTCCGCCTCCCAGTACGCCAGCTGACGCTCCAGCTCGCCCGCTTCCAGGCACTGACGCTGCCAGATGGCATAGTCGGCGTACTGGATCGGCAGGTCCGGCAACGACGCCGGCTGGCCGAGGCGATGCCCCTCGTAGCAGCGGATCCACTCGTCCAGCAGTATCGGCATCGACCAGCCATCGGAGACGATATGGTGCATGACCAGGATCAGCACGTGATCGGCCTCGTTCACCTGCAGCAGCTTCACCCGCCACAGCGGCGCCTGCCCCAGGTCGAAGGGTTGGCCGGCCTCTTCTTCGATGCGCCGTGTCAGGCACTCGGCGAAATCGGCACCTGCTGCCTGGGCAAAGGGCTCCCGAACTATTTCCACCCGCACGCCTGGGGCAACGACCTGGACAGGCTGGTCGCCGTCCTGGGCAAACGCGGTACGCAGGCTTTCATGGCGTTGCACCAGGTCTTCAAGGCTGCGCTGCAGCAAGTCGCAATCCAGTGCACCCTTGAAACGCAGGGCCATGCTGATGTTGTAGGCAGCGCTCTGCGGTTCGAACTGCCAGAGAAACCACTGTCGCCGCTGGGCGTACGACAGGCCGATGGGGCCCCATTCGTCGCGTATCTGCGGGATCGGCAGGCGAGCGAAGCTCATGCCCTTGGACTGCATCTTTTCAAAGAATTGCTTGCGCTGCTCCAATGGCAGATGCAGGAACCGTTTTACCAGCTCGATGTTCTGGGCCGTCATTTCAAACACTCTCCAGTTCTGCCAGGAAATCACTCAACTCATCGACATCCGCTGCGCTGGCAGGCGCCAGCTCAGCCATCTTCGCCACATAGTCCGCAAGCCGTCCGGCACCGAACAGGGCCGAAAGCGGCACCTCCAGCCCCAGCAGCAACTGCACGCGCTGGGTAGCCTGGACTGCCAGCAGCGAATGCCCGCCCAGCTCGAAGAAGTTGTCGTTGAGGCCGACCCTTTCAAGCTTCAGTACATCGGCCCAGATCGCCGCGACGTCCTGTTCCAGTGGGCTCTGCGGTGCGACGAACAGTTGCTGCAGTTGCGTGGCATCAGGGCTGGGCAACGCTCGTCGATCAAGCTTGCCGTTTGCCGTAAGGGGCAGCGTTTCCAGAAATACCTGGTGGGCAGGCACCATATGCTCGGGCAATGTCGCCTTGAGGTGCTCGCGCAGGCTCTCGCGCAACGCTGCCGAGGGCGCTTGGGCAGGGATCAGATAGGCAACCAGTTGCGTACCGCTTGGGCCCTCCATGGCGAGTACCACCGCTTCGCGGACTTGCGAGTGCTCCTGCAGCCTGGCCTCGATCTCGCCCAGCTCGATACGGAAACCGCGGATCTTCACCTGATGATCGACACGACCGACATACTCGATCGCACCCTGGATGCGATAGCGTGCCAGATCGCTGGTGCGGTAGAGGCGACCGCCACCCTGCTCGCTGTCATCGAACGGGTCGGGTACGAACCGCTCCGCCGTGAGCGCCGCACGTCGGTGATAGCCACGGGCAAGGCCGGCCTGACCAACGTGCAGTTCGCCATGACAACCGGGGGCGGCGATGTTGAAGTCAGCATCGAGCAGGTACAGCGACTGATCCGGAATCACCTCGCCGATGGGGCTGACGCCATCGCGCTGCAGATCCTCGCGACACACTGGCCGGTAGGTGACATGCACCGTGGTTTCAGTGATGCCGTACATGTTGATCAAGGTCGGCTGGCTGTCACCGAAGTGGTTGAACCACGGTGCCAGGCTCCCGACATCCAGTGCTTCGCCGCCGAACACGATATAGCGCAGCGCAAGCTCGGTCTGCCCCTGCGGCCTTGCGCAGGCGTGCGAGATCAGTTGCTTGAACGCCGAAGGTGTCTGGTTGAGCACCGTGACCTGCTCACGGATCAGCAGTGCGTGGAAGTCCGCAGGCGATCGGGCCACGTCCTTGGCCACGATCACTGCCTTGGCCCCATGCACCAGCGCCCCAAACAGCTCCCAGACCGAGAAATCGAACGCGTAGGAATGGAAGACGCTCCAGACGTCCTGGCTGTCGAACCGGAACCAGTCCTGGGTTGCCTGGAACAGGCGCACGACGTTGTGATGGGGCAGCAAGGTCCCTTTGGGTTTACCGGTGGACCCCGAGGTATAGATCACGTAAGCCAGGTTTTCCGGTCGCGTGAAATTGACCGGGTTGGCGTCGCTGTAGCCCGGGAAAGGCTCCAGGAGCAGCGGAGCGACATCCTCAGGTAGCGGCAAGTCGGCGAGCAGATGTGATTGGGTCAGCAACAGGCGAATACCGCTATCGCTCATCATGTAGGCCAGGCGATCTTCCGGATACTCAGGATCCAGCGGCACATAGGCGCCTCCCGCCTTGAGGATGCCCAGAAGGCCGATGACCATTTCCAGGCTGCGATCCACAGCGATCCCCACCAGTACATCCGGGCCCACGCCCTGCTCGCGCAGCCTGTGGGCCAGCTGATTGGCGCGCCGATTGAGCTGGCTGTAGCTGAGTGTCCGCTCGCCCGACACTACGGCAATGGCCTCCGGCGTAAGCGCGGCCTGGGCTTCGATCAGCTGGTGCAGGCATTGATCGGGATGGTGATTTGCAGGGGCTCGATTCCAGTCCTGGATGATTGCCTGCTGCTCCTGTGCGTCAAGCAAGTTCAGTCGAGCGACCACTTGCTGCGGGTCCTCGACCAGCGCCGCCAGCAACGTGCCGAAGTGGCGGGCGATCTGCGCGATGCTTTCTGGCGTGAAGCACTGCCGGTCATAGCTGTAGTGCACCGACAGGTGCGTACCTGCGCCAATCGCCAGGGTCAGCGGCACGCTCGACTGCTCATGGCCGTGCACGTTGCCGAACTCGAGCCCGGCGGGTGCGCTTTGCTGCAACGCATCGCCGACCGGGTAGTTCTCGAACACCAGCAGGGTATCGAACAGCCCTTCCCCACCCGATCCGGCCCAGCGCTGAATGTCGTACAAGGGGCTGTGCTCGTATTCGCGCAGCGCCAGGTTCTGCGCCTGCAATTGCTGCACCCACTCCGCCACCCGCTGCTGCGGACGCGGGCTGGCGACGACCGGCAGTGTGTTGATGAACAGCCCCAGCTGTTGCTCGACGCCACGCAGCTCTGCCGGGCGACCAGACACCGTCGCGCCGAAGCTCACACATGATTGCCCGGTGTAGCGCTGCAGAAGCAGAAGCCATGCCGCTTGCACCAAGGTATTGACGGTCACTCGCTGCTGCCGGGCAAAGGCACCCAGCGCCTGCGTCTGATGCTCGCTCAGGCGCTGCTGATGTTCACCGTAGCCCGTACCCAGGCGAGCTTTGTCCTGACGCATGGCCAGCGCCAGGCGCGTGGGCTCGTTCAGGTCGTGCAACTGCTGCTGCCAGAAGGCCTGGCCCTGCCGGGAATCCTGGCGCTGCAGCCATTCGATGTAGTCGCGATAGCGGCCTGTCAGCCCGCCGTTCGGCAGCCCGGCATAGGCCTGGAGCACCTCACCGAGCAACTGCGCATTGCTCCAGCCATCCATCAGGATGTGATGGCTGGTGAAGACCAGATGGCAGGACTCCTCGCTGGTCTTGATCACCGCCAGACGCAGCAGGGGGTCATGCTGCAGGTCGAAGCCCTTGCGCAGGTCCGCATCGGCCCAGCTGTCCAGGGCCGCGCCCTGCTCGGCGACGCCCACCCAGTCCAGGTGCGTGAACGGCAGTTCGAGCTGCCTGCGGATCACCTGCAGAGGGCGCTCGAAGCAGGTCACGAAGTTGGCCCGCAGCACTTCATGGCGATCGACAGCGGCCTGCCAGGCGAGCTGGAAGCGTGGCACGTCGAGCCCTTTGACATCGACGCGCATCTGGTTGATGTAATGCCCGCCGCCCTGCTCGAGCAGGCTGTGGAACAGCATGCCCTGCTGCATGGGCGCAAGGGGATAGAGGTCTTCGACTTGCGCCGCCGGGATCGGCAGGCTGTCCAGCTGGGCCTGGGTAAGCCCGGCCAGCGGGACGTCCGAAGGAGTCAGCGCTGCCTGGGCATCTTCCAGGCAATGCGCGACGATTGCCTCAAGCTCGGCGGCGAACTGGTCGGCCAGTCGCTGCACTGTATCGACGTCGAACATGTCGCGGCTGAAAGTCCACTCAAGACTCAGCTCACCGGCATAGACCTGGCCATTGATCGACAACCAGTTGTCCAGCGGCGCCTCGGTGCTCTGGCTGGCGCCGGCGCTTTCGTCGGCGGGTACCAGGAATGCCGGCACATCGGCGCCCGAGGCCGGCGCGAAGCTGCCGTCGAACTGCCCCAGGTAGTTGAAGGTGATGCGTGGGGTGGGCAACTGCGCGAGAGCCGCTCGCGCCTGGTCGTCGCCCAGGTAACGCAGGGCGCCGTAGCCGATGCCTTTGTCCGGGATCGCCCGCAGTTGTTCCTTGATCCTCTTGATCGACGCACCAAGCGTCTGCTCCGGGCTCAGCCGTACCGGGAACACGCTGGTGAACCAGCCCACGGTCCGCGTCAGGTCGAGGGTATCGAACAGCTCTTCGCGACCATGCCCCTCCAACTGCACGAGCACGTCACTGCGCTGGGTCCAGCGTGCGATGACACAGGCCAATGCGGTCAGCAGCAGGTCGTTGACCTGCGTACGGTAGGCAGCAGGTGCCTGTTGCAGCAGTTGCCGGGTACTGGCCGAGCCAAGACGGGTGCGGGCGGTGCCGACATGCATGCCATGCAACGAGCCACCGGGGTTGTCGCAAGGCAGGTCGGCATCCGCGTGGCCGAGCTGCGCCTGCCAGTAAGCCAGCTGCGCCTGCAGCGATTCGCTGCGTGCGTAAGCCTGCAGGTGCCCGGCCCACGACTGGGTCGAGCTGGTCTTGGCAGGCAGGCCAAGTGGCTGGCCGGCGTGCAACTGGCTGTAGGCGGTTTGCAGGTCTTCGAGCAGTACACGCCAGGAGACCCCGTCCACTACCAGGTGATGGATCGCCAGCAGCAAGCGCTGACTGCCATCGGCGAGGGTCACCAGCAATGCCCGCAGCAAAGGGCCCTGCTGCAGATCGAGGCTCGCTTGAACTTCATCGCACAACGCTTCGAGGGCCTCTGTATCGGCCACCGTCGCCTGCCAGAGCAGACCTTGCTGTGGGTCGGGCGAGCCGTAATGGGCCGTCCACCCGCCCTCTGCACGATCGAAGCGCAGGCGCAGAGCGTCATGGTGGATCACCAGGGCCTGAAGCGCCTGCTCCAGCGCCTGGCTGTCGAGCGCCTGCCCTGCCTTGAGCAACAGCGCCTGGTTCCAGTGATGGCGCTGGGCAATGTCCTGCTCGAAGAACGCTTGCTGGATCGGCAGCAGCAGGGTCTGGCCAGTGGCAGCCTTCTGCTCGATCAACAAGCCGCCTTCGTCCCCTTGCCTGGCGACCGAGGCCAGCCCTTGGACGGTCTGGTGCTGGAACAGCTCTTTGGGGGTGAAGCGAATACCCGCCTGGCGCGCACGGCTGACCACCTGGATCGAAATGATGGAATCGCCACCCAGTTCGAAGAAGTTGTCGGACAGCCCCACCTTGTCGACTTTCAGGACATCGGCCCAGATCCCGGCGATGGTCTGCTCCAGCGCGTTTCGAGGTGCGATGTACACCTGCTGCAGCTGGCTGACGTCGGGTTTGGGCAGGCCCTTGCGGTCCAGCTTGCCATTGGGCGTGAGCGGCAACTTGTCGAGGAATACCAGGTGGGTGGGCACCATGTAGTCCGGCAAGGTCGCCTTGAGGTGATCGCGCAGCTCGCTGCGCAGCAGGCTTTGCCCCTGCAGGTCGTCGGGTTGCACATCCGCGCTGACCAGATACGCGGCCAGCTGCTTGCCGCCGGGGCCCTGGATGTCGATGACCACGCTTTCGCGCACTGCCGGGTGATCCTGCAACCGCGCCTCAATCTCGCCAAGCTCGATACGGAAACCACGGATCTTCACCTGATGGTCGATACGGCCCAGATAATCGACCAGGCCGTCGGCCCGGGTGCGGGTCAGGTCACCGCTGCGGTACACGCGCTCGCCGTTCACAGCGAACGGGTCGGGGACAAATCGCTCGGCGGTCAGGCCTGGGCGGTCGAGATAGCCACGCGCCAGGCAGAGCCCGCCGAGGAACAGCTCGCCACTGTGGCCCAACGGCACCAGGTTGAGGCTGGCGTCGAGGACATAACTGCGGCGGCGCCCGACCAGCCGGCCAATGGGGGCGTAGGCCGCGCCGCAGGCGTCGCCGGGCGACGCGTTCCAGAGCAACGGCGTGACCACGGTTTCGGTCGGCCCGTAGCCGTTGAAGATGTATTGCGGGCGCAGGGCCTGCCAGGCCAGCTCATAACCGGCTTGCGGCACGGCATCACCGCCAAAGCAGTAGATGCGCACCGGTGGCGGGTTGCCCACGCGCAGGGCATGTTCGGCCAGCTGTTGCAGATACACCGGCGGGAACACCGCAATGGTCACGCCATGGCGGTGCATTTCGGCGTAGGCCTGCTCGGGCAGCCACAGGCTGTCGTCACGCACCAGCACACTGGCGCCGTTGATCAGCAGGTGCATCCAGGCCTCATGGGCGCCATCGAAGGCGAAGGACATGAAGTGCAGCTCGCAATCCTGCGGGCCGGTTTCATAGCGCTCACCGTTGGCCAGGATGTGCGAGGCCAGCGGCCCATGGGCCACTGCGACGCCCTTGGGCATGCCGGTCGAGCCCGAGGTGTAGATCACATAGGCAAGGTTGTGCCTGGACAACGCCACCTCGGGCGCCGTGTCGGGGCCCTGCTGCCAGGCGGCCGGCAGGTCCACCGCCAGCGTCGGCAACCCCTTAGGGATCGGCAGCGTGCCCAGTACATCGCTCTGGGTCAGCACCAACGCCGCGGCGCAGTCCTGCATCATGTAGCGCAGGCGGTCCTGCGGATAGGCGATGTCCAGCGGCACATACACGCCACCTGCCTTGAGCACCGCCATGAACGCCACCATGATCTCGGTGGAGCGGCGCATGGCGATGACGACCCTGACCTCGGGGCCGACGCCTTGCTCGATCAGGCGGTGCGCCAGGCGGTTGGCCTGCGCATCGAGCTGGCGGTAGCTCAGGCGTTGATCGTCGAAACGGATCGCGATGGCGTCGGGCGTGCGGGCGACCTGGTCGGCGAACAGTTGATGGACGAAACGGTCGTCCGGGTGATCGTCGCCGGTCTGGTCCCACGCTGCCAACAGCTGCTCACGCTCCTGGCTGCCCAGCATCGCCAGCTCGGCGACGCGCTGGTGGGGTTGACGCACGATGTCGGCCAGCAGATTGCACCAGTGCTGCGCCAGCGCCTCGATGCGTGGACGGTCGAACAGCGACGTGGCATAGACCAGCGAAGCGCCCAGGCCTTCGGCATGTTCGAAGGTGTCCAGGGTCAGGTCGAACTGTGCGGTATAGCGTTCCCAGGCCAGGCCTTGAACTTCCAGCCCGGGCAGGCTGCGCGCCTGCCCCCGGAGCTCGGTCTGGTGATTGTAGAGCGCCTGGAACAGCGGGCTGTGGCTCAGGCTGCGCTCAGGGTGCAGCGCCTCGACCAACTGCTCGAACGGCAGATCCTGATGAGCCTGGGCCGCCAGGGCGGTCAGGCGCGTCTGTTCGAGCAACTGGCTGAAGGTGGTGTGCAGGTCGAAGTCGGCCTTGAGCACCTGGGTATTGACGAAGAAGCCGATCAGGCGCTCGGTTTCCAGGCGATTGCGGTTGGCGATCGGCACCCCGACGCGAATGTCGTCCTGCCCCGAATAGCGGTGCAGCAGGGTCTGGAAACTGGCCAGCAGCAGCATGAACAGGCTGACGCCCTGCTGCTGGGCCAATGCCTTGAGCGCGTGCACGAGGTCGCGGTCCAGGTCGATGGCGAAACTGGCGCCAGCGAAGTCCTGGGTAGCCGGGCGTGGGCGATCGCCGGGCAGTTCGAGAACCGGTTGCCGGTCTCCCAGCTGGGCCTTCCAGTAGGCCAGCTGGCGCTCCCGCTCACCGGCCTCCATCCACTGCCGCTGCCACACGGCGTAGTCGGCGTACTGGACAGGCAGTTCAGGCAGCTCGACTGCTTGCCCGGTGCGCAGCCCTTGGTACAACTGCACCAGCTCATCGACCATCACCGGCATCGACCAGCCATCGGAGACGATATGGTGCAAGGTCAGTACGAGGACATGGTCATCCTCGGCCACGCGCAACAGTTTCACGCGCAGCAGCGGCCCGTGCTCCAGGTCGAAGGGGCATTGCGTCTCTGCCTCGACCAGGCGCTTGAGCAGCGCTGCCTGTTCGTCCCCCTCGTGCAGTTCGACCACCTGGCTCGGCAAGTTGAACGGCTGCGCCGGGTGAATCACTTGCAGGGCATGGTCACCCGCCTGGCGGAAGGTAGTGCGCAGGGTCTCGTGCCGGGCAATCAGCGCTTCGAAGCTCAGGCGCAGTGCGTCGACATCCAGATCGCCGCGCAGGCGCAGGACCGTGGCCATGTTGTAGGCGGTGCTTTCAGGTGCCATCTGCCAGAAGAACCACTGCCGCTGCTGGGCGTAGGACAAGGCCAACGGCTGCGTGCGGTCGACCGGCTGCAACGCCGGAGCGGGCGCGTCCGTGCCCTGCCCGGTCAACGCGACAAAGTCAGCCAGCACCGGGGCTTCGAACAGCGTGCGCAGGGGTATTTCCAGGCCCAGGGCCTGGCGGATGCGGGAAGTGACCTGGGTGGCCAGCAACGAATGCCCGCCCAGCTCGAAGAAGTGATCGGTCAGACCGATGCGTTCAACCTTGAGGACCTGGGCCCAGATGGCTGCGATCTGTCTTTCGCGTTCGCTGCGAGGGGGCACGTAGGCAGGCTGGTCGAGGCTCAAGTCTGGCCTTGGCAGCGCCTTGCGGTCGAGTTTGCCGTTTGGCGTCAGCGGCAACGCGCTGAGGAACATCAGGTGCGCCGGCACCATGTAGTCCGGCAATGCGGCCTTGAGGTGGCTTGTGAGGTTTTCGCGCAACGCATCCTGCTGTTCGACAGCGCCCTCGATCACCAGGTACGCGACCAACTGCTTGCCGGTGGGTCCGTCGATGTCGATCACCTGTGCTTCGCGCACCTCAGCGTGCTCTTGCAGCCGTGCTTCGATCTCGCCCAGTTCGATGCGCAGGCCGCGAATCTTGACTTGATGGTCGATGCGCCCGACATAGTCGATAACACCATCGACACGGTAGCTCGCCAGATCGCCGGTACGGTACAGACGCCCGCCGCCGACCGGGTCGAACGGGTCAGGAATGAAACGCTCGGCGGTCAATGCCGGGCGGTTGAAGTAACCACGGGCGAGGCAGCCACGGCCACCGATCAGCAATTCGTTCACCCAACCGACAGGAGCCAAGGCAAGGCCATCGTCACAGACATACGTCACCCTGCCGCCCACCGCCCGACCGATCGGCACGATGGCCTTGCCGCCAGCACCGGGCTGCAAGCCTGCGCAGTCCTGCACGGTGGTCACCACGGTTGCTTCGGTCGGCCCATAGGTATTGAGCAGGCGCGCCTGCTGCAGGCCGCTGGCGTACCAGTCGCCGAGGCTTTCCATCGGCATGGCTTCACCCCCCACGTGCACCTGACGCAGCGACGCGCAGGCACCGGCGGGCAGTTTTTCCGCCGCCAACATGCGCCAGTAGGCGGTGGTCAGGTCTGCCACGGTGATGCCGTGGGTGACGATGGCCTGCTTGAGGGTTTCGATGTCCCACAGCTGCGGCCCGCGCAGGACGACCCGGGCACCGCAGCACAAGGCCGGGTAAAGCTGCTCGACGAAGCCATCGAAGTTGACCGTGGCAAACTGCAGCACCCGATCACTGGCGTCGAGCCGCGAATAGTCAGCGGCCACGCTGCAGAACACCGACAGCTCCCGATGAGCGACGGCCACACCTTTGGGCTTGCCGGTAGACCCGGAGGTGTAGATCACGTAGGCAAGGTTGTCGGCGACCGTCAGGCTTACCGGGTTGGCTGCGCTGTAGTTGCCCAGCCATTGCTCATCCGCCTGCATTTCCAGGCAGGTCACTGCTGGGGGAATCGGCAGCGTCGGTGCCAGGTGAGGTTGAGTCAGGAGCAGGTGAATGCCGCTGTCCTGCATCATGAAACGCAGCCGTTCCTGCGGGTATTGCGGGTCGAGCGGCACATAGGCAGCACCGGCCTTGAGGATGCCCAGCAGGCCTACCACCATGTCCAGGCTGCGTTCCACGGCGATGCCGACACGCACATCAGGCCCCACGCCCAGTTCGCGCAGCTTGTGGGCCAGCTGGTTGGCACGGCGGTTGAGTGCCTGGTAAGTCAGCGTCTGATCATCGAGGACCAGCGCCGTCGCCTGCGGTGCGCGCTGTGCCTGGGCCTCGAACAGCTGATGCACGCCAAGGTCTTCGGCGAAACGCAAGGGGGCCGGGGCGACGGCTTCGAGTGCCAGCGTGTGCTGGGCAGCGGTGAGCAGTGGCAATTCGGCGACCGGCAATGTTGCCTCACTGGCCAGTGCGCCCAGCAGGTTGACCCACACCGCCGCCAGCCGCTCGATGCGCTCGACGTCGAACAGGTCCGATGCATAGCCGAAGGAGGCGATCACGCCATCGCTGCGTTCGAGAGTGTCCAGCGACAGGTCGAACTGCGTGGTGTGCTCGATCAGGTCGACCTCCTCGACGCTCAGCCCTTGCACACTGTCGCCGGAAACCCGCTCGCCAAGATTGCTCAGGTGGTTGTACATGACCTGGAACAGCGGGTTGTGGCCCAAGCCACGCTCGGGCTTGAGTTCTTCCACCAGCACATCGAAGGGGATGTCCTTGTTCGCCTGCGCCTGCAGGGTGGTCTCCTTGACCGCCAGCAGCAAGTGCCTGAAGGACTGCAACGGGTCGACCGCCACGCGAGCGACCAGCGTGTTGACGAAGAAACCGATCAGCCCTTCCAGCTCAAGGCGATTGCGGTTGGTCACCGGGATGCCGATGTTGAGCGTTTCGCGCCCGCTGTAGCGCGACAGCAGCAGTGCGAACGAGGCCAGGAACACATGGAACAGCGTGGCATTGGCAGCAACCGCCAGGCGCTGCAGATCGGCCGTGAGCGCGGCAGGCAGCAGCACATCCACGCGCCCGCCGCGATAGCTCTGGACCTGAGGGCGGATACGGTCGGCAGGCAGCTCAAGCACTGCGAAATCGTCTTGCAGCGTGGCTTTCCAGAATGCCAGCTGGGCCTGCAGCTCGCCCGAGGCCAGGCGTTCGCGCTGCCAGGCGGCGTAATCGGCGTATTGCACCGCCAGCGCCTGGCGTTCGAGCGGCTGCCCTGTGGTGTGGGCGTTGTAGACGGCAGCCAGCTCGCGGACCATGACGCTCATGGACCAGCCGTCCGAGACGATGTGGTGCAACAGCACGGTCAGCACCTGCTCCTGCGGGCCACCCTGGAACAGCCTGACCCGGATCAGCGGCCCCTGTTCGAGGTCGAAGGGCGTGAGCGCTTCGTCCTGAATGTGCTGCTGCAGCCCCCGGCCGTCCGCCGCGCTGAGGTCATGGTATTCGATGATAGGCGACGCTGCGGGCAGTATGCGCTGCAGGGGGATGCCGTCATGCTCTTCAAAGACCGTGCGCAGGGATTCATGGCGCATCACCAGCGCATCGAACGCGGCCTGCAGGGCGGCCCGGTCCACCTGGCCTTGCAAACGTATGGCCAGGGGGGTGTTGTAGGCAGTGCTTTGCGGGTGCAGCTTCCAGAACATCCACTGGCGGTACTGGGCATGCGAAACCTGCAGCGCCGCCGCCCGGTCCAGGACCTGGATCTCTCCCCCGGCGACCTGCTCCAGCCCCTGCAGCGCCTCGGCGAAAGCGGACAGGTCGGCAGTGTCGAAGAGCACCCGCAAGGCCACGTCCAGGCGCAGTTTCTGCCTGATCCGCGAGACCACCTGGGTAGCCAGCAACGAATGCCCACCCAAGGCGAAGAAATTGTCGTCGAGGCCGACCTGGGTCTGTTGCAGCACGTCGGCCCAGATGGCCGCGACCTGCTGCTGCAGCGCTGTCTCGGGCGCTCGGTAAACGGCTGTGACGGCGACCGGTTCAGGCAGCGCCTTGACGTCGACCTTGCCGTTGAGGGTCACAGGCAGATGCTCCAGCAGCATCAGGTAATGCGGCAGCAGATGCTCGGGCAAGGCCAGCTTCAGCGCGGCCCGAATGCCGTCGACGATGGCCTGACGGGCCTCGTCCTGTGCTGCCCAATGCTGCGGGACCAGCCAGGCGGCCAGCTGCCGATCGGCGTCTTCGCCAACGACTCGCACAACGGCGTTTTCGATCCCCGGCAACTGCCGCAGACAGGTATCGATCTCGGCCAGCTCTACGCGGTAGCCGCGAATCTTCACCTGGCCATCGATACGACCCGCGAAAATGCGTTCGCCGTCCGCGTTCAGGCGTATCCAGTCGCCGGTACGGTACATCCTCGCACCCTCGGTGCCGCTGGGGTCGGGCACGAAGCGTTCGGCGGTAAGGGCCGCCTGGCCCAGGTAGCCACGCGCAAGCCCTGCACCGGCGATGTAGAGCTCTCCCCTGGCCTTGCCGGGCACGGGTTGCAGGCAGCTGTCCAGCGCATGGGCGCGCAGGTTTTCCAGTGGCTGGCCGAGCAGCGGCCGATCCTGCAAGGCATGGGTAAGGACGCCGACCGTGGTTTCGGTTGGGCCGTAGTGGTTGATCACGTCGAGGCCGGGCGCCAAGGCCTTGATCCGGCCCAGAAGTGCCGCGCTGCAGGCTTCACCCCCCACCACCAGGCAGCGCCGTGGCAAGGCCTCGGCGCCGGCGGCGAGCATGGCCTGCAAGTGCGAGGGGACGATCTTCAGTGCATCGATGGCATGGGCCTGCAGGTAGGCGGCGAAACCCTCGGCATCGAGCACCGTCTCCTTGGTCAGCATGTGCAGGGTCTTGCCGTAGCACAGCGCACCGAACAGCATGGTGTGGCCTAGGTCGGCCGCCGGCGTGGTAACCATCGCCAGGCTGCCGATCTCGTCCATGGGCAGGCGTTGGCTCACGCCGCGCACGTAGTTGACCAGGGCGCCATGGCTGACCGCAACGCCCTTGGGCTTGCCGGTGGTGCCGGAGGTGTAGATGACATAGGCAAGGTTGCCGGCATGAACCGCCACCTTGGGCGCCGAAGCTGACGGGTAATCGCCCGCCACGTCGATCGCTGCGACGCCGTGAGGCAGGCTGACCTGCCCGGCTCGGCCCACGACCCACTTGGCTTGGCTGTCGGCAAGCATGAAGTCGATACGCGACGGGGGCTGGTCCGGGTCCAGCGGCAGGTAGGCAGCCCCGGCCTTGAGCACGGCCAGGATGCCGATGAGCATCTCGCAGGACCGGTCGGCCACCACGCCGACCCGCTGATCCACCTGTACGCCACGATCCAGCAGCGCCTGGGCCAGGGCATCCGAGCGTGCCTGCAAGGTGGCATAGCTGATCTGACCGGCGTCGCCGCTCGCAGCCAGGCCTTGCAGGTTGCGGCTGGCGGCCGTTTCGATCAGGTGATGGATACACAGGTCGGGCTCTGGCGTCCCGACAGCGTGCTGCTCCACCGCGTGCGCCGCCTGAGTCGCCAAGGGCAGCTCGCCAACCACAGTGGCGGACGATTGGGTAAGCCCGTCGAGCAGGCGCAGCCAGTCCTCGCCGAAACCGATGATGGTGGCTTCTTCGAAGACATCCAGCGCATAGGTGAACACGGCGTGCAGACGCCCCGCGCTTTCATAGGTGTCGAGGGAAAGGTCGAAGCGAGCGCTGTGCTTGTCCAGGGCGACTTTTTCCAGCGTCAGCCCGCTACCAAGGCGGACCTGGCCGGCGTCGGCGATAGCCGCCTGGTGGTTGAACAGCACCTGGAACAACGGGCTTTGCGCGCTGCTGCGATCCAGTTCGAGCGCCTCGACCAGGCGCTCGAACGGCAGATCCTGATGCGCCTGGGCCCCGAGGGCGGTGTCCTTGACCCGGCCGAGCAGCTGGCTCACGTCCATGAGCGGGTCGATATCGGTATGCAGCACCTGGGTGTTGATGAAGCAGCCGATCAAGCCTTCGACTTCGGTACGGTGACGGTTGGCAACCGGCACACCGACGCGGATCGCGCGCTGACCACTGTAGCGTTGCAGCAGCAGCTTGAACGATGCCAGCAGCACCATGAACAGGGTGACCCCCTGGGCACTGGCCAATGCCCTCAGGCGCTCGGCAAGCGCCGGATCGACCTGCAACTCGCGCCGCGCGCCGCGTTGGCTCGGTGCGCCGACACGTGGGTGGTCGAACGGCAGCTCCAGGACGGCATGATCATCGCCCAGCTTGTCGCGCCAGTAGCTCAGCTGACGCTCCTGCTCACCGGCTTCCAGCCAGCTGCGTTGCCACAGCGCATAGTCGCGGTACTGGATGGGCAGAGCCGGCAGGGTCGCTTCGCTGCGCTGACAGGCAGCATCGTACAAGCGCACGAACTCGTCGATCAGCACGTTCAGCGACCAGCCGTCGGCAACGATGTGGTGCAGGGTGAGCAGCAGCACGTGCTCGTCGGTGGCCAGTTGCAGCAGGTGCACGCGCAGCAGCGGCCCCTGCAGCAGGTTGAAAGGTGCCTGCGCTTCGGCTTCGGCCAGAGACGCGACACGGGCCTCGCGTTGCGCCACCGCCAGGGCGGTGAGGTCATGCTCGACGATGGCGACTGCCTGTGCGGCGACAACTTCCTGGTACAGATGCTCGCCCTGGGTGCGCAGGCGCGTACGCAGGCTCTCGTGGCGAGCGACCAGGCGATCGAACGCCTGCTGCAGGGCTGCACGGTCGAGCTCGCCCTTCAGGCGCACAGCCATGGGCAGGTTGTAGGCGGCGCCCTGCGGGTCCAGCTGCCAGAGAAACGACATGCGTCGCTGGGCGTAGGACAACCCATCGCGGTCATCACAGGCGACATCGGCAGGGATCGGAAACAAGGAAAAGTCGACGCCCTCTGCCTGTAGCCCAGCCAGGAACAAACGGCGTTTTTCCGGCGGCAGTTCGATAAAGCGGCGAGCGAGTTTCAACGAGTTTTCGGCATTCATGCGATGCGTCCTTAGCGATAGGAAGCGGGACCACAGGGCCCAGTCATCCCTCAAAGACGAAACAACCACGAGCTGATTTAGCCAAAGCCCCGGCCACCGACGACAGCCCAGGCTGCGCGATTAAATCGGCGGGAGGGCGACTCGTCCTTACGTCATACCCATCCTCCAGAAGGCGGCCCTCGCGATGCTCTCCACCCTGGCCAACACCCTGCGCAAGCGGGTCACTCAAGCGCTCCCCGGCAAACGCCCCAGCTACCGGATGTTCGATGTGCAACTGAAGCGGCGGATCGCACTCAGCCCTTCGCTGACCCGCCTGGTGTTCAGCGGCCCGGACGTTGCCGAAATGACCACCCTGGCGCCGGACCAACGCGTGAAGCTGCTGTTTCCCGCGCGCGACGGCTCACTGCCAAACCTGAACAACGACCTGCACTGGAAGGCTGCACACAGCGCCTTGCCGCCAGACCGGCGCCCGCCCATGCGCACCTACACCATCCGCGCCTTGCGCCGCGAAGAGCTGGAGGTGGATATCGACTTCGTGCTGCATGGCGTCAACGGGCCTGCTTCGGCCTGGGCCACCCACGCGCAGGTGGGTGACAGCCTGCAGATGGTGGCGCCCAACCTGGCCTATGAGGGCGACAACGGCGGTTATGAATGGAAACCGCCGCAGGGCGTGCGCAACATTCTGCTGGTAGGTGACGAAACAGCGCTGCCGGCCATTGCCGGCATTCTTGAGCAACTGGCCGACGACCAGCCCGCATTGGCGGTGCAGGCGTTCATCGAGGTACCACTGGAGGCTGACTGCCTGCCATTGCGCCATGGCAACGCCAGCCACATTCACTGGCTGCCGCGCGAGCTGCTCAATTGCGAGCATGGCCAGGCCATGCAACAGGCGGTGCGCGAACTGGCCAGCCTTCCGCAGGGGCAAGCCGCGCCGCAGGTAAAGCTGGAAGCGGTGGATATCGACACGCGGATATTGTGGGAGCAGGCCAGTAGCGCCAACAGTGCGTTCCATGCCTGGGTGGCGGGGGAATCGGCGACAGTCATGGATATTCGCCGCTACCTGATCAAGGAACGCGGGCTGCAGCGCGAGTGCCTGACCCTGATGGGCTATTGGCGGGCCGGGCGGACGTTTGATTGACTTGAGGTAGCCGGGGGCGCCTTGCGCCCCCGCCAGGGTTCAGACCGCCGCGATCAACGCCTCGGCAAAACGCTGCGCCACTTCATCGACCTGCTCGCCGCTGATGATCAACGGCGGCAGGAAGCGCACCACCGCACCATGGCGCCCACCCAGCTCCAGGATCAGGCCGCGCTTCAGGCACTCGCGCTGTACCTTCGGCGCCAGCTCGCGGTTGGCCGGTGGGTGGCCCAGTGCGTCGGGCTGGCCTTGCGGGTCGACCAGTTCCACGCCCAGCATCAAGCCCCGGCCACGGATATCACCCAACTGCGGATAATCCCGCTGCAGGCGCTGCAAATGCCCACGCAAGCGCTGCCCCATGGCTTCGGCATGCTCGGCCAAACGATGGTCGACCAGGTAGTTGATTACCGCCGAGCCCGCCGCCATGGCCATCTGGTTGCCCCGGAAGGTGCCAGCATGGGCACCCGGTTTCCAGGTGTCCAGCCAGTCGCGGTACACCACCACCGCCAGCGGCAAGCTGCCACCAATGGCCTTGGACAAGGTGACCACATCCGGCACGATGCCAGCGTGTTCGAAGGCGAACGTCCGCCCGGTGCGGGCAAAGCCGCTCTGGATCTCGTCGACGATCAGCGCCACGCCGGCCTGCTCGGTGATGCGGCGCACACCCTTGAGCCATTCGATATCGGCCGGGATTACCCCGCCCTCGCCCTGCACCACTTCCAGGATCACTGCCGCCGGCAGCGGCACACCGCTTTCCGGGTCGAGCAGCAGGTTTTCCAGGTAATGCAGGTTGGCCCTGACCCCGGCTTCGCCGCCCAGGCCGAACGGGCAGCGGTAGTCGTAGGGGTACGGCATGAACTGCACGCCGTTGCCGAGCAAGGCGCCCAACGGCTGTTTCGGCCCGTTGCTGCCCATCAGGCTCAGCGCGCCCTGGCTCATGCCGTGGTAGGCGCCATGGAAGGCCAGCACCGTACTACGACCGGTAGCCGTGCGAACCAGCTTGAGCGCCGCCTCCACGGCATCGGTGCCGGTCGGGCCGCAGAACTGCACCTTGGCCTCGCGGCGCAGCGCCTCGGGCAGGATGCCGAACAGGTCCTGGACGAAGCGGTCCTTGACCGGCGTGGTCAGGTCCAGGGTGTGCAAAGGCAGCTCATCGGCCAGCACACGCTGGATTGCCTCGACCACCACCGGGTGGTTGTGGCCCAACGCAAGCGTCCCGGCGCCGGCCAGGCAATCGATGAACTGGCGGCCTTCGACATCCTCCACGTAGATGCCACGGGCGCGCTTGAGCGCCAGCGGAAGGCGCCGCGGGTAGCTGCGGGCGTTGGACTCTTGCTGTTGCTGGCGTTGCAGCAGGGGTGACTCGGTGAATTCGTACAAGGGTTGCGACGCGTTGGCCGGTGCAACCTGGGCAAGGCTGGAAGCGGTGGACATGGGTAAATCCTCGCAAACAAGCGAATGGGCAGTGATCGCTTGGAAAACGCTTGAGTGCCGGGAGGATTTAGCGGTTGTTACTGAATTTTACTTAGATCGGGCAGAGCCCAGTTTTTTGTAGGAGCAGCCTTGTGCTGCGAAGGGGCCCTTTCAGCACAAGCAGGTCTACTGGCCATACCGGCCTCTTCGCAGCACAAGGCTGCTCCTACAGAGAGCCCATTCCAGCGGGCATGCTCATCCGGCATGGCGCGCCGGTACTTGCAGGAGCACCCGCAACCCATCGCTACGGCTGTCAAAGCGCAGGCTACCGGCACACCGTTGCACGATTGCCTGGACAATCGCCAACCCCAAGCCGCAGCCCCCACTCTGCCCATTGCGCCAGAAGCGCTCGGTCAGGTGCTCAAGGTCCGCTTCGGCAATCCCCGGCCCATGGTCGCGCACCATGAAGCCCACCTGGCCGTCGGCCATCTGCACCTCCAGCTCCACTGCCTCGTCGCCGCCATGGCGCAGGGCGTTGTCCAGCAGGTTGCGCAGCGCGGCCACCGCCAACGGTGCGGGCATGCCCAGGTAGATCTGCGTGGCTGCTTCAGGCAAACGCAGCACGATACGGCGGTTGTCACCCCCACCGGCGTCCTGCACTGCCTGGCGAGCCACCTGCTCGGCACTGCACTGCACGCCGTCCTCGAACGATAGGCTGCCTTCAACCCGCGCCAACATCAGCAACTGCTCCAGCGTGCGGTGCATGCGGTCGGTGCCCTGCTCGGCATGCTCCAGCGCCTGCTCGCGCACCGCGCCATCGGTCATGCGTGCTACCTGCAGGTGGGTCTTGATCGCGGTCAGCGGGCTGCGCAGTTCATGGGCGGCATCGTCGGTCAGGCGCCGCTCGCGCTCGATAGTCTGGGCGATACGCAGGAACAGCTGGTTCTGGGTTTCCAGCAAAGGCTGCAACTCGCTGGGCATGCCCGCCACCTGCAACGGCTCGACACTGTCCGCTCGCCGTCGGCGCAAGGCGTCGCGCATGCGGTTGAGGGGTTCCAGGCCCTTGCCCAGGCCGATCCACAACAACCCGAGGCTGCCGAGCAAGGCCATCAATACTGGCGCCGAAGCCGCCAACAGGATCGACTGGTTAAGCGCCTCACGTTCCATGTGCCGGTCGGCAGTGGTGATGCGGACATCCCCGTGGTTGTAGGTGAAGGTGCGCCACAGTGCATCGTCGATGGTCTGGTCACGGAAGCCGCTGCGCTCGTCGTCCATGGCGCCATCGTGCTTGTGGTTGCTGGCGAGGATCTCGCCACGCAGCGAACTGACCTGGCAGGCCATGCCGTCCGGCACACTGAACTGGTCGGCGGAAAAGTGCGCCTCCCCGCCCTTGGCAGTGAGCGGTTGCGGCAACTGGTCGATCAGCCCGGCGACCATGCGCGCCGATGCCACCAGGCGCTGGTCGAGTGAAAACATCATCTGCTGGCGCAGGTCACGCAGCATCCACGCCGCGGCCAGCGCCCAGATGATCACGAAGGCGCTGCCCAGGATCAGGCTCAGGCGTACCCGCAGGCTCATGATGCAGCCTCTTCCGGTGCCTGCGCCGGGCCCAGCCGGTAACCCAGGCCACGCACGGTCTCGACGATGCCGTTGCCAAGCTTGCGTCGCAGGTGGTGGATGTGCACGTTCAGGGCGTTGCTTTCGACTTCGTCGCTGAAGCCGTACACGCAGTCTTTCAGTTGTTCGCTGGACAGCACCCGCCCGGGGTTCTGCAGCAATGCCTGGAGCAAGGCCTGCTCACGGCGGGACAGGTCGACCGTCTGCCCGGCCAGGGTCGCCTCGCAGCTGCTGGGGTCATAGCGCAACGGCCCGTGCTCGATCACATTCACCGCCCGCCCGGCCACCCGCCGCAGCAGGGTGTGCAGGCGAGCGGCCAGTTCGCGCAGGTCGAACGGTTTCAGCAGGTAATCGTCGGCGCCGGCCTGCAGGCCATCGACGCGGTCGGTGACGGCATCGCGGGCAGTGAGCACCAGCACGGGCAGGTCCACACCCTGCTGGCGCAGGCGGCGCAGCAGCTTGAGGCCGTCTTCGTCGGGCAAACCGAGGTCGAGGATCATCACGTCAAACTGCGCGGCCTGCAGCATCGCCCGTGCATCGGCGGCGTTGCCCACCCGGTCCACGGTCAGGCCCTGGGCGGTAAGGCCGGCGCAGATGCCGGCGGCGATCAGGTCGTCGTCCTCGCAGAGCAGAACGTGCATGGTGGGGCTCCCGGAGTGGTGTGGTTGGCATTGCACCTTGGGTGGATTAAGGGGGCATTATGGACCTTTTGTGGGGCGCTTGGTATTTGCCTTGATGCCTGCAGCGCCTGCGAGATCGAGCGCCGCCCGCGCGGCGCATCGCGAGCTGCGCTCGCTCCTACGTTTGTTTCGGGCCAATTATTCCTTTGGGATTTGCGCGCGAACGCTTTGGCGCATGGCTCGATATCGCGTCGTACATACAAGGCGGTCGCGCGCGCCTGCCACAGGCGGTACTGGCCCGAAACAAACGTAGGAGCGAGCGCAGCTCGCGATGCGCCGCGCGGGCGGCGCTCGATCTGACAGGCGCTGAAAATGTTGTGGCGAACCCGTAGGCCCTACATCAACCCCTGTGGCGTATCGACATCCTGCAACACCCCGGCATCCTCTAGTTCGATTACCACGCACCTACCCCGGTTGGCCTGCACCACCGCCCGCGCCCCCTCATCCCCGCCCAGCTGCCCCAGCGCCGGCCAGAATTCGCGCCCGAAAATCACCGGGTGCCCCTGCTGCCCCGCATGGCGCGGCAACACGATGGTGGCAGCCGAGGCCGCCGTGGCCAGCTGGCGCAAGGTTGCCGACTCGATCCACGGCATGTCACCCAGCAGAATCGCCACCGCCAGGGCCGGGCTGTCACGCAATGACCGAGCGCCGGCCGCCAGGCTGTGCCCCATGCCCGACGCGGCATCGGGGCTGACGACGATGCGGCAATCGGCAGGCAAGCCAAAATCCTCCCCCCACTCCCCCGCGCGCAGCACCACACGCACGTCCTCGAACACCGCCCGGGCCCGCTCAACGCTGTGCGCCAGCAGGCTACGGCCATCGGCCAGCGTCGCCCGACGCTTGTCGGAGCCGAAGCGCGTGCCGCTGCCTGCCGCCAGTACCAGCGCCACCACGCTCACAGCGCTACCCGCTCGATGCCGTTACGCACCCGCAGCACATCGGCCAGCACCGCCAGAGCGATCTCTGCCGGGGTCTTGCTGCCCAGGTTGAGGCCGATCGGGGCATGGATGCGGCCCAGTTCGACCTCACCCAGCCCACCAATCCGGCGCAGGCGTTCACGGCGCTTGTCGGAGGTCGCCCGGGAGCCCATCACCCCGATATAGAACGCTTCGGTGCGCACCGCCTCGAGCATGGCCAGGTCATCGATCTTCGGGTCGTGGGTCAACGCGACCACTGCCGTATCGGCATGGCAACCGCCATTGAAGATGAACTCCGACGGCAGTTCGCGGCGCACTTCGATGCCGTCCAGCCGTACCCCCTCCAGCACCTCTTCACGGGGCTCGCAGAGGATGACTTCGAAGCCCATGCCCCTGCCGAATTCGGCACAGAAATGTGCCACGCTGGAATACCCCGCCAGCAGCAGGCGCTGGGCAGCACCGACACGCAGGCGCACACGGGCGTTTTCACGCTCCACACGCGGGCCTTGGCTCGTGTCATCGACAAGCAGGCGCGTCCCCTCGGGTAGGCGCACTTCACGCAGCAACCGGCGCTGGCCCAGCAGTGCGCTTTGCAGCTCGCGCAGGTGCGCCTGCACCTCGCACTCGGCGGGCAGGTTCTCTACCAGCACTTCGAGCACACCCCCACAGGGCAAGCGGATGCTCGAACGCGGGTCGCTGTCGTCACCGTAGCGCACGATGCCAACCGGCTCGGGGAACTCCCCCAGGGCCACGCGTTCGAGGAAGTCGTCTTCGACGCAGCCCCCCGACAGCGACCCCAGCCACTGGCCGCTGGCGTTGACCGCCAGCAGCGCGCCCGGCGCGCGGGGCGCCGAGCCGTAGGTGGCGAGCACCGTGCACAACCACACCCGCTGACCGTTGCACGACCACTGCAAGGCCTGACGGACCACCTGTAGATCGAGATGCTGCACGTTTACTCCGCCTTCAGCTCGGCGAGCTGCTGTACGTTCAGGTCACCGGGCAATCCACCCCAGGCCTGGCGCAGGTAGTTGACCATATCCGTCACTTGCTGGTCATCGAGCTTGTCGGCAAAGCCCGGCATCGGCTGCATGCGCTCGAAGCCGGTGAACTGCTGCTCACGGATGCCTTCGAGGATGACCTTGACCAGGTTGCGCGAGTCACCCTGGCGCAGCACGGTGTTGCCCTGCATGGCCACCGCAATGTGCGGCTTGCCCTCGCCGTCGACACCATGGCAACCGGCGCAAACGTTGAGGTACTGCTGGTGGCCACGCTTGGCGCTGTCGCTCATCTGTTCCAGGGCAACGGCCTGGATGGCCTTGGCCGGCGGTGGCTGGTCGCCCAGCAGGTAGGTGGCCATGGCCGCCAGGTCGGCGTCTTCGAGGTGTTGGGTGCTGTGGTGCACCACCGGGAACATCTCGTTGAACATGCTGCCCTGGGCGCTGATGCCGTGTTTCAGGAAGGTGGTCAGGTCTGGCTGGGTCCAGCCGCGCTCGGCCAGGTCCTGGGCCAGCAGGCTCGGCGCCAGGTAGCCGCCAAGCAGGCCGCCGGTCATGCGTTTGTCCTGCTGTAACGCGCCGATGGGGTTGCGCGGGGTATGGCATTCGCCGCAATGGCCCATGACCTCGACCATGTACTGGCCACGCTGCCAGGCCGGGCTTTTGCCTTCGGTTGGCTGCAGCTGCACGCTCTTGCCATACAGCATGTTCCAGCCACTCAGGCCCATCCGCACGTTGAACGGGAAGCGCAACGCGGTCTGCGGCGCCGGGCGGTTGATCGGCGGGATAGTCATCAGGTAGGCGAGGATCGCGTCCGAATCTTCACGCTTGATCAGGTGGTACGAGGTGTAAGGCATCGCCGGATACAGGTTGGCGCCGTCCTTGCGCTTGCCCTCGGTGACGGCGGCAAAGAACTCGTCGGCGCTGTAGTTGCCGATGCCGTACTGCTTGTCCGGGGTGATGTTGCTGCCATAAATGGTACCGAACGGCGAATGGATCGGCAGGCCGCCGGCATACGGCGCGCCGCCTTCGGCGGTATGGCAGGCCATGCAGTCGGCCGCGCGTGCCAGGTACTCACCGCGCTTGACCTGGGCCTCGTCGGCCGCCAGGGCAAACGAGCTGACTGCAAGGCCCAGGGCCAATGCCAGTGCGTTACGAACAAAGCCCATGCTCAACCCTCCTTGACCAGGCCGAGGTCGTTGAGCACCTTGCGGGTGGCGTCGTAATAACGCACGTAGCCGGTGCAGCGGCAGATGTGGTGACCGAGGCTGGCCTCGATGCGGTCTTCCACTTCGCTCTTCTTCAATGGCTGGCGCTGGGCCGTTTCCACCAGCACGGTAGCGGCGTTGACGAAGCCCGGCGCGCAGTAGCTGCACTGGAAGGCGAACAGGTCGACGAACTTCTGCTGGATCGGGTTCAGCGTGAGGTTGCCGGCCTCGTCCGGTTTGGCGTGGCCCTCGATGGTGCGCACCTTCTTGCCCTCGAAGTAATGGGCGCCGGTGATGCAGGTGCGCACTTCTTCGCTGGTGCCGTCGGGGTTGTCGACGATCACCACGCAGGCGTGGCAAATACCCTGGCCACAGCCCAGGCGCGAGCCGGTGAGGTTCTGGTGTTCGTGCAGGTAGTCGATCATCGCCAGGTCAGCGGGGACCTCGACCGGGCCGACCGGTTGACCGTTGAGGGTCAGTTGCAGTGGACGGTTAGCCATTGAGGGCCTCCTTGATACGGGCTGGGGTGATGGGAAGATCGCGCACGCGCTTGCCGATGGCATGGGCGACGGCATTGCCGATGGCACCCACGACCGGGATCATCACCACTTCGGCGATGCCCTTGGACGGGTCGGTCGGTGACAGCGGCGGGAGGATTTCGCTGGTCTGCTTCCACACCGCCACGTCGCGCGCATGCGGCAGGCGGTAGCGGTTGAAGTTCCAGTCGCCCTCCCCGGGCCCGCCTTCGTACATCGGCATGTCTTCGGTCAGCGCGTGGCCGATGCCCATGGCGATACCGCCTTCGAGCTGGCCCTTGACCAGCTCCGGCACCAACACCCGGCCGCACTCCAGCCAGCTGTGGTGGTTGAGCACCTGCACTTCATGGGTACCCTTGTTGACCTTGACTTCAACGATGGTCGCCACCGGGCTGTAGTAGGTGACCATGGCGTTGTTCAGCTGGGTGTCAGGGTAAGCGGCGTTCTGCCGGTCGAGCAGGTGGTAGCCGTGGCTGCTCATCTGCGCCTTTTTGGCGTTCACCGCGCCATCGCCGTATTTCACCGCCACGGCGTCCAGCGGGAAGCGCTCGCGCACACCGTCGATGACGAAGTCGGCCTCGGCCCAGCTCCAACGGTTGAAGCCGTGCACGCTGGCACCGGTGATCAGGCCCATGTCGTGGGCCTTCTGCGCCAGCTGGGCGAACGGTATCGGCTGCAGGCCGTTGCCGGTCAGCTCACCGTTGACCCACACCGCGTTCTCGCGGCGCACCACCAGCGGGTTGGCCTGGCCGCCATGCGGGCCCTGGCTCCAGATGGCCATGGCCGCCGGCCACAGGCCGTGGTTGAACAGTACGCGCGCCGCTTCGCGGGTGGCATGGCTGAAGTAGAAGGCCGAGTTGGTCGCCGACGATGGCGACGCCAGCTTGCCGACCCAGCGCGGGTTGCGCAGCGCGGTGTCCTGCTCGGCCTGGCTGATCAGGTACGGGTTGCCGCTGGTGCTCAGTTGCAGCTCCGGCCATTCGGTCACCGCAGTCCTCACCTCGTCAGCCGAGCGACCCAGGAAGTCGCTGACCACAAGGGCCTGGGAGGTAGACATGCCGGTGCCCAGCTCGGTGCCGATGTGGCGCAGGCTGATGCGCCCGTCGCGGCTGAACTCGATGCTGGCCATCGGTGCTTCGGAGCCGGTGCCGAAGTCCTTCTGGCAAATTGCAAAGCCCACGCCGTACCAGTGGTCCTGGTCCTGCGCGTCCATCTGCCGCTTGCGCGCGTCGCGGTTTCGCCACCAGTCGTGCACGGCCGCCTTGTCGAGAATCTCGTACAGACGCAGCGCACCCGCCGGGACCGCACCCTGGGTGTTCTTCATGCCCGACTTCAGCGCGTTGGCGCGGCGCAGGTCGATGGCATCGACGCCCAGGCGGCCGGCGATCTCGTCCACCATCATCTCGGTGGCCGCCATGCTCTGCAGGGTGCCGTAGCCGCGCATGGAGCCGGCCTCGACACCTCGGGAGTGGTAGGCGGTAACCGACAGGTCGTTCTGCGGCATGTAATAGATCGACTGCGCAGCAGTGGCGCCGACCGCTGCCACCGACGGGCTGTAGTTGATGCGCCCGCCGCCGTCGCAGCTCATGTCGGCGCGGAAGATCTTGAAGCTGTTGTCCTTCTTGTCCACGGCCAGCTGGTAGCGGATGTCGAAGGCATGGCGCTTGATGCCGCTCTGGAACTGCTCGTAGCGGTCGTTGGCCAGGCGGATCGGCACGCCGGCGCCATACAGCGCGGCTACGGCGGCGTAGAAGACGAAGATGTTGTTGTCTTTCGAGCCGTAGCCCACGGTGTAGCCCGGGTGCATGTTCAGCGTGTTCAGG
This sequence comes from Pseudomonas sp. WOUb67, assembly GCF_050058005.1. NCBI lineage: Bacteria > Pseudomonadati > Pseudomonadota > Gammaproteobacteria > Pseudomonadales > Pseudomonadaceae > Pseudomonas > Pseudomonas sp. WOUb67. The sequence goes on along the minus strand of NZ_CP170112.1, from coordinate 2,603,277 downwards.
GCGAAACGCGACGGCTTGATCATGTGCACGCATTCCTGCGCCACTTCGAACGGGCACTGGGTGGCGACCACGAAGTGCAGCGTGCCGGTGGCCGGGTCGTACCAGCCGTTGCCGTTGTCCGGTTCCAGCGCGGCAGGTTCGATGGACGGCGTCTTGTAACGCTCGTCGAACACCAGCCAGTCCTCGGGCGGGTTGTCCAGCTGCTCGGCCATGCGCTTGGCGTAGAACAGCCCCTGCTCGGTCAGGTCGCCATGCTGGTTGGGCGCTTTGGACCACACCGGCTTGCGGTTGAGGATGGTGGGGAACAGCATGGAATTCTTGAGGCTGGAGAACTCATCGTCGTCGAACGGCGTGGCACCGCCCACCCGCACGAAGCGGAAGCTGCCGTAAGGGTCGCGCTGGTAAAGCGGCGCTTGGGCACCGTAACGGATCGCCTGCTCATTGAACTGCAGCTTGCGCTTGGCCTGGCGGAAACGCTCGAAGTCGTGCCAGATCAGGATTGCCACCGGGTGGCCGATGAACATCGGCACCTTGCCGGGCGGCAGCAGCGGGTCGGGCGAGTGCGCCTCGGGCCAGGCAATGCCGTCTTTCTCAAGGTCGGCGGCGGTCACGATGCGGTCCGGCTGCAAGTCGCTACCGAGCAGGCTCAGGTCATGGCCGGCATAGATACGGTCAGCCTTGGTGGCCTTGAGCAGCAGCGCATGGCCCTGCTGCGTGGGCCAGCCGGGCATGTCCTTGGCGCGAATATCGCGGGCGAACACCTTGTCGCCGCACACCTTGGACAAGGCATCGTTACGGAAACGCGCCTTGCCATCATGGTTCATCCACTTCTGCGGCGAGGTGGTGACGCGTTCCTCCATCAGGGCGGCGAATGCCTGGCTGCCAAGTGGCGCCATGGTCACACCGACACCAGCGATCAGGCCGCCTTGCAAGAAGGCGCGCCGGGAAATATCACGGTTGGACATGCTTGATCCTCTGGGCAGTTGGGGGCCTGCCCTATTTTTTGATTCTAGTGCTAGCGGGTAAAAGCTGACTTGTGCGTCAACTTTACAGCAAGTGTGTGGGCATAGGCAAAGTCAAGCCGACAATATGTCGCGGTGTGTCTGGGGTGATGGGCGGGACTTGGGGTGGGGGTGGCTGGGGGTGAGGATGGGGCTGGCAGGTGTTCGCCTGGGGATTTTCAGCGCCTGGGAGATCGAGCGCCGCCCGCGCGGCGCATCGCGAGCTACGCTCGCTCCTACGTTTGTTTCGGGCCAATTATTCCTGTGAGCATTGCGCGCGAACGCTTTAGCGCATGGCTGGATTTCGCGTCGTACAAACAAGGCGGTCGCGCGCGCCTGCCACAGGCGTTACTGGCCCGAAACAAACGTAGGAGCGAGCGTAGCTCGCGATGCGCCGCGCGGGCGGCGCTCGATCTCACAGGCGCGGACAATTCCACGGCAAGCGCCTGTAAGCCCTGATGCGCTCTCAGACCAAACACCTGAGTTAACCTTCATTTAATCGACCCCAGCCAGCATGGCCCCATTCCTAGATCTGCCAAGGCGAAGACATGCGCGTCCTCCTGCTCTTCCTGACACTGCTTCTGGCTGGCCCGTTGCAGGCTAACCCGTTCGATGTGAAGCCGGACTTCCTGCCGGTCGACCAGGCTTTCGTGCTCACCCACGACCGCCAGGCCGACGGCCAGATGCGCCTGTACTTCCAGATCAAGCAGGGCTACTACCTGTACCAGAAGCGCCTGAAGTTCGACGGCCTGCCTGCCGAGCAGCACCCGCAGTTGCCGCCGGCACTCAACCACCATGACGAGTTCTTCGGTGACAGCGCGGTGTACCGCGACCAGCTCGAACTGCTGCTGCCGGCCAATGCCCAGGGCCAGTTGCGCCTGGGCTGGCAGGGCTGTGCCGACGCCGGCCTGTGCTACCCGCCGCAGACCACGCAGATCGACCTGGGCGGCAGTGTGGCACCCGCCGCCGAGCAAGCCAGCGACCAGGCCCTGGCCAGTGGCCTGCAACAGGGCCACCTGGCCTGGAGCCTGCTGGCGTTCTTCGGCCTTGGGCTGCTGCTGGCCTTTACCCCCTGCTCGCTGCCGATGCTGCCAATCCTCGCCGGGCTGGTACTGGGCAATGGCGCCAGCGCCCGACGCGGCTGGCTGCTGGCCGGGGTGTATGTGTTGAGCATGGCACTGGTGTACGCCGCCCTGGGCGTGGTCGCCGCGCTGCTGGGCGCCAGCCTGCAGGCCTGGCTGCAACAACCCTGGCTGCTGGGCAGCCTGGCGGGGCTGTTCGTGTTGCTGGCCCTGCCGATGTTCGGCGCCTTCGAACTGCAATTGCCTGCGGCACTGCGTGACCGCCTTGACCGCGCCGGGCAAGGCACCCGTGGTGGCAACTTGTATGGCGCGGCGCTGCTCGGGGCGCTGTCCGGCCTGCTCCTGGGCCCGTGCATGACCGCGCCACTGGCCGGGGCGTTGCTGTACATCGCCCAGAGCGGCGACGTGCTGCAAGGGGCTCTGGTGCTGTTCAGCCTTGGCTTGGGCATGGGCGTGCCACTGCTGTTGCTGGTGACCCTGGGCAACCGCTACCTGCCGCGCCCGGGCGCCTGGATGGACCGGGTCAAAGGCGTGTTCGGCTTCGTGTTCCTGGCCATGGCGCTGTACACCGTGCGCAGCCTGCTGCCCGCCACGCTGCTGCTGGCACTGAGTGGCGCCTGGCTGATCGCCCTGGCCTGGGCCACCTGGCCGGCCCTGCAGCGCCTGCCGGCATTGCGTGCAGTACCGCTGCTGGGTGCCTTGTGGGGCAGCCTGTTACTGGTGGGCGCCGCCGCCGGTGGCGATGACCTGTGGCAGCCGCTGCGCCCGTTCACCGGTGGCGGTGCCGCGCCAGTGGCTGCCCAGCATGCCGAAGACAGCTTCGTCACCGTCAGCCGCCCCGAAGACCTGCAACGTGAACTGGATGCGGCCAAAGCCCGCGGCCAGTGGGTGATGCTCGACTACTATGCCGACTGGTGCGTGTCGTGCAAGGTCATGGAAAAACAGGTGTTCACCCGCAGCGATGTGCAGGCCGGCCTGGCCGGCGTGCACCTGCTGCGCCTGGACGTGACCGCCGACAGCCCGGCCAGCAAAGCCCTGCTGCAACGCTACCAGGTACCCGGCCCGCCCAGCATCATCTGGATCGGCCCGGAGGGCGACGAACGCCGTGCACGGCGCATTACCGGTGAAGTGGATGCCGCCGCGTTCCAGCAACACTGGGCCCAGACCAGGAGCCAAGGCTGATGCTGACCGTAACCCTCGGGCCTCTGACGATGGCCCTAAACCACCTGCTGATGCTCACCGCCCTGGTGATCGCCAGCGTGGTCGGCTGGTGGGTCGCCCGGCGTGGCGGCGAAAGCCCGGAATCGGCACTGTTCAACCTGTTCCTGATCGGCCTGCTGTGCGCCCGCGCCGGCTTCGTGCTGGCCTACTGGCCGATGTACCGCGATGAGCCGTTGCAGATGATCGACATCCGCGACGGCGGCTTCCTGCTGTGGTCGGGCCTTGCCGGCATCGTCCTCGGTGCCCTGTGGCAGGGCTGGCGCCACCCGGGCCTGCGCCGCCCGCTGGGCTGGGCGCTGTTCAGCGGTGCGCTGTTCTGGGGCCTGGCCAGTTTTGCCGGGCACCTGTACAGCAAGGGCACCGAGCTGCCCGACCTGAGCCTGCGCAACGCTGGCGGCCAACCAGTGGCGCTGCACAGCTACCGCGGCAAGCCATTGGTGATCAACATCTGGGCCACCTGGTGCCCGCCCTGCCGGCGCGAGATGCCGGTGCTGCAACAGGCGCAAAGCGATTACCCGCACGTGACCTTCCTGTTCGTCAACCAGGGCGAGACCCCGGAAAACGTCAGCACCTTCCTCGCCACTACCGGCCTGAGCCTGACCCACGTGCTGTTTGACGGTACCGGCCTGCTGGCCCAGCGCGTCGGCTCCATGGCCCTGCCTACCACCCTGTTCTACGACGCCGACGGGCGGCTGGTCGGCAGCCACCTGGGCGAGCTGTCCCGGGCCAGCCTACGCCACGCCCTGGAGCCTTTCGACCGGGCCACCGCGCCCGCCCCTGCCGCACAAGGAAACTGACATGCGACTGACTGCACTGCTGCCCCTATCCCTGGCCCTGCTGGCCGCCCCGTCCCTGCAAGCCGAAGAGCTGCCCAAGGCGGTTCAGCAACTGCAAGCCAAGGGCGCCGTGATCAAAGGCAGCTTCGACGCGCCCAACGGCCTGCGCGGTTATGCCGCCGAGTACCAGAACAACGCCCTGGCCCTGTACCTGACACCCGACGGCAAACACGTGCTGGTCGGCAGCCTGTTCGACGAACAAGGCAAGGACCTGAGCGCCGAGCCACTGGAAAAGCTGGTGTATGGGCCGATGAGCAAGGCCATCTGGGCGAAGCTGGAGAAAACCGCCTGGATCGCCGACGGCAAGGCCGATGCGCCACGCAAGGTGTATTTGTTCAGCGACCCGAACTGCCCGTACTGCAACATGTTCTGGGAACAGGCGCGGCCGTGGGTGGAGTCTGGCAAGGTGCAGTTGCGCCATATCATGGTCGGCATCATCCGCGAGGACAGCCCGGGTAAATCGGCGGCGCTGCTGGCCGCGAAAGACCCGGCCAAGGCATTGCAGCAGCATGAAAAGGCCGGGAAGGCCAGCACGCTGAAGGCACTGGAGCAGGTGCCGGAAGCCGTGCAGCAGAAGCTGGCGGCCAACATGGCGTTGATGGAAGAGATGGGGTTGCAGGCGACCCCGGCGATTTTCTACCAGGACGAACAGGGCAACCTGCAGAGCCAACAAGGGGCGCCGCGGCCGGAGCTGCTGGGCAAGATACTCGGCAAACGCTAGCGCATGTCTTGAGTTTTGTAGTGGGTCGCAGATCGAGCGCCGCCCGCGCGGCGCATCGCGAGCTGCGCTCGCTCCTACGTTTGTTTTTGGCCAGTCACGCCTGTTACAGGCGCGCGCGACCGCCTTGTTTGTCCAACGCGATATCGTGCCATGCGCCAGGGCGTTCGCGCGCAGATGCCACAGGAATAACTGGCCCGAAACAAACGTAGGAGCGAGCGCAGCTCGCGATGCGCCGCGCGGGCGGCGCTCGATTTCCGCCGCCCCGCAAAACCTAAGGCGAACCCTAACCCTACAACCCCTCCAACTCGGCCATCAGGTCACTGAGCCGGTCGACCTTGTCGTCATCCAGCGCACTGCCCTGCAACCCCTGCACATACTCGGCCAGCTCCTCCACCGTGCTGCACTCGAACATCGCCCGCAGCGGCACGTTCAGTTGCAGCTGCTTCTGCACCCGCGAGGCGATCTGCGTGGCCAGCAGCGAATGCCCGCCGAGCTCGAAGAAGTTGTCGTGCACCCCCACCCGCTCGGCCTTCAGCACATCGGCCCAGATGCCCGCCAACACGTCCTCCAGCTCGTTGCGCGGCGCCTGATAGGCCTGGCTGTGCTGGCCGCCGATGTCGATGGCCGGCAGCGCCTTGCGGTCGAGCTTGCCGTTGGCGTTGTGCGGCAGGCTGTCGAACCAGCCCCAGTGCAGCGGCACCATGTACTCCGGCAACTCGGCACGCAGGCGTTGCTTGATCTGCTCCAGCAATGCGGCATCGGCGGCGATACCCTGGTGTGCCACCAGGTAACCGACCAGGTGCTTGCCATTGACGCCTTCCTGCACGCCCACCGCTGCATCACGGATTTGCGCCTGTTCGTGCAGCCGGGCTTCGATCTCGCCCAGTTCGATGCGGTAGCCGCGAATCTTCACCTGGTGGTCGATGCGCCCGACGTACTCCAGCACACCGTCCGGGCGCTGGCGCGCCAGGTCACCGGTGCGGTACAGGCGCTCGCCTGCAGCACCATGGGGGTGAGGGATGAATGCCAATGCAGTGCGCACCGGGTCGCCGACATAACCACGGCCCACACCGGTACCCGCCACGCACAGCTCGCCCACCGCGCCCAGCGGCACCAGTGCCTGCTCTTCGTCGAACAGGTACAGGCGGTTGTTGTCGGTCGGCGTGCCAATCGGCAGGTAGCTGCCTTGGGTCGACGCGGCATCGACGCGGAAGAACGCGACGTCATCGGAGCATTCTGCCGGGCCGTAGGCGTTGACCAGGCCGATCTGCGGGTAACGTTGCAGCCATTGCGCGGCCAGCTCCGGTGGCATGGCTTCACCTGTCGGCAGCATCCAGCGCAGGCCGTCGAGGGCCTGGTGGTCGTTGGCCAGCATGCCCTGGATCAGCGACGGCACGCTTTCCAGCACGGTGATGCCGGTGGCTTGCACATGCGCCAGCAGGCCCTGCGGATCATGGGCGATGGCATTCGGCACGATCTCCACCTTGGCCCCGAACAACGGCGCGGCAAGGAACTGCCACACCGAAATATCGAAGCTCTGCGAAGCAGTCTGGGCGATCACGTCCTGATTGCTCAACGCCAGGTACGGCACCTTGCTCAACTGGTTGTTGAGCATGCCACGCTGCTCCACCATCACACCTTTAGGCAGACCGGTCGAGCCTGAGGTGTAGATCACATAGGCAAGGTTGTCCGGGCCACTGTGGATGCCAGGGTTGTGGCTGGCAACCTGGCTGGCCTGGATGTCCTCCCATACCAGCAGCTGTGGCCGTACCGCAGCGTCAAGTTCAACCAGCAACTGCCGGCCTTGCTCGGCACAGGCCGCGCTGCACACCAGCACCGGGGTACGGCTGAGCTGGATGATGCTTTGCAGGCGCGCGGCCGGCAGCCCCGGGTCCAGCGGCAGGTAGCCGGCGCCGGCCTTGAAGCTGCCGACGATCATGCCCAGCAGCGGCAGCCCGCGCTCGGCCAGCAGCGCCACTGGCTGGTCTACCTTGACCCCTGCTGCGATCAGGGCGTGACCGAGGCGGTTGGCCGCCAGGTTCAGCCCGGCGTAGTCGTAGGAGGCCTCCAGGCAGCGGGCCACGGTACGTTCAGGGTGCGCAGCCACCTGCGCTTCGAACTGCGCGATGTAGCTCTGTTCCAGCGGATACGCCCGCTCGGTGCGGTTGCAGTCTTCCAGCAGGAAGCGCTGTTCTTCTGCCCCCAGCAACGGCAGCGCGCTCACCTCCCCGTCGAAGCCCTGCACCAGCGCCAGCAGCAGGCGCTTGAACTCGGCCAGCATGCGCTCGACGGTCGGGTAGTCGAAGTAGCGCTGGTCGAACGACAGGTGCAGGCCCAGGTCATCACCCGGGTAGCACACCGCCGTCAACGGGAAGTTGGTGTGGGTACGGCCCGAATCGGAGCTGGCGTTCAGGTGCTGGGCGTGGTCGAGCACGGCGGTTTCCACCGGCGCGTTCTCGAACACGAACAGGCTGTCGAACAGCGGCTGGCCCTTGGGCAGCTCGCTGCATTCCTGGATCGCCACCAGCGGCAGGTATTCGTACTCGCGCAGTTCCATGTTGCTTTGCAGCAGGCCCTGCAACCACTGGCGCACACTGCAACGCTCACCCGATACAGGCAGCTGCACACGCAAGGCAACGCTGTTGATGAACAGGCCGACGGTGCGCTGCATCTGCGGCATGCTCACCGGGCGCCCGGCCACGGTCACGCCAAAGGCCACGTCGCGGTCGCCGCTGTAGCGCGCCAGCACCAGCGCCCAGGCCGCCTGGGCGAAGGTGTTGACGGTAAGCTGATGGGCCTGGGCCAGTTCGCGCAGGCGCACGCCTTCACTCACCTCCAGGCGGGTGTAGCAATCGCCGACGATCATGCCGCTACCGGCATGATCATGACGCAGCGGGCGGTCGCTGGGGATGGCGGTGGCGCGTTCGAAGCCGGCCAGGTTCGCCTGCCACCAGGCGCGTGCATCATCCAGGCCCTGGCGCTGCAACCAGCCGATGTAGTCGCGGTAACGCGGCGGCACCGGCAGTTGGGCCTGGCGGCCTTCACCGAGGGCCTGGTAGACCTCGAAGAAGTCGTTCATCAGCAGCGAGCGGCACCAGGCATCGATGAGGATGTGGTGGTTGCTCATCATGAACCAGTAGCGCTCGTCGGCCACGCGCACCAGGCGCAGGTGGAACGGTGCTTCGCTGAGCAGGGCAAACCCGGCCTCGCGCTCCTGCTTGTGCAGGGCTTGCAGGCGCTGCTCCTGGGCGTCGTCAGCCAGGCCGCGCCAGTCCTGGTAGTCCACCGCCAGGTTGCCCGGCTTGTGGATGATCTGCAGCATCGCCTCGCCGCTGTTCCAGCTGAACGAGGCGCGCAATGCTTCGTGGCGTGCTACCACGGCCTGCCAGGCGTGGGCGAAACGCTCAGGGTCCAGGGCGCTGTTGATGCGGTAGCGGTCCTGCATGTAGTAAAGGCCGGTGCCCGGCTCCAGCAGGGTGTGCAGCAGCATGCCTTCCTGCATCGGCGTCAGCGGGTAGACGTCCTCGATCTGCGCAGCCGGTACCGGCAGTGCGTCGATCTGCTCCTGGGTCAGGTGCGCCAGCGGGAAGTCCGACGGGGTGAAGCTGCCATTGCCATCGGCCAGGCAATGCGCGACCAGCGCCAGCAGCTCCTGGCGATAGGCCTCGGCCAGGCGGGCGACGGTCTGCGGGTCATAGCGCTCGGCGCTGAAGGTCCAGCGCAGTTGCAAGGCGCCGCCATACACCTGGCCATCGACGCTCAGCCAGTTTGGCAGCGGTGCATCGAGGTCATGAGCCAACCCAGCCGGGGCTTCCAGCGGTTGGAACAACGCTGCGCTGTCGAACTGCTGGTCGAACTGGCCCAGGTAGTTGAAGGTGATGCGCGCCTGCGGCAAGGCCGCCATCTGTTCGCGCACGGCCGGGTCGGCCAGGTAGCGCAGTACGCCGTAGCCCTGGCCCTTGTGCGGTACCTGGCGCAGTTGTTCCTTGATGCGCTTGATCGAACCGGCCCGCGCCGCATCGTCCTCGCCTGGCAGCGGGTGCAGGCTCAGCGGATAGGCGTTGGTGAACCACCCGACGCTGCGGGTCAGGTCCATGTCTTCGAACAGCCCGTCGCGGCCGTGGCCTTCAAGCTGCACCAACACTTCCTCATCGCCGCTCCACCGGCTCAAGGCCCGCGCCAGTGCGGTCAGCAGCAGGTCGTTGACCTGGGTGTGGTAGGCGGCAGGGGCCTGTTGCAGCAGTTGCCGGGTCTGCTCCACGTCCAGGCCGATGGCCAGTGTCTGGGCGTGGCGGTGCAGGTTGCCACCTTGCGGGTGATCGCACGGCAGTTCGCGGCGCACGCCGCCCAGCTGGCCTTGCCACCAGCCCAGTTCGTCGCGCAGCGAATCGCTGCCGGCGTAACTGGCCAGGCGCGCGGCCCAGTCGCCCATGGTGTGGGTCTTGGCCGGCAGCGGCTGGCCACGATAAAGCGCCTGCAGGTCTTCCAGCAGCACCCGCCAGGACACGCCATCGACTACCAGGTGATGGATCGCCAGCAACAAGCGCTGGCTGCCCTGCCCGTCACGCACCAGCAAGGCGCGCAACAGCGGGCCCTGTTGCAGGTCGAGGCTGCGCTGCAGGTCGGTGTACAGGGCCTGGCAATCGGCGAAATCGGCAACGGTGGCAGTCCACAGCAGTTGCTCGGCGGCAGGCTGGGCGTACTCGGCCTGCCAGCGGCCACGGGCCTCGCTGAAGCGCAGGCGCAGGCTGTCGTGGTGCTGCACCAGCGCAGCCAACGCCTGTTCGAGCGCGGCCTCCTCCAACGGTTGGCGAGCCTCCAGCAGCACCGCCTGGTTCCAGTGCTGCGGCTGTGGTACTTCGCTGTCGAAGAACCAGTGCTGGATCGGCGTCAGACCGGTCTGACCCTGGCGCAAGCCCTGCTCGATGCTGCTGGCGGCTTCGCTGTGCTGAACCACGGCCGCCAGGGTCTGGATGGTCTGGTGCTGGAACAGGTCGCGCGGGGTGAACTGCAAGCCGGCCTGACGGGCCCGGCTGACCACCTGGATCGACAGGATCGAGTCGCCGCCCAGTTCGAAGAAGTTATCCTGCACACCCACCCGGGCCACGTTGAGCACGTCACGCCAGATCTGCGCCAGCTGCGCTTCCACCTCGTTACCAGGCGCCTGGTACTGTTGCTGCGCCTGTTCCAGGTCCGGCAGTGGCAGCGCACGGCGGTCGAGCTTGCCGTTACCCATCAACGGCAGGCTGTCGAGCAGCACCAGGTGCGCGGGCACCATGTAATCCGGCAGGTGCTGGCGGGCATCGGCCTTCACTGCTTCACGCAGCTGGCTTTGCGCCTCGCTGCCAGCCGTGGCCTGCTTGCACACCAGGTAACCCACCAGTTGCTTGCCGCCCGGTAGATCCAACGCCAGCACCACGGCCTCGTCGACATCGGCATGCGCCTGCAAGCGGCTCTCGATTTCGCCCAGTTCGATGCGGAAACCGCGAATCTTCACCTGCTGGTCGGCACGGCCGACGTACTCGACCAGGCCGTCAGTGCCCAGGCGCACCAGGTCGCCCGTGCGATACAAGCGGCCGCCTTCAGTGCAGAACGGGTCGGCAACGAAGCGCTCGGCGCTGAGGCCCGGGCGGTCGTGATAACCCTGAGCCAGGCCGGCACCGCCCACGTACAGTTCGCCAATGCCACCTTGCGGCAACAGGGCCAGGTCTTCGTCGAGGATGTAGGCCGTGCGGCTACCGATGACACGGCCAATCGGCACGCTGCCAAGGTCCGCTGGCAACACCTCTGGCGCCAGGCAGGCCAGCGGCATGACCACGGTTTCGGTCGGGCCATAGGCGTTGAAGAACTGCTGCGGCGCAAAGGCCTGGCGAATACGCTGCAGGTGCTCGCCAGTCAGCGCTTCGCCACCGGTGATCACCAGGCGCACCGGCAGTTGTTCGCCCTGCCCGCCCAGGTATTGGGCCAGCTGGCTGCCGTAGCTGGGGGTGAAGCCCAGAACGCTTACCTGCTGCTCGCGCACCAGTTGGCAGATGTCCTCGGCGCCCCACTGCCCTTGGGCGCGCAGCACCACGCGGGCACCGCACAGCAACGGCACCCACAGGCGCTCGCTGGCAGCATCGAAGTTGATCGAATAGAAATGCAGCTCGCAGTCATCGCTGCGCATGCCGAACGCGGCGATGACCGCCTGGCAGTGCATGGCGAACTCGCCATGGCTGACTACCACGCCCTTGGGCTTGCCGGTGGAGCCGGAGGTGTAGATCAGGTACGCCTGATGCTGCGGCAGGTTGACGTTGTCCAGCGGCGCATCGCTGTAGGCCGACAGGCTGGCAGCGTCGTCTTCCAGGCTCCAGCGGGCCACGCCCTCAGGCAGCTCGCCGAGGGTTTGCAGTAGCTCACGCTGGCTGAGCAGCAGGCCGATGCGGCTGTCTTCGATCATGTAGCGCAGGCGGTCAAGCGGGTACTCGGGGTCGAGCGGCACGTAGGCGCCACCGGCCTTGAGGATGGCCAGCAGGCCGACGACCATTTCCAGCGAGCGCTCCAGCGCCAGGCCCACGCGCACCTGCGGGCCGACGCCACGCTCGCGCAGGGCGCGGGCCAGGCGGTTGGCCTGCTGGTCGAGTTCGGCATAGCTCATGTGCTGGCCGGCGAAGGTCAGCGCGCCAGCCTGTGGCGTGCGCGCCGCTTGGGCGGCGAACAGGCCGTGCAGGGTCTGGTCGAGGTCGAAACTGTGCTCGCCCTGCAACTGGCCCACCAGCACCTGCTGCTCGGCGCCGCTGAGCATCGGCAGCTCGCACAGGCGCTGTTGCGGGTTGTCCAGCAAGCCCACCAGCAGGTGCTGCCAGTGCTCGGCCATGCGCGCAATACGTGGCTCGTCGAACAGGTCACGGCTGTAAGTCAGGCAGCAGCCAAGGCGGCCGTCGAGGTCGGTGACCTCCAGGTACAGGTCGAACTTGGTGGCACTGGCATCGTTGACCAGGTAATCCACCTGCATGCCGGCCAGTGTGCGGCTTTGCTGGAAGGCCCAGCGCTGCACGTTGCACATCACCTGGAACAGCGGGTTGTAGGCGCTGCTGCGCGGCGGCTGCAACGCTTCCACCAACTGGTCGAACGGCAGGTCCTGGTGCGACTGGCCTTCGATGGCGGCCTGGCGCATCTGCTCCAGCAGCGCGTTGGCGGTCATCTGCCCGTCCAGCTCGCAGCGCAGCACCTGGGTATTGAGGAAGGCGCCAATCAGGCCTTCGCTTTCCGTGCGGATGCGGTTGGCTACCGGCGCGCCGATGCGCAGGTCACGCTGGCCGCTGTAGCGGTGCAGCAAGGCGGCCAGCGTGGCGGTCATGGTCATGAACAAGGTCAGGCCGCGCTGGCTGTTGAAGGCATGCACGCGGGCGACCACTGCCGGGTCGAGTTCAAAGCGGTACAGCTCGCCGCGGTGGCTCTGCACTGCCGGGCGCGGGCGGTCGGCAGGCAAGGCCAGCACCGGGTGCTCGTCGCCCAGGCGCTCTTTCCAGTAGGCCAATTGACGCGCGCCCTCGCCGCTTTCCAGCCATTGCCGTTGCCACACGCTGTAGTCCAGGTATTGCACCGGCAGCGGCGCCAGCGGCGACTCGCGGTCATCGACAAAGGCTTCGTACAGTTCGCCCAGCTCGCGGGCGAAAATGTCCATGGCCCAGCCTTCGGTGACGATGTGGTGCAGGGTCAGCACGAAGAAGTGCTCGCGCTCGTCAGCCTTGACCAGGCAGGCGCGCAGCAGCGGGCCGCGCTCCAGGTCGAACGGCTGGTGCGCCTGGTCATCAGCCAGTTGTTGCAGGCGTTGCTGGCGGGCATCGACAGGCAAGGCACTGAAGTCCTGCCAGTCGAGGTGCAGGCCACTGTCTTCGGCCACGCACTGATACGGCACGCCGTCGATGCTGGGGAAGGTGGTGCGCAAGGTTTCATGGCGCACGATCAGCGCCTGCAGCGCACGCTCGAAAGCGTCTACGTGCAAGGTGCCGCGCAGGCGTGCCATGCCGCCGACGTTGTACGCCGGGCTGTCCGGCTCCATTTGCCAGAGGAACCACATGCGCTGCTGCGAATACGACAGCGGCACCGCCTGACGGCGATCGACGCGGGCGATTGCGCCTTGCAGATTGCGCTCGCCGGCGGCGCGAATGCGGGCGATCTCGGCACAGAAGGCGCCCAGTTCGCTGGCTTCGAACAGGGCCTTGAGCGGCAGCTCGACATCGCAGGCCTGGCGGCTGCGCGAGACGATCTGGGTGGCCAGCAGCGAGTGCCCGCCCAGGGCGAAGAAGTCGTCCTGCAGGCCGACGCGCGGCAGGTTCAGCACCTCGCGCCAGATGGCGGCGACCTGTTGCTGCAACTCGGTGTGTGGCTCGACATGTTCGCGTTGCTGCCACACCGGGGCCGGCAGCGCCTTGCGGTCGACCTTGCCGCTGGGGCCCAGTGGCAGCTGTGCCAACGGGATGAGCTGCGCCGGCACCATGTACGCGGGCAGTTGCTGAGCCAGCACGGCCAGTACTTCGGCTGGCTGCGCACTGCCACTGTAATAACCCACCAGCTGTGCACCAACGGCGTCCTTGTGGATCAGCACCAGCGCCTGTTCCACACCCGCTTGTGCCAGCAGGCAGGCCTGCACTTCTTCAGGCTCGACGCGGAACCCACGCACCTTCACCTGCTGGTCGAGGCGACCGAGGTATTCCAGGGCCTCCAGCTGCACCTGCCAGCGGGCGCGGTCGCCGCTGCGGTACAAGCGCTCGCCCTGGCCGTCGGCCTGGGGCACGAAGCGCTCGGCAGTGAGGCCGGGGCGGCCCAGGTAGCCACGGGCCAGGCCCGCGCCACCGAGGTACAACTCGCCCGGCACACCGGGGGCGGTCAGCTCCAGCTCATCGTCCAGCACGCGGCACAGCACATTGCCCAGCGGACGGCCGATGGGCGAACGCTCGCCGTCCGCCACCTGGCAATGCCAGTGGGTGACGTTGATGGCGGTTTCGGTCGGGCCATAGCGGTTATGCAACTGCACCTGTGGCAGCACTTGCAGCACGCGGTCACGCAGCGCGGCGGGCAATGCTTCGCCACCGGAGAACACCCGGCGCAGGCTGCTGCAGGCGCCCGCCTGCGGCTCCTGGACGAACACCTGCAACAGCGGCGGCACGAAGTGCAGCGTGGTCACGCCATGGGCCTGCACCAGCGCGGCAATGCGCTGCGGGTCACGGTGCTCACCGGGGCCGGCGAGTACCAGTTTGCAACCGGTTACCAGCGGCCAGAAGCATTCCCACACCGACACATCGAAGCTGATCGGCGCCTTCTGCATCAGCACGTCGCTGTCATTCAGCGCGTAGGTGGCCTGCATCCACTGCAGGCGCTCGGCCAGCGCCGCATGGGTATTGCCCACCCCCTTGGGCTGGCCGGTAGAGCCGGAGGTGTAGATCACATAGGCCAGGTTGTCGCCGTGCAGGTGCAGGCCTGGCGCGTGGCTGGGCCAGCTGTCCAGGTGCAACTGGTCGAGGGCGATGGCGCTGACCCCGTCGACCTGCGGCAGCTTGCCCAGCAGGCTGCTGTGGCTGAGCAACAGGCCGGCGTTACAGTCGCCGAGCATGTAGGCCAGGCGCTCGGCCGGGTAGTCGACGTCCAGCGGCACGTAGGCGCCGCCGGCCTTGAGGATGGCCAGCAGGCCGACCAGCAACTGCGGCGAACGCTCGATGGCAATGGCGACGCAGGTGTCGGGGCCGACGCCTTTGTCGCGCAGGTAGTGCGCCAAGCGGTTGGCCTGCTGATGCAGCTCGGCGTAGTCGAGGCTGCCGCCGTCCCAGGCCAGGGCGGTGCGCTGCGGGGTCAGGCGTGCCTGCTCATTGAGTTGCTCTACCAGCAGGTGCTGCGGTGCGGTAGCCGGCGCCTGGCCCCACCCCAGCAGTTGCGCGCGGCCAGGCGCGTCCAGCAGTTGCACCTCGCCCAGCGCCCGCTGCGGCGCGGCGCATACCTGCTCCAGCAGCGCCAGCAGGTGATGGGCCAGGCGTTTTACGGTGCTGGTTTCGAACAGCTCCGAGGCATAGTCGAAAGCCAGGCTCAGGCGGCCCTGATGGTCTTCTTCACTGTGCAACTGAAGGTCGAACTTGGCTTCGCGGCTGTGCCACGGCAGCTCCTCGGCCAGCAGACCCGGCAGCCGGCGCAGGGCCGACAGGTCACGTTGCTGGTGGTTGAACATGACCTGGAACAGGCCTTGCTCGCGGGCTTCGGGGAGCGCTTCAACCAGCTGTTCGAACGGCAGGTCCTGGTTAGCCTGCGCCTCAAGGGTAGCTTGGCGCACCTGGGCCAGCAGCTGCGTGAATGGCAGGCGGCCATCGAGCTGTGCACGCAGTACCTGGGTGTTGATGAAAAAGCCTACCAGGCCTTGGGTTTCCAAGCGCGGGCGGTTGGCGTTGGGCACACCGACCCGGATGTCAGCCTGGCCGCTGTAGCGGTGCAGCAGCGCCTGCCAGCCGGCCAGCAGGACCATGAACAGGCTGGCCTGCTGTTCGCGGGCCAGGCCCTTGAGGGCTTCGGCGAGTTTGGCCGGCACCTTGAGGTTGAACCGCGCAGCACTGTGTTCGCGCTGGCTGGCGCGGGGGTGGTCGGTGCACAGGTCGAGCACCGGCAGCTCATCGCCCAACTGCGCCTTCCAGTGCTGCAGTTGGCGTTCGGCTTCACCGGCCGCCAGCCATTGGCGCTGCCAGGTGCCGTAGTCGGCGTAACCCAGGGTCAGCGGCGCCAGGTTGGCCTCCAGGCCTTGGCAGCGGGCGGCGTAAAGCTTGGCGAATTCATCCAGCAGGATATTCAGCGACCAGCCGTCAGCGACAATGTGGTGCAGGGTCACCCACAGCTGGTGGTGTTCGTCGTCCAGGCGTGCCAAGGTCACGCGCAGCAACGGGCCTTGGGTCAGGTCGAACCGCTGACGGGCCTCGGTTTCACGCTGGGCGCTGACCTGCTCGGGGGTTTGGCCTTCAAGACCCAGGCGGCGCAGGCTGAACGGCTGTTGCGGCAGGATGCGTTGCAGGGCCTGGCCGTTTTCTTCGCTGAATACGGTGCGCAGGGATTCGTGGCGCGCCACCAGCGCCTGGAAGGCGGCTTCCAGGGCACTTTCGTCCAGTTCACCGCGCAGTTGCAGGCCGGCCGGGATGTTGTAGGCCGCCGATTGTGGCTGCAACTGCCACAGCAGCCACAAGCGGTTTTGCGCCAGCGACTGGGGCAAGGCCTGGCCGCGCTCCAGCGTTGCGATGGTGGCGGTGCCGGCAGCGCCTTCGGCGATGATCGACGCCACAGCGTTACTGTAATCGGCCAGCACCGGCGCTTCGAACAGGGTGCGCAGGCTCAGGTGGATACCCAGCTCATCGGCCAGGCGCGCAGTGGCCTGGGTGGCAGCGATTGAGTTGCCGCCCAGCAGCAGGAAGTGGTCGTCCGCCGCAACTGCCTCTGTCTTGAGGACATCGCGCCACACAGCGGCGATGCGTGCTTGCAGCTCATCGCCCGCAGCCGCGCTTGCAGCGGCTTCGCTCACATCAGGGAAGCGGGCGTAGCAGTCCAGGCTGCCATCGTCCATGCGCAGGCGGCAGGCCGAACGCTGCAGCTTGCCACTGGAGGTCTTGGGCAGCGCGCCCGGGTTCAGCAGCAGGACCACGGCCGGGGCCTGGCGGCAGGCGTCGGCGATCACCTGGCGCAGGGTCTTGATCAGGTCCTGGGGCTTGATTGCCTTCTGCACGTTGCGGCTGATCTCCACCGCCACGCCGATGCCCTCCTCGCCCTGCTGCTCGACGGCAAACACGGCCACCCGGCCTTTGCGCAGCACCTCGACTTCGCGTTCGAGGGTTTTTTCCAGGTCCTGCGGGTACAGGTTCTGGCCACGCACGATCAGCATGTCTTTCAGCCGCCCGGTGACGAACACCTCCCCCTCGCGCATGAAGCCCAGGTCGCCGGTGCGCAGCCAGGTCTGGCCGTCCATTTCAACGAAGGTGCGCGCGCTGGCTTCGGGGTTGCGCCAGTAACCCAGGGCGATGCTCGGGCCACCGGCCCAGATTTCGCCGACCTGGTTGTCGCCCAGCCTCTGCAAGCGCTGCGGCTCGACGACACACACCGGGTGACCGGGCTGCGGGTAGCCGCAGCTCATCAGCACGCTGCCTTTGCCCGGTTCGGCGCGGTTGGCGGCGAAGGCTTCGGCGTCCAGTTCCAGCGCCCCGATGCCCTGGCCACGGCGGCTGCCGCTGACGAACAGGGTGGCTTCCGCCAGGCCGTAGCTGGCGAAGTAGCTCTGCGGGTCGAAGCCGCAGGCCTGGAACTTGTCGGCGAACGTCGCCAGGCTGTCCTGGCGGATCGGCTCGGAGCCGGAATAGGCCACGCGCCAGCGGCTCAGGTCGAGACCGGCCAACGAGGCCTCGCTGACCCGCTCGCTGCACAGGCGGTAGGCGAAGTCGGGGCCACCGCTGATGGTGCCGCCATACTCGCTGATGGCCTGCAACCAGCGCTGCGGCCGGGCCAGGAAGTAACCCGGCGACATCAGCACGCACGGCACGCCGCTGAAGATCGGCTGCAACAAGCCGCCAATCAGGCCCATGTCGTGGTACAGCGGCAACCAGCTGACGATCACGTCGTCGGGGTTGAGGTCGATACCGAAGCCCTGGCGGATCAACTGCTCGTTGGCCACCAGGTTGCCATGGCTGACCTGCACGCCCTTGGGCAGCGCCGTGGAGCCAGAGGTGTACTGCAGGAAGGCGATGTCATCACCTTGCAGCACGGGCTCGCGCCAGTCCGCGGCCAGCGCCGGGTCCAGGCTGTCCACCGCCAGCAGTTCTGGGCCGTTGTCCGCCGCCAGCGCCTCCAGGCCTTGCAGGCTGCCGTGCAACGCCGCGACCGTCAGCAGCAGGCGCGGCTCGGCATCGTCGATGATCGACAGCAAGCGCTCCTGATGGTGCTGGCGCGCAGACTCCGGCGGGTAAGCCGGTACCGCGATCACCCCCGCATACAGGCAACCGAAGAAAGCCGCCACGTAGTCCGGACCGCTGGGGAACAACAGCACCGCACGGTCGCCAAAGCCGGCACGGGCCTGCAAGGCGGCGGCGATGGTGCGTGCGCGCTGGTCGAGGTCCCGGTAGCTGAGCACGGCCTGCTCGCCGGGGGCGTCGGCCAGAAAGCGCAAGGCGATCTTGTCCGGGGTCTGCGCGGCGCGTTGCGCCAGTGCCTGGACCAGCGAGAGCGGGAGTTCGAAGGCGTCCGTCATGGGGTGTTCCTGCCAGTGTCTGGTTGGGTCGGGCCGGCTGCTCCGCAAACGTGGGCGGGCAGCGCACGGCGGCCGGATGTACACAGGGGAACGGATGGGCCGAGGAAGAAATTAACGAGGATTGCGCGGGTTTGGAGGGGGCGGGAGGTGAAGCGTTTCACACTCCGGGCTTAGAACTGAAAGATACAGATACTAATTACGTTTCGTATTTGACAATCATTATCATTCTGAATAGCTTGTCGCACGTCGTAGGAAGCTTCCCAGCCTTGGGGGCCTCCTTTCCCCTCTGTGACAAGGTGATTTCCATGGCGGAACAACTATCCACAAGTAAGTGCGATTCACCATTACTGCAGGCCTTCGTCGACAATCGCAGCATCCTGGTCAAGATTGCCGCCCGCATCACCGGCTGCCGCTCGCGCGCCGAAGATGTGGTGCAGGATGCCTTCTTCCGGCTCAGCGCCGCCCCGCAGATCACCTCGTCGTTCAAGGCGCAGCTCAGCTACCTGTTCCAGATCGTGCGCAACCTGGCGATCGACCACTACCGCAAGCAGGCGATGGAGCTGAAGTACTCCGGCACCGAGGAGGAAGGCCTGAACGTGGTCCTCCAGAATGCCTCGCCCGAAGCGACCCACATCAACCTTGCCGCGCTGGACGACATTGCCGAGGCGCTGAACGAACTGCCGCAGCGTACCCGCTATGCGTTCGAGATGTACCGCCTGCACGGTGTGCCGCAGAAAGACATTGCCAAGGAGCTGGGCGTGTCGCCGACACTGGTCAACTTCATGATCCGCGATGCACTGGTGCACTGCCGCAAGACCGCCAATCGGCAGGTCTAAACCCCTGGCGACTTCCTGCAGGCCTGCCCGGCCCTAGGTAGGAGCAGCCTTGTGCTGCGAAGAGGCCAGCCCCGGCACAACATATCGCCTGTCTTGCCGGCCCCTTCGCAGCACAAGGCTGCTCCTACAAAAGACCACCCTCCCCTGCAGGAATCGCCAGGTCCCTCAAGCCAGCTTGCAACGATCGAAGAACCGCTCCCGCCCCAGAATCATCAGCGCCGCCCGCTTGTGCGGGAAGTCGAACTCTTTGTCGCAATGGAAGCACTGGTCGTGCATGTAGCCGATCATCTTGCCGTTGTCGGCACGTGGCTCAGCCACCACCCGCTGGGTACGCGGGTCATCCAGGAACAGGTAGTGCACCAGCGCCGATAGCCAGCTGGCCACCTTGTGCGGCCCGCGATGACTCTCCTCCCCCACCAGCATGTGAATGCCGCGGTCGTAGTCATCGGCCGGGTAGAACGGTGCAATGCGATCTTCCTTGGCCCAGTACGCCTCGAAGTAGGCAAACGGCTCATCATCAAAGCAGCCGATCAGCGTCAGGGTATGCGGGTCGGCCTCCAGCTTGCCCAGGTACTCGCGGTGCTGCGCCAGCGTGCCGCCCTCCTGCCAGAACGCATCCACCCGCGGGTTGTTCTGCCAGCGGTTGAAACGCTCCAGGTCGTGTTCGATCTCCAGGGTACGCAGCGACACCCAGCTACCCAGGCGCGCATCGAAGCGCCGGTACACCTCTCCACGGGGTTTGGGCGCGCGGCGCGGGTGGCGCTTGCCGTTGCTGATCTGCATCTGCTGCGGGTACGCCGCAGCCAGCGCATCGCCCAGCCAAGGCTGTGGCAACTGCCAGAACAGCGCCCGCTCGCACAGGTACTGACC
Organism: Pseudomonas sp. WOUb67; assembly: GCF_050058005.1. NCBI lineage: Bacteria > Pseudomonadati > Pseudomonadota > Gammaproteobacteria > Pseudomonadales > Pseudomonadaceae > Pseudomonas > Pseudomonas sp. WOUb67. The sequence continues at coordinate 2,583,467 of NZ_CP170112.1, read as the reverse complement.
GGGCTGCTCGGCTACCAGCAGCAGGCCACTGGCCAATGCCTGGGGCTGTACCTCGGGCAAGTGCCAGACCAGGCGCTGGCAGGCCGTATCGCGGGACAGCAGCCAGTAGCAGGCAGCCCACAAGGCTTGATAGGGGCGCTCAGGGCAGAGGCGCTCAAGGTGAACGTGCAAGGTAGCGCCCGCCTCCAGGCGCACCTGGATCAGGGGGCGACCTTCGAGGGTGAGGCTCAGCCAGCTGCCACCCTCCTCGGCACTGAGGCTGCGCCAGCGTGGCGGTGACTGGGGCTGCGAAGCGGCATCGAACGGCATGGGCTGGACTCACGAAAATGAAGAAAAGGCTCACTGTTGAGAACGTTGCCGCCGTGCGTGAATTTAGGGTTTGTACGAAAAGTAGCCGAGCGGCGATCAGGCAAGGCGAAAACAGGCGAGGAACGGTCGGATTCGCGCTCGACTTTACGGGTTGTAAATGAGCATTCCGAGCCTGTTTTCAACGCAGCATGATCGTCGCGCAGGCACTTTTCGTACAAAGCCTAGTCCTGGGGGACCGAGACGGTGATGCGATAGGGCTCGAAGATGCGTGCCAGTTCACCGCTGTCACGCAGGTCACGCAGCAGGCCAGCGAACGACTGCTCGCCGATGGGGGCACCCGGGCGCAGCAGGGCGTAGTGGTGATAGACCTGATCGATGCGTTGCGAAGGCACCAGCTGCGCCCTGCTGGCCGGGTTGCGCGCCAGGAAATCACTGAGGTAGGACCGCGTGACCAGGGCGATGTCGGCGCGGCCGGCCTGCACCATCAGCAGGTTGCTGTCGTGGGAGTAGGTCAGGGTCGCGTTGTAGGCCTCGCGCAGGTAGTCCGGGTCGGAGTTGAAGCGGGCGAACGCGTAATGGTAGCCGTTGAACAATGCCAGGCGTTTGTCACTCAGGTCGTCGAAGTAATGCGGGTCGCTGCCATTGGCCTGGCGGGCAACGAACACTTCGGCATCCTCCAGGCCCATGTCCACGGTCTGGTGGGCAATCTGCTCCCAGCCCCATTGCGGGTTTTCGAAAATCGCCATGTCGGTGCGTCCCTGCTGGAAGTCACCAAAACGCCGCTGGATGGAAGTGGGCACCAGGACAAAGTGATACCCCTGCTGCAAGCGGTTGAGCGCGTCGACCAGTTGCGGCAGCAGACCGGTGTCGGCCCCCTGCTCCGGGCGTACCGTGTAGGGCGGGAAATGCGCCGCGCCAATCTTCACTTCGACGGCGTCGGCAGCCCATGCCGGCGACGCCAGCCAGTACACGGCCAGCAACATCAGGGTGGACAAGGCCTTGAGGCCGGGCGCTGGAGTCAAGACGGACGCTCATCACGGTTCATGCCTGGGTCCGCTTAAGCTAGGCGTTTTCGGGAAGCTGCACAACTGCTGGTGCCTGTTCTTTGTGCCACTCTTTGTTCCAGAGCGGGCGGCAAAATGCCAGGGGGTGCCGTATGCGCGGAGTTTGGCTACGCTCTAGCAGGATCTGCAAGGGAGCCTGCTATGGGCCATTGGTTGGTGATCGACCTGGAAGCCACCACCGACGATGGTGGGTGGCCGGTCACAGAGATGGAAGTCATTGAAATCGGCGCTAGCCTGGTCACCCGCGAAGGGCGCGAAGTCGACCACTTTCAGCGTTTCGTGCGGCCACGGCGGCGGCCACAGCTGACCCCGTTCTGCCGTGAGCTGACGCACATCAGCCAGGCCAACGTGGACGGCGCCGAGCCGTTTCGCGAGGTGTGGGCAAGCTTCGAGCGCTGGCTCGGGCACCACCGTGGGCAGCTTCAGGCCTGGGTCAGCTGGGGCGACTACGACCGCCAGCAACTGCACCAGGAATGGCAACTGCACGGGCTCGACAGCCTGCTGCGGACGTTGCCGCACATCAACCTCAAGCAGCGCTTTGCCAAGGCCCGCCACCTGCAGCGCCCTACCGGCCTGAACGGTGCCCTGCACCTGGCCGGCATGCACTTTTGCGGGCAGCAGCACCGGGCCCTTGAAGATGCGCGCAACACGGCGCGGCTATTACCGTTGACCCTGCCCGCCAGCAGCCCCTGAAAGCAGATGACGAGGCCTGTGGGCTTGGGCATACTGGCCAGCCCTTTTTCATCCCCCTTTTCAGGAGTCGCCCATGTTCCAGGTCAACGAGTACTTCAACGGCACCGTCAAGTCGATCGCATTCGCGGGCGAAGAAGGCCCGGCCACGGTCGGCGTCATGGCCCCGGGCGAATACGAGTTCGGCACTGCCAAGCGCGAGATCATGCACGTGGTATCGGGCGCGCTGACCGTGAAACTGCCGGGTAGCGACAACTGGGAAACCTTCAAGGCGGGCGACAAGTTCAATGTTGCCGCTGACAGCAAGTTCCAGCTGAAAGTAGCGGTTGATACCGCTTACCTGTGCGAGTACCGCGACTAACTGTCAGCCTGTGCCGGCCTCTTCGCGGGCATGCCCGCTCCCACAGGGTTTTGCGCCAATCTTGAATTCGGTGCAGTTCTTGTGGGAGCGGGCAAGCCCGCGAAGAATCCAGCACTAGTCCTTCAGGAAATCCGCAACACTTTCAGCCGCCGCCTGCATATGCTGCGCATGGCTGAACCCCGAGGCCTTCAACGGCTTCAGGTCATGGTCCCCCGCCACCAGCCAGCTCACCTCGATTGCCGGTGACAACGCATACCCCGCCACCGCCTCGCGGTTACCCAGCGCATCCCGTTCGCCCTGCACGATCAACGTCGGTGTTTTCAACGCCGCCAGGTGCTCCACCCGCGGCCTCTCAGGTTTTCCCACCGCGTAGAACGGATAGCCCAGGCACACCAGCGCATCCGCGCCCAATTCGTCGGCCAGCAGGCTCGCCATGCGCCCGCCCATGGATTTGCCACCCACGGCCAGCTTGCCCGCGACCAAAGGTCGCACCTGCCGGTACACCTCGCGCCAGCATTCCAGCAACACCTTCTGCGGGTTCGGCGGCCGTTTGCCACCGGTAACCCTGCGCTCGGCCATGTACGGGAACTCGAAGCGCACTACCGCTACCCCAAGCGCCGCAAGCCTTTGCGCCATTTCGTCCATGAACCCGCTGTCCATCGGCGCACCTGCGCCGTGGGCCAGGATCAGGCAGCCCTTGTAGCCGTCCTTGCCCTGAACCTGTGGAGGATCGCAGCGCAAGCCTGGGACATTTCCGACCTTCGCCCATTGATCCCCGTCAATACCGGCACTTTGCCCATTAATCATGCTTGCCTCGCTGTAAAGCCTGCCAAATAACCGTGGATGGGAACCCATACATGAACACAACCAGCAGTACCGCCTATAACTACAAGGTGGTCCGCCAATTCGCCATCATGACGGTGGTGTGGGGAATCGTCGGGATGGGGCTCGGCGTCTTCATCGCCGCCCAGCTCGCCTGGCCTTCCCTCAACTTCGACCTCCCCTGGACCAGCTTCGGCCGCCTGCGCCCCCTGCATACCAATGCGGTGATCTTCGCTTTCGGCGGCTGCGCGCTGTTTGCCACCTCCTATTATTCGGTGCAACGCACCTGCCAGACCACCCTGTTTGCACCGCGCCTGGCCGCGTTCACCTTCTGGGGCTGGCAACTGGTGATCCTGCTGGCGGCCATCAGCCTGCCGCTGGGCTACACCAGCTCCAAGGAATACGCCGAACTGGAATGGCCGATCGACATCCTGATCACCATCGTCTGGGTGGGCTACGCCATCGTGTTCTTCGGCACGCTGATGAAGCGCAACACCAAGCACATCTACGTGGGTAACTGGTTCTTCGGTGCCTTCATCCTCACCGTGGCGTTGTTGCACATCGTCAACAACCTGGAACTGCCGGTCAGCCTGACCAAGTCGTACTCGGTGTACGCCGGCGCCACCGATGCCATGGTGCAGTGGTGGTACGGCCACAACGCGGTGGGCTTCTTCCTGACTGCGGGCTTCCTGGGGATGATGTACTACTACGTGCCCAAGCAGGCCGAACGCCCGGTGTATTCCTATCGCCTGTCGATCGTGCACTTCTGGGCGCTGATCACCCTGTACATCTGGGCCGGCCCGCACCACCTGCACTACACCGCCCTGCCCGACTGGGCGCAGTCGCTGGGCATGGTGATGTCGCTGATCCTGCTGGCACCGAGCTGGGGCGGCATGATCAACGGCATGATGACCCTGTCGGGCGCCTGGCACAAACTGCGCAGCGACCCGATCCTGCGCTTCCTGGTCGTTTCGCTCGCGTTCTACGGCATGTCCACCTTCGAAGGGCCGATGATGGCCATCAAGACGGTCAACGCCCTGTCCCACTACACCGACTGGACCATCGGCCACGTGCATGCCGGTGCCCTCGGCTGGGTGGCAATGATCTCCATCGGTGCGCTGTACCACACCATCCCGAAAGTGTTCGGCAAGGAGCGCATGTACAGCCTTGGCCTGATCAACGCGCACTTCTGGCTGGCCACCATCGGCACCGTGCTGTACATCGCCTCGATGTGGGTCAACGGCATCGCCCAGGGCCTGATGTGGCGCGCAGTCAACAGCGACGGCACGCTCACCTACTCGTTCGTGGAAACCCTGGTGGCCAGCCACCCAGGCTTTGTCGTGCGCTTTGTCGGCGGCGCGATCTTCCTCAGCGGCATGTTCCTGATGGCCTGGAACACCTGGCGCACCGTGCGTTCGCCAGCGCTTGACGTCGCCCCTGCGAACGCCCAGTTGGCTTGAGGAGAAACGCCTGATGAAACATGAAGTCATCGAGAAAAACGTCGGCCTGATGGCCCTGCTGATGGTGTTCGCCGTCAGTATCGGCGGCCTGACCCAGATCGTCCCGCTGTTCTTCCAGGACGTCACCAACAAGCCGGTGGAAGGCATGAAACCCTACACCGCGCTGCAACTGGAAGGCCGCGATATCTACATCCGCGAAGGCTGCGTGGGCTGCCACTCGCAGATGATCCGCCCGTTCCGCGCCGAAACCGAGCGCTACGGCCACTACTCGGTGGCCGGTGAAAGCGTGTGGGACCACCCGTTCCTGTGGGGCTCCAAGCGCACCGGGCCGGACCTGGCCCGTGTGGGCGGCCGCTACTCGGACGACTGGCACCGCGCGCACCTGTACAACCCGCGCAACGTGGTGCCGGAGTCGAAGATGCCGTCGTACCCGTGGCTGGTCGCCCAGCAGGTCGACAACAGCCACACCGACGTCAAGATGCGCACCTTGCGCACCTTGGGCGTGCCGTATTCCGACGACGACATTGCCGGCGCCCGCGACGCGGTCAAGGGCAAGACCGAGATGGATGCACTGGTCGCCTACCTGCAGGTGCTCGGCACCGCGATCAAGAACAAGAGGTGAGTGCGATGGAAATGGACATCGGCATGATCCGCGGCCTGGGCACCCTGGTGGTGATGATCGCCTTTATCGGCCTCTCCCTGTGGGTATTCAACCGCCGCCGCGACCGTGATTTCGCCGAAGCGCGCCTGCTGCCCTTCGTCGACGACCGCCTGCCCCCTGCCGGGCAGGAACCTGCTGCCACGACTGCTGCAAGGAGTAACGGGCAATGACCACCTTCTGGAGTACGTACATCAGCGTACTGACCATCGGTAGCCTGATCGGCCTGACCTGGCTGCTGCTCGCCACCCGCAAGGGCGAGAGCAAGAACACCACCGACCAGACCATGGGCCACAGCTTCGACGGCATCGAGGAGTACGACAACCCGCTGCCCAAGTGGTGGTTCTGGCTGTTCGTCGGCACCTTGGTGTTCTCGGTTGGCTACCTGATCCTCTACCCGGGCCTGGGCAACTGGAAAGGCATCCTGCCGGGCTATGAAAATGGCTGGACCGGCGTCAACGAATGGCAAAAGGAAATGGACAAGGCTGACGCCAGGTTCGGCCCGATCTTCGCCAAGTACGCCGCCATGCCCGTGGAAGAAGTGGCCAAGGACCCGCAGGCGCTGAAAATGGGCGGCCGCCTGTTTGCCTCCAACTGCTCGGTGTGCCACGGCTCGGACGCCAAGGGCGCCTTCGGCTTCCCCAACCTCACCGACAAGGATTGGCGCTGGGGCGGTGAAGCAGAAACCATCAAGGCTTCGATCATGAATGGCCGTCACGGCGTGATGCCGGCCTGGGCCGAGGTGATCGGTGACCAGGGCGTGGCCGATGTGGCTGCTTTCGTGCTGACCAACCTTGACGGCCGCAGCCTGCCGGAAGGGAGCAAGGCCGACGTGGTCAAGGGCCAGGAGATCTTCGCCGCCAACTGCGTGGCTTGCCACGGGCCTGAAGGCAAGGGTACCCCGGCCATGGGCGCACCCGACCTGACCCACCCAACAGCGTTCATCTATGGGTCGAGCTTTGCCCAGTTGCAGCAGACCATTCGTTATGGTCGCCAGGGGCAGATGCCGGCGCAGGCTGAGATTCAGGGTAATGACAAGGTGCACTTGCTGGCGGCTTATGTGTATAGCCTGTCGCAGGATAGCGCTGCTGAAACGGTGACCTCCAAGTAATACCCCGGGGCCGCTTTGCGGCCCATTCGCAGCACAAGGCTGCTCCTACAGGGATCGCGTAACACCTGTAGGAGCAGCCTTGTGCTGCGAATGGGCTGCAAAGCAGCCCCTCTCCCCGCTCTACCCCCCTCCTTGCACCCCCTCCGAACACAACTAAGCTTGTTGCCTCAGTGGGCTTCGCTCCGAAAAAACCGAAGCAGACGCGGCGCATAGCCTGTCGCCGCCCCCGAAAAAAGCTTGACCGATCGATCAGAAAAAGGTGAAAAACGGTACACATTACAAATATTTATTTGTGTACAATCGTCCAGACCCGATCACTGCGGGACATCAGTGAACGGGCCCGGACACGGGTCGGCGTACCAAAGTTGCGTTGCGGTAGCCTTGCTGGTTATCAATACTGGCGCCGATTTTTCGACCAACAAGAACATTAAAACCGTGGAACCTTAGAATGAGCACAGCAATCAGTCCGACTGCTTATAACTATAAGGTCGTCCGCCAGTTCGCCATCATGACGGTGGTCTGGGGGATCCTTGGCATGGGCCTCGGCGTCTTCATCGCCTCGCAGCTGGTATGGCCGCAACTGAACCTGGACCTGCCCTGGACCAGCTTCGGCCGCCTGCGCCCGCTGCACACCAACCTGGTGATCTTCGCCTTCGGGGGCTGTGCGCTGTTCGGCACCAGCTACTACGTGGTGCAGCGCACCTGCCAGACCCGGCTGATCTCCGACAGCATGGCCGCCTTCACCTTCTGGGGTTGGCAGGCGGTCATCGTCGGCGCGCTGATCACCCTGCCGATGGGCTACACCACCACCAAGGAATACGCCGAGCTCGAATGGCCGCTGGCGATCCTGCTGGCCATCGTCTGGGTCACCTACGGGCTGGTGTTCTTCGGCACCATCGTCAAGCGCAAGACCAAGCACATCTATGTCGGCAACTGGTTCTACGGCGCCTTCATCGTGGTCACCGCGATGCTGCACATCGTCAACCACATCTCGCTGCCGGTCAGCCTGTTCAAGTCGTACTCGGCCTACGCCGGTGCCACCGACGCGATGATCCAGTGGTGGTACGGCCACAACGCCGTAGGCTTCTTCCTCACCACCGGCTTCCTGGGGATGATGTACTACTTCGTGCCCAAGCAGGCCGAGCGGCCGATCTACTCGTATCGCCTGTCGATCGTGCACTTCTGGGCGCTGATCACCCTGTACATCTGGGCAGGCCCGCACCACCTGCACTACACCGCCCTGCCCGACTGGGCGCAGTCGCTGGGCATGGTGATGTCGATCATCCTGCTGGCGCCAAGCTGGGGCGGCATGATCAACGGCATGATGACCCTGTCCGGTGCCTGGCACAAACTGCGCACCGACCCGATCCTGCGCTTCCTGGTCGTTTCGCTGGCGTTCTACGGCATGTCCACCTTCGAAGGCCCGATGATGGCCATCAAGACCGTGAACTCCCTGTCGCACTACACCGACTGGACCATCGGCCACGTCCACGCCGGCGCCCTCGGCTGGGTGGCAATGATCTCGATCGGTGCCGTGTACCACATGATCCCGAAACTCTACGGTCGCGAGCAGATGCACAGCATCGGCCTGATCAACGCGCACTTCTGGCTGGCCACCATCGGCACCGTGCTGTACATCGCCTCGATGTGGGTCAACGGCATCACCCAAGGCCTGATGTGGCGCGCCATCAACGATGACGGCACCCTCACCTACTCCTTCGTCGAAGCCCTGCAGGCCAGCCACCCTGGCTATATCGTCCGCGCCCTGGGCGGTGCGTTCTTCGCCAGTGGCATGCTGCTGATGGCCTACAACGTGTTCCGTACCGTACGTGCCGCCAACCCGGCACAGGCTGAGGAAGCCGCCAAGATCGTCGTTGTGGGAGCGCACTGATGAAGCATGAAGCCGTCGAGAAGAACATAGGCCTGCTGGCCTTCTTCATGGTCATCGCCGTCAGCGTCGGTGGCCTGACCCAGATTGTCCCGCTGTTTTTCCAGGACGTCACCAACAAGCCGGTCGAAGGCATGAAGCCGCGCACCGCGCTGGAGGTGGAAGGCCGCGATATCTACATCCGCGAAGGCTGCGTGGGCTGCCACTCGCAGATGATCCGCCCGTTCCGCGCCGAAACCGAGCGCTACGGCCACTACTCGGTGGCCGGCGAGAGCGTGTGGGACCACCCGTTCCTGTGGGGCTCCAAGCGTACCGGGCCGGACCTGGCCCGCGTTGGTGGCCGTTACTCCGATGACTGGCACCGTGCGCACTTGTACAACCCGCGCAACGTGGTACCGGAATCGAAGATGCCGTCCTACCCATGGCTGGTCGAGAACAAGCTCGATGGCAAGGACACCGCGAAGAAGCTGGAGGTGCTGCGCACACTCGGTACCCCGTACACCGATGCCGACATTGCCGGCGCGCGTGACGCGGTCAAGGGCAAGACTGAAATGGACGCCATCGTCGCGTACCTGCAGGGTCTTGGCACCATCATCAAGAGCAAACGGTGACGCTGATGGATATCGGGATGATTCGCGGCCTGGGCACCGTCGTGGTGATGGTGGCCTTCGTGGGCCTGGCGCTGTGGGTGTTCAACCCACGGCGTAAAAAGGACTTCGACGAAGCGACCCAACTGCCCTTCGCGGATGACCCCGAGGCCACCCGGCACGTCGAGCAAGCAAAAGCTTCTGGGAGCAAAAAACAATGACAACCTTCTGGAGTCTGTACGTTACCGTCCTGACCCTGGGCACCATCTTCTCGTTGACCTGGCTGTTGCTGTCGACCCGCAAGGGCCAGCGCGAAGAGGTCACCGACGAAACCGTAGGGCATGCCTTCGATGGCATCGAGGAATACGACAACCCGCTGCCGAAATGGTGGTTCTGGCTGTTCGTCGGCACCATCATCTTCGCCCTCGGCTACCTGGTGCTGTACCCGGGCCTGGGTAACTGGAAAGGCATCCTGCCGGGCTACTCGTACCTGGACAACGACAAGCAGACCGAGTTTTCCAACGGCCAGCCGGGCTGGACCGGCGTGCACGAATGGGAAAAGGAGATGGCCAAGGCCGACGCCCGCTTCGGGCCGATCTTCGCCAAGTTCGCCGCCATGCCCATCGAGGACGTGGCCAAGGACCCTCAGGCGCTGAAGATGGGCGCGCGGCTGTTCGCCTCCAACTGCTCGGTGTGCCACGGTTCCGACGCCAAGGGTGCCTTCGGCTTCCCCAACCTGACCGACAACGACTGGCGTTGGGGCGGCGAGCCGGACACCATCAAGACCACCATCATGGGCGGCCGCCACGGCGTGATGCCGGCCTGGGCCGAGGTGATCGGTGATCAGGGCGTGGCCGACGTGGCTGCATTCATCGTCAGCAAGCTCGATGGCCGTACCCTGCCAGAGGGCGCGAAGGCCGATGCCGAGAATGGCCAGAAGATCTTCGCTGCCAACTGCGTGGCCTGCCACGGGCCGGAAGGCAAAGGTACCCCGGCCATGGGCGCACCGAACCTGACCCACCCGCAGGCGTTCATCTACGGTTCGAGCTTTGCCCAGTTGCAGCAGACCATTCGTTATGGTCGCCAAGGGCAGATGCCAGCCCAGGAACAGTTGCAGGGTAATGACAAGGTGCACTTGCTGGCGGCTTATGTTTATAGCCTGTCGCATCAGGACCAGGCACAGGCCAAGGCTGAGTAAGCAGGTCTGGCCCTATCGCCGGCAAGCCAGCTCCCACAAGTACAGCACAGGTCCAGAACCCTGTTGCGGACCTGTGGGAGCTGGCTTGCCGGCGATGAGGCCAGTAAATGCAACACCTGATGACCTGGATCAATTGACACCCGCCATAACACGATTCCTACCACAAACCCAACGCGACAAATGGTCGCAGTGCGACCCCGGGCCGCCATCAGCGGCGTATCATGGGTCGCAGAGCGCTAGCAGATTGCGCGAGACTGCGGCCGGCACGCACTGGCCGCGGCGTTTCTCCACTGCCGTGGGACTTGATGATGAGCAAGCAAATTCCGGTACATGATGTCACCCCGCCTGCCAGCAAAGGGAAGGATTCCGTCGACCTCTACGCCTCCCGGGAAAAAATCTACACCCGCGCCTTCACCGGCCTGTTCCGTCGCCTGCGCATGGTCGGCGGTGCAGTGCTGTTTCTGCTGTACTTCGGCACCGTGTGGCTGAACTGGGGCGGCCACCAGGCCGTGTGGTGGAACCTGCCCGAGCGCAAGTTCTACATCTTCGGCGCCACCATCTGGCCGCAGGACTTCATCCTGCTGTCGGGCATCCTGATCGTCGCCGCCTTCGGCCTGTTTTTCGTCACCGTGTACGCAGGCCGCGTATGGTGCGGCTACACCTGCCCGCAAAGCGTGTGGACGTGGATTTTCATGTGGTGCGAAAAGGTCACCGAAGGCGACCGCAACCAGCGCATGAAGCTCGACAAAGCCCCCATGAGCGGCAACAAGTTCCTGCGCAAGTTCGCCAAGCACAGCCTGTGGCTGCTGATCGGGTTTGTCACCGGCATGACCTTTGTCGGCTACTTCTCGCCCATCCGCGAACTGGTCATCGAATTCTTCACAGGCCAGGCCGATGGCTGGGCCTACTTCTGGGTCGGTTTCTTCACCCTCGCCACCTACGGCAACGCCGGCTGGTTGCGCGAGCAGGTGTGCGTGTACATGTGCCCCTATGCACGCTTCCAGAGCGTGATGTTCGACAAGGACACGCTGATCGTGTCCTACGACCCGCGCCGTGGCGAAACCCGCGGGCCACGCAAGAAGGATGCCGACTACAAGGCCCAAGGCCTGGGTGACTGCATCGACTGCACCATGTGCGTACAAGTCTGCCCCACCGGCATCGACATCCGTGACGGCCTGCAGATCGAGTGTATCGGCTGCGCCGCCTGCATCGACGCCTGCGACAGCATCATGGACAAGATGAACTACCCCAGAGGGCTGATCAGCTACACCACCGAGCACAATCTGTCCGGGCAGAAAACCCACATGCTGCGCCCACGCCTGATCGGCTATGCCGCGGTGCTGCTGGTGATGATGATTGGCTTGGCGACTGCCTTCGCCACCCGCTCGCTGGTCGGTTTCGATGTGAGCAAAGACCGCGTGCTGTACCGCGAGAACGCCCAGGGCCGGATCGAAAACGTGTACAGCCTGAAAGTGATGAACAAGGACCAGCGCGACCATGTCTACGTGCTGGACGCCGCCGGCCTGCCGGACCTCAAGCTCGAAGGCCAGCGCGAGATCCGCGTGGCTGCCGGTGATATCGTCAGCCTGCCCGTGCAGCTGTCCGTCGCCCCCGAGAAGCTGCCATCGACTACCAACGAAATCACCTTCACCCTCAAGAGCGCCGACGACAGCGACGCCCAGGTTGAAGCCAAGAGCCGCTTCATCGGCCCACAGATCCGCTAAGAGAGATAACGCACAATGCCTGCCGCCACCGCCGCCAGCCCCTGGTACAAGCACCTCTGGCCCTGGATCATCATCGGCATCCTCACCACCTCGGTGTGCCTGAGCCTGACCATGGTCAGCATCGCCGTGCGCAACCCGGACAACCTGGTGAACGACAACTACTACGAGGCCGGCAAAGGCATCAACCGCTCGCTGGACCGCGAACTGCTGGCGCAGCAACTGAGCCTGAAGGCCACCGTGCACCTGGACGAGCTGACGGGCGAAGTGGACCTGCGCCTGACCGGCAGCAGTGGCCCGCAGAACCTGGAGCTGAACCTGATTTCGCCCACCCAGCCGGAGAAGGACCGCAAGGTGCTGCTGAGCCGGGTCGACGCGGGGCGCTATGTGGGCCAGCTGGAGGACAAGGTCGACGGGCGGCGCTTTGTCGAGCTGCTGGGCAGTGAAGGGGGCCGGGTGTGGCGCTTGTTCGAAGAGGAAAAAGTGGAGCATGGTGTGACTTTGCAGCTGGGTGACGAAGCCCTGCAAGGTGCCGAGCACCAGCAGTAGCAACACCGCATATCCCTGTGGGAGCGGGCATGCCCGCGAATGCGATAGCTCAGGCGAAGGTGTTTTCAGGCCTGACGCATTCGCGGGCATGCCCGCTCCCACAAGGCTTCCTATCTGCCTGAGCAGTGCTTGCCTTATGACCCAGCCCACTCCCTGCTACCACTGCGCCCTGCCCGTCCCCGCCGGCAGCCACTTTACCGCCGTGGTCCTCGGCGAGCCCCGGCAGTTCTGCTGCCCCGGCTGCCAGGCGGTGGCCGAGTCGATCGTCGCCGGTGGCCTGGAGCACTACTACCAGCACCGCAGTGACAACAGCGCCAACCCCGAAGCCCTGCCCAGGCAGTTGCAGGACGAACTGGCCCTGTACGACCGCAGCGACGTGCAGCAAACCTTCGTCCGCCACCAGGGCGAGCTGGCCGAAACCACCCTGCTGGTCGAAGGCATCAGCTGCGCCGCCTGCGGTTGGCTGATCGAGAAGCACCTGCGCAACCTGCCCGGCGTCGCCGAGGCGCGCCTTAACCTGTCCAACCACCGCCTGCTGCTGAGCTGGAGCGACACGCAACTGCCGCTGTCACGCCTGCTCGCCGAATTGCGCCAGATCGGTTACGCCGCCCACCCCTACCAGCCCGACAAGGCCGCCGAGCAACTGGCCCAGGAGAACCGTAGCGCCCTGCGCCGCCTGGGCGTGGCCGGGCTGCTGTGGTTCCAGGCAATGATGGCGACCATGGCCACCTGGCCGGAATTCAACATCGACCTGTCACCTGAACTGCACACCATCCTGCGCTGGGTGGCACTGTTCCTGACCATCCCCATCGTGTTCTACAGCTGCGCGCCATTCTTCAAAGGCGCCGCGCGCGACCTGCGCACCCGCCACCTGACCATGGACGTTTCGGTGTCGCTGGCCATCGTCCTGGCTTTCGGCGCCGGCATCTGGACCGCCATCACCGGCAGCGGTGAGCTGTATTTCGACACCGTGGGCATGTTCGCGCTGTTCCTGCTGACCGGTCGCTACCTGGAGCGTCGCGCGCGCGAGCGCACCGCCGCGGCCACCGCGCAGCTGGTCAACCTGCTGCCCGCCTCGTGCCTGCGCCTGGACGCCCTTGGCCACAGCGAGCGCATTCTGCTCAGCGAACTGCACTGCGGTGACACCGTGCAGGTGCTGCCTGGCGCAGTGATCCCCGCTGACGGGCGTATCGTCGAAGGCCGCTCCAGCGTCGACGAGTCGCTGCTGACCGGCGAATACCTGCCGCAACCGCGCCGGGTTGGCGAGCGAGTCACCGGCGGCACGCTGAACGTCGAAAGCACCTTGCACGTGGAAGTCGAAGCCCTCGGCCACGATTCGCGGCTCTCGGCCATCGTCCGCCTGCTGGAGCGTGCCCAGACCGAAAAGCCGCGCCTGGCCGAAATCGCCGACCGGGCCTCGCAGTGGTTCCTGCTGTTCTCGCTGCTGGCTGCCGTGGCCATCGGCCTGTGGTGGTGGTACCTGGACCCTGCACGGGCGTTCTGGATCGTGCTGGCCATGCTGGTGGCCACCTGCCCTTGCGCGCTGTCCCTGGCCACGCCTACGGCACTGACTGCCGCCACCGGCACCCTGCACAAGCTGGGCCTGCTGGTCACCCGCGGTCATGTACTGGAAGGCCTGAACCAGATCGACACGGTGATTTTCGACAAGACCGGCACACTCACCGAGGGCCGCCTGACCTTGCGCAGCATCCGCCCGCTCGGCAGCCTGCCCGCTGACCGCTGCCTGGCCTTGGCCGCCGCCCTGGAAAACCGCTCCGAACACCCCATCGCCCGCGCTTTCGGCCGTACCGCCATACCCGCCGACGATGTGCAGACCGTGCCAGGCCTGGGCCTGGAAGGACTGGTCGACGGCCAACGCCTGCGTATCGGCCAGGCCACCTTCGTCTGCGCCCTGAGCGGTGCGGAAATCCCCGGCGTGCCGGAGCCCCGCGGCCAGTGGCTGCTGCTGGGTGACCGCCAGGGGCCGCTGGCCTGGTTTGGCCTGGACGACCGCCTGCGCGACGACGCCCCGGCCCTGCTCGCCGCCTGCAAGGCCCGAGGCTGGCGCACGCTGCTGCTGTCGGGCGACAGCTCGCCGATGGTTGCCGAAGTGGCTGCGCAACTGGGCATCGACCAGGCCATTGGCGGCCTGCGCCCGGACGACAAGCTGGACCGGCTGAAGGCGCTGCAGGCAGCCGGGCGCAAGGTGCTGATGCTCGGCGACGGGGTCAACGACGTGCCGGTGCTGGCCGCCGCCGACATCAGCATTGCCATGGGCAGCGCCACCGACCTTGCCAAGACCAGCGCCGATGCCGTGCTGCTGTCCAATCGCCTGCAGGCACTGGTGCAGGCCTTCGACCTGGCCCGCCGCACCCGCCGCATTATCCTCGAGAACCTGCTGTGGGCCTCGCTGTATAATGGCCTGATGTTGCCGTTTGCCGCGCTCGGCTGGATCACCCCGGTGTGGGCAGCTATCGGCATGTCGGTCAGCTCGCTGATCGTCGTGCTCAATGCCCTGCGCCTGACCCGCATGCCGCTGGCATCGGGCCTGCCGAAAACCGAAGCACCCCTGCCCGGGAGGAAGTCGCCATGCCCGCCCTCTATGTCATGATCCCCGCAGCCCTGCTGCTGGTCGGCGTGGCCGTGTACATCTTCTTCTGGGCGGTGGACAGCGGCCAGTACGACGACCTCGAAGGCCCCGCCCACAGCATCCTGTTCGACGACCAGGACCCGCGCCACCAGGCTGCGGTGAAGCCTGACGACACCCCGGCCGACGCCGACAAGGAACCACCACCTCGTGCCTGACCTGCTTCCCCTGCTGGGCTCGGCACTGGTCCTTGGCCTGCTTGGCGGCGGCCACTGCCTGGGCATGTGCGGCGGCCTGATGGGCGCGCTGACCCTCGCCATACCGCCAGAACAGCGTGGCCGGCGCTTGCGCCTGCTGCTGGCGTACAACCTTGGGCGCATTCTCAGCTATGCCAGCGCCGGCCTGTTGCTGGGCATGGCCGGCTGGGCCGTGGCCAGCAGCCCGGCGGCATTGGCACTGAGGGTGGTGGCAGCGCTGCTGTTGATCGCCATGGGGCTGTACCTGGCGGGTTGGTGGAGCGGCCTGACCCGTATCGAAGCCCTGGGGCGCGGGCTGTGGCGGCATATCCAGCCGGTGGCGTCGCGCTTGCTGCCGGTGGCCAGCCTGCCCCGGGCATTGCTGCTGGGCGCCCTGTGGGGCTGGCTGCCGTGCGGGTTGGTGTACAGCACCCTGTTGTGGGCGGCCAGCCAGGGCAACGCCGGGTACAGCGCGGCGTTGATGCTCGCGTTCGGGCTGGGGACCTGGCCGGTGCTGCTGGCCACCGGGCTGGCGGCTGAACGGGTGAATGCCTTGTTGAGGCGGCGCAGCGTGCGAGTGGCTGGCGGGGTGATGGTGATGCTGTTTGGGGTGTGGACCCTGCCCGGGCCGCACCAGCACTGGTTGATGGGGCACTGACGGGGGCCGCTCTGCGGCCCTTCGCGGGCATGCCCGCTCCCACAGGATGGCGCGTGCTGATGTGGGAGCGGGCATGCCCGCGAAGGGCTGCAAAGCAGCCCCAGTGCCCTTGATGCAAATCAACACCGATTCCTACAGACAGCCATAGACTCCGGAACACTGCTGCTCTTTCCGGGGACCGCCCTCATGCTCGACGACCTTCGTTGGGATACCGACCTGATCCGCCGCTACGATCTGGCCGGGCCACGCTACACCTCTTACCCGACCGCCGTGCAACTGCACAGCGAGGTGGGCTCGTTCGACCTGCTCCACGCCCTGCGCGAGAGCCGTCGAGCCGTGCGCCCGCTGTCGCTGTACGTGCACGTGCCGTTCTGCGCCAACATCTGCTACTACTGCGCCTGCAACAAGGTCATCACCAAGGACCGCGCCCGCGCCGCGCCGTACCTGCAGCGCCTGGAGCAGGAAATCCAGCTGATCGCCTGCCACCTGGGCCCCAAGCAACGGGTTGAACAGCTGCATTTCGGCGGCGGCACGCCGACCTTCCTCAGCCATGTGGAACTGCGCCAGCTGATGGCCACCCTGCGCCAGCACTTCCACCTGCTGGACGACGACTCTGGCGACTACGGCATCGAGATCGACCCCCGCGAGGCTGACTGGTCGA
Organism: Pseudomonas sp. WOUb67; assembly: GCF_050058005.1. Taxonomy (NCBI): domain Bacteria; kingdom Pseudomonadati; phylum Pseudomonadota; class Gammaproteobacteria; order Pseudomonadales; family Pseudomonadaceae; genus Pseudomonas; species Pseudomonas sp. WOUb67. The sequence continues at coordinate 2,566,907 of NZ_CP170112.1, read as the reverse complement.
CCATGGGCCTGCTCCGCGAACTGGGTTTCAACCGCGTCAGCCTGGGTGTGCAGGACCTCGACCCGGCCGTGCAGCGCGCGGTCAACCGCCTGCAAAGCCTGGAACAAACCCGCACACTGATCGAGGCTGCGCGCACCCTGCAGTTCCGCTCGGTCAACCTGGACCTGATCTACGGCCTGCCCAAGCAAACCCCGGAAGGCTTTGCGCGCACCGTCGAAGAAGTGATCCGCCTGCAGCCCGACCGCCTGTCGGTGTTCAACTACGCCCACCTGCCCGAGCGCTTCATGCCCCAGCGGCGCATCGACAACAACGACCTGCCCAGCCCGGCCGCCAAGCTGGAGATGCTGCACGCCACCATCGACCAGTTGACCGCCGCCGGCTACCGCTACATCGGCATGGACCACTTCGCCCTGCCCGACGACGAACTGGCCGTCGCCCAGGAAGAAGGCACCCTGCAGCGCAACTTCCAGGGCTACACCACGCACGGGCACTGCGACCTGATTGGCCTGGGGGTGTCGGCCATCAGCCAGATCGGCGACCTGTACTGCCAGAACAGCAGTGACCTCAACACCTACCAGGAAAGCCTGTCCAACGCCCAACTGGCCACCCAACGCGGCCTGCTGTGCAACCACGACGACCGCGTGCGCCGGGCCGTGATCCAGCAGCTGATCTGCCATTTCGAGCTGGACTTCGAACCGATCGAACAGGCGTTCACCCTTGATTTTCGCGGCTACTTCAACGACCTCTGGCCAGAGCTGCTGACCTTGCAGCGCGACGGCCTGATCAGCCTGGACGACAAGGGCATCCGCATCCTGCCGGCTGGCCGCCTGCTGGCGCGTTCGGTGTGCATGGTGTTCGACGCCTACCTGGCGATGCACAACCGCCAGCGTTTCTCGCGGGTTATCTGAAAACCGAGTCGTTCAACCGCATGGACAAGCCTCCTTGCCAGGCACAATATGGGCACACAAGGACTCCCGGCAGGCCACCTGCCGGGGTTTCGCCAGGGCGCACCAAAAACGCGCACGCTGGCCTACACCCTATGTCGTGGGTTACCCTTACGACTTATGTGTGCTTTCCCACAAGGATCGATTCAAATGTCCGAGCCAGTCAAACTGCGCCCACACAACCAGGCCCATTGCAAGGATTGCAGCCTGGCCCCCCTGTGCCTGCCTCTTTCACTCAACCTGGAAGACATGGATGCACTGGATGAAATCGTCAAGCGCGGCCGGCCGTTGAAAAAAGGCGAGTTCCTGTTCCGCCAGGGTGACAATTTCGGCTCGGTCTATGCCGTACGTTCCGGTGCCCTGAAAACCTTCAGCCTCAGCGACAGCGGCGAAGAGCAGATTACCGGCTTCCACCTGCCCAGCGAGCTGGTCGGCCTGTCGGGCATGGACACCGAAGCTTACCCGGTGTCGGCCCAGGCCCAGGAAACCACCTCGGTGTGCGAAATCCCCTTCGAGCGGCTTGACGAGCTGTCGGTGCAACTGCCGCAGCTACGTCGCCAGCTGATGCGGGTGATGAGCCGGGAAATCCGCGACGACCAGCAAATGATGCTGCTGCTGTCGAAAAAAACCGCCGACGAGCGCATTGCCACCTTCCTGGTCAACCTGTCGGCGCGCTTCCGCGCCCGCGGTTATTCGGCCAACCAGTTCCGCCTGAGCATGTCGCGCAACGAAATCGGCAACTACCTGGGCCTGGCGGTGGAAACCGTGTCGCGGGTGTTCACCCGCTTCCAGCAGAACGGCCTGCTGCGCGCCGAAGGCAAGGAAGTGCACATCCTTGACCCGATCCAGCTGTGCGCGCTGGCCGGTGGCGCAATCGAAGCCTGAGGGCTGCGTTTAGCGGGTATACTTGGGCATTCGTTTTCCCAGGATACCCGCACCAATGCACAGCGACGCCTTCGACCTCAAAGCCCTGATCCGCCCGGTAGTGGACTTCCCCAAACCGGGTGTGATCTTTCGCGACATCACCCCGCTGTTCCAATCGCCGCGCGGGCTGCGCTATGTGGCCGACCAGTTCATCGAGCGCTATGTCGAGGCTGAGTTCAGCCACATTGGTGCCATGGACGCGCGGGGCTTTTTGATTGGTTCGATCATCGCCCACCAGCTGAACAAGCCGCTGATCCTGTTCCGCAAGCAGGGCAAGCTGCCGGCTGACGTGCTGAGCGAGGGTTACCAGACCGAATACGGCGAAGCCTTCCTGGAAGTGCATGCCGACAGCCTGTGCGAAGGCGATTCGGTGCTGATCTTCGATGACCTGATTGCCACGGGCGGTACGCTGCTGGCGGCGGCCAACCTGGTGCGCCGCACCGGGGCACAAGTGTTCGAGGCGGCGGCGATCATTGACCTGCCGGAACTGGACGGGTCGCGCCGGCTGCAGGCCGCGGGTGTGCCAACCTTCTGCCTGACCGAGTTTACCCTCAGCGAATACTGAGTATTCAGGGGGCGCTTTGCGCCCCAATCGCCGGCAAGCCAGCTCCCACAGGTACAGCGCTGCCTTCAGGCCTGACGTGATTCTGTGGGAGCTGGCTTGCCGGCGATTGGGCTGCAAAGCAGCCCCGGCAATTTCGAGTCAGAGCGAAATAGGCCGGCGCCCTGCAATGGCATGGGCCAAGGTCCCGCCATCCACCATCTCCAGCTCGCCGCCCAGCGGCACGCCATGGGCAATCCGCGACGCCATCAAGCCCTTCTCGCTCAGCAACTGCGCGATGTAATGCGCCGTCGCCTCCCCTTCCACCGTCGGGTTGGTCGCCAGTATCACCTCGGTGAAGGTGCCCTGCTCCTCGATGCGCGTCATCAGCTGCGGAATGCCGATTGCCTCCGGGCCCAGGCCGTCCAGCGGCGACAGGTGGCCCTTGAGCACGAAGTAACGGCCACGGTAGCCGGTCTGCTCCACCGCATACACATCGGTCGGCCCCTCGACCACGCACAGCTGGGTATCGTCACGGCGCGGGTCTGCGCATTGCGGGCACAGCTCCTGCTCGGTCAGGGTACGGCACTGGCGGCAATGGCCAACCCCTTCCATGGCCTGGGTCAGGGCCTGTGCCAGGCGCAGGCCGCCGCTGCGGTCACGCTCCAGCAGTTGCAGGGCCATGCGCTGGGCGGTTTTCTGGCCGACACCTGGCAGAATGCGCAGGCCGTCGATCAGTTGGCGGATGAGAGGGCTGAAGCTCATGGGGATGGCCTGACAAATCAATAAGAGGCGGTTTATACCCAGCGGGGGCAGTGGCGTCAAATCACATCACCCAAAGCGTGCACGGTCCCTGTGGGAGCGGGCATACCCGCGAAAAATCCTGCGCGGTGGATGGCACCGGCTTCGCCGGTGTTCGCGGGCGCGCCCGCTCCCACAGTGATCGCGCAAACGCTTAGATTTTGAACAAGACAGCTGCCCCCACATAAAGAGCAGACAGCAGCTGGGCTGAAATCTGGGCAAAAAAAACCGCCGCTGATGTCAGCGGCGGTTCTGGGTATCGCAATGCCCTTAGAATGGCATCTTGAAGCCCGGCGGCAGTTGCATGCCGGCGGTCATGCCGCCCATCTTGTCCTGGCTGCTCTGCTCGATCTTGCGCACGGCATCGTTCAGCGCGGCGGCGATCAGGTCTTCCAGCACTTCCTTGTCGTCCTCGTCGGTCGACATCAGGCTTTGGTCGATGCTGACGCGCTTGACGTCGTGACGACCGGTCATCACCACGCTCACCAGGCCGCCACCAGACTGGCCGGTGACTTCGGCGTTGGCCAGCTCTTCCTGCATTTTCTGCATTTTTTCCTGCATCTGCTGGGCCTGCTTCATCAGGCCGGCCATGCCACCTTTCATCATGGGGGTATACCTCGATTGGGTCATGTGATGCGGCCCGGCGCTGGGCCAGCCGCATGGTTATCCGTTACTGGCCCTGTTTGGCCAGGGCCTCTACAGGCTCAATAGTATCCTGCCGCACCTTGGCACCGAACAACTTGATCATCTGCTGGATCAACGGATCCTGCTCGATCGAGGTGACCGCGTCCTGCTGGCGCTCTGCACGCTTGCGCGACGCCGCCTGGGCCGGGGTTTCCTGCTCGGGCAGGATCAGCTCGATACGCAGGTTCAGCGTTCGCCCCAGGTGCTGGTTGAGCGCATCGTTCAGCCGCCGCTGCTGGGTAGTGTTGAACAGCGCGCCCTGGCCAGGGTCCAGGTGCAGCAGCCAATCGTCGCCATCGGCGGCAATCAGCGTACAGTTTGCCGCGATGTTGCCTGTCATCCCGGACACAGGCAACTGTGGGAATAATTCCAGCCATTGCAGGGCCAGCCCGGTGGCCGGCTTGGCTGCCGGCAGCGGTTCGGCAGCCGGTTTGGACACGTCTTCCTGGACATGTTCGGCCAACTCGTCCAGGTAGCTGAAACCGACCGGGTCGCTTTCACCGCCGTAATAGTCTTCGTCCAGCGGCGGCTCATCGTCGCGGTCCATGCCAACATCGGCGTAGGCGGATGGGTCGAAGGGCGGCGCGTCGTGGTGCGCCGGGGCAGCCTGTGGGGCTGGAGCAACCGGCACAGGCGCTGGGGCCGGCGCGGGCTCTGGCTCGGCCACGGCAGGCGCTGCTGCGGGCTCTTCCCATGGCAGGTCGATTACCGGGGCAGCGGGCTCTGGCTCTGGCTGGATTACAGGGGCAGGCTCAGGCTCAACAGCCACAACTGGCTCAGCTACAGGCCGGGGTGGTGGCTCGACCGGCGCAGGTGCCTGAGCCTGTGGCGTGGCAGCCACTGCAGCAGGCTCCACCACAGGCGCTGATGGCGCCATGGCAACCGCTGGCGCTGCCACCGCTGTTGCAGGATCAGCTGTGGCCTGGCTGATCCCCACTGGCTTTAGCACCGGTTTCGGCGCGTCGTCGGTATCGGCCGGGCGGAACGCCAGCATGCGCAGCAGGACCATCTCGAAGCCACCACGCGGGTCCGGGGCCAACGGCAGGTCTCGGCGGCCGATCAAGCCCATCTGGTAATAGAACTGCACGTCCTCGGCCGGCAATGCCGAAGCCAGCGCCAGCACGCGCTCGCGGTCGCCCTGGCCGTTGTCCACCGCTTCCGGCAGCGCCTGGGCAATGGCCACACGGTGCAGCACGTTAAGCATCTCGGCCAGCACGCCAGCCCAGTCCGGGCCCTGCTCGGCCAGGTTGCGCACGGCCTCCAGCAATGCCCGGGCATCGCCTTCGAGCAACGCCTGCAACACGCCGTAGACCTGGCCGTGATCAAGGCTGCCAAGCATGGCCCGCACATCCGCGGCCAGCACCTTGCCTTCGCCAAAGGCGATGGCCTGATCGGTAAGGCTCATGGCGTCACGCATCGAGCCATCGGCCGCGCGGCCCAGCAGCCACAGGGCATCCGGCTCGAACGGTACGTTTTCGGCCGCCAGTACGTGGCTGAGGTGTTCCACCACCCGCTCCGGGCTCATGTTCTTCAGCGAGAACTGCAGGCAGCGCGACAGGATGGTGGCCGGCAGCTTCTGCGGGTCGGTGGTGGCGAGGATGAACTTGACATAGGGCGGCGGCTCTTCCAGCGTCTTGAGCAAGGCGTTGAACGAGTGGGTCGAGAGCATGTGCACTTCGTCGATCAGGTAGACCTTGAAGCGCCCACGGCTCGGGGCGTACTGCACGTTGTCCAGCAGTTCGCGGGTGTCCTCGACCTTGGTGCGGCTGGCGGCGTCGATCTCGATCAGGTCGACGAAGCGGCCTTCGTCGATTTCACGGCACACCGAACAGGTGCCGCACGGCGTCGAGGTGATGCCGGTCTCGCAGTTCAGGCACTTGGCGATAATACGGGCGATGGTCGTCTTGCCCACGCCCCGGGTACCGGTGAACAGGTAGGCATGGTGCAGGCGCTGATTGTCCAAGGCATTGATCAAGGCCTTCAGCACATGGGCCTGGCCGACCATTTCGCGGAACGAGCGCGGACGCCATTTACGTGCAAGAACCTGATAACTCATCGAAAAACCATCGTAGCCTGATAGAGCGGAAGATCGCTAATGCTAGCGGAGCGGGGGCAAAATTGCACCCTGCGCGAGTCGTCTACGCTTTGAGGCAGGCGCGGTGTTCAGGGAGGATACGCCTTTGCGAAGATTGCTGGCCCTGCTATTGCTCTGCAGCGCCCATAGCCTGGCTGAACAGCCGGTGCTGCGCTTTTCCGTGGCGGAGAGCTGGGGCATGCCACTGGTGCGCCTGGAAGGCGACCAGCCGGTAGAGGGGTTGCTGTATGACCTGATGCAGGCGCTGGCCAAGGAAGTGGGCGCACGCCCCCAGTACCACGTCATGGCCCGCCTGCGCCTGGAAGAGGCCATGAACAGCGGTGATATCGATGTGCGCTGCTATGTCAGTACCCGCTGGCTGAACGACCGGCCGGGGGATTTTGTGTGGAGCATTCCGCTGATTCACCAGCGTGACGTGCTGGTTGGCCGCGTGAGCGACAGCACCCCTATGCCCCCGGAGCAACTGCCGCCCCAGCCTATCGGCACGGTGCTGGGCTACACCTACTCAACCCTGCAGCCGCTACTGGACCAGGGCCGGTTGCACCGGGAGGACAGCCGCAGCCAGTTGCTGGTGCTGCAAAAGCTGCAGGCCGGACGGTACCGGCATGCGGTGAGCAACCAGCTGTCGTTGCAGTGGTTCAACCAGGGTTTGCCCGCTGAGCAGCAATTGCAAGCGCTGGCGGTGCTGGAGGAGCAGGACCTGGGGTGCATGGTGCGCAACGACCCGGCGATACCGACACAAGGGCTGTTGCGGGCGCTGGTAAGAATGAAGCAGTCGGGGGAGATCGAGCGGATCTTGCAGCGGTATGGGGGGGCGGGGTTTTCAGGGGTTTCAGTGGCTCGACCTTGATCTGGGGAGGGCTGACGGGTGTACGCCGATGGTTTTTTATTGCCTGTGAGACCGAGCGCCGCCCGCGCGGCGCATCGCGAGCTGCGCTCGCTCCTACGTCTGTTTCAGGCCAATTATTCCTATGGGATTTGCGCGCGAACGCCTTGGCGCATGGCGTGATATCGCGTCGTACCAACAAGGCGGTCGCGCGCCTCTGGCACAGGCTTTACTGGCCCGAAACAGACGTAGGAGCGAGCGCAGCTCGCGATGCGCCGCGCGGGCGGCGCTAGATCTCACAGGCGCCAAAGAACGCAAGCCAAGCACCCGGCAGCCATCACGCGATTACACGGCAACGCTCAGCATCCGTAATGTCAACGCCGCTCAACCGCCAATGCCACAGCATCCGCCTGCCCCCAAGCGATCTGCATGGCCCGCAGCCCATGCTCCAATAACTGCCTGGTTTCTTCGTCATGAATGCGCTCAAGCGCCCGGCGGCTGTCGCTGTAGGCGAACATCAAGTAGTGGGAAACATTCATCAGCGCGAACTCCATCGGGACGATGCCTTCGCTGATGGCGCGGGAAAGGGATTTGCCTTGGGGAAGATCGAAGACGTGGGGTGGATCGGGGACCAGCTTTTTCATGAATTCACCATACCGGGCTGAGGACACCCTTTCGCTTCCACACGTAGGGTGACAGTTGTACGCGGGGTGGAAGACCAGGGGCACGGCAAACCCGGCAGGCCCGAAGGCCTCCCACGCACAACTGTCATGACGACAGCCGCCACACCCCAGGCTTCCACACCCGATCGCTGAACTGACAGCGACCGCAAAAGCCTAGTGGGCGGGGTTTCCCGGGACAATCAGACGGGAGTCGACGGAGATCGTAGGATAATTCGCTGCACTTATATGGGCCGTAGGAGTTTTCTCAGGCTGATGTCAGATCCATCTAAAAACACACCATGCCTGCGATTGCCAAGGTTAATGCAGGCATCATTCCCCTAGTCATCCACCCGCAAGGAATCGCAAATGCGCCGCACCACCCAAGCACCCTCCGAGAACATGCAGAGCGAAGCCGAGATACTCGACGAGGAATTGCGCAAACTCAGAGCATCTTCACCCTGGACGGGCGTTCTCCTTTTCTACCTCGGGGCAGCATCTACAGCGGTAATGCTGATAGCAGGGATATTGATTGCACGCTGGCTCTGACCGCTCACACCAAAGCCAGCAACCCCGCACCCAAGAACAACCCCACCCCAAACACAAAATGCGTAACCAGGCTCTTCAGGCAGTTACGCGCAGGCGTCGGAGTTCTGGACGCAAAGAACCCCGCCCCCATCACCGGCTGCATGAAGCACAGCGGCGCCACGACCGTAGCTACGCCAACAACTACTGCAGGCAGCAAAGTAGGCGCCAGCAACCAACCCTCCCCTACGACCGCAACCAGCAGCATCGCGAACAGCACGCCGATGGCGTAATGAATCCCCCATCCCCACGCCAGCTCATTTCGTACCGGTTCGGCCTTGGCAATCGCTTGATGCCGTACACGCCCGTTGAGCAAATGCCCCGCCCAACGCCCAACCATGGCGAAGTTCAGTGTGGCGACACCCAGCCGCCTCAGCAGCAACCCCCACAGGTCCATCACCACAGTGGCACCGATGCCAATCGGCAATGCAGCTAAAAGAATCGCAGTAAACGTCATTGAACAAGCCCTCGCAGATTGACGGTGATCACCATGCCGCGCAGCATAGAAGTTAAAGTCAACTTCAAGTCAAGGGCCCGAAATGGACATTGCCGACGTCGCCAAACGCACAGGCGTACCCGCATCGACACTGCGTTACTACGAAAAGAAAGGCTTGCTCAAGTCACTCGCCGGCCGCGGCCAACGGCGGCAGTTTGCAGCCGATGTGACGGACAGGCTGGCATTGATCGCCCTGGGGCAAGCTGCTGGGTTTTCACTGGATGAAGTGGGGGCGATGCTGGTGGACCTGCAGGTGAACCGGCAAATGCTGATCGCCAAGGCGGATGAACTGGATGCGCGGATCAAGCGGTTGCAGGCGATGAGCAAGGGGTTACGGCATGCGGCGCAGTGCCCGGAGAATGATCATCTGGCATGCCCGAAATTCCAAAGGCTGATGAAACTTTCTGCGGCAGGGGCGCTGAACAATAAGCAGGAAAGAACGAAGGCGTTCGCTGCAGATTAAGGTTTTCTGACCCCGGAAATGGAGGCGGCCCCACCAGCCACACCCCGGCACTCGATGTTCCCGCTATGGCTGCTCCCTTCCGGGCCTGACCAGGTTAACGGGTAATCAATGCGGGGGGACCGATGGGGCCACCACTACATGCCTCGCTGAGCAGCGAGTGGCGCCATTGTACCGGTCTTGGGGGCAGATACAACCTCTGAGGGAGAAAAAGTCATCATTTCTCAATGACTTGTCAGGGGTGAGGTGGCCTGGGCTGGCCTCTTCGCGGGTAAACCCGCTCCCACAGGGGTAGCGCTGACGCATGATCAGCGCAGGCCCTGTGGGAGCGGCCCGCGAACACCGGCGCAGCCGGTGCCATTCATCGCGTCGCCTGCTTCGCGGGCATGCCCGCTCCCACAGTGTCTGCATCAGCCCTTAGCCTTTGTGCAAGACAGTTACCCTACAAAGATTGTGCATACCTCTGGATCGAGATTCAGCCTTAGATAGCGATGCCCTGCTCAGCCAGGAATGTGACGAAAGTATCTTCGTCCAGCACCTTCACGCCCAGCTCAGCAGCCTTGGCCAGCTTGGAGCCTGCCCCCGGCCCTGCCACCACGCAGTGGGTCTTGCCAGACACCGAACCGGCCACCTTGGCCCCCAGGCTTTCCAGCTTGTCCTTGGCGATGTCGCGGCTCATGCGCTCCAGGGTACCGGTCAGCACCCAGGTCTGGCCGGCCAGCGGCAAGCCTTCGGCTACTTTCTTCTCGCTGCTCCAATGCATACCGAAGGCCAGCAACTGGGCTTCGATGGCCCGCGCCAGTTTCTGGTTCGCTTCATCCTTGAAGAACTCGCGCACTGCATCAGCCTGCTTGGCCGCCAGGGCCTGGCGCAGGTCGATGCCGTCGGCGGCGATGATCTTGTCCAGGCTGTCGAGCTTGGCCACCAGCTTCTCGGCACCGGTTGGGCCTACCGAGGCGATGTCGAGCTTGGCGATCATCCCGGCCAAGGTGGTGCTGGCAGCGAATTCTGCAGCCAGTTCGCCTTCGTCCTGTAATTGCATGCCGCTGGCCAGAAGCTGTTCAATGACCTTCTGGTTATGCTCGTCTTCGAAGAAGTTGTGAATCTCGTAGGCCACTTCCAGGCCGATGTCCGGCAGGTAAGTGAGCACCTGCGGCAGCGCCTGCTGCACGCGCGCCAGGCTGCCCAGCGAGCGGGCCAGCACCTTGGCGGTCTCTTCGCCTACATCCGGAATGCCCAGGGCGTAGATGAAGCGCGCCAGGCTCGGGCGCTTGCTGGCTTCGATGGCGTCCAGCAGCTTCTTGCTGGACACCTCGGCAAAGCCTTCAAGGCCGACAATCTGCTCGAACTCCAGCTTGTACAGGTCCGCTGGCGAGCGGATCAGGCCTTCGTCCACCAGTTGCTCGACGCTCTTCTCGCCCAGGCCGTCGATGTCCATGGCACGGCGCGACACGTAGTGAATGATCGCCTGCTTGAGCTGGGCGCCACAGGCCAGGCGACCGACACAGCGGTACACCGCACCTTCGCTGGTGGTTTCCTTGCCTTTGCTGCGCTTGACCAGCTGGGTACGTTCGACCTGCGAGCCACACACCGGGCACTCGCTCGGCACTGCTACCGGGCGGGCATCTTCCGGGCGCCGCTCCAGCACTACCTGCATCACCTGCGGGATCACGTCGCCGGCACGGCGGATGATCACCGTGTCACCGATGCGCAGGCCCAGGCGGGCGATTTCGTCCATGTTGTGCAAGGTGGCGTTGGACACGGTCACACCGGCAACCTTGACCGGCTTCAGGCGCGCCACAGGCGTTACCGCGCCGGTGCGGCCTACCTGGAACTCGACGTCCAGCACCTCGGTCAGCTCTTCCATGGCCGGGAACTTGTGGGCGATCGCCCAGCGTGGCTCGCGGGCACGGAAGCCCAATTCGCGTTGCGCCGCCAGGCTGTTGACCTTGAACACCACGCCGTCGATCTCGTAGGGCAGGCTGTTGCGCCGCTCGCCAATGTCGCGGTAGTAGGCCAGGCACTCATCGATGCCGGCAGCGTGCCTGAGCTCGTGACTGATCGGCAGGCCCCAGGCCTTGAGCTGCTCCAGAGTGCCGATGTGGCTGTCGCCAATGCTCTGAGACACCTGGCCGACGCCATAGCAGCAGAACTCCAGCGGGCGGCTGGCGGTAATCTTCGAATCCAGCTGACGCAGGCTGCCGGCGGCGGCGTTGCGCGGGTTGGCGAAGGTCTTGCCGCCGGCTTCGGCCTGGGCAGCATTGAGCCGGTCGAAACCGGCCTTGCTCATGTACACCTCGCCGCGCACTTCCAGCACTGCGGGCCAGCCTTCGCCCTGCAGCTTGAGCGGGATGTTGCGCACGGTGCGCACGTTGGCGCTGATATCCTCGCCGGTGGTGCCGTCACCCCGGGTGGCGCCCTGCACCAGCTGACCGTCGCGGTACAGCAGGCTCACCGCCAAGCCGTCGAGCTTGGGTTCACAGCTGTAGTCGACCGCACCGGGCTGGTCGAGGCCTTCTACCACGCGGCGGCCGAATTCACGCAGGTCCGTTTCTTCGAAGGCGTTGCCCAGGCTGAGCATGGGCACTTCGTGGCGCACCTGGCTGAACGCGGACAACGCCTCGCCACCGACGCGCTGGGTTGGCGAATCGGGGGTTACCAGGTGGGGGTGTTCAGCCTCAAGCGCCTTGAGTTCGTTGAACAGGCGGTCGTATTCGGCATCGGGCACGCTGGGTTCGTCGAGCACGTAGTAGCGGTAGTTGTGCTGGTCGAGTTCGGCACGCAGTTCGTGGATACGGGTTTCGGCAGTCATGGGGTTGTCTTCTCTTGCAAAGCAAAAGAGCAGCCAGGATGGGCATGGGGTGAGAATGGTTGTTGCCTGCACTGGCCTCTTCGCGGCACAAGGCCGCTCCTACAAGGGAACGCGGTCACCTGTAGGAGCGGCCTTGTGCCGCGAAGAGGCCGGTGCAGGTAACAACGGTACCCGAACCGACCAGCACGCCCTCAGGCTGCTCTTTCGTCTGGATCTGTCAGCGCTTCTGGGTCAGCGCGCGGCGCTCGAATTCGACGATGCGCTGGCGGTAGTGCTCGATGGTCTGGGCGGTCAGCACGCTGCGCTGGTCGTCCTTGAGCTCGCCGTTGAGTTCGTGGGCCAGCTTGCGTGCTGCGGCCACCATCACGTCGAAGGCCTGCTTCGGATGACGCGGGCCCGGCAGGCCAAGGAAGAAGCTCACCGCACGGGTGCTGAAATGGTCGATGTCGTCCAGGTCGAACACGCCAGGTTTCACCGCGTTGGCCATGGAGAACAGCACTTCGCCGTGACCGGCCATGCTTTCGTGGCGGTGGAAGATGTCCATTTCGCCAAAGCGCAGGCCGCTTTCCAGTATGTTCTGCAGCAATGCCGGGCCCTTGAAGCCGCCTTCGTCACGGGAGATCACGCTGATCACCAGCACTTCCTCGGCCGGTGGCAGCTCCTTGAGGCTGGTGGCAGGCGCTGGCCCGCTGCTGCGGGTATTGTCGGCGGCAAAGTCGTCATCACTGTCGGCAAACAGGTCGGGCTCGCGCGAGTCGGCACTCAGGTTCAGGTCACCCTGCTGCACATCCGCCGCTGCGGTGGCGCGCTTGTTGCGCTTGCTGGCCTTGGCCGGCTTGGGCTCGCGTTCGCGGTCACGCGAAGAAGCGCTGAGCGACGGCAGGTCGCTTTCGTCCAGCTCAGGCTCCTTGTGGGCATCCAGCACCCGCGACGGGCCGAGCACTTCGGCGCTGCCACCCTCTTCGTCCGGCTGGTTGGAATAACTGCGATCCAGACGGAATTTCAACTTGCCTTTCCCGCCGCGCATGCGGCGCCAGCCGTCGAAAAGAATCCCGGCAATGACAATGATGCCGATGACGATCAGCCACTCGCGCAGACCGATTTCCATGTAATCCCGTGCCTCTATAAAAATATGCTTGAAAACAAAGGGTTCAAAGCCCTTTAACACGTGGCGCCAACTCTATGTTCTGACAGGCGTTTTACCCACGCAAAAAACGAGTGACATTAAGCTAGCACGACCAAAGACAACTTTACACCGTCTGTCGCACATGACGGGGGCATTTCGCTACAGAATGTGCCCCCATCTTCGCGCATCAAGCGTCGACCATGGCCATGGCCGCCTCCACATCAACTGCAACAAGACGTGAACAACCTGGTTCATGCATGGTCACCCCCATCAATTGGTCCGCCATCTCCATGGCAATCTTGTTATGGGTGATGTAGATGAACTGCACGCTCTCACTCATTTCCTTGACCAGGCGCGCGTAGCGCCCGACGTTGGCATCGTCCAGCGGTGCATCGACTTCGTCGAGCATGCAGAACGGTGCGGGGTTCAACTTGAAGATGGCAAACACCAACGCCAACGCGGTCAGTGCCTTCTCGCCGCCGGACAGCAGATGGATGGTGCTGTTCTTCTTGCCCGGTGGTCGCGCCATGATCGTCACCCCTGTATCGAGTAGATCTTCGCCCGTCAGTTCCAGATAAGCGCTGCCACCACCGAAAACTTTTGGGAAAAGTGCCTGTAATCCGGCATTTATCTGATCAAAGGTATCCTTGAAGCGGTTGCGCGTTTCCTTGTCGATCTTGCGGATGACGTTTTCCAGGGTCTCCAGGGCTTCGACCAGGTCGGCGTCCTGCGCGTCCAGGTAGCGCTTGCGCTCGGACTGCTGCTCGTATTCCTCGATGGCCGCCAGGTTGATCGCGCCCAGGCGCTGGATGCGGGCTTCAAGCTGCTCCAGTTCCTGTTCGGTACCCTGCTCGCTGGCCTCGGCCTCCAGGGTGGCGAGCACGCCTTGCAGGTCGTAGCCATCGGCCAGCAACTGCTCCTGCAGGGTTTTGCGTCGCACATCCAGGCCCTGGCACTCCAGGCGCAGTGTTTCCAGCTGGCCGCGCAGCAGTTGGGCTTGCTGCTCGGCCTGGGTGCGGCGCTTTTCGGCATCACGCAGTTCGCGGTCGGCCTCGTCCATGTGCAGGCGGGCCTTGCGCATTTCCTCGTCGACGCTCATGCGCCGCTCCAGCAGCTCTTCAAGCCTCAGGCGCAGTTCTTCTTGCGGGGCCTCACCCTCTTCCAGGTTCAGGCTCAGTTGCTCCTGGCGCTCGGTCAGGCGCGCGGCCTGCTGCTCCAGGCGCTCCAGGGCCTGATGGGTGGAGTCGTGCTGGGCGCGCAGCGAACCCAGGCGCACGGCCAGCTGGTGGGCGTGATCCTTGTGCTGGCGGGCCTCCTGACGCACCCGATCGAGGCCTTCGCGCAGGGTGTCGCGGCGGGCCATCAACTGCTCACGCTGCTCGGTGTCCTGGGCCATCAGCTCCAGGGCCTCCTGCAGCAGCAAGCGCGCTTCGCCCAGCTGCTCATGCTCCAGGGCGCGCTGCTCTTCCAGCTCGGCCAGTTCTTCAAGCAGGCGCCGACGCCGCAACTCGACCTGCTCGGCACGGGCACGGCTGGCCGACAGGCTGGCGTTCAGTTCGCCATGCAGACGGTTTTCTTCCTGGGTGCGGCGGCGCAACTGTTCGCGCTGCTCTTCCTGGTCCAGTTGCTGCTCGCGCAGGGCCTGCAGCTGTTGCTCCAACTGCTCCAGTGCCGCCTCCTGCTCATGCTGCTCCTGGCCCAGGCGCTCGATCTCCTGGCCGCGCGCCAGCACGCCGCCTTCGGCTTCACCCCCTCGGCGCACCCGCAGGAAGTGCCGGCCAACCCAGTAGCCATCGCGGCTGACCAGGCTCTGCCCTTCGCCAAGCGACGCGCGCTGCGCCAGCGCCTGAGCCAGGTCTTCCACCGGTTTTACCTGCCCTAACCAAGGCGCCAGATCGATACGGCCCTCTACCTTTTCCAGCAGGCTGCCGGGCAACGACGAGCCATTGCCGCTGGCCTGCAGCAAGCGCAACTCACCTTGCTCCAGGCCCGTGAAATCGAGCACGTTGAAATCGTCCACCAGCACGGCCTGCAGATCGGCGCCAAGCACCGTTTCTACCGCCAGCTCCCAACCCGGCTCTACCCGCAAGTCTTCTGCCAGGCGTGGCTGTTGCTCCAGACCTTGGCCTTGCAGCCAGCCTGCAGCGCCAGCGCCTGGCTCCAGTGCGGCCTGCTGCAAGGCTTCGAGCGAAGCCAGGCGCCCCCCCAGGCGCTGCAGGTCGCCCTGCGCCTGCTGCTGGGCCTGGGTGGCCTGTTGCAGTTGCTCGCGCGCGCTTTCCAGGCGCTCGACCACCTGTTCTTCAGACAGCTGCAGTTCTTCCAGCAGCATTTCACTGCTGGCCAGCTGCTCGGCCAATTCGAGCATGGCCGCATCCTGCGGGTCACTACCCAGTTGCTCGCGTTCCTCGCCCAGCTTGCGCTGACGCTCGGCCAAACGCTCCAGGCTGGCTTCCAGCTGTTGCAGGCGCGCCTGCTGCACTTCAGCCTGGCGGCGTGGTTCGGCGGAGCGGCTGTTGAAGCTGTCCCACTGTTCCTGCCAGCCGTGCATGCCCGACTCGGCCTCTTCAAGGGCCGCGGCGGCCTCTTCGGCGGCAGCCAGGGTCATTTCCTGCTCGGGCTCGAGCATGGCCAGCTCTTCGCCCAGGGTGGCCAGCAAGGTGCGGTCGTGGCCCAGGTGCGATTCGGTCTCCAGGCGCGTGCGCTCGGCTTCCTTGAAGTCGTCCTGCAACTGGCGCAGGCGCTGCTGGCCGTGCTGGATACTCTGCTCGACCCGGGCGATGTCACCGGCTACCGAGTAGAAGCGGCCCTGCACCTGGTTGAAGCGTTCGGACAATTCGTGATGGCCATCGCGCAGGCGCTCGATGCTGGCATCGGCATTGCGCTGCTCGGCCACCAACGCCTCATGGGACACATCCTGGTCGCCAATCACCGACTCGCGCTGGCGCACCTGTTCGTCCAGGCCGCGCCAGCGCAAGGCCGACAGGCGTGCCTTTGACTGGCGCTCCTGGGCTTTGTACTCGCGGTACTTCTCGGCCGCCTGGGCCTGGCGGTGCAGGCGCTCCAGCTGGCGCTCCAGCTCTTCGCGCAGGTCGGTCAGACGCGCCAGGTTTTCCTGGGTGCGGCGGATGCGGTTCTCGGTTTCGCGGCGGCGCTCCTTGTACTTGGAGATGCCAGCGGCTTCCTCGATAAAGTTGCGCAGCTCCTCGGGCTTGGCTTCGATCAGCTTGGAGATCATGCCCTGCTCGATGATCGAATAGCTGCGCGGCCCAAGGCCGGTACCGAGGAAAATATCAGTGATGTCGCGCCGGCGGCACTTGGTGCCGTTGAGGTAATAGCTGTTCTGCCCGTCGCGAGTGACCTTGCGGCGGATCGAGATTTCGGCGTAGGCGGCATATTCGCCGACCAAGGTGGTTTCGCTGTTGTCGAACACCAGTTCGATGCTGGCCTGGCTGACCGGCTTGCGGCCACTGGAGCCGTTGAAGATGACGTCGGTCATCGACTCGCCGCGCAGGTTTTTTGCCGAACTTTCGCCCATCACCCAGCGCACCGCGTCGATGATGTTGGACTTGCCACAGCCATTGGGGCCGACCACGGCCGCCATGTTGCTGGGGAAATTGACCGTGGTCGGGTCGACAAACGACTTGAAGCCGGCCAGGCGAATGCACTTCAGGCGCATCGGTCAGCCTCGGGCCAGCGCCGCCAGCACCAGTTCGCAGCTGCGCTGGCCGTAGGCGGTAAGCACCTCGCGAATGCGCGGCAGGTCGCGGGCGACCACGGCGTCGAGCAGGCGGGCAAACAGGTCGAGGTAGTCGATCATGTTGGCCTGGCGCTGGTCCAGCGACAGGTAGTAGGCACGGCTCATGGCCGGCTGCAGGTTTTCCACGGTTTCCTGCAGGAACGGGTTGTCGGCGAACGGATAGGCCGCGCGCATCACCGCGAAGCTGTCGGCGACAAACGTCTTGATGTCGAGCTGGTCATGGGCGCGCTGCAGGCGCTGCTGAATATCCAGAAACGGGCGCAGGTCGGCATCGGTGCGCCATTTTTGCGCAACCGCGTTGCCCAGCAGGATGTAGAACTCGCCCATCAGGGAACACAGGCTGCGCACGCTGCGCTCGTCCAGCACGGTCACGTGGGCACCCCGGCGCGGCAAGATTGCCACCAGGTGCCGGCGTTCGAGGATCAGCAACGCTTCGCGCACCGAGCCGCGGCTGACGTTGAGGGCCAAGGTCACCTTCTGCTCCTGGATACGCTCGCCTGGCGCCAGCTCGCCGCGGATGATGCGTTCGGCCAGGTAATCGGCAATCTGCTCGGAGAGGCTGTCCGGGGCCTTGAACGTCATGGTTTTCCTTCAAAATCATTGAACTGGGCACAAGGGGCGGATTGTAGCGTACTTGGGCGGTAATCGCGCAGAGGGGCCAGGCGGTTTATTTGACCTGCCAGACAGCCGCACGCCCGGCGCGATCTATGCTTGTTCTATAGGCAATGTGTTCGGCCGGGCGTTGACTTGAGCAATTTCCTGACCTTTGAGTCAGAAAAATATTGACCTGATAGACAGGTGTTGCTTAGAGTCCGCCCAACAACAATAAAACCATTGCGAGGCCATCCCCGTGATCCAGTTTCTCGTCAACCAGGAGCTGCGTAATGAGCACGCCCTGGACCCGAACATGACGGTGCTGCAGTACCTGCGCGAGCACCTGGGCAAACCCGGCACCAAGGAGGGCTGCGCCAGTGGTGACTGCGGCGCCTGCACCGTGGTGGTAGGCGAATTGACCCAGGACGAACAAGGCAACGACAGCCTGCGCTACCGCAGCCTCAACTCGTGCCTCACCTTTGTCTCGTCGCTGCACGGCAAGCAACTGATCAGCGTCGAAGGCCTCAAGCACCAGGGCCAACTGCACAGCGTGCAACAGGCTATGGCCGATTGCCATGGTTCGCAATGCGGCTTCTGCACCCCAGGCTTTGTCATGTCGCTGTTCGCCCTGCAAAAGAACAGCAGCGGCCCCGACCTGCACCAGGCCCAGGAAGCCCTGGCCGGCAACCTGTGCCGTTGCACCGGCTACCGCCCGATCCTCGACGCCGCCGAGCAGAGCTGCCGCCAGCCCTGTCGCGACCAGTTCGATGCCCAGCAGGCGCAAACCATCAGCCGCCTCAAGGCCATTACCCCGACCCAGACCGGCGAGCTGAACAGCGGCGACAAGCGTTGCCTGGTGCCGCTGACCGTGGCCGACCTGGCCGACCTGTACAGCTCGCACCCCGAAGCCCGCCTGCTGGCCGGTGGTACCGACCTGGCCCTGGAAGTGACCCAGTTCCACAAGACCTTGCCGGTGATGATCTATGTCGGCCACGTGGCCGAGCTCAAGCGCATCGAAAAAACCGCCAGCCACCTGGAAATCGGCGCTGCCACCCCGCTTACCGACTGCTACGGCGCACTCCACGAGGAGTACCCGGACTTCGGCGACCTGCTGCACCGCTTCGCCTCGCTGCAGATCCGCAACCAGGGCACCCTGGGCGGCAATATCGGCAACGCCTCGCCCATCGGCGACTCGCCTCCCCTGCTGATTGCCCTGGACGCGCAGATCGTCCTGCGCCAAGGCGAGCGCCAGCGCACCATGGCACTGGAAGACTACTTCATCGACTACCGCATCACTGCCCGCCAGGACAGCGAGTTCATCGAGAAGATCATCGTGCCTCGCGCCACCAGCGACTGGGCGTTCCGCGCCTATAAAGTGTCCAAGCGCCTGGACGACGACATTTCTGCGGTGTGCGCGGCCTTCAACCTGAGCATCGAAGACGGTGTGGTCAGTGGCGTGCGCATCGCCTTCGGCGGCATGGCGGCCATCCCCAAGCGCGCCCGCGCCTGCGAAGCAGCACTGCGCGGCAAGCCGTGGAACCAGGCCGCCATCGAGCGCGCCTGCCAGGCCCTGGCCGAGGACTTCACCCCGCTCAGCGACTTCCGCGCCAGCAAGGAGTACCGCCTGCTGACCGCGCAGAACCTGCTGCGCAAGTACTTCATCGAACAGCAAACGCCGCACATCGAAACCCGGGTGACCGCTTATGTCTAACCATCACGTAGCCAAGAGCCAGGCCGAGATGGCCGAGCTGTTCAGCCAGGACCTGACCACCGGGGTTGGCCGCAGCGTCAAGCACGACAGCGCCGACAAGCATGTATCCGGCGAGGCGCTGTACATCGACGACCGCCTGGAATTCCCCAACCAGCTGCACGTCTATGCGCGCACCGCCGACCGCGCCCATGCGCGCATCCTGCGCATCGACACCGCGCCGTGCTATGCCTTCGAGGGTGTGCGCATCGCCATCACCCACGAAGACATCCCCGGCCTGAAAGACATCGGCCCGGTGGTGGCCGGTGACCCGCTGCTGGCCATCGACAAGGTCGAGTTCTTCGGCCAGCCGGTGCTTGCCGTGGCCGCCCGCGACCTGGAAACCGCACGCCGCGCCGCCATGGCCGCCATCGTCGAATACGAAGACCTGGAGCCGGTGCTGGATGTAGTCGATGCGCTGCGCAAGAAGCACTTCGTGCTCGACAGCCACACCCACCAGCGCGGCGACTCCGCTGCCGCCCTGGCCAGCGCCCCGCATCGCATTCAGGGCACCCTGCACATCGGCGGCCAGGAACACTTCTACCTGGAAACGCAGATTTCCTCGGTGATGCCTACCGAAGACGGCGGCATGATCGTCTACTGCTCCACGCAGAACCCCACCGAAGTGCAGAAGCTGGTGGCCGAAGTGCTCGACGTACCGATGAACAAGGTGGTGCTGGACATGCGCCGCATGGGTGGCGGTTTTGGCGGCAAGGAAACCCAGGCCGCCAGCCCCGCCTGCCTGTGTGCGGTGGTGGCGCGCCTGACCGGCCAGCCGACCAAGATGCGCCTGCCGCGGGTCGAAGACATGACCATGACCGGCAAGCGCCACCCGTTCTATGTCGAATATGACGTGGGGTTTGACGACAACGGCCGGCTGCACGGCATCAACTTCGACCTGGCCGGCAACTGCGGGTACTCGCCCGACCTGTCGGGCTCGATCGTCGACCGCGCCATGTTCCACTCCGACAACGCCTACTACCTGGGCGATGCCACCGTGCATGGTCACCGCTGCAAGACCAACACCGCCTCCAACACCGCCTACCGCGGCTTCGGCGGCCCGCAGGGCATGGTCGCCATCGAGCAGGTGATGGACCATATCGCCCGCCACCTGGGCCGTGACCCGCTGGCGGTGCGCAAGGCCAACTACTACGGCAAGACCGAGCGTAACGTCACCCACTACTACCAGACCGTCGAGCACAACATGCTCGAAGAGATGACCGCCGACCTGGAAGCCAGCAGCGACTACGCCGAGCGCCGCGAGTCGATCCGCCGCTTCAATGCCAACAGCCCGGTGCTGAAGAAGGGCCTGGCGCTGACGCCGGTCAAGTTCGGTATCTCGTTCACCGCCACCTTCCTCAACCAGGCCGGGGCGCTGATCCACATTTATACCGACGGCAGCATTCACCTGAACCACGGCGGCACCGAGATGGGCCAGGGCCTGAACACCAAGGTGGCACAGGTGGTGGCGCAGATTTTCCAGGTGGATTTCAGCCGTATCCAGATCACCGCCACCAACACCGACAAGGTACCCAATACCTCGCCAACCGCCGCCTCCAGTGGCGCCGACCTGAACGGCAAGGCGGCGCAGAACGCGGCCGAAATTCTCAAGAAGCGCCTGACCGAGTTCGCGGCACGGCACTACAACGTCACCGAAGAAGACGTCGAGTTCCGCAACGGCCATGTGCGTATGCGCGACCAGATCGTCAGCTTCGAGCAACTGGTGCAGCAGGCCTACTTCGCCCAGGTGTCGCTGTCGACCACAGGCTTCTACCGCACGCCGAAAATCTTCTACGACCGCGGCCAGGCACGCGGCCGGCCGTTCTACTACTACGCCTTCGGCGCCGCCTGCGTGGAAGTGATCGTGGACACCCTGACCGGCGAATACAAGATGCTGCGCGCCGACATCCTGCACGACGTGGGCGACTCGCTGAACCCGGCCATCGACATCGGCCAGGTGGAGGGCGGGTTCATCCAGGGCATGGGCTGGCTGACCACCGAAGAACTGGTGTGGAACGCCAAGGGCAAACTGATGACCAACGGCCCGGCCAGCTACAAGATCCCGGCCGTGGCCGACATGCCGCTGGACCTGCGGGTGAAGCTGGTGGAAAACCGCAAGAACCCGGAAGACACCGTGTTCCACTCCAAGGCCGTGGGCGAACCGCCGTTCATGCTCGGCATTGCGGCCTGGTGTGCGATCAAGGATGCCGTGGCCAGCCTTGCCGACTACCGCGTGCAGCCAAACATCGACGCGCCGGCGACACCGGAGCGGGTGCTGTGGGGGTGTGAGCAGATGCGCAAGGCGGTGGCTGAAACCCAACCTGCCGAACAGGAATTGGAAACCGTCACCCACTGAGGCTGGGTGGGCGCCTGTACGGGCCCTATCGCCGGCAAGCCGGGCTCCCACAGGTACTGCACCGCCGGCAAGCCCTGTGTAGTACCTGTGGGAGCCTGGCTTGCCAGCGATAGGGCCAGAACAAGCCACCCGGAATGAGGAACTGCATCATGCACCAATGGATCAACGCCCTCGCCGACCACCAGTCCCGTGGCGAAGCCTGTGTACTGGTGACCATCATCGAGGAGCGCGGCTCGACCCCGCGCAACGCAGGCTCGAAGATGGTCGTCAGCGCCAGTGGCCTGTTCGACACCATCGGCGGCGGCCACCTGGAATACAAGGCCCTGCACATCGCCCGGCAAATGCTCGAAGAACAGCGCACCACCCCACACCTGGAGCGCTTCAGCCTTGGCGCCAGCCTGGGCCAGTGCTGCGGCGGCGTCACCGTGCTGCTGTTCGAGCCCATGGCCGCCGTGCAGGCGCAAATCGCCGTGTTCGGCGCGGGCCATGTCGGCCGGGCTCTGGTACCCTTGCTCGCCGCGCTGCCCTGCCGGGTGCGCTGGATCGACTCGCGCGAACAGGAATTCCCCGAGTTCATCCCCAACGGGGTGACCAAGGTCGTCAGTGAGGAACCGGTCGACGAAGTCGCAGACCTGCCACCAGGCAGCTACTGCATCGTCATGACCCACAACCACCAGCTCGACCTGGAGCTGACCGCCGCCATTCTAAAGCGCAACGACTTCACCTGGTTCGGCCTGATCGGCTCGAAGACCAAACGGGTCAAGTTCGAGCACCGCCTGCGCGAGCGCGGCTACGACGAGGCCGTGCTGGCACGCATGCGCTGCCCGATGGGCCTGCCCGAGGTAAAGGGCAAGTTGCCCATCGAAATCGCCGTGTCCATCGCCGGCGAAATCATCGCCACCTACAACGCCTGCTTCGGCCAGCACGACGCTGCCGCCAATGCCGGCCCCATTGCCCAGTTGCTGCCGCCCTCCCGGCGCAGCCAAGCTATTTGACGAGTGTGTTATGACCGTTACCCGCAAAGCCTACCGTGCCGCCATCCTGCACAGCATCGCCGACCCGGCCGAGGTAGGCCTGGAGGCTTCCCATGAGTACTTCGAAGACGGCCTGCTGGTGGTCGACGATGGCCGCATCAGCGCCATCGGCCACGCCAGCGACCTGCTGCCGACCCTGGACGCCGGCATCCCGGTGGAGCACTACCAGGACGCGCTGATCACCCCGGGCTTCATCGACACCCATATCCATTTCCCGCAGACCGGCATGATCGGCTCCTACGGCGAGCAACTGCTGGACTGGCTGAACACCTACACCTTCCCCTGCGAAAAGCAGTTCGCCGACAAAGCGCACGCCGACCAGGTGGCGAAAATCTTCCTCAAGGAACTGCTGCGCAACGGCACCACCACCGCGCTGGTATTCGGCAGCGTGCACCCGGAATCGGTCAATGCGCTGTTCGAGGAGGCTGAGCGCCTGGACCTGCGCCTGATCGCCGGCAAGGTGATGATGGACCGCAACGCGCCGGACTACCTGACCGACACTGCCGAATCCGGCTATGCCGAGAGCAAGGCGCTGATCGAGCGCTGGCATGGCAAGGGCCGCCTGCACTACGCGGTTACCCCACGCTTCGCCCCGACCAGCACGCCGGAACAGCTGACCCTGGCCGGCCAGTTGCTCAAGGAACACCCGGGCGTGTACATGCACACGCACCTGTCGGAAAACCTCAAGGAAATCGACTGGGTCAAGTCGCTGTTCCCCGAGCAGAAGGGTTACCTGGACGTGTACGACCACTTCGAGCTGCTGGGCGAGCGCTCGGTGTTTGCCCACGGCGTGCACCTGTGCGACGACGAATGCCAGCGCCTGGCCGAAACCGGCTCGGCCGTGGCCTTCTGCCCCACCTCCAACCTGTTCCTCGGCAGCGGCCTGTTCAACCTGCCCCAGGCTGAGCGCTTCAAGGTCAACGTGGGCCTGGGTACCGATGTGGGCGCCGGCACCAGCTTCTCGCTGCTCAACACCCTGAACGAAGCGTACAAGGTGATGCAGTTGCAAGGCGCACGCCTGCACCCGTACAAATCGCTGTACCTGGCCACCCTCGGCGGCGCCCGCGCCCTGCGCCTGGACGACCGCATCGGCAGCCTGCGCCCGGGCAACGATGCCGACTTCGTGGTGCTGGACTACAAGGCCACGCCGCTGCTGGACTACCGCATTCAGCAGTCCAACAGCATTGAAGAGACCTTGTTCGTGCTCACCACCCTGGGCGACGACCGCACTGTGCGTGAAACCTACGCCGCAGGGCGTTGCGTGCACCAGCGCTAAGGCTCTTTTGCAAGGCCCCGGTACAGCGCGCCGCCGATTGCAGCCCCGATCAGCGGCGCCACCCAGAACAGCCACAGCTGTTGCAGGGCCCAGCCACCGACGAACAAGGCCGGCCCCGTGCTACGCGCGGGGTTGACCGAGGTGTTGGTCACCGGAATGGAGATCAGGTGGATCAGAGTCAGGGCCAGGCCGATGGCAATGGGCGCGAAACCTGCCGGCGCACGGGAGTCTGTGGCACCCATGATCACCACCAGGAACATCGCCGTCATCACCACTTCACTGATGAAACCCGCACCCAGCGTATAACCACCGGGCGAGTGGTCGGCGTAGCCATTCGAAGCCAACCCCGAAGACAGCTCGAAACCGGCCTTGCCGCTGGCGATGAGGTAGATCACCCCCGCCGCCAGGATGGCGCCAATCACTTGCGCGATCACGTAGGGCAGCAGCTCTTTGGCAGGAAAGCGCCCACCGACCACCAGCCCGAACGACACGGCAGGGTTAAGGTGGCAGCCAGAGATATGGCCGATGGCGAAGGCCATGGTCAGCACTGTGAGGCCGAAGGCGAAAGCAACACCGAGAACGCCGATACCGAGAGGGGAACTGGCAGCGAGTACCGCACTGCCACAGCCACCAAGCACCAGCCAGAAGGTGCCGATCAGTTCGGCCCCCATGCGTTTACCGAGGGACATGCTCATGAACCCATTCCTCAAGAAGTTGAACGCAACGAATGCGCAAGCCCAACTGCTTGATGAAGGTTTGCTCACAAGAATTTAGCAGACCTTTGGCTGATGGCCAGAAATGACTGGGGGCCGCTTCGCGCCCCATTCGCAGCACAAGGCTGCTCCAACAGGGATCGCGTAACACCTGTAGGAGCAGCCTTGTGCTGCGAATGGGCTGCAAAGCAGCCCCCTTCAATCACCTTGGCAAACGATCAACCCTTGGCCGAAACCTTGGGCTTTTTCAGCAAATGCGAGAACACCGCATGCAGATCGTCCGAGGCGCTTTCCTCGTCCAGGTTCAGCTTGCTGTCGATGTGGTCCATGTGGTGCATCATCAGGCTCACGGCCTGCTCGGCATCACGCGCCTCGATGGCATCGATCAGCTGCATGTGCTCGTCATATGAGCAGTGCGAGCGGTTGCCGCTTTCGTACTGGGCAATGATCAGCGAGGTTTGCGACACCAGGCTGCGCTGGAAGCTCACCAGCGGCGCATTGCCCGCAGCTTCAGCCAGCTTGAGGTGGAATTCGCCGGAAAGACGAATGCCGGCACCGCGGTCACCGCGCGAGAAGCTGTCGCGCTCTTCGCGCACCATCTGCCGCAGTTCGTTGAGCTGGTCCAGGGTGGCGTGCTGCACGGCCAGTTCGGTAATGGCCCGCTCCACCATGCGCCGCGAGAAGAACACCTGGCGCGCCTCTTCCACCGTCGGGCTGGCCACCACCGCACCGCGGTTCGGCCGCAGCAGCACCACGCTTTCGTGGGCCAGGCGCGACAGGGCGCGGCGGATGATGGTGCGGCTGACGCCGAAGATTTCGCCCAGCGCTTCCTCGCTCAACTTGGTGCCCGGCGCCAGGCGCTGCTCGAGGATCGCCTCGAAAATGTGCGCGTAGACGATGTCGTCCTGGGTACCACTGCGGCCGGCCTTGCCGACACGTGCAGGTTTCTTCAGAGGTTGCAGCTGTTCGTTCATGGGCTCTCGAGGCACGAAGAGAAAGTATGGCGCCATTGTACACAGGCTGAGGCGATTCCGCAGGGGGCGTTTTACCTATATAGCCGTTGTACGACGCATTGCGCACACAAAACATAAAACATTATTTGCATTCTTTGTACACAAAAGCATAATCCACCGAGCAACTTCTTGACCCATGAGTCAACAAAACGGTCAGACGTCTGCCTTCCCTCGTGGGGCCGCCAAGTGCATCGCTCAGGAAACTGGCCCCAACAACAACAAGAAAGACTTGAGGAGTACTCGCTGTGGAAAGCCGCAAATCCGAAGCCCCTACGCTGGATCTCGCCCCACCGCTCGAAACAAGCTGGCTGGAGCGGATTTTCAAACTCAAGCAACACGGCAGCACCGTCAAGACCGAAATGATCGCCGGGGTGACCACCTTCATCACCATGGCCTACATCATCTTCGTCAACCCCAACATCATGGCCGACGCCGGCATCGACCATGGTGCCGCCTTCGTCGCCACCTGCATCGCCGCCGCGCTGGGCTGCCTGCTGATGGGCCTGTA
Organism: Pseudomonas sp. WOUb67; assembly: GCF_050058005.1. NCBI lineage: Bacteria > Pseudomonadati > Pseudomonadota > Gammaproteobacteria > Pseudomonadales > Pseudomonadaceae > Pseudomonas > Pseudomonas sp. WOUb67. Next base: position 2,540,956 of record NZ_CP170112.1, on the reverse strand, counting down.
CGCCAACTGGCCGGTGGGCCTGGCACCGGGCATGGGGCTTAACGCCTTCTTCACCTACACCGTGGTCGGCACCATGGGCTACAACTGGGAAACGGCGCTGGGGGCGGTATTCGTCTCGGGCGTGCTGTTCATGTTCCTGACCTTGTCAAAAGTGCGCGAATGGCTGCTGAACAGCATTCCGGTCAGCCTGCGCCATGCCATGGGGGCCGGCGTCGGATTGTTTCTCGGGCTGATCGGCCTGAAGACGGCGGGCATCATCGTCGACAGCCCGGCCACCCTGATCAAGCTGGGCTCGCTGCATGAGCCAGGCCCGCTGCTGGCGGCAATCTGCTTCCTGCTGATCGCCATCCTCAGCTACAAGCGCGTGTTCGGCGCGATCCTGATCAGCATCATCGGCGTCACCCTGGCGGGCTGGGGCCTGGGCCTGGTCAAGTTTGGCGGGGTGATGTCGATGCCGCCAAGCCTGGCACCGACCTGGATGGCCATGGATGTGGCTGGCGTGTTCAACGTCAGCATGATCAGCGTGGTGCTGGCGTTCCTGTTCGTGCACATGTTCGACACTGCCGGCACCCTGATGGGCGTGGCACAGCGGGCCAACCTGGTGGCGCCGGACGGGCGTATCGAAAACCTGTCGAAGGCGCTGAAGGCTGACAGTGCATCGAGCGTGTTCGGTGCGGTGGTGGGTGTGCCGCCGGTCACCAGCTATGTGGAAAGTGCTGCGGGTGTGGCGGCGGGCGGTCGTACTGGCCTGACTGCGGTGGTGGTCGGTTTGCTGTTCATCGCCGCGATGTTCTTTGCCCCACTGGCCGGGATGATTCCAGCCTACGCAACGGCCGGTGCGCTGATCTACGTGGCAATGCTGATGATGGGCAGCATGGCGCACATCCACTGGGACGAAGCCACCGACAGCATTCCGGCGATCGTCACAGTCATCATGATGCCGCTGACCTTCTCGGTAGCGGATGGTATTGCCTTGGGCTTCATCAGCTACGTCGCGCTGAAGGCAGGTACCGGCAAGTACAAGGAAATCTCCGCCAGCCTGTGGGTGCTGTGCGCGATCTTCATTGCCAAGTTTGTGTTCCTCTGACCTTCACTGCATCGATGAAAGGCGCTTCGGCGCCTTTTGTCATTTTCGACGCATCTGCAGGAACCGCATCTACCGGTGGACTGATATTTTTGTCAGGTGCAAGGTACATCAGGGTTTGTTACAAATCAGGGGAATCTCACAGGCGTTATCGCCAGAGGCTTACCAATGCTCAACATCGCCCTCCCCCCATCGGTCTATACCGCATACGGCTTCACCGGAGCAGACAAAAGCCGGATTGGTTTCAATGGAGAGTTCCGGGATACGGTTTCCGGATTTTACCCGCTCGGCAACGGCCACAGGGCATTCAGCCCCGTGCTGATGAGGTTCTTGAGTCCCGATGATTACAGCCCATTTCTAGAAGGTGGCTTGAATGCCTATGCATATTGCCTGGGAGACCCGGTAAACCTTATCGACCCCAATGGACGCAATGGTTTTTTTAAAGGCGTCGCCAAAACGCTCAAGAATATATTCATCCCTGGCGATGTTCCTATTGAACAGTTCTCCCCCACCCGCCAACGCTTGCACGAACAGGTCGACACGTCTTCGCAATGGGGACAAGCGACAGCGGTCATCAACAAGGCATTGGGTAGTAATGGGGATACCAGCATTCCTGACTGGAAGGCTGACAGCTATATCCAGCGATCACAGGATGCTTCAGCAAGTTTGAGCCCAAACAAGAAAAACAGCTTGAGTGAACCGACGCTATTTTTCGGTTCAAGTTTCGAGTGGGGCCAGGTGGCAGTAGAGGCCTTTCAACGCGGTAACAATGAACAGGCGGGGGCTGCAGCCGTGGGGCTCAGCTTCAACTCTGCAGGTGGGATCATGGCAGGTGCTGGAGTTCATTCGAACTACAAAACAGGCCGGATACTGTCCGCGCCTGCAAATCTACAAACCACCATTCGCAAATAAAAAAAGCCCGCCAGTGTGAGAGCGGGCTAAAGGACCTACGAAGATTCTTCTAGCGACCAACTAGCTTCCACGATAGGTCGAATAGCTGTACGGCGAGATCAGCAGCGGCACGTGGTAATGCTCTTGCGCCTCGTCGATGCCAAAACGCAGCACCACAACATCCAGGAACGCCTGGGCAGGCAACTGCACGCCACGGGCGCGGTAGTAATCGCCAGCGCTGAACTGCAACTGGTACACACCAGTGCGGTAGTCGTCACCCTGCAGCAGGGGCGCGTCGACGCGGCCGTCGCTGTTGGTCAGGGCGGTGTTCACCAGCTCCAGCTGCTGGCCTTCGACACGGTACAGCTCGACCTTGATCGAGCTGCCCGGGCAGCCATGCGCGGCATCCAGTACGTGTGTGGTCAAACGTCCCATTGCGTGTCGCCTCTTGTTCAATCTGTGGGCAAAAAATACTCAGCCATCGCACCGGCATAGTGCCTGCGGCAGGCGGGAATGACGCCATTAAGACATTCCATCGCAAAATTGTACACAATTTTTTGAACCCATCCGTCGCACCCGGCGTTTTCTGCCCATAAACGACCCATCGGTCGCAGATACAGGCCCCGTAACGAGGCAAACGTCATTAGCTGACCAATCAGGCAGGTTTCTTGCACTGTGTTTCCAGGTCGCTGCGCGGCGACAAAAGGAAAGAAATGCGGAAAAACAGGCTTACAAAAGATTTCAGAAGTTGTATACAATCAGCCCATCCGGTGGTGCGACATACCGACGCGGCCCGCCCACCACCCGCACTAACGCACAAGAAGGAAGACTGCAGTGAGCGCTGACTACCCTCGCGACCTGATCGGTTACGGCAACAACCCTCCTCACCCGCAATGGCCGGGCAACGCTCGCATCGCGCTGTCTTTCGTCCTCAATTACGAGGAAGGTGGCGAACGCAACATCCTGCACGGTGACAAAGAGTCCGAAGCCTTCCTGTCCGAGATGGTCGCTGCCCAGCCGCTGCAGGGCCAGCGCAACATGAGCATGGAGTCGCTGTACGAATACGGCAGCCGTGCTGGCGTGTGGCGCTTGCTGAAGCTGTTCAAGGACAGCGGCGTGCCGTTGACCGTCTTCGCCGTGGCCATGGCCGCCCAGCGCCACCCCGACGTGATCCGCGCCATGGCCGAAGCCGGCCATGAGATCTGCAGCCACGGCTACCGCTGGATCGACTACCAGAACATGGACGAGGCCCAGGAGCGCGAGCACATGCTCGAAGCCATCCGCATCCTCACCGAACTTACCGGCGAGCGCCCGGTGGGCTGGTACACCGGCCGCACCGGCCCGAACACCCGCCGCCTGGTGATGGAAGAAGGTGGTTTCCTGTACGACAGCGACACCTACGACGACGACCTGCCCTACTGGGAGCCGAACAACCCCACCGGCAAGCCGCACCTGGTGATCCCCTACACCCTGGACACCAACGACATGCGCTTCACCCAGGTACAGGGTTTCAACTGCGGCGAGCAGTTCTTCCAGTACCTGAAGGACGCGTTCGACGTGCTGTACGCCGAAGGCGCCGAAGCACCGAAGATGCTCTCCATCGGCCTGCACTGCCGCCTGGTCGGCCGCCCGGCGCGCCTGGCCGCGCTGAAGCGCTTCGTCGACTACGCCAAGAGCCATGAACAGGTCTGGTTCGCCCGTCGTGCGGACATCGCCCGCCACTGGCACGCCACCCACCCGTACAAGAAAGAGAACGCCTGATGACCGCCTTCAACACCCTCAAGCCTTCCGCCCTGGGCCGCGACGCCTTCGTCAAGGCTTTCGCCGACATCTACGAGCACTCGCCGTGGGTGGCCGAAAAAGCCTATGACCTGGGCCAATTGGGCGAGCTGGACGAGATCGAGGCGCTGCACCAGCGCATGAGCGACATCCTGCTCAGCGCCAACCACGCCGACCAGTTGGCACTGATCAACGCTCACCCGGACCTCGCCGGCAAAGCCGCCGTCCAGGGCGAGCTGACCGAATCGAGCACCAACGAGCAGGCTGGCGCTGGCATCCACCAGTGCACCGCCGAAGAGTTCGCCCGCTTCACCGAACTGAACGATGCCTACAAGGCCAAGTTCCAGTTCCCGTTCATCATGGCGGTGAAGGGCAGCAACCGGCACCAGATCCTCGCCGCCTTTGAAAAACGCATCCACAACGATGCCGATGCCGAATTCAAGGAAGCCCTGGCGCAGATCAACCTGATCGCCCTGTTCCGCCTGCTGCAGTTGTAAGCGACAGCCGAACCTATTTCAGTACAACGAACATATAAGAGAGACCCGCATGCGCACCCTGATGATCGAGCCCCTGACCAAAGAAGCCTTCGCCCAGTTCGGAGACGTGATCGAAACCGACGGCAGCGACCACTTCATGATCAACAACGGCTCGACCATGCGCTTCCACAAGCTCGCCACGGTCGAGACCGCCGAGCCCGAAGACAAGGCGATCATCAGCATCTTCCGCGCCGACGCGCTGGACATGCCGCTGACCGTACGCATGCTGGAACGCCATCCGCTGGGCAGCCAGGCTTTCATCCCGCTGCTCGGCAACCCCTTTCTGATCGTGGTCGCGCCCGTTGGCGATGCACCTGTATCAGGCTTGGTCCGCGCCTTCCGCAGTAATGGCAGGCAGGGCATCAATTACCATCGCGGCGTTTGGCACCACCCGGTGCTCACGATCGAAAAGCGGGATGATTTCCTGGTGGTTGATCGCAGTGGTTCTGGCAACAACTGCGATGAGCATTACTTCACCGAGGAACAGATGCTGATCCTCAATCCCCACCAATAAGAAAAGGTCGATCATCGCTAGGTGATCGGCAGAGGTACATACTGTGGAAGCACACCTTCACGAATGGCTGAACCTGAGCATTCGCTGGGTTCACATGATCACCGGTGTCGCCTGGATCGGTGCATCGTTCTACTTCGTCTGGCTGGAGAACCACCTGAACCGAAGCAACCCGCGCGATGGGTTGTCGGGTGATCTCTGGGCAATTCACGGCGGTGGTATCTACCACCTGGAGAAATACAAGCTCGCACCCCCGAAAATGCCCGAGAACCTGCACTGGTTCAAATGGGAAGCCTACTTCACCTGGATGTCCGGTATCGCCCTGCTGTGCGTGGTGTTCTACTGGAACCCGGCGCTGTACCTGCTGGCCCCTGGCAGCACCCTGAGCGGTGCCGAAGGCGTGGCCATCGGTATCGGCTCGCTGATCGCCGGCTGGTTCATCTACGACTTCCTGTGCGACTCGCCCCTGGGCAAGAAGCCAGCGCTGCTCGGCGGTGTACTGTTCGTGCTGATCATCGCCGCCTGCTGGGGCTTCAGCCTGGTGTTCAGCGGCCGTGGTGCATACCTGCACACCGGCGCGATCATCGGCACCATCATGGTCGGTAACGTGTTCCGCATCATCATGCCGGCCCAGCGCCAGCTGGTGGCGGCGATCGAGAACAACCAGACGCCCGACCCGGTACTGCCGGCCAAGGGCCTGCTGCGCTCGCGCCACAACAACTACTTCACCCTGCCGGTGCTGTTCATCATGATCAGCAACCATTTCCCGAGCACCTACGGTAGCCAGTACAACTGGCTGATCCTGGCCGGTATCGCAGTAGCCGCGGTTCTGATCCGCCACTACTTCAACACCCGCCACGACAGCAACAAGTACGCCTGGACCCTGCCCGTCGGCGCCCTGGCGATGATCTGCCTGGCCTACGTCACCGGCCCGAAACCGATGGCCGTAAGCCCTGAGCAAGCCGCAGCCAAGGTCGAGTACCAGCCGCTGCCTGCGACCGCCGTCGGTGGCAAGACCGCTGCCGAGCAGCGCGCCGAGGACGCCGCCAAGGCTGCCGAAGCGCCGGCTGCACCTGCGCAAGCACCGGCCCAGGCCGCTGCCCAGGCCGGTGGTGGCGACTTCGACAAGATCCACAATGTCATCCAGGAACGCTGCACCGTGTGCCACTCGTCCAAGCCGACCAGCCCACTGTTCAGCGCCGCCCCTGCCGGCGTGATGTTCGACACCCCGCAGCAGATCCAGGCCCAGGCCGCGCGCATTCAGGCGCAAGCGGTCGCCAGCCAGATCATGCCACTGGGCAACATCACCCAGATGACCACCGAAGAGCGCAAGCTCGTCGGCGACTGGATCGCCAAAGGCGCCCAGGTCAACTGACAAACCAGTCGGGCCGAAACCGTTCCCTGTGGGAGCGGGTTCACCCGCGAAGAGGCCGGCACTCCCGGCCTCTGTTTCAAGACATACGCAACAAGCAAGCATCGAGCGTTCAACTGCAAGCGGGAACCACAGGCTCTCTTCATCGAGAAACTGCCGCTTGTACCCAACGCTTGGATCCGAGAATAAAAACAAAACTCGAGGTGCTGCATGTCCGAGTCACGCAAGGCGTACATCCCCATTGCGCCGCCGCGAGAGCCTCTGCCCTTGTTCCAACTGATCCTGGTTGGCCTGCAACACGTTCTGCTGATGTACGGTGGCGCGATTGCCGTGCCGTTGATCATTGGCCAGGCTGCTGGGTTGTCCCGTGAAGAAGTCGCTTTCCTGATCAACGCCGACCTGCTGGTCGCTGGCGTCGCCACCATCATCCAGTCGTTCGGTATCGGCCCGGTGGGCATCCGCATGCCGGTGATGATGGGTGCCAGTTTCGCTGCCGTCGGCAGCATGGTTGCCATGGCCGGCATGCCCGGCGTGGGCCTGCAGGGGATCTTCGGCGCGACCATCGCCGCCGGGTTCTTCGGCATGCTGATCGCGCCGTTCATGTCCAAGGTCGTCCGCTTCTTCCCGCCGCTGGTCACCGGTACGGTGATCACCTCGATTGGCCTGTCGCTGTTCCCGGTGGCAGTCAACTGGGCCGGTGGAGGGCATGAAGCGGAAACCTTCGGCTCGCCGATCTACCTGCTGGTGGCCGGCCTGGTGCTGGCGGTCATCCTGTTGATCAACCGCTTCATGCGCGGCTTCTGGGTCAACGTGTCGGTACTGGTGGGCATGGGCCTTGGCTACATCCTGGCCGGTTCCATTGGCATGGTCGACCTGTCTGGCCTGAAAGACGCGCCGTGGTTGCAGGTGGTAACCCCACTGCACTTCGGCATGCCGACCTTCAGCCTGGCGCCGATCCTGTCCATGTGCCTGGTGGTGGTGATCATCTTCGTCGAGTCCACCGGCATGTTCCTGGCCCTGGGCAAGGTGACTGATCGCGAAGTCACGCCGGGGATGCTGCGTCGTGGCCTGCTGTGCGATGCCGGTGCATCGTTCATTGCCGGCTTCTTCAACACCTTTACCCACTCCTCGTTCGCCCAGAACATCGGCCTGGTACAGATGACCGGGGTGCGCTGCCGCTTTGTCACCATCGTGGCCGGTGCACTGCTGATCCTGCTCAGCCTGCTGCCAAAGGCGGCCTTCCTGATTGCCTCGATCCCGCCTGCGGTACTGGGGGGCGCGTCCATTGCCATGTTCGGCATGGTCACCGCCACCGGGATCAAGATTCTTCAGGAGGCGGACATCGGCGACCGCCGCAACCAGTTGCTGGTGGCGGTGAGCGTCGGCTTCGGGCTGATCCCCGTGGTGCGTCCGGAGTTCTTTGCCCAGATGCCGCAGTGGATGGAACCCATCACCCACAGTGGTATCGCCATGGCCACGGTCAGTGCCCTGGTGTTGAACGTGCTGTTCAACATCCTCGGTGGCGCCGACCGCGCGGTGCACAACGACGCCTGTCACCAGCATTGAGCCAAAAGGGGCGGCGCTATGCCGCCCCTCACCCACATCTGCAGTAACCGCTACGCCGTCGACCCGCCGGAATGGGTCGCCCGGGGCGCTTGCGCGCCAAAAAAACCGCCAACAAAAACAATAAGTCCGGGAATCACAACATGAAGCGCATCACCACGTCCCTGTTGTTGGGCAGCAGCCTGCTGGCCACCCTACCCTCGCATGCAGGCGAATGGCTGCAATGGCACGGCGAAAGCCTGACCTACCTGTATGGCAAGGACTTCAAGGTCAACCCTGATATCCAGCAGACCATCACGTTCGAGCACGCCAACAAATGGAAGTACGGCGACACCTTCATGTTCGTCGACAAGATCTTCTACAACGGCAAGGCCGACCCCGGCAAAGGCGTGACCACCTACTATGGCGAGTTCAGCCCGCGCCTGTCGTTCGGCAAAATCTTCGACCAGAAGCTTGCCTTCGGCCCGATCAAGGACGTGCTGCTGGCCATGACCTACGAGCGTGGCGAAGGCGACAACGCAGCCTATCTGATCGGCCCCGGCTTTGACCTGGACATCCCCGGCTTCAACTATTTCACCCTCAACTTCTACGTGCGCAACACCGAGGGCAGCCGCCCCGGTGACAACGTCTGGCAGATCACCCCGGGCTGGTCGTACACCATCCCCGTGGGCAGGTCTGACATTCTGATCGACGGTTACATGGACTGGGTCACCGACAACGACCAGACCCGCCGTGGCACCTATCACGCCAACCTGCACTTCAACCCGCAGGTCAAATACGACTTGGGCAAGGCGCTGAACCTGGGCGCCAAGCAGCTGTACGTGGGCTTTGAGTACAGCTACTGGAAGGACAAATACGGCATCGACAGCCGCGGCAACCTGGACAGCAACCAGAGCGTCGCCAGCGCCCTGATCAAAGTGCATTTCTAAGAAACTGACCAAACGCACAAGTTTGAATCACCCCGCTCCAGGACGGAGCACTTGAGGCGCGGCGCGCAAGCCAGTAATCTGCGCGCCCCCTCGATCAGGGCAGAACGGATTCTGCCTGCGTTTACTGACCGCTCAGTCAATGAATACGGGCGGTTGGCCAACGTGTTGCCAGCCTGAAAGACCCTTTTCATCCGTTCAGAACGAAGTCGAGCAGGAAGGTTTTGCCAACCCGGAAAAGTTGGCTCAACCCTTGCCAAACAGCTGTGGCCTATCGAAAAAAGCTGACTCGCAAGACAACAAAAAGGCGCCAATACCGAGCGCTGACAACAGATCAATCAAGGGAGCGACACTCGCAATGCGTACCATCAACAGCCTGATCCTCGCCGGCGGCCTGCTGGCCTGTGGCACCACCTACGCCGACGACCTGCTGCAATGGCAAAACAACAGCCTGACCTACCTGTGGGGCAAGAACTTCAAGGTCAACCCGGCGATCCAGCAAACCGTCACGTTCGAGCACGCCGATGGCTGGAAGTACGGCGACAACTTCATCTTCGTCGACAAGATCTTCTACCAAGGCCAGAAAGACGCCGGCAATGGCCCGAATACCTATTACGGTGAGATCAGCCCACGCCTGTCGTTCAACAAGATCTTCGACCAGAAGGTCGAGTTCGGCCCGGTCAAGGACGTGCTGCTGGCGATGACCTACGAGTTTGGCGAGGGTGACACCGAGTCGTACCTGATCGGCCCGGGCTTCGACCTGGCCATCCCCGGCTTCGACTACTTCCAGCTGAACTTCTACCAGCGCACCACCGACGGCAGCCGTGCTGGCGACAACGTGTGGCAGATCACCCCGGTGTGGTCCTACACCATCCCGGTGGGTGATTCCGACGTGCTGATCGACGGCTTCATGGACTGGGTGGTGGACAACGACGAGAACCGTCGCGGTACCTACCACGCCAACCTGCACTTCAACCCGCAGATCAAGTATGACCTGGGCAAGGCCCTGCACCTGGGCGAGAAGCAGTTGTACGTGGGTGTGGAATACGACTACTGGAAGAACAAGTACGGCATCAAGGACAGCGATGCCTTTACGACTGACCAGAACACCATGAGCTTCCTGGTAAAAGTGCACTTCTGATGCGCTGAAACGTGACAGCGCGTTGACTTTTCAACGCGCCGTTACGTGTAGTTCGACGCACATCATGTAAGTAATTTCCTACAACTTATTCAGCTCAATCTTACTTACAATAAAACCTGCCTTGAAAGTCAGAGCGACTATACAAGGTAACAACATGCCAAACAGTAAAAGACCCGCCTCTACCTGCCAGTGTTCCAGCACTCGCAATATATCCAGCACCAACATGATACTGCTGATCGTCAACGCCAGGCCGAACACTGCACAGCACTTATACAACGCCTCGATCCCCACCCCTTGCAGCAGCAGCCACAGGCCCAGCGCGCCCCAGGCCATGGCCGTAGCCAGGTAAAGCGCCAGGTGGTACACATCGTAAGTCAACACATTTCCAAACATGGAGTCCTCCTCCTTACCTGTGGGAAAAATAACGTGCTGACTATAGGCCCAGTCCTTCTACCCGAACACTGCGAAATTTTGACAAAATTTTTGCACTTCACCCTCTAGCATGCTTTTCTTCTTGCACTCAAAAAAAAGAAAACAGGCCTACTTAATGCGCACGCCCCTCGCCGCCCCATGGCGGTATCTTCTGTTAGTTTGCTCACTGTGGTTTGGCATCTTCCTGCTGACCCGCCTGGTATTACTGGCTACCCATCTGGATGAAGTTCATGGCGACTATCTCTCGTTATTCTTCAGTGGTGCCCTGTACGACCTGAGCTTCCTCACCTACGCCGCCCTGCCGCTGGGGCTGTACCTGGCCGTGTGCCCGAGAGCTTTGTGGCGCACACGCTGGCATCGCCGGCTGATGGGCGGGGTACTGGTCGTCAGCCTCTTCGTGATGTTGTTTGTCGCGGTGGCCGAGTGGCTGTTCTGGGACGAATTCGGCGTGCGCTTCAACTTCATCGCGGTCGACTACCTGGTGTACTCCAAGGAAGTGCTGGACAACATCCGCGAGTCCTACCCCCTGCCAACCCTGCTGGGCAGCATCGCCGTCGTCGCCGTGCTGCTTGCCCTGGTCTTGCGCAAGCCCCTGGCACACGCGCTGGCAGCACCGGGCGCGACCCTGCGCCAGCGCCTTGGCGGCCTTGCCGTGCTGGCGCTTCTGGGTGGCCTGAGTGTGCTACTGGTCGACCAGCAGTTCCCCCGCGGTCAGGGCGGTAACGCTTACCAGCGCGAACTGGCCAGCAACGGCCCATACCAGTTCTTTGCCGCGTTCCGTAACAACGAACTCGATTACACCCAGTTCTATGCCAGCCTTGAATCGGCAGAAGCCGGTGCGCAGATGCATCAGGAGCTGGCCGAGCCCAACGCCCGGTTCCAGGCCAGCGAGCCCGAAGATATTCGCCGCCACATCAGCGCCGACGGCACGCCACGCAAACCGAACATCATCCTGGTCACCATCGAAAGCTTCAGTGCCAAGTACATGGGCAGCAACGGCGACCCGCGCAACCTTACGCCCAACCTGGATGCCCTGCGCCGCGAGAGCCTGTACTTCAACAACTTCTACGCCACAGGCACCCGTACTGATCGCGGCCTGGAGGCCATCACCCTGTCGATCCCGCCAACGCCGGGGCGCTCCATTGTCAAACGCATTGGCCGTGAAAGCGGCTACGGCAGCCTCGGCCAGCAACTGGCCGCAGTCGGCTATGACCCCGTGTTCGTCTACGGTGGGCGCGGCTACTTCGACAACATGAATGCCTTCTTCAGCGGCAACGGCTACCGCATCGTCGACCAGAGCAGCGTGGATGAAAGCGAAATCAGCTTCAAGAACGCCTGGGGCATGGCCGATGAAGACCTGTATCGGCAAGCCCTGAAACTGGCCGATGCCGACCATGCCAAGCAGCAGCCGTTCCTGCTGCAGCTGATGACCACGTCCAACCACCGCCCTTATACCTACCCGGACGGCCGAATCGACATCCCGTCCGGCGACGGCCGCGAAGGCGCGGTGAAGTACACCGACCATGCCATCGCCCAGTTCCTGCGCGAGGCCAAGGGCAAGCCGTGGTTCGACAACACCCTGTTCGTCTTCGTCGCCGACCACACCGCCGGTAGCGCCGGCGTGGAAGACTTGCCGGTAAGCAACTACCAGATTCCGCTGTGGATCTATGCGCCCAAGCTGATCGCCCCCCGCGAGGACGCGCAACTGGCCAGCCAGATCGACCTTGCACCGACCTTGCTCGGCTTGCTCAACCTGAGCTACACCTCGACCTTCTTCGGCCGCGACCTGCTGCGCGAGGATAGCTTGCCGCCACGGGTACTGATCGGCAACTACCAGCACCTGGGGCTGTTCGACGGCAAGGACCTGGCGATCCTCAGCCCACGCGGCGCCATGCGCGTGCACCAGGACGCCTTGGGCAACAGCCGGGAAATGGCTGCCGGCACCGACAACCCGCTGGTCCGCCGGGCTATCGCCTACTACCAGAGTGCCGCCAACGACTTCAGCAAAGGGCTGCTGGCCTGGAAGCCACAGGATCAAGGTGCGGTGGCCGAACAGTAAATAAACTGTGTGGATGGCACCGGCTTCGCCGGTGTTCGCGGGCTTGCCCGCTCCCACAGGGTCAGTGCTGGTCCTGAGGTTTGCGCTGTACTTGTGGGAGCGGGCAAGCCCGCGAACCGGGGCAGAGCCCCGGCCATGCAACCTTATGTGGCAGGCCGGACTGCCCGCCACAATTTGCCGGCAACCGCCACCACCGCCAGCACCACGGCACCGGCTACCACCCCGGCCACGCCGTTGAGCAGCGCCCCGGTCAGCGCGCCCCCGCGCCCCTCGCTGAACGCCTCGATGGCGTGATGCAGCGGCTCGATGCCATGCACCAGAATACCGCCACCGACCAGAAACATCGCCGCCGTGCCGATCACCGACAGGCTCTTCATCATGTACGGCGCAGCACGCAGGATGCCGTTGCCGACGGCCTGGGCCAGGCTCGAGGCCTTTTGGGTCATCCACAACCCCAGGTCATCAAGCTTGACGATGCCGGCCACCAGCCCGTAAACGCCGATGGTCATGACGATGGCGATGCCCGACAGCACGATGATCTGCTGGGTAAGCGGCGCATCGGCCACGGTACCCAGGGTGATGGCGATGATTTCTGCCGACAGGATGAAGTCGGTACGCACCGCGCCTTTGATCTTGGCCTTCTCGAACGCCACCAGGTCGACATTGGCGTCAGCCACGGCTGCCTTTCGGGCATTGCGCTGCGCGTCGTCCTCTTCCTTGCTGTGCAAGAACTTGTGCGCCAGCTTCTCGAAGCCTTCAAAGCACAGGTAAGCGCCACCGATCATCAACAACGGCGTAACCGCCCACGGAATGAATGCGCTGATCAGCAGCGCCGCCGGCACCAGGATGGCCTTGTTGACGAACGACCCCTTGGCCACCGCCCACACCACGGGGATTTCGCGCTCGGCGCGCACGCCGGTCACCTGCTGGGCATTCAGCGCCAGGTCGTCACCCAGCACACCCGCAGTCTTCTTCGCCGCGACTTTGGTCATGAGCGAGACGTCGTCCAGCAGCGTGGCGATGTCGTCGATCAGTACCAGTAGACTGCTTCCTGCCATGTTTGCCTGTTTCCACTGAAATGAATGTGCCGGAGTCTAGCCGAAAGTCGCTGCCTTGAGCGCCCGTCAAGCCCGGTGCTACCATGCCCGATCCCTCATAGAGGTGGCCAGACACGAGGAAGATCCCTGACCATGAGCACCATTCGCGAGCGCAACAAGGAACTGATCCTGCGCGCGGCCAGCGAGGAATTCGCCGACAAGGGCTTCGCCGCCACCAAGACCAGCGATATCGCGGCCAAGGCCGGCCTGCCCAAGCCAAACGTGTATTACTACTTCAAGTCCAAGGACAACCTCTACCGCGAGGTCCTGGAAAGCATCATCGCGCCGATCATGCAGGCATCCACGCCGTTCAATGCCGACGGTGACCCCAGGGAAGTGCTGAGTTCTTACATTCGTTCGAAGATCCGCATTTCGCGCGACCTGCCGCACGCCTCCAAGGTATTCGCCAGCGAGATCATGCACGGCGCCCCGCACCTGTCGCCGAACCAGGTGGAGCAGCTGAACGAGCAGGCCCGGCACAACATCGAGTGCATCCAGCGCTGGATCGACCGCGGGCAGATCGCCCATGTGGACGCGCACCACCTGATGTTCAGCATCTGGGCGGCGACCCAGACGTATGCCGACTTCGACTGGCAGATTTCTGCGGTGACGGGTAAGGCGAAGCTGGCCGACAGCGATTATGACGCGGCGGCGGAGACCATCATTCGCATGGTATTGAAAGGCTGTGAGCCTGAGGCAGCCTGACAGGGCCAATGGGGCTGCTTTGCAGCCCAATCGCCGGCAAGCCAGCTCCCACAGGTACACCACAGTTCTTGAACACTGTGCTGTACCTGTGGGAGCTGGCTTGCCGGCGATTGGGCCAGAACAGGCAATAGAGATTTAGGCTGCTACCCCGGCATCTGCCCGCAACCCCACATGCTCGATCGCACTGATCGCACACTGCTCGTCGATATCCGACGTATCGCCGCTGATCCCCACCGCACCCAGCACCTTGCCGTCCTGATCACGAATCAGCACTCCCCCCGGTGCCGGCACCACCGGCCGTTCACCCATCCCGTTCAACGCGGCAAAAAACGCCGGACGCTGCTGCGCATCCAGCGCCAGCAAGCGCGAGCCCTTGCCCAGGGCAATCGCCCCCCAGGCTTTGCCAGTGGCCACTTCAGGGCGGATCAGGCTGGCGCCATCCTCACGCTGCAGCGCCAGCAGGTGCCCGCCGGCATCCAGCACCGCCACGGTCAGTGGCGCGGCATTGATCTTGCGGCCCGCTGCCAGTGCGGCATTGACCAGGCTGACAGCGACTTTCAGGTTCAAGACGTTCATGGAAAGGTCCTCTTCTTGTTGTGAGAAGCCCTAAGGGCAGTTGAAAACCGATAGGGCAAATAGAACACAACGAAAGGTATTTTTGTATACAATATTTTGAAACGATCGTATGCGATGGCGCAAATAGCCGTTTTCATGGCCGCTCTGACGAAACCTGGCCCACCCGATGAAAACCCATTGACCTAAGCCGCCAGCCGTGAATACACTCTGTCGCAAAGCAAGTTGTATACAATTACAAAATCGATGAGGCACAACCCATGAGCAAAATGAGAGCAATCGATGCAGCCGTTCTGGTCATGCGCCGTGAAGGTGTAGATACCGCGTTCGGCATTCCAGGGGCTGCCATCAACCCGTTGTACTCGGCCCTGAAGAAAGTCGGTGGCATCGATCACGTCCTCGCTCGCCACGTCGAAGGTGCCTCGCACATGGCCGAGGGCTACACCCGTGCCAATCCGGGCAACATCGGCGTGTGCATCGGCACTTCCGGCCCAGCCGGCACCGACATGGTCACCGGCCTGTACAGCGCCTCGGCCGACTCCATCCCGATTCTGTGCATCACCGGCCAGGCCCCGCGTGCACGCCTGCATAAAGAAGACTTCCAGGCCGTCGACATCACCAGCATCGTCAAGCCGGTGACCAAGTGGGCGACCACCGTTCTGGAGCCGGGCCAGGTGCCTTACGCCTTCCAGAAGGCCTTCTTCGAAATGCGCAGCGGCCGCCCAGGCCCGGTACTGATCGACCTGCCGTTCGACGTGCAGATGGCCGAAATCGAATTCGACATCGATGCCTACGAGCCGCTGGCCATCAACAAACCGTCCGCCACTCGCGTACAGGCTGAAAAAGCCCTGGCCCTGCTGAACGACGCCGAGCGCCCACTGCTGGTAGCCGGTGGCGGCATCATCAACGCCGACGCCAGCGACAAACTGGTCGAGTTCGCCGAACTGACCGGCGTACCGGTAATCCCGACCCTGATGGGCTGGGGCACCATCCCGGACGACCACGCACAAATGGTCGGCATGGTCGGCCTGCAGACGTCGCACCGCTACGGCAACGCCACCCTGCTGAAATCCGACCTGGTGTTCGGTATCGGTAACCGTTGGGCCAACCGCCACACCGGTTCCGTCGACGTCTACACCGAAGGGCGCAAATTCGTGCACGTGGACATCGAACCGACCCAGATCGGCCGCGTATTCACCCCGGACCTGGGTATCGTTTCCGACGCCGGCAACGCACTGGACGTGTTCCTGGAAGTGGCCCGCGAGTGGAAAGCCGCTGGCAAGCTGAAGTGCCGCAAGGCCTGGCTGCAAGACTGCCAGGAGCGCAAGGCCACCCTGCAGCGCAAGACCCACTTCGACAACGTGCCGGTCAAGCCGCAGCGCGTGTACGAAGAGATGAACCAGGTATTCGGCAAGGACACCACCTACGTCAGCACCATCGGCCTGTCGCAGATTGCCGGCGCGCAGTTCCTGCACGTGTACAAGCCACGCCACTGGATCAACTGCGGCCAGGCCGGCCCGCTGGGCTGGACCATCCCTGCCGCACTGGGTGTTGTGAAAGCAGACCCGAAACGCAAGGTTGTCGCGCTGTCGGGTGACTACGACTTCCAGTTCATGATCGAAGAGCTGGCAGTGGGCGCGCAGTTCAACCTGCCGTACGTTCACGTGCTGGTGAACAACGCCTACCTGGGCCTGATCCGTCAGGCGCAGCGTGGCTTCGACATGGATTACTGTGTACAACTGGCGTTCGAGAACATCAACTCGACCGACGCCGCCACCTACGGTGTCGACCACGTTGCAGTGGTCGAAGGCCTGGGCTGCAAGGCCATTCGCGTGTTCGAACCGGCCGAGATCGCCCCTGCCCTGCTCAAGGCACAGAAAATGGCCGAAGAGTTCCGGGTACCGGTCGTGGTCGAAGTGATTCTCGAGCGTGTGACCAACATTTCCATGGGCACCGAGATCAACGCGGTCAACGAGTTCGAAGACCTGGCGCTGGTCGGCAACGACGCGCCAACCGCCATCTCGATGCTGGACTGATCGCCTGACGCCCCCAGGCACGCCCTGGGGGCCTTCATCGCAAGGAGACAACTCATGCCTCGCTTCGCTGCCAACCTGTCCATGCTGTTCACCGAACAGGACTTCCTGGCCCGCTTCAAGGCTGCCGCCGACGCTGGTTTCAGTGGTGTCGAATACCTGTTCCCGTACGACTTCAGCGCTGCCGAAATCAAACAGCAGCTGGAAGCCAACGGCCTGACCCAGGTGCTGTTCAACCTGCCTGCTGGCGACTGGGCCAAAGGTGAGCGCGGTATCACCTGCCACCCCGACCGCATCGAAGAATTCCGTGCCGGTGTCGACAAGGCCATCGAATACGCCAAGGTGCTGGGCAATACCCAGGTCAACGCCCTGGCCGGTATCCGCCCACAAGGCCCGGACTGCGCCACCGTGCGCAAGACCTTCGTCGAGAACCTGCGCTACGCTGCCGACAAGCTCAAGGCCGCCGGTATTCGCCTGGTCATGGAAATGATCAACACCCGTGACATCCCGGGCTTTTACCTGAACACCACCCAGCAGGCCCTGGAAATCCAGGCCGAGGTGGGCAGTGACAACCTGTTCCTGCAGTACGACATCTACCACATGCAGATCATGGAAGGTGACCTGGCGCGCACCATGGAAACCAACCTGCAGCTGATCAACCACATCCAGCTGGCCGACAACCCCGGCCGTAACGAGCCGGGTACTGGCGAGATCAACTACCGCTTCCTGTTCGAGCACCTGGACCGCATTGGCTACCAGGGCTGGGTCGGCGCGGAATACAAGCCCAAGACCACCACCGAAGCAGGCCTGGGCTGGCTGAAGACCCATAACGCAATTTGAACGGTTGGGCGCTAACCCCCTGTGAAACACAAAACCCTGTGGGAGCGGGCATGCCCGCGAACACCGGCATAGCCGGTGCCATCCACCGAGTCGCCTGTTTCGCGGGCATGCCCGCTCCCACAGGGGCCGCGGCTTGCTTGAGACATCACAAATACAAAGAGGCACATTCTCATGGCTAAAATCGGTTTCATCGGCACCGGCATCATGGGCAAGCCCATGGCCCAAAACCTGCAAAAAGCAGGTCACAGCCTGTTCGTTTCCACCCACCACGACGCCGCGCCAGCCGACCTGATCGCCGCCGGTGCAGTGGCCCTGGCCAACCCGAAAGAGGTTGCCCAGGAAGCCGAGTTCATCATCGTCATGGTGCCGGACACCCCGCAGGTTGAAAGCGTACTGTTCGGTGAAAACGGCGTGGCCGAAGGCGTGGGCCCGAACAAGGTGGTGATCGACATGAGCTCGATCTCCCCTACCGCCACCAAAGTGTTCGCCGAAAAAATCAAGGCAACCGGCGCAGCCTACCTGGACGCACCGGTGTCCGGTGGTGAAGTCGGCGCCAAGGCCGCGACCCTGAGCATCATGGTCGGTGGCTGCCCGAAAGCCTTCGAGCGCGCCCTGCCGCTGTTCGAAGCCATGGGCAAGAACATCACCCGCGTGGGTGGCAACGGTGACGGCCAGACCGCCAAGGTCGCCAACCAGATCATCGTCGCCCTGAACATCCAGGCCGTCAGCGAAGCACTGCTGTTCGCCGCCAAGAACGGCGCCGACCCGGCCAAGGTGCGTGAAGCACTGATGGGCGGCTTTGCTTCGTCGAAAATCCTCGAAGTGCACGCCGAGCGCATGATCAAGGGCACCTTCGACCCAGGCTTCCGCATCAACCTGCACCAGAAAGACCTGAGCCTGGCCCTGCAAGGCGCCAAGGAACTGGGCATCAACCTGCCCAACACCTCCAACGCCCAGCAAGTATTCAACACCTGCCAGGCCCTGGGTGGCGGCAACTGGGACCACTCGGCGCTGATCAAAGGCCTGGAGCACATGGCCAACTTCTCGATCCGCGGCGACAAGTAACCTATACCGGCCTATTCGCGGGTAAACCCGCTCCCACAGGTACTGCGCAAGGCCTTTGGGCAGCGAAACTCCTGTGGGAGCGGGTTCATCGAGGCGTCGAACCGCCGCGAAGAAGCCAACACCGCTGAACCTGCGACCACAGGTTCAGCGGTGGCACCGAGCAACACCCGCCCCTGGTTCGGCCTGCACGGAGGCAGTTCCAGGGGCGTTTTTGATTCTGCAGAACAACAATAATTGGGAGCCTGCCATGTCGGTCGATCCGCAAAAAATTCTCCGCGAGCTGTTCGACACAGCCATCGCTGCCGCCCACCCCCGCCAAGTCCTCGAACCCTACCTGCCCGCCGACCGTAGCGGCCGGGTCATCGTCATCGGCGCCGGCAAGGCCGCAGCCGCCATGGCCGAAGTGGTCGAGAAAAGCTGGCAGGGCGAAGTATCCGGCCTGGTCGTGACCCGTTACGGTCACGGCGCCAACTGCCAGAAAATCGAAGTGGTCGAAGCCGCCCACCCGGTCCCGGATGCCGCCGGCCTGGCCGTCGCCAAGCGCGTGCTGGAGCTGGTCAGCAACCTCAATGAAGACGACCGCGTCATCTTCCTGCTGTCTGGTGGCGGTTCCGCCCTGCTGGCGCTGCCGGCCGAAGGCCTGACCCTGGCCGACAAGCAGCATATCAACAAGGCACTGCTCAAATCCGGCGCCACCATCGGCGAGATGAACTGCGTGCGCAAGCACCTCTCGGCAATCAAGGGCGGCCGCCTGGCCAAGGCGTGCTGGCCGGCCACCGTCTACACCTATGCCATTTCCGATGTACCAGGCGACCTCGCAACCGTGATCGCTTCCGGCCCCACCGTGGCCGACCCGAGCACGTCGGCTGATGCCCTGGCTATCCTGAAACGCTACAACATCGAAGCGCCGAAAGCGGTCATCGACTGGCTGAACAACCCGGCCTCGGAAACCGTCAAGGCCGATGACCCGGCCCTGGCCCGCAGCCACTTCCAGCTCATCGCCAAACCCCAGCAGTCACTCGAAGCCGCCGCAGTCAAAGCCCGCCAGGCGGGTTTCAGCCCGCTGATCCTCGGCGACCTGGAAGGCGAATCGCGCGAAGTGGCCAAGGTACACGCCGGTATCGCCCGGCAAATCGTTCAGCACGGCCAGCCATTGAAGGCGCCCTGCGTGATCCTGTCCGGCGGCGAAACCACCGTGACCGTGCGCGGCAATGGCCGTGGCGGGCGCAACGCCGAGTTCCTGCTCAGCCTCACTGAAAGCCTGAAAGGCCTGCCGGGCGTGTATGCCCTGGCCGGTGACACCGACGGCATCGATGGCTCGGAAGAAAACGCCGGTGCCTTCATGACCCCGGCCAGCTACGCCCGCGCCGAAGCCCTGGGCCTGTCGGCCAGCGACGAGCTGGACGACAACAACGGCTACGGCTATTTCGCCGCGCTGGATGCGCTGATCGTCACCGAGCCGACCCGCACCAACGTCAACGACTTCCGCGCCATCCTGATCCTCGAGACTGCCCAACCATGACGCCTGATAAAAAAGTAAAGATCCTCGCCACCCTCGGCCCTGCGATCAACGGCATCGACGACATCCGCCAACTGGTCGAAGCCGGCGTGAACATCTTCCGCCTCAACTTCAGCCACGGCGAACACGCTGACCACGCCCTGCGCTACCAGTGGATCCGCGAAGTGGAGCAGCAACTCAACTACCCGCTGGGCATCCTCATGGACCTGCAAGGGCCGAAGCTGCGCGTGGGCCGTTTTGCTGAAGGCAAGGTGCAGCTGCAACGCGGCCAGGCCCTGCGCCTGGACCTGGACAAGGCCCCGGGCGACAGCCGCCGGGTCAACCTGCCACACCCTGAAATCATCGCAGCCCTTGAGCCCGGCATGGACCTGCTGCTGGACGACGGCAAGCTGCGCCTGCGCGTCACCGCCAAGCACAGCGATGCCATCGACACCGAAGTGCTGAACGGTGGCGAGCTGTCCGACCGCAAGGGCGTCAACGTGCCGCAAGCGGTGCTCGACCTCTCCCCGCTCACCGAAAAAGACCGCCGCGACCTGGCCTTTGGCCTGGAACTGGGTGTGGACTGGGTAGCCCTGTCGTTTGTACAGCGCCCCGAGGACATCGTTGAAGCGCGCCAGCTGATCGGCGACTGCGCCTACCTGATGGCCAAGATCGAGAAACCCTCGGCGGTCGAACAACTGCAAGCCATCGCCGAACTGGCAGACGCGATCATGGTGGCCCGTGGTGACCTGGGCGTGGAAGTGCCGGCCGAAAGCGTGCCGCAAATCCAGAAGCGCATCATCAACACCTGCCGCCAGCTGGGCAAACCGGTGGTGGTGGCCACGCAGATGCTCGAATCGATGCGTTTCTCGCCAGCACCCACCCGTGCCGAAGTCACCGACGTGGCCAACGCCGTGGCCGAAGGTGCGGACGCTGTGATGTTGTCGGCCGAGACAGCCTCGGGTGACTACCCGCTGGAAGCCGTGCAGATGATGAGCAAGATCATCCGCCAGGTGGAAAACGGCCCGGACTACCAGGCCCAGCTCGACGTTGGCCGGCCAAAGGCCGAGGCTACCGTGTCGGACGCCATCAGCTGCGCCATCCGCCGCATCAGCGGCATCCTGCCGGTGGCGGTGCTGGTCAACTACAGCGAGTCGGGCGCTTCGACCCTGCGTGCTGCACGCGAGCGGCCACGGGCACCGATCCTCAACCTGACGCCGAACCTGAACACCGCTCGACGCCTGAGCGTGGCCTGGGGCGTGCACTCGGTGGTCAATGACCGCCTGCGCCAGGTCGATGAAGTTGTATCTACGGCGCTGGAAATTGCCCAGGCGCAAGGCATGGCCAGCCGTGGCGACACGCTGCTGATCACTGCGGGTGTGCCTTTCGGCAAGCCAGGGTCGACTAACACGCTGCGGATCGAGACTTTGATCTGAGATTGCCGGGGGCGCTTTGCGCCCCTATCGCGACACAAGGCCGCTCCTACAAAAGCACCGCGAGACCCTCTGGCTACGCGACCCCATGTAGGAGCAGCCTTGTGCTGCGAATGGAGGGCGCAGCCCTCCCCGTACACCGATCTACCAGACCTGCGGAAACCCGAGGCCCAAAGAGGCCCACCGCCCTCCCATCAACCTCACTGACTGCCCCATGTACACCAAAAATTTCGTCAACCCGTGCCCCGACTGGGCCACGGCGTTACTCAACGGTTTCAGCCAGGTGCTGCTGCTGCGCAACCCCCTGTGCGGCCTGTGCTGCCTGCTGGCCATCCTGCTGACCGCGCCCGACCTGGTCGGCGGCGCCCTGCTCGGCGCCCTGGCCGGCCTGCTCACTGCCCAGCGTCGCGGCTACGACCGTGCCGACCGCCAGGCAGGGCTGTATTGCTACAACGGCGTACTCATCGGCCTGCTGATCAGCGCTGTGCTGCCTTGGTCGGCCATTCTGCCGCCACTGATCATCGCTGCCGGCGGCCTGTCCAGCATCATCACCCACCAGTGGCGCAAGCGCGGCGGCAAGCTGCTGATTGCCTATACGGCGCCGTTCGTGCTGCTGGGCTGGGGCACGCTGATGCTCGCCAGCCCGTCACCCAACGGTTTTGTCGAAGCCGATCCGCTGTATGCCCTGGCGCGCGGCGTCGGTCAGATCTTTCTGCTCGACAACCCCTGGGCCGGCCTGTTGATCATCCTCGGCATGTTCATCGCCAGCCCCTATGCCGCGATGTGGGCCGTGATCGGCTCGGCCATCGGCGGCGGTGTGGCACTGCTCGCTGACCAGGCGCAAGCCGCATGGCTGGGCCTGTATGGCTTCAATGCGGCACTGGCGGCACTGGCCTTCAGTAGACAAGGTGAGAAGCCGTGGGTAACGCTGCTGGCGATTATGCTGGCCCTGGTGCTGCAACCACTGTTCAAACTGCTGCCAGTGCCTGCACTTACCGCGCCGTTCGTGGTCGCCTGCTGGCTGATGCATCTGGGTACTCACCCAAGACAGGTCAAGCAGCGAAACGTTGAGATACAACTGAGAGACTGAATACGCCCTTGCCTACTCGATAGAAATCCAGTTGAAGGGCCAGGGCAAAGGGCCACGCCCCGCCTCAACCAGTTGCGCTCTGCGGTCATTATCAATCCTGATCAAGCTTGCCTGCGTTACAGCTTGATCAGGATTACGGAGAGCCTGGTCGACATTACTTCTAGCAATGCCTGCTCCGATCAGCACCCGTGAAGGAAGCGGGGCGTCCCCGCTTGCGATAAGAGCAACTTCGACCATCTGCTCTCGCGACAATGGACGCTCAGCGATTATCTGATCGAAGGCCTGCCTCTGACGCAGAGGAACATCCATTGCGATGTCGTACATTCGCGAGGAGGTCTGAGCAAACTTGTGCACGTTTTCCAAGGGCAAGTGATCGACAATTCTGCTGATGAGCTCATTAGGTAAAGCCTCAAGCGAGGTGATGGGCTGGCGGGGCACCTTGTTCAACTTTACTGCGCCAAATACTTTTTTCGTCTGGCCAGATGGATCCACATTGTTTATCGGATCCCCCTCACAGTAACAGTAAGCGTTCACCCCGCCTCGACCAAACGGACTCAACGCATCCGGGCTTAGGAACCGCATCAACGCAGGGCGATAGAAGCGATGACCATTGCCCAACGCGTAGGCCTGCATGACACTATCGCGCAACTCGCCATTGAACCCCAACCCGGCGTTCACCATTGCCGGCAAATGCCCATAGGCTGTATACGACAGCACCTGTTGCGCCAGTCCCCGCTGTTCAGCTGCATTCTTCATGACCACACGCTCGCCTACCTTCGTCCGATACCATATTGCGACCTACACAGACGTCTCGAAAACTGGCACTTTTGCCAGTTGCGCCTGTTGCAGACTTAGGGACTGACCTTCTAGGCTTGCTGCTTATGCACTCGGAACACAAGCCATGCACACCGCGCAATCCGTACGCGAACGCCTGTACATCATGGTCTTCCAGACCGACACCGTAGCTGGCCGCCGCTTCGACAAGATCCTGCTGCTGATCATTCTCGCCAGCCTGGTCACCGTCATCCTCGACAGCATCGACGATGTACACCAGAGCTACTCCGGCGTGCTGGCCGCCATCGAATGGGGCTTTACCGCGATCTTCCTGGCCGAGTACATCACCCGCCTGTACTGCTCGCCCAAACCCTTGCGCTATGCCTTCAGTTTCTACGGCCTGGTCGACTTGCTGGCAATCGTGCCGGGGATCATCGCGTTGTACTACAGCGACGCCCAGTACCTGCTCATCATCCGGGTGATACGGATGCTGCGGATCTTCCGCGTGCTCAAGCTCAGCCCGTACCTCAAGCAGGCGCATTACCTGATGGAGGCGCTGCGCGGCAGCAAGCAGAAGATCATCGTGTTCCTGGTGACGGTATCGACCCTGGTGACCGTATTCGGCACGCTGATGTACGTGATCGAAGGGCCGGAGCACGGCTTTACCAGCATCCCCAAGGGCATCTACTGGGCCATCGTCACCCTCACCACCGTGGGCTTTGGCGACATCGTGCCGAAGACACCGCTGGGGCAGGTGCTGTCGTCGCTGGTGATGATCACCGGTTACTCGATCATTGCCGTGCCGACCGGCATCTTTACTGCCGAACTGGCCAACGCCATGCGCGGGGAGCAGTTGCAGCATGACTGCCCGACTTGCCACAAGAAGACCCATGAGCATGGGGCGGCGTTCTGTTCCCGGTGTGGGAATGGGTTGTTTCCCAAGCAATGATGCTGCCTGTACCGGCCCTTTCGCGGGCTCGCCCGCTCCCACAGGATCACCACAAGGCTGAACGGTGTGCGGTCCCTGTGGGAGCGGGCGAGCCCGCGAAAGGGCCGGCACAGGCAGAAGCATAACCAAAGTCGTTTTTGTTCTTTAACCCGCGCAAACCCACCCGCTATAGTCGCTGGCAATCTGCCCCAATAACCTTCAAGAACAAGGAAGCAACGTGAAAAAACTCTTCACCGCCTCGCTGCTCGCCGCAGGCCTGGCCCTGGGCAACCTCGCCCAGGCCGCCCCTACCCTGCTGAACGTTTCCTACGACGTGATGCGCGACTTCTACAAGGACTACAACCCGGCCTTCCAGAAGCACTGGGAAGCCGAGCACAAAGAGAAGGTCAACGTGCAGATGTCCTTCGGCGGTTCGAGCAAGCAGGCGCGTGCAGTGATCGATGGCCTGCCGGCCGATGTCATCACCATGAACATGGCCACCGACATCAACGCCCTGGTCGACAATGGCAAGCTGGTACCGGACAACTGGGTAACCCGCCTGCCGAACAACAGCGCGCCGTTCACCTCGGCCACTGTGTTCATCGTGCGCAAGGGCAACCCGAAAGCCCTGAAAGACTGGCCTGACCTGCTGAAAGACGGCGTGCAAGTGATCGTGCCCAACCCGAAAACGTCGGGTAACGGCCGCTACACCTACCTGTCGGCCTGGGGCTATGTGCTCAAGCAAGGCGGTGATGAAACCAAGGCCCGCGATTTCGTCGGCAAGCTGTTCAAGCAGGCGCCGGTGCTGGACACCGGTGGCCGTGCCGCCACCACCACCTTCATGACCAACCAGATTGGTGATGTGCTGGTCACCTTCGAGAACGAAGCCGAGATGATCGCCCGCGAGTTCGGCCGCGACCAGTTCGAAGTGGTTTACCCAAGCGTGTCGGCCGAAGCCGAGCCACCTGTCAGCGTGGTCGACAAGGTCGTGGCGAAGAAAGGTACCCAGGCCGTGGCCGAGGAATACCTGAAGTACCTGTGGTCGCCAGAAGCCCAGGAGATCGCCGCCAACAACTACCTGCGCCCGCGTGATGCAACTGTACTGGCCAAGTACACTGACCGCTTCCCGAAAGTGGACTTCCTGTCGGTGGAGAAAACATTTGGTGACTGGCGCACTGTGCAAAAGACCCACTTCAATGATGGTGGGGTTTTTGACCAGATCTATACCGGTCAGTAATTGATATAGGCAGGTCCGGCCCTATCGCCGGCAAGCCAGCTCCCACATGGATCGCACAATGCCCGAGGCGTGTGCAGTACCTGTGGGAGCTGGCTTGCCGGCGATAGGGCCAGTAGCTTTGACACACTTCTTCGAACTTTCTCCATCAACCTGCAATCAGTTCCTTGAGTAACCCTGCCCCGCTCACCCCGGCCCAAGGAGTACTCCAGTGCTGCGTTTTCTCTCTACCCTGCTGCTCGGCTGCCTGCTGAGCACCCACCTGTTGGCCGCTGACCCCGCCCCCACCGAAGAACAACCCGCCGAACCCGAACCGGTATTGCAAGGCGGACTGCTTGGCGCCCTGGCCGACGGCCTGGACAGCGCCGCCCAGGAGCTGGACCTGGACGCCCACCTGGTGGATGCCTGGCGCCTGCGCACCGACCGCGCCGCCAAGGAAGTCGAACGCCTGGTCGACCGCCATTCGGCCACCGATTCGCTGCAACTGGCCAGCAACTTCATTCTGCTCACCCTCACCTGGGCCGCCAGCTTCGCGGCACTCACCAGCCTCGGCCGCTGGGTCGCCAAACGCACTTCAGGCACGCCATGGCTACGCGAACGCAAACGCGCCAGCAGCCTGCTCGGCTACCTGCTGCCCTACACCCTGCCGGCCCTGGCCAGCCTGCCGCTGACGCTGTACGCCAGCCGCTTCCTCGACCCGTCAGTGGCCCGCGCGCTGGGCCTGAGCCTGGCCTATGCCACTAGCAGCGGCCTGTTCTCGACTTCGATCATCCTCTGCCTGGTGACCCTGTTCGATGCCGGCCACAAACGCGACGCCGTGGCGGTGATCAAACGCCTGGCCCCCCGCCCGCTGTTCATGATCGGCTTTCTCGCGGCCTGGAGCGACGCCCTGACCAGCCCGCAGATCGCCCGCCAGCTGGGCGGTAACATCACCGCCAGCATCGCCGTAGCCACGGGCCTGATTGCCACTTTCATCTTCGCCAGCCTGGTGATCCGCCTGCGCCGCCCGGTCGCGCACCTGATCCGCAACCGCGCCTTCAAGGACCGCGTGCAGCATCGCGCCGTGCAGGAAACCCTGCGGATCTTTTCGGTGCTGTGGTATTTGCCAATCCTGCTGATGATCCTGGTTTCGGCCATTCACCTGATCGGCGCCGGCGAAGAAAGCCAGAAGGCCCTGCAGAAGGCCTTGCTGACCACTGTACTGCTGGTCTCGACCGTGTTCCTCAGCACCTTGCTGCAACACTTGCTGGCCCAGCGCGAAACCGACCCTGCGCAACGGGTACGCCCCTACAAGGAACTGCTGCGCAGCCTCGCCCATGCACTACTGCGTATAGCCATGGCGGTCACCTTCATCGAACTGCTGGGGCGCATCTGGGGCTTCTCGGTGGTCGATTTCGCCCTGAGCAACAGCCTGGGCCAGGCGATCAGCAACTCGCTGTCGAGCATTGGCCTGATCCTGCTGGTCACCTGGCTGCTGTGGGTGGTACTCGACACGGCCATCCAGGAAGCACTCAAGCCACCCGTTGGCCGGCGCAGCGCGCGCCAGCCGAGCACCCGGGTACGGACCATCCTGCCGATGCTGCGCAATGCGATCAAAGTGATCCTGATCGTCATCTGCACCATCACCACCATGGCCAACCTGGGCATCAACGTAGCCCCGCTGCTGGCCGGTGCCGGGGTGATCGGCCTGGCCATCGGCTTCGGCTCGCAGCAGCTGGTGCAGGATGTGATTACCGGGTTGTTCATCCTGATCGAGGACACCATTTCCATCGGCGACTGGGTAGTGCTCGATTCCGGCCATGCCGGTACTGTCGAAAGCCTGACCATCCGTACCTTGCGCCTGCGCGATGGCAAAGGCTTCGTGCACTCGGTGCCGTTCGGCCAGATCAAGGCGGTTACCAACCAGTCGCGGCAGTTCGCCTATGCGTTCTTCTCGGTGCAGTTCACCTACGACAGTGATGTGGATGCGTCACTGGCGCTGATCCATGAGGTGGGCAAGTCGATCAGCGAAGACCCGCTGCTGCGCATCAACCTGCAAGGGCCGTTGCAGGTGTTCGGGGTGGACCGCATGGACTTGAACGGGTTTGTGCTGACGGCGCAGTTCCGCACCATTTCCGGTGGGCAGTATGCCGTGAGCCGGGCGTTCAACGAGCGGCTGAAGAAGCGGGTGGACCAGACCGACAAGGTGAGCTTTGCCCAGGTGTATCCGCTGCCGGTGCAGGCCCTGGGGGCTTGATTTCGCCTGTACCGGCCTCTTCGCGGGTAAACCCGCTCCTACAAACGGGTGCGTTCCCAGTGGGAGCGGGTTTACCCGCGAAGAGGCCAGCAAGGGCAACATCAAACCTGACGGAATACCAAGGCTTTGAGCCCGCCGGCCGGGTCCACATCCGGAAACTCCGGCGGGTTTTCCAGCCGCTCGACAAACGCCAACGAAGGCGCCTGCTCAGCCATCCCTTCAATGAGAAACTCCGGCCCGATTCCCGGATCGTTGACGCAAGCCAGCACCGTCCCACCCACGTTCAGCAACTCCGGCAAACGCCGCAGGATCTTCGCGTAATCCTGGGTCAGCACAAAGCTGCCACGCTGGAAGGTGGGCGGGTCGATGATGATCAGGTCGTAAGGCCCGTACTTGCGCACCTTGCCCCACGACTTGAACAGCTCATGCCCCAGGTAGGCCACCCGCGACGCATCGTGGCCATTCAGGCGATGGTTATCGCGCCCACGGGACAGCGCCGACTTGGCCATGTCCAGGTTCACTACCTGCTCGGCGCCCCCGGCAATCGCTGCCACCGAGAAGCCGCAGGTGTAGGCGAACAGGTTCAGCACGCGCTTGCCCGCCGCCTGCTCGCGCACCCAGCGTCGGCCGTAGCGCATGTCCAGGAACAGGCCGATGTTCTGCCGCACGCCCAGGTCCAGCAGGTAGGTCAGGCCGTCCTCGACCACCTCGCGTTGCTGGCACGGCTCGCCCAGCAACCACTGGCCCGGGCTATCGGGCAGGTAGCGGTGCTGGATGATAATGGCCTGGCCGGTCCATTGCGGGGACTGGGCCACAGTGCGCAGCATGGCTTCCAGCTCGGCCAACTGGCCTTCTGGCAGCTCGCGGAACAGGGCGACCGACAGCACACCTTGCAACCAGTCGACAGTGACCTGCTCCAGGCCTGCCCAGCAGCGGCCACGGCCATGGAACAGGCGGCGGGTTTCCTGCGGGGCAGGGTCGAGGGCGGCGAGCAGGTGTTGCTCAAGGGTGTGGATCGGGGAAGTCATGGTGGGTCGCAGGCTGGCAAAAGCGGCATTCTACCTTGCTGGCCTCTTCGCGGGCACGCCCGCTCCCACAGGAATATCACAAGGCCAAGACCTGCACCGTACCTGTGGGAGCGGGCTTGCCCGCGAAGAGGCCAGCAGGGTCACCTCAAGGCTTGACTACAACCCGCGCCGGCCGAAACCACCACCCCTGCTGCATCCCCGCCGCTGCCAGCAGAATGAGCCCTACTCCCAGCCATTGCAGCGGCGCCAGCCGGTGCCCGAAAGCCACCCAATCCACCAGAATGGCTGCAATCGGGTAGACGAACGACAGCGCCCCCGTCAACGCCGTAGGCAAACGCTGAATGACGCTGTACAACAGCACGTACATCACGCCGGTATGGACGATGCCCAGCGTCAACAGGCTGGCCAGCGCAGGCACTTCACCCGGCAGCCCGCCGAGCTTGACCCACGGCGCCAGCAACAGCACACCCGTGGTTACCTGAATCAATGCAATCAGGTGAGGTGGCGTGCCTTTCAGCCGCTTGATGATCAACGCCGCAATGGCATACAAAAACGCCGCGCCCAGTGCCAGGGCAATGCCCAGCAGATAGTCTTCGCCACCGCCCTGCCCCGCACCGTGGGCGCTGACGATGGCCAACATGCCGAGGAAGGCGACACTCAGCCAGGTAACCTTGGCCAGGGTGATCTTTTCGCCCAGGAACAGTGCCGCCAGCCCCACCAGCATGAACGGCTGCACGTTGTACACCGCTGTCCCGATGGCGATTGACGCACGGGAATACGAGGCAAACAGCAGCAGCCAGTTGCCGACAATGGCTACGCCGCTGGCAATCGCCAGCAGGAACGCCGTGCGGCTGATCACCCCAGACCGCAAAAAGCCGAAAGCGGCGCAAATCACCAGCAAGGTCACGGCGCCGAACACGCAGCGCCAGAACACCACCTCGAGCACCGGCTGCCCGGACACCAGCACGAACCAGCCGATGGTCCCGGAAATCAGCATGGCGGCGACCATTTCCAGCGAGCCGCGGCGCATTGAACTGTCCATCTCACACCTCCCGTTGACGATGGCAACAGTATGCAAAGGTTACCGCTAAGCCTTCCAGCGGATAACAAAGGCAAACTTACAGCCTTGCCTTTACTATCAAGGCAAATAACGCGAACTACCTGATGAGGCGACCATGACCGATGCCATCGACCAACTGTTGATCAATGCACTGATGGAAGACTCGCGCCGCTCGCTCAAAGCCCTGGCCCAGGTCAGCGGGCTGTCCGCGCCCAGCGTCAGCGAGCGCCTGCGCCGCCTGGAAGAGCGTGGCGTGCTGCGCGGCTATACCGTGGAGGTCGACCCGCGCGCCTTTGGCTACCAGTTGCAGGCCATCGTGCGCATCCGCCCACTGCCGGGCCAGCTGCAGGAGGTGGAACGGCAGATCATTGCCATCCCCGAGTTCACCGAGTGCGACAAGGTCACCGGCGAAGACTGTTTCATTGCCCGGTTGCATGTGCGCTCGATGGAGCAGTTGGACACCCTGCTTGACCGCATCAATGTGCTGGCCGAGACCAACACCGCCATCATCAAGAAAAGCCCGGTGAAGCGGCGGTTGCCGCCGATGGAATGATTTCACTTGTTCCGGCCTCTTCGCGGGTGAACCCGCTCCCACAGGTACTTCACCAGATCTGGGCTTGTGATGGACCCTGTGGGAGCGGGTTTACCCGCGAAGAGGCCGAAGCAGGAAAAGCTGACTATTTTTTGTACACACAAATGTCACCATAAGTGCCATTTTTGTGTGCACTTCCTTCAGAAACGCCCCATCGCGTTACACACTCCCCGCCACTAATTTTGACCATTCGATCAACTAACTAGTCGATATAAAATTTAAACCTGTTCATTCGGTCAACTTATATCTTCTTTATTTCATTAACTTATCTTTCAACAAGATAAGTTCGAAATGATCACCTGCAGAAACTTGCTTTCCCTTGGCATGGAACTCGCTTTTGTGTGTTCGTGTTTTGTATACAACTTGAACAAAACATAAATACACAAGAACCCGCGACGCCGGTCCAAAGCCGGCCGCCGCGCCCAGAACCCTGTGATGCCAAGCTGCACCGACGAGATGGCGAGCCCGTGCGCATGCCCGCTCATCGCAGTCAACGTGCATCAGGAGCCCGCCGGAATGAGTAGCAGCCTCGACCTTGCCCCTGAACTATCCGTCGCCAGCACCCACCCCGCTTCCAACCTCGTCGGCAATGCGCCGGAACTGGCCCTGAGCCCGCGCCTGCACAACCGCGACCTTGCCCCGACACGCATCGAAGGGCGGCGCTGGGGTGGCTACAGCATCTTCGCGTTGTGGACAAACGATGTGCACAATATTGCCAACTATTCGTTTGCCATGGGCTTGTTCGCCCTCGGTCTGGGTGGCTGGCAAATTCTGCTGTCGCTGGCCATTGGCGCAGCGCTGGTGTACTTCTTCATGAACCTGTCCGGCTACATGGGGCAGAAAACCGGGGTGCCGTTCCCGGTCATCAGCCGCATTGCCTTCGGCATCCACGGCGCACAGATACCGGCGCTGATCCGCGCAGTCATTGCCATCGCCTGGTTCGGCATCCAGACCTACCTGGCCTCGGTGGTGCTGCGCGTGCTGCTTACCGCCGTGTGGCCGCAAATGGCAGCCTACGACCATGACAGCATCCTTGGCCTGTCGAGCCTGGGCTGGGTGTGCTTCGTGTCGATCTGGCTGGTGCAGCTGGTGATCCTGGCGTACGGCATGGAGATGGTGCGCCGCTACGAGGCCTTCGCCGGCCCGGTGATCCTGCTGACCGTTGCCGCCATGGCAGTGTTCATGTACTTCAAGGCCGACGCGCGCATCGCCTGGTCGGTCGCCGAGCCACTGACCGGCGTTGACATGTGGCGCAACATCTTCGCCGGCGGCGCATTGTGGCTGGCGATCTACGGCACCCTGGTGCTGAACTTCTGTGACTTCGCCCGCTCCTCGCCGTGCCGAAAGACCATCCGCGTCGGCAACTTCTGGGGCCTCCCGGTGAACATCCTGGTGTTTGCCGTGATCACCGTGGTGCTGTGCGGCGCGCAGTTCCAGATCAACGGCCAGATCATCGACAGCCCGACCCAGATCGTCGCCGCCATCCCCAGCACGTTGTTCCTGGTACTGGGCTGCGTGGCCTTCCTGATTGTCACCGTGGCGGTGAACATCATGGCCAACTTCGTCGCCCCGGCCTTCGTACTCAGCAACCTGGCGCCACGCCACCTGAACTTCCGCCGCGCCGGGCTGATCAGCGCCACCCTGGCGGTGCTGATCCTGCCGTGGAACCTGTACAACAGCCCGCTGGTGATCGTGTACTTCCTGTCCGGCCTGGGTGCCCTGCTCGGCCCGCTGTACGGGGTGATCATGTCCGACTACTGGTTGCTGCGCAAAGGCTGCATCAACGTGCCGGAGCTGTACACCGAGCACCCGGCCGGCGCCTACCACTACAGCAAAGGTATCAACCTGCGCGCCGTGGCCGCCTTCGTGCCCGCTGCGCTGCTGGCCATCCTGCTGGCCCTGGTACCCAGTTTCCACAGCGTGGCGCCGTTCTCCTGGCTGATCGGTGCCGGCATCGCCGCCGTCCTGTACCTGCTGATCGCACCGCGCAACCGCCACTACGTTGATGCCAGCGGCGAGTGCATCGCCGTCGACCACAGCAGCCATTAATCAGGGAGGACTGCCCATGCGTATTCTGATCGCCAACGTCAACACCACCGAAGCCATCACCGAAGCCATTGCTCAGCAAGCCCGAGCCGTAGCAGCGCCCGGTACCGAAATCATCGGCCTTACCCCTTGGTTTGGCGCCGAGTCGGTGGAAGGCAACTTCGAAAGCTACCTGGCTGCCATCGCCGTGATGGACCGGGTACTGGCCTACGAGGGCCCCTACGACGCCGTGATCCAGGCCGGATACGGCGAACACGGCCGCGAAGGCCTGCAGGAATTGCTGAACGTGCCAGTGGTGGACATTACCGATGCAGCTGCCAGCACCGCGATGTACCTGGGCCATGCCTATTCCGTGGTCACCACGCTGGACCGCACCGTGCCGCTGATCGAAGACCGTCTGAAGCTGTCCGGCCTTTATGACCGCTGTGCGTCGGTGCGGGCCAGCGGGCTGGCGGTGCTGGAACTGGAAGCCGACCCGCAACGGGCCGTGGAGGCGATTGTCGAGCAGGCGGAACGCGCCGTGCGTGACGACAAGGCCGAAGTGATCTGCCTGGGTTGCGGCGGCATGGCCGGGCTGGACGAGCAGATCCGCCAGCGTACCGGCGTGCCGGTGGTGGACGGTGTGAGCGCGGCGGTAACCATTGCCGAATCGCTGGTGCGCATGGGCTTGAGCACCTCCAAGGTGCGCACCTATGCCACGCCGCGGGCGAAAAAGGTGGTGGGCTGGCCGGTGCGGTTTGGCCGCTGATCCAGCGCTTTCCTGTTCCGGCCTCTTCGCGGGTAAACCCGCTCCCACAGGGATCGCACAGCACTCAGGCTTGTAGTGATCCTGTGGGAGCGGGTTTACCCGCGAAGAGGCCGGTCCTGCGAAATCATTATTTGAGCCACGCGCTGCGCGCTGCCACAGGCCAAGGTAAACCCCAGGGCCCCATGCCCCAGGTTCAGCCACAGGTTGTGATACACCGTCCCGCCAATGATCGGCACCCCGGTCGGTGTTGCCGGTCGCATCCCCGCCCACTCCACCGCCTGGCCATAATCGGCAGCCATCGGTAATGTCTCCAGCGCCAGCCGCCGCATGCTCTGCAACCTGCGCTTCTCCACCGACTCGTCGAAGCCGACAATGTCCACCATCGCCGCCACCCGCAGCTGCTGCCCCAGGCGGGCGTAGACGATCTTGCGTTCATAGTCGGTAAGGCTCACCTCCGGTGCCCGGTGCCCGGCGCTGATCGGTGCCGTCAGGCTGTAACCCTTCAGCGGGTAGACCGGTATGTGCACCCCCGGCAATGCCAAGCCTGGGCCACGGTGCCCGGCACACAGCACCAACTGCTCCACATCCAGTTGTTCATCGCCCAGTTGCAGCGCGACGACCTGGTCCTGGCGCCGTACCAACTGCGTCACTGGCCGGCCCAGCAGGAAGCGGCATTGCCCCGAAGCGCGCAACAGTGCCTCCAGACGCTGGCAAAACAAGTGGCAGTCGCCAACCTCTTCATCCGCGGTGAACACGCCCCCCACAAATAGTGCGCCCTCCAGGGCAGGGTCCAGCACACGCAACTCGCCTGCCGTCAGCACCCGCTGGCTGGCCGGGTCCGTCAACTGCCCCCGGCCATGGGCAAAGGCCCGCTCGCTGCGAAAAGCCACCAGCTTGCCATTGCGCCGCCAGTTGAAATCACCGAAATCCTGGCTTTCGCGCCATTGCGCCAGAACGGCCTGGCTGCGCAGCGCCAGCTCCAGCAGTTGCCCGGCATTACGGCGATTGACGCTGCGCCGGCAAGCCAGAATGAATGCCAACAGCCACCGCCATTGCGCCGGGTCCAGACGCACGCGCAGGCGCAGCGGCGACTCGCCCTGCAACAGCCAGCCCAGTGCCTGCCACGGCACCCCGGCATCAGCCAGCGGCGCCACATAGCGATAGGACAATTGCCCGCCATTGGCGAAGCTGGTGGCCGACGCCAGGCTGTCGCGGGCCTCGATCAAGTCAACCGACCGCCCCTCACGAACCAGCGCGTAGGCCGTCGCCAGGCCCACCACCCCGCCACCGATTACCGTTACCCGCTGCTTCATCACGCTTCCCTGTTTCGGCTTCCTGGCCAAACAGTACCAGCGGATCAGGTCGGGCAGCTATGCGCACCGCCATTCAAGCCCTGCCGCACGTTGCGGCTGAGCAGGCTGGCTTTGCCGTCGTGCCAGGTCAGGGTCAGTACATAGAGGGTGTCGAAGTCGTCGCCGCTCCAGTCCTCGGTGATCACCCGCTCTTCACCCAGGGCCTTGCCGGCCACAGTGTTGATCAATTCCGGCAGGTAGCCGTGGGACCAGGCGGTGTAGATGGTCGCATTGCGGTATTTGTCGCTCAGCAACTCATCGGCCAGGTCTTCGGTGTCGTTGGCGCCGTAGTCGATGTTCACGGGCAAGCCGAGACGGATGGCGCTAGGGGTGATGGTCATCAGCGGGCGGATGTAGCTGTAGCTTTCGTCCTTGCTGCCTTCCTCGACATGCCGCGAAGGGTTGGCGGCAAACACGTAGTCGGCATTACCGAAGCGCTCTGGCAGCAAGGTTGCCAGGTCCAGTGCACGGTTGAGGCCCTGGCAGTTCAACTGGCCCAGCCCCTCACCCGGTTTCTCGGCATGGCGCAAGAACACCAGGGTCTGGGTGCCATCCACCGGTTCGGCCCGGCTTTCGACAGCCTCCAGCGCCAACGGTACGGCGACGGCCGTGAGTACCAGGCTCAGCAGCAAATGGCGACGACGGCGGAAGAATGTTGGCAACTTCATCAAGGCAGGCTCGTGTGGCAGAGAAAATCGGGTTGACCCGCCACATCGCCCTGCCAGCTGCAGGGCGCCCTTGTAGTGAATGCCATCCTTGGCAACGAGTGAGGGTCAGAGTGCCCTGAACCCGTTTGGTTCCTCCCTGGAGGTGGATGCCGTTCCCTAGGCAAGGCCTAGATTAGGGGATGGGTGTTGCTGAAATATGTAGGGTGCAAGAACCTGAGGTTGCAATGCAGCCTTCAATCATCCCGCGTCAGCACTTCCAGCAATTCGATCTCAAAGGTCAGGTCCGAACCAGGCGGTATCGCCCCCACACTGCGCTCGCCATAGCCCAGGTGCGCAGGCACCAGCAGTTTGCGTTTGCCGCCAACGCGCATCCCCATCAGGCCCTGGTCCCAACCCTTGATCACCCGACCCGTGCCTATCACGCACTGGAACGGCTTGCCGCGTGACCAGGACGAGTCGAATTCGCTGCCGTCGGCCAGCCAGCCGGTGTACTGGGTGGTAATCAGGGCGCCTTTGACGGCGGCTTTGCCTTCACCCTCGACCAGGTCGATGATCTGCAGTTCTTGGCTCACGGGCACACTCCAACACGGGGAAACAAAGCCGCCCTTTTCTCAGGAATGCACCGGTTTGGCAAGCTCACGTGGCGTTTCATGCTGGCGCATCGACCACAGCACGCCGCCGACCACCAGCACGATCGCCGCGGCTTCCAACAGGCTCGGCCCGGTCTGGCGCCAAAGAAAGGCATACAACAGCGCGAAAAGGGTTTCGAACACGATCAGTTGCCCGCTCAAGGTCAACGGCAGGCGTTTGGATGCGGCGTTCCACAGCGCCATGGCCAGCCACGAGCCCAGCACCGCGCAGGCCAGGCTGGCGGCCCAGAACAACCACCAACGCGACATTGGCGCCTCCACCTGCAACTGTTGTGGCTGCCATAGAGCAAGGCCTGCAACCATCAACAGGCTGGCCAGGCCCGTCATCACCCCGCACAGCACCGACCACTGATGACTGTCGAAATGGCCGCACTGTTTCAGGTAGCGGCTGTTCTGCACTGCATACCAGGTCCAACAGGCCAGGGCAGCCAGCGCGTAGAACAGGCCCATCAGCTTGTCGCCGATATCGCCGGGGGCAAACGCGAAGGTTTCCAGGTTGATACACAGCATGCCCGCAAGAATCAGCGCCAGCGGGCCGACCAGCCGCGCCAGGGGCACCGCGCCGCTGTCGTTGCGGCCGTACAGGGTGATGGTCAGCGGCAACACACCGACGATCAGCGAGGCCGGGGCCACACCCAGCCGCTGGATCGCCGCCACCAGGAAGACGAAGTACACCAGGTTGCCGATCACTGCCAAGCGCAGCAGCATCCACGCATCGCTTGCAGTCAGCTGGCGCAACTGGCGCGCCATGGGCAGCGCCAGCAGCAGCGAGATCACCCCGACCATCAGGTAGCGCGCGCTGCTTAGCAGCATCGGGTTGAACTCGGGCAGCAGCTCGGGAACCATCAGCACCATGCCCCATAACGCACCGGCCATGCCGGCGTACATCACACCGCGTTTCACGTGTCTGCTCCTGTTTCAAGATGGGCGCAGGCTACCTGCATGCGGCGTGTCGGGCAAAAGATGAATACGCATGGTGCCATTCCCGGGAGGAATGGGTACTACACGTGTCGACAGACGGTTGTCAGCTGCTCTGCTCGAACACTTCTTGGCCGGTCAGCTCTTTGGTCTGGTTGGCGAAGCAGTACCAGGCGGGCTTCTGCTCGACAAAAATCTGCAGATCGAAATCCCATTCCTGGTCCCCATCCAGCAGGCCGACCGGCACCGCATGGAAGTCGTTGGCCTTCAGCCGGTAATACAGGTGCGTGCCGCATTGGCCGCAGAACCCTCGCTGGGCCCAGTCGGAGGAGTCGTAGACACTGGCGGCACGCCCCTCGATCACTGGTGGTTGGCTGCAATGCACCACCAGCAACGGGCCGCCAGTCCACTTGCGGCACATGCTGCAATGGCAGGCGCTGATATGGGTGTTGTCGA
The DNA here is from genome assembly GCF_050058005.1 of Pseudomonas sp. WOUb67. NCBI lineage: Bacteria > Pseudomonadati > Pseudomonadota > Gammaproteobacteria > Pseudomonadales > Pseudomonadaceae > Pseudomonas > Pseudomonas sp. WOUb67. The sequence goes on along the minus strand of NZ_CP170112.1, from coordinate 2,503,638 downwards.
CGGTGACCTTGAGCGTGGTGGCGCCGCACAGGCAGGTGCCTTGTTTTTCCATGGCCATGGCTGGTTCCTTTAGCGAGGGTTGGGCCAGCAATTATAGATCCACGCTCTTTGTGGGAGCGGCCTTGCGTCGCGATTGGGCCGCAAAGCGGCCCCCGAAGATCGCGCTGTTGCTGAATCCGGGGGGCTGCTTTGCAGCCCAATCGCGACGCAAGGCCGCTCCCACAGATATCCGCGCACTTCCTTAGATGTATGCCGTACCGCGCAGGTACAACGCCGCCCGCCCGCTGATGATCACCCGGCCATTGCCCGGTACTTCACACAGCAGCTGGCCTTTGCGTGCCCCGCCCTGCTCGCAGCTCAGCACCTGCTTGCCCAGGCGCTCAGCCCACACTGGCGCCAGCGAGGTGTGTGCCGAGCCGGTGACCGGGTCTTCGTTCACACCCACCCGTGGGCCGAACCAGCGGGTGACGAAATCAAAGCCACGCCCTGCCGCCGTCACGGCAATGCCGCGCACGTCGAAGGCCGACAGCGCCACAAAGTCCGGCTTCAGTGTGTCGAGCAACAGGGCGTCATCAATCACGACTACATAATCATCGCTGCGGTATACCGCCTGTGCCTGGCTCAAACCCAGCGCTTGCAGCAGGCCCGCCGGGGTTTCCACGACGGCCGGTTGCTTGGCCGGGAAGTCCATGGCCAGCAGCCCGTCAGCGCCACGGCTGACGCGCAGTTCGCCACTGCGGGTGTTGAAGCGCAGTACCTGCGCCCGCTCACCCAGCTGCTCGAACAGCACATAGGCCGACGCCAGGGTGGCGTGGCCGCACAGGTCAACTTCAACGGTCGGGGTGAACCAGCGCAGGTCGAAGGTTTCGCCGTTACGCACGAAGTAGGCGGTTTCCGACAGGTTGTTTTCTTCGGCAATGCGCTGCAGCACATCGTCCGGCAGCCAGGCTTCAAGCGGGATCACCGCCGCCGGGTTGCCACCGAACGGTTCAGCGGAAAAGGCATCGACCTGGAAGATTTCGAGTTGCATGCACACACTCCTTGTTGCCCGGGCGTTGCCAGGCAGATGTCTGAAAAAGGGGTTACAGGCGCACCGGGGTCAGTACTGGCTCACCGGCAAAGAATGCCTGCAGGTTTTGCAGCACCAGGGTCACGGTATCGCGCGCGGCCTCCGGCGACTGGCCGGCCACATGGGGCGTGAGCACGGTGTTGCCCAAGGCCTTGAGGGCATCAGGCACCGCCGGCTCGTCGTCGAATACATCGAGGGCGGCGCCGGCCAGCTTGCCTTGCTGCAGGGCGGCCACCAGGGCGTCGGTGTCGACCACGCTGGCCCGGGCGATATTCACCAGATAGCCCTTGCCGCCCAGCGCCTCTAGTATCTGGGCATCGACCAGATGCTGGGTATTGGCGCCACCGGGGGTGGCCACGACCAGGATGTCGACGGCAGCGGCCAGGCACAGGGGGCTGTCATACCAGGTGTAAGGCACATTTTCGCGCGGCGTGCGGCTGTGGTAGCTGACGGGCATGTCGAAGCCCTGGTTGGCGCGTTTGGCAATGGCCTGCCCCACCGCCCCCAGGCCAAGAATGCCCAGGCGCTTGCCACTCACCGAGGGGCTGATCACCCGGTTCCACTCGCCGCGGCGGGTGCTGGCATCCGCACGGGGAATGTCGCGCAGCAGTGCCAGCACCAGGGCCAGGGTGTGGTCGGCGACCGCGCTGGCATTGGCACCTGCGCCGTTGGTAACGGTAATGCCGCGCGCGGCGGCGGCAGCCAGGTCGACTTGCTCGTAGCCGGCACCGATCACACAGATGATCTGCAGGTTGGGCAACGCGTCGATTTCGGCAGCCGTCAGGCCCAGCGGGCCGCGCGTGAGCACGGCATCGATTTCACTGGCGTGGCGCTGGATGGCGTCGGCGCGCTGTTGCGGCGAGGGGGCGCGGATCAGCCGGTAACCGGCCTGCTCCAGCAGCGGCAGGTAATCATCGACGGTTTCCACCAGTACCAGGACTGTCTTGCGCATGCCACCTCCGGGTCAATTCGAGGCGTCATTATGCGGAGTCACCAGCCAGTACAGTCAATTGAAATTACAAGGCAAAACTGTACTGTGCTGCTCCGCTGTTTTTGATCTTGATCTTGATCTTGATCTTGATCTTGATCTTGATCTTGATCTTGATCTTGATCTTGATCTTCGCGACTTCAGGAGGCCGAACGCAGGCCTTGCGGAGGGAGGTGACGGGCATGGATGCCCGTCAAGCGCTGGGCCCCAGGATGGGGCCTGCAGCGCGGTCCTCCCGGGAGCGAGGCCGGAGTGAGGGAACCCCGGAGCGCAGCGCAGGGGCCGGATGATGGGAGCGCAGCGTTTTTTGGTTACTTTTTGTCGCGTCTGACAAAAAGTGACTCGCCGTAAGGGCGAAAAGGTGAATCAGCGTCACCATAGCAAATGGACTATACCCGCCATAAAAACCAACGCTGTTTCGCTTCGCTTTTCGCTTTTCGCTTTGAGACGTGTGCATCAACCACGTCGTCAACATTCGTTTTCGAAGGTGGCGCTTAATCACCTTTCCGCCCTTACGGCGGGTCACTTTTTGTCAAACGCGACAAAAAGTAACCAAAAAACGCTGCGCTCCCATCATCCGGCCCCTACGCTGCGCTTCGGGGTCCCCTCGCTCCGGGCTTGCTCCCGGGAGGACCGCGCTGCAGGCCCCATCCTGGGGCCCAGCGCTTGACGGGCATCCATGCCCGTCACCTCCCTCCGCAAGCCCTGCGCTCGGCCTCCTGAAGTCGCAATCTGCGGCGCCTGAGCTACCGCGCGCTTAGATGCAAAAGCAAAAAGCAAAAAGCAACGATAGCGCAGGACCTATTGCGCGAATGCGCGTCCTAATCCACCAGGGACACCGCTACTGTCGGTTTCCTGCCAAGGCCCATTCGGGCTCAGCGACCAGCTCCAACCATTATCAAACCGGTAATAGGTACGCTGCCGGTAGAAGGTATTGGGCTGCTTCTCCAACACATATACACCCAGTTTCGGATCCCAGTGGCTCGCCCCGCCAGGCGGTGGCGCAAAGCTGGCCGAGGTACGCGGCATCGGCTTGGGTATCGCCGCCGGTTTGCTCGGCTGGGTGGACGGCTGCCCACCCGGCAACGGCTTGACCACCGGCCCTTGCGGCGGCACGCGCTCGATCGGTGGTGCCGGCTGTTCATACGGTTGATGCACCGTACACGCAGACAAACCCAGGGCCAGGGTGATCAGGGTCAGGCGGACGGTGCTGTGCATGGCTTTGCTCTCTTACGGGTCTGGGCTGTCGATGGTCAGGTGCTGGGTCGCCTGGGTGGCGCTGGGCAACGGTGCGCCCTGGCCAATCCACTCGCCGCGGGTTGGCTGGCCAGCGCGGGAAACACGTGCAACCAGTTGGACTTCGGCAAATTGCGACAGTTTCATCTGCGGCATCATCGCGTCAGCATCGGACAACTCCACTTCGATCGGCAACTGCGCCACCGTCACCCGCTTGGCTGCCAGCGGCATCGGCGGGCCATTGCTGGCGCGAGCGAAAATGAACACCGTATCGTCCGGTTTTACCTTGTCCTTCAGTGCCGCCGCCAGTTCCACCCGCACTTTCAGCCGCGCAGCCACCGGCGCGGGCTCTGCAGCCTGCCCTGCCGGCCCACCCAGGCGTTCGGCAGCGCGGTCGATGCCGCCTTGCAGGGCATCACGCGATGCATCGCCTTCCGGCAACTGGGCCAGCAGGCGCTTCCAGTAGTCGATGGCCTCCTGGTAACGCTCGCCTTCGAAGGCGGCAATGCCGCGCAGGCCCAGGCTGGTCACCTCGTTGGGGTCGGCCTTCAGCGCTTCATCCGTCAGTGCCTGCACCTGCGGGCTCCACTGCTTGTCGGCGGCAAAGTACAAGGCCTGGGCCCATTGGCCCAGCAACTCGGGCTGACGACCAGCCAGGGCCACCGCCCGCTCGAACGTGCGCGCAGCATCGGCCGGGCGCTGCTCGGCCATGTAGGCACGGCCCAGGAAGTACAGGGCCTCTGCCGACTCCGGCTGGGCCTGGACCACACGCTCCAGGCGCGTGGTCATTTCTTCCATCGACTTGGGCGCCTCGGCGAACTCCCGGGTGAGCTCCACTTTATCGGCGGCACCAAAATGCAGGTACAGCCCCAGCGCCATCAGCGGTACCAGCACTGCAGCCAGCAGCGGCAGGGCTTTGCCCAGATGGCCCTGGCGCTGAACTTCGGCGCCTTCGGTATCGGCCAGCAGCTCGCGGGCAGCCTCGTCACGGCCCTTGGTCAACTGCGCCTCATCGAGTACACCGGCAGCCTGCTGGGCAGCCAGTTCGGCGACGCGCTCCTGGTACAGGGCCACGTTCAGGGCGGTACGGTCTTCTTCCTGCTGGCGGCCACGGCCACGCAGGATCGGGATCAGCAGGAAACTGAGGGCGGCGAGCAGCAGCAGGCCCGCGCTAAGCCAGAATTCAATCATGGGTCTGTTCTTTTTCCAGCAGTTTGGCGAGTCGCTCGCGTTCTTCGACGGAAAGCTCATTGTTGCCCGGCAACGCCGTACCCCGGCGTCGGCGCACGATCACCGCCAGCGCCACGAAACCACCGGCCAACAGGATGCCCGGGCCGAACCACAACAGCCAGGTACGCCCGCTGAGCGCCGGTTTGTAGCGCACAAAGTCACCATAGCGGTCGACCATGAAGTCGACGATCTGCTGGTTGCTCTTGCCTTCGCCAAGCATGCGGAAGATCTCTCGGCGCAGGTCGGCGGCAATCGGCGCGTTGGAGTCGGCAATGTCCTGGTTCTGGCACTTGGGGCAACGCAGTTCCTTGGTCAACTGCTGGTAGCGCTCACGCTCGGCGTCGTCGCGGAACTGGTACGTGTCGATGGCCGCCTTGGCCACACCGGCCAGGCTCATGCCCAGCACGGCAGCTGCCAGCCAGCGCCTCATGGCCTGGCCTCGTCGACCAGGCCCTGGTACAGCGGCGCCAGCTGTTCACGCCAGACAGTGGCATCGACAATGCCCACGTGCTTGTAGCGGATGATGCCCTTGGCGTCGATCAGGAAGGTTTCCGGGGCGCCGTACACGCCAAGGTCCAGGCCCAGGCTGCCCTGCTCGTCACGGATGTCCAGCTGGTAGGGGTTGTGGAACTCGGCCAGCCATTTCTGCGCGGCGGCGTTGTCGTCCTTGTAGTTGACCCCGTGGATCACCACGCCCTGCTGCGCCAGCTGGTTGAGGTACGGGTGCTCGACCTTGCACGACGGGCACCAGGTGGCCCACACGTTGACCAGGGCCGGGCGGCCCTGCAAGTCGGCCTGGGTCAAGGTGCGGTCGCCCTGGGTCGAAGCCAGGGAAAACACCGGGAACGGTTTGCCGATCATTGCCGAAGGCAGCTCGTCGGGCTTGAGGAACAGCCCCTTGTAGAGGAACACCGCCACCAGCAGGAACACTGCCAGGGGGACTACCATGATCCAACGCTTCATGCAGTTGCTCCAGACACGCCCAGGGCATCACGCACCCGGGTCTTGACCTTGACGCGGTAGCGCCGGTCGAGTGCCGCCAGCAACCCGCCCAGGCCGGTCAGCAGACCGCCCAGCCAGATCCAGCGAACGTAAGGCTTGATATGTACGCGCACGGCCCAGGCGCCGTTTTCCAGCGGTTCGCCCAGGGCAACGTACAGGTCGCGGGTAAAGCCGGCGTCGATACCGGCTTCGGTCATCATCGACTGCTGCACGGTGTAAAGGCGCTTTTCCGGGTGCAGGGTGGTTATTTCACGGCCATCACGGCTGACCACCACGGTACCCTTGTCGGAGATGAAGTTCGGCCCTTCGAAGTGCTTGGCCCCCTGGAACAGGAAGTGATACCCACCCAGCTCCACGCTTTCGCCCGGGGCCATGCGCAGGTCGCGTTCGGCGCTGTTGTTGCTCGACAGCACCACGCCCAGCGCGCACACCGCCAGGCCCAGGTGTGCCAGTTGCATGCCCCAGTAGCTGCGGCCCAGGCCAGGCAGGCCCTTGAGCAGGCCTTTGTGGCGGGTTTTGTCGAGAATGTCGCGCAGCCCGCCGAGCACCACCCAGGCCGCCAGGGCGAAGGCGGTCAGGGTCGGCCAGTCGAAGTCGTCAACGATAAAACCGGCCACCGGGGCAAGGATGGCACTGCCGATCAGCACCGGGGTCATCATGCTGACCAGCCATTTGCCCGGGGTGTCCTTCCAGCGCACCAGCACGCCCACGCTCATGACCACCATCAGCAGTGCCATCAGCGGCAGGAACAAGGCATCGAAATACGGCGGCCCCACCGACAGTTTGGCCCCGGTCAGCGCATCAAGCACCAGCGGGTACAGCGTGCCGAGCAGAATCATCGACGCGGCCACCACCAGTACCAGGTTGTTGGCCAGCAGCAGCGTCTCGCGCGACCACAGGGCGAAGCCGACCTGGCTCTTGACCACCGGTGCGCGCAGGGCGAACAGGGTGAGCGAACCACCCACCACGAACAGCAGGAAGAACAGGATGAAAATACCCCGCGACGGGTCGGCGGCAAAGGCGTGCACCGAGGTCAGCACACCGGAGCGCACCAGGAAGGTACCCAGCAGGCTCAGCGAGAATGCGGCAATGGCCAGCAGCACGGTCCAGCTCTTGAACACACCGCGCTTTTCGGTCACCGCCAGCGAGTGAATCAGCGCCGTACCCACCAGCCAAGGCATGAACGAGGCATTTTCCACCGGGTCCCAGAACCACCAGCCCCCCCAGCCCAGCTCGTAGTAGGCCCACCACGAGCCCAGGGTGATGCCGACACCCAGGAAGGCCCAGGCGACGATGGTCCAGGGCCGCGACCAACGCGCCCAGGCAGCGTCCAGGCGGCCGCCGAGCAAGGCGGCAATGGCGAAGGCAAAGGCCACCGAGAAGCCCACGTAGCCCATGTACAGCATCGGCGGGTGAACGATCAGGCCAAAGTCCTGCAGCAACGGGTTGAGGTCGCGGCCGTCGGTGGGCACTTGCGGCAACAGGCGCTGGAACGGGTTGGAGGTGATGATCAGGAAGCTCAGGAAGCCCACGCTGATCATGCCCATCACCGCCAGCACGCGGGCCAGCATCACCTGCGGCAACTGACGCGAGAACACCGACACGGCAAAGGTCCAGCCGCCCAGGATAAACGCCCACAGCAGCAACGAACCTTCGTGGGCGCCCCACACGGCGCTGAACTTGTAGTACCAGGGCAAGGCGCTGTTGGAGTTGCTGGCCACATAGGCGACCGAGAAGTTGTCGGTCATGAAGGCATGGGTCAAACAGGCGAAGGCAAAGGCCAGGAAGGCGAATTGCCCCCACGCCGCCGGCCGCGCCAGGCTCATCCACAGGCTGTCGCCACGCCAGGCGCCGAGCAGCGGCACACTGGCCTGCACGACGGCAAAGCAGATGGCCAGGATCATCGCCAATTGGCCGAGTTCGGGGATTACCAGCGCTGCGTTCATGGCTTGGCCTCCGTGCCGGCAGCGGCCTGGCCGCTTTCCTTCAGGGCCTTGGTCACCTCGGGCGGCATGTACTTCTCGTCGTGCTTGGCCAGCACTTCATCGGCCACCACCACGCCTTCGGCGTTGACCTTGCCCAAAGCGACGATGCCCTGCCCTTCGCGGAACAGGTCGGGCAGGATGCCGCGGTAGGTGATCGGCACCGACTTGTTGAAGTCGGTGACCACAAAGCGAACGTCCAGCGAGTCGGACGAGCGCTGCACGGAGCCTTTCTCGACCATGCCGCCAGCACGGATGCGGGTGTCCAGCGGTGCTTCGCCGTTGGCGATCTGGGTGGGCGTGTAGAACAGGTTGATGTTCTGCTGCAATGCGCTCAAGGCAAAGCCGACGGCAACCCCGACACCGACCAGCAGGCCGACGATGAGCAACAGGCGTTTCTTGCGCTGCGGATTCACTGGTTGTTCTCCCGGCGCAAACGGCGCGCCTCTTCTTGCAGGTAGCGACGACGGGCCAGCAGCGGCGCGGCGACATTCAGCGCCAGCACCGCCAGGCAGATGCCATAGGCCGACCACACGTACAGGCCATGGTGGCCCATGGCGAGAAAATCACCGAAGGTGGCAAAGCTCATTGTGCGGCCCTCCGCCCCAGGCTGTTCAACACTTCGTCCTTGACCCAACTGGCGCGCGCCTCGCGCTTGAGCACTTCAAGGCGCATGCGTAGCAGCAGCACGGCGCCGAAGAAACAGTAGAAACCCAGCGCCGTACACAGCAACGGCAGCCACATTTCCGCCGGCATCGCCGGTTTCTCGGTGAGGGTGAAGGTGGCGCCCTGGTGCAGGGTGTTCCACCATTCCACCGAGTACTTGATGATCGGGATGTTGACCACGCCGACAATTGCCAGCACCGCGCAGGCCTTGGACGCACTGTCACGATTACTGATCGCCTGGCCCAGCGCAATAATGCCGAAGTACAGGAACAGCAGGATAAGCATGGACGTAAGGCGGGCATCCCACACCCACCAGCTGCCCCAGGTCGGCTTGCCCCAGATGGCGCCGGTAACCAGCGCCACGGCGGTCATCCAGGCGCCGATGGGCGCGGCACATTGCAGGGCGACGTCGGCCAGTTTCATCTTCCACACCAGCCCCACCACCCCGGCCACCGCCAGCAGCACGTAGCAGGACTGCGCCAGCATCGCCGCCGGCACGTGGATATAGATGATGCGGAAGCTGTTGCCTTGCTGGTAGTCCTGGGGGGCGAACGCCAGGCCCCAGGTGATACCGACCAGCAACAGGAGCACGGCAGCGCCGGCCAGCCATGGCAGCATGCGGCCGCTGATGGCATAGAACCATTTCGGGGAGCCCAGCTTGTGGAACCACGTCCAGCTTATTTTCATCAGGGTACATCCAGGGTATTTGCCGGGCTTGAAAGCCCGGGACTCGTTATTCGCCGACGCTGATCTTCAGGCCGGCCGCTATCGCAAAGGGTGCCAGGGTCACGGCCAGGGCCGTCAGGCTGGCGAGCCAGAGCAGGTGGCCGGTTGCGGGCATATTTTGCAACGCCGCTTGCAACGCACCACTGCCCAGGATCAATACAGGGATATACAACGGCAGAATCAGCAACGCCAGTAACAAACCACCGCGCTTCAGACCGACTGTCAGCGCCGCACCTACCGCGCCCAGCAGGCTCAGTACCGGTGTGCCCAGTAGAAGGGAGCCAAGCAGCACCGGCAGGCAATGGCTCGGCAGCCCCAGCATCAGCGCCAGTAGCGGCGCCAACAATACCAGCGCCAGCCCGGAAAAGATCCAGTGCGCCAGCACCTTGGCCAGCACCAGCAGCGCCAGCGGGTGCGGCGACAGCACCCACTGCTCCAGCGAGCCATCCTCGAAATCGCTGCGGAACAGGCCGTCCAGCGACAGCAGCACCGCCAGCAGCGCCGCTACCCAGACCAAGCCCGGCGACAAGGTTTGCAACAATTGGCTTTCCGGGCCGACTGCCAGGGGGAACATGGCCACGACGATGGCGAAGAACACCAGCGGGTTGGCCAGCTCGGCCGGGCGACGAAACAGCAGGCGCGCTTCGCGGCGCAGCAACAGGATGAATACGCTCATGCCGCCCAGTGCCCCAGGTTCAGTTCACGGTAACCGGAGGGTTTGCGTTCCAGCGTGTGGTGCGTGGTCAGCACCACCGTGCCACCCTGCTCGCAGTGGGCCGCCAGGTGCGCTTCAAGCTGTGCCACGCCTTGTTTGTCCAGGGCGGTGAACGGCTCGTCGAGAATCCACAGCGGCGGGCTGGCCAGGTGCAGCCGGGCCAAGGCCACGCGGCGCTGCTGGCCGGCCGACAGGGTATGGCAGGGTACGTCTTCGAAACCGCGCAAGCCGACGGCCTCCAGCGCCGCCCAGATCGCCTCGCGGCTGGCCGGCTGGTGCAGGGCGCACAGCCAGGTGAGGTTTTCCTCGGCGGTGAGCAGGTCCTTGATGCCCGCGGCGTGACCGATCCACAGCAGGATGCTGGCCAGGGCATGGCGCTGCTCGGCCAGCGGCTTGCCGCCCAGCAGAATCTGCCCGGCGGTCGGCTGCATCAGCCCGGCCAGCAGCCGCAGCAAGCTGGTCTTGCCGCTGCCGTTGGGGCCGCTGATCTGCAGCATGTCGCCGGCGCCCAACTCGAAATCGAGCTGCTCGAACAGCAGGCGCCAGTCGCGCTCGCAGGCCAGGCCTGCGGCTTGGAGGTGAAGGGTCACGGTTTCGCCTTATCTTTGTAGGGCTTCGGGCCGGCGTTGCCTGCTTCGCGGGCTTGCCCGCTCCCACAGGTACAGCGCAGCTTTCAGAAACTGCACGAAACCCTGTGGGAGCGGGCAGGCCCGCGAAGCAGGCGACGCCGCTTCGAAGCCCTTGTGTCTCAAGTCGCCCCGCACGCTGCCGTTATACTGGCAACCACGGGCGGTCGGCATTATTACACGCGCCACCGCGCTGCCAAGAGGCCGGGCTCGACAGGTTGTATACAATCATGACTGAAATCAATAGTCTCGGCGCACAAACCGCGATCAACAGCCAAGCCATGAAGGCGGGCATGACCGGCGAACTGCTGCGCCTGATCCAGGCGCAGCCCGGCCTGCTGGCGCCCGGCGAGACCGCGCAGGTCGAAGTCGTGTCGTTGCGCCAGACGGGCCAGGAGTTTCAGTTGGTGCTGCGCCTGATACAGGCCAACGGCGTGCAGACCCAACTGCAGGCCAACGCCAGCCAGCCCCTGCCCCAAGGCAGCCAGATCACCGTCAGCCAGACCGAAAGCAATCGCCTGGCGATCATGCTGCAGCAAGCCAATGCCAGCCAGATTGCAACGCTCACCCGCCTGGACACCAGCAAAGTGCCCGTCGGGACGCTGTTGCAAGGCAAAGTACTGACCAACCAGGCGTTACCCCAAACGCCCGGCCAACCCGCTGCCTACCGGGCGTTGGTAAGCCTGCTCAACAGTGCCCAGGCCGGTGCCACCCTGAGCATCGACAGCCCGCGCCCGCTGGCCATTGGCAGCCTGCTCAGCGCGCTGGTGCAGGGCGACCAGTCGCTGCGCTTTGTGCCGCTTAGCGGCAGGCAGGACCAGCTCAGCATTGCCCAGCAACTGCTGACCCAGCAAAACCGCCAGGCCTCGCTGCCCGGCGTGCTCAACGCCCTGCAACAGCTCACCCGCGACCCGGGCGTCGAGGGCGACCTGCGCGCCAGCGCCGAGCGCCTGCTGGCCGGCCTGCCAGACGCCCGCCAACTGGGCGACGCCAAGGCCGTGGCCCAGGCCCTGAACAACAGCGGCACCTTCCTTGAAGCGAAACTGCTGGGCGGCTTTCCTGCCAGCGTGGCCACTGACCTGAAGGCACACCTGCTGCGCCTGATCACCCAGGCCCCGGCCAGCACACCCGGCACGCCCAACCTGGCGCCCGCCAGCCTGGCCGTGACCATGCCGGCGCTGGCCCGCAGCGCGCTGGGCATGCTCGAACGGGTCAGCCCCAAACCGCAGCCAGGGGCGTTCCCCCTGCCCTCGCGCCTGCTCAAGGCCATGGAGGACGAAGGCGACCTGCAACAACTGCTGCGCCTGGCCGCTGCGGCCATCTCGCGCCTGCAAAGCCATGCCATGAGCAGCCTGCAACAAACCGGCACGCTGGAAAACGGCAACCTGCAGACCACTTGGCAAACCGAAGTGCCAATCCGCCACGGCCAGGAGTTCATCCCGCTGCAGGTAAAACTCCAGCGCGAAGAAACCCCGCAACAGCAGGCCGACCGCCAGCACGAAGGGCAAGACCCGCTGCAAGCCATGTGGCGCATCGAGCTGGCCTTCGACCTGTCGCCCCTCGGCCCGCTGCAAGTACAGGCACAGTTCAGCCAAGGTCGCCTGAGCGGGCATCTGTGGGCAGAGCGCGAACAGACCGCCAGGCTGATCGACAGCCAGCTCGGCGCCTTGCGCCAGCGCCTGCTGGAACGCGGCCTGGACGTTGGCGACCTGGAATGCCACCCGGGCATCCCCCCTCAAGGCCCGCGCACACGGGTGGAACAACGCTGGGTAGACGAAAACGCATGACACAGAAACCACCCCGCCAGGCCATTGCCCTGACCTACGACGGCCAGCAGGCCCCTACCCTCAGCGCCAAGGGTGACGATGCGCTGGCCGAGGCCATCCTGGCCCTGGCCCGCGAGCATGAGGTGCCGATCTACGAAAACGCCGAGCTGGTGCGCCTGCTGGCCCGCCTGGAACTGGGCGAACAGATCCCCGAGGCGTTGTACCTGACCATCGCCGAAATCATCGCGTTTGCCTGGCAATTGCGCGGCAAGGTGCCCGCCGGCTTCAACGAGCAGCCCGACAACCCGCGCGACCTCACCCCAGGGCAACTGCGCCTGCCACCCGGTTCAAGCACTATCTAACACCTTGCCCTGGGGCAGGCACGGGAGGCTGGGGGCTTCTTCAAGCCACAAGAAGCTCCCCCAATGCGCTACATCCCCCCGGAAAACCTGCAACTCGCACGCGACGCCCTGGTTGGCCTGCCACGTCCGGACACCCTGGCGCGCACGCTGCTCAAGGAATGGCTGGGCAAGCAAGGCGTGACCTTGTCACCCGACCAAATCGACGTGGTGACCCTGCACTACCAATCAGAGCGACAGGAAGACGATAGCGGCCAGCCGGATTTCCACGTAAACGCCGTGGTTGCCCAACGCATGGACCTGGTGCAGGCACTGCTGAGTAACTGGCAGGGCGAATCCACCGACACGTTCGGCTTTCACTATGGTGACTGGGCAGGCCTGGCGCCGATGGGCCCCGTCAACCTGGTCACCCAGCTCCGGCCCAAGGACCTGTTTTCCAACTACTCGCCTTTTGCGGTGTTCAATGGCATGTACACACGCACCGAGCCGGCCAGCTATGGGCCGCACAACCGGGTACAGGTCCGTGCCGAGGACTTCCAGACATTCATCTGGAGCCTGCATCTGCACAATCGCTACAAGACCAGCCTCGATGAATACTGGGAGGAACACCTCGCGCTCTATGAGCGGGGTCTGAAGATCAGTTTCATTGCCGCCTGCAACAAACAGCTGCTCGAAGGCAGCCTGTGTGAAGAGGGCAAGCGCCTGGCCTGGGAGGCCGCCGAACTGATCCCGCGGCAAGCCTCTACGCACGTCTCGATGCTCAATGTCTATGGCTATGCCTCGTCATCGATACTCTCCATCAGCGACAGTGCATCAGGCCTTACCTTGCTTTACCTGCCGGGTAACGCTTCACCGTTTCACACCTTCAGCACCAAAAACGCCATGAAGGCCTGGTTCGCCCTACAGTGCCAGAACCCACGCAAGCGTCAGGCATTGTTGCAGGCCTTCAGCCCCGCCGACTGGCCCGACGGGCTGGACTTCAGCGGGGCTCGTACCGCCCTCACGGGCCTGGGACGCTACCCGGCGCCACATACATTCCCGGTCAACCACCCTGGCTTTGCCACCAGCGGTGTGTGGGACCCACAGGCGATTGTCGACTTCCAGTCGGACAAATACAGCCCGCCCATCACCGACCACCTGTTCCACCACCTGGCACGGCTGCAGAAGCAACTCAGCTACCAGTATGCCGATAGCCAGATCACCACCAATCACCAGATCGACAAGTCCCGATGGGTCAGTTACCTCGATCTGGCCATGCTGATTGCCGCTCCGCTGATACTGGTCGTGCCGGAGCTTACCCCGGTGCTGGTTATCGGCGGCCTGACCCAGTTCAGCCTGGGCATGGACAAAGTGGTCAACGGCAGAAGCCTGGAGGAAAAGGCCGAGGGCGTGGAAGACCAGGTCTATGGGCTGTTCAACGCGGTGCCCACCGCGATCAACCTGGCCCGCACCTCACCAGAGCTGTTCAGCTGGCACCGCCCCGACTTTGCCGTGCCGCCGCGCCTGCAAGGCATGTTGAACGAAGCCACGCAGACTGATGCGCAAGCGATTGAGTTGCAACCGGCAGAAAGCGCGTTCCGCCAGGCGCCGCAATTGTCCGACGAGCAGGTAACGAGCGTCGTCACCCGCATCGACGCAAGCCTGGAACACCGATTCATCGCGCGCTTGAACCTTGGTGAGCAAACCGACGCCGACTGGGTAGAGTACGAAGTGGCCAGCAACAGCTTCATCAGGACGCGAGACGCAATGCTTGCGGATCCGCCGCGCTGGGTTGCCCAAGGTGGCGTGCTGGTACCCCTGGAAATGGACGAACGCCTGGTCTCCAATGCCCAACGCATGGCCACCTTACGGGCCCTGGGCATACACCTCAGGCTGCCGATCAACCTGGCCGGTTACGACCTGCTGACCTGCACGCCCATACCACGGCTGATTACCAGCCTCTGGGTAGGCGACCGCCTCATCACCGGCGAATTCCTCGACGCGCTGGCACACAATGCCCACGCTCTCCAGGGCAGCGATTACCGCTTCCAGTTACTGCTGTCACGCATGAACCACCAGGCATACCAGGCCAACCTTGCTCAGCTCATGCTCAAGGCTCGAGGGCTTCAGGTGCTCCCACTGGAGGACCAGGCCTTTTACCAGGAATTCCTCGAATCCCCCTTCTATCACCAATACCAGGCGGCAATCGATGGCAATGGAGGCACGGCCACCAACTTCAGTTCGGCCAGCGACATCCTGCGCTACCGCGTGCTCCACCATTTTGGCGGGCTGTACCTGGATGCCGATGATCGTTTGCTGGTCACCGAGCGTGACCAGCAAACCTACGTCCCCCTCCTGCACACAACCCTGAGTACCCCCGAAGACGGCCTGCTGCTGGCCCCACCCGTGTCCAACGATCAGCTGGGCATGTACATCAAGTACAACACCAGCATGATCGGCAGCCACGCAGGTAACCCGATCCTCGACCAGGTCTCCTACGAAATGCGCCGCCGGTTCGTCCTCGCCCCCGATTTTTACCAGCAACGCCCCGACCCGGCCATCGCACCGGCGGCCTTCTCCCGCTACACCCGGCAGCTGAACCAGCTGACCGGCCCCGACGTGCTCAACGAGGTCATCGACCAAAACCTGCCCTGGCTCACTCAGTTGCGCGAAATCTGCAACCTGATCGCCTCGCCGATCCATGACATCCGCACCACCGTGAATCTGCACCAGTTCCTGCAGCGGATACACACCTTCGCTCCGCTCGATCAGGTAGCACGGATCGGTCAGGCCCATAGCTGGTTGCGCACTTAGCACCACCTCGACCCACTGTTCAACGTTCCCGTAAAGGTAAACCCCATGCCAACAACCCAAGTAAACGCAGCCGGTGTGCAGCTCGTGCGCAACCTGCTCGCCCATGTTCCCAGGCCCGATCATGAAGCCAGCCGACGGATAGCGGAGTGGGCGCGTACCCACCAAGGGCTTGAACTGGATCCCGACCAGACAGACGTGGTGACCCTGCACTACCGCGGCCAGAAGGCTGTAGTCGTCAAACGTCTGTCGCTGACCCAGGCCGTACTGGCAGACTGGCAAGGCGAGTCGGACAACAACCTGATTGGCGCACTGTTTGGCGAGCCCTGGGCTGGCCACTTTCCCCAAGGGCCAATACAGCTCGTCGATGCCCTGCCGCCGCAAAGCGTGTTGGACAACAGCGCAAGCCATGCTGTTTTCAACGGCCTTTTTCGACGCACCGACCCACCCCGCTACGACGAAGGCACGCACCTGCAAGTGCCCGCCGAAGCCTTGCAGCGGTTCATCTGGGACCTTGATTTCCACACCCGCTTCAAAGCCATGCTCGACAGCTACTGGCATGAACACATGGCGGACCATTGCCTGGCCGCCAAGGTCAGCTTCATTGCCGCCTGCAACAAACAAGTGCAAGAAGGCTCGCTGAGCGATACCGGTCGTCAACTGGCCTGGCAGGCTGCGGGGCTGATGCCAATCGCGGCCGGGTTGAAGATCAGGCCCCTGAACGTTTACGGCTACGTTGCCACCGACCTTATCTGCATCGCTGACCGGGCACAGCCCGCGCTCCTGCTGTACCTGCCAGGAAATGCCTCGCCGTTCCATGAGTTCGACAGCATGGCTGCGATGAAGGACTGGTTTGCCGAGCAATGCCGAAGTACCGAGAAACGCCTCAGCCTGCGCCAGTACTTCAAACTGGCCGACACCCGGGATGGCCTCGATTTCAGCGGGCTGGACACTGCACTGGACGGCCTTGGCGCCTATCCGGGCTTTCACACACGCTCACCCGACCGCTCCGGGTTCACCGTCGATGGCCCCTGGCCGCCTCAGGAGTACGTCAACTACAAGGTCAATGAGTACAGCCCATTGCTCGAAGGTGACCTTTTCGCAGCCCTTTCGCAAAGGCAGCGCGACCGCAGCCATGCCGATGCCGACTTCATCATCACCAGCGACGCACAGGTGATCAAGGCCAGGTGGCGCGGCTACCTGGTGACCTCTATCAACCTGTTGGCCCCTCTCGCGCTGGTGGTACCCGAGCTCATCCCGCTGCTGGCCGTGGGTGGCGTCGCGCAGTTTGGCCTGGGGCTCGATCAGGCGATCAACGGCAAGACCCTTGCAGACAAGGACGCCGGCGTGAGCAACATCGCCTTTGGCCTGCTCAACGCGGCCCCTCTGGCCATGCTCCCTGCAGCCGAGCCGCGCATGCTGTTCCCAGGCAAAAGTTCGCGCTTCGTCATGCCCACGCGCCTGAATGATCAGTGGGGTTACCCGCTGAGCCCCAACAGCCCTCCGCGGCTACCTGAAGAGATACTGGCAGAATTCTTCGTGCCAGCCGAGCCACCCGTGGAGGCCACGCGGCTTGCCAGAGGCCCGTTGAATCGCGCAACGGGTACCAACCCGCTGCTGGCGCTCAAGGACGGCACCCAAGTCGAAGTACTGTACGACACTGAAAACGATGCCTTCATCCTCACGGAAGATGCCAACGAAGTACTGCCAAACTACTACCAGGTCACCGCGGGCACACGCGACCTGTATGAGGTCAACCCGGCCACGCGTGGCGCCAGCGATGCAATGCGCATGCACACGCTACGCAGGCTGGGCGTAGACCTGCAACTGCCGCTCAGTGTGCCTGTGGTCGACAGCGCGCAGGTATCCCCGCTGCCGAAGAAAATCCTCAGCATCTGGGTCGGCAACAAAAGCATCCCCGATGAGCTGGTGGAGAACATCGCGAGCAATGCCAAACGCCTTGACGGTACGGGCTTTACCTATGAGTTCTACCTGTCGAAGTCCAACCCTAAAGCGTTCATGAAGAACCGCGCAAAGCTGACCGCTGCTTCGAACGTTCAGGTCAAAACCCTGGAAGAGCAGCCCTTCTACGCAGCCTTCGAGCAAACGGACGCCTACCAGCAGTACCGGCAGGCGCTGGACGCCAACGGGGCAAACTTCGCGTCTGCCTCCGATGTCCTGCGCTACCCGTTACTCCATTCGGAGGGCGGCATCTACATGGACGTCGACGACACGCTGCGCAGCTTCGAAGACAACCCCGACAGCTTTGCAATGATCAGCTCGGTGGCCTTGAAAACCACGCCTGATGGCCTGGTGCTCGGCAGCCCGGTGAACAACGATCTGCTGGGCATGCATTGTGACTACAACAGCAACATCATCGGCAGCCATGCCAACAACCCGACCCTGCGGGCGATTTCTGCCGAGATGAACGCACGCTACCGCAGCAATCTGGCCTTCTACGACATCAGGCCGCTGGCCCGCACCCACGGTTACGCAGCCTACGCCAAGGAGCTGAGCAGGATGACCGGGCCTGGCTTGCTCAACGATGTCGTGGCTCGGCATCTACCCAGGCTGCAGTTCCTCCGCCAACTGAGCAAGCTGGAGTCAATTCCGGAGACTGCCTATCGCTCCCTCACGGAAAACCTGGCCTTGCCCGTTTCTTCGGCACGCAACAGCGACCAGGCACTGGGTAACGTGGTGACGATCGGCAACTATCATTCGTGGGGCAAACCCTGACACAAAAAGGGCGACTTGCGTCGCCCCTTTTCATCACCCGCTGCGGTGCAGCTTGCTCATCAACTCCGCCTCGGCCTGGGTCAGGCCGCAGCTTTCGGTCAGCTCGGCCACACTGGCGCCCATCCCCACCAGCTTGGCCGCCTGGCTGAAAGTCACGTTGTTGGGGTCGCGTTGCTCCAGCTGCTGGATCTTGTCGGGCAGCGGCGCAACCGTCACGCTCAGCTCGTGCAGCGCCTCGCCCATGCGCACGGTGCCGTTCTGGTAATCGTCCAGGCGTTTGGCCAGGTCCTTGATGCGCTGGTCACGCAGGGCATCGCCCTCGGCCTGCTGTGCGGCCAGCTCGCGCTGGCGCTTGCTGTAGTTGAGGAAGAACCACAGGCTCAGCGCCCAGACCAGCGCCAGGAAGATGACAGCAACCTGTAGGATCAACTCAGATATTCTCCAGCTCGGACCACTCTTCCTCGGTCATCATCTTGTCCAGCTCGACCAGGATCAGCAGTTCGCCATTCTTGTTGCACACGCCCTGGATGAACTTGGCCGACTCTTCGTTGCCCACGTTCGGCGCGGTCTCGATCTCGGACTGGCGCAGGTACACCACCTCGGCCACGCTATCGACCAGGATGCCGACTACCTGCTTGTCAGCTTCGATGATGACGATACGGGTATTGTCGGTGACTTCAGTCGGCATCAGGCCAAAACGCTGACGGGTGTCGATCACCGTCACCACGTTGCCGCGCAGGTTGATGATGCCCAGCACGTAGCTTGGCGCACCCGGCACCGGGGCGATCTCGGTGTAGCGCAGCACTTCCTGTACCTGCATCACGTTGATGCCGTAGGACTCGTTGTCCAGACGGAAGGTAACCCACTGCAGGATCGGATCTTCGGAACCTTGTGCAGACGACTTTTTCATTCCCCTACCCTCAAAATCCGCCACTGGCGGTGTGTTCGGTGTCATTTGTGTTTGGCATGCATCTGCTTGACCGCGCCGCTGGCGATCAGCTCGGCCAGTGCGGCGACGTCGAGCAGTGCACACATGTGTTCAATCACCGTGCCGGCCAGCCACGGGCGCTGGCCACGCTGGCTACGCCACTTGATTTCGGACGGGTCCAGGCGCAACGAGCGGCTGACCTGGTGCACGGCCAGCCCCCATTCGTAGCCCTGCACGGAAATCACGTAATTCAGGCCTTGACGAAAATCGTCGCGGTAGCGGTCGGGCATTACCCAACGCGCAGTGTCCAGTACCTTCAGGTTGCCGGCCTGGCAGGTCAGGATACCCAGGAACCAGTCAGGCTGGCCGAACAGCGGCGTCAGCTCCTGGCCGGCCAGGTTGTAGATCGAGCCCAGGCACACCAACGGCACCGCCAGGGTCAGGCCGGCAACATCGAACAGCAGGCATTCGAACGGCTCGGCCGCCCACGCCGGGCGACCGTCGACGGTGGCCGGGGGCACCGGCAGGTTGGGCGCCGGCAGGTGCACATCGACCAGCGGCACTGCGGGTTCCACGGTTTGTTCCTCGACCAGCACCGGGATGGCGGCCTCGGCGATCACCTCCTGCTCCACCACCGTCACCACCGGCGCTTCTACCGGCATGACGCTGGGCAGCACCGCCAACCGGGGTTCGGCAAACGGCCGCGGGGCAAGGCTGGCGGGGGCTTCAGCCGGCACCGGCCGGGCCGGCTGACGGGCATCACGTGCCTGCTCCTCGCGCACTGCCTCGGCGAACTCGTCCGGCGCGGCTGGCGGCTCGAGCAGGTCTTCGGCTTCGGTGGCCTCCTGCAGCAGGCCGTCGAGGTACGACTGCAGCGCCATCTGCGGGCGGGTGCTGGTTTGTCGGGTCTGGGTCATCAGGCCACCTGCACTGCAGTCTTGTAGGTCAGCAGGTGCTTGAGCAGCGCCCGGTAAGCAATCAGCCCGCGGCTCTTGTTGTCGAACTGCGAAGGCGTGACGCCTTTGCGGCTGGCATCGCGCAGGCGCGTATCCACCGGAATGTAGCCCTGCCACACCTGTTGGCCGTAGGTATCACGCAGCAGCTTGAGTGTGCCCAGGGAGGCCTGGGTACGGCGGTCGAACAGGGTTGGCACGATCTGGTACGGCAGCGCCTGCTTGCGCGAACGGTTGATCATGGCCAGGGTACCGACCATGCGTTCCAGGCCCTTCACCGCCAAAAATTCGGTCTGCACCGGGATCACGAGTTGCTGGCTGGCGGCCAGCGCGTTGACCATCAGCACGCCCAGCAAGGGTGGGCTGTCGATCACGGCATAGTCGAAATCCTGCCACAGCTGCGCCAGACTCTTGGCGATCACCAGGCCCAGGCCATTCTGCCCCGGCGACTGGCGCTCCAGCACCGCCAGGGCGGTGCTCGACGGCAACAGCGAAATGCGCTCGTCGCTGGTGGGCAGCAGCAGCTGCCCGGGCAGGCCGTCCGGCACTGCGCCCTTGTGCAGGAACAGGTCGTAGCAGCTGTGCTCCAGCGCATCGGGGTTGTGCCCGAAATAGCTGGTCATCGAACCGTGCGGATCGAGGTCGACAACGACCACGCGCTTGCCGGCCTCGGCCAGCAGGCCAGCCAGGGCGATGGTTGTGGTGGTCTTGCCGACGCCACCTTTTTGATTGGCTACTGCCCAGACTCTCATCAAGCAAACTCTATCTATTGATTTGGCAGGGACACTGTAGAAACAACTATCCAAGCGCCGGCACGATCCCTGTGGGAGCGGGCTAGCCCGCGAACACCGGCGCAGCCGGTGCCATTCACCGGGTCGCCTGCTTCGCGGGCATGCCCGCTCCCACAGGGGACGGAGTCACTTCCAATGCAATGCAGCGACGGGGAATTGACGGATCACTGCCCCGCCACCGTTGCTGGCGTTGTAGGTGCACTTTGTGTGCCAGCCCGGCGCAACGCAGCATCCGGCGTGGCATGGGCACTGCCCGAGCCGGTCAGGCTGCGGCGCACTTCGAGGTTGCGCGAAATCACCAGCACCACCCGCCTGTTACGCGCGCGGCCTTCAGCGGTGTCATTGCCGGCCACCGGCTGGTACTCGCCATAACCCACCGAGGCCATGCGCGCCGGGTTGACCCCTTCCATGGCCAGCAGGCGCACGATGCTCGCCGCCCGCGCCGACGACAGCTCCCAGTTGGTCGGGTACTGCGCCGTGCGGATCGGCAGGTTGTCGGTGAAGCCTTCGACATGCACCGGGTTGGCGAACGGCTTGAGGATGCTGGCCACCTTGTCGATGATGGCAAATGCCTTGTCGCTGGGCATGGCATCGCCACTGCCGAACAGCAACGACGAACTCAGCTCGATCTCGATCCACAACTCGTTGCCGCGCACGGTCATCTGGTTGCTGTTGATCAGGTCGCCGAAGGCATCGCGCACGTCATCGCTGATGGTTTTCAGCGGGTCGACATTGGTCGCTGCCAGGCCGGCTTCGGTCTGCTCGCTGTCCTTCACCAGCGGCTCTGCCGGGCGCACGCTCAACGGCTGTTCATCACCGATGGGGATCGGTTTCATGCTGCGCTCAGGGTCGTTGAACACCCCGAGCAAGGCTTGGGAAATGACCTTGTACTTGCCCTCGTTGATCGAGGAAATCGAGTACATCACCACGAAAAAGGCGAACAGCAAGGTGATGAAGTCGGCGTACGACACCAGCCAGCGTTCGTGGTTTTCGTGTTCCTCGGTATGACGACGGCGACGCATGGGTTACTCCATGAAGCCTTGCAGCTTCAACTCGATCGAGCGCGGGTTCTCACCCTCGGCAATCGACAGCAAGCCTTCGAGCAGCATCTCGCGGTAGCGCGATTGACGCATGACGTTGGCCTTGAGCTTGTTGGCGATGGGCAGCAGGATCAGGTTGGCGCTGGCCACGCCGTAGATGGTGGCGACAAAGGCCACAGCAATGCCGTTGCCCAGCTGCGAGGGGTCGGCCAGGTTGCCCATCACGTGGATCAGGCCCATCACCGCACCAATGATGCCGATGGTCGGCGCATAGCCGCCCATGCTCTCGAACACCTTGGCCGCCTGGATATCACGGCTTTCCTGGGTCAGGAAGTCGACTTCAAGGATGCTGCGGATGGCTTCCGGTTCGGCACCGTCCACCAGCAACTGCAGGCCCTTGCGCGCATACGGGTCGGGCTCGGCATCGGCCACACCTTCCAGGCCCAGCAGGCCTTCCTTGCGCGCGGTCAGGCTCCAGTTCACCACACGGTCGATGCCACCCGCCAGGTCGACCCGCGGCGGGAACAGGATCCAGCGCAGAATCTGCAAGGCGCGCTTGAAGGAGGACAGCGGCGACTGCAACAAGGCAGCCGCCAGGGTGCCACCCAGCACGATCAGCGCCGCCGGGCCGTTGACCAGGGCACCGGCATGGCCGCCTTCAAGGAAGTTGCCACCGACGATGGCGACAAAGGCGAGAATCAGGCCGATCAGGCTGAGGACGTCCATCAGACGCAGGCCTCCACCAGGTGCTTGCCGATTTCGTCCAGGCTGTACACCGCGTCAGCCAGGTTGGCCTTGACGATGGCCATGGGCATGCCATAGATCACACAGCTGGCTTCATCCTGGGCCCACACGGTGCTGCCGCCCTGCTTGAGCAGGCGCGCACCTTCGCGGCCGTCGGCGCCCATGCCGGTGAGCACCACCGACAGCACCTTGTCACCGTACGACTTGGCTGCCGAACCGAAGGTGATGTCCACGCACGGCTTGTAGTTCAGGCGCTCGTCACCGGGCAGGATCTTCACCGTGCCACGGCCGTCGATCATCATCTGCTTGCCACCGGGGGCCAGCAGGGCCAGGCCTGGGCGCAGCATGTCACCGTCCTCGGCCTCCTTCACGTTGATGCGGCACAGCTTGTCCAGGCGTTCGGCAAAAGCCTTGGTGAACGCCGCCGGCATGTGCTGGATCAGCACGATCGGCGCCGGGAAATTGGCCGGCAGCTGGGTCAATACCCGCTGCAGGGCCACCGGGCCGCCCGTGGAGGTGCCGATGGCCACCAGCTTGTAGGGCTTGCGCTTGGGGGCTGGCGAGTGTGACGCCGCCGGGGCCGGGGCCGCTGCACGGGCAGGCGCCGCAGGGCGGGCCGGCGCCGGGCTGGCGAAGCTGCTGGCGGGCGCAGGGCTGCTGGCCGGCACAGGCGCGGCGACCGGAGCCGGCCTGGCATAGCTGGCGAGGCGGCGGTTGCTGCGCGAAATGGTATGCACCTTCTCGCATAGCATCTGCTTGACCTTGTCGGGGTTGCGCGAGATGTCCTCGAAGTTTTTCGGCAGGTAATCCACCGCACCAGCATCCAGCGCGTCGAGGGTGACGCGCGCGCCTTCGTGGGTCAGCGAGGAAAACATCAATACCGGCGTCGGGCAGCGCTGCATGATGTGCCGCACCGCGGTGATGCCGTCCATCATGGGCATTTCGTAGTCCATGGTGATGACATCGGGCTTGAGCGCCAGCGCCTGGTCGATTGCTTCCTTGCCATTGGTCGCGGTACCTACCACCTGGATCGTTGGATCCGCGGAGAGGATTTCCGAGACACGGCGGCGGAAGAAACCGGAATCATCCACCACCAGGACCTTGACTGCCATAAACACTCCATTAGGCGGCGCGACCCGCCAGGGTCCGCCACCGAAATCAAATACGCCGCGCGGCGTAACGCTTGAGCATGCTCGGGACGTCGAGAATCAACGCAATGCGACCGTCACCGGTGATGGTGGCCCCGGACATGCCCGGGGTGCCCTGCAGCATCTTGCCCAGCGGCTTGATTACCACTTCTTCCTGGCCAACCAGTTGATCGACGACAAAGCCGATGCGTTGCGTGCCGACCGACAGGATCACGACATGACCCTCGTGCTGCTCTTCGTGCACCTGGCCCTGTACCAGCCAGCGCTTGAGGTAGAACAGCGGCAGCGCCTTGTCACGTACGATCACCACTTCCTGCCCGTCGACCACGTTGGTGCGCGATAGGTCGAGGTGGAAGATCTCGTTGACGTTGACCAGCGGGAAGGCGAACGCCTGGTTGCCCAGCATCACCATCAGGGTGGGCATGATCGCCAGGGTCAGCGGCACCTTGATGACGATCTTCGAGCCCTGGCCCTTGGCCGAGTAGATGTTGATCGAGCCGTTGAGCTGGGAGATCTTGGTTTTCACCACATCCATGCCCACGCCACGGCCAGACACATCGGAAATCTCGGTCTTGGTCGAGAAGCCCGGGGCGAAGATCAGGTTGTAGCAGTCCGATTCGCTCAGGCGATCAGCGGCATCCTTGTCCATCAGGCCTTTTTCCACGGCCTTGGCGCGCAGGATGTTCGGGTCCATGCCCTTGCCGTCGTCAGAAATCGACAACAGGATGTGGTCCCCTTCCTGCTCGGCCGACAGCACCACGCGGCCGGTGCGGGCCTTGCCCGACGCTTCACGCTCATCGGGCATCTCGACACCATGGTCGACGGCGTTGCGCACCAGGTGCACCAACGGGTCGGCCAGGGCCTCGACCAGGTTCTTGTCCAGGTCGGTTTCTTCGCCGACCAGTTCCAGGTTGATCTCTTTCTTCAGCTGGCGGGCAAGGTCGCGTACCAGCCGCGGGAAGCGGCCGAACACTTTCTTGATCGGCTGCATGCGGGTTTTCATCACCGCCGTCTGCAGGTCGGCCGTGACCACGTCGAGGTTGGACACGGCCTTGGACATGGCCTCGTCACCGCTGTTCAGGCCCAGGCGCACCAGGCGGTTACGCACCAGCACCAGTTCACCGACCATGTTCATGATCTCGTCCAGGCGCGCGGTGTCGACGCGAACGGTGGTTTCCGCTTCGCTGACGGCATGCTTCTCGGCAGCCGGCGCCGGCGCACGAGGGGCCGGCGCAGGCTTGCTGGCGGCGGCAGGTGCAGGCGCAGCAACGGCTGGCTTGGCCACCGGCTGGCTGTCGGCCTTGGCCTGGGCAGGCGCTTGCACCTTGGCTGCAGCCGGGGCCTCGACCGCAGCAACATCACCACCAAACTTGCCCTTGCCGTGCAACTGGTCCAGCAAGGCCTCGAACTCGTGCTCGCTGATTTCGTCGCCAGCGGCGCTGTTGTCAACCGCGACCGGCGCCGGTGCTTTGACGGCAGGCAAGACATCGGCCTGGAACGTGCCCTTGCCATGCAACTGGTCGAGCAACGATTCGAATTCTTCGTCGGTAATTTCGTCGCTTACTGCTTCTGCAGGCGCGGCAACCGGCTGTACCGCAGCTTCGACACTGAACTGGCCTTTGCCGTGCAACTGGTCAAGCAGCGACTCGAACTCGGCGTCGGTGATTTCGTCACCTGCGCCACTGATGGTCTCGCCCTGCATCTGCTCGTCGACCGCGGCTTGCGCCTTGACCGCATCGAGCGAATCGAGCAACTGCTCAAACTCGCTGTCGGTGATGTCCTGGTCATCGGCAGGGGCCACGGCTGCAACCTGCGCCTCGGCTACCGGTGCCGCAGGCGCTTCAGCAACCTCGGCACCACCGGGTTCGGCCAGGCGCGACAAAGCCGCCAGCAACTCGGGGGTGGCCGGGGTGACGTCGGCGCGCTCGCGCACCTGGCCAAACATGCTGTTGACCGTATCCAGTGCCTCAAGCACCACGTCCATCAGTTCCGCATCGACCCGGCGCTCACCTTTGCGCAGGATGTCGAACACGTTCTCGGCGATATGGCAGCACTCCACCAGCTCGTTCAGCTGGAGGAAGCCGGCGCCCCCTTTTACAGTGTGGAAACCGCGAAAGATCGCATTGAGCAGGTCGGCATCGTCAGGTCGGCTTTCCAGCTCGACCAGTTGCTCGGACAGTTGCTCAAGTATTTCGCCGGCTTCTACCAGGAAATCCTGGAGGATTTCTTCATCGGCGCCGAAGCTCATCAAACGTGCTCCTTAAAAACCCAGGCTGGACAGCAAATCATCGACATCGTCCTGACCGGACACAACGTCTTCACGCTTATCGGCATGAATCTGCGGACCTTCACCCCGAGTCGGATGTTTTTCTGCATCTTTTTCTGCGCGCAGTTGATCGTGGTCATGCTGGATACCGGCAAAGCGGTCGACCTGGCTGGCCATCAGCACCAGTTTGAGCAGGTTGCTTTCCACCTCGGTCACCAGGCTGGTGACGCGCTTGATCACCTGGCCGGTCAGGTCCTGATAGTCCTGAGCCAGCAGAATGTCGTTGAGATGCCCGGCAACCTTGCGGTTACCTTCAGCGCTGTGCGTCAGGAAACTGTCGACGCGCTTGACCAGGTCGCGGAACTCCGGCGCAGCCACTTCGCGGCGCATGAAGCGCTGCCAATCGGTGCTCAGGGCCTTGGCTTCGCTGGCCAGGTCGTTTAGCACCGGGGTGCTTTCCTCGACCAGGTCCATGGTGCGGTTGGCCGCGCCCTCGGTCAGCTTGACCACGTACGACAGGCGCTCGGTAGCGTCGGTAATCTGCGACACCTCCTCGGCCTGCGGTATGGTCGGGTCGATCTGGAAGCTGACGATCGCGCTGTGCAACTCGCGGGTCAGCTTGCCAACTTCCTGGTACAGGCCGCGGTCGCGGGTCTGGTTCAGCTCGTGAATCAGCTGTACCGCCTCGCCGAAACGGCCCCGCTCCAGGCTTTCGACCAACTCCTGGGCATGCTTCTTCAGGGTCGATTCGAACTCCCCCAAAGACGTTTGTGATGAATCCATGGCGCGCCCCCTGACGTGACTCAGCCGTTGACGCGTTCGAAGATCTTCTCGATCTTTTCTTTGAGCACCTGAGCGGTGAACGGCTTGACCACATAGCCATTGACGCCGGCCTGGGCCGCTTCGATGATCTGGTCGCGCTTGGCCTCGGCAGTTACCATCAGTACCGGCATGGTTTTCAGCTTTTCACTGGCTCGCACTTTACGCAGCAGGTCGATGCCGGACATGCCGGGCATGTTCCAGTCAGTCACCAGGAAATCGTAGTGGCCGTTTTCCAGCATCGGCAGCGCCGTAGTGCCATCGTCGGCTTCTTCGGTGTTGGTGAAGCCCAGGTCACGCAACAGGTTCTTGATGATCCGCCGCATCGTCGAAAAGTCGTCAACGATGAGGATTTTCATGTTCTTGTCCAATTAGACCTCCAAGCAGTCTCAAACGCGCCCGGTCTACCGGGCACGCACTCATTCAATTCGGTACAACGTGGAAAAAGCACGTGGAAAACGCCTGCAACGACACCGGGCTCAACGTGCCCGCCATTCCCCCAGGCGGCTACGCAGGCGCGCGGCGCACTGGCTGTGCAACTGGCTGACCCGCGACTCGCTGACCCCAAGCACCTCGCCGATTTCCTTGAGGTTCAACTCTTCGTCGTAGTACAGCGCCAGTACCAGGCGCTCACGCTCCGGCAGGTTGGCAATGGCCTCGGTCAGGGCAGCCTGGAAGCGTTCGTCCTCCAGGCCACGCGCAGGTTCGACATGGCCACTGGCGCCATCCTCATGCAGCCCTTCGTGCTCGCCGTCCTGCAACAGGTCGTCAAAGCTGAACAGGCGGCTGCCCAAGGTATCGTTCAAGATCCCGTAGTAATCGTCGAGACTCAATTGGAGTTCGGCAGCAACTTCATGATCTTTAGCGTCCCGGCCTGTTCTGGCTTCAACGGCACGCATTGCGTCACTGACCATGCGGGTATTACGGTGCACCGAACGCGGTGCCCAGTCGCCCTTGCGCACCTCGTCGAGCATGGCCCCGCGGATGCGGATGCCAGCATAGGTTTCAAAGCTGGCGCCTTTGCTGGCGTCATACTTGTTGGCCACTTCAAGCAGGCCGATCATGCCGGCCTGGATCAGGTCCTCGACCTGCACGTTGGCCGGCAAGCGCGCCAACAGGTGGTAGGCAATGCGCTTCACCAGCGGGGCGTAGCGTTCGATAAGCTCGTACTGGGCGTCTTTCGCCGCCCGGCTGTACATCTTGAAGCCGCTGGCGTTCATAGCACGGGTCCCGCGCTGGTGGGTTGCACCAGACGCTCGACAAAGAACTCCAGGTGCCCGCGCGGGTTGGCCGGCAGCGGCCAGCTGTCGACCTTCTGGGCAATCGCCTTGAAGGCCAGCGCGCATTTGGAACGCGGGAAGGCTTCGTAGACGGCGCGCTGCTTCTGCACCGCCTTGCGCACGCATTCGTCGTACGGCACGGCGCCCACGTACTGCAGGGCAACGTCGAGGAAGCGGTCGGTGACCTTGGTCAGCTTGGCGAACAGGTTGCGCCCTTCCTGCGGGCTCTGCGCCATGTTGGCCAGCACACGGAAACGATTCATCCCGTAGTCGCGGTTGAGCAGTTTGATCAGGGCGTAGGCATCGGTGATCGAGGTGGGCTCGTCACACACCACCAGCAGCACTTCCTGGGCGGCGCGAACGAAGCTGACCACCGACTCACCGATACCCGCCGCAGTGTCGATCACCAGCACGTCGAGGTTGTCGCCGATTTCGCTGAACGCCTGGATCAGCCCGGCATGCTGGGCCGGGGCCAGGTGCACCATGCTCTGGGTGCCCGAGGCCGCCGGCACGATGCGCACACCGCCAGGGCCTTGCAGCATCACGTCACGCAGCTCGCAGCGCCCCTCGATGACATCGGCCAGGGTACGTTTGGGGGTAAGGCCCAGCAACACGTCGACGTTGGCCAGGCCCAGGTCGGCGTCCAGCAGCATGACCCTGCGGCCAAGCTCGGCCAGCGCCAGGGACAAGTTCACTGAAACGTTAGTCTTGCCGACGCCACCTTTGCCACCGGTCACGGCGATCACCTGTACGGGATGCATGCTACCCATGTCTGTTCTTTACCTTGTCTCGCTGGGACTCAGGCCACACGTGGGGCAATTCTGCGTACCCCTTGGCATAGCTACTTTGCACACGCTTCATGGTCAACCCGCTCGCCGGGGGTTGTGATAGAGATCAGCGAACATGTCGGCCATGGCCTCTTCGCTGGGCTCGTCCTGCAGCTGCACATTCACCGCACGGGACACCAGCTGGTGACCACGCGGCAGGTGCAGGTCGTCAGGAATGCGCGGGCCATCGGTGAGGTAGGCCACGGGCAGTTCATGACTGATGGCAAGGCTCAGCACATCGCCGAGGCTCGCCGTTTCATCCAGTTTGGTCAGGATGCAACCGGCCAGGCCACAACGCTTGTAGCTGTGGTAGGCGGCGGTCAGCACCTGTTTCTGGCTGGTGGTAGCCAGTACCAGGTAATTCTTCGCGGCAATGCCACGCCCGGCCAGGGTTTCCAGCTGCATGCGCAGTGCCGGGTCGCTGGCCTGCAGGCCGGCGGTATCGATCAGCACGACGCGCTTGCGCAGCAGTGGCTCCAGCGCCGCAGCCAACGACTGGCCCGGGTCGACGTAGGTCACTGGCACGTTGAGGATGCGGCCCAGGGTCTTGAGCTGCTCCTGGGCACCGATACGGAAGCTGTCCATGCTCACCAGCGCCAGGTTCTGCGCGCCGTACTTGAGCACGTAGCGGGCAGCCAGCTTGGCCAGGGTGGTGGTCTTGCCCATGCCGGCCGGGCCGACCATGGCAATTACCCCACCCTCTTCGATCGGTTCGATTTCAGGAATTTCGATCATCCGCGCCAGGTGCGCCAACAGCATGCGCCAGGCCTGGCGAGGCTCTTCGATCTCGGTGGTCAGGTCCAGCAGCTCACGGGCGATAGGCCCGGACAGGCCAATGCGCTGCAGGCGGCGCCAGAGGTTGGCCTGCTGCGGCTTGCTGCCCTGCAGCTGGCTCCAGGCCAGCGAACCGAGCTGCACTTCCAGCAGCTCGCGCAGGCCCGACAGCTCGGAGCGCATGGCATCGAACAGGCGCGGGTCGACCGGCGCCGCAGCAGGGGCAGCGACAGCCTCAGGGGCATCGACGTGCGGCTCGATCAACGGCTCGGCGGCCGTCAGCGACTGCCCGGCAAACAATTGGCGGTTGTTGTCGCTGCTGTCCTGGCGGTGGTCCAGCTCGGCCTGGGCAGTGGCGATGCGCGTATGGGTCTTGCGCAGCTCTTCTTCCAGCTCGGCGTTGGGCACGCGCGGGGCCAGGGCGGACAGCTTGTAGTCCAGCGCGGCCGTCAGTTCGACACCACCGGCAATGCGGCGGTTGCCAATGATCGCGGCATCGGCGCCCAGCTCGTCACGGACCAGTTTCATGGCCTGACGCATATCGGCGGCGAAAAATCGCTTAACTTGCATTATCCACTACCTCAGCCGTTAGGGCCCACGGTGGCAACGATGGTGACTTGCTTGTTGTCAGGTATTTCCTGATACGCCAGAACATGCAAATTCGGTACAGCCAGGCGACCGAAACGCGACAGCATGGCGCGGATCGGGCCGGCGACCAGCAGTATGGCCGGTTGGCCCTGCATTTCCTGGCGCTGGGCCGCTTCGATCAGCGAACGTTGCAGCTTCTCGGCCATGCTCGGTTCCAGAAGAACACCATCTTCCTGACCCTGCCCGGCCCTTTGCAGACTATTGAGCAAAATCTGTTCCAACCTTGGCTCCAGGGTAATCACTGGCAGCTCAGACTCAACGCCGACAATGCTTTGCACGATGGCGCGACACAATCCGACGCGTACAGCCGCCACCAGCGCGGCGGTATCTTGACTCTTGCCGGCGTTGTTCGCGATGGCTTCGGCAATACTGCGAATATCGCGCACCGGCACCTGTTCCGACAACAACGCTTGCAGCACCTTCAGCAGGCCCGACAAGGAAATGACACCCGGCACCAGCTCTTCTGCAAGTTTAGGCGATGCCTTGGACAGCACCTGCAGCAGTTGCTGAACCTCTTCGTGGCCAATCAGCTCGTGGCAGTGCTTCTGCAGGATCTGGTTGAGGTGGGTGGCCACCACGGTGCTTGCGTCGACCACGGTGTAGCCCAGCGACTGAGCCTGGGAACGCTGGCCGACGTCGATCCACACCGCCTCCAGGCCAAACGCCGGGTCGCGCGCGGCAATGCCGTTCAGGGTGCCGAACACTTGCCCGGGGTTGATCGCCAGCTCCCGGTCCGGGTAAATCTCTGCTTCGGCGAGGATCACCCCCATCAGGGTCAGGCGATAGGCGCTGGGCTGCAGGTCGAGGTTGTCGCGAATGTGCACGGTGGGCATGAGGAAACCCAGGTCCTGGGACAGCTTCTTGCGCACCCCCTTGATCCGCGCCAGCAACTGGCCGCCCTGGTTGCGGTCGACCAGCGGGATCAGCCGGTAACCGACTTCCAGGCCGATCATGTCGATGGGCGTCACGTCGTCCCAGCCCAGCTCCTTGGTATCGAGCGCGCGCTGCGGCGAGGGCAACAGGTCTTGCTGGCGCTGCGCCTCTTGCTGCGCCTCCAGCTTGACCTTGTGCTGCTTCTTCCACACCAGGTAGGCGCCGCCACAGGCCATCAGGCCAAGGCTGAGGAAGGCCACGTGGGGCATGCCCGGCACCAGCCCCATGACGATCATCAGCCCGCCGGATACCGCCAGGGCCTTGGGCGAATCGAACATCTGCCGGTTGATCAGCTTGCCCATGTCCTCGGAGCCCGAGGCGCGGGTGACCATGATCGCGGCGGCGGTGGACAGCAGCAGTGATGGCAATTGCGCCACCAAACCGTCACCAATGGTCAGCAAGGCGTACACCCTGCCGGCATCGCCGAAGCTCATGCCGTGCTGCAGCATGCCGATCAGCATGCCGCCGATCAGGTTGATGAACAGGATCAGCAGGCCGGCGATGGCGTCACCGCGGACGAACTTGCTGGCACCGTCCATCGAGCCATAGAACTCGGCCTCCTGCGCCACCTCGGCACGGCGGTGCTTGGCCTGGGCCTGGTCGATCAGGCCGGCGTTGAGGTCGGCGTCGATGGCCATCTGCTTGCCGGGCATGGCGTCGAGGGTGAAACGCGCGCTCACCTCGGAAATACGCCCGGCACCCTTGGTCACCACCACGAAGTTGATGATCATGAGGATGGCAAACACCACGCCACCGACCACGTAGTTGCCGCCGATCACTACCTCACCGAAGGCCTGGATCACCTTACCGGCAGCGCCGTGGCCCTCCTGGCCATGCAGCATGACCACGCGGGTGGACGCCACGTTCAGGGCCAGACGCAGCAGCGTGGCCACCAGCAGGATGGTGGGGAAGGCGGCGAAGTCCAGCGGGCGCAGGGCGTACACGCAGACCAGCAGCACCACGATCGACAAGGCGATGTTGAAGGTGAAGAACACGTCGAGCAGGAACGGCGGTATCGGCAACATCATCATTGCCAACATCACCAGCAGCAGCAGCGGCACGCCCAGGTTGCCCCGGCCGAGACCGGCCAGGTTGTTGCGGGCGTTGCTGATTAACTGAGTGCGATCCACCGCGAGTCCTCTTGATGCAAAACTTTGACGCCCAGGGGGCGCCTGGGCGTGGCTTTGCAAGAAGCCTTCCAACTTTGCTCGGCAGATGATTTATGTTGCCTGTGCCGGCCTCTTCGCGGGTAAACCCGCTCCCACAGGTACTGCACAGGGTTTGAAATTTGTGACGCCCCTGTGGGAGCGGGTTTACCCGCGAAGAGGCCAGCCGCCTTGATGCAAGGTCAACTGTCGCGGCGCAGGTCCGGCGGGATCGGCAGGTCTTCTTTCAATGGCTCTGGCCGCTTGCCCCTGCCAGCGCGGTACTGGCGGATCTGGAACACATAGGCCAGCACCTGCGCCACGGCCAGGTACAAGCCGGCGGGGATTTCCTGCTCAGGCTCGGTGGAGTAGTAGATCGCCCGCGCCAGCGCCGGCGATTCGAGGATCTGGATCTTGTGCTCCACGCCAATCTCGCGAATCTTCAAGGCCATGAAGTCGGTGCCCTTGGCCAGCAGCAACGGCGCCGCCCCGCCCTTCTCCGGGTCGTACTGCAGGGCCACCGCATAGTGCGTCGGGTTGGTGATGATCACATCGGCCTGCGGCACCGCCGCCATCATGCGCCGCTGCGACATCTCGCGCTGCAGCTGGCGAATGCGTTGCTTGACCTCGGGCTTGCCCTCGCTGTCCTTGTACTCGTCGCGCACTTCCTGCTTGGTCATCTTCATTTTCTTGTGCGTCTGGTACAGCTGGATGGGCACGTCCGCCGCCGCGATCAACAGCAGCCCGGCCGACATCCACAACGCACTCCAGCCCACTACCTGCAGGCTGTGAATGATCGCCTGCTCCAGCGGCTCGTTGGCGATCGACAACAAGGCCTGGCGGTCGTTGATCAACACCACCACCGCCACTACCAGGATCACGAAGAACTTGGCCAGCGCCTTGAGCAGCTCGGTCAAGCCATTCACCGAGAACATGCGCTTGATCCCCGACAGCGGGTTCATGCGGCTGAATTTAGGCTGCAGCAAGCTGCCAGAGAACAGGAAGCCGCTGAGGGCAATGGGCGCGACGAAAGAAATCACGAACAGCAAAATCAGCACCGGCTGCACCGCCCATATCGCCATCTTGCCCGACACCAGCAGGAAGGCACCCATGGCCCGCTCGTCGACAATGATGTCGCGGGTCAGGCTGAAGTTCATGCGCATGATGCTCAGCAACGTCTCGGCCATATGGCCGCCGAATGCCAACAGGCCGCCCGCGCCCGCCAGGGTCACCGCCACCGTGTTCAGCTCCTTGGAGCGTGCGATCTCGCCTTTCTCGCGGGCATCGCGCTTGCGCTTCTCGGTGGGGTCTTCTGTCTTGTCCTGACCGCTCTCGCTTTCTGCCATGCTCAGCGCGCCCTCGCCAGTTCACGCAGCCATTGCAGCGCTTCGCTGGCCAATGCCTGATAGTGGGACAGCACATCGGCCAGACCAACCCAGAAAATGAGCATGCCCAGGACCAGGGTCAGCGGCAGGCCAATGGAGAAAATATTCAGCTGTGGCGCGGCCCGGGTCATTACGCCAAAGGCAATGTTCACCACGAGCAAGGCGGCGACTACCGGCAGGATCAGCAGCAGGCCGGCCGCAAACATCCAGCCCACTCGCCCGACCAGCTCCCAGAACTGGTTGACCACCAGCGCATTGCCGACCGGCAAGGTGGTGAAGCTTTCGGTCAGCACCTCGAACACCACCAGGTGGCCGTTCATCAGCAGGAACAGCACGCTCACCAGCATGGTCAGGAACTGGCTGATCACCGTGACGTTTACACCGTTGGCCGGGTCGACCATCGAGGCGAAGGCCATACCCATCTGCACCGCGACGATCTGCCCGGCAACCACAAACGCCTGGAACAGCAACTGCAAGGCCAGGCCGAACAGCGCACCGACAATGATCTGTTCGGCGCACAGCAGCATGCCGCGCAGGCTCAACGGGTCGAATTCGGGCAACGGCGGCAGCGCCGGCACGATCACCACGGTAATGGCCACCGCGACGTACAGGCGCACACGCGCCGGCAGCATGCGTGTGCCAAAGATCGGCATGGTCATCAGCACCGCTGTCACCCTGAACAACGGCAGGATGAAGGTGGCGACCCAGGTGCCGATCTGCGCGTCGGTCAGCTCCAGCATGCCCGCGTCAACCGATGAGCTGCGGAATGTTGGTGTACAGGGTGGTGATGTACTCCATGAACTTCTGCACCAGCCAAGGCCCGGCGACGATCAGCGTGATCAGCATCACCAGCAGACGCGGCAGAAAGCTCAGGGTCTGTTCGTTGATCTGGGTGGCGGCCTGGAACATCGCCACCATCAGGCCCACCAACAGGCTCGGCACCACCAGCACGGCGACCATCAGGGTGGTCAGCCACAGGGCATCACGGAACAGGTCGACAGCTACTTCAGGTGTCATCGGCGGCTCTCCTTGACGGCGTCAGACGCCGCCGAAACTGCTGGCCAGGGTACCCATGATCAGCGCCCAGCCATCCACCAGCACGAACAGCATGATCTTGAACGGCAGCGAGATGATCAGCGGCGACAGCATCATCATACCCATGGCCATCAGCACACTGGCCACCACCATGTCGATGATCAGGAACGGGATGAAGATCATGAAACCTATCTGGAACGCGGTTTTCAGCTCGGAGGTAACGAACGCCGGCACCAGGATCGTCAGCGGGACCTGGTCGGGGCCGGCGATATCGGTGCGTTTGGACAGGCGCATGAACAGGTCGAGGTCGCTTTGCCGGGTTTGCGCCAGCATGAAGTCCTTGAGCGGCACCTGGGCCTTGTCGATGGCCTGCTGGGCGGTCATCTGCTCCTTGAGGTACGGCTGCAGGGCATCCGTGTTCACCCGGTCGAACACCGGCGCCATGATGAACATGGTCAGGAACAGCGCCATGCCGGTCAGGATCTGGTTCGACGGCGTCTGCTGCAGGCCCAGGGCCTGACGCAGGATCGAGAACACGATGATGATGCGGGTAAAGCTGGTCATCAGGATGACGAACGCCGGGATGAAGCTGAGCGCCGTCATGATCAGCAGAATCTGCAGGCTGACCGAATATTCCTGCTGCCCGTCCGCACCGTTGGACAGGGTAATGGCCGGGATCGACAACGGGTCGGCGGCCAGGGCCAGCGGCGCCGCAAGCAGCAGCACCAAAGTCAACAACATACGCAGCGGGCCGCTCATCACTTCTTGTCCTTAGGGTCCTTGCCCATCAGCTCCATCAGCCGCTGGGCAAATTCCGGCGTTGCCTGACGCGCGCCAGCCGGCACTTCCACGGGTTCGGCCAGCACATGCAAGGCCTCGATGCTGCCGGGGGTGTGGCCAATCAGGATCTGCTCCTTGCCCACCTGCACCAGCAGCAGGCGGTCCCGCGGGCCGATGGCCCGGCTGCCGACGATCTCGATCACCTGCCCGCCCTTCACCGCCGTGCTCTGCATACGCCGCAGCACCCAGGCCAGGAAGAAGATCAGGCCCACCACCAGCAGCAGGCCGAAGACCATCTGCGCCAACTGACCGCCGAGGCTGCCAGGCGCCGTCGCCGGGGTCGCCGCGGGCGTGGCTGCGGCCAGGCACGCCTGGCTGGCCTGCAATGCAGCGAACGCCGCGATGGCGCGCATCGTGCCCTTCACTCAGCGCAGCTTCTTGATACGTTCGCTGGGGCTGATCACGTCGGTCAGGCGAATGCCGAACTTCTCGTTGACCACCACCACTTCGCCATGGGCGATCAGCGTGCCGTTGACCAACACGTCGAGCGGCTCGCCGGCCAGGCGGTCCAGCTCGATCACCGAGCCCTGGTTGAGCTGCAGCAGGTTGCGGATGTTGATCTCGGTGCTGCCCACTTCCATGGAGATGTTCACCGGGATGTCCAGGATCACGTCCAGGTTCGGGCCTTCGAGACTGACGTTTTCGTTCGGCTTCGGCGAGCTGGCAAACTCTTCCATCGGCATGCGGCCAGCGCCGTTGCTGCTGCCGGTGTCACCGCCCAGCAGCGCATCGATGTCGGCCTGCCCGGCCGAGCCGGTTTCCTCAAGGGCCGCAGCCCACTCATCGGCCAGCGCCTGGTCCCCTGCGGAGGTGATCTCGTTTTCGTTAGCCATGGTTTCCTCGACAGGCATTCAATTCGTTATGAGCGAC
The DNA here is from genome assembly GCF_050058005.1 of Pseudomonas sp. WOUb67. NCBI lineage: Bacteria > Pseudomonadati > Pseudomonadota > Gammaproteobacteria > Pseudomonadales > Pseudomonadaceae > Pseudomonas > Pseudomonas sp. WOUb67. The sequence continues at coordinate 2,467,321 of NZ_CP170112.1, read as the reverse complement.
CGGCACGCCGTCAGCGGCGTTCGATCGGGTCGATGATCTGCAGGGCCAGGTTGCCCTTGTGCGAACCCAGCCGCGCCTTGAACGACGGCACACCGTTGGCGCGCAGCACCAGGTGCTCGGGCAGCTCCACCGGGATCACGTCGCCAGGCTGCATGTGCAGGATGTCGCGCAGCTTCAGCTGGCGCCGGGCGACCGTGGCGGTCAGCGGCACGGCCACATCCAGCACGTCCTCGCGCAGGGCCTTGACCCAGCGCTCATCCTGGTCGTCCAGGTCGGACTGGAAACCGGCATCGAGCATTTCGCGCACCGGCTCGATCATCGAGTACGGCATGGTCACGTGCAGGTCGCCGCCACCGCCGTCCAGCTCGATGTGGAAGGTAGACACCACCACCGCCTCGCTGGGGCCGACGATGTTGGCCATGGCCGGGTTGACCTCGGAGTTCATGTACTCGAAGGTGACCGGCATGATTGCCTGCCAGGCCTCCTTGAGGTCGACGAAACACTGGTCCAGCACCATGCGCACCACGCGCAGCTCGGTGGGGGTGAATTCGCGGCCTTCGATCTTGGCGTGGCGGCCATCGCCACCAAAGAAGTTGTCCACCAGCTTGAACACCAGCTTGGCATCGAGGATGAACAGCGAGGTGCCGCGCAGCGGCTTGATCTTGACCAGGTTGAGGCTGGTTGGCACGTACAGCGAGTGCACATATTCGCCGAACTTCATCACCTGCACACCACCCACGGCCACGTCGGCAGAGCGGCGCAGCAGGTTGAACATGCTGATACGGGTGTAACGGGCGAAGCGCTCGTTGATCATTTCCAGGGTCGGCATGCGACCCCGCACGATACGGTCCTGGCTGGTCAGGTCGTAGCTTTTGATACTGCCAGGCTCGGATGCACTTTCGGTCTGCACCAGCCCGTCGTCGACGCCGTGCAACAGGGCATCGATTTCATCCTGGGACAGCAGGTCCTGTACGGCCATTGCGGACTCCTACTGCAATACGAAATTGGTGAACAGCAACTGGTCGATGACCGGCTTGCCGACTTCCTTCTGCGCCACTTCCTGGACCACGGCGGTGGCCTTCTGGCGCAGCATCTCCTGCCCCACAGGGCTGCTGGCGAGGGTGTCGAAGCCCTGCCCGGAGAACATCATCACCAGGTTGTTGCGGATCACCGGCATGTGCACCTTCAGGGCATCCAGGTCAGCCTGGTTCCGCGCCTGCATGGTGATGCTCAGCTGCATGTAGCGCTGGCGGCCGTTCTGGTTGAAGTTGACCACGAATGCCGGGGTCAGCGCCTCGTAGATCGATGCAGGCTTGACGTTGCTGGCCGCAGGCTCGGCGGCCGGGGCCGAATCGCCCTTGTGCATGATGAACCAGGTAGCGCCCACCGAAAGGCCGATCGCCAGCAACAGGCCAACAACGGCCAGCAGGATCAGCTTGAGTTTGCCTTTAGTGGCGGGGTCTTTGACTGCTTCGCTCTTCGCCATGCCAATAATCCGTCGTCCATCGGGGGTTCAAAGGTGGATGGCTTGGCTTGAGCAAGTGTTATGCCAGAATGGGGCTGGGCAGCCTGTGCCGGTCTCTTCGCAGCACAAGGCTGCTCCTACAGGGACCGCATTCCCCTGTAGGAGCAGCCTTGTGCTGCGAAGAGGCCGGCACTGCAAAAGAAGGGTCAGGCGTAATAATCAACCGCACTGTCGCCAACAACCACCTGCTGCTCCACAGGCCGGGCGCTTTCGGCTGACTCAACGCCGCCCTGCTCCGCCTGCCGCGCCGCCACCCCGGACAGGTTGCTGCCCTGCGCCTGCCCCTGCTGCTGTTGCTGCCCGCGCGACTGATCGGCCACGTTGACATCCGGCTGGGCCAGCCCCTGCTGGGCGAACAGTTCGCGCAGGCGGTGCACCTGGCTGTCGAGGGCATCACGCACACCGGCGTGACCGCTGATGAAGGTGACCTGGGTCGACTGGTCCGCCGCAACATTGACGCGAATGTCCAGGCGGCCCAGCTCGGCCGGCTCCAGCTGGATATCCGCCGACTTGAGGTTCTGGCTGGACAGGTACATGACCCGGTTGACCAGGCCCTCCGCCCAGGCGCCCTGGTTCATCGGCAATGGCTGGTGCAACGGGCTGGCATTGGCCGGCACGGCGTTGGCGGTCTTGGCCGTGGCAGCCTGGGTCAGGCTGGCCAGGCGATTGGCGAAATCATCGATGCGGGTGTCGCTGCTGGCGCTCTTGGTGTCTTTCAGGCCATCTTCAAGCAAGGCGCCAAAGGCCTTGTCACCCGGCTCACCCGCTTCACCCTCGGCATCGTCCACCAGATTCGCCAAGGTATTGACGGCTGCCTGCCCATCTTCGCCCTGGGCCCGGGACGGATCCAGGGCGTGTGCCGAGGTACCCCCCTTCGCTTGGGCACTATGTTCCAACGCCAGGCGCAAGGTGGGCAGGTTGGCCAACGGGTCGGCATCGGGGTCGAAGGCTTCTTCGGCAGCGGGCTCTTCGGGCAGTGCAGCACCCTGCGCCGTGGCGGCCTGCAATACCGGCGCAACGGCCTCGGCCTGGGCCTGGATCAGTTGCGCACCCGGCTGGGCGTCGGTGACCTGGCCGGCCACCAGGCTGGCATCACGCAGCCCGGTATCAGCCTGGGCAGCGTCGTCAGCTGGCAATTTGTTGCCGTCATCGGCAACCGCAGTTTTGTCGGCGGGGTCTTTCTTGCCACCCGCTGCCGCCTCAGGTTTGTCCTTGGGCTTGGCCGGGGCGACCTTGTCATCCTGCCCGGCGGCCTTGTCACGCCCCTGCCTGGCCATCACCTGGCCAAAGCCATCGCCCTTGTCACCCAGCGGTTTGTCCGCCTGCGCGGTGGCCGAACGCGAGGTGCTGGTGATGGCGTTGGCTTGCAACAAAGGGTTGGGTGCGACAGGCATTGAGCGGTCTCCGCGCCAGAAACAAAAAGATCATCCGGCCAGAGACAGGCAAGACTCGCGCCAACTCACGTTTCAGCCTGCGGAAATACGCTGCTGCTCACCGCGGTAGAAGTGCTGCACTTCGACATATTCCAGGTCGATGCGGTTGATCAGGTCTTCGATGCCATACAGCGGCGGCCGCCGCGCGCGGTCTTCCAGCTGCTGGCACAGGCCAGCCAGGGCCACGGCGCCCATGTTGCTGCTGCTGCCCTTGAAACTGTGGGCAGCCGCACCGAGCTCTTCGGCGCTTTTGGCCGCATGCAGTTGGCTCAGGCGACGCTCGGAGTCGTCGAGAAAGGTCTGCACCAACTGCAGGTAGCCATCTTCCATGACTTCACGCAGGTCACTGAGTACCTTGTGGTCAATATGCATGTCAGTCACTTGTTCACTCCTTGATCAAGCCAGATTATGCCCGAGCCAGCCTGTGGCTCACCATACGAACTCCACATGTGCGCAACGCCCGCCTTCGCTCCAGCGGGCATTGCTGGCCAGGCGCTGAACCAGGTTCAGGCCACGCCCGCTCAGGCCCTGCGCCAGCGAAGGCCGCGCCAGCACACGCTGCACATCGAACCCGGCGCCACTGTCGAGCACCTCGATCATCAGACGCCCGCCCTCGGCGTGCGGTTCAACCCTGAAGTCGATGCGCACAAAACCGTCGCTCAACCCACCCAGCCGCCGGGCGCGCTCCTGATAATAGTCGGCGAACCCCTGCACATCGCGCTTTAGCCGCGAATCCAGGCCCAGCACCCCATGCTCCAGCGCATTGGAATACAACTCGCTGAGCACCGCGTGCAGGCTGCCGGTGCGCGCCCGCAGGCCGTGTATTTCCTGCAACAACTGCACCAGGTACGGCACCGGGTTGAAGCGCTTGAGGCTCTCACCACGCACTTCGAACCCCAGCGACCAGTCCAGCGGGCTGGAACGGCCGCTATCAGAGTAGATCATCGGCGCCGGCACACGCTCTTCAGCGCTGAACATGCGGATGTCACACAGGCTGATGTCATCACGCGGGCGCCCGCCAAAACGCTCCAGCGCCTGCATGACTTCATCGAACAGCTGCGCCGGGTCGTGATTGTCGGCCAACACCGCACGCAAACGCTCCACGCCGAATAACCGTTCCTGGTCATCGGCGGTGTCCAGCACGCCGTCCGACAACAGCAACAGGCGCTCGCCCGGTGCCAACGGCAGCACTTCGGTGCTGTCATCGAAACGCTCTGCAGCCAGAATGCCAAGCGGCAGGTGCCGCGAGCCCAGCGATGATAGCACGTCGCCACTTACCGACAGGCGATAGCCATCGGGCATGCCCCCGTTCCACACCTCGACCGAACCCCGCTGCAAGCTGAGGTCGAGCAGCAGTGCGCAGCAGAACATGTCCACCGGCAGGATGCGTTTGAGCTTGGCGTTCATCTCACGCAGGATCTGCGCCATGCCATAGCCCTTGGCGGTCATGCCGTAGAACACCTCGGCCAGCGGCATGGCCCCTACCGCCGCAGGCAGACCATGGCCGGTGAAATCGCCAAGCAGCACACGCATCTCACCGGCTGGCGTGAACGCGGCCAGCATCAGGTCGCCGTTGAACAGCGCATAGGGCGATTGCAGGTAGCGGATGTTGGGGGCAGACAGGCAGCCGGAGTGGGCCACTTTGTCGAATACTGCCTTGGCCACCCGCTGCTCGTTGAGCAGGTGGTGGTGGTGCCGGGTAATCTGGTCGCGCTGCTCCATCACCGTAGCCTGCAGCCGGCGCAGGCGGTCCATGGCGCGGATCTTGGCGCCGAGGATCACCGCACTGTAAGGCTTGGCCATGAAGTCATCGCCCCCGGCCTCCAGGCAGCGCACCAGGCCCTCTTCCTCATTCAGCGACGTCAGGAAAATGATCGGCACCAGCGCCTCGCCGGCCAGGGCCTTGATCTGCCGCGCCGCCTCGAAGCCATCCATCACCGGCATCAGCGCATCCAGCAGCACCAGCTGCGGGCGCCGCTCGACGAACAGCGCCACCGCCTGCTCGCCGTTTTCTGCGGTGAATACCTGATGGCCCTGGCGGCGTACGATCTGCGCCAGCAGCATTCTGTCGGCGGCCCCGTCTTCGGCGACCAGCACGGTCAACGCCTGTTGGGCCGGCATGTCGGCGCTCAACTGATGTCGAAGAGCTTTTCGAAATTGGAGATGGCGAGGATCTTGCGCACATCGGAGCTGGCATGCACCACGCGCACATCCGACTCATCGCCGCCCGCGTGGTCACGCAGCAACAGCAGCATGCCGAGCGCGGAACTGTCGAGGTAGGTGGTGTCTTTCAGGTCGACGATCACCGAATCGGGCCGGTCGGGCTGGCGTTCGTAGGCGTCACGAAATTCCTGATGTTTGCCGAAATCGAAGCGCCCCTTGATCTTGATCGTCAGCTTTTTCCCATCCTGCGAAAAATCAGTCTCGACTGCCATGCTAGCGATTCCTTCGATGATGGCGAATGCAACTCCATTAAGGTTTAGCAGGCGATGGCGGGGGTGGCAAGCACAGGGTTCCAGCATGCGACGCATGCCCCTGTAGGAGCAGCCTTGTGCTGCGAAGAGGCCGGTAAGGCCAAAGATTAGCTTTGGCTGCAATGGCCTCTTCGCAGCACAAGGCTGCTCCTACAAGGGGATGCGGTGACCTGAGCAGGGGTGCAAAACAGGATTAGAAGTGGTTTTGCCGGGGCAGACGCTGCGACAGCTCATCCAGCAACCGCTGCTCACGCTTGTCTTCGGCCCGCCGGGCTTCGTCCATGTAGCGCTGCACCAGCTTGCGCAGCCCCTCTACCCGGGCATAGGCCTGCTGCCAGGTGCCACGGGCGTTGTTGAGGTTGTTCTGGTGCCAGACCAGGCTCTGGCGCTGCTGGGTCATGGCCGTTTCCAGCTGCCCCAGGAAACGCTGGTAGTTGACCAGCCAGCTGCCATTGACCCCCTGCCCGCCGCGGTTGATCCACTGCAGCTGGTAATCCTCACGAAACCGTTCGAGTTCGGCCAGCTTGGCCTGGGACGTGGCCACTTGCTGCTGGAAATGCCCCAGGCGCTGGGCGGCCTTGCGCTCGGCCTCTTCGGCCATGTCCACCACCGGCGCCAGGCGCGCGGCGCGTCCGGGCAGCGCCATGGCCTATCAGCCCGCCGGGGGCGTGAAGATCGCCCCCAGCTGTTCGCGGCTCTGCGCCATGCCCACATTCTCCTGCAGGCCTTGGCGCAGAAACTCCACCAGCCTCGACTGCAAGGCAATCGCCAGGTCGGTTTCCGGGTCGCCGCCGGCCACATAGGCGCCCACGCTGATCAGGTCGCGGCTTTGCGACAGGCGCGACCACAGCTGCTTGAACTTCTGCGCCTGGCGCAAGTGGTCGGCATCCACCACCTGGGGCATCACCCGGCTGATCGAGGCTTCGATGTCGATGGCCGGGTAATGGCCCTCTTCGGCCAGCCGGCGCGACAGCACGAAGTGGCCGTCGAGCACACCGCGCGCCGAGTCAGCGATCGGGTCCTGCTGGTCATCACCTTCGGACAACACGGTGTAGAACGCGGTGATCGAACCACCACCCGCCTCGCCATTGCCCGCCCGCTCCACCAGCTTGGGCAGCTTGGCGAATACAGACGGCGGGTAACCCCGGGTGGCAGGCGGCTCGCCGATGGCCAGGGCAATTTCCCGCTGGGCCTGGGCGAAACGGGTGAGCGAGTCCATCAGCAACAGCACGTTCTTGCCTTTGTCGCGGAAGTACTCGGCAATCCGCGTGCAATACATGGCGGCGCGCAGGCGCATCAGCGGCGCATCGTCGGCAGGCGAAGCCACCACCACCGAGCGCTTGAGGCCCTCTTCACCCAGGATGTGCTCGATGAACTCCTTCACCTCACGGCCACGCTCACCGATCAGGCCAACCACGATGATTTCGGCTTCGGTGAAGCGGGTCATCATGCCCAGCAACACCGACTTACCTACGCCGGTACCGGCGAACAGGCCCAGGCGCTGGCCGCGACCGACGGTCAGCAGGCCGTTGATACTGCGGATGCCCACGTCCAGCGGCTTGCTGATGGGGTCACGGTTGAGCGGGTTGATCACCGGCCCGTCCATTGGCACCCAGTCCTCGGCCTTCATCCCGCCCTTGCCATCCAACGCACGCCCGGCGCCGTCCAGCACCCGGCCAAGCATGCTCATGCCCATGGGCAGCCGGCCGCCGTCATCCAGCGGCACCACCCGGGCGCCAGGGGCGATACCGACAATGCTGCCGACCGGCATGAGGAACACCTTGGGCCCGGCAAAACCCATGACTTCGGCTTCTACCTGGACCGGGTGGTAGCTGTCGTCGTTGATCACCAGGCAACGGCTACCCACCGCGGCGCGCAGGCCTTCGGCCTCCAGGGTGAGCCCGACCATGCGCAGCAGGCGGCCTTCGACGATGGGCTGGGCCGGCAGCTCGATGGCCTCGGCATAACTGCCCAGGCGCTTGCCAAAGCTGGTGCGCTTAAGGTGCATCAGGGCTGTCCACGGTACGCTCGACCGGGGCGTCCAGGTCTACCGACATGTCTGGCGCCGCCGGGTGCAGGGAATGGTCGTGCAACTGATCGAACAGCTGCGCCACGGTTTTCTCGATGCGCGTTTCCATGGTCGCGTCGATGCGGCTATGGGCCGTCTCGATACGGCAGCCCCCCGGTAGCAGTGCGCTGTCTTCCAGCAGCCGCCAGTTTTCCTCATGGCGTTCGCGCAGGGCCTTGGCCAGCTCGAAGTCCTGCGGGTTGAGGTGGATGCGGATATTGTCCGCCCCCATGGGCAGCAGCTTCAGTGCTTCGCGTAGCACCTGAGTAATCTGGCTGGAGTCGTTATGCAGTTCGCGGCCGATCACCTGGCGGGTCATGTGCGCGACCAGGTGCACGAGGGTTTTCTCGATCTGCGTGTCTTGCTCGGCGATCGGCTCCATCAGGTTGGCCATCAGTTGCTCAAGGCCGTCGAGCTTGGCCTTCAGGGCCACTTCGGCTTCCTGGCGGACCTTGAGCTGGGTGCTGTGAAAGCCCTCTCGCTCGCCGGTGGCGAAGCCTTCGTTGTAGGCTTCCTGGCGGATGGCCTCGAGTTCTTCCAGGGTCAGCGGCTGGACTTCTTCCAGCGGCACTTCCTCGATTTCTTCCTCGACCACCTCGGGTTCCGGCTCAGGCTCGGGTACGGGCTCTGGCTCCGGGTCGAAGCTGGGCAGCGTCCACACGTCCACGCCTTCGAGGTCGCGGGCACGGATCAGGTCGCTGGGGTGGTGTTCTTTGGTGGACATGTTTTCAGATACTCAACAAGCATGTTCGACCGACACGGACCTCTGTGGGAGCTGGCTTGCCGGCGATCAAGGGCGCAGCCCTTGCCAGGCAACACCGGTGCCTGGGCTGGCCTCATCGCCGGCAAGCCAGCTCCCACAATGACCGCACCAGCCCCACAATTATTTTTCCCGACCTGAGGGATCAGATCATTTCCTCGGCGCCCTTGCCGCCGAGCACGATCTCGCCGGCCTCGGCCATGCGGCGGGCGATGGTGAGGATTTCCTTCTGCGCCGTTTCCACGTCGCTGACCCGCACCGGCCCCTTGGCCTCCAGGTCGTCGCGCAGCAGTTCCGAGGCACGCTTGGACATGTTCTTGAAAATCTTGTCCTTGACCCGCTCGTCGGCGCCCTTGAGCGACACCACCAGCACGTCGGACGACACTTCGCGCAGCAGCGCCTGGATACCCCGGTCGTCGACGTCGGCCAGGTTGTTGAAGACGAACATCAGGTCTTCGATCTGCTCCGACAGGTCGCTGTCGACTTCGCGGATCGCATCCATCAGTGCACCTTCCACCGAGCTGTCGAGGAAGTTCATGATGTCGGCAGCGCGCTTGATGCCGCCCAGGGTGGTGCGCGCTGCATTGGAGTTGCCCGAGAACTGCTTCTCGAGGATCTGGTTCAATTCCTTCAGCGCCGCCGGTTGCACGGTGTTCAGCGACGACACGCGCAAGACGATGTCCAGGCGCACCTTGTGGTCGAAGTTGCTCAACACTTCACCGGCCTGGTCAGGGTCCAGGTAAGCGACCACGATGGCCTGGATTTGCGGGTGCTCGTAGCGGATCACGTCGGCTACGGCGCGCGGCTCCATCCACTTCAGGCTGTCCAGGCCGCTGGTATTGCCACCCAGCAGGATGCGGTCGACCAGGCCATTGGCCTTGTCCTCGCCCAGCGCCTGGTTGAGCATCTTGCGGATGTAGGCATCGGAACCCACGCCCAGGCTGGTCTGGTCGCCGACGATGTCGACGAACTCGCTCATCACCTGCTCGACCTGGTCACGGTGCACATTGCCCATCTGCGCCATGGCCACACCCACCCGCTGCACTTCCTTGGGGCCCATGTGCCGCAGCACCTGGGCCGCATCGGTCTCGCCCAGCGAGAGCAGAAGGATCGCCGCCTTGTCGACGCGGCTCAGCTTGGCGGTAACGGCTCGGTTATCACTCATCGGCGTTGATCCAGTCTTTGACGACCTGGGCTACACGGCCCGGGTCTTCGGCCACCAGGCCTTTGATTGCGTTGAGCTGTGCCTCGTAACCCTCGCTCGGGCTAGGCAGCAGAATGCTTGTCGGGCCACCCAGGCTGACGCGGTCGTTGGCCAGTTCGCCATCCAACCCCACCATGCCGCCCAGCTCCATGTCGCTATCCGAAGCAGCCTGCTTGCCGCCCCCTGTGATGTTGTTGAGCACCGGCCGCAGCACGCCGAACACCAGCACCAGGATGAACACCACGCCCAGCACTTGCTTGACGATGTCCCAGAACCAGGGTTGCTGATAGAAGGCGATATCGGCAATTTCTTCGCCACGGTCGGCGGCAAATGGCACGTTGATCACCGACACGCTGTCACCACGGCTGGCGTCGAAGCCGACCGCGTCCTGCACCAGGCGAGTGAAGCGCGCCAGGTCTTCGGCAGCCCATGGCGCACGGCTGGTAGTGCCGGTGGCCGGGTCGATCTTGACCTGGTCGTCCACCACCACCGCCACCGACAGGCGGGTCATGCGCCCCTGCTGCTGGCGGGTGTGGCTGATGGAGCGGTCCAGCTCGAAGTTCTTGGTGCTTTGCTGGCGTTTGTCGGACGGGTACGGCGCGAGCATCGGCTGGCCGGTGGCCGGGTCCATGACCTGCTGGCCGTTGGCATCCACCAGCGGTTGGCCAGGCTGAATGGCTGCGGCCGGGGTAGCGGCGCCACCGGTGGTTTGCGGTGCCGAGGCAGCGCCTGGCGGCTGGTTGCTCAGCGCGCCAGGCACGCCTTGCGGGCCTTGGCTGCTGGCGCGCTGTTCATCAACAGACTGTTCGCTGCGCAGCGCTGGCTGGTCGGGGTTGAACTGCTCGGCAGTCGACTCGACGGCACTGAAGTCCAGGTCGGCAGACACTTCGGCCTTGTATCGATCATTGCCCAGCACAGGCTGCAAGATGTTGCGCACACGCTGGGTAAGCATGCTTTCCATGCGGCGGCTGTAGTCGTACTGCTTGCCGGCCTCGGTCAGGGCAGAGTCCTGCAACTGCTCGGACAGCAGGTTACCTTTCTGGTCGACCACGGTGACCTGGGATTTGTCCAGCTCCGGCACACTGGTCGCCACCAGGTTGACGATGGCCAACACCTGACCGGCTTCCAGGGCACGGCCCGGGTACAGCTCGACCAGTACCGAGGCGCTGGGCTTGCGGTCGTCGCGCACGAACACCGAGCTTTTCGGGATGGCCAGGTGCACGCGCGCGGCCTTGACGTTGTTCAGGCTGGAAACGGTACGCGCCAGCTCGCCTTCCAGGCTGCGGCGGTAGCGAGTGGCTTCCATGAACTGGCTGGTGCCCAGCCCCTGCTCCTTGTCGAGCAGTTCGAAACCGACATTGCCATCGCTGGGCGCCACGCCGGCGGCCGCCAGTTTCAGGCGCGCACGGGAGAGGTCGTCGGCCTTGACCAGCAGAGCACCGGAGTTGGGCTCGACGTTATAGGGGATGTCAGCAGCACCCAGGGTGTCCATGACCTGCTTGGTGTCCATGCCCGACAGGCTGCCGTACAGCGGACGGTAATCGGGTTGTTGCGACCACAGCACCACGGCAAAGCCGATTGCCACGCTGGCCGCCAGGCCGACCATGAGGCCGACTTGGCGCAGCATGGGCATCTGCGCAATGTTTTCCAGGAACGACATACCTGGCAGCGGGCGCTTGGCCGCTGCCGGGCCCGTCTTGGCGGGGGGGTTGTCGACGACTGCTTCAGCCATGGTTTACGTCCGTCCTCAAACCGGCATCTGCATGATGTCCTGGTACGCCTGGACCAGCTTGTTGCGTACCTGGGTCATGGCTTGCATCGACACGCTGGCCTTTTGCGAAGCGATCATCACGTCGGTCAGGTCGACGCCACTCTTGCCGATCTCGAAGGCATTGGCCAGCTGGGTCGATGCCTGCTGGGTCTCATGCACCTTGCCGATGGCCTGGCCAAGCATGTCGGCAAAGGTACTCTGCCCCGGCGCCAGCTCGGGGGCGGCGGTGACCTTGGGCAGCGACATGGCATCGGCCTGCATGGCCCGCATGTCCAGCATCAGACGATTGAATTCAACACCTTGGCTCATGACCCTTCTCTCTCCTGCGGCCGCATTTTTTTGACACTCATGCGGCGAATAGCCTACGTAAAGCAACAAAGGTGCCAGCCTTCGCGACTATTTTCCCCGAGCATTCACACACCCCCTGTGGGAGCGGGCGGGCCCGCGAACACCGGCGCAGCCGGTGCCTGCCACCGCGTTGAATTCTTCGCGGGCACGCCCGTCCCCACAGGGGATCGCGCTCGCTGCGAGACAAGTTGCTCATCAACCGAACAGGCTGGCCTCGACGTCGAACCCGGCATCGCGCATCTGCGCCAGCTTGTAACGCAAGGTGCGCGGGCTGATGCCCAGGCGTTCGGCCGCTTCTTTGCGCCGACCGCGCTCAGCGCGCAGGGTGTCGATGATCATCTGGTACTCATGGCGGCGCATGTCATCGCCCAGCCCGCTGGCCTCAGCCGACACTTCGGGTGATGGCCCTGTGCCAGCTGACAATGGAATGGCGCCTGCCAGACAGAAATCCGCCGCCTCGATCACCCCACCCTGCTGCAGGATCAGCGCCCGCTGAAGCGCGTTGTCCAGTTCGCGCACGTTGCCCGGCCAGGCATAGGCCTGCAGGCAGGCCCGGGCCTGCGGCGACAGGCGCACCGGGGCGTGTTTCATCTTGACCGCGTGGCGGGCCAGCAGGCGCTCGGCCAGTTGCAGGATGTCGCCCGGGCGCTCACGCAGCGGGCACCAGGCCAGGGGGAATACCGACAGGCGGTAGAACAGGTCTTCACGGAAGCGACCCGCTGCCACTTCGCCGGCCAGGTCACGGTTGGTCGTGGCCAGCACGCGGATGTCCAGGCTGATCGGCTTGCGCCCGCCCACCCGTTCCACTTCGCGCTCCTGCAGCACACGGAGCAGCTTGGCCTGCAAGGCCATGGGCATTTCCGAGATTTCGTCGAGCAGCAGGGTGCCGCCTTCGGCCTGCTCGAACTTGCCGGCCTGGGCGGCGATCGCGCCCGTGAAGGCGCCCTTCTCGTGGCCGAACAGGGTGGCCTCGAGCATGTTGTCGGGGATGGCCGCGCAGTTGATCGCCACAAAGGGTTGTGCCGCCCTCGGCGATTGCTGGTGGATGTAGCGCGCCAGCACTTCCTTGCCGGTACCGGACTCACCGGAAATCAGCACGGTCGAGTCACTGCGCGCCACGCGCGCAGCCAGCTCCAGCAACTGGCGGCTGGCCGGCTCACAGGCCACCGGGCCCTCGTCAGCGGGCACCCGCCCGGCGGCATGCCGCTCGACCAGGCTGAGCAGCGCCTTTGGCTCGAACGGTTTGACCAGATAGTCGGCAGCCCCTTGGCGCATTGCTTCGACGGCACGCTCGACGGCGGCGTGTGCCGTCATCAACAGCACCGGCAGCTGGGGTTGCTGGCGGCGCAACTGGCTCAGCAACTGATGCCCGTCCATACCGGGCATGTTCACATCGCTGACCACCAGGCTGAAGGCATCATCCAGCACCGCCTCCAGCGCTTCTTCGGCACTGCCGACTGCCTGGTAGGCGAAACCGCCGATTTCCAGGGTATCGCCCAGCGCCTGGCGCAATACGCGGTCGTCCTCGACCAGCAGCACCTTGATTGCCATTAAACCCCCTCCGCCAATTGCCCGTCGATCAACGGCAGCTCTACCCGTACACACGTGCCTCGGCCCACCTTCGAGCGCAGGCTGATAGCGCCCTGGTGCGCACGCACCACAGCCTTGACCACCGCCAGACCGAGGCCGGTGCCAGTGGCTTTGGTGGTGAGAAACGGCTCGCCCAGGCGCGCCAACAACTCGGCGGCGATACCGCTGCCGGCGTCACTGACACACAGGTGCAGGGTGCGCTCGCGACGGAACAGGTGCACCTTCAAGCGTGCCGGGCCATCACTGGCCTGCAGGGCATTTTCGATCAGGTTGAGCAAAGCGCCGACCAGCGTGTCGCGGTTGCACAACAGCTCACCCAGGTGGCTGTCGCACTGCCAGCGCACGGTGTGCCCCTGCACGTGGGCCTGGGCCGCCTGCTGCAGGGCCTGGAACAGGGCTTTCGGGGTAACCCGGTCACCCAGCGGCAGCTCGCCACGGGCGAACACCAGCATGTCACGCACCTGGTGTTCCAGTTCGTGCAGGCGCTCCTTCAGGGTACCGGCAAAGCGCTGACGGGTTTCTGCGCTCAGCTGTTGCTCGCTATCGGCCAGGTGGCTGGCGTAGAGCATGGCGGCCGACAGCGGCGTACGGATTTGATGCGCCAGCGAGGCGACCATGCGCCCCAGCGATGACAGCCGCTCGTGGCGGGCCAGCTGGTCTTGCAGGCGACGGGTTTCAGTCAGGTCGTTGAGCAGCACCAGCTGGCCGGGCTCGGCGTCCAGCGAGCGGGTGGCGATGGACAGGCGGCGGCCGTCGCGCAGCGAGATTTCATGGCCATCGTCCTTGCGCGGTGCAAAGCTGCGGGCGATCACCTGGCGCCACAATTCGCCGATCAGCGGCTCGCCAAGCAGTTCGCAGGCAGCCGGGTTGGCTTCACGTACAACGCCATGGCCATCGATCACGATCACCCCGCCAGGCAGCAGGTCCAGCAGGTTCTGCAGGCGGTTGGCCAGGCGTTCCTTTTCGCTGAGTTCTTCGATGCGCTGGGCACTGACCACGGCCAGCTCACCCTTGAGCTCACTGACCCGGGCTTCGAGCAGGCTGTAGGACTGGCTCAGTTGGCTGGACACCTGGTTGAACAGGGCGAAGGCTTGCTCGATACCCTGGTGGCTGTCCTGCTCGACCGGGGTGTGCCCCTGCTGATTGGGGGCTCGGGTTAGGTGGGCGGCCTGGGGCATCGTGCTCTCTCGCGTGGCTGACCGTCATAAAAACGGTGTGTTGCCAGCGGTGTAGCAATAGCCGTGCCGGAGATGGGGGTTTGGGTTGCCTGTGCCGGCCTCTTCGCGGGTAAACCCGCTCCCACAGGTACAGCGCAGAGCTTGAGGCCTGTGCTGATCCTGTGGGAGCGGGTTTACCCGCGAAGAGGCCGGCACAGGCCTACGGCCATGTATCAGTCCGGCAGCCAGGCCTTGCGCCAGTTGCTCAGGTTGTCACCTTCGAGCATCCAGCCGCCCAGCACTGCATTGCGCAGTGCATCGCCCGCCTTCGCCGTGGCATCCAGATCAGAGATGTGCATGCGGATGGCATCTACCCAACCTCGGAACCGGTTCTTCACCAGTGTGACCGGCAAATCGCTGTAGCCCTGATAGCAACGCAGGTCGCTGGCGATCACCGGGAAACCACAGGCGCCGTACTCCAGCAAACGCAGGTTGCTCTTGCACTCGTTGAACAGGTTCTGCTCGACGGGCGCCAGGGCCAGGTCCAGGTTCATGCTGGCCAGAACCTGCGGGTATTGTTCAATCGAAACACTCTCGTGGAACTCATGAACATAAGGCCGCAGCTTGTCCGGGCACATGCCGAAGAACACCCACTCCACCTCGTTGGCCAATTCCTTGACCACGTCCGCGATCACTTCCAGGTCGCCCGTATGGCTCGCCCCACCCGCCCAGCCGACACGCGGTTTGCGCGACTGCCGGCGCTGGGCCTTGAGGTCGCCCCAGTAGCGGGTATCCAGCGTGTTGGGTACCACGCGGATATCGCCATGCAGGCCGGCGAAGGCCTCGGCCAGCGGCTGCGTGGAGACGACAAAGCGGTCCACATAGGACAAACCGCGACGTATGGACCGCAGAATGTCCTTGGGCATGTGCGTCCTGTGCACGCTCTTGAGTGGCAGGTTGGGCAGGTAGTCGTCCAGCTCGAAGACCTTGAAGGCCCGCGAAAACGCATGCATCCGGCGCATATGCTCAATCTGCTCGTCGCCAACCTGGCGCTGCAGGATGATGCTGTCGGGCTGATGACGCTCAAGTTCGGCAGGCGCCAGATAATTCCACGCCACCACCCCCTCGACCAGCCCCTCGCGGTTGAGCGTATCCAGCGGCTGGATGACCCGGTAGTTGCCACACCCTCCCCTGTCCGCCGCATGGGCGAGGACCGTCGGCAGCGGTTTCCAGGACGACAACGGTCGCCAGCTCAGACCGGAGGGCGCCAGGCCGAGACCATTGCTGGAAGACAGCGAGAAGTTCGGGTTGTGGAGCGGGTCGCGTGCCAGTACAGGCAGCCAGCGGTCATACAAGGCATCTTCTTCTGCGGCAGTGGCCGGCGTTACCGCCTCCTCACTGAGCAGCAACTGAACACGCGGCGTCCACACGTTCAGGTAGCCACCACGGTGCAGACGCAGGCACAGATCAATGTCCGTCCAGCGCTGCAACTCGGGGGCCTCGTCGAAACCGCCGGCCTCCAGGAACAGGCTTTTGTTCACCAGCAGGCACTTGCCGCTGACTGCGACATAGTTCTGGTCGACCTGCAGGCGCTGCAGGTAGCCAGACGCGTCCATCGGCTGACCGGCAAAAGCTTCGCCAACAGGGCCATTCAGGCCGAGCACGAAACCGGCATGGCTGATGGTAGCGTCCCCCGCCACCAGTTTGGCCCCCACCACGCCGACTTCCTGGCGCATGCCGTGGTTGAGCATCTGTTGCAACCAATCGTTGTCGAGCACCGCTGCGCCTTCGTCCAGCCACAGCAGGAAATCACCACGGGCCTGCCCGGCAGCCTGGTTGCGCATTTGCACAGGCGCCATGCCGGCCGGGAATCGCAGGCAACGGATGGCATCGGTGCCAAGCCGGGCAACGTTGTCGAGCCAGCTGTTTACTGCCGGGCCGGCGTTATCACGCGCCAGCAGCAGCACCTCGTAGTTTCGATAGGTTGTCTTCTCCAGAATGGTTTCCATGCAACGCTGCACCCGCTCGGTGCTGTTGCCCTGGAGCAGGATCAGGATACTGACCGGTGCGTCGCCGGAGGCGCCATAGTCCAGATCATAACGCCCGGGCAGACGAGACTCGACGCGCGCCTGGGCAAAACCGCGGGCTTGCAGATGGCGCTGGATGACCCCGCGCTCATCCGGGCAGTCGCGCAGCGACGGGGCATCACAGACCAACAACGGCTCGCTGATATGCCCCAGCCCCTCGAACCCGGCAGACTCGATCAGGCGCAGGATGTAATCCAGCTCGAATGCGTGGCCCGCCTCCTGACGGAAGCCCCCCATGTCCAGCCACACCTGCCGGTTGAACAGCCAGTGGCGTGACAGGCTTGCCGGCAAACTGAGCAGCAGATCAAGGTTCAGATCTGGGCGCAGCGCAGCGCCCATTTCCGACCCGGCGCAACGCAAACCTTCATCACCATAAACGGCCCGGCAGCCAGGTGCCGCCAACAGGTCAAGCGCGGCGATCAGCAAGCCACTTGCAGTGAACTCACTCCCCGCCTCTACCAGCATGAACCAGTCGAACTCACCCGCCTGAACAGCCAGGTTCAGCTGATCGCTCAGGCTGGCATCGGTCAAACGCATGAAATGCAGCGTGTCCTGCGCCGAAGTCGCGGGCGCATCGCCCGGCGTCAACGCGACAATTTTCAACGTCGAATAAAGGCAGTGATCGCTGTTCAGGCTTTGCAGAGACGCTTTCAACGCATCTGCGTGCCCATCCGCGTCCACCACGATAATGCCGATCACAGGGCCGCCCTGATGGGCCTGCAGACGCTGTTCGATCAGGCGACTCTGCATGGCAGACGGAACACGTTCGGCCAGCCAGGTTTGCAGCGTCAACGCCTTGGGCTTGCCACCCAGATGTTCCAGCATCTCCTGGCGCCCGCGCTCTACTTCCTCGTTGCCAACGTCGCCATGGCGCGCATACAACTCGCGATAAAGCGCTGGGTAATCTTTCAGTGCCTGCTCGGAACGTCGAGCCGGCGCGCTGTCATCACGGCGCATACGGACTTCCACCGTCTCACGGCGAACATGATGGAAAGCGCTTCGCGCGCTCAGGCGCATGAGGAAATCCCAATCCTCCAACCCTGCCAGCGACTCGTCGAAGTCGCCCACGGCAAGTGCAAGCGCGCGTGGACAGGCAAAGGTGTTGATCGGGATGTAGTTGTTGACCAGCAAACGCTCCCTGGAATACGCCTCGTGGAGATAGCGTTGCTCACGCGCCACTTCGGTCCGCTTGCCCGCCGCGATCGTTTCCTGAATGAAGACGGCATCTGTGTACACCACACTGTCGGGGTGGGTATCCAGCGCATTGGCCAATGTTTCAAGGTGGTCAGGCAGGTACAGGTCGTCGTCGTCCAGATACACGACATACCGGCCACGGGCCAGATGCAAAGCGGCATTACGGGCAGCAGCCGGGCCACGATTACGGCCTTGGCGGATGTACGTGACAGGGAAATCGTATTCCGCCAGCAGCGACTCGACCGGGTCGCCGTTGTCGTTGACCAGAATGACGTCAAAGTCCTTGAAGGACTGATGGGCAATGCTGTTCAGCGCATCCTTGAGCAATGCCGGACGGTTGTAGGTCGTCAGGATAATAGAGAACAGCGTCTCCTCTTGCTGCCGCGCCTGTTCTTCCAGGCGCTCGCAGAGCCGGCGCACACGGGCACCCAGTTCGGAATGCTGCTCGCCAGGATACAGGTCCAGGCGCCGCTTGAGGTGGGCCACCACCTCGCGCTCACGCCCATAGAGGTGGCACTGCGCCTCGCGCTCGAATACGCCCTCGACAATGGCAAGGTGCCCCATCAATGGCTCGCTGGAAGCATAAAACTGGCTCGAGTACTGCGCACCATGCCAGCGATAGCTGACGCCCGGCATATCGACATAGGCGAAGTCGGGGTAGCGCTCCGCCATCTGCACAACCATTTCCCAGTCGCCGGCACCGTAGCTGTTGCCTGGGTTCCAGACCCGGCAAAATGCCTCACGCCGGTAGATGACGGCCGAAGGTGTCATGTAACTGTCGTGGATCAGCAGATCAGCGACTTCATTTCGCCCGCCGACATAGTCGCCATTGCGGTACCCGGGATGGCGAGGCTGGTTCAACGCCTGCCCCGCACCATCGACCCAGCGAATGCCGGTATAGCCCACTGCCACATTGGGCTGGCTCTCCAGCGTAGGCAACAGACGCGACAGATGGCCCGGGTTGAAATAGTCGTCGGCGGAAAGGAACGTGAAGTAACGCCCCTGCGCAATCCGCAGGCCATTTCGCCAGTTGTAACCCGGGCCGTAATTGTATCGGTTACGGATGTAACGCACGTTCGGGTTGCCCGCGAATGCCGCCATTACCTCGGCGGTATCGTCCGTGGAGGCGTTGTCCAGTACCAGGATTTCGATATTGGCCACACCCTGATCGAGCACCGACTGCACGCACTGGGCAAGGTAACGCCCGTAATTGTAGGTCGGGATAGCGACAGTCAGCAGCGGCTCGAGATTGCGAACTGCAGCCGCATCATCAGCGATTGCGGCAGTTACCTGATAAAGCCAATAGTCTGCCGAACAATGATAATTGCGGGAATGATCACGATCGCCCTCATCCCGAGTGATTGGCCACGCTTGCGAATCGACCCCATCGACATCAGGAAGCCTCAGGCTACCAATGTAGATCCGCGAAGAAGCAGTACGCCCTATCCATGCCTGGACCAAGACTTTGCTGAAAGACGCGTCTTCAGGCAGTGCATCCGACTGCTCGGCATTACGCAGCAGCAGATACCGTTGCACCTGCGCTGGCAACTTTAAAAGCGGCTGGGCTTGACGGGGGTGGGCAATCAGTAGAACGCCATCGGTTTCCCCTTCGGCGCTGGCCCGCTCGAACAACATTCCGTTACTGGAGCCATAGACAGCCAGGGGCTGCAACGGCAATTGCCGCTGCAATTCCTGCCAATCAGCGTCGGACAGCAGGAATGCCTGCTGATCGGCCAGGCAAAACCCGGCAACCCGTACTCGCCAAGGTTGCCCGACACAGCGTCCACCCGCGATCAAAGCCCAATTCGTCATGCTGTCACTCCCCAAAATTTTTGCTGGCTTGCTGCAGGCGACACGGCGCCTGTCGGCACGCAGCCGGTATGCCCTGAATCACGCGGATTCCGTCAGTTCTTTCCAGGACACGATGCGTGCCGGCGTCCTGAGGTGTTGGCGAATAAGCGCGTTGATGTAATGTTCATGATCCCGCTCGGAACTGATGATCACGACATCGTCCGCCGTGACCTGCTCACTCATCCAGGCCAGGGACTGGATGGATACGCCAAGCATTTCCTTGCCTTGGCGATTGAGGTTGGAATCGATGCAGGCGACCACCGGGCTGCCGCTCTTCTCGGCTTCGAGAATCAACAGTGCAGCGATGAAGGCACTGCCAAAGATGATGATCCGGCGCCCCTGCAGGCTGGCTAGAATGCTCGACGATGGATGTTCACTGGCTCTGCGCGCCCAGCTCAGGAGTTTCTGGGTAGCGCTGGCATGTCCGCAGACCGGCAGTTTGTCCAGCTGGCATGTTTGCTCGGTCAACGACAGATACTGGGCAAGCAGAAACACAGGCAAGCCCGCCAGAAAGGCGTCGGGTGCTTGCTGCATGTTGCGCTGCAGGCTCGCGGCCGCCTTGCCGGTTTTGCTCAGAACGCCCTTGCTGATTGCCCTGCGCGGCTGGGTGGTAATCGCTTCCTGAATTTCGAAACGCGCTGTACAGGCATCAAAATGTAGAGCCTCTGCCTGCAAACCGGGCACGCCCTTGGCGATGCGTTTGAGCCCCTGATAGAGGGCAACGCCTGGTAGCGACAGGCTTGCCACATGGGAGAATTGCTTGGTATGCACGCGACGGCGCAGCAATGGCTGGTCAAGGTAGCCGATGGCATGCCGGCGATTGATGCGCGCCGGCATCAGCACGTCCTCGATGCCCGCCGCGTCTTTCGTCTGCTTGCGAGGAGCGTCGCCGAGGTAGCGGTGCACCGCATAGGACTTGGGCAGTACGCCCCGCTCCAGCATCACGCCGCTGGGCATCGGCCACAGCCGCTCCTTGAGGAAGCTGCTGATGTATTCCCCGGGCGCAAAGACCCGCTCCGAGCCAGGTACGGCGCTGCCGTCGGCTAGCGCATGGCCATCCTGATCGATGTCGCTGACGCGCGTCCATACCATCCGCACGTCGGGGTGGCAGTCCATGAAACGCATCTGCCGCTCCAGCATGTCGCGCTCCATGATGTCATCGTCATGGGTCACGATCACCCGATGCCCCAAGGCAAGGTGATAAGCCGAAAGGCAGTTGAACTCCACAGTGGACACATTGCGGGCGTTCCTGACATAACGGATTCGCGGGTCCTGCAAACCGAGGATGAACTGCGCAGTCCCGTCACTGCTGTTATTGTCGAGAACCAGCAGTTCGAAATTCTCATAGCTCTGCCCGAGCACGGCAGCAATGGACTGCTCCAGGTAGTGCACCCGATTGTAAGTCAGCAGGGCAACCGTCAGCGGCGGAATGGCGGGTTTCATGGTAAGGCGCGTACCAGATCAGGGATGTCACGGTGCTTCTGCCCGTGTAGAAAGACGAAATTGGTTTCCTGGGTTTCCTCGTCAATGCCCGGGCATGGACGTAGCCCCTCGTTGCTCAGGGTATAGGCCTGATAGCCAAGACGACCAAGCCGCTCCACCACCTCGTTGGGGTGGTAATCAAACTTCCTGGCCCATTTTCGCAACAGCTCGATCAGAATCACTGGCTTGTCCCGGGCGAGCATTGCTTCGCCCCCCTGGATCACCATCAACTCCGCCCCCTCTACATCACACTTGATGATCTGGGGCGCCAGTTCATGCTGCGCGCAGAACCTGTCCAGTGTCGTGGCCGGGCAGGATACTTTCTGCAAGCTTTCCTGGCTGCCCGGCTGCCCTGCCAGCACCTGGGAAGTGGCGCCGGAACAATTGGGCGTATAGAGAAACTCCAGCGTCGCCTCCTGGTTGGAAAAGGCCAGGCGGTGCGCCTCTATGTTGGGCAAGCCGTTGTGGCGGATATTGCGCTGCAGAATCCCATGGGTATGGGGGATTGGTTCGAAGGCGTGAATCCGTGCCGAGGGGCAGTGCCGAGCCAGTGCCAGGGCATACCAGCCGCAGTTGGCACCGATGTCCAGAATCACCCCGTTTTCTTGAGTGATGGCCTTGAGGAATTCGGTTTCAATGGTTTCGTAGGCACGGAAGTTCATCAGTGTGCAGGGCACCAGATGCTGGTCCTGGGGGTCCAGGAACAACTCGATCTGCTGCGAGCGGGATCGGACGAAGACACCCTCCGGCAGGATGCGCACAGACTCCACGTCGGTACCGGCGATGAACCCGGGGTAATCGAACAGGCTGGCATGCCGTGCGTGGATGGCCTCGATATAGTCCTGCTTCGCAGTATCACCCGCCTCATAGGCCGTGCGGATGTTGTTGAGCGTGTTCATCGGCATTACCTGGCTCCGGTTGCAAGGCTGAGGATCCTGCCGCTCCAGCCATATTGCTGGATGAGCGTTTCGCGGATTTCTGCAGCGTAAGTGGTGCTGGCAATGAAGACTGTGGCCCCTGGGTGCCTGGTCAGATCATCGGGGTCGGCAATAGTCACACCGAGCAGGGACTTGCCCTGCAGGTTCTTGTTCCTGTCGACGATGCTGCAGATATTGGCCTTGTTCAGCCGGGTATCGCAGAGCAACCGACTGGTCAGAGAGCCCGCGCCCCAGATCACCAACGGCTCACCACTTGCTTCAAGTTGCGCTGCCAGTTCTTCCACGGGGCGCAATACTTGTCGCGACAGCTCGACATAACTGCGCAGGCTGTCAGCAGCGACGCCATCTACCGTGAAACGCTTCTCTGCTTCGGTCGTCTTGCGGTACAAGGCCAGTAGGTAATGGTTGTCGTAGAAATCATTGTGCTGGGAGATGACCGTGACTTTCTCGAACCCGCTGGCAGCTAGCAGATTGTCGAGGCTGGCGGCACTGAAGAAGTTGATGTGCTCCAGTGCGAACTCGAGGAAGGGCTCAGCCGGCGGCGTCTTGCCAAAGGCCTCGGCATCGGGAACGGCGAGGAACAGGTAGCCATCGTCCGCCAGCAGCGCGGTAATCTTTTCCATGCTGTTGCGCAGGTCGGCAATGTGCTCCAGCACGCCACAGAGGCTGATCAACTGGAAACGCTCATCCGTGTCGAAAACATCCACGGTCGCGCTTCTGATCTCCAGCCCGTAGATTTTGCGCGCCAGCTCGGCAGCAGCCGGGCTTGGCTCCATACCGAGCAACCGCTGGAACCCTGCCTGCTGGAAGTGTGCAAGAAAATGCCCCATGCCCGATCCTATATCGAGAACGCGGGCGTCGCTTGCCAGGTCTGCATGTTGCTGAACAAAGTGGAAGAAATCCCCATGAATACGCGCGAGCCCCGGCGGCAGGTCGGTATGCAGGTGATGCTCGACGTTCTGATAGAACTGGTCGAGCGCCGACTGGTCAGGAATATCGCTGGCGTAGGCAAAACCGCAGTTCCGGCAGGCCACCACATCGTAATGGACTGGCTGGGGAAGCCCAGGGAACAGAAAGTGCTGACGGTGCAGT
Source organism: Pseudomonas sp. WOUb67 (assembly GCF_050058005.1). NCBI lineage: Bacteria > Pseudomonadati > Pseudomonadota > Gammaproteobacteria > Pseudomonadales > Pseudomonadaceae > Pseudomonas > Pseudomonas sp. WOUb67. The sequence continues at coordinate 2,444,347 of NZ_CP170112.1, read as the reverse complement.
TGCTCCAGGCGGGTACCGCTACAAATATCACAAGGTCTCATATCGCTATCCACAGTGCTCCGTCATTCAGCCGCGACCCAGGAATGTCGAGCAAGACCGAAAAACGCAAAAATAAAAACGGGTAACCTGCTTCGTCCCAGCGCGTGCCTTATTTGAGACGAGACAGGTACCAGCTTTGAGAAATATCACTGACTTGGGCAAGCTTCACAAAGGTCTCGTCCGGAATCCCGGCGCAGATGGCAAGCTGCTCCTCCAGGTTAAGTATTTCTTCGGATGAATATTGTGGGTCTCCTTCCTCGCGAGCAACTTGCAAGTCCGGTGCTGGCTCCCAGCGGTCAATAATCGAGCCGTCCGGGCCGATATTTCCGCCCAGCCCATGCGCGCGCAGCGTCTGAACAAATCGGGAATACGCTTCCTGGTAACGCGGCAAGGTTGCGGAATAGTCACAACGCGACAGGAAAAAATCGAGATCCATCGACGCAGGGAGATCATGCTCTGCCACGAACGGCAGCGAGAAGAATTCGCACATTTCCCGAACTCTGGCGTCGTGCGCAATGAACATGGCAGGTTTCCCTGCATGCAGCGCAGGCGTCAAGCCATGCATCCTGGCACCAAACGCGAAGTCCATCGTCCCGAGATAGTCTTTCCACAGGGAATAATTTGTAAAGTATCGAACACGCTTTTGCTTCAACAAGGCCAGCACAGGCGCCATGTCTTTATAAAACCGCCGAGCCGCGTAGATATCCGCCGCCCTGACCTTCCCAGGATAATAAAGAGCCTGCGTAAGCAGACCAAAGACCTGCTCGACATAGTGATAATTATGCTGACTGGCGAGGCGAAGAAAGTCGTCGATTCTGCTGTGCGTATTTCCCTGATAATTCGAGTAACACACCGCCACCCTTTCAGGATTTGTCGGCACGTCCAGCAAAGACCCAGGCAGCGATGGGCCATTCAGATAGAGCGACGGACAGCCCAAAGGAACGGCGTTCTTGATCCCCAGGCCGTTCAGCACTTCGGCTGAGTAGTTGCCTCGTGTTCCCACGACAGGCGAACGGTCGGCGATCACACTCAGGTAGCGAACGACGGCAGGCGACAGTGTCTTGTGGAAGTCGGGAATATACGCGTACTCCCTGGCCTGAATGGATTCGCCGAGGCTGAAAAAAGGGATCTTCAGCTTCTCGATGAATTCGGTCACGAACCCATAAGGATAACCATCTCGATCATACGGATGCGGCGCAATTCGGCAAGGGATGAAAAATACAACGCTGGAAAATCGTTCATTGACCTCTTCTGCGGTCATCCGAAAATCCCAGGCCTGAAAATTACGGCCCGAGGTCAACATTGCGCCAGCATGGGCGTAAACAATATCCCCAATATTGATGAACTGAGAATGGTATTGGTAATTACCCCCTGTCTTTTTGATACCCGCAGGCGGAGGGAGGTAACCAATCAGAGTCGGACGCGAATCGGCAGCGTTCATATATTAACCTGCAATAACCTGGACAAACCCACATCCAGACTGGTTTGTGGCGCCCATCCTAAGGTGCGGATCTTGTCGATATTGAAATGCCCGGAGTTTCTCAGGGCAGGCGCAGGGCCACTGCGCGCCTGTGGCCGGACTCTGAGCTGCCCGGCCTTGCCGGCTGAGGCAATCATCTTCTCGGCCAACTGCAGGATGCTGGTTTCCTGCGTTTCACCGACGTTATAGGCATGCCCCGCTTCTCCGCGGAACAGGATGTGGAACAGCCCGAGCACGGTATCGGAGACATAGCAGAACGGACGCGAGGCGCTTCCATCGGAATCGAGATGGATATCCCGGCCTTGAAGGATATCGGCAAGCAGGTCGGATATCGCCCGGCCATCGTCCAGGCGCATACCCGGCCCATAGCAATGGGAAATCCTCGCAATCCTGGCATCCACGCCGTATTGGGTGTGGTACGCCCGGCACAGGGTTTCCGCCAAACGCTTGCTCTCGCCGTAGCAGGCCCGTGGAGCCAACGGGTCTTCACGGCCAAAATCACTTTCCGCGATGGCATCGGTTTGCCAGGGATTGTCGCCGTACACCGCACCGCTGCTGAGAAAAAGCAAACGTGCGTGCTTGTCCCGGGCCAGCTCAAGGAGTTCCCGTGTGCCATCGGTATTGGCGCGAATCGTATCGACCGGCCGTTGCAGATAGTCCTTGGGGCTGGCAGGGCTGGCGGCATGGATGATGAAATCCAGAGGTGTAGCAAGGCAGCACGGCTGGGCGACATCCTGGATCACCGGCGTCAGTTCGCCGGGAATATCCAGCCAGGGCATGCGTTGACGCAGTTTTTCCAGGTCCCGGGCCAGGGCATACACATGCAGGTTCGCCTGGGGGTAAAGCCGATTGATCCAGACCAGCGCCTCGACCACATGACCGCCGATAAAACCCGAGGCCCCAGTAACCAGGATGTGACGACCGTACAGGGCCTCCCACGGCAACGGGGCGGCGAGAATACCGCTCAAATCCCCGGCGAGAACGGAATCAGGCGTCTTCATAGATGCTATCCAGACCGATGATGCGCTGCGCTGCAATGCCGAGGTTTAGCAGGTGCTGCCGGATCTCTGCGGCGAAGCGGATGGAGCAGATGACGATGGGTAGTTCGCCATGCGCTTGCGGGTCGTAGGCAGTGACCACGTGTTGACCCAGGCGCTGCCCCCATTTCGCGTCGGAGGAGTCCAGCAAGGCGCGGATATCCAGCGCTTCGGCCAACGGTGCCAGGTAATTGAGGTAGTCGCCGCCAATTCCGTAAACCAGGAACGGGCCGCCGGTTCTCTCACGGAAACGCTGCAACAGAAGCTGCTCGCGGTGCTCAGCGGTAGGCTGCGGCCGGGCGACGACCCGGATCGAGTCCGAGTAGACGGGTGATTCGTAATGCCCCACGGACAACTCATCGCAGCTAAAGCCGCACCGTGCGAGCAGCAGGGTCAGCGAAGCCGGGGTGAACTGGTGCAGGTGCTCAAGGTTGCGATCGCTGGCCAGCAGTGGATGCCCGGCCTGGTTCGGAACCTCGATCAGCACACGCCCATCCGCACTCAGAAGCCTCGACCAGGCCGCAAGCTCCTGCTCGGGTCGGGCGATATGCTCCAGCACATGGAACGAAACGATCAACTGGTACGGCGCTGCCTCAATCTGGCTGGTCGGCGTATGGAATACGTGGTCAAGCTTCTGCTCCGCCAACGCCCTGTCCTGTGACAACTCCACACCCTCATAGGTGACGGCAGAGCGCGCCTTGATCTCACGCCCGAGCTCACCTTCCGCGCAGCCGACTTCGAGCACGCGCTCCTTGCCCGTCTTTAGCAAGCCAGAAACCGCGGCAACGCGCTCACGCATCTTGCGCTTGAACCACGGCGTGTTCAGATCGTTACGTGCAACCAGCGTCTCATAGTAGCCCGCCTGGTCCATCGGCATCCGCCAACGATGGCCACACAGCCGGCAAGGTGTGTACTCCGGGCTGGGCAGTAACATCTCGATAGACCCGCAGCACGGGCATGCACTGGCTGTAGTGGTGGTCATCATGCGCGCACCAGGCGTTCCAGCAGCTGTTGCGGGGCAGGCAACGGCTGCTCATGGCTGGCGAATTGACCATAGCCCCACGCCACCGGCCAGAACTCGACACCATTGGCAGCCGCTGCACGACCGTCCGCGACGGTATCGCCAATGTAGATGGCCGATTGCGCTGCAATGCCACCATCCTCCAGCAAGGCGGCGATCATGCCGGCCTTGTCGGTGTAGCGATCAGGATAGGAGTCACTGGCATACACTTCGCTGAACAGCCCTTGCCAGCCCAGTGCCGCAATGATGCGCTGGGTGGGCAGCAGCCGTTTATTGGTCGCGATGGACAAATTGAAGCCCTGCGCGTGCAGCTGTTCCAACAGCGCCTGGCAACCGGCATAGGCGGGCGTTTCCAGGCAGGTTTCGGCGTCGTAGATGTCCTTGAACGAGGCGCTCAGGGCATCAAGCAATGCTGCGTCGCTACTGCCGCTCAATGTCGCCAGCGTCTGGCGCAAGGGTGGCCCGATCAGGCTGGCATCTATAGGGCACATGGCCTGCAGGCCATGTGCCTTCAGCACACGGGAAAAGCAGGCAAGAATGGCCGGCGCAGAGTCAACCAGGGTGCCGTCGAAGTCGAAGAGGACGTGGCGTTTCATTACTTGACCTGCTGCCGAACCTGGCGCGAGACCGGGGCGATGTTGCCAGCCATTTCTTCCTCCAGTACCGCCAGCGGCAGCAAGGGGCTCATGTCTTCCAACGGCATGGAGGTCATCGAACCATCCGCCTGCGGAATTGCCGCAACCTTCGGGCTCAATGCCTCATCGTTCATCAACAGCACTTCCAGGATCATCGGCCGCGGCATTTGCATGGCCTCGGCCAGGCCCGCGTCCAACTCGGCGGCATCACTGATACGCTTGAACGGCAAATGGTACGCACGCGCCAGTTCTTCCAGGTCCGGCATCCACAAGCCCGCCTCGGGGCCTGTGCCGACATAGCGGCTTTCGAAGTAGTTGCGCTGAGTGTTGCGGATCGAGGCATAACCGCCGTTGTTCATCACCACCAGGCAGATTGGCAGGTTGAACCCGCGCAGCGTGGCCAGCTCCTGAATATTCAGTTGCAGGCTGCCATCACTCTCCACCGCCACCATCGGCTTGCAGCCGTTGGCGAAGCAGGCACCGATTGCAGCCGGCAGGCCGTAACCCATCGCACCCAGGCCAGAGGTGAGGAATACCCGCTGGCCCGGACGATTGCGGAACACGGTGTAGAACACTTCGACCGCCAGCCCGGAGCTGCCGGTGCTGACCAGCGTATTTTCCGGCACGGCATTGGAAAGCGAGTCAGCAAACTGGAAGTGACTGATCGGCCCACTGGCCGGGAACGGCTTGCCGTCGTTGACGCCATAGCGCGCCTTCCAGTCGCGGCAACGCTCCAACCATTGCGGGCGGCTGAACGAAGCACCTTTCAAAGATGCTGCCAGTGTATCGACGAAGCTGGCGGCATCGCTGGTAACCGCGACATCGATATGCATGTCGAGCTTGGCGATTTCGTTGGCATCCACATCCACGACGATCTTGCGTGCATTGCGCGCAAAGTCGCGTGGCGCATAGGCGGTGATGATGTTGTCCAGGCGACAGCCGAGGGTGATCAGCAGGTCGGCGTTCTGTACCGCGAAGTTCGGTGCACGCAGCGCTACCACACCCGGCCGACCCACATACAGCGGGTGCTCATGGGGCAGCAGGTCCATTGCGTTCCAGGTCGTCACCAGTGGCACGCCCATGGATTCGATCAGATCACGGAAGGCGGCTGCCGCTCCGCTCAGGCGAACGCCATGGCCGGCGAGGATCAGCGGCCTCTGGGCATCTTCAAGCAAACTGCGGATCTGCTCCAGCGTTGATGCCTCCAGCGCTGCAACGGGTGCAGCGGGCTCGTCCCAACCCACCAGGCTGTCGGGATCAATCGGCGCGCCCTGCACGTCCAGCGGTACGTCGATCCAAACCGGGCCGGCACGGCCATCTCGTGCCACAAAGACGGCTCGCTCCAACTCTCGGCGAATGTCTTCTGGCTGCTGGATGGTGACCGCGTACTTGGTGATCGGCTCGACCACGCTGACGATATCCACTTCCTGCACGCCCTTCTGGCGCAGTGGTGCGCCACGCAGCAAGTCAGCACGCTTGACCTGGCCGGAGATGACCAGCAACGGCACCGACTCGATCCAGGCACCTGCAACGGCGGTTACCGCGTTGGTCGCACCCGGGCCCGTGGTGACCATCGCCACGCCGATATTTTCGTTGATCCGGCAGTAGGCTTCGGCGGCAATCGCGGCAGCCTGCTCGTGGTGGCAAGCCACTACATCCAGGTCGGGGTGCTTGCCGACGGCGTCGTTGAGGTGCATGGCACCTCCGCCCGGCAACAGGAAGACGTGCTCCACCCCCAGATCGGCGATGAAGTCAGCAATGTAATCAGCAACACGATAGGGGCTTGGCACGTCAGTCCATCCAATAGCTCAAGAGGGTTTTACGGTCGCGATTGGCATTGATCGCTTCGTCGGTATAGAACGAGTCATTGCTGAAATGCGTGGAAGACAACTCTTCGATAATGGCCCCGTCCTGACTGTGGAAGGCATGGCGAACACCCGGCTCGACAGTGACCACATCACCCGGACGGCAAACACGCGTTACACCGTCCAGTTGCAGGGTCAGCTCGCCATGCAGGACGTGGAAGGTTTCTTCCTTGAGCTTGTGATATTGCTCAGGGTGCTGCTGACCCGGCAGGAGCATCAGCAGCTTCTTGCAGTAGCCCCGGTTGACCACGGTGAGCATGGTCAAACCGATTTCGTCGAATTGATCCAGGCCATAATGGTGGGATATTTCCAGATCGACCCGCCCTGGCACGACCACGTGGCTGCCGCTCAGTTGCGCCCGCACTCGCTGGACAATCGCCCAGACCTTGTCACGCACATCACGGCGTGTACTGTTCTGCGCGCTCAGTGCGGCATGCTCGGGGATATCCGCCTGGGCCGTGAAGGTGGCGTATTTCGACCAGTCGTTGGCAGTGACCTGCCCGTCCTGCGGCGGGAAGGCAAAATACACATCGTCAGCCTGCACCACCTCACCCGCAGCAATGGCCCTGCGCAGGAATACACCACGACGCAGGGAGCGCAGGCTGGCGACTTCACTCTCGTTTACCGGCAGGCGCTGCTCGCCTTCACCGCACAGCAGCAAGGCATATTGCGCAGCTTCCAGCCAGCGCCGAACCTGCTCCGGGCTTGCCGAATAGGCGTTCAGCGGGAACTGCTCGGTGGGCAAGCCGACGTGTTTTTCAAAAATGCGTGCGCCCTTGGCCAGCGCGATCTTGACGATGTCGGTGTTGTCCGGGTTTTCATGCGTGGAAAAGCCCACGCGTACGTCGGGATAGCGCCGACGCAGGAAGTCCACCTGCGACAGATGCATGTTGGCATCGGCGGTGGGGTACTCGCCTACGCAATGCAGGATGGCGAAATTCTTTTCCCTGTGGCCAAGGAAGCTGACCAGGCGATCGAGCTCCTCCAGGGTCGAACCGGCAGTGGAGACGATCAGCGGGTGGCGAGTCTGTACCACGCGCTCCAGCAACGGCCAGTCGCTCATCGAGCAGCTGGCGATCTTGATCGCATCCAGCTGCTGCGCTTCGATCACGTCCACCGATGCCTCGTCGAACGGCGTCGACAGGCAGAGGAAACCGTTGGCACGGATTTCCGCCACCAAGGTGTCGAACTGCTCACGGGACAGACGCGTCTCGCTGAAGCGCTTGATGTACTTCACATCGTCACGGCCGCGCATTTGTGGGTGGATGAAGGTATCCAGGTCACGGTATTGCAGCTTGAAGGCGAAGCGGAACGGGAATGCCTTGCACACATCGGCAAAGGCGCGAATCAGCGCCACGCCATGCGCCACATCGCCCATGTGGTTGTTGGCCATTTCCAGGATGAACAGCGGTTTGTCAAACAACGCACCGGCGTTGACGGTAGGGGCTGCGCTCATCAGTGGGATCCTCGGTTGAGCCAGGCTTCGATGTGACCGGCCGCATGTTCCAGATGGTCGTCGCTCAAGCCCGGCCACAGGCCGATCCAGAACGTGTCGTTCATGATCTTGTCGGTGACCGGCAGCTCGCCGGAAACCCGGTAGTTCAGCCCCTGCATGTAGGGTTGGCGGGTCAGGTTGCCAGCGAACAGCAGGCGCGTGCCCACGCCCTGCAGATCCAGGTAGCGCAACAGCTCCAGGCGCTTGCCGCCGCTGCCGTCGCGCAGGGTGATCGGGTAGCCAAACCAAGAAGGGTCGCTGTCGCGGGTGGCCTGCGGCAGGATCAGATGCTCCGCACAACCGGCCAGGCGCTCGCTGAGCCAGCCGAAGTTGCGCTTGCGCGCGGCAACAAAATCATCAACCCGGTCCATCTGCGCCAGGGCGCAGGCAGCCTGCATGTCGGTGATCTTCAGGTTGTAGCCCAGGTGCGAGTAGGTGTACTTGTGGTCGTAGCCTTGCGGCAGGTCACCCATTTGCCAGCAGAAGCGCTTGCTGCAGGTGTTGTCCTCGCCCGGCGCGCAGTAGCAATCGCGGCCCCAGTCGCGGAACGACTCGATGATGCGCTTGAGCAACGGCGAATCGGTGAACACCGCCCCGCCCTCGCCCATGGTGATGTGGTGCGCCGGATAGAAGCTGAGGGTGCCGATATCGCCGAAGGTACCGACCATGCGCCCTTCGTAGGTGGAACCCAGGGCATCGCAGCAGTCTTCGATCAGCCACAGGCCATGCTTGTCGCACAGGGCACGCACAACGCTCAGGTCGAAGGGGTTGCCCAGGGTATGGGCCAGCATGATGGCTTTGGTCTTCGGGCCGATGGCCGCTTCGATCAGTGCCGGGTCGATGTTGTAGGTGCCCATCTCGATATCGACGAACACCGGTACCGCGCCGAACTGCAGGATCGGGTTGACGGTAGTCGGGAAGCCGGCAGCAACGCCGATCACTTCATCACCCGGCTTGATCGCCCGGTCGCCGAGGCGTGGCGAGGTCAGCGCGGAAAACGCCAGCAGGTTGGCCGACGAGCCAGAGTTGGTGGTGAGTACGCAACGACGCCCCAGGTACTTGGCCAGGCGCTTTTCGAACGCCTCGTTGAAGCGGCCGGTCGTCAGCCAGCCATCCAGCACGGCCTCGGTCATCGACTGCAGCTCGCCCGCACCGATCACCTTGCCAGAAGGCGGCACACTGCTTTGCCCCGCCACGAAAGGTTTGGGCGCCATCTGCAGCTCGGCATAGCGCCCGACCAGTTCGGCAATCTGTTGGCGCAACTGCTGCGCCGTACTGTCACTCATGGGTTCCGCCTTGGTGAACCGCGATCTGCTCGCGGGTAACGATGTTCATGTCACGCCCTGCACGCCAGGCCAGATGCCAGTCCAGGGTATGTTTAAGGGTGTCGTCCAGCGACCAGCGTGGCGCCCAGCCAAGCATCTGCCGCGCCTTGCTGGAGTCCAGCGCCAGCAGGCCGGCTTCGTGCGGCTGGGCATCGCCGGCCACCGACCAGCGCGCCTCGCCTGGCCAGCGTTCGGCAAGGCGCCGGACGATCTCGCCGACGCTGGCCAGCCCTGCGCTGTCAGGGCCGAAGTTCCAGGCTGCGGCGTGCTGCTCGGCATCAGTAAACAAACCCTGCGCCAGTTGCAGATAGCCCATCAGCGGATCGAGCACGTGCTGCCAGGGGCGCGTCGCATCGGGGTAACGCAGGGTCACCTCCTGGCCGTCCTGCCAGGCGCGGAAGATATCCGGCAGCAAGCGCTCGGCAGACCAGTCCCCGCCACCCAGTACGTTGCCCGCGCGCGCCGTGGCCAAGGCCACACCGGCGGAACGCAGGAACGAGTCGCGGTAGCTGGCGCACAGCAGCTCGACACAGGCCTTGCTGCTGCTATAGGGGTCGAAACCGCCCAGGGCATCCTGTTCGCGGTAGGGCCAGGGCCACTCGCGGTTGTCGTAGCACTTGTCTGTAGTTACCACCAGCACCGCACGTACCGAAGGCGTGGCACGCACTGCCTCAAGCAGGTTGAGCGTGCCCATGACGTTGGTGGCGTAGGTGTCGCTTGGCGAGCGGTAGGACTCGCGCACCAGCGGCTGAGCCGCCAGGTGCAGCACCAGTTCGGGCTGGAAGTCCTGCAGGGCACGGGCCAGGGCCGAGGCATCACGGATGTCGGCGAAATCCCCTGGAATCTGCTGTTGCAGGTGCGCGACCTGCCAGAGCGAGGGCGTGGTCGCAGCAGGCAAGGCGAAGCCGCGCAGGTCGGCGCCCAATTGGCGCAGCCATACGGCCAGCCAGCCGCCCTTGAACCCGGTATGCCCGGTCAGCAGGACGCGGCGCCCTGCCCAGAATGCCGGGTTCAGCGCCATAGCTGCCATGCCGCATCGCCGTTTTTCCAGTGCTCTTCGAGCAGCATGCGATCACGCAGGGTATCCATCGGTTGCCAGAAGCCACGATGCAGGTGGCTCATCAGCTGACCGTCCTCGGCCAGACGACGCATGGGCTCGTATTCCCAGGTAGTGTCATCGCCTGCGATGTACTCAAGCACGGCCGGCTCCAGCACGAAGAAGCCCCCGTTGATCCAGCCGCCGTCGCCCAGCGGTTTTTCCTGGAAGCCGCGCACCTGTTGGCCTTGCACATCCAGCGCGCCATAACGCCCCGGCGGCTGTACGGCGGTAACCGTGGCCATCTTGCCGTGCTGCCGGTGGAAATCGATCAGGCGCGGGATATCGACGTCAGACACACCGTCGCCGTAAGTCAGGCAAAAGGTTTCGTTGCCAACGTACTCGCGGACCCGCTTCAGGCGGCCACCGGTGGCCGTGTTTTCCCCGGTATCCACCAGTGTCACCCGCCATGGCTCGGCGTGGCGGTTGTGGATATCCATGCGGTTTGCCGCCATGTCGAAGGTCACGTCCGACATGTGCAGGAAGTAGTTGGCGAAATACTCCTTGATCACATAGCCCTTGTAGCCCAGGCAAATGACGAAGTCGTTGATCCCGTAGTGCGAGTAGATCTTCATGATGTGCCAGATGATCGGTTTGCCGCCTATCTCGATCATCGGCTTGGGGCGCAGGTGAGATTCTTCGCTGATGCGTGTGCCCAGCCCACCGGCCAGAATGACTGCTTTCATTATGCTGCTCGTCCGCATTGGTCGGAGGGGTGACAAAAAACTGGCCCCTGGCCCTTTCTGCTAGGCAAAGCAAAACGCATGCCTGCTTTATGAAAGCTTTTTAATGGATTCGTTTTTGGTTTCAGACAGTTGCTCGCGCCCGTTCGCAGACATACGAGCGCCGCAGGACCAGCGGGGAATTTGAAAATGCTGGGAAGCTTGGAATCCAGACTGCCTGTGCCGGCCTCTTGGCGGGTAAACCCGCTCCCACGGGTGCCGCGCAAAGCTCAGGGCCTGCGCTGCCCCTGTGGGAGCAGGTTTACCCGCCAAGAGGCCGGCACAGGTAGCGTCAATCCTCTGCCTGGTCCTCGCCGCCCTGGCGGCTCATGCCGTACTTGCGCATCTTCTCGACCAGGGTGGTACGACGAATACGCAAACGTTCAGCCGCGCGCGCAACGATACCGTTGGCATCGTCCAGCGCCTGCTGGATCAGGCCCTGCTCCAGGCTACCGAGGTAGTCCTTCAGGTCCAGACCCTCAGGTGGCAGCATCGCAGGGTTGCTGAAGTTGGGTGTGTGGCCATTGATGGCCACGCGCTCTTCCAGGTCGCTGCGCAGGCTGTCGACCATCTGCTCGTCTTCATCATCGACGTAGCGGAATTTTTTCGGCAGCTCGGACACGCCGATCACCCCGTACGGGTGCATGATCGCCATGCGTTCGACCAGGTTGGCCAGCTCACGCACGTTGCCCGGCCAGCCGTGGCGACACAGCGACATGATCGACGCCGAGTTGAAGCGGATGGAACCGCGCTTCTCGTGCTCCATGCGCGAGATCAGCTCGTTCATCAGCAACGGGATGTCTTCCACCCGCTCACGCAGCGGCGCCATCTCGATGGGGAACACGTTCAGGCGGTAGTACAGGTCTTCGCGGAAGGTACCGTCCTCGATCATGGTCTCGAGGTTCTTGTGCGTTGCGGCGATGATGCGCACGTCGATGCTCTGGGTCTTGTTGCTACCCACGCGCTCGAAGGTACGCTCCTGCAGCACGCGCAGCAGCTTGACCTGCATCGGCAGCGGCATGTCGCCGATTTCGTCAAGGAACAGGGTACCGCCGTTGGCCAGCTCGAAACGCCCGGCGCGGCTGGTGATCGCCCCGGTAAAGGCGCCCTTCTCGTGGCCGAACAGTTCGCTTTCCAGCAGCTCGGCCGGGATCGCGCCACAGTTCACTGGCACAAACGGCGCCTCGCGACGCTTGGAATGGTAGTGCAGGTTGCGCGCCACCACTTCCTTGCCGGTGCCCGACTCACCCAGGATCAGCACGCTGGCGTCGGTATCGGCCACCTGCTGCATCATCTGCCGCACGTGCTGGATGGCACGGCTGGTGCCGACCAGGCTGCGGAACAGGTTGGGCTCGCGCTGACGGCCACGCTCGCGCGCCTGGTCATACATCTCGCGATAGACCTGGGCACGGTGCAGCGAATCCAGCAGCTGGCTGTAGCTGGGTGGCATTTCCAGGTTGGAAAGCACCCGACGGCGAAGGTCTTCCGGGAACTCCGCAGAAGAAATTTCACCTAATAGCAGCACCGGAAGGAACTCATCCCACCCGGCCACTGTCTTAACGAGCCCAAGGAGATTGCCCGGAGCATCTACGCTGCCGATGAGCACGCACAATATTTCACGGCTCGAAGACAACGACTCGACCGCTTGTTGCCAGTCATGGCTCGAGCAAGCGAGGTTTTCTTCACCGAGGAAATTCAGCACCACCGCCAGATCGCGGCGGCGCGCGCTGTCGTCATCGATCAGCAGAATTTTGGTTTCACGCCACATGCAATAGCAACTTCCCTAGTCATATCGCCGCCCTGCAGGGGCATGCTCGACATCATTCCGACTGAATGGTCAGTGTTCGGACGTCTGGAATTCGAGAACAGACACTAGTTAAGTCAAAAAGGCCCACACAGTCAAATTTATGGCGCCTTTTGTCAAGTTGTGCGCATCTTAACTGAACAGATGGTAAACCTTCGAAGCATTTTTCGCTTGGTTGATCTGCATCATCTCTTCGGCAATTGCCTGGCGTTCACCGGTTGTCACGTCGATCAGGTTGCGGTAGACCAGCAGCACCCCTTCCAGCTTCTCGCGCAGCAACGCCTGGTCCACCGCGTGGGTTTCCAGCACCTCGTCGATGCAGGCGCGGCACGCCACATCCAGCTTGGCGATGGCTTCCCAGTCACGCTCACTCAGGGCGCCGACCAGGGCATCACAGGTGTCATCGAGGCGTTGCAGTGCGGTCACGGTAATCTCCTTGCCGTCAGCTGGCAGGCTGGGCGTCGGCAATGCCGTCCCAACCGCTTTTCACGGTGATCAGCAGCTGGGCAACTTCGTCGATAATGCCGGCATCATTGTCGACATTGGCCTGCATCAGGCGGTTGGTCATGTAGACATAAAGCGCGTCGAGCTTCTCGACAGACTCCGGGTTTTCGCTTTTTTCGGGCTGCAGGCCGTCGCGAAGACCGATGATGATGTCGATCGCCTTGCCGAGCATCAGGCCCTTTTCCGCGATGTCGCCACGCGCCATGGCACCCTTGGCCTGGGCCATGCGATCAAGGCCACCTTCCATCAGCATCTGCACCAGGCGGTGCGGCGTGGCTTCGGAAATCTGGGCATGGGAATTGACCTTCTGGTACTGACGAAGGGCTCTCATGGGATTCATCTTGCGACCTCGTGACGGGCAGGCTTAAGGGAGATATTCCTTGTATCGGGCAGACGGTGAAAAACTTTACCGGCCGATGACATGAAGCCGGGCATCATGCCCGGACTTCATGCAATGTTCACGGTTTAATCGTCACTGCTCGACTTGTTCAGTGCGTTGAGCGTACTCAGCACGGAGTTCTGCTGCTGGCGCAGTTGGGTGACCAGGGTATCCATGTTGTTGTACTTGTCCTGCAGGCTCTTCTGCAGGGCTTCCATCCGGGTGTCCAGGGTCTCCTGCTCGCTCTTGAGCTTGGTCAGGCTTTCGCTCAGGACCTTGGAGCGCTCGGCGAGGGTGCCGGTGCTGGCCTTGGCGAACGGCTCGGTCACTTTCTGCAGGCGCGCCAACAAGCCGTCCTTGCCATTGAAGATACTGGTCAGGTCCGCCGCATTGGTGGACGCAACCTTGTCCCACTTCTTGTCATCCAGGCTCAGCGCACCGCCATCCTGGGCAGAAGTGACACCAAAGGCAGCGAGAGATTTCAGGGTACCGTTGCCCGACACCGCATTGAGCTCCTCACGAATGGAGGACATCAACGTACGCATCGTGGCATCACCGGTCAGCGCCGCAGACGTCATGCTGCCATCAGCGTTTTTGGTGACCTTGGTTTCAGCATTCATGACTTTGAGCAGGGCGTTGTAGGTATCAATGAAACCCTTGAGGCCCGACTTCAACGTGGTGGAACTGGTGGTCAGCGAGAGAACCGTCGCTGTCACCTCGCCACTTGTAGCGTTTTTCGGTGAAGTACCCACCAACTTGATGTTCAGACCACTGACGGCATCGGTGATGTCGTTGGTCTTGGACTTCATGGCAATACCGTCCAGCGTGTACTCGGCGTCCGCCGGCTCATCGACAACGGTATAGCCGGTATCAATACCCGAATTACCCGAAAGGGTGATGTCGGAGCCTTCACCCATTTTGGTCGAGGTGACGATCAGACGGGAACCCGTGGCGTCGGTCAGTACGTTGGCACTCAGGCCTGCCGTACTGAACTGGCTATTGATGCTATCGCGAACCTGCTGCAATGTTGCGCCGGCAGGAACGCTCAGATCGTAGGGTTTGCCATTCTGCGTCATGGTCAACGTGGTCGCACTGCCAGTGGCATTGACTACCGAGCCCGCGCCATCTGTGTAGACCTTCGTCGACACCTTCGACGCAGTCGCCAGCTTGTCGACAATCAACTTGAACGAACCGTTGGCAGCGCCGGTGCCCATGGTCACGGTCGCGACCTTTTCATCCGAAGACTTCAGGCTGAGGCCACCGAAACTGTTGGTGTCGGTCATGTTGGTCAAGGCGCCGCGGAAGGCATCCAGCGCCGACTGGATCTTGCCGATAGAGGACAACGTGGTGGTTGCCTTCAGTGTTTGGGTATTGATCTGCGCCTGCTTCGGCGCCTTCTGCGCGGCCACCAGGGAATCGACGATTGCCTGGGTATCGATGCCCGAGCCAATACCGCTGACTGTTGTACCTGCCATCATTGCTCTCCTTGTTCAGTAGCCGCCGGATCCTTGGCGGATAAATCCATCAAGGGGCCGACAGCAACAAAAATCATGCCAGCCTATGCCTGATCATCGAACAGCAGGCTGCTGGCTTCACTGAGGCTTTGCGCGAGTTTGAGCGCAAGTTCCGACGGAAGCTGCCGGATCACCTCACCGGACTGGGTGGCAATTACCTTGACCACGACCCGACCGGTTGAATCATCAATGGAAAAATCCAGCTGGCGCTGGCTCGACTGGACGAAATCACGAATCTCGCCAACCGCCTTTTCCAGGTCTTCGCGCGAGTGCGGCTGGTTATCGGGGGCCGCAGCGTCCTGCACCTTGGCAGGCACTGCCGGGTCCCGATCCCGATCAGCTACTGGCGCCTGGGGTAACACAGACGGATACACCTGGCTCAGCTTGACACTCATGTCCATGTTTCGAACTCCTCATGTCAAAAAGGGTGAAAGGGCACGTAAACGCGCCCTTTCACCCTTTACTCAGGCGCCTGAATTACTGGAGCAGTTTCAGGACCGAAGATGGCAGCTGGTTAGCCTGCGACAGGATCGCAGTCGAAGCCTGCTGCAGAGTCTGCTGCTTGGTCAGCTCGGCAGTTTCCGAGGCGAAGTCCACGTCCTGCACGGTGGAGCGGGCAGCGGTGGAGTTCTTCTGGATGTTCTGCAGGTTATCGACGGTGGTTTGCAGACGGTTCTGGGTAGCACCCAGGCCCGAACGGACGCTGTCGATCGAACCGATGGCCTTGTCGATAACGGCCAGTGCGTTCTGGGCGTTGACGGCTTCGGTAACATCGGTATCGGCGATGGTGGTCTTGGCCGAAGACTTGGAAGCCGAACCGAACAGGTCGGTTGCGCCAGTACCGGTGGCGCCGTTAGCTACCGAGTAACCTTTGGCAGAGTCCAGGGAAATCTGGCCAGTAACGGTCGCTTTGTCGTTAACGGTAGCGGAAAGCGTGGTCAGAGTACCTGGGAAATCACCGGCGCCGTCGCGCGCACCCACCGAAATGGCGTCTGCGCCGGCCTTGGAGGTGAAGGCCAGGTTCTCGCCAGTGTCCGACTTCACCGACAGGCTCTTGGTCGATTCGTCGTAGTTGACGCTGATACCCAGCTTGGCGGCGTTGGACTTCAGCTGATCAGCCAGGCTCTTGGTGTCAGTAACACCGATGAAGCTGACGGTGCTACCGCCTACAGTCAGGTCAAAGTTGGCTGGAGTAGCTGCAGCGCCACTGGCAACAGCCAGTTTGACTTCGGTGCTGGCAGTAGCAGTCAGGCCACCGATGGAGCCATTGAGTTTGGCAGCGATGTCTTTGGCCGAGGCGCCCTCATCATAGCTGACGGTTTTGCTCTGACCGTTGCCAGTGACAACCAGATCAGCTGCGGCCACACCGCTGGCGCTAGGTGCGATAGTGCCCGACTTGATCTGCTGCGAGCCGATGCTCTTGGCCGAAACGTTGTCCAGCGCCAGGTTGATGGTTTCGTTGGCGTTGGCGCCGACCTGGATGGCCTTGGTGCCGTACGAACCGTCCAGCAGCTTCTGGCCACCGAAGGTGGTGGTTTCCGAGATACGGTTCAGCTCAGCGGTCAGAGCCTGGTATTCGTCGTTGTTCGACTTACGGTCGTCGTTGCTCAGGGAGCCAGTAGCCGAGGACAGGGCCAGGGTACGCATTTTCTGCAGGATGTCGGTCGAAGCCTGCATTGCACCTTCAGCGGTCTGAGCGATCGAGATACCGTCGTTGGCGTTCTTGACAGCCTGGCCCAGGCCGTTGATCTGGCTGGTCAGACGGTTGGCGATCTGCAGGCCGGCAGCGTCGTCTTTAGCGCTGTTGATACGCAGACCCGAGGACAGACGCTGCATCGAAGTGGTCTGAGCGTTGCTAGCCTTGGTCAGGTTGCCCTGGGTAGTGATCGACGCAATGTTGGTGTTTACAGTTAAAGCCATGACGAAATCCTCGTTGGATGGGTACTGCGGCTTCCGGCCTTGGCAACCGCCGGACTGGCCTAGAGAACCTTCGTAATAGTTATCGTCGGGTGCGCGGGATGCTTGAGGGGTTTTTCGAAAAAAAAATGCTGGCATGGGGCCAGCCCCGAGAAATCAAGGGGTTAAGGGCAGTTTATTGGCGTCAAAAACCTCTCGAATGTGCTGTGCATTGGCCCCAGGCACCCTCCTCCCCCTGTGGGAGCGGGCGCGCCCGCGAAGCAGACAACTGGGTGGATGGCACCGGCTTTGCCGGTGTTCGCGGGCATGCCCGCTCCCACAGATTCCGCGTGGCCGCCGCGACTTTATTTCAGGCATGAAAAAAGCGCCGAGCGGTGGCCGCCGGGCGCTTTTGGGGACTGCTGGGGGATCAGTCGCGGTACAGGATGGCCGAGCCCCACGACAGGCCCACGCCAAAGCCGCTGATCGCCACACGCTTCCAGCTGCCGTCGAGCATGTGCTTCTGCAGCAGCAGCGGCACGCTGGAGGACACGGTATTACCGGTTTCCAGCATGTCCTTGACGAACTTCTCCGGGTGCTGCTCTTCGAAGCGACGGGCCACGGCATCGACAATCGCCGCACTGCCCTGGTGGATGCAGAAGGCGTCGATATCCGACGAGGTCAGGCCGCTGGCATCCAGCAACTCGTGCAGGTGCGCCGGCACCTTGACCAGGGCGAAGTTGAACACCTGGCGGCCGTTCATGAAGAACTTGCCGTCAGTGACTTTCAGGTGCTCGGCACCGGAGCCGTCAGTGCCGAAACGCGCCTGGCCCAGGTTCCACACCGCGCCTTCACCCATCCAGGTGGCCGTGGCGGCATCGCCGAACAGCATGGTGGTGTTGCGGTCCTCCGGGTCGACGATCTTCGAATACGGGTCGGCCGTGATCAGCAGGCCGTTTTTCAGCCCTGCCGCTTCCATGAAGCCTTTGATCGCGTACAGGCCATACACGTAGCCGGAGCAACCCAGCGACACGTCGAACGCCGCCACGCGGGTAGACAGGCCGAGCTTGCTCTGGACGATGGCAGCGGTGTGCGGCAGGCCTTCTTCGTCACCGTTCTGGGTGACCACGATCAGCGCATCGATCGACTGCGGATCAAGGTCTGGGTTGCTGGCGAACAGGGCCCGGGCGGCTTCTACGCACAGGTCGGAAGTTTCTTGCTCTTCGGCCTTGCGCGGCAGGAACGAGGCGCCGATCTTGCCGAACATGAACTCTTCGTCCTTGCCGAACTTCGCACCCTGGACGTAGTTGTCCAGGCCAGCGGTAGGCACGTAACTCGCAATGCTTTTGATGCCAATCATTCTGGCTTCCCAATGAAAACAGCCAAAGACCACCACTCGATGAATTGAGGGCGCCAAATACCGGGGCGCGTCACCGCCAGAGGTTGAAGGCAGAGCTCACCTGCGCACCGGTAACAAAATGCTGCAACAGCTGCTGCATAGAATACAGGGAAGATGATCGTTTTGACTCATTGGTCACATTGAAATGCTACGAAAGCCTTGCTGAGGGTTTGGCGACTGGTTTTTTGCCAGAGGAAAAAGCTGGGGCCGCTACGCGCCCCTTCGCGGGCACGCCCGCTCCCACAGGGACTGCGTGTGCTTGAAACCTGCACAATACCTGTGGGAGCGGGCGCGCCCGCGAAGGGCCACGAAGCGGCCCCAGCATTTGACAAGCGAATCAGAGCTTGTTGAACAGGCTCAGCTGCGAAATGCGCGAGAAGGCCAGCTGCGAGGCTTCAAGCATGGCTTGCTGCAAGGTCAGGGTAATGGCTGCCTGCGACATGTCGGTATTGCCGATGGCGTTCTGGGTGGTCTTGTTGGCAAGGCCCAGGCTGGTGTTCTCCTGGCGCTGGATCTCCAGCGAGTTGCCACGGGCGCCGATCGAACCACGGGTGATGTCGACCTGCTCGCGGGCGCTGGCCAGGTTGGCAATGGCCGAAGCCGCCGCATCCTTCAGCGCATTGGCCGCGCCGGCACCGGTCACCGGGGTGTCCAGGGCCGTACGCAGCTGGCTGAGGGTTTCCAGCACGTTCTGGTTCTGATGGGTATTGGCATTGACCGCGAACTGATCACCCGCCTCCGGCGAACCAGACACCTGGTAGGTCACCCCGGCTACCGTCAGCGACGGTGCAGTGAAGGTACCAGTGGCAATCGCCTTGCTATCGGCCGTCAGCGGCTGCGCATAGAGCTCGTAAGCGCCGGGCCCGGTGAACTTGATCACCGCACCATTGCTGGGGAAGGTACTGCGATAGGCGGCTTCGTCAGTCACACTGCCGGCGGTGATCTGCGCACTGGAGGTGTTGCTGCCGTTACGCGTGGTGTTGAACGAATCCGGGCGGGCTTCCAGGGAAAACTCGCGCCCCGCCACTGCCGCGTTGGCATCGGCGCCCTCTTCCAGCGTTACGGTGATTTCGAATTGAACACCACGCAGGGCGATCTTGTTGGCGCCTTCAGTCTTGCTGTCGAAGGTGCCGTTAGTGGCGGTTTCGGAGGTGATGTCCTTGCCACTGGCGTCGGTGATGGTGTACTGGGTCGCGCTGGTGAAGGTCAGCTTGTAGGGCTGGCCTGAGGTGAAGCCGTTGTTGTAACTGGTGCTCGAAGTCAGCAGGCCCGACGACACGCCGACCACGCCATCGTCGGTGGCCGGCACCAGCAGGGTCGACTGGGTGCGGCTTTTATTGCTGGCCGAGTCGAAGATGCTGAAACCAGTGTCGTTGGTAGCGAGGTTCAGGGTGTCGGACACCTGCAGGCTCAGCTGGGTCTGGTCGCCGTTGTAGCTGTAGGTACCGTCGGAGTTGCGCACATAGGGTGGCGTGGTGCTCTTGGAGCCGCCGAACATGTAGTCGCCGTTGGCATCGCGCGAGTTGAGCAGGCCGAAGATGTTGGCTTCGATCTCTTTCAGCTCGGTGCTGATGGCCGTACGATCAGAGTCGGTCACCCCAGGGCCGCCAGCACGGATCGCCAGCTCGCTGGCGCGCTGCATGGCGTCGTTGATGGTGGAGAGCACGCTCTCCTCCTGCAGCAGGGCGTTGCTCACCGTGTTGATGTTGCCGCTGTACTGGTCCAGCAGGGACTGCTGTTGTTGCAGCAGCAGCAGACGCGCTGCACCGACCGGGTCATCGGCCGCGGTCTGGATGCGAATACCCGACGTGACCTGATCGTTGGTCTTGGTCATGGTCGAGAAGTTCTTGGAGTAGCTACTGGCGCTGGCCTCATAGAACTGAGCAGTGGAAATACGCACGAGAGTCTACTCCTTACAAGGCATTGATCAGGGTGCTGAAGGTTTCTTGCGCCGCCTTGATGATCTGCGACGAAGCCGTGTAGTAGTGCTGGAATTTCACCAGGCTGGCCGCCTCGTCATCGAGGTTGACGCCAGACACTGCGCTGCGGCTCTCGCTGGCGGACTTGAGTACCGCCTCGGTCGCCGTGGTGTCGATGGTCGCCTGGTTGGCCTTGGCGCCCACGCGCTCGACCAGCGAGGCATAGGCCGACGTGAAGCTGGTGCCACCGCCGGAACCGGTGTTCACCGTCGACTTGGTCTGCAGGCCCAGCAACGCCGTGGCATTGCGGTTGTCGGCCTTGCCGTCGGCGTTGAACGACAGGGTAAAGCTGTCATTGGCAGCCGGGCTGCCGCCGATGGTGGTCTCGACACTGAAGGTACGCGGGTTGCCGCTGGCATCCTTGATCGGGTTTCCAGCCGCGTCGAGCATCGGCACGGCAATCGAGAGTTTATTGTCCGTACCCGGCACCACGCTGCCGGTGCCGATCTGGGTGCCTTTGGCATCGAACAGCTTGTAACCCTGGGAGCCACCGCTGGCGGCGTCGAACACCACGCGCACCGGCATCGAGTCGCGAATCGATTGCTGAATCAGCGCAGTGTCGGCACCGCCGTAGATGTCCAGCGATTCGCCCAGCGTAGGCTGGGTGATGGTGCCGGTGCCGCTGTTGCCGCTACCCACACCGGCGCTGATCGGCCCGGCGAAGGCCAGCTTGTTGGCATCGGTCAAGGTAGTGGTGATGCTGCCGGCAGCCGCCCGAGTGGGGATTACCTTGAAGCTGTCACCTGCTGCCAGGCCACCGCCTTTCAGCGACAGGCTGAAGCCGTCGATCACCGGCGCCGGGTCGGCGCTGAGGTCGAAGCTGCCCATGTCGGTGCCGTCGGAGCGGCGCACGCTGTACTGGTTGGCGCTGGTGAACTTCACCTCGTAGTCGTAGGTGGTCAGCGCACCGCTGTTGGCGATGGTCACGTCCAGGTTGCCGGAGCCGGTGCTGTTGTTCGACGAGGCCAGGCTGCGCTGGGCAATGGCGGTGGCGCTGTTGATGCTGGAGAACAGCGAGCTGCCGAACTGGCCATTGGCATCCAGGCCCTGCCCCAGCTGGCTGTTGATGCTGTCCGACACCACCAGGGCAACGCGGCCCAGCTCGTTCATGGACGGCATCAGCACGTCCTGGCGGTAGCGCACCAGGCCACCGATCGCACCACCGGTCACCACCGAGGTCACGTCGGAGCTGAACGACTCGTAGTTGATGCGCAGGCTGGCCTGGCTCTTGTCGGCAGCACCTGGCTGCACCGACAAGGTGTTGGCCTTGTTGCCGGTAACCAGCGACTGGCCGCTGCCCAGGTACACGTCGTAGTTGCCGTCACGCTCCTGCACCGTCACGCCAACCAGCTCGTTGAGCTGGCGCACTGCTTCGCTGCGCGCATCCAGCAGGCTGTTGGGCGTGTTGCCAGTGCCCGACGCCGCCGCGATCTGCTTGTTGTACTCGGCAATGTTGGCGGTGAGCTTGTTGACCTGGCCAGCCATGGTGTCGAGCTGGGAGTTGATCGTTTCGTTCTGCTGGGTCAGCTGAGTGCTCACCGCGTTGAACCGGTTGCTCAGGGTTTGCGCCTGGGTCAGCAACAGCTGCCGGGAGGCAACGTCACCGGGCTTGGCCGCCGCTGTCTGCAGCGCCGAGAAGAACGCAGTCAGGACCGAGCTGATGCCGGTATCACGGTCGGCCAGCAGCTTGTCGATGGTGGTGATCTGGTCCTGGAAGGCAACCGAGTCGGCCTGCAACGAGGTCGCGGTCTGCAACTGGTTGTCCAGGTAGGAGCTGTAGATGCGACGCACGTCCGCCAGCGTGGTACCGGTACCCAGGAACCCCGCGCCGATGTTGTGCGAAGCCCCCGCCGCCTGAATCGTCTGTTGGCGCGAATAGCCACTGGTCGCGGCGTTGGCGATGTTGTTACTGGTTACCGACAAGGCCGCCTGGCTGGCACTCAGGCCACTCAGGCCGATCGAAATCAGGCTCGACATGATTTAGTCCTTTTATAGATTCGTGGTTCTGCCAGCCATGGCGTATTGCGGGGTTGACTGCATTTGCTGGGCGATACTGATGATCTTCTTCGCATAGCCCGGGTCGGTCGCATAACCTGCCTTCTGCAGCTCTCTTGCAAACTGCTCAGGGTTATCGGCCGAGTCCAGCGCATCTTGATAGCGAGAATTGCCCTGCAGCAGGTTCACCAGGTCGTGGAAGCTGTCCTGGTACGAGTCGTAGCTGCGGAACGCCGCGGTTTCCTTGACGAACTGGCCATCGCGGAACTCGCTGGTGATCGCCCGCGCCTGCTCACCTTGCCAGTTGCCGGTGGCCTTGATGCCGAACAGGTTGTGGCTGCTGCTGCCATCGGTATTGCGCATCACCGATTTGCCCCAGCCGGTTTCCAGCGCGGCCTGGGCCACCAGGTAGCGCGGGTCGATACCTATGCGCTTGGCGGCTTGCTCGGCCATCGGCAGCATGGTGGCGACGAATTCGTCACTGTCGGCAAAGGCCTTGCTCGGCGCCAGCGGCGGCTGGGCCACGGCGCGGCCGACAATGCGCAGGCCGTTGTCCGGCACGGCGAAGGCCTTGGCCACTTGCTGGCCGTCACGGGCGGGCACGGCGGCGTTATTGGCGGTGGCGGCCGATGGCACGATGCCGGCCAGCAGGCGGTCGGTCAGCTTGCTCGGCAAGGCCAGGCGCCGCGAGTTGAGCGCGGCGACGTCGTTGCGGGTGGTGGCCGGGTCCGTGGTATGCACCGGCTCCGCCACCTTGTTGCCCCACAGCGCCGGGCCACTGCCGTCGGCACGCGGGAACGGGCTGGTGTTGATCGACGCACTGCGGCCCTTGGTCAGCTGGCGCACCAGCACATCCTGCAGGCCGATACCGCCACCTTCGCGGGACATGCTCACGGCCAACTGCTGGTCGTACATGTCGCGGTACTGCTTGACCGTTTCGGTGTTCATCGGGTTGTCATCGGCCAGCACGTCGCTGGCCTTGCGCGAGGCCTTGAGCATTTCGCTGATGAACAGCGACTCGAACTCCTGGGCCACCTTGCGCACGTTGGCTTCGCTGTCGCGATCACCGTGCTTGAGCGCACTCAGGCGGTTGAGGTCGGTATAGGCGCCGCTGTCGGCACTGCCGGAAACCTGGCTTTTGATATTCATCCGCGCCGTCCTCAGATCACGATCAGGTCGGCCTGCAAGGCGCCGGCCTGTTTCAGGGCTTCGAGGATGGCCATCAGGTCGCCAGGCGCTGCGCCCACCTGGTTCACCGCACGGACGATCTCATCCAGCGTGGTCCCCGGGCCGAACTTGAACATCGGCTTGGCTTCCTGCTCGGCGTTGACCCGCGAACGTGGCACCACGGCCGTCTGGCCATTGGAGAAGGCGCCCGGCTGGCTGACGATCGGGTCTTCGGTAATGGTCACGGTCAGGCTGCCGTGGGTCACCGCCGCCGGCGACACCTTGACGTTCTGGCCGATGACAATGGTGCCGGTACGCGAGTTGATGATGACCTTGGCCACGGCCTGGCCCGGGTCGATTTCGAGGTTTTCGAGGATCGACAGGTAATCCACGCGCTGGCTCGGGTCCATCGGCGCACTGACCCGCACCGAACCACCGTCCACGGCCTGGGCCACGCCCGGGCCGAGCAGCTCGTTGACCTTGTCGACGACGCGCTTGGCAGTGGTGAAGTCAGGGCGATTGAGGTTCAGGGTCAAGGTATTGCCCTGGTTGAAGCCGCTGGGTACGGACCGCTCGACACTGGCGCCGCCCGGGATGCGACCGGCCGACGGAACGTTGACGGTGATCTTCGAGCCGTCACGGCCTTCGGCGTCAAAACCACCCACCACCAGGTTGCCCTGGGCGATGGCGTAGACGTTGCCGTCGATACCCTTGAGCGGGGTCATCAGCAGGCTGCCGCCACGCAGGCTCTTGGAGTTACCGATCGACGACACGGTAATGTCCACCACCTGGCCGGGCTTGGCGAACGCCGGCAGGTCGGCATGCACCGACACCGCCGCAACGTTCTTCAGCTGCACGTTGCCGGAGCCGGCCGGCACCTTGATGCCGAACTGCGACAGCATGTTGTTGAAGGTTTGCAGGGTGAACGGCGTCTGGGTGGTCTGGTCACCCGTGCCGTTCAGCCCCACCACCAGGCCGTAACCGATCAACTGGTTGGAACGCACGCCAGAAATGCTGGCGATGTCCTTCAGGCGCTCTGCCTGCGCACCGAAGGCACAGGACAGGAGCAGGGTTGCGGCAATCAGCTGCCTCACGTTGAACATGGTCATCCGTACTCAGAAAGGCCAAAGCGGGCTGATGAAGAAGCGGTCCAGCCACCCGGGCTGGCTGGCATCGGCGAACGAGCCGGTACCGGAATAGGTAATGCGCGCGTCGGCCACACGGGTGGACGGCACGGTGTTGTCGGTGGCGATGTCGTCGGCGCGGACCATGCCGGCAATGCGCACCAGCTCTTCGCCGGTGTTCAGGGTCAGCCACTTCTCGCCGCGCACGGCGATGATGCCGTTGGGCAGCACTTCGGCCACGGTCACGGTAATCGAACCGGTCAGGGTGTTGCCCTGGGTGGCCTTGCTGTCGCCCTTGGTGGCGCGTTCGCCGTTGTAGCCGGCCTCCAGCGACAGGTCACCGCCGCCGAACGGGTTGTTGGTGTTCGGTGTGCTGCCGAACAGCGAGGTCAGGCCGATGTCGGCCTTGCTGTTCTTCTGGATCTGCGAACCTGCGTTCTTGCTGGCCGAGGTTTTCTCGTTGAGGGTGATGGTGATGATGTCACCCACCCGGAACGCCTTGCGGTCGCTGTACAGGTTCTGCTCGAAACCGGCCTGGTAGATGGAACCGTTGTTGGCCGCTGCCGGCAACGGGGTGCGCGGCAATACCGGCGCGTAGTACGGGTCGTTGGGCTTGGGCGTCGGGCCGACGCAACCTGCCAGCAACACCGCCCCCCCCAGGGCGAACACGGACAACAGACGATTCATGGTGCATACCTCACGGGTGTAACGAAGCGACAGGGCTTAGAGCTGTTGGGTCACGAACGACAGCATCTGGTCGGCGGTGGAGATGACCTTGGAGTTCATCTCGTAGGCGCGCTGGGTGGTGATCATGTTCACCAGCTCTTCCACGGTGCTGACGTTGGAGTTTTCCAGGGTCTGCTGCTGGGTGGTGCCGAAACCGTTCAGGCCCGGGGTGCCGACTTGCGGCGCGCCGCTGGCGGCGGTTTCCAGGAACAGGTTGTCGCCGATGGCCTGCAGGCCAGCCGGGTTGATGAAGTCGGCAGTCTGGATGTTGCCGATCACCTGCGCTGCCGGGTTGCCGGCCGTGGTGATCGACACGGTGCCGTCCTGGCCCACGGTAAAGGTTTGCGCGTCGTTCGGCACGACAACGGCAGGCTCCAGGGCGTAGCCGTTGGCGGTGACGATCTGGCCGTCGGAGTTCAGGTGGAAGGTGCCGTCACGGGTGTACGACACCGTGCCGTCCGGCTGCAGAATCTGGAAGAAGCCACGGCCGTTGACGGCCATGTCCAGCGGGTTTTCGGTGGTCTGCAGGCTGCCGGCGACGAAGCTTTTCTGGGTGCCGACAATGCGCACACCGGTACCGACCTGCAGGCCCGAAGGCAGCTCGCTGTCCTGGGTCGACTGAGCGCCGGGCTGGCGGCGGATCTGGTACAGCAGGTCCGCAAACTCGGCACGGTCACGCTTGAAGCCGGTGGTGGAGACGTTGGCCAGGTTGTTGGAAATGACCGTCAGGTTGGTGTCCTGGGCGGACAGGCCGGTTTTAGCGACCCAAAGAGCCGGAAGCATGTAGTTCTCCTCGTGCGCCTGTTTTACGGCACCCGTTCAAAAGTGATTAGCCGATTTGCAAAACCCGAGCCATGGCTTCGTCGCCTTCCTTGGCCGTGTTCATCATCTTGACGTGCAGTTCGAACTGGCGGGACAGCGCCAGCACCGAGGTCATTTCCTCGACAGCGTTGACGTTGCTGCCTTCCAGGAAGCCCGACACCACCCGCACGTTGACGTCGGCATCGGCCGGCTGGCCAGAAGCGGTATGGATCAGGCCATCCAGGCCTTTCTCCATGCCCTTGATGTCCGGGTTGACCAGCTTGATGCGGTCGACCTCGGCCATCACCCGCGGGTCTTCACCCATGGAACGAATGCTGATGGTGCCGTCGGCGCCAACCTCAACCTTCTGCTCCGGCGGGATGGCAATCGGGCCACCGTTGCCGATCACCGGCATGCCGTTGCCGGCACGCAGCACGCCGAGGGCGTCGATGTTCAGGCTACCGGTACGCACGTAGGCTTCGCTGCCGTCCGGTGCCTGCACGGCAATGAAGCCCTTGCCGGTCACGGCAACATCCAGGTCACGGCCGGTCTCGACCAACGGGCCTTCGCTGAAGTCGGTGGCCGGGCGCTCGGTCATGGCAAAGGCACGCGCCGGAAAGCTGTCGCCGAACACCGGCATCGAACGCGCCTGTTCCAGGTCGCGCTGAAAACCGTTGGTGGAAACGTTCGCCAGGTTGTTGGCGTGGGCCTTTTGCGCCAGCGCGTTCTGGCTGGCGCCGGTCATGGCCACATAAAGCAACTTGTCCACAGTATCTCCTCTGCGCGTGGCTGCCGCGCTGTCACTGGGCAGGTTCGAAGCAATAATCGAACCAAGTCTGAAACCGCCTGTTTACGGGGGTTCCGGCGGGGCGAGGGGCAATAAACGTCAGTTTGTCGGCGGATGTTTGCCGCCTGCGGCAAAGGCGTGCTCAGAAGGTGCGGCAAGCGGCGTTGTTGTAGGGGCCGGAATGGCGCACCCAACCTTCGCCCGGGTTGTTGGCCGAGCACAGGTAGCGGCCGGTGGCCAGGCTTTGCCATTGGTAGAACGGGGCGGGAGCAGCCGAGAGCGGCAAGGCCATGGCCAGGAGGGCTGTGAGCGTTAGCCGTTTCATGGAGGGGGAACCTTCGAGAATTTGGGGCCGCGTTGCGGCCCATCGCGACACAAGGCCGCTCCTACAACGGAACGCATATTCCTGTAGGAGCGGCCTTGTGTCGCGATGGGCTGCAGAGCAGCCCCAACGACCATCAGGTCATCTGGATGATGGTCTGCATGATGGTGCTTTCGGTGGAAATGGTCTTGGCGTTTGCCTGGTAGTTGCTCTGCGCCTTGATCAGGTTGACCAGCTCGCCGGTCAGGTCGACGTTGGAGTCTTCCAGTGCGCCGCCGGTGATCTGGCCCAGGGTGCCGGTGTCCGGGGCGCCGATCACCGGCACGCCGGAGGCGTAGGACTCTTTCCAGTTGGTGCCACCAATCGGGGTCAAACCCTGCAGGTTGGCAAAGTTGGCGATAGCCACCTGGCCGATCACCTTGTCCTGGCCGTTGGTGAAGTTGGCGAACATGTTGCCGCTTTCGTCGATGGTCAGGCCCGACAGCTCACCGGTGGCAAAGCCGTCCTGGCTCTTCGCGGTGGTGGCGGAGGCGGCGTTGTACTGGGTAGTACCGAGCATGTCCAGGTTCACCCCGGAGGTGCTGGCGGTAGCACCGTTGGCACTCCATACACCGGCAGCGTTCTTCTGCGCCGGGATCCAGTTGCTGAGGGTGAAGGTCTTGTTGGCGGCGATGGTCATGCCGCCGGTTACCGCACCTGCCGTCATCGAGGCGGTGTCCAGGGTGCCGTCAGACTTGAACGGCAGCTTGTTGGCCAGCGGCGTGGTCGAAGTCGGGTCGGCCGGGTTGCGCCCGTCGATGGTGGTGTACATGGTCCAGGAGTTGCTGGCGGCATCCTTGACGAAGTACTGGTTCAACTGGTGCGCGTTGCCTTGGCTGTCGTACACGTCGGTGTTGAACGTGTAGTTGTAGGTACCCGTGGTGGCCGGGTCGAACGGCGTCTGGGTTGGCGCGGTCGCGGTGGAGTTGAGGTTGACGTTCTCGGAAATGCGGCCGGTCGGGTTCGGCGTCAGGTTCGAGGTGTCGATCTGCAGGTTGGTCAGCACACCCTGGACGATCTTGCCGTTGGCATCCACTGCATAACCTTGCAGGTTGGCGCCCGACGAGCTGACCACGTAGCCGTCCTTGTCGCTGTAGAAGGCACCGGCACGGGTGTAGATTTTCGAGCCGTTGTCGTTCATCACGAAGAAGCCGTTGCCATCGATGGCCATGTCCAGCGCCTGGCCGGTGCCATTGATGTTGCCCGGGGTGAACATCTGCGACACGGCGGCGGTCTTCACGCCAGTGCCCACCACGTTCTTGCCGGCACTGGTGCCGCGAATGGAGTTGGAGTACTGGTCGGCGAACTCGGCGCGCGATGACTTGAAGCCGGTGGTGGCAACGTTGGCAATGTTGTTGCCGGTAACGTTCAGGGCCTTGTTTGCTGCATAGAGGCCGCTAAGGCCGATATTGAAAGACATGTGTAACTCCTGTCGTTTTGCTCAGGCCCTAGATGCCGATGCTTTGGATTTTGGAAAGCGCAACACTGCCCAGCCCGGCCAGGTTGAGTGTCATCTCCGAACCGTTGGTGCCCATGGTCACGCTGGTGACCGAGGCCGGCAGGTTGGTGGTCATGGCCGTGGCCGTGCCGTCGATCGAAGCAGTGGCCTTGAAGGTGTAGGTACCTGCTGCCGCTGTTTCGCCGTCGTCGTTCAGGCCATTCCAAGTAAAGTCGATCTTGCCGGCTTTTTGAGTACCCAGGTCGATGGTGCGCACCAGCTTGTCGTCCTTGTCGTAGATGCCCACCGAGGTGGCGGTGCTCGACGACGTCAGGTTGACCGTGCCTTTCATGTCCTTGCTGGTGTCGACCACGGCCTTGTCGGTCTGGACAATCACATTGCGCCCGACCAGCGACGAAGCCTGCAGCGCCTGGGAGGACTGCAGCCCTGCCGCGATATAGGTCACCGAGTCATTGAGCGACTGCATGCTCTCAAGGCTGCTGAACTGCGCCAGCTGCGCCACGAACTCGCCGTTTTCCTGCGGATCAAGCGGGTTCTGGTTCTTCATCTGGGTAACCAGCAACTGCAGGAAAGCATCTTTGCCCAGCGCGCTGCCGGCTGCGCCGGTGCTGCTGTCGGTCTTCGACGTCTGCTTTTGCAGGGATGTCAGGTACGCGCTGCTGACGTCAGAGGTGGAATTGGTAGTGGTCATGTCGGCTTCCTATCACTGCCCCAGGGTCAGGACTTTCTGCATCATGCTCTTGGCCGTGTTCATCAGCTCGGCGTTGGTCTGGAACGCACGGCTGGCGGAGATCATGTCAGCCATCTCCTCGACCACATTGACGTTCGGGTAGTAGACGTAGCCGTCCTTGTTCGCCGCCGGGTGGTTTGGCTCGTAGCGTGCTTCCAGGGTGCTCTGGTCTTCGACGATGCCTTTGACCTGCACGCCCTGCCCTGCTTCGCCCTGGTCTTCGAACAGCGACTGGCTGGTGCCGGCCTGCGCATCCTGGAAGGTGGTGGCGAACACCGGGTGGCGCGCGCGGTAGGTCTGATCGATGCTCGACGAGACGGTTTCGGCGTTGGCAATGTTGGAAGCCACGGTGTTCAGGCGCGTGTTCTGCGCGCTCATGCCGCTACCGGCAATGTTGAAGACGCTGGAAAGGGACATGATCATTCTCCCCGCAGGGCCGATACCAGCCCTTTGAATTTGCTGTTGAGCAAGGTGAAGCTGGCCTGGAAGCCAATGGCGTTTTCGGTGTAGTTCGATTGCTCGATCTGCGCGTCCACGGTGTTCTGGTCAATCGATGGCTGCAGCGGCGTGCGGTACTTGAGGGTATCGTCGGCCGCGATGGCGAGGCCTTCGGCTTCGATGTGACGGCTATTGGTGCGGTCCATGGCGAAGCGGCCGCTCTGCTGCTTGTCGCTTTCGGCGGCGAGCACAGAGGCAAAGTCCATGTCACGCGCCTTGTAATTGGGCGTGTCGGCGTTGGCGATGTTGTTGGCCAGCACTTCGGCGCGCTGGGCGCGGAAGCCCATGGCCTTTTCGTGAATACCAAGCGCCTTGTCGAAGCTGATGCTCATGTCGGGGAAACCTTCAGAGGTTGACCGGAATTTCGTTGAGCAAGGTATAGCAAGGGCTGTGCCAATCAATGCAAAGCCCGCAAATACGGGCTCGCGAGACACAGTGCTGTCAGGGTGATGCCAGAAAAGCGGCAAAGGCCTTCCGCCTTGGGCGGCGAAAGCGGCAATTGCCGGGCGGCAAAAGCGGCAAACCAAAAAATTGACGTCAGACCATCTGAGATCCACACAGGCCTTTGTAGGAGCAGCCTTGTGCTGCGAAGAGGCCGGTGAAAGAACAGTTGATCAACTGCGCTTGCACCGGCCTCTTCGCAGCACAAGGCTGCTCCTACAAGGACCGCGCCCGTGCTTACTTGGCCTGGTAGATGATCCCCGGACTGCACTGGACCATCTGGTAATGGTCCGGCAACCCGTTCAGCGCCTCCGAGGCACCCAGGAACAGGTAGCCACCCGGCTTCAGTGTGCTGTGAATGCGCAGCAGGATGTCGCGCTTCACCTGTGCCGAGAAATAGATCAGCACGTTGCGGCAGAACACGATGTCGAACTTGCCCAGGCTGGCATAGCTGTCGAGCAGGTTGAACGAGCGGAACTCGACGCGGCTGCGAATCGCCGGCTTGACTGCCCAGCGCCCCGGCCCCTTGGGGTCGAAGTAGCGCTGCAGGCGCTCCTGGGACAGGCCGCGGGCAATGGCCAGGCTGTCGTACTCACCGGTCTTGCAGTTGGTGAGCATGGTGCCGGACAGGTCGGTGGCAACGATCTGCGCACCCATCTTCAACTGGCCAAGGTTGCTGCGCTCGAACTCGTCGATGGCCATCGAGATGGAATACGGCTCCTGCCCCGACGAACAGGCCGCCGACCACATGCGCAGGCGCTGGCCGGGGTTGTTGCGGATGAACTCGGGGATCACCTTGTTCTTCAGCACTTCAA
The DNA here is from genome assembly GCF_050058005.1 of Pseudomonas sp. WOUb67. Taxonomy (NCBI): domain Bacteria; kingdom Pseudomonadati; phylum Pseudomonadota; class Gammaproteobacteria; order Pseudomonadales; family Pseudomonadaceae; genus Pseudomonas; species Pseudomonas sp. WOUb67. Next base: position 2,413,253 of record NZ_CP170112.1, on the reverse strand, counting down.
ACGGGTAGGTATCGCGAAACCACAGGGTCTCGTTGGTGGTCATGGCATCGACCACCTGCTCGCGCAAACCGCTGCGCGGCTGGGCCTGGATGCGCTGCACCAGCTCGCCCAGGCTCTTGATGCCCTGTTGTTCCATCAGCTTGTTGAGACGGCTGGAAACCAGGTACTGCTTATTTTCGCCCAGCAGGATGCCACAGGCTTTCTCCAGGAATACCCGGAACTGTTCGAAATCCAAATTACCCGTAGACACTACTGCCGCCTCTTTTCAATCACTGGTGCCGGGGGCGTGCCCCGGCTGCTTCAATGCGCTGCCTTGATCCGGTCGACCACCCGTTGGGCCAGGTCGTCCGGCTTGAACTTGGCCAGGAAGTCATCGGCGCCGACCTTCTTGACCATTGCCTGGTTGAACACCCCGGAAAGCGAAGTATGCAGGCAGATGTGCAATTTTTGCATGCGCGGGTCACTGCGGATCTCTGCCGTTAGCGTATAGCCGTCCATTTCCGGCATTTCAATGTCCGAGATCATCATAAGGAACTCTTCTTCCGGCTTTTTGCCCTCATCCACCAGCTGGCGCAGGTAGTTCAGGGCCTGACGGCCATCATTGAGTGCCACGACTTCCACCCCCACGGTCTGCAGACAACGGCTGACCTGTTTGCGCGCCACCGACGAATCATCGACGGTCAGCACCCGCATCAGCACGGCCTTGTCCTGCACTTCGGCGTCGATCACCCCGGCCGATACCGACTCGGACGATGGCGACACTTCGGCCAGCACCTTCTCCACGTCGATGATCTCGACCATGCGGTTGTCCACCCGGGTGACCGCAGTCAGGTAGTGGTCACGGCCGGTGCCCTTGGGTGGCGGATGGATCTCTTCCCAGTTCATGTTGACGATGCGCTCCACCGAGTGCACCAGAAAGCCCTGGGTCTTGGTGTTGTACTCGGTGATGATCACGAAGCTGTTGCGTGTTTCTTCCTGCAGTGGCCGCAACCCGGTGGCCATCGACAAGTCGAGGATCGGGATGGTCGCCCCGCGAATGTTGGCAACGCCACGCACCACCGGGTGCGCCTTGGGCAGCAGGGTCAGCGCAGGGCATTGCAGCACTTCCCTGACCTTGAACACGTTGATGCCATAAAGCTGTTCGCCATTGAGGCGAAACAGCAGCAATTCCAGGCGATTCTGCCCCACCAGCTGCGTGCGCTGGTTGACCGAATCCATAACACCCGCCATGCCAGACTCCTTAATCTTTCAGCCTTTCGTTGCAACTCAGGTTACGAGTCGGCACGGGCTTTGCTTTTTTGAGCGTCATGCATACGAAAACGACATTTTTCCGACGATTGACGCGCCTGCTGACTGGCTCGCTGGCCGCGCTGTGCCTGCTGGCGCCCGGCGTTCGCACGGTAGCGGACGCGTTCACCTTGCCTGAACAGCTTATCGGTGTCACCCAAGGGTTTCTTGAATTCACGGTAGAAGATTACCTGGCCACCACCCAGACCCCTGGCCGCTATGAAATCCAGGTCAACCCGCTGGACCCGCGCCTGCGCATGCCGGTGTGCAGCCAGCCGCTGGACGCCTCGCTGGAAAGCCCTGCCCTGCCACTGGGCCGGGTAACGGTACGGGTCCGCTGCGACAGTGCGGCGCCGTGGACGGTGTTTGTCCCGGCCACGGTGCGGCTGTTCCGCGACGTGGTGGTGGTCACCCGCCCGCTCAAGCGCGACAACACGGTGGGCGAAGGCGACGTGGCCCTGCGCGAGCGCGATGTCGGCACCCTTGGCCAGGGCTTTCTGACCGAACTGGACCAGGCAGTGGGCATGAAGATGCTGCGCCCCACGGTGATCGACCAGGTGCTCACCCCGCAGCATCTGGAGCAGGCCGAGGTGGTGCGCAAGGGCGACCAGGTGGTGATCATCGCCCGCAGCGGCAGCCTCAGCGTGCGCATGCCGGGGGAGGCCCTGAGCAAGGGCGGCCTGAGCGAACAGATACGGGTACGCAACCTGAATTCCAAACGGGTGGTCAAGGCCAGGGTCACCGGCCCGGGCCAGGTCGAGGTGAGTATGTAGCCCGCCACAGATTGCGCTGGCAGTGAGGAACCGCATTTCCTAAACTGTGTCAGAGAACGGGTTCGCGAGCTTGCTGACAGGCGGCTATGCATTTGTGCCTAAAGTTTATTTCGGGTTGGCCGAAAACAAGGCAAGCGTCCAAATACCCAGAGGTTCCTGATCATGGTCATCGACTTCAGTCGTTTGAATAACTCTCCGTCCGTCACGGGCGGCGTGCGCGGTAACACCGCGTCCGGCAGCGCCGAAAAACCGGCCGCCAGCCAGGAAGCGGCCACCAGCGCCAGCGCCAGCGGAGAAGCGGTACACCTCAGCCAAGAGGCACAGCAGTTGCAGAAGATCAGCGACAAGCTGCGCGACGAACCCGTGGTCAACAGTGCCCGTGTGGCCCAGTTGAAACAGGCGATCGCCGACGGCAGCTATCAGGTCGATGCCGGCAAGATCGCCAGCAAACTGCTCGATTTCGAAGCCCAGCGCTGACCGTTCGGCGCGCTGACTTCACGGACGCTAGAAAAGCCAAGAGTTAGCCATGCACGACACCACCTTGCTGCAACTGATCGAAGATGACATTGCCCCGATGCAGGAACTGCTCGACCTTCTGAATAAAGAAGCGATCGCCCTGCATGGCCGCGACATGCCGCTGCTGGAACAGATCCTGGCGCGCAAGCAGTCGCTGATCATCTTGCTCGAGCAGCATGGCCAGCGCCGCAGCCAGTTGCTCGGCAGCCTGGGCCTGAGTGCCGATCGTACTGGCGTGCAAGCAGTAGCCGCACAATCGCCCCATGGCGAGGCGATGCTGCAGCGGCTCGACATGCTGTCGAAACTGATGGATGACTGCCAGCAGGTCAACCAGACCAACGGCCGGATCATCCAGGTGCAGCAACACGTCACCAACAACCAGATCAGAATTCTCATGGGCGGCGACTCGCCGTCGCTCTACGACAGCCGCGGCAGCACCGCGCCGCTGGCCAAGCCACGGGCCCTCAGCCAAGTGTGATTTTTCTATCAAGGCACGGAACATACTGGCAAAATGCCGTTACTTGCGTGTGTCGCTTTTGCCTGGAGAACGATAAGCCGTGTTCAATGAAACCGAAGCCCCGCAACCGCCAAAGGTGCTGAACACCCCCTTGGAGATTGCGGCCAACTTGCGGCAACTGCAGGAAAGCCACGACCCCCTGATCATCACCTTCCATGACCGCAGCCAGCGCTTCCAGAGCTACGTGGTGCACGTGGACCGTGAAAGCAACACCCTGGCACTGGACGAGATGATCCCGCGCGACGGTGAGAAATTCATCGAAAACGGCGAACACTTCCGTGTTGAGGGCTTCCACGATGGCGTGCGCATCGCCTGGGAATGTAACCACGCGCTGAAGATCAGCGAAGTCGATGGCCACCGCTGCTACAGCGGCGCCATGCCAGAAGAGATGACCTACCACCAGCGCCGCAACGCCTTCCGCGCCGCGCTGAAGCTGTCGCAACTGGTCGACATCATCCTCGATGGCACCCACCTGAAGGGTAACGGCGCCCTGCGTGGCAAGCTGCTGGATATCTCGGCCACCGGCTGCAAGCTGCGTTTTGAAGGCGATGTAGAAAGCCGCCTGCAATTGGGCCAGGTGTACGAGCGTTTCAAGGCGGGTAACCCGCTGGGCCTGGTGGATACCATGGTCGAACTGCGTCACCTGCACTATGAAGAGCACATCAACACCACCTTCGCTGGCGTGCGCTTCCATAACCTGAGCGGGCAGGCACAGCGCAAGATCGAGAGCTTTGTGTACCAGCTGCAGCGCGAGGCGCGGCGGTTCGACAAAGACGACTATTGATCGTCAGCTGAATGCGAAAACGCCACCTGTCGAGGTGGCGTTTTCATTTGTGTGCTTCCTGTCCCGGCCCTTTCGCGGGTGAACCCGCTCCCACAGGTACGGCGCTGCCCTCAGGCCTGGTGCGGTCCCTGTGGGAGCGGGTTTACCCGCGAAAGGGCCAGTGCAGGCTAACACCGATGTGCCGCCCTCAGGCCTGGTGCGGCCCCTGTGGGAGCGGGTTTACCCGCGAAAGGGCCGGTACAGGCTTACACCGACTTGCTGACCTCACTCTCCGGCTCAAGGCCCTTCTCGGCGCCCTTCTCTTCTTCCTCGGTATCCTCAGCCGCCACCGGCGCCTGCATCACGTCCTGTACGGTCTGCTCATCCACCCGTGGGTCCAGCGCTGCCGACAAGGGCGAACCAGCCGCCGGCATCGCCACGTGGCCCAGGGGTGCATCCTGCACCTGATGCAGCCCGGTAACCGCTTTCGGCCGGATGCGCCACACCAGCACCAGGGCGAAGAAGACGAAGAACGCATAGAGCATCTGCGGGCCCAGCACCTTCATCAGCACGCCCGCCGCCAGTGGCCCGATGCACGCGCCCACACCATAGGTCACCAGCAGCATGGCCGTCAGCGACACCCGTCGCTCGCTTTCCACGTGGTCGTTGGAAAACGCCACCGCCAGCGGGTACAGGCAGAACTGCAGCAACGAAATCAGGAAGCCGATACCGAACAGCAACTCCAGCGGCACACTGGGCAGTATCGCCAATGGCGCAGCGGCCAGCGCCAGGCCTACTGCCACGCTGCGGATCAGCACCGCCCGGTCGTAACGGTCAGACAACCAACCCAGCGGCCACTGCACCAGCAGGCCGGCAAAAATGCAGCTACCCATGAACAGACCGATCTGCTCGGTCGTCATACCCTGGCTTGAGGCATACAAAGGCGCCAGGCCGTAGAACGAGCCGACGATCAACCCCGAGCCCAACACCGTACTGAGCGACTGCGGCACGCGCTTGATGAAAAACTTCGGCTCCATCGGTGCCGGGCGCAACGGCGCCGGGTGTATGCGCCGGGTCATTGCCACCGGCACCAGGCACAGGGCAAAGCACATCGCCACCAGCATCAGCAGCTCCGGGCCAAGCTCAGGGTGCACCACCAGGATCAGCTGGCCGAGCACCAGCCCCAGGTACGAGGCGATCATATAGCCGCTGAACACTGCGCCGCGGTGCTTCACGTCGGCCTGCTCGTTGAGCCAGCTCTCAATGACCATGTACTGGCACATCATGCCCAGGCCGACGATCATCCGCAGCCCGACCCAGGCCGGTAGCCAATTGGTCAGCCCATGCCCCAGCACCGCCGCACCGACGATACCGGCGCACGTGGCATAGGCGCGAATGTGCCCGACCCGGCCAATCAGCCGGTGGCCGACCTTGCCGCCGACTGCCAGGCCAAAGTAGTTGGCCGCCATCAACGCACCCACCCACAGGCTGTCGACATGGTCGGCCGCCAGGCGCAGGGCCAGGTAGGTACTGAGCAGGCCCGAACCGATCAACATCATCAGCGCGGCGAAATACAACGACTGAAACGGCTTCCATACATTTCGCATACGTACCGTGAAGCTCCCTGGTCAGGTGGCGGTAGGTGCTAGGGTCTGTATGAAAAGTCTTGAGACGAAGGTCAGGCAAGGCGAAAACAGCCGAGGAAGCGGAGTTTACGGGTTGTAAATGAGCATTCCGAGGCTGTTTTCAACGCAGCATCACCGAGTATCAAGGCTTTTCGTACAGAGCCTAGCAGCATAAGGGCAAATGCCGGTCAGTACAGGCCCCCGCCAGCAAAATGCTGCGGCGGGGACGTGTCCGGTGCAGGTCGTGTCGCGATCAGGCCTGCGCCGCCAGCACCCGGCGCTCCCACGGGGTGATCTCGTCGAAGAAATCAGTCAGCTCCAGGGTCTTGCTGGCGATGTAGCCTTCGATGAACTCGCTGCCGAACAGTTCCCGTGCCAGCGCGCTGCGCTTGAGCCGTTCGAGGGCGGCATGCAGGGTGCACGGGAGGCTCAGGTGCTCGGGCACTTCAAACTCGCCCTGAATGGCCGGCGAAGGTTGCAGGCGCTGCTCGATACCGTGCAGCCCGGCAGCCAGGCTGGCGGCGATGGCCAGGTAGGGGTTGGTGTCGGCACCGGGCAAACGGTTTTCGACCCGCCGCGCTGCCGGCGCACTGGCCGGAATGCGCAGGCCGGCGGCGCGGTTGTCCTCGGACCAGCAAGCATTGTTTGGCGAGGCATAGGGGTGGCACAGGCGCTGGTAGGAATTGACGTTGGGCGCGAACAGCGCGGTGAAGTCGGCCATGCACGCCTGCAGGCCACCGATGAAATGGTGGAAGGTGTCGGTCGGCAGGCCTTGCTCGTCGCTGAACACGTTACGCCCGCTGCTGGCCTCGACCAGGCTCTGGTGAATATGCATGGAACTGCCGGGCGTGCGCGCCAGCGGCTTGGCCATGCACACCACGGTCAGCCCGTGCTTGAGCGCCACTTCCTTGAGCAGGTGCTTGAACAGGAAGGTCTGGTCGGCCAGCACCAGCGGGTCACCGTGCAGCAGGTTGATCTCGAACTGGCTGACGCCCATTTCGTGCATGAACGTGTCGCGCGGCAGGCCGAGCGCGGCCATGCAGTGGTACACCTCTTTGAAGAACGGGCGCAGGCCGTTGTTGGAGCTGACACTGAATGCCGAGTGACCGAGTTCGCGCCGGCCATCGCTGCCTACGGGTGGCTGAAATGGCTGCTGCGGGTCGCTGTTGGGGGCAAAAACGAAGAATTCGAGTTCGGTCGCCACCACGGGCGCCAAGCCCAAGGCCGCGTAGCGGGCGATGACCGCCTTGAGCTGGCCACGGGTGGACAGTGCCGAGGGCCGGCCATCCAGTTCAATGGCATCGCAGATGGCCAGGGCGCGGCCGTCGCTGCTCCAGGGCAGGCGATGGACCTGGCTGGGTTCGGCCACCAGCGCCAGGTCGCCGTCGTCGCTGCCGTAGAATTTCGCCGCCGGGTAGCCGCCCATGATGCATTGCAGCAACACCCCCCGGGCCATTTGCAGGCGGCGGCCTTCCAGAAAGCCTTCGGCGGTCATCACCTTGCCGCGCGGGACGCCGTTGAGGTCGGGGGTGACGCATTCGATTTCATCGATGCCCTTAAGCTGAGCGGTGCTCATGACGCTTGTCCTTGTTGTTGTGCGCTGACAACAACATAGGCTGGGGGTGTTTAAAATATCAAGCACCCGCTTTTACCTGCACTGGCCCTTTCGCGGGTAAACCCGCTCCCACAGGAATACCACTGCCCTCAAAGCCGGCGCCGTACCTGTGGGAGCGGGTTTACCCGCGAAGAGGCCAGCACAGGAGACAGCTATTCTCGCAAGGTCATGCCATTGGCCGGCAGCGGCAAAGCGGTCTTGTACCGCACCTGCTTCAAGGCAAAACTCGAGCGGATATTGGCCACCCCCGGCAGCCGCGTCAGGTAATCGAGAAACCGCTCCAGCGCCTGGATGCTCGGCAGCAGTACCCGCAACAGGTAATCCGGGTCCCCCGTCATCAGGTAGCACTCCATCACCTCGGGCCGTTCGGCAATTTCTTCCTCGAAGCGGTGCAGCGACTGCTCCACCTGCTTTTCCAGGCTGACATGGATGAACACGTTTACATCCAGCCCCAGCGCCTCGGGTGACAGCAAAGTCACCTGCTGGCGGATTACCCCCAGTTCCTCCATGGCCCGCACCCGGTTGAAACAGGGCGTGGGCGACAGGTTGACCGAGCGTGCCAGCTCGGCGTTGGTGATGCGGGCGTTTTCCTGCAGGCTGTTGAGAATGCCGATATCGGTACGATCGAGTTTGCGCATGAGACAAAATCACCGGTTTTTTGTGTTTACGCGGAATGTTTATCTGCACTGCTCGGCAAAGGCAATCAACTTGAGAGAAAAATTCTCCTGCCGGGCCACTAAGATGTAGAGGACGCTGACCTACCAGTCACAAGCCGGTATTCAGCGGCGGCCGCTTCAGAGCTCACAAAAACAAATACCCGAGCGAGCGTAAAAAGCATGAACGAGTACGCCCCCCTGCGTTTGCATGTGCCCGAGCCCACCGGCCGGCCAGGCTGCCAGACCGATTTTTCCTACCTGCGCCTCAACGATGCAGGTCAAGCCCGTAAACCCCCTGTGGATGTCGATGCTGCCGACACCGCCGACCTGTCCTACAGCCTGGTCCGCGTGCTCGACGAGCATGGCGACGCCCAAGGCCCGTGGGCTGAAGACATCGACCCGCAAATCCTCCGCCAAGGCATGCGCGCCATGCTCAAGACGCGGATCTTCGACAGCCGCATGGTGGTTGCCCAGCGCCAGAAGAAGATGTCCTTCTACATGCAGAGCCTGGGCGAAGAAGCCATCGGCAGCGGCCAGGCGCTGGCGCTGAACCGCACCGACATGTGCTTCCCGACCTACCGCCAGCAAAGCATCCTGATGGCCCGCGACGTGTCGCTGGTGGAGATGATCTGCCAGCTGCTGTCCAACGAACGCGACCCGCTGAAAGGCCGCCAGCTGCCGATCATGTACTCGGTACGCGAGGCGGGCTTCTTCACCATCAGCGGCAACCTGGCGACCCAGTTCGTGCAGGCGGTCGGCTGGGCCATGGCCTCGGCGATCAAGGGCGATACCAAGATCGCGTCGGCGTGGATCGGCGACGGCGCCACGGCCGAGTCGGACTTCCACACCGCCCTCACCTTTGCCCACGTGTACCGCGCCCCGGTGATCCTCAACGTGGTCAACAACCAGTGGGCTATCTCTACCTTCCAGGCCATCGCCGGTGGCGAGTCGACCACCTTCGCCGGCCGTGGCGTGGGTTGCGGCATCGCCTCGCTGCGGGTTGACGGCAACGACTTCGTCGCCGTGTACGCCGCCTCGCGCTGGGCCGCCGAACGCGCCCGCCGCGGCCTCGGCCCAAGCCTGATCGAGTGGGTCACCTACCGCGCCGGCCCGCACTCGACCTCGGACGACCCGTCCAAGTACCGCCCTGCCGATGACTGGAGCCACTTCCCGCTGGGCGACCCGATCGTCCGCCTCAAGCAGCACCTGATCAAGATCGGCCACTGGTCCGAGGAAGAACACCAGGCCACCACGGCCGAGTTCGAGGCTGCCGTGATTGCCGCGCAGAAAGAAGCCGAGCAGTACGGCACCCTGGCCAACGGTCACATCCCGAGCGCCGCCTCGATGTTCGAGGACGTGTACAAGGAAATGCCCGACCACCTGCGCCGTCAACGCCAGGAACTGGGGGTTTGAGATGAACGACCACAACAACAGCATCAACCCGGAAACCGCCATGGCCACCACTACCATGACCATGATCCAGGCCCTGCGCTCGGCCATGGATGTCATGCTTGAGCGCGACGACAATGTGGTTGTCTACGGCCAGGACGTCGGTTACTTCGGCGGCGTGTTCCGCTGCACCGAAGGCCTGCAGAACAAGTACGGCAAATCCCGCGTGTTCGACGCGCCAATCTCCGAGAGCGGCATCGTCGGTACCGCCGTGGGCATGGGCGCCTATGGCCTGCGCCCGGTGGTGGAGATCCAGTTCGCCGACTACTTCTACCCCGCCTCCGACCAGATCGTTTCGGAAATGGCGCGCCTGCGTTACCGTTCAGCCGGCGAGTTCATCGCCCCGCTGACCCTGCGCATGCCGTGCGGCGGCGGCATCTATGGCGGCCAGACCCACAGCCAGAGCCCGGAAGCGATGTTCACCCAGGTGTGCGGCCTGCGCACCGTCATGCCGTCCAACCCGTACGACGCCAAAGGCCTGCTGATTGCCTCGATCGAATGCGACGACCCGGTGATCTTCCTTGAGCCCAAGCGCCTGTACAACGGCCCGTTCGACGGCCACCACGACCGCCCGGTAACGCCGTGGTCGAAGCACCCACACAGCGCCGTGCCCGACGGTTACTACACCGTGCCGCTGGACAAGGCCGCCATTACCCGCCCCGGCAATGACGTGACCGTGCTCACCTACGGCACCACAGTGTACGTGGCCCAGGTGGCCGCCGAAGAAAGCGGCGTCGATGCCGAAGTGATCGACCTGCGCAGCCTGTGGCCGCTGGACCTGGACACCATCGTCGAGTCGGTGAAAAAGACCGGCCGCTGCGTGGTGGTGCATGAAGCCACCCGTACCTGCGGCTTCGGTGCCGAACTGGTGTCGCTGGTGCAGGAGCACTGCTTCCACCACCTGGAGGCGCCGATCGAGCGCGTCACCGGTTGGGACACCCCCTACCCTCACGCGCAGGAATGGGCTTACTTCCCAGGGCCTTCGCGGGTAGGTGCGGCATTGAAAAAGGTCATGGAGGTCTGAATGGGCACGCACGTCATCAAGATGCCGGACATTGGCGAAGGCATCGCGCAGGTCGAGTTGGTGGAATGGTTCGTCAAGGTCGGCGACATGATCGCCGAGGACCAGGTGGTGGCCGACGTCATGACCGACAAGGCTACCGTGGAAATCCCTTCGCCAGTCAGCGGCAAGGTGCTGGCCCTGGGTGGCCAGCCAGGTGAAGTGATGGCGGTCGGCAGCGAGCTGATCCGCATCGAAGTGGAAGGCAGCGGCAACCATGTGGATGTGCCACAGGCCAAACAGACAGAAACACCGGCCGCCCCTGTGGCAGCCAAGCCAGAACCGCAGAAAGACGTAAAACCCGCCGCGTACCAGGCGCCCGCCAACCACGAAGCTGCGCCCATCGTGCCACGCCAGCCGGGCGACAAGCCGCTGGCCTCGCCGGCGGTGCGCAAACGTGCCCTGGATACCGGTATCGAACTGCGCTATGTGCACGGCAGCGGCCCGGCCGGGCGCATCCTGCACGAAGACCTCGACGCCTTCATGAGCAAGCCGCAGAGCGCCGTCGGGCAAGCACCGAGTGGCTATGCCAAGCGCAGCGACAGCGAGCAGGTGCCGGTGATCGGCCTGCGCCGCAAGATCGCCCAGCGCATGCAGGACGCCAAGCGCCGGGTCGCGCACTTCAGCTATGTGGAAGAAATCGACGTCACCGCCCTGGAAGCCCTGCGCCAGCAACTCAACAGCAAGTACGGCGACAGCCGCGGCAAGCTGACCCTGCTGCCGTTCCTGGTGCGTGCCCTGGTCGTGGCGCTGCGTGACTTCCCGCAGATCAACGCCACCTACGACGACGAAGCGCAAATCATCACCCGCCATGGCGCGGTGCATGTGGGCATCGCCACCCAGGGTGACAACGGCCTGATGGTGCCCGTGCTGCGCCATGCCGAAGCGGGCAGCCTGTGGGCCAATGCCGGCGAGATTTCCCGCCTGGCCAATGCTGCGCGCAGCAACAAGGCCAACCGTGAAGAGCTGTCGGGCTCGACCATTACCCTGACCAGCCTGGGCGCCCTCGGCGGCATCGTCAGCACGCCGGTGGTCAACACCCCGGAAGTGGCGATTGTCGGCGTCAACCGCATGGTTGAGCGGCCGGTGGTAATCGACGGCCAGATCGTCGTGCGCAAGATGATGAACCTGTCCAGCTCGTTCGACCACCGCGTGGTTGATGGCATGGACGCCGCGCTGTTCATCCAGGCCGTGCGTGGCCTGCTCGAACAACCTGCCTGCCTGTTCGTGGAGTAAGCATGCAACCGACTATCCAGACTACCCTGTTGATCATCGGCGGCGGCCCTGGCGGCTATGTGGCCGCCATCCGCGCCGGGCAACTGGGCATCCCTACCGTGCTGGTGGAAGGCCAGGCGCTGGGCGGTACCTGCCTGAACATCGGCTGCATTCCCTCCAAGGCACTGATCCACGTGGCCGAGCAGTTCCACCAGACCTCGCGCTTTGCCGGGCCGTCGGAACTGGGCATCAGCGTTACCTCGCCGCGCCTGGACATCGGCCAGAGCGTGGCCTGGAAGGACGGCATCGTCGACCGCCTGACCACCGGTGTGGCCGCCCTGCTGAAAAAGCACGGGGTCAAGGTGATTCATGGCTGGGCCAAGGTGCTCGATGGCAAGCAGGTCGAAGTCGATGGCCAGCGTATCCAGTGTGAACACCTGTTGTTGGCCACCGGTTCCAGCAGCGTCGAACTGCCGATGCTGCCGCTGGGCGGCCCGGTGATTTCCTCGACCGAAGCCCTGGCGCCAAAAGCCCTGCCGCAGCACCTGGTGGTGGTGGGCGGTGGCTATATCGGCCTGGAACTGGGCATTGCCTACCGCAAGCTGGGTGCGCAGGTCAGCGTGGTGGAAGCGCGTGAGCGCATCCTGCCGACCTACGACAGCGAATTGACCGCCCCGGTGGCCGAGTCGTTGAAGAAGCTGGGCATCGCCCTGCACCTTGGCCACAGCGTCGAAGGCTACGAAAACGGTTGCCTGCTGGCCAACGACGGCAAGGGCGGGCAACTGCGCCTGGAAGCCGACCAGGTGCTGGTGGCCGTGGGCCGCCGGCCACGTACCCAAGGCTTCAACCTGGAATGCCTGGACCTGAAAATGAACGGCGCCGCCATTGCCATCGACGCGCGCTGCCAGACCAGCATGCACAACGTCTGGGCCATCGGCGACGTGGCTGGCGAACCGATGCTGGCGCACCGGGCCATGGCCCAGGGCGAGATGGTGGCCGAGATCATCGCTGGCAAGGCACGCCGCTTCGAGCCTGCCGCGATTGCTGCAGTGTGCTTCACCGACCCGGAAGTGGTGGTGGTTGGTAAAACCCCGGAGCAGGCCAGCCAGCAAGGGCTGGACTGCATCGTCGCGCAGTTCCCGTTTGCCGCCAACGGCCGGGCCATGAGCCTGGAAGCAAAAAGCGGTTTCGTGCGCGTGGTGGCGCGGCGGGACAACCACCTGATCCTGGGCTGGCAAGCCGTTGGCGTGGCGGTTTCCGAACTGTCCACGGCGTTTGCCCAATCACTGGAGATGGGCGCTTGCCTGGAGGATGTGGCCGGTACCATCCATGCTCACCCGACGCTGGGTGAGGCGGTACAGGAAGCGGCATTGCGCGCCCTGGGCCACGCCCTGCATATCTGACACTGAAGCGGCCAAGGCCGATTTGGCCCGCTGCGCCGAGAGGCGCCGCGGGTCTTTTTTATGCCTGTGGCGGCCCAATCGCCGGCAAGCCAGCTCCCACAGGTCACCCGCAGGTTTCAGGCGTTGTGTTGTACCTGTGGGAGCTGGCTTGCTGGCGATAGGGCCAGTTCAGGTAAACCAGATCACTCGGCAATCGCATTTTTGCCGGCCGCCTTGGCCCGGTACAGCGCCTTGTCGGCACGCGCCAGCAGCGCGTGCTGGTCCTCCCCTTCCTGCCATTGCACCACGCCATAGCTCATGGTCAGCCGGCAATCGCCCACCGGTTCCAACCGCTCCACCACCCGGCGCAAGCCCGCCGTCACATCCAGCGCCTCACCCAGCGTGGTCTGCGGCAGCACGATGACGAACTCGTCGCCACCCCAGCGCGCCAACACGTCGAGCTCGCGCAGGCAGGTACGCAGGTTATCGGCCACCCGCACCAGCGCCGCATCGCCACGGGCGTGGCCGTAGCGGTCGTTGATCGGCTTGAAGTCGTCCATGTCCATGGCGATCAGCGACAACGGCCGGCGGAATCGCTGGGCGCGTTCGCACTCCGTCTGCAACGACTTTTCCAGGCGATAGCGATTGGCAATGCGGGTGAGCGCATCGCGCTCGGCCAACTCGCGGTTTTCGTCCAGTTGCCGCTGCAACTGCTGGTTCACCCAGGACAGCTCGCGGGTGCGCTCGGCCACCTGGCACTCCAGCGACTGGTTCTTCTGTTCCAGCTGCGCCACCAGGCGCTTGCCGGCGTCGATATTGCGGTGCGCCCCAAGCATGCGCGCCACCGAACCGTCTTCGTTATGGGCGATGATGTAGCCGCTGTCTTCGATCCAGATGTAACTGCCATCCTGGCCACGGCAGCGGTATTCGATGAGGTAGCGCTCGTTGCGCTGGTTGATATAGGCCTCGAAATGCGCCATGACCCGCGGGTAGTCCTCGGGGTGGATCACGCTTTCCCAGGTCAGTACCGAGTTGGCCATGGAGTGGCTGGCGTAACCGAGCATGGCGTACCAGCCCGGGTTGCGATAGACGTAGCCGGTGTTGGCATTCCAGTCCCAGATGCCATCACTGATCAACTCGAACAAGGTGTGCAATTGCTGTTCACTGAAGCCGGCGAGTGCCGGCCTGGGTTCCTGATTCATGGACGCTCTCCCTGATGCCCAGCAACTGCGCTCCGTTCAAGGGGCTGCCGACAGTGGTGGTAATTGCCGCAGGCGGCAAGATCATGCCTTTGACGGGCAAGCATATGCCCACCGTGCTGCCACCGGGAATAGCTCCAACGCGCTATTTGCGGGGCATCGGCGACTGGCATGGCATTTGCCCTTCCCCCCTGCCACTTACATTTCCAAGGAGGACTTCATGACAATCGCCCTCAATGGCCTCGGCTGGCAGGCCACGGTCCATCAGCAACAGCGTGCCGGCAATGACCAGGCGCCGGTCGATGTGCCGCAGTTCCGCACACCGGTGGTCGCCAGCAACGCCACGGCGCAACAGGGCCGCCAGGGTAATACCTCGCAGCAGGATGCCGAAGATGCCCGCGAAGAAGCCTTTGCCAAGCTCAAGGTGCAGTTGCAAAACCCTGGCAGCGGCCTAGGCCAGCCTGCTGATGTAGACACGGAACAGACCAGCAGCGCCAGGCAGGATTTTCAGGACCTGATGTCCAAATCGCCTGCCGAGATGATCAAGGAAAAACTGCTGCGTGAACTGGGCATGACCCAGGACGAGTACGACGCCTTGCCGCCAGAGAAGAAGGCGCTGGTCGACCAGCAGATTGCCCAGCGCATGAAGGACGATATCGAGGCCAAAACGCTGGAGAAAGTCGACGCCCAGGCCACCATCCAGGCAACCGGCGAAGACCAGGATGCACTGGCGGCAAGCCAGGCCTGAGCCCTGCGGCGGCAGCCGGTATGGCTGGCAAGGCGTTTCGTATAAGATATCCGCACCGCCTGTTTGCTGGAATTTCCCGTGCCGCTGCCGTCTTTCAAAGCTACCGACCTGGGCGCAACGCCCTCGATGTCGGAAATCATCGCCAAACACCTGCGCGAGGCGATCATCTCGGGGCAGCTCGCCGAAGGCGAACCGGTGCGTCAGGACGAAGTGGCGCAGGCGTTCAACGTCAGCAAGATCCCGGTGCGCGAAGCCCTGAAACGCCTGGAAGCCGAAGGCCTGGTGGATTTCCAGCGCAACCGTGGTGCGCTGGTTACGCGCATTTCGGAACCTGAACTGGCGCAGATGTTCGAGGTACGGGGGCTGCTGGAAGTGAAAGCGATTCGCCTGGCGATCCCGAACATGACCGAAGCACACTTTGCCCAGGCCGAAGCCATTTGCGCGGAGTTCATCGGCGAAGATGACGTTGGCCGCTGGGCCGACCTCAACTGGGCGCTGCACGCCTGCCTGTACGAACCGGCGCGGCGGCCCTACCTGATCGGCCTTATCCGCTCGATCCATGACAAGGTGGAACGCTACCTGCGCATGCAGATGAGCCTGTCAGCCGGCAAGCTGCGCGCCGATCACGAGCACCGGGATATCGTTGCCGCCTGCCGGGCGCGGGATGTGGAGCTGGCGGCGCGGCTGATCGAAGAACACATCAATGGCGTGTGCCAGAGCCTGTACGAGCACCTGCCCCATAACTGACCCAACAGGCTGTCACCGCCCCTTGTAGGAGCAGCCTTGTGCTGCGAAGGGGCCAGTGCAGCCGACACATTTCCATAGGCCTTGCCGGCCTCTTCGCAGCACAAGGCTGCTCCTACAGACAACTCGATCTGAAATCTCCCTTCTGGCTTCGTTTTTGCTTATCTAGATATCGTATACGAAATACCATATAAGGAATCGGCGGCACCGGTTTTACCGGCGCCACCCTGCCTACTCCTTCTTCCAATAATTACGTATCGGAGTGCAAAACCATGGCCACACCCTCTTCAGCGGCATCAGCGAATGTCGCAAGCACAGCAGACAAAGCCCCTGCGGGCATCAAGCGTGTGGTAGCTGCGGCCATGGCCGGCGCGGTCGCCGAGTGGTACGAATTCTTCCTGTACGGCACCGCCTCGGCACTGGTCTTCGGCCAGCTGTTCTTCCGCCAGACCGGCAGTGCCATGGACGGCATCATTGCCGCCTTTGCCCTCTACGCCGTGGGCTTTCTCGCCCGCCCCATCGGTGGCCTGGTGTTCGGCCATTACGGCGACAAGGTCGGCCGCAAGCATTTACTGCAGATCAGCCTGATCGTGGTCGGGATTACCACCTTCCTGATGGGTTGCCTGCCCACCTTCGAGCGCATCGGCTATGCCGCGCCTGTCCTGCTGGTGGTACTGCGGCTCATCCAGGGCTTCGCCTTCGGTGGCGAATGGGGCGGCGCGGTGCTGCTGGTGTCCGAGCACAGCCCTGACAACCGCCGTGGCTTCTGGGCCAGCTGGCCGCAAGCGGGTGTGCCGGCCGGCAACCTGATCGCCACCATCATCCTGCTGCTGTTGTCGACCAACCTCAGCGAGGCGCAGTTTCTGGATTGGGGCTGGCGGGTGGCCTTCTGGTTCTCGGCCGTAGTGGTGCTGATCGGTTACTGGATCCGCACCAGGGTCGACGATGCGCCCATTTTCAAGGAAGCCCAGGCCAAGCAGCAGAAACTGGAAAGCCAGCAACTGGGCGTGGTGGAGGTGGTCACCAAATACTGGCGCGAAGTGCTGATCGGCATCGGCGCGCGCTTTGCGGAAAACATCCTCTACTACACCGTGGTCACCTTCTCCATCACCTACCTGAAACTGGTGGTGCACAAGGACACCTCGCAGATCCTGCTGCTGATGTTCGGCGCCCACCTGCTGCACTTCTTCATGATCCCGGCGATGGGCTACCTGTCGGACATCATCGGGCGCAAGCCGGTGTATCTGATCGGTGCCGTGCTCACTGCGCTCTGGGGCTTCGTCGGCTTCCCGATGATGGATACCGGCAACGACTGGCTGATCATGGCGGCCATCACCCTGGGCCTGGCCATCGAGTCCATGACCTACGCGCCCTACTCTGCCTTGATGGCCGAACTGTTCCCCACCCACGTGCGCTACACCGCCCTGTCGCTGTGCTACCAGGTGGCGCCCATCCTGGCCGGCTCGCTGGCACCGCTGATCGCCGTGACCTTGCTGAAGGAATACAACAGCTCCACCCCGATTGCCTGGTACCTGGTGGGCGCAGCGGCCATCTCGATTGTTGCCGTGGCGGCAGCCAAGGAAACCCGCGGCAAGTCGCTGCGCGCCGTTGACGAAGAATCCGTGGCCCGCAACGCCGGCCGCTAAGCACCCCATAAAAATCGAACACATTGAGGTAACCACCATGAGCAATATCTTCAACGGCACCATGCCCGCCCTGATGACCCCGTGCACTGCCGAGCGCAAGCCGGACTTCGACGCCCTGGTGCGCAAGGGTCGCGAACTGATCGAAGCCGGCATGAGCGCCGTGGTGTACTGCGGTTCGATGGGCGACTGGCCGCTGCTGACCGAGGCCGAGCGCCAGGAAGGCGTGGCGCGCCTGGTGGCCGCCGGCATCCCGACCATTGTCGGCACCGGCGCAGTGAACACCCGTGAAGCGGTAGCGCATGCCGCCCACGCGGCCTTAGTGGGCGCCGCCGGCCTGATGGTCATCCCCCGCGTGCTCAGCCGCGGCGCTTCGCTGATCGCCCAGAAGCACCACTTCTCGGCCATCCTCGCCGCCGCGCCCAAGCTGCCAGCGGTGATCTACAACAGCCCCTACTACGGCTTTGCCACCCGCGCCGACCTGTTCTTCGAACTGCGCCGCGAGTTCCCCAACCTGATCGGCTTCAAGGAATTCGGTGGTGGCGCCGACCTGCGTTACGCCGCCGAGCACATCACCTCCAAGGATGACGACGTGACCCTGATGGTCGGCGTGGACACCCAGGTGGTGCATGGCTTCGTCAACTGCAACGCCACCGGCGCCATCACCGGTATCGGCAACGCCCTGCCGCGCGAAGTGCTGCACCTGGTAAGCCTGAGCAAGCAGGCAGCCAAGGGCGATGCCAAGGCCCGCCGCCTGGCGCGCGAGCTGGAAGCGGCGCTGGCGGTGCTGTCGTCGTTCGATGAGGGCTGTGACCTGGTGCTGTACTACAAGCACCTGATGGTGCTGAACGGCGACAGCGAGTACAGCCTGCACTTCAACGAGACCGACGTGCTGACCGATGCCCAGCGCAACTATGCCGAGCAGCAGTACGCGCTGTTCCGCAACTGGTACGCCAGCTGGTCGGCCGAGCAGAACATCGCCTAAGCCGCCGCTGAGATCCCTGTGGGAGCGGGCATGTCGAGGCGTCGAACCGCCGCGAACACCGGCGCAGCCGGTGCCAGGTACCGAGTCGCCTGCTTCGCGGGCATGCCCGCTCCCACAAGTTCAGTGCCAGCACTTAGCTCACGCCAGATGCAACAACGCCTCTTCCACGGCGGCCACCACCTGGTTGCCCTTGGCACCCGGCAGCCGCCACGCGGCAATGGTCATGCCCAAGGGCACCGCGCAGTCGATCGGCGCAACCAGTTCGCCGCTGTCCAGGTAGCGTTGCACCAGGCTTCTCCGGCCCATCAGCACACCCGCTGCGAGCAAGGCCTGCTGCAATGCAATCGAGTACAGGGAAAACCCCGGCCCGCGGGCGACGAACTTGTGCCCGGGCATCACCGCCCCACTCCAAACCGCCCAGTCGTTCCAGCCCACATCGGCAATGCAGCGGACGTCAGCGAGGTCCTCGGGGCTGCCAATGTTGGCCGCAAGGGCCGGCACGCATACGGGGAGGATTTCTTCCGTGGCAATCCTGCGCTGCCAGCGCTCGGGCTTTTCGGTGTAGAACAGGCACAGATCGAACGGGCTGCGCTTCAGGTTGGGCGGCTCGTCCACTGCCGTGACCGAAATCTCGATGGGTGCCAGCAGGCGGGTCAACTCCGGCAGGCGTGGCCCGATCCACAACTGCGCCAACGCCGGCGAGGTGACGATATGCACCCGCTGCGGTGCGGCCAGGCGCCGAAGGGTGCGCGCTGCTGCTTCCACTGCGTCGAACGCTTCAGTGAACTGAGCCTTCACGCTTTCACCCAAGGGCGTCAGGCGCACACCTTTGGCGTGGCGCTCGAACAAGGCGGCGCCGTATTCGCTTTCCAGCGTCTTCACCAGCGCAGCGATGGCACCGGGGGTTACCTTGAGTTCGAGTGCGGCACGGGCAAAGCCGCCCAAACGGGCAGAGGCTTCGAAGGCGCGCAAGGCATTGAGCTGTAGCGAATGCCGTGTCGGGGTATCGAGGGGCACAGTGTCAGGCCTATTTTTTTTAGGCCTACTATTCCAGAAATCTGACGTTGTGGCCAACTGTCACGCGCATTACCGTGGAGGTGCCTGGCTGGCTCCCCCCGAACACTTTCAAGGAACTCAAATGCCGTATCCCAGCGGGACCCAAGCGTTCAGACAGGGTGCCCACAGCGCCCTGCCGTTGACCTCCGGCATCGTGCCCTTCGGCCTGATCACCGGCGTCACCGCCATCGGCATGGGCCTGTCGCCGGCCGATGCCATCGGCATGACGTTGCTGTTCTATTCCGGGTCGGCGCAGATGGTGGTGATGCAGTTGATGCAGAACGCCGCCCTGCCGGTGACCATGGTGGTGACCGCGCTGGTCATCAACCTGCGCTTCCTGATGTACAGCGCCAGCCTCGCCCCGCACCTGGGCCAGCTGCCGCGCCGCCAGAAGTGGCCGATGGCCTACATGCTGTCCGACCAGTCCTTCGCCCTGTGCACGCTGAAGATGGGCTCGGGCGGGCTCGGCCAACATGCCTACCCCTACTATGCCGGTACGGCGATCACCATGTTCCTGGGTTGGAACCTCTCGGTGCTGGCCGGCATGTACCTGGGCGCGGGCATTCCGGAAGACTGGTCGCTGGGCTTTGCCATCCCCTTGTCATTCCTGGCCCTTTTGATACCCGGCATACGCAATGCTGCCACGCTCGGCGCGGCGCTGACCGGTGGTGTGCTCGCCGTGCTGGCAGCCGACCTGCCGTACAACCTCGGCCTGCTGACTGGCGCACTGGGCGGCATCACTGCCGGGCTGGCTATCGAGAGCTGGCAAAAACAGCAGGCACTGCCTGAAGCCAACAGTGAGCAGGAAGCATCATGAGCGAAATGACCCAATGGATTACCTTTGCCCTGATCGGCCTGGGCACCTTCGCCATCCGCTTGTCGTTCATCGAGCTGCACAGCGTGCTGCGCATTCCACCGCTGTTTCGCCGAGCTCTGGCCTACGTGCCCGCCAGCGTCCTGGCGGCGCTGGTACTGCCGGCCGTGGTGTTCCCGGACCGGCATGCCGGGTTCGACTGGATGAACCCGCAGATACCGGCAGCGGCACTGGCTGCACTGGTGGCGTGGCGTACGCGCAGTACGTTGCTGACGCTGGTGGTGGGCATGGGCGTGTTGTGGGCGCTGAAGCACTGGGGGCTCTAGACGCAAAAGCCCTCAGGAAAAATCGGCAGGATGTTGTGCAGATAAATCGTTTGAGGTCCTTGGCCTTATTGTCCATGGTGGCAGGCTGGTAGCTATTTGCCACGCGTGAACGCAGGCGCATGACGATGCCTGCGTTGGGGGACGTTGTCGGATCCCCCCAACAATAAGAGAGGACAAGGAAATGCAATCCAACAGTTTGAAGCAAAGCCTCAAGCAGCGGCACATCACCATGATCGCGCTGGGCGGGGTGATCGGTGCCGGGCTGTTCATGGGCTCGGGCTCACTGATCGCATCGGCAGGGCCTGCGGCCATCCTGTCGTATTTCATTGGTGGCCTGGTGGTCACCCTGGTCATGTTCATGCTCGGCGAAATGGCCTGCCGCAACCCGGATGCCGGGTCGTTCTCGACCTATGCCAACACCTGGCTCGGCGACTGGGCCGGGTTTGCAGTCGGCTGGCTGTACTGGTTCAAGTCGATGATGACCATCACCCTCGAAGCGGTGCTGCTGGGCGCCATCCTGCATGACTTTCTACCCTGGCTGCCGATCTGGGCAGGCGCCTTCCTGATGCTGGTGACACTGATGGCCAGCAACGCCTACTCGGTGCGTTCGTTTGCCGAGGTGGAGTATTGGCTGGCGGCGATGAAGGTCGCCACCATCCTCATCTTCATGCTGCTGGGCATTTCGATCCTGCTCGGCCTGCACACCGACATTCCTTCGCCTGGCCTGGTCAACCTCACCGCTCACGACGGTTTCATGCCCAACGGCCTGTCGCCGGTGATGGCGGGTGTCATCGTGGTGATCTTCTCGCTGGGCGGCAGCGAAATCGCCGCCGTGGCCGCAGGTGAATCGGAGAACCCGCGGCAGAACGTGATCCGCGCGATCAAGAGCGTGATCCTGCGGGTGATGCTGTTCTACGTCGGCTCGGTGTCGATTTTGATCCTGTGCCTGCCATGGACCGACAAGGCCAACCTGGCGTCGCCCTATGTTTCGCTGTTCAGCCTGGCCGGGTTCGGTGGTGCGGCGGTGGCCATGAAACTGGTGCTGTTCGTCTCGTTCATGTCGGTGATGAACTCGTTCATGTTCTCCAATTCGCGCATGCTGTTCTCACTGAGCCAGCGCGGGCACGCGCCCAAGCTGTTCTCGCGCACCAGCGCCAAGGGCGTGCCGATCAATGCACTGCTGCTGAGCCTGTCGATCTGCACGATGATCCTGACCGTGCACTTCATCAGCGCCGGCGACCTGTTCATGACCCTGGCCAAGAGTACCGGCAGCCTCGTGATGGTCGTGTGGATCTTCATCATCATCGCCCACGTGGCCATGCGCTGGAAAACACGCCACGAAGCGGTCGACCCCAACGCCTTCCGCGCCTGGCTGTTCCCGTACGCCAATATCGTTGCGCTGTGCGCCTTGCTGGCAGTAATCGGCACCCAGGCGTTCGAACCGGCGTCGCGTTTCCAGTTCTGGTTCACGGTGCTGACGGTAGTGCTGGTAGTGGCGGGGTACTTCCTGACGCGCCAACGGACGGCGGCTGCGCAGGAGGTGGAGGCAAAAATGGGAGAGGCAAGAAATGGCGTCCCAGGCAGGAATTGAACCTGCAACCTTCCCCTTAGGAGGGGGATGCTCTATCCAATTGAGCTACTGAGACGCTACGACCGGCAGCGAGCGCTGCACAGCGGGACGGCCAGCATGTTAACCAGCATGCTGGCATTTGTCATGCACCTACCGGGCTTTTTCGCGTAATCCTTTTCTGGCACTGCTACACCTGTGGCAGAACACCTTCAACGCGAAGCAGCCCGAAGAGGGCTGCGACCGCTGTCTCCAGGGTTGTCGAGTTGTCCAGCACACGCACTGACGGATCGGGCGGTGCCTGCAAACGGGCGCTGCGAGCCAGGCGTTGCTCGACTTCCTCGGCGGTTTCGCGGCCACGGGCCAGCAGGCGCTGGCGCAGTACTTCGGGCCTGACCTCGACCAGTACCGCCAACAGGTCCGGGTATCGCTGGCGCGCTTGGGCCAGGTAGGCCCGCGAGCCATTCACCAGCACTGCCCTGCCCGCCGCCAGCCATCCGTCCACCTGCTGCGGGATACCGTAGTCCAGGCCGTTGGCGCGCCAGTGCATGGCAAAAGCGCCCTGCGCACGCAGGGCTTCGAACTGCTCGGGCGTGACCCCATGAGCGGCTTCGCCCTTGGCTTCGGCCGAACGGGTAATGACGCGACGGGCAATTTCTACCCCGGCCGCGGCCAGTCGCTCACGTGAAGCGTCGATGAGGGAATCTTTCCCCGAACCCGACGGTCCTATCAGAAATATCAACCGGCCTGTCCCTGATCGACGGTCGCTTGCGTCATGTTGCATAGCCACTATGCTCTATGAAAGGAAACCGCTGCATTTTAGGTGTTTTCCTTGCCTTTTGCTGCGTTTTACCAGTTTTTGACGGCAAAAGTCTGACAGTTGGGCAAGCCGGAGCATGTAAAACTTTTCAAACCAGTGCTCATTTCTGATAATTGGTACTGGCAGAAAGCCTTTATCCGGCTCACTATTTGTCACAGAATTGACGCCAAGGAAACGGCGATGATGAGGCAAGATGAGCACCCATTTTTACTGACGGTTGAACATTTTGTCGTCGCCACGGTCGTACTTCCACCCCGTGCGGCCAATTTGAGAACCGCTTCCCCTGAACCAAACTCCGGTCAATTTATATGCGCCCAATGAAACAGGCTATTTATTCGAGCCGCACCGCTGACAAGTTCGTCGTCCGCCTGCCAGACGGGATGCGTGAGCGCATTGCCGAGGTAGCGCGAAACCATCACCGCAGCATGAACTCCGAGATCATCGCGCGCCTGGAACAGAGCCTTATCCAGGAAGGTGCGCTGGGTGACGAGCTGAGCATGCGCCTGGACAGCCCTGAGCTGTCCCTGCATGAGCGCGAGTTGCTGCAACGCTTCCGCCAACTGTCCCACCGCCAGCAGAACGCTCTGGTGGCCCTCATCGCTCACGATGTGGAAATGGCCGCCGACGCTTCCTGAGGTCTGCAGCGAACATGAAAAAGCCAGCGTAAGCTGGCTTTTTTGTGGGCGGCCATCTGAAGCAAACGCAGACCTCTGTGGGACCGCGCAGGCTTAGGGCTTATGCAGTACCTGTGGGAGCGGGCAAGCCCGCGAATCAGGCGACGCGGTGGATGGCACCGGCTGCGCCGGTGTTCGCGGGCTCGCCCGCTCCCACAGGGAAAATTCGGTTTACAGCAGAAACAGCGTAGCCAGGCCGAGGAAGATGAAGAAGCCGCCACTGTCGGTCACGGCAGTGATCATCACGCTCGCCCCCATCGCCGGGTCGCGCCCCAGGCGGGCCAATGTCATCGGGATGAGCACGCCCATCAGCGCTGCCAGTAACAGGTTCAGGGTCATGGCTGCGGTCATCACCAAACCCAGTGACCAGCTGCCATACAGCCAGAAAGCCACCGCACCGATCACTCCACCCCACACCAGGCCGTTGATCAGCGACACCGCCAACTCCTTGCGCATCAGGCGGCTGGTATTGCCCGGCGACACCTGGTCCAGCGCCATGGCGCGGACGATCATGGTGATGGTCTGGTTGCCCGAGTTGCCACCGATACCCGCAACGATAGGCATCAACGCAGCCAACGCCACCAGCTTTTCGATCGAGCCTTCGAACAGCCCGATAACACGGGAAGCGAGAAAAGCGGTGATCAGGTTGATCGCCAGCCACGCCCAACGGTTGCGGAACGAGCGCCAGACCGAGGCAAAGATATCTTCCTCTTCACGCAGACCCGCCATGTTGAGGACTTCGCTTTCGCTCTCCTCACGGATCAGGTCGACCATTTCGTCAATGGTCAAACGGCCGATCAGGCGCCCGCCTTTGTCGACTACAGGTGCCGATACCAGGTCATAACGCTCGAACGCCTGCGCTGCATCATAGGCATCTTCCTCGGGCTGGAAGGACACCGGATCGGTCGCCATGACCTCCGCTACCTTCTTCTCCGGGTCGTTGACCAGCAAGCGCTTGATCGGCAACACGCCCTTGAGGATGCCGTCGTAATCGACCACGAACAGTTTGTCAGTGTGGTTGGGCAGCTCTTTGAGGCGGCGCAGGTAGCGCAGCACCACTTCCAGGCTGACGTCTTCGCGGATGGTGACCATCTCGAAGTCCATCAACGCACCGACCTGCTCCTCGTCGTAGCTCAGCGCCGAGCGCACACGCTCGCGTTGCTGGCCATCGAGGGTTTCCATCAGCTCGTGAACAACGTCGCGCGGTAGCTCTGGGGCCAGGTCGGCCAGCTCGTCGGCGTCCATTTCCTTGGCGGCGGCCAGCAGTTCGTGATCGTCCATGTCGGCGATCAACGATTGGCGAACCGAGTCGGAAACTTCCAGCAGGATGTCGCCATCGCGATCCGAGCGCACCAGTTGCCAGACCGTCAGGCGGTCTTCCAGGGGCAAGGCTTCGAGGATATAGGCGATGTCGGCGGGGTGCAGATCATCGAGCTTGCGCTGCAACTCGACAAGGTTCTGGCGGTGGACCAGGTTTTCGACCAGGTCGTTGTGCGCGCCTTCCTGGCGGTGCGTCAGGTCTTCGACCACACGCTGGCGTTGCAGCAGTTCGACCACCTGGGCCAGGCGATCCTGCAGGCTTTCTTGCGCTTTTTTTACTTCTACTTCAGTCATAGGCGAACTCCACTCCCAGCAGCGGAGCACGCCGGGAGAATCAATCGGTCAGATCTTTCTGTATGAATCGTGTTAGCGAGTAACTACTGGGTAAGTCCATGGTGGTTTTCCACAAGCCCCGGCGGGGCTGACGGGCGCAATCATACACTGCTAAAGCTGTCAGATCGCTTAAATTTTTGGCCAGAACAATCGTTTGCGCGATAAAGGTGGGACAACGCTTGAAGCTATCAGTGCGACGGCAGTTCAGGCGCTTAAAGCACATTTGTGTGCGTAGATGTGTTTGCGATGCCTGATCGTATTTGGCGCCGCACAGCGGCCCCAAGCTACACCACATACATTACAGAAGAGCTTAGATGGACATGGCCAACAATTCAGTGGCGCAGAAAAACAAAAAGCCCGCTCAACTGAGCGGGCTTCTTGATGGGATATGGCGGACTCAGCAGGATTCGAACCTGCGACCGCTCGGTTCGTAGCCGAGTACTCTATCCAGCTGAGCTATGAGTCCGTGGTGGTAGTTTTAGACCAGGTTACCACTGGTTGACTGAAACAGCTTTGCAAGCAGAGCCACTTCAAGAAAGTGGCGGACTCAGCAGGATTCGAACCTGCGACCGCTCGGTTCGTAGCCGAGTACTCTATCCAGCTGAGCTATGAGTCCGCGATTGGCAGTTTTAGACCAGTTACCGCTGGTTGACTGAAGTAGCTTTGCAAGCAGAGCCACTTCAAGAAAGTGGCGGACTCAGCAGGATTCGAACCTGCGACCGCTCGGTTCGTAGCCGAGTACTCTATCCAGCTGAGCTATGAGTCCGCGATTGGCAGTTTTAGACCAGATACCGCTGGTTGATTGAAGCAGCCTTGCAAACAAAGCCACTTCAAAAGTGGCGGACTCAGCAGGATTCGAACCTGCGACCGCTCGGTTCGTAGCCGAGTACTCTATCCAGCTGAGCTATGAGTCCGTGTCTTGCCGCGCATTATAGGTCGCTGAAACATTTTTGCAAGAACGTTTTCGTTTAAAATCAACTACTTAGCGTTCTTACCGTTTACAGCGCCCTACGCAAATAATGGCGGTGAAGGGGGGATTCGAACCCCCGATACCCTTATGAGGTATACTCCCTTAGCAGGGGAGCGCCTTCGGCCACTCGGCCACCTCACCGCAACACGAGGCGAATATTAAAGAACCTCTTTCACCTTTGCAACCCTTTTTTTTAAAAAAACTTCAAAAGAATTAAAGGCTTGGCTCCTCGTCCTTCTCTTTCTTGATCCGCAGGTAGATTTCCTCGCGGTGAACAGCCACTTCTTTCGGGGCGCTGACGCCAATACGCACCTGGTTGCCTTTGACGCCAAGCACCGTCACGGTGATCTCGCCGTCTCCAATGATCAGGCTCTCGGCGCACCGACGAGTCAGAATCAACATAGCTTTCTCCTTACGCAAAACATTCAGGGGTAACAGTCTTTGGTATCAGGGCCTGGTCGTGGACGACGACCAGGCCCCGGTTGCTCGCCTCACAGGGCAGGACAGGCCCTGCGTGGCGAGCAGAAACGCGAAGGGCGCGGCAAGCCGCGCCCTTCCTGGCAGCGCTTTACTCGCCCTGTCGAACAGGTGCGTCGAGTTCAAACGCGGTGTGCAGCGCGCGCACGGCCAGCTCCAGGTACTTCTCTTCGATCACGACCGAAACCTTGATCTCGGAGGTGGAGATCATCTGGATGTTGATGCTCTCCTTGGCCAGGGCTTCGAACATGCGGCTGGCAACACCGGCGTGCGAACGCATGCCGACGCCGACGATCGAGACCTTGGCGATCTTGGTGTCGCCGATCACTTCACGGGCACCGATTTCGCGGGCCGTGTTTTCCAGCACGTTTTTCGCGCTCTCGTACTCGTTGCGGTGTACGGTGAAGGTGAAGTCGGTGGTGTTATCGTGGGCAACGTTCTGCACGATCATGTCGACTTCGATGTTCGAAGCGCTGATCGGGCCGAGGATCTTGAAGGCCACGCCCGGGGTGTCCGGCACGCCGCGAATGGTCAGCTTGGCTTCATCACGGTTGAAGGCGATACCGGAAATGATCGGCTGTTCCATGGATTCCTCTTCATCAATGGTAATGAGGGTACCCGGACCCTCCTTGAAGCTGTGCAGCACGCGCAGCGGAACGTTGTACTTGCCGGCGAACTCCACCGAACGGATCTGCAGCACCTTGGAACCGAGGCTGGCCATTTCCAGCATCTCTTCGAAGGTGATCTTCTCCAGGCGACGGGCCTGTGGCACAACGCGCGGGTCGGTGGTGTAGACGCCATCGACGTCGGTATAGATCTGGCACTCGTCAGCCTTCAGCGCCGCCGCCAGGGCCACGCCAGTGGTGTCGGAGCCGCCACGGCCCAGGGTGGTGATGCTGCCGTGCTCGTCGACGCCCTGGAAGCCTGCTACCACGACCACGCGGCCTTCCTTGAGGTCGGCACGAATCTTCTGGTCGTCGATCTGCAGGATGCGCGCCTTGTTGTGCGAGCTGTCGGTGAGGATGCGCACCTGGTTGCCGGTGTAGGACACCGCTGGCACACCACGCTTGATCAAGGCCATGGTCAGCAGGGCAATGGTGACCTGCTCACCGGTCGACACGATCACGTCCAGTTCACGCGGAACCGGCTGATCGGTGATCTGCTTGGCCAGGTCGATCAGGCGATTGGTTTCACCGCTCATGGCCGACAGCACAACCACCAGGTCGTCGCCCGCTTCACGGTGTTTCTTGACCTTTTCGGCTACCTGCTCGATCCGCTCGATGGAACCGACAGAGGTGCCGCCAAATTTCTGTACGATCAACGCCATTTCAATGGTGCCTCAGCCCATACAGGGCCCCAAAAAACAATCCAACATGAAGGGGCGAGTGACTAGACCACCCGCCCCTTCATCTCAAAGTCCCTGCTCTGCGAATGGCACGGCCAGCGCCAGGGCCTGGTCCAGTGCAGCGACGTCGACGCCACCACCCTGGGCCATGTCCGGACGGCCACCGCCCTTGCCACCCACCGCCGCAGCGGCTTGTTTCATCAGATCGCCAGCCTTGAGTTGGCTGGAGAGGTCCTTGGTCACGCCGGCCACCAGCACAACCTTGCCCTCATGCTCGCTGCCCAGCAGGATCACTGCGTGGCCGAGCTTGTTCTTCAACTGATCGACCAGGGCCAGCAAGGCCTTGCCGTCCTGCCCATCCAGGCGGGCGGCAAGGACCTTGGCACCCTTGACCTCAACAGCCGCGTTGGAGAGATCGTCCCCGGCGGCGCTGGCGGCTTTGGCCTGCAGCTGTTCCAGCTGCTTCTCCAGCTGACGGTTGCGCTCAAGCACAGCCGACAGCTTGTCGATCAGGTTGTCGCGGTTACCCTTGACCAGTTGCGCGGCTTCCTTGACCTGCTCTTCGGCAGCGTTCAGGTAGGCCAACGCAGCGGCGCCAGTAACGGCTTCGATACGGCGTACGCCAGAGGCCACGCCGCCTTCGCTGATGATCTTGAACAGGCTGATGTCACCGGTGCGCTTGGCGTGGATACCGCCGCACAGCTCCACCGAGAAATCACCCCCCATGCTCAGCACACGCACGGTGTCGCCGTACTTCTCGCCGAACAGCGCCATGGCACCTTTGGCCTTGGCGGTTTCGATGTCGGTCAGTTCGGTTGTCACCGGGGTGTTTTTGCGCACTTCGCGGTTGACGATGTCTTCCAGTTGCTTGATCTGCTCTGGCTTCACCGCTTCGAAGTGGCTGAAGTCGAAACGCAGGCGCTGGCTGTCGACCAAAGAGCCCTTCTGCTGTACGTGCTCGCCCAGCACCTGGCGCAGCGCTTCGTGCAGCAGGTGGGTGGCGGAGTGGTTCAGCGAGGTAGCGTGCTGCACGTCGGCATCGACCTTGGCCTCGACCGGCGAACCGATCACCAGCGCACCGCTGGCAACCACGCCGTGGTGCAGGAAGGCACCGCCAGTCTTGGTGGTGTCGCGCACGTCAAAGCGCGCAGCGCCGGCCTGCAGGAAACCGCTATCACCCACCTGGCCACCGGATTCGGCGTAGAACGGCGTGCGGTCGAGCACAACCACGCCCTGCTCGCCTTCACCCAGCTGGTCGACGGCCTGGCCGTCTTTGTACAGGGCGATGATCTTGCCCTGGCCTTCGGTGGCGTCGTAGCCGAGGAATTCGGTGGCGCTGTCGACCTTGACCACGCTGTTGTAGTCCATGCCGAAGGCGCTGGCGGAACGCGCACGCTCACGCTGGGCGTCCATCTCGCGCTCGAAGCCGGCTTCGTCGATGGTCAGCTCGCGCTCACGGGCGATGTCGGCAGTCAGGTCCATCGGGAAGCCGTAGGTGTCGTACAGCTTGAACACCACGTCGCCCGGCACCACGTCGCCTTGCAGTTGGGCCAGGTCCTGCTCGAGGATGCGCAGGCCTTGCTCCAGGGTCTTGGCGAACTGCTCTTCTTCAGCCTTCAGCACGCGCTCGATGTGCGCTTGCTGGCTCTTCAGCTCAGGGAATGCCTCGCCCATTTCGGCGGCCAGTGCGGCAACGATCTGGTAGAAGAAGCTGCCCTTGGCGCCCAGCTTGTTGCCGTGGCGGCAGGCACGACGAATGATGCGGCGCAGCACATAGCCACGGCCTTCGTTGGACGGCAGTACGCCGTCGGCAATCAGGAAACCGCACGAGCGAATATGGTCGGCGACCACTTTCAGCGACGCCTGGCCGTCATTGCTGCAACCGATGGCGTTGGCCGCAGCCGCCAGCAGATTCTGGAACAGGTCGATCTCGTAGTTCGAGTGCACGTGCTGCAACACGGCGCTGACGCGCTCCAGGCCCATGCCGGTGTCCACCGACGGTGCTGGTAGCGGGTGCAGCACACCGTCGGCGGTGCGGTTGAACTGCATGAAGACGTTGTTCCAGATCTCGATGTAGCGGTCGCCGTCTTCTTCTGGCGAGCCGGGTGGGCCGCCCCAGATGTCCGCGCCGTGGTCGTAGAAGATCTCGGTGCACGGGCCGCATGGGCCGGTATCGCCCATGGTCCAGAAGTTGTCGGAGGCGTACGGGGCGCCTTTGTTGTCGCCGATGCGAACCATGCGCTCGGCCGGCACGCCCACTTCCTTGGTCCAGATGTCGTAGGCTTCGTCGTCAGTGGCGTAGACGGTGACCCAGAGCTTTTCCTTGGGCAGGTTCAGCCATTGTTCGGACGTCAGGAAGGTCCAGGCGAAGGTGATCGCGTCGCGCTTGAAATAGTCGCCGAAGCTGAAGTTGCCCAGCATTTCGAAGAACGTATGGTGACGCGCGGTGTAACCGACGTTTTCCAGGTCGTTATGCTTACCACCGGCGCGCACGCACTTCTGGCTGCTGACAGCACGGGTGTAGGCACGCTTCTCCGCACCGAGGAAACAGTCTTTGAACTGGTTCATGCCGGCATTGGTGAACAGCAGGGTTGGGTCGTTGTTCGGGATCAGCGAACTGGAGGCGACTCGGGTGTGTCCCTGCTCTTCGAAGAAGCGAAGGAAGGCTTCACGGATTTCTGCGCTTTTCATAGGTTCTTCCACGGAAACGGCGGCCCTGTTGGGCAAACGCGTCGACGAAACGACGGCAAAGGGCCGCATTATATCGGTCCTGCAATCTCGATGCAGTGTGTTTATACGATAGAAACCATCGTTTGGACGGTTTTTCGGGCTATGCAAACGAAAATGACATGACCGGATGCTAAATCCTGTCTTTCGCCACTGGCAAGCCAATTACCGCCGATGGGGAGGGAAAATGGAACAGGCGGTGAATTAAAAGAGTTTCATGGGCAAACAGGGATCCAAAAACCAGCCCAGGACCTGTAGGAGCAGCCTTGTGCTGCGAAGAGGTCATTACCGCCGCAGCAGATGTTTTGCCATACCGGCCCTTTCGCAGCACAAGGCTGCTCCTACAGCGGGCAGCGCATTAGCCAAGGCCTTTAACCCAGGCGCTGCCCCGAATCCGGCACGATCAAAATACCGGCCCGCAAGCCGTTCCTGACCTTGGGGTTGGGGAAGATGATGCGCGCCCCCTCCTCCTCGACCACCCAGCGCGTCTCGGCCAGGTCTTCGGCCAGCAGGTAACCCTTGCTCAGCTCGGAAAAGTTCTCGATGTCCGCCGGCAGGTGCAGGTGGAAGCTGTCGCTGTGCTTGATGATCTCGCGAGAAACGCTGAACAGCTGCAGGCCATCCAGCGAGCCTTCACCCTCTGGTTCGGTGCCTTCGATGATCTGGATCAGGCGCTGCTCCAGCCGGTCGAGGTTGACCTGCTCGTTCTGGCCAAAAGGGCGGGCCTTGCCCAGCTCCAGGGTGAAGGCTTCGGCCTCCAGCTGCTCGTAGGTAAAGGCACTGAAGGTGATGGAGGATTTGCTCTGCAGCAGTACAGCCTCCATGCCGGCCGCCGCCAGGCGCGCCAGTTCGCGACGGGAATGCTTGCGCCCCTCCTTATAGGGGTACAAGGCGAATTGCTCGATCTTCGAACCGCGGATGGCGGTATGCAGGTCGTAATGCAGGCGGCTGCGCCCCGGCTTGCTGAAGAACACCCGGGCGAACTGTTCCAGCTCGGCGGCACGCAAGGCCTCGAAACCACTGGAAAGCTCATGGCGGCCGTTGAACAGCCGGTTGATGTCCTGCTCGATGAAGCGCTCGCCCTTGCGGATGGCCGCCGGGTTGCCGAACAGGAACAGCAGCCGTGCCTTGGGTCTGATCTTGCCGTTGGCCACGCCATGCAGCAGCCGTTCGAGCAGTTCGATCGGCGCGGTTTCGTTGCCATGAATGCCGGCAGACAACAGCAAGTCCAGCCCGCAATCTTCGTTTTCGGCCGGGCGCACTTCAAGTGCGCCCTCCCCCAGCCAGCGCAAACGCGCGCCCTTGGGTGTCACTTGGGTCTTCTCGGCCGGTTCGTGATCGGTGAGGGTCAGCTCAAGCAATTTGCCAAGGGCGAGCATAGGGACATCCTTAGTGGTGGTGGCCGCAGTCGGGGCCATGGACGTGATCGTCGTCTTCGCCAACCTCGGCCGGCTCCATTTCCAGCTGCAGGCTGACCAGGTTGGTGGCCATCGGACGCAGCAGCAGGTTGGCGTATTCGGTGTCGTCTTCGTCAACGTCCACACCGATCAGCAGCTGGCCGCGGCCGTCTTGCTGAATCCACACTTCCTTGCCTTGCCAAACCACGGCAAAGCGGGTGCAGGAGGTTTCCAGCTGGGTGCCGTCTTCATCTTCGAGGATCAGGCGCAGGGCGTCGGTCATTGCAAAGTCTCTCTTCAAGGTTGGCGTTGGAACGGGTATACCGAGCCCAACTTCAGGATCTGGGTCAATTCGTCCAGTGCCGTACGGCATTCCACCAGCAGCTGCGGGTCGGCCAGGTCCGCTTCGCCCAGGCGATCGCGGTAATGCCTGTCGACCCACTGCACCAAGGTGTCGTACAGCGGGGCGGTCATGATAACGCCTTGGTTGACCGCCGCCAGTTCCGATTCCTTCAACGCCACGCGCAACCGCAGGCAAGCCGGGCCGCCGCCGTTCTGCATGCTTTGCTTGAGGTCGAATACCTTGACCTCCTTCACCGGGCCACCCTGGCTGGTCAGCTGGCCCAGGTAGGCCCAGACCCGCTCGTTGTTGCGGCACTCTTCCGGCACCACCAGCAGCATGGAGCCGTCATCGCGGCTGAGCAGCTGGCTGTTGAACAGGTAGGAGCGCACGGCGTCCTCGACCGCTACCGCTGCCCGCGGCACACAGATGGCCTGGAAGTTGCCACCCTTGCTGGCCAGTTTAGCTCGCAGCTGACCAAGCACCGCGTCGGTCTCGAGGAACGCATCCTCGTGGTAGAACAGCACCTCGCCGTTACCCACCGAAATCACATCGTTGTGGAACACGCCCTGGTCGATCACCGCCGGGTTCTGTTGAGCGTAGACCACACCGCCATCGCTCAGCCCATGCAGCCGGGCCACGGCCTGCGAGGCCTCCAGGGTCTGCCGGGCCGGGTACTTCTGCGGCGCCGGGTAACGGCTGTCGAAGGCACTGCGGCCATAGACGAAGAACTCCACACCCGCGTCGCCATAGGCACGGCAGAAGCGCGTGTGGTTGGCCGCGCCCTCGTCACCGAACTGTGCCACGGCAGGCAATGCTTCGTGGTGGGCAAAGTGTTTCTCGTTGTTGAACATGGCGCCCAGCACACGGCTGGTGGTCGGGTGCTCGATGCTGCGGTGGTACTTGCAGTTCAGGTTGGCGGCAGTGAAGTGCACGCGGCCATCTGCGGTGTCGGCACTGGGGCTGACCGTGGCGGCGTTGGCCACCCACATGCTCGAGGCCGAGCAGCTGGCGACCAGCAGAGGCATGGCCTCTTTGGCAGCACGCTGGATCACCTCGGCATCGCTGCCGCCAAAGCCCAGGCGGCGCAGCGCGGCCACATCCGGGCGCTCTTGCGGCGCCAGCACGCCCTGCTTGAAGCCCATGTCGGCCAGCGCTTTCATTTTCGCCAGGCCTTGGCGCGCCGCTTCACGCGGGCTGGAACCCTGCTGGCTGTTGCTCTGCGAAGCCACGTTGCCGTAAGACAGGCCGCCATAGTTGTGGGTAGGCCCCACCAGGCCATCAAAATTCACTTCATAGGATTTCATCGGCTAGGCTCCGTGACCTGTTGTTATAGGGTGACGCCCGGCGTCAGGGTCGCCGGCAAGGCAAGGCTGGCGGTTTCCAGCGAAGCCACGGGGTAAGCGCAGTAGTCAGCCGCGTAATAGGCACTGGCGCGATGGTTGCCACTGGCACCCACGCCACCGAACGGCGCGCTGCTGGCGGCGCCGGTCAGTTGCTTGTTCCAGTTGACGATGCCGGCGCGGCTGCGCAGCCAGAAGTACTGGTAGCGGGCACGCGAGTCGGACAGCAAGCCAGCGGCCAGGCCGTACTGGGTGTTGTTGGCTTCATCGATGGCGGCATCGAAGTCGGCATAACGGATCACCTGCAGCAGCGGGCCGAAGAACTCTTCATCCGGGCGCTCGGCCACGGCTGTGACATCGACAATACCTGGGGTCAGCAGCGCGGCATCGGCCTGCGGCTGAGTCATTTCCAGCAGTTTCACGCCACCTTTGGCGGCCAGTTCGGCCTGGGCCGCAATCAGCGCCCGCGCCGCCTGCAGCGAAATGACCGAGCCCATGAACGGCGCCGGCTGTTCATCGAACGCACCCACCGTGATGGTTTTGCACACCTCGACCAGGCGCGCGATCAGTGCATCCCCCCAGGCGCCTTGCGGCACCAGCAGGCGCCGCGCGCAGGTGCAACGCTGGCCGGCGGAAATGAACGCCGACTGGATGATGGTGTACACCGCGGCGTCGAGGTCTTTCACCTCGTCGACCACGAGCGGGTTGTTGCCCCCCATTTCCAGGGCCAGGATTTTGTCCGGGCGACCGGCGAACTGCTGGTGCAGCAGGTTGCCGGTGCGGCTGGAGCCGGTGAAGAACAGGCCATCGATCCCCGGGTTGGCGGCCAGCGCCACACCGGTTTCGCGGGCGCCCTGCACCAGGTTCAGCACGCCCGCCGGCAGGCCGGCGGCGATCCAGCAGTTGACGGTCAGCTCGGCAACCTTGGGCGTCAGCTCGCTGGGCTTGAACACCACGCAGTTACCCGCCAGCAGCGCCGGCACGATATGGCCATTGGGCAGGTGACCGGGGAAGTTGTAGGGGCCGAACACCGCCACCACGCCATGGGGCTTGTGCCGCAGCACGGCGGTGGCGTCAGCCAGCGGGCCGCTCTTTTCACCGGTGCGCTCGCGGTAGCTTTGTACCGAGATCGCCACCTTGTTGATCATGCTGGTGACTTCGGTCGCCGATTCCCACAGCGGCTTTCCGGTTTCCTCACCAATGCACTGGGCCAAGGCTTCGGCATGCTTTTTCAGCTGCTCGGTGAACTTCTCCAGCACGTCGATGCGCGCTTCCAGGCTCAGTTGCGCCCAGGCCGGAAAGGTCTGGCGCGCGGCCTGCACGGCGGCGTCCACCTGGCTGGCGTCAGCGCCCTGCCCTTGCCAGACGACAGCCTGGGTCACCGGGTTCAGCGACTGCAGGGGTTCGCCCTGCCCCGCCAGCCAATTGCCTGCGATGTAATGCGTGGTCATTTACTGGGCCTCCCGGCTGGCCGACAGCGGCACGGCGCGCACGTTGTCGCCGGCGCCCATGCGCAGACGCTTGGCGGTCAACGGGTCGACCACCAGGGTACCGGCGGCCAGCCGCGCAGGCGCGGCCGTGATGCGGCAATCGTCGCGCTTGCGGTTGTGGATGATGTAAGGGGTGGCGTCATCGCCCGGCGTGCCCACCGCCAGCACCAGCGTCTGGCTCTCGCGCACGGCGCGGATCTTGGCGGTATCACACTCGATGGCCGGGCCTGCGTCGAAGATGTCGACATAGCCCTGGTAGTTGAAGCCTTCCTGCTTGAGCATGGCCAGCGCCGGCTCGGTGTCGACGTGCACACGGCCGATTACCTCGCGCGCCGCCTCGGACAGGAAGCAGGTGTACAGCGGGAACTTGGGCATCAGCTCGGCGATGAACGACTTGTTGCCAACGCCGGTCAGGTAGTCCGCCTGGCTGAACTCCATCTTGAAGAAATGCCGGCCAAGGCTTTCCCAGAACGGCGAACGGCCCTGCTCGTCGGACATTCCGCGCATTTCGGCAATGATCTTCTTGCCGAACAGCTCCGGGAACTCGGCAATGAACAGCATGCGCGCACGCGACAGCAGGCGGCCATTGAGCCCGGAGCGGTGGTCGCTGCGCAGGAACAGCGAGCACAGCTCGGAGTTGCCGGTCAGGTCGTTGGCAAGGAACAGGGTGGGGATTTCGCGATAGATCTTCAGCTCCTGCGAGGCGCTGACGGTCAGGCCGACCCGGTAGTTGTACCAAGGCTCGCGCAGGCCGACGGCACCGGCGATGGCACTGATGCCGACCACCAGGCCTTCGTCGTTTTCCAGCACGAACAGGTAGTCGGTGTCGCCACGCTCGGCTTCGCCACGGAAGCTCTTTTCCGCCCAGCCAACGCGATGCCCCAGGCGCTCTTCGTTGGCCGGCAGCGTGGTCAGCCCGGTGGTGCCGGTGCTGCGTGCCAATTCGATCAACGCAGGCAAATCGCTGCTGCGTACAGGACGAACGATCATGCTATCTCCTTGTGCGGCGGCGTTGGCCGGCGCAAAACTCTTCTAACGCATCAATCCCGAAACGTCTGTTACCAGACCTCAGACCGCGACCAGGCGCACGCTGCCACCCTCGCCCACACCCAGCGCGTCGGCCGCAGCCACGCTCAGGCTCACCGGCTTGCCGGGCACCCAGTCGAGGTCCAGCAGCACCGCGCGGTAGTCCTGCAACTGGCCATTGCACACCAGGTAAGGGCGCCCACCCTTGCCCGCGGCTTCATCGATTTTCACCGGCGCCGAGCGGCTCTGGGCGATCGAGCGAATGCCCGAGGTGCGCGCATGCAGGGTCGGGCCGCCATCGAAGATGTCGATGTAGTGCTCGGTTTCGAAGCCTTCACGCATGAGGATGTCGAAGGTGATCTGCGCGCGCGGGTGCACCTGGCCCATGGCTTCTTGCGCCTCATCGGGCAGCAACGGCACGTAGATCGGGTAGTGCGGCATCAGTTCGGCGAGGAAGGTACGGCTCTTCAGGCCACACAGGCGCTCGGCGTCGGAGTAGTTGAGGTCGAAGAAATTGCGGCCGATGGCATCCCAGAACGGCGATTCGCCATTCTCGTCGCTGTAGCCGACGATTTCGGTCACGACCGAGTCGGCGAAACGCTCCGGGTGCGCGGCCATGAACAGCAGGCGACCGCGCGAATTGAGCTCGGCCCAGCCGCTGTTCACCAGCTCCGGCAATACATAGAAGCTGGTCAGCAGGCTGTTGCCGGTCAAGTCATGACACAACGACAGCACGTGGATCTTGTTGTGGATCTTCAGCTCGCGCGAGGCGTGCACGAAGGTTTCGTTACGAAAGCTGTAGAACGGCTCGGAGTAGCCAGCCGAAGCGACAATGGCCGAGCAGCCGGCCAGCTTGCCGGTCTCGCTGTCTTCAAGCACAAAGAAGTAGCTTTCTTCGCCGTTGAAGCTGACCTCGGCGGCGAAGGAAGTCTCGGATGCGGCGATCTTGTCGCCCAGGCGAGCAGCGTCGTCCGGCAGCGAGGTGACACCAATGGGGCTGTCTGCAGCCATGCGCTGCACTTCATTCAGATCAGCCATTTGCGCGGGGCGCATCACCAGCATGGTGTCACTCCTTTGGAATACGGGCCGCTCACGGCGGCACGGAAAAACGGCAGGTACGCGGGCACCTGCAGTGGAATCGGGTATCGCCGACCAGGCCCGCGAGTGGCCTGGGCCGGCGAAAGGACCGCAGGCGGATCAGCCTTTGGTCAGCGTGGCCACAGCGCGCTCGAAGCGGTCCAGGCCTTCATCGATGTCGGCGTCTTCAACCACCAGGCTTGGCGCAAAACGCACTACGTCCGGGCCGGCCTGCAGCACCATCACGCCTTCTTTCTCGGCGGCGTTGAGCACGTCCTTGGCCTTGCCTTGCCAGGCCTCGGTCAGTACGCAGCCGAGCAGCAGGCCGACACCCCGCACCTGGGTGAACAGGTTGTACTTCTGGCCAATCTGTTCCAGGCGGGCCTTGAAGCGTGCGTGCTTGGCCTTGATGCCGGCCAGGGTTTCAGGGGTATTGACCACATCCAGCACCGCGCAGGCGACAGCGCAGCCCAGTGGGTTGCCGCCGTAGGTGGTGCCGTGGGTGCCGACGGCCAGGTGCTTGGCCAGTTCGGTGGTGGTCAGCATGGCGCCGATCGGGAAGCCACCGCCCAGGCTCTTGGCGCTGGTCAGGATGTCAGGCGTCACGCCGTAGTGCTGGTAGGCATACAGCGAACCGGTACGGCCCACGCCGGTCTGCACTTCGTCGAAGATCAGCAGGGCGTTGTGCTCGTCGCACAGCTTGCGCGCGCCTTCCAGGTAGGCCAGGTCAGCCGGTACCACGCCGCTTTCGCCCTGGATCGGTTCGATCACCACGGCGCAGGTCTTGTCCGAAATCTGGGCTTTCAGGGCCTCGAGGTCGTTGTACGGCACGTGGCTGATGCCGGTGATCTTCGGGCCGAAGCCGTCGGAGTACTTCGGCTGGCCACCGACACTGACGGTGAACAGGGTGCGGCCGTGGAAGCTGTTCACGGTGGCGATGATTTCGTGCTTTTCCGGGCCGAAGCGGTCATGGGCGACGCGACGGGCCAGCTTGAAGGCGGCCTCGTTGGCCTCGGCGCCGGAGTTGCAGAAGAACGCCCGGTCGGCAAAGGTGGCGTCCACCAGCTTGTGGGCCAGGCGCAGGGCCGGCTCGTTGGTAAACACGTTGGATACGTGCCAGAGGGTGTTGGCCTGGTCGGTCAGGGCCTTGACCAGCGCCGGGTGGCAGTGGCCCAGGGCATTTACCGCGATGCCACCGGCAAAGTCGATCAACTCGCGACCCGACTGGTCCCACACACGGGAGCCCTCGCCTCGCACAGGAATGAAGGCCGCCGGAGAATAGTTGGGGACCATGACCTGGTCGAAATCGGCACGTTGCACCGGGGCTTGCTCAACGGACATCTGAGTCTCCTGAAGAGGAACGCTGGCCTGGAAGTGGGCGAGCGATGGGGGGATTGTAAGGACTGATCCGCGCCTGTCCTTGCGGCCAAGCGACAACTTGTTACAGCGCAAAACCCAGTTTTGACAAGGCTTTCGGCAATGCGACAAACACTGTCGCAATCGCGCAGTGTACGGGAGAGAGGATGCTGGGTGAACGGGTGTTCACAGGCAATTCGGGAAAGCGGCGGGTGCAAGTCGTTGTTGTTGTGTTGTGGCGCAAATCGAGCGCCGCCCGCGCGGCGCATCGCGGATAAATCCGCTCCTACATTTGTTGCAACGTGCCGAATCTGATACGCCATGGTTGCCTGCCTTGGTGCATGTCTTGAGTCTTGCAAACCGGCTGACAACCATGGCCTCACAGGCATGGCCACGTTGCAACAAATGTAGGAGCGGATTTATCCGCGATGCGCCGCGCGGGCGGCGCTCGATTTGCGCCCCACCATCACCCCCAAGGCATACACCCCGAACCCAACCGAGATCTCAGCCCTTTTCGGCAGGCGCCGAGCTCAGTTCGAACGGGCTACTACTGCGCCGCTGGTTGCGGTCTTCCCGTGGCGTGGCGCCAAAGAAGTTGCGATAGGCACTGGAAAAATGCGGCCCCGAGGAGAAGCCACAGGACAAGCCAATCTGGATGATCGACTTACTGGTCTGCATCAGCATCTGCCGCGCCTTGTTCAGCCGCAGCTCCAGGTAGTACTGGCTCGGCACGCGGTTCAGGTACTGCTTGAAGATGCGTTCCAGCTGCCGACGCGACACGCACACATGCTGGGCAATCTCGTCGGTGGTCAGCGGCTCTTCGATGTTGGCTTCCATCAACAGCACCGCCTGGGTCAGCTTGGGGTGGCTCGAACCCAGGCGGTTCTGCAGCGGAATTCGCTGGCGCTCGCCCCCCTCGCGGATGCGCTCCACCACCAGTTCTTCCGACACCGCCCCCGCCAGCTCCGCCCCGTGATCACGGGCCAGCACTGCCAGCAGCAGGTCGGCCACGGCGATACCGCCACAGGCCGTCAGGCGATCACGGTCCCAGTCGAACAGGTGGCTGGTGGCAATGACCTTGGGGAAGCGTTCGGCAAAATCGTCCTGCCAGCGCCAGTGCACCGCAGCCCGGTAACCGTCGAGCAGGCCCAGCATCGCCAGCGGATAAACCCCTGCCGCCAGGCCGCCGACCATGCAGCCACTGCGCGCCAACTGCTTGAGCGCAGTCGACAAGGCAGCCCCTAGCGCCGCAGGCGGCTCGTCAGCCACCAGGAACAGTTTGTGGCAACCCTCCAGGCGGCCGGCCCACGGCTCGCCCGGCAGGCGCCAACCACCCTCTGGCGCAGGCTCCGCCTGCAGGAAGGCCAGTTCGTAGACCACATCCGGATGCACCCGCTGCGCCACCTGCAACACTTCCTCGGCCAGCGCCAGGGTCAAGGGCCTGGTGCTGGGCCAGATGAGAAAACCGATTCGCTGGGTGGTCATAGGGTGCGGTCCGAAACCTGAGGTCGTTCGAGTCTGTGCGCCGGGTCAGGCTGCGCTCGCAGCGCAGCATGCCCTATTCTGGTGCAAAAATGCAGCTTTTACTTCAGGCTGCCGGAGAGGAACTGCTTCAGGCGCTCCGACTGCGGGTTGGCCAGTACTTCGCGTGGGCAGCCGGCTTCTTCCACCAGGCCTTTGTGCAGGAACACCAACTGGTTGGACACCTCGCGAGCAAAGCCCATTTCGTGGGTCACCACCACCATCGTCCGGCCTTCCTGGGCCAGCGCCTGCATGACCTTGAGCACATCGCCCACCAGCTCCGGGTCGAGCGCCGAAGTCGGCTCGTCGAACAGCATAACCTCTGGTTCCACGGCCAGGGCCCGGGCAATTGCCACACGCTGTTGCTCGCCACCCGACATATGCCCGGGGAAGGCGTCCTTGCGGTGGGAAACCCCCACCTTGGCCAGGTAGTGCTCGGCCTTTTCAAGGGCTTCTTTCTTGTTCATGCCCAGCACGTGGACCGGCGCCTCGATCACGTTCTCCAGCGCCGTCATGTGCGACCACAGGTTGAAGTGCTGGAACACCATCGACAGGCGCGAGCGCATGCGCTGCAGCTGGCGCGGGTCGGCGGCCTTCAGCGCACCGTCCTTGCCGGCGACCAGCTTGAGCTCTTCGTTGTTGAGCAGGATCTTGCCGGCGTGCGGCTGCTCCAGCAGGTTGATGCAGCGCAGGAAGGTCGACTTGCCCGAACCACTGGAGCCGATGATGCTGATGACGTCGCCGGCCTTGGCCGCCAGGGACACGCCCTTGAGCACTTCATGGCTGCCGTAGCGCTTGTGCAGGTCTTGGACTTCGAGTTTGTACATGCTGTCGATTCTCACAAAGCGGTCAGTGCTTGCGCGGCGCCAGGTAGCCGAGCCAGCGGCGTTCGGCCATCTTGAACAGGCGCACCAGGATGAAGGTCAGGCACAGGTAGAACACGCCCGCCGTGATGTAGGCCTCGAAAGGCAGGTAGTACTGGGCATTGACCGTGCGTGCGGCACCGGTGATGTCGATGAGGGTGACGATCGACGCCAGGCTGGTGGTCTGCAGCATCATGATCACTTCGTTGCTGTACTGCGGCAGCGCCCGGCGCAGGGCCGACGGCAGCAGGATGCGCCGGTACATCTTCATGCGCGACATGCCCATGGCCTTGGCCGCCTCGATCTCGCCATGGGGTGTGGCCTTGAGGCTGCCGGCGATGATTTCTGCGGTGTAGGCACTGGTGTTGACACCGAACGCCAGGCAGGCGCAGAAGGTGGCGCTGGACAGCAGCGGCCAGAGGAAGCTTTCTCGCACGGCTTCGAACTGCGCCAGGCCGTAATAGATCAGGAACAGCTGCACCAGCATCGGCGTGCCGCGAATCACGTAGGTGTAGAGCCACGCCACGAGATTGACCACAGGCTGCTTCGACACGCGCATCAGGCCCAGCGGAATGGCCGCCAACAGGCCGAAGAACAGCGAAATCGCCAGCAGCTTGAGGGTGGTCAGCAGGCCGCCGAAGTACAACGGCAATGCCTCCCAGACGACGTTGTAGTCAAAAATCATAGTTCAGCCACCTTCACGCCCACCGAGTAGCGGCGCTCGAGATACTTCAGGGCCAGCAGCGAGACGCTGGTCAGCACCAGGTACAGGGCCGCCACCGCCAGGAAGAAGGTGAAAGGCTCGCGGGTG
The DNA here is from genome assembly GCF_050058005.1 of Pseudomonas sp. WOUb67. NCBI lineage: Bacteria > Pseudomonadati > Pseudomonadota > Gammaproteobacteria > Pseudomonadales > Pseudomonadaceae > Pseudomonas > Pseudomonas sp. WOUb67. The sequence continues at coordinate 2,371,423 of NZ_CP170112.1, read as the reverse complement.
GCATCGGCCGCCTGCTTGGCCTTGAACATCATGTCCTGCAGGCCGACCACCGAAATCAGCGCGGTGGCCTTGGTCAGCACCAGCCAGTTGTTGGTGAAGCCCGGGATCGCCAGGCGAATCATTTGCGGCACCTGGATGCGGAAGAACACCTGGCGGTTGCTCATGCCATACGCCACGCCTGCTTCGGCCTGGCCCTTGGGAATGCCGAGGAAAGCACCGCGGAAGGTTTCCGACAGGTACGCGCCAAAGATGAAGCCCAGCGTGCCGATACCCGCCGCCAGCGGGTTCAGGTCGATGTAGTCTTCGTAGCCGAGCAGCGGTGCCACCCGGTTGATGATGTCTTGCCCGCCGTAGAAGATCAGCAGGATCAGGACCAGGTCCGGAATACCACGGATAACGGTGGAATACAGATCGCCCAGCCAGGCCAGCCAGCGCACCGGCGACAAGCGCAGCGCCACACCGATCAGGCCGAGCACGATGGCCAGGGCCATCGACGACAGGGCGAGCTGCAGCGTCAGCCACGCCCCGTCGAGGATGACTGCCCCGTAGCCTTTCAACATGATGAGGTCCTCGACCTAGAGAATGAAAAATGGTGCAAACCTCAGAGCCTCTGCTGTTTGCACCATTGCACAGGTGAAACCCGACGTCTTAGTTCGAGTCTGGACCGTAGATGTCGAAGTTGAAGTACTTCTTCTCGATTTCTTTGTACTTGCCGTTGGCACGGATGGCGTCGATGGCCGCGTTGATACGCTCGACGTTGGCCTTGTCACCCTTGCGCACGGCAATGCCGATGCCGTCACCGAAGTACTTGGCGTCGGTGAAGGCCGGGCCTACGAAGGCGAAGCCCTTGCCGGCGTCGGTCTTGAGGAAGCCGTCTTCCAGCAGGGTGGCGTCAGCCACGGTGCCGTCGAGGCGGCCAGCTGCCACGTCCAGGTAGATTTCGTTCTGGGTGCCGTAAGGCACCACGGTGGCACCTTTGGCGCCCAGTACTTCCTTGGCGAAGCGGTCATGGATCGAGCCGCGCTGCACGCCGATCTTCTTGCCTTTCAGCTCGTCCAGGCTTTCGCTAACAGCGGTGCCGTCCTTCATGACCAGGCGTGCCGGGGTCAGGTAGTAGCGCTTGGTGAAGTCGACCGACTTCTTGCGGTCTTCAGTGATCGACATGGACGACAGGATGGCGTCGATCTTGCGCACTTTCAGCGCAGGGATCAGGCCGTCGAACTCCTGCTCGACCCAGGTGCACTTGGCTTTCATCTGTTCGCACAGGGCGTTGCCGATGTCGTAGTCGAAACCGGCGATGCTGCCATCGGGCTGCTTGAAGGCGAAGGGTGGGTAGGCGGCTTCAATGCCGATTTTCAGGGGTTTTTCATCGGCCTGCGACACCAGGGAAAACACAGACAGCGCCAGGGCGCCAAGCAGTGCGAGCTTCTTCATCAGGTAACTCCATCGGTACGGGGCAATACAAGGCAGGTAACAACTGCCCGATATGCGAATGGGTACAACGCGAGCCGCGCAGGGTTCGACCAAGGTCGCAGACCACGAGCGAGTGAGTGGCATTTTAGCGACAGCCCGGTAGTCGATATTTCTTCAAAGCGACAACTACTTACAGAAGCGCTTGAAACCGCTGCGGGCGATGTTGACAGCCAGTGCAAAATATGCAAAAGCGCAAGAAATAGAACCTATAGACCTAGCAATTCCTGGGCCTATTATTGGCAAAGCCTTGTACTACGGCAAGTGTAGCGTGCTGTGTTGCACAAAATGGCTACGGCAATGCACCGAAACGGGCCGGATTTGTTTCTTCGCGCCCCGAACTTGTGCGAGACCGGTGACAGAACAGTTACCGATGAATGTCGGGTAACAGTAAAGCAAAAACCCCGCCGGTTGCCCGGGCGGGGTTTTCTGGTGCGCTCACATCTTCCTGTAGGAGCGGCCTTTTGTGGGAGCGGGCGCGCCCGCGAAGCAGGCAACCCGGTGGATGGCACCGGCTGCGCCGGTGTTCGCGGGCACGCCCGCTCCCACATAAGGCCGCCCGCACAAGGGCCCACGCTCTGCCTCGATATCAGGCCGAAGCCAGGTTCATGGCCTTGTGGGTATCGATCAGGTGCTGCACCACACCCGGGTCAGCCAGGGTCGAGATATCGCCCAGCGCATCGTATTCACCGGTGGCAATCTTGCGCAGGATACGGCGCATGATCTTGCCCGAACGGGTCTTCGGCAGCCCCGGCGCCCACTGGATCACGTCCGGCGAGGCGATCGGGCCGATTTCCTTGCGCACCCAGTTTTTCAGTTCCAGGCGCAGTTGCTCACTGGCCTCGATACCGGAATTGAGGGTGACATACACATAGATGCCCTGGCCCTTGATGTCGTGCGGCACGCCAACCACTGCGGCCTCGGCAACTTTCGAATGCGCGACCATGGCGCTTTCGATTTCGGCAGTACCCATACGGTGGCCGGAGACGTTGAGTACGTCATCCACGCGGCCGGTGATCCAGTAGTAGCCATCCTCGTCGCGGCGCGCGCCGTCGCCGGTGAAGTACATGCCACGGAAGGTCTTGAAGTAGGTGTCGACGAAGCGGTCGTGGTCGCCGTACAGCGAACGCGACTGGCCCGGCCAGGAGTCGAGGATCACCAGGTTGCCTTCGGCCGCACCCTCGATCAGGTTACCCAGGTTGTCCACCAGCGCGGGCACCACACCAAAGAACGGGCGGGTTGCCGAGCCCGGCTTGAGGCCGGTGGCGCCCGGCAGCGGGCTGATCAGGATGCCGCCGGTTTCGGTCTGCCACCAGGTGTCGACGATCGGGCAACGCTCCTTGCCTACAGTCTTGTAGTACCAGTTCCACGCTTCAGGGTTGATCGGCTCGCCCACCGAGCCCAGCAGGCGCAGGCTGGAACCATCGGCCCCTTCAACAGCGGCCTGCCCTTCGGCCATCATCGCGCGAATGGCGGTTGGCGCGGTGTAGAGGATGTTGACCTTGTGCTTGTCGACGATCTTCGAGACGCGGGTAATGTCCGGGTAGTTCGGCACGCCTTCGAACAGCAAGGTGGTGGCGCCATTGGCCAGCGGGCCATAAACGATGTAGCTGTGGCCAGTGACCCAACCGACGTCGGCGGTACACCAGTAGACCTCACCCGGGCGGTAGTCGAACACACGCTCATGGGTCAGCGCGGCATACACCAGGTAACCGCCGGTGGTGTGCAACACACCCTTCGGCTTGCCCGTGGAGCCAGAGGTATAAAGGATGAACAGCGCTTCTTCAGCACCCATTTCTTTTGGCGCGCAGTGGCTGGAGGCCACTTTCATCAGGTCTTCGTACCAGATGTCGCGGTGCTGGTGCCAGGCAATATCACCACCGGTGCGCTTGCACACGATGATCTTCTGCACGCTTTTGGTTTCAGGGTTGGTCAGCGCCAGGTCGACGTTGGCCTTGAGCGGGGTACGACGGCCGCCACGCACGCCTTCGTCGGCGGTGATCACCACCTTGGACTCGCAATCGATGATGCGGCCGGCCAACGCTTCAGGGGAGAAGCCACCGAACACCACCGAGTGAATCGCGCCAATGCGGGCACACGCCAGCATGGCGACCACGGCCTCGGGGATCATCGGCATGTAGATGGTCACCACGTCACCACGGTGCACGTCCTGGCCACGCAGGGCGTTGGCGAACTTGCAGACCTGCTCGTGCAGTTCACGGTAAGTGATGTTGCGGTGTTCGGAAGGGTCGTCGCCTTCCCAGATGATGGCCAGCTGGTCGCCGCGCTCTTCGAGGTGGCGGTCCAGGCAGTTGGAGGAAACGTTCAGAGTGCCGTCGGCGAACCATTTGATATCGACGTGGTGGTCGTCAAAGGAGGTTTGCTTGACCTTGGTGAACGGTTTGATCCAGTCGATACGCTGGGCCTGCTCGCGCCAGAAGCCGTCCGGGTTGATCACCGATTTCTGGTACATGGCCTTGTAGGTGGCCTCGTCGGTCAGGGTAGTGGCCGCAACCTCGGGACGAACGGGATACAGTGGAGCCGCACTCATCTGTGTTACCTCGGTGTAATAGTTGTTTTTGTATGGAACCGTTTGTAACTGTACCAGAGCGACAAAAGCCATTCGACGTTGGTAGTAATTTGGTACGCCCGTTCCGGCAAAGCCCTCTAGCGCGGGCATTACAGCCTATGCGGCGAAAAAAAGAAGGGGGTTAACACGGGATTGTTACAGATTCTGTCAAAACACTTTATCAAAAGACCCACTGTTTCAGCCGTGGCCACCGCCATAAAATTCACCTCGCCAGCAACGGCAAGGCGATTAACAACTGGTAACAGCCCCCACGAAGGCAAGCGTTAATCTCCATCTCATCCCGATAGTTAAAACTAGCAATACTCGCGGCGCCATAAGCGCCGCGTGCCCCCTCACGACCTTAGACAGGTAAATAGAAAATGAAAGCTTTACTGGTATTGGTACTTGGCAGTCTTTGCGGCGCGGCGATGGCCGGCGAAGCCAAAGATGCCGAGCAGATTCCGGTTGAACAGTACAGTTACTCGCAGCACCTGGACATTGCCCGCGTCATTTCCATGAGCGAAGTGCCCAATGTGTGCGAAGTCGTGCCAGCCCGCATGACCTACGAGGACTCCCAGGGCCAGAAGCACATTCTCGAATACCGCGTGATGGGGAACGGCTGCTCTAACGGCTAACCCTTGAGATTTGGGCCCCTGCGGGGCCCTTCGCGGGCTTGCCCGCTCCCACAGGGATCGCACAGCTTTCAAGCTCTGTGCAGTAACTGTGGGAGCGGGCAAGCCCGCGAAGAATCCGACACAAGACTATCAGGTTATTAATAACCCGCTTTAATCTGCTGACTTGCCCAAGGAATAATCCCTCAACTTGTTGGCAATAGTCGTATGCGAAACACCCAATCTTTTCCCCAACGCCCGACTACTCGAAAACTCCCCCATCAAACTTTCCAGTACCGCTTTTTCAAAGCGCCCGACAATCTGCGAAAGATCCCCTTCCAGCGAAAACTCACCCAACGGTTGCCGCGCGCCATAATCCGGCAAGCGTATATGCTCGCTCTTGACCACGCCGCCTTCACATAAAGAAACCGCCTGGAACAATACGTTTTCCAACTGCCTTACATTGCCCGGCCAATGGTATTGCCCAAGTTTTTCCATGGCTGCCGGCGCCAGGCGGGGCATGGCGCAGCCGATCTGCCGGCTGGCCTGATCGAGAAAGTGCTGCACCAACCCCTCCAGCCCATCCATGCATTCACGCAAAGGCGGAATGTGCAGCGACAATACGTTGAGGCGGTGATACAGGTCCTGACGAAACTCCCCACGGGCACACAGCTCGGACAAATCCACCTGGGTCGCGCAAATTACCCGCACATCCAGGTAGACCTCTTCATCGCTGCCTACCCGGCGAAAGCAACCGTCCTGCAGAAAGCGCAGCAACTTCACTTGCAGGCGCGGGCTCATCTCCCCTACCCCATCAAGAAACAGCGTGCCGCCGGCAGTCAGCTCCAGCAGCCCCAGCTTGCCCTCGGCCCGCGCTCCTTCGAATGCCCCGGGGCCGTAGCCGAACAGCTCGGTCTCGGCCATCGACTCGGGCAACCCGGCACAATTGAGCGCCATCAGCGGTGACTGGCCGCGCGGGCTGGCCAGGTGGCAGGCGCGCGCCAGCAGCTCCTTGCCGGTACCGGTCTCGCCTTCAATCAGCAACGGGGCATCCAGCGGCGCCATGCGCCGCGCCTCACGCACCACGGCGGCCATTACCCGCGAGCTCTGGAAGATGCTGTCGAAACCGCGCAGCTCCTGCTTGCGCACATTGTAGATGCGCTCGCCGATGCGGTCGGCCCGGTGCAAGGTAAGTACCGCGCCCGCCAGCGCCTCACTGTCATCGTGCTCGGACTGCAACGGCGCGATATCGGCCAGGAACACATCGCCTTTGACCTTGATGCGCATGCCATTGATGCGCGACTTGTTGGCTCGCACCAGCTCCGGCAGGTCGAAGTCTTCCACGTAGCGCGCCAGCGGCATGCCCGGCACCTCGTCCACCCGCACCCCCAGCAGCTGCGCCGCCGTGCGGTTGGCGGCGACGATACTGCCGCCCATGTCGATCGACAGCACCGGGAAATCCAGTGCGCCCAGCAGCGCATTCAGCTCCATGTGCCGCCGCTCGCTGGGCATCAGCCCTACGCGCTTGACGCCGAATACCCCGGCAATCGCCTCGAACTTGGGCCGCAATGCCTGGAACTGCAGGTTGATCAGGTTCGGGCAGTGCAGGTAGATGGCGTTGCCGTGGTCACCGCCCACCTCGCCGCGCAGCACGTTGATGCCGTACTCCACCAGCAGGTTGAGGATGTCGCGCAGGATGCCAATGCGGTTCTGGCAATGCACTTTGATACGCATGAGGGCTCTCGAAGCGCCAATGTTTTTCAACACCGCGCAGAAAATTCGTAAAGATAAGCTGACAAAAACAGCGTAACGATCAGCCAGATGCCTCGGATTTTCCGACACCTGCCCGATTTTGTAAAATTATCGTTACGAAATTGGGAGTGACGCGCAACTACAAGCCCTGCCCTGCATCGTGCAAACCGCCCCGGGTGGGGATATTACTTAGGCATGTCCTGCACATAACAAGAAAAGCCCTCACCAGGAGAGCCTCATGAAACAGACGCAATACGTGGCACGCGAGCCCGATGCGCATGGTTTTATCGATTACCCGCAGCAAGAGCATGCGGTATGGAACACCCTGATCACCCGCCAGCTGAAAGTGATCGAAGGCCGCGCGTGCCAGGAATACCTGGACGGTATCGACCAGCTCAAGCTGCCCCATGACCGTATCCCACAACTGGGCGAGGTCAACAAGGTGCTGGGCGCCACCACCGGCTGGCAAGTTGCCCGGGTACCGGCACTGATCCCTTTCCAGACTTTCTTCGAATTGCTGGCCAGCAAGCGCTTCCCGGTCGCCACCTTCATCCGCACCCCGGAAGAGCTGGACTACCTGCAAGAGCCCGACATCTTCCACGAGATCTTCGGCCACTGCCCGTTGCTGACCAACCCGTGGTTCGCCGAATTCACCCACACCTACGGCAAGCTGGGCCTGGCTGCGACCAAGGAACAACGCGTGTACCTGGCGCGCCTGTACTGGATGACCATCGAGTTTGGCCTGATGGAAACCCCGCAGGGTCGCAAGATCTATGGCGGCGGCATCCTCTCGTCGCCGAAGGAGACCGTCTACAGTCTGTCTGGCGAGCCTGAGCACCAGGCCTTCGACCCGATCGAGGCGATGCGTACGCCGTACCGCATCGACATCCTGCAGCCGCTGTATTTCGTGCTGCCGAACATGAAGCGCCTGTTCGACCTGGCCCACGAAGACATCATGGGCATGGTCCATAAAGCCATGCAGCTGGGCCTGCACGCACCGAAGTTTCCACCGAAGGTCGCCGCCTGAGCGACCTTGCCGATAACAACTCGAACCGGAAAAAAACCATGAATGCCTTGAACCAAGCCCATTGCGAAGCCTGCCGCGCCGATGCCCCGAAAGTCACCGACGAAGAGCTGGCCGAGCTGATTCGCGAAATCCCGGACTGGAACATCGAAGTACGTGACGGCCACATGGAGCTTGAGCGGGTGTTCCTGTTCAAGAACTTCAAGCACGCCTTGGCGTTCACCAACGCCGTGGGCGAAATCGCCGAGGCCGAGGGCCACCACCCGGGGCTGCTGACCGAGTGGGGCAAGGTCACCGTGACCTGGTGGAGCCACTCGATCAAAGGCCTGCACCGCAACGACTTCATCATGTGCGCACGCACTGACAAGGTGGCTGAAACGGCTGAAGGCCGTAAGTAACCACTGAAAAATGGGGCCCAGGCGGCCCCATTTTCTATGGGAAAAATGTGCGCTGTTCGCCCGCAAAACCGACAAGCGACCGGTAAAAAATCCAAACTGTCATCCAGACTTGTGTATCCTGCCCCAGCTTTGCGAAGCTTCAACCGCGCCTGGCGCAGACTTTTCACTCACACTTGCGAGGAACGACGAGATGCACGAAATCCCGAATCTTCCCTTCCCAAGCCTGAACCCAGAAGAGCCATCCGTGACCGTTCACGCCGAACCGGCAGCAGCCGTCGAGCAGGATGGTGACGATCAATCCAGCGCTGACCAGGAATAACTGCGCATCCCCGACTGTGTGAAAACGGCTGACCTGCGGGCTACCCCCGTCATCACGTTTTCACACCGTCCTGAACACACGTAGGTCCCCATGCCCGACTCACCGCGCCCCCTTGCGGTCACCCTGCAAGTCGTCTCCATCGTCCTCTTCACCTTCATCGGCTACCTGAACATCGGCATTCCACTGGCCGTGTTGCCCGGCTATGTGCACAACGACCTGGGTTTCAGCGCCGTGGTCGCCGGCCTGGTGATCAGCGTGCAGTACCTCGCCACCCTGCTCAGCCGCCCTACCGCCAGCCGCATCATCGACAACCATGGCAGCAAGAAAGCCGTCATGTATGGCTTGGTCGGCTGCGGGCTTAGCGGGGTGTTCATGCTGGCCTGCGCCTTCCTCACCTACCTGCCCTGGCTGAGCCTGGCCTGCCTGCTGGTCGGCCGTCTGGTGCTGGGCAGCGCGGAAAGCCTGGTGGGCTCGGGTGCGATTGGCTGGGGCATTGGCCGGGTGGGCGCCGAAAACACCGCCAAAGTCATCTCCTGGAACGGCATCGCCAGCTATGGCGCACTGGCCATCGGCGCCCCGCTGGGCGTGCTGATGGTCAAGGGCCTGGGGCTGTGGAGCATGGGCGTCAGCATCATCCTGCTGTGCGTGCTCGGCCTGCTGCTGGCCTGGCCCAAGCAGGCCGCGCCCATCGTCAGCGGTGTACGCCTGCCGTTCCTGCGGGTGCTGGGCAAGGTATTCCCGCACGGTTCGGGGCTGGCCCTGGGTTCGATCGGCTTTGGCACCATCGCCACCTTCATCACCCTGTACTACGCCAGCCGTGGCTGGGCCGATGCGGCGCTGACCCTGAGCCTGTTCGGCGCCAGTTTCATCAGTGCGCGGTTGCTGTTTGGCAACCTGATCAACCGGATTGGCGGGTTCAGGGTGGCGATTGCCTGCCTGTCGGTGGAAACACTCGGACTGCTGATGCTGTGGCTGGCCCCCAGCGCCGAACTGGCATTGGCGGGTGCAGCATTGAGCGGGTTTGGTTTCTCGCTGGTGTTCCCGGCATTGGGCGTGGAGGCGGTGAACCAGGTGTCGGCGGCCAACCGCGGCGCAGCGGTGGGGGCGTATTCGCTGTTCATCGATTTGTCGCTGGGGGTGACCGGGCCACTGGTTGGCGCGGTGGCGGCGGGGTTCGGGTTTGCTTCGATGTTTCTGTTTGCGGCGGCTGCCGCGGCTTGCGGGCTGGTGTTGAGCTTGTATCTGTACACGCAGACATCAACTTCAAGGCGTAAAGAGAACTTGTAGGAGCAGCCTTGTGCTGCGAAGAGGGCATAACTGCCCAAGTAAACCTTAACCTTTACCGGCCTCTTCGCAGCGCAAGGCTGCTCCTACAGGGACCGCGCTAATCCAGATAGACGCGATCCCTGTGGGAGCTGGCTTGCCGGCGATGGGCTGCAAAGCAGCCCCGGGGATTTTGAAGGGTTAACGCTGGGCGTACTGCAACACCACTTCCAGCGGGTGGCGCATCTTGCGCTCGGTCATGCGCTTGACCTGGCTACGGCACGAGTAGCCCGTCGCCAGCGGCTCCCCTTCCTTGTCCAGCTTGGTCGCCCAGCTCTGCTCGAAGATGGTCCGCGATGTTTCCTGGTTACGCGCCTCGTGCCCGTAGGTACCGGACATGCCGCAGCACCCCGTCGCCTCGGTCACCAGCTTCAGGCCCAAACGCTCAAACACCTGCTCCCACTGCCGGGTGCTGGCCGGCACGTTGGTCTTCTCGGTGCAATGCGCCATCAGGCGGAAGTTGCCCGGCGCGGTCGGTGCCTGCGCGGGCAGCACATCCATCAACCACTCCTGCGGCAACAGCACCTTCGGGCAATCTTCCAGCCCCGGCACTTTCTGGTATTCCTGGCGATACACCAGGGTCATCGCCGGGTCCAGGCCCACCAGCGGTACCCCACAGTCGGCCAGGGCCTTGAGCTGGGTGGCGTTGCGGATTGCCGCCTTGGCGAATGCACCGAGGAAGCCCTGCACGTGCAGCGGTTTGCCGTTGGCGCTGTACGGTGCCAGGAACACCCGATGACCGAGGCGGTGGGCAAGGTCGATGAAGGCCGACAGCAGCGGCGTTTCGAAGTAGCGGGTAAAGGCGTCCTGCACCAGCACGATGCTGCGCTCGCGCTGGGCCGGGGTCAGTTCACGCAGGGCCGGCACACTGGCCACGCCAACGCGGCAGCGGGTCAGGGTGGCCTGGAAGTTGAAACGGCTGATCAGCGGGCTGTCGACCATGCCGATCTTGTCGGCCAGCAGCCTGGTCACCCACTTCGAGCCCATCACCGCGTTGTAAAGCCCGGGCGCGTGGGCCAGGTACGGAATGCTGAATTCCAGCGAGCCGATCAGGTAGTCACGCAGCGGGCGCTGGTAGCGGCCGTGGTACAACTCAAGGAAGCGTGAACGGAAGTCCGGCACGTTGACCTTGATCGGGCACTGGCCGGCGCACGACTTGCACGCCAGGCAACCGGCCATGGCGTCGTACACCTCATGGGAGAAATCTTCCTGCCCCTGGCTGCGTTCGCGGTTGTTGCGCAGGCGCGCTGGCAGGCCCTTGAGCCACGACACCTTGCTGCGCGCCGCGGCCAGCACGTCGATGTTCGCCTCGCCCTGCAGGCGCAGCCATTCGCGCATCAACGAAGCACGGCCCTTGGGCGAATGCTGACGTTCGCGGGTGGCCTTCCACGACGGGCACATGGCGTCGTTGGGGTCGTAGTTGTAGCAGGCGCCGTTGCCGTTGCAGTGCACGGCGCTGGGGAAGTCCTGCCACACGCGCTCGTCGATGGTACGGTCGAGGTCGCCGCGCAGGGTCACGCCATCGACCGGGGTCAGGCCTTCGGCGCTGCCTGGCGGGGTGCAGATCTTACCCGGGTTGAGCTGGTTGTGCGGGTCAAAGGCACCCTTCAGGCGCTGCAGCGCCGGGTACAGCTCGCCGAAGTACTCCGGCACGTATTCGGAGCGCAGGCCTTTGCCGTGCTCGCCCCACAGCAAACCGCCGTAGCTTTTGGTCAGCGCCGCCACCGCATCGGAAATCGGCTTCACCAGCGCAGCCTGGGCCGGGTCTTTCATGTCCAGTGCCGGGCGTACGTGCAGCACGCCGGCATCGACGTGGCCGAACATGCCGTAGGTCAGGCCGTAGCCATCGAGCAGCGCGCGGAAGTCGGCGATGTAGTCGGCCAACTGCTCCGGCGGTACCGCGGTGTCTTCGACAAACGGCTGCGGGCGCACCTCGCCCTCGACGTTACCCAGCAAGCCCACCGAGCGCTTGCGCATGACGTAGACACGGGTGACCGCCTCGGCGCCTTCGGCCAGGGTATGCCCCAGGCGCTCGACGCTGGTGTCCGCCTGCAAGTGTTCGACAAAAGCCTGCACCCGGGCGTTGACCTCGGCCGGCTCGTCGCCACAGAACTCCACCAGGTTGATGCCCAGGGTCGGGCGCTCGGGGTCGGCCGGGAAGTATTCGGCAACGCTGTGCCAGACGATGTCTTTCATCGCCAGCATCAACACCCTGGAGTCGACGGTCTCGATCGACAGCGGCTTGTGCGCCATCAGCGCATTGGCGTCGCGCAGGGCATCCATGAAACTGGTGTAACGCACGTTGACCAGCACCGCGTACTTGGGGATCGGCAGCACGTTGAGCTTGGCTTCGACCACGTAGCCCAGCGAGCCTTCGGCGCCACACAGCACGCTGTTGAGGTTGAAACGGCCCTGCTCGTCGCGCAGGTGCGCCAGGTCGTAGCCGGTCAGGCAACGGTTGAGCTTGGGGAAGGTGGTTTCGATCAGTTCAGCCTGGGTTTCCTGAATCTCGCGGGCCATGCGGTACACCTCGCCGACCCGGCCGGGCGCGGCGCAGGCCTGCTCCAGCGCGGCATCGTCGATCGGCAGGCTGTGCAGGCGCTCGCCACCGAGCAGCACGCTGTGCAGCTCCAGTACGTGGTCGCGGGTCTTGCCATAGGTGCAGCTGCCTTGGCCGCTGGCGTCGGTGTTGATCATGCCGCCGACGGTGGCGCGGTTGGAGGTGGACAGCTCGGGGGCGAAGAACAGGCCGTGCGGCTTGAGCGCGGCATTGAGCTGGTCCTTGACCGTACCGGCCTGCACCCGTACCCAGCGCTCCTCGACGTTGATTTCGAGGATCTTGTTCATGTGCCGAGACAGGTCGACGACGATGCCGTCGGTCAACGATTGGCCGTTGGTGCCGGTGCCACCGCCGCGCGGAGTCAGCTTGACGTCCTGGAAGCGCGCTTCACCCATCAGCGTGGCAACCCGCGCCACATCGTCGGCGTCCAGCGGGAACACCGCCGCCTGGGGCAAGCGCTGGTAGATCGAGTTATCGGTGGCCAGCACGGTACGGGTGCCGTAGTCGGCACTGATCTGGCCACGGAAGCCGCTGCTGCGCAGGGCTTCGAGGAATTCGGGGTAGTTGGCGCTCGGTGCAACGGTCGGCAGCTGGGCGATCATCGAAGGATGGCCTCTTGATATTGGCTAATTCACGGGATTCCTGTCGCTCCGGCATAGGTGCTGGCATGCAGGGGTGACGTATAGGCCAATGTTCCTGTAGTTTTGCTTCAGGGGCAAACGGATAATCCTGCCGCTATCAATGACTTTTATGAATGAATTACCGCCACCTGACACCGTCCATGTCGCTGCTGCTGGCATTCGAGGCGGCCGCCCGGCATGAAAGCTACACCCGCGCCGCTGCCGAACTGTCACTGACCCAGAGCGCGGTCAGCCGCCAGGTGCAGGCGCTGGAACAGCAACTGGGCCTGACCCTGTTCCGCCGCGAAGGCCGCCAGGTGCAGCTGACCGATGTCGGCCGCCTGTATCAGCGCGAGCTCAGCGAGGCATTGGGGCGCATCCGCAGCGCCACCCTGCAGGCACTGGCCTACCAATCAGGGGTGGGCACCTTGCGCCTGGCCACCCTGCCCACCTTCGGCTCGAAATGGCTGCTGCCGAGGCTGCATGCGTTCTACGCCGCCCACCCGGGCATGCTGGTGCACATTCATTCGCGCATCGAAGCTATCAATTTCGACACCAGCGAAATCGATGCCGCCATCGGTGTGGCCAGCCACGACCTGCCGGGCCTGATCTGCCATCGCTTGCATGCCGAAGAACTGGTAGTGATCCTGCCGCCGGAGGCCGGCGCCGATAGCCAGGGCTGGAGCCCGGCAAGGATCAGTGAAGAGGTGCTGTTGAATGTGGCCAACAACCCGCATGCGTGGGGCGAGTGGTTTTCGCACCATGGCCTGCCGCACCGGTCGATGCGCCTTGGGCCGAGCTTTGAGCTGACGTCGCACCTGATCCAGGCAGTGCGGGCCGGGATTGGCATCGGGCTGGTACCGCGCATTCTGGTAGAAGAGGAATTGGCCAAGGCAGAGCTGTACAGCCCGGGTGTCGCGTTTGCCAGCCAGCGGAGCTACTACCTGATCTACCCGCCCAGGAATGAGGCCTTGCCGTCGTTACGGGCATTCAGGAGCTGGTTGCTGGAACAGATCTGAAGCATGGGTTGCCTGTTCTGGCCTCTTCGCAGCACAAGGCTGCTCCTACAGGCGATCGCCGTTCCATTTGTTGGAGCAGCCTTGCGCTGCGAAGAGGCCGGCACAGGCAATAAAAAACCCCAAGCCGGTCACCTGGCTTGGGGTTTTTGCATACTGCCTTGGGTCACTTACTTGGCTACGGTACCCGCAGCCCCGCCAGCATTCATCCTGCGGCGCGGCTTGACCATGTAGATGACGAACATCGCAAACAGCCACACCGGGATCGCATACACCGAAACCTGGATACCCGGGATCATCAGCATGATGCCCAGAATCAGCACCACGAAGGCCAGCACCACGTAGTTGCCGTAGGGGTACCACAGCGCTTTGAACAGCGGCTTTTGGCCGGTACGGTTCAGGTGCTGACGGAACTTCAGGTGCGAGTAGCTGATCATCGCCCAGTTGATCACCAGGGTAGCCACTACCAGCGACATCAGCAGTTCCAGGGCGTTCTGCGGCATCAGGTAGTTGAGCAGCACGGCGACAAAGGTAACGGCAGCCGACACCAGGATTGCACGCACTGGCACGCCACGCTTGTCGACCTTGGCCAGCGACGCCGGGGCATCGCCCTGCTCGGCCATGCCCAGCAGCATGCGGGCATTGCAGTAGGTGCCGCTATTGTACACCGACAGCGCGGCGGTCAATACCACGAAGTTCAGCAGGTGGGCGGCCACGTCACTGCCCAGCAGCGAGAACACCTGCACGAACGGGCTGCTGCCGTAGCTGCCACCCGAGGCATCGATGCTGGCCACCAGGTTGTCCCACGGGGTCAGCGACAGCAGCACCACCAAGGCACCGACATAGAAGATCAGGATGCGGTAGATGACCTGGTTGATCGCTTTGGGGATCACGGTCTTCGGCTTGTCGGCCTCGGCGGCGGTGAAACCGAGCATTTCCAGGCCACCGAAGGAGAACATGATGAACGCCAGGGCCATGACCAGCCCGCTGACACCGTTCGGGAAGAAGCCGCCATGGGACCACAGGTTGGCGATGGTGGCGTCCGGGCCGCCGCTGCCGCTGGTGAGCAGGTAGGCACCCAGGCCGATCATGCTGACGATGGCCACGACCTTGATGATGGCAAACCAGAACTCGGCCTCACCGAAGAACTTCACGTTCATCAGGTTGATGGCGTTGATCAGCACGAAGAACGCCGCCGCCGTGACCCAGGTAGGAATCTCCGGCCACCAGTAGTGAACATACTTGCCGACCGCCGAAAGCTCCGACATGCCCACCAGGATGTACAGCACCCAGCAGTTCCAGCCCGACAGGAAGCCAGCGAAACCACCCCAGTAAGTGTGGGCAAAGTGGCTGAACGAGCCGGCCACCGGCTCTTCGACAATCATTTCGCCAAGCTGGCGCATGATCATGAAGGCGATGAAGCCGCAAATGGCGTAGCCAAGGATCATTGACGGGCCGGCGGATTTCATCACGCCTGCCGAGCCGAGGAACAGGCCGGTACCAATCGCACCACCAAGGGCGATCAACTGGATGTGGCGGTTCTTCAGGCCCCGCTTGAGCTCGCCTGAATGCATGTTTTGTCCACTCATGAACGAAGTCACCTGCATTGTTTTTATCTGTGACGGAATCGGACCCACCGCGCTCGTGGCGCAGCGGAATGAGCAAGGTGGTTACCTTGGGTTTCTTGACCTCAGGTGCCGCCGAGGCGGGTCAACCAGGCGTGATCAAGAGTGCGCGGTACGCAAGAGGGTCACAGGTAAAACGCGGCGCACTGTATACCCCTGCAAACGCGCAGGCGTCAACGCGTTGCGTCCCTCCTTCCGGAAAAAACGCAGCGATCCTGTGGTGTGGGCCTAGAAAGGCTGGGTGATCGGCGTACATGGCGCCTCCATTTGTTGTTTTGTCAGCCCGGCTCTGTGGACGGGCTCTTGCACACGGCAATGGCGGCTATAACACCGTGGGGACGGGGGTTTGGGCAAGGGTGGGAACGCTCAGGGGGGCGGCTTTGGCACATGGCCTTCGGCAAGGTTTGTTTACAGGATGGGGCTTAATCTGCAATGCGGACTGAAAACGGCCATATTCGTATAGATTTCTTTACAAGGCGGTTCAAGAACTTGCCAGTCGTCAGAAAAATTCTTTTTGTTCAATATCTTGGGGCCGCTTTGCGGCCCATCGCGGCACAAGGCCGCTCCTACAGGGACCGCGCAACATCTGCATTTACTCGATTCCTGTAGGAGCGGCCTTGTGCCGCGAAAGGGCTGCAAAGCAGCCCCAAAATCTCACAGGCATAAAAAAACCAGTCCGAAGACTGGTTTCCTGATTACCACAATGGCCTATCAGCCACGCGGCTTGCCACGACCACGGCCTGCCGGCTTGTCGCCATCAGGCTTGCCCGGGCGCTTGCGCATATCGCTTGGGCGCTCGGCCACCGTGCTGCCACGGTTAGGTTTACGCGGCGCCTCTTCACGCGGCTGACGCGCCGGACGCTCGCCGGTAGCAGCACCTTCGTGAGCCGGGCGCAGGTTGCGTACGCGCTCGCCACGGCCCAGCGGGCGGGTCGACTTGCGCTGCAGGCGCTCCATCTTGTCCTTGGCCTTGAGCTTCATGGCAGGCAGCGCCACTGGCTGCAGGCCCACTTCGGCGGCCAGGATGTCGATTTCGCCCTGGCTCATTTCACGCCAGCGGCCCATCGGCAGGTCGGAGTTGAGGAACACCGGGCCGAAACGCACGCGCTTCAGGCGGCTGACCACCATGCCCTGGGATTCCCACAGGCGACGCACTTCACGGTTACGGCCTTCCATCACCACGCAGTGGTACCAGTGGTTGAAGCCTTCGCCACCTGGTGCCTTCTGGATGTCGGTGAACTTGGCCGGGCCGTCTTCCAGCATTACGCCGGCTTTCAGGCGCTCGATCATCTCGTCGTCGACTTCGCCACGCACACGTACCGCGTACTCACGGTCCATCTCGTAGGACGGGTGCATCAGGCGGTTGGCCAGCTCACCGTCGGTGGTGAACAGCAGCAAGCCGGTGGTGTTGATGTCGAGGCGGCCGATATTGATCCAGCGGCCTTCTTTTGGCCGTGGCAGGCGGTCGAACACGGTCGGGCGGCCTTCCGGGTCGTCACGGGTGCAGATTTCGCCATCGGGCTTGTTGTACATGATCACCCGGCGGGTGGCCTCGGCGGCCTCTTCGCGCTTGATCAGCTTGCCGTCTACGGCAATGGCATCGTGCAGGTCGACGCGCTGTCCAAGGGTGGCCGCAACGCCGTTGACCTTGATGCGGCCCTGGCTGATCCAGGCCTCGACGTCACGGCGCGAGCCCACGCCAATACGCGCCAGCACTTTCTGCAGCTTTTCGCCGGCGGGTGGGGTGATCTCGGTATCTTGCAGGTCTTGCTCACTCATCTGGGCACCTCCCGGTGTAGGAATGAAAACAGGTTCTTGGCGACGAACGCGCCAAAAGGCCGCGCATCATACGCGGTTCGGCAATGGAACGCACTGGAGGTTAGAGGGTTTTGTGGGCTTTGGAAGGGGTTTCTGCCTAATGGTGGTGTAATGGCAGTGCCGGCCTCTTCGCGGGTAAACCCGCTCCCACAGGTACTGCACCACATTCAGACCCTGTGAACTCCCTGTGGGAGCGGGTTTACCCGCGAAGAGGCCGACACAGGCAGCAGCAGATCAGGGCTGCAACTTGCCCTCTTCTTCCACGGAAGCCTCAGGCTCATCCTCGCGCAAGTCATCGAAATCGATCTTCAGCCCCTCTTCCATGGCATCCAGCTCCACCAGCAAGCTACGGAAGCTGGTTTCGTCCTTGGGCTCTGCAACCTCTTCGTCCCCCAGGCTGGCATCCGCCAACGCCTGCAGGTGCGCCGGTACGGGCGCATCATCCGGGTCGAGCAGCGGCGCCGGCTCCATTTCGCGCAACTCGGCCAGAGCCGGCAGTTCATCCAGGCTCTTGAGGTTGAAATGGTCGAGAAACGCCTTGGTGGTGGCAAACATCGCGGGCCGCCCGGGCACTTCGCGGTAGCCGACCACGCGGATCCACTCGCGCTCGACCATGGTCCTGATGATGTTGCTGTTCACCGCAACGCCCCGCACGTCTTCAATCTCGCCACGGGTAATGGGCTGGCGGTAGGCGATCAGGGCCAGGGTTTCGAGCAGCGCACGCGAATAACGCTGCGGGCGCTCCTCCCACAGGCGCCCGACCCAGGGCGCAAAGTCTTCGCGAATTTGCAGGCGGTAGCCGCTGGCCACTTCCTTGAGTTCGAAGGCACGGCCGTTGCACGACTTGCCCAGCACCTCAAGGGCCTGCTTGAACACGTGGGGCTCGGGGCGCTCGGCCTCTTCGAGCAGCTCGTACAGGCGCTCCAGGGATTGCGGCTTGCCCGAAGCCAGCAAAAAAGCTTCGATCAGTGACGCCAGGTCGCGGGGGTCATTCAGGTTCATCAGGTTCTTCAACAAGCGCTGGGCGAAGCCGCACGTGGATGGCGGCGAAGGGTTCATTCTGCACCAGTTCGATCAGCGATTCCTTCACCAGTTCGAGTACCGCCATGAAGGTCACCACCACCCCCAGCTTGCCCTCCTCAGCGGTAAACAGTGCGCCGAACGGCACGAAAGCACCGCCCTTGAGGCGTTCCAGCACCTGGCTCATGCGCTCGCGGGTAGACAAGGTCTCACGGCTGATCTGGTGGCTTTCGAACAGGTCGTTACGGCGCATTACCTCGGCCATGGACATCAGCAGCTCTTCCAGGCTGACCTGCGGCAACAGTTTGCGCACCTTGGCCTGCGGTGCTTCCAGGCGTGGCACCACGACATCGCGGCCCACCCGCGGCAGTTCGTCGATGCCCTCGGCCGCGGCCTTGAAACGCTCGTACTCCTGCAGGCGGCGGATCAGCTCGGCGCGCGGGTCGCCCTCCTCCTCCTCGACATCGGCCGAGCGCGGCAGCAGCATGCGTGACTTGATCTCGGCCAGCATGGCGGCCATCACCAGATACTCGGCGGCCAGTTCCAGGCGCACGCTCTTCATAAGCTCCACGTACCCCATGTACTGGCGGGTGATTTCCGCCACCGGGATGTCGAGGATGTCGATGTTCTGCTTGCGGATCAGGTACAGCAACAGGTCCAGCGGCCCTTCGAAGGCTTCGAGGATGACTTCCAGGGCATCCGGGGGGATGTACAGGTCCAGCGGCATTTCGGTCAGGGCTTCGCCGTAGACCAGGGCCAGTTGCAACTGCCGAGGCGACTCGGCCTGTTCAGCCGGCGCCTCGGGCGTTTCCAACTGGCTCACGCGCTGACCAGAAACGGCGTGGGGTCGCCGCAGCCTTCGCGGATCAGTTCCGGCTCGTCGCCGGACAAGTCGATGATGGTCGACGCCTTGAGGTCGCCAAAACCGCCGTCGATGACCAGGTCGACGTGGTGCTCCAGCCGCTCACGGATTTCGTAAGGGTCGGTCATCGGCTCGCTGTCACCCGGCAGGATCAGGCTCACGCTCATCAGCGGCTCGCCCAGCTCGGCCAGCAAGGCCAAGGTGATGGCGTGGGCCGGTACGCGCAGGCCAATGGTGCGGCGCTTGTCGTGCAACAGCAGCCGCGGTACTTCACGGGTGCCGTTGAGAATGAAGGTATAAGGCCCGGGGACATGCGCCTTGAGCAAGCGGAAGGTGCCGGTGTCGACCTTGGCGTACAACCCCAGCTGTGACATGTCACAGCACATCAGGGTGAAGTTGTGCGTCTTGTCCAGCCCGCGCAGGCGACGCACCCGCTCAATCGCCGCCTTGTCACCCATCTGGCAACCCAGCGCATACGCCGAGTCGGTCGGATACACCACCACGCCACCCTTGCGGATGATCTCGACGGCCTGTTTTATCAGGCGCGGCTGTGGGTTTTCCGGATGTATCTGGAAAAATTGGCTCACGTAATCGTCCTGTTCATAGCGCCAAAGGCTGTTCATGGCTGAATCGACGCCACAGAGGTGGCAGGTCCTCGGGCAAAGGCCGGTAGGCACCGATCTCTCCCCAGGTGCCGGGGCCGTGGAAGTCACTGCCAGCACTTGCCAGCAGGCCGAACTCACGCGTAAGGATGGACATCGTGCCCACCTGCTCGGCCGGCATCATCCCGTTGACCACCTCAAGTGCCTGCCCGCCTGCCTGAATATAGTCGGCAATCAGCCTTCTGCGCTTGCTGCGGGTCAGGTCGTAATGCATCGGGTGGGCCAGGCTCACCCAGGCTTTGGACTGGCGCAGGGTGGCAACAGTTTCGTCGAGGGTCGGCCAGTGCTGCTTGACGTCGCCCAGCTTGCCGGCGCCCAGCCACTTGCGAAACGCCTCGCCACGGTCTTTTACGTGCCCGGCACGCACCAGGTATTCGGCAAAATGCGGGCGCGCCGGGGCGTTGCCACTGTCGCCCAGCTCGTGCTGCACGGCCCGGGCGCCCTCAAGCGTACCCGGCATGCCTTTGGCCGCCAGCCGTTTGTCGATTTCTTCGGCGCGCAACCAGCGCCCCGTGTGCAGTGATTCAATCGCCGCCAGCAAGGGCGGCGCGTCCAGCGGGAAGTCATAACCCAGCACATGAATGGTCGCGCCACCCCAGGTGCACGACAATTCCACCCCGCTGACCCAGCGCATGCCCCGTTCAATGCAGGCCTGGCGGGCTTCGGGCAAGCCTTCGAGGGTGTCATGGTCAGTCAGTGCCAGCGTTTGCACCCCGTGCTCATGGGCCCGGGCAACCAGTACCGAGGGCGACAGGGCGCCGTCGGAGGCCGTGCTGTGACAGTGCAGATCAACATTCATGGAGGAGCGCTTTCGCTGGAATCGATGTTTGTTATTATGCCGTCACATCCCGATTCTGGCTGCCATTGTGAAACAATTCATCGATTTCATCCCGCTGCTGCTGTTCTTCATCGTCTACAAGCTGGACCCGCGCCCCATGGAAGTCGCCGGCCACAGCTTCGAATTCGGTGGCATCTACAGTGCCACGGCCATGCTGATCATCAGCTCGCTGGTGGTGTACGGCGCGCTGTTCCTGCGCCAGCGCAGGCTGGAAAAGGGCCAGTGGCTGACCCTGGTGGCCTGCCTGGTGTTCGGCGGCCTGACCCTGACGTTCCACAGCGAAACCTTCCTCAAATGGAAAGCGCCGGTGGTGAACTGGCTGTTCGCCCTGGGCTTTGCCGGCAGCCACTTCATCGGTGACCGGGTGCTGATCAAGCGCATCATGGGCCATGCCCTGACCCTGCCCGATGCCGTCTGGTCGCGCCTGAACGTTGCCTGGATCGCCTTCTTCCTGTTCTGCGGCGCGGCCAACCTGTTCGTTGCCTTCACCTTCCAGGACTTCTGGGTCGACTTCAAGGTGTTCGGCAGCCTGGGCATGACCGTGATCTTCCTGGTGGCGCAAGGCGTGTACCTGTCGCGCCACCTGCACGACGACCCTTCCACTACCAAACCCAAGGATTGACATGCTCTACGCCATCATCGCCAGCGACGTCGCAAACTCCCTGGAAAAGCGCCTGGCTGCCCGCCCGGCACACATCGAACGCCTGCAGCAGCTCAAGGCCCAAGGCCGCGTGGTGCTGGCCGGCCCACACCCGGCCATCGACAGCAACGACCCGGGCGAAGCCGGTTTCAGCGGTAGCCTGATCGTTGCCGAATTCGAATCGCTGGCTGCGGCGCAGGCCTGGGCTGAAGCCGACCCGTACATTGCGGCGGGCGTGTACGACAACGTCATCGTCAAGCCATTCAAGCAAGTGCTGCCTTGATCTGAGACCGAGTCGGCTTCTTCGCGGGCTTGCCCGCTCCCACAGGTAACCCACAAGCCTCAGGATCTGTGGAGTATCTGTGGGAGCGGGCAAGCCCGCGAAGGGGGCCACGCGGTAGCCGCAGTTATACGATTGCCATCAGTCTGCGGTATCTTTGCCACTGGCGGGCCGAATAACCGCCGTCAATGGTTGAATTGAGTGAGTCATGAGCGAGCTGTTACTGATTGATGATGACCAGGAGCTGTGCGAGCTGCTCGGCAGTTGGCTGACCCAGGAAGGGTTCACGGTGCGTGCCTGCCACGATGGCCAGAGCGCACGCCAGGCCCTGGCCGAGTATGCGCCGGCGGCCGTGGTACTGGACGTGATGCTGCCCGATGGCAGCGGCCTGGAGCTGCTCAAGCAATTGCGCAGCGAGCATACCGAGCTGCCGGTGCTGATGCTCTCTGCACGCGGCGAGCCGCTGGACCGTATTCTCGGCCTGGAACTGGGCGCCGACGACTACCTGGCCAAACCTTGCGATCCACGCGAGCTCACAGCCCGTCTGCGGGCCGTACTGCGCCGCAGCCACCCCACCGCCACCACCAGCCAGGTGGAACTGGGCGACCTGGTGTACAGCCCCGCACGTGGTGTGGCCAGCATCGACGGCCGTGAAATGACCCTGACCCTGTCGGAAAGCCGCATTCTTGAAGCCCTGCTGCGCCAGCCCGGCGAACCGCTGGACAAGCAGGAACTGGCGCAAATCGGCCTGGGCCGCAAACTGACCCTGTACGACCGCAGCCTGGACATGCATGTCAGCAACCTGCGCAAGAAGATCGGCCCGCATGCCGATGGCCGTCCACGCATCGTGGCGCTGCGTAGCCGTGGTTACTACTACTGCCTGTGAGTTCGCCCCGGTTCATCTTTACCGAGCCTTTACCATCCGCTGACTGCGCTTGACGGTGATCTCCCTAGACTGTGCTCATCCGGTAACCACCGGCCTATGAAAGGAGAGACACCATGCGCAAGACCCTTATCGCCCTGATGTTCGCCGCCGCCCTGCCGACCGTGGCCATGGCCATGCCTGAAGGCGGCCCGCGTCACGACGGCCCGCATCATCGCGGTGATGCGCCTTTCCATCAACTGGACCTGAGCCGCGACCAGCGCCAGCAAATCGGCAAGCTGATGGGCGAGCAGATGCAGCAACGCCGTGACATCAACGAGCGCTACCTGGCCAAGCTGCCAGCCGCCGACCAGAAAGCCATGAAGGACGAGCTGCAAGCCAGCCGTGCCAAGACCGACAGCGCAGTGCGCAACCTGCTCAAACCTGAGCAGCAGAAGAAGTTCGACGAACTGCAAAAGGAACGCGCCGCAAAGAAAGCCGAGTGGCAGGAGTTCCAGGCCTGGAAAGCTGAAAAAGGCACCAAGGCTCAGTAAGCTGTACGCCCGATGCCCGGCCCGCCTCCCCGCGGGCCGGGCTTTTACCGTTTACAGGAGGTGCACTTGCGTTCACTGTTCTGGCGCATCCTGGCCAGTTTCTGGCTGGCCATCACCCTGGTCGCAGGCCTGTCGATCCTGCTGGGCCATATGCTCAACCAGGACGCCTGGATCCTTAGCCGCCACCCGGGCCTGAATACCCTGGCCAGCAAGTGGACCAAGCATTACGAGAAAGAAGGCCTGGATTCGGCGCAGCACTTTCTGGAACGGCGCAAGGATCGCTACAAGATCGACGTGCAGGTGCTCGACGACAGTGGCGAGGCCGTGGTGCCCGGCACCTTCCCGCGCCGTGCGGCAGCCTTCGAGGCACGCCAGCACAATGACGAGCGGCGCCTGCCATGGCGCCGGCTGACCGAGGAGTACACCAGCCCCGAGACCGGCGAAACCTACCTGCTGATCTACCGCATTCCCCATCCGGCGCTGGATGCCTGGCACCGCGAAAGCCTGATGTGGCCGCTCAGTGCCCTGGGGATTGCGCTGGTGGTGCTGACCCTGTTCAGCCTGCTGGTCACCCTGTCCATTACCCGCCCGCTAAGCCGCCTGCGCAGCGCGGTGCATGACCTGGGCCAGACCACCTACCAGCAGAACAGCCTGGCGCAACTGGCGGCGCGGCGCGACGAGTTTGGCGTGCTGGCCAAAGACTTCAACAAGATGGGCGCGCGCCTGCAAAGCACCATTGGCAGCCAGCGCCAGTTGCTGCGCGATGTATCCCATGAGCTGCGCTCGCCGCTGGCCAGGCTGCGCATCGCCCTGGCCTTGGCCGAGCGCGCCGGGCCCGAGCAGCGCGAGACCCTGTGGCCGCGCCTGACCCGCGAGTGCGACCGGCTGGAAGACCTGATCAGCGAAATCCTTGCCTTGGCCCGGGTCGATGCCGAGCAGGCTCATGCCGAGCCCGTCGACCTCAACGCCCTGCTCGGCAGCGTGCGCAAGGACGCCTTGCTCAGCGCACCGGACCAGGACGTGCGCCTGGAAGCGCAGCCGGGGTTGACCCTGCACGGTTGGCCAACGCTGATCGAACGTGCCGTGGACAACCTGCTGCGCAACGCCTTGCGCTTCAATCCGGTCGGGCAGCCGGTCGAAGTGAGTGCCGTGCGTGAGCAGGACCGCATTGTGATCAGCGTGCGTGACCATGGGCCAGGGGCGGCAGCGGAACACCTAACGCAATTGGGCGAACCGTTCTTCCGCGCACCGGGGCAGGAAGCGCCGGGGCATGGGCTGGGGCTGGCGATTGCCCGCAAGGCGGCGGAGCGCCATGGCGGGAGCCTGGTGCTGGACAATCACCCACAGGAAGGATTTGTAGCTCGGCTGGAGTTGCCCTTGGCTGAGGCGGCGGGCAGTTGATGTGATGTAAAGGCATCCGGCCTCTTCGCGGGCACGCCCGCTCCCACAGGTACTGTGCGATGCCTGAGACTTGCACCGCACCTGTGGGAGCGGGCGTGCCCGCGAAGAGGCCAGTGGCCTTGATACAACAATCTGCCCAAGGCTGCGTTACTCGCCCCAGGCGCTGACGAACTCGGCAGTTTCCAGCACCGGGGCAGTGCGTGGCTCGGTCAACGGCGTGCCGACATACAGGTAACCGATCAGTTCTTCATTCTCGGCCAACCCCAGCCCCTTGTGCACATGGGCATCAAACGCCATGTCCCCGGTGCGCCACACCGCCCCGACGCCTTGCGCATGCGCGGCAATCAGAATGCCGTGCGCCGCACAGCCCGCGGCCAGGCGCTGCTCGGACTTGGGCACCTTGAAGTGGTCCTGCAGCTTGGCGATGACCACGATCAGCAGCGGTGCCCGCAGTGGCATGGCACGGGCCTTGTCCAGCGCTGCCTGGCTGGCATCGCCCTTGTTCTGCACGGCTTCAGCGAACAGCTCGCCCAGCTTTTCACGGCCCTGGCCTTCGATGGTGAGAAAACGCCATGGCCGCAGCTGGCCATGATCCGGGGCGCGCAAGGCAGCCTGGAACAGCGCCTCGCGCTGGGCGGCGTTGGGTGCCGGGTCGGTCAGGCGTGGCACGGAAACACGGTTGAGCAATGCGTCGAGAGCCTCCATCGGCTACCCTCCTGGCAGTTGAATGTGCGGCCATTCTCAAGCTGCTAGCTATAAGCTGCAAGCTTCAAGCAGAAGCGGCCGGCGCACGTTGCTCTTTCTTGCAGCTTGAAGCTAGCAGCTTGCAGCTCATCAACCCACAGGTAGAATGGCGCCCTTCCGTTTCGAGTCAGAGCAGATCACATGGCGTTGCCGACCTTAAGGATCATTGGTTTCATCATCGGCATCTTCCTGATTACCCTCGCCGTCGGCATGGCCGTGCCCATGGCGACCCTGGTGATCTTCGAGCGCACCAGTGACATGCCTTCCTTCCTCTGGTCGAGCCTGATCACCTTCATCGCCGGCCTGGGCCTGGTGGTGCCGGGCCGCCCCGAACATGTGCACCTGCGCCCGCGTGACATGTACCTGCTGACGGTCAGCAGCTGGCTGGTGGTGTGCGTGTTTGCCGCACTGCCCTTCCTGTTGACCCAGCACATCAGCTACACCGATGCCTTCTTCGAGAGCATGTCGGGCATCACCGCTACCGGCGCTACCGTGCTCAGCGGGCTGGATACCATGTCACCGGGTATCCTCATGTGGCGCTCGATGCTGCACTGGCTCGGCGGCATCGGCTTCATCGCCATGGCGGTGGCGATCCTGCCATTGCTGCGCATCGGTGGCATGCGCCTGTTCCAGACCGAATCGTCCGACCGCTCGGAAAAGGTCATGCCGCGCTCGCACATGGTCGCCAAGTCCATCGTCGGGGTGTACGTCGGCTTCTCGATCCTCGGCTCGCTGGCCTTCTGGTGGGCGGGCATGAGCCCGTTCGATGCGATCAACCACGCCATGTCGGCCATCTCCACCGGCGGCTTCTCCACCTCCGACCAGTCGCTGGCAAAATGGGATATCCCGGCCGTGCACTGGGTCGCGGTGGTGGTCATGATCATGGGCAGCCTGCCGTTCACCCTTTACGTAGCCACCCTGCGCGGCAACCGCAAGGCACTGATCCGTGACCAGCAGGTGCAGGGTTTGCTGGGCATGCTGATCGTGACCTGGCTGGTGCTGGGCACCTGGTACTGGTACAGCACCAACCTGCACTGGCTCGACGCCCTGCGCCACGTGGCGTTGAACGTGACCTCGGTGGTCACCACCACCGGCTTCGCGTTGGGCGACTACAGCCTGTGGGGCAACTTCTCGCTGATGCTGTTCTTCTACCTGGGCTTCGTCGGCGGCTGCTCCGGCTCGACGGCAGGCGGTATCAAGATTTTCCGCTTCCAGGTGGCCTACATCCTGCTCAAGGCCAACCTCAACCAACTGATCCACCCACGCGCGGTGATCAAGCAGAAATACAACGGCCACCGCCTCGACGAAGACATCGTGCGTTCGATTCTGACGTTCTCGTTCTTCTTCGCCATCACCATCTGCGTCATGGCCCTGCTGCTGTCCTTGCTGGGCGTGGACTGGATGACCGCATTGACCGGCGCCGCCGGCACGGTGTCGGGTGTGGGCCCGGGCCTGGGTGAAGTGATCGGCCCGTCAGGCAACTATGCCACGCTGCCGGACGCAGCCAAGTGGATCCTGGCGGCCGGCATGCTGCTTGGCCGCCTGGAAATCATTACGGTGCTGGTGCTGTGTATGCCGGCGTTCTGGCGTCACTGACCACCTCGGCCTCCCCACCGAGACGGGCGCGATACTCGCTGGGGGTGACATCGAACCAGCGGCGGAACGCCCGGTAGAAGTTGCTGGGGTCGGCAAAGCCCAGCAGGT
Source organism: Pseudomonas sp. WOUb67 (assembly GCF_050058005.1). Classification (NCBI taxonomy): domain Bacteria; kingdom Pseudomonadati; phylum Pseudomonadota; class Gammaproteobacteria; order Pseudomonadales; family Pseudomonadaceae; genus Pseudomonas; species Pseudomonas sp. WOUb67. The sequence goes on along the minus strand of NZ_CP170112.1, from coordinate 2,344,751 downwards.
AGGCGGTTTCCAGCAGTGTCATGCCCGGCTGGGCCAGGTACTGCTCGGCCAGCTCGCGACGGGTGTCATCGAGCAAGGTCTGGAAACTGGTGCCCTCCTCCTGCAGCCGCCGCTGCAAGGTGCGCTGCGACAGGTGCAGGGCCTGGGCCAGGGTTTCGCGCTTGGGCTCGCCCTGCGGCAGGATGCGGCACAACACTTGGCGCACGCGGTGGGTAACCCGGCTTTCGGAAAAGCGCGCCAGGTACTCCCCGGCAAAACGGTCGTGCAGCACCGCCATGGCCTCGTTGGCAGTCGGCAGCGGCGCCTCCATGTCGGCACGCTCGAACACCAGCGCATCGTGTGGCGCACCGAACACCAGGGGCGAATGGAACGCCACCTTGTACGGCTCGACATTCTTTGGCTGCGGCCCCTGCACCAGTACCCGGCGCGGCTGCACCGGCCGACCGCTGAGCCATTTGCACAGCGCCAGCGCACAGGCCAGCGAGGCTTCGGCACTGTGCCGGGTCGGCGGCAAGTGGTCGCCATGCACCGTCAGGATCAGCGAGTAGCCTTCGGCGCCAAGGACAAAACTGAGATCGGAGCTTTCGGCGATGATGCGCTGGTAGCGCACCAGCCGCTGGAAACCCTCGGCCAACGTGCGGCTGGACATCAATGCATAGCCCACCACATGGAACGACGCAGGGCGTACCACCCGCGCCATGTTCAGGCCGATGGCTTCATTGCCCGACAACTCCACCGCCAGCTGCCAGAGCCGGGTCATGGAGTCCTGGGGGAAACGTGCATCGGGGTCATCGAGGGCAGCGAAGTCCAGCCCCAGCTGCTTGAACATGGACGGGCAGTCCAGTCCTTCCAGTTCGAGTGCCTTCACAATCCCTGATGCCCAACTGGCTGACGTGGTTCTTTCGCTCATGACAGGCTTCTTTTTACCGACCGCTCCTGCGGTGAACCCCAAGGATACTCAATTGGCGCCTATTGTCACTGATAGGCCCCGTCAGTCACTCTAGACTGGAATCAGGCTCCACGCCGTGCATCTTGTCCAGAAGTATTAATCCCGGAGCACTGCCATGAACCGCACAGCGCAGTATCGCAGTTTTGCCGAGTTCTACCCCTACTACCTGGGGGAGCACAGCAACCCCACCTGCCGCCGGCTGCACTTTGTCGGCACCAGCCTGGTGATTGCGCTGCTGGCCTATACCATCGGCAGTGGCAAATGGTTGCTGCTGCTGGCCGTGCCCCTGTTCGGCTACGGCTTTGCCTGGGTCGGGCATTTCTTTTTTGAAAAGAACCGGCCGGCGACCTTCACCTACCCGCTGTACAGCCTGGCCGGGGATTTCGTGATGTTCAGGGATATCCTGCTGGGCAAGATCAGCCTGTAAAAATCCGCGTAAAACCTGGCCTTTCGCGGTCCCTGTAGGAGCGGCCTTGTGTCGCGAAAGGGCTGCAAAGCAGCCCCATGGCCCTCCAGCCCTACGCCGGCTCGCGCAACGCCGCCACCGCCTGCGCGTCCCGCGCCTGGGCATCAGCCAGCCGGTACAGCTCGATGCTGCCATCCCAATGCTCGATCAGCGCCGTGCACGACTCCACCCAGTCCCCGCAGTTGAGGTACTCCACCTCCCCCACCTTGCGGATCTCGGCATGGTGGATATGCCCGCACACCACCCCATGAAAACCACGCCGGGTGCACTCGTGGGCAATGGCATCCTCGAAGTCGCTGATGAAGTTCACTGCACCCTTGACCTTGTGCTTCAGGTACGCCGACAGCGACCAGTAACCATAGCCATACCGCGCACGCCACTGATTGAGCCAGCGGTTGAGTACCAGGGTGAACTCGTAGGCACGGTCACCGAGAAACGCCAGCCAGCGGTGGTAACGGGTAATCACGTCGAACTGGTCGCCATGGATCACCAACAGGCGGCGGCCATCGGCGGTCAGGTGCTCGGCTTCATCCACCAGCTGGATGTTGCCCAGGATCAGCCTGGAATACCGGCGCAGGAATTCGTCATGGTTACCGGTGACGTAGATCACCTCGGTACCGCGCTTGCTCATGGTCAGCAGGCGGCGGATCACGTTGGTGTGGGCTTGCGGCCAGTAGATGCCACCGCGCAGTTTCCAGCCATCGATGATGTCGCCCACCAGGTAAACGCGGTCGGCCTGGTAACCCTTGAGGAACTGCGACAGGTGTTCGGCCTGGCAGTCGCGGGTCCCCAGGTGCACATCGGAGATCCACAAGGTACGCACGCGTTGCTTGCGCGAGGGACGGGAGAGTTCGGCATGGGTCATGGACAGGCTCCGGCGCAGTTTGCTGGAGACTGGCAGGCGTGCATGACAGCGCCGTGGCAAAACGGTTACGAGTGATGGCCTGCAGGGAATGAGGCACAATGCGCATCTGCCCTGCGAGGACGCCCCCATGACCGCCGGCCCTATCCTCTCGCTGCGCCACTATCGCGACAGCCTGATCGCCCACAGCCACGAACACCCGCAACTGGTGTTCGGCCTGCGCGGCCGCCTGGAGTTCGAGGTGCAGGGGCAAGGCGCGGGGATCGACCGGCAGGGGTTGGTGGTGGTACCGGCGGGCGCGCATCACACCTGCGCCAGCGATGCCGGCAGCCACTGCCTGGTGCTAGATGTGCCGGGGGAGCAGTGGCTGCACGAGCAGTTGGGCGAGCATGCCGATGCCAGCCGCCGCCTGCTCGACCGCCCCGCCGCGCTGGGCCTGGACAACCGTCAGCAGCAGTTGGTCGACTGGCTGGCCGCCAGCCCCATGGACGACCCGCTGATTGCCCGGCAAGGCGCAGCGCTGCTGCTGGCCAGCCTGAACCCAACGGCGGCCGCCAGCGTGCGCGCCAGCCAGCGCTTACCTTATGCCGCGTTCGATGCGCATATCGAGCAACATGCCGCCTACCCGCTGCAAGTGGCTGACCTGGCGCGGCTGGCCGGGCTGTCCAGTGCGCGGCTGCACGCACGTTTTATCGCGGAATGCGCGATGACGCCGATGGACTACATTCGCCAGCGGCGCTTGCTGAAGGCGCGGCGGCTGGTGGTGCAGACCTTGTTGCCGATGGGGGAAATTGCGGCCCAGGTAGGGTATGGCTCACAGAGTGCGTTTTCGGCGGCGATGTTGCGGGCGTTTGGCTGTACGCCCTTGGCCTTGCGGCGAGAGTCTGGCGACAACTGACGGCAGTCTTGCGACAGAAATCGTTGGCCTGTGGTTTTACACTTTGCCAGTGCCGGCCTCTTCGCGGGTAAACCCGCTCCCACAGGGATCGCACCACGTTCAAATTTGTGCAGTACCTGTGGGAGCGGGTTCACCCGCGAAAGGGCCGGTACAGTCAGTAGAGATCTTGAGCAAGGACCCATCATGAACCACCGCACCGCCCTCGGCGCCCTGCACATTGGCGCGCTGTTCTTCGGCCTCACCGGCGTCTTCGGCAAGCTGGCCGCCAGCGCCAGCCCGGCGATCATCGTCTTCGGCCGCGCCGCCTTCGCCGTGCTCGCCCTGGCCCTGTTCGCCAGCCTGACCGGCCCGGGCTGGCAACGCCTGAGCAGCCAGGACATCCGCCGCCTGCTGCTCGGCGGTGTGCTGCTGGCCGGCCACTGGGTCAGTTTTTTCATCGCCGTCAAAGTCGGCGGCGTGGCCATCGCCACCCTCGGGTTCGCCAGCTTCCCGGCCTTCACCGTCATCCTCGAAGGCTTGCTGTTCCGCGAGCGCATCCGCCGCAACGAGGCCGTGCTGGTGCTGTTGGTCAGCATCGGCCTGATACTGGTCACGCCGGCCTTCGACCTGGCCAGCGAAGCCACTGGTGGCCTGCTCTGGGCTCTGCTGTCGGGGCTGCTGTTCTCGCTGCTGTCCCTCACCAACCGCGCCGGCTCCGGGCGCCTGCCTGCGGTACAGGCTGCACTGTGGCAGAACCTGGTGGTAGGCCTGTGCCTGCTGCCGTTCGCAGCACCCGGCCTGGCAGGCGTGGCGGCCATGGACTGGCTGTGGATCGCCCTGCTCGGCATCTTCTGCACCGGCGTGGCGCACAGCCTGTTCGTCGCCAGCCTGGCAGTGATCAAGGCGCGCACCGCCGCCGTGGTGTTCGGCATGGAGCCGGTCTACGGCATTGCCGTGGCCTGGGTGGTGTTTGCCGAAACCCCGACCGTGCGCATGCTGCTGGGCGGTGCGCTGATCATCTTCGCCATCGTGCTGTCCAGCCGCATGGCCACCGAACAACCGCCCAAGCAGCGGCCTCTGGCCGAGGGCGCCTGATCAGCGGTCGTTGTGGCCCAGGTCACGCTGCGGGTCGATCTGGTCGCGCACCCGCTGCTTCAGCGCCTTGGCCTCGGGGAAGCCGCCGTCGGCCTTGCGCTCCCAGATCTGCACACCATTGCAGGTGATGCGGAAGATGCCGCCGGTACCCGGCTCCAGCGCCACCCGGCCAAGGTCGTCGGTGAAGGTGCTGAGCAGCTCCTGGGCCAGCCAGGCGGCGCGCAGCAGCCATTGGCACTGGGTGCAATAAGTAATGACGATTTCGGGCTTGGTGTCGGCCATGGTGAGGCATCTCCAGGTGAGGGGCCGCTTATACTAGCGGTCTTTAGCCCACGGTTTGAGACTCACGATGCGCCGTTTGCTGTTCTGTTTCCTGCTCGCCCTCACTTCGCTTACGGCGATCGCCGCCGAGCCTGTCAGGCCAAAGGTCGGCCTGGTACTGTCGGGCGGTGCGGCCCGTGGCCTGGCCCACATCGGTGTGCTCAAGGCCCTGGAAGAACAGGGCGTGCGCATCGACGCCATCGCCGGCACGAGCATGGGCGCAGTGGTCGGCGGCCTTTACGCCTCGGGCTACAGTGTCGAAGAGCTGGAAAAGCTCGCCACCACCCTGGACTGGCAACAGGCGCTGTCCGATGCCCCGCCGCGCAAGGACGTGCCGTTCCGGCGCAAGCAGGATGACCGCGACTTCCTGGTCAAGCAGAAGCTCAGCTTTCGCGACGACGGCAGCCTGGGCCTGCCGCTGGGGGTAATCCAGGGCCAGAACCTGGCACTGCTGCTGGAAAGCAAACTGGCGCACACCGCCGATACCCGCGACTTCGACAAGCTGCCTATCCCCTTCCGCGCCGTGGCCACCGACATCGCCAGTGGCGAAAAAGTAGTGTTCCGCCACGGCCACCTGCCCCAGGTCATCCGCGCCAGCATGTCGATCCCTGCTGTTTTCGCGCCGGTCGAACTGGACGGCCGCTTGCTGGTGGACGGCGGCATGGTCGACAACATTCCGGTCGACGTGGCCCGCGAAATGGGCGTGGACCTGGCCATCGTGGTCGACATCGGCACCCCACTGAAGGATCGCAAGCAATTACTGACCGTGGTCGACGTGCTCAACCAGTCGATTACCCTGATGACCCGGCGCAATTCGGAAGAACAACTGGCCAGCCTGCACCGCGACGACATCCTCATCCAGCCGTCGCTGACCGCGTTTGGCGTGACCGACTTCGGCCGTGCACAGGACATGATCGACGCCGGTTACCGCGCCACCCGGCTGCTCGACCCGCGCCTTGCCGCCCTGCGCCAGCCCGAGGGCGACAGCAGCCTGGCCGTGGCCCGCTCGCCGCGCCAGCGCACGCCGGTAATCACCGCGATCAAAATCGAGAACGACGCCAAGGTCAGCGACGACGTCATCCGCTCGTACATTCGCCAGCCAATCAATGCCCCGCTGGAACTGGACCGGCTGCAGACCGACATGGGCACACTGTACGGCCTGGACTACTTCGACCGGGTGCAGTACCGCGTGGTGCACAAGGGCAACGACAACACGCTGGTGATCAACGCCCGCGGTCGACGCGGCGGCACCGACTACCTGCGCCTGGGCCTGAACCTGTCGGACGACCTGCGCGGTGACAGTGCCTTCAACCTGGGCGCCAGCTACCGGGTCAACGGCATCAACAGCCTGGGTGCCGAGTGGCTGACCCGTGGCCAGATCGGCGACCAGCAAGAACTGTACAGCGAGTTCTACCAGCCGCTGGACGTGGGCTCGCGCTACTTCATCGCGCCGTACCTGGACTTCAGCTCACAGAACATCGAAGCCACCCTGGACAACGACCCCGTCGCCGAGTACCGCCTGGAGCGCTACGGCCTTGGCTTGAACGTCGGGCGACAGATTGGCACCAACGGTGAAGTACGCCTGGGCGTGGGCAAGGCCTGGGGCGAGGCCGAAGTGCGCATTGGCGACCAGGACCTGCCCAAGGTCAGCTTCAACGAAGGCTTCTATGAGCTGAAGTACTCGTTCGACACCCTCGACAACGTGTATTTCCCGCACAGCGGTGAGGACATCAGCCTGACCTTGCGCAAGTACGACAAGTCGCTGGATTCCGATCAGGACTACCGGCAGTGGCTGTTCAACCTGGACAAGGCCATCAGCAGCGGGCCGAACACCTTCGTGCTGGGCGGGCGCTACGGGCGCACGCTGGACGATACCGAAGTGGTGACATCGAGCTTCGTGATGGGCGGGGCGCGGCAGCTGTCAGGCTTCCGCCAGGACTCGGTGTCGGGGCAGAACGTGAGCCTGCTGCGCATGGTCTACTACCGCCGGCTGACGCCGCGGGCCTACGTACCGCTGGACTTCCCGCTGTACATTGGCGGGTCGCTGGAGCGTGGGCGCGCGTGGAACAACGACAACGAGTTCGACAGTGGCTACATCAATGCGGCGAGCATCTTCCTGGGGCTGGAGACGCCGCTGGGGCCGCTGAACTTCAGCTATGGCACCAACAGTGCGCATGAGCAGGCGGTGTACCTGAACCTGGGGCACACCTTCTGAATCGTCGGGGCCCCTGTGGGAGCGGCTTCAGCCGCGAACACCGGCGAAGCCGGTGCCATACACCGCGTTGCATGCTTCGCGGCTAAAGCCGCTCCCACAGGCTGCAAAGCAGCCCCAAGGGCCCTCAGGATTTTTCGAGGTTGGCCAGGATCTTGGCATGCACCCGCATGCACACCTGCAACTCTGCCTCGTCCACCCCGGTAAACAGCTCCACCCGCAGTTGATTGGCGATGGTTTCGATCTGGTCGATCAGCGGCTTGGCCGGCGGGCACAGCAAGATCTTCTTGGCTCGCCGGTCTTCTACCACGGCCTGCCGGCGCACCAGCCCTTGCGCTTCCAGGCTGTCGAGCAGGCGCGCCAGGGTCGGGCCTTCGACGCCCACGCTCTGGGCCAGCTCACGCTGGGTGGGGGCTTCTTCGAACCGCGCCAGGTGCAGCAACACCAGCCAGCGCGCCTGGGACAGGTTGAGCCCGGCCAGGCGGCGGTCCAGTTCGGCACGCCAGCCCCGGGACATCTGGGCCAGCTGCATGCCGAAGCGGTGTTGGTTGTCGGTCAGGGGCATAAGCAACTCATTGAACAGATCTAATTATTAGGCAGCTAACCATGCCCCGCCCCACGAGGCAAGGCTCGCGCGCCCTTCATTGTTCGATAATCGTCAAAAACCATGACAAAGGTCAGCAGATGGCGGTTCTACCCTCGATCCAGCTGCCCGTCACATCTCGAACTCGGCCGCCAGCGCCGCACGCACGCAATACAGCACACCCTCCGGCACACGGCCCACAAACAGCGGCGCAATCGCCGATACCGGCGGCAGCTCGCCCTCGCCATCCAGGAAGGCATCCTGCACTTCCATCAGCAGGTCTTCCGGCAGGTCGAGGGCCTGGTCCAGGCTCAGTTCCTGGCGGCCCAACGCCTCGGCCAGCAGGCTATACACGTTCTTCTCGCTGCAGTTGAGCTGCCCGGCGATCTGCGCCGGGGTCATGCCGGCGCGGGCCAGGCTGACCAGTTCGTGGCGCAGGTCGAGCACCACTTTCGGCGCCTCTTCGGTGCCACCGCTGCTGTTCAGCACTTCGAGGAACGCCTGGCCGTAGCGCTCGAGCTTGCGCGCGCCCACACCGCTGACCTGGGCCATGTCGCTGAGGCTGACCGGCTGGCTGCGCAGCATTTCCAGCAGCGTCGAGTCGGGGAAGATGACATAGGGCGGCACACTGTGCTCCTCCGCCAGCTTGCGCCGCAGGGTACGCAGCGCTTCCCACAGCTCGCGCTCTTCGGCACGCACCAACTGGCTGGCCGGGCTGCCGCCACCGGACGACGAAGACTTGGCCGTGGTCTGCGGCTTGAGGTCGCGACGCAGTTGCAAGGTCACCTCGCCGCGCAGCAGCGGCCGGCAGCTGTCGGACAGGCGCAGCCCGCCGTAGCCTTCCAGGTCGATGTCGACCAGGCCGCGCGCCACCAGCTGGCGGAACAGCGAACGCCACTCCACCTCGGCCAGGCCCTTGCCGACGCCGAACACCGACAGCTTCTCGTGGCCGAAATTGCGCACCTTCTCGTTGTCCTTGCCCAACAGCACATCGACCAGGTGGCCGACGCCATAGCGCTGGCCCGTACGGAACACCGCCGACAGCGCCTGACGGGCCGGCTCGGTGGCGTCCCAGGTCTGGATGTTGTCGACACAGTTGTCGCAGTGCCCGCACGGCTGTTCGAGGGTTTCATCGAAATAGGCCAGCAGCGACTGGCGACGGCAGCGGGTTTCTTCGCACAGCGCCAGCATGGCGTCCAGCTTGTGCTGCTCGATGCGCTTGTGGCGCTCGTCACCTTCGGAGTTCTGCAGCATCTGCTTGAGCATTACCATGTCTTGCAGGCCGTAGGCCATCCAGGCATCCGATGGCAGGCCGTCACGGCCGGCACGGCCGGTTTCCTGGTAATAGGCCTCAAGCGACTTGGGCAGGTCGAGGTGGGCAACGAAGCGCACGTTGGGCTTGTCGATGCCCATGCCGAAGGCAATGGTGGCGACCATGATCAGCCCTTCCTCGTTGAGGAAGCGGTGCTGGTTGGCCGAACGGGTCTCGGCGGCCAGGCCTGCGTGGTACGGCAATGCCGGGAAGCCCTGTTCACAAAGGAAGGCAGCGGTTTCGTCAACCTTCTTGCGCGACAGGCAGTAGACAATGCCGGCGTTGCCGCGGCGCTCGCCGAGGAAGGCCATCAGCTGCTTGCGCGGCGCTTCCTTGGGTACGATGCGGTAGAAGATGTTCGGCCGGTCGAAGCTCGACAGGAAGCGCTCGGCACCTTGCAGGTGCAGGCGCTGGACGATTTCTTCGCGGGTTCGCATGTCGGCGGTGGCAGTAAGCGCAATACGCGGCACGTGCGGGAACAGCTCGGCCAACTGCCCCAGCTGCAGGTATTCGGGGCGGAAATCGTGGCCCCATTGCGACACGCAGTGCGCCTCGTCGATGGCAAACAGCGAGATGTCCAGCTCGCGCAGGAAGTCGAGCATGCGCGGCTGCACCAGGCGCTCCGGCGCCAGGTACAGCATCTTCACTTCGCCACGGCGCAGGCGCCCGGCCAGTTCACGCTGCTGCTCCGCCGTCAGGGTGGAATTCAGCGCGGCGGCCGACACACCCAGTTCGTCCAGCGTGGCGACCTGGTCGTCCATCAGCGCAATCAGCGGCGAGACCACTACCGTCAGGCCCGGGCGCAGCAGCCCCGGCACCTGGAAACACAGCGACTTGCCGCCACCGGTGGGCATCAGCACCAGGGCATCGCCGCCATTGGCCACGCATTCGATGATTGCTGCCTGGCGCCCACGGAAACTGTCGTAGCCGAAAATGTCCTTGAGAACGCGCTGAGCCTGTTCGAGCATGTGCAACTCCACAAATCGCCGTACCATCCTGGATACAGGCTGGACGAAAAACCCGCTCCGCACACGCCAAATGCGTAAGCGGTTTTTGCCAGGCGCCGAGAAATTCTGCCCCTGGATGAAAAATCGCGGAGTATACCGCAGCACTGCACCGCACAGGGCACCACGGCGATAGACGTTCCCTTTACCCCGCTGCGCTTGCAAGGTGCTAGAATTCGGTATCGTTTATTCCCCAAGGTAGCCCTGTAATGTCCTTCGCCGAGCAACTGACCCGCCTGCAAGCCTTCCTCGACGCCGACGAACTGCACGAAGAGGCGCTGGACTACGTCGCCGCCCACGGCTACCTCACCGCCCTGTCGATCAACGCCGAAGATGTGCCCGAGCGCGAATGGATCGATGCCCTGTTCGCCGAAGAGCCGCACTACGCCAGCGAGGCCCAGCGCACCGAGATCGAGGCCACCCTGGTGGCGTTGAAAGCGCACATTGCCCGCCAGCTGGCCAGCGACGAAGAATTCGACCTGCCATGCGACCTCGACCTGACCGACGAGCCGGACGATTCCGACCTGCGCGGCTGGTGCATCGGCTTCATGGAAGGCGTGTTCCTGCGTGAAGAGGCCTGGTTCGAGAACGCCGAAGAAGAAGTCAGCGAGATGCTGCTGCCGATCATGGTGGGCTCGGGCCTGTTCGACGAACAGCCAGAGTTCGCCGACATCGCCAGCAACGCCAACCTGCAGGACGACATGATCGTACAGATCCCCGAGGCACTGAGCGCACTGTTCCTGCTGCTGCACGCGCCTGACGAAAAACCAGCGCTGCTCAAGCCACGCCACCACTAAGTCGCCTGTGCGCTACCTGCTGCTGGCCATCGGCTGGCTCAGCGTTGCGTTGGGGGTGTTGGGGATTTTCCTCCCGGTATTGCCCACCACCCCGTTCCTGCTATTGGCGGCAGCCTGCTTTGCCCGCAGCTCGCCGCGCTTTCACCACTGGCTGGTCCATCACCCGAAGCTCGGGCCGTGGATCCGCGACTACCTCAGTGGTGAAGGCATCCCCCTCAAGGGCAAGGTCTACGCCATCGGCCTGATGTGGGCCAGCATCGGCCTGTCGTGCTACCTGGTGCCCCTGTTCTGGGCGCGCGCCTTCATGTTGACCAGCGCCGTGCTGGTAAGCCTGTATATCGTCAGACAGAAAACCCTGCACAAGCCGAAGTGACATTTTTTTGTCGCCAAATATCACTTTCGCCTAACTGACGTTTTCTTTATCCGAAATGGTTCTGGAACCGCACAAAAGCCTTGTATTCATTGGCTTTCGTGGCTTGACGCACGCTTGTCAGCAACCAAATCCGCCACCTTTATTAGACAATATATGTCTTACATGGCAATTTGATATGAATAAATCTTCTTATCTATCACGTTGAATGTACTTAGCTGTGTTGTTAAAAACCTGCAACACTATACGCGATAATTTATCGTCATTTTTTTGGCGAGCAGCAGGATCAATTCCAGGATCAGGGAGATGTACCCATGCGCGTTTTGAACCCCATCACCAGTGCATTACTGTTGGCCCTGGCGAGTGCCAACGTACAGGCGATGTCGATCACCGAGGCCGTCCAGAGCGCCGTGGACTACCACCCCCAGGTCAGCTCCAACCGCAACAGCAAGCTGGCGGCCGATGAAGACGTCAAGTTTGCGCGTGGTGGCTACTACCCTTCCGTGGATTTGGTCGCTGGCTATGGTCGCCAGCGTTCGGACAACGCTACCACCCGTGCCGAGGGTAACCACAACAAGGAAACCCTCAACTACACCCAGTCCGAGCTGCGCCTGCGGCAGATGATTTTCGACGGTTTCAACACCTCGAACGAAGTGGGCCGCACCGAAGCGGTGTCCACCTCCCGCGCCTACTACACCCAGGCCGTTGCCCAGGATGTTGCCCTGCGTGCGACCGAGGTGTACCTGGAAGTGCTCAAGCGCCGCGAGCTGGTGACCCTGGCCAAGAACAACCTGCAAGCCCACCTGCGCGTGAACGATCAGATCGGCCTGCGTAACGAGCGCGGCGTGGGTAGCACCGCCGACCTTGACCAGTCCCGCGCACGTCGCGCCCTGGCGGAAAACAACCTGGACACCGCCGAAGTCGACCTGGCCGATGCCGAGGCCAACTTCTTCAGCGTGGTCGGTCGTGCCCCGGACGAGCTGGAAAGCCCGGCGACCATCAAGGGCGAGGTGCCTGAGACCCTCGACGGCGCGCGCGACAGCATGCGCCAGAACAACCCTTACATCAAATCTGCCCAGGCTGACGTCAACGCCGCCGAGCAGCAGTACGAAGTCGGCAAGTCGACCTTCTACCCACGCTTCGACGCCATTCTGGCAACCGGTGCCAACAACAACACCGGCGGCGAACAAGGCCACAACAACAACGACTGGCAGGCCGGTGTAGAGATGAACTACAACCTGTTCCGTGGCGGCAGCGACAAGGCCCGCCTGCAGTCTGACGCGCACAAGATCAACCAGGCCCTGGACATCCGCAACAACGCCCTGCGTGAGCTGACCGAAAACCTGAGCCTGGCGTGGAACGCCATGAACAACGCCAGCAAGCAGCTGCCGACTGCGCGTGAATACGCCGAGACCACCAAGCGCGTGCGTGCCGCCTACCAGGATCAATTCGGTCTGGGCCAGCGTACCCTGCTGGACGTGCTGGACAGTGAGAACGAGCTGTACAACGCCGACCGTCGCTACACCGAAGTGCGTTATACCGAGGAGTTCTCGCGCTACCGCGTACTGGCGACCATGGGTGAGCTGCTGAGCAAACAGCGGATTTCGCTGCCGCCAGAGGCGCTGGCTACCACTGAAGTGCGCACCGAGGCGCGTTTGCCTGAGATGCGTTGATCGGCTTTAGATTTTGGGGCCGCTTTGCGGCCCATCGCGACACAAGGCCGCTCCTACACGGGTACGCGATCCCTGTAGGAGCAGCCTTGTGCTGCGAATGGGCTGCAAAGCAGCCCCATGCCCTCACTCAATACCATGGTTACGCTGAAACGTCTCAACCCCCATCGCCTTGATTTGCCCCTCGATCAACGCCTCGAACGGCGCCAGCAGTGCATCGAAGCAGGCAGGTTGTTCCAACGCATTCAACGCCCCCACCACCGCCTCGATCGTCGACAGCGCGCCCGCCTCCGGCGCCTTGCGCAGCCGATAACGCGAAGGTGCGACTGCCCCCAGCGTCACCCGCGGCAACCCCTCCAGTAGCGGGTTCATGTACAGCAGCTTGCGCGCCTTGCGCCAGGTGCCGTCGGGCACAATCAGCAACAACGGCGTGTCATCGACCTTGCCATAGGCCGTCAGCACCTGAGCGTCATCGCCCGGGAACAGCAGGGCCGGCCGGTAACCGGGCGTTGCCAGCCATTCAGCCAGGTCATCGAATACCTCGCCCACCCGCAGCTCGGCATTGTTCAGGCCAAGGGCAGCAAGGCGCGCGGTGTTCAGGGCATGGGTGGTTTCACTGGGGTGCTGCAGCAGGATGACGCGGGTACGGCTGTCGAGCGCGGGAATCAGTGGGCAGAGGCAATGGTCGAGCGGGCGCAGGCAGCGCTCGCAGCGGGGTCTGGGCATGGGGTTCTCCTTGGCGGGAACAGTTTGCCACAGAACCGGGGCCCGCCTTGCGGGCCATTCGCAGCACAAGGCTGCTCCTACAGGAGATCGCGATGCCTGTGTAGGAGCAGCCTTGTGCTGCGAATGGGCCGCAAGGCGGCCCCAGCGATCTCACCGGTTGAAACGCTCCGCCAGGCTGTGCAGGTACTCCGCCATGCGCTCCAGGTCCTGGCTGATTTCTGCTCCCTGCCTTGCCTGCCCGGCACTCTGGTCACACAGCTGGGCAATCCTCACGATCTGCTGGTTGATGTCCTCGGCCACATGGCTCTGCTGCTCCGACGCCGTCGCCATCTGCTGGCTCATGCCGGTGATGCGGCTGACCGCCTGGGCAATCCCGCTCAAGGCTGCCTGCACTGCCTCGACGCTGTGCACGCTGTCCCGCGAGATCTGTTCACCTCGGTTGGCGGTGCTCACCGCCCGCTCTGCCCCCGCGCGCAACGACGCAATGATGTGGTGAATCTCGTCAGTGGATGCACGTGTACGCTGGGCCAGCGAACGCACTTCATCGGCCACCACGGCAAACCCCCGCCCCTGCTCACCTGCGCGCGCCGCCTCGATGGCAGCGTTGAGCGCAAGCAGGTTGGTCTGCTCGGCAATCGAGGTAATCACATCGACCACGCTGCCGATAGACTGGGTCTGCTCGGCCAGCGCATTGACCGCCTGCCCGATGTCGTTGACGGCATCACTCATGCTGCCCATGGCTTCAAGGCTTTGCAGCGCCAGCTCGCTGCCCTGCTGGGCCAGCTGGTCGGCATCGCCCGCCGCATGTGCCGTGCTCTGCACGTTGTGGGTGACTTCCTGGATGGTCGCCGCCATCTGCGCAATGGCCGTGGCCGACTGGTCGGTCTCGCTGCGCTGGCGGTCGAGCATCTGCGCCTGGGCATCGGACAGATCGGACGACTGCGCCGCCCGCGACTTCACCCCGACCCCGGCGTCCACCAGGCGGGTCAGCGCCGTTTGCAGGCGCGCTTCCTCGCTGATGATGGCCAGGTCGAGCTGGCCCAGAAGGCCCGTGTTGTCGCTGTAGGTCAGCGCCACCAGCGGGCTGGTGAAGGCCTTGGGGTGCTCGGCCAACGTGCGGCGGATAGCCTGGTTCTGCCGGTGCTCGACCAGGTACCAGGCCAACAGCAGGCTGGCCATCAGCACCCCAAGCGCTGCATAGGCCGGCAACCACAGGTAACCGGCCGCCGACAGCAGGCCCGCGCCGATCAGCGGCCAGCCATGGCCCAACCCATGCACCAGCCGCGCGGCCCACGGCACCGCAGCACGGTCGCTACGCAGGCGCGCATACAGCGCCTCGGCGCGGCGGATCTGCTCGCGCGTAGGCACCGAGCGCACCGACTCATAGCCATTGATGCGGCCCTGCTCGTAAATCGGGGTGACATAGGCGCTGACCCAGTAGTAGTCGCCGTTCTTCGCCCGGTTCTTCACCACACCCATCCACGGCTTGCCCTGCTTGATCGTCTCCCACATATGCCCGAACACCGATGGCGGCATGTCCGGGTGGCGCACCAGGTTGTGGGTTTGACCGACCAGTTCGTCGTAGGTAAACCCGCTGATCGCCACGAAGGCTTCGTTGCAATAAGTGATGCGGCTGTTGAGGTCAGTCGTGGAAATCAGGCGTTGATCGCTGGAGAAGGTTCTTTCGTGCTCAGTGACGGGCAAATTCATGCGCATCTGGGCGATCCTTGCAGGATGAAATAAGGGAAAAATCATCAGCGCAAGTTGATATGTAGCAGAGCGCTATCAGGTTAGCGGTCAGCTTTTGCCGGATTTTAACGCCGCCCGACGGAATGCATGAATGTGTCGCGCCTCAGCCCACGTTCAGCTGGCTTTTGAGCAGGTCGCGGAAGGTCTGGATCAAGGGTTCACGGCTACGCCCACGGCGAATGATCAGCGAGAACGGTGCCTGGTAGCCAAAGGTCGACGGCGACAGCACGCGCAAGTCGCCCTTGTCGACCCAGGCCTGGGCGTAGTGCTCGGGCAGGTAGCCGATGTAGGCCCCGGAAAGGATCAGGATCAACTGCGCTTCCATACTCTCCACCGTCGCCGCGCTGTGCTTGAAGCCATGCCGGGCCAGCTCGGCCTGGCTCCAGTAGCCACGCCCGACCATGCGCTGCTGGGTCACCACCTGCTCGGGGATGCGCCGCTCGTTATACAGCGGGTGGCGGCTGCTGCAGTACAGCCAGTGCTGTTCACGGTACAACGGCTGGTAAAGCAGGCCGCTCATGCGCGAGGAGAACGCACCAATGGCCAGGTCCAGGCGGTTGTCCTGCACACCCAGTTGCAGCTCGTAAGGGCTGGACACCGACAGGTGCAGGTGCACCGCCGGGTGCTCCTGGCTGTAGGCGCCGATGGCTTCGGCCAGCGGCAAGGCCCGGTCACCGACCGTGGAGTCGATGACCCCGAGGTTGAGGGTGCCACGCAACTCGCCCTTGAGGGCAGCGGCATACTGCTCGAAGCCATCGAGTTCGGCCAGCAGCCGCAGGGTTTCCTGGTGGAACAGCTCGCCCTTGCTGGTCAGGCTGAAACCACCACGGCCGCGGTGGCACAGCACGATCCCCAGCGCGCCTTCCAACTGGCTCATGTAGGTGCTGATGGCCGAGGTCGACAGGTTCAGCTCGCGCTGCGCATTGGCGAAGCCCTGGTGGCGCGCCACGCTGATGAAGATGCGCAGCAGTTTCAGGTCGGGCAATGTCGAGGCCATGGTGCAACGGTTCCGCAAGGGTATTTACGCGCAGTCTAACCGCTCTGCCGGCCTTTAGTTCAGAAATTCCTGAACTAAGTATTTGTCGGTAGCGATTCTTCCGCGGCACTACCTTGAGCAGACTTGGCCGAAATGTCCCTGCCCGCCGGCAAAACCACACTTGAAAGGCGCGCGGCGGCACAGGTTCGAACAAACAAAACAATCGACCGACTGATGAGGCCCACCGTGGACAAGACTCTCCACCAACCACTGGGCGGCAACGAAATGCCGCGTTTCGGCGGCATCGCCACCATGCTCCGTCTCCCCCACCTGCAAAGCGCCAAAGGCCTGGATGCCGCCTTTATCGGCGTGCCCCTGGACATCGGTACCTCGCTGCGCTCCGGCACCCGCTTCGGCCCACGGCAGATCCGCGCCGAATCGGTAATGATCCGCCCGTACAACATGGCAACCGGTGCCGCCCCGTTCGACTCGCTGTCGGTGGCCGACATCGGTGACGTGGCGATCAACACCTTCAACCTGCTGGACGCCGTGCGCATCATCGAAGAAGCGTATGACGAGATCGTCGAGCACAACGTCATCCCGATGACCCTGGGCGGCGACCACACCATCACCCTGCCGATCCTGCGTGCACTGCACAAGAAGCACGGCAAGATCGGCCTGGTGCACATCGATGCCCACGCCGACGTCAACGACCACATGTTCGGCGAGAAGATCGCCCACGGCACCACCTTCCGCCGCGCCGTGGAAGAAGGCCTGCTCGATTGCGACCGCGTGGTACAGATCGGCCTGCGCGCCCAGGGCTACACAGCCGATGACTTCAACTGGAGCCGCCGCCAGGGCTTCCGCGTGGTCCAGGCCGAAGAGTGCTGGCACAAATCGCTGGAACCACTGATGGCCGAAGTGCGGGAAAAGGTCGGCGGCGGCCCTGTTTACCTGTCGTTCGACATCGACGGCATCGACCCGGCCTGGGCGCCTGGTACCGGCACTCCGGAAATCGGCGGCTTGACCACGATCCAGGCGATGGAGATCATTCGCGGCTGCCACGGCCTGGACCTGATCGGCTGTGACCTCGTCGAAGTCTCCCCGCCTTACGACACCACCGGCAACACGTCGCTGCTCGGCGCCAACCTGCTGTTCGAGATGCTCTGCGTGCTACCAGGCGTCGTGCGCCGTTAATACCGCTACACCCCGGCAGGAGCCATGAGGGAGGGCCACAGAGGCCCGCCAACAACACGACAAGACCGCCGGGCGCCGTAAGCCGCCCGCGTGGTCGATCTCGCCATAATAAAGATAATCGGGAGACCCCCAATGGCCTTGGACATCATTGTTGTAATGATCTATACCGCCGGCATGCTCGGGCTTGGCTGGTATGGCATGCGGCGCGCAAAAACCCATGAAGACTACCTGGTAGCCGGGCGCAACCTCGGCCCGGTGCTGTACATGGGCACCATGGCCACCACCGTGCTCGGTGGCGCTTCCACCGTCGGCACCGTGCGCCTGGGCTACGTCCACGGCATCTCCGGCTTCTGGCTGTGCGCAGCCCTGGGCCTGGGCATCATCGCCATCAACCTGTTCCTGGCCAAACCGTTGCTGCGCCTGCGCATCTTCACCGTGACCCAGGTGCTTGAGCAACGCTACAACCCCACCGCACGCCAGGCCAGCGCCGTGATCATGCTGGCTTACGCGCTGATGATCGGCGTTACCTCGACACTGGCCATGGCCACCGTATTGCAGGTGCTGCTGGACCTGCCGTTCTGGGCTTCGCTGCTGCTCGGCGGCGGCGTGGTGGTGCTGTACTCCACCATTGGCGGCATGTGGTCGCTGACCCTCACCGACATCGTCCAGTTCGTGATCAAGACCGTCGGCCTGATGTTCATCCTGCTGCCGGTGTGCCTTTACAAGGCCGGTGGCTGGGACACCCTGGTGGCCAAATTGCCAGCGGCCAGCTTCCAGCTGACCACCATTGGCTGGGACACCATCATCACCTACTTCCTGATCTACTTCTTCGGCATCCTCATCGGCCAGGATATCTGGCAACGGGTGTTCACCGCCCGTGATGAAAAGGTCTGCCAGCGTGCCGGTACCGTCGCCGGTGTGTACTGTGTGGTTTACGGTCTGGCCTGCGCCGCCATCGGTATGGCCGCGCATGTGCTGATGCCCGACCTGGCCAACCCGAACAACGCCTTTGCCGAGATGATCAAGAGCACCCTGCCCGATGGCATCCGTGGCCTGCTGATGGCCGCCGCCCTGGCAGCCATGATGTCCACCGCCAGTGCCGGCCTGCTGGCTGCTTCGACCACCGTGACCGAAGACCTGCTGCCCAAGCTGCGTGGCGGCAAGCAGTCGAGCCTGGGCATGAGCCGGCTGTTCACCCTGCTCACCGGCCTGGTGGTGCTGGGCATCGCGCTGATGGTTAACGATGTGATCAACGCACTGACCCTGGCCTACAACCTGCTGGTCGGCGGCATGCTGATCCCGCTGATCGGGGCGATCTTCTGGAAGCGTGCGACCACCGCTGGCGCGATTGCCAGCATGTCGCTGGGCTTTGCCACCGCGCTGCTGTTCATGTTCAAGGACGGGCTGGAAGCCAACACGCCGATCTACTACAGCCTGGCGATCGGCTTGGTGAGCTTTGTAGTGGTTAGCCTCATGTCCCGCAAACCAGTCGGTGCGGTGAACCTGGCCTGACCGTTAGCCTGAAGCGGCCCTATCGCCGGCAAGCCAGCTCCCACAGGTACTGCACAAGCCTCGGGTCCTGTGCACTCTTTGTGGGAGCTGGCTTGCCGGCGATAGGGCCGGTAGAGATGACAACAAATTCCCAGATACAAAAAGGCCGCAGCACCCACCCAGGTGCTGCGGCCTTTGTTTTGCTCTTCATTAAGGATCAGCGACGACGCGGTTGGCGTTTGCGCTGCTCTTCATCAGTCGGGATCGGCACCGGCTGCAGGGGTGGTGGAATCAGCCCCAAGGCGACCGCCAGGTCATGGAGCCAGTTGGACAGTGGTTTATTCATAATGCCCCCTTGACGGGTCAGCCTCACGGCGAATCAATCCTGGGATGTTTCATACAGATCATAGCCTGATGTCCTGTATTACGCATGCCTATGCTCTTACAGATAAGGGCCATTTTGACGCGGATCAAGCCGTAGCGGCGCATTCCGACGACTGGTTAATCGTTTCGCTTTGTTGCAGGTCGATCCATGCCTGCAAATTCGCCCCACGCATACCCTGACGCCACATCAGCCAGGTGACCGCCTGATCGAACGGCGCCTGCAGCCGGTGCACCCTTACCTGGTTGCGCCCAGGCAGGCTGTCGAGCATCGACTGGGCCATCATCGCCACGCCGGCGCCGGCGATCACGCAGGCCAGCATGCTCTGGTACGACTCGATCTCCATCACCCGGCCCATGGGCGTGTGGGCATGGGCATACCACGCCTCCAGGCGCATGCGGTACGAGCAGCCCTGGCGGAAGGTGAACACCGCCTTGCCCGCCACATCCCTGGCGGTGTGCACCGCCGGGTGCTCGGGACTGGTGATCAGCACCAACTGCTCATCGCACAGCGGCACGCCATCCAGGCCGGCCAGGCTTGGTGGGCCATCCACCAGGGCAGCATCCAGCGTGTGGCCAAGCAGGCCTTCGAGCAATTCGCCGCTGGGCGCTGCACGCACCTGCAGGTTCACCGCCGGGTAGGCCTGGTGATAACGCGCCAGCAATGGCGGCAAATGGGTTGCCGCCGTGCTGTACATGGTCCCCAGTACAAAGTCTCCAGCTGGCTGGCCGCCGCGCACGGCAGCCAGCGCCTCGTCGCGCAAGGCCGACAGGCGGTTGGCGTATTCGAGCAGCACCTTGCCGGCCGGCGACAGCTGCAAGCGCTGGCGCTCGCGCAGGAACAGCTCGACACCCAGTTGCTCCTCAAGCTGGCGCAGGCGCGTCGACAAGTTCGACGGTACTCGATGCAGGCGCTCTGCAGCACGGGTGACCGAGCCTTCCTCGGCCACGGCCTGAAAGATACGCAGCTGGCTGAATTCCACGGCATTCTCCAAAACAGAACAACTTGATCATCATTATTCAATTTTATTGAAAATGAAACCATCCTAACCTGCCAGTCATCGCTTACATCCGTGCAGGAGACCTGTCATGCCGCCACTTATTCAACTGCTGGCCAGCGCCGTGGCGCTGATGATGGCCATGGGCATCGGCCGTTTCGCCCTCACCCCGCAACTGCCGCAACTGATTGCCGAAGGCCAGTTCGACCTGACGGTCGCCGGGCTGGTGGCGGCCGCCAACTACCTGGGCTACTTCATTGGTGCGGTGGACGCCATGTTCGCCCGCTCACCCGGTCAGGTGCGCCTGCGCCTGCACGGCGGGTTGTGGCTGTGCGTGCTGCTGACACTGGCCTCATGGGCCGCCGACGGTTTCTGGGGCCACCTGCTGCTGCGCTTTGGCACCGGGGTGGCCAGTGCCTGGGTGCTGGTGATGATCACCAGCCTCAGCCAGCAGGTGGCCAACGCGCACAACCGGCAACGGCTGGGTGCCCTGGTGTTTGCAGGGCCCGGCCTGGGCATCGCCCTGACCGGCCTGTTGGCACTGGTGGCGCACTTGGCTGGGCTGGGCTCGGCAGCACTGTGGCTGATCTATGCGGTGGCCGCGCTGGTGATGCTGCTGGCCGTGCGGCCTTGGCTGCCACGGGCGCTGCAAGCTGCCCCCACCTCGTCGCCAGCGCACCCGGGCCCTACCCGCAGCGTCGGCATTGGCCGTCTGGGGCTGGTGTACGCGCTGTACGGCGTGGGCTACATCCTGCCGGCCACCTTCCTCTCGCAGATGGCCAACCAGCAGTTTCGCGGGCACTGGATGGCCGACCTGTTCTGGCCGGCGTTTGGCCTGTCGGCAGCGCTGGGGGTGATGCTGGTGGGCCTGCGCCGTGGTGGCCGCACCTCGACCTGGCTCACCGGCACCCTGTGGTTGCAGGGGCTTGGCGTGCTGGCCTGCCTGATGGGCGGGGGTATCGGGTTGGCGCTGGGTGTGGTGCTGTGTGGCGGGCCGTTCCTGGCCTGCATGCAACTGGTGATGCAGCGCTCGCGGGAGCTGGCACCGCATGCTACGCAGCGCAATGCCGGGCTGCTGACCGCATGCTTTGCCCTGGGGCAGTTGAGCGGGCCGTTGCTGGCTGCGGTCAGCAGCCATTACAGCGGCGGGCTGCAGCCGGCGTTGATGCTGGCGGCGGGTGGGTTGGTGGTGGCTGGGGGGCTGGTGCAGTTGTCTGGCCGCATGCAGGCCGACTGCGCCTGCCATGCCAATGTTACATCCTGAGTTGTGGTTGCCTATGCCGGCCTCTTCGCGGGTAAACCCGCTCCCACAGGGATATCACTGCCCTGACGGCGATACGATACCTGTGGGAGCGGGTTCACCCGCGAAGAGGCCGGCATAGGCAAAGCATCAGCCTACATACCGCCGCAATTGCTGCTTCACCCAAGGCTCGGCACTCACCAGAACCACGCCCAGCAACACCAACAGCGCGCCGATCACAAAATTGACGCTTAGCGGCTCGTCCAGCAGCAGTACCCCGAAGGTCACCCCAAACAGCGGGGTAATGAACGAAAACACCGCCAGGTTGGACGCCAGGTATTTGCGCAGCAACCAGAACCAGGTCAGGTAACTGATGAACGACACCACAATCCCCTGGAACAGCACACTGCCCATCGCCAGGGGCGTCAGCGACACAGCGCCGATCTGCCCGCTGAGCAAGGCAATCAGCAACAGGCCGGCAAAACCCACCGCCAGCTGATAGAACAAGGTCAAGGTGGCCGGTGCTTCCGACAGCCGCGAGCAGCGCACCACGACTGTGGTCGCACCCCAGGCCAGCCCGGCGATCACGCCAAAGGCGTCACCCAGCAGCATGCGGCCATCCATTTCCTCGAACGACATGCCGCCTGCAAACGCCATGGCAATGCCACCGAAGGCCAACAGAATCCCCAGCCACTGCAACAACCGCAGGCGCTCGCTGGGCAGCCGGAAATGCAGGCCCAACGCGGTGAACACCGGTGCGGTATAGAGGAACACCGACATGTGCGCCGCCGATGTCAGCTTGAGGCCCTCGGCGATGAACAGGAACTCCACGCCAAACAGACCGCCCGCGAGCAAACCGGCGCGCCAGGTAATGCCAACCTGTTCCCAGCCACCGCGCCAGCACAGCATCAGCGCCACCAGCACGGCGGCGATGCCATTGCGCAGCGCTGCCTGCATCACGGGCGCGATGTCGACAGCGGCGGTCTTGATCAGTACCTGCTGGCAACCCCAGATCAGGCACAGCCCCAGCATCACCTGAAAGGCAAAGGCGTCAGGGTTCTTGCGGACCGCACTCATAGGCGGCCCCCTGGGGCGATCGAAGGCATGGGCATCGGCTCGGCAGTATTCAGAAGCTACCGATTATCGGGTTTCCATACCCGCTCTTGCCAGCCTCAAAACGACCTCAAGCAATTTGCGCCTTCGAAGACACCTGCTCGAAGGTGGCTTCATCCAGCGCATCCGCCTGTTCGTCCAGCACCTGGCGCGGGTGCTCGAAGCCCGGGATGCTGCTGTCGATCAGGCTCATCAGGCGTAACCCGCGCTCGGTCAGCACAAAGTTTTCGCCATTGCCGCCCTCTTCTTCAGGCCGGCTTTCGATGAAACCACGCTCGAACAGCAGCTTCTCGTACTCGCAGGCATGGGTTTTCAGGTGGTCCAGGTCGCCCACCGGCTCACCTTTGGCGGCCTGGGCCGCGGCGTGCTGTTCGGCATAGGGGCGTGGCGTAAAGCTGTGACCGGCGCCGTTCTGCACCTCGTGCAGCAAGCGTTCGATCAGGTCCCAGTCGTAGGCAATGCTCATGGTGATGGGCTCCAGCTGTGGACGGAAGGGGTACACAGGTTGGGACATGCCGCAGAGGGAGGTGTTCACAAAGATGAAGGCTGGGTGGAATGGACCGGGCTGTCACGAGAGCAGCTTTACAGGTCTTTCAGCGAGCATGTCTTCCATCGGTCGTAGCCTCTGAACTTCTCGGCGCCTGCACCTCTCCACTGCGCATAACCACCGCTTGAGGTAGAAAGGATGAAACCGCTGCTGCCCATTACTTGCGCTATTGCCCTTTCCTGCGCCCTGCCCGCCTGGGCCTGCACACCGGAAGAAGCCACGCAGAAGCGTGAAGAGCTGGCCGGGTTGGTGACCCAGTTGACCGAGCAGAACCCGCAGAAGGCCAAGGAGATCAATGAGGAGCTTCAGGGGATGGACCTGGAGACGGCGAGCAAGGACTTGCCCGACAAGTGTCAGCTGATAGACCAGCGGATCAAGGAGCTGAAAACGGCGGAGAAGAAGGCTGAGTGATGGGTTATCAGCAATGGCCCTATCGCCGGCAAGCCAGCTCCCACAGGTATACCGCTGAATTCAGCGTCTGTGGAAACCCTGTGGGAGCTGGCTTGCCGGCGATAGGCCCTTGATAGCTACTTATTCAGCAGCGGGCTTGCGCTTTTTCAGCGGTGCCAGGCCGTCAGCGCTGGCCAGCGGTGCGTTGGGACGCGGTTTGGCGGTTGGCTTGCGCTTGGCGGCAGCTTTCTTGTCGCCGGTCTTCTTATCAACTTTCTTTTTCTTCGCGCCAACAGCCTTGCCCGAAGCCTTGACCTTCTTCGGCCCGCTGTAGGTGCCTTTCACTTCCTTGATGACACGGCGCTCGAACTGCTGCTTGAGGTAGCGTTCGATGCTCGACATCAGGTTCCAGTCGTTGTGGGTGATCAGCGAGATCGCCAGGCCTTGGCCACCGGCACGGCCGGTACGGCCCACGCGGTGTACGTACTCGTCACCGCTGCGAGGCATGTCGAAGTTGATCACCAGGTCCAGGCCGTCGATGTCCAGGCCGCGAGCCGCCACGTCGGTAGCCACCAGCACCTTGGAGCTGCCTTGCTTGAAGCGCTCGATGGCCAGTTTGCGGTCCTTCTGGTCCTTCTCGCCGTGCAACACGAAAGCCTTCACGTCCTTGGCCACCAGGTGACCGTAGATGCGGTCGGCCATGGCGCGGGTGTTGGTGAAGATGATCGCCTTGTCGAAGGTTTCATTGGCCAGCAGCCACTGCACGATGTGCTCTTTGTGCTGGTCGTGGTCGGCGGTGATGATCTGCTGGCGAGTGCCTTCGGCCAGCTGCGAGACGCTGTTGAGCATCAGGTGCTCAGGGTCTTTCAGCACCTTGCCGATGATGTCGCGCAGGGCAGCGCCACCGGTGGTGGCGGAGAACAGCAGGGTCTGCTCGCGGTTCTCGCACTCCTTGCACAGGCGCTCCATGTCTTCGGCAAAGCCCATGTCGAGCATGCGGTCGGCTTCGTCGAGGATCAGCACCTGCACGTGGGACAGGTCGAGGTTGCCGGCGTTGAGCTGCTCAAGCAGGCGGCCCGGGGTGCCGATCAGCACGTCCGGCACCTTGCGCAGCATGGCGGCCTGTTCCTTGAAGTCTTCGCCGCCGGTAACCAGGCCGGCCTTGATATAGGTGAACTGCGAGAACAGCTCCACCTGCTTCAAGGTTTGCTGGGCCAGCTCGCGGGTCGGCAGCAGGATCAGCGCACGGATCTCGACGCGCCCGCCTTTCAGGTCAACCAGGCGGTTGAGCAGCGGCAGCACGAAGGCCGCCGTCTTGCCACTGCCGGTCTGCGCGGTCACACGCAGGTCGCGCCCTTGCAGGGCCAGGGGGATGGCCGCGGCCTGCACCGGGGTCGGCTCGACAAATTTAAGCTCGGCCACGGCTTTAAGCAGGCGTTCATGCAGGGCGAATTGGGAGAACACGGAGGTAACCTCAGGCAAGTGCGGGAAATTCAGTTGCATAGGGTAACGTTTTCTGCCGCCTTAGCCGAATTTCTTTTGGCAACTTTGTCGCCATCCGCGCTCTAATGGCACCTCGTTTCGCAACAAGACTGTACCCAAGCCCATGGATATACAACGAATCTGGCGTGACTCCCTCGACCTGTGGGGCACCCTCGACCAACACCCGATGCTGCACGCCGCCATTGGCCTGGCGGTGCTGCTGCTGATTTCCCTGGTACTCGGCCGCCTGGCGCGCTTCCTGATGCTGCATGGCGCCCGCCTGCTGGCCCGCCAGCCTGCCCTGAAGTGGCTGGACGACCTGCGCCACAACAAGGTGTTCCACCGCCTGGCGCAAACCACGCCCTCACTGGTGCTGCAGTTCGGCCTGAAGCTGGTGCCGGAGCTGTCCGACACTGCCCAGCACTTCCTTGGCAACGTCGCCCTGGCCTTTACCCTGCTGTTCATGACCATGGCGCTGTCGTGCCTGCTGGATGCCCTGCTCGACATCTACGCCCGCACCGAACACGCCCGCACCCGCTCCATCAAGGGCTATGTGCAGCTGGCCAAGATGATGCTGTGGATCTTCGCCTCCATCGTCATCGTCGCCACCCTGATCGACCGCTCGCCGTTGTTGCTGTTGTCGGGCCTGGGTGCCATGTCGGCGGTGCTGCTGTTGGTGTACAAGGACACCCTGCTGTCGTTCGTCGCCAGTGTGCAACTCACCAGCAACGACATGCTGCATGTGGGTGACTGGATCGAAATGCCCCAGGTAGGTGCCGATGGCGACGTGGTGGACATCACCCTGCACACGGTGAAGGTGCAGAATTTCGACAAGACGATTGTTTCCATCCCCACCTGGCGCCTGATGAGCGAGTCGTTCCGCAACTACCGCGGCATGCAGCAGTCCGGTGGCCGGCGCATCAAGCGCAGCCTGTTCATCGATGCGGCCGGGGTGCGTTTCCTCACCCGCGAAGAGGAGCAGCGCCTGAGCCAGGTGCAACTGCTGGGCGACTACCTGGCCGGCAAGCGCCAGGAGCTGCAGAACTGGAACGAGGCGCTGGGGCCGGTAGCCGAGCTTTCGGCCAACCGCCGCAAGCTGACCAACATCGGCACCTTCCGCGCGTTTGCCCTGGCCTACCTGAAGAACCACCCCAACGTGCACCCGAACATGACCTGCATGGTGCGGCAGATGCAGACCACGGCCGAAGGTGTGCCGCTGGAGATCTACTGCTTCACCACCACCACGGTGTGGGCGGACTACGAGCGGATTCAGGGGGACATTTTCGACTATCTGCTGGCGGTGTTGCCGGAATTTGGGTTGAGCCTGTATCAGCAGCCGAGTGGCAATGATATGCGGGTGGGGTTGAATGGGCGTGCGGCGCAAGAGCCTGTGTCGCGTCGGCTGGAAGATATGTGCGAGGCTTGAGATGGCCGGGGCTGCCTTGCAGCCCATTCGCAGCACAAGGCTGCTCCTACAGGAGGTACGCGTTCCCTGTAGGAGCAGCCTTGTGCTGCGAATGGGGCGCAAAGCGCCCCCGAATCACCCCGCGTAACCCAGCAGGTACAACAACCCGGTCAAGGTCACCAACGAAGCCATGGTCGAGAACAGGATCGTCCGCGAAATCAGCCCCGCCTCACGGTTGTAGTACTCCGCCAGCATGAACGGCCCGGTGCCGGTCGGCAGCGCTGCCAACAGCACCGCCGAAGCCGCCCACATGCTCGGCAGGCTGAACACCTTGTACGCCAGCACCCAGGTCAGCGCCGGCTGCCCCACCAGTTTCAAGGCCACCAAGGGCCACGGGCTGGCTTGCGCACCCGCGCGCTTTTCTGCCAGGAATGCACCCAGCGATATCAAGGCGCACGGCGTGGTGGCCAACGCCAGCATGTCGAGAAAATGCACCACCGGCTCGGCCAACCCCAACCCGCTCATGGCCCACCCCGCCCCCGCCAGCGGTGAAATCACCAGCGGGTTCTTCGCCAGCGCCTTGCTCACCACCCGCATCGCCCGGCCGACCTGCCGCTCTTCCTGCAGCCCGACCTCGATGAAGGTCAGCGATATGGCGAACACCAGGCACACCACGATCAACGACGAGATCAGCGCCGGCTGCAAGCCCGCCTGGCCGAACAGCAGCAGGCACAGCGGGATGCCGATGTAGCCGGTGTTGGCATACCCCGCACTGAGCCCGTCGATGCTCGCCGCCACCAGGCCATGGCCGCTGTACAGCCGCCACGCCAGCGTGACCACGAACATGGCCAGGGCGCCCGCGCCAAAGGCCACGATGAAGCCGGGGTGCCAGATCTCGCTCCAGGTGGCAGTTGCCGTTACCTTGAACAGCAACGCCGGCAGGCACAGCCACACCACCATCTTGTTGATTTCGGCGGCAGCCTTGTCGCCCAGCTTGTTGGTCTTGCGGCACAGGTAGCCGACCAGGATCAGGGCGAAGATCGGCGCCACGATGACGAAGATCGTGTGCATGTCAGGCCTTGTTGGCCAGCGGTGCCTGCGCGCGCGCCCCCAACCGGCTCAGCCACACCGACGCCAGGATGATCCCGCCGCCGATGAACAACCGCCCCAGCGGCTCGTGCTGGTTCCAGATCAGCAGGTTCAACAGCAACCCCACGGGCACATGCAGGTTGTTCATGACCGCCAGCGTGCCGCCCGAAACCAGGCAGGCGCCCTTGTTCCACCAGTACAGGCCCAGCGCCGTCGGGCACAGGCCCAGGAACAACAGCACCAGCCATTGCACATCGGTACTCGGCAGGTGCTGGGCATTGCCGAACAGCAGGAACGCCGGCAGCACCACCAGCAAGGCGCCCAGGTAGAAGTAGCCAAAGCGGGCGTAATGCGGCAGGTCGCTGGGGTGGCGTGCAACCAGGTGGCGGTACAGCACCTGGCCGGCGGCGTAGGTGAAGTTGGCCAACTGCAGCAGCAGGAAGCCGATAAAGAACTCACCGCTGATGCTGTCGAAGCGGATCACCGCAGCACCGGCCACGGCCACCAGCGCAGCCAGCAGCGCCCAAGGGTTGAAGCGCCGGTTCATGGCGTCTTCGATCAGCGTCACGTGCAGCGGCGTGAGGATGGTGAACAGCAGCACCTCCGGCACGGTGAGTACGCGAAAGCTCAGGTACAGGCAGACGTAGGTGATGCCGTATTGCAGGGCACCGATCAACAGCATCGAACGCATGAAGCGCGGTTCGACCTGGCGCCAGCGGGTCAATGGCAGGAACACCAGGCCTGCCAGCAGCACCCGTGCGAGCACGGCGAAGTAGCTGTCGACGTGCCCGGCCAGGTACTCGCCGATCAGGCTGAAGGAAAACGCCTGGATCAGCGCGACGATTATCAGGTAGCCCATGGTTGCCTCTCATGAATCAAGGCCGCGACCTTAGCGGGTTGCGGCGAATGAGTTCAACCATGAGGAATGTAGGGGCTGTACCGGCCTCTTCGCGGGTAAACCCGCTCCCACAGGGATATCAGAGCACCTTAGACCTGTGTTGTCCCTGTGGGAGCGGGTTTACCCGCGAAGAGGCCGGTACAGGCAACTTCATGGTCGCAGGCATAAAAAAGCCCGGCCATTGGCCGGGCAGGTACACCCAAAGGAGCAAAAACAGGTGTCAGGGTTGGGAATTCAGTAAGCCTCAGGCCACCGCCGCCAGTTTGGCCTTGGCCTGGTTGACGCCTTTCTCGTGGAACTCGCCGCTCATGTTCAGGCCTTCGGCATGGATGAAGTCCACATCGTGAATGCCGATGAAGGCCATCACCTGGCGCAGGTACGGTTCCTGATGGTCGCTGGTGGCGCCGGCATGGATACCGCCGCGGGCAGTCAGCACGACGGCGCGCTTGCCGGTCAGCAGGCCCTGCGGGCCGGTCGGGGTGTATTTGAAGGTGATGCCGGCACGCAGCACGTGGTCCAGCCAGGCCTTGAGGGTGCTGGGGATGGTGAAGTTGTACATGGGCGCGGCCATCACCAGCACGTCGGCAGCCAGCAATTCATCAGTCAATTCGTTGGAACGGGCCAGGGCCTCCAGTTCGGCGCCGCTGCGCTGTTCTTCCGGCTTCATCCAGCCACCCAGCAGGTTGGCGTCCAGGTGCGGCACCGGGTTTACGGCCAGGTCACGCACAGTTATCTGATCGGCCGGGTGAGCGGCCTGCCATTGCTGGATGAAATCACGGGTCAGCTGACGGGAAACGGAATCCTGCTGGCGGGCGCTGCTTTCGATGATCAGTACGCGGGACATGGGGTGCCTCCATCGGCATAAAAGGGTGCGATTCGATGGAGGTGAGATTAAGGCTTGACCTATCGATAAAAAAGCGTAAAAAGTGGGTTCAATCAATCGATTAATCAGTTTTATTCCGCACTGCAGTTCAAGGCAATCCGCAGTTTGATGATCTGCCGATTGAATTTTGCAGTGACATCGACGCTTTTGCCGGCCGGAACGTTCACCCGGCGTATCCGCGGTGCTTCGGGGCCGTTGCGGAAGGTTACCTTGCACGCCGCCGGTACTTGCCCATAGTTGTTCAGGGTAATGGCGCCCATGTCGTAGGCCGTGTCATAGGCGGTGTAGTCGAGCTTGACCCCGGTCAGTTCCTTCTCCACATCGATGGGATAGGCCATGGCCCCGAGGGGCAGGCACATCAGTATTGCCGCACAACATTTCTTCATGGGCCGCTCTCCTTGAAAGAGCGCAGCTTAGGACAACAGGAGCGAAAGATGAAAGCGCCGCGCGTAACCCTTGACCAGTGGCGGACCCTGCAAGCAGTGGTCGATCACGGCGGGTTTGCCCAGGCCGCCGAGGCACTGCACCGTTCGCAGTCCTCGGTCAGCTACACCGTGGCCCGCATGCAGGAACAACTGGGCGTGCCACTGCTGCGCATCGACGGCCGCAAGGCGGTGCTCACCGAGGCGGGCAACGTGCTGCTGCGCCGCTCGCGCCACCTGGTCAAGCAGGCCAGCCAGCTCGAAGACCTCGCCCACCACATGGAACAAGGCTGGGAGGCCGAGGTACGCCTGGTGGTCGATGCCGCCTACCCCAGTGCCCGCCTGGTACGTGCCCTGGCCGCGTTCATGCCGCAAAGCCGCGGCTGCCGGGTGCGTCTGCGTGAAGAGGTGCTGTCTGGCGTAGAAGAAGTGATGCACGAAGGCATCGCCGACCTGGCCATCAGCAGCTACAGCATTGGCGGCTACCTAGGCGCCGAACTGAGCGCGGTGGAGTTCGTCGCCGTCGCCCACCCTGAACACAGCCTGCACCGCCTGGGCCGGGAACTCACCTTCCAGGACCTGGAAAGCCAGTTGCAGGTGGTCATCCGCGACTCCGGCCGCGCGCAGCCACGCGACGTCGGCTGGCTGGGCGCCGAACAGCGCTGGACCGTCGGCAGCCTGGGCACCGCCGCCACCTTTGTCAGCAGTGGCCTGGGCTTTGCCTGGCTGCCCCGGCACATGATCGAGCGCGAGCTGAGTGAAGGCGTGCTCAAACCGCTGCTGCTGGATCAGGGTGGCAGCCGCCACCCACTGTTCTACCTTTATTCCAGCAAAGAGAAGACCCTGGGCCCGGCCACGCAGATTCTCATCGACCTGCTGCGCAACTTCGACACCGCGCCACTGGACGTGCCCTTCGCAGCCCCCCCACAAGCCTGAGAGGACCGCGCCCATGGCCTATTTCGAACACGAAGGATGCGCACTGCATTACGAGGAATATGGCCAGGGCGAACCCTTGGTGTTGCTGCACGGCCTGGGCTCCAGCTGCCAGGACTGGGAGTTGCAGGTGCCGGTGCTCAGCCGTCATTACCGGGTGATCGTCATGGACATCCGCGGCCACGGCCGCTCCGACAAGCCCCGCGACGGCTACCAGATCGCCACCTTCAGTGCCGACCTGCTGGCCCTGCTCGAACACCTGCACACAGGCCCGGTGCACTTCGTCGGCCTGTCCATGGGCGGCATGGTGGGTTTTCAGTTCGCGGTCGATCACCCGCAGTGGCTGCGCAGCCTGTGCATCGTCAACAGCGCCCCCGAGGTCAAGCGCCGTACCCGCAGTGACTGGGCCTGGTGGCTCAAGCGCTGGGGCCTGGCGCGCCTGCTCAGTGTCGAAACCGTCGGCAAGGGCCTGGCCGAGCGCCTGTTCCCCAAGCCCCATCAAGCAGACCTGCGGCAAAAGATGGCCCAGCGCTGGGCACGCAACGACAAGCGCGCCTACCTCAAGAGCTTCGACGCCATCGTCGACTGGGGCGTGCAGGAACGCATCGGGCAGATCCACTGTCCTACCCTGGTGATCGCCGCCGACCGCGATTACACCCCGATACAACTGAAAGAGCGTTACGTGGCCCTGATGCCCAACGCCAGGCTGGTCGTTGTCGACGATTCCCGGCACGCTACGCCCCTCGATCAACCCGAGGTCTTCAACCAGACCCTGCTGCAGTTCCTTGCAGCCGCTTCCACCTCTCAAGGATCTTTGAGCCCATGCTGAAAAAACTCCTGCTCACCGCCTGCTCGGTCGCCTTCGCCACCAGCGTCATGGCCTCCGACAAGACCCCGCACGTATTGCTGGACACCAGCTTCGGCCAGGTCGAAATCGAGCTGAATGCCGAGAAGGCACCGATCAGTACCAAGAACTTCCTCGAGTACGTCGACAGCGGTTTCTACAACAACACCATCTTCCACCGGGTGATTCCGGGCTTCATGGTCCAGGGCGGCGGTTTTACTGACCAGATGGCGCAGAAGAACACCAAAGACCCGATCAAGAACGAGGCCAGTAATGGCCTGCTGAACACCCGCGGCACCTTGTCGATGGCACGTACCTCCGACCCGAACTCCGCCACCAGCCAGTTCTTCATCAACGTGGCCGACAACGACTTCCTCAACCCGGGGCGTGACCGTGGCTACGCCGTGTTCGGCAAGGTGACCAAGGGCATGGAAGTGGTCGACCAGATCGTCAACTCGCCAACCACCATCAAAAAAGGCATGCGCGATGTACCGGCCGACCCGGTCTACATCAAGTCGGCCAAACGCATCGACTGACCGCAGGCTTCACAGGGACGTGAAACCGCCTGAGGGTCGGGTTGAACAGGAGTGTTGTCACCCATGCTGTACCGCCGTTTCGAACAACTGATCGATATTTTTCGCGAAGCGCCCAGCGAGTCCCCGCCGTCCACGGTGTGGCCGTTCTACCTGTACTACCTGCGCCAGGTGTGGCCAAGCTTCCTCGCCCTGCTGGTGGTCGGCCTGTTCGCCTCGCTGATCGAGGTGGCGATGTTCAGCTACCTCAGCCGCATCATCGACCTGGCCCAGGGCACGCCAAATGCAAACTTCTTCAGCGAGCACAGCGGTGAGCTGATCTGGATGCTGGTGGTGATCCTGCTGCTGCGGCCGTTGTTTTTCGGCCTGCACGACCTGCTGGTGCACCAGACCATCAACCCCGGCATGACCAGCCTGATCCGCTGGCAAAACCACACCTATGTGCTCAAGCAGAGCCTGAATTTCTTCCAGAGCGACTTCGCCGGGCGCATTGCCCAGCGCATCATGCAGACCGGCAACTCGCTGCGTGATTCGGCCGTGCAGGCGGTGGACGCGCTGTGGCACGTGCTGATCTACGCCATCACTTCGCTGGTGCTGTTCGCCGAGGCCGACTGGCGCCTGATGCTGCCGCTGCTGGTCTGGATCGCCGGCTATATCGCCGCGCTGTTCTACTTCGTGCCACGGGTCAAGGAACGCTCGGTGATCTCGTCCGACGCGCGCTCCAAGCTGATGGGGCGTATCGTCGATGGCTACACCAACATCGCCACGCTAAAGCTGTTTGCCCACACCGACTACGAGCAGCAGTACGCACGTGAAGCGATCCGCGAGCAAACCGAGAAGACCCAGCTGGCCTCGCGGGTGATCACCAGCATGGATGTGGTCATCACCACCCTCAACGGGCTGCTGGTTGTTACCACCACGGGCCTTGCGCTGTGGCTGTGGAGCCAGTCGCTGATCACCGTTGGCGCCATCGCCCTGGCCACCGGCCTGGTGATTCGCATCGTCAACATGTCGGGCTGGATCATGTGGGTGGTCAACGGCATCTTCGAGAACATCGGCATGGTCCAGGATGGCCTGCAGACCATCGCCCAACCGGTTACCGTCACCGACCCGCCCAACGCACCGGCGCTCAAGGTCAGCCGCGGCGCGGTGCATTTCGATGATGTCGACTTCCACTATGGCAAGGCTGCCAATGTGATCGAAGGGCTCGACCTGAACATCCGCCCGGGGGAAAAAATCGGCCTGATCGGCCCGTCCGGCGCGGGCAAGTCGACTTTGGTCAACCTGCTGCTGCGCCTGTATGACGTACAGGGCGGGCGCATCCTCATCGATGGCCAGAACATTGCCGAAGTCAGCCAGGCCAGCCTGCGCGCACAGATCGGCATGATCACCCAGGACACCTCGTTGCTGCACCGCTCGATCCGCGACAACCTGCTGTATGGCCGCCCCGACGCCACCGAGGCAGAGTTGCACGAGGCGGTTCGTCGTGCCCGCGCCGACGAGTTCATCCCGCAGTTGTCGGACGCCCAGGGGCGCACCGGCTTCGATGCCCATGTGGGTGAGCGCGGGGTCAAGTTGTCGGGCGGCCAGCGCCAGCGCATCGCCATTGCCCGGGTGCTGTTGAAGAATGCGCCGATCCTGATCATGGACGAAGCCACTTCGGCGCTGGACTCGGAGGTAGAGGCGGCCATCCAGGAAAGCCTGGAGACGCTGATGCAGGGCAAGACCGTGATTGCCATTGCCCACCGGCTGTCGACCATTGCGCGGATGGACCGGCTGGTGGTGCTGGACAAGGGGCGGATTGTCGAGAGCGGCAGCCATGCCGAGTTGCTGGAACAGCAAGGGTTGTATGCCCGGTTGTGGCATCACCAGACCGGGGGCTTTGTCGGGGTAGACTGAAACCTGCACCGGCCTCTTCGCGGGCTCGCCCGCTCCCACAGGGCTGCACAAACGTTGAGATCTGTGCGGTCCCTGTGGGAGCGGGTTTACCCGCGAAGAGGCCAGCACAGGCAATACAAATCCATCAGTCCCGACGATAGGGCAACATCCCCCGCGCCTCCTCGGCATACCCCTTGACCCCTTCCCGCTCCTGCGCCAGAAAATCCTCCACCGCCCGCCGCAACCCCGGGTGCAGCAGGTAATGCCAAGACCGCGTCAACACCGGCTCAAACCCGCGTATCAGCTTGTGCTCGCCCTGCGCCCCGGCATCGAAACGCTGGTAACCCTCGGCAATGGCAAAGTCCATGCCCTGGTAGAAACACGTTTCGAAATGCAGCCGGTCGAACTCATCCAGGCACCCCCAGTAACGGCCAAACAGGCTATCGTCCCCCACCAGGCTCAAGGCCATCGCCACATCACGCCCACCCTGACGGGCCATCACCACACGCAGCGCCTCGGGCATACGCTCGGCCAGCAGGCTGAAAAACTCGCGGGTCAGGTAAGGCGCGCGTCGGCGCACCGCATAGGTGTTGGCATAACACTGAAAGACGAAATCCCACTGTGCCTCGTCCAGTTCATCGCCGCGGTACCAACGGAATTCGATGCCCTGCCCCGCCACCTGCTCGCGCTCCTTGCGCATCTGCTTGCGCTTGCGCGAGCTCAGGCTGTCGAGAAAATCCTGGAAGTCACGATAGCCCCGGTTTTGCCAGTGAAACTGGCAACCCAGGCGCTCCATCCACCCGGGCAGGCCGGCCAACTGTGCGTCCAGCGCCGGGTCGGTGAAGTTGATGTGGGCACTGGAGAGCCCGCCCTTGCCCAGGTACTCCGGCAGGGCCTGCAGCATCAACAAACCGTCAGCCGGATCGGCCGCCAGCAGGCGTGGGCCGCTGACCGGGCTGAACGGCACAGCGCCGAGCAGCTTGGGATAGTAGGGGATGCCGGCCCGTTCACACGCATCGGCCCAGCCGTGATCGAACACATACTCGCCAAACGAGTGCCACTTGCGGTACGCCGGCAACAGCGCCCGCACCTGCCCGTCGCGCTCCAGCACCAGGTGCTCGGCGGCCCAGCCGGTGTTGCGCTGCACACTGCCGCTGTCCTCCATGGCACTGAGAAAAGCATGGCGCAGAAACGGTTGGCCCGCCGGCACCAGGGCATCCCAGGTGGCCGCCGGAAGATCACGCAAATGGGCAAGGCTATACAGGCTGGTCACGGTTTCGGCTCGCTGTCTGAAGGCGTTCAGTATCCCCAAGGAACGCCCCGCACTCAAATGACGAACGCCGGGCTGATCCTTTTATTCTCAATTACTTAACAACAGTGCCACTAATTAGACATTAATCTGTCATTGGCCCCCGCAATACTTGCGCCTGTTTTCCGGAACCCCAGAACCTGTCTATTCAGGCCCTTTCCGAAGACATGCCAACGCAGGGGCAGGCGCTTGAGCCTCCCCCATTTTTTTCAGTAGGGAGAACCTTATGCGTCTTGTTTCTACACTTACCGGAGTGAGCCTCACCGGCATGATGCTGGCTCTGAGCGCCCCGGCCAGTGCTGCTGTCGACGCCAAGCTGCTCGAAATGCTCCGCGCCAACGGCTCGATCAACCAGGCGCAGTACAACGAACTGCAGGGCGACCTGGCAAAAGAAACCAAGGAAAAGGCCGACCAGAAAGCTCAGTCCGAACGTATGAGCTCCTTTGAACAAAAAGTGGCATGGGCCGCCAAGACCCAGATCAAGGGTGACGTGCGCCTGCGTTACGAAGACGTCAACGTCGACAACCCGATCTCCCGCAGTGGCAACCAGGACCGTGAGCGCGTGCGTGCCCGTGTCGGCTTCTACAGCGAGATCAACCCGCAGGTCGACGCCGGTGTGCGTGTGGCCACCGGTAGCAGCGCCGATGCCCGCTCGACCAACCAGAGCCTGGACAACTACTTCGAGAAGAAATCGCTGTGGGTCGACCTGGCCTACCTCGACTGGCACCCGACTGCCGTGCCAAACCTGCACCTGATCGGCGGCAAGATGATGCAGCCATGGGTGAGCATGGGCGACATCATCTGGGACAGCGACATCAACCCGGAAGGTGTGGCGGCCACCTACAAGACCAACCTCGGCCCGGCCGAGGTGTTCGGCAGCATCGGCCACTACAACCTGAAGGACAACGTCGACGGCGACGGCGTGCAGTTCAAGCACGACGCACAGCTGTATGCGGCCCAGTTGGGCACCAAGTTCAACGCGGCTGACACCGTCAAGGTTACCGTTGGCGGTAGCGTCTACGGCTATGACAACGACAAGGCCTCGGCAGCCCTGCGCTCGCTGGGCAACACCACCGACGAGTTCAACCTGGTTGAAGGCTTCGGTCAGGTCGATTTCACCGGCTTCGCCATCCCGCTGTCGGCCTACGGCCAGTTCGTCAAGAACACCGAAAGCACCGACGGCAAGGACAAGGCCTGGCTGGCTGGCTTGAAGAGCAAGATCGGCGCCTGGAGCCTGGACTACAACTACCGCGACGTACAGCGTAACGGTGTAGTCAGCCTGTTCACCGACTCCGACTTCGGTAACGGCTTCACCGGTTCCCGTGGCCACAAGTTCAAGGTGGGTTACGAAATCGACAAGAACTTCGCCCTGGGCGCGGCCTACATGATGGCCAAGACCGACTACTCCAACCTGCCGAACAGCGATGCTGACGTAGACACCCTGCAGGTGGACCTGGAAGCCAAGTTCTAAGCGACACCCTCCTCTGCTTCACGCTGAAGCGGGAAATGCCGACCCCATCCGGCGTTTCCCGCTTTTTTTGCCTGTGAAATTGTAAGGGGCTGCTTTGCAGCCCATTCGCAGCACAAGGCTGCTCCTACAGGGGGACGCGATCCCTTGTAGGAGCAGCCTTGTGCTGCGAATGGGCCGCAAAGCGGCCCCGGCTATCTCGGATCAGATCAGGCAATCAGCGCTTGCGCAGAATCACGCTGCCAATCGAATACCCCGCACCAAACGAGCTCAACACGCCCAGCGAGCCCTTGGCCAGGTCATCCTGGTACAGGTGGAAGGCAATCACCGACCCCGCCGAACTGGTGTTGGCATAACGGTCGAGAATCACCGGTGCATCTTCCTCGGCCACTTCACGCCCCAGCAGCTTCTTGACGATCAGGTGGTTCATGCTGAGGTTGGCCTGGTGCAGCCAGAAGCGCTTCACATCGCTCGGTTGCAGGCCGTTTTCCTGCAAGTGCTCACCGATCAGCTCGGCCACTTTCGGGCACACCTCGCGGAACACCTTGCGGCCTTCCTGGATGAACAACTTGTCTGCCGCACCTTCACCTTCTTCCGCCGCACGGTTGAGGAAGCCGAAGTTGTTGCGGATGTTGTTGGAGAACTCGGTCCACAGCTTGCTGCTGACGATCTCGAACTGGTGCGCCGAGGTGGCCTGGTCGGCACGCTCGATCAGCACCGCGGTGGCGGCATCACCGAAAATGAAGTGGCTGTCACGGTCACGGAAGTTCAGGTGGCCGGTGCACACCTCCGGGTTGACCATCAGCACCGCACGCGCCTGGCCCAGAGCCACGCTGTTGGCGGCGGTCTGGATGCCGAAGGTGGCCGACGAGCAGGCTACGTTCATGTCAAAGGCAAAGCCCTGGATGCCCAGCGCCTGTTGTACTTCGATGGCAATGGCCGGGTATGGGCGCTGCAGGTTGGAGCAGGCGACGATCACCCCGTCGACATCGGCCGCCGTGCGGCCGGCGCGCTCCAGGGCCTGGCGAGCGGCGGCCACGGCCATTTCGCAGAGCACCGACGGTTCGTCGTTGGACCGCTCTGGCAGGCGTGGCTTCATGCGCTGCGGGTCGAGGATGCCGGCCTTGTCCATGACGAAGCGGCTCTTGATGCCCGAGGCCTTTTCGATGAATGCCGCGTCGGACACCGGCGCCGCTTCGACTTCACCCCGCTCGATGGCGGCGGCGTTGTCCTGGTTGAACTGCTGCGACCAGGCGTTGAAAGAGGCCACCAGTTCTTCGTTGGAAATGCTCTGGGCCGGGGTGTACAGGCCGGTGCCGCTGATCACGACGTTATGCACGGTCGTTCCTCTGGTCAAAGGCCATCGCCACGGGGCGCTGGCTGGGAATATGACAGGATAATGGCACTTTAGTGCCAATTTAAGGGCAAGGGCTGCGCCCTCGTTCGCGGGTAAACCCGCTCCCACAGGGGCCGCAGCACGGCCCCAAATTGCATCAATATTGCCACAAATGAAGCAGTTTAGCCTTCCACCTGGCTCCACTGCTTGCTCAATCTTTTGTCGGAAATCGGCACCTTGGTCCCCAGCTGCTGGGCAAACAACGACACCCGATATTCCTCCAGCCACCAACGGTACAAAGCCAGTTGCTCATCACGCTTGCCCTCCTGGGCATGCTTGTCGGCACGGGCCTTGTACTGCGCCCACAGGTTGGCCAGTTCACCGGACCAGACACGGTCCTTCTGTACTTGCGAACCCAGCTTCTCCAGGCGCAGTTCCACCGCCTTGAGGTAACGCGGCAGCTCCTTGAACCAGGCCCCGGGGGTTTCGCGCACAAAGCCCGGGTACACCAGGTTGCCTAGCTGCTGCTTGATGTCGTTCAGCGCCACCGCCTGGCTCAGGTCGATCTTGCCCTTGAAGCGCTTCTGCAGGCCATGCCAGAGCTTCAGCACTTCCAACGTCAGGCGCGCCAGGCGCTCGGCATGCTCGGCCCAGCTGCCGCGCTTGCGTTCAGCCAGCCCCGCCAATGCCGCGCCATCACGCGGCAGTGGTTGTTCGCCTTCGAGGATGCAGCTGTCCAGGCTGGCCAGCAGAATGTCTTCGACCAGCGCCTCGACCCGGCCCATGTCACGGTACAGCAGGCCCAGTTCGGTCAGCCCCGGCAGCTTGCCGCGCAGGAACTTGGCCGGCTCGGCCAGTTGCTGCAGCAACAGCCGTTGCAACGCACGGCGGTGCTGGAACTCGGCTTCGGCCTGGGTCGAGAAGCGCCCTTCGCGCACGGCGCCGTTGTCTTCAACCAGCGCCGGGTACACGGTCATCGACAGGCCGGCTATCTTCTGCTGGGCGGTCTGTTTCACTTCGCTGAAGGCCTTGGCCTGCACCGGCTGTTCGCTTTTGGCATCACGCGGCACAGCCAGCGCTGCCTGGCTGGCAGCGGCAAAGCGTGCAGTCAGCTGGGCCAGGTCGCGGCCTTCGCCAAGGAACTTGCCCTGGCCATCGACCACTTCGATGTTCATCCGCAGGTGGCCTTCGACCAGCTTGACCGATTCGTCCCAGGCCTCATCGGACACCCGCGCACCGGTCATGCGCAGCAGCTCCTGGCCCAGGGCCTGCGGCAGCGCGCCTTGGCCGAAGGTCATGCGCGCCAGCGAGGCCTTGACGAAGTCCGGCACCGGCACGAAGTTCTTGCGCAGGGCCTTGGGCAGGTTGCGCACCAGCGCCACGCACTTGGCTTCCAGCAGGCCTGGCACCAGCCATTCCAGACGCTCGCCTGGCAGGCTTGGCAGCAGCGGCGCCGGCACCCGCACCGTCACGCCGTCACGTGGGTGGCCGGGCTCGAAGTGGTAGCTCAGCGGCAGGCGCAGCTCGCCCACCTGCATACTGTCGGGGTACTGCGCTGCGGTCACTTCGCTGGCCTCGCGGGCCAGCACGTCT
This sequence comes from Pseudomonas sp. WOUb67, assembly GCF_050058005.1. NCBI lineage: Bacteria > Pseudomonadati > Pseudomonadota > Gammaproteobacteria > Pseudomonadales > Pseudomonadaceae > Pseudomonas > Pseudomonas sp. WOUb67. The sequence goes on along the minus strand of NZ_CP170112.1, from coordinate 2,305,352 downwards.
TCTTCGCGCATGATCAGCAGGTTGGCGTCTTTCTGGCTGCCCATGCGATACCAGCTGTCGAAGGTCGCGGTCTGGTGGATTTCCGCCGGCAGGCGCGCTTCGTAGAAGGCGTACAGCGTTTCTTCGTCAGCCAGAATGTCGCGCCGGCGGGCCTTGGCCTCCAGCTCGTCGAGTTCTTCGAGCAAGCGCTTGTTGGCCGTCAGGCACTTGGCCCGCGACTGAATTTCGCCACCCACCAGGCCTTCGCGGATGAACAGCTCGCGCGAGGTGACCGGGTCGATCGGGCCGAAGTGCACCGGGCGGCGGCCGACCAGGATCAAGCCGTACAGGGTGATCTGTTCGTAGGCCACCACCTGCCCGCGCTTTTTCTCCCAGTGCGGTTCGAAGTGGTTCTTCTTGATCAGGTGGCCAGCCAGCGGTTCGATCCAGTCCGGTTCAATCTTGGCCACCATGCGTGCGTACAGCTTGGTGGTTTCGACCAGTTCGGCGGCCATCACCCACTGCGGGCGCTTGCGCCCCAGGCCCGAAGACGGGTGCACCCAGAAGCGCCGTTGGCGGGCACCCTGATAGTCGCCCTCCTCGGTCTTCTGGCCGATCTGGCTGAGCAGCCCGCTGAGGATTGCCTTGTGCATCTTCTGGTAGTCAGAAGGTTCCTTGTTTACCGTCAGCTGCAGGTCACGGCAAATCAGTGCCAGCTGGCGGTGGGCATCGCGCCATTCACGCAGGCGCAAGTAATTCAGGAAGTTCTTGCGGCACCAGTTGCGCAGCGGGTTGGCCGTCAGCGCCTGGCGCTGCTCTTCAAAACCGCGCCACAGGTTGACCAGCGCGGCGAAGTCGGAGTCCACGTCCTTCCACTGTGCGTGGGCCTGGTCCGCGGCCTGCTGGCGCTCTGGCGGGCGTTCACGCGGGTCCTGCACCGACAGCGCACTGGTGACGATCAGCACTTCCTGCAGGCTGCCCAGGCGCGCGCCTTCGAGCAGCATGCGGCCCAGCCGCGGGTCGACCGGCAGGCGCGCCAGTTGGCGGCCGATCGGGGTCAGCTGGTTTTCGCGGTTGACCGCCGACAGCTCTTGCAACAGGTTGAAGCCATCGCTGATGGCCTTGCCATCCGGCGGCTCGATGAACGGGAAGGCATCGATCGCGCCCAGGCGCAGGTGCAGCATCTGCAGGATCACCGCCGCCAGGTTGGTGCGCAGGATCTCCGGGTCGGTGAAAGCCGGCCGGCTGTTGAAGTCCTCTTCGCTGTACAGGCGCACGCAGATGCCGGGCTCGACCCGGCCGCAGCGGCCTTTACGCTGGTTGGCACTGGCTTGCGACACCGCCTCGATGGGCAGACGCTGCACCTTGGCGCGGTAGCTGTAGCGGCTGATGCGCGCGGTACCGGTGTCGATCACGTAGCGGATGCCAGGCACGGTCAGCGAGGTTTCGGCAACGTTGGTGGCCAGCACCACGCGGCGCCCGGTGTGCGGTTGGAAGATGCGCTGCTGCTCGGCCGGCGACAGGCGCGCGTACAGCGGTAAAATCTCGGTGTGGCGCAGTTGCGCCTTGCGCAGGATCTCGGCGGCATCGCGGATTTCCCGCTCGCCCGGCAAAAAGATCAGCACATCGCCCGGGCCCTTGCCCTCACTGCGCTCATGGTGCGCCAGCTCATCCAGGGTGGCGAGGATGGCCTGGTCGACGGTGAGGTCGTCCTCGATCTGGTTGCCTTCCTCGTCCTGCTCGCTGGTCAGCGGGCGGTACCAGGTGTCCACCGGGAAGGTGCGCCCGGACACCTCGATGATTGGCGCGTCATCGAAGTGCTTGGAGAAGCGCTCCAGGTCGATGGTCGCCGAGGTGATGATCAGTTTCAGGTCCGGCCGGCGATGCAGCAGGGTCTTCAGGTAGCCGAGCAGGAAGTCGATGTTCAGGCTGCGTTCGTGGGCTTCGTCGACAATGATTGTGTCGTAGCGCTCCAGCAGGCGGTCGTGCTGGGTTTCGGCCAGCAGGATGCCGTCGGTCATCAGCTTGACCAGGGTATTGGAATCGCTCTGGTCTTCGAAACGCACCTGGTAGCCGACCAGCCCGCCCAGGGGCGTGCCCAGCTCTTCGGCAACCCGCGCCGCCACGCTGCGTGCGGCGATCCGGCGTGGCTGGGTGTGGGCGATCAGGCCATGGCTGCCACGGCCCAGCTCCAAACAGATTTTCGGCAGCTGGGTGGTCTTGCCCGAACCGGTTTCGCCGGCGATCACCAGCACCTGGTTTTCGGCCAGGGCTTTCTTGATTTCATCACGCTTGGCGGCGATCGGCAGGTTGTCGTCGTAGCGCACGGTCGGCACGCTCTGCTGGCGCGCGGTGACCTGGGCGCAGGAGGCCTGGACCTTCTCCACCCACTGCGCCAGCTTCGCCTCGTCGGGGCGCTTGCGCAGTTCGTGCAGTTGCCGGCGCAGACGATGGCGGTCGGCGATCATGGCGTGGTCGAGGTTTTGCAGCAGTTTGTCGATGGCGTGGTCAGTCATGGGGCTTTTTAGTGATGCAGGTGAGCCTGCTTTTTCATGATCGGCATTCGGAAAGTCGGGCGATTGTCGCAGATTTGCAGATTCTCTGCTGCCTGTGCCGGCCTCTTCGCGGGTAAACCCGCTCCCACAGGGACCGCACCGGATTCAGCCCTGATGCAATCCTGTGGGAGCGGGTTCATCGAGGCGTCGAACCGCCGCGAAGAGGTCATCTGCAGCGGCGCAAATGTTTAGCCAGGTGCGATGTAAAGGTTGCCATTCACTGCTTTAATCAACCTTACGCCGCATGTGAGTATCAAAGGCATGACTCCCGTCCAGCCCATCGCCCCACCGTCGTCCCGCCCTTCGCTACCGAAGGCCCGGAGCCGTGCCGGGGAAAATCCGCTGGTGCACATCATCCTCGCCTTCTGGGCCCTGTGGCACTGCCGCCACGCGCGCCCACCAGACACCTCGCTCACGCCATTGTGACCAAACCCGGCCTTCGTCTGGCCGTTTGACTCAACTGGGCCGCCTGCTTGTGCGGTGGCCCTGTGCGCCCGTGAGCGAATCAATCATGCACTTTGCACCCGTAGAGCAGGCTACCCGTTTCCTGGCCGACAACCCTGATATCGAGCTGTTCGAACTGTTCATCCTCGACGCCAACGGCGTGCCACGCGGCAAGCTGCTGCACCGTGATGAACTGCTGGCCGTTTACCAGACCGGCCGGCCGCTGCCCAGCACCATCCTTGGCCTGACCCTGAACGGCGACGACGTGGAAAACTCGGGCCTGGTGTGGGACGTGGGCGACATCGACTGCCGCGCCTACCCGCTTGAAGGCAGCCTGGTGCGCTTGCCCTGGCGCCGGGTGCCCACCGCTGCCGTGCAGGTCAGCATGCACCCGAGCGAGGGCATGCCGGCCAGCATCGCCGACCCACGGCATGTGCTGCTGCGCACCATCGAAGCGTTGAAAGCCGACGGCTACCACCCGGTGATGGCCTGCGAGCTGGAATTCTTCCTGCTCGACCAGCAACGCGATGCCCAGGGCCGCCCGCAACCGGCGCTGGACAACGACGGTGGCCGCCCGCGCTCCACTCAGGTTTATGGCCTGCGTGAGCTGGAGCAGATCGAACCGTTCCTTGCCGACCTGTACGCCGCCTGCAAGGCCCAGGGCATTCCGGCGCGTACCGCCATTTCGGAATACGCCCCCGGCCAGGTGGAAATCACCCTGGAGCATGGCGATGCGCTGCAGGCGATGGACCAGGCCGTTCGCTACAAGCGCCTGGTGAAAGGCGTGGCCCATGCCCACGGCATGCAGGCCTGTTTCATGGCCAAGCCGTTTGCCAACCTGGCCGGTACCGGCATGCACATGCACTTGAGCCTGGCCGACAGCGTGGGCAACAACCTGTTCGCCAGTGAAGACAAAGCCGGCACCCCGCTGCTGCGCCAGGCTGTGGCCGGCATGCTGCGCCACCTGCGCGACTCGCTGCTGCTGTTCTGCCCCAACGCCAACTCGTTCCGCCGCTTCCAGGCCAACAGCTATGCACCGCTGGCGCCGACCTGGGGCGTGGACAACCGCACCGTGAGCCTGCGCGTGCCAGGTGGCCCGGCCAACAGCCGGCATGTGGAGCATCGCATTTGCGGTGCCGATGCCAACCCCTACCTGGCGGCCGCGGCGATCCTCGCCGCCAGCCACTGGGGCATACGCGAACAGCTGGACCCGGGCGCACCGGTGGAAGGCAATGGCTATGCCCAGGCCACCGAACACCTGCCCACCGACTGGCTGACCGCCCTCGATGCCCTGCAACATTCCCATTGGGCCCGCGAAGCATTGGGCGAAGACTTCCTCGGCGTGTACCTGAAGGTCAAACGCGCCGAGTACCGCCAGTTCATGGCCGAAGTCAGCGAGCAGGACTGGCGCTGGTACCTGCACCAGGCCTGAGCCCCTACATAACAAGGAACACCCATGAACGCAGCATTGAACAAAGGCGCGGCGCAACGTGCGCCGTCCTACTACAGCGCCACCCTCAACGACCACACCGAGTACCCGCAACTCAAGGGCACGGTGAAGGTGGACGTGGCCATCATCGGTGGCGGCTTCACCGGCGTCGCCACGGCGGTGGAGCTGGCCGAGCGTGGCCTGAAGGTGGCCATTGTCGAAACCAACCGCATCGGCTGGGGCGCCAGCGGGCGCAATGGCGGCCAGGTCACCGGCAGCCTGTCGGGCGACGAGGCCATGCGCACGCAGATGCGTAGCCACCTGGGCGCCGAAGTGGACGATTTCATCTGGCACCTGCGCTGGCGCGGCCACCAGGTGATCGAACAGCGCGTGGCGCGCTATGGCATCGACTGCGACCTCAAGCACGGCCACCTGCATGCAGCAATGAAGCCCTCGCACATGAACGAGCTGCGCGCATTCGAGGCCGAGGCTCAGCGCCGGGGCATGGGCGAGCAAGTGCAATTGCTCGACCGCGCTGCAGTGGCCGAGCACCTGCAAAGCCCGCTGTACCTGGGCGCGTTGAAGAACCTGCGAAACCTGCACCTGCACCCGCTCAACCTGTGCCTGGGTGAGGCCCGCGCGGCCCACAGCCTGGGTGCACTGATCTTCGAAAACTCCGAGGTGCTGGACATCGTCCACGGCCCGCGCCCGGCGGTGGTTACCGCCCACGGGCGGATCGAGGCACGCCAGGTGATGCTGGCCGGCGATGTGTACCACAAACTGGAAAAGCGCCAGCTCAAGGGCAAGATCTTCCCGGCCATGGGCGGCATCGTCACCACCGCGCCGCTGGGTGAGCTGGCCGAGCAGATCAACCCGCAGGACCTGGCGGTGTACGACTGCCGCTTCGTGCTCGACTATTACCGCCTGACCGCCGACAAGCGCCTGCTGTTCGGCGGCGGCGCCAACTACTCGGGCAAGGATTCACGCGACATCGAAGGCGAACTGCGCCCGTGCATCGAGCGCACCTTCCCGGCGTTGAAGGGGGTGCCCATCGAGTTCCAGTGGAGCTGCGCCATGGGCATCGTGGTCAACCGCATCCCGCAGCTGGGCAAGCTGTCGGACAACGTGTGGTACTGCCAGGGTTATTCGGGGCACGGCATTGCCACCAGCCACATCATGGGCGAGATCATGGCCGAGGCCTTGACCGGGACGCTGGAGAAGTTCGACACCTTTGCCCAGTGCAAGCATGTGCGGGTGCCGATGGGGGATTTGCTGGGGAATCCGCTGCTGGCGGCAGGGATGTGGTACTACCAGATGCTTGAGAAACTGCGCTGAAGCATTCGCGCAGCCCTCTGGTTCGGTGCAATACCTGTAGGAGCAGCCTTGTGCTGCGAAGAGGCCAGTAAGGCAAAAGATCTTCTTCGCCAGTAATGGCCTCTTCGCAGCACAAGGCTGCTCCTACAAGTCCTGCGCATGCCTGGAGGTCGATCAGGCGATCTTCTTCAGGCCTTGCTTCTTCAGTTCTTCATCGCGCAATTCGCGGCGCAGGATCTTGCCCACGTTGGTGGTCGGCAGCGCGTCACGGAACTCGATCATGCGCGGCACCTTGTAGCCGGTAACGTTGGCACGCATGTGCTCCATCACCTGCTCCTTGGTCACGGTCATGCCCGGCTTGACCACGATGAACACCTTGATCACTTCACCCGACTTCTCGTCCGGCACACCAATGGCTGCGCACTGCAGCACGCCTGGCAGGGCCGCCAGCACGTCTTCCAGCTCGTTGGGGTACACGTTGAAGCCCGAGACCAGGATCATGTCCTTCTTGCGGTCGACGATGCGCATGTAACCGTCGGCCTGGATCAGGGCGATATCGCCGGTCTTCAACCAGCCTTCGCTGTCGAGGATCTCGGCGGTGGCGTCTTCGCGCTGCCAGTAGCCCTTCATCACCTGTGGGCCCTTGACGCACAGCTCGCCCACTTCGCCAAGCGGTAGCTCGTTGCCGGCGTCGTCGATGATCTTGCACAGGGTCGATGGCACCGGAATGCCAATGGTACCCACCTGGTTGGCTTCTGCCGGGTTCACCGCTGCCACGGGGCTGGTTTCGGTCATGCCGTAGCCTTCGCAGATGGCGCAGCCGGTAACGGCCTTCCAGCGCTCGGCCACGCTCAGTTGCAGGGCCATACCGCCCGACAGGGTGATTTTCAGCGACGAGAAGTCCAGGGCACGGAACGCCTCGTTGTTGCACAGGGCAACGAACAGGGTGTTGAGGCCGACAAAGCCGCTGAACTTCCACTTGCCCAGTTCCTTGACCATGGCCGGCAGGTCACGCGGGTTGCTGATCAGCACGTTGTGGTTGCCGATCAGCATCATCGCCATGCAATGGAAGGTAAAGGCGTAGATGTGGTACAGCGGCAGCGGGGTGATAAGGATTTCGCAGCCTTCATGCAGGTTCGAGCCCATCAGCGCCCGGCACTGCAGCATGTTGGCCACCAGGTTGCGGTGGGTCAGCATGGCGCCCTTGGCCACGCCGGTGGTGCCACCGGTGTACTGCAGCACGGCCACGTCGTTGGCCTGCGGGTTGGCCTCGGTCACCGGCTGGCCCTTGCCCAGCGCCAGGGCGTCGTTGAAGCGCACGGCCTGCGGCAGGTTGTAGGCCGGCACCATCTTCTTCACGTACTTGATCACGCTGTTGATCAGCAGGCGCTTGAGCGGCGGCAGCAGGTCGGCCACTTCGGTGACGATGACGTGTTTGACCTGGGTCTTGGGCACCACCTTCTCGGCCAGGTGGGCCATGTTGGCCAGGCACACCAGGGCCTTGGCACCGGAATCGTTGAACTGGTGTTCCATCTCCCGCGCGGTATACAGCGGGTTGGTGTTGACCACGATCAGCCCGGCGCGCATGGCACCGAAGACCGCGACCGGGTATTGCATGACATTGGGCAGTTGCACGGCAATGCGGTCACCGGGCTTGAGGTCGGTATGCTGCTGCAGCCAGGCGGCAAACGCCCCCGACAGCGCATACAGCTCGCCATAAGTGATAGTCTTGCCCAGGTTGCTAAAGGCCGGTTTGTCGGCAAAGCGTTGGCAGGATTGCTTGAGTACTGCCTGGATATTGGGGAATTCGTCAGGATTGATTTCCGCCGTAATCCCGGCTGGGTACTTATCCTTCCAAAAATTTTCGATCATGGAAGCCCACTCCTTCAGCAACAGCGAAGTTCGATTGGCGCGTCGATGCGCTTATTATTGATATGAGACGGCGGTTCGTTGCAAACCGGATCGTCTGAAAGCGGGCCGAGAGTAACAGCTTTGCCTGGGGTCGCCTAGAGGCCAAAACAGGCCTTACAGTCACAAAAATGACTCAATGAACAATACAGGTCATTTTTAGAGTTTTTAACCAAAATGTCGCAGATGGCTTGTGATTTGTAGGGTTGCGGAGATCGAGCGCCGCCCGCGCGGCGCATCGCGAGCTGCGCTCGCTCCTACGTTTGTTTCGGGCCAGTAATGCCTTTGATAGACGCGCGCGAGCGCCTTGTTCGTACAACACGATATCGCGTCATGCGCCAAGCGTTCGCGCACAAATCTCCCAGGAATAATTGGCCCGAAACAAACGTAGGAGCGAGCGCAGCTCGCGATGCGCCGCGCGGGCGGCGCTCGATCTCAGCAACTCCACTAAGCCAAAGCCGTACCCATCAAGCTATGTCACGCAACTCCCGCCGCAGAATTTTGCCCACGGGCGTCATCGGCAACGACTCACGCAGCACGATGTGCTTGGGTACCTTGTAGCCGGTGAAGTTGGCCTTGCAGTAGGCCTTGAGCTCATCCACGCTAACCCCGCCCTCACGCGGCACCACGAACAGCTTCACCGCCTCGCCGGAGCGCTCGTCCGGCACGCCGATGGCTGCACAGTTGGCGACCTTGGGGTGGCCCATGATCACATCCTCAATCTCGTTGGGGTACACGTTGAAGCCCGAGACGATGATCATGTCCTTCTTGCGGTCGACGATGCGGGTGAAGCCGTCCGGGTCGATCACCGCGATATCGCCGGTCTTGAACCAGCCGTCCGCATCCAGGGCCTGGGCCGTGGCCTCTGGCTGCTGCCAGTAGCCCTTCATTACTTGCGGGCCCTTGATGCACAACTCGCCCCGCTCGCCCAGCGGCATCTCGTTACCGTCATCGTCGATTACCTTGAACGCGGTACCCGCCACCGGGATGCCCACCGTACCCAGGCGCGCCAGCTGGCCATAGGGGTTGGTGCTGGCCACCGGCGAGGTTTCTGTCAGGCCGTAGCCTTCGACAATGCGGCACCCGGTCAGCGCCTCCCAGCGTTCGGCGGTGGCCTTGACCAGCGCCGTGCCGCCGGAGTTGGTGACCTTCAGCGCCGAGAAATCCAGCTGACGGAAACCGGGATGGTCCATCAGCGCGACAAACAGGGTGTTCAGCCCCAACAGCGCGGAGAAACGCCACTTGCCCAGCTCCTTGATGAAGCCGGAGATGTCCCGTGGGTTGGTGATCAGGACGTTGTGGTTGCCGGTGACCATCATGCACATGCAGTTCGCGGTAAAGGCATAGATGTGGTACAGCGGCAGCGGCGCGATCATCACCTCCTGGCCGTCCTTGAGCAGCTTCTGCCCGTCGGGGCCGTGCTGCGAGAAGCAGGCCAGCACCTGCAACATGTTGGCCACCAGGTTGCCGTGGGTGAGCATGGCGCCCTTGGCCAGGCCAGTGGTACCGCCGGTGTACTGCAGCACGGCAATGTCGTCCAGGCTCAACGGCACCGGTTTGGGCGACTGCTCGCGGCCCTGGCGCAGCACCTGCTTGAACGCTATCGCCTGGGGCAGCTGGTAGGCCGGTACCATCTTCTTCAGCTTGTCGACCACCGTGTTGATCAGCCAGCCCTTGGCGGCGGGCAACAGGTCGCCCATCTTCGCCTCGATCAGGTACTCGATGCCGGTATCGGGCAGCACCTCCTGCACACGCTTGCCGAACATGTTCAGGTACACCAGCGCCCGTGCGCCACTGTCCTTGAACTGGTGGCGCATTTCGCGCTCGGTGTACAGCGGGTTGGTGTTGACCACGATCAGGCCGGCGCGCATGGCACCAAATACGGCAATCGGGTATTGCAGCACGTTGGGCATCTGCACCGCGATGCGGTCGCCCGGCTTGAGGTCGGTGTGCTGTTGCAACCAGGCGGCGAAGGCGGCCGAGTGGCGCTCCAGCTCCGCGTAGGTCAGGGTCACGCCCAGGTTGCTGAACGCCGGGCGGTCGGCAAAGCGCTTGCAGGAGCGTTCGAACACCTCGACGACCGAGGCGTAGGCATTGATGTCGATGGTGGAAGGCACGCCCGCCGGGCGCTTGTCATTCCAGAAGTCGGCTTGCATTTATTATTGTTCCTCTGCCTGGACCTGCACTGCGTCCTTTAGTCCTTTACCTGATCGCCTGCTGGCGAAAAGGCGTTGATCCGACGTTAGCAGGTAAGCCCAAGACGGCATATACGCCAAGTGCCGCCATTAACATTGTGAATCTTATTTGTGCCCTTCCTGCAATCCGGCCGGTTGTGCATACACTGTTCGGGTACCCGCGCGCACAAGGACCCGCCATGCCCCACGACGCCTTCTGGCTACCCGCCAGCGAGCACTGCAGCCTGCACGTGCACCAATGGCTGCCGGCCAAACCGGTAAAGGCCGTGGTGCTGCTGGCCCATGGCATGGCCGAGCATGCCGGGCGCTACCAGCGCCTGGGGCATGCCCTGAGCGAGGCCGGCTTTGCCCTGTTCGCTGCCGACCTGCGCGGCCACGGGCGCACCGCCGAGCTGGGCAGCCTCGGCCTGTTCGCCCGCCATCATGGCTGGAATGCCGTCGTCAACGACCTTGGGCTGCTGGCCCAGCACATCGGCCAGCAGTACCCGGGCACACCGTTGTTTCTGTTCGGCCACAGCATGGGCAGCTACATCGCCCAGGCTTACCTGCTGCACCACAGCGCCAGCCTGCACGGGGCGATTCTCAGCGGCTCCAACTACCAACCGGCGGCGCTGTACCGCGTGGCGCGGCTGATTGCCCGGCTGGAGGCCTGGCGCCAGGGGCCGCAGGGCAAGAGTGCGCTGATCGAATGGTTGTCGTTCGGTTCGTTCAACAAAGCCTTCAAGCCCAACCGCACGGCGTTCGACTGGCTCAGCCGCGACCCGGCCGAGGTCGACCTGTACGTCAACGACCCGTTATGCGGCTTTCGCTGCAGCAACCAGCTGTGGCTCGACCTGCTGCAAGGCTTGGCGCAAATCAGCCAGCCGAGTAACCTCGCGCAGATCGATCCGAACCTGCCCATGCTGGTAATCGGTGGTGAATGTGATCCGGTCAGTGCCGGCAAGCGTCTCACCCATCTGGCCGACGCTCTGCGCGCGACCGGCAATCGACATGTACAGCTGCGCGTCTATCCTGAGGCGCGGCACGAATTACTCAACGAAACCAACCGTGACGAGGTCACCGCCGATATTCTCGGCTGGCTTGAACAGGCGCTGGCCCTTGGCCGCCCCGTGCGCAGTGAATGATAGCCGCCCTCGCCCAACGCTTAAGGAAGCACCGATGTCCCAGGTCACCAACACGCCTTACGAAGCCCTCGAAGTTGGCCAGACGGCCGAGTACAAGAAGTCCGTTGAAGAACGCGACATCCAGCTGTTTGCTGCGATGTCCGGTGACCACAACCCGGTTCACCTGGATGCCGAGTTTGCCGCCAAGAGCATGTTCCGCGAGCGTATTGCCCATGGCATGTTCAGCGGCGCGCTGATCAGTGCTGCAGTGGCCTGCACCCTGCCTGGCCCCGGCACCATCTACCTGGGCCAGCAGATGAGCTTCCAGAAGCCGGTGAAAATTGGCGACACCCTGACCGTGCGCCTGGAAATCCTCGAGAAGCTGCCCAAATTCAAGGTGCGCATCGCCACCAATGTGTACAACCAGAACGATGAGCTGGTGGTGCAGGGTGAGGCCGAGATCCTGGCGCCGCGCAAGCAGCAGACAGTCGAGCTGGTGTCGCCGCCGAATTTCGTGGCTAGCTGAAGATTGATGTAGACCGCACTGGCCTCTTCGCGGGAAAACCCGCTCCCACAGGATCACCACAGATTTGAACACTGTGCGGTACCTGTGGGAGCGGGTTTACCCGCGAAGAGGCCGGTACAGCCACCATTATTCAAGAGCCTGTAACCGCCGCTCGATATGCCTGCGCTCCGGCGCCTGCCGGGTCAGCGCCAGCGCCTGCCGCCACGCCGCACGCGCTTCCTCCACCTGCCCCAGCTGATAATGCAGCTCGGCCCGCGCCGCATGCGCCAGGTGATAGTCCAGCAGTTCACCCCGCGCCAGAACCCCTTCAATCTCCCGCAGGCCAACTTCCGGCCCGTCCCGCTTCGCCAGCGCCACCGCCCGGTTCAGCTCCACCACGGCTGACGGCCAATGCCGCTGCAACACGTCATACAGCCCGACAATCTCCGCCCAGTCAGTCTCTTCTGCCGTGGCCGCTTCAGCATGCACCGCAGCAATCGCCGCCTGCACGCTATACGCCCCAAACGCTCGGCTTTGCAGGGCCTGGCGCACCAGCTCGCAGCCCTCGTCAATGCGTTGCCGGTCCCACAAGCTGCGGTCCTGCTGTTCCAGCACCACCAGGTTGCCCTGGGCGTCGGTTCGCGCCTGCTGCCGGGATGCCTGCAACAGCATCAAGGCCAGCAGGCCGATCGCCTCCGCATCAGGCAACAATTGCACCAGCAGCCGCGCGAGGCGAATGGCTTCATCGCTCAGTTCCTGCTGCAGCAGTGTTTCGCCCGAGGACGCCGAGTAGCCCTCGTTGAACACCAGGTAGATCACCCGCAACACGCTCTCCAGGCGCTCGGGAAGCTCGTTCAGTTCCGGCACCTGGTACGGGATGCCGGCATCGCGGATCTTGGCTTTGGCGCGGACAATGCGCTGGGCGATGGTGGCCGGGGTTTGCAGGAAAGCGCGGGCGATCTGCTCGGTGGTCAGGTCGCAGACTTCGCGCAGGGTCAGCGGCACCTGGGCATCGGCTGACAGTGCCGGGTGGCAGCAGGTGAAGATCAGCCGCAAGCGGTCGTCCGCCAGCAGCTCTTCTTCGCTGGGGTCCTGTGCCTGGCCGTCGAGCAGCATGCTCAGGTCTGCCTGGGAGCGGTCGAAACGGGCGCGTCGGCGCAGCGCATCAATGGCCTTGAAGCGCCCGGTGGACACCAGCCACGCCCGTGGGTTATCGGGGATGCCATCGCGTTGCCAGCGTTCGACGGCGATGAAGAAGGCATCATGCATGGCCTCCTCGGCCAGGTCGAAATCACCCAGCAGGCGGATCAACGTCGCCAGGATGCGTCGCGACTCCCGCCGGTACACCGCCTCGACTTCGGCGCTCACCTGCGCCAGTGCCGTCATCAGTCGGGCATCCGCTGGGTCACCACCTCCACCAGGCGGTCCAGGCTTTCTCCCCAGCCCTGGTAGAAGCCCATTTCCTCATGGGCCCGGCAGTCAGCGGCATTCCAGTGCCAGGCACGGGCGGTATAGCGGGTTTTGCCCTGCTCTTCGTCAAAGCTGATCACGGCGGTCATGAAGGCCTTGTTCGAGGGCACCCAGCCAGGTCCGAAGGCATCGGTGAAGACCAACCGCCGTGGCGCGGCGATTTCCAGGAAAACGCCCTGATTCGGGTATTCGCTGCCATCCGGCGCCCGCATCAGGGTGCGGAACAGGCCGCCGGCCCACAGCTGCATTTCGCACTCCGGAGTAGTCATGCCGTGCGGCCCCCACCACTGCATCAACCATTGGGGCTCGGTCCAGGCACGAAACACTTTGGCCGGTGGTGCGTCGATCAGGCGGCTGATGGTCAATTCGTGTTGCGCTTGTGCAGGGGGTGCCAGGCTCATGTTGTTGTTCTCCGTAGCGGTCAGGGTTGCAGTTCGCGCACCGGTCGCACCTCGACACTGCCGACCCGTGCCGCCGGGATGCCCTTGGCGATGTTCAGTGCTTCGTTCAGGTCTCGGGCCTCCACCAGGTAAAAGCCGGCAAGTTGCTCCTTGGTTTCGGCGAACGGGCCGTCGGTCAGGCTCATGTGCCCGTTACGCACGCGCACCGTGGTGGCGGTCTGCACGGGCTTGAGCGCCTCGGCCGCCAACATTCGCCCCGAGCCCTGTATGGCTTCGGCATAGGCCATGCATTCGGCGTCTTCCGGGCTGTCGGGCAGGCTGTGCAGCAGCCCCTCGTCACAATAGACCAGGCACAGGTATTTCATGGTCGCCTCCAGGGCAGCGGCAAAGTGCGTTTGGCGATAACGGCTCAGGGCTTGAGATCGAACAGGGCTTTTTGCGTTTCCATGTCGAAGGGCGCCGACCAGTGCTCGTGGATCACCTGCCACTGGCCCCCTTGACGACGATAGCCCACGGTGGCCCGCATGAAGCCGCACTGGCTTTCGTCGTCGCCCGGGCCGCAGCGGTTCAGCCAGTGGGCCAGGGCCAGGTCGTCAGCGGCATGTACGGTAAGTTCGGCCAGTTCGAAGACCATGGGGCCGGTGCACATGCCCATGCACATTTCCCAGTGCGCCGTGTAGGCGGCCTTGCCTTTGAATTGCAGGGCCTGGATGGCATCGAAGGCGACGATGTCATCGGCATAGGGGGCGGTGATGTTGGGGATGTCGCGATCGCGCACGGCCTGCATCCAGCGCTCGATCAGTTGGCGGATCTCGGTTTCGGCTGCGGTGCTCATCGGGGGTTCCTCCGACAGGTCATGGGGGCACGGTGGTGCCTTCACCTATGGTCGAACGGAGAGCGGAGAAATCGACAAGGCTCGATATTTTTTTGAATGCTGATGGCCCTATCGCCGGCAAGCCAGCTCCCACAAGGCCTGCACAGGCATCAAATGCAGCGCAATCCTGTGGGAGCTGGCTTGCCGGCGATAGGGCCATCAGCGACAACGCTATGATCAGCCCTGCTGACAACCCTCACCCATGGCCCGGTACTGGATGGTGTGCACCTGGCCCTGGTGGTCTTCGTAGGTCATGGTCGCAGGCACCACTTCGCAGACATTGGGGATGGTCGAGAGGTTGATCACCCGTTTGATGTCCAGGTTCATGGTGTAGTCGTACTGCTGGGCCACAGGCTGGCTGGAGACAGGTTGGGCCTCGTCGGCAAGGGCGAACGAGGACATACCGACCAATGCAAGAATCAGTAATGGTTTCATGTGGGTTTGCCTTTTGAGCATTCAAGCTGATCGATTGACTTCTAATGCCGTCAATGGCGCGGAGAAGTTGCCATCTACGGTGAAGATGGCACGAAGTACCGATCCCGCTTCGTACTGCCAGGGGGGATGAGTAAAATTCTACTCCCGGTCGGCAATAGTTGAACCCTGAAGTTGGATATTCACCCTTGCCGTATTTGCAACAATCTGCGTCAAATTGGCCGAAAAACCTCACGCCAGAGCCTTTGGCCAGCTTTCAGGGCAGGACCCGCCATCTCATTAAAAAATCTTCACTGCTCGACACTTTCGGCCACAGAACGCCGGCTACTGGACCACTTTTACCGCCAGCACGGCTCGCGCATGCGTGCTGCGGGCGACGCTGAACTATGGGTGGCAAGGGCCCCGGGCATCGTTGCAGGCTTGAGCCTGAGTGCGGTGGGTGAAGGCTTATGGTTGACGGGACTGTTCGTCGAGCCGCAACAGCGCGGCCAAGGGGTGGCCGGGCAATTGATCGAGGCGGCACTGGAACAGGCAAAGGGACCGACCTGGCTGTTCTGCCACCCGGACCTGGTGCCGTTCTATGAGCGCCTGGGTTTCCACATGGCCGGGCAACTGCCCGAAACCCTGGCCAGCCGCCTGCAGCGCTACCAGCGCAGCAAACGCCTGGTAGCCCTGCAGCGGGGTCAGTCGTCGCTGACCTCGAGCCCGGGGAACAGCACCTCGGTGTAGCCGAACTTGGCAAAGTCCTGGATACGCGACGGGTACAGCCGGCCGATCAGGTGGTCGCACTCGTGCTGCACCACCCGCGCATGGAAGCCGTCGGCAAAGCGGTTGATTGGGTTACCCCGGGGGTCGACCCCTTCGTAGCAGATATGCTTGAAGCGTGGCACCACACCCCGCAGGCCGGGCACCGACAGGCAACCTTCCCAGCCGTCCTCCACTTCAGTAGACGTCGGCGTGATGACCGGGTTGATCAAAATGGTCTGCGGCACCGCCTCGGCATCCGGGTAGCGCTCGCTGCGCTCGAAACCGAAAATCACCAACTGCAGGTCGATGCCAATCTGAGGCGCGGCCAGGCCTACGCCACCCACATGGCGCATGGTTTCGAACATGTCGTCGATCAGTTGCTGCAGTTCGGCAGTGCCGAGCATGTGCTCGGGCACTGGCGGGGCGATGCGCAGCAGGCGCTCGTCGCCCATCTTCAGAATGTCACGGATCATCTGGGGTTCGGCTCGGAAGGTTGGTGCTGGCTCGGTTGTGGGTGTTCATGGCCCAGCACGGTGATGGTTTCCGGGGCCTTGTGCCCTTCGAAATCCTTCTCGCCAGGGTTCTTGCCCTCGCTCGACATGTGCTCGATCACCGCATTCATCTCCGCGCCCAGCAGCAACACGGCAGCGGAAATATAGAAATACAGCAACAGCACGATGATTGCACCAATGCTGCCGTACATGGCGTTGTAGTCGGCAAAGGTTTTCACGTAGTAGGCAAAACCCAGTGACGCCACGATCCACACCACCACCGCCAGCACCGAACCTGGGGTGATGAAGCGAAACTTCTGCTTCACGTCAGGCATCACGTAGTAGATCAGGGCCACCGCCACCATCAGCAGCATGATGATCACCGGCCAGCGCAGGATGGTCCACAGTGTGACGATGAACTCCTGCATGCCGATCTGGGCGGCGATCCATTCCATCACCTGGGGGCCCAGCACCATCAGTGCCGCGGCTGCCAGCAGCATGCCGGCCAACCCGACGGTGTAGAAAATGGACAGCGGAATGCGCTTCCATACCGGGCGGCCTTCCGGCACGTCGTAAGCGGCGTTCATTGCGCTCATCATCAGGCGCACGCCGGCCGACGCGGTCCACAAGGCAATCACGATACCCACCGACAACAGCCCGCCCTTGGACTGCTGCAACTGGTCGATCACCGGGTTCACCTGCTCCAGCGCCTGGGGTGGCAACACCAGTTCCGATTGCAGACGCAGCCAGGAGAAGAAGTCCGGCAGATGCAGGAAACCAATCAGGGCAATGAGGAACAGCAGGAATGGGAACAGCGAGAACAACGCCTGGTAAGCCAGCGCGGAGGCATAGGTAGACATCTCGTCATCAAGAAATTCCTTGATGGTGCGCACCAGCACGCGGTGCAAGGGCAGGCCCTGCAGGGCGGGAAAAATCATAGCGTCTCCTTTCGCCGCTCGATCGATTCAACAGACAAGTCTAATAGACCATACCGTTGCTGTGCTGCTCCCGGCCAATGCATCAAAAATTGTGTATGCCTGTAATGGCCCCTTCGCGGGCAAGCCCGCTCCCACAGGGACCGCACCAATCGGAAGATTGGAGAGAAAACTGTGGGAGCGGGTTCACCCGCGAAGAGGCCAGAACAGGCGAGCTCAAATCAAGGCTTCTTCACGGCATCCTTCACATTACCCTTGATCTGCTGCGCCTCGCCCTTCAGCTCTTGCGCCTTGCCTTCGGCCCGCAGTTTGTCGTTGTCGGTCACCTTGCCAACACCCTGTTTCACGTTGCCGATTGCTTCGTTGGCCAGACCTTTCGCTTTGTCTTTAGTACCGCTCATGGCAAAACTCCTGCAAATGGAGACACGTGAACCGTGTCGACAGAAAGTGGACCCACCACCCTCGCCGGGAGTTTCAACGGATTTTCCAGCCACAAGCCGAGCGGTAAAACTGCGGGCGAATACCGCACCAAATCACCCCGGCGCACCTACGCAGCTGGCACAGCTGCCCTAGAATCCCCGCAAACGTCCGCCCAGAGCAGGCTGACACTCGATAAAAACAATGTTTTCCGGATACCCGCACCCATGCGTCTGATGCCTGCGCTGGTGGCCTTGCTGCCACTGCTCCCCCTGCCCGCCCTGGCCGCCGCACCGGCCAACCCCGAAACCCTGCGTGTCGAGCGTTACGCCGATGACGACCAGCCCGGCTCGCTGCGCTGGGCCATCGAAACCAGCAACCAGAACCCCGGCCACTACAGCATCGACATTGCCGCCGTCGGCAAGCCGCCCTACGTCATCCGCCCCAGCCGTGCGCTGCCGGAAATCAAAGGCCCGGTGCGCATCACCGGCCTGCCTTGGGCCCGCGATGGCCAATACATCGCCATCGACGGTTCGGCCTACATCAAGGACCAGGGCGTACGCACCTGCCCCGGCGCCCTGCCCGGCCAGTTCGGCACCAACGTGCGCACCACCACCAACCCCGGGCTGGTGCTACGCGACACCCAGGGCGTGCACCTTAGCGGCCTTGAGGTGCGCAACTTCTGCATTGGCATCCTGGTCAACCGCGCCAGTGGCAACGTGATCGAAGACAACCGCATCGTCGCCAACAAAGGCGGCGCGGGCATCATGCTGACCGGTGACGACGGCGCGGGTAACCCCACCGCCACCACCACGAACAACAACAAGGTGCTGCGCAACCAGCTGATCGACAATGGCGACGGCCTGGAGCTGACCCGCGGCGCGGCATTCAACCTGGTGGCCGACAACCTGTTCCGCTCTACTGCAGCCAACCCCGAACCCTCGCAGGGTATCGAGATTCTGCTGGGCAACGACAACAGCGTGGTGCGCAACCGCTTCGAAAACTACTCCGACGGCTTGCAGATCAACTGGGGCAAGCGCAACTACCTGGCGGCCAACACCTTCAGCGGCAATTCGATCGGCGTCAGCGTCACCGGCGAGGGCAATATCCTTGACGGCAACCTGATCCACGGCAACCGCATCGGCGTTGCGCTGCGCCCGGAACCGGATGCTACCGCTACCCGCCTGAGCGGCAACCGCATCTGGGGTAACAGCCAGGATATCCGCCGCTGCGAAGCGGGCGGTTCGTGCGTGCCTGACCAACGCACCGGCGCCATCGTGTTTGGCGTACCGGCGCAGGCCCATGCGCTGTATGTGGGTTCGCGCGGGGTGGGGGCCGACTTGCCGAAGAAAGACCAGGCGATCATCTGCGACGCCAAAGGCGAGCCCAAGCCTTGCCAGCCGCTGCCCAACCATAACCAGCAGGCGCCACGGCTGATTGCGCTGCAAGGCAATGTGTTGCGCGGTGACGTGCAGGGGCCGGCGTCGAGCCTGTTGCGGGTGGAGTTCTTTGGCAATGCCGAGGCGGATGGCACCGAGGCGCAGCAGTACCTTGGAGAAGTGCTGGTGAACAGCGACAAGCAGGGGCAGGCGCGGTTTGCGCAGGTGCTGGAGAACATCGGCGGATTGCGTAGCTTTACTGCGACGGTGACCACTGCCGATGGGGCAACCTCCGAGTTGAGCCTGCCGGTTCGGCGGTAAGGCTACCGGCCTCTTCGCGGGCTTGCCCGCTCCCACAGGGACCGCACGGTTACAAACCTGTGGTAAACCTGTGGGAGCGGGCAAGCCCGCGAAGAGGCCGGCACAGGCTACGCAAGTTACAAACCTTGCCCCGCCCGGTGCCACCCCTCACAATGCAGGCCTTCATAGCGTCAACCCGCAGGAACCTGCATGAAACTCGACAAACCCGCCGCCATCGCCCGGCGCAACGAAGCATTGGCCAAGCCGGTGCTGAACAGCAGCAACACCCTGTTCGCCATCCTGGACAACAAACGCAACCTGTGGTGGTTCGAAGTGCCCGTGAAGCTGCTGGGCAAGGGCCAGGCCGACTGGGTCAACCTGCTGCTGCACACGCCGGAAAGCGATGAGCTGCAGCACCTGAAGGTGCCCACCAACTTCCTCAAGGCTCACCTGGAGCAAATGGAAGTGCGCAAGCCCGGCAAGCGCCGCTCCACCATCAGCCTGGCCCTCAGCGCCGATCGCGACTCGCTGCTGCGCGACACCCGTCCGGGTGGCGAGCAGCTGGACTTCCGCAACTTCGTACAGGCGTAAGGCTGTCAGGCCTTTTCGATACGATCGTCATGGATGACGATCAGGCCCTGCTTGAACAACGCGCCGATGGCCTTCTTGAAGTTGCCCTTGCTGACGTTGAACAGCTTGCTGATCAGCGCCGGGTCGCTCTTGTCGCACACGCCCAACACCCCACCTTCCGCCTCCAGGCGGGCCATGATCTGCTCTTGCAGGCTGTCGGCCAGGGCCGCACCCACCGGTTGCAGGCTCAGGGCGATCTTGCCGTCGTGGCGCACTTCCTTGATGAAGCCCTTCTCATGCATGCCCGAACGCAGGAACTTGAACACCTCGTTCTTGTGGATCAGGCCCCAGTGGCGGTTGTTGATGATGGCCTTGAAGCCCATCGGCGTTTCGCCGGCCACCAGCAGCTCGACCGGTTGCCCGACTTTGTAGTTGGCCGGGGTGACGTCGAGGTAACGGTCCAGGCGTGACGTGGCGGTGATGCGACGGGTGCGTTTGTCGAGGTAGACGTGCACCACGCAGTAATCGCCGATCTTCAGCTGCCGGGCCTCTTCCGAGTACGGCATCAGCAGGTCCTTGGGCAGGCCCCAGTCCAGGAAGATACCGGCACCGTTGATGTCCTTGACCTTGAGGCTGGCGAACTCACCCACCTGCACCTTGGGCTTCTCGGTGGTGGCGATCAGCTGGTCTTCGCTGTCCAGGTAGATGAACACGTTCAGCCAGTCATCCACCTCGGTTTCGGCGTTTTTCGGGATGTAGCGCCCCGGCAGCAGGATCTCGCCATCGGCGCCACCGTCCAGGTACAGACCGAAGTCCACGTGCTTCACGATTTGCAAACTGTTGTAACGCCCAAGCAGAGCCATTTCCGATGATCCTCAAGACAAGGGGGCTATTTTCCAGACAGAGACGGGGTGGTGTCAAAGCTTCCGGACGGTTGCCCCCTCGCTATGCGGCGCCTCAGAAGTCGTATCGCAGGTTCAGCATGGTATTACGCGGCGCACCATAGTGGCCATAACTGCCGGCCATGCCCGCGTAATACTTCTCATCGAACAGGTTGTTCACGTTCACCGTGGCCGTCAGGTTGTCGTTGATCTGGTAGCGAGCCATCAGGCTGGCAACGGTGTAGTCGTCTTGCGTTACGCGAGTCCCCAGGCGGGCGTAGTTGAGGGACGAACTGGAGTTCCAGTTTGCACCACCGCCGATGGTCAACTTGTTCCAGTCGCCTTGGAAACGGTAAGTGGTCCAGAGGCGGAAGGTGTCCATTGGCAACTGAGTGGTCAGGCGGTTGCCATCGGAGTCCTCGGTTCGCGAGTGGCTGTAACCGGTCTGGATGTTCCAGCCTGGCAGCACTTCGCCGGACAGCTCCAGGTCGATACCTTTGGTTTCTGCACCGTCAACAGCGCGATAGGCCTGGGCGCCACCCGGTGTCGTGTTGGTGCCGTCTTCCTCCGCAAGGTTGTCGCGCTCGATCTTGTAAATGGCAACGTTGGCATTCAGGCGGCCCTCGTAGAACTCGCCTTTCCAGCCCAGCTCATAGTTTTTCCCGGTTACCGGTTCCAGCGTCTTGCCGGTAACATCTACCGAGGATTGCGGCCTGAAGATGTCCGTGTAGCTCGCGTATACCGACTGCTCTGCCGTCAGGTCATAAACGATACCGGCATAAGGTGTGACAACGCCGTTTTCACGCATCTTGCTGGTTGGGGCGCGGGCTGGCAGGACGCTGAGGTTGTAGTCGTAGCTGTACTTCGAGACCCGCGCGCCCAGAATGAAATGCAGGTCGTCAGTGACATTGAAACGCCCGGCCACGTAGTAACCGCTTTGGCGAGAAGAGACGTTGTAGTCCAGGAACGGCACGTAGCTGCTGTCCGCCGGCCTGGCCATTTCGTTGTTCCAGTTGTAGTAGTCGATCGTGGTGGACGGCGCGTCGGATTCGTCGTGCTGGTTTTCATATTCCTGGAAGTTGTAGCCAACGATCAGTTCATGGCTTTGTCCCAGCAGCTCGAACGGGCCCTGAAGCGTGACATCGACACCTGTTTGCATCTGGGTCGCCTTGGCTTTTGCGGGGATGATGGGTACTGCACCGGTAGCCTGGTTGATGTACGCCACGTTGGTGGTGGTACGCAGGTAGGCGGAGTCGGTATCGCGGTCAACGTCCATGTAGTTGGCGGCGATCTTGAGTTGCCAGTCGTTGGCGAGTTGCTGCTCAAGGCCAAAGGTATAGTTGGTGGTCTCGATTTCATCGTACATCCAGCGCGCGCCGGAACTCTTCGAGCGCGAGAAATCGGCGGGTTGACCGTTGCTGAACAAGATGGGGACACCTGGGGCGCCATCGGCCCGGTATTTCTGGTGGTCGATGCTGAATCGGCCCACGGTGGTGTCGGTCAGGTCTGCTTCAAGCACCCCGTAGATTAGGTCGCGCTTCTGGCTGTACCAGTCCATGAACGTGTCGTTGTCTTGTTTTGCGGCAACGAATCGGCCGCGGACATTGCCGTTTTCGGTCAGTGGCCCCGAGACATCAGCTTCGGCGCGGTAGTAATCCCACGAGCCTACGCCTGCCTGGATGTGAGACTTGAACTCACGGGTGGGGCGCTTGCGTATCAGGTTGACCACGCCGCTTGGGTCACCAGCACCGGTCATCAGACCGGTTGCACCGCGGATAATCTCGACGCGGTCGTAAAGGGCCATGTCCAGCAGTGTGCTGGGCATGTTACGGGTCTGGTTTTCCTGCGTGGTGGTCACGCCATCGATCTGGTAGGTGTTGATCGCACTGCCACGCGAATAAATATTGAAGCGCTCACCACCGTCCTGGGACATGGTGATGCCCGGGGTCTGGTTGAGTACATCGGTCATGCTCGCCAGGTGCTGGTCATCCATGCGTTGGCGGGTAATGACGGTGATGGTCTGCGGCGTTTCCCGAATCGACAAATTCATCTTCGTCGCCGTACTGGTCGACCCGGTCGTATAAGACCCGGTCCCTTCCGTCGTAGCCCCCAAACCTGATGCATTGATGCTGGTCGCACCCAGCTCAAGCGCACCATCCTTCGAGCGAGGCAGCAGCACGTAGTTGCCATTGCTCGCAGCCATCACTTGCAGGTCACTGCCCGCCAGCAACCGGGCAAAACCTTGTTCAACGCTGTACGTCCCCTGCAACCCCGGACTGCGCTTGCCCTGGGTCAGTTCGGCGTCGAACGACAACACCACCCCGGCATCACTGGCAAAGCGGCTGAGCACTGCACCCAGTGGCCCTGCGGCGATGGCATAGCTGCGAGCGGCTTCGGCGGCACTGGCCTGCCCGGCGCTGGTCAGTGGATGAACTACCCCAGCCTGCAGCAGCAAGGCGGCACTGAACATGGCAACGACAAGGGGTTTTCTGGGGTAGCTGTGGCGGGTCACACGGGGGTGCATGGGGGGCTCCTTCAAATGCCTGTGGTGGCGGTTTGCAGGAGGGGTCGTGTGAAACCGGAAAACCGACAATGCAAACGAGAAATATTTTAAAAAATCATCTGCTGCCATTTGGGGCGCTTTGCGCCCCTTCGCGGGCTTGCCCGCTCCCACAGGGATTATGCTTGTCACGAGGCTGGCGCAAGACCTGTGGGAGCGGGCAAGCCCGCGAAGGGCTGCGCAGCAGCCCCAATTTCAGGTCAGAGGCCTCACCCTTACCCAGAACCGCGTACGGGTCTCGATGCGCACCGGCAGCGCCTGGGCAATCGCATCCAGCGCCCGCGCCGTATCATCCAGCGGGAAGGCGCCGGAAAGGCGCAGGTGCGCAACCTCCTTCGAACACTCGATATAGCCCGGGCGATAGCGCTGCAATTCATCCAGCACCCGGCTCAGCGGCCAGTTGTCGATCACCAGCCGGCCATTCACCCATTCGTCCCGATTGGGGTCGAGCGCCTGTGGCGCGGGCAATGGCCCGGCCCCGAAGCGCAGGCTCATGCCCGCCTCCACCCGCAACGGCTCGGCGTCTGCCCGGTTGCGCACGGCAACGGCGTGTTCCAGCACATCCAGTTCGGTCTGCCCGTCCAGTTGACGCACGACAAAACGCGTACCCAACGCACGCATCTCGCCCTGCTGGCTGCGCACGCTGAGTGGCCGTGCATCCTTGGCTGTGGTCACCATGATTTCCCCGGCGCGCAGGATGATCAGGCGCTGCTGGTGGTCGTAGCGGATGTCCACGGCACTGGCCGTGTTCAGCGTGAGCTGGGTGCCATCTTCCAGGCGCAGCTGACGCCGCTCACCCGTGACAGTGCGCACATCGGCCAGCCACAGCGGCGTCTGCCGGTAGCCGGTCCAAGCCAGGCCCGACACGCCAAGGCCCAGCACCATGCCCTTGAGCACTGTACGCCTGCCTGCCAGTGGTTGTTCCATCGCCAATGTGCGCTGCGCCACGGTCGCCGGCAGGCTGCCCAGCTCGGCGTGGAATGCCTCCAGCCGCTGCCAGGCCCACTGATGAACAGGGTCGCCCTGGTGCCACGCCTGCCAACGCAGGTACAGGGCCTGGTAGTCCGCCCCGGCACTCAAGCGGGCATGCCACTGCGCCGCATCACGCAGCGCCTGGCGTTGCTGCGCCGGACTCACAGTTCGGCATCCAGCGCGAACAGCAGGCACTGCTCGGTGGCCTTGGCAATGTATTTGGTTACCGAACTCACAGACACACCCAGGCGCTCGGCGATTTCGGCATAGCTCAAGCCTTCGAGGTGCGACAGAAACAGCGCCTGACGCACCTTGTGGTTCAGGCCGTCCAGCATGGCATCGAGTTGCAGCAAGGTTTCCAGCAGAACTACCCGATGTTCCGGTGACGCTTCCACCAGCTCCGGCTCCAATGCCATGGCTTCCAGATAGGCCTGCTCCAATGACCGCCTGCGCAGGTGATCAACCATCACCCGCTTGGCCACCGTCGCCAGAAAATTGCGCGGCTCGCGCAACGGGTGGGCCACCGTGCTGGCGATCAGGCGTACGAAGGTGTCCTGGGCCAGGTCTGCCGCCCGCTCCCGGTCGCCCAGGCGCCGGCGCAGCCAGCCTTGCAGCCAGCCGCTGTGGTCGCGGTACAGGCAGTGCATGTCATCGTGCGGGGCAGGCGGGACCTTGTACACGCAATCATCCTTGTAACGATGCGGATAAGAATTAGTCGCAATAATAGTGAGATTGCCGATGGAAGGAAACTGCCATTGCCGCGATGCAATGGAACCCTGCGGCTACCCTTACCTCTACCGATTGGCCGCCATTGCAAGGAACAGCACATGCTTGTACGCCTGTCCAAAGCCCTGCTCATCGCCATCGGCTTCGCTGCGGCACTGACCGCTTGCAGCCGTATCGACCTGGCCTACCGCAACCTTGACCGGCTGGTGCCGTGGTCGCTGGGTGATTACCTGGACATGAACCGCGAGCAAAAGGCCTTGCTCGACGACCGCTTGCGCGAGCACCTGGCCTGGCATTGCAAGACCCAACTGCCCGGCTACCTCGACTGGCTGGACCGGGTACGCGGCATGGTCGCCGATGGGCAGGTGACCGACCAGGCCCTGCAGCAACGTACCCGCGAGGCCCGTGAGGCGATTGGCCGGGTGGCGGAGGAAATCACCCCGTCGGCCACCGAACTGCTGCGCGGCATGAGCGACAGCCAGGTGGCGGAAATGCGCGATGCCTTCCGCGAGGACATCAGCGAACGGCAAAAGCAGTATGTGGATACGCCGCTGCCCAAACAGATCACCCGCCGTACCGAACGCATGGAAAAGCGCCTGACGCCCTGGCTGGGCGAGCTGACAGCGGAGCAGAAGCAGCGGGTGCAGGCGTGGTCACAGGCGCTGGGTGACCAGAACCGCGAATGGATCAACAACCGTGCCCACTGGCAGCAGCAATTGTTGCTGGCGATGAACCAGCGCAACGACGCCAGCTTCGGACCGCGCCTGGCGACACTGTTGCAGCGCAAGGAAAGCTTGTGGACGCCTGAATACCGCTCAGCGTTTCAAAATACCGAACAACAGGCGCGTAGTTTGCTGGTGGACCTGGTGCAGCAGAGTACCCCGCAGCAGCGGCGGTTCTTGCAAGAAAAGCTGGGCAAGGTGCGCACCGACTTCAGTGAGTTGAAGTGTTTGAAGGGGTAGTTGTGCACAGCAGGATTGGCCTCTTCGCGGGTAAACCCGCTCCCACAATGACCCCACTGGTTTCGAATCCTGTGCTGTTCCTGTGGGAGCGGGTTCACCCGCGAAGAGGCCGGGCCTGGTAAAGCACGATTACCGAGCCTTGCGCCGGTACGGAAACACATCAATCACCTTCCCCTCGCGAATCGCCGCTTGCAGCCCCTTCCAGTAATCCGCGTCATACAACTCCCCATGCAAGCGGCTGAACAACCGCCTCTGGCCCATATCGGCAAACAGGAACGGCGGAAACTCTTCGGGGAACACGTCATGGGGCCCGATCGAGTACCACGGTTCGCCCGACATCTCGTCTTCGGGGTAACGCGGTGGCGGGATATGGCGGAAGTTCACCTCGGTCAGGAAGCTGATCTCGTCATAGTCGTAGAACACCACCCGGCCATGGCGGGTAACGCCAAAGTTCTTCAGCAACATGTCGCCGGGAAAAATGTTCGCCGCCGCCAGCTGCTTGATGGCCAGGCCGTAATCCTCCAGCGCCTCCAGCACCTGGCCTTCGCTGGCATGCTCCAGGTACAGGTTCAACGGCGTCATGCGCCGCTCGGTCCAGCAATGGCGGATCAGTACCGTGTCACCCTCCAGCGCCACCGTCGACGGCGCCACCTCCAGCAGTTCGGCCAGGCACTCCGGCTCGAACTTGCCCCGCGGGAAGCGAAAATCGGCAAATTCCTGGGTATCGGCCAGGCGCCCGACGCGGTCGACGCTTTTCACCAGCCGGTACTTGTCGATCACCGTGGCGCGGTCGACGGTCTTTGACGGCGAAAAACGGTCCTTGATGATCTTGAACACGGTGTTGAAGCCCGGCAGGGTGAACACGCTCATGACCATGCCGCGCACGCCGGGCGCCATGACGAAGCGGTCGTCGCTGCCGGCCAGGTGGTTGATCAGCGCCCGGTAGAATTCCGACTTGCCGTGCTTGTAGAAACCGATGGAGGTGTACAGCTCGGCAATGTGCTTGCCCGGCAGGATGCGCTTGAGGAAGTTGACGAACTCTGCCGGCACCGGCACATCGACCATGAAATAGGAGCGGGTGAAGGAAAAGATGATCGACACCTCGGCTTCGTCGGTAATCAGCGCGTCGGCCTCGATACCATGCCCTTCGCGGTGCAGCAGCGGGATCACCAGCGGCCACTGCTCATCGCTGTTGTACAGCCGGCCGACCAGGTAGGCCCCCTTGTTGCGGTACAGCACCGGCGAAAACAGCTCCACGGCCAGCGTCGGGTCTTTGCACACCCAGTCCGGCAGGCATTCGCGCAGTTGTTCTTCAAGGCGTGACACGTCGCTTTCAAGGTCGCCATAGGCGAATGCGTAGTTGCCAAGGATCGCCCGCAGCAGGCCCTTGAGGTTGCCATCGGGGCGATAGGTACAGGTTTGTGCGGCGCGCTGGTGGCTGCGGATCGACGGCCGGGTGGTGTGGATGAACATGCAGCCGTCACTGATCTGGTCATGGCTGAACAGGCTGCAGAACAACGAGTTGTACCAGGTCTCCGACAGTTCATCGTCCAGGCGCGGGTCGATCAGCCGTATGTAGGCACTTTTCACCAAAGGCCACTGCTCGACCGCCAGCAGCACCTCGTCATCGAACGCATCACGCAGCCAGCCGTTGACCTCGCCGACTTTCTGTTCGTACAGGTTGATGCGTGCGGCGGCTGCCCGCTGGCTGTCTTGCCAGCGCGCCTGTTCGAAGCGCTCGCGGGCACCCAGGGTGATGCGGCGGAAATGCTCGCGGTAGTCGTCAAAGCCATCGAGGATCATCCGGGCGATCTCGCCGGCAGGCCAGTGCTGGGTCATGCGGTGAGCCTCGGTGCAAAGATTGAGTACTGAGCTTAGCCGCCCTTGTGGTCATGGGTTAATGCCACACCTCGAAGGCCTGCATGGCCCTTGTAGGAGCAGCCTTGTGCTGCGAAGAGGCCGGTACAGGCAAAAAATACCTGTGCTTGCACCGGCCTCTTCGCAGCACAAGGCTGCTCCTACAAGGGCCATGCAGACCGCAATGGATTGCACCGCAAGAAAGCACAAGAATCCCCCCGCCCCCTGGCGTACACTCGCGCCCTGCCCTGTACCCGGAGACCGCCGTGAGCCCCATCGCCCTAGCCCGCCTGCTGACCCTTGCTGCCGTCTGGGGGGCGAGCTTCCTGTTCATGCGCATCATCGCCCCCGAACTGGGCACAGTGCCGACCGCGTTCTTCCGCGTGTCCATTGCCTGCCTGGGCCTGATTGGCATCGTCGCCGTCGCCCGCGTGCGTTGGGACTTCCAGGGCAAGCTTGGCGCCTGCCTGGTGCTGGGCATGATCAACTCCGGTATCCCCGCCACCTTCTATTCCGTCGCCGCTCAGGTATTGCCGGCTGGCTACTCGGCAATCTTCAACGCCACCACGCCACTGATGGGCGTGCTGATCGGCATGCTGTTCTTCCGTGAGCCCATGACCCTGCCCAAGTTGTGCGGCATCTTCCTGGGCCTGTTTGGTGTCGGCATCCTCAGCGGCGCCGGCCCGGTAGCGCTGGACATGGCCCTGGTACAGGGCGCCCTCGCCTGCCTGGCGGCCACCACCTGCTACGGCTTTGCCGGCTTCCTTGCGCGCCGCTGGATCAGCGGCCTGGACAGCCGCCTGTCAGCGCTGGGCAGCATGCTCGGCGCCACCTTGCTGCTCAGCCCGCTGTTCGCCTGGAGCGCGCTGACCCAACCGCCTGCCAGCTGGGGCGGCTGGCAGGTGTGGCTGTCGCTGCTCGGCCTGGGCCTGTTGTGCACGGCGTTCGCCTACATCCTGTACTTCCGCCTGTTGGAAGAAATCGGCCCGGTCAAGGCCAGTACCGTGACCTTCCTCATTCCGGTGTTCGGTGTATTGTGGGGGGCGTGGCTGCTGGACGAGTCGCTGTCCATGGGGCACCTGTACGGCGGGTTGCTGATTGCCGCGGCACTGTGGCTGGTGCTGCGCCCGGCGCGCAGCTGAAGCGGGGCTCACGATGAACAGCGTGTACAAGAAGGTGTTGTTCCGCCTGGAACAGGACGAAAACGGCTACCCACCGGCCTCGGTCGAGGGCCTGTGGGCCAAGGTCGTGGAAGGCGGCTATGCGGTCGACAACATCCCCTTCCATGTCTACGGCATCGCCCCGGGTGATGTGATTGTCACCCGTGAAGAAAACGGCGAAACCTGGTTCGATGCACTGCGCAGCAGCAGCGGCAGCTCGGTGTTCCGGGTGCTGGTAAAGCCCCCGGAAACCCTGGACCAGGTACGCGCGGCCTTGCAGGACTTCGGCTGCAACTGCGAAACCGAGCAGGCCGTGAAGATGCTGGCTGTCGAGGTCCCGCCGCAACGTTCGCTCGACACCCTGCTCTATTACCTGCTCACCCAGCGCGAAGCCGGCCTGCTGGACTTCGAGGAAGGCGTATTACGCCACGCCATCCCCGAAGAATTCCGCTAGCGCCTACGCCTCTGCCAGGCGCGTGGCGGGCTTGCGGAACACGAACAGCAGGCCCACCACGATCAACCCCATGCCCAGCAGGCTGAGCGGTGCCAGGCGATTGCCGAAGATCAGGAAGTCCATCACCGCAGTGACTGCCGGCACCAGGTAGAACAGGCTGGTGACATTGACCAGGTTGCCCTTGGCGATCAGCCGATACAGCAGCAAAGTCGCCAGCAACGAGACCACCAGGCCCATCCACAGCAGCGCGCCGACAAAGCCACCGGTCCATTCGACATGCAGCGGTTGCAACGGTGCGAACAGCGCGCACATGGCAAAGCCGGCCAGGTACTGCAACGGCAGCGTGCCCATGGGGTTATCGGTGATGCGTTTCTGCAGGATCGAGCCCACGGTCATGCTGGCCAGCGCCAGCAAGGCAAACAGCATCCCCGCCAGTGACACCCCACCCAGGTTGATGCCTTGATAGACCACCATGATCAAGCCGCCCAATCCCAGCCCCAGGCCGAACAGGCGGCTCCACGAGCGCTGACGCTCCATCAGCACCACGGTGAGGATCGGTTGTACCCCCATCACCGTGGCCATGACGCCAGGCGTTACATGGGTATTGAGCGCCAGCAAGTAGAAGATCTGATAGGCACCGAGCAGCACACACCCGGTACCCAGCGCACGCAGAATCGCCCCACGGCTGCGCGGCCAGCGCAGCCCCAGCAACGGGCCGATCAACAGCAGGCCGGCCAGCGCCAGCGCCGAGCGCAGCAGCAGGAAGGCGAACGGGCTGGCATGCGCCAGGCCCAGCTTGGAGACGATTGCCCCGCTGCTCCACAGCAGGACGAACAGGCTGGTAGTGGCCGCCGAGGCCACGGAAGTTTTGGAAAAGACAGACATGTATGCACCTGTATTCGGGCAAAAAAGCCGAACGGTGGGCGTAAACTTCAGCGGGAGAAGTAGCCGACCGTGTTCAGTAGGTTGCGTGTGCGAAGGGGTTCGGCAGAAAGCCGCTCAGCCCAGCACGACCACGCAAGGAGGCGGAGCTACGCCGCCTACAACGCCACTGACAGGTGGTGGGTAGTGACTGATCATGACCGGCTGCTGGCTGCCACGCACGGCCATGCCCGCGACTGGCGCGAGGGCAAAGCTTGTGGTGGGAGGGATGGCGGGCATGAACAGGTCTTCTAGGGAAGATAGATGCTTCGGAATATAGCGGTGAATTCTGGATTGGGCAACAAGCTGAACCGGCCTCTTCGCGGGTAAACCCGCTCCCACAGGTACAGCATGGGCCTGAAGCCAGCGCCGTACCTGTGGGAGCGGGTTCACCCGCGAAGAGGCCGGGCCTGCAATCAGAACAACCAGCGGTACAGCAAATAAGCCACCACTACCGCCAGCACCGGCCGCAGCACGCGGTAGGCCTTGGGATTGGCGCGCTTGAACTTCTTCACATGGCCGCTGATCTTGTTGCTGAAACGCTTGCTCCAGGCATACGCCTGGTTGATCCCGCCCACACGCTCGTCGTCGGTGTTCTGCGGCGCAGTGGCGCGACCAAGGAAGGCGCTGACCTGGCGGTTGATGCGGGTCATCAGCGGGCTGCTCAGCGGGCGCTCGATGTCGCAGAACAGGATAACGCGGGTAACGTCGGTCTCGTTCTTGACCCAGTGCACGTAGGTTTCGTCGAACATCACGTCTTCGCCATCACGCCAGGCGTATTCCTCGCCATCGACGTAGATGCGGCAAGCGTCGGAGTTCGGCGTGGACAAGCCCAGGTGGTAGCGCAGCGAGCCTGCAAACGGGTCGCGGTGCGGGTTCAGGTGGCTGCCGCCGGGCAACAGGGCGAACATCGCGCCCTTGACGTTGGGGATGCTGCTGACCAGCTCGACGGTGCGCGGGCACAGGGCTTCGGCTGAAGGCAACGGTTTGTCGTACCACTTCAGGTAAAAACGCTTCCAGCCCTTCTTGAAGAACGAACCGAAGCCGGCGTCGTTGTCCTTTTCGGCGGCGCGGATGTAGCCCTCGTCGAACAGGCGCATGGCCTCTTCGCGGATGTCCTGCCAGTTGTCTTTCAGCACGTCCAGCTCAGGGAAGCGCTGGCGGTCCAGGTAGGGCTTGGACGGCACGCCGGAAAACAGGTACATCAGGGCGTTGTAGGGGGCGAACAGCGCCGAATGGTTGACGAACTGGCGCAACACCGGCAGGCGAGCCTTGCCGCGCAGGTGCACGAACAGCACACTGCCGAAAAACACCAGCAGGACACCCGCCTTGGCTGCAAAGGAAAAGGTCATGCTTCACTCCTTGGAAAGGAGACAGGGCTGCGCAGCCTGGCTCCTGAAAATCATCCGGCCATCATAAACCGATCCCGCCGCAGTAAAAACAACCCGGGCGGGATCGCATTCATGAAGATTTTGCAATAAACCAGGCCGCCTGATGTTGCGCCGGATCAGCGGCAGGGCCGATTACTGCTGGTTTTCCTGCTCGCTGAACAGGTCGCTGAACAGCATGCTCGACAGATAGCGCTCGCCCGAATCGGGCAGGATTACGACGATGGTCTTACCCTGCATTTCGGGTTTTTCGGCCAGACGTACGGCGGCGGCCATTGCCGCACCACACGAAATACCACAAAGGATGCCCTCTTCCTGCAT
The DNA here is from genome assembly GCF_050058005.1 of Pseudomonas sp. WOUb67. Classification (NCBI taxonomy): domain Bacteria; kingdom Pseudomonadati; phylum Pseudomonadota; class Gammaproteobacteria; order Pseudomonadales; family Pseudomonadaceae; genus Pseudomonas; species Pseudomonas sp. WOUb67. The sequence goes on along the minus strand of NZ_CP170112.1, from coordinate 2,273,702 downwards.
CAGGCGAATGGCCATGGCCTTGGACTCTTCGTCGGTCACCGTCGCCACTTGGTCGACAATCGACAGGTCGAGGTTTTTCGGCACGAAACCGGCGCCAATACCCTGGATCTTGTGCGGGCTGGGCTTGAGTTCTTCGCCCGCCAGGGTCTGGGTGATGAGCGGCGATGACACGGGCTCGACAGCCACCGACAGGATGGCCTTGCCCTGGGTGTGCTTGATGTAGCGCGACACACCGGTGATGGTGCCGCCCGTGCCCACGCCCGCCACCAGCACGTCGACTGCACCGTCAGTGTCGTTCCAGATTTCCGGGCCGGTGGTTTTTTCGTGGATGGCCGGGTTGGCCGGGTTCTCGAACTGGCCCGGCAGGAAGTACTGGGCCGGGTCGGAGGCGACGATTTCGTTGGCCTTCTCGATGGCGCCCTTCATGCCCTTGGCCGGGTCGGTCAGCACCAATTCGGCGCCCAGTGCCTTCAACACCTTGCGCCGCTCCAGGCTCATGGAGGCCGGCATGGTCAGCATCAGCTTGTAGCCACGGGCGGCGGCGACAAAGGCCAGGCCGATACCGGTGTTGCCCGAGGTGGGCTCGACGATGGTCATGCCCGGCTTGAGCTTGCCGCTGCTCTCTGCGTCCCAGACCATGTTCGCGCCGATGCGGCACTTGACCGAGTAGCCCGGGTTGCGCCCTTCGATCTTGGCCAGGATGGTCACGCCACGCGGGGCGATGCGGTTGATCTGCACCAGCGGCGTGTTACCGATGGAGTGGGCGTTGTCTGCAAAGATACGGCTCATGGCAGGGGTCCTTGGCATGAAAAGCAGCAGGGAAAGACCTAAAGGGTAAGCCCCGGCCGTTGGCCCGTAAAGCCTGTTCGAACTCGACCGGGCGCGTTGCGGTCAACCGCACATCCCGCCTTGGAGACGCCCCGATGAGAGCCCGTTACCGCTGGCCGCTGATCGGCCTGGGCAGCCTGATCGTGCTGCTGGTGGCCCTGCACCTCGCCCTGCCCTACCTGGTACGCGACTACCTGAACGACAAACTGGCCGACATGGGCGATTACCGTGGCCAGGTCGCCGACGTGGACCTGGCCTGGTGGCGTGGCGCGTACCAGATCAACGGGCTGAAAATCGTCAAGACCAGCGGCAAGGTGCCGGTACCGTTTCTCGACGCGCCGCTGATCGACCTTTCGGTGAGTTGGCATTCGCTGTGGTCCGACAAGGCCGTGGTGGCCGAAGTCACCTTCGTGCGCCCGGAACTGAACTTCGTCGACGGCGGCAGCAAGCAGGCATCGCAGACCGGCCGGGGTACCGACTGGCGCCAGCAACTGGAAAAACTGCTGCCCATCACCCTCAACGAAGTGCGCATCGAAAACGGCGTGCTGACCTTCCGCAATTTCAACTCCAAGCCCCCGGTCGACCTCAAGGCGACCCGGCTGGAAGCCAGCATCCGCAACCTGACCAATGTTCGCGACAAGAAAGGCCGTCGCGATGCGAGTTTCGAAGGTACTGCACTCATCGCAGGCGATGCGAAGGTTGAAAGCCGTGCCACGTTCGACCCGTTCAGTGATTTCGATGACTTCGAATTCAGGCTGCGCGCCACCGGCATCGAACTGCGCAAACTGAACGACTTCGCCAGCGCCTATGGCAAGTTCGACTTCAATGCCGGGCACGGCGACGTGGTCATCGAGGCCCAGGCGGAAAACGGCCGGTTGAATGGCTACATAAAGCCGCTGCTGCGGGATGTGGATGTATTCGACTGGCAGCAGGATGTGCAGGAAAAGGACAAGGGCTTCTTCCGCTCGGTGTGGGAGGCTGTGGTGGGGGCGACCGAGACGGTGCTGAAGAACCAGCCGAAAAACCAGTTTGCCACCCGGGTGGAGCTTAGTGGCAGCGTGCGCAAACAGGATATCAGCGCCTTCGAAGCGTTCTTGCAGATCCTGCGCAACGGGTTTATCCAGGCGTTCAATGCCCGCTACGAGCGAGGGGCGCCGGATGCCGACTGAGTGGGCGTGACGGGGCATTCAGGGACTGAATACCCGGTCTGCGTTTCCAGCCGCCTAACCCCGCGTTATAGTCGGTGACAAATCAAATCATGTGTTGCCTGTGCCGGCCTCTTCGCGGGTGAACCCGCTCCCACAGGGATTCCACAAACTTCTGGCTATGTGGGTTTCTTATGGGAGCCACAGGAATTCCACAAAGCTCTGGCCATGTGGGGTTCTTGTGGGAGCGGGTTCACCCGCGAAAGGGCCGGTACAGGCTTACAGCAGAGGACAGACCCCATGAAGTTCGAAGGCACCCGCGACTACGTCGCCACAGACGACCTGAAACTGGCGGTAAACGCGGCCATCACCCTCGAACGCCCGCTGCTGGTCAAGGGTGAGCCCGGCACCGGCAAGACCATGCTGGCCGAGCAGCTGGCGGCCTCGTTCGGCGCGCGGCTGATCACCTGGCACATCAAGTCCACCACCAAGGCCCACCAGGGCCTCTACGAGTACGACGCGGTCAGCCGCCTGCGTGACTCGCAGCTGGGCGTGGACAAGGTGCACGATGTGCGCAACTACCTGAAGAAGGGCAAGCTGTGGGAGGCGTTCGAGGCCGAGGATCGGGTCATCCTGCTGATCGACGAAATCGACAAGGCCGACATCGAGTTCCCCAACGACCTGCTGCAAGAGTTGGACAAGATGGAGTTCTACGTCTACGAAATCGACGAGACCATCAAGGCCAAGCAACGCCCGATCATCATCATTACCTCGAACAACGAAAAAGAGCTGCCGGACGCCTTCCTGCGCCGCTGCTTCTTCCACTACATCGCCTTCCCAGACCGTACCACGCTGCAGCAGATTGTCGACGTGCACTACCCGAACATCAGCCAGTCGCTGGTCAGCGAGGCGCTGGATGTGTTCTTCGACGTGCGCAAGGTGCCGGGCCTGAAGAAAAAGCCGTCCACCTCCGAGCTGGTCGACTGGCTCAAGCTGCTGATGGCCGACAACATCGGTGAAGCCGTACTGCGCGAACGCGACCCGACCAAGGCCATCCCGCCGCTGGCCGGCGCGCTGGTAAAAAACGAGCAAGACGTGCAGCTGCTGGAGCGCCTGGCCTTCATGAGCCGGCGCGGCAACCGCTGACAGGAGCCGGGCCATGCTGCTCAACCTGTTCAATGAAATGCGCGCGGCCAAGGTGCCGGTGTCGGTACGCGAGTTGCTGGACCTGCACCAGGCCCTGCAAAAGCACGTGGTGTTCGCCGACATGGACGAATTCTACTACCTCGCCCGCGCCATCCTGGTGAAGGACGAACGCCATTTCGACAAGTTCGACCGGGCCTTTGCTGCCTACTTCAAGGGCCTGGATAACCTCGACCGGCACATCGAGGCGCTGATCCCCGAAGACTGGCTGCGCAAGGAGTTCGAGCGTTCGCTCAGTGATGAAGAGCGTGCGCAGATCCAGTCCCTGGGTGGCCTGGACAAGCTGATCGAGGAGTTCAAGAAACGCCTGGAAGAGCAAAAGGAACGCCACGCCGGCGGCAACAAGTGGATCGGTACCGGCGGTACCAGCCCGTTCGGCTCGGGCGGCTTCAACCCCGAAGGCATCCGCGTGGGCGAGGCCGGCAAGCGCCAGGGCAAAGCGGTGAAGGTGTGGGACCAGCGCGAGTACAAGAACCTCGACGACCAGGTGGAACTGGGTACGCGCAACATCAAGCTGGCCCTGCGCCGGCTGCGCAAGTTCGCCCGTGAAGGCGCCGCCGAAGAGCTGGACATCAACGGCACCATCGACCATACCGCCCGGGACGCCGGCTTGCTGAACATCCAGATGCGCCCCGAGCGGCGCAATACGGTGAAGCTGCTGTTGCTGTTCGACATCGGCGGTTCGATGGACGCCCACATCAAGGTTTGCGAAGAGCTGTTCTCGGCCTGCAAGACCGAGTTCAAGCACCTGGAGTACTACTACTTCCACAACTGCGTGTACGAGTCGGTGTGGAAGAACAACCTGCGCCGCACCTCGGAGCGGTATTCCACCTTCGACCTGCTGCACAAGTATGGCGACGACTACAAAGTGGTGTTCGTCGGCGATGCGGCCATGGCGCCCTACGAAATCACCCAGCCGGGCGGCAGCGTGGAGCACTGGAACGAAGAAGCCGGGTATGTGTGGCTGCAGCGCTTCATGGAGAAATTCAAGAAGATCATCTGGATCAACCCGTACCCCAAGCAGGCCTGGGACTACACCGCATCAACCCACCTGGTGCGGGACCTGATCGAAGACAAGATGTACCCGCTGACCCTGCAGGGGCTGGAAGAAGGGATGCGTTACCTGTCCAAGTGATGTGGCCTGTACCGGCCCCTTCGCGGGCTCGCCCGCTCCCACAGGTACCCCACAGATCCTGAGGTTTGTGGAATACCTGTGGGAGCGGGCAAGCCCGCGAAAGGGCCAGCGGCCTTACAACCAACGGCCCAGGTAAACTTGCTGCTCCCGCCAGGCCTCGTCCTGCACCACGGCCCTGAACCGCACCACCGCCCCCGGCATGCACTGCGCCAGTTGCGCCAGCGCCAGCGGCGTCAACGCCCCCAGCCGTGGATAGCCACCAATGGTCTGCCGGTCATTGAGCAACACGATCGGCTGCCCATCCGGCGGCACCTGCACCGCCCCCAGCGGTATCCCTTCAGAAATCATCGGCGCCCCCTGGTAAACCAGCTGCGGCCCCAGCAGGCGGATGCCCATGCGGTCAGCCCGGCTGTCCAGCGTCCACTCCCGGTTGAAGGCCTCGAACAGGCTGGTACCACTGAAATCACCGATCTGTGCGCCCATCACCAGGTCGAGCACAGGCTTGTCTGCGTACTGCGGGCGCAACGCTTGCGGCACCTCGCGCAGGGTTGCATCGCTGCCGGTAAACGCTAATGCGTGGCCTGTAGCCAGCGCAGCACCCTGGCCATCGATGCCACCCAGTGCTTCACGCACCACCGTGGCACAACTGCCCAGTACATCCTCACCCAGGAACCCGCCGGGCGCCGCCAGGTAAGCCCGCACGCCCTGCTCCGGCTGCTTCAGGGTCAAGCGCTGGCCCTTGCCCAGGGCAAAGCTGCGCCAGGGCGCGACAGGCTGGTCATCGACTCGGGCATCCAGGTCGGCACCGGCCAGGGCCAGCACGCAATCCTGTTCGGCCACGATGCAAAAGCCACCCAGCGCCACCTCGACCACCGGTGCCCCCAAAGGGTTGCCCAGCAGCCAGTTGGCCCAGTACATGGCCACCCAGTCCAGCGCGCCGCCCTGGGTCACGCCCAGGTGACGCACGCCAAAGCGGCCGGCGTCCTGCAACTGGCACAGCGGCGTGCTGGCCTCGATCTTCAATTGCTTCATTCTTGCGCCTCCACATCGCCGCCCAACGCCAGGAACTCGCTGCGCGAAACCGGCACGAAACGCACCCGGTCGCCGGGTTGCAACAGGCTGTAGCCCTCACGCTCGCGGTCGAACAGGCGCACCGGGGTGCGCCCGATCAGGTTCCAGCCACCTGGCGATACCGCCGGATACGCCGCCGTCTGGCGCTCGGCAATGCCCACACTACCCGCCGCCACCCGTTTGCGCGGAGTGCTCAGGCGGGGGCTGGCGAGGCGTTCGTCGACCAGGCCCATGAAGCCGAAACCGGGGGCGAAGCCGAGGGCGAACACGGGGTAATCACGTTCGCTGTGCAAGCGCACAACCTCGGCCTCACTCAAGCCGCTGCGGGCCGCCAGCACAGGCAGTTCAGGGCCGACGCTGCCGTCGTACCACACCGGGACCTCGTGGCGTCGGCCGCCGCTGCCGGTGTCTGGCTGCAAACCCTCCAGCGCCTGGGCTATTAGCACCCTCGCCTCGCCCGGCGGTAGGTCGAAATGCACCATCAGCGTGGTGTAGGACGGCACCAGGTCCCGCAGGTGCTTGCCGAATGCGGCGCTCAGGCGCTGGCTGGCGGCCAGCATCCACGGCATGTTGGCCTCGTCGATACGGTCGAACAGGCGCACCATCAGGCTGTCGATGGCCACCACTTCGATGCGCGTTTTCATCGCGGCTCCAGGGCATCAAGGGCTTGGCGTATCTGCCGCACCGCCGCCACCGAACTGTCGTTGTCGCCATGCACGCACAGGGTGCTGGCCTGCAGGCGCAGGGCGCTGCCATCGGCCGCCACCAACGTATCGCCACGGGCCAGGCGCACGGCCTGCTCCACCACCAGCGCCGGGTCGTGATGCACCGCGCCAGGCAAACGGCGTGACACCAGGTGGCCGCTGGCGGTATAGGCGCGGTCGGCGAACGCCTCGAACCACAGCGGTACGCCGATTTCATCACCCAGGGCCTGGGCGGCGCGGTTGTCGGCGGTGGCCATCAGCATCAACGGCAGGTTGCTGTCGTAGGCCGCCACGGCTTCCAGCACGGTACGCAGCTTGAGCGGGTCGGCCATCATGTCGTTGTACAGCGCGCCATGGGGCTTCACATAAGCTACGCGGCCACCCAGCACCTTGCAGATGCCGTCCAGCGCACCGATCTGGTAGTGCAGCAGGTCGCGGATTTCCTCGGGGCTGCAGGCCATGGAGCGGCGGCCGAAGCCGACCAGGTCCGGGTAGGCCGGGTGCGCGCCGATCGTCACGCCATGTTCCAGCGCCAGGGCCACGGTGCGGCGCATGATGCCGGGGTCCCCGGCGTGGTAGCCACAGGCGATGTTGGCGCAATCGATGTAGGGCATTACCTCGGCGTCCAGGCCCATGCGCCAGCTGCCGAAACTCTCGCCCATGTCGCAATTGAGTAGCAGGCGTTCCACCACGCGGTCTCCCTTGTTGTTGTTCATAGGCCTACCTTACCGCGCCTGCAGCTGTTTGCCGCGGGTTTCCGGCAGGCTCAGGGCCGCCACGATCACAATCCCGTAGGACACCGCAGAAAACACCCCGATACCCACGCCCAGCGGCACGTTCTGGCCGAGCATGCCGATCAGCAACGGGAACAGTGCCGCAATGACCTTGCCGATGTTGTAGCAGAAGCCCTGCCCCGAACCGCGAATGCGCGTAGGGAACAGTTCGGTCAAGAACGCCCCCATGCCGCTGAAGATGCCCGAGGCGAAGAAGCCCAGCGGGAAGCCCAGCCACAGCATCACGCCATCGCTGACCGGCATCTGCGTGTACAGCAGCACGATGACGAACGAGCCCACGGCAAACAGGATGAAGTTCTTCTTGCGCCCCAGCAGGTCGGACAGGTACGCGCTGACCACATAGCCCACGTAGGAGCCGACGATCACCATGGCCAGGTAGCCACCGGTGCCCAGCACGCTCAGGCCGCGCTCGTTCTTGAGGAAGGTTGGCAGCCACGAGGTGATGGCGTAGTAGCCGCCCAGTGCGCCAGTGGTCAGCAGCGACGCACGTACAGTGGTCCAGAGCATGCCCGGGGCGAAGATTTCGTAGAAGTGCGACGGTGCCTCGGCGCTTTCCACCGCCTTGGCCTCGCGGTACACCTCGGGGTCTTTGACCAGGCGGCGCACGAAGATCACGAACACCGCCGGTACCAGCCCCAGCAGGAACAGCGCGCGCCAGGCCTGTTCTGGCGGCAGCCAGGAGAACAGCAGCGCGTAGAGAATCGCCGTGAGGCCCCAGCCGATGGCCCAGCCGGACTGCACCATGCCCACCGCCTTGCCGCGGTCCTGGGCGCGGATCACCTCGCCGATCAGCACCGCGCCAGCGGTCCATTCACCGCCAAAGCCAAAGCCCATCAGGGTCCGGGCGATCAGCAGCTGCTCGTAGTTCTGGGCAAAGCCGCACAGGAAGGTGAAAAAGGCGAACCACAGCACCGTCAGTTGCAGGGTGCGCACCCGGCCGATGCGGTCGGAAAGGATACCGGCGATCCAGCCGCCCACGGCCGAGGCGATCAGCGTGCTGGTATGGATCAACCCGGCTTCGGTGGTGGTGATGCCCCACAGCATGATCAGCGTGGGGATGACAAAACTGAGCATCTGCGTGTCCATGCCGTCCAGGCCATAGCCGATCTTGCAGCTCCAGAAGGTGCGCCGTTGCTGTTTGTCGATGTCGCGGTACCAGGCGAAAGGCCCGGACGAAGGTGGGGAACTGACCTGCTGCTGCACGCCGGTGGGGTTCATGGATGCCTCGGCTTGTTGGTATTGTTTTATGGGCGACATAAAGCGTCGCGGCCTGGGTGCCATTGTTCAGAGGCCGCGACAATTGAGTCCAACGATAAAAACCGCCGGTCTGGAACAAGAAAAACTGATCATGAACCTTCGCTTCCTCGAAACCTTCGTCTGGGTCGCCCGGCTGAAAAGCTTCCGCCTGACGGCAGAAAAGCTGTTCACTACCCAAGCTTCTGTGTCCAGCCGCATTGCCGCGCTGGAGGCAGACCTTGGCGTGAAGCTGTTGCTGCGCGACTCACGCGGGGTGAGCCTGACCCCGGAAGGCGGCAAGGTACTGGAGTATGCCGAACGCATGCTGGAAACTGCCAAGGCCATGAAGCAGTCGCTGGACAGCGACCGGGCCAAGGTCGGGCGCATTCGCATCGGGGTGATGGACACGGTAATCCACACCTGGATGAGCGCACTGGTGGCGGAGCTGACCGAGCGCTACCCGCAGGTGGAAATCGAACTGGTGGCCGACACCGCGCTGAACCTGCGCGAGCAGTTGCAGAAGGGCTTTCTCGACGTGATTCTGCAGACCGACCTGCTGCGCGAGCAGTCGATCCGCAGCCTGGACCTGGCGCGCTACCCGATGGGCTGGGTAGTGGCTGCCGGCTCGCACCAGCACCGGGACTATGCGTCGCTGGCCGAGCTGGGGCGCGAGCGCATCATCACCTTCTCGAAAAATTCACGGCCGCACCAGGAGGTGCTGAGCCTGCTGCAAGCGGCGGGGGCAGAGGCGCCGCGGTTGAACTGCGTGAACTCGGTGGCGGCAATTACCCGGCTGTTGCGCGACGGCTTTGGCATTGGCGCGCTGCCGCCGGCGCTGGTGGATGCCGAGCTGGGCCGGGGCGAACTGGTGTTGCTGGAGGGGCTGCAACCGCCGCCGAGCCTGGAGTTGGTGGTGGCCTGGCAGACCGGGGTGGCGTTGGTGGATGAGGTGGTTGGAGTGTGCCGGCAGGTGCTGGAGCGGTATGCGCGGGATGTGGGGGGGCAGCGGATTGTGTTGGTTTGCACATAGGTGCTTGCCGTTAAATTTGCAGCGCCTGTGAGATCGAGCGCCGCCCGCGCGGCGCATCGCGAGCTGCGCTCGCTCCTACGTTTGTTTCGGGCCAGTAACGCCTATGACAGGGGCGCGCGACCGTCTTGTTTGTACCACGCGATATAGCGCCATGCGCCAAGGCGTTCGCGCGCAAATGGCACAGGAATTATTGGCCCGAAACAAAAGTAGGAGCGAGCGCAGCTCGCGATGCGCCGCGCGGGCGGCGCTCGATCTCACAGGCGCCACAAATTGTGTGCTGAGCACTCTCAGCGCCAGCTCTCTTTCACAGCCCTGCGCCGCCCACCCAGGATCACCCAGCCAATCCCAAGCAACAGGCTTTCAACCACAAACGCCAGCACAAACCCTGCACCTACACCCCAGCCAACCGCCTCGGGCACCAGCAGAATCTGGTAGCTGTAACCATTGAGGGTTTCTTCGCGCAGCTGCGGGTCGGCCTGCACCAGCACATGCCAGGTACGTTGGGCCCAGGGCCCTTGCAGTGCCTGCCATTCGTTTTCCAGCAGTTCGTTGCGGATCATCAGGCTTTCGATGCTGTTGGCATCACTGTTGAACACCGGGTCGTCACTGCTGCGGTAGTGCTGCAGCAACGCCTGCAGGTCGCCCTTGAAAAAGCGCTCAGCCGTTTGCCGGAACCCATCAAGCGCCTCGCGGGATTCGAACAGGTGCGCCTCGACCCGCTGGCTATAGTCCTTGACCAGCCCCGGAACCTGGATACCGGCCAGCAGGCCGAAGGTGAACAGCAGCAACCGCAGGTAACTTCTGAACATGCAGCGTCCTTAGCTCTGGCCGTGCGCCACGCACTCGCCGTGCCGCCACAGGGCCCATTGACCCGGCTCGTAGCGGTGCCAGGTCTCGTTCTCGGTCAGGGCCTCGGTGGCAATCACCGTGACCACGTCGTTGGGGGTGGTTTCGGTATGAAAATCGACGATCAGGTCGACATCCTTCAACCGCGCGGCACCGAACGGCGCACGGCGGGTAATGTGCACCAGCTTGGTCGAGCAGAAGCAGAACAGCCAGTCGCCGTCGCTGAGCATGCAGTTGAACACGCCCAGGCCACGGTAGCCGGCACAGGCTTCGACCAGCACCGGCAGCAGCTGTTCCACCGGCACCGGCTCGGGGAAGGCACTGCGGATGCGGTTGAGCAGGTCGCAGAAAGCCGCTTCGCTGTCGGTGTCGCCCACCGGCCGATAGAAACTGGCCAGGCCCTTGAAATCGCCCAGTTGCCCGTTGTGCGCGAAGCACCAGTTGCGGCCCCACATTTCCCGCACGAACGGGTGGGTGTTGGACAGGCAGACCTTGCCGACGTTGGCCTGGCGGATATGGCCGATCACCACTTCGCTCTTGATCGGGTAGCGCTGCACCAGGTTGGCCACTTCCGACTCGCTGCTCGCGGCCGGGTCCTGGAACAGGCGCAGGCCACGGCCTTCGTAGAAGCCGATGCCCCAGCCGTCACGGTGCGGGCCGGTACGGCCACCGCGCTGCATCAGGCCGGTGAAGCTGAAAACGATGTCGGTGGGGACGTTGGCACTCATGCCCAGCAGTTCGCACACAGGCGTGTCTCCTCCGCTTACAGACGGGGCTCGACCCGGCCAGTGCCGCGGGGTGCGGCAGGGCGAAGGTCGTCGCGGTAACGGTCGCCGCGTTCGGCGGCCAAGGGGGCTTGCCCGCCGACTTGGTCATCTTCGTCCGCCTGGCGTTTGGCGGCGGCCTCGGCTTGCGCACGGCGCTCGCGGGCGCGCTTTTCCAGCGGCCAGCGCAGCAGCACGAAGAGGAAATACAGGCCGAAGGCAATCATGCCGTACATGGCGAAGTCGGACACCGCACGCCAGGCGTTGTTGCCGACCTTGAAGGCGACATCCAGGGCGGTGATGGCGATGGCCGGGGCGAAGTTGTCCTTGACCGGGTCGACGACGGTCGGGGTCAGCAGCAGCACGGCCAGCACCACCCGCAGCGGTTCGCGCAGCCAGCGCCACATCCAGCCGGTCAGCTTGAAGGCCACCAGCAGGCAGCCCAGGGCGGCCACGGCGTACAGGCCCCAGGCGAAGGTGTAGTCGTTCTCGGTCATGGTGTTCGTGCAAGCCAGGCAAAGAGATGCCTATGATAAACACTTTTCCGGGCGCAGACAGTGTTTGCCTGTGCGGGCCTCTTCGCGGGCTCGCCCGCTCCCACAAGTACTGCGCTATCCCTGTGGGAGCGGGTTTGCCCGCGAAGAGGCCCGCACAGGCGACCCCAACCAAGAGACCCTCAATGCAAACCAAGCCCCAACCGCCTATCGCTCACGCCGACAACGCCGCCGACCCGTACGCCTGGCTGCAACAGCGCGACACCCCCGAGGTACTCGCCTACCTGCAAGCCGAAAACGCCTACCAGGAAGCCTGCCTGGCCGACCAGGCAGCGTTGCGCGAGCAATTGTTCGAAGAGATCAAGGGCCGCATCCAGGAAACCGACCTCTCGCTGCCGTCACCCTGGGGCCCCTACCTGTACTACACCCGTACCACCGCAGGCGACGAATACCCACGCCACTACCGCTGCCCGCGCCCGGCCGACGACGCCAACACCGTCGATGAAAGCCAGGAGCAGCTGCTGCTCGACCCCAACGCCCTGGCCAATGGCGGCTTCCTGTCGCTGGGGGCGTTCAACGTCAGCCCCGACCACCGCCTGCTGGCCTACAGCCTCGATACCAGCGGCGATGAAATCTACACCCTGTACGTCAAGGACCTGGCCACCGGCAGCATCACCACCCTGCCCTTCGACGACTGCGACGGCAGCCTGACCTGGGCCAACGACAGCCAGACGCTGTTCTTCGCTGAACTGGACGACACCCACCGGCCTTGGCGCCTGCGCCGCCACACCCTGGGCAGCGACGCTGCGCAGACGGTGTTCGAAGAACCCGACGGGCGCTTCTTCCTGCACTGCTACCGCACCAGTTCCGAGCGCCAGCTGGTGCTGCTGCTGAACAGCAAGACCACCAGCGAGGCCTGGGTACTGGACGCCGAAACCCCGCAGGCGCCGTTCACCTGCCTGGCGCCGCGTGTCGAAGGCCATGAGTACTTCCCCGACCATGGCCAACTCGACGGCGAGTGGCGCTGGTTCATCCGCACCAACCAGGACGGTATCAACTTCGCCCTGTACCACGCCCCGGTCGCACCGGTGCCCAGCCGTGATCAATGGCAGGTGCTGGTGGCGCACCGCGATGCGATCATGCTCGAAGGCCTCAGCCTGAATGCCGGCGCCCTGACCCTGAGCCTGCGCGAAGGCGGCCTGCCGATCATCGAAGTACGCCCGCAAGGCCTGCCAGCCTACCGCGTGGAGCTGCCCGACGCCGCTTACAGCCTGTACGTGCAGGACAGTCTGGAGTTCGCCAGCACGCGCGTACGCCTGCGCTACGAAGCGCTCAACCGCCCCGCCCAGGTGCGCCAGCTGGAGCTCGCCATGGGCGCCCAGGCCGTGCTCAAGCAAACCCCGGTGCTGGGTGCGTTCGATGCCGATGACTATGTCAGCGAGCGCCTGTGGGCAACCGCAGCGGACGGCACTCAGGTGCCCATCAGCCTGGTGCGTCGCCGCCAGGACTTGGGCAAGGCCGTGCCGCTGTACCTGTACGGTTACGGCGCTTATGGCGAAAGCCTCGACCCGTGGTTCTCCCATGCCCGCCTGAGCCTGCTGGAACGCGGCGTGGCCTTTGCCATCGCCCATGTGCGCGGCGGCGGCGAACTGGGCGAAGCCTGGTACCGCGCCGGCAAGCAGGAGCACAAGCCCAACACCTTCAGCGACTTCATCGCCTGCGCCGAGCACCTGATTGCCGAAGGCGTGACCACTGCCGAGCGGCTGGCCATCAGCGGTGGTAGCGCCGGCGGCCTGCTGATGGGCGCGGTGCTCAACCTGCGCCCAGAGCTGTTCCGCTGCGCGATTGCCGAAGTGCCGTTTGTCGACGTGCTCAACACCATGCTCGACCCCGAGCTGCCGTTGACCGTGACCGAGTACGACGAATGGGGCAACCCGCAGGAGCCGGAGGTGTATGAGCGGATCAAGGCGTATGCGCCGTACGAGAATGTAAAAGCGCAGGCCTACCCGGCGATGCTGGTGGTGGCGGGCTACAACGACAGCCGCGTGCAGTACTGGGAGGCGGCCAAGTGGGTGGCGCGGTTGCGTACGCGCAAGACCGACAACAACCTGCTGCTGCTCAAGACCGAGATGGGGGCTGGCCATGGCGGGATGAGCGGGCGGTACCAGGGGTTGAAGGATGTGGCCCTGGAGTACGCGTTCGTGTTTGGCGAGCTTGGTATCGCCTGAATCCGGGTTGAGCACCCGCGCGATCCCTGTGGGAGCGGGCAAGCCCGCGAAGAATTCAACGCGGTGCCTGGCACCGGCTGCGCCGGTGTTCGCGGGCATGCCCGCTCCCACATGACCGGCGCGGACCGTTAATGCTCAATCATCCTGCGCCGCCGGCTTCGGCGGGTCCTGCCGCAACCCCGGCAAAGGCTGGTCCTTCGGCGGCCCGGGCACCGGCATTGGCGGCAACAAGGGCGCCCCCGGCTGGCTGTCATAAGCCTTGGGCGGCGTACTCGGGGTTATCTGCGGGTATGGCGTAGGCGTCGGCGTACCGGGTGCACCGGGTACCGGCGTGGTGAGCCTGGGCGGCGTGCTGGCAGCTTCGGCCAAGGGCAGGCCAGCCATCAACAATGTGGCGAGGATCGCGTGAAACATCAGCAACCTCCTGTCGGGAACCTTCTTACAGGCTACGCCTAAATCACCGCTTTCGCCTGTCCGCCTGCCCTGCAAGCGCGCTAGACTCAATGCCATAACCGTCATCTGCCTGATCAGAACAAAGGAAACACCATGAGCTCCACTTCTTCCGCCGCCGCCACCGCGCGCCTCGACCGCATCCTGGCCGATGCCAAGCGTGACAAGGAAATGGGCTACCGCGACAAGGCCCTGAGAATGTACCCGCACGTGTGCGGCCGCTGCGCCCGCGAATTCGCCGGCAAGCGCCTGAGCGAGCTGACCGTGCACCACCGTGACCACAACCACGACAACAACCCGCAGGACGGCTCCAACTGGGAGCTGCTGTGCCTGTACTGCCACGACAACGAGCACTCGCGCTACACCGACCAGCAGTACTTCAGCGAAGGCTCCACCAGCACGCCAAGCATCGCCAAGGCCACCCACAACCCGTTCGCCGCGCTGGCGGGCATGTTGAAGAAAGACTGACCATCGATTCGCCCCCCGCTGTTACCGGGCAGCCCGTATAATCGCGCTTTTTTCGCGAAGGGCCCCGGTACGTGGCAAACAAACGATACAGCTGCATCGGCCTGTTCAACCCCAAGTCGGCAGAAAACGTCGGCTCGGTGATGCGCGCCGCGGGCTGCTATGGCGTCAATTCGGTGTTCTACACCGGCAAAAGGTATGAACGCGCGCGTGACTTCGTCACCGACACCAAGCGCGTGCACTACGACATTCCGCTGATCGGCATCGATGACCTGCAGCGCATCATCCCGCTGGGCTGCACACCGGTGGCGGTGGAGCTGGTGGAAGGTGCGCGACCGCTGCCGGAATATACCCACCCGGACCGGGCCATCTATATCTTCGGGCCGGAAGACGGCAGCCTCAGCCCCGAGGTGCGTGCGTGGTGCGAAGAGACCATCTACATCCCCACCGAAGGTTGCATGAACCTGGCGGCGACGGTGAATGTGGTGCTGTATGACCGGTTGGCCAAGGGGCTGAATACCCGCTCGGGGCCCAAGTTCAAGTAATAAAAAGGCCGCCACTGCGACAGCAGGACCGGCCTCTTCGCAGCACAAGGCTGCTCCTACAACAGCGGGCAGTGTGAACCCGGTAGGAGCAGCCTTGTGCTGCGAAAGGGCCAGCCCTGCCAACGCAGGGCGGCCAGGTGCTGAGCTCCGTCAGAACAGCACCGCTCTTGCTCAGATCACGAAGCGTTGATCCAGATGGTCTTCAGCTCCGTGTACTGGTCGTGCGCCCAGATGGACTTGTCGCGCCCACCAAAGCCAGACTCTTTGTAGCCACCAAACGGCGTAGTCACGTCACCTTCGCCAAAGCAGTTGACCGTAACCACACCCGCGCGGATTTCACGCGACAGGCGCAGCGCATTGCGCAGGCTGCCGGTGTACGCCGAAGCGGCCAGGCCGTAGATGGTGTCGTTGGCCAGTTCGATGGCTTCATCGATGGTCTCGAAGCTGGTCACGCTCAGCACCGGGCCAAAGATTTCTTCCACGAACAGCTTGTTGTCGCGGCCTACGTTGTCGACGATGGTCGGCTGCACGTACACGCCTTCCTCGGTTTCGCCACCCTGGACGATGCTGAGTTTCTGCTCGGCAGCGTATTCCAGGTACGACTTGACCTTCTCGAAGTGCGACTTGCTGACCATGGCGCCCAGGCGATTGTCCGGGTCCATCGGGTCGCCCAGTTTCCAGTCCTTCAGGTGCTTGGCCATCAGGCCCAGCAGTTCGTCCTTCACGTCCTTGTGGACGATCAGGCGCGAAGAAGCAGAGCAGTTTTCGCCCATGTTCCAGAACGCACCGGCGGTGACGAACTGGGCCACTTCGTCCAGGTCTTCACAGTCGTTCATGACCACGGCCGGGTTCTTGCCACCCAGCTCCAGGACGATGCGCTTGAGGTTGGACTCGGCGGCGTATTTCAGGAACAGGCGGCCAGTGTCGGTGGAGCCGGTGAAGCTGACCATCGGGATGTCCATGTGGCGGCCGATGGCCTCGCCCACTTCACGGCCACCACCAGGCACCAGGTTGAACACACCGGGCGGAATGCCAGCCTCATGGGCCAGTTCGGCCACGCGCAGGGCGCTGAGGGTAGTTTCCTTGGCGGGCTTGACCACGATCGAGCAACCGGCGGCCAGCGACGGGGCGATCTTCCAGGCCAGCATCAGCAGCGGGAAGTTCCACGGCAGCACCAGGCCGACCACGCCGATGGCTTCACGCACCACCATGGTCACGGCAGCGCTGCCGGTCGGGGCGGTGGCGTCGTAGATCTTGTCGATCAGCTCGGCGTGCCAGCGGAGGGTGTGGATGGTTTCCGGCACGTCGACGGTCTGGCACTCGCTGACCGGCTTGCCGCTGTCCAGCGCTTCCAGCACCGCCAGCTCATGGGCGTTGTCTTCCAGCAGCTGGGCGAACTTCTGCAGCACATGCTTGCGGTCATTCGGCTGCATTTTCGACCAGGTGCCCTCTTCGAACACACGCTTGGCAGCCGCCACGGCCACGTTGACGTCATTGACGTCGCAGGCGGCGACCTCGGCCAGTTGCTTGCCGGTGGCCGGGTTGGTAGTGACGAAGGTGCGGCCGGAAATGGCATCACGGAATTCACCGTCGATGAACGCCTGGGTACGCAGCTGCAGTTCGGCGGCGATGGCCGCGTATTGTTCCTTGTTCAGCAATTCAGCCATTTTTCCAGCCTCCTTATTTGATCAGGGCGATGGTGGCTTTCAGTTCGGTGAGCACACGCTTGAGCTCCTGCTTCTCGGCGTCGTCCAGGTCGTACAGCGGCTTGCGCACGCCGCCGGTCTTCAGGCCGTTCAGGGCCACGCCGTTCTTGATGGCCTGGACGAACTTGCCACCTTCAAGGAAGTCCATCAGCGGCATCATGGCGGCCATGATCTTGCGGCCTTTGGCAAAGTCCTTCTCGATCACGCAGGCCTCATACAGGGCCACGTGCTCACGCGGGATGAAGTTGGAGCCGGCGCAGACCCAGCTCTGGGCGCCCCAGGCGAAGAACTCCAGGGCCTGGTCGTCCCAGCCGCACGACAGCTGGATATTTGGGCGATGGATGGCCAGGCGGTGCAGCTGGGCCATGTCGCCGGAGCTTTCCTTGATGGCGACGATGTTCTTCACATCGGCCACGGCATCGAAAAACTCTTCGCCCATGCTTACGCTCATGCGGCCCGGGTAGTTGTAGAGCATGATCGGCAGGCCCGCAGCGGCGTCGACCGCTTTGACGTGCAGGGCGATTTCCTGCTGGGTCGGCAGCGCGTACGGCGGGGTGCCGACCAGCAGCGCGTCAGCCTTGATTTCCTTGGCGTGCCGGGCGAAGGCCACGGCGTCTTCGGTGCGGATGCCACCGGTGCCGACGATCAGCGGCAGGCGGCCGTTGAGTACGTCCTTGGCCTGCGCGGCCAACTCGATGCGCTCCTGGGTGGTGTGGGCGTAGTACTCGCCGGTAGAGCCACCAATGATGACGCCATGGATTTTCGACTCGACCAGGTATTCGAGGACCTCGGCGAACGCCGCCTTGTCGATCGAGCCGTCCGCAGCCAGCGGAGTGATTGCCGGGGTGTAGATGCCTTCGAATTTCACGGTAGGTTCTCCAGTGCGTTGCTCAGTGTTGTCAAAACCGCCGCGCAACCACGCAGCGGCGGGTCGTAAGGTTTCAGCTCAGCGAAGCCGCTTGTTGCAGGTTCAGCGAACGGGTTTCCGGGGCCAGGGCGACCGAGAAGGCCAGGCCGACGAAGGTCACGGCGGCAGCGGCATACATGGTGGCGCCGATGCCATAGCTGTCGAGCGCGATGGGCACCAGCCAGGTGCCAACGGCGGCACCGACCCGCGACATGGAGGTGCCCACGCCCACGGCGCCGGCACGGATTTCGGTAGGGAACAATTCGTTGGGGTACACCAGTTGCAGCACCTGGGCGCCACCGATGAACAAAGCGTAGGCACCGAACAGCACCAGGATGAGCATCTCGTTGCCGTTGCTGAAGGCACCCAGGCCCAGCAGCGCCAGCCCCGACCAGAAGAAGCTGTGCAGCAGCGTGGTGCGCCGCCCGAGGGTGTTGAGCAGGCGGGTGCCCACGATGCAGCCGACCACGAACAGGAAGGTGATGGCGATGGAACCGATCGATGCCCAGTCACCTTTCAGGTTCAGCGCGCCCAGCACTTTCGGGGCGAATGCGTACACGGCGAATACCGGGATCACCGAGCAGGTCCAGAACATGGTGACAAACAGCATGCGTTTGCCGTAGCCCGAGTGCAGCAGGCTGAGGAACGACAGCTTGCGGGTCTTGGGTTCTTCCGGCAGGTTCTTCAGCGAAAAACCGTTACCGTAGACGCGCCTGATCACCTGTTCGGCCTCGGCCGAGCGGCCCTTGCTGATCAGCCAGCGTGGCGATTCCGGGGTACCCAGGCGGATGGCGAACAGCAGCGCACCAATGGCGGCCGCACTGGCCAGCACCAGGCGCCAGGCATCGTCGCCACCATGGCGCAGGATGGCCTCACCGGCCAGGTAGGCGGTAGCGGCGCCGGCAAACCACAACACCGTCAGGGTGGCCAGGCGCGGGCCACGGTTTTTCTTGGGCAGGAACTCCACCAGCAGCGAGGTTGCAACCGGGTATTCGATGCCTACGGCAATGCCGATGGCGAACCGCAGCAGGAACAATGCCAGCGCCGACTCCACCCAGAACTGCGCGACCGAGGCCAGGATGAACAGGGTCGGGCCAACGAAAAACACGCGTTTGCGGCCAAAGCGGTCGGTCAGCCAACCACCGAAAAAGCCACCGAAGAAAATGCCGATCAGCGCCGAAGCGGCGATCATGCCCTGCCAGAAACTGTTCAGGCTCAGGCCTGCAGACATCTGCACCATGGCCACGCCGATAATGCTCAGTACATAGCCATCGACGAACGAACCGCCGCCAGAACGCAGGGTCAGCAATTGGTGGAAGTTATTGATCGGTACATCTTCAATCGAAACATTTGGATTTGTCATTGTTGTTCCTGCCACGTCTGATACATGCACATTTTCAAGGCGAGCGTGTCCGCGAAACTGAAAACTGCCTTCAGCCCCGGGTGATCGGACGACGCATCTCGATCATCAAATTCGGGCAAGCCGTGCCCGTGCCGGCCAACTGACGCCGACGTAAAATGCTCTTTGGTCTAACTCAGATAGCGATCAGCTTTCTTTGCCAGCGCGGAACTGCCCCCACATCAGGTTGGCGTTCAAGCCCAGGGAAACCAAGGGCTGCGGCGGGTTTGCGCAAGGCCCTGGGGCATTGAGCAAAAACTCGATCAGTTCGTGCTTGTCGCCGGCCAGCCAGTCGGCCAGCAACTTGCCGGTGACCGTGCCTCGGGTAACGCCCAGGCCGTTACAGCACAGTGCGCCGACGACATTGGGCGCCAACTTGCCAAAGAAGCCCATGTGATTGCGCGACAGTGCCAGCGCACCGCCCCAGGTATATTCGAAGTTCACATCAGGCAACATCGGGAAACGCCGGGCGAACGAATCGCGGTGGCGCTGAACGAAGCGTTCCAGGTATTTGCGGTTGCTACGGCCGTCGGGGTTGTAGCTGAAGCTGTTGCGGATCAGCAGGCGGTTGTCGACCGTGCGGCGCATGGTGGTACCGAACGGGTCGGCCGGGATGACGCCCCAGTAAGGTTTGCCCCCAAGGCGCGCCTGTTCTTCTTCGGTCAGCGGGCGGGTGATGCTGCCGTAGGTGAACACCGGCAGCAT
Source organism: Pseudomonas sp. WOUb67 (assembly GCF_050058005.1). NCBI lineage: Bacteria > Pseudomonadati > Pseudomonadota > Gammaproteobacteria > Pseudomonadales > Pseudomonadaceae > Pseudomonas > Pseudomonas sp. WOUb67. The sequence goes on along the minus strand of NZ_CP170112.1, from coordinate 2,254,047 downwards.
GCGGCCCTTGAGGAAACCGAAGCTCATGCCGAAGGCGTTGGTGGTGAGCACCAGCTTGTCGGCGGTGATCGAACCCTTGGCGTGGCGCAGCACCACCTTGTCACCGTACTCGACGTCGGTGATCGGTGTGTGTTCATACAGCGAGACGTTGGACGGCAGGCTATCGGCCAGGCCTTTGACCAACGCCGAGGGTTGCAGCAAGGCGGTGCCTGGCGTGAACAGGCCCTTGCGGTAGAAATCGGTGCCGATGTGCTCGGGCAGGTCGCGGCCCTCGATCACTTCGTAGGGTTGGCCCAGCTTGTCCAGGCCCCGGCGGTAGGCATCCAGCACGGCAATGCCGCGGCCCTCGATGGCCGCCTGGTATTTGCCGCAATGGCGGAACTGGCACTCGATGTCGTAGCGCTCGATCAGGTCCTTGAGGTATTGCTGGCCACCCAGGTTGAGCTTGAGCACGGTCTTGGCGATGTCGATGTCACCAATGTAGTCCTCGGCGCCGATATCGTGCGGCAGGTCGATGGCAAAGCCGGCGTTGCGCCCGGAGGTGCCAAAGCCGACCTCCTGGGCTTCGACCAGCACGATCTCGTCATGGGGAAAGTTCGTCGCCAGTTGCCGTGCGGCAGCCAGGCCGGTGAAGCCTGCGCCCACCACTACCCAGCGCGCCTGGCTGTGCCCTGAATGGGCCGGCCTTGGCGTACGGGGTTTGCTCAGGTGGTACCAGCCACAGGTAGCATCATCGGCAGGTAACGAACTTATTCTTGTCATGGTACTAACCTGGATCTTGTTATCGACGGGTGGTCAACGCCGGGGGCCTGACCTTGGTAATTCATATCTGGATCGGTACATCCAGCCCTTGCGGTGCGGCGTACTCGGCCATGCGTCGGCGCGACAGCTCGAAGTGCTCGCGCACCAGCTGACCGGCGGCTTGCGGGTCGCGGCGTTCGATCGCCTGGATCATCTGCTCGTGCTGCTCGCAGGCAATTTCGAGGTCGCGCTGCATGTCATCGGTGGTCGGGTGGCGATAGAAGATCTTGCCCAGCCGGGTGTGATCGATCAGCAGGCGGCGCAGGCTTGGCATCAGGTAGTCGTTGTGCGCCATCTTGCCGATTTCCAGGTGGAAGGCGTCGTTGTAGAGCACACGGTTTTCCACGTCGCGCTCTTCGATGGCCTGACGGAACTGGGCCTGGATGGCCTTGAGCACCTCGATTTCTTCAGCGCTGGCGTAGGTGGCGGCCAGCTGGGTGGTGGCCACGTAGATAAGCGGGGCGGCAACGTAGAAGCTGTGCAGCGACGCGTGGTTCATGGCGGCGACGCGGGGCGCGCGATTGGCTTCCAGTTCGATGTAGCCTTCGGCGGCAATCTGGCGCAGCAGCTCGCGGACCGGGGGGCGTGACAGGCCGAACTCATCGCACAGGGCCAGTTCGTCCACCACGGCGCCCGGCGCCAGTTCCATGCTCATGATCCGGCGGCGCAGTGCTTCGGCGAGGACGGCTTTGCGGTCCTGCGGCACTTCTGCAGCGAGTGGTTGGACGGTGGCTTTCATGGCGGCCTTCTTTGTTGTCATAGCGCTATGTCTACTATTTGTATAACGACTATAGGGCACTGTTAGACAATGTGTCTACAGCATTTTCGATGGACGGTGAAATCTGTCTGGGCCTTTGTTTTCAAGGGTTCCAGCGGATTACCAGGGTGGGATTAAACACCCTTGGGGCTGCATTGCCAAACCGGACAGATAAGTATCCAGACCCGACAACTCTGCAGTGTGGAAGGCCGCTGAGCGACCCGAATGAACGCCGGCGACGCCCTGCAGGTCAGCTGCTTACATTTCAGACGGAGGTCTTGCCATGCTCGATATCCACACTGCTGCGGCTTCGCAGCACAATGTTCATGGTCTGGAAAGGGTCGGTTCGCTGGCCGGCGGGGCGCTGATGCTCAGCAAGGGGCTACGCCATGGCGGCCTGATCGGCTTGCTGCAGATGGTGGTGGGCGGCATTGCGGTGGCACGCGGGGTCAGCGGGCATTGCTCGACCAAGGCCTGGTGGCAGCAGCATCGGCATGAGTACCACCGGTTGCGCTCGGATATAGAACGCAGTGCGGCGGAGCTGGAAGTGTTGAAGGCCAGTGCCAGGGCGGCGACGCGGGGTGTTACGGTGACGGGTAAGGATCCTTTGGTAGACAGCTGATCCTTGTATTGCCTGTACCGACCCTATCGCCGGCAAGCCAGCTCCCACAGGGAAAACACAGGTCCCGAGAGCGGTGCTATCCCTGTGGGAGCTGGCTTGCCGGCGATAGGGCCGGCGCAGGTAATAAGATGCCTAGCGCAACGCCTTGCTCTGTAGCACCTCGGACTTGCGCCCCAGCACGTTCTCGCTGATTTGCACGAACTCTTCGGTACTTACGCTGGGCAGGCGCATCAGCCCGCGCACCACGTCGTCCAGCGAACGCTTGGCCTGGGTGTGGATGCGTATTTCCTTGTCCAGTGCCTGCAGCAAGATCACCCCGCGGGCCACCTGCGCCGGGCTTGCGCGTTCGCCCTTGAGCTGGGTGACCTTGGCGCCCTGCTTGCTCAGGCGTGCCTGCCAGGCCTGGTAGCGGTCATCGCTTACCCCGCCCGAACGGCGCAGCAACTCACTGGCGTAGTAGTCGGTCAGGCTTTCCACCAGCCAGTCATTGCCGCCGCGCCCATGGATCTGGGCAAACAACTGCACCACTTCGCGCAGCAACGGGCTGCTGCCGTTCTCGCTCACCATCGGCCGGCCGCTGTGCAGGTAAAGCGAACCCTGCGCGGCCATTGCCCCGCGCCACATGCCGTCACGGGCACCGACCAGCAGCAGCTTTGGCGGGTTGCGCGGGAACACTGCCTGCAACTGCGGCCAGACGTAGGTCAGCAAGGTCAGGCTGTCCATGCGTCGCATGCCCTGCCCCACCGGCGCGGCCACGGTGACCTCGGTATCGCCCAGGCGGGCACGGCGGCTACCCAGGTCGCCGGCCAGCATCCAGCCAGTCGGGCGGTCGAACAGCCGCGACACGTTGTCGATGCGAAACTTGTCCTTGCCAATGCGTGGCCAGGAGGTCTCGATACTCTTCCAGCCCTCGGGCAGGTCGAACGCCAGGCGCGCCACCAGCTCGGTGCCATCTTGCTGGTCAAGCCGCGCAGGCGGTACCAGCTGGTCGCCGAGGAACAGCGCCCAGTGCGGGGTGATACGCGAAGAATAGGCACCGCTGGCGAGCTTCTGGTCCAGCTGCACGCGGTAGCTGAGGCTGGTCTTGCCGGCCGCCGGCTGCCACACGCCTCGCTGGCCCTTGAGTTGCCATTGGCCATCGGCCTGGAAGCCGCTGAAGGCGCCGGCCTTGCCCAGGTCGAAGTCGAGGCTGCGCACGGCACTGCCTTCAGCCAGGGTGAGGCGGACTTCAGCCTGGCCACTGGCGGGCAACAGACGCACCTGGTAATCAAGGTCGACCTTTTTCGCCCAGGCAGGCGAACTGGCCATCAGGCCCAACAGCAAAAACAGCTGGCAACGCATACAGAAACTCCTTGTTTCCCCGTGGCAGCGGGCCGCGCCGGTCAGCTGGCGCGGAAGATCAGGTGGTCTTCCCAGTCGTCTTCATGCACATCCTGCTCCCTGAGCATACGCCCCGACTGGGAAATGCGCTGTTCATGGACCTGCTGGCGATCGCCACAGACCAGGTGGTGCCAGGCCGGCAGGTCCTTGCCCTCACTGACCAGGCGATAACCGCAGGTGCTCGGCAGCCAGGTGAACTGGTCGGCCTTGCCCGGGGTTAGCTGGATGCAGTCCGGTACATGCGCGAAGCGGTTGGAGTAGTCGCTGCACTGGCAGGTATCCATGTCCAGCAGCTTGCAGGCGATACGCGTGTAATAGACGCTGTTGTCGTCCTCGTCCTCAAGCTTTTGCAGGCAGCACAGGCCGCAGCCGTCGCACAGCGACTCCCACTCTTGCGGGCTGAGTTGTTCGAGGGTCTTGCGCCGCCAGAACGGCGCGTTTTCAGCGATCATCACACGGTTTCCTGCATTCATCTTGGGGCCACGGCGCGCGGCGGCGCCAGTCTAGAGCCTGGCATTCGGCAAAGCCAGACCGCTTGTCAGTCGCGACGGGACGCAGTAGCGTGCGGCTTTCCCGTCCGTTTGCAGGAGCTGTCATGAGCGCCACCCCCCGCATTGCCGATTACGCCATCAACGAGCAGTTCATCAACCGCTGGTCGCCACGCGCCTTCACCGCCGAACCGATCAGCGAAGAAACCCTGCTGAGCTTCCTGGAAGCCGCACGCTGGGCACCGTCGGCGTACAACTCGCAGCCTTGGCGCTTCCTGTATGCCCGCCGCGACACGCCGAACTGGGAGCGTTACCTGAACCTGCTGGTGCCGTTCAACCGCAGCTGGGCGCAACAGGCTTCGGCGCTGGTGCTGGTCATTTCCAAGACCACCTTTGCAGCCCCGGGCGCCACGGAAGAAAAACCGGCGCTGTGGCACACCTTCGACACCGGTTCCGCCTGGGGCCACCTGGCCCTGCAGGCCAGCATCAGCGGCTGGCATACCCATGGCATGGCCGGTTTCGACCAGGACCTGGCGCGTCAGGAACTGAAGGTTCCCGAGGGCTACGTGCTGCATGCCATGGTGGCGATCGGCAAGCTGGGTGACAAGGCCAGCCTGGATGAAGCGCTGCAGTCGCGTGAAGTGCCAAGCCCGCGCAAGCCGTTGAGCGAGCTGGCTGCCGAGGGTGATTTCAGCCTGTAAGCCCTGTGTAGCATGCACTGGCCTCTTCGCAGCACAAGGCTGCTCCTACAGGATCTCCATCACCCTGTAGGAGCAGCCTTGTGCTGCGAAAAGGCCGGTACAAGCACTACAAATCAGTAGCCCTTGGCGAAGTCCACTTCACCGCGCAACCCCTGCCCCGCTTCATAAGCCCGCACATTTTCGACAAACAACCGCACCATCGCCGCCGGCGAGGTGGGTGCGGAACTGTGCCCGGTCAGCAACAGCCCCCAGGCGGTCCAGAACGGATGCTGTTTGGGCAACGGTTCCTGCCGGCAGACATCGATCACCGCACCGGCCAGATGGCCTTCCTTCAGCGCCTCGACCAGGTCGGCATCGACCACCGCCACGCCACGCCCGGCATTGATGAACAACGCCGTGGGCAGGAAGCACTTGAACAGCGCTGCGTCATACAGGTCATGGGTAGCCGGGGTGTCCGGCAGCAGGTTGATCACGTAGTCGACCTGGCCAACCATGCGCGGCAAGTCGGCCAGTGCCGCCACCTCGACGAACGGTGCCTGTTCCCGGGCAGTGCTGGCCACACCGTACAGCACCACACCAAACGGTTGCAGGAACTCGGCCACCCGCTGGCCAATGTCGCCAGTGCCGACAATCAGCACCTTGCGCCCTTCCAGCGTGCGCCCCGGGCGGTCATCCCAGCGCCGCTCGACCTGGCTGACCAGGCGCGACAGCACCTCGCGCTCATGGCCGAGCATATAGGTCAGCATGTACTCGGCCATCACCTGGCCGAAAATGCCCACCGCACGGGTCAGGCGATAGTCACGCGGCAGGCCGTCGGCCAGCAACGGCGTGATACCGGCCCACGTCGATTGCATCCACTGCGGTTTGAGGCCCTGGCGCAGCAAGCTTGCCAGCAGGTCCGGCTGGCCCAGCCACACCGTGCACTGCGATGCCTGCTGCGCCAGTTCGGCGGAGTCACCGCTGGTCAGGACTTCCACTTCAGGCGCTGCTTGGCGCAAAAGCCCGGCGTATCGAGCATGATCATGCTCAGCAATCAGTACACGCATGGTCAGACCGGGTCGTTACGGCGCAGCAGCTCTTCGGGCAGGTGCTCGATGTACTCATCTTCCAGCGGCGGCATCTGCAGGTGGTAGCCCTGATTGTCGAGGTTCTCCAGTACCTTGGTGATGTCCTCGCGGGCCAGCTTGCGCTCGGGGCTGAGCACCAAGTCGAACGCGTGTATGGGGGTGCCGAAGGCCGGCAGCAGGCCTTCGGGCACGCGCTCCAGGCCGTCCGCCTTGAGCACGTAAAGGTACATTTCGTTCTTGCGGGGGCTCTTGTAGATCGAGCAAATGCGTTTCATCGGGTCTCTCCGGCACCTGCCAGGTTGTCCAGCAGGGCCTGGCCCATGCGCTCACGGCGCCAGCCGCGCAGCGAATCGGGCAGTTGATAAGGGCCGTTGGGGTAGCCGCTCTTGAGCAGCGCCTCCAGGGCTTTCTTGCGCAGCATCAGCTCGGGGGTAATCCCCAGGCGCTCGCCTTCGGCCTGGCCGATGGCACGCAGCTGCTTGAGGATGCCGGCGGCCTCGATCGGCAGTGGCTCGGGCAACGGCGCTGGCCACTGCTCGGCTGGCAGGCTACCGGCGCGCTTGATCAGCTGGATGAGGTACTCACCGTCCTGACGAATGGTGCGCGGGTGCATCTCGTCGATCTTGGCCAGCGCCGACAGGTTGTTGGGCTGGCTTTTGGCCATGGGCCACAGCGAGTGCTCCTTGAGGATGCGGTTACGCGGCACATCGCGGCTGCGTGCTTCACGCTCGCGCCAGGCGCACAGCTCGCGCAGCACCGCCAGTTGCTGGGGGGCCAGCTTCCAGGCGAGCTTGACGTCGCGGTACAGGCTTTCAGGCTCGACTTCACGGCGCAATGCGGCCACCAGCTCGGCGCCATCCTCCAGCACCCAGGCGTACTTGTCGTCGGACAAACGCGGGCGCAGCGCGGTGAACAGCTCGGCCAGGTGCACGGCATCCTCGGCAGCGTAGCTGACCTGGGTTTCCGAGAGCGGGCGCTGCAGCCAGTCGGAACGGGTTTCGCCCTTGGGCAGCTCGATACCCAGCACCTCCTGCACCAGGCGCGAATAGCCCATGCTGAAGCCCAGGTTCAGGTAACCGGCAGCCAGCTGGGTGTCGAACAGCGGCTGCGGCAGCTTGCCGGTCAGGCGCAGCAGCACTTCAAGGTCTTCGCTGCAGGCGTGCAGCACCTTGACCACCCCGCTGTCTTCCAGCAGGTCGGCCAAGGGTTGCCAGTTGCCGATCAACAGCGGGTCGATCAGGAAGGCCCGCTGGCCGTCACCGATCTGAATCAGCCCGGCTTTCGGGTAGAAGGTGTCGACCCGCATGAATTCGGTGTCGACGGCGACAAAGGGCAGTTGGTGCCAGTCGCGGCAGTGTTCGGCCAGGCTCTGGTCGTCACGGATCCAGTGAATTTCGATGGCCACGAGGCTCTCCCACTAACATTGGCGCGCAGTATATACGGCGCGGGCACTGCTGGTGAAACCTGCGCCATCCCTGGAGTAGATAAACGGCGCTGCAAACCGGCCCTTTTTTGTCGGAGCAGCCTTGTGCTGCGAAAGGGCCGGTGCAGGCAATTGGGTGATGTGCTGGCGGTACCGGCCTCTTCGCAGCACAAGGCTGCTCCTACCGGGACGCGGTACAGGCACGGAGTCAGCGCTTGGCCGCCAGCCAAGGCCGGCAGCTGGCGAACATGTCCAGCGACTGCTGGTAGAGCTCGGTGTGCACCTGCAACAGGCCGAGCATGGAGTGGAACAGGTTGTCCTGCGACAGCGGGGCATCGCTGAGCTTGGCCAGGCAGTCGGTGTCGATACCGAAGTCTTCCTTGTAGCTGTCGGAGAACCAGGTCAACAGCGGCACATGCTTCTGCTGCTCTGGGGCGATGGCGTAAGGCGTGCCGTGCAGGAACAGGTTGTACTCGCCCAGCGACTCGCCATGGTCGGACAGGTAGATCATGGCCGTGTCGACTTTGTCCTGTTTGCTGCGCAAGGTGTCGATCAGCGATGCCAGCACCTTGTCGGTGTAGGCCAGGGTGTTGTCGTAGCCGTTGATGATTTCCTGCTCGCTGCACTGGTTCAGCGCGTTGCTCTGGCACACCGGCGTGAAGCGCTCGCCGCCATTGGGGTAGCGCTTGAAGTATTCGGGGCCGTGGCTGCCCATCTGGTGCAGCACCAGCACGGTATCCTTGTCGAGGTTGTCAATCAGCTCGTCCAGGCCTTGCAGCAGGATCTGGTCATGGCATTCGCCATTGGCGCACAGTTGAGGGTCCTTGAGGTTGCTGACATCGATGAACTGCACGCGGTCGCAGGTACCCTTGCAGCCCGACTGGTTGTCACGCCACTGCACGGCCAGGCCGGCACGCTGAAGGATGTCCAGCAGCCCTTCGCGGTTCTTCGCCACACGGGCATCGTAGTCCTTGCGCTTCATGCCCGAGAACATGCACGGCACCGAGACCGCCGTTTCCGTACCGCACGAATGCACATCGGAAAACGCCAGCAGGCCCTGTTCCTTGGCCAGGTTCGGCGTGGTATCGCGGTCATAGCCCAGCACGCCGAAATGGTCTGCCCGCGCACTTTCACCGACCACCAGCACTGTCAGCGACTTGCGCTCATGTTTTTGCCAGGCGGCATCACGCTTGGCATCTTCGCCATAACTCTGGAACGGGCGCGCGGCAGTACCGACACGCTCGCTGACATAACCAATGGAGGCCCCGACGATATTGCTCGGGGTCAGCATCAGGCGCAGTTCGTGGTGGTTGCGAAACAGCGACGACAAGCCTTGATAGTTGACCAGCGCCACCGAGCCAAGGGCCACTACACAGGCACCACTGACCACCAGCTTGCCGAGCAGCTCACGGTGCCAGGGGCGATAGGCGATCGGCGCCTTCCACAGCAGCACCGAAGGCAATACGCCCAGCAGCAGGATATAGGCAGCAAACTTCAGCGACATCAAGTCGCGCACTTCTGCAACATTGGTCTCGGCCATATTGCGGAACATGCCGGCATCAATAAGTACACCGTACTGGTTCATGAAGTAAGCCACACCGGCTCCACTCATGAACAACACGATAAGTAACGGCTTCAATACATACCGGAAGGCAAATAAGGTGAGGATCAGATTGAAGGCGAACAGCATCAGCACGGCAAATGCCAGGCTCAGCCACAGCCCCGACAGGCCGGCGGGCACGACCTCTTGCAGATGCTCCCAAAGGAACATGTTCAAGCCAATCAGCAGGTAAAGGCTGGCCAGCAGCGTGACCCATTCAGTCCGCAGGGATTTGAAGTTGAGCATCAGTGTTCGCAATCAAGAGTGATTATCAACCCCCAGGCCGGATGGCACCGCGGGAAAGTTGGGCGAACTCTAGAAAGTGCGTCATCAATTTTTTGTGAAAAAGTCGGTAACAATTTCGTGAAGCGGTGTCTTTTATCAATTACGTCAAGGTCATTCAGCTGCCGTTCAGCCTGGCAGCGGTCACAAGCCGGCGCAAACGCGGCTATCCTCAGTGGTCAGGACCTTACCGACAACCCTGACAGAGGTGAAGAAATGCCAGTTCCGCATGATCTGCTCGCTGACCTGCACGTTACCGCTGATGCATTCCAGGCGCTCATAGACAAGGACCAGACGCTGCACGCGCTGCACAAGGAGTACAACGCCAAGGACAAGGAGGTGGTCGCCGCCGAAGGCAACGGTACCAACGACGACGCCGTCAACCGGCTACGCAAGGAACGGTTGCTGATCAAGGACAAGATCGAACGGATCATCCATCCGCCGAAATCCTGATGGAAATGTACTGAATTCACTGGCCTCTTCGCGGCGGTTCGACGCCTCGATAAACCCGCTCCCACAGGGACCGCACAAAACCTGAGGGCAGCGCTATCCCTGTGGGAGCGGGTTCACCCGCGAAGGGGCCAGCAGCCCTTACACAGCAGCCAAAGCCTTCAAGGCCCCATCCAGGTCCTCGATCAGGTCGCGGTAATCCTCGATCCCCATCGACAACCGCAGCAGGTTCTCGCTGATCCCCATCACCCCTTTCTGCTCCGGGCTCAGCGAGCAGTGCGACATGGTCCACGAGTGGTTGATCATGCTCTCCACCCCGCCCAGCGAGTCGGCCAGCACAAAAATCTGCAACGCCTCCACCAGGCGGTTGAGCGCGGCCCGATCACCCTTGACCTTCATCGCCACCACCGCCCCGCCACTGCGCATCTGGCGGTTGCACAGGTCATGCTGGGGGTGGCTTTCCAGCCCCGGGTAATACACCTGCTCGATCTGCGCATGCCCTTCCAGGAAGCGTGCCACCTGCAAGGCGTTGCTGCATTGGCGCTCCATGCGCACATCCAGGGTCTTCAGGCCGCGCAGGGCGAGGTAGCAGTCGAACGGCCCCTGCACCGCGCCAATCGCCATGCTGATGCGGCGCAGGCGCGCCAGCAGCGCATCATTGGCCGCCACTACCACGCCGCCGGTCAGGTCGGAATGGCCGCCGATGTATTTGCTGGCCGAGTGCATCACCAGGTCCACGCCCAGGGTGATCGGACGCTGGTTCCATGGTGAGCAGAAGGTGTTGTCGATGCAGGTGAGAATACCCCGCGCCTTGGCCAGGTCGCACACCGCCTTGATGTCGACCAGGTGCAGCAACGGGTTGGTCGGCGACTCGATCCAGATCAGCTGGGTTTGGGGCTTGATGGCGGCGGCCACCGCCTCAAGGTCGTTGAGGTCGACATAGGTGGTGGTCAGGCCCGAGGTGCGGCTGCGGTAGTCTTCCAGGATGCGGAAGGTGCCGCCGTACACGCCGTTCATCACCACCACATGGGCGTCCTTGGGCAGCAGCTCCAGCACCGTCGCAGTGGCATTCACCCCCGAGGCACAGGCCACCGCGCCCACGCCTTCTTCCAGGGCGGCGACACAGGTTTCGTAGGCATGCCGGGTGGGGTTGCCGACCCGGCTGTAGGAGTATTCCGGCTTGTCGTCCAGGCTGCGCTTGGTGAACGAGCTGGCGGTGACGATGGCCGGGAAAATGGCGTTTTCGGCGACGCTGAACTGCTCGCCGGCGTGAATGGTACGGGTGGCGAAATTGCGCGGCTTGTCGGACATGGTCAGGCCCATTGGCAGAGTGAAGGCTGCAACTATCGCACAACCCAAATCTTCTGGCCTTGGGGTAATCTGTGAAAAATTTTTCTACACGGCCCGCGCGCGATATGGACAGTTTCGACCAGCACATTCTTACCCTGCTTCAGCGCGATGCCTCAATCTCGCTAAAGGACCTGGCCGAGGCCGTCAACCTGTCCACCACGCCATGCTGGAAGCGGGTCAAGCGCCTGGAAGAAGACGGCTACATACTCGGCCGTGTCGCCCTGCTGGACCCCGAACGGCTAGGGCTTGGGCTGACGGTGTTCGTCCAGCTCAAGACCCAGCGCCACGACAGCGCCTGGCTGGAGCAGTTTGCCGCGACGGTGACCGGGTTCGAGGAAGTGATGGAGTTCTACCGCATGTCGGGGGATTGGGACTACATGCTGCGGGTGGTGGTGGGGGATATTGCGGCGTATGACCGGTTCTACAAAAAGCTGATTACCCGCACCGACGGGCTGTCGAACATCACCTCCAGTTTTGCCATGGAGCAGATGAAATACACCACGGCTTACCCGGTACATCGGTGATCAAGGGCTGCTTTGCAGCCCATTCGCGGCACAAGGCCGCTCCTACAGGTGATCGCGTTCCCCTGTAGGAGCGGCCTTGTGCCGCGAAGAGGCCGGTACAGGCAACCCATCAATCCGCTGCCAACACCGCCGCAATCCGGTTCCCTGCCTTGGCTTTCTCGACCTTGATCGCCACAAATTTCGAGGTCGGGGTGTAGGTCCCCTCGCCATAACTCTCCAGTGGCACCAGCGGGTTGGTCTCCGGGTAATACGCCGCCGCCTGCCCCTCAGGCACGTCATACGCCACCAGGCGGAACCCCGACACCCGCCGCTCCACGCCATCCTCCCACAGCGACACCAGGTCCACCTGCTCACCCGGCTCGAAGCCCAGGCGGCGGATGTCGGCCTCGTTGACGAACACCACCTCACGCAGGCCGAACACCCCGCGGTAGCGGTCGTCCAGGCCGTACAGGGTGGTGTTGTACTGGTCGTGCGAACGCAGGGTCTGCAGGATCAGGTCGGGTTTGTCGCCACGGGCCAGTACCTTGGCGTTGATCAACTCTTCCGGCAGTGCGTGGGGCATGAACCGGGCCTTGCCCGTGGCCGTGCGGAAGTTGCGATCGGCGGCATTGTTGCCCAGGTGGAAACCGCCCGGGCTATGCAGGCGTTCGTTGAAGCCGGTGAAACCAGGGATCACGTCGGCGATCATGTCGCGAATGCGGTTGTAGTCAGCCACCGCATACTCCCAGTCGATCGGCTGATTGCCCAGCGTGGCCTTGGCCATGCCGGCGACGATCCACGGTTCCGAGCGCATGTGCGGCGAACGCGGGCGCAACTGGCCGTTGGAGAGGTGCACCATGCTGAAGGTGTCCTCCACGGTCACACCTTGCGGCCCCTCGGCCTGCAGGTCGATTTCGGTACGGCCCAGGCACGGCAGGATCAGCGCATCACGACCGGTGACCAGGTGCGAGCGGTTGAGCTTGGTGGAAATCTGCACGGTCAACGCGCAGTTCTGCAGCGCCGCGTGGGTGCGCGGGGTGTCCGGGGTGGCTTGGGCGAAGTTGCCGCCCAGGGCGATGAACACCTTGGCCCGCCGCTCTTCCATGGCCTTGATCGCCAGCACCGCGTTGTGCCCGTGGGCACGCGGCACACGGAACTGGAAGCGTTTTTCGATGGCATCGAGCAGCGCCGCCTTGGGCTTTTCGTCAATGCCCATGGTGCGGTCGCCCTGCACGTTGCTGTGGCCGCGCACCGGCGACAGGCCGGCGCCGGGCTTGCCGACGTTGCCGCGCAGCAACTGCAGGTTGACGATTTCCTGCACGGTCGGCACCGAATGGCGGTGCTGGGTGACACCCATGGCCCAGCACATGATCACCCGCTCGGCCTTGCGGTACATGCGCGCAGCCAGCTCGATCTCGGCCAGGGTCAGGCCCGACTGCTTGACGATGTGTTCCCAGGAGGTGGCGTCCACCGCTGCCAGGTAGTCATCGACGCCGCTGGTGTGCTCGGCGATGAAAGCATGGTCGAACACCGCGGGCTCGCCCTTGGCCTGGGCTTCGCGCTCCCACTGCAAGAGGAATTTGGCAATGCCACGCATGGCTGCCATGTCACCGCCCAAGGCCGGGCGGAAGTAGGCACTGGACGTCGGCTCGGAGCCGTTGCTGAGCATTTCGAAGGGGTGCTGCGGGTGCTGGAAACGCTCCAGGCCACGCTCTTTCAGCGGGTTGAAGCACACCACCTGGGCCCCGCGCTTGACCGCCTCGCGCAGCGGTTCGAGCATGCGCGGGTGGTTGGTGCCCGGGTTCTGGCCGATGACGAAGATCGCGTCGGCCAGCTCCAGGTCGTGGAACACCACGGTGCCCTTGCCCACCCCGAGGGTTTCCGACATGCCTGCGCCGCTGGCTTCGTGGCACATGTTCGAGCAATCGGGGAAGTTGTTGGTGCCGTAAGCACGCACGAACAGCTGATAGAGGAACGCCGCCTCGTTGCTGGCCCGGCCCGAGGTGTAGAACTCGGCCTCGTCGGGCGACTGCAGCGCACGCAGGTGCGTGGCGACCAGCTCGAAGGCTTCCTGCCAGGTGGTTTCGACATAGTGGTCGGTGGCTGCGTCGTAGCGCATCGGGTGCGTGAGGCGGCCCTGGTATTCGAGCCAGTAGTCGGTCTGGTCCTTCAGCGCACTGACGCTGTATTGAGCGAAGAAGGCCGGGTCGACCGAGCGGCCGGTGGCTTCCCAGTTAACGGCCTTGGCGCCGTTTTCGCAGAACTTGACCATGTCGCTTTCCGGCGACTCGCCCCAGGCACAGCCGGGGCAGTCGAAGCCGCCGTTCTGGTTGGTCTTGAGCATGGCCCGCAGGTTCTTGAAGGCGTTTTCGCTGCCCAGCCAGCTTTTGGTCACGCTCTTGAGCGCCCCCCAGCCGGCGGCTGCGCCTTTGTAGTCCCTGATGTGTTCGTCCTGGCTCATGCGATGAATCCTCACGCTTCGATGCTTTTATTCAGCCTATGGAGCGTGGGGGTGGGGCGTCCAATCGAAAGATCTTACGGCGTGATAGGCGGTTTCGATCATGGGCTGAAACCGCGTTGTAGCCTTCGCGGGTGAACCCGCTCCCACAGGGATCACACAGGTCTTGAAACCTGCGCAGTACCTGTGGGAGCGGGTTTACCCGCGAATGAGGCGACGCGGTCCAGGCACTGAAATACCTGGCCAGCAGCCGTGATAGAAACCATCGATCAACCAGTCAGACAAAGCAATTTGACGCCCCTGCGGCCAGGTTATAGCTTGGAGTTGTGTCCCAACCCATTCGAGCGCGAACGTGGAACAGAACAGCCGGGCCCTGATCGACGGCTTCAACCGGAAAATCGACTACCTGCGGATGTCGGTCACCGACCGCTGTGACTTCCGTTGCGTGTACTGCATGGCCGAAGACATGCAGTTCCTGCCGCGCCAGCAAATTCTCAGCCTCGAAGAGCTGTTCCAGGTGGCCGAGCGCTTCGTCGCCCTGGGCACCCGCAAGATCCGCCTGACCGGCGGCGAGCCCCTGGTACGCCAGGGCATCGTCGAGTTGTGCGGGCGCATTGCCGCCCTGCCCGGCCTGCGCGAACTGTGCATGACCAGCAACGGCTCGCAACTCGGGCGCCTGGCCCAGCCGCTGTTTGATGCCGGCGTGACGCGCCTGAACATCAGCCTCGACAGCCTGGACGCCGACCGCTTCAAGCAGCTGACCCGCACCGGCGACCTGCACCAGGTTATCGCCGGCATCGACGCCGCACGCCAGGCCGGTTTCAAGCGCACCAAGCTCAACTGCGTGGTGCTCAAAGGCCGCAACGATCATGAACTGGTCGACCTGGTGCGCTTTGCCATCGATCGCGAACTGGACATCACCTTCATCGAAGAAATGCCGCTGGGGGTGATCAGCGAACACGAGCGCGGCGAGTCGTTCTGCTCCAGTGATGAAGTCCGTGCGCGCCTTGCCGAGCAGTTCACCCTGATCGAATCCACCGAATCCTCACAGGGCCCGGCCCGCTACTGGCGCCTGGCCGAAGCCGCCAACACCCGGGTCGGCTTCATTTCGCCGCACAGCCACAACTTCTGCGCCACCTGCAACCGCGTGCGCCTGACGGTCGAAGGCCGCCTGCTGCTGTGCCTGGGCAATGAACACTCGGTGGACCTGAAGCACGTACTGCGCGCCCACCCCGGCAATGCCGAACGCCTGGAAAAGGCCATCCGCGATTCGCTGCATCTCAAACCCTACCGCCATCACTTCGAAGTGGGTGGCGACGTGCAGATCCTGCGCTTCATGAACATGACCGGCGGCTGATCAGCCGTCTCTGGATTTCCATGATTGTCCACCCAAACCCCGATGTGCTGCGCGTGCTGTTTACCCTCAAGGGTTCGATCGTCAAGCGCATTGCCCTGCGCTGCCTGATGGTGACCTTGCTGGCCGCGCTGATCGTGCTGGTCGAGCGCCATTACCCGGCGTTTTTCTACCCGGTGAGTGCCACGCCGTTCACCTTGCTTGGCCTGTCGCTGTCTATTTTCATGAGCTTTCGCAACAACGCCTGCTATGACCGTTGGTGGGAGGGCCGCAAGGCCTGGGGCAAGCTGATCATCGAAACCCGCTCGTTCGTGCGCGAAAGCGTGGTGATTGCCGACGAAACGCTGCGCACCGAACTGCTGCGCAACCTGTGCGGTTTTGCCCATGCATTGAATGCGCGGCTGCGGGGTGAGGACGAGCTGGCGGCTGCCCGGCCATGGCTCGCCCGGCCAGAGGCGATCAGCCCGCACAACGTGTGCGATGGCATCCTGCGCGAGATTGGCCAGCATTGCTCAAGGCTGGCAGAGCAACAGCAGATCAGTGACTGGCGCTACAGCTTGCTGGAGCAGCGACTGGTAGGCCTGACCGAGGTACAGGCCACCTGCGAACGGATCAAATTCACGCCCTTGCCCTTCCCCTACACGCTGCTGCTGCACCGCACCATCTACATCTTCTGCCTGCTGCTGCCGTTTGCCCTGGCCGAGCCGCTGGGCTGGCTGGCGCCGCTGTTCACCACCATCGTGGGGTACACGTTCTTCGGGCTGGATGCGATTGGCAACGAGCTGGAAGACCCGTTCGGGCGCGATGAGAACGATTTGCCGACCGACGCCATGGTGCGGACCGTGGAGCGGGATGTGCTGGCAGGGTTGGGAGAACAGCAGCTGCCGCCGGCGTTGTTGCCGGTGGGGTATGTGTTGAGCTGACAGTTTGTGCTTGCCTGCACTGGCCTCTTCGCGGGTAAACCCGCTCCCACAGGTACAGCACAAGGTTCAAATGCAGGGGAGATCCTGTGGGAGCGGGTTTACCCGCGAAGAGGCCGGTACAGGCTGAAGATCAACCCCGGCTTGCGCAGGCCTCGATCGGCAGCAGGTGTTTGACGAAGTTACATGGCCGGTGCCGGGCATCCAGCTGCTCGGCCAGGATCCCCTCCCACGCCGTGCGGCAGGCCCCGGTAGAGCCCGGCAGGCAGCACACCAAGGTGCGGTTGGACAACCCGGCCAACGCCCGGCTCTGCACGGTCGAGGTGCCGATATCCAGAATCGACAAGGCCCGGAACAGCTCGCCAAAACCATCGATGCGCTTGTCCAGCAGGCACTCGACGGCCTCCGGCGTGCTGTCGCGCCCGGTAAAGCCGGTGCCGCCGGTGATCAGCACCACCTGCACCTGCTCATCGGCAATCCAGGTCGCCACCTGGGCGCGGATCTTGTACAGGTCGTCCTTGAGCAGCGCCCGCGCCACCAGCCTGTGGCCGATCTCTACCGAACGGCTGGCCAGCAGCTCGCCGGAGGTATCGTTGTCGTAGGTACGGGTGTCGCTGACAGTCAGCACGGCGATGTTCAGCGGTACGAAAACCGCATCGGGTTGGACGCGCACGGTAAAGCTCCTTGGATGGCATTGTCGCCACGCTAGAGGCACGGCCCGAGGGCGTCCAATCAATATGGCGTACCGGGCGATCAATGACATCTATCGCAGACGTGGGTTAAGGTCTGCATAACCAGACGCCAGGCACTTTCATGGACATCAAGCAGCTCAAGTTCCTCATCGCCCTCGACCAGACCCGCCACTTCGGCCAGGCGGCGGCGCTGTGCCATATCACTCAACCGACGCTGTCCATGCGCCTGCGCAACCTGGAGGACGAACTGGAGCTGGTGCTGGTCAAACGCGGCCAGCGCTTCGAAGGTTTCACCGAAGCCGGCGAGCGCATCCTGGCCTGGGCCCGCACCCTGCTTGCCGCCCACGACGGCCTGCAGGCCGAGGCCGCCAGCTGCCGTGGCCAGGTGGTCGGCAGCCTGCGCCTGGGCACCGTGCCGCTGGCCAGCTTCAACCCCATGCACCTGCTGTTGCCGCTGCGCGAAAAATACCCCGAACTGCACTTTCAGCTCAGCTCGCTGAGCTCGGAGCAGGTCATCGACGGGCTCAGCCGCAACCAGCTCGACCTGGGTATCTGCTACCTGGACCAGGTCAATACCAGCTTCTTCGAAGTGATCGAACTGGGCACCACCACCATGGGCCTGTTGCACGACACCCGGCACTTCCAGTTCGCCAGCGACCCGCTGCGCTGGGATGCACTCAGCGACATACCACTGGGCCTGCTGAGCAAAGGCATGCACTACCGCCAATCGCTGGACCTGAGCTTCCGCAGCCGCGGCCTGGAGCCGAATGCGGTGCTGGAAAGCGACTCGACCTTCCAGCTGATCCAGGCCATCAACACCGGCATGTGCTGCGCGATCATGCCGCTGGATTGCGGCCTGGAAGACCTCAGCGAGCACCTGCGCATCGTGCCGGTGGCCGACGCCGCCATCCACAGCCAGGTCGGCCTGCTGCTGCGCCGCAGCGAGCCGCGTTCGGCGATTGCCGAACAGTGCTTTACCGAGGCACGGGCACTGTTTCAAGCCACCTGATCGCTGGTTGCCTGGCGGTACTGGCGCGGGGTAAAGCCGGTCAGTTGCTTGAACTGGCGGCTGAAGGCGCTGTGGTCGGTGTAGCCGCAGCACATCGCCACTTCAGTGATCGGCAGGTCCGAATGCAACAGGCGGTGGGCGTGCTCAAGGCGCGCCTTGTGGATCATCTGCCGGGGCGTGAGGTGGAACACCCGTTTGCAATAGCGCTCCAGCTGGGCCACGGAAATACCGGCGATGCGGGTCAGCTCGCCCATGCTGATCGGCTGGTGAAAGTGCTGGCGAATGTGCTCGTCCACCGCGGCCAGGCGCTGATAGGCGGGGTGGCTGTCGGCGGCTGATTGCAGGTCGACCGAAATGCCGACCAGGCCGATGATCTCGCCTGCCTGGCTGTACAGCGGGCGCTTGTGGGTCAGGCACCAGCCGGGCTCGCGGCTGCCGTACAGGTGCAGCTCCAGCTGGTCTGCCAGCACCAGGCCTTCCTTGAGCACGCGGCGGTCCTGCTCGGTGTAGCCGGGGCCAAGCTGTGCCGGGAACACTTCGGCGCTGGTCTTGCCCAGCAACGGTTGCAGGCGCTTGAGGCCGCAGCGCTGGACCAGGGTGGTGTTGGCCAGCACGTAGCGGGCGGCCGGGTCCTTGATGAAGATGGCGGCATTGGGGATGGCGTCGAGGATCGGCAGCAGCAGCGACACACCGGCCAGCAAGGCCTCGAGGGTGGCGGGGCGGTGCTGGTCGAGGGACTGGTAGAGGGTTGCCAGGGGGGTGTTGGTCATCTTCTCTATCTCGGTTTGCTGGGCCGGCCTCTTCGCAGCGCAAGGCTGCTCCTACAGGGACCGCACAGGTCTTGATAGCCACGCGGTCCTTGTAGGAGCAGCCTTGTGCTGCGAAGAGGCCAGCACCGGCACTGCATCTCTCAAACCCTTATCCGGTATGGCCTACAGCCTATCCACCAGCCCACCCTGGCCGCCAGCTTTTTTTGCAACTGTGCCGATTTCGTCATCCCCCCTGCAGAAAACCATCAAGAACCGTCGCCCCGACCGGTTCACTCTATGCCCCACGCAAGCCGCCCAAGTCCTACAAGAGCGCGGCCCAAGAAGCCGCATCTCGTGACATCAGACCTGCCTATCCAATAACCAACAAAAAGGCGAACCCATGTCAGGCAAATTCAAAAAACAGTTATCACTGCTGGACCTCACCTTCATCGGCCTAGGGGCCATCTTCGGCTCCGGCTGGCTTTTCGCCGCCAGCCACGTCTCGGCCATCGCCGGCCCGGCCGGCATCCTCTCCTGGTTCCTCGGCGGGTTCGCCGTACTGCTGCTGGGCATCGTCTACTGCGAGCTGGGCGCCGCCCTGCCCCGCGCCGGTGGCGTGGTGCGCTACCCGGTGTACTCGCACGGCCCGCTGCTCGGCTACCTGATGGGTTTCATCACCCTGATCGCCTTTTCCAGCCTGATCGCCATCGAAGTGGTCGCCTCACGCCAATACGCCGCCGCCTGGTTCCCCGGGCTGACCAAGGCTGGCTCCAGCGACCCGACCGTGCTCGGCTGGCTGGTGCAGTTCGCCCTGCTGGGGCTGTTCTTCTTCCTCAACTACCGCAGCGTGAAAACCTTCGCCAAGGCCAACAACCTGGTCAGCGTGTTCAAGTTCATCGTGCCGCTGCTGGTGATCGGCGTGCTGTTCACCTTCTTCAAACCAGAAAACTTCGAGGTCCAGGGCTTTGCCCCGTTCGGCCTGTCCGGCGTGGAAATGGCCGTATCGGCCGGTGGCATCATCTTCGCCTACCTGGGCCTGACGCCGATCATTTCGGTGGCCAGCGAGGTGAAGAACCCACAACGCACCATCCCGATTGCGCTGATTCTTTCGGTATTGCTGTCCACCGCGATCTACGCCCTGCTGCAACTGGCCTTCCTCGGCAGCGTGCCCACCGAAATGCTCGCCAACGGCTGGGCCAGCGTGACCAAGGAACTGGCCCTGCCCTACCGTGACATCGCCCTGGCCCTGGGTGTGGGCTGGCTGGCCTACCTGGTGGTGGCCGACGCCGTGATCTCGCCCAGCGGCTGCGGCAACATCTACATGAACGCCACCCCGCGCGTGATCTATGGCTGGGCGCAGACCGGCACCTTCTTCAAGTACTTCACCCGCATCGATGCAGAATCCGGCATCCCGCGCCCGGCGCTGTGGCTGACCTTCGGCCTGTCGGTGTTCTGGACCCTGCCGTTCCCCTCGTGGGAAGCGCTGATCAACGTGGTATCCGCAGCCCTGGTACTGAGCTACGCCGTAGCGCCGGTCACCGTCGCCGCCCTGCGCCGCAATGCACCCGACATGCCGCGCCCGTTCCGGGTCAAGGGCATGGCCGTGCTTGGCCCGCTGTCGTTCATCATCGCCGCGCTGATCGTCTACTGGTCCGGCTGGAACACCGTGTCGTGGCTGCTGGCCCTGCAAATCGCGATGTTCGTGCTGTACCTGCTGTGCAGCCGTTTCGTACCCACCCAGCACCTGTCGCTGGCCCAGCAAGTGCGCTCGTCGGCGTGGCTGATCGGCTTCTACGCGGTAACCATCCTGCTGTCGTGGCTGGGCAGCTTCGGCGGCCTGGGGGTGCTCGGCCACCCGTTCGACACCGTGGTCGTGGCCGCCTGCGCGCTGGGCATCTACTACTGGGGCGCGGCCACTGGCGTGCCTGCCCACCTGGTGCGCCTGGAAGGTGAAGACGAAAGCGAAGCCGCCGCTGAAACCTATACCGGCCGCCCTGCCGCCGTCGCTTCCTGATCTTTTACGCAAGGGACACGCCCATGAAACAGATTCACGTCATCGACTCCCACACTGGCGGCGAACCGACCCGCCTGGTGATGAAGGGCTTCCCGCAACTGCACGGCCGCAGCATGGCCGAGCAGCGCGACGAACTGCGCGAGCTGCACGACCCATGGCGTCGTGCCTGCCTGCTGGAACCACGCGGCAACGATGTGCTGGTGGGCGCGCTGTACTGCCCACCGGTGTCGGCCGACGCCACCTGCGGGGTGATCTTCTTCAACAACGCCGGCTACCTGAACATGTGCGGCCACGGCACCATCGGCCTGGTTGCCTCGTTGCAACACCTGGGCCTGATCGCACCGGGTGTGCACAAGATCGACACCCCGGTCGGCCAGGTCAGCGCCACCCTGCATGAAGACGGCGCCATCACCGTCGGCAACGTGCCCTCCTACCGCTACCGCCAGCAGGTGGCGGTGGAGGTGCCAGGCCATGGTGTGGTGCGTGGCGACATCGCCTGGGGTGGCAACTGGTTCTTCCTGGTTTCCGAACACGGCCAGCGTATCGAGCTGGACAACCGCGAGGCGCTGACCGAATACACCTGGGCCATGCTCAAGGCCCTCGAAGCCCAAGGCATTACCGGTGAAAACGGCGCGCCTATCGACCACGTCGAGCTGTTTGCCGACGACGCCAACGCCGACAGCCGCAACTTCGTGATGTGCCCCGGCAAGGCCTACGACCGCTCGCCCTGCGGCACCGGCACCAGCGCCAAGCTGGCCTGCCTGGCCGCCGACGGCAAGCTTGCCGAAGGCCAGACCTGGATACAGGCCAGCATCACCGGCAGCCAGTTCCATGGCCGCTACGAGCGCGACGGCGACCACATTCGCCCGTTCATCACCGGCCGCGCCTACATGACCGCCGACAGCACCTTGCTGATCGACGAACAGGACCCGTTCGCCTGGGGCATCTGACCCCGGCCTTTTTCCGACTGAATACTGCGAGGAGTGACAACAATGACCAACAACATCTTCACCGGCACCATGCCCGCCCTGATGACCCCGTGCACCGCCGACCGTAAACCGGACTTCGATGCCTTGGTGCGCAAGGGCCGCGAACTGATCGAAGCCGGCATGAGTGCCGTGGTGTACTGCGGCTCGATGGGCGACTGGCCGCTGCTGACCGAAGCCGAGCGCCAGGAAGGCGTGGCGCGCCTGGTGGCCGCCGGCATCCCGACCATTGTCGGCACCGGCGCGGTGAACACCCGTGAAGCGGTAGCGCATGCGGCACACGCCGCCGAAGTGGGCGCCGCCGGCCTGATGGTCATCCCCCGCGTGCTCAGCCGCGGCGCTTCGCTGATCGCCCAGAAGCACCACTTCTCGGCCATCCTCGCCGCCGCGCCCAAGCTGCCGGCGGTGATCTACAACAGCCCCTACTACGGCTTTGCCACCCGCGCCGACCTGTTCTTCGAACTGCGCCGCGAGTTCCCCAACCTGATCGGCTTCAAGGAATTCGGCGGCGGCGCCGACCTGCGCTACGCCGCCGAGCACATCACCTCCAAGGATGACGACGTGACCCTGATGGTCGGCGTGGACACCCAGGTGGTGCATGGCTTCGTCAACTGCAACGCCACCGGCGCCATCACCGGTATCGGCAACGCCCTGCCGCGCGAGGTGCTACACCTGGTAAGCCTGAGCAAGCAGGCGGCCAAGGGTGATGCCAAGGCCCGCCGCCTGGCGCGCGAGCTGGAAGCGGCGCTGGCGGTGCTGTCGTCGTTCGATGAGGGCTGTGACCTGGTGCTGTACTACAAGCACCTGATGGTGCTGAACGGCGACAGCGAGTACAGCCTGCACTTCAACGAAACCGACGTGCTGACCGACGCCCAGCGCAACTACGCCGAGCAGCAGTACGCGCTGTTCCGCAGCTGGTACGCCAGCTGGTCGGCCGAACAGAACATCGCCTAAGCAGCCGCTGAGATCCCTGTGGGAGCGGGTTTACCCGCGAACACCGGCAAAGCCGGTGCCAGGCACCGAGTTGCCTGGTTCGCGGGTAAACCCGCTCCCACAGGGTCCGCGTCGCACCCTTGATCTTGCTTTTCTTTTCCCAAGGAGGCTCCATGACCCTCACAGGCAACCTGCTGATCGGCCAGACGCCGGTAACCGGCAGCCGCGAAGCCATTCGCGCCATCGACCCGGCCACCGGCCAGCCACTGGAACCGGCCTACCTCGGCGGCACCGGCGAGCACGTGGCCCAGGCCTGCGCGCTGGCCTGGACTGCGTTCGATGCCTACCGCGAAACATCGCTCGAACAACGGGCACAGTTCCTCGAAACCATCGCCGCGCAAATCGAAGCGCTGGGCGATGCCCTGATCGACCGCGCCGTGGCCGAAAGCGGCCTGCCCAAGGCGCGCATCCAGGGGGAGCGTGGCCGCACCTGTACCCAGCTGCGCACCTTCGCCCGGGTGGTGCGGGCCGGTGAATGGCTGGATGTGCGGGTCGACAACGCCCAGCCAGAACGCCAGCCTTTACCCCGCGCCGACCTGCGCCAACGCCAGGTGGCCCTGGGGCCGGTAGCCGTGTTCGGCGCCAGCAATTTCCCGCTGGCCTTCTCGGTGGCCGGTGGCGACACCGCGTCGGCATTGGCCGCTGGCTGCCCAGTGGTGATCAAGGCCCACAGCGCCCACCCAGGCACCAGCGAACTGGTCGGCCAGGCGGTGGCGCAAGCGGTGAAGCTGTGCGGCTTGCCGGCCGGCGTGTTCTCGCTGCTGTACGGCTCCGGCCGTGAAGTCGGCATCGCGCTGGTCAGCGACCCGCGCATCAAGGCCGTTGGCTTTACCGGCTCGCGCAGCGGTGGTATCGCGCTATGCCAAGCGGCCCAGGCACGCCCGGAGCCAATCCCGGTGTACGCCGAAATGAGTTCGATCAACCCGGTGTTCCTGTTCGAGGCAGCCCTGCAAGCCCGTGCCGAGGCGCTGGCGCAAGGCTTCGTCGCTTCGTTGACCCAAGGTGCCGGCCAGTTCTGCACCAACCCCGGGCTGGTGATTGCCCGCCAAGGGCCGGCGTTGCAGCGGTTTATCGACGCTGCCAGCGAGCACGTGCGCCAGGCTGCTGCGCAGACCATGCTCACCCCGGGCATCTTCAGTGCTTACCAGGCCGGTGTCGGTGGCCTGGCAGAAAACGCCAATGCCCAGGCTGCGGCCAGCGGCCAGGCCGGGCAAGGGCCCAACCAATGCCAGGCGCAACTTTTTGTCACCCAAGCCGAAGCCTTCCTCGCCGACCCGGCATTGCAGGCTGAAGTGTTCGGCGCGGCGTCACTGGTGGTGGCCTGTGCCAGCGACGAGCAGATACGCCAAGTGGCCGAGCACCTGGAAGGCCAGTTGACCGCGACCTTGCAACTGGACGATGCCGACATTGACAGCGCCCGTGCGCTGCTGCCGACCCTTGAACGCAAGGCCGGGCGCATTCTGGTCAATGGCTGGCCGACCGGTGTCGAGGTGTGCGATGCCATGGTCCATGGCGGTCCGTTCCCGGCCACCTCCGATGCCCGTACGACCTCGGTGGGCACGGCGGCGATCCTGCGTTTCCTGCGCCCGGTGTGCTACCAGGACTTCCCCGATGCACTTCTGCCGCACGCATTGCAGCACGGCAACCCGCTGCAGTTGCGGCGCCTGCTCGACGGCAAACGGGAAGGCTGAGCATGGTCGAAACCCCTGAAGCCGATGTTGCGGTAGTGGGCGCCGGCATTGTCGGCGTTGCCTGTGCCCTGCAACTGGCCCGCCAAGGCCGCCGGGTACTGTTGATCGACCGCCAGGCACCCGGCCAGGGCGCGTCCTATGGCAACGCCGGGCACCTGGCCACCGAGCAGGTGTTCCCGATTGCCGACCTGTCGATCCTCAAGCGCTTGCCGCGCATGCTGCTGGACCCGATGGGCCCGCTGCGCCTGGACTGGAAGTACCTGCCCAAGGCCATGCCCTGGTTCACCCGCCTGCTGCTCAACCTGCGCCCGGCGCCGTTCCAGCGCAGTGTGGCCGGCATCCGCACGTTGAACGAAGGCAGCCTGGGTGCCTGGCAGCGGCTGCTGGCTTCGATCGGGCGCAGCGAACTGTTCCGGGAGGATGGCTCGTTGCTGGTATTCGAGAAGCCTGAGTCACGCCAGGCACTGGAGGCGTTGCGCACCCGCATACAACTGCAGGCGGTGCCGGTGGACGTCTGGTCGGCCGAAACCGTGCGCGAGGCAGCGCCACAACTGAGCCCGGCCCTGCTGGGTGGGCTGTTCTTTCCGCGCACCGGGCACTTCATCGACCCGTACCGGGTAGTGTGCGAATTGTTCGAAGCGGCCAAGGCCAGCGGCGTGCGCTTTGTTCAGGCGCAGGTCGATGGCGGGCAGTTGCACAGCGGCGGCGTCAGCCTGGCCAGCGACCAGGGCCCGCTCAATGCCCGCCAGGTGCTGATCAGCTGTGGTGCCCACTCTGCAAAACTGACCGCCGCGCTGACGGGCAAGCGGGTGCCGCTGGACACAGAACGCGGTTACCACCTGATGTTGCCGGGTGAGCACCAGCGCCTGCCGTTTGCAGTCACCTCGCTTGAGCGCAAGTTCATCATGACGCCCATGGCCGAAGGTTTGCGCCTGGCCGGCACGGTGGAGTTCGCCGGGCTGGAGGCACCGCCGAGCATGCAACGGGCGTGGCAATTGCACCGGCTGAGCAAGGGGTTGTTCCGGCAAGACTTGAGCGTTGAAGGGGCGACACCGTGGATGGGCTTCAGGCCATCGTTGCCGGACTCGTTGCCGGTGATTGACCGGGTGTGCGATGGGCGGGTGCTGTTGGCGTTTGGGCATCAGCACCTGGGGTTGACCCAGGCGGCGGTGACGGCGGAATGGGTGGGGCGGTTGGCTGAGCGGGCCGCTGGGCCAGAGATGGGTGCCTACCAGTTGGATCGGTTCTAGATTCGGGGGCCGCTGTGCGGCCCATTCGCGGCACAAGGCCGCTCCTACAAAGAGCACGCGTTCCCCTGTAGGAGCGGCCTTGTGCCGCGAATGGGCTGCAAAGCAGCCCCTTTAAGCCTCAGCGATAACGCTCAAGCCAGTGCGCATACGGCGCCGGCAAGGTCCAGGAAGCGTTCTCCACCCCCAGTTCCTTGGCCGCAAAGTACGCCCAATGCGGGTCGGCCAGGTGCGCACGCCCTACCGAAACCAGGTCCAGCTGGTTGGCCTGCAACGCGGCCTCAGCCAGTTGCGGTGTGCCAAAGCCCCACGCCGAAGTCACCGGCAGCTTCGCCTCACGGCGCACTCGCTCGGCAATCGGCCCCATGAACGCCGGGCCCCACGGGATGTTGGTCTCGGCAATGGTGAAACCGACACTCACGCTCAGCAGGTCAAGGCCGCCTGCCTTGAAGCGGCGCGCCAGTTCGATCGATTCTTCCAGGGTCTGCTCGTCGCGGCCATCGTATTCCAGCACACCAAAGCGCGCGGTCAGCGGCAGGTGCTCTGGCCACACTTCACGCACCGCAGCCAGGGTTTCCAGCAGGAAGCGGCTGCGGTTGTCGAAGCTGCCACCGTAGGCGTCGGTACGCTTGTTGGAGTGCTCGGAGAAGAAGCTCTGGCCCAGGTAGCCGTGGGCAAAGTGCAGTTCGATCCATTCGAAGCCGGCATCACGCGCACGGCGGGCGGCATCGACGAAGTCCTGCTTGACCCGGGCGATGTCGTCCAGGGTCATTTCCCGTGGCACCTTCGGCAGGTGCGCGCCAAAGGCAATGGCGGACGGGGCGATGGTTTGCCAGCCGCGCGCGTCGTCTGCGGCAATGTGGTCGTCACCCTCCCATGGGCGGTTGGCGCTGGCCTTGCGCCCGGCGTGGGCGATCTGGATGCCCGGCACCGAACCTGCCGCCTTGATGGCCTGCACCACCGGCACGAACGCCTGAGCGTGGGCATCGCTCCAGATACCGGCGCAACCGGGGCTGATGCGCCCTTCCGGCGCCACCGCAGTGGCCTCCACCACCAGCAGGCCGGCACCACCACGGGCCAGGCCGGCGTAGTGCACGTGGTGCCAGTCGTTGATCATGCCGTCTTCGGCCATGTATTGGCACATCGGCGGAATGGCGATGCGGTTACGCAGGGTGACGTCTTTGAGGGTGTAGGGTTCGAACAGTGCGGACATGGGAAACTCCGGGTTCATCTGAATACTGTTGTTCGATCATAATCGAACTATGGCAATTAGTGAAACCCCCGTTATCATGTCGGCCATGCGAGCCTATAAACATCCCAACGCTGAAGACCTGATCCTTGAACGCCTGCTTTATGCGCTCAGCGACCCCGTGCGCCTGGAAATCGTCCGCCACCTGGCCGGCGTGGCCGAAGCCAGCTGCGGCGAGCTGGACGGGGGCCGGCCGAAGTCGAGCATGTCCCACCACTTCCGCGTGCTGCGTGATGCGGGGCTGGTGCATACCCGCAATGTGGGAACGACCCACATGAATTCACTGCGCAGCGAAATGCTGGGTGAGCGGTTTCCCGGGCTGCTGGAGTGCATCCTGCGCCAGAGATGATTTTGCCTGTGCTGGCCTCTTCGCGGGTAAACCCGCTCCCACACGGGGGCGTGCCCCCTTTTGGATTTTCAGCCAGGCAGTTGGTCCAACTGACTGTCTCGATTCCAAGGCAAGTACGGGACCTGTAGGAGCAGCCTTGCGCTGCGAAGAGGCCGTTGCAGCCAAAGATGATTTTCAGCCCTACCGGCCTCTTCGCAGCACAAGGCTGCTCCTACCTGGTGATGCGGTAGCCTGAGTGATGGTGCAAGACAGTTGCTCCCACAGACAACTTCGCGGTCCCTGTGGGAGCGGGTTTACCCGCGAAGAGGCCAGTACAGGCATCATCAATCTTCTTTCTTGGTCAGGGAAAACCGGCACACCCGCCCGGCCCTGAGCATGCATTCCTCATGGCTGACCTCGCCGCCGCCCAGCGCCCCGATCAGCGCCAGGTCCAGCTCGCACACCACCGGGTGCGCCTTGGCCAGATGATGGAACACGCAATTGTGCGCGACGATCTGCGGCTCCCCCGCCGAGCGGAAGAACACCTGTGCCTCGTACCCGGCATTGTTCATATGCTCGACAATACGTGCTTCATCCACCACCTTGTGCTCAAGGTCTGCGGCCAACTTGCGCCCCAGCTGACGCATCAGCGCCAGCAATGCCTCTTGGCCGAGCAAGCCCGCCACTTCACCGATCAGCAGGTTGGCCAGCAGCGGGTACTGGCGGGGGAACTGTTCGCGGGCAAGATCCGTCAGTTCGTGCAACTGCTCCGGGCGCCGCCCGGTAGGCCGGGTAGCGCCGCGTTTGACCAGGCCATCACGCGCCAGCGCGGCCAGGTGCTGGCGCACGGCCGTGCGGGTGATGGCCAGGGCCTGCGCCAGGTCGTCGATGCTCATGCCGGCTGGCTGATGCAACAACGCGTGGAGCAGGTCCTGTTGGGTACGGCCCAGGCCTTCGAGCATCAGAACTTGTCCGGGAACTGTTTGACCAGCGCTGCGGCCAGGGCGTCGGACAAGGTCAGGATATGCTCACGCATCATCCCCCAGGTACGCGCCTCACCCGCGTAGTCGCCCGCCGCCAGCTGGTCGATCTGCGCCACATGGTGGCCGCCATGGGCACTGAGCAGCGTCAGCAGGGTCGGTTCAGGCAGGTTCGGGTTGGCCTTGGCCAGAAACCCCGCGAGGGCCTTGGCATTGCTGGTCAGCTCATCGACGGCGGCCTGTTGGCCCTTCTTATCCTTGCCCACGGTGGCGTCGCTGTAATGCTTGATTGCACCCCAGTGGCCGGCCAGCAGTTTCAGCAACTGGTCAGCGGCGGGTTGGCCATATAACGGCGCGATGCTGTTGGCGATGCGGGTGGCGTCGCTGACCACTTCATTGGCGGCGACTTCCGCCTGGTTGGCGTTGCCTGCCTGGTTGGCGACAGCGTAGTTGCGAACCCAGAATATGTGCTCGACCCACAGGTCGCGCAGGGCCATGCGGGTGGTTGATGCGGCGGATGATGCGGGTTGGGCGGCGGGGGTTGAGGTGGAGTAGCTCTGGCTCCATGCCGGCGGGGCGCACAGGGCGAGCAGCAGTAAGGCGGCAATCTTGGTGTTCATGACGGCACCCTCCTGGAGGGGATCGACTGACAAGATTAATTTAAGCATCAAAATATGTTTTTATTGGGCCTCGTTTGCAGTTTCTGATCAGTGGTTTCCCTGACCGGCCTCTTCGCAGCACAAGGCTGCTCCTACAGGTACAGCACGAACCTGTAGGAGCAGCCTTGTGCTGCGAAGAGGCCCGAACAGGCAACAAAAAAGCCACGAGGTTTCCCCCGTGGCTTCTGGTCACAACAATGGCCGATTACAGCGCCATGTCATTCTCAGGCTTGCTTTCAACCGGCTCGCTCGCCGCGCCACCGAAGTCAACGCTGGCGTCGATCACCGGCGGTTTCTCCAGCTGCAGCACTTCAGCGGTGTAGTTCCACTCTTTCTGGGTGGCCGCTGCCGAATCGTTCAGCTTGGTGCCGTAGCTCGGCACGATCTGCTTGATCTTGGCCTGCCACTCTGGGGTAGCGACCTTCTCCTTGAACACCGTTTCCAGCACGTTCAGCATGATCGGTGCAGCAGTCGAAGCACCTGGCGATGCACCCAGCAGGCCGGCAATGGTACGGTCTTCGGACGCGACCACTTCGGTGCCCAGCTTCAGCACGCCGCCTTTCTCGGCATCACGCTTGATGATCTGCACACGCTGGCCGGCCTGCCACAGGCGCCAGTCTTCCTTCTTGGCATTCGGGAAGTAGGTGCGCAGGGCTTCGAAGCGGTCATCGTCAGACAGCATCAGCTGGCCAGCGAGGTACTCCACCAGCGGGTACTGCTCGATACCGACCTTGGTCATCGGCCACACGTTGTGGGTGGTGGTGCTGCTCAGCAGGTCCAGGTACGAGCCGTTCTTCAGGAACTTGGTCGAGAAGGTGGCGAACGGGCCAAACAGGATCACGCGCTTGCCGTCCAGCACGCGCGTGTCCAGGTGCGGTACCGACATGGGTGGCGCGCCGGTCGAGGCAATGCCGTAGGCCTTGGCCATGTGCTGCATGGCCACGGTCGGGTTCTCGGTCACCAGGAACGAGCCGCCCACCGGGAAGCCTGCGTATTCCTTGGCTTCAGGAATGCCCGACTTCTGCAGCAGCTTCAGTGCGCCGCCGCCGGCACCGATGAACAGGAACTTGGCGTCGGTAGCCGACTCGGTACCGTCCTTCAGGTTCTTGTACTCGACGTGCCAGGAGCCGTCCTTGTTGCGGGTGATGTCCTGCACTTCGCTGGACAGCTTCAGGTCGAACTTGTCCTGGGTCTTCAGGTGGCCAACCATCTGGCGGGTGATCTCGCCAAAGTTGACGTCGGTGCCGATTGGCGTCCAGGTCACGGCCAGCTTCTGGTTCGGGTCGCGGCCTTCCATCATCAGCGGGACCCACTTGGCGATCTGCGCGTGGTCCTCGGAGTACTGCATCGGGCGGAACAGCGGGCTGGCCTGCAGCGCGTCGTAACGCTTTTTCAGGAACTTGATGTTGTCATCGCCCCACACGAAGCTCATGTGCGGGGTGGTGTTGATGAACGAGTGCGGGTTCTTCAGCACGCCCTGGCGAACCTGCCAGGCCCAGAACTGACGGGAGATCTGGAAGGCTTCGTTGATTTCGATGGCCTTGGAGATGTTGACGTTGCCGTCTTTGTCTTCCGGGGTGTAGTTCAGCTCGGCCAGCGCGGAGTGGCCGGTACCGGCGTTGTTCCAGCCGTTGGAGCTTTCTTCGGCCACACCGTCCAGGCGCTCGACCATTTCCATCGACCAGCTTGGCTCCAGCTCGTGCAGCCACACAGCCAGGGTGGAGCTCATGATGCCGCCGCCAACCAGCAGCACGTCTACTTTTTTGGTTTCTGCGGCATGCGCTTGCATGAAGCTTGCAGCGACAGCCAGACCCAGCAAGGTCTTGCCAGCTTTCTTGAACATTGATCAATTCCAGTCAGGAGAACGGAGGGAGGGCCTGTGGCTGGCCCAGGTGTTCCTTGTTCTTCAGCGCAGGCTTGTTGTTGATCATTGTTCGGCAGCCAGAGAACCAGAAAACGATTCGGCCTTTTGTCGAATTGACCGACAGGGCTGAATCGTTTTTCTGATTGTATCCGAAATGCCAGCGCAAACAAATTGCCGGCCCTCGCGTCAACGTGACGGGTTGTCCCAGGGAATACCGGCAAGCTTTGCAGTGATTGCAGTATTTTCTCGGCGCCCCTACTATCGCGATCATTTCTCATTCGCACCAGTATGCGTTCGCGCCGGATGCCGCCGTGGTTTCGATCCCAGAGTTGAACACCTCGCTCCATACCCTGTACCACAGCCACTCGCGCTGGTTGCTCGGCTTTCTGTACCGCCGCCTGGGCAGCCGCTGCGATGCCGCTGACCTGGTGCAGGACACCTTCGTGCGCATCCTCAACCGCCCAAGGCAGTTTGACGGCGAACGCGGCGAGCGCTCGTACCTGGCCACCATCGCCCGCGGCCTGTGCGTGGACCACTGGCGCCGGCAGAAGCTGGAACAGGCCTGGTTGCAGCAGCTGGCCTTGCAGCCCGAAGCAGTGCAGCCCTCCCCCGAACAGCGCGCGATCATTGTCGAGACCCTGCACGAGGTGGACGCCATGCTGCTGCGTTTGCCGAGCAAGGTGCGCCAGGCATTTCTGCTGGCGCAGATCGATGGCCTGGCCTACCGCGATATTGCCGCACACGTCGGGGTGAGCGAACGCATGATCAAGAAGTACCTGGCTCAGGCATTTCTGCATTGCGCCATTCTCGAAGCCGAACTCGACGGCTTGCTGGTGGAGTGACGCCATGACCGCGCCCGCGCAAAAACTCAGCCACGCCAGCCTGCAGCAGGCCGCGCACTGGTACGTGCAGTTGCAGGACGAAAACGCCGCACCGCAGTTGCGCACCCAGTGGCAGCACTGGCTTGACCAGCACGGCGACCATCAGGCGGCCTGGCACTATGTGCAACGGGTCGGCCAGCGTTTTGCCCCGCTGCAGGCCGAAGGCGCAGCGGCAGGCCGGGCATTGCGTGAGCACGACGCGCGGCGCTTCAGCCGGCGCACCGGGCTCAAGTCGCTGCTGGTGCTTGGCGCCAGCACCCTACTTGGCTGGCGGGCGTGGCACGGTGCCCCGTTGTCGGGCTGGGATGCCGACATGGCCACCGGCATCGGTGAAATCCGCGAAACCCGCCTGGCCGATGGCAGCCAGTTGTGGCTGGGGGCGCAAAGTGCCGTGGACATGGAATTCTCCACACTCAGCCGGGTACTGAAGCTGCGATTTGGCGAGTTGCTGGTGGAAACCGCCCACGATCCGCGCCGCCCCTTCTTCGTCGACACAGCACAAGGGCGCATGCAGGCGCTGGGCACGCGCTTTGCCGTGTGCCAGCAAGGGGAGCGCACCCGGCTGGACGTGTACGCGGGCGCCGTGGAGGTGTGCACGGCTCAAAGCGGCGAGCGCTGCATCGTGCCGGCGGGGCAGCAGGTGGACTTCAGCGCCCGGGGCATCAGCAACGCCCGCCCGGCGCAAAGCGCGGGCGAGTCGTGGATTCACCGACGGCTCAATGCCGAAGACATGCCCCTGGCGCACCTGCTGCAAACGCTCGGACGCTATCGCCATGGGCACCTGGGTTGGCACCCGGACGTTGCACAGCTCTCGGTGATGGGGGCATTCCCGCTCAACGACACCGACCGAGCTCTGGAACTGTTGCAAGCGGCATTGCCAGTGCGAGTGCAGCGGTTGACGCCCTGGT
Organism: Pseudomonas sp. WOUb67; assembly: GCF_050058005.1. Lineage (NCBI taxonomy): Bacteria > Pseudomonadati > Pseudomonadota > Gammaproteobacteria > Pseudomonadales > Pseudomonadaceae > Pseudomonas > Pseudomonas sp. WOUb67. The sequence goes on along the minus strand of NZ_CP170112.1, from coordinate 2,221,641 downwards.
GGGTCACAGTCGAGCCGGCCTGATGGGCACCTGTTTCAAGGCAAACACAGGCCCTGTAGGAGCAGCCTTGTGCTGCGAAGAGGCCGGTAAGGCTAAAGATAATCTTCGCCTGCAATGGCCTCTTCGCAGCACAAGGCTGCTCCTACACAGGCACGCGGTAGCCTGAGTGATGGTGCTACCCATGTAGATCTCAGCGCCAACTCATAAAAAATCTGCCAAACCAGTTCCCTTTTTCCAATCTCGTTCGGTTAACCCGGCATAGCGCTTCCAACTCACCCTACCGATTCCAGAGACCCGCATGCCGATGCCCTTCCACCCTGCGTTCCGCCTGGCGCTTGCCGCGCCACTTTCGCTTCTTGCCGCCGCGCCACTGATGTTGCCGGCAACCCTGGCCCACGCCGAACAGGCAGCCAGCGCCGAAACCCGCTTCAACATCGCACCCGGCTCGCTTACCAGCGCCCTCAACCAGTTCAGCAGCCAAGCCGGCATCTACCTGGCCGGCAGCAACGAATTGGCCGCCGGCAAGACCAGCCAGGGGCTGCAAGGCCGCTACAGCGTCGCCCAAGGCCTGGCCCGGCTGCTGCAAGGCAGCGGCCTGCAAGCCGTACCGCAAGGTAGCGCGGGTTATGTGCTGCAACCGCTTGCCGATGGCACCGCCCTGCAACTGGATGCCACGTCGATCAACGCCGCTACCCTGCTCGCCAGCAACGGCCAAAGCGATAGCGGCTACCGCGCCGTCGCCAGTGCCACCGCCAGCAAAACCAGCAGCGCCCTGGCCGACACCCCGCGCTCGGTTTCGGTGGTGACCCGCCAGCGCATGGATGATCAGCAATCGCAAACCCTCACCGAGGTGCTGGGCTATGTCCCAGGCATTTTCTCACCGCCGTTTGCCGGCGGTGATGGCCAGGCGGGTGACCTGTTCTTCATCCGCGGCTTCAACGCCACCGACTACGGCTATGGCCTGTTGCGCGATGGCCTGCGGGTGCAGGGCAACCGCTACGACACCAGCAGCGAGCCCTACGGCCTGGAGCGGGTGGAAGTGTTCCGCGGCCCGACGTCGATCCTGTATGGCGAAAACGCCCCGGGTGGCGTGGTCAACCTGGTCAGCAAACGGCCCACTGCCGAAGCGCGCGGCGAAGTGCAACTGAGCTACGGCTCGCACAACCGCCGCCAGCTGGGTGTCGACGTTTCCGGCCCGCTGACCGATGAGGGCAATGTCCTCGGCCGCCTGGTGATGATGGGCCGCAAGGCTGACACCCAGGTCGACCATCAGCCCGACGACCGCCTGTACATCGCGCCGTCGCTGACCTTGAACTTCGACGACTTCAACAGCCTGACCGTGCTGGCCACCTACCAGCGCGACCGCACCTTGATGGAGCTCGGTTACCCGGCTGCCGGCACCCTGCTGCACAACCCCAACGGCAAGATCGACAAGGACCAGTTGTCCGGCAACCCGGACTGGGACAACTTCGAACGGGAAACCTGGAGCCTGGGCTACGAGTTCAGCCATCACTTCAACGACACCTGGCAGTTCCGCCAGAACTCGCGGTACATGCAGTCGCGCATCGACCGCCAGGAAATGTGGCCCGGCAGCCTGAACAACGGTGGCTTCGGTACCACCCTGAGCAACCAGGCCTACGACCGCTACAACAAGTCCATCGCCTACTCGCTGGACAACCAGTTCGAAGGCCACTTCATCAGCGGCGCGTTCGACCATACCTTCCTGGTGGGCGCAAGCCTGGACCGCACCTCGTTCAACCAGGACTGGGACGCTGGCAATGGCGGTACCATCAATGTGTTTGACCCGGTCTGGAACGGCAAGCCCAGCACGCCCCTGCATGTGCAGAACGCCTTGCTCGATCAGACCATGTACGGCCTCTACAGCCAGCTGCAAACCAAGGTCGACAACTGGGTGCTGCTGTTGGGCGGGCGACTGGACCGGGTCAACAGCCAGTTCCGCAACAAGGCCGGTACCCTTAACGCGCAGGCCGACATGGACAGCTGGGACAGCAAGTTCACCTGGCAGACCGGGGTGATGTACCAGTTCGAAAACGGCCTGTCGCCGTACTTCAGCTACTCCACCGCCTTTGCCCCGACCCAGCAGACCGAAAGCAAGAGCGGCCCACTGGACCCGACCACCAGTGAGCAGTACGAAGTGGGCATCAAGTACGAGCCCAAAGGCTGGAACACCGCCTTTACTGCGTCGGTGTACGACCTGCGCAAGAAGGACGATGTGCTGTTCGATTCCGCCGTGGGTGACTACCGCCAGATCGGTGCAAGCCGGGCCAAGGGTGTGGAGCTGGAACTTAACAGCGACCTGAGCGAAAACCTCAACCTCACCGCTGCCTACACCTACACCGATTCGCGCATCACCAAGGATGTGGCCGGGTCGCTGTATGAAGACCACCAGATGACCGGCGTGCCACGCAACCAGGCGTCGGTGTGGAGCACGTATCGCTTCCGTGACGGCCTGCTCAAGGGCCTGCAGATCGGGGGCGGCGTGCGCCACTTCGACAGCACCTTCGCGTACACCCCGGCGAGCCTGTACGGCAAGCTGGATACCGGCGATGTGACGCTGGTGGATGCCAAGGTCGGGTATGAGATCGACGAAAACTGGTCGGTGGAGGTCAACGCCCGCAACCTGTTCGACAAAGAATATGTAGCAGGCTGCAACAACGCCGGGCGCTGCTACTGGGGTGAAGAGCGCACGCTGCTGGGAACCGTGTCGCTGCGCTGGTAAGTGGCCCACAAACAAAAGCCCCCGGCCATTTACATGACCGGGGGCCTTGGATCACGTCGCAAGCGTCGCGATCAAGTTACCGCCAAGATTACTGCTGCTGAGGCAGTTTATCGATTGGGCCGCAGCCACCGATGATCTTGGAGATGGAAACCGAAGGGTGGAACAGGTAGTCGTAAGTGCAGTTTTTCGGTTGGTTGTAAACTTGGCCAGTGCAACCCGACAGCAGGGCAACACCCGAGACAACAGCAACGGCTACGGTGGCCTTGAACAGCTTTTTCATACAAAGTCCTTTAAATGAATCATCTTCGGCCATCTTCTGATGGCCGCGGGATGATACAGACTCCCTGCATTGGATCCAAGTCGCACCTGGCACAAGTTCGTTGCAATTGTGCAACAACAGGTTGAAAAGCGCGCCTTTGGCGACGATAGTTCAGGGCACTGCCTTCGCCATGCCCAAGGAACTCACCATGCTCGGCGTCACCGACTACGGCGCATTCGTCATCGCCTTCATCATCCTCCTGGCCATCCCCGGCCCGGGCAATTTTGCCCTGATCACCGCCACCGGCAAGGGCGGTATCAAGGCTGGCCTGGCCGCCACGCTTGGGGTGATCGTGGGTGACCAGGTGCTGCTGTGGCTGGCGGTAGCCGGGGTCGCCACCCTGCTGGCCACCTACCCCACGGCCTTTCACATGGTGCAATGGGCCGGTGCCGCGTACCTGGCGTACCTGGGCCTGCGCATGCTGCTGAGCAAACCCGGCGACGCTCCCCGAACCAGCCGCATGGACAATGGCCAGTACCTGCGCCAGACCATGCTGATCACCTTGCTCAACCCCAAGGCGATCATGTTCTACATGGCGTTTTTCCCGCTGTTCATCGACCCCGTGAAGCATCAGGGGCTGGTAACCTTCGGCTTCATGGCTGCGACGGTGGCGGTGGTGACGTTCCTTTACGGGCTGGTCGCCGTGGTACTGACGCACCGGCTGGCCGAACGCATGCGTGCCAACCCACGGATCACCAACCTGTTCGAGCGGCTGGCAGGGGCTTGCCTGGTAGGGTTTGGCATCAAGCTGGCGGCGATGCGCTGAAACCCCTGACTCGCAGAATTGAAAAAGCCCCCGGCAACTCATCGTTGCCGGGGGCTTTGTTTATCAGCGATCAACCCGTCAATTGGTTTCCAGCTGATACGCCTTGCTCACGAACAACGCCGCAAACAGGCTCTTGCCTTCCTTGAAGGTGTACTGCTCCTCGAACTTGCCCTCTTCTACCAGCTTCTGCCCGATGGCACATTCCGAGTCGCTGTGGTTCTTGCCCTTGGCCCCGAAATCACTGCTCCACGACGACAGCCCGACCTGTTCACAGAAGGCGGCGAACTTCGCCTTCGGTACATTCTGCTGGTAGTCGCTGTAAGCCTCTTTCAGCGGTTTGAAGCCACTGTAGCTCAAGGTGTAGTTCTCCACCTTGGCCTTGCGTGCAAAACCACTCACCGCCTCGGCCAGTACGGCCTGGCCGCTGTACGAGCTGTAGGCCCCGATCAGCATGGCGCTCAATGCACTCTTGAGCTGGGTTTCGACATCGTCGAGCTCCGGCAGTGACTGGAACTCGGCCTTGCGCACGATCTCACCCACCTTGGAGCCATCGTTACGGTGGGTCACCACGAACTCCATCGAGCCCTCGCCGTCGCTGGACCGTTTGAGGATGAAGTCCACGTCTACCGTGGTGCCGAAATCACCCGTGCTACTGACCAGAAACGCCCCGGTCATTGGCTGACGCACCGCCATGTTGCTACCCCAGTCGAAGTCCGACTGGGTGGCCCGGCCATTGGCGGCCAGCTCGGCGCGTGGCTGGATTTCGTCGCTGACATCAGACACCAGCACCACTTCTGCGCCCTTGCTGGCAATGAAGGGGTTGCCCATTTGCATGCCGAGCAGCTGAATGTGAATGGTACCGTCCTTGCTGTCACCGTCGTGGGCCAGCTTCAGCGCGTCGGCCTTCAGGTACACGCCGGCCACATTGCGGCTGACGTTGAACTGGTATTTGGCCCAACCCGCCAGGCCTTCTTCGCTGGAACCGCCGGCAACCGATTCCATCAGGCCCGACAGGCCGCGCATGAACTTCTGCGCGCCATTGGTCTGCGCCGCTGCGACGCGGATCTCGGGGTCGGCGACTGTCAGGTTGCCCGAGAACGCCGAGTAGGAAATGTCGCCCTCAGACAGCACGTCCTCAAGGAAGTAGCGTTCCTTGAAGTCGTCGTAGTAGGCCAGCGCAGCCTTTTTGCCTGAGCTGGACAGCATCGCGTAACCACCGCCGAGCACCAGCACCGCTGCGGCCACACCGCCAATCAGCAGCTGCTTCTTGTTCATCTGTTTGATCATGGTGTTTGCCTCACTGGACCATGGCGGAAGCGTTGTTCCAGTCGTTCACGTACTTTTGGGAGACCTCGGGGGTCCAGCTGAAATCGATACCGGCGTTGGGGAACTCCTTGGCCAGCACGGCACCGAACGACACGAGGTCGGCACACTTGTCCTGCTTGCACGCCTGGGGCTCGCCCGCGTTGTAGGCACGGTAAGTCGGCACGGCGCGGCCATCGTCCAGCGGGTAGTACGGCGTGGCGTTGGCCACTTGGGCCACGTACCAGCCTTCGCTGTATTCCTCGTCCGCCACCAGGCGGCCCTTGCTCGGGAAGTCGATGGCGTAGAAGTCGCCCTGCTTGCCGGTGACATGCACCATCATCGGCGCCACGCGGGCCGAGGTTGCCGGGTCTTGCTGTTCCAGCGGCGAAGCGAAGCGCACCTTGATGCCGGCCATTTGTGCAAGGGCTTCGGTTTCACGCCCCTTGAACTCGCTCATGCCGTCTTGCAACTGCTGGTAACGCTCCAGCACGCGGGTGTGGACGCTGGCCAGTTCTTGCTGACGCCGGCGCGCCTCGCGTACGCGCTGCTCCTCGCGCTGAACAGCCCAGTTCGCGCCATCGCGCACATCGAAGAACAGGCCTTGGCGATTGATGCCGATGCGGTTGCGGGTGATCTTCTGCGCGTCGTTACCCCACATGTTGCTCGTGATCGCCGAAATATCTTTGACGATGAGCAGGTTGGCCACATCGGTGGTGGTCGGCGAGGTGGTCTTGATCAGGTCAAAGATTTCCAGCGCAGCGTCCTTGTACTTGGCCGCATCCAGGGCGAACGACTCGTCCGGAGTTACCGCCACGTAGTAAGGGTCGCTGCCGAACGGGCGCAGCACGCCGTAGCTGCCGCGGGTGAAGGTCAGGTACACCTTCATCTGCCGGCTGGGGATCTCGCCAACCAGGAATGCGGCTTGGCCAGCGTCTGCCGTGAGGTAGGAAACGGCCTTGTCCTTGACCGCAGGCTCGAACACCTTGTTGAAGATCAAGCCACTCGGGTGAACGTAGACGCGGTTCCAGTTATCGCCACGGTAGGTACCCACGGCCTTCCAGCTGATTTTTTCGAAGTTGCCTTCGCCAAAGCCGGACGCCGGGCACGGCATCGCCGGGGTGGTGCCGAACGACAGGGTGTCACCGTTGCTGATGACCTCGCGGCTGAGTACCCATTTGCAGCCTGAACCGTCCGTTACCTGCATCAGGTTGCGGTTTTCCAGGACCACGGCGCGGCCGAAGTCCGAGGTGGGGGCCGCGGCTACAGCGGCGGCAGGGGCCGGGACGGGCGGAGCGACAGGTGCCGCGGCCGGGGTTTCGGCTGCCGGTGCTGGTGCCGGCTCTGCGGCAACGGCCGGGGCTGGGGCTGGGGCTGGGGCTGGGGCAGGAGCGGGAGCAGGTGCTGCTTCTACTTTCGCGGGTGCGGATTCAACTACCGCAGGAGCCGGCTCAGGCGCTGGGGCTGGAGCAACGGCAGCCGGGGCTTCGGCCGGTGCAGGTGCAGGTGCAGGAGCTGGCGCAGCCGCAGCCGCAGCCGCAGCCGCAGCCGCAGCGGGTGCCGGGGCAGCCGCGACAGCAGCAGGTGCAGCGGCCAGGGTCACCAGACCCAGGTTGCTGGCATTGCCCGAACCGCTGGCATACAGGTTGCCTTTGGCATCCACGGCTTTCCAGCTCACCTTGGCGGTCGAACAGTCCTTGGCGAACACGAACGGCAGCTTGGTCAGCAGGCCCGATAGCAGGTCCTGGTTATCCCAGGCCGGGCGGGTGATGGTCAGTTCGACCTCGGGTTTGCACCAGGTGGTGGCGTCCCCGGGTACTTCAACCTTGATGTTTTCTTTCTTCGAGAAGGCCAGCTCGTGGGCGAACGCCTGCGGTACCAGACCACAAGCGCCGATCACAGCCAGCGCGAGCGCGTGCTTTTTCATGGAGTTCCTCAGATCAGTTCCCAGGTGCCGTTGGCTTGTTTGCAGAAGGTGTTCTGCTCTTGCTCGGTCTGCCCGCTTTGCGATTTCAGGCTGACAGTGACCGGGCGGCAGGCGGCTTCGGCGGCGACCGTTTGGGTCGGCAGCGACTGCACCGAATCCAGGTCGAAGCCCTGGGTTTCCTTGCTGGCGGCAACGTCCAGGTCGTCCAGGTTCACCGCCGGTGTCACGCGTTTGGCCACGGCCTGCGCCTTGGGCTCGACGTAATTCTTGTGCACGTAACCCACGGTCACGCCCTTGCGCCCGACCAGGATCCAGTCACCGGTAGAGCCCACGGCGGTGAACTCGGTGTGGTTTTTCAGGCTGCCGACTTTTTCGCCGTTCTGGTTGGGGGCGGCGCGCACGTTCAGGTTGTCGCTGACAGTCACGTAGGGCTCGTTGATCAGCTTCATCGACGGCACTGCCTGGATCTTCGGCGCGCGTTTGACCTCAACCTTCTTGGTCTGGGTGTATTCCTTACCCGGCACGATCTGCGCGGTGGCACCCGAGTGGTCGGACTTCCAGGTCACCGGCTGGGCGCTGGCGGTGGTCTGCTGCTGGCTCAGCACCTCCTGGGTACGCAGCGCCAGGGCCTGCTGGTCCTTCTCGTCCAGCATGTGGCCGATGCGGTTGCCCACGTAGGCACCAATGCCACCGGCGATCAGGGCTGCGGCGATCTTGCCGTTGCCGCTGCCCATGGTCGAGCCAATGGCCACACCGGCCAGGCCACCGATCACGGTGCCCGCTTGCTCTTTGCTGATCCCGAGTTGTGCACAGGCCGTGGTGGAAGCGATGGCGACCGCCAGTAGGGACGCGACGAATTTCTTACGCAAGTGGAGCACTCCATTTTCGGTGGGGCGCACAGCCGCGTACCGCAGCCAGGACCTGGCGGCAGCATTCGACGTTGTGCGGTTTCATGAGTGAGCGGGCAGCGCTGGTCGCAAACGGCAATTTAGCCGTCGAACGAAGGGCGTAGAGGCAGACCAGTACGGCGCGAAGCATCCAACGAATCCATGTCAGGAAGAGGTCATCACCCAGCGCACGTAATCATTACGGCGTTTGGCCTGGGCGTGAGAGGCGTATTAGAGGAGCGCATTGTAGCGCAAGGTGCCATTGACAGTTCAAGACAAAATGTTGCGAGAAACTGCTCTACCTCAGGCCTGGGACGATCGCCACATGTGGGGGCGGCCTTGCGTCGCGAAAGGGCCGCAGGGCCTCGGCGGCCCTGCAGATATTGCTGGGGCTGCTGCGCAGCCCTTTCGCGACACAAGGCCGCTCCCACAAAAGGCGCTGTGAGATCCCATGGCGGGGTAGATTTAGCTAGCGCTCAGCATTTTCTACCCAGCAGGCCTGTTCGCCCGACAGCTTGAGCTCAGAATTATCCCCTTCCTTGTAGGGCGTTTCCCAAACATACTGCCAAACCGCTCAAACGCTTGCGACGGATTATGTCGCGCTCTAGTCTCGGCTTGTCGTTGCAAAATCAACGACCGGCTTTGACAGGCCGACGATTTCCCGCACACGTGCGCTGTTTATGGCGGCTGTATGTGGGGCACCCTCGTGGTGCGCCGAGTTGCTCCGGGATCCTCGGTCTGTCAACCCATGTACAGCTGCCACCCTCTTGTTTGACAGCAAGCTTGCGGCAGCTCCAATGATCCTGGAGATATGTATGCGCAAGATAGTCCCCGATCCACCCTACTCCCTCGATTCCACCCAGGCACTGCAAGACACCCTGGTCCAGTCCTCAGAGTACGTAGTCTGCGCCCTGTCCGTCGCCCGCCAATCCGTGCAACTCAAGCCTACAGCCCACAGCTCGATCGTGATGCAGGCCGTGATCCATGAAATGGAGGAGGTACAGAGTCTGGTCGAGTCGGCCTTGATGCAATTGCAGATGCGGCCGCATGTACCTAGCGAGCCGTACACCTTGCATTAGCAGGCCCGGCCTCTTCGCGGCTAAAGCCGCTCCCACAGGGTTATCACCGCCCTCAGGTAAAGCGCAGCACCTGTGGGAGCGGGTTCACCCGCGAAGAGGCCAGCACAGAAAACCCAGATTCCAGGGAATTACAACAATGCCCACCGACAACACAAAAGAACCCACTACAGTCGGCAAAACCTGCTTCTACCAAGGCGAAAACAACTCCCACCCGCTGTTCCGCATCGAACCCGGCATCCCCTGCCAGGACGCCCGCGAACAGGCATCCGAACTGATGGGCTACGTCCGCGACCTGATCATCACCGGCCTGATGGACGGCGACCAGAAACTGATCTGGGCCTCGCACTACCTGAGTGCGATGGCAAAGGCGCTGCTGGACGATGCTGAATTGGGGATGATGAAAAAGTGAGGCACAACGAAAAAGCCCCTGAAAGCTTTCGCTTCCAGGGGCTTTATCTTGTATGGCGGAGAGATAGGGATTTGAACCCGCCCGAGAGCCTCACTAGGCCTGCGGAGGCCAGCTAAAATGGCTATTCTGGCTTTAGCAGATGGCCTGCAAAGTCCTCACACGCCCTAAGATTTGCCCTAAATTTGCCCTAAGAATTCCCGAGTCTGGAGCATACCCTTAGATGACCAAGCCTCGACCTTAGCTGAATCCGCGGTAGAGCTCTTGCGGACGTGATCGATCCTGCAGCTAGCGGTGGCAGCGCCCATAGTGGGTTGGGTACGCTTTACTCGAAACCCTTGAGATACAGGGAGTCCAGCGCAAAAACCTTCGCCCTGTACCAATTCCGTACCAACCAACACCCCGCCTTGCACATTACACGTGCTTTTCAAAAGCCCAGGGTGATGGCTTCGCCGCTGCCAGAAAAGGCGCATGAGCCCGAATATCAGGTCTATTCATCAAGCCGAACAACAGATCATTAAGTTTAGAATCATTGAAAAAGTAGAAAACAAATTGATCAAGCGAACTAATCTGACCAACCAAACTGTACTTTTCGCATATTTGCGGATGATTTAAGACCGCTTCATATACATTAAACTCCTCAAATACAGTCAACACCTTTAGTTCAGCCACACTTTTTCGAGCCTCCCTGAACACCTCGTGCGTATCAACCCCACCCACCATTAGAAACTTACTCCACAGCACGCGATATAAATCAAGCTTATTAAGCGTGACGAGTAGATTGCCAAAATACATATTCTGCCACTGCATGCGAATCATCGCGCGATGGAGATCTTCATCCATCGCTTTGTAAAGCTCATCAAAACTTACTGCAAAGCTAACTAAAGAAGAAAGTGAATCACTTATATTTTCAATCGAGGTGTTATCACCAGTCCGTATAGACTTAGATATTTCCGTCATTGCCGCTATCTGGCTTTTAGCCTCAGCTGCTATGGCTAACTGCCTTTGTTGCTTTATAGATTTTCGATATTGGTGTACTGCCAACAGAAAGGCAGCCGCGGTAGCGATTTGAGCGGCACCATTCACAACATCTAAAAACTTTGCATTAGTTGCCGTTGCTTGCCCACCAAGGCCAAACAACTCTATAACCGCATACGTCGCATATGATGATACAAGGATCACCAACGCCGTGTAACCTAAAAAATCTATTATCGATGACTTTTTCTGATAACCAGGTTTTTCGAAGATCACTATCTCACCCCTACCCACCTAAGCGACTGAAACAATGCATGAAACATGAAGTCTAGCCGGCGATGAGCTTAGTATCAGCTGACCTCGCCATTAGCATTTGTTTGTGATCGATAGTTTCTCATGTGCTCTTGAACCTCTCCATCAAGTCGCTCAAAAAACCTGATCAACAACTCAATAAACCGAGGAATAAAATCAGGACCTATTATAATAGACCCTACCTCCACACCTGAAAGCCCCGCAGTTTTAGAAATGAATTTATTTACCTTATCATTAGAACTCGAAGGAAGAACCCCTCCACTATGCACTATCACATTTCTAACTAAGTTGACCCCCTTAATATAAGGAATTTCACCACCGAAAGATGAAAAGTCGATGCCCGCCACCTTTGCCAAAAATAAAAAAGCTCTTTCTATACCGCGCCCATGTATATCATGAATCTTTAGATTACTACCAATGCTTTCATACAGAATTTCAACCAAGGAGTTCAACTGATGCTCTAAAAAATTAAATACCGTGATCAACAATGAAGTTCGATGAAGAGCAGGATACTTGGACTGATTACAATGCAAATCCCAAGCAAAACTTTCAATAATGTCTTGATGCTTCTCTTCAGGATACTTACTAAATATTATTTCCAATTCCCGTTGCAAATTATCATCCTTGGCTCGCCATGCCTCCTCCGCGCTATCATTGAAAGTTAAAAACTCCATGAGCTCACTCTTCGCCAAGTGGCAATGGACACAAAGACCATTCCCGAAAAAATCTACCATTAGACCTCCATGCAAATTTTCACAACTGAGCAGCTGTGCGAGAGTTAATTTGCGAGAGCATAAGCGCGTCCGCTTTCGACCCGAAGCTTTCCTTGACGCAGGGCAGCTTCGGGCCTATAGCTGATGGTCAGCACGATAGCAGTCGCGAATCACTCGATCATAATTAGTTCCCACGGAAGCAGCATCCACCCTGCATGATTTCCCCCCTCTCATATACGCCCATACATTACGGCTATAGAGATTTTACATCACGGTAAAGCTCCGATAGATGCCCTGTAGACAAGTCCAATATCGGCTCATACATAAAAGAATTCAGATGTATATTTGAGCTAACTGTTACGCTTACCTTTCGCAGCGTTTGAATGGAGGGGCAGCTTGAGTAATGATGAATATATTGCTTTAGCAAACTTCCAAACTGACTGTGATCGGCGCACCAATAATCTGGATTATTTAGAGCCAACCTAATCCTCGTCAACATATAAGCTTCAGCTTTAAGTCGTATTGCCATCGACATCACGACCTTATCCTCAAGGTTTAACCCAGTCTGCAAGGGGCTATCAGAGATTGCATCAGCTTGTTCAAAAATTATGTCCTTAACCGGCTTTTCCGTTCCAGGGTGCTGACAACAAAATGTGGAATTGTATATATCGACAAAGTTTTTGTGGGTTATTGTGTCGGTGTCGTTTTTTTGATGGAGCAAACTTGTTAGCCTCAGGTATTCAGCCCCCTCACCCTTAGTGTACTCAATAATGTTCCTAGTAAACGGAATGGCAGCACACATTGCACGCAAATTTGTGTGGAAATTTCTTTTAAGTATGCCAACAAAATAGTTCTGTACGCCCTCAGCAGTTACTAGCTCGATCCTGTCGGGGTGTTTGTTTGCCATTAGACATCTTTTTCGATGCACGAACTTTGTGAGACTTCTAAAAAAATCGTAATTATGGGTTAGAATTATTTGATAGACATTTTGCTTTTCCTCAATATCCTCAAGGTATTGAATGATTGCATGTTTATTTTTGTAGTCAAATGAGTCAGCGACATCATCTATAATAAAAATGGTTTCATGCTCTAGCTTTGACTTTGCTTCAACTTCAAAGATGAAACTCAGAAGATAGAGAGCTCTCTTCTCGCCTTGGCTGAGGGTTTTCAGCCCGTCTCGACCGAGCTTGACTTCCGTTCCGTCTTCATCCTTAAACACATATGCCAATTTGGCTCGTTCTTTCCCAAGAGCGGCTTTGGCGTTATTTTCCACTAAGAGTCGAAAGGGCATATCAGTGAACCGATCATTGAACAGGCTCACAGCCGCGCTCCACTCTGGAGCTAAGTTTGCCGCTTCTTTTTCTATAGACTCTATCTCTTCTTGTGCGGCTGAATACAAGCTCAGGTAGGTCGTAGTCTCTGGGCTACTTTCTAAGTAAAACCTCCATAGGAGCACCTTGAATTCTGGTTGATTTTCAGGCTTTAAACCCTCTAGCAGAAACTCTATATCGCTCATCGGAAGGCTTTCAAACAACTTAGCTATGGCCTGTGTCTGAGCGTTATTGGCAATATTATCCTTAATGGATTTTAAGCGCTGGTCATCTTCGATCTTTGCAAGGAGACCTTTTACCCTCTCTTCTACCTCAGTAATCCCTACGGGTGATGAGTCACCATTTAAATATAATAAGTGGCCACTTTCAAAGTACCCTTGACTTTTAAGGGTTGCAAATGAGCGATCCGCTTTAATTGGATTAAAAATGTCTTTCTTAAAAATAGTTCCTTCCTGCGTGAAAATTTGCTGATATCGTTCGCTGAACTCCCTAGCGTTGCTTAGGAAATCAGCGCTTTTTACTAGCTCAGCAACTTTATTATCAAATATAGATGCATAGCTGTAGAGCGGCGCAGATGAAATTTTGAGCGGTTGCTTTGAAAGCCTGGTTAAGCTTTCAAAAAATGCGCTTCCGCCAATATCCGCCAGGACTGTACCTTCAACATCTTTTTTAGGCACGCCTGACAGCTTCTGCAAAGAGCTGATGGCTTTAACCTTTTGCTTTTCTATATCTAGAATCAGCGAATCGTATCTGGATTTTTTATCTGGATTAACTAGAATGTTAGAGATTTCTGGACTTTCTTGAGACAAGTCAATTTCAGATTTGAGCACATGGATACATTTTGGCGCGATAGCAACGCTATCAATTTGCACTACGGCTGTGGCGTTCTTATTGAAGCGCTCTTCTTTTGGTGCTTCACCTACAGCCAAGTTCTCAAAGGTCTTGGTGAAAGATGTTTTCATCAACCCATTTGGGGCATAAATTGCAAAAGACTTTTTGTGCCCGACACCCTCTCCAAAGTCAAACTTATAAAACAGCGACTTGATCCCATAGCAGTCTTTCAGATCAACAGATACTTCTTTCATTGTATACCCGCCTTAGTCCTTTAGTGCCTGATTTGCAGTGTACTGAGCCAATAGAGCTCAACGCCCCCGAACAATGCTGCTTAACGCAACCCTCCTGCCACCACACTACAGCTGGAAAAATCTAGCTGCTTTAAAGTGCCCCCAATATTCAGTGAATATCGGCCATCCTAGTTGAATTTGGGGCTCTCAATCTATGGGGGCAGCGTTATATTTTTTCGCCAGCAATATCTTGATCTGCCGCTTGAGATCTCTCATAAATAAAACTTGGAGCAAATGGAGCTATTGAATTTAGTAATTCTTTGTATTCTCCGCAATGGACTTAGTCCCCAGCCTGACTCTGACGTTGGTCACCTTCCACGTTGCCCCTCCACCGCAGGGGGAGTGGACCAATGAACTCGAATAACTATGGACAGCCCAGACTGTTTGTTCAAGATTGTGACTTTAGATTCTCACAGCAGGAGCCGTATCGTGGTCGGTTCAGTGGCTGCCTCTAGACGTTAGGAGGGCAGTTTTGGGTCGATAGCTACCTTTCGCCAGCTTTGGGTCGTTAGCGGTCAGTCCTACCAGAGCTTCGACTCAGGCTTCGAGACCGATTAACGAATTTGATGAGCCAGATAACTCGGCTCATAACTCGACGCTAAGCCTCTCTAAACCGGCCTCCTCTGCAAACTTCACCAAGGTGTCCAGCTTCGCCCAGGTCTTCACCTGGTCGCGCTTGGAGCGCACCGGAATCAGCCGCGCCGTGGGGCCGCCGACGCGGATGCTCAACGTCCACTGGTTGCGGTCGTCTTCCCAACGACCGGCCACCGCGTCGCGCACCTGACGGGTGCCGGCCAGCAACCGCAGGGTGTTCACATCCACCGCCTGGCCGATCACTGCGCGCGCCCCAGTTCCAGCAGGCGCGCCGTGGCGAACTGCTCGATCAGCAGGTACAGGCGCTCGATCTGATCGGCCTCCAGCGCGTTGAGCAACTCCAGGGCTTCCACCATGCCCTCGGCGCGCGCCTGAGCGATTTGGCAGTCGGCCAGGCTGTCGGTCATATCGATTTCCGTCAGGCGCTTGCGCAGCACCCCGTGGTAGGCCGGCGGCAAGACCAGCCCGGGCATGAACTCACCGGCGTTACGCATAACGGTTCCCCTGTGTCGCAGACGAAACGGCGGCAATCTCGAAATAGTCACCGCTCTCGGCAACCCCCTGCACCGCGCCGGCCAGTACGGTGCCGTCCGGCAGCACCAGGGTGGCGCGGCTGACGCCCGGGGCCAGCAGCAGGGCCCCCCCCAACTGGCGGTCGACCAGCACCGACACCGGCGCGCCGGCGCTCGGCCGGCTCACCACCACGTCGACGCCCGGGCGCTCGGCGCTGCGGCCGAGCCCGGGCGCCTCGCCGTAGGTCAGGGTCAGGTCGGCCGGCCCCCGGTAGGACAACGCGCCGGCGCTCACCATGCCCAGCCCTTTTCTTTGGCGCGGGCGCATGCCGCCTGCTTGTACACCTCGAACAACCGCTCGTAGTTGTGTTTTTCCACCGCACCGGCCGCCCAGATGCCCAGGGCATACCCGCTACTGGCACCGGCCATGTAATACAGGCTGTCCCGTTCCTGCGCCTGCAGCAGCTGGTTAAGCCATTCCGCCGCCATCGTCTGAATTTTTTCCGGCAGCTGCACCGCCAGCAGCTGCTGCAGCATCGGGTGATCGCCAGCCAGTGGGGGCAGCGGTCTGTGTGTTCTCATAGAGCATGCCTTTATGTAGGGGGTGGGGTACGTCGAAATCACTTTAGCGGGTTTGGTCGCCCGTTTCCGTCGTTTTGGGTGACACGGGCACAAAAAAGGCCCCCGTACCTTTCGATACGGGGGCCTTCATTTAACAGAAAATCCGTTACGGAAAGCTCCGCTCAAATCTCCGTCATCATCCCTGTCGGGCTTCCGCTTCGGCCACCAACTGGCGCACCATTGCGACCAGCTTGACGGTGGTAGCCTTGTACTCAGCCGTCGCAGATTCGGCCAAGTCGAGCGCCGAACTCGCTAGGTCCTCATCATCGGACAGCGCTGCATCGAGCGCATTCGTGACCGCCAAGCCAGAAATATCCAAGGCGAGCAGCAGGTTTTTTAGAGGGGTGGCGTCAATTGTCAGCGGCATAACAACTCCTTGAATTAATGACGGACCAGTGTAAGCGGATTGTGAGCAGCGTCGAGTCACCATGGTGGCATAATGGAACGACTCACAAGCTGCTCGGGCTGATTTAGAACAAGCCACCCAGCGACGATGGCTGCCAGTTCATGATTACCAGCTCACCAGTGAGCTCCGCCTTGCAGTGGCGCTGGTTAGTGGTGCTGTAGCGGATATCCAAGCCCTCAAAGTGGAACCCGGCGAAAACCCGACGAATGTCTGGGTGATCGTTGATGCTGACCATCACCCTGCCCTTGCACCGCCGCATGAAATCGGCCATGCGCTCGTATTCCTCATACGGAAAATCCACGCCATAGCCGGCGGTTTGCCAATAAGGCGGGTCCATGTAGAAGAACGTGTGCGCTCGATCATAGCGCTCGGCGCAGGCGAGCCAGGACAAGTTCTCGACGTAAGTGCCGGCCAGACGCTGCCACGCGGCGGACAGGTTCTCTTCGATCCGTAGGAGGTTGATGGCCGGTCCCGTGGTAGCAGTACCAAACGTCTGCCCAGTGACCTTGCCACCGAAGGCGTGCTGCTGCAGGTAGAAGAAGCGCGCCGCACGCTGGATATCGGTCAGAGTTTCAGGACGCGTCATCTTCTGCCACTCGAAGATCTGGCGAGAGCTGAGCGCCCATTTAAACTGGCGAACGAATTCCTCCAGGTGGTTCTGCACAACGCGGTAAAGAGTGACCAGGTCACCATTCAGGTCGTTCAGTACCTCCACGGGGGCAGGCTGAGGACGCATGAAGAACAATGCGGCCCCTCCGGCGAAGACTTCGACGTAGCACTCATGAGGGGGAAAGAGAGGGATCAAGCGGTCGGCCAGGCGGCGTTTGCCGCCCATCCAGGGGATGATTGGAGAGGTCATAGGTATGCAAGTCTTTACTGTATGGATAAACAGGTGTTAGGCTCGCCGCGCTTTGTGCACAAGGCAGAGGTCACGGCTGGACTTGCAGGAAGGGTCTGCGGGTTCGGTGGGCCGGGCTGGATGTTGACGCATCCGTCCCGGCTCGCCTCTTTACTACTGGGTGACTTCGCGGACATAGGCCTGGCAGGCCTGCAGCGCGATCAGCCCCCGGTCACCTTCGTCGGTGATGGCGACAATTCGTTGAGCATGCGCTCGGTCAAGTGGGGCGCGTATGGCGCCATGTACCAGGCCTCCGGGGCCGGCGGCTTCTCGCAGCCCACCGTCACTACTCGAGGCGGCAAGGGCTCCGGCGTCGACAAGGACTGACAGCCGCAGATCAGCGGTAGCAAGCCGGTCACGCAGGCGAGCTTGAGTTTGTTGAGCATCTTCCATCTCCTTCCAGTGCGTTTGTGTCTGGGCCAGCAGGCGCGATTCCAGGGCACGCCGCGCCTCCAGTTCTTCAGCCAGTTGATCAAGCGCTGCTGCTGCTGCCTTCTCCCGCTCTAGACCGTGCGCGCGATCCTTCTCCGCCAACTGCTTGCCGAAGTCATCGGCCTGATCAGCGAGCTGCGCCTTGTATGCGTTGGTCTGCCACACCCAGGCTGCCCGGGCGCCGCCAACGCTGGCAGCCAGCAGCAGCGCCACGGCGACCAGGCGGGTGACCCAGGCGCTCACTGCAACACCTCGAGCGCTCGCTTGTAGAGGGCCTTGCGATCCTCCAGACCGTTGGTACCACCATTGATACGCTTGGTGATGGCCAGGATGTCGCCCTTGTCGGCCAAGCTGTTCAGGCCCTCCTTCTGCCAGAACCAGCCAGCCGACATCGATGCGTAGACCGGATGTTCGAGCAGCTCGGGGGTATTGAGCAGGCGACTGTCACCGAACAGGGCCTCGCTGCACGCTTCGTAATTAAACCGGCCGGTCACCTGGATGAGCCCACGACCTCTATACAGCTGGCCATCACCGTCTGCTGCAGGTGTATTGCCCAAACGCTGAGCCAGGTGACCGGTGTCGTACTTCGACAGGTACTTGTCATTGCCAAGCTCACGCACGTACTGCAGCTGGCCCGATTCGTGACCGATCTGAGCGAGGAACGCGGCCATGCGCAGTCGCGTGATGATGGCGAACTTACCCATGGTGGCGTTGAGGCCGGGAACGAAAACGCCGGCTTTCGAGCCGGCGTTAGGGAGGATCTTTTGAAGCTGTTGAATTGAGATAGCCATTGAGGTCTCCAGTGTCGGCCGCGCGCGGCCGTGGGGTTACAGCTGCTCAACCTTGAGCGGCTTGGTGTCTTTCTTTTTCTTACCCGAGGCCTTGGCCTTGCCCTTTTTGCCGCCGTTGCACTCGACGGTCGTAGTCCAGCCGGACTGGGTGAATAGCTGCTCGACCCCGTCCACCAGGTACTCGCCATCGAGCCCCGGCTTGAAGCCCAGGGCATTGATCGAGCGTTCGGCAAACAGGTCGGTGCGGCCGGGCATTTCCAGGCGCACGCCGGCGGTGCTGCGATTGAACGCAGCCAGGCGAGCCTTGGCGGCCTGCTGGGCAGCGGTTTTGTTGGGGTAGACATGACGGTCGGTGTGCACCGGCGGCAGGCCGTCCGGCGACTCGTCGTTGGCCAGCTCGACCACCTGCAACTTGCCCGTCTTCGGGTCCTGGTGCTGGGTCTTCACGGCCTTCTGCGAGTTGCGATCACCGAGGCGGAACTGGTAGCGGGAAACGTCCGTCTTGTTGATGGTGATTACCGACAGCGCCTTGCCGGTGGTGCTTTGCCCGCCTTGGCGCGGCATGACCAGCAGCTTGCTTTCGGCCACCTTGGCGGTGCAGTCGTACTGCTTGGCCAGGCGGGTGACAAAGTTGTAATCCGACTCGTTGCGCTGGTCGACGCGCTCGACCTTGATGTCGACCGGGCAAGACACCTCCCAGCCGTTGCGCTTGGCGATTTCGCCAACGATCTGCGACAGCGGCACATTCTCCCAGCTGCCGCTACGCACGGTCTTGCCACTGCCGCGCATGTCGCTGGCCTTGCCGCGTATCACGATGGTGTCGGGCGGCCCGCTCAATTCCACCTCGTCGACGGTGTAGGCGCCCAAGCGGGTCAGCCCTTGACCCTCGTAGCCCATCATGACCACGACGTTGCCACCGCGTGCCGGCAGCGCAACCGCTTGGTCGCGGTCGTCAATGCGCAGCTCGAACTCATCCGACTCCATGCCGGGCTTGTCCGAGGTGCGCAGCAGCAACAGGCGGTCATTGATCAGCGCGGTAATGTCGCTGCCATCCGCGACGATTTGATACGTGGGTTTCATGCAGGGCTCCAGAAATGCAAAACCCCGCACTTGGCGGGGTCCGTTACGCGTAACGCGGGTTAGCCGAACAGCTGCAGCAGCTCGACTGCAGGCGCCGGAAGATCCGGCAGCAGGATCAGCAGGCCGGCGCGGTATGGCTGCGCCTGCCTGGCCAGATCCGGGTTGGCATCGAGCACGGCCTCGACCGTGCCGTTGAGGTGCCCGTAATGGTGCTGACAGATCACATCGAGCAGATCACCGTCAGACGTTCTGCAGGTCGTTGCCATAGCTCACAAACTCCAGGGTAAAGCCTTGTTTTCGAGGGATGCCGCCCGGCAACAGGTGGCTTTGTTCCTCCTCGATGCTGACCAGGCACCAGTCGCCCAGCACTTCGCCGTAGCCCGTCACCAGGTTCAACGCCCGCAGGTTGCGGCCGATGGAGCGCAGGGTGTTGAGCTGCTTGAGCCCGGCCTTGTGGTTGGGGAAGATCGCACCTTTGAGCGTGAGCTTTTCCTCACCCAGGCCCACGGCCTGCTGCGCCACGCTTCGACGCAAGCGTTCCTGCCCCGCCCAACGAAACGATGCCTGCCGGCGCAGCTCGTCAAACGCGGCCGTCCCGAGATTGAAGTAATACGGCTGGGCGTTGGGCTCATGCGGCTGGATGATCAGCAGGTGCGGGAATGGCGCCACAGCCTCAGGTGTCGGCGTGGCCGAGCCCAACAGCCCGCCACTGGGGAGGATGTTGGACAGCGACGGGCTTAGCTTGCCAGCCACCCGACCAACCTCCGACGACACCTTACTGGCCATCTGCTTGAACGTGCCGAGGCGTTCCTGCACCTGACTGACGCCCGATACAGCCCGACTGTAGGTCGACGTTATTTGCCCGACCCGCGCCTGTGCCACGCCAATACTGCGCACCAGCCGGCCCGCCTTGGCGCCAAGCTCGGGCGGTAGAAACGGGATGCCCTCCAGCTCGGACGCGGCACCGGTGATGCTGCTAATAGCGCCGTTGAGCGGTACCAGCATGCCGTCGGCACTTTTCCGGCCGGCCTCCCCCGCTGCAACCAGGCTGGACAGTGACGACTCCAGCATTGCCATGTAGGCCATAGAGCCTCCTTAAACGTGGGGTTGATCGAACAGCTGCGACGAGGCCATGCGGGCCGATATCTCGCGCTGCCAGGCATCAAACAGCCCCCGCACGCCCGACTCCATTTCACGCAGCAGCTGGTTCGGGTCCTTCACATCACCGGTGACGTGGATCGGCATGACCGGGGCGAAGGTAAACGCTTGGTCCACCTTCGGCGCCGGTGGCGGCGAGTCCTTCGCAGGTGGCGGCACCTCCGGCAGCTTGGGCGCCGGCGGCGCGACCTTGGCCATTTCCCGCACCACATCGCCAAGCCCTCCCGGTGGTTGGACTTGAGGCTGCGGCCGAACCAAATCGGCACCGGGAAACCTCACCTTGGTGGCCGTCAGGGCGGGGAGCAGGAACGGGTCTTTCGATGCAGGGTCGCGCGGGTCATACGACACCTCGGCCTTGGCCGGTAGCGGGACCGGTGCCGGTGCTGCTTTCTGCACCGCAGCCCCCAGTTTGGGCGCCGGTGGCTCGCGCCCTGGCTCAGGCTCAGGCTGCGGCCGCACTAGGCCACCACCAGGGAACCGCACCTTGTTGGCTGTCAGCGCCGGCAACAGGAACGGGTCTTTCGAAGCGGGATCATGCGGGTCATACGACACTGCCGGCTCTACCCGCGCTGGGGTAACCACGTCCCGCACGGTGTCGCCCAACTTCGGCGCAGACGCTTGGGATAGCGCCTCGGGCACTGCTGGGGGCTCTGACTGAGCCGGCGGCCGCACGAGTTCAGCGCCGGGGAACCGCACCTTGCCAGCCGTCAACGCCGGCAGCAGGAACGGGTCTTTCGACCCGGGGTCGCGAGGGTCGTACGAAACCGCGGACTCCATCAGTACCGGGGTGGCCACCTCCCGCACCGTGTCGCCCAGTCTGGGCATCGACGGCTCGGGTTGCGCCTTCGGCGTCGACGCCGGTTCAGGCTGGGCCGGAGGCATAGCGGGCTCAGGCTCGACTTCCTTGGCCGGCATCATCGTTACGCGTAACGCTTCACCCAGTGCCGGCTGCGATTCCGGCTCGGCTTGGCCATCGGCCGGCTCATCACCAAACCAGCGCTTGCTCAGCCAGCCACCAAAGGACTCGCCCCCCATACCGCCTAGGACGGCGCCGACAGCACCGCCCACGGCGGTACCGATCACAGGCACCACTGAGCCTATGGCGGCCCCGGCTGCAGCTCCGGCAAGGGTGCCCGCCAGACTACCGGCGGCGCCGCCATAACCTTCGGCCTTTTCGTCCTTGGTCTCAGCGTTCAGCGCGACATCGATCGCAGCCGCACCGGCATCGATGATGTTGCCTCCTGGCAGATTCTTGGCCAGACGCGAGACACTGCGCACCGAGCGCGCTACCTTGCCCAGGTCATCAGCGGCGGTCAGGGCTGACGAAGCTGCAGGCAGCGGCCGAACCTTGGCCACGGCTGCCTTGAGCGGCTTTGGGGCCTCGACGGCAGGTGCAGGACGTACCGCAGTGCCCTGTCGCACTGCGCGCCGACGCTCCCGGCGACGACTTCTGCGACTACCCCTAGCAGGCCCTGCAGGGCCGCTATTTGCAACGCTACTGCCAATCCCGCCGATGGCATCGGCGTTGACCACGAAAACGCGCTGGGTGTCGTTGGCGGCGCCGCCGGGGTCATCGGCTTGGCCAGGCGCTTTCGATCCCGCCGAAAACACCTTCCCCAGCAGGCCCAGGCTGGTGTCGACCACCTTGTTACCGGTCTTGGGGAGTTCGATCGGCGCCCGCTCAGCACGCCCCACACGCCCCGCCATGCCTTCCAAGCCCCGGCCGCGTGCGATGTTGAACACCCCCCGGCCGATCCGCAGGGCGCTGCGCGCAGTCATGAACGCCAGGACCGCCGCCGTGATGCCGCCAATACCCATTGCAATCGACGGGAACTGATCCGACAGCGAGGTAATGCCACGGGCGACCTTGGTCAGCCCCTGCGCCGCCAGATCGGTGGCCGGGCGGATGGCATCGCCAATGCTGCGCATTGAGTCATCCACCGCCTGGCCCAGCTCAGCCCACTGCTGCGCCGACGTTTCACGACGCTCGGCCAGGTTCTTGTCGAGAATGCCCGAGGCCTTCTTGGAGTCGGCCTTAAGTTCCTCATACAAGCCCCGGTTCTGCCCGTAGGCGGTCAGCGCCGCCTTGACCTGCATGTCAGCGAAGATATCGCCGGTGCGCAGGGTTTTCTCCAGGGCTTCCAGCGCCGCCTTGGCCTTCTCCGGGTCGACTTCCTTGTCGATCTTGGCTTGTGCATCCTTGATCTGCTTGGCCTTCGCCGGGTCAGTCTTCTCGACGTAACGCATGGCCAAGGCCATGGACGCCTCAATGACGTTCATGCCCTTCTGCAGGCCGGTATTCAGTGACGCCTGATAATCAATGCCCACATCGCTGTAAGCCTTCTTGATATCGCCGGCGCCAATCTTCTCCATCCAGTTCTTGAAGTTGTTCGCCGCCTCGTCGGAACTGCCGGCGGTCTTCATCTGAACCTGCAGCATGGAGCCCAGCGAGGTCACCGCATCCAGCCCGGTGATTCCGTTTTTCTCCATGCCGGCCAGCAGCTGCGGGAACCACTTGGCCATGTCGCTGGCCTCGAAGCTGCCCGCCTGGCCTTGGTAGGCGATAGCCTCCAGCGCCTGCTGCATGACGTTCGGATCGCTGATTTTGGCGTTCTGCTCCAGCGCCTGGATCATCGACGCGGTGTCGACGCCCGAAGCACCTTGGCCTACAGCGAACTTCGCCGCGACCGGCGCATACGACAGCGCCTTGTCCAGCTCCATACCGGCGCCGACCAGCTGGTTGACCAGGTCGGCCACATCATTGCGCGACATGCCCGTGTCTTTGGCCGTGTCGATCACCGTCCGGCTAAGCTGCTGCTCCTCGGGCTTGTTGGCAATGTCGGCCTTAATCGCAATGTCACGGATGACCGCTTGATAGTTCGCGCTGATCATCGTCGGCACAGCGGCCATGCCCGTGGCCACCACCGCCTTGCCGATATTCGACTTGAGCGATTCCCTACCCGATTGCAGCTGCTGGTGGCCCTTCATCTGCAACTCGGCGGCCCGCGCCTCGCGGCCCAGGCGCTGATACTCGCGGCCAAGCCTGCCGACCTCGATACCCTGCTTGCGCAAGGCATCCAGGTTGCTGTCCAGTTTGCGCTGCAGCTTGTCAGCGCCGGCGGCGCCACTGTCGTGCGCGCGCTTCCACTCCTCGCGCAGCTTGATGGTTTCGCCAATGGTACTTTTCAGCACCTTGGCCTTGTTGCCCTTGGCTTCCAGCTTCTGGATGCCGTTTTCGGCGGTCTTGAACGCGGCGCCAAGCGACGACGCCACGGCACCGCCGATCACCAGCGATAACGCTACCTTGCTTGCCATCGGTTACCCCCTGTGCAAGCTCAATCGGTCAGCCACCAGACCATGTCGGCATACGACATGGCCATGATTTCAGCAGCCGAGAAATGCAGCTCGGCCGCGAGACGCTTGGCGGCGTGCTTGAGCGACTGGGGATTACAGTTCGTCGTCCTGCACCAGAAAGTTGTAACCGGTGGCTACTCGGTTGTAGTCCTTGTAGGTGAGGCCTTCCAGGTCCTTGACGCCGACCTCGGCCAAGGACGCGAACAGGTTCATTTCGCGCTGCGCATCGTCGCCGTCCGAGGTCTGCCCAGCGGCGCGAATGTCCTTTACGGTCGGCGCGCGCAGGGTGATGGTGGTCTGATCAATGCCATTGAGGGTGGTGGGCTTGGACAGGCGAACGGTGACGTTTTCAGCGGTCAGGGTCAGGAACTTAGGGGCTGGCTTGCTCATGAAGGGGTGTCCTTGATTCGGAAAGGGTTGTGAGAGGAAAGGGAGTTACAGGCCGAGGTCGGCGCGCTGGCTGGCCAGCTGGTCGGTGCCGTTGATGACACGCTTCATGCCGACCGGGTCAATCTCGTAAATGACCTCGCCGCCGACTTCGAGCTTGTAATAGGTCACAGCAATGCCGTGCTTGAGTTCGGCCTTGTCGCCGGCCTTCCAGTCGCCCATGTCCAGCTCTTTCAGGGTGCCGCGCAGGGTGACCACGACCGCGAGGGTTTCGCCTTTCTGGATCTTGAACGAGCCCCGGAAAACGCCGTTGAAGGCGTTGCCGTCGGCCAGGCCAAAGAGCTTGAGCGAGTCCTTGCGCACGCCGGTGGTGGTGAAGTTGGCTTCCATCTTCTCCATGCCCACGTCCATCTCAATCGGCATGTCCATGCCGCCTGGGCGGTACTCTTCCATCTTGAGGGTGAGCTTGGGCAGGGTCAGGCTGGGCACATCGCCCTGGAAGCTTTTGCCGTCCACAAACAGGTTGGTGTTGGCGAGAATTTGGGGAATGAATGCCATGTCGGGGGGTTCCTTAGGCGGCAGCGTTGAGGACTTCGGTCAGCCACTGGTTGGTGACCTCGACGCGGAAGTTGGGGTTTTCGGCCGGCGGCACGTCGGTGAAACGAATGTTCCAGTACACCTTGCCCTGCTCCAGCTGGCTGGCCGTGTTGAGCACTGGGTCGGCGTAGACCTCGAAGTTGATGATTGCGCCCTGATTCTTGAGGTCGCGCATGAACGCCTGCAGGCCTTCGGTCACGTCCTTGACGTAGGTCGCGGTGATCGAGCGGTCGACCGCCCACTTGTGGCCGTACAGGATCGCGTCCATGACGATATCCATGGTCCGCACGCGGGTGACAAAGGACCACTTCGCATCACTGGACAGTGTGCGGTTACCCCACAGGCGGTAGCCGTCGTCACGAATGATGGTGGCGATTTTGGCGTTGTTCAGCAGGTTGGCCCGACAGGTGTCGTCGCCGTCCAGGAACTCGACCGAGCGGGTGGTGCCGGTGAGGCCGACGAATTCCTTGTTGGACGGCGAAGCCCAGAACCCGTACTCGGCGTCGGTCCAGGCGAACAGGCCGGCCACCCAGGCCGAGGCCGGGCCGTCGACAGTAGCGTCAGCGGTGGTGTCCCACTGCTGCACGCCGGGGTCGACCATGAACAAGCGCCTGGAACCGAAGTTCTTGGCATAGAGCGTCGCAGCTTCGTCGGTGGTACCGGGGCCGTCGAGGATGCCCACAGCGCGCAGCTTGCCGGCCAGCGCATCCATTGCGGTGGCCACCGCCTGAGTGGCGCTGTGCTTGGGTGCGATGATCAGCCGAGGCTGGGCGTTGAAGCGGCTCTTACCGTCCAGCAGCGCCTGCAGGCCGGTACGCTTGCCGCTGGCCAGCACGCCACCGATGATCGAGGACGTTTGTGCGGCGGCATCGGTGGCCTTGGCCACGCCACAGGCAACGATAACCGCCTTAGCGCGGGTAAAGATGGCCTGGCAAGCCTTGGTGATCGCTGCAGTGGGGCCCCAGGCCGCGACCGCCTCGCGGTCGTTGGTGATCAGGTAAAGGTCGTTGTACTTAGCCGTGGCGCCCGCGCCTTCGGTGAAGGTGTCGACCAGGCCAATGATCGAGGACGAAGGCAGGGCGATGCTACGCGCGCCGGCGTCGACGTTCGTTACGGTAACGCCGTGAAAGAATCCAGCCATGGGAAATGCTCCAGAACGCACCAGGCCGCGACAGTGCGCGGCCCGGACACAAAAAAAGCCGCAGTGCGGCCTCAGGGGGTGACGGTGTTGCCTGGGAGGGGATCAGGCGGCGGCGTAGGCCTTGGAGACCGCACGAATCGCGTCGATTGCGGTGTCGGCGTAGCCTTCCGCCTCGGCGTGAGTGGTGGCCTTGAGCATGGCCTGCTTGCCTTTGAGACGGGCTGCGCGAATTTCGCACAACGCACCGCGCCAGGCTGCAGACTCCGCCAAGATCAGCTCGGTTGCTGCCTGGGGCGAAACCTCGGACGCGTCGACCACCGCTTGCACGGTCGCCGGCACTTCGCCGTCGAAGCCGGCCACCATGAACGCCTTGGCGTCAGCTTCGGCCATCTGGTACTCGACCGCGCGCAGCGGATCGCCCAGCACCGCCGCGCGCGCCTGGTCGGCTGCTTGCTCGATCTGCTGGGCCGCGACCAGCAGGGCTGCACCAACCGGAAGGGCCTCGAATGCGTAACCGAGGTAGTTGCCGTCGCCAAACAGGATGTTCAGGTTATTTTTTTGCATGGTTGCCTCAGAGGGTAGGAACGTTGGTGATGATGTTCGACAGCGACTTGGACTCAGTCCCGGCCGCTACGCTAGGCAAAATCCGGCCGGCCAGAGCAGCAGGGATAGTGGTATTGGTGACACCCAGGCCGACCACCGAGGATTCAGGGCCAATGAGAAAGCCCCGGAAGGTCCCGCGAAGCTCCAGACCGCAGTTGAAGAACCGCAGCGACAACATCAGCGGCGCAGTCGAACCACTGGAGAATGTCAGCGCGCAGTAACGATCAACGACTGCAGACGATGCCGGCAGTACCAACGTGAGGTTGGCAAACTCCAGCGGCGAATGACTGGACTGCCAGAAGGACCCCATCCGCACTAACCCGTCACCCGTAGTGAACTCGTTCAGAATCAGCTTGCAGGGGTTATCAAGATCGGAGCGCACCAACACGCGTCGACCTTTCATCATGGTGCTGACGTCATGGACATAGTCCCGCATCAGGGTGACGTCAACGCTCCCGCCGGATGGTGCCGAATCCACCGCACGCTGCAGGGTTTTGAACGGGCTTGCGCGGGTGCCCAGGTTTTCATCACTTCCGGCTTGAGAGTCGACGTAGAAATTACGACTGATCGCGGGCGCAGCGGCCACAGCCGCCGATACAGCGGCGTTGATGGCCGACACTTTTCCGTTGAAATAATCAATCAGCTGTTTGCAAGTCGAGGACAGTTCAGCAACTTGAGATTCAAGACTCATAGGGGTCTAAGCTCCGTGGATATGTTTCATGACGATGGTTTGAAGGGAAATAATTGCCGTGGCATTGGCCACTGCTGCGCTCAACAGTCCATCACGCGCCTCGGTATGGGCCTGCTCGGCTAACGACATTCGTTTCAGCAGCTCGCTGATCTGATTGCCTGCAATTTCCTGGCGACGCTCCTGCGTAACGACCTGCTCCTGCTGCAGAACATTGCGCAGCTGCTCAGCGATCACGGCCGTGGCCATGGCGACAATCGGGGCAGCCAGGGTCAAATTGAGCCCGGCGGCTGTGCTAACGATGGTCACACTGTCTGCCGGTAGCGCCTCCAGCGACAGGTCGTAAGCCATCAGCAGCTCGGTACCGGCGGCCTTGTAGGTCAATGGCGTGTCGGGACTCGACCACACCGCAAACAAGGTGCCGTCGGCAAAGTAGATGCCGACTTCGCGGACCCAGAAGGCTTTGTCGTCATCAGCCAGAGCCGTCAGGTGGATCAACGAACTGCTCAGCTTCTCGCCGCCGGAGATTGGGTATTTGACGACCTGGGCACGCAGCGCCTTCTGATCGACAGTGGGCGTGTACCCCTGCGAACCGAGGCCGATGTAGGCGATTTCAGCCTGCACACCGGTGCTCGTTGCGTTCCAGATCGCCGCCAGGCCGGCCTTGGTGATCAAGGGTTTTAAAGCGGTACTCATAGAACAGCCTCCATCGTGACGCGCACGACAGTACGGGTGGTGACCGCATTCGCGGCCAGCAGCCCCATTTCTTGGTGGATCGGTACGCACTGCGCCTCGACAGACCATCGGGAGACGCAGCGCGCGCGGGTGGCATTGGCCAGCGATATCGCCTGCTCAGAAGGCGGTAACGGCACCGGCTGGGCTTCGGCAGAGTGCCGCTGCAACTGCTGATGCCGGGAAACACTGACCAGCCCCATCCGCTGCTCAAAGAGCGGCAGCGGGATCGGCTGTACGTCTGCCGACCGACGCACCCAGCCCTGCAAGCGGGACGCATTGGCCGCCACCAGGCCGCCGTCGAAGCGCGCACCGAGCCGGAAGGTGTAGTGGCTGCGCTCGTTCTTGGTCGCGTCGACCAGAGCACGCAGGCGCTCCTCCAGCTGCGGCGAGATGATCGAGCCTTCGCCAGGCCGGTTATCGTTGGCCCAGGCTGTGACCTGGAACGTGTACGGTGCGGCGTTGGGGATCTCGCGCCACTCCTTGTAATCCGCATTGACCCGCACAGCTTTGAGCACGCGCCGGATTGCGCCGACCGTGCCCTTGGTCTTGTGAACCGGAATTGCCTCGCGGATCAGCGCGCGGCGCTGCTCGTCGGTGTAGGCCGCTTCCCAGCCGTCAACCTTCCACGCCCAAGCCAGCCAGGGCAGGAAGTTCGGCGGGCAACGTGCCGAGTCGGCCACACCCCGGATAACGTCCGGATCAAGGCCAAGGTCGGCCGCCGCCTCCAGGGCACGCTCCAGCTGGGTGGCGTTGAGCGGCAACAGGCTCATGCCACCACCTTCGCCGTCAGCGTGACCGAGGTGCAGCTGGGGTAATGCCGCTTATCACACACCACCCCGGCCGCTGGCTGCTTCAAGGTCACGCTACGAATCCCCGTTACGTGTAACGCGGCGTAGATGGCCGACAGGGGCAACTGCCCCTGCAGGCGGCGCGCTTCTGCGATAGCAGCATCCAGGCCAGCCCGCGCCGTGCCCCTCACCACGTCCGGGTCTGGCCCTTCTTCAATCTGCAGCTCGGCCTCCACCTTGAACTCAGCCGGCAAACCGGCGGCCACGCGGGGTCGGTCGGTGATCGGCCGTACTTCCTCGGCCGACAAGGCCGCCTTTACCTTCGCGACCAGCTGGGCCACCGGCGTGGTGCTGGTGGGGCTGGGCAGGATGGCCAACGACACGTCGCCGGGCAGCGGGTTGGCCAGGCCAGCGTCGTAGTCGCAGACCACGACAATGGCCCCGGGGGGAAGCTGGGCACGCACGGCGGGCGTCAATTCCGCACCGACAAAACGGGGCGAATCGACCGACACATTGGTCAGCTCGGCCGATGCGCTCAGCCCGTGATACTCATAGGCCCCGCTGCTGCCAGCCACCGACAACGCCTCAAGCGACAGCCGCGTGCGGTAGCGCAACGCCTCGTCGCTCTCCATCACCGCCTCAACCGGCGGCACCGCATCCGGGTCGGCCGGGCGAATGACCAACCTCTCGACGCCATAGTCAGCGGCGCGGTTCACCAGATCGTTACCCTTGGCAAAAGCGAGCAAGCTCGCCTTGGCCGCCGCGTTGACCCGCGCGCGCGTCAGCATTTCCCGGTAGGCCATGACTTCCATCAGCTTGACCACCGGATCGGACTCCAGCACCGCTGTCCATTGGTCCCCCATGAACTCGCGGAAGATGCCCAGTGTTTCCTGATACAGCTCCTCGAAATCCACGCTTTCCACCACATCGGGTGGGGGCAGCAGGGAAAGATCGATCATGCGATTACCTCCATCACGGCACTGCTGCCCAGGTACTCGCCGGTCAGCGTCATGCCGATTTGCCCGTCAAGCACCGAGGTGACCACCACCCGCTCCAACTTCAAGCGAGGCTCCCAGCGACCCAGTGAGCGGGACACCTCGGCCTGTACCGCGCTTTTCCATCCCTCATTGACCGGCATGTCGACGTAACGCCGCAGCTTGCTGCCGTATTCCGGCCGCATGCGACGGCTGCCGAGTGGCGTGGTCAGAATGTCCTCAATGGATTGGCGCAGGTGATCGAGGCCCGAGATAGCTTCGCCGGTGCGGCGATCCAGGCCGATCATGGTCAGCCGTCCAGGCGCTGCAGCTCAGGGTGATCGCTCAGGAACGCCACCGCCTCGGCGTCATCGGCCGGTACGCTGACATGCTTGGCCACCACCTTGAATTCGCGCAGGTCCTCGCCCTTGGCCAGGTACAGCGAGCGCGAGGTATAGACCGTGTCGGCGTAGGTGACTTGCGCCACTTCCTCGGTGACAGCCGGCGCGGATGCTGCAGAGGCTTCGCCAGCGTCCGATGCGGCCGCCTCGTCGGTTGAAACGGTTTTCGCTTTAGTAGCCATATGGCCCTCCAGATAAGACAAAGCCCGCGAATGCGGGCTGTCAGTGCTTGTGATTTGCCGTGTTGCCGGCGGTGTCGATGATCTTGCCGCCGCCGTTGATATCGCCCGTTACGCTTAACGCGCCCTTGATCAACACGTCGCCCTCCAGGGTGATCGACGGCGCCTTGATCGTGGCGGCCTGCGCCTCAGCCGTTAGCGTCGTGGTCTTGGCGCTGATCGTGTCGTCGGTCATCACCGCCTTGGTGCTGCCGACCTCGATGTTGACCGTGCCCGTGGGCAGCTTGATGGTGTAGCTGTTGGCTTCCCAGTCGTAGACCAGCGAGCCGCCATCATCGAAACGCCACACCTCTACATGGTCGCGGTTGTCCGGCTGGGGGCCGGCATTGCCGTACAGCCCCGGCACAAACGTGCCCTGGGCAGGGTCACCGCTCGGGCTGATCAGCGCGCCCTGCTCGCCCAAGCTGGGCGACCGCCAATGGCGGGCCTTGCCGGCGGCGAGGGAATGCCAGCGCACCCAGGCGCTGACCCAATCGCTACCGTCAGTTATGCGCACCATGGCGGCCACCAGGTCGACGGCCACCACGTAACCCTTAATCACCTGGTCGGACAGCATCCGGTCATGCTGCGCGGTCGCGTAGCTCATTCCATGGTCTCCGGATGCTGGTAGTGCTGCTCCTTCCCCTCCCCGCTGTCCGGGTCGAAGGCGAACAGCACCGGGCCGGGCTCTCGGGGCCAAGGCCACTCCTCCTCGCCCAGGTAAATGATCTGAGTCCACTCGACCACCCAAACCGCAAAGCCGTCCAGCTCCGGCCTGCTCCAATCGCGCTCGGCCCGTACAAACTCAGCGAACCTGACGGGTAAGCCCCAAGACTGCATGCGCAGCAGGACAGCCAACTGTGCCGCCACAAATGCAGCGACGTGAAGACAGTTGTCTTCCTCACCTGGAACAAGAACCCGCGCTTCAAAGCGTGCATCAACCGCCGTCTGCCCTGTCCCTGGGTCGTCTTCGGCACTTTCGAATCCCGCCAGTTCGAGCACCACCGCGGGCGGTGGGACGACCTCGATGCCGCTCGGCATGGTCCCAACGTAGTGCAAGCCTGGGATGGCCTCCCTGATATGCTGTTCAATTGCCGCATACACTTGGCTTAAAGGTATGGCGTCCTCATCCATTGCCTGATCTCCGAAGGTACTTTTGCAGTTCAAAATTCAACTCTTGTTCCATTACGACCACCAGGCGCTCGTGGGCGCGATTGGTCCACGCCTCGAAGTGAGGCCGAACGTCCTCCAGGGAAATCTTCGCCTTCGCCAACGGGAAGCGGCTGCCGTTCTCAGAGATCCAACCAGAACGGCGACCGCCTGCCCCTGACACCTCGCTATCCGGGTAGCTGTCCGCGTCGAAGTGCTTGCTTGCGGTACGAATCCAGATATCCGGATTGCCGCCGTACACCGTCTTGAAGAACGCACCCTGGTACTTGCGGCCCGCTACCGAAACGCCTGTCCGGCCCTGACGGGGGCGGCCCGCTCGACTGGCTTCGATGGGATTGATACCGAACCAGAGCTTGCCCTGACCGCTGCCGGACACCGGGAACGCCCTCAGCCGCTGCCTCACCGCCGCGATAGCGATCCGCTCCTGTCGGCCTACCTCCCGGGCGATGTGGGTTCGAAGCCAGCGCAACGTCTTATTGATTGCCCGTCGTTGCGCGGCGTGGGCCGCTTTGGGGACCAGTCTGGTGAAATCCTGAAAGCCCTTGAGCGCCTGCGCATCCAGCTGCAGCGAGATCAACCCACTGCTGGCCGACTGCTTGTGATAGCTACCAACACTCATACCGCCTTCCTCAAGATCAGCGTTACAAGGCCATCGCCTCCAGGCTCGCTGCCGGCGATGGTGTAGATGCCGCCACCGTCCTCTGGCGGTAGATCGATCACGACCCGTTGCTTCACCTCGACACCCGCGTTATCACCAACCCGGATGACCAGGTGCGGCTCTCGCAGCGCGGTTCTGATCTGGCCGAGCTTGGGCTGCAGCCAGGGCGCCGAGAACATCCCGAGAACGGGGCGGCCATCGATTTCCACCGGATCCGCTAGGACGTCGAAGACCACCTCGTCCACGTCATCGATCAGATCGCGAAAAGCCATCGTCAACGCTTCAGGCGGATGATTGCGCGAGGGCGAGTAACCAGGTGCAGCGGGTTCGACTGTGCCTCACCGTCTACACCCTTCTTGAAAGGCATCATTTCCAGTTGGCTGTAGTACGGCAGCCCCTCGGTATTGACCGTATCCATGTAGTCGGCCGGCGCGAAACGGGTAATGCACAGGCCGGGAACACCCTCCGGCACCAGGCGGGCCTCGTCATCCGGCACGAAGGAAATGCCGCTCACTTTGCCGCGATAGCGTTCCCAGCTGATGCCGCCGAACTCGAATGCTTCGCGACCATCGGCACGCAGCGCAGCGGCGTATTGTGTACCTTCGTAGGTCTTCTTAACGCTCTGATGCGAGATCAGCGCCCGCCAGAAGTTCTTGCCGCAGAACGCTCGGGCACCGTTGCTGGTAGTCGCCCCCAGGGCCTCTTCCTGAGCATCGAGTGCATCGACACACTTCACCCGAACATCGGTACCCGCGGTACCCAGCTCCATATCGATCTCGATGGGCTGGAGTCCGAAACGATCATAGATATTGAGCAGTTCCGTACGGCCATCCGCATCCAGAACGACGCCGTTCAGGGCGCCCATACGATGAAACTCATGCGTAGCGTCCAACTGGCGACGGGCCTTCGCCAAACGCTTGTTGACGACGTCCTGCACGGCCTGCAGCTCGGTTTGCTCACCGAACGCACGAATGCCCTGGATCTCATCTGCCTTGATGGCGAAGCGCTCGGGGAGATGCACGGTGTTGAAGGGCAGCAGGATCCGCTTGCTGCCGTTGACCACCAGCCCCGAGGTGCCACGCTCACCGGATGGCACCAACGCCAAGGTCTCGCCGTCTTTTTCCACCTGGACAGTCACCGTGGTGACGCCCTCCTCCTCGAACAGCCCCAGCTCGGCCAAGCGCCCTGGTACGAATGGTTGCTCGTTGATGGCAGCGGTGAGCGCTGGGACGGTGAATGCGTTGTCTTCAAAAATATCAATGTCGGCCATGAGCCACTCCAAAAATGCAAAACCCCGCACAAGGCGGGGTTGGGGTGAAAGAGGTCGCTATCAGCGAACGATGATGAACTGGGCCGCCAGGGACTTCTCCCCGTCAGGATCGAGGCCGGTCAGCAGGGCCTCGCTCACTTCTGCCAGGCGTACGACAGCACGCCCACGGCGCACAACATCTGAGGACGCGACAGAAGCAAACAGGATGCACTTGGCCGTTTCGCTGCCGTCTTCGGCTTCAGGGCTGTACGGGGTGAACTGCCCGCTGGCAGTCAGCTGACCGAGCACCTGGCCAGCCACCAGGGCATCACCTGGGGCCAGTTCGATCACTTCGCGGGAGATCTTGCCTGCGCCCTCGGACAGCAGGAATTCACCGGCATGGACCGGCTCTACATAGGTTTTGCTCATGTTCAGGCTCCTTGGCCGGGACGGGATTGTGTGGCCTGCCGACGGGCAGCCCAGATGCTGCTGGGGTTGGGTGCTTTCGCCTGGACCTTCTCAGGCAGGTCATCAGCTGGCGGCAGGCTGTTGTCGATCTCGAACCCCTTGCCGCCACCGACCAATTTGTCGAACAACCGCGCACGAACGGCCGTTGCATCTAAGCCGGCCTGGACGAATTCAGCGGACATCTCCGGCAAGCGGGCTGCAACGCAGAGGTCCCGTACCGACTTGGCGCGGGTCAGTGCTGCCTGCACGGTGGCTTCGTCTGCGAGCTTGGTCGATGCAATCAGCGGCTCGACCAGGTTGCTGATCCCGGCCTTGCTGCAGGCCTGGGTGATCATCAAGGCCAAGGCTGCTGAGTCGCTTGCGTCCGGCGCTGGGGGAGCAGACTCGCCTTCGGGTGCGGGATCAGCCGGCTCGGTCACCACATCCTTACTGGCCTTGAGCTGATCCAACAGCGCTTGCGGGGTGTTGCGGTAACGCGCCATCGCCGCGCCATGCCCAAGGCAAGCCTGAACTTTGACACCATTCCCGACCTCATCCGCCAGCCCCAGCGCCACGGCCTCCGAGGCCGTGAGCCAGCTTTCGTCATTGACCAAACGTCGCAGCTCCGCGTCATCAATGTTCGGAGCCTTGGCCTTGTAGGCTGCGATCATTGCCTCGAAGGCCTGATCGAGCACGTCAGCCACCCGACGAAGATCCTCGGCATCACCGCTAACCCAGGTGTAAGGGTTGTGGATCATCAGCATGGCATTCGATGCCATGACCACGCGGTGAGCGCCGCAGACAGCCACGCTGCCTGCACTAGCAGCCAAGGCATCGACTCGGCCGGTGCAACGTTCACCCAAGCGGCTCAGCGCGTTGTGAATGGCAAGGCCCTCGAACAAGTCTCCGCCGTTGGTGTTGAAGGCCACCACAATCGGCGAGGTGCCGTCGTCAATCGCCTTGAGGTCCTGGATGAACTGATTGGCAGTAATGCCCCAAGCACCAATCTCACCGTAGACATAGACCTCGATGACCTTCGAGTCGGCATCACCCTCAGTCGCAGCGGCGATTGAATACCAATGCCCATCCTCGACTTGCGGGAGGGCCTTGGCCTTGTTGAAGATGCGAAACGGCATCAACGGTTTCATGTTTTCCCCTTCTCGTCGGAATCATCAGACTCGTCATCGATTGCCGACAAGCCGTTGTATTTGAGGCCCAGGCCATGCGCCCGAGCGATGTCGCCAGCGTTCTCCTCGTCCACGATCTCAGCGTCGGTACCCGAGCGAAGGCACATCTCGCTGCGCGAGGTGAACCCTGCCGCAACTTCGAGCATGCGCGCCTGCACGTCCTGAACTGGCTGGATGTAGGCCCAGCCCTGTGGCACCCACCGTGTCCGCAGGTACTGGCGGCGGTTCAGGGTGTAGTCCACCAGGTCCAGTGCCCCGGCCAGCACCGCCATGTCCATCCAGGCCGCTCGCACCGGGCGACAGAGCTGGTGGACGTATACCGAGAACTGCAGCTGCTCCAGGCGGCGGCGAAACTCGTTCAGCACCACCCGGATGACACGGTCGTTAACGCCGCGCATATCGCCGGTCATCAGCTCGTAAGGCAGACCCGCGCCGGCGGAGGCAGCCATCAGTTGCTGCCGCATAAAGTCGGGGTAGTTGTTGCCGCCGTCGGGCGGGTCGGAGAACTCGACCTGCTCGCCCGGCCCCAGCTCCTGCATCGTGCCGGGCTCCAGTGCCACCATTGGAGTGAAGGCATCACGGTCATGAACAACCGCTCCGCCGGTGATCATGTCCATTGGCGGGCCACCCAGCCCATCCGGCGCCGGTTTGCGAACAAAACCGGCGAACAAGTTGGCCACCTCCTGCCGGAAGAGCACCGCGTCGTCGTAGTTGTCCAGGCTGCGCAGGCGCTTGAGGATCGGCGCCAGCCGGGGGACACCCCGCAATTGGCCAGGCTCCAACGGCTCGAAGATGTGCAGCATCTGATCGGCCGGGACACGCACAAGCGGGTTGTAACCGGCGTTGAGCGAAGCCTTGTCGCTGGGGTGGTTGCGGTAGCACCAGTAAGCCACCCTGCGGCCAATACCATTGAACTCGATACCGGCACGGATGGTGTTGCCGGTGCGCGTCACCTCGAACTTGTCGTGTGGCACAAACTCCGGCGCGAGACATTGAATCTGCAGCGGCACCGCCAGGCCATCCTCCAGCCGGCGTGGCCGCAAGCGCACGAAACATTCGCCAGACTGCTCAACGGTGCGCGCCACCAGGGCTTGCTGCCCGTAGAAGTCGGTGCGCTCGTCGGCGTCCGACTCGTCCACCCAATCCTCCCACAGCTCCTGCATGGCTTTGCGCAGGGCCTTGTCGAGCAACCGTGGCTGCGGCGTGATGCCAGTGCCAATCAGGTTGCTGACCCGTTTATCAATGACGTTGGCCGCATACGGATCATTGCGTACTGCAGCCCGCGAACGTGACCGCAGATTGCGAAGGGCCGGCATAATCAGGCTGTTGGGGCCAGTATCCGGGGCGTCCCAGCCAGAGGAGCGCCGACCTTCGGCTGCCCCCTCATAGCTGGCCTTAATCCGCTCGGGCACCAGTAGCCCCGAACGCGTGGAGATGTAGCGGCCGCTCACAACCCCTTACCCCCATGGTAAAGCCGAACCACGCGGGAACGCGGGCCAGCCGACTGGGACAGTTCGGTGCGGATCAGGTCGCGGGCCTTGATCAGCTCGTCTACCGTCCGATACTCCACGGTGCGGTCGCTGTAACGAACCACACGTTCGCCACGCGCTATCGCGCGCTCGACGGCCGCGAGGTGTGCCTGGGTATATGCCATGTCAGCGTCTCTTCAGATAGCCGCTGCTGGAGCTGCGGCGTTGCATTGGTTGAGGTGCCGGGCGAGGCGGCGGTGGAGTGGAGCGTGGAGCGGGCCGAGCTTGCGGTGTCGCTGAAACCGGAGCGTCGTCCCACTCATCGTCGTCATCGTGTTGGTACTCAATGACCGGTGGCTTCGCAGGTGACGGCTCATCAAACAGACTTGCCTGGGCCAGCGCCTGGCGCAGCTTGTCCCAGTCCTGCTCGCCATAGCGATGCAGCCCGAGGTAATAGGCCATGGCCAAGTTGTACACCTGGAGGTCCAGCGCTTCGTTGCGGTCGGCCTTGCCCTTGACCCACTCGATTCGCTTGTACCCTTTCACATAGCGAGCGATCTTTCGTTCCGCCACACACTGCTGGAAGAACTCGTCGGGAAGGTCCTTTGCGAAGTGCACCGCGCCGGGACCCGACTCGAAGCCGTAGCGGTTGTAGATCCAGTCCTTGGCGGTGTCGGTACCAATCATCCACAGCTCGGCGCCGTTGCGTTCGGTCTGGCCCCTCCAGCTGACATCCACCAGCGAGGGCCGCTGGGCGATTACCGGCTTGCCCGGTTTGCTCGCCCCTTTGAGGGCGAAGACGTTGCGCCAGCGGCGCACACGGCAGAACTGATACACCTCATGAGTGTGATGACCACCGGAGTCAATGCCCGTGGCCAGAATGCCCAGGGCAACACCACAAGGATGGCGGTATCGAGCCTTCAGCAGCTCATCGAGCAGATCCCATGTCCGTTGGTCTGCTGGGTCACCAGGTATCACCCGGAAGTCAACAATCCAGCGCTCCATCCCGACGCCCCAGCCGATAACCATCACCTCCAAGCGATTGGCCTGGACGTCAACAGAGCAGGTCAGAACCAACACGCCAACGGTAAGGGTGCCAAGCACATAGTCTTCTTGCAGCGCTCTCGCCTGTAGAACCTCCGCCTTGGTCTGCTCGACCGCGCTGTCCCAGACTTTGGCCAAGCGGGTGTTGTAAAACACCTGCATGGGCTCAAGGTCGCCTCGATCCTGAGCACGTTTGGCCTTCTCGAATTGCTTGGCCAGATCAGCCCATGACGTCCAACCAAGCGGGGCATACAAAGCGTTGAGGTGGAAACCAACCGTTTCCCCATCGCCCTTGGCGTGCGAACGCCATTCACCCTGGGCGAGCATCTCACCCTTGTGATGCTCTTCGATCAGCACATCGCAATCGGGCGAAGAGCACTTGTAGTGGACGGTCTGGAAATCAGCCGAGTACAGCAGATGCTCCCACTCCAGCACCTGCATGTGACCGCATGTTGGACAGGGCACGTAGTAATATCGCTGGTCGCTCGTTTCGAACAGATCGGCGATGCGCGAAGCACCTTTGATGGTCGGCGAGCTGGAAAAGTAAAACTTGGCATTGCGCCCAAAGGTACTGCCCCTCGTCTCCGCAAGATCGACAGGGTCACCCTCTTCATCGACATCCACGTCCCAGCGGTCAATCTCATCGCCGTAGATGTATCGAGCAGCCAGCTCTGCGAGGTTGGAGGCCGAGCCAGCAGTGGTCGCATACAGCGTTCCGCCCTCGAATTCTTTGGTATCCATGGTGTTGCGGGCATCCCGTGATCGGGAGGCTGCCACACGCTCTTTCAACTCTGGGGTCGCGGCGATGGTCTTCCCGATCCGCGCCGACACCCGCTTGGCCAGGGCCAGGCTAGGCAGCAACGTGAGGATGTTGGACGGCGCCATATGGATCAGCGCCCCAATCCAGTTGAGGGCGATCTGCGTTTTCATCAGCTGCGAAGCGACCATGGTAATGACGCGCTTGCAGGGGTGCGCCGGTGAGAGGCAGCGCATAGGTTCACGGGCATAAGGCGTCCGTGCTGTGCGATATTTGCCGGGCTCGGCTGCGCCGGTATCACGCGGTATCCGCATGTACTCGTCAGACCATTCGTCCACCCACAATTGAGGGTCAGGCTTCAGCCCACGGCCATACGCTTCGCGGTACACCTTCGCACCGTCCGCGTATCCGGGGGGCATAGGCTCAGCTCTGTGTTATGGCTTGTTTAAGGTCGGCGCCGCTCATCTTCGCCGCGTCTTCGAAGACTTGGCGGAACGCGCCCGTGAGGCGTTTTTCGATTTCCCAAGAATCGCTCATACCCGCCAGTTCAGCAGCGAGCTGCGGAGCAAGGCCGAACACCAGGTCCCGAAGCGTACGCCCAGCAGCGAAGGCGGCATCCTCTACAGACTTGCGCTCGACCAAGTTGCCCTGGACCTTGTTGAACTCAGCCTCGGCGAGCTGGGCAAGGTAGAACTCGCGGTGCGCCCTCGCCTTCTGGAAGTCCAGCCCCTTGCCTGGCTGCTGAACCAGTGGCTGCACCGCAGGTGTATCGCCACCTGGTTGAAGTTGGCTGCGCACATCACGCTCGACCCGGTTTTCTTCATGCCGGGCAGCGACGGCAGCCTTGCTTGGGTCGGCGGACTCTGCCAGCAGTGCCTCGGTGGCTTCGACGTCTACCTTGCCGTCGGCGGAGAGCACCAAGCGCTCTTGGCTGGCCAGTTTGGAAACATAGGATTTCGACCACCCACGTCGGGCGGCGAACTCCGATTTGGTCAGATGCTGCATGCTGAAATTTCCAGTTCACCCAATGAACTCAAGGGGTTAACCAGTTCACCGTAGTTCACTAAGCTGGTGAACCACCCGCTAACGAAGAAGCGCGGGTTTCCTGCCCCGTACCCCGGCCATACCGCCAGGGTCCCCCGCCCCTCCGGGGCTGCCGGCCGGGTCACTGCCCCGGCTCGCCGGCCTGGCGCGGCGCCTGCTCCAGCCCCAGCCGCTTGGCGGCCCAGCGCATGTAGAGGTTGATAGCGACATCGGCGCCAGCCATCGCAGCCAAGCAACCAACCGCTGCCGCCGCCCAAACCGATACGCCGAGGGCGTACAGCAACATGTTGGTCGAAAGACCGCAGGTCACGCAGGCTCCAGAGCGCAACGCCAACCGGCGAATCAGCCCCCAGCCGCGAGCACCCGCCATGTCGGCACGCCACATCTCTCCCGAAACACCGCCGACCAGGGACAGCACGATCACCATCCAGATCGGCAGTTCGGCTAACGTTTGTTGCTCGCTGTTCATGTAAGCCTCATTGGCAAAGCCCTGCGCCGGAAAAAGAGAACCCCGCCGGTTGGCAGGGTTCTCGATGCCCCGACAGGTCGGAGCGGGTTGCACAGCACAGTGCTTGTGGGGGAAGCGCCTAAGCGCACTTTTGATATCGTGGGGACTTTTTACATGCCACCGGAAAAACCGAAAAGGGGTGATTTTCGGTTCGTCACAATGTGGTCGCTATGTAGCATCAATGTTGCACACAAGCTGCAAAGCAACACGACGAACGGTCTGCTGCCTAACGCGTCCAGAGCGTGCGGCCAGCTGAGCAAACACCCGCAGGTG
This sequence comes from Pseudomonas sp. WOUb67, assembly GCF_050058005.1. Lineage (NCBI taxonomy): Bacteria > Pseudomonadati > Pseudomonadota > Gammaproteobacteria > Pseudomonadales > Pseudomonadaceae > Pseudomonas > Pseudomonas sp. WOUb67. The sequence goes on along the minus strand of NZ_CP170112.1, from coordinate 2,181,576 downwards.
CAGAGACTTGACCCAATTCCGGTAAGTCCGGTCGGCCTCTTCGGCAAGCCCGACCTCACGCATCTGTTCCCTGATAGTGACCTGATGAACGTAACGAAGCTCGGCCAACTTGGCCAGCGTTGCCGCCCGCTTGTCCCCGCGAGCCAACTCAGCAACCGCTGCATCGACTTCCGCGGCGGCGTGATCCAAGCCTGCGCCCGACATCAGAATCCGCGCTCCAGCAGAACCGGTGCGGGGCGCCGCCCCCTTCCACTCCATGATCGTTCCCATCTGACTACCGAGGCTGGCTTCCAATCCCAATTGCCTGCGCTGCTCACCCCAGTGCTGCATCAGTCCGCCGACAAGACGCAGGCGCTCGGATTGATCAATCAACCCCGCCATTTCCTTCACATGCTGGGCCACTTGCACCTGGCGTTGAAGGCGTCTTTCCAAGTCCATCGTCATCGCCGCTCCTCCGAAGTCTGCACCCAACACACATTTAGCCAACCCAACACAAACCCAACACACTCGAAAGCCAATGAATTCAATGGATTAACCGCATATGAGTTGAGTGTGTTGGGTGTGTTGGGTTTATCGAGGCTCGCATAGGGATTTTTCTCACCTTCGGAATCACTGTTAAAAAAAGCGCGCCTGCGCGCGCGCGTGCGCAAACCCAACACACCCAACACACATGCCATCCACGCCACGGAATTCGGGGCTCTGACCTGTGTTGGCTTATCTAAACCAACCCAACACAAACCCAACACACCCAACACACTTGCCGATGGAATCATGCTGCCAGCCTCTTGATGTGGTCCCAGCCGTCCACGTTCCACCCAGCCAGCTTTGCCCGGGCACGCCATTCGACGACGTTCTTGCCCAGCTCGGCCGCCACTGCGGATGGGGGCAGGGAAGGATCGCCGTCACTGGGGAAGAAGAACGCCGCGAACCGTCGGTTGTTGCCGTCTGACCAGGGGATGGCCCTTGTCTTCTCCACCTTCGCACTGAACATCAACGAGAACTTGGTGTGGCTCATGGAGTTCTCCTTGTTGTGGGAACACCATTCCAAAAACATCGCGTAGACGTCCGAGGTCAGGCAGCAGCCCCATAGGCCATGCCCCAGTTCGCCGGCACGCCAGAGGTAGAAGAAGGTCTGCCACGCCGTGCGGCTCAGCTCCACCAGACGCTGGCGGGCCTCGGTCTCCGGCGGTCGTGTGCGCTGGTTGAACTCACCCAGCTCGATGTCCAACAGCCAGCCATACAGCGCCGCAACGCCACCGTTGGCCAGCTCACGGGCGATTGCCTTCTGCCGTTCGGGCGGCAACGTCTCCAGCGGCCACATCACCAACATTCGCCGGTCGCTCTCGCTGATCGGCCAGGGCATGATCTCGTTGCTCAGGAACACCGAATTCATGTGGTTGGCCTCTTCCCAGCCGTTGATGAACTTCGACTCCATGCGCACCGTCTTGCCGGTGATCATGTGCTTGATCTTGCCCACCTGGTTGTAGCGCTGGTCGCGGCTGACAACCTCTTCGAACACCGCCCACAGCTTGCCGCTCTGCCAGGCGTTGAAGTTGCCTTCGAGCTGGGTCTGACCAACCGTTGCACCGTACCGGCCGTACAGCTCGCCCATGATGTCCGCGAACAGCAAGCTCTTGCCGGAGCCTTCCATCGTGGAGTGGAACAACACTGCTGTATCCATCTTGGCGCCCATGTGCTGCAGCGGGTAGGCCAGCCACTTGACCAGCCAGTCCAGGGCAACCGCGTCGTGGTTGCACAGGAACGAGATCAGCCACCGCAGGTTCTCGCAGGCAGCGTCATCCCGCACCGGGCCAAGCGGCAGGCCCTCAAAAGTGTTGATGTAAGTCGCTGGGTCCTTTGTCATCGTCGGGTCGAACACGATGTGGTCGACGTCGACCACCCGGCGACTCGGGCTGTTCAGCCAAAGCTGGTAAGCATCGCCCAAGGCCATCTTCACGCTGCCCTCGGGCAGACGCCGCTTCTTCTCCCGGTCCCAGGCTTCTTTGGTACCGTCGATGTACACATAGCGGTCGAGCGGGTCGAGGTTCAGCGCCCCGCCCTTCTTGCTCGACATTTTGCGGGCCTGCTCGAGCTCCTTGACCTGCTCGGACGAGACCAGCTTCTTGTCGGTGCTCTCCATCCACTGCTTGGCAAGTGGTTTGCCTACTAGGGCTTCGAAGCCGGTCCGCTTCATCGACTGTCCCTTGTCCATGTCCCACACGTTCGTGGTGCCCTCGACCAGGGCGAACCGGCGCTTGGCGCTCTTGAGGACCAGACCCTCTCCCCCCTGCCCCCCGTCGGCCGAGGCGGCGGCCGTGCTGGAATCGCCTTGCAGGTCCTCAGCATCGGCAGGCTCATCGGGGGCAGCACCCGCCTCGCCCTGCTCGGCCTGCTCGACCATGGATGGGGCTCGGGGAGGTTCGCCCAACGGCGGCGGAGTCGGTGGGCGTGACTTGGCGTCAATGCCCAGGATCTGCGCAGCAGCCCGGGTTGCTGCCCGCTGGTCACCGTTGTGCATCAGGATGCAGAACACATCGAACGCATCGTTCTTGTGTCCGTTTGCAAGCGGGTCAGAGGTGTGGTGCGAGTACAATTTCTTGTCGTCAGTGATCGTCACTCCTGGCAGGCCGGAACTGCTTTGCGGGCACAACCACTTGCTGCCCACCCGCTTGTAACCATGCGCCTCGATCATCGTGGCGATGTCGTGGATGCGGTTGAACTCAGGAATGACCTCGGGCAGCGGCTCTCCAGAACGAGCTGCTGCCGGGCGGGGAGCGACAGCAGGCCTGCTCAGAGGAACAGCCGGATGCGACCTCCAAGGGCACAACGCCTCGCCATTCGGCTTGAACTCTTCCCAACCCTGCCAGATTGCCAGCAGGTCTTCAGGCAGATCTGGTAAACCGTTAGCGTCCGGCGCCTTCCGCCAGGTGTATGGCTTGCCAGTCCCCGGGTGGATCGACGGAGGCAATACGTCCTGTACTAAACCAGCGCGAAGCTCGAACACGGTGAGCTTTTTGAATGGCTCAGCAGCCATGCGGAGTGCCGCCTCCCTGGCTTCATCTTTTTCATCGACTGCAGCCCTTACCTGAGCCATCAGCCCCTTGTGAATAATGCCGTCGGGGTCATTCTTGTTCGGCCAAACCAGCGCATGCTTCTTCAGCTCTACGCCATCAGGAACGCGGAACATGATGCGGAATCGCGCGGGATTGCCCACAGAGGTAGGGTATGACTCCGCGAGCGCATCAACATCGATGCCATGCGTCTGCTGCAGCACCAGTCGCGTGGACTCAACGTCGTCAACATCAAGTGAGCAGACACGGCTCGGACCGAGTACAACGCCCAGGTTGTGACTCGGATTTGCGGTCCAGAACTGCTCGGCGCTAGCGACATCAGTGAAATAGCCGCCGGGCTTGTTCCAGCCTTCTTGCGTCGGCCCCTTCGTGCCTGGCTCCATAGGAACCAGGGCGAGATTGAAGGTTTGAATGTAACGCCGCGCCCAATCAGCTGTGGAAGGAGTTGGGCGCCCGCTCATCTGCGGCGCTCCCGTAGCTCCTGACAACTGGTGCAGGTTTCGCAACCCGCCACCAGCTGCTGCCGCTTCGTCGGGATCGGCTCGCCACAATCCTCGCAGAACTCCGAACTGGGCTTTGTCACGGCGCGAAGACGACGCTGGAGGGCCACCTGTAGGTGGTAATCGGCCTGGTCATTGGCTACATCGATCACATCAGCCATGGGTACTTTCCTCCATGGCTTGGCGAGCACCTGCCATGATAGCCAGCACCTGGCGGATAACATCCATGCCACGCTGCTCCAGATCGACCACTTCTACGGGCGTCCATACGTTGTCTGCGGCCCCATCATGCAGGCTCCCTACAAACTCGCTGGACTCCTCAAGGAGCTTGGCGACTGCCTGCAGCGCCTCGTTGGTCGCAGGCACTGGCTCAGGGCGGTACCAGACAGCACCGGCCGGACGCACCAGGGCATCAAGCAGACGCGGACTGGCGGTCAACTGAACGATCTCTTCAAGCTCGTCGGGAGTGGGCCAGCGGCGCTCTTCGTTGTGGTTGAGCTTCTTTTGAAGCGTGTCCACATCCAGCCCCATGTCGAAGGCCAGCCTGGTCATTCCGCCGTGATAGTCACGACCTGCGCGATAGAGCGCCTGCCGCAAGGTAAGGACCGGGCCAGCGCCGGGCAGTAGATCAATACGACTCATAACCGTAAATCCTCGGTTTACGGTGTAGCCATGGAAAGGGGCAAGCCCTATCCTACGACCACGACCGGTATGTTGTGCTTTGCGTGCTGTGGGGCACGACATGCGGTTGCAGTCATCCGGCCATTCTTGTGGTGAGAGGCAGCCGGATGACGGGAGTGATGGTGTTTTTCACTGTCATAGCTGGGTCAGGAGGTGAGAGTCCTGGCTCAGCGTTCTTACTTGTATCCTTGCCGTAAATAGGCCCAGTCGATGTCCGGTCGAAGCGATTCACATCGAATCTTGCCTGCCGTTTCACGATCCAGGCTGACAGCCAACCCCGCACTAGCGCGGCGGTTTCCGTAGGCCACTTGCTTCAATTGGCCTACAGATGTCCCGCAACGTCGCGCAAGTGCTTCCAGCTCATCCTTTTCCATCGTCTTCAAGTACTCGCTCAGCGTCATAGACACCTCCATTGGCGAGGAGATTAGCAATTGCTAATTCATGACGCAATAGCAACCGGTAATTTACTGTTTGCTAACGGAAAGCAATCATCGCCACATGGACATAAACGAAAGGCGAATCGCCTCCCTCCGCACGATCATGGGCAACTTGAGCCAGAAGGAATTCGCTGAAGCTCACGACCTAGACGCGTCGTATCTGTCGCAACTGCTCAACGGCCACCGCAAGCTGGGGGAGAAGGCTGCGCACAACCTTGAGCTCAAGATTGGGCTTACAGCAGGGACGCTCACATCTCCTCCAGTGGAAGAACCCTCCAACGCACCCCCAACGAACGTGGTTCGCCTACCTTCTCGGGTGGCAAAGGACAAGAACTTCGTACTGATCCCGCATCTCGACATTGCGGCGTCGATGGGGAATGGCAAGGCAGCCCCAGAAATGCACATTGAAGTCATCCGCGACATGACCGTTCACCTAGATTGGCTCAGGATGCAGGGCCTCAGCTTCTCGAACGTCGACAACCTGGCCATCATCGCAGGCGACGGAGACAGCATGTCAGGTACGTTCGCGGACGGCGATGCCCTGCTGGTTGATCGCGGTATTTCTGAAGTGAGAACAGACGCAATATATGTCTTCACTCTCGACGGCGACCTATACATCAAGCGTCTGCAACGCCTGACTGGCGGCATGTTGCGCATGATCTCCGATAACCCGATCTATCCGCCGATCACGATTGATGAATCAATGATTGAGCGCATGCACATCCAGGCGCGCGTCTTGTTGGCCTGGAAGGCAACGAAGCTCTAACCCCCTTCCCACAGGTTTGATCCTATCGGCCGTCTGCCGAGGGGCAACCTCGCCTTATCTATTTAGCATTTGCTATTGATCATTCAATTAGCTTTTGCTAATTTCAATCCGTGGCCCTCTCTCACACCAAGGACACGGAAGAATGAAACCAACACAGCACAACGGATCGGTACCGGTCCTCATACACCCAGCTGCTTGCAGCAGCCTCGCCAAAATTCAGGCATTCCAACGCAGCACCGGCTTGAAACTAATCGTCACCATGGGTGGCAAAGTCTGCGCCGTACCTTGCGTAGGAGGTGAAGGATGAGTGAGTTCCAGATATCCCTTCACCAAATCATGCTTTTGCACAGCACCTTAGACAAAGGCGGTACTGCGATTTGCAAACTGCAGCGCCCTGAAGCGTCGGTCGACGCACAGGTCGAGATCGAGAACGACGCAACGCACCATCGCATCAAAGTGACCCTTGGGCCACTCTGCAGCAGCTTGACCCTTCCACGCGCACTTTCGACAAAGTGCCAATCGCTGCGGGACTTTCTCCAGGACCTGGCTAATGGCCGAGCCGACTCCGCCGCACAATCGGAGGAAGCGCTCGCACTCATGGAGGCGCAGGCCAGCGTAGAAAAGGTGCTGCAGACTGGCCAGATCGCCTACGTCATCGCCACAGTCAGCCGCCAGTTACCCCTTGGCGCCGTGGTGACCAACGAGAAAGGCGATGTTTGTGTCGCGGTTACAGGGGCCGACAAGGTGCAACTCGCCGCCGCTGTGCGCGCAAAGCTAAAGCCCGGCCCTGACGGCCTAGGGAACTGCGCATGAGCACGCTGGAGCAACTGCGCAGGCAATGGACCACCCCCTGCCCGACACTGACCGCAGTGAGAGAACACTATTTCCCTCACATCGGATCAGACCGGCGATTCAAGGAGCTGGTTAACAAAGGTCGGATCAATCTTCAGCTGAGCAAAATTGAAAGCTCCGCAAAGGCGCAGTACGTGGTTTATCTGCACAACCTAGCGGCCTACCTCGACCGGCAGGCAGAAATCGAAACGAAATCCGCGTGACCCAGGCGGCCCCGGCCATCAGGGGCATTCGGCCCGCCACCGACTCTCACACTCAAGGTGGCGGGCTTTTTCGGAGCACAGCACATGCAACCACACCAGTATGCACTCGCCGCCGGTATCGGCTGGATTGTCACCCTCATCATTCTTCCTTTCTTGATCGCAAAAGCACGCCAACGCGCCTATGCCCTTGGCTTTGAGGCCGGCAAAGCCTGCAATGATCAAGCTCTCCACCTGAAGCTCAAGGATGCCCAGCAGGCCCAAGACGATTTGCGCACTGAGCTTCAGCGCACCAAGCAGACATGCACGCTGCAACTGGAAACGGGCCAAGACCGCATTGCGGCCCTCCAATCCCGCAGCAACGAGCTCGAAGCACAGATCCTGTCCTTCACCGGGATGCCGGTGACCAGGTCGGACTACGAAAACCTGCGCAGCGCCTCTTCCACGATGCGGCTTGCTCAGCGCACTTTCCAAGCCCTCAAATCCCAACCTGAATCAGATCGCGCCGCCACACAGGCTGCAGCAGTTGATGAGCTGGCCCAGCGCATCCATGCCCAACTGCGCGAGATTGCGGACACCACCCCAGCAGCGGGGGCTGCAGCATGACAACCAAAGCCCCCCGCAGCTGCTTGGTTCACGGCCCCTCTGGCTGTGGCAAGACCACCAATGCCCAAGCCATCGCTAAGGCACTCGGCCTGCGCGACGTCCTAGATAACTGGACACCAGGTAAGCCCGCCCCGCTGCTCAACACGCTGGTCTTGAGCAGTGAGTGCGACCCGATCTGGCATTTCAAGGCCCGCGCAATGACCTTCGACCAAGCGATGCAGATCGCACGCCAACAGGGGACAGTCGTATGACAGCTGCCCAACAGATCGTCATTGCAGGAGCGCAGCAGCAGCCCCTACCCTTTTCGCGTGAGCTGTACGTGGACCTGTTTGCCGGGGCCGGCGGAGCTAGTAGCGGAGGCGCCCGGGCCTATCGCGATCCCGATGTAGCTATCAACCACAATCCCGTCGCTATCGCTGTACACCGCGCGAATCACCGCAACACCAAGCACTACATCAGCGACATCTACGAAGTTGACCCACTGGAAGCCACAGGCGGCCAACCCGTGGGCATTTTGTGGGCCTCGCCGGATTGTCGCCATTTCTCCAAGGCAAAAGGCGGAGCACCGCGCAGCAAAAGCGTGCGCTCGCTTCCGTGGGTAGTTGTTCGCTGGGTATTTGCTACTCGCCCGCGCTTGTTCCTGATGGAGAACGTGGAGGAGTTTCAGGCGTGGGGACCACTGGACGACCAGGGCAAGCCGATCAAAGAGCACACCGGCCGCACCTTCCGCGCGTTCGTTTCCTGCCTCACCACCGGCTTGCCGGCGGATCACCCCGACATGGACGAGATCATGGCGTGCATCGGTCAATGGGTACCGATGGATGCGTTGATCCGCGGGCTTGGCTGCGACGTTCAGTGGCGTGAGCGCCGGGCATCCAACGCCGGATCGCCGACCATCCGCAAGCGCCTATTCCTAATCGGCCGCACCGATGGCCGCCCTATCGTCTGGACGAAGCCCAAGCGGCATGAAAAGCCGAAGGCAGGCCAACTGCCGTGGCGCACAGCCGCCGAATGTATCGACTTCAACGACCTTGGTAAGAGCTTGTTTGGCCGCAAGCGTCCATTGGTGGACAACACCTGCCGCCGCGTGGCTAAGGGCTTTTGGCGGCATACCGTTATGGCCGAGCAGCCTTTCGTGATTCCAATGAACGAACAACAGCTGGCCGCCGCAAGCCTTACCGAGTTTGCCAACGCAAGCACCCAAAGGACGTTCAGTGCGGTCGAGCCTCTGCGGACCCAAGTAGCGCAAGTGAAAGGCGGCCACTTCGCGCTGGCAGCTGCTCACCTCACACACCTGACGCACCACGGCGACCGATCGGGATATCCCCTGACCGAATCAACACGCACCATAACGGGAGCCAACCGAGGCGAGCAGGCCATGGCCACCGCTACGATGGTTACCCTGCGCAAAGGTAGCACTGGCACGAGCATGACCAAACCGGTCAATGCGCTGACCACAGGGAGCGGGCATCATGCGATCGCAGCGTGCCACTTTGAACAGGCAAACGGCGGGTTCTACACCGGCGATGGTCGAGCGGCATGCTCTCCCCTGAGCACTATCCTCGGACGCGGCACCAACCAGAGGCTGGCCAGCGCCTACCTGGTGAAGTACTACGGCACCGGCGGCCAGTGGCAAGGCATGCGCGAACCGATGCACACGCTCCCCACAAAGGAACGCATGGCCCTGGTCAGCATCGTCCAAGTGCCTGCCGCTGTCCTGCCACCGGAACTGATGAAGAAAGCGCGCCAGTGCGCCCGCTTCCTGCACACCTATCTGCCCGAGCACTTCCCTGAGCCGGCCGACCTGGTGCTGCTGGGCGACTACGCGCTGGTCGATTTCACCCTGCGCATGCTGAAGGCGCCAGAGTTGAAGCTCGCCCAGGGCTTCAGCCCTGACTACATCCTCGATCGCGGCCTATTCGAGAACCAGCGCACCGGCGAACTGGAGTGGCGCGCCATCAGCAACACCAACCAGATCCGACTGATCGGCAACAGCGTATGCCCCGACGAGGCAGAAGACCTGATCGCCGCAAACGCCAAAGATCTGATCGATCTGTACCAGCGGGAGGCCGCATGAGCACGCACCATCATGATTGGTACATGAGCGAGGCCGACGACGGCGGCTTGTATCACTGCCGGAAGTGCAGGCGCACCCATGATGGCTCTGTCCCAGAAGCTCACGGCTGCCCGGTGTCAAACGCCGAGCATCACGCCGCAGCTTGGCTCGGCCAGGCCGGGCTGTACCGCACTCGGTTTGACGCCGTGCGCAACTTCGAGCAGTCCATCGCACCGGTATCGGCCGACGAACTGTTTGAGCTGGCCAGTAAACAGGTTCTCAGCCAGCTCAACGAGGGCCGCCAGCATGGATAAATCAACACGCACCTGGCAGTTCATCAGCTTCGCGCTCGCCGTGGCTCTGATCGCCGCCCTGATCGGACTGCACCGGCGCAGCACAGCCTACCGCCCTGTGACTGGCGCGTTACCGACCGTTACCAGCACCGCGAACTTTGAGCATCTGGTCCTAAGCCCGAACGCACGCCGAGCCCTTGAGAGGTATCTGCTGTGAGCACAACACCTCTCTACTCGCCGAGCATCCGTGACATGAAAGGCGTTCAGCCCCTCAGCCGCCCCGCTATGTCGGTGATTTGTGACGTTTGCAGCCTTCCTCGCACCAAGGGCAACCATCAGCGCTGCTCGAAGATTCGCCAAGCAGCTGGCTTCACCACCACTCAGGAGTGCCGAGCATGAACATCGATCCACGAGACCTGTTCGTCAGCCTCAACCCACTCGGCCTGGACGAGCGCGAGCTGGTGAAGGACAGCACCGGCTTCGCTGACAACCGTACGCACGACGATTACCTGGTATTCCTGGCTGGGTACAAAGCAGGCGCGGTGGATGGTGAGGAACGCGAGTGCCAAAGCCAACGCCAGAAGAATGCCGAGGGCTGCAAGCCCGAGATCATCACCCCGGCCTCCCATCAGCACTGCGCCGACGGGGCAGCCGGACGCGACCTCGACAAAGCGGAGGGCTGCAAGCCCGACCTCGTTAATCCGCCAACGCCAGTGAATCGGTACCTTACTACTCGCATAGAAGCTGTCGAAGGCGGAGTTAAAGCCATCAGCAGTGTCGATGCTCCCTGGACCGTTGTCATCGCATCAGACTTCGATTGTGTAGTTGGCCATCTAAAGGACAAGCTCGACCGTCATCGAAAGCTGCACAACGTCATGCAAGCGCACACTGAGCACCTGAACCGCGTCCAGATCGCCATGGCGCTAGACCTTTGTGCCATCGCCGAAGCCTTGGGCATAGCGCCCCAACAGCAACAAGGCGGATCTGGTGAGTCAATCCAGGCCATCCAGCAATTGAAGGCCAAGCTGGCCGAGCTGGAGCAGCACCATGACTGATACGAGCAGAACGCGGCCGCGTATTGCCTCCCATAGCCTCGACCTTCCGGCGATGTGCGATATCTGCGGCAAAGCACGCTCAACCCGAAACCATGCCCGCTGCAGCCAACTCCGGCAACAGCAGAAAAGCGTGGAATGGGAATCCTACATGGCCAATGTGGCCGCAAAGAAACTCCAGCAGGTCAAGCGCCTGCGCCCTATTCGGTAAGTTGGAGAATACATTTATGGCCAAGCCACAGATTAAGCCAATCCATGAAGCGACGAACCAAAGCGAAACGGTGCAACTTCTAATAACACCGTCTACTTGGATACGAAAGGAACTTCTCTTCCCGATTTTCGGACTCAGCACCGAAGCCGTTCGCAAGTATCGCGACCGGGGCATCTGGCTGGAGGAGAAACAATGGCGTACTGATCCCGCCAACGTTATTGTCTACAACCGTGTTGAAATCGAAAACTGGATGGCCGGCCGTCCATGAGTTCGAAACTCCCAGCAGGTATCGGCGCCTTACCGACGGGCGTCGATATCAATGGCAACCTTCTGCGGATCGCCTTCATGTATGAAGGCGAGCGCCGCCGGGAGCCACTGCGAAACGTCGCCAAGATCAACAAGGCCGCCATCGCATATGCAGACAACAAACGCAGAACGATACTTGCAGAGATCAAGGAGAACCGTTTCGACTATGCGGCACACTTCCCCGATTCGGTCTGGCTCAAAGCTCGACAAGAACTTCCCAATGAGCCAGCCAAAAGGACTGTAGACGAAGGGATAGCCCAGTGGCTTGAAGTTGCCAAGGTCAAAAAGGCCCACAGCACCTTTATCAACTATAAGAGCAAGTCCGAGCACGTTAGGAAAAAGTTTACCGGCAGAACAATTGCAAGCATCCCAAAGAGCGAGCTCGAATTATTTCAAGCCGAACTACTCACCAATGGTCTCAAACCGAAAACTGTAAATGACGTCTTCACAATTATACGGGGGGTGTGGGGGGACGCGTTCAGCGACGAGATCATCAAACTCAACCCCTTGGAGCGAATCGAGAACATCCAATCCGACAGCGACAGCGAATTCGCCGACCCATTCACCCGGAGCGAAATCGAGCGGATAGCCACCGCAGACCCTGGGCGTATGGCAGACAGCCGGATGATCGTCTTCAACTGTTGGGCCGGGCTGTCTCTGTCCGAGTTGATTGCGGCCAGTGTCGAGGACGTCGACCTGGTGGCGGGAACTCTGACAATTCGGCGGGCCCTGGTCGCAGGCGAATTCAAGGTACCGAAGGAGCGCACGCGCATTCGTACGGTGGAGCTGATCGCGCCGGCCTTGGAGCTGCTGGCCATGATCGTGGCCGAAGCCAAGAATGCCGAGCCCACGCATATCAGCGTTGTGCAACGAGACAACATCACGAAGAAGCATGAGCGTGTCCGCTTCCTGTTCCGCAGCTCAACGAGCGGGCTGCTGTGGAACGGCAAGACCGTCAGCAACTGGTTCACTGCCCACCTTGAGAAAGCAGGCATTCGCCATCGAGGCGCTAACCAGGCACGCCACACGTTCGCGAGCCAAGCGCTGTCGAGCTACGTCCCGATTGAGTGGGTGGCTCGCCAACTCGGCCACAGCGACACGACCATGGTGCGCAAGCACTACGGCCGCTGGATCTCGAAGGACACCAAAAGCATGGCGGATATCGTCTCCAAGATGATGGGCTTTGCAGCGGACTGACCCGACCTAACGCGGCCTAATGGGTCGCGAATCTGCCCTAAATTTGCCCTAACCTATGACCCTGAAACGACGAAGCCCCCGAAAACATCAACGTTTTCGGGGGCTTCGGCTACTTCGCGTATGGCGGAGAGATAGGGATTTGAACCCTAGGTACTGTTGCCAGTACAACGGATTTCGAATCCGTCCCGTTCGACCACTCCGGCATCTCTCCAATGCCGCGCATCATACCAGCGTTCTTTTAAAACGCAAACCTTTTTTTAAAAAAAATCGCGTGGTATCAGGCGCTTGCGTGAACGTGCCGCTTACAGCGGCACGCCCAGGCGCTTGGCAACTTCTTCGTAGGCTTCGATCACGTCGCCCAGGCCCTGACGGAAGCGGTCCTTGTCCATCTTCTTGCGGGTTTCTTTGTCCCACAGGCGGCAGCCGTCCGGGCTGAACTCGTCGCCCAGCACGATCTGGCCGTGGAATACACCGAACTCCAGCTTGAAGTCGACCAGCAGCAGGCCGGCGTCATCGAACAGCTTGGTCAGCACTTCGTTGACCTTCAGCGACAGCTTTTTCATTTCGACCAGCTGCTCGGCGGTGCCCCAGCCGAACGCGACAACGTGGGATTCGTTGATGAAGGGGTCGCCCTTCTCGTCGTTCTTCAGGAACAGCTCGAAGGTGGACGGCTCCAGCTTGATGCCCTCCTCCACGCCCAGGCGCTTGACCAGGCTGCCGGCAGCGTAGTTACGCACTACGCACTCGACCGGGATCATGTCCAGCTTCTTCACCAGGCACTCGTTGTCGCCCAGCAGCTTGTCGAACTGGGTCGGCACGCCGGCTTCTTCCAGTTTCTGCATGATGAAGGCGTTGAACTTGTTGTTCACCGTGCCTTTGCGGTCGAGCTGTTCGATGCGCTTGCCGTCGAACGCCGAAGTGTCGTTACGGAACAGCAGGATCAAGCGGTCGGCGTCGTCGGTCTTGTAAACCGATTTGGCCTTGCCGCGGTAGAGTTCGTCGCGTTTTTCCATGATTGGGCTCCGCTTGCTTGAGGTGTTGGGCTAGGCGATTTCGCGCCAGTCGAGCCCGTGTTCCTGATTCGCCACCTGGAGCCAGTCCGGGTCGCACCCTAGGGTGTCGACGAAGCACTGGCGGGCCAAGTGTGGCAGGTTGTTCTTGCTGCTGAGGTGGGCCAGCACCAGGTGTTGCAGGTTGCTCCAGCCCAACTCGTGCACCAGGCGCGCGGCCTGGTGATTGTTCAAATGCCCTTGCATGCCACCCACCCGCTGCTTCAGGAAGACCGGGTAGTGACCGCGTGCCAGCAGGTCGCGGCAGTGGTTGGCCTCGATCAGCAGTGCATCCAGGCCCTGGTAACGTTCCAGCAACAGTGCGTCGTACGAGCCCAGGTCGGTCAGCATGCCGAAGCGCCGCTGGCCGTCGCTGATCACGTATTGAAGCGGCTCGTAGGCGTCATGCTCGACCCGCGCGGCGATCACTTCCAGGCTGCCGATGCGCAGGCTTTGGCCACACGCGAGAAAACCGGCCACCTCCACCGGCTTGCGCATGCCGCGCAAAGTGCCTTGGCTGAGGTAGACCGGTACATTGTAGCGCCGTGACAGCAAGCCGACCCCATGCACGTGGTCGGCATGTTCGTGGGTGACCACTACCGCGCTGAGCTGGGCCGCCGAGACGCCGAGCAGCGCCAGGCGCCGCTCGGTTTCACGCAGGGAAAAGCCGCAATCAACCAGGATGAACGTGTCACCACTGGCGATCAGCGTGCCGTTCCCTTGGCTGCCGCTTCCGAGTACCGCGAAGCGCACTTAGCCCAGGTGGTCCTGAATGGCGCTCAGCACGCGGCGGGCGACATCGGCCGGAGCCACGGTGTTGATGTTTTTCTCGACCGTGACCTGCACGCTCTCACCCACCTTGCTCAGGCGAACCTGATAGCGCTCGGCACGGGCTTCACGCTCTTCCTTGGTCGGCTCGCTGCCGAACATGCGACCGAAGAAGCCAGGCTGGTTCTGCTTGTCGTCAGGTTTTTCGGACAGGTTGATGTAGTACAGGCCCAGGCTGCGGTTGATGTCTTCGACACGCCACTCGCCACCCTGCTCCAGGGCACGACCCACGCCAGACCAGGCGCGGTCCAGGTCGGAGCCCAGGTACAGCACCGGGTTACCGCTGCCGTCCTCGCTGAGGCTGACGCGGCTTGGCGCGTCGAAATCGCGCGCGGCCAACAGCGACACCGAACCGCCCTTCTCGGCGCTGCGGTTCATGCTGGCAAGCATTTCGTCGACCAGCAGGGCATCGGCGCCAGTGTTGCTGGACGTGGAGGGGAACCCTGGCTCGGCAGTGCTGCCGGCCGGGCGCTCGACGCTGACCACGTACACTTCGGAGGTGTTGCGCTGCACGCCGGGCTCCATGCGCACACGGACACGCACTTCGCTGTCACCGCTGCTGGCGGTGCTGGCCAGGCGCTGGCCAAGCGATGCCGACAGTTCGTCGAAACGCTGCCAGGTAGTGTTGAATTCACCGGTCTGCGGGCGCTCTTCAGCAATACGGAAGCCGTTGTCCTCGAAGAACTGGCGGGCCACTGGCCACACCTCGGCAGGCGAATGCTGGGCCAGTACCCAACGGCTGCTGCCGCTGCGCTGCAGGCTGTAGTCGGTGACCTGGGCGGCGCCACCGGTCAACGGCTGCGGGCGCGGCACTTCGAACTCGCCAGCGACGTTGTCGTCAGCGACGTTACGCGGGATCGGCAGCAGCGGGTCAAGGCGTTTGACGTTGCTAGCGTCCGGCGGCAGTTGCATCGGCGCGGTTGGGTGCGCCTGCAGGTAATCGCTGCCGCGGTCGCGGAAATAGCCATCCTCGCCCCATAGCCAGCCACACCCACTGGTGCTGGAGATAATCAGGGCAAGGGCGGAAAGACCAGCCAGTCGCTTCATGCGGTGTACTTCCTCTTAAACCAGTACGCCGGACTGGCGCAAGGCAGTACGGACTTTTTCGTGGCAGCCTTCGCTCAGCCAGGTCAGTGGCAGGCGAATACCTTTTTGCATCAGGCCCATTTCGACGAGCGCCCATTTCACCGGGATCGGGTTGGCTTCGCAGAACAGGTCTTTGTGCAGCGGCATGAGTTTTTCGTTGATCGCGCGGGCCTTCTCGGCATTGCCCTCAAGGGCAGCCTCGCACAGATCGGCCATTTCGCGCGGGGCGACGTTGGCAGTAACGGAGATGTTGCCCTTGCCGCCCATCAGGATCAGCTCGACGGCAGTCGGGTCATCGCCAGACAGGACGATGAAGTCCTTGCTGACGCCATCGAGGATGGCCTTGGCGCGAACCAGGTCGCCGGTGGCTTCCTTGATGCCGATGATGTTCGGCACGGTCGACAGGCGGATCACGGTCTCGGCCTGCATGTCGCAGGAGGTGCGGCCGGGTACGTTGTAGAGGATCTGCGGAATGTCGACGGCTTCGGCAATGTGCTTGAAGTGCTGGTACAGGCCTTCTTGCGTCGGCTTGTTGTAATACGGCACGACCAGCAGGCAGGCGTCGGCACCGGCGCTCTTGGCGTTCTGGGTCAGGTGCACGGCTTCGGCAGTGGAGTTGGCACCGGTGCCAGCGATGACCGGTACGCTGCGGCTGCTGCGCTTGACGCGCTCGACAACGTGCTTGATGACCAGGATGTGTTCTTCGACATCCAGCGTGGCGGACTCACCGGTGGTGCCGACAGCGACGATCGCATGGGTGCCGTTTTCCAGGTGGAAGTCTACAAGTTTGTCGAGGCTGCCCCAGTCAACACGCCCTTGTGCATCCATGGGTGTGACCAATGCCACCATACTGCCCGCAATCATGTAACTGCTCCTGCCGGAAAAAGAGAGCGGTAATGGTACTGGGGGCATCGACCTTGCACAAGCGAAGCAGGCGGGCGGAGCATTCCCCTCGGCGCCTTATTTCGCTACCCTTGACCCTTTGATCGGTGCAGCGCGGCCCGCCGGGCCGTCGACCTTGCTCCCCGCCAGCGTCCAAGACCTCGCATGCGAGCCCCGGGCCCTGCCGACAGGAGGCTTTTGACCGTCCTGCACCGACCGCTCATCGCTTTAGGAATGCTGCATGTCCACCCCCACCACTGTCCGCGAACAATTCCTTGTCATCAGTGCCCTGGGACCGAATCCCATGGAACTGGCCAACGTCCTCAGCCGCGCTGCCTTCGAAAACCGCTGCGCGGTGGTCACCTCGCGCCTGAGCCGCCATGGCGAGACCAGCGCCCTGGTGCTGCAGGTGGGCGGCAGCTGGGATGCCCTGGCGCGCCTCGAATCCACCCTGCCGGGCCTGGGCAAGAAGCACGGCCTGACCCTGGACGTGGTGCGCAGCGCCGACCAGGAAGTGCGCCCACAGGCCCTGCCGTACGTGGCTTATGTCAGCGCCGCCTACCGCCCGGACATCATCAACGAGCTGTGCCAGTTCTTCCTCGATCACCGCGTCGAGCTGGAAGCCATGACCTGCGACACCTACCTGGCGCCGCAGACTGGCAGCAGCATGCTCAACGCCCAGTTCACCGTGATCCTGCCGGCCGGCACCCAGATCAGCTGGCTGCGTGACCAGTTCCTGGACTTTGCCGACGCCCTGAACCTCGATGCGCTGATCGAGCCATGGCGTCCACAGAACCCAATGTAAGGAAACCGACCATGGCTGTAGCACTCGACCAACCCGTTGCCGACTTCCAGGCCCAGGCCACCAGCGGGCAGACCGTCAGCCTGGCCGAGCTCAAGGGCCAGCAGGTGGTGGTGTACTTCTACCCGAAGGACAGCACGCCTGGCTGCACCACCGAAGGCCAGGGGTTCCGCGACCAGCATGACGCCTTTGCCGCAGCCAACACCGTGGTGTTCGGGGTATCGCGCGATGGCATCAAGTCGCACGAGAACTTCAAGGCCAAGCAAGGCTTCCCGTTCGAGCTGATCAGCGACAAGGACGAGGCCCTGTGCCAGCTGTTCGACGTGATCAAGCTGAAGAAGCTGTACGGCAAGGAATACATGGGCGTTGACCGCAGCACCTTCCTGATCGACAAGGACGGTGTGCTGCGCCAGGAATGGCGTGGGGTGAAAGTGCCCGGGCATGTGGATGCCGTATTGGCGGCTGCCCAGGCCTTGAACAAGGCGTGAAATTGAATGGGGCTGCTTTGCAGCCCGTTCGCAGCACAAGGCTGCTCCTACAGGAACCGCGTATGCCCTTGTAGGAGCAGCCTTGTGCTGCGAATGGGCCGCAAAGCGGCCCCGGTTGCATCATAGCAGCGGCGAAACACTCGGCTCTTGCCGCGGCCAGGCATCCAGCACGGCCTTGATCAGCGTCGCCAGCGGGATGGCGAAGAAGATCCCCCAGAACCCCCACAACCCGCCAAACAGCAATACCGCGCAGATGATCGCCACCGGGTGCAGGCTCACGGCCTCGGAGAACAGCAGCGGTACCAGCACGTTGCCATCCAGCGCCTGGATGATCGCGTACACCGTCATCAGGTAGATGAACTGGTCGCCCCAGCCCCACTGGAACAGCGCAATCAGCGTCACCGGTACCGTCACCACCACCGCGCCCACATACGGCACCACCACCGACAGCCCTACCAGCAGCGCCAGCAGCGCGGCGTAGTTGAGCCCCAGGCTGATGAAGGCGATGTAGGTGGCAATGCCACAGATCAGGATTTCGATGCCCTTGCCGCGAATGTAGTTGGCAATCTGCCGGTTCATTTCGCTGCCCACCCGGTTAAGCAAGGCGCGCTGGGTGGGCAGGTAGCCACTGACCCAACGGCCGATCAGTTCGCGGTCCTTGAGGAAGAAGAACACCAGAATCGGCACCAGCACCAGGTAGATCATGGCGTTGACCAGCAAGGGCAGGCTCGACAGCGAAAAGGTCAACGCCCACTGGCCGAACTTGCCGATTTCCCCGCGCACCGACTCGATGGCGTGCAGCACCTGCTCGTCCGACACCAGGTGCGGGTAGCGCTCGGGCAGCAGCAACAGCAACGACTGCCACTTGCCAAGCATGCCCGGCAACTCGTTGAACAGGGTAATGAGCTGGTGCCACAGCAGCGGCACCAGCACCAGCATGAACACCGCCAGCGCGCCCATGAACAGGGCAAAGACCAGCATCACCGCCATCCGCGTCGGCACCCGCAGCCGCTCCAGGGCATTGACCAGCCCCTGCATCAGGAACGCCAGCACCATGCCCGCCAGCACCGGCGCGAGCATGCCGCCCAGGGTGAGCACGGCGGTAAACGCCAGGAACAACAGGACCGCCAGCACCACCGCCTCCTCATCGGAGAAGTAGCGCTGCATCCAGTCGCGAAGCACTTTGAACATTGACGATCCTTGGAAAAGACTCAGGCCTTGCGCAGCCAGTAGGTATAGGTACCGGCCTCAGCCGTTTCCTGCAGCAGGGTATGACCGGCCAGCTTGGCGAAAGTGCGGAAGTCGCGCTGGGAACCTGCGTCGGTGGCGATCACCTTCAGCACCGCGCCACTGGCCAGGCGGTTGAGCTCCATCTTGGCCTTGAGCAGCGGCAAAGGGCAATTCAGCCCGCTGGCGTCCAGTTCGGCGTCGCAGGTCAGGGTGTCACTCATCGCGGGGCTCTCCAAAGGCATTGCCGGGTTGCTGCTTCACAGGGTCGGCTAGGATAGCGCCACTGGTCGCCAACGTGTGAGCCCGCTACAGTAGGTATCTTTGACCGACGCGAGCTTCATGCATGAATCTACTGCGCCCTACCCTGCTGACGCTGGCCTGCCTGATGGCCCTTCCCGGCCATGCTGACGACCTGCCTTCACTGGGTGACGCCAGTTCCGCGATCGTATCGCCGCAACAGGAGCACCAACTGGGCCGTGCCTGGCTGAGCCTGCTGCGCGGCCAGGTCAACCAGTTGAACGACCCGCAGCTCAAGGACTACGTCGAGACGACCGTGTACCGCCTGGCCGAAACCAGCCAGCTGCAGGACCGGCGCCTGGAGTTCATCCTGATCGACAGCCGTGAACTCAACGCCTTCGCGGCCCCCGGCGGCATTGTCGGGGTCAACGGCGGCCTGTTCCTCAATGCCCGCACCGAAGGCGAGTACGCCTCGGTACTGGCGCACGAACTGGCGCACTTGTCGCAACGCCACTTCGCCCGCGGCGTCGAAGCCCAGCAACGCATGCAGCTGCCGATGATGGCGGCTTTGCTTGCGGGTATCGTGCTGGCCGCCGGTGGCGCTGGCGATGCGGGTATCGGCATGATTGCCGGCACCCAGGCCGCGGCCATCCAGGAACAACGGCGCTTCTCGCGGCAGAACGAACAGGAAGCCGACCGCATCGGTATCCAGAACCTGGAAAAGGCCGGTTACGACCCGCGCAACATGCCCACCATGTTCGAACGCCTGGCGCAGCAGTACCGCTACGGCGCCAAGCCGCCGGAATTCCTGCTGACGCACCCGGTGACCGAATCGCGTATCGCCGACACCCGCAACCGTGCCGAACAGGCGCCCAAGGGCGGTGTCGAGGACAGCCAGCGCTACCAGCTGATTCGCGCGCGCGTGGCCCTTACCTATGAAGAAACCCCCGGCCTGGCAGCCAAGCGCTTCCGCACCCAGCTCGACGAAGACCCGAAACTTGACGCTGCACGCTATGGCCTGGCCCTGGCGCAGATCAAGGGCGGCCAGCTGAACGAAGCCCGCGAAAACCTGAAGCCGTTGCTGGCCAAGGCCCCCAACGACATCACCTACAACCTGGCGCAGATCGACCTGGACATCACCAACAACCGCCTGGCCGACGCGCAGCAGCGGGCCGAGCGGATGCAGGGGCTGTACCCGGGCAACTACCCGCTGAAACAGGTGCGTGCCGACTTGCTGGTGAAGCAGAACAAGCCTGCCGAGGCTGAGAAGGTTCTGAACGAGCTGATCAAGAGCCGGCCGGATGACCCGGACGTGTGGTACGACATGGCTGAAGTGCGGGGCTTGTCGGGCAATACCATCGGCTTGCACCGCGCGCGGGCCGAGTTCTTCACCTTGGTAGGGGATTTTGACCAGGCGATCCAGCAGCTGGACTACGCCAAGCGCCGGGCGGGCGGGAACTTCCCGCTGGCGTCGCAGATCGACCAGCGCCAGCGCGAGATCCTGGAGCAGCAGCGTATGGTTCGGGAAATGATGGGCCGCTGAGTTTTTCGGGAGCGCTTTGCGCTCCATTCGCAGCACAAGGCTGCTCCTACAGGAGATCGCATTCCCCTGTAGGAGCAGCCTTGTGCTGCGAATGGGCCGCAAAGCGGCCCCAGCACTATCAGGCGTTACCGGACAGTTTCAGGCGCGCGGCCTGGGTGAAGTCCAGCATGCGGTTCAGCGGCTTGATCGCCTTGGGCACCAGCGCCGGGTCAACGAAAATCTCATCGCCCCCTTTGCGCAGGCAATCCAGCACCCGCTCCAACGTGTTCATCGCCATCCACGGGCAGTGCGCGCAGCTGCGGCATGCCGCGCCGTTGCCGGCGGTAGGGGCTTCGACAAATTCCTTGTCCGGGCACAGCTGCTGCATCTTGTAGAAGATGCCGCGGTCGGTGGCGACGATGAAGGTCTTGTTCGGCAGGGTCTGCGCCGCCTTGATCAGCTGGCTGGTGGAACCCACCGCGTCGGCCAACTCAATCACCGCTTCCGGTGATTCAGGGTGCACCAGGATCGCTGCGTCCGGGTACAGCGCCTTCATGTCGGCCAGCTGGCGCGACTTGAACTCTTCGTGAACGATGCAGGCACCGTCCCACAGCAGCATGTCGGCACCGGTTTGCTTCTGGATGTAACGGCCCAGGTGCTGGTCCGGGCCCCAGATGATGGTTTCGCCGTTGTCCATCAGGCTTTCGACGATTTCCAGTGCGCAGCTTGAAGTCACCACCCAGTCGGCACGGGCCTTCACGGCAGCGGAAGTGTTGGCGTACACCACCACGGTGCGCTCAGGGTGCTGGTCGCAGAAGGCGGAGAAATCTTCCACCGGACAGCCCAGGTCGAGCGAACAGGTGGCCTCCAGGGTCGGCATCAGCACGCGCTTTTCCGGGGTGAGGATTTTCGCGGTCTCGCCCATGAAGCGCACACCGGCCACGATCACTGTTTCGGCCGGGTGATTCTTGCCGAAGCGGGCCATTTCCAGCGAGTCGGACACACAGCCGCCGGTTTCTTCAGCCAGGGCCTGGATAACCGGGTCGCAGTAATAGTGGGCAACCAGCACGGCGTTCTGGGCCTTGAGCTCGGCAGCGATGGCCGCACGGTATTCGGCCTCCTGCTCGGCTGTCAGCGGGTTGGGCTGCTTGGCGTCGAGGTGAGCCTGAACCAACAGGCGTTCGGAAATCTGGGTCATGATCGCTGGACCTGCAGGCGCGCGTGCGCGTCAAATCGAGTGTATCACCCGGCCCTGACAGATCGGCTAAGGGTGCCGGACGGCACGCAGGCCGCCACGGCCCTCTGCGGGCGCGGATTATTATCGGAGGCCGAAGGCTACAGACAATCCAGCGATTACTAAAGTGGTTTTTGTGTTGCCTGTGCTGGCCCATTCGCGGGTAAACCCGCTCCCACAGGTTATTCACCGCCCTGAGGCCGAGGCCCAGCACAGGATGAAGGGGTCAGCCCCCTGGCACCGGGGCTGCCAAGCGCGCAGTAATGAGCATGGCGAACTCTTCCACGGTCATTTTCTTGCCGTTGAAATCAACCATGCCATCGGCATAGTGCAGGCTGCTGACCACATCATTGCCTTCAACGGTGGCCAGGCCGCTCTGCAGCGCCATCATGCCGGCCATTTCCCCCGCCTGGCTCGACTGCATGGCAATCGCCTGGGCGTCGGTCTGGCCATCCAGCAGCGCCTGCAAGGTCGCCAGGTCACCCATCATCGGCTTGGACAGCGACAGCTTGCCCTTCACCTCGGTGATCATTTGCTTGCTCAACTGGTCAGGCGGCAGGTCGAAGCTGGCCGGGGCGGCGAAGTCCATCGACAGGTTGAAACGGCTCTCGCCATTGGCGGTCTTGAACGACAGGTTTTCTATCGCCACCTTGGGCTTGGCGGCCAGCAGTTGCCGCAGGTCACCCTGAAACCGGGCCTTCTCTGCGTCGTCCATCTGGATCTGCGGTACCGGCTGACCGGCTGCAGCGGCGGCCTCGAACTCCGGCAGGTGCGCCTGGTACCACTTCGACAACGCCTGCAATGCCGGTGCGTTGACCGAACTGACACTCACCAGCATGTGCCCCTTGCCCACCGCACGGCCATCCCAGGTGATGTCGCCGACCTTGTACTCCACGCGACCGCCCACGTTATCCGGGCCGTCCAGGGTTTGCAGCACATTCTGCTCCAGGCCGTTGATCAGCAGCACCTGCTGCTTTGGCCCCAGGGTGACCTTGGTTTCGGCCAGCGCCAGGTCGACATTGCCCACATAGATGGCGTCGTGCACGGTGGCCTGAAGGTTGCCGCTCACCTTCAGGCCTTTGAGTTCGAACGTGGCAGGCGGCTGGTCATCACGCACAAGCTTCATCATGAAACGGTCGGCCTGGCCGTGGAACTTCGACGCCTTGCCTTCCTTGTCGCCACTGACTTCCAACTGCATGCCCGAGAAGTCGAGGCTGTTGCCGTCAGCTTCGTCGAGCTTGACCGGCGCCAGCCGGACCTGGCTGACCACACTGCCGCCGTAACCCAGGCTGGTCTGTGCGCTGACCGGGGCCTGTTCGCCTGCGGCGGCGAACCACGCTGCGGTGGCATCGTCCTTCTGCAAGGTGCTGTTGCTGACCGCCATCACCGGCATCAGCTTCAACGCCTTGACCCGCGACCAGGGAAACGGGCCGTGCTCGATCTGGTCGGTCACGCCCACATCAAAACTCACCACCTCGCCTTCACCCACGTTGATGTCGCGGGCCTTGAGCCGGTACTGGGCGGTACTGCTGAAGAAATGCTGTTCCAGCGACACCCGCTCGATGCTCATGCTGCCGCCGGTGGTCACCAGGGCCTTCTTGAGCTCGGCGTTGCTGCGGACAAGGGCGTTGTCCAGCTCGGCAGGCAACTGCTTGCCGGTGTACCAGGCACCAGCGGTGGATGCGACGGCAATGGCAATCGCCAGGCCGGAAAGGATGCCAACTGATTTCTTCATGAATAGAACCGATTGTCCGTAAGGGCTTCTTGGGCGACAAAGGCCACGCAGGAGGCGAAGAGTACCACTGGGACAGAACACGATGGCCGGTTCGAAAACAGAAAACACATTTTTCAGAGGAATCTGAGTCCCCTCAAGGAAGGCATGATTCGTTAATTTTTACGAACATTCAAATTGATCAAAACCGCAAAAAAACGCGCAAAAACCGAACAAAAGCCCCTTTAAATCGATAAATGTTTCAATTCAGTAACATCTTGTCATGTTTAACTTGACACCAACCTACCCATCGTTTTTTATTTTCACCACTTAGCGCGTCTCCCCCCCGCGCCTTCCGCCGCTCCTACAAAAAAGGTGAACAACATGGAGCCCACCCGCTCGCCCTTGCCGCATGCGCAATACACCGTGCCCGCCGTTTACGCCCAGGAGCCATGCCAGCATGCAGCCTGATCACAGCGCTTCCGGCAACGGCCAACTCCGCAAAACCCTGCGCCTCTGGCACGTGATCATCATCGGCCTGGCCTACCTGACCCCGATGACCGTGTTCGACACCTTCGGCATCGTCAGCGGGATCACCGCCGGCCATGTGCCCAGCGCCTACATCCTGGCGCTGGCGGGCATCCTGTTCACCGCCGTGAGCTACGGCACCCTGGTAAAACGCTTCCCGCAGTCGGGCTCGGCGTACACCTACACCCAACGCGCGATCAACCCGCACGTGGGCTTCCTGGTCGGCTGGTCGTCGCTGCTGGACTACCTGCTGCTGCCGATGGTCAACGCGCTGCTGGCCAAGCTGTACCTCTCGGCCATGTTCCCCGAAGTACCGGAGTGGATATGGGTGGTCGGCTTCGTCAGCCTGATCAGCCTGATCAACATGCGCAGCGTAAACCTGGTGGCGCACTTCAACCTGCTGTTCGTGGGCGTGCAGGTGGCGATCATCGCCGTGTTCATCTACCTGTGCGTGCGCGGCCTGGGCCAGGGTGAAGGGCTGGGCACCACCTGGAGCCTGCTGCCGTTCGCCGACAACCAGACCCACCTCAGCGCGCTGGCCGCCGGTGCGACCATCCTGTGCTTCTCGTTCCTGGGCTTCGACGCGGTCACCTGCCTGTCCGAAGAAACCCGCGACCCGGCCAAGACCATCCCACGGGCGATCTTCCTCACCGCACTGATCGGTGGCGTGGTGTTCATCACCGTGTCGTACTTCATCCAGGCCTACTTCCCGACCATGGCGCGCTTCCACGACCAGGAAGCGGCCCTGCCGGAAATCGCCCTGTACGTCGGCGGCAAGCTGTTCCAGTCGATCTTCATCGCCTGCACCGTGATCAACACCATCGCGTCGGGCCTGGCCTCGCAAACCAGCGTGTCGCGCCTGCTGTACGTGATGGGCCGCGACAACGTGATCCCGGCCAGCCTCTTTGCCCGCCTGCACTCGCGCTACAAGACGCCGGTGCTGAACATTGCCGTGGTGGGGCTGGTTGCGCTGTCGGCGATCTTCTTCGACCTGGTGACCGCCACCTCGATCATCAACTTCGGTGCGCTGGTCGCGTTCAGCTTCGTCAACCTGTCCGTGATCAACCACTGCTACCTGCGCGAAGGCAACCGCCGGGGGCTGGCCAACCAGCTGAAGTACCTGGTGCTGCCAACCATTGGCTTCTGCATCATCGTCTCGCTGTGGCTCGACCTGAACGCGCATTCGCTGATGTTCGGCGGCATCTGGGCGGCGGTCGGGTTGATCTACCTGGGTTGGCTGACCAAAGCCTTCCGGTCGGCACCGCCCAACTACGTCGCCGAATGACCCAAGCTGCCAACAACGCCCGCACCTGACCGCGGGCGTTGTACTTGATCGAAAAGGAAAGCCCTCATGCCGCTGCGTCGCCTCTCCATCCAGTGGAAGATCACCCTGCTCGCCGGCCTGTGCCTGCTGGCCATCGTCGCCCTGCTGGTGGCCACGTCACTGACCCAGGCGCAGCGTAGCGCTGCCCTGGTCAACCAGGCCAACACCGCCATGCTCGACAGCAGCGCGCGCCAGCGCCTGCAGGCCCACGCCGAAACCCAGGCCTTGCGGGTTCAGCGCTACTTCATGGACGCCTACCAGTACGGCAATGGCTTTGCCCGCATGGTGCAGGTGCTCAAGGCCCGAGGTGGCAGTGACCTGCGCGCCGAGCTGACCCGCCAGGCCCGTGCCAGCCTGGCCGGCAACCCGGATGTGATCGGCCTGTACCTGGTGTTCATGCCAAACGCGCTGGACCAGCAGGATAGCCAGTACCTCGGCCAGGACGCCGTGGGCAGCAATGAAAGCGGGCGTTTCTCGTTGTACTGGTCGCAGCCGCACCCCGGCACCCTGGAGCTTGAGGCCATGCCGGAAGCGATGCTTGGCGATGCCAGCGTCGGCAGCAACGGCGCGGCAAAGAACCGCTGGCTGACCTGCCCACAGGACACCGCCCGTACCTGCATGCTGGAACCGTACCTCGACGAGGTCAATGGCCGCCAGGTGCTGATGACCAGCATTGCCCTGCCGCTGCTGGAGCATGGCAAGGTGGTCGGCGTGGTCGGCCTGGACATTGGCTTGGCCAACCTGCAGCAACTGAGCCTGGACGGCCGCCGCGAGCTGTTCGATGGCCAGGGCCATGTCAGTATCGCCAGCGCAGCCGGCCTGCTGGCAGGCAACAGCCGCGATGCCAGCACGCTCGGCAAGCCCATGGACAATACGGTGGCCGACGGCCTGCTGCGCGTGGCCCACCCCTTCGCCCCCATCCCTGACGCCGCGCCTTGGCAGGTATTGCTGGAACTGCCGGAAAGCGTGCTGCAGGCACCCGCCGTGGCCCTCAACCAGCGCCTGGATGCGCATAACCAGAATGCCAACCTCACCAGCCTGCTGATCGGCCTTGGCGCCGCTATCGCAGGTTTGCTGCTGGTGTGGCTGACCGCACGCGGCGTCACCCGGCCAATCCTGGCCGTGGCCGCACGCCTGGAAGACATCGCCAGCGGTGAAGGCGATCTTACTCGCCGCCTGGACTACGCCCGCCAGGACGAACTGGGCCAGCTCACCCACTGGTTCAACCGCTTCCTCGACAAGCTGCAACCGGTCATTGCCCAGGTCAAAGGCTCGCTGCAGGAAGCCCGTGGGACTGCCGACCAGTCGGCCGCCATCGCCAGCCAGACCAGCACCGGCATGCAGCAGCAGCACCGTGAGATCGAACAGGTAGCCACGGCAGCCAACGAGATGAGCGCCACGGCCCTGGATGTCGCCCACAACGCATCGCAGGCCGCCCAGGCCGCACGTGCCGCCGACCAGGCCAGCCGCGAAGGCCTGCAACTGATCGACAGCACCCGCCAGGGCATCGATAGCCTGGCTGCCGGCATGAACACGGCCATGGACGAGGCGCGAGCACTGGAAGGCCGCAGCGGCCAGATCGGCTCGGTGCTGGAAGTGATTCGCACCATCGCCGAGCAGACCAACCTGCTGGCACTCAATGCGGCCATCGAAGCCGCCCGCGCTGGCGAAGCCGGGCGTGGTTTTGCCGTGGTCGCCGATGAGGTGCGCGGCCTGGCCCAGCGCACGCAAGTGTCGGTGGAGGAAATTCGCCAGGTCATCGAAGGCCTGCAGCAGGGTACCCAGGATGTAGTGGGGGCCATGCATGAAGGCCAGCGTCAGGCCCAGGCCAGCGCGGCGCGCATGGAACAGGCGCTGCCTGCGCTACAGCGCATTGGCGAGGCGGTGACCGTGATCAGCGACATGAACCTGCAGATCGCTTCGGCGGCCGAAGAGCAGAGCGCGGTGGCCGAAGAAGTGAACCGCAACGTGGCGGGCATCCGGGATGTGACAGAATCACTGGCTGGCCAGGCCGACGAATCGGCGCGCATCAGCCAGGCCCTGAACCGGCTGGCCAACCAGCAACAGGCGCTGATGGAGCAATTTCGCGTCTAGCCTGTATGGGCCTTTTCGCGGGCACGCCCGCTCCCACAGGTGCGTCGCCGCCTTCGAGGCCGGCGCAGATCCTGTGGGAGCGGGCGTGCCCGCGAAGAGGCCCATACAGACACCACAGCATTATCGTTTTTACTGAGCACAAGTCATGCAAACCGCAACCAGATCCACCTTCTTCGACATCACCAGCGAACAGGGCCTGTTACGCACCTCGATTGCCGTCACGCTGTTCATCGCCACCATCGGCATCGCCTTCGGCCTGGCCTCCGGCTCGTTCTCCATCGTCTTCGACGGCGTGTACTCGCTGGTCGATGCCAGCATGAGCGGCCTGTCGCTGGTGGTGGTCAAGCTGATCACCTCGCACACCGCCAGCGTGCAAATGTCGCGCAAGCTGCGCGAGCGCTTCACCATGGGCTTCTGGCACCTGGAACCGATGGTGCTGGCACTCAACGGCATCCTGCTCAGCGGCGTGGCCATCTACGCGCTGATCAACGCCGTCAGTAGCCTGCTGCAAGGCGGGCGCCACCTGGAGTTCGGCATTGCCATGGTCTATGCCGTGCTGACCGTGATCACCTGCGTGACCATCGCCGTCGTCGAAGCCCGCGCCAACCGCAAGCTGAAGTCAGACTTCGTGCGCATGGACGTCAAGGGCTGGGTGATGTCGGCCAGCATCACCGCCGCGCTGTTGATCGCCTTCTGCTTTGGTTACGCGGTGCAGGGCACGTCGCTGGAGTGGGTGTCGCCGTACATCGACCCGGCGGTATTGGCGCTGGTGTGCCTGGTGATCGTGCCGTTGCCGATGTCGGTGGTGCGTCAGGCGCTTGCGGAAATCTTCCTGGTCACCCCTGGCGACCTCAAGCTGCACGTGGATGAAGTGGCCAAGGCCTTCGTCGCCCGCCACGGGCTGCAGTCGTACCGCGCCTATGTCGCCAAGGTCGGGCGCTCACGGGAGATCGAGTTGTATTTCATCGTGCCAAAGACCATGGCTGCTAAGACCATTGATGAATGGGATACGTGGCGCAACGAGATTGGTGATGCGGTAGGCGGCGAAGGGCCGGACCGCTGGTTGACGGTGGTGTTCACCGGGGATCCGGAGTGGGCTGAGTAAGCTGGGGGCGCTGTGCGCCCCTTTCGCGACACGAGGCCGCTCCCACAAGGAACTCTGTGGGAGCGGCCTTGCGTCGCGATAGGGCCGCAAAGCGGCCCCAGAATCCCGAAAACGAAAAAGCCCGCGGCCATTTCTGGTCGCGGGCTTTGACGTACTGCGTATGGTGGGTCGTGTAGGATTCGAACCTACGACCAATTGGTTAAAAGCCAACTGCTCTACCAACTGAGCTAACGACCCGATTGATGGCGCGTATAATACTGATTTCTAACGAAAAATCAACACTCCATCAAGGTTTTTTCAAAAATACCGCGTCGGGTCCACTACACCGGCAGCCTTGAAGCCGTCGGCGCGCAGGCGGCAGCTGTCGCATTTGCCACAGGCGCGGCCATCATCGTCGGCCTGGTAGCAGGAAACGGTCAGGCTGTAATCCACACCACGGGCCATGCCGGCCTGCACGATCTGCGCCTTGCTCAGGTTCTGCAGCGGCGCCTGAATACGGAAGCCCTGCCCTTCTACACCGGCCTTGGTCGCCAGGTTGGCCATGCGCTCGAAGGCTTCGACGAACTCGGGGCGGCAATCAGGGTAACCGGAATAGTCCACGGCATTGACGCCGATGAAGATGTCACGCGCTTCCAGCACTTCTGCCCAGCCCAGGGCCAGCGACAGGAACACGGTGTTACGCGCCGGCACGTAGGTGACCGGGATGCCTTCGCTCGGGGCTTCCGGCACGTCGATGCTGCTGTCGGTCAACGCCGAACCACCGATACCGTCGAGATTCAGGCCGATTACCTTGTGCTCGACCACGCCCAGGCCCCGGGCGACACGGGCAGCTGCATTCAGCTCGGCACGGTGGCGCTGGCCATAGTCGAAGCTCATGGTGTAGCAGCTGTAGCCTTCGGCCTTGGCCATGGCTACGACGGTGGCCGAATCGAGGCCACCAGACAGCAGGATTACCGCGCGTTTCTCAGTCATGTGCATTTACTCTCAATCAACGTCCGGGTTCGTCGTTCCACAGCAGCTTGTGCAACTGCAGCTGGAAACGTACAGGCAGGTTGTCAGCGACGATCCAGTCGGCCAGGTCGCTTGCACTCACCTGGTGGTGGCTCGGCGAGAACAACACCTCACCGGCACGCTCAGCCAGGTTGTACTGGATCAGCTTGGATACCGCCCAGTCATAGTCCTCACGGGAACAGATGACGAACTTGACCTGGTCGTTGCGGGTCAGCTGCTCGATGTTCTCGTAACGGTTACGGTGCGACTCCTCGGAACCGGGGGTCTTCAGGTCGACCACGCGGCTGACGCGGGTGTCAGTGCCCGTGATATCCAACGCGCCACTGGTCTCCAGCGACACCTCGTAACCGGCGTCACACAGCCGCTGCAGCAACGGCAAGGCGTTGGGCTGCGCCAGTGGCTCGCCACCGGTGACACAGACGTAGCGGGGCTTGAAGCCGGCAACCTGCTCAAGGATCGAATCGAGGGTACGAATAGTGCCACCCGTGAAGGCATAGGCACTGTCGCAGTACTGGCAGCGCAGGGGGCAACCGGTGAGGCGCACGAATACGGTGGGCAGGCCAGCCGTTCGCGTTTCACCCTGCAAAGAGTAAAAGACTTCTGTGATGCGTAATGTGTCTTGCATGCTCGCCACGGGCGTGACAGCTAAACAGGCTGTCCGCCTCCGTCAGGCACTGTCGCGGACTCGACATGGCGTTATCCGCAGCAGCGTGTTTACGAAAAAAGGGCAGTGATTCTAACGAAAAAACCCGCGACTGGCGCGGGTTTCTTTCGAGCGGTACAGCGACAAGGCTCAGAGCTTCTGCAAGTCACGCTGGGCCAGCTGCGCGGCAGAGGTGCCGGGGTACTGGGTGATGACCTGCTGCAGGATGCCCTTGACCTTGTCGGTGTGGCCCATGCGGCGCTCGACGTCGGCCAGTTTGTAGAGCGAATCCGGCACTTTGCTGTGCTTGGGATACTTCTGGCTGACCTGGGCAAAGGCTTGGCTGGCACCCGGCAGGTCGCCTTTGGCCAGGTTCACTTCACCCAGCCAGTACTGCGCGTTGCCGGCGTACTGGCTGTTGGGGTACTTGCGCAGGAAGGCATTGAACGCCTGGCTGGCCTTGTCGAAGTCCTTCTGTTTGATCAGGTCGAAAGCAGCATCGTAGTAGAGCTTTTCTTTCGCTGGATCACCGGGCTCGCTATTGGCGGCCGGTTGTTGCGCAGCAGCACCAGCTGCTGCATCGGGGGCGGCATTTGAAGCACCACCACCGGTGGAATTGTCAGGGGTCGCGGCAGGTGCGGCGCCACTGTTGATGCGACGGTCCAGGTCCTGGTATCGCTCCAGGTTTTCCTGCTTCATGCGCGACACATCGTTCTGCAGCTCTTCGATGATGCCTTGCTGGCGGGAAAGCTGGTCCTGCATCTGTTGCAGCTGCATGAACAGCTGGCCCTGTGCAGAGGCAGGGGCCGAAGCCCCTGACCCGGCATAGGCGCCGCTCGTGCCATAACCCACAGGCGGATAGCTGCCTGCGTTGTCATCTACTACAGGGACCTCAGCCCAGGCCGCGAGCGGCAGGCTGAGTGCGAGGACGGTTACTACACGGCGGCACATACGCATAAGAACTTACTTACGCAGTTCTACGCGACGGTTCTGAGCCCAGGACTGCTCGTCGTTGCCGGTGGCAACTGGACGCTCTTCGCCGTAGGAAACCAGTTCCAGCTGAGCAGGGGAAACACCCTGCAGAACCAGGTAGCGCTGAACGGCTTTCGCACGACGCTCACCCAGAGCCATGTTGTACTCGCGGGTGCCGCGCTCGTCGGTGTTGCCTTCCAGAACAACGCGGTTGCCGTTGGACTTCAGGTCCTTGGCGTGAACGTCCAGAGCGCGCATGGCTTCTGGCTTCAGGTCCGAGCTGTCGTATTCGAAGTAGAAGGTGGTGATTGCGCGCAGGGCGGCTTCTTCGCTCAGGGAACCGTCAACAGCGCCAGTGTTGGCACCGTAGCCAGCGTTCGGATCTACAGCAGCGCCTTCGCCTGCGTTGTCACCGCCCTTCGAGGAGCAACCTACAGCTACGGCCATGGCCAGAGCCAGCGCAGCGAATTTACCAAACTTCAGCATTTCCATCGTGAAACTCCTAATGAAACCCCAGTGTGTTAAGCAAAACGTATTACGCCGCAATCAGTTCAGGTAAGGGGACCAGGACGGTTCTCTGACTTCGCCTTGAGCGGTAGGAAGTGGGAGCCTCACGCGGCCATTAAGCGACACGAGCATCAAGACTCCCCGGCCCTGCTGGCGGGTGGCGTAGATTAGCATGGTGCCGTTTGGCGCAACAGTGGGAGACTCATCAAGACTTGTTTCAGAGAGAATCTTTACACTTCCGCGTTGCAAGTCCTGTGCCGCCACTTTGAAGTTGGTAAAGCCCTGTTGGCGATGGATCATCACCAGGGTCTTTTCGTCGGCAGACAGTTTCGGGTTGGCGTTGTAGTTGCCAACGAAGGTTACGCGCTCGGCACCACCACCACTGACCGACTGTTTGTAGATCTGCGGTTTGCCGCCACGGTCGGAGGTGAAGTAAAGGGTGTTGCCGTCTTTACCCCAGAACGGCTCGGTGTTGATACCCGGGCCTGCGGTAACACGGTTGATCTGGCGCGACGCCACGTTCATCACGTAGATGTCCGGGTTGCCGTCTTTCGACAGCACGAACGCCAGGCGCGAACCATCCGGCGACCAGGCTGGCGCGCCGTTCAGGCCTTCGAAGTTGGTCACCTGCTCGCGGCGGCCGGTATCGATGTTCTGAATGAAGATGCGCGGGCGTCTCTGTTCGAACGACACATAGGCGATACGCTTGCCATCCGGCGCAAAGCGCGGCGACAGGATCGGCTCACGCGATTGCAGCAGGGTGACCGCACGCGCACCGTCGTAGTCCGAACGCTGCAGGGTGTAGCGGGTATTGTTGGTGGAGAAACGCTCGGCCGTCACGTACAGCATACGGGTAGAGAACGCACCCTTGATGCCGGTGAGCTTCTCGAACGACTGGTCGGCGATGTAGTGCGCCATGTCGCGCAACTGGTCGGTGCTGCCCGCGACGCTGCCGGTCAGCACTTGCTGCTCGGTGGCGACGTTGAACAGGGCGTACTGCACCTGCAGGCGACCGCCCGATGGCACGATGCTGCCGACCATCACGTATTGGGCACCCAGCGCTTTCCAGTCACGGAAGATGACTTCGCTGGCCTGCGACGGCTGGCTGATCATGTTCTGCCGTGGAATCGGCGAGTAGTAGCCGGAGTTGCGCAGGTCGTTGCCAATGATGTCGGCAATGTCCTCGGGCAGCACGCTACCACCTTGCAGACCGAACGGCACTACCGCGATGGGCGTTGCCCGGTCGCTGCCGCTGGTGACCAGGATGTTCTTTTCCTCTGCCACGGCCATGCCTGCCACGCAGCACAGCATGACCAGCAGTCCTCTCAGACGTTTAATCACAACGCTAGATCCTCAGGTGTAAATGTCATCTTGAACGAACGATATTGGTTGAAATCGCTCGGCTTCATACCCTGCATCTCGGTCAAACGACCAATGTTCTTCACCGCAGCCACCGCCGAACTGTCATACGGGCCGTCACCACTGGAACGGGCCACGCTGACACTGGTGATGGTACCGTCCGGCAACATGTTGATCTGCAGGACCACCGTCATGCCCTTGCGCGCGGAAGGCGGACGCGCCCAGCCCTCGGCCGCGCGCATACGGATCAGGTCGTCGAAGTCGCCGGCTACCTGGTCACCCTGCTCGTCGGCCAGCGCCTGCTGCCGCTCGGTGGTGTCGGACAACAGCTCGGCCAGGGCCTGGGCTTTCTTGTCTTCTGCCGCCTTGCGGGCCGCTTCCTGTGCCTTTTTCTTCTGGGCGTCTGCAGCGGCCTTTTTCTTGGCCTCTTCAGCTGCCTTCTTCTTCGCGTCCTCGGCCGCCGCTTTCTTCTTGGCGTCCTCGGCTGCTTTCTTCTTGGCCTCTTCGGCTGCCTTTTTCTTGGCGTCCTCGGCGGCTTGTTTCTTCGCCTCTTCAGCGGCCTCTTTCTTGGCCTCTTCTTCGGCTTTTTTCTTGGCTTCGTCCTCGGCCTTCTTCTTGGCGATGTCGGCCTGCTGCTTCTCGGCGGCCTTCTTCGCCTCATCGGCCTTCTTGGCTTCTGCGGCTTTCTTGGCCTCGCTAGCCTTGGCGGCATCGGCAGCCTTGGCAGCGTCCTCGGCTTTCTTCGCCTCGGCGGCTTCGCGAGCCTCCTCGGCCTTTTGAGCGGCGTCGGCCTTCTTTTGTTCCGCGGCCTTCACGGCCTCCTGCTCGACCTTCTTCTGCTCCAGCTGCTCGACCTCGGTCTGGCGCGAAGCGGTTTTCTTCGCTTCCCCGGCAATCTTCTGATTGGTCTGGGTGGTCGCCTGGCTCTTGGACTTGAGCTGGTACAGGGTAGCCTGAACGATCGGCTTGGAAGGCGGCAGCTCAGGCGTCATGGCGAAACTGACGAACAGCATGGCGAACACCAGCACATGCAGGCCAATGGCCCAGACACTGGGCCAGAAGTAGCTTTCCGAGGCGGATGGCTCTCGCTGTTGCATCAGGGCGCCTCGGTAATCAGGCCAACGTTACCGACACCGGCCTTCTGCAACCCGCCCATGGCACCCATGACCGCGCCATAGTCGACAGCCTTGTCGCCACGAATGAACACCTGGGTCTGCTTGCCCTGGTCACGGCCGGCAGCAATGATCTTGGTCACTGCATTGGTCATGTCAGGCAAGGTCATGGCCTTGTCCATCTGCTTGTCGGTATCGACTTCGCTGCCAAGGTTCCAGTAGTAGGTCTTGTCGGCCTTGATGGAGATGGTGAGGATCTGGACGTTGTTGTCCTGCGGCAAGGCTTCACTGGAAACCTTGGGCAGGTCGACTTTGACGCCCTGGTTGAGCATGGGCGCCGTCACCATGAAGATGACCAGCAGCACCAGCATCACGTCGATGTAGGGCACCACGTTCATCTCGGCGACGGGCTTGCGTTTGTGGCGAACTCGGGCCATGGGCTTCTACCTGATTACTCTTCGCTGGTGTGCACTTTGCGGTGCAGGATCGCCTGGAACTCGTCGGCGAAGGTGTAGTAACGACCGATCAGCACTTCGCTGCGCGCGGCGAAACGGTTGTAGGCGATGACCGCCGGGATTGCTGCAAACAGGCCGATGGCGGTGGCGATCAGCGCTTCGGCGATACCCGGGGCAACCGTGGCCAGGGTGGCCTGCTGGGCGCTGGCCAGGCCGCGGAAGGAGTTCATGATCCCCCAGACGGTACCGAACAGGCCAATGTACGGGCTGGTGGAACCGACGGTGGCCAGGAACGGCAGGCTCTGCTCGAGTTTTTCTTCCTCGCGTGAAATGGCTACGCGCATGGCACGGCCAACGCCTTCCATGACGGCGTCCGGGTCAACGCCCGGCTGCTGACGCAGGCGCGAGAACTCCTTGAAGCCGGCACGGAACACCTGCTCGACGCCGGAATCCGGGTCTGGGTTGCTGCCTGCCTGACGGTACAGCTTGGACAGATCGATGCCCGACCAGAAGCGCTCCTCGAAGGCATCCAGCGCACGACGACCGGCGCGCAGCATGGTGCTGCGCTGAAAGATCATGATCCATGAGGTGACCGAGGCGGCCACCAGGATCAGCATTACCAGCTGTACCACCACGCTGGCATTGCTGACCAGACTCCACATGGAGGTATGGTCGACGACGTTAGCTTCCACGCTTATTCTCCTGCATTCGATTGAGTACCCGAGCCGTTCGCCACATAGGCGTCGCGCAGCTCCGGGGGTAAGGCTCGGGGTTTGAAAGTGTCGGCGCGCACCGCGGCCACCAGGACCTGCCCTTCGCAGAGCAGCGTTTCATCCTTTTCCCGCCAGACCTGCTGTGCAAAACGCAGGCTGGCGCGATTGAGTTCAAGTACTTGCGCGGTCACCCGAAGTTCATCGTCCAAGCGGGCCGGCGCGTGATAGCGCGCTTCGCAGGAATGGACCACCAACAACAGGTTCTCCCCGGCCAGTTTCTGCTGGGAAAAGCCCATGTTACGGAGCCATTCGGTGCGCGCACGCTCCATGAATTTCAGGTAGTTGACGTAATACACCACGCCGCCCGCATCGGTGTCTTCGTAATAGACGCGACAACGGTGTGCGAACGGTTCGAGCTGATTTTGCGCGCGCATACTCTAGTGCTTACTCCTCAGCTTGCCAATCCGCTGTGGCAACTGTTTTTTCTTCATTAATGTCTTATTGCCAGCGCACCTTGGGCATGCCAGCGGTAGGACCACGAAAAGCCGCTTTTGATCTGTCATT
Organism: Pseudomonas sp. WOUb67; assembly: GCF_050058005.1. Classification (NCBI taxonomy): domain Bacteria; kingdom Pseudomonadati; phylum Pseudomonadota; class Gammaproteobacteria; order Pseudomonadales; family Pseudomonadaceae; genus Pseudomonas; species Pseudomonas sp. WOUb67. Next base: position 2,145,892 of record NZ_CP170112.1, on the reverse strand, counting down.
CATCGCCTGGCTCGGAAAAATCACCGCCCTCCCCCAAACGCCCGGGAATATTCAGGCCAAAGTGCAGGTAGGCATGCCGGGTGACCACGCGACCGCGCGGCGTGCGCATGATGTAGCCCTGCTGGATCAGGTACGGCTCCAGCACATCTTCGATGGTATGACGCTCTTCGCTGATGGCCGCAGCCAGGTTGTCCACCCCTACCGGGCCGCCATCGAACTTCTCGATCATGGTCAGCAGCAGGCGGCGGTCGGAATGGTCAAACCCACGCTCGTCGACGTCCAGCAGGTTCAGCGCCATGTCGGCCACGGCCTTGGTGATCTGGCCCTTGCCGCGCACCTCGGCGTAGTCGCGCACGCGCCGCAGCAGGCGGTTGGCGATACGCGGCGTGCCCCGGGCACGCCGGGCAATCTCGTAAGCGCCCTGGTCTTCAATGACCAGGCCAAGGATGTTGGCTGAACGGCTGACAATGGTGGCCAGGTCCTTGTCGCTGTAGAACTCCAGGCGCTGGACGATACCGAAGCGGTCACGCAACGGGTTGGTGAGCATGCCGGCACGGGTGGTAGCCCCCACCAGGGTAAACGGTGGCAGGTCGAGCTTGATCGAACGGGCCGCGGGGCCTTCGCCGATCATGATGTCGAGCTGGAAGTCCTCCATGGCCGGGTACAGCACCTCTTCGACGACCGGCGACAGCCGGTGGATCTCGTCGATGAACAGCACGTCGTGCGGTTCGAGGTTGGTCAGCATGGCGGCCAGGTCGCCGGGGCGCTCCAGGATCGGCCCCGAAGTGCTCTTCACCGACACGCCCATTTCATGGGCAATGATGTTGGCCAGGGTGGTCTTGCCCAACCCCGGCGGGCCGAAGATCAGCGTGTGGTCGAGCGACTCGCTGCGGCCACGGGCGGCCTGGATGAACAGCGCCATCTGCTCGCGCACCACCGGCTGGCCGATGTAGTCGTCCAGGCTCAGCGGGCGAATCGCACGGTCCTGGACCTCTTCGCGGTCGCGGCCACTGGCGGCGATCAGGCGGTCGGCTTCGATCACTTGGTAATCATCCCTTTAAGGCTGCGGCGGATCAGCTCTTCACTACTCAGGCCGGCCTTGTCCTTGATCGCGGCGATCGCCTTGCTGGCTTCCTGCGGCTTGTAGCCCAGCGAGACCAGGGCGCTGACGGCATCAGCCTCGGCGCTGGACTCGCTGGCCGCCGGCAACGGGCCATCCGACACCAAGGTGAACATGGCCGGGGAGGTCTCCCAGGCCTTGAAGCGGTCCTTGAGCTCGACCAGCAGGCGTTCGGCGGTTTTCTTGCCGACACCGGGCACGCGTACCAGGGCCGAGGTGTCCTGGGCCTGCACGCAGCGCACCAGCTCGTCGATTTCCAGGCCGGACATCAGCGCCAGTGCCAGCTTCGGGCCCACGCCGTTGAGCCGGATGAGCTCGCGGAACAGCTCGCGCTCGCGCTTTTCGGCAAACCCATAGAGCAAGTGGGCGTCTTCGCGCACGACCAGATGGGTATGCACGGTGACAGGTTCGCCCACCTTGGGCAGACGGTACAGCGTGGTCATGGGAACTTCCAGTTCGTAACCCACGCCGTTGACGTCGATAATCAGGTGCGGCGGCTGTTTCTCCGCCAGGGTGCCGCGCAAACGTCCAATCACGTTCCGATCCTTCCTCTCGGGGAGCCGGTCAAAGACCGCTCAACCCTATCAGCAAATGCAACGGGTGAACGCATCACCCGAACAAAATATGTATCAGCGCATGAAGCGCCTACAGACGCAAGCGCCCGCCGCGCCGCCGCGCCGTCGCCAGGCCATGGGGCACCAGGCTGGAACGGGTGTGAGCGTGGCACAACGCGATGGCCAAGGCGTCGGAGGCGTCGATCTGCGGCTTTTGCGTCAGTTTCAGCAGGTGCATGACCATCATCATCACCTGCTCCTTGTTGGCCCCACCGGTGCCAGCCACCGCTTGCTTGACCTGTGTGGCGCTGTATTCGGCGATTTCCAGGCCGGCTTCGGCGGCAGCGACGATAGCCGCGCCGCGGGCCTGGCCGAGCTTGAGCGCCGAGTCGGCGTTGCGCGCCATGAACACGCGCTCGATGCCCATGGTCACCGGTTCATGCTGGGCGATGATTTCACTGACACCACGAAAAACGATCTGCAGCCGCTCATGCAGCTCGCCGCTGCCGGTGCGGATGCAACCCGACGCCACGTACTCGCATCCACGGGCGGTCTGGCGTACTACGCCGTAGCCGGTGATGCGCGAACCGGGGTCGATACCAAGAATCAGAGTCATAGTGCCCGTCGAAATATTGATGCATCTCTGCAAACTGTGCCGGCCCTTTCGCGGGTAAACCCGCTCCCACAGGTACTGCACCACATTTGAAAGGGGTGCAATACCTGTGGGAGCGGGTTTACCCGCGAAAGGGCCGGCACAGGCGATAACAAACTCTCAGCATTGGCACAAATTGCCAAATCACCTTAGCCGAGGTTTTCCATGATCTCGTCGGAAATCTGGGCATTGGAGTAGACGTTCTGCACGTCATCCAGGTCTTCGAGCATGTCGATCAGCTTGAGCACCTTTTCAGCACCGTCCTGGTCGAGCTCGGCACTGGTAGTCGGCTGCATGACGATTTCCGCGTCAGCGGCCTTGAAGCCAGCCTCTTCCAGGGCGTTACGCACGGCATAGAAGCTGTTGAACGAGGTGAACACGTCGAACGAGCCGTCATCGTTGGCCACCACGTCGTCGGCATCGGCCTCCATCGCCGCTTCCATCAATGCGTCTTCATCCACGCCCGGGGCAAAGCTGATCTGGCCTTTGCGCTCGAACAGGTAGGCCACCGAACCGTCGGTACCGAGGTTGCCGCCACACTTGGTGAAGGCATGGCGTACGGCGGCGGCGGTGCGGTTGCGGTTGTCGGTCATGGTCTCGACCATGATCGCCACGCCACCCGGGCCGTAACCTTCGTAGCTGAGCTCTTCGACGTTGTCGCTTTCGTTGGTGCCGGCACCACGGGCCACGGCGCGATCAATGATGTCGCGGCTCATGTTGGCGCCCAAGGCCTTGTCCAGCGCCAGGCGCAGGCGCGGGTTGGATGCCGGGTCAGCACCACCCTGCTTGGCAGCCACGGTCAGCTCGCGGATCCACTTGGTGAAGACCTTGCCTCTCTTGGCATCCTGGCGCTCTTTGCGGTGCTTGATGTTCGCCCACTTGGAATGACCAGCCATAACGACTCCGAATCCTTTGAATCACAAACAGCCCCGCCCCTGTACGGGGCGGGACGGGAAAATACCTGCGCCGAAACGCAAAGGCGCATCCATGTGGATGCGCCCGGGGACCGCTTACTCGACCTTGGTCTGTTCGCGCAGTCGGATGTGCAGCTCGCGCAGGGCCTTGGCGTCGACCAGGCCAGGGGCCTGAGTCATCACGCACGCAGCGCTCTGGGTTTTCGGGAAGGCGATCACTTCACGGATCGACTGGGCGCCGGTCATCAGCATGACCAAGCGGTCCAGACCAAAGGCCAGGCCACCGTGAGGCGGTGCACCGAACTTCAGCGCGTCGAGCAGGAAGCCGAACTTCTCTTCCTGTTCCTCTGCTTCGATGCCCAGCAGGCGGAACACGGCCTGTTGCATCTCTTTGCGGTGGATACGGATCGAACCGCCACCCAGCTCGGTACCGTTCAGGACCATGTCGTAGGCACGGGACAGGGCTGTGGCAGGGTTGGCCTCGAGCTCTTCCGGCGAGCACTTCGGCGCGGTGAACGGGTGGTGCAGCGCGGTGAAGCTGCCGTCTTCGTTCTCTTCGAACATCGGGAAGTCGACGACCCACATCGGTGCCCACTCGCAGGTGTGCAGGTTGAAGTCGTTGCCAACCTTGATGCGCAGTGCGCCCAGGGCCTCGCTGACGATCTTGAACTTGTCGGCACCGAAGAAGACGATGTCGCCATCCACCGCGCCAACGCGATCGAGGATCACGTTGAGGTTGGCTTCTGGGATGTTCTTGACGATCGGCGACTGCAGGCCTTCGACGCCCTTGGCGCGCTCGTTGACCTTGATGTAAGCCAGGCCCTTGGCACCGTAGATGCCGACGAACTTGGTGTACTCGTCGATCTTGCTGCGCGGCATGCTGGCGGCGCCTGGCACGCGCAGGGCGGTAACGCGGCACTTCGGATCGTTGGCCGGGCCGGCGAATACCTTGAAGTCGACATCCTTCAGCTGGTCGGCAACGTCGACCAGTTCCAGCGGGTTACGCAGGTCTGGCTTGTCGGAGCCGTAGCGGCGCATGGCCTCTTCGAATGTCATGTGCGGGAATTCGCCGAATTCCAGGTCCAGCACTTCCTTGAACAGCTTGCGGATCATGCTCTCGGTCAGGCCCATGATCTCGCTTTCATCGAGGAAGCTGGTCTCGATGTCGATCTGGGTGAATTCCGGCTGGCGGTCGGCACGCAGGTCTTCGTCACGGAAGCACTTGGCGATCTGGTAGTAGCGGTCGAAGCCGGCGACCATCAGCAGCTGCTTGAACAGCTGGGGCGACTGCGGCAGGGCGAAGAAGCTACCGGCGTGGGTACGGCTTGGCACCAGGTAGTCACGCGCGCCTTCCGGGGTGGCACGGGTCAGGATCGGCGTTTCGACGTCGAGGAAGCCGTTTTCATCGAGGAAACGACGGATGCTGGTGGTGATGCGCGAACGCAGACGCAGCTTCTCGGCCATTTCCGGGCGACGCAGGTCGATGAAGCGGTAGCGCAGGCGGGTTTCCTCGCCGACGTCGGAGTATTCGTTCAGCGGGAACGGCGGGGTTTCCGCTTCGTTGAGCACGGTCAGCTGGTAGCCAAGGATCTCGATGGCACCGGAGGCCATGTTGGCATTCACCGCACCGTCAGGGCGCTTGCGCACCTTGCCTGTGACTTGCACGACGTATTCGCTGCGCACGCGGTCGGCGGCGGCGAAGGTTTCGGCGCGATCCGGGTCGAACACGACCTGGGCCATGCCTTCGCGGTCACGGATGTCGAGGAAGATCACCCCGCCGTGGTCGCGGCGACGATGGACCCAGCCGCAAAGGGTGACTTCCTGGCCGTCCAGGCTCTCGTTCAGTTGGCCGCAATAATGGCTGCGCATCATGATGGTGGTTTCGCTTCTCGTGATTCGTGTATTCGGTGGAGGCCTTGGCCGCCCGGAGGGCTAATACTGCAAGACCCGGTCACAGCATTCAACTCAGTCGGCCTTGTCGCCGCCTGCAAGGTTCTTTTTCGCCCCGGTCTTGAAGTCGGTTTCGTACCAACCACTACCGCTCAGGCGAAAGCCTGGCACCGACAGCAGCTTCTTCAGCGCCGGCGCCTGGCAGGCCGGGCAATCGGTCAGCGGCGCGGCGCTGATCTTCTGCAGTGCTTCCATGCGGTGATCGCAGGCTGCACATTGATAGTCATACAGGGGCATGGGTGTCTCTCGTCAACCACAACGCTCGCTGCCGGGGCAGCAAAAAGCGGGATTATATATGGTTAGCAAGCACTGCGCAGCCCGCCAGGCGATCAGCGCACACTTGGCGGGTCTTGCAGCCAGGCAACGCAGATTACCCGAATCAGCCCACTGAAGTTGCGCACCCCACCCTGGCGCAGGTGCACTTCGCGGTCCACGTAGGACAACACCGCACTGACCGAGCAGCGGTTGGCGGCGGCGATGCGCTCCAGGATGCCCCAGTAGACGGCCTCCAGGCGCAGACAGGTGGAAAAACCGTTGAGTCGCACCGAACGTGACACCGGTTGCGTCTGCAACATGTCGAAATCTGCCTTGAACGGATCAATGCACTGCTTTCCTGGCCAACTCCCCTGGCCAGCCACACGCTTGCTCGCTTGCATCATGCGCCCTACTTCCTCGTCACCGGTAACAGGTGGCCAATGAAGCGCTGGGCAACAGGTTTAAAGCAGCGGCAAAGTCTTCCCGCACAAAATGCAAAACCCGGCAGGGCATCCCCGATGCGGATCGCCCTTCATGATTTCCAAAGCGAGCGCCGCACCCCTGTGGGAGCGGCTTCAGCCGCGAACACCGGCAAAGCCGGTGCCATGCACCGCGGTGCCTGCTTCGCGGGTGAACCCGCTCCCACAGAGTCATGCGTAAGCTTTGAGCAACTATTATTTGCCGTCGAGCAACACGCGCAGCATCCAGGCAGTTTTTTCGTGAACCTGCATGCGCTGGGTCAGCAAGTCGGCAGTCGGCTCGTCACTGACCTTGTCCACCACCGGGAAAATGCTGCGCGCAGTACGCACCACGGCCTCCTGCCCCTGGACCAACTGGCGGATCATCTCGTCCGCCGGGGGTACGCCTTCCTCCTCCTTGATAGAGGAATGCCGTGCATAAAATGCATAAGATCCCGGCGCAGGGAAGCCCAGGGCACGGATGCGCTCGGCAATCGAATCGACTGCCAGTGCCAGTTCGTTGTACTGCTCTTCGAACATCAGGTGCAGAGTGCGGAACGACGGACCGGTGACGTTCCAGTGAAAATTATGGGTTTTCAGATACAGCACGTAGGTATCCGACAACAGGCGGGACAGCCCATCGACGATGGACTTGCGATCTTCTTCACTGATACCGATATCGATTGCCATTGAAGTTCCCCTTTCCATAAGGCTTGAGTCTCAAGCGGACGCCGACCACTGTAGCAACACTTGACCCACAGCGCCTGTGACATGGCGCAACACATCGCCCACTGCGGCCTGCGGTTTGAGTAGCCTTCGGCTTTGCTGTTAAATAGGCACCGTGCCACCCGTGCGGACTGTCATTGCCGGGTGCATAGGCTGGCTTGTCACGTGTTCGCGCCCTATACCTCATGCGCACCGTGCTGCCAGCTCTTCCTGTGATCTGCCTTATCAACTGTGAGCCAACCCCATGTTCAAGATCGTCCATCTGGTGACGGGCGTGGCAGCCTTGCTGCTATCGCTCATACCCAGCCTGAAAAACGATGCAACACCCTTCCTGCAGCAACCCGACGCGGTCTACCTTGCCCTGCTCGGCCTGCTCAACCTGGTCCTGGCCCCGGTCGTGCCGCTGTACTACCGCGGCGCTCGCCAGCAGTTGCAACACCTTGCCTGCGCCCTGCTGGTGGTGGCTGTGGTGCTGCAGACCCTGACGCTGCTGGCTCGCCCGGAAATGGGCAACCTCGCGGCGCTGGTCTGCGCGACACTGGCCGTGGCCCTGCACCTGGCGGTGGGTTTTGCCCGTAGCCCGCGCAAGGCACGCAGCAGCCAGCATGCCGCCCAGGATGCTGGCAACCGTGATACCGGCACCGTGAAGTGGTTCAACACGTCGAAAGGCTTTGGTTTCATCTCCCGCGATTCGGGTGATGACATCTTCGTGCACTTTCGCGCCATTCGCGGCGAAGGCCATCGCATTCTGGTCGAAGGCCAGCGCGTGGAGTTTTCGGTGATGCACCGCGACAAGGGCCTGCAGGCCGAAGACGTGGTTGCGGTAACCCGCCGCTGATTTTCTTGCAATAGCCCTCCCTGTGGGAGCGGGCATGCCCGCGAATCAGGCAACCCGATGCATGGCACCGGCTTCGCCGGTGTTCGCGGGCATGCCCGCTCCCACAGGATTCGTGCTCCAGCAATACAGGCACTCCGGCCAATTGGATCAATAATGCGGCGGCGGCGCCTCTTCCCCTTCGCTGCCGTACTGGCCGACCATCTCTTCATGGCGCTTGATCAGTTCGGCCACCTGTAATTTCAGCCGCTCGATCACCTGCGCCTGCTCGACCACCACATCATTCAGCGCCTGCAGGGTGTCATCCTGGAACGCCTGGCGGGTTTCCAGTTCGACGATACGCAATTCCAGCGACATGTCAGGCCTCCTGATAACCAGCAAGTTGCAGCCCACGCAAGCGCTGGCGAATGGCTTGCAACTGGTCGTCGCTGTAGGCCACGGCCGGGCACTTGCCCCACACCGGTGCAGGCCATGCGGCGTCGTCACGCTGGCGGACGATCACGTGCATGTGCAACTGGCTGACCACATTGCCCAGGGTGGCCACGTTCATCTTGGCGGCGCCGTAGCTTGCCTTGAGCGCTTCAGCAAGAAGCGTGGTTTCCTGCCACAACTGCTGCTGCTCCGCCGTATCCAGCTCGAACAGCTCGCTGATGCCGGCGCGCTTGGGCACCAGGATGAACCATGGGTAGTTGGCATCCTTGCTCAGCAACAGCTGGCACAACGCAAACTCCCCCAGCACCAGGGAATCCTGCTGCAAACGCGAATCCAGGACGAACACGGCATATCTCCTTCAGGCAAAAACAACCCGCTTTCAAGCGGAAAACAGGCCTGCAAGGATACCTTGCACATTCCCGGTAACACAGCGCTACTTTTCGCACCAAAATGAGGCCGCCTGCACGTCACCGCCACACTTGCCACCCCACAAACGACTCTGGATTAACAAGTTGCGGTAACACATTGACTTTCATGACAGCTTTTTAAATTTTAATGATTCTCGACTCCAACATGCCCTCGGGCAGCCTTCGCCCCGTGTTTACGGCACTTTCCGACCCTCGGTAGCAGGTTTTGTGAAAATTTCATGAAGTGTTGCGAATTTTGAGCACGCTTGTTGCATTCACTTCACGCCAAGTCGGCACGACATCTGCAGTGGCAGGTGGACGCGACAAATAACAACAGCGGCATTGGTTACCAGGGAGTTTCCTCAACCAGAATCCGTAGTTACAGATTCGTTACGGTGACAGGAACAGCGCTGGCGTTATACGGCCCATAAACCGGGGCGTGATTTGCGACATGGAAATACCTAAAAGCGACATGGCAAAAAAGTTCCGCAAAGAGTCTATATAGCCATATCGCCAACAACAGTCAGCGTGCTATACATTTTCGCCGACATAACAAGAAAGAGCTGCACCCTATAACTAAAACACTTGGGCGCGGCGGTACTCTTCCTAAAAACCAAAGGAGCAAATCACGATGCGCGTGATGAAGTGGAGCATGATCGCCCTGGCCGTTGCGGCAGGGACCTCGCAGTTGGCAATGGCCTCGGCACAAGACGAGTCCAAAGGTTTCATCGAAGACAGCAAGCTGAACGTCAAGACCCGCATGCTGTACTTCAGCCGTGACTTCCGGAACGTCCCGAATGGCGCCCAGAGCCGCGTTGAAGAAACCGGCCTCGGCTTCCTCGGCACCTTCGAATCGGGCTTCACCCAAGGCACCGTAGGCTTCGGTGTCGATGCCATCGGCATGCTGGGCATCAAGCTGGACAGCGGCAAAGGCCGCGCCGGCACCGGTCTGTTCCCGACAGGTTCCGACGGTCGCTCGCAGGATGACTACTCCGAAGGCGGCGGCGCAGTGAAAATGCGCATTTCCAACACCGTGCTCAAGTTCGGCGACCAGTTCACCGCGCTGCCAGTACTGGCTACCGACGACAGCCGACTGCTGCCGGAAGTTGCCGAAGGTGGCCTGATCACCAGCAACGAAATCGATGGTCTGACCCTGCATGCCGGTCACTTCACCGCGCTGAACGCCCAGGCCCAGACTTACCACGACAGCCTGAACCTGACCGAGGCCAATGTCTTCGGTGGCACCTATGCCATCAACGACAACCTCAGCACCAGCGTTTACTACTCGCACATCGAAGATCACTTCCGCAAGTGGTACGGCAACATCAACTGGGCGCTGCCGATCAGCGACAAGCAAGGCCTGGTGTTCGACTTCAACATTTATGACACCAAGTCGATCGGCAACAACCTGACCGGCGCATTCGTCAGCAAGGCCGACGGCAGCAACGAACTCGACAACATTGCAGCCAGCCTTTCGGCCGCCTACAACATTGGCGCCCACACCTTCACCCTGGCCTACCAGAAAGTCAGCGGCGACGGCGACTATGCCTACGGCGTCGACGGTGGCGGTACGATCTTCCTGGCCAACTCCGTGGCCCGCTCCGACTTCAACGCCGAAGACGAGAAGTCCTGGCAGGCACGCTACGACCTGAACTTCGCCGAATACGGCGTACCAGGCCTGACCTTCATGACCCGTTACGTTCGCGGTACCGGTGCAACCACCCGCACCACCGACGACGGCAAGGAATGGGAACGCGACATCGACGTCAAATACGTACTGCAAAGCGGCCCTGCCAAGGACCTGAGCTTGCGCGTACGTCAGGCCACCTACCGTTCGGGCGATGGCGTCTACTACGGTTCCCCATCGATCGACGAACTGCGTCTGATCGTGGAGTACCCGCTGAGCATCCTGTAAGCCTGGCTTGCAGTGCCCCGCACCTGAAAAAGCCCGGCGATCTCGCCGGGCTTTTTCTTGGCTGACAAGCGGCCCGCCCTGGGGCATCCTGTACGCCTTCGTTTCGCCCCCGTACAATGCGGGGCTATTTCAACGTCTTAGGCAATCGACACGGCTAACCATGCGCACCAGTCAATATTTGCTCGCCACCCAGAAAGAAACCCCTGCCGACGCAGTGGTCATCAGCCATCAGCTCATGCTGCGTGCCGGCATGATCCGCAAGCTGGCCTCCGGCCTGTACACCTGGCTGCCGATGGGCCTGCGGGTAATGCGCAAGGTCGAGGCCGTGGTGCGTGAGGAAATGAACGCCGCCGGCGCCCTGGAAGTGCTGATGCCAAGCATCCAGCCTGCCGAGCTGTGGCAGGAGTCCGGCCGCTGGGAGCAGTACGGCCCTGAGCTGCTGCGCCTGAAGGACCGCCACCAGCGCGACTTCTGCGTTGGCCCGACCCACGAAGAAGTCATCACCGACCTGGCCCGTAACGAGCTGTCCAGCTATAAACAGCTGCCGCTCAACATGTACCAGATCCAGACCAAGTTCCGTGACGAGATCCGCCCGCGCTTCGGCCTGATGCGCGGCCGCGAGTTCATCATGAAGGACGCCTACTCGTTCCATGCCGACCAGGCTTCCCTGCAGGAAACCTACGATCGCATGCACCAGGCGTACAGCAACGTATTTACCCGCCTGGGCCTGGATTTCCGCCCAGTGCAGGCCGACACCGGCTCGATCGGTGGCAGCTACTCGCACGAATTCCACGTACTGGCCGAGTCCGGCGAAGACGACGTGATCTTCAGCGACAGCTCCGATTACGCCGCCAACATCGAGAAGGCCGAGGCCATCCCGCGTGAAACCGTGCGCCCTGCCCCTACCGAGGAGCTGCGCCTGGTCGACACGCCAGAGGCCAAGACCATCGCACAACTGGTTGAAAACCACGGCCTGGCGATCGAGAAGACCGTCAAGACCCTGATCGTGCGCGGCGCTGAAGAAGGCAAGCTGATTGCCCTGATCGTTCGCGGCGACCACGAGCTGAACGAAATCAAGGCCACCAAGCTGGAACAGGTTGCCGACCCGCTGGTCATGGCCACCGAAGCCGAATTGCGCGACGCCATTGGCGCCGGTGCCGGCTCGCTCGGCCCACTGAACCTGCCGCTGGAATGCATCATCGACCGTTCGGTTGCCCTGATGAGCGACTTCGGCATCGGCGCCAACATCGACGACAAGCACTACTTCGGCGTCAACTGGGAGCGCGACTTGCCAGTTCCACAGGTCGCTGACCTGCGTAACGTGGTCGAAGGCGACCCGAGCCCGGACGGCCAGGGTACCCTGGTGATCAAGCGCGGCATCGAAGTGGGCCACATCTTCCAGCTGGGCACCAAGTACAGCGAGGCACTGAAGTGCCAGGTACTGGGCGAGAACGGCAAGCCGGTCGTACTGTCGATGGGTTGCTACGGCATCGGCGTGTCCCGCGTGGTCGCCGCTGCCATCGAGCAGAGCTATGACGACAAGGGCATCATCTGGAACGACGCCCTGGCCCCGTTCCAGATCGCTCTGGTACCGCTGCGCTACGAAACCGAGGTGGTTCGCGAGGCAACCGACAAGCTGTATGCCGAACTGACCGCCGCCGGCTTCGAAGTGCTGCTGGACGACCGCGACAAGAAGACCAGCCCAGGCATCAAGTTTGCCGACATGGAGCTGATTGGCATCCCGCACCGCATCGTCGTCAGCGATCGCGGCCTGGCCGAAGGTAACCTGGAGTACAAGCACCGCACCGAGCAGGACGCCCAGGCGTTGCCGCTCAATGAAGTGCTGAGCTTCCTGCAGGCCCGCGTTCGCCGCTGATAACCAATGCACGAGTGATCATGTTCAAGCGAAGTACCTTTACCCTGGGGGGCGCCGCACTGTGCGGCGCCCTGCTCGTCAGCGGCTGCGCCAACCAGATGTCCCAGCGCAGCGACCATGAGGAGCGCGTCGAGCGCAAATTGCTCGAGCACACCCTGCAGATCGATGTCGGCGAGCCGAAGGTGATGGAGCTGCCGCAACGACGTGTGCGCGTGCATGAGCAGAAGCGCTTCGAAGTCACCGAATTCGAAGTCACCCGTCGCTATGACCGCTATACGCCTTACCAGCCCTGGCGGGAGGTCTACGAGATCCCGCTGGGTGCAGTGGCCGTGGTAGCGGGCGTCGGCGCCAACGTGGTCAACGTCTTTGCCTTGGGCAACCTGCCGGAAAGCATCACCCACGACTGGCTCAGCTACGGCGTGGACGGGCTCAACCCGTTCATGAACGTGCCGTCCAACGGGCGTGCCCAGCAGAACCTGGCCGGGATCAGCGAAGTGCAGAAAGGCAAGCGCGAGGAATCTACCAGCGTGCCCTGGAGCGAACGCCTGGTCGAGGTCAAGGCCGGCAAGATGACCCACGAGCTGACCACCGACAGGAACGGCGTGCTGCGCCTGAACCTGCTCGACAGCCCGTTCTCCGAGCAGAACCTCAACCACGTCGGCACCCTGCACCTTCAGGTGCTCGACGAGGACAACGCGGTGCGGGGTGATGCCAGCCTGCTGGTCAGCGCCACCTTGCGCAACAAGCTGCTCGAAGCCCATGAACTGATCTTCGACGACCTCGAAGATGACGATGTCGGCCAGTGGGTACATCGGGTCAAGCGTCTGTCGGAGCTGGGCCTTGAAGAGGAAGCCAGTGAAATGGAACAAAGCCTGATCGAGCTGACCCGCAACGATCCGGAGCTGCAGCAGGAGTTTCTGCAATCGCTGACCAAGGCCACAGGCCGGTTGGTGGCAGATCCGGGCGTGCAGTAATAGAAGGGGCCGATATGCGGCCCCTTTCATTTAGGCGGGAACAGCTCCAGCTGTTCATGCGCTCCGCGCAAATCGCGCAACCTCACCCCTACCCCCAGCAAGCGCACCGGCTTGCCACCCCGGGCGAACGCCTGCCCCAGCAACTGTCGATAACTTTCAAGGTCCCGCCCAGCCCCAGCCTGCTCCATGGTGGTCTGGCTGAAGTCATGGAACTTGACCTTGACGAACGGCTTGTCCGGCCGATAACTGCTGTCCATACGGGCGATGCGCTCGTTCAGGCTTTCCAGCAGCTCGGGCAACCGCGCCAGGCAACTGGCCAGGTCCGGCAGGTCGGTGTCGTAGGTGTTTTCCACACTGACCGACTGCCTGCGGCTGTCATTGTGCACCGCACGGTCATCTATACCTCGCGCCAGCCCCCACAAACGCTCGCCAAAGCTGCCAAACTCACGCACCAGTGCAAGGCGCGACCATTCACGCAGGTCAAGGCAGGTTTCAATACCCAGCCGTGTCAGTTTATCTGCCGTCACCTTGCCCACCCCATGCAGCCTGGCCACCGGCAAGGCGGCGACAAAAGCCTCTACTTCGCCCGGGGTTATCACGAACAGCCCGTTGGGCTTGCGCCAGTCACTGGCAATCTTGGCCAGGAACTTGTTCGGCGCCACGCCCGCCGACACGGTGATATGCAGGGTGCGGGCGACACGCCGGCGGATATCCTCGGCAATGCGCGTCGCACTGCCCGAATACCACTGGCTGTCGCTTACATCCAGGTAGGCTTCGTCCAGCGACAAAGGCTCGATCAGCTCGGTGTAGTCGCGGAAAATCGCATGAATTTCCCGCGAGGCCTCACGGTAGGCTTCGAAGCGCGGTTTGACGATCAACAGGTCGGGGCACAGCTTCAGCGCATGCCGTGACGACATGGCCGAGCGCACACCATAGGCACGCGCTTCATAATTGCAGGTAGCGATCACCCCACGGTGCTCGGGCGAGCCCCCAACCGCCATGGGCCGCCCGGCCAGGCGCGGGTCGTCACGCATCTCGATCGCGGCGTAAAAGCAATCGCAGTCGACGTGGATGATCTTGCGCAAGGACATGGATGGCCGTCAGCACTGTAAATTCATACAGATAGTATCGCATGCGACCTACCTGAAACACCTCACCCGCTGCATCACCCGACAATCTGCCTGAAAGCCCCGTGGCGCCTGACCCGCTTGCTGCCAACGAACGCTAAGGGTTTGAACAAAAAAGGGTTTTTCAATGAAACTGCTTGACACCGCGGCGTAAATCCGTAGAATTCGATCTCACAGGCGCGGGATGGAGCAGCCTGGTAGCTCGTCGGGCTCATAACCCGAAGGTCGTCGGTTCAAATCCGGCTCCCGCAACCAGATTAAAGAAAAGGCCACTGTTCATACAGTGGCCTTTTTCTTTGCCTACGAAAAAGTCAAAACGAAAAACCTTTGATAAATCAAAGCTTAGCGCTTGACACGCCCTGAGCAAACTGTAGAATGCGCCCCACAGACGCGGGATGGAGCAGTCTGGTAGCTCGTCGGGCTCATAACCCGAAGGTCGTCGGTTCAAATCCGGCTCCCGCAACCAAGTTCAAGAAAAGGCCACTGTTAACGCAGTGGCCTTTTTCTTTGTCCGCTGAAAATTACCGTCGGAAAAACATCGACAAATCAAAGCTTAGCGCTTGACATACAAACCACACGCTGTAGAATCCGCCCCACTGACGCGGGATGGAGCAGCCTGGTAGCTCGTCGGGCTCATAACCCGAAGGTCGTCGGTTCAAATCCGGCTCCCGCAACCATATTCGTCAGAACAAACCCCGCCTGTGTAACAGCAGCGCGGGGTTTGTTGCTTCTGCCCTCCCTGCTTTTCATCGCATCGATTTCCCCCGCCCTCAAGCCAACCCGCAGGCTTGAGGCATCGTGCCCAGGATGAACTATCTTTAACCCTGCCAAGCTGCTGAAAGCGGCTGAGGCCGGAGTAACATTGGATACGTTTTCCTAAGGGACTTTCACTTGGCCGTACCTCCCCTCTACCTCGCGCTGCATGCCCGAGGCAACCTATGACTTCTCACAATCCCGAACCTCCGGTGCCCCTCGCCTCGGCGCTGCCCGGTGCCGTGCAGCGTTTGCCCTTGCTCGAGCGCGTGAGCCGCTACCGCCAGCCCATCGGCCTGGCAGTGACCCTGGTGCTGTTCACCATGGCGTTGATTGCCTGCCGCCACCTGCTGAGCGAGCTGGACATCTACGCCTTGCACGATGCGATGCTCAGCGTACCGGCCCAGTCCGTGCTGGGGGCCTTGATTGCTACCGTGATCGGCTTCGTGATCTTGCTGGGTTACGAGTGGTCGGCCAGCCGCTATGCCGGCGTGAAGCTACCGGCACGCAGCCTGGTGCTAGGCGGCTTCAGCGCCTTTGCCATCGGCAACGCCATTGGCCTGTCGATGCTTTCGGGCGGCTCGGTACGCTACCGCCTGTATGCACGCCAGGGGCTGGGTGCTGGCGAAGTCGCACGCATGACCGTGTTTGCCAGCCTGTCGCTGGGCTGCGCGCTGCCGCCCCTGGCCGCCTTGACAACCTTGAGCGATCTGCCGGCAGCCTCGACCGCACTGGGGTTGGCGCCAGGCCTGCTGGCAGGTATCGCCGCCGCCGTGCTGGTGGCGTCCGCCTTGCTGGTGTTCGGCTTGTACCGCCGGCGCCTGGCCGAACAGCCACTGGCCAATAACCTGCTGGTGCAACTGGGCCGCCGCACACTGCGCCTGCCCGGCGCACGCCTGGCCGCCCTGCAATTGCTGATTACCGCGCTGGATGTGGCAGCTGCCGCTACCGTGCTGTACCTGCTGCTGCCTGAAGCACCACCCTTCGGCGCGTTTGTGCTGGTGTACCTGCTGGCCCTGGCCGCAGGCGTGCTCAGCCACGTACCAGGCGGCGTCGGGGTGTTCGAAGCCATCCTGCTGGCGGCCTTTGCCGACCAACTCGGTGCCGCGCCGCTGGCGGCCGCCCTGCTGCTGTACCGGCTGATCTATGTGGTGCTGCCACTGCTGCTGGCCTGCGTACTGCTGCTGGCCAATGAAGCCCGGCGCCTGCTGTTCGCACAGCAGGCCATCAAGGCCGCCTCCGGGATGGCCGCACCCATCCTGTCGATACTGGTATTTCTGTCCGGCGTCGTGTTGCTGTTTTCCGGCGTCACGCCCGAGATCGACACGCGACTGGAGCACATGGGCTTCCTGGTGCCGCACCGGCTGATCGATGCCTCGCACTTTGGCGCCAGCCTGATCGGCGTACTGTGCCTGCTGCTGGCCCAAGGCCTGCGCCGGCGCCTCTCCGCCGCCTGGCTGCTGACCACCGTGTTGCTCCTGGTCGGCGCCCTGCTGTCGCTGCTCAAGGGCTTTGACTGGGAAGAGGCTTGCTTGCTGACCTTCACCGCGGCCTTGCTGGCCCTGTTCCGTCGCTCGTTCTACCGCCCCAGCCGCCTGCTGGAATTGCCATTTTCGCCGGTGTTCCTGGTGGCCAGCGCCTGCGCAGTCGGCGCATCGGTGTGGCTGCTGCTGTTCGCCTACCAGGATGTGCCCTACAGCCATCAATTGTGGTGGCAGTTCACCCTCGACGCCGATGCCCCGCGCGGCCTGCGCGCCGCCATGGGCAGCGCGTTGCTGCTGGCTGCCTTGGCGCTGACCTGGCTGCTGCGCACCGCACCGCCGGTGATCCACCTGCCCAACGAGGAAGAACTGCAGCGCGCCAACCGTATTCTGTTGGCCTCCGATCAGCCCGACGGCGGCCTGGCCCTGACCGGGGACAAGGCGTTGCTGTTCCACCCGCGCGAAAATGCCTTCCTTATGTACGCCCGTCGCGGCCGCAGCCTGGTGGCCCTGTACGACCCGATCGGGCCGGCCCAGGAACGCGCCGAAATGATCTGGCAGTTCCGTGACCTGTGCGACCTGCACCACGCCCGGCCGGTGTTCTACCAGGTGCGCGCCGAAAACCTGCCGTTCTATATGGACATTGGCCTGACCGCACTGAAGCTGGGCGAAGAAGCCCGGGTCGACTTGCGCCGCTTTGACCTCGAAGCCAAGGGCAAGGAGATGAAGGACCTGCGCTACACCTGGAACCGCGGTGGCCGCGACGGCCTGAGCCTGGAAATCCACGAACCTGGCCACGCTCCGCTGGCAGAGCTGAAGGAAATTTCCGATGCCTGGCTCGGCGGCAAGAACGTGCGCGAAAAAGGCTTCTCGTTGGGGCGCTTCAGCCCGGAGTACCTGCAGCACTTCCGCATTGCCCTGATTCGCTTCCAGGGCCGGCCGGTGGCCTTCGCCAACCTGCTGGAGACCCACAGCAACGAACTGGCCAGCCTCGACCTGATGCGTGCGCACCCCGAGGCACCGAAACTGACCATGGAGTTCATGATGATCGGCCTGATCCTGCACTACAAAAGCCATGAATATTCCCGCTTCAGCCTGGGCATGGTGCCGCTTTCCGGCCTGCAGCCGCGGCGTGGCGCGCCCCTGACCCAGCGCCTGGGCTCGATGGTGTTCCGCCGCGGCGAGCAGCTTTACAACTTCCAGGGGCTCAGACGCTTCAAGGACAAATTCCAACCGGACTGGGAACCCCGCTACATGGCCGTGCCGGCCGGGCTCGACCCGCTGGTAGCACTGGCTGATACTGCCGCCCTGATTGCAGGCGGCCTGACTGGATTGGTGAAACGTTGATGACCCGACGCTTTTGGCTGTACCTGCTGGTTCCCCTGCTCCTGGCCGCCCTGGGGGGTGTGCTGGCGTTCTGGCTGTGGACGCGCCCGGCCCCCGAGGCGCGCCTGGAGCAATTGACCAGCAATGGCACCAGCATCACCCGCGTGACCCCCGGTGTACACCCCAAGGCCCGGGTGGCCATCGGTGTGCCACAGGACCAGGCGCTGACAGACAAGCAGCTGCTCGACCTGAGCCAGGCTGGCGAAGCCCAGCTGGTGCAGGTGATTTTGCCGCCCAATGACTGCAGCAAGCAGCAACAGGTCATGGACCAGGCCCTGGCCGAGCTGCCGGAGAAACCCACCTTGGTAGCCGGTATCGGCCCTGGCGCCGCCCAGGCCTGGCGCTGGCTGGCCAGCCAGACCGATGACAAGGCCCGGGCCATTTCCGTGGACTTCACCGTCGAGCAACCCGGCTGCCAGGCACCGCTGCCCAAATCGGCTGCCCACGGCCACTGGAACGTCGCCTGGAACGACAACCCGGATGACGCCAGCGCCGCGTTCGTGCGCGACCAGGCCAATGCCGAAACCAGCATCAGCGACTACGATATCCACCTGCCACAAGTGCTCAAGGCCCAGCTGACCCAGGCCCTGGTAGGCCACGACGGTAACGCGCTGGCCATCCCCGTGGTCGAAGTACCGGCCGGGCAGACCACCGACACAGTCACCCTGTTCCTCTCGGGTGACGGCGGCTGGCGTGACCTGGACCGCGATGTCGCCGGGGAAATGGCCAAGCTGGGCTACCCGGTGGTGGGTATCGACACGCTGCGCTACTACTGGCAGCACAAGACCCCGGAGCAAAGTGCGGCCGACCTGTCCGAGCTGATGCAGCACTACCGGCAGAAGTGGGGTACCAAGCGCTTTGTACTGACCGGCTATTCGTTCGGTGCCGATGTACTGCCGGCGATCTACAACCGCCTGCCGGCGGAGGACCAGCAACGTATCGACGCGGTCATGCTACTGGCCTTTGCCCGCAGCGGCAGCTTCGAGATCGAGGTCGAGGGCTGGCTGGGCAAGGAAGGCCAGGAGGCACCCACCGGGCCGGAAATGGCCAGGCTGCCAGCCTCCAAGGTGGTGTGCGTGTATGGCGTGGAAGAGACCGACGAGAGCGGTTGCACCGAGAAGACTGCGGTGGGCGAACGCCTGAAGCTGCCTGGGGGGCACCACTTTGATGAAAACTACCCGGCGCTGGCCAAGCGCCTGATTGGCGAGATCGAGACCCGCCAAGGCAAATCGAGCGTCGCCGAGCAGAACTGATAAGCCCTTGCGGCCCATTCGCGGGTAAACCCGCTCCCACAGGTGCGGCGCTAGCCTTGAAAGCTACGCGATCCCTGTGGGAGCGGGCGCGCCCGCGAACACCGGCGAAGCCGGTGCCCTACACCGAGGTGCCGGCTTCGCGGGCATGCCCGCTCCCACAGGGGGCGAGGCCTGCCTTGAATTCTGTGTCGCCCCTCAGATCTCGACCTGGGTCCCCAGCTCGATCACCCGGTTCAGCGGCAGGTTGAAGAAGCGCAGGTTACCGTTGGCATTCTTCAGCAAGAACGCGAACAGGTTGCCCCGCCAGCGCGACATCCCCTCAAGCCGGGAAGCGATCACCGTCTCGCGGCTGAGGAAGTAGGTGGTGCGCATCGGGGTGAAGTCCAGATCGTCCAGGTGGCACAGCTTCAATGCCGCCGGTACATCCGGCTCGTCCATGAAGCCAAAGTGCAACAGCACCCGGAAGAACCCGTCGCCATAAGCCTCCACCTCGAAGCGCTCCTGCTCCGGCACCCGCGGCCGGTCCTCGCTGACCACGGTCAGCAGCACCACCTGGCTGTGCAGCACCTGGTTATGCAGCATGTTGTGCAATAGCGCGTGGGGTACGGCATCAGACCGGGCGGTAAGGAACACCGCGGTACCTTCGACCCGGTGCGGCGGCTGGATACGAATGCTGCTGATGAACAGCGGCAACGGCAGCGCACCTTCGTCGATGCGCTCGACCAGGATCTGCTTGCCGCGCTTCCAGGTACTCATCAGCAGGAACAGCACACCGCCAGCCAGCACCGGGAAGGCACCGCCCTGGACGATTTTCGGCACGTTGGCGGCGAAGAACAGCCCATCGACAAACAGGAAGCCCACCAGGATCGGCACAGCCAGCACCGGCGGCCACTTCCACAACAGCAGCATCACCGCCGACACCAGAATGGTGGTCATCAGCATGGTGCCGGTCACCGCCACGCCGTAGGCCGCCGCCAGAGCGCCGGACGACTCGAAGCCAATCACCAACAGCACTACGCCCACCATCAACGTCCAGTTCACAGCGCCAATGTAGATTTGCCCCTGCTCGTCACTGGAGGTGTGCTGGATCTGCATACGCGGAATGTAGCCCAGCTGGATGGCCTGGCGGGTCAGGGAAAAGGCCCCTGAAATGACCGCCTGCGAGGCGATCACAGTCGCCATTGTGGCCAAACCGACCAACGGCAACAGTGCCCAGCTCGGCGCCAGCAGGTAGAAGGGGTTGCGTGCCGCTTCCGGGTTTTGCAGCAGCAGTGCACCCTGGCCGAAATAGTTGAGCACCAATGCGGGCAGCACCAGGATGAACCAGGCCCGGGCGATCGGCTTGCGGCCGAAATGCCCCATGTCGGCGTAAAGCGCCTCGGCGCCGGTCAGCGCCAGCACCACGGCGCCGAGGATGGCCACGCCCATGCCTGGGTGCACCACGAAGAAGTTGACCGCCCAGCCCGGGTTGAACGCCTTGAGCACTTCCGGGCTCTGCGAGATGCCATGCACGCCCAATGCGCCCAGCACCACGAACCAGGTGACCATGATCGGGCCGAACAGCTTGCCGATTTTTTCGGTGCCGTGCTTCTGCACCAGGAACAGCGCCACCAGCACCACCAGCGAAATCGGCACCACCCAGTGGTCGATCCCGTCAAACGCCAGGCCCATGCCCTCCACGGCCGACAGCACCGATACCGCCGGGGTGATCATGCTGTCGCCATAGAACAGCGAAGCGCCGATCAGGCCGCAGATCACCATCAGCGTACGCAACCGCGGATAGGCGGCCGTGGCCCGCCGCGCCAGCGCGGTCAGCGCCATGGTGCCACCCTCGCCCTGGTTGTCGGCGCGCAGGATGAACATCACGTACTTGAACGACACCACCCACAACAACGACCACAGGATCAGCGACAGGATCCCGAGCACGCCATCATGGTTGACCGGCACCCCGTAACCGCCGGTGAAGACTTCCTTGAGGGTATACAACGGGCTGGTGCCGATATCGCCATAAACCACCCCGACCGCCGCCACGAGCAGGCCCAGCGACCGCGCCGCCCCCTGCTTCCCCGCGTGCCCGCCCTCGGCGTGACTGCTTGCCTGAACCATCGACCACTCCCGCAGACGGCCTTTTAGGCCAGTAGATTTCACACCTGCGCCGAGGCACTACCGCTACCTCGGGCGCAATGGCGCGAAGCATAGCGCAGCGTTCGTCGATTTTCTGCTGGTTCGGCGCTGTCAGAGCTGCCAGGGGCTACAACTAAAGATCCAGAGACTGCATGGGGATGCCCAACGCTGCGGCAATCTTTTCGCGCGTGGCTTTGCGCGGGCGCTCTACGGTTTCTTGTTGGGCATACGCTGACTGCGAGATACCCAGCCGCCGGGCTACCTCAGCCTGAGTCAGGTCAAGATGCCTGCGCCATGCAGCAATGGCGGTCATGCCGTCCTTGACCATATAGCCAACGACATCGTTGGGCACCAGGTCCGGTTGCGGGCGGTTGGCGATGTAATCGGCATACGGCAACACGACAAAAGCAGGACGACCGTCGGCACCGTTGATGATCTGTACGTTAGTAGGTGTGCTCATCGCGCGTCTTGAATAAGAAAAGGTTTAGTCGGCGTAGACGAGGGTGACGAACGGAGCTCACCGTTTCAAGCGGGGCGATTGCCTGGGTGTGTTTCCAGGCTTTACCAGGCAAGCACTGCCCAGTTGGCTTGCATAGCGCAGCGTTCGTCGTATTTCTGCTGGTCAAGCGACCTTGCGCTCGCTAGAATTGCGCACTTTTTGATCAGAGGCGCTAAAAAGCGCCCGTCAAGATCGCCCGCGATTCCGGCCGGGCGACCTGCATTCAATACCGAGGTTAGTCATGTCCACCACGCCCGCCACCCCCAAGGTAGGTTTCGTAAGCCTGGGTTGCCCAAAAGCCCTGGTCGATTCCGAGCGCATTCTCACCCAGCTGCGCATGGAAGGCTATGAAGTCGTGCCCACCTACGAGGATGCCGACGTGGTGGTGGTCAACACCTGCGGCTTCATCGACAGCGCCAAGGCCGAATCGCTGGAAGTGATCGGCGAAGCGATCAAGGAAAACGGCAAGGTCATCGTCACCGGCTGCATGGGTGTCGAAGAAGGCAGCATCCGTGACGTGCACCCCAGCGTGCTGTCGGTCACCGGCCCGCAGCAGTACGAGCAGGTGGTCAACGCCGTGCACGAAGTGGTACCGCCGCGCCAGGACCACAACCCGCTGATCGACCTGGTGCCGCCACAAGGCATCAAGCTGACCCCGCGCCACTATGCGTACCTGAAGATTTCCGAAGGCTGCAACCACAGCTGCAGCTTCTGCATCATCCCGTCGATGCGCGGCAAGCTGGTCAGCCGCCCGGTGGGTGAAGTGCTGAGCGAGGCCGAGCGCCTGGTCAAGGCCGGGGTCAAGGAGATCCTGGTGATTTCCCAGGACACCAGCGCCTACGGCGTCGACGTCAAGTACAAGACCGACTTCTGGAACGGCCGCCCGGTCAAGACCCGCATGCTCGAGCTGTGCGAGGCCCTGAGCAGCCTGGGTGCCTGGGTACGCCTGCACTATGTGTACCCGTACCCGAATGTCGACGACGTGATCCCGCTGATGGCCGCCGGCAAGATCCTGCCGTACCTGGACATCCCGTTCCAGCACGCCAGCCCGAAAGTGCTCAAGTCGATGAAGCGCCCTGCCTTCGAAGACCGCACCCTGGCGCGCATCAAGAACTGGCGCGAACAGTGCCCTGAGCTGGTGATCCGCTCCACCTTCATCGTCGGCTTCCCGGGCGAGACCGAGGAAGACTTCCAGTACCTGCTGGACTGGCTGACCGAAGCCCAGCTCGACCGCGTGGGCTGCTTCCAGTACTCGCCGGTAGAAGGCGCCCCGGCCAACGACCTGGGCCTGGAAGAAGTGCCGGACGACATCAAGCAAGCGCGCTGGGACCGCTTCATGGCCCACCAGCAGGCCATCAGCACCGCCCGCCTGCAACTGCGCATCGGCAAGGAAATCGAAGTGCTGATCGACGAAGTCGAAGAACAGGGTTCGGTTGGCCGCAGCTTCTTCGATGCCCCGGAAATCGACGGCAGCGTGTTCATCGATGGCGACCATGGCTTCAAGCCAGGCGACAAAGTGCGTTGCCGTGTAGTGGATGCCGACGAATACGACATGTGGGCAGAGCCTATCTAAAACGGCTGAAACACAGAAAGCCCCTGCCCCGGTGTTCCCCGCAAGGAATGGCCGGCGCAGGGGCTTTTTTCGTCAGAACGTGTGAAACAGCATCAGGCCACCCTCTGCATCCGGGCTGGCATCCGAGAAGCCTTTGACCGCGTAGAGCTGGACTTTCCATTGCGGGTTGAGCTTGTGGGTCAGGAACAGGGTGAGTTCCTTGATCTGCGAACCGGTCGAGACCACTTTCTGCCGCCAGTCGTAGGAGGCGCCAGCCGAGGTACCTGTAGCCACAGGCAGGGCGAAGCCGAGGCTGACAAATACCGGGTCGTCAAAATCGCTGTCGGGCGGGTCGCCGAACTTCTTCCAGCCCAATGTCGCGAAGCCGGTAACCGGGCCAAAGCCCTTGGTGATGTCGACCTGGGCGGTGTAGTCGTATTCACCGGTGCCCAGGCACTGGTCTTCATCGGCGGTGGGGAATTTGACCTTGCCGATCAGGTCGAGCATCAGGCCGCCATCACTGCCATCGAGCAGGGCATACCCGGCGCTGGCGACCGTGTCACCCAGCCCGCTTTCCACATCCCGGCAACCTCCAGGCAAGGGGTCACCATTGGGGCCAACTTCCGGGTTGGTGATGCGCAACCAGGGCACGGTGACCTTGTAGATCATGGGGCCGGTTTCATATTTGCCGACCACGGGGACGTACCAGATTTCCGAAGTGGTACCCGTGCCATAGTCGCCACTGGAATAGTCCATGCCGATGGCGGCGCTGAAGGTATCGGCCACGGTCGGCGCGCTGGTGAATGACAGCAGGCAGGCAAAAAGAGGGAGCGCGGGTCTCATCTGCACCTCAGTCCGCTTAGGGAAGTGTGGTCGGACTTACCCAGCCTAGTTGCCTAACGCCCGGATCGCTCCGGATGCTCTACTTTTTCGGCGGTCTCTACCTTTTCCGGCCTTTCGATGGTTTCGATTTTCTCGACTTTTTCCACCTTCTCGACCTTTTCAGGCTTTTCTACTTTTTCTACCTTTTCGACTTTTTCTACTTTCTCAACCTTTTCAGGCTTTTCGACTTTTTCGACTTTTTCGACTTTTTCGACTTTTTCGACTTTTTCGACCTTCTCGACTTTTTCGACCTTCTCGACTTTTTCGACCTTCTCGACTTTTTCTACTTTCTCGACTTTTTCAGGCTTCTCGACTTTCTCAACCTTCTCAACTTTTTCTACTTTCTCAACCTTCTCAACCTTCTCAACCTTCTCCACTTTTTCGACTTCAACCTTCTCTACCCGATCGCCCTTGCCACTGTTGCTGCTCTCAAGCTGCTCCACGGTTTCGACATGCTCTGACTTGCCGGACTTGTCCACACTTTCAGACTTGCCGTGACCACTGGTGTCTTCAACGGCACTTCGCCCACTGTGATCATCACTGCTTCCGCTGCGAACGCTGGTCGCCTCGCTTGTTCCATGGC
Source organism: Pseudomonas sp. WOUb67 (assembly GCF_050058005.1). Lineage (NCBI taxonomy): Bacteria > Pseudomonadati > Pseudomonadota > Gammaproteobacteria > Pseudomonadales > Pseudomonadaceae > Pseudomonas > Pseudomonas sp. WOUb67. The sequence continues at coordinate 2,121,184 of NZ_CP170112.1, read as the reverse complement.
CGCTGTTGTCGGCGCCGCCTGAGTCACTGCTGCCGTGCTCGCTGCCATGCCCCGAATGGCCCCGGTCCGGGTTGTCAGTGCGGTCATCCTGGAATTCCACACGGGTTGCCCGCAACTCGTGAGTACCACTGAGCACGCCGCTCACCCGGACGCGTTGATCGAGCGCCAACGCTGCCGGCTGCCTGCCGACGATCACGGTGCCCTGCCCCAGCGTCACGTTGATGCCCGCGACCACCAGTTGCCGTGCCTGCACGCGCTGCACCAGCCCCTCGACCACCGCCTGCTGGACACGGCCAGCAAACGGCAGGCTCGGGTCTGGGCGGGTTTGTGCCACTTCCAGCTGGCGCCCGGTCCACTGGCCGCGCACCAGCACTTCCCGCGCGGGGGCTACGCGGGTGCCCAGCGTCAACCCTTGCAGGCTGCCTGGCCGGTCGATTGCACCAATGGCACTGGCCTCTTTGAGGCCCGGCGCCCGTTCGATACGGGTTGCCACCACTTCGCCCGTGGCATCGCGCAGGCCGCTGACCCGGACCGGCTCGCCCGCACGCAGCCCTTCAGCCACCCGCGCGCCTGCGGCGAGCCGCACAGGTTGGCCCATCACCCGCAGGGGGGCCAAAGCATTGGGCAGCGCCGTCAGCGGCCCTTCGTAGACGTTGAGGATCGAGATACGCCCTGCCTGGAGGCCGCGCTGGGTGGCAATTGCCTCCACCGCCACAACCTGCCCGATCGCCAGGTGAGCACTGCTGGCAGGTGCACCGTTTTCACTCACCGGCACGTCTTTGCCATAGTGCACTTCCATGCCATTGACGCAGATCGAAGCAAACCCGGTGATGGTGCCGACGATGCCGGTACCCCCGGTACCGCCTGGGCGCAGGATCGGCGCACCGGTACCGCCTACCCCGCCGTTACCGTGATCAAAGTAGGTGCCGTCCACACCTTCGGCCACCGCGCCGGTACCGCCGGTGCCACCAGGGCGTTGCGGGAGGGGCGCGCCAGTGCCGCCGACACCGCCGTTTTCACTGCGTACCCCGGTACCGCCCGTACCGCCCGGAAACTGCAGGCCTGCGGCACCGGCCATGCCCACTTCGTCGCGGCTGACACACACCGGCACTGCGACGACCTGGGCAGGCGCCGCCAGGTTCAACCCCAGGACCAGGGCAAAGGCAACGGCACGGAGGCAGCGCGTGAGGGGGGTCATGGGCCTGGCGTCTTGGACAAATCGGGGTCGGTAGCTTCAGTGTAGAAATAAAGCCCGACAGTGATGCGCTGACGTTGCTCGATGCTGGGCTCATCAACGCCTTCCAGCTCTGCTGCGAGCCGGCTGAACGCCAGCAGCATCTGCATGCCATCTTTGGCGACCACCTCACGCACGTGCTCGACGCTGGCCGGGCTCAACGCATCGTAGTGCACACTGCGTTCGAAGAACGGCAGCCCCTCGCCACTGAGGTTGTGCACCGCTGCGCAGGCATGGTCATGCAGGTTGTGGCCGAAGTACGCGGCTTTTTCATCGAAACCTTTCTGCGGCACGAACGCCTGGGCTTCCAGGTGCACACAGTCCTGCTCATCAAGCCGGACGATGCCTAGGCGCAACCACTCATCCAGCACCACACGCCCGCGGATATCAGTGCTGACCGTGGCCACCAGGGCATCGAACGAGCACTCGCCACCCACACTCGCCAAACGCGGCAGCGCCAATGCCTGGCCAGGTGCCGAGCAGAACGGCGCAGCAGTGGTCCACACATTCACCAACTGTGCGCCCAGGGTGATGTTCCCCGGCAGGGCCGCAAGCGGCGTGTCACCTTCGCTGCGCAGCCGCCGAACATCCTTGCGATGCACGCCTGTAAGCAGGCTGACGCGGCTGTCGGTGGGTGGGGTGTCGTCCAGGCGGAACTCACGATGGGCTACGTCGACGAACACCTCCTTGAGCAGGTCGGTGAACATCGGGTAGGTAACCCCTTTGCGCAACATCAAGCGCACCAGCGGGCGCATGACACGCCGCAGTGCGCTTAACATCGATGGGGGCAAGGTTGGGCTGATCAACGCCTGTCAGCTCCTGCTGTTGTCATCACCCGGTTCGCCACCCACATGGTTGCCGTGATCATCACCAGGTTCACCACCAACGTGATTGCCGTGATCATCCCCAGGCTCGCCGCCGACATGATTACCATGATCATCCCCGGGCTCACCGCCAACATGGTTGCCATGATCGTCACCGGGCTCACCGCCAACGTGATTGCCGTGATCGTCACCGGGCTCACCACCCACGTGATTGCCATGATCGTCACCCGCTTCAGCATGGTTGCCGCTGCGCCCAGCGTTTGAATCACCGGCGTGGCCCAGGCCAGAGTTGCCATGGCCGCTGCCACTGTTGCCGGCATGACCGCCGCCGTCACCGCCACTGCCGTGGCCACCGCCGCCGCCACTTCCACCACCGCTTCCGCCGCCGCCACCGTGACCGCCGCCACCTCCGCCGCTTCCGCCACCACCACCGTGGCCGCCACCACCGCCGCCGCTTCCGCCACCACCGTGACCACCCCCGCCGCCGTGGCCGCCACCGCCACCGCCACCGCCATCTTTGGCGTAGGCGCTGGAGCCATGAGAAATCGAGTCAGGGATCAAAACAATGGACGTCGACAGCACGCCAGCTACGGCAGCCGCCAGTAAAGCCTTCTTGAACAGCAGGTGGATTTGCATGGTCCGTCTCCAGGTCGTCGCCACGAGAACAGTCAGAAATCTTGTTTTCCGTTTTTCTTTTCTTTGTGTGGGATTTTTTCCCACGCTTAATTAATAGACCCCTGTGCCCCACGCTTCAAGCGCCGCGCGGACAAGCCGACCGGTGGTTGGCCTGCTATGTTTTCCTGATCGCCATGGAGGACCACCGGCATGCCATCGCTACTGACGCTACACACCCCGCGCTTGCGCGACTACGGTGAGCTGGTGCAGGTTTGGGAGGACTCGGTACGTGCCACTCACGATTTTCTGCCAGAGGCCTACATCGTTTTGCTGCGCGAACAGGTGTTGCGCCGCTACCTCGACGCAGTGATGCTGGTCTGCTGCAAGGACCGGCAACGCATCTGTGGCTTTGCCGGGGTCGCCAACGGGCGCGTGGACATGCTGTTTGTTGCACCGGGCTACCGTGGCAAAGGGGTGGGCAAGCGCCTGCTGCACCATGCGATCGACGAGCTGAACGCCGAGCGCCTGGACGTCAACGAGCAAAACCCTCAGGCCTTGGGCTTTTACCTGCATGAGGGCTTTGAGGTAATTGGCCGATCGGAAACCGACGGCCTGGGCCAGCCCTACCCCCTCCTGCACATGCGCCTGCGCAAAACGGCGTAAATGACACAGATTCCCAGCCCCTCTGCCGCTCAGGCAGGTACAATGCTGGCCTTTCCCTGCCTTTGCGAATTGCCGTCATGTCCGAACCCGTCCGCCTGTCCAAACGCCTTATCGAGCAACTTGGCTGCTCCCGCCGCGATGCCGAGCTCTATATCGAAGGTGGCTGGGTCACGGTCGACGGCGTGGTGGTCGAGCAGCCGCAGTTCAAGGTCGAAGACCAGCTTGTCGAGCTGCTCCCGGGTGCCCGTGTCGAAGCGCTGGAGCCGGTAACCCTGCTGCTCAACCAGGCGGCCGGCGTGGACAGCGAAACCGCCCGCGCCAGCATGAGCATGGGCACCCTCAGCGAGGCGCACCGCGAAGGCGTGCGCGCCCTGCACGGGCATTTTACCCGGCAGGCCTGTGTGGCACCGCTCGAGCGCGGCGCCAGCGGCCTGCAGGTGTTCACCCAGGACTGGCGCGTAACCCGCAAGATCGAGGCCGACCTGCGTCGCCTGGAGCAGGAGTTCATTGTCGAAGTGCGCGGCGAGACCACACCTCAGGCGCTGGAACGCCTGGCGCGCGGTGCCACGCGCAATGACCGCGAGCTGCCCAAGGCCAAGGCCAGCTGGCAGAACGAGACCCACCTGCGCATGGTGCTGAAAAACCCCCAGCCCGGGCAGATCGCCGAGCTGTGCGCCTACCTGCGCCTGGAACTGGTAAGCATGCGCCGCATTCGCCTGGGTGGCGTGTCGATGGGCAAGCTGCCCCTCGGCCAATGGCGCTACGTGGCGACAACCGAACGTTTCTAAGCAATACGCCACGCACAAGCGTGGCACCTGAACAGGATTCTGCAGCAATGAACCACAACGACGTCCTGCGCAGCCTGCGCTACATGCTGAAGGTGAACGACGCCAAGATGGCCGAGATCATCGGGCTTTCCGGCCTCGAGGTGAACCCCCTGGTATTGGCCACCTACCTGAAGAAAGAAGAAGAGGAAGGCTTCGTCCGTTGCCCTGATCGGGTGATGGCGCACTTCCTCGATGGCCTGGTAATCCACCGCCGCGGCAAGGACGACAGCCGCCCGCCACTGCCGGTCGAGCTGCCAGTGACCAACAACCTCATCCTCAAGAAGCTGCGGGTGGCCTTCGAGCTCAAGGAAGACGACCTGCACGTGATCCTCAAGTCGGTCAACTTCCCGGTCAGCAAGCCTGAACTGAGCGCACTGTTCCGCAAGGCCGGCCACGAAAACTACCGCCCGTGCGGCGACCAGTTGCTACGTAACTTCCTCAAGGGCCTGACCCAGCGCGTGCGTGGCTGAGTGGCCATGCAGCATACGGTTGCACCGGTCGGCATCGTCCGCTCCTGCTTCAAGGAGAAATTCGCCATCCCGCGCCAGCCCCAACTGGCGCCTGCGGCGCGCGGCGTGCTCGAACTGCTGCCGCCGTTCGACCAGGGTGATGCGGTCGAAGGCCTGGAGCAGGTCAGCCATGTCTGGCTGCTGTTCCTGTTCCACCAGGCACTGGAGGACAAGCCGCGCCTGAAAGTGCGGCCACCGCGTCTGGGCGGCAACAAGAGCATGGGGGTATTCGCCACCCGCGCCACCCACCGGCCAAACGGCATCGGCCAGTCGGTAGTGCGCCTTGAGGGTGTGGAGCCTGGGCGACTGTTGCTGTCCGGGATCGACCTGCTCGATGGCACGCCGGTACTCGACATCAAGCCCTATGTGCCGTACGCCGACTGCATTACAGACGCCAGCAACCAGATGGCCAACGCAGCGCCCGCCGCAATTGCCGTGCAGTGGGCCGACAACGCCCTGCCCCAGGCCCGCGAGCATGCACTGCGCCTGGCTGAACCGCTGGTAGAACTGATCGAACAATGCCTGGCGCAAGACCCGCGTCCGGCTTACCAGGTACCACCCGCCGAGCGGGTGTACGGGGTGAAGTTCTGGGACGTGCAGGTAAGGTGGCATTACCCGCAGCCGGAAGTGATCCGGGTGTTGGAAGTGGTCCAAGATTGACGATCACAGGCCTGGCCCTATCGCCGGCAAGCCAGCTCCCACAAGTGAATCGTTTCCCTCAGGCCTGGGGGATCCTGTGGGAGCTGGCTTGCCGGCGATAGGGCCAGGCCTGAAAACACAATAGTTACTCACAAAAAAGGCGACCCTGAAGTCGCCTTTTTCCATTTAACATCCCGCGATCAGCGAGCCGGGCCTTCGGCCACGCCCAGGTCATCGGTAGGACGGGTATCGATCAGCGGTGCACCACCGGAGGCGAGCTCCGAAGCCAGCTTGTCGTTGTCCATTTCCTTGACCCACTTGGCCACGACCACGGTGGCAACGGCGTTACCCACCAGGTTGGTCAGTGCGCGGGCTTCGGACATGAAGCGGTCGATGCCGAGGATCAGCGCCAGGCCGGCAACCGGCAGGTGGCCAACAGCCGACAGGGTGGCGGCCAGCACGATGAAGCCCGAACCGGTCACGCCGGCAGCACCTTTGGAAGCCACCAGCAGCACCAGCAGCAGGGTGATCTGGTGGGTGATGTCCATGGTGGTGTCGGTGGCCTGGGCGATGAACACCGCAGCCATGGTCAGGTAGATCGAGGTGCCGTCCAGGTTGAACGAGTAACCGGTCGGGATGACCAGGCCAACGACCGACTTCTTGGCGCCCAGGCGTTCCATCTTGGCCAGCATGCGTGGCAGGGCGGATTCCGAGGAAGAAGTACCCAGGACGATCAGCAGCTCTTCACGGATGTAGCGGATCAGCTTGAGCACGCTGAAGCCGTGGGCGCGGCAGATACCGCCCAGTACCACCAGCACGAACAGCAGGCAGGTGATGTAGAAGCAGGCCATCAGGTAGCCCAGTTGCACCAGCGAACCAACGCCGTACTGGCCGATGGTGAAGGCCATGGCGCCGAAAGCACCGATCGGGGCCAGCTTCATGATCATGTTGATGATGTTGAACATGACATGGGCGAAGCGGTCGATCATGTCCAGCATCGGCTTGCCGTAGCTGCCCAGGCGGTGCAGGGCGAAGCCGAACAGCACGGAGAACATCAGCACTTGCAGGATGTCGCCGTTGGCGAAGGCGCCGACCACGGTGTTGGGGATGACGTTGAGCAGGAAGCCGACGGTGGTCTGCTGCGCGCCGGCGGCGGCGTAGGCAGCCACGCTGCTGGCGTTCAGGGTGCTGACGTCGATGTGCATGCCAGCGCCTGGCTTGACCACGTTGACGACGACAAGGCCGATGATGAGGGCGACGGTGGAGACGATTTCAAAGTACAGCAGCGCGTAGCCGCCAGTCTTGCCGACCGACTTCATGCTCTGCATGCCGGCGATGCCGCTGACCACGGTACAGAAGATGATCGGGGCGATGACCATCTTGATCAGTTTGACGAAGCCGTCACCCAAGGGTTTGAGGGCGACGCCCGTTTCCGGATAGTAGTGGCCGAGCAGGATGCCGATGGTGATGGCAACGATCACCTGGACATACAGGGATTTGTACAGCGGCTGACGTGTCGTCATGGCTCATTTTTCCTCAAGTGTGCCGGTTCACCCTTCCCAGGGTGATGGGGCACCTGAATCGCTAACCCTCCTGCACTTGGAGGGATTTGTCGTTGTGTTCGAGCTGCCTGGGCAGGCCTCTGCGAAGATCAGTAGCAAGGGTGGTGCCAAAATGCCCATGAAGGGTGCAAGGGCCATATTTGCTAGGGATAAATGCCCAACGACGGGGCGATTTGCCTGAAAAAGGCTGGCGGATTTCCGCCCGGTGGCGGGATTTGTACAGGGATGATGGCGGGAATCCGCCCATTGCGATTTGCCTGAACTGGCATCTTCGCGGGTAAACCCGCTCCCACAGGGTCCGCACCGTTTTCAGACCCTGTGCAGTACCTGTGGGAGCGGGTTTACCCGCGAAAAGGCCGGCAAAGCCAGCCAATCAATCGAGGTGGAAGGTGATCCTGAACGCAGCCCCGCCCAAGGGAGAATCCCCAAGGCTCAGCTCGGCGTCATAGCTGTCGACAATGTCCTTGACCACCGCCAGCCCGATGCCCTGCCCCGGGTGCTGGCTGTCCAGCCGCTCCCCGCGCTCCAGAATGCGCTCGCGCTGATCAGCCGGCACCCCCGGCCCATCGTCTTCGATACACAAGGTCAGCTGCCCGGGTGCCTGCTCCAGGCTCACCCGCACTTGGCCCAGGCTCAGGCGGTAGGCGTTTTCCAGCAGGTTGCCGAGCATTTCCAGCAAGGCGCCCTGCTCCATCGGCACCTGCGCAGCATCGGGCAGTTCCAGGGCCACGCTCACCTGCTTGTCCCGGTACACCTTGGCCAAGGTGCTGCACAGGCTGTCGAGCAACGGCCGCAGCCTCACGCTGTGGCGCACCAGGCCGCTCTTGCGCAGGCTGGCGCGTTGCAGCTGGTAGTCGATCTGCTGGCTCATGCGCTCGATCTGGCTTTGCAGCACCCGCGCCTGCTCGCGCTCACCACTACGCTGCTGCAGGCTTTCGCCCACGCCTTGCAGCACCGCCAGTGGCGTCTTCAGGCTGTGCGCCAGGTCATCCAGCGAATCGCGGTAGCGCGTGCGCTGCTCACGCTCACTGCGCAACAGGCGGTTGAGCGAGCGGGTCAGGCGCAGCAGTTCGCGCGGGTGCTCGCCGCTCAGGCCATCGCGCGCACCCGACTCCACTTCATCCAGCTCGTGGCTGAGCCGGCGCAACGAGCGCAGGCCCCAGGTCAGGCCAGCCCATAGCAGCACCATCAGCGCCAGCAAGGCAGCACCGAAACCCAGATACAGCTTTTCCCGCAGGCCATTGAGGGTGGCCTTGTACTCGCTCAGCGGCTGCAGGGCGACAATGCTGTAAGCGGCACTCTGGCCACCCAGCAACTTGATCTCGACGTCGTAGACAAAGAACTCTTCGCCATCGGCCTGATGAATGCGGGCGAACTCATTGCCGCGCCCGTCGTAGCGCGGGCGGTAGTTGATGTGCCGGTCGGCGGTGGCCCGCGACTGCCAGACCAGGTTGCCATCGCGGTCAAAGATGTAGCCGAGCAGGCCCGTGTACGGCAGGTTGTAGCGCTCGTCCGGCAGCAGGGCCGGCATCTGCAACTGGCCATGTTCGATGCGCGCGGCGGAAATCAGCGTGGTCACATCCGAAGCCAGGCGCTGCTCAATCGATTCCTGCAGGGCCAGGCTGAAGGCCTTCTGCAAGGCCGGCAGCAGCGCCAACATGAACAGCAGTGCCAATACTGCGGCGGCCAGCATCAGGCGTACCCGCAGCGAGCGGATCATCGGCAGCGCTCGGTGAACAGATAGCCCAGGCCGCGCACGGTATCGATGGGTTTGAAGCCTTGCTCGCCCTCAAGCTTGCGGCGCAGGCGGCCGACCAGCACTTCGATGACATTGGGGTCGCGCTCCTCGTCCCCCGGGTACAGCTGCTCCATCAGCCGGTCCTTGGCCACCACCTGCTGATGATGGCGCATGAGGTATTCGAGAATGCGGTATTCGTAGGCGGTCAACGCCAGGGGCTGGTCATCGAGGGTGGCCTGCTTGCGGTTGAGGTCGAGTACCAAGGGGCCTGCGGCGATGGTCGACTGGGTGAAGCCGCTGGAGCGGCGCAACAGGGCATTCAGCCGCGCTTCGAGCTCTTCGAACTGGAACGGTTTGACCAGGTAGTCGTCGGCACCGGCGGCCAGGCCCTCGACCTTGTCCTGCCAGTTGCCACGGGCGGTGAGGATGAGAATGGGGAAGGTCTTGTCCTGGCTGCGCAGGCGCGTAATCAGCTCCAGGCCACTGATACCGGGCAGGCCCAGGTCGATGATGGCCAGGTCGAAGTGGTACTGCCCGGCTTGGTACAGCGCCTCCTCGGCATCGGCGACCGCCTCGACAACATGGCCGCTTTCGCCAAGGCGGGTGTAGAGGTGATGGCGAAGCAGGGCTTCGTCCTCGACCACCAGCAGTTTCATGTGCAGCTCCTTATGTGTATTGCCTGTACCGGCCTCTTCGCAGCACAAGGCTGCTCCTACAGGCAGTGGTATTCCTGTAGGAGCAGCCTTGTGCTGCGAAAGGGCCGGTACAGGATAACGCGGCGCGCTCGTCAGAACTTGTAGCTTGCTGCCAGATAGGTCTGCGCGCTGCTGGTCAGGCGCAGGGTGCCATCCTTCGGCCCGCCATGCGCGCCCACTTCGGTCGCGGCATTGGTGCGCAGGTAACGGTAGCCCAGCTCCACCGAAGCCTTGTCGGTGATGTCCTGGATCACGCCGGCCTGCAGGCCGTAGGCATAACCGTAGTCGGTATCCCGGCTGGCGCCTGGCGAGTCCTGGGTGAGCTTGGTCATACCCAGGCTGCCACCGCCGAACAGTTTGGTGGTATCGCCCACCGGCAGGAACAGGTCGTAGCTGCCCAGCAGGTTTTCCTGGCGCAGCTTCAGGCCACTGTGGTCACCCGAGACGTTGTCATAGGTCATGTAGTAGCGGCCCTGGTCATTGATCTTGCCCACACGTACACCCCAGGTGTCGTCTTTGCCGATGATGCCATCGGCGTTGAGCTGGTCGGTGTTGCGCTGCAGCAGGCCGGACTTGCGAACCTTGTCGCTGGTCTGGCCGTAGGTCAGGCTGGCGAAGTTGTCGTCGGCGGCCTGGGCGGTGGTGATGCCAGCGGCACAAACGGCCATGGCGGCAAGCAGGGTGTTGAAGGTTTTCATGCCTGGGTACTCCAGTTGGGTGCGCTGTTTCGGTCTGGAAGCTAGAGTAAGGAGGGCACCCTGAACCGCGACTGAACCCTGGCTGAACCCCGGCTGAACGAACTGTCTGCAAGACAAGGAGTAGTAAACATGCGTGCCCTGCTGGCCCTGACCCTGATGTGCAGCGCCGCCCTCGCCCAGGCGGCGGTAGTGACCCGTGAGATCCCCTACCAGGACGCCGACGGCAAGCGTTTGATCGGCTACTACGCCTATGACGATGCCGTCCAAGGCAAGCGTCCGGGCATCGTCGTGGTGCATGAATGGTGGGGGCTGAATGACTATGCCAAGCGCCGCGCCCGTGACCTCGCGGCCTTGGGTTACAGTGCGCTGGCCATCGACATGTATGGCGATGGCAAACAGACCGAACATCCGCAGGATGCCCAAGCGTTCATGGCAGAAGCGATGAAAGACCCGGCGGCTGCCGCCGAGCGCTTCGACGCCGGCCTGAAACTGCTGGAACTGCAGCCTTACACCGACAAGAGCAGCTTAGGTGCCGTCGGTTACTGCTTCGGCGGCAAAGTAGTGCTCGATGCAGCACGACGCGGCGTGGACAAGCTCGATGCAGTGGTGAGCTTCCACGGTGCACTGGCCACACAGACGCCGGCCCAGGCCGGCAAGGTGAAGGCCTATGTACTGGTCGAGCACGGCGCCGCAGACAGCATGGTCACCGAAGCGCAGGTCGATGCGTTCAAGGCGGAAATGGACGCGGCCAAGGTCAACTACCAGTTCGTCAGCATTCCGGGGGCCAAGCATGGCTTCACCAACCCGGATGCCGACCGCTTGAGCCATGGCGACCATGGCGGACCGGACATTGGCTATAACAAGGCAGCCGACGAGAGCTCCTGGGCGGACATGCAGGCGTTCTTCAAGAAGGTGTTCAAATAGGGATTGTCGGGGGCCGCTTTGCGGCCCATCGCGACACAAGGCCGCTCCTACACAATGCAGCGCGGTACCTGTAGGAGCGGCCTTGTGTCGCGATGGGCTGCGCAGCAGCCCCCTGCTATTCCACCTCCCACACCGCCGCTGCGGCTGGCACAATAGCGCCATGAACACTCTCCCCGCCTGCTGCGCCCCACTCCAGCACCACTGGCCCTTGCCCCGCCCGCTGCCCGGCGCGGTGCTGGTCAGTTGCGCCTTCGACCCTGCCCGCCTGGCACCCGATGACTTCCAGCGCGCCGGCATCGTGCCCAGCGCCAGCCTGCAGCGCTCGGTGGCCAAGCGCCAGGCCGAGTTCCTGGCCGGTCGCGTATGCGCCCGCGCCGCGCTGCAGCGCCTGGACGGTCGCGACTACGTGCCCGGCACCCATGAGGACCGCTCGCCGATCTGGCCGGCGGGCATCCACGGCTCGATCACCCATGGCAAAGGCTGGGCTGCCGCCGTGGTCGCCGCCGAGGGCAGCTGTCAAGGCCTGGGCCTGGATCAGGAAGCCTTGCTGGATGACGAACGCGCCGAACGGTTGATGGCCGAAATCCTCACCCCGCCCGAACTCGAACGCCTGGATCGCCACCAACTCGGCCTGACGGTCACCCTGACCTTCTCGCTGAAGGAAAGCCTGTTCAAGACCCTCTACCCGCTGACCCGCCAGCGCTTCTATTTCGAGCACGCCGAAGTGCTGGACTGGTCCACCGATGGCCTGGCCCGCCTGCGCCTGCTCACCGACCTGTCGCCGCAGTGGCGCCAAGGCGCCGAGTTGCAAGGCCAGTTCTGCCTGCAGGACGGCCACCTGCTCAGCCTGGTCAGCGTCTGACCTTTACAGGGGCGCCTGCTGCCGTGGCCAGTTCAGGCTGAAGCAGGCGCCACCCAGCGCTTCGCTGCGCCCCACCGTCGCCCGGCCGGTGTGCCAGTAGATGATCCGCCGCACGATCGACAGGCCCAGGCCGTGCCCACCCGAAGCACGGGTGCGGCTGTCATCCAGGCGGGTGAACGGGGTGAAGATGCGGTCCCAGAAGCCCTCTGGAATCCCCGGGCCGTCATCTTCCACATCGATGCGGCACCGTTGCTGCCCCAACTGGTAACTCACGCGCACCTCAGACCCGGCATGGCGCATGGCATTGCTGACCAGGTTCTGCAGCGCGCGGTGCAGGTAACGCGGCTCGGCCTCGACCCAGGCGCCTTCGGCATCCGCGCCCTGGCAGTCGCCGCGCACCACCCGCACCTCGGCACGCAACGGTGCCAGCTCCTCGATTACCCGCGCGAGCAAGGCGTCCAGGTCGACCCGCTGGAACTTCAAGGCCGGTGCGCCTTGCTCCAGGCGGGCATAGGTCAGCATTTCGTCGACCAGCTTGTCGAGGTCCTGGATATCCCCGTCCATGCCCGCCAGGTGCTTGGCCCGCGCCTGCTCGGTGGTGGCACTTTCGATCATCTCCAGGCCAAAGCGCAGGCGCGCCACCGGCGTACGCAACTCGTGGGACACCGCCCGCACCAGCTCGCGCTGCATGCTCAGCGAGCGCTGCAGGTGCTCGGCCATGCCGTTGAAGGCCGCGGCCAGGCGCCCTACCGAGTCGGCGTCGCCGGCGGGCACGCGGGTGTCCAGGCTGCCCTGGGCGATGCGTGTGGCGGCAACCTCCAGGCCTGACACTCGGCGCTCCAGCTGGCGCACCAGCAGGTACACCACCAGACCGATCAGGCACAGGCCGAGGAAGGTGATCAGGGTGAGCAACTGCGGCGGGTACGGGTTGAGCTGGTACAGCGGGCCGATTTCCAGCACCCAGGGCGAGCCAGCCAGCCCGGCAAACACACGGATCGAGTCGCCATCCTTGCCCAGCGCCATGACCGTGTCGCCCTCCTCGACCCGGCGCCGCTGGTCATCGTCCAGGCTTACCCGCTCGATGCGCTGCAGCGCGACGCCAAAGCCGAAGCCCTTTTCCTGCTTGATCTGGGCCAGCCGCTGCTGCTGCTCGGTGATCGGGTAACGCACCAGTTCATCGGCCAACAGATACAGCGTGGCCCGCGCCAGCTGCTCGCTTATCTGTTTGATCTGCGCCACCAGCATCAAGTCTTCCTGGCCGACCTTGCGCAGCACTTGCGCCGCATGCGGGCCAGTCTTCTCGACCACCACCAGGCCGCGATACAGGCGCGCCCGCTGGCCGCCATCGAGGCTGCGCGCAGTCATCGGTTGCAGCGCCAGCGGCACACCGAGCAAGCGCTCCCAGATCAGCAGCGAGCGTTTGCGTTCGGTTGCATTCTGTTGCGCCAGGTTGTCAGCCATCAGGCTGAACGTGCCCTGGGCCAGGCCCTCACGGTGCTGGGCAGCGCGCACTTCGTTGACCAGGTGCAGGGTGAGCACACCGAGCAAGGCCACCAGCACCAGCACAGCCAGCATGCCGCCATAGATGCGCAGAAAGATCGAGTTGTTCATGGCGCTTCGCCGACAAACAGGTAGCCCTTGCTGCGCAGGGTCTTGATCAGCCGTGGCTGAAGCGGGTCATCGCCGATCTTGGGGCGGATTTTCGAGATGCGGATGTCGATGGAACGGTCCTGGCCGTCGTAGCCCACACCACGCAGCGCAGTGAAGATCTGTTCGCGGGTCAGTACCCGGCCGGCGTTGCTGGCCAGCAGCCAGAGCAGGTCGAATTCGGCGCCGGTCAGCTCGATCAGCTGCTCGCCCAGGCGCGCCTCGCGCAGGCGGTTGTCGATACGCAGGGCGCCGAAGGCCAGCTCCTGGCGCTTGCTGTCCACGGCTTCGCTGCGGCGCAGCAGGGCCTGGATGCGCGCCAGCAGCAGGCGTGGGCGTACCGGTTTGCAGACGTAGTCGTCGGCCCCCAGGTCCAGGCCCTGGACCTGGTCGAGCTCGTCGCTGCGTGCGGTGAGCATGAGGATCGGCCCGGGGTACTGGCTGCGCACCCGGCGGCAGATGCTCAGGCCGTCCTCGCCAGGCAGCATGAGGTCGAGGATGACCAGGTCGGGCTGGCTGTCGACGATGCGCCGCGCGGCACGGGCGCCATCCCCCTCCACCGCGACCTCGAAGCCGTTGGCCTGCAGGTACTCGGCGGTGAGCTCGGCCAGGCGCTGGTCGTCTTCGACAATGAGGATGCGGGGTACGGGGTAGTCCATGGCCTCTGCCTTTGGTTGTTGTTTTTGTGCTGCCTTTGCCGGCCTCTTCGCAGCACAAGGCTGCTCCTACAGGGTGCAGCGCTCTTCTGTAGGAGCAGCCTTGTGCTGCGAAGAGGCCGGTACAGGGAACATAACCCTTTAACCAAAAGGCAACATCCCCCCTGAATACTCAGTAACAACTCCGGCAGCGTCGCAGCCCCTAGACTGAACCGTTTCTTGTGATAGGGTTCGCGCCCGAAAAAAACTGCCCTGGGGCAGCAAGGCGCAGAAAAATACTGCAAACCACTTGGCACAAGGCCTACAGCGAATACTCACCATTCACTCACAAAGTACCCACACGTTATCCACAGGCGCTCGCCTTGCAAAGCCCCCAATACCGCATTATCTTGTATCCCGAACGCAGCGAACCACTACATATAGGGGTTCGTGCAAAATCACACACAAAAGTCAACCCGCAAAATCAAGCGATTTTCCGAGCTGAACTTCAGGTGATTTCAGCAGCCAAACCGCTCCTGCGGAGGCGACCGAGGCAAGCCCCTCCGGGGCGTTGTTCGGGTATGAGTGTTGCAGGCAACGCCTGGCACTCATCAGCACCGGTTTTTGGGTTTTACCCAGAACCTTTGACTTCGGCCAGGGAGCGGCAAGCTATTGCCCCTTATTCCTGAGTCTGTCCCGAAGTCGGTACGCCCGCGCGGGCGGATGCGCATGCATTGCGCATCCCCGCAGGGCCATCGAGCAAGTGGACGGAACGGTGGGCGCCCAAAAGGCGCCTGAACAATATAGAAACTGTGGAGACACCCACCCATGCAAACCGACACAACTCGCGAGAACCCGCAGGCCAAGGTGCCGCAGGCCGCCGATTCCAACCAGGATCTGGCCGCCACCGCCCCTGGCCAACTGCGCGTGATCAAGCGTAACGGCACTGTCGTCCCTTATACCGACGACAAGATCACCGTGGCCATCACCAAGGCGTTCCTCGCAGTTGAAGGCGGCACCGCCGCCGCTTCGTCGCGCATCCACGACACCGTCGCGCGTCTGACCGAACAGGTCACCGCCACGTTCAAGCGTCGCATGCCATCGGGTGGCACCATCCACATCGAAGAAATCCAGGACCAGGTAGAACTGGCCCTGATGCGTGCCGGCGAGCAGAAAGTTGCCCGCGACTACGTGATCTACCGCGACCAGCGCGCCAAGGAGCGTGCCACCCGCGCCAACACCGACGCCGTGGTCGAGCCGCACCCGAGCATTCGCATCACCCTGGCTGACGGCAGCCTGGCGCCGCTCGACATGGCCCGCCTGAACACCATCATCAGCGAAGCCTGCGAAGGCCTGGCCGAAGTCGATGGCGACCTGATCCAGCGCGAAACCCTGAAGAACCTGTACGACGGCGTAGCCATCAAGGACGTCAACACCGCCCTGGTGATGACCGCCCGTACCCTGGTCGAACGCGAGCCAAACTACTCGTTCGTGACCGCCCGCCTGCTGATGGACACCCTGCGTGCCGAAGGCCTGGGCTTCCTCAGCGTTGCCGACAGCGCCACCCACCACGAGATGGCTGAGCTGTACGCCAAGGCCCTGCCGGCCTACATCGCCAAAGGTATCGAGTTCGAGCTGCTGAACCCGGCCCTGGCCGACTTCGACCTGGAAAAACTGGGCAAGGCGATCAACCACGAGCGCGATCAGCAGTTCACCTACCTGGGCCTGCAGACCCTGTACGACCGTTACTTCATCCACAAGGATGGCGTGCGCTTCGAGCTGCCTCAGGTGTTCTTCATGCGTGTGGCCATGGGCCTGGCGCTGGAAGAGAAAGAAAAAGAAGCCCGTGCGATCGAGTTCTACAACCTGTTGTCGTCCTTCGACTACATGGCCTCGACCCCGACCCTGTTCAACGCCGGTACCCTGCGCCCGCAGCTGTCCAGCTGCTACCTGACCACCGTGCCAGACGACCTGTCGGGCATCTACCACGCGATCCACGACAACGCCATGCTGTCGAAATTCGCCGGTGGCCTGGGCAATGACTGGACCCCTGTGCGTGCACTGGGCTCCTACATCAAGGGCACCAACGGCAAGTCCCAGGGCGTTGTACCGTTCCTGAAAGTGGTCAACGACACCGCCGTTGCCGTCAACCAGGGTGGCAAGCGCAAGGGCGCCGTATGTGCCTACCTGGAAACCTGGCACCTGGACATCGAAGAGTTCATCGAGCTGCGCAAGAACACCGGTGATGACCGCCGTCGTACCCACGACATGAACACCGCCAACTGGATCCCTGACCTGTTCATGAAGCGTGTCTTCGATGACGGCAAGTGGACCCTGTTCTCGCCATCGGAAGTGCCAGACCTGCACGACCTGACCGGCAAGGCCTTCGAAGAGCGCTACGAGTACTACGAAGCCCTGACCGAGTACAACAAGATCAAGGTGTTCAAGACCATCCAGGCCAAAGACCTGTGGCGCAAGATGCTGTCGATGCTGTTCGAGACCGGCCACCCGTGGCTGACCTTCAAGGACCCGTGCAACCTGCGTTCGCCGCAGCAGCACGTGGGCGTGGTCCACAGCTCGAACCTGTGCACCGAGATCACCCTGAACACCAACAAGGACGAGATCGCGGTCTGCAACCTGGGCTCGATCAACCTGCCGAACCACATCGTCGACGGCAAGCTGGACACCGCCAAGCTGCAACGCACCGTGAACACCGCCGTGCGCATGCTCGACAACGTGATCGACATCAACTACTACTCGGTGCCGCAAGCGCGTAACTCGAACCTCAAGCACCGCCCGGTCGGCCTGGGCATCATGGGCTTCCAGGACGCACTGTACCTGCAGCACATCGCCTACGGCTCCGACGCTGCCGTCGAGTTCGCCGACAAGTCGATGGAAGCGGTCAGCTACTTCGCGATCCAGGCGTCCTGCGACCTGGCCGACGAGCGTGGCGCCTACGAGACCTTCCAGGGTTCGCTGTGGTCCAAGGGCATCCTGCCGCTGGATTCGCAACAGATCCTGATCGAAGCCCGTGGCCAGAAGTACATCGACGTCGACCTGAACGAGACCCTGGACTGGGCGCCGGTGCGTGCTCGCGTACAGAAAGGTATTCGTAACTCGAACATCATGGCCATCGCGCCAACCGCGACCATCGCCAACATCACCGGCGTGTCGCAGTCGATCGAGCCGACCTACCAGAACCTGTACGTGAAATCGAACCTGTCGGGCGAGTTCACCGTGATCAACCCGTACCTGGTCCGCGACCTGAAGGCCCGCGGCCTGTGGGACTCGGTCATGATCAACGACCTGAAGTACTACGACGGTTCGGTGCAGCAGATCGAGCGTATCCCGCAAGAGCTGAAAGACCTGTACGCCACCGCGTTCGAAGTCGAGACCAAGTGGATTGTCGACGCAGCCTCGCGTCGCCAGAAGTGGATCGACCAGGCTCAGTCGCTGAACCTGTACATCGCTGGCGCCTCGGGCAAGAAGCTGGACGTGACCTACCGCATGGCCTGGTACCGTGGCCTGAAAACCACCTACTACCTCCGTGCCCTGGCCGCGACCAGCACCGAGAAGTCGACCATCAACACCGGCAAGCTCAACGCCGTTTCCAGCGGTGGCGACAGCGCACCGGTCCAGGCAGCCGGCCCAGCGCCAGTGCCGAAGGCTTGCGCGATCGACGAGCCTGACTGCGAAGCCTGCCAGTAAGGCGAAAAGGGCGAGATGGATCAACTCTTCTATCGCCCTTTTGTACTGAGTCGTTTCTCCAGAAGAAGCCGGGAGGGCCATGCTCCCGGCTTCTTCTTTTGTATAATGCCTAGTCTCCTTTCTTCACGCTTCCTGCAATACCAGTCAGCGGCGTCGCTTGGGGACAGATGCCATGAATCATCCTCATCTGTGACCTAGTTCCTTTTTGCGGAATCTGAAGACCCACCCACCCCTGACATTGCGCCGGCATCAATACCGGTAAGCTCAATGCAGGTAGCACTTCCCCCCCAATACCATCGCAGTGCTCAACAATCGGCGAGCTCGAATGCGAAACCTGCCCCTTACAGAAGACCCGCTCGGCCAACATACCATCCCGATGCAACTAACGAAGGCCATGGCGTCGACCTAATTTAAGTGGACACCATTTCTGGCCACCGGCGGACTCTTCACGCACTTTCTGCACCACACCTCCAGCAGACCTTTCAATGACGGCTCAGATCAATGGAAAAGCCCCCGGCTAGTTTTGGGCTTTGTGTTGTGCGAGTGTAGAAACACAAGGCGGTTCCTGAAAGGCAATATTGCTAGGAAGACGCCAGATCGCAGATCGGACCTTAAAATCAGCCAAAATCTGCTCACGCGGGCTTGATTGTACTTAAGAAAAACGACGGCATTTGCATATGCTCAAAGATATTCGTTGCGGTAACTGCAATCGGCTTCTTGCCCGCGGGACAGCAATAACCCAACTCCAGAGCAAGTGCCCCCGTTGCGGGACGCTGAATCACGTGAAGACCTTGAGTCTCGAGTCATAGCCTCAGAGCGAGGAACGGAGCCTGCCAGCTCCTTACCCAAGAACCTAAACCTAAAGGTAAAATAATGTCACTTGATCTTCGCCCTTTCACTCAAAACGGAGCTTCAGTTCTTCCGCCAAAGACCATTTTAGGGGTTAATCAGTATCTCCAATCTCCAAACGGTCGCTACAAGCTTATATCTCAAGATGATCGAAATTTAGCTTTATACGATGGTGCCTCCACGGTGTGGATTGCCGACAAAAACTCTGCGTATTCCGATCAATTTTACCCTAAAGTCTGGAAGAAGGGCGACACTTCGCGAACCTACATTTATTATAAGTTAGCCGTATTTGATGTGGAACGACGTCGCATCTGGAATTCGATGAACACTGACATCCTATATGGTGGCAGCGTTAAAAATGCGGCTGGCCGTACCTACCTTCAACTTCAGGACGATGGCAACATGGTCATCGTGGATACTTTCCCTCTGTGGGAAATCTCGTCTTCGGTTTCCGTAAAGCCAGAGGTCCCCGCAGCACTCATCGAGCCAGGGACTATCATCAATCTTGGTGACACCTTCACAGTTGGCCAGTCTCGACTTGTCTTCCAGGGTGATGGCAATCTCGTCTTTTATGGTGAAAACGGTCGCGTCATTTGGGATTCCCGCACCGCCAATAAGGGTGCCACCTTCGCCGCGATGCAGGCAGATGGTCAGTTTGCGATTTACACCGCGAACCGTGTAGCCCTCTGGTACACCGGTACTGACGGTCACCCAGGCGCTTACGCCCGGATCCAGGAAGACGGTAGTTTCTCAATAGTCATGGACCGTGTCTGCTGGGCCCGCTTTGGCTTCACACCAAGCATCAAGCCAGTTCGAACGATGAGAAAATACGTAGGCAACCCATACACTGAGCAGTGGAAAACACGAGACTATACCTTCTGGACCTTTGGCTAGACTTTAGCGGATCACCGTTTCACAATAGGCCCATCAATTTGATGGGCCGTTTCACTTTTCTAAGGCAACCTGGTCAGCTCTTTGCAAATAGGCCACCTGGATTTGTAAAGGCTTTATGAAATCGTTCCTTTGACTCTTTGAACGACCGTCACAGCCTTTCACGAATTACATCAACCAGCCTGTTGAGCGCCCCTTCCTCATACTGGCGATCATAACAGCCAGGTTGGTTCGGCGGGGTCGCATCGCACGCAATGTTTTGAAAGTTATTGCGCCCTCCGTACGGACTGTTGAAAAAGTGAGAGCAGCCGGAGAGCAGGCATACCATTACACCGAGTACAAATCCATTCTTCATAGTTAACTCGCTATTATGTCCCTTCAGTTTGTAAATGAACGAGTCATACCGAGCATGGTAGATCTCGCGACCTTCAATCCTTGCGGAAGTGCTCATTGGCATATCGCTCCTGGGGTGGTCAGCTGGAAAAGCTTATCAGCTGCCATTAGCCTCGAATGCAGGGCGATTCTGATACGACTGTGGGATTTAGCCTTCGCGTGGTCAAGTATGGCGCTAGCGCGCGAGTTTCGAGACCACTTTGCTGGAGAATGGTGCGTGCCATCCCAGTTGAATGGTACGTCGGCGTGGTTGCACGTGGACTTGAATGGTGTAGGCGACCGCGAGACATCACAGAAGAAGTGCTGAGTCAGATGGGCACGCTGCTGGTGCACCGGCTGACCAATGACCGCGACCGAGAAGTGGTCGAACGTGCCAGTGGAGAGCTGGATCATTCCGCCGCAGCTCGGTAAAAGAACAAGATCTCTCCAGAAAGGACGCAAGCCCATGGCGCGGAAAATGGTGGCAACTCGCAAGATTGGTCGCAACGCTGAAACCGGCCGTTTCACCTCGGTCGAAGAAGCACGCAAGCAGTCCAAGGCGCACATTGTCGAAACGCTGTGCACCTGTGTGAGCGGCCCTGTGTCGCGATAGGGGTGCGAAGCGCCCCCAGGATTTCAGCTTCGCTGCATGGATCGCCGGGGCCGCTACGCGGCCCTATCGCGACACAAAGCCGCTCCTACAACGGTCGCGTCAACACCACATGATGTGTTTACGAAATAAAAACCTACAACATGTAGTGTCACCCGCTTTTTGCCGCTACACTCCTTCCCCGTAGCAAACGGCACAAGCCTGGTGAACGGACGCACGCAAAAACGGTCGAAAAAGTTACCCTCGCCCGCCAGACGCGCGCCCCGATCGAAGGCGAATTCCGGTATACTGCGCCCCCTCTGAAAAAGGGCATCTTTCAATTGTCCTGGCCCCTCCCAGAGGCCTGGCCAGGTACAAGTCAGAACACATTCAGATGTAAACGAGAGTCAGCCTCTCGAGCTGTCCATTCGCCGTTACCGGCCTTGCGTCAGGCATCACATTTTTAAAATCCAACCGGTTGCCCCAGGGCGACCCTCAAGCAGGAGCCAATCACCATGCTGAGCTGGGACGAATTCGACAAGGAAGACGGCGAAGTAGCCGCCAAAGGCAACACCCCTGCGCAGGCCGCTGCCGCCGCCACCCTCGACAAGCTCGACAGCGCCGGTGGTGCCGCCGCCCTGGAAGCTCGCGCTGCCACCGCGTCTGACTCCGAAGCCGTCAAACGTGCCAAAGCCGCCCTCGACGCCCTCGACATCGCCGAAGGCCTGGCCGAGCTGGAAGGTTCTTCTGCCCGTGTTGCGGTAGACGAAAAGCGCATGATCAACTGCCGCGCCGACCTGAACCAGCTGGTACCGTTCAAGTACGACTGGGCCTGGCAGAAGTACCTGGACGGCTGCGCCAACCACTGGATGCCGCAAGAGGTCAACATGACCGCCGACATCGCCTTGTGGAAGAGCCAGGACGGCCTGACCGAAGACGAGCGCCGCATCGTCATGCGCAACCTCGGCTTCTTCTCCACCGCCGACTCGCTGGTAGCCAACAACCTGGCCCTGGCCGTGTACCGCCTGATCACCAACCCGGAGTGCCGCCAGTACATCCTGCGCCAGGCCTTCGAAGAGGCGATCCACACCCACGCCTACCAGTACTGCATCGAGTCGCTGGGCATGGATGAAGGCGAGATCTTCAACATGTACCACGAGATCCCGTCGGTCGCTAAAAAAGCCGCCTGGGGCCTGAAGTACACCCGCGCCATCTCCGACCCGGAATTCAACACCGGTACCGTCGAAACCGACAAAGAGCTGCTGCGCAACCTGATCGCCTACTACTGCGTACTGGAAGGCATCTTCTTCTACTGCGGCTTCACCCAGATCCTGTCGATGGGCCGCCGCAACAAGATGACCGGCGTGGCCGAACAGTTCCAGTACATCCTGCGTGACGAGTCGATGCACCTGAACTTCGGTATCGACGTGATCAACCAGATCAAGATCGAGAACCCGCACCTGTGGGACGCGGCGATGAAGGAAGAAGCGACCCAGATGATCCTGCAAGGGACCCAGCTGGAGATCGAATACGCCCGTGACACCATGCCGCGCGGCGTACTGGGCATGAACGCGGCGATGATGGAGGACTACCTCAAGTTCATCGCCAACCGTCGCCTGACCCAGATTGGCCTGAAAGAAGAGTATCCGGGGACTACCAACCCGTTCCCTTGGATGAGCGAGATCATGGACTTGAAGAAAGAGAAGAACTTCTTTGAGACGCGTGTGATTGAGTATCAGACTGGTGGTGCCCTGAGCTGGGACTGATCGTCCGGGCTGAAGCATCGAGAAGGCTGCCGAATGGCAGCCTTTTTTATTGGCTGGTAAATGGCCGAATATTGCGGATGCATTGGGGCTTAGCGGGCAATTTATTGCCTGTGCTGGCCTACTCGCGGGTGAACCCGCTCCCACAGGGACCATGCAAACCGTGGAGCCTGTATACGATTACTAAGTCGTAGTATGTCTTTGCGCTGGGCATGATAGAGCCTTCACGCTTTGGTTCTCGCGTCTTTCAGCTGTAATCACCGGGCCATTATGCGTTGACAGACCACCTCCCCCTTGATGATAATCGCCCACAGTTGTACGACAACACATAACAAAAACAACAATCAGTGGACGAACTCATGTCGACACCCAATCCGCTACACCCACGTCTGTTGCACCCCCCTATTCCCCAGGCCTGCCTGCGTACAACCGCCAGTACGTAGCACCCGGTTACCGCGCATTCACCCCTGGCCCTGACCGGCCCGTTACCTACCCGCCCCTGCCGCAGGCCGCTTGCGCGTGCCCGGTGGACGGGCTGCCATACCCTTCGGGAGCACAACAATAATGAGAATCTGCCATACCCTTCCCTTCGCCCTGCTGGGTGCCGGGGTTATCGCCGGCCTGCCGGGCACCAGCCTGGCTGCGGGTTTTGTCGAGGACAGCAAGGCAACGCTCGGGCTGCGCAACTTCTATATCAACCGCAACTTCACCAACCCCGGTAACCCGCAGAGCAAGGCCGAGGAGTGGACGCAGAGCTTCATTCTCGATGCCCGCTCGGGGTTCACCGAAGGGCCAGTCGGGTTCGGCGTGGATGTGCTGGGGCTGTGGTCGGTCAAGCTCGATGGCGGCGGCGGCACATATGGCACAGCGTTGCTGCCTCGTCATGACGATGGCAAGCCGGCAGACGACTACGGGCGCCTGGCAGTGGCAGGCAAGGCACGCATCTCCAAGACCGAGCTGAAAATCGGTGAGTGGATGCCGGTGCTGCCGATTCTGCGTTCGGACGACGGGCGCTCGCTGCCGCAGACATTCCGTGGCGGGCAGGTCACCTCCAATGAAATCGCAGGGCTGACCCTGTACGGCGGCCAGTTCCGCGGCAACAGCCCGCGTAACGACGCCAGCATGGAAGACATGAGCTACGGTGGCGGCGTGTCGGACCGCTTCAACTTTGTCGGCGGCGAGTACAAGTTCAACCAGGACCGCACGCTGGTCGGGTTGTGGAATGCGGTGCTGAAGGACGTGTACCAGCAGCAGTACCTGCAACTGAGCCACAGCCAGCCGGTGGGCGACTGGACCCTGGGTGCCAACCTGGGCTACTTCCATGGCGATGAGGATGGCTCCGAACGCGCCGGGCAGCTGGACAACAAGACCTACTCGGGGATGTTCTCGGCCAAGTACGGCGGCAGCACGTTCTGGGTGGGGCTGCAGAAGGTCGATGGCGATACCTGGATGCGTGTCAACGGCACCAGTGGCGGGACCTTGGCCAACGACAGTTACAACTCCAGCTTCGACAATGCCAACGAGCGTTCGTGGCAGGTGCGTCATGACTTCAACTTTGTCACCGTCGGGGTGCCGGGGCTGACCTTGATGAACCGCTATATCAGCGGGCGTGACGTGCACACCGGGGCAGTGACCGATGGCAAGGAGTGGGTGCGGGAGACAGAGTTGGCGTATGTGATCCAGAGCGGGGCGTTCAAGGACTTGAGTGTGAAGTGGCGAAACTCGTCGATTCGGCGGGATTACAGCAACAACGAGTTTGATGAGAACCGGTTGATCTTCAATTACCCGTTGTCGCTTCTGTAACCAGCTTGACGCGGGCCCTTGTAGGAGCGGCCTTGTGTCGCGATCGGGGTGCGAAGCGCCCCCAGTATCTTGGCCTCACCGCAAAATTGCCGGGGCCGCTTTGCGGCCCTTTCGCGACACAAGGCCGCTCCTACAAGGACCGCGCATAACTTTAATCAGTCACTGAGTTGTCATTGACAACTACCAAATTGACCGCCAATAATCAGCACAGTCATACGACAACCTACAACAATTAACAACAAGAGCCGGCCATGACCCCAAATCCCCTCAATCGCCTGCTGCTCACCGGAGCCGCAGGCGGCCTGGGCAAGGTCCTTCGCGAACGCCTGCAAGGCTACGCCGAGGTCCTGCGCCTTTCCGATATCAGCCCGATGGCACCTGCTGCGGGCCCGCATGAAGAAGTGGTCACCTGCGACCTGGCCGACAAGGCTGCGGTATATGCGCTGGTAGAAGGCGTTGACGCCATCATCCACTTCGGCGGCGTGTCCACCGAGCACTCCTTCGAAGACATCCTCGGGCCTAACATCTGTGGCGTGTTCCATGTCTACGAGGCAGCACGCAAGCATGGCGTGAAACGCATCATCTTCGCCAGCTCCAACCACACCATCGGCTTCTACCGCCAGGACGAGCGCATCGACGCCCATTCCCCTCGCCGCCCCGACAGCTACTACGGGCTGTCCAAGTGCTACGGCGAGGATGTCGCCAGTTTCTACTTCGACCGCTACGGCATCGAGACCGTCAGCATTCGCATCGGCTCGTCGTTCCCGCAGCCGCAAAACCCGCGCATGCTCTGCACCTGGCTGAGCTACGACGACCTGGTGCAACTGATCGAGCGCGGGCTGTTCACGCCCGACGTTGGCCACACCATCGTCTACGGCGCCTCCGACAACCGCACCGTGTGGTGGGACAACCGCCATGCCGAGCACCTTGGCTATGTGCCCAAGGACAGCTCCGAAGCCTTCCGCGCCGCCGTGGAAGCCCAGCCGGCACCCGCCGCCGATGACCCGAGCATGGTCTACCAGGGCGGCGCGTTCGCCGTGGCCGGCCCGTTCAACTGAACCCACGCACGCCAGGAGGCACGGCCATGAACTGCGAACTGATTGTCGACGCCCGCAACGGCACCGGCGAAAGCCCTGTGTGGCACCCCAGCGAACAGGCCCTGTACTGGGTCGACATTCCCGCCCGCCAGTTGCACCGCTGGCAGGCGGCCGATGGCACGCACCAGGTCTGGCAAGGCGACGAGATGCTGGCCTGCATCGCCCGCAGTGGCCAGGGCTGGGTCGCCGGCATGGAAAGCGGGATTTTCCAGCTCCAGGCCAAGGCCGACGGTAGCCTTGATAGCCGCCTGCTCAGCAGCGTGCCGCACGCGCAGGGCGGCATGCGCTTCAACGATGGCCGCTGCGACCGCCAGGGCCGCTTCTGGGCCGGCACCATGCTGCTGGACATGCAGCAAGGTGCCCACGTGGGGGCGCTGTACCGCCATGATGGAGAAGGCCAGCTGCACCTGCAGCAAGACGGCATGATCGTGCCCAACGGCCTGGCCTTCAGCCCCGACGGCACACGCATGTACCTGTCCGACTCCCACCCCAACGTGCAAAAGGTCTGGGCCTTCGACTACGACATCGACAGCGGCACGCCGCACAACAAGCGGTTGTTCGTCGACATGCGCGGCTACCCCGGGCGCCCCGATGGCGCGGCAATCGACCAGGACGGCTGCTACTGGATCTGCGGCAACGACGCCGGCCAGGTGCACCGCTTCACCCCGGATGGCCGCCTGGACCGCTCACTGAACGTGCCGGTGAAAAAGCCGGCAATGTGCGCCTTTGGCGGCGCCAGCCTGGACACCCTGTACGTCACCTCGATTCGCCCCGCAGGCACAGACCTCAGCGACCAGCCCCTGGCTGGCGGTGTGTTTGCCCTCGAGCCTGGCACCAAGGGCCTGGAGGAACCTGCCTACCGGGGCTGACGCCCTTTGCCGCACCCACACTTGCACACACGAAACCAGATAATAAAAACCACGGAGTTTCATCATGACCCTCAAACGCAAGCTGCTCCTTGCCGCACTCCCCTTTGCCTTCAGCCTGTCCATGCCCGCCTCGGCCCTGGACATCAAGTTCGCCGAAATTCACCCGGCCGGCTACCCGACTGTGGTCGCCGAGCAGAACATGGGTAAAAAGCTGGAACAGGCCAGCAATGGCGACATCACCTTCAAGATGTTCGCCGGCGGGGTGCTGGGCTCGGAAAAGGAAGTGATCGAACAGGCGCAGATCGGTGCCGTGCAAATGACCCGTGTCAGCCTGGGGATCGTCGGGCCGGTGGTGCCGGATGTGAACGTGTTCAACATGCCGTTCGTGTTCCGCGACCATGACCACATGCGCAAGATCATCGACGGCGAGATCGGCCAGGAAATCCTCGACAAGATTACCAACTCCGATTTCAATCTGGTGGCCCTGGCCTGGATGGACGGCGGCTCGCGCAGCATCTACACGAAAAAGCCGGTACGCAGCCTGGAAGACCTCAAGGGCATGAAAATTCGCGTGCAGGGCAACCCGCTGTTCATCGACATGATGAACGCCATGGGCGGCAACGGCATCGCCATGGACACCGGGGAAATCTTCAGCGCCCTGCAAACCGGCGTGATCGATGGCGCCGAGAACAACCCGCCTACCCTGCTTGAGCACAACCACTTCCAGAGCGCCAAGTACTACACCCTGACCGGCCACCTGATCCTGCCGGAACCGGTGGTGATGTCCAAGACCACCTGGAACAATCTCAGCCCCGAGCAGCAGGCTCTGGTGAAGAAGGTCGCGCGTGAAGCGCAAATGGAAGAGCGTGTGCTGTGGGACGCGAAGTCCGCCGCCAGCGAAGAGAAGCTCAAGGCCGCGGGCGTGGAGTTCATCACTGTGGACAAGAAGCCGTTCTACGACGCCACCGCTTCGGTACGCGAAAAATACGGCGCGCCCTACGCCGACTTGATGAAGCGCATCGACGCCGTCCAGTAAACGCGGCCCCTTCCCGAACGACCTCGGCAGTGCGGTGCCCGCCGCCCTGCCGCTTTGGTGATGCCCATGAAGAACCTTTTTCTGCGTGCGAACGACACGCTGTACCGCGGCTGCATCTGGATCGCCGGCCTGTCGATCCTGACCATGTCGCTGATCATCCCCTGGGGCATCTTCGCCCGCTACGTGCTGGGCACCGGCGCCAGTTGGCCGGAGCCGGTGGCCATCCTGCTGATGGTGGTGTTCACCTTCGTCGGCGCCGCCGCCAGCTACCGGGCCGGGGCACACATGGCCGTGGCCATGATTACCGACCGCCTGCCCCCCCTGCAGCGCAAGCTGGTGGCGCTGCTGGTGCAGGTACTGATGATTCTGGTGTGCGTGTTCATGACCTACTACGGCACCAAGCTGTGCATCACCACCTGGAACCAGTTTCTGGCATCCCTGCCGGGTGTACGGGTGGGCATGACCTATGCACCGATCCCGGTCGGTGGCGTGCTGACCCTGGTGTTTGTCGTGGAAAAACTCCTGCTGGGCGACCAGAGCCACCGCAAGGTGGTGCGTTTCGACCATGCAGAAGAAAGCGAAGGAGCGGCATAAATGGATGCGTTCATTCTGTTGGGCAGTTTCATCGCACTCATCCTGCTGGGCATGCCAGTGGCCTATGCCTTGGGCCTGTCGGCGCTGATCGGCGCCTGGTGGATCGACATCCCGCTACAGGCGATGATGATCCAGGTAGCCAGTGGGGTTAACAAGTTCTCGTTGCTGGCCATTCCGTTCTTCGTGCTGGCCGGCGCGATCATGGCCGAAGGCGGCATGTCACGGCGGCTGGTGGCCTTTGCCGGGGTGCTGGTGGGTTTCGTGCGTGGTGGCCTGTCCCTGGTCAACATCATGGCCTCGACCTTCTTCGGTGCAATTTCCGGCTCGTCGGTGGCCGACACTGCCTCGGTGGGCTCGGTGCTGATCCCGGAGATGGAGCGCAAAGGCTACCCGCGTGAATTCTCCACCGCCGTAACCGTCAGTGGCTCGGTGCAAGCGCTGCTGACCCCGCCCAGCCACAACTCGGTGCTGTACTCGCTGGCGGCGGGCGGCACGGTATCCATTGCTTCGCTGTTCATGGCGGGTGTCATGCCCGGTTTGCTGCTGAGCGCGGTGATGATGGGCCTGTGCCTGATCTTCGCCAAAAAGCGCAACTACCCCAAGGGCGAAGTGATTCCGCTGCGCCAGGCCCTGAAGATCGCCGGTGAAGCGATGTGGGGCCTGATGGCCATGGTGATCATCCTCGGCGGCATCCTGTCGGGCGTGTTCACCGCGACCGAGTCGGCAGCCGTGGCGGTGGTGTGGTCATTCTTCGTGACCATGTTCATCTACCGCGACTACAAGTGGCGCGACCTGCCCAAGCTGATGCACCGCACGGTACGCACCATCTCCATCGTGATGA
This sequence comes from Pseudomonas sp. WOUb67, assembly GCF_050058005.1. Lineage (NCBI taxonomy): Bacteria > Pseudomonadati > Pseudomonadota > Gammaproteobacteria > Pseudomonadales > Pseudomonadaceae > Pseudomonas > Pseudomonas sp. WOUb67. The sequence continues at coordinate 2,092,700 of NZ_CP170112.1, read as the reverse complement.
TCCTGATCGGCTTTGCCGCCAGCTTCGGCTACGTGATGACGCTGATGCAGATCCCGTCGAAGATCACCACGGCGTTCCTGACCCTGTCGGACAACCGCTACGTGATCCTGATGTGCATCAACTTCATGCTGTTGTTGCTGGGCACGGTGATGGACATGGCGCCGCTGATCCTGATCCTTACGCCGATCCTGCTGCCGGTGATCACCGGCATCGGCGTGGACCCGGTGCACTTCGGCATGATCATGCTGGTGAACCTGGGGATCGGCTTGATCACCCCGCCGGTGGGCGCCGTGCTGTTCGTGGGCTCGGCCGTTGGCAAGGTGAGTATCGAGTCGACCGTGAAGGCGCTGCTGCCGTTCTACCTGGCGCTGTTCCTGGTGCTGATGGCGGTGACTTACATTCCGGCCATCTCCCTGTGGCTGCCTAGCGTGGTGCTTTAACTGAAATCGGGGGCCGCCTTGCGGCCCATCGCAGCGGTTCGTCGCCACGACAAGCCAGCTCCCACAGGGACCGCGCAAGGCTCAAAGGCTGCGCCATCCATGTGGGAGCTGGCTTGCCTGCGATGGGCTGCAAAGCAGCCCCCCCTGGCCCTACCTGCAAATGGATCCTGCACATGGCTGTCCCCTCCTCTGCTGCTCCCCTGTTCCCGCGCAAACTGGCAATCGCCCTGCTAGCCCTCCTGGCCTGTTCATTCGCTGGCAACCACATCGCGGCACGCATCGCCTTTGATGACGGCACCGGCGTGCTGCTGGCGATTCTCTGCCGCTCAGGCATCACCTTGCTGGTGCTGGCCTGCCTGCTGTTGTGGCAACGCCAGGCGCTGGGCCTGCCCGCTGGCACCCGGCACTGGCAGTTGCTGCTCGGCCTGCTGATCGCCACCCAAAGCCTGTGCCTGTACTCGGCGGTGGCGCGCATTCCGGTAGCCCTGGCGCTGCTGGTGGGCAACACCTTCCCGATGCTGCTGGCGCTGCTTACCTGGGCGCTGGGTGGTGCACGCCCCTCCGGCCGCACCGTGCTGTTCATGGGCCTGATCCTGTGCGGCCTGGTGCTGGCGCTGGATGTGCCGGCACGCCTGGCCGACAGTGGCGCGGCCAACCCGCACTGGGCGCTGGGGGTCAGCCTGGCCTTCGGCGCTGCCTGTGCCTTCGCCTGCGCGTTGTGGATCACCGACCACAAGCTGGCCAGCGTGCGCGGCCCTATACGCAGCCTGCTGACCTTGCTGATCGTGTTCTCCAGCATGCTGGTTGCAGGCTTCAGCGGCGTGATGCCGTCCGGCCTGTCACTGCCCGGCAGCAGCGCTGGGTGGGTGGCCTTGGCCAGCCTGGTGGTGCTGTATGGCCTGGCCTTCACCTTGCTGTTCGTGTGTGTGCCAAGGCTGAACATGGCGCAGAACGCGCCGGTGATGAACGTCGAACCCATCGCCACGCTGCTGCTGGGCTGGGCCCTGCTCGACCAGCAGCTTGGCACCCTGCAATTACTCGGCGGCGCCGTGGTGGTGTGCGGCATCGTGCTGCTCACCTACCGTCGGGCCAGTTGATTGTTCATGTGAAAGGAGCCTTGAATGGCTGTGAACGAACTGCACCTGCAAGACCGCCTGACTTGCCTGAGCCTGGCGCCGGAGCTGGGCGCCAGCCTGGTCAACTGGGAAGTGAAAGCGACCGGGCAAGCGCTGCTGCGCCATTCTGACCCGGCCGCGCTGGCCAGTGGCACCCCACGACGCCTGGCCTGTTACCCGCTGGCGCCATGGTCCAACCGCATTGCCGAGGGTGGCTTTGCCCGGCCGGAAGGCTGGCAGGCATTGGCGCCCAATACCGGCCATGACCCTTACCCGATTCATGGCAGTGCCTGGCAACAGGCCTGGCAGGTAGAACATCACAGTGAACGGCGTGCACGGTTGACGCTGGACAGTGCGGTGCCGTTTGCCTACCAGGCCACGTTGGATGTGCACCTGCAGGATGGCTGCCTGAACCTGGACTTGCATGTGACGCACCTGGAGGAACCGGCTACCTGGTATGGCTTAGGGTTGCATCCCTACTTCCCACGGTATCCCGATACCAAACTGTACGCAGTGGCGCGCAAGGTGTGGCTGGCCGAGGAAGGGCGGTTGCCGTCGTACCTGGCCGAGGTGCCTGAGCAGTGGTGTTTCAATACCATGGGGCGTTTGCCAGAGACGGTGGTCGACCATGCGTTCAGTGGCTGGCCTGGGGAATGCGTGATTGAGCAGCCCGGAGCCGGGTATCGGCTGGCGTGCAGTGCCAGCGGGGTCGAGCACTACTTGCTGTTTTGCCCGCAGGGGCAAGGTTTTTTCTGCTTTGAGCCGGTGAGCCACCCGGTCAATGCGCATCACCTTGCGGAACGGCCGGGGCTGAGGTTGTTGCAGCAGGGGGAAGTGATGAGCATGGGGTTCAGGATGCAGTATCAAGCTTTGTAATCGTGTTGCCTGAAATCGGGGCTGCTGCGCAGCCCATCGCCGGCAAGCCAGCTCCCACCCCGACCGTACAGACCTCAAGCCTTGTGCAGTACCTGTGGGAGCCTGGCTTGCCAGCGATGGGCCGCAAAGCGGCCCCAAATGCTCAAGCCTTATGCAAGTACCTCGGTCGAGCTGGCCATTGGCTTGACGGAAGACTCACCCCGCACCTCCCGCGCCACCTTCCACACCAGCACCGCCGCGACGATATCGAACGCCGCCAGCACCACGAACAGCGGGCTGTAGCCAATCTGCGTGACCAGAATGCCGAACACCAGGGTAAACACCGCCGCCCCCAGGTACCCGCACATGCCACCCATGCCGGTCGCCGTGGCCACCTGGTCTTTGCTGAACGAATCGGAGGTGATGGAGTACAACGCCCCCGACAACGTCTGGTGGGCAAACCCGCCAATGCACAGCAGCAGGATCGCCGTATACGGGCTTTCAACCAGACCGATGCAGGCCGGGCCGATCATGCAACTGGCACCGAACACCAGCACCAACTTGCGTGAGGTGAACAGCGATACCTTGAAGTAACGGTGGAATAACGGGCTGAGGTAGCCGCCCAGCACACAGCCGATGTCGGCAGCCAGGAACGGCAACCAGGCGAACATCGCGACTTCCTTGATGTTCATGTGCCGCTCGGTCATCAGGTACAGCGGAATCCAGGCGTTGAAGGTTTGCCAGGCCGGCTCGGAAAGGATCCGCGCCGAAGCGATGGCGTAGAAGTTGCGGGCCTTGAAGATGCGCTTCCACGCGCCTTTCTCGCGGCTGTCCTGTCTGAAGTGCGCTTCCTGCCCGGCCAGGATGTAGTCGCGCTCCTCATCACTCAGGCGCTTCTGGTCGCGCGGGTGCTTGTACAGCAGCATCCACAGCAGGGTCCAGACAATACCGGAGGCGCCAACAATCACGAATGCCAGCTGCCAGCCACTGTGCAGGATCGCCCACACCACCAGCGGCGGCGCCAGCAAGGCGCCAAGCGACGAGCCGATGTTGAACCAGCCGATCGCCACCGAGCGCTCCTTGGCCGGAAACCACTCGGTGGTGGCCTTGACCCCGGCCGGCAAGCCGGCGGCTTCAGTCATGCCCAGCAGCCCGCGCATGAATGCCATGCTCTGCCAGCCTGTGGCCAAGGCCGCGCCGGCGCAGGCCAGCGACCAGGCCATGGCGAACACGGCAAAGCCCAGCTTGGTGCCGATGAAGTCGATGAACCAGCCGGCAACCGGCTGCATGAGGGCGTAGCACACCTGCCAACTGGCAACGATCTTGGCGTATTGCTCGGTACTGATGGAGAGGTCGGTCATCAAGGTGGGGGCGGCCACCGAGAGGGTGTTGCGGGCGAGGTAGTTGACGACGAGCCCAGCCGTGACAAGGCTGACCATCCACCAACGGATGCCTTTCATCTTCATGGTTCACCTGAATTTCTTGTTTTTAGAGTGGCGAGCAATTGGTGCAAACGCCGGCAGGGCTATTTGCGACAAATTGTTTCAGGCGAAAGATTGCCACGTTATAGGTCATCGTACAACACTTATTATTTCTGCATGTTTCCCCTTGCGTTGTACGATCTCAATCCAGCTGCTGCGCCCGCAGTGCCTGTGCCAGCATGTCGATGAAGGCCCTGACCTTGGCCGAGCCGTACTTGCTTTCGCGGTGCAACACATGAATAGGCCAGGGCGCCTCTTCGTACTCGGCCAAAATCACCTCCAACTGCCCACTGGCCAGCTCATCTGCCACCTGGTACGACAACAGGCGGGCAATCCCCAGCCCGCCACTGGCGGCAGCGATCGCCCCGTCATTGCTGGTCACCGTCAGCCGCGGTTTCATGCGCACCAGGGTTGGTTCTTCTGTCATCCCAAAGCGCCAGCCGGCACGGGGCGACAGGTTGGTGGTACCGATCACCGCATGGTCGGACAGGTCCGAGGGATGCTTCGGCACGCCATGGCGCGCCAGGTACTCGGGAGAGGCACACAACATGCGCCGCACCCTGCCGACCCGCAATGCCTTCAACCCTGAGTCGGGCAGCGGGCCGATGCGCACGGCCACGTCCATGCCCTCCTCGACCATGTTCACCACGCGGTCGAGGAAGTAGGCAGACACATCGACGTCCGGGTACTGCTGCAGGTAGCGGACGATGCATGGCATGACGAACTTTTTGCCGAACAGGATTGGCGCGGTCACTGCCAGCTCGCCTTTGGGGGTGGCGTTGATGCCCGCGGCCGCTTCGTTGGCCTCGTGAATGCTGGCGAGGATATGCCGGGTGTCTTCCAGGTAGCGGCCACCGGCTTCGGTCAGGCGCACGCTGCGGGTGGTGCGCAACAGCAGCTTGACCCCGAGCTGCTCTTCCAGAGCGCAGACGGCGCGGGTGACTGCCGCCGGGGAAATGTCCAGGCGGCGGGCGGCGGCGGCGAAGCTTTCCAGCTCACCTACGGCGACGAACACCTTCATCAGGTGGATCTGGTCCATGCGGGCTCCTGGGTATTTGGGGTGCCGGGATTATCGGATATCCGGGCGTTATGTGCTGCCTTTCCCGGCCTCTTCGCGGGTAAACCCGCTCCCACAGGTACTGCGCTGCCCTCGGGTGCGGTGAGTCACCTGTGGGAGCGGGTTTACCCGCGAACGGGGCCGGACAGGTTTGTCAGATATCCAGCACCAGCGCCTGTATCCCCTCCTCCACCTGCGCGGGCACAGCACAACAAATCAGCACCGATCCCGCCTCCGGCAGCTCTGCCGGTGGGTTCGGGTAATGCACCTGGCCACTGACCAGCCTGGTCTTGCAGGTACCGCACGACCCACCCCGGCAACTGAACTCCGGCGCCAACCCACGCGCCTCCGCCAGTTCCAGCAGCGTCCCGCCACCGGGCGTCCAGCGCGCCTCCTTGGCCGACGCCGCGAAGTACACCGGCACTGGCTCGCTGGCCGCAGGCGGCTGTTGCAAGGTGGGCTGGCCTGCCTCCGTGTGCCGCCGCAGCGTCGACGGCCCAAAGGCTTCAGCGTGAATCCGCGCATCCGGCACATGCACCGTGCGCAGCCCTTCATACAGGTCCTGGGTAAAGCTGCCCGGGCCACACAGGTAGAAATCGTAGTCGTCCAGTGCCAGCGTCGCCTTGACCTGCTCGATGCCCAGCCGGCCGGCAAACTCATAGTCCCGCCCGGCCACAGCATGGTCTTCTGGCTGGCTCAGGGCGCGATGAACATGCAGCAAGCCGCCGGCCTGTTGCCGCAAGCTTGCCAGCTCCTGCCCGAATGGCAGGTCGGCCAGGCTGCGAGCGCCTTGGAACAAATGGATACGCCGCGCCTGCCCCTTGCTCAACTGCTCACGCAGCATGGCCAGCAACGGCGTGATACCCACGCCCGCGCCAATCAGCACAAGCGGGCGCGTACTCTGCTCATCCAGCGTGAAACTGCCCATCGGGGGGCGTACATCAAGCACATCACCTGGCGTGATGTGCGCATGCAGGTGCCGAGATGCGGGCCCCTGTGCTTTCACGCTGATACGCAGGTAGCCATCGGAAGGTGCGCTCGACACACTGTAGGTACGGATCATGGCAGCTTCATCACCGACCTGGATTTGCACCGGAACATGCTGCCCTGGCGCAAAGACCACGCGGCTATCGCTGGGCGGCTCAAGGTAGAACGAGCGTATATCGCGGCTCTCCTGCTCCACCCGCAGCACACGCCAGGCCTGCCATTGGCGCTGCCGCTGGCGTTGCTGCAGGCGTGCGTCGGCTTCGGCCCAGGTGCCGGTCATCAGGCTGGTCGGCGCGTACTCCTTGAAGGCCCAGCGCAGGGAAACCGCAGCCGGGCGCCACACTACCTGCTCGACCTCCAGGGTCCACAGCCGTTCGGCACCTTCGAAGGCCTGAATGGCCGGGCTGTCCAGCAACACCTCGGCACGCCCGCACAGCTGCAACACGTTGCCGTTGCTGAAGTCGATGAACAGCAAGCCGGCCCGCGGGTTCACCAACAAGTTGCCCAAGGTGTTGAAGTGCAGGTTGCCCGCATAGTCGGGAATGGTCAGCTGATTGCCTTGAACCTTGACGAACCCTGGCCGGCCGCCACGGTGAGAGACATCCACCGAGCGTTGGCCGTCGCCTTGCTCGACATAGCTGGCAACGAAGAATGTGTCAGCGGACTGGATCATGCTGACGGTTGTGGCATCCAGTGCTACCGCATCGACACGCGTCTGGGCGGGCGCGGCGACGCGGGTGTAGTCACGCAACTGGATGTACTGCGGGCAGTTGCCGAACGACTGCTCCACCCTCACCTGCAGTTGCCCTTCTGCAGCGTGGCAGATCTGCCCGTTGATGCGATTACGCCGACGGGTGTGCAGTTCGATACCCAGCAGGCCGACCGCCTGCCCGGCTACCAGCCCTGGGGTGGCAGGGTCATCTGCCGGCAACGTGGTGTCGATCGTCAGCACGCGAGGGTCGGGCGAGCTGACGAAGCCTTCTAGCCCTTCCAGCAGGGTGGCCCAAGGCCGACCCAGGGCATCCACGCTGGCGGCGACCATGAACGGCAACTGGTGATAGAACATGCGGTGCTGGTCGGGCATGTGGTCACGAATGACCTTCTGCCCGAACGCCTCCATGCGCTCTGCTACACCGACCTTTTCCTGCAGGGTTTTCTCGCCCGCATGCCAAGGCGAGGGGCGATGGTCCGGGGTCTGTTGCATGGCGGCGTTCCTCCCGATGGCGGGGTGTCAGGCGCTGGTCTGCAGCCCGATCACAGTGCGTGGCATGGGCACGAAGCCCGGCAGCGACTCGACCCGTGCCAGCCAGCTGCGCACGTTGACATAGGGCTCCAGCGACACGTTGCCTTCGGGGGCGTGGGCGATGTACGAGTAGTTGGCGATGTCGGCGATGGTGGGCGTGCTGCCCGCCAGGAATGGCGTCTTGGCCAGCTCGGCGTCGATCACCTTGAGCAGTGTGTGGGCACGGGCAATGACTTCGTCGGTGTTGAACGCGGCGCCGAACACCGTCACCAGGCGCGCGGCAGCGGGGCCGAAGGCCAGCGGGCCAGCAGCGATCGACAGCCAGCGTTGTACGCGGGCGGCGGCGGCAGGCTCTTCTGGCAGCCAGGTACCGTTGTCATACTTTTTGGCGAGGTAGACGAGGATGGCGTTGGAATCGGCAATCACTGTACCGTTGTCATCGATGACCGGGACTTGGCCGAACGGGTTGAGGGCCAGGAAATCCGGCTGCTTGTGTGCACCTTTGGCCAGGTCGACGAGCACCAGCTCGGTGGGCAGGTTCAGCAGCGAGAGCATCAGCTCGATGCGGTGGGCGTGGCCAGACTTGGGGAAGTTGTAGAGCTTGATCGGATTCGACATGGGCTTGGCTCCTGGTCAGCACCGGAATGGGCTGGTGGAGCACATGCTGCACTGGATCGGCTGGCAGCAGAATCAGTGCGCAGGGGAAACCATAATTTCGCGGGGCGCAATAATGGTTTCCAAAACTTGGGCAAGTGCCTACAGGCGGGCGCTACTCAACCGATATCAGGTCAGTGCAGCTTTTTGAAATACCGGAAAAGCCCACGCGCAGCTTCGACCACCTGCGGAACACAGGCCTGGATATCGGCTTCGCTCATCTGGTCCAGCAGCTCGAAGTTATCTTCAAGCCCATGCAGGGAAATGGCTTTCAACAGTTTGTCCTGCTCCGGTGGCAACGCTTCCCAACCGGCAATCTGGGTACCGCGCATGTAACCGAAGCACCACTCCTCCATGACGATCACCTTGCCTTCCTCGCCCTCGCTTTCCTCGAACAGCGGCTCGAAGTGGTCGACGTTGTCGCCCAGGTCTTCCGCCACTTGGTTGGCATAACGCAGCATCAACGCGGTGTACGCTTCTTCGTGCGCGGGCTTCTTGAACTTCGGCACCTTGCCACCGGCCACTGCGGGCAGCCATTGCTCCGGGAAGACGGTGACCGGCGAACTGGCCAGCGCGGTGAAAAAGCCATTGAGCTCGGCCAGGTTGAGTACCGAGTAGTCGTTACCGTAGGTGATCAGCAGGTCTTCGAGGCGATCGAGTTCTTTTTCGCTGAGTGCGGGGAGCATGGGTGAAAATCCTGGAAAGCAAAAGTGTGTGCACCCTAGCACATGCTGCTGCGCCAGCAAGGTTTGCAGGGTCTTTGTAGGAGCAGCCTTGTGCTGCGAAGAGGCCCGTACAGCTGACAGTGATGTCGGCTGCACGGGCCTCTTCGCAGCACAAGGCTGCTCCTACAACAGGACAGCACCAGCCTGTAGAGGGTTAGACCGCCAGCGCGCGCTCACGCAGTTCGCTGTTGAGAATGCGGTCGTTCTCGCTGTAATCGACCGGGCAGTCGATCACGTGCACGCCTGGGGTCTTGATGCAGTGTTCCAGCAGTGGCAGCAGGCCTTCGGCGCTTTCCACACGGTGGCCGTTGGCACCATAGGCTTCGGCGTATTTGACGAAGTCCGGGTTGCCGTAGTCCAGGCCGAAATCGGTGAAGCCCATGTTGGCCTGCTTCCAGCGGATCATGCCGTAGCCATCGTCACGCAGGATCACCACGGTGATGTGCATGCCCAGGCGCACTGCCGTTTCCAGCTCCTGGCTGTTCATCATGAAGCCGCCGTCACCGCATACCGAGATCACCGGGCGGTCCGGGTGCACCAGGTGCGCCGCCATGGCCGATGGCAGGCCGGCGCCCATGGTCGCCAGGGCGTTGTCCAGCAGCACGGTGTTCGGTTTGTGCGCCTTGTAGTTACGGGCGAACCAGATCTTGTAGATGCCGTTGTCCAGGGCAACGATGCCTTCGGACGGCAGCACGCGACGGATGTCGGCGACCAGGCGCTGCGGGTAGACCGGGAAGCGGTTGTCATCACCCCCTTCGGCGATCTGCGCTTCGTTGGCTTCACGGATGGCCATCAGGCGGGTGAAGTCCCAGTGCGACGTCTCGGTCAGGGCTTCACCGATTTGCCACACGGCGTTGGCGATGTCGCCAATCACCTCCACCTGCGGGAAGTACACGGCATCGACTTCAGCAGAGCGGAAGTTGATGTGGATGACCTCGGTGCCGCCACGGACCATGAAGAATGGCGGCTTCTCGATCACGTCGTGGCCGATGTTGACGATCAGGTCGGCTGCCTCGACGGCGCGGTGCACGAAGTCACCTGACGACAGCGCAGCGTTACCCAGGAAGCGCGGGTGGCGCTCGTCGACCACACCTTTACCCATCTGGGTGGTGATGAACGGGATGCCGGTCTTGTCGATCAGTTGCTTGAGGACCTTTGCGGTCATCTTGCGGTTGGCACCGGCACCGATCACCAAAATCGGGTTACGAGCGTTCTTCAGCTTCTCGACGGCAGCGTCTATGGCCACGTGTTCGGCCAGCGGGCGGCGGTGCAGGCTGCGCGGGATCGGCAGTGCATCGGTCTGCTCGGCGGCGATGTCTTCCGGCAGCTCCAGGTGTACCGCCCCCGGCTTTTCTTCTTCGGCCAGGCGGAAGGCTTCGCGCATGCGAGCAGGGATGTTGTCGGCCGAGGCGAACTGGTGGGTGTACTTGGTGATGGGGTCCATCATGCCGCACACGTCAATGATCTGGAAGCGGCCCTGCTTGGACTTCTTGATCGGCTTCTGCCCGGTGATCATCATCATCGGCATGCCGCCCAGGTAGGCGTAGGCGCTGGCGGTGACCAGGTTGGTGGCGCCAGGGCCGAGGGTCGACAGGCTCACGCCGGTCTTGCCGGTCAGGCGGCCGTAGGTGGCAGCCATGAAACCTGCAGACTGCTCATGGCGGGTCAGTACCAGCTTGATCTTCGACTTGCGCAGGGATTCGAGCAGGTCGAGGTTTTCTTCACCGGGAATGCCGAATACATACTCGACACCTTCGTTTTCCAGGCATTGCACAACGACATCGGCGGCCTTGGCCATCTTGCTTGCTACCTCAAGTGATGGGACGGTGGAAGTCCAGAAATGCGCAGCACGGTACGCTGGCATCGCTCAGCCCGGGGTAAGGAGTGCCCCGAACCAAAGTCTTGACGCAGGGCAAGCAAGCGAAAGTCACGTCAATGTGACAGTAATATTGTCGCAGCCCGGAAATTTTGGACTGGAAAGACAAAACCCCTACCTGCATGCGCAGATAGGGGTTTTGCGAAATGAATCTTGACGATGACCTACTCTCACATGGGGAAACCCCACACTACCATCGGCGATGCATCGTTTCACTACTGAGTTCGGGATGGGATCAGGTGGTTCCAATGCTCTATGGTCGTCAAGAAATTCTGTAGCCAGAATGTCCAGATGGACAGCCCAGCGAATTCGGATATGCGATATTTGTGGGTTACGTTCGAACTTTCGGTTCGTATCATCTTCACCACCGCAATCTGCGCTAGCAAATTGCTTGGGTGTTATATGGTCAAGCCTCACGGGCAATTAGTATTGGTTAGCTCAACGCCTCACAGCGCTTACACACCCAACCTATCAACGTCGTAGTCTTCGACGGCCCTTTAGGGGATTCAAGATCCCAGTGAGATCTCATCTTGAGGCAAGTTTCCCGCTTAGATGCTTTCAGCGGTTATCTCTTCCGAACATAGCTACCCGGCAATGCCACTGGCGTGACAACCGGAACACCAGAGGTTCGTCCACTCCGGTCCTCTCGTACTAGGAGCAGCCCCTCTCAAATCTCAAACGTCCACGGCAGATAGGGACCGAACTGTCTCACGACGTTCTAAACCCAGCTCGCGTACCACTTTAAATGGCGAACAGCCATACCCTTGGGACCGGCTTCAGCCCCAGGATGTGATGAGCCGACATCGAGGTGCCAAACACCGCCGTCGATATGAACTCTTGGGCGGTATCAGCCTGTTATCCCCGGAGTACCTTTTATCCGTTGAGCGATGGCCCTTCCATACAGAACCACCGGATCACTAAGACCTACTTTCGTACCTGCTCGACGTGTGTGTCTCGCAGTCAAGCGCGCTTTTGCCTTTATACTCTACGACCGATTTCCGACCGGTCTGAGCGCACCTTCGTACTCCTCCGTTACTCTTTGGGAGGAGACCGCCCCAGTCAAACTACCCACCATACACTGTCCTCGATCCGGATAACGGACCTGAGTTAGAACCTCAAAGTTGCCAGGGTGGTATTTCAAGGATGGCTCCATGAGAACTGGCGTCCCCACTTCAAAGCCTCCCACCTATCCTACACAAGCAAATTCAAAGTCCAGTGCAAAGCTATAGTAAAGGTTCACGGGGTCTTTCCGTCTAGCCGCGGATACACTGCATCTTCACAGCGATTTCAATTTCACTGAGTCTCGGGTGGAGACAGCGCCGCCATCGTTACGCCATTCGTGCAGGTCGGAACTTACCCGACAAGGAATTTCGCTACCTTAGGACCGTTATAGTTACGGCCGCCGTTTACCGGGGCTTCGATCAAGAGCTTCGCTTGCGCTAACCCCATCAATTAACCTTCCGGCACCGGGCAGGCGTCACACCCTATACGTCCACTTTCGTGTTTGCAGAGTGCTGTGTTTTTAATAAACAGTCGCAGCGGCCTGGTATCTTCGACCGGCATGGGCTTACGGAGCAAGTCCTTGACCCTCGCCGGCGCACCTTCTCCCGAAGTTACGGTGCCATTTTGCCTAGTTCCTTCACCCGAGTTCTCTCAAGCGCCTTGGTATTCTCTACCTAACCACCTGTGTCGGTTTGGGGTACGGTTCCCAGTTATCTGAAGCTTAGGAGCTTTTCTTGGAAGCATGGTATCAACCACTTCGTCGCCTAATGGCAACTCGTCATCAGCTCTCGGCCTTGGAATCCCGGATTTGCCTAAGATTCCAGCCTACCACCTTAAACCTGGACAACCAACGCCAGGCTGGCCTAACCTTCTCCGTCCCTCCATCGCAATAACTGGAAGTACAGGAATATTAACCTGTTTTCCATCGACTACGCTTTTCAGCCTCGCCTTAGGGACCGACTAACCCTGCGTCGATTAACGTTGCGCAGGAAACCTTGGTCTTTCGGCGTGCGAGTTTTTCACTCGCATTGTCGTTACTCATGTCAGCATTCGCACTTCTGATACCTCCAGCAAGCTTCTCAACTCACCTTCACAGGCTTACAGAACGCTCCTCTACCGCATCATCATAAGATGATACCCGTAGCTTCGGTGCATGGTTTGAGCCCCGTTACATCTTCCGCGCAGGCCGACTCGACTAGTGAGCTATTACGCTTTCTTTAAAGGGTGGCTGCTTCTAAGCCAACCTCCTAGCTGTCTAAGCCTTCCCACATCGTTTCCCACTTAACCATGACTTTGGGACCTTAGCTGACGGTCTGGGTTGTTTCCCTTTTCACGACGGACGTTAGCACCCGCCGTGTGTCTCCCATGCTCGGCACTTGTAGGTATTCGGAGTTTGCATCGGTTTGGTAAGTCGGGATGACCCCCTAGCCGAAACAGTGCTCTACCCCCTACAGTGATACATGAGGCGCTACCTAAATAGCTTTCGAGGAGAACCAGCTATCTCCGAGCTTGATTAGCCTTTCACTCCGATCCACAGGTCATCCGCTAACTTTTCAACGGTAGTCGGTTCGGTCCTCCAGTCAGTGTTACCTAACCTTCAACCTGCCCATGGATAGATCGCCCGGTTTCGGGTCTATACCCAGCGACTAAACGCCCTATTAAGACTCGCTTTCGCTACGCCTCCCCTATTCGGTTAAGCTCGCCACTGAATATAAGTCGCTGACCCATTATACAAAAGGTACGCAGTCACCTAACAAGTAGGCTCCCACTGCTTGTACGCATACGGTTTCAGGATCTATTTCACTCCCCTCTCCGGGGTTCTTTTCGCCTTTCCCTCACGGTACTAGTTCACTATCGGTCAGTCAGTAGTATTTAGCCTTGGAGGATGGTCCCCCCATATTCAGACAAAGTTTCTCGTGCTCCGTCCTACTCGATTTCATTGATAAGAGATTTTCGTGTACGGGGCTATCACCCACTATGGCCGCACTTTCCAGAGCGTTCCACTAATCTCAAACCAACTTAAGGGCTGGTCCCCGTTCGCTCGCCACTACTAAGGGAATCTCGGTTGATTTCTTTTCCTCAGGGTACTTAGATGTTTCAGTTCCCCTGGTTCGCCTCTTGCACCTATGTATTCAGTACAAGATAACCAGCTTATGCTGGCTGGGTTCCCCCATTCAGAGATCTCTGGATCACAGTCTGTTTGCCGACTCCCCAAAGCTTATCGCAGGCTACCACGTCTTTCATCGCCTCTGACTGCCAAGGCATCCACCGTATGCGCTTCTTCACTTGACCATATAACCCCAAGCAATCTGGTTATACTGTGAAGACGACATTCGCCGAAAATTCGCACGTTGCTCTTTCGAGCAGAACTCACAAATTTTACCTTAGCCTGATCACACACCAGTGAAAGTGCATGTCAGTCTATTTCTATCACATATCCGAATTTTTAAAGAACGGTCTGACAAAAGCCAGAAATCAACATTCGCAGGGAATGCTCATTTCTGAGTTCTGATCAGCAAATGAATCAAGCAATTCGTGTGGGAGCTCATCAGCAGGCTGATGTCGTCGATTAAGGAGGTGATCCAGCCGCAGGTTCCCCTACGGCTACCTTGTTACGACTTCACCCCAGTCATGAATCACACCGTGGTAACCGTCCTCCCGAAGGTTAGACTAGCTACTTCTGGTGCAACCCACTCCCATGGTGTGACGGGCGGTGTGTACAAGGCCCGGGAACGTATTCACCGCGACATTCTGATTCGCGATTACTAGCGATTCCGACTTCACGCAGTCGAGTTGCAGACTGCGATCCGGACTACGATCGGTTTTGTGAGATTAGCTCCACCTCGCGGCTTGGCAACCCTCTGTACCGACCATTGTAGCACGTGTGTAGCCCAGGCCGTAAGGGCCATGATGACTTGACGTCATCCCCACCTTCCTCCGGTTTGTCACCGGCAGTCTCCTTAGAGTGCCCACCATAACGTGCTGGTAACTAAGGACAAGGGTTGCGCTCGTTACGGGACTTAACCCAACATCTCACGACACGAGCTGACGACAGCCATGCAGCACCTGTGTCAGAGTTCCCGAAGGCACCAATCCATCTCTGGAAAGTTCTCTGCATGTCAAGGCCTGGTAAGGTTCTTCGCGTTGCTTCGAATTAAACCACATGCTCCACCGCTTGTGCGGGCCCCCGTCAATTCATTTGAGTTTTAACCTTGCGGCCGTACTCCCCAGGCGGTCAACTTAATGCGTTAGCTGCGCCACTAAAATCTCAAGGATTCCAACGGCTAGTTGACATCGTTTACGGCGTGGACTACCAGGGTATCTAATCCTGTTTGCTCCCCACGCTTTCGCACCTCAGTGTCAGTATCAGTCCAGGTGGTCGCCTTCGCCACTGGTGTTCCTTCCTATATCTACGCATTTCACCGCTACACAGGAAATTCCACCACCCTCTACCGTACTCTAGCTTGCCAGTTTTGGATGCAGTTCCCAGGTTGAGCCCGGGGCTTTCACATTCAACTTAACAAACCACCTACGCGCGCTTTACGCCCAGTAATTCCGATTAACGCTTGCACCCTCTGTATTACCGCGGCTGCTGGCACAGAGTTAGCCGGTGCTTATTCTGTCGGTAACGTCAAAACACTAACGTATTAGGTTAATGCCCTTCCTCCCAACTTAAAGTGCTTTACAATCCGAAGACCTTCTTCACACACGCGGCATGGCTGGATCAGGCTTTCGCCCATTGTCCAATATTCCCCACTGCTGCCTCCCGTAGGAGTCTGGACCGTGTCTCAGTTCCAGTGTGACTGATCATCCTCTCAGACCAGTTACGGATCGTCGCCTTGGTGAGCCATTACCTCACCAACTAGCTAATCCGACCTAGGCTCATCTGATAGCGCAAGGCCCGAAGGTCCCCTGCTTTCTCCCGTAGGACGTATGCGGTATTAGCGTTCCTTTCGAAACGTTGCCCCCCACTACCAGGCAGATTCCTAGGCATTACTCACCCGTCCGCCGCTGAATCGAAGAGCAAGCTCTTCTCATCCGCTCGACTTGCATGTGTTAGGCCTGCCGCCAGCGTTCAATCTGAGCCATGATCAAACTCTTCAGTTCAATACTGCTTGGGTTTTTAAGAAACCCTAAACTTGGCTCAGCAATCTCAAATGACTATGTGATTTCTCGCATGGTCACTTGTGATGCTGATAATCTTTTTGACTATCAGTCCGTACTCACAAGCACCCACACGAATTGCTTGATTCAATTTGTTAAAGAGCGTTTGGTTAAGAGCTTTTCGTCTCAACCGAGGCGCGCATTCTACGCTTTCCTCATTTGCTGTCAAGCGTTTATTTGAAGTTTTTTAAAACTGCTTTCTTTCGAAAGCTAACAACTTCAAACACTTACCGCTTGCCCCGAAGCGTTTGTCGCTGCGAGGAGGCGAATAATACGCGCTTTGAAATTAGAGTCAACACCTTGATCTAAAAAACTTTCCGAATGTGTTTCGCCGCCAGCTGGCAACTAATGAAAGCGCCGCGGATCTGTAATGAAACACCCCCACGGAGCGTAGCGGCCATGAGCGATGGGCAAAGCGAGAAGACCCCGGGCCTTTCTGCAGATGAAGAGCAGGAAGCCAGCCACAACCAGCCGCCGCGGGCGGCAGTGCTGCACGAGATCATCCGTTCCCAGGGCGACCAGGAGCTGGAGCGTACGCTCGCCGCACTGTGGTGGTCGGCACTGGCCGCCGGCTTGTCCATGGGGCTGTCGCTGATGGCGATGGGGCTGTTCTACGCCCGCCTGCCGGACGGCGACAGTGCCCAGGTGGTTGCCAGCATCGGCTACAGCGCAGGCTTCCTCGCCGTTATCCTGGCACGCCAGCAACTGTTTACCGAAAACACCCTCACCGCCGTACTGCCCGTCATGACCTCCCCTACCCTGGCCAACTTCGGTCGCCTGCTGCGGCTGTGGGGCGTGGTACTGCTCGGCAACCTGGCCGGCACCCTGCTGGTGGCCTGGGTCATGCTGGAGCTGCCGATCTTCGACAGCAAGACCGATGTGGCCTTCCTGGAGATCGGCCGCAAGGTCATGATGAACGACGTCAGCCAGATGTTCGCCAAAGGCATCGTCTCGGGCTGGATGATCGCCACCATGGTCTGGATGATTCCGTCCATGGAGCACGCCAAGATCTGGATCATCCTGATGATCACCTACCTGATGGCCCTTGGCGACTTCACCCATATAGTAGTAGGCTCGGTCGAAGTGTCGTATCTGGTCTGGGCCGGCGATGAGACCTGGCGCAGCTTCTGGCTGGAATTCGCCTTGCCGACCCTGGCGGGCAACATCATTGGCGGCAGCTTCATCTTCGGCCTGATCAGCCATGCTCAGGTACGCAGTGACAGCGGCAAGCCACCCTCGCAACTATTGAAAGACGACAAAGGCCGCCCTTCGCCCAGCAGGGACGACAAACATTGAAGCTCAGCGTGCCGCCATTGTGCGCTCGTTCGCCTGGCCCCGCTGGCGCAAAGGCCGCGGCTGCCACCAGTTCTGCCCGTCATGCGGTGAGTCAAGGCTTACCCGCTCGCCCATCTGCGGCGTACTCAGGCGCACCTGAGCCTGGTTGGCCAACGTCAGTATGCGTTCGAAGGGCTCCTGCCAGCCGTGGGTAGACAGGTCGAAGGTGCCGTTGTGAATCGGCAGCATCCAGCGCCCGCGCAAATCCAGGTGGGCCTGCAGGCTCTGCTCCGGCTGCATGTGCACATCGGGCCAGGCGACGTTATAGGCGCCCGTTTCGATCATGGTCAGGTCGAACGGACCAAAGCGTTCGCCTATCTGCTTGAAACCGTCGAAATACCCGGTATCGCCACTGAAGAACACACGCACATCATCATCGACGATCACCCAGGAGGCCCATAACGTCCGATTGCTGTCCAGCAGCCCGCGCCCGGAAAAGTGCTGTGCCGGGGTAGCGACGAAGCGCACGCCTTCCACCACGCTTTCCTGCCACCAATCCAGCTGCCGCACTTTCGCCGGGGCCACGCCCCAGCGCATCAGCCGGTCGCCTACACCGAGTGGCGCCAGGAACACGTCGGTGTGCGGCGCCAACTGGCGAATCGCCTGCTCGTCGAGGTGGTCGAAGTGATCGTGCGACAGCACCACCGCAGCCAGCGGCGGCAACTGGTCCAATGCCAGCGGCGGCGCATGGAAACGCAAAGGGCCCGCCCACTGCACGGGCGAGGCGCGCTCGGCGAACACCGGGTCGGTAATAAAGAAGCGCCCGCGCAATTTCAGCAATACCGTGGAATGGCCCAGGCGCCACAAGCTGTGGTCCGGGGCATCGAGCACCTGCTGGCGGGTCATGGGCTGGAGGCTGATCGGCGTGGCTGGCCGGGTTTGTGGCGGTTTGCGCAGGAACAGGTACTTGAGCCCGATGCGCAGCTTTTTCAGCACGCCATCCTGCGGCCGCAACGCCTGGTTATGGAAACGCCCATCCTGCTGGGGTGCCGGCTCGCCGGCGTGGTTGGCCAAAGGGACCATCAGCAACACTCCAAGCAACAGGAAAGCCTTCATGTTACCCCACAGTGATCGCATCAACCGTGAATTGGCTTGTAAGGTCATTTTTCGCCGATGAAACTGTGTTCAACAATATTCACGTGAGTTATGCGATAAACGGTACCCCGGCAGAAGAACAATGAGCATGATGGACAACCGCAGCGGCACAGGCCTTTCATTCGTCAAGCGCATCTACCTGCCGCGCGTTATCGGCTTGGGCATCGGTCTGTTCAGCGTCATGGCTGGCATGGCCCCGCTGACGCCGCCTGCCTGGGTATGGGGGCTGATGCTGTTCAACGGGCTGTTGTGGCCGCACGTGGCCTACTTCTGGGCCAGCCGCTCGATAACCCCTTACCAGGCGGAACAGCGCAACTTGCTGATCGACTCGCTGATGGGCGGGTTCTGGACCGCCGCCATGCACTTCAACCCGCTGCCCAGCGTGACCGTGCTGTCGATGATGACCATGAACAACGTCGCTGCCGGCGGCAAGCGGATGGTCGTGCGAGGGGCACTGGCCCAGTTGGCCGGCATGCTTGCCGCCGCTCTGGTGCTCGGCCCCGGCCTGCAGCTGAACGCCACGCCCCTGCAGGTTTATGCCTGCCTGCCGATGCTGACGCTGTACCCGCTTGCCCTGGGCTGGGTGTGCTACCAACTGGCGATCAAGCTGGCCGACCACAAGCGCCGGCTGAGCGCCCTGAGCCTCACTGACAGCCTGACCGGGCTGCTCAACCATGGTGCCTGGAAAGACCTGCTGCTGCTGAAGTTCCAGGCCTGCAAACAGCAACCCGGGAGCGCGGTCATTGCCCTGATCGACATCGACCATTTCAAGACCATCAACGACTCCTTCGGCCACGTGGTCGGCGATTGTGTACTGCGCCAGCTCAGTGCCGAGCTACGGCGCAACCTGCGCGAAGGCGACCAGGCCGGGCGCTACGGCGGCGACGAGTTCTGCGTCATCCTGCCGGACACCAGCGAAGCTCAGGCCTGCCACGCCATGGAGCGCCTGCGCGAACGGGTCGCCAACTACCGTAACCCGCAGTTGCCGCACCTGCGCATCAGCCTCAGCATTGGCCTGTCAGCGTTCGAGGCTGGCCTGCAATCCCCGGAACACTGGCTGGAACAAGCGGACAAGGCGCTGTATACCGCCAAGCACGCAGGCCGCGACCAGGTCAATTTTGCCCGCGGCGAGGCCGCGACGCTCAGGCTGGCCTATCCTGATTGAACCCCCTGCCTGACTGCCCGGCGGGAGGCTGCTTGAAGGAGCCGCTCGCGCATGGCCAGGACCGCCACCCTTCCACCCGCAAGCCCCACGCCGCGCTTTCAGGTACGCCACCTGATTGCCGGTTTCAGCGCTGTTTTCGGGCTGGCCGGCCTGGTCACCCTCGGCGCGCTGTTCAATATCGCCACCACGCTCGACCAGCAGGAGCGCCAGCGTAGCGCCTTTCATGCGACCCAGGCGCTGGAGCAACGGCTACTGGCCTCACGCCAGTTTCTGTCCAGCTATGCCGTATGGGATGCGGCCTTCGAGCATCTGGCGGGGAATGCCGACTGGAAGTGGGCCTACGAGGAAAAGAACATAGGCGAGTCGCTGTACAGCGCCAGCGGCTACGAAGGGGTGTTCGTGGTGGAAAACGACCGCACCACCTATGCCTTGTTCAAAGGCCAGCCCAGCCAGGCGGGCGCCAGCACTTATATAGAAGCACCGCTGCAGCCGATCATCGACCAGGCCCGTGCAGCAGCCATTCCCCGCGAGCAGATCACCCGTTTCGTGCTGTTCAATGGCTGGCCGGCCGTACTCAGTGCCGCAGCCGTACGCCCGGACCGCGACGTCACCGACAGCGAGGTAAGCCAGGCGCCCGTGATGCTGTTCGTCGACCAGCTTACCGAAGAAAAACTGGCGCAGCTGGGCAAGGGTGCCGGCCTGAACGGCATGCATGTGGAAAAGGAAGACATGCAACAGCACCACCACCTGCGTATCGACCTGGGTGACACCGGCTATCACCTGTCCTGGAGCAGCCCGCTGCCTGGGCACCAATTGCTGTGGGCGGTAATGCCAGCCCTGTTGGGCGCGCTGCTGATACTTGGCCTGATCATGCTGTACCTGTTCCGCCTCACCTTGCGCAGTTCGCGGGCAATCGGCCTGACGCTTTCGCACTTGCAACAGAGCAACCAGGCCCTGGAGGCCAGCGAGCAGCGGTTTCGTGCGGTGGCCGAGTCGGCATCCGACTGGATCTGGGAAACCGACCGGCAACAGGGCCTGACGTACCTGTCACAGCGCTTTGCCAATGTCACCGGCTACCCGGTGGACGACTGGCTGGGTCACCCGCTGAACCAGTTGCTGGCCTGCGATACCACGCCGCTCTCACCCTGGCTGGACGCCCTCGCCAACGCAGACCCGCAACAATTGGCCAACCTGCGCTGTACTTACCGCGACCAGAATGGCCAGAACCGCTACTGCAGGATTTCGGCCCGCGCCATCTGGTATGACGACAAACCCATCGGTTTTCGTGGCACCGCCAGCGACATCACCGACGAAGTCGACGCCCACGCGCGCATCCAGCACCTGTCGCTGCACGACCCACTCACCGGGCTGGCCAACCGTAACAAGCTCGCCAGGCACCTGGAGCAGGCCTTGCTGCGCGGCAGTGACTCGCCGCCACTGACCCTGCTGCTGCTCGACCTCGACAACTTCAAACCGATCAACGACTCCCTCGGCCATGGGGCCGGGGATGCCGTGCTGCAAGAAGTGGCGACGCGCCTGCGCGACACTACCCGCGATGGCGACCTGGTCGCACGCCTGGGCGGCGACGAGTTCATTGTGGTGCTCAGCGGCATGGACAACCGCAGCGAAGTCGACCGCTTCTGCGCCCGCCTGATCAGCCTGCTGCAGCAGCCCATCACTTTCGACAGCCAACCGCTGCACGTCGGCGCCAGTATCGGCGTCGCCCAGACCCGCACCCAAGGTTTCGATGCCGGCGAACTGATCCGTTGCGCCGACATCGCCCTGTATCAGGCCAAGGCCGATGGCAAGAATACCTGGCGTTACTTTGCCGCCGAAATGAACCAGCAGATCCAGTACCGTCGCCAGTTGGAAAACGACTTGCGCCGGGCCCTGCGCAACCAGGAATTCGAGCTGCATTACCAGCCACGCTACCGCCTCAGCGACCTGCGCATCGTCGCGGTCGAAGCCTTGCTGCGCTGGCAGCACCCGCAGGAAGGGTTGCTGGGCCCGGACACCTTCATCCCGCTGGCCGAGCAGAGCGACATCATCGTCGCGCTGGGCCGCTGGGTGCTGCACGAAGCCTGCCGCACTGCCCACGACTGGCCCGCCGAGATTCTGGTTTCGGTGAACCTGTCGCCTGCGCAGTTCCTGCGCAGCGACGTGGTCGCCGATGTGCGCGAAATCCTGCTGGACACGGGCTTCCCGGCCCAGCGGCTGGAACTGGAAATTACCGAAAACGTGATGCTCAATGACATCGAGGGTGCGCTAGGCACCATGCTGTCGCTCAAGGAACTGGGCGTGCGTCTGAACATGGACGATTTCGGCACCGGCTACTCATCGCTGGGCTACCTGCGTACCTACCCGTTCGACAGCATCAAGATCGACAAGCGCTTCATCAGTGGCCTCAACAGCAACGGCGGCAGCGACCGCGCGGTGGTTCAGGCCATCATCAACCTGGGTGAGGCAATGGGGTTGACGGTGACGGCCGAAGGTGTGGAAAGCGAACAGCAGCTCAAGGCGCTGGAGAAGGACCGCTGCCATGAGGTGCAGGGCTTTTACATGAGCCGGCCGCTGGACAGTGCCGGGCTGGCGGCGTTGTTGCACCAGCCATCCCAAAGCACTGCACAGCCCTTGTAGGAGCAGCCTTGTGCTGCGAAGAGGCCGGTACAAGCTGCACAGTTGATAGTGGCTTCACCGGCCTCTTCGCAGCGCAAGGCTGCTCCTACACGGACCGGCGTTCGGCGACGATCTCTGGCAAGTCCTGGCGGCGCAGGTAGGCGCGCAGGGGCTCAGCAATATTCAGGCGGTCATCCACATGCTGCTCCAGCAGCAGCGCCAGCCGCTCACGGCACAGCGCCATGCGCTGCCCTTGCTCGGCACGCCAGACAAACTCGCTGCAGGGGGTAATGCTGTCGTCGGCCACGTCCATGCCGAACGAGTCCTCGGAAAAACGCACGATATGAACGCCGCGCTTGCCGTGAAAACCGACAAAGCCCTTGAGCTGGTCGGCGGCGTTGCAGATATCCTGGGAAGTGATGGCCATGACGTAACCTCGCAATGAAATCGGAAGATACGCACGCCTGGCGGGGGATCGGCCGCCTCTACCGGGCAACTCGCAAGCGGCAGCCTAACCCAAGTGCCAGGCCGTTCGCCAAGGTTTTTCGTGCTTGCCCCGCACCTCTACAGCTGCGCCCGGCACCCTGGTCAGCGTTCACTTGGCGCTGGGTCGACCTGCGACGCCAGCACTGCCGCCAGCCACTGCATGAACGCCTGAACCCGGCGTGGCACATGCCGTTGCCGGGCATACAGCAGCGACACCGGCATGGCAGGGGCCTGCCAGTCTTCCAGCAGTGAAACCAGCTCGCCCCGCTGCAGGTGCTCGGCAACCCCCACCGCCGGTACCTGAATCAACCCCAGCCCGGCCAGGCAGGCCGCCGAGTAGGCCTCGGCGTTGTTGACCGTGACCACACCCGCCATGGCCTGGTAGTGCAGCTCACCCCCTTGCAGGTACTCGAACCCGGCACTCCGTGCGCCCAGGGTGCGCACGTAGTGCACCAGCTGGTGCCCGGCCAGTTCCTGCGGCGTCTGCGGCACCCCGTAGCGGGCCAGGTAGGCGGGGCTGGCACAGTTGCGCATGCTCAGTTGCCCGACCGGCCGCGCCACCACATCCAGGTCATGCAGGGCACCAATGCGCATCACGCAGTCAAACCCTTCGCGCAGCAGATCGACCTGGCGGTCAGTGCAACTGAGCTCCACTTCCAGCCGCGGAAAGCGCTGCAGAAACTGCGGCAACGCCGGGATGATGACCCGCCGGGCCATCATGGTCGGCAGGTCGATGCGCAGGCGCCCGGCCAGCTCGGCATCGTCGGCACTGAACAGGTTCTCGATCTCGTCCATGCCTGACAGCAGGTCTTTGCTACGCTCGTACAGCAACGCGCCATCCTGGGTCGCCTGTACCCGGCGGGTAGTGCGGTGGAACAACTGCGTGCCCAGCAGGCGTTCCAGCGCCTTTACCTGCTCCGACACGGTCGACCGTGGCAGCCCCAGGCGCTCGGCAGCCAGGGTGAAACTGCTGACCTCACTGACCCGCACAAAGGTGCGCAACAACTCCAGCTTGTTCATTCGGGCCTCGACTATCCGGTTTTGGCGAACAGTATTTCCATATTTGCTGGATTTAACAGCTTCTTGCCGACCAATAACCTGTCCTCATCCACCCACAATGAGGTTTTCACCATGACCCGCAAAATTGCCCTGATCACTGGCGCCAGCCGCGGCCTCGGCCGTAATGCTGCCGAACACCTGGCTGCACGCGGTATCGATGTCATCGGCACTTACCACAGCAAAGCGGACGAAGCCCAAGCCGTAGTTGCCCAACTGGAACAGGCCGGGGTCAAGGCGGCCATGCTGCAACTGGACGTTGGCGACAGCAGCAGTTTTGCCAGCTTCGCCGAGCGCCTGGGCACTACCCTGCAGCAGCACTTTGGCCGCGAGCGTTTTGATTTTCTGGTGAACAATGCCCGGGATCGGGCTGAACGTGCCGTACGTCGAAACCAGCGAAGCGCAGTTCGACCAGTTGCTGAACATTCAGCTGAAAGGGCCGTTTTTCCTCACCCAGCGCCTGCTGCCGCTGTTGGTCGACAACGGCCGCATCGTCAACATCTCCACCGGCCTGGCGCGCTTTGCACTGCCGGGGTATGCCGCCTATGCCGCGATGAAGGGCGCCATGGAGGTGCTGACCCGCTACCAGGCCAAGGAACTGGGCGCGCGCGGCATCCGGGTGAACATTCTGGCGCCGGGGGCGATCGAGACCGATTTTGGCGGAGGCGTGGTGCGGGATAACCAGCAGGTGAATGAATACATTGCCGGCAATACCGCGCTGGGCCGGGTGGGCTTGCCGGACGATATCGGGGCGGCGATTGCGCTGTTGCTGGAAGACGGCAATGGCTGGATTACCGGGCAACGGCTGGAAGTGTCGGGCGGCATGTTCCTCTGAGCCTCACGTCACGCCAGGCGATGCGCGGTACCTGTAGGAGCAGCCTTGCGCTGCGAAGAGGCCAGTGCAGGCACTGTAGTTGTGCTGGCCATGCGGGCCTCTTCGCAGCGCAAGGCTGCTCCTACAGGTTAACGAGGCAGCACCATCACTGCTCGCCCCGGTCCTCATGCACCTGCACGCTCGCGGTCATGCCTGCACTCAGGGTCACCCCTTCCGGCACCTGGTCCAGGCGAATCCTTACCGGTATGCGCTGGGCCAGACGCACCCAGTTGAAGGTCGGTTCCACCTCCGGCAGCAACTGGCTGTCCGGGTTGCTGTTGCGGTCGGTGATGCCGCGGCTGATGCTCTCCACATGCCCTTGCATCGGTTCGCCCGCGCCCATCAGCCAGACTTTCACCGTGTCCCCCACGCGAATACGCGGCAGCTTGGTTTCCTCGAAGTAGGCCTGGATATAGAAGGTTGAATCATCCACCAGGGCCATCACCGATTGCCCGGTGTTCACATAGTTGCCCTCGGCCAGACGCAGGTTGGTGATGTGCCCACTGCGCGGTGCGCGCACTTCACTGCGCGCCAGGTTGATCTTGGCAACCTGCAACTGCGCTTCTGCCTCATGCAGTTCGCCACGGGCAATGGCGGCGTTGATCTGGGCGTTTTCACGCAGCTCGGCGCTGATCGCCTCTGGCCCCAGGGCGGTACGCCGGGCGGCTTCGCGCTCGCGCAAGCGCAGTTGCTGGGCGCGGGTCTCAGTCACCGCGCTGGCCTGGTCGAAGGCCGCCTGGAAGCGCTCGCGGTCGATGCTCATCAACAGGTCGCCGGCCTTGACCTGCTGGTTATCTCGGGCCTTGAGTTCACGCACCCAGCCGGACACGTCAGGGGCGATCACCACCACATCGGCGCGCACACGGGCGTCGCGGGTCCAGGGCGTAAGCATGTAGTACTGCCACAGCTGGTAGCCGGCCCACACGGCCAGCGCCACCACACACAACGTCACCAGGGTACGTACGGCCGCACGCATCGAAACACTCCTTTATAAAGCTCCCAGCAGCCTCACCACCAGGAACAACACACAAACGAACAGCGCTGCGTCGAACAACGCTTCATGCCAGATCCAGCGCGCCAACGGCGTCGCCTGCACCACCAGGCGCAACACGCCGGTGAGCACCAGCGCCAGCAACACATAAAGCAGAAACGGGCTGAGCAGCACGCCGCCCACTTCCCATTCACGCAACCCCATGGGCTTCCTCCTGCCAGCGGCACCACTTGCCCCAGCTTTTCTGCAATTGCAGCACAGCCCCTTCGGCCAGCCGCAGCGGGTCACTGGCAGGCAGCCGGCGCAAGGTGGCAATAAATTGTTCACTGGCGGCGTCCAGGCGCTGCCCCCGCCCAGCGGCCGGCCCCTTGGCCAGTACCGCCTCCACCTGCTGCAAGTACTCGCGCTCGGCCCGCCCCAAGGGGGCTTGGGCAACCGCCAGGCACATGCGCAGGTGCACCAGTTCATCGCCGATATCCAGCCCATGCAGGCCGTCATCCCAGCGTTTGCGCTCGCTTTCGGGCAGCTCGCCAGCATGCCGCGCCAGTTGCATCAGGCGGTCGGCCATGCGCCCGCCAAACCAACTGTCGGCACCGCGCAGGTCGCGCCGGGTCAGGCGCACCAGGTCGCTCTGGGTGGCGGCACGCAGGCGCCGGCCCAGCCAGGCCGGGTGGCGGAATACCAGTAAACGGAAGGCCAGGACCGCTGCCGACACACCTACCAGCATCGCCAACCCACTGTTGAGCAGGGTCGCCACACCAAACTGCATGGCGTTGAGCGGCGACACCAGCACAATGAAGTGCAGGCAATAGGAAGTGGCGGTGGCCCCGGTACGGGGGTGGGCCATGCCCAATGCGCCGAGAAACAGCGGCACGCCCATGCCCAGGCAAAGCATGGCAAAGCTGCTCCATTGCGGCAGCAGGATCTGCCCGACCAGAAACGCCGCAGGTATCGCCAGAAAGATCCCGCGCAGGAAGCTCAGGCCAATCTGCGCGCCGTTCTCGCGGCTGGCGAACAGGCTGCAGACCACGCAGGTCAGCACCAGGCCACCCGGCGCCGAAGGCCACGCTGTCGCCAACCAGAAGCCGCTCATCACCAGAAAGGCCAGTGCGCTGCGTGAACCGAACAGCAAGGCCAGCGACCAGTCACGGTGCACGGCCAGGCCCTGGGACACATCCTTGGGCGCCCTGCCCGCCTCCACATCCTCCAGCGCCAGGCTGGCGGCCATGGCGTAGTCCAGCAGCAAGGCCATACGCGCAAGGCAGTAGTGCTCCGTCGAACTGATCTGCTCGTCATGGGCGGCATCCCAGATGCGCTGGCGCAGCAGCAACAGGCTGGGCTGGTCGGGTTTGGCCAGCAGCGCGCGAACCTCTTCCAGCCAGTGTGCCAGGTGTGCGGCCTCTTGCTCATCGAGTTGCCGCCACTGCCGGCGCACCGAACGCGAGATGCGCAACAGCACCATCAGCTTCTGGCTGAGGCCACGGATGGCGCGGGCTCGCTGGCGCCCGCGGTTGCCTTCGAACCAGGCATGTTCACGCTGGCTGTCGATGGCAACAATACGCCCCAGGCTCTCCAGCAAGCCTTTGCGCGCCTCATCCTCGCCGCCCAGCATGGCACTGGCAGCCTGCAGACCGTTCTGCCAGGCCTGCCGAGCCTGCCCGCCCAGTTGCTGCTCCACCCGCATTGGCCAGAGCAAGGCACTGGTGGCGGTGGCGCAGAAAATGCCCAGGCAGATCTCGGTACAACGCGCCACGGCCTGGTCGAACACTTGCAGCGGGTGGTCGATGGCGGGCAAGGCAATGATCGCCGCGGTGTAGCCCGCCAATACAAAGGCATAGGCCCAGGCGCTGCGCAGTTGGGTCGAGGCAGCGGTGCACAGCGCCAGCCACAGCGCCAGGGTAATGAGGAACAAGCCTGGGGTCTGGGCAAACAGGCCGATGAACACCACCGACATGACCGTGCCGACCAAGGTACCGGCCAGCCGTGCGAGGCCTTTCTGCACCACCATCCCTGACAGTGGCTGGGCGACGATGAAGGCGGTCATCAGTGCCCAGGACGGCTGCTCCAGGCCCCAGCGCATCGCCAGCCACAACGCCAGGCCGCCACCGAGCAAGGTCTTGATGGCGAACTTGAGGGCGAGGCTGCTGGGGGCGAACAGGGCCTGGAGGGTGATGGGCACTAGGCGGACCTTGCGGGGGATGGTCGTACTGAAAAGATAGACAATGGAGAGAAGGATAATGCGGAAACGATTAATTAGCTAGCTAATCATCTTTATTGGAACATCAGTCAGCCTGTGCTGGCCCTTTCGCAGCACAAGGCTGCTCCTACAGAGTTCCCATGGCGTCATGGCATCGCGCTCAACCTGTAGGAGCAGCCTTGTGCTGCGAAAGGGCCGGCACAGGCAACACTTAAATCGCAGGCAAAAAAATGGGCGACCGAAGTCGCCCTAAATGCCTTGCGTGCTCGTATACCCGGGAGGTCAGCGCGGCTTGCGCTTGTTCGAGTCCTTCCAGATGAAAATGCCCAGACCGGCAAAGAAAGCGACCATCAACCCGACCGTTACCACACCAGCGATAACCACGTTGTCGAAGAACATGCTGGCCTCCCATTCGTCTGCCGTTGTCCGATGGGTGAACGTTAACCAATGTGAGGGGGGAGAAAATTGATCGGGGTCAATGGTGCCCGGGGCCGGGCACGCGAGGCGGGTGCAGGGTTGACCTGCGTCAAGTTTCAGCGCTTCTTCGGTTTGCCCTTGGGCTTCTTTTTCTTGCTGGTGCTCAACGGCAAGGCCTGCTCGAACGCGTTGCGCATTTCGTTCAGGCGCTTTTCCTTGAGGTCGTGGACGCGCTTGGCGCGTTCGGCATCAAAATCGATGAGGTTGTCTTGGCTCATGGGCGGGCTCGACGATCAACTGAGGCTTGCATGATGAAGCCAGGCGCAGGCGCTGACCAGCCCCGCGTCAGACTTCGATGTCCACCAGCAGCCCCTGGCGCACGTGCTCACCCATCAACGGGGCCACCGGCACGGTGTTGTCTGCGTTGACCTCGTCACCTGGCATGGCACTGTAGCGGTCCTGCTCGCCCTGCTTGCGACGCTGCTGCTGGCGACGCTGTTCCTCGCGCAGCAACAGCACCTGCTCCTGCGGGTCGCGCTGGTGCTTGAGGTCGATGCCACTTTCGCTGGACGCAGGCTGCGCCGGCACCACCGGCTTGATGTCGGGGGTCGGCTTGACCGGGTCCTGTTGCGAGGTCACCGGGGCGGCGCTGAGCGGAATGATTGGCGGCAGCATGGACGTTCTCCTATGCCCCCTGTATCGGCAGGCGCGGGTTTACCTTGATGTCATGGACAACAATTACTCGGCTTCGTCGTCAGGGTCGTCGTCGCCTGGCGGGCTGGTTTCGCTCCAGGGCCGCTTGTAAACCTGCTGCCACACCGCATCCAAGTGGTCGCGCAGCACCTGCGGCGCGGTTTGGAGCGAGGCGCTGTCATCCCGGTCGCCGCCAATCGGCTCCTCACCCGCCGGGCTGATCAGCGAATGGCCGGTGATGGTGTAGCTGGCCTGCCCTTCGCGCATTTCGATGGCGATGTCATGCGGGTCGATACCGCCGCCACAGAAGGCATGGCTGGCCACGGTAACCTCGGCGACACCGTCCTTGTTCAGGTCGCTGACATCACTGACGTCGGTGTAGAAGTCCACGTCCAGGTCCAGCCCGGGGCAGGTGGTTTCCTGCTCGATCTGCCAGCGTGCCTTGAATGCGTCACTTTCGGCAGTGCGCCCGTACAAGGTGGCCTTGAGCACCACCTTGTCCACTTCCTGTTCGCTTTCCGGGTCGCTGGCCTGGCCATCGCTGCGGCTCAACACCAACAGGCCTTCACCGTCGCGGTCACGAAAGTGCACGCTCTTGATCGGCGTCTGCACGCCCAGGACCTCAAGCTGCTCCATCGGGATGGCCGGCAAGGTCTCGAAGTTTTTCTGCTCGCAGGCGGCCAGCAGCAACAGGCTGCCCACGGCCATGGAAGCGCTGATCCAGCGGTGCTTGGCAGACATGTTGATCCGAGGCCCTCGTCAGCTGCACGGTGCGAGACGATGAAACGGCTAGACTGACTTACTTCCTGTTGTCGATCGGCACCTTTCGGTGCGTTCGCACTTTGGTCTGACCGGCCGATCCGTTAACATAATCGGCTTTTTCATCGCGGGAGTTCAGGCAGTATGGCGCAGCAGTATCAACCGGGGCAACGCTGGATCAGCGACAGCGAAGCAGAGCTCGGCCTGGGTACCATCCTGGCGCAGGATGGCCGCCTGTTGACCGTGCTCTACCCGGCCACTGGCGACACCCGCCAGTATTCCCTGCGCAACGCGCCGCTGACCCGCGTGCGCTTCTCGCCAGGTGACCAGATCACCCACTTCGAGGGCTGGAAGCTGACCGTGCGCGAAGTCGATGACATCGACGGGCTGATGGTCTACCACGGCCTGGACGGGCAAAACCAGCCGCGTACCCTGCCAGAAACCCAGTTGTCGAACTTCATCCAGTTCCGCCTGGCCAGCGACCGGCTGTTTGCAGGGCAGAT
The DNA here is from genome assembly GCF_050058005.1 of Pseudomonas sp. WOUb67. Classification (NCBI taxonomy): domain Bacteria; kingdom Pseudomonadati; phylum Pseudomonadota; class Gammaproteobacteria; order Pseudomonadales; family Pseudomonadaceae; genus Pseudomonas; species Pseudomonas sp. WOUb67. Next base: position 2,062,914 of record NZ_CP170112.1, on the reverse strand, counting down.
CGACCCGCTGTCGTGGTTCAGCCTGCGCTACAACACCCTGCAGCACACCAGCAAGCAGATGCAGTCGGCGCTGTGGGGCCTGGGCGGCTGCCGTGCGCAACCGATCGCCCACCAGTTGCACATCGCCCGCGAAGTCGCCGACCGCAGCGCCCCACGGGTATTGCTGGCCGACGAAGTGGGCCTGGGTAAAACCATCGAGGCCGGCCTGGTGATCCATCGCCAGCTGCTGTCGGGCCGCGCCAGCCGCGTGCTGATCCTGGTGCCGGAAAACCTCCAGCACCAGTGGCTGGTGGAAATGCGCCGCCGCTTCAACCTGCAGGTGGCCCTGTTCGATGCCGAGCGCTTTATCGAAAGCGACGCCAGCAACCCGTTCGAGGATGCCCAGCTGGCGCTGGTTGCACTGGAATGGCTGGTCGACGACGAAAAGGCCCAGGACGCATTGTTTGCTGCTGGCTGGGACATGATGGTCGTCGACGAGGCCCACCACCTGGTCTGGCACGAAGACCAGGTCAGCGCCGAATACGGCCTGGTCGAGCAACTGGCCCAGGTGATCCCGGGCGTATTGCTGCTCACCGCCACCCCCGAGCAGCTTGGCCAGGACAGCCACTTCGCCCGCCTGCGCCTGCTCGACCCCAACCGCTTCCATGACCTGGCGGCATTCCGCGCCGAAAGCGAGCACTATCGCCCGGTGGCTGAAGCCGTGCAGGAGCTGCTCGACGAAGGCCGCCTGTCGCCCAAGGCCCACGCCACCATCCAGGGGTTCCTGGGTGCCGAAGGCGAAGCCCTGCTGGCTGCGGTCAGCGACGGCGACAGCCAGGCCAGCGCACGCCTGATCCGCGAACTGCTGGACCGCCACGGCACCGGCCGCGTCCTGTTCCGTAACACCCGTGCGGCGATCCAGGGCTTCCCGGAGCGCCAGCTGCACCCCTACCCGCTGGCCACGCCCGAGCAGTACCGCGAGCTGCCAGCCGGCGAGCACGCCGAGCTGTACCCGGAAGTGGCCTTCCAGGCCCAGGGTGATGTGGCTGACGACGAGCGCTGGTGGCGTTTCGACCCGCGCGTCGACTGGTTGATCGACACCCTGAAAATGCTCAAGCGCACCAAAGTGCTGGTGATCTGTGCGCACGCCGAAACCGCCATGGACCTGGAAGACGCCCTGCGCGTACGCTCCGGCATTCCGGCCTCGGTGTTCCATGAAGGCATGAACATCCTCGAACGCGACCGCGCCGCCGCCTACTTCGCCGACGAAGAGTTCGGTGCGCAAGTGCTGATCTGCTCCGAGATCGGCAGCGAAGGCCGCAACTTCCAGTTCGCCCATCACCTGGTGATGTTCGACCTGCCAGCGCACCCCGACCTGCTCGAACAGCGTATCGGCCGCCTTGACCGGATCGGCCAGAAGCACACCATCCAGCTGCACATCCCGTACCTGCAGGACAGCCCGCAAGAGCGCCTGTTCCAGTGGTACCACGAAGGCCTCAACGCCTTCCTCAACACCTGCCCCACCGGCAACGCCCTTCAGCACCAGTTCGGCCCACGCCTGCTGCCGTTGCTTGAAGGTGGCGAGAGCAAGGCCTGGGACGCCTTGGTGGACGACGCCCGCAGCGAGCGCGAGCGCCTGGAAGCCGAACTGCACACTGGCCGCGACCGCCTGCTGGAGCTCAACTCCGGCGGTGCCGGCGAAGGCCAGGCGCTGGTCGAGGACATTCTCGAACAGGACGACCAGTTTGCCCTGCCGATCTACATGGAAACCCTGTTCGACGCCTTCGGCATCGACAGTGAAGACCATTCCGAGAACGCCCTGATCCTCAAGCCGAGCGAAAAGATGCTCGATGCCAGCTTCCCGCTGGGCGACGACGAAGGCGTGACCATCACCTACGACCGTGCCCAGGCACTGTCGCGTGAGGACATGCAGTTCCTCACCTGGGAGCACCCGATGGTGCAGGGCGGCATGGACCTGGTGCTTTCCGGTTCCATGGGCAATACCGCCGTGGCGCTGATCAAGAACAAGGCACTCAAGCCGGGCACCGTCCTGCTCGAATTGCTGTTCGTCAGCGAGGTGGTGGCACCACGCAGCCTGCAACTGGGCCGCTACCTGCCACCGGCGGCACTGCGCTGCCTGCTGGATGCCAATGGCAACGACCTGGCCTCCCGCGTGGCTTTCGAAACGCTCAACGAGCAGCTTGAAAGCGTGCCACGCGCCAGCGCCAACAAGTTCGTCCAGGCCCAGCGTGACGTGCTCGCCAAGCGTATCAGTGGCGGTGAAGAGAAAATCATGCCGACGCACGTCGAGCGTGTAGCCGAAGCCCAGCGCCGCCTGGCCGCCGAGGCCGACGAAGAGCTGGCCCGCCTGGTGGCACTGCAAGCGGTCAACCCGAGCGTGCGCGACAGCGAAATCGAAGCCCTGCGCAAGCAGCGTGAAGATGGCCTGGCGATGCTGGACAAGGCCGCCTTGCGCCTTGAGGCCATTCGCGTGCTGGTGGCTGGCTGATCTGACATGCCCCCTGGTGGCCTGACCACCCTCCTGTAGGAGCAGCCTTGTGCTGCGAAGAGGCCGTATGCCCTCACAAGATTATTGTGAGGCATGCGGCCTCTTCGCAGCACAAGGCTGCTCCTACACCCTTCTTTATGCCTGCTGGCGATTGGGTTGATAACCAAATCGTAGAAATCAATGTGCCATTATTCAGGAAGGCTTAAACACCTCTTCCTATACTGCCTCTGGACAGTCTGCTCAGGGTTGTAGCGCAGACGAGTGAAAACTCGATCATGGGGCACTCAATGGAATGGCTGGGGCTGCAACTGTTCGCCGACCTCCCGGCAACCGGGCGCATCATTATCGATTGCCACCATGAACCGTTCCTGGTGCTGCTCGCCTACTTCGTTGCCAGCGCGGCCTGCTTTGCCACCCTGGACATGGCCGAGCGCCATTCCCACAGCGAAGACCCCACTGCCCACCGACAATGGCACATGCTAGGCGCCTGCTGCCTGGCCGGTGGCATCTGGGCCATGCACTTCATCAGCATGCTGGCCTTCCAGGCGCCGGTAGAGGTGCACTACGATGCTTCCCTGACCATTCTTTCCCTGCTCATCGCCCTGGGCGTCGCCTGGGTGACCATGCACAGCCTCGACCGCCGCCAGATGCGCGCGCACCATTTCCTGTTAAGCGCAGTTCTGATCGGCCTGGGCATCATCCTCATGCACTTCGTCGGCATGGCGGCGATGGAAACCGGCGCCCGCCAGTATTACCAGACTGGCCTGCTGCTGGCCTCTGCCGCCCTTGCCCTGCTTACCAGCCTGGCTGCGCTGTGCCTGGCCCGGTACTTGCGCAATGGCAGCGGCACCCTGCACCAGGCCATGAAGTACGGCGCCAGCCTGCTGATGGCAGGTGGTATCGTCGCCACCCACTTCACCGCCATGGCAGCCATGACTCTGGTGATCCCGGCCGACACCGCACTGCGCCTCCCCTCTGGCGACAACAGCCTGCAACTGGGGCTGGGCATCGGCTTCATCACCTTGCTGATCAGTGGCGCCAGCATCAGCGCCGCACTGGCCGACAAGAAGCTGCAGAGCAAGGAGCACGACTTGCGCCGGGTCAGCATGCTGCTCAGCCAGCTGGACCAGGCCCGCGCCTCGCTGCAGCAGGCCGCGCACTACGACGCCCTGACCAACCTGGTCAACCGCCGTGGCTTCAACCAGGTGTTCGCCGAGCGCCTGGCCGATCACCACGCCACTGAAAACCGCCTGGCAGTGATGTTCCTCGACATCGACCACTTCAAGCGCATCAACGACAGCCTTGGCCACGATGCTGGCGACGAACTGCTCAAGGTGATCGCCAATCACATCAAGGCCGCCACCCGCAATCAGGACCTGGTTGCACGCCTGGGCGGCGACGAGTTTTGCGTGGTCACCAGCCTCAACAACTGCGACGAAGCCCGCCACCTGGCACAACGCATCATGCAACGGATGAAAGAGCCCATCGACCTGGGCGGCAGGCGCATGGTCATGACCACCAGCATTGGCGTCAGCATCTTCCCCGACGACGGCACCAGCGCCGAAGAGCTGCTCAAGCATGCCGACCTGGCCCTGTACCAGTCCAAGGACAGCGGGCGCAACAGCCTGCACTTTTTCAACGAAAACCTGAAAACCCAGGCCTCCCTCGCGTTGCAGCTGGAAGAAGAGCTGCGCGTGGCCCTGCTCGAAGAGCGTGGGTTGTGCGTGCATTACCAACCCATCTTCGACATGCGCAGCGGGCAGGTGGCCAAGCTCGAAGCGCTGGTGCGCTGGCATCACCCGCAGCACGGCCTGCTGGCGCCCGACCGCTTCATCGGCATTGCAGAAGCCAACGGCCTGATCATCGACCTTGACCTGTGGGTGATGCGCCACGCCTGCGCCGACCTGGCGCACCTCCAGCGCCACGGTTATGGCGATATCAAGGTGACGGTCAATTGCTCGGCGGTAACCCTCAGCCACGACGAACTGCCCAATGAAGTGGAGCAGGCGCTATTCAACGCCGGGCTCGCGCCCCGTAACCTGGAACTGGAAGTGACCGAAAACGCCCTGATGGGCGATATCCAGCGTACCGTCAGCCTGCTCAAGCGCGTGCGTGCCCTGGGCGTGGCGCTGTCGATCGACGACTTCGGCACCGGCTACTCGTCACTGGCCTACCTCAAGCGCCTGCCGCTGGATGTGCTGAAGATCGACCGCACCTTCCTGCAGGATGTGCCGGGCAGCCAGAAGGACCGCGAGATCGTCCAGGCGATCATCGTCATGGCGCACACCCTGCACCTGAAAGTCGTCAGCGAAGGCGTGGAAACCGTCGAACAACAGGCATTCCTTGAAACCCACGGCTGCGACTACCTGCAGGGCTACCTGTTTGGCCGCCCGGTACCGCTGGCCGAACTGCGGCCGCTACTGGAACGGCCGCAGCGTCAAAGCGAGGCAGTCAGCCCTTGTTGCGGTACAGTTCTACAAGGGTCGCCGGATCTTTTTGCAGGTAACCCTGGCTACCGTGCAGGCGCATCAGCTGCGCGGCGAGGCCACTGAGCGGCGTCGCCGAACCCTGCTCACGGGAAAACTTGACTGCGCCATCCAGGTCTTTGAGCAGCGTGCGCACGTGCCACTTGATTGGCTCGAAGCGGCTCTCGGCCATTTGCGGCGCGAGGATCTGCAGCGGTCTGGAATCGGCAAAGCCACCCGCCAGTGCTTCGGCGATCAGCGTCGCGTCCACCCCGGACTGCTCGGCCAGCGCCACCACTTCGGCGATCACCAGGGCATTGCACGCCACGATCATCTGGTTGCAGGCCTTGGTCACTTGCCCGGCGCCCACCGCCCCCATGTGCGTCACGCGTTGACCAAGCACCTGCAGCACTGGACGTGCACGCTGCAGGTCGGCCGCTTCACCGCCAACCATGATCGCCAAGGTACCGGCCTCGGCACCGGGTGTGCCGCCTGACACCGGGGCATCCAGCCAGGCCATGCCGCACAGCACCGCAAGCTCAGCGGCCATTTCACGAGTGGCGGTGGGTTCCAGGCTGGAGAAATCGATCAGCAACTGGCCACTGCGCCCACCCTGGGCAATGCCGTGCTCGCCGAACACCACCTCGCGCACCACGGCCGTGTCGGCCAGGCACAGCAGTACCATGTCGCTGCCCTGGCACAGTTCAGCGGGGCTGTTGGCCAGGCGCGCGCCGGCAGCGACCAGCGCGGCACACTTGTCCGGGCTGCGGTTCCACACGGTCAGCGGGTACCCCGCCGCCAGCAGGCGTCGGCACATGGGCAGGCCCATCAGGCCAATGCCGGCGAATCCAAGCGAAGGTAGTGCAGTGCTCATCAATGACTCCTGGCTATTCGAATTGTTTTCCAGGCTGGCCGGAACGGTGGACACATTACGCATCCCGTAAACTGTTACCGCCACGCCGAATTGTTACTTACCTCTACCCGCCTTGAACGCCTTCAAGCACCAAAACGGGGCTGCTGCGCATTTTTGCGCACCAAAAAAGATCATGCCTCAGCCGGGCGCTTCGTCTGAATCACGATGAACGGCGAAACCACCACCGCCCAGATCTCTGGATCGCGGCTTTGCAGGTCAAGTGCCTGCTCGGCCGACACGGGCCCAACAGTGCCATCACTACGCCACTTGGCGAAGATCTCGCCGCGATTCTCGGCCATCGCCTCGGCAACGGTGATCAGGTCCAGGCTGGGGTCGACCCAAATCAGGTCACCCTTGGCCCAGAAACGCTCCAGCGCTTTCCACTCGATGATTGCTGTCTCGCCAAGCAATTTGGCATAGAGGGTGCTTGTTTGATCAGTCATGGGTGGTATCCGCAAAAATCGGCCAATAAAAAAGGTCGGCATTTTTGCAGAAAAACCCGGTTTCAAATATGTAATTTGGTCGATTGACCCAGAACTTGTGGGGCGGGGTCGCAGATACAGGCAGTTTGATGGCGCCTTTTTGTATCTTTCTGTCGAGCAAGCGACAACCCAGGAAACAGGCACTTTTTGACCGCTTTTCAAGCGCTCGAACAGCGCTCTACACTGTACCGGTACAGTTCCGGGACATGTTCCGGGGGAAGGTGGGCTTGCGCGTTGGCATGGCCACGCCGCAAATCCCGCCCGGTCTGTAGCCCTGGCCGCCAGGACTATAAGAATTACAACAGAATGAGTGGAGCACTATGATCAAGATTTCCAAGCTGTTCGCCGCAATGGTACTGGCCGGGGTAGCCAGCCATTCGTTTGCCGCCGATACCATCAAGATCGGCATCGCCGGTCCGAAGACGGGTCCAGTGACCCAGTACGGCGACATGCAGTTCATCGGCGCCAAGCAAGCCATCAAGGATATCAACGCCGCGGGCGGCGTCGATGGCAAGATGCTCGAAGCCAAGGAATACGACGACGCCTGCGACCCTAAACAGGCCGTGGCAGTCGCCAACAAAGTGGTCAACGACGGCGTCAAGTTTGTCATCGGCCACCTGTGCTCCAGCTCTACCCAGCCTGCGTCCGACATCTACGAAGACGAAGGCGTGATCATGATCACCCCCGCCGCCACCTCGCCGGAAATCACCGCCCGTGGCTACAAGCTGATCTTCCGCACCATCGGCCTGGACAGCGCCCAGGGCCCGGCGGCCGGCAACTACATCGCCGACCACGTCAAACCGAAAGTGGTTGCAGTACTGCACGACAAGCAGCAGTACGGTGAAGGCATCGCCACTGCGGTCAAGCAGACCCTGGAAAGCAAAGGCACCAAGGTTGCCGTCTTCGAAGGCCTGAACGCGGGTGACAAGGACTTCTCGTCGATCATCCAGAAGCTCAAGCAGAACAACGTCGACTTCGTCTACTACGGCGGCTACCACCCAGAGCTGGGCCTGATCCTGCGCCAGGCTCAGGAAAAAGGCCTGAAAGCCAAGTTCATGGGCCCGGAGGGCGTGGGTAACGACTCGATTTCGCAGATCGCCCAGAACGCTTCCGAAGGCCTGCTGGTCACCCTGCCGAAGTCGTTCGATGCCGACCCGGAGAACAAGAAGATCGTCGACGCCATCAAGGCTGACGGCAAGGACCCAAGCGGCCCGTTCGTGTTCCCTGCCTACTCGGCTGTCGAGCTGATCGCCCAGGGCATCAAGGCCGCCAAGTCCGAAGACACCGACAAGGTGGCAGCTGCCATCCACGCCGGTTCCTTCAAGACCCCTACCGGCACCCTGTCGTATGACGAGAAAGGCGACCTGAAAGACTTCAAGTTCGTGGTCTACGAATGGCACTTCGGCAAGCCGAAGACCGAAGTCTCCCCTCAGTAACTGCGTGACTAAATAGCTGACCGTAGAAGCCCACTGTGCGAGCAGTGGGCTTTGTTTTACGAGGTTCATGGGCCCGACCCCCGCGATCCGGGGGCAGGCCCACCTGAAAATCTTAAAACCGTCACCCGCGGTTTCCTGGCATACCCCCGCCAGCGAAATGCAAATCAGGTTTTTAGGAGCGCTGTAATGCCTGAGATCTACCATTTCTTCCAACAACTGGTTAATGGATTGACCATCGGCAGCACCTATGCCTTGATCGCCATCGGCTACACGATGGTGTACGGCATCATTGGCATGATCAACTTCGCCCACGGCGAGGTGTACATGATCGGTTCCTACGTGGCCTTCATCGCCCTGGCGGGCCTGGCCATGATGGGTATCCATTCGCTGCCGATCCTGATGACCGTGGCCTTCGTCGCGACGATCTTCGTCACCAGTGCCTATGGCTACAGCATCGAACGGGTTGCCTACCGCCCCCTGCGCAACAGCAACCGTCTGATCCCGCTGATTTCCGCCATCGGCATGTCGATTTTCCTGCAGAACACTGTGTTGCTTTCCCAGGACTCCAAGGACAAATCCATCCCCAACCTGATCCCTGGGAGCATCTCCTTCGGGCCGGGCGGTGCTGAAGAAGTCCTGATCAGCTACATGCAGATCCTGGTGTTCGTCGTCACTCTGGTGGCAATGACCCTGCTGACCCTGTTCATCTCCCGCTCTCGGCTGGGCCGCGCCTGCCGCGCCTGCGCCGAAGACATCAAGATGGCCAACCTGCTGGGCATCAACACCAACAACATCATCGCCCTCACCTTTGTCATCGGTGCCGCCCTGGCAGCCGTGGCGGCCGTGCTGCTGAGCATGCAGTACGGGGTGATCAACCCTAACGCCGGTTTCCTGGTGGGCCTGAAAGCCTTTACCGCGGCGGTGCTGGGTGGCATCGGCAGCATCCCGGGCGCCATGCTCGGCGGGCTGGTGCTGGGTGTGGCCGAAGCGTTCGGCGCCGACATCTTCGGCGACCAGTACAAGGACGTGGTGGCATTCGGCTTGTTGGTTCTTGTCCTGCTGTTCCGGCCGACCGGCATCCTGGGCCGCCCGGAGGTTGAAAAAGTATGAACAGAAATCTCAAACAGGCGTTCTTCAGCGCCTTGCTGGTATGGGCCGTGGCCTTCCCGGTACTGGGCCTGAAACTGAGCATCGACGGCATCAGCCTGGTGGTGCACAGCCAGGGTTCGTTCACCATCAGCATCATCGCCGTGTGCTCGGTACTGATGTTCCTGCGCGTGCTGTTCGACAAGCAGTGGAGTTCGGTGATGGGCCGCCGTTCGGATCGCAAGCTGATCCCGCCGGCCGTCAGCAACTACCTGACCCTGCCCAAGACCCAGCGCTATGTGATCATTGGTCTGATCGTCGCGGCACTGGTGTGGCCGTTCTTCGGCTCGCGCGGTGCGGTCGACATCGCCACGCTGATCCTGATCTACGTGTTGCTGGGCCTGGGCCTGAACATCGTGGTCGGCCTGGCGGGCCTGCTCGACCTGGGTTACGTCGGCTTCTACGCCGTCGGCGCCTACAGCTACGCCATGCTCTCGCACTACCTGGGCTGGAGCTTCTGGGTGTGCCTGCCCATTGCCGGCCTGATGGCCGCCACCTTCGGCTTCCTGCTTGGCTTCCCGGTGCTGCGCCTGCGCGGTGACTACCTGGCGATCGTGACCCTTGGCTTCGGCGAGATCATCCGCCTGTTCCTGCGCAACCTCACCGACTGGACCGGCGGCCCCAACGGCATCAGCAACATCCCCAAGCCGGAGTTCTTCGGCCTGACCTTCGAACGCCGTGCCGCCGAGGGCATGCAGACCTTCCATGAGTTCTTCGGGCTGGAATACAACTCGATCAACAAGGTCATTTTCCTCTACCTGGTGGCCCTGCTGCTTGCCCTGCTGGCGCTGTTCGTGATCAACCGCCTGCTGCGCATGCCGATCGGCCGCGCCTGGGAAGCCCTGCGTGAAGACGAGATCGCCTGCCGTGCGCTGGGCCTGAACCCGACCATCATCAAGCTCTCGGCCTTCACCCTCGGTGCCTGCTTCGCCGGTTTCGCCGGCAGCTTCTTCGCTGCGCGCCAGGGCCTGGTCACACCGGAGTCGTTCACCTTCATCGAGTCGGCGATCATCCTCGCCATCGTCGTGCTCGGCGGCATGGGCTCACAACTGGGCGTGATTCTCGCGGCCATCGTGATGATCCTGCTGCCCGAGCTGATGCGTGAGTTCAGCGAATACCGGATGCTGATGTTCGGTGCGCTGATGGTGTTGATGATGATCTGGCGTCCGCAAGGCTTGCTGCCTATGCAACGTCCACACATGGAGCTGCGTCGATGAGCCGCGAAATTCTGCAAGTCAGCGGCCTGAGCATGCGCTTCGGCGGCTTGTTGGCGGTCAACGGCGTGGCCCTGACCGTCAAGGAAAAACAGGTGGTGGCGCTGATCGGCCCGAACGGCGCCGGCAAGACCACGGTGTTCAACTGCCTCACCGGTTTCTACAAGCCCAGCGGCGGCACCATCCTGCTCGATGGCCAGCCGATCCAGGGCCTGGCCGGCCATCAGATCGCCCGCAAGGGCGTGGTGCGGACCTTCCAGAACGTGCGCCTGTTCAAGGAAATGACCGCGCTGGAAAACCTGCTGATCGCCCAGCACCGTCACCTGAACACCAACTTCTTCGCAGGCCTGTTCAAGACCCCGAGCTTCCGCCGCAGCGAGAAGGAGGCCATGGAGCGCGCGCAGTATTGGCTGGAGAAGGTCAACCTGACCGAATTCGCCAACCGTACCGCCGGCACCCTGGCCTACGGCCAGCAACGCCGCCTGGAAATCGCCCGCTGCATGATGACCCAGCCGCGCATCATCATGCTCGACGAACCGGCCGCGGGCCTGAACCCGAAGGAAACCGAAGACCTCAAGGCACTGATCGCCTACCTGCGTGAGTCGCACAACGTCACCGTGCTGCTGATCGAGCACGACATGAAGCTGGTGATGAGCATCTCCGACCATATCGTGGTGATCAACCAGGGCACCCCCCTGGCCCACGGCACGCCGGAAGAAATCCGCGACAACCCTGATGTGATCAAAGCCTACCTGGGGGAAGCGTAAATGCTGAAGTTCGAAAACGTTTCCACCTTCTACGGCAAGATCCAGGCGCTGCACAGCGTCAACGTGGAGATCAACCAGGGCGAGATCGTCACCCTGATCGGTGCCAACGGCGCCGGCAAGTCGACCTTGCTGATGACCCTGTGCGGCTCGCCGCAGGCGCACAGTGGCAGCATCAAGTATCTGGGTGAAGAACTGGTCGGCCAGCCGTCCTCGCACATCATGCGCAAGAGCATTGCCGTAGTGCCTGAAGGCCGCCGCGTGTTCGCCCGCCTGACCGTCGAGGAAAACCTGGCGATGGGTGGCTTCTTCACCAACAAGGGCGACTATCAGGAGCAGCTGGACAAGGTGTTGCAGCTGTTCCCGCGCCTGAAGGAGCGTTATATCCAGCGTGGCGGCACCATGTCGGGTGGCGAGCAGCAGATGCTCGCCATTGGCCGGGCGCTGATGAGCAAGCCCAAGCTGTTGCTGCTCGACGAGCCTTCGCTGGGCCTGGCACCGATCATCATCCAGCAGATCTTCGACATCATCGAACAGCTGCGCCGCGATGGCGTGACCGTGTTCCTGGTGGAGCAGAATGCCAACCAGGCGCTGAAGGTCGCTGACCGCGCCTATGTGCTGGAGAACGGCCGGGTGGTGATGCAGGGGACGGGGGAAGCGCTGTTGACCGACCCGAAGGTGCGCGACGCGTACCTCGGCGGTTAATGGACAAGGGCCTTCGGGCCCTTTTCTCTGCCTGCCAGATTTGTACTGCCTGTACTGGCCTCTTCGCGGGTAAACCCGCTCCCACAGGGACCGCACAAGTCTTCAGTGATGCGCCGAATCTGTGGGAGCGGGTTTACCCGCGAAGAGGCCAGTACAGGCAACCATTAACTTGAGATCCGCCGTCAGCCTGCGTAACGTGGCCAGCTTTCATGGCAAAGATCCCGGAGCCCGCCTCATCATGCGCCTCACCCCCACCCTGCTGCTCACCGCCCTGCTGCCCCTGTTCGCCGGCTGCCAGCTCATGGCTGACGCGCCAAGCGACCCGAACATCGGCACCACGCGCATGCAGGGCGAACTGCGTGCCGCCGGTGGCCAGCTGCTGTTCAAGCCGTGCAGCGAAAACCGCACGTTCGTGATCAACGACGTCGGCGCCACCGGCATCCTGCAGGAGGCCGCCAACCTCGCCAAGGACGCCAACGACAAACTGTTCGCCGACGTCCGTGGCCGCCTCACTGGCAGCAAACAGGCCAACAACGACGGCCAGCTGGAAGTGCGCCGCCTGTACCGCCTGGAACCCTCCACGCGCGCCTGCGAAGACCCCAACTTCAAGCAGCTGACCCTGCGCGCCAATGGCCATGAACCCGAGTGGGACATCAAGGCCAGCGGCAAGGGCATGGTGCTCAATCGCATCGGCCAGCAGCCTCTGCCCCTGCCGTTTCTGGAAGAAGAAGTACCCGGCGGTGGCCTGACCCTCACCAGCGAAGCCAACGGCCAGCACGTGGAACTGTGGGTCGCGCCGCAGCGCTGCGTAGACAGCGCCACTGGCGCCATCCACCACCTGCGTGCCGAGCTGCGCATCGACGGCAAGACCCTGCAGGGCTGCGGTTACTACGGCGGCGCGCGCGACAACTGATCGCCGGGTGCTTTTATCCTGCCAGTCGGGGCGGCTAACAGCTTATACTTGGCGGTTTGTGTAAAGCCGCCGGCCGCCCATGGCCGGGATACTGGACCCTGCCATGCTACGAATCACCGAACTCAAGCTGCCCCTGGACCATCCCGACGAAGCGCTGCGTGAAGCCATCGTCCAGCGCCTGGGCATCCGCGACGAGCAACTGCTCAGCTTCAACCTGTTCAAGCGCAGCTACGATGCGCGCAAGAAGAACAGCGAGTTGCTGTTCATCTACACCATCGACCTCGAAGCCAGCAACGAAGCCGAGCTGCTCAGCAAGTTCGCCGACGATCACAACATCGGCCCGGCACCGGATGTGACTTACAAGTATGTCGGCCACGCCCCGGCCGACGTGCAGGAACGCCCGATCGTGGTCGGCTTCGGCCCGTGCGGCATCTTCGCCGGCCTGCTGTTGGCGCAGATGGGCTTCAAGCCGATCATCCTCGAACGTGGCAAGGAAGTGCGCCAGCGCACCAAGGACACCTGGGGCCTGTGGCGCAAGAGCGTGCTCAACCCGGAGTCCAATGTGCAGTTCGGCGAAGGCGGCGCCGGTACCTTCTCTGACGGCAAGCTGTACAGCCAGATCAAGGACCCGCAGCACCACGGCCGCAAAGTGCTGGAAGAGTTCGTCAAGGCCGGTGCGCCGGACGAGATCCTGTACATCAATAAACCGCACATCGGCACTTTCCGCCTCACCGGCATGGTCGAGCAGATGCGCCAGGACATGATCGCCCTCGGCGCAGAAGTGCGCTTCCAGGAAAAGGTCACCGACCTGCTGGTCGAAGACGGCCAGCTGACCGGCGTGGTGCTGGAGAGTGGCGAACAGCTGCACTCGCGTCATGTGGTCCTGGCCCTTGGCCACAGCGCCCGTGACACCTTCCGCATGCTGCACGCCAAGGGCGTGTACATGGAAGCCAAGCCGTTCTCGGTCGGCTTCCGTATCGAGCACCCGCAAACGCTGATCGACAAGGCTCGCCTGGGCAAGTACGCCGGCCACCCGAAACTTGGCGCTGCCGACTACAAGCTGGTGTACCACGCCAAGAACGGCCGTTCGGTGTACAGCTTCTGCATGTGCCCGGGTGGCACCGTGGTCGCGGCCACCAGCGAGCCAGGCCGGGTCGTCACCAACGGCATGAGCCAGTACTCGCGAAACGAGCGTAACGCCAACTCCGGTATCGTCGTCGGCATCGACCCCGAACGCGACTACCCGGGCGGCCCGCTGGCCGGTATCGAACTGCAGGAGCGCCTGGAAGCCCACGCTTATGTAATGGGCGGCAGCAACTACCAGGCCCCGGCGCAGCTGGTGGGTGACTTCGTTGCAGGCCGGCCGTCGACCGCGCTGGGCAGTGTCGAGCCGTCCTACAAGCCTGGCGTGACCCTGGGCGACCTGGCGCCGAGCCTGCCGGACTTTGCCATCGAAGCAATCCGTGAGGCATTGCCGGCGTTCGACCGGCAGATCAAGGGTTACAACCTGCATGACGCGGTGCTGACCGGGATCGAGACGCGGACCTCATCGCCACTGCGCATTACCCGGGGTGAGGATTACCAGAGCCTGAACCTGAAAGGCCTGTTCCCGGCAGGTGAAGGGGCCGGCTACGCGGGCGGGATTCTGTCGGCGGGCGTGGACGGGATCCGTATTGCCGAGGCGGTAGCGCGGGATATGCTCGGCCTTTGATACTTTACCCCCTGCCAGGGCCCTTTCGCGGGTAAACCCGCTCCTACACGGACAATCGACTCCCTGTAGGAGCGGGTTCACCCGCGAAGAGGCCCTGACAGGAATCAGAAATATCCAACCCAGACATCAGACTTTCCCTCTCCCTTCCTCCCCCATCTGCATCTAGGCTTTACACAGCCTAGCCGGCAACACCATATAACAAAAACGAATATAGTTTTTGTTTTAAAGCATATCGTCACAGGCTAGGGTGTACGCCCGTTCCATTCGTAAACTGCTCATGGAGAGCCTATAGCCCGTGCGTAGCCTGTTTACCCGTTTCTTCCAGCTTGAAGCCGCCAGCGGCCTGCTGCTGATCGCCGCCGCCGTTCTGGCCCTGATCATCAACAACTCGCCACTGTCCTACCTGTACAGCGGGCTGCTCGATGTGCCCGTCGTCGTCCAGGTCGGCGCGCTGAATATCGCCAAGCCTTTGTTGCTGTGGATCAATGACGGCCTCATGGCCCTGTTCTTCCTGCTCATCGGCCTTGAGGTAAAGCGCGAGGTGGTCGACGGCCATCTGTCCAAACCTTCCCAGGTGATCCTGCCCGCCACTGCTGCCGTGGGCGGCATGGTGGTGCCAGCACTGATCTACTGGTTCATCAACCGTGACAACCCGGCGGCCGTGGCCGGCTGGGCGATCCCCACTGCCACCGACATCGCCTTCGCCCTCGGCGTGCTGGCCCTGCTGGGCAAACGCGTACCGGTATCGCTCAAGCTGTTCCTGATGACCCTGGCAATCATCGACGACCTGGGTGCGATCATCGTGATTGCCCTGTTCTACTCCGGGACCCTGTCGAGCGTGTCGCTGCTGCTGGCCGCTGCGTGCCTGGTGGCGCTGATAGCGATGAACCGGCTTGGCGTGGTCAAGCTTGGGCCGTACATGATCGTAGGCCTGATCCTGTGGGTCTGCGTACTCAAGAGCGGCGTGCATGCCACGCTGGCGGGTGTCGCCCTGGCATTGTGCATCCCGCTGCGTACCCGCAACGCCGAGACTTCGCCGCTGCTGTCCCTTGAGCATGCCCTGCATCCTTGGGTCGCTTATGCCATTTTGCCGATTTTCGCCTTCGCCAATGCCGGCGTCTCGCTGGCAGGCATGACCGTAGACAGCTTCACCCACCCGGTACCGATGGGCATCGCGGTTGGCCTGCTGCTGGGCAAGACCGTGGGCGTTTTCGGCCTGACCTGGCTGGCGGTCAAGCTGCGCATGGCTGCGCTGCCTGAGGGTGCCGGCTGGGGGCAAATACTGGGGGTGGCGATACTCTGCGGCATTGGCTTCACCATGAGCCTGTTCGTTGGCTCCCTCGCCTTCGCCCCGGGTAGCAGTGATTACGCCGGCATGGACCGCATGGGCATTCTTACCGGCTCGTTCTTCGCCGCCGTGATCGGCTACGCCGTCACCGCCATGGCCAGCCGCAAAACCCGTATTGGCTGACGTGGCTGAAGCATGAAAAAAACCCCGACTGGCAGCAGCCATGTCGGGGTTTTGTTTTACTGCGCTACGGTCAGTGCGAAACGCGGCTGGTACCGTCAACCGTCATGATGCGCACGCGGTCGCCGACGCGGAAGATTTCGTTCTCCTGCACGGCCTGCACGTAGGCACGCATGCTGCCATCGTCCTCACGCACGGTGATTTCGACGCCTTGGGTGCGGGTCAGGCCTTCTTCTGCAGCGGACCCGGCCAGGCCACCGGCCACGGCACCGATCACGGCTGCAACAATGCTGCCACGGCCACCGCCCACGGCGCTGCCGGCTACGCCACCAACGATGGCGCCAGCGCCACCGCCGATCGGGGTTTTGGTACCTTCGATCTTGACCGGGCGCAGGGATTCGATGGTGCCCATGCGCACGGTTTGCACGCGGCGGGCTTCATCACGGGAGTAGCTGTCACCGGTCAGGCTCGAGGCACAGCCCCCCAGCAGCAGCGACATGGTGGTAAAGGTCGCCACCAGCAAAGCGGATTTACGCATGGGTAAAGTCTCCATAAGTCAGGTGCTCATTAGACGCTGCACGTTGACGGCTGTCACGGTACAAACGTAATAAAATTGTTTTCATTCAGCCGGGGTACAGCCTGTGCGGTTGTGCCCTAGGCCCATCAATTGAGACCAAGGATAGCCATGGATTACTTCATCGTCGTGGTCACCACCGTTGCCGGGCTGTATTTCCACGGGTGGTTGTATGTACGCATGCGCCGCTGGATGGACCGTGACCTGGCGTTGTCGCTGGCGGGGGCTGACCCTGAGAAGCGCGCGTTCATGCTGGAAAGGTTGGCCCAGGCGCGGCAGGAGAAGGTAGGGCGTAAGCAACTGGCAGGCTGGCTGGAACGGGAGGCGGCGGGTTTTACGAGGTAGGGTCAGGGTCCATTAGACCACCGTGTGGGAGCGGCCTTGTGTCGCGAAAGGGCCGCGAAGCGGCCCCGGCAACATTTGGTTGGATCACAGATCAGGGCGCCAGCCGCTCCCGCTGCCATTGCCCATCCACAAACCGGTAATTCAACCGGTCATGCAGGCGGCTGGCCCGCCCCTGCCAGAACTCGATGCGCTCAGGCAACAGACGATAACCACCCCAGTGCTCCGGGCAGTGCGGCTGGGTGTCGGAGAAGCGCGCCTCGGTGGCCTTGACCAGGCCCTCCAGCTCTTCACGACCGGCAATCACCCGGCTCTGCGGCGAAGCCCAGGCGCCCAGGCGGCTGCCCAGCGGGCGCACCTGGTAGTAGTCGTCCGACTCCTTGGCCGTGACCTTTTCCACCCGCCCTTCGATGCGCACCTGGCGCTCCAGCGCCGGCCAGAAGAAGGTCATGGCCGCAAAAGGGTTGGCCTGCAGTTGCTGGCCCTTGGCGCTTTCGTAGTTGGTGAAGAAGGTAAAGCCCTGCTCATCGAGCCCCTTCAACAACAGTACGCGGCAATGCGGGCGGCCTTCGCCGTCCACAGTCGCCAGGGTCATGGCATTGGCTTCCACCGGTACCTGCTCGGTCTTCACCGCATCGGCAAACCACTGGTGGAACAAAGCGAACGGCTCCCCCGGGGCCTGGGCTTCGGCCAGGCCATCACGGGTGTAGTCGCGGCGCATATCGGCCAGGGATTGGGTCATTGCTGCGTTCCTTGACGATCAGTTGGTCTTCGCAGGGCTGTTGGCAGCTACTTTCTTGTCAGCGGTAGCTTTCTTGGCGGCAGGCTTGGCGGCTGCCTTGGCCGGCGCGGCTGGCTTCTTGGCCGCGGTCTTGGCAGGGGCCTTGGCCTTGGCAACGGGTTTCTTCGCCGCGGGCTTCTTCGCAGCTGGCTTGCTGTCGACGGCCTTGGCGGCAGGTGCCTTGGCATCCTGCACCGCAACCATCGAGGCCGGTGCAGGTGCCGGGGCGGCCTGCTGGTACTTGGCCAACAGTGCAACCATGGTGTTCTGCGGGGTCAGCAGCATTTCAACGCGGCGGTTCAGGGCACGGCCCTCGATGCTGTCGTTGGCGGCGCGTGGCATGACCGAGCCCATGCCCTTGAGGGTCAGGCGGTCACGCTGCAGGCCGCTGAGGCGGAAGATGGCCGATACCGAAGCGGCGCGCTCCAGGCTGAGCTTCTGGTTGGCAGCGGCAACGCCGCTGCTGTCGGCATGGCCCAGGACCAGCACGGCAGTCTTGGGGTCGCCTTCGACGGTCTTGGCCACACGAGTGATCGGGCCGAGGGTCATTGGCAGCAGCATGTTCGGGCGATCAGGGTTGTACGAGCTGTCCACCGGCAGGGTGACCGCCAGCACATTGTCGCGGCGCTCCAGCTCCAGCTTGCTGTCCTTGATGGCTTCGCGCAGCTTGGGCTCGTACTCGTCCAGCCAAGCCTGGGTGGCCTTCTGGTCGATCTTCGGCACGACCGGCCCTTTGGCTTGCTTGTCATCACCGCCGAACGGCCACCACCAGCGGCTGGCGCTTTCGGACTTGGCATCGGCCTTGGCCACTTTTTCAGTGACGGCTGCCTTCACTTCCTGCTCGGCGACCTTGTCGGAACCGAAGGGCCACCAGCTGAAGCCACCTTCCTTGGAGCCGTCCGGAGAATGACTGGCGCAGCCGGTAACGGCGGTCAGGCACAGGGCGAGTGCTAAGGTTTTATGTGAAGACATCAGCGATACACCATGAAATAGAAAGAGATTTTGCCAGCGCACTTGAGGCGCTGGCATTGAGGATAGTCAAAGGGGCGGGGCAATACCCGCATTACCCGATCAAAGGCAACTGGCAAGAACACGGACCAGGTTCTGGGCGCGTGGATCCATAAGCACGTAAGGCCCGAGTGTATTGACCACGAAACCGAACGCCACATCGTGCTCCGGGTCGGCAAAACCGACCGAGCCACCGGCACCTGGGTGGCCGAAGGCGCGGGCGCCGAGGCCAAAGGTGGCATTGGCCACATCGGGCTGGTCGAGCATGCAGCCCAGGCCAAAGCGGGTCTGGGTGAGCAGGGTGCGGTCCTGGCCGAGGCTGTGCTCGCGGGTCAGTTCATCCAGCAGTTCGGATTCGAGCAGGCTGCCGTCCAGCAACCCGGCATAAAAGCCCGCCAGGCTGCGGGCATTGCCATGGCCATTGGCCGCTGGCTGTTGCATACGTCGCCATTCAGGCTTGTTGGTGCTGGTCAGGATCGCCGGCGGGTTGGTGAAGGCACGGGTCGACAGCGCCTCGGGCTCGCGCATGGTCACCTGCAACAAGCGCTGCGCGGCGGCATCCCCTGGGTTGCCTTTGCCACGGGCGATATGCGCCACGCGGTGGAACTCTTCGTCTGCCAGGCCGACATGAAAGTCCAACCCCAACGGGCGGGCGGTGCGGGCCACGATCGAGTCGCCAGGGCCACGGCCATCGGCGCGGCGAATCAGCTCGCCAATCAGCCAGCCGTAGGTGATGGCGGCATAACCGTGTTCGCTTCCGGGTGTCCACCATGGCGTTTCAGCCGCCAGCGCATTGACCATGGCCTGCCAGTCATACAGGGCTTCAGCGGGCAGCAGCTCACGGATGGCCGGCAAGCCGGCGCGGTGGCTGAGCAGCTGGCGCAGGGTGATCGACTGTTTACCGGCCTGGGCGAACTCGGGCCAGTAATTGGCCACAGGGGCATCGAGGGCCAACTTGCCCTCGCCCACCAGTTGCAGGGCGGTGACGGCGGTGAAGGTCTTGGTACAGGAGAACAGGTTGGCGATGGTGTCGCTGTGCCAGGCCTGCTGGCCATCCTTGTCGGCACTGCCGGCCCACAGGTCGACGACGGTTTCGCCCCCGACCTGGATGCACAGCGCAGCGCCACGCTCCTGGGAATCGTCGAACAGCGCGGCAAAGGCTTCGCGCACGGCTTCGAACTTCAGCTCATAGTGACCCTGGATCTGCACCCGCTGTACTCCGTAGGACCATGTCCAAAAAAGGTGTGCATTGTTTCAGTAGTTGGGTGTTTTGCAAACTGGCTTGGGCCAAATGGTCGCGACGAACGGTAGCCAAGCTGAACTCACCCAAAATCCGACACTGTCGAATCCCTGTGGGAGCGGGCGTGCCCGCGAACACCGGCATAGCCGGTGCCATCCACCGCGTCGCCTGATTCGCGGGCACGCCCGCTCCCACAAGAGGCAGGCTTTTGTCAGGGAGCGGGTTTTTCCAGCTGGGTGCGCAACTGGCCCATGGCCTGCAGGTTGCTCTTGCGCACGGCGTCGACAAACCCCGGGTACGGCACATCGGTGATCGCCACCAGCCCGAGGTGGCCGTTCTCGCCGTCAAGCAGGCGGCCGCTGGCTGGCTGGTCGAGGTACTGGAACCAATGCGCGCCAACGATCATCGGCTCCGCCAGGGCCGCCTTGAGGAAGTTGCCGTAGGCCGGGCCGCGGTCCTCTTCACGCGCCAGCTCCAGCGGCCCCGGCCAGAACGGCCCGCGATCGCGCGAACCGAACTGGAACTCGGACACCAGCACCGGTTTGTCCAGCTCGGCCAGGCGGGCAAAGTCGTAGCCGTCCTGCGGCTTGAGGGTGTAGAAGTTGAAGCTGAGCACATCGCAGAACTCGGCACAGGCCTTGACCGCCTCCGGCGTGCTCACCGCAAAGCGGCCACCCAGCAGCAGGTGATTGGGTGCATGCCACCTCAATGAATCGGCAATGGTCTTGAAGTAGGTCTCGGCGAACACCTGCTGGAAGTGCTGGTAGTCGCGCTCGATTTCCGGGTGTTCCGGGTCAGGCAACGGCGCCTCGAAGCCTGGGTCTTCCATGAGTTCCCAGGCGGTCAGTTCGATGCCCCAGGCCTTGGACAGGCCTTCCTGGTTACGGTACTTGTCGCGTAGCTGCTTGAGGAAGGCACGCTTCGCAGGAACATCGGTGGTCAGGCGCAAGGTGCCGTAGGCCAGGCCATAACGCGCCTTGGGATCGCTGCCTGGTGCAGCCCAGGCCAGCTCGTTGTCGGCAAAATAGCCGATCAGCCAAGGGTCGTCACGGTGATCACGGGCGGCAATGGCCACGGCGCGCTCGGTGGCCATGGCAAAACGCGGGTCGAACGGGTCGGGCATGCTGCCCCACCAGTCCATGCCGGTGCTGATGCTGGCGTAATCGCCCACGATCGACAGCGGCAAGGTATAGGGCATACGCTTGGCCTGGTCCAGAGCGGGCTCGCTCCAGTTGCCGACCGTGTTGAAACCCCAGGCCTGCAAACGGTCGAGCGCATGTGCCTGCCAGCGCGCAGCGTCCAGCGCCGGTGGCGGGCAATTGGCTGGCTGCCCTTCCACAGCAGGCGGGCAGGGTTTGCCGTAGGTACGCTGCAGGTTGGCGGCATAGAAGTCGAACCAGCGCCCTTGCTTGAAGTTGCGCCCTTGTGACGAGGCATTGCCATCGTCGTTATTGCCTTCGCCATAGAATGCGGCCAGTGCATCGCCCTCGCCCGGCAACGCCTTGAACATGCCTTCACGGCCGACGACGTAAGTACGCCCGCCGTCTGCAGCAACGGCGTTGACCCCCAGGGAGTAGAACGGGTGCCCCTCCGGTGTGACCAGGTACCAGCGCCCATCACGCTTTTCGGTGCGAAAGAAGCCCTTGGCCTCGAACGCAGTCCCGCCCAGCAGCCCGCCGTAGCCGTCCAGTTGCTGCTTGCCACGCTCAGCCAGCCAGCCCTTGAGCTGCTGCTGTTCACGCGTATCGGCCGCCTTGAGCTGCTCGTCATTGGCCACCTTTTCGGGCCAATTGCCGCGAGTGGACTGGCCATAGGCATCGATCAGATCCTGGTACGCGGCCTTGTAGGCCAGGTCGTCATCCTGGATGCCCACCCGCTCGATCAGCAGGTTCTGCGCCACCTTGGGGTTGGGGATGCTCAGGCTGACCGAGGCCACCTGCTTGAGGTCTACCGCACCCGCGCTGCTGGTCAGCAGCAAGCGCTGGCCGCCGTGGTTCCACGGCATGGGTGGGCCGGCGCGCATGCCCTGGCTTAGCGGCGAGCTGGCCGTCAGCGGCACCATCACGGTTTGCGCGGGGCCGGCCGGCAAGTCGATACGGCTGGTCAATGTGCGCCCATCGCTGCCTTGCACCGTGACATCCACCGTCAGCGCCCAGTCCATGGCACTTTGCAAACGCAACGTGAGGAACTGCCCGGCTGACCAGTCCCACGCCCCGCCTTGCGGGCTCAGGCGCAGGGTCGGCCGCTCGACCGGGTTGAACACCACACGCCGCAACACCTCGCCCTCGGCCGTTTGCTCCGCGTTGTACTGCGGCATGCCGGCATCCTCGGTCGCCACATTGACCACCGAGGCCGGGCGCACGAAGCTGAACAGCGTCTGCTGCCCCGCCAGCAAGGGCGAGCTGAACAACAGGGCGAAAACGGCGGGCAGGGTGAGGCGGACCATAAGGCTGGGGCTCTCCTTCAGGCCCCTTACGGGCCCAAGACTGAGTAATGGACAACACGCCGGAGCAAGTGCTCCGGCGGTCAGGAAATCTCCCGCCGGAACGGCGGCAGCGCATTGAGAATAGCCTTGCCGTAGCGCTGGGTGACCAGGCGCCGGTCAAGCAAGGTGATGACACCGCGATCCTGCTCGGTACGCAGCAGGCGACCGCAGGCCTGGATCAGCTTCAGCGAGGCGTCCGGTACGGCAATTTCCATGAACGGGTTGCCGCCGCGGGCCTCGATCCACTCCGCCAGCGCGGCTTCGACCGGGTCATCCGGCACGGCAAATGGAATCTTGGCGATCACCACATGCTCGCAATAGGCGCCTGGCAGGTCGACACCCTCGGCGAAACTTGCCAGGCCGAACAGCACGCTGTGCTGGCCATCGTCGACCCGTGCCTTGTGCTTGTTCAGGGTTTCCTGCTTGGACAGGTTGCCCTGGATCAGGACCAGCTTGCGCCAGTCCCGGTCCAGGCCATCGAACACGTCCTGCATCTGCTTGCGCGAGGAGAACAGCACCAGCGCGCCACGGGCATCTTCGACGATGTTCGGCAGCTCGCGGATGATTGCCGCGGTGTGTGCCGCCGCGTCGCGTGGGTCGGCCTTGAGGTCGGGCACCCGCAACAGGCCGGCGTCACCGTGCACGAACGGGCTGGGCACCACACAGGTGACCGCATCACGCGGTAAACCCGAGCGCATGCGGAAGCGGTCGAACTTGCCCAGTGCGGTCAACGTCGCCGACGTCACCAGCGCACCGTGGGCAACGCTCCACAGGCTGCGGCGAAGCATTTCGGCGGCAAGGATGGGGCTGGCGTTGACTTCGATGTCGAACATCGCACCGCTCTCGGCCAGCGTCAGCCAGCGTGCCATGGGCGGGCTGTCTTCCGGGTCCTCGGCGGTAAAGGCCGTCCACAGTTCCCAGTTGCCCTGGGCGCGGGTGACCAGGCTGCCGAACAGCGGGTACCACTCCTCGGCCTGATGGCTGGCGATGCCAATGTTGACCTCGCCGTCCATGCCCTCCTTGAGCAGGTCGGCCAGGCGGGTGAACAGGTCGTTGAGGCGGGCAAAGCCCTTTTTCAGCTCGATGCCCACTTCGCGCAGCTGTTCCGGCACGACGCCGCCTTCGAAGCGATAGCGCGGGCGCTCACGGCCCTCGGTGTCTTCACTGGGGCGGAAGTCGGCAACCTGTTCGCAGAGGGTGAACATGAACTGCTGCTGGGTGCGCACTTCGCGCGCCAGCTCCGGGACCTGTTCGATGTACTTGCCCAGGTCGCCGGGCAGCGGGTGCTGGGCCAGCAGCTTGGTCAGGTTCTTGGCGGTCTGTTCCAGCCAGTCTGCGGTGGAACGCAGGCGCGAATAGTGAGCGAAGTGGCCGATGGCCTTGTCTGGCAGGTGGTGGCCTTCGTCGAACACGTACATGGTGTCGCGCGGGTCGGGCAACACCGCACCGCCGCCCAGGGCCAGGTCGGCCAGCACCATGTCGTGGTTGGTAACGATCACGTCGACCTTGCCCATGCCTTCACGAGCCTTGTAGAACACACACTGCTGGAAATTCGGGCAGTGGCGGCCGGTGCACTGGCTATGGTCGGTGGTCAGGCGTGCCCAGTCCTGGTCTTCCAGGGCTTCTGACCAGCTGTCACGGTCACCGTCCCAGCGGTTGCCGGCAAGCTTCTCGATCATGCTGTTGAACAGCTTCTGGCTGCGCTCGTCGACCTCGATGCGGAAGCCTTCTTCCTCGAACAACTGGGCCGTGGCCGACTGGGCGTGACCCTCCTGCAGCAGGATGTCGAGCTTGGACAGGCACAGGTAGCGGCCACGGCCTTTGGCCAGGGCGAAGCTGAAGTTGAGCCCGCTGTTGCGCATCAGGTCGGGCAGGTCCTTGAAGACGATCTGCTCCTGCAGGGCCACGGTGGCGGTGGCGATGACCAGGCGCTTGCCCGCGGCCTTGGCGGCCGGGATGGCGGCCAGGCTGTAGGCCACCGTCTTGCCGGTACCGGTGCCCGCCTCCACGGCCACAACGGCAGGATCGCCGGCGCGGCGGCCTTCATCGTCGCAGGCAATGTTGCCAAGTACCTTGGCCACTTCGGCGATCATCAGGCGCTGGCCATAGCGAGGCTTGAGGCTCTTGGCTTCGAGAAAACGCGAGTAGGCGCCCTGGATGGTGGCTTTGAGTTCGTTGCTGATCATGGTCTGCAGGCGCCCGTAGGGCTGGATATATTTTCAGTGTTTCGCATGGGCGGCTATCATACCCCGCTATTGCCCTTTATGCCGCATGGAGATCCGGATGCTCGCCTTTGCCCTGCCCTACACACTGCATGTTCTGGCTGCCCTGGTATGGGTTGGCGGCATGTTCTTCGCCTGGCTGGTGCTGCGCCCGGCAACGGTTGCGGCCCTGGAAGGGCCTGCGCGGCTGCGGCTGTGGGTGGAAGTTTTCCGACGCTTCTTCGGCTGGGTCTGGCTGGCGGTGGCGATCTTGGCGATAAGTGGTATCGGCATGTTGCACATGCGTTTCAACGGCTTGGACACTGCGCCGAAGTATGTGCAGGTAATGATCGGTGGGGGCATCGTCATGTTTGCCTTGTTCATGCGCATCCAGGCGTTGCTGCTGCCGGAGTTGAAGACGGCGGTGCAGGCCGAGGACTGGCCGGCGGGTGCGGCGGTGCTGGGGCGGATTCGGCGGATGGTGGGGGTCAACCTGCTGCTGGGCCTGGCCGTGGTAGCAGTGGCCAGTTCGCGGCTGATGTTCTGACCTCTATATGCCTGAAGGCTTGTGCGGTCCCTGTAGGAGCAGCCTTGTGCTGCGAAGAGGCCATAACTGCCAAAAAAGGCTTTTTTCTTACCGGCCTCTTCGCAGCACAAGGCTGCTCCTACACAGGTAATCTCAGCTCCCCCACTGCTCAGAGGTGCTGCAGGATCAGCTCACCTGCGGCGCCTGCCATGCCGGGCTGCCCCGGCTGCCCTGGCCGGCCATTCGCGCCAGCATCGGTGCTGTAGACCAGGCAACCCTTGCTAGCCCCACCTTTACCGGCCTTGCCAGCCGCCCCGGGCTTGCCTGGGGCGCCGCCATCCAGGCGCACGACAACACGCTCTTGCGGGAAGCCCTGCGGCACGCTCAGGCGAATGCGCCCACCCGGCGCCCCATCGTGCCCGTTGCCGCCGTCATCGCCATTGGCACCACGGCTGGCCTGCCCCCAGGTGCAGCCACCCGCCTGGCCGTTGCCACCATCGAGCCCCACATAACCCGGTGCGCCCGCGCCACCGCGGGCATCGATCGCCACCCGTTCGGCATCCACTTCAGCCAGTTTCAGGTCCAGGCTGCGGCCCGGGCGGGCTGCCCGCTGATAACTGCCCGCCGCCCCGGGGGCACTGAATTCACTGCCCTCACCCAACTTCGCGCTACGCGCCTCGATCACCAGGGGGCTATCGGAGGGTGCGATGGCGATGCGCGCATCACGCCCCAGTTCCAGCTGATCGACCGTCAATTGCGCAAGCGAGGCAGGCAGCAGCAGGGTTGCCGCATCCGCGACACGCAGGTGCGTGAAGTGCACACTGGCCGACTTGTCGGGCAGGCGCAGCATGGAATTGGCGGCGACCTCCAGGCTTTCAGCCTGGGCCAGAGGAGCGGCCAACATGGCCAGCAACATCAGATTACGCATTTCGCGGCGCCTCCTGCGCACGGGGAATGGACATGACATGGAAGATTCCAGTCAGCAGGATCTGCAAACGGTCGAACCAGCGGTGGCTGCGCCCACGCAGGCTGCCATTGAAGAACAGCACTTCGAGCAGGTGCAAGCCGAACAGGACGATGCCAGCGGCATTGATCAGCAGATTGAAAGGCACAGGTTGTGGCATCAGCTGATTGAACAGCACCACCCCCCAGAAAGCGACCGTCAGGACCTTGCCCAGGCCCAGGATGAACTTCATACCCCGCCCCTATAGAATGTTGTTATGTCGAGACGGCCCGTTCGAGCGGGCCGTGCGACCAACATTAACTGCAATGCCAAGGCAGGCGCCAGCACCGCTCAGTTCAGGTGCAGCTCCACCCGTCGGTTGCGCGCGCGGCCCTCCTCGCTTTCGTTATCGGTGATCGGCTGGCTTTTCCCGCGGCCTTGGCTGGTGACCTTGCCCGGCTCCAGGCCCTGACTGATCAGGTACTCGGCAACGCTGCTGGCACGGCGCTCGGAAAGCGCCTGGTTGTAGCTGTCGGAACCCACGTTGTCGGTGTGCCCGATCACGCTCACCTTCGCTATCGTCGGCGAGTCGAGTTTGGCCACCAGGCCTTGCAGCCGTTGCTGCGCCGCCGGGGTCAGGTCGGCAGAATCGAAGGCAAACATCACCGCACCGTTGTCATCGAGGATGATGACCTCTGGCGAGGGCTCAGGTGCAGTGGCAGGCGCCGCTGCCGGGTACTCTTTCAGCGGGCAACCCATGTGGTCGACTGCGGTGTTGGCAGGGGTATCGGGGCAATGATCGCGGCGGTCGAAAATACCGTCGCCATCTTCGTCACCATCCTGGGCGTAACAGATCAGCCCACCGGCGATGGCGCCCAGGGCACCGCCACCTGCGGCCCAGGTGGAACTCTCAATAGCGCCCAGGCCGCCACCGACCAGGCCGCCCAGCAGGCTGCAGATGGGCCAGGTCCTTTGGTTGAGCGGCGCGCTACCATCGCTGTGGGTTGCACAACCCGCGAGCAGGCTGGCAGCCACCAACAGCGGCAATGCCGCCTTCGACGTCACACTCATGCGCAATGCTCCTGTGTCATTGGCCACGAACGGCAGACCGGCATGAAGACGCGCCCGCGCCACTGCTCAAGGCACGGGCGCACACCGTTTACCGCTGGATCTTGATTTCGGTACGGCGGTTCATGGCACGCCCTTCGGCCGTGGCATTGTCCGCCACCGGCTGGGTTTCACCGGCACCCACCACCGAAACGAAGCTGCTGCGCGGTACGCCGCTCTCGACCAGGTAATCGGTCACCGAGTGGGCGCGGCGCTCGGACAGTTTCTGGTTGTAGCTGTCGGAGCCAACGCTGTCGGTATGGCCGCTGACGCTCAGGCGAGCGGATGGCGCTTCCTGCTTCAGACGCGTGGAAATGGTATTGAGGCGCTCTTTGTCAGCGGCGGTCAGGCGCGCAGAGTCGAACTCGAAGTGCACGTCGCGGATGACGATGACTTCTTCCTTCTGCACCACCACTTCCTCAACCACTGCTACCGGCTCAGGCGGGCATCCGTTGGCATCGACCTGTACACCACGCGGGGTGCCCGGGCACTTGTCACGGCTGTCCGGCACGCCGTCACCATCCTCGTCACCATCACCATGGGCCCAGCAATAGCCCGCCGCCAGGCCACCGCCCAGCAACGCACCCCAGCCAGCCCAGCTGGAACTTTCAATAGCGCCCAAGGCGGCGCCGCCTACACCCCCGACGGCGGCACACTTCGGCCAGTCGGTTTTTTGCAAACCTGCACAACCAGTCAACACACTGGTGAGCAGTACCAGGGGTAACGCTGTGCGTACTATGCTCATTTCATTGCTTCTCCTAGGGGGAATCGGCATAAGGCCGATCTCTGGGAGTAAAGACCGCGCATTCCAACCCTGCCAGCAATAAGCCACGACGTGGTCACATGCCTCTTTGCCCGCACGCCGCAGCCCGCTAGTCTTGGACGACTTGAACGAGGATTGGCAATGACCGACGGTTTTTCCCAACGCACCCCGCAGCAAGCCCTCGCGGCCCTGCTCGAACGCTTCACCCCGCAGCGCCTGCTGCTGGTCGGCACGCGCTTTCCAGCGCTGGACGCCTTCGCCCAGGCGCACCCCCAGGTGACGATCGCCACCGCTGCCCCGGGCCCGCTGCCCGCCGAACTGGCGGCTCAACGTTTTGACCTGGCGGTGCTGGTGGACTGCCTGGAACACCTGCCCAAGCGCACCGGCCTGGAACTGCTCGGCGGCATTCGCAACCTCAATGCCAGCCGGGTAGCGGTGCTGGCCGACCTGGCCGCCTGCGGCTGGCAAGACACCGACTTCTTTGCCCTGGCGCTGTCGGCCAGCGAGAAATTCTGCCGTGACCAGCAGGTTTTGAGCCTGTTCACCTATGATCTACATGACTACAAGCAGGTCCCGGACTGGCTCAACGCCAGGTTCTGGGCCAACCCTGAAAACTTCGGCAAGTATTGGTGGTGATGATGAGTGTCTCGGTCTGCCCTTGTGGCAGTGGCAACCTGCTCGACGCCTGCTGCGGGCATTACCATGCCGGTACCCCGGCACCGGATGCCCAGGCACTGATGCGCTCACGCTACAGCGCTTACGTGCTGGGCCTGGTCGATTACCTGGTGGCCACCACCCTGCCGGCCCAGCAAGCCGACCTGGACCAGGCCGCCATGGCGGCCTGGAGCGCCCAAAGCACCTGGCTGGGCCTGGAGGTGGAAGGCGCCGAAGTGCTGGGCGGCCAGCCAGAGCACGGGTTTGTCACCTTCACCGCACGCTGGCACGACCAGGATGGCGATCACCAGCACCGCGAACGTTCGGCGTTCGTCCAGCATGCCGGGCGCTGGTACTTCATCGACCCTACGGTCGGCTTGAAGGCCGGGCGCAACGACCCCTGCCCCTGCGCCAGCGGGCAGAAATTCAAGAAATGCTGCGCCAGTTACGTAGGGAGCTGATATGACCGCCCATGCCCGTCTGCTGCTGCTCGGTACGCTGATGGCATGGCTGACGGGCTGTGCCAGTTGGGGGGGTGACGACTGGCGCGAACCCGAAGTGCACCTGGTCGAGGTCGAAACGGTCAAGGCCAGGTTGCTGGAGCAGGAGTTCGTACTGCATGTGCGGGTCGACAACCCCAACGACAGCCGCCTGTTCATCCGCAACCTGTCGTATGCAATACGCCTCAACGACCTGCTGCTGGTGCAGGATGAAACCAGCGTTTGGCGCAGCGTGGGCGGGCACGCCCGGCGCACCTTCAAGATCACCGCGCGAACCAACCTGTGGCAGCACCTCAAGCCATTGGCCAAGCTGCTCAAAAGCAAGCAACCGTTGCATTACACCCTGCAGGGCGAACTGGCGACCGGGTTGCTCATCCATCGAGACCTGCACTTATCGCGCAGTGGTGAGATAATCCCCGGTGATCACATCCCGGAGTAACCCTGCAATGTCCCAACAACCCCACGTTCATGGCCCTGACTGCAACCACGATCATGATCATGACCACCACCACGATCATGGCCATGTACACGGCCCGCACTGCAACCACGGCCACCAGGAGCCGGTACGCAACGCCCTGAAGGACGTTGGCCGTAACGACCCATGCCCTTGCGGTAGCGAGAAGAAGTTCAAGAAGTGCCACGGCGCCTGAGCTGATCAGACACCTGCTGTGGGCGCTCGCCTAGGCGGCCTTTCGCCGGGTCGCCCCCAGCAAGTCCTGGTACCAGAGGCCGGCGTCATAGGCGATGGTGACCAGGGTGGTTGCGGCATAGCGCGGGTGCTGTGCCATGCGCTGGGCAACGGCGAGGCAGGCTGCGGCGGTATTCCCCACGAAAATGCCACTCTGCATGTAGAACCAGCGCTGTGCAGCCAGCATTTCGGCGTGGTGCACCTGGGCCCGTTCGTCCACCAGCGACCAGTCCATGAAGGGTGGGCAAACACCCACTGCCATGCCTTCGAAGCGATGATCCGTGAACACGCCCGCCCTTGAATCACAACCGCTGGGGTCGACCAACACCGTCGAAACGTCGAAACCGTGGTCCTTCAGCCCCAAGGTGATACCTGTAAAACTTGCGCCAGTGCCGGCGCAGCCGACAAACAGGATTTCCCGCCCGGCCCCGACGTTGGTCAATTGCACGGCAAGTTCGCTGGCCGTCTGGTAACGATGGGCCTCAATGCCCACCGGGTTGTTGAATTGATCGGTGTAGAAATAGGACTTGCCCAGTGCGGCCTGGTTCTCCAGGTGATGCATCACGACATCCTTGGGGGTGGCACCGGCCACCAGCATTTCCTTGCCGATCAGCTTGGCCCCAAAACACTCCAGCAAATCCCGTTTGGTCTGGCTGAAGCCAAGCCCTACTGCCAGTTCCACGGCAACCTGGTACTTGTGACAGGCCGCCAGCAAACCGAAACCGAAACTGCCGCCGGTTTTTTCAATGACCGTGGTCACCCCCGGGATGATGTCGCCGTTGCGCAGGGCATGCTCGACGATGTGCCGGGCTGCCCGGTATTTGTGGCTGCCGCCTGGGTTGTTCATTTCAAGTTTGGTGTAGATGCGTTCGCTGACGCTGATGAGCTCGCTCATTTGCGGCTACCTTCCATTGAAGTGTGCAGACAGGCCTTGTTCTGCAGCAGGCCGACAGTGGCGAAGAGCAAACCGATGCACAGGGCCATGCAGATGGCATTGGTGCCATCCCAGCCAACCGTACTCAGCAACAGCGAAGGGCTGAATGCGCCGACGGTTGCCAAAATGGCAATGGCCAAATCGTTCTTGCCCTGCATCTGCATCGCTGCAGGGCTGTTCTGCAGCGACTGGGCCAGCAATGCGCCGCCGCCGACATAGGTCAGGTTCCAGCCCAGCCCGAGGGCAATCAGTGCCAGGGTCATCATGGCGTAGCTGTGCGACCAGATATTCAGCGCCGAGCAACCGATCAACAGCGCCAGCCCGGCACAGATGGTGGTCTTGATGCCCAGCTTCTGGATGATTGCGCCGGTGAAAAATGAGGGTGCAAACATGGCTACCACATGCCACTGGATGGCCAGGCGCACGTCAGAGAAGTCCTCATGCATGTGTTTCATGTGCATCGATGCCTGAATCATGAGCAGGTTCATGATCCCGTAGCTCAGCGCCGCAACCGCCATGGCAACTTTCACCGATGGGCTGAGCGGTTCGGCACGAGGAGTGGCCGCTTTTTCCGCTTGCTGACTGGTCTTGGCGATGCCGGCATCGTCAGGCAGGCAAACGGCAATCAACAGCGACATCAGCGCCAGGCCAACGAACGAGGCATAACACAGCGAAAACAACGGGTACCCGCCCACATCCCTGAGCCACTCGGTCAGTGTCGGCCCCACCACCGCTGCAATCACGCCCCCCGCCACAACCAGTGAAAGGGCTTTGGGCTTGAGGCCCTGGGCCAGGTTGTCAGTAGCCGCGAAGCGGTTGAAGTTGGCGAAGGCGATATAAACGCCCAACGCCGAATGGCTCAGTACCAGCAGTTGGAAGTGCTGGTACTCCACTGCCAGATAACCGCTGACACCCGAAGCCGCCAAGGGGATCGCCCCCAGCATGAAGGCTTTCTTGCGACCGATACGGCTCATCAACCGCGACACCGGGTACGTTGCGAGCATCAGGCAGAGAAACTGGAACCCGTAGGGCACGGTGGACCACGCAGCAGCCGGCGCCAATGCGGCCCCGACGATGGCGGCCATGGTCACGGACATGACCGCGGTGGTCAGGTTGATCGACTGTGCGGTGAAGTACAGGTAGGTACGCCGCGGGAGTGTGGTGTTCATAGCGCAGGCTCGTGATAGGTGGACACATCGATTTCGGCATCGGGGAACACGCAGATCAGCCGCTCTTTGCCCTTGCCCAGGCGTTTGCGGCGCACGGACATGCGCCCGATACGCCGGGGCGACTCAAGGTGTGTGCCGCCACACGGGATTTCGATGCCGTTGTAGGTCCACAGGCGCGCGTCTTCCAGGCCCTGCACCGCGTAGTGTTCGATGGGCGCATCGCAGGCGATCAGCTCATTTGCACGCCGTTCTATCTCCACCACGTCTTCGGCAGTGAATGCGTCTTCGACCAGAAAGTCGAAACGCGCCGAGTCTTCCTTGATATGGCAGCCGATGGTCCACTGTTTCAGTTCTTCACGCAGGCTGATGGCGGCGGCATACAGGAAATGGCTGGCACTGTGAGACAGCGTCAACCGTTCGCGCCGTTCAGTATCAATCGTGACGCGGGCCGGCATGCCAACGGTGACTTCATCCAGCAAGTGCAAGTCATCAGGGTGCAGGCTATGAATAATGATGCCGCCCAGTTTTCCGCCTTTGAAACCTTCCAGGCGAATAGGGCTACCGTAGAGTTTTTTAACCCAGACAAAGCGCACAGTGCCGATCGGTAGTTCAATCGTGCCGAAATCAGCTTCCTGGCCGCCACCTTCGGGATAGGCCACCGTACTCTGCAATTCGATACCGTCACTGTGCACCCGCGTTACTTGAGTATTTGCGCCCGCCAGGTATTGGTCTTTGTAATAAAGTTTCTCGGTATTGCGCAACACTTCATAATTCAGAGAGTTCATGGTTCCAGTACCACCTGCAATGATGTTTTTACCTGTACCCGGGCAGCGGCAGGGACGTCTTTGGTAATAATGCAGCCCGGCCCGATGAAGGCGCCGTCGCCCACATGGATAGCGCCCAGCACGCTGGCGAAAGCGCCGACCTGTACCCGGTTGCCCAGGGTCGGGTGCCTGGGGCTCGAAGGGTTGTCACTGATACCGCGGGCGCCCAGGGTGACGCCGCCAAGCACGTAGCAGTCGTCACCAATGGTCGATGTTTCACCAATGACCGTGCCCATGCCGTGATCGATGATGAAGCGCGCACCGATTCGGCTGCGGAAATGAATCTCCGCCCCCGAGAGCATTTTCCCGCGCCTGGAGATCATGGCGGCCAGGCATTGGCCGCCTGCGCCATAGGTAGAAGCCGTATTGGTGTAGACCCAGTGGGCAAGCCGATAATGCAGAACCGCAGAATACGAGGTGTACGTTCTTGCAATAAATACCAGGTCGCGGCCAGCCGCTGGATCTTTCTGGGCAAAGGCCTGCAAGTCGGCATGGGCCTGCTCGGAAACACTTTCAATAATAAGTGTTTCTTTCAGCGCCTCGAACTCGTCAATTGAACAGCATTCCAATAACGCCGAGGTCACAAGATTCTTTACTACTTTGAATGACGCCAGTTCGTCAGGCAAAGGGAGCCTGGCAATGACGGCTGATTGCATGTCCATAGTATGCATGGGCTTGATATCCAGTTGTCTGGTCTGCACAGACGCTAAAAGTGCCGCCTTTGCTGGCAGCCGAAAGTTCCGACAAGGGGATAGTGGCAGGTACTGGCCATTTGCAAACGAACAGTCGACAAGCATTTCCGTTAACTGTTAGGCTTTTTTTTCTAACGGTTTCGGACCTGCCATGAACCCTGCCAGCCTTCATCACCTGTTGAAACAGCGCCTGGATGCAGGCGAGTGGTCGCCAGGGCAACGGATGCCCTCCATTCGCAAACTCACGGCCGCCGTCGATTTCAGCTACCACGACGTGGTCTCGGCCTATGCCCAGCTGGTCAGCGAAGGTGTGTTGACGGCCTCGCCCGGCCGCGGCTATTTCGTCGCAAACCGCAGCCGGCAGACGAGCGTGATCCACGAACCCGAGTGCATGGCCGGCGATCCGCTGTTCCGGCTGCTGCAGGGCGGCCAGCACTACACCAAACTGGGCAGCGGCTGGCTGCCACCGGCGTGGCGCGACACCGAGCTGCTGGCCAAGGCGATTCGGCGCACGGCGCGGCTGGAGCAAAGCTCGCTGGCAGAGTACGGCGACATCCAGGGTTACCTGCCCATGCGCAAACAGCTGTGCGTGCACATGAAACGCCTGACCCGTGTCGAAGCCCGCCCCAACCAGTTGCTGACCACGCTGGGCGCCACGCAGGGCCTGGACCTGGTTGCCCGGTTGCTGATCAAGCCCGGTGACCACGTGTTCGTCGACGAACCGGGCAACGGCAACCTGATCAAGCTGATCCAGCTGGCTGGCGGGCACGTCGTCGGTATCCGGCGGACCCAGGACGGGCCGGACGTGGAAGAAATGAGAAGCTACCTGGCCATCCACAAAGTCAGAGCGTTCTTCTGCAACAGCACCTTCCACAACCCGACCGGCAGCAACATCAGCCCGCACAACGCCTTCAGCGTGCTGCGCCTGGCGGTGGAGCACGAGTTCTACGTGGTCGAGGATGATGTGTATGGCGACTTCAGCCCTGCCGTGCGCCAGACCTTCGCCGAGCTGGACAACCTTGACCGGGTCATCTACATCGGCAGTTTTTCCAAATGCCTGTCCGCCTCCTTGCGCGTGGGCTTCATCGCCTGCTCGCAAGACCTGATAGAACCGCTGACACGCCTGAAACTGCTGACCTGCGTGGCCGTACCTGCGTTTTGCGAGCGCTTCGTCAACACCATATTGTCGGACGGTACCTATGCCCGGCACATGAAGGATGTGCAGCAGCGCCTGATCAGGCAGCAAGTCCAGACCCAACGCCTGTTGCTCGACCGCGGCTGGCAGTTCGACATCGCGCCGCAAGGGGGCATGTTCCTCTGGGTATACCACCCGGACCTGCCCGACCTGCAACCACTGGTGCGCAAACTGGAGCAGCACAAGATCCTGCTGATGCCCGGGTCTGCGTTCGCGGTCACCCGTGACTACCGACGCTATGCGCGTATCAATTGCACGCATTTTTCCGACACGCTGGCTGACCACTTCAACGTTTGAGCCCGCGCAGGCAAATAAACCGACACAGGACCTTGCACGGCGCCTGCGCGCTTACTACCTTAGCGCCTTTCGAAACCCGCCTCGCCTTGCAGGAGCCCTTGTCATGGCCGCCCCCGCCTTTCCTCCCTTCCGCCTGCGGTTTGCAACCGCCGCCACGCTGCTCGGCATGCTCGGGCTGGCCGGCTGCCAGACGGGCGGCCACCAGGACAGCGTGCCACCGACCAGCGGCGTGCAGCCGCTCAAAGGCCTGGCGCAGAACGTCTCGGTACGCCGCAACGCCATGGGCGCGCCGCTGATCGAAAGCAGCAGCTTCCATGATGCGCTGTTCAGCCTGGGCTACGTGCACGCGGGCGACCGTATCGAACAGATGGTCGCCATGCGCCTGCTCGCCCAGGGCCGCCTGGCCGAACTGGCCGGCAGCGACGCGCTGGACATCGACCGCCTGATGCGCGCTGCCAACCTCAAGCAGAGCGCCGCCCAGCAATACGCCGACGCATCGCCACGGCTCAAGCGCTTCTTCGAAGTGTATGCACGCGGGGTCAACGCCTACCTGTTCCGCTACCGCGACAAGCTGCCGGCTGACCTGGCCAACAGCGGCTATCGCCCTGAATACTGGAAGCCCGAAGACTCGGCGCTGATCTTCTGCCTGTACGCGTTCAGCCAGTCGGTTAACCTGCAGGAAGAACTGAGCGCCCTGACCCTGGCGCAGAAAGCCGGCAGCGACAAGCTGGCCTGGTTGCTGCCCGGTGCCCCGGACGAGCCGTTGGCCGAAACCGAAGTGGACAAGCTCAAGGGCCTGAACCTGGCCAGCCAGTTGCCGGGCCTGCCAGCGCTGGCGGCCGCCAGCCAGAAACTGGCCGACCTTGACCTGCTCGGCAGCCCGGGCTCGGCCAACCTGGCCCTGGGCCCTCAGCGCAGCCGCAGTGGCAAGAGCCTGCTGGCCAGCGACAGCCGCGCCGCCTGGGCCCTGAGCCCGGTACAAATCCACACGGGCAAGTACCAGGTTGCCGGCCTGTCGTTGCCCGGCCTGCCGATCGTGCTGGCTGGCTACAACGGCAAGCTGGCCTGGAGCAGCAGCGCAGTGATGGCCGACAACCAGGACCTGTACCTGGAGCAACTGCGTCGCCAGGGCAGCCAGCTGAGCTACCTGGCCGATGGCAAATGGCTGCCGGCCCGCGCCCGTAGCGAAACCTTCTTCGTCCGGGGCCAGCGCCCGCTGCGCGAGGTGATGTACGACACCCGCCACGGCACCTTGCTGGCCCAACCCGACAACGCCAGCCTGGGCCTGGCGCTGAACCTGCCGCAGTTCAAGGCCGACCGTAGTCTGGATGCACTGTTTGACCTGACCCGGGCCAAGAACGTGGAGCGCGCCTTCGACAGCACACGTGAAGTGACCGCTGCTGCCCTCAACTTCGTCTTCGCCGAGCCCGACCATATTGGCTGGCAGGTAAGCGGCCGTTACCCCAACCGCCGCGAAGGCCAGGGCCTGCTGCCCTCGCCGGGCTGGGACGGGCGCTATGACTGGGACGGCTATGCCGACCCGATGCTGCACCCCTACGACCAGGACCCGCCCGCCGGCTGGATCGGCCACGCCAACCAGCGCAGCCTGCCGCGTGGCTATGGCATGCAGTTGTCCAGCACCTGGTACTACCCGGAACGCGCTGAACGCCTGGCCCAGCTGGCCGGCAATGGCCGCCACGACAGCCGCAGCCTGATGGCCCTGCAGAACGACCAGGTGACCCTGCTGGCCGCCAAACTCAAGCAGATGTTCGATGCCCCTGGCATGGCCCAGCCACTGAACCAGGCGATCGATGCCCTGCCCGCTGCACAGCGCGACAAAGCCAAAGACGCGTTGGCCAGGCTCAAGGCTTTCGACGGCCGCCTGAGCCCGGTGTCGGCTGATGCAGCGCTGTACGAGCTGTTCCTCCAGGAAGTTGCACGGCAAACGTTCCTCGACGACCTTGGCCCGGAGTCCGGCCCGGCGTGGCAGGCGTTCGTCAGCAATGCGCGCTTGTCATTCTCGGCGCAGGCCGATCACCTGCTGGGCCGCGACGACAGCCCGTTCTGGGATGACCGCAGCACCCCGCAGAAAGAAGACAAACCCACCATCCTCGCCCGCAGCCTGGCGGGCGCAGTGGATGCCGGCACCACGCAACTGGGTGCCGACCGCCGCGCCTGGCAGTGGGGCAAGCTGCACCAGTACCGCTGGCCGGCACCGGCCTACCATGGCCTGGGCGATGCCAGCCGCCGTTCGCCGCTGGCCGCAGGCGGCGACTTCACGACCCTGGCCCTCACGCCGTACGCCTGGGGCAGCGACTTCGACACCCGCCTGCCGGCCTCGGCGCGGATGATCGTCGACTTCGGCCAGGCCGAACCGTTGCAGGTGCTGACCAGCAGCGGGCAGTCCGGCAACCCGGCCAGCGCACACCACAGTGACGGGCTGGATGCCTGGTTCAAAGGGCGCTTCATGAGCCTGCCGCTGCAACCGCAGAACTTTGGCAAAGCGTATGGCAGCCAGCGGCTTACGTTGGTGCCCGGCAAATAAACGGCACCGCCAGTCTTAGGGCTGCTTTGCAGCCCATCGCCGGCAAGCCAGCTCCCACTCTGCCCGCGTCGGCCTCATACCTCTACAAGCTTGCACGATCCCTGTGGGTGCTGGCTTGCCGGCGATGGGGTGCGAAGCGGCCCCAGCCATTTCCAGTCGAACTTCCTTTCTCCAGCATGGCTCCTAACTGGTAACTCCAAACCGGCGCCCATGCCATGGACCTCGTCATCGCCCGCCCCGAAGGCCTCTACTGCCCGCCCGGTGATTTCTATATCGACCCTTGGCGGCCGGTAGACCGCGCCGTGATCACCCATGGCCACGGTGACCACGCACGTACAGGCAATGGCCATTACCTGACCGCCAGCCCCGGCGCCGGCATCCTGCGCAGCCGCCTGGGCCAGGCCATCAATTTGCAGACCCTGCCCTACGGCGAGCGCCTGTTACACCATGGCGTGACCCTGAGCCTGCACCCGGCCGGGCATGTGCTGGGCTCGGCGCAGGTGCGCCTGGAGTATCAAGGTGAAGTCTGGGTCGCCTCCGGTGACTACAAGGTAGAGCCCGATGGCACCTGCACACCCTTCGAACCGGTGCCGTGCCACACCTTCATCACCGAATCGACCTTCGGCCTGCCAATCTACCGCTGGCCCAGCCAGGGCGAGATCTTCGCCGGCATCAATGCCTGGTGGCGGGCCAACAGCGAACAGGGCAAGGCCAGCGTGCTGTTCTGCTATGCCTTCGGCAAGGCCCAGCGGATTCTGCATGGGCTGGACCCCAGCATCGGCCCGATTCTCGTGCATGGCGCCGTCGAGCCCCTCAACCGAGTGTACCGGGACGCCGGCATACACCTGCCGGAAACCCGCTATGCCGGCGATATCCCGCGCAACGACCCGTTGCTGCGCCAGGCGCTGGTCCTGGCCCCCCCCTCGGCCGGTGGCAGTAGCTGGATGCGCCGCTTCGGCGAGTACAGCGACGCCTTCGCCAGTGGCTGGATGCTGTTGCGCGGCACCCGCCGGCGGCGCGGCGTGGACCGGGGCTTCGTGCTCTCGGACCATGCCGACTGGCCCGGCCTGCTGTGGGCAATCGGCCAGACCGGCGCCGAACGGGTGATGGTCACCCACGGCTCGGTCAACGTGCTGGTGCGCTACCTCAACGAACAAGGCCTTGATGCCCGCGGCTTCGTCACCGAATACGGCGACGAGGACGACGTTGCCCCTACCGAACCCACACCATGAAAACCTTCGCCACGTTGTACCTGCGCCTGGATGCGACCACGTCCAGCAACGCCAAGCTTGAGGCCCTGCGCGACTATTTCGCCAGCGCCCCCGCCGAGGATGCGGCCTGGGCCGTGTACTTTCTGGCCGGCGGGCGCCCGCGCCAGCTGGTGCCCACGCGCGTGTTGCGCGAACAGGCAACGGCACAGGCCGGGTTGCCGGACTGGCTCTTCGAAGAAAGCTACCAGGCAGTCGGTGACCTGGCCGAAACCATTTCGCTGTTGGTGCCCGTACACGCCGTTGGCAGCGATGAAGGCCTTGCCACCTGGGTAGAACAGCATTTGCTGCCGCTGCGCGGACTGCCGCCTGAGCAAATTCAGCAGCGCCTGCAGCCGCTCTGGGCACAGCTGGACCGCCCCAGCCTGATGCTGTGCCTGAAGCTGATCACCGGCAGTTTTCGCGTGGGCGTGTCCAAGCTGCTGGTCACCCGCGCCCTGGCGCAACTGGCCGGCCTGGACGCCAAACGCGTCGCCCAGCGGATGGTGGGCTACACCGATATCAGCCATCGCCCCACGGCGGCCAGCTACCAGATGCTGATCGCCGCCGAGTCGGCCGATGAACACCGCCAGCGCGGCGGCCAGCCCTACCCGTTCTTTCTGGCGCACCCGCTGCAAGCGCCAACCGAACAGTTCGACACACTGCTCGGGCCGCCAAGCGCTTGGCAGATCGAGTGGAAATGGGACGGTATTCGCGCCCAGGTGGTCAAGCGCGAAGGCCAACTGTGGGTCTGGTCGCGTGGCGAAGAGCTGGTTACCGACCGCTTCCCCGAGCTGCACAGCCTGGCACAGACGTTGCCCGATGGCGTCGTGCTGGATGGTGAAATACTGGTATGGAAGCCAGGCGATACCCCAGCGGAGCTGGCCGTACAGCCTTTTGCCTTGTTACAGCAGCGCATCGGGCGCAAGACGCTGGGCAAGAAGCTGCTGAGCGATGCACCGGTGGTACTGCAAGCCTACGACCTGCTGGAGTGGCAAGGCGAGGACTGGCGCAACCGGCCGCAACACGAGCGCCGCCGCCAGCTGGAACGGTTGGTGGAAGACCACCCACTGGCCCCGGTGCTGCTGTCGCCCCTGCTTGAAGGCCCGGACTGGGCCGACCTCGCCCGCCAGCGCGAGCAATCCCGCAGCCTGGGTGTCGAGGGCCTGATGCTCAAGCAGCGTGAAGCCCTGTACGGCGTGGGGCGCACCAAGGACATGGGCACCTGGTGGAAGTGGAAAATCGACCCGTTCAGCGTCGATGCCGTGCTGATCTACGCCCAGCGCGGCCACGGCCGGCGGGCCAGCCTGTACAGCGACTACACCTTCGCCGTGTGGGACGCACCGGCCGGCACCCCGGGGCGCGCACTGGTGCCTTTTGCCAAGGCCTACTCCGGCCTGAGTGACGAAGAAATGCGCAAGGTCGACGCCATTATCCGCAAGACCACGGTGGAAACCTTCGGCCCGGTGCGCAGCGTGACGCCGACGCTGGTGTTCGAGCTGGGCTTCGAGGGCATCGCATTATCGAAGCGCCACAAGAGCGGCATCGCCGTGCGCTTTCCGCGCATGCTGCGCTGGCGGCTGGACAAACCGGTGGAAGAGGCGGATGACCTGGCTACGTTGCAGGCGTTGCTGACCTGACAAAAGCTTGAGGCCGCGCTGTCTTCTTCGCGGGTAAACCCGCTCCCACAGGGACAGCGATAAAGCCAAGGGTAGCGCTGTACTTGTGGGAGCGGGTTTACCCGCGAAGAAGCCAGCGCGGTGCTCTTGCCTAATCGGTTGAGGCGCAAGGCCAAAAACTATGCTTCTATCTTTGAGCCGACCCGTGTCGCAGACCGTATTCGCCACGCATCCAGGACCACCATGCACCATTCAACACACGACCTGCTTTCACCCGTTCCGGGCATTATCCGCCAACTGCACAGTTTTCACTTCGGCCCCCGCGGTGGTGGCAAGGTCTATATACAGGCCTCGCTGCACGCCGACGAGCTACCGGGCATGCTGGTGGCCTGGCACCTCAAGCGCCGCCTGGCGGAGCTTGAACAACAAGGCCGCCTGCAGCGCGAAATCATCCTGGTACCGGTGGCCAACCCGGTCGGCCTGGAGCAAGTGCTGCTGGATGCGCCACTGGGGCGCTTCGAACTGCAAAGCGGCGAGAACTTCAACCGCAATTTCGTCGACCTGTCGGACAGCATCGGCGACCAGATCGAAAAGCACCTGACCCAGGACCCGGCCCACAACATCGCACTTATCCGCGAATACCTGCGCCGTGGGCTGGACGCACACCCGGCCCGCACGCCCCTGCAGGCCCAGCGCCTGATCCTGCAGCGCCTGGCCTGCGACGCCGACCTGGTGCTGGACCTGCACTGCGATTTCGAGGCGGTCGAGCACCTGTACACCACACCAGACGCCTGGCCACAGATCGAACCGCTGGCCCGCTACCTGGGCGCCCAGGCCAGCCTGCTGGCCACCGACTCGGGCGGGCAGTCGTTCGACGAATGCTTCAGCCTGGTCTGGTGGCAGTTGCAGCAACGCTTCGGCAAGCGCTTCCCGATCCCGCTGGGCTGCTGCTCGGTGACCGTCGAGCTGCGCGGCCAGGCGGATGTCTGCCATGACCTGGCCAGCAAGGATTGCCAGGCGATAATCGACTTCCTGACCCATGCAGGGGTTATCGAGGGCGCCAGCCCTTCCTTGCCGGCCTTGCTCAGCCCCGCCACGCCGCTGGCCGCTGTGGAACCGGTGTCGACGCCACTGGGCGGTTTGCTGGTGTATCACGCCAAACCCGGGCAGCACCTGGAAGCCGGCCAGTTGATCGCAGAAATCATCGACCCGCTCAGCGACCGGGTGACCGCGGTGCGTAACAGCCAGCCGGGCCTGTTGTACGCCCGCAGCGTGCGGCGCATGGCAACCGCTGGCATGGTCATCGCCCACGTGGCCGGCGAGCAGGTGTGCCGCAGCGGCTATCTGCTGGGCAACTGATTCGGTAAAACCATTGCCCCTGGTGGGTGGTCTGTAGAAGCACACCCTTCGACGGACCACTGCCTCATGCCCGCCGCCACCGACCTTGCCAATGCCTGGTTCGCCAAACGAGGGTGGAAGCCGTTCGCGTTCCAGCGACGCGTCTGGGCAGCCGTCGAGCGTGGTGAGTCTGGCCTGCTGCACGCCAGCACCGGCGCCGGCAAGACCTACGCCGTGTGGCTCGCCGCCCTTCGCGCGTTCAAAACCCAGCCTCAGGGCAACCAGCCTGTGCCATTGCAGGTGGTGTGGGTCACGCCCATGCGGGCCTTGGCCGCCGACACCGCACGTGCCTTGCAGGCGCCGCTCGATGAGCTTGAACTGCCCTGGCGCGTTGGGGTGCGCAGCGGCGACACCCCCAGCGCCGAGCGTGCCCGGCAAGCCCGGCGCCTGCCCAGCGTGCTGGTCACCACCCCCGAAAGCCTGACCTTGCTGCTGACCCGGGCACAGGCCCGCGAAGACTTCGCCACGCTGCGCCTGGTGGTGGTGGATGAATGGCACGAATTGCTGGGCAACAAGCGCGGGGTACAACTGCAACTGGCCCTGGCCCACCTGCGCCAGTGGCACCCCGGCCTGCCCACCTGGGGCCTCTCTGCCACGCTCGGCAACCTGCAACACGCGCGGGAGGTACTGCTGCCGCAAGGTGGCCTGCTGGTGCAGGGCCGCCAGGACAAGGCGCTGCAGGTCGATACCCTGCTGCCGGCGGCAATCGAGCGCTTCCCCTGGGCCGGGCACATGGGCCTGAAGATGCTCGACCAGGTCAGCCAGGAGATCGATGCCAGTGCCAGCTGCCTGGTGTTCACCAATACCCGTGCCCAGGCCGAACTCTGGTACCAGGCCCTGCTTGAAGCCCGCCCCGACTGGGCCGGGCTGATTGCCTTGCACCATGCCTCGCTGGCGCGCGAAACCCGAGACTGGGTCGAGCGCAGCCTCAAGCAAGGCAGCCTGAAGGCAGTGGTCTGTACGTCCAGCCTGGACCTGGGCGTGGACTTCCTGCCGGTGGAGCGGGTGCTGCAAATCGGCTCGGCCAAGGGCATTGCCCGCCTGATGCAGCGGGCCGGCCGCTCCGGCCATGCACCGGGGCGGCGTT
This sequence comes from Pseudomonas sp. WOUb67, assembly GCF_050058005.1. Lineage (NCBI taxonomy): Bacteria > Pseudomonadati > Pseudomonadota > Gammaproteobacteria > Pseudomonadales > Pseudomonadaceae > Pseudomonas > Pseudomonas sp. WOUb67. The sequence goes on along the minus strand of NZ_CP170112.1, from coordinate 2,020,390 downwards.
CGCGGATAACCCTGGTGCCCACTCACAGCCTGGAACTGGTGGAAGCAGCAGCGGCGCGCCAGGCACTGGCGGCCGGGCACATCGAAGCACGCGTCTCGCCACGGCTGTGCATGGACGTGCTGGTGCAACACCTGGTCAGCATGGCCCTTGGCAGTGGCTTTGACGCCGAGCAGCTGCTGGCCGAAGTGCGCAGCACCTGGGCGTTCGCCGCATTGCGCGACAGCCAGTGGCAATGGGCCCTGGACTTCGTCTGCCACGGCGGCGGCTCACTGAGCGCCTACCCGGACTACCAGCGCGTCGAACGCCAGGCCGATGGCCTGTACCGGGTGGCCAGCGAACGCCTGGCGCGGCGCCATCGCATGAGCATCGGCACCATTGTCAGCGATGCCAACCTGCAACTTAAATATTGGTCCAAGGGCGGTGGCGGCAAGGCATTGGGCAGTGTCGAAGAAGCATTCATTTCCCGCCTGCGGCCTGGCGATACGCTGGTGTTTGCCGGGCGCGTGCTGGAACTGGTGCGCGTGGAAAACATGACCGCCTATGTGCGTCGCAGCACTGCGCGCAAGGCTGCGGTGGCGCGGTGGAATGGCGGGCGCATGCCGCTCTCGAGCGAACTGGCCGACGCGTTGGTCGAACAGCTCGATGCCGCAGCCCATGAACGCTTCGACGGCCCCGAGATGCGTGCGGTGCGCCCGCTGCTGGCGCTACAGGCCCAATGGTCGGCGTTGCCCACCACCGGCACGCTGCTGGCCGAGACGTTCAAATCCCGCCAGGGCTGGCACTTGTTCCTGTACCCGTTTGCCGGGCGCATGGCCAACCTGGGCCTGGCCAACCTGATCGCCTGGCGGGTCAGCCGCGTGCAGCCGCTGTCGGTGTCGATTGCCGTCAACGATTACGGGTTCGAGCTGCTCAGCCCCGGTAACGTGGACTGGGCGGCGCATTTGCCGCAGGCGCTTGCAACCGGGCAACTGCTGGAGGATGTGCTGGCCAGCCTTAATGCGGGCGAAATGGCGTTGCGGCGCTTTCGCGAGATCGCCCAGATTGCCGGGCTGGTGTTTGGCGGGTATCCGGCGGCGCAGAAGAGCACCCGGCAGATCCAGGCATCCAGTGGGCTGTTCTACGAGGTTTTCCGCAAGCATGACGCCGGGAATCTGCTGCTTGGCCAGGCCCGGGACGAGGTGCTGAGCGAGGAGCTGGAAATCGAACGGCTGCATCGGCAGTTGCTGAAGTTGGGCGGCCTGCAACTGGACCTGCGTATATTGAAGCGCCCTGGGCCGTTGGCGTTTGCCTTGCTGGTGGAGGGCATGCGCGAGACGCTTAGCACCGAAAAACTGGCGGACCGGATTGCGCGGATGGTCGCTGAGCTTGAACGCGCGGCAGGCGTGCCAGAATGACCCATCAGCCCATCGAACACTGCGGTCAGGCGCTTTGGCTGCTTGCCGACAAGGCCATCTACTGGCCTGCTCGCCGGGCCTTGCTGGTTGCCGACCTGCACATCGGCAAGGCCGCCAGCTATCGCGCCCTGCATCAACCGGTGCCACGCGGCACCACCGCAGCCACCCTCGCCCGGCTAGACGCCTTGCTGGCAGTACACGAGTGCGAACAACTCATCGTTCTGGGCGACTTTCTCCATGCGCGCACCGCCCGGGCGCCGGCAACGCTGGCCAGGCTGCAGGAGTGGCGGGGGCGGCATGAGCACCTCAACATCGTGCTGATACGCGGCAACCATGATCGCAACGCTGGCGATCCACCCGCCTCGCTGCGCATTGACGTGCAGGACGAACCCTGGATAGTGGCGCCGTTTGCACTACAGCACGAGCCCCGTCCGCACCCGACGCACCCGGTACTGGCAGGCCATGTACACCCGGCATTCGTCCTGCGCGGCAAGGCCCGTCAGCGCCTGCGCCTGCCATGTTTCCTGATCGACAAGGGCGTCAGCCTGCTACCGGCATTCGGAGAATTCACCGGCGGCTGGACAATCGAGCCAGGCGGAACCGGCCAGGTTTACCTGGCCGGCGCAGGGCGCGTCTGGGCGCTATAACAGCGCTCAGGCTACAGGTGCGGGAGGCGGCTCGTCCGGCAGCGTCGGCTCACCCGGCTCCATGGGTTGCGTTTCACCCGGTTCCGGTGGCTGTGGCGTATCGGGGTCAGGCTGGTGGGGCACGCCCCCCGCCTGCATCGGCAGCGGGTGCGCCAGCAGTGACCAGGGCAACAACCCGATGTGGTTGGGCTGCAGGCCTGCCAGCTTGGCACTGATTGCGGGATGGAGTTTCATTGGCGGCTCCTGACGAAGGCCGATGCACATCGTGCGCACCGGCATTACTGCGTTGGAGTGCCAAAGGCACGGGGAATTCCCCGCGCTTGTCGGCTCAGGTACGTGGCAGGGTAACGCCGCGCTGGCCCTGGTATTTGCCGCCACGGTCCTTGTAGGACACTTCGCATTCTTCGTCAGACTGCAGGAACAGCATCTGTGCCACGCCTTCGTTGGCGTAAATCTTCGCCGGCAGCGTGGTGGTGTTGGAGAACTCCAGCGTCACATGGCCTTCCCACTCGGGCTCGAGCGGGGTGACGTTGACGATGATGCCGCAACGGGCGTAGGTGCTCTTGCCCAGGCAGATGGTCAGCACGTCACGCGGAATGCGGAAGTACTCGACGGTGCGGGCCAGGGCGAAGGAGTTCGGCGGGATGATGCACACGTCGCTCTTGATATCGACGAAGCTGCCGGCGTCGAAGTTCTTGGGGTCGACGGTGGCCGAGTTGATGTTGGTGAAAACCTTGAATTCGTCGGCGCAGCGCACGTCGTAGCCGTAGCTGGAGACACCGAAGGAAATGACCCGGCTGTCCTGTTCGCCGCGCACCTGGCGCTCGACGAACGGTTCGATCATGCCGTGTTCCTGCGCCATGCGGCGAATCCACTTGTCCGATTTGATGCTCATGGCGGGGGTGTCCTGAAGAGTTGCGTGGTAAAAATCGTGATCCGCATCTTACCGGTCCCGGCGCCCAGGTTAAAGTTCTATGCCGCATCCCGCGCCAGGCGGAGGCTGCAGCCGCCGTCGATCCGAATTTGCCTAAAGCATCTTCAGACCATTGGCAGGTTGCGGAAAGTGGGGTAAGGTGGCGCCACTGTGCTGCACGTGACACCGAGAATCTCTAGTTTGATGCACGATCCTGATCGGCCCATCGCTGAATTTTCTGCTCTCTTTGCGCTCAGTCCCGGGCAGGGTTTTTCCTGACCGTTTTCAAATTGTCCAAGGAGACAGAAAAATGTCCAACCGTCAAAACGGTACCGTTAAGTGGTTCAACGATGAGAAAGGCTACGGCTTCATCACCCCTCAGTCGGGCGACGACCTGTTCGTGCACTTCAAAGCCATCCAAGCTGACGGCTTCAAAACCCTGAAAGAAGGCCAGGCTGTTACTTTCGTCGCTACCCGCGGCCAGAAAGGCATGCAGGCTGAAGAAGTTCAGATCGCCTAAGTCGATCTCGCTTCCTGGCTTTCAAAAAAAACCCGCCTTCTGGCGGGTTTTTTTTATGCCTGACTGAAAGACCGAGTCGCCTTCTTCGCGGGTAAACCCGCTCCCACAGGACCGCGCGGCATTTGAAGGCTGCGCTGTACCTGTGGGAGCGGGTTTACCCGCGAAGAAAGCGACTCGGTCTGCCAGGTCAGTCTTCGCTGATGGTAATGCTCGGCATCGCTGGTGCCGCTGCTTCCTGCAGCACGATCCGTGCACCCACCTGGCGGGCCAGTTCCTGATAGACCATGGCAATCTGGCTTTCCGGCTCGGCAATCGCCGTAGGCTTGCCGCTGTCGGCCTGCTCGCGGATCAGCATCGACAACGGCAGCGAGGCCAGCAGGTCGACGCCATACTGGCTCGCCAGCTTCTCACCACCGCCTTCGCCGAACAGGTGCTCGGCATGGCCACAGTTCGAACAGATATGCACGGCCATGTTCTCGACCACGCCGAGCACCGGGATGTTGACCTTGCGGAACATCTCCACGCCCTTCTTGGCATCCAGCAACGCCAGGTCCTGCGGGGTGGTGACGATCACAGAGCCGGCCACCGGCACTTTCTGCGCCAGCGTCAGCTGGATATCGCCGGTGCCCGGCGGCATGTCGATCACCAGGTAATCCAGGTCGTCCCAGGCGGTCTGGGTCACCAGCTGCAGCAGCGCACCGGAGACCATCGGACCACGCCAGACCATCGGCGTATTGTCGTCGGTGAGAAACGCCATGGACATGACCTCCACACCATGGGCCTTGATCGGCACAAACCACTTCTGCTCACGGATCTGTGGGCGGGTACCTTCAGCGATCCCGAACATCACGCCCTGGCTTGGGCCGTAGATATCGGCATCGAGAATACCCACCCGCGCGCCTTCGCGGGCCAGGGCCAAGGCCAGGTTGGCCGCAGTGGTCGACTTGCCCACCCCACCCTTGCCCGAAGCCACGGCGATGATGTTCTTGACGTTGGCCATGGCCGGCACCTGGGCCTGGGCCTTGTGCGCGGCCACCTGGCAATCGATCGACACCTGGGCGCTGCTGACGCCCTCGAGGTTGCCGATGGCGGTCTGCAGCACCTGGGCCCAGCCGTTCTTGAACAGCCCGGCGGCATAGCCCAACTGCAACTGCACGCTGACCTGCCCGCCCTGGATATCGATGGCGCGCACGCAACCGGCGCTGACCGGGTCCTGGTTCAGGTAGGGGTCGGTGTACTGGCGAAGCACGCCTTCGACGGCGGCACGGGTGACGGCACTCATGGAGACTCCCATTGGCAAACTTAATGTAAAACAGGCGCCTATCCTAACCCGTCAATCGTCAGCAGATGCGCATGCGGGGTGAAATATCTTCGCCAGCCCTTTATAGTGGCCGATCACCCTCATTTTTACCCCGTAGCCAGATAAGTAGCCGAGCCACCATGTCCGAGCCACGTCAGATTCTCGTCACCAGCGCCCTGCCCTATGCCAATGGATCAATCCATCTAGGCCATATGCTCGAGTACATCCAGACAGACATGTGGGTCCGCTTCCAGAAAATGCGCGGCAACCAGTGCATCTACGTCTGCGCCGACGACGCCCACGGCTCGGCCATCATGCTGCGTGCCGAAAAAGAAGGCATCACCCCGGAACAGCTGATCGCCAACGTCCAGGCCGAGCACAGCGGCGACTTCGCCGACTTCCTGGTGGAGTTCGACAACTTCCACTCCACCCACAGCGAAGAAAACCGCGAACTGTCGAGCATGATCTACACGCGCCTGCGTGAAGCCGGGCACATCGCCACCCGTTCGGTGACCCAGTACTTCGACCCGGAAAAGGGCATGTTCCTGGCCGACCGCTTCATCAAGGGCACCTGCCCCAAATGCGCGGCCGAAGACCAGTACGGCGACAACTGTGAAAAATGCGGCGCCACCTACGCGCCCACCGAGCTGAAGAACCCCAAGTCGGCGATTTCCGGTGCCACCCCGGTACTGCGTGATTCGCAGCACTTCTTCTTCAAGCTGCCCGACTTCCAGGCCATGCTGCAGCAGTGGACACGCAGCGGCACCCTGCAGGACGCAGTGGCCAACAAGCTGGCCGAATGGCTGGATTCCGGCCTGCAGGAATGGGATATCTCCCGCGACGCGCCATACTTCGGCTTCGAGATCCCGGGCGAACCGGGCAAGTACTTCTACGTGTGGCTGGACGCGCCAATCGGCTACATGGCCAGCTTCAAGAACCTCTGCGCACGCCGCCCGGAGCTGGACTTCGACGCCTTCTGGAAGGAAGACTCCAAGGCCGAGCTGTACCACTTCATCGGCAAGGACATCGTCAACTTCCACGCCCTGTTCTGGCCCGCCATGCTCGAAGGCGCAGGCTTGCGCAAGCCGACCGCGGTCAACGTGCACGGCTACCTGACCGTCAACGGCGCCAAGATGTCCAAGTCGCGCGGCACCTTCATCAAGGCCCGCACCTACCTTGACCACCTGCAGCCGGAATACCTGCGTTACTACTACGCGGCCAAGCTGGGCCGTGGCGTCGACGACCTGGACCTGAACCTGGAAGACTTCGTGCAGAAGGTCAACTCCGACCTGGTGGGCAAGGTGGTCAACATCGCCAGCCGCTGCGCCGGGTTCATCCACAAAGGCAATGAGGGCGTGATGGTGGCCGGCGATGCCGCACCGGAGCTGACCGAGGCCTTCCTGGCCGCTGCCCCGTCGATCGCCGAAGCCTACGAAGGCCGCGACTTCGGCCGTGCCATGCGCGAGATCATGGCGCTGGCCGACCGCGCCAACGCCTGGATCGCCGACAAGGCACCGTGGTCGCTGGCCAAGCAGGAAGGCAAGCAGGATGAAGTGCAGGCCATCTGCGCCCAGGGCATCAACCTGTTCCGTCAGCTGGTGATCTTCCTCAAGCCCGTGCTGCCTGTGCTGGCCGCCGACGCCGAGGCCTTCCTCAACGTTGCCCCACTGGCTTGGCACGACCACTCGTCGCGCCTGGAAAACCACCAGCTGAACCCGTTCAAGGCACTGATGAGCCGCATCGAACCGGCCAAGGTCGAAGCCATGGTCGCAGCAAGCAAGGAAGACCTGCTGGCCGCCGAAGCCAAGGCCCCGGCCGGCAACGGCGAGCTGACCAAGGACCCGCTGTCGGCAGAAATCGAATTCGACACCTTTGCGGCCGTTGACCTGCGCGTGGCACTGATCGTCAAGGCCGAAGCCGTAGCGGGCGCCGACAAGCTGCTGCAACTGACCCTGGATATCGGTGACGAGCGCCGCAACGTGTTCTCCGGCATCAAGTCGGCTTACCCTGACCCGTCCAAGCTGGAAGGCCGCCTGACCATGATGGTTGCCAACCTCAAGCCACGGAAGATGCGCTTTGGCGTGTCTGAGGGCATGGTCATGGCCGCCGGCCCTGGCGGTGAAGAAATCTACCTGCTGAGCCCGGACAGCGGCGCCAAGCCAGGCCAACGCATCAAGTAACGCCCCTGCCCCGGCCCTCGTGCCGGGGCAGTTCCTTCTGCGCCTTGCTTGCCGGACAATCACCCTGATTACCGGCTATCGTCATCTCATGAGCGACTACATCCTGGTCCTGATCAGCGCCGCGCTGGTCAACCACCTGTGCCTGCCACAACCGTCAGCCCCCAGGCTGCACCTGCATGTGCACGGCCTGGCCTGCGCGCTGTGCATTGCGCTGGGCATGATCGGTGCCCAGTTGCTGATGCGAGGGGTGCTTGCCCCGTTGCACATCCACGACCTTGCCCTGTTCGTGCTATTGCCCTGGCTGGCATTGCTCGCCAGGGGCGTGCCATGGCTGCTAACCAAATGGCGCCCCGCCTGGCCCGTAACGGGGTTGCCAGCCCTGCTCTTGAGCAATGCCGTAGCGCTGGGGCTGGCGCTGCAGCAGGCCAGCGACGACAGCACGTGGCCAGCCACGATGCTGCAAGCCTTGCTGGCCGGTGTAGGCTTCTGGCTGGCGCTGGTCTTGTTCGCCGACCTGCGCCAGCGCAGTGCCCATGCCGATATCCCCGGCGTGCTGCGCGGCCTGCCCATCGAATTGATCGGTGTCGGGGTAATGGCCATGGCGTTTTCCGGTTTCAATGGACTGTTTGCACAATGAACACCAGCCCCGACCCGCGACTACGCACCAGCATGGGCCTGGTCTTGCTGGCCTGCATACCTGGCCTGCTGACACTGCTGTGGCTGCACGGCTGGGGTTTGCTGGTGAACCTGTTGCTCTGCGCCTGTGCCGCCACGCTGTGCGAAACCCTGCTGCTGACGATGCGCGGGCAACCGCCGACGCCGGCGCTGAGCGATGGCAGCGCACTGGTCACCGCCGTCCTGCTGGCATGCGCCCTGCCCACCCTGGCCCCCTGGTGGTTGCCTGTGGTCGCCACCAGCGTTGCCATCGGCATCGGCAAGCAGGCCTTTGGCGGTGTCGGGCGCAACCTGTTCAACCCGGCCATGGTCGGTTATGCCTTCGTATTGCTGAGCTTCCCGTTACAGATGAACCATTGGCCAGGGCCTGCACCAGGCTTGCTGGACAGCCTGCAGCAGGTTTTCGCGGGTGGCGAGCACATCGATGCATGGGCCCGGCCTACGCTGCTCGACGGCCTGCGCCACAATCGCAGCCTCACCCTTGACGAGCTGTTCGCCAGCCACCCGGGGTTCGGCAGCATTGGCGGCAAGGGCAGCGAATGGGTCAACCTGGCGTTCCTGCTCGGCGGCCTGTTCCTGTTGCAGCGCAAGGTGATCAGCTGGCATGCCCCTGCGGGCTTGCTGGCAGGGCTATTCGTGTTCAGCCTGTTGGGCTGGAATGGTTCGGGGTCGGATTCCAACGGCTCACCCTTGCTGCACCTGTTCTCCGGGTCCACCATGCTGGCGGCGTTCTTCATTGCCACCGAGCCCGTCTCCGGCCCCAAGAATGAGTGGGCCAGGCTGTGCTTCGGCCTGGGAGCAGGGCTGCTGATCTACCTGATTCGCACCTGGGGCAGCTACCCGGATGGCACGGCCTTCGCCATCTTGCTGATGAACCTCATGGCACCGAGCCTTGAGCGCCTGGCCCTGCAGCGTCAGCAGGCCACCCGATGAATCGCCTGGCGCGTGACGCAGGCCTGCTGCTGCTGACCGCGGCACTGGCTGTGTCTGCCACGCTGACATGGCGACATTGGACCAGTACCGCCATCGCCAGCGCCGAGAAGCAACTGCAAAGCCGCCAGCGACTGGCGGTGCTGCCTGAAGGCAGTTACGACAACCAGCCACTGGACACCCCCCTGCCAAGGCCCGCCTCCCAGCGGCCAAACAGCCGTATCCTGGCAGCGTACCGGGCCACGCGGGCAGGCGAGCCCACCGCAGTCATCCTGATCAGCCAGGCCCAAGGCTACGCCGGGCCGATCGTGCTGAGCATCGCCATCGCCGCAGACGGCCGACTGATCGGCAGCCAAGTGGTCGAGCAACAGGAAAGCCCGGGGTTGGGCGCACGCCTGGGAGACCCACAATTGCACTGGCTGGGGCAGTTTGCCAACCGTCAGCTGGGCGACCACTGGGCGCTGAAACGGGACCAGGGCGACTTTGACCAACTGGCCGGCGCAACCGTGACCTCACGGGCCGTGATCACGGCATTGCAGGAGGCCCTGATCTATTTCGACGAGCAGCGCAGCATGCTGCTGGAGGGCACCGCGCATGAATAGCTACTACTGGCTGGCCGCAAGCCTGGTGCCCATGCTCGGGGCCACCGGAACACTGCGCGAGGGCGCCGCCATTGGCGTGTGCGCGATCGTCATGGGCAGCCTGCACCAATTGTTGCTGACACCTTTGCGCCAGCGGCTGACCAGTTGGGCGTACGTGCTGGCAAGCCTGCTGCTGTTGGCCGCCCTGGCAAGCTGCCTGCAGCTGGCGTTGCGTGCGTGGCTGCTGCCACTGGCCATTGCCCTGGGCCACTATCCCGCGCTGCTGTGCCTGCCATGCCTGGCCTACGACCAACTGTTGCCTGACCAGCGCCGCTGGCGCCTGCTCGCCAGGCACCTTGGCGCTGTGCTTGCCATCTGCCTGCTGCTCGGCGCCAGCCGCCAAGGGTTGGCCGAACTGACCGGCCTGCACCTGGCCAGCCTGGCCCCCGGCGCGCTGCTACTGCTAGGACTGGTGCTGGCCTTGTACAATCGCCTGCGTCCGGGCCCCGCCCACCCACGTCGTCAAGGAAAGCTCTGATTTCATGAATGCCGCCAAACGCCTGGAGATCTTCCGCAGGCTGCACGAAGACAACCCCGACCCGAAGACCGAACTGGCCTACAGCACCCCGTTCGAACTGCTGGTCGCCGTGACGTTGTCCGCGCAATCCACCGACGTCGGCGTCAACAAGGCCACCGCCCGCCTGTTCCCCGTCGCCAACACCCCAGAGGCCATCCATGCCCTGGGGGTTGAAGGCCTGAGCGAATACATCAAGACCATCGGGCTTTACAACAGCAAGGCCAAAAACGTCATCGAAGCCTGCCGGATGCTGATAGAGCAGCACGGCAGCCAGGTGCCGCAAACTCGCGAAGCGCTGGAGGCACTGCCCGGCGTGGGCCGCAAGACCGCCAACGTGGTGCTTAACACTGCATTCCGCCAACCGACCATGGCGGTGGATACCCATATCTTCCGGGTCAGCAACCGCACGGGCATTGCGCCAGGCAAGACGGTGCTGGAGGTGGAGAAGAAACTGGTCAAGTTCGTGCCCAAGGATTACCTGCTCGACGCCCATCACTGGTTGATCCTGCATGGGCGCTATGTGTGCCAGGCACGCAAGCCAAGGTGTGGCAGCTGCCGGATCGAAGACTTGTGCGAATACAAGCACAAGACCAGCGACGATTGAGCCGATAGCTCAAAACCACTCTCGGCGATTGAAAAAATCTTTTTTACCAGCGTCTGCTTTCTGGTTATAAGGACGGCCAATGGCCCCTTGGCTTGGAGCGACTCATGAGCACCGATAAAGACGACCTGTCGATCGAAGATGATTTTGTTGCCACAGAGGATGAAGCGGAACCCCAGGTCGAAACCGCAAAGACCAACCTGAGCAAACGCCGTACCATCGACAACATGCTGGAAGAACGCCGCCTGCAAAAGCAGTTGGCCGATTTCGACTACGACCTGTAGCGCAGCTCTGGAGCCCTGGCAAAGCCTCCTGACGGGAGGCTTTGCGGCCTGGCAGTCAGTTAAGACCTTGCCGCTGCGCCAGTTCGATCAGGTCAACCAGCGACCGCGCATTGAGCTTGAGCAATAGCCGGGACTTGTAGGTACTGACCGTCTTGTTGCTGAGGAACATGCTGTCGGCAATTTCCTTGTTCGAGCGCCCCCGCGCCAGCTGCTGCAACACGGTCATCTCGCGCGCCGAAAGACGGTTGACCATATCCGTCTCGCTCCCCCCTCCCCGGCCACGCGATGCATGCAGGGCCTGGTTGGGGAAGTAGCTGTACCCTGACAACACGGCCTTGATGGCACTCAGCAATTCCGTGAGCTCCTGCTGCTTGCACACGTAACCCGATGCCCCCGCCTGCATGCAGCGCATCGAGAAGTTGCCGGGCGCCTGCGACGTCAGTACCAGGACTTTGCTGCCCGGGCTGAACGTTGCCATGCGCGCGATCACTTCCAGGCCATCCAGCCTGGGGATGCCAATATCGAGTACCACGATATCCGGCAGGTGTTGCCGTGTGAGTTGCAGTGCAGCCACCCCGTTGTCGGTTTCCGCCACCACGTCATACCCATGCCGCTCCATCAGCATGCGCACGGCCAGGCGTATGACCGGATGATCATCCACGATAAGCACTTTATTCATGCGATATCCATTGATTCATTGTTTTTGCTTTGGCACGCCACGATAACCGACAGGGCGCCCGATGGCGCGGCGAATTCCCAGCGAAACTGATGAGCAGATGAAACTTACAGCACTTACAGAAATTTCCTACAAATAACTACTCCAGTTGTAACAACTAAATTCTTTATTACCAAACTTACGGTACCACCCGCCCGTAGTTTCGCACCAGTTGAAAAACTGACGCCCACTTGAAGAAAGATCCAATTCAAACAAGGTGAAAAATCACGGCGACCAGGGTGTCTGGCGATTACTCCTCACCCGGAAATCCGTCCAGCCTTTAGTTGATCCCAACAGTCAGGTATAGATGGGCAAAACCGCTGGAGACGGCCCAAATGACCCAAGCACAACCTGTCGGCCCGCTGACGATCATTGCCATCTTCGCGGGGATTATCGAAGCCTCCGCCCTCGCCACATTGCCGTTTCTCAGCGAGGCCAGCCAAAGACTCTACACCTGGTTTCTGGTAGGTTTCCCGTTCTTTCTCACAGCACTCTTCTTCCTGACGCTCAATTTCAACTACAAGTCGTTCTACAGCCCATCGCCCGGCATAACCGCGGATGACAACACGCCGAGCCCGAACAACCTGGCCACTCCTGCCATGGCCAACGATCCCCACGAAGCGGCCAAAGGCGAACCCGTCACGTTCATGTTTTCCGGCCCCGACGCCAACCGCATGATGGAGCAGCAACTGCTGTCTGCACTTGCCCACCCCCCCGTACCCGCGCGCACCTGGCGCTTTTGCAATCTGGATAGGCGTCAATGTGCGCAACTTTCGATCAGCGCACTTGAGGGCAACATGGTGAACGACGAGCGCTGAACCCACGGACTTTTCTGCACCCATAAAAAAACCCCGGCCTGAGCCGGGGTTTTCAGGACACCTGCCAGCAATCAGAGCAGCGAGCGGCCCTTGTTGGCAGCAATGCGCATGCGCAGTGCGTTCAGCTTGATGAAGCCGGCAGCGTCCGCCTGGTTGTAGGCGCCGCCATCTTCCTCGAAGGTCGCGATGTTGGCATCGAACAGCGAGTCGTCCGACTGGCGGCCGACAACGGTGACGTTGCCCTTGTACAGCTTCAGGCGTACCACGCCGTTCACGTTGACCTGCGAAGCGTCGATCATCTGTTGCAGCATCAGGCGCTCCGGGCTCCACCAGTAGCCGGTATAGATCAGGCTGGCGTACTTCGGCATCAGCTCATCTTTCAGGTGAGCGACTTCGCGGTCCAGGGTGATCGACTCGATGGCACGGTGGGCCTTGAGCATGATGGTGCCGCCCGGGGTCTCGTAGCAGCCACGCGACTTCATGCCTACGTAACGGTTCTCGACGATGTCCAGACGGCCGATGCCGTTGGCACCACCGATACGGTTCAGGTCAGCCAGGACGGTAGCCGGGGTCTTGTCGACGCCGTCGATGGCAACGATGTCGCCGTTGCGGTAGGTCAGCTCGATGTAGGTCGCCTGGTCCGGGGCGTTCTCAGGCGAGACGCTCCATTTCCACATGTCCTCTTCGTGCTCGGTCCAGGTATCTTCCAGGACACCGCCTTCGTAGGAAATGTGCAGCAGGTTGGCATCCATCGAGTACGGCGATTTCTTCTTGCCGTGACGCTCGATCGGGATACCGTGCTTTTCGGCGTAGTCCATCAGTTTTTCGCGGGACAGCAGGTCCCACTCACGCCACGGGGCGATGACCTTGACGCCTGGTTTGAGGGCGTAGGCACCCAGCTCGAAACGCACCTGGTCGTTGCCTTTGCCGGTGGCGCCATGGGAAATGGCGTCAGCGCCGGTTTCGTTGGCGATTTCGATCAGGCGCTTGGCGATCAGCGGGCGGGCGATGGAAGTACCCAGCAGGTACTCGCCTTCGTAGACGGTGTTGGCGCGGAACATCGGGAACACGAAATCACGCACGAATTCTTCGCGCAGGTCGTCGATGTAGATCTCTTTAACACCCATTGCCTGGGCCTTGGCACGGGCCGGTTCGACCTCTTCGCCCTGACCCAGGTCAGCGGTGAAGGTCACCACTTCGCAGTTGTAGGTATCCTGCAGCCACTTGAGAATCACCGAAGTATCAAGGCCGCCGGAATACGCCAGTACGACCTTTTTTACGTCCGCCATGCCATCACTCCACGGGGTTGTACGGAAAGGGATCGATTCTAACGGCCTTGCGGATAAATTTACAGTGGGGCGACAGCTTCTGACGACAAAGCGACAGGAACTGTCGGAAGGGCGACGGGTGCATGCCTCAACATCTCTAGCGCCTATGAGATCGAGCGCCGCCCGCGCGGCGCTTCGCAGCACAAGGCTGCTCCTACATCTGTTTCGGGCCAGTGACGCCTGCACCAGCGCGCGCGAACGCCTTGTATGTTGGACACGTTATTGAGGTGAGCACCTAGGGGCCGCGCGCCTAGGGCTCAGGAATAATTGGCCGGAAACAGATGTAGGAGCAGCCTTGTGCTGCGAAGCGCCGCGCGGGCGGCGCTCGATTTCACAGGCGCTGAAAATGTTGTGGCAAACACCTGGAACAACACCGATCTCAGGGCGCCTTCGCCCCCGGCGCGGCAGCAGCCGGGCTGGCGGGGGCTGGGGCTGGGGCCGGAGCAGCAGGCGCCGCTGGCTCAACCGGTTTCTCCACGGGTTTCACCACCACCGTAATCTGGTCCAGCTCGATATTCACCCGCCGATTACGCGCCCGGTTGGCAGCACTGTTGTTCTTCACCAACGGGTACTGCTCACCATGGAAGCGCACGATGATCTGGTCTTCCGCCACCCCATGGGCCTTGAAGTAGTCAGCCACCGCCAGCGCGCGACGACGCGACAGGTCACGATTGGTCAGGCGGTTGCCACTGTTGTCGGAGTGGCCGTCGAGTTCGATATGGTTCACCGTCGGGTCGGCTTTCATGTAATCCAGGATCACATCCAGCCGTGCACGCGCCGACGCGTCCAGATCGGTGCCGCCCCCCGGGAAGCCCACCTGCGTCTGGCGCACCTGATCGAAATTCATCGGCAGCAGCTTGCCGGCACAGGCCAGGTAGTCGCTGTAGGCCTTGGCGAAGCTGACCGGCAGCACGCGCACTTCCATCGCCCTGCCGGCCTCACCGCCGTAATTGCGCACCACGGTGCTGCGCCCGTCGAGCAGGCCGTTTATCAGGCGGCTGGCCTGGCCCTGGGAGGAGCTGAACAGCACACCGGTGCGGGCCATGCGCACGCTGCCCAGGTTGATATCACCCCGCCCAGGCTGCCACGGCGCCGCAGCCGCCAGCAGGCTGGCTGTCCCTGCACCCAGCACGTTGCTGTCCGAGCGCAGCTGGAACACCGGTTGTTCACCTGCCCGGCGCACGAACTCGCCGCTGCCAAAACCTTCTATCGGCTGGATCAGACGGCACTCGAACTGGTCACCCTCGACCTTCCAGGCAATGTTCTCCATGCGCGTCTGGAAAGTCAGTGCGCCGGCCGGCAGGCTGGCGAACAGGGTCAACAGGGTTAGGTAACGCTGGCGCACGGGCGGCTCCACAAATTCTGACGGCTTACCTGCAGGCTATCGGACGCCGGCCGGAAAACTTGATAGCCGTGCTCGCCCCAGGGTTTTCCGGTAGCATTGGGGCTTGAGTTCGACCCGCCTGGAATCCCCAATGTCCGATCGCCTGACCCTCCTGCGCCCCGACGACTGGCACATCCATCTGCGCGATGGTGCCGTCCTGCCCCACACCGTTGGCGACGTGGCGCGCACTTTTGCCCGTGCCATCATCATGCCCAACCTGGTTCCTCCGGTGCGTAATGCCGACGAGGCCGGCGCCTACCGTGAGCGCATCCTTGCCGCCCGCCCTGCCGGCAGCCGCTTCGAGCCGCTGATGGTGCTGTACCTCACCGACCGCACCAGCCCCGAAGACATTCGCGCGGCCAAGGCCAGCGGCATCGTGTACGCCGCAAAACTGTACCCGGCCGGCGCCACCACCAACTCCGATTCGGGCGTGACCAGCATCGACAAGATCTTCCCGGCCATCGAGGCGCTGGCGGACGTCGGCATGCCACTGCTGGTGCACGGCGAAGTGACCCGTAGCGAGATCGACGTGTTCGACCGCGAGAAGCGCTTCATCGACGAGCACATGCGTCGTCTGGTCGAGCGTTTCCCCACGCTGAAAGTGGTGTTCGAGCACATCACCACCAGCGATGCCGCGCAGTTCGTCACCGAGGCTTCGGCCAACGTCGGCGCGACCATCACCGCGCAGCACCTGCTGTACAACCGCAACCACATGCTGGTCGGCGGCATTCGCCCGCACTTCTACTGCCTGCCGATCCTCAAGCGCAACACCCACCAGGTGGCGCTGCTGGACGCGGCCACCAGCGGTAACCCGAAGTTCTTCCTGGGCACCGACTCGGCGCCGCACGCCCGTCACGCCAAGGAAAACGCCTGCGGGTGCGCCGGTTGCTACACCGCCTATGCGGCCATCGAGATGTACGCCGAAGCGTTCGAGCAGCGCAACGCGCTGGACAAGCTGGAAGGCTTTGCCAGCCTGCACGGCCCGGCCTTCTATGGCCTGCCGGCGAACACCGACACCATTACCCTGGTGCGTGAAGAATGGACCGCCCCGGACAGCCTGCCGTTTGGCGAGCAGACCGTAATCCCGCTGCGCGCCGGTGAAAAACTGCGCTGGCGCCTGCTGGAGGAAAACGCGTGAGCGAAGAACTCTACGAAGACGACATGGACACCCAGGGCAGCAGCGGTTCGCGCCACCCGATGGCCGAGCGCTTCCGCGGCTACCTGCCGGTAGTGGTGGATGTGGAGACAGGTGGTTTCAACAGCGCCACCGATGCCCTGCTGGAAATTGCCGCCGTCACTATCGGCATGGACGAGAAGGGCTTCCTGTTCCCCGAGCACACCTACTTCCACCGGGTAGAGCCGTTCGAGGGCGCCAATATCGAAGCCGCCGCGCTGGAGTTCACCGGCATCAAGCTGGACCACCCGCTGCGCATGGCCGTCAGCGAGGAAAGCGCACTGACCGACATCTTCCGCGGCATTCGCAAGGCGCTCAAGGCCAATGGCTGCAAGCGGGCGATCCTGGTCGGCCACAACAGCAGCTTCGACCTGGGCTTCCTCAATGCGGCGGTGGCGCGCAACGACCTGAAGCGCAACCCGTTCCACCCGTTCTCGAGCTTTGACACCGCGACCCTCGCAGGCCTGGCGTATGGCCAGACCGTACTGGCGCGTGCCTGCCAGAGTGCAGACATCGACTTCGACGGGCGTGAGGCGCACTCGGCGCGTTATGACACCGAGAAGACGGCCGAGCTGTTCTGCGGCATCGTCAACCGCTGGAAAGAGATGGGCGGCTGGCGCGACTTCAACGATTAATCTGCAAAAGTATTCGCGGGTAAACCCGCTCCCACAGGTATCGCACAAGGCTAAGGCTTGTGGGTTTCCTGTGGGAGCGGGTTCACCCGCGAAGAGGCCTGAGCAGGCGCTGCAAGCCTTGAAGTCCGGACACAAAAAAACCGGCCATGAAGGCCGGTTTTTTTATGCGAGCGGCAATTACAGCTTGCCGGCGTTCTCGCTCAGGTAGGCAGCAACGCCTTCTGGCGAAGCGTTCATGCCTTTGTCGCCTTTTTTCCAGTTGGCAGGGCAGACTTCGCCGTGCTCTTCGTGGAACTGCAGGGCGTCAACCAGGCGCAGCAGCTCGTCCATGTTGCGGCCCAGTGGCAGGTCGTTGACGATCTGCGAACGGACAACACCGTTGGTGTCGATCAGGAAGGCGCCACGGAAGGCCACGCCGCCTTCGGACTCGACGTCGTAGGCTTTGCAGATTTCGTGGGTGATGTCGGCAGCCAGGGTGTACTTGACCTGACCGATGCCACCGTTGTTCACCGGGGTGTTACGCCAGGCGTTGTGGGTGAAGTGCGAGTCGATCGACACGCCGATCACTTCGACGTTGCGCGACTGGAAGTCCGGGATGCGGTTGTCCAGGGCGATCAGCTCGGACGGGCAGACGAAGGTGAAGTCCAGCGGGTAGAAGAACACCAGGCCGTACTTGCCCTTGATGGCCGAAGCCAGGTTGAAGCTGTCGACGATCTCGCCATTGCCCAGTACGGCAGGAACGGTGAAATCGGGGGCTTTCTTACCAACGAGTACGCTCATTGTAATCTCCTGATGAGGGTGAAAAACCGTTTGCCGGGCCAGACGGGCTTGCCCGACATCCAACAAAGGCCGACCATCATACACGGCTTCTGATGACAGGCCGAATCCATCAGGCAGGCAACCACCGGTCGCTCAAGCACAGCCTTTTCAGAAAGCACTTTGACAAGCATTCTCATTAACATTAAGCTCCAATCCATCGACTCAACCCGCGATGGTCAGCCCTTATGTATGTGTGTCTTTGTGTCGGCGTCACCGACGGACAGATCCGCGATGCGATCTATGAAGGATGCTGCAGTTACAAGGAAGTGCGAGCCGCGACCAATGTCGCAAGCCAGTGTGGCAAATGCGCCTGCCTGGCCAAGGAAGTGGTCCGTGAGACCCTGACCGAGCTTCAGGTCAGCCAGGCCGCCCTACCCTATCCCGTGGAATTTACCGCGGCCTGAAAACCCAGAATTCAAAGAACCGGACCCTGTGTCCGGTTTTTTTATGCCTTAAATTCAATAAGTTAGCGTTCCAACGCGGTTCACAAACATTCTTATTCCTATTAATTTTCACTTATTATTCAACAACTTAGGTTTGACACTCCTAAGTATCGGGCTCAAACTTCACTGTATTGGCACACTTCTACAGGGCAGGAACCCGAAATGAAAGGCGACGTAAGCGTCATCCAGCATCTCAACAAGATCCTCGGAAACGAGCTGGTCGCGATCAACCAGTACTTCCTGCACGCACGCATGTACGAAGATTGGGGCCTGAACAAGCTCGGCAAGCACGAGTACAAGGAATCCATCGATGAGATGAAGCACGCTGACAAACTGATCAAGCGTATTCTGTTCCTCGAAGGCATCCCGAACGTTCAGGACCTGGGCAAGCTGATGATCGGCGAGCACACCAAGGAAATGCTCGAGTGCGACCTGAAGCTCGAAAAGAAAGGCCTGGTGGACCTGAAGGCAGCCATCGCCCATTGCGAAACCGCTGGCGACTTCGGCTCGCGTGACATGCTCGAAGACATCCTTGAATCCGAGGAAGAGCACATCGACTGGCTGGAAACCCAACTGGGGCTGATCGACAAGATCACTATCGAAAACTACCTGCAGTCGCAGATGGGCGAAGAATAAATCTTCACCCCATAAAAAAACCCGCGATCAGCGGGTTTTTTTATGCTCGCCGGAAGCTCAGGCTTCGGAAGCCTTGGCTTTGGCAGCAGCGTCCTTGATCAGGGTCTGCAGCTCGCCGTTCTGGAACATTTCCAGCATGATGTCGCTACCGCCAACCAGCTCACCGGCTACCCACAGCTGCGGGAAGGTCGGCCAGTTGGCATATTTTGGCAGGTTGGCACGGATTTCCGGGTTCTGCAGGATGTCGACGTAGGCGAACTTCTCGCCACAACCCATCACTGCTTGCGATGCCTTGGCCGAGAACCCGCATTGCGGGGCGTTCGGCGAGCCTTTCATGTAAAGCAGAATGGTGTTGTTGGCAATCTGCTCTTTGATCGTTTCGATGATATCCATGTAGCACCTCGGCTTAACTTTGCGACGCTGTTGTCGGCACGGTGGCGCATTGTAACGGAAAGCCGAGCAGCGTGCTCGGCCTTGCTGTTCCTTACGCGGCCTCCACCTGCACGGGTACGCCATTGAGCGCGGCGTTGCCAGAAACCTGGTCGCGCAAGCGCTCGTCGGTCAGGTCATTGGCGCTCACGCCGGGCTGCGTCTGGGCGATCTGCATGTGCACGCCCTGACGACCATGACCGAAGCCATGGGGCAGGCTGACCACACCGGGCATCATGTCCTCACAGGCCTGCACTTCGACTTCGAGATTACCCGTGCGCGAGCGGATACGCACTCGCTGGCCGTCCTGCAACTGCCGCTGCTGCAGGTCTTGCGGGTGCATCAGCAGCTGATGGCGTGGCTTGCCTTTCACCAGGCGGTGGAAATTGTGCATCCATGAGTTGTTGCTGCGCACATGGCGGCGGCCGATCAGCAGCAGTTCCCCCGGCACAGGCGGTGCCAGCTGCGCCAGGCGTTGAAGGTCGTCCAGCAACATCTGGGGTGCCGCTTCGACAGCCTTGCTGGTAGTCGCCAGACGCGCAGCGAGGTTGCTGCGTAAAGGCCCGAGATCAAGGCCGTGTGGATGGTCGTCCAGCGTTGCCAGTGAAAGCCGCCAAGGCGTTGCTTCGCCGTAGCGCCCCTTGCGCAAGGCCAGGTCGATCATCTGCGCAGGTGCCCAGGTCGGTTTCAATTCAAGCTCGGCACGCCTGGCAAACGCCTGGGCCAGGCCGACGAAGATTTCCCAGTCGTGCAGCGCCCCGTCCGGCTTGGCCAGGATCGCCCGGTTGAAACGGGTGACGTTGCGCACGGCCAGCAAGTTGAAAGTGCTGTCGTAGTGGTCGTTTTCCAGCGCTGTGGTGGAAGGCAGGATCAGGTCGGCATGCCGGGTGGTTTCATTGATGTAGAGGTCAATGCTGAGCATGAACTCCAGGCCTTCCAGGGCCGCATCCAGCTGGCGACCGTTTGGCGTGGACAGCACCGGGTTGCCGGCCACTGTCACCAAGGCGCGCACCTGCCCTTCACCCGGCGTCAGCACCTCTTCGGCCAGCGCCGACACGGGCAGCTCGCCACCGTACTCGGGCAAGCCCGACACCCGGCTCTGCCAGGCGTTGAAATGACCGCCCGAGGTGGTGGCGACCAGGTCGACGGCAGGCTCGGTGCACAACGCCCCGCCTTCTCGGTCAAGGTTGCCGGTCACCAGGTTGATCAGTTGCACCAGCCAGTGGCAGAGGGTGCCGAAGGCCTGGGTGGAAACGCCCATGCGGCCATAGCACACGGCCTTGCCTGCTGCGGCGAAGTCCCGTGCCAGTTGGCGGATATCCGTTGCGGCGATACCGCAGTGCGTGCTCATGGCTTCGGCGCTGAGCGGGGCAAGCGCTTCGCGCACCTGCGCCAGGCCGTTGATTGGCAAGTGCGAGCCCTTCGCCAGGCCCTCCTCGAACAGGGTGTTGAGCAAGCCGCACAACAAGGCCGCATCCCCACCCGGGCGGATGAACAAATGGGTATCGGACATGGCCGCCGTTTCGCTGCGCCGAGGGTCCACTACCACCAGGCGCCCGCCCCTGCCACGCAGAGCCTTCAGGCGCTTTTCCACATCCGGCACGGTCATGATGCTGCCGTTGGAGGCCAGCGGGTTGCCGCCAAGAATCAGCATGAAGTCGGTCTGGTCGATGTCAGGAATCGGCAGCAGCAGGCCATGGCCATACATCAGGTGGCTGACCAGATGCTGCGGCAACTGGTCCACCGAGGTGGCCGAGAAACGGTTGCGTGTCTTGAGCAGGCCGAGGAAGTAGTTGCTGTGGGTCATCAAACCGTAGTTGTGCACGCTCGGGTTGCCCTGGTACACCGCCACCGCATTGCGCCCATGAGCCTGCTGGACCGCCCACAGCTTTTCGGCGGCCAGCTCAAAGGCCTCGTCCCAGCCGATGGCCTGCCAACGCTCACCCACCCGCTTGTGGGGCTGGCGCAGGCGGTCAGGGTCGTTCTGGATGTCCTGCAGGGCCACGGCCTTGGGGCAGACGTGGCCACGGCTGAACGGGTCCTGGGCGTCGCCCTTGATCGAGCTGATCAGCGCCCGCCCGTCGTCTTCATGGCTGACTTCGATGTTCAGCCCGCAGATGGCTTCGCACAGGTGACAGGCACGGTGATGCAGGGTCTTGGTCATGGCCGCCTCTGCCTTGTTGTTGTCGAACAGTGACTATGCGCCCGGCCCCTGCCCCCCGGCCAGCGCCCTTCGCCGCGTGAATCCACCGACATCAGGCACACGATTTGCGACAGCCATTTGCCAAATTGCCAGCAAGCCCTGTACAACCTCGTGTAGCAAATAAAAAACAGCACAGGCCGATGGGTGAAGACACCCTTTGCAACACCCTTTGCAATCAGGCCGCTGATTCCCCCTTGGCTTCAGGCGACATTTACTTATAGTATTGCGCCTTTCCCTATTTTCGTCCGCCCCGTGCGGCTTACGCCGCAGGTCACTCCCGTTGTCAAAAAAAACCATACGGTCGACCTGCATACCGTTGCAGATAAGGTAGTCAATCATGAGCGCTAGGCACTTTCTCTCCCTGCTGGACTTCACCACCGACGAATTGCTCGGGGTGATCCGCCGCGGTATCGAGCTGAAGGACCTGCGCAAACGAGGCGTGCTGTTCGAGCCCCTGAAGAACCGCGTGCTGGGCATGATCTTCGAGAAATCCTCCACCCGTACCCGCGTGTCTTTCGAGGCCGGCATGATCCAGCTGGGTGGCCAGGCCATCTTCCTGTCGCCGCGCGACACCCAGCTGGGCCGTGGCGAGCCGATCGGTGACAGCGCCATCGTGCTGTCGAGCATGGTCGATGTGGTGATGATTCGGACCCACGCCCACAGCACCCTCACCGAGTTCGCCGCCAAATCGCGCGTGCCGGTGATCAACGGCCTGTCCGACGAGTCGCACCCCTGCCAACTGCTGGCCGACATGCAGACCTTCCTCGAGCACCGCGGCTCGATCCAGGGCAAGACAGTGACCTGGATCGGCGACGGCTTCAACATGTGCAACTCCTATATCGAGGCCGCCAGGCAGTTCGATTTCCAGTTGCGCATCGCCTGCCCCGAAGGCTACGAGCCGGATCAGCGCTTCATGGCGCTGGGCGGTGACCGCGTGCAGATCATCCGTGATGCCAAGGAAGCCGTGCGCGATGCACACCTTGTGGTCACCGATGTCTGGACTTCCATGGGTCAGGAGGAGGAAACTGCACGGCGCCTGGCGCATTTCGCGCCTTACCAGGTCACCCGCGAACTGCTCGACCTGGCGGCACCCGATGTCCTCTTCATGCACTGCCTGCCCGCCCACCGTGGCGAGGAAATCAGCCAGGACCTGCTCGACGACCCACGTTCGGTCGCCTGGGACGAGGCTGAAAACCGCCTGCATGCACAGAAGGCGCTTCTCGAATTCCTTGTAGAACCGGCTTACCACCACGCATGAGTCAACCCCTACTGCTCAACCTGCGCAACCTCGCCTGCGGCTATGGCGACCAGCGCATCGTCCAGAACCTCAACCTGCACCTGAACGCAGGCGACATCGGTTGCCTGCTGGGTTCATCCGGTTGCGGGAAAACCACCACGCTGCGCGCCATTGCCGGTTTCGAACCGGTGCACGAAGGCGAGATCCAGCTGGCCGGAGAGGTCATTTCCCGCGCAGGCTTCACCCTGGCCCCGGAAAAGCGCCGCATCGGCATGGTGTTCCAGGACTACGCGCTGTTCCCGCACCTGACCGTGGCGCAGAACATTGCCTTTGGCATCGCCAAGCACCCACGCCAGGCCGCCGTCATCGAAGAGATGCTCGAACTGGTCAAGCTGGGCGGCCTGGGCGGGCGTTACCCGCATGAGCTGTCTGGCGGCCAGCAGCAACGGGTCGCCCTGGCCCGTGCGCTGGCGCCTGAGCCGCAGTTGCTGCTGCTCGACGAGCCGTTCTCCAACCTTGACGTAGAGTTGCGCCGGCGCCTGAGCCATGAGGTTCGCGATATCCTCAAGAGCCGTGGCACCAGCGCCATCCTGGTTACCCATGACCAGGAAGAAGCCTTTGCCGTCAGCGATCAGGTGGGTGTGTTCAAGGAGGGGCGGCTGGAGCAGTGGGACACGCCCTACAACCTTTACCACGAACCGCAGACGCCGTTTGTGGCCAGCTTCATTGGCCAGGGGTACTTCATCCGTGGGCAGATGAGCAGCCACGAGGCCGTCAATACCGAGCTGGGTGAACTGCGCGGCAACCGTGCCTACATCATGGCACCGGGCAGTTCAGTGGACGTGCTGCTGCGGCCCGACGATATCGTGCATGCACCGGGCAGCGCATTGCAGGCAAACGTCGTCGGCAAGAGTTTCCTGGGGGCATCGACCCTGTACCGCCTGCAACTGCCGACTGGCAGCCAGCTGGAAGCGATCTTCCCGAGCCATAACGACCATCAGGTCGGCGAGAGCGTGGGGATCGCGGTAAAGGCCGATCACCTGGTGCTGTTCCCGGTACCGGGCAGTGTGGCGGCGCAGTTGCCGCGGCAGGAGAATGGCGTTCGTCGGTACAGTTCGGCGACCTGATTCAACATTTTGGGGCCGCTTTGCGGCCCCAAATATCTCAGCCCCGACCGATCCCGGCAAACTTGCCCTGGGTATGCTCGGCCAGCACCGCCGCCGCCAACTCCACTTCCAACCCACGCCGTCCAGCGCTGACATGGATGGTTGCAAAGTTCTGCGCTGATTCGTCAATGAACGTACGCAGGCGCTTTTTCTGCCCCAACGGGCTGATCCCACCTACCAGATAACCTGTGGCCCGCTGCGCCGCGGCAGGGTCTGCCATCTCGCATTTCTTTACCCCGGCAGCATGGGCCAGGGCCTTGAGGTCCAGAGTGCCCACCACGGGCACCACCGCCACCAGCAACTCCCCTTTCTCGCTGCTCGCCAGCAAGGTCTTGAACACCTGCTGCGGGTCGAGCCCCAGCTTTTCCGCCGCCTCCAGACCGTATGACGCCGACTTGGGGTCATGCTCATAACTGTGCACACGGTGCTCGGCGCGATGCTTCTTCAACAGGTCTAGGGCGGGGGTCATGCAAGGGCTCCGGTCTGGGACGGCTCGGCGGCTACTTTAGGACAATTCCCACAGCGCAGCCAGCGCACCGCAATCGCGCACCTCTAGTACGGGGATCCGCAGCCGATTTTAGCGACCATTTCGTGACTGGTCGTTCACTTTCGACCTTTGACATCAGCGTTTCTTGTCTATATTTTTTCGCTTCTGAACAAATGGCGCACTTTTAAGGTGCGTTTCCTGTATTTGCCCGGGGTCAATGGGGATCGACACCGGGCTTTGCTGTCGAGCGCCACGCGCCTCACAACAAAAAAAACGAGGTCATACATGACGACTGCTCTACGCCAACCCACGCTGTCCAGCCAATGCCTGGCCGAGTTTCTCGGCACTGCCCTGCTCATTTTCTTCGGTACCGGCTGCGTTGCCGCGCTCAAGGTCGCCGGCGCCAGCTTCGGTCTGTGGGAAATCAGTATCATCTGGGGCGTCGGCGTGAGCATGGCGATCTACCTCACCGCCGGCATTTCCGGCGCGCACCTGAACCCGGCAGTGAGCATCGCCCTCACCCTGTTCGCCGGTTTCGACAAGCGCAAGCTGCCCTTCTACATGCTGGCCCAGGTATGCGGCGCATTCTGTGGCGCGGCGCTGGTCTACACCCTGTACAGCAACCTGTTCTTCGATTTCGAACAGGCCCACGCCATGTTGCGCGGTAGCGAAGCCAGCCTGGAGCTGGCCTCGGTGTTCTCCACCTACCCACACCCCTTGCTGTCCACCGGCCAGGCGTTCCTGGTTGAAGTCGTCATCACGGCTATCCTGATGGCCGTGATCATGGCCCTGACCGACGACAACAACGGCCTGCCACGCGGCGCCATGGCCCCGCTGCTGATCGGCCTGCTGATCGCCGTGATCGGCAGCGCCATGGGCCCGCTGACCGGCTTTGCCATGAACCCTGCCCGCGATTTCGGGCCAAAACTCATGACATTCCTGGCCGGTTGGGGCGAAATCGCCTTCACTGGCGGACGGGACATACCGTATTTCCTGGTTCCGGTGTTTGCACCGATCCTTGGCGCTTGCCTGGGTGCCGCGACCTATCGCGGCCTGATTGCCCGCAACCTGCCAATGGCCGCTGCCGCGAACCCTGAGACAAATGACAATCGCCAGGGCGATACTCAAGCCAATTGATGCCGGCTATATGCCCAGCCCTGACCTCCTATTCTCGCAAGGCCTACGACCATGACAGACACCCAGGACAAGCACTACATCATCGCCCTGGACCAGGGCACCACCAGTTCGCGTGCCATCATTTTCGACCGCGACGCCAATGTGGTGGGCACCTCCCAGCGCGAGTTCGCCCAGCACTATCCGCAGGCGGGCTGGGTCGAGCACGACCCGATGGAAATCTTCGCCACGCAGAGCGCGACCATGGTCGAGGCCTTGGCCCAGGCAGGCATCAGCCATGCCCAGGTAGCCGCAATCGGTATCACCAACCAACGCGAAACCACCGTGGTGTGGGACAAGGAAACCGGCCGCCCGGTTTACAACGCCATCGTCTGGCAGTGCCGCCGCAGCACCGAGATCTGCGCCCAACTCAAGCGCGACGGCCATGAAGACTACATTCGCGACACCACCGGGCTGGTCACCGACCCGTACTTCTCCGGCACCAAGCTGAAGTGGATCCTCGACAACGTCGAGGGCGCCCGCGAAGGCGCCGAGCGTGGCGAACTGTTGTTCGGCACCATCGATACCTGGCTGATCTGGAAGTTCTCGGGCGGCAAGGTGCACGTCACCGACTACACCAACGCCTCGCGCACGCTGATGTTCAACATCCATAGCCTGGAGTGGGACGACAAGCTGCTGGAAATCCTCGGCATCCCGCGGCAGATGCTGCCCGAGGTTCGTTCTTCTTCAGAAGTGTACGGCCAGACCAAGAGCGGCATTGCGATTGCTGGCATCGCGGGTGACCAACAGTCGGCACTGTTCGGCCAGATGTGCGTGGAGCCCGGCCAGGCCAAGAACACCTACGGCACCGGCTGCTTCCTGCTGATGAACACCGGCGAGCACGCGGTAAAGTCGTCCCACGGCCTGCTCACCACCATCGCCTGTGGCCCGCGTGGCGAGGTGGCCTATGCGTTGGAAGGCGCGGTGTTCAACGGTGGCTCCACCGTGCAGTGGCTACGTGACGAGCTGAAGATCGTCAACGACGCCCTGGATACCGAGTACTTCGCCAGCAAGGTCAAGGACAGCAACGGCGTCTATCTGGTGCCGGCCTTCACCGGCCTGGGTGCCCCGTACTGGGACCCGTATGCCCGTGGCGCGCTGTTCGGCCTGACCCGTGGGGTAAAGGTGGACCACATCATCCGCGCCGCGCTGGAGTCGATCGCCTACCAGACCCGCGACGTGCTCGATGCCATGCAGCAGGACTGCGGCCAACGCCTGTCCGAGCTGCGTGTGGACGGTGGCGCAGTGGCCAACAACTTCCTCATGCAGTTCCAGGCCGACATCCTCGGCACGTGCGTGGAGCGCCCGCAAATGCGCGAAACCACGGCCCTGGGCGCCGCCTACCTGGCCGGCCTGGCCTGCGGTTTCTGGAGCGGCCTGGACGAGTTGCGCGACAAGGCGATCATCGAGCGCGAGTTCAGCCCGCAGCTGGATGAAACGCAAAAAGAGAAGCTGTATGCCGGCTGGAAGAAAGCCGTCGAACGTACCCGTGACTGGGAAGATCACGAGGCGTAAAGCCTTCTAAGTTTTGGGGCGCAGTTCAAATCACTGTGGGAGCGGGCATGCCCGCGAACACCGGCGAAGCTGGTGCCACCCACCGCGCTGGGCTCTTCGCGGGCACGCCCGCTCCCACCGGGACCGCGAAGGCTTCAGACTTATGCAGTACCTGTAGGAGCGGCTTCAGCCGCGAACACCGGCGAGCCGGCGCCATCCACCGCGCAGGATTCTTCGCGGGTGAACTCGCTCCCACAGGGACCACGCAGACTTCAGGCTTATGCAGTACCTGTGGGAGCAACTGTCTTGATCAAAATCTAAAAGATTGCGCGATCACTGTGGGAGCGGGCGTGCCCGCGAACACCGGCGAAGCCGGTGCCATCCACCGCGCTGGATTCTTCGCGGGTGAACCCGCTCCCACAGGGACCGCGCAGGCTTCAGGCTCATACAGTACCTGTGGGAGCGGCTTTAGCCGCGAACACCGGCGAAGCCGGTGCCATCCACCGCGCTGGGTTCTTCGCGGGCACGCCCGCTCCCACAGGGACCGCGAAGGCTTCAGGCTTATGCAGTACCTGTGAGAGCGGCTTCAGCCGCGAACACCGGCGAAGCCGGTGCCATCCACCGCGCTGGGTTCTTCGGCGGGCATGCCCGCTCCCACAAGGACTGCGCAGGCCTCAGGCTCATGCAGTACCTGTAGGAGCGGCTTCAGCCGCGAACACCGGCGAAGCCGGTGCCATCCTCCGAGCTGGATGTTTCGCGGGTGAACCCGCTCCCACAACGACCATGCGCCAATGCGCCATGGTCCACTGGCCGTCATCCCCTTCCTACGGCATCATTGCAGAATTTGTCCGGCTGCCCCAAAGGACCGCCCATGAATCTGCCCCCCCGCCAACAACAAATCCTCGAACTGGTGCGCGAGCGCGGTTACGTCAGTATCGAAGAAATGGCGCAGCTGTTCGTCGTGACACCGCAGACCATCCGTCGAGATATCAACCAGCTTGCCGAACTCAACCTGCTTCGCCGCTACCACGGCGGCGCGGCGTATGACTCGAGTATCGAGAACACGGCCTACGCCATGCGTGCCGACCAGATGCGCGATGAAAAGCAGCGTATCGCCGACGCCGTGGCCCGGCAGATTCCCGACCATGCCTCGGTGTTCATCAACATCGGCACTACCACCGAGTCCATCGCCCGTGCACTGCTCAACCACAACCACCTGAAGGTCATCACCAACAACTTGCACGTGGCGGCGATCCTGGCTGCCAAGGATGACTTCGAAGTGCTGGTGGCGGGTGGCACGGTGCGCCGCGACGGTGGTGTGGTCGGCCAGGCCAGCGTCGACTTCATCAACCAGTTCAAGGTCGACTTCGCCCTGGTGGGCATCAGCGGTATTGACGAGGACGGCAGCCTGCTCGACTTCGACTACCAGGAAGTGCGGGTATCCCAGGCGATCATCGCCAATGCCCGGCAAGTGATCCTCGCCGCCGACTCCAGCAAATTCGGGCGCAATGCCATGGTGCGCCTGGGCTCGATCAGCCTGGTCGACTGCCTGGTGACCGACCAGGCGCCAACCCCCGCCCTCACCCAGTTGCTCAACCAGTACAAGATCCGCCTCGACGTGGTTTGAGCAGAGAACGGGCCGCCCAGCGGCCCGCCGTTTTCGAAAATGTTCACTTTATTGTCATCTGATCAGTTTTTTCTATGAAGACTGACTGGCGACAGGCTTTCTGTTGCGCTACTATTTTCGGAAACGAACATCAATGTTCATATTCGATGTGAACAGCCCCAGGAGGCCTTGCCCGTGTCCCAGCCCGTTTCGTCCCAGCCACCACTCGCCGACTGCTATGACCTCGCCGTAATCGGCGGTGGCATCAATGGCGTGGGCATCGCTGCTGACGCCGCAGGTCGTGGCCTGAAGGTATTCCTTTGCGAAAAGGACGATCTGGCCCAGCACACCTCGTCTGCCAGCAGCAAGCTGATCCACGGTGGCCTGCGCTACCTGGAGCATTACGAGTTTCGCCTGGTACGCGAAGCACTGGCCGAGCGTGAAGTGCTGCTGGCCAAGGCCCCGCACATCGTCAAGCCCATGCGTTTCGTGCTGCCGCACCGCCCGCACCTGCGCCCGGCCTGGATGATCCGCGCCGGTCTGTTCCTGTATGACCACCTGGGCAAGCGCAAGCGCCTGGGCGCATCGCGCAGCCTGCGCTTTGGCCCGGGTTACCCGCTCAAGCCTGCGATCACCCGCGGCTTCGAATACGCCGACTGCGCCGTGGATGACGCCCGCCTGGTCGTGCTCAATGCAATGGCCGCCCGTGAACATGGCGCGGACATTCATACCCGCACCCGCTGCCTGCGCGCCGAACGGGTCGATGGCCTGTGGCAAGTTGAACTGCAACATGCCGACGGCAGCCTGCAGAGCATCCGCGCCCGCGCCCTGGTCAATGCCGCCGGCCCCTGGGTCGCCAGCTTCATCAAGGACGACCTCAAGCTCGACGCGCCTTACGGCATTCGCCTGATCCAGGGCAGCCACCTGATCGTGCCGCGGCTGTACGAAGGTGAGCATGCCTACATTCTGCAGAACGAAGACCAGCGCATCGTGTTCTGCATCCCGTACCTGGACCGTTTCACCCTGATCGGCACCACCGACCGCGAATACAGCGGCGACCCGGCCAAGGTGGCGATCACCGAGCAGGAGACCGACTACCTGCTCAAGGTGGTCAATGCCCACTTCAATCATCAGCTGAGCCGTGACGACATCCTGCACACGTATTCCGGTGTAAGGCCGCTGTGCAACGACGAGTCGGACAACCCCTCGGCTGTCACCCGCGACTACACGCTGGCGCTGTCCGCCAGCGAAAACCAGGCACCGTTGCTGTCGGTATTCGGTGGCAAGCTGACCACGTACCGCAAGCTGGCCGAATCGGCAATGGGCGAG
This sequence comes from Pseudomonas sp. WOUb67, assembly GCF_050058005.1. Classification (NCBI taxonomy): domain Bacteria; kingdom Pseudomonadati; phylum Pseudomonadota; class Gammaproteobacteria; order Pseudomonadales; family Pseudomonadaceae; genus Pseudomonas; species Pseudomonas sp. WOUb67. The sequence goes on along the minus strand of NZ_CP170112.1, from coordinate 1,990,712 downwards.
CTGAAGCCCTACTTCACCCAAATGCGCGGTAGCTGGACCGCAAGCGCCCCACTGCCGGGCGGTGAAAGCATGACAACGGTGCAGGCATTGGTCGACGCCGTACTGGCCCAGTACGGCTGGCTGCCAGTGGACATTGCCAAACGCTGGGCGCTGACTTACGGCAGCCGCGTCTATCGCCTGCTCGACGGCGTCCAGGGCCCACAAGACCTTGGCCAGGCAATAGGTGGTGGCCTGTTCGGCCGCGAGGTGGACTACCTGTGCAGTGCAGAATGGGCAACCAGCGCAGACGACATCCTGTGGCGCAGAACCAAACTCGGCCTGTTCACCACGGCCGCAGAACAACAGGCACTGACCGATTACCTGGCGCTTGCGCAGCAGCAACGCGCAGCCTGACCCTCCCCCTGAGCCCACAGGGCGTGGCCAACACTGCCACGCCCGGGTTCAGGTGCCGGCCAGGCGCGCGTAAGCTTCACGCGTCAGGGTAAGGACAAGCGCCTGCTCGGCGCTTTGCAGCTCGCTCATCAACTGGGCGGCGCCCTCAAGATATGCTTGCTCATTACCCTCCCGGGCTTGCTCCTCCAACACCTCCAAGCGCTCATGAAAGGGGGCAGCCAAGTCTTCGAAGCGCGCTGCGTAGCGCTTGCGCAGGTATTCGTCCCAGAACTCCCTCTGCGCCAGCGAAGCACTGAGGGCCTCATTGCTCTCCCCGTGCAATATTGCGCCACGGGCCTGGTTTATCTGCGCAGAAGACACGCCGCTGAATGCCTCGTAATGCATATGGTAAGGCTGCGCAGGAAGGTCCAGCGGTTGCGCCAGGTTGACACGATAGGCAAGGTAAACCTCAACATCATCGATATGCTGAAACGGGTTCTGACGCATCTGCTGCAGATGCCGCGCCGCGAACGCGTCGACCTGATCCAGACGGTACAACGAGCGGCCCAGGCGCAGCAGCGACGCCTCCGCATGGGCAGGGGCCACTTGCATGGCCCGGAAGAGCAGCGCTCGCGTCTCCAACTGGCTCAGTACCAGGAGCATGCGGTCTTCACAAGTCCGTGGCCCCCCGGCTTGCTGGAACAGTAATTGGCGCGCCTCACTGTTTTCCACACACAAATCGATGAGCCTCCAGACCCTGGAACGGAAGTAGCCCGGGTGATCGTTGAAGTCATCGGTGCGGCCAAAATCCCCCAGAAACCGCAAGAAGTCCCGGGAGCCTTCCTCTTCTGCCAGCCGGTCCCACATCCTTTCGCGCTCGAAACGCTCCTCTTGGGTGACCCCGGCCAACCAGATTTCCCGCGTACGGGCCGCGGCGTTGTCATGCCGAACGGCAGTGCTGCGGCCCGTTGAGGTACCGGCGGCTTCACTCAACAATGCCTCGCTGCCCTCATCCAGCGGATTATCGTGCAGGGCAAGGCGCTGCATACGCTGGCGCAGGGCCTGTAAATCGTGGTTCAACTGGCGGATCTGGTTGTCGCGCATGTCGGTGATGGCCGGCCGAGGCAGCAAGCCCGCTGTGGGAGGCAGCGCTTCGAGCCCGGTATTGCGCAATGACAACTCCTGCAAATGCAGCAACGCGCCCAACACGGGTGCCCGCCCTAAGGGGTTGCCGCTCAGGTCAAGTTGGCGCAGCTGCGTCAGTGCCTGCAGGCGCTGGCTGCCCTGGTCATCCATGACAATCTGGTTATCGGCCAGGTTCAACCGACGCAGGTGGGTAAGGTCCTCGATACCCCGAGGAATGCCAACCAGTCGGTTATGCCGCAGGTCAAGCTCGGTGATATTGGCAAAACGGCGCAGAAAAGCCTGATCGATGATGGCCAGATCCATGTTGCGTAATGTAAGCCGTGTGACATGGCCGAAGTCGATCGACGCGGGCAGCTCAGGCAGGTGGCCAACCCGTTCACCCTCGATATGCAGGACGTAATCGTCACCTGCCAACCCCGCTGTCTTGCGCCGCCAGCAACGGCGAATACGGTTGGCGACACGCTGACGGCGATAGCCATCCAGCAAGTCGGTGCGCTGCCCCTGCCACGCATGCAACGCCTCACGCAGGCTTTGCAGACGCGTGTGCAATTGGCTCAGGTGGTTCCAAAGGCCTACCTGACGGTGCATGAGGTCTAGGATATAGGCTTCCAGCTGAGCATCGGTCAGGGTCGGGAAGACCTGGCGCAAGGCCCGCCGAAACGCCTGCCGGCTTCCTTCACCGTGCCCGCTGAGGGGGTAGCCAAGCCGGCCATCGCCCTGTCGAAGCGGCGGCCGAACACTATCACCACGGCTAGACAGGCCCATCAGCCTGGCAGCTCGCGAACGGTCAGAGGCCGCAGCATTCGCCAGGTACTCGGCAAGCCCGTCCACAGTCAGTTCCGCGCCACCCGACAGCTGCTTCTGGTTCCCGTCAAGGCAGTGCAGCACGGCCTGCATCAGGCTGTCGTGGCTACGCGCATTCACTGCCAGGCTGCCGGACGCTTCATGGGCAAGATAGCCACCTCTACCCATGACGATAACCCGAATGTCGCCGCCACTCGCCGCGCCACAGCGCGCAAGCACCTGGCCCCGCAGCCCGGACTGGCGTACCTCGAGCCCGCTGCCGGTTGGCCAGGTGAACAACCCGTCGAGCAGGCCTAGCGCCACCTTGAGTGTGTCTACGCCGGTTGCCTGGGGTAGGCTCAACCCGCAGCAAGCACGGTCCAGCCGGCTTTCACGCAGGCTCCAGCGGGCCTGCTCAGCCAACGCCAGCGGCACCCGTTGCCGGCTGCGCAGGTCGTTGATCTGTGCTCCGCTCGCCCGCTCGATAATTTCGCGCGCGCAGCGCGGCGTGAGGCCAGGAAAATCCTTTATCAGCAGGTTGTCTTCCGCCTGCCCGGCGATCTGGCGTAGAGCCACCAATTCGTCGAACGCGGGCCCCTGCACCCGTGGGAATTGCTGATGCAACTGAAGACGCTCCATGGCATCCACCCAACGCGCTGGAGCCGGGGCATTTTCAAGGTGGATGCGGCGCACATTGGCCTCGTCGATACCGCATACACGCATCAGATCACGTGCCTGGATGTCACTGATGTTGCGAAAACGCCCGCCCAGCCGTTGCAGCAGCACTTGCCGGCCCCCCCAATGGTGCGGTTGCTCCAATGCATGGCGCCAGCCTGAGGCACCATTGTGCTCCAGTACGGGACTGTGGGCGTCGGCGCGCTCGGGGTGAACGATACGCATCTGCCCATCCAGCGGGCTTTCTCGCACCTCGTACACCCCCTCCGGCAGGCGTACGCGCGTTCGGTCGGCAACCTGCACCTGCAGCCCTGGCCCGATATCCGGCCCCTCAACCTGGTAAGGACGCAGATCGCTTGAACACAGTTTCAAGCGCCCGCCCTGGACAGGTACCGGGACCAAGCCATCTACCCAGCCCACACGGTCCAGTACATGGCCGACCGCAGTACCGGCACCCACCATTGCCGCGTTGAGCGCAAGCGACTGGGCGACGCCTAACAAATGCCCAATGGCCGCCTGACGGTCGCCAATCTGCCAATCCTCATACCCTTCATAAACCTCATTTGCTATTTCGACAGCGGACACGCCCAACATCAGTGCCCCCACGACCGGCACGAACATCCCCACCAGGGCCAACACATCCAGGCCAGCGTTTTCATAGGCCTGCAGGCGCAAGCGCCGTGCTGCGCTATCTTCGTCACCGGTAGGCACTGCCAGCACCCTGGCGTCATCCAGCATGCGCTGCACCTGGCGGCCGGCCAGAATGCCGAACAGCGGCTCAGGCAGCGGGAAACGTCGCGCATCGAGTTCCACACCCGTCGCCGCCTTGTCGCGATCGGCCAGCAATCTGACCAACACGGTGAAAAAAGCCGGGCGATCCTGCTCGCCGATGAAGCGGGCAAAGAACGTTGGGTATCCCGCCTGGCAGAAGCGCGCGCCCAGCGCCTGCGCCAGGGCTTGCCATGAGGCATGGCGCTGCAAGGCGCCGTGGGGGTCACCGGGTATCCAGGCAATCACCCCCTGCGCCCCAGCGGGCTCCCCCACTTCAACAAGCACAACGCTGTGAATACGCTTGCCCAGCAGATACAGCTGCCGCAATGACAAAACCTGAGGATAGGCAGGCACGACTGCTGGCTCGGCGGTCAGCGGCAACATGAGCAAATGGGTGGCCTCATCGATCTCGCCCTTCAGCACGGCCGTGCGCAGTGCGACGTCAAGGTCCGACCGCAGCTTGTCCTCGAACAGTTTCTCAACGGCTCGCGCCGCAGAACCCCGGGCAGTCCCCGGTTTGTCATCCGGGCGCAGGCAAGCATTCAGCAGGGTCTGGTAGCGGCCGCCAAGATCAAGGCTGCGACACAACTGGGCAAATCCTGGATAGCTCAAGGCATGGACGCGTTTCTGGTCATCCAGCAACTTGCCGGTTTTCAAAAACTGCACCTCAGTGTCGCTCTGTGGGAAGTTGTGCAGCGCCGCTCCCAGCAGGCTGATCGTGGCCGTCTCCTCGATCCACGGCGACGGCAGGTTGGGCGCAGCCGTCGGTTGCTGCAATCGTTCCTTCAGTTGCAATCGCCATGTCTGCACATCCACTTGCCCAAGGCCGGCATCGCGCAGTGCCTGCTCCAGCAACGGTGTTGCAAACGCATCCAGGGGGAGAATGCCCTCCAATACCTGCGCCAATGCGTGGGCGTGGCCCTGTTGCCGCCTGAGGGCAAGGGCCAGTGCCTTGAGCTGATCACTGTGGGCGGTGCTCAACCACGCAGGCAAGCGCATGGCAATAAACGCGTCAATCGAATCCTGGGGTACTGCAGCAGGAGAAGGGGTCATTGGTAGCGGGCCTGAAGGGGAAAGCCCCAGCAGATCATGTACCTTCAATCAGGGTGTGGTAGATAGTTGAGGGTGGTCGTTCGGCCTACCGAACGAGCAATCGACATCATATTCGGAAAACCGTACAACACCCGGCACTGGCCACTCATACGAAAGGTATAAGTACCAGTAATTTCAATACTTAATGTTGAAAGTGGCCGCTTGGCACGACTCATGCTCTACACTTCAGACCCGAATGCACACCGCTTCATGTTGTATTCGTTGAACGAAAGAGTCCGCCAACGGCTCCATAAAAAAAACAAACACGTCGAGGAAAATTTGATGCGTATCGTTCGTCAATTGCTGGGCGCCGCCATCGCGGCCGCTGTGATCGCTTCGCCGGCCATGGCCGAAGAACTGACTGGCACCCTGAAGAAGATCAAGGATTCGGGCACCATTACCCTGGGCCACCGCGACTCCTCCATCCCGTTTTCCTACCTGGCCGGCAAACCCGAGCCCGTGGGCTACTCGCATGACATCCAGCTGGCTGTCGTCGACGCCCTGAAGAAGCAACTGGGTACGGACATCAAGGTCCGTTACAACCTGGTCACCTCCCAGACCCGCATCCCGCTGGTGCAGAACGGCACCGTCGACCTGGAATGCGGCTCCACCACCAACAACGTCGAGCGCCAGCAGCAAGTCGGCTTCTCGGTCGGCATCTTCGAAGTCGGTACCCGCCTGTTGACCAAGGTCAAGGACGGTGCGCCTGCATACAAAGACTTCCCGGACCTGGCCGGCAAGAACGTGGTGACCACCGCCGGCACCACTTCCGAGCGCATCCTCAAGGCGATGAACGCCGACAAGCAGATGAAGATGAACGTGATTTCCGCCAAGGACCACGGTGAAGCCTTCAACATGCTCGAAAGCGGCCGCGCCGTGGCCTTCATGATGGACGACGCCCTGCTTGCCGGTGAAATGGCCAAGGCTCGCAAACCATCGGACTGGGTCATCACCGGTACCCCACAGTCGTACGAAATCTACGGCTGCATGGTGCGTAAAGAAGACGCCGCCTTCAAGAAAGCGGTCGATGACGCTATCGTCGGTTACTTCAAGTCGGGCGAAGTCAACAAGAGCTACGACAAGTGGTTCATGCAGCCAATTCCGCCAAAAGGCCTGAACCTGCAGTTCCAGATGAGCGACGAGCTGAAAAAACTGATCGCCGAGCCGACCGACAAGGCCGCGGACGAGAAGAAGTCCTGATCCTCAGCAAATAGTGGCCTGGTGCTCACGAGCACGAATCAATTCTGCAGGCCACTCATTAGTGTCTAACCTTTCATCCGAGGGCGCGCGCCGCCCTCGGATGCTCGAAGGTGCCCGTGAAACAACCGTCTGAGGGGAAATCCCGATGAATTACAACTGGGACTGGGGCGTGTTCTTCAAGTCCACCGGCGTGGGCAGCGAAACCTATCTGGACTGGTACATCACCGGCCTGGGCTGGACCATCGCCATCGCCATCACCGCCTGGATCATCGCGCTGCTGCTGGGGTCAGTCCTCGGTGTGATGCGTACCGTGCCGAACCGCCTGGTATCGGGCATTGCTACCGCCTATGTGGAACTGTTCCGTAACGTGCCACTGCTGGTGCAACTGTTCATCTGGTACTTCCTGGTGCCGGACCTGCTACCTGAAGGCTTGCAGGAATGGTTCAAGCAAGACCTCAACCCGACCACCTCGGCGCTGATCAGCGTAGTCGTCTGCCTGGGCCTGTTCACCGCCGCCCGCGTCTGCGAACAGGTGCGTACCGGTATCCAGGCGTTGCCTAAAGGCCAGGAAGCCGCCGCCCGCGCCATGGGCTTCAGCCTGTCGCAGATCTACACCAACGTGCTGCTGCCGCAAGCGTACCGAATCATCATTCCGCCGCTTACTTCAGAATTCCTCAACGTGTTCAAGAACTCCTCGGTCGCGTCGCTGATCGGCCTGATGGAGCTGCTGGCGCAGACCAAGCAGACCGCTGAGTTCTCCGCCAACCTGTTCGAAGCGTTCACCCTGGCCACGCTGATCTACTTCACCCTGAACATGGGGCTGATGCTGCTGATGCGCATGGTCGAGAAGAAAGTCGCCGTGCCTGGCCTGATTTCCGTGGGAGGCAAGTAAATGGACATGGATTTCAGCGAAATCATCCCGGCCCTGCCTGCCCTCTGGGACGGCATGGTCATGACCCTGCAGCTGATGGTCATGGGCGTTGTAGGCGGTATCGCGCTGGGCACCGTCCTGGCACTGATGCGCCTGTCGTCGAGCAAGCTGCTGTCGCGTGTGGCAGGTGCCTACGTCAACTACTTCCGCTCGATCCCGCTGCTGCTGGTGATCACCTGGTTCTACCTGGCGGTGCCGTTCGTGCTGCGCTGGATTACCGGCGAAGACACGCCAGTGGGTGCGTTCACCTCCTGCGTAGTGGCCTTCATGATGTTCGAGGCCGCGTACTTCTGCGAGATCGTACGAGCCGGCGTGCAGTCGATTTCCAAAGGCCAGATGGGCGCTGCGCAAGCACTGGGCATGAACTACGCGCAAACCATGCGCCTGATCATCCTGCCCCAGGCCTTCCGCAAGATGACCCCGCTGCTGTTGCAGCAGAGCATCATCCTGTTCCAGGACACCTCGCTGGTGTACACCGTGGGCCTGGTGGACTTCCTCAACTCGGCACGTTCCAACGGCGACATCATCGGGCGCTCCCATGAGTTCCTGATCTTCGCCGGCGTCGTCTACTTCATCATCAGCTTCTCCGCTTCGTGGCTGGTCAAGCGCCTGCAAAAAAGGATCACCGTATGATTTCCATCAAGAACGTCAACAAGTGGTACGGCGACTTCCAGGTACTGACCGATTGCAGCACCGAGGTCAAGAAAGGTGAGGTGGTGGTGGTCTGCGGCCCGTCGGGCTCGGGCAAGTCCACCCTGATCAAGTGCGTCAACGCGCTGGAGCCGTTCCAGAAGGGCGATATCGTGGTCGACGGCACGTCGATCTCCGACCCGAAGACCAACCTGCCAAAGCTGCGTTCGCGGGTGGGCATGGTGTTCCAGCACTTCGAGCTGTTCCCGCACCTGACCATCACCGAGAACCTGACCATCGCGCAGATCAAGGTACTGGGCCGGAGCAAGGAAGAAGCCACCAAGAAGGGCCTCGCCCTGCTTGAGCGGGTTGGCTTGTCAGCGCATGCGCACAAGCACCCTGGCCAGCTTTCCGGCGGCCAGCAGCAGCGAGTGGCCATCGCCCGCGCGCTGTCGATGGACCCGATCGTCATGCTGTTCGACGAACCCACCTCGGCACTGGACCCGGAAATGGTCAGCGAGGTACTGGACGTCATGGTGCAACTGGCCCACGAAGGCATGACCATGATGTGCGTGACCCACGAAATGGGCTTTGCCCGCAAGGTCGCCAACCGGGTCATCTTCATGGACAAGGGCAGCATCATCGAAGACTGCACCAAGGAAGAGTTCTTCGGCGACCAGAGCGCCCGCGACCAGCGTACCCAGCACTTCCTCAGCAAAATCCTGCAGCACTAAACCGGCCACTGCATCCGCTGCCCCGGACCCACCGGGCAGCGGATGCTGGTCGTGACAAGGCCACTGTGATGAAATGCGACCCCTCGCTACTTCTGCCTGCCAGGCCTGCCGTGAAATCCCGTCTGATCCGCCAATTGCTGTTACCGCCACTGATCATCCTGCTGATGGTCGGCCTAGGGCTGGCTGGCTACCTGATCAGCGAGAGCAACGGCATCCGCACCCTCAGCGAAAATGGTGAACGCCAGCTGGAGCTGCACGCGCGCACGGTCGAAAGCGAAATCAGCAAGTACACCTACCTGCCGAGCCTGCTGGAGCTGGAAGACAGCGTCTCGCACCTGCTCACCGACCCGGACGGCGGCTCGCGCCAGGCGGTCAACGAATACCTTGAAGGCCTGAACCGGCGCAGCCGCAGCCGCGCCATCTTCGTCCTCGATACCAACGGCCGGGTACAGGCCACCAGCAACTGGCGCGACGCCGACTCTTTCCTCGGTGAAGACCTGTCGTTCCGCGCTTACTTCCAGACGGCCGTGCGCGGCGAGCCCGGGCGTTTCTACGGCATCGGCAGCACCACTGGCGAGGCCGGCTATTACCTGGCCCATGGGCTTGAAGAGCACGGCAAGATCATTGGCGTGGCGGTGATCAAGGTGCGCCTGGACACCCTCGAGGAGCGCTGGCAGCGTGCCCGCCTGGAGGCGTTCGTCAGCGACGAGAACGGCATCATCATCCTTTCCAGTGACCCGGCCCGGCGCCTGAAGTCGGTGCGCCCGCTGACCCCGCAAATCAAGGAGCGCCTGGCGCGCAGCCTGCAATACTACTGGTGGCCGCTCAACGAACTGCAGCCACTGGCCCGGGAAACCCTGGCCGATGGCGTGGAAAAACTGACCTTCCCGGCCAACAGCGAAACGGCCCAGGGCAAGCAGCACGAAGTCGCCTACCTGGCCCAGACCCGGCGCCTGGCCGATACTCCTTGGCACTTCACCCTGCTGACCCCGCTGCAGGACCTGCGCCGCGAATCCATGGTGCAGGGCATCCTGGTGGGCGTGGCATTCGCCCTGCTGGCAATCCTCGGCATCGCCTGGAACGAGCGGCGCAAAGTCATCGCTACCCGCCTGGCAGCACGCGAAGCCCTCGAGGAAGCCAACAGCCAGCTGGAGCGGCGCATCGCCGAACGCACCGCAGACCTGCGCGCCAGCAACGAACGCCTGAAAGGCCAGATTCGCGAGCGCCGCCATGCCGAGCAGACCTTGCGCCACGCCCAGGATGAACTGGTGCAGGCCGGCAAGCTGGCTGCCATCGGGCAGATGTCCACCAGCATTGCCCATGAGCTGAACCAGCCATTGGCTGCGCTGCGCACTTTATCTGGCAACACCGTGCGCTTCCTCGAACGCGGGGCACTGGAAACCGCCAGCACCAACCTGCGCACCATGAACGACCTGATCGACCGCATGGGGCGCATCACCGCCAGCCTGCGCTCGTTCGCCCGGCGCGGCGACGACAGCGGCCAGGCTTCACTGGCCAAGGCGGTGGAGGCTACCCTGCAGGTGCTGGCCAACCGCATCAGCGCCTGCCATTTGCAGTTGCACCACCAGTTCGAGGACCAGCAACTGGCCATCGACCAGACCCGCCTGGAGCAGATTCTGGTCAACCTGATCGGCAACGCCCTGGATGCCATGGCCGCGCAACCATTGCCCGAGCTGTGGCTGGAAGGCGAGCTGCAGGGCGACAAGTATCGCTTGCAGGTGCGCGACAACGGCCACGGCATCGACGCCGAGGCGCGCAAGCACCTGTTCGAACCTTTCTTCACCACCAAACCGGGCGAACATGGCCTGGGCCTGGGCCTGACCCTGTCGGCGAGCCTTGCCGCCGCCGCCAAGGGCAGCCTCAACGTCGAGCACCCCGCCACTGGCGGCACGGCCTTCGTCCTGGCCCTGCCCCTGGTCTCCCCCCCTAGCGAATCGGCAGAGCACCCATGAACCAAGCGCCTCTTACCGTCCTGATCGTCGAAGACGACCCGCATGTGCTGCTCGGCTGCCAGCAGGCCCTGGCCCTGGAAGACATCGCCTGCGAAGGCGTGGGCAGCGCCGAACAAGCGCTGGACCGCATCGGCGACGATTTCGCCGGCATCGTCGTCAGCGATATCCGCCTGCCGGGCATCGATGGCCTGGAGCTGCTCAACCGCCTCAAGGCCCGTGACCGCAGCCTGCCGGTGGTGTTGATCACCGGCCACGGTGATATCGACATGGCGGTCGACGCCATGCGCAATGGCGCCTACGACTTCATGGAAAAACCGTTCTCCCCCGAGCGCCTGGTTGATGTGGTGCGCCGCGCCCTCGAACATCGCGGGCTGTCGCGCGAGGTGGTGGCCCTGCGCCGCCAACTGGCCGAGCAGAGCAGCCTGGAGGGGCGCATCATCGGGCGTTCGCCGGCCATGGAACACTTGCGCGAACTGATTGCCAACGTCGCCGATACCTCGGCCAACGTGCTGATCGAAGGCGAGACCGGCACCGGCAAGGAGCTGGTCGCCCGCTGCCTGCACGACTTCAGCCGCCGCCAGGGCCAACCCTTCGTGGCGCTGAACTGTGGCGGCCTGCCCGAAAACCTGTTTGAAAGCGAAATTTTCGGCCACGAGGCCAACGCGTTCACCGGCGCCGGCAAACGCCGCATCGGCAAGATCGAACACGCCAACGGTGGCACGCTGTTCCTCGATGAAGTGGAAAGCATGCCGATCAACCTGCAGATCAAGCTGCTGCGCGTACTGCAGGAGCGCACGCTGGAGCGGTTGGGCTCGAACCAGAGCATCCCGGTGGACTGCCGGGTGATCGCCGCGACCAAGGCCGACCTCGACAGCATGGGCCAGAGCGGCCAGTTCCGCAGCGACCTGTACTACCGGCTGAACGTGGTGACCCTGGAGCTGCCCCCCCTGCGCGAGCGCCGTGAAGACATCACGCAGCTGTTCGAGCACTTCCTTCAGCAGTCCGCCCTGCGCTTCGACCGTGAAGCACCGGCGCTGGACAGCCAGATCCTGTCACGCCTGATGGCCCACGACTGGCCTGGCAACGTGCGCGAGTTGCGCAACGTGGCCGAACGCCATGCACTTGGCCTGCCAGCGTTCAAGAAAGGCCCCAGCGGCGGCGCCAGCCAAGGCCTGGGCTTTGCCGAAGCGGTGGAGGCGTTCGAGCGCAACCTGCTCAGCGATGCCCTGCAACGCACGGGTGGCAACCTGAGCCAGGCCAGCCAGGAGCTGGGCATGGCCAAGACCACGCTGTTCGACAAAGTGAAAAAGTACGGCCTCGGCTGACCTCAACCCAAACTGGAAAGACAACGTGGATCTGGTATTCAAAGCTGCCTTGGGCGCTGGCGTGGTGCTGCTGCTGGCGGTGCTGTCTAAGACGCGCAACTACTACATCGCCGGGCTGGTGCCGCTGTTTCCCACCTTTGCCCTGATTGCCCACTACATCGTTGGCAAGGGGCGCAGCATTGCCGATTTGAAGACCACCATCCTGTTCGGCATGTGGTCGATCATCCCGTACTTCGTGTACCTGGCGACCCTGTATGTGCTGGTCGACCGCCTACGCCTGGAGGCATCAATGGCGCTGGCCACGGTGGCCTGGCTGATGGCCGCGACCGTGCTGGTGACCTTGTGGGTGCGGATGCACTGATCGAAATCGATGTTGCCTTCTTCGCGGGCTTGCCCGCTCCCACAGGTTCTCCACATTGCCTGAAACCTGTGCAGCACCTGTGGGAGCGGGCAAGCCCGCGAAGAAGCCAGCACGGATTCAAAGCCCTGCGATGTGCGTGACATCCTGCCGATGCGCCTGCAGGTAGGGCAGCACCGCCCCTAGCAGCGGCGCCTTGAACGGCTCCTGGAAGCGGTGCGCCAGCCCCGGTATCAGCCGCAGCTGGCTGCCTTGAATATGCGCCGCCAGGTGCACACCGTGCATGACCGGCAACAACGGGTCGGCCGTGCCGTGTACCACCAGGGTCGGCACACGAAGCTGGTTCAAAAGCTCCACCCGGCTCGGCTCGGCCAGTATCGCCATGATCTGGCGCTTGGCCCCGTCAGGGTTGAACGCCCGGTCATAGGCCACCGCCGCCTGGTGCAGCAACACCGCGCGGTCGTCCCGCACCTCGGGGCTGCCCAGGGCCGCCAGCAGGTCGGCCTGCTGCTCGATGGCCACTTCGCGGTTCGGCGCGCTACGCCTAGCCAGCAACTGCACCAGTGCCGGGTCCGGTGCCGGCAGCCCCGCCGCCCCTGAACTGGACATGACCAATGTCAGGCTGCGCACGCGCTCGGGTGCCATGGCCGCCAGGTGCTGGGCGATCATGCCGCCCATGCTCACGCCCAGTACATGAAACTGGCGCACGCCCAAGGCGTCCATCAGGCGCAAGCCATCATCGGCCATGTCCGTCAGCGTATAGGGCGCTGCCACCCGCAGGCCCAGCTTGTAGCGCAACAGCTCGACCGTCAGGTTGGCCGACGGTGGCATCTGGTTCCAGCGCGACAGGCCGACATCGCGGTTGTCATAGCGGATCACCCGAAAGCCCTGGCGGCACAAGGCCTCGACCACATCGTCCGGCCAATGGATCAGTTGCCCGCCCAGGCCCATGACCAGCAGCAAGGCCGGGTCACGAGGCGCCCCCACGCTCTGGTACACCAGGCTGACCGCACCCAGTTCGGCACGCTGCACCGGCACCTGGGCGTCACAACGCTGTTCGGCGAAACTCGCAGGTACGCTGAATATGAAGAAAAGAAAAAGCCAAAAAGCCCGCATGAAAGAAACACCAGAATGCAGATCCCCAGTAGAGCGCGAGTCTGATGAATTCTGTTCGAGCGCGCTGCCACAGTTCGGTGACAGTTTCATGACTTCCGCCGGGCGGTGCGGCCGAACGCCCAGTCGACAGCCGCGCCAACATGAGGGAAACTCAACTCATTCCCTGTTTCTTCAAACCTACACCCCGGAGTCAGCAGTGCTGGAGATCCGTCACCTGAAAACCCTTCATGCCCTGCGCGAAGCCGACAGCCTGGTGGAGGCCGCCGAGCGCCTGCACCTGACCCAGTCGGCGCTGTCGCACCAGTTCAAAGAGCTGGAGGAGCGCCTGGGCTTGCCCATTTTCGTGCGCAAGACCAAGCCGATCCGCTTCACCAGCGCCGGGCTGCGCCTGCTGCAACTGGCCGATGCCACCCTGCCGCTGCTGCGCGGTGCCGAGCGTGACATCGCGCGCCTGGCCGGTGGCACTGCCGGGCGCCTGCACATGGCCATCGAATGCCACAGCTGCTTCCAGTGGCTGATGCCGACCATCGACCAGTTTCGCGATGCCTGGCCGGAAGTGGAGCTGGACTTGGCCTCCGGCTTTGCCTTTGCCCCGCTGCCGGCCCTGGCCCGCGGCGACCTGGACCTGGTGGTGACCTCCGACCCGGTGGACCTGGCAGGCATCACCTATGTGCCGCTGTTCACCTACGAGGCGATGCTGGCGGTGGCCAACCAGCACCCGCTGGCCAGCAAACCTTACATGGTGCCGCAAGACCTGCTCGACCAGACGCTGATCACCTACCCGGTGGAGCGTGACCGCCTGGATATCTTCACCCGCTTCCTGGAGCCGGCCGACATCGAGCCTGCTGCCGTACGCACCTCGGAGCTGACGGTAATGATGATGCAGCTGGTGGCCAGCGGCCGTGGGGTGTGCGGCATGCCGCACTGGGCACTGCACGAGTACAGCTCGCGCGGCTATGTGAAGGGTAAGCGCCTGGGTGAGAAAGGCCTGTTCGCCACTCTTTATGCCGCCGTGCGCACCGACATGCTCGATGCGCCCTACATGCGCGACTTTTTGCTCACCGCCAAAGACACCTCGTTCGCCACCCTCGATGGGGTCAGTGCGGTGCGTTGAGCACCTGGCGGTACAGCGGCAGGATCAGGTCGCGGGTCAGCGGCGCCAGTTGCATGACGGGCGCCTGGTCAGCGGCCAGCCAGACCACCTCCTCGATCTCCGCAGCCGGCACCACGGCTGCGGCGCTGTCGACACGGAACAGTTCGGCCTGCACTTCGAAGCCTGGCTCGTTGGCGGCCGGGGCACTGAACTGGCCCAGGTGCACGGCCTGGGCCGGGTCGATGTGCAAGCCCAGCTCCTCGTGCAACTCGCGCACCAGTGCCTGCATCGGCGTTTCACCGGCATCGATCTTGCCGCCGGGCTGCATGAACGCCTCGGTGCCGCGCTTGCGCACCAGTAGGGTGCGGCCCTGGGGGTCGATCAGCAGGGCGGCGGCGATGCGGATGATATTGGGCATGGGCTGGGCTCGCAGGAAAAATGGTCGGGGAGAATCCCATGGGGGTCAGTGGCCTGACAAGGCCAGTCAGTTCTGTACCGGCCTCTTCGCAGCGCAAGGCTGCTCCTACAAGGGTTATGCATGCTCCTGTAGGAGCAGCCTTGTGCTGCGAAGAGGCCGGCACAGGTTACAGCTGGCCCGCCAGACGAACGGCCCCTTGCCAACCCGCCCCACACCCGCCATAACCAACACATGAACCTGCCCGCCAAACACCACCCAGTGCTCGAGCTGTTCCACCCTGCCGTGCGCACCTGGTTCCGTGGCCATTTCGCCACGGTCACCGAAGCCCAGGCACAGGCCTGGCCGCTGATCCATGCCGGCCAGTCGATGCTACTGGCCGCCCCGACCGGTTCGGGCAAGACGCTGAGCGCTTTTCTGGCCGTGCTCGACGACCTGTTCCGCCAAGGGCTGGAGCACCAGGGCGAACTGCCCGCACAAACCCAGGTGATCTACGTTTCACCGCTGAAGGCCCTGTCCAACGACATACGCCTTAATTTGCAGGCCCCGCTCGAAGGCATCAGCCAGGCCCTCGCAGACCAGGGCCTGAGTGCCCCACGCATCACCACGGCCGTGCGCACCGGCGATACGCCGCAGAAAGAACGCGCCGCCATGCGCAAGCTGGCCCCGCATATTCTGGTGACAACGCCCGAATCGCTGTACGTGTTGATGGGCTCTGCTTCAGGCCGTGAAGGCCTGGGCAACGTGCATACGGTCATCGTCGACGAAATCCACGCCCTGGCCGGCAACAAGCGTGGCGCCCACCTGGCACTGACCCTGGAGCGCCTGCAAGCCTTGTGCAAACGGCCACTGCGGCGTATCGGCCTGTCCGCCACGCAACGCCCTGTCGAGCGTGTGGCGCAGTTTCTGGCCGGTAGCGGGCGCCCGTGCGCCATTGTCGATGTCGGCCATGCGCGCCAACGCGATCTGGCCATTGAAGTGCCGCCGGTACCCCTTGGCGCGGTGATGGCCAACGACGTCTGGGGCCTGGTCTACGATCGCCTGGCCACCCTTGCCCGCGAACACCGCACCACGCTGGTATTCGTCAACACCCGGCGCCTTGCCGAACGCATCACCCGCCACCTCAGCGACCGGCTGGGCAAGGAGGCAGTCGCCGCACACCATGGCAGCCTGTCCAAGGAGCTGCGGCTGGACGCAGAGCAGCGGCTCAAGAGCGGCCATTTACAGGTATTGGTAGCCACTGCTTCGCTGGAGCTAGGCATCGATATCGGCGATATCGACCTGGTGTGCCAGATCGCCTCGCCGGGTTCGATTGCCGCCTTCCTGCAACGGGTTGGCCGCGCCGGCCACCAGGTCGACGGCGTGCCCAAGGGGCGCCTGTTCCCCACCTCACGCGATGACCTGATCGAATGTGTGGCCCTGCTGGACTGCGTGCGCCAAGGCGAACTGGACGAACTGCACATCCCCCGCGCACCGCTGGACGTGCTGGCCCAGCAAATCGTTGCCGAAGCCAGCAACCAGGCCTGGCACGAACAGGCCCTGTTCGACTGCCTACGCCAGGCCACGCCCTACGCCGAGCTCGACCAGCGCCACTACCAGGCGCTGCTCAGCATGCTCGCCGAGGGCTATAACGGCCGCCAGGGCATTCGCAGCGCCTATTTGCACCGCGATGCAGTCAGCGGCACCCTGCGCGGCCGGCGTGGCAGCCAGCTGACGGCGCTGACCAGCGGCGGCACCATCCCTGACAACGCCGACTATGCCGTGCTGCTGGAACCACAGGCGCTGAACATCGGCAGCGTCAACGAAGATTTTGCCGTGGAGAGCATTGCCGGCGATATCTTCCAGCTGGGCAACGCCTCCTATCGCATTCTGCGCGTCGAGCCAGGCCGGGTACGGGTGGAAGATGCCCATGGCCTGCCGCCGACCATTCCGTTCTGGCTGGGTGAAGCGCCGGGGCGCAGTGACGAGCTGTCTGCGGCCGTGGCCCGGTTGCAGGCGCGCATCGACCAGCAACTGGCACAGGCTGGCGGCGACATGGCCGAGGTGCTGGCCTGGTTGCAGGCTACCTTCGAACTGGGCGAAGACAGCGCCAGCCAGCTGCTCGACTACCTGGCACGTACCCGCGAGGTGCTTGGCGCCCTGCCCTCGCAGGACACGCTGGTGATGGAGCGCTTTTTCGATGAGTCGGGCGGGACCCAGCTGATCATCCATTCGCCCTACGGCAGCCGCATCAACCGCGCGTGGGGCCTGGCCCTGCGCAAGCGCTTCTGCCGCACCTTCAACTTCGAGCTGCAGGCTGCCGCCAGCGAAGATGCCATCGTCCTTTCACTGTCGACCAGCCACAGCTTCGAGCTGGACGAGGTGTGGCGCTACCTGAACAGCCGCAGCGCCGAGCCGATCCTCGTCCAGGCACTGCTGGATGCACCGCTGTTTGGCGTGCGCTGGCGCTGGAACGCTGGCGTGGCCATGGCGCTGCCGCGCTTCGTCGGCGGGCGCAAGGTAGCGCCGCAGATCCAGCGCATGAAGAGCGAAGACCTGGTTGCCGCGGTGTTCCCCGACCAGATCGCCTGCCTGGAGAACATTGCCGGCGAACGGCAGATTCCCGATCACCCGTTGGTCGAGCAAACCCTCGACGACTGCCTGCACGAGGCGATGGACAGCGAAGGCTGGCTGGCCCTGTTGCGGCGCATGGAAAGCGGGGCGGTACGCCTGCTGAGCCGCGACCTGCCCGCCCCTTCGCCACTGGCATCGGCCATTCTCAACGCCAGGCCGTACGCCTTCCTCGACGATGCCCCGCTGGAAGAACGGCGCACCCAGGCCGTGCTCAACCGACGCTGGAGCGACGTGCACAGTGGCGACGACCTGGCCGCGCTGGACGCTGATGCCATCGCCGCCGTCGCGGCCGAGGCCTGGCCGCAGCCGGGCAATGCCGACGAAATGCACGAAGCGCTGATGGGCCTGGGCGCCATCAGCCAGGCTGAAGTGCAAGACAATGCCAGTTGGGACCTGCTGCTCAGGCAGCTGGCCAGAAACGGGCGGGCCTTGCGCCTGGCGGACGAAAAACTGTGGTTGGCACGTGAACGACTGGGCCTGCTGCAGGTGCTGTATCCGGATGCTGTACTGGAGCCTGCCTTGCAGGTGCTACCAGGGTTTGATCAGGCCATCGACCCGGACCTTGCCCTGAGTGAACTGTTGCGTGCCCGCCTGAGTGGCCATGGCCCGAGGACCGCGGCACAGATTGCGGCACCGCTTGGCCAGCCGTTGCACGCCATCGAGCAGGCGCTGGCCCGTCTGGAAGCCGAAGGCTATGTGCTGCGCGGGCATTTCAGCCCCGGTGCAACCGAGGTGCAATGGTGCGAACGCCATTTGCTGGCGCGCATCCACCGCTACACGGTCAAACGCCTGCGCCGCGAGATCGAACCGGTCAGCCTGCAGGACTTCATGCGCTTTCTGTTCGACTGGCAGCGTCTGGCGGCTGACGAGCGCCTGCGTGGCCCGCAGGCGGTGGCCGAAGTATTGGGCCAGTTGCAGGGGTTCCCCAGCGCCGCAGGGGCGTGGGAGGCGGAACTGCTGCCGGCGCGCATCAAGGACTACAGCCCGCACTGGCTCGACGATGCCTGCCGCAGCGGGCAGTTTGCCTGGAGCCGGCTGGCGGCAACGGTGGCGAGCAGCACCCTGTCCAGCACGCCACTGGTGCTGCTGCCGCGGGACCAGTTGAACACCTGGCGCAGCCTGGCGCCCGCACCTGCTGTCGAGGCCCTTGGCCTGCGTGCGCAGCGTGTGCACGAGGCGCTGAAAACCCAGGGTGCGCTGTTCTTCGATGAACTGGCGCAGGAGGCCCACCTGCTGCCCAGCGAACTGGAAACCGCGTTGCAGGAACTGGTGGGTTCGGGCCTGGTCGGCGCTGACAGTTTCACCGGCTTGCGTAGCCTGATCACGCCTGCGACCAAGCGCAGTTCACGTAACAGCCGCCGAGGTCACCCGCCGCTTTCCAGCAGCATGGCGCATGCCGGGCGCTGGGCACTGCTGCGCCGCAGCGATACGCCGCCGGATAACGACCAGCGCCTGGAGGCCATTGCCCGTACCCTGCTGCGCCGCTATGGGGTGATCTGCTGGCGGCTGCTGGAGCGCGAGAGTGATGTGCTGCCGCCCTGGCGTGAACTGCTGCGCTGCTATCACCGGCTGGAGGCGCGTGGCGAGATCCGTGGCGGGCGCTTCATTGCCGGGCTGGCGGGTGAACAGTTCGCCTTGCCGGAGGCAGTGGGGTTGCTGCGGCAGGTGCGCCGTCGCGAGCCGGATGGGACGTTGCTGGTAGTGAGTGCCAGTGACCCGCTGAACCTGATCGGCTCGCTGCTGCGCGGGGCGAAAGTGCCGGCGGTGAGTGGCAACCGCCTGTTGTATCGCGACGGGGTACCGGTGGCAGTACGGGTGGCCGGGCGTTACTCGTATCTGGTCGAGGCGCCGGCACAGGAGCAGGAAGGCTGGCGCCAGAAGCTGCTGCGCAACGCGCTCTGACAGGCAGCACCATCACTCAGGCTACCGCATAAACCTGTAGGAGCAGCCTTGTGCTGCGAAGAGGCCGGTAAGGCGAAAGATTATCTTTGGCTGCAATGGCCTCTTCGCAGCACAAGGCTGCTCCTACAGGATAAGTGCCACGGCGCACGCCTTGCTCGATTCGAGAATGATTTTCGCTACCCCGATTTTAATTTGCAGGGCCCTGCAACTTGGCTATGGTCGGGGTTTGCCCCCAGGCCCTGAGCCTGACCGCGCCATCGCAAGGACCCTGTATGAGCCTGTCACTTCTCAGTCGCTACGCCTTCTTCGCAGCCTGTGTGCTGTTCACCCTGGCGAGCCTGCCCTTCATCCACCACGAATGGTTGTGGCCGTTCACCCTGACCACCGGCATCCTCAGCCTGATCGGCCTGTTCGACCTGCTGCAGCAACGCCATGCCGTACGTCGCAACTACCCGATCCTGGGCAACATCCGCTATCTGGTCGAGGCCATCCGCCCGGAAATCCGCCAGTACCTGCTGGAATCCGACAGCGACGCCCTGCCGTTCTCTCGCGCCCAGCGTTCGCTGGTGTATGCCCGGGCGAAGAACGAAGCCTCGGACAAACCGTTCGGCACCCTGATCGACGTGTACGAGTCCGGCTTCGAGTTCATCGGCCATTCCATGCGCCCGGCGCCGCTGGCCGACCCGTCGAGCTTCCGCGTTATCGTCGGCGGGCCGCAGTGCAGCCAGCCGTACTCGGCCTCGATCTTCAACATTTCGGCGATGAGCTTCGGCTCGCTCAGCGCCAATGCCATCCGCGCCCTCAACCAGGGCGCCAAGCTGGGCAACTTCCACCATGACACCGGCGAGGGCAGCATCAGCCCCTACCACCGCGAGCACGGTGGCGACCTGGTGTGGGAACTGGGCAGCGGCTACTTCGGTTGCCGCACGCCGGACGGGCGCTTCGACCCCGAACGTTTCGCCACCCAGGCGCGCAGCCCGCAGGTGCGGATGATCGAAATCAAGATGAGCCAGGGCGCCAAGCCCGGCCATGGCGGGATCCTGCCCAAACACAAGGTGACCCAGGAAATCGCCGAAACCCGTGGCGTGCTGATGGGCGAGGACTGCATCTCGCCGTCGCGCCACAGCGCGTTCTCCACGCCGATCGAGATGATGCAGTTCATCGCCCAGCTGCGTGAACTGTCCGGTGGCAAGCCGGTGGGCTTCAAGTTTTGCCTGGGCCACCCGTGGGAGTTCATGGGCATCGCCAAGGCCATGCTGGAAACCGGCATCCTGCCCGACTTCATCGTCGTCGATGGCAAGGAAGGCGGTACCGGTGCAGCACCGGTGGAGTTCACCGACCATATCGGTGTGCCGCTGCGCGAAGGCTTGCTGTTCGTGCACAACACGCTGGTTGGCCTGAACCTGCGCGACAAGATCAAGCTCGGGGCCAGCGGCAAGATCGTCAGCGCCTTCGACATTGCCAGCGTGCTGGCCATCGGCGCTGACTGGGCGAACTCGGCGCGCGGCTTCATGTTCGCCATTGGCTGCATCCAGTCGCAAAGCTGCCACACCAACAAGTGCCCGACCGGCGTGGCCACGCAAGACCCGCTGCGCCAGCGTGCGCTGGTGGTGCCAGACAAGGCCCAACGGGTGCTGAACTTCCACCACAACACCTTGCGTGCCCTGGCCGAAATGCTCGCGGCGGCAGGTTTGGAACACCCGGCGCAGCTGGAGGCCAAGCACCTGGTGCGGCGCATCTCGGCCACCGAGATCAAACTGTTCTCGCAGATGCATGTGTTCTTGAAGCCCGGCGAGTTGCTGACGGGCGAGGTGAACGGCCAGTTCTATTCGCGGATGTGGCAACTGGCCAGGGCCGACAGCTTCGAGCCGCACAGCGAAGTGGCGGCCTGATAGGGCCATGGGGCTGCTGCGCAGCCCGATCGCGACACAAGGCCGCTCCTACAGGGGTATGCAATTTCCTGTGGGAGCGGCCTTGCGTCGCGAAAGGGCCGCACCGCGGCCCCGGCTATTTCAGATCAGGAAGCGGTACTCGCCACACCCTGCACCTCTTTCGGCGCCAGGCGGAATGCGTAGTACAGCACGGTCAGCAGCACCAGGAACGCGGGGCCGATGTACAGGGCCACACGGGTATCCTCGAAGTACGCCATCAAGCCAACCACCAGCACCAGGAAGCCCAACGCCAGGTAGGAGCTCAGTGGCCACAGCCACATGCGGTACTTCAGCGCCTTGCGCTCGGCGGTAGTCAGGCCTGCGCGGAACTTGAGCTGCGCCAGCAGGATCATCACCCAGGTCCAGATCGCACCGAAGGTGGCAATCGACGTGACCCAGACAAACACCTTTTCCGGCACCAGGTAGTTGGCCAGCACACCCAGCAGCAGCGCGCCGATCGACAGCAGCAGCGCATTGCGCGGTACGCCGTTTTTCGAGGTACGGGCGAAGGCCGCCGGGGCCTGGCCGTTCTGCGCCAGGCTGTAGAGCATGCGCCCGGTGCTGAAGATACCGCCGTTGCACGACGACAGCGCCGCAGTGATGACCACGAAGTTGATGATGCCGGCGGCGGTCTTGATGCCGAGGCGCTCGAAGGTCATGACGAACGGGCTGCCCTGGCTACCGATTTCGTTCCACGGGTAGATCGACAGGATCACGAACAACGCACCGACGTAGAACAGCAGGATGCGCCAGAACACCGAGCCGATGGCCTGCGGAATGGTCTTTTGCGGGTTGCGTGCTTCGCCGGCGGTGAGGCCGATCATTTCCACACCCAGGTAGGCGAACATCACCATCTGCAGCGACATCAGCACGCCAGTCACGCCATTGGGCATGAAGCCGCCGTTGCTCCACAGGTTGGAGATACCCAACGCCACACCGTCATTGCCGAAGCCGAAGGCAATGACGCCGATGCCGCCAAGGACCATGGCGATGATGGTGACGATCTTGATCAGGGCGAACCAGAACTCGAATTCGCCAAAGGCCTTCACTGCCACCAGGTTGACCGCGCCCATGCTGCCCAAGGCCGCCAGGGCCCAGATCCAGCGCGGGACGTCGGGGAACCAGATGCCCATGTAGATGGCCACCGCGGTAATTTCGGCAACACAGGTCACCAGCCACAAGAACCAGTAGTTCCAGCCGGTGAGGAAGCCCGCCAGCGGGCCGAGGTAGTCCTGGGCATAGCGGCTGAACGAACCGGCCACCGGGTTATGCACGGCCATTTCGCCAAGGGCGCGCATGATCACCAAAATGGCCAGGCCACCGATGATGTAGGACAGCATGATAGCAGGGCCGGCCATTTCGATGGCTTTGGCCGAACCCAGGAAAAGACCGACGCCGATACAGGCGCCCAGCGCCATCAGGCGGATGTGCCGTTCGCCCAGTTCACGCTTGAGCGGGCCGCCTTCAGTGGCCTGGCCATGGGCAGAGTGGTTGCCGACTGGCATAGCAATACAACCTCATTTTGTTATTGGATTTTACCTTCGTGCAGCACCGGTCATGCCGATAGGCGTGACGTTGGCTTGCCAGGCTGGCCTCGTGGGCCGGCCCGTGTGCCGGAGTAGAGCGCCCGGCGGGGCGAAGGGGTCGAGCAGTATAGGAAGACCGTTGCAGGGATTTTCGCTGTATATACAGGAATAATCAGCAAGTTTTCCCGGGACTGTGAGCGCCGGCTTGCCTGCAATGGTGGCGCAGCGGCCCTGAAAATCACCCTGGCACCATAGCAACATCGCCCTATGAAGAAACCCACACCAAAGCCGCATGGCCCTGCGCCGCTTTTTCCACCTCCTACAAATTTTTCACCTCATCCGCTCAACGTCTAAGCTTCAGACAAGCAAGACGAAAACACCTGGCCGGATTGAAGACTATGGGCGCACTGTGGCAATCGGAACCAAGCAGAACGGAAGCACCCGAGATACCTCCGGCCGAGACGCCACAACCCAAGTCCCCACGTCAGCGTCGGCTATGGTGGCGGCTGATCATCCTCATCCTGCTGGTGGCGCTGGTGGCTATCGGCTTCGCTGCGTATGACGAGTTCCGCACCTCCGAACTGCAATCGCGCGAGTTCAGCAAACTGGCCGGTACCCTGACCTACTCGCTGGAGCCCGGCCCTAGCGATGCAATCATCTACCCCGGTGAAGGGCCTTTCGACAGGCGCCTGGGCTACAGCGCCCTGGGCGAATTCCTGCCACGCCTGCTCAAGCGCGACTACCTGATCACCGAGCAGGTGAAGTTCTCACCCGCGCTGATGAACTACGTCGATCATGGGCTGTTCGCACCCTATATCGAGAAGATCCAGGCCGGCCTGTCGATCACTGACTGCCGCGGCGACACGCTGTACCAGTACAACTACCCTCAGCACCTGTACCCGGACTTTGCCGCGATCCCGCCGGTGATGGTCAACAGCCTGCTGTTCATCGAAAACCGCGACCTGCTCGATACCCAGGACCCGCGCAACAACCCGGCCGTGGACTGGCCACGCTTCGCCAAGGCCGCCTACAGCCAGGTGGCCAAGTACCTGGCCTTGCCCGGCCAGTCCGCCGGCGGCAGCACCTTGGCCACGCAGCTGGAGAAGTACCGCCACTCACCGGACGGCCTGACCGTGTCGGGTGCCGAGAAAATCCGCCAGATGATCTCTGCCAGCGTGCGCGCCTACCAGGGCGGCCCGGATACTACCGAGGCACGTCAGCGCATCGTGCGCGACTACCTCAACAGCGTGCCGCTGTCGGCCGTGCCCGGGCACGGCGAAGTGCATGGCATGGCCGAAGGCCTGCGGGTGTGGTACGGCGCCGACTTCGACCAGGTCAACCAGGCGCTGAATTCCACTGCCACTGACGCCGACAGCATGGCCGCACGCGGCCTGGCCCTGCGCCAGGTGCTGTCGCTGATGATTGCCCAGCGCCGCCCGTCGCATTACCTGTCCAAAGGCCGGGTCGAGTTGGCCGAACTCACCGATTCGCACATCCGCGTGCTCGCCGCCAACAACGTGATCGCGCCGCCGCTGGCCGATGCCGCGCTGGCCAGCAAGGCGGTCTACCGCGACTGGGTAGCGCAGCCGACCATCGTGCCGATCGTCACCAACAAGGGCATCAGCCTGGCGCGCAACCGCCTGGCCGCCATGCTCAACCGCCCGCTGTACGACCTCGACCGCCTCGATGTGTCGGCCACCAGTACCTTGCAGGCCGACCTGCAGTTGCAGGTCAGCCAGTACCTGAAAAACCTTGCCGACCCGGCGTTTGCCGCGCAGATGGGGCTGATCGGCGAGCGCCTGCTCACCACCAAGACCACCGATCAGGTGAGCTACAGCTTCACCCTGTTCGAGCGCACCGGCGATGGCTCGCGGGTGCGGGTGCAGACCGACAGCACCAACCAGCCCTTTGACATCAACGAAGGCAGCAAGCTGGAACTGGGCTCTACTGCCAAACTGCGCGTGCTCACCACGTACCTGGAGATCATCGCCGAACTGCACGACAAGTACGCCGGCAAGCCCGCTGCCGAGTTGAAGAAGGTCGACGTCGCCGAACTCGACCGCATCACGCAGTGGTCGCTGGAATGGCTGACGCAGAACAGCAAGAACCAGAGCCTGGACGCCATGCTCGACGCCGCGCTGGAGCGCAAGTACTCGGCCAATACCGGTGAAGCCTTCTTTACCGGCGGCGGCATGCACGTGTTCAACAACTTCCGCAAGGAAGACAACAACCGCAACCCGACGCTCAAGGATGCGCTACGCGAATCGATCAACCTGCCGTTCATCCGCCTGATGCGCGACCTGGTGCGCTACGTGACCTACCAGCAGCCGTTCAACCGCGTGCCGCTGCTCAAGGACGACGCCGACCCTCGCCGCCAGGAATACCTGGCCCGCTTCGCCGACAAGGAAGGTACCAACTACCTGATGCGCTTCTGGAAGAAATACCAGCGCAAGACCTCGCAGCAGCGGCTGGACACCTTTCTGGACAGCATGCGCGTAACCCCGCAGCGGTTGGCGGCGGTGCATCGCTATCTGTTCCCCGAAGCAGGGCAGGAAACCTTCAATGCCTTCGTACGGGCCCACCTCAAGGGCGACAAGATTACCTTGGGCAAGCTGACCGACGGCCGCCTGTCAGAAATGTACGAAGCCTATGGCCCGGGCAAGTACGACCTGCCCGACCAGGGCTACATCGCCAAGGTCCACCCGCTGGACCTGTGGCTGCTCGGCTACCTGCTGAAGAACCCGAGCTCGACCTTGACCGAAATGGTCAACGCCAGCCATTTCGAGCGCCAGGAGGTGTACAGCTGGCTGTTCAAGAGCCGCCACCAGGGCGCCCGCGACAGCCGCATCCGCACCATGGTCGAGATCGAAGCCTTCCTCGACATCCACCAGCGCTGGAAGCGCGTGGGCTATCCGTTCGACCACCTGGTGCCCTCGCTGGCCACGGCCATCGGCAGCTCGGGCGACCGCCCTGCCGCGCTCTCCGAACTGGTCGGCATCATCCAGAACGACGGCATCCGCCTGCCCACCCTGCGCATCGACACCCTGCACTTTGCAGCCAACACACCTTATGAAACCAAGTTGATCACCGACCCGGACCGCGGCGTGCGGATTCTGCCGGTGGAAGTGGCACGCGCGCTCAAAGGCGCCATGTCGCAAGTGGTGGATGCAGGTACTGCGCGGCGTATTTCCGGTAGCTTCAAGCTGCAGGACGGCACGCCACTGGTGATGGGTGGCAAGACCGGTACCGGTGACAACCGCATCGAAAGCTTCGGCGCCGGCGGTCGGCTGATTGGCTCGCGCTCGCTGAACCGCACCGCCACCTTCGTGTTCTTCCTGGGCGACAACCACTTCGGCACCCTCACCGCCTTCGTCCCGGGGCGCTCGGCAGAGGCGTTCAAATTCACCTCGGCGCTGCCGGTGCAGGTGCTCAAGGGCATGGCCCCGATCCTGATGCCATACCTGCAGCCGGGCAACCCGAATGAATGCAAGGCACCGCAGCTTGCCGTGCACACACCACCGCCGGCAGGGAACGTATCGAACGAATAGATGATAATCATCTGCATTAAAGGGCTTGTCTTTAGATATATCTTGAGTAATATCTTACGATATATCGCAAACGACGGAGCCCTGTCCCCATGCGCGAACACACCCCCCATGACCCCTTCGAGCGGCGCCCCGGCCGCGGCGAGCGCGGCCCACGCGTCTTCGCCCCCGGTGACCTCAAGCTGCTGATGCTGGACCTGCTGGCCGAGCAACCCGGCCACGGTTATGACCTGATCCGCCAGATTGAAAACCTGTTCGACGGCAGCTACAGCCCGAGCCCTGGGGTGATCTACCCCACGCTGAATTTTCTTGAAGAGGCCGAGCTGATCAGCGGCCAGGTGCAGGGCAGCAAACGCCTCTATGCCATCACCGACGCCGGCCGCAGCGCCCTGGCCGAGCAGGCTGTCGCCCTGGACGGCGTGCGCATGCGCATCGAAGTCAGCAAACGCGCCCTGCGCGGCCACGACCGCCCGCCAGAAATCCATGAAGCCGTCGGCAACCTGCGCCACGCACTGCACATGCACAGCGGCCGCTGGACACCGGAAGAAATCCAGCGGGTCCGCGACTTGCTCAACCATACCGCCAAGGCCATCGCCTCCGGGCCGGCCGAACCTGTCAGGGAGACTTCCCATGAGTGACACCATCCACCGCGTCAACCACGAGATTCGCCAACGCCGCCTGCAGGTACTGCGGGTCACCGAGCTGACCCCACGCATGCGCCGCATCACCCTCGGCGGTGCCGAACTGCAAGGTTTCACCAGCGTCGGCAGTGACGACCATATCAAGCTGCTGTTTGCCGAAACGCCGGAGCAACAACAGGCCCTCGAGGCCCGTAACATGGGCCGGGACGGTGGCGCACGGCCCACCATGCGCGAGTACACGCCACGGCGCATCGACCTGGAGGCCAATGAGCTGGACATCGACTTCGTGCTGCACGGTGACGGCCCCGCCTCCACCTGGGCCGCCCAGGCCACGCCGGGGCAAACCCTGGACATCGCCGGGCCACGGGCCTCGCTGGTGGTGCCGGATATTTTCGACAGCTACCTGCTGATCGGTGACGAAACCGCCATTCCGGCGATTGGTCGGCGCCTGGACGAACTGCCGGCTGGCCGCCAGGTGCTGGCGGTGATCCAGATCGAAGACGAGCAGGAGCGCCAGCCGCTGCCGAGCAAGGCACAAGTCGAAGTCATCTGGGTGCGGCGTCAGCAAGAAGATTTGCTGGCACTGGTGAAGAACCTGACCTTGCCGCAAGGCCGGCTGTATGGCTGGGTGGCACTGGAAAAAGCCCTGACCCGCCAGGCCAAGGCACTGCTGCTGGAGAAAGGCGTGCCTGAAGATGCGCTGAAGGCTGCGGCCTACTGGCGTGCCGACGGGACTGCGGACGACGAGTGATTGTGTATTGCTGCACTGGCCCTATCGCCGGCAAGCCAGCTCCCACAGATATTGCACAGCCCTTGAAGGTTGCGGGTACCTGTGGGAGCTGGCTTGCCGGCGATAGGGCCAGTGCAGGTCAAGCTAGTCTGTGCAGCCCCCGCCACCGATCCAGCCCCAACAATACCAGCCCAATCCCCCAGAACCCCGCCAGCACCCCCAGGGCATTGAGCATCACCTGCCCATACCCCAGGCTCGCCACATCGATGAACGGGTAGGCATACACGCCAATCTCGCTCCCCCGCCACAGCGCATAGGCGAAGTACACCGCCGGGTATATCGCCCACACCGCAAGGTGCCATAGCCGCAGGCTGCCCTTGGGCACCTCGCACCACCAGTACAAGGCATACAGCACCGGCATCACATCGTGCAGCAACTCGTCTGCCAGCCACTGCCAGCCCTGCGGTTGCCACAAATGGCGCAGCAACACGCTGTAGGCCAGCGCCACCAGCACGATGCTGGCTGCCACTGCAGCACTCACCGACGGCGACAGGAAGAAGCGCCTGGCGCGGCCTTCACGACCGAACGCCGCATAACTGAGCACCGTCGCCACCAAGGTATTGGTCAACACGGTGAAGTAGCCAAACACATTGATCAGGCCGCCAATCAGGCTGGCCTGTTCCTGCCAGCGCGCCAGCAGCACCAGGTACACCTGCACGGTCAGGCCGAACCAGCCCAGCACGGCCATGCCGGTCAGCCAGGGGCGACGCGGCATGTCAGGCCTTGCGCTGCAGCTTCACGTACAGCTGCTCGACCTTTTCCCGCGCCCACGGCGTCTTGCGCAAAAAGGCCAGGCTCGACTTGATGCTGGGGTTGCTCTTGAAGCAACGCACATCGATGCGCTCGGCCAGGCCCTGCCATTGGTAGTGCGCCACCAGCTCGGTGAGGATCTGTTCAAGGGTCTTGCCGTGCAGCGCGTTGTGTTGGGCCGTGCTCATGCTGTGCTCCGTAGGAAAGATGCGCACCTTACACGAGTGTAGTGGCGGGTGGGATGCGTCAAGCCCACAGAAAAAATGCTGGCCAGAGGCAAAACCTCTGTGCTGAAATAGTTATGTTATCTTGT
Organism: Pseudomonas sp. WOUb67; assembly: GCF_050058005.1. NCBI lineage: Bacteria > Pseudomonadati > Pseudomonadota > Gammaproteobacteria > Pseudomonadales > Pseudomonadaceae > Pseudomonas > Pseudomonas sp. WOUb67. The sequence goes on along the minus strand of NZ_CP170112.1, from coordinate 1,962,087 downwards.
AACACTATAAAAGCATCTGCCAAGGAACGCCCCATCCCCATGCTGTACTCACCGCTTCGCCTCTCCCCCCTTGCCGTCGCGCTCTGGCTGGCTGCGTCGCCCAGCCAGGCCGTGGAACTCGAACCCCAGGTCATCACCGCCAACCCGTTGGGCAACCGCCAGCTGGCCGCCCCCAGCACCGTGCTCGAAGGCGACAACCTGCTGCAACAACAGCACGGCAGCCTCGGTGAAACCCTGAACAAGCAGCCCGGTGTCGCCTCTACCTGGTTTGGCCCTGGCGCCAGTCGCCCGGTAATCCGCGGCCTGGACGGCGACCGCATTCGCATCCTGCGCAATGGCGTCGGCGCGCTGGATGCCTCGTCACTGTCCTATGACCATGCCGTACCGCTGGACCCGGTCACCGTCGACCGCGTCGAGATCGTCCGTGGCCCGGCCGCCCTGCTCTACGGCGGCAACGCCATCGGTGGCGTGGTCAACACCTTCGACAACCGCATCCCGGATGCACCGATCGAAGGCATCCACGGTGCCGGCGAGCTGCGCTACGGTGGCGCCGACACCACCCGCAGCAGCGCCGGTAAGCTGGAGGCGGGTAACGGTGCCTTCGCCCTGCACCTGGATGCCAACAGCCGACAGTTCAACGACCTGCGCATCCCCGGCTACGCCCGCAGTTCCAAGGTGCGTGACGCCGACGAGCCCGGCAGCAAACACCGCCTGGAAAACAGCGACGGCCGCCAGGACGGCGGTGCAGTCGGTGGTGCCTATCACTGGGATCACGGATACGCCGGCCTGTCGTACAGCGGCTACGACAGCAATTACGGCTCGGTGGCCGAGTCCGGTGTGCGCCTGGACATGAAGCAGGACCACTACGCCTTTGCCTCCGAGCTGCGCGACCTGGACGGCCCGTTCAGCTCCGTCAAGGTCGATGCTGGCTATACCGACTACGAACACAGCGAGATCGAAGAAGGCGAGGTGCACACCACCTTCAAGAACAAGGGCTACGAGGCACGTATCGAAGCCCGTCACCAGCCGCTCGGGCCGGTGGAGGGGGTAATCGGTGCCCAAGTCAGCCGCAACGAATTCTCTGCCCTGGGCGAGGAAGCCTTTGTCCCACACACCAATACCGACAGCCTGGCGCTGTTCATGCTGGAGCAATGGCAGGCCACGGAACGGCTGAACCTGAGCCTGGGCGCACGCCTGGAGCACACCCGGGTAGACCCGGACGCCAAAGGCAACGAAAACTTCCTCGATGCCGACAGCGCCAGCAGCTTCAACGCCTTCAGCCTGTCCTCCGGTGCGGTGTACCAGCTCGACCCGATCTGGTCGCTGGCCGCCAACCTCGGCTACACCGAGCGCGCCCCGACCTTCTACGAGCTGTACGCCAATGGCGCGCACGTGGCCACCGGCGCCTTTGAAGTGGGTGACGCCAGCCTGAACAAGGAAAAGGCCATCTCCGCCGACTTGGCGCTGCGCTTCGACAATGGCACCCACAAAGGCAGTGTCGGGGTGTTCTACAGCCACTTCCGCAACTACATCGGGCTGATCGGCACCGGCAACTTGCGCGAGGGCGGGCATGACCACGACCATGGCGAGGATGACCACGACCACGATCATGACCACGAAGGTTTCCCGGAATACCAGTACCAGGGCGTACGGGCGCGCTTCTACGGCATCGAGGCCCAGGACCGCTGGCAGCTGGTCGAGAACCGTTACGGCAGCTTCGCGCTGGAACTGTCCGGTGACTACACCCGGGCCAAGAACCTCGACAGCGGCGAACCGCTGCCACGCATCGCCCCGCTGCGCCTGAACAGCGGCCTGGTCTGGGAACTGGACCGCTGGCAGGCGCGGGTCGATGTGCAGCATGCTGCGTCGCAGCACCGCAAACCGGCCAACGAAACCAGCACTGATGGCTACACCACACTGGGTGCAAGCGTTGGCTACCGCTTCGAAGTTGGCCAGAGCCAGTGGTTGGCGTTTGTGCGCGGCGAAAACCTGACCGACCAGACCGTGCGCTATGCCAGCTCGATCCTGCGCGATATCGCCCCGGCGCCGGGGCGTAGTGTGGAAGTGGGCCTGCGTACCACCTTCTGAAATCGCGGGCGCGCTTCGCGCCCCTTTCGCCGGCAAGCCAGCTCCCACAGGTATTGCTTCTACCCCAGCTGCAACGCGATCCTGTGGGAGCTGGCTTGCCGGCGAAAGGGCTGCAGAGCAGCCCCCTCTGCTGCCAATTGTTACCTGTCGAACAACAATCAACTGCGACAATTTGTCTTTTTTTCTTACAACTTCCGCTATATCCTCCCCGCCTGAAGCTGAATCGCTTCACTGAAACCATCTTGTCGCCATATCCATTGAAGGCCCGCCCTTCGATGCGCTTGCCGTTTTTTTCAATAATCAAAAGATAGCGCTATCTCATGCTCCAACTGCCCAAAACCTGTTACATCGGCCTTGCCCTCAGCGCCTTGGCGACACCCGCCAGCGCCAGCGAAATGTTCGCCAGCGACTCCCCATGGATGCTCGGCGACTGGGGCGGCACCCGCAGCGAATTGCTGGAAAAAGGCTACGACTTCACCCTCGGCTACACCGGAGAGATGGGCAGCAACCTGCACGGCGGCTACGACCACGACCGTACCGCGCGCTACAGCGACCAGTTCACCTTTGGCAGCCACCTGGACCTGGACAAGATCCTCGGCTGGCACGACACCGAATTTCAGCTGACCATCACCGAGCGCCACGGCGACAACATCAGCAATGACCGCATCAACGACCCACGCGTGGGTGGCTTCACCTCGGCCCAGGAAGTCTGGGGCCGTGGCGAAACCTGGCGGCTGACGCAGATGTGGATCAAGCAGAAGTACTTCGATGGCGCGCTGGACGTGAAATTCGGCCGCTTCGGCGAAGGCGAGGACTTCAACAGCTTCCCTTGCGACTTCCAGAACCTGGCCTTCTGCGGCTCGCAGGTGGGCAACTGGGTAGGTGGCATCTGGTACAACTGGCCGGTCAGCCAGTGGGCCCTGCGCGTGCGCTACAACCTCGATGATGAACTCTATGCCCAGGTCGGTGTGTTCGAGCAGAACCCCTCCAACCTGGAATCGGGCAACGGCTTCAAGCTCAGCGGCAGCGGCACCCAGGGCGCGGTAATGCCGATCGAACTGGTATGGACCCCACGTATCCAAGGCCTGAAAGGGGAATATCGCGCCGGCTACTACTACAGTAATGCCAAGGCACAGGATGTTCTCAAGGACAGCAACGGCCAGCCGGCCGCCCTCAGCGGCGCCGCCTACCGCAGCAGTTCGAGCAAGCACGGCATGTGGCTCGGCGCCCAGCAGCAGGTAACTTCGCTGGCCTCCGACCAGTCGCGTGGCCTGAGCCTGTTCGCCAACGCCACGGTGCATGACAAGAAGACCAATGCCATCGACAACTATGTACAGGCAGGGCTGGTATACAAAGGGCCTTTCGACGCCCGCGCCAAGGACGACATCGGTTTCGCCCTCGCCCGCGTGCACGTCAACCCTGCGTACCGCAAGAACGCCCGCCTGGCCAACCAGGCCGCCGGCCTCTACGACTACGACAACCCCGGTTTCATGCCCGTGCAGGACACCGAGTACAGCGCCGAGCTGTACTACGGCATCCATTTGGCCGACTGGCTCACGGTGCGCCCCAACCTGCAGTACATCCGCCACCCGGGCGGGGTGTCGCAGTTGGATGGCGCCCTGGTCGGCGGCCTGAAGATCCAGAGCAGTTTCTAACCCCCTTTTTGACCTGACGGAGAACCTACGATGAGCACTGAAGGTGCCAACCAAGGAAGCCGCTGGCTACCTCGCCTGATCGGCGCGCTGCTGTTGCTGATGGGCCTGGCCCTGCTGGCCGGCGGTATCAAGCTGAGCCAACTCGGCGGATCGCTGTACTACCTGATCGCCGGTATCGGCTTTGCCCTGTCGGGCATCCTGCTGCTGGCCCAGCGCCGCATTGCCCTTGGCCTGTACGGCCTGGTACTGCTGGGCAGCACCGTATGGGCCTTGCTTGAAGTAGGCCTGGACTGGTGGCAACTGGTGCCACGCCTGGCCATCTGGTTTGCCATCGGCGTGGTGTTGCTGCTGCCGTGGGCACGTCGCCCGCTGATCGGCCCGGCCAGCAAAGCCAACACGGCACTGCTCGGCGTTGCCGTGGTGGCTTCGGGCGCCTGTGCCCTGGGCAGCCAGTTCACCCACCCGGGCGAAGTGTTCGGCGAACTGGGCCGCGAAAGCAGCGAAATGGCCAGCGCCGCCCCGGCCATGCCTGACGGCGAATGGCAGGCCTATGGCCGCACCGAGCATGGCGACCGCTATTCCCCGCTGCGCCAGATCACCCCGCAGAATGCCTACCGCCTGGAAGAAGCCTGGCGTATCCGCACCGGTGACCTGCCGACCGAAAACGACCCGGTGGAGCTGACCAACCAGAACACCCCGCTGAAGGTCAACGGCATGCTCTACGCCTGCACCGCGCACAGCCGCGTGCTGGCCCTGGACCCGGACACCGGCGCGGAAATCTGGCGCTACGACCCGCAGGTCAAGAGCCCGGTCGGCACCTTCAAAGGCTTTGCCCACATGACCTGCCGCGGCGTTTCGTACTATGACGAAAACCGCTATGTCAGCCGCGACGGCAGCCCGGCGCCGAAAATCACCGACGCCGGCCAGGCCGTGGCCCAGGCCTGCCCGCGCCGCCTGTACCTGCCTACCGCAGATGCCCGCCTGATTGCCATCAACGCCGACAACGGCAAGGTGTGCGAAGGCTTCGCCAACCAGGGCGTGATCGACCTCACCACCGGCATCGGCCCATTCACCGCCGGCGGCTACTACTCCACCTCGCCTGCCGCCGTCACCCGTGACCTGGTGATCATCGGTGGCCACGTCACCGACAACGAGTCGACCAACGAGCCGTCGGGCGTGATCCGCGCCTACGACGTGCATGACGGCCACCTGGTGTGGAACTGGGACAGCAACAACCCGGAAGACACCAAGCCGTTGGCCCCAGGCAAGATGTACAGCCGCAACTCGGCCAACATGTGGTCGATCGCCAGCGTCGACGAAGACCTGGGCATGGTCTACCTGCCGCTGGGCAACCAGACCCCGGACCAGTGGGGCGCCGACCGCACCCCAGGCGCCGAGAAGTACAGCGCCGGCGTGGTCGCCCTGGACCTGGCTACCGGCAAGGCCCGCTGGAACTACCAGTTCACCCACCACGACCTGTGGGACATGGACGTCGGCAGCCAGCCGACCCTGGTGCACCTGAAGACTGACGATGGCGTGAAACCTGCGATCATCGTGCCGACCAAGCAAGGCAGCCTGTACGTGCTCGACCGCCGCGACGGTACGCCGATCGTGCCGATCCGCGAAATCCCCACCCCGCAAGGCGCTGTGAAGGGCGACCACACTTCGCCGACCCAGGCCCGCTCCGACCTCAACCTGCTCGGCCCTGAGCTGACCGAACAGGCCATGTGGGGCGCCACGCCGTTCGACCAGATGCTGTGCCGCATCCAGTTCCGCGAGCTGCGCTACGAAGGCCAGTACACACCGCCATCCGAGCAGGGCTCGCTGATCTACCCGGGCAACGTGGGTGTATTCAACTGGGGCAGCGTGTCGGTAGACCCGGTGCGCCAACTGCTGTTCACCTCGCCCAACTACATGGCCTTCGTGTCGAAGATGGTGCCGCGCGAGCAGGTGGCCGAAGGCAGCAAGCGCGAAAGCGAGACCAGCGGCGTGCAGCCCAATACCGGCGCGCCATACGCGGTGACCATGCACCCGTTCATGTCGCCGCTGGGCGTGCCGTGCCAGGCCCCGGCCTGGGGCTATGTCGCCGCCATCGACCTGTTCACCAACAAGGTGGTGTGGAAGCACAAGAACGGCACCACCCGCGACAGCACCCCGGTACCGATCGGCCTGCCGGTTGGCGTGCCGAGCATGGGCGGTTCGATCGTTACCGCAGGCGGCGTCGGCTTCCTCAGCGGCACCCTCGACCAGTACCTGCGCGCCTATGACGTGAACAACGGCAAGGAACTGTGGAGTGCCCGCCTGCCAGCGGGGGGCCAGGCCACGCCGATGAGCTACACCGGCAAGGATGGCAAGCAGTATGTACTGGTGACCGCTGGCGGCCATGGCTCGCTGGGCACCAAGATGGGCGATTACATCATCGCTTACAAACTCGCGGAATAAAGCGACCGAGCCCCTCCTCAGGGGCTCATCCACCTGTACCGGCCTCATCGCCGGCAAGCCAGCTCCCACAGGTACACCACAGGCCTTGAAAGCTGTGGTGTACCTGTGGGAGCTGGCTTGCCGGCGATGAGGCCGGTACAGGCAAGCAAAGATGAAAGCCCTGCCTGCTGCTTTCATCTACCATTGAAACCCATTCCCCTGCGCCCCATCTAAGCACCATAGCCATTCACGCAGGTGCCCCATGAGCGACCAGCAGGATTTCCCGGAACACCCCGACGAACACAGCGAAGTCGAACACACCACCCAGGCCGAAACCGGCCACGCCCTCGCCCTGCCCGGCCAGCAGCTGCCGGACAAGGTCTACGTGATCCCGATCCACAACCGCCCGTTCTTCCCGGCCCAGGTACTGCCGGTCATCGTCAATGAAGAACCTTGGGCCGAAACCCTCGACCTGGTGGCCAAGTCCCCCGACCACTGCCTGGCACTGTTCTTCATGGACACCCCGCCAGAAGACCACCGCCATTTCGACACCTCGGCCCTGCCGCAGTACGGCACGCTGGTCAAGGTGCACCATGCCAGCCGTGAGAACGGCAAACTGCAGTTCGTCGCCCAGGGCCTGACCCGGGTACGCATTCGCAACTGGCTCAAGCACCACCGCCCGCCCTACCTGGTCGAAGTCGAATACCCGCGCCAGTCCGCCGAGCCGACCGACGAGGTCAAGGCCTACGGCATGGCACTGATCAACGCGATCAAGGAACTGCTGCCGCTCAACCCGCTGTACAGCGAAGAGCTGAAGAACTACCTCAACCGCTTCAGCCCCAACGACCCGTCACCGCTCTCCGATTTCGCTGCCGCGCTGACCTCGGCCACCGGCAACCAGTTGCAGGAAGTGCTCGACTGCGTGCCCATGCTCAAACGCATGGAAAAGGTCCTGCCGATGCTGCGCAAAGAGGTAGAGGTCGCGCGCCTGCAGAACGAGATCTCGGCCGAGGTGAACCGGCAGATCGGCGAACACCAGCGCGAGTTCTTCCTCAAGGAGCAACTCAAGGTCATCCAGCAGGAGCTAGGCCTGACCAAGGACGACCGCAGCGCCGACCTTGAACAGTTCGAACAGCGCCTGGAAGGCAAGACTTTGCCGCCCCAGGCACGCAAGCGCCTCGATGAAGAGATGGGCAAACTGGCCATTCTCGAAACCGGCTCGCCCGAGTACGCCGTCACCCGCAACTACCTCGACTGGGCCACCGCCTTGCCGTGGGGCGTATACGGCAAGGACAAGCTCGACCTCAAGCATGCGCGCAAAGTCCTCGACCAGTACCATTCCGGGCTCGACGACATCAAGGAACGCATCCTCGAATTCCTTGCCGTGGGCGCCTGGAAAGGCGAAATCAGCGGCTCGATCGTACTGCTGGTGGGCCCGCCCGGGGTGGGCAAGACCAGCATCGGCAAGTCCATCGCCGAGTCGCTTGGCCGGCCGTTCTATCGTTTCAGCGTCGGCGGCATGCGTGACGAGGCCGAAATCAAGGGCCACCGCCGCACCTACATCGGCGCCCAGCCCGGCAAGCTGGTACAGGCCCTGAAAGATGTCGAAGTGATGAACCCGGTCATCATGCTCGACGAGATCGACAAGATGGGCCAGAGCTACCAGGGCGACCCGGCTTCCGCCTTGCTGGAAACCCTCGACCCGGAGCAGAACGTCGACTTCCTCGACCACTACCTCGACCTGCGCCTGGACCTGTCCAAGGTGCTGTTCGTGTGCACCGCCAACACCCTCGACTCGATCCCCGGGCCGTTGCTCGACCGTATGGAAGTGATCCGCCTGTCCGGCTATATCACCGAGGAAAAGCTGGCCATCGCCAAGCGCCACTTGTGGCCCAAACAACTGGAAAAAGCTGGCGTTTCAAAGACGAGCCTGAGCATCAGCGACAGCGCCCTGCGCCTGGTGATCGAAGGCTATGCCCGCGAGGCAGGCGTGCGCCAGCTGGAGAAGCAACTGGGCAAGCTGGTGCGCAAGGCCGTGGTCAAGCTGCTGGAAAACCCCGAAGCCAAGCTGAAAATCGGCACCAAGGACCTGGAAGCCGCACTTGGCATGCCGGTGTTCCGCAGTGAGCAGGTACTGGCGGGCAAAGGCGTGATCACCGGCCTGGCCTGGACCAGCATGGGCGGCGCCACGTTGCCGATCGAGGCAACCCGCATCCACACCCTCAACCGCGGCTTCAAGCTGACCGGCAAGCTGGGTGACGTGATGAAGGAGTCGGCCGAAATTGCCTACAGCTACGTCAGCTCCAACCTCAAGCAGTTTGGCGGTGACCCTGGCTTCTTCAACGAAGCGTTCATCCACCTGCACGTTCCCGAAGGCGCCACGCCCAAGGACGGCCCGAGCGCCGGCGTCACCATGGCCAGTGCCCTGCTGTCGCTCGCCCGCGACCAGGCACCGAAGAAAGGCGTGGCCATGACTGGCGAGCTGACCCTCACCGGCCAGGTGCTGCCGATTGGCGGTGTGCGCGAGAAGGTGATCGCGGCGCGCCGGCAGAAGATCTTTGAGTTGATCCTGCCGGAGCCCAACCGCGGCGACTTCGAAGAACTGCCGGACTACCTGCGCGAAGGCCTGACAGTGCATTTCGCCAAGCGCTTTGCCGACGTCGCCAAGGTGCTGTTCTAGCCTGCACCGGCCTCTTCGCGGCTAAAGCCGCTCCCACAGGGACTGCGCCAGCTTCGGCCAACGCTGTACCTGTGGGAGCGGCTTTAGCCGCGAAGAGGCCGGTACTGACAACACAAAATCTCACCAGCATCGGTTATCCTCAGGCATCGCCAGCCTCCGGAGCCAACATGACCGCCCCTCGTCTGCTCGTTCCCCTGAGCTTTGCCCTGCTTTCTGCCTGCGCGCAACAACCCACACAGCCCGTCGAACTGGACGCCGAAAGTGAATGCCCAACGCGGCTTCAGGTAGGCCAGGCACTGACCCTGAGCCTGCCCAGCAACCCGTCCACTGGCTATCGCTGGCGTGTCGAAAATTCTGCGTCGAGCGTGCTGCGTAGCCTCGGCCCGGAGGTCTATAGCGCCCCCGAAGAAGAGGACGTAGTTGGCAGCGCCGGTGTCTCCACCTGGCGCTTCCAAGCCAGCAACACCGGGGATGCCAAACTGGTACTGGTCTACCAGCAGCCATGGGCCGCAGACATCGCCCCGGTGCAAACCTTCGATTGCAAGGTTATCGTCCGTTGAGGGCGATCAACTGCGGTCATACATCAGCTGCACCACCTCCAGGTATTCGCAAAGGCCCTTCAGTGCGACCGTGGCGGCGTCCAGGTCCATCGCTGCATTGAGTGGCTTGGCCTGGGCCAGCCACTCCAGCTCCACCTTGCGAAGTTCGTGTAGCCACTCATTCTTGAGTGGCACAAGGCCCGACAAGGCCTTCACTGCCTCCAGTTCATCCTGCGCCGCTCGCAAGGTTCGCTGCACCTGCCGCTGGTCGCCCAGTGCGTCCTCGATTTTTGTATCAAGGCGGGCGCGGGCTTTGCCCAGGTCGCTGAATGTCTTGGCCCCATCCAGCGCATCAGCGTGGCTGGCGAGCTTTTGCGTCACCGCCTTGAGCAAGCCGGCGTCGAGTTTCGGGTCGGTGATCAACCCCATGATCTGATCAATTTCGTCATCGCTCGGGATGAGGCCCTTCAGCGCACTGGCAACCGAAGGCCTCTCGAACACCTCGATCGCCTGGACGATATCTGCCCGTTGTTGTTGCAGCTGCTCCAGCCGTTGATCGAAGCCGACCGCCTGTACCTGAAGATCAGCCGTTCGGGTAGCCAACGCTGCCATTGAGTCGACGAGGGCCGATAGCGAAAACAGCTCCAGCCGCAGGTTTTTCCTGGCCAGGTGCGCATGATGCTGGCTCAAGCGGTCCAATACACTGGCAAGCCGGTGGTGCGTATCGGTTTCTTCCTTGCCCGGAATGAAGTCCCGCTCGTCCAGCAATGTAATACCGCCTATCAGGCTCTCCTTGAACGCACGCTCGACAGCCAGCAACAGCGTGCGCAGTTCCTCCAGCTGTTCGCGTGCAGCTGGCAGCACTTTCATCTCCCAGCGTTCCATGAGCTGGAATATGTGCTCCTGCACTTTTTGCATCTGTACGAAATCGGGGGTGACGGTTTGAATATTGGCAACATCCATATCAGGCTTCCTCATACTCTTCAATCAGCTCATTGAACAACTCGGACAGCACGTGGCAGATACTGCCAATCTTTGTCCACGGTTTGATAACCTCTGAAAAATCATGCACAAAGGATTCAAGCTGGGAGATCGTGCTGAGCTCTTTGGCTTCATTCACAGAGTTATTGGCATACGAGGCGAGGAATAACCACACATCAGCCAACCGTTTGGTCGCCGCCGAGAGGTCCTTGCACCTGAACTGCAGGTCTCTGACCAGGGTCGAGACGCGCTCGAAATCGTTCAGGGCTGGCGCCAGCTTGCCCAACGCACACGCCAGCTCGTCGCGCCTTTCAATCAGCACATTCTTCGCGGCCCTGATGTTTTCTGCCTTGTGGCCGAACACGCCGCCGGTTATCACCAGGCCAATCGGCCCCAGCAAGATACCGGTGAACGCGTAACCCACATTGGCGTCATATTCGGACTTCAACTGGTCGATCTGCTCGTCCCACGCATCGAGCTGCCTGCGTTTTTCCAGCGTGTCCTCGTGGGAGACCTTCTCTTCGAAGTGCTTCAACAGGCGTCCCATGCGCGGTTTGAGCTCACGCTTGATTTCATTGTTGAACCAGTTCGCGCGGGCGTCGACGTCATCGATACGGCGCCGGGTGCCTTCAATCTCCCTGACCAGTTCGGAAATGCCGATTGCCAGCACACTGGCGATCTGCGCTTGCTCTTCTTCGCTCAACTGCGCGGTGTAGACATCGTCGCCCTGCTCGGCCTTGCGTTTCTTTATCGCCATGAAAACGTCACTGCTTTCAAGGTTCTCCAACAGGCTACCGCCACGCTGCACCAGGCTTTCGGCGAACAACTCAATTTCCGGCCCCAACTGCTTTATGCTGCGTTCCAGTATGTCCCATTCATAGGCATGCCGGTGCAGCGCCACATAAAGGTCGTTGACCATCGATGCCTCGATACCCAGCGCGGCATAATCAACTTCCCGCTCGATTTCCACCTGCGTTCGGGGTAACTGATTGACGGTACTGACGTACCGTTTGATGGCTTTCAAGTTATCAGCCGTCAGCAAACTGCCAATTTGCTGGCCGCCGTCCAGCCGGCTTTCAATGAATGAAAAATACCGCTCTGGCAGCATTTTCACTTTGGACACCAGGTCCAGTTCTTCTACCGTTCGTTCTTCCTGCTCCATTGCAATCTTCATCTTTCAACCATGAACCCAATAAATTAAAAGGCCGTTGAAGTGTCCATGTGCGCCACACCGAATACATTCGCCTGGATAACTAAACACTGTGGGAAAGTTCAACGCTGCCCGCCTGAACGCTCCGACCCTGAAGCATTGCCATGGCAAGATGCGCGGCCATTGGATAAAATGCGCCCCCGTTTCACCCTGTATCGAGCCTGCCGTGAGCAAACAACCCGACCGCCTTTTCTCCCAACCCCTGGAGCAGGTCCCCGACTTCGTTTTCAACGAAGACGTGGTGCGCGTGTTCCCGGACATGATCAAGCGCTCGGTGCCCGGTTACCCAACCATCGTCGAAAACCTCGGCGTGCTGGCAGCCCGTTTCGCCCAGCCGCACACCGCGCTGTACGACCTGGGGGCCTCGCTGGGTGCAGTCACCCAATCACTTCGTCGCCATGTGCGCAGCGACGGCTGCCGGGTGATCGCGGTGGACAATTCCGCCGCCATGGTCGAGCGCTGCCGCCAGTACCTCACCGCCCAGGACTCGATGTTCCAGGAGCTGCTGCCGGTGGACGTGCTGGAAGCCGATATCCTCGCCCTGCCCTTCGAGCCCGCCTCGGTAGTGGCAATGAACTTCACCCTGCAGTTCATCGCCCCCGACCAGCGCCTGGAACTGCTCGGGCGCATCCGCCAGGCATTGCTGCCCGGTGGCGCGTTGATCCTTTCGGAGAAGCTGCGCTTCGCCGATGAGCAAGCGCAGGACCTGCTCAATGAACTGCACCTGGACTTCAAACGCGCCAATGGCTACAGCGAACTGGAAATCGCCCAGAAGCGCAGCGCCATCGAAAACGTGATGCGCCCCGATACGCTCGAAGCCCATCAGGAACGCCTGCGCGCCGCCGGCTTCTCCAAAGTGGTGCCCTGGTTCCAATGCCTTAACTTCGCCTCGTTGATAGCCCTGCCATGATCGATCTGTCCCCCCTCGTCCGCCGCCTGGCGGGCACGCCCCTGGCTTCCTGGTCGCAAGGCCTGCAAGCGCAACTGGAAGCCAAGCTGGAGAAAGGCCACGGCGACCTCGACCGCTGGCGCGGTGCGCTCGACGCCCTGCCTGCCCTGCAACCCAGTGAAATCGACCTGGTCAACGGGTTGCGCCTGGACTGCGACTGCGACGACGCTACCCGCGCGCAGATGCGCCAGGCACTGATGGGCCTGTCGCCCTGGCGAAAAGGGCCGTTCGATCTGTTTGGCGTGCACGTGGACACCGAATGGCATTCGGACTGGAAATGGTCGCGGGTAGGCCCGCACCTGGACCTCAAGGGCAAACGCGTGCTCGACGTCGGCTGTGGTAACGGCTACTACCAGTGGCGCATGCTCGGCGCCGGCGCCGACATGGTGATCGGTGTCGACCCCAACTGGCTGTTCTTCTGCCAGTTCCAGGCCGTGCAGCAATACCTGCCGGAGCTGCCGGCCTGGCACCTGCCCTTCGCCCTGGAAGAGCTGCCTGCCAACCTGGAAGGCTTCGATACCGTTTTTTCCATGGGCGTGTTCTATCACCGTCGCTCCCCCATCGAGCACCTGCTGGCGCTCAAGGACTGCCTGGTAAAAGGAGGCGAACTGGTATTGGAAACCCTGGTGATCGAGGGCGACGAAAACCAGGTGCTGGTACCTGAGGACCGCTACGCACAGATGCGCAACGTCTGGTACCTGCCGTCGGTACCGGCCCTGGCGCGCTGGTTGCGCCGTGCCGGCTTCAGCGATGTGCGTTGCGTCGATGTGAGCGTGACCAGCGTCGAGGAGCAGCGCAGCACCGAGTGGATGCGCTACCAGTCGCTGGGCGACTTCCTCGACCCGAACGACCACAGCAAGACCATCGAAGGCTTGCCTGCCCCACGCCGCGCCACCCTGCTGGCGCGCAAATAAAAAAGGCGCCCGATTGGGCGCCTGAATACACCTGCGGCGAGGAGCTGTCGCGTCGCAGGTGCTGTTACATCAGTCCTTGGCCACCTCGCGGGCCCTCTCTTGCGCTTTGCGCTCACGCTCTGCAACGGCCTGTTGCTTGTCGCCGTGCAGGCGCTGCTGGTCTTCGCGGAACGCTTGCCAGAACTGCTTCGAGCGCTCCGCACCGCCCTCGGCATAAACACCGGCACTGCCCAGGGCAAGGGTGGCCAACAGCAGGTATTTGGTCAGGTTCATCGTGGTTGCCTCGTGATAACCGATCAGACAGGGCCATCCTAGCGAAGGCTAGCTAACGGCAAGGTGAGGCGGGGATTACAGTCCTGCAATGTGGCCTTGTGTTGCCTGTTCGGGCCCCTTCGCAGCACAAGGCTGCTCCTACAGGATGCGCACAAATCTCAACGCTGCGTTGTAGCTGTGGGAGCGGGTTTACCCGCGAAAGGGCCCTGACAGACAGCCAGATAACACCAGGATTACAAATCCGTTATCTGCGCCGCAGCCCCCTATGCATGCCGTAACATTCGGCTGCTTGACCCTGATGTCACTACAGGGTCGAGAATCGCCCCTTTTCATCACACCGAGCTCCCCATGCGCCTACTGATCATCGAGGACGAACTGCGTACCGCCGATTACCTGCAACAGGGCCTGCGCGAAAACGGCTACGTGGTCGACTGTGCCCACACCGGCACCGACGGCCTGCACCTGGCCCGCCAGCAGCCTTACGACCTGGTCATCCTCGACGTCAACCTGCCAGAACTCGATGGCTGGACCGTGCTGCAGCGGCTGCGCGCCGAGTCGGCCACGCGCATCATGATGCTGACCGCCCACGGCCGCCTGGCCGACCGGGTCAAAGGCCTGGACCTGGGCGCCGACGACTACCTGCTCAAGCCCTTCGAGTTCCCTGAGCTGCTGGCCCGCATCCGCAGCCTGCTACGCCGCAACGACCAGCAACTGCAACCCAGTACCCTGCGCGTCGCCGACCTGGAACTGGACCCTGGCCGCCACCGCGCCTACCGCGCCGGGCAGCGTATCGACCTGACCGCCAAGGAGTTCGCCCTGCTGCACCTGCTGATGCGCCAGAGCGGTGAAGTGCTTTCGCGCACTCAGATCATCTCGTTGGTATGGGACATGAATTTCGACTGCGACACCAACGTGGTCGAGGTGTCGATCCGTCGCCTGCGGGCGAAGATCGACGACCCGTTCGAGAACAAGCTGATCCATACCCTGCGCGGCGTAGGCTATGTACTGGAGGCCCGCGTTTGAAAAACGCCAGCCTGTCGCTGCGCCTGGGCCTGAGCGTGACACTGATGGGCGCCGCACTGGTGCTGCTGCTGGCCTGCCTGGCCGTGTTCGCCCTGGATCATGAACTGGACAGCCGCGCCCGCAAGGACCTGGCGCGCAAGATGCTGCAGGTCGAGCACAACCTGCGTGTCGATCTGCGCAGCGAGGACCTGGGCAGCCGCGCCCATCCACTGCTCGACCTGGTGATGGGGCATGACAACCTCAGCCTCAGCGTACTGGCTCTGGACGGCCGCCACCCGCACCTGCTCAGCCTCGGCCCGGCCCTGGAGTCGCGGGTGAGCGAGTTGCACACCGATGCCCGCCTGGCCTTTCATGCATGGCGCGACAGCAGCGGCAACCAGCTCCTCACGGTGACCCGGCTGATGCGCCTGCGCGACAACACGCCGGTGAAGGTGATGATGTCGCTCAACCGCGCCGACGACAACGCCCTGCTGCAGGCCTACCTGCATTCCACCTTGCTCGCCTTGCCGCTGCTGCTGGTATTGATTGGCGCAGGCGCCTGGTGGCTGATGCAGCGCGGCCTGAAACCACTGCGGCGCTTCCGGCGCATTGCCGGGCAAGTGTCGGCCCAGGACCTGCAACACCGCCTGCCGGCTACCGGCCTGCCGCAGGAACTGGCGGAACTGGCCAGCAGCATCAACGTGATGCTTGACCGCCTCGATCAGGGTGTGAGCCAGTTGTCGCAGTTCTCCGACGATCTGGCCCATGAACTGCGCACCCCCTTGAGCAACCTGATGGGCAAGGCGCAGGTGACCCTGGCCCGTGAGCGGGACAACGCCAACTACCGGGAAGTGCTGGAGGACAGTATCGAGGAGCTGACCCGGCTCAACCGCATCATCAATGACATGCTGTTTCTCGCCCAGGTCAGCCAGCCGCAAACGCAGGTTGCATTGAAACCCTTGGCGCTGGCAGACGAAGCAGCGCGGGTTGTCGAGCTGTTTGCCTTCAGTGCCGAGCTGAAAGCGGTTGAGCTGCGTGTGCAGGGCTGGGGGACGGCACTGGGTGACCGGCTGATGTTTCAGCGGGCAGTGTCGAACCTGTTGAGCAATGCCATACGGCACAGCCCTGAGGGTGAGCGCGTTGATCTGAGGATTGAACGTGCAGGCAGCGAAGTACGGCTGTCGGTGGAGAACCAGGGGCCTGGCATTGCAACAGAACACCAGTCGCGCCTGTTCGAGCGGTTTTACCGGGTGGGCTCGGGGCGCTCGCGGCTTGAGGGCGGGACCGGGTTGGGGTTGTCGATCGTGAAGTCGATCATGCAACTGCATGGTGGGCGGGTCGAAGTGAACAGCAGCCCCCTGGGGCCTACCCGCTTCACCCTGGTGTTTCATGCCGAGTAGTTGGCAGCCTGACCCGGCCTCTTCGCGGGTAAACCCGCTCCCACAGGGACTTCACAGGCCTTGAGGCTTGCACAATCCCTGTGGGAGCGGGTTTACCCGCGAAAGGGCCAGAACAGGCAACCAACCAATCAGCGCGAAGCCGCCACGATCAGTGCCTTCATCTCGGCCACAGCAGCCTTGAAGCCTACAAACAAGGCATGCGCCACCAGCGCATGGCCAATGTTCAGCTCATTGATGCCTTTGATCGCCGCCACCGCTTCGACGTTGTGATAATGCAGCCCGTGCCCGGCATTGACGATCAGCCCCTGCCCCACGCCAAACGCCACGCCATCAACAATACGCTGCAACTCCTCGGCCACTTCGGTCGGGGTTTCGGCATCGGCATAACGCCCGGTGTGCAGCTCGATGGCTGGCGCACCCACCCGGCGCGAGGCTTCGATCTGGCGGTCGTCAGCATCGATGAACAGCGACACTTCGGCGCCGGTGCGAGCCAGTCGCTCCACTGCCGCCTTGATCCGTGCCTCCTGCCCCGCTACGTCCAGGCCACCCTCGGTAGTCAGTTCCTGACGGGTTTCAGGTACGAGGCAGATGTGCGCCGGGCGGATTTTCTCGGCAAAGGCCATCATCTCTTCGGTGACGCCCATTTCGAAGTTCATGCGCGTCTGCAGCACATCCTTGAGCAGCACCACGTCGCGTTCCTGGATGTGCCGACGGTCTTCGCGCAGGTGCACGGTGATGCCATCGGCGCCCGCTTCCTCGGCGTCCAGGGCCGCCTTGACCGGGTCAGGGTAACGCGTGCCCCGGGCCTGGCGCAGGGTCGCCACGTGGTCGATGTTTACGCCGAGAAGCATGCGGTTGCTGTGAGTCACGAAAGGCTCTCCTGAAGGTTGAGCCCCACAGCATACGTCGTGATCAGCGCTTGCGAAACAGTTCCCGGCTGACCAACGGTTTTGCGCCCAGGTGAACCGCCAGTGCCTGGCGCATCAGGCGCTTGGCCGCGAGCAAAGCACCTGGGGTGTCCCAGTCAGCGTCGGCCAGGGCCAATAGCTCGATGCCGCGGAACAGGCCGGGCTGTACCAGTTCGACCCGCTCCAGGCCGGCATCCACACGCAAGCGGTACAGGCCGTCTGCGGCGATGGGTTGGTCGTTGACGTCATGGTTCAAGGAAAACGCATAACCGAGTTCGTCCAGCAGCCGCCATTCGAACGAACGCAGCAGTGGCTCCAGCGGGCGCCCGGCGGCCAAGGCTTGCAAGGTCAGGGCGTAGTGCTCGAACAGGGCCGGGAACGGCGCTTCGGCGGGCAACAGGCGCATGAGCAGTTCATTGAGGTACAACCCGCTGAACAGGGCATCGCCGTGCAGCCAGGCGGCGATGCCGGCACTGTCCATCCGCCCGACATTCTTCAGCTCGCCACGCCCGCGCAGCTCCAGCTCAAGCGGCACAAACGGCCGCACCAGGCTGCCGCCCTTGCCACGCGCACGCCGCAGTACGGCGCGCATGCGGCCCTGCGGCGTGAAGAAGTCCACCAGCGCGCTGGTTTCCTTGTAGGCACGGCTGTGCAGCACGTAGGCGGGTTGGCCGACAGGTTGTTCCATGGAAGATCAATAACTCCCTGCTGCCCGGTAAAACTGCACATTGGGGCTGCGATGCAGCCCATCGCCGGCAAGCCAGCTCCCACAGGTACTGCGCATGGCTTGGGGTCGATGCGGTCGGGGTGGGAGCTGGCTTGCCGGCGATGGGCCGCACAGCGGCCCTGACAGTATTGCTTACAGGTCGCCGTAGCCCAGCGAGCGCAGGGCGCGCTCGTCGTCGGACCAGCCGCCTTTCACCTTGACCCACAGGTTGAGCATGACCTTGGAGTCGAACAGCACTTCCATGTCCTTGCGCGCCTCGGAGCCAATGCGCTTGATACGCTCGCCCTTGTCGCCAATGATGATTTTCTTCTGGCCGTCGCGCTCGACCAGGATCAGCGCGTGAATATGCAGCACATGGCCCTGCTGCTTGAATTCTTCAATCTCTACGGTGATCTGGTACGGAAGCTCGGCACCCAGCTGGCGCATGATCTTCTCGCGCACCAGCTCGGCGGCCAGGAAGCGGCTGCTGCGGTCGGTGATCTGGTCTTCCGGGAAGAAGTGATCGTTCTCGGGCAGGTGCTTGGCGATCTGTGCTTCCAGCGCTTCGAGGTTGTGCCCCTGCTGTGCAGAAATCGGCATGACTTCGGCGTTTGGCAGTTGCTCCTGCAGCCACTGCAGGTGCGGGATCAGCTCGGCCTTTTCTTCCATGCGGTCGGTCTTGTTGACCGCGATGATCAGCGGGCCGGTCACGTACTGCACGCGCTCCAGTACCAGTTGGTCCTCGTCGGTCCACTTGGTGCGGTCGACCACGAAGATCACTACGTCGACGTCCTTCAGGGCCGCCGAAGCGTTGCGGTTCATGTAGCGGTTCAAGGCTTTGTCGTTGGCCTTGTGCATACCGGGGGTGTCGACGTAGATCGCCTGCACATCACCTTCGGTCTTGATGCCGAGCATGTTGTGGCGGGTGGTCTGCGGCTTGCGCGAAGTGATCGCCAGCTTCTGGCCCAGGATGTGGTTGAGCAAGGTCGACTTGCCCACGTTGGGGCGGCCGACAATGGCCACGTAGCCGCAGCGAGTCGGGTTGTTATCAGTCATTGCCATTCTCCACGCCCAGGGCGATCAGTGCAGACGCGGCGGCGACTTGCTCGGCAATACGCCGGCTAACGCCCTGACCACGGCTCTTGTTGTTCAGCAGCACGACTTCGCATTCGACGAAGAACGTACGGCAGTGCGGTTCACCCTGGATATCCACTACTTCGTAACGCGGCAGCTCACAGCTGCGCGATTGCAGGAATTCTTGCAGGCGGGTTTTCGGGTCCTTGTTGGTGTCGACCAGGGTCAGGCCTTCGAATTCGTCGGCCAGCCAGGCCAGGACGCGCTCGCGGGCCGTGTCCATGTCGGCGTCCAGGTAGATGGCACCGATCAGTGCCTCCAGGGCGTCGGCCAGGATCGACTCGCGACGGAAACCGCCACTTTTGAGCTCACCCGAACCCAGCCGCAGGTAGTCGCCCAGGTCGAAACCACGGGCCAGGCGGGCCAGGGTCTCACCCTTGACCAGGCGCGCGCGCAGGCGCGACAGCTGGCCTTCGCGGGCCTGCGGGAAACGCTCGAACAGCGCTTCGCCGGCGACGAAGTTGAGAATGGCGTCACCGAGAAACTCCAGGCGCTCGTTATTGCGCCCGGCGTAGCTGCGATGGGTCAGCGCCAGGAGCATCTGGTCCTGATTCTTGAAGGTATAACCGAGCTTTCGCTCCAGATGGGCAAGGGAAGCACTCATGCAACCACCCGTTTGTTGTTCAACGCGTTGTTCAAATCAACATCCTGAAAGACTGTTTGGCTGTGGCCCGCCGCCGTATGCGACGAATCTCCCGATCCCTGAGAACACAGCCTATGTCAGAAATGCATTCGGCGCTGTCTGCTGGACAGCGCCGATGGGTATCAATGGATCAGGCCGACCCGCGACAGGTTGGGCAGGTGGCTGAGCTTGGGCTCTGGCCAGCTCATCCACACCGCAAAGGCCTTGCCGACAATGTTCCGGTCCGGAACCATGCCGTGCAGTTCCTTGGGGATGTTAGGGTCATCCCAGTAACGGCTGTCGTTGGAGTTGTCGCGGTTGTCGCCCATCATGAAGTAATGGCCTGCCGGCACGGTCCACTGCTGGTCCGGCGGCATGCGATAACGGCTCATTTCCTTGCGGATCAGGTGTTCGGCCTCGCCAAGCTTTTCCTTGTACAGCTCGGCGCTGCCCAAGGTGCCCGGTTCGGTGCCCACCAGTTGTTCGGCAATCGGCTGGCCGTTGACGAACAGCCGCTTGTCGTTGGTGTAGCGGATCTGGTCGCCCGGCAGGCCGACCACTCGCTTGATGTAATTGACGTTCGGGTCGCTCGGGTAGCGGAACACCATTACATCACCGCGTTGCGGGTCACCCACCTCGATGACCTTCTTGTCGATCACCGGCAGGCGAATACCGTACGAGAACTTGTTCACCAGGATGAAGTCGCCCACTTCCAGGGTCGGTTTCATCGACCCCGAAGGGATCTGGAACGGCTCGACCAGGAATGAACGCAGCACCAGCACGATGAACAGCACCGGAAAGAACGATTTACCGTACTCGACCAGCAACGGTTCCTTGTTCAGGCGCTCGACAACGGCCATCTCGGGCTGGCTGACGCTGCCCTGATAGTTGGCGATTGCCGCCCGCCGGCGCGGGGCCAGGAACAGCAGGTCGATCAAGCCCAGCAGACCGCAGACGAAGACGGCGATGACTAGCAACAGCGGGAAATTTAGCGACATAGGACCTAGCTATCCAACCTGAGCACGGCGAGGAAGGCTTCTTGTGGAATTTCCACGTTGCCTACCTGTTTCATGCGTTTCTTACCGGCCTTCTGCTTCTCCAGCAGTTTCTTCTTACGGCTGACGTCACCACCGTAGCACTTGGCCAGTACGTTCTTTCTGAGCGCCTTGACGGTTGTCCGCGCGATGATCTGGCCGCCAATGGCTGCCTGGATCGCCACGTCGAACATCTGCCGAGGGATCAGTTCCTTCATCTTCTCGGTCAACGCACGGCCTTTGTAGGCCGCGTTGTCGCGGTGCACGATCAATGCCAGGGCATCGACCTTGTCGCCGTTGATCAGTACATCCAGTTTGACCAGGTTGGCCGACTGGTAGCGATCGAAATGGTAATCCAGCGAAGCATAGCCGCGGCTGGTGGACTTGAGACGGTCGAAGAAGTCCAGGACCACTTCGTTCATCGGCATGTCGTAACGCACCTGCACCTGGCTGCCGAGGAACTGCATGTCGCGCTGCACGCCACGCTTCTCGATGCACAGGGTGATGACGTTACCCAGGTGTTCCTGCGGCACGAGGATGGTCGCGGTGACGATCGGCTCGCGGAAGTCGGTCACAGCCGAGACATCCGGCAGTTTTGACGGGTTATCGACGATGATGGTTTCGCCGGTCTTCAGCTCGAGCTCGTAGATCACGCTCGGTGCGGTGGTGATCAGGTCCAGGTCGTATTCGCGCTCCAGGCGCTCCTGGATGATCTCCATGTGCAGCATGCCGAGGAAACCGCAACGGAAGCCGAAGCCCAGGGCGTCGGAGCTTTCCGGCATGTACTGCAGCGACGAGTCGTTCAGGGTGAGCTTCTGCAAGGCGTCGCGGAAGTCTTCGAAATCGTCGGAGCTGACCGGGAACAGGCCGGCGTAGACCTGTGGCTGGATTTTCTTGAAGCCCGCCAGCACCTCGACCTCGGGGGTCGTGTTCAAGGTCAGGGTGTCACCCACCGGCGCACCATGAATGTCCTTGATGCTGGCGATGATGAAGCCTACTTCGCCGGCTTTCAGATCAGCGGTCTGGGTGTGTTTCGGGGTGAACACACCCACGCTGTCGACCAGGTGCACCTTACCGGTGGACTTGACCAGAATCTTGTCGCCCTTCTTGACGCGACCCTGGCGCACACGCACCAGCGAGACCACGCCCAGGTAGTTGTCGAACCAGGAGTCGATGATCAGCGCCTGCAGAGGGGCGTCGATCTCGCCTTCGGGCGCAGGGATGGTGTGCACCAGGCGCTCGAGCACCTCGTCCACGCCCATGCCGCTCTTGGCGCTGCAGGCCACGGCGTCGGTAGCGTCGATGCCGATGATCTTCTCGATCTCGTCCTTGACGCGGTCCGGGTCGGCCTGGGGCAGGTCCATCTTGTTCAGCACCGGCATGACTTCCAGGCCCTGCTCGATGGCGGTGTAGCAGTTGGCCACGGACTGGGCTTCAACACCCTGGCCAGCGTCCACCACCAGCAGTGCGCCTTCACAGGCCGCCAGCGAGCGCGAGACTTCGTAGGTGAAGTCGACGTGGCCGGGGGTGTCGATGAAGTTCAGCTGGTAGGTCTTGCCGTCTTGCGCCTTGTAGTGAAGCGTGACGCTGTGGGCTTTGATGGTAATCCCGCGTTCGCGCTCCAGGTCCATCGAATCAAGCACCTGGGCTTCCATTTCGCGCGCCGACAGGCCACCGCACATCTGGATGAAACGGTCGGCCAGCGTCGACTTGCCATGGTCGATGTGGGCGATGATGGAGAAATTGCGGATATGACTCAAATCACTCACGGGTCAACACTCGAAAAGGCTGCGAGCCGGGACGCCCGCCGAAAAATAGCCGGGAATTGTACCTCAAGCAGCAGGGATATGGGAGATTCCTCTATCGGCCTGTACCGCGCTTTGGCGCCCGCAATTGTGAATTTTCATGAAAAAGGGCAGCCGCAGCTGCCCTTTCCTGCCTGCAAAACCGCTTATTCAGCGAGCTTGAAGGTGATGAAGCTGGCACGCCCCTGACGCAGCACGCGCATGGACACCGAACGGTTCTTCGGCAGTTCCTTGGCGATTTCGGTGAATTCCTTGGCCGAACCGATGGCCTGGTTGTTCAGGTGGCTGATGACGTCACCCGGACGCAGGCCGATCATCGCTGCCGGGCCATCCTGCACTTCCTTGATCACTACGCCGCCTTTGAGTTCGAGGGACTTTTTCTGCTCGGCGGTCAGGTCAGCCACCGAAACGCCCAGGCGGTTGCTGCTACGCTCGGCGCTGCCTTCGGCACCGGCACCGATGTCGGCATCGTCATCCGGCATCGCGCCGACACCCACATCCAGGGTCTGGCGCTTGCCATTGCGGATGATCTCCAGCTTGGCCTTTTCGCCATCCTTGAGGCTACCGACCAGGTGCGGCAGGTCGGCCGACATGACGATCGGTTGGCCGTTCATGCTCAGGATCACGTCACCCACCTGCAGGCCACCTTTGGCTGCCGGGCCGTCTTCCAGCACCTGGGCCACCAGCGCACCTGCCGGCTTGTCCAGGCCGAAGGATTCGGCCAGGTCCTTGTTGACCTCCTGAATCACCACGCCCAGCCAGCCGCGGCTGACCTTGCCGTCTTTCTTCAACTGGTTGGACACATCGATCGCCACATCGATCGGGATGGCGAACGACAGGCCCATGAAGCCGCCAGAGCGGGTGAAGATCTGCGAGTTGATACCCACCACTTCGCCCTTCATGTTGAACAGCGGGCCGCCCGAGTTACCCGGGTTGATGGCCACGTCGGTCTGGATGAACGGCACATAGGTATCGTTGGGCAGGGTACGGCCCTTGGCGCTGACGATACCCTTGGTCACCGAATGATCGAAGCCGAACGGCGAACCAATGGCCAGCACCCACTCACCCACCTTGAGTTTCTCGGAATCACCCAGCTTCACGATCGGCAGGTTCTTGCCCTCGACCTTGAGCAGGGCCACATCGGTGCGCGGATCGGTGCCGACCAGCTTGGCCTGCAGCTCGCTGCGGTCCGACAGGCGGACGATGATTTCGTCGGCGTCAGCAACCACGTGGTTGTTGGTCAGCACGTAACCATCGCTGGAAATGATGAACCCCGAACCCAGCGATTGCGCCTCACGCTGGCGGTCGCCACGCGGCGAGCGCGGCTGCTGCGGCATGTTGCGCTCGAAGAATTCGCGGAACATCGGCGGCAGGCCTTCCAGGTCCGGCATCTGCCCAGCGGCAACGCGACGGTCCGGCAGCTTCTGCTTGGTACTGATGTTGACCACTGCCGGCGAGGCCTGCTCTACCAGCGTGGTGAAATCGGGCAGGGCTTCCTCGGCCTGGGCGGTGAGCACCTGGCCGAGCATCAGCACGGCGGCGAACATCGATAGGTAGGATTTCAAGCGTGGTGTTGACATACGACTCCCGTCACAACGAGCGGTAGTTTAGAAAGGCCCCTGCACAAAGCAGGAAAGGCCAGGCTCCAAGAAGCCTGACCTATAGAAAATTTGCCAGTAGATTGCAAATGACAATGCTTTAATTTCATTTCAGGCGCATATCCGTTCGCCTTGGCATGGCCCGCAAAAGCGCACCATTACTGGCGCGCCTGGGCATCCTGAGCATCCTGGGGGCGCATCGACAATGCGACGCGTTCTGCCGTACCCAGCGGGATTTCGCCGACCACGGTGACGATCACCTTGCCCTTGGGCGTGTTCAGCCGTCGTGAAACAGCCGAGGTCGGGCCCAGCTGGGTGCGCACGTCGGTGCCGCCATCGCCCTTCACCGGCTCAAGAAACACCGAGAAGCGCGCCAGGCCATCGTCGTACATAAGGCTACTGACCGTACTGTCACGCTTGGGGTCACGCCGTACCGAGCTGTTGACCAGCTCGAACCCTGGCGGGAGCCAGTCCGAGCGCCAGCCGGCGACACTGTCATTGCTGGCAGGGGCGACACGCTGCACCGGCTTGCAGGAAGCACTGGGGCGCAGGTCATCGTCGCTGGGCGGCTTGGCGGTGTCGAGGCGCGTCATCTGGAAGCGCTCCAGCAACTGCCCTTTGTCGTTGAGCATCAACGAGCGAAGCGGCAGGCCGGTGTTACGGTCCAGGTGCAGTTCGAAGGCATAGCGGTGCTGGTCGCGGGGCGTGAGCGTCACGATCACGGCATCGCGCCCGGCGACCCGTGACTTGCCCGCCACGCTCAGATCGTACCAGCCCATCAGTTTCAGCGGATCAAGCACACGCTGAGCAGCCTCCGTAGGGGTAGCCACACCGCTGGCCAAGGCCCCACTGACACACTCCACCTTGCCATCCACGCGCAGGATTTCCTGGGCGGCGCCATCGAGCTGCAACAGCCGCTCGCTGACCTTGCCGTCCTCGACCCTGTGCCAGATATCGTGGGAAGAGAAGCTACCGTTGCGTTCGTAGACGAACGAGCCCTGGTAGCTGTGCTTTTGCTCGGCTTGTGCCAGCTTGTTCAGCCACTCGCTCGCCTGGGGCGAGGAGTTGGCTGCCAATGCCGGCAAGGTCATGCAGCTGCCAATCAGCAGCGACAGAAGAGGTAGCGCGCGCATGATCCTCCTTACTTAGCGGCGTTTCCCATGCTGGCGGCACGGGCATACGGCAGAGCAGTTTCAGTGCCTTGGAGCGCGGACTCCTGGGCATGCTGACGCACATAGCCCGGCAGACGCTGATCCCAGCCAGCCTGGTTTTGCAACACGCCGTTGGCCATCGGCCCGGTCGGTTGCTCACTGCTTTCACTATAGCCTGCCAAAACAGCCGGACCCTGAGTTTGTGGCATGCTCAGGCCCTGCTGTGCAGGCTGCTGCGAAGCCAGCTCGGCGCCGGTGATTTCGTCCTGGTTGTACATCCGCACGCCTGCCAGCACCGCAACGGTGACCGAGGCGGCAACCGCCAGGCGAGCGATGCTGCGCCATGGGCCCTTGTTGACCTTGGCCGGCACGGCTTCGTCAGCCAGCGCCGCAGACACCGCCGAGGCGATATCCAGGTTGGGCAGCAGCAGCTCCTTGTGCATGGCTGCACGGGCTACCTGGTAACGCGACCAGGTGGCACGGGTTTCGGAATCGTCTACGGCGCTCAGCACCCGACGCAGTTCCAGTTCGTCCGCTTCGTTATCCATCACCGCGGACAGCGATTCCTGCAAAGCTTCACGACTCATGGCGGTTCCTCTCTTGGCTGTCGCCGCTGTCTCAGGTTTCCTGCAACAACGGCTGCAGGGCTTTGTCTATGGCCTCCCGAGCGCGGAAGATTCGAGAGCGCACGGTACCCACCGGACATTGCATGACACTCGCAATGTCTTCGTAACTCAGGCCGTCAAACTCGCGCAGGGTCAATGCCGTACGCAGGTCTTCGGGCAGCTGCTGGATGGTGCGATGGACAGTGCCTTCGATTTCATCCCGCAACAACGAGCGCTCTGGGGACTCGAGATCCTTGAGGCCATGATCGCCGTCGTAGAACTCCGCATCCTCGGAGCTCACATCACTGTCTGGCGGCCGTCTTCCACGGGACACCAGGTAGTTCTTCGCCGTGTTGATGGCGATGCGGTACAGCCAGGTATAAAACGCACTGTCACCGCGGAAATTGCCAAGCGCACGGTAAGCCTTGATAAAGGCTTCCTGTGCTACATCCTGGGCCTCGTGGGTATCGTGAACGAACCGCACGATCAACCCGAGAATCTTGTGCTGATATTTCAGCACCAACAGATCGAACGCTCGCCTGTCACCGCGCTGCACGCGCTCGACAAGCTGCTGATCCTCTTCCTGGGTTAGCATGAACACTCCTCAGTGAACTCGAAGGAGCGGTGCAACACCCATCGATCAGGCTTGCAACCATAGACTCGGGCTTTACGCAAAAGTTCTCCCCTCCAAGCAAGTTTCCTGCAGCCCTCGGTCGGCTGGCACGGAAGACGCGGCGCGGGCACGGCCGGCTACGTCGATAATCAGGTTTCGAATACGCAGGGACGGCCCGAACAGGCTCGCCGCCCTGCGTCGCCGCGGCAAATTGTGACGTGCGGGCAACCTTCATAGGATTTCCGGCCATGTCGGAAAGTTCCCACAAAGGTTGGCGCGCGCCTCGGTAAGTGGCCAAGTGGCATGGAAATTGGCCACCCCGGGCTGCTATAAAGGCAACCTGGCCAAGTTTAACGATAGTTTCACAATGCCATCTGCGCGTGACTATTGTGCCGCGCCCCCTCTAAAGATTACTAGTGTCCCGACATGAGCCAACAATTCCAACATGATGTCCTGGTGATCGGCAGCGGTGCCGCCGGTCTCAGCCTGGCACTGAACCTTCCCAGCCACCTGCGCGTTGCCGTGCTCAGCAAGGGCGACCTGGCCAACGGCTCGACCTTCTGGGCCCAGGGCGGGGTCGCGGCAGTGCTGGACAACACCGATACCGTGCAGTCGCATGTCGAGGACACCCTCAATGCCGGCGGCGGCCTGTGCCATGAAGACGCGGTGCGTTTCACCGTCGAACACAGCCGTGAAGCCATCCAGTGGCTGATCGAGCAAGGTGTGCCCTTTACCCGCGACGAGCACTCCAGCGTTGACGACGGCGGCTTCGAATTCCACCTCACCCGTGAGGGCGGCCATAGCCACCGACGCATCATCCACGCCGCCGATGCCACCGGTGCAGCCATCTTCACCACGCTGCTGGAACAGGCGCGCCGGCGCCCGAACATCCAGCTGCTGGAGCAGCGTGTGGCGGTCGACCTGATCACCGAACGCCGCCTGGGCCTGCCGGGCGAACGTTGCCTGGGCGCCTACGTGCTCGACCGCAACACCGGTGAGGTGGACACCTTCGGCGCGCGCTTCACCGTGCTGGCCACCGGCGGTGCAGCCAAGGTCTACCTCTACACCAGCAACCCCGATGGCGCCTGCGGTGACGGCATCGCCATGGCCTGGCGGGCGGGCTGCCGGGTGGCGAACCTGGAATTCAACCAGTTCCATCCGACCTGCCTGTACCACCCGCAGGCCAAGAGCTTCCTGGTCACCGAAGCCTTGCGCGGTGAAGGTGCACTGCTGCGCCTGCCCAACGGCGAGCGTTTCATGCCACGCTTCGACCCGCGCGAAGAGCTGGCCCCACGCGACATCGTGGCCCGCGCCATCGACCACGAAATGAAGCGCCTGGGCGTGGACTGCGTGTACCTGGACATCACCCACAAGCCGGCCGATTTCATCATGGCCCACTTCCCCACCGTATACGAGCGCTGCCTGGCCTTTGGCATCGATATCACCCGCCAGCCGATCCCGGTCGTACCGGCGGCGCACTACACCTGCGGCGGGGTGATGGTCGACGATCGCGGCCACACCGATGTGCCAGGCTTGTACGCCATCGGCGAAACCAGTTTCACCGGCCTGCACGGTGCCAACCGCATGGCCAGCAACTCGCTGCTGGAATGCTTTGTCTATGGCCGTGCCGCCGCTGCCGACATCGAGGCGCACCTGGCACAAGTGGCCATGCCCAAGGCGCTGCCCGGCTGGGACGCCAGCCAGGTTACCGACTCGGACGAGGACGTGATCATCGCGCACAACTGGGACGAGCTGCGGCGCTTCATGTGGGACTACGTGGGTATCGTGCGTACCAGCAAGCGCCTGCAGCGGGCCCAGCACCGCATTCGCCTGCTGCTGGACGAAATCGACGAGTTCTACAGCAACTACAAGGTCAGCCGCGACCTGATCGAACTGCGCAACCTGGCGCAGGTGGCCGAACTGATGATCCTGTCGGCCATGCAGCGCAAGGAAAGCCGTGGGCTGCACTACACCCTGGATTACCCGGGCATGCTCGACGAGGCCAAGGACACCATCCTTAGTCCGATCTGAAATTTGCAGCGCCTGTGAGAGCGAGCGCCGCCCGCGCGGCGCATCGCGAGCTGCGCTCGCTCCTACGTCTGTTTCGGGCCAATTATTTCTGTGAGATTTGCGCGCGAACGCCTTGGAGCATGGCTCGATATCGCGTCGTTCAAACAAGGAGGTCGCGCGCGCCTGGCACAGGACTTACTGGCCCGAAACAAACGTAGGAGCGAGCGCAGCTCGCGATGCGCCGCGCGGGCGGCGCTCGATCTCACAGGCGCTGAAGCCGCCACGACGAACACCTGTCAGCCCCGACTCGCCCCCACCTCAGCCCACCTGCGCCTGCTGAACTTCAAACGCACCCGCAAGCGCCGATGCTCATCCGCCCCCAGCGCATCCTGCGGTATGCACTGACCCTGCCCCAGCCATCGCCCTGCCCGCTCAAAGCGCAACACCACCAGCCGCGGCAACGCCACGCTGTCGCGGCACAACCGCACCGGTTGCCAGCCACGGGCACGGCTGAACACCTGCCAGCCGCGCACATCACGGCGCAGGCCAACAACGGCATGCTCATGGGTCAACAGGATTCGTCGGGGAATGGCCCAGCCAGCGTGGGCGATACAGGCGGCGACAATGGCAAGGGCCAGCCAATCAGGCAACGGGCTCGCCCACACGGCAAGCCACGCCAGCACCTGGCAAGCCAGGTAGGCCGCTAGCAGCAGGCGCGAGCCTTGCCAGCGGCACTCGAAACACTCACTTGGGCTGGACACGGTCCAGGATGATGCGGACCATGCGTTGCAGCTCCGGGTCTTCGGACTCGGTGCGCTCCATGAACCAGCCGAACATGTCCTGGTCCTCGCAGCTCAACAGACGCACGTACAGTTCGCGGTCGGTCTCGTTGAGGGTGGAGTAGACTTCCTGGGTGAAAGGCACCAGCAGTACGTCCAGTTCCAGCATGCCGCGGCGGCTGTGCCAGAAAAGCCGGTTGAGTTCAGTTTGTTCGACCATGGGGCCCTCCTCGAATGGCCCGCCAGTATACAGCCAGGCGAGCGCAGCGACACCGGGCGTTGGTCTAGTCACCTACCTATTTTGTTACCGGCGTTCTATGATGGCCGCCAGTCTTTAGCCACCGCGATGACCCATGGCCGATTCCGCTTTCTTCTGCCCCCTGTCCCACGAGGGCATCCTCGCCGTCCGCGGCTCCGATGCAGGCAAGTTCCTGCAAGGCCAGCTGACCTGCAACATCAACTACCTCAGCCAGGAACACGCCAGCCTGGGCGCCCGCTGCATGGTCAAGGGGCGCATGCAATCAAGCTTCCGCATCGTGCCCGAAGGCAACGGCTACCTGCTGGCCATGGCCAGCGAACTGCTTGAGGCGCAACTGGCCGACCTGAAGAAATACGCTGTGTTCTCCAAGGCCACGCTGACCGATGAAAGCGCCGCCTGGGCACGCTTCGGGCTGCAAGGCGGTGACGCTGCGCTGCAGACACTGGGGCTCGACGTGCCCGAAGGCGCCGGCAGCACCGTGCGCCATGAAGGCCTGATCGCCATTGCCGTGTCCGAGGGGCGTGTGGAGCTGTGGGTACCGGCGGAAAACGCCGACACGGTACGCCAGGCCCTCGCTGGCGCCCTGCCTGAAGGCAGCCTCAACGACTGGCTGCTTGGCCAGGTGCGTGCCGGTATCGGCCAGGTCATGGGGCCGACCCGTGAGCTGTTCATCCCGCAGATGATCAACCTGCAGGCCGTCGACGGCGTCAGCTTCAAGAAAGGTTGCTACACCGGCCAGGAAATCGTTGCCCGCATGCAGTACCTAGGCAAGCTCAAACGCCGCCAGTACCGCCTGGCGCTGGACCAGCAGGCCATTCCGGCCCCGGGTGCCGAGATCTTCTCGCCCACCCATGGTTCGTCGGTCGGCGAAGTGGTCATTGCTGCCGGCAACGGCACCGGCTGCGAACTGCTGGCGGTGCTCAGCGCCGACGCGGTGGCAGACGACAACCTGCACCTGGGCAGCCTCGAAGGCCCGCGCCTGCAGGTACTGACCCTGCCCTACGAACTGGACCGCGACCGGGAAATCCAGCGCTGACCAGCCTGCCCCGCCTTCGTGGCGGGGCCGCACCACCATTGCGGTAGACACGACCATGAACAAGCTGGCCGAGATGGTTCAAGCACAGTTGCTCGATGCCATCGAAAAGGATGACCTGGTCCTGCCGACCCTGCCCGAGGTTGCCTTGAGCATCCGCGAGGCGGCGGAAGACAGCGAGATCAGCGTAGCGGCCCTGAGCAAGGTGATCGGGCGCGACGCGGCCCTTTCTGCGCGCCTGATCAAGGTGGTCAACAGCCCGCTGCTGCGCGCAGCGGTCGAGGTCACCGACTTGCATACCGCCATCACGCGACTGGGCATCAACTACAGCTGCAACCTGGCCATTGGCCTGGTGATCGAGCAAATTTTCCATGCACGCTCGTCGGCGGTTGAGCAGAAACTGCGCGATATCTGGGCCAATAGCCTGGAAGTGGCAGGCATCAGCTACGAAATCTGCCGTCGCTTCACACATCTCAAACCAGACCAGGCCACCCTGGGCGGGCTGGTCAACCAGATTGGCGCGCTGCCGGTACTCATCTATGCCGAAGAGCACAACGAACTGTTGTCCGACCCGGTTTGCCTGCATTACGTGATCGAGCAGATCCAGCCAGTGCTGGGGGACAAGATCCTCAAGGCCTGGGAGTTTCCGGAACAGTTGGTCAATCTGCCGAGCCAGGTTCAGGACCTGGACCGGCAGACCGACAAGGTCGACTACATCGACATCGTGCAGATCGCCCGCTGCATCAGCCAGCGCGGTCGCCACCGGCCGCTGGCGGCACTGCCGGCGTACCGCCATCTGGGGTTGCCGTTTGGTACCGAGCTGGAAGTGGATGAACTGCTCGAGGCGCGGAGCATGTTGCGCTGACTTGCCTCAGCCTGTGCCGGCCCTTTCGCAGCACAAGGCTGCTCCTACAGGCCTGAGCAATACCTGTGGGAGCGGGTTTACCCGCGAAGAGGCCGGAACAGGCAACACATCAATCTGCGATAAAACTTACCCGCACCCGCAAGCCGCCCTTCTCGCCATCATGCAGGCTCACCTGCGCCAGATGCGCGCGGCAAATCTCGCCAACAATCGCCAGCCCTAAACCGCTACCCTGCGCACTGCGCCGGTAGAACCGCTCGAACACCCGCTCGCGCTCGGCCTCGGGAATACCCGGCCCGTCGTCTTCCACCTCCAGCACCGCTGGCGCCACCACCCGCAAAATCACGTTGCCGCCAGCTGGCGTATGCGCCAGGGCATTGTCCACCAGGTTGCTCAACAGCTCGTTGAGCAGCGTCGGCTCACCCTTGAGCCATACAGGGGCCTCGGCCTCCAGGGCCAGCGCCACCCCACGCTTGTGCGCCAGGGGCGCCATGGCCATGCCCAGCTCGCGGGCCAGCTGGCTCAGGTCCAGGCGCTGCGCGCCGCCTTCGGCGATCGCCCGGGCACCGTTCTCTACCCGCGCCAACGACAGCAGCTGGTTGGCCAGGTGGGTCAGCCTGTCAGTGCCCTGGGCCGCAGACTCCAAGGTCTGCCGCCACTCCTGCGGTTCGGTCGAGCGCAGGCCCAGCTCCACCCGTGCCTTCAGGGCAGCCAGCGGCGTACGCAATTCATGGGCGGCATCGGCGATAAACTGCGCCTGGCGCTCGAACTGGCCGCGCAAACGCTCGGTAAAGTGGTTCAAAGCCCGCACCAGCGGGCTTAGCTCGCGCTGCACCTGTACCACCGGCAACGCCCGCAGATCATCCGGTTGGCGCTCCTCCACCGCCGTGCGCAGGCGCTCCAGCGGCCGCAACGCCGCGCTCACGGCAAACCACACCATCACCAGCGCGCCCAGCGCCAGCATGCCAAGGCGCAGCAGGGTGTCGGCCATCAACCCACGGGCCATGCGCACCCGCGCCTCCTCGGTCTCGGCCACGCGAATTTCCGCCATACCGTTCATGTTCGGCTCGCTCACTGCCTTCAGCAGGCTGACCACGCGCACGTCCTGGCCCAGGTAGGTGGCGTTGTAGAACCGCGCCAAGGCCGGGTAGTCATCGGTACGTGGCGTGCCGGGTGGCGGCGGTGGCAGGTTCTCGTAGCCGGAAATCAGCCGCTGCTTGATGTCCAGCACCTGGTAGTAGATACGCCCGGCGCTGTCGTAGGCGAAGGTGTCCAGCGCCACGTAGGGCACATCCGCGCTCAGCGAACCGTCACGCTGCGAAAGCCCGGCGGCGATGGTCCTTGCCGAGGCCAGGAGGGTGCGGTCGTAGGCCGTGTCGGCGGCTTCGCGGCCGTTCCAGTAGGCACTCAGGCCGCTGGCCAGCATCAGCACCACCAGCAGCAAGGCCAGGTTGCCCAGCAGGCGCCCGCGCAGGCTGCCGTTGTCACGCATCGCGGTGCTCTAGCAAGTAGCCCAGGCCGCGGAAGGTGACGATGGCCACCGGGTGGCCGTCGAGCTTCTTGCGCAGGCGGTGGATGTAGATTTCGATGGCGTCGGGGCTGGCTTCTTCGTCCAGGCCGAACACCTGGGCAGCCAGTTGCTCCTTGCTCATCACCCTGCCCGGGCGGGCGATCAGCGCTTCCAGCACGCTTTGCTCGCGCGAGGTCAGGGTCAGGTTGTCGTCGCCCAGGGCAAAGCGGCGGGTATCCAGGTCGTAGACCAGCGGCCCGCAGCGCTGCTGGCGCTCGCCACCGAGCACACTGCGGCGCAGCAAGGCTTTGACCCGTGCTTCCAGCTCGGTCAGCTCGAACGGTTTGGCCAGGTAGTCGTCGGCGCCCAGGTTCAGGCCATGGACCCGGTCCTTGACGTCGCTGCGCGCAGTCAGCATCAGCACCGGCACGGTCTTGCCACGGCCGCGCAGGCGCGCCAGTACCTCGAAGCCGTCCATGCGCGGCAAGCCGACATCCAGCACGACCACGGCGTACTCCTCGCTGGCCAGGGCCAGGTCGGCAGCCACGCCGTCATGCAGCACATCCACGGTCAGGCCGTGGCTTTTCAAGGCCTGGGCCACGCTTTCGGCCAGTTGCAGGTGGTCTTCGACCAGCAGCACACGCATCGGTTTCTCCCTGCTCGGGTGGGGCGGTGGCGCGGAGTGTACCGCTGTCCTCAGGCCTGTGAAGCCCCTTGTAACAAACCTTTCTCGTTGAAAGGTTAGCGAAAGGTTCGTTGCCTAGCATCGCACCACGGTCGCTCTTCGCGCCGAAAAAAGCACCAGCAAGGTGCAACGAATAAGAACAATAAACGGAGTCATCGACGATGCTGTCATCGCAGCCGCAGGCGTTCGCGCCTACCCGTTCCTTTGCCGCACGCCCCTCTGCCATCGCCAGCGCCCTCGCGCTTGCCGGTGTCGCCCCGATGAGCCAGGCCGCCTTCTTCGAAGACAGCACGGCCACCTTCGAAACCCGCAACATGTACTTCAACCGCGACTTCCGCGATGGCACCAGCGCGCAACAATCCAAGCGCGACGAGTGGGCCCAGGGCTTCATCCTCAACTTCGAGTCCGGCTACACCGATGGCACCGTAGGCTTCGGCCTGGACGCATTGGGCATGCTCGGCATCAAGCTCGACTCCAGCCCCGACCGCACCGATACCGGCCTGCTGCCGACCCACGATGACGGCAAGGCCGCCGACGAATACTCCAAGCTGGGCCTCACCGGCAAGGTGAAGATTTCCCAGACCGAACTCAAGATCGGCACCCTCATCCCCGAACTGCCAACGCTGCAACCCAACGACGGGCGCATCCTGCCGCAAACCTTCGAAGGCGGCCTGCTCACCTCGAAGGAGATCAAGGGCCTGACCTTCACCGGCGGCCGCCTGGACAAGGCCAAGGACCGCAACGACACCAACTGGGAAGACCTGGCGCTGAACAACAAGAACGGCCGCTTTGGTGGCACGTTCAGCGCAGACAACCTGGCCCTGGGCGGGCTGGACTACCAGTTCACCGACCGCATCACCGGCAGCTACCACTTCGCCCAGCTCGACGACATCTACCGCCAGCACTTCATCGGCATGCTCGCCACCCAACCCTGGGGCCCGGGCACCTTGGGCGCCGACCTGCGCCTGGCGGTGAGTGACGATGCTGGCGCCGCCAAAGCCGGCAACATCGACAACACCACCGTCAACGGCATGCTCAGCTACGCCCTGGGCGGGCACAAGGTCAGCGCCGCCTGGCAGCAGTTGTCTGGTGACAGCGCCTTCCCGTATGTCGATGGCGCCGACCCGTACCTGGTCAACTTCGTCCAAATCAACGACTTCGCCGGCGCCGACGAGCGCTCCTGGCAGGCGCGTTACGACTACAACTTTGCCGCGCTCGGGGTACCCGGCCTGACCTTCATGACCCGCTACATCAGCGGCGACAACGTCAGCCGTGCCGCCGGTGGCGAAGGCAAAGAGTGGGAACGCAACACCGAACTGAAGTACGTGGTACAAAGCGGCCCGTTGAAGAACGTCGCCGTGCGCCTGCGCAACGCCACCTTCCGCTCCAACTTCGCCCGCGACGCGGACGAAGTGAGGCTGTTGGTGAGCTACAGCGTAGCGCTGTGGTAACCCCATAGCGGTAATCCAAAAACAACAACGCTCACGGAGATAGACGATGACCTTTTCACTGCGCCGCCTCGTCCTCGCTACCGGCTGCCTGCTGTTGGCCGGCAACGCCCTTGCCGCCGAACCGAAACGCCCTGAATGCATCGCCCCCGCCTCACCCGGCGGTGGCTTCGACCTGACCTGCAAGCTGGTGCAAAGCGCCCTGGTGCAGGAAAAGATCCTCAGCAAGCCCATGCGCGTCACCTACATGCCCGGCGGTGTCGGAGCGGTGGCCTACAACGCCGTGGTCGCTCAGCGCCCGGCCGATGCCGGCACCCTGGTGGCCTGGTCCAGCGGCTCGCTGCTGAACCTGGCCCAAGGCAAGTTCGGCCGCTTCGACGAAAACGCCGTGAAGTGGCTGGCGGCTGTCGGCACCAGCTACGGCGCCATCGCGGTGAAAAGCGACTCGCCCTACAAGACCCTCGACGACCTGGTCGCGGCGTTGAAGAAAGACCCGAGCAAGGTGGTGATCGGCTCCGGTGGCACCGTCGGCAGCCAGGACTGGATGCAAACCGCATTGATCGCCAAGGCCGCCGGCATCAACCCGCGTGACCTGCGCTATGTGGCCCTTGAAGGCGGTGGCGAAATTGCCACGGCGCTGCTGGGCGGCCATATCCAGGTCGGCTCTACCGACATCTCCGACTCCATGCCGCATATCCAGAGCGGCAACATGCGCATCCTTGCGGTGTTCTCGGAAAACCGCCTGGACGAGCCCGAGATGAAGGACATCCCCACCGCCAAGGAGCAGGGCTACGACATCGTCTGGCCGGTAGTGCGCGGCTTCTACCTGGGGCCAAAGGTGAGCGAGGAGGACTACGCGTGGTGGAAGGCTTCGTTCGACAAGATGCTGGCTTCGCAAGACTTCGCCCAGCTGCGTGACCAGCGCGAGCTGTTCCCGTTTGCCATGACCGGCGAAGAGCTGGACGGCTATGTGAAGAAGCAAGTGGCCGACTACAAGGCACTGGCCAAGGAATTTGGCCTGATTCAGTAATTCAGGCTGTCACTCATTCCCTGTGGGAGCGGGTTCACCCGCGAAGCAGACACCGCGATGCATGGCCAGGGCTTTGCCCTGGTTCGCGGGTAAACCCGCTCCCACAGAAGCCATGCCGTGTCGAACACTACCGAGGATTCCCCAATGATCCTGCAACGCATCTTCGCCCTGGCCCTGCTGGCGGTGTGCGCCGCCCTGGCCGTGATGGCCTGGCCCTACCAGGCGGCGTTTTCCTATGAACCGGTAGGCCCGCGCGCCTATCCGCTGCTGATGCTCGGCCTGATGGGCCTGGGCCTGTTGTACCTGGTGTTCCGCCCCACGCCCATCGTGCGCAAGGACGACGAACCGGAACTGGACCGCGAAACCCTGACCAAGATCAGCGCCTGCGTCGGCCTGCTGATCGTCTTCGCGGCCACCTTCGAAGCCCTGGGCTTCATCCTCAGCGCCATCCTGGTCGGCCTGCCCATGGCCCGCCTGTACGGCGGCCGCTGGCTGCACAGCGCCATCGTGGTGGTCGGCATGAGCCTGCTGCTCTACTGGCTGTTCGACCGCGTGATGGACGTGCCCCTGCCCCTTGGCCTGCTGAGCGTACTGGAGAACTGACACATGGATACCTTGAGCTACCTGGGCCAGGGCTTCGGCGTTGCCCTGACCCCCTACAACCTGGTCACCGCCCTCTCCGGCACCCTGATCGGCACCGTGGTCGGCCTGCTGCCGGGCCTGGGCCCGATCAACGGCGTGGCCCTGCTGATCCCCATCGCCTTCGCCCTGGGCCTGCCGCCCGAGTCGGCGCTGATCCTGCTGGCCGCGGTGTACCTGGGCTGCGAGTACGGCGGGCGTATCAGCTCGATCCTGCTGAACATCCCGGGCGAAGCCTCGACCGTGATGACCACCCTCGACGGCTACCCGATGGCCCGCCAGGGCCTCGCAGGCGTGGCGTTGTCGCTGTCGGCCTGGAGCTCGTTCATCGGTGCCTTCATCGCCACCTGCGGCATGGTGTTGTTCGCCCCGCTGCTGGCGAAATGGGCCATCGCCTTCGGCCCGGCGGAATACTTCGTGCTGATGGTGTTCGCCATCGTCGCCCTGGGCGGCATGGCGGGTGACAAACCGCTGAAAACCTTCATTGCGGCACTGATCGGCCTGTTCCTGTCGGCGGTCGGCATCGACGCCAACAGCGGCGTGTACCGTTTCACCGGTGACAGCGTGCACCTGGCCGACGGCATCCAGTTCGTGGTGCTGGTACTCGGCCTGTTCTCCATCAGTGAAATCCTGCTGCTGCTGGAAAAGACCCACCATGGTCACCAGGCGGTAAAAGCCACCGGGCGCATGCTGTTCAACTTCAAGGAAGCGGCTTCGGTATTCGTGGTCAACATCCGCTGCGGCCTGCTCGGTTTCATCATGGGCGTGCTGCCCGGTGCCGGCGCGACACTGGCCAGTGCCGTGGCCTACATGACCGAGAAACGCCTGGCCGGGGAAAGCGGCAAGTTCGGCAAGGGCGATGCCCGTGGCCTGGCCGCACCAGAGACCGCCATTGGTGCGTCCTGCTGTGGCGCCCTGGTCCCGATGCTGACCCTGGGGGTACCTGGCTCTGGCACCACCGCAGTAATGATCGGCGCCCTGACCCTGTACAACATCACCCCCGGCCCGATGCTGTTCGAACAGCAGCCGGACATCGTCTGGGGCCTGATCGCTTCGCTGTTCATCGCCAACATCATGCTGGTGATCCTCAACATCCCGATGATCCGCATCTTCACCCGCATCCTCGCCGTGCCGAACTGGGCGCTGGTGCCGGTGATCGCCATCATCACGGCCATCGGCGTATACGCCGTGCATGCCACCACCTTCGACCTGTTCCTGATGGTCGGCATCGGCATCATGGGTTACATCCTGCGCAAGCTGGACTTCCCGCTGTCGCCGATCCTGCTCGGTTTCATCCTGGGCGGGCTGATGGAGCAGAACCTGCGCCGCGCACTGTCGATCTCCAACGGTGAGCTGGGCATCCTCTGGTCGAGCCCGATCAGCATGGGCGTCTGGGCGCTGGTGGCGGTGATGCTCACCCTGCCGCTGCTGCGCATCTGGCGCAAACGCAGCCAGCAGCGTCGGGCCCTGGCCGATGCCTGATCGACCGTTGCCGTTGTTTGTCGCAACCGGGCTGGTCGGCCTTGCTGGCGGTTACCTCGCCAGCCAGGTCGGCTGGCCTTTGCCATGGATGGTGGGTTCGCTGCTGGCCATCATCCTGGTGCGCTGCCTGACGCCCTGGCAGTTGTCGGAGATTCCCAACGGCCGCAAATGCGGGCAGTGCATCATCGGCATCGGCATTGGCCTGCACTTTACGCCGGCGGTGATCGAGCAGGTGGGCAGCCATTTCGCGCTGATCTTCTTCGGCGCCCTGTTCACCACCCTGTCCAGCGTGATCAGCGTGTGGCTGCTGCGGCGCACCGGTGAAGACCGCGCCACGGCATTCTTCGCCAGCATGCCTGGCGGCTCGGGGGAGATGGTCAACCTTGGTGCCCGTAACGGTGCAGTGCTCAGCCAGGTGGCGGCGGCGCAGAGCCTGCGGGTGCTGGCAGTGGTGCTGTGCGTGCCCGCGCTGTTCAAGTTCCTGCTGGGTGACGGGGTACCGCTCAATCATGCCGGTAGCGTCAGCTGGGGCTGGCTGGCCCTGGTTACCCCGCTCGGCGTTGCCGTTGCGCTGCTCTGGCAACGGTTGCGTCAGCCCAACCCCTGGCTGTTCGGGCCTCTGCTGGTGGCGGCCACGGTCAGCTTGGCCGGCAACCTGCAGATCGCCCTGCCCAATGGCGCCAGCCAGATCGGCCAATGGCTGATCGGCAGTGGCCTGGCCTGCCACTTCAACCGTGCATTCTTCCGCCGGGCCCCGTCGTTCCTGGGGCGCACGCTGCTGGCCACGGCACTGTGCATGGCCATTGCCGGCAGTGCCGCGTGGGTATTGAGCGTGATGACAGCGCTGGATTTGCGCTCTCTGACGCTGGGCATGATGCCGGGGGGGGTTGCTGAAATGAGCCTGACAGCCGAGACCCTGCAACTGTCCGTGCCGTTGGTGACGGCGCTGCAGGTGATGCGCTTGCTGTTCGTGCTGTTTCTGGCGGAGCCGTTGTTCCGCTTGTGGAATGCAGGGTCTGAGCAATGACTGATAAACCGCGTCGCCTTCTTCGCGGGTAAACCCGCTCCCACAGGGGGCGCGCAAGCCCCCGAGGGTAGTACCTGTGGGAGCGGGTTTACCCGCGAAGAAAGCGACGCGGTGTTTCAGACCATCACAGCGGTGGCACCGCCCAGTTGATCGGCGCCAGCCCACGTTGCTCGAGGAAGCTGTTGGTCCGGCTGAAATGCCCGCACCCCAGGAACCCGCGGTACGCCGACAACGGCGACGGATGCACCGACTTCAGCACCAGGTGCTTGGTCCCGTCGATCAGCTTCTGCTTGCTCTGCGCATGCGCTCCCCACAACAGGAACACCACGTTCGGGCACTGCTCGCTGACCACCTGGATCACCCGGTCGGTGAAGGACTCCCAACCCTTCTTGGCATGCGACGCTGCATTGGCACGCTCCACGGTCATGGTGGTGTTGAGCAGCAGCACGCCCTGCTCGGCCCAGCTTTGCAGGTAGCCGTGGCTGGCGATCGGGATGTTCAGGTCGCGCTGCATTTCCTTGTAGATATTGACCAGCGACGGCGGTGTCGCCACCCCCGGCTGTACCGAGAAGCACAGGCCGTGTGCCTGGCCTGGCCCGTGGTAAGGGTCCTGGCCGAGTATGACCACCTTCACCTGGTCCAGCGGCGTCGAGTTCAGCGCATTGAAGATCAGCGGCCCTGGCGGGTAGATTTCCTTGCCGGCGGCACGCTCGCTGCGCAGGAACTCGCGCAATTGATGCATGTAGGGCTGGTCGAATTCAGCGCGCAATGCGGCTTTCCAGCTGGGTTCGAGTTTGATGCGATCGTCGTCAGTCATGGGGCCATCCGTAAACAATGGCGCGACACTAGGTAAGCCCTCCCCGCTTGTCAAACGATCCGACCGACGACCGGCATGTTCGGTCAGGCAGGCCATACTTGTGCGATGACTGAGCGAGGTAGTCCATGGCCATTCACTGTGAGGTACTCACCGGCGCCGACGGCGCCCGCATCGGCATCGCCACCCTGGATGCGCCCAAGGCGCTCAATGCCCTGAACCTGCCGATGATCGAGGTGCTGGGCGAACAACTGCACGCCTGGGCCCGCGACCCGGGGGTTGTCTGCGTGCTGCTGCGCGGCAACGGCGCCAAAGCCTTCTGCGCCGGGGGCGATGTGCGGGCGCTGGTGCAGGCCTGCCGTGACCACCCGGGTAGTGTACCGCCCCTGGCCGCCTCCTTCTTTGCCGCCGAGTACCGCCTGGACTATGCCCTGCACACCTACCCGAAACCGCTGCTGTGCTGGGGCCACGGGCATGTGCTGGGCGGCGGCATGGGGCTGCTGCAGGGCGCCAATGTCCGCATCGTCACACCCAGCAGCCGATTGGCCATGCCGGAAATCAGTATCGGCCTGTACCCCGACGTGGGTGCCAGCTGGTTCCTCGCCCGGCTGCCGGGAAAACTGGGGTTGTTCCTGGGCCTGACGGGCGCGCCAATCAACGCACGCGACGCCCTTGACCTGGGCCTGGCCGACCGTTTTTTCGGCGAACACCAGCAAGAGGCGCTGATCGAAGAGCTGCTGCAGCTGAACTGGCAAGAGCAGACCGCCCTGCAACTGAACAGCCTGCTCAAGGCCGAACAACACCGCGCCTGCGCCGAGTTGCCCGAAGCCCAGTGGCTACCACGGCGGCAGGTGATCGATGGGTTGCTCGACGTGGCCGATGCTGCAGCGGCGTGGCGTGCGCTGGAGGGGCTCAAGCACCATGACGACCCACTGCTTGCAGCAGCAGGCCAGCGGCTGCACGAGGGCTGCCCGCTGACCGCGCACCTGGTGTGGGAGCAGATTCGCCGGGCGCGGTACCTCTCGTTGGCGCAGGTATTCCAGATGGAGTACAGCATGAGCCTGAATTGCTGCCGCCACCCGGAATTCAGCGAAGGCGTGCGGGCCCGCTTGCTCGACAAGGACAACCTCCCCCGCTGGCACTGGCCGGATGTGGCTCAGGTGCCGGCGGCGGTGGTCGAGGCGCATTTTTCCAAGGCGTGGGAGGGGCGGCATCCATTGGCGGACCTGGGTTGACTTACGGAACCTGGGGCTGCTTTGCAGCCCTATCGCGACACAAGGCCGCTCCCACAGGTACCGCGCAACCCAGCGCGGTACCTGTGGGAGCGGCCTTGCGTCACAATAGGGGCGCAAAGCGCCCCCGCTTTGATTCACCTAACGCTGCCAGTTGCCACCTCGCCCCTGACCACGTCGGCCATCCCAGCGCCCGCCGTCATTGCGCTGCCCATTGGTGTTCCAGTTGCCATGCTGATAGCGCTGGCTGCCATCACGATAATCATGCCGGTCGCGATCCTGCCGGTAGTCCTGACGCTGGCGGTTGCCGTAGTCATTGCGCGGGTTGCCGTGCCACTGATTCACTCCCGGCTGCGGATACGGCCGGTATTGCGGCGCGGGCGCCGACCGGTGGTAATAGCGCGGTGCCGGCTGGTAGTAATAGCGCGGTTGTGGCGTCACATAGTAACGGTCATAGCGGTAATACCCTGGCGACACGTAGCGGTCGGTGGAGTAGTAATCCGAACGGTAATAGCCCCCGCTCTCGTAGTACGGGGCGCAGGCAGAAGTCATCAGCCCTAGCAGGGCGATCAACAAAATTCGATAGGACATGGCGGCCTCCTGGACCGCTGGAGTGCCCGAACAGCGGCGCTGGCGAGCGTCGATGCGTAATGCGTTCATCGACACTGAATAAGACAGTGAAGCCGGGGTGCAGTGCCATTTTTGCAATAATTTGATACAGGTGAGATAACCCTGAAAAACTTGCAGTCATTTGCCGGTCATCTCACTAGAATGGGCGCCCTGGCACACATCACGGGAAGATCATGCCGCTACGTTCCGCTCTGTTCTCGCAGCGCTCGCTGATCTTTACCCTGCTGGTGCTACTGGCCTGCGGCTTCCTCGCCACATCCTTGCTCAGCTACTTCTCCTCACGCAGCGCCATCCGCGACGGCATCATCAATACCGAACTGCCGCTGACATCCGACACGGTCTACTCGGAAATCCAGAAAGACCTGATCCGCCCGGTGCTGATCGCCTCGATGATGGCCCAGGACACCTTCCTGCGCGACTGGGTGCTGTCCGGCGAACAGGATACCGAGCGCATGACACGCTACCTTGGCGAAGTCATGGGCAAGCAAGACACCTTCACGTCCTTCTTCGTGTCTGACCGCACCCTCACCTACTACCAGGCCAAAGGCGTGCTCAAGAAGGTCGAACCCGGCACCTGGCGCGATGCCTGGTACTTCCGCCTGCGCGACCTCAAGGCGCCCTATGAGATCAACGTCGATCTGGACATGGCCAACCAGGACAGCCTGACCGTGTTCATCAACTACCAGGTGCACGACTACCAGCACCGCTTCATCGGGGCCGCCGGTGTCGGGCTGAGCGTATCGTCGGTGGTCAAGCTGATCGACCAGTATCAGCGCCGCTACCAGCGCTCGGTGCTGTTCACCGACGCCAAGGGCAAGGTGCTGATGACCGGCTCGGAAGGTGGCCCCCATGGTTTACGGGTCGGCCAGCCGCTCAGCGACAACCCCGAACTGAACGACGTACTGGCCGAGCAGCTGGTGCCTGGTGAAGGCAGCCACGAATACCGCGACAGCGACAACCACAGCCACTTCCTCAACGTGCGCCACCTGCCCGAACTGGACTGGTACCTGTTGGTGGACAAGCGCGAAACCGGCGCCCTAGACCGCATCCGCCACTCCCTGTACCTGAACCTGGCCATCTGCGCGATGATCACCCTGGTGGTGCTGGCGCTGGTGCATGCCATGGTCCGCCGTCACCAGGCCAGCACCGAAGCCCTGGCCACCCTCGACAGCCTCACCGGCCTGCCCAACCGGCGCAGCTTCGACCTGCTCGCTGCCCAGGCCTTGCACGAAGCCCAGCGCGACAGTGGGCCGCTGGTGGCGTTGTTGATCGACCTGGACCACTTCAAGGCACTGAACGACACCCACGGCCACCTGGCAGGCGACGAAGTGCTGCGCCAATTCGCCAATGTACTGCAAGGCAGCCTGCGCCAGTCGGATATACTGTGCCGCTGGGGCGGTGAGGAATTCATCGTGCTGCTGCGTGAAGCCGAAGGCCGGCAGGCCATCGAGGTGGCGGAAAAGATCCGCCGCCGCACCGAACAGCTGACCTTCAGCTACGAAGAACAGCCGCTGCGCCTGACCACCAGCATCGGCCTGAGCAGCCTGCAGCCAGGGGATACCCTGCACGCCCTGCTGACCCGCGCCGACCGTGCGCTCTATCGTGCCAAGCAGGCCGGCCGCAACCGCGTCTGCAGTGAAACCCGCCATGAATGACAGCCAACACTGCCCCGCTTGCGGTGCCCTCAACCAATGCAGCCTGGCCGACCCGCGCCGCGCTACCCAGGCCTGCTGGTGCTACAGCGTGACCATCGACCCGGCCGTGCTGCAGGCCCTGCCCGCCGAGTTGCGGGACAAAGCCTGCCTATGCCCGCGCTGCGCCGCCGTCGACGAACAACTCCGATCAACCAGTCCCCACTGACCTGTTCCAATGCGCCTCGACCGTTTCCTCGCCAACCTCCCCAGCCACAACCGCCAGCAAGTTCGCCTGATGCTGGCGCAACGCCGTGTGCGGGTAGATGGCGTGGTGGTCAGCGACCCGCTGACCGAGGTGCGCGAATTCAGCCGTGTCGAGCTGGACGAACAGTTGCTTCAGGAAGGCCGCCCCGCGCGTTACCTGATGCTGCACAAGCCACAGGGTTGCGTCAGTGCCACCCAGGACCCGCAACACCCCACCGTGATCGACCTGCTGCCCACGGCGCTGCGCGATGACCTGCACATTGCCGGGCGCCTGGATTTCAACACCACCGGGCTGATGATCCTGACCAACGATGGCCAGTGGTCACGGCGCCTGACCCAGCCTGCGACCAAGCTGCCCAAGCATTATCTGGTGGAAACCGAAGACGACATTGCCGAGCACTATGTGGCCAAGTTCCGTGAGGGTTTCTACTTCGCCTTCGAAGACCTCACCACCCAACCTGCCCAGCTGGACATCCTCGGGCCGCGACGCGCTCGACTGGCGATCGTCGAAGGGCGCTATCACCAGGTAAAACGCATGTTCGGGTTTTTCGACAACAAGGTGGTGGGGCTGCATCGGGAGAGCATGGGGGCGATCCGGCTGGACCCTGGGTTGGCACCTGGGGCGTTTCGTGAACTGACAGCGGAAGAAATAGCCACTGTCTAGGCCGCCTGTACCGGCCTCTTCGCGGGCATGCCCGCTCCAACAGATACCCACACTGCCCAAGGCACAGGCTTTTCCGTGTGGGAGCGGGCGCGCCCGCGAAAGGGCCGGAACAGACAGTGCAGGGTCGTCATACGACCGCTCGGCGACTAAAGTCACATTTCTCCCCGAACGGCACTTGCAGGATTCCCAACCCACTGCTTGAATCCAAATCGTCAGTCTGCATGTGACTACCAAGTCACGCCCGCAGTCGAAGACACCTTTTGCCGGCTACCCAAAGCCTCGATGCCTTGGGGCACGGCAAATTGCCCCGCCAAAAACAATACCGTCGACGCAAGTGCCAAGGATCGACACAGGGCCCCCCGGTTTTCTCTTCAGGCAAATGCCTACCTGTCATAAAGAACGTGCACCCTAGGTGACGCGAATACCCTTTTTGCGCCAGGAGTCGATGACATGAGGCCAGAAATCGCTGTACTTGATATCCAAGGTCAGTATCGGGTTTACACGGAGTTCTATCGCGCGGATGCGGCCGAGAATACGATCATCCTGATCAATGGCTCGCTCGCCACCACCGCCTCGTTCGCCCAAACGGTACGTAACCTGCACCCGCAGTTCAACGTAGTACTGTTCGACCAGCCGTATGCTGGCAAATCGAAGCCGCACAACCGTCAGGAA
This sequence comes from Pseudomonas sp. WOUb67, assembly GCF_050058005.1. Classification (NCBI taxonomy): domain Bacteria; kingdom Pseudomonadati; phylum Pseudomonadota; class Gammaproteobacteria; order Pseudomonadales; family Pseudomonadaceae; genus Pseudomonas; species Pseudomonas sp. WOUb67. The sequence continues at coordinate 1,917,125 of NZ_CP170112.1, read as the reverse complement.
CGCCTGATCAGCAAGGAAACCGAGGCGCATATCCTCCTTGAGCTGATCGAGCACTTCCAGGCAGACCACGTGATGTCTTTCTCGTGGGGTGGCGCAAGCACGCTGCTGGCGCTGGCGCACCAGCCGCGTAACGTGAAGAAAGCCGTGGTAAGTTCGTTCTCGCCGGTGATCAACGAGCCGATGCGCGACTACCTGGACCGTGGCTGCCAGTACCTGGCCGCCTGCGACCGGTATCAGGTCGGCAACCTGGTCAACGACACCATCGGCAAGCACCTGCCGTCACTGTTCAAGCGCTTCAACTACCGGCACGTCAGCAGCCTGGACAGCCATGAGTACGCGCAAATGCACTTCCACATCAACCAGGTGCTGCAACACGACCTGGAGCGAGCGCTGGATGGTGCGCGCAACATCGACATCCCGGTGCTGTTCGTCAACGGTGACCGCGACGAGTACACCACGGCCGAAGATGCCCGGCAGTTCGGCAAACATGTGGGCAGAAGCCAGTTCAGCGTGATCCGCGACGCGGGCCATTTCCTCGACATGGAGAACAAGACCGCCTGTGAAAACACCCGCAGCGTCTTGCTTGGCTTCCTCAAGCCGACCGTGCGTGAACCTCGTCAACGCTACCACCACGTTCAACAGGGGCAGCATGCATTGGCCATCTGAGCGCATCGGCACTCTGTGGCTGATACCCGCAGGCTATGGGGTGCCGACAAGCTTTTTTATAACTTGGGCTTCTAATTCGTGAAGGGTTCTGGTAAAAAGTGCTGCGCAGACGCGGGTATAGTTTAGTGGCAAAACGAAAGCTTCCCAAGCTTTAGTTGAGGGTTCGATTCCCTCTACCCGCTCCACATCGCATTCGGCATGGCGTTCCAGCAACGTCATCGCAGTCAAAAGGAGCCTTGGCTCCTTTTTTCGTTTCTCCCCCCTCCCTATTGACCTGGCCCATGGCCATTTGCGTGCTGATCCGCTTCAATGCGCATCGGGTGTACACGCGTGCAAGCGAAACGGCTTGTGGCGGATATGCTGAATGGATTCGTGAAACACTTTGAAAGGACGACGCATGTTTCTTTCCCGCTGGCTACCGGGCCTTGCCAACCTGCTGCACTACCGCCGCGAGTGGCTGCATGCCGACCTGCAGGCCGGGCTCTCGGTCGCGGCGATCCAGATCCCCATCGCCATCGCCTACGCGCAAATCGTCGGCCTGCCGCCACAATACGGCCTGTATGCCTGCGTCTTGCCAATGATGGTCTATGCCCTGATCGGCAGCTCGCGCCAACTGATGGTCGGCCCCGACGCCGCCACCTGCGCGATGATCGCCGGCGCCGTGGCACCGCTGGCTATGGGCGACCCGCAGCGCATCGTCGAGCTTTCGGTGATCGTCACCGTGCTGGTCGGCGTGATGCTGATTGCCGCCGGCCTTGCCCGTGCCGGCTTCATCGCCAGCTTCTTCTCGCGGCCGATCCTGATCGGCTACCTCAACGGCATCGGCCTGAGCCTGATCGCCGGGCAGTTGTCCAAGGTGGTGGGCTTCAAGATCGAAGGTGACGGGTTCATCCTCAGCCTGATCAACTTCTTCCAGCGCCTGGGCGAAATTCACTGGGTCACATTGCTCATCGGCCTGGCTGCGCTGGGCCTGCTGATCTGGCTGCCGCGGCGCTACCCGCGCCTGCCCGCAGCACTGATGGTGGTGGCACTGTTCATGCTGCTTGTCGGCCTGTTTGGCCTCGACCGCTTCGGCGTCGCCATCCTTGGCCCGGTACCTGCCGGCATCCCGCAACTGGCCTGGCCACACAGCAACCTGACGGAAATGAAGAGCCTGTTACGCGACGCCCTGGGTATCGCCACCGTCAGCTTCTGTAGCGCCATGCTTACCGCACGCAGCTTTGCCGCCCGACACGGCTACGCGATCAACGCCAACCACGAATTTGTCGCCCTGGGCGTGAGCAACCTGGCGGCCGGGGTTTCCCAGGGCTTTGCCATCAGCGGCGCCGACTCGCGTACTGCGGTGAATGACATGGTGGGTGGCAAAAGCCAGCTGGTGGGCATCATCGCTGCGCTGGTCATTGCCCTGATCCTGCTGTTCTTCACCGCGCCCATGGCGTGGATCCCGCAGGCTGCATTGGGCGCGGTACTGCTGATGGCGGGCTGGGGGCTGATCGACATCAAGTCGCTGGGGCGCATCCGCCGCCTGAGCCGCTTCGAGTTCTGGCTGTGCCTGCTGACCACGGTCGGCGTGCTGGGCCTGGGCGTGCTGCCCGGTATCGTGTTTGCCGTCACCCTGGCGATCCTGCGCCTGCTGTACAGCATCTACCAGCCCACCGATGCCGTGCTGGGTTGGCTGCCGGGCACCGAGGGCCAGGTCGACATCCGTAAATTCAAGGACGCGCGCACCGTGCCCGGCCTGGTGGTGTACCGCTTCGACGACGCGATCCTGTTCTTCAATGCCGACTACTTCAAGATGCGCCTGCTCGAAGCAGTGCAAAGCCAGGACCAGCCCAAGGCTGTGCTGTTCGACGCCGAAGCAGTCACCAACATCGACGTCAGCGGCATCGCTGCCCTGCGCGAAGTGCGCGACACATTGGCAGCGCAGGGCATCTTCTTTGCCATCGCACGCGCCCGGGGTACGTTCCTGCGCATGCTGGTGCGCTCGGGGATGGCGCGGGAAATGGAAGACAAGCTGCTGTTCGGCTCAGTGCGTGCGGGTATTCGGGCGTATCGGGTTTGGCGTAACCGGAGCCGCAGTGTGCCGGTTGCAGAGCAAGGCTGAAGAGGTGTTTTGTTGCCACTGGCCCTATCGCCGGCAAGCCAGCTCCCACAGGATCAACACAGGCCTGAGCCTTGTGCAGTACCTGTGGGAGCTGGCTTGCCGGCGATAGGGCCAGAGCAGGCAACATAGTGCCCTTGCCAGCTCACCAACCCTCGCACACCTTGCATGGCATGCTAAAGTCGCCCCCGTTCTCCGCTTCACCCAACGGACCCCAGCATGCCTGCACTTGACGCCACCCTCACCCCCTGGCCAGAACTCGCCGCCCGCCACCCCTGCGACGCCCTGCTGCTGGGCAACGGTGCCAGCCGCGCAGTCTGGAAGCCGTTCGGCTACTTCTCGCTGTTCGAGGAAGCGCAACGCGCCGGCCGCAAGAAAGGCCTGGCGATCAGCGACCAGGCGCTGTTCAAATCCTTGGGCACAGAGCTGTTCGAACCCGTACTCAGCGCCCTCAACACCACCGTGCGCGCCAACGCCGCGCTGGCCATCAACTCCACTGCGCCGCTGAACCGCTACTATTCGATCAAGGAAGCGTTGATCCACGCCGTGCGCACGGTGCACCTGCCGTGGTCACTGATGCCAGCCACCACCCTGGCAGCGCTCAACCAGGCCCTGCGCGGCTACCGTAGCGTCTACACCAGCAACTACGACCTGCTGCTGCCATGGGCAGTGCAACACGCCCCGCACGGCTTCGCCAACCTCTTCGACGAGCAAGGCTTCTTCGATGTACGCCGCACCCGCAGCGAAGGCACCCGCGTGCTGCACCTGCATGGCGGCCTGCACCTGCTCAAGCTGCCCGACGGCACCACTCGCCAACGCAGCGCCGACAACGCCGAGCTGCTCGATGGCTTTGCGGTAAACATACCGGGAGAGGTGCCGCTGTTCGTCAACGAAGACCGCAGCGACGAAAAACTGCGCGCCATCCGCAACTCGGACTACCTGGGCTGGTGCCTGGGGCAGCTGGCACGGGAGAGTCAGGGGGTATGCCTGTTCGGGCAGCACCTGGACAGCAGCGACCAGCACCTGCTCGAAGCGATCCGCCAGGCCCGGCCGAAGCATCTGTCGATTGCCATAAGGCCATTGAGCGAGGCTTCGGTGATCAACCAGAAGCAACACTATGTTGATCGGTTCGGGGATCTGGCGGGGACGCAGGCGCATTTCTTTGATGCCAGTACGCATCCGTTGGGGCTGGTAGCTTTGGCCATCGAGCTACCAGCCGCTAGACGCTAGCACGCCCCCCTGCAAGAGCGCGCCCGTAGGCTTGATGGGGGTTGCTGTTACAGCAACCCATCCGCCCGCAGCAACGTTTCCAGGCAATGCTCCTGCACCCCATAAAACGCCTTGAGCTGGCCAATCTTCTCCAGCAACGCGCCGTTGTCCCCTGCCTTCTGCCGCTTCACCGCAAGAATCATCTTGTTCTTGTTGGTGTGCTCCAGCGAGATGAACTCGAACACCTTGGTCTCGTAACCGCAGGCTTCGAGGTACAGCGCGCGCAGGCTGTCGGTCAGCATTTCGGCCTGCTGGCCCAGGTGCAGGCCGTACTGCAGCATGGGTTGCAGCAGCCCCGGGCTGTGCAGTTGCGGGCGGATCTGTTTGTGGCAGCACGGCGAGCACATGATGATCGCGGCGTTGCAGCGGATGCCGGTATGGATGGCGTAGTCGGTGGCGATGTCACAGGCATGCAAGGCAATCATCACCTCGATGGCCTCCGGCACCACGCTGCGCACGTCACCACACTGGAATTCCAGGCCCGGGTGCTCCAGGCGTGCAGCAGCGGTGTTGCACAGGTCGACCATGTCCTGGCGCAGTTCCACACCTGTCACCTGTGCGTCGCGGCCCAGGCTGTTGCTCAGGTAGTCGTGCATGGCGAAGGTCAGGTAGCCCTTGCCCGAGCCAAAGTCTGCCACCCGCAGTGCCTGCCCGGCCGGCACCGGGGCGCTGGCCAGGGCGTGGTCGAAGACCTCGATGAACTTGTTGATCTGCTTCCACTTGCGCGACATCGACGGAATCAACGCGCCTTGTGCATCGGTTACGCCCAGGTCCCGCAAAAACGGGCGCGACAGTTCCAGGTACCGCTTCTTCTCGCGGTCATGGCCGCTGCTGGCAGTGACCTCACGCGGTGCCTGCGCGCCATGACGCTGCAGCATCGGCTTGCCTTTCTTGCTGAAGGTCAGTTGCACCTCGCCGTCAGCATCGAACAGGTGGGCGTTGCGGAAGCTGTCGGGCAGCAGCTCGGCAACCAGCGCCTGGGCCTGGTCCAGCGGCAGGTTGCGGGTGATGTCGCGGGTCTGGTGGCGGTAGACCAGTGACAGGCACGGCTGGCCCTTGACCTGCAGCGGCTTGGCGATGATCCGTTGCAACGTCTGATCGGCACCCACATGGCGCGCCAGCACCAGTTTGACCAAGGTATCGCCGTGCAGGGCGGCGTTCAGCAGGTCGAGAAACTGAGCGCGCGCATCCGGCGCGGAGGGGGCGGAAATACTGGCGGACATGGAAGAACGGTGCCTCGAATAACGGGAAGCGCATTCTACACCCTGTGGGAGCGGGTTTACCCGCGAATGCGTCGGTAGCCGTCAGGCAGCATTCGCGGGTGAACCCGCTCCCACAGGGACTGCGGCAATTCCAAGGGTTACGAGTCAGTCCAGGATCACCAAGCGGTTGGGCAGCTCGTTACGGGCATGGGTTGGCGGCACGTGCTGGCTAAGCAGCTCGCCACACGCCTCGATACACTCGACAAAGCCCTGCAAGGTCCGGCCCTGACGCACCTGCTCGGCAAAGCGGGCACCGATGGCCGCGCGGGCCTCGGCATCCAGGCAATGCTCGATACCCCGGTCGACCAGGATCTCCACATGCCGCTCCGCCTCGCTGACAAAAATCAGCACACCCGTGGCGCCTGCGGTGCGCTGCAGGTTCTGCTCGCGAAACTGCTGGCGGGCCAGCCGTGAAGCACGCCAGCGACGCAGGCCACGGGGGATCAGCCAGCCGGCCAGGCGCGGGTTGCGCAGCAGCAGGCACAAGCCGACGAACAGCAGCACGTTGGCCACCAGCAAGCCACGCACGCTGGGCCAACCCAGCAGCCAATGCAACAGGCCCGGAACGGCCAGCGCCAGTACGGCGGCCCACAACAGCGGCCAATAGGCGTAATCGTCGGCGCGGCGGGCCAGCACCGTCACCAGTTCGGCGTCGGTGCGCCGTTCGGCACGCGCAATGGCTTCGGCAATCTGCCGTTGATGGTACTCGTCGAAGGGGGTCATGCCGTCGGTCTCTTGAGCGTTCTTATAGTTGTTGTCCCGGCATTCGGGGCTTCATCCGCAGGCGACATATTCAGGCATAATCCGCTGCTGGAAAGTAAGCCTGCGAATCGTACAACAATAGCCGCCTGAAAACTTCGGCCGCGCGCGTATCACCCTGGATACGGCAAAGGCCCCACAACGGAATTGATGATGAAACTGTCTTTGCTGGGCCTGGCCATGGGCCTTGCCAGTCAGGCGGCCCTTGCCGCCCCCTATGCCCCGCCCCTGCAGGACAAGCAGGCGTTCATCGAGCACCTGATCAGCCAGATGACCGAAGCCGAGAAAATCGGCCAGCTGCGCCTGATCAGCATCGGCCCGGAAATGCCCCACGAAAAGATCCGCGAAGAAATTGCCGCAGGCCGCATCGGTGGTACCTTCAACTCGCGCACCGCGCCCGAAAACCGCCCGATGCAGGACGCGGCCATGCGCAGCCGCCTGAAGATCCCGATGTTCTTCGCCTACGACACCATTCACGGCGAACGCACCATTTTCCCGATCGGCCTGGGCATGGCCGCCACCTGGGACATGGACGCCGTCGCCAAGGTCGGCCGCACTGCTGCCATCGAAGCTTCGGCCGACGCCCTGGACATGACCTTCGCACCGATGGTCGATATCGCCCGCGATCCGCGCTGGGGCCGCACCAGTGAAGGCTTTGGCGAAGACACCTACCTGACCTCGAAAATCGGCCAGGTGATGGTGCGCTCGTTCCAGGGCAGCAGCCCGGCCAACCCCGACAGCATCATGGCCATCGTCAAGCACTTCGCCCTGTACGGTGCAGTGGAAGGCGGGCGCGACTACAACACGGTCGATATGAGCCTGCCGAAAATGTACAACGACTACCTGCCGCCCTACCGCGCCGCGCTCGACGCCGGTGCTGGCGGCGTGATGGTGGCGCTGAACTCGATCAACGGTGTGCCGGCCACCTCCAACACCTGGCTGATGAACGACCTGCTGCGCAAGGAGTGGGGCTTTAAAGGCGTGACCATCAGCGACCACGGCGCCATCCAGGAACTGATCCGCCATGGCGTCGCCCGCGACGGCCGTGAAGCCGCCAAGCTGGCGATCAAGGCCGGCATCGACATGAGCATGAACGACACCCTGTACGGCGAAGAGCTGCCAGGCCTGCTGAAGTCCGGCGAAGTGACCCAGGGCGAACTGGACCAGGCCGTACGCGAAGTGCTCGGCGCGAAGTACGACATGGGCCTGTTCAAGGACCCGTACGTGCGCATCGGCAAAGCCGAAACCGACCTGAAAGACTATTACGGCAACGACCGCCTGCACCGCGAAGCTGCGCGAGACGTGGCACGCCGCAGCCTGGTGCTGCTGGAAAACCGCAACCAGGCCCTGCCGCTGAAAAAGGCCGGCACCATCGCCCTGGTCGGCCCGCTGGCCGATGCCCCCATCGACATGATGGGCAGCTGGGCCGCCGACGGTAAACCGGTGCATTCGGTGACCGTGCGCGAAGGCCTGCGCCGCGCCGTGGAAGGCAAGGCCAAGCTGGTCTACGCCAAAGGCTCCAACGTCACGGGCGACAAGGCGATCCTCGATTACCTGAACTTCCTCAACTTCGATGCCCCGGAAATCGTCGACGACCCGCGCCCGCCTGCGGTGCTGATCGATGAAGCGGTCAAGGCGGCCAGGCAGTCCGATGTGGTGGTGGCAGTGGTCGGCGAGTCCCGCGGCATGTCCCACGAGTCGTCGAGCCGTACCACCCTGGAAATCCCGGCCAGCCAGCGCGAGCTGATCAAGGCCCTCAAGGCCACCGGCAAACCGCTGGTGCTGGTGCTGATGAACGGGCGGCCGCTGTCGATCAGTTGGGAGCGCGAGCAGGCCGACGCCATCCTCGAAACCTGGTTCGCCGGTACCGAAGGCGGCAATGCCATCGCCGATGTGCTGTTCGGCGACTACAACCCGTCCGGCAAGCTGGCCATCACCTTCCCGCGCTCGGTCGGGCAGATCCCGATGTACTACAACCACACCCGCATCGGGCGGCCGTTCACCCCAGGCAAGCCGGGCAACTACACCTCGCAGTACTTTGAAGAACCCAACGGCCCGCTGTACCCGTTCGGCTATGGCCTGAGCTACAGCAGCTTCGAGCTGTCGGGCCTGAAGCTGTCGAACAAGGACCTCAAGCGCGGCGACACGCTGGAGGCCAGGGTGACGGTGGCGAACACCGGCAAGGTCGCCGGCGAGACCGTGGTACAGCTGTACCTGCAGGACGTGTCGGCGTCGATGAGCCGCCCGGTCAAGGAACTGAAGAACTTCCAGAAGCTGATGCTCAAGCCGGGCGAGTCACGTACCTTGACCTTCAGCATCAGTGAGGAAGACCTGAAGTTCTACAATGGCCAGCTGCAACGGGTTGCCGAGCCAGGGGAATTCAATGTCCAGGTCGGGCTGGATTCCCAGGCGGTGCAGCAGCAGAGCTTCGAACTGCTGTAACTGAAAGGTAGCCTGTACCGGCCCTTTCGCGGGCTTGCCCGCTCCCACAGGTACTGCACAGCTCCATCGGGCTGTGAGTATCCTGTGGGAGCGGGCAAGCCCGCGAAGGGGCCGGCCCCGATATCCCAATCATCCGGATCCGCCCCAATGCCCTTTTCCTTTCGCGCCCTGCGTCTGGGGCTGATCACCCTGCTGATCCTGCTGGGTACCGTCCTCAGCGCCGGCTGGGCCATGCACCAGGCCAAGCGCCAGGCCATGGAAGACGACGCCCAGCGGGCCATCCAGCAGTTGGGCCTGTACGCCAATACCCTGCACACCCTGATCGACCGCTACCGTGCCCTGCCCGCCGTGCTGGCGCTGGACCCGGAACTGATCGCCGCCCTGCGTGGCCCGGCCAGCGAACAGGTGCAGGACGCCCTGAACCGCAAGCTTGAGCGCATCAACGGCGCCGCGAACTCCTCCACCCTCGAACTGCTCGACCGCACCGGCCTGGCCATCGCCGCCAGCAACTGGCGGCTGCCCAGCAGCTACGTCGGTTCCAACTACGGCTTCAGGCCCTACTTCAAGCAAGCCCGCAGCCAGGGCAGTGGCCGCTTCTATGCCGTGGGGGTAACCAGCGGTGTACCGGGCTACTTCCTCGCCAGCGCGGTGAACGACGAGCATGGCCGCTTCCTCGGTGCCATGGTGGTGAAGCTGGAGTTCCCCGAACTGGAACGTGAGTGGCGCCAGGGCAGCGACATCCTGCTGGTGAGCGACGCCCGCGGCATCACCTTCATCGCCAACCAGGACGGCTGGCGCTACCGCGAGCTGCAGCCGCTCAGTGGTGCCGACCGTGCCGAACTGGCAGAAACCCGGCAGTACGACAAGCAGCCACTGGTGCCCCTGCAGCACCAGGCGCTGACCCGTTTTGCCGCCAACAGCACCCTTAGCCGCGTGCAGGGCCCGGAGGGCAGTGCCGAGTATTTGTGGGAAAGCCTGCCGCTGCAGGGCGAAGACTGGACCTTGCACCTGCTGCGTAAACCGCAGGTCACTGCCGACGGCCGCAATGCCGCCTTGGGCGCCGCCGCCGTGTGGCTGAGCCTGGTGTTCGCCGCGCTGTTCGTCAGCCAGCGGCTGCGCCTGGCTCGCCTGCGCCAGCGCAGCCGCGAAGAGCTCAAGCGCCAGGTCGAGGAGCGCACCCGCGAATTGCGCACGGCTCAGGAGGGCCTGGTACAGTCAGCCAAGCTGGCGGCGCTCGGGCAGATGTCGGCAGCCATGGCACACGAAATCAACCAACCGCTGACCACCCAGCGCATGCAACTGGAAACCCTGCGCCTGCTGCTCGACCATGGCCGCCATGACGAAGCGCGCAAAGCCCTGGAGCCGCTGGAGCAGATGCTGACGCGCATGGCCGCGCTCACCAGCCATTTGAAAACCTTTGCCCGCAACAGCCCGGTGGGCCTGCGCGAGCGCCTCGACCTGGCCACCGTGGTTGACCAGGCCCTGCACCTGCTGGAAACCCGCATTCGCAGCGAAGAGGTCGAGGTTGCCCTGTACCTGGCGCGCCCGGCCTGGGTACGCGGCGATGCCATTCGCCTGGAGCAAGTGCTGATCAACCTGTTGCGCAATGCGCTCGACGCCATGGCCGACAAGCGCTACAAACGCCTGGAGATCCGCATCGAACTCGACGGCGAGCAGTGGCGCCTGAGTGTGCTGGATTCGGGTGGCGGCATTGCCGAGGCCGACCTGGCCAAGGTCTTCGACCCGTTCTTCACCACCAAACCGGTGGGCGAAGGCCTGGGCCTGGGGCTGGCCATTTCCTATGGCATCGTCCACGAAGCCGGTGGCCAGCTGCAGGCCGAAAACCTGCCCGGTGGCGCACGCCTGAGCCTTACCCTGCCCCGTGACCTGGAGCCTGTATGTTGAATTCAGTGATCGTCGTCGATGATGAAGCCAGTATCCGCAGTGCGGTCGAGCAATGGCTGAGCCTGTCCGGCTTCAGCGTGCAACTGTTCGCGCGTGCCGAAGAGTGCCTGGCGCACCTGCCGCAGCACTTTCCCGGGGTAATCATCAGCGATGTGCGCATGCCGGGCATGGATGGCCTGCAACTGCTCGAACGCCTGCAGGCGGACGATCCCGACTTGCCAGTGATCCTGCTGACCGGCCACGGCGACGTGCCCATGGCAGTGGAAGCCATGCGCAGCGGCGCCTACGACTTCCTCGAAAAGCCCTTCACCCCGCAGCACCTGCTGGGCAGCCTCCGTCGGGCCCTGGAAAAGCGCCAGCTGGTACTGGAAAACCGTCGGCTGCACGAACAGGCCGACCTCAAGTCACGCCTGGAAGGTACCCTGCTGGGCATGTCACAGGGCCTGCAACAGCTGCGCCGACAAGTACTGGAGCTGGCCAGCCTGCCGGTCAACGTGCTGATCCGTGGCGAAACCGGCAGCGGCAAGGAGCGCGTGGCCCGCTGCCTGCACGATTTTGGGCCGCGCGCCGGCAAACCTTTCGTCGCGCTCAACTGCGCGGCCATCCCCGAGTCACTGTTCGAGGCCGAGTTGTTCGGCCATGAAAGCGGCGCCTTCACCGGCGCCCAGGGGAAGCGTATTGGCAAGCTGGAGTACGCCAACGGTGGCACGGTGTTTCTCGACGAAATCGAGAGCATGCCATTGGCGCAGCAGGCCAAGCTGTTGCGCGTGATACAGGAGCAGAAGCTTGAGCGCCTGGGTGCCAACCAGAGCATCAGCGTCGACCTGCGGGTCATTGCCGCGACCAAACCAGACCTGCTTGAAGAGGCCCGCGCCGGGCGCTTTCGCGAAGACCTTGCCTACCGCCTGAATGTGGCTGAGCTGCGTCTGGCGCCACTGCGTGAGCGGCGTGAGGACATTCCTTTGCTGTTCGAGCACTTTGCCCGTGCCGCCGGCGAAAAGCTCGGTCGTGCTGCGCCGCTCCTGTCGAGTGTACAGCTGGCACAGCTGTTGACCCATGACTGGCCGGGCAATGTACGTGAGCTGGCCAATGCGGCAGAACGGCATGCATTGGGGCTGAGTTCGCCGAACATCGAAGCGGCACCTGCCGGGCAGTCGCTGGGCGAACAGATGGAAGCGTTCGAAGCGCAATGCTTGCGCGCGGCGCTGCGCCAGCATGGCGGGGCTATCAGCGCGGTGATGGAAGCGTTGCAGCTGCCGCGGCGCACGCTGAACGAGAAGATGCAGCGGCACGGGTTGGTGCGCGAGGAATTTGTCGGGCGCGAATGAGCGGAAATCCGCTTATGGGCATGGATTGATAGGCGAAAATTCGCTTATCACTCAAGATTTTGGGGCTGCTCTGCAGCCCATTGCGACACAAGGCCGCTCCTACAGGCCCGCTATCATACGGGGCCTGGGCATGCAGCGCCCTCAAATGAATCACCCCGCACCCATTTGGCACACCTTCTGCAATTGCCTTGGCAAGCTGCGCCACGGCGCGCTCCACAAAAACAACGAGAAGGTATCCCTGATGGATAACGCCACCTCCCTGCCCGCTGGGGCGGCCACTGCGCCTGCCGCAGAAAAAACCACCGCCAGCCGTTTGAAGTCGATCTTCAGCGGGTCCATCGGCAACATGGTCGAATGGTACGACTGGTACGTCTACGCCGCATTCTCGCTGTACTTCGCCAAGGCCTTCTTCCCGGCCGGTGACTCCACCGCTCAATTGCTCAATACCGCCGCGATCTTCGCCGTGGGCTTCCTCATGCGCCCGATCGGTGGCTGGCTGATGGGCCTGTACGCCGACCGCAAAGGCCGCAAGGCTGCGCTGATGGCCTCGGTACTGCTGATGTGCGCCGGCTCGCTGGTCATTGCCCTGACCCCGGGCTACGAAACCATTGGCGTTGCCGCACCGGTCCTGCTGGTCATCGCACGCCTGATGCAAGGCCTGTCGGTGGGTGGCGAATACGGCACCTCGGCCACCTACCTCAGCGAAATGGCCAGCAAGGAACGCCGTGGCTTCTTCTCCAGCTTCCAGTACGTGACCCTGATCTCCGGCCAACTCATCGCCCTGGCGGTACTGATCGTCCTGCAACAGACCCTGACCACAGAGCAGCTGTATTCCTGGGGCTGGCGCGTGCCGTTCGTGATCGGTGCGCTGTGCGCGGTGGTTGCCCTGTACCTGCGTCGCGGCATGGAAGAAACCGCCTCGTTCACCAAGAAGGAAAAGGCCAAGGAAAGCCTGATGCGCACCCTGCTGCGCCACCCCAAGGAACTGATGACCGTGGTCGGCCTGACCATGGGCGGTACCCTGGCCTTCTACACCTACACCACCTACATGCAGAAGTACCTGGTCAACACCGTGGGCATGAGCATCAGCGACTCGACCACCATCTCGGCCGCCACGCTGTTCCTGTTCATGTGCCTGCAGCCGGTGATCGGTGGCCTGTCCGACAAGATCGGCCGACGCCCGATCCTGATCGCCTTCGGTGTGCTCGGTACCCTGTTCACCGTCCCGATCCTCAGCACCCTGCACACCATCGAGACCTGGTGGGGCGCGTTCTTCCTGATCATGGCGGCGCTGATCATCGTCAGCGGCTACACCTCGATCAATGCCGTGGTCAAGGCAGAGCTGTTCCCGACGGAAATCCGCGCCCTGGGCGTGGGCCTGCCGTACGCCCTGACCGTGTCGATCTTCGGCGGCACCGCCGAATACGTGGCCCTGTGGTTCAAGAGCGCGGGGATGGAGAGCGGCTACTACTGGTACGTCACCGCCTGCATCGCCTGTTCGCTGCTGGTTTACGCGACCATGAAAGACACCAAACAGCACTCGCGGATTACCACTGATTGACGCTGGCCGGGCAATATTGAAAGGGGCGCTCCATTGCATGGGGCGCCCCTTTTTCATGACTCTCGACAACCCGTGAGCCGATTGATGGAGCTATTCGGCTCACAGGTTGAGCCGAATAGCGCTATTATTCGGCTCACTCAATGAGCCGAATAGCCGGCTTATTCGGCTCACAGGATGGATCGGCACAATCATGAACAGCCCTTTGTGGATCTGGCAGCAGCCTGCCTGGCCCCAATTCACCTGGCACAACGAAGCCATCGCCCCACTCCTGCGCAACTGCATCGACATGCAAGGACGTCTGCTGGGCAAGATCGGCAGCGTCGATGAGCTCAGCGAGTGCCAGAACATTCTGGACACGCTGCTACAGAACATCGTCACCTCCTCGGCAATCGAAGGTGAACAGTTGAATGTGGGCTCAGTCCGTTCTTCTCTTGCCCGTCGGCTGGGCATGGAAGAACAGGGCGCTACCAGTGCCCGCAGTGAAGGGCTGGCGGAACTGATGCTGGATGCAACACAAGGGTATGACCGACCGCTGACCCTGCAACGCCTGTTCACTTGGCACCAGTGGCTATTCCCGGTGGCGCAAGGCACCTTGAGCAAGGCGGTACTGGTCGGCCAGTTACGTGATGAAGTGCCCATGCAGGTGATCTCCGGCCGCCTCGACAAACCCACCGTGCATTTCCAGGCACCACCGCGCGAGGGTCTTGAAACACAGCTCGCGGCGTTTCTCGACTGGTTTGCCAACAGCCTCGATATCGCCGGGCTGGACCCGCTGCTACGCGCCGGTATTGCCCACTTCTGGTTTGTGACGCTGCATCCGTTTGACGATGGCAATGGTCGACTGACCCGGGCGATCACCGACTTGGCGCTGGCCCAAGGTGAGCGCCAGGCCATTCGTTTCTATGCCATGTCCGCCAGCATCCTCGAAGACAGGGCCGGCTATTACCAGGTCTTGGAGAGCAGCCAGAAAGGCGACCTGGATATCACCCGCTGGTTGTCCTGGTTCCTTGCCACGTTGCTGCGCAGCTTCGAACAGGCACTGGCAAACATCGACCGGATACTGGCCAAGGCCAGATTCTGGCAAGCACATCGCGCAGATGGCTTGCTGCCTGAACAGGTCAAGGTGCTCAACAGGTTGCTTGATGGCGGCCCCCGCGGTTTCGAGGAAGGCATCAGCGCCACGCAGTACCAGGCAGTGGCAAAGGTTTCCAAGGCCACTGCGACCCGCCACCTTACCGACCTGCTCGACAAGGCTTGCCTGGTTCGCTTGCCAGGCGGGGGCCGCAGTACCCGCTATCGCATCAACACTCAGGACATCTCCAACGCCTGACGCGGTTCGCGGCGCTGGTACCAGCTGGCCATCAGCACCAGTACCAGCAGCACCCCGCCCAGCACCGCCGACGAACCGATTGTGCCGAAGTCCAGGCCGCCCTTTTCATGTGGTTTGGTAAGGAAGTCGCCCAAGGTGGCGCCAAACGGGCGGGTGAGTACGAATGCCACCCAGAACAACACCACACCTGGGATGCGCGTCCAGTAGCGGGCCACGACCACCACTGCGATGGCGCTGCCGATCAGCAGCGCGCCGCCGGCAAAACCAAGCCCCGAATCATCGGCCAGGTAATCACCCAGGGCGGTGCCAAGCGTGTTGGAAAACAGGATTGCTACCCAGTAGAACAGCTCGCCCGAGCGATTCTTGATGCGGGTGACATCCAGCGGGTTGCCGCTCAGGCGCCAGACCAGGAACGTCAGCAGCAGGATACCGATGAGCAGGGCCGAACCCGTGGCATAACCCAGGCCCAGGGTGCGGTCCATGAAGTCGGACATGGTCGTGCCAGCGGTACTGGTGGAGAGGATCACCAGCCAGTACAGCATCGGGTGGTAGCGGCGCGAGTACAGCTGGCCGAGCAAGGTCAGCAGGAACACGCTGATCAGCATCAACGAGCTGAGGGCATAGCCGATGTTCAGCGTCATCGACAGCAGGTCGCCTGCCGTTTCGCCAAGGGTGGTAGCGCAGATCTTCATGACCCAGAAGGCCAGGGTGATTTGCGGAAGTTTGTTCATTGTTGTGCCGCTCCAGTTTGAGATGCGGCGATGGTGCTCAGCCAGGTCTGAAAAATCGGTTGGTGATGTATGAAAAAAGCGTTGATCGGACTTTGAAACAAGATATTTCGTTCTTAACGCCCCATTAATACCCGCCCTTCAAGCTGCAATGGCTGACGAAACGACGACGCGAGGACTGGCGGCGACTGAGTGACACCGCTGCCTGACCCACGCGAAGCGTATCCATATACATCGATTTATTCGATTCTTAAACGCTAATATTTGCGCTTTTTAATCAAATTTATCGGCGTAGGATTAAACCCATAGAAACAAACAACTTCTCGAACCCCGGAGCAATGACCATGAAAAACAAACTGATCCTCACCCTGGCCCTCTCGGTTTTCGCAGCTGGCGCCTTCGCCGAAGATGGCTTCGACCGTACCAACGCTCACACCTTTGCCGCCGCTCAAACCCAGTCCGCCAGCTACGCTGAAGACGGTTTTGACCGCACCGGTGGCCAACGTTTTGCTGAAGATGGCTTCGACCGCACCGGTGGCCAGCGCTTTGCCGAAGATGGCTTCGACCGCACCGGTGGCCAGCGCTTTGCCGAAGACGGCTTCGACCGCACTGGCGGCCAACGTTTCGCCGAAGACGGCTTCGACCGTACCAACGCCCACCGCATCAGCTGATACCTGATGTGCGCAACCAGCCCGGCTTCGGCCGGGCTTGATCATTTGCAGGCGAGCACAGGCTTGGCACACTAGGCACCTTGTCCACCAGGAGGTAGGGCCCACAAGCCCAGCACAGATGTATTACTACGAACCTGCCAAAGGCCACGGCCTGCCCCACGACCCGTTCAACGCCATCGTCGGCCCCCGCCCTATCGGCTGGATTTCCTCGCAAGACCGCGAAGGCCGCCTGAACCTGGCGCCCTACAGCTTCTTCAACGCCTTCAACTACATCCCGCCGATCATCGGTTTCTGCAGCGTCGGGCGCAAAGACAGCCTGAACAACATCGAGCAGACCGGCGAATTCGTCTGGAACCTGGCCACCCGCCCACTGGCCGAGCAGATGAACCAGAGCTGCGCGCCGGTTGCTGCCGAGGTGAGCGAATTCGAATTGAGCGGCCTTACCGCCACGCCGTCGAGCATCGTCAGCGTGCCCCGCGTAGGCGAAACCCCAGTGGCGTTCGAGTGCAAGGTAAGCCAGATCGTCCAGCTCAAGCGGGCCGACCAGGAACTGGTGCCCAGCTGGCTGATCCTCGGAGAAGTGGTGGCGGTGCACATTGCCGAGCACCTGCTGAAAAACGGCATCTACGATACCGCTGCCGCCGAGCCGATCCTGCGTGGCGGTGGCCCGGCGGACTATTTCGAACTGGGCAACCTGTTCAAGATGGCCCGCCCGCCGGCCTGATCACCAGATCAGTTCGCCCTCTTCGCTGACGCCTTGCAGGCGTTGCAGCTCGGCCGTGGCCGCTTCGTCGGCAGCCACGGCGCCCTTGAACACCTGCCCGTCGAGGACCTTGTGAAAGCGCGGCGCACCGCCCATGCTCAGGGCCTTGACCGCGATGGCCGCGTTGTAGCCGCCACCTTCTACCGGCACCATCGCCGATACCGCTTCGAAATGAGTGAATTCCTTACGTGCCATGTTGCTACCCGTTTGGTTGATCATGGGTCGGCATTTTACTCTATTTGCCTGTACCGGCCCTATCGCCGGCAAGCCAGCTCCCACAGGTACTGCAGCGCTCTCAAGGTCCGCGCTCAATCGAAGGTATGCAAGTCCAGGCTGCTGACCACCTGTGCCTGCACCAGCTCGCCAAACACGTCCAGGGTCGGCGAAGCAAAGTAGCCACTCATCGCCTGCTGATCCTGCCAGCTGCCACTGAGCAACCACAGGTCCGCATCGGCCTGGGAGCGCTGTACCGTGAAACTCAGGCAACCCGGCGCACGCAGCGAGGGCTCGAGCAGGTCGCGCAGGCGCGCGCCTAGCTCTGCCGAGCGCCCGCTGCTGGCACGGATGAAAGCAAGATGGGTGACCGGTTGTTTTAGGGTCATTGCACAATCTCCTTGAAGCAGGCGGACGGAAAAGCCAGGCTGCCAAGGTTAGGGGCTCACCCGCGCGGCGCGTTAGGCCATTACTGCTCGCCGATTGCCTGATCCTGCAGCGCGGCAGGATCAGGCAATCGACGTGCAGCTTTCGACTAGCGCCTGTCTTTGCCCAAACCTATGCTGCGTCGGTCAGTAGAGGAAAGCCATCATGACCACCGCCACGTCCATCGACCCGACCCTGGAACTGCAGCGCCTTGAACTGGCCGAGCTGATCCGTCGCCACGCCGGCGAACCCCATGGCCCGGCATCGGCCATCGATGACCTGTACCTGGTGCGCTACACCGAAAACGTGCGCTCGGTGCCGACCTTGGCACAACCTGCGCTGTGCATCCTTGCTCAGGGCAGCAAAACCCTGTTCCTCGGTGACGAGCAGTACGCCTACGACCCGCTGCACTACATGGTGGTGTCGGTCACCTTGCCGCTGAGCGGCGTGAAGCTCGACGCCAGCCCGGAGAACCCCAGCCTGGGCCTGCGCATGGACCTGGACCCGGCCGAGATCAGCCAGCTGATCGCCGAAAGCGGGCCGATGCTGGTACCCAACCGGCCTTCGGGCCGTGGCCTGTATGTGGAAAGGACCGATGCAGCACTGCTTGACGCCTTGCTGCGGCTGCTGCGCCTGCTGGACACCCCGCGCGACATCGCCATGCTCGCGCCACTGTTCCGCCGCGAGATTCTGTACCGCCTGCTGCGTGGGCCGCAGGGTTGCCGGCTGTATGAAATAGCCTTGGCCAACAGCCAGACGCACAGGGTTTGCCAGGCCATTACCTGGCTAAACAACAACTATCAGTTGCCCCTGCGCATCGAGGACCTGGCCCGGGAGGTCAACCTCAGCACCTCGACCTTGCACCATCGCTTCAAGGCTGTGACGTCGATGAGCCCGTTGCAGTACCAGAAGCAGCTGCGCCTGCAGGAGGCGCGGCGGTTGATGCTCAATGACGGGCTTGAAGCGGCGGTGGCCGCCTATCGGGTGGGGTATGAAAGCCCGTCGCAGTTCAGCCGTGAATACAGCCGGCTGTATGGAGCGCCGCCGATTCGGGATGTGGCCAGATTGAGAGCCACGGCTGGCTAGACTGTACCGGCCTCTTCGCGGGCTCGCCCGCTCCCACAGGTACAGCACAACTTTCAACGTATGTGCAGCACCTGTGGGAGCGGGCAAGCCCGCGAAGAGGCCGGTACAGACAACAGCTTCACTTCAATCCGAAACTGTCCCTTGCCACTGATTCTGGTCAACCTGAATCAAGGTCGGCCCCTTGCGCTCCACCGCCTGCCCCAGCGCCGTCTGCAACTGCGCCACATCCACCACATGCTCCGCTGCAGCCCCCAACGCCCGCGCCACGCCGATGAAGTCCGGGGTATGGACATCGACCCCGACCGGCTCGATAGCCCGGTTGACCATGTACTTCTTGATCTCCTCGTACCCCTGGTTATTCCACAGCAGCACGATCAGCGGCACCTGCGCTTCCACCGCACTGGCCAGCTCCGGCAGGGTGAACTGCAAACCGCCGTCACCAATCAGGCACACCGCTGGCGCACGTTCATCGACCTGCTCGGCACTGCCCAGCCACGCGCCCATGGCCGCGGGCAGCGCATAACCCAGGGTGCCGTAGCCGGTCGATGCGTTGAACCAACGGCGCGGCTGGTCCATGTCCAGGGTCAGGTTGCCGGTGTACACCGGCTGGGTCGAATCGCCCACCAGCACGGCATTGGGCAGCCGCTCCAGGATCGCGCTCAGCAGACGCGTCTGGCTCAGGGTTGGCTGGTCCCAACCTGCCGCCAGTGCCTGGCGCAGGTTGGAGACGCGCGCCACACCCCAGGTGCTTTCGCGCACAGGTTGCGGCTGGGCCTGCAAGGCAGCGAGCAATGCCTCCGCGGCCAGCTCGGCATCGGCTACCAGCGCCAGCTCCGGCAGGTAGTTACGCACGGTCTGGTCCGGGTCGATGTCGATGCGCAGCAGGCTGCCCGGGATCTCGAAGCCACCCTTGAAGGTCACGTCATAATCGGTTTCAGCCAATTCGGTACCGATCGCCAGCACTACGTCGGCTTCAGCCACCAACTCTCGTGTAGCCGGCAGCGACTGGGTCGAGCCGATCTGCAGCGGGTGGCTGGCCGGCAGCAAACCCTTGGCATTGATGGTCAGCGCCACCGGGGCCTGAAGGTGTTCGGCCAGGCGCGCCAGCGCAGCACCCGCGGCCAACGCACCACCGCCTGCCAGAATCAACGGCCGCTTGGCACCTGCCAGGCGCTCGGCCATCTGTGCCACGGCCTGTGGCGCTGCCCCTGCCCGGCTGCCACGCACCGGGCGGCCCGGCAGCAGGAAGTCGGCCGGCTCGACCAGTACGTCGAGCGGGATTTCGATATGCACCGGGCGTGGCCGGGCGCTCTCGAACACGGCAAATGCCCGCGCCAGCACCTGCGGCAGGTCTGCAGCACTCATCAAGGTGTGGGAAAACGCGGCCACACCCGACACCAGCGCCGACTGGTTGGGCAGTTCGTGCAGCTTGCCGCGGCCCCCGCCCAGCTGGTCACGGGACTGCACGCTGGAAATCACCAGCATCGGGATCGAGTCGGCATAGGCCTGGCCCATGGCCGTGGTGATGTTGGTCATGCCCGGGCCGGTAATGATGAAGCACACCCCGGGTTTGCCACGGGTGCGCGCATAGCCGTCAGCCATGAACCCGGCACCCTGCTCATGGCGCGGGGTGATGTGGCGAATGGACGAGCCCGCCAGGCCACGGTAGAGCTCAACGGTATGTACACCGGGAATGCCGAAGACATGGTCGACGCCATAGCCTTCAAGGAGATTGACCAGTACTTCGCCGCAGGTTGCCATCGGGTTTCACCATGAATCTTGTTGGAGTATGCCCTTATTGGACCCAAGCCACGGCTATCGCCACAATGCAAAAAAACACATACTAGCCATGTCCTGTCATCATGGCTCAGTGCGATGAAACGCCTCCCGCCCCTGCCCGCCCTGCACACCTTTCTGGTCACCGCCCAGCACTGCAACTTCACCCGTGCAGGGCAACAGCTACACATCACCCAAGGCGCCGTCAGCCGCCAGATCGCCGCCCTCGAAGAACATCTGGGTTATGCCCTGTTCCAGCGCCAGGCCCGCGGGCTTAGCCTGACCCGTGAGGGCCAGGACTGGCTGCCTCGGGTGCAGCAGGTGTTTACGCTGATCGAGCAAGGCGTGCGTGAAGTGGGTGGGCGCAGCACCACCTTGCAGCTCAAGGCCCCGACGTGCGTGATGCGCTGGCTGCTGCCGCGCCTGATGGAGTGGCAGGCACAGCGCCCGGACGTGCCGGTGGAGTTGACCACCACGGTGCAGCATGGGGTGGACTTTCGTCGCGAGGGCTTCGATGCGGCGGTGGTCTATGGCGATGCGCCGAACCACGGGCTGCATGTGCGCAAGCTGTTCGATGAGCAACTTACGCCGGTGTGCGCACCCTCGCTGCGTGAGGGGCCGATACCCCTGCAGCAGGTGGAAGACCTGGCGCGGCACATGCTGCTGCACCCCTCGCGGGATGAACATGACTGGCAGTTGTGGCTACAGGCCGCTGGGGTGACGTTAGCCACTCATGGGCCCAGGCAGCATTTCGAGACGCTGGACATGGCGATGGCCATGGCCTCGCAGGGAACGGGCGTGGCCATTGGCGACTGGTCGCTGATTGGTGATGACTTGCGCGGGGGGCGGCTGTGCATGCCGTTTGCGCTGAAGGTGGTGACCGGGAAAGGGTATTACCTGGTGAGCCAGAGCAAGAGCTTGCCGCCGGGGCTGGTGGAGTTGTTGGATTGGCTGGAGGGCCAAGCCAGCCAGTGAGGGCCTCTTCGCGGGCGCGCCCGCTCCCACAGGTACAGCATGGGCCTTGAAAGCTATGCTGTACCTGTGGGAGCGGGCATGGCCGCGAAGCAGGCGACTCAGTAGCCGACTGTGAACCGCTGACGCGAATGCGCGGGCTTTTCCAGTTCGTCCAGCATGGCAATCGCATAATCGGCAAAGGTGATCCAGCTTTTGCCATCCTTCCCGATCAGCAGATGATCCTTGCCCAACGTGTACCGACCGCTGCGCTCACCTTCGACAAACTCCGCCGACGGCGAGAGGAAGGTCCAGTCCAGGTTTGGCTCGTGTTGCAGCGCCTCCAGAAAACGCACCCCGGCAGTGGCTTCGGCCTTGTAAGCCTCCGGGAAGTCCGGGCTGTCGATCACCCGGTGCCCCGACGGCAGCAACAGGCTGCCGGCACCACCCACCACCAGCAGGCGCTTGACCCCGGCCCGCTTGACCGGCTCGATGATGGCCTGCGGCTCGATGGTCGAGAAATGCGCCGCGCTCAACACGGCGTCCACACCCGTTACCGCCGCTTGCAGGGCCGCACTGTCCTTGGCATCCAGCGCCTTGACGGTCACCCCTTCACGGCCTTGCAGTTGCGAAGGGTCACGGGCGATGGCCAACACACTGTGGCCACGGCGCAGGGCTTCTTCCAGCAACTGGCTGCCAGCGCGGCCAGTGGCACCGATGATTGCGATCTTGCTCATGGGAATACTCTCCATCAATTGAACGGAATTACCACTTCATCTCGCCCTTGGCGACCTTGGCCCCGAGCTCCAGGGAGCTTTCATCGGCCAGGCCCGGGTAACGCTGCTTCATGGCCTCGATCAGCGCATTGCCGTCTTTGGCCTTGGCGGTTTCTGCATCGAACCCACGAATGTAGTCTGCGGTGAAACGCACAGCTTTTAGTGAACGGCTGCTGTCTCCCAGGTAGTGCCCAGGGATGACCGTTCGTGGCCCCAGTGCTTCGATGTGCGCCAAGGTGCCAAGCCAGTCGGCATGGGACTTGGCCGATTGAGTATCGGCCATCCACACATGAATGTTCTCGGACACCACCACGCCACCGACCACCGCCTTGATGGACGGGATCCACACAAAGCTGCGGTCTGGCTGCGGGCCATCCAGGCCAACCACGTCGAGGGCTTGTCCTTCCAGTGTCAGGCGCTGGCCTTCAAGCACCTGCGGCACCACCAGCCGTGCCGGTTTGTCTGCCCCCATCTGCGGCCCCCAGTACGCCAGCTTGGCGTCCATGGTCTGGCGGATATGTGCAACCGTGGCGGCAGAGGCCAGCACCTTGGCGTCGGGGAAGGCCTGGGTCAGGGTGTCCAGGCCAAAGTAGTAGTCCGGGTCGCCGTGGCTGATGTAGATGGTGGTCAGGTGTTTGCCGCCAGCCTGCAGGCGCTGCACCAGTTGCTGGGCCTGGGCCTTGCCGAACTGGGCATCGACCAGCACGGCATCGTGCTCGCCACTGACAATCACCGAGCTGACCGGGAAGATGGCCGCGTGCCCAGGATTGTAGACATCCAGTTGCAACGGTTCGGCGGCCAGCGCCGGGCCGGCCAAGGTGACACAGGCCAGTAGCAGGCCGCGCAGGGGAGTGAACAGGGACATGGGCAAGGCCTTCAGTTGAACGATGCCCGACAGCTTAGTTGCCCGATCCGTCGCAAAAAATGCGATGCTCGAACATAGTTTGTTTCTAAAACCGGGCAAATCATGGACCGTCTCAACGCCATGCGCGTTTTCGTCACCGTCGTCGACCTGGGCAGCCAGTCGGCAGCGGCAGACCACCTGCAGCTGTCTCGCCCCGTGGTCTCGCGTTACCTGGCAGAGCTGGAAGACTGGGTTGGCGCGCGGCTGATGCAGCGCACCACCCGCAAGCTCAGCCTCACCGCCGCCGGCCAGGAAACCCTGCCCCGCTGCCGGCAACTGCTGGAACTGGCCGGCGACCTGCAGGCTGCGGTGCAGCAGCCGGATGACGCGCCAAAAGGCGCGCTGCGCATCAGCGTCAGCACCTCTTTCGGCCAGGCACAGCTGGTGGACGCGGTGGCTGCCTATGTGCGGCGCTATCCTGGGGTGAAGGTGGAACTGCAGATGCTCGACCGTACCGTCAACCTGGTGGATGAGCGCATCGACCTGGCCATCCGCACCAGCAACGAGCTGGACCCCAACCTGATCGCCCGGCGCCTGAGCGTGTGCCGCTCGGTGGTATGCGCGGCCCCGGCCTACCTGCGCGAGCACGGCACCCCGCAACGGGTCGAGGACCTGAGCCGGCACAACTGCCTGACCCATGCCTACTTCGGCCACAGCCTGTGGCATTTCGAAGTGGCCGGCCAGCAGGTCGCCGTGCCAGTGGCGGGAAACATCAGCGCCAACGAAGCGATGACATTGCAAAAGGCGGCGCTGGCCGGCGCTGGCATCGCCATGCTGCCAAGCTACCAGACCGCCGACGCCCTGCGCAGGGGCGAACTGGTGCGCCTGCTGCCCGAAGCTGAGCCGCGTACACTGAACCTGAATGCGGTGTATACGTCGCGCAAGCACATGCCGGCGACCTTGCGCAGCATGCTGGATTTTCTGGTGCAGCGGTTCAAGGACGAACCGGAGTGGGATCGGGATCTGTGACGCTGAAATTGGCCTAAGCTGGAAGGTATCACCTGTCGCTGTAACAGGAGGTGAGCACCATGGGCATCAAGTCCAGAAGAGTCGCCCTCGTCATGGCCCTGACGGCCGTCGCAGGGCTGTATGGTTCTGCCTGCTGGCGCGCCGAGCTGCTACGCAGCCAGCCCAGTGCCGCAGCCAGCTGCGAGCAGGCACATTGCGTGCCTCACACGGCAACCTTGAGCGCCGTCCGTTGAGTTGACGGCGCCCTGCCGGTCACTCTTCGACGCTCATGTATTCCTTGGCCCAGCGGATGTAATCCTCGGGCTGGGTGTAGGTGTGCGAGAGTTCGGTGGCGCTCAGGTTCTCCGACTTGTTCTGCTTGCCACGCTGCAAGCGCAGGCAATCGTAAGTGGCCTTGATCGCAGCGAAGTAGGCGCCATGGCCATCGACCGCGATACGCACGCCCAGGCGCGCCAGGCGTTCATCGTCATGCAGGTTGGGGTTGCCATAGGTGACCAGCATCAGCGGCACGGTCAGGTGCTCGGCAATCTGCTCGAGCTGCTCGAAGTCCTTCACGCCCACCATGCAGATGCCATCGGCACCGGCCTTCTGGTAGCTCTGGGTGCGCACGATGATTTCTCCGGTAGTGAGCACGCCTGCGTTGGTGCGGGCAATGATGGACAGCGACGAGTCGACCCGCGCCTCCAGGGCCGCACGAATCTTGCCGACGCCCTCATCAACCGGGATCAGGTCGGTGGACTTGCGCCCGAACTGGGCGGGCAGCAGGGTGTCCTCGATGGTCAGCCCGGCCACGCCGGCGCGCTCCAGTTCGACCACCGTGCGCATCACGTTCAGCGCGTTGCCGTAGCCGTGGTCGGCATCAGCCAGTACGGGCAATTGTGCTACCCGGCCAATACGGGTGGCCTGCTCGACGAACTCGCTGAGGGTAATCAGGGCGAAGTCCGGCGCGGCCAGTACCTGCAACGAAGCGACGGAGCCGCCCAGGATGCCGACCTCGAAGCCCAGGTCTGCAGCAATGCGTGCCGACATCGGGTCGAACACCGATGCCGTGTGGTAACAGGAACCTGAAGCGAGCAGTTCGCGGAAGGCAAAACGCAGATCTTGATGGGAAGCCTTGGGCATGATCACTCCGCAAATAAGTTGAAATTTGAACGGTAACTACCGACCCCTGTAATCGGGTCTACCTGAGCTGATCCAACCGTCGCCATCGGGGCGGTCATGCTCGACATGCAGGCAGAGGAATAAAAGGTGTGGGAGACAGCGGCCTGAAAAACCTGCGGCATATTGTTGCACCAAGCTGGTGCAAGCCCCGGATTTCAGCCTCTGTGGCATACCAACGATATCACGCAGCCATGCACCACTGGATGAATGCGCCAATGCCGATTCGGCATAGGGGATGCAGATAGTACATAGGAAGCTACCTAACTCAGGTTACAATCCGGGTACTTCATGCGGGCCTCTTCGCGGGTAAACCCGCTCCCACAGGGACCGCACCGTCCTGAAGCCCAACGCCATACCTGTGGGAGCGGGTTTACCCGCGAAGAAACCAAAATCGATTACAAGGTATTCCCGTGACCGCCGCCCTGCCCCCCACTACCCTGCGCAACGTGCTGACCGCCCTGATGCTGGCGATCTTCCTCGGCGCCCTGGACCAGACCATCGTCGCCGTCTCGCTGCCCGCGATCTCGGCCCAGTTCAACGATGTCGGCCTGCTGGCGTGGGTCATCTCCGGCTACATGGTGGCCATGACCGTGGCCGTACCGATCTACGGCAAGCTGGGTGACCTGTACGGGCGGCGGCGGATGATCCTGACCGGGATCAGCCTGTTCACCCTGGCCTCGATCGCCTGCGCCCTGGCCCAGGACATGCAGCAACTGGTGCTGGCCCGCGTGCTGCAAGGCATTGGTGCGGGGGGCATGGTTTCGGTCAGCCAGGCAATCATCGGCGACTTCGTGCCCCCGCGTGAACGCGGCCGCTACCAGGGCTATTTCAGCAGCATGTATGCAGTGGCGAGTGTCGCCGGGCCGGTGCTGGGGGGCTGGTTGACCGAGTACCTGTCATGGCGCTGGGTGTTCTGGATCAACCTGCCGCTGGGGCTGGTTGCCTTGTGGGCGATCCACCGGGCCCTTGGCGGCATGCCGACGCAGCGCCGCGAGGCGCAGGTGGACTACCTCGGCGCCGTGCTGCTGATACTCGGCCTGGGCAGCCTGTTACTGGGCATCACCCTGGTCGGCCAGGGCCACGCCTGGGTCGAGCCGGCGGTAGTGGCCCTGTTCTCCTGTGCCGTGCTGGGCCTGGCGCTGTTCATCGTTCATGAGCGCCGCTGCCCGGAGCCGCTGCTGCCCTTGGGCCTGTTCGGCAACCGGGTGGCGGTGCTGTGCTGGGGCGTGATCTTTTTCGCCAGCTTTCAGTCGATTTCGCTGACCATGCTCATGCCGTTGCGCTACCAGGGCATCACCGGCGCCGGTGCCGACAGCGCCGCCCTGCACCTGCTGCCGCTGGCGATGGGGCTGCCCCTGGGCGCCTTCACCGGTGGGCGCATGACCAGCCGGACCGGGCGCTACAAGCCGCAGATCCTCGCCGGTGCGCTGCTGATGCCCGTGGCCATTTTTGCCATGGCGTTGACCCCGCCACAGTCTGGGTGGCTCAGTGCATTGTTCATGCTGCTGACCGGCATTGCCTGCGGGTTGCAGTTCCCGACATCGCTGGTGGGCACGCAAAGCGCGGTAGACAGCAAGGACATCGGCGTGGCCACCAGCACCACCAACCTGTTCCGTTCGCTGGGCGGGGCCATGGGCGTAGCGTGCATGTCCAGCCTGTTGCTGGCGCTGCTGCACCAGGGCGGGTTCGAAATGCTGGGGAATCCATTGCTGGGGAGCCTGAAGGCCGGTGAAGTGGACCTGGTGACGCAGGGCCGCTTGACGGAGACGTTCCGGCATTTGCTGATGGGAAGTGCGCTGGTTGCGGTGCTGGGAGTGTTTGCGGCATTTGCGCTGCCCGACCGGCAATTACGCGGTCGCTGAAGGGTGCGCTGTTCCTGTACTTCGTTCAGGGCACCCCGGAAGTATTAATCCTCTCTTAATACAGACGGGAAACACTCCCTCACAATCCTTAACAAAGTGTCATTTGCGCAGGGCCGGGCTCAAGCGCAGCATATCCAGCCCGGTGTCGACCCATTTTTCGACATCGCCCGCCAGATCGACACTGTCAGGCAGCAACAGCCAGCGCCCGATCAGGCCATCGACATAGGCAAACATCGCCACCGCTGCGCGCTCGACATCCAGCGCGTCAGGCAACTGGCCCCGGCGAACGGCATTGGCCAACGCCAGGGCAATGCCCTTGTGGCAATCCAGTACCGCGCCCTGGCGCTGCTGGCGAATTTCACACATGTCATCGGTGAACTCGCACTTGTGATGCAGAATTTCATTGATACGCCGGGTTCGGGCATCGAGCACCAACTCGTTGAACACTTGCAGCAGCAGCTTGCGCATGCAGCCAAGCGGGTCGACTTCGTCCTCGCTTTCACTCGCGCGCGCCAAGTGGTCATGGGTTTCGTGCAGGCTGTCGAGCAGCGCCTGCACCAGCTCCGCCTTGTTGTTGAAGTGCCAGTAGATCGCCCCGCGCGTCACACCCGCCAGTTCGGCGATGTCGGCCAGGGTGGTTCGCGCAACCCCGCGCTTGTAGAAGGCCTTTTCCGCCGCCTCGATGATCTGGGCGCGGGTTTCCTGGGCTTCTTCTTTGGTTCGACGGACCATGGCAGTACAACCTCATCTGGCCCGAACGCACGGCGCGTACGGGGAACGTTCCGGGGGCACCTCTGCAGGGCGCCTCGCGGATGAGCTAATCAAGGACTGTGGCAGTACCGGAGTACAACCCAGCGGTATTTACAAACAACCATGAATGTAAGTATATTCCTTAGCAAGCTATTTATCCACCCGATAGCATTTTTTCCAGATCAAGACTCTTCCACTACTCTTGAGCGTTTCCTGCTCCACCGCCCCGAGGATCCTCATGCAATTCAAGCCAGCCGTTACCGCTCTGGTTTCCGCCGTCGCCCTGGCAACCCTGCTCAGTGGCTGTAAGAAAGAAGAAGCAGCGCCAGCGGCGCAGGCTCCTCAGGTCGGCGTGGTTACCCTTCAGCCGCAAGCCTTTACCCTGACCTCGGAATTGCCGGGGCGCACCACTTCATACCGTGTCGCCGAAGTGCGCCCGCAGGTCAATGGCATCATCCTCAAGCGCCTGTTCAAGGAAGGCAGTGAGGTCAAGGAAGGCCAGCAGCTGTACCAGATCGACCCTGCCGTGTACGAGGCCAACCTGGCCAATGCCCAGGCCAACCTGCAGGCTACGCGCTCGCTGGCCGAGCGCTACAAGCAGCTGATCAATGAACAGGCCGTCTCCAAGCAGGAGTACGACGACGCCAATGCCAAACGATTGCAGGCCGAAGCGTCGCTGAAAAGCGCACAGATCGATCTGCGTTACACCAAGGTGCTGGCACCGATCAGCGGCCGTATCGGCCGTTCTTCGTTTACCGAAGGTGCATTGGTGAGCAATGGCCAGACCGACGCCATGGCCACCATCCAGCAACTCGACCCGATCTACATCGACGTCACCCAGTCCACCGCCGAGCTGCTCAAGCTGCGCCGTGACCTGGAGAGCGGCCAGCTGAAGAAGGCTGGCGACAATGCAGCCTCGGTGCAGTTGGTGCTGGAAGACGGCAGCCTGTTCAAGCAGGAAGGCCGCCTGGAGTTCTCGGAAGTCTCGGTTGACGAAACCACCGGCTCGGTCACCCTGCGTGCGCTGTTCCCCAACCCCGATCACACCCTGCTGCCGGGCATGTTCGTGCATGCGCGGCTGAAGGCCGGGGTCAACGCCAACGCCATCCTGGCCCCGCAGCAGGGCGTTACCCGTGACCTTAAGGGTGCACCGACCGCACTGGTGGTCAACCAGGAGAACAAGGTCGAACTGCGCCAGCTCAAGGCCAGCCGTACCTTGGGCAGCGACTGGCTGATCGAGGAAGGCCTGAACCCGGGTGACCGCCTGATCACCGAAGGGCTGCAGTACGTGCGCCCGGGCGTCGAGGTGAAGGTCAGCGAAGCCACCAACGTCAAGAAGCCGGGCAGCCCTGATCAGGCCAACGCGGCGAAAGCAGACGCCAAAGCGGAGTAAACCATGTCGAAGTTCTTTATCGATCGCCCGATCTTCGCCTGGGTGATCGCCTTGGTGATCATGCTGGTCGGCGCCTTGTCGATCCTGAAGTTGCCGATCAACCAGTACCCCAGCATCGCGCCGCCGGCCATCGCCATCGCCGTGACCTACCCGGGCGCTTCGGCGCAAACCGTGCAGGACACCGTGGTACAGGTGATCGAGCAGCAGCTCAACGGTATCGACAACCTGCGTTATGTGTCGTCGGAAAGTAACTCCGACGGCAGCATGACCATTACCGCGACCTTCGAGCAAGGCACCAACGCCGACACCGCGCAGGTCCAGGTGCAGAACAAGCTCAACCTGGCCACCCCGCTGCTGCCGCAAGAAGTGCAACAGCAAGGTATCCGCGTTACCAAAGCGGTGAAAAACTTCCTGCTGGTGATCGGCCTGGTGTCCGAAGACGGCAGCATGACCAAGGATGACCTGGCCAACTACATCGTCTCCAACATGCAGGACCCGATCTCGCGTACCGCGGGTGTGGGTGACTTCCAGGTGTTCGGTGCGCAGTACGCCATGCGTATCTGGCTGGACCCGGCGAAGCTGAACAAGTTTCAGCTGACCCCGGTCGACGTCAAGACCGCGGTTGCCGCACAGAACGTGCAGGTATCTTCGGGCCAGCTTGGCGGCCTGCCGGCCATGCCGGGTACCCAGCTTAACGCCACCATCATCGGCAAGACCCGCCTGCAGACCGCCGAGCAGTTCGAGAAGATCCTGCTCAAGGTCAACAGCGATGGTTCGCAGGTGCGCCTGAGTGATGTCGCCGAAGTGGGCCTGGGGGGTGAAAACTACGCGGTCAGCGCCCAGTTCAACGGTAAACCGGCTTCCGGCCTGGCAGTAAAACTGGCTACCGGTGCCAACGCCCTGGATACCGCCAAGGCACTGCGCGAGACCATCAAAGGCCTGGAACCATTCTTCCCGCCAGGGGTGAAAGCGGTATTCCCGTATGACACCACGCCGGTGGTCACCGAATCGATCAGCGGGGTAATCCACACCCTGATCGAAGCCGTGGTCCTGGTGTTCCTGGTGATGTACCTGTTCCTGCAGAACTTCCGCGCCACCATCATCACCACCATGACCGTACCGGTGGTGTTGCTGGGTACGTTCGGCATCCTTGCCGCCGCAGGCTTCAGCATCAACACCCTGACCATGTTCGCCATGGTCCTGGCCATCGGCTTGCTGGTGGACGATGCCATCGTCGTGGTGGAGAACGTCGAGCGGGTCATGTCCGAGGAAGGGTTACCGCCCAAGGAGGCGACCAAACGCTCGATGGAGCAGATCCAGGGCGCCCTGGTGGGTATTGCCCTGGTACTGTCGGCGGTACTGCTGCCCATGGCGTTCTTCGGCGGCTCCACGGGTGTGATCTACCGGCAGTTCTCCATCACCATCGTCTCGGCCATGGGCCTGTCGGTGCTGGTTGCGCTTATCTTCACCCCAGCGCTGTGCGCCACCATGCTCAAGCCGCTGAAGAAGGGCGAGCATCACACCGCCAAAGGCGGGTTCTTCGGCTGGTTCAACCGCAACTTCGACCGCAGCGTCAACGGCTACGAACGCAGCGTGGGCACCATCCTGCGCAACAAGGTGCCGTTCCTGCTGGCCTATGCGCTGATCGTGGTCGGCATGATCTGGCTGTTCGCCCGGATCCCTACCGCGTTCCTGCCGGAAGAAGACCAGGGCGTACTGTTCGCCCAGGTGCAGACCCCGGCCGGCTCCAGTGCCGAGCGCACCCAGGTGGTGGTGGACCAGATGCGCGAGTACCTGCTGAAGGAAGAAGCCGATACCGTGGCTTCGGTGTTCACCGTCAACGGCTTCAACTTTGCCGGACGCGGCCAGAGCTCGGGCATGGCCTTCATCATGCTCAAACCCTGGGGTGAGCGCTCGAAGGAGAACAGCGTGTTCGCGCTGGCCCAGCGTGCCCAGCAGCACTTCTTCACCTTCCGTGATGCGATGGTGTTCGCCTTCGCCCCACCCGCGGTACTCGAACTGGGTAACGCCACCGGCTTCGACGTGTTCCTCCAGGATCGCGGCGGCGTCGGCCACGAGAAACTGATGGAAGCGCGCAACCAGTTCCTGGCCAAGGCTGCACAGAGCAAGATCCTCAGCGCCGTGCGCCCGAACGGCCTGAACGATGAACCGCAATACCAGCTGACCATCGATGACGAGCGTGCCAGCGCCCTGGGCGTGACCATTGCCGACATCAACAACACCCTGTCGATTGCCTTGGGTGCCAGCTACGTCAACGACTTCATCGACCGTGGCCGGGTCAAGAAGGTGTACATCCAGGGCGAATCAAACGCGCGGATGAGCCCGGAAGACCTGCAGAAGTGGTACGTGCGCAATGGCAAAGGCGAGATGGTACCGTTCTCCTCCTTCGCCAAGGGCGAATGGACCTACGGTTCGCCGAAGCTTTCGCGTTACAACGGCGTCGAGGCGATGGAAATCCTGGGTGCACCGGCACCGGGCTACAGTACCGGTGAAGCCATGGCCGAGGTCGAGCGCATTGCTGGCGAGCTGCCAAGCGGTGTCGGCTTCTCGTGGACCGGCATGTCCTACGAGGAAAAACTCTCCGGCTCGCAAATGCCGGCACTGTTCGCCCTCTCGGTACTGTTCGTGTTCCTGTGCCTGGCAGCCCTGTACGAAAGCTGGTCGATCCCGATCGCCGTCGTGCTGGTAGTTCCACTGGGTATCATCGGTGCGTTGATTGCCACCAGCCTGCGCGGCTTGTCCAACGACGTGTACTTCCTGGTCGGCCTGTTGACCACCATCGGTCTGGCGGCGAAAAACGCCATTCTGATCGTCGAGTTCGCCAAGGAACTGCACGAACAGGGCCGCAGCCTGTACGACGCAGCCATCGAGGCGTGCCGCATGCGTCTGCGCCCGATCATCATGACCTCGCTGGCGTTCATCCTCGGCGTGGTACCGTTGACCATCGCCAGTGGCGCCGGTGCCGGCAGCCAGCACGCCATCGGTACCGGTGTGATCGGCGGCATGATCAGTGCGACCGTGCTGGCTATCTTCTGGGTACCGCTATTCTTCGTCGCAGTGTCGTCGCTGTTCGGCAGCAAAGAGCCGAAAAAAGACGCCACCCCTGAAACTCCACGTTATGAGGCTGGGCAATGACCAAGTCTTTGTTGTCCCTGGCGGTAACCGCTTTCATCCTTGGCGGCTGCTCGCTGATCCCTGACTACCAGACCCCGGAAGCACCGGTGGCAGCGCAGTGGCCGCAAGGCCCTGCGTACTCGCCGACCCAGTCGGCAGACGTTGCCGCTGCCGAACAGGGCTGGCGCCAGTTCTTCCACGACCCGGCACTGCAACAGCTGATCCAGACGTCGCTGGTCAACAACCGCGACCTGCGTGTCGCGGCGCTGAACCTCGACGCCTACCGTGCGCAGTACCGCATCCAGCGTGCCGACCTGTTCCCGGCAGTTTCGGCCACCGCCAGCGGCAGCCGCCAGCGGGTTCCGGCGAACATGTCGCAGACCGGCGAATCGAGCATCACCAGCCAATACTCGGCCACCCTGGGCGTCAGCGCCTATGAGCTGGACCTGTTCGGCCGTGTGCGCAGCCTGACCGAGCAGGCCCTGGAAACCTACCTGTCCAGCGAGCAGGCGCGTCGCTCCACGCAGATCGCCCTGGTGGCCAGCGTGGCCAACGCCTACTACACCTGGCAGGCCGATCAGGCACTGTTCAAGCTGACCGAAGAAACGCTGAAGACCTACGAGGAAAGCTACAACCTCACCCGTCGCAGCAATGAAGTCGGCGTGGCTTCGGCACTCGACGTCAGCCAGGCGCGCACCGCCGTGGAAGGCGCCCGGGTCAAGTACTCGCAGTACCAGCGCTTGGTCGCCCAGGACGTCAACAGCCTGACCGTGCTGCTGGGCACCGGCGTTCCTGCCAACCTGGCCAAGCCGCTGGAGCTCAATGCCGACCAGTTGGCCGAAGTACCGGCCGGCCTGCCGTCGGACATCCTCCAGCGTCGCCCGGACATCCAGGAAGCCGAGCACCTGCTCAAGGCCGCCAACGCCAACATTGGTGCCGCCCGTGCAGCGTTCTTCCCAAGCATCAGCCTGACCGCCAACGCCGGCAGCCTGAGCCCGGACATGGGTCACCTGTTCGCAGGTGGCCAGGGCACCTGGCTGTTCCAGCCGCAGATCAACCTGCCGATCTTCAACGCCGGCAGCCTGAAGGCCAGCCTGGACTATTCGAAGATCCAGAAGGACATCAACGTCGCCAAGTACGAAAAAACCATCCAGACCGCCTTCCAGGAAGTCTCCGATGGCCTGGCCGCGCGCAAGACCTTCGAAGAGCAGCTGCAGGCCCAGCGCGACCTGGTGCAGGCGAACCAGGACTACTACCGCCTGGCCGAACGCCGCTACCGCATCGGTATCGACAGCAACCTGACCTTCCTCGACGCCCAGCGCAACCTGTTCAGCGCCCAGCAGTCGCTGATTACCGACCGCCTGTCGCAGCTGACCAGCGAGGTCAACCTGTACAAGGCGCTCGGCGGTGGCTGGTACGAGCAGACCGGGCAGGCCAACCAGCAGGCATCGGTGGAAACACCAAAAGGCTGATTGAGTCTGTTGCAGCATCAAGCCCACCTTCGCGGTGGGCTTTTTGTTATCTGTTGCCTGTACCTGCCTCTTCGCGGGTGAACCCGCTCCCACAGGTATTGCACAGCACCCGCGAAGAGGCCGGTACAGGAAAATAATTAACTAACTGGAACATTCCGTTCGATTATCGCCCCATTCCGTTTGCGGCGAATTGCCTCACCCCCGCGCTACCCCGCAACATCCCCTTACGCAACGTTGCCCAAGTTCATCAAAAAAAGACCCGCACCTGCAGGCTCGACCCAGCAGTGCACCGGCTCGCCCCATAAAAACAAGAGATCCACGACAGATGAGCACTTTGCAACCCGCACGCCAGCTGCTGCCCGGCCTGTTGGCCATGTCCTGCGCCTTCCCGCTGTTCGCCGCCGAAGGCGGTTTCATGGAAGACGCCAAGGCCACCCTCAACCTGCGCAACTTCTACATCAACCGCAATTTCGTCGACCCGGCCCACCCGCAGGGCAAGGCCGAAGAATGGACGCAAAGCTTCATTCTCGACGCCCGCTCCGGCTTCACCCAAGGCACCGTCGGTTTTGGTGTGGACGTGTTGGGCATGTACTCGGTCAAGCTCGACGGCGGCAAAGGCACCACCAACACGCACCTGCTGCCCGTGCATGACGACGGCCGCCCGGCCGATGATTTTGGCCGCCTGGGTGTGGCGCTGAAAGCCAAGTTGTCCGAAACCGAGCTGAAAGTCGGTGAATGGATGCCGGTGCTGCCCATCCTGCGCTCGGACGATGGCCGCTCGCTGCCACAGACCTTCCGCGGTGGCCAGCTGACCTCCAGGGAAATTGCCGGCCTGACGCTGTACGCCGGCCAGTTCCGCGGCAACAGCCCGCGCAACGACGCCAGCATGGAAGACATGTCGATGAACGGCAAAGGCGCGTTCACCTCCGACCGTTTCAACTTCGGCGGCGGCGAGTACACCTTCAACGACAAGCGCACCATGATCGGCCTGTGGGATGCCCAGCTCAAGGACATCTACCGCCAGCAGTACCTGAACCTGACGCACAGCCAGCCGCTGGGCGACTGGACCCTGGGCGCCAACCTGGGCTACTTCATCGGCAAGGAAGACGGCGCAGAGCGCGCCGGCAAGCTGGACAACCGCACCGCCTCGGCCATGCTTTCGGCGCGCTACCAGGGCCACACCTTCTACGTCGGCCTGCAGAAGGTCAGCGGCGACGACGCCTGGATGCGGGTCAACGGCACCAGCGGCGGCACCCTGGCCAACGACAGCTACAACTCCAGCTTCGACAATGCCAAAGAGCGGTCCTGGCAGGTGCGCCATGACTTCAACTTCGCCACCGTCGGCGTGCCTGGGTTGACCCTGATGAACCGCTACATCAAGGGCGACAACGTCACCGTGGGCAGCGTGGATGATGGCAAGGAATGGGCGCGCGAGACCGAGCTGGCCTATGTGGTGCAGTCCGGCAGCTTGAAGGACCTGTCGGTGAAATGGCGCAACTCCACCATGCGCCGCGACTTCAGCACCAACGCGTTCGATGAGAACCGGTTGATTGTCAGCTACCCGCTGAATCTCCTTTGAATCCTTCGCGGGTAAACCCGCTCCCACAGGTAGGGCACCGAATTCAAGACGGGTGCAATACTTGTGGGAGCGGGTTTACCCGCGAAGAGGCCAGAAGCCCTTACAAATAACCAAATGATATAAACAAATCCATAAACCTTCTTGGACGACATAAGCTGTAACAGCTTGAATAGGGCCCTGATTCCCGCCCCAGAGCCGTGACATGGACCTCCGCCAGCTGCGCTACTTCATCGCCCTCACCGAATACCGCAGTTTCGTCCGTGCCGCCGAGGCCATGGGCATCACCCAACCCGCCTTCAGCCGCGCCATCCAGGGCCTGGAACACACATTCGGCTGCCCGCTGGTGGACCGCGCCAGCAAGGCCCTGCTGCCAACCCCAGAAGGCCTGGTGGTACTGCAACACGCCCGCCGCCTGGTACAGGGCGCCGCCCAACTGAGCAACGAAGTGCTGCAAATGACCAAGCTCGACGCCGGCGAGCTGCATTTCGGCAGTGGCCCGGCGCTGGCCGTGCGCCTGGTCCCCGACGCCTTGCGCCACTTCATCGAGCGCCACCCGGGCATCCGCACTTCGCTTCTGGTGGACAATGCCGAACGCCTGGGCCAGGCCCTGCGCCGTGAACAGATCGAGTTTTTCGTCGACGATATCCGCCCGTTCGAAGCCGACCCCAACTTCCACACCGAGCCCCTTTCGCCACGCCCCGGCCTGTTCTTCTGCCGGCCGGGCCACCCCTTGCTGGCCAAGGACAGCCTGTCGACCAACGACCTGTTCAGCTACCCGCTGGCCAGCGCCCTGCTCGCCCCCGGCGTGCGCAAGCGCCTGGCCAACCTGAGCGGGCGCAGCGACTTCATCCCGCACCTGCAAACCGAGCACCTGGCCATTCTGCGCAGCGTGGTGCAGGCCAGCGATGCCATCGGCACGGCCAGCGAAGAGGCCGTGGCCGAAGACTTGGCCGCTGGCACACTGGTGCGCCTGCACTGGCGCAACCTGCCGCCCGCGCTGGAGGTGCTGAGCGTGCGCTGCGGGGTGGTCAGCCGCAGCGGTTACCGGTTGTCGCCGGCGGCGCGGGCGATGATCGAGACACTGGTGGGGCTGGATACGCCGGTACGGGCTGCTGCCATTCGCTGAACTGATGATAGTGGTGGCTGCGGGCTATCCTGAGCTATATCGGTTGCCAGTGCCGGCCCTTTCGCGGGTAAACCCGCTCCCACAGGGACCGTACAAGCCACAGGACCTGTGCAATCCCTGTGGGAGCGGGTTTACCCGCGAAAGGGCCAGTGCAGGCAATACACCACGATCAGGCAAACCAGGGAGGCACAACAATGAAAACCCTCGTCGACCACCTGAGCCAATACGCCAGCTACCACCGCGACCCACGCAACATCGCCACCCACTTCGTCGGCATCCCGATGATCGTGCTGGCAGTCACCATCCTGCTATCGCGCCCCGGCGGGGAAGTGGCCGGCATGTGGCTGTCCCCTGCCCTGCTGGCAGCGGCGGCTTCGGTGTGGTTCTACCTGCGCCTGGACCTGCGCTTCGGGCTGGTGATGGGGCTGCTGCTGGGCCTGTGCCTGTGGGTCGGCCAGGTGCTGGCAGTCCAGACCACAGCGCTGTGGCTCAGCGCCGGGCTGGGGGCATTCGTGGTGGGCTGGGTCATCCAGTTCGTCGGCCATTACTACGAAGGCCGCAAACCTGCATTTGTCGACGATGTCAGCGGCCTGATCATCGGGCCGCTGTTCGTGGTGGCAGAAGCGGCATTCATGCTGGGCCTGTGCCCGGCCCTGAAGCAGGCCGTGGAAAACAACGCAGGCCCGGTAGCCTTGCGTCAGAAGAATACGGCTATGTAAACATTCCATGGCCCTATCGCCGGCAAGCCAGCTCCCACAGGGAATGCACTGCCCTCAGGTCTGTTGCAATCCCTGTGGGAGCTGGCTTGCCGGCGATAGGGCCAGTGCACGCATTACTGCTCTCGAGACTCTACACCCAGCTCATCCCACACAGACTCGGCCATGTGGAACGTGGCATTGGCCGCCGGAATCCCGCAATAGATCGCGCTCTGCATCAGCACTTCCTTGATCTCCTCACGGGTCACGCCATTGTTGGCCGCGGCGCGCAGGTGCAGTTTCAGCTCGTCGTTGCGGTTCATGCCGATCAGCATGGCGATGGTGATCAGGCTGCGGGTATGGCGCGGCAAACCCGGGCGGGTCCAGATATCACCCCAGGCGTGGCGGGTGATCATCTCCTGGAACTCGCCGTTGAAGTCGTTGAGCTTTTCCAGGCTGCGGTTCACGTGGGCGTCGCCAAGTACCGCACGGCGCACTTGCATGCCCGCGTCGTAACGTTGTTTCTCATCCATGGCGTTGTCCTCAGTGAGCCAGCAGGAAGTCGAGCACGCGGCGGCTGAACGCCTCACCGATTTCGACGTTGGACAGGTGCGCGGCCGGGAAGTCGACGTACTCGGCACCGTTGATACCGGCCTGCATGAAGCGGCCATGTTCAGGGGTGGTGACCACGTCTTCGGTGCCGGCAACGATCAGCGCGGGCACCTGGATGCGGCCCAGTTGCTCACGGTAATCGGCATCACGCACCGCTGCGCAGTTACCGGCATAACCCTGCGGGCTGGTTTGCGCCAGCATCTGGCAAATGCGCTGGGCTTGCTCTGGCTGGGCCTGGGCAAAGCCTGGGGTGAACCAGCGGGCGATGGAGCCATCGCGCAGGTCGACCATGGCTTGCTGGCCACCTTTGAGCACGGTGTCGATACGGGTGTTCCACACCTCGTCATTGGCGATCTTCGCGGCGGTGTTGCACAGGGTCAGGCTGTGCAGGCGCGGACCTGCGTTGATGCCCAGCCACTGCCCGATCAGGCCACCCATCGACAGGCCGACGAAGTGCGCCTTCTGGATGTCCAGGCCATCGAGCAGGGCCAGTACGTCACCGCCCAGCTGTTCGATGCTGTAAGGGCCTTCGGTGACCAATGATGCGCCATGGCCACGGGTGTCGTAGCGCAGCACACGGAAGTGCTGGCTCCACAGCGGAATCTGGGTGTCCCACATGCCCAGGTCGGTGCCCAGCGAGTTGGACAGGACCAGTACCGGAGCGTTTTCCGGGCCATCGATCTGGTAGTTCAAAACGCCATCGGCCAGTTGCAAATGCGCCACAGCAGTCTCCTTCAGGCAGTGAAATGTTGATGTTCGGATACGGCGCGCGCCACCCAGACGCGGGCCTGGCCCAAGTAATGGGCAGGGTCGAGCAGGCGATCAAGTTCTTCGGCAGACAGCTCGGCACTGACCTGCGGTTCATCACCCAGCACCGCACGCAGGTGGCGCTGTTCGGCCACGGCGCGCTGGCAGCATTGCTCCAGCAGGTGGTGGGCACGGTCGCGGCCCAGGCGTTGGGCGAGGACGATACT
Organism: Pseudomonas sp. WOUb67; assembly: GCF_050058005.1. Lineage (NCBI taxonomy): Bacteria > Pseudomonadati > Pseudomonadota > Gammaproteobacteria > Pseudomonadales > Pseudomonadaceae > Pseudomonas > Pseudomonas sp. WOUb67. The sequence continues at coordinate 1,878,480 of NZ_CP170112.1, read as the reverse complement.
CACCGCTTCTGCCAGCACCAGCCCTTGGGTCAGGTCGAGGTTACGGCGCATGCGCGCTGCGTCCACTTCCATGCCCTCGGCAATCACCTGGGCCTGGCGCAGCGCGCCGGAGACCAGGCAGCAGATATCCGGGAGGGTTTCCCATTCGGCATGCCACAGGCCCAGGCTGCGTTCATGCTCCTGAGGCATGGCGGCGAACAGCGTCGACACCAGCCCCGGCACGCGGGTCGCGGCACCGATCAGCACCGCAGCGCCCACCGGGTTGCGTTTGTGCGGCATGGTCGAAGAGCCGCCCTTGCCCGGCGCGGAAGGTTCGAACACCTCCCCCGCCTCGGTTTGCATCAGCAGGCTGACATCGCGGCCGAACTTGCCCAGGCTGCCGGCCACCAGGCCCAACACCGAGGCAAACTCCACCAGGCGATCACGCTGGGTGTGCCAGGGTTGCTCGGGGAGGGTCAGCTTCAGTTGCTCGGCCAGGGCCTCGGCCACCGGCATCGCCTTGCTGCCCAGCGCGGCCAGGCTGCCCGAAGCACCGCCAAACTGCAGCACCAACAGGCGCGGGCGCAGTTCTTGCAGGCGCTGACGGTGACGGGTCAGAGCCCCCAGCACGCCAGCCAGTTTCATGCCCAGGGTCACCGGGGTAGCGTGTTGCAGCCAGGTGCGGCCCACCAATGGCGTATCGGCATGCTTCAAGGCTTGCTGCGCCAGGGTATCGGCCAGCTTGCCAAGGTCGGCTTCGATCAGGTCGAGGGCATCGCGCAACTGCAGGACCAACCCGGTGTCCATCGCGTCCTGGCTGGTGGCGCCCAGGTGCACATAGCGCTCGGCCTCAGGCACACCACTGGCAATCACCTTGCCCAACGCCTTCACCAGCGGGATGGCCGAGTTGCCAGCGGTGGCGATGGCATTGGCCAGCGCCCCCACGTCATAGCGCTCGGCCTGGCATGCCGCCTCGATGGCGGCCACGGCGCTGTGCGGGACCAGCCCGGCAGCGGCTTCAGCACGGGCCAGCGCGGCTTCGAAATCGAGCATGCCCTGCAAGCGGCCACGGTCGGAGAAAATCTCGCGCATGGCCGGCGCGGTGAAGTAGGCGTCGAACAGTTGGTTGGTCATGCCACGTCCTTAGTCATCGTGGTGCAGGTATGCGGCCTGCTTCGGCAGGCGCAGGCTGAACAGGAAGGCAATCGCCATCATGGCCGTCACGTACCAGTAGAAAGTGTTTTCCATGCCCAGGGTCTTCAGGCCCAGGGCCACGTACTCGGCGGAGCCGCCGAATGCCGCGTTGGCCACTGCATACGCCAGGCCCACACCCAGCGCACGTACTTGTGGCGGGAACATCTCGGCCTTCACCAGGCCGCTGATCGAGGTGTAGAAACTGACAATACACAACGCCAGGCTGATCAGCACGAAGGCCATGAACGGGCTGGTGACGGTTTTCAGTGCCATCAGCAACGGCACGGTGCACAGGGTACCGAGCGCGCCAAACAGCAGCATCGAATTGCGCCGGCCGATGCGGTCGGACAGCATGCCGAAGAACGGCTGCACCACCATGAACAGGAACAGCGCGCCGGTCATCACGTAGCTGGCGTTTTTCGCCGTCATACCCGCAGTGTTGACCAGGTACTTCTGCATGTAAGTGGTGAAGGTGTAGAAGATCAACGAGCCGCCAGCGGTGTAGCCAAGCACGGTGATGAAGGCTGCCGCATGGTTGCGGAACAGGCCCTTGATGGTGCCTGCATCTTTGTCGTTGCGGGTTTCGGCGCTGCTGGTCTCGTGCAGCGAGCGGCGCAACATCAACGAGATCAGCGCGGCGATGGCCCCTACCACGAACGGAATGCGCCAGCCCCAGGCACGCAGTTCATCTTCAGTCAGCAACTGTTGCAGAATCACCACCACCAGCACGGCCAGCAACTGGCCGCCGATCAGGGTGACGTACTGGAACGAGGCAAAGAAGCCGCGCTGCCCACGCAGGGCCACTTCACTCATGTAAGTGGCGGTGGTGCCGTACTCACCGCCCACCGACAGGCCCTGGATCAGGCGGGCCAGCAACAGCAGCGCCGGGGCCCAGGTGCCGATGCTGCCGTAGGTGGGCAGGCAGGCGATCATCAGGGAGCCGAAGCACATCATCAGCACCGAGATCATCAGGGAATTCTTGCGACCATGGCGGTCTGCGAGGCGGCCGAAGATCCAGCCACCGATGGGGCGCATCAAAAAGCCTGCGGCGAACACACCAGCCGTGTTCAACAGCTGCACGGTGGGGTCGTCGGAGGGGAAGAAGGCCGGGGCGAAGTAGATTGCGCAGAAGGCGTAGACGTAGAAGTCGAACCATTCCACCAGGTTGCCTGATGAGGCACCGACGATAGCGAAGATGCGCTTGCCGCGTTCTTCGCCGGTGTAATAGGTTGAGGTCATGACGGTTTTACTCCTGGAGGGTCCTAGGTAAGTCTAGACATACCTGGTAACACACTCGTTCCGCTATCTGGCTGGCAATTGGCCTTGTGTCTAACAAGGCCGGCCTCTTCGCGGGCGAGCCCGCTCCCACAGCAGGAGGCGTGGTTCCTCCTGTGGGAGCGGGCTCGCCCGCGAAGAGGCCGGTACAGGTCAAACTCGCTCGATGGCCAACGCCAGACCCTGGCCAACCCCTACACACATGGTTGCCAGGCCTTTACGCCCACCACTCTTCTCCAACTGATGCAGCGCAGTCAGCACCAGGCGTGCACCGCTCATGCCCAGCGGATGGCCCAGGGCGATCGCGCCCCCGTTAGGGTTCACCTGCGGCGCATCGTCGGCCACACCCAGCTCACGCAGCACTGCCAGGCCTTGGCTGGCAAAGGCTTCGTTGAGCTCGATCACATCAAAATCACTCATCGCCACACCCAGGCGCTCGGTCAGCTTGCGCACTGCCGGTACCGGGCCGATGCCCATCACCCGTGGTGCAACACCGCCGCTGGCCATGCCCAGTACCCGGGCGCGCGGGGTCAGGCCGTGTTTCTTCACCGCTTCTGCCGACGCCAGGATCAGCGCCGCAGCACCGTCGTTCACGCCCGAGGCGTTGCCGGCGGTGACAGTCTTGTCCGGGCCGTTGACCGGCTTGAGCTTGGTCAGCGCCTCCAGCGTGGTTTCCGGACGCAGGTGCTCGTCACGCTCGACGATGGTTTCGCCCTTCTTGTGGGCAATGCGCACCGGCACGATCTCTTCGGCGAAGAAGCCGGCAGCCTGGGCGGCGGCAGCTTTCTGCTGGCTGCGCAGGGCGAAAGCGTCCTGGTCAGCGCGCGAAACCTGGTAGTCGTCGGCCACGTTGTCGGCGGTTTCCGGCATGGAGTCCACACCGTACTGGCTCTTCATAAGCGGGTTGATGAAACGCCAGCCGATGGTGGTGTCTTCAAGCTTCATGTTGCGCGAATAGCCGCTTTCAGCCTTGCCCATGACGAACGGTGCGCGCGACATCGACTCGACGCCGCCGGCAATCGCCAGCTCCATTTCGCCGCTGGCGATGGCGCGGAAGGCAGTGCCGATGGCATCCATGCCCGACGCGCACAGGCGGTTCAGGGTGACGCCCGGGATGCTCTCCGGCAGGCCGGCCAGCAGCAGCGCCATGCGCGCCACGTTGCGGTTGTCTTCACCGGCCTGGTTGGCACAGCCGAAGAACACTTCATCAACCTGGTCCCACTGCACCGCAGGGTTGCGCTCGATCAGCGCTTTCAGCGGCACGGCAGCCAGGTCGTCGGCACGCACACCCGCCAGGGCGCCGCCGAAGCGGCCGATCGGGGTGCGGATGGCGTCACAGATAAATACGTCGCGCATTGGGCTTCTCCTGCCACTGGCCATGGGCCGCGGCGGTACGTGTGGAGGCTACTGGTCAGGGTGCTTCGATGAGCTCAGATTAAGGAGAGTGGCGGTAGGCTTACAATCCGATAATCGACTATCCGTGCGGTTATCGAACCAATTATTGCATCCCTAACTATCTCCCCTTCGTTGCCAGTACCGGCCTCATCGCCGGCAAGCCAGCTCCCACAGGTACGGCACCGGCCTCTGGCCTTGTGTCATCCTGTGGGAGCTGGCTTGCCGGCGATGAGGCCATTGGGTCAGGTCGCGTCGGCGTGGCTGACCAACCCTTTCACGATCACACCTACGGTCGCCAGCGCCGCAGGCACCAGCAATGCCGTCAGCACCTGCTCGAAGTTCCACCCCAGCCCCAGCAGCGTCGCGCCGCTCCAGGCCCCGAGAATCGCACCGAAACGGCCGATACCCAGCATCCACGATACACCCGTGGCACGGCCCTGGGTCGGGTAGAAGCGTGCCGCCAGCGACGGCATCGCCGACTGCGCACCGTTCACGCACATACCCGCAATCAGCACCAGGGTGGCCAACACGGTGATGTTGCCCAGGCTCTGCCCCACGGCGTAGGCAAACACCCCGGCCAGCAGGTAGAAAATGCCGATTACCTTGTGCGGGTTGTAGCGGTCCATGGCCCAGCCCACACCCACCGCACTCAGCACGCCGCCGAACTGGAACAGCGCACCGATGAACGCGGCCTGCTCCATGCTCGCGCCACTGTCACGCATCAGGGTTGGCAGCCAGCTGGTCAGCAGGTAGACGATCACCAGGCCCATGAAGTAGGTCAGCCACAGCAACATGGTGCCCAGGCCGTAGGTGCCGGAGAAAATCACCGCGAACACGCTGCGCGCCGCTACGGCCTTTTGCTCTGGCACACAGAAGCTGCCCGCCTCGGCCACCACCTGCGGCGCAATGGGCGACAGGGTCTTGCGTATCTTGTCGGTACCCCGGTTGCGCACCACCAGGAACCGCGCCGACTCCGGCAGCCACACCATCAACACCAGCGCCAGCAGCAGCGGCAGCACGCCGCCGATGACCAGCAGGCTGTGCCAGCCATAGGCCGGGATCATCTTGGCGGATATGAAGCCACCACCGGCCATGCCCAGGTTGAAGCCGCAGAACATGCTGGTGACCAGCAGCGACTTGAGGCGCTCAGGGGTGTATTCGGACAGCAGCGTGGTGGCATTGGGCATACCGGCACCCAGGCCCAGGCCGGTCAAAAAGCGCAGTATCAGCAACTGGTCGACGTTGGTGGCATAGGCCGAGGCCAGGCTGAAACCGCCAAACACCAGCACCGCGCCCACCAGCACGCCTTTACGCCCGAAGCGGTCAGCCAACGGCCCGGAGCCCAGGGCACCGAACACCATGCCGATCAACGCGGCGCTCATCACCGGGCCGAGGCTGGCCCGGTCGATGCCCCACTCCTGCGACAGCGCCGGGGCGATGAAGCCCATGGCGGCCGTGTCCAGGCCATCGAGGAAGACGATCAGGAAGCACAGCAACACGACCCGCCACTGATAGCGGGACAGCGGCTGCTGATTGATGAACGACTGGACGTCGAGGCTATTGCCGACGCTGTTTTGTGCTTGGTTCATTGTTGTTGTCCAGAATGTAGGGCACAGCCAGACCCCTGCACGCGGGCAACCGGTACAGAGGACAATGATTGGGGAATAGGGCCTGCGTCAGCCTGGATACAACGGTACTGCGTGCGGGTGCGGCCGCAGCAGCGTGGTGACAGTAATCATAGTAAGTGCCTCTTATGTTTTTCTTGTTCGGTCGGCAGGGCCGACCGTTGCGAGAGACATTAATCAGCGGGCGCAGGTGAAGCAATTCACCCGGAACGACACTGTGCGTTTATCGCACAGGAAACAGTTTTGCCTGTTCTAATTTGGGGCCGATTTGCGGCCCCGATAATCTCAACCAAACAACTGATGGCAGAGGTCGCGGCTGGCCGCCAGCAGAATCGGCAGGAAACGCTGCTCCAGCTCGCTACGCGTCACCCGCCCGACATGGGTGCTTACGTTCAGCGCCGCCAACACCTGCCCCGACGCGTCGTAGATCGGCACGGCAATCGAACGCAGCCCCTGCTCCAGCTCCTGGTCCACCACGCACCAGCCCTGGGCGCGTACCTGCTGGATGCAGGCGAACAGTGACTCAGGGTCATGCAGGGTACGGCTGGTGCGCGCCTTCAGGTCGGCACGCTCAAGGTATTCACGCAGGCTGGTGTCATCCATCGCCGCCAGCAGGATGCGCCCCATCGATGTGCAATAGGCCGGCAGGCGCCCGCCCACCGACAGATCGACCGATATCAGCCGCTCCACCGTGGCCGAACGGGCTATATAAAGAATGTCATCGCCTTCGAGAGTGGCCATGTTGGCCGCCTCGTGCAGCTGGTCACTGATACGGTCCAGATAAGGCTGGGCAGAAATCGCCAGCGGCGTCGACGACAGGTAGGCATGCCCCAACGTCAATACTTTGGGCAACAGCGAATAGGTACGCCCGTCGGAGGTGGCGTAACCCAGCTTGATCAGCGTGTGCAGGCAACGGCGCACCGCTGCGCGTGGGATTTCGGTGCGGTGGCTGATCTGGGCGATGGTCAGGTGGCGCTTGCGCTCCTGGAAGGCCTGGATCACGGCCAGGCCACGTGCCAGGGAGGTCATGAAGTCGGGATCGCCGGTAAACGCCTGGATGCGCTTGGCCGGGGAAGCCACGATCGGCGGCGCCATGGCGGCCGAAGCGGGTCGCGCCGGCTCTGGATTGACCGGATCGTTGACCAGGGTTTCGTCACTCATCGCACACCTCAAAAAAAACGCCCGTTCGTGCGATTATCGAACAAACGGCCGATAATCGCAATTGACCGCTGACACTTTTGCTTATACCTTTCTCCTGCCACTTGTGGCTTCTTTGGAGAGACTGGTCAGGTACCCACCGTAGAAGTCCCCAGGCAACGGCCTCGCCTTTTGGCGAGGCCGTTTTTCATTGGGGCCCCGCCCTGGCATTGCAGCGAACTTTTATCCGCCATGCCTTTCTAAGTTGTACGAAACGTCCAGACTGTTTACCGGCACCTGCCACTACTTGCGTCAGATGACGTCAGGGTTGGGTAAATAACGATGTTCGGCGAATTACCGGTTGCTATAATCGATTGCGCAGGCCCCGGCGCTAGCGTAGTAATGGAACCCTCCACTGTATCTAGCCGTTGCGGCCAGCAAGGCATGTGCATGCTGCACAATGCATAACAACAGTCCTTACACTTAATTCAGGTACTGCATGTGACGAAAGATGAACTGCGCGCAGAACTCGAGCGCCAGGCTGAACGTTACAAGGATGTTTACGGTGGTGAAGTCACCACTTACGCCGCACAACCGGATCCGGAACGCAAACCTTGGCGCAAACGTGCCAGCGTGCGCGACCAGGCGTTCAACCAGGAACTGGAACGCATTGAAAAGGAACTGCGCAGCGACAATCCCTGACCCGGGACCACGCCAGCGCGTCGTCGCCCGGCCAGCCCGGGCGCGGTCGATCTTTACCATCTGACTGAAGATGAAATGGATTTACACAAATTTAATACGCTCGTTTGAATGATGGCGAATCGGCCATTTCTTCGCTTTTCTGCCTGATTTACCCAGGCTTTGCGCTTTTTAGCCGACATTTCTCTGCCTCGAGGCCCCTACGTGCACGGTGCGCTCAACCCGTGAAGATTGCCATCGGTCTGTAGCAGGTGCATCGATTGCCAAGGTTTTCTGGCATAATCCCGCCCCCCTATACCCGCCAGACAACCTTCATGATCGATTTATTCAGCGGACTGGATGCCTGGGTGTTGGTGAGCCTGCTGCTCGCCTTGACCTTCGTACTCGCCTTCGAGTTCATCAATGGCTTTCATGACACCGCCAACGCGGTAGCTACCGTCATCTATACCAAAGCCATGCCGCCGCACCTCGCCGTGTTCTTCTCCGGCGTGTTCAACTTCCTCGGCGTTCTGCTCGGCGGTGTGGGGGTGGCCTACGCCATCGTGCACCTGTTGCCGGTAGAGTTGCTGATCAATGTGAACACCGGACACGGCCTGGCCATGGTTTTCTCGTTGCTGGCTGCGGCCATCACCTGGAACCTGGGCACCTGGTACTTTGGCATCCCCGCCTCCAGTTCGCACACGCTGATCGGCTCCATTCTCGGTGTCGGCCTGGCCAACGCCCTAATCAACGACATCCCGCTGGCCGATGGCGTCAACTGGCAGAAGGCGATCGACATCGCGATGTCGCTGGTGGTTTCGCCAATGGCCGGCTTCGCCGTTGCAGCCCTGGTGCTGATCGGCCTGAAGTGGTGGCGCCCGCTGTCGAAGATGCACAAGACCCCCGACCAGCGCCGCAAGCTCGACGACAAGAAGCACCCGCCATTCTGGAACCGCATGGTCCTGGTTGTTTCGGCCATGGGCGTGAGCTTCGTGCACGGTTCCAACGACGGCCAGAAAGGCATCGGCCTGATCATGCTGGTGCTGATCGGTATTGTCCCGGCCAAGTTCGTTCTCGACCTGAACAGCACCACCTACCAGATCGAGCGTACCCGCGACGCTACCCTGCACATGAGCCAGTTCTACCAGCGCAACGCCGCCACCCTGGGCGAGTTCCTGGCACTGGGCAAGGCCAAGTCCAACGACCTGCCGGAGCAGTTCAGCTGCAACCCGCAGCAGACCGAGCCGACCATCGCCGCGCTGCAATCCTCGCTTCAGGGCGTGACCGACTACCACAGCCTGGATGCCGACAAGCGCGTTGAAGTGCGTCGCTACCTGCTGTGCCTGGATGACACCGCGAAGAAGGTTGGCAAGCTGCCAGGCCTCGACGCCCGTGAAAAGGCCGACCTGGAAAAACTGCGCAAAGACCTGACCGCCACCACCGAATACGCACCGTTCTGGGTGATCGTGGCCGTCGCCCTGGCCTTGGGCCTGGGCACCATGGTTGGCTGGAAGCGTGTGGTACTGACCGTTGGCGAGAAGATCGGCAAGCAGGGCATGACCTATGCCCAGGGCATGTCGGCCCAGATCACCGCGGCCTGCGCCATCGGCATGGCCAACGTGTTCGCCCTGCCGGTATCGACCACCCATGTGCTGTCGTCCGGCGTGGCCGGCACCATGGTCGCCAACAAGAGCGGCCTGCAAGGCGGCACGGTGAAGACCATCCTGCTGGCCTGGATCCTGACCCTGCCGGCGTCGATGGGCCTGGCCGCCGGCCTGTTCTGGCTGGCATCCAAAGCCATTGGCTGAGTGATACCGCAATAGAAAAAGGCGCCTAAGGGCGCCTTTTTCATATCTGCGAACAAACGCGCCCCTTGTAGGAGCAGCCTTGTGCTGCGAAGAGGCCGGCCCTGCTCATACACCTCTACCCGTCATGCCGGCCCCTTCGCAGCACAAGGCTGCTCCTACAGATAAGGCACAGGCCAACTACCTTTTCTTGCCCCCCAGCAACGACCCCATCAACCCGCGCACCAACTGCCGCCCCAACTGGTTGGCGGCCTGGCGCACGGCCGATTTGATCGCCTGCCCCGCCGCACTCTGCAAGAAGTCCCCAGCCTTGTCGGCAAAGCTCTCCTCATCCGCCTTCGGCTGCGGGGCCGGCTCCACCGCCTCACCCTTGCGCTGGGTCAGCATTTCATAGGCCGACTCACGGTCCACCGGCTTGTCATAGCGCCCTGCCAGCGGCGAAGCGGCAATCAGCGCACTGCGCTCGGCCGCACTCAACGGCCCGATACGCGACTGCGGCGGTGCAATCAGCACACGCTGCACCATGGCAGGCGTACCCTTCTCTTCCAGTGTCCCCACCAACGCCTCGCCAATTCCCAGCTCGGTCAGCACCGCCAGGGTTTCGAACGCGGGGTTCGGGCGAAAGCCATCGGCCACTGCCCTCAGCGACTTCTGCTCCTTGGCGGTAAACGCCCGCAGGCCATGCTGAATGCGCAACCCCAACTGGGCCAGCACCGCATCCGGCAAGTCACCCGGTGACTGGGTGACGAAGTACACCCCCACGCCCTTGGAGCGGATCAGCCGCACTACCTGCTCCAGGCGGTCCTGCAGCGCTTTGGGCGTACCGTTGAACAGCAAGTGCGCTTCATCGAAGAACAAGGCCAGCACCGGCTTGTCGGCATCTCCACGCTCGGGCAACTGCTCGAACAGCTCGGCCAGCAGCCACAGCAGGAAGGTGGCGTACACCTTGGGCGCCTCATGCACCAGCCGGCTGGCGTCGAGCAGGTGGATGCGTCCACGGCCATCCGTGTCCGGCCGCAGCAGGTCTTCGAGCTGCAGCGCCGGCTCGCCAAACAGCGCCTCGGCGCCCTGCTGCTCCAGGGTCGCCAGCCGCCGCAACAAGGCCTGGGTAGAGGCCGTGGTCATCAGTGCACTGTCTTCACCCAGCAATTGCGGGTTGTCCTTCAGGTGCGCGAGCAGCGCCTTGAGGTCCTTGAGGTCCAGCAGCAACAGGCCCTCCCGGTCGGCCACCTTGAAGGCCGCATACAGCGCCGCCTGCTGGCTGTCGGTCAGCTCCAGGAGGTTGCCCAACAGCAACGGCCCCATTTCACTGAGGGTAGTGCGCAGCGGGTGGCCAGACTGCCCGGCGATGTCCCACAGGCTGACCGGGTAGGCCCGGGGCGTATGCCCCAGCCAGGGCATGCCGGCGATTCGCTCGGCCACCTTGCCCTGCGGTGCGCCGGCAGCACCCAGGCCACACAAGTCGCCTTTGACATCGGCCGCGAATACGGCAACCCCTGCGTCGCTGAACACTTCCGCCAGGTGCTGCAAGGTCACGGTCTTGCCGGTACCCGTCGCGCCCGCCACCAGGCCATGGCGGTTGGCCAGCCGCATCGCTTGCCCCACTGGCTGGCCATCTGGGCCAGCACCTACAACTATGGTCGATGTTTCCGACATCTCTGTAATCCTCTGCTCAAGCTTTGCCTTAATTCGGCCGATACCTTTGGGTGATATTCGCCTTAATTAGAGAGGAACAACCGAAAAGGGACTTTTCGGGATGTTGCACTGCTTTGCGGCTCCACCCGTGCGAACGCCTGATATAACACCTTAGCGGAACCGATTACGCCATGAACAAAAGCCTTCGTTTCAGCCACAAGATTCTTTTGGCAGCATCATTGATCGTGATACTCGCCTTCAGCCTGTTCACGCTCTACAACGATTACCTCCAGCGTAATGCGATCCGCGAGGACCTGGAAAACTATCTGGCTGAGATGGGCGCCTCCACTTCAACCAACATCCGCAACCTGTTCGACGGCCGTATCAAGCTGGTGGAAAACCTGGCCCAGAACATTGCCCAGAACCCCACCAACGCCGAAACCCTGATGGGCCAGAATGCGCTCATTTCCAGCTTCCTTACCGTTTATCTGGGCAAGGTGGACGGCGGTTTCAGCGTACGCCCGGACGCAAAAATGCCAGATGGCTACGACCCGCGCACCCGCCCCTGGTACAAGGACGGCATGAACGCCGCCGGCGCGACCCTGACCGAACCGTACATCGACATGACCACCAACAAGATGGTCATTGGCATTCTCAGCAAGGTGTCCAGCAGTGTCGGCGTGGTCGGTGGTGACCTGGCCCTGGACGGCCTGGTGCAGATCATCAACTCGCTGAACTTCGGCGGCATGGGCTACGCCTTCCTGGTCAACGACCAGGGCAAGATCCTGGTGCACCCTGACAAAGACCTGGTGATGAAGTCGCTGTCGGACCTGTTCCCGCAGCACACGCCGAAACTGACCGGTGAGCTGACCGAAGTGCAGAGCGAAGGCCAGGCCCGCCTGCTGACCTTTACCCCAATCACCGGCCTGCCTTCGGCCAACTGGTACATCGGCCTGTCGGTGGACAAGGACAAGGCCTTCTCGATGCTCAGCACCTTCCGCACCTCGGCGGTGATCGCCACGGTGGTGGCGGTGGTGATCATCATCGGCCTGCTCGGCCTGCTGATCAGCGTGCTGATGCAGCCGCTGCACACCATGACCCGCGCCATGGAAGACATCGCCGAGGGTGAAGGCGACCTGACCAAACGCCTGCGCATCCACAACCACGACGAGTTCGGCATCCTGGGCACCGCCTTCAACCGTTTCGTCGAGCGCATCCACAGCTCGATCAGCGAAGTGTCCTCGGCCACCGAGCAGGTCAACGAAGTGGCCCTGCGTGTGATCAGCGCCTCGAACTCGTCGATGACCAACTCTGACGAGCAGTCCAACCGTACCAACAGCGTGGCCGCCGCCATCAACGAACTGGGCGCCGCCGCCCAGGAAATCGCCGGCAACGCCGCCCAGGCATCGCAGCATGCCAGTTCGGCTCGCCTGCTGGCCGAAGAGGGGCAACAGGTGGTCGAGCGCAATATTGCGGCGATGAACCGCCTGTCCGACCTGATCGTCACCTCCAGCGCGCACATCGAGACGCTGAACAACAAGACCGTCAACATTGGCCAGATCCTCGAAGTGATCACCAGCATTTCCCAGCAGACCAACCTGCTGGCGCTGAACGCCGCCATCGAAGCGGCCCGTGCCGGTGAAGCCGGCCGCGGCTTTGCCGTGGTGGCCGACGAAGTACGCAACCTGGCGCACCGCACCCAGGAATCGGCGCAGCAAGTGCAGACCATGATCGAAGAACTGCAGGTGGGTGCCCGCGAGTCGGTCGAGACCATGGACCAGAGCCAGCGCCACAGCCAGGACAGCGTGCAGATCGCCAACCAGGCCGGTGAGCGGCTGGACAGCGTTACCGTGCGCATCGGCGAGATCGATGGCATGAACCAGTCGGTGGCCACCGCCACCGAAGAGCAGACCGCCGTGGTCGAGGCGATCAACATGGACATCAACGAAATCAACATGCTCAACCAGGAAGGCGTGGAGAACCTGCAAGCCACCCTGCGCGCCTGTTCGGACCTTGAGCAGCAGGCCGGCCGCCTGAAACACCTGGTAGGCAGCTTCCGCATCTGACCGGAGCTACACCCTCCTCTGTAGGAGCAGCCTTGTGCTGCGAAGAGGCCGGTACCGGCAACACAGCTGTGTTGCCTTCACCGGCCTCTTCGCAGATCAAGGCTGCTCCTACAAGGATTGCGAACTCCCCCTCTCCTCAAACCGATCGAACAAACTATCCTTCTGAAAGGTCCACCTTTAGGCGCGTCATCGCCGGCAATTACCGCCGGATGACGGACCCGAAGATGATCCCGGAGGGATGCTGATCGTGCACATCGCCGACATCACCATGTTCTACGCCCCGGCCAGCGGCGGCGTACGTACCTATCTTGATGCCAAACACCGCCGCCTCGACGCCATTCACGGCGTACGCCACAGCCTGCTGATCCCCGGTGCCAGCGCACAGCACGCCGATGGCATCTACCAGGTGCCCGCCCCGCCGCTGCCATTCGGCAAGGGTTACCGCTTCCCGGTGCGCCTGGCCCCCTGGTGCAGTGAACTGCGCCGGCTCAAGCCCGACCTGATCGAAGTCGGCGACCCCTACCTGACCGCCTGGGCAGCGCTGGAGGCACGGCGTCAACTCGATGTGCCGGTGATCGGTTTCTACCATTCCGACCTGCCGTTGCTGGTCAGCAACCGTATGGGCAACTGGTTCACGCCCAATGTCGAGGCCTATGTCAGCAAGCTGTACGGCAATTTCGACCGGGTGCTCGCGCCCAGCCAGGTAATGGCCGACAAACTGCGCCGCCTGGGCGTTCGCGATGTACATGTGCAGCGCCTGGGCGTGGACCTGGCCACCTTCACCCCTGAGCAGCGCGACCCGCACCTGCGTGCGGAACTGGGCATTGCCGACAACAGCCGCCTGCTGATCTATGCCGGCCGAGGCTCGCGGGAAAAGAACCTGCCCGTGCTGCTCGACTGCATGCAGCAGCTAGGTAGTCCCTACCACCTGCTGCTGGTGGGCTCGAACATGCCGGCCAACGTGCCGCGCAACGTCAGCGTGATCGACCATTTCTGCCCAGCCCCGGAAGTTGCCCGGCTGCTGGCCAGCGCCGACTTGCTGGTGCACGCCGGAGACCAGGAAACCTTCGGCCTGGTCATACTCGAAGCGATGGCCAGCGCCACCCCCGTGGTGGCCGTGCGCGCCGGAGCCTTCGGCGAAATCGTCAACGAGCAGTGCGGGCGCCTGTGCCGCCCCAACGATGGCAAGGCCATGGCGGCGGCCGTGCGCGAAGCGTTCGAGGCCGGCGTACGCACACTCGGGGCGCAGGCTCGCCGCCACGTGGAGCAGCACTATTCGTGGGACAACGTGGTCTGCGGCCTGCTGCAGCACTACCAGGCCGTACTCGGCCATCCGCCGCAGGCCCGTGCTCATGGTTGAGGCACGGCCGGCATCGCGCAGCCTGATGCTGGTGCTGCACGATGTCGCGCCCGAAACCTGGCCAGACTACCAACCCTTCGTCGAGGCCGTGGACGCCCTTGGCGGCATTCCCATGACCTGGCTGGTGGTGCCGGACTTTCACCAGCGCAACCTGCTGCTGCGTTCACCCACCTTCTGCCGCCTGCTTGACCGGCGCCTGGCCCAGGGCGATGAACTGGCCCTGCACGGCTATTACCATGCCGACAACGGCCCGCCGCCACGCACGCCCGGCGACTACTTCATGCGCCGTATCTACACCCATGAAGGTGAGTTCTACAGCCTCGACCAGCAACAGGCCCTGCAACGGCTGGAACGTGGCCTGGCACTGTTCCACCAGCAGGGCTGGCCTGTCGCCGGCTTTGTCGCGCCGGCCTGGCTGATGAGCGAAGGTACCCGCCAGGCCCTGCGCTGCCTGCCGCTGCTTTACACCAGCACGCCACAGCACCTGTACCGCTTGCCGGACTTCACCGCGATCGAAGCCCCGGGGCTGGTATGGAGTGCCCGCAGCGCCTGGCGCCGAGGGCTTTCCAGGGTGCTGTGCGACTGGCAATGCCGCCGTTGGCGCCACGCCGAGACCCTGCGCCTGGGCTTACACCCGGTGGACATGCGCCACCGCACCTCCCGTGAATACTGGCTGAACACCTTGCGCAGCCTGCTGGCTCAAGGCCGCGAGCCACTGACCAAGTCGGCCTGGCTGGACCGCCAGGCCCACGCATGAACCGCCTGGCCTGGCTGGGCCTGGCACTGCTCGCTGCGTTGCTGGTGCCAATCCTGCTCGGTGGCAGCGAGCTGCTGCCGAGGCTGCAACGCTTCGACCCTGTGCTGATGCTTACCCTGCTGGGCATGATCCTGTTGTGCTGGGCCATCAATGCCATCCGCCTGCGGCTGTTGCTCGGCCAGCAAGGTGCCAGGCTTGGGCCGCTGCGTAGTTTTGGCGTGGTAATGGCCACCGAATTTGCCATCTGCACCACGCCCGGCGGCAGCGGCGGGCCCTTGACCCTCATGGCCCTGCTGGCACGTGACCGCATCAGCCCGGCACGCAGCGGCGCGGCATTCGCCATGGACCAGTTGAACGACCTGGTGTTCTTCTTCTGCGCAATGCTGGCGATAGCGGGCTACGCGCTGTTCCACAGCCTGGGCCGCAGCCAGGAAAGCATGTTGCTGGGCAGTGCGCTGCTATTGTGCACAGCACTGGCCGGTGTAGTCGGGTTGCTGCGCTACCGCCGCCAGGTCATGCGCTTGAACGGCAGGCTGCTACGGCGCCTGGGCATGAGCCAGCAGCGCAAACGCCGCTGGGCACGCAAACTGATGCACTTCATACACGCACTGGCGCAGACCTGGCAGTTGCCCAAGCGCACGTTAAGCCTGGTGTTCACCCTGACCTGCATACACTGGGGCCTGCGCTACAGCGTGTTGTATCTGGTATTGAGGGGGTTGGGGGTGGACCTGGCATGGATCCCCAGCTTTCTGGTGCAGATGCTGTCGCTCAGTGCCGGCCAGTTCAGCCTGCTGCCAGGGGGCGCCGGTGCCGCCGAGCTGACCTCGGCCAGCCTGCTGACGCCATGGGTGGGCAGTTCGACCGCAGCGGCGGCGATCCTGATATGGCGGGCGGTTACTTACTACTTTTATCTGCTGGCGGGTGGGCCGGTGTTCGTGTGCCTGCTGGCGCGTCCGTTGCTGGAGCGCTGGCGGCGTCAGGCGGGTTGAGCTGTTGCCAGAGTTCGGCAGCGCCGGGGAAGTCGGTGCCGTCGGTGTCATCCAGGGCTTCGGGGTCGTAGCGGGCCAGGCAGCCTTCGCCCAGGGTGGGAGGCGATGAGGCGGTGGGGGTGTTGCGTTGCTTGGCCATCAAGGGTTCCTTTCGAGATTGCCGGGGGCGCTGTGCGCCCCTTTCGCCGGCAAGCCAGCTCCCACCCCGATCACAGAGACCTCAAGCCGTGTGCAATCCCTGTGGGAGCTGGCTTGCCGGCGATGGGCTGCAAAGCAGCCCCTGCATCATCAATCAAAAACAACAGTCTTGTTGCCATGCACCAGCACCCGGTCTTCCAGGTGATAACGCAGGCCACGGGCCAGCACCATCTTCTCCACATCACGACCAAAGCGGACCATGTCCTCGATGCTGTCGGCATGGCTGACACGCACCACGTCCTGCTCGATGATCGGGCCGGCGTCCAGCTCTTCGGTGACGTAGTGGCAGGTCGCGCCAATCAGCTTCACGCCACGCAGGGAGGCCTGGTGGTAAGGCTTGGCGCCGACGAACGACGGCAGGAAGCTGTGGTGGATGTTGATCACCTTTTCAGCATAGTCCCGGCACAGTTGCGGCGGCAGGATCTGCATGTAACGGGCCAGCACCACCACATCGGCGGCGTGCTCCTGGACCAGGCGCGACACTTCGGCGAAGGCCGGTGCCTTGTCCTTGGGGTCAACCGGGACGTGGAAGAACGGAATGCCATGCCACTCGACCATGCTGCGCAGGTCGTCGTGGTTGGAAATAACGCAAGGGATCTCGCAATCCAGTTCATCGGTGTGCCAGCGGTGCAGCAGGTCGGCCAGGCAGTGCGACTCGCGACTGGCCATCAGCACCACACGCTTTTTCTGCGCCGAGTCGGTAATGCGCCAGGTCATGGAGAACTCTTCGGCAATCGGCGCAAACGCCTCGCGGAAGGCTTCGATACCGAACGGCAGCGATTCGGCGCGGATTTCATGGCGCATGAAGAACCAACCGCTCTGCTCATCAGAGTGGTGGCTGGCTTCGTTGATCCAGCCATTGTACAAGGCCAGGAAATTACTGACTTTCGCCACGATGCCTACACGGTCGGGGCAGGCGATCACCAGACGATAGGTGCGCATGAATGAGACTCCAGAACTTCGTAAAAGGGCCCATTCTAGCGGCCCACCACAAAAAACGCAGTATTGATCGCAGCCGCGCCTCGTATGCCGTTCAGCATTCGCGGCGCAGGCATTGTCTGACAGACGTGACGAAACACGGGATTTTTAAGTAAATTTTTGTTCACGTAGAGAAATGTTGTCACAGCTTAATTAACAGTTAATCGCGGAATATCATGTTTACTTGCGAGTATGGCCTGTCTATTATTGGCCCACACATTTCTGAACACGCATTAAAGGAACACTCCATGTCCCTGATCAACGAGTACCGCGCTACCGAAGAAGCCATCAAGGAACTTCAGGCCCGCCTGGCCAACCTGTCGCAGGATGACAAGCTGAAGAAAGAACTGGAGTTCGAAGGCAAACTGCGCACGCTGATGGGCGAGTACTCCAAGTCGCTGCGCGACGTGATTGCCCTGCTCGACCCAGAGTCGAAACTGAGCAAAGCACCTCGCGGCGCGGTCAAGCCTACTGCCACCAAACGTGCGCGCAAGGTCAAGCAATACAAAAACCCGCACAACGGTGAAGTGATCGAAACCAAAGGCGGCAACCACAAGACCCTGAAAGAGTGGAAAGCCACTTGGGGTGGTGATGTGGTTGAGAGCTGGGCAACCCTGCTGGACTGATTGTCCGCATTTGCCTTTTGCTTATCGCAACAAAAACGCCGGCACATTGCCGGCGTTTTTGTTTGCACCGCTGTCAGCCAATTGCAAATTGTGTCTGCAATTGCCGGGCATGCATTTGCCAAGCCTCCAGCACGCGCCGGCCAGCCTCGTCAGCGCCTTCCCAGGCCTGCTGACGCGCCTCTTCGAAGTCGCCCAGCGTATTGGGGGCTCCCCACTGCGGGTCACTCAGGCGCTGCTGACAGAAGCCATACCAGCGCTGGCGTTCTTCGCTGGTCAAGGTCTCAGGGAAGTTGCGCGCCCGATAGCGGAACAGCAATTCCGGTAACCGCGGGTCATCGAACATCCACTGCCCACGGCCCAACTGCGCGGGCTCCAGCGCACGCACTTGCTCACATAAGCGGCGGTCGCGGTCCCCGACAAAACCGTCATACAACTGTTGTTCCGGGTCTTCACTCGGGGCAAAGTCTTCCTTGCCGTAGATGTGCTCCAGCTTGTCTTGCCATTGCGCCTGTTGATTAGCCAACTGTTCGCCGCGCAATTGTAACAACGTCAAGTCCAGGCCCAATCGTTGTTGATCGGCCGGGCGCAATACCGAAAGTGGCGCCAGTACCGGGCAGCGATTGATCTGCACCACTTTGAGCGGCACCGGTAATTCACCCTCGGCCAGCGCATCGTGACGGGTATACAAGCGCTGGCGTAGAACCTCAGCACTTTCCCTTAGTAACGGTAGGGATTCCTGATGCAAGTCGCAGACGATCAGTGCATTGCGATTACGCGGGTGCCAGGCCAATGGCAATACGACACCCAGGTAATTGCGCGCCGCCGAGAAGCGCCCCGATATATGCACCAGTGGCTGCAACAAACGAATCTGTTCCATCACTTTATGCTTGCTGCGCAACTGGAAGAGCCAGTCATACAACTTGGGCTGTTTTTGCCGAATCAGACGGGCCAGGGCAATGGTTGCCCGCACGTCGGAAAGCGCTTCGTGGGCATGCCCATGGTCAATGCCATTGGCCTTGCTCAACAGTTCAAGGCGCAGGCTGGTGCGCCCGTCCTGTTGCGGCCATTGAATACCGTCAGGGCGCAAGGCGTAGGCGGTGCGCACGATGTCGATCAGGTCCCAGCGGCTGTTACCGCCCTGCCACTCCCGGGCATACGGGTCGAAAAAGTTACGGTACAAACTGTAGCGGGTCACTTCATCGTCGAAGCGCAGGGTGTTGTAGCCAGCGCCACAGGTACCCGGCTGCGCCAGTTGCGCATGCACCCGGGTCATGAATTCGGCCTCGCACAGGCCTTGCTCGGCCAGCAACTGCGGGGTGATGCCAGTTACCAGGCAAGCCGCAGGGTGCGGCAGGATGTCGTCGGAAGGCCGGCAATAAAGGCTGATCGGCTCGTCGATTTCGTTAAGGTCGAAATCGGTGCGCACACCGGCCACCTGCAGTGGCCGGTCGCAGCGCGGGTTGATGCCGGTGGTTTCGTAGTCGTGCCAGAAAATGCTGGAGGTCACGGGGTCGTCCTGTATCAAGGTCGACCCGATTCTAGCGCAGCCTCAGACAGAAGCGTTGGCAGGAAGGAAACTGAAATAATCACGCAGTGAGCGCACGAACTCGTCGAATTCGCGGGGCGCCTGCAACAGCATGAAGCCCGAATCGTAGTGCCCGGGCGTCTGGTCTTCGCGGCACCACAGGCAACTGGCGGTCAGGTTGACGAACTGATGCCCGCCGCCGACCAGCGGCAAGCGCAATTGCAGTTCGTAATCGGGCCCCACCAGCACAGGCAGCTGGCTGATTACCATCAAGCCATCCTCGGAGGCATTACCCAGCTGGCCGATTTCTTGACCGGTAAAACGGTTGAATACCTTGAGGACACAAGGCAGTTGATGGCGTTCGATGTGGCGCTTGTTGAACATGATCGCGAGTGTATTCCGTACCTGATGCCAGGAATACAAGGTACTGGCGGTTGTTGTAACAGCTGAGTTACAGATTAGCGCAGGGCGCGCTGCAAATCTCGTGAAATAAACCACACCTTGGTGTTATCGCCAAGGTGCAGTCGTCACCGGGCTGGCCACAGCCGCTTCGCCGCTACGGGCATGGCCAAGTTTTTCAAGGGTCTGCAGGCGTGCCCGGGCACGATAGGCGTACTCGTTGCCCGGGTATTGCTGGATCAGGTACTGGTAAGTCTGCGCGGCATCCACGTACAGCGCCTGGCGCTCCAGGCACTGGCCACGCAGCAGCGACACCTCCGGGTGGATGAAAGGCCGCGACCGGCTGGTGCGGTCAACCTGCGACAGCTCCAGCATGACCCGTGCGCAGTCGCCACGGTCATAGGCGCGGTAGGCATTGTTCAGGTGGTGGTCCATGGACCAGCGGGTGCAGCCGACGGCGCTGGCCGCCAGGGCTAAAACGATCAGGGCTCGCATGGGGATCTCCTTTGATGCCTGTGTATCGGCCAACGCCAACAAATCTTCACAGGCTTTTGCAAGGATACCCCGACCGTTCAAATGCCACCCTGCCTTGGTCGCAGGTAGTGCAACGGAACAATGACTACAGCGAGATTCAGGAGTAGCCTTTCGCTGCGCTTCACTATAGGAGTCTGTGCATGACCATCCGCCGTACCAAAATCGTCGCCACCCTTGGCCCCGCCAGCAACTCGCCGGAAGTGATCGAGCAACTGATCCTTGCCGGCCTGGACGTGGCACGCCTGAACTTCTCCCACGGCACCCCGGACGAGCACAAGGCCCGCGCCCGCCTGATCCGTGACATCGCCGCCAAGAACGGCCGCCATGTCGCGCTGCTGGGCGACCTGCAGGGTCCGAAGATCCGCATCGCCAAGTTCGCCAACAAGCGCATCGAATTGAAGATCGGTGACAAGTTCACCTTCTCCACCGCCCACCCGCTGACCGAAGGCAACCAGGACATCGTCGGTATCGACTATCCCGACCTGGTCAAGGACTGCGGCGTCGGTGACGAACTGCTGCTCGACGATGGCCGTGTGGTCATGCGCGTCGAAACCGCCACTGCAGACGCCCTGCACTGCGTGGTGATCATCGGTGGCCCGCTGTCGGACCACAAAGGCATCAACCGTAAAGGTGGCGGCCTGACCGCACCGGCCCTGACCGAAAAAGACAAGGCCGACATCAAGCTGGCTGCGGAAATGGACCTGGACTACCTGGCCGTTTCCTTCCCGCGTGACGCCAGCGACATGGAATACGCACGCAAGCTGCGTGACGAAGCCGGCGGCAGCGCCTGGCTGGTGGCCAAGATCGAACGCGCCGAAGCGGTTGCCGACGACGAGACCCTCGACAAGCTGATCGCCGCCTCCGACGCGGTGATGGTTGCCCGTGGCGACCTGGGTGTGGAAATCGGCGACGCCGAGCTGATCGGCATCCAGAAAAAGATCATCCAGCACGCTCGCCGCAACAACAAGGCGGTGATCGTGGCGACCCAGATGATGGAGTCGATGATCCAGAACCCGATGCCGACCCGCGCTGAAGTGTCCGACGTGGCCAACGCCGTGCTGGACAACACCGACGCGGTGATGCTGTCGGCCGAAAGTGCTGCCGGTTCCTACCCGATCGAAGCCGTACAGGCCATGGCGCGGATTTGCCAAGGTGCCGAAAAGCACCCGACCAACCAGAAGTCCAGCCACCGCCTGCACACCACCTTCGAGCGTTGCGACGAAAGCATCGCCTTGGCGGCCATGTACACGGCCAACCACTTCCCGGGCGTGAAGGCGATCATCGCCCTGACCGAAAGCGGCTACACCCCGCTGATCATGTCGCGCCTGCGTTCGCACGTGCCGATCTTCGCCCTGTCGCCGCACCGCGCTACCCAGGCTCGCGCCTCGATGTTCCGCGGCGTCTACCCGATTGCCTTCGACCCGGCCTCGCTGCCGGCCGACAAGGTAAGCCAGGCGGCAGTCGACGAACTGCTCAAGCGTGGCCTGGTGGAACAGGGTGACTGGGTGATCCTGACCAAAGGGGACAGCTACCACACCATCGGTGGCACCAACGGCATGAAGATCCTGCATGTCGGTGATCCGCTGGTGGGTTGATGTATAGAAAGGGCCGCATTAGCGGCCCTTTTTTTTTCAACCTGATATTTCTGCCAGTTGTGAGATGCGCTGGCTGAGCAGAGCCTACATGGACCCCATTGGTCCAGGAGGCTCGTCATGGCAAACCCTATCGCAAATTCGCTGATCGACCCCGAATACACAGCGAAGATACCGGACAATATCGGCACAATCGAAACATCCCTGAAAACTGACGAGGGCCGCATCTGCGTCGGTAGTGCTTATGTCGACGAAAACCCTCATTACGCCCTCTTCCGCCTCAAGAAAAATGGTGATCTGGATACCTCCTTCGGCACCGGAGGCATCACGACCGGCAGCTTTGGACACAAGCAATCGCTGGCCTACAGCATCACGCAACTGGATGGCGGCGCGCTATTGATCATCGGCCTGACCTCGGACCAATCCTATTTCTTCGATGGTGTTCCAGCGCTGGCTCGCTTCGACAAAAACGGTATCCTGGACACACGCTTCGGCGAGGATGGGCATCAGGTCATCAAGCGTCCTGCAACGCTAAGGCAAGCGCGGCATAGAGCCTTTTCGACGCCCCCTGCCATGCAATGTCATGTGAGCTCAATCGGCAATGACATCCTGGTACTGGGCAACTTCTTCGGTCTTGATACCGTGCTGATGAAGTTCGATCGCGACGGTAACCTGGTCCCCAGCTTCAATGGCACAGGTTACAAGGAACTCACGCGCGGGGATGGCAACTGGCTTCATGGTTTGAACCTCTACGCCAGTGATCAGGGCATTTTGGTATGCGCGAGAGTCTATAACGCCAATAGCGTGCCAGTCGGCGGCTGCGTGGTATCGCTTGGTCCAGCAGGCGAATACAACAGTGGCTTTGGAACCGGTGGCTTCGCCGATTTCCCCGACACCCTGAAAATCCTGGAGAATTTCCTGGTGTTGCCGGCCGCAAACCGCATCATCGGCTGCGGCATGGGTGACAAGCGAGGGGGCTTGATGGTGGCGTTGAATGATCAAGGCGTCATTGATGAATCGTTCCGCTCACCACTGCTGGAACGCTATTACAGCCTTGCCTGGAATCAGCTCGCCGCGTACTCCCCCCTGAATGCTGACAGCCCGATACTGGCAACAGGCATATGGACCCGAGGGCCAGACGCACCGATGCTGATTGGCCGTTTCCATGCCAATGGAGAACTCGACGAGTCCTTCGCAGACGACGGCACCGGGTACATTCTCATCGACGGCACGACTGCTGCCAGGCGCTGTGAGATCCTCGATACCGGCAAGACCATGGTGCATGTCATGAGTACCAATCCCAACCTTCCCCGTGGCTCCCTGATCCGATGCCTTACGCAGCTGTGATGCGCTTGCCGCTTACGCATGTGCACTGAACACATCGGCAAACAACTGGTTTCTCGGCAGCCCGGCAATGAACAACCGGCGAGCGAATCGCTCGACCGTGTCGGGGTGCCCACAGACCAGCGCCAACGTTTGCCGAGACTGCAACTGCAATGCCGACAGTGACTGCTCGACGTCTGCGCTGTCGATCATGTCGATGCTGAGCGCTGGAAAAGCCTGCGCCAGCTCGGCAAGGTCGATGGCCAGGTAGTGGTCACGCGCTACATGCAGCACACGGATCGGCCCGCGATGCTGCTGGCGCAACGCCTCGCGCAAGATGCCCCACAAGGGCGCAAGCCCGGTACCGGCCGCCAGCAGCCAGAGCGGCCGCTCCTGCCAGTCCGGGTCGTAGTGCAACGCCCCGCCGCGAAGTTCACCCAGGCGCAAAGTGTCACCCACCTGCAATCCCCTCGCCTTGTCGCAAAAGGCGCCGGGCCGCAGGCAGTCGATATGGAATTCCAGGAAGTCGTCCTCACCCGGCAGGCTGGCCAGGGAATAAGGCCGCGCGACCGTACCGTTCCACAGCACCATATGCTGACCGGCCTGGTAACGCAGCGCGCGTTCGGGGCGCAGGCGCAGGCGCAGCACGTCACCGAACCAGTCCAGTGCGCAAACCTGTGCGGGAATCCCATCCTGCTGCGGGTCGAACACCGCCACACGCAGGTCACCCACCACCCGGCACTGGCAAGCCAGGCGCCAGCCCTGTGCGTGTTTCTCCAGCGCCAAGGCCTCGGGCAAGGCGTCCGCTGGCAGCCCGTCCAGGCACTGCACCAGGCAGGCATGGCAGCTGCCGGCGCGGCAACTGTAGGGCACATTCAACCCGGCCTCGTTCAAGGCATCGAGCAGGTTGCTGCCAGTCGACACCGCCCAGCGGCGCTCGCCCACGCAAAGTTCGGGCATATTCGGTGTTTCTCCAGGTATCCGAGGCTCACTGTAAGCCAAGCGCAGCACGTGAGCAAAAAGGATGCCCGCCAGCTGCCGACCATGGTCCAGACCGGCCGAAGGTGTGCCCGGCACGGATGCGCGCTATACTGCCGCGCCTTTTTCCGCCGGCCTGACCTGCCGGCGCCTTGCAAGGCGTTTCGACATGCTGGTCGGCACCGTCGAGCGTCTTTATGAATGTTCCCGTCTTTAAGAGGAGCGCGCTGCATGACCGTGATCAAGCAAGACGACCTGATTCAGAGCGTCGCCGACGCCCTGCAATTCATTTCGTACTACCACCCCGTCGATTTCATCCAGGCCATGCACGAGGCCTATCTGCGTGAAGAGTCGCCTGCTGCGCGTGACTCCATCGCCCAGATCCTGATCAACTCGCGCATGTGCGCCACCGGCCACCGTCCGATCTGCCAGGACACCGGTATCGTCACCGTGTTCGTACGCGTGGGCATGGACGTACGCTGGGACGGCGCCACCCTGAGCGTCGACGACATGATCAACGAAGGTGTGCGTCGCGCCTACAACCTGCCTGAAAACGTGCTGCGTGCTTCGATCCTGGCCGACCCGGCCGGTGCCCGCAAGAACACCAAGGACAACACCCCGGCAGTGATCCACTACTCCATCGTCCCCGGCGACAAGGTCGAGGTCGATGTCGCAGCCAAGGGCGGCGGCTCGGAGAACAAGTCGAAGATGGCCATGCTCAACCCGTCCGACTCGATCGTCGACTGGGTGCTGAAGACCGTCCCGACCATGGGCGCTGGCTGGTGCCCGCCTGGCATGCTCGGCATCGGTATCGGCGGTACCGCCGAGAAGGCCGCCGTCATGGCCAAGGAAGTGTTGATGGAATCCATCGACATCCATGAGCTGAAAGCCCGTGGCCCGCAGAACCGTCTGGAAGAAATCCGCCTGGAGCTGTTCGAGAAGGTCAACCAGCTGGGCATCGGCGCCCAGGGCCTGGGTGGCCTGACCACCGTGCTCGACGTCAAGATCATGGATTACCCGACCCACGCTGCGTCGCTGCCGGTGTGCATGATCCCCAACTGCGCCGCCACCCGTCACGCCCACTTCGTGCTCGACGGCTCCGGCCCGGCCGAACTGGAAGCGCCGTCGCTGGACGCCTACCCGGAAATCGTCTGGGAAGCCGGCCCAAGTGCCCGCCGCGTCAACCTCGACGACATCACCCCGGAAGAAGTCGCCAGCTGGAAACCGGGCGAAACCATCCTGCTCAACGGCAAGATGCTGACCGGCCGCGATGCCGCGCACAAGCGCATGGTCGAAATGCTCAACCGTGGCGAAGAGCTGCCGGTGGACCTGAAAGGCCGCTTCATCTACTACGTAGGCCCTGTCGACCCGGTTGGTGACGAAGTGGTTGGCCCTGCCGGCCCGACCACCGCTACCCGCATGGACAAGTTCACCCGCCAGATCCTTGAGCAGACCGGCCTGCTGGGCATGATCGGCAAGTCCGAGCGTGGCCCGACCGCCATCGAAGCGATCAAGGACAACAAGGCCGTGTACCTGATGGCCGTGGGTGGCGCTGCCTACCTGGTGGCCCAGGCCATCCGCAAGTCGAAGGTCCTGGCCTTCGCCGAGCTGGGCATGGAAGCGATCTACGAGTTCGACGTCAAGGACATGCCGGTTACCGTTGCCGTAGACAGCAACGGTGAGTCGGTACACATCACTGGCCCTGCCCTGTGGCAGAGCAAGATTGCCGAGAGCCTGGCAGTCGAAGTGAAGTAAGCCTGATGCAACAGTGGCGCCTGCTTCGCGGGTAAACCCGCTCCCACACTGACCTCACTGATCCTGAAAACAGTGCGGTCCCTGTGGGAGCGGGTTCACCCGCGAAGAGGCCGCCACTGTTTTCACAAGATCCTGTCAAACTGCTCCGGCCAGTCCCTGCGGGTAAACACCTGCCCTTCCCGCCTCACCCGCCGCACTTCCTCCAGGTCCACCTCACACACCAG
This sequence comes from Pseudomonas sp. WOUb67, assembly GCF_050058005.1. Taxonomy (NCBI): domain Bacteria; kingdom Pseudomonadati; phylum Pseudomonadota; class Gammaproteobacteria; order Pseudomonadales; family Pseudomonadaceae; genus Pseudomonas; species Pseudomonas sp. WOUb67. The sequence continues at coordinate 1,852,453 of NZ_CP170112.1, read as the reverse complement.
CCACTGGCTGCACACCGGGCTCAGCGCCTCGCTCAACGCCACCACCCCATCCCCCGGCATCCCGTGATCCGGCGGAACGAACAACCCCGCCCGCCCGATATTCTCGTCCAGCGCCGGCGACCATGGCGCAAGCCCCACCGTAGGGCTCTGCAACACGGCAATCTGATTCTCCAACGCCCGCGCCTGGGCGCCGATGCGTACCCGGTGGTAACCCGCCTCGGTATCGGTACAGCTGGGCGCCAGGATCAGGTCGGCACCCGCCTCGGCCAGGCCCCTGGCCAGCATGGGGAATTCATTGTCATAACAGATCAGGATGCCCAGGCGCCCCAACTCGGTGTCGAACACCTGCAGCCCCTGGCCCGCCGCGATGTCCCACTGCTCTCGCTCGAACCGGGTCATCATCAGCTTGTCCTGGTAACCCAGCACACCCTTGGGGCCGAACAGCCAGGCACGGTTGCGGTACCGCCCATCGCTGTCCAGCACCGGCACGCTACCGGGTTGCAGGTAGATCCCCCAGCGCCGGGCAAGGCTTTCGCACAGTGCCTTCCAGGGTTCGATCAACGGCTGGATGCCGGCAATCGAAGCCTTCAAGTCGCCCCGCTGCTCGACACTCAGTTGGCCGCTCAATACCAGCCCGGCGTATTCCGGCAGCAGCAGCAAGCGTGCGCCCGCCTCCACGGCCTCGGCGCACAGGCCCTGCAGGTGGTCGGCGTAGGCGTCCCAGGTTTCATGCAGTTCGATGGCGTACTGGCAGGCCGCCAGGCGGATCATATCGGCAGTTCCTTCAGCCAGAACGACATCAGCTTGTCCGAACTTTCCTGTTCATCCAGGTCGCGCCAGGCGTAGGTGGTGCGCAATGACGGGTCATGCAGGAAGCCGCGGTTGCGCCAGAAACCGTGCAAAGGTTTGTAGTCTGCCGGCCGTCGCGGGTGCACACCTGGCCGCTCCACCGCGCAGAACGCGCAGTAATCGAATTCGGCCAGTTTGTGCGCATAGGACTCGCGTTCAATGAAGAAGCGCACGCCCAGGCCCTGGCCACGGTACTCCGGCAACACCAGCGACTCACCGAAGTAATAGACGCTGGCCGGGTCGCGGCCCTGGGCCAGGAACGGCTGCTGGAACTCGGAGGCGACATCCACCAGCGGCAGGCCGGTGGAAGCGCCCACCACCTTGCCTTCGTCCAGCGCCAGCACCACCAGGCTGCGCCCGGAACGGGCATAGGCGGCCAGGTAGTCAGCCTCGTACTGCGGGGTACCGTCGTAAAGGTAGGGAAACTCGCGAAACACGCTAAGGCGCAGGCGAGCGAGGTCATCGATGTATGGCGCGATAGCGGCGCCGTGCAACAGGCGTATTTCCATGCTTGGCGGTCGTTTTGTCGATGTGGATGACGCGCTCGGCTAAGCCGGGCTTGAGGGGAAACCCTATCATCCGAGGCAACGACCCGCCTTTTCCCTACACGACAGGTATTGTTCCATGACCGCTACCGAACTGGTAAATGCTTACTATGCGGCGTTCAACGCCGGTGACATGCCGGGCTTTCTCGCCCTGCTCAGCGAGGACGTAATTCACGACATCAACCAGGGCGAGCGGCAAATGGGCAAGGCCCGGTTTGCCGCGTTCATGGACAAGATGAACCGCTGCTACCGCGAACGCCTGGCCGATATCGTGGTGATGCAGAATGCCAACGGCAGCCGCGCGGCGGCAGAGTTCACCGTGCATGGCGAATACCTGGCCGATGACCAAGGGTTGCCGGCAGCCAACGGGCAGACCTATGTGCTGCCGGCGGGGGCGTTTTTCTATATCCACTGCGGCAAGATTGCCCGGGTGACCAACTACTACAACCTGAATGACTGGGTTGAGCAGGTAGCCTGAGCTGCTTTGAATGCATTGCCTGTACCGGCCTCTTCGCGGGTAAACCCGCTCCCACAGGTACACCACCCCTATCAGGTTCAATGGGATCCCTGTGGGAGCGGGTTTACCCGCGAAGGGGCCCGGTCAGGCGATACGGGTACCCAGCACCTTGAGGAAGGCCGCCAGCCACGCCGGGTGCGCTGGCCACGCCGGTGCGGTCACCAGGTTGCCATCCACATGGGCCTGGTCCACCGCGATATCAATGAACGTGCCGCCCGCCAGGCGCACCTCCGGCGCACACGCCGGGTACGCGCTGCATTCGCGCCCCTCCAGCACACCCGCCGCCGCCAGCAGCTGGGCACCATGGCACACCGCGGCAATCGGCTTGCCGGCCTGGTCGAACGCCCGCACCAGTTCCAGCACTTTCTCATCCAGGCGCAGGTATTCCGGCGCACGGCCACCCGGGATCAGCAGCGCGTCGTAACTCTCGGGCCGTACCCGCACAAAGTCGTAATTCAGGGCAAAGTTGTGCCCCGGCTTTTCGCTGTAGGTCTGCTCACCCTCAAAATCATGGATGGCAGTGCGCACGGTCTGCCCCGCCAGTTTCTCCGGGCACACCGCATGCACGGTGTGGCCCACCATGCTCAAGGCCTGGAACGGCACCATCGCCTCGTAATCCTCGACGTAGTCGCCCACCAGCATCAGAATCTTCTTCGCCGTCATCGCACCCACTCCTTCGGTTAACCGTGAACAGTCAATGCACGATAGCCGCTGTCAGTCGCGGCGGTCGAGCACGTTGACCACCAGTCGGTCGATCCAGCCCCAGATCCGTTGTTTTACCCTGCGCCACAGGGGGCGGGCATGCCAGTGGTCGAGGTCGACTTCCTCGCTCAGGGCAAAGTCGCGCTCGAAGCTGGCCACCACCGCCGCCGTCAACGGCGGGTCGAGCGCCTCGATGTTGGCCTCAAGGTTGAAGCGCAGGTTCCAGTGGTCGAAGTTGCACGACCCCACGCTGACCCAGTCGTCTACCACGGCCATCTTCAGGTGCAGGAAGCACGGTTGATATTCGAAAATCCGTACTCCGGCGCGCAGCAGGCGTGGGTAATAACGGTGCCCGGCGTAGCGGACCGACGGGTGGTCGGTGCGTGGGCCGGTCAGCAACAGGCGCACATCAAGCCCCTTGCTGGCGGCACGGCGCAACGAACGGCGCACGCTCCAGGTCGGCAGAAAGTACGGCGTGGCCAGCCATACCCGTTGCTTGCCACTGTTCAGCGCCCGCACCAGCGAATGCAGGATGTCCTGGTGCTGGCGGGCGTCGGCATAGGCCACCCGGCCCATGCCCTGCCCGTGGGCAGGCACCTTGGGCAGGCGCGGCAGGCCGAAACCTTCGGCAGGGCGCCAGGCGGTGCGGCGGTTGTTGGCGTACCACTGGCGGTCGAACAGCAGTTGCCAGTCGGTTACCACCGGCCCCAGAATCTGCACCATCACCTCATGCCATTCGCTGGTCGCGTCCCCCGGCTTCCAGAACTCGTCGGTAACGCCAGTGCCGCCCACCACCGCCCAGCGTTCGTCCACCAGCAGCAGCTTGCGGTGGTCGCGGTACAGGTTGCGCAGGCCACGCTTCCAGCGCAGGCGGTTGTACCAGCGCAGGTACACACCGGCTTCCAGCAGGCGCTGGCGCAGGGCGCTGTTGAAGGCCAGCGAGCCATAGTCATCGAACAGGCAACGCACCCGCACGCCACGCCGGGCGGCCTGCTCCAGCGCTTCGACCACCGCCTCGGCACAGGCGCCGGCCTCGACCAGGTACAGCTCCAGGTCAACCTGAAACTCGGCACGCTCGATTGCCGCCAGCATGCGCGGAAAGAACTCGGGGCCGTCGATCAGCAGTTCGAACTGGTTGCCATCCCGCCAAGGGAAGACCGGCCCCGGCATGTCAGCGGGCGGTGAAAATCAGTACCGCGTTAACCGGCACCGACGGGTTGATGGACTTGAGCCCGGCAAACTTGCGCAGGCTTTCCAGCCCCGGCAGCAAACCGAAATCCTCGGCGCGCAGCAGCAGCGGTTCCAGGGTCACAACCTGAAAGCGCCGCGCATCCAGGCGAGTGGCCAGCAGCAGGGCGTTGTAGCTGTGCGACTGGCCATGCAACGTGACCGTCAGCGGCAGGCGCAACTCGAGTTGTGCACCATCGGCCAGGTCATTGATCGGCCGCAGATCGATCTGCGCCTTAACCGTGGCCTCGGCGAAGCGCCCTACCTCGAACAGGTTGTCACGCATTTGCTCGTCACGCAGCGGGATGCCGCTGCTGACCGAGTCCATCTCGATGCTCAGCCCCGCCACGCCTTTGCGGTCGACCGTGCCATGCAGCACCAGAAAGCGGTGCACTTCGGCGGTGTCACCGTTCTTGCCGGTAATGAACGACAGGCGCGACGATTCGCCATCGAGGTGCCAATTGGCATGGGCGGGCAGGCACAAAGCCAGCAACAAGGCGGGCAGTAGACGGGGCAGTTTGAACATGACAGATCTCGTGAAACCAAGCCGCCAACCTTACCCGCCCGCCTTCATGGCAGCAAGCGGCAGCCCTCGCGCAGGCCTTGCCAGGCAGCCTGATTGCGCCGCCCAAGCCCCTCGGCGGTGACCAGCCGCTGCTGGCTGTTTTCCTCCAGCAGGCTCAGCGGCAGCCATTGCTTTACATAACCTTGGCAGTAGGCCTGCTCGAAGCCCATGACAAAGCGGCACGAGCAGTACTCCTTGGCCGAGTAGGCCGAGAGGATGCCGGGGAAATCCCCCAGGGCCTGGCGCTCCTGCCAGGCCCAGAACAACAGCCCCAGCAGCACCAGCAACAAGACCCGTTTCATGTGCCCTCCCGGGCCAGTGCGGCCAGTACCCGCTTGAGCAGTTCGTCGTGCTGGTAACTGCCGTCGCGGTCATCGGCATAGCGCACGATCACCAGCTTTTGCGCAGGCAGTACGTACAGCGCCTGGCCCCAGTGGCCAAGGGCGGCGTAGGTGTCGACAGGCGCACTTGGCCAAGGCCGCTCGGCGCCGGCCAGCGGCTGGTTGAGCCACCAGTGGCCACCAGGGTTGGCTTCACCCGGCACAGGTTCGGCATGGGCAAACGCTGTACGGTTGAAGGCCACCCAGGCCTTGGGCAACAGCTGCCGGCCTTGCCAACGCCCGTCGCGCTGCATCAGCAAGCCGATACGCGCCAGGTCACGGGCGCTGAGGTACAGGTAGGAAGAGCCCACGTAGGTGCCCGCCCGGTCACGCTCCCACACCGCGCTGTCGATACCCAGCGGGGTGAACAGCGCATGCCAGGGGTAATCGGGGTATTGCCCGTCATCGAGCATGCCGCGCAGCGCGGCGGCCAGCAGGTTGCTGTCGCCACTGGAGTAGAGGAATCGCTGACCGGGGCTGGCCGACGCCCCCCGCGCCGCCGTATAGGCCGCCATGTCCTCGCGGCCACGGGTATACAGCATGGCCACCACCGAGGACTTGAGCGGGGCGTATTCGTAGTCTTCCTGCCAGTCCAGGCCACTGGCCCAGTGCAGCAGATCAGCCATGCGTATGCCGGGATGGCCGCGCATGGCGGGGTAGAAGCGGGTGACCGGATCTTGCAGCTGAAAGCGCCCTTCGCCTTGGGCCACGCCCATCAGCGTTGCGAGTACGCTCTTGCTGACCGACCAGGTCAGGTGCGCGGTGGCGGCAGTGGTGGGGGCGCTGTAGCGCTCGTGGAGGATGCGGCCGTCGCGGATGATCAGCAGCGCGTCGGTGCGGATGCCGCTGCGGTCGGGGGCGGTACGAGGGGGGAAGGCGTAGGCGTCGACGGCTTGCCAGTAGAGGGTGGCAGGGTCGTTCTGCCAGTCAGGGTCAGGCCAGTTCTCCGCCCTGGCGGAGGCCATGGCCATGCAAAGCAGCAGTAGCAGACCTTTCAGCATTCCAGTACAGGCTCGCGTTTTTGGGGCTGCCTTGCAGCCCTTCGCGGGCTCGCCCGCTCCCACAGAGACCGCACATTAGATGAGGTCAGCGCCATACCTGTGGGAGCGGGCAAGCCCGCGAAGGGCCGCAAGGCGGCCCCGGGATTCGTCCGTTCACACAACCCTATCAGGCATTCATGACAATCCCGCAGCCACCCAAGCCTTGTTCAACCGCTTCTCGCGCGCCGCCGCAGCCAACGCCATCACCCCTTGGTCACGCTGCCAGATTTCCGCCCAATGCACCGGCCCTGCCGCCAGGGCCGCATCGATGGCACCCCGCAATCTCTGAAACTGCGCAAACAACCCGCCCAGCAACAAATGGCACCCCACGCTGTCGGCACACTGCCGGCTGCCCTCGGCACACCCTGCCAGCAGCCCAAGCAATTGCAGCCGTAAATCCTGTGGCCAGGCGCTTTCCTGCCCCACGCCATACAACCAGGCCGTCAGCGCCGTGAGCACGTACAAGTCCTCCAGCGAGCGAAACGGCTTCACATAGGCATCCCAACCGTCACCGGCCAGCAATTCGCACGTCGCCTGTTCCAGCAGCAAGCGCCCATGGCCCACCTCCGGCATCAGCGGCAGGGTCGGCAATGGCTCCAGGGTCACGCCTGGCTCCCCGGGGTAGACCACAGCCAGGTTCAACTGTGGCGCCGCGCCTGCCGTTTCGCTGCGCGCCGCCACCAGCAGCCACTCCGCCTCCAGCCCGGCGGTGACGAAGTCCTTGCTGCCGGTCAGCCGCAAACCGTCCAGCCGCGTGTGCATGTCCGCCGGCCTTACGCTGCGCCGCTCGGTGGCGCACAAGGCACCGAGGCTGGGCGGTGCACTGGGCCACAGCACGCGCAAGGCGGCCTGGTAACCCACCAGGAAAGCCAGGCCCGGCGTGGCCATCGCGCGCCCGCCCAGTGCCGCCAGTTCGAAGGGAGCAACCGGGCCGAGGCGCTCGAGCAGCGCGGCGTAGGTTTCGCCCAGAGTGCCCGCCAACGCGTGGCGAAGCGGGTCGTTCAATCGTTGCAACCAGGCCATGGGACGGCTCCTTGCTGGGGCTTTCTGGTCAAGGTTCGGGGGTGTCACGCAAGCATCACCAAAGATTCACAGGGGTGACACCGCGCCTACCTAGGCTGACTTTGCACAACAAAGCCGACCGGCCGCAACCCTTCATGGCTGGCTTATGGAGACTCGTAATGACTCGGATCGCTCATTCTGGCGACAACAGCACTGAACGCCGTCTGCAAGCCGAACGCCTGGTTGGCGCCGCGGCGCTGCAGGAGGCCCAGGCCCTGCGCTTCAAAGTGTTCAGCGCCGAATTCAAGGCCAAGCTAAAGGGTGCCGAGCAGGGCCTGGACATGGACGATTACGACGTACACTGCCGCCACATTGGTGTGCGCGACCTGAGCACCGGCGAGCTGGTGGCCACCACCCGCCTGCTCGACCACCAGGCCGCCAGCAGCCTGGGCCGCTTCTACAGCGAAGAAGAATTCCGCCTGCACGGCCTGTTGCAGCTGCAGGGCCCGATCCTGGAGCTGGGCCGAACCTGCGTAGCCCCCGACTACCGCAACGGCGGCACCATCGCCGTGCTGTGGGGTGAACTGGCCGAGGTGCTCAACGAGGGCCGCTACAGCTACCTGATGGGCTGCGCCAGCATCCCCATGCAGGACGGCGGCGTGCAGGCCCATGCGGTGATGCAGCGCCTGCGTGAGCGTTACCTGTGCAACGAGCACCTACGTGCCGAGCCGAAGAACCCGCTGCCAAGCCTGGCCCTGCCGGGTAACGTCATCGCCGAAATGCCACCGCTGCTCAAGGCCTACATGCGCCTGGGCGCGAAGATTTGCGGCGAGCCGTGCTGGGACGAGGACTTCCAGGTGGCCGACGTATTCATCCTGCTCAAGCGCGACGACCTGTGCCCGCGCTACGCCCGCCACTTCAAGGCGGCGGTCTGATGCCGAAGTTGCGGGTAGTCGCCCGCCTGACCCGACTGCTGCTGGTGCTGTTGCTGGGCATGCTGATGGCCAGCGTTATCGCCCTCGGTGAACGCCTGGGCTTCAAGGCCCCCATCGAACGCCGCCAGCGCTGGACCTGCCTGTTCATGAAACGCCTGGTTGCTGCCCTGCCCTTCGAGGTGAAGGTAGTCGGCGAGTTGCCACAGCGGCCGATGCTGTGGGTCAGCAACCACATCTCGTGGACCGATATCCCCCTGCTCGGCATGCTGCTGCCGCTGTCGTTTTTGTCCAAGGCCGAGGTGCGTCATTGGCCGGTGGCGGGTTGGCTGGCGGAAAAGGCCGGCACGCTGTTCATCCGCCGTGGCGGGGGTGACAGCCAGCGCCTGCGTGAACAGATCGCCGGGCAACTGGGGCTGGCCCGGCCGCTGCTGATTTTCCCCGAAGGCACCACGACCAGCGGTCGCACCTTGCGCACCTTCCATGGCCGCCTGCTGGCTGGGGCCATTGACCGCGGCGTGGGCGTGCAGCCGGTGGCTATCCAGTATTTGCGTGACGGCCAGATCGACCCGATTGCGCCGTTCATTGGCGATGATGACCTGGTGTCGCACCTGATGCGCCTGTTTGCCCAGCCGCGGGGCGAGGTGTGCATTCACCTGCTGCAACCGATCGGTAGCGTGGGCAAGGAACGTGCGGTGCTGGCGTTGCAGGCGCAGCAGGCGATTCACCTGGCGCTGTTCGGGGTTGAAGAAGTTGAAGCAGTGCCACGGCGGCAGGCGCGGGCTGCCTGAATTTTTTGCACCGCTTGTTCCGGCCCTTTCGCGGGTAAACCCGCTCCCACAGGTACGGCGCACATGCCGAAAACTGTGGTGACCTTGTGGGAGCGGGTTTACCCGCGAATAGGCCGGCACTACCAATGCAAGACTAACTGTCAGCCATCCGCCCCGCCGCCGCAAACGCCTGTAGCTGCGGGTAGAACTCGCGAAAATCCGCCAGCAGCGGCTCGTACAGCCGCTCCAGCTCCACCATCACCCCGGCCATGCCCTCAGGCCGCGACAAGCGCCGGGCAATGCCGTTGAACACCTGCTCCAGCGTGTCGAAATCGCCATACGCCCCCAGCCAGTCATCGGCCGCCATGAACGGCGCAATCCGCGCCAGCCGCCCCGGCAGCTCGGGCTCCGCCAGCAGCACCCGGTAAAATGCGCCAGTAAACTGCTCCAGCGGCTGATCGGCGTAGGTCCCCCAATGCCGCGCCAGGCAATGGTCGAAAAACACATCCAGCACAATGCCGGCAAAGCGCCGCCGCTCGCGCGGAAAGCGCGCCAGCGCCGCCAGCACCAACGGGTGCCGATCGGTGTAGCTGTCGATATGTCGGTGCAGCCGGATAGCCGCCTCCAGCGCAGGTGGGAAGCGCCCTTCCAGCGAGCCTTTGACGAAATCGCCGTACAGGCTGCCAAGCAGTTGTTGCGGCGCCGGGCCGCCCAGGTGCAGGTGTGCGAGGTAGTTCATGGGCGCAGTCTAGCACCGCTCACCAGCATATCGTTATAACGCGATATAGCGATTCGTGCTCAGCTCAGAACCTCTTCATATTTGTGTATCGGGATCGGGCGATTTACATTTCGCCCTATCGCGATATACCGCTACAACGAGCCTCAACCCATGCCTCTCGATCTCGACGAAATCATAAAAGCGCTGGCCCATCCGGTCAGGCGAGAAATCCTCAGCTGGCTGAAAGACCCGGCAACGCAATTCCCCGACCAGTACCACAGCACCGAAAACGGTGTGTGTGCCGGGCAGATCGACCAACGCTGCGGCTTGTCGCAGTCGACCGTCTCCGCCCACCTGGCCACCTTGCAGCGCGCCGGGCTGATCAGCAGCCAGAAGATTGGCCAATGGCACTTCTTCAAACGCAACGAAGCCACCATCGAGGCGTTCCTCGAACAACTGCGCCAAGCACTTTGACAAGGCAGGTAACCGCTATGACCACGCTTTTCGATCCGATCACCCTGGGCGACCTGCAACTGCCCAACCGCATCATCATGGCCCCGCTCACCCGCTGCCGTGCCGACGAAGGCCGCGTGCCCAATGCGCTGATGGCCGAATACTATGTGCAGCGCGCCAGCGCCGGGCTGATCCTCAGCGAGGCGACTTCGGTCAGTGCCATGGGCGTCGGCTACCCGGATACCCCCGGCATCTGGAACGATGAGCAGGTGCGTGGCTGGAACAACGTCACCAAGGCCGTGCATGCCGCCGGCGGGCGCATCTTCCTGCAACTGTGGCACGTTGGCCGTATTTCCCACCCCAGCTACCTGAACGGCGAGCTGCCGGTTGCCCCCAGCGCAATTCAGCCCAAGGGCCATGTAAGCCTGGTGCGCCCGCTGAGTGATTTCCCCACCCCACGCGCGCTGGAAACCGAAGAAATCATCGATATCGTCGAGGCCTACCGCAGCGGCGCCGAGAATGCCAAGGCTGCCGGTTTCGATGGTGTAGAGATTCACGGCGCCAACGGCTACCTGCTCGACCAGTTCCTGCAAAGCAGCACCAACCAGCGCACCGACCGCTACGGCGGCTCGCTGGAAAACCGTGCACGCCTGCTGCTGGAGGTGACCGATGCCGTCATCGAAGTGTGGGGCGCGAATCGCGTAGGCGTGCACCTGGCGCCGCGTGCCGATGCTCACGACATGGGTGATGCCGACCGCGCCGAAACCTTCACCTACGTGGCTCGCGAGCTGGGCAAGCGAGGCATTGCCTTTATCTGCTCGCGGGAGCGGGAAGCCGATGACAGCATCGGCCCATTGATCAAGGAAGCGTTCGGCGGCCCGTACATCGTCAACGAGCGGTTTGACAAAGCCAGCGCCAATGCGGCCCTGGCCAGTGGCAAGGCCGATGCAGTGGCGTTTGGCGTACCGTTCATCGCCAACCCCGACCTGCCGGCGCGGCTGGCGGCGGATGCACCCTTGAACGAGGCGCGGCCTGAGACCTTCTATGGCCAGGGGCCGGTTGGGTATATCGATTACCCGCGGCTGTGATTAACGGCCATTCGCGGGCACGCCCGCTCCCACAGGGATATCACCAGGCCTGAAGGCTGTTGAGATTCTGTGGGAGCGGGCGTGCCCGCGAAGAAGGTTCAGGTGATCTCAAGGCCGGGTACTGATCTGCTGTTGCAGGTTCTGGATCTGGCTCTGCAGGGTATTGAGGTTACGGGTGGTTTGCCCACGGAACGCATCGAACTCCTGCACCGACGCACCGCTGGACGCTGCCGGGCGGTTTTCCAGCTGCGTCTTGAGCACCAGCACATCCTGCTCCAGGCTTTCGATGGCCGCCTTCTGACCGCCTTGTTTCTTCAGTGCCGTGACCTCATCACTCAAGCTCTTGAGCTGCCCATCAAGCTTGCCGCCATCCACCTGGCCCGACTTCAACGCAGCCAGCTCGGCGTTGACTGCCTTCAATTGTGCCTGCAACTGGCCCTGCAGTTCGGTCACGGCCTTCTGCTGCTCGCGTGTATCGGCCAGCACCTGCTCCAGACGCTTGCCCAGATCGCCCGCCTGCCCGGCCACACCCTGTTGCTGCTTGCCTTGCTCGGCCAGGTTGGCCTGCAGCTGGCGAATCTGCAGTTTGAGCGCCTCGCTGCCGGTGCTCACCGAGGACTCGCTGGCGGCCACCTTGCCGCTGATCGCCTGCAGGCGCCCGGCCGCCTCCTCACTGATACGGGCAAAGCTTTCCTGGGTGGCCACCAATTGCTGTTCCATCAGTGAAATCTGCTGAAAGCTCCACCACCCCATCCCCGCCAGGGCAATGAACGAGGCCGCCAACAGCGCCCACAGCGCGCCTGTGCTGGCGGGCTTGGCTGCTTTCTGCCGGCCGCGCGACACGTGCGCGGGCAACAGCTCGTCATCATCAGGGGTACCGGCCCGCAAGGCAGGCACATCATCGAAATCGTCGAGAGCATCGTTGCGCATGGGTAGGTTCAATCGCAGTAGTAGCAAAGAGACAGGAGTATAAACCGCTCGTGCGGCGCACTGATGACCATGATCCGGGCGCCAGGTTCATTAGCCAACCGGCTGATGCTTCCACCAGCCACAAAATTCATCCAGCGCCGTCCACAGGCTGACCTTGGGCTGATAGTCCAGGTACTGCCGGGCACGGCTGATATCCAAGGTGAAATCACGGCTCATCACCTGCATCCCCAAGCGCGACAGGGTGGGTTGCGGGCGCCCCGGCCACAGCATGCAGGCCGCCTCGTTCACCGCGGCCAGGCTGTAGGCCAGGCCATAGGAACGGTAGCGGGTAACCTGCGGCAGTTGCATCTGGCGCATCACGTAGTTGACCACGTCCCACAGCGGCAGCGGCTGGCCGTTGCTGATGTTGTAGGCCTGGCCCAGGGCACGGTCATCGGCGAACAAGGCGCTGAGCAGTGCTTCGTTGAGGTTGTGCACGCTGGTGAAATCGACTTTGTTCAGGCCGTTGCCGATGATCGCCACGCGGCCTTTGCGCTGCATCTGCATCAGCCGCGGGAAGATGCTGGCATCGCCGGCACCGGTGACGAAGCGCGGGCGCAGCGCCAGCACTTCAAGGCCGAACTCCTGGGCACCGAACACTTTTTGCTCGGCCAGGTGCTTGGTCTGCCCATAGTGGTCGTGAAAACGGCGCGGCACCTGGTCTTCACGGATGTCCAGGCGCGAGCGGCCATTGAAGTAGATCGACGGCGACGACAGGTGCACCAGGCGCCGCACATGCTCCTTCAGGCAGCCCTCGACCACGTTTTCGGTGACAACCACGTTGCCTTGGTAGAAGTCCTGGTAGCGCCCCCAGTTGCCCACGGCGCCGGCACAGTGCACCACAGCCTCGATGCCCTGGCACAGGCGGCGGGCAAGCTCGGGATCACCCAGGTCGCCGGGGATGAACTGGGCGCCGCGCTTGACCAGGTGCTCGACCCCTTCGGCGCGGCGGCCGCTGACCCGCACGTCCAGGCCCTGCTCCAGGGCGAAGCGCGCAAAGCGCCCACCAATGAAGCCACTCGCGCCGGTGACCAGAATTCGCATGTAAGACTCCGTCTTGCCAGATTTCAGATGCAACTGACGCCAGCTGTGGCTACAAGGGCACCAGCCATTGCTGTGCGGTGTGCCGCAGGTGGTCGGTCAGTTGCGCGAGCAATTGCCCGCCATTGCGCCAATGATGCCAGTACAGCGGCACATCGATGGGGGTATCGCTGCAGATTTCCACCAACTGGCCGCTGGCCAACTGCTCCCGAGCCTGCAATTCGGGCACCAGCCCCCAGCCCAGCCCGGCCTCGGTCATGCGCAGGAAGCCTTCGGACGACGGGCACAGGTGGTGCAGGAAACCGTCCTCGATACCCAGTGATGCCAGGTAGCGATGCTGCAGGAAGTCATCCGGGCCATAAACGATTGCCGGGGTGCGGGCCAGGCGGCTGGCGACAAAACCCTGGGGGAAATGCCGCGCCATGAAGGCGGGGCTGGCCAACGCCCGGTAGCGCATGGCCCCCAGCAGCAGGCTGCGCGCCCCGGCAACCGGGCGTTCACTGCCACACAGGCAGGCCGCCACTTCGCCGGCACGCATGCGTTTCAGGCCCACTTCCTGGTCTTCTACCACCAGGTCGGTGAGCACGTTCTGCTGCGCACAGAAGTTACCCACCGCACCGGCCCACCAGGTGGCCAGGCTATCGGCGTTCAGGGCGATGCGCAGGCGCTCCGGCATGCCCTCCTCGTCCAGCGCCGGCACCTGGCGCTGCAAGTCACGTTCAAGCAGGCGCACCTGCTGCACATGGTTGAGCAACTGGCGGCCGACTTCGGTCGGGCTGGGCGGCGTGGCACGTACCAGCACCGGTTGCCCGACTCGCGCTTCGAGCAGCTTGATGCGCTGGGAGATGGCCGACTGCGACAGGCCCAGCACCTGCGCAGCGCGCTCGAAACCGCCCTGTTCGATCACCGCCGCCAGGGCGGCGAGCAACTTGTAGTCGAACATCTAATTTCCTAATGCCTGATCAGCTTTATTTGTTTTTCTTATACAGCGCCAAGCACCACAATGGCCAGCATCTTTAGTTTCCTTTATGGAGAGCACGCCATGTGGCAAAGCTATCTCAACGGCATGCTGGTGGCTTTCGGCCTGATCATGGCCATCGGCACCCAGAATGCCTTCGTCCTCGCCCAGAGCCTGCGCCGCGAGCATCACCTGCCGGTAGCGGCGCTGTGTATTGTCTGTGATGCTCTGCTGGTGGCTGCCGGGGTATTCGGCCTGGCCACGGTGCTGGCGCAAAACCCGACCTTGCTGGCCGTTGCGCGCTGGGGCGGCGCGTTGTTCCTGATCTGGTACGGCGTCAGAGCCCTGCGCAGTGCCTTTTCCAAACAAAGCCTGCAGCACCAGGAAGGCAAAGGCATGCGCTCGCGCCGTGCGGTACTGCTCAGTGCCCTGGCGGTAACGCTGCTGAACCCGCACGTTTACCTCGATACAGTGCTGCTGATCGGCTCGCTGGGCGCCCAGCAGACCGAGCCTGGCGCCTATGTGGCCGGCGCGGCCAGTGCCTCGCTGGTGTGGTTCTCGACCCTGGCGATCGGTGCGGCCTGGCTGGCACCGTGGCTGGCCCGCCCGGCGACCTGGCGCATGCTCGACCTGATGGTCGCGGTGATGATGTTCGCGGTGGCGGCGCAGTTGATCTTCAACTGACCGCTGGCCTGCATGGCCCGGCACACATCGGTTGGCCTGGAAACGACCACCACTGGTCGGTACCCGCCAACCGCGGCGGAACCTCTATTCCCTATGTTTGTTGCGTGGTTATGCGCCGGGGCTGGTGCTATGATCGACCCCTTGCGTCGCAAAGAGTACAAACTCGCCGACGCTCATAGGGCCGCCCGTGATCGGCCCTGCGCAAACCGCGAACTAGACCTGAATCAGGAGATCCACCATGGCTTTTGAATTGCCGCCGCTGCCGTACGCCCACGATGCCCTGCAGCCGCACATCTCCAAGGAAACCCTGGAGTATCACCACGACAAGCACCACAACACCTATGTCGTGAACCTGAACAACCTGGTCCCAGGCACCGAATTCGAAGGCAAGACCCTGGAAGAGATCGTCAAGACCTCTTCGGGTGGCATCTTCAACAACGCCGCTCAGGTCTGGAACCACACCTTCTACTGGAACTGCCTGGCACCTAACGCCGGTGGCCAACCGACCGGTGCCCTGGCTGACGCCATCAACGCCGCTTTCGGTTCCTTCGACAAGTTCAAGGAAGAGTTCACCAAGACTTCGGTTGGCACCTTCGGTTCCGGCTGGGGCTGGCTGGTGAAGAAAGCTGACGGTTCCCTGGCCCTGGCCAGCACCATCGGCGCCGGCTGCCCGCTGACCAGCGGCGACACCCCGCTGCTGACCTGCGACGTCTGGGAACACGCCTACTACATCGACTACCGCAACGTCCGTCCGAAGTACGTCGAGGCGTTCTGGAACCTGGTCAACTGGGCCTTCGTTGCCGAACAGTTCGAAGGTAATACCTTCAAGGCCTGAGTCCTTCAGCCCTGAACGTAAAAACCCGGCCATGTGCCGGGTTTTTTTATGCCTGTGCCCGCGAAGAGGCCGGCACGGTTTTGCTTGCTCAGCCCGTATACCGCGCTAACATCAAACCTCTGGAAGATTGACACAGCGCACTCAAGTTGCGGGGTCAGGCAACCGATACACTCCTCATGATCGGCCGGTAGTGTATCGTCATCGTTGATGGCAAAATGATGCCATGCGCATGGATTAAGGAAACCCCATTGAAGCTGGAATTGCGGAACAGCTTGTCGGTCAAGTTGCTCAGGGTCGTGCTGCTGTCGGCGTTGGCGGTTGGCGTCGTGCTCAGCTGTGCGCAAATTGTCTACGACACTTACAAGACCCGCCAGGCCGTGAACAACGATGCCCAGCGCATCCTTGACATGTTCCGCGACCCCTCCACCCAGGCGGTGTACAGCCTCGACCGCGAAATGGGCATGCAGGTGATGGAAGGCCTGTTCCAGGACGAATCGGTGCGCATGGCCTCCATCGGCCACCCCAACGAAACCATGCTGGCAGAAAAGTCCCGCCCGCTGCAGGACATGTCCATGCGCTGGCTGACCGACCCGATCCTCGGCCAGGAACGCACCTACACCACGCAACTGGTCGGCCGCGGCCCCTACAGCGAATACTACGGCGACCTGAGCATTACCCTGGACACCTCGTCCTACGGTGAAGACTTCCTGATCAACGCGGTGATCATCTTCATTTCCGGCGTACTGCGGGCCTTGGCCATGGGCCTGGTGCTGTACCTGGTCTACCACTGGCTGCTGACCAAACCGCTGTCCAAGATCATCGAGCACCTCACCCAGATCAACCCCGACCGCCCCAGCCAGCACCAGATACCGCTGCTCAAGGGCCACGAAAAGAATGAACTGGGCCTGTGGGTCAATACTGCCAACCAGTTGCTGGCGTCGATCGAGCGCAATACCCACCTGCGCCATGAAGCCGAAAACAGCCTGCAACGCATGGCCCAGTACGACTTCCTCACCGGCCTGCCCAACCGCCAGCAACTGCAACAGCAGCTGGACAAGATCCTCGTCGATGGCGGCCGCTTGCAACACCGTGTAGCGGTGTTGTGCGTGGGCCTGGACGACTTCAAGGGCATCAACGAGCAGTTCAGCTACCAGGTCGGTGATCAGCTGCTGCTGGCCCTGGCCGACCGCCTGAGGGCCCACAGTGGCCGCCTGGGCGCTTTGGCGCGGCTGGGCGGTGACCAGTTTGCCCTGGTGCAGGCCAATATCGAGCAGCCCTACGAGGCGGCCGAACTGGCGCAAAGCATACTCGACGACCTGGAAGTGCCCTTCGACCTCGACCACCACCAGCAGATCCGCCTGCGCGCAACCATCGGTATCACTCTGTTCCCCGAAGACGGCGACAGCACCGAGAAGCTGCTGCAGAAAGCCGAACAGACCATGACCCTGGCCAAGGCCCGTTCGCGCAACCGCTACCAGTTCTATATCGCCAGCGTCGACAGCGAAATGCGCCGCCGCCGCGAGCTGGAAAAAGACCTGCGCGAAGCCCTGCCGCGCAACCAGTTGTACCTGGTGTACCAGCCACAGATCAGTTACCGCGACCACCGCGTGGTCGGTGTCGAGGCGCTGCTGCGCTGGCAGCACCCCGAGCTGGGCATGGTCCCGCCGGACCAGTTCATTCCGCTGGCCGAACAGAACGGCAGCATCATCAGCATCGGCGAATGGGTACTGGACCAGGCCTGCCGGCAACTGCGCGAATGGCACGACCAAGGCTTCAGCGAGCTGCGCATGGCGGTCAACCTGTCCACCGTGCAGCTGCACCACAGTGAACTGCCGCGGGTGGTCAACAACCTGCTGCAGGCCTACCGCCTGCCGCCACGCAGCCTGGAGCTGGAAGTGACCGAAACCGGCCTGATGGAAGACATCAGCACGGCCGCCCAGCACCTGCTGAGCCTGCGCCGCTCCGGGGCGCTGATTGCCATCGACGACTTCGGCACCGGTTATTCGTCGCTCAGTTACCTGAAGTCGCTGCCGCTGGACAAGATCAAGATCGACAAGAGCTTCGTCCAGGACCTGCTCGACGACGATGACGACGCCACCATCGTTCGCGCCATCATCCAGCTGGGCAAGAGCCTGGGCATGCAGGTGATTGCCGAAGGGGTGGAAACCGCCGAACAGGAAACCTACATCATTGCCCAGGGTTGCCACGAGGGCCAGGGCTATCACTACAGCAAGCCGCTGTCGGCCCGTGAGCTGACCAGCTTCCTCAAGCAGGCGCAGCGTAACCAGGTTTCGATGTTCTGAGCCGGCACGACTGGTTACCGGCTGTGACCGGCAATTACATGAATTGCGCGCCCGCCCCTTTACAGCAAATGCAAATCTTTCGCATGATGTTGCGGTTTCGCGTGCCACGGCGCACGGTCCACCCCTTGGTCCAACCACACGACGCAGGAAAACCAATAATGATTCGAATGCCTCTGGCCTCCGCCAGTCTGCTGGCCATTGCCATCGCTCTCGCCGGTTGCGGTGAAAAGGACGACAAAGCCGCCGCGCCGCAAGCACAGGCACCTGCTGCTGCCAGCACCACCGCTGCTGCGCCAGGGGCTGTCGACGAAGCCGCCGGCAAAGCCGTGGTCAAGCACTACGCCGAAATGGTCTACGCCGTGTACAGCGACTCGCTGAGCACCGCCAAGGCCCTGCAGACCGCAGTCGACGCGTTCCTGGCCAAGCCTAACGACGAAACCCTGAAGGCCGCCAAGGAAGCCTGGTTCGCCTCGCGCGTACCGTACCTGCAGACCGAGGCCTTCCGCTTCGGCAACACCATCATCGACGACTGGGAAGGCCAGGTGAACGCCTGGCCGCTGGACGAAGGCCTGATCGACTACGTCGACAAGAGCTACGAGCACGCCTTGGGCAACCCGGCCGCCGGCGCCAACATCATCGCCAACACCGAGATCCAGGTGGGCGAAGAGAAGGTCGACGTCAAGGACATCACCCCCGAGAAGCTGGCCAGCCTGAACGAACTGGGCGGTTCTGAAGCCAACGTCGCCACCGGCTACCACGCCATCGAGTTCCTGCTCTGGGGCCAGGACCTGAACGGCACCGGCCCAGGCGCGGGTAATCGCCCTGCGTCGGACTACCTGGAAGGCCAGGGCGCCACTGGCGGCCACAACGATCGCCGCCGTGCCTACCTGAAAGCGGTCACCGACCTGCTGGTCAAGGACCTCGAAGAGATGGTCGGCAACTGGGCGCCGAACGTCGCCGACAACTACCGTGCCACGCTGGAAGCCGAGCCTGTCAACGACGGCCTGCGCAAGATGCTGTTCGGCATGGGCAGCCTGTCGCTGGGCGAGCTGGCTGGCGAGCGCATGAAGGTTTCGCTGGAAGCCAACTCGCCGGAAGACGAGCAGGACTGCTTCAGCGACAACACCCACTACTCGCACTTCTATGACGCCAAAGGCATCCGCAACGTCTACCTGGGCGAGTACACCCGCCCGGACGGCACCAAGGTGACCGGCCCGAGCCTGTCGTCGCTGGTCGCCAAGGCTGACCCGGCCGCTGACGCCACCCTCAAGGCCGACCTGGAAGCCACCGAAGCCAAGATCCAGGTGATCGTCGACCACGCCCTCAAAGGCGAGCACTACGACCAGCTGATCGCCGCCGACAACGCGGCCGGCAACCAGATCGTGCGTGACGCCATCGCCGCCCTGGTCAAGCAGACCGGTGCGATCGAGCAGGCGGCAGGCAAACTGGGTATTGCCAACCTGAACCCGGATACCGCAGATCACGAATTCTGATCCTGCTGTAACAGGTGTTTGAAAAGAGGCGGCCTTCGGGTCGCCTTTTTTGCTTCTGGCCTCTTCGCGGGTAAACCCGCTCCCACAGGTGCGCCTCAAGCTTCAAGTGGGGCGCAGTACCTGTGGGAGCGGGTTTACCCGCGAAGAGGCCGGTGCAGCACATGAAGATGCTGGCATTTCACATCCTTTTCACCCAAGCAATTGCAAATTGCTCTTATTCAAAAAACGCTGGCCTGCTAAGCTTGCACGCCGGTTTTTCGTCCACGCCCAGGATTTTGCATGTCCTCGTCGCTGTCCCGACTCTCCCTCCTGCTGCTGACCCTTGCCCTCGCCGCCTGTGACGACGCCCCGCGTTTCACCCAGGCCGAGCCCGGCGAAGCGTTGTCGGGTGGCAAGGCGACCGTGCAGCGCAGCGACCGCAATGCTTATTCCCTGCCCTCGGCCAACCTCTCGCCCGAGCGGCGCCTGGACTTCGCCGTGGGCAACAGCTTCTTCCGCAACCCCTGGGTGATCGCCCCGTCCACCACCACCGCACGTGATGGCCTGGGCCCGCTGTTCAACACCAACGCCTGCCAGAACTGCCATGTGCGCGATGGCCGTGGCCACCCGCCAGAGCCGGGTGACAGCAACGCGGTGGGCATGCTGGTACGCCTGTCGATCCCCGACCAGCCTTACCTGGCCAAGGTCATCGAGCGCCTCGGCGTGGTGCCGGAGCCGGTATACGGCACCCAGTTGCAGGACATGGCCATCCCCGGCGTGGCGCCAGAAGGCAAGGTGCGGGTGAGCTACACCCAGCAAACCGTGTCGTTCAAGGACGGCCACCAGGTCGAGCTGCGCAAGCCAACCCTGCAGATTACCCAGCTCGGCTATGGCGTGATGCACCCCGACACCCGCTTTTCGGCTCGGGTGGCACCGCCGATGATCGGCCTGGGCCTGCTCGAAGCCATCCCCGAAGCCGACCTGCTGGCCAACGAAGACCCGGACGACCACAACCGCGACGGCATTCGCGGGCGGGCCAACCGCGTCTGGGACGACGCCTTGGGCAAGACCGTGGTCGGCCGCTTTGGCTGGAAGGCCGGGCAGCCCAACGTCAACCAGCAGAATGTGCACGCCTTCGCCGGCGACATGGGCCTGACCAGTACCCTGCAGCCCAAGGACGATTGCACCCCGGCCCAGGCCGACTGCCTGGCCGCACCCAACGGCGACGGCGCCGATGGCGAGAAGGAAGTCAGCGACAACATCCTGCGCCTGGTCACCTTCTACACCCGCAACCTGGCCGTACCGGCCCGCCGCGATGTGAACGCGCCGCAGGTGCTGGCGGGCAAGAACCTGTTCTACCAGGCCGGCTGCCAGGGCTGCCACACCCCGCAGTTCACCACCGCCGCCGATGCCGCCGAGCCAGAGCTGGCCAACCAGGTCATCCGCCCTTACACCGACCTGCTGCTGCATGACATGGGCCCGGGGCTGGCCGACGAGCGCACCGAATTCGCCGCCAACGGCCAGGACTGGCGTACCCCGCCACTGTGGGGCGTTGGCCTGAACGAAACGGTCAGCGGCCACAGCCAGTTCCTGCACGACGGCCGCGCCCGCAACCTGCTTGAAGCCGTGCTCTGGCACGGTGGCGAAGCCGAGGCGGCACGCAACTTCGTACTCACTTTCAATGCCGAGCAACGCGCCGCGTTGCTGGCGTTCCTGAACTCACTTTAAAACGCGCAAAGGAGCCGGGCATGTTCCGACCCAAACTGTTGTTCACCAGCCTCGCCGCACTCGCCCTCGGTGCCTGCTCGCCGCAGGACCCGCAAGCAGTGACCTCCGCTGCCATCGCCAAGCAGGTCATCCTGCCTACCTACAGCCGCTGGGTCGAAGCTGACCGCACGCTGGCCGCCAGCGCCCTGGCCTATTGCGAAGGCAAGCAAGACCTGGAAAAGGCCCGCGCCGACTTCCTCAACGCGCAAAAGGCCTGGGCCGAGCTGCAGCCGCTGCTGGTCGGCCCGCTGGCCGAAGGCAACCGCGCCTGGCAGGTACAGTTCTGGCCCGACAAGAAGAACCTGGTCGGCCGTCAGGTCGAACAGCTGGTCAACGGCGACAAGCCGGTCGACGCCGCTTCCCTGGGCAAGGCCAGCGTGGTGGTCCGTGGCCTGTCGGCCTACGAGTACATCCTGTTCGACAGCAAGCCGGACATCGCCACGGCCGAGCAGAAAGCCCGCTACTGCCCGCTGCTGGTGGCCATCGGTGAGCACCAGAAGGTGCTGGCCGAGGACATCCTCAAGAGCTGGAACAGCACCGACGGCATGCTTTCGCAGATGACCAAGTTCCCGAACCAGCGCTACGCCGATTCCCACGAGGCCATCGCAGACCTGCTGCGCTCCCAGGTCACCGCCCTGGACACCCTGAAGAAGAAGCTGGGTGCGCCGATGGGTCGCCAAAGCAAGGGCATCCCGCAGCCGCTGCAGGCCGAAGCCTGGCGCAGCCACAACTCGTTGAAGAGCCTGGAGGCCACCCTCAAGGCTGCCGAAACCGTTTGGGTCGGGGTCGACAACCAGGGCTTGCGCGGCCTGCTGCCCAGCGATCAGAAAGCGCTGGCGGACAAGATCGACGCCGCCTACGCTACCTCGCTCAAACTGCTGGCCGACAACCAGAAGTCCCTGGGCGAGCTGCTGGCCGACGACGCTGGTCAGCAAACCCTCAACCAGATCTACGACAGCCTCAACGCCGTCCACCGCCTGCACGAAGGCGAACTGGCCAAGGCGTTGAACATCCAGCTGGGCTTCAATGCCAACGACGGTGACTGATCATGCTGCGACGCCAGGCACTCAAAATCGGTAGCGTATTGCTCAGCGCCCTCACCCTGGGCGGCTGGAGCCTGTTCCGCAACAAAGGCAGCGAACCCTTGCTGCTCTCGGCGCGTGACGACGGCGACGGCAAGCACTATGCCGTCGGTTTCCGCCTGGACGGCACCCAGGTGTTCAGCACCCAGGTCGCCCAGCGTTGCCATGCCATCATCCACCACCCCGAGCAGCCGATCGCCCTGTTCGTCGCCCGTCGCCCCGGTACCGAAAGCTACCTGGTCGACTTGCGCGACGGGCGCCTGCTGCAAACGGTGGTCTCGCAGCCGAACCGGCACTTCTACGGCCACGCCGTGGTGCACAAAGGCGGCGAATGGCTGTATGCCACCGAGAACGACACCACCGACCCGGGTCGGGGCGTGCTCGGCGTGTACCGTTTCGAAGGTGAACGCCTGGTACACACCGGCGAGATCCCGACCCACGGCATCGGCCCGCACGAAGTGGCCTGGCTGCCGGACGGCGAGACGCTGATCGTGGCCAACGGCGGCATTCGCACCGAAGCCGAAAGCCGGGTGGAGATGAACCTTGACGCCATGCAGCCGAGCCTGGTGCTGATGCAGCGCGACGGCACCCTGTTGAGCAAGGAAACCCTGGCCCAGCAGATGAACAGCGTGCGCCACCTGGCGGTGGGCAGCGATGGCACCATCGCCGCCTGCCAGCAGTTCATGGGCGATGCCGATGAAACGGCCGAGCTGCTGGCGATCAAGCGCCCGGGCGAGCCGTTCAAGGCCTTCCCGGTGCCAGAGCGGCAGTTGCAGGCCATGGCCCAGTACACCGCCAGCGTCGCCATCCACAGCGAACTGCGCCTGGTGGCACTGACCGCGCCACGGGCCAACCGCCTGTTTGTCTGGGACCTGGACAGCGGCGCGGTGCGGCTGGATGCACCCATGCCTGATTGCGCGGGGGTTGGCGCGGTGAAAAACGGTTTTGTCGTCACCTCCGGGCAGGGCCGTTGCCGGTTCTACGATTGCCGCAAGGCCGAACTGGTCGGGCAACCGATGAACCTGCCGTCCGGCTTCTGGGACAACCACCTGCATCTCGTCTGATTTTTCGGCTGCATGCACTGGCCCTTTCGCGGCTAAAGCCGCTCCCACAGGGTTCTACACGGTCCCTGTGGGAGCGGCTTTAGCCGCGAAAGGGCCGGCACAGGCATTTCACCTCCCTCCTCCCGAAAAACAGTCAATACTTCCCCCATCCACACGTGGGCAGGATCGCCCGTTGTCGTGTCCAGGCTAATAACAACCGTATCCAAGGAACCGGACCTATGCTGCGCCGCCGCATGCTGATCATGTTGGCCGTGGTTCTGCTGATCGTGCTGGCCCTGGGGGGCTACAAGGCTTTCTCGATCTACCAGCAGATCCAGATGTTCACTGCCCCCAAGCCGCCCATCACCGTAGCGGCAGCCTTGGCCGAACAGCGCCAGTGGCAAGAGCGCCTGCCCGCCGTCGGCAGCCTCAAGGCATTGCAGGGCGTGGAACTGAGCCTGGAGGTGGAAGGTATCGTCAAAGCCCTGCACTTCGACTCGGGCCAGCAGGTCAAGGCCGGGCAACTGCTGCTGCAACTCAACGACGACCAGGAAACGGCCCTGCTTGGCACCGCCCAGGCCGACCTGGGCCTGGCCAAGGTCGATTTTGGTCGTGGCAGCCAACTGGTCGGCGACTCGGCCATCTCCCGGGGCGAGT
The DNA here is from genome assembly GCF_050058005.1 of Pseudomonas sp. WOUb67. Taxonomy (NCBI): domain Bacteria; kingdom Pseudomonadati; phylum Pseudomonadota; class Gammaproteobacteria; order Pseudomonadales; family Pseudomonadaceae; genus Pseudomonas; species Pseudomonas sp. WOUb67. The sequence continues at coordinate 1,828,854 of NZ_CP170112.1, read as the reverse complement.
TCGATCGCCTTAGCTCCCAGTACCGCCGAAACCAGGCGGTGGTCGAGCAGCTCAAGGCGCAGAAGATCAAGAAGAGCATCAACGCCCCGTTCAGCGGCACCATCGGCATCCGCCAGGTGGACATCGGCCAGTACCTGGCCGCCGGCACGATGATCGCCACCCTGCAGGACACCTCCAGCCTGTACGTGGACTTCAACGTACCGGAACAGGCCCTGCCGAAGTTGAGCCTGGGCCAGCAGGTGCTGTTGCAGGTAGCCGCCTACCCGGGCCAGACCTTCCCCGCCAGCCTCAGCGCCATCAACCCCAAGGTCGAAGAAACCACGCGCAACCTGCTGGTGCGTGCCACCTTGGCCAACCCCGACGGCAAGCTGCTGCCAGGCATGTTCGCCAACCTGCTGATCCTGCTGCCCAACCCGCAACCGCAAGTGGTAGTGCCGGAAAGCGCCATTACCTACACCCTGTACGGCAACTCGGTGTACGTCGCCGCGCCGAAGAAGGACAAGGACGGCAAGCCGGAAACCGACGACAAGGGCCAACCCCACCTGGTCGCCGAACAACGCACGGTGCAGACCGGCGAGCGCCGCGACGGCGTGGTGGTGGTCAGCAAGGGCCTGCAAGCCGGCGAACAGGTGGTTACCGCCGGGCAACTGAAGCTCACCCCGGGCGCCGCGATCCGCATCGGCCAGGACAAAGCCCTCAAGCCCGAACAGGGCGCGCCGGGCAAGGACTGACAGGAGGCTGGCATGGCGTTTACCGATCCGTTCATCCGTCGCCCGGTACTGGCCAGCGTGGTCAGCCTGCTGATCCTGCTGCTGGGCTTCCAGGCCTGGAACAAGCTGCAGATCCGCCAGTACCCACAAATGGAAAACGCCCTGATCACGGTAACCACCGCTTACCCCGGGGCCAACGCCGAGACGATCCAGGGCTACATCACCCAGCCGCTGCAGCAAAGCCTGGCCAGCGCCGAAGGCATCGACTACATGACCTCGGTGAGCCGGCAGAACTTCTCGATCATTTCCATCTACGCGCGCATCGGCGCCGACAGCGACCGGCTGTTCACCGAGCTGCTGGCCAAGGCCAACGAAGTGCGCAACAAACTCCCTCAGGACTCCGAAGACCCGGTGCTGAGCAAGGAGGCCGCCGATGCCTCGGCGCTGATGTACGTCAGCTTCTACAGCAAGGAAATGAGCAACCCGCAAATCACCGACTACCTGTCACGGGTCATCCAGCCCAAGCTGGCCACGTTGCCAGGCATGGCCGAGGCGGAGATTCTCGGCAACCAGGTGTTTGCCATGCGTATCTGGATCGACCCGGTGAAGCTGGCCGGCTTCGGCCTGTCGGCCACCGACGTGACCAATGCCGTACGCCGCTACAACTTCCTCTCTGCTGCCGGTGAGGTAAAAGGCGAATACGTGGTCACCAGTATCAACGCCAGTACCGAGCTGAAGTCGGCCGAAGCGTTCGCCGCCTTGCCGGTCAAGACCAGCGGTGACAGCCGCGTGCTGCTGGGCGATGTGGCGCGGGTAGAGATGGGCGCAGAAAACTACGACACGGTCAGCTCGTTCGACGGCACGCCATCGGTGTATATCGGTATAAAGGCCACCCCGGCCTCCAACCCGCTGGACGTGATCAAGGAAGTGCGGCGCATCATGCCCGAGCTGGAAAGCCAGCTGCCCTCGGCGCTGAAGGTGTCGATCGCCTACGACGCCACGCTGTTCATCCAGGCCTCCATCGACGAAGTGATCAAGACCCTCGGCGAAGCGGTGCTGATCGTCATCGTGGTGGTGTTCCTGTTTCTCGGGGCGCTGCGCTCGGTGCTGATCCCGGTGGTGACCATTCCGCTGTCGATGATCGGCGTGCTGTTCTTCATGCAGATGATGGGCTACTCGCTCAACCTGCTGACCCTGCTGGCCATGGTCCTGGCCATCGGCCTGGTGGTGGACGATGCCATTGTCGTGGTGGAGAACATCCACCGGCACATGGAAGAAGGCAAGTCGCCGTTCGATGCGGCCCTTGAGGGCGCCCGCGAGATCGCCATGCCGGTGGTGTCGATGACCATCACCCTGGCCGCCGTGTATGCCCCCATCGGCTTCCTCACCGGGCTCACAGGGGCGTTGTTCAAGGAGTTCGCCCTGACCTTGGCCGGGGCAGTGGTGATCTCCGGCATTGTAGCCCTCACCCTTTCACCGATGATGTGCGCCCTGCTGCTGCGGCAGGAGCAGAACCCCAGCGGCCTGGCCCATCGCCTGGACCAGATCTTCGAGCGCCTGAAGGTGCGCTACCAGCGCCTGCTGCACGCCACCCTCGACAGCCGGCCGGTGGTGTTGGTGTTTGCCGTGATCATCCTGTGCCTGATCCCGGTGCTGCTCAAGTTCACCCAGAACGAACTGGCGCCCAATGAGGACCAGGGCGTGATCTTCATGATGAGCAGCTCGCCGCAGCCGGCCAACCTCGATTACCTCAACGCCTATACCGACCAGTTCACGCCGCTGTTCAAGGCCTTCCCCGAATACTACTCATCGTTCCAGATCAACGGCTTCAATGGCGTGCAGACGGGTATTGGCGGCTTCCTGCTCAAACCCTGGAACGAACGCGAGCGCACGCAGATGGAGCTGTTGCCACTGGTGCAGGCCAAACTGGAAGAAATCGGCGGCCTGCAGATTTTCGGCTTCAACCTGCCCTCACTGCCCGGCACCGGTGAGGGCTTGCCGTTCCAGTTCGTGATCAATACCGCCGGCGACTACCCGGCACTGCTGGAAGTGGCCCAGCGCATCAAGACGCGTGCCCAGGAATCGGGCAAGTTCGCCTTCCTCGACATCGACCTGGCCTTCGACAAGCCCGAAGTGGTGGTCGATATCGACCGGGCCAAGGCGGCGCAGATGGGAGTGTCGATGGACGCCTTGGGCGGCACGCTGGCAACCTTGCTGGGCGAGGCGGAAATCAACCGGTTCACCCTGGAAGGACGCAGCTACAAGGTGATAGCCCAGGTCGAGCGGCTGTACCGTGACAACCCCGGCTGGCTGAACAACTACTACGTGAAGAACGACCAGGGCCAACTGCTGCCGCTGTCGACCCTGATCACCCTCACCGACCGCGCCCGCCCGCGCCAGCTCAACCAGTTTCAGCAGTTGAACTCGGCGATCATCCAGGGCGTGCCCATGGTCAGCCTGGGCGAAGCGCTGAAGACGGTGCAGGACATCGCCCGCGAAGAGGCCCCGGAAGGCTTCGCCTTCGACTACGCCGGCGTGGCCCGCCAGTACGTTCAGGAAGGCAGCGCGCTGTGGGTTACATTCGGCCTGGCACTGGCGATCATCTTCCTGGTGCTGGCAGCACAGTTCGAAAGCTTCCGCGACCCGTTGGTGATCCTGGTGACGGTGCCGTTGTCGATCTGCGGGGCGCTGCTGCCGCTGTTCCTGGGCATATCGAGCATGAACATCTACACCCAGGTCGGGCTGGTGACGTTGATCGGGCTGATCAGCAAGCACGGCATCCTCATCGTCGAGTTCGCCAACCAGCTGCGTGAGGAACGCGGCCTGAGCGTGCGCGAGGCGATCGAGGAAGCGGCGGCGATTCGCCTGCGGCCGGTGCTGATGACAACGGCGGCGATGGTGTTCGGCATGGTGCCGCTGATTCTGGCGACCGGCGCCGGGGCGGTCAGCCGTTTTGACATCGGGACGGTGATTGCCACCGGAATGTCGATTGGCACGCTGTTTACCTTGTTTGTGCTGCCCTGTATCTACACCCTGTTGGCACACAAGACGAAAGCCAAGGAGCCTGCCATAGCCTGAACCTGCCTCTTCGCGGGCTTGCCCGCTCCCACAGGTAGGGCACCGCCTCTGAAACGGGTGCAGTACCTGTGGGAGCGGGCAAGCCCGCGAAGAGGCCGGCGAGACAGGCACAAAAATGCCAGAGGCCCCGCGATTGCGGGGCCTCTGGCGTTTCTAGCTCACACCGGGTTCAACCAAATGGCCGCAACCCTTGACGCAGGCCGAACAGGAACAGCAAAAGGTCCTGGTCCGGCGCGACCTGTGCCTGCTGCTGCGGTTTCGCTTCCCGCGGCAACGCGCACTGGTCGGCCATCTCAGCCTTGCTGAACACGGTCGGCCTCGGCTCTTCCCACGCAGCCACCGCCACGGTGGTCACCGCCAGGCCTGCTACCAGGAACAAAGCTCGAGCTATTTCTAGTTTCATTACCCTAACCCTTTGACAGCGCTGCCAAACGCCATCTTGTAAAAGTAGAGCAGCGTCTGCCATTCCGCGTCATTGAGCGACGAATGGCGGCGCAGCTGGCGCAGGTCGTTACCTGCCGCACGCTGGCAGCTGATACGCCGCCGGCACTTTTCCAGGTCCAGCAGCGCCACTTCGACGCGCGCTTGCTCGCCTTCGCCAATCACCTTGATGAATACGTGCTTGCCATACAGGCAACCGTGCTGCCAGTGCCCCAGGTGCATGCGCGCCAGGTTGTCCGCCAGGTCCTTGAGCATGCGCTCATGCACCACCTGCGGATAACGCTCACGGGCACCTTCGGCATGCCAGTTGTCGAGCTCGATAAAGCCGTCCAGTGCTTCGCTCACCAGCAGCGCACGCCACTGGTGGTCGGCATCGCGTTCGGCACCACAGAAGACGATGCGCGGTACACGCACGCCCAGTTGCTCGAAGCTGTTCAGTGCATCGAGTTCACGCAATACGGTCGGCCGGCCAAAAGGGTGCAGCAGGCTGCGGTAGATATGCCCGACCTGACGCTTGGCATACAGCAGCTTGCCATTGGCATCGTTGAGGCGTTGCACACCACTTTCGCCACCACGGCGCTGGTTAGGTTCCTCGACCCACTCGCCTTGCTGGCGCCAGTAAAAATCGAACCGCGACTCCCCTTTCTGGGCTACAGCCATCAAACACTACCCCTTACGCAATACGTAAACCCGCCACATGGCATAGAACGGCAGGAAGTCGAGGCGTTCCTGGATTCTGAAGCCTGCGGCCCTGAATTCTTCTTCGACCGTTTCGGCCGGTAACACGAAACGGTTCTGGTAATTGTCCTGTTCGGCCTTGGCACTGCGACGCTCTTCCAGTTTTTTCCGGCGCCACGCCTTGAAGTTGCCATCCACCCACAGTGACAGAATCACACTATCACGGCTAACCCGCTGAAATTCCGAAAGAATGGTCTTTCTGTGGGCAGATTCGCCAATGTGGTGGAACAGGCGCATACAGAAAATGCTGTCCACCGAGTTGTCCGGCAGGTCGATGGCAAACGCAGAAGTCTGCAAAGGGCGTACCCGCGCCACCACTTCTGGCGGTTGCGCGGCGCACGCTGTCTCGATCATCGCTTCGGAGTTGTCGGCGCCGATGATGACCCGGTTGGGTTTTTCTGCCAGCAGCGGCCAGAAGCGGCCGGCACCGCAGGGCAGGTCCAGTACCAGGCCAGGCTCGCCAGCCAATGCCAGGGCGCGACGCGCCAATTGCTCATCTCGCTTGTGGGAAAGGCGTCGCGCCAGGCCGTCCTGGTGCTTGAGAAAGTACTCACGGGCATGGTCTTTGTCGTACTTCTCGGAAAATTCAAGCTTGATGGGGCTACGCATTGGGCATCTCCTGACTCCAGTGCCGCTCACCTTAGGTAAACAAGCGTTGGAATCAGGTCATGCCAATGTGAAAAAAATGTTGCGCGCCAATTGACCTGTTACAAACCATTACTCGGCCATGCCGTCCAGGTCGCCTTTGGCCGCGGTATTGCTCAGGTCGACCTGGAAGCGGCACCCATGCGGCAAGGTGGACGTGAGGGTAACGCGCCAGCCCTGGTCATCACAGATCCGCTGCACCAGCGAAAGCCCAAGCCCCAGGCCCTCGCCTCGCCGTTCATCGCCGCGTACGAACGGCTTGAACATCGCTTCGCGCTGCTCTTCGGGGATGCCTACGCCGCTGTCCTCCACACTGAAGCCGTTGGCTTCAAGGCTCAGGCGGATATAGCCGCCGTCTGTGTAGTGCGCAGCATTGCGCAGCAGGTTGCCCATCACCGATTGCAGGAACGTGGCGTTGTACAGCACCGGGCTCGCACTGATGCGGCCATCGAAGTACAGGGTAAGGCCCTTCTGCTCGATGGTGTCGCGCCACACGCCGATCAGTTCATCGGCCACTTCGCGAAGGGTCGCCTGCGAGGCCACCGCGCCCTCGTCACGCTGCGCCCGCGCCAGCATCAGGAACGTCTTGACCAGTTCGCGCATTTCTTCCGTGGCCCGCGCCACCCGCTCCACCTGGCTGCGCGCGCGGGTGTCGAGGTTGGGGTTTTCCATCAGCAGTTCGCAGGAGGTTGCCAGCACCATCAACGGTGTACGCAGCTCATGGCTGACGTCACTGGTGAACAGCCGCTCGCGGGTCAGCGCGTCGCGCAGGCGGCCCAGGGTGTCATCGAAGGCCACTGCCAGCTGGCCGACTTCGTCCGCGGCATAGTCCGGTGCCAACGGCGGGGCCAGGCCCAGCAGCTGGTCGCGGTGACGCACCTGGCGGGCCAGGCGGATCACCGGCGCCATCACCCGGCGCGCCACCAGCCAGCCGAGGATGACGGCCAGCACCAGGCTGAGCACGAAGCCCACCACGACCACCGCGAACAGCACCCGCTCACGCTCTTCGAAGTCGCTCTGGTCCTGCAGCAGCACATACCGGCGGCCATCGACGATCTCGACCATGGCGTGGTACGACAGCTGGTCGCGAAATACCTCATGGAAGCCGCGGTCGAGGTGGCGCAGGTCCTTGGGCAGCTCGAAGTCGTCACGCCCGCCGCTGAAGTAGAACAGCTGATCGGGACGGGGCCGGTGGCTCCAGTCACCGACGCTGTCCATGCGTAGCAGGCGCTGCAGGTCACCGCCCAATACCGAGGAAATCAACCGCTCTTCGACCAGGTGCACAGTGGCAACGATGCCGAAGGCGAACGCCCCGGCCACCAGCGCGCTCATCAAGGCAAAGGCGATGATGATGCGCTGGGCAAGGCTTTGCTTAAACTCCATCGCGGCCCTCGGCGAGGCGATAGCCGACGCCATGGACGGTATGCAGCAACGGTTTCTCAAACGGTTTGTCGATCACCTGGCGCAGCTGGTGCACATGGCTGCGCAGGCTGTCGCTGTCGGGGCAATCGTCGCCCCACAAGGCTTCTTCCAGCACTTCGCGGCGCAGCACGTGCGGGCTTTTCTGCATCAGCACTGCCAGCAGCTTGAGGCCGACCGGGTTGAGCTTGAGCAGGCGGCCCTGACGGGTAACCTCCAGGGTGTCGAGGTCGTAGCTGAGGTCGGACACCTGCAGCGTACGGCGCCCGCCGCCCTGGGCACGGCGCAGCACCGCTTCGATGCGCGCCGCCAGCTCCGACAGGGCGAACGGCTTGAGCAGGTAGTCGTCGGCACCGGAGCGGAAGCCTTGCAGGCGGTCGTCCAGCTGGTCGCGGGCGGTAAGCATGATCACCGGCGTGTCGCGGCGGGCGTCTTCACGCAGGCGCTTGCACAGGGTGTAGCCATCGATGCCGGGCAGCATGATGTCCAGCACGATCAGGTCGTAGTGTTCGGTGGCAGCCAGGTGCAGGCCGGACAAGCCATCCTGGGCGCAGTCGACGGTGTAGCCCTTCATGCCCAGGTAATCGGCCAGGTTGGCCAGGATATCGCGGTTGTCTTCAACCAAAAGAATGCGCATCGGTTTCTCCTGTGCGGCGCTTCTCGCTGTGGTGCGCGGCAGGCGCAGCTTAAGGCCTATGCCTGCACGGTGCCAGCCCCCGGAGAAATTCACCGCACTTGACGGTTTTTTCACTGATCCTTCACGGACACAGGATAGCGGGCAGCCGACAATGCCCGATCTTTTTCGTGCCCTGGAGCCGTCATGCAGCAACGAACCCGCCCTCGCCCAATCAACTACTGGCTGTACCTGGGCATCCCCTTGGCGACCGCGCTGGCCTTGATCCTGCTGGAGCTGACTTCGGTCGACATGGATGTGGCCAAGCTGTTCTTCGACCCCGCTGCCGGGCAGTTCATTGGCCGCCACAGCTACTTGCTGGAAAACATCCTGCACGACCGGGTCAAACAGGGGGTGATCTTGCTGGGGGTGTTGTCGCTGCTGACGTTTGCCGCCAGTTTCTTCTGGAAGCGCCTGTTCGGCTGGCGCCGCGAGCTGGGCTGCCTGGTGCTGGCACTGGGGCTGTCCACGGCGTTTGTCACGCCGCTGAAAAAGGTCACCCAGGTGCAGTGCCCGTGGAGCCTGACCCAGTTTGGCGGCACGGAAACCTACAGCAAGCTGCTGGAGCCACGGCCAGCTACCGACAAGGCCGGGCTGTGCTGGCCGGGTGGGCATGCAGCGACCGGGTTCTGCCTGTTCGGCCTGTTCTTCATGTTGCGTGATCGCAAGCCGCGTCTGGCACAGGTGGCGTTTGGGGTGGCGTTGATAGCGGGGTCGGTGCTGTCGGTAGGCAGGATGATGCAGGGCGCGCACTTCCTGTCGCACAACGTGTGGACGGCGGTGTTCTGCTGGTTGATCGGGTTGGGGTCGTATTACCTGGTTCTGTATCGCCGGGGCGTGGTGGAAGCGCCAGCTGTCGAACGTAGCGTCGCCTGACAGAGGGGCCGCTTTGCGGCCCATTCGCAGCACAAGGCTGCTCCTACAAGGGTACGCGTCGGTGCGGGACTGTACGCGATCCCTGTAGGAGCAGCCTTGTGCTGCGAAGAGGCCGCAACAGGAAAACAAAAAAAGCCCCGGTTCTCACGAACCGGGGCTTTTTGATGGTGCAGGGGGTAAGGCTGGCTTACATCATGCCGCCCATGCCACCCATGCCGCCCATGTCTGGCATGCCGCCGCCAGCTGGGGCTTCGCTCGGAGCGTCAGCAATCATGGCTTCGGTGGTGATCATCAGACCGCCGATCGAAGCAGCAGCTTGCAGGGCCGAACGGGTGACCTTGGCTGGGTCCAGGATGCCCATCTCGATCATGTCGCCGTATTCGCCGGTAGCAGCGTTGTAACCGAAGTTACCCGAACCTTGCTTGACCTTGTCAGCGACAACGCTTGGCTCGTCGCCGGCGTTGGCAGTGATCTGGCGCAGTGGCGCTTCAACAGCGCGACGCAGCAGGGCGATACCGACGTTCTGGTCTTCGTTGTCGCCTTTCAGGTCAACGATCGCGTTCAGGGCGCGAACCAGGGCAACACCACCGCCAGGCACCACGCCTTCTTCAACGGCTGCACGGGTAGCGTGCAGGGCGTCTTCAACGCGGGCTTTCTTCTCTTTCATTTCAACTTCGGTGCCGGCACCGACCTTGATCACGGCAACACCGCCAGCCAGCTTGGCCAGACGCTCTTGCAGCTTCTCACGGTCGTAGTCCGAGGAAGTCTCTTCGATCTGGGCACGGATCTGCTTGACGCGAGCCTGGATGTCATCTTCAACGCCAGCGCCGTCGATGATGGTGGTGTTTTCCTTGGACAGGATGACGCGCTTGGCGTTACCCAGGTGCTCCAGGGTAGCGGTTTCCAGGGACAGGCCGATTTCTTCGGAGATGACCTGGCCGCCGGTCAGGACAGCGATGTCCTGCAGCATGGCCTTGCGGCGGTCGCCGAAGCCTGGAGCCTTGACCGCTGCAACCTTGACGATGCCGCGCATGTTGTTGACTACCAGGGTAGCCAGCGCTTCACCTTCAACGTCCTCGGCAACGATCAGCAGTGGGCGGCCGGCCTTGGCAACGGCTTCCAGAACTGGCAGCAGCTCACGGATGTTGGAGATCTTCTTGTCGACCAGCAGCAGCAGCGGGCCTTCCAGCTCGGCAACCATGGTGTCCGGCTTGTTGACGAAGTATGGCGACAGGTAGCCACGGTCGAACTGCATGCCTTCTACGACGGACAGTTCGTTGTCCAGGCCCGAGCCTTCTTCAACGGTGATCACGCCTTCTTTACCGACTTTTTCCATGGCTTCGGCAATGATGTTGCCGATGGAATCGTCAGAGTTGGCGGAGATGGTGCCTACCTGGGCGATGGCCTTGGAGTCGGCGCATGGCTTGGACAGGTTCTTCAGCTCGGCGACAACAGCGGCGGTAGCCTTGTCGATGCCGCGCTTCAGGTCCATCGGGTTCATGCCGGCAGCGACGGCTTTCAGGCCTTCGTTGACGATGGCCTGAGCCAGAACGGTAGCGGTGGTGGTGCCGTCACCGGCAGCGTCGTTGGCCTTGGAAGCCACTTCCTTGACCAGCTGGGCGCCCATGTTTTCGAAGGCGTCTTTCAGCTCGATTTCTTTGGCGACGGAAACGCCGTCCTTGGTGATGGTTGGCGCGCCGAAGCTCTTGGCCAGTACCACGTTACGGCCTTTCGGGCCCAGGGTCGCTTTTACCGCGTCAGCCAGAACGTTGACGCCAACCAGCATTTTCTTACGAGCGGAATCGCCGAACTTTACGTCTTTAGCAGCCATGATCGTTTAATCCTTGGAATTCTTTGGAGTAACGGGAAGTCGGGGAAATCAGCCTTCGATGACGGCGAGGATTTCGTTCTCGGCCATGACCAGCAGGTCTTCGCCATCGACTTTCACGGTGTTGCTGCCCGAGTAAGGGCCGAATACCACTTTGTCACCCACTTTCACGGCCAGCGCGCGAACTTCGCCGTTGTCCAGGATGCGACCGGTGCCGACGGCAACAACTTCGCCGCGGTTTGGTTTTTCAGCGGCCGAACCCGGCAGGACGATACCGCCAGCGGTTTTCGATTCTTCTTCGCTGCGGCGGATAACGACGCGGTCATGCAGAGGACGAAGCTTCATTGTCGATCTCTCCCAAATTGTGGTTTTCATCGGCCGGTATCGACACCGGCGGGTTGATGCTGTCCGGCGTAGCCGGGAGGTGGCCCGCAATGGGCGAACCACCTGTGTCATGTCTGGCGTTGCCACCAGAAACCTTGCGGTGACCACATACATGAGGCCGCCATATTCAATTACAAGGCTTGATAGACAAAATTTTTGATCCGGCTGAAAAAGACCGGGGCCGCTTGCGCGGCCCCGGGGGTTTTACTTGTCGCGGCGCTCGTACTCGCCTTCGATCACGTTTGGACGGTGGCCACCCTCACGCGGCTGCGCCTGGAACGGGTCATCCTGAAAGGCTCGCTGGCGCATGGCCTGGGCCTCGGCACGCTCGCGCATCTTGCGCGCGGCCAGCCGGCGGGTGAACGGCAGCAGGCACAGCAGGCCCAGCACGTCGCTGATGAAGCCTGGCAGCAGCAGCAGGCCGCCACCGACGGCCAGCATCATGCCCTGGAACATGTCCTCGGCAGGCAACTCGCCGCGCTGCAGGCTTTCACGGGCGCGCAGTGCGGTGGCCAGGCCGGCCACCCGCATCACCAGCACACCCAGGGCGGAGCCAGCGATGATCAGCAGCAGTGCCGGGAAGAAACCGATTGCCGCGCTGACCTTGACGAAGACGAAAAGCTCCAGCACAGGAAAAATCAGAAACAGCAGTAGAAAAGCACGCATCAAGGGTTCCTCGACGGAAGATAACCTTCCAATAAGACCTCAAATGGATGCCGGCGCTCCGGATTTCAACCCTCGACTTGCGTCGCAACCGGCCATTGGTCGGCCCGAGCCAGCAATACCAAGGCTTCCCGGACTTGTGTCGGCGTGTTGCAAGTAGCCGGAAAAGGCAACCAGTGCACGGCCTGACCGATGCGCAGGTGCATGCCTTCGCTGTCCACCCCAGCCATCTGCGCCGGTGCATGCCGTGGCAGGTCGGTCAGTTCGACGTAGTGAGCAATGGCGTTGGCGTGATCGCTGTTCATGTGTTCGACCATGCTCGCCTCCGCCTTGCCGGCGAACGGGTTGGCCAAGGTCACCTGGTCGAGCCAGTGGATCGCGCCAAAGCCACCAATGTAGCGGTGACGTACTGGCTGCAGCACCCAGAAGTCGAAGTCGTGGGCCTTGTGGTAGTTGGCGGCGTCCGGGAAATAGCGGTAGTAGCGCTCGGCAGCCGCTTCGACAGCGGCCTCGTCGACCAGCTTGTGCGCTTCGGCCATCACGGTCAGGCGCCCTACGGCCTGCACATCTTCGGCCTCACGCTCACCCACCAGCAGCGAGCACTTGGGGTCTTTCTGCAGGTTGTGGGTGTGTTGGGCGATGCGGCTGATGAGGATCAGCGGGTTGCCGTTGGCATCGAGACAATACGGCACGACCGAGCCGAACGGGTAGCCGGGCATCGACTTGGAATGGGTCGAGAGCACGCCGCGGTATTCCTTGAGCAGCAGTTCCCGGGCTGGGCGGATGGCATTGGTACTCACTGAGAGCGCTCCTGGCGGCAGACTGGATGGATGACAAGATAAGCATTATCAGCTAGCTGTGCCACTAACCTGCATGTGCATCCAATCGCCTGTAGGAGCAGCCTTGTGCTGCGAAGAGGCCATCAGCCTCACAGAATGCAGTTTGCCGGGCCGGCCCTTTCGCAGCACAAGGCTGCTCCTACAGGAGTTTGCGCAAAACGCCTTACCAGGTAACGCCGAACCCTGCGGTGTAGCGGGTCTTGTCCAGGTCACTTTCACGCGTACCGGTGATGATGTCCTTCTCCGCCTTGAGGTTGAGCGAGGCCCACTCGGTGACCTTGTAGCGCAGGCCAACCTCGGCATCCAGCGAGTAGTCGGCCACGCCGCCCAGCGGCTTGGCGAACTCGCCGTTGGTGAACAGCTGCACGTTCTTGCCGATCAGGTAACGGGTGTAATCCCACTTCACCGCTGCGGAATAGAAGTTGTCCTTGCCGCCGTCCTGGTATTCGAAGTCGGTGCGGTTGATCAGCGAACCCAGCGAGAACGCCCCCAGCTCATCGTCCCAGAACTGGTAACCCGGGCCGGTACCGACAGTGCGCTGGCGGGCCAGGTCTTCGATGCGGTCACGCTTGTATTCCGCACGCCCCTGCCAGAACCACTTCTCGGTGATGAAGCGGTCCAGGGCGTACTCGGCGCTCCAGTTGTCGGTGGTGGTGACGTCGTCCTTGGTCTCGCGGTTGTATTCGCCTTCGGCATTGTGCCGCCAGCGGCCATGGCGGGCGGTGGTCTTGAAGCCTACGTCGTAATCGTCGGTGTCGTTCTCGGCGCGCTTGTAGTCCAGCGCCACATCGACGTTGCCTTTCCACACGAAGTCCTCCACCAGGGGCCTGGGCTTCATGATCTGCTCGATGCTGGCCAGCTCCACGGTCTTGGGCGCTTCGCCATTGGCCAGGGTTACCTTGCCAGGCTCGGCAGCTTTCAGGGACTTGGCTTTTTCACCGGTGTAGGCGTCTTGCTTGACCAGCATTTCCTGGTCGCTTTCCAAGGTCTGGACCTGTTTCCAGTCCAGCGCGATGGACCCGCCATAGGGGGTTTCCAACAGCAGCTTGCCGCCGTCGAAGACTTTGATCTTGCCGCTAAGCCGGTCACCGTTCTTCATCCACACGGTATCGGCCAACACCGGGGAGGCACACAAGGAAGCAGCTAGCAGGCACAACAAGGATCTAGAATACATAGGCGGACTACGGGTTCGATTTGACAAAAAAGCCGGGCATTATCCAGATACCGACGACCAGAGCAAGGACAGACCGAGCACATGCCATTGAGTTCAACTCTCATTTGCCCTCACCTCCGGTCCGGTTTCATCTACAGCCCAAGGGGGGCGTGATGTCTGATGGATATGAGCACGTGCTTGATTCCGCCGAGGGCCGACGAACGGCGCTATATTCAGTATTGGGGCAGGTCCCGCCGGGCAAGGTGGTCAGTTATGGCCAACTGGCCGAACTGGCGGGGCTTGGCCGTGCGGCGCGCTGGGTTGGGCGAACGCTCGGTCAGTTGCCTGCGGACACACGCCTGCCTTGGCACCGGGTGCTCGGCGCGGGTGGTCGGTTGAGCCTTGGACTGGGCACCCGATCAGGGGATGAACAACGAGCGCGACTGCGCGCGGAGGGTGTGAATGTAACCAACAATCGTGTGGATATGACGCGCCATGGCTGGCGCCCAATGGAGCACAGCGGTTAGAGTGCGCGCTTTGTTTTCGCAAACTTGAGGCAGATGTTGGCCCATGCCCCGTAAAACCTGGCGCGCTGCGCTTGCTGCCTATGCCAGCCCGTCAACCTTGGTACTTTTGCTGCTTGGTTTCGCCGCCGGCCTGCCCTACATGCTGGTGTTCTCGACCCTGTCCGTGTGGTTGCGCGAAGCCGGCGTTGCCCGCGAGACCATTGGTTATGCCAGCCTGATCGGCCTGGCCTACGCCTTCAAGTGGGTGTGGTCGCCGCTGCTCGACCAATGGCGCCTGCCGCTGCTCGGCGGCCTGGGGCGCCGGCGTTCGTGGTTGCTGCTGTCGCAAGCGCTGGTGGTGGTCGGGCTGGTGGGCATGAGCCTGTGCGACCCGCAACAGCATCTGTCGTGGTTGATCGCCATGGCGGTACTCGTAGCGTTCGCCTCTGCCACCCAGGATATCGCCGTCGACGCCTATCGCCTGGAAATCGCCGACGACCAACGCCAGGCCGCGCTTGCCGCCAGCTACATGGCCGGCTACCGGGTGGCTGCGTTGCTCGCAACGGCCGGCGCACTGTTCTTCGCCGAGTGGTTCGGCTCCACCGGTTTCAGCTACCTGCACAAAGCCTGGGCCGGCACCTATGTGATGTTCGGGGTGATGATGCTGCCCGCCCTGTTCACCACGCTGGTCATGCGCGAGCCGCCAGTGCCGATGCGCACCCAGTTGTCGGCAGCCCGCTATGGCCTGGTGCACCAGCTGGCGTCGGTGTTCGTGCTGATCATCCTGCTGGTGTCGGTACCGGCCAGCTTTACCCAGATGTTCAATACCGGCTGGTCCAGCGTCATTTCCGGTGATGCCACACCGCTCGACCTGCTACTGGAAGACCGCGCCTTCCTGCGCCTGATCCTCTATGTGCTGCTGAGCTGGGCGTGCCTGTCCAGCCTGGGCCGCCGCGGCCTGGCCCCGGTGCTGACCCCGGTCAACGACTTCATCACCCGCTACCGCTGGCAGGCCCTGCTGCTGCTTGGCCTGATCGCCACGTATCGCATGTCGGACACCGTGATGGGCGTGATGGCCAACGTGTTCTACATCGACATGGGCTTCACCAAGGACCAGATCGCCAGTGTCAGCAAGATCTTCGGCCTGATCATGACCCTGGTCGGCGCCGGGGTCGGCGGGCTGCTGATCGTGCGCTTCGGCATCATGCCGATCCTGTTCATCGGCGGTGTGGCCTCGGCCGGCACCAACATCCTGTTCCTGATGCTGGCCGACATGGGGCCGAACCTGGAAATGCTGGTGGTGACCATCTCGCTGGACAACTTCAGCTCCGGCATGGCCACGTCGGCCTTTGTGGCCTACCTGTCGAGCCTGACCAACCTGAAGTTCTCGGCGACGCAGTACGCGCTGCTCAGCTCGATCATGCTGCTGTTGCCGCGGCTGATCGGCGGGTATTCAGGGGTGATGGTGGAGAAGTTCGGCTACCACGACTTCTTCCTGATCACCGCATTGCTCGGCGTGCCTACGCTGATTCTGATCGCCCTGCAGTGGCGTCAGGAGGCTGGCCGGGGTACGCCGGTGGCAGAGGATAGTTCAGCGGCCGAGCGGCCCTGAGAGGCTTCTATAGCCTGTACCGGCCTCTTCGCAGCACAAGGCTGCTCCTACAGGTACACCACAGCGTTCAGAACCTGTGATGTGCTTGTAGGAGCAGCCTTGCGCTGCGAAGAGGCCGGTACAGGCAATCAAGGATTACTGAGCAACAGCCCCCTCATCAGGCCGCCCACCTACGACAAACCACAGCGGCCACAACGCCAAAGCCCCCGCCACACCAGCCGCCAAGGCAAAGTGCAACAAGCTGGCCCCGGCGCCGATCATCGCCAGCACCGCCCCGCCCAACCCCAGCAAGGCAATGGTGATCATCCCCAGCATGGCCGAGACCAGGCCTTTGCTCTGCTCGCTGGAGAACAGCGTCATGCGGTACAGCACCGCGTTGGCCACACCCAGCCCCAGCGCGTACAGCGACATGCCCGCCACCACACTGGTAACGCTCGGCCAGTACCAGGTCGCCAGCACCATCAGGCACAGGCCGGCCAGGTAGGGCCACAGCGCACCCCGCACCAGGGCCGGCAGCGGGTAGCGGTCGGCGATGCGGTTGATGATCAGGTTACCGAGAATCAGCCCGCCAAACACCGGCAGCTGCCACAAGGCGTACGCCATCGTGCTCAGCCCCTCATCGTGGATGAGCAACACCGGCGACAGGCCGATCCAGCCAATCAACGGCAAACCGACCAGGCCCAAGGCAGCGCTGCCAGCGACAAAGCGGCGGTTGGCCAGCAACTGTGCGTAACCTGCCAGCAGTGGCATCAGGTGAATCGGCGTGAACGCCAGGCGCGAGCCGTCTCGGCGTTCCACACCAAGGGTTTCCGGCATCAGGCGGTACAACAGCCCCCAGACCAGCACTGCGCCGATGGCAAAGGCCACGAACAGCCAGCGCCAGTCCAGCCACTGCAGCAGCAAGGTGCCCACCAGCGGCCCGAGCAGCGGTGACAGCAAGGCGATGTTGGCCAGCAAGGCCATCATGCGCACGGCGTCAGCCTCGCTGAAGGCTTCGTTCAGGGCGGGATAGCTGACGGTGACCACAAAGCCCAGGCCGATGCCCTGCAGCAGACGCAGCAGGTTGAACAGGCCAATGTCGTGGGCCCAGAAGCTGGCCAGGCAAGCCAGGCCGAAGAATGCGCAGCCAACCAGCAGCAGCGGGCGCCGCCCATAACGGTCGGCCAACGGGCCGATCAACCATTGCAGTACCACGCCCCCCAGCAGGTACAGGTTGAGGGCATGGGGAATGTATTCGGGGCTGGCGTTCAGGTCGCCGACCACCACCGGCATGGCCGGCATGACGGCGTCGCTGGCCAGGTAGGTGAGCAGCTCGAACAGGGCCAGGGTCAGGCCGAACAGCAAGGCGCGCAGGGGGGTGATGTACAGCAGTGGTTTCATGATGGGGGTATCGGGTGTGGCAGGTGGGGTCAGGCTATATGCCAGAAATGGCCAGGGTTTGCTGTGAACAAGTGTAAATAGGGCTGGAAAAGCCGGGGCCGCGCTGCGCCCCTTCGCGGGCTTGCCCGCTCCCACAAGTCCTGCACCGTTCTCGGGTTCGGCGCTTGACCTGTGGGAGCGGGCAAGCCCGCGAAGGGGCGCAAAGCGGCCCCGGCCACACGACGGAATTACTGCGCTGCAGTCTCCTGCACCACACGGATCACCCGCTGCGGAAACGGAATGTCGATCCCTTCGGCCTTCAACCGGTCACGCGCATGCTCGTTGAGCATGAACATCACGTCCCAGTAATCGGACGTCTTGGTCCACAAACGCAGCGAGACGGTAATCGAGCTGTCGCCCAGCGTCGCCACGACCGCCTGCGGTGCCGGGTCTGGCAGAACACGCGGGTCCTTGGCCAGCTCCAGCAACACGTTGCGGGCCTTTTGCAGGTCGGCCTCGTAGTCCACGCCCACGTCGAACACCACCTTGCGCGTCGGCTGGCGGTTGGTGTTGGTGATGATGCCGTTGGACAGGCTGCCGTTAGGCATGATCACCGTCTTGTTGTCACCGGTACGCAACACGGTGTGGAAGATCTGGATGCTGTCTACAGTACCGGACACACCCTGCGCTTCGATCCAGTCACCGATGCGGAACGGGCGGAACATCAGAATCAGCACACCGCCGGCGAAGTTCGCCAGGCTGCCCTGCAAGGCCAGGCCGATGGCCAGGCCAGCGGCACCGATTGCGGCGACGAACGAAGTGGTCTCGATGCCGATCATCGATGCCACGCTGACCATCAGCAGCACCTTCAGCACGATGTTCGCCAGGGTGCTGATGAAGCCCTGCAGCGCCAGGTCGGCGTTGCGCAGGCCAACCAGCTTGCCGAGGCGGGCGCTGACCCTGTTGATGATCCACCAGCCGACCGCCAGGGTCAGCAGCGCCAGCAGCACACGGCTGCCGTATTCCATGATCAAAGGGATCCAGGTTTGCGATTGGCGGACCAGCTGATCGACTTCAGCGTTCAAATCCATGTTCATCTCCTGATGCCGAACGGCATGTACTCGGTAAAACTGGCCGCAGGCATTTCACCGGCCATGGACCCCATGGACATCATTAGGCCATTGGGGTTCCGGGCGGTCCCTGCATCAGTCGCGGAAGTTGTTGAACTGCAGCGGCATGTCGAATTCCTTGGTGCGCAGCAGGGCAATGGCTTCCTGCAGGTCGTCACGCTTCTTGCCGGTTACACGCACCTGCTCGCCCTGGATGGCGGCCTGTACTTTCAGCTTGCCATCCTTGATGGTGGCAACGATCTTTTTCGCCAGGTCCTTGTCGATGCCTTCGCGGAACTTGGCTTCCTGCTTCTTTTCCTTGCCGGAAGGGTACGGGTCCTTGGTTTCCAGGCATTTCACGTCGATCTTGCGCTTGACGAGCGCCAGGCGCAGGATCTCCAGCATCGCTTCGAGCTGGAACTCTTCCTCGGCGGTAAGCAGAACGGTCTGATCCTTGTCCTTGAACTCGAAGGTGCCCTTGCCCTTCAGGTCGTAACGGCGATCAAGTTCCTTGATGGCGTTATCAACGGCGTTCTGCACTTCGTGCTTGTCCAGTTCCGATACCACGTCGAACGAAGGCATGGTTGTTCTCCAAAAAATAAAGCGCGCTCGGTCTGAAGATGGAGCACGCTGAGTTAGACGGTTAAAATGCGGGCTCATTATAACGGGTTGCGAAACGCATATGAGCAGCACCTGGCATATTCTCGGCGCCGGCAGCCTCGGCAGCCTGTGGGCCTGCCGCCTGGCGCGCGCGGGCAAGGCCGTGCGCGTGATACTGCGTGACGGGCAACGCCTGCAGGCCTATCAGCAGGCCGGCGGCCTGACCCTGGTCGAACAGGACCAGCCCCGCCACTACGCCATCCCCGCCGAAACCGCACAGGCGCAGGGCCCCATCCATCGCCTGCTGGTGGCCTGCAAGGCCTACGACGCGGCGCCGGCCATTGCCGGCGTGGCACCGCGGCTGGCCGAGGGCGCCGAAGTGCTGTTGCTGCAGAACGGCCTGGGCAGCCAGGACCAAGTGGCCGACCTGGTGCCCCACGCACGCTGCATCTTCGCCTCCAGCACCGAAGGGGCCTTTCGCGAGGGAGACTGGCAGGTGCGCTTTGCCGGCCACGGTTTCAACTGGCTGGGCGACCCACGCAACCCTGCAATGCCCGCCTGGTTCGATGACCTGCACGAAGCCGGCATCCCTGCCGAATGGACCGTGGATATCCTCACCCGCCTATGGCGCAAGCTGGCCCTCAATTGCGCCATCAACCCGCTGACCGTGCTGCACGAATGCCAGAACGGCGGGCTGCTGGGGCACCTGGGTGAAGTCGATGCGTTGTGCGCCGAACTGGTCCAGTTGCTGCGGCGCTGTGGCCAGCCGGAAGCGGCAGATGAGTTGAGCGAAGAAGTACAGCGGGTGATCCTTGCCACCGCAGCCAACTACTCTTCCATGTACCAGGACGTGCGCGCGGGCCGACGCACCGAGGTGCACTACCTGCTCGGCCATGCCTGCCGTGCGGCCGGGCGCCATGGCCTGCAAGTGCCACTACTGGAACGCTTGCACCAGCGCCTGGTCGATAACTTGCGCACGCGTGGCTTGCCCTGCGACTGACGCGGCCCTTTCAACCGGATACGGACATTGCCTAGCCCATGACCTTGCGCCAACGCCTGGAAAACCTCCCGGTCGGGCAGAAACTGCTGGCGGCCCTGCTGGTGTTGCTGGTGACCATCCTGCTGGTGGCCAACCTCACCTTCATCAGCGCCGCCTACTGGATCACCCAGGAGAGCATGGCGCCGCAGGCACTGCAGACCATTGGCCGGCTGGTGGCCAACCCACAGCTTGCGGCCCGCGCCGGCGACACCCCGGAAACCGCCACCGCCCTGCTCAAGGAACTGGACAGCTACACGCCGCTGCGCGCCGCCGCCGTCTACGGTGGCGATGGGCGCCTGCTGGCGCAGTTGCAGCATGGCGAGCCGCTGGCCCTGCCCAAGCGTTTTCGCAACATCGACGGCTGGCGCCTGATGGAGTTTCGCAGTACCCAGCTGATCCGCATACCGCGCGACGCCAACCCGCCGGCGCACTTGCTGCTGGTGGCCAGCAGCGAGCTGCCCACGGCGTTCTACACCGGCACGCTCAGCGCCAGCCTGGGCATCCTGGTGTTCAGCATCCTGCTGTGGATTGTGGTCGCCCGGCAGATCAAACGCCTGATCACCCAGCCGATCAACCAGCTCGAAGAGCTCAGCCGCCAGGTCACCCGCGAAGAGAGCTATGCCTTGCGCGCCAGGCGCGGCAACGACGATGAAATCGGCAGCTTGGCCGAAGCCTTCAACACCATGCTCACGCGCATTGAGGGCCGCGAGCAGCAGCTAAAGCGCGCGCGCGACGAATTCCAGAGCGCCTACGACCAAGCCCAGGGCCTGGCCGAAGAAACCCGTCACACCAACCGCAAGCTTGAGCTGGAAGTGCAGGTACGCAGCAAGATCGAGAAAAAACTCACAGGCTTCCAGAACTACCTCAACAGCATCATCGACTCGATGCCCTCGGCGCTGATCGCCCTCGACGAACAGCTTTATGTGACCCAGTGGAACAACGAAGCCACGGTACTTTCCGGTACACCACTGGACGAAGCGCTGAACCAGCCGGTGTTCATCGCCTTCGAGCCGCTCAAGCCGTTCTTGCCGCAGTTGAAGGAAACCGTGGAAAAGCACCGGGTGGCGAAGATCGAGCGGGTCACATGGCCCAAGGACGACGACCTGCGCCACTACGCCCTGACCTTCTACCCGCTGACCGGCGGTGGCGGGCGCGGCGTGGTCATCCGCATCGACGACATTACCCAGCGCCTGTCGCTGGAAGAGATGATGGTGCAATCCGAGAAGATGCTCTCGGTCGGTGGCCTGGCGGCGGGCATGGCCCACGAGATCAACAACCCGCTGGGCGCCATCCTGCACAACGTGCAAAACATTCGCCGGCGCCTGTCGCCCGAGCTGCCGCGCAACCAGGAGCAGGCCGAAGAACTGGACATCGACCTGGCCACGGTCAACCGCTACCTGGAAAGCCGCGAGGTACCCCAGCTGCTCGATGGTATTCAGCAGGCCGGCGCCAGGGCAGCGAAAATCGTCACCCACATGCTCAGCTTCAGCCGCCGCAGCAACCGCCAGCTGGCGCCGTGCGACCTGCCGGCACTGATCGACCAGGCGGTGGACATTGCCGGCAATGACTTTGACCTGACCATCGGCTTCGACTTCAAGGGCCAGGCCATCGTGCGCCAGTTCGACCCGGAACTGGGCCCCGTGCCCTGCACCGCCAACGAACTGGAACAGGTACTGCTGAACCTGCTGAAAAACGCGGCGCAGGCCATCCACGTGCGGCCACAGCCCAGCGAGCCCGGGCGCATCACCCTGCGCACCCGGCTAAACCCGCCATGGGCGGAAATCCAGGTCGAGGACAACGGCGTCGGCATGCCCGAGGCCGTGCGCAAGCGCACCTTCGAGCCGTTCTTCACCACCAAGGAAATCGGCCAGGGCACTGGCCTGGGGCTGTCAGTTTCGTATTTCATCATCACCAACAACCACAAGGGGCAGATGGAAGTGCAGTCCACGCCCGGCCAGGGCACCTGCTTTACCCTGCGCCTGCCCCTCGTCCAGCCGGCGACGCCGGCCAACACGGAGAAGTGACATGGGCTATCGCCTGTCGAAGATCTACACACGCACCGGCGACAAGGGCGAAACCGGCCTGGGCGACGGACGCCGGGTGCCCAAGGACCACCCGCGGATCGAGGCGATTGGCGAGGTGGACAGCCTGAACAGCCAGTTGGGCCTGCTGCTGGCGGGCCTGGACGAGCAAGGCCTGGACGAGGTGAGCGCCGTGCTGGTGCCGTGCCAGCACCGCTTGTTCGACCTGGGCGGTGAGCTGGCGATGCCGAGTTACCAGGCGTTGACCCTGGCAGAGGTGGAGCGCCTGGAGGCGGCCATCGATGTGTGGAACGAAGAGCTGGGGCCGTTGAAGAACTTCATCTTGCCCAGTGGTTCGGCGCTGGTGGCGCAGGCGCATGTGTGCCGCAGCCTGGCGCGCAGTGCCGAGCGGCGGTGCCAGCAGCTGAATGCCGTGGAGCCACTGGAAGGCGTTGGGTTGGCGTATATCAACCGGCTTTCGGATCTGCTGTTTGTGGCGGCGCGGATCATCGGACGGCGCCAAGGGGTGGCTGAGGTTTTGTGGCAGCCTGCCGAGAAACCGAAAGGCTGATATTTCTGGGGCTGCTTTGCAGCCCATTCGCGGGCTCGCCCGCTCCCACAGGTACTGCGCAGGCTTAGAGCTTGTGAGTTTCCTGTGGGAGCGGGCAAGCCCGCGAATGGGCCGCGCAGCGGCCCCTGTTACAGGCGACTCAGGCCTCGGGCCAGAACGCCCGGATCCCGGCTACACCCTGCGCCCCGGCTTCCCAGGCCTGCTGGCGCTCACCCGGCCCTACCCCACCCAGCAGGTAAACCGGCTGGTTGAACCCGGCAATCAACCGCTGCGCCTCATCCCACCCCAGCGGCACCGCCTCGGGGTGAGTCTGGGTTGCCTGCACCGGCGACAAGGTGACAAAGTCCACGCCCATCTGCTCGGCCAGCGCCAGCTCCTCGGCGCTATGGCAGGACGCCGCCAGCCAGCGCTCCTTGGGGAACGGCCTGCCCTTGGCAGCGTACTTGCGCAGTTGCGCGGCCGTCAGGTGCCAACCGGCCGACGGGAAATCTCCCAGCCATTCCAGCGGCCCCTTGAGCATCAGTTGCGCTTTGCCCCCACACAGCCCTACGGCATCCACCGCCACATCGCGGTACTTGGGGTCGTACATGTCCGGCGCGCGCAACTGGATCAGGCGAATACCACTGGCCACCGCCTTCTGGATGCCCTTGAGCATCTGCGGCACTTCCAGGCCATCCGGAGTAATCAGGTATTGGTCCGGCAGACGCGCCGCAGCCACGATCGGCTTGTTGGCCTCGGGGAACTCGAATTGCGCCAGGTCCCGTGGCGACACCCATTCCAGCGGCTGCCCTTCTGCGCCATGAGGTTCGCCCGTGAACGCGTCGACCTCGCGCACGTCCAGCAGCACCTGTTTGTCCGGGTAGTCATGGCTGACCTTGATCAGCGCACGCGAGCGGGTCACCTCGATGCCCAGTTCCTCGCGCAGCTCACGGGCCAGCGCCGCTTCCACGCCTTCGCCCTCTTCCACCTTGCCACCGGGAAACTCCCACAGGCCGCCCTGGTGCTGGGTATCGGCCCGGCGTGCAATCAGAATGCGCCCGTCAGTACCGCGAATGACTGCCGCTACAACATGTATCCGTTTCACCCTTCACGCTCCGCCAGGCCGGCCTGCTGCCAAGCCTTGAAGGCTGGCCACTGATAAATGGTTTCGATGTAGGCTGCCGCCTCTGCCGGCACCTCCACGCGGTAAGTGCGCAGGCGCACGGCCACCGGGGCGAAGAAGGCGTCGGCCAGGCTCGGTTTGCCGAACAGGAACGGGCCGCTGTCCTTGGCCACCACGCGGCATTCGGACCACAGCGCGACGATACGGTCGATGTCGACCTGCACGTCCAGCGGCACATCGTCCAGGGCCTGGTCACGCGACAGGTCGAACGGCATGGCACCGCGCAGGGCAAAGAAACCGCTGTGCATCTGTGCACACGCCGAACGGGCCTGGGCGCGGGCGGCTACGTCGACAGGCCACAGCTGGGCATCGGGGTGCTGTTCGTTGAGGTATTCGGCGATGGCCAGGGAATCGGCGATCACACCGTGCCCGGTCTTGAGCAACGGCACCTTGCCGGTGGAGGAAAAAGCGAGCATGCGCTGACGGGTATCAGGCTGATTGAGCTTGATCAGGGTTTCTTCGTAGGCCACGCCGGCCAGCTCGAGGGCCAGGGCGCCACGCAGCGACCAGGAGGAATACAGCTTGTCGCCGATGATCAGGTGATAGCTCATGGTTCGGCTCCATGGGTTTGGAATTTTGGGGCTGCTTTGCAGCCCAATCGCGACACAAGGCCGCTCCCACAAGGTCCTGCGAACACCGCCCCATGTGGGAGCGGCCTTGTGTCGCGATTGGGCCGCAACGCGGCCCCATTTTCGATCAGGTACGGTACTCGGCGTTGATCTTCACGTACTCGTGGGACAGGTCGGTGGTCCAGATGGTTTCGCTGCACTGGCCACGGCCCAACTCGATGCGGATGGTGATCTCTTCCTGGGCCATCACGGCCGAGCCCTGTGCTTCGGTGTAGCTCGGGTCACGGCCGCCTTTGCTGGCGATGCACACGCTGTCCAGGTACACGTCGATCAGGCTTACATCCAGTTCCGGCACACCAGCACGGCCAACGGCGGCCAGGATGCGGCCCCAGTTCGGGTCGGAGGCGAACAGTGCGGTCTTGATCAGTGGCGAGTGGGCCACGGCGTAGCCGACGTCCAGGCATTCCTGGTGGTTGCCACCACCGTTGACCTGCACGGTCACGAACTTGGTGGCGCCTTCGCCGTCACGGACGATGGCCTGGGCCACTTCCATGCACACTTCGAACACGGCCTTTTTCAGCGCTTCGAACAGCGCACCGCTGGCTTCGGTCACTTCCGGCAGGTTGGCCTTGCCAGTAGCGATCAACATGCAGCAGTCGTTGGTCGAGGTGTCGCCATCGATGGTGATGCGGTTGAACGACTTGTTGGCGCCGTCCAGCATCAGGTCCTTGAGCACCGCCGGGGCAACCTTGGCGTCGGTGGCGATGTAGCCGAGCATGGTGGCCATGTTCGGGCGGATCATGCCTGCACCCTTGCTGATGCCGGTGACGGTAACAGTCACGCCATCGTGCTGAAACTGACGGCTGGCGCCCTTGGGCAGGGTATCGGTGGTCATGATGCCGGTAGCGGCTTCAGCCCAGTGGTTTTCCGACAGGTTGTCGAGGGCGGCCTGCAGTGCACCTTCGATCTTCTCGACCGGCAGTGGCTCGCCGATCACGCCGGTGGAGAACGGCAGTACCGACTCGGCTGGCACGCCAGTCAGCTCGGCCAGCTTGGCGCAGGTACGTTCGGCAGCGGCCAGGCCTGGCGCGCCGGTACCGGCGTTGGCGTTACCGGTGTTGGTCAGCAGGTAGCGCACGGTGCCCTGTACACGTTGCTTGGACAGGATCACCGGCGCTGCGCAGAAGGCGTTGAGGGTGAACACGCCAGCCACGCTGGAGCCTTCGGCACAGCGCATGACCACCACATCCTTGCGCCCCGGGCGCTTGATGCCGGCAGAAGCGATGCCGAGTTCAAAACCCGGAACCGGGTGCAGGGTGGGCAAAGGACCAAGACCAACAGCCATTAGAGCGCTCCTAGAAAAACGGTGAAATGATGATGGAAGAGCGGGGCCGCTTCGCGCCCCATTCGCGGCACAAGGCCGCTCCTACAGGGACATCGCAACCATTGGGTCGGGCGCGGTCCCTGTAGGAGCGGCCTTGTGCCGCGAATGGGCCGCAAAGCGGCCCCCGGTTTGTCACGTTACAGCCAATGAATCAGATCACTCGATCTGCCCGTGGCAATGCTTGAACTTCTTGCCCGAACCACACCAGCACGGCTCGTTGCGGCCCAGCTTCTGGTCGTTGCGCACTGGCGCTGCGGCGACCGCCACTTCGACGCCCTCCTCGCTCAGTTGCTCGCTTTCCAGGCCCGGTGCTGGGGCATGCTGGAACTGCATGCGGCTGGCCAGTTCCTCGGCCTCGCGACGCAGGCGGGCTTCTTCTTCGATCGGATCTTCGCGGCGAACCTGAACGTGGGACAGCACGCGGATGGTGTCGCGCTTGATCGACTCGAGCAGCTCCTGGAACAGGCTGAACGACTCGCGCTTGTACTCCTGCTTCGGGTTCTTCTGCGCATAGCCACGCAGGTGAATACCATGACGCAGGTGGTCCATGGTCGACAGGTGGTCTTTCCACAGGTCGTCCAGCACGCGCAGCAGGATCTGCTTCTCGAAGGTCCGCAGGGCGTCGATACCGGCCTGGTCTTCCTTCTCGGTGTAGGCGGTGGTGATCTCGTTCAGCAGCTTCTCGCGCAGGGTTTCCTCGTAGAGGTGATCGTCCTCGTCGAGCCACTGCTGGATCGGCAGCTTCATGGCGAAATCGCTGGCCAATGCCGCTTCCAGGCCGACCACATCCCACTGCTCGGGCAGCGACTGCGGCGGGATGTGCTGGCTGATGGTAGCGTCCAGTACTTCCTGGCGGAATTCGGCGATGGTGTCGCCGATGTTCTCGGCGGCCAGCAGGCTGTTGCGCATGTGGTAGATCACCTTGCGCTGCTCGTTGGCCACGTCGTCGTATTCGAGCAATTGCTTACGGATGTCGAAGTTGCGGCCTTCGACCTTGCGCTGGGCCTTCTCGATGGCGTTGGTGACCATGCGGTGTTCGATGGCCTCGCCCGATTGCATGCCCAGTGCCTTCATGAAGTTCTTCACCCGGTCAGAGGCGAAGATACGCATCAGGCTGTCTTCCAGCGACAGGTAGAAGCGGCTGGAACCCGGGTCACCCTGACGGCCCGAACGGCCACGCAGCTGGTTGTCGATACGGCGCGATTCATGGCGCTCGGAAGCGATCACGTGCAAGCCGCCCGACTCGATCACTTGCTGGTGACGTTTTTGCCAGTCGGACTTGATCTGGGCGATCTGTTCGGGGGTCGGGTTTTCCAGGGTGGCCACTTCGGCTTCCCAGTTACCGCCCAACAGAATGTCCGTACCACGGCCGGCCATGTTGGTGGCGATGGTCAGTGCGCCTGGGGCACCGGCCTGCGCGATGATCTCGGCTTCCTTCTCGTGGTACTTGGCGTTCAGTACCTTGTGCTCGATGCCTTCCTTGAGCAGCAGGTTCGACATGTGCTCGGAGGTTTCGATGGTGGCAGTACCCACCAGCACCGGGCGGCCGTGGGTCATGCTTTCCTTGATGTCGGCAATGATCGCGGCGTATTTCTCATCGGCGGTCAGGTACACCAGGTCGTTGAAGTCTTTACGTGCCAGCGGCTTGTTCGGCGGGATCACCATCACGTTGAGGCCGTAGATGGACTGGAACTCGAACGCTTCGGTGTCGGCGGTGCCGGTCATGCCGGACAGCTTGGTGTACAGGCGGAAGTAGTTCTGGAAGGTGGTCGACGCCAGGGTCTGGCTCTCGGCCTGGATATTCAGGTTCTCTTTCGCTTCGATGGCCTGGTGCAGGCCCTCGGACAGGCGACGGCCCGGCATGGTACGGCCGGTGTGCTCGTCGATCAGCAGGACCTGGCCGTCCTGGACGATGTACTCGACGTTGCGGTGGAACAGCTTGTGCGCGCGCAGGCCAGCGTAAACGTGGGTCAGCAGGCCCAGGTTGTGCGAGGAGTACAGGCTCTCGCCCTCGGCCAGCAGGCCGGCCTGGGTGAGCATTTCTTCGATGAACTGGTGACCGGCTTCGTTGAGCTCGACCTGGCGGCTCTTCTCGTCGATGGTGAAGTGGCCTTCCTGGGTGACCTGGCCTTCGACCTCTTCGATGTGCTGGGTCAGGCGCGGGATCAGGCGGTTGATCTCGATGTACAGCTTGGAGCTGTCCTCGGCCTGGCCGGAGATGATCAGCGGGGTACGCGCTTCATCGATGAGGATGGAGTCGACTTCGTCGATGACCGAGAAGTTGAGCTCACGCTGGAACTTCTCTTCCTGGCTGAACGCCATGTTGTCGCGCAGGTAGTCGAAACCGAATTCGTTGTTGGTGCCGTAGGTAATGTCGGACGCATAGGCGGCGCGCTTTTCCTCAGGCGGCTGGAAGGCCGAAACGATACCGACCGACAGGCCGAGGAACTCGTACAGCGGGCGCATCCAGTTGGCGTCACGGCGGGCCAGGTAGTCGTTGACGGTGACCACGTGCACGCCCTTGCCGGACAGTGCGTTGAGGTACACGGCCAAGGTACCGACCAAGGTCTTGCCTTCACCGGTGCGCATTTCTGCGATCATACCCTCGTGCAGGGTCATGCCACCGATCAGCTGCACATCGAAGTGGCGCATGCCCATTACGCGCTTGCCGGCCTCTCGGGCCACGGCGAAGGCTTCAGGCAGCAATTGGTCCAGTGTCTCGCCTTTGGCCAAGCGCTCCTTGAACTCTGCGGTCTTGCCCCGCAGTTGCTCGTCGGAGAGGGCCACCATCTTCTCTTCGAAGGCATTGACGATACTCACCGTCTTGAGCATGCGTTTCACTTCACGCTCGTTCTTGCTTCCAAAAAGTTTTTTTAACAAAGGCGCAAACATATCGGCAGGATCTTCCACACGTAGGGATGGAGGGCGGCCCCATGAGTCGCCCGTGCAGCCCTGAGGCCGCATGCGAACGAGCATTCTACCCGGAAACGATGGTGAGGAAAGTGGTGGATTTCCACGATGCTATTACAGCGTTTTGGCAGGGGCCTGTCTTAGATAGGGGCATTTTCCCTGAGTTCAAGGCTTGGCAACATGAAAGCTATCGAGAACCAGTCTTATCTTCTGTTGCCTGTGCCGGCCTCTTCGCGGGTGAACCCGCTCCCACAGGTTACCTCTGTCTTCAAGGTAGCGCCGTACCTGTGGGAGCGGGTTTACCCGCGAAGAGGCCAGTGCAGGCTATAAGAGGTGTTAAACTGCCAACTTGTAACTGCTTGCGTACCCCCATGGCCTACAAACCCTCCCCTGCCCAGCCGCCCTCCGCATTGCTGCGCCAGGTGCGCCCGCTGCGCCTGCTGCTGAACCAGGCCGAGCGCCTGGAGCACCTGCAGCGCCTGCTGGAAAGCCAGCTGCAACCGGCTGCCCGCGAACACTGCCATGTGGCGTCGTGGCGCGATGGCACTTTGTTGCTGGTGGTTACCGACGGCCATTGGGCAACCCGCCTGCGCTACCAGCAGAAGCGCCTGCTGGCCGCATTGCAGGCCATGGAGGCATTCGGCAATCTCAGGCGCATCCTGTACAAGGTGCAGCCACCGCTGGTACCAGCCAAGCGAGGTGGGCATGCGGCAGAGTTGTCGATCAGCGCCGCCGAAAGCCTGCGCGACACCGCCGAGGGCATCACCGACCCCAAGCTGCGCGCAGCGCTGGAACGGTTAGCCGCCCACGCCAGAAGCAAGCCATAAAAAAGGCCACCCGAAGGTGGCCTTGATACAACACTAGAGAGAGTGTTCGAACTTACACGGCCGCAACAGGGCGCATGTACGAGATCGGTGCCGTGCTGGCATCTTCGAAAGTAACCACTTCCCAGGCATCGGTTTCAGCAATCAGCTTGCGCAGCAGCTGGTTGTTCAGCGCGTGGCCGGACTTGTAGCCCTTGAACTCGCCGATCAGGCTGTTGCCCAGCAGATAAAGGTCGCCGATGGCGTCGAGGATCTTGTGCTTGACGAATTCGTCATCGGAACGAAGGCCGTCCGCGTTAAGCACACCGGTCTCGTCGACCACGATGGCGTTCTCGACACTGCCACCCAGCGCAAGGTTGTGCTTGCGCAGGTACTCGATGTCACGCATGAAACCGAAGGTACGCGCGCGGCTGACTTCCTTCACGAACGAGGTGCTGGAGAAGTCGACGACCGCACTCTGGGTCTGGCCCTTGAGGACCGGGTGATCGAAGTCGATCTCGAAGCTCACCTTGAACCCTTCGAAAGGCAGGAACGTGGCGCGCTTGTCGCCCTCTTCCACGGTTACCTCACGCAGGATGCGGATGAACTTCTTGGCTGCGTCCTGCTCTTCCAGGCCGGCAGACTGAATCAGGAATACAAAGGGTCCGGCGCTGCCATCCATGATCGGCACTTCCGAGGCGGAGAGCTCGACGTAGGCGTTATCGATGCCCAGGCCCGCCATGGCGGAGAGCAGGTGCTCGACCGTATCGACCTTGACGTCACCGTTGACCAGCGTCGTCGACATGGTTGTCTCGCCGACGTTGGCCGCACGCGCAGGGATTTCGACCACAGGGTCGAGATCGGCGCGGCGGAAGACGATGCCGGTGTCCACAGGTGCAGGCTTGAGGGTCAGGTAAACCTTCTCCCCAGAGTGCAGACCGATACCTGTGGCACGGATGGTATTCTTCAGGGTGCGTTGTTTAATCATGGCATTGGCCGCTTCAGCGCAAATTGCGAACAGGTATCAACAAAGGCTGGGGATGATAACAGACCCAACCTTTGATGAATACCAATCACCTTTATACCCCTGATAAATTCCATTAATCAGCCTGACGACGCAGGAAAGCCGGGATATCGAGGTAGTCCAGGTCATCCTGAGGGTTCAGTTTAGCGGCTGCAGCAGCACCTGCATGGGCCTGGTTGCGCATCACGGTCGGGCGCTCCAGGTCACGGTAGTTGACCGCTGGCTGCTCCTGGCGAACCGGGGCAGGGTTGGACGCTTCGTACGCCTGCTGGGCGGTCTGCAGGGTGTTGTCGACCACTTTGACCGGCTTCTCGATGCGCGCACCCAGGCCAGTGGCCACCACGGTCACGTGCAGTTCGTCGCGCATGTCCGGGTCGATCACGGTGCCGACCTTGACCATGGCGTGGTCAGAGGCGAAGGCTTCGATGATGCTACCCACATCGGAGTACTCACCCAGCGACAGGTCCGGGCCTGCGGTGATGTTCACCAGGATGCCACGGGCGCCCTGCAGGTTGACGTCTTCCAGCAACGGGTTGCGGATCGCAGCTTCAGTGGCTTCACGCGCACGGTTCGGGCCGCTGGCACAGCCAGTACCCATCATCGCCATGCCCATTTCACCCATCACGGTACGCACGTCGGCGAAGTCGACGTTGATCATGCCCGGGCGCTTGATGATGTCGGAGATACCGCGAACGGCACCGGCCAGTACATCGTCGGCCTTGGCGAAGGCGGACAGCAGGCTGGCATCCTTGCCCAGGATGGTCAGCAGCTTCTCGTTGGGAATGGTGATCAACGAGTCGACGCTTTCAGCCAGCATGCGGATGCCTTCATCGGCGATCTGCATACGTTTGCGGCCTTCGAACGGGAACGGACGGGTCACCACGGCTACGGTGAGAATGCCCATTTCCTTGGCCACTTCGGCAATGATCGGCGCTGCACCGGTACCGGTACCGCCACCCATGCCCGTGGTGATGAACACCATGTTGGTGCCCTGCAGCACTTCGGCGATGCGCTCACGGTCTTCCAGCGCCGCCTGACGGCCGACTTCCGGGTTGGCACCGGCACCCAGGCCCTTGGTCACGCCAGTGCCCAATTGCAGGATGGTGCGCGCGCCAATGCTTTTCAGCGCCTGGGCATCGGTGTTGGCGCAGATGAATTCCACGCCTTCGATGCTGCTCTTGACCATGTGGTTGACGGCGTTGCCGCCACCACCACCAACGCCGATCACCTTGATGACCGGACTTTGCGGGACGTTGTCTACGAGCTCGAACATTTTCCCTCTCCTTACAGTTCTCTAGTTGTTGCGCCTACCACTACTGCTTTGAAACTTAGAAATTGCCCTGGACCCACTTCTTGAAACGCTCAAGCACTGGGGCCTTCGGTTCATCGCCATAGCTGTTGTTGCTGCTGTTGGTGTTACCGGTCAGGATCAGGTCCTCGGACTGCTTCAGCAGGCCGTAGGTGAGCAAGCCCACGCCGGTGGAATAGATCGGGTTGCGAACCACGTCGCTCAGCCCCCGAACGCTGTGCGGTACGCCCAGGCGTACCGGCATGTGGAAGATTTCCTCGGCCAGTTCCACGGCACCTTCCATCTTCGCGGTGCCGCCGGTGAGGACGATGCCGGCTGGCACCAGGTCCTCGTAGCCGCTGCGGCGCAGCTCGGCCTGGATCAGGGTGAAGAGCTCGTCGTAACGTGGCTCCACCACCTCGGCCAGGGCCTGGCGCGACAGCTCGCGCGGTGGGCGGTCGCCCACGCTCGGCACCTTGATGGTCTCGCCGGCGCCAGCCAGTTTGGCCAGGGCGCAGGCGTAGCGGATCTTGATTTCTTCGGCGTACTGGGTAGGGGTACGCAGGGCCATGGCGATGTCGTTGGTCACCTGGTCGCCGGCAATCGGGATGACCGCGGTGTGACGGATGGCGCCTTCGGTGAAGATGGCGATGTCGGTGGTGCCGCCACCGATGTCCACCAGGCACACGCCCAGCTCTTTTTCATCGTCGGTCAGCACCGAGTAGGCCGAGGCCAGCTGCTCAAGGATGATGTCGTCGATTTCCAGGCCGCAGCGGCGAACGCACTTCTCGATGTTCTGCGCCGCGTTGACCGCGCAGGTGACCACGTGGACCTTGGCTTCCAGGCGCACGCCGGACATGCCCAGCGGCTCGCGCACACCTTCCTGGTTGTCGATCACGTAGTCCTGCGGCAGGGTGTGCAGCACGCGCTGGTCAGCCGGAATCGCCACGGCCTGGGCGGCGTCGAGTACACGCTCCAGGTCGGCCAGGCTGACCTCGCGGTCGCGGATGGCGACGATGCCGTGGGAGTTCAGGCTGCGGATGTGGTTACCGGCTACCCCGACGAAGGCCGAGTGGATACGACAGCCGGCCATCAGCTGCGCTTCTTCGACGGCGCGCTGGATCGACTGCACGGTGGACTCGATGTTCACCACCACGCCTTTCTTCAGGCCGCGGGACGGATGGGTACCGATCCCGACGATTTCCAGGGTGCCGTCTTCGCCCACTTCGCCCACCAGCGCCACCACCTTGGAGGTGCCAATGTCCAGCCCGACGATCATTTTGCCGCTATGCGCGTTTGCCATGGTCCTGCCTCTCTCTAATTCTTCGCAACGGCGGGTTGGGCCGTCGTCGGTGCAATCGGTTCCCGCCAACCAACGGCAAGTCCGTTGGAATAACGCAGATCAATGCGGGCGATAGTGGTGATCTGGTCTTTGAGTGTCTTGTCGTAAATGGCAATGAAACGGCGCATCTTCTCCACCAGATGGTCGCGCCCCAACAGCAGCTCGATGCCTGGCCCGGCGCTGCTTGCACCGGTGGTCAGGAACCAGCTGCCTCGCTCGCGCAGCTCCAGGCGAGCGATGGAAAAGCCCATGGGGCGCAGCATCTGGCTCAATACCTGATACTGCTGCATGACTTGTTGCTGAGCACGCTGGGGCCCGGCCAGCTGCGGCAGGTGCTCGTAGTTGGCCAGTTCGCGCGGGGTGAAGGCCTGGCCCTGGTTGTTGAGCAAGGCTTCGTCACCCCAGCGCGCCACCGGCAGCTGTTCTTCCAGGCGGATCACCACCTCGTCAGGCCACACCCGGCGCACTTCGGCGTGGGCGATCCAGGGCATCTGCTCGAGCTCCGCACGCATCGCCGGCAGGTCGACGCTGAAGAAGCTCGCCGCCACGTAGGGCGCGATGCGCTGCTGCACCGACTGCTGGCTGATGTAGCTGAGGTCGCCCTGCACGTCGATCTTGGTGATCGGCCGGTCGGCATACGGCATCAGGCGAATGGCACCCTCGTAGGCACCAAAGCCGGCCGCCACCAGCAGCACCGGCCACAGCAGGCGCTTGAGGCCTCCCAGGCTTGGCCGCGGCAGGCGCGCCGATACGGGCTCGTCGGCCACCAGCCGGCTGGCACCACGCGGCACCGGCTTGCTACGGCCGGTAACGGGTTGCTGCTGACGTATCATCGCGCCTTGCATGGTTGTTAACCTCGCGTCGTCACGCTTTCAGCCAGGATTGCCAGCACCAGTTGCTGGAAGTCCAGGCCGGCCGCGCGGGCCGCCATTGGCACCAGGCTATGATCAGTCATGCCCGGTGCGGTGTTGACTTCGAGCAGCCAGAACCGGCCCTGCTCGTCCTGCATCACGTCCAGACGCCCCCAGCCTTCGATGCCGATGGCATCACAGGCGCGGGCGGTCAGGTCGATCAGTTCCTGTTCCTTGACGCTATCCAGGCCGCACGGGATGCGGTACTGGGTATCGTTGGCGATGTACTTGGCGTCGTAGTCGTAGAACACGTGCGGCGTACCCAGGGCGATCGGCGGCAGCACCTGGCCGCGCAAGACCGCGATGGTGAACTCCGGGCCGTGGATCCACTGTTCCACCAGTACCTGGGAATCGTATTGGGCGGCGTCCTGCCAGGCGGCGACCAGTTCCTGGGCGCTGTTCACCTTGGCCATGCCGATGCTAGAGCCTTCATGGGCGGGTTTGACGATAAGCGGGAAGCCCAGTTCCGTACTGGCCAACAAACAATCGTTTTCGCTCGCCAACACCGCGTGGCGCGGGGTCGGAATACCCAGGCTCTGCCACACCTGCTTGGTGCGCAGTTTGTCCATGGCCAGCGCCGAGGCAAGGATGCCACTGCCGGTGTAAGGGATGCCCAGGCACTCCAGCAGGCCTTGCATGCTGCCGTCTTCACCGCCACGGCCGTGCAGGATGATGAAGGCGCGGTCGATCTTCTCGCTTTGCAGGCGGTCGAGCAGGTCATCACCCACGTCGATGGCGACCACGTCGACACCGGCAGTGGTCAGCGCGTCGATCACCGCAGCGCCGGACTTCAGCGACACTTCACGCTCGGCGCTTTTGCCACCGTACAACACGGCGACACGGCCGAACGCCTTGACGTCCAGGGTCGAGTGCAGTTTTTCGTAGGCGCTGGTCATTTCGACTTCTCCTGCTTGGCGCCAGCGAACAGCGGGCTTTTCATCAATTGCGGGGCTAGGCCGCCGACATCACCGGCACCCTGGCAGATCAGGATGTCGCCAGCGCGCAGCAGTGGCTTGACCAGCGGTGCCAGCTCGGCGCCGCGCTCGATGTAGATCGGGTCCAGCTTGCCGCGCTGGCGAATGCTGTGGCACAGCTGGCGGCTGTCGGCACCCGGGATCGGCTCTTCGCCCGCCGGGTAGACCTCCATCAGCAGCAGCACGTTGGCATCGCCCAGCACCTGGACGAAATCGTCGTACAGGTCACGGGTGCGGCTGTAGCGGTGCGGCTGGTACACGATCACCAGGCGGCGGCTTGGCCAGCCACCGCGCACGGCCTTGATCACCGCCGCCACTTCGGTCGGGTGGTGGCCGTAGTCGTCGACCAGCATCACGCTGCCGCCTTCGACCGGCAGTTCGCCGTACACCTGGAAGCGTCGGCCGACACCCTGGAAGCCGGACAGGCCCTGGACGATGGCTTCGTCGCTGATGCCTTCGTCGGTAGCGATGGCGATGGTGGCCAGCGCGTTGAGCACGTTGTGGTTGCCGGGCATGTTCACCGACACTTCCAGCGGCTCGCAGTCACGGCGCAGCACGGTGAAGTGGGTCTGCATGCCCTGCTGGCGCACGTTGATGGCGCGGATGTCGGCTTCTTCGCTGAAGCCGTAGGTCACCGTCGGGCGTTTCACCTGAGGCAGGATTTCGCGCACCACCGGGTCGTCCAGGCACATCACCGCCAGGCCGTAGAACGGCAGGTTGTGCAGGAACTCGACGAAGGTTTTCTTCAGCTTGTTGAAGTCACCTTCGTAGGTCGCCATGTGGTCGGCGTCGATGTTGGTGACCACGGCTACCATCGGCTGCAGGTGCAGGAAGCTGGCGTCGCTTTCGTCTGCTTCGGCGATCAGGTAGCGGCTGGTGCCCAGCTGGGCATTGGTACCGGCAGCGGTCAGGCGGCCACCGATCACGAAGGTCGGGTCCAGGCCACCGGCGGCGAACACCGAAGCCAGCAGGCTGGTGGTGGTGGTCTTGCCGTGGGTACCGGCAACGGCCACACCATGACGGTAGCGCATCAGCTCGGCGAGCATTTCGGCACGCGGCACCACCGGAATGCGCCGCTCAAGGGCGGTGGCAACTTCCGGGTTTTCCGGGTTGATGGCGCTGGACACCACCAACACGTCGGCAGTGGCGGCGTTCTCGGCGCGGTGGCCGACGAAGATCTCGGCGCCGAACGATTCCAGGCGCTCGGTCACCGGCGAAGCTTTCAGGTCCGAACCGGACACTTCATAGCCCAGGTTCAGCAACACTTCGGCAATGCCGCACATGCCCACGCCGCCGATACCGACGAAGTGGATACGGCGGATACGGCCCATCTTCGGCTGGGGCATGGCTTTCTGGCTTTCAACCATGGGCCACCTCCAGGCAGATATCGACCACGGTGCTGGTTGCAGCAGGTTTGGCCAGGCGCCGTGCGGTGCCTGCCATGACGTTGAGTTTCTCGGGTTGCATCAGCACCTCGTTCAGGCGTTCAGCGAGCTGCGCTGCGCCAGTTGTCGCTTGTGGCATCAGGAAGGCAGCGCCTTCGCGGGCCAGATATTGGGCGTTGTGGGTCTGGTGGTCGTCGATGGCGTGGGGCAAAGGCACCAGCATCGAAGGCAGGCCTGCTGCCGCCAGCTCGCTGACGGTCAGGGCACCGGCCCGGCACACCACCATGTCGGCCCAGCCATAGGCTTGGGCCATGTCCTTGATGAAGGGCTCTACCTGAGCCTCGACGCCCGCCTCGTGATAACGCTCGGCGGTGATTGGCGCGTGTTGCTTGCCGGCCTGGTGGAACACCTCTGGCCGCAGCGCGGCAGGGACTTCGGACAGGGCCTTAGGCAACAATTTGTTCAATGGTTCCGCACCCAGGCTGCCACCGAGCACCAGCAGGCGCGCACGGCGCTCGGCCAGGGGCGCGCGTTGTGCATCCATGAACAGCTCCGGGCGCACCGGGTTGCCGGTGGTACGACGCTTGTCGCTGGCCTCGAAGGTGTTCGGGAAAGCTTCGCAGACCCGCGCAGAGAGGGGCACCAGCAACCGATTGGCGGTACCGGCACGGGCGTTCTGCTCGTGAATCACCAGTGGCACGCCGCACAGCCGCGCGGCCACACCGCCGGGGCCGGTCACGTAGCCGCCAAAACCCAGTACGCATACCGGCTTGAGCTGGCGAATGATGCGTCGCGCCTGCAGCACGGCCTTGACCAGGGTGAACGGCGCCTTGAGCAATGACAGCTTGCCTTTGCCACGCAGGCCGCTGACCTGGATCAGGTGCAGTGGCAGGCCGGCCTGTGGCACCAGCTCGTTCTCGATGCCACGCGGCGTGCCCAGCCAGTGCACGGTAAAACCACGTGCCTGGAACTCACGGGCGCAGGCCAGGGCCGGGAACACGTGGCCCCCGGTGCCGCCCGCCATGATCAGTATGTTCTTGCCGTCAGCGGCCATGACTGGTCTCCTCGGCAAAATCGCTCTCGCTGAATTCGTGTTCCTCGCTGCCCAGGTGCGTTCGGCTCTCCCACTCGATACGCAGCAACAGGCCTACGCAGGCGCAACAGATCACCAGCGAACTGCCCCCGTAACTGAGGAACGGCAGGGTCAGGCCCTTGGTTGGCAGCAGGCCGACGTTCACCCCGATGTTGATCAGGAACTGGCCGATCCACAGGAACGCCAGGCCGAAGGCCACATAGGCGGCAAAGAACTGCTTGGCCTTCTCGGCCCACAGGCCGATGTACAGGGCACGCACGGTCACGAACACGAACAGTGCAATGGTCAGCAGCGAGCCGACCACGCCCAGCTCTTCGGCCAGTACCGAGAACACGAAGTCGGTGTGCGCTTCGGGCAGGTAGAACTGTTTCTGCACGCTGTTGCCCAGGCCTACGCCCAGCCACTCGCCACGGCCGAAAGCGATCAGTGCCTGGGTCAGCTGGTAGCCCGAGCCGAACTGGTCGGACCACGGGTCGGTGAAGGTGATAAGCCGCGCCATCCGGTAGGGCTGCGCCTGTACCAGCACAAACACCGCCAGCACCGCCAACACCACCATGAGGCTGAAGCGGAACAGCCCCACCCCGCCGAGG
This sequence comes from Pseudomonas sp. WOUb67, assembly GCF_050058005.1. Classification (NCBI taxonomy): domain Bacteria; kingdom Pseudomonadati; phylum Pseudomonadota; class Gammaproteobacteria; order Pseudomonadales; family Pseudomonadaceae; genus Pseudomonas; species Pseudomonas sp. WOUb67. The sequence goes on along the minus strand of NZ_CP170112.1, from coordinate 1,791,155 downwards.
AACAGCATGGCCGCCGCCGCGCCCATCATCACCACGGTGGCACCGAAGTCCGGCTCCATCAGCAACAGGGCGGCCATGGGCAGCAGCACGATGAACGGCTTGAAGAAGCCCATCCAGGTTTCGCGTACCTCGGTCTGCCGGCGTACCAGGTAACCTGCCAGGTAGACGACCACGAACACCTTGGCGATTTCCGAAGGCTGGACGTTGAAGAAGCTGAAGCCGATCCAGCGCATGGAGCCGTTCACTTCACGGCCGATACCCGGCACCAGCACCAGCACCAGCAAGCCGAAGGCGCCCAGCAGCATCATGAAGCCCATGCGCTGCCAGGTGGCGATCGGCACCAGCATGGTCGCGCCACAGGCCACCAGCCCGAGGAACACGTACACCAGGTGGCGGAACATGTGGTAAAGCGGGTTGCCCGACTGCACCGCGGCCACTTCCGAGGACGCCGAGGTGATCATCACCAGGCCCAGGCCCAGCAAGGCCAGGCAGCCGGCGAGCATCGGGAAGTCGAGGTCGATGCCACGGCCGCTGATCAGCGGCGACGGGTAGGGCTTGAAGATGCCGAAGATCATGCAAGCCCTCCCGCTGCCTGGGCGAACAGGCGCCCGCGCTCTTCAAAGTTCTTGAACATGTCGAGGCTGGCGCACGCCGGCGACAGCAGCACCGCATCGCCGGCCTGGGCCAGTTCGGCACACTGCTGCACGGCGTCGTCGAGGGTCTTGACCCGTACCAGCGGCACGTCATCACCCAGGGCCTCGGCCAGGCGCTCGGCATCACGACCAAGCAAGACCACGGCGCGGCAGAAGCGCTTGACGGGCTCGCGCAGCGCAGTGAACTCGGCACCTTTGCCATCGCCACCGGCGATCAGTACCAACTTGCCTTCGATATCGGCACCCAGGCCTTCGATGGCGGCCAGGGCGGCACCGACGTTGGTGGCCTTGGAATCGTCGTACCAGTTCACGCCGTTGCGCTCGCGCACCCACTGGCAACGGTGGGCCAGGCCACCGAACTCGCGCAAGGCTTCGAGCATGGGCTCGAACGGCAGGCCTGCGGCATGCCCCAGGGCCAGTGCCGCCAAGGCGTTGCTCTGGTTGTGGGCACCACGCACCTTCAGCTCGCGCGCGGGCATCAGCGCCTGGAACTCGAACGCCAGGTATTTCTCACCGTCCACTTCACGCAGGCCGAAGGCCTTGAAGTCCGGTTGGTTGAGGCCGAAGGTCCAGCATGGGCGGCCTTCCACCGGCAGTGGCCGGCTCAGGGCGTCCTGGCGGTTGACCACCACCTGGCGGGCACCGCGGAAAATCCGGTGCTTGGCCAGGTGATAGGCCGGCAGGCCGCTGTAGCGGTCCATGTGGTCTTCGCTGATGTTCAGCACGGTGGCCACTTCGGCGTTGAGCTGGTCAGTAGTTTCCAGTTGGAAACTGGACAGCTCCAGCACGTACAGCTCGACGTCATCCGCCAGCAAGTCCAGCGCCGGGGTACCGAGGTTGCCGCCCACGGCCACACGCTTGCCGGCCTTGGCGGCCATTTCGCCGACCAGGGTGGTAACGGTGCTCTTGGCGTTGGAACCGCTGATGGCAACAATCGGCGCCTTGGCGTGCTGGGCGAACAGCTCGATGTCACCGGACAGCTTCACGCCACGCGCGGCCGCCTGCTGCAGGGCCGGGGTGGCCAGGGCCAGGCCGGGGCTCACGTACAGCTCGTTGGCGCGGCACAGGAAGTCCACGTCCAGCTCGCCACAGCGCACTTCCACCTGCGGGTAATCACGGCGCAGGGTGTCCAGTTCCGGCGGTTGCTCGCGGGTGTCGGCGACCGCAAAGGCAATGCCCCGGCTCGCCAGGAAGCGAACCAGGGACATGCCGCTCTTGCCGAGGCCGACAACGATGCGGAATTGGTCGGAAGCGATCAAAGACACGCTCATCTACCTCAGTTTCAGGGTTGCAAGGCCAATCAGCACCAGAATCACGGTGATGATCCAGAAGCGGACGATCACCCGAGGCTCTGGCCAGCCCTTGAGTTCAAAATGGTGGTGGATCGGCGCCATGCGGAACACGCGCTTGCCGGTCAGCTTGAAGGAGGCGACCTGGATCACCACCGACAGGGTTTCCACAACGAAGATGCCGCCCATGATGAACAGCACGATTTCCTGGCGGACGATCACGGCGATGGTGCCCAGCGCGGCGCCCAGCGCCAGCGCGCCGACGTCACCCATGAAGACTTGTGCCGGGTAGGTGTTGAACCACAGGAAGCCCAGGCCGGCACCGATCAGCGCGCCACAGAACACGATCAGCTCGCCCGAGCCCGGGACGTAAGGGATCAACAGGTATTCGGCGAACTTCACGTTACCCGACAGGTAGCAGAAGATGCCCAGGGCGCCGCCGACCATCACCGTCGGCATGATTGCCAGGCCGTCGAGGCCATCGGTAAGGTTGACCGCGTTGCTGGAGCCGACGATGACGAAGTAGGTCAATACGACGAAGCCGACGCCCAGCGGGATGGTGACATCCTTGATGAACGGCAGGATCAGCGTGGTTTCGACACTGGTCGGCGCGGTCTTGTACAGGAACACGGCCGCAGCCAGGCCGAACACCGACTGCCAGAAGTACTTCCAGCGGCTTGGCAGCCCACGGGAGTTCTTTTCGATCACCTTGCGGTAGTCGTCAACCCAGCCGATCGCGCCGAATGCCAGGGTAACGATCAGCACCACCCACACGTAGCGGTTGGACAGATCAGCCCACAGCAGCGTGCTGATGGCGATGGCCGACAGAATCAGTGCACCACCCATGGTCGGGGTGCCGGACTTGGACAGGTGCGATTGCGGGCCGTCGTTACGTACGGCTTGGCCGATCTGGCGAATTTGCAGGGTACGGATCATCCACGGCCCCAGCCACAGCGCCAGGGACAACGCGGTCAGTACACCAAGAATCCCGCGCAGGGACAGGTACTGGAAGACCGCGAAGCCTTTGTGGAACTGTTGCAGATACTCGGCCAACAGCAGCAGCATTAATGTTTCTCCCCGCTGGCACCGCACAATGCCGCCACGACGTTTTCCATCGCAGCGCTGCGCGAGCCCTTGATCAAGATAGTGGTGTCGCTGGCATTTTCGGCGCTAACCGCGTCGATCAGCTCAGCTTGAGTAGCGAAATGACGGCCATTGGCGCCGAACGCCTTGACCGCATGTGTCATGTTGGAACCCACTGCGTACAGGGCGTCGACCTTGCCACGCGCGTAATCACCCACCTGACGGTGGCCTTCTTCCGCCCATTGCCCCAATTCGCCGATATCCCCAAGCACCAGGACGGTGCGTCCGGAAAAGCCGGCGAGTATATCAATGGCCGCGCACATGGAGGTGGGATTTGCGTTGTAACTGTCGTCAATTACCCGCACACCATTCGGCGCGATCTGTGCCACGGTGCGGCCCTTGACCGGCTGCACGGCAGCCAGGCCGGCAGCAATGCCACTCAGGCTCAGACCAACGGCATGCGCAGCGGCGGCGGCAGCCAGGGCGTTGCTGACGTTGTGGGTACCCAGCAGGTTCAGCTGCACCGGTACGCTGCCATCAGGCCCGTGCAGGGTGAACGATGGGCAGCCCCGGGCGTCGCGACCGATATCGCTGGCGTGGAAATCCGCCTGCGGGTTATCCAGTGCAAACGTAAAGATGCGGTGGCTGCCGGCACGTTTGTGCCAGACATCGAACGCCTTGTCGGCCAGGTTGAGGATGGCGATACCGCCCTCGCCCAGCCCTTCGAGAATCTCGCCCTTGGCTTCGACGATTTTCTCCGGGCCGCCGAATTCGCCAACGTGGGCGGTACCGGCGTTATTGATGATGACCACCTGAGGTTGGGTCAGGCCGACGGTGTAGCGGATTTCGCCAATGCGCGAAGCGCCCAGCTCGATCACTGCGGCGCTGTGCTCCGGGGCGATCTCCAGCAAGGTCAGCGGCGCGCCGAGGTCGTTGTTCAGGTTGCCGCGGGTGGCGTGCACCAGGCCACGGGTACGCAGGATGCTGGCAAGCATTTCCTTGACCGTGGTCTTGCCACTGGAACCGGTAATGGCCACCACGGGCTTGTCGAAAGCGGCGCGGTTCAGTGCGCCGAGCTGCCCCAGTGCCACCCGGCAATCCTTGACCAGCAGTTGCGGCAGGTCGACACCGGCCACTTCTCGCTCGACCAGCGCAGCAGCTGCGCCATTGGCTTTAACGTCAGCCAGGTAGTCATGGCCATCGAAACGCGGGCCGGCCAAGGCAACGAACAGTTGCCCGGCGCTGACGCTGCGGCTGTCGATGCTGACACCGGTGAAGGTGGCGTCGGCACCGATTTGCTGACCACTCAGTGCTGTGGTCAGCTGGCTGAGTGTCATCGGCTTAAGCATGTGGAGCCTCCCAGGCTGCAAGGGCCTTCTCGGCTTCGATCAGGTCGGAGAAGTCATGGCGCTCGCCATTGATCTCCTGGTAATCCTCATGCCCCTTGCCGGCCAGCACGATCACGTCGTTGGCAGCGGCGCAGGCGATCAGATGCGCAATGGCTTCGCCACGGCCGGCGACGAACTCGACGTCGTCAGGCTTGGTGAAACCGGGGCGGATGTCATCGAAGATGTGCAGCGGGTCTTCGGTGCGCGGGTTGTCGTCGGTGACCAACACGCGGTCGGCCAGACGCTCGGCCACTTCGGCCATCAATGGACGCTTGCCGCGGTCACGGTCGCCGCCGCAGCCGAACAGGCACAGCAGTTTGCCGTGAGCATGCGGGCGCAGGGCTTCAAGTACTTTTTCCAGGGCGTCCGGGGTGTGCGCGTAGTCGACCACCACCAGCGGCTTTTTGCCGCCACCCAGGCGCTGCATGCGGCCTACCGGCCCTTGCAGTCGCGGGGTGACCTCCAGGATTTCGTCCAGCGCGTAATCCAGCGCCAGCAGGGTTGCCACGGCAGCCAGCATGTTGCTCAGGTTGAAGCGGCCCAGCAGCTGGCTGCGCAGGGTGCGCTCCCCTTGAGCGGTGACCAGCGTGGCGCGCACGCCATCGTCGCTGAACTCGGCTTCGCGGCAGAACAGCGAGGCATCCGGGTTTTCCAGGCTGTAGCTGAGCAGCCGGGTTTCGACAAGATCGACACTCGGGCGGCGAGCAAAGTCTTCGGCCAGGCGACGACCAAAGTCGTCATCCAGGTTGACCACCTGGCAACGCAGGTTCGGCCAGGCGAACAGCTTGGCCTTGGCCGCTTCATAGGCCTGCATGCTGCCGTGGTAGTCCAGGTGATCACGGGACAGGTTGGTCATGACCGCGATGTCGAACGCCAATGCGGCGACACGCCCTTGCTCCAGGGCGTGGGAGGAAACCTCCATGGCCACGGCCTTGGCGCCCTGCTTTTTCAGATCGTAAAGGGTCGACTGTACGGCAATCGGGTCTGGCGTGGTTAGCCGACCGCTCTGCAGGTCACCGTAGAAACCGGTACCCAAGGTGCCAATAAGGCCGCAGCGCTGGCCGAGCACGTCAAGCGCCTGGGCCACCAATTGGGTAACGCTGGTCTTGCCGTTGGTACCGGTCACACCCACCAGGTTCAACTGGCGGCTAGGTTCGCCATAAAAACGGCCAGCGATGTCCGACAGCTGGGCGATCAGGCCTTTGACCGGAATCAGCGGCACGTCGGTCAGCGGCAGCACGTTGGCGCCCTGCTCTTCATAAGCCACAGCGGCAGCGCCACGGGCCAAGGCGTCGGCGATATGCTCGCGGCCATCGACCTTGGCACCCGGCACGGCCAGGAACAGATCGCCCGGGCGTACATTACGGCTGTCCAGGGTCAGTTCACGAATCAGCGGGTCACGGCTGGCGTGAGCGAAAAGTTTGCTTAATGGCATTGTCATCATCCACGCCCTCCCTTGGCGGCTGCTGCATTGACCTGTGATTGCACGGCGGGTGCTGCGGGTGCTGGTGGCGGCAGGTTGTCTGGCGGCACGTTCATCAAACGCAGGGTGCCGGACATGACCTTGCTGAAGACCGGCGCCGAAACCAGGCCACCGAAGTAACCGCCCTTGCCCGGCTCGTCGATGACCACGACGATCGCGTAGCGCGGGTCGCTCATTGGCCCGAAGCCGGCAAACAGCGAGCGGTAGGCGTTTTCGGTGTAACCCTTGGAACCCACGGTGGCTTTACGCGCGGTACCGGACTTGCCGGCCACGTGATAGAACGGCACCTGGGCACGGAACACGCCACGCGGCGCTTCAATCACCTGCTGCAGCATGCCCTGTACGGTTTCGGCGGTTTCCTTCGGGATGGCCTGCACGGCTTCCGGCGCCTTGTCGACCTTGATGATCGACAGCGGCACCATCTTGCCGTCGTTGGCCAGCGCCGCGTAGGCATGCACCAGCTGCAGGGCGGTCACCGACAGGCCGTAACCGTACGAAAGGGTCGCGGTCTCGGCCTTGCGCCACTCGCGGTGGTTGGGCAGGTTGCCGACACGCTCGCCCGGGAAGCCAAGGCCGGTGTACTGACCCAGGCCGACCTGGGACATGACCCGGTAGATGGCCTCGCCGCCGATGTCGAAGGCGATCTTGCTCATGCCGACGTTACTGGAGTTGATCAGGATGCCGGTCAGGTCGAGGATCGGGCCCTCGCTGCGCGACACGTCCTTGATGGTGTAGCGGCCGATCTGCAGGCTGCCCGGGTACACCTCGACCTTGTCGGTCGGCTTCCAGCGGCCGCTCTGCAATGCCGCACTCATGGAAATCGGCTTTACAGTGGAACCGGGTTCGAACACGTCGATGATCGCCCGGTTGCGCATGGCTGCCGGGAACATGCTGCGGCGGTTGTTCGGGTTGTAGGTTGGCTGGTTGACCATGGCCAACACTTCACCGGTCTTGACGTCCATGATCACCAGGCTGCCAGCCTTGGCGTCCTGTTCGGCAATGGCGTTGCGCAGCTCGCGGGTAGCCAGGTATTGCAGGCGCAGGTCTATCGACAACGCCAAGGTCTTGCCGGCCTTGGCGTTCTTGGTTACCTGGATGTCCTTGATCAGCCGGCCACGCCGGTCCTTGATCACCTGGCGCTTGCCGGGCACGCCGGCCAGCCATTCGTCATAGGCCAGCTCCACCCCTTCGCGACCGTGGTCGTCGAGGTCGGTGAAGCCGACCATGTGCGCGGTGACATCACCCGCCGGGTAGAAGCGGCGGAATTCTTCCAGGCCGTACACACCGGGCACTTTCAGGTCGAGCACGTGCTGGCCCTGCTCCGGGGTCAGGCCGCGGACCAGGTAGATGAATTCCTTGCTGGCCTGCGCGGTCAGGCGCTCGACCAGTTGCTGCGGGTTCTGCCCCAACGCTGCTGCCAGCTGTGGCCAGCGGTCTTTGGACGCCTGCATTTCCTTGGGGTTGGCCCACAGGGTGGTGACCGGGGTACTCACGGCCAATGGCTCACCGTTGCGATCGGTAATCAGGCCGCGGTGCGCCGGGATAGGGATGTGACGCAGGCTGCGCGCATCGCCCTGGCCCTTGAGGAAGTCACGGTCTACCACCTGCAGGTCGATGATGCGCCAGCAGATGGCGCCGACCATGATGGCCAGCAAGCCGATCACCACGCGGAAGCGCCACGGGTAGAGTGCGCCTTCGAGCTTCATCATGGCGCCACCATCCGCACTTCGTCAGCCGAAGGCACGCGCATCTTCAACTGCTCGGAAGCCAGGTTTTCGATACGGCTGGCGGCGGTCCAGGTGCTCTGCTCGAGAATCAGCCGGCCCCACTCGGCCTGGGCCTTGTCACGTTCGCTCAACTCGCCGTAAAGGGTGTTGAGCAACTGACGGTTCCAGTGCGCGCTATAGGACACGGCGACGGCCGAAACCAGCACGCCGACAAACAGCAGAAGCATCAGGAAGCTTCCGCCTGGCAAAGGCTTGGCGAACAGCCTGCTCACCGCAGCTTCTCCGCCACACGCATCACGGCGCTACGCGACCGCGGGTTGGCCTTGAGCTCGGCTTCGGAGGCGAACTGGGCCTTGCCGATGAGCTTGATTTTCGGTTCGAAGACCTTGTGCTGTACCGGCAGGTTGCGTGGCAGGTTGTCGGCCTCACCCTTGACCAGCTTGCGCATGAACAGCTTGACGATACGGTCCTCGAGCGAGTGGAAACTGATCACTGCCAGGCGACCACCGACCTCGAGTGCATCGAGTGCGGCCTCGAGGCCAGCCTCCAGGTCACCCAGTTCGTTGTTGACATGGATCCGCAGCCCCTGGAAGGCGCGGGTAGCCGGGTTCTTGCCTTTTTCCCAGGCAGGGTTGGCAACCTTCAGCACTTCCGCCAGGTCGGCGGTACGGGTGAACGGCTCCTTTTCACGGCGCTCGACCACGGCACGCGCCATGCGGCCGGAGAAGCGCTCTTCACCGTACTCTTTGAAGACGCGGGCGATTTCTTCCACAGGCGCCGTGGCGATGAACTCGGCGGCACTGATGCCCTGGTCCGGGTTCATGCGCATGTCCAGCGGGCCATCATTGAGGAAGCTGAAGCCACGCTCGGGGTCATCCAGTTGCGGGGAGGACACGCCCAGGTCCAGCAGTACACCGCTGACCTTGCCGTGCAGGCCGCGCTCGGCCACTTCTGCACCCAGCTCGGCAAAGCTGCGCTGCACAATGACAAAGCGGCCGTCTTCGGCCGCCAGCGCTTGCCCCGTGGCAATCGCCTGTGGATCTTTGTCGAAGCCCAGCAGCCGCCCTTGCGGCCCGAGCTTGCTGAGAATCAGCCGGCTGTGTCCGCCACGGCCGAAGGTGCCGTCCAGATAGCAACCGTCGGCGCGCATGGCCAATGCCTCGACAGCTTCGTCGAGCAGGACGGTAATGTGGTTGAAGCCGCTATCTATGGTCACAGGATCAGGTCACGCAATTCGTCGGGCATGGCGCCCGGTTGTTGAATAGCTGCAAGGTCGGCTGCCGAAACCGTGTTCCAGGCATCTTCATCCCACAGCTGGAATTTGTTCAGTTGCCCCACCAGCATCGCCTTCTTGTCGAGCTTGGCGTACTCACGCAGGCGGGGCGGCACCAGGAAACGCCCACTGCCATCGAGCTCCAGGTCAACCGCATTACCGATCAGCAAGCGCTGCAAACGGCGGTTTTCCTCACGCAACGATGGCAAGGCACGCAACTTGGCTTCTATCTGTTCCCACTCATCGAGGGGGTATACGCACAAGCAGGGGTCAACGGCGTCAATGGTCACGATCAGCTGGCCATTGCAACGCGAATCGAGCTCGTCACGGTACCGGCTCGGCATGGCGAGACGTCCCTTGGCATCGAGGCTGACGGCGTTGGCTCCGCGGAACACGGCTGCGATTCCCCACAATGTTAGCTTTTTTGTGCCAGAAAACCCACTTCATCCCACTTTCTGCCACTTGCGCACACTATAGGAATCCGCCCGCAGCACCGTCAAGGCACGTTCATAAGGAAAAGCCTTACAGGACCGAGATTTAGCGCGATAAGGGAATGTGGAACGATTACCGAGGGGAAGAAAACACGAGAAAAATCAAACCCACGCAAGCACATGGAGTTCGAAGTTAAAGTGATTTATGAAGAGTAAGATTTTTTCGGTATTACCAGAGAGGATCTGCTATCGAATCTAGCAGGGGAGGAAAAGGTGGAGAGTCGATCTGTAAGCCGGGTTTTGTCGAGGACAGTCATTCCTCTACGACGGCCATCACTGGACGCCTCTAGCAACCTACCCGGTTCCGACGCGGGCCACGCCTGATGAAACCCTATTTGGTCTTGCTCCGAGTGGGGTTTACCTAGCCACGAACTGTTGCCAGCCGTGCGGTGCGCTCTTACCGCACCTTTTCACCCTTACCGGCACCGAAGTGCTTAGGCGGTTATTTTCTGTGGCACTTTCCGTAGGCTCGCGCCTCCCAGGCGTTACCTGGCACTCTGCCCTATGGAGCCCGGACTTTCCTCCCCCTGCTGCTCGCACAACAAAAAGTTGCGGAACAAAAACAGGCAGCGACTGTCCGATCGACTCTCCGCCGCCAAGGTTACCGGCACACGCTCACAAGAACAAGCAATACCGGCATTTATATCAAACTGCCACTATTCGGTTTTCTGCTTTTCCAGGGCAAGTTGATACAACAGGTTCTTGCGCACCCCGGTAATTTCCGCCGCCAGCGCCGCCGCCCGTTTCAATGGTAACTCGGCCAATAGCAGGTCGAGTACGCGCTGGGCCTCGGCACTGATGGCCTGCTCGCCCTCCGGCGCGCTCCAGCCGCCCACCAGCACCACGCACTCACCGCGCTGCTGGTTGCTGTCGCCGGCAACGAACGCACGCAGTTCGGCCAGCGGCAGGCCCTTTAGGGTCTCGAAGGTCTTGGTCAGCTCACGCGCCAGCAGTGCCGGGCGCTCGCCACCAAATACCAGCTCCATGTCTTCAAGGCATTCCAGGATACGGTGCGGGGCTTCATAGAAAATCAACGTACGCGGCTCTTCCTTCACCTGCTCGAGGCGCGCCCGGCGCCCTGCCTGCTTGGCCGGCAGGAAGCCTTCGAAGATGAAACGGTCCGACGGCAGGCCGGCCGCCGACAGCGCGGCGATCAACGCGCAGGCGCCCGGCACCGGCACTACGCTCACCCCCGCGGCCCGCGCCTGGCGCACCAGGTGGTAGCCCGGATCGGAAATCAGCGGCGTGCCGGCATCGGAAACCAGTGCCACGTTTTCGCCAGCCAGCAGCTTGGTGAGAAACCGCCCGCCCTCGTCACGCTCGTTGTGTTCATGACAGGCCGCCAGCGGCGTGTCGATGCCAAAGTGTTGCAGCAGGCGGATCGAATGGCGGGTGTCTTCGGCAGCGATCAGCGCCACATCCGCCAGCACCTTCAGCGCCCGGGCGCTCATGTCGTCGAGGTTGCCGATGGGGGTTGCCACCACATACAGCGTCCCCACCGTGGATTTCGAAGCCCCTGCCACATCAGTCACTACGCACACCTGTCATTCGGATCAAAGGCGCCATTGTAGCCCGAGCGCCTGCAACAGGGCGCAAAGAACTTCGCCGGCGATCAGCCGCAAGCCACCTATAGTGAAGGATCAGCACAGCAACATCGCGCCCCGGCCAGTGCTTGGGTACAATTGCCGGCCAACTTGATCGAGTAACAGGACCTTTACATGATCGCTTGCCTGCGGCTGCTCACAGCCCTCTGCCTCGCTGCCCTGCTGGCAGCTTGCGCCAGCTCGCCCTCATCCAGCCTGGGCGAACTGCCGCGCACCCCGGACGCCAGCATCGAGCAACTGCTCGAAAAGGCCGCTTCCAGCAAGTCTGCGGAAGACGCTGCCCTGCTGCGCCTGAGCGCGGCCGACCTGGCCTACAAGCAGAAGGACTTCCCACGCGCCGCACGCATTCTTGAGCAAGTCCCGCTGGACACGCTCAAGCCGGCCCAGCAAGTGTTCGGCAGCACCCTCGCGGCTGAGCTGGCCATGAGCCGCAACCAGCCCAAGGCGGCCCTCACCGCCCTGGCCCACCCCAGCCTGCAACGCGTAGCAGAGCTGCCGGCAGAGCAGCAAGTGCGCACCTACAGTGTGCACGCCGCCGCCCTTGAAGCCGACGGCCAGGCCCTGGCTGCAGCGCAACAGCGCATGCTGCTGGCCCCGCTACTCAGCGGCCAGGCTGCCAGCGCCAACAACGATGCCATCTGGGCCTTGGTCGCCTCGTTGCCGGCAGAGCAACTGCAGCAGCCCACCAACGACCAGACCCTCGCCGGCTGGACCAGCCTTGCCTTCGCCGTGAAAAGCGCCGGTACCCTGGAACAGCAGCAAGCGGCCATCGACACGTGGGTCAAGCAGCACCCGGACCACCCTGCCGCCCAGCAACTGCCGCTGGCCCTGACCAAGCTCAAGGAACTGGCCAGCCAACCGCTGACCAAGATCGCCCTGCTGCTGCCTCAGGAAGGCCCACTGGCCGGTGTTGCCCGCGCCTTGCGTGACGGCTTCATGGCTGCCCACTTCCAGGCCCAGCAAACCGGTCAGCCGGCGCCTGCGGTGCAGGTGTTCGACAGCTCGCGCATCGGCTCGCTGGACGATTTCTATCGCCAGGCCCAGGCCGCCGGCGTGCAACTGGTCATCGGCCCGCTTGAAAAGCCACTGGTCAAACAACTGGCCGCCAAGCCACAACTGCCGATCACCACCCTGGCCCTGAACTACGCCGACGCCGGCCAGAAGGCCCCGCCGCAACTGTTCCAGTTCGGCCTGGCTGCCGAAGACGAAGCGCGCGAAGTCGCCCGCCGCGCCCGCGCCGATGGCATGGTCCGCGCCGTGGCCCTGGTGCCGAGTGGCGAATGGGGTGACCGCGTGCTGGCCGCCTTCCGCCAGGACTGGGAAGGCAATGGCGGCACCCTGCTCGCCGCCGAGCGTATCGCCCAGCCGGTTGCCCTGGCCCAGCAGATCGCCGACCTGTTCCAGCTGCGCCAGAGCGAAGGCCGCGCCAAGAGCCTGCAAAGCACGGTAGGCGGCAGCATCGCTGCACAACCGTCGCGCCGCCAGGATATCGATTTCATCTTCCTGGCCTCGACCCCGCAACAGGCCCAGCAGATCAAGCCGACCCTGAACTTCCAGTACGCCGGTGACGTACCGGTCTACGCCACCTCGAACCTGTACAGCGCCAGCGGTGACGTCAACCAGTACAACGACATGAACGGCATCCGCTTCTGCGAAACGCCTTGGCTGCTCGACACCAGCAACAGCCTGCGCCAGCAGGTGGTACAGCAATGGCCGCAAGCCGCTGGCAGCCTGGGCCGCCTGTATGCCATGGGCGTCGATGCCTACAGCCTGGCGCCGCGCCTGGGCCAGCTCAAAGCGCTGCCGGACAACCGCGTCCAGGGCCTTTCGGGCAGCCTGAGCATCAACGCCAACCAGCGTATCGAGCGCCAGCTGCCATGGGCCGAGTTCGCCGGCGGCCAGGTGAAGCGCCTGCCTGACACTGCACGCTGATGGCAAAAGCGTCGCCCACCAGCGCCGGGCAAGCAGCAGAAACCCAAGCCCTTGAGTACCTTCAAGGGCAGGGCCTGCAGCTGCTGGCGCGCAATTGGCGATGCAAAGGCGGTGAGCTTGATCTGGTCATGCTTGACGCCGATACAGTAGTATTCGTCGAAGTCCGCTACCGGTTGCACGCGAGCTTCGGTGGCGCCCTCGACAGCATCGACGGGCGCAAGCAGAAACGGCTGGTGCTCGCCGCCAGCCTGTACCTGCAGAAGGCGCCCCACTGGGGCAACCACCCCTGCCGCTTCGACGTAGTCGCCCTGCAGGGCAGCCACCATGCAGGCAGACCGCTTCAATGGCTGAAAAACGCCTTCGAATGCTGAACCCACTTCGTTTTTTTTGCTCTATGTTTCGCGGGCTGGTCGTTGATGCGCGCAGCAAAGGCCACCGCCCCACTTAAGGTCACCAGATGGACATGCAATCCCGAATTCGCCGGCTGTTCCAGGCCAGCATCGATACCAAGCAACAGGCAATGGACATCCTGGCACCGCACATCGAGCAGGCCAGCCTGGTCATGGTCAATGCGCTGCTCAACGAGGGCAAGATGCTCGCCTGTGGCAACGGCGGCTCGGCCGGCGATGCCCAGCACTTTTCGTCGGAACTGCTCAACCGTTTCGAGCGCGAGCGCCCGAGCCTGCCAGCCATCGCGCTGACCACCGACAGCTCGACCCTGACCTCGATCGCCAACGACTACAGCTACAACGAAGTCTTTTCCAAGCAGATTCGCGCCCTGGGCCAGCCCGGCGACGTACTGCTGGCGATCTCCACCAGCGGCAATTCGGCCAACGTGATCCAGGCGATCCAGGCCGCACATGACCGCGAAATGATTGTCGTAGCATTGACTGGCCGCGACGGCGGCGGCATGGCTTCGCTGCTGCTGCCCGAAGACGTGGAAATCCGCGTACCGTCGACGGTTACCGCACGCATCCAGGAAGTCCACCTGCTGGCGATCCACTGCCTGTGCGATCTGATCGACAGCCAACTGTTCGGGAGTGAAGAATGACCCCTATGCGCCTCGGCCTGATGGCCCTGACCCTGTGCCTGAGCGTCACCGGTTGCAGCTCGGTACTCACCTCTACCCGCAATTCGCCGATCGAAGACGATCGCGGTACGCGTACCATTGGCAGCAAGATCGACGATTCGCTGATCGAGACCAAGGCCTCGGTGAACATTTCCAAGGCAAGCCCTGACCTGGACAAGGGCTCGCACATTGTTGTCAGCAGCTACAACGGCATCGTCCTGCTGGCCGGCCAGACCCCACGCGCCGACCTCAAGAGCCTCGCCGAGCAGACCGCCGGCCAGGTGCAGCGCGTCAAGAAAGTGCACAACGAGCTGCAGGTGATGCAGCCCTCCTCCATCCTGGCACGCAACAACGACGCCTGGCTGACCACCAAGATCAAGACCCAGATGCTGGGGGACAGCGCCGTACCCAGCTCGCGCATCAAGGTGATCACCGAGAACGGTATCGTCTACCTGCTCGGCCTGGTGACCCAGCAGGAGGCCAACTCGGCCACCGCAGTGGTGCAGGGTGTGTCGGGCGTGCAGAAGATCGTCAAGCTGTTCGAGTACATCGACTAATAGTGATTGCCTGTGCCGGCCTCTTCGCGGGCCCGCCCGCTCCTACAGGGATACCAAAGGCCTCGAAACCTGCGCGATACCTGTGGGAGCGGGCAAGCCCGCGAAGAGGCCGGCACCGCCCCGCACAACCCTCTGTCTTCCCAGAAAACCCAGGAAACACCGCATGTCTAAGCTTCTGCTGCCTGCCCTGCTGATCGGCACTTTCGCCACCCTGGCCGGCTGCTCCACCCCAAGCCTGATTACCCTCAACGATGGCCGTGAAATCCAGGCTGTCGACGCACCGAAGTACGACCGCGACGCCGGCTTCTACGAGTTCCAGCAACTCGACGGCAAGCGCACCCGCATCAACAAGGACCAGGTACGCACCATCAGCGACCTGTAACCTGAAGCTGGCGGCAAAGAAAAAGGCGATCCGGTTGGATCGCCTTTTTTGTTACTTGACCACCTTCAGGCTTGGTCGACCAGTTGGGCGCGGCGGCTGGCCACCCCCTTCTGGCGGGCCATCGTCGTCCGGCTGCACATCATCGTCTTCCAGCTCGTCGTCATCCATCGACGACTCAAGCTCGAAGACCATGCCCTGGCCATTTTCACGGGCATAGATGCCCAGGATGGCGCCAACCGGCACAAACAGCGAATGGGCCACGCCACTGAAGCGGCCCTCGAAACTGACCGCCTCGTTATCCATGTGCAGGCTGCGCACGGCACTTGGCGAGATATTCAGGACGATCTGGCCATCGCTGGCGAAACCATCCGGCACCTGCACTTTCGGGTATTCGGCATTGACCAGCATATGGGGCGTGCAATCGTTGTCGACGATCCACTCATACAGTGCTCGAACCAGATAGGGGCGACTGGAGTTCATCAACAGCTCCTTAAAGCTTGCGCATTTCACGTTCTACGGAGGACAGGCTCGCCAGGAAAGGCTCGCGGGCAAACTGCCGCTCCATGTAATCCAGCAGCGGCTTGGCTTGCCGCGGCAATTCGATACCCAACACCGGCAAACGCCAGAGTATGGGCAATAGACAGCAATCGACCAGGCTTTGATCCTCACTCATGAAACAGGCGTACTCACCGAACAATGGCGAGACGCCGGTGAGGCTTTCGCGCAGGGCCTTGCGCGCCTCGGCACGGGCGGCCTCGGTGCTGCGCGAGTCCAGCACGGTGTCGGCCAAGGCACACCAGTCGCGCTGGATGCGGTGCATCAGCAAACGGCTGTTACCCCGTGCAACCGGGTACACCGGCATCAGCGGCGGGTGCGGGTAACGCTCCTCGAGGTATTCCATCACCACGGTCGATTCATACAACGCCAGGTCACGGTCGACCAGGGTTGGCACACTGCCGTAAGGGTTCACTTCGGCCAACTTGGCCGGCAGGCGACTGGGGTCGACATCGATGACCTGCACGCTGACACCCTTCTCGGCCAGTACCAGGCGTACCCGATGAGAGTAGTGATCAGCGGGATCGGAATAGCAGGCTAACCTGTTGGTTGCGCCCATTTAGCGCCTCCTCGCACGGGATGCTTGTGAAACTGTAAATGAAAACGCGCCCGGGGCACCCTAGCTGTTTTGCTAGGGCGCCCCGGGCGCGTTCAACAACCAGAAATTACTGCGTGATCAGTGCACGTCCTTCCAGTATTCACGCTTGAGCAAATAGGCGAATACGAAGAAGAAAGCCAGGTACAGCAACACGTAGGTACCAATGCGCTGGCTTTCCAGTTTGACCGGGTTGGCCGAATAGGCCAGGAAGGTCACCAGGTTCTTGACCTTCTCGTCGAACTGCTCGGTGGTCAGGGTACCGGATTTCGGCGTGACGGTCAGCTGGTCACAGGCTTCGTGGGTGATCGGGCTGCCGGTCAATGGGTCAAATTGCTTCTTGCCATCCGACACGGTCTGCACCTGCTTGCAGCCAATAACCTGGTTACCCTGCAAGCCAACCAGCACGTTAGGCATGCCGACGTTCGGGAATACCTTGTTGTTCACCCCGTAAGGCCGCGATGGGTCCTCGTAGAAGCTGCGCAGGTAGGTGTACAGCCAATCGGTACCACGCACACGGGCGACCAGGGTAAGGTCGGGCGGTGCAGCCCCGAACCAGGTCTTGGCGTCACTGGGCTTCATGCCGATCTGCATGTGGTCACCGATCTTGGCACCGGTGAACACCAGCTTCTCGAGCATCAGCTCGTGGGGGATGCCCAGGTCATCGGCCACCCGCTCGTAACGCTGGAACTTGGCACTGTGGCAGCCCATGCAATAGTTGGCGAACGTGCGCGCACCGTCCTGCATGGCGGCCTTGTCGCTCAGGTCGATATCGGCCTTGTCCAGCTCCAGGCCGTGTTCGGCTGCGAAGGAAATGGCAGGCATCAATGCCAGCAAAAATACTGCAATCAACTTTTTCATCAGCCAGTCACCCTTTCCGGAACCGGTTTGGTCTTCTCGAGCCTTGTGTAGAACGGCATCAGCAGGAAGTAGGCGAAGTACAACACCGTGCACACCTGCGACAGCAAGGTACGCCCAGGTGTCGGCGCCAGTACGCCCAGCACGCCGAGGATGACGAAGGCCACGCAGAACACCAGCAGGAAGACCTTGCTGATCCAGCCCTTGTAACGCATGGAACGCACCGGGCTGCGGTCGAGCCAGGGCAGTACGAACAGCACGGCGATGGCCGCGCCCATGGCAATGACGCCCATCAGCTTGTCAGGCACCGCACGCAAGATGGCGTAGAACGGTGTGAAGTACCACACCGGCGCGATGTGCTCTGGCGTCTTGAAGGCGTTGGCCTGTTCGAAGTTCGGTTTTTCCAGGAAATAACCGCCCATTTCCGGGAAGAAGAACACCACGGCGCAGAACACGAAGAGGAACACCACCACACCGACGATATCCTTGACGGTGTAGTAAGGGTGGAACGGAATGCCGTCCAGCGGAATGCCGTTTTCGTCCTTTTTCTTCTTGATGTCGACACCATCGGGGTTGTTCGAACCCACTTCGTGCAGGGCAAGAATGTGCAGCACGACCAGGCCGAGAATCACGATTGGCAGGGCGACCACATGCAGGGCGAAGAAGCGGTTCAGGGTGATGCCCGAAATCAGATAGTCACCACGTATCCACTGGGTGAGGTCGTCACCGATCACCGGGATGGCACCGAACAGCGAGATGATCACCTGGGCACCCCAGTACGACATCTGGCCCCACGGCAGCAGGTAGCCCATGAATGCTTCGGCCATCAGCGCCAGGTAGATCAGCATGCCGAACAGCCACACCAGCTCGCGCGGCTTCTGGTAGGAGCCGTAGAGCAGCCCGCGGAACATGTGCAGGTAGACCACGATGAAGAACGCCGACGCACCGGTGGAGTGCAGGTAGCGCAGGATCCAGCCGTATTCCACGTCACGCATGATGTACTCGACCGAGGCGAACGCCTCTTCCGCCGAGGGCGTGAAGCTCATGGTCAGCCATACACCGGTGACGATCTGATTGACCAGCACCAGCAATGCCAGTGAACCGAAGAAGTACAGGAAGTTGAAGTTCTTGGGCGCGTAATACTTGCTCAGATGGTCTTCCCACATCTTGGTGGCGGGGAAGCGAGCATCAATCCAGTCCATGAACTTGCTCATCATGCGTTCTCCTGATCGACGCCGATGACAATGATGTCGTCCGTCTCGTAAGAGTGCGGCGGCACTGGCAGGTTGAGAGGTGCCGGCTGCGATTTATAGACACGACCAGCCAGGTCGTAGTGGGAGCCGTGGCACGGGCAGAAATAGCCACCTACCCACTTCGGACCAAGGTCAGCAGGCGCAACTTCCGGGCGGAAGGTGGGCGAACAGCCCAGGTGCGTGCACAGGCCGACGAGAATGAGGATTTCCGGCTTGATCGAGCGAACCTCAGGGTCGACGTAGGTCGGCTGCACCGAGGCCTTGGACTCGGGGTCAGAAAGGTCACCCGTGATTTTTTTCAGGTTGCCGAGGATTTCCTCCGTTCGCCGCACGATGAATACCGGCTGGCCACGCCACTCGGCCACCATCTGCTGCCCGGCCTCGACCTTGGCGATATTGACCTTCACCGGTGCACCCGCGGCTTTCGCCTTGGCACTGGGAAACCATGACCCCACGAACGGTACCGCAGCCCCCACTGCCCCCGCCGCCCCGACCACGGATGTCGCGGCTACGAGGAAGCGGCGCCGGCCTGCGTTGACGCCGTCATTGCTCATTCAGTCCTCTCCCATCAGCTTGCTTGGCCTGTTGAACCAGGCTCGTACTTAGGTTGTGTCAATGGCACTAAAATTTGGCCGTCATGGTAAGAAACAAATCCACACACTGACAAGGTGATTACCCTGGCAAGGGCGACAACCCGCGCTTTGCTTGATCTGCGTCTATGCGACAAGCGGCCACTGACATGCTGACAGGTTAGTTCAAGCCAAAAAAAAAGCCCGGTTCCAAGGAACCGGGCTTTTTTCGACTGCCGAAGCGGTATTAACGCTTGGAGTACTGAGGACGCTTACGCGCTTTACGCAGACCCACTTTCTTACGCTCGACTTCACGAGCGTCGCGGGTGACGTAGCCAGCACGACGCAGAGCGCCACGCAGGGTTTCGTCGTATTCCATCAGAGCGCGGGTGATACCGTGACGGATCGCACCGGCTTGACCGCTGACACCACCACCGGAAACGGTGACGTAGATGTCGAACTTCTCAACGGTTTCGGTCAGCTCGAGTGGCTGACGAACAACCATGCGAGCGGTTTCGCGACCGAAGAACACGTCCAGAGAACGGTTGTTGATGGAGATGTTACCAGTACCCGGACGCAGGAATACGCGAGCGGTTGCGGTCTTGCGACGGCCAGTGCCGTAATTTTGAGTCGCCGACATAATGAACTATCCCGTTAGATCTTCAGTTCTTGAGGCTGCTGAGCAGTGTGTGGGTGAGCAGCACCCGCGTACACTTTCAGCTTGCGGTACATGTCGCGACCCAGCGGGTTCTTAGGCAGCATGCCTTTGACCGCGGTTTCGATAACACGCTCAGGGGCCTTGGCGATCAACTTCTCGAAGTTGATTTCCTTGATACCGCCCGGGAAGCCGGAGTGGGAGTAGTACATTTTGTCGGAAGACTTGGCACCAGTCACACGAACCTGCTCGGCATTGATAACGACGATGTAGTCGCCGGTGTCAACGTGAGGGGTGTATTCTGGTTTGTGTTTGCCACGCAGACGGGTAGCGATTTCAGTAGCCAGACGACCCAGGGTCTGGCCAGCGGCGTCGACTACGAACCACTCGCGCTTTACTGTTTCCGGTTTAGCAGTAAAAGTTTTCATTCTCTAAAGCCTCAGAGGCCGCCCAGCGAAAAATAGACGGCGAATCTTACTGGATAGTGCACACCTTGCCAAGGGCAAGCGCGCAGCCGAACACGGACGCTTTTGGGGGCTCGGGTCGGGCACGCCAATGTTCGACGGGGTTCTTCCTGCGTGATGGTGCATCACTTCCGCCACGCGGAGAGGGGCTGAATTATCCAGATTGCGAGAAAAATTTCAACCTGCTTTGATAGGTATCTATTGCCAAGGAGTGTCTAACCGATGGAATACCGCCAGCTCGGCCGTACCGACCTCAATGTCAGCGCCCTGTGCCTGGGCACCATGACCTGGGGCGAACAGAACGTTCAGGCCGAAGCCTTCGAACAGATTGCCCGGGCCAAGGCCGCCGGGGTCAACTTCATCGACACCGCCGAGATGTACCCGGTGCCGCCCCGCCCGGAAACCTACGCGGCCACCGAGCGCATCATCGGCAACTGGTTCCGCGACAACGGTGATCGCGACGACTGGGTGCTGGCCAGCAAGGTCGCAGGCCCAGGCAACGGCATCAGCCACATCCGTGACGGCCAGCTCAAGCACAACCGCCAGCACATCGTCGCGGCGCTGGAGGAGAGCCTGAAGCGCCTGCAGACCGACCGTATCGACCTGTACCAGCTGCACTGGCCGGAACGCAGCACCAACTTCTTCGGCAAGCTGGGCTACCAGCACCTGCCCCAGGACCACTTCACCCCGCTGGAAGAAACCCTCGAGGTACTCGACGAGCAGGTGCGTGCGGGCAAGATCCGCCACATCGGCCTGTCCAACGAAACGCCGTGGGGCACCATGAGGTTTCTGCAGCTGGCTGATAGCAGAGGCTGGCCGCGGGCGGTGTCGATCCAGAACCCGTACAACCTGCTCAACCGCAGCTTCGAGGTGGGCCTGGCGGAAGTGGCCATCCGCGAGCAGTGCGGCCTGCTGGCCTATTCGCCGCTGGCGTTCGGCATGCTCTCGGGCAAATACGAGAACGGCGCACGGCCGGGCAACGCGCGCCTGACCCTGTTCAGCCGCTTTGCCCGCTATTCCAACCCGCAGACCGTGGCAGCCTGCAGCCGTTACGTGCAACTGGCCCGCGAGCACGGCCTGGACCCGGCACAAATGGCCCTGGCGTTCGTCACCCGGCAACCGTTCGTGACCAGCAACATCATTGGCGCGACCAGCCTGCAACAGCTGGACAGCAACCTGGCGAGCCTTGATCTGAACCTGAGCGACGAGCTGCTGGCAGTTATCGAGGCAATTCACCAAGAGCAGCCCAACCCGGCGCCTTGAGCTGAAAAGGGGCCGCCGCGCGGCCCAATCGCCGGCAAGCCAGCTCCCACAGGACGGCGTCGCACATGCGGCCTGTGGAGTACTTGTGGGAGCTGGCTTGCCGGCGATTGGGCTGCAGAGCAGCCCCGCTGTTACACGGGGTAGACACAATCGCCAAAAAATAAGACGATCCAGCCGGTGATTGACCACTCTACCCTATAAGAACAATGACAATGATGTTTACCCAACCCTCCGCGTCGCTGCGGCGCGTCAGCATCCTGGCCATTGACAAGGTATTTGCTTCGACCTTGATGCAGGCCAAGGACTTCTTCCACCTCGCCAGCCTGCGTTACAGCAAGCAGCTGGGCCTGGGCTTGCAGCCCATGTTCGAGATCCACCTGGTGAGCCCCGACGGCCAGCCCGTGGACAGCTTCAGCAATGTGCAGCTACCGGTCGACGGTGGCCTGGACGACGCCGATGTGATCATCCTCCCGGCCTACTGGGACGACTTCGACAACCTCCTGCAACGTTATCCACAGGTGCTGCCGTGGCTGCGTGAACAGCATGCCCGCGGTGCGGTGCTGTGCGCCGAGGCCAGTGGCGTGTTCTGGCTGGCCGAGTCCGGCCTGCTTGATGGCAAGGAGGCGACGACCTACTGGCGCTTCTTCACCAGCTTTGCCGAGCGCTTTCCGAAGATCCGGCTGAACCAGGACAAGCACCTGACCGACGCCGACAATATCTATTGCGCCGGCGGCGCCACGTCGGCCTGCGACCTGTACATCTACCTGATCGAGCGCTTCTGCGGGGCCAACGTGGCCCGCGCCGTGGCCCGCGACATCCTGTATGAAGTGCAGCGCAACTACACCCCGGGGCGCATGGGCTTTGGCGGGCAGAAGCTGCATCAGGACCTGATCATCCTGCAGATCCAGCATTGGCTGGAGGAACACTTCGCCGACAAGTTCCGCTTCGAGGATGTGGCCCGCAACCACGGCATGAGCATCCGCAACTTCATGCGCCGCTTCCAGGGCGCCACGGGTGACAAGCCGCTGCACTACCTGCAACGGCTGCGGATCGAGACCGCCAAGGGGTTGCTGTCGAGCACGCGCAAGAGCATCAAGACCATCAGCTACGAAGTCGGCTATGACGATGCGAGTTTCTTTGCGCGGTTGTTCCGCCAGCACACCGAGCTGTCGCCGAATCAGTATCGACAGCAGTTCATGCAAGAGGCTTGAGTGCCATGGGGCTGCAACGCAGCCCCAAAAATCTTACGGTTTGTGTGCGCGCGACAGGAATTCGTGCGACTGCATCTCCAGCAACCGGCTGAGGGTGCGCTGGAACTCGAAGCTCAGGCGCCCACCGGTGTACAGGTCTTTCAGCTCCACCTCGGCCGAGATGATCAGCTTGACGTTGCGGTCGTAGAACTCGTCCACCATGTTGATGAAGCGGCGGGCGATGTCGTCGGTGGCGACACCCATCTGCTCCACATTGCTCAGCAGCACGGCATGGAAGATCTTGCCCAGTTCGATGTAATCGTTCTGGCTGCGTGGCCCATCGCACAGGGCGCGGAAGTCGAACCAGGCGACATCGTCGCAGGTACGCAGGGCATTGATCGGCCGGTTCTCGATCATCAGCACATCGTTCTCGACCGCCTGGGTGCACTCCGGCGTCAGCGCCTTGAAGCTGGCACGCATGCTCTGGTGCGCCGCATCGTTGAGCGGGTAGTGGAACAGTTCGGCCTGCTCCAGGTGGCGCAGCCGGTAGTCGACCCCACTGTCAACGTTCACCACGTCGGTGAACTGCTTGATCATGGCAATGGCAGGCAGGAAGCGGGCGCGTTGCAGGCCGTCCTTGTACAAGCCATCCGGCACGATGTTGGAGGTGGCCACCAGCGACACGCCGTTCTTGAACAGCTCTTCCATCAGGGTGCCGAGGATCATGGCGTCGGTAATGTCCGACACGAAGAACTCGTCGAAGCAGATCACCCTGGCTTCGTCGCTGAAGCGCTTGGCGATGATGGTCAGCGGGTTCTTCTCACCCTTGAGGGTTTTCATTTCCTCGTGCACACGCTTCATGAAGCGGTGGAAGTGTGTACGCATCTTCTGCTTGAAGGGCAGCGCTTCGTAGAAGGTGTCGACCAGGTAGGTCTTGCCTCGCCCTACCCCACCCCAGAAGTACAGGCCCTTGACCGGGGTCTGCTCCTTCTTGCCGAACAGCTTGCCGAACACGCCCGGCTTGTTGTTCTGCGCCTGGACCAGGTCGTCGTACAGGCGCTGCAGGTGACGCACCGCAGTTTCCTGCGCCGCGTCATGGAAGAAGTCGGGACGTTTCAGATCTGCTTGATAGCGTTCTAAGGGAGTCATGATTCGTTAGCGAGGCAACAAAAAACGGGCCGTCACTGTAGCGACAGGCCCGCTTAATGGCAATGAGACTTGCGTCAATATGCCTCATCCAGCACAGCTATTCGCTGGATGGCACCGGCTTTGCCGGTGTTCGCGAGTAAACTCGCTCCTACAGGTGAAATGCCTCAGTCCTGCTGTGGTGCCAGGGCATCACGCAGGCTTTGAATGGCCGCATCACGGGCTTCGGCGCTGTCGAACTGTGGCCCGTCGGCGACCTGCTCGCCATTCAGCCACAGGCCGAAGCTCAGGCCTTCGACCCGTACATCGGCCTCGCCACCCTGCTGCAGCTGCTTGCTTACGGCGCCGGCGCTCTTGCCGTCGGCGAAGCTGCGCGACAGCAGCAGTTGCTCGCCGTCAGCGGCCAGCAGGCGGAAGCGGAAGCTGCCGTCTTCGTCGCGGAAGCTGACAAAGCGTGCGCTCTTGGCAGCCTTCTTCTTCACCTCGGTGCCGGCTTGCACACCGCTACGGAACGAACGCAGGCCAACGGCTTCGCGCAGTTGCTCGAGGAACGGCGTGGCAATCTTGCGGGCCTTGGCGGCGCCGGCCAGCAGGATGTCTTCCAGGTCCGCCGGGCGGGCGATCAGCTGGTGGTAGTACTCGCGCTTTTCGGCCAGTTGGCCATCCAGCAACTGGAACAGGCGCTGCTTGGCATCACCCCAGCCCAGCCCCTGCAACAGCTCTTCGCGGAATTCGGTGCATTGCTCCGGGGTCGAGAAGGCCTGGTACAGGGTAAACAGGTGCGAATTGTCCGGGTCTTTCGCTTCGCCTGGCGCGCGCGAGTCGGTGACGATGCGCGAGATGGCGTCTTTCATGTCCTTGGCGCTGGTGAACAACGGGATGGTGTTGTCATAGCTCTTGGACATCTTGCGCCCGTCCAGGCCTGGCAGCGTGGCCACGCTTTCTTCGATCACCGCCTCCGGCAGGGCGAAGAAGTCCCGGCCCTGGCCGAACAGGTGGTTGAAGCGCTGACCGATGTCGCGGGCCATTTCCACGTGCTGGATCTGGTCACGGCCGACCGGCACCTTGTGGGCGTTGAACATCAGGATGTCGGCGGCCATCAGTACCGGGTAGCTGAACAGGCCCATGGTCACGCCGGCGTCCGGGTCTTCGCCGTTCTCGACGTTCTTGTCCACCGAGGCCTTGTAGGCATGCGCGCGGTTCAGCAGGCCCTTGGCGGCAACGCAGGTCAGCAGCCAGGTCAGCTCGGGGATTTCCGGGATGTCGGACTGGCGGTAGAAGGTCACCTTGTCCGGGTCCAGGCCACCGGCCAGCCAGGTGGCGGCGATTTCCAGGCGCGAACGCTGGATACGCAGCGGGTCGTCGCACTTGATCAGGGCGTGGTAGTCGGCCAGGAAGTAGAACGAGTCGGCACCGGGCTGCTCGCTGGCACGGATCGCAGGGCGAATGGCGCCGGCGTAGTTGCCCAGGTGCGGAGTGCCGGTGGTGGTGATACCGGTAAGAATGCGCGTGGTCATGGGTGTTCGCTTATTCAGGCTTGGCTCAGTTCGAAAGGCGCGGCAGCAGCAGATCCTTCAGATCGGTCAGCTTGCCATGGAAGAAGTGTCCGCATTCTGCCACTTTCAGCAGCTCATGGGGGCGCGACAGGCTGTCGGACCATTCGTAAACCAGCTGCGGCGCGACCACTTCGTCGGCATCTGGCTGCACCACGGTGATCGGGCAGTGCTGTGGCAGCTGGAATTCGGCGGTCAGGCGCATGACTGCCGGGGCAATCATGAACAGGTGTTGCAGCGTTACCCCGGCGGCTTCCAGGCGGCCGGCCAGGCTCGTCGCGACAAAGCCGCCGAACGAGAAGCCCATCAACACCAGCGGCAGCTCGGGGTGGCTGGCACGCAGCCAGGCGGCGGCGGCCTCGGCATCGGCCACTTCGCCAGCCCCCATGTCATGGCTGCCGGCGCTCTGGCCGACGCCACGGTAGTTGAAACGCAGGGTCACATAGCCGGCATCGCGCGCGGTGCGTTGCAGGGTCGAGACCACCTTGTTGAGCATGGTGCCGCCCTGGACCGGGTTGGGGTGGCAGATCAGCACCGCGCCACGGGCCTCGGCCACGTCCAGGTACAAGGCTTCCAGCTGGCCGCTGGGGCCATCGATGAACAAGGGGGTTTCGCGGACAAGCAAGGTACTACTCCGTGACCTCGGGAAGGGTCGATTCGTCTAGGTGAGGAATTCTGTTCTGATTTGCGATCGCTCGCGGTATACAGCGCAGGTCTGAGCCGTTAACGTAAAGCAAAGCCGTTTATAGAGGAAGGACTCGTGGAACTCTCGCTCCTTGTTTGGTTGTTGCCAACCCTGGCCCTGGTCATCGGTGTGGCGGTCGGTTTCATTGTTGCCCGCCTGCTGCCCAACGCGGCGCCGAGCAATACCCAGCGCCAACTGGATGACATCCAGAAGCGCTTCGACAGCTACCAGAACGAAGTGGTCACCCACTTCAACAGCACCGCCATGCTGGTCAAGAAACTGACCCAGAGCTACCAGGACGTACAGGATCACCTGGCCGAAGGCGCCAACAGCCTGGCCCTCGATGAAGTCACTCGCCAGCGCCTGCTGGCTGCACTGCATTCCGAAGCGCCACAAGGCCCGCGTGACCGCCTGACCCCGCCGAAAGACACCGCCGAAGTGCCGCGCGACTATGCGCCAAAATCGCCGAACTCGCCGGGCATGCTCGACGAGAGCTACGGGCTCAAGCGTTGATCTGCTGATGTCTAGTCCTGAAATAGGTTTACACCTGTTCAGGTAGGCCGACAGGCCTCAAAACGCCCGATGCACTGCATCGGGCGTTTTGTTTTTCAGGGCCATATGGGGCCGTTCTGTGTTGTAGATCTGCACTGCCTCGTCAACCATCTGCCTCGCCTGCTCAAGATCTTCAGGGCTGCTCAACAGCAGCTCCATCTTGAGGATTCCGTTGATTCGCTCGGCCAGCGCGTTCTGGTAGCAGTCATACCCATCAGTCATGGAGCACTGAACATCGTGCCGTTGGTGCAGTGACTGGTACAGCGCCGAGCAATATTGGATGCCTCGATCCGAATGGTGGACTAATGGCTGGCGACGACGTCGCTTTCGTAATGCCTGCTTGAAGGCTTGCGCCACTGACTCGGCATGCAGGCTTTCATGGACATGGTGGCCAACAATTTTCCTGGAGTACGCATCCGTTACCAGGCTCAGGTACAGCGGGCCGTTACGTGCGGGCAGGTAAGTAATATCGGCAACCCAGACGTGCTCTGGCCTTGTCGGAACGACTTGGCTTGGGCCCGGCTTGAGTAAGTTGGGATGGCGGTAAAAGCGATGAAAGCTTTGTGTTGTCTTGTGGTAGGCCCGCTTAGGCAGCACTAGCAAACGGCGCTCTCCCAAAACCTGGAACAGCCTATCTCGGCCGACTTGGAATCGTTTGTCAGGTTGGCAATGCAGCAGATAGTGCAATTTGCGTGTACCCAGACGAGGCTGGCGCATCCGGACTTGCTGAACAAACTCAACCACCCGATCAGCCTGGCGCTCTTTGCCATCAGCCGCTCGGTTGCGCTTGTAGTAAGCCTGTCGACTGATGCCTAGAAACTGACAAGCCCTGGCAATGCTCAGTCCTACGACTTGACCTTGCGAGAGGACTTGCCGGATCGCTTTTTTACGACCGAGACACCATAGTCATTTTTCAGAACATCAACGACCGTCTCAAAAAACTGGGCCTTCTGGCTCATCAGTTCAAGCTGTTGCTCAAGCTCTTTGATCCGCTGCTCTGGAGTGAGCGTTTTCGGGTCAGACATCGCGCAGCTCCTCTCGTCTCGGATCGAGGCCCCTTGGCTCCAATCCTGGCGACCATGCTTACGCAACCATACCAGAACCGTCGACCGACCCTGGATGCCATACCGCACCTGGGCCTGCTTGTAGGTAAGTTCGCCTTTTTCGATCTGATCAACGACGGCCAGTTTAAAAGACAGCGAGTAATCTCGCTGCGTGCGCTTTACACCTTGCTCCATCTGCTTCTCCGGAAATTCGGGATGGGAGGTGTAAACCTTATTCAGGACGGGACATGAACATGAAAAAGGCCTCGCAAGAGGCCTTTTTTGTGGGTTGCCTGTGCCGGCCTCTTCGCGGGTAAACCCGCTCCCACAGTCCTTCAGGCCTGCGCTGTACCTGTGGGAGCGGGTTTACCCGCGAAGAGGCCGGTACAGGCTACCTAGCAGCAAGCCTGCAATGCCTGCTCGACATCCGCCAGCAGGTCTTCCACATCCTCCAGCCCCACCGACAACCTCACCAACCCCTCCGATATCCCGTGATGCGCCCGCTCCTGCGGCGTGTAACTGGAGTGCGTCATGCTCGCCGGGTGCTGCGCCAGCGATTCGGCATCGCCCAGGCTCACTGCCCGGGCAAACAGCTGCAGAGCATTCATGAAACGCCGCCCGGCCTCGATCCCACCCTTTAGCTCAAAGGCAATCATCCCGCCCGGCAGAAGCATCTGCCGCTGCGCCAACTCGTACTGGGCAAACGACGGCAACCCCGGATAGTGAATCAGCTCCACCTGCGGCTGCCGAGCCAGGAACTGCGCCACCTGCTGTGCATTGGCGCAGTGGCGGTCCATGCGCAGCGCAAGGGTCTTGATACCGCGCATCAATAGCGAAGCGTCATGCGGCGACAGCACAGCCCCGGTCATGTCTTTCAGCCCTTCCAGGCGAATGCGGTCCACCAGCGCCTTGCGCCCCACCACCAGGCCGGCGGTGATGTCGCCGTGGCCACTGAGGTACTTGGTCGCCGAATGCACCACCAGGTCCGCCCCCAGTTCCAGTGGCCGTTGCAGGTAAGGCGTGCAGTAGGTGTTGTCGACCACCACAAGCACATCATGCCCTCGCACCGCCTCGACGACCGCAGGTATGTCTACCAGTTGCATATTGGGGTTGGCCGGTGTTTCGAAGTAGATCATTCGCGTTTTACTGTTGATCGCCGCTTTCAGTGCCTTGGCATCGTTAAGGTCGACATGGTGAATCCTGACCCCAAACTCGCCGATGCCATGGTGCAGGAATGCAAAGGTGCAGCCATACAAAGTACGCCCGACGATCAGCTCATCACCAGGCCGCAGCAGGGTCCAGATGGTCGAAGTAATGGCCCCCATCCCCGACGCCAGCGCCAACCCCGCCTCGCCGCCCTCCAGCGAGGCCATGCGTTGCTCAAGCAAGGCAAGGGTGGGGTTGGAGATGCGGCTGTAGAAGTGCCCCGCTTCCTCCCCGGCAAAGCAGGCAGCGCCGTATTCGACAGTCGGGAAGGCATAGGTAGCGGTCTGGTACACCGGTGGCACCAAGGCACCACCGTGGGAAAGCGGGTCGTAACCATGGTGAATGGCCCGAGTGGAAAAACCGGTGTTGTTATGGGAGTCGCGCATGGCAACAGCCTCTTGTGGTTTGTTATAAGCTTATGCCACCGAGCTGCCCGATTTTTTCCAAAATAGCCCACGCATCTGCGTGCCTGCTGGAACAAAAACAACAATTAACGGACCAGGAGGGCAAAACATGCCTTCAAGCCTCGACCGCACCGACCGCGCCCTGCTGGCTGCCTTGCAGGACAACGCCCGCCTCACCGTCGCTGAACTCGCCGACCAGGTTGCACTGACCACCTCGCCCTGCTGGCGACGGGTCAAGCTGCTGGAAGACAACGGCTACATCACCGGCTACCAGGCCATCCTTTCGCCCAAGTCGCTGGGGTTTGGCGTGACAGCCTTCGTCAGCATCATGATGGACTCGCACACCAAGGACATGGCGCTGGCGTTCGAGCAGCGGCTGATGGAAATCCCCGAAATCGTCGCCTGCCACAACATCTCCGGGCGCTATGACTTTTTGCTGGAGATTCTGGCGCGGGACCTGGAGTCGTTTGGCGAATTTACCCGGGAAGTGCTGCAACGGCTGCCGGGTGTGAAGGAGATCTATTCGAGCTTTTCCTACAAGGCGGTGAAGGAGAAAAGGGTAATACCCGTGTCGGAAAAACACATCTAAGGCAGATCTTTCCAATCAGTAGGAACGCTCCTACTGGTAGACAGCCTGCCTCTGACATACAGAGAGCTCATCCCCGGGTACCCTTTCCGTGCCTTTCACCCCAGGGACGACTCCATGGCCAGCTTTCTTCCAGAGTTCATCACCCAAAAACTCGCAGGTCGAACATTCAACAGCTTCGACCACTTCTCCCGTTCCTTCTGGCTAGCAATTGCAGAAGACCCGATCTACAGCCAGCAATTCATCCCCGCACAACTAAACCGCCTCAAGAAAGGCTGGCCCCCTCGCGCGCCATTCCATGAAACGGTAATGGGACTGCGCTCCTATCAGATATGCCACCTAGACCCACCCGAGTGGGGTGGACTGATGTACGACGCTGAAAACCTGCGGATCATGAGCGCCATGCACTACACGCTTTCATCGGAGATGCCATGGTGATCAGCCTGAAGCACAGCCTGGCAGACTATTCATATAGCGAGTTCCGGTCGATTGTTGACGCGTTGATTCAGGCGACAGGCTCTCAGGACTGGCAGGACAGACTGCTGGAGCATTTTATCGAGCTGGTTGCGCACCCGGATGGTTCTGACCTGATCTATTACACCGGGGGTAAGCCGGGAGACTGCGCCGAGCAGGTCATGGCCCGCATCGTGGCCTGGAGGCAATCGAAGGGCGTTTCCGTGTTCAGGGATTTGCCATGAGCACATCCATCCGTGAATGAAATAACCGATCAAGTTCTCGACGCACTGAACAAGTATCCGGAGCTGCTGAAACAGCTCCCGGCAAACACGTTGTTCCACAGGGTTCAACCTTGTCGCTACGACGCCAACCCCGTGAACTACCGCGCCGATTCCGATACCCGCTACGCCGCCCCGTCCAAACGTGTCGGCGTTTACTACCTGGGTTGTTCCGCAGAGGTTGCCGTGGCCGAGTCGTTCCAGCCAGGCCAAGGTGTCGATGATCAACCGGTGCGTTTCTCGCAACTGGAACAGGCCTCGCTACACCTGCTAAAGGCGGCGCGCAAATTGTGCCTGGTGGACGTAGCTGCCCTGGCAAACCGGGCTACTCATCACAAAATCCGGCACATTGTTCAGACCAAGGGTCAAGGCAAAGAAGGTTACGCCCTCACGCGCAAAATCAGCCAGGTGTGCATGAGCCAAGACCATGTTGATGGCCTGCTCTATCTGTCTGCAGTCTATACCGTCACCGGCGCCATGGAAGGTTGCAACATTGTATTATTCGAAGGTCGCTCAACCCAGATCCAAGCAATAAGCCATCAGCCTGTGAGCATTGCAGGGCTGCCGAACGGTGAAACGGTAGTAGAGTTTCTGAGCAGTCTGGGCGTAGCGCTGGAATAGCTGCAGAACCCAACTCTCCCTGGAAGATCTTCACTGTCCTGCTTCAAATGCGTTCACAAAATCGCGCTTGATGATTTCCATGGCCGCATTGTCATCCAGCAACTCGAAGCGTGGCACTACATTACGTGGTTCTCCGGGCTCGGAATAATCCATGTTGCCAACCAGGTGCTGAACCAGAAAATTCATCGCTTCGGTATCTACCGGGTCCACAGCGAGCGACCAAAACAGTGCCTCTACAACCGGCCTGGGCTTGTTGTCGGCGAATTGAAACGACGGATAGAATTTCCTGCGATTGCCAGTATTGGTATAGGCGAGCAGCTTCCCTGCCTTTGTCTTCTGACTCAGGGCCTGTTTGGTAATCCCCAGAATTTCACAAGCGGCCTTGGCGTCCAGCAGTTCACAACGGCTGGCCACACGCTCGAATGCACGTGCTTTCATCCTGGCCATAGCCTCTTGGTTACGTGTTGCAACACTGCGCTTCGCTTCGATATCTCCTTTGGCAAGCGCAGCAAAAGCCTTCTCGTCCGCAAGGCCAAGTGCTTTGAGCACCACTGCTTCCGAAGCGCGCGCAAGATGCTCTTCAAAGCGCTGCCGTAGCGCAGCTTTGGCAGCTTCAAGGTGCGCGAGTGCAGGGTGAGTCGCTTCGTGGGTAGCGGTTGCCATCGGTTCTCCTCCAGCCTGAACAGGCTACTTGCCTATCAAGGTAGGCTCCCACCTTCAGCCTGTCAACTTGTCAACCAGTCAATATGTAAATAAAGACTGACACTGCCGCGCAGCCCATCGCGACCGCGCAAGCCGATTGGGACGGAAACAAAAAACCCCGCCGAAGCGGGGTTTTCCTTGCACGCTAGCGCTTAGATCGCGCCGCGCTGACGCAGCACGTCCAGCACCAGTTTCACACCTTCGTCCACGCTAGTGGCCTGGGTGTCGATCACAAGGTCTGCATCCAGTGGCACATCGAACGGGAAGCTTTCGCCCGGGATGTTTTCGCCGCCGGCCGCGTACAGGCCTTGCGGGTCACGCTCGCGGCAAGCCAGCGGCGAGGCCTGGACGTAAACAGTCACCAGGCGCTCTTTGCCGATCAGGGCCTTGGCCTGTTCGCGGCCTTCGGCATCCGGGGCCACGAACGCAGCCAGGGTCAGCAGGCCGGCTTCGTTGAACTGGCGCGCCACATGGGCGGCGCGGCGCCAGTTTTCGGTGCGACCGGCGCGGTCCTGCGGCAGGCCCTTGTTCAGGTCGTGGCGCAGGTTCTGGCCGTCCAGCACGTATACCGCACGGCCCATGTCGAACAGCTTGCGCTCCACGGCATAGGCCAGGGTGCTCTTGCCAGCGCCGGACAGGCCGCTGAACAGTACGGTGGCAGGCTGCTGGCCGAAACGCAGGGCGCGCTCTTCGGTCGACACGTGGGCCTGCTTGCCATGCTGGCCGGTGCTGCCGTGTGGCAGAACCGGCGGCGCGATGATCATGCCGGCGCCAACGGTGCCGTTGGTCAGGCGGTCGATGACAATGAACGCACCGGTGGTGCGGTTGCTGTCGTAGCCGTCCAGGGCGATCGAGGCGTCCAGCGCAACCTTCACGCGGCCGATCTCGTTCAGTTGCAGTGCGCTGGCAGCGCCCTGCTCCAGGGTGTTCACATCGACCTTGTGGGTGATGCTGGCAATCGAACCCGGCACATAGCTGGTGGCGCGTTTGATGTCGTACTTCTTGCCCGGCAGCATCGGCTCTTCGGCCATCCACACCAGCATGGCGTCGAACTGGTCGGTCACCGGCGGTACGTTGTCGGCGTGTACCAGCAGGTCGCCACGGGAGATGTCGATCTCGTCTTCCATGGTCAGGGTCACGGCCTGGCCTGGGCCGGCGTTTTCCAGCTCACCTTCGTAGGTGACGATGGACTTGACGCGGCTGCTCTTGCCCGACGGCAGCACGACGATTTCGTCGCCCTTGTGCACCACGCCGCTGGCGATGGTGCCGGCGAAGCCGCGGAAGTTCAGGTTCGGGCGGTTCACGTACTGCACCGAGAAGCGCAGGTCGGTGAAGTTGCGGTCGGCCGAAACCTCGACGGTTTCGAGGATCTCCATCAGCGTCGGGCCGGCGTACCACGGCGAACGCTCGCTGTGGTTGACCACGTTGTCACCCTTGAGCGCCGACATCGGCACGAACTGCAGGCTGCTCGGGGTCAGGTTGATGGCCTCGGCGAACTGCAGGTAATCGGCCTTGATCGACTCGAACACGCCCTCATCGAAGCCCTTGAGGTCCATCTTGTTGACCGCGACCACGATGTGCTTGATGCCCAGCAGCGAGGCAATGTAGCTGTGGCGGCGGGTCTGGGTCTGCACGCCGTAGCGGGCATCGACCAGGATGATCGCCAGGTCACAGGTGGACGCACCGGTGGCCATGTTGCGGGTGTACTGCTCGTGGCCCGGGGTGTCGGCGATGATGAACTTGCGCTTGGCGGTGGAGAAGTAGCGGTAGGCGACATCGATGGTGATGCCCTGCTCGCGCTCGGCCTGCAGGCCGTCTACCAGCAGCGCCAGGTCGACTTCTTCGCCGGTGGTGCCGACTTTCTTCGAATCACGGGTGATGGCCTCGAGGTGGTCCTCGTAGATCATCTTCGAATCGTGCAGCAGGCGCCCGATCAGGGTGCTCTTGCCGTCGTCAACGTTGCCGCAGGTCAGGAAGCGCAGCAGTTCCTTGCGCTCGTGCTGGGCCAGGTAGGCGAGGATGTCCTCGCTGATCAGATCAGATTGGTGCGACATGGAGTAACCCTGAAATTAGAAGTAGCCTTGGCGTTTCTTGTCTTCCATGGAACCGGCGCCATCGTGGTCGATGACACGGCCCTGGCGTTCGGACGTTCGGGTCAGGAGCATTTCCTGAATGATGTCCGTCAGGGTCTCGGCTTCCGACTCGACAGCGCCCGTCAGCGGGTAGCAGCCGAGGGTACGGAAACGCACCTTCTTCTTGACGATACGGGCTTTCTCTTCCTCGGAGAGGTGCTCGAGGATGCGCTCGTCGTCGATCATGATCAGGGTGCCGTTCTTCTCGATGACTTCACGCTCGGCGGCGAAGTACAGCGGGACGATCGGGATGCCTTCAAGGTAGATGTACTGCCAGATGTCCAGCTCGGTCCAGTTCGACAGCGGGAAGACGCGGATCGACTCGCCCTTGTTGACCTTGCCGTTGTACACGTTCCACAGCTCGGGGCGCTGGTTCTTAGGGTCCCAGCGGTGCTTGCTGTCGCGGAACGAGTACACGCGTTCCTTGGCCCGCGACTTCTCTTCGTCGCGGCGCGCGCCACCGAAGGCGGCGTCGAAACCATGCTTGTCCAGTGCCTGTTTCAGGCCCTGGGTCTTCATGATGTCGGTGTGCTTGGAGCTGCCATGGGTGAACGGGTTGATGCCCTGCGCCACACCCTCGGGGTTGACGTGGGTGATCAGTTCCAGGCCCATTTCCTCGACCATCTTGTCGCGGAAGCTGTACATCTCCTGGAATTTCCACTGGGTGTCGACGTGCATCACCGGGAACGGCAGCTTGCCCGGGAAGAAGGCCTTGCGCGCCAGGTGCAGCATCACGGCGGAATCCTTGCCGATCGAGTACAGCATCACCGGGTTGTCGAACTCGGCGGCCACCTCGCGGATAATGTGGATGCTTTCCGCCTCCAGCTGTTTCAAGTGCGTCAGTTTGTCGACCATGGCTACTCACGAAAAACGATCTTATGGACGGCCTGCGGGCCGTGTTCGAGCGAGCCACTTTATCACAGCGGGTGCTTCTATTTAGGAGGCGGGCTAGATCGAAAAGGTCTAACGATATGACTGGGGGTTTGGGCTCTGCCTGCCCATCACCGAACCCTGTAGGAGCAGCCTTGTGCTGCGAAGAGGCCGGTACAGCAGATAGGGATCTATTGCCTGCTTCGGCCTCTTCGCAGCACAAGGCTGCTCCTACAACGAACCGCATGCAGCTCCGAAAGCCTCAGATGGGGTTCGGGCAATCGATGAACAGGTGCTCCACGGCAAACCGTCGCGCCAGGTAGTCACCCAGCGCCTGCACCCCGTATCGCTCGGTGGCATGGTGCCCGGCAGCGATGAAGCTGACGCCGTTTTCGCGCGCACTGTGGTAGGTCTGCTCCGACGCCTCGCCGGTAAGGTACAGGTCCACCCCGGCCGCAATCGCCGTGTCGATGTACCCCTGCCCGCCACCAGTGCACCAGCCGACCCGACGGATCATCTGCTCCCCCTCCACCAGAAGCGGCTCACGCCCCAGCACTTCCTGTACCCGCCGGGCAAAATCGCGCGCGGTCACTGGTTCCGCCAGCGAGCCGACCAACCCGACCACCTTGGCGTTTTCCGGGTCCAGTGGCCCTTCGACGGTGATGTCCAGTTGCCGCGCCAGCTGCACGTTGTTGCCCACCTCCGGGTGCACATCCAGCGGCAGGTGAAACGCCAGCAGGCTGATGTCGTTGTTCAGCAGGGTCTTCAGCCGACGCTGGCGGATCCCGGTAATACACGGGTTCTCACCCTTCCAGAAGTAACCATGATGCACCAGCACCAGGTCGGCCTGGGCCTCGACTGCGGCATCCAGCAACGCCTGGCTGGCGGTAACGCCGCTGACGATACGGCTGACCTGTGGCCGGCCCTCCACTTGCAGGCCATTGGGGCAATAATCCTGGATCTTCGCGCTGCCGAGGTAACGCTCGGCTTCCTCGACCAGGGTATTTAGAGCGACGGCCATGAAAATCTCCTCGAAAACTGCGCTTTTCTCGGGCACAACGCCAATGGAACGCCCGTATAATGCCGGCCATTATGGGCCGTCGCCGGCACTGGGGGAACCGGTGTATGATCCCGCGCGCTCATGCCCCACCGCGCGGCCACTGGCCCTCGCTCTCTCCAGGATTCGTTCATGTTCAAGGCTTTGCGTTACTTTGGCTGGCCCCTGCTTACCGGCGTACTGATCGCCATGCTGATCATCCAGCGTTTCCCGGAATGGGTCGGCCTGCCCAGCCAGGACGTCAACCTGCAGCAGGCGCCGCAGACCACGCGGATCATGCAAGGCCCGGTGTCGTATGCCGACGCCGTGACGCTGGCTGCCCCCGCCGTGGTCAACCTGTACACCACCAAGGTGGTGAACAAGAGCGCCCATCCGCTGTTCGAAGACCCGCAGTTCCGCCGTTTCTTCGGTGACAACCTGCCCAAGCAGCGCCGTTGGGAGTCGAGCCTGGGTTCGGCGGTGATCATGAGCCCCGAGGGCTACCTGCTGACCAACAACCACGTCACCAGCGGCGCCGACCAGATCGTCGTGGCCCTGAAAGATGGCCGCGAAACCCTGGCCCGCGTGATCGGCAGCGACCCGGAAACCGACCTGGCGGTGCTGAAGATCGACCTGAAGAACCTGCCGGCGATCACCATCGGCCGTTCCGACACCATTCACATCGGCGACGTGTCGCTGGCCATCGGCAACCCGTTCGGTGTCGGCCAGACCGTGACCATGGGTATCATCAGCGCTACCGGCCGTAACCAGCTGGGCCTGAACAACTACGAAGACTTCATCCAGACCGACGCGGCGATCAACCCGGGCAACTCGGGCGGCGCGCTGGTCGATGCCAATGGCAACCTGGTGGGCATCAACACCGCGATCTTCTCCAAGTCCGGTGGTTCGCAGGGCATCGGCTTCGCCATCCCGGTGAAACTGGCACTGGAGGTGATGAAGTCGATCGTCGAGCACGGCCAGGTGATCCGTGGCTGGCTGGGCATCGAAGTGCAGCCGCTGAGCCAGGAACTGGCCGAATCGTTCGGCATGAAGGACCGCCCGGGTATCGTGGTGGCCGGTATCTTCCGCGAAGGGCCGGCGGCCAAGGCCGGGTTGCAACTGGGTGACGTGATCCTGAGCATCAACGGCGAACCGGCCGGTGACGGGCGCAAGTCGATGAACCAGGTGGCGCGGATCAAGCCCACCGACAAGATCACCATCGAGGTGATGCGCAATGGGCAGCAGCTGAAGCTGATTGCCGAAGTGGGGCTGCGGCCGCCGCCGGCACCGGCTGCCAACCCGGAAGAGAAATGAGTTGAATTCTGGGGCTGCTTTGCAGCCCATTCGCAGCACAAGGCTGCTCCTACAAGGGACGCGGTCTCCTGTAGGAGCAGCCTTGTGCTGCGAATGGGCCGCAAAGCGGCCCCGGTTCCTCAGTGCAGGATCTGGCTCAGGAACAACCGGGTCCGGTCACTGCGAGGCCGGTCGAAGAAGTCATCCGGCGCCGCCTGCTCCACAATCTCGCCTTTGTCCATGAAGATCACCCGGTTCGCCACGGTGCGGGCGAAGCCCATCTCGTGGGTCACGCAGAGCATGGTCATGCCGTCTTCGGCCAGGCCCACCATGGTATCGAGCACTTCCTTGACCATTTCCGGGTCCAGCGCCGAGGTGGGCTCGTCGAACAGCATGATTTTCGGCTTCATGCACAACGCACGGGCAATCGCCACACGCTGCTGCTGGCCACCGGACAACTGCCCCGGGTACTTGTGCGCCTGCTCGGGAATACGCACCCGCTCCAGATAATGCATGGCAATTTCCTCGGCCTTGCGCCGTGGCATCTTGCGCACCCACATCGGCGCCAGGGTGCAGTTTTCCAGAATGCTCAGGTGCGGGAACAGGTTGAAGTGCTGGAACACCATGCCCACTTCGCGGCGGATGGCCTCGATCTGCTTGAGGTCGTTGGTCAGCTCGACGCCATCGACCACGATGCGCCCCTGCTGGTGCTCCTCCAGGCGGTTGAGGCAACGGATGGTGGTGGACTTGCCCGAACCGGACGGCCCACACAACACGATGCGCTCGCCCTGGCGCACGTTCAGGTTGATGTCCTTGAGCACATGGAACTGGCCGTACCACTTGTTCACACCCTGCATCTGGATGATGCCTTCGGGGCCGGCAGGCTGCTTGATCGCTTCACTCATTTCGAAACTCCTAACGCTTGTGGCCAGTGTCCAGCTTGCGCTCCAGGTGCATGGAGTAGCGGGACATACCGAAACAGAAAATCCAGAACACCAGGGCGGCGAACACATAGCCCTCGGTAGCCATGCCCAGCCAGGCCGGATCGGCGGCCGCTTGCTTGACGCTGTTCAGCAGGTCGAACAGGCCGATGATGATCACCAGGCTGGTGTCCTTGAACAGGGCAATGAAGGTGTTGACGATGCCGGGGATCACCAGCTTGAGCGCCTGCGGCAGAATCACCAGGCCCATCGAGCGCCAGTAGCCCAGGCCCATGGCCGCAGCGGCTTCGTACTGGCCCTTGGGGATGGCCTGCAGGCCGCCGCGCACCACCTCGGCGATGTACGCCGACTGGAACAGGATCACGCCGATCATTGCCCGCAGCAGCTTGTCGAAGCTCATGCCTTCGGGCAGGAACAACGGCAGCATCACCGACGACATGAACAGCACGGTGATCAACGGCACGCCACGCCAGAACTCGATGAAGGTCACGCACACCACCTTCACGGCCGGCATCCTCGAACGCCGGCCCAGGGCCAGCAGGATGCCCAGCGGCAAGGCGCCGACGATACCCACGGTGGCGATCACCAGGGTCAGCATCAGCCCGCCCCACTGGCTGGTCGGTACGTTTTCCAGGCCCAGGTACCCGCCATGCAGCAGGGTGTAGGCCAGGATCGGGTACAGCACCAGGAAGCCCAGGCCGTAGAGGACCTTGCGCGGGAAGCGCTTGATGAACAGCGGCGCAGCGCCGATGACGGCAAGCCACACGGTCAGGTCCACGCGCCAACGCAGCTCGGTCGGGTAGTAGCCATACATGAACTGGCCGAAACGCTGCTGCACGAACACCCAGCAGGCGCCATCCTTGGTGCAGTCGGCACGGGTTGTGCCGACCCAGTTGGCGTCGATCAACGCCCACTGGATAAGCGGCGGCACGATCAGCCACACCAGGTAGATGGCGAGCAGGGTCAACAGCGTGTTGAGCCAGCTGGAGAACAGATTGGCACGCATCCATGCGAGCACGCCGACGGTTTTCACCGGTGGCGGCATATCGGGTTTGAAAACATGGGCATTCACGGGCGTATCCTCACCGCTCGATCAGCGCAATGCGCTTGTTGTACCAGTTCATCAGCAGCGAAATGCTGATGCTGATGGCGAGATAGACACTCATGGTGATCGCAATCACCTCGATGGCCTGGCCGGTCTGGTTGAGCACGGTGCCGGCGAACAGCGAGACCATCTCCGGGTAGCCGATACCGGCCGCCAGCGACGAGTTCTTCGCCAGGTTCAGGTACTGGCTGGTCAGCGGCGGAATGATCACCCGCAGTGCCTGGGGGATGATCACCTTGCGCAGGGTCGGGCCCTCGCGCAGGCCCAGCGAGCGCGCGGCCTCGGTCTGGCCATGGCTGACCGAACGGATGCCCGAACGCACGATTTCAGCGATGAAGGCTGCCGTATAGATCGTCAGCGCCAAGGTCAGCGCCAGCAGTTCGGGGATCAGCACCCAGCCACCGACAAAGTTGAAGCCCTTGAGCTGCGGCACTTCCCAGCTTACCGGGCTGCCGAACAACAGTACGCTCAGGCCCGGGATGACGATGAACAGCGCCAGCCCCACCCAGAACTTGTGGAACGGCACGCCGGTTTCGTTGAAGCGCTTGTTGGCCAGGCGCACCATCACGACAATGGCGGCAATGGCCACCACCAAGGCAACCACGAACGGCCAGAAGCCATCGGCCGTGGACGCGCCCGGCATGTTCAGGCCACGGTTGCTGATGAAGAACATGTCGTCGATGTTGATGCTGCCCCGCGGTCCCGGCAGGGTCAGGAACACGGCGAAGTACCAGAACAGGATCTGCAGCAGCGGCGGAATGTTGCGGAAGGTTTCCACATACACGGTCGCCAGCTTGTTGATCATCCAGTTCGGTGACAACCGCGCCACACCGATGATGAAGCCCAGAATCGTCGCCAGGATGACGCCGATGAAGGTCACCAGCAGGGTATTGAGCAGGCCGATGACGAACACCCGCGCATAGCTGTCGGATTCCACATAGGGGATCAGGTGCTGGGCGATGCCGAAGCCGGCACTGCGGTCGAGGAAGTCGAAGCCCGAGGTGATACCCCGGTGTTGCAGGTTGGTTTGCGTGTTGTGGAACAGGTACCAGCCCAGCCCCACCACGAAGACGATCGTGAGGACCTGGAACAGCCACGCGCGCACACGCGGATCGTTAAGGGACAAGCCCTTGGGTGCGCCGATTAGATTTTGCATGAAGTGCCCCGGACAGTAGGGATTCGAACAGCCTGCGGCGGCGGGATGCCGCCGCAGGGTGCAACCATCAGCGCACAGGTGGCGCGTACTGGATGCCGCCGTTGTTCCACAGGGCGTTCATGCCACGGTCGATCTTCAGGTCGGTGCTCTGGCCCAGGTTCTTCTCGAACACTTCGCCGTAGTTGCCGACTTGTTTCACGATTTGCACTACCCAGTCTTTGGGCAGCTTGAGGTCCTTGCCGTACTCACCGTCCGCACCCAGCAGGCGGGCGACGTCCGGGTTTTTGGTGCCTTTGGCTTCGGCCTCGACATTCTTCGAGGTGACGCCCGCCTCTTCGGCGTTGAGCATGGCGAACAGGGTCCACTTGACGATGCTGAACCACTCCTCGTCGCCTTTACGCACCACCGGGCCCAGCGGCTCCTTGGAGATGGTTTCCGGCAGTACCACGTAGTCGGTCGGCGCGGCCAGCTTGGAACGCTGGGCGAACAACTGCGACTTGTCCGAGGTCAGCACGTCGCAACGGCCCGACTCCAGCGACTTGGCGCTTTCGTCCGAAGTGTCGAAGGTGATCGGCGTGTACTTGAGGTTATTGGCGCGGAAGAAGTCCGACACGTTCAGCTCGGTGGTGGTACCGGCCTGGATACAGATGGTTGCGCCGTCGAGCTCCTTGGCGCTGGAGACACCCAGCTTCTTGTTGACCAAAAAGCCTACGCCGTCGTAGTAGGTGACGCCGGCGAACACCAGGCCCATGCCGGCATCGCGCGAGCTGGTCCAGGTGGTGTTGCGCGACAGCACGTCGACCTCGCCCGATTGCAGGGCGGTGAAGCGTTCCTTGGCGTTGAGCTGGCTGAACTTGACCTTGGTCGCGTCGCCGAACACGGCGGCGGCCACGGCGCGGCAGACATCGGCGTCGATACCGACGATCTTGCCTTGCGCATCAGGTACCGAGAAGCCCGGAAGACCGTCGCTCACGCCACACTGGACGAAGCCCTTCTTCTTTACCGCATCGAGGGTGGCGCCGGCCTGGGCAGTGCTCACGGCGCCCAGTGCGGCGGCAGCGGTCAGGACTGCCAGGGTGGTTTTCAACATCTTCATTCACAACCTCCAAATCGCTCTTGTTGTATCGAGCCGGAATTGCACCGCACCCTTTTGAGGCGTATCCGACCCGTATTGGCTTGTTATTGGGTCAATTGGCGCAATGGACTGTTCTGTGACAGCCTTCGCGTGCAAAGGGTGTTACCGTCAAGGCCTGCCCTTTGCATCACAGGTTGAACTGCAAAGCGCGTACCAGATTCGTTGGCTGTAGCGTTTAAGCGCTCGTCAAGTAGGGAAAGTTGTATCGTTGCGACATTCTTTTTCCGACAATCATTTCCAGCGCCTTCTTTTCACGCACGCCATAACAAGACCCGCACATTTTCGGAGCAGTCATGACCAACCCGCTGATTCTCGAACCACAGAAAACCGCTGACGCCTGTGTGATCTGGTTGCACGGTCTGGGGGCCGACCGTTACGACTTCCTACCTGTGGCCGAATTCATGCAGGAGCGTCTGCTCAGCACCCGCTTCATCATGCCCCAGGCCCCGACCCGTCCAGTCACCATAAATGGCGGGTATGCCATGCCCAGCTGGTATGACATCAAGGCCATGACCCCGGCCCGCGCCATTGACGAAGCGCAGCTGGAAGCGTCGGCCGAGCAAGTGGTTGCCCTGATCAAGGCCGAGCAGGCCAAAGGCATCAACCTGTCGCGGATCTTCCTGGCCGGCTTCTCCCAGGGTGGCGCGGTGGTGCTGCACACTGCCTATATAAAGTGGCAAGAAGCACTGGGCGGGGTAATTGCCCTGTCCACCTATGCCCCCACCTTCAATGACCAGCACCAGTTGAGTGCCTGCCAGCAGCGCACCCCGGCCCTGTGCCTGCATGGCGTGCATGACCCGGTGGTGATCCCGTCCATGGGCCGCACCGCCTTCGAGTACCTGAACACCTGGGGTGTCGCCGCCCGCTGGTACGAATACCCCATGGAACACGAAGTGGTGGTCGAAGAACTGAACGACATTCACAACTGGCTGAGCGAGCAACTGCAATAGGCTGGCTCTCTTGTAGTTGTGGGAGTATTCCGCTACGCCGCGCCCGGATCTTGCATTACACTGCCCGGCGTACATTCCTTAATCAGTTGATGAGACGATCGTGCTCAAAGCACTCAAGAAAATATTCGGCAAGGGAGACGCCGCGCCTCAAGCCGTCGCTCCTGCTGCCAGCGTGATGCCGCCTGCGCCCGCACCCGCCAGCGAGGCCCGGCCCGCAGCAAAACCGGCCGTACCGCGTGCCACCCCCGCCCCCAAGGCTGAACAACCCGCTACTGCTACGCCACCTGCCGACAAAGCGGCCAAGGACAAACCGCGTCGCGAGCGCAAGCCCAAGCCGCAGGCCAGCCTGTGGAAGCCGGAAGACTTCGTGGTCGAGCCGCAGGAAGGCAAGACCCGCTTCCACGACTTCAAGCTGTCCAACGAGCTGATGCACGCCATCCACGACCTGGGCTTCCCGTACTGCACGCCGATCCAGGCGCAGGTGCTGGGTTATACCCTGCGTGGCCAGGACGCCATCGGCCGGGCGCAGACCGGTACCGGCAAGACCGCAGCGTTTTTGATCTCGATCATTTCCCAGCTGCAGCAGACGCCACCGCCCAAGGAACGCTACATGGGCGAACCGCGCGCGCTGATCATCGCGCCTACCCGCGAGCTGGTGGTGCAGATCGCCAAGGACGCCGCTGCGCTTACCAAGTACACCGGCCTGAACGTCATGAGCTTCGTCGGCGGCATGGACTTCGACAAGCAGCTGAAGGCCCTTGAAGCACGCCACTGCGACATCCTGGTAGCCACCCCGGGCCGCCTGCTGGACTTCAACCAGCGCGGCGAGGTGCACCTGGACATGGTCGAGGTGATGGTGCTGGACGAAGCCGACCGCATGCTCGACATGGGCTTCATCCCCCAGGTGCGCCAGATCATTCGCCAGACGCCGCCGAAAAGCGAGCGCCAGACCCTGCTGTTCTCCGCCACCTTCACCGACGACGTGATGAACCTGGCCAAGCAGTGGACCACCAACCCGGCCATCGTCGAGATCGAGCCGGAAAACGTGGCCAGCGAAACGGTCGAGCAGCACGTGTATGCAGTGGCTGGCAGCGACAAGTACAAGCTGCTGTACAACCTGGTAACCCAGAACAACTGGGAACGGGTGATGGTGTTTGCCAACCGCAAGGACGAAGTGCGGCGCATCGAGGAAAAACTGGTGCGCGACGGCATCAATGCCGCCCAGCTGTCGGGCGACGTGCCGCAGCACAAGCGCATCCGCACCCTGGAAAACTTCCGCGAAGGGCGCATCACCGTGCTGGTGGCCACCGACGTGGCCGGGCGTGGCATCCATATCGATGGCATCAGCCACGTGATCAACTTCACCCTGCCAGAAGACCCGGACGACTACGTGCACCGCATTGGCCGTACTGGCCGTGCCGGGGCCAGTGGCGTGTCGATCAGCTTTGCCGGGGAGGATGACTCGTATCAGCTGCCGGCGATCGAGGAACTGCTGGGGCGCAAGATCAAGTGCGAAATGCCACCGGATGAGCTGTTGAAGCCGGTGCCGCGCAAGCACCACTGATTGCCCGAATGCTGACGCCGCCCTTGTAGGAGCGGCCTTGTGCCGCGAAAGGGCCGCAAAGCGGCCCCATC
Organism: Pseudomonas sp. WOUb67; assembly: GCF_050058005.1. Taxonomy (NCBI): domain Bacteria; kingdom Pseudomonadati; phylum Pseudomonadota; class Gammaproteobacteria; order Pseudomonadales; family Pseudomonadaceae; genus Pseudomonas; species Pseudomonas sp. WOUb67. The sequence goes on along the minus strand of NZ_CP170112.1, from coordinate 1,747,337 downwards.
ATTTTTTGCATCAACGCTAAAATCCTGGGGCCGCTTCGCGGCCCTTTCGCGACACAAGGCCGCTCCCACAGGGGGCCAATACTGCCTTGACTACCAGCGCCCCGCCGCATCCTGATCACTCTGCTTGCCTTCAACCCACCGCGGTCCTTCCTGGGTATTCTCCTTCTTCCAGAACGGCGCCCGGGTCTTCAGGTAGTCCATGATGAAGTTGCAGGCATCGAACGCCGCCTGCCGATGGGCACTGGCCACACCGACAAACACGATCGGCTCGCCCGGCTCCAGCGCCCCGATGCGGTGCAACACCTCCACCTTGAGCAACGGCCAGCGCTGCTCGGCCTCGACCACGATCTTGGCCAGGGCCTTTTCGGTCATGCCCGGGTAGTGTTCAAGGAACATCCCCGCCACTTCGCGGCCATCGTTGAAATCCCGCACATAGCCGACAAAACCGACCACCGCGCCCACGCCAACGTTGGCCGCGTGCATGGCATTCACCTCGGCGCCCGGGTCGAACGCGTCCTGCTGCACTCGCACTGCCATGTTCAGCCTCCGGTTACCGGCGGGAAGAACGCCACTTCATCACCCTCTTCCAGCGGCTCATCGAGCTTGCACAGCTCTTCGTTGCGCGCGCACATCAGGTTCTGCTCGGCCAGGACCGCATAGTGCCCGCCCTTGGCCACCAGGGCCTGGCGTACGTCGTCCAGCACCTTGAACGCGCCTTCAACACGCTCGCCATCCACGCCAAGCCGTTCGCGGTAGCGGGCGAAGTACATCACCTTGACCTTCATCATGCCTGCACCTTGTAGTGGCCGCTCTTGCCGCCGAGCTTTTCCAGCAGGCGCACCTGTTCGATGACCATGCCCTTGTCCACGGCCTTGCACATGTCATAGATCGTCAGCGCGGCAACGCTGGCAGCGGTCAGCGCCTCCATCTCGACACCGGTCTGCCCGGCCAGCTTGCAACGGGCGACGATACGCACGGCGTCCTTGCCCTCCGCGCTGAGTTCGACCTTGACGCTGGTCAGCATCAGCGGGTGGCACAGCGGGATCAGGTCGCTGGTCTTCTTCGCCGCCTGGATCCCGGCAATGCGCGCCACGGCGAACACGTCGCCCTTGGGGTGGTCACCGTCGACGATCATCTGCAAGGTCTGCGGCAACATGCGCACCCGCGCCTCGGCGGTGGCCTCGCGCTCGGTCACGGCCTTTTCAGTGACGTCGACCATGTTGGCCCGCCCCTGGGAATCAAGATGTGTCAGCACTGCTCTGCTCCTGTGAAGGGAACAGCCAGTGTAAACCTGTGGGTCAGGTTTGAGCAGAGGTATGTGTCGCCCCACATCGGCTTCAAGGCATGCCCATCACCTGTAGGAGCAGCCTTGTGCTGCGAAAGGGCCGGCATGACTGGAAGATAGCTATGCCTGTAATGGCCTCTTCGCAGCACAAGGCTGCTCCTACAGAACGCAAGGGAGGCTGGCAGGCAAGGCCGGGCAGTAATCTGCCCGGCCCAACAGCTTTACAGATGCGACTCGGCGTACTCGGCCAGCACCGAGCGTGGCACGCCCTGCAGGGTGATGTGCACGCCGTGGGGGAAGTCCTTGAAGCGCTCGGTCAGGTAGGTAAGGCCCGAGCTGGTCGCGGACAGGTAGGGGGTGTCGATCTGCGCCAGGTTGCCCAGGCAGACCACCTTGGAACCGGAGCCGGCACGGGTGATGATGGTTTTCATCTGGTGCGGCGTCAGGTTCTGGCACTCGTCGATCAGGATCAGGCTTTGCTGGAAACTACGGCCTCGGATGTAGTTCAGCGACTTGAACTGCAACGGCACGCGCTCAAGGATGTACTCGACGCTGCCATGGGTGCTCTCGTCATCCATGTGCAAGGCTTCGAGGTTGTCGGTGATGGCGCCCAGCCAAGGCTCCATCTTCTCGGCCTCGGTGCCCGGCAGGAAGCCGATCTCCTGGTCCAGCCCCTGCACGCTGCGGGTAGCAATGATGCGCCGGTAGCGCTTGCTGACCATGGTCTGCTCGATGGCTGCGGCCAGGGCCAGGATGGTCTTGCCGGAGCCAGCCGCGCCGGTCAGGTTGACCAGGTGGATATCCGGGTCGAGCAGGGCGAACAGCGCCAGGCTCTGGTGGATGTCGCGTGGTTTCAGCCCCCAGGCTTCCTGGTGCAGCAGTGGCTCCTGGTGCAGGTCGAGCAGCAGCAGCTCATCGTTGCGGATACCCTTGATCCAGCCGACAAAGCCCTGTTCATCGATGATGAACTCGTTGATGTGTACCGCAGGCAGGTTGTCGATCATCTGCACCCTATGCCAGGTGCGGCCGCGCTCCTGACGGGTATCCACCTTGCTGACGCGGTCCCAGAACGAGCCGGTGACCGAATGGTAGCCCTTGGACAGCAAGGACACGTCATCCACCAGCTGGTCGGTGCTGTAGTCCTCGGCCGCAATGCCACAGGCGCGCGCCTTCAGGCGCATGTTGATGTCTTTGGTAACCAGCACAACATCCAGGTCGGCGCGCCGGCTACGTACGTCGAGCAGGGTGTTGATGATGATGTTGTCGTTGAGGTTTTCCGGCAGCAACTTGCTGGGTTCGTTGCGCGGGCTCATCAGGATCGACAAGAAGCCCTTCGGCCCACTCTTGTTACGCTGGATCGGCACGCCCTGCTCGACATCGCTGGGCGAAGCGTCGCCGAGGGTCTGGTCGATCAGGCGGATGGCCTGGCGACATTCGGCAGCGATGGTCTGTTTGCCAGTCTTGAGCTTGTCGAGTTCCTCCAGCACCGTCATCGGGATGGCGACATGGTGCTCCTCGAAGTTCAGTAACGCGTTGGGGTCGTGAATCAGGACGTTGGTATCGAGCACATACAGGATTGGCTTGCTGGAGGAAGGGTTGCGTCCTTGGTCATCCATACTCGGTCACCTTATGTCGAAGCCACACGGCGCGGTCTGTTGCGCCGCAGAGTGACTACCGGTCTCCCCGGCGCCGCGTTGTTACGGGCGGGAAGCGAACCTGGCTAGGTGGGCCTGGATGACGCCACCTGTGCTGCAGGAATCGGCTGTCTGGTTTCTTCATACCGCAAAAACGATGAACGAAAAAAGTATTTTTATGTGTTTTGAAGTTTATTTTTCAGATTGATGAAGAGGCCTTGGCGGCGAAGCCAGAGGGGACTACGCTCAGAAGTCATACCCCCTCTTCGCGATAAGCATATTCCCGGCAATCCGCCCAGCCAATGCCGCTCTGGGCCGTGTTGCGCAGCAACCACTCCACCGCTGGCTGGGCCTTGGGCAAGCTGTCATGGAGCTGGATCACACCCTTGCGCCACAGCAGCATCAGGGTCAGCACCCGCTGCGCAGAGGCCTCTGCGCTCAGTGCGCCATCGTCCAGGGCATCGATATCCCACAACGACACCCGCAGCTGCTGGCTGGCCATGAACGCCTCACCATCGGCCCGACGCTGCCCGTAGGGTGGCCGGAACAACGGCACATACTCTGCCGGCAGGTCGGCCTGTACCCTTGCCTGGCTGCGCCGCAGCGAATCCTGCCAGTCGGTCCATTGGGCATGGGAGCGGTATTCCCAACCCTGAATGCCCACACACTGGCCGCGGTAGAGCTGGCGCAAGGCATTTGCCGCCCCGGCGTCACGGCGCTGCTGCAAGCGGTTGCCCAACACGAAGAACGTACCTTCAAGCTTCTGCCGGCGCAGGTAGTCGGCAAGCTGATCGGTATTGCCGCCCTCTGGCCCGGGGCCGCCGACGAAGGTCAGCAGGAACATCCGGTCGTTCAGTTCATCACCACTGCGTTCGCGCGGCGACAGCCGCTCAACCTCGCTGCTGGTCTGCGGCAGCAATGCCGCCTTGCGCAGTTGTTCGTCCAGGTAACGCACATGAAACTGATGGCTCGGCTCAATCCAGCTTTCATAAAACGTGCCGACATCGGCAGCGAACGTCGCGGCTTGCATGCGCAAATCCGCCATTGATGTCACCGGATAGCAGAACGAGGCATCCTGCTCGCAGCTGCGCTGCGCCTGTTCATACCCTTGCCACAGCCGCTGCCACATGCGCGCACGCACAAGGCGTACCTTCTGCAGGTTGATCTGCCGCAACCCCAGCCGCGCCGCCAGCGCTGCGTCGTCGAGCAACTCGCTTTCGTGCAGTACCTGAGCGAACGAGAGAATCTCGGCCCGCGAGGCCACATCGAACAGCGCCGGGCTGTTCAGTTGCTCGGGCCACAGGCTGCGGTCCAGGCTCACCTGGGGTAATGGGGCGGCTTGCACGGCCAGGCTCAGCAGAGCGGCCAGCAAGGCAAAGGCAATGCGCACGGTGGATGGCTCCGCAACGGCAAAACGCGAACTATAGCGCCTGCACCGGCCATGGTCTGTGACTATCGTCGCCATAGTTTGGACTTGCACCGCCCAGCCCGTAGAATCTGTGGCCAACGATGCCAGGAGCCGACCCGATGCTGACGGTGATTTCCCCCGCCAAGACCCTCGACTACGACACCAAACCTGTGACCGAGCGTTTCACCCTGCCCCAGTACCTGGACGACTCCCAGGAACTGATCCTGCAACTGCGCGAACTGTCGCCCGCACAGATCAGCGAACTGATGCACCTGTCCGACAAGCTCGCCGGCCTGAACGCCGCCCGCTTCGGCAGCTGGACCCCGGACTTCACCCCAGCCAATGCCAAGCAGGCACTGCTGGCGTTCAAGGGTGACGTGTACACCGGCCTCGACGCCGAAAGCCTGGGCGAGAACGACTTCAGCTACGCGCAAGACCACCTGCGCATGCTTTCGGGCCTGTACGGCCTGCTGCGCCCGCTCGACCTGATGCAACCGTATCGCCTGGAAATGGGCACCAAGCTGGCCAACGCCCGCGGCAAAGACCTGTACGCCTTCTGGGGCACACGCATCAGCGAATGGCTGAACCAGGCCCTGGCCGAACAAGGCGATGACGTGCTGCTGAACCTGGCCAGCAACGAGTACTTCAGTGCGGTGAAACGCAGCGCGCTGAAGGCTCGGGTGATCAACGTCGACTTCAAGGACCTGAAAAACGGCCAGTACAAGATCATCAGCTTCTACGCCAAGAAAGCCCGGGGCATGATGAGCCGCTTCGTCATCCAGCAGCGCATCAGCGACCCGGAGCAGCTCAAGCAGTTCGACGTGCAGGGCTACTACTACAGTGCCGAGCAGTCCAAGCCAGACCATCTGGTGTACCTGCGCGATCATCCTGCCGACTAGGCCTATCATGACGGAGGGGCTGCCCGGTCAGACCAACAGTTCCCTCTCACATGGCCACGCAACTCTTCAATTGACCGGACCTACCCTTGGCGACAGTCCAGCAAATCAGGGTAAGAGACTGCTTGGATTACTCAGGCCAAGTCATAAGCCGAAAGTTGTGATATCGAGCACCGCTCACTCCTACTGACCATCATCGTCTACGACGCATCCACAAGACCTGTAGGAGCAGCCTTGTGCTGCGAAGAGGCCGTTTCAGCCACAGAAAATGTGTTGCCCAACTGGCCTCTTCGCAGCACAAGGCTGCTCCTACAGATCCCCCACTGGCCTTGATAGCGGTGAGGCACCTGTGACATCCCCTTCCCCCGCAACAGGGCCCGATTCAAATCGCCACTACGTCACGATTCCGGCGCCAGAAAACCACCACAGCTATCCTTATCGCCAAACGCCATAAGACCGCTCATACCTTTTTTGACGTTTTTTGAAAAAAATTTCCCGATGCTGGCATAAAAATATCTCGTAACAGTTTCACCCTTTATATACGGGGGTGAAACATCCGCGTGCCATCAAATTGAAACTGCCCACAACTGAATAAATATTTAGAAAACTTTCATCCCGACCAAATCGGCTCAGGAACTTCCACACCGGCTAATCGCTCATAGTGCCGTAACGAATTTCCTGCCCACGGGCTGTGAGAGATGACTTACAGATGACAAGGGCAGGTATCCACGACCGCCTTGATAACTTCGGCAGGTATGACGGGATCCCCCGAAAACCCTGTCAACGCAGGAGAGACGCGCCCTTATAATTCGTCCTAGTGGTTGATTTCAAAGGATTTTTCCACTTGAAAAAACAAGCACAGCAACGCGCCAAGTAGCGCTTTGCAATAAAGACGGCTGCATTTCAAGGCACGTTTTTAATAGATGGCTTTTTACTGTCAACTTTGAGCGCATAACTTTCTGCGCTCCACATTTATTTGGCCTGCGCTCGGCGAAGTGTGCATTCGTCATGGATCCGTGCGCCCAAAAACTGTTGTTAATCAACCCAGCTTGGCTCTCTGCGGAGGTGCCGGCGTGATAAACACATGAGGTGATAGCGATGCGTATCAGCATCTTTGGTTTGGGTTATGTGGGTGCAGTCTGTGCAGGCTGCCTGACGGCGCGAGGCCATGACGTGATCGGTGTGGACGTGTCCAGCACCAAGATCGACCTGATCAACCAGGGCAAGTCGCCCATCGTCGAACCTGGCCTGGAAGCACTGCTGCAACAGGGCATCGCCAATGGCCGCCTGCGTGGCACCACCGACTTCGCCGAGGCCATCCGCGCCAGCGACGTGTCGATGATCTGCGTGGGGACGCCCAGCAAGAAGAACGGCGACCTGGGCCTGGAGTACATCGAGGCTGTGTGCCGCGAAATTGGCTATGTGCTGCGTGACACCACCCGCCGCCACACCATCGTGGTACGCAGCACCGTGCTGCCGGGCACCGTCAAGAACGTGGTCATTCCGATTCTCGAAGACTGCTCGGGCAAGAAGGCCGGTGTCGACTTCGGCGTCGCGGTCAACCCGGAGTTCCTGCGTGAAAGCACCGCGATCAAGGACTACGACCACCCACCGATGACCGTCATCGGTGAACTGGACAGCGCCAGCGGCGACGTGCTGCAGAGCTTGTACGAAGAACTCGACGCGCCGGTCATTCGCAAGCCGATCGAAGTGGCCGAGATGATCAAGTACACCTGCAACGTCTGGCACGCCACCAAGGTCACCTTCGCCAACGAAATCGGCAACATCGCCAAGGCCGTCGGTGTCGATGGTCGCGATGTGATGGACGTGGTCTGCCAGGACAAGGTGCTGAACCTGTCGCAGTACTACATGCGCCCAGGTTTCGCCTTCGGTGGCTCGTGCCTGCCCAAGGATGTACGCGCCCTCACCTACCGCGCTGCCAGCCTCGACGTCCGGGCGCCGCTGCTCGATTCGCTGATGCTCAGCAACGAGTCGCAGGTGCAGAACGCCTTCGAGCTGATCGAAGCCCACGACAAGCGCAAGGTCGCCCTGCTCGGCCTGAGCTTCAAGGCCGGCACCGACGACCTGCGCGAAAGCCCCCTGGTAGAACTGGCCGAGCGCCTGATCGGCAAGGGCTACCAACTGGACATCTACGACGAGAACGTCGAGTACGCCCGCGTTCACGGGGCGAACAAAGAGTACATCGAGTCGAAGATCCCTCACGTGTCCTCGCTGCTCAACGCCAACTTCCAGAAGGTCATCGACAACGCCGACATCATCGTCCTGGGCAACCGTGACGAGCAGTTCCGCGCCCTCGCAGAGCAAGCCCCGGCCGGCAAGCAAGTGATCGACCTGGTGGGCTTCATGGGCAAACCGACCTGCTCGACCAGCCGTACCGAAGGCATCTGCTGGTAAGCCCTCGGCCGGGCGATGCAGGCGTCACAGCCTGCGTCGCCCACCCTTTCCCGAATTCTCGACGGATGCTGAACATGCAAAGGCTCCAGACCCTGCTGTTGCAGTGCGCCGGGTGGCTGCTCTACATGAGCCTGCTCATGCTGATCGCCCTGGCCCTGCCAGCCGATATCTTCGACTCGCAATCGAAGCACTTCATCTTCCTGGTCGGCGCAGTCGGCATCTGGCGCTATTCCATGGGCGCCACCCATTTCATCCGCGGCATGATCTTCCTTTACGGCGTGTACCCGTACCTGCGCCGCAAGGTGCAGAAAATGGGCAATGCTGCCGACCCGTCGCACGTTTACCTGATGGTCACCAGCTTCCGTATCGAGGCACTGACCACTGCCCAGGTGTACAGCTCGGTAATCCGCGAGGCGATCAACTGCGGCTTCCCCACCACCGTGGTCTGCTCGCTGGTGGAAATGTCCGATGAACTGCTGGTGAAGAGCCTGTGGGCCAAGTACAACCCGCCGGCCCACGTGAAGCTGGACATCGTGCGCATTGCCGGTACCGGCAAGCGCGATGGCCTGGCCTACGGCTTCCGCGCCATCTCGCGCATGCTGCCAGACGAGAACGCCGTGGTGGCAGTGATCGACGGCGACACGGTGCTGGCCGATGGCGTGGTCCGCAAGACCGTGCCGTGGTTCAAGCTGTTCCCCAACGTCGGTGGCCTGACCACCAACGAGTTCTGCGAAGTACGTGGCGGCTACATCATGAGCGAGTGGCACAAGCTGCGCTTCGCCCAGCGCCACATCAACATGTGCTCGATGGCACTAAGCAAGCGCGTGCTGACCATGACCGGGCGCATGTCGATGTTCCGCGCCAGCGTGGTGACCAACCCCGAATTCATTGCCGACGTCGAAAGCGACTCGCTGATGCACTGGCGCCTGGGCCGCTTCAAGTTCCTGACCGGTGACGACAAATCCAGCTGGTTCAGCCTGATGCGCCTGGGCTACGACACCTTCTACGTGCCGGACGCCGCCATCAACACGGTCGAGCACCCGCCAGAAAAGAGTTTCTTCAAGGCCAGCCGCAAGCTGATGTACCGCTGGTACGGCAACAACCTGCGGCAGAACTCCCGTGCGCTGGGTCTGGGCCTGGGCCGTCTGGGGCTGTTCACCAGCATCGTGCTGTTCGACCAGCGCGTGTCGATGTGGACCAGCCTGCTGGGGCTGACCGTAGCAGTGATCGCCAGCCTCAAGTTCGGCCTGGCCTTCCTGCTGGTGTACCTGCTGTGGATCGGCATCACCCGCCTGATCCTCACCATCATGCTGCTGTGCTCCGGCCACAACGTAGGCCCGGCCTACCCGCTGATTCTCTATTACAACCAGATCATCGGCGCGCTGATGAAGATCTACGTGTTCTTCCGCCTCGACAAGCAGTCGTGGACGCGTCAGCCCACTGCCCTCAAGCGTGACCTCGCCAGCTTTCAACAATGGTTCAACACCTGGTCCTCGCGGACCATGACCTTCTCGGCTGCCAGCATCTTCGTTGCTGTGCTGTTCATGGTCGTGTGAGCCCAACCCGGATCGGATCTAACAGGAACAAACCACCATGAATACCGCCGTGAACGTCAATGTCGTGCATGAGTCCGAAGCCCAGCGCCAACACGCCCGGGTGCGCATTCCCGCCAAGCTGCGTTTCCTGGACGCCCAGCGCCAAACCCACGAAGTGAAGGTCGATGACCTTTCCGCCGGTGGCCTGAGCTTCCACACCAAGCAGCCACTGTCGGTGGGCGATGTGCTGCGCGGGCGCCTGCAGTTCGTGGTCGACAACCTGGGCCTGTCGATCGACATCGAGTTCCAGGTGCGCTCGTACAACCCGGGCAGCGGCCGTACCGGTGCGCAGTTCCAGAACCTTGAACCCCGCGACATCGCCACGCTGCGGCACATCATCACCAGCCACCTGTCGGGTGAGCTGATCAGCATCGGCGATGTGCTCAGCACCCTGCAGCGCGACAACTTCACCAAGGCACGCAAGCAGAAGGACGGCGGTTCGGGCCTCAGCGCCTTCGGCCGGCTCAAGGCCGTCACCGTCACCCTCGGCGTGTTCGTGGTCGGCGTCGCGGCGTTCGGCTTCGTCGCCAAGTCGCTGTACGGCATGTACTTCGTCAGCCATGCCGAAGCCGGCGTGGTCGCGGTACCGACCACCACGGTCACCATGCCGCGCGACGGCACAGTAAGCAGCCTGGTCGAAAGCGGTGGGCAGATCGCCAAGGGCGCGCCACTGGCCAGCTTCACCACCAGCATGCTGGACATGCTCAAGGGCAACCTGGACGACGCGCAGCTGGAGCCGGCGAAGATCGAGGAACTGTTCGGCAAGCAGCTGTCCGGCACCCTCACCAGCCCCTGCGATTGCGTGATCGCCCGCCAGCTGGTGGACGATGGCCAGTACGCAGCCAAGGGCCAGGCGATTTTCCAGCTGATCCCGCGCACCACCACGCCGATGGTCGAGGCGCGCTTCAGCTACCGCCAGTTCGATGAGGTCAAGCCAGGTACCCGGGTCAACTTCCAGGTCGCCGGCGAAGACGAAGTGCGCACCGGCCAGATCGTCAGCAGCACCAGCCTCAACAGCGAAGACCTGTCTTCCGACATCCGCGTGCAGATCAAGCCCGACAGTGGCATGCCCGCCGAACTGGCCGGCCGCCCGGCAGCGGTCAACAGCGACCGTGGCCCGTCTATGAACTGGCTGATCGACAAAGCCGTGGCCCGTGGGCTGTAAGAGGACAAGCCGATGACTAGCAGACACCTCGATACCTGTGGGAGCTGGCTTGCCGGCGATCGAGTGCGCAGCACTCGCCCAGCAGATGTATCGCCTGCACTGGCCTCTCGCCGGCAAGCCAGCTCCCACAGGGTCCGCGTGAACCTTGGTCTTTGTGCCCTGGCTGTTGCCATCACCCTGGCCGGCTGTGCCGGCCTGCCTGACCAGCGCCTGGCCAACGAAGCCATGAAGCGCGGCGACACGGCATTGGCCGAGCGCAACTACAAGGCCCTGGCCGACCTGGGCTACAGCGAAGCGCAAGTGGGCCTGGCAGACATCAAGGTGGCCACCCGCGACCCGTCGCAAATCAAGGAAGCCGAGGCCACCTACCGCGCCGCGGCCGCCACCTCGCCCCGTGCCCAGGCGCGCCTTGGCCGCCTGCTGGTGGCCAAGCCCGACAGCACCCAGGCCGAACGCGAGGAAGCCGAAACCCTGCTCAAGCAGGCCGCGAAACAGGGCGAAAGCAACACCCTGATTCCGCTGGCCATGCTCTACCTCAGCTACCCGCAGAGCTTCCCCAAGGTCAACGCGCAGCAGCAGATCGACCAGTGGCGCGCCGCCGGCAACCCCGAAGCGGGCCTGGCCCAGGTGCTGCTGTACCGCACCCAGGCCACCTACGACCAGCACCTGGGCGACGTGGAAAAGATCTGCAAGGCCGCGCTGAATACCACCGACATCTGCTACGTCGAACTGGCCACCGTCTACCAGAAGCGTGGCCTGGCCGACCAGCAAGCCGCCCTGCTCGGCCAGCTGAAGTCCGCCTACGCCCGTGGCGCCGTACCGGCCACCCGGGTCGACAGCGTTGCCCGGGTACTGGCTGACCGCAGCCTGGGCCAGACCGACGAGAAAACCGCCAAGGACCTGCTGGAGCAGGTGGCCCCGGCCAACCCGGCATCCTGGGTCAGCCTGGCGCAACTGCTGTACGACTTCCCCGAACTGGGCGACACCGACCAGTTGCTGGCCTACATCGACAAGGGCCGCGAAGCCGAACAGCCACGCGCCGAACTGTTGCTGGGCCGCCTGTACTACGAGGGCAAGACCCTGCCGGCCGACGCCAAAAAAGCCGAGCAGCACCTGCAAACTGCCGCCGACGGCGGTGAAATCAGCGCCCATTACTACCTGGGCCAGCTGTACCGCCGCGGTTACCTGGGCAATGTCGAGCCGCAGAAGGCCGTCGACAACCTGCTGGCCGCCGCCCGTGGCGGGCAGAACAGCGCCGACTATGCCCTGGCCCAGCTGTTCAGCGAAGGCCACGGCATCCGCCCGCAACCGGGCAACGCCTGGGTGTTCGCCCAGCTGTCGCAGGTCAACCCGACGCCGCAATCGGCTGAGCTGCTGCAACAGCTCGACCAGCAACTCACGCCTGACCAGCGCAGCCAGGCCCAGCAACTGCTGGCGCAAGAAAAGCAGGCGCGCGGCAGCATGGCGCAGGGGGCCAACAGCACCCTGGCCATCGAAGCCCTGCAAGACGACGAAAAAGAAGTAGACGGTGAGGACTCGCTATGACGCTTAATCCCTTCGTGAAAGCTGGCATCGGCCTGAGCTTCGCCCTGCTGTGGTCCTGCCCGACCCTGGCGGAAATGACCGCCGAGAAAAACTTCGGCCTGGACGTGAAAATCACCGGCCAGTCGGAAGACGACCGTGACCTGGGCACCCGCCCTGGCGGCGACGTCAACGGCCTGGGCCTGGACCTGCGCCCCTGGGTGTACGGCGAGCGCGGTAACTGGAGTGCTTACGCCATGGGCCAGGCAGTCGCCGCCACCGACACCATCGAAACCGACACCCTGCGCCAGAACGACGACGGCACCAGCACCGAAACCGGTGACGACAGCCGCCAACCCGACAAAAGCTACCTGGCCATGCGCGAGTTCTGGGTCGGCTACAGCGGCCTCACCGCCTACCCGGGCGAGCAACTGCGCCTGGGTCGCCAACGCCTGCGCAGCGACGACGGCATGTGGCGCGACACCAACATCGAAGCGCTGAACTGGACCTTCGACACCACCCTGCTCAAGGCCGACCTGGGCGTGGCCCAGCGCTTCAGCGAGTACCGCACCGACCTCACCGAGCTGGCCCCGGAAGACAAGGACCGCACGCACCTCTACGGCAACGTCGCCACGCAGTGGACCCCTGGCCACTGGGTAGGCGTACGCGCCCACCACACCCATGACAGCGGCAGCCTGAAGAACCCCGGCGAAACCGTCGATGCGCTGGACAAGACCCGCACCGGCGACCTGACCTGGCTGGGCCTTGAAGCCAACAGCGACGCCTACAACTGGCGCAACGACCACACCGTCAACTACTGGGGCAGCGTCACCTGGCTGACCGGTGACCGCGACACCCTCAGCAGCCAGGCCGTAGGCAACGAACAGGTTGCCACCGGCAAGCAGAGCGGGGACGTCAATGCCTGGGCCACCGACCTCGGCATCCGCCTGCGCCTGGACCCGCAATGGCAGGTCGGCGCGGCCTACGCCCGTGGCAGCGGCGGCGGTGGCGACGACGGCTCGAACAACTTCGAGCAGACCGGCCTCGAGAGCAACCGCTCCAACTTCACCGGCACCCGTTCGCGTGTGCACCGCTTCGGCGAAGCCTTCCGCGGCGAGCTGGGCAACTTGCAGGCAGCCACCCTGTTCGCTTCCTGGCAGCTGCGCGACGACTACGACGCCAGCCTGATCTACCACAAGTTCTGGCGTGTCGACGGCAACCAGAACATCGGTTCCAGCGGCATCAACGCGGTGGTCAACGACAACGGCGTGAACCGCCCGCTGGTCGATGGCGAAAAAGACCTTGGCCAAGAGATGGACGTGGTCGTGACCAAGTACTTCAAGCAAGGCCTGCTGCCCGCTTCGATGAGCCAGGCCATCGACGAACCGTCCGCGCTCGTGCGCTTGCGTGCCGGTGTGTTCAAGCCGGGCGACGCCTACGGCAAGGAAGCGGACTCGTACATGCACCGCGCCTTCGTCGATGTGATCTGGCGCTTCTGAGGCCGGTAGGGGACTGACCGTTATGAACCTTCACCCGCACTTACGTCACAGCCTGTTGGCCAGCGCCTTGCTGCTGGCCAGCGGCCTGGCCGCTGCCGCACAACCTCAGGTGATCGCCAAGGAGCTGCAGCAGGCCAAGACCTACACCGTGGCCAGCGCACCGATCGAGCCGCTGCAGATGGACCCGCCGAAGCTGCCCGACCTGACCGGCTACACCTTTGATGCGGTGCAGAAAAAGATCGACCGCCGCCACAAAGGCAAGGTCAGCCTGCGCCGCATGTTCCAGGAGGACACCCTCAAGGAGTTCGTCGGCGGCGACAACAAGGCAGCCGAGTGGGTGCAGCGCCAGCACGGCATCCCGCAGGCGATCTTCATCGATGACGGCCATGTCGACCTGGTCGAGCTGAGCAAGAAGGTACCCAGGCAGTACCTCAGCGAGGTCGAGCCTGGGGTTTACCTGGCACGCCTGCCAATCGTGGTCGGGCAAAAGGGCATCCTTGAGATCGACGGTAAGGTCAAGCAGCTGCGCCTGTCCCAGGAAGGCGGTTCGTTCCTGGTCAATGACGGCAAGCTGTTCGTCACCGACACCCAGGTGACCGGCTGGCGGGAAAAGGACAACGGCCCGGCGACCTTCCGCTCGCCCAAGGAATTCCGCCCGTTCCTGCTGTCGTGGGGCGGTACCGAGACCTACATCGTCAACACGAAGATGGCCAGCTTCGGCTACGCCAAATCCAAGTCGTACGGCGTGAGCATTTCGCAGTACACGCCGAACATGGCCAAGCGCATGGGCCGCCCGGAACCCACCGGCTGGATCATCGGCTCGGAGTTCAGCGACATGTGGTACGGCTTCTACTGCTACGAGACCCAGGACTTCGTGGTCAAGGACAGCACCTACCGCGACAACATCGTCTACGGCATCGACCCGCACGACCGTTCGCACCGCCTGATCATCGCCGGCAACACCGTGTACGGCACCAGGAAGAAGCACGGCATCATCGTGTCGCGTGAGGTGAACGACAGCTGGATCATCAACAACAAGAGCTACGACAACAAGCTCTCTGGCGTGGTGATCGACCGTAACAGCATCAACAACCTGATCGCCTACAACCAGATCTACCGCAACCACACCGACGGCATCACCCTGTACGAAAGCGGCGACAACCTGATCTGGGGCAACAAGCTGATCAACAACCGCCGCCACGGCATCCGCGTGCGTAACAGCGTGAACATTCGCCTGTACGAAAACGTCGCCATGGCCAACGGCCTGGTGGGCGTGTACGGCCACATCAAGGACCTGTCCGACACCGACCGCGACATCGCCCTCGACCCGTTCGACACCAAGGTGTCGCTGATCGTGGTGGGTGGCGAGCTGGCGGCCAATGGCTCCGGCCCGCTGTCGATCGACTCGCCGCTGTCGGTCGAGCTGTACAAGGTGTCGATGCTCGCCCCGCGCAAGGCCAGCGGCATCAGCCTCAACGGCATCCTCGGCGAGCGCCAGGACGAAATCCTCGACCTGCTGGTGCGCCAGCAAAAGGCTGTGCTGATCGACCCGGTCGAACGCCAGACCGAAATGATCGATTAAGGAAGCCCAGACCATGACCCCACACCTGATGAAACTGCTGGGCCTGTCCGCCGCCCTTCTGGCGATCAGCCAAGGCGTGCGCGCCGACGAAATGAAGGCCCCCACCTTCAGCGCCGAGCCCTGCTGCCAGCTGTGCCCCGAAGCGCACGACGCCAGCCGCTACACCACCCGTTACCAGCAGAACTTCACCACGCTGGTACAGGCCCACGGTGACTGGCTGTTCCGTACCCGCGAAGACCTGCGCACCGAGTTCAACACCACCCCGGCCGGCTACAAGCGCCTGCAGCAAGTGCACGACGCGTTCAAGAAGCGTGGCGTGGAACTGGTGGTGGTGTACCAGCCGACCCGTGGCCTGGTGAACCGCAACATGCTCAACCCGGCCGAGAAAGCCGCGTTCGACTACCAGAAGGCCCTGGGCAACTACCAGGCCATGCTCAAGCGCTTCGCCAGCATGGGCTACAACGTGCCCGACCTGTCGCCGCTGACCAACGAGCAACTGGCCGCCGCCGACCAGGGCAAGGACTTCTACTTCCGCGGCGACCAGCACTGGACGCCGTATGGCGCCGAGCGCGCTGCCAAAATCGTGGCCGACACCGTGCACAAGATGCCGGCCTTCGAAGGCATCCCGCGCAAGGAATTCGAGACGAAGAAATCCGGGCGCATGGGCAAGACCGGCACCCTGCACAACGTTGCCGGCCAGCTGTGCGGCACCAGCTACGCCGTGCAGTACATGGACCAGTTCGCCACCGAGCCGAAAGGCTCCAGCGGCGGCGACGACCTGTTCGGTGACGGCGGCAACGCGCAGATCACCCTGGTCGGCACCAGCCACAGTGGCAAGAACTACAACTTCTCGGGTTTCCTCGAGCAATACATCGGCGCCGACGTGCTCAACGTCGCCTTCCCGGGCGGTGGCCTTGAAGGCTCGATGATCCAGTACCTGGGCAGCGAGGAATTCCAGAAGAACCCGCCGAAGATCCTGGTGTGGGAATTCTCCCCGCTGTACCGCCTGGACCAGGAAACCATCTGGCGGCAAATCCTTGGCCTGCTGGATGACGGCTGCGACGACCGCCCGGCCCTGATGAGCGCCAGCACCACCCTCAAGCCCGGCAAGAACGAACTGATGGTCAACGGCAAGGGCGGCGTGATCAAAGACCTGATCAACCGCAACCTGCAGATGGACGTGAAGTTCGAAGACCCGTCGGTGAAGGTGTTGCAAGCCACCCTGTGGTACCTCAACGGCCGCCACGAGGACATCAAGCTGGAAAAACCGGAAACCTCCGACACCGATGGCCGCTTTGTCTTCCAGATGCGCGAAGACGAAGACTGGGCCAGCCAGAGCCTGCTGGCGTTCGAGGTACAGGGGCCGGAAAACGGCACCCAGAAGGTCGAGGCCAAGCTCTGCAAACGCAACAACTTCGCCGTGCCTGCGCAAACCGCGCAGGCCGGCCAGTGAGGCGACCCATGACCCATCCGAAACACATCTTTCGCCCTGCCCTTCTCGCTTTGGCCCTGTTCGGCGGTGCCGCGCACGCCGCGCTGGTACCGCCTCAGGGTTACTACGAGGGGATCGAAAAGCTCAAGACCGGCGATGGCAACTTCCGCTGTGAAGCGGCGCCCAAGCCGTACACCGGCGCGCTGCAGTTCCGCAGTAAATACGAAGGCTCGGACAAGGCACGGGCAACGCTCAACGCGGCCTCGGAAAAGGCCTTTCGCAAGTCGACCGAAGACATCACCACCCTTGAGAAAGGCGTGAGCAAGATGGTGGGCCAGTACATGCGCGACGGCCGCCCGGCGCAGCTCGACTGCACCCTGGCGTGGCTGGGCACCTGGGCGCGCGCCGATGCGCTGTTGTCCACCGACTACAACCACACCGGCAAGTCGATGCGCAAATGGGCGCTGGGCAGCATGAGCGGTTCGTGGCTGCGCCTGAAGTTCTCCAACTCGCAGCCACTGGCCGCGCACCAGGCCGAGGCCGAGCTGATCGAAAAATGGTTCGCCCGCCTGGCCGAACAGACCGTGCGCGACTGGAGCGACCTGCCGCTGGAGAAGATCAACAACCACAGCTACTGGGCGGCCTGGTCGGTCATGGCAACCGCCGTGGCCACCGACCGCCACGACCTGTTCGACTGGGCCGTGAAGGAATACAAGGTGGGCGCCAACCAGATCGATGACCAGGGCTTCTTGCCCAACGAAATCAAGCGCAAGCAGCGCGCGCTGGCCTACCACAACTACGCCCTGCCGCCGCTGGCGATGATTGCCAGCTTCGCCCAGGCCAACAACGTCGACCTGCGCAGCGAGAACAACTTCGCCCTGCAGCGCCTGGGCGAAGGGGTACTGGCCGGCGCTCGCGACCCTAGCCACTTCAAGGCGCGCGCGGGTGAGAAACAGGACATGACCGACCTCAAGGTCGACGGCAAGTACGCCTGGCTCGAACCCTGGTGCGCGCTTTATCACTGCGTCGGCAACACGCTCGATCGCAAGCAGCACATGCAGCCGTTCAACAGCTTCCGGCTGGGTGGCGACCTGACCCGGGTCTACGACCCGAACGCAGAAAGCAAGAAATAGGTGTCGCCTGGATTAGGGCCGCTTTGCGGCCCATCGCGACACAAGGCCGCTCCCACAAGGGAAACGCGGTACCTGTGGGAGCGGCCTTGTGTCGCGAAACGAGGGCGAAGCCCTCGCCAACAGGAATGAAGTGACAACGGTTTCCTCCAGCTTTTCGCTGGGGGGTTTGGGGGGCGCTTTGCCCTGGATGCTGTGAACAAATTAGGAGAACCGGGATGGTCTTCTCGTCCAACGTGTTCCTGTTCCTGTTCTTGCCGATCTTCCTCGGCCTGTACTACCTGAGCGGGCAACGCTATCGCAACCTGCTGCTGCTGGTCGCCAGCTACATCTTCTATGCCTGGTGGCGGGTGGACTTCCTGGCCCTGTTCGCCGGGGTCACCCTGTGGAACTACTGGATCGGCCTGAAAGTGGGTGCCGCCGGCGTGCGCACCAAACCCGCCCAGCGCTGGCTGCTGCTCGGCGTGGGCGTCGACCTGGCCATCCTCGGTTACTTCAAGTACGCCAACTTCGGCGTCGACAGCCTGAACGCGATCGTCGCTTCGTTTGGCCTGGAGCCGTTCATCCTCACCCACGTGCTGCTGCCGATCGGTATCTCGTTCTACATCTTCGAGTCGATCAGCTACATCATCGACGTGTACCGCGGCGACACCCCGGCTACCCGCAACCTGATCGACTTCGCAGCGTTCGTGGCGATCTTCCCGCACCTGATCGCCGGCCCCGTGCTGCGCTTCAAGGACCTGGTCGACCAGTTCAACAACCGCACGCACACCCTGGACAAGTTCTCCGAAGGCTGCACCCGCTTCATGCAGGGCTTCATCAAGAAAGTGTTCATCGCCGACACCCTGGCAGTGGTCGCCGACCACTGCTTCGCCCTGCAAAACCCGACCACGGGTGACGCCTGGCTGGGCGCGCTGGCCTACACCGCGCAGCTGTACTTCGACTTCAGCGGCTACAGCGACATGGCCATCGGCCTGGGCCTGATGATGGGTTTCCGCTTCATGGAGAACTTCAAGCAGCCGTACATCAGCCAGTCGATCACCGAGTTCTGGCGTCGCTGGCACATCAGTCTGTCGACCTGGCTGCGCGACTACCTGTACATCACCCTGGGCGGTAACCGCAAAGGCACCTTCAACACCTACCGCAACCTGTTCCTGACCATGCTGCTGGGCGGCCTGTGGCACGGTGCCAACTTCACCTACATCATCTGGGGTGCCTGGCACGGCATGTGGCTGGCGATCGAACGTGCGCTGGGCCTGGACACCAACCCGCAGCGCTTCAACCCGGTCAAATGGGCCTTCACCTTCCTGCTGGTGGTGGTCGGCTGGGTGATCTTCCGCGCCGAAAACCTGCACGTGGCCGGCCGTATGTATGGCGCCATGTTCAGCTTCGGCGACTGGCAGCTGTCGGAGCTCAACCGCGCCAACCTCACCGGCCTGCAAGTGGCAACCCTGATCATTGCCTACATCACGTTGGCGTACTTCGGCCTGCGCGACTTCTACCGCAACGCCAAGCCGACGCCCAGGGCGACCCCGGTGCAGGTCAACGCTGACGGCTCGATCGGCCTGGACTGGGCCCGGGTGATGACCCGCGCCCTGGTGCTGCTGCTGTTCGTGGCCTCGATCCTCAAACTTTCGGCGCAGAGCTACTCGCCGTTCCTGTACTTCCAGTTCTGAGGCCGATGACATGAACCGCACATTACGCATCACTTATTCCCTGTCGTTCCTCGGCCTGCTGGTGGGCATGGGCGTTTGGTCCACCGGTGGCCTGCAAAGCTTTCAGCGCACCGAGCAGATGACCGTGCTAAACGGCAAGCTGGCCAAGGCCGCCGAGACCCACTACGACGCCGAGTTCCCGATCAAGCGCCTGGGCACCAACCTCTGGGCCGCGCTGGACTTCAAGCTGTTCAACGAAGGCCGCCCCGGTGTGGTGCTGGGCCGCGACCAGTGGCTGTTCAGCGACGAAGAGTTCAAGCCCACTGCCGGCGCCGAGCAACTGATGCAGGAAAACCTGGCGCTGATCCGTGGCGTGCGCGACACCTTGCAGCAGCACGGCAGCCAGCTGGTGCTGGCGATCATCCCAGCCAAGGCGCGCCTCTATTCGGAATACCTGGGCAAGGAGCAGCCGGCCAGCCTGCACGATGACCTGTACAACCGGTTCCATGCCCAGGTGCGCCAGGCCAACGTGTTCGCCCCGGACCTGCAAGCGGCCATGGAACAAGCCAAGGCGCGTGGCCAAGTGTTCCTGCGCACCGACACCCACTGGACACCGATGGGCGCCGAAGTCGCCGCCCAGGCGTTGGCCGAGGCCGTGAGCCGGCAGAACCTGCTCAACGGTGACCCGCAAACCTTCGTCACCGAAGCTGGCAGCACCGCGCCCTACAAAGGCGACCTGACCAACTTCCTGCCACTGGACCCGCTGTTCAGCAACCTGCTGCCGGCCCCGGACAATCTGCAACAACGCAGCACCCGCCCGGCGCAAGCCGAGGGTGAAGGTGACGACGCGCTGTTCGCCAACAACGAGATTCCGGTCGCGCTGGTGGGTACCAGCTACAGCGCCAACCCGCACTGGAACTTCCTCGGCGCGCTGCAGCAGGCACTGCGCAGCGACGTCGCCAACTACGCCGAAGACGGCCACGGCCCGTTGCTGCCGATGCTCAAGTACCTGCAAAGCGATGCCTTCAAGAACGCCGCACCGCAAGTGGTGGTGTGGGAATTCCCCGAACGTTATCTGCCCATGAAAAACGACCTCAGCAGCTTCGATCCGCAGTGGATCGCCCAGCTGAAAAACACCCGTAAATCCGAAGAAAACCTGGCCTTGTCGTCCACCCGGACGAACCACTGAACGATAGAGAGGAAATGCACATGACTACCAAGACTTCCATTGCCAAAGCCCTCACCCTCGCGGCCGGCCTTTCCCTTGCTTCGATGCAGGCCTTCGCCGGGGCCGACGCCGCCCTGTACGGCCCAAGCGCGCCGAAAGGCTCGACCTTCGTGCGCCTGTACAACGCAGCCAGCGCACCGGCTGCGGCGTCGGTCGGCAACACGCAGATCAAGCAGGTTGGCGCCCAGGCCAGCAGCGACTTCAGCTTCCTGCCAGGCGGCGATTACACCGCCCAGGTCGGCGGCAAGAGCGTGCCGGTGAAGCTGGCCTCGGACAAGTACTACACCCTGGTCAACAGCGGCAGCGGCAACCCGCTGCTGATCGAAGAACCGCCGTTCAAGAACAAGCAGAAAGCCCTGGTGCGCGTGCAGAACCTGAGCGACCAGCCGCTGACCCTGAAAACCGCCGACGGCAAGACCGAAGTGGTCAAGCCGGTGGCTGCCAACGGCCGGGGCGAACGCGAAATCAACCCGGTCAAGGTCAACCTGGCGCTGTACCAAGGTGACAAGAAAGTGGGCGACGTGAAACCCGTCGCCCTGGAGCGCGGCGAAGCCGCCGTGCTGTACGTAACCGGTTCCGGCAACAGCTTGTCGCCGGTGTGGGTAACTCGCCCCGTGGCTAGCAACTGATCCCCCTGCCTTTAACGACTATTGGAGAAACATGATGATCCCGGTAATTCTTTCTGGTGGTAGCGGTTCGCGTCTGTGGCCTCTGTCGCGCAAGCAGTTCCCCAAGCAGTTCCTGGCCCTGACCGGCGAACACACCCTGTTCCAGCAAACCATCGAGCGCCTGGCGTTCGAAGGCATGGACACGCCAATCGTGGTCTGCAACAAGGACCACAAGTTCATCGTCCAGGAACAACTGGCGGCGCTGACGCTGGAAACCCAAGGCATCCTGATGGAGCCCTTCGGCCGCAATACCGCGCCCGCGGTGACCATCGCCGCCATGAAACTGGTCAACGAAGGCCGCGACGAGCTGATGCTGGTGCTGCCCGCCGACCACGTGATCGACGACCAGAAGGCCCTGCAGCGCGCCCTGGCCCTGGCCACCGTCGCCGCCGAGCGTGGCGAAATGGTGCTGTTCGGCGTGCCGGCCACCAAGCCGGAAACCGGCTACGGCTATATCCGCTCCAGCCAGGACGCCCTGCTGCCTGAAGGCGTGGCACGCGTGGCGCAGTTTGTTGAAAAACCCGATGAGAAACGCGCCGCCGAGTTCGTCCAGGCCGGTGGCTACTTCTGGAACAGCGGCATGTTCCTGTTCCGCGCCAGCCGCTTTCTCGAAGAGCTGAAAAAGCATGATCCGGATATCTACGATACCTGCGTGCTGGCCCTGGAGCGCAGCGAGGAACATGGCGATGCACTGAGCATCGATGAAGCCACCTTCGCCTGCTGCCCGGACAATTCCATCGACTACGCGGTGATGGAAAAAACCCAGCGCGCCTGCGTGGTGCCGATGTCGGCCGGCTGGAGCGACGTGGGCTGCTGGTCGTCGCTGTGGGAAGTGCACGAGAAGGACGACAACGGCAACGTCACCAAGGGCGATGTGGTGGTGCAGGACAGCCGCAACTGCATGATCCACGGCAACGGCAAGCTGGTGTCGGTGATCGGCCTGGAGAACATCGTGGTGGTCGAGACCAAGGACGCCATGATGATTGCCCACAAGGACAAGGTGCAGGGCGTCAAGCAGATGGTCAAGACCCTCGACGAGCAGGGCCGTACTGAAACCCAGAACCACCTGGAAGTGTATCGCCCTTGGGGTTCGTACGACTCGGTGGACATGGGCGGCCGCTTCCAGGTCAAGCACATCACCGTCAAGCCGGGTGCCAGCCTGTCGCTGCAGATGCACCACCACCGTGCCGAGCACTGGATCGTGGTGTCGGGTACTGCCGAGGTCACCTGTGACGAGAACGTGTTCCTGCTGACCGAGAACCAGTCGACCTACATCCCGATCGCCTCGATCCACCGCCTGCGCAACCCGGGCAAGATCCCGCTGGAGATCATCGAGGTACAGTCCGGCAGCTACCTGGGCGAGGATGATATCGAGCGCTTCGAGGATGTGTATGGGCGCACTTCCACGCCGGTCGAGCGTGGGGTATCGGTCAAGACCATTGCGCAATAAGTGAAACCCCGGGGCCGCTTCGCGGCCCCTGTGGGAGCGGGCTTGTCCCGCGAATGGAGGGCGCAGCCCTCCTGCTTTTGAGCCCTCCCCCATTTCAGGCTACGATGGTCAGACCCCGCGCAACCAAGGTCTGCAACCCTCATGATCATCGGTGCCTTCCTCATCCTCACCTGGCTGGTGCTGCTGCTGCGCTACCCGGCCAAGGCCCTGCCGATCTCCCTGGCGGCCGTATGTGGCCTGGGCCTGGTAGCCCTGTTCGTTGCCTGGCAGGAAACCCGCGAAGCCTCGCAACTGGCCCGCCTGGACCTGCGCCTTGCCTATGCCCCCGAACAATGCCCGGCCGATCGTGCATTGCAGGTACACATGAAAAACGGCAACAAGGCCCCGCTGACCGAACTGCGCTGGCGAGTGGCGGCGTATGCACCAGGCGACACCGTGAACCTGGCCGAAAGCACCTACAACGCCCCGCGCTACCGGGGCCCAGGTGATTTACAGCCGGGGGCCGAGTGGAAGGACTGCCTGCCGCTGCCCCCCCTGCGCGCCGGGTACCGGCCACAGACCCTGGAGTTTCGCGCCGAGCACCTGCAAGGTACATTCGCCAATTAATGCTTTGCCTGCTCCGGCCTCTTCGCGGGTAAACCCGCTCCCACAGGTACCCCACAGTATTCAAAGCCTGTGCGATACCTGTGGGAGCGGGTTTACCCGCGAAGAGGCCGGCACAGGAAAACCAATCCTCCCAGACAACAGGCCCCAACCATGCCCACCGTCCTGATCACCGGTTGTTCCAGCGGCATCGGCCGCGCCCTGGCCGACGCCTTTCGCGATGCCGGCCACCACGTCTGGGCCACTGCTCGCAAGGCAGAGGATGTTGAAGTGCTGAACGCCGCCGGCTTCACCGCCCGGCAACTGGATGTGAACGACACCGAGGCCCTCGCCCGCCTGGCCGAAGAGCTCGAAACCCTGGATATCCTGATCAACAACGCCGGCTACGGCGCCATGGGCCCGTTGCTGGACGGTGGTGTGGATGCCCTGCGCCAACAGTTCGAAACCAACGTGTTCGCCGTGGTCGGCGTTACCCGCGCGCTGTTCCCGCTGCTGCGCCGCTCACGCGCAACGGTGGTGAACATCGGCAGTGTTTCCGGTGTGCTGGTCACGCCATTCGCCGGTGCCTACTGCGCCTCGAAGGCGGCCGTGCATGCGCTGAGCGATGCCTTGCGCCTGGAACTGGCGCCGTTCGGTGTGCAGGTGATGGAAGTGCAGCCGGGGGCGATTGACACACAGTTCGCCAACAATGCCCAGCGCCAGGCCGAGCAGGTACTGGCGGCGGATTCGCCGTGGTGGCCGTTGCGTGAACATGTGCAGGCGCGGGCGCGGGCTTCGCAGGACAGGCCGACGTCGGCGGCGGTGTTTGCCCAAGGGGTACTGGCGGCAGTCGGCAAGTCGCCGGTGCCGGCGGTGGTGCGGTTGGGCAATGGCAGTACCGCGTTGCCGTTGATGGCCCGGTTGCTGCCACGGCGGTTGCTGGATTGGGCGTTGCGCAAGCGCTTTGGCCTGCTGCGCCCGCTCTGAGATTTCGTCTGCCTGTACCGGCCCTATCGCCGGCAAGCCAGCTCCCACAGGTACAGCGTAGTTCTCAGGTCCGGTGCAATACCTGTGGGAGCTGGCTTGCCTGCGATGGGCCGCAAAGCGGCCCCCGCCTTCAGGCTTTTCTTGCCGGCTGTTCGTCAAACGCCTGCCAGCCACCACCCAAGGCTTTATACAGTCCCACCAACGCCTGCGACACCGCCGCCGAGCTGTCGATCCACTGCTCCTCGCTGGCCAGCAATGCACCCTGCACCGTCAGCACATTGAGAAAGTCCACGGCCCCTTCCACATACTGGCGCTGGGCAGTTTCCAGGGCGATGCGGTTCTGCCGCACCGCCTCGGCCAAGTGGTCACGGCGCAACTGGCTGGCGTTGTACAGGCGAAGCACATCGTCAATTTCATGCCAGGCCCCCAGCACCACCTTGCGGTAGTTCAGCGCCGCTTCCTGCTGCTGCGCCTCGCGCAGTTCCAGGGTGCCCTTGAGCCGGCCGCCCTCGAAGATCGGCAGCGACAGCTGCGGCCCAAAAGCAAAACGGCGCGAATCCCAGCCACCGAAATCAGACAGCTGCATGGCCTGGAAGCCGACACTGCCTGACAGCCGGATGCTCGGGTAGAAGTCCGCCTTGGCCACGCCGATGCTGGCGGTGACGGCGTGCAGGCGGGCTTCGGCCTGGCGGATGTCTGGCCGGCGCTCGGCCAGTTCGGACGGCAAGCCAATGGCGAACTTCTGCTGCGGCGCGGGCAGTTCGCCGCCCTGCAGCAATTCGGCCTGCAGGCTGCGCGGCGGTTCGGCAGCGAGCAGGCTGAGGGCGTTGATCAGGTCATCGCGCCGGGCTTCCAGGCTTGGCAAGCGGGCCTCGATCGACGCGACCTGGGCGCTGGCCTGGGCCACGTCCAGGCGTGTGGCGACGCCCTCGGCCTGGCGGTTTTCAGACAGCTTCAGGCTGTGCCGGGCAACCTTCAGGTTGTCCTGCGTCACATCAATCGTGTGCTGCACCGCGCGCAACTGGAAGTAGTTGCCGGCGGTTTCCGACAGCAAGGCCAGCAGCACCCCGCGGCGGTCGTTCTCGGCCACCTCGACGGTAGCGTCGGCTGCCTCGACCTGGCGCCGCACCCGGCCCCACAGGTCCAGCTCCCAACCGGCCACCAGGTCGCCTTGCCAAAGGTTGTACGCCTCTTTACCCGCCCTGCCAGACGGGTCGCTCAGGCCTTCGGCGCTGTTGCGGGCACGGCTGTAGCCGGCGCTTGCATCCACCGACGGCATTTCATCGGCGGCCACCGTGCTGCGCAGTGCACGGCTTTGCAGCAACCGCGCACTGGCCATTTGCAGGTCGAGGTTGCGTTCGGCAACACGCTGGATCAAGGCGCTCAGCTGGGCATCGTGAAAGGCTTCCCACCAGCGCAGTTCCAGCGGTTCGGCCTGCGGCTGGCTGGCTGCCGCCTCGCCTTGCAGCGGCGCCCACTGTTGCGGTGCCTGGCTGTCGGGGCGCAGGAAGTCCGGGCCCATGGTGCAGCCGGCCATCAATACCGCCAGCAGCAACGGGCTCAAGCGTAATGCCGGTTTCATCGTGCGCTCACCTCTTTGCCGTCCAGCTTGTCGCCACGGGTATCGATGGTCGCTTCCACCGACATGCCCACACGCAGGCGGGTAAGCAGCGGCTGGCCATCATCGAAGACGATCTTCACCGGAATGCGCTGCACCACCTTGGTGAAGTTGCCAGTGGCGTTGTCCGGTTTGACGGCGGCAAACGTCACACCGGTGGCCGGGGCGATGCTTTCCACATGGCCTTGCAGCGTTTCGCCAGAGAAGGTGTCGACGCTGATACTGACGGGCTGGCCAGGCTGCACGTGGGTCAGTTGGGTTTCCTGGAAGTTGCCGACCACATACGCCTGTTGCAACGGCACCACCGACAGCAGGCGGGCACCCGGGTTGACGTAGGCGCCAATACGCAGTGCGCGCTCGCCGACCATGCCGTCCACCGGCGCAGTGATGCGTGTGTAGGACAGGTCGAGCTGGGCCTTTTCCACGCCGGCTTCGGCACGTTTCAGTTGGCCATCGGCGCTGGCCACCTGGGCGGTCAGAATATCCACCTGCTTGCGCGTGGCCACCAACGCCGCCTGGGCATTCGCCAGGCGCGCACGGGCCTGGTCGACGCCGCTGCGCGCCTGCTGGGCGTTCTGCACGGTACCGGCGCCCTGCTCGGCCAGGCGGCTGTAGCGGTTGACTTCATGGTCGGCGAACGCCGCTTCGGCCTGGGCGGCTTTCACCGCGGCCTCGGCCTGGGCAATCAACGAGGCCTGGCGCTCCAGGGTGGCGCGGGCATCGGCGCTTTGCGCCTGGGCCACCAGCAACTGCGCCTGTGCGGCGTCCAGGGCGGCCTGGTAATCGCGGGGGTCGATGGTCGCCAGCAACTGGCCGGCCGTAACCTGCTGGTTGTCCTCAACCAGCACTTCCTTGATAAAGCCGGCCACCTTGGGCGCGACCACGGTGTAATCGGCGATCACATAGGCGTCGTTGGTGCTCTGGCGGTGGTCGCTGCCAAACATCCAGGGGCCGACGATGCCAGCCAGCACGGCCACGGCCAGCACCGAGCCGATGAACAGGGTTTTGCGGTTGTTGGTCATTTCAGGTGTTCTCGAATTCATCCAGGGTTCAGGCCACCGCACGCGGCGGATAGACCCGGGTAGGCACGAAAGGAATCAGGCAGATCAGGGCCACGGCAATGCAGGCCATGACCAGGTACAGGTCGGCGGAGGTGAGTACCAGCGCCTGGTCGTGGATGCGCCTTGCCAGGCCGGCGGCGCTGTCGTCAACCAGCGGGGCATTGCCCAGGCTGTCCACCAGGTGGTTGGAATGGAAGTGCCGGCGCAGGGTGCCAAGGGCATCCAGCAGGCCACCGGCGATCACTGCGGCCAGGCCTTTCACGGTGTTGAACCAGCTGGAGGCGAATGGGCCTTCCTGCGGGGTCATGCCATTGGTGGACAGCATCAGCAACGGCAGCACCGCCATCGGCTGGCCGAACACCTGCAGCAGGTAGAACGGGTAGAAGTCGCCACGGATCCACTCGCTGGTCAGCAGGCTGCTGCCGACACAGGACACCGCCAGCATCGCCAGGCCGATACCCAGCACCCAGCGGCAGTCCACCGCACGGATGTTGCACAGCGCTGCGGTCAGCGGCAGGGCGATCAGCTGCGGCATGGCCACCAGCATCATCAGCGGGCTGGTCTGCGCCGGGCGGTAGCCCTGGATCTGCGCCAGGTAGGCCGAGGGTATGCTGCCCACACCCGAGAGCACGATCAGCACACCGGCCAGGGTCACCAGGGCAAAACTCAGGTTGCGCCGCTGCAACATGCGCAACTGGAAGAACGGCAGCGGTTCGGACCACTCGTTGAACATGAACAGCACCAGCAACACCAGGCCACCGCCCAGCAGCCAGCAGATCAGCGGCGAATCGAACCAGCCCCAGCGGTCGCCCAGCGACAGGCCCAGCACGATGCAGCTGATCGCCGGCAGCCCGAGCAGCACACCACGCCAGTCGAACTGTTTGAAACGCTCCAGGCGCAGCGGGTCTTGCGGCAGGCCCCAGCCGACGCAGACGATGGCCAGCAGCGAGGGCAGAATGATCTGCCAGAACGCCCATTGCCAGCCGACGTACTCGGTCCACAGCCCCGCCAGCGGCGTGCCAAGGTTGGGGCCGAAGGTGGCGGTCAGGGCATAGCAGGCCAGGCCGTAAACCTTGATACCCGGCGGCAGGAAGCGCAGGGCCACGCTCATCAGCATCGGCGGCAAGGCACCCGAGGCAAAGCCCTGCAGCACACGCAGCAGCATCAGGCTGTGCAGGTTGGGAGCGAACGGTTGCAACAGGCCGAGCACGGCGAACAGGCCAACGGCACTCATGGTGAAGCGCCGCAGCGAGAAGGTGGTGGCCAGCCACGGCGCAAAGGCCATGGCCGAGACCGACGCGGCGCTGTATACCGCCAGCAGCCAGGCACCTTCGTCGGCACCGATGCCCATGGCACCGCGGATATCGGCGAGGGAAATCTTGGTGACCGACTCGTTGAGGCCTGCACACAGCACGGCCAGCAACACACCGAACAGCCCGACCACCACCTGCAGGCCAAACGCCGTCTGCGCAGGCGCGGCCGGCGCGGGGGCGGCGGCCAGCGCCGCAGAGGGCGCGGTCAGGGAACTCATGGGAATACATCTCCAGCAACAATTTCAGGGCTGGGGCAAGTTTAAGAAGGTCGAATGCTGACGAAAACTGACTTGTTGGTAGTTGTATATTGCGTCAGACGCAATCGATGTCGAAATCACGGGTCAATACGGCCACACGCTTTCAACGTCTGGCGCAACCAGCGGTGCGCGGGGTCGTTGTCGAAACGCGGGTGCCACGCCTGCATCACATTGACCTTCTCCAACGGCACCGGGATCTCGAACGAGCGCAATGGCAGCTTCAGCCGCTGCACACTGTTGAGGATATTGGCGGGTATCGGCAGGATCAGGTCCGAATCCGGCAGCGAGAACATCGCCGAGTGGAAGCTGGTGGTGATCAGGGCCACGCGCCGCTCCACCTTGTGGTTGGCCAACGCCACATCGATCGGCCCATTGGCACGGCCGCGGCGAGACACGCTGATCTGCGGGTAGGCGGCAAAACGCTCAGGGGTGATCGGGGCGTCGAAGATCGGGTGCCCCACACGCGCAAGGCCCACGAAGTAGGTGTTGAACAGGCTCTGCACCTTGATTTCCGGGCCCAGCTCCACGGCCGAGCTGATGATCAGGTCAATTTGCCCATTGCGCAGCACCGCATCATCGTCACCACTGCCCTCCGGGACGAACCGCAACACCGTTCGCGGCGCCTGGGCCAGCATCATGCTCAGCAATTGGGCGCCATACAGGGCTATGAACAGGTCATTGGTGCGGATGTTGAAGGCACGGTCCAGGTTGACCAGATCGACATCATCACGGCTGCGGAACACCTGCCCGGCCTGCTCCACCAGGCCATGCACCTGCTCGCGCAGGGCCAACGCACGCGGCGTCGGCACCAGGCCACGGCCGGCGCGCACCAGGATCGGGTCGCCCAAGGCATCACGGATACGCCCAAGGGTCCGGCTCATCGCTGCCGGGCTCAGGTTCATGCGCTGCGCGGCGCCCACCACACTGCCCTCATCGAGCAGGGCATCGAGGGCGACAAGCAGGTTCATGTCCGGGAGTTGCATGGCCGTTTTCCGTTACAGCTGTGGGAAACGCGATGGTAGCAGGTTGCTGGATTGCATCAGACGCAATGCGCTCTTGCGTGGTGGGGCATTTATTCATTGAGTGGACTGAGCCAAGAATGGGGCATGGCAGGTTCGCCCTCTTCGCGGGTGAACCCGCTCCCACAGGAACCCCACCATGCCCGCGGGGTGTGCAGTACCTGTGGGAGCGGGCGTGCCCGCGAAAGGGCCGATCCTGCAGATACATCAGCCAGCCATTGCCAAGGATCCCCATGCCCAGCCCCGTCCTGATCGCCATCGACGCCTCCCCCGCTTCCGGCGCCCTGCTCACCCTCGCCCGCCGCTACTGCCGCCCCAACGACCACGAACTGCACATACTGCTGGCCATCGACTCCACCTTCGCCGTCCACGACCAGCCCGCGCCCTACACCGCCGAAGAACTGGAAGAATACCCCGCCGCCTGCGAAGAACAGCAGCACGCCGACCACGCCGTAGCCGAAGCCGTGCGCGACCTGCAGCAAGCCGGTTTCACCAGTCAGGGCTGCATGGTAGCGGGGCAACCGGTCGAGGCAATCGTGGCCAAGGCGCAGGAATTGAACGCCGAACTGATCATCATGGGCCACCGCCACCTGTCGCGGCTGGGGCGGATGCTCGACCCGTCGATCAGCGCGAAGGTGATTGATCGGGTTAAGGTGCCGGTATTGGTGGGGGCTGCGGGGGAATGACTTGAGAGGTGTACCGCCTGGTAGATCGAGCGCCGCCCGCGCGGCGCATCGCGAGCTACGCTCGCTCCTACGTTTGTTTAAGGCCAATTTATCCTGTGGGATTTGCACGCGAACGCCTTGGTGAATGGCTCGATATTGAGTTGTACAAACAAGGCGGTCGCGCTCACCTGCAACTGAATTGACTGGCCCGAAATAAACGTAGGAGCGAGCGTAGCTCGCGATGCGCCGCGCGGGCGGCGCTCGATCTTCCACGTTACATATCTCTCAAGGCGTATTCGGCTTCACCACCACCGTACACGTCGTCCTCCCCCGCCAGCAGAAATCCTTCCGGCCCTTCATCAATGTGAATACGCTCCGATAACCGCTGTGCCAGCCTTGCTGGGGTCTGCCTGACCGCTCATCACTGTGGTAATGCACCTGCATTGACCTGGCAATGCAGTCGCATTACCTTAGGTCGTATCGTTGTGACCTACAGGACATTGCCAATGGCTGCCACCTTCGACGTCGAGTCCACGCTGACCGATCGCTATCAGACCACCGTGCCCGAAACGGTGCGGCGCGCCTTGGGTTTGAAAAAACGTGACAAGATCCATTACTCGATTCGCCCTGACGGTGGGGTGATACTCACCCGGGCAGAGGCAACCGAGGACGATCCGGTGCTGGGAAAATTTCTGGATTTTCTGGCTCACGACATCGCTACCAATCCTCAACGGCTGCAGGTTGTCGATGCAGGCCTCATCGCTCGTCTCGACAAGCTTGTCGGCGACGCGGAGGTCGACCTGGATCAACCTCTGTCGGCGGATGATGAATGAGTGATGCGAACAGGAAGCCTCTGGTTATTCATGGATGGACTGTAATTGCCCACCCGCTGTTCCTGGCCAAACTGGAGGCGCTGAGCGCTCAAGTGCAGGCTCAGATGCACAAGGACCCAACGGGTTACACGCGCAGAAATGCCTATAAACGGCTGGCGGCCATCAAGCGACTGGCCTTCGATGTAATCCCTCAAGACCCGACCAAGCCTGAATACCGGCAGGGGGCCACACTGGGTGGTGACCACAAGCACTGGTTCAGGGCAAAGTTCTTCCAGCAGTACCGGTTGTTCTTCCGCTACCACACCCCCAGCAGGATCATTGTGCTGGCCTGGGTCAATGACGAGTCGAGCAAGCGGGCCTACGAAAGTAGCGACGATGCTTACAAGGTCTTTCAGAAGATGCTGCATACCGGCCACCCGCCGGACGATTGGGAGCAGCTACTGCGAGAAGCTGCAGCCGAATGAGTCGACTGGCTCCCACAGATGATGCGTGAGCCCGGGATGGCTCCGAGGCTCACCCCTCGCTCGGCTTCACCACCACCGTACACGTCGTCCCCGCCGCCAGCAAAAACCCTTCCGGCACTTCATCGATGTGAATGCGCACCGGCACCCGCTGTGCCAGCCGCACCCAGTTGAAGGTGGGGTTCACATCGGCGATCAGCTCGCGGCTTTGTGGGTTGTCGCGGTCGTAGATGCCGCGGGCGATGCTCTCCACATGCCCTTTGATGCGCTCGCCGCTCATCATCTGCAGCTCGGCCTGGTCGCCCACCTTCACGTGGGGCAGCTTGGTCTCTTCGAAGAACCCGTACACCCAGAACGAGTTCTCGTCGACCACCGCCATCACCGCTTCACCGGTGCGCGCATAGTCGCCCTTGTGGATATTCAGGTTGGTCACGTACCCGTCCACCGTGGCCACGATGTGCGTGCGCTTGAGGTTCAGCTCGGCTGCAGCCAGTTCGGCAAGGGCTTGCTGGTAATCGGCCTGGGCGGAGTTGGCGATGTTGCTGGCGTCGTCGCGGTTTTCCTTGGAGATCACCAGGTTGTCCATGTCGGCACGGCGCTTGGCGTTGACCTTGCGCATTTCCCAGGTGGCCTTGCGCGAGGCGACCATGGCCTTGGCCTGGTCGACCGCCAGTTGGTAGTGCTCGGGGTCGATCTGGATCAGCAGGTCGCCTTTCTTCACCCGCTGGTTGTCCTTGACCGGCACGTCCACCACGTAGCCGGGCACGTCGGCGGCGACGTTGATGATGTCGGCACGCACGCGGCCGTCGCGGGTCCATGGCGTGGTCATATAGTGCAGCCACAGCTGGCGACCGATGGCCACGGCAGCGACCAACACCAGCAGGGTGGCGATCAGGCTGAAGAACTTTTTCATCGAAGGTTTCTCACCAGTAGACAGTAAGCGCCATGGCGCCGAACAGGCAGACGAACAGGCTCAGGCGCAACAGCGCCGGGTGCCAGAAGAAGCGGTAGCCATCATGGCTGGCGATGAACCGGTCCAGGCCCCAGGCCAGGCCCAGGGCGAACAGGAACATCAAGGTCATGGTGGGCATGTACACGCCATGGAAGGCGATTTCACGGGGCATGGTGCAATCCTTTCGCCGGTGCCAGTGGCGACTGTGGGTCCAGCAAGGAGGAACGGATGAAGTGCAGGTAGCTTTGCGCACGCCGCAGCACCGAGGTGTCGAAATGGCGGGCAAAGGGTTCGTCGGTGGCCTGCACGCGGGCAATCGCATGGTCGACGGCGACCAGGGCGCGTTCGTGGTTACTGGCACTGGGCTGCAGGAACAGGCGTGTCAGGGCACGGCCCATGACGCGGATTGCCTGGCGCCACGGCTGCGACTCTGCGTAGGCCGGGTGCACCGGGGCGCGGGCTTGTTCCTTGCGCAGCTCGATCACGGCGTGGCCGATTTCCAGCACGGTGAACATCCAGCCCATCAGTTGGCTCTGCACCTGCGGCTTGCCGGCCGCCAGGCCATAGGCCTGGTGCAGCAGGTCGCGGGTGCGGCTTTCGAAGGCCGTGCCGATGCCGCGCAGGCGCCCGCTGATGGCGAACAGCACCTGCTCGCGCAGCTCCTGCTCCAGGCGGTTCCACAACCAGCGGCTGTTCGGCGGCAGGATGATCGCCCCGGCGGCGGCGCAGACAAACATGCCGATGACCATGCCGATGTAGTCGTTGATGAAGGTGTACGGGTCATACACGGTGAGGTTGTTCGGCACCGAGCCAATCGCAAAGAACACCAGCAGGCCGATGCCGTAACCGGCGTAGGCCGGGCGCGACGAGAGGAACGCACCCAGCACGAACACCGGCGCCAGCACCATGCACAGCAGCGGGAAACCGTCGATCCAGGGGAACACGAAGAAGGTTTCGAAGAAGCCGATGAAGGCGCCGATGGCCGTGCCGCAGGCCATCTGGAACGACATGCGCTTGGGGTTCGGCGAGGCCGCCGAGAGGCCGACGGTGACGGTGGCGATCAAGGTCATCATGGCGCCGCTGGGCCAGTCGCTGAGCAGCCAGTAGCTGCCCAGCAGCAACAGCACCGCCGAGGCACGCACACCGGCGGCCAGCGACACCAGCCAACTGGTCTGCGCCACGTAGGGCTCGTCCCACTGCTCACGTTCGTGCTTGTGCGCGGCCAGCGAGGCGTGGGTTTCGGCGTAGCTGTACATCTCGTCGACGAAGCGGTACAGCAGTTCGAATGCGGTGTGGAAGTCGAGCAGGTCGGCCTCGCTGGGCTCGGTCGCCAGGTACTCGGCGCGCAGCCCGCGCACCTGGGCTTGCAGGCCCTCCTTGTAGGCCGCCAGCTCCAGGGTCAGGCGCAGGGCATCAGCATCGGTCAGCGCCCGGCCCACATAGGGCTGCAGCAGCTCCACCAGGGTATTCAGGCCCGGCTCGATGGCGCTGACGATCTGCAGCGGGCCACGGGCGCGCAGGCGCTCCAGCAAACGGTGCAGGGCATTGAAGCGCGTGGTAATGGCCATGAACTCGCTGTTCATCCGCACCAGTCGGCCACTGCGGCGGCGCATGTGCGGGTCTTCGAAGGCGGTGACATTGCGCAGGCTTTCAAGGCCCACAGCTTCGGCAACGAAACGCACGTTGCTGCTCTCGAAACGGTCCTTCTGGCTATCGCCACGCAGGGCCTCGACCACCACCCCGGCGAACACGCCAAAGCGCTGGTACAGGGCGTTGCGCATGGCAGCACTGGCCGACTGTGGCAGGATCGCGGCGCTGACGAAGGTCGACACCAGAATGCCCAGGGCAATTTCCAGCACCCGCCATACCGCCGCCATGAACGCCTGGTCGGGGTGCTGAAGCACCGGCAAGCCGATCATCGCAGCGGTGTAGCCGGCCAGCACAAAGCCATAGGCGCGGAAGGTGCGGTAGCGCATGGCGCCGGCCGAACACAGGCCCACCCACAGGGCCAGGCTGGGCAGGAACAGCTCGGTGTTCTGCGGGAAGATGGCGATCAGCGCCACCATCATCGCCGAGCCAGCCAGTGTGCCGAGCACCCGGTAGAAGCTCTTGGCGAACACATGCCCGCTTTGCGGCTGCATGACGATGAACACGGTGATCATCGCCGTGCGCGGTTGCGGCAGCTCCAGGCGCATGGCCAGCCACAGGGTGATGAACGCGGCGGCCAGCACCTTGAAGATGTACACCCAGGTCACGCCGTCGGTGCGGGCCCAGGCAAAGAAGCCCCGGCGCCATTCCAGGCTTTGCAGCCAGCGCACGGGCAAACTGGAAGTGCTCATTCGGCGTTATCCGGCTTCTTGTCGAAAATGGCCAGGGTGGCCGGGGTGGCCGGCGCGGCCTGGCGTTCCTCCTTCGGCGCATCCTGACCGGCCTGCAGGCCACCACCCAGGGCGGTGACCAGCTCGGCATGGGCGATCAGGCGGGCGGCCTGCACCTGCTGCTGCACCTGCTGCTGGCGGAACAGCAAGGTCTGCGCGTTGAGCACGTTGAGGTAGTCGGTAAGGCCGCGCTGGAAAGCGACCATGGCGATGTCATAGGTTTTCTGCGCAGCGGCGACGGATTCGGCAGCGAAGTGCGACTGCTCTTTCATCGACTCGCGGCGGATCAACTGGTCAGAGATGTTCTTCAGTGCGCCAACCACGGTCTGGTTGTAGCGCGCCACGGCCACGTCATACCCCGCCGAGGCAACGCCCAGTTCCGAGCGTAGGCGGCCACCGTCGAAGATCGGCAAGCTGATGGCCGGGCCGACGTTGTAGTTGAACTTGCGCCCGGTCAAAAACTCCAGCGGGCCACCGCCGGTGGCCATGAAGCCCAGGCTGCCAACCAGGTCGACGTTGGGGAAGAAGCCGGCGTGGGCGACGTCGATGCCACGCGCCTGGGCGGCCACCTGCCAGCGGCTGGCGACCACGTCGGGACGCTGGCCGACCAGTTCGGCAGGCAGGTTCGAGGGCAGTTTCAACGGCGCGGCCAAGGCCAGGGCCGGGCGCTGCAATTGCGCGCCTTCCCCCGGGCCCTTGCCGGCCAGTGCGGCCAGCTGGTTGCGGGTCAGGGCAATTTCTTCGTTCAGGCTGTCCAGCTGGCGGTGGGTTTCCGGTAGCGGTGCTTCGGCCTGGCTGACTTCGAAATGGGTGCCGATACCGGCATCCAGGCGGCGCTTGGCCAGGGCCAGGATCTGTTCCTGCTGCTCCAGTTCGGCCTTGACGATATCGCGCTGGGCAAAATGCAGGCTCAGCTGGATATAGGCGCGCACCACGTTGTTCTGCAGCTCCAGCTGCGCCTGGCGGGCTTCGGCCACGCTCATGTGCGCCTGGTCCACGGCCTGCTCGCTGGCATTGCGTTCGCGGCCCCAGAGGTCGAGGGCGTAGCTGAAGCCGATGGCGGCGTTGTTGTCCCAGGTGTTGGCGCCCGACAGCGCGCCCGGGCCGTAGAACTGGTCTTCAGGCCAGTTGTGGCGCTTGAGCGTGGCCTGGCCGTTGGCCTGGAGCTTTTCCGCCGACTCGACCACGCCGGCCATGGCCTTGGCTTCGCGCACCCGCGCTGCGGCCATGGCCAGGCTCGGGCTGCCAGCCACGGCCAGGTTGATCCAGCGGTCCAGCTGCGGGTCGCCATAGGCGTGCCACCACTGCTGGTCGGGCCAATGGGCGTCGGTCGCGGCTTCGCGTATGGCCGCGTCGGTGGTCAAGGTATTGGCTTGCAGCGTCTTGCTTTGCGGGGCGATGCCCCAGGTTCCGATACAGCCACTCAAGGTGAGGGCAAGGGCACAGGCACTGAACGCATTGAGCGTTCTGATGATGCGACGCGGCACAGCTGCGATTTCCCGAGGAAGAGGTGAAGGGGCCGGGCAATTCTAGGGGGCGGCAGCACTGGCGATAAGCGCAGATTCCTGCGAATCTTTGTTACCAAAACAGCGATAATCCGCCTTTGGTCGAAGGCAACTTTTCAGCTTTTCTGCGTTACTTCGTGACACAATTTTGTCCTCTACATCGAGAGTGACCCATGGACACCCTGCAAAACATGCGTGCTTTCAGTTGCGTAGCCCAGCTAGGCAGCTTCACCGCTGCTGCGGCGCAACTGGATACGACCACCGCGAACGTGTCGCGGGCGGTCTCCAACCTGGAAGCCCATCTGCAAACAAGGCTGCTCAACCGTACCACCCGCCGCATTGCGCTGACCGAGGCCGGCAAGCGCTACCTGATGCGTTGCGAACAGATTCTTACCTATGTGGAAGAAGCGGAAGCCGAAGCCAGCGATGCCCACGCCCGCCCGGCCGGGCAGTTGAAGGTGCACTCGATGACCGGGGTGGGCCAGCACTTCGTGGTCGATGCCATTGCCCGCTACCGCGAATCGCACCCGGACGTCACCTTCGACCTGACCATGGCCAACCGCGTGCCCGACCTGCTCGACGAGGGCTATGACGTGTCCATCGTGCTGGCCACCGAACTGCCCGACTCGGGGTTCGTGTCGCAGCGCCTGGGCATCACCTACAGCATCGTCTGCGCCTCGCCCGCCTACATCGCCCGCCACGGCAGTGCGCAAAAGCCCGCCGACCTGCTCAAGCACGCCTGCCTGCGCATGGTCAGCCCGGTGATCCCGCTGGAAAAGTGGCTGTTCGACGGCCCGGAAGGCCAGGAGATGGTCAACATCACCAGCTCGCCGTTCATGGTCAACACGGCCGATGCCATGAAGACCGCGATCCGCAGCGGCATGGGCGTAGGCGTGCTGCCGATCTATTCGGCCATCGATGGCCTGCGCGATGGCAGCCTGGTGCGGGTGCTGCCCGAGTACCGCCTGCAGGAGCTGAACCTGTACGCCATCTACCCGTCGCGGCAGTACCTGGATGCCAAGATCAAGACGTGGGTCGAGTACCTGCGCAACTCGCTGCCAGAGATTCTCGCGGCCCATGAGGCCGACCTGAAAACCCATCAGGTGCTGATCGCCAACTAAAAAGCTGCTGCATTGCGGGGGTGGACAATGGTAGGTTGCTAACCATTGTCCACCACCCGCCTTGCAGAGAAGTTGCCCGATGAAAAAGACCGTCCTGGCCTTCAGCCGTATCACCCCGGCCATGGCCGAGCGCCTGCAGCAAGACTTCAACGTGATTGTGCCCAACCCCAAGCTGGGCGACATCAATGCCCAGTTCAACGAAGCCCTGCCCGAGGCCCACGGCCTGATCGGTGTAGGCCGCAAGCTGGGCCGTGCGCAGCTTGAAGGCGCGGCCAGGCTGGAGGTGGTGTCCAGCGTGTCCGTCGGTTACGACAACTATGACCTGGACTACTTCAACGAGCGCGGCATCGCCCTGACCAATACCCCCGACGTGCTTACCGAAAGCACCGCCGACCTGGGCTTCTCGCTGGTCATGGGCTGCGCCCGCCGCACCGCCGAACTGGATGCCTGGACCAAGGCCGGCAACTGGCAGGCCACCGTGGGCCCGGCCCTGTTCGGCAGCGATGTGCATGGCAAGACGCTGGGTATCGTCGGCATGGGCAACATCGGGGCCGCCATTGCCCGTCGTGGCCACTTCGGCTTCAACATGCCGGTGATCTACGCGGGCAACAGCCGCAAGACCGCGCTGGAGCAAGAGCTGGGCGCACAGTTCCGCAGCCTGGAGCAGTTGCTGGCCGAAGCGGACTTCGTGGTCATTGTGGTGCCATTGTCCGACGCCACCCGCAAGCTGATCAGCGCCCGTGAACTGAAGCTGATGAAGCCGAGTGCGTTCCTGATCAACATCGCCCGCGGGCCGGTGGTGGACGAAGCTGCGCTGATCGAAGCGCTGCAGAACGGCACCATTCGTGGGGCTGGCCTGGATGTGTACGAGAAAGAGCCACTGAGCGATTCGCCGCTGTTCAAGCTGCCCAACGCGCTGACCTTGCCGCACATCGGTTCGGCCACTGCCGAAACCCGTGAGGCCATGGCCAACCGCGCGATGGACAACCTGCGTGCGGCGCTGCTGGGTGAGCGGCCGCGGGACCTGGTGAACCCACAGGTGTGGAAGGGCTGATAATTATTCGCTGCCTGGACCGGCCTCTTCGCGGGTAAACCCGCTCCCACCGGTAATGCACAGTTCCTGAGGGCTGTGGGGTACCTGTGGGAGCGGGTTCACCCGCGAAAGGGCCGGTACAAGCAGCACATTACCTACTTGGCCAGCACAACTTCCTCAGCCACCCGAGCCTCGGGCTTGCGAAACACCAGCACATTCCCCGCCATCACCGCCACCAGCCCCAGCAAGGCCGGCGCCGTCCACTGATACCCCTCGGCCACCGCCGACACATTCAACGCCACCAACGGGAACAGCACCGTGCAATAGGCGGCCCGCTCCGGCCCCATGCGCCCGACCAGGGTCAGGTAGGCAGTGAAGCCGATCACCGAACCCGGAATCACCAGGTACATCAGCGAGCCGATGTAGCGGGTGTTCCACTCCATGGTGAAAGGAATACCGCTGAACAGGCAATAAACCATCAGCATGGCGGCCCCGTAGACCATGCCCCAGGCGTTGGTGGTCATGGGTTTGAGCCCGGCCTTCTGCTGCATGCTCGACAGCATGTTGCCCGCCGAGAAGCACAGCGTGCCGAGCAAGGCCAGGCCAAGGCCGAACAGGGTCTCGCGGCTGGCGGCATGGTGGGACAGCTCTGGCCAGAACAGCAGCCCCAGGCCGAGCAGGCCCAAGGCACCCCCGCCCAGCACATTGGCGGCGATCTTCTGGCCGAAGAAGACCCGCGCGTTAAGTGCGTTCCACAGGGTTGCCGTGGAGAACACCACGGCGATCAGGCCACTGGCAATCCACTGGCTGGCCGTGAGGAAGCACATGAAATTGACGCAGAACAGGCACAAGCCCTGAGCCAGGCAGATGAGGTGGCCGCGGCGGTTCATGGGTTGCAGGCGGCGGGTGAGCAGCAGGATGGCGAACAGGATCAGGCCGGCCAGGGCGAAGCGATAGACGATCGAGACCGGGATGGCGACCACACCCAGCTGGAGCTTCAGGGCGATCCAGGTGGTGCCCCAGATCAGGACGGTGAGCAGGTAGAGTGACATGTTCATGGCGGCAGTTCCTTGGGCCTTTCAAGATCGGTGCCCGGCGCTTCGCGGGTAAACCCGCTCCCACAGGGATTGCCAGTGTTCTTCCGATCAGCGTTCGCCCGCTTGCACAAACTTGCGCTTTTGTCCCACAGGTAGCTGTAAGCCCGCCCAAGTGGCAGTAGGATGGCTGGCAAGAGGAATCGCCCATGACGCCACTCACCCAACTGCAAGTGTTCAACGCCATGCATGCCTCGCCCCACGCCAGGCTGGAGCTGAGCGCGCACCTGGGCGATGGGCTGGCGGCGGCGTTGTGGAGCAACCGCGACGATGCCCGCGACTATCAGGCCCCGACCCATCACACCCTGTCGTGCTACATTGCCGACGGCACCGGCACCTTCCGCCGCCAGCGCCCGGCCGACAAGGGCGCGCCCGGCAAGCTGTGCGTGATGCCGGCCGGGCAGGAATCGAACTGGGTGGTCAATGGGGCAATCCGCCTGGCGCACCTGTATGTCAGCGAGGCGCAGTTCGCCCTGGGTTGCGTGCGCCTGCTCGACCGCGAACCACGTGAACTGCAGTTGCAGGAAGCGACCTTTCTCGACGACCCGCAACAGGCCGTGCGCTTTCGCCAACTGATCACCCTGGACTGGGACGAACCCGGCGAGCGCTTGCTGGCCAGCAGCCTGGCGCACGAGATCGTTGACCATGCGCTGCTCAACCAGGTCGGCCTGCGCCAGGGCCTGCGGCTGAAAGGCGGGCTGGCGCCGAACTTGCGCCGGCAACTGGTCGATTACATCGAGGCGCACCTGGACCAGCCGATTAGCCTGGGTGAACTGGCCTTGCGCTGCAACCTGTCCGAATACCACTTTGCGCGCATGTTCCGCACCAGTTTCGGCCTACCGCCGCACCAGTACCTGCTGGCCCGGCGACTGCACCGGGCCTGCCAGTTGCTGCAACTGGGGGTGATGCCGCTGGGGGAGATTGCCCTGCTGTGCGGGTTTGCCAGTGCCAGCCATTTCAGCAACCGGTTCCGGCAGGCGCTGGGTGCAACACCGGGCGAGTACCGTTCGGCCATTCGCGGCTAAAGCCGCTCATGAGCGGTGTCTATTTCAAGGCAGACGCAAGCCCTGTAGGAGCAGCCTTGTGCTGCGAAGGGGCCATTGCAGCCGAAGATAATCTTTAGCCTTACCGGCCTCTTCGCAGCACAAGGCTGCTCCTACAGGGTAATGGGGTAGCCTGTGGGAGCGGCTTTAGCCGCGAAGAGGCCGGTACAGGCTGGCTCAAAACTCGAAGGTACTGGACAGGCTCACCTGCCGCGCATCCCCGATTGCCACAAAGTACTGGTTCACCGCCGAGCTGTAGTAAACCTTGTCGAACAGGTTCTTCACGTTCAACTGCAAGCGTACCTTGTGCTCATCAAGCTTGGTCTCGTAACTGGCGAACGCATCGGCCACGGTGTACGACGGCAGGTCGAAAGTGTTGGTCGAGTTGCCCGCCCGTTCACCCACATAACGCGCGCCGGCCCCTAAACGCAGCTTGTCGCCACCGAACAGGCTGCCGAAATCGTACACCGCCGACAGCGAACCGCTGTGCTTGGCCACGTTCTGCAGGCGGTTGCCCTCAAGGTCCGGGTCTTTCGTAACCTTGGCATCGGTAAAGGCATAGCTGCCGATCAAGCTCCAGCGGTCGCTGAGTTGGCCGGTCAGGTCGAGCTCCACACCTCTTGAATTGACCTCACCGGCATTGCTGTAGACCGTCTCGCCCGTCCCGCTATCGAAATTGGCGACCAGCACATTACGCTTGGTGATGTCGAACAGCGCCAGCGTACCAGTCAGGCGACCGGGCATGTCCAGCTTGGCCCCCAACTCCCACGACTTGCCCTCCTCGGGTGCAACGGAGGAGTCCAGCACCACACCGCCAGTCAGCGGCGCAATGCTGGAGTTGGGCTTGAACGACTCGGTGTAACTGCCATAGAACGACAGCTGGTCGTCGACCTTGTAGACGATGCCAGCATGCGGCACCCAGGCCTGGCCGCTGTTATCGGTATTGGCCGTGAACGGGCGGCCGCGGCCGGCGTACTGGTCGAACTGCTGGAAGCGCGCGCCGGCCACCAGGATCCAGTGGTCATCCAGGTGCAGTGCATCCTGGACGAACAGGGCATCGGTGCGCAGCTTGTCAGTCTGGTCGCTGTCACTGGCACGTACGTTGGTGCCTTCCACCTCCTGACCGTAAACGGGGTTGAGGTAGCTGAAGGTAGAGCGGGCAGTCTGGCGAATCAGGTCGCCGCGGTACACCTTGCGGTCTTCATGGTCGACGCCGAACAACAGGTCATTTTGCATGCCGGCCACTTGCACATTACCGGCCAGGCTCAGGGTAGCGAACTGGTCCCGACTCATGGCGTTGTGGGTGCCGTCGATGCTGCGGGTCAGCGTGCCTTTGGCTTCGTTGACGCCAGTCACCCGAACCTGGCTGGCATCGTAGGTCTCGCGATTGAAGCTGTAGCCAAAATGCAGCTTCCAGTCATCGGCCAGCTGATGGTCGACCTCCAGGCGATACAGGTCGGAGCGCCCTTCCATGTCGTTGAACGGCTCGTCCAGGCGGCGCGTGGCGGGGATGTTCAGCGGGTGGCCATTGCTGCCGAACGCGGTGCCCCGGTCGAAGGGGTAAAGAAATTCGCGGTGCTCGTAAGCCAGCACCACCTGGGTGTCTTCGCCCAGCCAGGCCAGCGACGGCGCCACCAGCGATTCGCGGTGCACGCCGTAGTTGCGCCAGTAGTCTTCGTCTTCGTGGTCGACGATCAAGCGGTAGGCGAAGTTGCTGTCGCCCAGCGCACCGGTACTGTCGAGCCCGCCGCCACTGCCGTTCTTGCCGCTGCCGTAGGTCGAGCCGCGCACGGTCAGGGCGTTGTACTGCTGCAGTTGCGGGCGCTTGCTGACCACGTTGATCACCCCGCCCGGGTCCTGGATGCCGTACAGCAGCGAGGCCGGGCCCTTGAGCACTTCGACCCGCTCGGTGCTGGCGTTTAGGCTACGCCCCTGCACGATGGGCATGCCATCGCGCATGATCGAGCCGTCGCGGTTGTCGCCAAAGCCGCGCTTCATCACCGTGTCGGACGTGCCGCCAAAGTTGTTGCCCTGGGTAATGCCGCTGACATTGGCCAGGGCATCGTCGAGGTTGCGCGGGGCCTGGTCGCGGATGACCTGGGCCGGTACCACGTTGATGGCCTGGGGGATGTCCTGGTTCGGCCCCTGCCCGCGCATGATCGAAGCGCTGGCCGGGGGCTGGTAGCTGTAGTCGTCCAACTGCGAGGTTACGTTGGTGGCCTGCAGGTTGAGGGCGCCTGAGGTGTCGGCGGGCTCCAGGGTCAGGGTGCGTGCGTCGACGCGGCGCCAGGCCAGCCCGGCGTTGCCCAGCAGCTGTTGCAGCGCCTGCTCGGCGCTGAACCGGCCATTCAACGCGGGCGCTTGCACGCCCGGCAGTTCGAGGGTGTAGACCACGCTCTGGCCGGTGGTGCGGCTGAAAGCGTTGAGGGCCTGGGCCAAGGGTTGGGCCGGCTGGGCGAAGGCATAGGCCTGCAGCTGCTCGGCGGCGCTTGCCAGGGGGGCGACAGCGAAGGCCGGGAGCGCAGCAAGGCCGAGCCAGAGAGGGACGCAACGCGAGGAGAACTTCATGGACGCTGACCTGTGAGAGGGTGACGATTGCGAATGAATCGCACTTTCACTCATTACACGGATGCCACGTCCTGTTACCTCACCCGTTGATTGAAATTATTTTTCCTGTGCCGGCCTCTTCGCAGCACAAGGCTGCTCCTACAGGTACTGCATAGCCCCTGTAGGAGCAGCCTTGTGCTGCGAAGAGGCCAGCACAGGCGGCTACCGAACCAGGGTCAAACGCCCCAAAACGGTCTGCCGCGAAAAGCCCATCACCTTCCCCAGCGAATCCAGCGCCAGCAGTGGCTCGGCCACCGGGAAGCTGCCGCTGACCTTGCGCTGCCCCAGTTCGCCATCCAGCAACAGGATGCGCCCCGGGTAATAGCGCCCAAGGTCTTCGACCACCTGCGCCAGCGGCACCTGGTAATAATTCAGCCACCCCTGGCGCCAGGCCAGGCGGTTTTCACTGTCCACCGCCAGGGTGTCGCCTACCCTGCCTGCGCTGTAGGCCACCTGCTGGTTGGCCGTCAGCTCACGCGCCAGGGTGCCTTGTGCAGGGCTCACCCCCACACGCCCGCTGCGCACCGTCACCTGGGTGCCGTCGCCTTGTTCACGCACCTCGAACTGGGTGCCGAGCACCCGCACTTCGCCACCGCCAGCTCCGACCAGGAACGGCTCGCCGGTATGCGTGACCTCGAAGAACGCCGCGCCATACAGCAACCGCACACGGCGCTCACCCTGGGCAAAATCGACTGCAATGGCGCTACCGGCATCAAGCGTCACCTGCGACTGGTCGGCCAAGGTCACCTGGCGAATCTGCCCGGTACTGCTGTAGTCGGCCTGCAGGTCCTGCAACCAGTACGCCGGGTGCCAGCCACCGGCAACGCCCACCGCCAGCACCAGGCAGGCCGCCACCGCCAGTGCTGCCAGCTGCCGCCAAGGGCTGCGGGTCGGCGGCTGGGCCATGGCATCCAGGTAGTGCTGCAGGGCGTCCTGTTCTTCGTCCGCCAGCCGCGCCGCCGGGGCGGCGCTTTTCTGCCACAGCGTCTGGGCCTGTTGGTAGGCGTCACGGTGCCCGGGGTCGGCCAGCAACCAGCGCTTGAACGCAGCACCTTCGGCTTGCGCGGGCTGCTCATTGATGCGGATGAGCCATTGCAGCGCGGCCTGGGACTGCGCCTCGGTGATGGGGGGCATACGGCTCATCGACGGGCACTCCCTGGCCGGCGTGGGGTGGACGCGGGCTCGGCAACACTCGCCTTGCACGCTTCAAGGGCGCGCATCATATGCTTTTCCACGGCGCTCTGGGACAGCTGCATGGCCTTGGCAATTTCGCCGTACTTGCAGCCGTGGATGCGGTTGAGCAGAAAAATCTGCCGGGTGCGCTCGGGCAAGGCGCGCAAGGCGGCTTCGATGCGCTGCAGGTCGTGGTCGACCTCCAGCGCCTGCTCTGGCGCCTGCGCCATGGCCGCCTCGTCCATGGGCAAAGCCGCTTCTGCCACGCGTTCGCGGCTGCCTTCACTGCGCAGGTGGTCGATGGCCAGGTTGCCGGCACAACGCAACAGGTAGGTGTCCAGCGCCTCGACCTTGACCTCGGGGCGGCGCCAGAAACGCAGGAACAGTTCCTGCACCAGGTCTGACGCCGTGGCGCGGCAGCCAACGCGCCGGCTGACCAGCGCCTCCATGCGCGCCCGTTGGGCCAAAAACACCTGGACGAAACGTGCACGCCCGCCAGTGCTGTCGGCGTCGGGCTCGATGATATCCCCCTGCTCGCTCACGGGGTCACACGGCAAACACGGCCAGCAACGGGCCCAGCACCACGCTGGCGGCAGCCAGGCCCAGCAGCAGCCGCGGCTGGTAAGGCAGGCCAAACACCCACACGGTTACCCCGGCCATCATCACTG
This sequence comes from Pseudomonas sp. WOUb67, assembly GCF_050058005.1. Classification (NCBI taxonomy): domain Bacteria; kingdom Pseudomonadati; phylum Pseudomonadota; class Gammaproteobacteria; order Pseudomonadales; family Pseudomonadaceae; genus Pseudomonas; species Pseudomonas sp. WOUb67. The sequence continues at coordinate 1,702,404 of NZ_CP170112.1, read as the reverse complement.
CCGTCCACTCCACCAAGCCATGGGCCCAGCCACGCAGGTGCACGCTGAGCACCAGCGACAGCATCAGCAGCAGCCAGCCGGCAACCCGCAACAGCCGCAACTGCCCGGGGCGCGGCTTGCGCCCGAGCAAATCGCTGAAGTGCTTTTCCATGGCCAGGCACAGGGCGACAAAACCTGCGAATGCGATCAGTGCGTTACCCAGCATCAGCTCACCTGCGCCGTTTCAGTGCCCGTTTTTTTTACCGCGCGTGGTCGCTTGGCTACCGGTTTGGGGCTGCGCAGCATCTTGCCGGCCAGCCAGGCCAGGAACAGGCCGGTGCCCAGGGCCGTCAGGTCGAAGCCGGCCATGGCCCAGTCGCCTGCCGGCAACGAATGGCTCAAGCCCCGGTCAGTGGTCAAGCCATTGAGCAGCGGCAGCAGGGCAAAGGCCAGCGCACCCAGCGCCAGTTGTTCGCCCCACGCCCGGCGCCCGCTGCGCAGCACGGCATGCGCCAGTGACAAGCCCCAGGCGATGAAAAAGGCATCGACCTCCCAGTCGGCGCGGCCCTCGATGCCCACCGGGATCAGGCGGTTGGCCCAGAAGAAGCCGGCCACCGCCAGCAGCAGGCCGCTCATGCTGGCGATATTGAGCACCTCGACCAGGCGCAACTCACCCGGCATGTGCGAGCTCTTGGCATGCTTGAGCTGGCGCTTGCCCAGCCACATCACCAGCCCGGTGCCGATCACCGCAGTCCCGGCCACGCCAAAGAAGAAGTACAGCCAGCGCAGCCACGGCCCGGCAAAATTACCCATGTGCAGCCCGGCAAAGCTGAAGGCGGTCATCATCGCCCCGCTCTCTGGCTTGCCCTGGCTCAGCAGCGCGCCACTGGCGCCGTCGAACGTCCAGTTGGCACTGCGCCGATAGGCCACGTGGTCGGCAGCCGACTGGGTGAAAGTGACGCGGGCATTGCTGTCGCCCGGGTTCTGCACCTGGATGAAACCGATACGCGCGCCCGGTTGCAGCTCCTGAACCTTGGCGTAAAGGGTTGGCAGCGCTACCAGCGGCGTGGCCACCTGGGCCGCTTTGGGCGCATCGTCGCGGCCGAACAGGTCGTTGAAATACTTGCCCGTGTCATTGCCATAGCTGGCCATGATGCCCGCCGGCATCACCATGTACATGAACAGCACCAGGCTGCTGTAACTGATCATCAGGTGAAACGGCAGCACCAGCACGCCGATTGCGTTGTGCCCGTCCAGCCAGGAACGCTGGCCCTTGCCGGGGCGGAAGGTGAAGAACTCCTTGAAGATCTTCTTATGGGTGATGATGCCGGTGACCAGCCCCAGCAGCATGATGAAGGCGCAGAAGGTCGACAGCCAGCGGCCAAACGGGTGCGGCATCTGCAGCTGGAAGTGGAACCGGTAGAAGAACTCGCCCCCACGGCTGTCGCGTGCTTCCACCGGCTGGCCGGTCTGCGTGTCGAGGGTTTTGTTGACAAAGCCACGCGGCCCGCCGTTGGGGTCGCGGTAGCCCACGCTCAGGGCCGCCTCACGCTCGCTGGGCATGTCGATGAACCAGGAGGCGGAATGCCCGGCATTGTCTTGCAGGTACTGCTGGGCCTTGTCCAGGCTGCGGGCCGGGTCCAGGGCATGGCTGCGCACCTCGGGCTGCGCCCAGTGGGTGATTTCATCCTTGAAGTACGACAGCGTGCCGGTGAGGAAGATGGCAAACAGAAGCCAGCCGAAGAGCAGGCCGGTCCAGGTGTGCAGCCAGGCCATCGCCTGGCGGAAGCCTTCTTTCATGGGTTTTTCATCCAGTAGGCAACGCCGCTGACCATGCCCAACAGCAGGCTCGGCGCCAATACGCCCAGCCAGGCACGCCAGGCGCTGCGGCAGGCGAAGCACCAGATGAAGGCCAGCAGGTAGAAGACGAACGACAACAGCAGGCCGGTCAGCGTGGCATCGACCTTCGGCAGTGGCGCCACCAATGCAATGCAGACGCTGGCCATGGACGCCAGCAGGTAGCCGCCCAACAGCGCGGCCAGGCTGCGTGAGGCAACGGCCAGGCGATAGCTGAGCGGAAGGCCGGCGGTTTTGCGCGTCATGGCGAAGGTCCGGGCGTTTTTTGGGGTTGCAATAATAATGATTTCAATTCTCACAAGCAAAGAGTTAGCGATGTGTTGCCTGTTCTGGTCCTATCGCCGGCAAGCCAGCTCCCACAGGTATTGCACAGGGCTTGAAGACAGCGGGGTCCTGTGGGAGCTGGCTTGCCGGCGATAGGGCCGGTGGAGATTGCCGAGCATTCTGCCCTGCAATACAATGCGAACAATTCTTACTACCAGTTGCGCTGCACAGCGCCGGAGTATCACGGTGCCCAGCGCGCTCACATCCACGGTCGAAGGCCTCTACCACGCCCATCACAACTGGCTCACGGGCTGGTTGCGCCGCCGCCTGGGCTGCCCGCAGAGCGCCGCCGACCTGGCCCAGGACACCTACCTGCGCCTGCTGCAGGCCCGCGAGGCGCCACAGTTGATCGAGCCGCGTGCGTTCCTGGCAACGGTAGCCAAGCGCGTGCTGTGCAACCACTTTCGCCGCCAGGAACTGGAGCGTGCCTACCTGCAAGCACTGGCGCAGGTGCCGGAAGACGTCGCACCGTGCGAGGAGCAGAAGGCGATCATCTTCGAGACCCTGCTGGAACTCGACCGCCTGCTGGACGGTTTGCCGCCACTGGTCAAACGCGCCTTCCTGCTGGCCCAGGTCGATGGCCTTGGCCAGGGTGAAATCGCTCGCGAACTGGGCATATCGCTGGCCACGGTCAAGCGCTACCTGACCAAGGCGGCCATGCGCTGCTACTTCGCCCAATGAACGCTACGTTTTCCCCACAAGTGGCGGAGCAAGCCGTGCACTGGTTGATCGAGTCCCAAGGCGATGATTTTGGCCAGGCGCAGCGGTTGGCGCTGGAACACTGGCTGCGGGCCGACCAGGAGCACCAGCGTGCCTGGGCCCATATCCAGCAGGTAAACCAGCGCCTGCGCGGGGTGGCCTCGCCGGTGGTGCACGCGACGCTGCAAGCCCCCCACTCGCCCGCCCGGCGGCGCGCGCTCAAGGCATTGCTGCTGGTGGGCGTGGCCAGTGCCACCGGCCTGGGGCTGCAACAGCACAACCCGATGCCCGGCCTGATGGCCGACTACCGCAGCCCGGTGGGGCAGCGCCGGCGCATGGGCCTGGAAGATGGCAGCGTGCTGCAACTTAACACCCGCAGTGCCGCCGACGTGCGCTTCGACGGGCAACAGCGCCGGGTGCGGCTGTTCGAGGGTGAACTGGCGCTGCAGGTGGCCAGCGATGCCCGGCCGTTGCTGCTGCGTACCGGCGAAGGGGCGTTGCGCCTGGACAGCGGGCGCTTCAACGTACGCCAGTTCGATGGCTACAGCCTGGTGTCGGTATTCGAGGGTGTGGCCAGTGCTGCGGGGCAACCGTTACTGGCCGGGCAGCAGGCACGCTTCACGGGTGCCTGGCGGTCGGTTTCGGCGCTCGACCGCAATGTGGGCGCCTGGGTCGACGGCATGCTGGTGGCCTCGCAGATGCGCCTGGCGGATTTCCTTACCGAGCTTGGGCGCTATCGCCACGGGCAGCTGGGGTGCAGCGAGCGGGTCGCCGACTTGCGTATTTCCGGGTCGTATCCGCTGGATGACAGCGAGCGCATCTTGCAGATGCTGGAGGTGGCACTGCCGGTTCGGGTGCGCCGCTTCACTCGATATTGGGTGACGGTGGAGCCAACAATGAGTTAAGGCAGGTCGGGCCTCATCGCCGGCAAGCCAGCTCCCACAGGAAATCATTGCCCTCAAGGCCTGTGATATCCCTGTGGGAGCTGGCTTGCCGGCGATGAGGCCGGTACAGGCAAATTATTTTCAATCCAGTGAGCCATTTTCCCAACCTCGCGTGACAGACATGGCAGAACCCCTCTCTCAGGACCCGACCCATGCCGTTGCGCCCCAGCCCCCTCCTCCACGCCCTGCTGCTCACCACAACGCTCGGCCTGGCCATGCCCGCCGCCCATGCCGAAACCCGCAGCTACCACATCGCCGCCGGCTCGCTTGAAGACGCGCTCAACCAGTTCGGCCGCGAAAGCGGTGCGCTGATTTCGTTCGGCTCGCAACTGACCCAAGGCATCAGCACCCAGGGGCTGGACGGCCAGTACGATGTGCGCCAAGGCCTCGACGCGTTGCTGCGCGGCAGCGGCCTGCAGGTGCGGCAGGAAACCGACAATGCCTTCAGCCTGCAGCCAGTCGGAAGCCCTGCCGCTGGCGCCCCGGTCGAGCTCGGCGCTTCCACCGTGGTCGGCGACTGGCTGGCAGAAGCGCAGCAGGACAATGTGTTCGAGCACCCCGGCGCCCGCGATGTGGTACGCCGTGAAGAGTTCGAGCGCAGCGGCGCGACCACCGCCCGCGAAGTGCTCAACCGCATCCCCGGGGTCAACGCCCCCGACAACAACGGCACCGGCAGCCATGACCTGGCGCTCAACTTCGGCATCCGCGGCCTCAACCCGCGCCTGGCATCGCGCTCGACCGTGCTGATGGATGGCATCCCGGTGCCGTTCGCCCCGTATGGCCAGCCGCAGCTGTCGCTGGCACCACTGAGCATGGGCAACATGGACGCCGTGGATGTGGTGCGCGGTGGTGGCGCGGTACGTTACGGCCCGCAGAACGTCGGCGGCATCGTCAACTTCGTCACCCGGGCGATCCCCGAGCAGGCCACGTTCAAGGCCGCCATGCAAAACCAGATCAGCCCCTCCTCCAGCCACGATGGCTTCAAGAACAGCGCCAACCTGCTGGTCGGCGGCACCAATGACAACGGCCTGGGCGGCGCGCTGCTGTACTCCGGCACCCGTGGTGGCGACTGGCGCGAACACAGCGACACGCAGATCGACGACCTGATCCTCAAGGGCAAGCTGCAACTGGACGAAGCCAACAGCCTGCACGCCATGGCCCAGTACTACGAGGGCGAAGCCGACATGCCCGGTGGCCTGAGCACCGCCGACTTCGCTGCCGACCCGTACCAGTCGACGCGCCTGAAGGACAAGTTCTGGGGCCGCCGCACGCTGTTCAACTTCGGCTACGACTACAAGCAGGACGACCGCCAGTTCAGCGTCAACAGTTTCTTCACCAAGACCCTGCGCAGCGGCTACCTGGACCAGGGCAGCTTCGTTTCGCTGTCGCCACGCGAGTACTGGGTACGCGGCATCGAAACCCGCTTCTCGCAGGGCCTGGCGTTGGGCGATAGCTGGCACGAGCTGGGCATCGGCTATCGCTACGTCAACGAAGCCGGCCATGAACTGCGCTTCCGCGAGCCGGTGAACGGCAACCTGCCGACCACCGCCAGCCGCAACGACCGCGACACCCGTGGCAGCACCGAAGCCCACGCCATCTACCTGGATGACCGCATCGACATCGGCCGCTGGACCATCACCCCGGGCGTGCGCTACGAGATGATCGACTCCGAGCAGAGCAACAAGCTCAACGGTCAGCGCTACCAGGGCAGCTACAACACCGCGCTGCCGGCGCTGAACGTGATGTACCACCTGACCGACAGCTGGAACCTGTACGCCAACACCGAAGGCTCGTTCGGCAGCGTGCAGTACAGCCAGATGCCCAACCGCGTGAGCAGCGGCGAGGTAAAACCGGAGAAAGCACGCACCTGGGAAGTCGGCACCCGCTACGACAACGGCGACCTGCAGGCCGAGCTCGGCGCGTTCCTGATCAACTTCGACAACCAGTACGAAAGCAACCAGACCAACGACTCGGTGATCGCCCGCGGCGAAACCCGTCACCAGGGTATCGAAACCAGCATCCGCTATGCACTGGACGGCCTGAGCCCGGCCCTGGCCGGCTTCGATGTGCACGCCAGCTATGCGTTCGTCGACGCCACCATCCGCGAGGACGGGCCGAACAAAGGTAACCAGGTGCCGTTCTCGTCGCGGCACAAGGGCAACCTGGGCGTGGGCTACACCGATGGCCCCTGGCAGCTGAACCTGGACGGCAGCTTCCAGAGCAGCCAGTACGCCGACAACGCCAACACCGGCACCGAAAGCGCCGATGGCAGCACCGGGCGCATTCCGGGCTACATGCTGGTCAGCACCCGCGCCGGGTACGATTTTGGCGCGCAGCTGTCGAACCTGAAGGTGGCGGTGGGCGTGAAGAACCTGTTCAACCGCGAGTACTACACGCGGTCCTACGATGACAACAACAAGGGCAAGTACGTGGGTGAGCCGCGAACGCTGTATGTGCAGACCTCGGTAGAGTTCTGACTGCCATGCAGCCCTGCCCTCTGTAGGAGCAGCCTTGCGCTGCGAAGAGGCCGGCACAGACAAAACATCTGTTGAAGTCATGCCGGCCCTTTCGCAGCACAAGGCTGCTCCTACAGAACTCCGCCATGCATCAATGGATTTGCAACAAGAAATTTATTTTCAAAAAGGGCTTGAATTCGGTCCGCGGTTGCCTGACCTTAGAGTCAAGAGGCGCAGAAATTCCAAGGGTCTCAAGGGCCTAGGCGCGTCTCCATGCGAGCAAGCTGAATAAGGATTGAATCATGCAAATCCAGGTCAACAGCAGCAACCATTTCGAAAGCAACGCCCGTCTCGATCAGTGGGTCCGCAGTACTCTGCAGAGCTCCCTGGAACGTTACGAAGAAGACCTCACCCGCATCGAGGTTCACCTGCGCGACGAGAACGGCGCCAAGCCCGGACCGCATGACAAACGCTGCCAGATGGAGGCTCGCCCCAAAGGCCACCAACCGATTTCCGTGACCCACACTGCCACTTCGGTAGACCAGGCAGTCGACGGTGCCGCCACCAAGCTCAACCACGCGCTGGAACACTTCTACGGCAAGCTGCGCAGCAAGCGCGGCGCCCTTGAACTGAGCGACCCGGAAGCCTGACCCCAGCAATGAAAACGCCCGGCCGAGTGCCGGGCGTTTTTGTTAAAGGCCATTCAGGGCCTCCCTCAGTTCACTGCCCTCAGCCTGGGCACGGGGAACAGGTTCTCCAGGGTTGTCAGCAAACGCTTGTGGTAAAGCGGCTTGCGGAAAAAGTCCACCACCTGCAGGTGCAGCAGTTCGCTGACATCCTCCAGGTCGGCTTGCCCGGACATGACAATCACCGGCAGGTGCAGGCGGGCCGTATGCTCGCGCATGCGCCTGATCAAACCGATACCGCTTTCCTCCGGCATACGCAGGTCGGTGATCACCAAGGCAACGTCCGGGTGACGGGTAAGCTGTTGCAAGGCAGCCTGTACCGATGTCGCGGTCAGGCAGGCGAAGCCTTCGTTCTCGAGAAGTTCGGCCAGCTCCAGCAGAACGTCCTGCTCGTCATCCACCAAAAGGATTTGCTGGCGCGAGAGAGCGTTCTGCATGGTGTTGGCTCCTGTTCACCGGTCAAAGGGCATTTTTGATCGTGGTGAAGGTGGCGTTGACCGCCGTGGAGATGTCCCCGACGAAAGCGGCCAGCACCACCGCGACCATCGTCGCGATGACCGCGTATTCAATACCGGATGCTCCGTCCTTGCGATGCAGGAAGTTCATGCAGTGCAGAATGAACAGTTTCATGGCTCAGCTCCTTGCGGCATGCATGCCGGCGATGGCGGTATCAAAGTGACACCTATTTGCCATCAGCATCGTCAAGCTGAGGAGGACTGCAAATGTATTAAAGGATTAATTACAAAGTATTAATTCAAGAGAATTAATGCCCGCAAAACCGCTAACCCTCTGTATTGCCTCGACTTAATCACAACCCCGAAAAAAACCGCTCTGGCTCATGGCAAATGGCGATGGCTAAGCTACCGTCCTATAGCGAAATAGTGACTTTTTGCCATCAGTCGACGCGTGCAGGGAGGCCGAGATGAGCAGTCGCTTGACCTTGATACTGGCGGCATTCTTCCTGCTGGCAGCATTGCTGGCAGGCTACTGGGGCATTGTGCTCAGCCGCCCGGCGGCTGCGCCTGTACCGGTTACCCCTACGGCCGAGCAACCGCTTGCAGCCGTCGCCCCACCACCCGCCGCGCCACCAGAGCCACCCCGCACCGCGGTCGTCGTGCTGCGCAAGGCACTGCCCGCCCATACGCCGGTCACTGAAGACGACGTGCTGATCGAGCGCCTGCAGGTTGCCCCCACCGGGGCCTACAACCAAGCCGCCCAGGTGATCGGGCGCACCAGCGCCAGGCCACTGGCCGCGGGCACCTGGCTGGATGACTCCAGCTTCCAGGCCGGCGGGCCACTGGCGCGGATGATCCGCGCCAACGAACGCGCCGTGGCAGTCGGGGTGGACGAAGTGGTCGGCGCTGCCGGCCAAGTGCGCCCGGGTGACTACGTGGACGTGTTGCTGTTCCTGCGTGAAGAACCCAACAACCCGCAATCCTCCGCCCAGGTGGTGCTGCCGGCCTTGCGCGTGCTCAGCGTCGGCGAGCAGACGGGCCTGGCCAACGATGGCCGCCCGGCACAAACCGCCGAAGAGCAAAAGGCCCGGCGCGAACAGGCCAGCATGAGCGGCAACGGCACCCGCACCGTGGCGCTGGCAGTGCCCGAGGCCTTGGCCAGCCGTTTGATGCTGGCTGCCCAGGCCGGCACGTTGCGCCTGGCCGTGCGCAGCGCCGATGAACAACGCCTGGCCCGGTACTGGAACGAAGCCGATGCCAAACCGCAGGTGGAGGCCGCCAACCGCGAACTCTACCGCTTCAGCCAGCTGTCCCAGTCGCCAGTGGCCAACGCTGCCAGCCTGGCGACCAGTAAACCCATACCCGCCATGCACATCATCCGTGGCGCACAGGCTGACGATACGAATAAAACCCCCTGACCCGGCAAGGATGCAGCGATGCGTAGTTCCTTTTTGAGACAAGCATGTTGTACCGGGCTGCTGGCCGCGCTGTTGCCCCAGGCGCAGGCGGCGGGCAAAGGCTGCGAGGCGATCAGTCAGCTGCCCTCGGTCATCGAGATAGACCAGGGCCTGCAGCAGGAACTGCGCCTGCCGCTGGCGATCAGCCGGGTGGCCGTGGGTGAGCCGAAGGTGGCCGATGTCCAGGCCAGCGGCGAGCGCGGCGTGGTGATTACCGCGGTGGGCCAGGGCAATACCACCCTGATGCTTTGGACAGCGTGCGCGCCGTCACCGCACAGGGCCATGGTGTTCGTCAAAGGCCGGGCCAGTGCCGACATGGCCGAAGACAGCTTTTTGCCGTCGCAGGATGCGCAACTGATCAGCCAGGTGCAGGCCGACATCCGTTTCGTGGAAGTACGCCGCACCAAATTCAAGGAGGCCGGTGCACGGTTGTTCTTCAAGGGCTCGAACAACAGCCTGATCGGCTCGCCGGGGACCGTGCCCGGCACGTCCGTCAGCCCTGGCTCGGTCCCGAACGTGACCCCGTCGATCCCCCTCGACGACACTGTCTTCAACATCGTCTGGGGCGGCGGCAGCAGCCGCTTCCTGGCCATGATCAACGCCCTGGAAAACAGCGGGTTCGCCTACACCCTGGCCCGCCCCAGCCTGACCGTGCTCAGTGGCCAGACTGCAAGCTTTCTGGCAGGCGGCGAAATCCCGATCCCGGTGCCCAGCGCGGGCAGCGACAACGTGTCGATCGAATACAAGGAATTTGGCGTCCGCCTGGCGCTGACACCAACCGTCATCAGCCACGGCAGGATTACCCTCAAGGTGGCGCCGGAGGTCAGCGAGCTGGACTACACCAACGTGGTGACCATCGCCGGCACGCAGGTGCCGGGTTTGACGGTAAGGCGCACCGACACCAGCATTGCCCTGGCCGACGGCGAAAGCTTCATCATCAGCGGCCTGGTCAGCAACAACACCCGCTCCGCCGTAGACCGCCTGCCCGGCCTGGGTAGCCTGCCGGTACTGGGCGCGTTCTTCCGCAACTCGGCCATGCGCCGCGAAGAAACCGAACTGCTGATGATCGTCACCCCGCACCTGGTCCAGCCGCTGGCCGCCAACGCCCGGCTGCCGCAACTGCCGGGCGAGAACCTGCGCACCTACGACCCCAGCTGGGGGCGCCTGTTCTTCCTGGAGAACGGCAACTTCGATGGCCAAGGCGGGTTATCCCAATGAACGAGAGCCTGAACCCCACCTTCCTCGCCATCACCCGCAACGAGGAAGACCTGCACTGGCTGCAGGGCGCACTGGCGCCGCAAGGCCAGGTGATCGGTGCCAGCGGCGGCAGCCTCGACGAGCTGCTGGCGCTGGTCAATGCCACCTTCAGCACCCTGATGTTCATCGGCCTGGACCGCGAACAACTGGTCAGCCAGTGCGCCTTGATCGAGGGGGTGCTGGAGGCCAAGCCGATGCTGGCGATCGTCGCCCTCGGCGATGGCATGGACAACCAACTGGTGCTGCATGCCATGCGCGCGGGTGCCCGCGACTTCGTCGCCTATGGCTCGCGCGCCAGCGAAGTGGCCGGGCTGGTGCGCCGCCTGGGCAAGCGCATGCCGGCGGTGGCCAGCAACCCCGCCCTCGGCGGGCTGACCGTACTGTTCGGCGTGCAAACCAGTGCCGACGGGGCATTGCTCACCACCCACCTGGCCCGGGTGGTGCAGGAGAGCGGCCAGCAAACCCTGTTGCTGGACCTGGGCCTGCCGCGTGGCGACAGCCTGGCGCTGCTCGGCCTGGAAGCGTCGTTCTTCTTCGGCGACGCCCTGCGCCACTTGCGCCGCCTCGATACCACACTGATCGACAGCGCATTCACCCGCGACAAGAAAGGCTTGCGCCTGCTGACCTACGCCGAGGCCGACGACCCGCTGCAACAAACCAGCGCCGCCGAGCTGTACATGCTGCTAAGCGCCCTGCGCCAGCACTTCCAGCACATCGTCGTGAACCTGACCGGGCACGCCGACAGCGAAGCCCTGCGCACACTGGTGAGCCATTGCGACAAACTGATCGTCTACACCGACCAGAACATCCTCGACTGCCGGCGCAACCTTGAAGTACTCGACCTGTGGCGTGACCACGGCATGAAGCTGGAGCACGCCAGCCTGTTGGTGGACCGTTATCTGAACAACGTTGCACCCGACGCCGATACCCTGGCCAAACGCTACGGGCTGCCCTTGCTCAAGGCCATCCCCTACAGCCCGGAAGTGCGCCTGAACGTGAAAAACCAGGGCCTGAGCCTGTTCGAACTGGCCCCGCGTGAAAACCTCACGCAAGCCCTGCGCAGCCTGGGCGAACGCCTGGCACGGCGCTCGGAAAACCTCGCACCACCGGCCTTTACCTGGCTGCGTCGGCTTTGGGGGAGCAAATGAGCAATGACCAACCCTTTGGAGGCCAGCAACACGCCTCCGGCGACCCCTACGCGCTAAAGCGTGCACTGCACCGCTTTGCCATCGACGCCATCGAGGACAGCGGCCGCAACCTGCTCGAAGGCGCACGGCCGGCGCTGACCCAGTTCGTGCTGGAGCAGGTGGGCGATTACGTCGCGCGGCTGCGCCTGGCCATGTCGCGCTACGAAATGGAGCGTCTGGCCGAAGAGCTGGTGGATGAGCTGACCGGTTTCGGCCCGCTGGAAGTGTTGCTGCGTGACCCCACCGTCACGGAAATCCTGGTCAACGGGCCGCACCGGGTGTTCGTCGAGCGGGCGGGCCTGTTGCAACAGACCGACCTGCGCTTCATCGACGCCCACCATGTGGAGCGGGTGATGCAACGCATCCTCGCCCCGCTCGGCCGGCGCCTGGATGAGTCCTCGCCCATGGTCGACGCGCGCATGCCCGATGGCAGCCGGGTGAATGCGATCATTCCGCCTGTGGCACTGGACGGCCCGTGCCTGTCGATCCGCAAGTTCCGCCAGGACATGCTCAAGAGTGCCGACCTGCTGGCCACCCGCGCCATCGACCAGCACATCTTCGACTTCTTCGAGCGCGCCGTGGGCAAACGTTGCAACATCCTGGTCAGCGGCGGTACCGGCACCGGCAAGACCACCCTCCTGAACATCCTCAGCCAGATGATCGCGCCCCGCGAACGTCTGGTGACCATCGAAGACGTCGCCGAACTGAATTTGCACCACCCCCACGTGGTGCGCCTGGAAACCCGCCCGCCAAATGCCGAAGGGCATGGCGAGGTCAAAGCCAGCGAACTGATCCGCAACGCCCTGCGCATGCGGCCCGACCGCATCATCCTGGGTGAGATCCGCGGCAGCGAAGTGCTCGACGTGCTCACCGCGATGAACACCGGCCACGATGGCTCGATGAGCACCGTGCACGCCAACACCGCGCAGGATGCGCTGCTGCGCCTGGAAACCCTGGTCGGCCTGAGCGGCCGGCAAATTGCCGAAAAGACCATGCGGCAAATGGTTTGCGCGGCGCTGGATGTGGTGATCCAGCTGACCCGCCTGCCCGATGGCCGACGCTGCGTCAGCGAGGTGCTGGAAGTGGTCGGCGTGCGCGATGAGGTGTACGTGACCAACACCCTGTTCCGCCTCGATCGCCGTGGCGGCGATACCTTTCTGCGCGAAGCCCCCAACCCGGCGGGCAGCAAGCTGCACGCAGAGGGCCTGCTGTGACCGGCCCCGTGCTGCTGGCATTGTCCCCGCTGTTGCTGGGCGTGGCCTTGCTGCTACTGCGCCGTGGCCTGTACAAGCGGCACGAAGAGCGCATCCTGCAACGCCTGGGGCGGGCGTTCAGCATCGTGCGCAATGGCACCGCCCGGCGCGAATGGCTGGATTCCCTGCTGCAGCGCGCCGGCTTGGGGGCTATCGACTTCGAGCCACAACGCTGGTTGCTGGCGTGGCTGGGCGTGGTGCTGCTGGCGCTGATCGTTGCCGGCTGGGTGGCCGCCTTGATGCTGCTGATCGGCCTGCCAACCCTGGCGTACCTGATTCTGAGCTGGCAAAGCCGCCGGCAGATGCGGCAAATCGTCGAGCAGTTGCCTAGCCTGCTGGACTACAGCGTTCGCAGCCTCAAGGCCGGCCGCACCCTCAATGACGCGGTGCTGGGCGGTATCGACAGCAGCCGCGACCCGCTGCGCTCAGCCATGGCGCGGGTGCGGCGCAACGTACAGTTGGGCGTGGCGCTGGAGGATGCCGTGAGCGAGCTGGCCGAACTGCACAAGCAGGACGAACTGCGGCTGTTTGCCCTCGGCTTGCGCATCAACCAGCGCTACGGTGGCAATGCCAGCGAGCTGATGGAAAACCTGATCAAGCTGATCCGCGAGCGGGAACAAGGGGTGCGTCAGCTCAAGGCAATGACCGGCGAAACCCGCATCACCGCGATCATTCTCGGCTCGTTGCCGCTGGCGATGGTCGGCTACTTCATGATGGCCAACCCGCATTACCTGTTGGCCATGTGGCGCGACAGCAGCGGGCAGATGATGCTGTTGCTGGCCTTCGCCTTGCAGGCGCTCGGTTGCCTGGTGCTGTGGCGCATGATGAGGAGCCTGTGACCATGGCCTTGCTGATCTGCGCCCTGTGCCTGTTCATCGCCGCCGGCCTGTTTGGCTTGCAGGTTGTTCGCCAGTGGCGTGCGCGGGTACTGGTGAGCCGACGGCTGCAAGGGCGGCTGACCCGCGACGAGCGCCTGGGCGACTGGCTGCACTGGCTGGGCAGCAGCCAATGGGGGCAGCGGCTACAGAAATTCGACAGCGAAAGCCAGGCCCTGCTCGAGCGTATCGGCTGGCGCCGCAGCCGCCAGCGCGCCCTGTTTGCCGCACTTCAGCTGGGCTTGCCGCTGCTGGCCGTGGCGCTGACGCTGCTGTTGCAACAGGGCTTCAAGGGCAGCGCCGCGGCCGGCTGGATGGTTTGGCCATTGTGCGCGCTGGGCGTCGGTTACCTGCTGCCCAAGCGCCTGTTGGCCGTGGCTGCGGCCCGTCGCCAGCGGCGCATCGCAGAAGAGGTCAGCCTGCTGATCCCCTTGCTGCGGATTCTCTTCGAGACCGGCCTGGCCGTTGAACAGGCCCTGCGCGTGCTCAGCCACGAAGGCCGGACGCTGATCCCGCACATCAGCGCAGAGCTGCGCCAGGTGCTGCAACGGGTGGATTCGGGCATGGCGCTCGGCCCGGAGCTGGAAAAGGTCGCCCAGTTACTGGCTGTGGATGAATTCACCGACACCTGCGTGATCCTGCGCCAGTTGCTGACACAGGGCAGCGGCGCGATGAAGTCGTTGCAGGCACTGAAGGCGCTGCTCGACGACCGTCGCCTGACCCGCCTGCAAGAACGGGTATCGATGATGTCGGCAAAGATGTCGGCAGTGATGATGGTGTTCCTGTTTCCGGCCTTGCTCATTGTCCTTGCCGGGCCAGGCTTTTCTGCATTGGCGCGGGCGTTGAGCCCATGAGGACTGATTGATGAAGACAATCCTGTTGTGCGCAAGCCTGGTGTTGCTCACCGGATGCGCCGGGCAACAGCCCGAAGGCCTGCGCCAGTTGTTTGCCACCGCCAGTTGCAGCAAGCCGGACGCCGACCAGCAACTGGCACTGAACCTGGCGGACGAAATGCTCAACGACGGTCGCCCGCACGCCAGCCTTGCCCACCTGCAGCAACTGCCGGACACCTTCGACCAGGTGCGCCTGCGCAAGGCCAAGGTGTCACGGCTGCTTGGCCTCGGCGAGGCCGAGCCCTTGTACCGCAGCCTGCTCGGCGGTTGCCTGGCCGCCGAAGGCGAGCACGGCCTGGGCCAACTGGCCTCGGCCCGCGGTGACGACGTACAGGCCCTGCAAAACCTGCAGCGGGCCGTACGGCTTGCGCCTACCGACGAACGGGTGCGCAACGACCTTGGCGTGGTGCTGATGAACCTGGGGCGCTATGACCAGGCGCGCTTCGAGTTGCTGACGGCAATCGAACTGAAGGACGACAACACGCTGTCTGCGGTCAACCTGGTGACCTTGGCGCTGGTGCAGGACAACTGGCAGCAGGCCACCGACCTGGTCGGCCGGCTGCAGCTCAAAGCCGGGCAATTTGCCGAAGCCCAGGCGCGGGCCGGCAAGATCAAGGCCGGCGGCCGAGGCCCGATTGCATCGGCCAGGGCCCCGGACATGATGGTCAATTGATACGCGGAGGTGATCATGATCAGGTACGTGATGCTGCTGGCCTGCTGCGTAGGCAGCGCGACGTTGATGGCCGCGGAATACCCGCGCCATGCCCCTCCGGACGAGACGGCCACCGAACGGCTGTTGCGCGTGCAGTCCAGCGGTGAGCAGGCCTCCACGCGCCTGCAGGTGCAAACCGCGCGGGAGCGGGACCAGTCCATGCAGCGCTGGCTGGACACCTACAAATACGAAATCCCTGAGTTCTACCGCTGGACCAAGATGGCAGAGCGTAATAATTAGTTCGCGGGTATTTTTTCGTCGCCTGGCAGATCGAGCGCCGCCCGCGCGGCGCATCGCGAGCTGCGCTCGCTCCTACGTTTGTTTCGGGCCAATTTTTCCTGTGAGATTTGTACGCGAACGCCTTGGCGCATGGCGGGATATCGTGTCGTACGAACAAGGCGGTCGCGCACGCCTGTCACAGGCTTGACTGGCCCGAAACAAACGTAGGAGCGAGCGCAGCTCGCGATGCGCCGCGCGGGCGGCGCTCGATCTACCAGCCGCCGCGACACTCAAGCCAGGCAAGCGAAAGGGCAAAGCCGGCCAGCAAAAAAGGCGCAAACGGCTTTTTCTCCCCGGGCTGGCGTACTTTGCGCCGCAACAGCTGCCATGCAACCAGTACCACACCGGCACCGATGAAGGTGCCGAGTACGTGGTCCAGGCTGGTGGCCAGGGCCAGTGCGCCGAGTAGTTTGACGTCGCCAGCCCCAAACTGCCCGAGCATGTAGCCAGGCAGCGTAAGTAACAGGACGATGACGAAAGCCAGCGCGGCGTCGCTGCCCCGGGCGCCCAGCCAACTGTGCCCGGTGGCCAGCAACCAGGCCAGCGCACAGGCGGCAACACCGAGCGTCAGGACATTGGAAATCTGCCGCTCCCGGGCATCCTGACCGGCGCACAACGCAAGCCAGACAAGCACTGCAAGGCTGTGTATAGGCAATTGGCCATCCCTGTTCGTCGATCGGTTCTATGCTGTTACTCAGGATTCATGGTCAGGGTAGACGCAATCATGAAAGCAGGCCCGGCAAAACGGCAGAAAGGCGCGGCAGCCATTGAGTTCGCGGCCGTATTCATGATTTTTTTTGCGGTGTTCTACGGCCTGGTCAGCTACACCCTGCCCATGCTGATGCTGCAGTCATTCAACCAGGCCAGCGCCGAGGCCGTGCGGCGCTGCGTGGCCCTGGACCCGAATAGCGCCAGCTACACCACCGATGTGCAGAACCTGGCCCACCAGGTCATCGGCCAACAGTTGCAGTGGATGCCCACCGCGTTCAACTTCCAGCCCGCCAGTGACGCGCAGGTAACCCTGGGCGCCAACAAATTGCTGACCGTGACCATCAATTACCCCAAAACGAAACTGACCAACGTGCTGCCGATGCTGGTCCTGCCGCTGATCGGTGAGGTGCCGCGCCTGCCCGATCGCCTGCGGGCCGAAGCGAGCTTGCAGCTATGAGCGGCCTGTTCGATCGCTGGCTGGGCGGCCCGGCCACCGCGCACGAAGAGCCGGCCCCGCAAGCGGTGGGGCTGCAACTCTGGCTGGATGACCTGGGGCACGTGCTGCGCCTGGCCGGGCCCTTGCGCACAGTGCTGCCTGCAAATTCACACAGCGCCCCGCGTGTGCATGACTACCTGCAACGGCAAAGCTGGCTGGTACTTGAAGGCACCCCCGCCGACTGGCAGGGGCAACCGCTGGACCTTGATTTTGCCACCGTGCACGGCCCTGCCCTGCACACCCGTGGCTGGCTTCAGCGGCAGGCCGATGGCTGGCTGCTGCAGGTGTTCGATATCGGTGACCTGCTGGGCGAACGCGAGCAGCACGGCCATCGCCTGACCCAGCAAAAGCTGGCAACGGAGCTTGGCCGCAGCCTGCGTGACTGCGACGAAGAACGCCTGCTGCTGACAGCTACCGAACAACTGCAGCAGCTGGCCGAGCACTGGCATGCCGGCTCTGTGCGCCTGATGCTGCCGGGTGATAGCGGCTGGTACACCTACACCTGCAGCGACAACGACTGGCCCTGGGCCGAGGACGAGCGCTTGCGCCCCTGGCTGCAAACCCTACCGCCACGGGGCCGCGAAGTAGCTGCTGCAAACCCGCTGTTGCAGCCATCGTGCGCCGGCTTGCCATTGTTGGCCGTGCCCTACCTGCACGGCCATACCGTGCAGGCCTGGTTGCTGTGCGCGGGCGCGCCACGGCCGCCGACCAGCGAAACGGTCGCTGCCCTGCTGCAAGCGCTGATCGAACCCCTGCTCACTCGCTTGCGCCAGCAGCAGTTGCGGCAACGTTCACGCCACCTGGATGAACTGCAACAGCAACTGGGCGCTGGCTGGTGGTCATGGCCCCTGCAGGGGCCGCTGCAGTTTGACCCGGCCCTGGCCTTGCGCCTGGGCGTACCGCCTGAAGCCACGGCCGAGCAATGGCTGGGCCGGGTGCACCCGGCCGACCGCGAAGCCGCACGCATGGCGCTGGAGCAACTGCGCGAAGGCATCGCCTTGAACCTGAGCCTGCGCCTTCTGCCCGCCAACAGCCTGGCCAGCCCGCGCTGGCTACAGTGGGTAGGCCAGGTGCAAGGCCGCCAGGTACAAGGATTTCTGCTCGATATCAGCGCATTGAAGGCCCAGGAGCTACAGGCCGGGGCCGCGCGCGCCCGCCTGGAAAACCTGATCGCCAGCTCGCCGGCAGTGATTTACGTCCAGCGCTATGCCGAAGGCGCACTGCACAGTGAATTCTTCAGCGCCAGCCTGACGCCACTGCTGGGTTGGGAGGTGGACAGCGAACAGGCCCGCCAGCCAGGCCAGACGCTGCACCCCGACGACCGCTGGTTGTGGCTGGAACGCACCCGCACGCTGTTGCGCGACGGCCAGGCCCGCAGCCGCTACCGCCTGCGCGACCACCTTGGCCGCTACCACTGGATACTGGACGAAGCCCGCCTGCTGCGTGACGACCTGGGCCAGCCTGTCGAGGTAGTCGGCCTGTGGCTGGACGTCAGCGAAGCGACCGAGGCGGCCGAACAGGTGCGCCAGAGCGAGGAACGCTACCGGGTGCTGGTAGAAGACTCGCCGGCCATGATCTGCCGCTACCGCCCAGACCTTGAACTGCTGTTTGGCAACCACCCGCTTGCCGAACAGCTGGAGTGCGCGCCGCAACAATTGACGGGCATGAACCTTGGCCAGTGGCTATCCGACAGCCAACGGGCGGCCTTTCTCCAGCGCCTGGCGCGGTTGACGCCGGAGCAACCCTTGGCCAGTGCCGAAATCTGCCTGCAACTGCCCGGGCGCAGAACAGCCTGGTGGGTGTGGGCCGAGCGCGGCCTGTTCGATGAGCACGGCCAGTTGCAGGAAGTGCAGGCGGTAGGGCGCGACAACACTGAAGTACGCCACAGCCAGCAGCAACTGCTGCAAGGGGCCAAGATGGCCACCTTGGGCGAACTGGCAACGGGTCTGGTGCATGAAATCAACCAGCCGTTGAGCACCATGCGCCTGGCACTGGTCAATACCCTCAAGCGCCTGGAAAGCGGTGAGGTGGATGCCGAGTATGTGACGGGCAAGCTGCAACGCATCGACGCCCAGGTCGAGCGCGTGGCGCACCTGGTGGAGCACCTGCGCACCTATGGGCGCCGCTCCGAAGTCGAACAGCATGTGTTCGCTGCCTGGGTAGCGGTGCACGGTGCGCTGGGGTTGCTGGCGGAAGGGTTGAGCGGCAAAGGCGTGGCATTGCACATCGAAGAACCCGACCTGTGCCCGGAAGTGCTGGGCCATGAAGACCAGCTCGAACAGGTACTGATCAACCTGCTGGTCAACGCCCGCGATGCGCTGCTCGAACGGCGGGTTGCCAAGCCGCGGATCAGCGTGAGCCAGCGCGTCGAGGAAGGGCAACTGTGCCTGCAGGTGGAGGACAACGGCGGCGGCATCGACCCGCGCCTGCTCGAACGCATCTTCGAACCGTTCTTCACCACCAAGCCCGCCGGCATGGGCACCGGCCTTGGCTTGTCGGTCAGCCACAGCATCGTCGAGGCAATGGGCGGCCGGCTGGAAGCGCACAACAGCAACGAGGGTGCGTGCTTGCGGGTGTGGTTGCCGCTCTACAGCGCCAGCTGAGCGCGGCCGCCGGAGCAACTGAGGTTGGCGCCGACTTCGGCGTTGACCAGGTCGATGCCCAATACCTTCAGCAGCACGTTGATTATTGGATCGAGCAACGGGCTGAGCAGGTTCTTGATCAGGGGTTCGACAATGGCCTTGACGCCGCTAAGTACGCTGCCAACGATCACCAGCACGTCGCCGAGGCCGCTATTGGCGGTGGGTTTGTAAGCTTCCAGTTGTATGCCTAGTAACGTGTCGGAGAGGCTGCCGACCACGTTGCTGTTGGCGGTTTGCATGCTTTGGTAAGCGGGGGCAAGGCCAATGTTTGGTGGGGTGCTGTTGGGCGCCTGGAAGATCAGCGGGCGTTCGACGGCACCGCTGCCCAGCAGCTTGCTGTTGACCCGCAGGCCGAGGCCGCCGCCGACGAAGGGGATACGGGCCTCACAGGTTGCAGGCAGGATCAAAAGCCGGGTGCATCGCTTGGTACCAATGTCTACCAACGGCAAAGCTTTGACAGCCGTGGTGCCATTAGTGAAGAACGCATTGGGGGACTCAAAACGCCCGACTGCGACCTTGGCCGCTGAGCTCTGGGTCTGCGTCGTCAGACGCTTGGGTGAGCAACTGAACGTATCGGGCGACTGGGGGTTGAGACGCGTGGTGGCCTCGGCGACCTCCAGCCCTATATCCAGCGACAGTTTATCCGGCACCAGAACGATGTCACTGACCGTGCAGGGTATGCCCACCAGGCAGAGTACCGATTGCAACGTGCTGGCCAGGTTCAGGCTCAGGAGGTTATTGATCACATTGGTCAGCGGCGACACCAGGTCAAGCACTGCGTTAGCGAGCCCGAACACCGAATCCAGCAACGGCAACTCCAGCGAAATCATCGCCCGTACCTGTGCGGTATGCACCCGCAACTCATCCTTGCGCGGGTCGCCCACCGCCGAAATCTGCTGAGGCTCGATCACCTTCAGACGCACCCGGCCATTGACCAGCCCCAGCACGGTTATCGGCAAATCCACCGTTGCCGCACTTTCGCTGACCGCCAGCTGAATGACCCCCTGCACCAATTGCAGCAACTGAATATTGGCATCCAGCCCGGCCTGCGCCGTACCGTTCTGAATGTCGAGCAAGTCCCCCAGTTGCAGCAACGTACTGTTGCTGGCACCCAGGGCCAGCTTGCCAAGGTTGGTCACCACATTTGCCGCTGCACCGCTCTGCTGCAGCACCTTTACCGCCGCTTGCAGCAATTGCGTAGCGGTGGCGTTGGCGGTGAGCAATTGCTGGTAGTCGCCTGCCTTGAGCTTGAGGTCGATGGCCAGCTGGTCGAGGTAGCGAAGCAAATTGAGTTGGGTGCTGGCGATGCCTTGCCAGCCGGCTACATCAAGCTGAACGGAACCGCCCAAGGCGCCGAGCAGTGCATTGAGCAAAACCGACTGCCGCGAATCGACGGTCGCCAACGTGGTCCGAATACTCAACATCGCCTGCGGCGGCAGAGGCGACGATGCCACCGCATGCGCCTGCAAGGTCGTGGTCAACGGCACTCCACTGCCCTGCGCCAGGCTATACACCCCCGCCGCAACACTGGTGGGCACCGTGTTGCTCACATCCACCCGGATGGCTTCATTACGATTGTTGTCACTGGTGAAGGTACGCAAGCTGTTGGCGCCGGTCTGCAGGTACCCGCAACTGGCCGTCAGCGGGTTGCTGGCCGCGTGGCCGTTGCGTGTGGCGGCGGTGCGGGCAATCGCGTTGGCCTGGGGCCCGCTGCCGGTACACACGGCAAACTGCCCTGCCGCTTCCAGCGCCGACATGTCGGCAATGCGCTGCAGCTTGCGTTGCTCGAGGTACAGGCGGCCACTGTCGATCACCACCAGCATGAACAACAGGGCAAGGCCCAGGGTAATCACCGCCATGAGGCCAATTGCGCCACGTTGACGGGCAGCAGATGAGGGAACCACGGGCACTCCTTTGCCGGCCATTGGCCATGCGTCGCGGCTGCGATTCAAGGAGTGTAGTTGCGATAATGGCTAATTGCCTGACAGGAACCAACCTGGCGGTGGCCGGTCAACTTCTGCAGACATTCTTAGCAGGGCCCCAGGCATGAATAACCCTTTCGACCGAATCAGTGCTGCATTCGCCCCCGAATACCGGGTCAACCTGAGCATCGCCAACCTCGACGGCAGCATCATGCTGACCCTGTCGGACGACGCCGGCGTGGTCGCCAAGCGCCTCATCACCCAGGCCCAGCGCAACGACCCGGTGCGCCTGCAACGGGTGATCGACAGCATCCGCCTGGGCCTTGCGATCGAACTCAGCCAGAACCCCATGCAGGTGCTGGCTGCGCTGACCCGTGACGCCCGCCACGAGCCCCGCCATTTCGTTGCCAACTGAGGGCTACTTGCCCTCGTCCACTTGCTTGCCGTTGGCATCCAGCACCTTGGTCGAGGGGTAGCGGTACGAGGCGTAGCGCACCACCAGAATCGAGAACGCCAGCAGCAGGATGCCCCCGCACAGGTACAGCAGCCCTTCGTCCGGCGCCTTGTGGTGCGAAACGTCGCCGATCAGCAGGCGGGTCAGCGCGGTGATGGCCACGTACAGCAGGAAGCGGATCGGCATGTGGTTGGTCTTGAAGTAGATACCGACCATCGCCCCCAGCTCCAGGTAGATGAACAGCAGCAAGATGTCATCGACACTGATCCCGCCCTTGCCGAGCATGTCCAGGAACGTGATCACCGCCGCATAGGCGGTGATCGCGCCAATGCCGAACAACGCCAGGTAATGAAACCCCTCGACGCACAGGTTGCCCAGCGAATCGGCCGAGCCGTGCAGGCCCTTGCGCAGTTTTTCTGCCCATTTGATGTTCACGATGTTCCATTCCCCGATACGACTTTAAGGATGATGCGCCACCCGTGTGACGCTTGTGCCATGCAGTTAAAGGGCCAGGCCCCTGTCTTGAGAAGACGACCGATTGCCGCAAGGCACCTTGAGGTGTGGCGCGTTGCAAAAATGCACGGCCGTGCTTCGGGAAAAATCAGATTTAAGCCCTTCCTTGTAGGGCATTTCCCAAAGATACTCTCGCCACCTGTTTTCCGTTGCGGCCGTATTGGCAGCGCTCTAGTCTCGGCGGGTCGCTGCATATCAGCGATCGGCTTTGACAGGCCGCGACGAGATACTTTGCATGGCTTTGTCCTTTATGGCGGCTGTGCATGGGGCACGTTCGCGTGCGCCGGTTCTGGTATCCGCCGGTCTGTCAACCTGTGCACAGCTGCCTCCTACCTGTTTGACAGCATGTGGGGAGCGGCCCTAAAAATGGATACCAAACCATGCTGAAAGTAGTCCCCGATCCTCCCTACAACCCCCATTCCCTCGAAGACACCCTGATCCAGGCCACCGACTACGCGTTATGCGCAGCCACCGTGGTGCATCAGGCGTTGCTACTTCAGCCCAGATCACCGGCTTCGATCCTGATGATGACCTCGATGCATGAACTGGAGGCGCTGCGGGCTTTGCTTGAGTCGGCATTGGTTCAGGTGCAGATGCCCACAGAGCCCAGGACTTCGCACTAAGGCTTGATTGATGTGTTGTCTTGGCGGGCCTTTCGCGGGTAAACCCGCTCCCACAGGTACGGTGCAGGTCTTGAGGCCTGTGATAACCCTGTGGGAGCGGGTTTACCCGCGAAAGGGCCGGGCCAGACAGCCGAGAAACTTCAGGGGATTGAACAATGACAACAGAAGACACCCAGTTCACCGTCGGCAAGACCACTTTCTACCAAGGCGAACACGGCACCCATCCACTGTTCCGAATTGAGCCAGGCATTCCTTGTCGAGATGCCCGCGAGCAGTCATCGGAACTGATGGGGTATGTACGCGAACTGACCATCACCGGGCTGATGGACGAGAAGCCGATGATGATATGGGCTGCGCATTACCTGAGTGCGATGGCCAAGGCACTGATGGATGATGCCGAGTTGGGTATGAAACAGTGAGTGGCCGCCTTCGGATCGCATGAAGGCTGACAGGTGTTCGCCACAACAATTTCTGCGTCTATGAGACCGAGCGCCGCCCGCGCGGCGCATCGCGAGCTACGCTCGCTCCTACGTTTGTTTCGGGCCAGTAACGCCTGCGCCAACGCGCGCGACCGCCTTGTTTGTACGACGCGATATCGAGGCATGCGCCAAGGCGTACGCGCACAAATCCCACAGGAATAACTGGCCCGAAACAAACGTAGGAGCGAGCGTAGCTCGCGATGCGCCGCGCGGGCGGCGCTCGATTTAGGCCACGCTACAATTTCTGCTTGCGAACCAACCAACATTGCCATTACTGTACACCCATACAGTAAATCGCAACACAACCAGCAAAAAGGCATAGAGGTGATGAATGGCCGTCGAAGTGGTGTACCGCAGCAGCCGCGACCCGGAGCGCTTGTTTATGGATAAGGCCGAAGCAGACCGTCACGACAAGATGCTCGAACTGGCCGAGCGCCTGGCTGAAGTGCTGCACAAGGCGGTGCCGTCGCTGACCGAACAGCAGGTTGAAGAAGCCGGTATCTACATGGCCAAGAACCGCGATGTGTTCGCCCGGGCATTCAAGAGCCAGCCGGATGCGTTGGCCGAGTTGCTGGAAGGTGGCGCAGCCGAGTGACATCGGCGGCGCCTGCTTCGCGGGTAAACCCGCTCCCACAGGATTTACACCGCCCTCACGATGAGCGCCGTACCTGTGGGAGCGGGTTTACCCGCGAAGAGGCCAGCAAAGCCAGTATCAACCTTCAGCCATACAGCAACCGCTCAGCCAACATCTGCGCCACCCGCGCCGGCGAACGCTTTTCCGCCTGCGCATGGCCAAACACTTCGGTCAGCCGTGAAGGAATGCGCGCAAGGTGCGCGGTGATGGTGCCCAAATCCTCGCCACGGTGGGTCAGCGCCACGTAGATAAGCCCGCCGGCATTGATCACGTAGTCAGGCGCATACAGTATGCCCCGTGATTCCAGCTGGTCTGCCACCTGCAAGGTAGTCAGCTGGTTGTTCGCCGCCCCCGCCACTGCCGCACAGCGCAGCTGCATTACGCTCTGCCCGTTCAGCACCGGCCCCACGCCGCAGGGTGCGAAGATGTCGCAAGGGGTGCTGATCAACGCATCGTTAGTCACAGGTTTTGCATCGAACTGCTCCATCGCCAAGCGCACGCGCCCTGGGTCAAGGTCGCTGACCAGCAGCTCCGCGCCCACCGCATGCAGTTGCTCCGCCAGCGCATAACCGACATTCCCCAACCCCTGTATCGCTACCCGCAGGCCTCTGAGGTCATCGCTGCCCAGCCGGAACGAGGTGGTGGCGCGGATGCCGGCGAACACCCCCATCGCGGCATGTGGCGAAGGGTCACCCGAGGCCGTGGTGCTGGTCACATGTGGGGTGCTCTGGGCGATGCAGTCCATGTCCAGGGTCGAGGTGCCGCTGTCCACGGCAATGATGAAGCGCCCATGGAAGGTATCGATGAAGCGGCCAAACGCCTCGAACAGCGCAGCGCGGTTTTCCACATGCGGGTTGCGCATGATCACCGCCTTGCCACCACCCAGCGGCAAGCCCGCCAATGCCGCCTTGTAGCTCATGCCCTGGGCCAGGCGAATGGCATCGGTCATGGCGCTTTCATCATCGGCGTAAGGCAGGTAGCGGCAACCGCCCATGGCTGGGCCCAGCTGTTCGCTGTGGATCGCCACAACCGCTTTCAGGCCCGTAGACGGGTCGTTGAACAGGTGCAGTGACTGGGTACGGGTGCTTTGCATGAGTGCGAACATCGACAGGCTCCCCACGAGGTGCTCCTTCCAGTATAGGCACGGCCCCGAAGCGGGCATGGTCGCCGGACCACTGGACGAAACCGCCCGCCCCGGCTAATACTCAAACGTGTGTGGAGATACCCCATGAAGCCACGTCAAGCCTGCCTGGCCTGCCTGGAACGCGAGCCTGTCGCCCTGCTGGAAGCCGCATTGTGGATGGCCGCCGAGCACGACCGCAACGTCGAGCCCGCGGCCAGCCTTGCCATGCTGCATGACCTGCAGCGTGAGATCAGCGCCAACCTGCCGATGCTGCCACTGTGCGAACTGGCCCAGCCACTGCTGCGCCAACTCAATGCCTTGGGCTTTCAGCAGGATGAATACCATCCCCTGCGCCCGCAGGCGGCGATGATGGACAAGGTGCTGCAACGCCGCCGTGGCCAACCGCTGACCCTGGCCATACTTGCTCTGGAACTGGCCGGGCGGCTGTCCATTCCGCTGGAGGGCGTGGGCTTCCCAGGCCATTTTCTGCTGCGCGTACCGGGTGCCGACCACCTGCTCGACCCCTGTGGTGGCCGGCGCCTGTACCCCAGCGATTGCCGTGAGCTGCTGGCTCGCCAGTTCGGCCCGCACGTTGCGCTGACGGCCGAGCACATGCGCAGTGCCAGCCCGTTGCAGATGCTGCAACGCCTGTCCCGCAACCTGCGCCAGTTGCACATCAGCAACGACAACCACCTGGCGGCCTTGATCGATGCCGAGCGGATCATGCAGCTGGGCCCGGTACAAGTCAGCGACTACGTGACCCGCGCCTCGCTGTACCAGCACCTGGACTGCCCACAGGCCGAGCGCTTCGACCTGGAGCATGCGTTACTGCTGACCGAAGACCCGGTCCAGCGCCTGAAGCTGTCCGAGCGGATCGGCAAGCTTCCGACGGCGAACCGTTCGCTTCACTGAGCCGGGCTGTCCGGCTGCTGGGCTGGGTGGGCCTTGGCGAATGCCGGGTGCCCGGCCGCCAGGGCGGCAACCCGGAGGATACGCGGGAAGCTGGCGAGGTCGATGTTGAAGCGCTCGGCGGCATACAGCTGCGGGATAAGGTATACATCCGCCAGCCCCGGTTGCTCACCGAAGCAAAAGCCATGGTCACCGATCAGTTGCTCCACCGCCGCCAACCCCTGGCTGATCCAGTGGCCGATCCACTGGTTGACCTGGCCTTCGTCCTGCCCGGCCTGGCGCAACCGGTTGAGCACGCTGACGTTGTGCAGCGGATGAACGTCGCAGCCGATGATTGCGGCCACGCCACGTACCTTGGCACGCGCTTCGGCCGTGGCCGGCAGCAGTGCAGGCTGTGGATAAACCTCTTCCAGGTACTCGATGATCGCGGGCGACTGCACCAGCAATTCGCCGCCGTCGGTGCGCAAGGCCGGCACGCGGCCCTGCGGGTTGACGGCGACATAGCCCGCACCGCGCTGCTCACCCTGTAACAGGTTGACCGGCAGGGACTGGTAAGCCAGCCCCTTCAGTGCCAGGGCAATGCGCACCCGGTAGGACGAGGTGGAACGGTAATAGGTGTACAGCTCCATGCCCCTGCCTCCTCAGTTGGCCGCGATGACCGTGCCACGGCACTCGCCGAAGCCGATGCTGGCCACGCCGTCACGGCTGCAGCGGGCACGCAGGATGATCTCGTCGCCGTCTTCGAGGAACTTGCGCACCTCGCCGCTGGCCAGTTCAACCGGCAGCTTGCCGCCTTCGGTGATCTCCAGCAGGCTGCCATGCGAACCCGGTGTGGCGCCCGACAATGTGCCCGAACCGAACAGGTCGCCCGGCTGCAGCTGGCAGCCGTTGACGCTGTGGTGCGCCACCAGCTGCGCCACGGTCCAGTACATGCTGCGGGTGTTGCTCAGGGTCAGGCGGTGCGGGGCAGCGCCCTGCTCACGCATGCGCTCGGTCAGCAGCAGCACTTCAAGCTCGATATCGAATGCACCGGCGGCCTGGTCGCGCTTGTCCAGCAGGTACGACAGTGGCTGCGGGTCGCCATCCGGGCGTGCCGGCTGGGCGCAGCGGAACGGTTCCAGCGCTTCAGCCGTGACCACCCAAGGCGAGATGGTAGTAATGAAGCTCTTGGACAGGAACGGTCCCAATGGCTGGTATTCCCAGGCCTGGATATCACGCGCCGACCAGTCGTTGAGCAGGCACAGGCCGGCTACGTGCTCGGCAGCATCGCCAATCGGGATCGCCTGGCCCATGTCATTGCCCTGGCCAATCCAGATGCCCAGTTCCAGTTCGTAGTCCAGCCGCACGCAAGGGCCGAAGCTCGGCTCGGTGTGCCCGGCCGGCAAGGTCTGGCCCTTGGGCCGGCGTACATCGGTGCCGGACGGGCGGATGGTCGAGGCGCGGCCGTGATAACCGATCGGCACGTACTTGTAGTTGGGCAGCAGCGGGTTGTCGGGGCGGAACAGCTTACCCACGTTCTTGGCGTGCTCGATGCCCACATAGAAGTCGGTGTAGTCACCGATCTGCGCAGGGACATGCAACTGGCAGGCGCTGGCCGGGTACAGCGCGGCTTGCAGCGCCGCCTGGTGTTCGCTGTGTTCGCCAAGCAGCACCTGCAAGCGCTCGCGCAGGGCGACACGGGCGCTGCGGCCCAGCGCGAAGAATGCGTTCAGTGCACCACCGCGGGTGGCTTCGACGGCGGCCTTGGCGGCGCTGTCGAACAGGCCGGCGGCCAGTACCGCCTCCAGGTCCAGGATCGCGTCGCCGATGGCCACGCCACAGCGCCTGGCTTCACCCGGCCGGCTGAAGATACCCAATGGCAGGTTCTGCAGCGGGAAGTCGCTGTGCCCGTTGGCGTGCTCGACCCAGCTACGGGCATTGGCAGTGTGGTTCATCGGTTATCTCCGGTTCGGGTTGAAGGTGCTCGGCAAGGTGGCCCAGCAACTATCGTAGTCGGCCTGCAATTGCGGGCATTCAAGGGCTTGGTGGCTCGGGCGCAGCACTTGGCTGGTCTCGAACATGAAGGCCATGGTGTTGTCGATCTTGTGCGGCGCCAGGTCGGCGGCAATGGCTTTTTCGCAGGTTTCGGCGTCGGGGCCGTGGGCGCTCATCACCCCGTGCAGCGAGGCGCCACCGGGCAGGAAGCCCTCGGCCTTGGCATCGTAGGCACCGCTGATCAGGCCCATGAACTCGTTCATCAGGTTGCGGTGGAACCATGGTGGACGGAAGGTGTTCTCGGCCACCATCCAGCGCGGCGGGAAGATCACGAAGTCCATGTTGGCCAGGCCATGCACGCTGGTCGGCGACGTCAGCACGGTGAAGATCGACGGGTCCGGGTGGTCGAAACTGACGGTGCCGATGGTGTTGAAGCGGCGCAGGTCGTATTTGTACGGCACGTTGCTGCCGTGCCAGGCCACCACATCCAGCGGCGAGTGCTGCAGTTGGCAGGCCCAGTGCTCGCCAAGGAACTTCTGCACCAGTTGCACCGGCCCTTCGGCCTCTTCGTAGTGCGCCACCGGGGTAAGGAAGTCGCGCGGGTTGGCCAGGCCGTTGCTGCCGATCGGGCCCAGCTCGGGAATACGCAGCGGTGCACCGTGGTTTTCGGCGATGTAGCCACGGGCCTGGCCGTCGAGCAGTTCGACACGGAACTTCATGCCGCGTGGAATCACCGCAATTTCCAGGGGCTCGACGTCCATTACACCCAGCTCGGTGGCAATGCGCAGGCGGCCTTGTTCCGGCACCAGCAGCAGTTCACCGTCGGCGTTGAAGAACACCCGCTCCATGGATCGGTTGGCGCGGTAGATGTAGATGCTCACGCCGGCCGGCTTCTGCGCCGGGGCGTTGGCCACCATGGGCAGCCAGCCTTCGATGAAATCGGTCGGCTCGGCAGGCATCGGCTGGGGGCTCCAGCGCAGGCGGTTGGGGTTGATGGCGCCCAGCGGGCCGGTCAGCGGCTGGCGCGCCAGGCGCTCGAAACGCGGGTGCAATGCAGACGGGCGAATGCGATACAGCCAGGTACGGCGCAGTTCGCTGCGGGCCATGGTGAACGCCGTGCCCGAGAGCAATTCGGCGTACAGCCCATAAGGCGCCTTCTGCGGCGAGTTCTGCCCGACCGGCAAGGCACCTGGCAGCGCTTCGCTGGCAAACTCGTTGCCGAAGCCGCTGAGGTAGTGAAGGTCGGGTGATGTGTCGCGAGTCATCGATGCCTCCGGGCTCTGACCGAGCCGTTGCTGGCAGCTGGCTGCTGGCCCGATGCGGGGTGACAGCGCGTCTGCATTGTTTTTATCGTAATCAGATTACGAATAACGTAATTTGCTACGAGCATGGCGTCAAGCTATAAAGGCGCGACTCGAAGAATCCGGAAGCAGATGTCCATGACCAAAGCCAGCCCCTCCGCCGACAACGGCAAGCAGAAAGTCCGCTCGGCGGAGGTTGGCACAGACATCCTCAAAGCCCTTGCCGAACTCTCCCCCTCCACATCGCTGTCACGCCTGTCGGAACATGTGCAGATGCCGGCGAGCAAGGTGCACCGCTACCTGCAGGCGTTGATCGCCAGCGGCTTTGCCGAGCAGGATGCGGCCACCAACCATTACGGCCTGGGCCGTGAGGCGTTGCGGGTGGGGCTGGCGGCGCTGGGCAGCATCGATGTGCTGAAGATTGCCGCACTGCCGCTGTCGCAGCTGCGCGACGAACTGAACGAGAGCTGCTTCATTGCGGTGTGGGGCAACCAGGGCGCAACCGTGGTCAGCATTGAACCGGCGGTGCGTGCAGTGACCGTGGTCACGCAGATGGGCTCGGTGCTGCCACTGCTTACCTCGTCCACCGGCCTGGTGTTCGCCGCCTACCTGCCGGAGCGCGAGACCGTGGAGCTGCGTGACCGCGAGCTGGCCGTGCTGCAGCACAATGCTGATGACTACCAGGCGGTACTGGCCGGCATTCGCGAACGCGGCCTGCACCATGTGCACGGGCTGCTGATGCCGGGCGTGGATGCGCTGTCGGCGCCCGTGTTCAATGCCATGGGGCAGGTTGCGGCGGTGATGACCGTAGTCGGGCCGACGTCCATTTTCCACGCCGACGAACATGGCCCGGCGGCGCAACGGTTGCTGGCGGCTGCGCGGGAAACCAGCTGGCGCATGGGCTATTCACCCGCCGCCTGAGTGGCTCCTGCACTATTGCCCGATACGTAAAGGTGAATGTCATAAGCCGCTATTTTTCCTACGGGATCAAGCGCTTATTCTTAACTCACTGGCCGGCATGAAGGGCTCTCCCCCCGCTTTTCATGCCTGCGAGGTTCACCGACGTAGATTTTGAAGCTCCTTGATCTGACGTCTCGATTGGCCGCTGCGGCTTGCAGCGGCCTTTTTTTTGCCCTGAAAAAATGCGCTCTCGACTGGCTGACGCGTTCCCACCTGACTTGCATTGATTTCAAGGCAAACACAAGCCCTGTAGGAGCAGCCTTGTGCTGCGAAGAGGCCATTGCAGCCGAAGATAATCTCTAGCCATACCGGCCTCTTCGCAGCACAAGGCTGCTCCTACACAGTGATGCGGCAGTCTGAGTGATGGTGCAAGACAGTGACTCCCACAAAGTACCCTGCAAGCTCTCTACAGCGGGTACTTCTGCAGGTTGGCCATCATCTGCTGCAATGCCTGCAAACTGTCCTGCGGATGCACCGCCCCCTCAAAGTCACCGATCCGTGCCCAGCTCTCGGCCACCTGCTCAGGGGTAAAGCCTTCGCGCGGGTCGAAGCCCACCCCCAGGCTGCGCTCCCAACGCACCTTGCCCACCCAGCCACCGCCTACCTCGAACAGTTCCCCCGTGCCCTGGCACTGCTCGCTGCCCAGGTACACCACCAGCGGGCTGACCAGCTCGGGCTTGAGCCGCTCGAAGACCTGGGGCGGGATCAGCCCTTCTGTCATGCGGGTGCCGCCGGTGGGGGCGATGGCGTTGACCAGGATGCCGTGCTTGCGCCCTTCGATCGCCAGGGTGCGGGTCAGCCCGTACAGGCCCAGCTTGGCCATGCCGTAGTTGGCCTGGCCGAAGTTGCCGTAGATGCCGGAGGTAGAGGCGGTGAAGATCACCCGCCCCCAGTTTTGCTCGCGCAGGTGTGGCCAGGCCGCGCGGGTGACTTTGAAGGCCCCTTCGACATGCACCTGGTAAACCTGCTCCCAGTCGCTGTCGTCCATCTTGTGGAAGGTCTTGTCACGCAGGATCCCTGCATTGTTCACCAGCACATCGACCCGGCCGAAGCTGTCCAGGGCCTGCTCGACGATGCGTGCGCCCTGGCTGACCGAATCGTGGTTGGCGATGGCAATGCCACCGGCGGCGCGGATCTCCTCCACCACCCGGTCGGCGGCCGAGGCGTTGGCACCTTCACCGTGGGTAGAGCCGCCGAGGTCGTTGACCACGACCCTGGCGCCACGTGCGGCAAACAGCAGCGCATGGGCACGGCCCAGGCCGCCGCCGGCTCCGGTGACGATCACCACGCGATCTTGCAGACGGACAGGCTCGCTCATGCTCATGGCTCCAGGCAGGTTCAGGTCAGCCGAGTGTCCGCCGCAAGCCAGCGGCGGACAATCAAGCTCACGCAGGCTGAATGCCTGGCAATAACGCAGCGCGATGAGGCCCCGTCAGGACCACGCCACTTTCTGTGGGTAGAAGCTCACAAGCTGTTCACGAAAGGCCAGGTAGTGACGCAGCACCTGCACCGGCGCTTCGGTGTGCGGGTAGTGGCCGATGCCCAGTAACTGCACGGTGTCCGGCTCCGGCACCAGTTGCCGGTAGCGCTCGAGCATCTGCGCGCCGGAAAGCGGGTCGACCACGCCATTGATGAAACGCAGTGGCACGCCTTTGCGCTGCATCGCCCCGACCCAGCGTTCACGGTGCACGCTGCGCTCGGGCATGTAGCTCACCAGCTTGTGCAGGATGCGCGTGCCCCGGTTGGCGGCGATCAGGCTCCAGGAATCATCCAGGGCACTTTCGCTGGGGTGGGTGCAAGGGCCGTAGACCTGGGTCACGTTGCGCACCAGGTCGTCACGCCCGAACGAGCGCCCGACCAGCCAGCCGAAGCGGCTCAGCAGCAGCTTCTGGATCAGCAGCATGCGGCAGCTTTCGGGGAACAGCCCGCTGTTGAGGAATACGCAGCTGGCAACCTCGGCACGCTGTTCATGGTGCCGCGCCAGCAACTCCTGGGCGACGCTGCCGCCGTAGTCGTGAGCCAGCAGGTGCACCGGCTGGTCCACCTGCAGGTGGGTGAGCAGGGCCTGCTGCAAGTCTGCCTGCTCCATCAGGCTGTAGGCGTGATCGACCGGTTTGGCCGAATCGCCAAAACCCAGCATGTCGCACGCGATCACCCGGAAGCGCTGGGTCAAGGGCCCCCACAGGTAGTGCCAGTCCCAGCTGGCAGTGGGGAAGCCGTGTAACAGAAGCAGGGGCTCTCCTTGCCCTGCGGTCCAGTAGCGGATGCTCTGGCCCCGGAAAGTGAAACTCTGTCCCCGGGTACGCCAGACGCACAATGGAATTTCGGCCATAGGCATCAGAAGTAACCCGGTGAAGTGATAGGGACGGGATAGGGCAAGGCTGCGGTCATTGCATGTCACCTCGGCACATACATGTGCTCTCTATGTCGAGGCAGAGTCTAGCCAGCAGCCCATGGGCTGAAACTTGCGTTGCCAGCCAGCTTGATGACTGTGCGAGTCAGTGGCACGAACGGTCAGAGCAGCATGGCCAGCAGCGGTGCCGCGAACAGGTTCAACAGCCCGGTCAGGACCATGACCAGGCCGGCCACCGAACCTTCCTCGCGGCCCACCTCCTGTGCCCGGCTGACCCCGGCACCATGCGCGCCAACGCCGAACAGCGCACCGCGTGCCAGCGGCGTGCGCAGCGGCAGCCAGCGCAGCAGCACGCCGCCGAACATGGCGCCGAGCACGCCGGTGAACATCACGAACACCGCCGTCAGCTCCGGCACGCCACCCAGGTCATGGGCCAGGGGCATGGCAAACGGCGTGGTGATCGAACGCGGCACCAGCGACAGGCTGGTGGCGCTGTCCAGCGCCAGCAGGTGCGCCAGCCCCCAGGAGCTGGCAATCGAGGCACTGCTGCCGGCGACCATGCCCACCATCAGTGCCGGCCAGTGCCGCGCCAGCATCGCCCGCTGCTGCCAGATCGGCACCGCAAAGGCCACGGTCACCGGGCCGAGCACGCCCATCAGCCAGTGGGTGTTGCGCGCATACTCGGCATAGGCCGTGTGCAGCGGCACCGCCACCGCCAGCAACAACACCGGTACCAGAATCAAAGGGGACAGCAGGTAGCGCCCGCTGCGCCGGTACAGCCAGCGGCTGGCCAGGTAGGCCAGCAAGGTCAGCGCCAGCCAGAACACTGGCATGGGTTCAAGGCTCATGGCGCAGGCTCCAGCGGCACACCAGTTCCACGGTGAGCGCGGTCACGACCATCACCATCAGCGTGCTCACGGCGATCACCAGCAGGATGCGCCAGCCTTCTTCACGGATCAGCGAGCCGTAATCGAGCAGGCTCATCAGCGCCGGAATGAAAAACAGCAGCATCTCGGCCATCAACCAGCCGGCGCCCAGTTGCAGCATGGCCGGCTTGAGCACACCCGAGGCAAACAGTACCAACAGCAATGCCAGGCCCATCACACCACCGGGGATCGGCCAGCCCAGCCAGGTGGCAAGCTGGCCGCCAAGCAGGAACAGGGCACAAAGAATGGCCAGCTCGACAAGCAGGCGAAGGGCTTTTTTCAATAACGCGGGTTTCATGGCAGGGGGTTCCTCGACAGGCCCTCATTTTAAGATTCGGCTGCCTAGGCCAGAAGCGAATTGTTAGACTGATAGCCATTCCAGAATGGAATTCAGAACATGGAATTCAAACAGCTGCGCAGCTTTATCGAAGTGGTCCACCGCGGTGGTTTTACCCAGGCGGCGCAGACCCTGCACATCAGCCAGTCGGCCGTGAGCAAGCAGGTGGCCCAGCTGGAGCAAGATGTGGGCCAGCCACTGCTGGAGCGCCAGGCCTCGCAGCTGCACCTGACAGCTGCCGGGCGCATTGTGCTGGAGCGTGGCGAGGCCCTGCTGCGCCAGCGCCAGGCACTGCTCAACGAGCTGGACGACCTCAGCCAGATGGAGCGTGGCGAGTTGCGCCTGGGCTTGCCGATGCTGGGCAGTGACGCCTTGTTCGCCGGCTTGTTCGCCGAGTACCGGCGGCGCCACCCGAACATTGCGATCCAGTTGCTCGAAGGCGGCAGCCGCAGCGTCGAGCAGGCGGTCAGGAGTGGCGAGCTGGAACTGGGTGGCAGCCTGACGCCCAGCGACGACGCGTTCGACTACCAGCCGTTCTGCAACGAACCGCTGGATGCCCTGCTGCCAGCGGGCCATGCCTTGGCGGGCCTGGATGGTGTGGGCCTGGGGCAACTGGCCGATACGCCGTTTCTGCTGTATCAGCGCAGCTTCGTGCTCAATGACCGGCTGCTGAAGGCATGCCAGCAGCAAGGGTTTACCCCGAAAGAAGGCGGACGCAGTGGCCAGGCGGATTTTTTGGCCGCGTTGGTGGCGGCGGGCCAGGGTGTGGTGCTGCTGCCCCAGGTGGTGGCAAAAGCGCTGGAGCGCCCCGGGGTGGTGCGGTTGCCGCTGCTTTCGCCGCAGGACCTGCGTTGGGATATCGCCTTTATCTGGCGGCGCGGGGCCTACCTGTCACGGGCGGCGCAGGCGTGGTTGGCCCTACTGCGCGAATGGCCGGTGCCTGACAGCAAGGAATGAATTGGCCTTGCTGGCCTCTTCGCGGGCTTGCCCGCTCCCACAGGGATATCACTACCCTCAGGTTTGGTGATTTTCCTGTGGGAGCGGGCGTGCCCGCGAAGAGGCCGGATCAGGCTGCGGACATGGATCAGCCTGACAGCAAGGAATGAACTGGCTTTGCTGGCCTCTTCGCGGGCTTGCCCGCTCCCACAGGGATATCACTGCCCTCGGGTTTGGTGATTTTCCTGTGGGAGCGGGCGTGCCCGCGAAGAGGCCGGGTCAGGCTGCGGACATGGATCAGGCTTTCAATACTGCTGCCAACTCAGCCAACCAAGGCTCTGCATCGGCCTCCGGGGTCACCGTTTCGCTGGCATCCAGGCGCAGCATCGGCAGCACTTCGCGCACGCCCAGCTCGGCAAACAGCTCGCGCATCTGCTCGCCACCACCACAGTAGGTGTCGCCATAACTGGCGTCACCCAGCGCAATCACCGCGCCCGGCAGGCCACGCCAGGCTGCAGGCAGGGTGTCACGAATGGTGCTGTACAACGGCATCAAGTTGTCCGGCAATTCGCCCATGCCGGTGGTCGAGGTCACGGCCAGCAAGGCATCTGGGGCAAAACCTTCAAGATCCTGCAAGGTGGCACGCGCCGCATGCCAGGCCTCCAGGCCCGCAGCCTTGAGCAGCGATTCAGCGTGACGGGCGACTTCTTCGGCGGTGCCATAGACCGATCCGGAAATAATGGCGACTTTCATCGGGTAGAGGATTCCGAAACTGAGTGAAAACGTAGGATACTAGCATCCAGCGCTGGCAAAAGGCCGCCTCTACCAAAGTCGCCGCCTTCAGCCTTTCTTTGCTCAATGGCCCAGACATGATCAACGCGCAATTGCTGCAATCGATGGTCGATGCGTCCAATGACGGGATCGTGGTTGCCGAACAGGAAGGCGACGACACCATCCTGATCTACGTTAACGCCGCCTTCGAACGCCTGACCGGCTACAGCCGCGACGAAATCCTCTATCAGGATTGCCGCTTCCTGCAGGCCGACGACCGTGACCAGCTTGGCCGTGTCCGCATCCGCAAGGCACTGGCAGAAGGCCGCCCGTGTCGCGAAGTGCTGCGCAACTACCGCAAGGATGGCAGTGCGTTCTGGAACGAGCTGTCGATCACCCCGGTAAGGCTCGACGCTGAACAGCGGACCTATTTCATCGGTATTCAGAAGGATGTCAGCCGCCAGGTCGAACTTGAGCGGGAGCTTGCCGAACTGCGCGTTTGTCCGAAACCCGACGAACGCGCCTGAACCAAGTACGCCACGCACGGTCAATTCCGTTGAAGAAATCGCCACCACCGAGTTCGATCATGCAAGCAGACGCGCTCCTGACCCAGGACGAGCTGGATTTCATCCAGAGCATGCAGCATTCGCCGCAATTGAACCTGGCCGACTCCATGTCGAGCCTACTGGTCAATGGCGACCGCCGCATCCAGAGCTTGCTGACCCGCCTGGTGGCCAACGAACAGGTGACCTTGCAGGCCCAGTTCAACAACCAGCAGATCAGCTTCCCGCTGCAACTGGTGGAAGACGAGTTCCACGCCCTGCACTTGCAGCTGGGTTCACCGGAAATCTACGAAGACGGCCCCATGCTGCGCGCCTGGCGCCTGTCGATGGAAACACCCAGCCCGCTGCTCGATAGCCATGGGCAGGAAAGCGGCCTGTGGGTTCGCGACATTTCGTTCAAAGGTGTGCTGCTGGAGGTCCGCGGGTTGCCAGCAGCGCCTGACCGCTTCGATCTGCGCTTCGCGCCGGGCGACATCAGCCCGATCGAACTGCATGGCGTGCTGGGCCGGCGCATCGGCCCGGACCTCGCGGCCTACGACCTCGGCCAGACCCCGGCCGAAGAGATCGACCGCCTGCGCGACTACATCCTCCAGGCCCATCGCCGGGCCCACCCCGAGCTGCACACTCAGGTATCGAGCTGACCGGCCAGAAACTGCCGCAAGCGCTGGCGCATCACACTGCCCTGCGCACCCAGGCACGCGATCAGGCTGCCAGCCAGGTGGTCCTGTGCCACTTCTGCCGCTTCGCCGGCCAGTAACAATGGGCATTCCAGCACAGCCGCCATGCGCACCAGTCGTCGGGTGAGTTCCGCCGTGGGTGGGTGGTGGGAAAACAGCACCAGGGCATCCGGTTTCAGGCGTTCGCAGACCAGCGCCATCTCCTGCAGCGGCTGCCCGCTGGCCAAGGGCGTCACGCCAATCTCGTCGCTGCCCAGGGTCAGGCCGGTCACCAGCAATTCCAGTTCGTGGCATTGCCCCGGCAACGCCGCCAGCAGCACGGTGCGAGCACGCGGCACGTGGGCGAGCTGCAAACGGGCAAATACCCGGCCACGCAAGAACTGGTCGAGGAACAGCCATTCGCTGGCCTGCCCATAGCCGCCCTGCCCGGCCGCCAGGTCGTGCCACACCGGCATGAACACCTCGGCGAACACCTGGTCCAGGGTGTTGGCGGCAAACACCTCATCGAACAGGCGGTCCAGACCCGCCATGTCAAAACCCTGCACGGCCTGACGCGCCTGGTGCTGCCAGCGCTCCCAGGCGTCCGTCGCGCCGCTGGCCTGCACGGCAAGGGCATGGCCGCGCGCAAGGATGCTGCCCACCTTGCTTACCGCCACGCCGCGCTCCAGCCAGCCGAGGATACGGCGGATGTCATCGATGTCGGCCTGGGAATAAAGACGGTGACCACTGTCGGTGCGGGTTGGCTGAATCAGCCCGTAACGGCGTTCCCAGGCACGCAGGGTCACGGCGTTGACGCCCGTCAGGCGGGAAACTTCGCGGATCGGAAACAGCTCCTGCTGCTCAAGACCCACTTCGATCAGCGGATTACGTCCCTGTTCGTTCATCTGCACGGGGTACCCTGAGTGCGGAAGTTGAACGCGCATTCTACTACGCCAACACCGATCGCAGGGTGCAACCGTTTGCCGGCTGACATTTGCCGAAGATCACACATGCGCGATAATCCGCGCCCGATTCTTGCATGCACACCTGCGTTGCCCACCACCCCGGGCCACGCAGCCAAAGGGGCCAGCTACCCGCCAGCCCCGTTGCCAGGAGATACACGATGTCTACCCCACCCGTCACCTTGATGGTGTCGCGCCGCGCCGCCCATGGCCGCTACCAGGACCTGCTGGCCTGGCTGCATGAAGGCGAGCAGCTGGCCACCGACTTCCCCGGCTATCTCGGGTCCGGCATCCTCGCCCCACCCCAGGATGGCGACGAATTCCAGATCATCTTCCGCTTCAGCGACGAACCCACCCTGCATGCCTGGGAGCATTCCGCCTCGCGCCGGGCCTGGCTGCAACGCGGCAATGGCCTGTTCGAACGCCCCAAAGAGGCGCGCGTCAGTGGCATCGACGACTGGTTTGGCACCAATACGGTGCAGAAACCACCCCGCTGGAAGCAGGCCGTGGCCATCTGGCTGGCGTTCTTCCCGGTCTCGCTGGCATTCAACCTGCTGTTTGGCCACTGGCTGGCAACGCTGGACCTGCTGCCCCGGGTAATGCTCAGCACCCTGGCCCTGACGCCGCTGATGGTGTACCTGTTCATCCCCCTGTCCACCCGCCTGCTGGCCAGTTGGCTGCATGCCTCCCCGGCCACCACTGGCGCCTTGCGCAGCCGCTGAGGCCAGGCCATACAACAGGGAAACAGTTCGGGTATGCTGGGCGGCAACCAAAGGACAGACAAGTTGACCGCCCCGAACATGAACAGCCCCATTCTCGTTACCGGAGCCAGCCAGCGCGTCGGGCTGGCCCTGGCCCTTGAACTGGCACAGGCCGGCCATACGGTGGTCAGTGCCAGCCGCAGCGTCCAACCACAGACGGCCCACCCGAACATCGTGCAGTTCCAGGCCGACCTGTGCCTGGCGGCCGACCGCCAGGCCCTGATCGACCACCTGCATACGCACTACGACGGGCTGCGCGCCATCATCCACAACGCCTCGCTGTGGCTGGATGACGGGCTCGACAACCTCGAGACCATGTTCCGCCTGCACGTCGAAGCGCCCTACCACCTCAACCTGGCCCTGGGCGACCTGCTGGCCAAGGTGGAAAAGGCCGACATCATCCACATCTGCGACGAAACCTCTTCGCGCGGCAGCAAAAGCCACATTGGCTACGCCGCCACCAAGGCTGCGCTGCAGAACATGGTGCTGTCGTTCGCCGAAAAATATGCGCCCACGGTGCACGTGAACGGTATCCTGCCCGGGCTGCTGATCCTCAAGGAAGGGGGCGACGAAGCCTACCGCCAGCAAACCCTGAAAAAGGCCCTGCTGGAGTTCGAACCCGGCGCCGGCCCGCTGATCGAGACAGTCAAGTACCTGCTCGCCAGCCAGTACAGCACCGGCAGCCAGGTGGTCATCAACGGTGGCCGCCACTTGAAGAACCGCATGACCTGAGAGAAGACCATGACCCCACAGCAACAGCTCGAACTCGAAGCCGCCGCGTTCCGGCGCCTGGTCGAACACCTGCAAAAGCGCACCGATGTACAGAACATCGACCTGATGAACCTGTCCGGTTTCTGCCGCAACTGCCTGTCCAAGTGGTACAAGGCCGCGGCTGACGAGCGCCAGCTCGACCTGAGCCTGGACGACGCCCGCGAAGCGGTGTACGGCATGCCCTACGCCGAGTGGAAAGCCCAACACCAGAAAGAAGCCAGCGCCGAACAACAAGCGGCGTTCGAAAAAGGAAAACCTCGTGACTGATCTGAACACCCTGCGTGCCAGCCTGGCCAGCGGCCAACATGTATTTGCCGATACCTTGGCGTTCATTGCCGACAACTACAGCTACCAGCCGCAGGCCTTCAACAACGGCGGCGTAGAGAATGCGGCCGGGCAGAACGAAGGGTCGTGCAAGACCTTGGGCCTGGCCTTGCTGGAAGGGCTGAGCGACCAGGAAGCGCTGCTGGCCTTTGGTGAGCACTACCGTGATGTGGTGGCCACGCCTGAGGGCAGCGACCATGGCAATATTCGTGCGCTGATCGAGCATGGTTTGGCCGGTGTGAAATTTGCCGGGCAGCCGCTTTCGCGCAAGGCTTGAGATAGTTGGGGCCGCTTTGCGGCCCATCGCCGGCAAGCCAGCTCCCACAGGTACTGCACAAGTCTTGGAAGGTGCGCAGTACTTGTGGGAGCTGGCTTGCCGGCGATGAGGCCGGTGCAACCAACCTCACTCCATGATCCTTCCTGGCCCCCCCCTTTCCAGCCTCCCTTCTTGCAACCACTGCAAGGCCACCGGCCACAGGCTTTCGCGAAACCGGTCATGGAAAAAAGCAAAATGGCCAATCTCCTCGACCGAGATATCCACAGGCGCGATACGCAGGTGCCGGGCACCCTGTAGATAACCCAACAACCGCTCGGTCGCCGCCACAGTGCCAAACGGGTCATCGGTCAAGCTGATGGCCAGCGTCGCTGCCTGCACGTGTGCAAACGGCACCCTCTCCAGCCGGCGCCCACTTGGCCGGTGCTCATAGCGTGGCGTACGGGTGGTCCAGTCATCCACCACCCCTGCCGGGGTGTCTTCCATCCAGCCCAGGCGCTTGCCGGGGAAGTAGCCCAAAGCGCGGGTCAGCAAAGGCATCACCACATGCCATTTGCCGAACAGCCGCCAGCGTTGATCAGCCGCGTAATCGCGCCAGTAGGCGAACTGTGCGCCCACCATCACGACCCGGCGTACCTGCCCGGCAGACGGTGCCAGCCCAACTGCACAACCGCCGAAACTGTGCCCCACCACGTCTATTGGCTGGCCGGGGAAATGCTCGGCCGCATGCGCCAACATCGCTTCGAAATCCAGCCGGCCCCAGTCGCTCCACGAGGCCTGAAAGCCGCGCAACGAAGCCGGGCGGGATTCGCCGATGCCTCGGTAATCGTAAGTGAGCACGTCGCAGCCCTGGGAGAACAGGTAGTCGGCAAAGCGGGAGTAATAGCGGCAGCGTACCGACGTGGCAGCGTTGATGATCACCAGCGGGCGCTGGGGGTCAGGTTGGGCGTGGCGCCAGATGAAGCCGCCGAGGCTGTAGCCATCGGCTGTGGCCTGGCGAAAAGGGGTGGCGGGTTGGGTGTGGCTACTCATGGCGCATTCCCTGTTGTTGTGCGCCAAAGCTAGCAAAGATTTTGTAGCCTGTACCGGCGTCTTCGCGGGTAAACCCGCTCCCACAGGGATCCCACTTGGCCTGAGGGCAGTGAAATACCTGTGGGAGCGGCGGTGCGGCGATCCGATTTACCCGCGAAGAGGCCGGTACAGGCCGGCAGCGATTACAGCTCGATGCAGTCGAACTTCACATCGGTAGCCACGTCTTCGTCGTAGTTGACGTCAGCGCGCTCGAAGCCGAACAGGTTGAGGAACTGCTTCTTGTAACCGGCATAGTCGGTCAGCTCGAACAGGTTCTCGGTGGTCACTTGCGGCCACAGGGCCTTGCAGGCGTACTGCACGTCGTCGCGCAGTTCCCAGTCGTCCAGGCGCAGGCGGCCTTTCTCGTCGACTTCGGCCGGCGCACCGTCGGCGCGATACAGACGGTCGCGGTACATGCGGTCCAGTTGGTTCTGGGTGCCTTCGTGAACGCCTTTCTCTTCCATGATCTTGAAGACCATCGACAGGTACAGCGGCATCACCGGAATGGCCGAGCTGGCCTGGGTGACCACCGACTTCAGCACGGCCACGTTGGCGCCGCCTTTCACTTCACCGGCCAATTTCTCGTTCAGGCGCAGAGCGGTATCGTCCAGGTCCTGCTTGGCCTGGCCCAGCGCACCGTGCCAGTAGATCGGCCAGGTGATGTCGCTGCCGATGTAGCTGAAGGCCACGGTACGGGCGCCTTCGGCCAGTACGTCGGCGCCAGCCAGGGCATCGATCCACAGCTGCCAGTCCTGGCCACCCATGACGGTGACGGTGTCGGCAATTTCCTGCTCGGTGGCCGGCTCGATGCTGGCCTCGATGATGGTGTCCTTGTTGGTGTCGATGGCGGTCGACTTGTACGGCTGGCCGATCGGCTTCAGTGCCGAGCGAATGACTTCACCGGTCTGCGGCAGTTTGCGCACAGGCGAGGCCAGCGAGTAGATGACCAAGTCGACCTTGCCACCCATCTCGTTCTTGATCAGCTCGATGACCTTGGCACGGGCCTCGTCAGAGAAGGCGTCACCGTTGATCGACTTGCTGTACAGGCCCTCGGCCTTGGCAAACTTGTCGAAGGCAGCGGAGTTGTACCAGCCAGCAGTGCCGGCCTTGGTTTCGGTGCCTGGTTTTTCGAAGAACACGCCCAGGGTGTCGGCCTTGAAACCGAACGCTGCGGTGATACGCGCTGCCAGGCCGTAGCCACTGGAAGCGCCGATGACCAGCACCTTCTTCGGGCCATCCTCGCGCACGCCCAGCTTGCGGGTGGCTTCGATCTGGTCACGGACGTTGAGCTCGCAGCCCTTCGGGTGAGTCGTGGTGCAGATGAAACCGCGAACCTTAGGATGAATGATGGCCAATGTCTGTACCTCGTCATGTTTATGCCGGGGAAGCGCCGCGTGGGGCGATTCCGATTGATCAGAGGGTGAGACTACCCCCGCAGGTTATCCGACACATATTACGGGGTGATCATGGGGATGCAAAACCGGGGTTCTTCTGTGCCGGCCTCTTCGCGGGTGAACCCGCTCCCACAAGGACCGCGTTGCGCGATACCTGTGGGAGCGGGTTCACCCGCGAAGAGGCCGGTACAGAAAGCATCAATCCAAAGCCAAAGCACCTTTCAACCATTCCAGAAACTGCCGGGCCAGCGGGTCTTCCTGGCTATCCCTGTGCACCAGGCAAGCCCACGCCGGCCCCCGCACCCGCTGCGTCGACAACGCCTGCAGCCGCCCCTCCTCCATCGCCCGCCGCGCCAGCAACTGGCTGACAAGCGCCACCCCCAGCCCCTCGCTCGCCGCATCCAGCAACAGCCCTGGGTCGGAAAAATTCAGCCCCTTGCCCTGCTGCCCGACATCTTCGCCACCTTCCAGCTGCCAATGGCTCCAGTCCATTTCCCGTTCGCCGTGCAAGGTGGTCCGCGCAGCCGAAGACGCCAGCGCAGGGTGGCAGGCCGGGTACAGCTGGTCCTGATGCAGCACGTTGAAGCTGCACTCGGCCTGGGCGCTGAGGTCATCGCGGACGGCCAGGTCGATGGTTTCGGTGGCCATGTCCGGCACCTCGAAGCTGGTGAACAACCACAAGTCCACC
Organism: Pseudomonas sp. WOUb67; assembly: GCF_050058005.1. Classification (NCBI taxonomy): domain Bacteria; kingdom Pseudomonadati; phylum Pseudomonadota; class Gammaproteobacteria; order Pseudomonadales; family Pseudomonadaceae; genus Pseudomonas; species Pseudomonas sp. WOUb67. The sequence continues at coordinate 1,659,563 of NZ_CP170112.1, read as the reverse complement.
TCCGGGCAACGCTGGTGAAAGTCCGCCAGCCGCGGCAACAACCAGTGCCTGGCGAACGCCGGGCTGGTGTTGACCACCAGCTGGTTGGGCTTGCGGTACTGGTCAAGCCGGCGAATGCCCACGGCCAGGTGCTGCAATAGCGATTGCGTGGTGCTGAGCAGGTCATGCCCGGCGTCGGTCAGGCTCACGCTACGCCCGCTTCGGTGGAACAGCGGCTGCTCCAGGTAGGTTTCCAGGCTGCGGATCTGCTGGCTGATGGCCGACTGGGTCAGGTTCAGCGCCTCGGCAGCCTTGTGGAAACTGCCCAGCCGCGCCGCAGCCTCGAAACCGCGCAGGGCATTAAGGGGTGGCCAGTGTTTAAGCATGATTGATAAGCCCTGCTGATCAGATGTGCGCTAAATCTATCGTTTGTCGCCGGCCAGGCCTAGCCATAGCATGAACACCAACACCCGCGACGGCGGGCTTCGTTGATAAAAATCCTTAATAGATCGGAGTTCACTATGCACCTGTCCCTCGACAGCGGCTGGCGCATGCCCGCCGAATGGGCACGCCACGCGGCAACCTGGATGGTCTGGCCACACAACCAGGCCCTGTGGGAAAGCGGCTGGAACGTGCGCCTGGCCGATGTACAGCAGGACTACGCCCGGGTCGCAGCAGCCATTGCCCGTTTCGAGCCGGTGAAGATGGTCGTCGACCCCTCTGCCGTGGCCAGCGCCCGCGCCCTGTGCGGCGCCAACATCGAGCTGATCGAACTGGCCGTGGACGACAGCTGGTGCCGTGACAGCGGCCCGAGCTTCGTCTGCCACCCGCAGCATGGCCTGGCCGGCCTGAGCTGGCGCTTCAATGCCTGGGGCGACAAGTCGCCACACAGCCTGGACCGCAGCCTGGGCCGACGCATCCTCGACCAGCTGGGCCTCGACGGCTTCAGCACTTCATTGTGCAACGAAGGCGGTGCGATTCATGTGGATGGCGAAGGCACGCTGATCACCACCGAATCGGTGCTGCTCAACCCCAACCGCAACCCTGGCGTGAGCAAGGCCGAGTTCGAGGCCTGCTTTGCCCGCCACCTGGGCATCCGCAAGACCATCTGGCTGCCGGGTGACCCGCAATACGTCACCGGCGACATGACCGACGGCCACGTCGACGGCGTCTGTGCCTTCGCCCGCCCAGGCGTGCTGCTGGTCGATGCCACCCATGAGCAGGACTCGGTGTACGCCGACGTGGTGCGGGAAAACCGTCGCGCCCTGGAACTGGCCACCGACGCCCAGGGCCGCCACTTCGAACTGCTCGACCTGTACGAGGCCAGCGCCGCCGTCGATCAGGACGCCGAGGTGTTCTGTGCGTCCTACACCAACTTCTACATCGCCAACGGCGCGATCATCATGCCGGCCTATGGCATCGCTGCCGACCAGGAGGCCGCTGCGCAACTGGCCCACGCCTTCCCGGGCCGGCAGATCGTGCCCGTGCGCATCGACCACATCGCCCACGGCGGTGGCGGCATCCACTGCATCACCCAGCAGCAGCCGGAGGTACAGCCATGAGCCTGCTACGGGTTGCCACTACTCAGATGCCGTGCAGCTGGAACCTGCCCGACAACCTCGACCGCGCCGAACAGCTGGTGCGCCAGGCCGCTGCCAAAGGCGCACAGGTGATCCTGCTGCAGGAACTGTTCGCTACCCCGTACTTCTGCATCGAACAGGACCACCAGCACCAGGCCCTCGCCCAGCCCTACCCCGACAGCCCGATCCTGCAGCGCTTCGCTGCGCTGGCCGGCGAGCTGGGCGTGGTGTTGCCGCTGAGCTGGTACGAGCGCGCCGGCAATGCCTTCTTCAACTCGCTGACCGTGGCCGATGCCGATGGCCGCCTGCTCGGCGTGTACCGCAAGACCCACATCCCCAACGCCATCGGCTACCAGGAAAAGGAATACTTCAGCCCTGGCGACACCGGCTTCAAGGTCTGGGATACCGCCTTTGGTCGCCTGGGCATCGGTATCTGCTGGGATCAGTGGTTCCCCGAAACCGCTCGCTGCCTGGCACTGATGGGTGCCGAAGTGCTGTTGTTCCCCACCGCCATCGGCTCCGAGCCCGGCTGCGCCGAACTGGACTCACGCGACCATTGGCAGGTGGCCATGCGCGGCCACGCCGCCGCCAACCTGTTGCCGGTGGTGGCGGCCAATCGCGTGGGCGATGAAGTCGCCGCCAGCGACGCTTCGTTGAGCATGCGCTTTTATGGTTCGTCGTTCATCTGCGACCACAAGGGCGCCATGCTCGCCGAGGCCGACCGTGACAACAGCGGCATCTGGCTGCACGACCTGGACCTGGCGCGCATGCGCGATGACCGCCTGAGCTGGGGCATCTACCGTGATCGCCGCCCGGAAATGTACGCCGCACTGCTGACCCTGGACGGCAAGCATCCACATACCCCGAGGGCCTGAGCATGAAACACCACGTTCTAGCTGCACTGGCGCTGGCCATTTGCGCCAGCCAGGCCCAGGCCGAGCAGCCCGTGCTGCGCCTGTACAACTGGGCCGACTATTTTGCCGAGGACACCCTCAAGCAATTCACGGCCGAAACCGGCATCCAGGTCATCTACGACGTCATGGACGGCAGTGAAGTACTCGAAGCCAAGCTGATGTCCGGGCGCAGTGGCTACGACCTGGTGTTCCCCGGCGACACCGTTGCCGAGCGGCTGATGCGCGCCGGCAGCCTGCAGCCACTGGACCACAGCCGCCTGGAGGCACTGGACGACATCGAGCCTGGCCTGCGCCAGCTGCATGCCCGGTACCCCAAGGCCAGCCAGGCGACCGTGCCCTACACCTGGGGCACCATCGGCCTGACGGTAAATGCCGAAAAAGTACGCCAGCGCATGCCCGATGCGCCGCTGGACAACCTCGATCTGCTGTTCAAGCCGGAGCTGGCCGCCAAGTTCGCCGACTGTGGTATCTCGGTCATCGACTCGCCCGACGAAGTGTTGGCGGTGGTCCTCAATTACCTGGGCCGCGAGCCGCGCAGCGCCAAGCGTGAAGACCTGGCCGCCGCCAGCGAACTGCTCAAGGCCATACGCCCGTATGTGCGCAAGTTCCAGTCGCAGCCGGTGACCGAACTGGTCAACGAGAACCTGTGCGTGTCCCTGGGCTACAGCGGCGACGTGATCCAGGCCCAGCGCACGGCCGACGCAGCAGGCAAGCACCTGGACTTCCAGTACCGCGTGCCCCGCCAAGGCACCACGGTGTGGATGGACACCATGGCCATCCCGGCCGATGCCAAGCACCCGGAATACGCCTATCGTTTCATCAACTTCGTCATGCGCCCGGCGAACATGGCTGCCATCAGCAACTTCACCGGTTACCCCACTGCCAGCGCCAAGGCGCGCCAGGCGGTGGACCCACGCATGCGCGACAACCCCGATATCTACCTCGACGAAGCAACCTATGCCCGACTGATACCGGGCCGCGATATTCCACAGGCCGACATGCGGGCACGCATGCGCGTGTGGACACGCTTCAAGACTGCACAGGACTGAACCATGCCAAGCCGTAGAACCTTCCTTCAATTGTCACTGGCCGCCGGCCTCGGCGCCGGCCTTGGCCTGCCCCTGGGCCTGGCTCGCGCTGAAGAACCGGGGCGCTGGTTCATGCCTGACGAGGGCGAACCGCAGCAGCGCGCCTTCATCGCCTTCGGCGCCCAGGATGCCATCTGGGAAGACTTCACCGCCGACGTGCAAGCCGCCCTGGGCCGCATCGCCCAGGCCATCGCGCGTTATCAATCGGTCACCGTGTTCTGCCGGGCAAGCGAACGCAAACTGGCCGAGCAGCACTGCGCCAGCCCACGCACAAGCTTTGTCGAGTGCGACCTGGACGACATCTGGATGCGCGACATCGGCGCCAACTTCGTCCTCGATGACGACGGCGCGCTGGGCGCAGTGGATTTCAACTTCAACGGCTGGGGCAACAAGCAGCGCCACCGCAACGATGCACAGCTGGCCAAACGGGTCGCCACCCTCGCCGGCGCCCGCTACCAGCGCAGCGAGCTGGTGGGTGAAGGAGGTGCCATCGAAGTGGATGGCCATGGCACCGGCATCATGACCGAAAGCAGCTGGGTCAATGCCAACCGCAACAAGGGCTGGAGCAAGGCCGAGGTCGAGGCCGAGCTCAAGGAGCGCCTGGGGTTGAGCAAGGTTATCTGGCTGCCGGGCATCGCCGGGGAGGACATCACTGACGGGCATGTGGATTTCTATGCCCGCTTCGTGCGGCCTGGGGTGGTGATTGCCAACCTGGACAACGACCCGGAATCGTATGACTACGCCGTGACGCGCAAGCATCTTGAGATTCTCAAGCGCACCACCGATGCCGAAGGCCGGACGTTGCAGATTCATGTCGTGTCACCGCCACAGCGCGGGCGGCGTAACAGGTTCAGCAAGGGGAACGACGACTTTGCGGCGGGGTACATCAATTACTTCGTGATCAATGGCGCCATCATCGCGCCGCAGTTCGGCGATGCGCAGGCGGATGAAAAGGCCCGGGCACTGCTGGCGGCGTTGTACCCGGGGCGGGATATCGTGCAGTTGGATATTGATGCCATTGCGGCCGGGGGTGGCGGGATTCACTGTGTGACCCACCAGTGCCCGGCTGTTTGAATGAGGTTGCCTGTGCCGGCCTCTTCGCGGCTTGATTTCAAGGCAAACACAAGCCCTGTAGGAGCAGCCTTGTGCTGCGAAGAGGCCATTGCAGCCGAAGATTATCTTTAGCCTTACCGGCCTCTTCGCAGCACAAGGCTGCTCCTACAAGGTGATGCGGCAGCCTGAATGATGCTGCCAGTCAGGGCCGCGCCGCTCTCAAGGGCCGTGCAATACCTGTGGGAGCGGCTTTAGCCGCGAAGAGGCCGGCACAGGTCTGCTCAATCCCGACGCCGGCGGCGACCTGTGATCATCGACAACGGCAGGTTCTCGCGCAGGCGCACACTCTCATAGATGGCCGCCAGCACATGCACACACACCAGCGCCAACACCGCATCGGCCAACCAGCTGTGCAGGTCGGTCGGCCAGTCAGCGCCCCACAGTGCATCCACTTCCTGGGACGCCCACCCGGTCAGGCCCAGGCCAGCGATACCGCTCAGCATCAACAGCATCACCAGGGCGCCAATCGGCGAATGCCCCAGGCGATGACAAGGCTCGCCGCGCAGCAGTGCACGGGCATGCCCTGCCAGGCGCGCCGGGGTTGGCCAGAAATCGGCCCAGCGTGCGCTGGGTGGCCCGACAAAGCCCCAGACCACGCGCACCACGACACAGGCCAGTGCGTAGTAACCCAGCCACTGATGCCAGTCGTCACCTTCTTCGTTGAAAAAATAGTCAGCGAAGAACATACCGGCGATGGAGAGATGGCACAGCCGCAGGAGCGGGTCCCACAGCTGCACCGTGCCGTCGCTGTTCAATCGTGGTACTCGGACTTGACCGCCTTGCCGGTTACCGGGTCATGGTAGATCTCGACCTTGCGGCCATCCTTGTCGAGACCATAGATCTCGTAGCAGTTGCCCTTGGTAACCTTGAACTTGTTGATCTTGTAACCCTGCTCCTTGAGCTGGGCCTGGAACTTTTCCTGGTCTTGCCAGGTGCTTTTGTCTGCGGTGGTGCATTGGGTGGCGGCGAATGCTGTGCTGCTGCCGATCAGTAGCATCAGGGCGATGAGGGTGCGCATGGGTATGGGCTCCATTCAGTTGAGTGAAACAGCACGGAATTCAGCTTAGTTGGATAGAACGCCGAGCGCCCATTGATTTGCTTTTCACATCAATCCGAAAGAAAAACAAACTTAACAAATGAGCCAAAGCCACCGATGCTTGGGCATTACGCCCATCGCACGGAGAACAACAACATGAACGACGTGGTCATCGTCGCCGCTACCCGCACCGCCATCGGCAGCTTTCAGGGCGCCCTGGCCACGGTACCTGCGGTCGACCTCGGTGCCGCCGTGATCAAGCGCCTGCTGGAGCAGACCGGGCTGGACCCGGCGCAGGTCGACGAAGTGATCCTCGGCCAGGTGCTCACCGCCGGCGCCGGGCAGAACCCGGCACGCCAGGCTGCGATCAAGGCCGGCTTGCCCTACAGCGTACCGGCGCTGACCCTGAACAAGGTCTGCGGCTCGGGCCTCAAGGCCCTGCACCTGGCCGCCCAGGCCATCCGCTGCGGGGATGCCGAGGTGGTGATTGCCGGGGGCCAGGAGAACATGAGCCTGGCCCCCTATGTGATGCCTTCCGCTCGCACTGGGCAGCGCATGGGCCATGGCCAGCTGATGGACAGCATGATTACCGATGGCCTGTGGGATGCCTTCAACGACTATCACATGGGCATCACCGCCGAGAACCTTGTGGACAAGTACGGCCTCAGCCGTGAGCAGCAGGACGCCTTCGCCGCCGAATCGCAGCGCAAGGCCGTGGCGGCCATCGAGGCCGGGCGCTTCGTCGATGAAATCACCCCGATCGTGCTGCCACAGAAAAAGGGTGAGCCCAAAGTGTTCGCCCAGGACGAACAGCCACGCCCGGACACCACCGCTGACTCGTTGGCCAAACTTCGCCCTGCCTTCAAGAAGGACGGCAGCGTTACCGCTGGCAACGCCTCCAGCCTGAACGACGGCGCCGCCGCCGTGCTGCTGATGAGTGCTGCCAAGGCCAAGGCCCTGGGCCTGCCTGTGCTGGCGAAGATCGCCGCCTATGCCAGTGCCGGGGTAGACCCGGCGATCATGGGCATCGGCCCGGTTTCGGCGACCCAACGCTGCCTGGACAAGGCTGGCTGGCAACTGGCCGAACTGGACCTGATCGAAGCCAACGAGGCCTTTGCCGCACAGGCGCTGGCGGTGGGCAAGGTGATGGAATGGGATGCGACGCGGGTCAACGTGAATGGCGGGGCGATTGCCCTGGGCCACCCGATTGGCGCTTCCGGGTGCCGGGTGCTGGTGACCTTGCTGCACGAGATGATCAAGCGGGATGCCAGGAAAGGCCTGGCTACCTTGTGCATCGGGGGTGGGCAAGGGGTCGCGTTGGCGATCGAGCGCTGATCTTAGCCTGAGTTGAACAGGCCCGGCCTCTTCGCGGGCTTGCCCGCTCCCACAGGGACAGCACAAACCTTGGAACTTGTGCGGTCTCTGTGGGAGCGGGCAAGCCCGCGAAGAGGCCGGGCCTGCTTACACAACAATCTCAGGCTTCAGAACCGCTCATCAGCAATAGCCGGCAAGGTCAGCTCCCGAACATAACTGGCCGCCGACAGCTCCAGTAACGTGCGCACCATCAGCACCACATCGTGAAGCGGTATCAGCCCCCCTTCCCCACGCGTCGCAGCCTCGGCCAACGGCACATCCAAATTGTCTTCGGTATTCAGATAACCCAGGTTCAGGCACGTCACCCCAAGGCCCTGCTCCCGATAGCCTTCGCGCAACGCTTCGGCGATGCCGCGCAGGGCGAATTTGGAGGCGGCGAAGGTCACTTCCGGGCGACCACTCTGGGGCAGGCCCGAGGTGGAACCGGTCAGAATGATCCGTGGTTTTTCGCTTTTGAGCAGCAGCGGCAGCAGGCGCTTGATCAGCAGGATGGTCGCGGTGATGTTGCAGTCGACCATGCGCTGCAGCTGCGCATCACGGTCATCGAGGAAGCTGTAGTGGGCCTCGAAGGCTTCGGCCTCCCACAGGCCGAGGTTGTAGATCAGCGTATCCACACCACCCTCGGCCAGGACCCGGAAAATTGTCTCTACGGCGGCGGCCGGCTGGCCGAGATCGGCTTCGATCCACTGCGCCTGGATATCCTTGCCCACGTTCACTGCCGCTGGCTGGGTGCGCGACACCCCAATCAATGTATCGCCCGGTTTGCCCAGCCCTTGCATGAACGCCATGCCCAGGCCCTTGCTGGCGCCGACTACCAGAACTCGCATCGCATCACTCCCTGTCGATTTGATCGGAGTCGGCATTCTAGGGGTTTTGCAGCACCTGTGCCGAGATCAAGCCGCAGCCCGGTTCTCTTCCAGCGCAGCAGCCAGCACCGCCACTTCCTGGCACTTCTGCACGGCCACTTCCACCGGGCTGCGCGACAACGAGCAGGAGGGCGCCAGCCACAGCCGCGCCCCCAGACGCTCATGGGCATCGTGCAGCAGGTCCAGGGTCGCGCCCAGGTTGCAAGGCGCGGTGTTGCCGCCGTCGACCAGGCCCAGCGACAGCACTTTGTAGGCCGGCAGGCGGTCGAGAATGGTCACGTACTGGTCGGGTGCCTGAACCAGGTCGATGTGCAGGCCATCGACCGGCAGGTTCGCGGCCAGGCCAAGGTTGCCTCCAAGGCCGCCAGAGTAAGTGGCGATCAGCTTCTTCAATGGCGCGCGCTGAAGGATGTTATAGACGCGCTCGAAAGCGTTTTTCCAGTCCTGCGGAAGGTCTTCGGCGAGAATCGGCTCATCGATCTGCACCCAATCGACCCCCAGGACCGCCAGGCGGTTGAGATGCTGGTCATACAGCGGCAGCAGGCGGTCGAGGCGCTCCAGCGTGTCGATGCCGCCGTTGGTTTCGCCCTGCCACAGGTAGGTCAATGGGCCGATCACCACTGGTTTGACCGCATGGCCCAAGGCCTTGGCCTGTGCCACTTCGTCAAAAAGTTGCGCCCAGATCAGGTCGAACGGTTGGTCAAACCAGGCAAAGTCGCCCACTGGCAGCAGTTCGATGCCGGCGTCTTTCTGCACCTGCCACTGGCGGGCGCGCAGCTCGCTGTCGTGGTCGATGCGTGGAAAGCCCAGGTTGTGTGCCAGTGCCATGTCTTGTCCCTTCAGCCTGCATAAATGAATGAGGGGATTGTCCGTTTGATGCCGGACTGAGACAAACTCATTAAATTTGAGATGAACCCAAGATTTTTTCATGATCATGATGATGTCTCATTCAGAGCACCGCCCTGCGCATCCGGACATGACCCCGCCCGCCTTCTGCCGCACAATGCCACCCTGACCACACCAGGTGCCCGGCCACATGAGCCTGCTGAAAACCGCGCTGCGCGAACAGAACTTCGTCTGCGTCATGGAGTTCGTCCCCAAGCCTTCTGCAGAACGCTTCGCCGCCATGGAAGCGATCATGGCCCGTGCGCACCTGTGCGGCTGGCCGATGACCGTGGCCATCGGCGATCGTGTCGGCGGCCCGCTGGACATGTCGCCGCTGGACGCCCTCGCCTCGTTCAGCAACCCGGTACCTGCCCTGCCGCATTTTTCCGGCAAGGACCGCGAGCATCACCACCTGCTGGCCCAACTGCAGCGCATGGACGCCGCGGGCCTCGACCAGCTGTTGCTGCTGACCGGCGACCGCCTGCCCGGCCACGAGCCCGGCCAGCGCCCGGTGCGCTACCTGGAATCGGTCGCCGCCCTGCAGATTGCCCGCCAGGCCTGCCCGCACTGGCTGCTGGGCGCGGCGCTGAACCCGTTCAAGTACTGTGAGGAAGAAGGCGGCGCCCAGTATTTCAAGGCCGAGAAAAAGCTGGCAGCGGGGGCCGACTTCCTCACCCTGCAACTGGGCTTCGATGCCGGCAAACATCAGGAAGCCATGCACTGGATGCGTCGCCAGCCAGCGCCCAAGCCGATGCTGGCCTGCCTCATGAGCCTCACCCACGGGCGCGCGGCAATGCTCGACCACGTGGCAGGCGTCACTGTCACCCCGTCCATGCGCGACATGCTCGAAGCAGAAGCGGCGCAGTCCAAGGCATTCGCCCAAGCCCGCAGCGTCGACCGCCTGGCCTTGCAGATCATCGGTGTAAAACTGATGGGCTACGCCGGCGTGCACCTGTCGGGGGTGCACGAACTCAAACAGTTGCTGGCCCTGGAAGCCCGTATCGAGCACTGGCAAACCCAGGTTCACACGCTGGAGCAGTGGGCGCCCGCCTGGCAGGCCAGTTGGCAGATGCCCGCCCTGCCGGCCGTGATCTTCCACCCGCCACAGGCGGCCTGGCGCCAGGGCGAGTCGCGGGTCGATGCCTCGTTCAAAGAGAAAGCGCGCTATCACCTGATGCACGGCATGCATTCGCTGTTGTTCAGCCGCCGCAACGGCCTGAGCAAGGCATTTGGCTGGGCGGTTCGCCGGCCGCTGTGGGCCACGCACCTTGGCGCACAGGTGCTGCACAAGGTGGAACGTGCGGTGAAACGGCCACTGGTGGGTTGCGATACCTGCGGCCGCTGCCGCCTGGAAGACACCCTGTACGTCTGCCCGGAAACCTGCCCCAAAGGCCTGGCCAACGGCCCCTGCGGCGGTACCGCGCTGAACCGCTGCGAGTTCGGCGACCGCGAATGCATCCACAGCGTCAAGTACCGCACCGCCAAGGCAGTGCGGCAAACCGCTGTGCTGACCGAACGCCTGATCCCGTGCATCGAGGTCGAAAGCCGCCACCGCAGCTCATGGCCGCAGTGGTTCCAGGCCGCAACGCCGCGCCGGCTCAGCCCGCAGCCAGCGCCTCGAAGCCAGCCCGAATCGTAGCCTCGGGCAGTTCATCGGCGATGAACACCATTACGCTCTCGCGGGCTTCACCTTCGGCCCATTCGGCGTCCCAGTCGAAGCCGTAGAGCTTGAGCACGCCCTGGAACACCAGCTTGCGGTCTTCACCGGCGATGTTCAGCACGCCCTTGTAGCGCAGCAGCTGCTTGCCGTGGGTTTCCAGCAGCTCGTTCATGAAGCCGCTGAGGCGGTCGATGTCCAGCGCGGTTTCCGTGCGCAGCACCAGGGTGGAGATGCGGTCGGGGGTGGCGGGCTTGAGCACCGGGCGCAGCATCGGCTTCAGGTTCGCGCCCAGGTCGGGGTTGAGGTTGAAACCCCGCACATCCAGTAGCTCCGCCAGGTCGATACGGCCGTGCTCGACCACGCGGATCGCAGCCCGGCCATTGATGCGGGCCAGCCGTTCGCGCAGGGCTTCTACCGCGGCCGGCTCGACGAGGTCGGTCTTGCTCAACAGCAGGCGATCGGCAAAGCCGACCTGTGCCTGGGCGATGGTCTGGGTCAGGTGCAGTTCGGCGTGAACAGCATCGACCAGGGTGATGATGCCGTCGAGGATGTAGCGCTCACGCAGGTCCTCGTCGATGAAAAAGGTTTGCGCCACGGGTGCCGGGTCGGCCAGGCCGGTGCATTCGATTACCAGCCGGTCAAAGGCGATCTCGCCGGCGTCCAGGCGTTCGAGCAGCAGGTAAAGGGCGCGAGTGAGGTCACCATGAATGCTGCAGCACACGCAGCCATTGGCCAGGGTCATCACCTGCACCGGCTCGTCGCCCAGCAGCTGGCTGTCGATGCCGGCCTCGCTGAATTCGTTTTCGATCACGGCAATCTTCAGGCCGTGCTCGGCCTTGAGCATGTGCTTGAGCAAGGTGGTCTTGCCAGCACCGAGGAAGCCTGTAAGTACGGTTACGGGAATAGGCGTCTGCACGCAGAACATCTCCTGTGCGGAAAAAACAGTGGCCTCATCGCCGGCAAGCCAGCTCCCACAGGTACTGCACAGACCTTGTGGCCTATGGAGTACCTGTGGGAGCTGGCTTGCCGGCGATGAGGCCGGACAGGTTAACGCTTAAGGCTCAACAGCACTTGGGCCCGGACTTGCCACCATAACGGGCTTCCTGGCGTTCGCGGAAGAACGCCTCGTAGCTCATCACCGGCTTGTCCGGATGCGTCTTCTGCATGTGTTCGACATAGTTGTCGTAGTCGGGCATGCCGACCATCAGGCGGGCTGCCTGCCCCAGGTATTTTCCCAGTCGACCTAGGTCGTTGAACATGATTGCAGTCCTCTCGATTACGCGTCAGGCAAGGCCTGGAACGGGGTTTCCTTGTCGCTGCGCTCCTTGCGGCCCCAGGCGCCGTAGCCGACCTTGAGGGCGAAGAACAGGATGCTGAAGACCACCAGCAGGAACAGAATCGTCAGGCCCGCGTTGGTGTAGGCGTTGAAGATCACGTGCTGCATCTGCCCGATGTCCTTGGCCGGGGCCAGTACCTGGCCGGCGTCCAGCGCAGTGCTGTACTTCTTGGCCAGGGCCAGGAAGCCAACGGCCGGGTTCGGGTCGAACAGCTTGATCAGGCCTGCAGCCGTGGTGCAGATCAACAGCCAGACCGCCGGCAGCAGGGTGACCCAGATGTAGCGCTGACGCTTCATCTTGATCAGCACCACCGTACCAAGCATCAAGGCGATACCGGCCAGCATCTGGTTGGAGATGCCAAACAGCGGCCACAGGGTGTTGATGCCACCCAGCGGGTCGATCACGCCCTGGTACAGCAGATAGCCCCACATTGCTACGCAGCCAGCGGTGGCGAGCAGGTTGGCACCCCACGATTCGGTGCGTTTGAGCGCCGGCACGAAGCTGCCCAGCAGGTCTTGCAGCATGAAGCGCCCGGCACGGGTACCGGCGTCCACTGCGGTGAGGATGAACAGTGCCTCGAACAGGATCGCGAAGTGGTACCAGAACGCCATGGTGTTTTCACCTGGCAATACCTGGTGCAGGATCTGCGCGATACCGACCGCCAGGGTTGGCGCACCGCCGGCACGGGCCAGGATGGTGTGCTCGCCGATGTCACGGGCGACCGCTTCAAGCTGCTCGGGGGTAATCAGGAAGCCCCAGCTGCTGACCGTCTGCGCCACCGACGCAACGTCTGCGCCCACCACGGCGGCCGGGCTGTTCATGGCGAAGTAAACGCCTGGCTCGATCACCGAAGCGGCGACCATGGCCATGATGGCCACGAACGACTCCATCAGCATGCCGCCGTAACCGATGTAACGGGCGTTGGTTTCGTTGTCCAGCAGCTTGGGCGTGGTGCCCGAGGAGATCAGCGCGTGGAAGCCGGACACCGCACCACAGGCAATGGTGATGAACAGGAACGGGAACAGGGTGCCCTTCCACACCGGGCCAGTGCCGTCGGTGAACTGGGTCAGCGCCGGCATTTTCAGCTCGGGCGCGATGATCAGGATACCGATGGCCAGGCCAACGATGGTGCCGATCTTGAGGAAGGTCGACAGGTAGTCACGCGGCGCCAGCACCAGCCACACCGGCAGCACCGCGGCGACGAAGCCGTAGCCCACCAGCATCCAGGTGATCTGCACGCCGGTGAAGGTGAACGCCGGGCCCCAGACCGGGTCCGCAGCGATCACGCCGCCCAGCCAGATCGAGGCCAGCAACAATACCACCCCAACCACCGAGATCTCGCCGATGCGGCCCGGGCGGATGTAGCGCATGTAGACGCCCATGAACATCGCGATCGGGATGGTCGCCATGACCGTGAACATGCCCCATGGGCTCTCGGCCAGGGCCTTGACCACGATCAGCGCCAGCACCGCAAGGATGATGATCATGATCAGGAAGCAGCCGAACAGTGCGATGGTGCCCGGAATGCGGCCCATCTCCTCGCGCACCATGTCGCCCAGCGAACGGCCGTTGCGGCGGGTGGACATGAACAGGACCATGAAGTCCTGTACCGCACCGGCCAGCACCACGCCGGCGATCAGCCACAGCGTGCCGGGCAGGTAGCCCATTTGCGCGGCGAGCACCGGGCCGACCAGGGGCCCTGCGCCGGCGATGGCGGCGAAGTGGTGACCGAAAAGAATGTGTTTGTTGGTCGGGACGTAGTCCAGGCCGTCGTTGTTGAGCACCGCCGGCGTTGCGCGGCGCGGGTCGAGTTGCATCACCTTGGTGGCGATGAACAGGCTGTAGTAACGGTAGGCAACCAGGTAGATGGCCACTGCCGCGACCACGATCCACAAGGCGTTGATTGCCTCGCCGCGACGCAGGGCAACCACACCCAGCGCGCAGGCCCCTATGACTGCCAGCGCCAGCCACGGAATGTGGCGTAGCAGGCTATTATTGTTGTTCATGGTTAGCTTCCAGCTGGTGGATTGGAAAGACCGCCCACCGAGTCTAGGGCGAGTCAAGACGCATTGCCACACTTGCTTTGGTCTAGAGCCTCTGCGGCCAGATTGCGGTACCTGATGCACATGACTTTATAACTATAGTCAGGATGTCACCTTAGGACCTACCCGAGGATCCATGCCATGAGCGCTCAAGACGAACGCCGCCGTTTCCAGCGTATCCAGTTCGACGCCCCGACCAGGCTGTGCCAGGGCGAACGTTGCTGGGAGGTGAAACTGATCGACCTGTCCCTCAAAGGCCTGCTGGTCGAAAGCCCGCGAACCTGGGACCCCGACCTGAGCCAGGATTTCGAAGCCTACATCGTGCTCAACGACGAAGTGACCGAGGTGCAGATGCAGGTCGAACTGCGCCACGAGGAACCGGACCGGCTGGGCTTCATCTGCCTGTACATCGACATCGATTCGATGAGCCATTTGCACCGTCTTGTGGAATTGAACGTGGCCGACAGCACCGAAATGATGCGTGAGCTGCGCGAACTCATCGAATAATGAAATCTCTTAGCTAGCTAATAGCCTTCCCTCGATGTGTTTCCTGTCTACCCAGACAGCTTTAAGCCTGGGTAGCAACACTTTGTACACACCCCTCTAATACACCATTTAATGAGTTGGTACGCCTTCTGCATTGTGTTTTCGCACATCCTGCGGCCGCCCCTGTGCGCGCTCCGATCAAAATATTGTATACAATTCTTGTGGCAATCATTTGCAGGAACTGTCTACAGTAGCGACACAAAAATAAACAGAGAGCCTGCTCCATGACTACGTCCCCTAGCACGTCTCCCGCCAAGCGCCCCGAGGATGAAAACCTCGGCCTTGGTGCCAACCTGGCCTACGGTCTGCAGCATGTGTTGACCATGTACGGAGGGATCGTCGCGGTACCCTTGATCCTGGGGCAGGCCGCAGGCCTCAACGGCGCCGAAATCGGCATGTTGATTGCTGCCTCGCTGTTCGCCGGTGGCCTGGCCACCCTGCTGCAAACCCTCGGCCTGCCGTTCTTCGGCTGCCAGTTGCCGCTGGTGCAGGGCGTGTCGTTCGCCGGTGTGGCGACCATGGGTGCAATCCTTAGCAGCGAGGGCGGCGGTGGCCTGCCAGGCGTGCTCGGCGCGGTCATGGCAGCATCGCTGATCGGCTTTCTGATCACCCCGGTGTTCTCGCGCATCACCAAGTTCTTCCCGCCGCTGGTGACCGGTATCGTCATCACCACCATCGGCCTGACCCTGATGCCGGTGGCTGCACGCTGGGTGATGGGTGGCAACAGTGCCTCGCCGGAATTCGGCAGCGTGGCCAATATCGGCCTGGCGGGGCTGACCTTCGCCATCGTGCTGTTGCTGAGCAAGCTGGGCAGCGCGACCATCTCGCGCCTGTCGATCCTGCTGGCCATGGTGCTCGGTACCCTGATCGCCTGGGCGCTGGGCATGACCGATTTCAGCAAGGTCACCGAAGGTGCGATGTTCGCCTTCCCCACGCCGTTCCACTTCGGCATGCCGGAATTCCACATCGCCGCGATCCTGTCGATGTGCATCGTGATCATGGTGACCCTGGTAGAAACCTCGGCCGACATCCTGGCCGTGGGTGAGATCATCGACACCAAGGTCGACTCCAAGCGCCTGGGCAACGGCCTGCGCGCCGACATGGCCTCGAGCATCCTGGCGCCGATCTTCGGCTCGTTCACCCAAAGTGCGTTCGCCCAGAACGTCGGCCTGGTGGCCGTGACCGGGGTCAAGAGCCGTTACGTGGTAGCCACCGGTGGCGTGATCCTGGTGGTGCTCGGCCTGCTGCCGGTCATGGGCCGGGTGATTGCTGCGGTACCGACCCCGGTACTGGGCGGCGCGGGCATCGTGCTGTTCGGCACGGTGGCGGCCAGTGGTATCCGCACCCTGTCCAAGGTCAGCTACAAGAACAACGTCAACCTGATCATCGTCGCCGCTTCGCTGGGCTTCGGCATGATCCCGATTGCCGCGCCAACCTTCTACCACCACTTCCCTAACTGGTTCGAGACCATCTTCCACTCGGGCATCAGTTCGGCGGCGATCATGGCCATCCTGCTAAACCTGATCTTCAACCACTTCACCACCGGCAACTCGGAAAACCAGTCCGTGTTCGCCGCAGCGTACGAACGCACCATCCAGTACTCCGACATTTCCGCACTGCGTGATGGCGACTACTTCAAGGATGGCAAGCTGTTCGATGCCGAAGGGAACGAAGTGCCGATGCTGGAGCTGGACGAGCATGGCAACCAGACGGTCAGGCGCGAGGCGGTTGCAGAGCATTGACCGCTGACTGAGCGGTGAGGTGGGGGGCCGACGCGCATCGTCGGCCCCTTTTTCGTTTGCCTGACCCGGCCTCTTCGCGGGCTTGCCCGCTCCTTGTAGGAGCAGCCTTGTGCTGCGAAGAGGCCATTGCTGCCCATACAAATCTGCTGGCCATACCGGCCTCTTCGCAGCACAAGGCTGCTCCTACAGGTACCGCGCCATCCTGAGGCGGCGAGTCGCCTGACAGGCCATGAATTACTCGAACAGTGCATCCAGGGCCTGCTCCAGGCGGGTCACGGCAATTACCTGCAGCCCCGCCGGCGATTCTTTCGGCGCATTGCCCTTGGGCACGATGGCGCGCTTGAAGCCATGCTTGGCCGCCTCCTTCAACCGTTCCTGGCCACTGGGCACCGGCCGCACCTCGCCCGACAGGCCGATCTCGCCAAATACCAGCAGCCCATGGGCCAGTGGCCGGTTGCGCAAGCTGGACATCACTGCCGCCAGCAACGCCAGGTCCGAAGCCGTCTCCAGCACCTTCACCCCGCCCACCACGTTGAGGAACACGTCCTGGTCATGGGTGGGAATACCACCGTGACGGTGCAGCACCGCCAGCAACATGGCCAGGCGGTTCTGGTCCAGGCCCAGGGTTACCCGGCGCGGGTTGGCCAGGTGGCTGTCGTCGACCAGTGCCTGTACCTCGACCAGCATGGGCCGGGTGCCTTCCCAGGTGGCCATCACCACACTGCCCGGCACTTCTTCCTGGGCACGGTTAAGGAAGATCGCCGACGGGTTGGACACCTCTTTCAGGCCCCGGTCGGTCATGCCGAACACGCCCAGTTCGTTGACCGCACCAAAGCGGTTCTTCACCGCGCGCAACAGGCGCAGGCGGCCGTCCGACTCACCTTCGAAATACAGCACGGTATCGACCATGTGCTCCAGTACCCGCGGGCCGGCCAGCGAGCCTTCCTTGGTCACGTGGCCGACCAGGAAGATCGCCGTGCCGCTCTGCTTGGCATAACGCACCAGCAGCGCGGCGCTCTCGCGCACCTGGGCCACGCCGCCGGGTGCCGACTGCAACTGCTCGGTGAAGATGGTCTGGATCGAGTCGATCACCATCACCCGCGGTTTCTCGACGCGCGCCGTGGCAATGATGGTTTCGATGCAGGTTTCGGTCATCACCTTGAGCTGGTCCTGCGGCAACCCCAGGCGCCGCGAGCGCATGGCCACCTGCTGCTGCGACTCCTCACCGGTGACATACAGCGCCGGCATGCCCACGGCGATGTTGCACAAGGTCTGCAGCAGGATGGTCGACTTGCCGATGCCCGGGTCGCCACCAATCAGCACCACCGAGCCATCCACCAGGCCGCCGCCCAAGACGCGGTCCAGTTCGGCGCTGCTGGTGGTGAAGCGCGGGATTTCCTCGACGCTGACTTCGGCCAGGGTCTTGATCTGCGCTTGCTGCCCGGTCCAACCGGCGCGGCCGCTGCTGGGCGCAGCGGCACCACCGCTCTCGATCATGGTTTCGACCAGGGTGTTCCAGGCCCCGCATTCGCCGCATTGGCCGGCCCATTTGGGGAAGGTCGCGCCGCACTCGGTGCAGCCATACAAGCGCTTGGCCTTGGCCATGGGTGGGGTCTCCTGGAAAAAACCGCCATGATAGCCGAGCCGGACGTGTCTCGAACGCTTCGGGATGCGACAAAACTATTCGTTCTAACCGCAGTCACTAACCCTGAACACGACGCATGAACCGTTTTAGTGGCTTACACTGCGTTAACCTTACCTTTTGTTACAAGGAACCAAACATGGGCATGATCAGTGAGTTCAAGGCCTTCGCGGTCAAAGGCAATGTCGTCGACATGGCGGTCGGTATCATCATCGGCGCAGCCTTCGGCAAGATCGTCTCGTCCTTCGTCGGAGACGTGGTCATGCCGCCACTGGGTCTGTTGATCGGGGGTGTGGACTTCAGCGACCTGGCGATCACCCTGAAGGCTGCCGAAGGGGACATTCCGGCGGTGGTGCTGGCCTATGGCAAGT
Source organism: Pseudomonas sp. WOUb67 (assembly GCF_050058005.1). Lineage (NCBI taxonomy): Bacteria > Pseudomonadati > Pseudomonadota > Gammaproteobacteria > Pseudomonadales > Pseudomonadaceae > Pseudomonas > Pseudomonas sp. WOUb67. The sequence continues at coordinate 1,641,388 of NZ_CP170112.1, read as the reverse complement.
TCATCCAGACCGTGATCGACTTCCTGATCGTTGCCTTTGCCATCTTCATGGGTGTGAAGGCAATCAACAGGCTCAAGCGCGAAGAAGCCGTGGCGCCGACTGTACCGCCAGTGCCTTCGGCTGAAGAGACCCTGCTGACCGAAATTCGCGATTTGCTCAAGACGCAGAACCAGAACCGCTTGCCTTGAGATAGCTGGGGGCGCTTTGCGCCCCTTTCGCGGCACAAGGCCGCTCCTACAGGAATTCGCGATAAGTCAGCTATTCGCGATCTCCTGTAGGAGCGGCCTTGTGCCGCGAAAGGGCCGCAAAGCGGCCCTGATTACCAGTAGTTTTCCACAGCCACTTGCCCCGGCCGCTTGCTCAGGCTCAGATGCAGGTCACGCGCCTTCAGCACCTTGCGCGTCTCGTCGATCATCTCCGGGTTGCCGCACAGCATCACCCGCGAATGTTCCGGCGACAGCTCCAGCCCTGCTGCCTTCTCCAGCTCGCCGTTTTCGATCAGCGTGGTAATGCGCTGGTTCAACGCCCCCGGGTGCTGCTCTCGGGTCACCACCGGAATGAACTGCAACTTGCCGGCGTACTCAGCCAGGTAATCGCGCTGCTCCAGCCCGGCGATTTCATCCATGTAGGCCAGCTCTTTCGCTTCACGCACCGAATAGACCAGCTTGATGCTGTCAAAACGCTCCCAGGCCTCGAAGTCCTGCAGGATCGACATAAATGGCGCGATGCCAGTACCCGTCGCCAGCAACCACAGGTCACGGCCACCGATGAACCGGTCGAGGGTGAGAAAGCCGAACGCCTGGCGATCAATCAACAGCGTGTCACCTGCACCCAGCCGGCTCAGCTCACTGGTGAATTCACCGCCCGGCACCACGATGGAGAAGAAGTCGAGGTGCTCATCATGCGGTGCACTGACCATTGAATAGGCGCGCCACACCACGCTGCCATCGGCCTTGGTCACGCCCAGCCGGGCGAACTGGCCGGACCGGAAGCGGAACCCCGCATCGCGCGTAACCCGCAGGCTGAAGAGGTTCGGCGTGAGCGGCTGAACGTCGAGCAGGGTCTGGCGGGTGAACTTTTCGGCGCTAGCGGTCATATCGGGCTCCAGGTTTGACGTGCGCACAGTGTCGCGCAAAGTGGCCCGGATAAAAACCACTGCTTTGTAGGGCCTCATCAAGGGTGATCGTGCCGAAGTTGCAGAGAATCGTGAGCGCTATAGCAAAAAAAACCAAACGTCATGGTAGGTCTTTTCCTACAATGATGCGGGTACCCAAATGGATTGGATCCGACACCCTAGGAGTGTTTCAGATGCTTCACTGGAATCCCGAACACCTTCATGCGTTCGTCAGTGAGCGCAGCCCAAGGAAGCTGTTCGACATCGCAGTACATCTGGCACAAGACCTGGGCATGGATTACCTCGGGCTGAATATGCGCATCCAGATCGCCACGCAGACACCCAGGGTGTACCTCTACAGCAACTACCCGGACGAGTGGATCGAGCGCTACCAGCGCGATGAGTTCTACAAGCAGGACCCGGCCGCCAATGTCAGCCACAGTTCGACCATGCCGGTGCTGTGGACCGACGAACTGTACCGTGAAGCCCCGCAATATCGCGAAGCGGCCTGCCAGCACGGTTTGCGCCATGGCTGGACGCAATCACTGCACGACTTGCAGCACAACGAAAGCCAGATCAGCGTGGCAAGGCCGGCCGAAAAGATCGACATCGTCGAGCTTTACGACAAGGCCGGCAGCGTGCAGTGGCTGTGCCATACCCTGCATGCAGTACTCGGCGAACATCACCTGAAAGCACTGTGCCCGCCGCAACCGAAAATGAGCGAGCGTGAACTGGAAGTACTGAAATGGTCGGCTGCCGGCAAGACCGCTGCCGACGTGGCCTGCATCCTGTCACTGTCGCAAAGCACGGTGAACTTCCACATTCGCAGCGTGATCACCAAGACCAACGCCGCCAACAAGGCAGGCGCCATCGCCATCGCCGCCATGCGTGGCTGGATCTGACCTTCAAACCTGCGACCTCGGGCAAAGCCCTGTAGAATTGCCCGGCAAAGCCCGGGGCGAACCGCATCGGGCAGTTTATACCCGAGCCAGACGCCATGCCCCTGTTGACCACCCCCTACGCCGAACTCGACCTGATCCGCCAGCCGGAACAGGCCAACGACCCGTTGCAGGCTTTCGATGCCGCCGACGAGTACCTGCTTGCGCAGTTGCACGAACAGGCACCCGACGCCAACTGCCGGGTGCTGGTGCTCAATGACAGTTTCGGTGCCTTGGCGGCCAGCCTGGCAGGCCGGCTGCAGGTGGTCAGCAGCGGCGATTCGCACCTGGCGCACCTGGCCCTGGAAAAGAACCTGGCACGCAACGGCTTGCCGTTCGACAGCGTGCCCTTCGTACCGGCCAGCGAACACTGGCAAGGCCCGTTCGACCGGGTGCTGGTGCGCGCGCCCAAGACCCTGGCCTTGCTTGAGGAACAACTGATCCGCCTGCAGGGCCACCTGGCGCCTGGCGCCCAGGTGATTGCCGGGGCGATGATCAAGCACTTGCCACACGCAGCCGGCGACCTGATGGAAAAGTACATCGGACCGGTGCAGGCGTCGCTGGCACAGAAGAAGGCCCGCCTGCTGACGGCAACGCTGGCCGAACGGCCGGTCGCCCGCTCGCCCTACCCTAGCCGCTACCGCCTCGACGCACCGGCACTGGAGCTGGTCAACCACGCCAACGTGTTTTGCCGTGAAGGCCTGGATATCGGCACCCGGGCATTCCTGCCGCACCTGCCCCGTGACCTGGGCAACGCGCGGGTGGCAGACCTGGGCTGCGGCAACGGCGTGCTGGCGATTGCCAGCGCCCTGGCCAACCCGGACGCGCAGTACACGCTGGTCGACGAATCGTACATGGCGGTGCAATCGGCGCAGGAAAACTGGCAAGCCGCGCTGGGCGAGCGCCCGGCGACGTTCATCGCCGCCGATGGCTTGGCCGGGGTGGAGAAGCAGTCGCTCGACGTGGTGCTGTGCAACCCGCCGTTCCACCAGCAACAGGTGGTGGGCGACTTCCTTGCCTGGCGCATGTTCCAGCAGGCGCGCGAGGCGCTGGTGGTGGGTGGGGCGTTGTATATCGTGGGTAACCGCCACCTGGGTTACCACAGCAAGCTCGCTCGCTTGTTCCGTGGCGTTGAGCAGGTGGCAGCGACGCCCAAGTTCGTCATCCTGAAAGCCCGCAAGTAATCCTGTACTGGCCCTATCGCCGGCAAGCCAGCTCCCACAGGTACAGCACAGCCTTCAAGGGCAGTGAATATCCTGTGGGAGCTGGCTTGCCGGCGATAGGGCCAGCACAGGCTAACCTCAATGGGTGGTAAGGCCTGCGGCCCCCATGAACAACCGCATCACCCACGCCGCCACACCCAGGGCCGCAACGCTCATTGCCCAGATCAGCAGCAGCCAACCCAGCCGCTGCCACAGCGGTTTCTTCTCTTCAAAGCCATGTTTGCCTGTCATCATGCGGGCCTCCTAGTGATAGCCGTCTTCATGGGTCACCTTGCCGCGGAACACGTAGTAGCTCCAGAAGGTGTACATGAGGATGAACGGCAGGATGAACAGTGTGCCCACCAGCATGAAGCCCTGGCTTTGCGGTGGTGCTGCGGCATCCCAGATCGAAATCGACGGCGGGATGATGTTCGGCCACAGGCTGATGCCCAGGCCGCTGTAGCCGAGGAAGATCAGCACCAGGGTGAGCAGGAACGGCGTGTAGTTCGCATTGCGCGCCACGGCCTTGAGCAGCCCGTAGAAGGTCACCACTACCAGCAGCGGCACCGGCATGAACCAGAGCAGGTTAGGCATGCTGAACCAGCGGTCGGCGATCTGTGGATAAGCGATCGGTGTCCACAGGCTGACAATACCGATTACCACCAGCAGTACCAGCGCCAGCGGCCGGGCCATGTCGTGCATCTTCGTTTGCAGCGACCCTTCGGTCTTCATGATCAGCCAGGTGCAGCCCAACAGGGTGTAGGCAACAATAAGTCCCACGCCACAGAACAGGCTGAACGGGGTGAGCCAGTCGAGGGTGCCACCGGCAAAATGCCGGTCGACCACTTTGAAACCTTCGAGGAAGGCGCCCAGGGCCACGCCCTGGAAGAAGGTGGCGACCAGTGAGCCGCCGATAAACGCCTTGTCCCAGATATGCCGCTTGTCGGCCGTGGCCTTGAAGCGGAACTCGAAGGCCACGCCGCGGAAGATCAGGCCCATCAGCATCAGGATCAGTGGCAGGTACAGGGCTTCGAGAACGACTGCATAGGCCATCGGGAATGCCCCGAACAACCCGGCACCTCCCAGTACCAGCCAGGTTTCGTTACCGTCCCAGACGGGCGCGACCGTGTTCATCATCACATCACGGTCATGCTCGCCCTTGACGAACGGGAAGAGCATGCCGATCCCAAGATCGAAACCATCCATCACTACGTACATCATGACGCCGAAGATAATGATCACGGCCCAGATCAGCGGAAGGTCGATACCCATGGCTCAGTTCCCCTTGCTCAGGCTGGCGGTGTTGGCGTCCTGGCCATCATCGGCGGCAGACAGCGGCCGCGCCGGCGTGCGTGTGGTGCCAGGGCCGCCTGGGTTGTGCTCGTCGCCTTCGCCGGTCTGCGGCCCTTTGCGCACCAGGCGCATCATGTAGCCAAGGCCGGTGCCGAACAGGGCGAAGTACACCACCACGAAGGCCACCAGGGTGAAACCAAGCTGGGCATAGCTGTGGTTGGACACACCGTCCGCCGTGCGCATCAGGCCATACACCACCCAGGGTTGGCGGCCGATCTCGGTGGTGAACCAGCCGGCCAGCAATGCAATCAGCCCGGAAGGCCCCATCCATAGCGCCATATACAGGAACGGGCGCGAGGTGTAGAGCGTGCCTCGCTTGCGCAGCCAGAGGCTCCACAGGCCAACGAAGATCATCAGGAAGCCGAGCCCGACCATGATCCGGAACGACCAGAACACGATGGTCGAGTTGGGCCGGTCCTCGGGCGGAAACTCCTTCATCGCCGGCACCTGCTTGTCCAGGCTGTGGGTCAGGATCAGGCTGCCGAGCGCCGGGATCTCGACCTTGAAGCGCGTGGTCTCGGCCTTCATGTCGGGGATACCGAACAGGATCAGCGGCGTCGGCTCGCCAGGCACATTCTCCCAGTGGCCTTCGATTGCGGCGATTTTCACTGGCTGGTGCTTGAGCGTATTCAGGCCATGGAAGTCGCCGATCACCGCCTGGATCGGGGCAACGATCAGCGCCATCCACATGGCCATCGACAGCATCTTGCGCACCGCTGGGTTGTCACGCCCGCGCAGCAGGTGCCAGGCCGCCGAGGCGCCGACGAAGAATGCAGTGGAAACGAACGCGGCCGTGGCCATGTGCATCAGCCGGTAGGGGAACGATGGGTTGAACACCACCGCAAACCAGTCCACCGGCACCACCCGGCCATCAATGATCTCGTGGCCTTGGGGGGTCTGCATCCAGCTGTTGGAGGCCAGGATCCAGAACGTGGAGACCAGCGTACCGATTGCCACCATCACCGTGGAGAAGAAGTGCAGGCCGCGGCCGACACGGTTCCAGCCGAACAGCATGACGCCGAGGAAACCGGCTTCAAGGAAGAAGGCAGTGAGTACTTCGTAGGTGAGCAGCGGGCCGGTGACCGCGCCAGCAAAGTCGGAGAAGCGGCTCCAGTTGGTACCGAACTGGTAGGCCATGACCAGGCCCGAGACCACGCCCATACCGAAGTTGACGGCAAATATCTTTGACCAGAAGTGATAGAGGTCACGGTAAACCTGCTGGTGGGTCCGCAGCCAGAGGCCTTCGAGGACTGCCAGGTAGCTCGCCAGGCCAATGGTGATGGCCGGGAACAGGATGTGGAACGACACGGTAAAGGCAAACTGCATTCGGGCGAGCTCTAAGGCCTCTATTCCGAACATGGTGCTTCCTCTTCAGATAATCCGGCGTCCGGGCTTGTGGCCTCAGTCGCCCACTGCCCCCACTGGGTCGAGTACGGCGCGTTGGAATTGTTCTGTTCGATCGCAGGGATTCCGGCCCAGAGGGCCCATTCGTTGAACAAGCGGTTGCAAAAGCAACGATTGACCCAGATCAACGAATGCTAGGAAGCATAGTCCCGAATAGACCGGCGGGACGTGTGGTTGTTTGCCGCGTGACCGGTTGCCCCACCCTCTTTCATAACGCGTGAAAAAGTGCCGATCCGGGCAAACAGTAACCGCTTGTTACAAACAGGTGATACGCTGCGCCCCCCTCTACTGCGCCGAGGCCCCTGGTTTCCGATGTCTGATTCCGCACCGCAGTTGTTGCGTCACCACCGCCCCTTCCTGGCCTTCTGGCTGGCCCGTGTATTCACCGCCAGCGGCTTCCAGATGCTCACCGTGGCCATTGGCTGGCACCTCTACCAGTTGACCGGCAATGTGCTGGACCTGGGCCTGGTCGGCCTGGTCGAGTTCGCCCCGCGGGTGCTGTTCATGCTGCACACCGGGCACGTGGCCGACCGCTATGACCGGCGCAAGGTCGCCGCCTTGTGCCAGAGCCTGCAGGGGCTGATTGCCCTCGCGCTGGCAGTGGGCAGCGCCACCGACAACGTCACACGCGAGCTGATCTTCGCCCTCGCCTTCCTGCTGGGCGCCACGCGCTCGTTCGAGATGCCGGCAACCCAGGCGCTGTTGCCTAACGTGGTGCCGCCCGGGCTGTTCCCGCGGGCGGTGGCGGCTTCGGCGTCGGCGACCCAGTCGGCAACCATCGTGGCGCCGGCGGTGGGCGGCTTCCTGTATGCCTTTGGCAGCATCTGGGTGTATGGCCCCACTGTGGCCCTGTATGCCATCGCATGCGTGCTCACCCTGAGCCTGCAGGCGCGCGGCCAGGTGGTGCAGCGCGGGCGTGCGAGCATCGAATCACTGCTGGCCGGCATTCGCTTCATCCGTAGCCGGCCCGACATCCTTGGCGCCATTTCGCTGGACCTGTTCGCCGTCCTGCTGGGTGGGGCCACCGCGCTGCTGCCGGTGTTCGCCAAGGACATCCTGCTGACCGGCCCGCTGGGCCTGGGCCTGCTGCGCTCGGCGCCGGCGGTGGGGGCGTTAGCCATGTCGCTGTGGCTGGCACGCTTCCCGTTCGAGCGCAACGTCGGGCGAACCATGTTCACCGCAGTCGGCGTGTTCGGCGTGGCCACCATCGCCTTCGGCCTGTCGACCTCGTTCTGGTTCTCGCTGGCGGTGCTGGTGGTACTGGGCGCGGCGGACATGATCAGCATGGTCATTCGCAGTTCGTTCGTGCAGCTGGAGACCCCGGACGAAATGCGCGGGCGGGTGAGCGCGGTGAACGGGTTGTTCATTGGTGCCTCGAACCAGCTCGGCGAGTTCGAATCGGGGGTGACGGCGCACTGGTTTGGCACAGTGCCGGCGGTGGTGATGGGCGGGGTGGGCACGCTGGTGGTGACGGGGGTGTGGATAAAAATGTTCCCGACACTGGCCAAGCGGGATCGGTTGCATAACAACTGATCACCGGCCTCAAGCCCTGCGCTGAGTCTTGTAGGAGCAGCCTTGCGCTGCGAAGAGGCCCTTACTGCCATAAAGAATCTTCTGTCAGACCGGCCTCTTCGCAGCACAAGGCTGCTCCTACAAGGTTCAGCACAGGTTTTGAGGGTGGCGCGGGTTTGCAAAATCCCATTCCCCAACGGCCATAGGCCCCCGCCAAGCATGCTGGTATGATGCGCGGCTTTTTTCCTCCCCACACAAAACCACGGCAACCGGTACGGTCTGTGCTTTGCTGATGGGGTCGATACATTCATGGCGCCGGGGGCGCCTTGGGGAGCGGGCATGCTGGAAAGGCTGTTTCAACTAAGAGCACACAACACCAACGTGCGCACCGAGATTCTCGCGGGCGTCACCACCTTCCTGGCCATGGCCTACATCCTGTTCGTCAACCCGAGCATCCTCGGCGAGACCGGCATGGACAAGGGCGCGATCTTCGTGGCCACCTGCCTGGCAGCGGCCATCGGCTCCACCACCATGGGCCTGATCGCCAACTACCCGATCGCCCTGGCGCCGGGCATGGGCCTGAACGCGTTCTTCACCTACACCGTGGTGCTGCACATGGGCCACACCTGGCAAGTGGCGCTGGGCGCGGTGTTCCTGTCGGCGGTGATGTTCTTCCTGCTGTCGATCTTCCGCATCCGCGAATGGATCGTGAACAGCATCCCACTGCCGCTGCGTTCGGCGATTGCTGCGGGTATCGGCCTGTTCCTGGCGCTGATCGCCCTGCATAACGCCGGTATCGTCGTCGATAACCCGGCTACCCTGGTGGGCCTGGGCGACCTCAAGCAGCCCGCACCGATCCTCGCCACCCTGGGCTTCTTCCTGATCGTGGGCCTTGAGTCGCTGAAAGTGCGCGGCGCCGTGCTGATCGGCATCCTGGCCGTGACCATCGCCTCGATCGTGATGGGCGTGACGCCGTTCGCCGGGATTGTCTCCATGCCGCCGTCGCTGGCGCCGACCTTCCTGCAGCTGGACATCGCCGGCGCGCTGGACGTGGGCCTGGTCAGCGTGATCTTCGCCTTCCTGTTCGTCGACCTGTTCGACAACTCCGGTACCCTCATCGGCGTGGCCAAGCGCGCCGGGTTGATGGGCAAGGACGGCCACATGCCGAAGATGGGCCGCGCCCTGATCGCCGACAGCACCGCCGCCATGGCCGGTTCGCTGCTCGGCACCTCGACCACCACCAGCTACATCGAGTCCGCTGCGGGCGTGAGCGCCGGTGGCCGCACCGGCCTGACCGCCATCGTGGTTGCCGTGCTGTTCCTGCTGGCGTTGTTCTTCGCCCCGCTGGCCGGTAGCGTGCCGGCGTTCGCCACCGCTCCGGCGCTGCTGTTCGTCGCCGTGCTGATGGCTTCGGGCCTGGCAGAAATAAACTGGGACGACGTCACCGAAGCCGCGCCAGTGGTCGTGACCGCCCTGGCCATGCCGCTGACCTACTCGATCGCCAACGGCATCGCCTTCGGCTTCATTTCCTGGACCGCCGTCAAGCTGATCTCCGGCCGCCACCGCGACCTGAACCCGGCCCTGGTGATCCTTTCCATCCTGTTCGTCATCAAGCTGGGCTGGTTCAACGCATGAGTGCTGCTTTCGACCCCTCCTCCTACGCCACCCAGCTGGACGCCAAGGTGGCCCGGCTGCGCGAGCTGCTGGCGCCATTCGGCGCGCCGGAACCGGCGGTATTCGACTCGCCGCGCGAGCACTACCGCCTGCGCGCCGAGTTCCGCCTGTGGCGCGAGGATGGCCAGCGCCACTACGCCATGTTTGCCCCGGGCGACAAGCACAAGGCGATCCTCATCGACGATTTCCCCATTGCCAGCCAGCGCATCAATGCACTGATGCCGCGCCTGAAGGCGGCCTGGCAGGCCAGCGAGGAACTGGGCAACCGCCTGTTCCAGGTGGAGTTCCTCACTACCCTGGCCGGCGATGCGATGATCACCATGTGCTACCACCGCCCGCTGGACGAGGCCTGGGAAGCAGAAGCGCGGCAACTGGCTGAAACGCTGGGCGTGAGCGTCATTGGCCGTTCCAAAGGCAAGCGCCTGGTGATCGGCCGCGACTACGCGGTGGAAAAACTCGACGTGGCTGGCCGTGTGTTCAGCTATCGCCAACCGGAAGGCGCGTTCACCCAGCCCAACGGCGCGGTGAACCAGAAGATGCTGAGCTGGGCCTTCGAGGCCATTGGCGAGCGCCAGGACGATTTGCTGGAGCTGTACTGCGGCAACGGCAACTTCACCCTGCCGCTGGCCACCCGCGTGCGTCAGGTGCTGGCGACCGAAATCAGCAAGACTTCGGTCAATGCCGCGCTCAGCAACCTCGACGAGAACGCTGTGGATAACGTGCGGCTGGTGCGCTTGTCGGCCGAAGAGCTGACCCAGGCGCTGAATGAGGTGCGGCCGTTCCGTCGCCTGGAAGGCATCGACCTGAAAAGTTATGACTTCGGTACGGTGTTCGTCGACCCGCCGCGTGCGGGGATGGACCCTGATACCTGCGAGCTGACCCGGCGTTTCGAGCGGATCCTGTACATCTCCTGCAACCCCGAGACACTGGCGCAGAACATCGCCCAGTTGCAAGATACCCACCGTATCGAACGCTGCGCGCTGTTCGACCAGTTCCCGTATACCCATCACATGGAAAGCGGGGTGTTGCTGGTCCGGCGCTGATCCGCTACCCGGTGGGGCCTGCAAGGCTCCACCGGGCGCTTCAGGAGAGCTGTGCCGATGGACCAGTTGAACGCCATGCAGGCCTTTCGCCGGGTCGTCGACCTCGGCAGCTTCAGTGCCGCCGCCAGCCAGGCAGGCCTGTCCCACACCGTGCTGTCACGCCAGGTGAAACAGCTGGAACGCCAGCTGGGCACGCAATTGCTCACCCGCACCACCCGCCGCCTGCACCTGACCGAAGCCGGGACACTCTTCTACCACCACTGCGTGCAGATCCTCGAACAGATGCAGGCGATGACCCTGGAGCTTTCCGAGCATCAGCAGCAGCCCACGGGTACCCTGCGCCTGGGCGTGGCAACGGCCTTCGGCGAACTTGAACTGGGGCGCTGGCTGCCAGACTTTGTCGAGCGCTACCCGCGCCTGCAGGTCGAGCTCCATTGCAGCGACCGCTTCATCGACCTGCTGGAAGAGCAAATCGATGTCTGCCTTCGGATTACCGATCATCTGCCCGACTCCAGCCTGGTAGCCCGCCTGCTGGCCCACAGCGAGGTGCTGCTGGTGGCCGCACCGCGCTACCTGGAACGCCACGGCACGCCCACGTCCCTCGACACACTGGTTGACCATCCCCTGCTCGGCTACAGCAACCTGCCTCACCCACAGCGGCTGCATCTGACCAACCAGCAGGGTGAACAGCGCAACATCCTGATGCCCCGGCGCCTCAGCGCCAACTCGCCGATGGCCCTGCGCGCTGCTGCCATCGGCGGGCTGGGCATTGCCAGCTTCGACCGTTTCATCGTGCATGACGCCTTGCTGGACGGGCGCCTGGTGCCGGTGCTCAAAGGCTGGAAACTGCCACCACGCAACCTGTATGCGGTGTACCCGCAAAGCCGCTACCTGGCACCCAAGGTGCGGGCGTTGCTGGACTATGCGCAAACCTACTATGCGCAGCCCAGATGGCAGGCCTGATCTGTGCAAAACACGCACAAGTCATGGGCGCCGTACGGCGTATTTGTGCGGAAAATGATTAGTTAGGCTTCGTTGCATTGTCACTCAACGAAGGAGCTCTACCATGAAAGCATTGCAGGCGATCATAACGGGCGTGGCGCTAGCCACCCTGGCGGTTGGCATCAACGCGGCAGAAAACACCGTGTCTGTACCCGACAGCGCAGCACTGAAGTGGCAGGACGTACCCAACACCAACGGTGCAGTCAGCTACGCCAATGTTGAAGGGGATATTTTCGGGACGGGGCCTTACTCGGCCTATGTGAAATTCAAAAAAGGTACCGACAACGGTCTGCACCAGCACAGCCAGGCACTGCCGACCGTGGTGCTGAAGGGTACTTTCTACGCGGAGATCGATGGCAAACGCACTGAGTTCTCCGCCGGGTCCTACTACAAGCTGCCGGCCGACCTGGTGCATAAAAGCGGATGCACTGCCGCGGCCGATTGCCTGCTGTTCCAGTACCAGGCCGATGCGTTTGACCTGAAGCCTGTGCACGGCTGATAGTCCGGGGCCGCGTGCGGCCCCGGCTTTCCATCAGAAGTCGAAGAACACCGTCTCGCCTTCACCCTGAATGCGGATGTCAAAGCGATACGCCGTCTTCCCGTCCACTTCGCAACGCTTGGCAATCAAGGTTTCACGCCGCTGCGGCTGCTCGATCAGGTTCAGCACAGGGCACTTGGCGTTGGCCTGGGCTTCGTCATCGAAGTACAGGCGCGTGTGCAGGTGGATGTTGATGCCACGGGCAAACAGGCTGATGTTGATGTGCGGCGCCATCGGCACGCCAGCCGCGTTGTTCACCACACCCGGCTTGACCGTGTGCAGGGTCCACTCACCGGCATCGAAAGTAGTAGCGGTGCGGCCAAAGCTGTTGAAGGCGTTTTCCAGGTTGTAGGCATCCTGGTACTCGCCATTGGCGTCGGCCTGCCACACTTCCAGGAACGAGTCGCGCACCAAGTGGCCGTTACCGTCATACACCTGGCCGAGCAGCAGAATGTGCTCGCCTGGCGCGTCTGGCTTGGCCAGGCGGTTCCAGATTTCCTGGTCGCGGGTCGGGTTGCCGGCCGCTTCCAGGGCCAGGCCGATGTGCACGTAGGGGCCGGCAGTCTGCGAAGGGGTTTCCGGCAGCAGTTCGATTGGCATGGCGGGTTCCTCAGCAGTTTTCGAAGTGGGTCTTGCGCTGGCCGCGCAGCACGATGTCAAAGCGGTAGGCCAGGCAGTCCATCGGGTTGGCGTTGCTCATGTCGAGCTTGGCGATCAACTGCTGCACGGCTTCCGGGTTGGCGATCGACTTGACGATCGGGCACATCGGGATCAGCGGGTCACCCTCGAAGTACAGCTGGGTGATCAGCTTGGTGGCAATCGACGGGCCGCTGATGCCGAAGTGGATGTGCGCCGGGCGCCAGTCGTTCGGGCCGTTGCGCCATGGATACGGGCCCGGCTTGATGGTGCGGAAGCTGTAGTAGCCGTCGCTGTCGGTCAGGCAACGGCCAACACCACCAAAGTTCGGGTCCAGCGGTGCCAGGTACCGGTCGTTCTTGTGCCGGTAGCGGCCACCGGCGTTGGCTTGCCACATCTCCACCAGGGTGTTCGGCACAGGCTTGCCGTACTGGTCGACGACGCGGCCGGCAACGATGATGCGCTCGCCGATTGGCAGGCCACCGTTGTTGAAGTTCAGCAGCAGGTCATGGTCGTGGGCACCGAAGCCCAGGTGGGAAAAGTTCGGACCCGTCGTTTCGCTGATCGACTGTGGAATGCTGACCAGTGCCTGGCGCGGCGAGCGGGCAATGGACGTTTTGTAGTCAGGCGTAAGGGCTTTGGGGTGCCAGTTGCGATCACGGATCACGAAGCGGCTGTTGTCCTGTGCGGGCATGCCGGTTTCCTCTCTTGGAATTATGGACTTACAGTTTCCGGCAGGTCGCGCGCGATGAATATTGAAATCGACCACTTGAACCATAACCAAATGGTTATGGTTTAACACTTTGGCCTGACGCCTGCCGCTGTCGTGGACTAATCTTTGTCTTCTTGTTTCACGCTCCGGAGAGCATTCATGGAATGGCGAAAAGGCCGACGCAGCGACAACGTGGTCGATGCCCGAGGCGAAGGTGGCAGTGGCGGCGGCGGTGGCATGCGTTTCGGCGGCGGCAAGGGGCTGGGGCTTGGGGCGATTCTGCTGATCGTTGGCATCGGCTGGCTCACCGGGCAGGACCCGTTGCAGATTCTTGGCCAGCTGACCGGCCAGATGGAACAGCAGCAACAGCAAACCGCACCCAGTGGCACAGGCGCCAAGGCGCCACCGGCCAACGACCAGCAGGCCGAGTTCGTTGCCTCGGTGCTGGGCGACACCGAGGACACCTGGAAAGCGCTGTTTGCCGAAGCCGGCAAGCAGTACCGCGACCCCAAGCTGGTGCTGTTCAGTGGCCAGGTCAATTCGGCCTGTGGCTTTGCTTCGGCGGCGGTGGGGCCGTTCTACTGCCCGGCGGACCAACGGGTGTACCTGGACATGTCGTTCTTCCGCGAAATGGAAACCCGCTTCGCAGCGGCGGGCGACTTCGCCCAGGCCTACGTGATCGCCCACGAAATCGGCCACCACGTGCAGACCCTGCTGGGTGTTTCGGCCAAGGTCGACGCTGCACGCCGCAACGGCCAGCGCATGGAAGGGGACAACGGCCTGCTGGTGCGACAGGAACTTCAGGCCGACTGCCTGGCCGGCGTGTGGGCCTACCAGGCGCAAAAGCGCCTGAACTGGCTGGAGCCGGGTGACGTCGAGGAAGCGCTGAACGCAGCCAATGCCATTGGCGATGACCGCCTGCAGCAGCAAGGCCGCGGGCGCGTGGTGCCGGACTCGTTCACCCATGGTACCTCGGCACAGCGGGTGCGCTGGTTCAAGGCCGGGTTTGCCCAAGGTGAGGTGAACAGCTGCGATACCTTCAGTGCGCGTAACCTTTAACATCTGCCGCATGCTGGTGCGGTCCTTGTAGGAGCAGCCTTGTGCTGCGAAGAGGCCATTGCAGCCGAAGACAATCTTTAGCCTTACCGGCCTCTTCGCAGCACAAGGCTGCTCCTACACGGTGAAGCGGCAGCCTGGGTGATGGTGCAAGACCGTTGCTTTGAACAATTAAAAAACCATCTTCGTCTTTTGCTGAAAAAGCGTTTCAGCTTCCCTGATCATTGCCGATAACCCCTGCACGAATCAGCGGGCACCCAGAACAACAACGCCTTGCGATCGAAGATCAAGAGAGCGAAAACTACTTCTGGAGAGCGTGCATGAACAGCTGGTTCGCCAACATCAGCGTCAACCTGAAACTCGGCCTGGGCTTCGGCCTGGTGCTGATCCTCACCGGCCTGCTGGCCCTGACCGGCTGGACCAGCCTGGGCAGCCTGATTGACCGCAGCAACTGGATGGGTGACATCGGCCAGCTCAACAAAGACCTGACCGACCTGCGCATCGCGCGCCTGCAGTACATGATCGCCAACGGCGACGATGCCGCCGCCGCCAACACCCAGACCAAGCTGGATGCCTTCAGCAAGCAGCAGGCCTACCTGGCCAGCACCTTCAAAAGCCCGGACAACGTCAAGCTGCTCAATGAGCTGGGCGCAACCATCAGCGCCTACAAGGTGTCGCTGAACAAGATGCGCCAGGGCTACGACGCCACCCGCGCTGCGCGCGTTGCCATGGACAGTTCGGCCACCCGCGCCGACCAGGCCATGGACGCCCTCAGCCAGGAAGTCATGGCGCGCCCGGAGGCCGACAGCGTGCGCCTGGCCCAGTACCAGCTGATCAGCAAGGCCCGCCAGCAACTGCTGCAGGTGCGCGTCGACGTGCGCGGTTACATAGCCGACAACAGTGCTACCAACGAGCAGGCCGCCCTGCGCCAGCTGGACGCGGCCCTGGCCGATATCGACAACCTCAGACGCCAGCTGCCCGCCGAAGACGCCCGCCTGCAACAGTTCGAGCGCTCGGTACTGGCCTACCGCGACGCTGTACGCCAATTCCGCGACGCGGTCGCCGACATCACCACCTCGCGCGCCGAAATGACCGTGCAGGGCGCCGACATCGTCAAGCGCAGTGATGCGCTGTACCAGATCCAGCTGGAACGCCGCGACATCGAAAGCACCCAGGCCCGCAGCCTGCAGGCCATCGCTACCCTGCTGGCCCTGCTGGTTGGCGTGCTGGCGGCGGTGCTGATCACCCGCCAGATCACCGGCCCACTGCGTGAAACCCTGGTAGCGGTGGAAAAGATCGCCAGCGGCGACCTCACCCAGCACGTGCGCATCACCCGCCGCGACGAACTGGGCGTGCTGCAGCAAGGCATCGCGCGCATGGGCACCACCCTGCGCGAGCTGATCACCGGCATCCGCGATGGCGTCACCCAGATCGCCAGCGCCGCCGAAGAGTTGTCGGCAGTGACCGAACAGACCAGCGCCGGCGCCAACAGCCAGAAGGTCGAGACCGACCAGGTGGCCACTGCCATGCACGAGATGGCCGCCACCGTTCAGGAAGTGGCGCGCAATGCCGAGCAGGCCTCGCATGCCGCCACCGGTGCCGACGACGAAGCCCGCGCCGGCGACCGCGTGGTAGGCGAAGCGATTGGCCAGATCGAGCGCCTGGCCGAGGACATGCACCGCTCCACCGAGGCCATGAACCTGTTGCAACAGGAAAGCCAGAAGATCGGTAGCGTGATGGACGTGATCAAGTCGGTGGCCGAACAGACCAACCTGCTGGCGCTGAACGCGGCGATCGAGGCGGCGCGTGCCGGTGAGGCCGGGCGTGGTTTTGCCGTGGTCGCCGACGAAGTGCGCGGCCTGGCCCAGCGCACGCAGAAGTCCACCGAAGAAATCGAAGCGCTGATTGCCAGCCTGCAGGAGGGTACCCAGCAAGTGGCGAACGCCATGCAGGGCAGCCGTACCTTGACCGACAGCAGCGTCGAACTGGCGCGTAAGGCCGGGGCCTCGCTGGAGAACATCACCAGCACGGTGTCGAGCATTCAGTCGATGAACCAGCAGATTGCTGCGGCGGCAGAGCAACAGAGTGCAGTGGCGGAAGAGATCAGCCGCAGCATCCTGAATGTGCGTGATGTGTCCGAGCAGACGGCGGCAGCCAGTGACGAGACGGCGTCGGCGAGCGTTGAGCTGGCCCGCTTGGGTGGGCAGTTGCAGACACTGGTCAGCCAGTTCCGCGTTTGACCTCTAGATTGTGGGGCCGCTTTGCGGCCCTTTCGCGGCACAAGGCCGCTCCTACAGGAGATCGCGGTCCCCTGTAGGAGCGGCCTTGTGCCGCGAAAGGAGGGCAAAGCCCTCCCAGCATTCTGGCAGGTATTACTTGACGATCATCCCCACCCCACGCCCACGCGGATCGGAAGCGGTCTCAAGCTTCGCCCCATCCACCCGGATCGCCTGGATATCGCCCATCTCCCAGCCTTGGTCCTCCAGCACATAGCCCATCTTCTTCAGCTCGTCAGCCACCGGCCCGGTCAGGGGTGCGTAACTGTCAAAGTAGATGGTGTCCTTGGGCAGCAACTGATGGTGCACGCGCTGCGCCGCCACCGCCTTGGCCAGCGGCATATCGTAGTCGTACAGGTTGTTCATCACCTGGAAGATCGAGGTGAAAATCCGCGAACCACCCGGGGTACCGATCACCAACTCGACCTTGCCATCACGGGTCATCAGGCTGGGGCTCATCGAGGACAGCATGCGCTTGCCCGGTTCGATTGCGTTGGCATCCCCACCGACGACACCAAAGGCATTCGCGGCGCCTGGCTTGGCGCTGAAGTCGTCCATCTCGTCGTTGAGCAGGAAACCTGCGCCCTTCACCACCACGCCACTGCCATAGTCGAGGTTGAGGGTGTAGGTGTTGCTGACCGCGTTGCCCTGCTTGTCGACGATCGAGAAGTGCGTGGTCTGGTGCGGCTCAAGGCCCGGCTTGACCTGGTCGGTGTCGGAAATGGCCTTCGGGTTGACCTGCGCGGCGCGCTTGGCCAGGTAGTCCTTGGCCACCAGCTGGTCCACCGGCACCTTGGTGAAGGCCGGGTCGCCGAGGTAGTCGGCACGGTCGGCGAATACGCGTTTCTCGATTTCCGCCAACAGGTGGATGTACTGCGCCGAGTTGTGCGCTACCCCCTTGAAGTCCGCCGCGCGGTCTTCCTTGATGCCCAGCAGCTGGGCCAGGGCGACGCCGCCTGAGCTTGGCGGTGGTGCGGTGTAGACCACATTGCCACGCCAGCTCACGGCCATCGGCTCACGCCATACGGCCTTGTAATCCTTCAAGTCTTCTTTGGTGATCAGGCCCTTGTCAGCCTGCATCTGCGCCACCAGCAGGTCGGCGGTCTTGCCCTGGTAGAACTCGCTCACGCCCTTGTCGGCGATGCGTTCCAGGGTCTGGGCCATTTCTGGCTGCTTGAACAGCTCACCGACCTTCATGTTGCCGAAGTAGTCATTGAAGTTGGTCGCGGTTTTGAACATGCCCAGGGCATCGTTGCGGTACTGGTACTGCTTTTCCGCCACCTTGAAGCCGTTTTTCGCATAGCCGATGGCCGGGGTCAGCAGCTCGCTCCAGGGCAGCTTGCCGAACTTCTGGTGCGCCTCCCACAGGCCCATCACCGTGCCGGGCACACCCGCGGCGCGTACCCCGACCAGGCTGAGGTTTTCGATGACCTCGCCCTTGTCGTCCAGGTACATGTTGCGCGTGGCCGCCTTGGGCGCGACTTCGCGATAGTCGAGGAAGTAGGGCTTGCCGTCGACGAACAGGGTCATGAACCCACCACCGCCGATGTTACCGGCCTCCGGGTAGGTCACGGCCAGGGTGAAAGCGGTTGCCACTGCGGCGTCTACCGCGTTGCCGCCCTTTTTCAGAATATCGGCGGCTACCTGTGCACCATATTGATCGGGTGCAGCCACCGCGCCGCCCTCCAGCGTGGCGGCATAAACCGAGGAACAGCTCAGGATCGCGGCTGCGAGAGCCAGGTACTGGAACGGGACAATACGCATGACACTTCCTTGGTGTTGTTTTTGTTGAGCAGTCAGTAAGACCGAAGCGTTTCGACTGTGCAATCAACCGTAGGAAATTTCGCCGCCCGTGGGCAGGGTATGTCGCGTTCAGGCAACTCAGCAGGCGTACATCGCCAGCTTGCGCTGGATGAAATCGAGGAAGCACTGGATACGCAGGGCCAGCTGGGTGTTGCGGTAGTACACCGCGTGAATTGGCTGGCGGTAGCCGTTGTTGGCCTCGCTCAGCAGCACTTGCAGGCGCCCGGCGCGGATGTCCTCGTGGGTCATGAAGTGCGACAGGCTGACGATGCCCTCGCCGGCCAGTGCCAGCTGGCGCAGGGTCTCGCCGCTGGAGGCGATCAGCGCCGGGCGGATGCTGAAGCGGTCACCCTCAGCGTGGCGCAGCGGCCAATGGTTGAGCGATTCGGGCTGGCTGAAGCCGAGCAGGCAGTGGTTGGCCAGGTCCTCGACCCGCTGCGGCGTGCCGTGCTCCTCCAGGTAGGCCGGGCTGGCCAGTACCTGCACCGGGCTGCAGCCCAGGTTGCGCGCGTGCAGGCTGGAATCGGCCAGTTCACCGATGCGGATCGCCACATCGGTGCTTTGCTCCAGCAGGTCGATGATCAGGTCATCGGTGTTCAGTTCCAGCTCGATGCCCGGGTACTCGCGACGGAACTCGCCGATCCACGGCAGAATGGCATGCAGCATGAACGGCGCAGCGGCGTTGATGCGCAAGCGGCCGGTGGGCGTCTGGTGGTTCATCGACAGGCGCTCTTCCATCTCGTCCATCTGCTCCAGGATCAGCCGTGAGCGCTCGAGGAAGTAGCGGCCCTCTTCGGTGAGGTCCATGCGCCGGGTGGTGCGGTTGACCAGCGTGGTACCCAGCTTGCCCTCCAGGCGCGACAAGGTGCGGCTGACGGCGGACGGGGTCTGGCCCATCTGCTCGGCGGCGGCAGAAATCGAGCCGCAGTCGATGACGGCGACGAATACCTGGAGCTCTTCGGATCGGGTTTTCACATCTGGGCCTGTGGCTGGTCTGTGCAAGGATTAGATAGCCGCTTGTCGAGGCCAAGTCCAGCGGTGCCTGTATCGGCCTCTTCGCGGGTAAACCCGCTCCCACAGGTATTGCACAGCTTTCAAGCACTGTGGAGTACCTGTGGGAGCGGGTTTACCCGCGAAGAGGCCAGTGCAGGCAACCCATTACTGTGCCTTGCCAAACACCTTATCCAGGTGTGCCTCATAAGCTGCCAATGCCGCCGGCACATCCGGGCGCTTCATCACATCCACCGCCAGAAAGGTCGGCAGGCCAGTCATGCCAAGGAACTGGTTGGCCTTGTGGAACGGGAAATACACGGCATCCACACCTTTGCCTTCAAAGAAGTCGCTCGGGTCATCGAACGCCTGCTGCGGCGCGTTCCAGGTCAGCGACAGCATGTACTGCTTGCCGTGCAGCAGGCCACCGCTGCCGTACTTCTGCGTGTGGTCCGAGCGGGTACGGCCATCGTTGGCGTAGAGGCTGCCATGGCCGGCGGTGAAGACCTCGTCGATGTACTTCTTCACGGTCCAGGGTGCGCCCATCCACCAGCCCGGCATCTGGTAGATGATCACATCGGCCCAGAGGAACTTCTCGACCTCGGCCTGCACGTCGTAGCCGCCGTCGATGAAGGTTTGCTGTACATCGAAACCGGCGCGGTCCAGGTGAGCGGTGGCCGCTTCGTGCAAGGTCGTATTGAGGCGGCCTTCGGAGTGAGCGAACTGTTTACCACCATTGAGCAGAAGGATCTTTTTCATGCTGGCCTCCCCGGCCGAATCAAGAATTCATGCCGGCAGGTTAGAGGCTCGCGGGGGTGGGATACAGCGGTAGCGGGGCAAAATACAATTGACCTGAAGTCACGAATGGGCAATACATTATTGCCGTAGAATCGATTCACCACCCATCACCGAGTAGCGCCCCATGCGTGAGCAGTTCGCCTTCATCCTCAAAGCCAAGACCCGCCCGGAAATGGCTGATGCCTTCGAAACCCTGTTCCGCCCCTACGTGGAGCCCAGCCGCCAGGAGCCGGGCTGCATCGAGTACCACATGCTGCGCGACCAGCAGGACCCGAGCCTGTTCGTGTTCTTTGAAGTGTGGGCCGACAAGGCCGCGCTGGACGTGCACTCGGCCCTGCCGCACATGACCGCGTTCTTCGAAAAGCGCATGGACTACCTGGAAAGCGACTTCGATATCCAGCGGGTCGACATGCTCAGCGCATCAAGCGCTAGCCGTTGATCAGCAAGTGGCCGCCCAGTGCGGCCAAGCCGATGAAGAAGCAACGCTTGAACAGCAGCGCGCTGATGCGCTGACGCAGCCACTGCCCGGCCAGCATGCCGAGCAGGGCCGGCGCCAGCATCAGCAGCGAAGCCCCCAACGCCTGGCCACCGAGGGCATCCTGCCCGGCCAGGCCAACGGCCAGCGCCAGGGTTGAAACCGTGAACGACAGGCCCAGGGCCTGGATCATCTGTTCACGGCCCAGGCCCAGGCTCTGCAGGTAGGGCACCGCGGGTATCACGAACACCCCGGTTGCCGCCGTGACCACACCCGTCACCAGCCCGCAGACCGGCCCCAGCCAACGCTCGTGCGCCGGCGCCAGGTGCAAGCCCGGGCCGACCAGCCCGTACAGCGCATACACCAGCAAGGCCGCACCCAGCGCATGCGCGGCCCATGGGCCACTGTTGATCCCCAGCCAGGCACTGCCCAGCAAGGTGCCGATGAAGATCAGCGCCAGCATCGGCCCCAGCCGCACCAGCAACGCCCGCAGGTGCCCGCCGCTGGCCAGTTGCCAAAGGTTGGTGAAGGTCGAAGGCACGATCAGCAGCGCAGCTGCCTGCGCCGGTGACATAGCCAGGCCCAGAAGGCCCATGGCGATGGTCGGCAGGCCCAGGCCGATCACCCCTTTCACCGCGCCGGCCAGCAGGAAGGTGAGCACTACCAGCAGCGAAGGGGCTGGGCCAATGTTCTGGTAGAAAGCAAGCAAGGTCGTCATAGGCGCATGATGGCGGGTTCCGGCCGGCGGGAAAATCTGCCATATACTCAGCCAGACTCTTGCAATGACAGAGCCACATGCATTTCGACCTGATCGACCTCAAGCTGTTCCAGCACACCCTGGAGTGCGGCAACATCACCGCCGGTGCCAGCCGCAGCCACCTGTCGCTGCCGGCAGCCAGCGCGCGCATCCGCGCCATGGAAGCATCGCTGGGTATTCCGTTGCTGGACCGTAACCGCCGTGGCGTGCAACCGACACCGGCCGGTCAGGCACTGCTGCAGCATGCGCGCCTGATAGCGCAGCAAGTCGAGCGCCTGCAGTTTGACCTGGGCCAGTACGCGCAAGGGCAGCAGGGCCAGGTACGCCTGCTGTGCAACACCGCAGCACTCACGGAGTACCTGCCGGAACTGCTGGCCAGCTACCTGGCTGCAAATCCCGCGGTCAGCGTGGATGTGCAGGAGCTGCCGAGCCTGCGCATCGTGCACGCGATTACCCAGGGCATGGCGGACCTTGGCATCGTTTCGACCGCCGCGCCCAACGAACACCTGCAGACCCGGCCGTTTCGCGACGACCCGCTGGTGCTGGTGACGCCCTTGGGCCACCCGCTGGCCAGTGCGGTCGCGCCCAGTTTCATCGACAGCCTGGTGCATGGCCATGTCGGGCTGGGGGCCGGTAGCGCGTTGGCGTTGTACCTGGAAGAACAGGCCCTGCGTGAGGGGCGCCGTATGCACGTGCGGGTGCGGGCCGAGGGTTTCGATGGGGTGATCCGCATGGTTGCAGGCGGGGCCGGGGTCGGGGTGGTGCCGCTGGCAGCCGTGAAGCGCTGGCAAGGTGTGCTGCCGTTGCACTGGGTGGCGCTGGAGGAGGCGTGGGCCAACCGCAAGTTGCTGGTGTGTGCGCGGGATTTTGCGGCGTTGCCGGGCTATGCCGCAGCATTGGTTGAACGGTTGATGGAAGCCTGAGGTTACGCGGCCGCCTGTGATGGCGCATTCGCGGGTAAACCCGCTCCCACAGAGGAACCGGTATTTCCCAGGTTGGCACTAAACCTGTGGGAGCGGGTTTACCCGCGAAGCATGCTGACACACAATGACGCCCCATCGCACCACGAAAAAGGATTTTCCAGTGGCATCGATCTACCAGCTCAAACCGCGCTTCCAGGCCCTGCTGCGCCCTGCAGTCCAGCGCCTTTACGACCGCGGCGTCACCGCCAACCAGGTCACCGTCGCCGCCGCCGTGGTCTCGGTCCTGCTGGGCCTGCTGCTGGCCGCCCTGCCCCACCTCAGCTGGCTGTTCATCCTGATACCGCTGTGGATGCTGCTGCGCATGGCGCTGAACGCCGTCGACGGCATGCTGGCCCGGGAGTTCGGCCAGCAATCCACCCTGGGCGCCTACCTCAACGAACTCTGCGACGTGATCGCTGATGCCGCCCTGTACCTGCCCTTCGCCCTGCTGGCCGAGGTTTCTCCGGTGCTGGTGGTGCTGGTGGTGTTGTGTGCCACCTTCAGCGAATACGCCGGCGTCATGGGCCCGCTGGCTGGCGCCTCGCGGCGGTATGACGGCCCCATGGGCAAAAGCGACCGGGCCTTTGCCTTCGGCGTGCTGGGCACAGGGGTCGCCTTTGGCCTGCTGAACGGCAGCTGGATCAATGGCCTGCTGCTGGTCATCCTCGCGCTCTCGCTCTATACCCTCTACAACCGGGTTCGCCAGGGGCTGGCCGAAACCCGCTGAGCCCAAAGCCGCCGCCAAAAGGACGTTGATAATGCGCCAAGCGCAAGCGCTGCACTTCTCCACCCATGACGGTGTCGAGTTGCATTACCGTCATTGGCCTGCCACCCGCAACGAGCACCAGCCACGCCGGGCCGTGGTGATGTTCCACCGCGGCCATGAACACGGCGGGCGCATGGCCCACCTGGCCGATGAACTGGACATGCCGGGCTATGACTTCTTCGCCTGGGATGCCCGCGGCCATGGCCAGTCGCCAGGCGCACGCGGCGACAGCCCGGGGTTCGCCACCAGCGTGCGCGACGTGCAAACCTTCATCGAACATATCCAGGCCCATCACGGCATCGCCGAGCAGGACCTCGTGGTGCTGGCGCAAAGCGTCGGCGCGGTGCTGATTGCCACCTGGGCCCACGACTATGCGCCCAAGGTGCGCTGCCTGGTGCTGGCCTCGCCCGCGTTCAAGGTCAAGCTGTACGTGCCATTCGCCCGTCCCGGCCTGAAGCTGCTCAAGGCCTTGCGCGGCAACTTCTTCGTCAACAGTTACGTCAAGCCGCGCCTGCTCACCCACGACCCCGAGCGGGTCATGTCGTACGTGGCCGACCCGCTGATCAGCCGGCCGATTTCGGTGACCATGCTCCTGGGCCTGTATGAAGCCGCCGACCGGGTGGTAGCGGATGCCCAGGCCATCCAGGTACCCACCCAGTTGCTGGTATCCGGGGCCGACTTCGTGGTCGAGCGCCAGCCGCAGGAGCGCTTTTTCGAACGCCTTGGCAGCACGCGCAAGGAAATGCACATCCTGCCGGGCTTCTTCCATGACACCCTGGGCGAACGTGACCGGGCCCATGCCCTGAGGCGCATCGAGCGGTTTGTGGAGCACTGTTTCGCCAGCCCCGTTGCCCTGCCGTCACTGCTCGATGCCGACAAGACGGGCGCCAGCTGCGCCGAAGCCGAAAGCCTGGCCGCACCGTTGCCGCGCCATTCGCCGCGTGACCTTTACTGGCGCGCTACCCGCGCCGGGCTCAGCCTGGGCAAGGGGCTGTCTGCGGGTGTGAAACTGGGCTTCGACACCGGCTTCGATTCGGGCAGCACCCTCGACTACGTGTACCGCAACCAACCGACCGGCAAGGGCAAGCTAGGCCGCCTGGTCGACCAGAACTACCTCGATGCCATCGGCTGGCGTGGCATTCGCCAGCGCAAGCTGCACGTCGAAGAGCTGCTGCGCCTGGCCATCGCACGGCTGCGCGAACAACAGCGGCCCGTGCACATTGTCGATATCGCCGCCGGGCATGGCCGCTATATCCTCGAAGCCCTGCAAGGCCTTGAGCAGTTGCCGGACTCGATCCTGCTGCGCGACTACAGCGAGCTGAACGTGCAGCAAGGCAGCGCACTGATCAGTGAGAAAGGCCTGGGCGACATCGCCCGCTTCGTCCAGGGCGATGCCTTCGACCGCCACAGCCTGGCCACACTGGAGCAACCGCCAAGCCTGGCCGTAGTCTCGGGCCTGTACGAACTGTTCCCCAGCAACCAACTGGTGGGCAACTCGCTGGCCGGCCTGGCCGATGCCGTGGAGGATGGCGGATATCTGGTATACACCGGCCAGCCGTGGCACCCGCAACTGGAGATGATCGCCCGCGCCCTCACCAGCCATCGCGGTGGCGAGGCCTGGGTGATGCGACGCCGCAGCCAGGCGGAAATGGACCAGTTGGTAGAAGCAGCCGGTTTCCGCAAGCTGGCCCAGCGCATCGATGAATGGGGCATTTTCAGCGTCAGCTTGGCCCAACGGGTGCGCTGAATGAGCCCACCACGCGAGCCAGGGCTGATCCGCCGGGGCGTGTGCTGGCTTCTGCTGCTGGGGCCGTTGTTCTTCCTCAGCTATGGGCTGGCGAACAACCATACCGCCGGGCGCAGTGATGTCGGCAGCCTGGTGTTCGGCTGGGAGCGCGGCATGCCGCTGTGGCCCTGGACGATCATCCCGTACTGGTCCATCGACTTGCTCTACGGGCTGTCCTTTCTGCTGCCGCGCACACGCCAGGAAATGGACCGGCACGCGCTGGCACTGCTCAGCGCACAGGTGATCAGCGTTACCTGCTTCCTGCTGTGGCCGCTGCGGTTCACCTTCGAACGGCCGGAACTGGGTGGGCTGTTCGGCTGGCTGTTCGATGTGCTGATGGGCTTCGACAAGCCGTTCAACCAGGCACCATCGCTGCACATTGCGCTGCTGGTGATCATCTGGACGATGTTTGCCAGGCATGTGCAGCGCCAGCCCTGGCGATGGCTGATGCATGGCTGGATGGCGTTGATCGGGGTGTCGGTACTGACCACCTGGCAGCATCATTTCATTGATGTACCCACGGGGGCATTGGCGGGGTTTGCCTGTGTGTGGCTGTGGCCGCATCAGGGGCGACTGCCCTGGCAACAGGCGCGCCTTGCACGTGAAGCCAAGCGTTGGAAGGTCGCCGGTTGTTATGGCGTAGGCGTGCTGCTGTGTGTGTTCCCCGCCGCTACGCTTAGCGATGCCTGGCTGTGGCTGGGGTGGCCGGCGCTGTCATTGGGACTGGTGGCACTGAACTATGCCGTGTTCGGGGCGGGTGGTTTTCAGAAGGGCGCCGACGGGCGCTTGTCGAATGCAACCTGGTGGCTACTGGCGCCCTATCTGGCTGGCGCCTGGCTCAACTCGCGGCTGTGGACGAGGCGCCATCCACAAGCAGATGAAGTATGCGACGGCGTGTACCTTGGTCGGGTTCCAGGGCGCGGCGAGGGGGAGCAATTTGCTGCGATTGTCGACTTGTGTGCGGAGCTGCCAAACGCTGGCGTACCCATTGTGGGAGTGGGCGTGCCCGCGAACACGGGCGAAGCCCGTGCCATCCACCGCGCCGCCTGTTTCGCGGGCACGCCCGCTCCCACAGAGGTCGTGTCAGCTCTCGGCTATCAGTGTTTCCCTACCCTGGACCTGATCGCGCCAGACGTTGCCCTGTTACGACAGGCCGCCAACGCCATCGAACGCCTGCGCGCCCAAGGCCCGTTACTGGTCTGCTGCGCTCTGGGCTATTCACGCAGCGCCAGCGCCGTGGCCGCCTGGCTGCTGCTCTCCGGCCGTTGCAGCGATGCCCAGCAGGCCGAAGCACTGATCCGCAAAGCCCGCCCTGGCATCGTCCTGCATGCGGCACACCGCCGGGCCCTGCAACAGCTTGGAGGCCAGCCATGAACCTGCTCGTGGTAGCCAGCCTGCTGAGTCGCGGCAAACAGCTGGAACGCCTGTCCGACGGCCTCACCCTGCTGGCCCTGGCCTACGGCCTTGCACCGCTTCTGGGTGCACCACTCCAACCGCTGGCCAGCCTGCTGTGCGGCGTGCTGCTGGTACTTGGCGTAATGCACAAGTACTGGGCCATCCGGGTAGCCATAGATGCCGAACTGTTCACCCACCTCGCCAGCAGCAACGACCTGGCAACAGACACCCAGGCCATGGACCGCGCCCTGTTCGAGCTGAAACTGAAACCGCAAGCCACGGACGCCCGCGCCTGGCCTGATCGCAGCCAGGCCGCACTGAACCTGTTGCGCCGCCAGGCAGTGTGCCTGGGCCTGCAGCTGTCACTGGCCTTGGCTACCCTGCTGACACTGCCTTTGAAGGGATGACCACCGATCCATGCTCGCCAACCTGACCGCCTACCTCATCACCTCTGCCGCCCGCCTGATCACAGGCGCCCGCGCCTTGTGGCTGGGTTGCACGCCGCTGCCGGTGCAGCGTCTGTACTTCGCCAACCACAGCAGCCACGGTGACTTCGTGCTGCTGTGGGCATCACTGCCGCAGCCCTTGCGTAGACGCACCCGCCCGGTGGCCGGCGCGGACTACTGGGCCAAACCGGGCATCCGCGATTTCCTCATTCGCAAGGTGTTCAACGGCGTGTTGATCGACCGCCAACGCAGTGAAGGCAAAGGCAGCCCGCTACAGCCGATCCTTGAGGCCGTGGCCCAGGGCGACTCGCTGATCTTCTTCCCGGAAGGCACGCGCAATCTGGGCGACGAGCCACTGATGCCGTTCAGAAGCGGGTTGTACCACCTGGCCGCGGCCAACCCCGACGTCGAGCTGGTGCCGGTATGGATCGCCAACCTCAACCGGGTGATGCCCAAGGGCCGCGCCCTGCCCCTGCCGTTGTTGTGCACACTGAGCTTTGGCGAACCGCTGCACCTGCACGCTGATGAAAGCAAGCAGGCCTTTCTCGAGCGGGCCAGCCAGGCCCTGCTGACCCTGGCCCCGAAGGACGCCTGACATGGACGACAACACCCTTTCCCTGTTCGCCGGCATCGGCGCCCTGCTGCTGCTCGCCAGTGTGACCGGCCGCCTGCTGAAGTGGCGCGCCGGCCCGGCACCACACGCGGTAATCGACAACCTCAACGCCCGCATCAACGCCTGGTGGGTGATGGTGCTGGTGATCGGCATCGCCTTCCTGTTCGGCAAATACGGCGTGATCGTGCTGTTCTATGGCGTGTCGTTCTACGCCCTGCGCGAGTTCATGACCCTCACCCCGACCCGGCGCAGCGACTACCCGGCGCTGGTGGCGGCGTTCTATGTGGCGCTGCCGGTGCAGTACGTGCTGATTGCCATGGACTGGTACGGCCTGTTCAGCATCTTCATCCCGGTGTACCTGTTCCTGCTGCTGCCGATTCTGGCCAGCTTCGGCGGCGACACCACGCGCTTTCTCGAACGTGCGTCAAAGGTGCAGTGGGGGCTGATGATCGCGGTGTACTGCGTGTCGTCGGTGCCGGCCTTGATGACCCTGGACATCCCCGGCTACGAGGGGCGCAACCTGCTGCTGATCGCCTGGCTGATCCTGGTGGTGCAGATCAGCGACGTGCTGCAGTACGTGTGCGGCAAGCTGTTCGGCAAGCACAAGGTGGCCCCCAACCTGTCACCGTCCAAAACCGTCGAAGGGCTGGCCGGCGGCGTGGCACTGGCCACCCTGATCGGCGCCCTGCTGTGCTGGATCACCCCGTTCACCTTCTGGCAGGCCGCGCTGATGGCGCTGGCGGTCAACGCCATGGGCTTCTTCGGCGGGCTGGTGATGTCGGCGATCAAGCGCGACCGCGGGGTGAAGGACTGGGGCCACATGATCGAAGGCCACGGCGGCATGCTCGACCGCATGGACTCGGTGTGCTTTGCCGCGCCAGTGTTCTTCCACTTTGTGCGGTACTGGTGGGCGTAGCGAATGCGCACATCACCGTCGAGGTAAACCCACTGGCATAGCGCGGCCAGACAGCTGGACGTCGAGCCCAGGCAACTGCGGGTCGACCGTTGGGCCTATGGTGACCAGTCATTCAGCCAGTCACCAGGAGTTGCCCCATGTCCGATTTCATCACCGTCCTGCGCGAAACCTGCCCGACGCCGGTCGTGGACGCCACCAAGTGGAAGCGCATCGGCGGCGATCCGCACACCGTCAACCTCAATGCCTACCTGTCGGCCGACGGCAGCAAGATCATGGGCACCTGGATCTGCACCCCGGGCAAGTTCGAGGTCAACTACGAGAAGTGGGAGTTCTGCCACTTCCTCGATGGCTACTGCATCATCACTCCGGAAGGCGAAGAGCCGAAGCACCTGAAAGCCGGCGACGTGTTCGTGATCGAACCGGGGATGAAAGGCACCTGGGAAGTGGTCGAGACCGTGCGCAAGTATTTCGTCTTCGCCTGACCCCTGAAGCTACACATAGCCCTGTGTAGGAGCAGCCTTGTGCTGCGAAGAGGCCAGTTCAGACACAGCAGTGGTGTTGTCTTGACTGGCCTCTTCGCAGCACAAGGCTGCTCCTACAAAAATCTCTAGCCTGAAATGCGGGCAAAAAAAATCGCGGGGCAGGTGCCCTTCCCTCTGGTGCGCAGTTACAGAGGGAAGGACGCCTGGACCGCGATGAAGCCCACCTCTTGCATCACTCTTTCTTGCGATAACCCTCGACGATGGCCGAGAAGTCCTTGCCACCCTCGCCGCGCAGGCTCATGGCCTGATACAGCTGCTGGGCCACGGCGCCGAGGATCACCGGTTGGTGAGCCTGGCGTGCCGCTTCGGTGGCCAGCCCGAGGTCCTTGAGCATCAATTCGGCGCCAAAGCCGCCGGTATAACCACGCGATGCCGGCGCCGTTTCGATAATGCCCGGCCACGGGTTGTAGGTGTCCGAACTCCAGCAACGCCCGGTCGAGCTGTTGATGATGCCGGCCAGCACCTTGGTGTCGATGCCCAGCGCGTTGCCCAGGGCCATGGCCTCAGACACACCGATCATCGAGATGCCCAGCAGCAGGTTGTTGCAGATCTTGGCGATCTGCCCGGTGCCAACTTCACCGCAGTGCACGATGTTACGGCCCATCTGCTCCAGTACCGGCTTGAGCGTTGCGAACAGTTCGGCGCTGGCACCGACCATGAAGGTCAGGGTGCCCGCGGCCGCGCCGCCGGTACCACCAGACACCGGCGCATCGCCCAGGTCCACGCCCTTGGCCGCTGCGGCCTTGGACACATCACGGGCGGTCTGCGGGTCGATGGTGCTGCAGTCCACGGTAGGCGTACCGGCACGAATGCCGGCCAGCACGCCATCTTCATTCAGGTACACGCTGCGCACATGGGCCGCAGCTGGCAGCATGGTGATCACCAGCTCGCTGTTGGCCGCTGCGTCCTTGGGCGACGGGCTGATCTGCCCACCCAGTTCTGCCAGCTCGGCCAGCACGGCCTTGTTGAGGTCGAACAGGTTCAGTTGGTGCCCGGCCTTGATCAGGTTGCGGGCCATGGGCGCGCCCATGTTGCCGAGGCCGATGAATGCAATACGCATGACGTCTCCTTAGCGCAGGCTGATGGTGGTGTTCACACCGTCATTGACGCTGTCGTCATCGAACCAGCGGGCGGTAACGGTCTTGGTCTGAGTGTAGAACTGCACCACTTGCTTGCCGTACGGGCCGAGGTCGCCAAGCTTGGAGCCACGGGAGCCGGTGAAGCTGAAGAACGGTACCGGTACCGGGATCGGGATGTTGATGCCCACCTGGCCGATATCGATTTCACTCTGGAACTTGCGCGCTGCCGCGCCACTTTGGGTGAACAGGCCGGTGCCGTTGCCGAACGGGTTGGCGTTGACCAGGGCGATGGCCTCGTCGAGGGTATCGACCTCCAGGGTGACCAGTACCGGGCCGAAGATTTCCTGGGTGTACACCTGCATGTCGGTCTTCACGCCCGAGAACAGGGTCGGGCCAACGAAGTTGCCCTGCTCGTAACCCGGCACCGTGACCTCACGGCCGTCGAGCTCCAGCTTGGCGCCTTCCTTGATGCCGCTTTCGATCAGGCCCAGCACACGTTCCTTGGCGCGTTTGGACACCACCGGGCCAACGTCGGTACCTGGCTCGCAGCCGGCATTGACCTTGAGCTTGCTCGCCGCGTCCTTGATGTCTGGCAGCCATTCACGGGCCTTGCCCACCAGCACCGCCACCGAAGTGGCCATGCAACGCTGGCCCGCCGCGCCAAAGGCGGCACCGACCAAGGCGTTGACGGTTTGCGTGCGGTTGGCATCGGGCAACACCACCGCGTGGTTCTTGGCGCCCATCATCGACTGCACGCGCTTGCCGTGCTGGCTACCGAGGTTGTACACGTGGGTACCGACTTCAGTGGAGCCGACGAAGGAAATCGCCTTGATGTCCTGGTGCGTGCAGATGGCATCCACCACTTGCTTGCCACCGTGCACCACGTTGAGCACGCCCGCCGGTACGCCGGCCTCCAGCGCCAGCTCCACCAGCAGCATGGTCGACAGCGGATCCTGCTCGGACGGTTTGAGCACGAAGGTGTTGCCGCAGACGATGGCCATGGGGAACATCCACAGCGGGATCATGGCCGGGAAGTTGAACGGGGTGATACCGGCGCATACACCGATTGGCTGGCGCAGGGTGTAGGTATCGACACCGCCGGCGACGTTCTCGGCGAACTCGCCCATCTGCAGGGTGCCAATGGACGCAGCGTGTTCGACCACTTCCAGGCCGCGGAAGATATCGCCTTCAGCATCGGCCAGGGTTTTGCCCTGCTCGGCGCTGAGCACCTGGGCAATGCGTTTGGTGTGTTCGCGGATCAGCGCCTGCAGCTTGAGCATGATGCGCATGCGCGCGCCAATCGGGGTGTTGCGCCAGGTCTGGAAGGCACTGTGGGCAGCGGCCACGGCAGCATCGACTTCCTCGACGGTGGCAAACGGTACGCGCGCCAGCACCTCTTGGGTGGCCGGGTTGACGATGTCGCGCCACTCGGTTGTTTTGGACTCGACCCATTGGCCGTCGATCAGCAGCTTCACCTGCTCGACCTTGGTGCTGTTAGGGGACTGCGGTGCGTTCATCTGCGTTCTCCTTGGAATTATTGTCGGGACGAGATCGCCAGCGCCAAGCAAACGCGAGGTGGCGTCCTGAGGCTTGTTTCGAGTATAGATGTGCAAACATCCAACAAGAACGCACAAAAAAACCGGATCATCATGCAAAAAGACCTCACATCCCTGAGCGCGCTCAACTGGGACGACCTGAAGTTTTTCCTCGAGGTGGCCCGCACCCGCAAGGCCAGCAGTGCCGCCAAACGCCTGAGCGTGGACTACACCACGGTGTCGCGGCGCATCAGCTCGCTGGAGGGGGCGCTGGGTACGTTGCTGTTCGAAAAGTCGCGGACCAACGGCTTTGTCCTCACCGCCGAGGGCCAGCGCTTGCTCGGTTATGCCGAGTCGATAGAAAGCACGCTGCACATGGCGTGCGAGCAGGTGTCCGGGTCGGGCGTGGCATTGTCGGGACATGTCCGCATGGGCTGCACCGAGGGCTTTGGCAGCTTTTTCATCACCCCGCAGCTAAGCCACTTCGTCGATGCCTACCCGGCGATCTCGGTGGATATCCTGCCGCTGCCGCACTTCATCAGCCTTTCCAAGCGCGAGGCGGACATCGTCATTGCACTGGAGCGGCCGGAGCATGGGCCTTATGTGTGCTGCAAGCTGTGCGATTACCGCTTGCGGCTGTATGCGACCCAGGACTATCTGGACAACCACGCGCCCATCCGCCAGGTCGCCGACTTGGCCAAACATCCGTTCATCAGTTACGTGGATGACCTGGCGTTCAGTTCGGAGCTTTTGTACCTGGCCAACCTGATTCCCGGCGCCAGCGCGCACTTGCGCAGTACCAGCGTGATTGCGCAGTACACCGCCGCGTTGCAGGGGCGTGGGCTGGCGATACTGCCGTGCTTCCTTGCGGCGCAGGACCCGCGACTGGTGACGGTGCTGCCCGAGGAGATCGAGGTGACGCGGCAGTTCTGGATGTACTGCCGGGAGGATTTGCGCAAGTTGAAGCGCATTACCCTGTTGTGGGATTACATCCGAGGGGTGACCGAGGCCAATGCGCCATTGTTGATGGGCGAGACCCGCGAGATGCGGTTTGCTCAGGAATGATGGGTGCTCCGTAGCTCCATTTGTAGGAGCAGCCTTGTGCTGCGAAGGGGCCGGTCATGGCAACACAACTGCAGTGCCTGGGCTGGCCTCTTCGCAGCACAAGGCTGCTCCTACAAAGAAATGTGATAGCTCACGGGACAGCGGTCAGTAAGAGGCCACCACGATGGATACCCGTCGGTTCTCGGTACGCCCAGCGCTGGTGCGGTTGTCCGCCACCGGTTGTGTGCTGCCCAGGCCGCGGCTCTGGATATTTTGTGCCTGCATGCCAACCCCGACCAGCGCCCTGGTCACGCTCTGCGCACGGCGTTCGGACAGCTGCTGGTTGTACGCAGCCTTGCCCGACGAATCGGCATGGCCGTCCACCCGCACGCCCTGGATGCCCACGCCGAGCAGCGCCTTGCCAATGCGCTCGACAATCGCCTGGCTCTGGCCGTTGAGGCCATCCAGGTCGCTGCCGAACAACACTTTGCCGGACAGGTCGTAGGCCCAGCCTTCATCGGTCGGGGTAAAGCCTTCGCGCTTGAGCACGGCGATCTGTTCGGGGGTCAGGCCTTTTGGGGGCGCGCTCTGGCAACCGGTCAGCGCCAGCACGGCGAGCAACAAAGCCCAAAGGGGGAAACGTAAAGCGTGTATCACGGGTTCAACTCCTGTTCTTGATTTCACTGGCGGACCGTTCCGTCTGCGCCACTTGCCAATGGCCAGGGCGTTTGCGCTTGGCCTGGTACATCGCCGCATCGGCGGCATTGAGAAGACTGGCGGGGTCAGCGCCGTCATCCGGGTAATAGGCAATACCGACACTCAGTGAGGTGGCGATACTGCGGCCACTGTCCAGCTGCACGGGCAGCTTCATGCTGGCAACAATCTTCTCGGCAATCAGCTCGGCATCCTCGCGCGACTGCAACGGTGTCAGCAGTACCGCGAACTCATCACCGCCCAGGCGTGCCACCAGGTCGTGCTCGCGCAGTTGGGCACGCACGCGGTCGGCCACGCTGATCAGTACTTCGTCGCCCACGGCATGGCCAAGGGTGTCGTTGATCTGCTTGAAGTGGTCGCTGTCGAGGAACAGCAGCGCCAGGTGGTCCTGCTGGCGCGCAGCGTTACGCACACTGCGATTCAGGCGCCCTTCGAAGAAGGCGCGGTTGGGCAGGCCGGTCAGGCTGTCGTGGCTGGCCTGGTGGGCCAGGGTCTGGTTTTCGTTCTGCAGGTGGCTGTGCCATACCTCCAGTTCGTCGAGCAGGGCGTTGAAGTCGTTGCCCAGTTCGTTGAGTTCGGCAATCGGCGCTTCCGGCACGCGCCGGTCGAAACTGCGCTCGCGGCGGGCGGCGTGGGCGACGCTGGCCAGGCCACGCAGCGGGCGGACGATATCGCTGAGCAGGCGCCGCGACAGGTATTGCGCAGCCAGGGCACTGAGAAGCGTGCAGAACAGGATGCCGCCCAAGCCGCTGAGCATGAACAGCAACAGGCTACGGCCCTGGCCGACTACCTCGATGTGCCCGACCTGCTGCTGCTGGTGCAGGATCGGCAGCTTGACCGGCTCATCCAGCAAGGCGGTGGCAACCTGCACTTCAAGCTTGGCGAGCATGCCGGTATCGCCGCGTTGCCAGTGTGCCAACAGCGCCCCTTCGTCGTTGAAGACCTTGGCCTCGGCCACTTCCTCGTTACTGGCGATCAGCGCCAGCGACTCATTGGCTGCGGCACTGTCATCGAATACCACTGCCGCTTCCACGGTGTAGTTGATGGAGCGGGCGATCAGGTGCAGGTTGTGATTGGCGTACACACGCAGGGCGAGCACGCCCAGCAGGGTAAGGGAAATACCGGCCAGGCCCACGGCGAGCAAGGCAACGCTGAGGTGGCCACGGCCCAGCACCGAGCGCAGGGTCGGGCGCACGCCCTGCTTGCGGGTCGGCTTCATGGCTGCACCGCCCGGCGCCGCGACAATTGCAGCACACTGGGGTGGATGCGTACGCCGGAGCGCGCCACCGAGTCGAGGTTGACGTCAAAGGCCACCTGCTGGTCGCTGACCCGCAGGCAGAACAGGCTGCCAACCGTACACGGGTCGTTCGCTTCGCTGATGCTCAGTACCGGGTGGCCGCTGACGCGCTCGAACAGTCGATCGCGCTGGCCTTGGTCGAGTTTGCCGATGTAGATGGCATCGCAGGCCTGGGCGACCTGGGTATCTTCCGCCAGCAGGCGCCGCACCTGTAGCGGGCGGCCGGACTCCTGCACATGGCCTTTGATCAGGTCATCGGCGTATTCGGTCGGGCCGACCAGGCACAAGCGCAAGGGTGAAGGTTCGGCGGGCCAGCGGGCGTAACTGAAGATGCCGAGTACCACTTGGGTGACGGCCTTGGCGCGTTGCTGCGCCTGGGCGGCGGTTGTGGCGGTTTCTGCCTGGGCGGGGCCTGCAGAAAGGAACAGGACGGCCAACAATAGCGAAAGCGCACAGCTTGTCACTCGCCTTGCGGCCACGTTCATGTGGGGAATCTCTTAAAGTCCTTTCTTGTATCGGCGCAACGATAGCACATGGCCGCATCGTTGTATGAAAGACGCCGATCTCAGGGGCGCATGCATTCCCTGTGGGAGCGGGTTTACCCGCGAAGCAGGCGACGCGGTGGATGGCACCGGCTGCGCCGGTGTTCGCGGGTAAACCCGCTCCCACAAGGACCGCATGAATGATCGAAATTTTAGTAAACCCGCGGTTCCCCAAGGCTAGACCTGTTCGAGCATCAACCCGGAAATACGCCGCACCTTGCGCGCCACCGCTTCTTCGAAAATGCCTTGCCGTGGCTCGACCAGGCTGAAGCAGTGCTTGGCCCGGGTGATGCCGGTGTACACCAGCTCCTTGGTCAGCACCGGGTTGAGCGCATCGGGCAGTACCAGCGCGGTGTGGCTGAACTCCGAGCCCTGGGATTTGTGCACGGTCATGGCGAATACCGTTTCCACTTCGTTGAGCCGGCTGGGCAAGACGAAACGCACACCACCACTGCCGTCGTTCCGCGGGAAGGCCACCCGCAGCAGCGGCTCACCGCGCTCGTCCGGCAGACGCAGGGCGATGCCGATGTCACCGTTCATCAGGCCCAGGCCGTAGTCGTTGCGGGTCACCAGCACTGGGCGGCCTTCGTACCAGGGCTGCTGGCTGTCGATCAGCCCGGCATTGTGCAGCACCCGGGCCACCCGTTCGTTGAGGCCTTCGACACCCCAGGCGCCACGGCGCACCGCGCACAGCAACTGGAAGTCCTCGAAGCTGTGCAGCACCTTGGCTGCCCATTGCTCCCACGCGGGGTCGTCAAAGGCGGTTTCCAGTGCAGGCCGGTAGCGGCCCAGGGTGCGCAGGTAGCTGCGATAGCCCTGCGGGCCTTCGGCACCGCGGTTCAGGCCGTCGAGCAGCAGGCGGTCGAACGCACGGTCCTGCTCGTGCTTGAGGGCAAGGCTGTGCACATCGGCCGGCGGTTTGGCCAGGAGGTTGCGCGCCGCGTGGGAATCCTGGCGGTTGACCAGCCGCGCCAGCTGGCCAATGCCGCTGCCTTCACCGAAGCGCCGCGAAAAACGCAGCATCACCAATTGCTGGGCCAGTGGGTTGCGCTGCTCATCACCGGCCTTGAGGCCGCTGGCGGCCAGCGACTCGCCACTGATCTGCTCCAGCCACGCTGCAGTCGCTGGCGAGTAATAGCCCTCTTCGGCATCCCGGCACAGGTCGCCCAGTACCGCACCGGCTTCGACCGAGGCCAACTGGTCCTTGTCGCCCAGCAGCACCAGGCGCGCGCGCGGTGGCAGGGCATCCAGCAGGTTGGCCATCATTTCCAGGTCGATCATCGACGCTTCGTCGACCACCAGCACATCCAGCGGCAGCGGGTTGCCGGCATGGTGGCGGAAGTGCCGCGAGCCCGGGCGGCTGCCGAGCAGGCGGTGCACGGTGCTGACGTCAGTGGGGATTTGCCCGCGTACTTCGGCACTGACTTGCAGGCGCTCGACCTGCTGGCCAATGGATTCGGTCAGGCGCGCAGCAGCCTTGCCGGTCGGCGCGGCCAGGCGGATGCGCAGCGGCCTGCCCTGCTCCACTGCCGGCCCTTGCAGCAAAGCCAGCAGGCGCACCACGGTGGTGGTCTTGCCCGTGCCGGGGCCGCCCGTAATGATGCTGAAACCGGCGCGGGTCGCCAGCGCACAGGCGAGCTTCTGCCAGTCCACCTGGCCATCTGGCGCACCGCCCTCGAACAGTTGCGCCAGGCGATCTGACAGGTCGGGGAGCGGTGCTTCGGCCTGGGTCAGGCGCTGGCGCAGGGTATGGTCGATCCGCCGCTCGTAGCTCCAGTAACGGCGCAGGTACAAGCGCTCGCCGCTGAGTACCAGTGGCCGGGCTTGCTGGCCCGGGGTATCGCCAGCGGCCACCAGCGGGCTGGCGGCGATGCGCTGGCGCCAGGCATTCAAATCGAGGTTGGCCAGCAACTGCGACGGCAGCAGCAAGGGCCCGATCAGGGCATCGCCTTCAGGCGGCAGCGACAAGGCGAAATCGGGCTCCGCCAGGGTTTGCTGCAGGTCGAGGCAGACATGCCCGTGGCCCAGTTGGTGGCTGGCCAGTGCTGCCGCCAGTAACAACAAGGGATCGCTGCCAGGGGCGCGCTCTTCGAGGAACGAGACGAACGCGCGGTCCAGGGCCCGCAGCCAGCCTCGCTCGACCCAGCGATCGAGCAGTTGCAACAGGTCACCGCTGTCGTGCTGTGGCGCCAGCGCCAGCAGGTGCTCGGCGTGCAACGGGGTGGGCAACAGGTCAACCAGGTTTCGGCTCATATCTCGGCTCCGGCAAACAGGTCCTGCTGTGCCGGCGGGTGCTCGCCACGGAACAGCGCATCAAGGCTTTCGATCAGCTCGCGCGGTGGCTTGGTGTGGTACACGCCGTGGCCGCTGCTGCTCGCGCCGCGCAGGAAGATGAACAGGGCGCCGCCTACATGGCGGTCGTAATCGTAGTCCGGCAGGCGGGCGCGCAACTGCCGGTGCAGGGCCAGCAGGTACAGCACGTATTGCAGGTCGTAGCGGTGCTCGATAATGGCCTTTTCCATGGCCATGGCGTCGTAGGCCTGAATGTCCGGGCCCAGCCAGTTGGACTTGTAGTCGGTCACGTAGTAACGCCCGTCCAGCTCGAACGCCAGGTCGATAAAACCTTTGAACATACCGTTGAGCACGGTCGGCTGCGCTGCCGGGCGCGCCAGGCCAGGGTGGGTGTGGCGTGCCACCAGGCGGTCGAGTTGTTCGGCGTCGACCCGGTGGCTGGCGAACCAGAATTCCATTTCGATCTGGTAATGACGCAACTGCCCCAGCGTCACGCCCTGGTCGCTGCCCGGCAACGGCAGGGCCTCGCCCAGCAAGCGCTGCATCCACTGGCTGAGGGTGGGGATCCAGCCGGTCCAGTCGCGGCGGTTGCAGCGCTGGCCAACGGTGCGCTCGATCAGCTGCGGGTTGCCACTGACCTGGCTGAAGCCTTCGCGGCCCGCCCATTCCAGCAAGCCATGCAGGAAGGTGCCGGGGTTCGGCCCCCGCGGGAAGCGGTGAATGTCGCCACTGTCGGCCGGCACCTCGCGCAGTACCTGGGCATCGACCACTTCGTCATCCAGCAGTTGCTGGGCCTGCGAACTGTCGGCAACCAGCGCCTGATCGCCGATACGCAGGGCGCTGTACGAAGCGATCCACCAATGCTCGGCCGCTGCGCGGCGCGGCTTGCGTGCGGGCAGCAGCTCACGGTGGGCATGGGGCATGCGATACACCTGCTCATCTGCCGGCGGCAGGCCCGGGCAAGTGATGTGCGGGCATGTCGCCGCCAACGCCTGCAACCACTGGGTAAGCTGCTGCGAGCCCGCCAAGGCAAGGCCGCCTCCCAGCAGGTAGCCGAATGCCGAGCGGTGCAGTTGTGAACGCTTCTGGTTGCCGCGCTTCAGGTCGGCAACACCCAGCCAGCAAGCATGCTGGGCGCGGGTCAGGGCCACGTAGAGCAGGCGCAGGTCTTCGGCCAGGCGCTCATCGTCGGCGCGCTCGATCTGCGCCTGGTCCGGGGTAAGGGTGAGGTGGGCGTTGCCGTGGCTGTCATGCCAGGCCAACGGCAGGCGGCTGCCGTCCACCGGTTTGCTGGTGCAGATGAACGGCAGGTAGACCAGGGGATACTCCAGGCCCTTGGACTTGTGGATAGTCACCACCTTGACCAGCTGTTCGTCGCTCTCCAGGCGCAGGATCTGCTCTTCACCGGCCTGACCGGAGCTGGCCAGGTGCTCGGCCAGGTGGCGGATCAGCGCCTGCTCACCGTCCAGCTCACCTGCCGCCTGCTGCAGCAGTTCGGCCAGGTGCAGCAGGTTGGTCAGCACACGTTCGCCGTCACTGCGGCGGATCAGCGTGCGCGGCAGCTGGAAGTCATGCAGCAGGTGCCGCAGCATGGGCAGCACGCCTTGGCGTTGCCAGGTATCGCGATAATGGCGAAAACGCATGACCCAGCCTTCCCAGACCCGTTCGTCCTGGTTCAGCCGATCCAGCGCGGCCAGCGACAGCCCCAAGGTGAGGCTGGCCAGTGCGGCCTTGAGCAGGCGCTCCGAGTCTGGCTCGGCGCAGGCCTTGAGCCAGGCCAGCAGGTCGTGAGCCTCCTGGGCGGAAAACACCGAGTCCTTGTCGGACAGGTACACACTGCGCACATCCCGTGCGGCCAGCTCGGCGCGGACCATCTGCGCTTCATGGCCGTCACGCACCAGGATGGCGATGTCCGAGGGCAGGCACGGGCGCAGTTCGCCTTCGCCATTCTGGAAGCCCGCCGTGCCCTGCTGGCCGCCATTGAGCACGGCGACGATATGGCTGGCGCAACTGGCTGCCAGCTGCTGGCGGTAGACACTGCTGGAGACGGGTTCATCGCTTTCCAGCTGCCAGCATTGCAGAGCTGCACTGGCTTCCCCGTCAATCATCAGCTGTTCGCCACGGCCCTTGGCACGGACTTCGATGAACGGCAGCGGGTTGTCGTCGGCCTCGCGAAACAGGAATGCACCGCGCCCCGCTTCACGCGCCTCGGCCTGCAGAAACACCTGGTTGACCGCCGCGACCATGGCCTTGCTGGAGCGGTAGTTGGTGTCCAGGCTGTGCAGGCGGCCGCTGGTGGCGCGCCGTGCCGCGAGGTAGGTGTAGATGTCGGCACCGCGGAAGGCGTAGATCGCCTGCTTGGGGTCACCGATCATGAACAGGCCGGTTTCTGCGCGGTTTTCGCTGATCTGGTAGATGCGCTCGAAAATGCCGTACTGCACCGGGTCGGTGTCCTGGAATTCGTCGATCAGCGCTACCGGGAACTGCTCGCGGATCAGGCCGGCCAGGCGCTCGCCGGCCTCGCTGGCCAAGGCGTGCTGCAGGCGCACGAGCATGTCGTCGAAGCCCATTTCCGCACGCCGGCGCTTCTCCACTTCGAACCGTGCCGATACCCAGTTGGCAGCGTGCTCGAGCAAGGGTGCATCCGGGCTGTCCAGCGCCTGCAATTGTTGCTGCAGTGTCTGCATCGCGTTCAGGGCCGGGTGCTCGGGTGGCTCGCCCTTCCAGGCTTCGGCCATGCCATCTGGCGTCAGGCGGGTGAAGCCGGTACCCAGGTCGAGCTCCACGAGTTGCACGTCGCCGGCCCAGGCGCAGAGCTTGTCGAACCAGGGCTCGAAGTAACGGGCCTGCATCTTGCGGCCATCGACCTGCTTGGCGGCCAGCGCATCGCGGCAAATTTGCCGCAGTTCCTCGGCCCACTGCGCCCAGGGCGCCTTCAGCTGGGCCAGCTGTTCGCCACGTTGCTGCAGCGATGCCTGGATCAGTGCTTCGGGCTCTGGCCCGTCCTGCAGGGCGCGCACGCGGCCAAACAGTGGGCGAATGCGCGGCAGCAGGGCATCGGGGCTGCCCCAGTTGCCACGCACCCAGACCAGTGCGTCACCCTGCATGCCGTAGCAGAAGCGCCGCCAGTAATCGCGCATGACCTGGCCGAGCAGTTCGCTGTGGTCGGTTTCCAGGGTCTGGGTGAAGAGGCTGCCGCTGTCGAAGGCATGCTCGCGCAGCATGCGCTGGCACCAACCATGAATGGTCGATACCGCCGCTTCGTCCATCCACTGCACGGCGATTTCCAGGCGGCCTGCACAACGCGGCCAGGCCTCTTGCGGATAATCGTCACGCAGCTGATGCAGCAGCGGGTCGGCGCCTTCCAGTTCGCCACGGAAGAACCGTGCAGCCTCTGCCAGACGGGCGCGGATACGTTCGCGCAGCTCCTTGGTGGCGGCGTCGGTGAAGGTCACCACGAGGATCTGCGGTGGTAGCAGCTCGCGATTGAATCCCTGCTCCCCTCCGTGACCGAGGATCAGGCGCAGGTACAGCGCCGAAATGGTAAAGGTCTTGCCCGTGCCGGCGCTGGCCTCGATCAGCTGGCTGCCGTGCAGGGGAAAACTCAGTGCCAGGGGACGGTCCTGGGTCATGCGCCTTTCTCCGGGTTGCCCAGGGTTTGCCAAGGGGCGGTGAACAATGGGCGGTACAAGGTTTCGCACCAGCCTTCAAAGGTTTCGTCAGCGGTAAGTGCGGCAAAGTCGCGGTACTGGCGGGCCAGGGCGATGCTTTCACTGCGCTCGCCGAAGCTGGTGCGCTCGTCGCCTTCATAGGCACGGGCAGCCGCTGCCAGGGCTTTGTCGGCATCGTCCTGGGCCAGCCAGGCGAACGCGGTCTTGGCTGCAACCGGCAGCGGCGCGTTCATCGCCGCCTGGCGGGCCACCAACAGGTCGCCCAGCAGTTGTGCGGCCTGGTCTTGGGGCAGCGGTGCGAGCAGCAGAGTCAGGTCGCTGGCCACCAGCGCACTGTTGTAGCGGTAGCCCGCCGCGCAGGCCGCCAGGTGCGTTACCCAGGGCGCTATCAGGCGGTGCCACTTGAGGTTGTTGCGCCCGGCGCTGATGGTGTTGGGCACGGTGGTGATGCTGAGCAGGCTTTGGTCGTCCGCCTGGAACACCCGGCCCAGCCAGCCTTCGAGCCGATGCTGGCCGTGCTCGAAATGCACCGGCAACGCGCCCTCGACCAGCTGGGGCCAGCGTTGCAACAACTGGCGGTGACGTTGCAGCAGATCGGGTAGAGGTTCGATCAACTCGCTTTGCAGCAAATCGCCGAAGCCGGCCAGCGGCAGCAAGCCACAGGCCTGCAGACGTCGGGCCTGTGCCTGCAAGGCTTGCTCGGCATTGTCCGGCTCGGACAGTGCCGCACCCAATAGGCTTTCGCTGGCGCCGTAGCGTTGCAGGGTATCGAGAACGAACGGTTCTTCGTCCGGGGTTGGCGCTTCCAGCGCTTCGAAATACACCTTCAGCCGCTGACTGAAGAAATGCCGCACCGGGTGGCGCAGGAAGTCATTCAATTGGGTCAGGCTCAAGGATTCATCGTCCTGGTAAGGCGGCAGGGCAGAGTCACCCTGCTCGTCTTCCTGGCTCTGCTGGTGCAGCACCTGCCATTCGTGGGCAAAGCTGAACAGCGGGCTGCCCTTCTCGAAGTAACGCGAGCTGAACGGTTGCAGCGGGTGCTCCTGGGTCAGGGCGTGTAAAAACTGCTCGCCCGGTTGCGCTGGCTCCCCTTGTTCTGTGCCGGCAAGATGCCAACCGGCAGCGAGGTGATCGCGCAACTGACCGATCAGTACCGAGGCCGGGCGTTCGCTGTTGTCGCGGATACTGCGCCCGATCCAGCTGATATACAGCTGGTCACGTGCCGACAGCAACGCTTCGAGCAGCAGGTAGCGGTCATCTTCGCGGCGCGAGCGGTCACCGGGGCGGTAGTCGCTGGCCATCAGGTCGAAGTCCAGCGGTTGCTGGGCACGGGGGTAGTCGCCATCGTTCATGCCCAGCAGGCAGACCACGCGGAACGGGATGGCGCGCATGGGCATGAGGGTGCAGAAGTTCACCGAACCGGCGAGGAAGCGTTGCGACAGCTTGCCCTGATCGAGGCCCGACAGCCAGGCTTCACGGACTACGGTCAGCGGCAGTGGGTCTTGCAGGCCAACGGTTTCGCACACCTCAAGCCAGTTATCGCGCAGGTCCTGCAACTGCATCAGCAGAAATTCGTCGCGCTCACCCTCGGCGAGGAAGAACACTTGCAGCAAGGCATTCAGGCGCTCCCCCCACTGGCTGACGGTGGCAGG
Source organism: Pseudomonas sp. WOUb67 (assembly GCF_050058005.1). Taxonomy (NCBI): domain Bacteria; kingdom Pseudomonadati; phylum Pseudomonadota; class Gammaproteobacteria; order Pseudomonadales; family Pseudomonadaceae; genus Pseudomonas; species Pseudomonas sp. WOUb67. The sequence continues at coordinate 1,598,853 of NZ_CP170112.1, read as the reverse complement.
CTCGGACAAGGCCTGATAGGCCACTTCGAGCGCGTCGAGCAGCGCGGCCAGCGGGCCGATCAATGCCGCGTCCAGGCCACCGATTTCATCGTAGGGTTCAATGCCATCACACGCTTCACCCACACCCACCGCGTAGCCCAGCAGCATGCGCCGCAAGCCGAAACGCCAGCTGTTCTGTTCAAGCCCTGCGGGCAAGCCCAAGCTGGCCCGCTGCTCGGCATTGAGCCCCCAGCGAATGCCGGCGCCCTCGATCCAGCGGTGCAGCGTGGGCAGGTCGTTTTCGCGGATGCCAAAGCGTGCACGCACGGCTGGTACGTCCAGCAGGTCGAGCACTTCGCTGACCGCGAAGCGGCTGTCCGGCAGCTTCAGCAGGTGTTCGAGGGCGATCAGCAAGGGCTCGCGACCACGCTGGCCCTGGTCGGTGAGGGTGAACGGAATGTAGCGCGGGTCATTGCGTTGCAACTGGCCGAACACCGCGCGGATATGCGGCGCGTAGGTGTCGACGGCCGGCAGCATGACGATCACGTCACGCGGGCGTAAGGTAGGGTCGGCGCTGAAGCGGGCCAGCAGCTGGTCGTGCAGGATCTCCACTTCGCGTTGCGGGCTGTGGGCAATGTGGAAGCGCACCGAGCGGTCTTTCGCCGTGTCGACTGCCGGCCACAGCTCGCGGGTTTCGGCGAGCGGGCGCAGTTCGAGAATGTCGTCCTGCAACTGGTTTAGCAGCGTTGTGGGCGAGCCGTCACTGAACAGGTCGATGCGGCCATCGCTGAACACACCCTGATAGCTGCCCGGGTCGTCATAACTGTCGAGCAGGTTGATGTAGTCGCGGCCTTGTTTGCCCCAGGCTGCCAGCAACGGGTGGGCATGTTGATGCAGCGACTGGTCGTCCAGTTGCAGGGGCATGCCCTGCTTGCGCTGCTGGCGCTTGTACTGATGGCGCAACAGATCCTTGTCGGCAACGATATCGGCCCAATGGTGGCGGCAGGGGTTGTGCACGCACAGCAGCACCTGACTGAAGCGCGCCAGGCCCGCCAATGCTTCCAGTGCCTGGGCTGGCAGCGAAGAGATACCGAACACGATCACCCGCGGTGGCAACCCGGCAGGTGCCTGCTGCAAGCTATTGATACGCTCGATGAAGCGCTGATGCACCCCGGCGCGGCTCTGTGCCATGCCCGCTTCGCCGACATCATCCAGCAGCGCACGCCACAGTTCGGCCTGCCAACGGTTGCCCGGGGGCAGCGCTTTGCGCTCGCCGCGGGCGGTGTTGAGAATATGCTCGCCCGCCGCCCAGTCCTTGAGCCAATCAGCGCGGTAGACCTGGTACTGGTCGAACAGGTCGGCCAGCCGCTCGGCGAGCTGGTAACGCTTGCGCAGGTCGCTGTCGTCGGTAAGGAAGCGCCGCAGCGGTTCGAAATGCGGTCGTTCGATCAGGGCCGGCAGCAGGCGCATCAGGCGCCAGGTCAGCGGGGCCTTGTCGAGCAGGGAAACTTCAGGAATTTCGTCGCGGCCCAGCACGCTTCGGTACAACTGCCACATGAAGCTGCCGGGCAGTTGCACATCGATTGCGGCGGCGATGCCACAACCGCCCTGGTCGTCTTCAAGCGGGTCTTCGGCCAGGGCCAGCTTGAGCCACTGGGCGATGCCATTGCTTTGTACCAGGGCGATTTCGTTTTCCAGTGGCGCCAAGGGGTAGCGACGCATCCAGCTCACCACCAGGCTGCGCAGGTCGTCGAGGCGGTTGCCGTGGACGATCATGAAGCCGGGGTGGAGATGGGTGGTGTTGGGCATCGGAGGATCTCTGGCAGGCGCTGGTGGCTAAGGGGGAACCATATCACGCCAATATGAAAGGGCCGAATGCCATCATTTTGAGCGCCCCTGGCTGGCGTTGCACCATTCACTGTAGGAGCAGCCTTGTGCTGCGAAGAGGCCATTGCAGCCAAAGATAATCTTTAGCCTTACCGGCCTCTTCGCAGCGCAAGGCTGCTCCTACAGGGGTTCGGGCAGGACTGGGGATTTTCTAGCCACAAAGACAAAACCCCTACCTGCATGCGCAGATAGGGGTTTTGCGAAATGAATCTTGACGATGACCTACTCTCACATGGGGAAACCCCACACTACCATCGGCGATGCATCGTTTCACTACTGAGTTCGGGATGGGATCAGGTGGTTCCAATGCTCTATGGTCGTCAAGAAATTCTGTAGCCAGAATGTCCAGATGGACAGCCCAGCGAATTCGGATATGCGATATTTGTGGTTTGTTGCGAACTTTCGGTTCGTATCATCTTCACCACCGCAATCTGCGTTAGCAAATTGCTTGGGTGTTATATGGTCAAGCCTCACGGGCAATTAGTATTGGTTAGCTCAACGCCTCACAGCGCTTACACACCCAACCTATCAACGTCGTAGTCTTCGACGGCCCTTTAGGGGATTCAAGATCCCAGTGAGATCTCATCTTGAGGCAAGTTTCCCGCTTAGATGCTTTCAGCGGTTATCTCTTCCGAACATAGCTACCCGGCAATGCCACTGGCGTGACAACCGGAACACCAGAGGTTCGTCCACTCCGGTCCTCTCGTACTAGGAGCAGCCCCTCTCAAATCTCAAACGTCCACGGCAGATAGGGACCGAACTGTCTCACGACGTTCTAAACCCAGCTCGCGTACCACTTTAAATGGCGAACAGCCATACCCTTGGGACCGGCTTCAGCCCCAGGATGTGATGAGCCGACATCGAGGTGCCAAACACCGCCGTCGATATGAACTCTTGGGCGGTATCAGCCTGTTATCCCCGGAGTACCTTTTATCCGTTGAGCGATGGCCCTTCCATACAGAACCACCGGATCACTAAGACCTACTTTCGTACCTGCTCGACGTGTGTGTCTCGCAGTCAAGCGCGCTTTTGCCTTTATACTCTACGACCGATTTCCGACCGGTCTGAGCGCACCTTCGTACTCCTCCGTTACTCTTTGGGAGGAGACCGCCCCAGTCAAACTACCCACCATACACTGTCCTCGATCCGGATAACGGACCTGAGTTAGAACCTCAAAGTTGCCAGGGTGGTATTTCAAGGATGGCTCCATGAGAACTGGCGTCCCCACTTCAAAGCCTCCCACCTATCCTACACAAGCAAATTCAAAGTCCAGTGCAAAGCTATAGTAAAGGTTCACGGGGTCTTTCCGTCTAGCCGCGGATACACTGCATCTTCACAGCGATTTCAATTTCACTGAGTCTCGGGTGGAGACAGCGCCGCCATCGTTACGCCATTCGTGCAGGTCGGAACTTACCCGACAAGGAATTTCGCTACCTTAGGACCGTTATAGTTACGGCCGCCGTTTACCGGGGCTTCGATCAAGAGCTTCGCTTGCGCTAACCCCATCAATTAACCTTCCGGCACCGGGCAGGCGTCACACCCTATACGTCCACTTTCGTGTTTGCAGAGTGCTGTGTTTTTAATAAACAGTCGCAGCGGCCTGGTATCTTCGACCGGCATGGGCTTACGGAGCAAGTCCTTGACCCTCGCCGGCGCACCTTCTCCCGAAGTTACGGTGCCATTTTGCCTAGTTCCTTCACCCGAGTTCTCTCAAGCGCCTTGGTATTCTCTACCTAACCACCTGTGTCGGTTTGGGGTACGGTTCCCAGTTATCTGAAGCTTAGGAGCTTTTCTTGGAAGCATGGTATCAACCACTTCGTCGCCTAAAGGCAACTCGTCATCAGCTCTCGGCCTTGGAATCCCGGATTTGCCTAAGATTCCAGCCTACCACCTTAAACCTGGACAACCAACGCCAGGCTGGCCTAACCTTCTCCGTCCCTCCATCGCAATAACTGGAAGTACAGGAATATTAACCTGTTTTCCATCGACTACGCTTTTCAGCCTCGCCTTAGGGACCGACTAACCCTGCGTCGATTAACGTTGCGCAGGAAACCTTGGTCTTTCGGCGTGCGAGTTTTTCACTCGCATTGTCGTTACTCATGTCAGCATTCGCACTTCTGATACCTCCAGCAAGCTTCTCAACTCACCTTCACAGGCTTACAGAACGCTCCTCTACCGCATCACCAAAAGGTGATACCCGTAGCTTCGGTGCATGGTTTGAGCCCCGTTACATCTTCCGCGCAGGCCGACTCGACTAGTGAGCTATTACGCTTTCTTTAAAGGGTGGCTGCTTCTAAGCCAACCTCCTAGCTGTCTAAGCCTTCCCACATCGTTTCCCACTTAACCATGACTTTGGGACCTTAGCTGACGGTCTGGGTTGTTTCCCTTTTCACGACGGACGTTAGCACCCGCCGTGTGTCTCCCATGCTCGGCACTTGTAGGTATTCGGAGTTTGCATCGGTTTGGTAAGTCGGGATGACCCCCTAGCCGAAACAGTGCTCTACCCCCTACAGTGATACATGAGGCGCTACCTAAATAGCTTTCGAGGAGAACCAGCTATCTCCGAGCTTGATTAGCCTTTCACTCCGATCCACAGGTCATCCGCTAACTTTTCAACGGTAGTCGGTTCGGTCCTCCAGTCAGTGTTACCTAACCTTCAACCTGCCCATGGATAGATCGCCCGGTTTCGGGTCTATACCCAGCGACTAAACGCCCTATTAAGACTCGCTTTCGCTACGCCTCCCCTATTCGGTTAAGCTCGCCACTGAATATAAGTCGCTGACCCATTATACAAAAGGTACGCAGTCACCTAACAAGTAGGCTCCCACTGCTTGTACGCATACGGTTTCAGGATCTATTTCACTCCCCTCTCCGGGGTTCTTTTCGCCTTTCCCTCACGGTACTAGTTCACTATCGGTCAGTCAGTAGTATTTAGCCTTGGAGGATGGTCCCCCCATATTCAGACAAAGTTTCTCGTGCTCCGTCCTACTCGATTTCATTGATAAGAGATTTTCGTGTACGGGGCTATCACCCACTATGGCCGCACTTTCCAGAGCGTTCCACTAATCTCAAACCAACTTAAGGGCTGGTCCCCGTTCGCTCGCCACTACTAAGGGAATCTCGGTTGATTTCTTTTCCTCAGGGTACTTAGATGTTTCAGTTCCCCTGGTTCGCCTCTTGCACCTATGTATTCAGTACAAGATAACCAGCTTATGCTGGCTGGGTTCCCCCATTCAGAGATCTCTGGATCACAGTCTGTTTGCCGACTCCCCAAAGCTTATCGCAGGCTACCACGTCTTTCATCGCCTCTGACTGCCAAGGCATCCACCGTATGCGCTTCTTCACTTGACCATATAACCCCAAGCAATCTGGTTATACTGTGAAGACGACATTCGCCGAAAATTCGCACGTTGCTCTTTCGAGCAGAACTCACAAATTTTACCTTAGCCTGATCCACCAGCAGTGAAACTGGTGTTCAGTCTATTTCTATCACATATCCGAATTTTTAAAGAACGATCTGACAAAAGTCAGAAATCAACATTCATCAACGAATGCTCATTTCTAAATTCTGATCAAGTAATGCAAATGGTGGAGCCAAGCGGGATCGAACCGCTGACCTCCTGCGTGCAAGGCAGGCGCTCTCCCAGCTGAGCTATGGCCCCGCATATTTGGTAGGTCTGGGCAGATTTGAACTGCCGACCTCACCCTTATCAGGGGTGCGCTCTAACCAACTGAGCTACAGACCTATATAGGGTCTTGATCGTCTTCGACAATGAATCAAGCAATTCGTGTGGGAGCTCATCAGCAGGCTGATGTCGTCGATTAAGGAGGTGATCCAGCCGCAGGTTCCCCTACGGCTACCTTGTTACGACTTCACCCCAGTCATGAATCACACCGTGGTAACCGTCCTCCCGAAGGTTAGACTAGCTACTTCTGGTGCAACCCACTCCCATGGTGTGACGGGCGGTGTGTACAAGGCCCGGGAACGTATTCACCGCGACATTCTGATTCGCGATTACTAGCGATTCCGACTTCACGCAGTCGAGTTGCAGACTGCGATCCGGACTACGATCGGTTTTGTGAGATTAGCTCCACCTCGCGGTTTGGCAACCCTCTGTACCGACCATTGTAGCACGTGTGTAGCCCAGGCCGTAAGGGCCATGATGACTTGACGTCATCCCCACCTTCCTCCGGTTTGTCACCGGCAGTCTCCTTAGAGTGCCCACCATAACGTGCTGGTAACTAAGGACAAGGGTTGCGCTCGTTACGGGACTTAACCCAACATCTCACGACACGAGCTGACGACAGCCATGCAGCACCTGTGTCAGAGTTCCCGAAGGCACCAATCCATCTCTGGAAAGTTCTCTGCATGTCAAGGCCTGGTAAGGTTCTTCGCGTTGCTTCGAATTAAACCACATGCTCCACCGCTTGTGCGGGCCCCCGTCAATTCATTTGAGTTTTAACCTTGCGGCCGTACTCCCCAGGCGGTCAACTTAATGCGTTAGCTGCGCCACTAAAATCTCAAGGATTCCAACGGCTAGTTGACATCGTTTACGGCGTGGACTACCAGGGTATCTAATCCTGTTTGCTCCCCACGCTTTCGCACCTCAGTGTCAGTATCAGTCCAGGTGGTCGCCTTCGCCACTGGTGTTCCTTCCTATATCTACGCATTTCACCGCTACACAGGAAATTCCACCACCCTCTACCGTACTCTAGCTTGCCAGTTTTGGATGCAGTTCCCAGGTTGAGCCCGGGGCTTTCACATTCAACTTAACAAACCACCTACGCGCGCTTTACGCCCAGTAATTCCGATTAACGCTTGCACCCTCTGTATTACCGCGGCTGCTGGCACAGAGTTAGCCGGTGCTTATTCTGTCGGTAACGTCAAAACACTAACGTATTAGGTTAATGCCCTTCCTCCCAACTTAAAGTGCTTTACAATCCGAAGACCTTCTTCACACACGCGGCATGGCTGGATCAGGCTTTCGCCCATTGTCCAATATTCCCCACTGCTGCCTCCCGTAGGAGTCTGGACCGTGTCTCAGTTCCAGTGTGACTGATCATCCTCTCAGACCAGTTACGGATCGTCGCCTTGGTGAGCCATTACCTCACCAACTAGCTAATCCGACCTAGGCTCATCTGATAGCGCAAGGCCCGAAGGTCCCCTGCTTTCTCCCGTAGGACGTATGCGGTATTAGCGTTCCTTTCGAAACGTTGTCCCCCACTACCAGGCAGATTCCTAGGCATTACTCACCCGTCCGCCGCTGAATCGAAGAGCAAGCTCTTCTCATCCGCTCGACTTGCATGTGTTAGGCCTGCCGCCAGCGTTCAATCTGAGCCATGATCAAACTCTTCAGTTCAATACTGCTTGGGTTTTTAAGAAACCCTAAACTTGGCTCAGCAATCTCAAATGACTATGTGATTTCTCGCATGGTCACTTGTGATGCTGATAATCTTTTTGACTATCAGTCCATACTCACAAGCACCCACACGAATTGCTTGATTCAATTTGTTAAAGAGCGTTTGGTTAAGAGCCTTTCGTCTCAACCGAGGCGCGCATTCTACGCTTTCCTCAGAGCCTGTCAAGCGTTTATTTTGAAGTTTTTTCCGAGAAACTCGTTTAGCTTCAAACACTTAACTCGCTGCGATCTCTCGTAGCGGGAGGTGAATCATACAGCGTTTAGAAGCGCTGTCAACCACCATTTCAACCGCTTGCAATCTTTCGATCGTAGCCCTTACAACACCACCTTAACTACCTAACTCATTGAATCTCAAGGAGTTTGTCGTTCCGATGTCGCTGGAAGTGGGGCGCATTATAAGGGGATTCGAAAGCGCGTCAACCCTTATTTTCAAGAAAGTGAAATATAAGGGGAAAAGACCCTGTAAAGGCCACCAGGTGTCCGCCACAACACATTCAGCGCCTGGGAGATCGAGCGCCGCCCGCGCGACGCAAGGCCGCTCCTACATCTGTTTCGGGCCAGTTATTCCTGCGCCATCGGCGCGCGTACCCCTGGGTGCACGACGCGATATCGAAGGGGACAAGCAAGGGACCGCGCGCCAATGGATCAGGATTGATTGGCCCGAAACAGATGTGGGAGCGGCCTTGCGTCGCGATGCGCCGCGCGGGCGGCGCTCGATCTCCTAGGCGCTGAAGGTGTTGTGGCAGGCACATCTCCAATCCAACTCGATCGCCAGACAACCCGCCCCCACCTTCAAACCGCCCTGCCCTGCTTTCTAACAACCCTGGGCAGAACCCGCGCAACGACCGGGATACGCAGCACCATCAGCACAGCACCAATAACCGCATAGACAGCCCACTCCCTCAGATCCGAGCGCACGATCCACAGGAAATGCAGCAACCCCAACCCAAGCACCGCATACACCAGCCTGTGCAGCTTCTTCCACCGCGCGCCCAGCCGCCGCTGGCTATACCGGTTCGAGGTGACCGCCAACGTCAACAACCCGAGAAACCCCAGCGTCCCCACAATAATGTAGGGCCGCTTGCGCAACTCCACCGCCAGCTGCCCCCAATCCAGCCCGAGAATAAAGAACAGGTAACAGAGGATGTGCAGCACTATATAAGCAAATACCCACAACCCCAGCTGCCGGCGCACCACGATCCAGCCCGACCAGCCCGTCAGCTTCTGCAGCGGCGTCATGCTCAAGGTCACCAGCAGGAAGGTAAGCGCCCCAAGCCCAAGGCGGTCCATCATGATCTTGCCGGGGTCCGGCCCCAGCAGATTCATTGCCGCCTCGTACAGCCACCAAGCCGGAAACAGGCACCCCACGACGAAGATGGCCAGGCGAAACATGGGGTAGCGCATCAGTAGTTCTTCCGCAGATCAAGCCCGGTATACAGCGACGCCACTTCATCGGCGTAACCATTGAACATCTGCGTCTCCCGCACATTGGGGCTGAACAACCCGCTGGGCAACCGTCGTTCGCGCGCCTGGCTCCAGCGCGGGTGATCGACCGTCGGGTTCACATTGGCATAGAAACCATATTCATCCGGCGCCAAGCCTTCCCAGGTCGTGCCGGGCTGCTCAGCCACCAGGCTGATGCGCACGATCGACTTGATGCTCTTGAAGCCATATTTCCACGGCACCACCAGGCGCAACGGTGCGCCATTCTGATTGGGCAGTTCGCGGCCATACATGCCGACCGCCAGGATTGCCAGCGGGTGCATCGCTTCGTCCAGGCGCAACCCTTCTCTATAAGGCCAGTCGATCAAGGCGAACCCTGAACGCTGCCCAGGCATATGCTGCGGATCTTTCAACGTTTCGAAGCGCACATAGCGCGCCTTGGACGTCGGCTCGACCTGCTTGAGCACCTGCGCCAGCGGGAACCCCAGCCACGGGATGACCATCGACCACGCCTCTACACAACGCAGCCGATAGATCCGCTCTTCAAGCTGATAAGGTTTGACGAAGTCTTCCAGCGCATAGCGCCCAGGCTTGCCCACCTCACCATCCACCACAATCGACCACGGCTCGGTCTGCAGGCTGTCGCCATTGGCTGCCGGGTCGCCCTTGTCGGGCCCGAACTCGTAGAAGTTGTTGTAATGGGTAGCATCTTTGAACGGCGTGATTGCCTCGTCCTTCACCGTCACCGCCTGCCAGCGCGTGGCAGCGAGCTTGTCAGTGAACCAGGCCGGTGCAGCGCCGGCCTGCACATCGGCATAGCGCGAAACCTCCGCAGCGCTCACCCTGCCGGGCAATGCGCCCAGCGCCAGGCCGGCCAACGAGCCACCCAGCAGGGTACGACGGGATAGGTAGATGCCTTCGGGGGTGATCTCCGACGCCTTGCACTCGGAAGACCTGGGAAGCTTGATGAGCATGGGCGGCTCCATAGCACTGGGTAACGGATGTACCAGTAAGACTATGGAGCCGGAGGGTTATTCCAGCGTTAAGCAATTTTCACGCTTTGCGCCGGCGTGCCTTCAACAGGAACTGGATCGGCCCCGACGCCGCATAGGCGAGGAAGATCAGCAGCAGGATGCGCGGCGGGTCGCTGAACACGACGGCAAACACCAGCACCACGGCCAGGATGGCCACGAAGGGCACGCGCCCCTTGAGGTCCAGCTCCTTGAAGCTGTTGTACTTGATGTTGCTGACCATCAGCATGCCGGCAGCAGCCACCAGCAGCGCCACCAGGAACGACAGCTTGGAGCCCTGAATACCGTAATCGCTGAACGCCCACACGGTACCCGCCACCACACCTGCGGCCGCCGGGCTGGCCAGGCCGATAAAGTAGCGCTTGTCGGCGGTGCCGACCTGGGTATTGAAGCGTGCCAGGCGCAGTGCAGCACCGGCCACATAGATGAAGGCGACCATCCAGCCGACCTTGCCCATGTCACCCAGCGCCCAGCCAAAGGCCAGCAACGCAGGGGCCACGCCGAAGGCGACCATGTCCGACAGCGAGTCATACTCGGCACCGAAGGCGCTCTGGGTATTGGTCATGCGCGCAACGCGGCCGTCCAGGCCGTCGAGCACCATGGCCACGAAGATGGCGATGGCGGCAAAGGCGAAATACTTGCTCGCCTCGCGCGGGTCACCGGCACTCAGGGCGCTCTGTGCGCTCATCGAACTGATGATGGAATAGAAGCCGGCAAACAGGTTGGCGGTGGTGAACAGGTTGGGCAGCAGGTAGATGCCGCGGTGGCGCACCTTGCGGCCTTCGGCGTCATGCCCTTCTTCAACGTGCTCATCGACAGGTAGCAGGCTTTCGGCGTCGGAGGGCTTGTTCGGCTCTTCGGGACGTTCGCTCATAAAGGGTACCTTGCAACAGGATGGAAAATGTTCGACACGGGCCCGCGAAACAGGTTCTGACAGCAGGCCACTGGTCTGCTTTATACCAGAAGCTGACTGCCAGAACGAAAAAACGCGGCCGAAGCCGCGTTTTTCATGTTGCGATGTTACTTAGTTCTTGGCTTTGTCGACGATCTTGTTCGCCGAGATCCAAGGCATCATCGAGCGCAGTTGCTCGCCGATGATTTCGATGCCGTGCGAAGCGTTGTTACGACGCTTGGCGGTCATCGACGGGTAGTTGGTAGCGCCTTCGGAGATGAACATCTTCGCGTACTCGCCGTCCTGGATGCGCTTCAGAGCGTTGCGCATGGCCTTGCGGGATTCTTCGTTGATGACTTCCGGGCCGGTGACGTACTCACCGTATTCGGCGTTGTTGGAGATCGAGTAGTTCATGTTGGCGATGCCGCCTTCGTACATGAGGTCAACGATCAGCTTCAACTCGTGCAGGCACTCGAAGTAGGCCATTTCTGGCGCGTAGCCAGCTTCGACCAGGGTTTCGAAACCGGCTTTGACCAGCTCGACGGTACCGCCGCACAGAACGGCCTGCTCACCGAACAGGTCGGTTTCGGTCTCGTCCTTGAAGGTGGTTTCGATGATGCCGGTACGGCCGCCACCCACGCCAGCAGCGTAGGACAGGGCGACGTTCTTGGCGTTGCCGGAAGCGTCCTGGTAGATAGCGATCAGGTCAGGGATGCCGCCGCCTTTGACGAACTCGGAGCGAACGGTGTGGCCCGGGGCCTTCGGCGCGATCATGATCACGTCGAGGTCGGCACGCGGAACAACCTGGTTGTAGTGGATCGAGAAGCCGTGGGAGAAGGCCAGGGTAGCGCCCTTCTTGATGTTCGGCTCGATCTCGTTCTTGTACAGCGCGCCCTGGAACTCGTCCGGGGTCAGGATCATCACCAGGTCAGCCGCAGCGACAGCGGTAGCAACGTCGGCAACTTTCAGGCCGTGGGCTTCCGCCTTGGCAACGGTGGCCGAACCTTTACGCAGACCGACGGTAACGTCTACACCGGAGTCTTTCAGGTTGCACGCTTGGGCGTGGCCCTGGGAACCGTAACCGATGATGGCGACTTTCTTGCCCTGGATGATGGAAAGGTCGCAGTCTTTATCGTAGAAAACTTTCATGAAATACCCCTGGTTATATCTCGGCCCCTGCGGAGCCATCGCTAATTTTTGAATTTAGATGCTGAGCACTTTGTCGCCACGGGCAATGCCGGTAACGCCGCTGCGCACGGTTTCGAGAATCGATGCAGTGCCGATCGCCTGGATGAAGCTGTCCAGTTTGTCGCTGGTGCCGCTCAGCTGCACGGTGTACACGCTGGCGGTCACGTCGACGATCTGGCCACGGAAGATATCCGTGGTGCGCTTGATCTCGGCGCGCTGGGCACCGGTGGCCTTGACCTTGACCAGCATCAGCTCGCGCTCGATGTGAGCACTTTCCGACAGGTCGACAAGCTTGACCACTTCGACCAGCTTGTTCAGGTTCTTGGTGATCTGTTCGATCACTTCGTCATGGCCAACGGTGGTCAGCGTCAGACGCGACAGGGTCGGGTCTTCGGTCGGCGCCACGGTCAGGCTTTCAATGTTGTAGTTGCGCTGGGAGAACAGGCCGACCACACGGGACAACGCACCTGGTTCGTTTTCCAGCAGCAGGGAAATGATGTGCCGCATATCAGGTACGCTCCGTCTTGCTCAGCCACATGTCACGCATCGAGCCATCCTTGATCTGCATCGGATAGACGTGCTCGCTGCGGTCAACCGCGATGTCGATGAACACCAGACGGTCCTTCATCGCAAACGCCTCTTCCAGCTTCGGCTTGAGGTCCTTCAGGCTGGTGATGCGGATACCCACATGGCCATAGGCCTCGGCCAGCTTGATGAAGTCAGGCAGCGACTCGACGTACGAGTGCGAGTGACGACCGTTGTAGGCCATGTCCTGCCACTGGCGGACCATGCCCAACACACCGTTGTTCAGGTTGACGATCTTCACCGGCAGGCCGTACTGCATGCAGGTGGACAGCTCCTGGATGTTCATCTGGATGCTGCCTTCGCCAGTCACGCAGGCAACGTCCTGGTCCGGGAAGTTGAGCTTGACGCCCATCGCCGCCGGGAAGCCGAAGCCCATGGTGCCCAGGCCACCGGAGTTGATCCAGCGGTTCGGCTTGTTGAAGCGGTAGTACTGCGCCGCGAACATCTGGTGCTGGCCCACGTCGGAGGTGACGAAGGCATCGCCATGGGTCACTTCGCACAGGGTTTCGATGACTTTCTGCGGTTTGATGACAGTGCCGTCGCCCTTGTCGTAAGGGAACATCTCGCCATCGCCACGCCATTCGTCGATCTGCTTCCACCAGGCATCCAGCGTCGCCTTGTCAGGCTGCTCGCCGATTTCCTTGAGGATGCCGAGCATTTCGCTGAGCACGCTGTCGACCGGGCCGACAATTGGCACGTCGGCCTTGATCATCTTGGAGATCGACGCCGGGTCGATGTCGATATGGATGATCTTGGCGTTCGGGCAGAACTTGGCCGGGCCGTTGACCACACGGTCGTCGAAGCGTGCGCCCACAGCGAGGATCACGTCGGCGTTGTGCATGGCCATGTTGGCGGTGTAGCTGCCGTGCATGCCGAGCATGCCGAGGAACTGGCGATCGGTACCCGGGAAGCCACCCAGACCCATCAGGGTATTGGTGACCGGCAGGTTCAGCGACTTGGCGATTTCGGTCAGGGCTTCGGAGCCACCGCCGAGAATCACGCCACCACCGGAGTAGACGATCGGGCGCTTGGCAGCCAGGAGCATCTCGGCAGCCTTGCGGATCTGGCCGGAGTGGCCACGGACAGCCGGGCTGTAGGAGCGCAGCTTGACCTTTTTCGGGTAGACGTATTCGAACTTCTCGGCCGGGTTGGTCATATCTTTTGGAATGTCGACCACGACCGGGCCTGGGCGACCGGATTGCGCCAGGTAGAAGGCTTTTTTCAGGACTTCAGGGATCTCGGTCGGGTTCTTGATCATGAAGCTGTGCTTCACGATCGGCCGCGAGATACCAATCATGTCGGTTTCCTGGAAGGCATCGGTACCCACCATGGTGCTAGGCACCTGGCCGGACAGGATGACCATCGGAATCGAATCCATGTAGGCGGTGGCAATGCCGGTGATGGCATTGGTCGCGCCCGGGCCGGAGGTTACCAGCACCACACCGGCCTTGCCGGTGGCGCGGGCGTAGCCGTCCGCCATATGGGTTGCCGCCTGCTCGTGACGAACCAGGATGTGTTCCACTTCCGGTTCTTTGAACAGCGCGTCGTAAACATGCAGGAGAGCACCACCAGGGTACCCGTAGATGTGCTTAACGCCTTCGTCACGCAAGAAGCGGACGACCATCTCAGCGCCAGATAAAAGCTCCACGTTGTTCACCTCTAAAACGCCAGAATACCGTCCCTAGTGGACGGGTCTTAATAGGTTTACTGCCAAGCAGAGCATGAGCGAAAACGTCAGCACTGACTGAGCAAGTATTGGGAGGACCCCAGAGTGTTGCGGGGTTTTCCCACCCAGCGCGAGGTAACGCGTTGCGGGGTGTAACAGGTCGGCGCGGGTGTGCACCTCATGATCTGCTTAGCGGGTCTGCTTCTGGCAGTCCCTCTACAGCGGAAGTTGGATTCTTGTGATTCGGCGCCAACATGTCAAGAAAAATTATTGCCAATTTTTCCCCAAGATGAATTCCTGCCACCACTAAAAATCGCTTCAGCAGCAGAATAAATAAGATTTCCATAAAAAAGGGCCACAATCTGCGGCCCTTGAAGGAAAAACTGAAGAAATCAGGCGGAAGGAGCGATCAATTGGTCAAATGCTGCCAACAGGCGGCGTAGCTCACGACTTTGCTCCGGCCGGTCGGTAAACACGGTCTCCGCCATGACCAGGATGCTGGAGGCGTTGGGCAACGGCTGGCCCAGCTCGATGATGATCTTCATGCGCGGCAGGAAGATCCATTGCAGCCACTGCTCGAAGCTGAGGGTATCGACCGCGAACGGCACGGTACTGGCCAGCGCCTCGTCGCTGGGTGGCTCGTCATCCCACCACCCTTGCACCACCAGCTCACGCTCGATCAGCAACAGGTGGTCGGCAATGTCCAGAATGCGTTGCTCGATCATCACGAATTGACCCGTGCCTTTTGCCGGGCCAGTGCTGCGCCAGCGCTGTCACCCTGTTTTTCGCGGGCCTGGGCGATGGTATTCCACAGCTCGGCCTGCAGGCTTGGGCGGCCGTTGGCGTAAGTCAGGGCGCGACGCGCCAACTGCTCGGCCTGCGCCGCATCACCTTGCGACAGACGCACCTGAGCCAGGCGATACAGCACTTGCGGCTCGCGCGGGGCAATGCGCTGTGCACGCTCCAGGCTGGAAGCTGCGCCGTTGAAGTCACCACTGCCCTGCTGGGTCTGCGCGGTGGTCAGCAGTGCCAGCACCGGGCCGTCCAGTTGCTCGTCGGCCGACAGGCCACCCGCAGGGATGCTGCTACGCGGAATGCCGGTTGGCGCGCTGGTGCTTGCCGGGGTGCTGTTCATTGCCGCGATGTCGAACGGTTCGTCGGCAATCGGGTTGGGGTTGGTGGTCATCGGCGCTGAACTGACCGGGCCAGGGGTAATCGGGCCCGGCGTGATTGGCGAGGTGCTGATCGGCGCCGCGCCATTGGCAGCCGGGAACGTCTGGATGCCAGAAGCGCCAGCGCCCTGCGGGATCATCACGGTCACGCCGGAGTCTTCGGGCAACGTCTGCGCTTGCGCGGTGCCCGTGTTATAGCCACCCGCCGAGCGGTTGGCCGTCACGCGCTCGCTGTTGGACACGCGAGTGCTCGAATCGACCACCGGAATATTACCGCGCGGGACGCTGGAGCACCCCTGGAGCACAGCCAGCGCCGTCACGGCAGGAAACAGCCACTTGTTCACGTCACACCTCATCAATGCAGCCTGTGCTTAATTCATCCAGCCTTTGACCCAGTCCATGACCGACTCTGCTGGATTCTGCTCGCCGCCACAGGTCGCGCCGGCGGGCGGTTCACTCCCGCGAATATACGGCATCTGCACCGCTCCCGGACAGCTGCCATCAGACCCATGGCCAGTGTACGGGTCGATCCAGGCCTGCACCACGTTGTCCGGCTGCGGCATGTCCAGCGGCAGCGGGTCGGCCTTCTTCATGAAGCTGGTCCACACCTGCAGGGCACCGGTGGCACCGGTAAAGGGCGTCTTCCCGTTATCGTCACGGCCCATCCACACCACGGCCAGCAGGTCCTGGCTGAAGCCGGAGAACCAGCTGTCGCGCGAGTCGTTACTGGTACCGGTCTTGCCCGCCAGGGTCAGCGAGCGCGGCAAGGTGTTGTACACCGAGCGCCCGGTACCTTCGCGCATTACCCGCTGCATGGCGTTCTGCACCAGGTAGATGGCGCCCGGGTCGAAGGTTTGCTGGATCTGGAACGGGTAGCGCTTGAGCGGCTCACCCTCGGCGGTCAGCACACTGCGGATACCGCGCATCGGGGTGTTGAAACCGCCGTTTGCGATGGTCTGGTACATGGTCGCAACCTGCATCGGCGACATGCCGCCGGCCCCCAGCAGCATGGCCGGGAAGGCTGGCCAGTCGACATTCACCCCCAACCGGCCAATGGTCTTGATCACATTGGGCACGCCCACTTCCAGGCCGAGCTTGGCGGTGGACAGGTTGTACGAGTTGGCAAGCCCCTGGTACAGGTAGATGGTGCCATGCGGTCGACGGTCATAGTTTTGTGGGCGCCAGACCTGGCCATCGGCACCCTTGACCGAAAATGGCTCGTCCTGCACCCAGCTGGTCAGGGTGTACTTGCTCGGCTGCTCCAGCGCAGTCAGGTACACCGACGGCTTGACCAGCGAGCCGATCGGCCGCACAGCATCGATGGCCCGGTTGAAACCGGCGAAGCCTGCCTGGCGGCTACCGATCAGCGCCTGAACCTCACCGGTTTCCGGGTTGGTCACGACCATGGCCGATTCCACCTCGTCAGCACCTTTGCGCCCCGACAGGCGCTTGAAGGTCTCGCTCATCGAAGTTTCGGCCTTCATCTGCAGGATCGGGTCGAAGCTGGTGAAGATACGCAGGCCTTCTTCGGTCAAGTCTTCGTCGCGGTAGTCCTGGCGCAGCTGACGCTTGACCAGGTCGAGGAAAGCCGGGAACGAGCTGTCGGCCAGGCTGCCGCGCTTGGTCACGCCCAACGGCATCTTCTTCGCAGCATCGACTTCCGCCTGGCTGGCCACACCCTGCTCGGCCACCAGGTCGAGCACCAGGTTGCGGCGGGCCAGGGCGCGGTCAGGGTAACGCCGCGGGTTGTAGTAGGACGGCCCCTTGACCATGCCCACCAGCAAGGCGATCTGATGCAGCTTCAGCTCCGAAAGCGGCTGGCTGAAGAAGAACTGGCTGGCCAGGCCGAAGCCGTGCACTGCACGCTGGCCATCCTGACCGACGAACACCTCGTTGAGGTAGGCCTCGAGAATCTCGCGCTTGTCGTAGTGCAACTCAAGCAGCATGGCCATCATCGCTTCGGTCAGCTTGCGGCTGAGGCTGCGTTCGCTGCTGAGGTAGAAGTTCTTCACCAGCTGTTGGGTCAGGGTGCTGCCGCCCTGGCGCATCGAGCCGGACGAGGTGTTGACCCACATGGCCCGGGCGATGGACTTGGGCGACACGCCGTAGTGGCTGTAGAAGTCGCGGTCTTCGGTCGCCACCAGGGTTTCGAGCAGGTACTTGGGTACCTGGTCGATCTTGATCAGGATGCGGTCTTCGAGGTTTTTCGGGTAGATACCGCCGATCATCAGCGGTTCAAGCCGCACCACGTCGAGCGCCTTGCCGTTGGCTGCCGAAAGGCCCGCCACGTAATCGCCGGAGAAGCGCACGCGTACGAACTGTGCCGGCTCCATGCCCTCGTAGAACTGGAAACCACGGGTATTGAGGTCGACGGTATTGCCGTTGACGGCCGCCGCACCCGGGCCATTGGCCGCGCTTTCACGCCGGTAGCCGAGCGCGTCGAGTTCGGTAAGGAAGTCGTTCTTGCTCAGTTTCTGACCAGTGAACAGCTCCAGCGGCCGGGCATACACCTTGGCAGGGATGGTCCAGCGCTTGCCGGAGAACTTCTCCTGGACAACGGCATCGAGGTAAACCGCGAAGCCGGCAACGATCACCAGGCCTACCAGGCTGAGCTTCAAAGCCCAGCCCAGCCAGGCGCGAGAGCGGCCGGTCGGGCGTTTCTGAGGGGTACGGGGATTTCGGGTTCGGGTCATGGCGGCGGATTATACGCACTTTATAAAGGCTGGGCAGGCGGCCCAGCGGTAGGCAGGGACGGCACCATTGACCATAATGGCGCATTCGAATTCCCTGCCCCCGGAAGGATTTCCCGTGAGCCAAGCACTTATCACTGCATTGCAGAACCCAGCCCTGTACCCCCACCCCGTGGATGGGTTCCAGCTCATCGAGACGCATATCTCCTGGGTGCTGCTCACCGGCGAGTACGCCTACAAGATCAAGAAACCGATGAACTTCGGCTTCCTCGACTTCACCGAACTGGGCCAGCGCCAGCATTTCTGTAACGAAGAGTTGCGCCTGAACCAGCGCCTGACCGACGGCCTGTACCTGGAAGTGCTGCCGCTCACCGGTAGCGTCGAAGCGCCACAGATCGGTGGCGACGGCGAGGCCATCGAGTACGCGCTGAAGATGCGCCAGTTCCCCCAGGAGCAGATGCTCAGCACCCTGCAGGCCAATGGCGAACTGAATGCCGCGCACATCGACCAGATGGCCCGGCAGATCGCCGAGTTCCACCTGCAAACCCCCAAGGTATCCGCCGAGCAGCCCTACGGTTCGCCGGAAAGCGTCATGGCCCCGGTCGAGCAGAACTTCGAGCAGATCCGCCCATTCCTCAGCGACAAGGCCGACCTGCTGCAACTGGACAACCTGCAGGCGTGGGCGCGCAGCAGCTTCGAGCGCCTGCAAGGCCTGTTCGCCTCGCGCAAGGCCAATGGCTTCACCCGCGAGTGTCATGGCGACATCCACCTGGGCAACGCCACCCTGATCGACGGCAAGGTGGTGATCTTCGACTGCATCGAGTTCAACGAACCGTTCCGCATGACCGACGTCTGGGCCGACACCGGCTTCCTCGCCATGGACCTGGAAGATCGCGGCCTCAAGTGCCTGGCACGGCGTTTCATCAGCCAGTACCTGGAGCTGACCGGCGATTATGAAGGCCTGGAAGTGCTCAACTTCTACAAAGCCTATCGCGCCCTGGTACGGGCCAAGGTCGCGCTGTTCAGCATGCCGGCCAATGCCGATGGCGTGCAACGGGCCACTACCCTGCGCACCTACCGCAACTACGCCAACCTGGCGGAGAGCTACAGCGCCATCCCTTCGCGGCTGCTGGCCATCACCCATGGCGTCTCGGCAGTAGGCAAGAGCCACGTGGCAATGCGTCTGGTCGAGGCCTTGGGCGCCATTCGGGTGCGCTCCGATGTCGAGCGCAAGCGCCTGTTCGGCGAACAGCCGCAAGACAATGCCGGCCAACTGACTACCGGCATCTATGGCCAGGATGCCAGTGCCGCCACGTACCAGCGTCTGCACGACGTTGCAGCAACCGTTTTGCGCGCCGGCTTCCCGGTGGTGCTGGATGCCACCTACCTCAAGCATGAACAGCGTCAGGCTGCGGCAGACGTTGCCAGCCAGACCGGTGTACCGTTCCTGATCCTCGACTGCCATGCACCAGAGGCAGTGATCGCCAGCTGGCTGGAGCAGCGTCAGGCCGAAAACAGCGACCCGTCGGATGCCACCCTGGACGTGGTCAAGGCCCAGCAGGCCAGCCGTGAGGCGCTGGATGCGCAGGAGCTGGTGCAGAGCACCCGGGTCGATACCCAGGACGCTGGCAGCATGAACCAGGTGATTGAGCAGATTCGCCAGCGTTTGCCTGGGCTCTAAGTTCGCCGTTTTCCTGTACCGGCCTCTTCGCGGCTAAAGCCGCTCCCACAGGTAATACGCCAGCCTTGAGGCTTGCATAGGACCTTGTGGGAGCGGGTTTACCCGCGAAGAGGCCAGCACATGCTCCTCAAGCCATCTCGTCACCCCGATGGCAAAAGGCCGCGCATTTCTTAACCCCCGCTACACTCCTCTCTGACCTGCTCGCGATTTATCCTCCAATCCACGTTCAGCCATCGCAAGGAGGCTCGATGAACGATGAATTGCAGCACCTGAAGAACCTTGGCAAGACCTCTGCGCAGTGGCTGCATGCCGCGGGCATCCACAGCGCATCGGATCTGCGGCGCCTGGGTGCGGTGGGTGCATACCAGGCCGTAAAGACACGAGGGTTCCGCGCTTCCAAGGTGCTGTTATACGCCATTGAAGGCGCACTGCTGGACATGCACTGGAACGATCTGCCGCTCGAGCGCAAAGAAGCGCTCAATCAACAACTGGACGCGAAAAACCCTACGCAAAAAAATCCAAAATAATCGTGGGAAGGGGATTGACTACGAAATGAGAATCGTTATGATTATCACAACTGGTCGCGAGACTGGTTGGATAAGCTAAGAGCCCCTGGTTCGGACTCTCAGATTATCTCCTCATCAGGCTAATCACGGTTATTGACCCGGCTCTTTGCCGGGTCTTTTTTTGCCTGTGCTTTTTGTGCCGCCTGGCTTGGCCCTGCCAACGGTCACACTACTGGCGAAACTGCGCGCAGTAATCCTGGTCCGGCATCGCCGCCGTGTACCACACGTAATCAGCCTCGCCTGGCTCAACCTGCTCGCCCACCTCGGCCAGCAACAATACCTTGCTCTCCCCCGTCGCCCCCAGATCAGCCAGGTGCAAGGGTATGCCCAGGTCCTTGCGCACGTGATAGGCCCCGGCAAACAGCAGCGCCGGCTGCGGCGCCTGCAGCAAACGCTCGGCCATGCGCCGGTCGCGCTGCTGCTGCACGGCCAGCATCGCCGGCAACTGGCTTTCCGGCAGCATCCCGCAATGCCCGGCGCGTACCTGCTCCAGCAAGGCAGCCTTTACCGCCGGCGCATTGGACTTTTCGCCCGTCAACGAGGCGGGTTGTCGATAGGCTTGGCGCATCTCCCCAGGCGACAGGTTGGCCGACAGCAGTGGCACTCGCTGCTGCAAGGCCTCACGCACTATCGGCCCATACAGCTGCCAATCCCAACCGTCCTGCCAGGCCAGCGCCTTGGGCAAGTCTGCCGGTATGGGCTGCCCCTGAACCTTGTCGACCAGCGGTTGCTGTTCGGGCTGCAGCATTTCCAGCAGGAGGCTGCCTTGGGCACGCTGGGCTTGCAGTGCGCGCAGCAGCCAAAGTTGCAGCGCATGATGGTCCGGGTTGTCGTGTTTTTCGCCCACCAGCACACGGGGGGCGCCTGCCAGGCGCTGCACCAGTTGCTCAGGGCTGACCACTTGCCCGCTGGCAAGGTCGATGATGTGCCCCAACTCGGCATGCGTACGCCCCTCACTGCTCTGCCAAGGGGGCAGCGGCGGCAGGCTGGCCTGGCAGCCACCCAGTGACAACATCAGGCAAAGCGAGAAACCGGACAGCAGCGGATGACGCATCGGCAATGCCTCCTAGCGGGCGATGATCAGCGGATGCCCACGCTCCGGGTGCGCCTGCACCAATACATCGATGCCGTACACCGCCCGCAACGCCGCGGGTGTCAGCACCTCTTCAGGCGAGGCAAACGCATGGCTGCGCCCCTGCTCCAGCAACAGGATACGGTCACAGTAGCGCGCTGCCAGGTTCAGGTCATGCAGGATCACCAGCACCGCAGCGCCGCGGTCGGCAAAGCGGCGCACGGATTCCAGGGTGGTGTGCTGGTGCAGTGGGTCGAGCATCGAGGTCGGTTCGTCCAGCAGCAGCGTGGCGCCCTCTTCACCTGGCCATAGCTGCGCCAGCACGCGGGCCAGGTGCACCCGCTGCCGCTCGCCACCGGATAGCGCCAGATAACTGCGCTCCAGCAGGTGCCAGGCATCCGCCGCCTGCAACGCCGCTTCGACAATTTCCGCATCGCGCCGCTGCCCGGAGCCATGAGGCATACGCCCCATGCCCACCACTTCTTCGACCCGGAACGAGAAACCCAGGCTGGATACTTGTGGCAATACGGCCAGGCGCCTGGCCCGCTCCTGTCCAGGCCAATCGGTCAAGGGGCGGCCCTGCAGCGTGACCCGCCCACGGTCGGGCGCCAACTCGCCACACAACACACCCAGCAGGCTGCTCTTGCCGGCACCGTTGGGGCCTAGCACGCCCACCACCTGCCCCGGGCTCAGTTGCAGATTGATGTCGTGCAGCACCTCATTGCTTCCCCGCCGCAGGTGCAGGCCTTCGACTTGCAACATCAGCTGCGCCCTCGTATCAGCAGGAACAGAAAGAACGGCGCACCGATAAAGGCCGTGACAATACCAATCGGCAACTCGGCAGGTGCCAGCAGCAGCCGCGCCGCCAGGTCGGCGAACAGCATCAGCACGCCCCCCGCCAGCAACGAGGCGGGTAGCACCACGCGGTGATCAGGCCCGGCCAGCAGGCGCACCAGGTGCGGCACCACCAGGCCGATGAAACCGATCAGCCCCGCAGCAGCCACGGCCGCACCCACGCCCAGCGCCGTGCATAACACCAGCTCGCGCTTGAGCCGCTCCACGTCAACGCCCAGGTGGCGCGCCTCCGACTCCCCCAGCAACAGGGCATTCAGCGCCTTGGCCCGACGTGGCAACCACACCGCCACCCCCGCAGCCACCAGCAGCAATGGCCACAGCCGGTCGTAGCTGGCACCGTTCAGGCTACCAAGGTTCCAGAACGTCAGCGTGCGCAGGGTGGCGTCGTCGGCCAGGTAAGAGAACAGCCCCACGGCCGCACCACCCAGCGCAGTCATGGCCACGCCCGCCAGCAGCATCGTGGCGACGTTGGTCTGGCCATCGCGCCGGCCCAGGCGGTAGACCAGCGCGGTTACCCCTAGCCCCCCGACAAACGCGCAGAACGACAGCAGATACGGCGCGAAAGCCTCCGGCATGCCGCCAAACCAGGCACCACCGACAATGGCGACCGCAGCCCCCATCGCCGCCCCGGCGGCAACCCCCACCAGCCCCGGGTCGGCCAGCGGGTTGCGGAACAGCCCCTGCATGGCCACGCCGGACAGCGCCAGCACCGCGCCCACCGCCAGCCCCAGCAGGGTACGCGGCAGGCGGATCTGGCCCAGGATCATCTCGGCCTGCTGCAGGCCGTCAGCCGCAATCGGCAGCCCCAACAGGCGCAAGCCGGCACGCAGGGTGTCGAACAACGGCAGGCTGACCGGCCCCAGGGCCAGCGACAGCCAGACCGCCAACAGGCACAGCAGGCTCAGGCAAATGAACAACGTACGTGGCTGGACCCGCTGTTTCATTGCGCGAAGCTGGCCTGGGCTGCCGGGTAGAAGGTGGCTGCCAGCGACTGCAAGGTCGATGGCAGGCGGGGGCCGAGCCCGCCCACCAGCAGTGTCGGGTCCAGTGACACCAGGCGTTTCTCGCGCACAGCCCGCGAGGCCGCCAGCGCGGGGTTTTCTTTCAACAGCGCCTGCAAGGCCTGCTCATCGGCCAGCGCCCGGTCGGAAAACACGATCACATCCGGGTCCAGCGCCGCCAAGGCTTCGTTGGAGAAGTTCTTGTAGCCCTGATGCTCAGCCAGGTTACGCCCGCCTGCCTGGCCCAGCAGCCAGTCACCCGCAGTGCCCTGCCCGGCGATCAGCGGCTTGGCCCCGGCATGGCCGACCAGTAGCAACACCCCAGGTGCCTTCTGCCCGGCCTGAGCCTGCTTGACCTTGGCCTGCACAGCCTCAAGCTGCTGGTGGTAACCCGCCGCCAACGCTGAAGCTTGCTGCTCTGCGCCGAGCAACTGCCCCAGATGCTTGAGGTTTTGATCCACCGCCGCCAGTTCGGCCTTGCTGGAGAACAGCTCGACCTGCACGCCGGCTTTGCGGATTTGCGCCAGTACCGGCGGCGGGCCCATTTCCTCGGTGCCCACCAGTACATCCGGGCGCAGGCTGAGAATGCCTTCAGCCGACAACTGCCGCTGGTAGCCCACGCTGGGCAATGATTTCAGCGATGCCGGGTGTTGGCTGGTGGTGTCCACACCGACCAGCCGCGCTTCACCGCCCAGTGCGGTGATCCACTCGCTCAGGGCACCACCCGCGCTGACCCAGCGCTGCGGCAACTCGGCCGCCAGGGCCTGGGAGGAGAGCACAAGGCTTGCGCACAGGGCGAGCAAGGCGACTGGACGGCGCATCATCGGGTTCCTTCTGAAGGCGAGCCGCGCGCCTTGTGGCGGGCGGCAGAACTGCGCACCATAGGTAGCCAGGCGCAGCGAATGCGAGCAATTTGATAATTATTCGCATTGAAGCGTCAAGTCATCATCTGTTTCTTGAGTCGTCCTTGCCATGCACTTCCTTTGTACCTCCCACGCTCTGGCCGAAGGCCAAAGCCGCGCCTTCAGCGTAGACGGCCTCGAACTGTTCGGCGTGCGCCGCCATGGCCAGGTGTACCTCTACCGCAACCGTTGCCCGCACCGGGGCATCCCGCTGAACTGGGCGCAAGATGCATTTCTCGATGATAGCGCCAGCCTCATCCACTGCGCCCACCATGGTGCGCTGTTCCTGATTGAAAGCGGCGAGTGCGTGGCGGGGCCCTGCGAGGGTGAGCAATTGCAGGCCCAAGGCTGTCACGAAGACAGCCAGGGCATCTGGCTCACGGTGTAAGCAGTACCGGCAGGCGGCGATCAATCACAATGCCTTCGGCGTCCAGTCGGGTGCCGTAGGCCAGCACCTCTACCCCGTCCGCCACTGCAGCACGCAGGGCCTGGGCATAGGCTGCGTCGATTTCCTCGGCAGGGCGCACGGCGTCGATTCCCGTCAGGTTCACGCAGTACAGTTGCACCGCCCGCACACCTTGCCGGGCCAGCTTCGCCAGCTCCCGCAGGTGCTTGGCACCACGCTGGGTCACTGCATCGGGGAAGGCGGCCACTGTGCTGTCGGGGTAGCCCAAGGTCACGCTCTTGACCTCGACATACGCTGGGGCACCGTCGAACTCCAGACGAAAGTCGATGCGGCTGCTTTCCTCACCGTATGCGACCTCGCGCTTTAGCGCGGTGAAACCGGCCAGTTCGGCGATGGCCCCGGCCCGCAGCGCCTCTTCGACCAGCGCATTGGCCCGCCCGGTGTTCACACAGGCCAGCCGCCCCTGCGGGGTTTCACTGATTTCCCAGGTGCCCGGCAGCTTGCGCTTGGGGTCGTTGGAGCGGCTGAACCACACCTGCCCGCCTTCACGCATGCAGTTGAGCATGGAGCCAGTGTTCGGGCAGTGAATGGTCAGCTGTTCGCCGCTGGCCAGTTCGATATCCGCCAGAAAGCGCTTGTAACGGCGCAGCAGGCGGCCCTGTTCAAGTGAAGGAGAGAAACGCATCAGCCTTGCCAGCTCCGCAGGCCGCGGGCAATGCGCTGCACCGCCTCTTCCAGGCGCGGCAGGCTCTGGGTGTAGGCAAAGCGCACATGTTGCCCGGCCAGGTGGCGGCCAAAGTCCAGGCCCGGGGTAAAGGCCACGTGCTCGGTTTCCAGGAAGTGCCGGCAGAAGGCAAACGCATCACCGCCAAAGGCACTGATGTCGGCATACAGGTAGAACGCCCCCTGCGGCTCGACGGCAATGCGGAAGCCCAATTCGCGCAGGGCGGGCAACAGATAGTCGCGACGGCGGGCGAACTCGGCCCGACGTTCTTCGAAAATGGCCAGGCTCTCGGGCTGGAAGCATGCCAGCGCAGCATGCTGGGCCATGCTCGGTGCACTGATGTACAGGTTCTGCGCCAGCTTCTCCAGGTCAGCCACCGCGCCGGGTGGGGCTACCAGCCAGCCAAGGCGCCAACCGGTCATGCCGTAATACTTGGAAAAACTATTCAGGACGAACGCCGAGTCGTCGACTTCCAGCACACTTGGCGCGTCCACGCCATAGGTGAGGCCATGGTAGATCTCGTCCACCACCAGGTGGCCATGTCGCTCATGGGTGGCCTTGGCAAGGCTGGCCAACTCCTCGCGCCCCAGCACGGTGCCCGTCGGGTTGGCCGGCGAAGCGACCAGGGCACCGACGGTGTCCTGGTCCCAGTAACGCTCGACCAGGTCGGCGGTCAGTTGGTAATTCACCTCCGGGCCCACCGGCACCAGCTGCGCCCCGCCCTCGACCAGGCGCAGGAAGTGGCGGTTGCACGGGTAACCCGGGTCGGCCAGCAGCCAGTGCTTGCCCGGGTCGACCAGCAGGCTGCTGGCCAGCAGCAGCGCACCCGAGCCACCCGGGGTAATAAGGATGCGCTCCGGGTCGATATTCAGGCCATAACGCTGTTCATAGAAGCCGGCAATCGCTTCACGCAGTGCCGGCAGGCCGCGTGCGGCGGTGTAGCGGGTGTGCCCGGCAGCCAGCGCTGCCTGCCCGGCGGCGACGATCGGTGCGGCCGTGGTGAAGTCCGGCTCGCCGATTTCCAGGTGGATCACGTCGTGCCCGGCCGCCTGCAGCTCGTTGGCCCGAGCCAGCAGCGCCATGACGTGGAAGGGTTCGATGGCGCGGCTGCGCGCACTGTAGGGGTGGGCCATGACCTTCTCTCAATTGGGTCTAAACTGGAGATTCTACCTCTGCACGCCACCGAACGTACGGCTCGCGCCGGTGTCAACAAGCAGGATCGGGCGGGGTAGCGCACCCCCGATCTATCTGGTAAGTTCGGCGGCTCGCAGTCGCAGGACCGGCGGTCGCCGGAGATGGAGCATCCTGCGCATTGGATCAGATGAGTGAGAGGCGGTCTATTCATGTCCACCGTAGAAAAGCAAAAAACCGGTCAAACCATGTACGGTGTCGAGCCCTATAAAGAGACCAAGGGCGAAGAGTACATGGGTGAGCCCATGAAGAAGCACTTCACCAAGCTTCTCAATGCCTGGAAAGGCGAGCTCATGCAGAGTGTGGATCGCACCGTAGACCACATGAAGGATGAAGCTGCGAACTTCCCGGACCCGGCCGACCGTGCCAGTCAGGAAGAAGAATTTGCTCTGGAGCTGCGCAACCGTGACCGGGAGCGCAAGCTGATCAAGAAAATCGACAAGACCCTGCAGAAGATCCAGGACGAAGATTACGGCTGGTGTGAATCGTGCGGTATCGAGATCGGCCTGCGCCGTCTGGAAGCCCGTCCGACCGCCGACCTGTGCTTCGACTGCAAGGAAATCGCCGAGAAAAAGGAAAAAACGGTCGGCAAAGGCTGATCTTTCTTCCACCTGAACGGGGCGCTTGATGCGCCCCGTTTCATTTATATGCCCAGCCTGACCATGACCGACTCCAGCTACATCGGGCGCTTCGCCCCCACCCCCAGCGGCTTCCTGCACTTCGGCTCGCTGGTTGCCGCCCTCGCCTCCTGGCTCGATGCCCGTGCCGTCAACGGCCGCTGGCTGCTGCGCATGGAAGACACCGACCCACCCCGGGAAATGCCCGGGGCCCGTGATGCGATCCTGCAAACACTGGAGCGTTACGGGCTGGAATGGGACGGCGAGGTCGTGTTCCAGAGCCAGCGGCACGATGCCTATGCCGCAGTCGTCGACCGCCTGTTCAACCTGGGCCTGGCCTATGCCTGTACCTGCTCGCGCAAGCAGCTGGAGGGTTACAACGGCATCTACCCAGGCTTGTGCCGCAACGCCGGTCATGCCCGAGAAGGTGCGGCGATCCGCTTGCGCGTGCCAGAGCTGATCTACCGCTTTACCGACCGGGTACAGGGCGAGTACCAGCAACACCTGGGGCGTGAGGTGGGCGACTTCGTCATCCAGCGCCGCGACGGGCTGTATGCGTACCAACTGGCGGTGGTGCTGGACGATGCCTGGCAGGGTGTTACCGACATCGTGCGGGGCGCCGACCTGCTCGACAACACCCCGCGCCAGCTGTACCTGCAGGAGTTGCTGGGGTTCTCACAGCCGCGCTACCTGCATATTCCGCTGATCGTGCAGCCGGATGGGCACAAGCTGGGCAAATCGTACCGTTCGCCACCCCTGCAGGCGGAGCATGCTACACCGCTGCTGTTGCGGGCATTGCGGGCGCTGGGGCAGGAAGCAGACCCCGACTTGCTGCTGGCTACGCCGGCTGAAGTGTTGGCCATAGCCCGCAAGCAGTGGCGCCCGGAGGCGATTGCGCAGCGGACCACGGTGCCAGAGGCTGATTTGCGCTGAGGCAGGCCCGGCCCTTTCGCGGGTAAACCCGCTCCCACAGGAACGGCACCGCCTTCGAAGTCTATGAAGGCCCTGTGGGAGCGGGTTTACCCGCGAAGAGGCCGGCACAGGCAAACAAACTCTCAGAAACAAAAGCCCAATACTTTCAAAACCTTGGCTAACGCAATGGATTCCCGCTAGCATCCCCCCCGCCATTTGCGCCAATAATAAGTCCAAGCCCGCAGCGCCCAACCATCGAGGCCAGCATGTACATCTATCGTTTGGTCCTGCTTCTGGTCGTGGGGATCTACCTGTTCTCCCCGGCCATCATGGACTGGTGGATCGAACCGACCGGAGCCTGGTATCGCCCTTACCTGCTCTGGCTGATCCTGATCGTCGTCACCTTCATCCTGCAGAGCCAACGAGATGCCGATGAGCTTTAGCCTGACCCAGATGATCCTGATCAGCGCCGGGTACCTCATGGTGCTGTTCGGCGTGGCCTGGATCAGCGAACGGGGGTTGATCCCGCGTTCGATCATTCGCCACCCGCTCACCTACACCCTGTCGCTGGGCGTGTACGCCAGTGCCTGGGCTTTTTATGGCTCGGTGGGCCTGGCCTACCAGTACGGTTACGGCTTCCTTGCCTGTTACCTGGGGGTGTCCGGCGCGTTCCTGCTGGCACCGGTACTGCTCTACCCGATCCTCAAGATCACCCGCACCTACCAGCTGTCATCGCTGGCCGACCTGCTGGCGTTCCGCTTCCGTAGCACCTGGGCCGGGGCATTGACCACCATCATCATGCTGATCGGCGTGCTGCCGTTGCTGGCGTTGCAGATCCAGGCGGTGGCCGACTCCATCAGCATCCTCACCGGTGAGCCGGTCAAGGCCAGGGTAGCCTTCGCCTTCTGTGCGCTGATCATCCTGTTCACCATCTTCTTCGGCTCGCGGCACATCGCCACGCGTGAAAAACACGAAGGGCTGGTGTTTGCCATCGCCTTCGAGTCGGTGATCAAGTTGCTGGCCCTGGGCGGCATCGGGCTTTACGCCCTGTACGGCGTATTCGGCGGCCCGCACGAGCTGGAAGTGTGGCTGCTGCAGAACCAGACCGCCCTGGCCGCCCTGCACACCCCGCTGCAGGAAGGCCCGTGGCGCACCCTGCTGCTGGTGTTCTTCGCCTCGGCCATCGTCATGCCGCACATGTACCACATGGCCTTCACCGAAAACCTCAACCCGCGCTCGCTGGTCAGTGCCAGCTGGGGCCTGCCGCTGTTCCTGCTGCTGATGAGCCTGGCCGTGCCGCTGGTGCTGTGGGCCGGGCTGCGCCTTGGCGCCACGACCAACCCCGAGTACTTCACCCTGGGCCTGGGGATTGCCGCCAACAACGAAGCATTGGCACTGCTGGCCTACGTCGGCGGCTTGTCGGCCGCCAGCGGCCTGATCATCGTCACCACCCTGGCGCTGTCGGGCATGGCCCTCAACCACCTGGTGCTGCCGCTGTACCAGCCACCGGCCGAAGGCAATATCTACCGTTGGCTGAAGTGGACCCGCCGCGCGCTGATCGTCGCCATCATCACCGCCGGTTTCATGTTCTACCTGACCCAGAACAACCACCAGAGCCTGGCCAACCTGGGCATCGTCGCCTTCGTCGCCACCCTGCAGTTCCTGCCGGGTGTGCTGTCGGTGTTGTACTGGCCCACCGCCAACCGCCGCGGCTTCATTGCAGGGCTGCTGGCCGGCACCCTGGTGTGGATGGTGACCATGTTGCTGCCGCTGCTGGGCAACCTGCAGGGCTTCTACATCCCGCTGCTGGACATGATCTATGTGCTGGACGATACCAGCTGGCACATGGCGGCCATTGCCTCGCTGGCGGCCAACGTGCTGCTGTTCACCCTGATCTCGCTGTTCACCAACGCCAGCACAGAAGAAGTCAGCGCGGCCGAAGCCTGCGCCGTGGATAACGTGCGCCGCCCGCAGCGCCGCGAGCTGCATGCAGCCTCGCCGCAGGAGTTCGCCACCCAACTGGCCAAGCCGCTGGGCGCCAAGGCCGCACAAAAGGAAGTGGAACAGGCCCTGCGTGACCTCTACCTGCCGTTCGACGAGCGCCGCCCCTACGCCTTGCGCCGCCTGCGCGACCGCATCGAGGCCAACCTGTCCGGCCTGATGGGGCCAAGCGTGGCCCAGGACATGGTCGAGACCTTCCTGCCGTACAAGTCCGGTAACGAAAACTACGTGACCGAAGACATCCATTTCATCGAAAGCCGCCTGGAAGACTACCACTCGCGCCTGACCGGCCTGGCCGCCGAACTCGACGCCCTGCGCCGCTACCACCGCCAGACCCTGCAAGAGCTGCCCATGGGCGTCTGCTCGCTGGCCAAGGACCAGGAAATCCTGATGTGGAACAAGGCCATGGAAGAGCTCACCGGCATTGCCGCCAAGCACGTGGTCGGTTCGCGCCTGCTCACCATCGCCGAGCCATGGCGCGGCCTGCTGCAGGGCTTCATCAACGTGCCTGACGAGCACCTGCACAAGCAACGCCTGGCGCTGGACGGCCAGCCGCGCTGGCTGAACCTGCACAAGGCGGCCATCGACGAACCACTGGCACCCGGTAACAGCGGCCTGGTACTGCTGGTGGAAGACCTTACCGAAACCCAGGCACTGGAAGACAAGCTGGTGCACTCCGAGCGCCTGGCCAGCATCGGCCGCCTGGCCGCCGGCGTGGCCCACGAAATCGGCAACCCGATTACCGGCATCGCCTGCCTGGCGCAGAACCTGCGCGAAGAACGCGAAGGCGATGGCGAAATCATCGAGCTGTCCAGCCAGATCCTCGAACAGACCAAGCGTGTGTCGCGCATCGTCCAGTCGTTGATGAGCTTCGCCCATGCCGGCGGCAGCCACCAGAACAGCGAAGAGCCGGTGTGCCTGGCCGAAGTGGCGCAGGACGCCATCGGTCTGCTGGCGTTGAACCGGCGCAATTTCGAAGTACAGTTCTTCAACCTCTGCAACCCGGACCACTGGGCCGAAGGGGACCCGCAGCGCCTGGCCCAGGTGCTGATCAACCTGCTCTCCAACGCCCGCGACGCCTCACCGCCTGGCAGCGCCGTGCGCGTGCGCAGCGAAGCGAGCGAGCACACCGTCGACCTGATCGTCGAGGACGAGGGCAGCGGGATACCGAAGAACATCATGGACCGCCTGTTCGAACCCTTCTTCACCACCAAGGACCCGGGCGAGGGAACCGGACTGGGGCTCGCTCTGGTCTATTCCATCGTGGAAGAGCATTATGGGCAAATCACCATCGACAGCCCGGCCGATATCGAACGGCAACGTGGCACCCGGATCCGCGTGACCCTGCCCCGGCATGTCGTAGCGACGTCCCCTGAAATTCGAGACCGTCGAGAGAATTGAATCAATGCCGCACATTCTGATCGTCGAAGACGAAACCATCATCCGCTCGGCCTTGCGTCGCCTGCTCGAACGGAACCAGTACCAGGTCAGCGAAGCCGGCTCGGTGCAGGAAGCCCAGGAACGCTTCAGCATTGCCACCTTCGACCTGATTGTCAGCGACCTGCGCCTGCCTGGCGCGCCCGGCACCGAGCTGATCAAGCTCGGCCAGGGCACCCCGGTGCTGATCATGACCAGCTACGCCAGCCTGCGCTCGGCGGTGGACTCGATGAAAATGGGCGCGGTGGACTACATCGCCAAGCCTTTCGACCACGACGAGATGCTGCAGGCCGTGGCGCGCATCCTGCGCGACCGGCAGAACGCCCCGGCCGCCGCACCGGCTGCCGAGCCACGCGCCACCAATGGCAAGGCCGCCCCGGCCGAAAAAGGCAGCGCGGCTGCGGCCAATGGCGAAATCGGCATCATCGGCTCGTGCCCGCCGATGCAGGACATGTACAGCAAGATCCGCAAGGTGGCGCCTACCGACTCGAACGTGCTGATCCAGGGCGAGTCGGGTACCGGTAAAGAGCTGGTGGCCCGCGCCCTGCACAACCTGTCGCGCCGGGCCAAGGCACCGATGATCTCGGTGAACTGCGCCGCCATCCCCGAGACACTGATCGAGTCCGAACTGTTCGGTCACGAGAAAGGCGCGTTCACTGGCGCCAGCGCCGGGCGTGCGGGCCTGGTGGAAGCCGCCGACGGCGGCACGCTGTTCCTCGACGAAATCGGCGAACTGCCGCTGGAAGCCCAGGCCCGCCTGCTGCGTGTGCTGCAGGAAGGCGAGATTCGCCGGGTGGGTTCGGTGCAGTCGCAAAAGGTCGATGTGCGCCTGATCGCCGCGACCCACCGCGACCTGAAGAACCTGGCCAAGGCCGGCCAGTTCCGCGAAGACCTTTACTACCGCCTGCACGTGATCGCCCTGAAACTGCCTGCCCTGCGCGAGCGCGGCAGCGACGTCAACGAGATCGCCAGCGCCTTTCTCGCCCGCCAGAGCGCGCGCATCGGCCGCGACGACCTGCACTTCTCGGCCGAAGCCGAGCAGGCCATTCGTCACTACAGCTGGCCGGGTAACGTGCGTGAACTGGAAAACGCCGTGGAGCGCGCGGTGATCCTCAGCGAGAGCGCAGAAATTTCTGCCGAGCTGCTGGGCATCGACATCGAGCTGAGCGACCTAGAGGAGGACGAGATCCTCAACAACGCCCTGGTGGTGGCCAGTGCTGCCAATGCCAGCCACGAGCCGACCGAGGACCTATCGCTGGAAGACTACTTCCAGCACTTCGTGCTCGAGCACCAGGACCACATGACCGAGACCGAACTGGCACGCAAGCTAGGCGTCAGCCGCAAGTGCCTGTGGGAACGCCGTCAGCGCCTGGGCATCCCACGGCGCAAGAGCAACGCTACCAGCGAATAACTCAGCCTGCCCACCGTACGCCGCAGCATTTGCGGCACCGGTGAGATCGAGCGCCGCCCGCGCGGCGCTTCGCGGCGCAAGGCCGCTCCTACATCTGTTTCGGGCCAATCAATTCTGATCCATTGGCGCGCGCCCCTTTGTCTGTCCCCTTCGATATCGCGTCGTGCGCCAAAGGGTACGCGCGCCAATGGCACAGGCATAACTGGCCCGAAACAGATGTAGGAGCGGCCTTGCGCCGCGAAGCGCCGCGCGGGCGGCGCTCGATCTCATAGGCGCTGAATGGGTTGTGGCGAACACATCTGGCCTTGCGCACACCCCAGGTAACACATCAGTTCCCGCAAAAATCTGTTACCCAACCTTTCCGCCGTAACAGTTCCCGAGGCGTAAGGTAACGAAATTGCGACATTTTGGCCGTCGTGAAAACTGCCATAAACCCTCAACCCCTTGATTTTACTGGCTTTGCAAAAGTTGGCACGGCACCTGCTATATGCTTAGTACAAAAACAATAACAAGCACTGCAACCTAAAATAAGAACAAGACGAAACGGCTCACGCACAATAAAAACAAGACGGCGGAGGCGCAGCTAACTGATTCTTTTGGAGAGGATGCGTGTTTGGGGCTTGCCCCACGACCAGGCAGAGAACAACAAAAACTGCACTAAAAAGCAGCGCCTGAACTGGTTGGATCGACAGATCAACGTGACATCAGCGGCCAAAGCAATCCGTTTGCTCTTAACCCCTGGATTGGGGGTCGTCCACAAGCTTCGAGATTTGTGGACAGGGCACTCAACAAAAACAAAAAGCCCGGCAAAAAAACAATAAGAGCACGCAACGACTTCTTGGGGAGCTTAGGCTCCCCTTGTCGTTTCTACCCTTCTGGCAGGCATCCTGCTACCCGCCTACACCATTCCCCGAGTAAATGCTAGAATCCCCGCCCATCATGCGGCCATTCTCCTATTCTTGGCCGAACATTCCTTCACACAGTGCATCCCATGCTGAAGAAGCTGTTCCAGTCTTTCCGCCCGCCCGTACCGGGCCCGCACCACAGGCGCACCACGCCTGAGGTGATCAACAAGAGCCAGCACTCGCTGCAGCGCCACCAGTTCAGCCGCCACGCGGTGAACATCGTGGAACGCCTGCAGAGCGCCGGTTACCAGGCTTACCTGGTCGGTGGCTGTGTCCGCGACCTGATGCTGGGCATCACGCCGAAGGACTTCGACGTCGCCACCAGCGCCACCCCCGAGCAGGTCCGTGCCGAGTTCCGTAACGCGCGCATCATTGGTCGCCGCTTCAAGCTGGTCCACGTGCATTTCGGCCGTGAGATCATCGAAGTTGCCACCTTCCGCGCGCCCCACTCGGAAGACGACGGGGGCGACAGCCACCGTTCGTCGCACAATTCCAGTGGCCGCATCCTGCGTGACAACGTATACGGCACCCTGGAAGAAGACGCGCAACGTCGCGACTTCACCATCAATGCCCTGTACTACGATCCGGTCAGCGAGCGCATTCTCGATTACGCCAACGGCGTGCACGATGTGCGCAACCGCCTGCTGCGGCTGATCGGCGACCCGACCCACCGCTACCAGGAAGACCCGGTGCGCATGCTGCGCGCGGTGCGTTTCGCCGCCAAGCTGGACTTCGGTATCGAGAAGCACACCGTCCAGCCGATCCGCGAACTGGCCCCGCTGCTGCGCGAGATCCCGCCGGCACGCCTGTTCGAGGAATGCCTCAAGCTGTTCCTCTCCGGCCAAGGCGCCATCGCCTTTGAAATGCTGGTCGACCTGCAGCTGTTCGAGCCGTTGTTCCCGGCCAGTGCACACGCCCTGGACGAGCGCCCGACCTACGCCCACACACTGATCAGCCAGGCGTTGCAAAACACCGATTTGCGCGTGAAGCAGGGCAAACCGGTAACCCCGGCGTTCCTGTTCGCTGCGCTGCTGTGGCCAGCCCTGCCGGCCCGTGTACTGCACCTGCAGAACCAGGGCGTGCCGCCGATCCCGGCCATGAACGGAGCGGCACACGACCTGATCGCCGAGCAATGCGCGCGCATCGCCATTCCCAAGCGCTTCACCCTGCCGATCCGCGAGATCTGGGACATGCAGGAGCGCCTGCCACGGCGCAGCGGCAAACGCGCCGACCTGCTGCTGGACAACCCACGCTTCCGCGCCGGTTACGACTTCCTGCTGCTGCGTGAAAGCGCCGGGGAAGAAACCGACGATCTCGGCCAGTGGTGGACCGACTATCAGGATGCCAACGACAGCGAGCGCCGCGAGATGATCCGCGAGCTGGGCAGCCGTGACGAAGGCACCGGTGCCGGCCCGCGCAAACGCAAACGCAGCGCCAGCAAACGCAAGCGCGGTGGTGACGAGGCGTCCGAGTGAAGACTCGCGCCTACGTCGGCCTGGGCAGCAACCTGGACGCACCTGCCGAGCAACTGCGCAGTGCCTTGCAGGCGCTGGACCAGCTCGAGGAGACGCGCCTGGTGGCGGCTTCCGCCCTGTACACCAGCGATTCGCTGCTACCTGGCCAACCGCGTTACACCAACGCTGTCGCCGCCCTGGACACCGCACTGCCGCCACTGGCGCTGCTCGATGCGCTGCAAGCCATCGAGAACGGCCAGGGCCGCGTGCGCAAGGAGCGCTGGGGCCCGCGCACGCTGGACCTGGACATCCTGCTGTTCGGTGACCAGGTACTCGACGAGCCACGCCTGAAAGTGCCGCATTACCACATGCATGCCCGGCCTTTCGTGCTGTACCCACTGGCCGAACTGGTACCGGAAGATTTCCATCTGGCCGATGGCCGCGCCCTTGCGCAATTGCTCGACGAGTGCCCATTCGTCGGCCTTGAACGCCTGTAAACCGGGCGTTCCAGCCTTGCCCGCCGGCACGGTAACGCCAGTAACACCCTGATCGTAACAATGCGGTAACAGGGTGATTGACTTCCCCCACCTCGCTCACGACTATAGGCGTCCCGTGTGGCACCAAAGTGCCGCATACCCGTATTTAGGCCCGGACGGACCTGTGCCCGAACATCACGCGCGATGATGTGCCGCTCCGGAAGATGACTACACGCGTTGAATGCAGTCGTTTTTTACAGCGCCTGAACGAGGATTTTCCTACATGCCTGAAGTAACCCTTACCACCCTCAATGGCCTCAAGGCCAAGGGTGAAAAAATCACCATGCTGACCTGCTACGACGCGACCTTCGCCAAGGCCGCCAGCCAGGCCGGCATTGAAGTGTTGCTGGTGGGCGACTCGCTGGGGATGGTCCTGCAGGGCCACGACAGCACCCTGCCAGTTACCACGGCGGACATGGCCTACCACACCGCCAGCGTCAAACGCGGCAACGACGGCGCGCTGATCCTCGCCGACCTGCCGTTCATGGCGCACGCCACCCCAGAGCTTGCCTTTGCCAACAGCGCCACGCTGATGCAGGCCGGCGCCCACATGGTCAAGATCGAAGGCGCCGCCTGGCTGGCCGAAACCATCCGCCTGCTGGCCGAGCGCGGCGTGCCGGTGTGCGCGCACATGGGCCTGACCCCGCAGACCGTCAACGTGCTGGGCGGCTACAAGGTGCAAGGCCGCCAGGAAGCCCAGGCCCGGCAGATGCGCGCTGACGCCATCGCCCTCGAACAGGCCGGTGCAGCCATGCTGCTGCTCGAATGCGTGCCCAGTGAACTTGCCGCTGAAATCACCAATGCCGTGGGCATTCCGGTGATCGGCATTGGCGCCGGCAGCGCCACCGATGGCCAGGTACTGGTGCTGCACGACATGCTCGGCCTGTCGCTGAGCGGCCGGGTACCGAAGTTCGTGAAGAACTTCATGCAAGGCCAGCCGGATATCCAGAGCGCCCTCGTCGCTTACGTCGAGGCGGTCAAGCAAGTCAGCTTCCCTGGTAGCGAACACGGGTTCAGTGCATGAATACAGTCAAGACCGTCCGCGAATTGCGCGCCGCCGTCGCCCGCGCCCGCGGTGAAGGCAAGCGCATCGCCTTCGTGCCGACCATGGGCAACCTGCACAGCGGCCACGCGGCCCTGGTGACCAAGGCTGCGCAGCGCGCCGATTTCGTGGTGGCCAGCATCTTCGTCAACCCGCTGCAGTTCGGCGCCAACGAAGACCTCGACAAGTACCCGCGCACCCTGGCCGCCGACCAGGAGCGCCTGCTGCAGGCCGGCTGCAACCTGCTGTTCGCGCCCAGCGCCGAAGAGATGTACCCCGACGGCATGAGCGTGCAAACCCGCGTCAGCGTGCCCCACCTTTCCGAAGGCCTGTGCGGCGCTAGCCGGCCCGGGCATTTCGAAGGCGTGGCCACCGTGGTCAGCAAGCTGTTCAACATGGTCCAGCCTGACCTTGCCGTGTTCGGTGAAAAGGACTTCCAGCAGCTGGCGGTGATCCGCGCCATGGTGCGCGACCTGAACATGCCGGTGCAGATCATTGGCGAGCCCACTGTGCGCGCCGAAGATGGCCTGGCGCTGTCGTCGCGCAATGGCTACCTCACGCCGGAACAGCGTGCGACCGCGCCAGTGCTGTACCGCACGTTGCAGCACATTGCGGCTGCCATCGCTCATGGCCAGCGCGACTTTGCCGCGCTGGTCGCCGACGGCCAGACGCAGTTGAGCGCAGCGGGTTTCCGTCCGGATTATCTGGAAGTGCGCCATGCCGTGAGCCTGCGCCCGGCAATGATCGATGATCGCGATTTGGTGGTGATTGCGGCGGCTTACCTGGGTAACACGCGGTTGATCGACAACCTTTACCTGCACGTGGAAGAAAAGACCGCGTAAGCAGCAACTGTAGGAGCAGCCTTGCGCTGCGAAGGGGCCAGTGCGGCAAACGGCTACTTTATGGCCGCCCACGGTCTCTTCGCAGCGCAAGGCTGCTCCTACAGGAACACGATTCAGCCACCTCAGAAATCACCGTGCCATACCCATTCCCAGCGCGTGGCCTTTGCCTATAATGATGCCTGCCTGAACCCGGCAATGACTGCCGTGTCCAAGGCATCACCACGCACCAAGGGAACCCCGCGCAATGGCGTATTACCGTACTCCCCACGATGTGACGGCCCTGCCCGCCTGGCAGGCGCTTCAGCAACACCGCGACGCCATGCAAGGCTTCAGCATGCGCGAAGCCTTCGCCGCCGATGCCCAACGCTTCGACCAGTTCTCCCTGAGCTGCTGCGGCCTGTTCCTCGACTACTCGAAAAACCTGATTACCGAACAAAGCCGCGAGCTGCTGGTCAACCTGGCCAACGAAGTGGGCCTGCAAGACGCCATCAAATCGATGTTCGCCGGCGAAATCATCAATGCCTCCGAAGGCCGCCCGGTGCTGCACACCGCCCTGCGCCGGCCCGTGGGCGACAAGCTCAGCGTCAACGGCGTGAACGTCATGCCGGAAGTACACAAGGTACTCAACCAGATCACCGAACTGGTCGGGCGCATCCACGACGGCCTGTGGCGCGGATACAGCGAAAAGCCGATCACCGACGT
This sequence comes from Pseudomonas sp. WOUb67, assembly GCF_050058005.1. NCBI lineage: Bacteria > Pseudomonadati > Pseudomonadota > Gammaproteobacteria > Pseudomonadales > Pseudomonadaceae > Pseudomonas > Pseudomonas sp. WOUb67. The sequence goes on along the minus strand of NZ_CP170112.1, from coordinate 1,560,643 downwards.
GGTCAACATTGGCATCGGCGGCTCGTTCCTTGGCCCCGAGCTGGTTTCCGAAGCGCTGCTGCCCTACGCCCAGCGTGGCGTACGCTGCCACTACCTGGCGAACATCGACGGCAGTGAGTTCCACGAGCTGTCGGCCAACCTGCGCGCCGAAACCACGCTGTTCATCGTCTCGTCGAAGTCGTTCAACACCCTCGAGACCCTGAAGAACGCCATGGCCGCGCGCACCTGGTACCTGGCCCAGGGCGGTTCGGAAGCCGAGCTTTACCGCCATTTCATCGCGGTTTCCAGCAACAAGGCCGCCGCCGTGGCCTTTGGTATTCGCGAAGAGAACATCTTCCCGATGTGGGACTGGGTGGGTGGGCGCTATTCGCTGTGGTCGGCCATCGGCCTGCCAATCGCCCTGGCCATCGGCACAGCCAACTTCAAGGAACTGCTGTCAGGTGCCCACACCATGGACCAGCACTTCCAGACCGCGCCGTTCGACAAGAACATGCCGGTGCTGCTGGCCCTGCTGGGTGTGTGGTATGGCAACTTCTGGGGCGCGAACAGCCACGCGATCCTGCCGTACGACCACTACCTGCGCAACATCACCAAGCACTTGCAGCAGCTGGACATGGAGTCCAACGGCAAGAGCGTGCTGCAGGACGGCACCCCGGTGAAGATCGATACCGGCCCGGTGATCTGGGGCGGGGTCGGCTGTAACGGCCAGCACGCCTATCATCAGCTGTTGCACCAAGGCACCCAGCTGATTCCGGCCGACTTCATCGTACCGGTGGTGAGCTTCAACCCGGTGGCCGACCACCACCAGTGGTTGTACGCCAACTGCCTGTCGCAGAGCCAGGCGCTGATGCAGGGCAAGACCCGCGAAGAAGCCGAGGCCGAACTGCGCAGCAAAGGCCTGAACGAAGCGGACATCGCCAAGCTGGCCCCGCACAAGGTGATCCCGGGCAACCGCCCGAGCAACACCCTGGTAGTGGAGCGCATCAGCCCACGCCGCCTGGGCGCACTGGTGGCAATGTACGAGCACAAAGTGTTCGTGCAGAGCGTGATCTGGGGTATCAACGCCTTTGACCAGTGGGGCGTGGAACTGGGCAAAGAGCTGGGCAAGGGTGTTTACCAACGCCTGGTCGGCACCCTGGAAGACAGCGCCGAAGACGGCTCTACCCAGGGCCTGATCAACTACTTCCGCGGCCGTCACCGCGGTTGACCTGAAGCCTGTAACGGCCTCTTCGCGGGTAAACCCGCTCCCACAGGTACTGCACAAGTTTCAAGAATTGTGCGATACCTGTGGGAGCGGGTTCACCCGCGAAGAGGCCAGCAAGGTTGAACACCTCTCCCAGCTACACTGTCCTATCGAATAGCCGTTGCAGTCCATCGCCCCTTACAAGAGCAGGACCACCCGCCATGTTCGATATCCGCAATTACCCCCAGGCCCTGGCCGTCAGCCAGTCCGCCGCCCTCACCCCCGACGAATACCGCCGCCTCTACCGCCAGTCGGTCGACGACCCTGACACCTTCTGGGCCGAACAGGCCAAGCGCCTTGACTGGATCAAGCCCTGGTCGAGCGTGCAGCAATGCGACCTGAACACCGGCAAGGCCCGCTGGTTCGACGGTGCGCAACTGAACGTCAGCTACAACTGCATCGACCGTCACCTGGCCCAGCGCGGCGAGCAGACCGCCCTGCTGTGGGAAGGCGACGACCCGAAAGATTCCAAGGCCATTACCTATCGCGAGTTGCATCGCCAGGTCTGTCGCCTGGCCAACGCACTGAAGGCACGCGGGGTTAAAAAAGGCGACCGGGTATGCATCTACATGCCGATGATCCCCGAGGCCGCCTTCGCCATGCTCGCCTGCACCCGCATCGGTGCCATCCACTCGGTGGTGTTCGGCGGTTTCTCCCCCGACGCCCTGCGTGACCGCATCCTCGACGCCGACTGCCGCACCGTGATCACCGCCGATGAAGGCGTGCGGGGTGGCAAGCGCATCCCGTTGAAACAGAACGTCGACAAGGCGCTGGCCAGCTGCCCTGCGGTCAGCAGCGTATTCGTGGTGCGCCGCACCGGCGGCGATGTCAGTTGGGCCGAAGGCCGCGACCTCTGGTACCACGCGGCAACCGAAAAGGCCGGCGACGACTGCCCTCCAGAACCGATGGAATCCGAAGACCCGCTGTTCATCCTCTACACCTCCGGCAGCACCGGCAAACCCAAGGGCGTGCTGCACACCACCGGCGGCTACCTGTTGCAGGCGACGATGACCTTCAAGGTGGTGTTCGATTACCGCGACGGCGAAGTGTTCTGGTGCACCGCCGACGTCGGCTGGGTCACCGGCCACAGCTACATCGTCTATGGCCCGCTGGCCAATGGCGCGATCTCGCTTATGTTCGAAGGCGTGCCCAACTACCCGGACACCTCGCGCTTCTGGCAAGTGGTGGACAAGCATCAGGTGAACATCTTCTACACCGCCCCGACGGCCCTGCGCGCGCTGATGCGCGAGGGCTCGGCGCCACTGCAGGGTACTTCGCGCAAAAGCCTGCGCCTGCTGGGCAGCGTCGGCGAGCCGATCAACCCCGAAGCCTGGGAATGGTATTTCGAGGAAGTCGGGCAAAAGCGCTGCCCCATCGTCGATACCTGGTGGCAGACCGAAACCGGCGGCATCATGCTCACCCCGCTTCCCGGCTCGCAATCGCTCAAGCCCGGTTGCGCCACCCAGCCCATGTTCGGCGTGCAACCGGTACTGCTGGACGAAAAAGGCAAGCTGATCGAAGGCCCCGGCGCCGGCCTGCTGGTGATCAAGGCCAGCTGGCCGGGTCAGATCCGCAGCGTCTATGGCGACCACCAGCGCATGGTCGACACCTACTTCAAGCCCATGCCCGGCTATTACTTCACCGGCGACGGTGCCCGCCGCGACGCCGATGGCGAATACTGGATCACCGGGCGCATCGACGATGTGATCAACGTGTCGGGGCACCGCATCGGCACCGCCGAAGTGGAAAGCGCGCTGGTGTTACATGACAGCGTCGCCGAAGCAGCGGTAGTCGGTTACCCCCACGACCTCAAGGGCCAGGGCGTCTACGCCTTCGTCACGACCATGAACGGCGTGACCCCGGACGACGCGCTCAAGGCCGAACTGCTGGCCCTGGTCAGCAAGGAAATCGGCAGTTTCGCCAAGCCCGAGCTGATTCAGTGGGCCCCGGCGCTGCCCAAGACCCGCTCAGGCAAGATCATGCGGCGTATACTGCGCAAAATCGCCTGCAACGAGCTGGACAACCTGGGCGATACCTCGACCCTGGCCGACCCCAGCGTGGTACAGGGCCTGATTGATAAACGCCTCAACCAGTAACCGGCGGCCACTGTCCATGGCCGCCCTGAACCACAGGTCGCCATGGAAGCCCTTCGCCGCCGCATCGAAACCCAGGTCATGAGCCTCACCGGGCTGGCCCTCGGCCAGCTCGACCTGGAATCGCCCAAGGGCGACCCCGGCCTGTTCGGCCCGCACAGCATCAGCTGGCGGGTACATGGCGACTTCCCGAGCATGCTGGTGGGCGGCATCAGCGCACTCATGCTGCAGCTGTTGCACCCACTGGCCCTGGCCGGCGTGTGGGACCACTCCAATTTCCGTGAAGACCTGCTCGGCCGCCTGCGCCGCACCAGCCAGTTCATTTCCGGTACCACCTTTGGCGCCACCGGCGATGCCGAGTGGCTGATCGACAAGGTGCGCACCATTCACCTGCAGGTCACCGGCACCGCGCCGGACGGCCGCCCCTATGCCGCCAGCGACCCGGACCTGCTGACCTGGGTGCATGTGGCGGAGGTCAGCAGTTTCCTCGCCGCCCACCTGCGTTACCGCAACCCGCACCTGCCGCGGGCCGAGCAGGATGCCTACTACAAAGAAATATCCCTGATCGCCGAGCGCCTTGGCGCCCGTGACGTGCCACGTTCGTGCCAGCAGGTCGAAGACTACCTGCAACGCATGCGCGCGCAACTGCACTGCGATACGCGCAGCCATGAAGTCATGCAGATCCTGCTCGACGCCCCGGCCCCCAGCCGCCTGGCACAACCGGTAGGCAAGCTGATGCTGCACGCCGGCATCGACCTGCTGCCAGGCTGGGCCCAGGCCATGCTCGGCCTGCAGCACGGGCCCTTGCAACAGCGCCTGATCCGCCTGGGCCTGCAGCGCACCGCGCCTATACTGCGCTGGGCAATGCGCGATGGCTCGGCGCACCGGGCCAAGCGGCGCATGGGCATCGAGTGAGGGCAAATGGTTGCCCCGGCGGAACTGATTTAACGTGCCATACTCCAAGCACTCCTGCTTAGACAGACGAAGCGACACATGTACAAAGGATTGACTCGCGCCGCCGGCGCAATCGTGGCCCTCGTAGCCCTCTACAGCCTGCTCGGCTTTCTCATTCTTCCCGGTGTCGCGCTGCGCGTCGCCAACCAGCAGTTGGCCCAGTACGCGACCGTGCCGGCCCACCTCGAGCGGATCGAACTCAACCCCTTCAGCCTCGAACTGACGCTGTGGGGCCTGCAGATCGGTGAGCCGGGCAAGGAGCAGGTCGGTTTCGAGCGGTTGTACGCCAACCTCTCGCTCGACAGCCTGTGGACCAAAGCCCTGCACCTGGAAGCCGTGGAACTTGAGAAACCCCGCAACGAGGTGCTGTTCGCCAAGGACGGTACCCTCAACCTGACCAGGTTGTTCAAGCTGCCCGCCAGTGAAGCCAAACCCGACGAGCCGCCCAGCGATCCGTTCCCGCTACGCATTGGCAGCATCAAGCTGGTCGATGGCTACCTGCACTTCGAGGACCAGCGCCCCAGCGAGCCGATCGAGTTCCTGTACGACAACATGAACCTGGAGCTGAAAAACCTCAGCACCCTGCCCAACGACAATGCCGACATGACGCTGGTGGCCAACGGCCCCAACGGTGGCCGGGTCGACTGGAAAGGCACCTTGAGCCTGTCGCCGATCGCCTCCGAAGGCACCCTGAAAGTCACCGACGCCAAGATGAAGCTGTTCTGGCCCTACGTACGCGATGCCGTGCCACTGGTGCTGGAAGACGGCGTGGTCAGCCTCGATACGCATTACAAGCTCAACCTCGCCAAACAGACCGAACTGCTGCTGGATAACGCCTCCCTGCGCATCGCGCCATTCGCCATCAAGGCACCGGACGGCCGCCCGTTGGCGCGCCTGGCCAGCCTGGATGTGAGCGAAACCTCCGTCGACCTGGTCAAGCAAGTGGTCAGCGTGGGCAAGATCCGCAGCGAAAAACTGGAAACCTGGGCGGCGCTGGAAAAAGACGGCCAGCTCGACTGGCAGAAGCTGTTCGCCAGCCAACCGGCCAAAGCCACGCCGAAGGAAAAGGCCGAGCCTGCCGCCGCCGAGCCTACGCCTGAAGAGAAAGCCGCCAAGGAGCCCGGCAAGCCTTGGCAAGTGCTGCTCAAGGACGTGCAACTGCGCAACTACCTGGTGCACCTGGCAGACCGCAGCCAGAAAGAACCGGTCGCCCTGGACATCGGCCCGCTCAACGCCGACCTGCAAGGTTTCGACAGCCTCAACCAGTCGCCCTTCACCCTCAAACTCGATACCGGCGTAGGCAGGCAGGGCAAGCTGCAGGCGGCTGGCCAGGTCAACCTGGCGCCGATATGGGCCAAGCTGGATGTGAGCACCCGCGACATCGACCTGCGCGTTGCCCAGCCCTACATCAGCCCGTTCATCCTGCTGGAGCTGCGCAGCGGCATGCTCTCCAGCGACCTCAAGGTCGACCTGAAGAACACCGCGCCGCTGGCTTTCAACGTGACCGGCAAGGCGCAGGTCAACCAGTTGCATACCCTCGACACCATCAAGAGCCGCGACTTCGTCAAATGGCAGCAGGTGGATGTTGACGGCTTGTCCTACGTTCACGGCGATGCGCTGTCGATAGACAAAGTGACCCTGCTGCAGCCCTATGCGCGTTTCATCATCAACGAAGACCGCACCACCAACGTCAACGACCTGCTGATCCCGCAACCGGCCGGCGCCCCGGCGAGCAGCCAGGCCAAACCGACCTCGGCCAGCAGCGACAAGCCGCTGGGCATCCACATCGGCCAGATCGACATCAAAGACGGCTCGGCCAACTTTGCCGACCTGTCGCTCACCCCCAACTTCGCCACGGCCGCGCAGCAGCTCAATGGCCAGATCGGTACCATCGACAACCGCAAGCCGGTGCCGGCCAAGGTCGATATCAAGGGCAAGGTCGACCGCTACGCACCGGTGACCATCAAGGGCGCCCTCAACCCGTTCAACCCGCTTGCCAGCCTGGACATCGCCACCAGCTTCAAGCGCGTCGAGCTGACCACGTTGACGCCCTACTCCGGCAAGTTTGCCGGCTTCCGCATCCGCAAGGGCCGGCTCAACCTCGACCTGCACTACCTGATTACCAACGGCCAGCTCAAGGCCGAGAACAAGGTGGTGGTGGAGCAGCTGCAACTGGGCGAGAAAGTCGACAGCCCGGACGCGGTCGACCTGCCGATCCGCCTGGCAGTGGCGCTGCTGAAGGATACCGAGGGCAAGATCTCGATCGAGCTGCCGGTGACCGGCGACCTAAACAACCCGCAATTCAGCGTGATGCCGATTGTGTGGCAAACCCTGCGCAACCTGGTGCTGCGCGCGGCTCAGGCGCCGTTCAAGTTCATTGGCGGGCTGATTACCGGCGGTGGCTCGGAAGACCTGGGTAACGTGGCCTTCGCCCCGGGCTCCAGCGAACTCACTGGCGATGCCCAGTCGTCACTGGACAAGCTGGCGTCGGCGCTGAAAGAACGCCCCGAACTGCGCCTGGAAATCGAGGGCACCAGCGCCCAGGCCAGCGACGGCCCGCTGATCGCCCAGCAACGCCTGGAGCGTGAGTACCAGGCCACCTGGTACAAGATCCTGCAGCGCCGCGGTGACAAAGTGCCGGCCAATGCCTCGATGCTGGTAGTCGACGACAGCGACAAGCCGGCAATGCTCGAAGGCATCTACCGCACTCGCCTGAAACAGCAACCGCCTGCCGAATGGGAGCAACTGGGCCGCGACGAACGCACCACCAAGCTGCGTGAGGCAGTGATCAAGTCGTGGGCAGAAAGCACTGCCCTGCTGCGTACACTGGGCCAGGAGCGGGCCAGCAGCATCAAGGATTACCTGGTGGACAAGGGCAAGCTCGAAGATGACCGGGTGTATTTCATCGACACCAGCCTGGGCCAGCCTGAAAGCGATGGCCGGGTGGTGACGCCGATGCACCTGGATGCCGAGTAGTCGTTCAGACTGACACTTACCCTTGTAGGAGCAGCCTTGTGCTGCGAAGAGGCCAGAGCTGGCAAGCACTTGTATCTGCCTGTACCGGCCTCTTCGCAGCACAAGGCTGCTCCTACAAGGTGATGTGGTTGCCTACTAGACCAACCGCTGCCCTGACACCGCCGGGTGATACAGCGGCTGCACCTTGTTCCCCGCCGGGTCCAGCAGGTGGAAGCTGCGCGCCCCGTCACCATGGTTGAATGGCCGGTCCAGCAAGGTCACGCCATGGGCCTTGAAGTACTGGTACCAGGCCTCCAGCTCCTCCACGCTGTCCACAATGAACCCGTAGTGGTCCAGGGTCTGCAAGCCGTTGGCCGCCCCTGCCCCGCGCCCCAGCGAAAGGTTGTCGTTACCACAGGTGAGGTACACCAGGTCTTCGTTGGCGCGGTTCAGCACTTGCATGCCCAGCACATCGACGTAGAAGCGTTCGCACTCCTCCAGGTTGGGCACCAGCAAGGCGATGTGGCGCAGGCCATTCAGGCGGCCGGGACGTGCAGGCAATTCAGACATTGGCGAGGCTCCATTTTTGTATACAATTCATAATCGAATTTAAAACAAAAGGAGCGACTTGTGTATAGCCTGTTCATCAAGACTCGTGTAAAGCCCGGTTGCGCGAAGGACTTTCTGGCAGCCATCACGGTCAATGCCGCCGCTTCCGTCGCCAGCGAGCCAGGCTGCCTGGTGTTCGATGTGTCGCAGGACCGGGTCGACCCGGAGCTGATCTACCTGTACGAGATCTACCGCGACGATGCCGCGTATGAAGCCCATACCCAGACCGCGCACTTTCGCGACAGCCGCCCACTGGTAGAACCGCTGATCCTGGAGCAAGAGTGCTTCGAGAGCGATGTAATCGCCCGCAACCCAGTCTACTGAGCCCCAAAAGCAAAGCCCTGGCACAAGACCAGGGCTTCGGTAGAGGTGGCCAAATCCTTATGGCCGACGGGACATCCCTTATTCGGACTTCAGGCCATCAGCCGACACGGCCTGAACGCCTTTGATTTTCTTGGCGATGGCGACTGCCATCTCTTTCTGCGAATCGGTAACGGCAACATCAGACGACAGCGACACAACGCCTTTGTTGGTTTCAACCTTGATGTCGCTGCCTGGCACGCCTTTCTCGGTCATCAGGTCAGCTTTGACCTTGGTGGTGATCCAGGTATCAGAGGTAGCTTCCTTGGCTTTGGTCACCTCACCGGCCGCCAGCGTCATGGGGGCCTGGGTGGACTGTTGGGCGAATGCCGCGTTAGCCATGGTCAGGGTCAGAGCGGTAGCAGTAGCGGCAGCAATGGCGAACTTCTTCATGTGGGTCACTCCTGTTTTTTCGAAAGGTCTGCGCCCATGTCCTGGCGGCAGGTATGAAGGTAGTTGCATGTGCTGTGCCAGCTTTGATACTCCAATTTAACCCTTATAAATCAAATAGTTAGCATACAGCCATCATTTACGCGGTCGTGCATTTTGCAATCAGCGCGGTAAACCTGCATGCAAGATGCAAGTCCGCAAAAGGTTCCCGCCACCCATAAAAAAAGGGCCCCGAAGGGCCCTTTTTCTGTTGCGGTGCAGTCGCTTAGACGCCCGAGGCCTTGGCCGCGGCAACGTCTTTGATCGACAGCTTGATACGGCCGCGGTTGTCCACGTCCAGTACCAGCACTTCAACTTCCTGGCCTTCTTTCAGGATGTCGGTGACTTTCTCGACGCGAGCATCGCTCAGCATCGAGATGTGCACCAGGCCGTCCTTGCCAGGCAGGATGTTCACGAAGGCGCCGAAGTCGACGATACGCTCAACCTTGCCCACGTAGATCTTGCCGATTTCGGCTTCGGCGGTGATGCCCAGGATGCGCTGCTTGGCAGCCTCTGCCGCTTCCTTGGTTTCGCCGAAGATCTTGATCGAGCCGTCGTCTTCGATATCGATCGAAGCTTTGGTCTCTTCACAGATGGCGCGGATGGTGGCGCCGCCTTTACCGATGACGTCACGGATCTTGTCGGTGTCGATCTTCATCGCGATCATGGTCGGGGCGTTGGCCGACAGTTCGGTACGCGACTGACCAATGATCTGGTTCATCTGGCCGAGGATGTTCAGGCGCGCTTCCAGGGCTTGGCCCAGAGCGATTTCCATGATCTCTTCGGTGATGCCGTTGATCTTGATGTCCATCTGCAGCGCGGTAACACCTTTGGCGGTACCGGCTACCTTGAAGTCCATGTCGCCCAGGTGGTCTTCGTCACCCAGGATGTCGGTCAGAACGGCAAACTTCTCGCCTTCCTTGACCAGGCCCATGGCGATACCGGCAACCGGTGCCTTCATCGGCACACCGGCGTCCATCAGCGCCAGGGAAGCACCACAGACCGAAGCCATGGAGCTGGAACCGTTGGATTCGGTGATTTCCGAAACCACGCGGATGGTGTACGGGAACACGTCAGCAGCAGGCAGCATGGCCTGGACCGAACGACGGGCCAGACGGCCGTGGCCGATTTCGCGACGGCCAGCACCGCCCATACGGCCACACTCGCCCACCGAGAACGGCGGGAAGTTGTAGTGCAGCATGAAGGGGTCTTTCTTCTCGCCTTCGAGGGTGTCCAGCAGCTGGGCGTCACGGGCAGTACCCAGGGTCGCAACGACCAGTGCCTGGGTTTCGCCACGGGTGAACAGCGCCGAACCGTGGGTCTTCGGCAGAACACCTACTTCGATGTTCAGCGGGCGAACGGTCTTGGTGTCGCGGCCGTCGATACGTGGCTTGCCGTTTACGATGTTTTCGCGAACGGTGCGGTATTCGATTTCGCCGAAGATTTCTTTCACTTCGGAAGCCGATGGCTGGCCTTCTTCACCGGAGAACTTGGCGATGGCCTGATCACGCAGCTCGCCCAGGCGCGCATAGCGGTCAGCCTTGACGGTAATGGTGTAGCCCTGCGAAACGCCCTCGCCGAATTCGGCGCGGATGGCGTTGAACAGTTCGGTGTTGGCAACGGCTGGTTTCCAGTCCCAGGTCGGCTTGGCAGCTTCGGCAGCCAGCTCTTTGACAGCCTGGATAACGGCCTGGAATTCGTCGTGGGCGAACAGTACAGCGCCCAGCATCTGGTCTTCGGTCAGCTCTTGGGCTTCCGATTCAACCATCAGTACGGCGTCGGAGGTACCGGCAACGACCATGTCCAGGCTCGAGGCAGCCAGTTGCTCGTAGGTCGGGTTCAGCAGGTAGCCGGTGCTTTCATGGAAGGCAACGCGGGCGGCGCCGATCGGGCCTTCGAACGGAATACCCGAGATGGCCAGGGCAGCCGAGGTACCGATCATCGCAGCGATGTCCGGGTCGGTCTTCTTGCTGGTGGAAACCACGGTGCAGACGACCTGCACTTCGTTCATGAAGCCTTCCGGGAACAGCGGACGGATCGGACGGTCGATCAGGCGCGAGGTCAGGGTCTCTTTCTCGGAAGGACGGCCTTCACGCTTGAAGAAACCACCTGGGATCTTGCCGGCGGCGTAGGTCTTTTCCTGGTAGTGAACCGACAGCGGGAAGAAGCCCTTGCCTGGATCAGCCTGCTTGGCGCCTACCACAGTCACCAGCACGGTGACGTCGTTGTCGACGGTAACCAGCACAGCGCCGGTTGCCTGACGGGCAATACGGCCCGTTTCGAGAGTAACGGTCGACTGACCGAACTGGAATGTCTTGATTACCGGGTTCACGGTTTCCTACCTTTTTCAGTGGCTCTGGGGGAACTGGTTTCTTGCGAATGTGTGGGCAGAACGGGGAATCGGCCCCATTGACCGTCCAGATACAACACGAGGCTGGGAGCCTGGTTGAAGAGCGGAAAACCGCTCCACTTCACCAGGCTGCCAACCTCGGAGATACGCATGGCGTGCCCATAGACAACGCTGCCAGGCAGCGCTGCCAATGCATGAGACACGCCATGCACACCACTGACCAGGCCGCTATTAGCGACGCAGGCCCAGGCGACCGATCAGGGCGCTGTAACGAGTGGTGTCTTTGCCCTTCAGGTAGTCCAGCAGCTTACGACGCTGGTTAACCATACGGATCAGGCCACGACGCGAGTGGTGGTCTTTACCGTTGGCCTTGAAGTGGCCTTGCAGCTTGTTGATGTTCGCGGTCAGCAGAGCAACCTGAACTTCCGGGCTACCAGTGTCGCCAGCGGCTTGCTGGAAGTCGGTAACGATTTGAGCTTTTTCTTCAACGCTGAGGGCCATTTGGCTTCTCCTGATAACGGATCCCGCAAGCGGGGTCCAATAGGCCAGGGACAAATCCCTGTATTAATAAGAAAGGTGTGACCGTGCCTACTGACAGCCACCCTTGATTCCGTAGGGTTCGGCCAAAGCCTCACCCTGCGGTTTCGGTCATTCCGACCGAATCAGCCGACGCGGCGCAATACGCCCGTCTTCGCTCACTTCACCGATACCGATGAAGCGCGCATTGTGATCCTGTACCCGGACCATGCCAAATTGTGGCGCGTCCGGCGCGCGTACCGCCTGCCCATGCAGCCAGTAGAACGCACTGTGCTCGGACAGGCTCACCATGGGCCAGTCCTGCAGACCGCTGTCCGAGGGCATCAGGAAGCGATCGAGCGCTTCGTTACCGCCTTCGGCATGGGCCTGTTCAAGCGCTTCGAGCGTGACCGTCTGTGCCAACGCGAAGGGCCCGGCCTGGGTCCTGCGCAGCTCGGCGACATAGGCGCCGCAACCAAGGGCCTCGCCGATATCCTCCACCAGGGTGCGGATATAGGTGCCTTTGCTGCATCCTACGGTCAACCGTGCCCGGGTGCCTTCGCACTCCAGCAACTCCAAGCGGTTAATAGTAACAGAACGCGCCTCGCGCTCCACTACCTCTCCTGCACGTGCCAGCTTGTACAACGGCTGGCCGTCACGCTTGAGCGCCGAGTACATCGGCGGTATCTGGCTGATCGGGCCACGAAAACGTGGCAGCACCGCTTCGATGTCGGCACGACCAACGGTCACTTCGCGGGTCTGCAGCACCTCACCTTCGGCATCGCCGGTGTTGGTAGTCTGCCCCATCTGCATGACGGTTTCGTAGCCCTTGTCGGAATCGAGCAGGTACTGCGAAAACTTGGTCGCCTCGCCGAAGCACAGCGGCAGCACGCCGGTTGCCAACGGGTCGAGGCTACCGGTGTGGCCGGCCTTTTCCGCGTTGAGCAGCCAGCGCACTTTTTGCAGGGCGGCGTTGGACGTGAAGCCCAAAGGCTTGTCGAGCAGGATGATGCCGCTGACATTGCGGCGGATACGTTTGACCTGGGCCACCGCTTACTCCTTGGTGTCCAGCTCGTCGGTATCCTTGTGCAGGCGGTCTTCGGCCACTGCACGCTCGATCAGCGCCGACAGGTGCACACCGCGGCTGACGCTTTCATCGAAGTGGAAGTGCAACTGCGGCACGCTGCGCAGCTGCATCGAGCGGCCCAGGTGCAGACGCAGGAAGCTGGCAGCACTGTTCAGTGCCTTCAACGACTGCTTCACGGCGTCTGGCGTTTCCTCGCCCATGACGGTGATGAACACCTTGGCATGGCCCAGGTCACGGCTGACGTCCACGGCGGTGATGGTGACCAGACCGACACGTGGATCCTTGACTTCGCGACGGATCAGCTCGGCCAGCTCGCGCTGCATCTGATCGCCGATACGTTGGGTACGGCTGTATTCTTTGGCCATTCTTGCTACCTGTAACTTAAAGCGGCAAACGCCCGGTCAGACGAATGCCTGACCGGGCGCTACCTGAAGAGGTGCCGCAAACCGCCCTGTAGCGGGCGTTTGCGGCTAGCTCGCCCTTAGAGGGTACGAGCCACCTGGACTTTCTCGAACACTTCGATCTTGTCACCGACCTTGACGTCGTTGTAGCTCTTGACGCCAATACCGCACTCCATGCCGTTACGCACTTCGGCGGCGTCGTCCTTGAAGCGACGCAGCGATTCCAGCTCGCCTTCGAAGATAACCACGTCTTCGCGCAGTACGCGGATCGGACGGTTACGGTACACGGTACCCTCGATGACCATACAGCCAGCGATGGCGCCGAACTTCGGCGAACGGAACACGTCACGTACTTCGGCGACACCCAGGATGTTCTCGCGAACATCGCTGCCGAGCATGCCGGTCAGGGCCTTCTTGACGTCTTCGATGATGTCGTAGATCACGTTGTAGTAACGCATATCCAGACCTTCCTGCTCGACGATCTTGCGCGCGCCGGCATCGGCACGCACGTTGAAGCCGAACAGTACTGCATTCGAAGCCAGCGCCAGGTTGGCGTCGCTCTCGGTGATACCACCGACGCCGCCACCGATCACACGGACCTGCACTTCGTCGTTGCCCAGACCGCCGAGCGAACCGTTGAGCGCCTCGAGCGAACCGCGAACATCGGTCTTGAGAACGATGTTGAGGGTTTTCTTCTCGGCCTGGCCCATGTTCTCGAAGATGTTTTCCAGCTTGCCGGCGTGAGCACGGGCCAGCTTGACCTCGCGGTACTTGCCTTGACGGAACAGGGCAACTTCGCGGGCTTTCTTCTCGTCGGCCACTACCGACAGCTCGTCACCGGCTTCCGGCGTGCCATCCAGGCCGAGGATCTCGACCGGGATCGACGGGCCAGCTTCCTTCACAGGCTTGCCGTTCTCGTCGAGCATGGCGCGAACGCGGCCATAGTTGGAGCCGCACAGGACCATGTCGCCCTGACGCAGCGTACCGTCCTGAACCAGGATGGTAGCAACCGGACCACGGCCCTTGTCGAGGCGCGATTCAACCACGACACCACGGCCTGGGGCGGTCGGCGTAGCGGTCAGTTCGAGAACCTCGGCCTGCAGCAGGACGGCTTCGAGCAGTTCGTCGACACCGGTACCCATCTTCGCCGAAACCTTGACGAACGGCGTGTCACCACCCCATTCCTCGGAGGTAACGCCTTCGACGGACAGTTCGTTGCGGATACGATCGAGGTCAGCACCTGGCTTGTCGATCTTGTTCACCGCGACCACCAGCGGAACGCCAGCTGCCTTGGCATGCTGAACGGCCTCGCGGGTTTGCGGCATCACGCCGTCGTCCGCCGCCACCACCAGGATGACGATGTCGGTCGCCTTGGCACCACGTGCACGCATCTGAGTGAAAGCTGCGTGGCCCGGGGTGTCGAGGAAGGTGACCATGCCGCGGTCGGTTTCGACGTGGTAGGCACCGATGTGCTGGGTGATACCACCGGCTTCGCCAGCGGCAACCTTGGCACGACGGATGTAGTCGAGCAGCGAGGTCTTACCATGGTCAACGTGACCCATGACAGTCACCACCGGCGCACGCGACTCGGACTGGCCTTCGAATTTCAGCGATTCGGCCAGGGAGTCTTCCAGGGCGCTATCGCTGACCAGGGTGACCTTGTGGCCCAGCTCTTCTGCGATCAGCTGAGCGGTTTCCTGGTCAAGTACCTGGTTGATGGTAACCGGGGTGCCCATCTTGAACATGAACTTGACAACTTCGGCGCCCTTGACGGACATCTGGTTGGCCAGTTCGGAGACCGTGATGGTCTCGCCGATGGTCACGTCACGAATGACGGGGCCGGTCGGGTTCTGGAAGCCGTGCTGATTACGCTTCTTCAGCTTGCCCTTGCCACCACGACCGCGACGAGCGCCATCGCTCTCTTCGTCGGTGGTACGCGGAGCAGCACGCGGAGTCGGCGCCTTTTCCTTTTCCTTCACCTTGACCTTGATCGAAACACGAGGCGCCTCGCCACGACGACGATCGTCATCGCGAGTACGGCTTTCGTTGCGACGGGTCTCGTCCTTCTTGCGCTCGGCAGCACGGGCTGCAGCGTCTTCGGAGGCCGGGGCGTCGGCGACTACCGGAGCCGGGGCAGCGGCAGGAGCCGGCTCTGGCTTGGCGGCAGGCGCAGGAGCGGCTACAGCAGAGTCGGCTGCCTGACGGCGGGCCTGATCTTCGTTGCGCTGGCGGACTTCGGCATCAACCTTGTCACGAACGGCGTTTTCAGCCGCGCGGCGCTCTTCCACTTCACGCTTCTGCTCAGCCTGGACTTCTTCCGGGCTGCGCTGCACGAATACTTTCTTCTTGCGTACTTCTACGCTAATGCTCTTGCTACCGGCGACACGCAGGGTGCTGGTGGTTTTGCGCTGCAAGGTAATCTTGCGCGGCTCTTCCGCCTTGCTCTTGTGGCTGCTTTTCAAATGAGTCAGCAGGGTCTGCTTCTCATTGTCGGTCACTACCTGACCGGCGTCGGTGTGCGGCAGACCTGCCTCACGCATCTGCTGCAGCAGGCGCTCTACCGGTGCCTCGACCTCTTGGGCCAGTTCTTTCACCGTGACTTGCGTCATGCACTTCTCTCCTCAGGCCGCGCCTAATTACTCGAACCAATGGGCTCGGGCGGCCATGATCAACTTGCCGGCACGCTCTTCGTCGATGCCGTCGATGTCGAGCAGATCGTCGATCGACTGCTCGGCCAGGTCTTCGCGGTTAACCACGCCGCGCACCGCCAGTTCAGCCGCCAGGTCCTTGTCCATACCCTCAAGAGAGAGCAGGTCTTCGGCCGGGTGGGCGTCTGCCAGTTTTTCTTCGGTAGCGATGGCCTTGGTCAACAAACGGTCCTTGGCTCGAGCGCGGAGCTCATTGACGATATCTTCGTCAAAGCCATCGATGTTGAGCATTTCTTCCAACGGTACGTAGGCAATTTCTTCGAGGCTGGTGAAGCCTTCGTCGACCAGCACTTGGGCCAGCTCCTCGTCGACTTCCAGTTCATCGATGAAATTGCGCAGGATGTCACCGGTTTCGGCCTGCTGCTTGGCCTGAATGTCCTTCTCGGTCATCACGTTCAGGGTCCAGCCGGTCAACTGACTGGCAAGACGAACGTTCTGACCGCCACGGCCAATGGCCTGGGCCAGGTTATCCTCGGCGACGGCGATGTCCATGGCATGGGCATCTTCATCAACGATGATCGCCGCGACTTCAGCCGGCGACATGGCGTTGATGACGAACTGCGCCGGGTTATCGTCCCACAGGACGATATCCACACGCTCACCACCCAACTCCCCGGATACAGCTTGGACGCGCGAACCACGCATGCCGATACAGGCGCCTTGCGGGTCGATGCGCTTGTCCTTGGAGCGGACGGCGATCTTGGCTCGCGAACCCGGATCACGGGAGGCAGCCATGACTTCAATGAGGCCCTCGGCAATTTCCGGCACTTCAATGCGGAAAAGCTCGATCAGCATCTGTGGCGCGGTGCGCGACAGGATCAGCTGAGGACCACGGTTTTCAGTGCGAATTTCCTTGAGCAGTGCACGCAGGCGCACACCCACACGGAAGGTTTCACGCGGAATGATATCTTCGCGGGCCAGCAAGGCCTCGGCGTTGTTGCCCAGGTCAACGATGACGTTGTCGCGGGTAACTTTTTTAACGGTACCGGAAATGATCTCGCCTACGCGTTCGCGGTAGGCATCGACCACCTGGGCACGCTCGGCCTCACGGACCTTCTGTACGATGACCTGCTTGGCGGTCTGGGCGGCGATACGACCGAACTCGATGGACTCGATCTTCTCCTCGATCACGTCACCAATCTTGGCTTCCGGATGAGTGTCCTTGATCTTGTCCAGCCAGGTTTCGATCGCCGGATCATCAAGGTCGGCTTCATCGACCACGGTCCAGCGACGGAAGGTCTCGTAGCTACCGGTGTGACGGTTGATTTCCACACGCAGATCGACTTCATCTTCAAAACGTTTTTTGGTCGCAGTGGCCAGGGCCACTTCCAGCGCTTCGAAAATGACGCCGGGCGGTACACCTTTTTCGTTGGATACCGATTCAACAACCAGCAGTACTTCTTTGCTCATCGTACGCCTCGCCTTGCGCAAGCCATTGGGCCCGGATAGTCCGCCGGGCCCGGCACGTCTCAGTCAAAACTGGGAATAATATTGGCCTTGTCGATCGAGTCGATCGGCAACAGGAACTCTTGATCGTCCACCTGGACCACCACATCCTGCTCCTCCACACCGCGGAGAAGGCCCTGGAAGTTACGACGACCCTCGAAGGGTGAGCGCAGCTTGATCTTCACTTGTTCGCCGGCATGCGAGGCAAACTGTTCAAGCGTGAACAGCGGGCGTTCCATGCCAGGAGAAGAAACCTCTAGGGTATATTCAGAGCTGATCGGATCTTCCACATCGAGAACGCTGCTGACCTGACGGCTGACTTCTGCGCAGTCGTCCACCAGAATCCCGCCTTCCTTGTCGATGTAGACACGTAATACCGAATGCTTGCCCTGGGAGACGAATTCAATCCCCCAGCATTCGAAGCCCAGCCCCGTGACCACCGGGGCCAACAAGGCCTGCAACTGTTCTAGCTTGCTCGACACCTGAACCCCCTCGTGCATGCTGTGCAAATGAAAAATGGGCGAAGCGCCCATCCCTGAAAGCGCCGTTGGACAACGACGCCGAAAACTGTTCGGTTAGCAAAAAGCCCCTGAAAAGGGGCTCCGCTGAAGCTGGTTGCGGGGGCTGGATTTGAACCAACGACCTTCGGGTTATGAGCCCGACGAGCTACCAAGCTGCTCCACCCCGCGACAAAGCTGGGGCGAAAGTATAAGACCGAACCCCATTGAGGGTCAAATCCAAACGTTCACCTACAAGAAAGCCCGCTAAAGCGGGCTCTCAAGCTTCAATTGGTACCGAGAAGGGGACTCGAACCCCTACACCCTATGGGCACAACCACCTCAAGGTTGCGTGTCTACCAATTCCACCACCTCGGCAATACTACTATTTGAAACCCGTTACTTCTGCTCTTGAGCCGGAGGAGGTACATCACCGGTATTATTGGTGGTTTCGCTCTTCTGCTGTTGGAGCACCGGTACATCATCATTAACTGCCGGCTTCTGCTGCTCTTTCACTTCTAGCACTGCTGGATCTGGAAGACCTGCTTGGCTAAGCTGGTGAGCTTGTTGCTTCGCGAAGTATCCTAACCCAAGTGCTGTCAAAAAGAAAGTGGCAGCGAGTATAGCAGTGAATTTACTTAGGAACGTTGCAGAGCCCTGGCTCCCGAACACGGTATTTGAAGCACCCGCGCCGAAAGATGCACCTGCTTCGGCACCCTTACCCTGTTGCAACAGTACCAGCACTACAAGCGACAGCGCTGCCAACAGATGAAAAACAACGATGACTGTTTCCAGCATTTGTTCAGTTTCCTGCGGCGCGACAAATTGCACCGAATTCGTCTGCGTTCAGGGAAGCCCCACCAATGAGACCCCCATCGATATCCGGCATGCCGAACAGTTCGGCCGCATTGGCCGCCTTCACGCTGCCGCCGTAGAGCAGCTGCACCTTCGCAGCTACTTCAGCATCTTCTGCCGCCAGCTGGCCGCGGATGGCGGCGTGCACATCCTGGGCCTGCTGTGGCGTGGCCGTCAGGCCGGTGCCGATGGCCCATACAGGCTCATAGGCAATTACTGCATTGGCAAAAGCCTTAACACCGAATGCTTCGATGATACTGCTTAGTTGACGCCCGACAACTTCAAGCGTTTTGCCTGACTCGCGCTCTTCAAGGGTTTCCCCGATGCAAAGCACTGGCTTCAAACCTTTGGCCTGGGCCGCTGCAAACTTGCGATTGAGCACTTCGTCGGTTTCACCAATGATCTGGCGACGCTCCGAGTGACCAATCAACACCAACTTGCAACCTGCTTCAACCAGCTGATCCGGAGCAACTTCCCCGGTCAGCGCACCCTGTTCGGGTTGTACAGCAGAATTCTGTGCGCCGACAGTTATTTCTTTACCTGCCAGGCCATCAATCACCTGATTGATGAACAAAGCCGGTGGAAACACCGCGACTTCCACTCCGCTCGGCAGGGCGAGATTGCTCAAGCCTTCGGTCAGCTCAGCGACGCTAGCGCGGGTACCGTGCATCTTCCAGTTACCAGCTACCATAGGGCGACGCATGCTTTACCTCGTCGGTCAAAGTGGGCGCAGATCTTACCCAACCAGATCTGCGCTGGCAAGCGCCTTCAGACACAAACTTCGCCTACCAGTTTGGCCAACGCTTCAGCGTGCGTGCGCACCTGGCTTTCGTCTTCGCCCTCGACCATGACCCGCACCAGCGGCTCGGTACCGGACTTGCGCAACAGAACACGGCCGCGACCAGCCAAGGCTTCGGTCACATTGGCACTGGCTTCCTTGACTGCAGGGTGCTCCAGCGGATCGACCTTGCTCGCGCCGAAGCGCACGTTGATCAGCACCTGCGGGCACTTGCGCAGGGCCTGACGGGCCTGCGCGAGGGTTTCGCCACGGCGCTTGAGCGCCATTAGCACCTGCAGCGCGGCAATGATCGCATCACCGGTGGTGGTGTGGTTGCAGCACACGACGTGGCCGGAGTTTTCACCACCGACCAGCCACTCACGCTCCAGCAGTTCGGCCATGACGTAACGGTCGCCGACCTTGGCCCGCACGAACGGGATATCCAGGTCCTTCAGCGCAAGCTCAAGGCCCAGGTTGCTCATCAGCGTACCCACTACCCCGCCCTGCAGCTTGCCACGGTCGTGCAGGTCGCGGGCAATGATGAACAGCAGCTCGTCACCGTCGACGATGGCGCCGGTGTGGTCGACCATCAACACGCGATCGCCATCACCGTCGAAGGCAATGCCGAGGTCGGCATGGCCAACCAGTACGGCGGCCTGCAGCGATTCGATATGGGTCGAGCCACAACCTTCGTTGATGTTCAGGCCGTCCGGCTGGGCATGCAGCACGGTCACGTCAGCACCCAGCTCGCGGAACACGCTTGGCGCGACCTTGTACGTGGCACCGTGGGCACAATCGACCACAAGCTTCAGGCCATCGAAGCTGGTGCTGCTAGGCACGCTGCTCTTGCAGAATTCGATGTAGCGGCCGGCAGCATCGTTGATGCGCGAAACCTTGCCCAGCTTGCCCGAATCGACAACCGTCATCGGCTGGTCGAGCAGCTCTTCGATCATCAGCTCGACTTCGTCCGGCAGCTTGGTGCCCTGGCCCGAGAAGAACTTGATGCCGTTGTCTTCGTGCGGGTTGTGCGAAGCACTGATGACAATACCCGCCTGGGCATGGAAGGTGCGTGTCAGGTAGGCAATGGCCGGCGTAGGCATTGGCCCCAGCAGCATGACGTCGGCACCTGCCGCGGCCAGACCGGCTTCGAGTGCGGACTCGAACATGTAGCCGGAGATACGCGTGTCCTTGCCCACCAGCACGCGGCAATGCCCCTGCTTGCGGAAGGCCATGCCGGCCGCCCAGCCAAGTTTCAGCATGAAGTCAGGCGTGATCGGGAATTCGCCGACGCGGCCACGAATGCCGTCGGTACCAAAGTATTTTCTGCTCATAGGGACTCCAATGCTCTTATTCGGCGTTTTGTACCGCAGCGATCATGCGCACCACATCGACAGTTTCGGCCACGTCATGGACACGAAGGATGCTCGCCCCCTTGGTCATGGCCAACGCTGCCAGCGCAAGGCTGCCGTACAAGCGCTCGCCGACCGGACGTTCCAGCGTCAGGCCGATCATGCTCTTTCGTGAAACGCCCACCAGCAGCGGGCGCCCAAGGCGATAGAGCGCTTCCATGTGCTTGAACAGGCTCAGGTTGTGCGCCAGTGTCTTGGCGAAACCAAAGCCTGGGTCAAGGATGATTCTGTTCGCGTCGATGCCCGCTGCAGCGCAGGCGGCCATCCGCTGTTCAAGGTAACGCGTAACGTCGGCTGTCACATCTTCGTAATGCGGGTCGTCCTGCATGTTACCCGGCTCGCCGCGCATGTGCATGAGGCACACCGGCAGCCCGGTATCCGCAGCGGCGTCCAGGGCGCCATCACGCTCCAGGCCCCGGACATCATTGATCAGCCCGGCACCGAGGCGCGCCGATTCACGCATGACGGCAGGCGTCGAGGTATCGACCGAAATGACCACGTCGAGGCGACTGTTGATTGCCTCGACCATCGGCGCCACACGCTCCAGCTCCTCGGTCACCGATACCGCCCGAGCGCCGGGGCGCGTGGACTCACCGCCGATGTCGATCAGCGTGGCGCCAGCAGCAGCCATCGCTTCGGCATGGCGCAGGGCCTCGTCGCGCTGACTGAAGCGGCCGCCATCGGAGAAGGAATCGGGGGTGATATTGAGAATACCCATGACATGGGTACGCGACAAATCAAGAACCCGGTTGCCGCAAGGCAACCGGGTCGGGTACTGCACTGAGCTCATAGACGCCCTTAGATTTGAGCGGCCGGGCCGCCAATTGGCGATTCAGGGCGATCATCCTGGGCAGCAGGAGTGCCCGAATGCTTGTCATCGTCCCAGTCACGCGGTTCGCGTGGCGTACGGCCAGCCATGATGTCATCGATCTGATCGGCATCAATGGTCTCATACTTCATCAGTGCCTCGGTCATCGCTTCGAGCTTGTCGCGATTCTCGATCAGCAGCTGCTTGGCAGTGGCGTAGCACTGGTCGATGATGCTGCGCACTTCGGAGTCGATCAGCTTGGCAGTCTCGCCGGACACACTGGCGTGCTGGCTGCCGGCGCTGCGGCCGAGGAACACTTCACCCTCTTCTTCTGCGTACATCAGCGGGCCGAGCTTTTCCGACAAGCCCCACTTGGTGACCATGTTGCGAGCGATCTGGCTGGCCCGCATGATGTCGTTGGAAGCCCCCGTGGTGACGCCGTCAAAGCCCAGGGTCATCTCTTCGGCGATACGGCCGCCGTACAGCGAGCAGATCTGGCTGATCAGCGCACGTTTGGACAGGCTGTAGCGGTCCTCTTCCGGCAGGAACATGGTCACGCCCAGGGCGCGGCCGCGCGGGATGATGGAAACCTTGTAGACCGGGTCGTGCTCAGGTACCAGGCGACCAACGATGGCATGACCTGCCTCGTGGTAGGCCGTGTTGCGCTTTTCTTTTTCGGACATGACCATGGTCTTGCGCTCGGCGCCCATCATGATCTTGTCCTTGGCCAGTTCGAACTCTTTCATTTCGACCAGGCGCTTGTTGGAACGCGCAGCAAACAGCGAGGCTTCATTGACCAGGTTGGCCAGGTCGGCACCGGAGAAACCAGGTGTACCACGGGCAATCACAGCCGGGTTGACGTTTTCGCCAATCGGCACCTTGCGCATGTGCACCTTGAGGATCTGTTCACGACCGCGGATGTCTGGCAGGCCCACCACCACCTGGCGGTCGAAACGACCAGGACGCAGCAGTGCCGGGTCGAGTACGTCGGGACGGTTGGTGGCGGCGATGACGATGATGCCATCGTTCATTTCGAAGCCGTCCATCTCTACCAGCAACTGGTTGAGGGTTTGTTCACGCTCGTCGTGACCACCGCCCATGCCGGCGCCACGGTGGCGACCAACGGCGTCGATCTCGTCGATGAAGATGATGCACGGGGCGTGCTTCTTGGCCTGTTCGAACATGTCGCGCACACGGCTGGCACCGACACCGACGAACATCTCCACGAAGTCCGAACCGGAAATGGTGAAGAACGGTACTTTCGCTTCGCCCGCAATGGCCTTGGCCAGCAGGGTCTTACCGGTACCGGGCGGGCCGACCATCAGCACACCGCGCGGGATACGGCCACCCAGGCGCTGGA
This sequence comes from Pseudomonas sp. WOUb67, assembly GCF_050058005.1. NCBI lineage: Bacteria > Pseudomonadati > Pseudomonadota > Gammaproteobacteria > Pseudomonadales > Pseudomonadaceae > Pseudomonas > Pseudomonas sp. WOUb67. The sequence goes on along the minus strand of NZ_CP170112.1, from coordinate 1,537,785 downwards.
ACTTGCCCGGATCACGCAGGAACTCGACCAGCTCGCCCACTTCTTCCTTGGCTTCGTCGCAACCTGCAACGTCGGCCAATGTGGTCTTGACCTGGTCTTCTGACAGCAGGCGCGCCTTGCTCTTGCCGAAACTCATCGGCCCGCCCTTGCCACCCGCACCGCCTTGCATCTGGCGCATGAAGAACATGAACACGGCAATGATCACCAGGATCGGGAAGCTGGCGACCAGCAACTGCGTCCAGATGCTCTGCTGCTCTGGCTGCTTGCCTTCGACAACCACGTGGTTGTCGACCAGGTCACCGATCAGGCCATTGTCGGTGATGGCCGGGCGCACGGTCTTGAAGTTGTCGCCGTCGGCGCGCTTGCCGGTAATGATGTAGCCGTCGACGGTCACACGCTCGACCTTGCCATCCTTGACCTGCTGGATGAAGTCGGAATAGTTGAGGGTCTGCGGCTCGTTAGGGCTGGAGAAGTTGTTCATCACTGTCACCAGGACAGCTGCGATGATCAACCACAGGATCAGATTCTTTGCCATGTCGTTCAATTCGCTACCCTCTGAGGCCGGCGCACGACGCAGCCGTGCCTCGCATGATATTCATCGCCCTAACTTACTACATTACCTACGCAGCCGCAGGCACCGTCTGTAACCCTTTGTGAAAGCTAGACTACACGAAGTTCGGACGATCCTGACGCAGCGGCCGATTGGAATTAACTATCGGCCACCCCGCTTCACACCTTTCATGCCCCTTTGAAGCCCCTGCCCAACAGGTATTGCTCACGGGACCGGTCCCGCGACGACGATGGCTTGCGCATCTGCACTTTGTCGAACTTGCTACGCACGTCCTTCAGGTACACGTCAAAACCTTCGCCCTGGAAAATCTTGATCAGGAAGTCACCGCCGGGCTTGAGCACGCGGGTCGCCAGATCGAGGGCCAGTTCGCAGAGGAACATGGCACGCGGTATGTCCACCGCGGGCGTACCACTCATATTGGGGGCCATGTCGGAAATCACAAGGTCCACGTGCGAATCGCCGACAGCCTCGAGAATGCGCTGGAGCACTTCGTCATGGGTGAAGTCGCCCTGAATGAAGGTCACATCAGCGATCGAGTCCATTTCCAGAATGTCTGAAGCGATCAACCGGCCCTGACCACCAATCAGACGACTGGTCACCTGAGACCAGCCACCGGGGGCCGCGCCGAGGTCGATGACACTCATGCCCGGGCGGATCAGACGGTCCTTTTCCTGGATCTCCAGCAGTTTGTAGCTCGCACGCGAGCGGTAGCCATCCTTCTGCGCCTGCTTCACAAAAGGGTCGTTAAAATGCTCTCGCAGCCAGTTTGCGCTGCTTTTGGAACGTTGTACCACGGGGCACCTCGATGATATGCGTCGTGATTGACTGGGCGGAGCCGGTGGCCCTCGGGTAAAATGCCGGTCAATTTTACAGAATCAGACGGAAAGGGTCAGATTATGCCGCTCAATAACGAGCAGAAGAAGCAGTACAAGTCCATTGGTCATGACCTGAAGCCGGTTTTGATCGTTGCTGGCAACGGTTTGAATGAAGGCGTAGTCGCCGAACTGGAACGCGCCCTGGTCGACCATGAGCTGATCAAGGTTGAAATTCGCTCGGAAGACCGCGAAGAACGTGCCGCAACCATTGCAGAACTGTGCAAGGCCGGCCGTGCCGAGCTGGTGCAGACCATCGGCAAGAAAGCGCTGATCTACCGCAAGAACCCACAGCCTAACAAGCAGCTGTCCAATATCCACCGCTACAAGTAACGGTGGCTCCGATCAGTGGCGCGGTTTGCGCGCCCTGACCGGTACCGGCTGGGCCACCAGCACGATGCCGGAAAAACCCAGCACCAGGAAACAGAACATCTGCCAGCGCTCGCCGACCGAAATGCCGTAGCGCAAGGTGTAGTACCCCACGCAGGCTGAAAACCCCAGCAACAGCATCTGGCCGCGAAATTGCCGCCACCAGGCTGCCAGGCCGTCCACCCTCGCCAGTACCGCCAGCTGAGTCAACAGCCCAAGCAGCGCCACGCCAATCAACCAGCGGTCGATCTGCCCGGCAATGTCTTGCACCAGCAAGGGTGCCAGACCACTGACCTTGAGCGCAGGCACCAGCCCCACATGGAACACCCACAGGCCACCAACCCAGAAAACCTGGGCCAGTTGCCAGAGGATCCCCTCAAGGGATGGCGCCCGCAGGCGCCGGTCAGATGTGCTGGACTTCGACAATCTCGTACTCGACCGTGCCGCTTGGCGTCTTGATGACGACGATGTCGCCTTCTTCCTTGCCGATAATGGCACGGGCAATCGGTGCGCTTGCCGAAAGCTTGCCGAGCTTGATGTTGGCTTCATCCTCGCCAACGATCTGGTATTTCACCCGCTCGTCGGTTTCGGTGTTGGCCAGCTCTACGGTAGTGCCGAAGATGACCTTGCCGGTATGGGCAATGGTGGTCACGTCGATCACGACCGAGTTCTGCAGACGGCCTTCGATATCGCGGATACGCGCCTCGACCATGCCCTGCTCTTCGCGGGCGGCATGGTATTCGGCGTTTTCCTTGAGGTCGCCCAGTTCGCGTGCTTCACCGATCGCCTGGCTCAGGCGCGGGCGCTCGGTCTTGCTCAGGAACAGGTGCTCCTCTTCCAGGGCGCGAGCGCCCTGGACGGTCATCGGGTACTTGGTAATGCTCATGCTTTAAGTCCTGCATGCAGATCTTGCAGGCGACGAACGGTCTTTTCAGGACCAAATTTCAGCGCCTCGCAGATGGCTTCACCGGCCGCAATGGTGGTGGTGCAGTAAATCTTGTGCTGCAGCGCATTGCGACGAATCGAGTAGGAATCGGCAATCGACTGGCGGCCTTCGGTGGTGTTGATGATCAGCGACACTTCGTCGTTCTTGATCATGTCGACCACGTGCGGGCGACCTTCGGTCACCTTGTTCACGCGGCGCACTTTCAGGCCAGCCGCTTCGATAACCTTGGCGGTGCCAGCAGTTGCAACCACTTCGAAGCCCAGGGCGATCAGGTCGCGGGCAACGCCAGCCACTTGTGGCTTGTCGTCGTCACGCACGCTGATGAACGCGGTACCACCGGTCGGCAGCACTTCGCTGGCACCCATCTGGGCTTTGGCGAACGCTTCACCGAAGGTGTCACCGACACCCATGACTTCACCGGTCGATTTCATCTCAGGGCCGAGGATCGGGTCAACCCCCGGGAACTTGGCGAACGGGAAGACGGCTTCCTTGACGCTGTAGAAGTTCGGGATGATTTCCTGGGTGAAGCCCAGCTCTTTCAGGGTTTTGCCGGCCATTACGCGGGCGGCGATCATGGCCAGGGAAGTGCCGATGCACTTGGACACGAACGGCACGGTACGCGAGGCGCGCGGGTTGACTTCGATCACGTAGATCTTGTCGCCCTGCAGGGCCAGCTGCACGTTCATCAGGCCGACAACGCCCAGCTCCAGGGCCATTTTGCTGACCTGTACGCGGACTTCGTCCTGCACTTCCTTGCTCAGCGAGTAAGGTGGCAGCGAGCACGCCGAGTCGCCGGAGTGAACGCCGGCCTGTTCGATGTGCTGCATGATGGCGCCGATCACCACGTCAGTGCCGTCGCACACCGCATCCACGTCCATCTCGATGGCGCAGTTGAGGAAGTGGTCGAGCAGGACCGGGCTGTCGTTCGACACTTGTACCGCTTCACGCAGGTAGCGCTTGAGTTCGTCCAGTTCGTAGACGATTTCCATCGCGCGGCCGCCCAGTACGTACGACGGGCGAACCACCAGCGGGTAGCCGATGCCGCCAGCAGCGCGGATGGCTTCTTCTTCGCTACGCACGGTGGCGTTTGGCGGCTGCAGCAGGTTCAGGCGCTGAACCATCTGCTGGAAGCGCTCACGGTCTTCGGCACGGTCGATGGCATCCGGGCTGGTACCGATGATCGGTACGCCGGCTTCTTCCAGGGCACGCGCCAGTTTCAGCGGGGTCTGGCCGCCGTAGTGGACGATCACGCCTTTCGGCTTCTCGACGCGGCACACTTCCAGCACGTCTTCCAGCGTCAGCGGCTCGAAGTACAGGCGGTCGGAGGTGTCGTAGTCGGTGGAGACGGTTTCCGGGTTGCAGTTGACCATGATGGTCTCGTAACCGTCTTCACGCAGCGCCAGGGCGGCGTGTACGCAGCAGTAGTCGAACTCGATACCTTGGCCGATACGGTTCGGGCCGCCACCCAGGATCATGATCTTGTCGCGGGTCGACGGGTTGGCCTCGCACTCTTCCTCGTAGGTGGAGTACAGGTAGGCGGTGTCGGTGGCGAACTCGGCGGCGCAGGTGTCGACGCGCTTGTACACCGGGAACACTTCCAGCTTGTGGCGGTGACGGCGCAGGTTCTTGTCGGTGATACCCAGCAGTACGGCCAGGCGTTGGTCCGAGAAACCTTTGCGTTTGAGACGCAGCATCAGGCTCTTGTCGATCGACGACAGGGCCAGGGTCTTGACCTTCTCTTCTTCCTTGATCAGATCTTCCATCTGCACCAGGAACCACATGTCGATGCCGGTCAGGGCAAAGATTTCTTCGCAGGTCATGCCCGAACGCATGGCGTCAGCGACGTACCAGATACGCTCGGCGCCCGGCACGGTCAGCTCGCGCTTGAGGATACCGGCAGCTTCAGGGCTGGCCAGGTCGACTTTCGGGTCCAGACCGCAGGCACCGACTTCCAGGCCGCGCAGGGCTTTCTGCAGGGATTCCTGGAAGGTACGGCCGATGGCCATGACTTCACCCACGGACTTCATCTGGGTGGTCAGGCGGGCGTCGGCTTTCGGGAATTTCTCGAAGGCGAAGCGCGGCAGCTTGGTGACGACGTAGTCGATCGACGGCTCGAAGGAAGCCGGGGTGCGGCCGCCGGTGATGTCGTTCTGCAGTTCGTCGAGGGTGTAACCAATGGCCAGCTTGGCGGCGATCTTGGCGATCGGGAAGCCGGTAGCCTTGGAAGCCAGGGCGGACGAACGCGATACGCGCGGGTTCATCTCGATAACGACCATACGGCCGGTGTCCGGGCAGATACCGAACTGCACGTTGGAACCGCCGGTTTCAACACCGATTTCACGCAGCACCGCCAGCGAGGCGTTGCGCATGATCTGGTATTCCTTGTCGGTCAGGGTCTGCGCTGGAGCAACGGTGATGGAGTCACCGGTGTGCACGCCCATCGGGTCGAAGTTTTCGATCGAGCAGACGATGATGCAGTTGTCCTTTTTGTCACGGACCACTTCCATCTCGTACTCTTTCCAGCCGATCAGCGATTCGTCGATCAGCAGCTCTTTGGTCGGCGACAGGTCCAGACCACGGGTGCAGATTTCTTCGAATTCTTCACGGTTGTAAGCGATACCACCGCCGGTGCCACCCATGGTGAACGACGGGCGGATGATGCACGGGAAGCCGAGCTTTTCGAGGACCGCATAGGCCTCTTCCATGCTGTGGGCGATACCCGAGCGCGGGCACTCCAGGCCGATGTCTTTCATGGCCTTGTCGAAGCGCGAACGGTCTTCAGCCTTGTCGATGGTGTCGGCGTTGGCACCGATCATCTCTACACCGAACTTCTCCAGAACGCCGTGGCGCTCCAGGTCCAGGGCGCAGTTCAGTGCGGTCTGGCCACCCATGGTCGGCAAAACGGCGTCAGGGCGCTCTTTCTCGATGATCTTGGCCACCGACTGCCACTTGATCGGCTCGATGTAGGTGGCGTCGGCCATGGCCGGGTCGGTCATGATGGTGGCTGGGTTGGAGTTCACCAGGATGACGCGGAAACCTTCCTCGCGCAGGGCCTTGCAGGCCTGGGCGCCGGAGTAGTCGAATTCACAGGCCTGGCCGATCACGATCGGGCCGGCACCGAGAATCAGGATGCTTTTGATGTCTGTACGTTTTGGCATGGTGGTCACTCAAATCCGGGGTCAGTCGGCAAGCCGCTTTGAACAATCTGGGTCAGGCGCTTCCGGGCGCGGCGCGAGCCGGCCCGGGGCCTTGAAGCAGGATGCTCAGCGGCGCTTGGCCATGGCATCGGTGAAACGATCGAACAGTGGCGCGACGTCGGTCGGGCCAGGGCTCGCTTCAGGGTGGCCCTGGAAGCTGAACGCGCTCTTGTCGGTGCGCTCGATACCCTGCAGGGTGCCGTCGAACAGCGACTTGTGGATGGCGCGAACGTTGCCCGGCAGGGTGGCTTCGTCAACCGCAAAACCGTGGTTCTGGCTGGTGATCATGACCACGCCGCTGTCCAGGTCCTGGACCGGATGGTTGGCACCGTGGTGGCCATGGCCCATTTTCACGGTCTTGGCGCCCGAGGCCAGGGCCAGCAGCTGGTGGCCGAGGCAGATGCCGAACACCGGAATCTCGGTTTCGAGGATTTCCTTGATCGCCTGGATGGCGTAGTCGCACGGCTCAGGGTCACCCGGGCCGTTGGACAGGAACACGCCGTCCGGGTTGAGTGCCAGCACTTCGCTGGCCGGGGTCTGGGCCGGCACCACGGTCACGCGGCAGCCACGGGCAACCAGCATGCGCAGGATGTTCAGCTTGACGCCGTAGTCGAAGGCGACCACGTGGTAAGGCAGGTCGGCAGCTTCGATGGTCGGGTGGCTGTCGGTTTTCAGTTCCCACACGCTGGAGCGCCACTCGTAGCGCTCTTTGGTGGAAACGACCTTGGCCAGGTCCATGCCCTTCAGGCCCGGGAAACCACGGGCAGCGGCGATGGCGGCTTCTTCGCTGATGTTGTCACCGGCAAGGATGCAACCGTTCTGGGCGCCCTTTTCACGCAGGATACGGGTCAGGCGACGGGTGTCGATGCCAGCGATGGCAACGACGTTGTTGGCCTTGAGGTATTCAGGCAGCGACTGGGTGTTACGCCAGTTGCTGGCCAGCAGCGGCAGGTCACGGATGACCAGGCCAGCGGACCAGACGCGGTTCGACTCGGCATCTTCCGGCGTAGTACCGGTGTTGCCGATGTGCGGGTAGGTCAGGGTAACGATTTGCTGCGCATAGGAAGGGTCTGTAAGGATTTCCTGGTAGCCGGTCATAGCGGTATTGAATACCACCTCACCAACGGTCTGACCGTCGGCACCGATGGCTTCACCGCGAAAAATACTGCCGTCGGCAAGGGCGAGTATGGCTGGCTTTGTCAAGAAGACCTCCCGTAAATCAAGCATGAAAGGGCGATCGCAGGTTGCAAAAAAGCGGAGTGACGTATGGACACGTCACCCCGCTTTCATGTGCTGAATTCAATTCGCTGCGCGCTTTTAGTGGACACACTAAAGCTGTAGCTTACAGAAAAGTGCGTTTTCGGTCTACCGTAGATGTGTCTCTAAAACACAAGATTGCGACAGGCTGACATCGGCGGTGGCTTCTTCGCGGGCTCGCCCGCTCCCACAGGAACACCACAGGCCCGGAGACCGGCGCAATACCTGTGGGAGCGGGCAAGCCCGCGAAAAAGCCAACACCGCTCGAACGGTTTAACGCAGCTCGAGCACATCCTGCATGTCGTACAGGCCAGGCTCGCGCCCATCCAGCCACAGCGCCGCACGCACGGCGCCCTTGGCGAAGGTCATGCGGCTGGAGGCCTTGTGGGTGATTTCCAGGCGCTCGCCTTCGGCAGCGAACAATACGGTGTGATCACCCACCACATCACCGGCACGTACAGTCGCGAAGCCGATGGTCTTGCGATCCCGCGCACCGGTCTGCCCTTCGCGGCCATACACAGCCACTTCCTGCAGGTCTCGGCCCAGCGCATTGGCAACCACTTCACCCATGCGCAGCGCAGTGCCCGACGGCGCATCGACCTTGTGCCGGTGGTGCGCCTCGATGATTTCGATATCGACATCGTCACCCAGCACCCGCGCTGCCATATCCAGCAGCTTGAGGCTGAGGTTGACGCCGACACTGAAGTTGGCGGCGAACACGATTGGAATGTCCTTGCCCGCCTCGGCCAGCAGCTGCTTCTCTTCGACAGAGAAGCCCGTAGTACCGATGATCATCGCCTTGCCGTGCTTGCGGCAGAACGCCAGGTTCTTGAGGGTGACCGAAGGGTGCGTGAAATCGATCAGCACGTCGAACTCGTCGGCAACCTTGGCCAGGTCATCGGACAGCAGCACACCGATCCGGCCGAGGGCAGCCAACTCACCGGCGTCAGCCCCTACCAGCGAGCTGTCAGGGCGATCGATCGCCGCCGTCAGGCCGGCACCCGGGGTTTGCTGCACGACCTCGATCAGGGTCTTGCCCATCCGCCCTGCCGCGCCCATCACTGCAATACGTCGCATAGCCTTTTCCTTGTCAGAGATCGCCGAAGAAGCGCTTCACGCCATCGAACCAGCCGCTGGCCTTGGGCGAGTGGGAGCTGTCGCCTTCCAGCGAGTCACGCAGCTCTTCGAGCAGCTCGCGCTGACGGCGACTGAGGTTGACCGGGGTTTCCACCGCCACACGGCACAGCAGGTCGCCCGCACCACCACCGCGCACCGGTGCCACACCCTTGCCACGCAGGCGGAACTGCTTGCCAGTCTGGGTGCCTTCCGGAATCTTCAGCTTCACGCGACCATCGAGGGTCGGCACTTCCAGCTCGCCACCCAGGGCGGCATCGGTGTAGCTGATGGGCACTTCGCAGTACAGGTGCTTGCCATCGCGCTGGAAGATCTCGTGCTCACGCACACTGATCACCACGTACAGGTCGCCAGTCGGGCCACCATGGGTACCGGCCTCGCCCTCGCCCGAGAGACGGATGCGGTCGCCGGTATCGACACCTGCCGGCACCTTGACCGACAGCGTCTTGTATTCCTCGACACGGCCTTCGCCGTGGCACGAGGTGCACGGGTCGGTAATGATCTTGCCCTGGCCATGGCAGCGCGGGCAGGTCTGCTGCACCGAGAAGAAGCCTTGCTGCATGCGCACCTGGCCGATGCCGCCGCAGGTCGGGCAGGTCGACGGGGTCGAACCCTTCTTGGCGCCGGAACCGTCGCAAGGCTGGCAGTTGACCAGGGTAGGCACGCGGATGCTGACCGTGGTGCCACGCACCGCTTCTTCCAGGTTCAGTTCCAGGGTGTAGCGCAGGTCGCTGCCGCGCTGAGCACCGCCACGTCCACCACCACGGCCGCCGCCGAAGAAGTCGCTGAATACATCACCGAAGATGTCGGAGAAGTTGGCGCCACCGAAGCCCGCACCGCCACCACCCATGCTTGGGTCGACACCGGCATGGCCATACTGGTCGAACGCCGCGCGCTTGCTGGCATCAGACAGTACTTCGTAGGCCTCGTTGGCCTCCTTGAACATGTCTTCCGACTCTTTGTCACCCGGGTTGCGGTCCGGGTGGTACTTCATCGCCAGACGGCGGTAAGCCTTTTTGAGGTCAGCTTCACTGGCGCCGCGCTCGACACCCAGAACCTCATAGTAATCACGCTTGGACATAGGTCATTTGCACCTTGTTGGGCGTCTGGCATCTGCGCCGCGCCGTCAACACCTGCCTGCGCCACCAAGGGCCGCTGACAGATGCTGTAAAAATTCTCGAATTCCAGATACGCCAACGCGGGAGCAAGCCCCCGCGCGGCGACATCCTACCAGTTCACCGCCAAACGGCGGTGAACTGGCCGACAACATGCAACGATTACTTCTTGTCGTCGCCTTTTACTTCTTCGAACTCGGCGTCAACCACGTCATCGTGCTTGGCTTCCGGCTCGGCCTGCTGCGCGCCACCCTGAGGCTGTTCGGCCGACTGCTCGGCGTACATCTTCTGGGCAACCGGGGCAGAGACCTTGGACAGCTCTTCGACCTTGGCATCGATGGCAGCCTTGTCGTCGCCTTTGACAGCAGCTTCCAGGGCAACCACGGCCGCTTCGATGGCAGTCTTCTCTTCAGCGGTGACCTTGTCACCCGCGTCAGCGACCATCTTGCGAGTCGAGTGCACCAGCGCGTCACCCTGGTTACGGGCAGCGGCCAGCTCTTCGAACTTGCGGTCTTCCTCGGCGTTGGCCTCGGCGTCACGCACCATGCGCTCGATTTCGTCGTCCGACAGGCCGGAGTTGGCCTTGATCACGATCGACTGCGACTTGCCGGTGGCCTTGTCTTTGGCGCTGACGTGCAGGATGCCGTTGGCGTCGATGTCGAAGGTCACTTCGATCTGAGGCACGCCACGTGGAGCCGGTGGAATGTCCGCCAGGTCGAACTTGCCCAGCGATTTGTTCTGCGCGGCCTGCTTACGCTCACCTTGCAGCACGTGAATGGTCACGGCGCCCTGGTTGTCATCGGCAGTCGAGAACACCTGCGACTTCTTGGTCGGAATGGTGGTGTTCTTCTCGATCAGCGCAGTCATCACGCCACCCATGGTTTCGATACCCAGGGTCAGCGGGCTGACGTCCAGCAGCAGCACGTCTTTCACGTCACCGGCCAGAACGGCAGCCTGGATGGCAGCGCCCATGGCAACAGCTTCGTCCGGGTTGACGTCCTTGCGCGCTTCTTTACCGAAGAAGTCGGCAACGGTTTTCTGCACCAGCGGCATACGGGTCTGGCCACCGACCAGGATCACGTCGTCGATCTTGCTGGCGTCGATGCCGGCATCTTTCAGGGCGATGCGGCAAGGCTCGATGGTGCGCTGTACCAGCTCTTCAACCAGCGACTCCAGCTTGGCGCGGGAGATTTTCACGTTCAGGTGCTTAGGACCGGTGGCATCTGCAGTGATGTACGGCAGGTTGACGTCGGTCGACTGAGCAGACGACAGCTCGATCTTGGCCTTCTCGGCCGCTTCCTTCAGGCGCTGCATGGCCAGAGGGTCGCCCTTCAGGTTCATGCCGGACTCTTTCTTGAACTCTTCGACCAGGTAGTCGATCAGCAGCATGTCGAAGTCTTCGCCACCCAGGAAGGTGTCGCCGTTGGTAGCCAGTACTTCGAACTGGTGCTCACCGTCGACTTCGGCGATTTCGATGACCGAAACGTCGAAGGTACCGCCACCCAGGTCATAAACGATCACAGTGTGGTCGCCCTTGGCCTTGTCCATGCCGTAGGCCAGCGCAGCAGCGGTCGGTTCGTTGATGATGCGTTTTACGTCCAGACCGGCAATGCGGCCGGCGTCTTTGGTCGCCTGACGCTGGCTGTCGTTGAAGTAGGCCGGAACGGTGATGACCGCTTCGGTCACTGGCTCGCCGAGGTAGTCTTCGGCAGTTTTCTTCATCTTTTTCAGCACTTCGGCGCTGATTTGCGGCGGTGCCATTTTCTGGCCGTTCACTTCAACCCAGGCGTCACCGTTGTCAGCCTTGGCGATTTTGTACGGAACCAGTTGGATGTCTTTCTGCACGACCTGCTCTTCGAAGCGGCGGCCGATCAGGCGTTTTACCGCGAACAGGGTGTTGTGCGGGTTGGTAACAGCCTGGCGCTTGGCCGACTGACCTACCAGGATTTCGCCATCGTTGGCGTAGGCCACGATCGAAGGGGTGGTACGCGCACCTTCGGCGTTTTCGATGACTTTGACGTTACCGTTTTCCAGGATGGAGACACACGAGTTGGTGGTCCCCAGGTCGATACCGATGATTTTGCCCATGTTAACTCTCCCGAAACTTGAATTTGGTAGCAGCGACTACTTTGGCCAACTGCGGTAATACTTGAAGGCTTGACACCTAGATGGGGTTGCCCCGACGGATTTCAAGCCTTTTCATTGATCGAGGGTTGCGCCGCGCTCGGCGCCTTGCTGACCACCACCATGGCGGGGCGCAGCAGACGGCCGTTCAGCAGGTAACCCTTCTGGAACACGTTCAGCACGCTGTTCGGCTCGACGTCGGCGCTTTCCTGCATGGCCATCGCCTGGTGGTGCTCAGGGTTGAACGGCTCACCGTGCGGATCGACGACTTCGAGGTTGTAGCGCTTGAGGGTGTCCTGGAACATCTTGAGGGTCAGTTTGACGCCCTCGCGGATGGCCTTGACCTGATCGTCTTCATCATTGGAGTGCGCCAGGGCCAGTTCCAGGCTGTCGATCACCGGCAGCAAGTCGTTGGAGAACTTTTCCAGGGCGAACTTGTGGGCTTTCTCGACATCCTGCTCGGCACGACGGCGCACGTTCTGCACGTCGGCAACGGCGCGCAGCGCCTGGTCCTTGGCCGCGGCCAGCTGCTCCTCGAGCTCCAGAACACGGGCGTCAGCAGCATTGCCTGCACCGGCTTCCTCGACGTTAAGGTCTTTCTCGTTCAGCTGTTCGTCAGCCATTGGGTCTCTCCTGCGCAATTTTGTGGACTGCGAGCCAGGCTCGCCTGTGATGTCGGCTATATGGGGCCGGAAAAACCAGCTTCAAGGGGCAAGGTGGTTTTCCCGGTTGCAACAGAATCTGCCAAGGGGCATTGGCAGGCCAGAAAAAAGTACTGTATAAATAACCAGATCAGACTTTCGGGAGCCGCCCTCATGCTGGTGCACCTGTCCATTCACAACTACGCCATCGTCGAGCACCTCGACCTCGAAATTGCCCGCGGCATGTCCGTCATCACGGGCGAGACCGGTGCCGGCAAATCGATCATGCTCGACGCCCTCGGCCTGGCCCTGGGCGATCGCGCCGACAGTGGCGTGGTGCGCCCTGGCACCGACAAGGCAGACATCCTCGCCACCTTCGACCTGGTGGACATCCCCGAGGCCCATGCGTGGCTGACCGAACGCGACCTGGACAACGACGGCCCGTGCATCCTGCGCCGGGTCATCACCGCCGAAGGGCGTAGCCGCGGCTACATCAATGGCACGCCGTGCCCGCTGGGCGACCTCAAGGCGCTGGGCGAGCTGCTGATCGATATCCACAGCCAGCACGAGCACCAGTCGCTGCTGAAAACCGACACCCACCGCCGCCTGCTCGACGAGTACGCCGGCGCCGTCGACCTGGCCCGCCAGGTGCATCTGGCTGCCAAGCGCTGGAACCAGACCCGCCTGGAGCGCGAGCGCCTGTCCAATTCAGGTGACGAGCAGCGTGCCCGCCATCAGCTGCTCAGCTACCAGCTTGAAGAGCTGGACAACCTCGGCCTGGGCGAGCACGAACTGGAGCAGTTGGAGCAGGAGCACAAGAACCTGACCAGCGCCGAAGCCCTGTTCGGCATTTGCCGCCAGGTGATCGACCAGTGCAGTGAAAGCGATTCGGGCAACGTACTCAGCGCCCTCACCTCCAGCCTCAACCGGCTGGGCGCAGCCACAAACTCGCCCAAGGCGTTGGGCGAAGCGGCCAACCTGATTGCCAGCGCGCAGATCCAGGTAGAAGAAGCCGTGGGCGAACTCAACCGCTTCCTCGACAACTTCGACGCCGACCCGATGCGCCTGCAAGCCCTGGAAGAGCGCCTCGACACTATCTATACGCTGGCGCGCAAACACCGCGTGCACCCCACCGAACTGCCTCACCTGCAGCAACAGTTGATGGAAGAGATCGAAGGCCTGAACGCCAGCGACGAGTCAATCGAGCGATTGGGCGAAGAGCTTGCCGCCTTTGCCCAGCACTATAAAGAGAAGGCTCGCGAACTCAGCGGCCTGCGCCAGCAAGCGGCGCAGCAGCTGGCAGGCGCGGTGGAGCAGGAAATCCAGCGCCTGGGCATGCCCGGCGGGCGCTTCTGCATCGAGCTGACGCCCACCGAAGGTACAGACCTGTCACCGCATGGCCTGGAGCAGATCGAACTGCTGGTCAGCGCCAACCCCGGCCAACCCCTCAAGGGCCTGGCAAAGGTGGCGTCGGGTGGCGAACTGTCGCGTATCAGCCTGGCGATCCAGGTGATTACCGCGCAGACATCGCGCATTCCTACCCTGGTGTTCGACGAAGTCGACGTGGGTATCGGCGGCCCTACTGCCGAAATTGTCGGCCAGTTGCTGCGCCGCCTGGGCGAACGCGGCCAAGTGCTGACCGTGACTCACCTGCCGCAGGTGGCTGCGCAAGGGCATCACCACCTGTTCGTGCACAAGGTGCGCAACAGCGACACTACCCACACCGCCGTGGCCAGCCTGGGCAAGCGTGAGCGGGTAGAAGAAGTGGCACGGATGCTCGGCGGCATTGACCTGACCAAGGAATCCCTGGCGCATGCGCGCAAGATGGTGGTTTCTGGCAAAGCCTGATACTGCCCTACAGACCGATGCGGTCATTGTAGGAGCAGCCTTGTGCTGCGAAGAGGCCGTTGCAGCCGGAGAAAATCTTTAGCCTTACCGGCCTCTTCGCAGCACAAGGCTGCTCCTACAGGGTGATGCTGTAGCCTTGATGATGATGCAGGACAAGGCCCAGCGTTGCGCTCATCACCCCAGAAAGCACAAAGGCGACCCTAAGGTCGCCTTTGTCATTCATAACGATAAAAAATCGTTACTTCTTCTTACGTACGTACAGGACCAGATTGTGGTCCACCAGCTCAAAGCCATGCTCGGCTACGATTTCGCGCTGGCGCTTCTCGATTTCGGCATCCATGAATTCGATGACTTCGCTGGTATCCACGTTCACCATATGGTCATGGTGACCGCCATCGGCCAGCTCGAACACTGCGTGGCCGCCGTCGAAGTTGTGGCGAACCACCAGACCCGCCGCTTCGAACTGGGTCAGTACGCGATAGACGGTGGCCAGGCCTACGTCCTCGCCTGCTTCCATCAGTGCCTTGTAGACATCCTCGGCACTCATGTGACGCTGCTCGGTGGAATCGAGCATCTGAAGGATCTTGACTCGAGGCAGGGTCACCTTGAGACCGGCTTTGCGTAATTCGCTATTTTCAACCATGGTCAGCTTTCTCGCCGATGCTGCTTCGCAGCTTCTCTTAATACGGGTATGATCGGGGTTTACGTTGTCCAGCCAAGATAGTGGAAGTCGCCCACCGATGCAAAACACCAAGCTCTTGCTAACCAGCCTCACCCTAGTGGGACTGCTCGCACTCGCCGGTTGCTCGTTTCCCGGGGTTTACAAAATCGACATCCAGCAGGGCAATGTCGTCACGCAGGACATGATAGACCAATTACGCCCGGGAATGACCCGACGGCAAGTAAGGTTTATCATGGGCAACCCGCTGATCCAGGATACCTTCAACACCAATCGTTGGGATTACCTGTACAGCCTGCAGCCTGGTGGCGGTAAACGCCAGCAAGAGCGCATGAGCATCTTCTTCAACGAAAGCGACCAACTGGTCAGCTTGTCTGGCGACTTCATGCCAGGCGTCAGCCGCGACCAGGAAATCCTGGGCGGCAGCGGCGACACCTCGGTCAGCCCGGCCACCGAGCCAGGCCAGACAGAGCAACCAGCGGCTCAGCCCGAAGAAAAACCAGCCAAGCCAGGCTCGGTGGAAGAATCTATCCAGCGCGAAATCGACACCATCGAGACCACCCCGGTCCCGACCCCCGCACCGCTGGAAACCCGCTAAACGGGAACAGCAGATGCAAAAAAGCCCGGACCTGGTCCGGGCTTTTTTGTTTGCGCCTTATGCGTCAGGCATTCAATTGCTTGGCACGCTGGCAGAAGGCATCGACCAGGGTGTTGGCGGCCTGATTGAACAGCGGGCCCAAGGTGGCGCGCACGATCGGCCCGGCATAATCGAAGGACAGGTCCAGGCTGATCTTGCAGGCTTTTTCACCCAGCGGCTTGAACACCCACACGCCATGCAACTGCGTGAACGGCCCTTCTTCAAGGTTCATCTCGATGGACTGCCCCGGCACCAGCACGTTGCGCGTGACGAAGTACTGGCTCATGCCGCCCTTGGCCACCTCGAGCTTGGCGTGCATGTGCGTGTCGCTGGCGTCGATCACCGTCGAGGCCGAGCACCACGGCAGAAACTCTGGGTAGCTGGCCACATCGTTGACCAGATCGTAGAGCGCCTGGGCGGGGTATGGCAGCAGGGCGGAGCGTTGAATATGGGTAGTCATCCAGGCGTCACTTCCAAGGCTGGGTGGCGGCGCTTCGCAGCGTGCCGAAAACAGGTTCTGTCACCAAGACAGGCCCGTATTGTCCGGTATTCATTGCAGTGGCTCAAGCACACCGAAATCCCATAGCGGACGACGCACGGACTTGCCTATAATGCCGCCCCTATGGCTAAGCAAAAAAAACATCCGACCGGGACCATCGCGCAGAACAAGAAAGCGCGACACGATTACTTCATCGAACACAAGTTCGAGGCCGGGCTGGTCCTGTCCGGCTGGGAAGTAAAAAGCCTGCGAGCTGGCAAGGCGCACCTCGTTGACAGTTACGTGCTGCTCAAGGACGGTGAAGCCTGGCTGTTCGGCAGCCACATCACCCCGCTGACCACTGCCAGCACCCACGTCATCGCAGACCCTATCCGCACCCGCAAGCTGCTGCTGAACAAGCGCGAGCTCGAACGGCTGGAAGCGGCTGTGGCGCAAAAGGGCTACACCTGCGTGGCGTTGTCGCTGTACTGGAGCAAGCACCTGATCAAGTGCGAAATTGCACTGGGCAAGGGCAAGAAGGAATTCGACAAGCGCGACACCGTGCGCGAACGCGATTCCAACCGCGAGCTGCAGCGGGTCGTGCGGAACAAAGGCAAGGAAGACTAATTACTCCTTAAGCCTGTTCCGGCCTCTTCGCGGGCGCGCCCGCTCCCACAGGTATATCACTGCCCTTAAAGGCTGTGAGAACCCTGTGGGAGCGGGTTCACCCGCGAAGAGGCCAGCACTGCCACCACAAATCTCAACGCCCGCTACGCCGCTCCGCCCGCGCCACCCGCTGCGCCTCTTCGTGCGCCTCTTGCAGCACCTCCTGCACATACAGAATGTGCCGGCTGGACACCTCCCGCGCATCCTCCGCCCTGCCCTCGACAATCGCCAGGTACAGCTCCCGGTGCTGGCTGATCAGCATGTCCCGGGTTTCGGTCCGTTGCTGGTACATGCCGCCAATGTTGGTCACCACGTTGCGCTTCAGCAGGTCGAACAAACCACGAATGGTGTGCAGCAGCACCGCGTTATGGCTGGCCTCGGCAATGGCCAGGTGAAAGCGCGCATCGGCCACCCCCTCCTCCGCCCGAGTGACTTCATCGACCCTGGTGTAGCAGTCCTGCAACGCATCGAAGGCCGCCTTCAAGCGCGCCCGGTCCGGCTCGGTAGCACGCTGGGCGGCGTAATAGGCACACGACGCCTCCAGGGTATGGCGGAACTCGAGCAAGTCGCGCTGCGCCTCGGCACTGTGCTCAAGTAACTGCAGCAGTGGGTCGCTGAAGGTAGAGCCCAGTGACTCGGCAACAAAATTGCCTCCGCCCTGGCGGCTGACCAGCAGCCCTTTGGCCACCAGCTTCTGGATCGCCTCACGCAGTGACGGGCGGGACACGCCGAACTGCTCGGCGAGGGCGCGCTCGGCCGGCAGCCGCTGCCCCGAGGTCAGCGTGCCTTCCAGAATCATCCCTTCCAACCGATCGACGATGTCGTCGGACAGGCGCCGTTGGCGGACCTGATCAAAAACCATCACATGCTCTCCACAAACCCCCGGCAGATTTCAGGGGGCGCCTATTCTCGCCGATCCACGCCGCGCAAACACCCATCAAGCCACGAATTTCCCCGCGCATCAGGCGCCCGCTCATCGGCACGCGACCAAAGTTTTGCACAGGACAAATTGACACACCCACGACAGCGCTTTTAACCTAGCGACCAGCCATTGTAAATTGGTCTTACCAATTATCCAATGCCAGTGCTGACCAACAACAATTAGGGGCCACCCCATATGCAAACCTGGCAACAACTCTATAGCCCGCTTGGTAGTCTTGGCCTGTCCGCACTGGCGGCGGTCATCCCTATCGTGTTCTTCTTCCTTGCCCTCGCCGTGTTCCGCCTGAAAGGCCACGTAGCGGGCAGCATTACCCTCGCGCTGTCGATCCTGGTGGCGATCTTCGCCTTCCAGATGCCTGTCGACATGGCCCTCGCCGCCGCGGGTTATGGGTTCCTCTATGGCCTTTGGCCAATTGCCTGGATCATCGTTGCCGCGGTGTTCCTGTACAAACTCACGGTCAAGAGTGGCCAGTTCGAAGTGATCCGCAGCTCGGTGCTGTCGATTACCGATGACCAGCGCCTGCAAGTGCTGCTGATCGGTTTCTGCTTCGGCGCCTTCCTGGAAGGCGCGGCAGGCTTCGGCGCCCCCGTGGCAATCACTGCCGCGCTGCTGGTGGGCCTGGGCTTCAACCCGCTGTACGCCGCCGGCCTGTGCCTGATCGCCAACACCGCACCGGTGGCCTTCGGCGCCCTGGGCATCCCGATCATCGTGGCCGGCCAGGTCACCGGCATCGACGCCTTCCACATCGGCGCCATGACCGGCCGCCAGCTGCCGCTGCTGTCGCTGTTCGTGCCGTTCTGGCTGGTGTTCATGATGGATGGCCTGCGTGGCGTGAAGGAAACCTGGCCTGCCGCCCTGGTCGCCGGCCTGAGCTTCGCCGTCACCCAGTACTTCACTTCGAACTTCATCGGCCCGGAACTGCCCGACATCACTTCGGCACTGGCCAGCCTGATCTGCCTCACCCTGTTCCTGAAAGTCTGGCAGCCAAAGCGCGCGTTCAGCGAAGCCAAAGGCAGCGTCGGCGCAGCCGTCGTGCAGCCAAGCGGCAGCCAGCCTAGCCCTTACAGCTTCGGCGAAATCTTCAAGGCCTGGTCGCCGTTCCTGATCCTGACCGTACTGGTCACCATCTGGACCCTGAAGCCGTTCAAAGCTGCGTTCGCCCCCGGCGGCGCGATGTACAACTTCGTGTTCAACTTCGCCATCCCGCACCTCGACCAGCTGGTGATCAAGACCGCACCGATCGTTGCCGCACCGACTGCCATGCCAGCGGTGTTCAAGCTCGACCCGATCTCTGCCACCGGTACTGCGATCTTCCTCTCGGCGCTGATCTCCATGGCGGTGCTGAAGATCAACTTCAAAACTGGTCTGACCACTTTCAAAGAGACCTTCTGGGAGCTGCGCTGGCCGATTCTGTCGATCGGCATGGTGCTGGCCTTCGCCTTCGTCACCAACTACTCGGGCATGTCTTCGACCATGGCCCTGGTACTGGCCGGCACCGGCGCCGCGTTCCCGTTCTTCTCGCCGTTCCTCGGCTGGCTGGGCGTGTTCCTGACAGGCTCGGACACCTCGTCCAATGCCCTGTTCAGCTCGCTGCAGGCCACCACTGCACACCAGATCGGGGTCAACGACACCCTGCTGGTAGCGGCCAACACCAGCGGCGGCGTGACCGGCAAGATGATCTCGCCACAGTCCATCGCCGTGGCCTGCGCCGCCACCGGCCTGGTGGGCAAGGAGTCCGACCTGTTCCGCTTCACCGTCAAGCACAGCCTGTTCTTTGCCACCATCGTCGGCCTGATTACCCTGATCCAGGCTTACTGGCTGACCGGCATGCTGGTTCATCACTAAAGTGAAAGGGGCCGGGCGCCATCGCGCGCCCGGCAATCCCCACAAGCAACGCTGCGAGAATCCATGATCATTTCTGCCTCTACCGACTATCGCGCCGCGGCCCAACGCAAGCTGCCTCCCTTCCTGTTCCACTACGCCGACGGCGGCGCCTACGCCGAGCACACCCTGCGCCACAACGTGTCGGACCTGGCCGGCATTGCCCTGCGCCAGCGCGTGCTGAACAACATGTCCGAGCTCAGCCTGGAAACCAAGCTGTTCGACGAAACCCTGAGCATGCCGGTGGCCCTGGCCCCGGTCGGCCTTACCGGCATGTACGCCCGCCGTGGCGAAGTGCAGGCGGCGCGAGCAGCGGCGGCCCACGGCATCCCGTTCACCATGTCCACCGTCTCGGTCTGCCCGATCGAAGAAGTGGCCCCGGCGATCAACCGGCCGATGTGGTTCCAGCTGTACGTGCTCAAGGACCGCGGCTTCATGCGCAACGCCCTGGAGCGGGCCAAGGCCGCCGGGGTCAAAACCCTGGTGTTCACCGTCGACATGCCCGTACCCGGCGCCCGCTACCGCGATGCGCACTCGGGCATGAGCGGCCGCAACGGCCCGCTGCGCCGCGTGCTGCAAGCCATGACCCACCCCGAGTGGGCGTGGGATGTCGGCGTGATGGGCCGCCCGCACGACCTGGGCAACATCTCCAAGTACCGGGGCAACCCCACGGGCCTTGCCGACTACATCGGCTGGCTGGGCAACAACTTCGACCCGTCCATCTCCTGGAAAGACCTGGAGTGGATCCGCGAGTACTGGGACGGCCCGATGATCATCAAGGGCATCCTCGATGCCGATGACGCCCGCGATGCGGTCAAGTTCGGCGCCGACGGCATCGTGGTGTCCAACCACGGCGGCCGCCAGCTCGATGGCGTGCTGTCCAGCGCCCGTGCCCTGCCGGCGATTGCCGATGCGGTAAAGGGTGACCTGAAGATTCTCGCCGACTCCGGCATCCGCAGCGGCCTCGACGTGGTGCGCATGATCGCCCTCGGCGCCGACACCGTACTGATCGGCCGCGCCTTCCTCTACGCCCTGGCCGTGCACGGCGAGGCCGGGGTGAAGAACCTGCTGGAGCTGTTCGAGAAGGAAATGCGCGTGGCGATGGTGCTGACCGGCGCCAAGTCGATCAGCGAGATCACCCGCGACTCGCTGGTACGCGAACTGGGCGCCTGAACGCCTGCAAGAAACACCGCCTGATTGACCCGGGGCATGTGGCGCACAGACGCCACAGCCCCGCGAGGAGACTGCATGAGCTTGCCCGCCGCGTTCCTGCGTGATGCCGAGCGCCTGATACCCGCCGAACGCCGCTTCGACGACCCCACCTCCACCCTGGCCTTCGGCACCGACGCCAGCTTCTACCGGCTGATCCCCAAGCTGGTGGTGCGCGTCGAGTCCGAGGACGAAGTGGTCGGCCTGATCAAACTGGCCCAGCGCGAGCGGGTGCCAGTCACCTTCCGCGCCGCGGGCACCAGCCTGTCTGGCCAGGCCATCAGCGACTCGGTGCTGATCGTGCTCGGCGACAACTGGAACGGCCGCGAAATCCGCGGCCAAGGCGAGCAGATCCGCCTGCAACCCGGCGTGATCGGTGCCCAGGCCAACGCCTGGCTGGCCCCCTTCGGCCGTAAGATCGGCCCAGACCCGGCCTCGATCAACGCCTGCAAGATTGGCGGCATCGTTGCCAACAACGCCAGTGGCATGTGCTGCGGCACCGCGCAGAACACCTACCACACCCTGGCGGGCCTGCGCCTGGTGCTGGCCGACGGCACGCGCCTGGACAGCGAAGACCCGGCCAGCGTCGCCGCCTTCGAAAGCAGCCACGCCGAGCTGCTGGAATCACTGGCCCGCCTGGCCCGCGAGACCCGCGCCAACACCGCGCTGGCCGAGCGCATCCGGCACAAATACCGGCTGAAGAACACCACCGGCCTGTCACTGAACGCACTGGTGGACTACGACCAGCCGCTGGACATCCTGCAGCACCTGCTGGTCGGTTCCGAAGGCACACTGGGCTTCATCAGCGCCGTCACTTACGACACCGTGCCCGACCACCCGCACAAGGCCAGCGCCCTACTGGTGTTCCCCAGCGTCGAAAGCTGCTGCCGCGCAGTACCCGTGCTGAAGCAGCAGCCGGTTTCTGCCGTGGAACTGCTCGACCGCCGCAGCCTACGCTCGGTGCAGAACATGCCCGGTATGCCGCTGTGGGTTAAAGGCCTGTCGGACAACGCCTGCGCCCTGCTGATCGAGTCCCGCGCCGCCAGCCAGAGCCTGCTGCACGAGCAACTGCGCCAGGTGATGGCCTCGATTGCCGATTTCCCGCTGGAACAGCAGGTGGACTTCAGCGAAGACCCGGCCGTGTACAACCAGCTGTGGAAAATCCGCAAGGACACCTTCCCCGCCGTCGGCGCCGTGCGCCAGACCGGCACCACCGTCATCATCGAAGACGTGACCTTCCCCGTCGAACAACTGGCCGAAGGCGTCAATCGCCTGATCCTGCTGTTCGACAAGCACCGCTACGACGAAGCGATCATTTTCGGCCACGCGCTGGAAGGCAACCTGCACTTCGTTTTCACCCAAGGCTTCAACAGCGCCGAGGAAGTCGCCCGTTACCAGGCCTTCATGGACGACGTGGCGCAACTGGTGGCGGTGGAATTCGGCGGTTCGTTGAAAGCCGAGCACGGCACCGGGCGCAACATGGCACCGTTCGTGGAGCTGGAGTGGGGCCATGACGCCTACCAGCTGATGTGGAAGCTCAAGCGCCTGCTCGACCCCAACGGCATCCTCAACCCCGACGTGGTGCTGAGCGAAGACCCTGACATCCACCTGAAAAACCTCAAACCGCTGCCTGCCGCCGACGAAATCGTCGACAAGTGCATCGAATGCGGCTTCTGCGAACCGGTGTGCCCGTCCAAGGGGCTTACCCTCAGCCCGCGCCAGCGCATCGTCATGTGGCGTGACATCCAGGCCAAGCAACGCGCCGGCATCGACACCCGCGAACTGCGCCGCACCTACCAGTACCAAGGCCTCGACACCTGCGCCGCCACCGGCCTGTGCGCCCAACGCTGCCCGGTCGGCATCAACACCGGCGAGCTGGTGAAAAAGCTGCGCAGCCAGGCCGCCGACCACGACAAGACTGCCAACTGGCTGGCCGAGCACTTCCACACCGTATTGGGCGGCGCCCGCCTTACCCTCACGGCCGCCAACACTGCACGCAAGCTGCTCGGTGCCCCGCGCCTGGGCCGCGTGAGCGCCACGCTGAGCAAAGCCAGCAAAGGCCGCCTGCCACAGTGGACCCCGGCCATGCCACAACCCCTGCGCCCGATCAGCTTCGGCCCGGCCAGCAACGACGCCCGGCCCCGCGTGGTGTACCTGGCCGCCTGCGTTTCACGGGTGATGGGCCCTGCCTACGCCGACCGCGAGCAAAGCTCGCTGCTGGACAAAACCCGCGCCCTGCTGGAAAAAGCCGGCTACCAGGTGGTGTTCCCCGACAACGCTGACAGCCTGTGCTGCGGCCAGCCTTTCGCCTCCAAGGGTTACCCCGAGCAGGCCGAGCACAAACGCCAGGAGCTGATCACTGCCCTGCTGCACGCCAGCCGCGGCGGCCTTGACCCGATCTACTGCGACACCAGCCCCTGCACCCTGCGCCTGGTGCAAGACCTGGGCGACACCCGCCTCGACCTTTACGACCCAGTGCGCTTCATCCGCACCCACCTGCTCGACCGCCTGGAATTCACCCCCCAGGACGAGCCGGTAGCCGTGCACGTGACCTGCAGCACCCAGCACCTGGGCGAAAGCCAGGCGCTGATCGACCTGGCCCGGCGCTGCAGCAAACAAGTGGTGATCCCCGAAGGCATCCATTGCTGCGGGTTTGCCGGTGACAAAGGCTTCACCACCCCCGAGCTAAATGCCCACGCGCTGCGCAGCCTGAAGGATGCGGTGCAGTATTGCAGCGAAGGCATCTCCACCAGCCGCACCTGCGAGATCGGCCTGTCGAGCCACAGCGGCATCGACTACCACGGCCTGGTCTACCTGGTAGACCGCGTCACCCGCCCACGCAGCATCTGAACGCTAACGCAAAGCCCTTGGGCAAAATCTGCCGGCTGCTGCAATCTCTGTGGGAGCGGGCATGCCCGCGAACACCGGCGCAGCCGGTGCCATAAACCGCGGCGCCTGTTTCGCGGGCACGCCCGCTCCCACAGGTTTTGCGCTGGCTTCGGGCCGACGCAGTACTTGTGGGAGCGGCTTCAGCCGCGAACACCGGCATAGCCGGTGCCATCCCCCCCTCATATCGCCCCGCCACCATCCCGATTGAACCCCCGCCAATCCCCCACAGTCCACCCTACAGGCCCACCTTCGAGAGGCCCCAGAGGAGACACCCATGAAAGGTACCGCGCTTTCGGCCCTGTTCGCGGCCGCCACCCTGCTGGCTTCGCCGGTGTTCGCCGCCGATGACCTCTGCACCACCAACCTGCAAAAGATCGACGACAGCATGGCCACCGCCGGCGCCACCTCCGAAGGCCTGGACAAGGCCCTCACCGAGCACGTCGACAAAGCCAAGGCCGCCCAGGCCTCGGGCGACACCAAGGAATGCATCGCCATCACCAGCAAAGTGCTGGAGCGCCTTGAGAAAACCGAGAAAGGCAGCGGCTCCGGCAGCGGCGGCGCGTGAGCCTGAAAGCGGGCGACAGGACCGGCTGTCGACGTCGCCCGCGCAATGGCGTATACTCCACCCCACGTGCCGTAAGGTGCGTTAGCGTAACGCTAGTGTGGGGCCGATTAGGATTCGACGCCGGTAGCGAAACTCTAGGTGCATGCCGAGTTGGTAACAGAACTCGTAAATCCACTGTTGCAACTTTTATAGTTGCCAATGACGAAAACTACGGCGCGGAGTTCAAGCTGGCTGCGTAAGCGGCCCTCTTGACCCGTTGCTTCTGGTAGCTTCGGCTCCAGCAATCACTAGGGGATGCCTGTAAACCCGAACTGATTGTCATACAGAACAGGATCGTCGCGTAGCACGTTGTGGGCGAAGTGACTAAAACTTACACAACTCATCCAAAGCACCCTGCCCGTCGGGCGGCTGCGGATTAAATCAATAGACACGGCTACGCATGTAGTACCGACAGCGGAGTACTGGCGGACGGGGGTTCAAATCCCCCCGGCTCCACCAAATCCTAAAAAGAAGACGCCCTCGGGCGTCTTTTTTTGTGTCTGAAATTTGGGATCTGCGGGCCAAGAAATCAGATTTAGCCCCTTTCTTGTAGGGCGTTTCCCAAAGATACTCCGAGCGCCTGTTTTCCGTTGCGGTCACTTTTTCAGGGTTTTAGTCTCGGTGGGTCGTTGCTCATCAACGGCATGACTTTGACAGGTCGCGACGGTAAACAACAAAACGGCTCGTCCTTATGGCGGCTGTACGTGCGGGCACGCTTGCGTGCGCCGGAACTTGTTGTTTCCGCCGGTCTGTCAACCCGCGTACAGCTGCCACCCACTGTTTGACAGCAGATGGTGACGGCCCTGAAATGGAAGCAATCATGTTGAAGATAGTTCCCGACCCACCCCACCACCTCCACTCCCTGGAAGACACGATCATGATGGCCTCGGACTACGCACTCTGTGCAGAAGCCGTAGCCCAGCAGGCGATGCTGATGCAGCCGAGATCGCCCGCCTCGGTTTTGATCATGGCCTCGATGCACGAGCTTGAAGCCCTGCGGGGATTGCTTGAATCAGCGCTGGCACAAATACAGACGCCCGCGAACCCGCAACCGATGCATTGATTCGCATACCGAGCAAAAAACCTGTGGGAGCCCGGCTTGCCGGCGATAGCGCCAGCCCAGGCAACCACAAGACCAGGGAAATTGATCAATGACAACCGAAACGCCCGCGAGCAGGCTTCTGAGCTGATGGGCTACGCGCGGGACCTGACCATCGACGGACTGATGGAAGACAAACCGAGGCTGATCTGGGCCGCGCATTACCTGTGCGCCTTGGGCAAGGCACTGCTAGATGATGCAGAGCTCGGCATGATGCGCTAGCACCTGAGTGGCTCGCCAGGCGAACCTGTGGAAGCTCGCCAGCGAAGAATGCGACGCGGTGAATGGCACCGGCTTCGCCGGTGTTCGCGGCTAAAGCCGCTCCTACAGGTATTGCATAAGCCTGAAGCCTGCGCGATGCCTGTGGGAGCGGGCGTGCCCGCGAAGAATCCAGCGCGGTAGATGGCACCGGCTGCGCCGGTGTTCTCGGGCTCGCCCGCTCCCACAGTGATCAAGCAAACGCTTGGAGTTGAACAAGACAGTTGCCCCCACAGGTACTGCATAAGCCTGAAGCCGACGCGATACCTGTAGGAGCGGGTTTACCCGCGAACACGGGCGCAGCCCGTGCCTTCCCGCACGGCCTTACCAGCTATAACTCACCTTGGCCGTAACCTCACGCCCCGGGTTGTAGTAATTCGCCGTCCCCGACCCCACCACATGCTGCTCATCAAACAGGTTGCTGACATTCAGGGCAAGGTCAGTCCCTTTGGCAATCTTGTAGTTCAAGGCCGCGTCAAACAGCGTGGTGCCGTCGCTTTTCTTGGTGTTGGCCGCATCCATGTAATAGCCACCCACGTACCTGGCACCCAGACCAACGCTCACATCCGTGTTGGCAATGTCGTAGTAGCTCCACAGCGAAGCCGTATGCTTCGGTGCCACTGTGAATTCCTTGCCCTTGAGGGAACTGCCGTCATACAGCGCACCGCGCAGCACCTCGGTTTCCATGTAGGAATAGGCACCGATCAGGCTGAGGTTTTGCGTGACTTGCGCCTTGGCTTCCAGGTCCAGGCCACGTGCACGTGACTCGCCCACCGTCTGCTGCTCGATGATGCCGCTCGGCAGCACCACGGCGATGGTGACGTTTTCCTGGGTCAGGTCATAAACGGCGGCAGAGAACAACGCATCCATGCCCAGTGGCGAGTACTTCACGCCCACTTCGTACTGCCTGCCGGTCTGCGGCGTTACGCCAACCTGCGGAGGCGAAACCGATTCCACCATGCTCACGTAAGTGGAGACTTCATCGTTCACGATGTAAGTCAGCGCGCCCCGGTAGGACGTTTCAGAGAAGTTGTCGCTTTGCTTGCTCTGCCCGCCGACGTACTCCGTGCTGGACAGGTCCATCGAGTCATTTCGCACACCCGCTGTAGCGATCAAGCGGTCATGGAAAGACAGGTTCTGTTGCAGGAACACGGCCTTGGTGGTGGCGTCGTTCTTCTTGCGGGTATAGGGCGTGACGCCGCCCGGCACGCCGGTGAACACCGGGTTGGCGATGTCGATGGAGGGCGCCAGGCCGTATACGGAGCTCTGTTTGGTGGTCGAGTCGAGGTACTCCACACCCACCAGGGTGCTGCTGTCGATGTGCTCGAACTGGGCATCGTATTGCAGCATGAGGTTGCCGTTGAGCTGATCGGCATCGCTGTCAGTGCCGAAGACATAGCGCGGGATGGTGGTACCCACCCGCGAAGCGCTGTCACTCAGATAGACATAGCCAAAGTCATCGCTCAACTCGCTGTAGCGCAGGTTGCCGCGCAGCGTGAAGCCGTTATCGAAGTCGTGGGTGATGTTGCCGCTGAGGCTGGTGCGCTCGACATCGTGGAAGTTGTAGCCGGGCTCGCCGTAGAAATCGCTGCGGTCGTATTCCTTGTCCAGTGGGTAGCCACCACTGTTTGGCGAACTGTTGGTCTTCAGGTAGTCGAGGATCACCGTGGCCGAAGTGAAGTCGGTAGGCGCCCAGGTCAGGCCGCCCATCACGAACCGGTTATCGTCCTGCGAGTGATCGTACTCACGGTCGCTGTTCTGCATCTTGGCAGTGAAGCGGCCCGCCAGCGTTTGTTCGTCGTTCAGGGCGTCGCCGACATCGATCCCTGTCTCGGCGTGGTCATAGGAGCCGTAGGTAACGTAGCCCTGGCCAAACTTCTCGAAGCGCGGCTGCTTGGTCACAAAGTTGACCGAGCCGCCCGGGTCTGCCGGGCCGAACAGGGTGGAGTTGGCGCCTCGCAGAATTTCGATGCGCTCGTAGGCGAACGGGTCTTCGCGCACACCGCGCATCGAGCTCAAGGTCAGGCCGTCACGGTAAGTGGTGGCCTGGAAGCCGCGGATCTGGAAGTAGTCGTTGCGGTCGTCCGAGCCGTAAAAGTCGCTGACCACACCTGGGGTGTATTGCAGCGCCTCTTCCGTGGTGCTGACGCTACGCTGCTGCATTTCCTTGTTGGTCACCACAGACACGGAAGCTGGCGTGTTGAGGATGCTGGTCGCTACCTTGCCACCGACCCACAATTCCTTGGCAACCACCGAGTTGGTGTCATCGTCGGCACTGGCCTTGACCTTGGCGTTGATGATGACCGGCGCCAGGCGGTAGTCCTCGGTCGCGCCCAGCTCCAGCGGGCCGGCCGGCTTTGGCTGCGGTACCACCAGGTAAGCACTCGGGCCTTGCTGCTCAGCCTGAAGCTCGGTCCCCTGCAACAACGACGAGAGTGCCGCCGACGTGCCCAGCACACCCTGCACGCCCGCCGTGTTGCGGTTGGCCACGCTCTGCGCATCGAAAGACAGGCTGATACCCGCCTGGCGTGCAAAGTGGTCAAGCGCCGGGGCCAGCGGGCCCCCAGGAATGTTCCATTGCTGGACCTGGTTGCTGTGCTCAGCGTTTGCAGCTTGCGCAAGCGCAGGCAGTACAGAGCTGCTGACAACCAGGCCCAGGAAAGCAGCGTGCACAGCACGGCTCAATGGATGGCGCTGTGAAACCGGGGTCGAACTCATTTTCTCGCTCCGTAGAGGGGTCGGCGGGCTGGCCTGTATTCCGGCCTTCTCTACAAGCCGAACGAGAATGAGAAAACACCTCATTTATTTTTACGCAGCTTCTCTCACCCCGACAGCACCAATGCGAGCTTGGGCGCAAGGACTAAAGCGAATCGCTCATTCGACACGGTAGGTGGAGACAGAATCTTCGTCGCTTGGCGCCGATATCATGAATTCCCTGATCTGCGGTGTTTCGATGATCGCGTGCATCCGTTGCCTAACCTCATCCATGGATTTGGCCCATTCGCACAAGTCCAGGTAATGGCGGCAGATACTCTCGTAACGCTCATCGAGATATGCCTCGGCGCCTGCACACCCGTCAGCGCACTCAAGGTCGAAATACCCGAGGAAGTGATGCACCAAATCGTTTCGTAAGCCTACCAACTCCTTGAGCGCTGCATTGGTCTGCGCGTACTGCACCTCGGGCAGCTCCATACTGAAACGAATGCTCACCCAACACCGTTCGTCTCGCACGCCATCGTCCTCCGGGTCGTCGGGTAAATCTGATGGCTTCAAGTAGTTTTGGGTAAAAGCTCCCACCAGCGAACCAAGGGTCTGCCTGTGGTGTTCAGCCGCCTTCTTTTCACGAGCGACCTCAAGTTGATCAGGAGCGCCGCTCAACTCGGTTGAAGCGACCATTTTCTTTAACAGCATCTCGTACGCCTGCAGTTTCAGCATGCAGCGCCCGAGTTTCCGCTGCACATCGCGCTGACAATCAGGCACAGGACGCGAAGGATGCGAGGTGGGTTCTTCCATGAAAAATCTCCGTGAATCTACACGCCAGGCATGTCAAAAAGTTGATACGCCATAATTTTTGATACAGAATAAGAAACAGGATGCATTTTAGCGTATTTCAGTATGCTTTAAGCGAGTGCAGGGAATGGACGAATACACAATCTCCGAAGCGGGCACACCGCCTATCGACCAGCTTGACCTCACGGCGCACGGCGTTCTGGGGCATTTTGCCAAGTCGTCGCGCAACGCCCAGCTGGTGCGTTTCCTGATGAGCATGGATCGGCTTGACCGCTGGGCGGTGGATTTCGATGAAGATGCCCCTGCGCACCAATTCGAAACCCAACTGCTGATGCAAGAGATCCAGGTCTTCGTCGAGGCCTACGCACTCGTCCTGCACCAGGTTCCACAACCCTTCACCGAGCTGCTGGCCCACCTCACCTCGTCGCGCTGCATGTACCTGGTGCGGTATGTGGCACAGCGCAACGACGCATTCACCGGCGCACTGGCACCCCTGCTGGCTGGCGACTTGTCGCAGCCCGCAGAGCTCACGGCATTTCGCCGCCGCCTGGATGCCTTCAGCAAGGCTCACCTGCTCAGCGAGATCTTCTCCGGGGAGCGGCTGCGCGAGATTTCACAGATCATGGAGAGTTACGCAGATGTATGACGGACGACTGAACCCTGTCGCTGTGGCGGTGGGCAAATCTGTGGGCAAGCGTGCGCTGATGGGTGGTGTCCTGGGTGCCTTGCTGTTGCTGGCCGGGCCGGCATTCGCCGCCACCAGCAGCCTGGGGTCCACGTCGAGTACGTTGCTCTCGGAGCAGAGCTCCGTGGTGGCCGAGGCCATCAAGGCCGATGCCCAGGACTGCGCCGACGGCACCAAGGAGGGGACGATCGGAGCCTCCATCAACAACGCGTTGAGAATCCATACCGAACTGGCTGCGGCAACACCCAATGTCGAGTCGCTGTTCAGCGCCACGGCGGATTGCTTTGGGGGCCTGGGCAGCCTGTTCGACCTCTCTGGCTCCATCCCGAGCCTGGGCGCCATTTTCGCGGCAGCCCAGGAAGCGGTGTTGAAATATGCGCAGAAAAAGGTCTGTACCGCGGTACAGCAGGTTTCTTCGATGGTCACCACCCCTATCAACCAGGCAATCGGCAAGGTCAGCAGCGGCACTTCCCTGGGGGACCTGAACGGGCTGACCAATGGCCTGGTCAGCAAGGGCATGAGCACGCTCGACCCGGAACTGGGTAGCAGTTACCACAGCACCCCTGCCGGCTACGAGGCCACCTACACGGTCGACGTCAACCCGTTCAACTACGTGCAGACGGACTTCGGCGGCGGCGCCAGCACTGGCACTGGCACTGGCACCACCACCAGCAGTGCAGCCACCACCAGCACCGTGGCGCCCGCAGCGAGCACCTCGTCTTCAAGCACTTCGAGCAGCACCAGCAGTTCCTCGTCCGGATCAGGCAGCGGGTCGTCCGGCTCGGCGGCTGGCCTGTTCAACTAAAGGGGGGCTGACGATGAAGAAAGTCGCAGCAGTTCTGGCCGTTGGCCTTGGCCTGGGCGCTACGGCGCTTCCGGCCCAGGCACTGACCTGGGCTTCGGTGCTGACATTCATCAGTACCATGCAGAGCGAGATGAGTGCCTGGTCGGTGACCGTCAAGCAGACCGCGTTGTCCGCCAACGTGATCTCGCAAATGGACAACGATTCGAAAAAGCAGCTTGCCAACGCAGTTGGCGCCATCGACATGTCCGATCGGGCGATGGCGGCGGTGACCTCGTTCGACGCTGCGGTGGGGCAACCGGTCACCAGCAAGTGCATTGCCCAGCAGCAGGGCAAGCTGATGGTCGAAGCGGTGTCACAGCGTGACAAGGACGCAGCGCGCCTGATGGCGACCTATGCCTCCCAGCGGGTGGGCTCCAGGGCAGCGGCCGATCAGGAAACCCTGGCCATGCACCGCGACAACTACTGCAGCGTGTCCGAAGCCAGGCAAGGCATGTGCACGCTCAACGCCAACGGCATGCAGGGCTGGGATGTGGACTACGCCGGGCCGTTCAGCGAAATGACCCTGGCCCCGGAAGGCGAGACCGCAGCGTATGCGTACACCGCAATGATCACGGATCAACGCGCGGAAGCAAACATCGACTGCACCACCGTCGCCTGCAATGTTGCCCAGTCGCAGCAACTCGCCGCCTCGGCCATGACCGCGATGGCTGCCAACTCTCTCGTAGGGCAAGTGACGGACCGTCGCGTGCCAATGCTCACAGGGCAGTGATATGAATTTTCGGCTCAAGCTAGCCAGCATTGTCGTGGGTTCGACAATGCTCTCAGGTGTTTCCTACGGTGCGCTTTACGGTTTCGGCCCCGCCGAGCTTTGGACCACGGGGCAGATCACGGCGCTGTCAGGATCCGTGGGCGCCAACATCACTTCGTTCGGCACGACCTTCGGTACTCAGATGACCAGGAAGTTCGAGCAGATCATCTCGGCTGTGGCCATAGCCACCAAGCAAGAGGCACTGTCAGCGAGTGTGGTCGCGGACAACAGCAGGCAAACCGCCGAGCAACTGATCAACGCCAGCCGCGCGCAGCAACAGAACGCGGCCGCGACCAAGGCCTACCTCGACTTCAACGCAGCGACCGGCCAAGGTTTCGACCCTTGCGGCACCGTGATCAAGAACAAGTCGATGGACATCGCATTCACCAGCATGGCAGCCAAGGCCAAGGCAGCTGTGGGTGAGCTGGATGCCTCCCCAGGCCGCCTGGTGGCCTCCACGGGCCAGGCGATGCAGCAACGCCTGCAAGAGCACCGCGCCAAGTTCTGTACCGCCGCAGAGGCAGACGCCGGGCTGTGCACGCTCAGCGCGCTACCCGGTGGTGACACCAACGCCGCCCTGCTGTTCGAAGCCGCGGATGCCGATTCGCTGGCTACCGAAGCGCGTACCGCCTACATCCAGCACGTGATGGGCGCGCCGGACGAAGCCCTGGCCAAGGCAGCCGGCGCTTCGCCCGCCGGCGAAACCTACATGGTGCAGAAAAACCGCAAGGACTCGATGCTGTCTGTACCCGCCTACAGCCTGTCGATGATCAACGCAGCCAACACCCGCAGCAACGCGTTCGGCGGCAAATCACCCAATGAAGTGCTCAAGCTGCGGGTGAACCAGTACTTCGGTGGCAAGGAAGCGCAGGAATGGTCGGGCAACCTGGCACGCCAGACCCAACGCGGGCTGCTGGTGGAGGCTGCCAAGATGGGCGGCCTCGAAGTCTGGATTCATCAGCAGCAGTACGAGCAGAACCAACGGCTGCTCGCCAACCTGGCAACGCTGGTAATCGCCTCCGCTGACGGCCTGGAGGCCCCGCTGGAAGCGCGCTACCAGAAAGTATTGTCTGAAACAGCAGCGCAGTCGGTACAGTGAGGTGCCCATGAAAAAGGATTTCGACGAAGCGCGTGAAGCGCGCAAATGGAAGGTTTCGCTGGGTGCTTCGCTTGTGCTGACCTCTACGCTGGCTTGGGCCTATTGCCCGCCCCAGTATCAGGAAACCACCGTAGCGCCGGCATTCACTGCCGCCACCCAGTCACTCAACGGCCTGGTGTCCGGGGTGGATGCTTCGCTGTCGGCTCTGCTTGAAACCGAGAGCCAGCGCCTGACCTCGGCCATCGCGATCCTGACCAAGCAGAAAGCCCTGGCGGCAAACCAGATCGCAGAAGCAGGGCACAATGCCGCCCAGCAAACGGCGACGGGGCTCAAGGTGCTGGCCCAGACCCAGCGGGTCAAGCAGTCACGCTTCGACTACGGTGGCGAATTCGGCCAAGGCTATTCGCCTTGCTCGGTGTACGCGACGCGTACGCTGATCAGTGCCCGCGATGCCGACATGGGCACCGAGGTGCGCCAGCGGGTCAAGTCCGAGATCGTGGCTGCACCAGGCACCTACGCCGAGCCCATCAGCGCCCAGGCTGCACTGGTCAAGGCACGCAAGCAGTTCTGCACCCAGGACCAGACAGATTCAGGCATGTGCGAATCGGTCGGCTCGCTGCCGGGCGCCGACCTGACCGTGGCCACCTTGTTCGAACCCACCATGGAGAACGAGCCGCTGTATCAGGCGAAAGTCGGGTTCGTCAACAATGTGGCCGGCCTGCCGGACGGCCCGGTGCCGGCATCGGCGGGCAAATCCGCCGCCACCGAAGACTACGCGCTCTCCAAGGCCCGCAAGGATGCGCTGGTGTCGCCGGCACTTGCCAGCCTCAAGGCCATCCAGCTCGACTATTCCGGCGTGGAAGGCAAGGAAACAGGCACCGACCTGCCACTGGCCGTGCACTTTCGCACCGAGGTCAAGCGCTATTCGGGAAACACCCCTCAATATGACAGCTGGGCCCGGGTCATGTCCGCACAGAACGAACGAGGTGCGCTGGTCGAGATTTTGAAGATCAAGGCGCTGGACCTGGCCATCCAGGAAAAACAATACCGGCAGTACGAAAGCATGGAAGCCCAACTCGCTTCGCTGGTGTCCATGTCTGTAACGGCCGCGGGTGCGCAAACCCAGACCAGCCAGGCAGCGGCAAAGGCCGCCAGGCAGAACGTGCAGCAGAGCGTGCAGTGACGGAGCGCAAGGGATGAACAGAGTGATCTTGCGTGGCCTCGCCGGCCTGAGCCTGCTGACGTGTGCCCACGTCGCCATTGCGGACACCTGCATGGTGTCCCCCACCGACAAGGAAATTGTTTCCGGTCGTTTCGGCAAGTTCCGGGGCGGCGGCGCGGCCAACCATGGCTCGGCCAACCAGAAGGCGCACATGCACGATGGCCTGGACTTTTCCACCAGCGGTACATCGCAACCGGTGTACGCCACCACCGAGGGCAAGATCACCTTCGCTGGCTCTCGAAGGTCTGCGGGTAATGCGATACTGATCCAGCGGGCCAATGGCGATATCGTCGCCTACTACCACCTCAGCGGCTTCGCCAACGGCATCAAGCAGGGCGTCACGGTCAAGCCGGGGCAGCAGCTGGGCCTGTCAGGCAACACCCCCAGCACGAGCATGGCGAAACACTTGCACTTCACCTACGGCACCACGAAAAAAGACGACGCCAGGGCCAAGGCGTTCCAGGAAAATGCTCACCGGGGGCCCTTCAACCCGGCGCAGTTGCCTTCCCCCTTGGTCAAGCCGCAGGTTGACATTGGCTGGAAGACTGACCCGGCCCCCTATTTCTGCCAAACTTACGCCATTCAGGATGGTCATCCCGAGCATTACCCAATCCTCGGCAAGGACACCAAGGCGCAGCACCAGATCCTTTTCGGTAATGTACCTTCGGGCGGGGTTGCGCCAGACTCCACGGCTGAGCCTGTCCAGGTGGCAGCAGCCAACGCCGATGCAGCGCTGGCCGAAGCGGATGGCAAGACGCCCGCGATGTACTTGTCCGACGCTGATGGCTATGGTGCCTTGCCCACCGCTCCGATCGGTGGTTACGACACCATGTCGGTTTCAGAAATGCTGGCGACCGAAGCCTCCCGGCGCTTCAGCGATGCCGAATGGAACAACAGTATCACCCATGTTTCCAGCCGAGCCCTGTGGGTCGACTACAACCGGGCGGTCGGTGTCGGCAATTATTTGTCGGAAGCGATTTATCGCAAGAAGGAAAAAGTTGAAGCATTGCTTGCCGTTTACGCGTCGCAGAAATTGGCAGGTCAACGGATGCAGACCGACAGGGCCCAGCAGCGAGCCCAAAGAGGAGCTGTTTCCAGATCCATTGAATAACGCGGCGCCCACGAAAGGTAAACACAGATGGAACCCAAAGAACTCGATAAGCCTGATCAAGCCGTCGCTGATTCTGCTGCCGGGCAAACAGCCCGGCCAGGGCGGAGTTATGCAGGCATCCTGGTCCATCATGGCGCAGCACCCTATCAAAATGACCCTGCCAACCAGGGTAGCTATTACGTGACCCTGCAAACACCTGCCGGCCAACAGACCCTGTGGGGGGCAGGCCTCGAACAGGCCATGCGCGAAACCGCGCCTGCCGTCGGCAAACCCGTGCAACTGGATTACCAAGGGGGCGCCGAAGCAGGCAGCGCACAGTCGGCACAAGGTAGCTGGAGCGTGCATTCGATCGATGCGACTGCCCTGCAGGCCAGGCCGTCGCCAAGCGCTGCGCCAGATATCGACCCCAGCGCATTTGACGCCATCATGAAGGTTGCCGGAGAGGTGAAACCCAAAGGGTCCTCCCTCGACCCTGATGAAGTTCGGCGCATCAACGCAGCCCTTCTCGATACCAACGCGAGCAACGCTGCAGAACCACCCAGGCCCGCAGAACCCGCGGAGCAGGAGCCACAGCACCCGCGGGAAGCCAGCGGTGCCGAATCCCTGCTCAGGGGCGGTGCCGAGCTCGTAGGGGGCGTAGCCTCGCTCACCGGCGCCGCCATGCAGGGTATCGGCAAGGGCGCGAGCGCCCTGGCCAGCGCCCTGCGCCGGGACGGGCAAACTCAGGATGCACAGGTGCCCTCGGCGCAATCGGCCACAGCAGAAAAACACAGCACGTCGGTAGAGCCCGGCTCGGCGGACGAAATGATCGGACGCGTGCAGGTGTTGCCGCGCCTTTCCGAGTACCGGGTCGATCAGGTTGAAAAGGCCGCGAACAACTACGAGAAAGCCCACGCGGCCTTCTGGAACGCGGGGAATATGCCTCAGGTACGCGAGCAGATCGAAACCCGCGCCGAGCAAACCGGCCTGAGCGTTCCCGAAGTGATCGAGAAGATGAAACCCGACGGCGAATACACCGACCTGCACGAAAAATTCGTCGAGGCCGTAGGCGAGTCCGCCGACGCCCAGAACAGCAAAAAAGCCATGGACAAGGCCCTCACCGGCTGGGCCCGGCAGTATGGTCGCGCCCAGGAAGAACTGCTGAACCCGGAAACCGAAGACAACCCGCACTACGACAAACTGAAGAACCGGCTGGAAAGCTCCAGCGAAAGCATGCACCGCAATGCGGGCAACACGCCGGCTTTCGAGGGCGAAACGCAATCGCACCTGGAGCGCCTGAGAGATGTGATGCAGCGCATTGGCGAACGCCTGAAGGAAATGGTGCAAGGCATCGTCAGCCTGGTTCGCGGCAAGCCTTCGGGCCCTTCACAGGGCAATGACTTCACCCCTTGAGGCAGCCGTCCAGAACACCCGCCCGCAACTCAGCCGGTGCCCAGATGGAGCCATGAAGGCGCACGTAATTATCCAAGCAAGGAGAACGGAATGACCGAGTACAGCAGCTGGAAAGAAATCACCGCCACGCCGCAAGCCCACCTGGATTTCCTGCGCGTGATCGACGGCAAGCTGGAAGAAGGCCTGGGTGGCCGGAACCTGTATGAAAAGCTGTCCAAGGACATCACGGTGGAAGGCAAACCCTTTAGCCAGTCCTTCCACCTGAACAAACTCGAAGCCAGCTCGACCAACTGGGATACCGACGAGACGCCTGACCCGGTGAAGCTGGAAATCGTCGAGCTAACCTCCAGGATCAAGGAAGCCGACCCAGGCTACGACCTGGCCCACTTCATGGTCGGCTATGAGTACATGATCAGTGAGATGAAAGAGCGCGGCGTGGAAGTGAATGCCGGCCTGGACCACAGCGACCCTGTGCCAAAGAACCGCAGCGGCTCGGACTACGAGCCTGGCATGTGATGCCTGGAGGTGCCTGTGAAACCGACCCTGTCACTCATGCTGACATTCAGCGCGTTGGCACTGGCGGGCGCGGCCCATGCCCAGCAAGCCCCCGCAGCGGCCGAGGAGCAATGGCGCGAGCTACCGCGCAATACCACCATCTACGTGCCGGTACCCAAGCAGGTAACGCCGGTTTCGGCTTACCGTTCGTGCTCGAACCGCTACGAAGGCGAGCGTTGTGATTTCTCTACCCCTCGCCAGGGCGTGGTAGAAGGGACGTGCCAGGCACCGGAAATGCGCCAGCCGCCCGCCTATGGCTACGAGACGCAGCAATACCCCGCCCAGGTGCGCACTGCCCTGGTCTGTGTTCCTGTCGAGGACCCGGCTTCAGCAAACCCCGGCACGCCAGACGGCAACCCCGCCAACCCAGGCCACGAATCACCCTACCCGCCACCGGGGGCCCCGCCAACGGATCAGCCGAACCCATAGCCACCGGTGCAATGCCTGCAGGCGCGGTCTTGGGTGCGATGCAGCCGACCTCGGTTGGCGCATGTCATTCAAGGCGTCGGGGCAGAATCGTCAGCATCCGGGCGCGGCGCTGCCGGCTGCAGCATGCCCAGGATGAACCGCTGCATTTCCGGCAGCTGTTTGCCGAACGCCTCATCCAGTTCCGGGGCTAGCTGTATGTCTCCCTCGCGCAAACCCAGCTCGACCTCCTGCTGATAGCGCGCCACGAAACGCTCACGTATCAAATGCGCATCAGGTGTGTCCTCGCCAACCAGCTCTTCCAGCACCCCCTGCGCCGCATGCGCGAAAACCAGGGTTCGGTGGTACTGCTGCGTCTTCAGGCCGGACTGGGCAAAGGTGGACTGGAACTGCGTCTCCATCGCTTCAATGGTGGCGTGCAGCAACCGGTTGGCCTCCCTGAGCGCGACGACCTCCTCGGCGAGGCCTGACTCGCGCTCACCCTGGCCTGCCGGTGTGCGGACCGCTTGCGCCATCTGTGACATCTGCCCGTGCATCAGCTGGATCAGTTCGCGCAGACGCTCCGTTTCGCCCCTGAGCTGCACGGTTTCTTCAAAATACTGCCGAACATACCCACGCAGTGGCTCCATCTTTTCGTTTGCACGCGCCACGCCGGCATTCCAGCCTTCCGAATAGCCTTGGGAGCGACCTTTCCTGAAGCCCTCCTGGCGGCCACGCCCCCTGCCTTCCTGGTAGCCCTCCTGATAGCCCTCC
This sequence comes from Pseudomonas sp. WOUb67, assembly GCF_050058005.1. NCBI lineage: Bacteria > Pseudomonadati > Pseudomonadota > Gammaproteobacteria > Pseudomonadales > Pseudomonadaceae > Pseudomonas > Pseudomonas sp. WOUb67. Next base: position 1,500,002 of record NZ_CP170112.1, on the reverse strand, counting down.
TGCCGCCCTTCCTGCCGCCCCTGGTCGCGGCCTACATGGAGGTTGGCAATGGCCTGCTGAACAGAGCCGTTGTAGCCGCCATCCAGGCTCATGTTGCCCTTGCGTGCAGCCCAGTTATCGTCCATCTCGCCGTCTCCCCTGATCGGCGCGGCCCCGGAACATGCGCCGCTAGATTCTGGTGAATGCCAAACCCGATACTGTCGACCGGGTTCAACCCGTGGTCTTGACCTCGCTCCCAGCTGCTTGCTGGGCGTCGGCCTGAGGCAAGGCAAAGCTGGCCAGCCGATGCAGCGCAACCGCTACCCAATCGCCACCGAAATGCTTGTCCTCCAGCACCGACTTCAGCGCCAGGATCGGTACACAGTGCCTTGCCTGGCCTTGGACATAAAAAGCAGCCACCCATTCGGGCAGCAAGTGTTTTATATCTTCGTGGGTTTCCACGCTGAACACCAACGCAAGCATACCAGGCAGGGTTTTGACTTCCCGGCTGGGCAGCGCATCAGCCAGCCAGAAGGCCACCTCGCCAAGCTGGCCGGCCTGGATCGGCAACAGGGCAACGACCTTGTGCCCGTCATGATCAACGACAATGCCCGGCTCAAGATCGAGCATTTGCGCGCCATAGCCGATCGTTGCCTGGCGAATGGGCAGCGACTTGAGGAAATGCTCCAGCAGCGTGTACATCTCGAAAGCTGCCGGAATGTCCTTCTGGATGGCCGGTGCACTCTTGGCCATCACGCTGACGAAGCCGCCCCCCGCCTGGGCGAGAACATCCCCACTGATGGCCTGCGCCACGAAAGCCTCAAGTTCATACAACGAATACATGGTCCCACTCCCGCGCAACGGCTCGACTAGACTGAACTTCAACCTGCTGCCAGGTCCAAAACCTCAGTCGTTCGTGTTTTGTATGTTTGCAGCCCAAACTTCAAGGATGTACCAATGACCCATCAGTTTCACTGTGCATTTCATCCCGCACCGGGCAATGACGGTGGCGTGCTGAACATCGGTCCCGCCGCAGTCAGCATCGACTTGGAAAACCTCTGCCTGTTTGCCAATGTGGTCGGGCAGATCGAAAAGCGACGGGCCACCGGCGCAGACAGGTCGGAGATCCTCGGCGAGTGGGTGGGCAATGAAGACATCGACTGGGCGCATATCGGCTTTCACCCCTGCCGCGAGAGCTACAGCCTGCGTTACAACGGGGTAGCCTGGGAGGCGCCTGCCGACGCCACCATCGCTGCCGCCGCCGAGGCACGCTTGTTCCTCGACAACATGCGCCTGCAGGCCTGACCCGACGGCGCGGCCCTTGCCGCTTAGCGTGCGAGGGCCGTGCTCGCCTGGTACTGACCGAAAAACTCGAACTCAACCCGGCGATTGGCTGCACGGCCACCGGGGGTGTCATTCGCGGCGATGTAGTCGCCCTCCTGCCCCTCGGCGCTGATTTTCGCCGCTGCCACGCCCCGCCGAACCAGGTACATCTTCGCCGCCTGCGCCCTTAGCAAGGCGACCCGGCGATTCGCATCCACCGTGCCCACATTGTCGGTAAAGCCGACGATCTTCACCTGCAGCGCGTCCTGCGCCGAGCGCACCAGCACATCGCCATCCTCGGCGCTGGGGCTGAAGCGTGAGTGGCCGAAGGCAAAATTGAGCGTCATGTGGTTGATCGAAGACTGGATCTGCTCCTGCCTCGCCCTGATTGCCAAAAGCTCCTGGCGGCTGCCATTGGCGTCGGCTTCGGCTGCGGCCAGCCGAACCCGCAAGCTCTGGATCTCGCTGTTCAGCGCGTTGATGGTCTGCTGCATTTGTGCGGTGTTTTGCCCTGGCGCCGAGGGTGCTACATAGGGCACCGTCGCGGCGGGGCTTTCCACCAGCTCGAACCCGGCGAAAGCCTTCGGTGCAAGTGCCACCGAGAAGGCGGCCATTACCAGCGGCAGCAACCTGCGAGGGGTGAAAACGGGGGTGCTCATACATCTCTCCAATATCGCAGGATCACGAAAACGATGGCCGACCAGGCATACCCCAGCAGCAATACAAGGATGCCTGCCAGGAAATAGGTACGCAGCGGGTCCATTGCATCCTGACCCAGCGGCTGAAGCCCGGGAACCAGCGTGGCCGGAAACCAGGCGAACAGCAGCCCCACCAGCGGTGCCAGCCAGAGGCCAAGGCGCAGTCGGCGATGGTCGCGCTCACGCGTCCACCATGCATACCAGCTCAGGCTGAGCAGGTAGGCAGGCAGCAACATGACGCTCAGCAACAGTGCTGAATAGGACAGTGCGGCGGCGTAGAAGCGCGGTGACCCCTGGGCCATTTCACCCATCAGGGTTGCAACCACCGCGATGGCGAAAGCGACCAACGCTACCAGCAGGGGCACCGAAAGCAGCCACAGGGCTGCGCGACGATCGCCCACTGCCCTGAAGCCCGGCGCCACGGCAAGGGGAGGTACTGCGTAGGACATGCCTGGAAACTCCTTGTAAGGGTCGACCGCGCGGCCAGGTTCAGGTCAACCCTCGCTGCGCTTTAGCCAACGTCCAACACCCTGTCATTTGTCAAAACGACTTGTTAGAAAAATGTTGATATTGATGGTGAGTATGAATTTGAAGGCTTTTGCCGTCAAGGTTTGAGTCTTCGCCACGCACGCCGACTCACTTGACCGGGCGCACAGCGTAGCGCACACTCAAGGCATGCAAAAAACGTTTTTCTAACAACCTTAATTGATAGAATTCTGTCACCCAGAAGGATCTGACGCATGAAAGCCCTGCAACTCGCCCTGCCTCTGTTGGTTTCGCTCGCTTGCACGCCGGCATACGCCGCGAAGATCGATCAGGCCGAAGCCAATGCACGCATCACTCAGGCCCTGACCTGCAAGCGCAACGTTTCCCCTGAGCAATTCGAGGCGCTGGTCAAGGCCGCCAACGGCAAGGCCATCGTGCAGGCCTCGGACCTGTCCGACGGCGAGTACACCGTGCCGAACCCGCTCGACGTTTTCGGCCGCGCCGTGACCAAGCTTTCAATGCACCCAGGCTCCAATGGCGAAGGTGACTTCGACACCTACTCCGGGGCATTCACCGGCGAAAGTATCCAGGCGGTGGCCAAGCTGGCCGACATTCCCCAGAACGAGTTTGGCCAGTACAAGAAAGAAGTCGGTAACCACGACCTGTGGCTGTATGAGGATGGCAACGATACCTACATCAGCTGCTCGTACGACATGCGTACCGTGGTGAAGACCATCAAGAGCACAGCCCGCAAGGCAGCGGACGCAGTGCAGCGCGCCACGCAGTAACGCCACGCGAGCGTGTAAGGGCTGAAGGGAGTCACGCCATGAGCTTCAGGACACTGGCTGCAAAGTTTCTGGAAACGGTCAAGGACGACCTGGGCATCCCTGCCCGTTTACGCCGGGTCATCGCCGACACCCCCACCTTGCGCATGCGGGTGGATGACACCGCCGCCGTCATCGCCTCATCGAGCGTGGTGCGCTGGCATGAGTGGTCACAGCGTATCGGTTTCGGCCAAGGCAGCGAACAGGACGGTGAAGTCAGGGGCTGGCGCGCAAGCGACGGCCACTACCAGAGCGAACATCGGCAGATCACCGCACTGGCGCGGCTGGGCAAGACCGAAACCCTGCATGAATTTACCTGTGACATCCGTGATGTAACCGGCCTGTCCGCCTCCAAATCCGAGCTGTACAGGTTTTTCTCCCTGCAGCAGATGGCAGAGCAGGCCTGCCAGGCATTCACTCGCGACTTGAGCCAGGAGGGGCTTGCGCAGAACTTGCGCTGGCCGGAGATCGGCATCGTGCATGGCGGCAACGACTTCATGGTGCGCTACGACTGGGATGATGGCCTGTACCTGGCCAACAGCGGCGGCTCGCACCACTTCGTCGCCGCCCGGCATATCGCCACGCAGTTGCAACAGCCGGTTGCGCTACAGGGTCGCCTGGTGCGCAACGGCCTTGATGCCGAGGCCGCCTCGCAACTGAACGAGGCGTACGCCGTCTATGCCGTGAACAAGGACGTGTTCTTCACTGAGGCACTCGATGCCTTGCGTGACTTCAAGGCCACTCACTATTGGGGCGACCTGCCGCAGCCGTACGACAAGGGTATGGCGCTCTTCCTGCCCAGAGAGGAAGCACGCTCACGCAAGGTGGCGCAAATCTTCGCCAGCGAAGGCTTTACCAATGTCGGTGAAATGCTGATTGAACTGGCGTCGCCGGATGCGGCTGCGCAGCGCCGGGCGCGCCAGGAAAAGATGCGCGCGCGCATTGAGGCCCTGCCAGGGCTGGAAGCAAAAGCCGGCGTGGCACACCTCTTCGGCAAACACGCGGCAGCGGCCCTGCACGACGAGCTGGCGACACAAGTGGACTGGCAAACCGTGGAGCAGGCCACCCTGGATGAAGCCTTCGGCGTGCACCAGCTCGACGCCCAAAGTGTGTACGAAGCACTCGCCCAACATAGCCCCGGCGCCGTTGCCAGGCATTCACTGCAAACACTGCGCGCCACAGTCGATGGCTACGCGGCGCTTCATGAGCGCCAACTGGCCAACCTTTCTACGCCTGACGCACCAAGCCCCGACTGACTGCGGGGCAAGCGTCGCCTTCTCAGTCAGCGCAATACTGCCCAGCCAGTTGATGAATACGGGCAGCGGATTGCTCCTGGGCACTGGCCTGCTCGCAAGCCCACAGCAGGGTTGCCTCATCAGCAGCACCGCCAGCCCCGGCAGCCTTCTGTGCCACAAACCACAGCGCACGCATTACGAACAGCGGGTCAGCATTCAGCCGCGGATCCCCGGCTGCCTGCAGGTGACCGACCAGCGCCTGGGTCGCGCTGGCCAAGCCCTTGTCTTGACTGAACTGGACCAAGGTACCCAGTGCCTGCGGATTCATTGAAGGATGAATCGTCAGCGGCGTGCAGCGCTCGGCATCGAGCAAATCCCAAAACGTCACGCCGTCCTTGCAGACCATACCCACACGGCGACCACCCGCCATGTCATCAACCTCGATGAAGCTGCCTGGCTGGTATTTGTGGATTTTCATCTTCTAACCCTTACCGATTGACTGGCCGACCCTCGCCGGCAACAGGTGCATTCTAAGCAAGCAGGTTGCAAAAAGCGTTACTGCAGTGTTTGCCATCGCCCGTATTGCGTAACAGCCTTGACTCACTCAGGGCTCTGGGGCCTCCCAGGTAACGGTTCGCTGCTGCTCGGGCACAACAGGGCAGTCAACCATGGCACGAACCCGTGGCCTGCCATCTGCCCCGGCAATTTCGTACTCGTCCTTCAAGCTGCCTTCCGGCCGTTCGACAATCCATTGCGCAACCTGAGTGAGACCATCGCGAATGAACCCCGCCTGCGCACCCGGCGCCACGTCCTGTATGTCTATCGCGACCAGGAATCCGCGCTCACCCGCGAATGTCGGCGCCTCATGCACAGCCTCCAGGCTGCCCACCACATTGCCATTGGTATCATGGAGCGCGATCGGGTCATCGACACTCAGCGATCCTCGATTGCGGGTGAAATCACCGGCATCGGCAACAATGCGGGCGGCCTCGTAGCCAAAGCCCAGGTCAGCGAAGGCAGAAGAACCTTCGGGGTCGACCCGAAGCACTGCATACTTCGCCGACGCGCTCGCGCCGGGCACGGGAACTTCCTTCAGGGCCAGACGCTGGATATGTTCGACCTCAGGCTTTGAGCCCGCGAGCAATGACGAGAGCTCTGCCACTTGCTTGCGCGACTCGGCAGCATTGGCATCAAAGTCGTCACCGATCAGCGCCATGGTGCTAGCCATGCTTTCTGAAGGGTTATCCGGCAGGGACGAAGGGTTGCTGACCTTGCTGTTCCACCCTGCCAACGTCTGCCCCACATGCCTGCCTATTTGCTGGATGAGAGGAGCAGCGAGCGTGCGATCATTTTCGAAAATGACTTTACGACCGGCCACTGGATGGTCGAATGGTTTTTGTTGCCATGCCAGAAACCCGATCGCGGTTTCCCACCCGATAAAATTCCATGTGCCGCTCTCAGCAGGAAACGGCCGGTTATTGATACGGGTGTAAGACCCATCCGCTTCCCGCTTGAATGCTTCATTACCCTTGAGCAACCGAGAGTCAATCAAAGCATCCTGCAAGCGCTCAGGGTCTTTTATCAATGCATTGTATTGCTCGATACGTTCGAGCTCTTTGGCCGGAAAAGCCCCCAACTCCACGCCTGCCGACTTGAGGCGGTCATACATGAATGCCAGCGGGCCAGCGGCCAGCAAGTCATTACGATAGCCACCCCCCACCTGCGAATGGGCCCCTGCAAACTTGACCTCTTCGATGCGCGAGTTGTCGTCATTGCGCAGCGCGCTGGTCAGGGGGAATGTCGCACGGTATTCATGCATCGCCACCAGGTGTGTGGTGGACCTGACGTTCTTGCTGATCTCCAGGTTTTTCCTGACGTGGCTTTCAGTAGTAGGAATGCCGTACGAGGCAACCGTGTCAAAAATGGCAAGCTTGTTGATTTCAGCCTGGCCAGGCGGGATCAGGTAATCGTCCGTGGCCTTCCACTGGCTGTCGAGCCTGGGCACGCCACGGTCGATCACCTCGTTGGTAAAAGCACGGGCCTGCGCCGCCCCTCGACTGAAGCCGATCACATTCAATTCAATGTTCAGATCAGGGTTCTTGTTGCAGAACGTGACGAAGGCATCATAGGCCTGCTCGATCCGGTTCTGGCTGCCGCGCCCTGTACCTCGCTCGATCAAGGCGATTGGCGTATTACCCTTCTGGCTCCCCACCCCATCAAGATAAATTTTCTCCGACTGACCAGTAAGGCCGCCAGGGCCATACGTGCCGGGCGCCGCGCTGGAGTTGAAGGCAAGGTTGGTACCGTGTGCGGTGTCGTATTCATAAAGCCTGGCCACATTGGTATGGCCACCGAGCGGCGTATCCCTGTCCTTGTTGTTATCGGTGCCATCCATGTAGACACTAAAATAAACTGTATTATTCACTTCATATCCCTATGAACAAACTGCCGACATCAGCCTTGATTCAACTTCAGAATATGCGTCTTTATGGCCTGCCCGGCTGCATCGACAAGGCTCAGGTAGAACGCCTTGCCCAGGCCGAGCAACGGTGATCCCTTCAAAGATTCAGCCGTCGCCTTCAGGGTGATGACGCCGAATTGCTCTGCGATGATCTCGATGCTGCGCTGGCGCTTCCCAGGCTGGTCATAGGGCTTTTGATACCACGTGGCAATCTGGTACTGGGCGTCCTCTCTTTCGAGTGCCGCGTACAAGTGCTGGGCCAGCGCAATCACCGTTTCACGAATCAGCCCAGGGTCGATATCGTGGTTTTCCAGCAATGCCTCGAACGGGGCATTGGCTACCGCCAGAAGCTCTCCGATGGTGTAGCCCGCCATCGGCGGAAACACACCAGGCGGCAACTCGACGGCTGGGCCATACCCTTCATTTGAACTGTCTTCGTCGTGCATAAAAACATCCTTGCGCGAAATGTGGAAAAGCGCTTGCGACCTGTTGATATTGTCCAATACCTGGCCAAACACCGAACAACACGTTCCGGTTACTTACTGCAATCGCAGCACAGCAGCATGGTAGAGCAGGCTCAGATCCTGCCTGGCATTCAGCACTTCACTGTGAAAAACCGCAGACACAAACGGCGCCACCCTGAAAAAGTCCGGCAGCACCTGCGGAGGGCTTGCATGGATCGGAAAGATCGGGTTGGCCGGTGCTGCCAGCTGGAACTGATAACCAAACCCGCCCAACCCGGCGCGCTCGGACAGCGCCTGGGCAATGCACAGCACGGCAACCAGCCCGATTTCCGCCACGTCGTCCGCGTAGAGTTCACCACCATCGTAGATAAACTGCTCACCACGCACGATGGCCTGGTCTGCCAGGCCGGTCAGAAGCCGTCGAAGCTGCTCTTCCAGTTGATTGTCATCCATGCCAAGCCTCCGCCAAGCGATCCGAGTCAGGTATCAAGATACGCACACGATTGCGCGTTACCGTCCAAGACAACCTGGGGCGGGTAAAATTCCGCCCACACTGGCAAATTGCCAGACCATTGTTCCAGCCGTTCAGCGCCAAGCCATGTGCGGCATGACAGCGCTGTTGTTCACCGGCCTTCGTCATCGCCGTCTTTGCCGCCTGCCGAGTTGCTTCCGGCTGGAAGCGCAGCGTCGTTGAACGCGTGATTCTGGCTCGCAGAATTCTCTGCACCCCCATCTGACGAGGCTGGCTGCTCCTGGGCCGTGTCGCTACCGGCAGGTGCCCCCCCACCTTTCAGCGAGGCCTTGAACGCGTCGATTCGGGCGTCTGCACCTTCATGGTAGGCCGCCTTGCCTTCCGACATCGCTGTCGAAAAGGCTTGCTTGTAATCGGTCCCGGCGGCACTTGCAGTAGCGGCTAAACCCGCACCTGCAGACAGCGCGCCAGCCGATACAGCGTCACGCAACCGGCCACCCAGGGACGCGGAACGAGAGTTACGCATAGACTCCACGCCAGACCGCCCCGCAGACAATGCTGCACTGCCCGCGCCACGCATGGCCCTGCCTGTTGCAGCGGTACCCCCGGCGACCGCACGCCCGAGGGCGACACCAGCCGCTTCGCTGCGCTTCTCGCCGAGGGTGCGATTGTCAGTCGAGGCAGTCTCACCCTTGGCACCGCTGCCCTGGCTTGCACCGCCCGCACCCTGACCGTTCGCGCTGAGCAGCGGCGTCTTGCCCCCGGGCCCACCGCGCGGCCCACCCCCTCTCGGCCCACCACCCTCGGGGCCGCCATCAGGAGAGTTGCCATCCGGGGGTGTCAGTCTCTTCTGTCCCCCGCCCAGGCGCATGCCCGAGCCACTACCTTGCACCTTCGAGCCCACAGAGGCGACGCCACCACGCATTTCTGCGGTTGCGCTCGTTTCACCCATGCTGCCGAGGCCGCCGCCGATCCACCTCAGCACCTCGTCAGGCAAGGTCTGAGGCAGACCGAAGATCATGTACAGCACGGGCAGAAGTGTCAGGCCGAACACCATGAACCACCAGGCAAAGGTCAGGAACTCGGCAATGACCCCAACGCCACCGCTCGAAGACACCACCGCCCCCCGCATGGCGAAGAAGCCCTGCGCTATGTAGTCGATCACAGGGTCGGATACCAATATCGCGGCAAACAACCCCAGAACGGCCAGTGCCGGGCGAGCGAACAGCGACAGCAGCAACAGGTAGCCCTGGGTTTGCGAACCCACGAACGTCCGGTCCGGGGTCATGTGCATCACGGCCCATAGCGGGGCAGCAATGATGGATTGCAGCACGGCGAGCACCCAACCGACGAACACGATCATGAACAGCGTATAGGGCAAGCTGGGAAGGAATACGCCAAAGTAGAAGGCCAGAGGTTCGATATAGCTTGCCAGCAGCGCAAGCTGCTTGACTGGCACCTCCATGACCCAGTCCCACAGCGGGATGACAATCTTGTCGAGATCCAGCCCGTTCCCCAGCGCCTTGACCGAGGAAATAGTACCGGCCAGCACCCGTACCGTCGTCGCGGCACTCTTGATGGCAACATCGGCGAGCAGTATGCCGCCGCGGGCAACACTGAGATAATCACCCACGCACTTCATGCGGTTGAGCGAGCCGCCCATCTGCCCCGCCGTGCCACACAGTGGCGTCTGCCCGTTACTGCCCGCACCCGTGGCAAGCTCGACCACGTTCTGCATCATGCCGTTGACGAACGAGGACATCTTGCTGTCCATGTCCGCCCTCAATGACCCTACGTTGATATTGCTTTGCGGGTCCTTGGGGATGAGGCTCGCCAGATCATCAGCCTTGGCGGCCTTTGCACCGGTGTACGCCTCTTTCTCTTCAGCCTTCTTGTCGATTGCCTCAGTCACAGTGGTGAGGCTGTTGCTGAGCAACGAGAAACGCGCATCCGACGGCAGCCCCGCAAGGGATGGCGCCCCCACCGAGCCCACCGGTTCGGCAAGCACGTTGGCTATCTGCCCTCGCACCATGCCGACTCGCTGGAACCAGCCTCCAGCCGCAGCCCAGCCATCTTTCGTGAGCGTATCCAGAAAGTCCTTCAAGCCACCGTCAACGTCGCCCTGGCCGTCAGTGACCTCCTTGACGAGGTTCGTCGCAATCTGGTCTTCCTGCGTCTTGACAATGGTATTGAAACGGTTTGAATCGACCTTGTCCCATCCAGGATCATTGATGGTCGCTGGCCATGAGTTGACCCACTTGTCCAGCTCGCCCATCAACTTGCCGGCCGCTTTCACTTTCGCAAGTTGAGTTTGTTCATGCACCTTCTCCAGCGCTTGGGGAATGGGGTCGTCCTTGGCCTGTGCCGCGTAGGTAGACAGCTTCACGGTACCGCAGAACGGCTCACCACCGCCCAGGTTGGTTACCGCATTGCGATCCTTGAGGAAAAACGTGTATTCGGTACGCCCATCGACCAACGTCTGCTTGTCGTAGACCTGCTCGACCTCCCCGTTACCCAGGCTCGTGCTCTTGGACTGGACAGCGGGCTGGCTGCCAGACCCACTGTTGGCGTAGATGGCGTTTGCCGCCCTGGCGCAGTAGGAAACAGCAACGTATTGCCGCGCAAAGTCACGCAAGCCGTAGAAGTTACCCGCCTGGTTGACACCTTGAACGATCCCGTCCGATGACAGCACGCCAATCGCCATGCCGGCCTTGTAGGTGCCGTTGGCAAAGCCGATGCCCCAGAGGGCGAACATCAGGACGATCAACTGGATGAACGAGTAGCCGCTGGTAGTCGGCAGCAATACGGCACCGCCTGCCACGATCCGCACCGGCGTCCACAAGGACGACCAACTCTTGCCCATTGCCTCCCCGTCGTTGGCCGTGTTGGTTACGCCCATCACTGCCACATACGAGACGATCAGCGAGCCGATGATCAGGATGCCGCTGTTGAAGAAGCTGAACATGGTGGCAAGGATGTTCGCACCGGCTTCCACAGCGTTAGGGTCAGTACCTGCGACCAGGCTATCGATCACTGGCCCGAAAATTCTGCCCAGCATCTGGACCGACTGATCGGAGCAGTTGCTGGGGTCGCTGCACGGTGAAAACGGCATTTGAGCCATTGTGAATACCTACCTGAATCGAGTTGCGGACGGTTGATCTGAATCGTTCGCGACGAATTCCCTTGGAATGCTCCGTCGTCCTTGAAGCGGGTTGTCATCCAACCCGGCAAGCCACAGGGCACAGGCATGCCTGCGAGCCCTGGCCCTGGCGCTACCCGTGCAGCATCACTGTCAGGATAGCGAAAGCGCGGTAATCTTAAACCAGAAATCGTCTAATTATCAAAATATTGTTATGAAAGAAAACTAACAAGCGCTGATGACAGGATGCTAGCTACCTGAAAATGCGGATGGCGGTACCCGACGGGCAGAAAATGTAAAGTCGTGTAAATATTGGCATTTAGCCATCAAAGGATGGATAAACTACCGAATTAGCGTGATAACCTTCGCAATATGCGGAAAACACCTGCTGTGTAGTGGATCATTCTTCAGATACTGCTTTCATAGGTTTGGCAGACGGTTTTCAGGCGCCAAAAGGACGACATCGCGCATTTTTTGCCAAATACCGCACTGAATGGCGTCGTTGCGCTACACGTGCAGAAGCAGGGTCGAGACGGCGCCAAAAACTGACCAAAAGGCTGTTTTACGGGCGGTTTAGCCACACTGGGTGTGGTGGCAGTGCGGGAATTGCGGTGCTGGACTGGCAGCCACTTCGACCGGCTCGACGGGGATACCTAAAGTAACCAAAAAAACGATGATTTCGGTGCACGCCCAAGAAATGCGAAAGCAAAAATGCTAAGGTCAATCGAGTAGATGAACCCCTAGGGTTCGCAAGGGTTTATCCAGCACGTCAGCGGAGAATCAGTTGATATCCGCCCAGCCTACGCGACGTATGTACGGCGAGCCGCGCAGGGCAGCAGACGATGCTGAATGCCGACTGGTTGGGCGCGTTCAAGCCCTGTGAATAAATGATGGACATAGATGCAGTTATCAATACGTGATGCCAGCCGATTCGTGATCGGTGCCGGGTTAATGCGGGCGAGAGCCATAGAGGCCTCGGGCAACCCGGCAATCAGCTTTGAGAACGTAGCGCAAGCGGCGCTGCGCGAGGGCCCTGACGGCCAGAAAGTCCGGCAGACGATCGACACGCTTGCCGAACATGAGTCGGCATGGCTGCGCAGCACGCCGCCCCACACCCTGCGTTCCGACCGGATCATGCAAAGCAGGGCAGCCGAAGCCAATGCGTTCACGGCGATTCATGGCGCCGTGGTCAGCGCCATTGCCTTTGAAGTTGCCACCCCAACCGAAAAGCCCCATGCAGAGTCCGGCCTGCGCCAGTCACTGACCCGTGCCATCGATGCGATCGACAACACCCCAGGCTCCCGAGCGGATCGAGAAGGGCTGCTGGGCAGCCTGCGGGACCAGGTCGTGTCAGTGGCCTCTGACGGCGACTTCATGAAACAAGCGCTGCGCCAGAGCGAACAGGCCTATCTGGCTGCCGAGCTGGACAAGACATTCGCCCGCTACGCCAAGCCATCGCTGTCGCTGTCGCGCAGCGAGGACCTCAACGACTACAGTATGTAAGGACGAGACCATGCCGACTGCCCAGGATTTCCAGAGCTTCACAGCCTCCGTATTCCCGTCACAATCGGCGGAAATCGTCATTGCCAAGCAGCCGGTACTGGCCGAATACGGTCAGGAGTTGCGCGGTGCGATCAATCAGCTTGCGCCGGAGGCTTCGCGAGCACTGCTCGCAGAATACGGTGCTGCCTCGCCAACGCTGCTCAGCAGCATCGAAGCGTCCATCCTGCAACGCGAGTTCGCCCATGAGCACGCGCCTCAGCAGGCGCACCTTAGCCAGAACTGGCTAAACGCGGCCGACGCGCATGCGGCCGGCATCGACGAGTCGGCGGCAGCGGCTGACGATATCTGGAATGCGGCGCCGTAATACCCCGCCCCGAATCGCCTGCCTTCAGCCGACCCGAACCCTGGGAAAAAAAGCAGCCGGCCCTGAGGGGGGCCGGGCACCACTGCACTGCTTAGCGCGAAGCGCTCTTGTACCCGTGCAAGGCATCCTTGCACGAAAGCGATGATACGGTGAAGCGCACCACATACTGCATATAGTCACCAGGCGCGATATTGGCCGGGCGCGCGCCTCTGTCGACGACCGAACTGTAGGCAAGTACGGCATCACACGTTGTCCAGTCGCCAATCTCGGTGTTCTGCTTGGCCGCCTGCGTGCGCATCTGCGCAGCAAACCCTGCATCTTCCATGACAACCGGGATGCGCTGAGGCGTGGTAGTCAAAGCCACATGTTGCCCACCGCCCACCCCCATGAAGCCTACGCTGATCGTGATGTTACCGTTGCGATCGACGCGCGGGAGACCACCAAAACGTGTGGGGAACTGCTGCGTGGCCGCCAACTGAGCAACCGTCTGGCCTTTCAACCTGGCCCAGTACGCATCGGGCGGATTGTCTGCATCATAAGCAGGTGCCGCCCTGTCGTAGGGCTTGCCCGCAGTTTTCAGCGCCAGTTGCCGCTGGAAGTAACGGTCACGGCACCCTTCGTTGACATTGGGATCCAGCTCTTTGCCAGATTTGGCGCTGTACAGCAACGCGGACGCGCAGGTGTAGTCATACTGCCCGTTGAAATACAGGTACTGCCCATTGCCAAGAGGGTTCTTGGTCGGTACCAGGTCCAGCCCGCGGCTACCTGCCCCACCAGCAACACCGGTCACGAGGCCATTGGGCATCATCGAAGTCAGCGAGCTGACCGCTTCGTCCGAGAAACGTATCTTGGTCGTCCCGTCCGGCATCTGCTCGGTCGTGACACAGCCCGCCATTGCCACGGCGGCCAGCACGGGCAGGATGAGTTTACACTTGGTCATGCACGTATCCTTACTTGAAAAGTCTGCTTGAGCGCATCAGAAGAACCGCCCCATGTCCTGCTGCTGCACCTTCGCCTGGCGGGTCTCGCGCAGCTGGCGCACCACGTCACCCGGGCGCATCTCGACAGGTTCGCCACACAGCTCCCCTACCTCGACCACGTAGCCGTCACGAACTGACACCTGCATGAGCTGAACGAAACGGGCAGCGGCCATGAGCGCACGTTTTTCACCCTCGTCGACGAAAATGCCCAGCGCCAGCGGTGGCATGCGCGAATCCATGAAGTTCACGCCCTCGACCGACAGATACAGCCGGTCAGAAAGATAGGCAGCCTCGAAAGGCATGCAAGAAGCCCATGCAGCCTCGAATGGCTGGACACCCACATACAGGGTGTCGCCCTCCAGGGCAAAGCTGAAACGCCCACTTTGCATGGGCGAGAGAAATATCACACGGTCGTGTTCAGGATGGCGCAGCACTTCGTCCCGCTTGAAGTTCGCCGTCCAGCGCAGAAAATTGGCATATGCCACCACCTGCCTGGCCGCCCGCGATACACGGGCCCGCTCCTCAGCACTCATTGCCGGCCCGACGTCCTTATGGCCCTGGATCTCCATGTAAATCAATCCTCGTGCTTTTTGCGTTTTTCCAGCATTCCGAAGAAGTCATCCAGAATCTTGTTCAGCATCTTCTGCGGCGTGTGGCCAAAATTCTTGGCGTGCTCCGACACCCGCTCATGGTTGTCATTGCGCAACGTGTAGGAGTTGGACGGATCCTTCTTGCGGTTGCGGAACGAAATCAGTCCGGAACGCCGCGCCATCGACATCATGCGCTCGTAATCCGTGTGCGAAATGTTGAATTTCTTGCGAATATCGACCTTGGTCAGGCGCTCGTCCGCCTTCATCAACCGCACCGACTCCACCATCAGGTTATGCAACTGGTTCAGCCGCACGAGGTGGTTGAACCCGCTGTCGATCTGCCCGCGCTCCACAGCCCCACGATCAGTGTCCGGGCGCGCCAGGCCACTGGAGAGGTTCTTCAATACGACCTCATCCGACAAGTCGAGCGGGTTTCGGTTCTTCTTGGTTTCCTTGAAATCCGGTGATTCGCCGCTCAGGTAGTACACCGAGCCTTGCTTGGCGATCTCCACTTCCAGGAATGAACAGGCAACCATGAAGATATCTTCGGTACAGAGCTTGCGCGACACGCCCTGGTGAATGGCCTCGCGGCTAAGCGGCTCGTCGGCAGCGCGCATGGCAGCCTGGGTATGCTTGGCCCGCTGGATATCCTGGACCATGTTGAAATACGACTTCAACGGCAGCACCTTGTCGGACAGGTTGACCAACGGGTGCAACTCCTTGACGGTGTCGGCCAGTACATCTGGCGAGGGGACCAGCAGCGACCTCAGGCCCTGGGCAAGGGACAATAACTTGGCCCCGTCTTTAACTTCATTCGCTGGTCGCATATACGTACCTAAGATTTCCAATCCAAAATAGTCTTAAAGTGCCTGCGCAGGCATGAACACTGCGCTCGGGCAGAACAGCAGCGCCAGGCTTCGTGGGCCGGCCCGCTCTCATTCTCCAATCCTGGAAAAGATCCTCCTTCGGCACCGCAAGGCAGCATTCGGGCGACGCGAGAGGGTTCCCCGCCATTCTACGCGCCCGCAAACCAGCGAAAGGCATACCCCATCCGTGAAGCAGGAAGCAATGGCAATCATTGCGGCGCCAGGCACCCAATGTCACCGCCCTGACCGGGATCAAGCCCCATGGACTGCAGGGTCTGCTTGGTCAGCTCCACCTGTGCCTTGATCGACTCTGGGTCGTTCGCCATCTGCTGCGCGACAGCATTTTCAATCGGCGACTGCGAGGAAGCAAGATGAGACATGGTCGCCATGACCGCAACTACCACCAAAGGCGGAACCAGCCAGGCCATTGCGGTCTTGCGCCGGCGCGACCTGGCCTGGCGCTCGGCGTTGCTTGCGGCCTGCTCGCGCAGGGCCTTGCGCGAAGGCTGTGGCGCTGCACCCTGATACTGTGGAGCAGTCATCGGAGCCGGGCGCACAACCTCGGCATGCGCAGCCGACCGTTCAGCTTCTTCGCGCTGGAAGTAGTCATTCAGGGCCTCGTTCAGGCATTCCGAAAGGGCCTGGCGCACCTTGTAGGCAACCAGCGCAGGCTCGATATGGGTGAGCGCACCCTTGCGGTCTGCCTCGGCATGGAACACCAGCTGCAGGGCCGCCAGCTCGTGACAGGCCTGCACCCCGGCATCCCCCTCGATCGCCAGGCTGACGCTGCCACTGAGGACCCGCTGATGCCCATCGTCTTCGGCCGCGTCGAAGCCGGCCACTACCAGCGACAGCTGCTGGAAGGCCCTGGCGATACGCACGGTACGGGTCGCCCGCTGTGCGTCATTGGGGCTTTGGCTGTCGAACACCACCAACAGGTGTTCACCCGAACCAAAGATGCACAGACTGGGGTCGAACTCGAAGTTCGGCGCTTTGGCTTTCATGTACTTTGCTCCTTAAAGTTTTCCAAAGATGTCTTCAAGCACGACCGCCTGTGAAAGGCCGGTCATCATCCTTGGCTTCCCTGTACGGTGATCGATGAAGAATGCAGCGGGCACACCAGCCTGTTCCTTGCCGTTGTGTTCGAAAGCGGCGAACAGAAACGCCAGGTTGGTGCTTAGCTGCTCGACGGTTTCCGGCGATGCCTCGGAGCGGACCTGCTCATGCTTGCCCAGCACCCGCGCCAGCATCCCCTGGTCCTTGGTCTGCAGGATGGTAGCGGCCAGTGGTACGCCATCTGCCGGATTGCCCAGCGCCGCGGACGGGATCCACTTGATGGAGTGGCCCTTCGCTGCGTATGCCCTTGTCAGGTTGTATGCTTGGCGGCAGTACGGGCAACGCGGGTCGATGATGATGTAGACGGTATCGCCGATACCGCCCTTGCCTTCCTTGATGCCTGCCAGGGAGTCGACGGTTTTCATCGACTCCGGGATCGCGCCTTTGAAGTTGCCGTCCATGGCTGCCGCTTCACGCACATTCGGCGCTTCAACGGCTGACATCTGCGGCGCATCTGGTGCGGCCGCGACCGGGGCAGCAGCAGGCGGCGTGATGACGGCCTGGGCGACGCCAGGCAGGAAGGCATCGGAGATATTGCTGCCCGTTTCGGCATTCCAGGCCACGCCGGTGAACAGCACAGCAGAATCCGGTGTACTGAAAAGCACCACCTGGTGGCCGTTCTTCTCAACAGTCCAGGCGGTCAGCCCGCCGAGACCAACCGGCCGGGCGCTGACAATACGCCCATAGCGCGATACCCGCTGCGCGGTCAGGTCATCGAGCTCCTGCTGGCCAGGGTTTACCTGCGCGGCGCCTTGAGCGGTGATGAAGGCAGAGAGGTCCGCCGGTTGTGCCGGGGCGGCATGGGCGACTGAAACCCCCGCCGCAAGCGCCGCCAGCATGGCGACGGGTCTTGCAATCACACCTTTCATGGCTCGACGTCCTTATTAATAATCCAATACGACCGTATTCTAACAAAAAAGCAAAAAAAGGCACCAAAAAAACAAAAAAAGGCCATCTTGTCAGATGGCCATTTGCTTCTATCCAAACCGTCAAGGCTGGTGCTTCAGGGCGCACCGTCATCCGGCGTGTCGCCCTGTACCACGGCATACCCGTCCTGCTGCATGGCCTCATAGCGCTTCTTGTCGGCCTCGGAATACTTGTACGCAGACATCGCCAGCTCCAGACCGTTGACCGCTTTGTCCAGTTGCGGCTCCGCCAGCGATACACCCGCTTTGCACTCGTACAGGAAATGCGACAGGATGCCCGGCGCTTCCGGGAACCCCGCCTGGCGCCCGATCGTCTGCAGGGCATACCACATGTCACGGTCGAAGAAACGCAGCCAGCGCATTTCTGCGGGCGGCAGCACACCCAGGCGGCGGGCTTGAAAGTACATGGCAAAGATGATGGTGCGCACAAATGCGTGCGCGTGCAGGATCGCACTCGCATTAGGGTGCTTGATGTACTTCTGGATGATTGCCCGAGGTACTTCCAGCGGCACTTCAGGCTTCAGCCAGGCATAAGGTTCGCCCTGCTGCGCGGCTTTGCCGTCAGGTGCCTTGAACTGGTCCCAGCACCACGCAACCATGTAGTCGCTGTCGGCCATTGCAGCCTTGAACGCATTGTCATCCAGCGACGTATCGGTGGCGACCACACGCGGCAGAGCTATCGCTACCAGCAGGGTTTCTGCCGGCGTCAGGTTGGCAACCCGGGTCCAGTGCTGGCCCAGTTGGCGACGCATCACCTCGGTGGTTTTCTCGCGGTCCAGGGTTGGCGCCCAGCTGCGATCCGATTGCTCCTGCCAACCACTGATCAGCAAATGCCGGTAGGCAAACTGGCGGGAGGTCTGCGACATGCCGAACACCGGGTGGTCCAGCGGCTGGGCGATCAGGTCGAGTTCGGCGAACATGCGCAGGTGGGGGTACTGCGCCTTGTTCTCTTGCACAAAGCTTTTGATAGTGTGCGTTTTGGTGAACCTGAGCTTGGGGTGGGTCTTGTTGATACGCAGGAACATGCGCACCGACAGAATCACCATCAGCAGCAGGAAAAAACCGTTCACGAACAGCGACGACGAAGTGATTTCACCCCACGCCACGCTCGAGAAATCTCGCTGACAGGCACCGATAATGCCTTCTGGCGCACACATGCGCCCAACCCACTGATTGATCGAGGCGATACCCGGCAGCGCGGCAAAGTCACCCAGCGCACTCGGCAACCACAACTCGACGTAGCGAATGTAGGTGTACGCCTTGGCAATCTTGTCATGAGCGAAGTACCAGGCACCCCACCCCCCAAGGTAAAGCACCGCCATGATCCCGAGCAGAATGGCGGGGTCATCCCACGTAAAGCTCTTCTGCCCACCTCCCTGTTGCTTCATTCAACGCCTCCTTTGGCCGCCACGAAGATTCTGCCGGTCATGCCTGCCCAGCCCACTACCTGGCCAGTTCCTTGAGCAAATTGTGCGTGGTACGCACTCGCCCCACCATGAACACTGCGGCTCGGCGGCAAACCGCCCGCACGGTCATTTTCTTCACCACCTCGATGTAGACCAGGGCCAACGTCATGCACAGCGCCAGCGGCAGCAGAAACTTCCACAGCGCCGGCACCAGCAGCAACATCAACCAAGGCAAGGCGGCGCTTGCGTTGATAACGAAAAAACGTGCGGGGGGAGCGCATCTGCTCCAGTGATACCGTCCTGTTGCCATAACTTCTCCGTAAACTCGTTGCAGTCAGCATTAGCGGGCAGCCTGCGCCTCAGCCGTGGCGCAGATCACGGGCAGTCGCCTCGCTGATCAGGCCCGCGGCCAGCAGGCGATCTGCCTCGGCAGCAAAGGTATGCCCTTCTTCACGCACGAACTCGGCAACCCGCTGGGTTACCCGGCCCATATCGGTCAGGTCCATCAAGGTGTCGCGCACCTGCTCGGTAAACCTCAGCCACGATCGCGCGGCGGTACGCTTGCCATCCACCGTAGGCACCAGTTTCTGCGCCATCATGAAACGGCTGGTATCGACGAGGTCGTAGATGGCGGTGGCACGCTCCTGCTCGGGAAAGCGGGAAATCATCCGGCGCATGATCGCCGCGACATCCTTGGCGTGCACCGTGCCGAACACCGGGTGCCCGGTCAGCGACAGCTCCACCGCCGCGCGAATGGTTTCCTGGTCGCGCAACTCACCAATCACGCACAGGCCAGGTGCTCGCCGCATGGCCTCACGGTTTGCCCGGTAGAAATCCTTGAAGTGCGTGGGAATCTGCGACTGCACGAAGATCGAATGCTTGCTCTGGACCTTGTCATAGGTGAACTCGATCGGTTCTTCATGGCTGATCAGGTTGCCCTTGATCGGCGTGTCGTGCTCCAGGATGAAACGGTTGATGGCGGCAAACGTGGTGGTCTTGCCATGGCCCGTGGCCCCGGCCACATAGACGATGCCGTCACGCGGCGTGGCCATCCTGACAATGTCCTCGCTCAGGCCGACGTCCTGGATACGGGGCGGGTCATCGGGAATGGCCCGGATGACAATCTGGCAGGACGTATCGCCATGGCAGGCGATGGGTGAGGCGTTTACCCGGTAGGCATAACGCAGGCGCGCACCGCGGGCATCCTTGCGCTGCGGGTCGAACAACTCGTAGCGCTCGTTGACCGCCGTGCCCGAGACGATATCGGTGGTGGCGGTATCCCGGTTGGCCGCCATCTTCAACAGTTCGTTGACTTCCCCGACATCGAGCGTACGGCGGGTGACCGCATACAACCGCCCGTACTTCTTCACCACCACCGGCAATGCGGGCTGGATGAAGATATCGCTGACGCCATGGGTCAGGGTTTCCAGCATCATCGCCTTGAACTGGTCGGCGCGGTCGAAGCGAAACGGGTCTTCGTAACTGGTCAGGCGCTCCAGGCGCTCGATCATCGCACCCGGCTCCAGCATCATCACGTCGTCGTGGAAGTCCTGCTTCATTCCCGCCCGCCTTCGGCGCCCGCGGGCTGTCCGGCCGCAGCCGGCGATGGCGCCGGGCTGCCAGCACGGGTTACCGGCGCACGGTGTGGCGGGTTGGCAATGGTCGAGGTGGCGATCGAACTGCGCCACACGTTCATGTTGTCGTTGAATTCGGGCAAGGCGGTGATGCGCAGCAGGGTTTCGTCCACCGCCATCGACCGCCCTTCCCGGGTAACAGGGATCGCCGCACCCGAAATGATCGGCATGGTGACCTGGCCGTGGCGGGCAAACTCACTGAAACGGCGCATGCCATCGATATCGCGGTTCATCCGGTCGAAGCCGTAGGTCAGCATCAGGTTGGCCTGCTCGACCCCTTGTTGCCAGCCCTCACGTACGGCCAGTTTCCACACCCGCTCTTCCTCGTCGGAACGCGGCACCAGTGCCGAAACCAGCGAGGTGCGGTCGAAGGTGGGCAGCGGGAAACTCAGGTATTCGCGCCAGCTGGGCGGCACGGATGAAAAACGCGCCTGCGATTCGATCTTGTAGGCGGCCCCTGAAAGACGCAGCGTGTAGTCGCCGTCCTGGTTGTACAGGTGGCGCGCTTCGGTGATCACCGGCGGCACCACCCGGTCCTGAATCATCAGGCTGCTGAAGTCATAGACCGTATCGAACTCGCGCTCGCGTACCTTCAGTGCCTTGTTGATGTTGGTGAGCTGCCAGGCCAGGCCAGCCTTTACACCGACCTGCAGCGCGGCATCGAGAATGGCTTCGCCACGGGCTGCCGAGGCCTGGTTCTTCTCATCGCGCATGGCCTCGACAGCCGACTTCGCGTCACCGCTGTCGCCCTGCTGCTGAACGTAGGCAGGCTTGTCATAGAGGCGCTCGGCGTCCTCAAGGGTCATCGGAGGCATGTCCATCGCCATGTTCAGCCCCTCCCCAGCGCCAACGGTACCGGTTTGTAGATCAGGCGCAGGGTATTGGTGCTCTTGTCGAGCACCACATCGGCACCGGTGTCGATCTGCGCGCCCACATCCTTGAGGACGTTGATCGGGGTGGCCTTGCGTACCCACACGTTGATGGGCTTGAGGTCCACACGCTTGCCGCTCTCGACGTAGGCATAGCCGTAGCGGCTGGCGAAGGTCTGCAGCAGCTCCTGGGGCTTGCCGATGAAATCGATATCCACCTGGTCGGTGTCGACCGCAGCCTGGCGGGAAGCGGCTTTCACCCGGTCAGCGTTCAACCGCGATACGTAGGTGTGCTGCGAGTTGACCGCCACCGACACCTTGTCGGCGATGATCCGACTGGCAAACGCCTCGGTGTCGTCGGTGGTCGGCTTGGCAGAGCTGGCGCACCCGCCCAGCGCAACCAATGCCAGCAGCACGCCCCCAGCCTTGCAGCAGCGTGCACCCATGAGCATTCCTTTCATGTAAAAACTCCTGAAGTTGTCATTCTGATCGACCCTGCGCAGGGGCAGCCTGCGGCGGCCTGTTACTGGTAGCTGACCACCAGCCGGTCATGGCGCTGCCGTTCAAGGTATTTGCCCCATTTCACCGCGAGCGGGATCAGGTCTTTCTTGTAGATGTCATTGAATTTGCGGGTGCGGGAGTGGTAGTTGGCAGCACGGGTCCAGAAGTCCTGCCCATTGTTCTCGGCAAGCTTCTGGCGCAACAGCCAGGCCGCCAGCTCGGCGTTGTAGCAACCGCGCCAGGCGACATCGGATTTGGTAATGGCCGGGTACGAGGCGAATACGCCTTTTGGCCCCCAGTGAGTGGTATTGATCTGGAAGTGCCCAAGGTCGAAGGTGCCGTTGCGGTTCGACACGCTTTGGCCGTTCTTGCCGCTCTCCTTGCTGGAAATGGCCAGCAGCACGTTGGCCGGCACACCCTGGCGCTGTGCGGCCTGCACGACGCAGTCGATATCCGCAGGGCGCACGGCATAGAAGTCATCGGCCATTGCCTGCATGGCACAGCACATCAGGGCGATGGACAGCCACTGAGGCCGTTTGCGCGTCATGCTCAGATGATCCATTTCTGATGCTGGAACCAGAACCAGAACGCGCCTTCGACAAACAGCTGCCCAGTCGACACCTGCCAGCTGCGATAGGACTTCTTCATGCCGAATACCCAGAGCGCGAAGCCGATCGACAACCAGTTGAGGGCGACCAGGATGCCCGCGCCGGTCGCCAGCATGTAGACGAACCCGGCAATCGCAATAGCGCTGGCAATGAAGAACGCCCTGGAGTGCAAGCGGTGGCTACGGGCAATACGGTCGATCTCGCCACGTTCGATGGTGGTCAGCTGCGCCTTGACTCGCTCGTTGCGGTAGCGCGCGGCATGCTCCTTGACCTTCTTGACGTCATCTTCTTCAAGCAAGGCGAAGTCGCAGTTGTTGCAACCCCAGCTGTGCAGCACCCGCATCTTCCCTTTCGGCCCCTGCTCGAACTCCTGGTGGTCACCTTCTGCCTTGAGCAGCACCCCCCGCTCACACTCGGGGCAAGCAGGACTGAAGTTGGAACGCCAGAGTGCCTTGATGTGCTGGTTGCCCATGCGCAGCTGATTCACGCCCAGTGCCGCCATCGGCATGGTGATGAACGCAAATCTCGCAGCTTTCTTCCCTGAACTGAACAACCCCATCCGCCTCACCCTAGCATGCAAAAATTCTTGTTTCTGATTATCTGTCAGATATCTATCGTCGTCAATTTATGACATCAAATAGAATCGCACGCCGACCAACGGCTCTAGCGCCCGCGGCCTACTCGCCCGGCTGTTCCTTCATCATCAAGCGGCACTGGGCCTGCAGGTTACTGAGCCGCTCTCGCATGCCGGCCACATCCTGAGCGGCGGGCTCCGGGGTTACGCGGTAGTCTGTTTGCCGGGCAATCTCTGCACAGGTCTGCTCGATCCGCTCTTGTGCGGCCCACTTGTCCGACAGCGATGCAAAGCCTTCGCCGCTGGCCATCACTTGCATGTCGAGCATCTGCTGCGGCACGACCATGGCCAGCTCACGCGCCCATTCATCGTCCAGTGCCTGCTCGTCCACCGGCGCAGTGGCGGGGGTCGCGGGCGTGGCTGCCAAAAGGTCCGCAACGGCCAGGATGCTTGCCTGGATCGCCTCCGGGCTCATGGGGTCAATCTGAGGCGCGGGCACCGGGGCTGTAACCGCTGGCGCAACTGGCACCTCGGCAGGGGCCTGCGGCACCGGGTTTGCTGCCAGCGGCGCGACTGGAGCCGGCTTCTTCAGGCCGCCGGACAAATACGCCCCTAGCACGCCAAAGGAGGTGTCCAACCGGCCCAGCAACGGCCGGTCCGGGTCTGCATAATTGTGTTCAAACGCACTGTGCATGCGGGCAAAGGTCGGATCACCCTTCACCACCGCCCGCACCCGCTTGGCGAACGAGCCATCTTTCAGGCTGTCGACAAATGCCTGACGCGACTGCCGGTTTTGCGGCAGGTCCGACGGCTCGGGCGGCTCGACCGGGATGAAATCATTGATGCGCATTTCTTTCGGTGCCGGGCCGGCCGTGTAGAAGCCCATGCCGCGGATAAGGGCCACCCCGCCGGTTTTGCCATTCTGCGATTTCTTGCCGACCAGGAAGGTGAACTCGCCGTTTTCCTGCATGGCAACGTCGTCGTAGTTCAGCCGGCTGCGCTGTTCGATGGCGATGTTGTCCGACTGCCGGAGCTTTTCGTTACCTGCGGTACGTTCGAAGTTGCCCAGCATGGCCTGCGATGACTCGGCCGCCGCACCCTGCACACGCCGCCAGGTTTCCGATTCGGTGCCCGATGTCAGGCGGCCGACGGCGCGAATATTGGTGTTTTCCCAAGTGGCATCCGCCTCTTCGGCGCTGGATTTCTTCAGCGAGGAGAAGTCCTGCGCGGCGAAGGTAACGCTGAACCCCAGGCTACGCGCCTGGGCCGGGGCCACGGCGAAGCCGACCACGGCGTAATAGCCGTATTCGTCGAGGATGGTATAGAACGGGAACTTCGAGCCAGTTGGCCGGCTGTCGATGATTTCGCGCACCACCCCTTCCACCCGGTTGCCCAGGCAACCGGCCATCATCTGCTTGATGCTGCCGACGATCATCTTGCCGAGCATGCGCATGCTGTCCGGGGCGCGCTCCAGCGCTGGCAGCAGCACCACCAGCAAGCGGCGGTTGATCACCACATCGTAGAAGTCCACGTCACCGACGCGGGTCTTGAAGATGTGCCCGTAGTTGAAGGTCAGGTCGTTAAAGATCCGCCCCAGCTGCATGACGATGTAGCCATGCTGCTCCAGGGTCTTGGTTTCCTGCTGCTTGAACTTGGCCTTCTGGTAACCCGGCAGCGTCAGCAGGTACGAACGCAGCGGAGCCACGATCACGTCGAACATCTCGCCGTATTTGCCGCCGTGCTCCCACACCAGGTCTTCGATCACGTTCAGCTCGAAGTACTCCAGGTACTTCTCGGGCGACAAGTTGATGTGGCCCTTGTCACGCAGGTAGGTCAGCGGCCGCGTCAGCGCTGCCACGAACATGATCGCCCGGCCCTTCCACATGTCCCCGCCACCGCCCGAATCATCCATCAGCGACACGATCAGCTCGATCAACATGCCCGATGAGGTGTTCCCCATCATGTTCATGTTGTTGGTCACCTTGTCGACCTGCTTCTCGACGAAGTCGCGGCCGGACGTGATGAAGTTGATGATCAGCAGGTCATCTTCGCGCCCCAGGTAGCGCGACAGGCGGAAGATCTCCTTCTGCAGCTTGGGGTCGCCCTTGCCGTCTACGTAGATGAAGCCGGTGTTCTGCACCAGGGCGTTGAACACGATGCCGAGCAACAGCTCGGTGTTGTGGGTAACCAGGCTGTCGTCGGTGATGTACAGGTGGTGCGGGTGATCGATCTCGATGCACTGGCAAGGCGCCTGGCCGGCAGCAGTCACTTTCCACACCTCGGCCCACCCGTTGAACTTGGCCGAGCCGCGCTTCTTGCGCACTTTCGGCAGCATCACCACCATGCCGCGCGCCATCAACTCGCGGATGGCGTCGGTGGTCACGGTGTGGGCCTCTTCGCTGCCATCGTGCCCGCGGGTAAGCACCCGCCACAGGTGGTCGCCCGTGGCTTGCGCCCGGCGCCCGTCACGTGTGGCCACGGTCCAGATCGGCTGGATACCCTGCTCGATCACCCGCAGCACCGCAGCCTGCTTGCCATCGGGTGTGCACACGCTGTCGCCGACCCGGATGCGGCCCATTTCCACCCAGCCGCCTGGCGTCAGCACCTTGGCATGCTTGGGCTGCGGCTTACCGGAGCCAGTGGTGCCCAGCACCAGCTGGTGGGTGCGCAGGTCACTGTCGCCGGCGTAGATCTGCTCTTTGCTCTCCAGGTCATTGCCGAAAAGCGTCACGCCCTCGCCTTTCTTCCTGCCCTTGTACGAGCCGTCATTGACGTCCGCCAGCTTGGGTACCCGGTAAGGGAAATCGAAGGCACGGTTTTCAACATCGACGAACTTGCGCTTGAACGCCCAGGCCAGCAGCAACAGCAGCTCACCCGAAAAGGGCACCTTGATCAAAATCAGCGCCAGGACCGGCAGCGCGAACGTGCCGAATACTGCGCCGTCAGCAGACTGGAAAAAATCACTGAAGCGCTGCCCGGCCAGGCGCGTGTCTTTGCGCCGCCGGCTGGTGCTGACTTCATGCTGACGGGATGCGCCCTTGTACTGAGCCATCTGTCACTCCCTTACACTACGTCTTCGTATGCACTGGCGCTGATGTAGTCAGCGACCAGATCCTTGGCGATGCGCGCAATCACGGACTGTTCCATGTCGTCATCGACGAACTCGACATCCTTGAATGTCTCGCGCTTGAGGCGCTCCACCATGTCCTTGCAGCCACCCGACGGGAAGCGGCGGGCCAGCAACGCGAGCGCGTCCGGGCGCGGCATGTGCTCGTAGAGCATGGTGCGCAGCTTGCGGTCCTCGGCCGTGGTGGTCAGTGCCCACAGGCGCATCGGCCCGGCAGACATGGTGAACAGCTGGCTGTAGGTGGCGTTCTTGGTTTCGAAGCGCGCCAGGAAGGTACAGCCATGCTTGTTGGCCCCGTGCACGAAGTTGACCAGGGCATGCTCTTCGGTGTCGGACAGGCCGATGTTCTTGCGCAGCCAGTCGCGGGTTTCCTTGGTGCCCGAGTCGAGGATGAAAGTGGCCGTGGCGATCTTGGTCAACTGGCCGAAGTCTTCCATCAACTGCGAAGCCAGAATGATCTCCATGTTCCACTTACGGGCCTCACGGCCATCGGTCTGCATCTGTTCCTGCAAGCCCACATGGCCACCGGTCTTGTGGAATTCGTCCATGCACATGACCTTGTATTCATCCACCAGGTCCGCCACCAGGCGCTCGTAGAACGGCAGGTACTTCTCGGTGAAGAACGGGAAATCCTCCTTCGAGAAAGCCACCTTCTTCATGAAGCACTGACGGGCGATCATGTACATCAAGGCGGTCTGCTTCTTGGCCGAAGCTGAGCCCTGCAGCGCCACGTCCTGCAGGTCGAGGGCGACGATGCGGGCACTGCCCACGTCGAAGCGGGTGTGATCGGAGAACACCGGGAAGTCGCCAACCGCCTCCCGAATACCCAGGATGAAGGCATCGACCAGGCTACGCCCGACCTCGCCGGACCCCTCGTATTCGGCACGCACCTCCTCGGTCGACGCCACTGCCACCAGGTCATTGAGGGTTGGCACCGCGAAGCGCTGGGTCACCTCTGCCTCGTACACCATGCCGGCGTCGAACATCGCGTCGACCAACTCCCAGTAGGTGGTCGCCGGAAGAATGCGAAAGCCAAGCTGCGCCACGGCAGTGTCGACGACATCGTTATGCCCCGGCTTGTAGGTTTCCGGGCTGGCCCGCTCGATCTTGTCGTCCTTGCGCCGGTAGGCCAGGTCGACCATGCGGCCGACGAAGTTGCTCATCCCTTCATAGGGCTTTTCGCGCTCGGGCGGCGTCACCAGAATGGTCAGGAAGTTCTTGTTGAACTCACGGTCCTTCGGCAGCGGGTAACGCTGGCCCAACGGGGTGTCCAGCGGGTTGATGCAGTCTTTCCTGGCGTTCTGCAAACGTTTGTACACCACCAGGTGATGAAGCCGGGGTGGCAGGTTGTCGCGCACCAGGTCACAGAAGCCGGACGAGGAAATGCCGATGTCGGTGATACCGATGTAAGGCAGCCCGGTCAGGCCAGGCATCAGGCAGGACTCGAAGTGGTTGTTGTTCATCAGTACCGACTTGCCAGAGCCCGGCTTGCCTGCAATCAGGGTGATCCAGGTAGTCTGCTGCGACGAGAAACGCTGGTACTTGAGGATCTTGCCGTCCAGGCTGCGGTAGATGGTCGAACCTTCCTGGAACGGCGAAGCCGGCCGGGTCAGCGGTAGCATGGCCACTGCATCGCCCAGCGGGGCGGCGGCAGGGTCGCCCAGGTGCTTGGTGGTCAGGGCCAGGCAGTTGGACTGGAACGCCTGCATCGGGTTGCCTGTGCGCTCGATGAACACCGGCTGCCCCCAGGCCTCCAGCGTACGCCAGAGCTTCGACTTGCGCAGCGCAAGCTCCTTCACGCCCTTCTCGTCAGGGCTGGCCCAGGTCATGGCGGCCACCTGCAGCTTGACCATGCACTCACCGTCACGCACCCGCTCGCGCAGCTCCTTGGTGGCCAGGTTGATGTTGCGGTTCTGCTCGGAGGTTACCGAGAGCAACTGGGCGAACAGGCTTTTCCAGGCAAGCACGCTCATGCCATCGGAGGACAGCATGATCGACACCGAATACGGCAAGGCGCGTGACACACCGTTTTCCTGGGTTTCCGCGCGGTTCAGGCTGTTGAACAGGGTGTTGAAGTATTGCGGCTCTGCCGGTGGAATCGACATCAGCAAGGGCGCATACACCCGCGCGCCAACCCGCACGCTGGTCGGGTCCGGCAGCAGGCTGGTGCGCTCGCCACTGCCGATTTCAGCCGAAGTGACCATGATCTGGCTGGGCAGCGTGGGGTACATGAATTCCGACATATCGCCACTGCGCTTGCTGGTCTTCCAGCGCATGGGAATCGCGCTGCCCGGAATGTAGGGCTTCCAGGTACGCGGCGTGATGTCGGGGTTCACCTTCGCGCGGATGGCGCGGATCGCTTCACTGACGTCCAGCACATCCACCGAGCAACCGAACTCGGGGGACGTCAGGTCTTCGGAAATCTTGGTGACAAAGGAAAGGTGGCGGTCCTTGAGGTAGGAAATGGGCCGCAACAGATTCTGCGCTTCGGCGGTGGCCGGCCAGTCCGATTCCTTCCTGAACTCGTTCAGCGCCTCGCGCGCCATCGACCTCTCGGTCTGGTCCAGCAGCGCGGGCCGCGACCAGAACACCAGGTAGCATTCTTCGTCGTACACATACTGAGCGTATTTGCTGACACCCTCATTGATCAGGTGGCGCACGTTCAGGTTCAGCCGCTCGGCGGTGGCCGCCTGCTGCTGGGCGTTCTGCTCCAGCGGTGCGGTGGCATCCAGGTCGCGACTGAACACAATCTGCAAGTGGTGGCCGCGTACCTTGAAGTACACCGAGAGCGACGCTTCCAGCAGGCTCACCAGGCGTTCGAACTGCTCGCGGCCCAGCACGCTCTTGGTGCCGTTGAAGCGCACGATGGACGCCAGTGAACCGTCGTTGGCGACGATGGACTGCCCGCCATCGACCGTTTCCAGGTCGCAATAGTCCTGTACGTCTGCCTTGAGCTGGCTCAGCACCGTCAGGATCACCGCTTCGAGTTTGTTAAACATTTCCTTGTTCTCCCTTGCCAACGCTCTCAACGGCGAGACTGAGCAGCTGTCCGAGCGGCTGCATCAAGCAAAATTCTTCATTAACTGGCCGGTCAATGCCGACCAGTTATCGGGCAGGAACAGCGCGCGGTTATTGGCCGCGTAATATTCAAGTTGCCCATCTTTGAACGCGCTTTTGGTGGGAAACAGCCTTAACGGCGCCAGCCATTCAGCACGCTTGTTAAATTCTTCATCGCTGACAAGTTGCTGGCTGGCGAGGGTTTCCGCCACGCCAAGCACGGTGATCACGTCGCCACCGAATATTTCTTTCAGCGTGTCAGTACCACGAAACTTGAAAGCCGCCAGCAGGCTGGCCAGCTTTTCATTGACCGCCACGTCATCGAGCAACTCATTGACGTAGATACAGCGGGCAATGTTATTGATCTCGGTTTGCGTCAGTTCCTGCACGGCGACGAAAAAGCCGGTGTCCTTCATGGCGCAGGCGCCAAGATGATGAACCTGACGACACAGGTTGCACGCGGTGATCAGGTTTTCCTTGGTGCAGTTGTCGGCATTGCCGTCCAGTGCATGAAGTTCCTGAAACTTGGCAGATTTGAAACCGCAGAAGCGGCAGGTGTAATTGTCGCGCTGCCACACCGAAGTGCGAAGTTTGCTGTTTTCATCGCTGAACAGTTTGCGTTGGTCATCGTCAGAGCGCCACAGTGGCCGCCGCACGCCAAATACCGGCTGGTTGGCCGTTCGACTGAGATAGCCACTCGACAGCGTGGGCACAGTGATTGCCCCGCGTTCAGAAGCGTTTGTTTCGCTCACGTCCGAATATTCCCGAAACTGTTCTTGTGGTGCGGGGCATTGCGCCCCGCCATAGGTTCAGCGGCGCACAGCCTTAGTCGATCATGGTGTTGCGCATGATCCACATCACGGTACCGACACCGGCCATCAGGCCGCCGATGAACAGGCCGACAATCGCCGACATCGGCTTCTCACGCTCATCCTTGGAGGCTTTCCAAAGGGTGTACAGCGAGATGGCGACGACCACGAAACCACCAATTGACACCAGCGAGATCAGCAGCGTGGCACCGCCCTGAGCGGTGTCATCGATGTTGGTCATGACATCGCTGGCCGTCTTGCCGCCGGACGTATCCTGTGTGAGGTCAGTCTTGGTAATGGCAAATGCCGACGGGGCAGTCAGCGCAGCAATGGCAGCGGTAGTTGCACGAACCTTGGCCGAATCGTAGGCAGCTTTCAGGGTTTTGAGTGCTTTCATTAGTGACGCTCCTTGAATTTCATGTTTCGAAAAGCCGTTACGACCACGGCGTGAAAAGGCCAACCAGATTGAATCCGATTGTGTTGTTGAGTACATCGCTGAACCATTTGAAGTTCCACGCCAGGACACCGCCGATGATCCATCCGCTGGCAGTACCAAGGCCGGCTTGAGTTTGATTGTTGTAGTAACCGTTTACCGTCAACCAACCTTTCACCATGGCGATCAGGCCGACTACTTGCATGATGCCCAGCAGGGCCAGAGTTGCCAGTTGTGCCTGTTCCTGCAACGTCGTCCCGGTCGAGGAATAGGACAACATGCGCGAGTTGGCATAATCCCCGGTCAGGGTTCGCGACATGATGCCCATCCACTCCAGCGTACCGATCGCCAGCAAGATAGAGCCGATCACCAATTGCACACAGGCAGAGCCGACAGAAAATCGCTGTCGCCCCGCCACGTATTTCAACGCGTTGTCGTGGGTCACCCCCCATATCTCGATCAACGCAGCGCCGGTCAGATAAAGGCCGATAAGCGCGGCAATCCCTTGGCACATCATGATCGCCGTCGGGATGACCTTCCCGATATTGACCATTACATCTACTAGATCGGCAAATCCGGCCGCCATGACAACGTCCCTGTTTTAAAGAGCGGGTGAAGTAACCACGATGCCGCTGTCGCGATCGACGGCAAGCACTTTCAATTCGCGCTGCACCGGCGGCAACGGATCGCCGGCCTTGACGCTGTCTTCACTGTCGCCATTTTTCACCCAGGCCCGGTGACCGACCACCGCCTGCACCTTGTAGCCAGTGGATTGCGGGATCGGGTGAGCACGCTTGGCGTACCCTTGCGCAACAGCAGGTGCCGGCTCCCTGCGCGGTGGTTTGATCACCTCCACGCGCTGACGGCTGTCTTCGTAGAACTTCATGCGCTGCTGCAGGCCAGACAGGTTGCTATCCAGGGCTTTGATCTGGCTCAGCAGCAACTGCGTATTGCGCTGCGACTCCTCACGGACGATCTTCAGCTGTTTTTCGCTGTTTTCCTGGGCCTGCAGCGCCGCCTGGGCCTGCTCCCGGGACTTGGCCAGCTCGATGCTCAGCACATCCATGCGGGGCTGTTGCACCGATTGGGCCTGGGCCTGCGAGATGCGCCTGGCCTTGGCCGATGGCGACGAGGTGGCCTTGATCACGACCACGGCGAGCACGATGAGCGCCAGGAAGCTGCCGGCAAAAACGCCGATGAGTTTTCCGAATGACCAGTTCTTCATGTCGAACTCCTTATCGAGATTGATCGTGAACGTCTTGCAGGAAGAACAGGCCAAAGCCCTTGTTCGCGGGTGTTGCGTAGGTGGCCGGGCGGTTGAAGCCGCGGCGCACTTCCCCGGCGATCGCGGTGCCCATTTCACCGACCGACGAACCGATCACCTGCTTGGTCGAAGGCTCGGTAGTGGTCTGGGCCACGACGCCGCTCGGGCTGATGATCGTGGTACCCGCTGTCTGCTGGTAAGCCCGCCCGTAGCCGGACAACAGCGAGGCAGCACCCAGGGCGAAATAGCGCTCCATGGTGTGATGGTCCTTGGTCTCGGCAATACCTTGCTTGGCATCATCCTCGCGCAGTGCCACGGCGCTGATGCGCATGGTCGGGCGAGGGTCGTTGACCGGGGGTGCAAGGATGGTGAACTTCACGCGGATGTTGTCGGGCGCTTGCTCGATCTTGCCGATCAGCTTGGCGCCGTTCCACTTGCCGCCGCGAATGGTCGCCAGCACGTCACCACCATCATCGGTGTTGACCTCGGCATCCAGCGTGGCGTACATGATGGTACCGGTCTTGATCAGCAGCGCCCGGTCGGTGTCACCCACGGCTTCGATGGCATTGGGGTCCTTGTCTTCCTTGGCAGCCCGCACTGCGGGCCCAGTCGCACCGCTGCCAGCGCGCTCGGTCGGGTAGTAGCTGACGGTGCTGAAGCTGCTTTTCTCGGCGAACCCCTTGGCACTTTCAGACTCGCCCATCAGCTGCTTGATCGACTTCAGCGTTTCGCTTTTCAGCTCGCTGACGTATTGGTCGCGCTGCTCCTCGGCCTTTTTCAGCTCCTCCTCCAGGCGCCTGCGTTCCTGCTCCTGGTACTGGGCGTTGGCCGCACCAGACTGCTGCGAAACCTGAACGGACTCACGAGGCGACTGGCCGGCCCCGACGTAAATCTCGGGTGGCCGCTGGTTGCCGTCATTGTACGGCTGCCCGGGCACATTGAACTGGGCGCTCTGGCCACGGGCCAGATCCCTTCCGGTGGACTGCACAATGTTCGGATCGAAGCCAGGCTGATATGACATCCCGCGCTCGGCAGCCTGTTCGGCCTCCAGCGAGCTTCGCTGCGCACGGCGCTCTGCTTCGGCGGTGGAAATAGGGTCGATCGATACCTCAGGCTGCGGCGCTCTGGGCACATCCACCGTGGACGCCTTGCCTGCAGGCGCGTCCTTCGATGACATGCCGTTGTAGGCCAGGGCGCCCAGCGCCAACACGACCAACCCGGCAGCAATCAGCGAGACCTTGCCGACACCGGAACCGAACACCGCCCGCAGGTTGCGCTGCATTTCATCGGACTTGCGCGCCTTCTTCACGTGCGAGCCAGTCGGCCCGTCGCGGTCGGCTACCAGGTGCTCGTCCTCTTCATCGAAGCCCGAGTCGTTCGGCGGCATGTTGTTATCACTCATTGCAGATTCCCTTGCTCGATGAAGACGGTTACGGCTTGCCCGCCAGTCGTGAACGTGACGCTGTTCTGCAGGCCCGCGTAGCGATACACCGCCACACCCGTGGTGCTTCGCGCAGCGTTGGTGTAGGCCGGGTATTGCGCATCAGCCTTGGCTTTCACGTACATGTTCGGGCCATAGCTCCAGGCCTCGACGCCCTCCAGCCCGGTCACCTTCAGGCGATTGGCCTCTTTCGGTGGCACGCCGTCCAGGAAGTAGGTCAGCGCCTCGTCGATCGACGGCATCCGGAGCATTGCCACACTCGCTGTCGCATCCGGGTTGCGCCCCGGCACCTTGGCATCGACACGCATGTCCACTTCATCCTGGCCGGCGGCCAGGATGAGGATGATCGGCGTGGCCAGACCCCGCAGGGTGACGGTGACGTTGCCGTATGCCGCCGCCGTGGCGGGGTCCAGGGTGAGGATGTTGGTCGGTGCGCCAGTGCCGTTCTGACCGTTCTGACCGCCTCGCTCGCGCCCGTCGCTGAACAGTTCGCGGTTGACCGACACGTTCTGGATCATCCATGGCTGCCCGGCATAGTCGGAGAACACGATCGACGACTGCTGCCCCTTGCTCAGGCGAACGATGGGGGGCGACACACCCGGGTCCAGGTTCAGTGCAAGCGTGCGGGTCACGGGTTTGGCCGGGCTTATGTAGGCCGTGGCTTTCTGCTTTTCACGCTCCAGCCATAGCTGCTTGATCAGCTCTACCTGCGACGACGTCAGTTGCGAATCCTGAACGTCCTGTACCGTGTCGCTGATGACATCTTCCGGGCGCGGGTAGACCACTTGAGCAACACTGGATACTTGCCGGCCCAGGCCATTCATCGGTGGCTGGGGCGGAGCTTCGCCAGCTTGCGTCGCGCCAATCTGCCCCATGCCACCCGCGGCGGCGGGCGCATCTTGCGCCTCGTTGGCAAATGCCGGGATGGCGATAGCGCTCGCAAGCAACGATGCGATCAGATGCTTCTTCATGGTCACTTCCTTGAGGTGTACGGCGACAGCTGAACAGAATCGACGGCGATGCCTTTGGTGTTGGTGGCCGAAGCGGGGATCTGGACGATGGTGACGGCTGCGAGGAAATCCTGGCGCGAGCGTGCTTGCTGATCACCGCCGACATAGAATTCGATGGCAATCGGCACCTGTACCACCCAGTAGCTCTGCCCGCTTGCCAGCACACCGCTTTCTTCGACCTGGGCCACCTGCGTGGCCATGGCGCGCAGGATCATCCGCCCCTTGAGCACACGCTCGAGGTTGCCGGAATCGTCAAGTGTCTTCAGGAAGGCCTTGCGCCCTTCATCGGTATACCAGCGCGCACCCGCGGCATTGAGGTTGGAGCGGTAGTTCACATAGTCGTAGGAGTACGAGTTGACCACCGCATCCTTGGCGTACTCGGCCAGCGTCGCCGGGGTGACGCGCGGGTTGCTTTCGGTGGAGACTTCACAGATGGCATGGTTGTCAGTCGTCGGAATCCAGCGGTACTTCGGGTACCAGAACACCACCGCCGCGATGGTTACGCCGAACACGCAAGTCAGAGCCAGCAGTTGCCCCCAGACGCGCTTGTTACGGCGCTTGAGATCGAGGCATTCCAGCTGCAGGCGTTTGACTTCCCTGATAGTGGCTGCGGCCTCACCGGGCGTTTCGTCCAGTGCCAGCTCCAGCAGCTTTTCTTCATCGGTGCCCCGCCGGGCCTCCGGCGCATCACCACCCGGGGTTCCGTGTTGGGTTTCCTTACTCGACATTGCGGATTTCCCCTGTCGTTCCGTCGTAAATGCAAATCGAGTCGGTTCCGTCATAGAACACGACGTTTTCAAAATTCGTTTGTGTCACCAGCCAGATGGCGGCCACCGCAACACAAGGCAGCAAGCCGATGCAGGCCCACTCCCCGATATCCAGCAAAACACCCAGCAACCGGTTGTAGCGTCGTAGTGCGCGAACATCCACGTCCTCGCCTGCACCGCTGCCCCATGACGTTGTGGCTTGTCCCAGTTCGTCCATATCTCGCTCCATGAAGCAGCATTTTCATCCAAGACTTAGAAATGTGCAACAGCGAAATTTTGACAGATTGGATTATTACCTGCAATCCGCGACGCATTTTTGCACACCTATGTAAAAGCTTTTGACGCCGAACAACCAAAACAAAGGCGAGGCGTCGACCAATCAGGCAACGCCAAAATCAGGGCTATAGCCCTGATATTACTGAGGAAAACAGCGAATTAGGCGGTGCGTCTGCACCTTGGCGGTGTGCCCAATGCTGCTGCCCGGCCAACTTTAAAAATTAGCCGTGCAGCGATATTTTTCATGGACAAAACCTGACCATTCGGACATTTAAAAGGGCTGAAGCCAGCGGTCGGGAAAATGCGCTAAAAGCCTTGTAGGCCACGTAAAACGCGGCCTACAGCACCTGATCAGGAAGATCGGCAAAGTGGATGGCGGGGTTTGCAGCACATCTTCCATGACAAGCCTGAATTCTGGCTTGGTCCTCCTCCATGAGTGCCCATGATCTGAGCGCTATTATTTCTAAAACCCTTGTAAAACAAGGGTATAAGACCTTTGTAAGCCACCTGGCGAGCAGTCGGCTGCGGTAATCGCTGGCCGAATCGCCCGACGCTGAAGGACGATTTCTTCCACCTAGGGTAATGCCCTGGTATGGCAAAAACGTGATTTTCCACCATCTACACAGTTTTGTGCGATAGCGGCTTTTTGCCATCAAGTCATCAGATGGCTTTCATTGCACTTTGGCATCACTCAACAGGCCCGCAATCAATGACATTTGCCGTTTGAAATAGTTGAGGGCCCGAGGAGAAATAATTGCAAAACGCTACCCTGCGACGCCGCATGCGGCCTCACGCACCGTACTCTGCCCGCGCTTCCAGCTGCACGGGCGGACGGCTTAGCAAGACACCAACGACAATGGAAAACACCAGGGCGGCAATGCCTGCGACGTGCAGCACGCTTTCAAAACCTCCGATGAACGCCTGCCGGGCAAGGGGAGCAACCTCGGCGCGCACGCCAGGATCAAGCATGGCCAACGCCGCGGCCAGGTCGCCGGCAGCCACTCGCGTGGCCATCGTTGCAACTTCGCCCAGGTGCGCTGGCGCCACCACCGCCATCGCCTCCTGCAGCAACTGGGCGCTGCGAGCGGCCAGCACTGCACCCAGCGCACCAATTGCCAGCACGATCGCGCCGAACCGCGTGGTAGTGCTCAGCCCCGACGCCATGCCAGTACGCTCGCGGGGCACGCAGGCCATGATGTTCTTCTGCGTATCACCGTTGAGCAGCCCGGCGCCCGCACCCAGCACCAGACTGGCCACTGCAAACGCGCTGTAGCCGCCATGGTTTGCAGCCCAGGCACACAGCAGGTTGCCTACCCCTACCAGCACCAACCCAAGTGCAAACACCTGCGCAGCGCTGCAGTACGCGCCCAGGCGCATGCCCGCTCGCGGCATCAGCAGCATGGCCACAGCGAATGGCAACATGCCTGCACCGGCGGCCAGGGCCGACAGCTGCAGGCCGTTCTGCAGGTACAGCGGCAGCAGGGTCATCATCACCTGGGCACAGGCGGCGTACGCAAACATGCCCAGCAGGGCGCCGACGAAACGCCCGCTGCGCATCAGCCGCAGGTCGATCATCGGCCGAGCCTGGCTGCGCTCGACCATGACGAACAGGCCGAACAGGAAGGCGCTGATCACCAGCCGCCCAAGGGTTTGCGCGCTGCCCCAGCCCACCTGGTTGGCATCGATCATTGCCCAGATCAGGTAGCCCAGGCTGCCGGCGAAGGTCAGGCTGCCCCATGGGTCGAGCCGGGCGGCGGCGCTGTCGCGGGATTCCTCGACACTGCGCATTACCATCACGGCAAGCAGCACCACCAACGGCAGGTTGATGTAGAAGATCCAGCGCCAGCCCAGGGTGCTGGCGATCACCCCACCCAGTAACGGCGCAAAGGTGATGGTGGCGCCCATGCAGGCACCCCAGAAAGCCCAGGCGCGCATGCGCTCCTGCGGCTCATGAAAGCGGTTGCCGATCGCGGCCAGGGCCGAGGTGAGCAACAACGCAGCCCCCACACCCTTGGCAGCCCTGGCCAGGTCAAGGAACAGCAGGTTGGGCGCCGCCCCACACGCCAGCGAGGCCATGCCGAACAGCACCAGGCCGAGTAGCAGCATGCGCCGCCGTCCAAAACGGTCGGCCAGGCTACCGGCGGGCAACAGGCAGGCGGCGAAGGCCAGCAGGTAGGCGCTGACCACCCACTCGATATCGGCGAACGAGCCGGACAGGTCGCGGGCGATACTGGGCAGGCTGACCGCAACGATGTTGGTGTCAAGGATGATCAGGGCGCAGACCAGGGACGCGGTGAACAACGTAAAGCGTGCAGAGGGGGCAGGCATGGCGGGCTCCAGAAGCAGGCTGGTCGCAGCCGCGCCAGCCTTGTAGTGTTGCCCTCAACATAACGCCGCCCACATCAAGGGTTGTTAGCCCCGGCGGCCCGCATCATTACCCTGTAGGTAACACCCATGGAAATCCGCCATTTCCGCTATTTCCTCTGCGTCGCCCGCCACGGCCATTTCACTCGTGCCGCCGAGCAACTGGGTATCGCCCCGCCTACCCTCAGCCGGCAGATCCAGGACATGGAGCGCGAACTGGGTGTGCGCCTGTTCGAGCGCAGCCAGCGCGAGGTCAACCTGACCGCCGCCGGCCAGGCGCTGTTGATCGAGGCCGAGCACGCCGTGCGCCAGTTCGACGCTGCGCAACTGGGCGCACAAAGGGCCGCCCGTGGCGAAAGCGGGCGCATCGAACTGGGCTACGTGGCCTCGGCAGCCTACTCGGGCATGCTCCAGCAGCACGTCAGCCGCTACAGTGAAACCTGCCCCGGCGTGCGCCTGAACATCCGCGAACTGCCCATGGCCGAACTGCCCGGCAGGGTCCGCGACGGCCTGCTCGACCTTGCCTATGTGCGCTCACCGATGGAGCTGCCTGACGAACTGGAAGCCATTGCGCTGCACCAGGAAGGTTTCGTCCTCGCCCTGCCCGCCAGCTCGCGAATCAACGAAGTGCCGCAGATCCCGGCCTCGCGCCTGGCCAATGAAACCTTCATCCTGCCCGAGCAGATTTCCGGCACGCTGGAAGTGGCGGCGCAAGGTGGGTTCGTGCCGATGCTCGGCCCACAACCCGGCAGCCTGGTGGCCGTGATTACCTTGGTATCACTTGGGCAAGGCATTGCAGTAGTCCCGGAATCGGTGGTGCAGCGCATCAACCTGCCGCAGGTGAATTACCGGCGGGTCGTCGATTGCCAGGCTAGCTCGTGGCTAAGCCTGGTTCACCGCCGCTTCGAGAAAGCGCCGGCTGTGATGCGGTATGTGCAAAGCGTGATGGGCGGCACTTGAGGGCCGCTCAGGCACTCTGATCTTCTGCAGCACCCTGGGCATAAAACTCATGCAGCTTGGCTTGCAACAGTGCCTTGTCCGGCAAACGCGTTTGATACTCGGCAATCAGCGCTGGAGACAAGCTTCGATTAAGTGCGTACTCGACCACCTCGTCATCTCTGCTGGCGCATAACAACACGCCGATGGCGGGGTTTTCATGGGGCTTTCGCTCATTGCGGTCCAGTGCTTCCAGATAGAAATCGAGCTTGCCAAGGTACTCAGGCTCGAAGCGGCCGACTTTCAGTTCGACCGCGACCAGGCAGTTGAGGCCACGGTGGAAGAACAGCAGGTCGAGTGCGAAGTCACGGCCGCCGACCTGAAGCGGGTATTGGGAGCCAACGAAGCAGAAATCGCGGCCCAGCTCGATCAGGAACTGTTTGAGCCTATCTATCAGCGCACCTTGCAGATCCGCTTCGACATGGCCACCCGGTAGGCCCAGGAACTCGACCACGTAGGCATCTCGAAACACATCCATTGCAGCAGGGTAATTCTGCTTCAGATGCGCAGAGACCTTCGCTGGCTGGGTAACACTGCGTTCGAACAAGGCCGTTTTCAGCTGGCGCTCCAATTCGCGCTTTGACCACCTCTCCTGGATGGCCATACGCACATAGAACTCACGTTCATCTGCTCGTTTGCACTGGCTGAGAATGATGTGATTGAGCGTCCACGGCAATTGTCTCACCAGTGGTGAGACTTTTTGATCGTTACGGTAGACCTCATAAAATTGACGCATTCGGAACAGATTAGGCCTGGTAAATCCTCGCAGGCCAGGCTGAGACAACGCCAGGTGCGCCGCCAACTGGCTGACCACCGAATCCCCCCATTCAGCCCGTTCCAGCTTGTTACTGATGTAGGCCCCCACCTGCCAGTACAAATCGATCAATTGCGTATTGACCGCCATCACCGCACGTTGCCTGGCATCCCGAATTAACCCGAGCACTTCCTCAAACCGGTCATCCTTGACCGAATCAAGGGCCGCCGGCGCTTGTGATTGTTGTTCAGCGCTCATGCATCGACTCCTTTTGTGAATTCGACAGGAAGTCTACCCCCGACAAGCCAACGCCCGGTCGCCTGCGGTACCAGACAAGTGTTTCAAAAAAACAAAGGGCACCCATCCACGGGTGCCCTTTCCTTTGCCCTACCGCCAGGTGAACTCAATCACCCCATCGACCGCGCCCCCACAGGTTGCGCATGGCCGCGCGAGGTCACGATCCCCAGGAAGGAAATCACGATCGCCAGGCCCAATGTCGAACTCACCTCCACCCGGTGCTCGGGCGTGTACATCATCACTGCCAGTGCCCCGGCAATGAAGATGATCACCGCCCAGGTCAGGTACGGGAACAGCCACATACGGAACTTCAGCTCGGTGTTCTCCCGCTCCAGGCGGCGGCGCATGCGCAGCTGCGAGATGGCGATGACCATGTACACCAGCAGGGCGATGGCCCCGGAGCTGGCCAGCAGAAACTCGAACACGCCCTTCGGCGCGAAGTAGTTGAGCACGGCGATGGCCGCGCCGATCAGGGTGCTGCCAAACACTGCAGCGCGCGGTACGCCAACCTTGGAGGTCTTGTTGAGGAAGGCCGGGGCGTCACCGCGCTTGGCCAGCGAATACATCATCCGCGAAGCAATGTAGATCGACGAGTTCATGCAGCTGGTCACCGCCACCAGCACCACCAGGTCGACCATGAACGCCGCGTTGGGGATGTTCATGATTTCCAGCGCACGCTGGTACGAGCCCACCACCGCCAGTTGCGGGTCGTTCCACGGCACCACCGAGATGATCACGAAGATCGACAGGATGTAGAAGGTGCTGATCCGCCAGATCACCGAGCGGGTGGCTTTGGCGATGTTGCGCGACGGGTCGCTGGATTCGGACGCGGCGATGGTCACCGCCTCGGTACCGATGAAGCTGAACATCACGGTGATGAACGCACCGACCACTGCCGACCAGCCCTTGGGCGCAAAGCCGCCGTACTCGGCCATCAGCCCGCTCAGGCCGCTGACCTCGCGGTTGGGCAGCCAGCCCATCAACGCGGCGAAGCCCAGGCCGATGAAGCCCAGAATCGCCGTCACCTTGAGGATGGCGAACCAGAACTCGAACTCACCGTACTTGGCCACGCTGAACAGGTTGGTGCAGGCCAGCAGCAGTACCGAGGCCAGGGCGAAGATCCAGCTGTCTATCTGGGGGAACCAGGCGTTCAGTACATGCCCGGCAGCCAGTGCTTCGATAGGGATCACCAGTACCCAGAACCACCAATACAACCAGCCGATGGTGTAGCCGGCCCAGCGGCCAATGGCCTGGTCGGCGTAGGTGGAAAATGATCCGGTGTCAGGGTGTGCCACGGCCATTTCGCCGAGCATGCGCATGACCAGTACCACCAGGGTTCCGGCCACGAAATAAGAAACTATGGTTGCTGGCCCGGCCGCCGCGATGGCGTGACCAGAGCCTACGAAAAGTCCGGCGCCGATGATGCCGGCGATGGACAGCATCGTTACATGACGAGGCTTGAAACCTTGTGCAAGGTTGCCATCAGATCCCACGGTGCTCATTGATGTTGTTCTCTTTTTGCTGACACAAGGATGGACGGGCAGGCTTAGGCGAAAATATCTCCTTTCAAATCAGTAAGTCGACAGGTTGCTCGCGCGCTGTTGTTGATCTTTGGCGCGCATCACAGGGCAACGTCTCCGTGCGGTTCGGGCTTCATTTAAGCCTCGCAAGGCTGTGGGAAATTACACGAGAACGCCCCGGAACTGTTCGATCACGACAGCGCAGTTCCATTACCGCCAGATGTCGCGAATGGCATGCCCGATCGCGTCACCGCGCCATTTGGAGCTTTTGTTTTTCATCTGGATGTGTGTTGCCTGTGCCGGCCTCTTCGCAGCGCAAGGCTGCTCCTACAGGCAGGCAGTGGGGTGCCTGTAGGAGCAGCCTTGTGCTGCGAAGAGGCCAGCACAGGCCCAGGCATTTTCAACCACCCACAAAAAAGCCCCGGTCACCCGAGGCCTTCCTTACCAGCTCTTGAACCCGCCTCAACGCACCAGGCAAGGCCGTTTGTTATCGAAGCGCCACCCGGAAATCAGATACTGCATCGCCACGCTGTCATCCCGCGCCCCCAGCCCCATGTTGCGGTAGCACTCATGGGCCTTGGCCAACTGGTCTTCATCCAGCTCCACCCCCAGCCCCGGCCGTGCCGGTACCCGCACGTGCCCGTCGACAATACGCAGCGGCTCACGGGTCAGGCGCTGGCCGTCCTGCCAGATCCAGTGGGTGTCGATTGCGGTGATCTCGCCCGGCGCCGCAGCCGCCACCTGGGTGAACATCGCCAGCGAAATATCGAAGTGGTTGTTGGAGTGCGAACCCCAGGTCAGTCCCCAGTCATTGCACATCTGCGCGACGCGTACCGAGCCCTGCAAGGTCCAGAAGTGCGGGTCGGCCAGCGGAATGTCCACCGCCTGCGACTGGATCGCATGGCCCATCTGCCGCCAGTCGGTGGCGATCATGTTGGTGGCGGTGGGCAGGCCGGTGGCGCGACGGAACTCGGCCATCACCTCACGGCCCGAGTAACCGTGCTCGGCGCCGCAGGGGTCTTCGGCATAGGCCAGCACGTGATGCTTGTCACGGCACAGGGCAATGGCCTCTTTCAGTGACCAGGCGCCGTTGGGGTCAAGCGTGATGCGCGCTTCAGGGAAGCGCTCGGCCAGCGCCGTCACGGCTTCCATCTCCTCCTCGCCACGCAGCACACCGCCCTTGAGCTTGAAGTCGCTGAAGCCATAGCGCTGCTCGGCCGCTTCGGCCAGGCGCACCACCGCTTCCGGGGTCAGGGCCTTCTCGTGGCGCACGCGCAACCAGTCGTCATCGGCATCGGCATCGTTGCGGTAGGCCAGGTCGGTCTGCTGGCGATCGCCAATGTAGAACAGGTAACCCAGCATCTTCACCGCATCGCGCTGCTGCCCCTCACCTAGCAGAGCCGCCATGGGCACGTTGAGGTGCTGGCCAAGCAGGTCGAGCAGCGCCGACTCGATGGCCGTTACCGCATGCACGGTAATCCGCAGGTCGAAGGTTTGCAGGCCACGACCCGCCGAGTCACGGCTGGCGAAGGTCTGGCGCATGGCATTGAGCACGCGCTGGTAATGGCCGATCGGCTGGCCCACCACCAGGCTGCGGGCGTCTTCGAGGGTCTGGCGAATCTTCTCGCCACCCGGCACTTCACCCAGGCCGGTGTTGCCAGCGCTGTCACGCAGCACCACCACGTTGCGGGTGAAGTACGGGCCGTGGGCGCCACTGAGGTTCAGCAGCATGCTGTCATGGCCGGCCACGGGGATCACCCGCAGGTCGGTGACCACCGGGGTGCTGGTATGAACGGCGGGATTGGTCTGCATATTCATGATTGTTGTCTCGCAGTGATCAGTGGGTCTGGCCCAGGGCCGAGGGGGCCTTGAGGTCATCGGAAGGGGCGCCCTTTGGGCGAGTGCGTACGAAGAAGATGGCAATGGCCGCCAGCACCGAGGTCACGGCCAGGCCATACAACCCGCCCTGGATCGAACCGGTCTGCTGCTCCAGCAGGCCGAAGGTGGTGGGAGCAACAAAGCCGCCGAGGTTGCCGACCGAGTTGATCAGGGCGATCACTGCTGCTGCGATGCGGGCATCCAGGTAACCCTGCGGGATTGGCCAGAACAGCGCCGATGCCGACTTGAAACCGATGGCCGCGAAGCACACGGCGACAAAGGCGAACACCGGCCCACCGGTGGTGGACATGAACATGCCGATGGAGGCGACCACCAGGGCACCGGCTACCCAAGCCTGCTGGAACTTCCAGCGCGCAGAGCCGGCGGCAAAGGCGTACATGCCCAGGATGGAGATAAGCCACGGGATCGAGTTGAAGAAGCCGACCTGCAGGTCGCTGAGGTCACCCATGCGCTTGATGATGCTGGGCAGCCAGAAGGTGGCAGCGTAGATGGTCAACTGGATGCAGAAGTAGATCACGCAGAACAGCACGATCTGGCGATCCTTGAGCAGGCTCCAGGCCGATGCCTTGACCGCACCCACAGCCTCGCGCTCACGCTGCTCGCGGTCGATGGTGGCCACCAGCGCGTCCTGCTCGGCCGGGCTCAACCACTTGGCATCGTGCGGCTTGGAGTCCAGCCAGAAAAACACGAAGAAGCACAACGCGACCGAGGCCATGCCTTCGATGAACAGCATCCACTGCCAGCCATGCATGCCCAGGCCCTGGATCTGCATCAACGCCCCGGCCAGCGGCCCGGAAATCAGCGAAGCCAGCGCTGAGCCGCTGAGGAAGATGGCAATCGCCTTGCCGCGCTCGGCGCCTGGCAGCCAGCGGGTGAAGTAGTAGATCACCCCAGGGAAGAAGCCCGCCTCGGCAACCCCCAGCAGAAAGCGCAGCACGTAGAACTGGGTTTCGTTCTGCACAAAGGCCATGGCCGTGGCCACCAGCCCCCAGGTGAACATGATGCGGGTCAGCCAGAGCCGCGCCCCCACCTTCTGCAGCAGCATGTTCGAAGGCACTTCGAACAACGCGTAGCCAATGAAGAACAACCCGGCGCCAAAGCCGTAGGCCGCGGCGCTGATGCCCAGATCGCTTTCCAGGTGCGGGCGGATGAAACCGATATTGACGCGGTCGAGGTAGTTGACGATGAACATGATGACGAACAGCGGCAAAACATGACGTTTGACCTTGGCCACAGCACTGGCCAGGGCGTCGCCGTCATTCCGGGCAGACGGAGCGAGGGTGTCGTTCACGTGCGAATCTCCCACTAATTGTTTTTGTGCGGGTCTGGGTTGTCTGACATGACAGTGGGATGAGCATATGCGCGGCGAGGTTGTACGACAAGATCAACAATGTCGGCAAAATGGCAAAATACAAGCTGTCACAATGACAATATGCTGCGATCTTTCAAAAATAAAGAAGTTAAATGCCAGCTTGGAGGCAGAAAAAATCAGCAAAAAATAATTTGATCGATTAACTTGTCGTACAAGCACAGCGCGAAACGGATCACACCATGGCACCCGAACACGCCCGCAAACGCGGCCACAGCCGCGCCCATGACCTGGTCTCCAGCCTGACCCAGCAGATTTTGCTGGGCACCTTCAAGCCGGGTGACAAGCTGCCTTCAGAGAACACGCTGGTGCGCGAGCACGGCGTCAGCCGCACAGTGGTACGTGAAGCCTTGTCCAAGTTGCAGGCCTCCGGGCTGGTGGAGCCGCGCCACGGTATCGGTACCTTCGTGATGGAGCG
Organism: Pseudomonas sp. WOUb67; assembly: GCF_050058005.1. Lineage (NCBI taxonomy): Bacteria > Pseudomonadati > Pseudomonadota > Gammaproteobacteria > Pseudomonadales > Pseudomonadaceae > Pseudomonas > Pseudomonas sp. WOUb67. The sequence continues at coordinate 1,455,183 of NZ_CP170112.1, read as the reverse complement.
CCAGGCCCAAACGGGGCTGCGCATCGCGGCGGAAAGCGCGGCGAATGTGCGCGACCTGCTGGAGCTGCGCATTGGCCTGGAAGGCCAGGCCGCCGCCCTGGCGGCGCTGCGCCGTGACGAGGGGCACCTGGCGCGCATGCGCCAGGCGCTGGATGACTATCAGGACCTGGCGGCCGCCGGCGACAGCTGCATCGAGCCCGACCGACGCTTCCACCTGCTGATTGCCGAGGCCACCGGCAACCTGTACTTCACCGAAATGCTGCTGCATCTGGGCAACAGCCTGATCCCGCGCAACCGCATGGCCCTGGCCGAACGCGGCGGGGCCAAGTTGGCGCGGCAGGCGTACCTGGCCAACCTGGAGCACGAGGCGGTGCTCAATGCCATCCGCCGGCAAGACCCGGATGCAGCACGGGCGGCGATCTGCCTGCACCTGTCCAACAGCCGCGACCGGTTGTTGCCGGATTAAAGACAGCTGTGGATGGCACGGGCTTCGCCCGTGTTCGCGGGTGAACCCGCTCCCACAGGGACCGCACAAACCTCGAAAACTGTGCCGTACCTGTGGGAGCGGGTTTACCCGCGAAGAGGCCAGTACAGGCGGCCCCAAAACATCAGACCAACGCCCGATCCACCAGCACCTGCAGGCGCCCCTGGGAACAACACTCCACCCGCGCCTCGACGCCATACACCTCGGCCAGCAACCCCGGCTGCAGCACATCCGCAGGCGCCCCGCAGGCCACAACCCTGCCCTCACGCAGCACCACCAGCCAGTCGGCATGGCTGGCCGCCAGGTTGATGTCGTGCAGCACCGCCACCGCCAGCAGCCGATGCGCCTGCACCCGCCCGCGCACGGCATCCATCACCCGCAACTGGTAGTGCAGGTCCAGCGCGCTGGTCGGTTCGTCCAGCAACAGCACCTGCGGGTTGCGCGCCAACAGCTGGGCTAACGCCACCAACTGCCGCTGCCCGCCCGACAGGCTGTCCAGCGAGCGCTCGGCCAGCCCCTCGATGCCCAACTGGCGCAACGCCTCGTAAGCACTGCCCAGCAGGTCGTCGCTACCGCTCACGCGCAAGGCCGCGACAATGCTTTCGAGCACGCCCAAGGCAATGCCGGGCGGCAATTGCTGGGGCATGTAGGCCAAGCGCCGCGAGCGCTCGGCAAAGCCCAGCCGCGTCACGTCCTGCCCGTCCAGGCTCAAGCCGCCGCGCATCCGCTCCAGCCCCGCAAGGGCACGCAGCAGCGTGGACTTGCCTGCCCCATTGGGCCCGACCAGCGCCACCAGGCTACCGGCTGGCAACGCCGGCAGGGTTACCCCATGCAGGATCTGCCGCGCGCCGTAAGCCACCGAAACACCCTCGATCAACAGGCTCACAACCTTCTCCCCCGGCGGAACACCAGCACCACGAACACCGGCACACCCACCAGCGCGGTGACGATGCCCACCGGCACGATCACCCCAGGCAGGATCACCTTGCTGGCAATCGACGACAGCGACAGCATCAACGCTCCCACCAGTGCACTGGCCGGAAGCAGGAAGCGCTGATCCTCGCCCACCAGCAAGCGGGCGATATGCGGCCCCACCAGGCCGACAAAGCCGATGGTGCCAACGAACGCCACCGCCGTCGCCGACAACAGGCTGATGCGCAGCAGCGAGGCAAGGCGCAGGCGCCGGGTGTCCACGCCAAAGCTGCGGGCCCGGTCTTCACCCATGCGCAGCAAGGTCATGGCCGGTGCCGCCCTGAGCGAGAACGGCAGCAACAGCGCCAGCACCAGCGCCAGGATGCCGAGCTTCTGCCAGTCGGCCCGGGCCAGGCTGCCCAAGGTCCAGAACACCAGTTGCTGCAGCACGTCCTCGGTGGCAAGCAGTTGCAACAACGACACCAGCGCGTTGCAGCTGAACACCAGGGCAATGCCGAACAGCACCAGGCTTTCCACCCCGGCGCCGCGCAAACGCGACATGGTTTGCAGCAGCACCACCGACAGGCAGGCGAAGACGAACGCCATCACCGTCACCTGCGCACTGGGTGACAGCCAGGCAATGCCCAGCGGGTAGGCAATCGCCAGCGATGCGCCCAGCGCGGCAGACGACGACACGCCCAGGGTAAACGGGCTGGCCAGCGGGTTGTCGAGGATCGCCTGCATCTCGGCGCCCGCCAGCGACAACGCCGAGCCCACCAGCACGGCCATCAACGTGTACGGCAGGCGCACGTTCCAGATGATCACCCGCTCGGTGGCACTGAGCGTCGCCGGGTCGCACAGGCCTTGCAGCAGGCGCCCCAGGCTCATGCCAGAGGCGCCGCTGGCCAGGTCACCCAGCACCGACAACAGCAGCAACACGGCCAGGCCCGCCACCAGCCAGGTGCGGCGCCACAACAACCGGCGGTAATGCCAGGCGGCCTGCGCGGCGCCGGTATGAGCCTGCGCGGTCACTGGGCGTCGACCCAATAGTGGCCGTCCAGGCCTACCTTGAGCATCCGGTTGATTTCTCCCATGGTCGCCTGCGGGTCTACGTCCTTGAAGCGCTCCGGGTGCACCCAGCGGGCCATGGCTTCGACCGCCAGGATGTTGAACGGCGAGTTGTAGAAGTCATGCCACAGGCCATGGGCCTGACCGGCCTGGATCGGCCGCAGCGGGGCGAACTCGGGGCGGGCGGTGATCTTCGCCAGGCTCTGGCGTGCAGTATCGGCAGATACACCGGCACCCAGCAGTACACCCGGTGCGCGGTTGCCGGTGGCGATGTACACGTCCGGGTCGGCTTGCAGCACGTACTCGACACTGACATCACCCAAGGCCCCAGGCACCACATCGGCACCAATGTTATGCCCGCCTACAGCCTCGACCACGCTGCCCAGCCCGCTCTTGCCAGTGGTATGCCCCGGCGCCTGCCACACACCCGCCAGCAGTTCGAGAAACACCTTGGGCCGCTCGCTGTCCTTGATCCCGGCCACGCCGTCGGTTACCCGCTTCAGGTGGCGGTCGTACAGGCTCAGGTACTCTGCCGCCTGCGGCTCGCGCCCCAGCAGCGTGCCCAGCGCCTGCATGCTCACCCGGGTATTGCGGATCGGGTGCACGCGAAAGTCGATGAACAGCACCGGCACCCCGGCCTTTTCCAGCAGGTCGGCCACCGGGCTGTGCTGGGTCGGGCCTTCACCGGCGATGCTGAAAATGGCCACGTCGGGCTTGAGCGCCAGAATCTGCTCGGCGCTGACGCTCTGCTCGGAGGCCTGGCCGATCAGCGGCAGCTGGGCAACTTGTGGATATTTTTGCGCATACACCTCATAGGTGTGCGGGTCGAGCAGGCGCATGTCGTTCTGCCAGCCGACCACCCGCTGGAACGGGTTGTCGCGGTCAAGCAGCGCCAGGGCAAAGAACAGCCGCCCCTCGCCAAGCACGATGCGTTGCGGCGCGTGATCGACCTCGACCTTGCGCCCCAACACATCGGTCACTTCCACGGCACTGGCAGTTTGGGCGAAGCCGCAGCAGGCCCCCAGTACCAGCAGCAAAGGCAGCAGGCGCCGCCAGTAACATTGCAGGGTCATACGTGCACTCATCATAGAAAAGCCCATGGTCAGGTATCGCCCCAGCGACGGAGCAGGTTGTGGTAGACCCCGGTCAACTCAAGCAGCGAGCCCGCGTCGGCCCCTTGGGCGGTGAGGCGCTGGATGGCCACGTCCATGTCCAGCAGCAGGCTGCGCTGGCTGTCTTCACGCACCAGGCTCTCGATCCAGAAAAAGGCCGCCAGGCGCTCGCCACGGGTCACCGGCTCTACCCGGTGCAGGCTGCTGCCCGGGTACAGCACCAGGTGGCCAGCCGGCAGCTTCACCTGACGCTCGCCGAAGGTGTCGCGAATCACCAGCTCACCGCCGTCGTAGCTGTCCGGGTCCGCCAGGAACAGGGTGGCCGACAGGTCGGTGCGCACCCGCTCGCGCACGCCCTTGATGCCGCGGATGGCGTTGTCGATGTGAAAGCCGAATCCCTCGCCCTCGCCGTAGCGGTTGAACAGCGGCGGGTAGATGCGCTTGGGCAAGGCGGCAGACATGAACAGCGGGTTATCCGACAGCCGTTGCAGGATCAGCCCGCCCAGCTGGAGGGCGACCGGGTCGTCCTCGTCCAGCTGGCGGTTGTGCTTGGCCTGGGCCGACTGCACGCCGGCGGTGGCCTTGCCGTCGACCCAGGGTTGCGCCAGCAACTGCTGGCGCAGGGTGTGCAGTTCAGCGGCACTGAACAGCCGGTCGATTTCCACCAGCATCAGAAGCTGTAGTCCACGCTGGCGGTCAGGGTGCGCCCGGCACCCGGAATGCCATACAACTGGAAGCCATCGAGCGATGCGCCGACACGGCTGTAGTAGAACTTGTTGAACAGGTTCGACACATTCAGGTTGACCGTGGTCTGGCTGTCGACCTTGTAGCGCGCGGCCAGGCTGTGCAGCCAGTACGACGGCGCCTTCTCATGGTCGCGCGTGGAGATCGTGTAAACCCCCGATGGCCCGTTGGCGTAGCTGCTGTTGTTGTTCAGGCCACCGACGTACTTGTTGTCACTGTAGCGGCGACGCCCTACGTAGTCGGCGCCGTAGCTGACGCTGAGCTGGTTGGTGAGGTCGTAGCTGGTCCACAGGTTGGCGGTCAGGTCAGGGACGTTTTTCGCCTCCTCGCCCTTGTTGTCGCCCTTGGTCTGGCGGCTCTTCATCGCCGCGAAACCGGCGTAGGCCGACCAGCGTTCGGTCAGCTGCCCTTGCAGGCCCAGCTCGATGCCGTCCACGCGCTTGGCAGGCAGCGCACGTACCGGGGCGCTCTCACCTTCGCTGTACTCCCAGCTGTCTTCCAGCTCGGTGCGGAACAGCGCTGCGGTCAGGTTCAGACGCTCGTCGAACAGGTCCCACTTGGTGCCCAGCTCGTAGGTTTTCGACACGGCAGGTTTGTAGTCTGCGGTGCTGGCCCCGCCGTAGATCTGGTTGTTGGTGCTGGCGCCAATCGCCGACGGTTGCGCCGCCTGGCTGTAGGACACGTAGATGCTGCCGTTGGGCAATGGCTTGTAGACCAGGCCGACACGGCCGCCCAGCGCGTCATCGGTAGTGCTGCTGTCACCGGTGGAACGTTCGCTGTCGGCCTGCCAGTGGTCGTAACGCAAGGCCATCAACAACTGCCATTGCGGGTTGAGCGTGAGTGTGTCGGACGCATACAGCGCCGCATTCTTTATCGTGCTCCTGGCGTCGCCATAGCCTTTGTCGGCATAGGTGTAGGCGAAGCTGTGCGAAGGGTTGGCAAGGTCGAAGAACATCGACCCGTCCGGCACCTTCATGTTCTTGTGCAGGCCGCCGTAGGTTTCGCGGTACAGCTCGATACCGGTCACCGCCTCGTGGTGGATGCCGCCGGTGTCGAGGTTGAAACGCAGGTCGGTCTGGTTATCGATGATGGTGTAGCGCTTGGACAGGCCGAAGTCGCTGCCGCGCAGGTAGCCGTAGCCGCTGCTGCTGTTGGCGTACTGGGTGTAGGCATTGATGCCGTTGACCGAGCTCAGCGCGCCCTGGCCTACGTAGCCCAGGCTTGCGCAACGGGTGCCGGTGCAGGTCTTGTTGCCATCGGCGTCGGCTGCAATGAAACGCGCCGGCGAGAGCACGGCCCAGTTGTCGGTCTGCTGCCAGCGCAACTGGTTGCGCAGGCTCAGGTCATCGCTGAAGTCATGCTCGAACAGGCCGGTCAGCGAGCGGGTTTCGGTTTGCTGGGTGTAGATGCTCGAATCGCCGTACCAGGCATCGCGGGACACCCCCGGCATGCGCTTGCCGTTGGTACCACGCTGGATCGGCACGCCGCCGTCCGGGGTGTTCTTGTCCTTCTGGTAGAACGCATCCAGGTACAGCCGGGTATCGGTACCCAGACCAAAGCCGAACGAGGTAGCAAAGCCCCAGCGGTCGTAGTCCACCTCGTCGCGCTCGGCCACGGCGTTGTAGTGCTTCATCAGGTTGATGCGCACCGCCGTGGTGTCGTTGAGCTGGCGGTTGATGTCGGCAGTCAGGCGCTTGTAGTTGTCAGTGCCGATACCGGCCGACAACTTGCCGGCATCGCCCAGGTGCGCACGCTTGCTGACCAGGTTGACGCTACCGCCGACCGCAGACACACCCGACTCCACCGAGCCGGTGCCCTTGTACACCTCGGCCTGCTCCAGGTTGAAGGTGTCGTTGCGGCTGGACATGCCGGCGTCCCGCACACCATCGACGGTCAGGCTCTGCTCGGCGGCAAAGCCACGGATGGAAAACAGGTCGCCCCAGCCCAGGTTGCCCTCGCCCGACATGAAGGTGATGCCCGGCACATTGCGCAGCACTTCCTGCAGGCTTTGGGCGTTCTGCTCTTCCAGCACGGCCCGCGGGACCACGCTGATGCTTTGCGGCGCGTCCAGCAGCGGCGTGGTGATCTTGCTCGAGGTCACGCTGTCGACCTTGTAGCGATCCTGCTTGCCGGTTACCTGGGTCGCGGGCAGATCGACGGCCTGGGCCGGCATTACGCAGGCGCCGAGCACCAGGCCGAAAGCCGGTGCCAGGGTCGTCGCCAGACGCTGGGAGGACGCAAGGTGCATGTGAATTCCTTAAAGAAAATCAGTCTCATTTGTGTTGCGGAATTCTAATGATGGCCAGCCGCCCCCTTGTGTCCGCAAATGTATCGCCGTGCAGGCCATCGGTCCGGCAACACATTCCGTTACATTCGCCCGGCAAAACGCGGTGTAAGGTGCGCCCCAGTTCTGCTCCCTGCTCTGCTTCCGAGACGCCTGCATGACCAAGCCCGACCATATCCTGATCGTCGATGACGACCCCGAGATCCGCCAGTTGCTGTCCACCTACCTGGCCGAAGCCGGCTACCGCACGTCGGTGGCGGCCGAAGGCCGCGAGATGCGCAGGCGCCTGGACGAACAGCGGGTAGACCTGGTGGTACTGGACCTGATGCTGCCCGGCGAGGATGGCCTCAGCCTGTGCCGTGACCTGCGTGCACGCAGCAACATCCCGGTCATCATGCTGACCGCCCGTGGCACCCTGGTGGACCGTATCGTCGGCCTGGAAATGGGCGCCGACGATTACCTGGGCAAACCCTTCGACCCGCGCGAACTGCTGGCACGGATCAAGGTGGTGCTGCGTCGCACACAAAGCTTCCCCGAGCGCGCCAGGGTCGACGAAGCCAGCCGCCTGCGCTTCGCCGGCTGGCGCCTGGACACCGCCACCCGGCAGCTGCGCTCGCCTGCCGGGCTGGTGATCAGCCTGGGCAATTCCGACTACCGCCTGTTGCGCCTGCTGTTGCAGCACCCCAACCGGGCCTTGAGCCGCGACTTTCTGCTCAACCATGTGTTCGACCGGGAGCGCGAGCCGTTCGACCGCAGCATCGATGTGTGTGTCAGCCGCGTGCGCCAGCACCTGGGTGACGACCCGCGCAACCCCGCACTGATTCGCACAGTGCGCAACGAGGGCTACATGCTTACCGTCGATGAGGTAGCCAGCGAATGAGGCGCTGGTGGCCAAACTCGTTGCAGGGGCGCATGGTGATGATCCTGGTCGGCGGCGTGCTGGCCTCGCAGTTGCTGACCAGCAGTATCTGGTACGAGGTGCGCCAGACCCAGGTCATGGAAATACCCCTGCGCCTGCTTGCCGGGCGCCTGGCCGACCTGTTGCGGGTGGCCCGCAACCAGCCGGACCAGCTGGAGGCCTTGCTCGCGGGCATGGAGTCGCCACGTTGGCAGCGCTTGCCCGCGCCCTCCTCCGACACCCCCACGCACGAGCCGGAGCAGGCGACATTGCTGCGTGATCTGCTGGCGGCGCGCACCGGTGGCGAGGCGCCTGTGCGCTTGCTGGCCCTGGAGGTCATCGGCCCCGATGGCCACCCCGGTGGCGCGCCTCTGTTGCTGCGCGGGGCACCGGCCAGCGTCCGCACCGTGGTGCAACTGACCCTGCCCGATGGCCGGCCACTGTACCTGCAAGCCACCGAAGACCAGGGCTGGCGCAATGCCTCGATCGGCTCGCTGGTGTTCGACTTCATCTTCCGCATCTACCTGCTGCGCAGCATTGCCTTGGTGCTGATCGCCTTGCTGGCCGTGCGCCTGGCCTTGCGCCCGCTGAAACAGATGGCCGCCGCTGCCGAAGCGCTGGGGCAAGACATCCACCGCCCACCGTTGAGCGTGGATGGCCCACAGGAAGTGCGCCGCGCTGCACAGGCGTTCAATGCGATGCAGCAGCGGCTGATCGACAGCATTGCCGAGCGCACCCGCTTTTTCGCCGCGGTCTCCCACGACCTGCGCACACCCATTACCCGGTTGCGCCTGCGTACCGAACTGCTGCCCGAAGAGAGCCTGCGTCAGCGTTTTCGCAGTGACCTGCAACACATGGAAGACATGGTCTCGGCCAGCCTGGATTTTCTGCGCAGCGGCGAGCTGGAGAATGCGCGCGAACCGGTCGATATCGACGCACTGCTGATGGGCCTGCAGGCCGACTTCGAAGACCTCGGTTGCGAAGTGCGCGTGACCGGCCATGCCCTGCCCTACAGCGCCCACCCCAGCGGGCTGCGCCGTTGCCTGCAAAACCTGCTGGACAATGCCCGGCGGCACGCGCCCGGCCCAGTGGAGATCGAAGTGCGCGATACACCAGACCGGCTGCGTATCGAGGTTGGCGACCGGGGCCCGGGGATCGAGCCTGAGCATATGCAGCGCGTGCTGGAGCCGTTCTACCAGGCCGACCCTTCGCGCAGCACGGGCGGGCATGGGTTGGGCTTGAGCATTGCCGCCAGCATTGCCAGCGCCCATGGCGGCAGCCTGAAACTGGGGCCGCGCATGGGCGGCGGGCTACTGGCTACCCTGGATTTGCCGAGGCCGTTCGGAAAACGCTGAATGGGGGCGCCGTGCGCCCCAATCGCCGGCAAGCCAGCTCCCACAGGAAACGCACAAACCCTGGCCTTGTGCATGTCCTGTGGGAGCTGGCTTGCCGGCGATTGGGCTGCAAAGCAGCCCCCTGGATTTACCAGGTCAGGCAGATCTTGCCGAAATGCCGGTTGCTTTCCTGGTAGCGGAACGCTTCGACGATCTGCTCCAGTTCGAAGTGCTTGTCCACCACTGGCCGCAGGCCGTTGGCATCGATCGCCCGCACCATCGCCTGTTGTTGGGCGCGGCTGCCCACCAGCACACCTTGCAGGCGAATCTGCCGCACCAGCGCCTGCACCAGCGGCAGCTGCCCCGCCACGCCGGTAAGGATGCCGATCAGCGACACATGCCCACCGATGCGCGCGGCAATCATCGACTGCTCCAGCGTCGCCGGGCCGCCCACCTCGATCACATGGTCGACACCGCGGTTGCCGGTGAGCGCGCGCACTTTCTCACCCCAGGCCGGGGTGTTCTTGTAGTTGATCAGGTGGTCGGCGCCCAGCGCCTTCAGGCGCTCCAGCTTGGCGTCGCTGGACGACGTGGCGATCACCGTGGCGCCAGCCAGCTTGGCAAACTGCAGGGCGAAGATCGACACACCACCGGTGCCCTGCACCAGCACCGTGTCGCCAGGCTTGAGGTGGTCGTCGCTCATCAGCGCACGCCAGGCGGTGAGGCCTGCGGTGGTCAGGGTAGCGGCTTCGGCATGGCTGAAGCCTTTGGGCGCCAGGGTGAACGCGGTGGCGCGGGCGGTCACCTGTTCGCGGGCATAGCCGTCGAGGCCGTCACCGGGCACCCGGGCGAAGCCCTCGACATTGGCCTGGCCGTCGAGCCAGTCAGGGAAGAAGGTGCTGACCACATCGTCGCCGACCTGGAACTCGCTGACGCCTTCGCCCACCGCAACCACTTCGCCCGCGCCATCGGCCATGGGGATACGCCGCTCGCTCGGGCCCCACATGCCGCTGACCACGGCGAAGTCATGGTAGTTGAGGGAGCTGGCGTGCAGGCGCACGGTGATTTCGCCGGCCTTGGGGGCCTGGGCCTCGCTGGTGCCGACCTCGACCTTGTCGTAGCCGCCGCCGGGTTGTACGTAGATGGCCTTGCTGGTCATGGGTGGGTCTCCGTATCAGAGGAAAGAATGGGGTTCAGCATAGACAGGTCCGGCCTCTTCGCGGGTAAACCCGCTCCCACAGGCATTGCACATGTCTCAGGTCCAGTGATGTCCCTGTGGGAGCGGGTTTACCCGCGAAGAGGCCCGCCCAGGCGACACAAGAATCAGCCCAGCATCACCTTCAGTGCCCGGCAATCGGCCGCATGCCAATCCACCAGTTCCGGCCATGGGTTATCCGGCAGGTTCACCAGCACCGTGCGCGCCCCGGCCGCTCGCCCACAGTCCAGGTCAAACCGGTAATCCCCCACCATCACCAGCTCGCTCGGCGCCACGCCCCAGGCACTGGCAATCTTCAGCAGCCCGTCCGGGCTCGGCTTGGGCGCCGCTTCGTCACGCCCGAGAATGTGCTCCACCGGGAAGCAGTCCGCCAGGCCGATGGCTTCCAGCGTCACATGCGCCAGCTCGCGGGCATTGCGGGTCAGAATACCCAGCCGGCAACCACGCCCGGCCAACTCGCGCACCAGCTCCACCGCCCCGGTGGCCGCCGTGGAAGCAACCGCCAGGTCGCGCTCGTGCTCCAGCAGCCAGGCATGCTTGGCCGCCGCTACCTCTGCCGGCAAGGCCGCCAGGTGGGTGAGGATGTCGTGCTCGGCCGGGATGTCCAATGCCACGCGGATGGCGTCGAAGTCATGCACGGCCACGGTCAGGGTGCCGTCCATGTCGAACACCCAGTTGCGCACCTCGCCCAGGCTCATGCCCAGTCCTTGCGATGGCGAATCAGGCCTTCCTGGCTCGACGATGCCACCAGCTGGCCGGCCTGGTTGAAGATGCTGCCGCGGCAGAAACCGCGGGAATTCCCGGCCCAGGGGCTGTCGGTTGCATACAGCAGCCACTCGTCGGCGCGCAGGTTGCCGTGGAACCACAAGGAATGGTCGAGGCTGGCGATCTGCATGTCGCGCTGCCACACCGACTTGCCATGGGGCAGCAACGCCGTGGTCAGCAGGCCGAAGTCCGAGGCATAGGCCAGCAGGTACTTGTGCAGGGCGGGCACGTCGGGCAGGTTGCCGTCGGCGCGGAACCAGGCGTACTTCACCGGGTCGCCGGGCTTGGGGTTGAACGGGTCACGCTCGGTGACCGGGCGGATCTCGATCGGCTTGGCGCACAGCACTTTGTCGCGAATACGCTCGGGCAACTGGTCGGCCATGGCGCGGGCCAGCTCCACCTCGCTCGGCAGGTTTTCCGGGCCGACCACGTCCGGCATCTGCGCCTGGTGCTCGAAACCTTCCTCGTCGTACTGGAACGACGCGCTGCAGGTGAAGATGGTCTGGCCCTTCTGGATCGCCGTTACCCGCCGGGTGCTGAAGCTGCCGCCATCGCGCACGCGGTCCACCGAGTACACCACCGGCAGGCTGGCATCGCCCGGGCGCAGGAAGTAGCCGTGCAACGAATGCACATGGCGAGCGTCCTCAACCGTCTGGCTGGCCGCCGACAAGGACTGGCCCAGCACTTGCCCACCGTACAGCTGGCGGAAGCCCAGGTCCTGGCTACGTCCACGGAACAGGTTCTCCTCGATGGATTCGAGGCTCAACAGGTCGACCAGGTCGTCCAACACATGACTCATCGGGGTTCTCCTCGCAAGGCAACACGTCTCTACAGCACTCGTTATGAAGGCAAATGATACAGGGTTTGTCATTCGCGCCGGGCATGGCCGTGCATTCAGGCGCGCAGGGTGCGCTCCCAGTGCGCGCGGTCGATGCGGTACAGCACATGCGGGCGCAGCGGGTGGCCCTCGGCCAGGCGGGGGTGTTCGAAGCTGCCGTTCAGGTCCTGCTGCATGCCAATGGCCTGCATCACTTTCTGCGACGGCAGGTTGCTCTCGCTAGTGAACGACACTACCTCTTCCAGGCGCAATTGGGCGAAAGCACAACGCAGGCAGGTCCACGCCGCCTCGCTGGCAAAGCCCAGGCCCCAGTGGCGGCGTGCCAGGCGCCAGCCGATCTCCACCGCCGGGGCAAAGGGCGCGTCGAAGTTGACGTTGAGCAACCCGGTCATGCCGATGAACGCGCCGCTGTCCTTGCGCTCCAGCGCCCACAGGCCGAAGCCGTACTCATTGAAATGCCCGCGCACGCGGCCGATCAACGCAGCCGCCTCAACGCGCGTCAGCGGCGCCGGAAAGTAGCGCATCACCTGCGGGTCGGCACACAGCGCGGCGAACTCGCGCAAATCATCGTCATGCCATTGGCGCAGCACTAGCCGTGCGCTTTCCAGTTCGAGGATGGGGGTCATGGGGCCTGCTCCGGTTTACCGCCTTGCAGTTTACAGCGTAGGCGCGGGCGCAGGTTTCACCCAACCGGCAGCAGCCGAATGCAATTTTCACACGCCCTTCACCGGCCCCCGACAGGCCGCTTGGCAGGATGCCGCCATCCACCCCGCGCCAGCCGCGGCACTGCCAACGGAGCAACGCATGCTATCGAGCAATACCCTGGGGCACCCTGCCATCCATGCCCGGCGCAAGCGGCGCCTGTCACGCAAAGCCCTCGGAGCCGCCCTTGGCCTGTGCATGGTCATGGCGGCGTTGACCACCTGGCTGGCGACGAGGACGCATATCGTGGACCTTGGTAACGAGCAACAACTGAGTGACAGCGGCCTGCTGCAGGACTGGGCCGACGGTGCAGTGATCGTGATGATCCGCCACGCCGAACGCTGCGACAGCGCCCCCGGCCCCTGCCTGGGCGACCCCACCGGCATCACCGTGGCCGGCAGCCAGGCCGCCGGCCGCGTTGGCCAGGGGCTGCACCAACTGGGCCTGAACAACGCCGACATGCTCAGCAGCCCGAAGCTGCGCACCCGGCAAACCGCGCACTTCATCCTGGGCCAGGCGGTGGCCAGCGAGGGCTGGCTGGAAAGTTGTGACAACCAGTTCGCCAGTGAAGCACTGTCACGCAAGCGCCCTGGTCACAACCTGGTGCTGGTAACCCACAACGGCTGCATCGACCATTTCGCCCGCCAGCAGAACGTTACCGGTGGCGAGCGCCAGAGCGGCTACGCCAGCGCCCTGTTCGTGTCGGTGGATGGCAACGGCAAGGCCCGCATCCTCGGGCGCCTGAACGAACCCGACTGGCAACGCGTACTGGCCAGCACCGGCAAGTGATGCAGGCAATCACAATTCCCTTGTAGGAGCAGCCTTGTGCTGCGAAGAGGCCATTACTGCCACAGAAACTTGTTTGTCATACCGGCCCTTTCGCAGCACAAGGCTGCTCCTACAGGCGATTGGGCAGCAAAGCTGCCCCGCCCATGGCAAGATCAGCACTGGCCCTGATTGCGACCCCATCCATGCCGTTGCCGCTGATCTACCACGAAGACTACAGCCCGGAGTTCCCCGCCGAACACCGCTTCCCGATGGACAAGTTCCGCCTGCTGCACGACCACCTGGTCGACAGCGGGCTGACCACCAGCCAGGCGTTGCTGCGCCCCGACATCTGCCCCAACGACATCCTCGCCCTGGCACACGACCGTGGCTACATCGAGCGCTACATGAACGGTGACCTGTCCCGCGAGGACCAGCGTCGCCTCGGCCTGCCCTGGAGCGAAGCCCTGGCCCGGCGCACGGTACGGGCAGTGGGTGGTTCGCTGCTGACCGCCGAGATGGCGCTGCAACATGGCATCGCCTGCCACCTCGCCGGTGGCACCCACCATGCCCATTACGACCACCCCGCCGGCTTCTGCATCTTCAACGACCTGGCCGTGATCAGCCGCTACCTGCTGGAGGCTGGCCGGGTACACCGGGTACTGATCTTCGACTGCGATGTGCACCAGGGCGACGGCACCGCGCGCATCCTGCACGACACCCCGGAGGCCATCACCGTGTCGTTGCATTGCGAACAGAACTTCCCGGCCCGCAAGGCACAGAGCGACTGGGACATTCCCTTGCCCCGTGGCATGGGCGATGCGGCCTACCTGAAGGTGGTGGACGACACCCTCAACTACCTGCTGCCGCTCTATCAACCCGACCTGGTGCTGTATGACGCCGGGGTCGATGTACACAAGGACGACGCCCTGGGCTACCTGCAGCTGACCGACGCCGGCCTGGCCGCCCGTGACGAAGCGGTGCTGCGCCACTGCCTGGGCCGTGACATCCCGGTGGTTGGCGTGATCGGCGGCGGCTACAGCAAAGACCGCGAAGCGTTGGCCAGGCGCCATGGCATCCTTCACCACAGCGCGGCACGCGTCATCGGTTGTTCACAATGACTGTGGAACCGCTTGTGGATAACCTGCGCGAAAGGCGCTGCAACCCTTTGTACGCAAGGCCTGCAGCACTCTGATCATTTTTTGATCAGTGCTTCCATGGGCAGCGCTGCGCTAGAATGCGCCTCTTTTCCACAGCCTGCTGCCCACCATGCCCGATCTGAACCCCGCCTCCCCTCCCCTTGCCGTCGTCATCGGCGGCGGCCCCGCCGGCCTGATGGCCGCCGAAGCACTGGCCCAGGCAGGCTTGGCGGTCGAGGTGTTCGACGCCATGCCCTCGGTGGGGCGCAAGTTCCTGCTGGCGGGTGTTGGCGGCATGAACATCACCCACGCCGAGCCATACCCGGCGTTCGTTTCACGCTATGCCGAGCGCCAGGGCGAAGTCGATGCGCTGCTGCGCGACTTCGACGCCGACGCCTTGCGCCAGTGGATTCACGGCCTGGGCATCGAAACCTTCGTCGGCACCTCGGGGCGGGTGTTCCCCACCGACATGAAGGCCGCGCCATTGCTGCGCGCCTGGCTCAAGCGCCTGCGCGACAGCGGGGTAGTTATCCACACCCGCCACCGCTGGTTGGGCTGGAATGCCGACGGTGCGTTGCGGATCGCTTATCCACAGGGTGAGCGCGCGGTGAAGGCTGCAGTCGTGGTACTGGCGCTGGGTGGCGGCAGCTGGGCGCGACTGGGTTCGGATGGCGCTTGGCAGCCATTGCTGGCCGAACGGGCTGTGGATATCTCGCCTTTGCAGCCCAGCAACTGCGGCTTTGAGGTGGAAGGCTGGAGCGCGTTGCTCAAAGACAAGTTCGCCGGCGCGCCGCTGAAGAACATTGCCCTGAGCGTACCGGGCAGCGCACCGCGCAAGGGCGAATTCATCCTCACCACCCAAGGTGTGGAAGGCAGCCTGGTGTATGCCTGGTCGGCGCCGGTGCGCGAGGCCATCAACCGCGAAGGCCGAGGGGTACTGCTGCTCGACCTGCTGCCGGACAAGCCTGTGGACAAGATTGCCCTGGCGCTGGCCAAGCCGCGTGGTTCGCGCTCCATGGCCAAGCACCTGCACAGCCAACTGGGGATTGATGGGGTCAAGGCAGCGCTGCTGCGCGAGCTGAGCGATCAGGCGACCTTTGCCGACCCGCAGGCGCTGGCCCGGGCGATCAAGGCATTGCCGATCACACTGGTGCGCACGCGGCCGCTGGATGAAGCGATCAGTAGTGCCGGCGGGGTGCGTTTCGAGGGGCTGGATGAGGGGTTGATGGTCAAGGGCATGCCGGGGGTGTTCTGTGCTGGCGAGATGCTCGACTGGGAGGCGCCGACCGGGGGGTATTTGCTGACGGCGTGCTTTGCCAGCGGGTTGCGCGCCGGGCGGGCGGCGGCAGCTTGGCTAAAAGCCTAAAGCTGATACCGCCCCCAACTGCCTTACATAGACCCTACAGGCTGCCGCGATCCCTGTGGGAGCGGGCAAGCCCGCGAAGCAAGCGACGCGATGGATGGCACCGGCTGCGCCGGTGTTCGCGGGCATGCCCGCTCCCACAGGGATCGCGTGATGGCTGCAAATTTACGGCTTACGCTTGCGCGGCCCACCATTGAAGCTAGGCACCTTGCGCACCGCCTTCACCGCCGGCTCCGCATTACCCGCTTCAGTGCTGTCCATCCAGCGCCCCAGCCCGCGCTTGGCGCTGTTCTCTTTCGGCTTCTTGGGCTTCTTCGGCTTCTTGATCACCTGGCCACTGGCGTCGGTCATCGGCACCCGGTGATCCGGGATGAAGTCCGGCTCTTCATGGCGCGGCAAGGTCTGGCGGGTCAGCACCTCGATAGCCGCCAGCATCTGCACTTCATCCGCGCACACCAACGAAATCGCCTCGCCCTTGTTACCCGCACGCCCGGTACGGCCAATGCGGTGTACGTAATCCTCGGCAACAATCGGCAGGTCCAGATTGACCACCAGCGGCAGGTCGTCGATATCCAGGCCACGGGCCGCCACATCGGTCGCCACCAGTACCTGAATCTCACGGGCCTTGAAGCTGTCCAGCGCACGCTGGCGGGTGGCCTGCGGGCGGTCACCGTGGATGCCGTCGGCGTTTACACCTTCGGCCAGCAGGCGCTCCACCAACTGGTCGACACCGTTACGGGTCTTGGCAAACACCAGCACCTGCGTCCAGCGTTGCTTGCGCAGCAAGTGGCAGAACAGGTCTTCCTTGCGCTTTTTATCCACAGGCACCAGCCACTGCTTGACGCTGGCAGCGGCGGCGTTGCGCGGGCTAACCTCGATGCTGAGCGGGTCATTCAACGCCAGCCCCGCCAGCACGCGGATCTGGTCGGAGAAGGTGGCGGAGAACAACAGCGTCTGGCGCTTGCGTGGCAACGCGGCGTAAACCGATTGCAACTCTTCGGCAAAGCCCAGATCGAGCATGCGGTCGGCTTCGTCCAGCACCAGGGTTTGCACCTGGTTGAACTTCACCGCCTTCTGCCGGAACAGGTCGAGCAAGCGGCCCGGGGTGGCCACCAACAGATCGACGCCACGACGCAGGCGCATCATCTGCGGGTTGATGCTGACGCCGCCGTACACCGCGTAAGTGCTCAGCGGCAGGTTTTCGGCGTACTCGCGCACGTTGTTGTGTACCTGCTCGGCCAGCTCGCGCGTTGGCACCAGCACCAGTGCGCGGATCGAGTTGCTGGCCACCTTCTCGCCCTCCAGCGCCAGGCGCTGCAGCACGGGCAGGGCAAAACCTGCGGTCTTGCCGGTGCCGGTCTGGGCTGCGGCCATCAGGTCGCGGCCGGCCAGCACGGCGGGGATGGCCTTGGCCTGCACCGGGGTCGGGGTGGTGTAGTCCAGCTGCTGCAGGGTGCGCAGCAGCGGTTCGATCAGGCCGAGTTTGGCGAAATTCATGGCAATACCGTCAGGGGGTTCAGCGAAGGCGGCAAGTTTACCGCATCACCCCCGCCTACTTGCAGATTTCGCCTTTCAACGGCTGCGCAGGCGCAGGTGCCTTGCGCCACTGTGGCAGGCCGATCAGCACCACCGCACCGATGATCACGGCCATGGCCACGCACTCTTCGGCGCCAATCTGTTCGCCGGCAAAGACGATACCCAGCAGCACGGCAACCGCCGGGTTGACGTAGGCATAGCTGGTGGCCGCCGCCGGGCGTACGTTCTTGAGCAGGTACATGTAGGCACTGAACGCCAGGATCGAGCCGAAGAACACCAGGTAGGCCAACGCCCCCCAGCCGGCCGCGGTGGGCATCTGCGTCATGCGCTCGCCAGACAGCACGCTGCCCAGCAACAGTGCCGCGCCACCCACCAGCATTTCCGCAGCGCTGGCCATCGGCCCCTGGGGCAATGGCAAGGTCTTGCTCCACACCGAGCCGAACGCCCACGACGCCGCTGCGAAAATGATCAGCGCCGCCCCCACCGGACTTGCCTGCAGGTTGGAGCCCAGGTTCAGCATGCCGATACCCACCAGCCCCAGGGCGATCCCCGCCCACTCCAGCCGCGAGTTGCGGTGCCCGAACAACAGGCCGAACAGCAAGGTGAACAAGGGCACTGTCGCCACCGCCAGCGCCGCCACACCCGATGCCACCCCGGCATGTTCGGCCACGGTCACGCCGCCGTTGCCACAGCTGAGTAGCAGAAAGCCGATGGCCCCTGCCGCCCGCCACTGCGCCCAGGTCGGCGCCGGCGCACCACGCCAGCGCAAAAAACCATACAGCAGGCCGCCGGCAATCAGGAAACGCACCCCAGCCATGAGCATCG
Organism: Pseudomonas sp. WOUb67; assembly: GCF_050058005.1. Lineage (NCBI taxonomy): Bacteria > Pseudomonadati > Pseudomonadota > Gammaproteobacteria > Pseudomonadales > Pseudomonadaceae > Pseudomonas > Pseudomonas sp. WOUb67. Next base: position 1,437,198 of record NZ_CP170112.1, on the reverse strand, counting down.
GCGGCCAGCTCTCCACGCCAATGCGAATGAACAGGTAGGTGGAGCCCCAGACCAGGTACAAGGCCAGGAAAGCACCGATGAGCAACAACGGGAAGCGGCGGGAGGCAGGCATGGAAAACTCGAAATCCGTTTACGGGTAATTCAGTTTAACGGCCTGCCTGGGTGAAGTTGCGTTACAGAACGGGCTCAAATGAGCGGCACACTTTTGGTGCGCCCGGCTTGGGCTGTGGCCTTAGCGGAATTTGGCCAGGGTTTCGCGCACCTTCGCGGCAGGCACTTTCTGCAAGCGGCAAAGCAGGCCGTGGGACAGTTGCTGGATACCGTGGGCCTGGCGCAGTTCGCCTACCAGGTGTTGCAGCAGGTTGGCGGCCATCTCGGCATCGGCCATGGCCCGGTGCGCGGTGCCGGTATCCGGCAGGCCGGCCCAGCGGGTCAGGGTGCCCAGCTTGTGGTTCGGCGCCATCGGCAGCAGGCGCCGGGACAGCAGCAAGGAGCAGGCGAACGACTGGCTGCGGCTACGGCCGATGCGACTCAGTTCGTAGTCCCAGAACTTCTGGTCGAAAGACGCGTTGTGTGCCAGCAGCGGGGTGTCGCCGACAAACTCGGCCACTTCGTTCATCACCTTGTCCACCGGCGGCGCGCTGCGCAGCATGGCGGTGGTAATGCCGGTCAGCCCGGCGACGAAGGCCGGTACCGGCACGCCGGCGTTCATCAGGCTCTGGTAGCGCTCGACGATGCGCCCGCCTTCCAGCATCACCACCGCCACTTCGGTGGCGCGGCAGCCGGCGCCAGGGCTGATGCCGGTAGTTTCAAAGTCGATGACAGCAATACGTTCCATGAAGGGGCCTCAATGTTTGAGCAATAGCTTACCCTCGATGGGCACATAACGGGTGGCTGCACGGATCAGCGACAATGCGGTCAGCCCGGACACGCCATACACAACGGCCTCTGTACCGTGGCGCTGGATCACCCGTTCCAGCAGCAGGTCGAAGTCGCCATCGCCAGAGGCCAGCACCACCTGGTCGACCCGGCTGGCCGCGTCGATCACATCCAGGGTAATGCCCACATCCCAGTCCCCTTTGGCCGAGCCATCGCTGCGCTGGATGAAAGGCTTCAGGCGCACATCGAAACCAAGGTTGCGCAAAATCTGCTGGAACTGCTGTTGCTTGCTGTCGCCACGGTCGATGGCATAGGCCACCGCTTCGACAATTTCGCCTTCACGGCTGACATCGTTCCACAGGGCGGTGTAGTTGAAATGGCAGCCATGGGCCTGGCGCACGGTGTAGTAGAGGTTCTGCACATCGGCGAACAGCGCGATCTTTTTCACCTGGGAACCTCATGTCTGGCCTGGAATACTGGGGGCTGCTCCGCAGCCCTTCGCGGGCACGCCCGCTCCCACAGGTGTCGCGCGTGGCCCTGTGGGAGCGGGCGTGCCCGCGAAGGGGCGCAAAGCGCCCCCATAAATGCCAGCAGTATGCCAGACCTGTCAGACGTACGAATCGTCGTCCGAGAAGAACCCGCCATCGTCGCTGCCATAATCGGTATCGGCATAACCGCCCTGGTCACTGCCCCAGCCACCGTTGTCAGCCACTTGCTGCTGCCCGCCCTCGTCGTTCCAGCCGCCGCTGTCACTGGCGGGCGTCGGCTCTTCCTTGACCACCTCAACCACCTCTTCCGGCTGCGAGTTGTGGTTGAACAGGCTGCTGATGCCCTGCGCCAGCAACACACCACCGGCCACACCGGCCGCCGTTTGCATGGCGCCGCCAAGGAAGCTGCTGGCACCACTGCGCGCCGGTGCCGCACCAAAGCCAGGCTGCTGCGGTTGCGGCTGGGAGAAACCCGGTGCCGACGGTTCGCGCCAGCCGCCGCCGGACGCTACAGGGGGCGCCGAAGGGCGTTGTTGTGGCTGCACGACCGGAGCCGCATCGCGCCCACCCGAGCCAAAGATGCTGGACAGGAAACCACCGCCGCCATTGCTAGGTGCGCTGTTACCGGCCTGTGCAGCCTCGGCCTGGGCGCGGGCCTGCTTCAGCTCGGCTTCCAGCTGCTTGTTCTGCTCGTCGAGGCGCTTGATTGCCGCCTCCTGCACCAAAATCGCCTGGGCCATGTAGTAAGGCGCCGCCGGCTGCTGGCGCAGGTGCTGCTCGATGCACGCCTGGGCCTGCGCGTCACGCGGCTGGCTTGGGTCTTCGGCTTGCTTGATGCGGCCGAACAGGCCGTCGATCAGGGTTTGTTCTTCAGTGTTCATGGGGCGACCTCGTGGGGTAGCGGGACAACGGACAGCGTCAAAGATGGGGTGTAGCGGCACGGGATTCAATCACTGGCGCCGTGAAACTTTTTTCAGCAAGTGACAGCCCCACGCCCGCTTTGGGCTAAAGTTAGGCCCCTGTTTTTACTGCCATGCGATGTTGACTGATGAATCCGCTGAGCGTTCTGCGCGACTCCCTGTACTTCTTCCGCCGCCACCTGCCAAGCATCCTCCAGCTGTGCCTGCCGCTGGTGGTGCTGGAGGCCCTGCTCACCCAGCTGCTGTACCGGCAGATGGGCGACCAGGCATCGCCGGCCTACGGCATGCTGGTCAGCCTGCTGTTCTACCCGCTGTACAGCGCGGCACTGATTCTTTACCTGCACACCCGCAGCAACGGCCAGGACATCGGCAAGCGCGACCTGTTCGCCCGCGCCGTGCAGCTATGGCCGCAACTGGCCCTGCTGATCCTGATCAGCTCGCTGCTGATCATGGCCGGCCTGGCGCTGTTCATCTTTCCGGGCGTATGGATCATGATCAACCTGGTGTTCGCCGAGTACCTGCTGGTGCTGCGCGGCCTGCCGGTGGTGCAGGCGATGCGCGAAAGCGCACGCATGACCACCGGGCACTTCATGCGCATCATGATCTGCGTGGTGGCTGTGCTGGCACCGATCTGGCTGATCGACGGGCTGCTGCTGATGGCCTTCCCCGAGCCCTCGCCCGGCATGGAGCTGGCCATGGACAGCCTCAGCGGCTTCCTGCAGTTGTTCAGCACCGTGGTGCTATACCGCCTGTTCATGCTGCTGGAGGGCGATGCCGAGGCCTGAGGCAACAAGGGAAAGTCTTCGACCTGCCTGGGCGTCGCTCCTCGGCATTAGGGTGCAGAACCTTCAATGCCAATCGAGGAAAGCACCATGGACGAAGACATCCAGGCGGCATTTGCCATGTCGTTCCGCGCCAGGCTGTACCTGCGCGCCGTCGACCGGTACATCCCGCTGCGCCTGAGCCGCGGCAGCGACAAGTTCAGCTGGGGCATTACCCCCGAGGATGACTGGTTGCAGGCTGGGGGAAGGCAGGACTCGCCGGTGATGGACTTTCATTACCACTCGCAGACCGACGATCGCCTGCACTACCACATCAGTGTGCCCGGGCGCCCGCAAGCCAAAACACTTGGCATCAGCCGCAATGGCTACCTGGGTTTCTACTGGCATGCCGACGTTACCGACTACTGGAAGATCGAGCCGCTGGAGCTGACCGATGAGGGCCTTGTCTGTCACTTGCGTGACCACCGGGGCTACAGGGTCGGCGCTCTGGAAGATACGCCTCACAGGAACGGGGATTGGGTGGCCTTGCTCAATGTCGAGGAAGGCCAAGTGTGCACCTTCCTGCTCGCACCGCTCGACTGACCGCCGTCCCGGCGACCTTCAGGTACCCCGGGGCTTGGCCCGCGCCGTAGCCTCGGCCACCAACGGGTCGTCCGGCCAGTAATCGAGAGTATCAGCTAACAGTCCAGCACATTGACAAGCTGTATACCCCGGTTCACTGGAGCTACGATCGCGACGCCAAAATGCCATTGACAGTCAATCCTTTCGAACAATGTTGACTGATTTCGGGTTGTCTAAGCTCAAGATTGACACTCCTTTGGGCTTAGATCGCCGGTTCAAGCGGAGACATTGACAACGCCGCTCCAGGTGAGCTTGGTCAGGCCTGGGCTAGGAACGAAAGCGATCTCTGCACCGAAAGCTATAGAGGCTCGGCTCTAGTGCCTTAGCCGAAGCAGACGACGCCACACCAAGAACCGGACGATAAAGACATCGCTGTCACAACAGATGGTAGAGAAGTAACGGAGGTCGCTTTAAGAGACGGTAGTAGCCGGCCGATATGGGGAACGATTCTACCCTTAGCCAACATCATAGACATTGCTTAAACCATTTGATAATTTGCTTTCTATAACGAGATCATAGCGTTTCGCCATCAATAATAAGTATGGAGATGCTCGATGGTTTCTCAGGGATTGGAAAAGTTGTCTAAGGGACCGCGATGAACGGAACAAGTACTTCCAGTAATCCACTTGGCTCGGCTCAGCGAGAGCACGCTGGTGCGAGAACATTCGAAAAGTATGAATATCAATATCATTGGGCGCTATGCAAAATATTTGAGCGCCACGCAGACACTCAAGAGTATGTAGTTTTTGTCGAGTATCATGAAGATGTGATCATCGGGGACGGGTTGGACCCGACATCAGTCAAATTCGACTTCAATCAGGTAAAAAATTACGAAACAGGCAAGTGGACTTTAAACCGAATACTGAAACGCAAATCAAAAAAAGAAGGAGGAAAGGACTTATCTATCCTTGGCAAAATGGTGGATGGCGTTAACAAAAAGGGGCTGTATGATCGGCTGCATTCGCTCGGCCTTGTTAACACAAGTGGATTCGATCTAGAGCAGATAGACAAAGACCTTGAGCTCTCTATTATCAGTACGGGCGACTTGACGTCTGAATGCCTGCAAAAAATATCAGATGCTCTTAAGTCTGAAATCGGCTCCGATGCAATTCCTGAAACCCTGCGTTTTGTACTATCGGATCTAACCTCTGTATCATTTCAAGACGCCTCAATAGGTCGCCTCTCGAACATGATTGAATCCAAGTGGCCCGATTCGAAATACAAACCTCAGAGCATCTACTTATCGTTAATGGATGATCTGCGCCGCAAGGGGATGATAGCTTTCGACTTTTCGAAATGGGAAGAATGCGTACAAAAAAAAGGGCTCACTTCGATAGATGTGCAGAAGGTGATTGACCTCTATCTCCAGGACCCTTCGGCCGATGCTGATTTAACCTTATTCAGATCAGCGCTGGAAATATTGTCGGTCAAGCTTCCTCGCCGCATACCGTTGACGCACGCGTTTAGGCGGTACTATCAGGAGCAAAAATATGGCAGGTCCATGCCCTACTTAAACTCATGCAAATCAATCAGCGCAGCTATTGATAACGTCCTCGACGCGCCGTCAGCTGAAGAGCTTACCGAGAGTGCCAGCATATTCATCCCTGCAGTAATATCGAAAATGTCAGCCTCCGCAGTAGATGCGTTTCCAGATGAACAGACCTTAGAGGCAGCAATAATTTATGAATTATCAAAAAAACTCTAACCCCTCATCAAGCTTAGAAAATTATAAATTATTAGTTAGAAACCTAAGGACTAAGCGCTATGAAAAAAATGACATTCAAGCAGGTGACAATAATATCGGATTCCCTAAAATGTGGCGGGCAATTCGAGTTAAGTCCGAAGCTGAATCTAATAACGGGCGATGACAATAGCATTGGGAAATCAACGCTTGCAAAAATCCTTCTATGGACAGTTGGCTGCGATCCACATTTCGATACGACCTGGGCATCCCTTGATGCTCTAGCACTCGTAGAATTTGACATCGGCGAAGAAAGCTACGCAACCGCGAGAAAAGGCAACCAAATTTGGCTAAGAACCGGTTCAAGCTGGCAAACGTTCCCCAAAATCACAGGGGACTACTCAAAGCAATTCGCCAAACTTGTTGATTTCAATGCCCTACTGCCCAGCCGTGACGACACTGCCTCTCTAGAAGTACCGCCTCCTGCATTCTTTTTTCTACCTTTTTACTTAGACCAACGCGAAAGTTGGTCGAAGGCCTGGACGTCCTTCTCTGGTTTACTTCAGTACAAAAACTGGCAGCGCACGATAATTGAATGTCACACAGGGTATTTAACTGATAGGCACTTTTCTATTGAAAAGCAGATCGCATTAAAAACTGATATCAAGCGAGACGCCGCATTAGTTGTCGGCAGGATTGATACGACCTTATCCGTCATGAGCGAATTTGTACCCCCCTCTAAGCGCTTGTTGGCAGCCACACCAGCGGACGTCGACATCCTTATTTCCAATATAACGACATCTCTTTCCGAACTGCAAGCTGAACAAGAGATGATTTTCTCAGAACTCGCAAAACTACAAATCGACAAGGAGCACACTTCAAGTCAGTTGAATATTGCTAAAAAAGCGATAGCATCACTTGAAGATGACTATAAATTCTCAGTAGAGAATATAGCAGGGGACGTGCTGAATTGCCCGATCTGTGGAACAGAGCATGATAACTCTCTGCTGAATCGCTCCTCCATTCTAGCCGACAAAGATAGCGCAGCAGAGTTGGCCGCCAGCCTTGCTGCGAGCCTCTCTAAAATCACGGAAAGCATTGACAGAAACAAAATAAAACTTAACGCCACGAAATCGAAAATATTTGACATTGAATCACTAGCGGAATCTCATTTTCCAAGTGTAGATGATATCGCAGATGATGACCCAACATCATTCATTGAGAGCCTTGCTTCCCTTGCGGTCCAGAGAAAAGTGGTGCAAACACGCGACAAAAAAAATATTACTATAAAAAACGTCGAACGGGAAAACCGCGCCTTCAAAAAGCAACAAAAAGAACTGCTCAGCAAAGATGAAAAAGAAGCCATGAATGCCGAGTTCATGTTCAAACTGCGGAAATACATCAGCAGGCTCAAAGCAGACGGTGTAAATTTATCTAATGTGAGGTCACCAATAGACTACAAAAAACTATATGGAAGTGGCGGCGCAGCTGAAAGCGTCCGTGGGCTGCTGGCCTACTACCTGGCCACACTACAACAAATTTACAAGTACAAAAACGTGGCAGCCCCATTTATCATTGACACGCCAAACCAGCACGAGCAAGTCAACCAATCATATACAGAAATTCTGGAACTGCTCAAGACAGAAATTTCTCAACAGTCTCAGGTCATTTTATGCGCCATGGATCGGGAGGATCTTTCCAATTTTAAAGAAGATGCCAAAGTAATCACGCTGACCGACAAAAAGCTTTTGAGTGCATCAGGTTATGTTGCACATCGTGAAAGTTTACGTTTTTTAGATGATGTTGCTACTCCTTGAGTACAGCACCGAACATTACTAGTGCATTACGCTATTACGACCTGAGTCAGTAGTTCCAGATGAGCGCTTCATTGGCGCGTGGAAGTCCTAGCGATAAGGATAGGAATTCCCACTAAGGCTTAGCGAACTCCCTCGCTCCAAACACGGAGCCAGACGGTGACGTAACCGGCCTCCAAGCTTCCAAGTTTGCGCCTCAAAAAGGTTCAAGGGCTGCTCGGCTACCGGCGGCCCTGACCTTGGATGTTCTATAGAGAGTAGTCAGACATAATCGGCTCATCTCAGGAGCCGATCTCACCTTCTGCGAATAATATTCCTACATATTGATTTGCCGCATGAAGAAATTGTACTAAGTCTCGTGAGTTCGCGTGAATCAACGTGGCAGGATATTTGGGGTACTCACCTGCATGCGCTGCCGCATTCATAAGTTGATAAACTTGGTAGGCAGCCAACAGAATTGAGTGCCAATTCCTTACAGTTACATCAACTTTGTTAGAAGGCCTGAGCATAATTGCAAACAGAGTGGGCCGAAGAATATCAGTAGAGCTATCGGATGTGGCTTTGCAAAGATTTGTAGCCGCCTTAGATAAAAGCTCTGGAGATGACTTCATGACCGTAGAAAACAGAAGAGAAATCAAGGAGTTTTTATTTTGAGAGTTGGGCCGATAGCCTCTGGGGTCAGGCACGCCCCGTAGAGTCGCTTCAAATCTGTCTAATACATCGCTGGTGGAGCCGGCTCCATCGCAGAGTGTGTCAATTAGCGGCCTTGCTTTACGATGATCAACTACTGACACCTGCCTAATACGTTCCACAATTGTTGACTCAAGCTCATAGAGAGATGAGGCTAAAACACCAACTTGAGCATCGTTGCAGTTTAAAAGGTCAAGCTCTGCACTCCACATCAAGTCGGAAATATGGAGATAAGTCTCGGTTCCGCCTAACACTGGGAACCAACGAGGCAGGGTTACAGGTGAGCTAATCTGAGAAAGATTAAAATTTTCCTTTAGCAATATAATAACTGTAATTTTTCTGTTGCACTCTATTTGCAAACCTTCAAAGCTTTGGCGGTTGCTGTCTAGCAGGCGTGAAAAATCCGCCATTACAGCGTTTGCGCTTAGAAATAAAGTTTCACGTAGGACCACTGGAACGATTACGTCATCGCTTCCGATATTTCTAAGTTCATGAGCTAACGCGTCTCTGGAGCCGTGAGCAATTTTAACCCAGAATAAGCGCAAGAAAGTTTTCTCATCCCACTCAATACCATTTAAATACCCTGCAATAGCTTTGGCATCCAGTTCCATTATAAAACCTCCGGGGTAGAGCAGGCTGCTAGCCTGGCCATGAGTCGTACAGCTGGTCTTATGTTGCCGTTGTCTTGCCTGAAGAAATTCGACAGAACCCCAGACGTTAAAAGAACCTGTGGAGTAGTTGTGCTGCCTGCTAACGATTGCGTTGCGTATTCGTTGTAGCGCGCAATAGGGCAATATAGAACTTTTGGATTCTTCATGCCGATTTGATGCAGCACCCTAGCGATTGCATAGAGCCAAAGCTCATCTCTTCGTGACTCTTCGCTAAGATATCCAGAGAACTGGTTCTTGAAGAATGGGTAGAATGAACTCCTGCTGAGCACACCTGGAATAAGTCGAGCCTTCGCGAATAGCTCAAATCGGTTCGCATCTAACGTACTGGAACTTACCGCATTATTGGTGGCGAGCCAATCGCAGAAATCGACCATCAAATTGACGGTCAGGTAAGGGTGCCCGCTGGTCTCAGCATACACTGCGTCAGCAAACGATGATGAGAATGGAAGATTTTGGGAAAGCACCTTCCTGAGAAACTGACTGAATTCAGAGTCACTACCCCCTTCTAGATGCTCGAATAGTGGGAACGGATGCTGTTTTACCAAAGGGCTAAGCTGGTTCTGCGCTGGAATGATATGATACGCATCAGGTCTTTGTCCCATGAAGATCAGCAAATTTCTGGAGGCGAATCGAACCATTTGACTCAACAAAGGCAGAGCGACATTGAATTTGATCATTTGGTTTTGCGCAGCCATCGCACCCAGCATTCCGAATAAAATTTCGTATTCGTCAAGCAGGAAGATAACTTTACTGTTTGTGCGCTCTGCTCCAGCGCCAGCGAGGCAAGCAGTTATGACATTCTCAAAGAAATCGCTTGCAATTGGCTTCGCTGACTCGAGTGCGGCTCTTATTTCTCTCTCAAATATGTTGTGATGAACTTGGTCAGTAACTTGATCCATGGTTTGAAAGATCACTAGAGAGCGCCCCGACAAGCTTGTTGCAGCCGTGGTTTTACCTGAGCGCCTGACACTGCACCATAAATGAATGCCTGTACCACGCTCAAATTTCTCTAAAAGAACTCTTACGCTATGCCTCTCAACAGTAAAAAGCCGCCTGGTGTCTGGGTCTTCAAGAGGGAAGTCTTTGGCGTAATTATGCCGAATTAGTTGTGACCCTTCGAGTTCTGAATTAAATTCTATTAGCTTCTCTAATCCGCCTCTTACAAGCTCAGACAAGTCATGTGCACGCTCTGACAAGCCTGATACTGAGGAGGCGTCAATTAAATTGCGCTTGTCATGCTGTTCTATCCAGCTGATTACAATTGGGCTAGCCCTTAGTACAGCCAGGGTCGAGTTATTGATACCTAAGTACTCAACTTCAACAAGCTCCGTAACATCGCCAGAAAAAACTGCCACTACACTGAACTCGGAGGTGATCCCGCCAACTACAGAGAAAAGCGTTATCTCCAGACTGATAGGGGTTGTCTGGTGAATTCTGCTAACCCTGGTAACTAAATGGTCGTGACCATTATATTTATTGAAAAGCGCGTCGACGGCTAGAAGCAATGGGACTATCGTGTCAAACAATCCTATAAGTGGATAAATTGTCTTCTCGTTTCTCTGCATTAAGAGCAAGGCATCCGCCCCAGTGGTAAACCCGAGCGCTGGAACCCAATGTTTGTGGTGTTCACAAAGCTTATTCCAGCTTAACACTTCAGCGTAGCCTTCTAGTACGCCACACAGCAGAGCCGACCCTATATTTCTGTATAATCTCGCCTGACTCGCATTGCTTATTTTTTCTTGGCTATCGACATACAGATTCATTATTAAGTACAGAAACTGCTGGAGACCGCTCAGCGACTTATATTGAGCGGCCTCTTCACTCAGCCCATGTTGCTTTGAATATGATATCCCGCGACTGGCAATGTTCGTCGAATGTTCTGCAAACAGGTCGCGCATCTTGCCCAAGGTGCTCGACCAGTCATCTGCACGCTCTAAATTATCGTATATATCTTTATAGATAAATCCGACGGTATCGCGATAATAAGTTGCCCACTGGAAGATGTGGGATGTCTCAAGCTTATTGAGGCGTAGTTTGTAGTTCTCTAATTCTTGCTCTGCCCCTTGCTCTGACTTTTGCTCTAACTCCACTAATGGGGTAGTGGATCTTTGGGGTTGACTGTCATTTGATGCGGGAGTCTTTAAGCAGTCACCAAGTAGTTTTTGTAGTTTTCTTTTCCGTTTAGGAAGAAATCTATCAATTGCCTCTCGCAACTCTGGCGCAACAATAGCAAGCTCTTCAAAGCTTATGTTACAGATTAGGCGAGCAAGCAATGACTCAGCTTCAGCCATTGCGATTGAGTCAATTTTTGCATTTACGGCGGCTAGCGTCTGGCGCGTACTGCCACTAGCTAAAATCATTAATTCATCCCTGTCGTAATTCATTAACCAATAATCTTGCTTCTAAAATATTCCAGCCGGCCTCTAGCTATTTTAATCTAAGTATGCGCAATATAAAAACCGTTCAAAACATCGGAGGCAAAACATTACGGTATATCTCATTTTAAAAATAAGCATTGAACCGTCCGATCTCGCAGCAATTGCCTCCAGCTGGCCTGTGTTCCTTGCTAGGGCAATATGCCATTATTGGGGGGCCATAGATAGCCATCAGAAACGGAAAGCGATGTGTCCCTAGTAGCTGAGTCCAACGCGTCATGTGCGGCGGCGCTGCCGTATCCCGACTTGAGGAACGCTTCGCCTTAGAATAAAACGCAATTGTTATATCGACTTATTAGAACTTATGGTTGTAATTCTAGCCCATAACCGATCGCCCGCGAATGGCCGTTTGAGGACCTCCAGCAAAGGCAGCTTCGGGTTTCTGCCGGTCAAGGCGCCTTAGCGTTTCGACCTTCTCTTTCAATCGCTCGGCCTTGGCTACGGCCACTTCCGGCATCGCCCGGTCTGCCGAATCCATCGCTGTCAGATAGCGCTCTATGCTCTGCTCGATTTGCTGCATGCAGGCTTTCACCTTGGCCTGGATGAGGTTACGGTCGCGATTGTTTACGGCTTTGAACTTGCTGCTGTCGATGGCAATGATCGACTCAGAGAACAGATTGGCCGAACAGGCGCTGCACTCGATTGTCGGTTTGTACGAGGTTGAACGCCAGGCTCGGGATATGAGCAACGAAGACCGTTGGCGAATACGTCAGGAAATGGCGGTACCGATCAGCAAAACACTGCATGACTAGATCTTGGCCAGCGCGACCTGGTGCCCAACGGATCAGCCACGGCCAAAGCCCCTCGATTACAGCCCCATCGACAACAACCAAGTCGAGAACCAGATACGGCCATGGGCACTCGGTCGCTCGAACTGGTTGTTTGCCGGGTCGCTGCGCAGCGGCAAACGGGCCGCGGCGATAATGAGCCTGATCCAGTCGGCGCGTCTGAATGGGCATGATCCGTATGCCTATCTCAAAGATGTGCTGACGCGTCTGTCAACACAACGGGCCAGTGAGATTGCGGAGTTGCTTCCGCATCGTTGGCGTCCGACTTAGTCGTGCAAGACGGTTTGCCCGTACACTTATGCTTTATCTAAGGATCAGAAATGCAAAAAAACATCCATCGGCGACACTTTTTACAAGGCACCCTGGCATGCTCGATAGCCCCCGTATTACCAGCTTGGGGAGCTAATTCGATCACCCGAGAGCTGGAGCTACTTGAGCATTCCTCCAACCGTACAATAGGTCTTTGGGCTCTTGATACAGGAAACGGAAGGTCGCTGGCTTATCGAGCCGAAGAGCGTTTCCCATTCTGTAGCACCTTCAAGATTATTCTGGCCGGCGCCATCCTCCATCAGAGCGAAACCGAGTCATCTTTGCTTGAGCAGCGGATCCATTACGGCGCTGATCAATTGGTGGTCTACTCCCCGATCACCCAAAAGCACGTTGCCACGGGTATGACCGTTTCTGAATTGTGCGCAGCCGCCATCCAGTACAGCGACAACACCGCAGGCAATCTGCTGCTTGCCTTGGTTGGCGGCCCGGTCGGGTTGACGAGCTTCGCACGCACGAATGGCGACCCTTTTTTCCGGCTAGATCGCACAGAGCCGGGGTTGAACAGCGCATTGCCTGGTGATCCCCGGGACACATCGACACCTTTGGCTATGGGCACTCTTGTCCAACGACTGGTGCTGACCGATCACCTTACATCTGCTTCCCGGCAAACCTTGCAGAACTGGCTCAAGGGGAATACGACTGGTGCGAGCCGAATCCGCGCTGGAGTGCCGCAGCATTGGGTGGTAGGGGACAAAACAGGCTCGGGCGACTATGGTGTTGCCAACGATATTGCCACCATTTGGCCGGAAGGGCGGGCACCTTGGATCCTTGGAGTTTTTACTCGTGGAGTGGAAAAGGCCGCCCCCTTAAACAGCGAGATCATTGCGGTGGCGACACGTTTGGTAGTTAGCACCTGGAAGAACTAGGCTCAGGAAGACCCGTAGATCCCTCAGGTCGAAAACCAGATACGGCCATGGGCACTTGGAAGCTCGAACTGGCTGTTTGCCGGGTCGCTGCGCAGTGGTAAACGGGCGGCTGCAATCATGAGCCTCATCCAATCAGTGCGTATGAATGGGTATTATCCGTATGCCTATCTAAAGGACGTACTTACGCGGCTGCCGACGCAGCGGGTGCCGACCTGAATTGCGCAAGGTGAGTTCACCGTACGCTTACCCTGTTGCTGCCGGATCGACGCCTGCAAAACCGAGCGCGCCCAGGTCGAGTTCATCGACGAAGACATCGACCACTCGCACTGGGTTTTCATCGGTGATGTAGTCGTCCAGGCACTCAGGTAGCAATTTGGCCTGCGCCCGAGCCTCACCTTCGATGAACCGCTTCATGATTGCCCCCGCCACGATCACGACGGTCGAACGGTTAGACAACCGAGGGCGTTTTCACACAGCCTGGGTCGGATGCAGACGTTCGTGACCATTCCTCAAAACAAAAATTCCAAGGTCAAGGCCATTTCTGGCTCGAAGCCGATTGATCACGGTTTCTTTTCCTTGGGGTTCAACCAATCAAGGACCGCCAGGCATATAGCAGGATCACCAAGGTCGGCTATCAAGGTATCTTCGGCTTTCTCGCTCGGTCCGGCCTTAACCCACGCGAGCGATGGGTGATTGTCGGGAAGAAGCTGCTCGATAGCTGACCTAGAAGACTCGTCAGACCCCACTGCCGGCCAAAGCATTAAAAGGAGAAGAGCTCGTCGCTTAGCGTTCGCCGATATTCCGCGCGCAAGGTCAAGGCGCTCATGAAGATCCATTCGACATGTTGCGATGAGGGTCAACATGGCGGCGATTGACGGCTCGCGCTTCGCCAGGAGGTCTACGGTGATCTGGCTAATTACTGTAGCGTCCAGTACTTGTACCTCCCTCAACATCGCGTGGGCTGCCGCACGCCTGATAGGAATGCGACCGGGAGTAACTGCGAGCTCTAAGAGCCGTTCTTGGAATGTGCTCCCTCCCTGCACAGCCATGATCCTGAACAAGTTAGCACGGACTAGCCAGTCGGAGGTCCCAAGCGCGATCTCCTGTAGCTTCTCAAGGATTTCCGCATCAAGTGGCGCAAGAGCGGCGATCGCATCGACTGCAGAGCGCGCGATGGGGAATTCGTCCTCTTCGCCATAGTAGCGTGATGAAGTAGACCAATGATCGTGCGCTAGGTGTAGCAGCACTGGAAGATGGTTCAGATGAGGCTTGGCCCCTAGCAGGCGGATTAAGGCCTTCCTTACCGGGCTGCCTTGGGCATGTGCCAAAGCGAGTAATTCCGCCGGCAGGGGCGCCGCGATGCTGGCTCCTATCTCAAGGAGTGCCTTAGCCACGACATGGGAATATCTATGGTCGAGTGCCCCGGCGGCAACATCTTTCATTCCAAGTGCAATGGCGGCATTAACAGCCTCAACGCATGACTCATGATCATCGCTATGGGCGAGTGTCCACTCTATGTCATCGCGTGCAGAGCCAGGAAGGTCAAGGTGTCGACGAATGCGTAATGCACGCACGCTCGGGCTTGAACGGACAGGTTTTGCGAGTAGGATGATTGCTGCCGAAGATAAAGGTCGTGGTTTTTCTGCTGCGCTCTTCTGGGCTGCTCTGCACAGCTCGCTAAGTTCGGGATCGAGGCGATTCAGAGCAGTTATTGCGGCTGCTTCATGCTTGTCGCCTTCGCCCTTCGTCCAATCCTGAAGATGTGCGAGGTCGATCATTAGTTCGACAATCCGCTCATCCTTTCCAGCCTCACGAAGTTCATCTGTAATCTGAGGCAGCGAGTCTGGTGTTTTGTCGATTAGGCAAGCCAGTGCGGCATAGCGTACCGTACTTTGCGCAGCCCCCTCACGGACGCGGGAAAGAAGCTTTTCCCGATACTGCTCGTCCCAACGCTTCACCATAATTAACCATAGCGTATCCTCTTCGTCGCTACCGAATGCGGCGGCGAATGCACCAACGACTTCATCGTCAGACGGCGCCTGGGTATCTGCTTCTCTCATGAGAGACTGCATCCAATAGCGGAGGAGCGGCGCGGCATGTCGGTGCTGTGCGAGACTTTGCCAACCGTTCACCTGACGCATACGATCGGTATAGGCTTGTAGAAACTCTACCGCCGTATAACCATCATCATTGTCAGAGAGATGTTCGGCGTAATCGCTGCTGTAAACTTCATTGATGATGGCGAGGCGTGTGACGCGCGTCTCCGCCTGCTCGTCAGTTGTTGGTGTGAGTACTTCGATAGCAGTATCTACGATAGGCTCGAAGCCGCCAAGATCGTGCAAGGCGCCGGCAGCGATAACATCGGACGAGTGGGTGACCCCATAGCGGACGATGGCCGCAGCTGTTTCGAGATAGGCTGAGGTCAGGTCGGGCGCCAAGCGATTGAGGTCGTCGATAAAAGACAGACTGTAGTAATCGTGCTCATTTGGTAGCATTTCTCGGATGAAGCGCCCAGCGATCACCGTAATCGTTCGATCCGCGCGAAGGCGGTCATACCAGGCATCGGGATGTTCTGGGCGCTCCCAAAAAAGCATGCCAGCTAAGCTCTGATCCGGTCGGTGAAGAAGGTAGCGAACAAACTCAGCAGCGTTGGACGAAGTTGACCCCGCCGCAGCTGCAAGCTTTGCATACTCGCTCAATTTTAAAGAAGGGTCGAGAAGGCGATCAGATAGCCAAGCGTCGATCTTAGCTGCCGCTTTAGGACGCGGAAGGAGCGTCAGCTCCGGGATATGCTGTGCAGCGGCGACGATGCGTGCGGCTATCCCTGCTCCCCAATCGTCCCCTAGTCCATCTGGATCGGTCAGGACGTCAAGGAGCGTACGCAGCGCCAAGGTTACGGGAATCGGTTGGCGCTTGAGCGCCGCCTCTACACCTGCTTCGACACGGGGGTGATAATAACTCACATCCCCTGAACCGGAGCGTAGGTTGCGTGCAGCAACGAAACAGTCCACTAAAGGCATAACGCCTTTTTCGAAGGCGGGCAGCGATTCGGCTAGTTCAAGCTCCAAGCTACGAAGCATCCGGAGCGACAGATGATCGTTTGCCTTCAGGAACCCCCATACGACGGCTGCGGCTCGAACATCTTCTCGCTCCTCAATTTGCAGAACGACTGTCAACTCAATCGACTGCTCGTGAGCTTTGGCGATCGCGTCGCTTATGAAAGCATTCTCTCCATACTTCTGTGGACGCCCCATGGTGCGTAGCGCGTCGAAAAATTTCTCGATTTCAAGCGGGGTTGCCAAACTAGCGAGCACCTGCGGCTCCGCTCTAGCCGCCAGTAGGCGCACGTCCCGTGGCAAAGTATCGATTCGAGAGCGGTAGAGCCGCTGTCGCTCAGGCTTGCCATAATGCTCTGCTTCGAGCGGAACCACCCATCGATCAACAGACTTCAGCGCCCCCGACGACATGGCCACATCTCGCCGACTCGTGGCTATGATCATTCTATCGGCGCGTGCTCGCCCAAGCCATTGGGCAAGTTCGTCGTTCCATGGCCGGCTTGCAGGATCGAAATCGTAGCGGCCCCACGGATCCTCAATGTCATAGAGAACAGGTGGCGGCGTTAGGTCATCGCGCAACTGTTGCGGACCACGACGGATTGGAACGCGCGTCAGTCCCGGGTTCTCGCGGCGAAGCTCTTCGTAGAGTTTGCTTGTCGCGAGTGTTTTTCCAGTTCCGGATTGGCCAATGATGATCGCGGCGTATTTGGGGCTTCCCATTGCGTCGCGCAGATCTTGCCAGTTTCTGGGCTGGACATAGTTGTCGAGTTGAGGCGAACTCGCTAGGTAGCCGTCGTGGCTGCGGATCACCTGCTCGAGATCTTCCCGGCGCCAGCGGCCCTCGCCCACGCGCCGAGCGCGCAGCCGTGCCTCACCGCGGAGTACGCGGAGGCACTCGATCCAGCGCGAGTTTGGGACTCCAAACCGTTCGATCAGGAGTCGTTTGATTTCGTGTATTAAGTGCTCTTCGCCCAAATTGCCAATGACCGCAACGCGTCCCGCAGCTCCTGCCGGGAGCTCCTTCAGCATAGAGGAAGGCATTCCGCTGCTCTTAGGCCAACTTCCGGGGCGCTTCACTGCTAGCCCTCTCGCTTTTCCGTTTAAAGCCGCGCTTGTTACTAATAGATATCGGATAGTAGGGGAGGCCAACCGCCGCGCTGCCGATAATCGTGTTGCACTTCCATGCTTCAGGACACGACTGATGCCGTTAACAGTCCAGGCGTCGCCGCCGCGGAGCTTTGCCTGCACGACTAGGGTGTAGCCATCCAGACCAACTTGTGTCGATACGCGCCCGGGCTCGTCGTCTGCCAGTTGCGCTTCGATATCCTCCTCGCTACTGGGCTCAAGTTCGAGCATCTGAGTGAGGCCAGAGCCCAGCATTAGATCGAGGGCCAACCAGATGGAGATGTCGACCTGGTAATCGTAGCCAGCGAGAGACTGGGCGCCTGAACCAGCTTCCGAGTCAGAGTCACTGTCAGCTGTGAGCACCGGCTCCTCCCCCTCCTCCATATAACTCCACTCCGGATTGCGCGTCTGCGTTTCTGCAACTGTAGGTATATCCTACTTGAATTCACATTACGGATATGGATTTAGAGAATTAAAATTGTCGCAGGAGGCCCCCTGGTTTCGTGGTCTCCAGTCCGTTCGTGATAAATCGCAAACTGTCGCAACCTGCCCCCGAGCTAGAAGGGCCAAGCGCTCTAGAGAATTAAAACTGTTGCAGCCACAAACGGTGAGGCGTCCCGCCCTGTAAAGAGCGCTGGCCGATGGAAGGGCCAATCCCTGTCCCGTTGGCTGGCCATATTGGCCTTTCTATGGCGAGACCTCATCTCACCGAACCCCCTTGCTACCACATCGACTGATGTCACAAAGCCTTCCATCGGAGGCCTACCTCCTCTATACTGTTTATATATACAGATCACCCTGAGCCCCCATCTTCTCCCGTTTTAAACAGATTGGAGCAATTGATGCCATCAACCGACTTTATGGAATTCAAGACTTTCGCTGACATCCAAGGTCACTTCGAAATCGCCCTAGATCTGCTGCTTAATAAAGTGAATTTCAGCCACGCTGTGTGGCCTTACAAGCTCTATCAGCCAGAAGCAAGCTGCCAGTATGAAAAGCTTGGTAAGCGTTGTGCTCAGCAGCACCAAAAAGGTTACGTCGTTAGTTGTACGGATGGTTCGGTGGTTCTGATTGGCCATTGCTGCGCTCACAAATACCTCAGCCTGAATGATGAATCGGTCAAATCTGGCTTCAAGCAGCTAGATGCGAACCAGCGGCAATCAATCCGTCGTCGTAAGGTGGAAAACCTGCTCAAGAAGCGGCAATCATACGTAGAGCAGGGCAAAGCCGTTCACCTGCTGCATAGGGATCTGCAAGTGCGAATCTCTGATTTATGCAACACACTCCCCCGACAGATCTGGCATAAATTAATCGACCGCTGGAAGACTAATAGGCTGGAAGTGGTCTGGGAATATCAGATAACAAAGACAGGATTCGATAATGGAAAGAAGATTATCGAGAGAGCTTGGTACCCGAGTTCCTACGGCAAGCTCAATGGATTGGGTGCATGGCTTGAGCTGGATCATAAAACTTATGCTGGGCAGATATCAGACTATCGTAAACAGCTCGATCTTATTCCTGCCAAAGATCACCTGACTAACGCTGAAATTGATCAAGCCGAGGCCACTCTCAATAATGTGGCTGCTATCACGAGTATTGAACGAGAGCTTGGAGCTCTGTCCAGGATGATGAGCGACTTTTCCGAAAAGTCCAATCTGGTACTTACAGTCCAGCTCACCAGCAATCAAGCCATTCGGGCGGAAACTGTAGCCGCTGTCCATCGGTTGACGGGAGAAACGCTAGCGATGGCGCCCGAAAGGTTTGTTGCAGATATTGATGCAGCTCTGAAGCGCAAATACGATGCAACCGGAATACGTATTCAGCAGTGACGAACGTTAACATGGTCGGGCCTGGAAACAGCAGCAAGTCACCAGCAGCCACGATGTCGTTCCACAGGTCGTGGTCGCAAGTGAGGTCGGCGTACCATTGTGTATGCAGCTGCGGGTTCGTGGCTTTAACCGATAGTGCTTTGATTTCGTCGTTGCTCGGCCAAAATTCGCCGAGCATGACGGACTTACCATCTGTGTCGAAGCCCGGCGGTTCGCTGGTCAGGTCGCCTCGTGTACTACTGGCCAGGGCAAATGCGATTACCAAGGGCGGACTGGCTCGGAATTTAGTACGAGGGATCTGTCGACTATGTCTAAAGACGGCCTCGCACTAACACCCCTCCTGCAACTGGTGGCTTGGTCTATTAAAGATTATCACTGCGGCTGATGCTTAACCCCATGAGCTCGCCGCTTGAATCTGCTCAATGCGCTTGTAGGTTTCGTACAGAGAGATCAGGTCGCCCTGGGCCATGACTTCTAGCGGTGACCTACCGTCAAAAAACGAATTCCCATTCTTGAAACTTGGGAACCCCCTGACATTTTCTTGATTAGTGAACGTCGCCCTCAGAAAGCCATGTATGCCGATCACCAAGCCAATCCTCTGTTGTTGATCCAAGTCGAGCTTCGCGCCACATCCGCTCCCCCGCACAGCACGGCGAAACGTCGAAAGCGAAATTCGAAGAATTCTGCAGGCTTGACTTGGGGTAGCTTTCCAACCTTCAATTATTCGCAAAGCGGCCCTCAGCCCAACTGTGCATTGTAAGCTGGTTAGGCGCTCATTGCTTACCATGATATGTACTCCCACTGAGTAACAAGTAACCAATTAGATTGAAGGCCTTCTCAAACTCATATATAACCCCGCCCTTTCTCCATCACGTCAAAGTATAGGCTTCATTAATCAGCTGTCTCAATATTTTGGCAATCCAGGATTGGAAATCACTCAGCTCCGGGTCGGCCAGGGATTCAGCATTAGAGGCTTGATAGATACTTCTCACACTCTTGATAGCTTGAGCTGAAATTTCTCTGTTGTCCGAGAAATATTTTCCAGATGCGACTCGGTACGCATAAGTATCTGTCAGATGCATGTTGACATCCAATGTGACTCTTGTGAAATCAAGCACCGGGTGCACCACCCATTTCGCCTCCTTGGTCATCTGCGGTGGCAAAGCTAACTGAACACCCACAACGGCCTGTTCGGCGTTAGGCCGATCGAGGCGATTCAAAAAATCGAGAGTGCACTGACCTGTCTTACAGACAACGATCTCAATTACATCATCCGTACTGCAAAGGTCCAGCACGCAGACTATGAGAAATGTGGACTGGCCATTCCGATCAATCACCTCTGAAAATGTTTCAAGGCTGACTCGTAACGATGGCATAACGCACCTCCTCGCAAAATAACCACTATAGGGTGTAGTGCTATAGGATTCAAAGAGGCTTAATCGTACCGTTTGTGGATTAAGCGCAAATGGAGCTCAAGCAGGCCCTCGCTATAGCACTCCGGAAGACAAGACAAAGCCGTGGCCTCCTCAGGAGGATTTCAGCGACGTCAGCGGCCGGACATACGTCAGCTCCTTAGAACGCGGCCTTAAAACCCTACGTTGAAAAAATTGTGGGCTAGCAGGAAGAATAGGTGTACACCCACTCAGCCTGCTTGTTGAGGTTTTTCTTCTAGCCGACGAGGAGAGTGAAATCGAAGAACTATTCTCCAAGGTCCGAAACGACCTCAGCAGGCTGTAGATCGCTTCGTAGAGCAAACCGAAAGCGTATAGTGCGAAATGGTCTATATAAGATCGTGGAGCCGATGTTTTTTCCGGCTAACTGCATTAGGAAACCTGGACATGCGAATTAAAGTTCCACGATGGAACTTCTAAAGCACAAGCCTGCTGGCTTCCCTGAGACGCGGAAGGCACGACCGAGCTTCGGTGCACAACGTCATGCCGGATCCATCACACACGCTTCAACCGCCTGACCTAATCATAGATTTTGGACTATAGCTCAACATCACTTAACGATGCCTCCACCTGGCGGGCGTATGCAGCCATCAGTCTTCGGATTGTGATTTGCTTAAAATCTCCATCTTTGAGCAGCTCGAAGACACGCCGGTCTATGCCACATAACAATTGACGGGCCATCAGTCAGGAGCAAGCAGCATCCGAACATTGCCGCTGGGATGTCCGACCAGCGCCCGTTCAAGCTCTCGTACTCGCTCCCAAAGCTTCATATTCTGAACTAGAGCTCTACCTCGCTGCTCTTGGGCCCTTGCCAGTTCATCTTCCAGCTTGGCAATCCTTTTCTCTAGCTGCCGAAGTTGATTACCATTTGAAGAAACACCCTTATTCGTCTTTTCCCGAACTGCCTCTATCTGCGCCAGCAGTGGTAAGTGCGCTGTGCGAGATTTTTTCAGATAGCCCCGATCGAAACCAGCTTCCAAGCTAACAATGCTGGCTGTGAGCTTCGACAAATCTAAACCCACATGGGCAGATACAATGGGCTTTCCGGTGAGAAGTCGTTGTAAGGCCTCCACGCACGCGATTAGCCCACTACCTAAGTCCTTGTCAGCACCCATCTTTTATCCCCCACCGTTTCAATCAGCCTGGTTTTGAAGGCTGTCAGGCGTTGAATATCCCCCATCACGATCTGATATTCGCCCGAGCCCTCCTCGTAATTCGCCAGCTCCATGGTCGCATCCTCAATTGCTGCATCGAGCTTAGAAGGCTTGATGATGGCCCCCTCGCAGGATAAGCACTCAGTGTAATCCCCCAACAAGAAAGAGTCACAATGGCCTGCTTTCGTGCATCCACCCAGGAGCGTCGGCCGATAACTTATTGCGCCAGTGCTCACCCGACGTTCTGTATCCGCTCGTACATATCCTATTTGTATTTCGCCGGCTTTGACCCGTTCTTTCTGTTTTTCAGCATACGAGCCAGTTCCGCCGAATAACGGCTCCTCGCTGAGCAGCAAATCAGCAATTAATTGATTTGCAACGGCCATAGGCATCGCCATTTGATACTCGAAAGCGAAATGAGTATTGGGAAGCACGAACTCTTTTTTCTTGTCGTCGTAATACCCAAAGACGGTTCGAAGATTGTCGTAGTGATTCGCGTAATAGCGAGACATCTCAATCGTCATATGCTTGAACTGTGTACGTAGAGTTGGTAGTGAGATAAACCCGCTGCTCGCACCATAAAAGCCCAACGACCGCCTGAACTGATGACTGGTCAGCGGCCAGGGCTGGCCAACCGCGAACTCTGGATCACTGAAAAAGTCGCGTGAAGGATCGCTTAGAGCTAGCTCCTGCAAATCGACTGACTCTATCGTCAATGAACCAAACAGCGCCCTACATTTCGGCCCGGTGAAATCAGATACATTCACCTCTTCGCTAGAATTTTTGTAAGTGATGACAGAAGGATTGGCAAACAGCGGGAAATCTTCATCGAGATCAACTTTGTAGAGCTTGGCAAGTCCACGACATATTGCCTGAGCCACTTTCACTGCTTTTACCACCTCACTTGACGCAAACCATGCGCCTTCTTTTTTGTACCCGGTGAACTTTGTCGTAGTCGAAAGCACGTTTACTAAGAGGGGTTTGTCACGCTCAACACCTTGGTGATCAACGATAGACTTACGGACTACAGACTCAGATATACAGTCGTAGGACATCCGCATGACTTCCTGATCGCGCATACCAGTATAAAGATGGATCACAGCTTTTATCAGATACTGTATCAGGCGCACAGACTTCTGGAGAAAACGTCTATCAGAACATGAAAAATCTCCAGTAAAAACCGAAGCAAGTCCGTGCACTTCCAGAGCTTGCGACATACCCGGACGCAAAAACGCCTTACCACCAATCCCACGACAAATTTGAACGCGCTGATTAAGACCATAGTGCTCATCAGCAAAGCACATCAAGAATGACTCATAACGATCAACGCCTCGATATATCTGCTCAAGGAGATCAGCGGCGACATTAATCATATGCAGATAGATACGAGTCGGAATGACGGGATGTTGTTTACTTTCCAGCCTCTTCAAGTCAAAACTTGCTGGGTTAAGTACGGCATAACCTAAACGCTCTTCGCCCACTCTATTCAAGGCACCTAAAACACCAGCGAATGCGCTACGTGAAAATTTCTTTTGATGAATAAAGGTGCCTAGATAAGCTGGATTGGTAAGAAGCTGCTGCAATGACAGCACACCGACCATTGGCTTTAACTTCTGCTCCAAGCAAAACTGCATGCATATGCGTAGCACATGCCAATACTGCCCTAGCGTTTTGGCGCTCAGTGCACCGAGTCGTCCGCCGCCAGCGAAATAGATCATGCAATACAATATGTGCTTAACCTCCTCAACTAAGGCCTGCTGCTCAGCACCCTTATCATTAAATACCTTGTCAAAATTAAATCGTACGATTTTCCTGGCGCTCAGCCTGTACGGATTTAGATCCCATACGGTGTTACCATATATTGCAGTCGGTTTTCCGGACTTATCACGACATAGAACAAAGTCAAGGGCAGGCTGAGCAAAGAGTTGAGGCGCATGATCTGGCTCACAAATCTCGGGAAACTGTCCGCTTGAAAATAAGCCGCCTACAGACCAAACCAGCCCATTCAAAACACCACCCCCATTTTCTCATAACGGCTCAAGCGACGCTCCCAGAATAATGTCAGCATACCGTATTCAAATACATCAACCCTTACCTTATCTATCATTTGCTTTACCATTTCGGATCGACTGCCAAGCGCTTCCAGCATGAACTCGATTCGTATGGACAAGTCCCTGTACAATACTTCAGCATGGTCGGCATCAGGAGCCAGTTTGCGCACAGCGTTAATCACATACTGCAAACTGATCAATTTGTGCAAATCCTCTTCATCGCTGTGAACGATAAAGTGCTCGCAATACAAGCAACCGTATTGCGTGCGGCAGTTCGGCTCGATTACAGCGACTCCCTGGTTGCGAACAGGGTTGGGCTGATTAAAGGAATCGCAATGACCCGCTGCCGTTGCAATCTCAGCGCCTGCGGCCTTCTCGCTGCGCTCACGAACCACCTCAGCTGCACGGTGGATGGCTAGCCAGAAGGCGCTTATCTCGGCCTCCTGCTGCTCCGGCCCCGCCTCAGAGTAGGTGGAAAGATTGACTGCCTCGCTGTGATTCAGTGCGGAAGCCACCGTGCTGGGCCCAACGCGGGCGGTGTGCATGCCACTGCTTTTCGCTTTGCGCATCTGCCTAGGCGATAGTCGCGGCACCTCCGGATCAAGAAAAACCCCGCTTATAGTATTGTGTAATTTTTTTATCGCATGAGTAACGTCAAGCGCTTCATAGCTAAGAACTAGTTCGCCGCGCGCTGCTGATCGAGGCATTCCAAAGAAAAGCAGATCGGATGGCACACCGTTCAAAATCCATTCGCGAAGCTTTAGGTAATCTTGAAGAAGAGACAAGCCGCTATAACGCCCAACATTATAAAGAGTCACCTTGCCACTAGCGCGAAATTTAACAGCGGACAGTTCTTTCTTGAGCGGTGATTTTTGCACTTCAAGCGCATCGGCATAGGTGAATTGTGCAAGCTCTGTCGGCGTAGCCCCTGTAATCATCAGGAAAATACACGCATAGGCTTTAGCGGCCAATCCTGCCATTTCGATTCGATGCCAGTGGCGCTGGTTTTGGTTAGCCATAACCAGACTATTTCGCGATTCATTCAAATTCTGTACAACTGAACTTCTGCTTATGTGCCTCATTCGCACCTGCTCGCGGCTCGCTATATATTCCTCTACCGTAGCAATTCGTCGCTCAGCCACATTGTAAGAAAAAGGACACTGATTGAATGGACCTATCGCTCCCCGATTAGATGGAAATACAACTACCTCATAATCCCTTATATTTACCACAAAGGGGAATTTCTTATTAGTTACAACATTATCACCGACTTTCTGCGCAACTGCCAAACAAACATCACGATACAATTCGAAATGGCCAGCACTGGCTCCGGCCGAGCCTCTAAGCGCAACTATTTTTATCGCGCCAGCGAGGATATGGTGGCTTGTTTCTGGATATACTAATTGGATAATATTAATCAGCGCATTTTGGTAATTCTTAGCGGTTGCTGGCCTAATGGTTCGATGAGCTATCTTGGCATTGAGATAAGCGGTATAGTCTCGATATGCCCGCTGGGCATCAGGAGCACTGGCAAAAATCTCCCGATAACCGTTAGCGCCTAACCACTCCAATACACGCTCAGCATTATAGAATATGGCTACAACTGACCGTTCACGTAGCCCCAAGAAGGACTCCAGCATTTTTATAATCAACTCGCGCCTGCTTACAACAAGCGACTGGATAACTACTGGCGTACCGCGAACATCCCATATACTCTCATTTTTTCCACGAATGGCATATGCAAAACTGCCAATATCCAAAGGTTTCTTTTTTACTTTCGGATGCAGCTGCAAACGCAACAGCTCAGGATTGGCAAAATCTTGCACTACCTCACTCAGCGTTATAATTTTAGTATGGCTCCGGTACTCGAACTGCTTCCGAATTTTCATACACCTAACCTACAACCAAAGCACTATAGCCACTGTTATTAAACAGCTTTTGTTCCCACAACTCTTGAGCAATAAACTTCTCTTGAGTCATCCTAAATAGTTTCAGATAGTGCTCTGTTGTTTCCCTGGACTCGTGATGCATGCGGTTCTGAATGAAGTCTATGATCTCCCCATCGCGCATCACTCCTTTATCCACTAAAACCTGCAGCCGCTGGTACAGCTGGTACGCAAAAGTTGCACGCAACCAATGATAGGAAAAATCTGCTGGGAACTGTTCGAAAGTTTTCTTCACCAGCTTGCGCTTTATTGTCTCTGTTACCTGGCCAGTTTGCGGCGACTTAACCAACATATAGCGCGGATCGTTTTTGGCCATGTAATAGCAATTCCCCTGTTCCGAAATAAACAGGTATACATCTTCTTCGCTGATTGACATGCCGAATTGAGCAGCCATTTGAGCACGAAATTTTTCACGTCTTTTCTTCATCATCGGGCTGCAAGCAAGAGTGGTTAGCTCTTCGGCAAGCTGCTTCGGGAAGTACAAATCTTGCGGCTTATCGAATTTGGTATCAATTCCGGTGCCCGGTCCAGCATGGACCTTATAAGCGCCCTCCGGCAGCAACCTACCTTCTGAAAATCCTTCCAAATGTCTCAGGCGCAGGGTCAGAACGGTTTGCTTCCGTGCGCCTGTCATTAGTGAAGTGAGCAAAATCAGTCGCTCAATTGTTGACCATAGCTTTTCATTGACGATGGTGGTTATTAGTGCTCTTAGCTCTAAATTGGACAGCGGCCGTAGATCCTCGCCATCTTCCCGTACAAAACCCAGTAACACTGGACTAACTGGCCGTGCGCGTGTTGTCTGGCTTCGTTTTTCTACATCTATGACCTTACTACCATTAGCACCTCGAACTACCATCTTAACCTGTTTAACCGTATCGACACGCTTCATGTCGACCTCATGCCAATGCACCGATATGTATTGATAGAAATTGTATACCGCACCAGTATACTGATTCACCACCGCATTACTTCGCCCACCTTGATTAATCAAGTGATAGAAGTATTTATAAGTTGGACGAAGCGATGGGCGCGCTCCTGAAAAATCCAGCCAATCTAGACTTTCGTCTTCGCAGAAAAGTAAATAATCAAGCAGCTTGCTGGCTACGCGCCGAACATCATCAGTGCGTCGACTCATCGACGACTTGTGTTTCAGCAAACTCAGCAAATAATCATTCGCTTCGTGCCACGATTCGCCATTCGCGTGAAATAGAAAAGGAAAGTGGAAAACATCGCGAGCATCTCCGCCTCCAACTTCGTCAACCAAAAAAGCAACCTTGTCATCCGACCCTTCGAGCGCAAGCGGGACAGAATTAGCCGTTGCCTCATAGACTTGAAGGGTGGCGAAGGCATTCGGCAGCACCGGCATAACCAACAGCCGACCTTCGTGGCGAGGATTCAAGTAGGACATGACTCACTCCCTAAGCAGTGAGTCAAGACTAGATGTTATGCGAGCGCGCGCCAGTAAATTAGTCAAACTCTTTTTTGTTAAGCGATTCCACCCAAGGATCGAGGTTATGGAATAGCTTGGGGTACCGCCCTTTCAGGTCTTTCTTCACTTCGGCATAGGTCGTGCGCCAGAAGTTGGCCAGGTCCTGGGTCACCTGCACCGGCCGACGGGCCGGGGACAGCAGGTGCAACTTGACCTGCTGCCGGCCATTGGCGATGCGCGGGGTGTCGGCGAGGCCGAACAGTTCTTGCAGGCGCACGGCAAGAACCGGCGGGGTTTCGCTGTAGTCCAGGCGGATGTTCGAGCCGGACGGCACGGCCAGATGCGCGGGGGCCTGTTCTTCCAGGCGTTGCGGCAGCGGCCAGGGCAGCAGGTTGCGCAGCAGCGACGGCAGGTCCAGCGCGCTGAAGTGGCTGAGGCGGGACACTTTGCCAAGGTAGGGCTGCAACCATTCTTCCAGGCTGGCGAGCAGTGCTTCGTCACCCAGGTCGGGCCATTCGCTTTGCCCGTCCTTGTCCAGGTCCAGCTTGCGTAGCAGGGCCACCCGCGCCTGCCACTGGCGCAGTTCCGGGGTCCATGTCAGCAGGTTCAGGCCTTTGCGTCGCACCAGGCCGAGCAGCGCTTTGGCGCGCGCTTCGTCACTCAGGCCGGTCAGGGGTTCACGGCTCAGTATCAGCTCACCGACTCTAGTTTGGCGTTCGGCACGCAGCACCTGCTCGCGCTCGTCCCAGTCGAGCAGATCGACCCGCTCGACCTGCTCGGCCAGCACATCATCGAGCAGCGCCGGGTCGAACTCTGCCGCAAGGTAGATACGCTCTTCGCGCTGGCCTTGCCGGCTGCCCAGGTCGGCGATCACCAACCACGGGTGCTTCATCAACGCATCCACCTCGCCGAACAAGGCTGCACGGCCGTTGGCCAGGCGATACTCGGCGCCCCCTTCACGCCGCTGCTGCGCGACCCGGTCGGGATAGGCCAACGCCAGCAAGGCACCCAGCCAACGCGGATGGTCGGGGTCGGCGACGGTGGCCCCGGCCTTGCCACGCAACAGGCCACGGTACTGACGCGCAAGCTGCCGGGCGCGCTGCACGCCACCCTGGCCGCCACGGCTGGCCTTGCTCTCGCCGCTGACCAAAGCCAGCCGGCTGTGCAGGTCGGCACCGCCGCCACGCTGGATATCCCGCTCACCGAGCAACGCCGCCACATCACAGGCCATGGCGGCCAACCCCAGGCCCTGACCACGCAGCAACAAATGGGCAATGCGTGGGTGAGCGGGCAGCTCGGCCATGGCCTGGCCGTGATCGCTGAGGTTGTCGCGGCTGCCCGGTTTGAATGCCCCCAGCCGTGCCAGCAGGTCTTGGGCCTGGGCAAACGCGGCGCTGGGAGGTTGGTCAAGCCAGCTCAACTGGTGGGGTGCGACGCCCCAGCGCGCCAGTTGCAAGGCCAGGCCTGCCAGGTCGGCCTGGAGGATTTCGGCGCTGCCATGGGCAGCCAGCTGGTCATGCTGGGCTTCGGACCACAGCCGGTAACACACGCCCGGCTCCAGGCGGCCAGCACGGCCGGCGCGCTGGGTGGCGCTGGCGCGGGAGATACGCTGGGTGTCCAGCCGGGTCATGCCACTGCCAGGGTCAAAACGCGGCACCCGGGCCAGGCCTGCGTCGATCACCACGCGCACGCCGTCGATGGTCAGGCTGGTTTCGGCAATGTTGGTGGCCAGCACCACCTTGCGCTGACCCTTGGGCGCCGGGTCGATGGCCGCGCGCTGGGCATTGAGGTCGAGTTCGCCATGCAGCGGGCACAGCAGAATCTCCGGCCGCTCGCCCAGTGCCTCCTGCAGGCTCTGGTGCACCCGGCGGATTTCGGCCTGGCCCGGCAAGAACACCAGCACACTGCCCGTCTGGTCGGCCAGCGCCTGCAGCACGCTGTCGACTACCCGTGGTTCGATGAACTCACCGGGCTGAAAAGGCCGCCCCCAGCGGATGTCCACCGGGTGCATGCGGCCCTCGCTGCTGACCACCGGGGCGTCGTCCAGCAGCCGCGACAGGCGTTCACCTTCCAGCGTTGCCGACATCAGCATGATCTTCAGCGGCGGGTCGTCACGCAGCAACTCGCGGCCGTTGAGGCTAAGCGCCAAGGCCAGGTCGGCATCCAGGCTGCGTTCGTGAAATTCGTCGAAGATCAACAGGCCCACGCCTTCCAGCGCCGGGTCGGCTTGCAGTCGGCGGGTAAGGATGCCTTCGGTCACCACCTCGATACGGGTTTTCGGCCCGACCTTGCTGTCCAGGCGAATGCGGTAACCCACCGTTTCACCGACCTGCTCGCCCAGCTCACTGGCCAATCGCTCGGCCGCCGCCCGCGCCGCCAGCCGCCGCGGTTCGAGCATGAGAATGGTCTGCCCGGCCAGCCACGGCTCGTTCAGCAGCGCCAGTGGCACGCGGGTGGTCTTGCCGGCGCCGGGTGGTGCTTCGAGCACGGCTTCGTCACGTTTTTCCAGGGCTTGGCGCAAGGCGGGCAAGACGGCATCGATCGGTAATGAAATCATGGTGGTCCTCGAACAATCTGGCGAGTATAACGGCGAACCCAGCCTGCTCTATCATGGTCTTAAGCTTCAGGCACAAGCGCTTCGCTTGCCCTGCTGAATACCTTCCCGGAGATTTACATGCGCATCCCATCCCGCGTCATCGGCGGCGCCATCATCGTCACCTTGCTGACCCAGCTGACGGCCTGCGGCACGCTCTTTTACCCGGACCGTCGCGGCCAGATCGGCGGCAAGATCGACCCCGTGGTCGCCGCCATGGACGCCATCGGCATCCTGTTCTACGTGATCCCGGGGCTGATCGCCTTCGGTATCGACTTCGCCACGGGCGCCATCTACTACCCTGGCGGGCACACCGCCCAGGTCGACCCGGCCAAGCTGCGCGATGCCGTCAGCCCTGACGGCAAGGTCGACAACCTGAAGTTGCAGGCCATCATCGAAAGCGAACTGGGCCAGCGTTTGCCGCTGAACGACCCGCGGCTGATCCAGCACCGCGGCAGTGTCGAACAGCTGGCCAGCCTGGGCCTGGTACCGGCAGCCTGAGCCACAAGGATACTGACCACGGATGATCACCCCGGCCGAACACCAGCGCCTGCTGCGCCTGGCCACCCGCGCCTCACTGGCGGTGGCCAGTATCCTGGTGCTGAGCAAGGCGCTGGCCTGGTGGCTGAGCGGCTCGGTCAGCCTTCTGGCCGGGTTGACCGACTCGGCACTGGATGCTGTCGCCTCGTTTCTCAACCTGTTGGCCGTGCACTACGCCTTGCGCCCGGCCGACGACGACCACCGGTTCGGCCATGGCAAGGCCGAGGCCTTGGCCGGCATGGCGCAGGCGCTGTTCATCGGTGTCAGTGCGGTGCTGATCGGCGTGCAGGCAGTTGAACGGCTGCAAAACCCGCAACCCTTGGGTGATACCGGCATCGGCATCGCGGTGATGCTGCTGTCACTTGGGCTGACCGTCGCCTTGCTGAGCCTGCAGCACAAGGTCATCCGCCTGACCGGCTCCACTGCCGTGCGGGCCGACTCCCTGCACTACCGCTCGGACTTGTTGCTCAACAGCAGCATCCTGCTGGCCCTGCTGCTGGCACGCTTCGGCTGGCCGCAGCTGGATGCGCTGTTCGGCCTGGCCATCGCCTTCTACATCCTCTGGAGCGCGTTGCAGATTGCCCGCGAAAGTACGGCGATCCTGATGGACAAGGAACTGCCCGGCGATGTTGGCGAGGACATGACCACACTGGTGTTGGCCATACCCGGCGTAAAAGGCGTGCATGACCTGCGTACGCGGGTGTCGGGCAACCAGTGGTTCGTGCAGTTGCACCTTGAGCTGCCGGGGCAGTTGCCGCTGCATGACGCGCACGGCCTGTGCGTAGAGGCCTCGCGGGTGATCCGCCAGCGTTATCCGCAGGCGGATGTGATGGTGCACGCCGACCCGGTGTGAATGCAAAAGGTGATTGGGGCTTTTGAGCGGGCATGCCCACGGCGCGGTGGATGGCACCGGCTTCGCCGGTGTTCGCGGCTAAAGCCGCTCCCACAGGTACTGCATAAGCCTGCAGCCTGCGCGGTCCCTGGACTGCCCCCAAGAAGTTGGACACCAATCCAATTTCTGGGGGTGTCCACATGAGCAAGTATTCAGACCAATTCAAGCTTACTGCCGTTCAGGCTTACCTGGAGAGCGGTGAAGGCTTCCGAACAGTAGCTCAACGATTTGCCGTGGATTTCAGCCTGCTGCGGCGCTGGGTCTCAAGCTTCCAGAAGCATGGTCAGTTCAGTCTGCGCAAATTAGGCCAGCGGTACAGTGCGGCCTACAAGTGCTCAGTCCTTGAGTACATGCATAAACATCAGCTTTCCTTGCGTCAGACCGCCGCCCATTTCGGTCTCGGTCAGTCTTCCCAAGTAGGCATTTGGGCGCGGCAGCACTACAGTGGTGATCCTGCACCGTTTGCTCCCAAGAGAAGAAAACCCGCTGCCATGCCGAAGAAGCCTTACCCCGTTAAACCTACGACTTCCGATGACACAGAGAAAAGCCGTGACCAGTTGCTGGCTGAGCTTGAGTGGCTGCGCATGGAGAACGCTTACCTAAAAAAGCTGGAGGAACTGAAGAAGCAGGAACGAAGGCAGCCCAAAAAGCCCTGATCGTATCGGAGCTCAAGGACCGGTTTCCCTTGGCTGCCGTTCTGCAGCTGGCTGATTTGCCACGCAGTACGTTCTATTACCAGCTTCAAGCGCAGGCCAAACCTGACAAGCATGCTGCTCTGAAGCAGATGATTCATCGTGTCTATCACGAGGAAAAAGGGCTTTACGGTTACCGGCGCGTTGCAATCGTGATTCGCAATGGCGGCACCTTGGTTAACAAGAAGGTGGTGGAACGTTTGATGGTCGAGCTTAATCTTCGCTCACTCGTACGGCCAAAAAAGTACCGGTCGTACAAGGGGGTTGTCGGCACCATCGCGCCCAACCTGTTGGAGCGAAACTTCCTTGCGCAACGCCCGAATCAGAAGTGGGTGACCGATGTTACCGAGTTCAAAGTGGCCCAGGAAAAGATCTATCTCTCCCCTGTGATGGACTTGTACAACGCCGAAATCGTGGCCTACGAAGTAGCCAGCAGGCCGTGCCTTGGGCTGGTTACCAACATGCTGGACAAGGCCTTCGAGCGCCTGGGAAACAAGCCGAAACTGGTGCTTCACTCGGATCAAGGCTGGCACTACCAACACTCGCAGTACCGCCACAAGCTGGCAGAGCAAGGGCTGAAGCAGAGCATGTCACGCAAAGGAAACTGCTTGGACAATGCGGCTATGGAGAGCTTTTTTGGTACGCTTAAGTCCGAGTTTTTCTACCCGAAGCGCTTCGAGAGCGTTGAAGAATTGAAAGCCGGTCTGGACGAGTACATCCACTACTACAACCATGACCGCATCAAGCTGAAGCTCAATGGCATGAGCCCTGTGAAATACAGGACCCATGCCGCTGCGGCTGCTAGCTGAAACTGTCCAACTTTTCGGGGGCAGTCCACCCTGTGGGAGCGGGTTCACCCGCGAAGAATCCTGCGCGCTGGATGGCACCGGCTTCGCCGATGTTCGCGGGCACGCCCGCTCCCACAAAGACCGCGCAGCATCTGGCTCAGTTGATGCTGTAACCCCGGCCACTGAAGCAGGCACCCAGCGCCCGCCGATAGGTGTCGAGCACATTGGCCGGCGGCGCGTACGTCGCCGTCGCCGGGTCGAACCCCGACTGGCTCACCGCCCAGCGGTGGCACTGGTAGCGGTCCTGCTCCTGCTGCTGTTGCCCCTGCCCGTTCATCGGGTAAGCCACCACATCATACCCGCCGTTTGCGGGTGCCACCGGTGCGGGTGCGGGTGCGGGGACGGCGGCGGGCGGGTTGACCACCACATATTCCTGGCTGTCAGCCAGGTACTGGTAATAGGTGTCGGCCACCAGGAAGAACATCGCTCCCCCCAGCCAGACCTCCTGCGCATAGGACGGCAGGTAATTGACCCGCACGCCGTAAGGCGGGGTCACCACGATGTAACTGCCACCATGGGGGCGATACCAGTAGCCACCGGAGTAGAAAT
Source organism: Pseudomonas sp. WOUb67 (assembly GCF_050058005.1). Taxonomy (NCBI): domain Bacteria; kingdom Pseudomonadati; phylum Pseudomonadota; class Gammaproteobacteria; order Pseudomonadales; family Pseudomonadaceae; genus Pseudomonas; species Pseudomonas sp. WOUb67. Next base: position 1,404,078 of record NZ_CP170112.1, on the reverse strand, counting down.
AGTCAGCCCCCCGGTAAGGCACTTTCCAGTAGCGGTCGGGGAAATGATCGACCGTGTGACCCGGGCGATACTGCGGCCCAGGCCCCCAGCCATTGCCATGGCCATCCGGGCGCCCTTGCCAGTCACCGCCGGGGCGCTGCCCGGGGCCGCCGGCTTCCCATTGACGGTTATCGCCATGGCGCCGGGGAATGTCCTGGTAGTAGCCCTGCCTTGGCGGCTGGGTCTGGCGCACTTCGTCACGCGAGTTCAGCGAGCGGCCGGGCGTACCTTCTGCCTGCCCCTGCTGGCCGCGTTCGCCATGGCCCTCACCCGGCCCCTCGGCCAAGGCCCCCAGGCTGATGCTCAAACCCAGCAAACCAACACCTGCCAACTGCCAGATGCGCGACTTCATGGTGTTCCTCTCGGTAGAAAATACGGCAACTACCGCCAGTCTACCGTGGCGGCCATTCAGGCCAATTAAATTTCCAGACAGAAAAAAGGGAGGCCGCAGGGCCTCCCTTCTGAAATTGTCGTCCGTGCTCGGCACTTGTGGCGCCGGCTCACCTCACACCGTCTTCTGGAGGGTGTGTAGCCCGGGGGCCGAGTGCATCCTGTTGGATGGCTGGCCGCGACCGCCCGCCTAGGGCGCGTCGCCGTGGACTGATGTCCGGGCAGTGATTCTGTTGATAAAGATACCGGACAGGTTGCAGCAGAGGATTGCGAAGATTGCTCAGATAAATAGCACTTGCGCAATTTTTCACCCTGGATTGATAATTCGCAGCAATACGAACAGAAAAGGCAAATGCCATGAGCAAACTTGACCGCTACGACCTGAGCATCCTCGCCGAATTGCAGCGCGATGCGCGCATTTCCAACCAGGAACTGGCCGAACGCATCGGCCTGTCGCCTTCGCCTTGCTCGCGTCGGGTCAAGCAACTGGAGGACGACGGCTACATCTCCCGCCAGGTAGCCCTGCTCGACCGCAAGAAGCTGGGCCTGAGCCTGACCGCCTACGTGCTGATCGGCATGGACCGCCACACCCCGGAGCGCTTCGAAACCTTCGAGGCGGCCATTCGTATCCTGCCGCAGGTGCTTGAATGCAGCCTGGTCACCGGGATGGATGCCGACTACCAGCTCAAAGTGGTGGTGCCGGACATGGACCATTACCAGAAACTGCTTCTAGGCAGCCTGACCCGCATCGAAGGCGTCACCAGCGTGCGTTCGAGCTTCGTGCTCAACCAGGTGCTGGCCAGCACCGAGCTGCCATTGACCCACCTGCGCTGAATGCCCACGGTAGCCGGCGTATAATCGGCTGCTCAGCCTGCCTGGAGAACACAGATGGATCCCGCCGTATTCGAAGAGTGGATGATGATCATCCTGGTCACCGTATTGATCGGTTTCATGGGTTTCATCGTCTGGGACCTGGCAAAAAAGTCCAAGGCTGGCAAGTTCGGGACGCTGATCCTGTTCTTCGTGCTGGGGCTGGGGGTGCTGGCCTTTATCATCAAGAGCGTGGTGGTGGGGTTTCTCGAAGGGGTGTAAAAAATTTCAGGGCCATTCGCGGGCACGCCCGCTCCCACAGGTTTGGCGCTCCCTTCAAGTACTGCGCCGTCCCTGTGGGAGCGGGCGTGCCCGCGAATAGGCCCTTGAACTGGACTAAAGCTTGGCAGGAACCTCCCGCCAGCAGCCCTGCTCCAGCCCATCCAGCGCCCAATCCCCGATCCGCACCCGCACCAGGCGCAAGGTCGGCAGCCCCACTGCCGCCGTCATCCGCCGTACCTGGCGGTTACGCCCCTCGCGGATCACCAGTTCCAGCCAGCTGGTCGGCACGCTCTTGCGAAAGCGTACCGGCGGGTTGCGTGGCCACAGTTCGGGTTCGTCCAGGCGCCGCGCTTCGGCCGGCAAGGTCGGCCCATCGTTCAGCTCCACGCCATCACGCAGGCGCTGCAACTGCTCGTCGCTCGGCTCACCTTCCACCTGCACCCAGTACGTCTTGGCCAGCTTGTGCTTGGGGTCGGCGATACGCGCCTGCAGGCCGCCATCGTTGGTCAGCAACAACAGGCCTTCACTGTCGCGGTCCAGCCGCCCGGCCGGGTATACGCCTGCAATGTCGATGAAGTCCTTGAGGGTCGCGCGCCCTTCACCGTCGCTGAACTGGGTCAGCACGTCGAACGGCTTGTTGAACAGGATCAGGCGCGGCTCCGCCGGTGGCGCCTTGGGCTGGCGACGCGGGCCGGCGGCAGGCCGCGCCTGGGGGCGGCGCGGCTTGTTACGGGGTGGCAGTGACATGGATCCTCAGCGGAACGGCGGCTCATCGAAGCTGCGCAGTTTACGCGAGTGCAACGAGTTGAGCTCGGTGCGCAGCAGGTCGAGGGCGGCAATGCCGATCTTCAGGTGCTGGCTGACCGCCCGGTTGTAGAAGGCGTTGGCCGACCCCGGCAGCTTGATCTCGCTGTGCAGCGGCTTGTCGGACACACACAGCAAGGTGCCGTATGGCACGCGCAATCGATAACCCTGGGCGGCAATGGTGCCGCTTTCCATGTCCACGGCCACGGCACGCGACAGGTTGATCAACGGCCGTTCCTGGGCCCAGCGCAGCTCCCAGTTACGGTCGTCGTAGGTCAGCACGGTGCCGGTGCGCAGGCGTTTCTTCAGCTGTTCGCCACGCTCGCCGGTCACCTGTGCAGCTGCTTCCTGCAAGGCCAGCTGCACTTCGGCCAGGGCCGGAATCGGGATGTTCGGCGGTACCACCCGGTCGAGTATGCCATCACGGCGCATGTAGGCGTGGGCCAGCACGTAGTCGCCGATGGTTTGCGACTGCCGCAAGCCGCCGCAGTGGCCGATCATCAGCCAGCAGTGCGGGCGCAGCACGGCCAGGTGGTCGGTGATGTTCTTGGCGTTGGACGGGCCGACACCGATATTGACCAAGGTAACGCCATCGCCATCGGCGGCGATCAGGTGGTAGGCCGGCATCTGGTAGCGGTGCCAGATCACGCTGGCGACCAAGGCCTGGGTTTCACCGTGGTCCATGGCTTTTTCGATCACCACGTTGCCCGGCAGCACCATGCGCACGAAGCGCGGGTCGTCGCGAAGCTGCTCAAGGCCATGGCTGATGAACTGGTCGACATAACGGTGGTAGTTGGTCAGCAGGATCCACGGCTGCACATGGCGCCAGTCGCTGCCGGTGTAGTGCACCAGGCGGCGCAGCGAAAAGTCGACGCGGGCGGCGTCGAACAGCGCCAGTGGGAAAATTTCGGCACGGTCCCAGTCGTACAGGCCATCGGCGATGTTGTCGGTGGCGGCCGACAGGTCGGTGCTAGGGAACACCCGCGCCAGCTGCGCGGCGGTAATGCCGCTGCCGGCCAGTTCGTCGCCCTGGTCGACCACGTAGGGGTACGGAATGTTCTGCTCGCTGATGCCCACCTCTACCGTGACGGTGTAGTCGTGCATCAGTGGGCGCAACTGCTCCAGCAGGTAGCCACGGAACGCGGCAGGCTGGGTGACGGTGACGCTGTAGGTGCCGGCCACCTGCACCTTGGCGTAGGCTCGGGTGGTGGCGGCGACCTCACCGTGGCTGTGGTAGGTCAGGCGCAGTGCCGGGTAGCGGAACAGGTCGCGCTCTTCGGCGTTCGGCTCGGTACGGTCCTTCAGGTAACGCTTGAGGGCCCGGCTTAGGGCCCCGGTGGCCTGTTCATGCAGGGCCGCCAGACGGTCGACGGCCTGTTCGGGGGTATCAACGACTACAAAAGCGTGGCTCACACTGTGCTTCCTGTCTGGACATGCATGTGAACCATCTTGCCTGCCTTCTTGGGTAAATACACCCCCATTGATCGGTGTTGCATTCATTCGCGGGCATGCCCGCTCCCACAAAATAGTCGCACCCCTGAGATCAGCGCAGGACCTGTGGGAGCGGGCGCGCCCGCGAAGAAGCCAACTCAGCCCGCCCAGGCGGGTGTAGCCCTTGCCACCAATGCCTCCACATCCACACCCCGTGGCAGCGCCCCGTATACCCGCCCTCCCCCCGTCAGTCGGCTACCAATAAACGCATCACTGACCACCGCGTTGCCCGCCTCCAGCAACAGCTTGGCCTGCAACGCCAAGGCAATATCCTCGGTCAGTTGCCGCGCGCGGTACTGCATGTCGCCGGTGTCGGCAAATGCCCCCTTGAGATTGCCGATATGCGCTGCCAGGCGCGGGTCCCCATGCCCATCGCCCAATTCGGTGAACAGCGCGTCGAGCACGCCCGGCTCCTTGGACAGGGCCCGCAGCACATCCAGGCACTGCACGTTGCCCGAGCCCTCCCACGTCGAATTGACCGGTGCCTCGCGGTACAGCCGGGGCAGGATGCTGTCCTCGACATAACCCGCGCCGCCCATGCACTCGGCGGCCTCGTTGATCATGGCCGGCGCCCGTTTGCAGATCCAGTACTTGCCCACCGCTGTGACAAGCCGGGCGAAATGCGCCTGCTGCGGGTCGTCGAGTTGCTCCAGCGCCTGCCCCATACGCAGGCTCAGGGCCAGTGCCGCCTCGCTTTCCAGCGCCAGGTCGGCCAGCACGTTCTGCATCAATGGCTGGTCGCTCAACACCCGCCCGCCGACCTTGCGGTGCGCGCAGTGGTGGGCCGCCTGGGTCAGCGCCTGGCGCATCAGCGCGCTGGAGCCGACCATGCAGTCGAAACGGGTCATGGCCACCATCTCGATGATGGTTGGCACACCCCGGCCTTCTTCCCCGATCATCCACGCCAACGCACCCCGGAACTCCACTTCGCTCGAGGCGTTGGAACTGTTGCCCAGCTTGTTCTTCAGGCGCTGGATATAGAACTGGTTGCGGTTGTCATCCGGCCGGTGGCGCGGCAGCAGGAAGCAGCTCAGGCCTTTTTCGGTCTGGGCCAGGGTAAGGAAGGCATCGCACATGGGCGCAGAGCAGAACCACTTGTGCCCCACCAGCTCGTAGGGCTGGCCCGGCCCAGCTGCGCCCACCGGATATGCCCGCGTGGTATTGGCGCGCACATCGGTGCCGCCCTGCTTCTCGGTCATGGCCATGCCCAGGGTGACCCCGGCCTTGTGCCGGTCGCCAACGTTGCGCGGGTCATACTCGCAGGCCAGGATTTTCGGCAGCCAGTACTCGGCCAGCTCGGGCTGCAGGCGCAGCGCCGGCACGGCGGCGAAGGTCATGGTCAGCGGGCAGCCGGTACCGGCTTCGGCCTGGCTGTGCAGGTAGGTCATCGAAGCCCGCGCCACATGGGCGCCAGCGCGAGGTTCGGCCCACGGCAGCGAAGGCAGGCCGTGCTCGACGGCAGTGCGCATCAGCTCGTGGTAGGCCGGGTGGAATTCGACCAGGTCGATGCGATGGCCGTAGCGGTCATGGCTGATGAATTCAGGTTTGTGCGCGTTGGCCAGAAAGCCCGCCTTCATGAGCGGGCCACCGGCCAGGGCACCGTAGGCATCGATCCGCGACTCGGCCCAGCCTGCGCCGAAACGCCGTGACCATTCCTGCAATGGCAGGTCGAGGCGGTACAGGTTGGCACCGTCGAGGGATGGCGGCTGGTTGGTGACTTCGTGGGTTTCAGCGTACTGGTGCAGGTTCATCGGGGGCTCCTGGATCCGGGTAGGCTTGAGAGACCCAGTGAAGCACTGCTTGGGGGGGAGTCAAAGGGGCATTAATGACTAAACGTGTGGTGGGGGTGGTGCATGCCTTGGGAATGCATCAGGGCTGACAGGTGCTCGCCACAACACATTCAGCGCCTATGAGATCGAGCGCCGCCCGCGCGGCGCTTCGCAGCACAAGGCTGCTCCTACATTTGTTTCGGGCCAGTTATTCCTGAGGCAGAGGCGCGCGGCCCCTTGGTGTTCACCTCGATATCGTGTCGGGCAAACCAGGCGGTCGCGCGCGTTGGCGCAGGCGTTACTGGCCCGAAACAAATGTAGGAGCAGCCTTGTGCTGCGAAGCGCCGCGCGGGCGGCGCTCGATCTCCCAGGCGCTGCACCTGCCACGGCGAACCCCTTTCAGCCCCAACCTAATGCCATGCCTTCAAAGCGAGCGCCGCGCCTGCAGGATATTCGGGCTCATCTGCACCTGCGAAATCGCCATGTTCAAACTCAACTCGAACCGGCTCCCCAACCCCCGCGTCGACTCATGCGCCAACCTGGCGCCCAGCAATTCACCCATCTGCCGGCAGATCGACAAGCCAATACCCAAGCCGCCATACCGCCGGGTCATCGACCCGTCGACCTGGAAGAACCGCTGGTACAGCGTCGACTGCTCCAGGTCATCGAAGCCGATACCGCTATCACTGACGGTAAAGGTCAGCGCCAGATCGCCCGGCCCCACCCGGCGGCCGCGCACCTGGATCATCACCCCGCCCTGATGGGTGAACTTCAAGCCGTTGTCCACCAGGCAACCCAGGCAGTAGGCCAGTTTTTGCCCGTCGCCCAGCAGCCCGTCAGGTAGGTCGGCCGGGATGTCCAGGCTCAGGTACAAGCCTTTGCCAAGGGCCTGTCCGGCATAACCGGCGCGCAAGCCCTGCAGCAGCGCGCGCAGGCTGAACGGCGCCGGCTGCGCACGCAGGCGGCCGGCCTGCAGTTCGGACAGGGTGAGAATGGCGTCGACCATGTCCATCATGCCTTGCGCCGACCCCACCGCCGTACGATGGTACTGGGCCATTTCGGCCTCCATCGGCAGGGTGTGCATCAGCTCCAGCGAGCCGATCACGCCATTCATCGGGGTGCGCAGCTCATGGGTCACGCTGGCCAAAAACTCGTCCTTCAGGCGGTTGCTCCTGGCCAGTTGCAGGTTCAGTTGCTCCAACGTGCGCCCTGTCTCGCGCAAGGTCTGCGCCTGTTGCTCACGCAGGCTGTTGATGCGGTCGGCCAGCGCCAGCGACAGCAAAGCCACCTCCAGCGCCGAACCGAGCTGGCTGGCATACATGGTGATGAACACGTTCGGCAGGTAGCCCAGCACCATCAGGGTGTTGACCAGCCCGCCAAGCAGGAACGCCGTCCAGGCGATGATGAACCAGCGCGCCACGCGCAAGCCACGCCACCAGGCGTACAAGCCGGCGCTGAAGATGCTCACGGTGAACAGCAACGCCAGCAGCGTGGCCATGCGCAGGGCAATGCCGTAGGGCATGCTTACCGCCATTACCATGACCAGCGCGCCGCCCAGCATCAGTAGCTGCAGCAGCCGGTCGAAACCACGGCTGATGTTGCCCATTTGCAGGAAGTGCCGGGCGAACTGGCAGCCGAACAGGCCCGCCGCACCAATGAACAGCGGCGTCGAGGCGTTCGCCCACCAAGGGCTGTCCGGCCAGAAGTAGGCCACGCCCGCACCATTCACCGACACCTGGTAGAAACCGAACGAGGCGATATAGAGGATGTAGTAGAGGTAACTGACGTCGCGCACGCTGAGGTAGATGAACAGGTTGTACACCAGCATCACCAGCAACACGCCGTAGATGATCCCCAGCACATACAGGCGCGTGGGCTGCTCTTCCAGGTAGGCTTCAGGGGACCACAGCGCCAGCGGCGCTTGCACCGACCCCTGGCTGTGCAGCCGCAGGTAGGCGGTGGTCACCTTGCCAGGGGGCAACTGCAACTTGAACAGGTAGTTGTTCTGCCGTATCTGCCGGCTGTCGTAGGGCAAGGCATCGCCGGTGCGCTGCGCCAGCCGGTATACGCCGCTGCTGTCAGGCAAGTACAGCTCGAGGTGGTCCAGCGGCGGGTAGGCCAGCTCCAGCAGCCACTGCCGCGGGGCAGCGCTGGGCGGGGCAACGGGGCGCAGCTCGACCTTGAGCCAGAACACCGAGGTGGAATAACCGGCGTTCAGCACGTCTTCATGGTGGGGGCGGAAGGCTTTGGCGAACCCGGGGGCACTGACCTGGGCGATGCTGGCACTGCCATCGAGGTCTTCGTAAACCTGCATGGCCTTGCCCAATGGAAGATGCCGGGTAGCGTCGTCGAAATCGACCGCTCCGGCCAGCACGGGCAGCAAGCCCAGAAGCACAATCAGCAAATAGCGCATACAGCCCCAGCATGGCCTGTCCGGTCGCGTCGCGGTAGCCTCCCATCCGTTTGAGACGACGTGATCCGGCAGAACCCGTTTGTCGAGTTATCCGAGCACTCTAGCATAGCTTCGCAACCTGGCAATCGGCCATATCAAAAACCAAAGAAAGGGCTCTAAATCAACACTTTCAGAAGGTAAGCCAAATAAAATCTGACCGATCGATCAGTAAAACTCGTTTGTCGGACGATCCGCCCAAACAGGTTTGGTGGTAAGCTCGCCGACCATGAATACCTACAGCTCCCGCCCCGTTGTCCTCTGTCTCTCCGGCCACGACCCCAGTGGCGGCGCCGGCCTGCAGGCAGATATCGAAGCCCTGATCGCCCAAGGCTGTCACGCTGCACCCGCAGTGACCGCCCTGACCGTGCAGGATACCGTCAACGTTTCCGACTTCCGCGTGCTCGACCGCGAGTGGGTACTGGCCCAGGCCAATGCCGTGCTGGCCGACTCCACGGTGGCCGCCGTCAAGCTGGGCATGCTCGGCTCGATCGAGATGGTCGACACCGTCGCCGAACTGCTGGCCGCCCACCCGCACCTGCCGCTGGTCTGCGACCCGGTGCTGCGTGCCGGCGGCGGTGGCCGCCTGGGCAAGGACGAAGTGGGCTACGCCCTGCGCGAACGCCTGCTGCCGCTGGCGACTATCGCCACGCCGAACCTGCCCGAAGCCCGCATCCTCGCCGAACTGCCCGAAGGCACCGCCGACGAATGTGCCGAAAAGCTGCTGCCGTTCTGTAGACACCTGCTGATTACCGGCGGTCACGGCGACGAAGACGAAATTCACAACCGCCTGTACACCCAGGACGGCCAACTCCACACCTGGACCTGCCAACGCCTGCCGGGCAGCTACCATGGCTCGGGCTGCACCCTGGCCAGCGCCCTGGCTGGCCGCCTGGCCCTAGGCGAGCAGCTGGAAAGCGCCGTGCGCAGCGCCCTGGACTACACCTGGCGCACCCTGCGTGACGCCGAGCAGCTGGGCAGGGGCCAGTTCGTGCCGCGCCGCCTGCCCCTGGACTTCTGTTCCTGATACGAGGCTTTAAATGAAGCTACGCGGTCTGTATGCAATCACCGACAGCCAGCTGCTCGCCGGCCGGTTCCTGTCCCATGTCGAGGCGGCACTGGAAGGCGGCGTGTGCCTGCTGCAGTACCGCGACAAAAGTGACGACGCGGCGCGCCGCCTGCGTGAAGCCGAAGGGCTGATGAAGCTCTGCGACCGCTACGGCACCCAGCTGCTCATCAACGACGACGCCGAGCTGGCCGCTCGCCTGGGCGTCGGTGTACACCTGGGCCAGACCGACGGCCCGCTGACCCCGGCCCGCGCGCTGCTCGGGCGCCAGGCGATCATCGGCTCCACCTGCCACGCCAGCCTCGACCTGGCCGCCCAGGCCGCCAGCGAAGGCGCCAGCTACGTGGCCTTTGGCCGCTTCTTCAATTCCGTTACCAAGCCGGGCGCGCCCGCTGCCAACGTCGAACTGCTGGAGCAGGCGCGTGCCCAGGTGAAACTGCCGATTGCCGTGATTGGCGGCATCACCCTCGACAACGCCGCCCCGCTGGTCGCCCACGGCGCCGACCTGCTGGCGGTGATCCATGGCCTGTTCGGTGCCGACAGCGCGCAGGAAGTTACCCGCCGCGCCCGCGCCTTCAACGCCTTGTTCGCATCCTGATTTCGAGAGAACCTTTCATGTCCCGTTCCGAAGACCTGTTCGCCAAAGCCCAGAAGCACATCCCCGGCGGCGTCAACTCGCCAGTGCGCGCTTTCAAAAGCGTGGGCGGCACGCCGCTGTTCTTCAAGCATGCCGAAGGCGCCTACGTCGTTGACGAAGACGACAAGCGCTATGTCGACTACGTCGGCTCCTGGGGCCCGATGATCCTCGGCCACGGCCACCCGGACGTACTGGACTCGGTACGCAAGCAGCTGGAGCACGGCCTGTCCTACGGCGCGCCGACCGCCATGGAAACCGACATGGCCGACCTGGTCTGCTCGCTGGTGCCGTCCATGGAAATGGTGCGCATGGTCAGCTCGGGCACCGAAGCCACCATGAGCGCCATCCGCCTCGCCCGTGGCTACACCGGCCGTGACGCCATCATCAAGTTCGAAGGCTGCTACCACGGCCACTCCGACAGCCTGCTGGTAAAAGCCGGCTCCGGCCTGCTGACCCAGGGCGTGCCAAGCTCGGCCGGCGTGCCGGCAGACTTCGCCAAGCACACCCTGACCCTGCCGTTCAACGACATCGCCGCGGTCGAGAAAACCCTGGCTGACGTCGGCCAGACCGTGGCCTGCATCATCGTCGAGCCTGTGGCCGGCAACATGAACTGCGTACCCCCGGCGCCGGGCTTCCTTGAAGGCCTGCGCGAGCAGTGCGACAAACACGGCGTGGTGCTGATCTTCGACGAAGTGATGACCGGTTTCCGCGTCTCGCTGGGCGGCGCGCAGGGCCACTATGGCATCAAGCCGGACCTGTCCACCTTCGGCAAGATCGTCGGCGGCGGCATGCCGGTCGGCTGCTTCGGCGGCAAACGTGAAATCATGGGCTGCATCGCCCCGCTCGGCCCGGTCTACCAGGCCGGTACCCTGTCGGGCAACCCGCTGGCCATGGCCGCCGGCCTGACCACCCTGAAACTGATCAGCCGCCCGGGCTTCCACGCCGAGCTGACCGACTACACCAGCCGCATGCTCGATGGCCTGCAGCAACGTGCCGATGCCGCGGGCATACCGTTCGTCACCACCCAGGCCGGTGCCATGTTCGGCCTGTACTTCAGCGGCGCCGACGACATCGTCACCTTCGAAGACGTGATGAGCAGCGATGCCGAGCGCTTCAAGCGCTTCTTCCACCTGATGCTGGACGGTGGCGTGTACCTGGCGCCGAGCGCGTTCGAGGCGGGCTTCACCTCCATCGCCCATGGCGACAAGGAGCTGCAGATCACCCTGGATGCGGCTGAGAAGGCCTTTGCAGCCCTGAAGTAATGCAGTGCCTGTACCGGCCTCTTCGCGGGTAAACCCGCTCCCACAGGTAGTGCGCCAACCCTGAAAATGGCGCACTACCTGTGGGAGCGGGTTTACCCGCGAAAGGGCCGTTACAGGAAATAAATAACCCCGCACAATCAGCTGACTTCCCCAACCAAGCAGAAATTCGAGTAAAACTTTGTAAGGTTGGCGCTGCTTATCCCATAATGTGCCACCAGAGACATTGGCCGCAGCTTCGCAGAGGTAAGTCGATCCCCATGAACCGCACCGGCCGCGCCCTGACCCTGGGCTGCCTGTTGCTTCTTCAGCCCCTGCTGGCCTTGGCGGAGGGCGGTAACTCGTTGCTGATTCCGGCGACGGGCCGCTGCACCTTGAATGTTCAGCCTGAAGACCTGGCAAACGCCCTCAAGGCCTGCGAGCAGACGGCTACCGCGGGGGATGCCCAGGCGCAATTCGAACTGGGCGAGTACTACTACACGCTAACGCCGAAAAACCTCAACAAAGCCCTGGACTGGTTCCAGAAGGCTTCGCTGCAGGGCCAGGCCGACGCCCAGTACCGTCTGGGTGCGATGTTCTTCCATGGCGAAGGGGTCAAGGCCAACAACGTGCAGGCCTACATCCTGCTGAAGATGGCCGCGGTCAACGGCGCCGAAGATGCACTGGACATGGCCGACGAAGTGACCGAGCAAATGCCCCGCGACGAGCTGGAGCATGCCACCCAGGTGCTCGGCCAGATCTTCCGCAAATACCTGCTGGAACTGCAGAACGCCGAAGGGCGCACGCCGTTCTCGCCACTCCCCTGACGGTTACTTTTCCGGCATTGGCATCGGGAACGGCATCACATTGCCGCCGCCCTTGGCTTCGCTGATCTTTGCCGTGCCCAGTCGCTCGACTTCGTCGATGCGCACGATCGAGTGCATCGGCACGAAACTGCGGATCACCCCCTCGAACTGGTTCTTGAGCTTCTCCTCGCTCGGGTCAACCACCAGTTGCGAGCGCTCGCCGAACACGAACTCCTCGATTTCCAGGAAGCCCCACAGGTCGCTCTGGTAGATCTGCTTGGCATACATCTCGAAGACCTGCCCCTGGTTGAGGAAGATCACTTTATAGATGGCAGGTTCGCGCTTGCTCATGTTTGGCGGGATAACACATGCGTAAGAAAAGGAGCGCATCATAGCAGACAGGTTTGCAGATCTGTGTCGGCTGTACCGGCCTCATCGCCGGCAAGCCAGCTCCCACAGGTACTGCGCAAGCCTGAGTGCTGTGCAGTACCTGTGGGAGCTGGCTTGCCGGCGATAGGGCCGGAACAGGCCATACATACCGTTGAACGTTTCAGTGCTTTCGCCACTGGCATTCAAGGGTTATTCTTGAGTTCACACCCATTGCCGTCGAGCGGCTAAAAACGACCTTGAACGCACCCATAGAACCCCATCGTTTCCTCCTCGAGCCCTTCGAGGCCCACCGTTTCGCCAACCTGTGCGGGCAGTTCGACGAGCACTTGCGCCTGATCGAACAGCGCCTGGCCATCGAAATCCGCAACCGTGGCAATCAGTTCGAACTGATCGGCGAACCCAGGATCACCTCTGCGGCCGAACAGTTGCTGCGCCGTCTCTACCGCGAGACCAAGGCCACCGACCTGTCGCCGGAAACCGTGCACCTGTACCTGCAGGAATCGGCTGTCGAAAACATCGACAACCCGGCCGTCAACGAGGTCAGCGTGTCGCTGCGTACGCGCAAGGGCAACATCCGCCCGCGCGGGCTCAACCAGCAGCGCTACGTGAAGGAAATCCTGGCCAACGACATCAACTTCGGCGTCGGCCCGGCCGGTACCGGCAAGACCTACCTTGCCGTGGCCTGCGCCGTGGACGCGCTGGAGCGCGAACAGGTGCGCCGTATCCTGCTGGTGCGCCCGGCCGTCGAAGCAGGCGAAAAGCTTGGCTTCCTGCCCGGTGACCTGGCACAGAAGATCGACCCGTACCTGCGCCCGCTGTACGACGCCCTGTACGAAATGCTCGGCTTCGAACACGTGGCCAAGCTGATCGAGCGCCAGGTGATCGAGATCGCCCCGCTGGCCTACATGCGTGGCCGCACCCTGAACAACAGCTTCATCATCCTCGACGAAAGCCAGAACACCACGCTGGAACAGATGAAAATGTTCCTCACCCGTATCGGCTTCGGCTCCACGGCGGTGATCACCGGCGACATCACCCAGGTCGACCTGCCACGTGGCACCAAGTCGGGCCTGGCGCATGTCATCGAGGTGCTGAAGGACGTTCCGGGCATCAGTTTTACCCACTTCCAACCCAAAGATGTGGTTCGTCACCCACTGGTGCAGCGTATTGTCGAAGCTTACGACCGCTTCGAAGCCCGCCAGGCCAAGCCCGAGGCGCCCGGCAAAGATGCTTGAACTTGACCTGCAACGGGCCACGGATGCTGCCGCCCCGGATGACGCCGCCTTCCGCCGCTGGTGCGAACTGGCCCTGCGCCAGCGCAGCGCCGACTCGGAAATGACCATTCGCCTGGTCGACGAAGCCGAAGGCCGTGAGCTGAACCACACCTACCGGCACAAGGACTACGCGACCAATGTGCTGTCGTTCCCGGCCGATGTGCCCGACGACCTGCTCGATATTCCGCTGCTGGGCGACCTGGTGATCTGTGTCGCGGTGGTCGAGCGCGAAGCGGCCGAACAAGGCAAGTCGCTCGAAGCCCACTGGGCGCACCTGGTCATCCATGGCTGCCTGCACCTGCTCGGCTACGACCACATCGATGATGAGGAAGCCGAAGAAATGGAAAGCCTGGAACGGGAATTGCTGGCAGAACTGGGTCACCCCGACCCGTATGCCGACGATGAAACCGACTCAATCACACACTGAAACACGAAGGATCACGAGAACCGCCATGAGCGAAGATCGATCGAGCAACGGGCAAAAGTCCTGGCTGGGCAAACTGACCCAGGCTTTTGCCCATGAGCCGAAAAACCGCCAGGAGCTCCTTGAGCTGCTGCGCGAAGCCCATCAGAACAAACTGCTGGACAGCGAAGCGCTGACCATCGTCGAAGGCGCTATCCAGGTCGCCGACCTGCAAGTGCGCGACATCATGGTGCCGCGCTCGCAGATGAACAGCATCAAGGCGGGCCAGTCGCCTCGCGAGTTTCTGCCGGCGGTGATAGACGCCGCGCACTCGCGCTACCCGGTGATCGGCGAAAGCCACGACGATGTGCTCGGGATCCTGCTTGCCAAAGACCTGCTGCCGCTGATCCTCAAGGAGAACGGCGACAGCTTCAACATCAAGGACCTGCTGCGCCCGGCCACCTTCGTGCCCGAGTCCAAGCGCCTGAACGTGTTGCTGCGCGAGTTCCGCGCCAACCATAACCACATGGCCATCGTCATCGACGAATATGGCGGCGTGGCAGGCCTGGTCACCATCGAAGACGTGCTGGAGCAGATCGTCGGCGACATCGAGGACGAGCACGACGTCGAGGAAGACAGCTACATCAAGCCACTGCCCAGCGGTGACTTCCTGGTCAAGGCGCTTACCCCGATCGAGAACTTCAACGAGTTCTTCGACAGTGAGTTCTCCGATGACGAGTTCGACACGGTCGGCGGCCTGGTGATGAGCGCCTTTGGCCACCTGCCCAAGCGCAACGAAACCACCGAGATCGGGTCTTACAAGTTCCGCATTCTCAACGCCGACAGCCGGCGGATACACTTGCTGCGCCTGACCCCGATCACCCGTTAAGGACAAACATGCGCTGGATCACCCGCCCCGGCTGGCCCGGTAACCTGCTGGCCCTGGCGGCCGGTGCTTCCACCCTTCTGGCCCTGGCGCCGTTCGACATCTGGCCGCTGGCCGTGCTGTCCATCGCCATGCTTTACCTTGGCCTGCGCGAGCTTAGCCCGCGCCAGGCCATGTGGCGGGGCTGGTGGTTCGGTTTCGGCCTGTATGGCGCCGGCACCTGGTGGATCTACGTCAGCATGAACACCTACGGCGGCGCCTCGCCGCTGCTGGCGATCCTGCTGCTGCTGGCGTTCTTCGCCGCCCTGGCCTGGTTCTTTGCCCTGCCCACCTGGCTGTGGGCACGCTGGCTGAGGCGCAATGAAGCGCCACTGGCCGACGCCTTGTGCTTCGCCGCCCTGTGGCTGCTGCAAGAGGCCTTCCGTGGCTGGTTCCTGACCGGTTTCCCTTGGCTCTACGCCGGCTACAGCCAGCTGGACGGCCCACTGGCCGGGCTGGCACCGCTGGGCGGCGTGTGGCTGGTTTCCTTCACCCTGGCGCTCACTGCTGCCTTGCTGTGCAACCTGCACCGCCTGCGCGCCCGCCCCTCGTTCCTGGCCGTGGCTTGCCTGCTGTTGCTGGCCCCGTGGGCACTGGGCCTGGCGCTCAAGGGGCATGCCTGGACCAAACCGGCAGGTGACCCGCTGAAAGTGGCAGCCATTCAAGGCAACGTCGAGCAGGACCTGAAATGGGACCCGGCGCACATCGACGCGCAACTGGCGCTGTACCGTGACCTGAGCTTCAGCTCCAAGCCGGTGGACCTGCTGATCTGGCCAGAAACCGCAGTGCCGGTGCTCAAGGACCAGGCCCAAGGCTACATCGACGTGATGGGCCGCTTCGCCGCCGAGCGGCATTCGGCGCTGATCACCGGCGTGCCGGTGCGTGAAGTGGTGCATCACCAGCGCCGCTACTACAACGGCATCACCGTCACCGGTGAAGGCGATGGCACCTACCTGAAGCAGAAACTGGTGCCGTTTGGTGAATACGTGCCGTTGCAAGACATGCTGCGAGGGATGATCGAGTTCTTCAACCTGCCCATGTCCGACTTCGCCCGCGGGCCGGAAGACCAGCCGCTGCTGCAAGCCAAGGGTTATCAGATTGCGCCGTACATCTGCTACGAAGTGGTCTACCCCGAGTTTGCCGCAGGCCTGGCCGCGCGCAGCGACCTGCTGCTGACCATCAGCAACGACACCTGGTTCGGCAAATCGATCGGCCCCTTGCAGCACCTGCAAATGGCACAGATGCGCGCCCTGGAAGCTGGCCGCTGGATGATCCGCGCCACCAACAATGGCGTGACCGCGCTGATCGACCCGTTTGGCCGCATTACCACGCAAGTGCCGCAGTTCGAGCAGGCGGTGCTGTATGGCGAAGTGGTGCCGATGCAGCAATTGACGCCGTACCTGAAATGGCGCTCGTGGCCGCTGGCGATTGTCTGTGTGCTGCTGCTGGGGTGGGCATTGCTGGCGGGGCGCATCGCCAAAACTGTCTGAGTTTTCCTGTACCTGCCTCTTCGCGGGCAAGCCCGCTCCCACAGGGTTTTCACAGCCTCGAAGGCATGTGCAGTACCTGTGGGAGCGGGCTTGCCCGCGAAGAGGCCTGCACAGGCGATGCAAGGCTCAGTAGAACACCCGATACCCCACCAACCCCACCACTTCATTAAGCAACTGCCCGCTCTGCCACATCGCCCGGCTCTCCGGCAGCAACCCGGCAAACGGCCGCGCATGATCGCGCCCCAGGAACCCCACCGGCGCCGGCACCACCTCGAACCCTGCCTGCTCGAAGCTCCAGCGCGAGCGCTGCATGTGCCAGGCCTGGGTCACCACCACCACGCGACGAATGCCCAACGGTTGCAGCAACTTGGCGGTGAGCTGGGCATTTTCCCAGGTCGTGCGGCTGGCCTCTTCGCGCCACTTCACCTCGACCGCAAAGTCCTCCTGCAGCCGATCCGCCATCAACCGCGCCTCGCTCGGCGGCGTGCCATAGTGCAGCCCACCACTGGTCAGCACTGGCAAACCCGAGGCCTTGGCCAGCCGCGCGGCAAAGCGCATGCGCTCCAGCGCCGTGGCCGTGGGCTGGTCGCTACCGCCCCAGGCCGGGTCGCCGCGCTCACGCCCCGCACCCAGCACCACAATGGCATCCGCCCGGCTTGCCAGGCCGGCCCAGTCGCTCACGGCCAACGGCGGCTCGCTTTCCAGCATACGGGCGGTTTCCTGCACCACCAGCGGCAGGCTCATCAGCCACAGGCCACCAAGCCCCACGGCAAAGCACAGCGCCGCCAGCCGTGGCCGCCGCGCACGCAGCCACCACGCCGCAAGCAGCAGCAGGAACAGGCTGCCCGGCGGCATCAGCCATTGTTTGATGAAGAAACGGATCGGCATCGGCCACACCTCCTTGGCAGGGGTGCAGCCTAAAAGGATCGGCGCCGGTCAACAAGGGTGCGACCGGCGCCAATCGTGAGCTGTGTGATATTGAAGAACCGGCGCGCGATGGCCTGCGGCTGGCATCCTGAACGGCTAGCGATGTGGCAGCGTCCTGGATCTCGCCGTATTGGCGGGGCGTTTCTTGTCCTTGAGCCAGATGATCTTGGCCGATGTCGGCTCCGCTTGTGGGTAACTGCCGGCACAGGCACTCTGGCGCACCGGGAGGGATTCCAGGTAGGCCTTGATCACTTCGAACTCTGCGTGGCTCAGGCCGCGCAATTCCAGCTCGGCCGGCATCTCGTCGCGCAATCGCACCGAGGTCCTGGCCGCTTCCAGCGCCAGGCCAAGCCGGTCGATCAGACGTTCGTAAAGCTCCGGCTTGATTGCGGGTAGCTGCGTCTCTCCCATCCGTTCACCTCATTGAAGATAAAGAATATCTCCCCCCACACCTGAGCTTAGCGGCGCAATGAAAAGCAGCCGCCTGCCGCGACCAGCGGGCATTCGCAACGAAGGTTTCCCACGATGCGCAACGCTGCTGTATGCTACGGCGTTCACTCTAAACGACACCGGAGTACCGGTTGCAGCGAGGTTCCGCTGCCTGGAACAAGGTCTCTTCTCTCTCAGCCAAAAGTAGCCATGCACGAACAATACACGCCCCGTGATATCGAAGCCGCCGCCCAGAACTTCTGGGACGAGCAACAATCGTTCGCTGTTACCGAACAGCCAGGCAAAGACACTTACTATTGCCTATCGATGTTCCCGTACCCGAGCGGCAAGCTACACATGGGCCACGTGCGCAACTACACCATCGGCGATGTGATTGCCCGCTACCAGCGCATGCTGGGCAAGAACGTCCTGCAGCCGATGGGCTGGGACGCTTTCGGCATGCCCGCGGAAAACGCGGCGATGAAAAACAACGTCGCCCCGGCCAAGTGGACCTACGAAAACATCGACTACATGAAGACCCAGCTCAAGAGCCTGGGCCTTGCCATCGACTGGGCACGTGAAGTGACCACCTGCAAACCCGACTACTACCGTTGGGAGCAGTGGCTGTTCACCCGCCTGTTCGAGAAAGGCATCATCTACCGCAAGAACGGTACCGTGAACTGGGACCCGGCGGACCAGACCGTACTGGCCAACGAGCAGGTCATCGACGGCCGTGGCTGGCGTTCGGGCGCGCTGATCGAAAAGCGCGAAATCCCGATGTACTACTTCCGCATCACCGACTACGCCGACGAGCTGCTGGAAAGCCTCGACGAACTGCCGGGCTGGCCTGAGCAGGTCAAGACCATGCAGCGCAACTGGATCGGCAAGTCGCGCGGCATGGAAGTCCAGTTCCCGTACGACCAGGCCAGCATCGGCCACGAAGGCACCCTGAAGGTCTTCACCACCCGCCCGGACACCCTGATGGGCGCGACTTACGTCGCCGTCGCCGCCGAGCACCCGCTGGCCACCCAGGCCGCCCAGGGCAACCCGGCGCTGCAGGCGTTCATCGACGAGTGCAAGAGCGGCAGCGTTGCCGAAGCCGACATGGCCACCCAGGAGAAGAAGGGCATGCCCACTTCCCTGCTGGTCGAGCACCCACTGACCGGCGAGAAGCTGCCGGTATGGGTCGCCAACTACGTGCTGATGCACTACGGCGATGGCGCGGTAATGGCCGTGCCGGCCCACGACGAGCGTGACTTCGAGTTCGCCCGCAAGTACAACCTGCCGGTCAAGGCCGTGGTGCGTACCAGCGAAGGCGACGAAGTCGGTAATGAATGGCTGGCCGCCTACAACGAGCACGGCCAACTGATCAACTCCGGCGAGTTCGACGGCCTGGACTTCGCCGGTGCTTTCGACGCCATCGAAGCCGCCCTGATCCGCAAGGAACTCGGCAAGTCGCGCACCCAGTTCCGCCTGCGCGACTGGGGCATCAGCCGCCAGCGCTACTGGGGCTGCCCGATTCCGATCATCCACTGCCCGTCCTGCGGCGACGTACCGGTGCCGGAAGACCAGCTGCCGGTCACCCTGCCGGAGAACGTGGTGCCGGACGGTGCCGGCTCGCCACTGGCGCGCATGCCTGAATTCTACGAATGCACCTGCCCTAAATGCGGCACCCCGGCCAAGCGCGAAACCGACACCATGGACACCTTCGTCGAATCGTCCTGGTACTTCGCCCGCTACGCCTCGCCCAACTACGACAAGGGCCTGGTCGATCCGAAAGCCGCCAACCACTGGCTGCCTGTCGACCAGTACATCGGTGGTATCGAACACGCGATCCTGCACCTGCTGTACGCGCGCTTCTTCCACAAGCTGATGCGCGACGAAGGCCTGGTCACCTCGAACGAGCCGTTCAAGAACCTGCTGACCCAGGGCATGGTGGTCGCCGAAACCTACTACCGCGTGGCCAGCAATGGCGGCAAGGACTGGTTCAACCCGGCCGATGTCGAAATCGAGCGCGATGCCAAGGCCAAGATCATCGGCGCCCGCCTGAAGACCGACGGCCTGCCGGTGGAAATCGGCGGCACCGAGAAGATGTCGAAGTCGAAGAACAACGGCGTCGACCCGCAATCGATGATCGAGGCCTACGGCGCCGACACCTGCCGCCTGTTCATGATGTTCGCCTCGCCGCCCGACATGAGCCTGGAATGGTCCGACTCCGGCGTCGAAGGTGCCAGCCGCTTCCTGCGCCGTGTCTGGCGCCTGGCCCAGGCTCACGTCAGCCAGGGTCTGCCGGGCAAGCTGGATGTCGCCGCCCTGGACGACGCGCAAAAAGTCATCCGCCGCGCCATCCACGCCGCCATCAAGCAGGCCAGCAACGATGTAGGCCAGTTCCACAAGTTCAACACCGCCATCGCCCAGGTGATGACCGTGATGAACGTGCTGGAAAAGGCCCCGCAAGCCAGCGAGCAGGACCGAGCCCTGCTGCACGAAGGCCTGGAAGCCGTCACCCTGCTGCTGTCGCCGATCACCCCGCACATCTCCCATGAGCTGTGGCTGCATCTGGGCCACGCAGGGTCGGTAATCGATGCCGCCTGGCCGAGCGTCGATGAGCAGGCACTGGTACAGGACACCGTTACCCTGGTGGTTCAGGTCAACGGTAAACTGCGCGGCCAGGTCGAGATGCCTGCCGCGGCCAGCCGCGAAGAAGTCGAAGCCGCCGCCCGCAGCAACGAGAATGTCCTGCGCTTCATCGATGGCCTGACCATCCGCAAGGTCATCGTGGTACCGGGCAAGCTGGTCAACATCGTCGCCAACTGATGAAAACGCCCACCCGCAGTGGCTGCGGGTGGGCGGAACAGGCCCACAAGGGAGCAACAACATGATCAAACGCAATTTGCTGGTAATCGGCCTGGCGGTCATGCTCAGCGCCTGCGGTTTCCAGCTGCGCGGCACCGGCTCCACCGAGCTGAGTGTGAAGGAAATGGACGTCAGCGCACGCAATGCCTACGGCCCGACCGTGGTCGACCTGCGCAAGGTACTGGAGCGTAGCGGTGTCAACGTGCACGCCGGCGCGCCTTATCGTCTGGTGCTGACCAACGAACAGGAGCGCGAGCGCTCGGCCACCTACAACAGCGGCAACCGTACCGCCGAGTACGAGCTGACCACGGTGCTGGACTACAGCATCCAGGGCCTGAACAACCTGGAACTGCTGAGCGACAAGCTGGAAGTGCGCAAGATCTACGTGCGTGACGGCTCGAACATCACCGGCTCCGAGCAGGAAGCCAACCGCGCCCGCGAAGAAATGCGCCGCGACCTGGTCAATGCCATGGTCGTCCGCCTGCAGATGCTGAGCCCGTCCCAGCTGGATGAGCTGCAACGCAAAGCCGACGAACGCGCCAAGGCCGAAGCCGACGCACTGGAGGCCGCCCGCCGTCAGCAGGCCGAAACGCCTCAGCAGTCGCCACTGGAAGTACCGGGCAACTAAGCCCGCGTGGGGCACCCTCGGGTGCCCCACCTGTTTCCCATGAAACTTGCCCCCGCCCAACTCAACAAGCACCTGCAAGGCGCTCTGGCACCGGTCTACGTGGTCAGCGGCGACGACCCGCTGCTGTGCCAGGAAGCCGCTGACGCCATCCGCAACGCGGCACGCCAGCAAGGTTTCGACGAACGCCAGGTATTCAGTGCCGACGCCAACTTCGACTGGGGCACCCTGCTCCAGGCTGGCGCCAGTCTGTCGCTGTTCGCCCAGCGCCGCCTGCTGGAACTGCGCCTGCCCTCGGGCAAGCCCGGTGACAAGGGCGCCGCCGCGCTGATGGAATACTGCGCCAGGCCCGCCGAAGACACCGTGCTGCTGGTCAGCCTGCCCAAGCTCGACGGCAGCGCGCAGAAGACCAAGTGGGGCAAGGCCTTGATCGAAGGTGCCCACTGCCAGTTCATCCAGATCTGGCCGGTGGATGTGCACCAGTTGCCACAGTGGATCAACCAGCGGCTGCAGCAAGCCGGCCTGTCGGCGCAACGTGACGCTGTCGACCTGATCGCTGCGCGTGTGGAAGGCAACCTGCTGGCCGCCGCGCAGGAAATCGAAAAGCTCAAGCTGCTCGCCGACGGCAACCAGATCACGGTGGAAACCGTGCAGGCCGCAGTCGCTGACAGCGCCCGCTTCGATGTCTTCGGCCTGGTCGACGCCATTCTCAATGGCGAAGCGGCCCATGCCCTGCGCATGCTCGAAGGCTTGCGTGGTGAAGGCGTAGAGCCGCCCGTGATCCTCTGGGCCCTGGCCCGCGAACTGCGCCAACTGGCCGGGCTGGCCCAACAGTTCAGCCAGGGCGTGCCGCTGGACAAGGCCTTCAGCCAGGCCCGCCCGCCGATCTGGGACAAACGCCGGCCGCTGGTCAGCAAAGCCCTGCAGCGCCTGTCGGCGCAGCGTTGGGGGCAGTTGTTGCAGGATGCCCAGCGTATCGATGCGCAGATCAAGGGCCAGGCCGAGGGTTCGCCCTGGACAGGCCTGACGCGGCTTTCCCTGTTGATGGCAGGTCAGCGACTGGCTCTTCCCCCCGAGTAACAGACAGTATCCTTGAGGCTACCTCACTACCTGTAGGAGCAGCCTTGTGCTGCGAAGAGGCCGGCAAGGCAATAGATCTCCTCTGGCAGATATGGCCTCTTCGCAGCACAAGACTGCTCCTACAGATTGGAGTGCTCGCGCGACCATAAACACAATCAATTGGCCCCACCCCGCACCAAGCCCTAAAGTGCGCCCCGAAACCCACCCAACCCGGGAACGCCACCATGAGCAAAAAGCCGAAAAAGCACGGCCCCAACAAGGCCAAGTCGATCGTCGCCCAACCCCTGTTCCGCTGCCGCCAGGAACAACCGGAGAAGGGCAAAGGCAGCTACCGCCGCGAAGCCTTCCAATCGAGAGATTGGGAGGCTTCCTACTTTTTGGCAGCATGAAAGCATCGCAAGCGCAGGCATGGTATGGTCGTCACCTGACCTGCAATTCTGGATCTGTGCATGCTCTTCCGTCTTCTCCCCCGTTGGGAAACCCGCCAGCTGATCGCGGCCTCCAGCTTCATCCTGCTCGTGGCCTGCGCGGAAAAACCCACCGCTGCCGACGCACTGCCGCTGGCCCCTGCCCAACCCGCTCCAGTGGTGACTGTGCCCGGCACAACGCCCGACGTCAGCACTGAAATCCAGCCTCTGCAGACTTTCGCCCAGTGGCAGGCAGGCTTCCGCCAGCAAGCCCTGCAGGCCGGCATCTCGCCAAGCACGTTCGACAGCGCATTCCTCGGCGTCACCCCCGACATGGACGTGATCAAGGCCGACCGCAGCCAGCCAGAGTTCACCCGCCCGGTGTGGGAATACCTCGAAGGCGCCCTGTCGCCCCTGCGCGTGCGCAACGGCAAGAAACTGCTGGAGCAGAACGCCGAGCTGCTGACCCGCCTCGAGCAACGCTATGGCGTCGACCGCCAGGTGCTGGTCGCGGTGTGGGGCATGGAAAGCAACTTTGGCCAGTTCCAGGGCAACAAGTCGGTGATCCGCTCGCTGGCCACGCTGGCCTATGAGGGCCGTCGCCCGCAGTTCGCCCAGGACCAGCTCATCGCCGCGCTGCAGATCATCCAGCATGGCGACATCCAGCCTGAAGCCATACGTGGCTCGTGGGCCGGGGCCATGGGCCAGACCCAGTTCATCCCGACCACCTACAACACCCATGCCGTGGACTTCGACGGTGATGGCCGCCGCGACATCTGGAACAGCACACCGGATGCCCTGGCCTCGACTGCGCACTACCTGCAAAGCTCGGGCTGGAAGCGTGGTCAGCCATGGGGCTTCGAGGTACAAGTGCCGGCCGGTTTCGATTTCTGGCAAGCCGATGGCGCGCTGCGCAAACCGGTGAGCGAGTGGCTGGCGATGGGCGTGAAACTGCCTGCAGGCACACAATTGCCTGCCAACAGCAACCAGCTGTCTGCCGCCCTGCTGCTGCCAGCGGGCGCGCGTGGCCCGGCGTTTTTGGTGCTGGACAACTTCCGCGCCATTCTCAAGTACAACAACTCGTCGTCCTATGCCCTGGCAGTGAGCCTGCTGGGGGATCGCTTCAGCGGCTGGGGCTTCATTGCCGGAAGCTGGCCGAAAGAAGACCTGCCGCTGAGCCGCAGCGAGCGCATGGAGTTGCAGAACCTGCTGAACAGCCGCGGGCATGAGGCCGGGAATGCCGATGGCATCATCGGCGCCAATACCCGCAAGGCCATTCGTAATGCCCAGCAGGGGCTGGGGTGGCCGGCGGATGGGTACCCAACCCACAGGCTGCTTGAGAGCCTACGTCAGCAGTGAGATTGGTGGGGGCGCGTTGCGCCCCTTTCGCGGCACAAGGCCGCTCCTACAGGGGATCGCAATACATTGCATTTACGCGATCCCCTGTAGGAGCGGCCTTGTGCCGCGATGGGCTGCAAAGCAGCCCCCGACAATCTCAAGCCTTGAACAAATCCTGCTCCAACACCAGGCTCTGCCGATCGCTGTCCAGCCTGACCCGAGCCCCCAACGGCAAGCACACATTCGGATCACAGTGCCCACTGCGCCACCCCGCCAGCACCGGCACCCCCAGCGGCGCGAAGGTATCCTCCAGCAACGGCGCCAATGCCGCCGTGGTAATCCCGGCAAAGTCCCCCACCAGCACGCCCTTGATCCCCTCCAGCTTGCCCGCCAGGCGCAACTGGGTCAGTAACCGGTCCACCCGGTACAACGGCTCGTTGACGTCCTCGATGAACAGGATGCAGCCCTGGGTATCCAGCTCGGCAAGCGTCCCCATGGTCGCACCCAGCATCGACAGGTTGCCACCCAGCAGCGGCCCGCTGGCCACACCCGGCAACACACTGCTCAAGGCATGGTCCGCCGGGTGCATGATCGGCTCGCCAGCCCGCACATGCCCACCCAGCTGCGCCAGCAACGACGACTCCGTCGGTGGCAACTTGGCCCCCAGCAGGTCGGCATTGAGCATCCCCCCGTGGAAGGTGATCAGCCCGCTATGCTGGTAGATCGCCGTGTGCAGTGCGGTAATGTCGCTGTAGCCGATCAACGGCTTGGGGTTGCGCCGGATCAGCTCGAAGTCCAGTTGGCCCAGCAAGCGCATGCTGCCGTAGCCCCCGCGCATGCACAGGATGGCGTCGATGGCGGGGTCGGCAAAGGCATCGTGCAGGTCCTGCAGGCGCTGTTGGTCCGGCCCTGCCAGATAACCCTGCGCCTGTAAGGCACCCGGGTAGATACGGCAACGGTAGCCGCGGTCAGCGAACCACTGGCTGACCTTGTGCGTATCCAGCCGCGCCGCGCCCGCCGGGGCGACAATGGCAAAGCAGGCGTTGGCCGGCAGCGCAGCTGGCAGGCCGGGTTGGAAGGTTTCGGCGCAATTCATCGCGGCTCCTTGCAGCGGGTGTGGCACAAACAAAAATGCCGATGCCGCCTTTCGGCGTGCATCGGCATGCGTAGCACTGATTTTGACTCAGAGCTTGATCTTGGCTTCGTGAGCTTGCTGGTCAGCGTGGTAAGAAGAACGCACCAGCGGGCCGGAGGCGACGTTCTTGAAGCCCATCTTGTAACCTTCCTCGGCGAACCAGGCAAAGGTGTCCGGGTGCACGAAACGCTGCACCGGCAGGTGGCTACGCGATGGCTGCAGGTACTGGCCGAGGGTGAGCATGTCGATTTCATGCTCGCGCATGCGGTGCATCACCTCGATCACTTCTTCGTCAGTCTCACCCAGGCCGAGCATCAGGCCCGACTTGGTCGGTACGTGCGGCACCATCTGCTTGAACTTCTGCAGCAGGTCCAGCGACCAGTCGTAGTCCGAACCCGGACGCGCGGCCTTGTACAGGCGCGGCACGGTCTCGAGGTTGTGGTTGAACACGTCTGGCGGCTGTTGCGCGGTGATCTCCAGCGCAACGTCCATGCGGCCACGGTAGTCCGGCACCAGGGTTTCCAGCTGCACACCCGGCGACAGCGCGCGGATTTCGCGGATGCAGTCGGCAAAGTGCTGGGCGCCGCCGTCACGCAGGTCGTCACGGTCCACCGAGGTGATCACCACGTACTTCAGGCGCAGGTCGGCAATGGCGACAGCCAGGTTTTTCGGCTCGTCCAGGTCCAGCGGTTTCGGTCGGCCGTGGCCAACGTCGCAGAACGGGCAACGACGGGTGCAGATGTCACCCATGATCATGAAGGTGGCGGTGCCACCAGAGAAGCACTCGCCCAGGTTCGGGCAGGAGGCCTCTTCACACACGCTGTGCAGCTTGTGCTTGCGCAGCAGTTGCTTGATGCGGTCTACCTCGGGCGAAACCGGGATACGCACGCGGATCCAGTCAGGCTTTTTCGGCAGCTCGTCGGTAGGGATGATTTTTACCGGGATGCGCGCGACCTTGTCGGCGCCACGCAGTTTAACCCCAGCTTCCACCTTCTTCGGCGCTTGGCGCGGGGTGACATCCTGGGTAGGTATCAGGTTCGGCACGGCTTCTTGCACAGTTGTCATATTCAGTCGATTCCGCCCGTGAGGGTCGTCTGCTCAGCGTAGTCGAGGTGCTTGACCAGCTGTCCGCGCAGCCTTGTCCTGACCTCGTCGAGTTCGATCGGACCTGCCAGATCGCGCAGCTGGGTCATGGCCAGCCCCGCATAGCCGCAGGGGTTGATTCGGCGGAATGGCGCAAGGTCCATGTCCACGTTCAGGGCAAGGCCGTGGAACGAACGGCCGTTGCGAATTCGCAGGCCGAGGGAGGCGATCTTCGCTCCGTCGACATAGACGCCCGGGGCATCGGGCTTGGCCGATGCCTGCACGTCGTAACTGGCGAGCAGGCCGATCAGGGCCTGTTCGATACGGCTGACCAACTCGCGTACGCCAAAGCCCAGCCGGCGCACGTCCAGCAGCAGGTAGGCCACCTGCTGACCGGGGCCATGGTAGGTCACCTGGCCACCGCGGTCGGTCTGCACCACCGGGATGTCGCCCGGCACCAGCAGGTGCTCGGCCTTGCCGGCCTGGCCCTGGGTGAAGACCGCGGGGTGCTCGACCAGCCAGATTTCATCCTGGCTGTCCGGGCTGCGTTGCTCGGTAAAGCGACGCATGGCCTCCAGCACCGGTTCGTAGGGCTGCAGACCAAGCTCGCGAAAACCGAGACAGGCGGACATCAGAGCACCATTTTCACGATGCCGGTAGCGCGCAGGGCGCTATTGATGTCGTGCAACTGGTCTTCGCTGGTGGCAACGATGTGCAATTGCACGGTGGTGTACTTGCCTTCCTTGCTCTGGCGCTCAGCCAAGGTCTTCATGTCGACCTCGGCATATTTCTTCAGAATCTCGATCACCGTGTCCTTGAAGCCGACAACGGTATCGCCGATCACCTTGATCGGGTAATCAGCGCAAGGGAATTCGATCTTGTGCGACTTGACGTCTGGTTCGCTCATGGCGGAAACGGCCTCGTAAGCCGTGGCAACAACAACGCCCCCGCTAGATACGCGGGGGCATGCAGGTCACGTATCAGTTGAACAACCCGAAGAAGAATAGACGGATGCTATCCCACATACGGCGGAAGAAACCACCTTCCTCGACGCCATCAAGGGCGATCAGGTCGGCGCTGTGAACCACTTTCTCGTCCAGTTTGACTTCCACCTTGCCGATCACGTCACCTTTGGCGATTGGCGCGGTGAGCTGCGGGTTCATGGTCATCGAAGCCTGCAGGCGCTTCAATTGGCCTTTAGGCATAGTCATGGTCAGGTCGTCAGCCAGGCCAGCCTTGATCTGGCTGGTGGCGCCCTTCCAGACCGGGGCCTGGGTCAGCTCGGTGCCCTTCTGGTAGAAGGTCTGGGTTTCGAAGAAGCGGAAGCCATAGGTCAGCAGCTTCTGGGTCTCGGCAGCACGCGACTGCTCGCTGTTGGTGCCGAACACCACGGCGATCAGGCGCTGGCCATCGCGAACGGCCGAAGCCACCATGCAGTAGCCGGCTTCGTCGGTGTGGCCGGTCTTCAGGCCATCGACAGTCTTGTCACGCCACAGCAGCAGGTTGCGGTTAGGCTGCTTGATGTTGTTCCAGAAGAACTCTTTCTGCGAGTAGATGGCGTAGTGGGCCGGGTCGACGGTGATAATCGCGCGGGCCAGGGTTGCCATGTCATGCGCCGACGAGTAGTGCTCCGGGTTCGGCAGACCGGTCGGGTTCATGAAGTGGCTGTTGGTCATGCCCAGGTCGGCAGCCGTCTTGTTCATCATGTCGGCGAAGGCATCTTCGCTGCCGGCGATGTGCTCGGACAGGGCGACCGAGGCGTCGTTGCCGGACTGGATGATGATGCCGTGCAGCAGGTCGCTGACAGTCACCTGGCTGCCGACCTTGATGAACATGCGCGAACCGCCGGTACGCCAGGCGTTTTCGCTGACGGTAACCGGGTCGTTCTCACCGATCTGGCCACGGCGGATGTCCAGGGTGGCGATGTAGGCGGTCATCAGCTTGGTCAGGCTGGCTGGCGGCAGACGCTCGTCACCGTTGTTCTCGACCAGCACGTTGCCGCTGGACGCGTCCATGAGTACGTAGGACTTGGCTGCCAGTTGCGGTGGCGCCGGCGTCATCTGCTCTGCCGCGAAGGCGGCAGGCGTGATCATCAGCAGTACAGGCAGGCAAAGTCGTTTGGCAAGGTTGGTGATGTTCATCCGTCTCTCGAAAATCGCTAATGGTCTGAGATGTTCCCTGGGCAAGATCGTGTGCCCAGCGCCAGTCAGTCTAGTTTTATGGCCGTCGGCCTGGCCCGCGCCTGTGCGGCTTTATGTCGCTGCGGGCAAAAGCCGTCATTGTACATGGCCGCGCCCGGCAATTCATGACAAAACCGACAGTTTGGTGTTGCCTGCTTCGCGGGCACGCCCGCTCCCACAGGGTGTCGCATACCCCTGTGGGAGCGGGCGTGCCCGCGAAGCAGACGATGCGGTCAGTCTGCTGTGACCAGCTTGGCCTGCCCCAAGTTCGCCAGGCGGATGCTGTCTTGTGCTTGCTGGATCTCGCCCTGGCTGCCAATCGGCCCCAGGCGCACGCGGTGCAGGGTCTGCTGGTTACGCACGATCGAGCTGATGAAGACCGGTGCACTGACCATGGTGCTGAGCTTGGAGCGCAGCAGTTCGGCGGCGTCCGGGTTGGCGAAGGCGCCTACCTGCAGGAAGCTGCCGCCATTACCGCCAGGCACGTTGTTGCCCCCCACCTGCACCGGCACCACCGGCGCCGCATGCTGCTGGGCCGGCGGGGTCCATTGCTCGACACGCCCGGTAGTGGCCGGGATCGCCTGGGTCTGCGCCACCTGCGGCTCTTTCAGCACCATCGGCGGCGTCTGGCCACGCTGGGCCCACCACTGCTGCGGGTCGATGCCCTCGACGCGCACATGCGCGGTGCCGGTCTCGGCATAACCCAGTTTTTTCGCCGCCGCGTAGGACAGGTCGATGATGCGGTCGGAATAGAACGGGCCACGGTCATTCACCCGCAGGATCACGCTACGGCCGTTGGCCAGGTTGGTCACCCGCACATAGGCCGGCAGCGGCAAGGTCTTGTGCGCCGCGCTCATGCCATACAGGTCGTACAGCTCGCCGTTGGCAGTGTTCTGCCCATGGAACTTGGTGCCGTACCACGACGCGGTTCCCTCGGCGCGGTAATTGCGCGAGTCCTGCATCGGGTAGTAGGTCTTGCCCAGCACCGTGTAGGGGTTGGCCTTGTAGTTGCCGGTGTGCACGGTCGGCGTGGCGTCGGGGATCTTGTTCACATCCACGTCCCACCACGGTGCGCCGTCCTTGTGGGCCCGGTTGATGTCCAGCCCCGGCTGGGTACGCACGACGTTGCCACTGCTTTGCTGGGTCGGGCGGCTGGATGAGCAGCTGGCCAGCACCACACCAACGGCGAGGCAGGTCAACAGCTTGAAGGAATTGGCAGAGATGATTGCGCGCATTACTTGACGCCCCGTGCTTGAACCAGCTGTTGCGCAAGCTGATGCACCGCCATGGCATACATCACGCTGCGGTTATAGCGAGTGATCGCGTAGAAATTCTTGAGCCCCAACCAGTACTCGGGACCGTTGTCGCCCTCAAGACGGAAGGCAGTAACCGGCAGATCATCGCGCAGCGAATCATGAACCGACCAGCCAAGCGCGCGCAACTCCCCTACCGTCTTCACCGGCTCGATGCCGGTGGTCAGGCCTTGGTCGGCACGTGCACCGTCCACCCAGGCGCGACTGACCACGCCCCCGCCCGCCACCCAGCCATGGCGCTTGAAGTAGCTGGCGACGCTGCCGATGGCGTCGTCGGGGTTGTTCCAGATATTGATGTGGCCATCGCCGTCGAAGTCCACCGCGTAGTTGCGAAAACTGCTAGGCATGAACTGCGGCAGGCCCATGGCGCCGGCATAGGAACCTTTGAGCGTCAGCGGGTCGAGCTGTTCATCACGGGCCAGCAGCAGGAATTCGCGCAGTTCCTTGCGGAAGAACTCGGCCCGCGGCGGGTAGTCGAAGCCCAGGGTCGACAGCGCGTCGATCACCCGGTAGTTGCCGGTGTTGCGGCCAAAGAACGTTTCCACGCCGATGATCGAAACAATGTACTGCGCCGGCACGCCGTATTCCTGTTCGGCACGGGCCAGCACGGCCTCGTGCTGGCGCCAGAAGTCCACACCACGGGCAATGCGCGCGTCGGTGAGGAACATCGGCCGGTAGTCCTTCCACGGCTTGACCTTTTCGGCCGGGCGCGAGATGGCGTCGAGGATCGACTGCTTGCGCTGCACTTCACGGAACACGCCCATCAGCTGCTCAGGGGCAAAACCATAGTCGCGGCTCATTTCGCCAACAAACTCGGCCACCTGCGGTGAGCCTTGGTAATCGCCGGCATGGGCCAGCTGTACAGCGCCGAACAGGCCCACCGCGCCGATCCACGGCGCACAACGGGCAGCCCAGTTACGCACTGCTTGCATGAAATTCTTCACCTTATTCAAACCTGTGCGATCCACTTGCGGTGCGTGTGGATCGACATGAGAACGCCAAACGCTGAAAGCAGCGTCACCAACGATGTTCCGCCATAGCTGATGAAGGGTAGCGGCACGCCCACCACGGGCAGGAGGCCGCTGACCATCCCGATATTGACGAACACGTATACAAAGAAGGTCATGGTCAGGCTGCCCGCGAGCAGCTTGCCGAACAGGGTCTGCGCCTGGGCGGTGATCATCAGGCCACGGCCGATCAGCAGCAGGTAGACAATCAGCAGCAGGCAGATGCCGACCAGGCCGAACTCCTCGCCCAGTACGGCGATGATGAAGTCGGTGTGGCTTTCCGGCAGAAAATCCAGGTGCGACTGGGTGCCGAGCAGCCAGCCCTTGCCGAACACCCCGCCCGAGCCGATCGCCGCCTTGGACTGGATGATGTTCCAACCCGTGCCCAACGGGTCGCTTTCCGGGTCGAGGAAGGTCAGCACCCGCTGCTTCTGGTAGTCGTGCATGACGAAGAACCACATCGCCACCGCCACCGGCACCGCCGCCGTCAGCACACTGAGGATCCAGCGCCAGCGCAGGCCCCCCATGAACAGCACGAAGGCGCCGGAGGCGAGAATCAGCAGCGCCGTGCCCAGGTCGGGCTGGCGCACGATCAGGATGAACGGCACGCCGATCAGCACCAGGCTGATTGCCACGTGCTTCAAGTGCGGGGGCAAGGTGCGCTTGGACAAGTACCAGGCGATGGTCGCCGGCATGATGATCTTCATGAATTCCGAGGGCTGGAAGCGGATCACCCCGGGGATGTTGATCCAGCGCGTGGCCCCCATGGCGTTGTGGCCCATCACGTCCACCACCACCAGCAACAGCACCCCGGCCAGGTAGGCCAACGGCACCCAGCGGGCCATGAAGCGGGGTTCCAGCTGGGCGATGACGAACATCGACACCAGGCCGATGCCGAACGAGGTGGCCTGCTTGAGCAGCAGGTCCCAGTTCTTGCCACTGGCCGAATAGAGTACGAACAGGCTGCCGGCCGCGAGGGTCAGCAGAATGACCAGCAAGGGGCCGTCGATATGAATGCGCTGCAGAAAGCTGGCGCGCCGACGCATCACATCCTCACTGGAGAGCATGCGATCGAAATTGTTCATCACAGGGCCGACTCCTGGGTAACGGTGGCAGGCGCGAACTCGGACTTGAGCCGGCCGTTTTCGTCGAGCAGCCAGGCGTCCATGATCTGGCGTACCACGGGCGCAGCGACACCCGAGCCGGACTCACCGTTCTCGACCATCACCGAAACCACGATCTTCGGGTTATCGGCCGGGGCAAAGGCGACGAACAGGGCGTGGTCACGGTGGCGCTCCTGCAGCTTGTTGCGGTCGTACTTCTCGCCTTGCTTGATCGCCACCACCTGGGCGGTACCGCTCTTGCCGGCAATGCGGTACTGGGCGCCGGCGGCCGCCTTGCGCGCAGTACCGCGGGCGCCGTGCATCACCTGCTCCATGCCATGGGTGACCTTTGCCCAATCGGACTTGTCACGCAGCACTATATTTTCCATCGGGTTGTCATCCACAGGCGCCTGGCCTTCGATGGTCTTGGCCAGGTGCGGGCGGTTCCACACGCCCTTGTTGGCGATCAGCGCAGTGGCCTGGGCCAGCTGCAGCGGCGTGGCCTGCATGTAGCCCTGGCCGATACCGAGAATCAGGGTTTCACCGGGGAACCAGGCCTGGCGGCGGGTGGCACGCTTCCATTCGCGCGACGGCATCAACCCGGCAGACTCCTCGAACATATCGAGGGAAACCCGCTGGCCGATGCCGAACCTGTTCATGTAGCTGGACAGCCGATCGATGCCCATCTTGTGCGCAAGGTCGTAGAAGTAGGTGTCGTTGGAACGCATGATCGCGGTGTCCAGGTCGACCCAGCCATCGCCGGAGCGGTTCCAGTTACGGTACTTGTGGTCGTAGTTGGGCAACTGGTAGTAGCCCGGGTCGAACACCCGGCTGCTGGCATTGACCACACCACTGTCCAGGCCAGCGATGGCCACCGCCGGCTTGATGGTCGAACCGGGCGGATACAGGCCACGCAGCACGCGGTTGAACAGCGGGCGGTCGATCGAATCGCGCAGTTCGGCATAGGCCTTGAAGCTGATGCCGGTGACGAACAGGTTGGGGTCGAAACTTGGCTGGCTGACCATCGCCAGCACCTCGCCGGTACGTGGGTCGAGTGCCACCACCGCGCCGCGCCGGCCACCCAGGGCGGCCTCGGCGGCTTCCTGCAGCTTGATGTCCAGGCTCAGTACAATGTCCTTGCCCGGTTTCGGGTCGGTGCGCTTGAGCACCCGCAGCACGCGGCCTCGGGCGTTGGTCTCGACTTCCTCGTAGCCGACCTGGCCGTGCAGGTCGTCTTCGTAGAAGCGCTCGATGCCGGTCTTGCCGATATGGTGGGTGCCGCTGTAGTTCACCGGGTCGAGGGTTTTCAGCTCTTTCTCGTTGATGCGCCCCACATAACCCACCGAATGGGCGAAATGCGCACCCTGCGGGTAATGCCGCACCAACTGGGCCACCACTTCCACGCCTGGCAGGCGGAACTGGTTCACCGCCACCCGGGCGATCTGCTCTTCGTTGAGCTCGAACAGGATCGGCACCGGTTCGAACGGCCGGCGCCCTTGACGCATGCGCTTCTCGAACAGGGCCCGGTCGTCGGCCGGCAGCTCCAACACTTCGACGATGGTGTCCAGCACTTCCTGCCAGTTACCCGCACGTTCGCGGGTCATCGACAGGCTGAAGCTGGGCCGGTTGTCGGCAACGATCACCCCGTTGCGGTCGAAGATCAACCCGCGGGTCGGCGGGATCGGCTGCACGTGCACCCGGTTGTTCTCCGACAGCGTCGAGTGATAGTCGTACTGGATGATCTGCAGGTAGTACAGCCGCGCGATCAGCACGCAAATAAGCAGCATGATCGCCACCGCGCCGACCACGACGCGGTTGCGCACCAGGCGGGCGTCTTTCTCGTGGTCCTTGAGGCGGATCGGCTGCGACATCTGACTGCTTACAGGCTCATTTGTGGTAAGGGTGCCCGGACAACACGGTCCAGGCGCGGTAGATCTGCTCGCCGATGAGTATCCTTACCAACGGGTGCGGCAAGGTCAGCGGCGACAGCGACCAGCGTTGCTCGGCGCGCGCGCAAACCTCAGGCGCCAGGCCTTCCGGGCCGCCCACCATCAAATTCACCGTACGCGCATCCAGGCGCCAGCGGTCCAGCTCGGTCGCCAGCTGCTCGGTGCTCCAGGGCTTGCCATGGACCTCGAGGGTGACAATGCGTTCCCCAGGCTGAACCTTGCTCAGCATGGCTTCGCCCTCCTGACGGATCAGGCGGGCGACGTCGGCATTCTTGCCACGGGTGTTCAGCGGGATTTCCACCAGCTCCAGCGACAGCTCGGCGGGCAGGCGCTTGGCATATTCATGCCAGCCTTCCTCGACCCACTTCGGCATGCGCGAGCCGACCGCGATCAGGCGCAGACGCACGACGCTTCCTTATTCCCGGTCTTTGATCTTGTCATCGAAGTAGGCGCTGGCGTTTTCCGGGCTGTGATGCTTGGCATCAGCAGCACGGCTCTGCTCGGCACCCGCCCACAGACGCTCCAGGTCGTAGAACTGGCGGGCAGCGGCGGTCATCATGTGCACGATGACGTCATTCAGGTCCAGCAGCACCCAGTCGCTGTCGCCCTTGCCTTCTTCGCCCAGCGGCTGTGCGCCTTGTTTCTTGACCGCTTCACGGACCTTTTCCAGCATCGCGTTGATCTGGCGGTTGGAGGTACCGGTGGCAATGATCATGTAGTCGGTCAGGCTGTGCTTCTCGCGCACGTCGATGACCTGGATGTCCTGGGCTTTGACGTCTTCCAGAGCGCTAATGGTCAGTTTGACCAGTTCTTCGCCACTGATGCCATTGGTTTTCTGCTTGCTCATATAAAACTCGTTCAACTCGTTGGATGAGGCGCCAGAGGCACCGTCAGTTAGGCGCACGATACAGTTCGTGCGCCTCGATGTAGGCCAGTACGGCGTCCGGCACCAGGAACCTCACCGATTTGCCGCTGGCCAGCAGCTGTCGGATCTGTGTAGCCGACACCGCAAG
This sequence comes from Pseudomonas sp. WOUb67, assembly GCF_050058005.1. Classification (NCBI taxonomy): domain Bacteria; kingdom Pseudomonadati; phylum Pseudomonadota; class Gammaproteobacteria; order Pseudomonadales; family Pseudomonadaceae; genus Pseudomonas; species Pseudomonas sp. WOUb67. Next base: position 1,369,370 of record NZ_CP170112.1, on the reverse strand, counting down.
CGGCGTCTGCCAGACGAACGAAATATTTCCCGCCGGGCCGGACATGGCGGCGGGATCGCTCTCCGAGCGCGCAGCCAGCAGGTTGCGCAGCTCGTCAGGGGGTTCAACGTCGGCATCCGGGCGTTGCAGCACCAGGATGTGACAATGTTGCAGCAATTCTTCCCAGCGGTGCCAGCCAGGCAGGCCACAGAAGGCATCCCAGCCCAGTACCAGGAACAGCTGGTCGTTGCCGGCCAGTTCGGCGCGGATCGATTCCAGCGTATCGATGGTGTACGACGGCTTGTCCCGCTCCAGCTCGCGGGCATCGACGCTCAGGCAAGCAACGCCCTGGACCGCTTCGCGGACCATGGCCAGCCGATCCTGCGCGGCTACCTGCGGGGTGTCGCGGTGCGGCGGCCGGGCGTTGGGCAACAGGCGCAGCTCGTCCAGCCCCATGAACTCGGCCACTTCCAGCGCGCTGCGCAGGTGGCCGATGTGCACGGGGTCGAAGGTGCCGCCTAGAATGCCGATGCGCCGGACTGCCTGGGCCTTGCTCAACTCAGCAGGACCCCTGGCCGCGCAGCTGGCCGTCGCCGATCACTACGTACTTCTCGCAGGTCAGGCCTTCCAGGCCGACCGGGCCACGGGCATGCAGCTTGTCGGTGGAAATACCGATTTCCGCGCCCAGCCCGTACTCGAAGCCGTCAGCGAAGCAGGTCGGGGTGTTGAGCATGACCGACGCCGAGTCGACCTCAGCCATGAACTGGCGGGCTTCACCCTGGTGTTCGCTGATGATCGAGTCGGTGTGGTGCGAGCCATAGTGGTTGATGTGCTCGATGGCCTGGTCCAGGCCATCGACGACACAGATCGACAGGATCGCGTCCAGGTACTCGGTGTGCCAGTCGTCTTCAGTGGCCGGTTTGGCCTCGATCAGCGCGCGGGTACGCTCGCAGCCACGCAGCTCCACGCCCTTCTCCTGGAAGCGGCGGGCCATTTCCGGCAGGAAGCGCTCGGCCACCTGCTGGTCGACCAGCAGGGTTTCCATGGCGCCGCAGATGCCATAGCGGTAGGTCTTGGCGTTGAAGGCCACGTTCCAGGCCTTGTCCAGGTCGGCATGCTGGCTGACGTAGATGTGGCAGATACCGTCCAGGTGCTTGATGACCGGGACGCGGGCATCGCGGCTGATGCGCTCGATCAGCCCACGGCCGCCACGCGGCACGATGACGTCGACAAATTGCGGCATGCTGATCAGCGCACCCACGGCTTCGCGGTCGGTGGTCTCGACCACCTGCACCACCGCGGCCGGCAGGCCTGCGGCAGCCAGGCCACGCTGGATGCAGGTGGCGATGGCGCGGTTGGAATGGATGGCTTCGGAGCCGCCACGCAGGATGGTCGCGTTACCCGACTTCAGGCACAGGCTGGCGGCATCGATGGTCACGTTCGGGCGCGACTCGTAGATGATCCCGATCACCCCCAACGGCGCGCGCATCTTGCCGACCTGAATACCGGATGGGCGGTAGCTCATGTCGCGGATGGCACCGACCGGGTCCGGCAGGCTGGCTACCTGGCGCAGGCCGGTGATCATGCCGTCGATGCGCGCAGGGGTCAGCGCCAGGCGGTCGAGCAGCGCCGGCTCCAGGCCACTGGCGCGACCGGCGGCCAGGTCCAGCTCATTGGCGGCAGTCAGTTCGGCGCGGGCAGCATCCAGCGCATCGGCAGCGGCTTGCAGGGCGCGGTTCTTCTGCGCGGTGCTGGCACGGCCGATCACCCGGGAAGCCTCACGGGCAGCGCGACCCAAACGGGTCATGTAGTCAAGAACGGACTCAGTCATGGGTTCGGTGTCTTGGCGAAGGGGAAATCGGCTGATTATAACTGCCGCGCAGGTGTACGCCCAGCGGCGGGTGGCGGATGGTAGGAAATGAGGTGTTCGTCTTTGGCTTTTCTGCGCCTGGGAGATCGAGCGCCGCCCGCGCGGCGCATCGCGAGCTGCGCTCGCTCCTACGTTTGTTTCGGGCCAGTCACGCCTGCACCAACGCGCGCGACCGCCTTGTTTGTACGACACGATATCGAGCCATGCGCCAAGGCGTTCGCGCGCAAATCCCGCAGGAATAATTGGCCCGAAACAAACGTAGGAGCGAGCGCAGCTCGCGATGCGCCGCGCGGGCGGCGCTCGATCTCAACGACAACGAATAGCCCAAGGCGAGCAAACCGAAACCCCACCAATGAAACATACAGATACCATTCAATCGCAACCCCGGTTCAGCCTTGATTAAGCCATTCATTGCTATCATCCCCGCCTCCCCAGCCACGAACTGCCCGCATGCCAGCCCTGCCCGACAGCTTTTTCGACCGTGATGCCCAGACCGTGGCCAAGGCCCTGCTGGGCAAGGTAATCCGCCACCGCCACGGCGACCTGTGGCTGGCTGCGCGCATCATCGAGACCGAGGCCTACTACCTGACCGATAAAGGCAGCCACGCCTCGCTTGGCTACACCGAAAAGCGCAAGGCGCTGTTTCTCGATGGCGGGCACATCTACATGTACTACGCCCGTGGCGGCGACTCGCTGAACTTCAGCGCCCAAGGCCCGGGCAACGCGGTGCTGATCAAGTCTGCCTATCCTTGGCAGGACGCCCGCTCGGGCCCGAACAGCCTGGCGCAGATGCAACTGAACAACCCCGACGCCAGCGGCAAGCTGCGCCCGGATGAGCGCCTGTGCGCCGGCCAGACCCTGCTGTGTCGGGCCCTGGGCCTGAAAGTGCCCCACTGGGACGCCCGGCGCTTCGACGTCGACCGGCTGTATGTGGACGATTGCGGCAACGCCGTACCCCGGGTGATCCAGACCGCAAGGCTGGGCATCCCGCACGGGCGCGACGAGCACCTGCCCTACCGCTTCGTCGACGCCGAGTACGCCCGGTTCTGCACGCGGAACCCGTTACGTCGCGGCCAAGTCGAAGGCCGTGACTTCTTCATTCTCGAACAAGGAAGCTGAACATGGGCCAATGGCTCGACAGCCTGACCGGCTGGCTCAGCGCCAACCCGCAGTGGCTTGGCGTGGCGATTTTCCTGATAGCCTGCATCGAGTGCCTGGCCATTGCCGGCATCATCGTGCCTGGTACCGTGCTGCTGTTCGCCGTGGCGGTCCTGGCCGGCAGTGGTGCCTTCACCCTGGGCGAAACCCTGCTACTGGGTTTTCTGGGTGGCTTGCTGGGCGATGCCTTGTCGTACACGGTGGGCAAGTACTTCCACCAGAACATTCGCCGACTGCCATTGCTGCGCCATCACCCTGAATGGATCGGCAGCGCCGAAACCTACTTCCAGCGCTACGGCATCGCCAGCCTGCTGGTGGGGCGCTTCATCGGGCCGCTGCGGCCCATGTTGCCAATGGTCGCCGGCATGTTCGACATGCCCCTGCCGCGCTTCATCGCCGTCAGCCTGGTGGCCGGCGCCGGCTGGTCGGTGGCCTACCTGCTGCCAGGCTGGGCCACCGGCGCGGCCATGCGCCTGCCGCTGCCGGAAGGCTTCTGGCTGGATGCCGGCATCATCGCCGGCACGCTGGCCGTACTGATCGGCCTGAGCCTGAACAGCAGCCTGCGTGACCAACGCCACGGCACCCGGCTGGTCGCCGGCCTGAGCTTCATCGCCCTGGCCGGGGTATTCCTCGGCTGGCCGTACCTGCACGAATTCGACCAGGGCGTGATGACGTTGGTGCAGGAGCACCGCAGCCAGGTCATCGATGGCGCCGTGGTGCTGGTGACCCGACTGGGTGATTTTCGTACCCAACTGTTTCTTGGCGGGCTGCTGACCGGTCTGCTGCTGCTTGCCCGCCAGTGGCGGCACGCATTTTTTGCTGCTGGCGCGCTGATGGGCACGGCAATCGCCAACGGTACGCTGAAATGGCTGTTCGCCCGCGCACGGCCGGAAGTGCTGACCGACCCACTGACCAGCTACAGCATGCCCAGCGGGCACAGCTCGGCTTCGTTTGCGTTCTTCCTGGTGATGGCGGTACTGGCAGGGCGCGGCCAGCCGCCGCGGATGCGCCTGACCTGGGTGATGCTGGGTTGTATTCCCGCGCTGGCGATTGCCCTGTCACGGGTGTACCTGGGCGCGCACTGGCCGACCGATATCCTGGCGGGGGCCCTGCTGGCGTGCTGCGTGTGCGCGCTTAGCCTGGCAGTGGTGCAGCGCCAGCAGACCCTGCCGGCCCTGCCGCTGCGGGTGTGGTGGCTGGTATTGCCGGCCTGCATCGCGCTGCTGGCGTTTTTTGCCATGCATGCGCTGCCGCAGGCTTTGCTCAGGTACCAATATTGATGTCGCCTGCCCCGGCCTCTTCGCAGCACAAGGCTGCTCCTACAGGCTAACGAGCCCCCTGTAGGAGCAGCCTTGTGCTGCGAAGAGGCCGGTACAGGCAACAAATCACTGTCATGCAAACAGCTCACCCTGAATCCGCTCCAGCAATTTCTGAATCTCGCCCAGCCGCTGTTGCGGCGAGTCGAGGGTCAGCAGGTCCAGCTTGTCTTCTTCCATGAACGGCAGCAGGTACGCCAGCTGGTTGGCCAGCGCCTGGCGCCCGTCCACCGGGCGCGGCATGTCCAGCGCCTCGACCATCGGATGCTCACCCAACGCCACCAGCAGCGCCAGCAGGTCGTCATCGGCCTCAAGCAGCGGGCTGTCGGCCTGCTCCGGCAGCCATTGCACCTGCCCCACCAGCAACTGGTCCTTCTGCACCTCGGTGCTTTCCAGGTTGAAGCGCCGTACGCCCTCGACGCGGATACCCAGCAAACCGTTGTCCTGCTGCACGAAGTCGCGGATCACCGCTTCACAGCCGATCGACGCGACCATCGGTGGCGCCTTGCCAACCTGCTCGCCCTCCAGGATGCAGACCACCCCAAAGCCTTCGCCCTGCTTCATGCAGCGCCCGATCATGTCCAGGTAGCGCGCCTCGAAAATCTGCAAATCGAGAAAGCAACCCGGGAACAGCACGGTATTGAGCGGAAACAGCGGTAGTGTCATCACAACTCCTCAAGCCACCAGGCTGACTGCCAGCGGCAGGAACACTGCCGTGGCTACCCCCATCAAGCTCATCGCCAGCGCGGCAAAAGCGCCGCATTCGTCACTTTCCTGCAGGGCGACCGAAGTACCCACAGCATGCGCGGTCACACCCAACGACATGCCGCGCGCCTCAGGGCTGTGCACGCCGAAGCGGCTCAGCAGCGCCGGGCCGAAGATCGCGCCGATCACCCCGGTGATCAGTACGAACACTGCCGCCAGGGCCGCCACACCGCCAATCTGCTCTGCCACCAGCATGGCGATTGGCGAGGTCACCGACTTGGGCGCCATGGTCATCAGGATCATGTGTTCTGCACCGAACCACCAGCCTAGCAACAGGCAGCAGAGCGTGGCGAACAGGCCCCCGATTACCAGCGTAGTAAATGTGGGCCAGAACAGCTGCCGGATACGCCGCAGGTTGAGATAGAGCGGCACAGCCAGTGCCACAGTGGCGGGGCCCAGCAGGATGTTCATGATTTCGGTGCTTTTGCGGTACTCGCTGTATTCGATGTCGCACAGCAGCAACACGCCGATGACCAGCAACATCGACACCAATACCGGCTGCAGGAAGATCCAGCGGGTTTTCTCGTAGGCCGCCAGCACCACCTGGTACGCACCGAGGGTGATACCGATACCGAACAAAGGATGGTGCACCACGGCATCCAGCGCGCCTTGCCAGTCGAGCATCATGGCTGCTCCTCGCGCTTGCCCTGGCGGTGGATGAGCTTTTGCATCAGCACACCCACAAACACCAGCGTCAACAGGCAGGAAATCAGCAAGGCACCGGCAATCGCCCAGAAGTCGGCGGCGATGTCCTTGGCGTATACCATCACCCCCACTGCCGGCGGCACCAGCAACAGCGGCAGGTAGCGCAGCAGGCTGCTGGCCGCCTCGTTCAGCGGTTTGCCCACCTCACCGCGGGCCATAAGGAAGAACAACAGCAGCACCAGGCCGATGATCGGCCCCGGCAGAAACGGCACCACCAGGTGGTTGATCGCCGTCCCCAGCAGCTGGAACAGGACCAGCCAGGTCAAACCACGCAACAGCATAAGCTTCTCCCTCGGGCATGGCCGCCATTATAAGCACGCACGGCTATATACCGATATTCGCCGAAAAGCAGACAACTTGACTGAAACGGTTCGCCGTGCTGATCTTGCACTTTCGTACCAACTGACAACCTGGAGAGTCCGCGATGCCCTATGTACCGGTTACAGAGCTTTCGCAATACGTTGGTAAGGAACTGGGGCGCTCCGCCTGGCTGAAAATCGACCAGCAGCGCATCAACCTGTTCGCCGAGGCGACGGGCGATTTCCAATACATCCATGTCGACCCCGAAAAAGCGGCAAAAACCCCGTTTGGCGGCACGATCGCCCACGGTTTCCTGACATTGTCACTGATCCCCAAGCTGATCGAGGACATCCTGGTCCTGCCAGAAGGGCTGAAGATGGTGGTGAACTATGGGCTGGACAGCGTGCGCTTCATCCAGCCGGTCAAGGTCAACAGCCAGGTCCGGCTGAAGGTGGAACTGGCCGAGGTGGTGGAGAAGAAGCCGGGGCAGTGGCTGCTCAAGGCGATTGCCACGCTGGAAATTGAAGGTGAAGACAAGCCTGCCTATATAGCCGAGTCGCTGTCGCTCTGTTTCGTCTGATTTATCGCCGGGGGCGCTATGCGCCCCATTCGCAGCACAAGGCTGCTCCTACAGGGGTATGCGATCTCCTGTAGGAGCAGCCTTGTGCTGCGAATGGGCTGCACCGCAGCCCCCGATCCACAAATCCCCCGCACTCGCGTAAACTGCCAGCCTTCGCGCAGCCTAGGGCTGCCCCTGTCGATTTACCAAAGGTGCCCGCCATGCCCTGGCTGCAAGTACGCCTGGCCATCAGCCCGGAACAAGCCGAAACCTACGAAGATGCCCTGCTCGAAGTAGGCGCCGTCTCGGTCACGTTCATGGACGCCGAAGATCAACCGATCTTCGAACCAGACCTCAACACCACCCCGCTGTGGTCGCACACCCACCTGCTGGCACTGTTCGAGGCCGATGCCGAGCCCGAGCAGGTGTTTGCCCACCTGCGCCTGCTGACCGGCGCCGAGCTGCCACAGCACCAGGCCGAAGTGATCGAGGACCAGGACTGGGAGCGCAGCTGGATGGACAACTTCCAGCCCATGCGTTTCGGCCGCCGCCTGTGGATCGTGCCAAGCTGGCACGAGGCCCCGGAAAAGGACGCCGTCAACCTGCTGCTGGACCCGGGCCTGGCCTTCGGCACCGGCACCCACCCCACCACGGCCCTGTGCCTGGAATGGCTAGACGGCCAGCAACTCGAAGGCACCCAGGTGCTGGACTTCGGCTGCGGCTCGGGCATCCTGGCCATCGCCTCGCTGCTGCTGGGCGCCCGTGAAGCGGTCGGAACCGACATCGACGTGCAGGCCATCGAGGCTTCGCGCGACAATGCCCAGCGCAACGGCATCGCCGATGAAAAGCTGGCGCTGTACCTGCCCGAGCACATGCCGGCCATGCAGGCAGACGTGCTGGTCGCCAACATCCTCGCCGGCCCGCTGGTGTCACTGGCGCCGCAGTTGTCCGGCCTGGTCCGCCCAGGTGGCCTGCTGGCGCTGTCCGGCATTCTGGCCGAACAGGGCGAGGAGGTGGCCGCGGCCTACGCCGCCGACTTCGAGCTGGACCCGATCGTCGTCCGCGACGGCTGGGTGCGCATCAGTGGTCGCCGCCGCTAAGCGGGCCTAGAATATCTTTCTGCACAGCTCCCGGATTGCCGCATGACCGACAGTTTCGTCACCCAGTGCCCGCATTGCCAGACCAGCTTTCGCGTCACCCACCATCAGTTGAGCGTGGCCCGCGGCGTGGTTCGCTGCGGCCATTGCCTGCAGGTGTTCAATGCCGCCAAGCAACTGCTGGAGCAGAACCGTGCCAGCGCACCTGAGGTGCCGGTACCGGCGCCTGTGCCAGCGGCACCTGCCGAGCCCGTGGTCGAGCCGCAGATTACGCCCGAGCCTGTCACCCGCGAGCGCAGCATCACGCCTGACGAGGACTGGGCACTGACCGCCCAGGCCCTGGACGCACTCGACCTCGACCAGGAACTGGCCCGCCTGGAGCGCCGTGGCCAGCCGGCCACGGCACGCCCCGCCAACCTGGATGGCGGGCTGCAGGCGCGGCGTGACGAACTGCAACCGGACGAGCATGCGGACGACCTGTTCGGCAACGCAACCGATGAGCCGTTCGAGCCACAAACACCGGCAGAGCCCGCACCTGTGCTGCTGGAGCCGCAGCCCTTGGAGCTGGACCTGGGGCCTGTACCCGGCGACCGCACCGAGCCGACCCTGGGCCGTAACCTTGACCTGGACATCGATGACGAGCCGCCCGTACACCGCGCAGCCGACATCGATGACCAGCCCGCCTTCAGCGAACCGCTGCGCCCCCGTGATGACGAAATCCCGGAAAAAGGCCTGAGCGCCCGCGACGATGAACCGCTGGCGCTGCACCTGTCGGCGCGTGACGACGACCCTGTCGAGCCGCTGCCGGGCGAGCGCCTGGAGCCAGGCCTTGCCAGCAAGCCCGAGCGCCCGGCGCGCAAGGAGCCGCTGGTCGATGTAGTCGACGACCCGCTGCAACTGGGCTGGGAAAAACCCGCGCCCAACTGGGGCAAGCGCCTGCTGTGGGGCTTCCTCACCCTGCTGGCCGCTGGCCTGCTGGCGTTCCAGTATGTGTGGTTCCACTTCGACGAAATGGCCCGCCAGGACCAGTACCGGCCGTTCTTCCAGCAAATTTGCCCGATTGTCGGGTGCCAGGTGCCGACCCGCGTCGATATCGCAAGAATCAAGAGCAGCAACCTGGTGGTGCGCAGCCACCCGGACTTCAAGGGCGCACTGATCGTCGATGCGATCATCTACAACCGTGCACCGTTTGCCCAACCGTTCCCGCTGCTGGAACTGCGTTTTGCCGACCTCAATGGCCAGCTGATCGCCAGCCGGCGCTTCAAGCCCAGCGAGTACCTGTCTGGCGAGTTGGCCGGGCGTGGCGACATGCCAAGCCAGACGCCGATCCATATCGCCCTGGACATCCTCGACCCGGGGCCGAAGGCCGTGAACTACAGCCTCAGCTTCCGTTCGCCGGACTAAGCGACAAGCGGCAAGCTTCAAGCCACAAGACAAGCGAGCCGATAGCCGGTCCGCTCCCTCTTGCAGCTTGGAGCTTGCTGCTTGCAGCTCCCCCGATTGTTCAGATTTTATCCAAATCCATCTTTATCCGGTCACCGAGAGCGGGTATCATGCCCACCCTTTTTCGAACTCCAAGATTCGGCCCCACAACAGGGATCACCTATGTCGGCGGTACGCATCGGCCCATACACACTACGTAACAACCTGATCCTCGCGCCCATGGCCGGGGTCACGGACCAGCCTTTCCGTACACTTTGCAAGCGCCTGGGCGCGGGCATGGTGGTGTCGGAGATGGTCTCCAGCGACATGAGCCTGTGGAACAGCCGCAAGTCGAGCCTGCGCCGCATCCATGAAGGTGATCCCGAGCCTCGCTCGGTGCAGATCGCCGGTGGTGATGCGCAGATGATGGCTGCGGCAGCAAAGGCCAACGTCGAAGCGGGGGCCCAGATCATCGACATCAACATGGGCTGCCCGGCAAAAAAAGTCTGCAACAAAGCTGCAGGCTCTGCTTTATTGAGAGATGAAGCCTTGGTCAGCGAGATCCTCCACGCCGTGGTCGGCGCTGTGGACGTCCCGGTGACCCTGAAGATCCGCACCGGTTGGGACCGGGCAAACAAGAACGGCCTGAACGTGGCGAAGATCGCCGAACAGGCCGGCATCCAGGCGCTGGCGGTGCATGGCCGCACACGCGCCGACCTGTACACCGGCGAAGCCGAATACGACACCATCGCGGCCATCAAGCAAGCGGTGTCTATCCCGGTCTTTGCCAATGGCGATATCACTTCGCCAGAAAAGGCCCGGGCGGTGCTGGATGCCACCGGGGTCGACGGCCTGTTGATCGGCCGGGCTGCCCAGGGGCGGCCATGGATCTTTCGCGAGATCGAGCATTACCTGCGCACTGGCGAATACCTGCCAGCGCCGCAACTGGACGAAGTGGAACGCATCCTGCTGGAGCACTTGGCCGCGTTGCATGCCTTTTATGGCGATGTGATGGGCGTACGTATCGCCCGCAAGCACGTTGGCTGGTACCTGGCAACACGACCCGGCGGCAAGGAGTTTCGCTCCCGGTTCAACGCTTTGGAAGACACACAAGCGCAGTGCGCCAACGTTCGTGCGTTTTTCAGCGAGCGTCGACAGAGCCTTGAGACAGAGGACGGACAAGGGGTGGCCGCATGACGATGATGACCGAGAATTTTGTGAGTGGAACAACGCCCGTGAGCGACAACGCCAACCTGAAACAGCACCTCAACACGCCAAGCGAAGAGGGCCAGACCCTTCGCGACAGCGTCGAGAAGGCGCTGCACAACTACTTCGCCCACCTGGAAGGCGCGACCGTGACGGACGTGTACAACCTGGTGCTCTCCGAAGTGGAGGCGCCCCTGCTCGAAAGCGTGATGAACTACGTCAAGGGCAACCAGACCAAGGCCAGCGAGATGCTCGGGCTGAACCGAGGCACCCTGCGCAAGAAGCTCAAGCAGTACGACTTGCTGTAAGCCAGAATCCCAACCAGAAAAGGCGGCTCCCTGAACAGAGGCGCCTTTTTTGCAGACTCCACCGCGTTATTGGAACCCGAAATGACCGACCAGACTACCCGCCTGCCAGTCCGCCGCGCCCTGATCAGCGTCTCCGACAAGACCGGTATCCTCGAATTCGCCCGTGAGCTGCAGCAGCTCGGTGTCGAGATCCTGTCCACCGGCGGCACCTACAAGCTGCTCAAGGACAACGGCGTAAACGCGGTGGAAGTGGCCGACTACACCGGCTTTGCCGAAATGATGGATGGCCGGGTCAAGACCCTGCACCCGAAAATCCACGGCGGCATCCTCGGCCGTCGCGGCACCGACGACGCCATCATGAACGAGCACGGCATCAAGCCGATCGACCTGGTTGCGGTCAACCTGTACCCGTTCGAAGCCACCATTTCCAAGCCTGGCTGTGACCTGCCGACCGCCATCGAGAACATCGACATCGGCGGCCCGACCATGGTCCGTTCGGCAGCCAAGAACCACAAAGACGTTGCCATCGTGGTCAACGCCAGCGACTACGCCGGCATCGTCGAAGGCCTGAAGGCCGGCGGCCTGACCTACGCCCAGCGCTTCGACCTGATGCTCAAGGCGTTCGAGCACACTGCCGCCTACGACGGCATGATCGCCAACTACATGGGCACCATCGACCAGGCCAAAGAGACCCTGAGCACCGAAGAGCGCAGCGAATTCCCGCGCACCTTCAACAGCCAGTTCGTCAAGGCCCAGGAAATGCGCTACGGCGAGAACCCGCACCAGAGCGCGGCGTTCTACGTAGAAGCCAAAAAAGGCGAAGCCAGCATTTCCACCGCCATCCAGCTGCAGGGCAAGGAGCTGTCGTTCAACAACGTGGCCGACACCGACGCCGCGCTGGAGTGCGTGAAGAGCTTCGTCAAGCCAGCCTGTGTCATCGTCAAGCACGCCAATCCGTGCGGCGTGGCCGTTGTGCCTGAAGACGAAGGCGGCATCCGCAAGGCCTACGACCTGGCCTACGCCACCGACACCGAGTCGGCCTTCGGCGGCATCATTGCCTTCAACCGCGAACTGGACGGCGAAACCGCCAAGGCCATCGTCGAGCGCCAGTTCGTCGAAGTGATCATCGCCCCGAAAATTTCCCAGGCTGCCCGCGACGTGGTGGCTGCCAAGCAGAACGTACGCCTGCTGGAGTGCGGCGAGTGGCCCGCTGAGCGCGCTGCCGGTTGGGACTTCAAGCGCGTCAACGGTGGCCTGCTGGTGCAAAGCCGCGATATCGGCATGATCACCGCAGACGACCTGAAGATCGTCACCAAGCGTGCCCCGACCGAGCAAGAGGTCCACGACCTGGTGTTTGCCTGGAAAGTGGCCAAGTTCGTCAAGTCCAACGCCATTGTCTACGCCAAGCAGCGCCAGACCATCGGCGTCGGCGCTGGCCAGATGAGCCGCGTCAACTCCGCCCGTATTGCTGCAATCAAGGCCGAGCATGCTGGCCTGCAAGTGCAGGGCGCAGTCATGGCATCGGATGCGTTCTTCCCGTTCCGTGATGGCATCGACAATGCGGCTAAAGTGGGTATCAGCGCCGTGATCCAGCCGGGTGGTTCGATGCGTGATGCCGAGGTGATTGCTGCCGCTGATGAAGCCGGCATCGCCATGGTCTTTACTGGCATGCGCCACTTCCGCCACTAATCAAGATGGCCGGCCGTACCTCGGCCCCTGTGGGAGCGGGTTCACCCGCGAATGCGATGTTGGGCTTACCGCCGCATTCGCGGGTGAACCCGCTCCCACAGGGGGCGAAGTACGCCGCCAAACAGAGGTTTTGACATGAAAGTTTTGATCATCGGCAGCGGCGGCCGTGAGCACGCCCTGGCCTGGAAAGTTGCCCAGGACCCACGCGTCGAGAAAGTCTTCGTTGCCCCAGGCAACGCCGGCACCGCCATTGAAGCCAAGTGCGAGAACGTCGCCATCGACGTATGCGCCCTGGAACAACTGGCCGACTTCGCCGAGAAAAACGTCGACCTGACCATCGTCGGCCCGGAAGCACCGCTGGTCATCGGTGTAGTGGACCTGTTCCGCAGCCGTGGCCTGGACTGCTTCGGCCCAACCAAGGGTGCGGCCCAGCTGGAAGGCTCCAAGGCCTTCACCAAGGACTTCCTGGCGCGTCACAAGATCCCGACCGCCGACTACCAGAACTTCACCGAAATCGAGCCGGCTCTTGCCTACCTGCAAGAAAAAGGCGCGCCGATCGTGATCAAGGCCGACGGCCTGGCTGCGGGCAAAGGCGTGATCGTCGCCATGACCCTCGAAGAAGCCGAAGCCGCCGTGCGTGACATGCTGGCCGGCAACGCCTTCGGTGAAGCCGGTTCGCGTGTGGTGATCGAAGAGTTCCTCGACGGCGAAGAAGCCAGCTTCATCGTCATGGTCGACGGCCACAACGTGCTGCCCATGGCCACCAGCCAGGACCACAAGCGCGTCGGCGACCAGGACACCGGCCCGAACACCGGCGGCATGGGTGCCTACTCCCCTGCCCCGGTCGTTACTGCCGACGTGCACCAGCGCGTGATGGACCAGGTGATCTGGCCAACCGTGCGCGGCATGGCCGAGGAAGGCAACGTGTACACCGGCTTCCTGTACGCTGGCCTGATGATCGACAAGGCAGGCAACCCCAAGGTCATCGAGTTCAACTGCCGCTTCGGCGACCCAGAAACCCAGCCGGTCATGCTGCGCCTGGAATCGAGCCTGGTGCTGCTGATCGAAGCCGCCTTCGCCAAGGCGCTGGACAAGGTCGAAGCCCAGTGGGACCCGCGCCCGAGCCTGGGCGTGGTGCTGGCAGCCGGTGGTTACCCGGGCGACTATGCCAAGGGCGACGTGATCAGCGGCCTGGACGCAGCAGCCAAGATCGAAGGCAAAGTGTTCCATGCCGGTACTTCGCTCAAGGACGGCCAAGTGGCCACCAACGGCGGGCGCGTGCTGTGCGCCACGGCAATGGGCAGCACGGTTGCCGATGCGCAGCAGCAGGCTTACCGCCTGGCCAAGGAAGTAAGCTGGAACGGTAGCTTCTACCGCACTGACATCGGCTACCGGGCCATCGCCCGCGAGCGCGGTGAGCACCAGCAGTAAGCACTACCGGAACGCCGTGCCGCCCAGGGCTGTCAATCGCCCGGCGCACGGCATCCGGCTCGTCGACAAGGCCCGGTACGGGCCTTGCCTTGGACTTGGCGCGCCGCGCATAGTTAGTACCCGGCACATCGGCTAAGAAGGGATTTCGTAGTGCGTCGGCTTCGGATTGCCTCAGCTCTTATCGTCACCTTGCTGACCTTGCTCTGCATGTTCCCGGCTGCAGCCGAACATGACGGAGGCTGGACCGTCTTGCTCGACGAACAGGCCAACCTGCAACTGAGCGATGTACGCTCGGAGCGCTACCGCAACCAGTTCAGCCCGCTGGTACTTGGCGACCTGGATGCCGCCCTGCCGGAACAGGCCTTGTGGCTGCACTACCGCCTGGAACCAGGCGACCAGGAGCAACTGCTACGGGTATTCGCACCCGACCTTTCTGGCCTTGATCTCTACGCCCTCGAAGGCGACCAACTTCTGCGTCAGCTGCACCACGGGCGCCAGGCCGGCAATGCCAGCCCGACCCTGCGTGGCAGCGACCATGTACTGCCCCTGCCCAACAGCAAGCAACCGCTGGATATATACCTGCGCCTGGTCTCCGAGCACCAGTTGCGCCCGGCCATCAGCCTGGAACCTGCGGCCGTAGCCGCCTCGGACGAGAGCCAGCCACTGCTGTTCGGCATGCTGTTCGGCGGCCTGATCATGTTGATCCTGCACAACCTGATCCGCTTCCTTTACAGCCGCTCCACCACCACCCTGATCCTGGCGCTGTACCACGGCCTGATGCTGCTCAGCGGCCTGATCCTGCTGAACCTCAGCGGCCCCTGGTGGCACGTCTGGCACAACGCGCAAACCCCGGCCGCCTACCTGACACTGGTACTGGCCGGCCTGTCGGGGCTGTATTTCACCCAGCACTTCTTCAACCCGTGCAAGTCACCGCGGCTCAACCGCCTGCTGCAGGGCGAAATGCTGGTGGTCGGGGTCAGCGGGCTGGTGCTGTTGTTCGTCGACACCCTGCCCCTCAACCTGATGACCTACGCCCTGATGGCCTTGGGCAGCGTGAGCATGCTGCTGGTCAGCAGCTACCACTGGTACCGGGGTTACGCACCCGCGCGCCTGTTCAGCCTGGCCATGGTGGTGTTCAACCTGGGCGGCCTGGTGCTGCTGCCGGCACTGCTGGGCCTCACCCGCACCTCGACCCCGTGGCTGCTGTGCGTCCTGCTGGGGCTGGCCGTGGCCAGCGGCCTGCTGCTCAACCTGGCGGTCAGCGAGCGCCTGCGCCGCATGAGCGAGGAGCGCTTCAGCGCCAGCCGCGCCCTGGCCGCCAGCGATGCCGAAATAAACGCCAAGGCCGAGTTCCTGGCCAAGATCAGCCACGAAATCCGCACCCCCATGAACGGCGTGCTGGGCATGACCGAACTGCTGCTGGGCACACCGCTGTCCGTCAAACAACGTGACTACGTGCAGACCATCCACAGCGCCGGCAACGAGCTGCTGACGCTGATCAACGAAATTCTCGACATTTCCAAGCTGGAGTCCCGGCAGATCGAACTGGATGACGTGCAGTTCGACCTCAATGCGCTGATCGAAGACTGCCTGAACATCTTCCGGGCCAAGGCCGAACAGCAGAACATCGAGCTGATCAGCTTCACCCAGCCGCAAGTACCGCGGGTGATCAGCGGCGACCCGACACGCCTGCGCCAAGCCTTGTCGAGCTTGCTGGAAAACGCCCTGAAAAACACCGACCAAGGCGAGATCCTGCTGGTCGTGGCGCTGGACCAACGGGGTGAGCTACCGCGCCTGCGCATCGCCGTGCAGGACAGCGGCGAGCCGCTGGCCGCCGCAGACCGCGAAGCCTTGTTGCAGGCCGAGCTGCACAGCCACCACTTCCTGTCCAGCAACAAGCTGGGCGGCCACCTTGGGCTGGTCATCGCCAAACAGCTGATCGGCCTGATGCAGGGCGAGTTCGGTATCAAGAGCAGCACCGGCATGGGCAATACCCTGTGGCTGACCCTGCCGCTTGACCCTTCTCGCCTGGAACAACCCCCGGCCGACCTCGACAGCCCGCTGCGCGATGCCCGCGTGCTGGTAGTAGACGACAATGACACCTGCCGCAAGGTGCTGGTCCAGCAGTGCAGCGCCTGGGGCATGAACGTCAGCGCGGTGCCGTCGGGCAAGGAAGCCCTGGCCCTGTTGCGCACCAAGGCGCACCTGCGCGACTACTTCGATGCCGTGCTGCTGGACCAGAACATGCCCGGCATGACCGGCATGCAGCTGGCCGCCAAGATCAAGGAAGACCCGAGCCTGAACCACGACATCCTGGTGGTGATGCTCACCGGCATCAGCAATGCACCGAGCAAGGTCATCGCACGCAACGCCGGGGTCAAACGCATACTTGCCAAGCCGGTGGCCGGCTACACGCTGAAGACCACCCTGGCCGAAGAACTGGCCCAGCGCGGCCGCGATCAGGCGGTTCCGGCCAGCCTGCCCGGCATCCCGCAGGCACTGGACCTGCCCGGCGACTTCCGCGTGCTGGTCGCCGAGGACAACAGCATTTCGACCAAGGTGATACGCGGCATGCTTGGCAAGCTGAACCTTGAGCCTGACACCGCCTGCAATGGCGAAGAGGCCCTGCAGGCGATGAAAGCCCAGCGCTATGACCTGGTGCTGATGGACTGCGAGATGCCGATTCTGGACGGTTTCTCGGCCACCCAGCAGCTGCGCGCCTGGGAAACCGCCAACCAGCGCCAGCGCACCCCGGTGGTGGCGCTGACTGCGCACATTCTGACAGAACACAAGGAACGCGCCCGTCTGGCGGGCATGGACGGGCACATGGCCAAGCCGGTCGAGCTCTCGCAGTTGCGCGAGCTGATCCAGTACTGGGCCAACCAGCGCGAAGCCAAAGCAGACCCGGCGCACACTTCCTGATCTGTAGTGCCTGTACTGGCCTCATCGCCGGCAAGCCAGCTCCCACCTCGATCGCATCGTTCTCAAGCCATGTGCAGTACCTGTGGGAGCTGGCTTGCCGGCGATGAGGCCAGTAAAGACAACCACAATGCTGCTGATACACTTTCCGTCAACTTCCCTGCAAGGGGCTACCCCATGCTCCATGAGTTGTTCAGCGTCTACCTGAAAATGCTCGTGCTCTACAGCCCGTTCTTCGTGCTGTCGTGCTTCATCAGCCTGACCCGCGGCCACTCCAGCAAGGAGCGCAAGCAACTGGCCTGGAAGGTAGCCTTTGCGGCACTGGTCGCCAGCGTGCTGCTGTACCTCTTCGGGCGGGCGATCTTCGGCATTTTCGGGATCACCGCCGACGCCTTCCGCATCGGCGCTGGCAGTGTGCTGTTCATCTCGGCATTGGGGATGGCCCAGGGCAAGCCGGCGGTGCAGGCCGACAATGTGCAGCAGGATGTGACCATCGTACCGCTGACCATCCCCCTGACCGTCGGCCCGGGCACCATTGGTGCCCTGCTGGTGATGGGCGTCGGCCAGCCGCATTGGGACGACAAGTTGCTGGCTATCATCAGCATCGCCCTGGCCAGCTTCACGGTCGGCCTGGTGCTTTACCTGTCACACGGTATCGAACGCATTCTCGGTGACCAGGGCCTGCAGATCGTCAGCCGGCTGATGGGGCTGTTCGTCTGTGCCCTGGCGGCGCAGATCATCTTTACTGGGATCAAAGGCTACATGCTGCTTTAGAGGGCGTAATCCAGAATGCGCTGCAAAGAGACCTGCACGACGCGGTCCTGAACCTTGGGCAAAAAACTGTGCTCGAACGCCAGAAGGTTGAAGCGGATCAACTCCGCCCGTACGTTGCGATGGCTGCGCTTGCGGCTGATGAAACCAGCACTGAATGCCGAGCGCACATCGGTCTCATGGTAAAGGACCATATCCAGGCGATTGGCACCCGCGGGTGCACAGGGCAATAACTGAAAATGCTGGCGTTCGTAAGCACGTCGCTCAAGCTCCTGCAGCACCGACGGGTTGGCCAGCAGCTTCTGCATGGATATACCGATTGCCGAGGCAAAGTGCTCGCCAGCCGTTGCGGCAATGGTTTCCAGCACCTGGTCGGCCTGCCTGGCGCGGCGTTGGTCCGGCCAATGAACCTGCTCGGCAGACACGGCATCCCAGCCCATGTATTTGAGCTGGTTGCGGTAGTAGGCAAACCAGTCCTCGACCAGCCCTTCCCTGTACGCCGTCTCGGTAGCCCGTTCAGCCATCGCCAGGGCCAGTTTCACCTTGTTTTTCTGCGTGGCAGAAATGCCCGGCAAGAACGAGACGATCCCCGCGCCGATCACGGCAGATGTGGCATCACTCATGGTGTGCTCCCGTTACCGGCGCATGAGGGTCGAAGCGGTAATCCCCTTGTGCATCCTTGGTTTTCATCAACGCCTGCAGCTCATCGCGCTGGCGTTGGAAGCGCCCGTTATCCAGCGCCAGCGAAACCCCGTTGAACTCCGCCTCCCCTTGCAGCACTCGCTCGCGAAGCAATGTGTCCAGCGGGATACCGGAAATCAACGTGTCGACTTGCATCGAGATACTGCAAAGGTCCAGCACCGGCCCGGGCTTGAGCAGGCCCAGTTCGATGACAAGCTTCGATCCCTGCGCCTGGTCCTGCGTACTGAATTTCAGCAAGTGGCCGAAACCCTCCACTGACCGGCTCAAGCCCGTCTTCACCGCTGCCAGCACGGCCTCGTGACGGATCGAGCGCATTCTCAGCCATGCCTCGAGTGGCTGTACCGGCGCGCTGCGCACGGGCTGGCCCAACTGCTTGAGGTCGTGGGTACTGGCCAGTTTTATCCAGCCCAGTTGACGGTACGCGTCCCTGTAGGCGGCATACCAACGCTCATGGTCGTCAAAGCGCGACCCGGCATTCTTGTTGGCCAACAACTGTGCGTAAAGTATCGAGTCGAACGCAGCCTGGCGTTGTGCCTCGACAGCCCCCGTGGAATACAGCAATGCCGTTCCGCCAATCAACATCAGCTGCTCAACTGCACTATTCATGGTCTTGTCTCATCACAAATAAGTGAACAAGGCGGCGTCGGTGCAACGCCGCCGCGCCATCAGATGTCGTATTGCAGAACGTTCTCGACGCTGCGCACGCCGAGTTTGTTTTCCACGGTTTCGCGGACTTTGTCGTAGACGAAGGTGTTGAGCGTGAGCACAGCCGTGCCGGCGTAGTACTCGGTCTTGTCCAGCTTCCACTGGATACCCAGCACGTCACCGTCCACGTTCGGCGCCGACGCCTGGATGCAGCTCACCACCATGACCACATCGTTGTTTTCGGTTTCGATGCAAGCGGCCAGGCCGACCATGCCCCTGGCCTTGTTCTTGCGTTTGTGATCGATAACCTTGGCGTCATTTTCGAGCGTGGTCAGCTTGTCGAAAGCGCGCTTCGCCAACTCGCCCAATGCCGTACCGCCAAACATGGCATTGCCCGCCGCTCCGATTGCCCTTACAGCGACGGCACCTACGGTGACAGAAAGGTCTGCCGAGGTTTCCAGCTCGAAGGTGCGTCGCGGGATGGTAAAGCCAAGATCACGCATGACATCAACGAATTTGTCGTACCACTCGCGGCTCTGCTTTTCTGCATCAAAGGCTTTGTCGGCCACCAAGGTGGCAAAGTGGAAGGCATTCTTCACATCGTGACGGTTTTGCGCAGACATGCCTGCACCGTAGGCAAGCAGGTTGCCTTCGATCAGGACGACAGTGTTGGAGGCAGTGACTTGTGTTTCATCGGACATGTGGAAACTCCTTGATGGTTGCCCTTTGAGTCAGGGGCAACCACCTTAGCCAGCGCGCTCGCCATGCAACGCGCTGAAGGGTTTCCGGAGCAACTAGCTTGCCGTGGGGTACCAACGCGGCGTGTAGGCCCACACCCCACCCGACAGGCGAGGAAACACGCAGGTTGTAGAGGAGCCGACCAAGACCATGGTGCGCATGTCGACCATTTCTGGCAGCAGTTCAGCCAAGGTGACTACCTTCAGCGTCTGCCCCGGCCTACCGATGTCACGGCCAAGGACTACAGGCGTGTTCCCCTCGCGGTGCCGACGCACTACCTCCAGCGCCACCCCTAGCTGGTGCGGCCTGGACTTGGAAATCGGGTTGTAGAAGGCCAGCACCAGGTCAGCCTGGGCTGCCAGGTCCAGGCGTTTTTCGATGATCGACCAAGGCTTGAGGTTGTCCGACAGCGACATCACGCAGAAGTCATGGCCCAGCGGTGCGCCGGCCTGGGCGGCCGTTGCAAGCGAAGCCGACACGCCCGGCAGGATCTCGAGGTCGACGCGATGCCACGCCGGGTCACTGGATTCGTGCAAGGCTTCAAGCACTGCGGCGGCCATGGCGAACACGCCCGGGTCCCCCGACGACACCACCACCACCGAACGGCCCTGGGCCGCCAGCTCGAAGGCATGCCGGGCGCGCTGCATCTCTTCACGGTTGTCGGTGCAGTGCATGATCTGGTCGTCACGGAACGGCCCGGCCATGCGCACGTAGGTTTCGTAGCCAAGCACATCTTCGGCCTGCGCCAGCTCGGCCTTGACCGCCGGCACCATCAGCTCGGCAGCACCTGGGCCCAGGCCGATGACGGCCAGCCGACCACGGCGGCGGCCAACCTGCGCCACCTCTACCGGGGCGGGCGCCACGGCAATGACCACATCTGCCTGCTCGATCAACTGCGCACCGGGCAATGCCGCGGCAAGCATGCCGACCACGTCGTGCGGCTTGGCAGCGAAGCGCAAGGCAACACCCAACGCCTGCGCGGCCTCGTGCAGGGCGCTGTCAGCCATCGCTTGCTCGTCCGCCAGCACGCAGGCGACGGATGGCTCGGCGATGCCGGCCTGCTGCAATGCAGCGCGAATACCGTGCAGGTTGCCAGCTGCGACACCCACTACCACCGAGCGCGGGTGGATCAGCAGTTCGTCGCGCTTGGCCGGGCGGGCCTGATGCCCCACATGGATGGTACGCAGCGCCGCTTCGCTGGCAGGCAACTGCGCCTGTTGCAGCCACGGTGCGTCGCCTTCGATGCGTACCGACTCGCCAGCCAGCAAATCAGAAACAAAGCGCTTGCCTTGCTCGATATCCGCCAGGGCATACCCTTGCGGCGGGTTCAGCAGGCAAGTGCCGAAACGCAGCTCGCCGCTGGTGGTGATCGCTGCGGCAACGCCCAGTGTTTCGGCGATTTCGCGTGCCATCACGTTCACGCCGCCCAGGCCACCCAGCAGCGGCACCACCGCACTGCCGTCCTCGGCCACGGCCAGTACCGGCGGCTCGCTGCCTTTCTCGCTGAGCAGGGTGGCCAGGCTGCGGATGACAATGCCCGCAGCGCACAGCGCGATGATCGGCGTGTCCTGCTGGTACAGCCCGCGCAGGGTATCGCCGAACGAGGCGTACGACTGGTCGGCACCCTCGACACGCCCCTCCAGGCCATGGATGGCGGCCTGTGGATAACACTGCTGGATACGCTGCGCCGTCGCCAGGCTGCCCGGGCCGAGAATGACGATTGCCGGTGCCTTGTGCATGCTCATCCCTGCCATTTTTCCCCCGGCACGATGATCAGCGAGAAGTACGGCGACGACTGCGGGTCGACCTGGTCCAGCGGCACGATCTTCTGGTTGGCCATGGTGGCCCGTTCCACATACAGCGCACGCCCGTCCAGGCCCAGTTCGGCCAGCACGTCGCGGACTTTGGGGAAGTTGCGGCCAAGCTTCATGATCACCGCTGCATCGGCGTCGGCCAGGCGGCGCTTGAGCTCATCGGCCGGCAGTACGCCAGACAGCACCGACAGGCTCTGGTTGCGGTACACCAGCGGCGCGCCCAGTACCGAGGCGCCACCGAGCATCGAGCAGACGCCAGGGATCACTTCGGCGTCATAGCGCTGCGCCAGGCGGTCGTGCAGGTACATGTAGGAACCGTAGAAGAACGGGTCACCTTCGCAGATCACCGCCACGTCGCGACCGGCATCCAGGTGCTCGGCCACCTGCACGCTGGCTTCGTCGTAGAAGTCGCTGATCACCTGCTCATACGACAGCGGCGCCGGCAGGGCCTCGGTGGTGACCGGGTAGACCAGCGGCAGCAGCGTCTGCTCGGCTTGCAGGTGCGCCTCGATGATGCCGAAAGCGTTGCCACGCTTGCCCTTGGCCACGAAGTAACCGACCACCGGCGCTTCGCGCAGCAGGCGCAGGGCCTTGAGGGTGATCAGCTCAGGGTCGCCCGGGCCCACGCCCAGGCCCAGCAGTCGTCCACGCGGCGCCATCATTCCACCTCCGTGGCGAGGGCGTTGACCGCGGCGGCGGCCATCGCACTGCCCCCCAGGCGGCCTTGCATGATCACGAACGGCACACCACGGCTGTCGGCGGCGAGCATCGCCTTGGACTCGGCTGCACCGACGAAACCGACCGGGAAGCCCAGAATCAGCGCCGGCTTGGGGGCGCCAGCGTCAATCATTTCCAGCAGGTAGAACAGCGCGGTAGGCGCGTTGCCGATCACCACCACACTGCCTTCCAGGTACGGGCGCCACAGCTCCAGGGCTACGGCAGAGCGGGTATTGCCGGCGTCCTTGGCCAAGCCTGGCACGCTAGGGTCGCGCAGGGTGCAGATGACTTTGTTGTCTGCTGGCAGGCGGGCCCGGGTGATGCCTTCGGCCACCATGTGCGCATCGCACAGGATCGGCGCGCCGTTGAGCAGGGCTTCGCGCCCGGCCCGGCCGGCACCTTCGGAGAACTGCAGGCCATCGATGGCATCGACCATGCCGCAGGCGTGGATCACGCGCACGGCGAGCTTTTCGAGGTCTGCGGGGATCCGCTCGAGTCGGGCTTCCTCACGGATGATCCGGAAGGAATTGCGATAGATCTCCTGACCATCGCGGATGTAGTCAATCATCAAGGTGCTCCGTCGGCAGGTCGAGCATGGCGCCTGCTTCATTCAAGGTAAGGTCGGTGGCGCGCAGGGTACCGAAGCCCGGCTGCTGCGGGTCACGCAAATAGAGGTCATAACGGCCCGGCGAGCGGGCCAGCAGGGTGGCCGGGGCAACATGGGCCACGGCGCAGGAACGGGGGCAGCCAGACAAGTGCACGCTGGCGGGCACGCCAGGGCCCAGCAGCGCGGCCAGGGCAACCGCGTCGGCCTTGGTCTCGCCAAGGGCCTTGGCGCAGCCGCTGGCACCGGTGCAGGCGCTGATGCGCGCCAGGGGTTCATGGTCGTGGCACAGCAGGCCCAGCGCAGACAGCTCGGCCTGGACCTGGTCGATGTGGTGTGCTTGCAGGTTGGTCAGCACCAGGCTTTGCCAGGGGCTCAGGCGCAGGCTGCCGTCGCCCCGCTCACGGGCAATGCGCGCGGCACCGCGCAGCATGGCCGGGGTCAGGCGGCCTTGCGGCGGGGCTACGCCAAGGGCCACACCCTGCGCCTGCGGTAGCTTGCCCAGCCACGAGGCGTGATGCTGTTCACGGCGCCAGGCAAGCACGGCGGCATCGCGGCGGATATCCAGGCCAAGCCCTTCGACGAAATCGGTCGCCGAGTACACCTCAAGCAACTGGCGCATGCGCGACTGCGCCTGGGTTGCCAGGTCGAGAAAGCGTTCCAGCACCGCGCGCACCAGCGCCAGGCCTTGCGCCAGCGGCACCGCGCCGAGCACCTGGCCATCCGCCGGGCAGCCCGCAAGGCCAAACGCCAGCCAGGTCTGCTGCTCCAGGCGCAGGGCAGATAGCCACAGGTCGTGGGGGTGTTCGAGCATGGCCAGGCGTTCACCGGCATCCAGCTGCACGGCGAACTTGGCCGACAACTGGTGAAAGCGCGGGGTCCCTTCCAACAGGTCGAGGATCTGCCCTGCCAAGGGCCGGGCGTCCAGCAGCATCGCCGGGTCATGCCCGGCCAGCGGGCTGAGCATCAGGTTGCGCACATCGTCACCGGCCGCGTCGCGCGGGCCCAGGCCGGCGGCGAGCAATGTCTCGACCAGGGCGCGATGCTCGTTACCAATGCCGCGGATCTGCAGGTTGCCACGGTTGGTGGCCTCGATCACGCCGCCGGCGAAGCGCTCGGCTGCCGTCGCCACCGCTTCGGCCTGGTCGGCCAGCAGCAGGCCACCCGGCAGCTTGATGCGGCAGATGCCGCCATCACGGGCACTGACAATGCGCCACAACCCCGGGCAGGCCGAGGGGCGGGGCGAAACGTTGGGGGCAAGGGCCTGCGTCAAAGGGGCGTCCGGCAATCTGTGAAAATGCGCTTGAGTGTAGAAGGCGCGGTATTATGCCTGCTTTGTCCGGCGGCATGAAAAGCCGGTGGTCGAGCATCCTCAGCGATTGAGGAAAAATTCCGGACCGCGCCGCCTTCTTCGCGGGCTCGCCCGCTCCCACAGGATCACCGCTGCCCACAGAGGCTGCGGTGATCCTGTGGGAGCGGGCAAGCCCGCGAAGGGGCGCGAAGCGGCCCCAAAAACTGGCGGAATGAATTACATGGCACCCTGGCTGACAGTAGTAGGCATCGGCGAAGACGGCTTCAGTGGCCTGGGCAAACAGGCCCGGCGCGCGCTGCTGGGCGCTGCGCGGGTCTTCGGCAGCCCGCGCCAGCTGGCCCTGCTGCCGCGCTGCGTGCCCGGCGAGCGGCTGGGCTGGCCAAGCCCGTTTTCCTTAGCCCCGGTGCTGGCCCTGCGTGGCGAGCCTGTGTGCGTGCTGGCCAGCGGCGACCCGATGTTCTACGGCGTCGGCGCCAGCCTGGCGCGCCAAGTACCCGCCGATGAAATGCGCGTGCTGTCGATGCCCTCCTCCTGCGCCCTGGCCGCCGCCCGCCTGGGCTGGCCGTTGCAGGAGGTGCAGGTGGTGTCGCTGGTGGCCCGCCCCTTGGCGGCGCTGAATGCCCACCTGCACAGCGGCGTGCGCCTGCTGGTGCTGAGCAACGATGGCGACAGCCCGGCGGCCATCGCCGCGCTGCTCCGCGAGCGTGGCTTCGGGCCAAGCCGCCTGCGGGTTTTCGAACACCTGGGTGGCCAGGAAGAACGCGAGTTGGCCGGCACCGCCCAGGACTGGCCGCACGTCGATACCGCAGCGCTCAACCTGGTGGCCATCGAGTGCCTGGCCGCGCCCGATGCCCCACGCCTGCACCGGCTGGCCGGGCTGCCGGACAGCGCCTTCCGGCACGACGGCCAGCTGACCAAACGCGATGTCCGCGCCATCACCCTGGCGCGCCTGGCGCCCCAGCCCGGCGAGCTGCTGTGGGACGTGGGCGCGGGCTGCGGCTCGATCGGCATCGAATGGATGCGCGCCCACCCGGCCTGCCGCGCCCTGGCCATCGAGGCCGACGAAGGCCGCCAGGCTTTCATCGAACACAACCGTGACGCGCTGGGTGTACCCGGCCTGCAACTGGTCTGCGGCAAGGCGCCTGCGGCACTGCAAGGCCTGGAGCCGCCCGATGCAATCTTCATCGGCGGCGGCGTCACCCGCGAAGGCGTGCTGGACCTGTGCTGGGCAAACCTGCGCCCCGGCGGGCGGCTGGTGGCCAACGCAGTGACCTTGCAAAGCGAACTGGCCCTGGCGCATTTTCGCGAACAGCACGGTGGTGAGCTGACCCGTATCCATGTCGCCCATGCCCAGCCCCTCGGCGCGTTCGACACCTGGCGCCAGGCGCTGCCGATCACCCTGCTGGAAGTGGTGAAACCCGCCGATGCGTGAAGAAACCCGTGAACAGCCCGCGCCCCTGCGCAGCGGCCTCACCACCGGCAGCTGCGCCACCGCCACCAGCCTGGCAGCCGCTCGCTTGCTGCTGAACGGCGAAAGCAGCGACGCCGTCAGCATCACCCTGCCCAAAGGCAAGGTGGTGCAGATGCGCCTCGAATTCTGCCGCCTGATTGGCGAACGCGCCGAAGCCGGCACCCTCAAGGATGCGGGCGACGACCCGGACGTGACCCACGGCGCCCTGCTCTACAGCCAGGTACGCCTGCTGGGCGAACCGGGTATCCGCTTTGTCGCCGGCACTGGGGTCGGTACCGTGACCCGCCCGGGGCTGGTGCTGGCGGTGGGTGAACCGGCCATCAACCCGGTGCCACGGCGCATGATCACTGAGCACCTGCAACGCCTGGCCGAAGAATGCGGCTACCTCGGGGGCTTCGAGGTCACGGTCAATGTGCAGGGCGGCGACCAACTCGCCCTCAAGACCATGAACCCGCGCCTGGGCATCCTCGGCGGGCTGTCGATCCTCGGCACCAGCGGCATTGTGCGGCCGTTCTCCTGTGCGGCCTACATCGCCTCGATCCACCAGGGCATCGACGTGGCCCACACCAACGGCTACACGCACATCGCCGCGTGCACCGGCAACGCCAGCGAAGACACCATGCGCCGGGTCTACGGCCTGCCGGAAATCGCCCTGATCGAAA
This sequence comes from Pseudomonas sp. WOUb67, assembly GCF_050058005.1. Lineage (NCBI taxonomy): Bacteria > Pseudomonadati > Pseudomonadota > Gammaproteobacteria > Pseudomonadales > Pseudomonadaceae > Pseudomonas > Pseudomonas sp. WOUb67. The sequence continues at coordinate 1,343,210 of NZ_CP170112.1, read as the reverse complement.
TGGGCGACTTTGTCGGCGCAGTGCTCAAGCACCTGCGCAAGGTGCCAGTGCCACGCCTGACCCTGTGCGGTGGCTTCGGCAAGATCAGCAAACTGGCCGCGGGGCACATGGACCTGCACAGCCGCCATTCCAGCATCGACCTGCCGCAACTGGCCGGCTGGGCTGCAGACGTGGGTGCTGACGAAGCGCTACAGGCGGCCATCATCGGCGCCAACACCAGCCAGCAAGCGCTCGCGCTGGCTCATGCGGCTGGCGTTGCCCTCGGTGACGCGGTGTGTGCCCACGCCCTGGCCTTCGCCCGCAGCGTTGTGCCGGCGCAGGTGCACGTTGAAGTGTTCGCCATCGACCGCCAGGGCGGCATCGTTGGCCAGGCAGGTGTGCAATGACCGCGCGCATCCTGCTGCTGGGTGGTGTGACCGAGGCCTTGGCCATCGCCCGGCGCCTGGGCCCGCAGCATGTCTACAGCCTGGCGGGCATCGGCCGCGTGCCGCAGGACCTGCAATGCCAAGTACGGGTCGGGGGCTTTGGCGGTGCCGAGGGCCTGGCCAGCTACCTGCACGAAGCGGGCATCACCCTGCTGATCGACGCTACCCATCCCTACGCCGCGCAGATCAGCCGCAATGCCGCCAGTGCTGCACGCAGTGCCGGCATCCCGTGCTGGGCCTTGCGCCGCCCGGCCTGGCAGGCGCAAGCGGGCGACGACTGGCGCGAGGTCGAGGACTGGGCAGGGCTGATCGAAGCACTCAAGCCGTTTCGCAGGCCGCTGTTCACGTTGGGGCGTGAGCCACTGCAACATCTGGACGAGATTCCGCCGGAGCAGTTCTGGACCTTGCGGGCGCTGGAGGCATACGCTGGGAACGAACGGTGCGAAGTCATTGGTGCGCGAGGTCCATTCCACATCGAAGATGAGCGCAGCCTTTTTGATGAGCGGGGTATTGATGTGCTGATCAGCAAGAACAGCGGCAGCGTGGCGACGGAACCGAAACTGGAAGTGGCTCGAGAACGGGGGGTTCCGGTTCTCATTTTGAAGCGTCCGCTATTACCTGGCGTGGATTGCGATTTCGATTCTCAGGAATTGCTGGTGGCTGCATTGGAACGCTTCGATGATGACGCCCGCGCAGACTTCATGGTCACCCGCGATCAACCGGAAGAGCAAAAGCGGGAAGATTTGTAGGTCGCTGCACTTTCTGCTCGGTACGACGACAGTTATTTATCGCCCTCAAGATCGAGCGCCGCCCACGCGGCGCATCGCGAGCTATGCTCGCTCCTACGTTTGTTTCGGGCCAATTATTCCTGTGAGCCTTTCGCGCGAACGCTTTGGCGCATGGCTCGATATCGCGTCGTACAAACAAGGCGGTCGCGCGCGACTGATACAGGCATGACTGGCCCGAAACAAACGTAGGAGCGAGCATAGCTCGCGATGCGCCGCGCGGGCGGCGCTCGATCTCATAAGCGCTGCATACCTGTCGACAAACACCCGTCAGCCTTACACCTTTTCTATCAGCCCACAGCCATTATCAGAACACTCCTACAGCCCAATCGGTCTCACCTGAATAGCCTTCGCACACCCCACTGAATTAAGCTTTAGCCCCCTCCCCCGGAAGGTTTCACCCATATGGAAATGCAATGGTGGATCTGGCTGGTCTTCGGCATCGCGCTGATCCTGCTCGAACTGGTCCTGCCGACGTTCTTCATCCTCTGGTTCGGCATCGGTGCCGTGCTGGTCTCGCTCATCTCGCTCGCTGCACCCAGCCTGCAACTGGACATGCAGGTCCTGCTGTGGGTGCTGCTGTCATCCGCCACCACTGCGCTGTGGTTCAAAGTGGTCCGGCGCAAGCAGCCAGACGTGCGCTGGACCGCCGACAGCGTGATCGGTGAAGTGGGCTTGCTGACTGCGGGCGTTTCGGAATTCCAGAAAGGCCGCGTGCGTTTCCAGAAGCCGATCCTGGGCAGCGAAGAATGGACCTGCATCGCCGACAGCGAGATCCCGGTCGGTGAGCGGGTGCGCCTTACCGCCATCGAAGGAAACACCGCCCGCGTCATCCGGGCCTGAACCTGCACTAAAAGGAATTTCGCATCATGACCAGCCTCATCGTCGTCGCCGCCATCGCCTTGTTCGTCCTGATCACCGTGTTCAAGGGGGTACGCATCGTGCCCCAGGGCGAGGAATGGATCGTCGAACGCCTGGGCCGCTACCACAGCACGCTCAAGCCCGGCCTGAACATCCTCATCCCGTACATGGACGTGGTTGCCTATCGCCTGCCGACCAAGGACATCATCCTTGATGTGCAACAGCAGGAAATCATCACCAAAGACAACGCCGTGATCGTCGCCAACGCCCTGTGCTTCGCTAAAGTGGTCGACCCGCAGAAAGCCTCCTATGGCGTGCAGAACTTCTCGTTCGCCGTCACCAGCCTGACCATGACTTCGCTGCGCGCCATCGTCGGTGCCATGGACCTGGACGAAGCGCTGTCCAGCCGCGAGCAGATCAAGGCACGCCTGCGCGAGGCGATGTCGGAGCAGACCGAGGACTGGGGCGTGACCGTGCGCTCGGTGGAAATCCAGGACATCAAGCCTTCGGAAAACATGCAACTGGCCATGGAACGCCAGGCGGCGGCCGAGCGTGAGCGCAAGGCCGATGTGACCCGCGCCGAAGGCGCCAAGCAGGCAGCAATCCTCGAAGCGGAAGCACGCCTGCAGGCGGCCAGGCTGGATGCCGAAGCGCAGATCAGCCTGGCCGAGGCCTCGGCGCGGGCGATTTCGCTGGTCAAGGAAGCGGTAGGCAACGAGACCGTGCCAGCCATGTACCTGCTGGGCGAGCGCTATATCGGGGCCATGGAGAACCTGGCGGGCAGCAACAATGCCAAGGTGGTGGTGTTGCCGGCTGACCTGCAAGAGACCGTGCGCGGGTTGATGGGCCGCAACAAGGCCTGAGATTGATTTTACCTTCTTCGCGGGCACGCCCGCTCCCACAGGTACCCCGCAGCTCTCAAGGTTGTTGGTAATCCTGTGGGAGCGGGCGTGCCCGCGAAGCAGGCGACACCCGTTCAACTGCCCACCTGCGTCACTTCACCGCACCCCGCCATTTTTACCTATACTCCGCCTTACAATACCCGCCACGATTCCTGACCGGATCTCTCCATGCCCCCACGTCGGCACATCGCCTGGATAGCCTGCCTTGCAGTGCTGTTCAACCTGCTGGCCATGCCGCTGGCCTCTGCCGTGCCCAAGGGCCCGGCCGAGCAGCTGCTGTGGGGGGCTTTCTGTTCCAGCATGGCCAACAAGGCCAAGGTTGATGTCCAGGCCCTGGCCAAGATCGACCTCGGCCCGCAAAGCGACGACAGCGCCAGCATGATGAATTGCTGGTGCTGCTCGGGCGCCGCACCGCTGCTGGCCCTGCCCGGCTACCCGCCGCAGCTGCACAACCCGCCAACACGGTTTGCCGGCCTGCTGCCGCCCCCCGCCGACTACCAACCCACGCCGCGCCAGCTCTGGCCTGCGTTAAACCCCCGTGCCTCTCCGCTGGCCTGAGTTCATCACGCTGTCTGCCTGAACCTGAACAGAACGGAGATTCACCATGCTCAAGCACGCCCTCGTCATGGCCGCCCTGCTGCTGCCCGGCGCCTTTGCCAATGCCCACGAATACAGCGTGGGCGACCTGCACATCGCCCACCCCTGGTCGCTGCAGTTGCCGCCCAACGCCCCGAATGTCGCCGCGTATTTCGTGGTGCACAACAATGGCACGGCCGATGACCGCCTGCTCAGCGTCGACAGCCCCATCAGCAATGATGCGCAGCTGCACGAGCATGCCATGAGCGCCAGCGGTGCCATGAAGATGCAGCAAGTACCCAGCGTGGTCGTGCCTGCCGGCAAGGACCTGACCTTCGCCCCCAGCGCCTACCATGTGATGCTGATGCAGCCCACCGACCGCAGCCTGCTCAGCGACGGCAAGCGCTTCCCGTTGACCCTGCATTTCGAAAAGGCCGGCGACATTACCGTCGAAGTGGCCGTGCAGAAGCAGGCGCCAGCGGACCAGCCGCAAAGCCACGAACACGCACACTGACAACTGCTGACAGGCACTCGCCATGAGCCTGCCGCGCAACAGCATCAGCCGTACCACCCGCCCTGACCGCAGGCGCGCCGGTGGCGGATGGCTGAGCCTGTTCGCCATGTGGATGATCTTCATCGGCCCGCTGATTTCGCAGTCGATGCCGATGGAGCACCACGCCGGCATGAGCATGCCGATGGACATGCCGATGGCGGCTGCCCATCAGCATGGCGGCGACAGCCATCACGGCCACGGCGGCGATGGCCAGTTGCACGTGATGTGGGAAAAGTGCGGTTACTGCAGCCTGTTGTTCAATTGCCCGGCCCTGCCCCAGGCCCTCAGCCCCCTCAGTGCCGGCAGCGTCGTCCCCTCCACCCACCTGCTTGCGCCAACACACCAGGGCCATGCCCGGCAGGCTGTATTCCCCGGTGCGCGCAGCCGCGCCCCGCCTTCCTCGATCACCGTCTGAACCGACATTTTGCGCACGGAGCCAGGAGGCTTCGCGCTAACTCATGACTGATCGACTGGAATCATTATGTCCGGCTGCACCCCTGTTTTTGCCTTGTCCCTGCGTGGGACCATCGCCGCCATATGCGGCTCGCTGCTCGCGCCCGTGGCCCTGGCCGCCGACCCTGGCCATGAAGGCCACGCGCACGACGCACCCGAGCTGAGCCCGACGGTGATCACCGCCGTGGCCCCGAGCTCGCCGCTGACCGTGGTCACCAACCCGAAAGACCCGCGCCAGCCCGTGCCGGCCAGCGACGGCGCCGACTACCTGAAGACCATTCCCGGCTTCTCGGCCATTCGTGCCGGCGGCACCAACGGCGACCCGGTATTGCGCGGCATGTTCGGCTCGCGCTTGAACATCCTCACCAATGGCGGCCTGATGCTGGGCGCCTGCCCCAACCGCATGGACGCACCCACCTCCTACATTTCGCCGGAAACCTACGACCGCCTGACCGTGATCAAAGGCCCGCAAAGCGTGATCTGGGGCCCGGGCGGCTCGGCAGGCACCATCCTTTTCGAACGCGAACCGGAGAAGTTCGGCACCCTCGGCAGCCGGGTAAACGCCAGCCTACTGGCCGGCTCCAACGGCCGCTTCGACAAGGTGCTGGATGCCGCCGCCGGCAACAACCAGGCTTACGCCCGCTTCGTCGGCAACCAGTCACGTTCGGATGACTACCACGACGGCAACAACGACACCGTGCCGTCGCGCTGGGAAAAATGGAACGGCGATGTCGCCCTCGGTTGGACGCCCGACCAGGACACCCTGCTGGAGCTCACCGCGGGCAAGGGCGATGGGGAGGCCCGCTATGCCGGGCGCGGCATGGACGGCTCGCAGTTCAAGCGCGAAAGCCTGGGCCTGCGCTTTGAAAAGTCCAACCTCGGCGAGGTGCTCGACAAGGTCGAGGCACAGGTCTACTACAACTACGCCGACCATGTGATGGACAACTACAGCCTGCGTACTCCGTCGGGCAGCGGCATGATGGGCATGCCGATGGTGAGCAACGTCGACCGCCGCACCCTGGGCGCACGCATCAAGGCCACTTGGCGCTGGGCTGACGTACAACTGATCAGCGGCATCGACGCGCAGACCAACGAACATCGCCAGCGTGGCGGCATGGGCGTGGACGCACACAAGGGCCAGGCCTGGACCAAGGACGCCGACTTCCACAACTACGGCGCTTTCAGCGAACTGACCTGGTACGTCAGCGGTGAGGACCGGCTGATTACCGGCGCCCGCCTGGACCGCGCCTCGGCCCGTGACTTCCGTCAAGGCAGCGCCACTGAAGGCGATACCCGCGCCGACACCCTGCCAAGCGGTTTCATCCGCTACGAGCACGACCTGGCGGCCATCCCGGCCACCACCTACATCGGCCTCGGCCATGCCCAGCGCTTCCCCGATTACTGGGAGCTGTTCTCGCCCAAGCTGGCACCGCCCGGTGCAGCCAACGCCTTCGACGGCATCAAGCCAGAGAAGACCACCCAGCTCGATTTCGGCATCCAGTACCGCACCGAGCGCCTGGAAGCCTGGGCTTCGGGCTATGTCGGGCAAATCCGCGACTACATCCTGTTCGACTACCGCACCGGCATGATGGGCATGAGCACTTCCCAGGCACAGAACATCGACGCCCGCATCATGGGCGGCGAACTGGGCGCCGCCTACCAGCTGACCGAAAACTGGAAGGCCGACGGCACGCTGGCCTACGCTTGGGGCAAGAACAGCAGTGATGGCAAAGCGCTACCGCAAATGCCACCCCTGGAAAGCCGCCTGGGCCTGACCTACAGCCGCGATGTGTGGAGCGTCGGCGCACTGTGGCGGCTGGTGGCCGCGCAAAACCGCATCGCCGAGAACCAGGGCAACGTGGTCGGCAAGGACTACGACAAGAGCGCCGGCTTCGGCGTGTTCTCCCTGAACGGCGCCTACAAGGTGAACAAAAACCTCAAGCTCAGCGCGGGGGTCGACAACCTGTTCGACAAAACCTACGCCGAGCACTTGAACCTGGCCGGGAACGCCGGGTTCGGCTACCCGGCTACCGATCCACAGCCGGTCAACGAGCCAGGCAGGACCTTCTGGACCAAGGTCGACTTCAGCTTCTGACAACAACCACGGGCGCAGCTTCGGTTGCGCCCATCTGCTGGTCAAACAGGAGGTTCCCATGAGAGGAACACGCATCAATTTCTATAACCTGGCCTGGCGTTGGCACTTTTATGCGGGGCTGTTCGTGGCCCCGTTCATGATCCTGTTGGCGATCACCGGGATCATCTACCTGTTCAAGCCGCAGCTCGACCCGCTGCTGTACCGCGACCTGATGGTGGTCGAAGCCGGCCACCACCGACAGGGCGCCGATGCGATGCTGGCCGAAGTGCGCCAGGCCTACCCCAAGGGCCACGTCGGCCAGTACCTGCCGCCCATCAACGCCGAGCGCAGTGCGCAGTTCGTGGTGCATGACGGCGGGCGCGAACTGAACGTGTTCGTCGACCCGTACAGCGGCAAGGTGCTCGGCGAGCAGGACGGCAAGCAGAACCTGCAGGCCATCGCCCGCGCCCTGCATGGCGAGCTGATGGTCGGCACGGTCGGTGACCGCCTGGTGGAGCTGGCTGCAGGCTGGGGCATCGTGCTGGTGGTGTCGGGCCTGTACCTGTGGTGGCCGCGCGGTCGTAACGGCGCTGGCGTACTGTGGCCCAGGCTGTCGGCACGCGGTCGGCTGTTCTGGCGCGACCTGCACGCGGTTACCGGCTTCTGGGGTTCGGCCTTGCTGTTGATGATGCTGGTCAGCGGCATGACCTGGACCGGCCTGTGGGGCAAGCAGTACGCCGATTTGTGGAACCGCTTCCCGGCGGCCATGTGGAACGACGTGCCCAAGTCGGACCAGCAGGCGGGTGAGCTTAACAACGCACACCGCCAGACCGTGCCCTGGGCGATGGAAAACACGCCGATGCCACAGTCCGGCGCACACGCCGAGCACGCCGGGCACCACATGATGTCGGACATGCCCGCCGCGCCCCAGGTGAGCGTGCAGCAGGTCGAGGACATCGCCACCTCGCGCCAGGTCGAGCCGGGCTACAGCATTACCCTGCCGACCACGGCAGACGGGGTGTTCACCATTGCCGTGTTCGCCGACGACCCGCGCAACGACGCCACCCTGCATGTCGACCAGTACACCGGCAAGGTGCTGGCCGATGTGCGCTGGCAGGATTACAGCCCGGTCGCCCGCGCCACCGAGATGGGCGTGATGCTGCATGAGGGCAAGATGTTCGGGGCGTTCAACCAGATCGTCATACTGCTGGTGTGCCTGATGATTCTGCTGGGGTCGGTGAGCGGGCTGGTGATGTGGTGGAAGCGCCGGCCTGAAGGCGGCCTGGGCGTACCGCCGCTGCGCCATGACCTGCCGCGCTGGAAGGCGGCGGTGGGGGTGATGCTGGTGCTGGGGGTGATGTTCCCGCTGGTGGGGGTGTCGATGGTGGTGATGTGGGTGGTGGATAGCCTGGTGGTCAGGCGCCGCCGGGTTCTGGCCAGCGCCTGAGTTCTGTACTGCCTGTACCGGCCTCTTCGCGGGTGAACCCGCTCCCACAGGTTCTGCGCCAGACCTGTGGGAGCGGGTTCACCCGCGAAGAGGCCAGTGCAGGTTGTCGAACTATTCCTACGAAACGCAGGCTGCTATCGAAAAATCGTGGCGATCTGTCGCGATCTCGAACTGGAACGACCGTGTTAGCCTAGCCGGCGACTTTCAAGGGAATGCAGCTTATGACCGCAACTTCACCAAAACCACAAGAAGAGCAGCACCTGCAACGCAACCTGACCAACCGCCACATCCAGCTGATCGCCATCGGCGGCGCCATCGGCACCGGCCTGTTCATGGGCTCGGGCAAGACCATCAGCCTGGCGGGTCCCTCGATCATCTTCGTCTACATGATCATCGGCTTCATGCTGTTCTTCGTCATGCGCGCCATGGGCGAACTGCTGCTGTCGAACCTCAACTACAAGTCGTTCATCGACTTCTCCGCCGACCTGCTCGGCCCCTGGGCCGGTTACTTCACCGGCTGGACCTACTGGTTCTGCTGGGTGGTCACCGGCATTGCCGACGTGGTCGCCATCGCCGCCTACACGCAGTTCTGGTTCCCCGACCTGCCACAGTGGATACCGGCGCTGACCTGCGTGGGGCTGCTGCTGTCGCTGAACCTGGTGACGGTAAAAATGTTCGGCGAGATGGAGTTCTGGTTCGCCCTGGTCAAGATCGTCGCCATTCTCGGCCTGGTCGCTACCGGCCTGTACATGGTCATCACCGGCTTCACCTCGCCCAGCGGGCGCACTGCACAGCTGGCCAACCTGTGGAATGACGGCGGCATGTTCCCCCATGGCCTGATGGGCTTCTTCGCCGGGTTCCAGATTGCCGTGTTCGCCTTCGTCGGCATCGAGCTGGTGGGCACCACCGCCGCCGAAGCGAAGAACCCGGAGCGCACCCTGCCACGGGCGATCAACTCGATCCCGATCCGCATCATCGTGTTCTATGTACTGGCGCTGATCGCGATCATGGCCGTGACGCCTTGGCGCGACGTGGTACCGGGCAAGAGCCCGTTCGTTGAATTGTTCGTGCTGGCAGGCCTGCCGGCGGCGGCCAGTATCATCAACTTTGTGGTGCTGACCTCGGCGGCTTCGTCGGCCAACAGCGGCGTGTTCTCCACCAGCCGCATGCTCTTCGGCCTGAGCCAGGAGGGTGACGCACCCAAGGCCTTCGAGAAACTGTCGAGCCGCTCGGTGCCGGCCAACGGCCTGTACTTCTCCTGCACCTGCCTGCTGCTGGGGGCGGTGCTGATCTACCTGGTACCGAACGTGGTCGAGGCGTTCACGCTGGTGACTACCGTTTCGGCGGTGCTGTTCATGTTCGTCTGGACGCTGATCCTGCTGTCGTACCTGAAGTACCGCAAAAACCGCGCGGCGCTGCACCAGGCGTCGAAGTACAAGATGCCGGGCGGGCGTTTCATGTGCTACGTGTGCCTGGTGTTCTTTGCCTTCATCCTGGTGTTGCTGAGCCTGGAGGCGGATACGCGCTCCGCTCTGGTGGTGACGCCGATCTGGTTCGTGCTTTTGGCGGTGACCTACCAGTTCGTACGCAGCAGGCGCCATCCGCGCACGGCAGTGCGTAACGGCTGATGGCCTCGGGGCCGCTGTGCGGCCCCAATCCTGTGCACACAAATATTTCAGGCACCAACCTGGACCTCGCAAACGCCCCAACACCTCGCACAACCCCTCTATTACGCCAATTTCGCCACTAGGCACACCCCTTGCAACGCCCCTCCCCGCTTGCCCAACACATAAAAACTCAGCGGAGAGAGCACATGAAGCGTCGCAGTCTGATCAAGGCTTTTACCCTCAGCGCATCGATTGCGGCGATGGGCCTGAGCTGGAGTATCCAGGCCGCCGAGACCATCAAGGTTGGCATCCTGCATTCGCTGTCGGGGACCATGGCCATTTCCGAGACCTCGCTCAAGGACATGGCGCTGATGACCATCGACGAGATCAACGCCAAAGGTGGCGTGAACGGCAAGATGCTTGAGCCGGTGGTGGTCGACCCGGCGTCCAACTGGCCGCTGTTCGCTGAAAAGAGCCGCCAGCTGCTGACCCAGGACAAGGTCGCGGTGGTGTTCGGCTGCTGGACCTCGGTGTCGCGCAAGTCGGTGCTGCCCGTGTTCGAAGAGCTCAACGGCCTGCTGTTCTACCCGGTGCAGTACGAGGGTGAAGAGATGTCGCCGAACGTGTTCTACACCGGCGCCGCCCCCAACCAGCAGGCCATTCCTGCCGTTGAATACCTGATGAGCGAAGACGGCGGCAGCGCCAAGCGCTTCTTCCTGCTGGGCACCGACTACGTCTACCCGCGCACCACCAACAAGATCCTGCGCGCCTTCCTGCACAGCAAAGGCGTGGCCGACAAGGACATCGAAGAGGTCTACACGCCATTCGGCCACGCCGATTACCAGACCATCGTTGCCAACATCAAGAAGTTCTCCGCCGGCGGCAAGACGGCGGTGATTTCCACGGTCAACGGCGACTCCAACGTGCCGTTCTACAAGGAACTGGCCAACCAGGGCCTGAAGGCCACCGACGTGCCGGTGGTGGCCTTCTCGGTGGGCGAAGAAGAGCTGCGCGGTATCGACACCAAACCATTGGTGGGCCACCTGGCCGCCTGGAACTACTTCGAGTCGGTGGATAACCCGGTGAACCAGAAGTTTGTTGCCGACTGGAAAGCCTACGCCAAGGCCAAGGGCCTGCCAGGCGCTGACAAGGCGGTGACCAACGACCCGATGGAAGCCACCTACGTGGGCATCCACATGTGGGCGCAGGCCGCCGAGAAGGCCAAGTCCACCGATGTCGACAAAGTGCGTGAGGCACTGGCCGGGCAGAGCTTCAAAGCGCCGTCGGGCTTCACCCTGACCATGGACAAGACCAACCACCACCTGCACAAGCCGGTGATGATCGGCGAGATCCAGGATGACGGGCAGTTCAGTGTGGTGTGGGAAACCGAGCAACCGCTGCGGGCGCAGCCTTGGAGCCCGTTCATTCCGGGCAATGACAAGCGCCCTGATTACGCAGTGAAAGGTAACTGAGTGCACTGGGGCCGCTATGCGGCCCATTCGCGGGCTTGCCCGCTCCCACAGGTCCCCACTGCCCTCTGGACCGGTGAAATACCTGTGGGAGCGGGCAAGCCCGCGAAGAATCCACCACTGTATTCCAGGATTACCCGCATGCTCAGACTCCTGCTCACCCTGCTCCTGCTACTGCCCCTGGCAACCCAGGCCAGCGAGGGCGAATTCTTCCTCACCGCCAAGCCCGCCGAGCAAGCCAGCCTGCTCGAAGGCTGGGCGGCGCAACCCGATGCCGCGCGCCTGCCGCTACTGGAAAACCTGCGCCAAGGCCGCATCGCCGAGGGCGACACCCGCAAGGTACGCCTGAACAACCGCCTGCGCGGCCTGATCGACAACGCCCTGGCCAGCCACCAGTTGCTCAGCGACAACAGCGACACCCGCCTGATTGCCGCCCAACAACTGCAAAAAAGCGCACAACCCGCGCAAATGGCCTTCCTCGACCGGCGCTTCGCCAGCGAGCCGGATGCCGCCGTACACGCCGCCCTCGGCCTGGCCCTGGCCAACCTGCAACTGGGCGCCAGCGAGCCAGCGGTACGCCTGGCCGCCGTGCGCCTGCTGGGCGAAACCGGTGACCCGGTGGCCCGCACCCGCCTTGAAGCGCTGCTGCAACCCGGCGCAGAAGCCGACCCGGGCGTGCGCACCGCTGCCGAAACCAGCCTGGCCCAGGTCAAGCGCAAGCTGCTGGTCGGCGAACTGCTCGGCCAGGCCTTCAGCGGCCTGTCGCTGGGCTCGATCCTGCTGCTGGCGGCGCTGGGCCTTGCCATCACCTTCGGCCTGCTGGGGGTGATCAACATGGCCCACGGCGAGATGCTGATGCTCGGCGCCTACAGCACCTACATGGTCCAGGTGCTGGTGCAGCGCTACGCCCCGGGTGCCATCGAGTTCTACCCGCTGATTGCCTTGCCGGTGGCCTTCGCTGTCAGTGCCGGGGTCGGCATGGCGCTGGAACGCACCGTGATCCGCCACCTGTACGGCCGCCCGCTGGAAACCCTGCTGGCCACCTGGGGCATCAGCCTGATGCTGATCCAGGCCATCCGCCTGCTGTTCGGCGCGCAGAACGTCGAGGTGAGCAACCCGGCGTGGCTGTCGGGCGGCATTCAGCTGCTGCCCAACCTGGTGCTGCCGTACAACCGCCTGGTCATCATCGGCTTCGCCCTGGCCGTGGTGCTGCTCACCTGGCTGCTGCTCAACCGCACGCGGCTGGGCCTGAACGTGCGCGCGGTCACCCAGAACCGCAACATGGCCGCCTGCTGCGGCGTGTCCACCGGGCGCGTCGACATGCTCGCCTTCGGCCTGGGCTCCGGCATCGCCGGGCTCGGCGGCGTGGCCCTGAGCCAGGTCGGCAACGTCGGCCCGGACCTGGGCCAGAGCTACATCATCGACTCGTTCCTGGTGGTGGTGCTGGGCGGTGTCGGGCAACTGGCCGGCAGCCTCTGGGCCGCGTTCGGCCTTGGCATCGCCAACAAACTGCTGGAGCCGCAGATCGGCGCCGTGCTCGGCAAGATCCTCATCCTTGCGTTGATCATTCTGTTCATCCAGAAGCGCCCGCAAGGCCTGTTCGCCCTCAAGGGACGGGTAATCGACTGATGAACCAGCCTCTGCTTGTCACCGCTACGCAAAAGGCCGGGCCGCGCCTGACCCTGGCCATCGGCGCCCTCGTCGTGCTGCTGTTGCTGGCCCTGCCGCTGCTGTCCCTGCTGCCGGCGGATCACGCCCTGCAGGTGTCGGCCTACACCCTGACCCTGGTCGGCAAGATTCTCTGCTACGCCATCGTCGCCCTGGCCCTGGACCTGGTCTGGGGCTATGCCGGCCTGCTGTCGCTGGGGCACGGCCTGTTCTTCGCCCTGGGCGGTTACGCCATGGGCATGTACCTGATGCGCCAGGCGGCCGGTGACGGCCTGCCGGGGTTCATGACCTTCCTGTCATGGACCGAGCTGCCGTGGTACTGGGCCGGTACCCAGCATTTCGCCTGGGCCCTGTGCCTGGTGGTGCTGGCACCCGGGCTGCTGGCGCTGGTGTTCGGGTTTTTCGCCTTCCGCTCGCGGATCAAGGGCGTGTACTTCTCGATCATGACCCAGGCCCTGACCTTCGCCGGCATGTTGCTGTTCTTCCGCAACGAAACCGGCTTTGGCGGCAACAACGGCTTCACCAGCTTCCGCACCATCCTGGGCTTCGACATTGCCGCCCAGGGCACCCGCGCGGTGCTGTTCCTGCTCACCGTCGGCCTGCTGCTGGCCAGCCTGTACCTGTGCTGGCGCCTGACCCGCAGCAAGTTCGGCCGCCTGCTCACTGCGGTGCGCGACGCCGAGAACCGCCTGATGTTCTGCGGCTACGACCCGCGCGGCTTCAAGCTGCTGGTGTGGGTGCTCAGCGCCGTGCTGTGCGGCCTGGCGGGCGCGCTGTACGTGCCGCAGGTGGGCATCATCAACCCCAGCGAAATGTCGCCGACCAACTCCATCGAAGCCGCCGTGTGGGTGGCCCTGGGCGGGCGCGGCACGCTGATCGGCCCGCTGCTCGGCGCCGGGCTGGTCAATGGCATGAAGAGCTGGTTCACCGTGGCCTTCCCGGAGTTCTGGCTGTTCTTCCTCGGCGCGCTGTTCATCCTTGTCACCCTGTACCTGCCCAAGGGCGTGGTCGGCCTGTTGAAGAAAAGGAGCCAGCCATGAGAGGCGTGCCCCCGGTCCACCCGGAATTCATGCTGGAGCCTGTGTTCGACAACCTCGGCGCCGGCCGCGATGCCATCGGCCTGGGCCAGAGCCGCAAGGCCGGCCTCGACACCCGCCACGGCACGGTGCTTAGCCTGGAAGACATAAGCGTCAGCTTCGATGGCTTCAAGGCGCTCAACGGGCTGAACCTGTACATCGGCGTGGGCGAGCTGCGCTGCATCATCGGCCCCAACGGCGCCGGCAAGACCACGATGATGGACGTGATCACCGGCAAGACCCGCCCCGACACCGGCAGCGCCTACTTTGGCGACACCCTCGACCTGACCCGCATGAGCGAATACCAGATCGCCCAGGCCGGCATTGGCCGCAAGTTCCAGAAGCCCACGGTGTTCGAGGCACTGACGGTGTTCGAAAACCTGGAGCTGGCGCTGAAGACCGACAAGTCGGTGTGGGCCAGCCTGGCCGCGCGGCTGGGCGGTGAGCAACGCCAGCGCATCGAAGAAGTGCTGACCACCTTGCGCCTGCTGCCCCTGGCCCAGCGCCAGGCCGGCTTGCTGTCGCACGGGCAGAAGCAGTTTCTGGAGATCGGCATGCTGCTGGTGCAGGAGCCGCAGTTGCTGCTGCTGGATGAGCCGGTGGCCGGCATGACCGATGCCGAGACCGAGTTTACCGCCGAGCTGTTCAAGGGCCTGGCTGGCAAGCATTCGCTGATGGTGGTGGAGCATGACATGGGCTTTGTCGGCAGCATCGCCGACCATGTGACCGTGCTGCACCAGGGCAGTGTGCTGGCAGAAGGGTCGCTGGAGCAGGTGCAGGCGGATGAGCGGGTGGTCGAGGTGTACCTCGGCCGCTAGACATGGATACCTGTACCGGCCTCTTCGCGGGTAAACCCGCTCCCACAGGTACGGCGCAGGTATCAAGACTTACGCGGTCCCTGTGGGAGCGGGTTTACCCGCGAAAGGGCCGGCATAGGCAATGCAAAATTCCCAGGAACCACACATGCTCAAGATCGACACCCTGCACCAGTACTACGGCGGCAGCCACATCCTGCGCGGCCTGTCCTTCGAAGCCAAGGTCGGCGAAGTCACCTGCCTGCTGGGCCGCAACGGCGTGGGCAAGACCACCCTGCTGCGCTGCCTGATGGGCCTGGTACCCGCCCGCGACGGCAGCATCGAATGGGAAGGCAAGCCGATCACCAGCCTCAAGCCCCAGCAACGGGTCCAGGCCGGTATCGCCTATGTGCCCCAGGGCCGCGAAATTTTCCCGCGCCTTACCGTCGAGGAAAACCTGCTGATGGGCCTGTCACGCTTCCCGGCCCGTGAAGCCCGCGAAGTCCCCGCCTTCATCTACGAACTGTTCCCGGTGCTGGAGCAGATGAAACAGCGCCGGGGCGGCGACCTGTCGGGCGGCCAGCAGCAACAGCTGGCCATCGGCCGCGCCCTGGCCAGCCGCCCGCGCCTGCTTATTCTCGATGAGCCGACCGAAGGCATCCAGCCCTCGGTGATCAAGGAAATCGGTGCCGTCATCCGCCGCCTGGCACAGCGTGGCGACATGGCGATTCTGCTTGTGGAGCAGTTCTACGACTTTGCCGAAGAACTGGCCGACCAGTACCTGGTCATGGCCCGTGGCGAGATCGTGCAGCACGGGCGCGGCGAAAACATGCAAGCTGAAGGTGTGCGCGGGCTGGTAACCATTTAATCTGCGAGCAACGACCCTGCGAGACGCTGTCATGAGTTACGAAATCCGCGACGCCCTGCCCACCGACGTGCCGGGCATCCTCGACATCTACAACGACGCGGTGCGCAACACCACGGCGATCTGGAACGAAACCCCGGTGGACCTCGGTAACCGGCAGGCCTGGTTTGAAGCCCGAGCACAGCAGGGCTATCCGATTCTGGTGGCGGTGGATGAGACGGGTGTACTGGGGTATGCCTCGTTTGGCGACTGGCGGCCGTTCGAAGGGTTTCGCAACACCGTGGAGCACTCGGTGTATGTGCGTAGCGATCAGCGCGGCAAAGGGCTGGGGCCGGTGTTGATGGCAGCGCTGGTGGAGCGCGCGCGTGGTTGTGGCAAGCATGTGATGGTAGCGGCCATCGAGAGTGGCAATGCGGCGTCGGTGCGCCTGCATGAGCGGCTGGGCTTCGTGGTGACAGGGCAAATGCCGCAGGTGGGGGTGAAGTTTGGCCGCTGGCTGGACCTGACCTTCATGCAGCTGGTGCTGAACCCCGGAGCCGAACCGACCTGAGATTGATGTTGCCTGTACTGGCCTCTTCGCGGGTAAACCCGCTCCCACAGGGACCTCACATGTCTTGGGCAATGTGGGATCCCTGTGGGAGCGGGTTTACCCGCGAAGAGGCCGGGCCTGCAAACCTCACATCTGGGTAAACCTGCCCAGCCGCTGGCGCAGCATGTTGTTCTCGCTGCGCAACTGCTGCACTTCCTGCAGCAGTTCCAGCGCCAGCGCCACCCCTTCCCACTCCAGTTCCAGCTCCTGGTGCAGCTTCGCCGCGCGCTTGGCCACCAACGGCGCCTGATCGTCGAACAACCAGTCCTCAGGCGTTCGCCCGGAGGGTTCGACAATGCCGTGTTCGACGATCTCGATCACGCAGTCCGCCGTGACATCGGCTTCCTGACACAAGGTACGCATGTCCAGTTGAACGATCAGGGTGCTGCTCATGATCACTTACTCCATTGTGTCCTCGGGTTGAACGCCGCTTTCTCGGAAAGCTTGGTCCACAGTTCGCGGGCAGCCTCGTCGGAGGTCGGCGGCATGACCACTTTCAGTTGCGCGTAAAGGTTGCCGCGCTCGCCGCTCTTGTTCGCCAGGCCCTTGCCCGGTACGCGCAGGCGCTGGCCGCTCTGGCTGTCGGGGCGGATGGTCAGGTTGATCTTGCCTTCCAGGGTCGGTACCGCCACCTTGGTGCCCAGGGCCGCCTCCCACGGTGCCAGCGGCACGGTGATGATCAGGTCATGACCTTCGACATCGAACAGCGGGTGCGGTGCCATGCGGATGGTCAGGAACAGGTCGCCATTGGCCCCGCCACCACTGCCCGGCGCGCCCTGGCCTTTAAGGCGGATACGCTCGCCGTCCGTCACACCGGCCGGAATCTTCACGTTCAGGGTCTTGGTGGTGAAGCCGGTGCGTTGGCCCAAGGCATTGGTTTGCGGCACCTGGAAGCTGATCTGCTTGGACTCCTTGCTCAGGGTCTCTTCAAGGAACACCGCCAGTTCAAGCTCCACATCCTGCCCTCGCCTGCCGGCACTACGTTGCTGCTGCCGGGCACCACCGAAGGGGTTGCCACCCCGCCCACCGAAGACCGAGCTGAAGAAGTCGGAGAAGTCGCCGCCCTCGAAGCCGCCACCGCCACCGCCACGGCTCTCCCAGCCCGGTGGTGCCTGGAACGGCCGGCCATGCTGGCCGCCATACTTGCGAATTTCGTCGAACTCGGCACGTTTCTGCGCGTCGCCCAGCACTTCGTAGGCCTCGTTGGCCTCCTTGAACTTGTCCTCGGCGTCGCGCTCCTTGCTGACATCGGGGTGATACTTGCGCGCAAGCTTGCGGTACGCGGCCTTGATCGCCTTGTCGTCCGCCGTGGGCTCTACGCCGAGTATCTTGTAATAGTCTTTGAAGTCCATCTGTGGATCACCAATGTGAATGTGCGTGTTGCAACAGAAGATAGGGGTCAAGCATAGCCTTTCAAGACCGCCTTGGGTTTGCGCCATGGCAGACGACTGGTCTTGATTCTGTAGCCAAGTGGCATAAACTGCGCGGCCGTTTTCGCTCCGGAAGCTGATTTCCCATGTCTGACGTATCCCCGGCCCGCGCCCTGGGCATCGACTTTGGCACCTCCAACTCCACGGTCGGCTGGCACCGCCCTGGCGTGGAGTCGCTGATTGCCCTGGAAGACGGCAAGATCACCTTGCCCTCGGTGGTGTTCTTCAACATCGAAGAGCGGCGCCCGGTATATGGCCGCCTGGCACTGCACGAATACCTGGAAGGCTACGAAGGCCGCCTGATGCGCTCGCTGAAGAGCCTGCTGGGCTCCAAGCTGATCAAGCACGACACCAGCGTGCTGGGCAGTGCCCTGCCGTTCAAGGACCTGCTGGGCATGTTCATCGGCGAGCTGAAAAAGCGCGCCGAAGCCGCCGCTGGCCGTGAATTCGACCAGGTGGTACTGGGCCGCCCGGTGTTCTTCGTCGACGAAGACCCGGCTGCCGACCAGGAGGCCGAGGACACTTTGGCCGACGTGGCGCGCAAGATCGGCTTCAAGGATGTGTCGTTCCAGTACGAGCCGATTGCCGCGGCCTTCGACTACGAGTCGGGTATCGGCCGTGAAGAACTGGTGCTGATCGTCGACATTGGCGGTGGTACTTCGGACTTCACGTTGATCCGCCTGTCGCCCGAGCGCCACCTGATCGCCGAACGCCAAAGCGACATTCTCGCCACCGGCGGCGTGCACATCGGCGGTACCGACTTTGACAAACAGCTGAGCCTGCAGGGCGTGATGCCGCTGTTCGGCTACGGCAGCCGCATGAAGAGCGGCGCGCTGATGCCCACCAGCTACCACCTCAACCTGGCCACCTGGCACACCATCAACGCCCTGTACTCGCAGAAGTCGCAGCTGGCGCTGGGCAGCATGCGCTACGACATCGAGGACAGTTTCGGCATCGACCGCCTGTTCAAGCTGATCGAGCAGCGCGCCGGGCACTGGCTGGCGATGGAAGTGGAGGCCAGCAAGATCGAGCTGACCGAGCAAGACAGCCGCCACATCGACCTGCGCCGTGTCGAGCCCGAGCTGACCGCAGTGCTGACCCGTGCGCTGTTCGAAGACGCGATCGAAGGCCTGCTGGAGCGCGTGCGCGGCAGTGTGACCGAGCTGCTGGCCAAGGCTGGCGTGAGCGAAAGCCAGGTGGACACGGTGTTCTTCACTGGCGGCTCCAGCGGCATTCCGGCGCTGCGCAACAGCGTGTCGGCGATGCTGCCGAATGCGCGGCATGTGGAAGGCAACATCTTTGGCAGCATTGGTAGCGGCCTGGCCATCGAGGCGCGCAAGCGTTACGGGGCAGCCTGATTCATCTGGTTAGCCTGTACTGGCCTCTTCGCGGGTAAACCCGCTCCCACAGGGATCGCACAGTATCCGAGACTTGTGCAGTCCCTGTGGGAGCGGGTTTACCCGCGAAAGGGCCGGTGCAGGCTGAAGCAGAATCAGACCAGCTCTTCGCGCTTCAGCTCACTCTTCAGGTAGGCATAGTAGATCGGCCCCGCCACCACCCCGGGCAGCCCGAACGCCGCCTCGAACACCAGCATCGCCAGCAGCAGTTCCCACGCCTTGGCACTGATCTGCCCGCCAACAATCCGCGCGTTGAGGAAGTACTCGACCTTGTGGATGACGATCAGATAACCCAGCGCCGCCGCTGCCACCCAGATCGACAGCGACAGGCCCACGATGGTGATCAGGGTGTTGGACATCAGGTTGCCGATCACCGGCAGCAAGCCCAGCAGGAAGGTCAGCACGATCAGCGTCTTGGTCAGCGGCAGGTGCACGCCAAACAGCGGCATCACCACCGCCAGGAAGATACCGGTAAAGGCCGTGTTGAGCAGCGAGATCTTGATCTGCGCGAAGACGATGTTGCGAAACGCCTTCACCAGCAGGTTCAGACGCTCGAACAGCGCCGCCGCCAGGGGCTTGCGCCGGGAAACATCGGGAATACGCTGCAAGGCGATGATCGCGCCAAGGATCATGCCGATCAGCAGCGTCACGAACATGTGCGCCATGCCCTTGCCCACCAGCTGCAAGTCGCTCAGGTGGCTTTTGATCCAGTCACCGATGGCCACCTTGAACTCAGCGGCACTGGCGGGCAGGTAGCCCTCGATGAACGGTGGCAACTGGCCGCGGGCGCGCTCGACCAGGGCCATGAACTTGTCCAGCGAGGCGCCGGGGTTTTCCGCCTCGTGCAGCAGGAAGCTGAAGGCACCGGCAATCAGCAGCGTCAGGGTAGTGACCACCAGCGTGCCGAGCAGCGCCACGGCCAGCCAGCGCGCGCGTTGGCCGGCCAGCAACGGTTGCAGGCGCGGGGTCAGCATGTTGACCAGTTCGAATACCAGCAGGCCGGCTAGCAGGCTGGGCAGCAACTTCAGGGGCAAAGCCAGCAGCAGCCCGCCCATGACGATGATCAGGCTGGCCAGGGTGATCTGACGGGGGGTAAAGGTCATACAGCCTCGACGGCAGACAGCGGGAATGCCCGCAGTCTGCCAGCCTTATGCCTGCAGGCATAGGCGCGGGTCATTTCTTCTTCAGGCAGTCGCTCATGAAGGCCTTGCGCTCATCACCCTTCAGGGTCTTGGTGGTGGCGTCGGCGTTGCAGGTTTTCATCTTCTCTTGCTGGGTTTGCGGTACGTCTTTCTTCAGGCAGGTGCTCATGAAGGCCTTGCGTTCATCGCCCTTGAGGGTTTTGGCAGTGGCGTCGGCGTTGCAGGTTTTCATTTTTTCCTGCTGCGCGGTATTGGCCGCGAAGCCTTGGGCGCTGAACAACACCGCCAACACCAGCAATGGAATTTGCAGCACTTTCATGGAGTGGTCTCCTTGGCTCCGTGCCCGACGCACGGGGGTCGAGCTGAGTGTAGCCAAGAATTTCAGCGCCCCGCCCGTGCCTGCCGGCGGTACTGCTCGGGCGTGCACTGGGCCTGGCGCTGGAACATGGCGATAAACGCCGACGCGCTGCTGTAGCCAAGGTCGAAAGCAATGGCCTGAATCGGCAGGCCGGCCTCCAGCGCTTCGATGGCCCGCAGAAAACGCAGGCGCAGGCGCCATTCGCCAAAACTGATGCCCAGTTCGCGCAAAAACTGGCGGGCCAGGGTGCGTTCGCTGACATGCACGCGGGCAGCCCAATCGGCCAGCGGGCGGTTGTCACCAGGCTCGGCACTGAGGGCGTCGAGCACCTGGGCCAGGCCATCGCTGTGGGCAAACGGCAGGTAGCAGGCCTGGGTAGGCGCCAGCAGCAGCTGGTCGAGCAGTACCTGCACCAGGCGCTGGTCGCGCTCGTCTTCGGCCACCTTCAGGTCGCGCCGGGCGAAGTCGCCGAGGATGGCCTTGAGGATATCGCTGATCATCAGGCTGCACGGTTTCTGTGGCAGAGCAGTGCACAGGCTGCGGTCGAGGTAGATGGAGCGGTAGACGATGGCCTGCGGGTTGTAGCAGCCATGCGCGGTATCGGGCGGTACCCATACGGCGTATTGCGGCGGCGACAGGAAACGCTGGCCGGCCACATCCAGGTGCATCACGCCGTGAGCGGAGTAGTTGAGCTGGCCCCAGGCATGGCAGTGCACGGCGCTGTGGGTGTCGGCAACGAACTCGTCGTGGCGAAAGTACACCGGGGCCGGGAGCTGGGTGAACTGGGGGATATCGAGGTATTTGCGCTGCATGCTGTCTGCTTTGCGGGGCGGGTTGTCTGGATAGGAGTATAGGCTTATGGACAGACAGCTGATAATGATTGGTACCGGGGCCTGCAGACACACTGCCCCCTGTAGGAGCAGCCTTGTGCTGCGAAGAGGCCGGCACCGCCATTAAAGATCTTTCGCCCACACTGGCCCTTTCGCAGCAGAAGGCTGCTCCTACAGGGACCGCGCAAGCAGTGCGACTCGCCCCAAAACCGCCATACCGAGTACCCGCAACATGAATTACCTGTTCCCCCTCACCGCCATCCTCATCTGGGCCGGCAACACCGTGGTCACCAAGATGTCCGCCGGTGCCATCCACCCTGCCGAGATCGGCTTCTATCGCTGGCTGCTGGCCGGCTTGCTGTTCACCCCGTTCCTGCTGCCCGCCATGTGGCGCAACCGTGCAGCCATC
This sequence comes from Pseudomonas sp. WOUb67, assembly GCF_050058005.1. Classification (NCBI taxonomy): domain Bacteria; kingdom Pseudomonadati; phylum Pseudomonadota; class Gammaproteobacteria; order Pseudomonadales; family Pseudomonadaceae; genus Pseudomonas; species Pseudomonas sp. WOUb67. The sequence goes on along the minus strand of NZ_CP170112.1, from coordinate 1,321,500 downwards.
CGCCCGCACCTGGGCAAGGTGCTCGTGCTCGGCGTGTTGGGCATGGCGATGTATCAGAGCCTGGCCTACTTCGCCGCCGGCATCACCAGCGCCACCAACATGGGTATCATCCTCTCGTTGATGCCGCTGATGTCACTGGCACTGTCCATCGCCTGGCTGGGCCAGCGCCTGAGCTACGGCGCCCTGCTGGGCGCGGTGGTGTCATTCTTCGGCGTGCTGGAAGTGGTCAGTGCCGGCCACCCCGCCAGCCTGCTGGAACACGGCCTGAACAGCGGTGACCTGTTGATGCTGGTGGCCACCCTGGCCTACGCGCTGTACAGCTTCCTGCTGAAAAAATGGCAGTTGCGCCTGCCACCGCTGCAGTTGCTGTACTTGCAGGTGCTGGTGGCCATCGTGGTGCTGCTGCCGCTGTTCCTGCTGTCGGACAAGACCGGCCTGAGCAGCCGTAACATCGGCCTGGTGCTGTACGCCTGCGTGCTGGCCTCGATGATTGCGCCGCTGCTGTGGATGCAGGCCGTGCATCGCCTGGGGCCAAGCCGCACCACGCTGTTCTTCAACCTGCTGCCGCTGGTCACCGCGCTGATCGCCGCCGTGGTGCTTGACGAGCAACTGGCCAGTTACCACTTGGTCGGTGGCGTGCTGACCCTGGCCGGTGTGGTGCTGGCCGAGCGCTGGACCACGCCGATACGCCGCTAAAGCCCGGCAGCCTTGAGCCGGGCGGCGTGCTCGGTGAACAGCCGCACCGGCTCGGCGCCCTTGCCCACGGCGCCGAGCGACTGGTTGACGATATCCAGGTGATCGAGCGGGTAGTCGTCGCCGATCACCTGCCCCAAATGCGAACTGAAACGCCCGACCATGCCGTCGCAGTGGCCCTTTTCCTTGACGAAGCTGCGGGCGAACAGGCGACAGAATCGGTTGCTGCCGTCAAAGCGGTTGCGCCCTTGGTCGGTCAGGCCGGGCTGCAAGGTGCCGGACCACGAGTAATAGCGCACGCCATTGACCTCATAGGCCCCTTCCCCGCCCCATATGTCCGGCAGGCCCTGTGGATAAGCCTGGTTGAACAGCGCGACCCCGTCGCTGGTCAGCGATTGGTGCGAGGCATGCACATCGACCGGCAACCGGTCGCGGCGCCAGCCGGTTTCCAGCCACACCAGCAACACGGCAAAACCATGCAGCACGGCCTTCAGGATGCGCCCCTGAGGTGAGTCTCCGGGTGCCGTGCGCTCCAGGTGGTCGGCCAGTTCCGAGCCGTGGTTGGGGCCGGCCACCGAGGTGACCGACGCCACCCGCCCAGGCCGCTTCGCCGCTGCATACCGTGCGCTCAGGGCGCCCTGGCTGTGGCCGATGAGGTTGACCTTGTCGGCACCGGTGCGCTGGCAGATGTCTTCGATGATCGCCAGCAACTGCTCGCCGCGCACCTCGCTGGAATGCAGCGGCGAAACCTGGACCGGGAACACCTGCGCCCCGCCCTTGCGCAGGGCCGGCACGATGCCGAACCAGTAGGGGTAGAGCACTACCCGGACAAACCCGAGCATGCCCGGCACCAGCACCAACGGGTATCGCGTGGCCAATTCCTGCTGCATTGCCCCAGCCCCTTTCCGTGGACGACCGGCCAACACTACAGCGCCAATCATGACCATCGCAATCGAACTCCCGGCGCGCGCTGTGGTTCCAAACCACACAGACCCTTTGCAAGGAGCGGGACCATGTACAAGCAGACCCTGGCAATCCTTCTGGCAAGCGCCACCCTGGCCGCCTGCGGCAGCCGCCCGGAAAACCCGGTGGACTACGTCACCTATCGCGACGAACCGCTGGTCAAGCAGGTGGAGCACGGCATGACCATGCAGAAGGTCATCGCCATCGGCGGCAGCCCGTCGAACGTGATCGACCTGCCGCACGGGGGTACCTGCAACGACTACATCCTCAACCGCGACGGCAAGCAACAGCCCTACTACGTGCGTTTCGACGCCACCGGCCATGTCGATGCCAAGGGCTTCAAGACCTGTAAACAACGCCAGGAGGACAGCGACGCCGTCCATGGCGCCTAAGTCTGTGCCTCACCCTCACCTACCGTACTGATCTGTGTGGAGATAACCATGAGCAACGTTGAACTGACCGATGTGAAAACCCTGCGCGAGCGTGCCCGCCAACATGTCGAGCAAGGCGCGGTGACCGAGGGTTATCATGCCGATCGCGAGGAAATCCTGCGCCTGCTGAACGAGTCGCTGGCCACCGAGCTGGTCTGTGTACTTCGCTACAAGCGCCACTACTTCATGGCCAGCGGCATCAAGGCCAGCGTGGCTGCCGAGGAATTTCTGGAGCATGCCAAACAGGAAGCCGAACATGCCGACAAGCTGGCCGAGCGTATTGTGCAGTTGGGCGGCGAGCCGGATTTCAACCCCGACAACCTGACCAAGAATTCCCATGCCCAGTATGTGGCGGGGAATTCGTTGAAGGAGATGGTGCTGGAAGACTTGGTGGCAGAGCGGATCGCCATTGATAGCTACCGCGAGATCATTCAGTACATCGGCGATAAAGATCCGACTACGCGGCGCATCTTTGAGGACATCCTGGCGCAGGAAGAAGAGCACGCGGACGACATGTCCGACCTGCTGCAAGGGCTGTAATCGTAAGGGGCTGCTTTGCAGCCCATTCGCGGCACAAGGCCGCTCCTACAAGGGATCGCGTACCCCTGTAGGAGCGGCCTTGTGTCGCGAATGGGCCGCAAAGCGGCCCCCTGCTATTTCCGCCCTTTCACCGCAGCCGGCGCCTTGCCGGCCTTCATCTGCTGCAACAGCGGCGTGCACTGATTAGGATCATCCCCACTGCTAGGCGCAATCAGCGCCAGCAACCCTGCCGCCGGCCCGGCCACCACACCCAGCGCCACCATTCCCGCACCACGTAGCGCCAGCGGCACCGCCTGCACGCCGGCGTTGGGCTTGGCAAACGGCCCGCGCACATACAGCGGCGAACGCAGCGAGAACAGCCGCAGGCCTTTCGATTCCGGGGTCACCTTCAAGTCCAGCTGCTCGGAGCCAAAATTGGCCGTGCCGTTGATGTAGATGATTGCGTTCTCGGTATCGAAGATGAACAGCCGCGTAGTCGCCAGGCCATCCTTGATCCCCACGTCAGCCGCCGCGCAATTGATCTTCACATCCTCATCACCAAACAGCTTGCCGACCACGTAGTTGCCCACGTTCAAGCCGGCGATCTCCATCAGGCTGCGGCTGATCGCGCCATCGTTGATCAGCATGCGCAGGTCGCCATTGGCTGTCCCCAGCAACGCCGCCACCGAATTGCCACGGCCGCTGATGTCGGCATCGCCGTTCAGCTCACCAAAGCTGGTCTGCATCGGCGCGAAAGTGGGGAACAGCTGCTTGAGCTTGAAGCCTCGGGCAGTCAGCTGGGCGCGGCCCTGCAAGGGCACGCTGCGACCGTCCAGGCGAATTTTGGAGGCCAGGTTGCCGCCGGCCACGCCAAAACGCAGGGGCTCCAGGCGCAGCAGGCCGTCTTCAAGCATCACGTGGGCCGACAGGTCATTGAACGGCAGCTGCGTGCTGTGCACGATGCGCTTGCCGGCGAAGGTGACGTCGGCGTCCATCGCGCGCCAGCGCTCGGTGCGGAACTCTTCTACCGGCAGCACCTTGCCCGTAGGCTGCTTGCTGGCACCCCCACGGGCCTTCTGCTCGGCGTTGGAGTCGGCGCCGATCAGCGGCGCCAGGTCCTTGAACAGCAATTGGTTGGACACCAGGTTGCCGGACAGCTTGGGCCGTGGCTGGCTGGCGACGAAGGCCAGGTCACCGTGAATGTCGCTGTCACCGATCTTGCCGTTGAAGCCCTGGTAGTTGAACGTCGCGCCTTGCGCGGCATGCAGGTTGGCGCTGAGGCGACCGTCGGTCGAGTAGGCCGGGGTGTCTGGCAGGGTTACCCCGGTCAATGGGTAGAGGTTGCCCAGGCTGGCACCGGACAGGCGCAGGCGCAGGTCGAGCGCGCCCAGGTTACGTGGGTCGATCAAGGTGCCGGCGAGCACCACATGGGTGTCGGCGATGCGCACGTCGGCTTGCAGCGGGAATGGCTGGCTGGCGTCCTGCAAGGCCAGCAAGCCGCCGATCTTGCCGGTGCCGGACACCGGCTGTCCTTTGTAACGGCCCTGGGCCTTGAGCCCGAAGGCGTAGTCCTGTGCACCGCCGGCCTTCTCGGCGCTGGCCTTGCCGACAATGTCGCTGAACGGGATCGGCTTGCCCAGCGGGTCGATCTGCACCTTCATGCTGGTTTTCAGGGTCTGGTCGTCGAAGCTGACATTCCCCTGGTCGAAACCGATCGCTCCGATATCCAGCTGCCATTTGGAAGGTTCTGCGTTTTCATCCTTGGGGCCGAAGTCGAACGTCCAGTTGGCACGGCCATCGGCCAGGCGAGTGAGGCTGGCAGTGGGCCTGGTCAGGTCGATGCGCGGGATGCTGATCTGCTGGAACAGCAGCGGCAACGGCGCCAGGCGGAACTCCACGCGCTCCAGGCCGACCATCTTCGGCTCCTTGAGCCACTCCGGGTTGCCCAGGGTCAGGTCTTCGGCAATGAAATGCGGCCATGGCACCCACGCACGCCAGCCACCCTCTTCAGGCTCGGTACGCCAGTGAACGGCCAAGTTGCCGTTGATTGCGAAAGGCCGGTGCAGGGCCTCGGAAACCTTTTCGTTGAGCAGGGGCTTTACGCGGTTCCAGTCAAAGGTGGCGATCACCACCACCAGAATCGCCAGCAGGGTGAGCAGGGTGGCGAGGGTCCAGACGAGGATTCTGGCGGGACGCGTCATTGCGTGATTCTCCTTGCGGCATGGCACAAAACGGGTGCAGCGATGGCAGTCAATATGTCGGACTGTGGAAAACCCGTGGGGTTTTATCGAGAGCGGCATGATAGCGAAGTTTTCCTGGCCTTTTGCTCAGCAATACGTCGCGCCAGGCGGTGCCTGCTACCCGGCAACAGCCCAGCCAGATCGTCGTCAGCCGTTCTGTAAGGCGCTTTCCAGAGCGGTTGCAAACCTCTATCAATGCGGTCGATTGTTACCATTACCCGTATGAACTTCTCTCTGGCGTTACCGAGCGTAGCATTGGCTCCGTACCCACTTTCCAGCCCCCGAGAGGAGCACCGAAATCATGAAACGCCATCTGCTGACCCTTACCCTGTCCATCCTGGCTGCCAACGCTTTTGCCCTGCCAGCCGACGACCAACACCTGACCGCCGAATCCCGCTCCAGCGCTGCCGAGATCGCCCAGCCGCTGAAAACCGTTGCCGAAGGTGGTTCTGATCGCCTGATCGAACGCAGTGGCCGCGTTGCCGAAGGTGGTTCTGATCGCCTGATCGAACGCTCTGGCCGCGTTGCCGAAGGTGGTTCTGATCGCTTGATCGAACGCAGTGGCCGCGTTGCCGAAGGTGGCTCCGATCGCCTGGTTGAACTCAGCCGTGTGAGCTGATCACCATGGCCCAAAAGAACAACCTGGGTCACACCGCTTGCTCCCCTCCAGGCCCGGTCCATTGACCGGGCTTTGTTTTTTTATCTAGAGTGCCCAGCCTTACCGTCACAGAAGCCCGCACCATGCTGCCGCGCGCCGAACAGAAACTACAGACCCGCCAGGCCCTGCTCGATGCCGCCTGCCTGCTGATGGAGAGTGGCCGTGGTTTCGGCAGTATCAGCCTGCGTGAAGTGGCGAAGACGGCCGGCATCGTGCCCACCGGCTTCTACCGGCATTTTCCCGACATGGACGCCCTGGGTCTGGCCCTGGTGGCCGAAATCGACACCACTTTCCGCCAGACCATCCGCCTGGTGCGCCAGAACGAATTCGAACTGGGCGGCATCACAGACGCTTCGGTGCGCATTTTCCTCGACGTGGTAGCTGCTCACCGCGCGCAGTTCCTGTTCCTGGCCCGCGAGCAATACGGTGGCTCACAGGCCGTGCGCCAGGCCATTGCCCGCCTGCGCCAGGACATCAGCGACGACCTGGCCACCGACCTGGCGCGCATGAAGCGCTGGCAGCACCTGGACAACGCCGCGCTGGCAGTGATGGCCGACCTGGTGGTGAAGACCGTGTTCGCTACCCTGCCCGAGCTTATCGACAGCCCCGAATCGGGTTATCCACAGGCGCTGACGGCGCAGGAAAAGATCACCCAGCAGCTGCGCTTCATCTTTGTCGGCGCACGGCACTGGCAGGGGCTCGGCAACCCGGGTTGATGGGTTGCCTGTACCGGCCTTTTCGCGGGTGAACCCGCTCCCACAGGGACGGCAGCGAACCTGAGGGCAGCGCAATACCTGTGGGAGCGGGTTCACCCGCGAAGGGGCCGGCACAGGCTACCGAAAACCCCAGTTCTGCTACCATGGCGCCCTGCCCGACAGCGACGAGCGCCGAAATGTCCAACCCCCGCCCCACCCTGCCTGAACTGGCCCGCTTCACCCAGCACTTCGCCGAGTGCATCGTGCCGTTGTGGCAAGGCCCGGGCTGGAATGTCGACATGGCCCTGCCCTACGAGGCCCTGGACGCCCAGCACCAACCGTTGCCGGCGCAGCGCTACCGGGCCATGGCCTGCGCACGCCAGCTGTACCTGTTCAGCAGCCGTATCGGGCAACCGGGCGCGGCCGAGCGCGCGGCGGCGTTGTTCCGCTCGCTGCAAAAGCACTTCCACGATGCCGAGCACGGTGGCTGGTTCTACAGCATCGATGCCCAGGGCAAGCCGCTGGACCGGCGCAAGGACCTGTACACCCACGCGTTCATCGTCTTTGCCTGCGCGCACTACTGGGGCAAGGTGCGCGAAAGCCTGGTGGAATCCACCCTGAATGCTGCGCTGGATATCATCGACCAGCAGTTCGCCCGAGACGACGGCCTGTACGAAGCCAGCCTGGGCGAAGACTGGGCCGACCTTGGCAGCGGCCCGCTGCAAAACCCGCAGATGCACCTGGCCGAGGCGTTTTTGCAAGTGCTGGCGGTGCGTGACGATGAGCATACCCAGCAGTCGCTGCTGCAGCTGTGTGAAGCGCTGCAGGCGCACTTCGTCGAACCGGCCCATGGCCTGATGCTGGAAAAGCCACGCGGGGCTGTGGATAACTGGTTCGAACCGGGGCACCAGTTCGAGTGGTTCTACCTGCTGCACACCTCGCCGCTGCTGCGCGACACGCCGCTGCATGCGTCCATCGACCGGGCTTTCGGCTTTGCCGAGCAGTACGGGGTGAAGGATGCGGCTGTGCTGGCGATGCTGGATGTGGATGGCCGTGTGCTGGATGCCACACAGCGCATCTGGGCACAGGCGGAATACCTACGGGCGCTCGTGCTGCGCGCGGGGAGCGAGGCGAAGCTGGTTGAACAGTTGCAGGCGCTGGAAGCGCGGTTCTTGCGGGAAGCGGGCTGGTATGAGTGCCGGGATGGTGAGGGCAACGTCAGCCGGCATGATATGCCTTCTACTACGCCCTACCATCTGGCGACTTGCCTGGAAGGGTTGCAGCGCCTGAGCTGACGCTTTCGCAGCACAAGGCTGCTCCTACAGGTATTGCGCAGGTTTCAGAGGCACCGCTTTCCCTGTAGGAGCAGCCTTGTGCTGCGAATGGGCCGCAAAGCGGCCCCGCTTTCCTGAATCAGCCCTTGACCGAACGGTCGATGGAGAACCCTGCCCAATCCTGGCTCACCGGCATCAGTTCCAGGCTGTTGATGTTGATGTGCGCCGGCTGGTTGAGGATCCAGAAGATGGTCTCGGCAATGTCCTGCGGCTGGATCGGCTCGGCACCGGCGTAGGTGGCGTCATACTTGGCCTGGTCACCGCCGAAACGCACCAGCGAGAACTCGCTTTCACACAGGCCCGGCTCGATGTTGCTCACGCGCACGCCGGTGCCGCGCAGGTCGCAGCGCAGGCTCAGCGAGAACTGGCCGACGAAGGCCTTGGTGCCGCCATACACGTTGCTGCCCGGGTACGGGTAGTTGCCCGCCACGGAACCCACGTTGAGGATCGACGCGCCGCGGCCATGGGCAATCAGGCGTGGCAGCAGCAGGCGGGTGGTGTACATCAGGCCCTTGATGTTGGTGTCGACCATGGTTTCCCAGTCGTCCAGGCTGCAGTTCTGCGCCGCGTCCACCCCCAGGGCCAGGCCAGCGTTGTTGACCAGGCCGCGAATCTTTTCGAACCCGGCCGGCAAGCTGGCGATGGCCTGCTCCATGGCCTTGCGGTCACGCACGTCGAGCACCAGGCCGTGCACTTCGGTCTTGGCCGACAGTTCGGCGCACAGGGCGTCCAGGCGCTCCTTGCGGCGGCCAGTGAGCACCAGCTTCCAGCCAGCTTCGGCAAAGCGGCGGGCGGTGGCCTCGCCGAATCCGGAAGTGGCACCAGTGATGAATACGGTGGACGTCATGCTCTGTTCCTCACGGTAGGTTGTCATCGGCAGCTTCGCAGCATGCCCGCGCCGCGCGCTGTCAGCAAGCCGTTCAAGGCGCTGTTCATTTTTTGTTCATATCCGGCAAACCCTTGCGGCAGAAGGCCCGCCGCCAGCTATGCGCATGTTATCCACAAGGCTTTCCCCACGGATTGGGGGCAACTTGTCCACCGTGCGGAACCCTTTCAGCGATGTGTGGTCGGTGGATATCTTTTCGGTGATGGCGCCAGGCTTTCAAGCATGCCGCCTGTAGCGGTCTGTCCAAGGTTTTTACACAGAGTTATCCACAGGGCTGACTTTGATTTAGGCGGGCTTTCAGGACTGTGAAAAACTTCGGAAAACCATCCACAAGGCGTATGTGATCAAAAAATGATCGCATCGCTACAGGGCTTGGTATCAAAGGGCTGGAGCGAGGTGCCACCATGTTTTCCACAGGCGGTTCCACATTATCCGTGGACAAGATTCAGCCTGTGGAAACAAGGGCTTGCGAGGGGATATTGACAGGTATCGAGAGAGAGGCGTGGCAAGTTGTCCACATTGGAAACGGGGCTGCTGTGCAGCCCATCGCCGGCAAGCCAGCTCCCACAGAGATCGCACACACTTTGAAGGCAGCGCAGTACCTGTGGGAGCTGGCTTGCCGGCGATGGGCCGCAAAGCGGCCCCGGTTGCAACTCAGTGGCCGCCAAGATAGGCGTTGCGCACTTCCTCGTTGACCAGCAGCTCCTGCCCGGTGCCAGTCATGCGGATCTCCCCGTTGACCATCACATAAGCCCGGTCGGACAGCTTCAACGCATGGTTGGCGTTCTGCTCCACCAGGAAGATGGTCATCCCGGTCTTGGCCAGCTCACGCAGGGTCGAGAAGATCTGCTTGACCACGATCGGCGCCAGCCCCAGCGAGGGCTCATCCAGTAACAGCAACTTCGGCCGGCTCATCAGCGCCCGGGCAATTGCCAGCATCTGCTGCTCGCCACCGGACATGGTCATGGCCCGCTGGGTACGCCGTTCCTTCAGCCGCGGGAACAGCTCGTACATGCGCTGCATGTCTTCAGCGGCATGCTTGTCGCCGATGGGGATGGTGCCCATCATCAGGTTTTCCTCGACGGTCATGTCGGGGAACACCCGGCGCCCTTCCGGCGACTGGGCAATGCCGTTGGAAGCAATGTAGTGCGAGGACTTGCGGGTAATGTCGGTGCCGCGATAGACGATATGCCCGGACGCCGCCCGCGGCTGGCCGAAGATCGACATCAGCAGGGTCGACTTGCCGGCACCGTTGGCCCCGATCAGGCTGACCGTCTCGCCCTCGTTGATGTGCATCGAAACCTTTTTCAGCGCCTGGATCGGCCCGTAGAACACGTCCAGGTCCTTCAGTTCGAGAATGGGTGCACTCATACCAGTTCCTCTTCGTCTGCACCCAGGTAGGCGGCGATCACCGTCGGGTTGTGGCGGATTTCCTGCGGCGCGCCTTCGGCAATCACGTTGCCGTGGTCCAGCACCACGATATGGTCGGAAATGCTCATGACCATGCCCATGTCATGCTCGATCAGCACCACAGTGATGTCGTGCTCGTCACGCAGCACGCGGATCATGCGGCTGAGGGCCTCGGTTTCCTGAGGGTTCAGGCCCGCCGCCGGTTCGTCCAGGCAGATGATCTTCGGCCGCGTGCACATGGCCCGGGCAATTTCCAGGCGGCGCTGCTGGCCGTACGACAGCTCGCCGGCCAGGCGGTTGGCGCAGTCGACCAGGTCGACCACTTCCAGCCAGTAGAACGCATGGTCCAGCGCGTCACTTTCGGCCTTGCGGTAGGCCTTGGTGTTGAGCACCCCGGCCAGCAGGTTGCGGTTGACCCACATGTGTTGGGCCACCAGCAGGTTCTCCACCACCGACATTTCCTTGAACAGGCGAATGTTCTGGAAGGTGCGCGCCAAACCTGCGCGGTTGACCAGGTGGGTGCCGCCGAACATCTTGTAGTACAGGCGGTTGGCAAAGCGTGCCGGGGACACGAAGTCCGCTGCCTGGAAGCGCTCGCCAAGCAGCTGGATGACGTTGGTGTGGCTGCCACGCACATTCAGCTCGATGCGCCCGCCACTGGCCTTGTAGAAGCCGGTCAGGCAGTTGAACACCGTGGTCTTGCCGGCGCCGTTGGGGCCGATCAGGGCGAAGATCTGGTTGCGCCGAACCTTCAGGCTGACATCACTGAGCGCCTTGATGCCACCGAACTGCATCATCAGGTTGTCGACAGAGAGAATGATATCGTCGCTCATGGCGCCACTCCTTTACGCGGGGTCACACCGGTACGGCTGATGCGGATCAGCCCACGCGGTCGCCAGATCATCATCAGCACCATCAGCACGCCGAACAGCAGCACCCGGTATTCGGAGAAGCTGCGCAGCAGCTCCGGTGCCACGGTCAGCACGAACGCTGCGATCACCACGCCCACGGTCGAACCCATGCCACCCAGCACGACAATGGCGAGTATCAGCGCCGACTCGAAGAAGGTGAACGACGACGGGTTGACGAAGCCCTGGTAGGTGGCGAAGAACACCCCGGCCAAGCCGGCAGTGGAGGCGCCCAGGGTAAAGGCCGAAAGCTTGACCAGCACGTGATTCAGGCCCATCGAGCGGCAGGCGATCTCGTCTTCGCGCAGCGCTTCCCAGGCGCGGCCTACCGGCATGCGGGTCAGCCGGTGCTTGATGTACAGCACGGCCAGCACCACCAGGAACAGTACCGCGTAGATGAACACGAACTTGAGGTTGGCGTTGTAATCGAAGCCGAAGAACTCGTGGATCGGCACCCCGCCATCCTTGGCCCGGCGGCCGAACTCCAGGCCGAAGAAGGTTGGCGAAGGCGCCGGCATGCCGTTGGGGCCACCGGTGAACGACAGCCAGTTGTTCAGCACCAGGCGGATGATCTCGCCAAAGCCCAGGGTCACGATTGCCAGGTAGTCACCGTGCATGCGTAGCACCGGGAAGCCGAGGATGCACCCCGCCAACGCGGCGGCGATGGCCGCCAGGGGCAACACGCTCCAGAAACCCAGGCCGAGGTACTGGTAACCCAGTGCCAAGCCGTAGGCGCCAATGGCATAGAACGCCACGTAGCCCAGGTCGAGCAGGCCAGCCAGGCCGACCACGATGTTCAGGCCAAGGCCCAGCAACACGTAGATCAGCCCGAGGATGACCACGGTCAGCAGGTACTTGTTGGCGAAGATCGGGAAGACGATGGCAATCACCACCAGCGCCGGGATGATGTAGCGCAAGCGCGACTTGTAGTCCGGCGCGTTCACATGCACGCCCGAGCCACCGCTATCAAAGCCCTGGAGCATGCGCACACCAGCGGCAGTCTGCAGGTACAGGCTGAGCAGGAAGCGCCCCAGCATCACCCCGCCGACCAGCCAGGCCACCCGGCGCGGCTCGGCATTGAAGGTGTAGCCGTCGAGCACCACGCCGACGACCGGGCCAAACACAATGAGTGCCAGCAGGCCGGCGACGAGGGTCTCCAGCAGGCTGCGTTTAAGGTCGAAACCCTTGGTTTCGGAAGCAGAGGCAGTTTTGGCAACGGACATGTTCACACCTTAGCCACGAGCGGGCGACCCAGCAGGCCTTGTGGGCGGAAGATAAGGATCATCACCAGCAGCGAGAAGCTGAACACGTCCTTGTAGTCGGAGTTGATCAGGCCAGAGAACAGCGACTCGGAAATACCCAGGATGATGCCGCCGAGCATGGCGCCAGGCAGCGAGCCGATACCGCCGAGCACCGCGGCGGTGAACGCCTTGATGCCGATGATGAAGCCGGCATAGAAGTCGAAGGTGCCGTAGTTCATGGTAATCAGCACACCGGCCAGGGCGGCCATTACTGCACCGATGACGAACACGTACGAAATCACCCGGTCGGTGTTGATGCCCAGGATCGAGGCCATCTTGCGGTCTTGCTGGGTGGCACGGCACATGCGGCCGAGCTTGGTGTACTTGATCACGTAGGTGAGCAGGCCCATGCCCACGAAAGCGGCAATCAGGATGAAGATCTTGGTGTAGGTCAGTTGCACGAAGCCGGTACCGACTTCGACACGCAAGGCACCTTCAAGCAGGGTTGGCACGCCTTGCTGGCGGGCGCCCTGGCTGATCTGTGCGTAGTTCTGCAGGATCAGCGAGATGCCGATGGCACTGATCAGCGGTGCCAGGCGGGTGGAGTTGCGCAGGGGTTTGTAGGCGATGCGTTCGATGGTGAAGCCATAGACGCCCGTGACGACGACGGTGAACAACAGCGTACCCAACATCAGTAGCGGGAACGACTCGACGCCGAAATAGGCCAGCAATGCCAGGCTGATTGCCGCGAGGTACGCGGAAATCATGTACACCTCGCCGTGCGCGAAGTTGATCATGCCGATGATGCCATAGACCATTGTGTAGCCGATGGCGATCAGGCCGTAGACCGACCCGAGGGTCAGGCCGTTGACCAGTTGCTGCAGGAAAATACCATCCATAACGCAATCTCACCTGATTGAGATTGCACGAGCGCCGACCACGGCGCGGGCCACCGGTGCGGGGCCCTCGCAGCGCAGAACTGTGCAGATCTACGAATAAAGACAGGTACAGCGGGGCTTGGGCCCGGGCATCAGCCCGGGCCGTGGGCCGTTATTATTTTTGTTTTTCCAGCTGGTGGTATTTACCGTCTTTGTCCCACTGGTAGACCACGTAGTCGGACACGGTCAGGTCACCCTTGCTGTCCCACTTCTTCTCGCCCATGACGGTCTTGACCGGGTTGGCCTTGAGCCACTTGGCCGCGTCTTCGCCCTTGTTCGACTTGGCGCCATTGAACGCAGCAGCCAGGGCTTCCAGCGAGGCGTAGGCGTAAAGGGTGTAGCCTTCAGGTTCGGTACCGGCCTTGCGGAACTCCTCTACCACCGCCTTGCTGTCGGGCAGCAGGCGTGGGTCGGCGCCGAAGGTCATGTACACGCCATCGACGTATTGCGCGCCGCCGGCAGTGGAGACCAGTTCGTCGGTGACGATGCCGTCATCGGACATGAACTTGACGTCCTTCAGGCCCTGCTCGCGCAATTGGCGTACCAGCGGGCCGGCCTCTGGGTGCAGGCCACCGAAGTAGACCACGTCGGCACCGGTGGAGCGGATCTTGGTGACCACGGCGCTGAAGTCTTTCTCGCCACGGGTCAGGCCTTCATACAGCACAGGCTTCACGCCGCGTTTTTCCAGCTGCGCCTTGGTCGCGTCGGCCAGGCCCTGGCCGTAAGTGTCCTTGTCGTGGAGCACTGCGACTTTCTTGCCCTTGAGCACGTCGACGATGTAGTCGCCAGCGACGATACCCTGCTGGTCGTCACGGCCACACATGCGGAACATGGCGCTGAGGCCGCGCTCGGTCACTTGTGGGTTGGTCGAGCCCGGGGTAATGGCGATGATGCCCGCTTCGTCATACACCTCAGAGGCTGGAATGGTGTTGGAAGAACAGAAGTGCCCCACTACGCCGATCACCTTGTCCTGATCGGCCAGGCGGTTGGCCACAGCCACGGCCTGCTTCGGTTCGCAGGCGTCATCGCCTTTGACCAGGACGATTTTCTCGCCGTTGACGCCACCGGCGGCGTTGATCTTGTCGGCCGCTGCCTGCGCACCTTTCATGTACTGCTCGCCAAACGCTGCGTTAGCCCCGGTCATTGGGCCCGCTACACCGATCTTGACGTCGGCCTGAACATACGAAGAAACACCTAGGGCCGTAGCTACAGCCAGAGCCAGGAAACCTTTCTTGTAAAACGTCTGCGACATGAGGTGGTGCTCCTAGAGTTTTTTTTGGTTGGCACTACAACTTCTCAACCCTGTGCTCAGAGCAAGGGCCGTGCCATAGGTTTTGTCTTCCGGGAAAACACACTGCGCAGGTGCACCGCAGGCGACCGACGGCCTTTTCTTTATTGAGCGTGCAACCGTCTGCCGCGCGGCAGGCGCCACCACACGTACAGACAAGGAGCAACCGCCATGTGCCATCATTGCAACCCTGGCAAGTGTTTACGTGCAACCGCCCTGTAACAGCGGACGTCACCGAAGTGCACACCGCTGGTGCGCGACTGCTACAGGCGGCACCGTTTGAAGGCTAGCCGGTGCACGGAAAAACACCTCTGTTTTGGCTGTTCCGGCCTCTTCGCGGGCTCGCCCGCTCCCACAAGTATGGCATTGGCCTTGGACTCAGCGAAGTGCCTGTGGGAGCGGGCAAGCCCGCGAAGAGGCCAGAACAGCCACACACGATGCAAAGGCTGGCACAATGTCGGCCATTCGCCGCTTCCGGAGCCCCATTGATGAGCGAGAGCGCATTCGCCGAGCGCATCGTGCACAACCTGCTCGACACCGACTTCTACAAACTCACGATGATGCAGGGCGTGCTGCACAACTACCCGGACGCCGACGTCGAATGGGAATTCCGCTGCCGCAACGGCGAGGACCTGCGCCCCTACCTGGGCGAGATCCGCCACCAGCTCGAACTGCTCAGCGACCTTACCCTGGATGATGGCCAGCTGGCTTTCCTCGAACGCATCAGCTTCCTCAAGCCCGACTTCCTGCGCTTTCTGCGCCTGTTCCGCTTCAACCTGCGCTATGTGCGTATCGGCATTGAAAACGACCAGCTGTTCCTGCGCCTGAAAGGCCCGTGGCTGCATGTGATCCTGTTCGAAGTGCCACTGCTGGCGATCATCAGCGAAGTGCGCAACCGCCAGTTGCACCCGCACATGCGCCTGGCCGAAGCCCGCGACCAGCTGTACCGCAAGTTCGACTGGCTGCGAGCGCATGCAAGCGACGACGAACTGGCCAACCTGCAGGTAGCCGACTTCGGCACCCGCCGGCGCTTTTCCAGCCGTGTGCAGGAAGACGTGGTACGGGTGCTGCGCGACGACTTCCCGGCCCGCTTCGTCGGTACCAGCAACGTCGACCTGGCATGGAAACTGGATATCAAGCCGCTGGGCACCATGGCCCACGAGTGGATCATGGCCCACCAGCAGCTCGGCCCGCGCCTGATCGACAGCCAGATCGCCGCGCTGGACTGCTGGGTGCGCGAGTACCGCGGCCTGCTCGGTATCGCCCTGACCGACTGCATCACCATGGATGCCTTCCTCGGCGATTTCGATTTGTACTTCGCCAAGCTGTTCGACGGCCTGCGCCACGATTCGGGCGAGCCGGTGGCCTGGGCGGAGAAGGCCATTGCCCATTATCAGAAACTGGGTATCGACCCGATGACCAAGACCCTGGTGTTTTCCGACGGCCTCAACCTGACCCGCTCACTGGAGATCTTCCGAGCCCTGCGCGGTCGCATCAACGTCAGCTTTGGCATCGGCACCAACCTGACGTGTGACATACCGGGTGTGGCCCCAATGAACATCGTGCTTAAAATGACCGACTGCAACGGCGCGCCAGTGGCCAAGATCTCGGACGAAGCCGCCAAGACCCAGTGCCGTGACGAGAACTTCGTCGCCTACATGCGCCACGTATTCAAAGTCCCCAGCAAGGAGTAACCCATGCAAGCGGTTCAGCAAGAGATTGCCCAGGCGCTGAAGGTACAGCCGCCGTTCGCCGACGCTACCGCGCTCGAGGCCGAAGTCGCCCGGCGCGTGGCATTCATCAAGGATTGCCTGGCCAACGCCCGGCTCAAGACCCTGGTGCTGGGCATCAGCGGCGGTGTCGACTCGCTGACTGCCGCCTTGCTCGCCCAGCGCGCCGTGAATGAACTGCGCGCCGACACCGGCGACAAGGCCTACACCTTCATCGCCGTGCGCCTGCCCTACCAGGTGCAGCATGACGAGCATGACGCCCAGGCCTGCCTGGACGTGATCAAGGCCGATGAAGTGCACACGGTGGACATCGCCCCGGCAGTCCGGGCATTGGCGACTGAAGTGGTGGAGTTGAAGAACGGCTCGCCGACGCTGGTGGACTTCGTGGTGGGCAACGTCAAGGCGCGCACGCGCATGGTTGCCCAGTACACCATTGCCGGTGCCCGCGCAGGCCTGGTTATCGGCACCGACCACGCCGCCGAGGCGGTGATGGGCTTCTTTACCAAGTTTGGTGATGGTGCCTGCGACCTGGCGCCGCTGAGCGGGCTGGTGAAGAACCAGGTACGGGCCATTGCACGCAGCTTTGGCGCACCGGAGGCACTGGTGGAGAAGGTGCCGACGGCCGACCTTGAAGACCTGGAACCGGGCAAGCCGGACGAAGCGTCCCATGGCGTGACCTACCAGCAGATCGACGCCTTCCTGCATGGGTTGCCGGTTGACCAGGCAGCGTTCGACATCATCGTCGCCACCTACCGCAAGACCCAGCACAAGCGCGAACTGCCGTTCGCCCCTTGATCAGGCTGTAGTAAGACCTGTGGGAGCGGGTTCACCCGCGAATGCGTCGGTGAAGTCACCATTGCATTCGCGGGTGAACCCGCTCCCACAGTGTTCGGCGTCAGCCTTCGATTACTTGACTACCACCTTGCCTTTCATCATCGAGATGTGGCCCGGGAAGGTGCAGAAGAAGCTGTAGTCACCACCGGCTTCCAGCTTGGAAGTGTCGAACTTCACTTCGGTTTCTTTTTCCGGCGCGCCGATCATCGCGGTGTGGGCGATGATGTTGGCGTTATCTTCTTTCAGATAACCCTTTTCGATGCCCTGGCTCATGCCTTCAGTGGCAATGCCCTGCATGTCGGCTGTCTTGCTGATCACCAGGTTGTGACCCATGACGTTCTTCGGCAGGTTGCCGGAGTGGGTCAGTTTGACGGTGAATTCCTTGCAGCTCTTGTCGACGGTGAATTCCTTGGTGGTGTAGGACATCTGGTCCGTCGATTCGACAGTCACCGAGCATTCGGCTGCAAAGACAGAGGCGCTGGCGAGGGTCAGCAGGGATACCGCTACAGCTTTCGCAAACATCATGAATCTCCTTGGCAGGGTTTTATCAATTGCGAGACTGCCTGAAACCGCTCGGCCCCTTTCTGATATGAGTCAAGGGGGGCGTCAAGAGGCCAGCCAGTAGAATTGTTCAATGGATTGTATACAACCAATCTAAGAGCACATCATGCCCTTTTAATAGACGATGGGACAACCTCTCATTTAGGAGCAATACCAAATGCCCATCTCTGCATTCATCAACAGCCTGCTCGCCGCCTACGCCCACGGAGCCACGGGCGCCATCTGCGACTTCTCCCGCCCGGAATGAACGCGGCCTTGGAAGCGACGGGCATGCGCCGTAACCTGTCCACCTGAGTGACAGGAGATGAGCAATGCCCGTACGTTCCGTTTGTGTGTTCTGCGGCGCCAGCATCGGCGCCAACCC
This sequence comes from Pseudomonas sp. WOUb67, assembly GCF_050058005.1. Lineage (NCBI taxonomy): Bacteria > Pseudomonadati > Pseudomonadota > Gammaproteobacteria > Pseudomonadales > Pseudomonadaceae > Pseudomonas > Pseudomonas sp. WOUb67. Next base: position 1,303,807 of record NZ_CP170112.1, on the reverse strand, counting down.
TGCCTACCGTGAAGCAGCCATCGCACTTGGCCAGGCCATTGCGCGTCGCGGCCTGACCCTGGTCTATGGCGGCGGTGCGGTGGGCCTGATGGGCACCGTTGCCGACGCGGCCATGGCGGCCGGTGGCGAAGTGATCGGGATCATCCCCGAAAGCCTGATGAACGCCGAAATCGGCCACAAAGGCCTCAGCCGCCTGGAGGTGGTCGACGGCATGCATGCACGCAAGGCACGCATGGCCGAGCTGAGCGATGCCTTCATCGCCCTGCCGGGTGGGCTGGGTACGCTGGAAGAATTGTTCGAAGTGTGGACCTGGGGGCAACTGGGCTATCACGCCAAGCCGCTGGGGCTGCTGGATGTGAACGGCTTCTACGAGAAGCTGGGCGGGTTCCTCGACCATATCGTCGAAGAAGGCTTTGTGCGGCCGCAACACCGGGCGATGTTGCTGCTGGGGCAGCAGCCGGACGCGCTGCTGGACGGCATGGACAACTTCGTTGCGCCGGTGGCGCCGAAGTGGGTCGACAAGAAGCCTGATTGACCTTGAGATCCAGGGCTGCTTTGCAGCCCAATCGCCGGCAAGCCAGCTCCCACAAAGATTGCACAAAGCCCAAAGCTTGCACTGTACCTGTGGGAGCTGGCTTGCCGGCGATTGGGCCGCAAAGCGGCCCCAAATTCAGCGCGGGATGACCGGCTGACGCGGCTTCTTACCCTTGCCACCACCGCCTTTAGCCGCTTCCTTACGCTCCTTGGCCGCCTGCTGGTTCCGCGCAAACGCGTCGGCCTTGGCCTTCTCACGCTTGTCCCACGGCTTGCTGCCATCGCTGCCACGCGGTGGCAGGCCGGTGTGCTGGGTCAGGATCTTCTGCTCCTTGCCCACCTTGTGGCTGCCCGCCGGCGTCGAGTTCTTGCGGCGCGCGCTCTGGTACGTATCCGATTGCGGCTGGTGCAGCGGGATCAGCTGGTGCTTGCCCGGCCCGATCAGGTCGGCACGCCCCATACGCTCCAACGCTTCACGCAGCATCGGCCAGCCCTTCGGGTCGTGGTAGCGCAAGAACGCCTTGTGCAGGCGGCGTTGCTCGTCGCTCTTGACGATCTCCACCCCTTCACTCTTGTAAGTCACCTTGCGCAGCGGGTTCTTGCCCGAGTGGTACATGGCCGTGGCCGAGGCCATCGGCGACGGGTAGAACGCCTGCACCTGGTCGGCGCGGAAGCCGTTGCCCTTCAGCCACAGGGCCAGGTTCATCATGTCTTCGTCGGTGGTGCCCGGGTGCGCGGCGATGAAGTACGGGATCAGGTACTGTTCCTTGCCCGCCTCTTTCGAGTACTTCTCGAACATACGCTTGAAGCGGTCGTAGGAGCCGATACCCGGCTTCATCATCTTGTCCAGCGGGCCACGCTCGGTGTGCTCCGGGGCAATCTTCAGGTAGCCGCCCACGTGGTGGGTAACCAATTCCTTGACGTACTCCGGCGACTCCACGGCCAGGTCGTAACGCAGGCCAGAGGCAATCAGGATTTTCTTCACACCTGGCAGGGCACGGGCCTTGCGGTACAGCTCGATCAGCGAACTGTGGTCGGTGTTGAGGTTTTCGCAGATGCCCGGGAACACGCACGACGGCTTGCGGCAGTGCTTCTCGATTTCATGGCTCTTGCAGGCGATGCGGTACATGTTGGCGGTCGGCCCACCAAGGTCGGAGACCACGCCGGTGAAGCCCGGTACCTTGTCGCGCATCTCTTCGATCTCGTGCAGGATCGACTCGTGCGAGCGGTTCTGGATGATGCGGCCTTCGTGCTCGGTGATCGAGCAGAAGGTGCAACCACCGAAGCAGCCACGCATGATGTTCACCGAGAAACGGATCATCTCGTAGGCCGGGATGCGCTCCTTGCCATAGGCCGGGTGCGGCACACGGGCGTAGGGCATGCCGAACACGTAGTCCATTTCTTCGGTGGTCATGGGGATGGGTGGCGGGTTGAACCACACATCCACTTCGCCGTGCTTCTGCACCAGGGCGCGGGCGTTACCCGGGTTGGTCTCCAGGTGCAGCACGCGGTTGGCGTGGGCATAGAGCACCGGGTCGTTACGCACTTTTTCAAACGACGGCAGGCGGATTACCGACTTTTCCCGGGTCACGCTCGGGCTGTCGAGGATCTGCACGACCTTGGCTTCGTTCGGGTCTTCCTGTTCACCCTTGGCCTGCTCGATGGCGCAGGCCTGGGTGTCCTGGGTGTTCACGTACGGGTTGATGATCTTCTCGACACGGCCCGGACGGTCGATACGCGTGGAGTCGATCTCGTACCAGCCTTGCGGGGTATCGCGGCGCACGAAGGCGGTGCCACGGATGTCCGTGATGGTTTCGATCGTCTCGCCATTGGCCAGGCGCTGGGCCACCTCGACCACCGCGCGCTCGGCGTTGCCGAACAACAGGATGTCGGCGCTGGCGTCGATCAGGATCGAGTGACGCACCTTGTCCTGCCAGTAGTCGTAGTGGGCGATACGGCGCAGCGAAGCCTCGATGCCGCCGAGTACGATCGGCACGTGCTTGTAGGCTTCCTTGCAACGCTGGCTGTACACCAGGCTGGCGCGGTCCGGACGGCTGCCGGCCAGGCCACCAGGGGTGTAGGCGTCGTCGGAACGGATCTTCTTGTCCGCGGTGTAGCGGTTGATCATCGAGTCCATGTTGCCCGCGGCCACGCCGAAGAACAGGTTCGGCTCGCCGAGCTTCATGAAGTCGTCTTTCGACTGCCAGTTCGGCTGGGCAATGATGCCCACACGGAAGCCCTGGGCTTCCAGCAGGCGGCCGATGATGGCCATGCCGAACGACGGGTGGTCGACGTAGGCATCACCGGTCACGATGATGATGTCGCAGGAATCCCAGCCGAGCAGATCCATCTCCTGCCTGCTCATTGGCAGGAAAGGTGCTGGCCCGAAGCATTCGGCCCAGTACTTGGGATAGTCGTAGAGTGGTTTGGCTGCTTGCATGTCAGTGACCGGTTCTGGTGTGCAGGGAAATCGCGGGCGCGGAATATAGCACAAATTTTGACCAAATCCGACTGTCTTCGTGGGGATTGGTGGGTTGGGCGACCATTGGGTGTGGGCTGCCAGGTGCCTGGCTTGGGGTTGGCGGTGAGGTCGCCAAGTGTTCGGCGCAGCAGTTTCAGCGCCTGTGAGATCGAGCGCCGCCCGCGCGGCGCATCGCGACGCAAGGCCGCTCCCACATTTGTTTCGGGCCAGTCTCTCCTGTGCCTTTGGCGCGCGTACCCTGGATGCATGGCTGGAGATCGATAAAGAGCGACTGCGTCCCCTTCAATTCCGCATGGAACAAACAAGGCGGACAGCGGTGGTTCACAGGATGGACTGGCCCGAAACAAATGTGGGAGCGGCCTTGCGTCGCGATGCGCCGCGCGGGCGGCGCTCGATCTCATAGGCGCAGAAAATGTTGTGGCGAACACCTGTCAGCCCTCATGTGATCCGAAGGCGACCACTCACTGCCTCATGCCCAACTCAGCATCATCCATCAGTGCCTTGGCCATCGCACTCAGGTAATGGGCAGCCCATATCATCATCGGCTTCTCATCCATCAGCCCGGTGATGGTCAGCTCGCGCACATAGCCCATCAATTCCGACGATTGCTCGCGAGCGTCCCTGCTGGGAATGCCTGGCTCGATACGGAACAGTGGATGGGTGCCGTTTTCGCCTTGGTAGAAAGTGGTCTTGCCGACGGTGAACTGGGTGTCTTCTGCTGTCATTGTTCGATCCCCTGAAAATTCTCTAGTGACTGGGCGGGCCCTTTCGCGGGTAAACCCGCTCCCACAGGTACTGTGCAAAACTTGAAAGCTGTGGTGATCCTGTGGGAGCGGGTTCACCCGCGAAAGGGCTCGGCCAGGCGCACTATCAATCGAGCCTTACAGTGGGCATCTGCCTCTGAATAGAGCCGTCTTCAAGGAAAGGGGAACGAGGGGTGAACCGGGAATAATCTTGAGCATGGCGTAATCTCGTCTGATTCCGAAAGGACAGCCAAGACATCACTTGCATTTGATGGGTGGCGGCTACGTACGGGTCTGCAAGACCGGACAGACGAGAACCGGCAGATCCGAAGAAGATCGCTCAGGACGCCGGCCTAGCGGGTGCTCGCACATAACCTACATTGCATTCACAGGCCCTGTAGGAGCGGCCTTGTGTCGCGATGGGCTGCAAAGCAGCCCCTGGATTTCAGCACAGGTGCAAAATTGCCGGGGCTGCTACGCAGCCCATCGCGACGCAAGGCCGCTCCTACAAGGGCCCCCGCTAGCTCAATGAGTTACTCGTCGTCGTCGAAGTTGTACATGCCCGGCGCAAGGTTCTCGAAGCGGGTGTACTTGCCGATGAATGCCAGGCGGACGAAGCCGATGGGGCCGTTACGCTGTTTACCGATGATGATTTCGGCAATGCCCTTGTGCTCGGTTTCCGGGTGATACACCTCGTCACGGTAGACGAACATGATCACGTCGGCGTCCTGCTCGATTGCACCGGACTCACGCAAGTCGGAGTTGATCGGGCGTTTGTTTGGCCGTTGTTCAAGGGAGCGGTTCAGCTGTGACAGTGCTACGACCGGGCAGTTGAACTCTTTGGCAAGGGCCTTGAGGGAGCGAGAAATCTCGGAAATTTCGTTGGTCCGGTTATCACCACCGGAGCCCGGAATCTGCATCAACTGCAGGTAGTCGACCATGATCAGGCCGATATCGCCGTGCTCACGCGCCAGGCGGCGCGTCCGCGAACGCATCTCCGAGGGGCTGATGCCCGCGGTATCGTCGATGAACAGCTTGCGGTCGTTGAGCAGGTTGACTGCCGAGGTCAGGCGCGGCCAGTCGTCGTCGTCCAGCTGGCCGGAACGCACCTTGGTCTGGTCGATCCGGCCCAGGGACGACAGCATACGCATGATCAGCGATTCACCTGGCATCTCGAGGGAGAACACCAGCACAGCCTTGTCGCTGCGCAGCACGGCATTCTCGACCAGGTTCATGGCAAACGTGGTCTTACCCATCGAAGGTCGGCCGGCGACAATGATCAAGTCCGCCGGCTGCAGGCCGCTGGTCTTCTCGTCCAGGTCGGTGTAGCCGGTGGAAACACCGGTAATTTCGCTGTCGGAGTTGAACAGCGTATCGATGCGGTCGATGGCCTTGGTCAACAGCTCGTTGACGCCTACCGGGCCGCCGGTCTTGGGCCGCGCCTCGGCAATCTGGAAAATCTGCCGCTCGGCGTCGTCGAGGATTTCCTCGGCGTTGCGACCTTGGGGGTTGAAGGCATTGTCGGCAATATCGGTGCTGATGCTGATCAGCTGGCGCAGCGTGGCCCGCTCGCGAATGATCGCGGCGTAGGCCTTGATGTTGGCCACCGATGGCGTGTTCTTGGCCAGCTCCGCCAAGTAGGCCAGGCCGCCGACCTGCGTCGAAACGCCTTCCTTGTCCAACTGCTCGTGCAACGTGACCACGTCGAACGGGTGGTTGAGGTCCACCAGCTTATGGATGGCACGGTAGATCAGGCGATGGTCATGCCGATAGAAATCGCCATCCGATACCTGGTCCAGCACCCGCTCCCAGGCGTTGTTGTCCAGCATCAGGCCACCGAGCACGGCCTGTTCGGCCTCGATGGAATGCGGCGGCACCTTCAGGGCTGCGGTTTGCAGGTCAAGCTGTTCGGAGGTGGTGATCTCGTTCATGGCCACGAAGAAATTCTGGAGGATGAAAAAGACAAAGGGCACGGCCTGTACAAAACAGGACCGTGCCCGATGTTAACCGCCTGACCCTCAAGGAGCCAGCCAGTTAGCGCAGCTTAGGCAGCTACGACGACCACACGTACGGTGGCTTCAACGTCGCTGTGCAGGTGCACGGCTACGTCGTATTCGCCAACCTGACGGATGGTGCCGTTCGGCAGACGAACTTCAGCTTTGGCCACTTCAACGCCGGAGGCGGTCAGGGCGTCAGCGATGTCGTGGGTGCCGATCGAACCGAACAGCTTGCCTTCGTCGCCAGCGGTGGCAGTGATGGTCACTTCCAGCTCGGCCAGTTGGGCAGCACGGCTTTCAGCCGAAGTTTTCTTGTCAGCAGCTGCTTTTTCCAGCTCGGCGCGACGTTCTTCGAACGCAGCCAGGTTGGCGGCGTTGGCAACGGTGGCCTTGCCGAATGGCAGCAGGAAGTTACGGCCGTAACCAGCCTTAACTTTTACTTTGTCGCCCAGGTTGCCCAGGTTAGCGACTTTTTCCAGCAGGATCAGTTCCATTTGGTAAAACCTCTTAACTTTTAACCTTCACCGTTCGCGGAGTCATTCCCCTTGGGGGACTTGCGACCGCGAAAATCAATCAGGCTGTCGACAATGGCCAAAACCACCAGAAACGGATAAATCAGCTGCATGATCAGCGGGAGCGTCACGTACATGCCCACCAGCCAGAAACCGGCCAGTCGGCCCTGTGCCACCAGCCCGTGCATCAAAGCGATGCCGGCCAGTACCAGTACCAGGCTTGACGCCGATGCCAGGACGATGAACTGCGGTCCGATGAACGGAGCCACCACCATCACTGCCACCAAGACCGCCATGGTCTGTTTTGGCAGCTTCAGGGCGCGAAACTCGCGACCGAAGCCTCCAGGGTTGTACAACGCTGCCTGCCAGTAGCGCGCCAGCACCAGGGCCAGCACACTGAACAATTGCACCGTCACTGCTGTGGAAGCGACCAGCACAGGGCGGATCAGCTCACCGGAGAGCACGGGTTGCCCCTCGATTTTCGGCATGGCTTCGGCAAACGCCTTGGCCAGCACATCGAAGGTTTGCGCCAGCGCCAGATCGAGCACGAGGCTGAAAGCCACGGCGAACACGGCACTGACCACCAACACCCGGCTCCAGGGATGCTCGGCTCGCAACAGGGCGGCCAGGCTCAGGGCTCCTGCAATCACCAGAAAGGTGATGGGATCGCCCATGACCCACACGGCCAACCCGGCCAGCAGGCCGCCGGCGATGACCGTTGTAGCATCCTTGAAACCACGCCGCAGCAGCACAAAGCTGCATGCAGCGGCACTCAACCAGAACAGCAGCGGCAGTACCGCGCTGATGACCACCACGAGGGTGGCCTGCACACGACCGCGCATGATGAAACTTGCTAACGCTCGCATGCTAATCCCTTACTGCTTGTCGACGACCCGGTCTCAGCGGCCGTGGCTGTCGGTGTAGGGCAGCAGGGCCAGGAAGCGGGCGCGCTTGATAGCGGTAGCCAGCTGACGCTGATAACGAGCTTTGGTACCGGTGATGCGGCTTGGAACGATCTTGCCGGTTTCGGATACGTAAGCTTTCAGGGTGTTGAGATCTTTGAAGTCGATCTCTTTCACGTCTTCAGCAGTGAAGCGGCAGAATTTACGACGACGGAAGAAACGTGCCATTTAATAGGCTCCTCTAAAGGTCCGTGGATTACTCGTCAGCGTTATCGCTGGAGTCGCTGTCATTGCTGTCGTCGCCTTCGGCGGAGTCAGCATGCTCAGGACGCTCACGACGCTCACGGCGCTCGCTGCGGTTTTCTTCAGCCTTCAGCATCTCGGACTGGCCGGTAACGGCTTCGTCGCGACGGATGACCAGGTTACGGATAACGGCATCGTTGTAGCGGAAGTTGTCTTCCAGCTCGGCCAGGGCCTTGCCGGTGCACTCAACGTTCAGCATCACGTAGTGAGCCTTGTGAACATTGTTGATTGCGTAGGCCAGTTGACGACGGCCCCAGTCTTCCAGGCGGTGGATTTTGCCACCGTCTTCTTCGATCAGCTTGGTGTAACGCTCAACCATGCCGCCGACTTGCTCGCTCTGGTCCGGGTGAACCAGGAAGATGATTTCGTAATGACGCATGAATGCTCCTTACGGGTTAGTAGTCTGCCAGCGAATCTGGTCAGACAAGGAGTGAATGACACTGTATGTCTTGCACGGAGGGGAGGCACATGAGCGCCTGCCAGCTCGGCAAGGGGCGCAATTGTAGAGAAGGCGTGGCGCACAAGCAAGGCAATTGGCGAATATTTGAACAGCCTGAAACATATTCACAGGCTACCGGCCCTTTCGCGGGTAAACCCGCTCCCACAGGGACCCCACCGCCTTGAAAGCCAGTGAAAACCCTGTGGGAGCGGGCTTGCCCGCGAATAGGCCGGTACAGGCCGAAGATCAGCGCTTGGCCTGACGCTGGCGCACAGCCTCGAACAGGCAAACCCCGGTCGCCACCGAAACGTTCAGGCTGCTGACGCTACCGCCCATCGGCAACTTCACCAGGAAGTCGCAATGTTCGCGGGTCAACCGGCGCATGCCTTTGCCTTCGGCGCCCATGATCATCACCAGAGGCCCGGTCAGGTCCTGCTGGTAGATTTCCTGCTCGGCCTCGCCGGCGGTACCCACCACCCACAAGCCACGCTGCTGCAGCTTCTCCAGCGTGCGCGCCAGGTTGGTCACGGCCACCAGCGGAATCACCTCTGCCGCGCCGCACGCCACCTTGCGCACCACAGGCGTCAGGGTCGCCGACTTGTCCTTGGGCACCAGCACCGCCGTGGCACCGGCCGCATCGGCCGTGCGCAGGCATGCGCCGAGGTTGTGCGGGTCGGTGACACCGTCCAGCACCAGGATCAGCGGCGGCGTTTCGGTGCGTTCGAGCAACTCTTCGAGCATCAACTCGCCCCACACCTGGCTTGGGCTCACCTCGGCGACGACGCCCTGGTGCACGCCTTCAACCCAGGCATCCATCTCACGGCGCTCGGCCTGGCCAACTTGCACGCGGTTTTCCGCAGCCAGCGCCAGCAGTGTCTGCAAGCGTGGCTCGCTGCGCCCTTCCGACAGCCAGATCTGCTTGACCCGCTTCGGATGGTGCTTCAGCAATGCCTGCACGGCATGCACGCCGTAGATCTTTTCCAGCTGACTCATGACTTGCTCTTGCTCTTGCGTGGCGCACCGGACTTCGGCGGGCCTTTACGGTGCTTGGTCGGCTTGCCGGCGGGCTTGCCACCTTTGTCCGACTTGCTGCTGGACGCGCTGCCGGTGCGGGCATCGCTCATCAGCGCCTTTTTCATTTCACGGCTCTTGCGCACTTCGGCGTTACGCTGCACGGCGTCTTTCGGGAAATACGCCTCGGAGGTTTCGCTCTTGCGGCTGCGCGGCTTCGGTGTGGCCTTGGCTTCGACCGGTGCTGGCTCGGGCTTGTCGGCTTTGTCGGCAGCCGGCGCGGCGCCGCGCTGCTTGCGGCCGATCGGCGCAGCCAGCGTCTTGTCGGCCACTTCGAAGTCGATCTTGCGCTCGTCCAGGTCAACACGCATGACCTTGACTTCAATCGTGTCGCCCAGGCGGAAGCTGCGCCCGGTGCGCTCACCGGACAGGCGGTGGTGGACCGGGTCGAAGTGGTAGTAGTCGCCCGGCAGCGCACTGACGTGCACCAAGCCTTCCACATAGATGTCGGTCAGCTCGACGAACAGGCCGAAACCGGTCACCGCGGTGATCACACCCGGGAAGGTTTCGCCCACGCGATCCTTCATGTACTCGCACTTGAGCCAGTTGACCACGTCACGGGTGGCTTCATCAGCCCGGCGCTCGGTCATCGAGCACTGCTCGCCAAGCTGCTCGAGGGTGTTCTCGTCGTACGGGTAGATGCGCGCCTTGGGGATGCTCATGGCGCCGGCACGCTTGACGTGCGGGGTGTCGACCTTGGAACGGATGATGCTGCGGATGGCGCGGTGCACCAGCAGGTCCGGGTAACGGCGGATCGGCGAGGTGAAGTGGGTGTAAGCCTCGTAGTTAAGGCCGAAGTGGCCGTTGTTCTCGGTGCTGTACACGGCCTGGCTCAGCGAGCGCAGCATCACCGTCTGGATCAGGTGGAAATCCGGGCGCCCGGCGATGCTCGCCAGCAGGGCCTGGTAATCCTTCGGCGACGGGTCCTTGCCTTTGTGCAGGCTCAGGCCCAGCTCACCCAGGAAGGCACGCAGTTTTTCCAGGCGCTCCGGCGGCGGGCCGTCGTGCACGCGGTACAGGGCCGGCACGCCGTGCTTCTGCAGGAACTCGGCGGTGGCCACGTTGGCCGCCAGCATGCATTCCTCGATCAGCTTGTGGGCCTCGTTGCGCACGGTCGGGCGGATTTCCGCGATCTTGCGCTGGTCACCGAAGATGATGCGGGTTTCCTGGGTCTCGAAGTCGATGGCACCCCGGGTGTGACGGGCATCCAGCAGCACCTTGTACAGGTTGTACAGGTTCTTCAGGTCCGGCACGACATCCTTGTACTCCTCGCGCAGCGCCTTGCCCTCGCGGGTGCGGGCGTGCTCGAGCATGCTGCTGACCTTGTTGTAGGTCAGGCGGGCGTGGGAGTGGATGACGCCTTCGTAGAACTGGTAGTCGACCATCTGGCCGGCTTTGTTCATGGTCATTTCACAGACCATGGCCAAGCGATCGACGTGCGGGTTCAGCGAGCACAGGCCGTTGGACAGCTCTTCGGGGAGCATCGGCACCACGCGCTCGGGGAAGTACACCGAGTTACCGCGTTGCTGGGCCTCGACGTCCAGGGCCGAGCCCAGGCGCACATAGCTGGACACGTCGGCGATGGCCACATACAGGCGCCAGCCACCGGAGAACAGGCGCAGCTTGCCCAGCGGTTCGCAATAGACAGCGTCATCGAAGTCGCGGGCGTCTTCACCGTCGATGGTGACGAACGGCAGGTGACGCAGGTCGACGCGCTTCTCTTTGTCCTTCTCTTCGACTTCGGAGCGGAACTTGCGCGCTTCCTTGACCACATCTTCGGGCCAGACGTGCGGGATGTCGTAGCTGCGCAGGGCAACGTCGATTTCCATGCCCGGTGCCATGTAGTTGCCGATGACCTCGACCACATCGCCTTGCGGCTGGAAGCGCGGGGTTGGCCAGTGGGTGATCTTGATCTCGACGAACTGGCCAATCTTCGCGCCGCCGTTACGCCCGGCGGTCACCAGCACTTCCTGCTGGATCTTCGGGTTATCCGGGGTTACGTAGCCAATGCCGCCTTCTTCGAAGTAGCGGCCGACCACGCTTTCGTGGGCACGGGAGATGACCTCGACGACCACGCCTTCACGGCGCCCGCGGCGGTCGGTCCCGGACACTCGCGCCAGCGCGCGGTCGCCATCGAAGGCCAGGCGCATCTGCGACGGGCTGAGGAACAGGTCATCGCTGCCATCATCAGGGATGAGGAAACCAAACCCGTCGCGGTGGCCGGAGATACGGCCGCAGATCAGGTCGAGCTTGTCTACCGGGGCATAAGTGCCGCGCCGGGTATAGATAAGCTGGCCGTCGCGTTCCATGGCACGCAGACGGCGGCGCAGGGCTTCGATCTGGTCTTCTTCATACAGACCAAACTCTTTCGCCAGCTCCTCGCGCGCGGCGGGCTCGCCACGGTCGGCAAGGCGCTGCAGGATCAGCTCACGGCTGGGAATGGGGTTGTCGTATTTTTCCGCTTCGCGAGCGGCCTCGGGATCGAGGGATTGCCAATCGGCCATCAGAAGGGGTTCACCTTGGGGTATATAGATAGGAATTCTGGCATAGGCCTATTGAAACCGGAAATGTCTGGCTTGGACAGCCCCCACTGCTGTGCTTCCAGAGCAGTAATAGGCCTGTGGAATCAACAAGTTGAATTTTTTGAAATTTTTTTTGATTGGGGGGTTTACAGCCCTGGGGAGCGTCCGTATAGTGCGCACCACAACGACGGACAACCCCGACGTTGTAGTAGAGATGAACGGCGCTGTAAAGCATCTTGTAATCTCGAATGTGTGCCCAGGTGGCGGAATTGGTAGACGCGCTGGTTTCAGGTATCAGTGACCGCAAGGTCGTGGAAGTTCGAGTCTTCTCCTGGGCACCAAATATTTTCAAGTAATAGATGACCAAGGATCTGTTACTACTGTATGAAAGCGAACAATAGTCGCCTTCATCAGATGATGCAAAGCTTTGCCCAGGTGGCGGAATTGGTAGACGCGCTGGTTTCAGGTATCAGTGACCGCAAGGTCGTGGAAGTTCGAGTCTTCTCCTGGGCACCATACAAAAACCCACTAGCTTGCTAGTGGGTTTTTTCTTGCCTGCGTTTTTTGTCCATCCCTCCCTCCCTATCATCTCTTCCATTGCAATCCAGAATGATTCCTATCTAGGATTGAGCTTTCTCTCATGGAGCGAGCGAACGATGAGCATGGACCTGACCACCCCTCACCCGCTGCAGGCGTGTTGGGACCTGCAATTGGCGGGCCTCGCCGCCGATGCCCTGCGCGTGGCACTGACGATCAACCTGTTCGACCACCTCGAGCAATACATCGCCCCGGCTCAGCTGGCTACAGAGCTGGACCTGGAAACTTTCAATACTGGCTACCTGCTGGAAATGCTCTGGGCCCAAGGCTTGCTCGAGCGCGACGAACGGGGCAGGCACTACCGCAATGGCGAAACCGCCCGACGCTTTTTGACTCGAAGTGCCAGCGACTACTGCGGCGACGCCCTGCTCTTCCGCCATCAGGTGCTACGCCAGGCTGGCCAGCCACTGGAGCAAGCACTGCGCAATGGCTTGCCACCCGCATCAGCCCCCACCCCGGAAATGGCTCAACGCTGGGCCGAGGCGGCTCGCGTGCAGATTACCCAGGAGCAGCAGGCGGTTACTGTGGATGTGGCGCGCGCGCTGATCGAACGCTTGCCGCAGGCACCGCGCCTGCACCGGATGCTGGACCTGGGCGGCGGGCCGGGCCTGGTTACCATCGCCCTGGCCCGGCAGCTACCCGATTTGCACGGTGTAGTGTTCGACTTTGCCGAGACTGCGGCAGTGGCCCAGGAAAATATTGTTCGCGCCGGGCTGGAGAAGCGCCTTGGGGTCATTGGCGGGGATCTGGATCGTGGTGATTTTGGCAGTGGCTATGACCTGATCTGGTGTTCGTCGGTATTCCACTTTGCCCATGATCTTGACGGGTTGCTGCGACGGCTGCACACGGCGCTGAACCCAGGCGGGGCACTGGTGTGCTGCCATGCCGAGGTACCGGAAGACAAACAGACTGCGGCGCGAGTACTGCCTTATTACCTGCATATGCGCATGCAGGGGCGGCATGTATTGCCAGCCGGGGGGTTGGCCGAGCGGTTGCGCCACACGGGGTTTGTCGACGTGCGGCAGGAAGATGGCCTGAGGTACCCGGTTGCTCCGGTCACTGCGGTGATTGCCAGCAAGGTGTAATCCTGTTCCGGCCTCTTCGCGGCTAAAGCCGCTCCCACAGGGCCACCACAAACCTTGCGAGCTATACAGTACCTGTGGGAGCGGCTTTAGCCGCGAAGAGGCCGGCACAACCAGCGCACCTTCAGAACCCTGCACCATGGTCTGCCCATGAATTTCTCGTCACGCGGCCACTTGAGAAACAATTTCGTTTACCATTGTTTCCAAATATGTAGCCGTAAGCGAGGAAGTACCCGCATGACGATCCGCCCGCAACCGCTGATGCGCACCTTGGCCGCCGCCGTGCTGAGCCTGGTCATCGGCGCTCCGGCCGCCATGGCAGACGCACCGGTCACCCTGACCATGTACAACGGTCAGCACAAGGAAATCGGCGAAGCCATCGCCAAGGCCTACGAGGCCAAGACCGGTATTCACATCGACATTCGCAAGGGTAGCAGCAACCAGCTGGCCAGCCAGATCATCGAGGAAGGCGACCGTTCGCCGGCCGACATCATCTACACCGAAGAGTCCCCGCCCCTGAACAACCTGGGCGAGCTGGGCCTGCTGGCGAAGATCGACGACGCCACCTCGAACATGATGCCCAAGGAGTACGTTGGCGCCAACGGCACCTGGATGGGCATCACCGCCCGTACCCGCATCGTGGTGTACAACCCGAAGAAGGTCGACGAAAAAGACCTGCCAACCACGGTGATGGACTTCGCCAACCCTGAGTGGGAAGGCCGCGTCGGCTACGTACCCACCAGTGGTGCGTTCCAGGAACAGGCCGTGGCCATCCTGAAAATGCACGGCCGTGAAGCCACCGAGGAATGGCTGACCGGCCTGAAAGCCTTCGGCAAGACCTACACCAACAACATGGTCGCCCTCAAAGCAGTGGAAAAAGGCGAAGTGGCTGCGGTACTGGTGAACAACTACTACTGGTACGCACTTGAACGCGAACGCGGCAAGCTGGACACCAAACTCTACTACCTGGCCGACGGCGATGCCGGCAACCTGGTGACCATTTCCGGCGCGGCCGTGGTCAAGGCCAGCAAGCACCCGAAAGAAGCCCAGGCCCTGCTCAACTGGATGGCCAGCGAAGAAGGCCAGCGCGTGATCACCCAGACCACCGCCGAGTACCCGCTGCACAAGGGCATGGTTTCTGACCGTGGCCTGAAGCCGTTCGACGAGCTGCGCCCGCCGAAGATCTCGCCGGCCGACCTGGGTAACGCCGAAGAAGCCATCGAGCTTGAGCGCGAGGTCGGCCTGCTCTGATGACTGCCGCCCTGTCCGAACCGGCGCCGGTACGCTTCGTACCGCGCCGCAAGCGCCCCTCCATCTGGGTGGTGCTGCCTGTGCTGTTCCTGGTGGCGATGAGTTTGCTGCCACTGGCGTATGTCGCCATCAAAGCCTGGGAAGCCGGCTGGCGCGAAGCCTTGCACCTGCTGTGGCGCCCCTTTGTCTGGGGGCTGATGCGCAACACCCTGATGCTGATGGTCGGGGTGACGCTGACCTGCATGGTGGTCGGCCTGGCGCTGGCCTGGCTGCTGGAACGCAGCAACCTGGCCGGCCGTCGGCTGTGGGGCGTGGTGCTGTGCCTGCCATTCGCCGTGCCGTCGTTCGTCAGCAGCTTCACCTGGGTGTCGCTGAGTTCGGACTTCGAAGGGCTCGGCGGGGCGATCATGGTCATGGCCTTGTCCAAGTACCCGCTGGTGTTCCTGCCGGTGGCCGCGACCCTGCGCAACCTCGACACCTCCCTGGAGGAATCGGCGCGCACCCTGGGTTGCAGCCGCTGGGGCGTGTTCAGCAAGGTCACCCTGCCACTGCTGTGGCCGTCGATGCTCGGCGGTGCGCTGCTGATTGCCCTGCACATGCTGGTGGAGTTCGGCGCCTTGTCGATCCTCGGCCTGCAAACCTTCACCACCGCGATCTACCAGCAGTTCGAACTGGAGTTCAGCAACGCCAACGCGGCCATGCTGTCTGCAGTGCTGCTGGCGATGTGTCTGGTGATGCTGTGGCTGGAACTGCGGGTGCGCGGCAAGGCCCGCCATGTACGCATTGGGCAGGGTGTGGCACGCCGCGCGCAACCCGTGCGGCTGCGTGGCTGGGCAGTACCGGCACAGCTGCTCTGCGTGGCCCTGGCAGTGCTGGGCAGCGGTATTCCGCTGGCCATGCTCGGCTACTGGCTGAGCGTGGGTTCGTCGGCAGCGTTCCCGGTGGGGGCCATCTCCAAGGCGCTGTTCACCTCGCTGTCGGTGTCGCTTGGTGGTGCCGGCTTCTGTGTACTGCTGGCCCTGCCGATCAGCTTCCTGGTGGTGCGCTACAAGGGTCGGCTGGCGATCTGGGCCGAGCGCCTGCCGTACCTGCTGCATGCGCTGCCCGGCCTGGTGATTGCCCTGACGCTGGTGTTCTTCGCCCTGCACTACGTGCCGGCGCTGTACCAGACCACTGCATTGCTGCTGCTGGCCTATGCGCTGCTGTTCCTGCCGCTGGCGCAGTCGCCAGTGCGCACCGCGCTGAACAAGGCCTCGCCAACGCTGGAGGAGGCCGCACGCACGCTGGGTGCGAGCAGCTTTGCGGCGTTCTGCCGGGTAACCCTGCCGATCATCTTCCCGGCCATGGCCGCGGCTTTCGCGCTGGTGTTCCTGGATGCCATGAAGGAGCTGACTGCCACGCTGCTGCTCAGCCCGACCGGGATGACCACGCTGGCTACCGAGGTGTGGGCGCATACGGCCAACGTCGAGTTCGCGGCAGCGGCGCCTTATGCGGCACTGCTGATCGTGGTGTCGGGGCTGCCGGTTTATCTGCTGACTACGCGGATGTACCTGAACAAGGCGTAACCTTCTTCGCGGGCGTGCCGGCGATGAGGCCATCAGATGTTACGCAGCATCCGGCGCACGATTGGCCCATGCGCCTTGCCGACGGGCAGCATGTAGAGGCGGCCGAAACGATTGAAGCACTGCACCGAGGTGGTCACATTCAAGCGTTGCCGGCCCTGCCCTGCTTCATCCAGATCCATGCTCACCATCACCGCCAGGTGCGTATCACGCGAGGTCAGGACCAGTTGCTGGTCGCTGATTGCCTCGACGGTAAAGAAATCCAGCAGCTCACCCACCGCCGGCACCCGCTCGGGGTTGCGCGATGAGAAACCGTGGATAGTGGCAACGTTGAACCGGCGCGAGATGAAGTCGCGCAGGCGGAAGGCCATGGCCAGCCAGCCCGGAACGTCCGAGGTCATGGCGCAGTAGGCCTGGAGGGCGGTCATGGGTGCGGTGACGCAGATGCCATCGCTATGAAGAAAATCCAGTTCGGCCGGAGCGGCGACCAGTTGGGCGGACATGAACAACTCCCTTTGCCATGTGTCGCCGCCATCATAGCAACACCGCTTTGCCGAAACCCAACCGCTTTAAGCAGACACACAAGCCTGCACCAACCCTGTGGGAGCGGGTTTACCCGCGAACACCGGCGAAGCCGGTGCCATCCACCGCGCCGCCCTCTTCGCGGGTGAACCCGCTCCCACAGAGATCGGGATTCACCCGCGAATTTTATGCGCGGAATTGGCCAAGGCTTGCCCGTAGCTGCGCGGCCAGGTCATCCAGCACCTTGCTGCTGGCCGTGGTCTGCATCACCACTTCCGCCGAACGCTCGGCCTGGGCATGGATCGTCTCCACCCGCCCACGCACTGCCTGCGCCCCGCTCGCCTGTTGCTCGGCTGCGCGGGTGGCCAGGCCAATGGCCGCATGCACCTGCTCCACCGCTGCCTGCACAGACTGCTGCCGCCGCTCGTTGTCGCGCAGCACCAGCAGCCCTTCGCTGGCCTTCAGCCCGGCCTGGCTGATGGTCGCCACGGCCTCCTTGGCACCCTTCTGCAGCGCGGCGATGTGCGACTGGATATCCCCCGTGGAGCTTTGCGTCTTGCTCGCCAGCGCCCGCACCTCATCGGCCACCACGGCAAACCCGCGCCCGGTCTCACCTGCCCGAGCGGCTTCGATGGCCGCGTTCAGCGCCAGCAGGTTGGTCTGCTCGGCAATGCCGTGAATCACCGTCAGCACCACTTCGATCTGCTCGCTTTGCTTGGCCAGCCGCTCGATCACCTGGGAGCCCGCTTCCACCTGGCCTGCCAGGTTTTCGATCAAGCCTGCGAGTTGGGTCGAAGTGCGGCTGTTTTCGTCGGTGGCCTGGCGGATGTCCACCACCTGTTTCAAGGCCGCCTGCATCGCATGGCTTTCGGCCTGGGCTTCGTCGGCCATGCTCGAAAGGTCGCGCAGGCTGGCCGCCACCTCATCGCGCTGCAGTGCCGCAGCCGCATCGGCGCCGGCATTGCGCTGGGCCATCGCGCCAATCTCCACACCGGTACGCTGCGCCACCTCGCCCGCCTCACGCACGATCGGTTGCAGCTTGTCGACAAAGCGGTTCACCGCCGAAGCCATGTCGCCAATTTCGTCGCGGCTGTCGAGCGGCACGCGCTTGGTCAGGTCGCCCTCGCCCGCCGCCAGGTCGTCCAGGGCAGCAATCAACAGACGCAGCTTGCTCAGCACGCGGCGGCCAAGCACCACAGCCACCACCAACAGCACACCGAGGCCGACCAGCACCAGGCCCAGGCCAATGCGCCAGCGCAGTTCGGCAGCGGCATCGCGCACGGTCTGTGCGGTATTGGCCTGCATCGCGGCAGCACTGCCTTGCGCCTTCTCCAGGCGCTCACGCAGGGTTTTGCCGCTGTCGGCAGCAGCACCCACCAAGCTGTCGCCAACCAGTTGCTCACCGCTGGCAATCAGCGCCGCGAAGCGCTGGTCCAGGGCCTTGAGCTCCTGGTCGATACCGGCCGTGGAAACCCCCATCACCACCTTGCCGATTTCTGCGCCATTGGGGTTGATCGAAGCTTCGACAAAGTACACCGCCGGGTCGCGCCGGGCGGCCTCGATCACTTTGTCCAAAGCGCGCTCGCCCTGGCCCTTGTCCATCAACGCCTGGTTGATCGGGTTTTGCCGGTTCAGGTAACGGGTCAGGTGCTGGCCCTGGGCATCGTCGTAAACCACGAACAGCACGTTGGGGTTGCGCTGGGCACGCCGGGCAAAGTCGGAGAGCACTGGCACATCGTTGTCCCAGATTGCCCGCGGCGCAACCGAAGCCAGCAGCTCGGCCATGTCGTTGGCGGAGTCCTTCAGGTTCTTTTCCAGGGTGCTGCGCAGTTGCTGCTGTTCGCTTTTCAGGCGCTCCGACAACCCGGCGCTCAGGCGCTGGCGGGTGCTGCTGGACAGGCCGTCGAGGCCCGAGCGCACATCTTGCCCGGCTTGCTCCAGGTCATTGGCCAGCTGGCGGCTGTCGTTGCCCAGGCGTTCGCCAAGGTCGGCCTCCAGGGCGGTGACCGTGCTTCGGGTGAGCGCAACGGCAACCAGCACCTGCACCAAAAGAGCGATACCAAGGGCAACAAACACAGGCCGCAAAAGGCGGCTTCGTAACAGTGAGAGGATGGCAGACACGGTGTAACCCTCGTGTTTTCTGGCGCCACTATTTTGATGGCATCTACAGAAACTTCTTACAGCAAGGGTTGTGCCGGGGACAGGAGGGATAAACGCCAAGGTTCAGCAAGGTGGTTATCTGTGCCGGCCCTTTCGCGGGTAAACCCGCTCCCACAGGGTCACCCCATATTCCGAGATCTGTGGTGATCCTGTGGGAGCGGGTTTACCCGCGAAGGGGCCAGTACAGGGATACCCCACAAATGAAAACGCCGCAGCCCCTTTCAGGGCCACGGCGTCAGATCAGCCTGGAGGGCAGATCAGGCGAACGGATGACGCAGCACGATGGTCTCGTTGCGGTCCGGGCCGGTCGAAATGATGTCGATCGGCGCGCCAACCAGCTCTTCGATGCGCTTGATGTAGTTACGCGCAGCTTGCGGCAGCTCTTCCAGGGTTTTTGCACCCAGGGTCGACTCGCTCCAGCCTGGCATCTCTTCATACACCGGCTCCAGGCCGATGTAGCTGTCGGCATCGGAAGGCGCGTCAATGACAGCACCGTTCTCGTTCTTGTAGCCAACGCAGATGTTGATGGTTTCCAGGCCGTCCAGTACGTCCAGCTTGGTCAGGCAGATGCCCGAGATGCTGTTGACGTCGATGGCGCGACGCAGGATGACGGCATCGAACCAGCCGCAACGACGGGCACGGCCAGTGGTGGAACCGAACTCGTGGCCACGCTTGGCCAGGGTAGCGCCGGTCTCGTCGAACAGTTCGGTCGGGAACGGACCGGAACCCACGCGAGTGGTGTAGGCCTTGGTGATACCCAGGATGTAGTCCAGGTACATCGGGCCAACGCCGGAACCGGTGGAGATACCGCCAGCAGTGGTGTTGGAGCTGGTGACGTACGGGTAGGTACCGTGGTCGATGTCCAGCAGCGAGCCCTGGGCACCTTCGAACATGATGTCCTTGCCGGCGCGACGCAGGTTGTGCAGCTCGGCGGTGACGTCGAGCATCATCGGCTTGAGCTGTTCAGCGTAGGCCATGCACTCGTCCAGGGTTTGCTGGAAGTCGATGGCCGGCTCTTTGTAGTAGTTCACCAGCTGGAAGTTGTGGTAGTCCAGCAGCTCACCCAGCTTGGCAGCGAAACGCTCGCGGTGGAACAGGTCGCCCACACGCAGGCCGCGGCGCGCGACCTTGTCTTCGTAGGCTGGGCCGATACCACGGCCGGTGGTGCCGATCTTGGCTTCGCCACGGGCTTTTTCGCGGGCCTGGTCCAGGGCCACGTGGTACGACAGGATCAGCGGCGCAGCCGGGGAGATGCGCAGGCGCTCGCGCACCGGTACGCCCTTCTCTTCCAGCTTGGTGATTTCGCGCATCAGGGCGTCCGGGGCAACGACCACGCCGTTGCCGATCAGGCACTGTACGCCTTCACGCAGGATGCCGGACGGAATCAGGTGCAGAACGGTTTTTTCACCGTTGATCACCAGGGTGTGACCCGCGTTGTGGCCACCCTGGTAGCGCACTACGGCGGCAGCATGTTCGGTCAGCAGATCGACGATCTTGCCTTTGCCCTCATCACCCCACTGGGTGCCCAGGACGACGACATTCTTACCCATTACATTGGTCCTCATTCACGCAAACTTGGTTGCCGGCCTGTTGCCGACGCAGAAACTCACTGGGCCAGCGGCAGAACCTGCCAGCGCCCGTCTTGCTGAATCAATTGCCGATCACAATCCGCCTCGAGAGCAGCACTCAACGGCTGGCCAGGCAGGGCCTGGACCACACGCTGGCCCTCGTTGCGCAACTGGCAGACTTGCTGCCAGAGGGCCGCGTCGCCACTGTCCGGCATCCAGATGCCGCCCGTTGGCAATACGACCTCCGCTCGCCCCAGTGTGACCAGGGTCTTCAAATCCGTGGAGAAACCGGTGGCCGGGCGTGCCCGGCCAAAGTCGGCGCCGATGTCGTCGTAGCGCCCGCCCTGGGCGATCGATTGACCCTCGCCCGGCACGAACACCGCGAACACCACGCCGGTGTGATAGTTGTAACCGCGCAGCTCGCCGAGGTCGAAGTACAGCGGCAGGTCCGGGAAGCGCGACGCCAGGCGATCAGCAATCGACAGCAGGTCGTCCAGCGCCGCCAGCACGCCGGCCGGGGCACGGCCCAGGCGCACGCGGGCTTCGGCCAGCACTTCACGGCCACCGCACAGTTCGACCAGTGCGCGCAGCATGTTGCCCAGGTCTTTCGGCAGGTCGGCGGTCAGCGCCTGCACTTCGTCGACGGCCTTGCGCTGCAGGGCGTCGAACAGCTGCTGCTCGACCGCACCGGACAGGCCGGCAGCACGGGCCAGGCCGCGGTAGATACCGACGTGGCCCAGGTCCATGTGCACGTCCGGCACGTCGGCCAGTTGCAGCGTGGCCAGCATCAGGCTGATGACTTCCACGTCGCTGGTCGGGCTGGCATCGCCATACAGCTCGGCGCCCAACTGGATCGGGCTGCGCGAGGTGGACAGTGCACGCGGCTGGGCGTGCAGCACGCTGCCGGCGTAGCACAGGCGGCTCGGACCTTCACGGCGCAGGGTGTGGGCGTCGATGCGCGCCACCTGCGGGGTGAAGTCGGCGCGGAAGCCCATCAGGCGGCCGGACTGCGGGTCCACTACCTTGAAGGTGCGCTGATCCAGGTCCTGGCCGGCGCCGGTGAGCAGCGACTCCAGGTACTCGATATGCGGGGTGACGACCAGCTCGTAGCCCCAACTCTGGAACAGGTCCAACACCTGACGGCGCGCGATCTCGATGCGCGCAGCCTCAGGTGGCAGTACTTCCTCGATGCCATCTGGCAGCAGCCAGCGGTCTACCGTTGCCATTACGCCTTTTCCCCTCTGGTCCGGGCGGCTAGCCAGCAGGCGAGCCGTCAGTAAAGCCGGTATCGCGCACAGCAGCGGGCAGCACTGATCCCAGCGCAGCCACCGTACCCGATACCCTCGAATTGCCTTGCGAGCTGACCAAACCGTCAACTGGCGCTGTGCCAATCAACCTTTCAGACGCAAAAAAGCCGGGAAATTTCCCGGCTGCCTCATCATACACCCCTTTTCATTCAGGATGCACCCCGCCTGGTGTTTTAGCTGCCAGGCGGGGCGCCGCTGCATGAAAATCAGGGCCTGAGCATCACGGCCTGCTCTTGTCCAGGTAACGGAAGAACTCGTTCTTCGGGTCCAGGACCAGCACGTCGCTCTTGCTCGAGAAGCTCTCGCGGTATGCCTGCAGGCTACGGTGGAACGCATAGAAATCAGCGTCCTGGCTGTAGGCCTTGGCATAGATGGCGGCCGCCTGGGCGTCGCCGTCACCACGGGTTTCTTCTGCTTCGCGGTAGGCCTCGGCCAGCAGCACACGGCGCTGACGGTCGGCATCGGCACGAATACCTTCAGCCAGCTCGTTACCCTTGGCACGGTGCTCGCGAGCTTCACGCTCACGCTCGGTGCTCATACGGTCGAACACGCTGCGGTTGACTTCCTTCGGCAGGTCGATGGCCTTGACGCGCACGTCGACCACCTCGATACCCAGCTCCTTGTTGGCCATGCGGTTCAGCGATGCAGTGATGTCAGCCATCAGTGCGTCACGTTCACCGGAAACCACCTCGTGCAGGGTACGTTTACCGAACTGGTCGCGCAGGCCGCTTTCCAGACGACGCGACAGACGCTCGTCGGCGATCTGCTTCATGCCGGACGTGGCGGTGTAGAAGCGCTCGGCATCCTTGACGCGCCACTTGGCGTAGGCGTCGACCATCACCGCTTTCTTCTCCAGGGTCAGGAACCGCTGGGTCGGGGCGTCGAGGGTCATGAGGCGGGCGTCGAACTTGCGCACCTGGTTCACGTACGGAATCTTCACGTGCAGGCCTGGCTGAACATCTGCCTGGACCACCTTACCGAAGCGCAGCAGTACCGCACGCTCGGTCTGGGACACGATATAGAAGCTGTTCCAGGCAACGATGCCCAGAACGACGGCGGCGATCAGGGCGATCAGCGATCTATTGCTCATCAGCGGCTCTCCCTAGTACGCAGCGGCTGCTGTTGCTGTTGCAGGTCCTGCGCCGCACGGGCGGCCGCATCGTTGACCGATGGCGACACGCTGGTGGTTGGCGCGGACGGGTTGCGGCTGCCTTCGACCATCTTGTCCAGTGGCAGGTAGAGCAGGTTGTTCTGCCCGTCCTTGGTCGCCACCATGACCTTGCTCGAATTGCTGTAGACCTCTTGCATGGTCTCCAGGTACAGACGCTGACGGGTCACGTCAGGTGCCTTGTGGTACTCGGTAACCAGCTTGGTGAAGCGGTCGGCCTCACCCTTGGCCCGGGCGATGACTTCGTCGCGGTAACCGTTGGCGTCCTCGATGATGCGCTGGGCCTGACCACGGGCTTCCGGCACCACGCCATTGGCGTAGGACTCGGCCTGGTTGCGGGCACGCTGCTCGTCTTCGCGGGCACGGATCACGTCGTCGAAGGCTTCCTGCACTTCACGCGGGGCTGCCGCGCTCTGTACGTTGACCTGGGTAACGGTGATACCGGTACGGTAGTTGTCGAGGAAGCGCTGCAGGCGTTCGCGGATATCCACGGCCATCTGCTCACGGCCTTCGGTCAGTACCTGGTCCATCGAGGTGGAACCCACCACGTGGCGCAGGGCACTGTCGGTCGCGTGCTGCAGGCTTACCTCAGGCTGGTCGACGTTAAGCACGAAGTCCTGCAGGTTGCTGATCTTGTACTGGACGGTCAGCGGCACCTCGACGATGTTCTCGTCTTCGGTCAGCATCTGGCCCTGTTTGGTGTAGGCACGCTCACGCGTGACGTTTTCCATGTACTTGCGATCAATCGGCGGGAAGTAGATGTTCAGGCCGGGACCGACCGTCTCATGGTACTTGCCGAAGCGCAGCACCACGGCCTGCTCCTGCTCGTCGACCACGTACACGGCACTGTACAGCCAGATGGCAGCCAGTACCGCCAGGCCGATGCCCAGCAGGCCCAGGCCACCGCCCTTGCCGACATTGCGGTCAGGGCCGCCACGTTTCTTGTTGCCGCCGAACATGCCGTTCAGGCTGTCCTGCAGTTTGCGGAAGGCCTCGTCCAGATCCGGCGGACCTTTCTTGTCACCACCACCGCCACCGCCACCACGGCGGCCGCCCCAGGGATCCTGATTGTTCGAGTTGCCACCCGGCTCGTTCCAAGCCATAGCGCTCTCCATCTGATAAAGCAAAGACGCGCCCACGGCGCGCCGTCCAATGCTACAGAATGCCTGTCACTGCTGCCCGGCGACCTCGTCGAGCATTTATTGCAAAGTGTGTTGCCGGACAAACACTTGCGGCTCCATGCCTTCGCGGCTGACCAGGCGATTCAATTCGACCATGGGCAGTCGCACGCTCAGCAGGCTGCGCCCTTCTTCATCATGCTCTTCACTCTGCACGGCACCCAGTGCAAAGAATTGCGCGCGCAAGCGGGCAAAACGCTGCTCCAGGCACAGGGTACCAACAAACAGATCATTTCCCAGCAACTCGGCAATCGCCTGGCCAACCAGCTCCAGGCCACGCCCATCGCGTGCCGATACCCAGACCCGCTCCGGCTTGCCATCGGCATTGCGCTGGATCTGCGGCTCGACATCTTCGAGCAGGTCGAGTTTGTTATACACCTCGAGGATCGGCAAGCCTTCAGCGCCAATCTCGCCCAACACGGCCAGCACCTGTTCGATCTGCTCCATGCGCTCTGGCTCATGGGCGTCGATCACATGCAGCAGCAGGTCGGAGTTGCTCGACTCTTCGAGCGTAGCCCGAAATGCCTCGACCAGCTTGTGCGGCAGGTGGCGAATGAAGCCCACGGTGTCGGCCAGCACGATCGGCCCCAGGTCGTTGAGCTCGAGCCGGCGCAGGGTCGGGTCGAGGGTGGCGAACAACTGGTCCGCGGCGTACACCTCGGATTCGGTCAGGGCGTTGAACAGCGTGGACTTGCCGGCGTTGGTGTAACCCACCAGCGACACTGAAGGGATATCCGCGCGCTTGCGCCCGCGACGCGCCTGCTCACGCTGGCTGCGTACCTTCTCCAGGCGTGACTTGATCTGGCGAATGCGCACCCGCAACAGGCGGCGGTCGGTTTCCAGCTGGGTTTCACCCGGGCCACGCAGGCCGATACCCCCTTTTTGTCGCTCAAGGTGGGTCCAGCCGCGCACCAGCCGCGTGCTCATGTGATCAAGCTGGGCCAGTTCGACCTGCAGCTTGCCTTCATGGGTACGCGCCCGTTGGGCGAAAATATCGAGGATCAGCCCGGTACGGTCGAGCACACGACACTCGAACACACGTTCAAGGTTGCGCTCCTGACTGGGCGTGAGGGTGTGATTGAAAATCACCAGGTCTACCTGTTCGGCATGGACCAGGTCGTGCAATTCCTCGACCTTGCCGCTGCCAATCAGGTATTTAGCCGTAGGCTGATGCCTTGTCACTGTCACCAGCGAGACGATATCCGCCCCGGCCGACAATGCCAGCTCCCGAAACTCCTGCGGATCTTCGCGCGCCTCAGGGTTCTGACCTTCCAAGTGAACGAGCAACGCCCGCTCACCACCACCGTGGCGCTCAAAGAACAATGCAGGCTCCTATCAGGCGTTGCCTGGCTCGCTGTCGCCGAGGTCGGAATCGGACGGGCTTGGCAGGCGAACCGGACGGGCAGGCACGACAGTCGAAATAGCGTGTTTGTAGACCATTTGGCTGACGGTGTTCTTCAGCAGTACCACGAACTGGTCGAACGATTCGATCGAGCCCTGCAGTTTGATGCCGTTGACCAGATAGATCGATACCGGAACCTTTTCTTTTCTCAAGGTATTCAAGTAAGGGTCTTGTAGCGAATGCCCTTTTGACATATGCCGCACTCCTGTAAGGATAAATAATAGAAAATCAAGAAAATCGATAAATTAGGCCGCCCCTTCGCAAGAATAGACGGCAATCAGCAGGGACTCAGCTCAATATGGAGATGGCCCCAAGGTATTTCAAGGTGCGGGACAGATTGTCGCAGGCCATGCTGTCAAGCCAGTGCACATCAGGCCAGCCACGCAACCAGGTGAACTGCCGCTTGGCCAGCTGCCGGGTCGCAATGATACCGCGTTCTCGCATCTCATTCTCAGTCAGCGTGCCGTCCAGGTAATCCCAGACCTGCCGATACCCCACAGCCCGTATAGACGGCAGCCCGGTGTGCAAGTCACTTCTGGCTCGCAGCGATCGGACCTCGTCAACGAAGCCCTGTTCCAGCATCTGCGAAAATCGTAACGCAATTCGCTGATGCAAAATGTGACGATCTGTAGGAGCAATCGCTAAACTCGCGACAGTATAGGGCAAATGTCCGCCAGCGCCTGCGTCTGCGCCGCGACTTTCCGCGAATTGACGCTGGCGATGAGCCGTCATGCTCTCGCCGCTCACCCGGTACACCTCCAGCGCGCGAATCAACCGTTGCGGGTCGTTGGGGTGGATGCGTGCCGCCGATTCCGGGTCGATTTCGGCCAACTGGCGGTGCAGTTCGGCCAGCCCCAGCGCCTCGGCCTGGGCTTCCAGGTCGGCTCGCACCGCGGCGTCAGCTGCCGGCATGTCGGCCAGGCCATCGATCAACGCCTTGTAATAGAGCATGGTGCCGCCCACCAGCAGCGGAATCTTGCCCCGTGCGGTGATGTCGGCCATGGCCTCCAGGGCATCGGCGCGAAATTGCGCGGCCGAATAGCTCTCGGCCGGGTCGCGGATGTCGATCAGCCGGTGCGGGTGCGCGGCGAGAATTTCTTTCGACGGCTTGGCCGAACCGATGTCCATGCCGCGATAGACCAGCGCCGAGTCGACGCTGATCAGCTCGCACGGCAGCACTTTGGTCAGTTCGATAGCCAGGTCGGTCTTGCCGGCCGCCGTCGGGCCCATCAGGAATATTGCAGGGGGCTTGCCGCTCATTTCATCGACCGCGCAGGAAGAGTTTGTCCAGGTCGTCCAGGCCCATCTGGGTCCAGGTGGGACGGCCATGGTTGCACTGGCCACTGCGCTCGGTGTTTTCCATGTCGCGCAGCAGGGCGTTCATTTCAGGGATTGCCAGGCGCCGGTTGGCGCGCACGGCGCCGTGGCAGGCCATGGTGCCGAGCAGTTCATTGAGGTGCGCCTGGATACGGTCGCTGGTGCCGTACTCCATCAGGTCGGCGAGCACATCCTGCACCAGGCGGTTGGCCTCGGCCTGCTTGAGCAAGGCCGGGATCTGGCGGATCGCCAAGGTCTCGGGGCCCAGGCGCTGCAGCTCGAAGCCCAGGCGCTGGAACCACTGCGCATGTTCTTCGGCGCAGTCCGCTTCCCGCTGGCTCAGGGCCAGGGTTTCAGGCACCAGCAGCGGCTGGCCGCTAAGGCCTTCGCTGGCCATGGCCACCTTGAGACGCTCATACATGATGCGCTCGTGGGCCGCGTGCATGTCCACCAGCACCAGGCCAACGGCGTTCTCGGCCAGGATGTAGATGCCCTTGAGCTGCGCCAGTGCATAGCCCAACGGGGGAATGTCACCCTGGCTTTCGGGCAGCGCGGTTACCGGTGCCGCTGCGCCTTCCAGCGGTTTGTAGAACTCGCGATACACCGCCTGCGCCTCGGCGGCCGGCACGGGCTGCGAAGGGCGTGGGGTGTATTGATACTGATAACCGGCGCCACTGCCGCCATTGGAAATCGCATGCTGCGGCGCCTGGGGCCGCTCAAGCACTGGCGAGGCCAGGCGCATTTCGCCCTGCGGGCCGAACTCTCCAGCCTGCTGGCCAGTGGGGCGGACCATTTCAGGGACGGCGGCAGGCGCAGCCAAATGGTCTTCCGGGCGCACATCGGCCAGCGCGCGGTGCAGGGTGCCATACAGGAAATCGTGCACCGAGCGCCCCTCGCGGAAGCGCACTTCGTGCTTGGTCGGGTGCACATTGACGTCGACGCCGTTGGGCTCCAGCTCAAGGAACAGCACGAATGTCGGGTGGCGACCATTGAACAGCACGTCACGGTAGGCCTGGCGCACCGCGTGGGCGACCAGCTTGTCGCGCACCGCGCGGCCATTGACGAAGAAGTACTGCAGGTCTGCCTGGCTGCGTGAGAAGGTCGGCAGGCCGACCCAGCCCCACAGGCGCAGGCCGTTGCGCTCGACGTCAATCGGCAGCGCCTGCTCCATGAAGCCCGGGCCGCAGATGGCGCCCACCCGCCGCGCCCGGGCGGTTTCATCGTGGGCCTCGTGCAGGCTGAGGATGCTCTTGCCGTTGTGACGCAGGTGGAAGCCGACGTCGAAACGCGCCAGCGCCAGCCGGCGAATGACTTCCTGCAGGTGATCGAATTCGGTTTTCTCGGCCTTGAGGAACTTGCGTCGGGCCGGGGTGTTGAAGAACAGGTCGCGCACTTCCACCGAAGTACCCACCGGGTGCGCCGCCGGCTGCACCCGCGGGGTCATGTCACGGCCTTCGGTTTCCACCTGCCAGGCTTCGCTGGCACTGGCAGTGCGTGACGTCATGGTCAGGCGCGCCACCGAGCTGATCGAAGCCAGCGCCTCGCCACGGAAGCCCAGGCTCATCACGCCTTCAAGGTCTTCCAGCTCACGGATCTTGCTGGTGGCGTGACGCGCCAGGGCCAGCGGCAGGTCGTCAGCAGAAATACCACTGCCATCGTCCCGCACTTTCAGCAGCTTGATGCCGCCCTGTTCCACTTCCACGTCAATGCGCCGGGCACCTGAGTCCAGGCTGTTTTCCAGCAATTCCTTGGCCACGGAGGCAGGCCGCTCGACGACCTCGCCGGCGGCAATCTGGTTGGCCAATCGCGGGCTGAGCAGCTCAATGCGCGAACCACCACTCATTATTGCGCGGCCAAGGTTGTGGCGGGCACATCAAGGCGCTGGCCAACTTTCAGCTCATCGGTCTTGAGGCTGTTGGTGCTGCGCAAGCTGGCCACGCTGACCTGGTAGCGCACGGCGAGCATCGCCAGGGTTTCGCCTGGGCGCACCGTGTGCTCACGTGGGCCGGCGGCAATCTTGCCGGTGTCGCGCAGCCAGGCGATGTAGGTGCCCGGCGGCGGGTTTTGCTGGAAGTACTGGCGCACACCGGTATGGATCGAACGGGCCAAGGCCTGCTGATGGCTGGCGGTGGCCAGCTTGGCCGCTTCGTTGTTGTTCGAGATGAACCCGGTTTCAACGAGGATCGACGGGATGTCCGGCGACTTCAGCACCATGAAGCCGGCCTGTTCCACACGCTGCTTGTGCAGCGAAGTGACACGGCCCATGTTGCCCAGCACTTTCTGCCCCACGTTGAGGCTAGAGCTGAGCGTGGCAGTCATCGACAGGTCCAGCAGCACGCCGGCCAGCATGCGGTCTTTGTCATCGAGGCTGACGTTGCCGGCACCGCCGATCAGGTCGGAACGGTTTTCCGTGTCGGCCAGCCAGCGCGCGGTCTCGGAGGTGGCGCCGCGGTCAGACAGTGCGAACACCGAGGCGCCAAAGGCAGCGCGCGACGGTGCGGCGTCGGCGTGGATCGAGATGAACAGGTCGGCGCCCTTCTTGCGGGCGATTTCCGTGCGTTTGCGCAGCGGAATGAAGTAGTCGCCCGTACGGGTCAGCTCGGCACGGAAGCCCCTTTCGCTGTTGATCTGGCGCTGCAGCTCTTTGGCAATCTGCAGCACGATGTCTTTTTCATGCTGGCCGCGCGACCCGGACGCACCCGGGTCTTCGCCACCGTGGCCGGCGTCGATGGCAACCACGATTTCACGCTTGCCGCTCGGTACCGGCGGCAACTTGATGGCGGGCTGGGCCGGGGATACCGGCACCGCTGGCGTGGTCGCCGGCGTCTGTACCGGCGCCGGGGCCGGCGGCGGCGCGCTGGCCGCAATGGCGTCGGCTTCCTGATCGTACAGGTCGACTACCAGGCGATTGCCGTATTGGGCATTCGGCGCCAGCGTGAAGCTTTTCGGGGTAACCGACTTTTTCAGGTCGACCACCACGCGCAGGTCGGTCGGGGTGCGCTGGGCCGAACGCACGCTGCTGATCGGCGTGTTGGAGGTGGCCACGTTCAATGGCGCGGCCAGGGTTGCGCCATTGATGTCGATAACCAGGCGATCAGGCGCGCTCAAGGTGAAGACGCTGTGCTGCACGGGGCCAGACAGGTCGAAGACCAGCCGCGTGTTGTCTGGCGCGCGCCACAGGCGCACGCTCTTGACTTGAGTGACGGCCAGAGCCTCAACGGTCACCGTTGTCAGCAGCAGACCAACGATGGCGACCAGTGCGCGTATGCGCATACCTACCCCACTTACTGTTTATAGTGTTTGGCCAGTGCCATGCACCAGGCCTCGCCGCGAGCCCCCTGCGGCGAAAGGATCAGCGAGCGTCCGCCCGCTTGGGGGCTTATGGTAATGGTCAGGTCAGGCTTTGGCAAAACGCCCGCACCCTTTTGTGGCCACTCGAACAGGCACAGCGGGTCGCCCTCGAAATAGTCACGAATACCCATGAACTCCAGTTCCTCCGGATCGACCAGGCGATACAGGTCGAAATGGAAGGCTCGCACCTCACCGATTTCGTAGGGTTCGACCACGGTGAAGGTCGGGCTTTTCACTGCACCCGTATGGCCCAGGCCACGGATCAGCCCTCGGGAAAGCGTAGTCTTGCCCGCACCCAGGTCGCCTTCAAGAAAGATCACGCCGCGACCGCCGGTCACATCGGCCAGTGCTGCACCGAACTTGACCGTGGCGTCTTCATCGGCCAGAAACAGGGTTATGCCAGACACGCAGAATGCTCCTCCAGTAACTCACGAATGACCGGCGCCAGATCACTGGCCGCCAGGCCTCTACCTTTCACACCCAGCCGCTCGCCCGCACAGGCATGCAGCCACACCCCCAGGCCAGCGGCCTGCCAGGCATCCAGCCCTTGGGCCAGCAACGCCGCCAACACACCGGTCAGCACATCGCCAAAGCCGGCCCCGGCCATCGCCGGGTGGCCCCGCTCGCACAGCATCAACTGCCCGGCCGGGTCGGCCACCAGGGTGCCCGCCCCCTTGAGCACGCACACGCTGTGGTAACGGCGCGCCAGCTTGCGCGCAGCGCCCTGGCGGTCGGCCTGCACCGCCTCGGTGGAAATGCCCAGCAAACGCGCCGCCTCCCCCGGGTGCGGGGTGAGGATGCTGCCACTGGGTAGGGCGAGGGGGGTACGCGCCAGCAAATTCAGGGCATCGGCGTCCCACACCTGCGGCCGCTCGGCGTTGGCCACTGCCGACAGCAGGCTACGCCCCCACGCCGCCTGCCCCAGCCCCGGGCCCACCACCAGCACCGAGGCGCGCTCCAGCACGCCCACCAACTGGTTGGCCGAGCTGACGCCCAGGCACATGGTTTCGGGCAGGCGGGCCAGGCTCGCGCCGACATGCTCGGGGCGCGTCGCCACGCTGACCAGCCCGGCGCCACAGCGCAGGGCGGCTTCAGCGCTCAACAACACAGCGCCGCCTGTGCCCAGGTCACCACCGACCACCAGCACATGGCCGAAGTCGCCTTTATGGGCATGCGCAGGCCGCGTCGGCAGGTGCGCGACGGTCACGCTGCTGAGCAATTGCGGGGCATGGCTGGGGTGTTTGGTCTGCGGCATGGGGTCAAAGGCTCCAATGTCTGGCAGAATTATACGCACCTGAGCCCGTATTGCCTTGCCCATCCATGTCCAGCTGCACACCTGACCTCGCCCAACTGGCCCAATCGATCAAGATTTGGGGCCAGGAACTCGGTTTTGCCCACGTTGGCATCGCCGGGGTCGACCTTGGCGAACACGAACACCACCTGCAGCGCTGGCTCGATGCCGGCTACCAGGGCGAAATGGAGTACCTGGGCGCGCACGGCAGCAAGCGCTCGCACCCCGACCAACTGATCCCCGGCACGGTGCGGGTGGTCTCGCTGCGCATGGACTACCTGTCTGGCGACACACAGATGGCGCAGCGCCTGGCACAACCGGAAAAGGCCTACATATCGCGCTATGCGCTGGGCCGGGACTATCACAAGCTGGTGCGCAAGCGCGTGCAGTTCCTGGCCGACCGCATCCAGGAGGCCATCGGCCCGTTCGGTTACCGCGCATTCGTCGATAGCGCCCCGGTGCTGGAGAAGGCCCTGGCCGAACAGGCCGGGCTGGGCTGGATCGGCAAGAACACCCTGCTGCTCAACCGCAAGGCGGGCAGTTACTTCTTCCTTGCCGAGCTGTTTGTCGATTTGCCGCTGCCGGTGGACGAAGCGACTACCAGTGAGCACTGCGGGCGCTGCCAGGCCTGCCTGGACATCTGCCCGACCCAGGCGTTTGTCGGGCCCTATGTGCTGGATGCTCGTCGCTGTATCTCATACCTGACCATCGAGCTGAGGGGCGCGATCCCTGTCGAGTTGCGCGCAAAGATGGGCAACCGGGTGTTCGGCTGCGATGACTGCCAGATCGTCTGCCCGTGGAACCGCTTTGCCAAGCACAGCCAGGAACAGGACTTCCAGCCACGCCATGGGCTGGAGAATGCCGAGTTGGCGGAGATGTTCCTGTGGGATGAGCGCACCTTCCTGCGCAAAACCGAGGGTGGGCCGTTGCGGCGGGCGGGCTATGAGCGATTCTTGCGCAACCTGGCGGTGGGGTTGGGCAATGCGCCTTCCACCATTCCAGTGATCGAGGCGCTGAAGGCCCGGCGCGGGGATGAATCGGAGCTGGTGCGCGAGCATGTGGAGTGGGCGCTGGCCCGGCATAACACTCAGTAGCCACATGCCCTCTGTGGGAGCGGGTTCACCCGCGAACACCGGCGGAGCCGGTGCCATACACCGAGTTGCATTCTTCGCGGGTGAACCCGCTCCCACAAGGACTGCATCAGGCCTGAAAAATGACCTATTGCTGGTCGTTGTAGTGAAACTTGGGCATTTCCCAGTGGAAGCGAATCGCCAATAGCCGCACCAGGAACCCGCCAAACAAGGTCAGCAGCATGGCCTGCTCTGCCGGCACCTTGAAATACACACACCCCAGGTAGAACCACGCCGCCGCAAACGACACGCTGGCATACAGCTCGCGGCGGAACACCAGTGGAATGTCGTTGCAGAAGATATCCCGCAAGATCCCGCCAAATACCCCGGTGATCACCCCGCTGATCGACGCCACCAGCATGCCCTGCCCCATCTCCAGCGCGGTCATGCAGCCGATCAGGGTAAAGGCCACCAGCCCCAGGGCATCGAGCACCAGGAACAGCGAGCGCAGGCGGCGCATCATCGGGGCAATGAAAATGGTCAGCAACGCAGCAAAGCTGGTCAGCACCAGGTACTCCGGGTGCTTCACCCAGGTCAGCGGGTAATGCCCGAGCAGCACGTCGCGCACCGAGCCGCCACCCAGGGCGGTGACGCAGGCAATCAGCACCACGCCGAACCAGTCCATGCCGCGACGCCCGGCAGACAACGCGCCGGTCATGGCTTCGGCGGTGATAGCGATGAGGTAGAGCATCAACAACATGGCGCGGGTCCGTGCGAGAAAGGCGCGCAGTCTAACCAGTTGCCCAGGGCACCAAAAGGGGGCGCAGATACAATATCTGCGCCTTTCCGGCTCACACCTTGATGAAGTGCTCGCGGTAGTGGCGCAGTTCGGCGATCGATTCGCGGATATCGTCCAGCGCCAGGTGGGTGTTGCCCTTCTTGAAGCTGTCACGCACGTCCGGCGCCCAGCGCGCGGCCAGCTCCTTCAGGGTGGAGACATCCAGGTTGCGGTAGTGGAAGTAGTTTTCCAGGTTGCGCATGTGACGATAGAGGAAGCGACGGTCCTGGCAGATGCTGTTGCCGCAGATCGGCGACTTGCCTTTCGGCACCCACTGCTCGAGGAAGGCGATGGTCTGCACCTCGGCTTCAGCCATGCTGACCTTGCTCTCGCGCACGCGCTGGGTCAGGCCCGAAGCACCGTGGGTGCGGGTGTTCCATTCGTCCATGCGCGCCAGCACTTCGTCACTGTGGTGGATGGCGATCACCGGCCCTTCCGCCAGGGTGTTCAGCTCGCTGTCGGTGACGATGGTGGCCATCTCGATGATGACATCGCTGTCCGGATCCAGGCCGGTCATTTCCAGGTCGATCCAGATCAGGTTCTGTGGGTTTTGCATGCAGGGCTCCTCATATAGGCCGTCATATTAGCCTAGTGGCCAAAGCACGCCCATTCGTCCAGCGCCTGGCGTGCTAAACTGCCAGCCGTTTTCAATGCCCTACCCGGGCCTTTCTCACGGTACCTTCATGGCCAAACGCCAGCTCAATCGCCGCCAGAACTGGCGGATCGAAAAAATCCAGGGTGAGCGCGCCGCTCGCGCCGCCAAACGCGAGCAGCACGCACTGCAAGAACTGGAGGGCGGCGACCTGGGGCCGGAGCAACTGGGCCTGGTGATCGCGCACTTTGGTGTGCAGGTAGAAGTTGAAGCCCAGGATGGCGAATCCGCAGGCCAGGTGTTCCGCTGCCATTTGCGCGCCAACCTGCCAGCGCTGGTCACCGGCGACCGTGTGGTGTGGCGTGCGGGCAACCAGGGCATCGGCGTGATCGTGGCGCAGATGCCGCGCAGCACCGAGCTGTGCCGGCCCAACAACCACGGCCAACTCAAGCCGGTGGCCGCCAACGTCGACCTGATCGTGATCGTGTTCGCCCCGGCCCCCGAGCCGCACCCGAACCTGATCGACCGCTACCTGGTAGCGGCCGAGCACGCTGGCCTGCGCCCGCTGCTGCTGCTGAACAAGGCCGACCTGATCAACGACGAGAATGGCCCCGGCCTGCATGCGCTGCTGGAAGTCTACCGTGAGCTGGGCTACCCGCTGCTGGAAGTATCGGCACACCAGGGTGACGGCATGCAGCGCCTGCAACAGCAACTCGACGGCCACATCAGTGTGTTTGTCGGCCAGTCGGGGGTGGGCAAGTCATCGCTGGTCAACAGCCTGCTGCCAGATGCAGGTACCCGTGTCGGCGACCTGTCGGAATGGTCGGGCCAGGGTACGCACACCACCACCACGGCGCGGCTGTACCACTTCCCTAACGGCGGCGATCTGATCGACTCGCCGGGCATCCGCGAGTTCGGCCTTGGCCATGTCAGCCGCGACGACGTGGAAGATGGCTTCATCGAGTTCCGCGACCTGTTCGGCACCTGCCGCTTCCGCGATTGCAAGCACGACCGCGAACCGGGCTGCGCGCTGCTCAAGGCACTGGACGAGGGGCGCATCAAGCCGCAGCGCATGAACAGCTACCGCTCGATCATCGCCAGCCTGACGGAAGACAGCTACTGAAACGCTCGAAATGAAGCTTAGCGCGATCGCACTGTGGGAGCGGCTTTAGCCGCGAACACCGGCAACGCCGGTGCCATCCATCGCGCTGGATCCTTCGCGGGTGAACCCGCTCCCACAGTGATCGCGCCAACTTTCAGGTTTTGTGTAGAGCTGTGCACCACAAGAAACCGTTTACTGCTCCTTGGCCTCATCCATCTTCAGCGTGCCATCTTCAAAGATGTTCAGCTTCTGGCGCAGCTCACGCGGTTGCATCGGTGCTTGTTCAGTTGCCCCTGGCGCAACCGGTGCCGAAGCCCCTGGCGCAGCGCCGCTGGCCGGCGGTGCAGCAGGCTCGGCGGCCGGCGCTTCCGGTGCGCCCTGCTCACCCTCGATATTGCGCTGGGCCTTCTTGGTCAGCACGATGATATCGATACGGCGGTTGACCGGGTTGAACGGGTTTTTGCGGTCGAACAGCGACGACGAGGCATAACCCACCACCCGCGCCACCTGCCTGTCCGGGTAACCACCGGCCACCAGCGCACGGCGCGCAGCGTTGGCACGGTTGGCCGACAGTTCCCAGTTACCGAACTCACCACTGCCGGCATACGGCTTGGCGTCGGTGTGGCCACTGATGCTGACCTTGTTCGGCACCGCCTTGATGGTGTCGGCCATGGCCAGCAGGATGTCTTCAAAGTACGGCTGCAAGCGGGCACTGCCGATGTCGAACATCGGCCGGTTCTCGGCATCCATGATCTGGATGCGCAGGCCGTCCTGGGTGATCTCGAACAGGATCTGGTCCTTGAACTTCTGCAGCTGCGGGTTCTCTTCCACCTTGTTCTGCAGTTCCTGCAGCAGCAACTCCAAGCGCTCGCGCTCGACCTGCTCGGCCATGGTCTCGACCTGGTCCTTGCTCAGCTGGGTCGTGCTTTCCTGCGTTGGCTCGGACTTGACTTCCGGGTTGATGGTTTTCTCCGGCGCCATCTCAGGCGAGCCGCCCAGGTCGATGACATAGGGCGTGCCGCTTTCCGAGAAGCCGATCGGGTCCTGGAAGTAGCCGGCAATGGCGATTTTCTGCTCGGGCGTGGCCGTGGACATCAACCACAGCACCAGGAAGAACGCCATCATTGCCGTAGCAAAGTCGGCAAATGCGATTTTCCAGGCGCCGCCGTGGTGGCCGCCGCCAAAGCGCTTGACGCGCTTTACGATGATGGGCTGATTGTTTTCCATGACTCAGCGACCGCGAACCGCTTGTTCCAGCTCGGCGAAACTTGGGCGATGCATGGGGTACAGCACCTTGCGCCCGAACTCCACGGCCAGCGAAGGTGGCATGCCCGAGGCCGAGGCAACCAGCGAAGCCTTGATCGATTCGTAAAGGTTCAGCTCTTCCTTGGCATCGTGCTCCAGGCACTTGGCCAGCGGGCCGAAGAAGCCGTAGGCAGCCAGAATACCGAAGAAGGTACCTACCAGCGCCGCACCCACGTGCATGCCGATGGCCGCCTGGTCACCCTCGCCCAGCGAGGCCATGGTCACCACGATACCCAGTACCGCCGCGACGATACCGAAACCGGGCATGCCGTCAGCGATGCCGGTCACCGCATGGGACGGATGCTCCAGCTCTTCCTTCATGCTCAGCAGCTCCATGTCGAACAGGCCCTCGAGCTCGTGCGGGGCCATGTTGCCGGTGGACATGATGCGCAGGTAGTCGCAAACGAACGCGGTCATGCGTGCGTCAGCCAGTACCGTCGGGTACTTGGCGAAGATCGGGCTGGCGGCGGCGTCTTCGATGTCGGCCTCGATGGCCATCATGCCTTCGCGACGGCTCTTGTTGAGGATCTCGTACACCAGGCCCAGCACCTCCAGGTAGTAGGCATGGGTGAAGCGCGAGCCGAACATCTTCATCGACTTCTTGATGACGTGCATGGTCATGTGGCCAGGGTTGGCCTGCAGGAATGCACCAAAGGCTGCACCGCCGATGATCAGTACTTCGAACGGCTGGATCAGCGCTGCGATCTTGCCGTGGGAGAGCACGTAGCCGCCGAGCACGCTCGCGAATACGACGATGATGCCGATAATTTTAGCCATAGGTTCAAAGCACTTGCTGTCGTGGTCAGGGGAAGAGACGGGAGCTTTAAAACTCTTCTTCTACTTATCGGCAGAACTGCGCCAGACTATAGCCACTCAATGCGAAAAGCCAGTTCGGACTGATGTCAAAATGCCAATTGAAACCAAGGTGCCCGCTCAGGCCCCGCGTACGCTAGAGGCCTGGGTCAAGCTGCTAGAGAGTGTTCGCATCCCCGTGCCGAAGCACAGCTACGACCGGGTCATGGCTGCCATCCACGATAGCCGCCGCTCGCTGCGCGACATCGCCGAACTGATGCAGGATAGCCCGGCACTGGTGCTTTCGGTGATGCGCGAAGCGAATCACCCCACCAACGCCAGCCAGGCCGAGCCCGCCGAAAGCCTGGAGGTCGCCCTCAACCGCCTGGGCCTGGAGCGCAGCGGGCAACTGCTCAAGCGCCTGCCCTCGCTGCCGGTCGAAGAAATCCCGCCGGTGCTCAGCCAGTTCCAGCTGATCAGCCAGCACGCTTCGCAGCAGGCCAATGGCCTGTTTGCCAGCCGCCTGGCACGGCTGTGGCAGGAAATTCACTGGGGCAGCCTGCTGTTCCTGTCACCCCTGTGGCCGCTGGCACTGGCCTACCCCAAGCTGCTCGACACTTGGGAGCTGCGGGTTATCCACAAGGGCGAGGACGCCGCCCAGGTAGAGGAAGAGCTGTTTGGCGTGCGCATCATGGCGCTGTGCCAGACCATGGCTGAGTACTGGCGCCTGCCGCAGTGGGTGACCCAGGGTTACCGCCTGCTGCTGGAAGAACGCGAGCAACTGGCCCAGGTGCTGAGCATCGCCCGCGACGAAGACCTGCTCAGCCAGCAACACCGCCTGGATGCCGAGCCCGGCCTGCGCCGCTGGTTCAACCAGCCGGCCAACACCGTACTGCTGGCCAACAACCTTGCGCTGGCGGCGCAGGTGGGCTGGGACAACCCGCACCTGCTGCGCTGGCAACTGCTGACCGCGCTGTACCTGCAGACCTCACTGGAAGACGTGCAGCAGCAAGTGCACCAGCAGGCCGCCGCCAGCGCCCGCCGCCACGCCAGGCATGCCCTGTTCCACCCGGCTGAAGCCC
Source organism: Pseudomonas sp. WOUb67 (assembly GCF_050058005.1). Classification (NCBI taxonomy): domain Bacteria; kingdom Pseudomonadati; phylum Pseudomonadota; class Gammaproteobacteria; order Pseudomonadales; family Pseudomonadaceae; genus Pseudomonas; species Pseudomonas sp. WOUb67. The sequence goes on along the minus strand of NZ_CP170112.1, from coordinate 1,265,765 downwards.
TGATCTGGCCTTGGCACCAGCGCCGCCCGCACCCGGACATGCTGGCCCCGCCGCCGCCCAGCAGCGACGACCTGGCGCGCTGGCGCAAACTGTGCCAAGACCTGCTGGCCCAACCCAGCCCGTTCACCAATACCGTGCACCTGGCCACCCAGGCCCGCGAAGCTCTACTGGCCTGCGGCATGCAACGCGTCCTGCTGCTGAGCCTGGACAAGGCCAGCGACTACCTGCGCGTGCAGCAGATTGCCGGCTTGCCGAAAGAAGCCGCGGCCCTGGCCCTGCAGGTGTCGCAAAGCAAACTGCTGCAAAAGCTGATGGCCCAGGCCGGGCAGCTGCGCATCACCCCGGAAAACCACAGCCAGTTCTCGGCCCTGCTGCCAGCCCCGCTGCGTGCGCTGTTCCGCAGCGAGCACGTGCTGCTGCGCTCGCTGGCGGTAAACGACCAGGTGCTGATGCTGATGGTCGCCGACCAGGGCTGCCGGCCTTTGGCCGATATCAGCGTGCAGGCCTTCGGCAAGACCGCGCAATGTACCGAGCGCGCCCTGTCGGTGTTTGCCAACCGCAAGGGCTGAGCCTTGCGCTACAATCGCCCCTCTTTCCACACTGGAGACCGTGGATGACTGACTTTTCCGGCCTGCCCCTGGTGATCGAAGCCGCAGACCTGCTGCCACGCCTGGGTTCGCCACAGCTGATCCTGGTCGACCTGAGCAGTGCCAACCGCTATGTCAGCGGGCATATCCCCGGCGCACGCTTTGTCGAAGGCAAGCGGACCCAGCTTGGCCAGCCTCCAGCGCCCGGCCTGCTGCCGGCCCTGGGCGAGCTGGAAAAACTGTTCAGCGAACTCGGCCACCGCGACGACGCCGTCTATGTGGTGTATGACGATGAAGGCGGTGGCTGGGCCGGGCGCTTCATCTGGTTGCTCGACGTGATCGGCCACAAGGCTTGTCACTACCTCAATGGCGGCATCCAGGCCTGGCCGGCAGACAAGCTGACCACTGAAGTGCCCGCCAGCGGCAACAGCCCGGTGCACCTGCACATCGACAACGCGCCCACTGCCACCCGCGAGTACCTGCAAAGCCGCCTGGGCGCCGATGACCTGGTCATCTGGGACGCGCGCGGCCCGCAGGAATTCAGTGGCGAGAAGGTATTGGCTGCCAAGGGCGGGCACATTCCCGGCGCGATCAACTTCGAGTGGACCGCCGGCATGGACCTCAACGACCACTTGCGCATTCGCCATGACATCAAACAGGTCCTCGAGCAACTGGGCATCACCCCTGACAAGGAAGTGATCACCCACTGCCAGACCCACCGCCGCTCCGGCTTCACTTATCTGGTGGCCAAGGCCCTCGGCTACCCACGCGTCAAGGCCTACGCCGGCTCGTGGAGCGAATGGGGCAACCACCCGGACACGCCTGTAGAAGTTTAAGGAACCCGCATGAAATCCCGTTTGTTCATCATCAGCCAGTACCTGCTGCCGCACCACCTGCTGTCGCGGTTGGCCGGCTGCGTTGCCGAGTGCCGCGCGCGCTGGTTCAAGAATGCTTTCACTGCCTGGTTCGCCAAGCGTTACCAGGTGAACATGTCCGAAGCGCTGGTCGAGGACTTGAGCGCCTACGAGCACTTCAACGCGTTCTTCACCCGCGCCCTGAAGCCGGGTGCCCGCCCGCTGGACGAAACCCCGGGCGCCATCCTGTGCCCGGCCGACGGCGCCGTCAGCCAGCTCGGCCCGATCGAGCACGGCCGCATCTTCCAGGCCAAAGGCCACGGCTTCAGCGCGCAAGAGCTGCTGGGCGGTGACCCGGCCATGGCAGCGCCGTTCATGGGCGGCGAGTTTGCCACCATCTACCTGTCGCCCAAGGACTACCACCGCGTGCACATGCCGCTGGCCGGCACCCTGCGCGAAATGGTCTATGTGCCGGGCCGTCTGTTCTCGGTCAACCAGACCACCGCAGAGAACGTACCCGAGCTGTTCGCCCGCAACGAGCGTGTGGTCTGCCTGTTCGACACCGAGCGCGGGCCGATGGCCGTGGTGCTGGTGGGTGCGATGATCGTCGCCTCGATCGAAACCGTGTGGGCCGGGCTGGTGACGCCGCCCAAGCGCGAGCTGAAAACCTTCCGTTACGACGACGCCAGCCGCGCGCCGATCCACCTGGAGAAAGGTGCCGAGCTGGGCCGCTTCAAGCTGGGTTCGACCGCCATCGTGCTGTTCGGGCCGGAGCAGGTGAAGTGGGCTGAAAACCTGGGCGCTGGTTCTGCAGTGCGCATGGGGCAGCTGTTGGCAGCGCCTGCACAGGCTTGACCGTAGTTTTTGCTTCGAGGTGATTGGCGCGGGTTCTTCGGCGCCTGTGAGATCGAGCGCCGCCCGCGCGGCGCTTCGCAGCACAAGGCTGCTCCTACATCTGTTTCTGGCCAGTTAAGCCTGTACCAGCGCACGCGACCGCCTTGTTTGCCCCACGCGACATCGCGGCGGACGCCAAGGGGCCGCGCGCCGTCGCCTCAGAAATTATTGGCCCGAAACAAATGTAGGAGCAGCCTTGTGCTGCGAAGCGCCGCGCGGGCGGCGCTCGATTTCACAGGCGCTGAAGATACAACGGCAATCTAGCCGCGGGCGTCGCGGTCGCGCAGGCCCAGCAGGTACAACACGCCATCCAGCCCGAGGGTGGAAATGGCTTGCTTGGCCGACTGGCGCACCAGCGGCTTGGCGCGGAACGCTACGCCCAGGCCGGCCAGCGACAGCATCGGCAGGTCGTTGGCGCCATCACCCACGGCAATGGTCTGCTCCAGCTGCAAGCCTTCTTCGTTGGCCAGCTTTTGCAGCAGCTCGGCCTTGCGCTGGGCATCGACGATCGGCTCGACAGCCACACCGGTCACCTTGCCGTCGACCACTTCCAGCTCGTTGGCGAACACATAGTCGATACCCAGGCGCGCCTGCACCTGGCGGGCAAAGTAGGTAAAGCCACCGGACAGGATCGCAGTCTTGTAACCCAGGCGCTTGAGCTCGGCGAACAGGTTTTCGGCACCCTCGGTCAGGCGCAGCGAGGCACCGATTTCGTCCAGCACACCCACATCCAGGCCCTTGAGCAGCGCCATGCGCTCCTTGAAGCTGGCGCGGAAGTCCAGCTCACCGCGCATGGCGCGCTCGGTGATCGCGGCCACCTGCTCACCCACACCGGCCGCCTTGGCCAGTTCGTCGATGACTTCGGCTTCGATCAGCGTCGAGTCCATGTCGAACACCGCCAGACGGCGGTTGCGGCGGAACAGGTCGTCCTTCTGGAAGGCGATGTCGATGCTCAGCGCTTCGGCCAGGGCAAAGAAGTCGGCACGCAGGGCCTGGGCATCGCTCGGCGCGCCGCGCACGGAGATTTCGATGGCCGCTTTGCCCTTGTCGGTTTCGGCATCCAGCGCCACACGCGCCGACAGGCGCTCGATACGCTCGATGGTCAGGCCGTACTGGCTGATCACCGCACTCACCCGCTGCAGTTGCTCGGGGGTGATCTTGCGGCTGAGCAGGGTGACGATGTGGCGCGCTTCGCCCTGGCCGTCAGCCCAGTGCTGGTAGTCCGCCTCGGAAATCGGCGTGTAGCGGGCCTGCAGGTTCAGCTCGTGGGCCTTGCCCTGCACGCTTTGCAGCAGGGCGGTAGCCACTTCGTTGTCCGGGATGTCGACCAGGATACCGAACGACAAAGTGCCGTGCATGACCGCCAGGCCGATGTCGAGGATGCTCACACCGCCCTGCAGCAGGACGCCGGTGATAGCCGCAGTGAGACCGGGACGGTCCTCACCGGTGATGTTGATCAGGACGATTTCGCGCACAACCTGGCTCCGACTTCGATGAAAAATGCGCATTCTACCGATTTTCCGTGACCATCGGGCGCCAACGATACTTTGCCGACAAAACCCGGGTCGCTATACTGCCCCACACTTTCTGCCATTAAGAGCCGAGCTCAGTGAACCGGCCCACGCCCGTCAAACCAGACAACTTCTTCCTGATGATCTATCGTGCCCTCAGTCAACGTCGCGTGCCGCTGGCGCTGCGAATCGCCTGCACCAACATCTTCCTGGTCGCGCTGGCGCTGGTGATCTATGCCTGCGTGATGGGCCTGCAGTTCAAGCAGGCCATGCACGAGCAGGCCGACGCCCTTGGCCAGAGCCTGACCACGCAGACCGCCACCTCGGCGACCGAGCTGCTGGTGTCCAACGACATCCTCAGTCTCAACGTGCTGCTGGGCAACCTGGTGAAAAACCCGCTGGTGGCCCACGCGGCCATCTACAGCGTGGACAACCGCATCCTCGCCGAGGCCGGCCAGCGCCCGCGCAACAGCCTGCTGGGCGAGGCCGAGGGCCTGTACCAGACCAAGATCACCTTCCAGGACGTGACGGCCGGGCAACTGCGCATCAGCCTGGACATGAGCCAGTTCCAGCAGCCGATGCTGATCAGCCTGCAGAGCATGGGCATCATGGCGGCCATCCTGCTGGCGCTGGCCCTCAGCCTGAGCCTGCGACAGGGCCGTTTCATCACCCTGCCGCTGCTGCAGTTGCGGGTGTGGCTGCGTGACCCGCAGCCCTATACCCCGGCCACCGACCGCCAGGACGAGATCGGCGACATCGCCCGCCAACTGCATGCGCGCCTGGCTCCGCCGCCGCCGCCGGAACCAGAGCTGGAGGAAGAGGACGACGAGCAGTTTGACGACTTCCACGACGCAGCGCCGGCCCCCAAGGCCGCACCGCGCCCCAAGGTTGCCGCACTGGCTGACGAAGATGACGACGAAGCCTTTGCCGGCCTCATGGACGACGAGAGTGCGCCCAAAGCCGCCCCGGTCGAATCTGACGAGCCGCAGTACAGCGCCGTACTTGCCGTGCAACTGGGCTCGCAGGAACAACTGCGCCGCCTGCCGCGCACACGCCTCACCGAGCTGACTGACCGCTACCGCGATTGCCTGGAGCATGCTGCCTCGCTCTACGACGGTGAAACCCACACGCTCAACGATGGCAGCACCCTGGTGCTGTTCCATAGCCGCGACTGTGGCGAGGATTACCTGACCAACGCTATCTGCTGCGGTGAGCTGCTGCGTGCCTTGGGCCATGCCCTGCAGATCGAAGTGGCCGACAGCGGCATCACCCTGCAATTGCAACTGGGCCTGGTGCTGGGCAACGACCTGCAAGGGCTGGAGCTGGTGGACCTGCTGATGGCCGAAAAGGCCCAGGATGCCCTGGCGCTGTCGCAGCACAGCCGCAACCTGTTGCTGGTGGAGCGGCAGATCAGCGATGACGCACTGATTCGCCAGCGTGCCCGCATTCGCCCGATTGCCAGCCCTGAGGGTGCCTGCTGCGTTGAGCGCTTGATGGAGCCTTACCCATCGATGCTGGAACGGCAACTGGCCCGCATGCACGAGCGCAGGGCCTGATACCGCGCCGGCTTCTTCGCGGGTAAACCCGCTCCCACAGGTCCTGCGCAGGCCTCAAGGGTAGTGATATCCCTGTGGGAGCGGGTTTACCCGCGAAGGGGCCGGCACAGGCTGTCTAGTCCTGAAATAGGTTTACACCTGTTCAGGTAGGCCGACAGGCCTCAAAACGCCCGATGCACTGCATCGGGCGTTTTGTTTTTCAGGGCCATATGGGGCCGTTCTGTGTTGTAGATCTGCACTGCCTCGTCAACCATCTGCCTCGCCTGCTCAAGATCTTCAGGGCTGCTCAACAGCAGCTCCATCTTGATGATTCCGTTGATTCGCTCGGCCAGCGCGTTCTGGTAGCAGTCATACCCATCAGTCATGGAGCACTGAACATCGTGCCGTTGGTGCAGTGACTGGTACAGCGCCGAGCAATATTGGATGCCTCGATCCGAATGGTGGACTAATGGCTGGCGACGACGTCGCTTTCGTAATGCCTGCTTGAAGGCTTGCGCCACTGACTCGGCATGCAGGCTTTCATGGACATGGTGGCCAACAATTTTCCTGGAGTACGCATCCGTTACCAGGCTCAGGTACAGCGGGCCGTTACGTGCGGGCAGGTAAGTAATATCGGCAACCCAGACGTGCTCTGGCCTTGTCGGAACGACTTGGCTTGGGCCCGGCTTGAGTAAGTTGGGATGGCGGTAAAAGCGATGAAAGCTTTGTGTTGTCTTGTGGTAGGCCCGCTTAGGCAGCACTAGCAAACGGCGCTCTCCCAAAACCTGGAACAGCCTATCTCGGCCGACTTGGAATCGTTTGTCAGGTTGGCAATGCAGCAGATAGTGCAATTTGCGTGTACCCAGACGAGGCTGGCGCATCCGGACTTGCTGAACAAACTCAACCACCCGATCAGCCTGGCGCTCTTTGCCATCAGCCGCTCGGTTGCGCTTGTAGTAAGCCTGTCGACTGATGCCTAGAAACTGACAAGCCCTGGCAATGCTCAGTCCTACGACTTGACCTTGCGAGAGGACTTGCCGGATCGCTTTTTTACGACCGAGACACCATAGTCATTTTTCAGAACATCAACGACCGTCTCAAAAAACTGGGCCTTCTGGCTCATCAGTTCAAGCTGTTGCTCAAGCTCTTTGATCCGCTGCTCTGGAGTGAGCGTTTTCGGGTCAGACATCGCGCAGCTCCTCTCGTCTCGGATCGAGGCACCTTGGCTCCAATCCTGGCGACCATGCTTACGCAACCATACCAGAACCGTCGACCGACCCTGGATGCCATACCGCACCTGGGCCTGCTTGTAGGTAAGTTCGCCTTTTTCGATCTGATCAACGACGGCCAGTTTAAAAGACAGCGAGTAATCTCGCTGCGTGCGCTTTACACCTTGCTCCATCTGCTTCTCCGGAAATTCGGGATGGGAGGTGTAAACCTTATTCAGGACGGGACAGGCAGCACAAAAAAGCCCGCAAAGATGCGGGCTTTTTTGTGGCTGGCAGTTCGATCAGAACCGATAGACTTCCATATCGGTGCGAACCGGCGAGGCCATCGGGATCTTGGATTTCTCCGGTTCCTTCTTCACCTGCACTGGCGCTGCGGGCTTTTTCGGTGGCTCCTCGGCAATCGCCGGCTGGTTGGCCAGCGGTTTGACCGCGGTGCTCAGCTGTTCGGCCAGCTTCTGCAACAGTTGGCCCTGGGCCTGCACCTGCGACGCCTCGCTACCTCCGTGCGGTTGCTCGAGGTGAATGATGCGGTTGTCACGTACATGGCCACGGCGGTCCAGCAGGCGCCACTGGGCATCCAGGACTGCCGGCTGGTTCGTGCCCGAGTCCAGGCGGGTAATCGACAGCAACACTTGCACGTCCGGGTTGAAGCCGGCCGTTGCCGGGGACAGCACCACACGCTGGCTGTCCAGGCGCCAGGCGAGCTGGCGCACCAGCAGCTGGTCGATATCCGACGAAAGGCTACCCGCCCAACGGCCGTCAGTCGCCGCGCTCAGGCTGCCGTCGGCCTGACGCTGCAGGAACGTTTCACGCTGAAGGTAATCGGCTACCGATACCGGGCCAAGTACCACGGCCATGCCTGCACTCTGCGAAGGCTGGCCAGGATCACCACTGTCGAGCTGGTACAGGGCAACCGGCTGATGCATGGTGCACCCGCCAAGGCCCAGCAGGCCAGTCATCAACAGCGCAAATGGAAGGCGCAGAAGTTTCATCATCCCATCCAGGCGGTCGCCTACAGGCCACCGCAGTGATACATATAGATTCAAACGGGCACACGACTACGTCGGCACCGCAAGGGCCATATCATCCGCGAAATAACCGTCCGACTCCAGCATTTATGCCCGGAACGGCGCTGAAATTGCCGTTCCAGACATTTCTGCCCGTTACGCCGGCACTTCCACCTGCAACCCATCGACGCGCTGGAAGCCGCGTGGCAGCTTGCTGCCTCGCCGTCCGCGCTCGCCCTTGTAGTGCTCCAGGTCGTCCGCTTTCAGAGACAGGGTACGCTTGCCGGCTTGCAATACAAGGGTCGCGCCTTCGGCAATCACGGCCAGATCGGTGACAAATTCTTCACGGCTGGCTACCCGGTCGCCCGGCACGCCAATGATCTTGTTGCCCTTGCCCTTGCCCAACTGCGGCAAGTCGCTGACCTTGAACACCAGCAGGCGGCCTTCGGTGGTCACCGCGGCCAGCCAGTCCTGCTCGCGATTGGCCACCGGGCGCGGGGTCATGACCTTGGCCCCGTTGGGCAGGCTGAGCAAACCCTTGCCGGCCTTGTTCTTGGCCTGCAAGTCTTCACCCTTGACCACGAAGCCGTAGCCCGCATCCGAGGCAACCACGTACAGCGCGTCGTCATCCGGCAACAGCACACACTCGAAAGTGGCCCCTGGCGGTGGCGTCAGGCGGCCGGTCAGCGGCTCGCCCTGGCCACGTGCCGACGGCAATGTGTGAGCAGCCACCGAATAACTGCGGCCCGTAGAGTCGATGAGCACGGCAAACTGGTTGGAACGCCCGGCTGCGGCGGCCTTGAAGCCATCGCCGGCCTTGTACGACAAGCCGGTGGCGTCGATGTCGTGGCCTTTGGCGCAACGCACCCAGCCCTTCTCCGACAGCACCACGGTGACCGGCTCAGTCGGCATCAGCTCGTTTTCCGACAGGGCCTTGGCTTCGACGCGCTCGACGATTGGCGAACGGCGTGCGTCGCCGTAGGTTTCGGCATCCTTGATCAGTTCGCTGCGCACCAGCTTGCGCAGCTTGGCCTCGCTGCCCAGCAGCGCCTGCAGCTTGGCCTGTTCCTTGAGCAGTTCGTCCTGCTCGCCGCGGATTTTCATCTCCTCCAGGCGCGCCAGCTGACGCAGGCGGGTCTCGAGGATGTACTCGGCCTGGATTTCGCTCAGCTCGAACCGGGCAATCAGGGCCTGCTTGGGGTGCTCCTCGGTACGGATGATGTGGATCACTTCATCCAGGTTGAGGAATGCGGTGAGCAAACCATCCAGCAGGTGCAGGCGCCGTTCCACCTTGTCCAGGCGATGCTGCAGCCGGCGGCGGACAGTGTTGGTGCGAAACTCCAGCCATTCCACCAATATTGCCCGCAGGTTCTTCAACTGCGGGCGGCCGTCCAGGCCAATGATATTGACGTTGACCCGGTAGCTGCTTTCCAGGTCGGTGGTGGCGAACAGGTGCTGCATCAGTTCGTCGGCATCCACACGGTTGGAGCGCGGGATGATGACGATGCGGCACGGGTTTTCGTGGTCGGATTCGTCACGCAGGTCGGCGACCATTGGCAGCTTCTTGGCCTGCATCTGTGCGGCGATCTGCTCCAGCACCTTGGCCCCGGAGACCTGGTGCGGCAGCGCAGTCACAACGATGTCGCCATCCTCGACGCGGTAAACGGCACGCATGCGGATCGAGCCGCGGCCGCTTTCGTACATCTTGAGGATTTCTGCCCGTGGCGTGATGATTTCCGCCTCGGTCGGGTAATCCGGCCCCTGGATATGCTCGCACAGCTGCTCGATGGTGGCCTTGGGCTCGTCGAGCAGGCGCACGCAGGCGCTGGCCACTTCACGCAGGTTGTGCGGCGGCACGTCGGTCGCCATGCCCACGGCGATACCGGTGGTGCCGTTGAGCAGGATGTTGGGCAGGCGCGCCGGCAGCACCGCCGGCTCCTGCAGGGTACCATCGAAGTTCGGCACCCAATCCACGGTACCTTGGCCCACTTCGCTGAGCAGCACTTCGGCGTAGCGCGACAAACGCGCCTCGGTATAACGCATGGCGGCGAACGACTTCGGATCGTCCGGCGCACCCCAGTTGCCCTGGCCGTCGACCAAGGTGTAGCGGTAGCTGAACGGCTGCGCCATCAGCACCATGGCTTCGTAGCAGGCCGAGTCGCCGTGGGGGTGGAACTTGCCGAGCACGTCACCGACGGTACGCGCCGACTTCTTGTGCTTGGCATCGGCATCGAGCCCCAACTCGCTCATGGCATAGACGATGCGTCGCTGCACCGGCTTAAGGCCATCGCCGATGTGCGGCAAGGCGCGGTCCATGATCACGTACATGGAATAGTTGAGGTAGGCCTGTTCGGTGAAGTCAGCCAGCGAGCGGCGTTCGACGCCGTCCAGGCTGAGTTCCAGTGAGTCGCTCATGCGGGCCTCGTCATTTCAGGTTCTGGCGCAACAGCATGGTGCCGCCGCGCTGGGTAAATTCAAGTTGTTTCAGGGCACTCATGCCCAGCAGTACGGTGGGCCCGTCCAGGCCCGGCACCACGGTGGCGCGCACGTCCTGCAGGCGGATGTCGCCCAGTTGCAGGCTGGCCAGGCGCGTGCGGTAGCCTTCAGCGCGGCCATTGGCAGTGCTGAGCAGCACCGGGCTGCCGCGCTCAAGGCTCAGCTCACGGGCCAACGCCTCGGGGATCGCCACATCGGTGGCACCGGTGTCGAGCATGAAATGCACCGGCTGGCCGTTGATGGCGCCATCCACCACGAAGTGGCCCTGGCCGTTGCCCAGCAGGCGCACTTCGACAAAACCCTCGCCGTGTTCGGATTGCACCTGGGCATTGGGGTTGCGCTTGCTGTCTTCCCACTGGCCGAAAAAGCGCGTGGCAAGGAACATCGCCGCCGCCCAGGCGAGGACCATCAGCACCCTGCCCGCCCGCTTGCCCGGGGCCTGGCTCATGGCTTGGCGCTCCAGCCACCTTCCGGTGCATCAAAGCGCCAGACGATCGGGCGTGTCTCGCCATCGGCACGGGCACCGTTGTTGTTGTCCAGGCCGATCCAGGCGCCCTTGGCATCGATCACAAGCGCTTCGGCCAGGCCGAACGGTTGCGGGTAACGGCGCGCCTCGACCAGGGCGTCGGCAGCAAACGACCAGCAGCGCTCGACCTTGCCGCTGTCGGTATCACGCCGGCAGACCCGGTAGGCATTGCGTTCGAGGGTGAACAGCTTGCCTTCGAACCAGGCCAGGTCGGCAAAATCGCGCGACAGTGCCCGGGCATTGGGCATTTGCGCCGGCTGCATCTCGACCCCGGCCTCGCTCAGCAGCACGCAGCTGCGTCCGCAAGTCCACACCGATTGCTGGCGCTCGATGGCCACCAGGCCACGGCGCTCGCGTTCGGCGGCCAGCCACAGGCGGTCGCCCGCCGGGTTGATCGCCAGGCCTTCGAACAGGGCATTGAAGTTCAGCAGCATGCCGCTGGCACGGGCCTGGCGCACCATGGCCGGGTCGATCTTCAACCAGTCCGGCTCGCCTTCCACCGGCAACTGCAACACAGCGGCATGGGCTTCGCTGGCCAGGTACAGGTTACCCGCCTGGTCACAGGTGATGCCTTCGAAATCCAGCTCGCCCCCGCGAATGTACGACGCCGCCCAATTGCGCGACTTCAGCCCCCATGGCAGGCCACTTTCCGGCGGCGTTGGCGGGGTAAAGGTGAGCGGTTGCGCGCGCCAGGTCGGGTTCTGCTGGTCGAAGCGGTAGATGCGGTCGTCGTCACGGTCGGACACGCCCCACAGCCCGCCCCGGCATTCCACCAGGCCAGACAGGTTGCCACCGCGCATGCCGTCGATCGGGTGCTCGGCACTGAGCTTCAGCTCCGGCCAGTTACCCGCCAGGGCAGGCAGGGCAACCAGCGCTAGGCAAACGGCAAGTACTTGCCGAATCAAACCATGACCTCTGCCAGGTTGCCTTTGGTCTCCAGCCAGCTCTTGCGGTCACCGGCGCGCTTCTTGGCCAGCAGCTTGTCCATCAGCTCGCAGGTGGCCTCAACGTCGTCCAGGGTCAGTTGCACCAGGCGCCGGGTGTTCGGGTCCATGGTGGTTTCACGCAGCTGTGGCGGGTTCATCTCGCCCAGGCCCTTGAAGCGGGTGACCTGCGGCTTGCCGCGCTTCTTCTCGGCCACCAGCCGGTCGAGGATGCCGTCACGCTCGGCTTCGTCGAGGGCGTAGTAGATTTCCTTGCCCAGGTCGATGCGGTACAGCGGCGGCATGGCCACGTACACATGCCCGGCCTCGACCAGCGCCCGGAAGTGCTGGACGAACAGCGCGCACAGCAGCGTGGCAATGTGCAGGCCGTCGGAGTCGGCGTCGGCGAGGATGCAGACTTTACCGTAGCGCAGCTGCGCCAGGTCTGTGGCACCCGGGTCGACGCCGATGGCCACGGCGATGTTGTGCACTTCCTGGCTGGCCAGGACTTCGCCACCGTCCACTTCCCAGGTGTTGAGGATCTTGCCGCGCAGCGGCAGGATCGCCTGGAACTCCTTGTCCCGTGCCTGCTTGGCCGAGCCACCTGCCGAGTCCCCCTCGACCAGGAACAGTTCGGCCCGCATCGGGTCCTGGCCGGCGCAATCGGCCAGCTTGCCAGGCAGTGCCGGGCCCTGGGTGATGCGCTTGCGCTCGACCTTCTTGCTGGCCTTGAGGCGGCGCCCGGCGTTGCTGATGGCCAGCTCGGCCAGTTGCATGCCCAGCTCGGGGTGGGCGTTGAGCCACAAGCTGAATGCGTCCTTGACCACGCCGGAGACGAAGGCAGCCGCCTCACGCGAGGACAGGCGCTCTTTGGTCTGGCCGGAGAACTGCGGCTCCTGCATTTTCATCGACAGTACGAAAGAAATGCGCTCCCACACGTCCTCCGGCGCCAGCTTCACGCCACGCGGTAGCAGGCTGCGGAACTCGCAGAACTCGCGCATGGCATCCAGCAGGCCCTGACGCAGGCCGTTGACATGGGTGCCGCCCTGAGCGGTGGGGATCAGGTTGACGTAGCTTTCCTGGACGCTGTCGCCACCTTCTGGCAACCACAGCAAGGCCCAGTCTGCGGCTTCCTTGTTGCCCGCCAGGCTGCCGCAGAACGGCTCGTCAGGCAGGCGCTGGAACTCGCTGACCGCATCGACCAGGTAGGAACGCAGGCCGTCTTCATAGTGCCACTCGACCTTCTCGCCGCTGGCCTTGTCTTCGAAGCTGACCAACAGGCCCGGGCACAGCACGGCCTTGGCCTTGAGCACATGCTTGAGGCGGCTGATGGAGAACTTGGGCGAATCGAAGTACTTCGGGTCGGGGCTGAAGTACACGCTGGTGCCGGTGTTGCGCTTGCCGACCGAGCCGACCACTTCCAGCTCGCTGGCCTTGAAGCCATCGGCGAAGGTCATCTGGTATTCGTTGCCGTCACGCTTGACGCGCACGCGCACCTGGGTCGACAGGGCGTTGACCACCGAGATGCCCACACCGTGCAAACCGCCGGAGAACTGGTAGTTCTTGTTGGAGAACTTGCCGCCGGCGTGCAGCTTGGTAAGGATCAGCTCGACCCCGGATACGCCCTCTTCCGGGTGGATGTCCACCGGCATGCCGCGGCCATCGTCGCTGACTTCCAGCGAGTGGTCGGCATGCAGGATGACCTGCACCGAACGGGCGTGGCCGGCCAGGGCTTCGTCGACACTGTTGTCGATGACTTCCTGGGCCAGGTGGTTGGGGCGGCTGGTATCGGTGTACATGCCCGGCCGCTTGCGGACCGGGTCAAGGCCCGAGAGGACTTCGATGGCGTCTGCGTTATAGGCGCTAGCGCTGGGATTGGCCATAGGGTCTCGTCGTCAGTCTGGTGAGTGCAAAAAAGTCAAAATACAGAAAAATCGAGCGCCGCATACTGCCCGCGAGCAATGCCGGCAAAGGCCAGCAGGGCCGGCAGGCGCTCGGCGAAGCCCTGGAAACTGTGGTCGCCACCGGCCTGGATACGCAGGGCACATGCACGGTAATAGCGCTCGGCGTGGCGATAGTCCAGGGTTTCATCGGCAGTCTGCAGCCACACTTGATAGCGGCTGGCATCTACCGGGGCCGGCACTTCCAGCTCGGCCAGGGCCTTCACGTGATCGTGGGTCAATTCCCAGGTTTCACCGCTGTAGTGGTTGCGCTGAGTGCCCAGGTACCCGTCGAAATGCTTGTGCGGCGTTACCGCAGGGTTCACCAACAGGGCCTTGAGGCCATGGCGCTCGGCCAGATGGGTGGCATAGTAGCCGCCGAGCGAACTGCCCACCAGCAGCGGCGCGCCCAGTTCGGCGATGGCCGCTTCGAGCTGGGCGATGGCTTGGCGCGGGTGGTGATGCATGGCGGGCACGCGTAGCTGGGCCGACAGGCCCAGTTGCTGCATCACGGCTTCGAGCTGGCGCGCCTTGGTTGAAAGCGGCGAGCTGTTGAAGCCATGGATATAGAGGATGGAACCCGACATGCTGCCCCCGAAATCTGTGGCTTCGCGCCTGATGATGCGGGCGCAGGGACGCGCAGTGTAGCGCGTTCGCCGGGTTTTGACGCATTACAACGGGTTTCGCAATAATTTCTTCAAATTGCCAGAATCGACCTCTGGGCATGCACTGCCTTTGTAGGAGCAGCCTTGTGCTGCGAAGAGGCCGGCATGACAAAAGATGGTCTGTGCCAGGAAGGGCCTCTTCGCAGCACAAGGCTGCTCCTACAAAGGGATGTGCGTGCAATAACCAGCCCTAATAACCTGGGCTATCGAAGTCGAGCTTCACATCGAAATCCACCGCCCGCTCCACTCCGGTTTCCAGCCGCCCGTCGGCATGCAGGCGCAGCCAGCGGTACCCCGGCTGCTCTTCGCTCACCTTGAAGTCCTCGCTGCGTGGCGCGAACTGGATGCAGGTCGAAGGCGTAGCCAGCAGGCGCCGGCCATCGCGCAGCTCATCCCATTCCTGGTGCACATGCCCCCACAGCAACGCCCGCACCTGCGGATAAGCCTCGACGATAGCGAACAGGGCCTGGGCATTGCGCAAGCCGATCGGCGCGATCCAGGCGCACCCGATGTCCACCGGCTGATGGTGGAAACACACCAGGCAATGCCGCTCACCCGCCTCGTTCAAGGCGGCTTCCAGCACGGCCAGCTGGTCATCCTCCAGCAGACCGTGTGTCGCCCCATGCACCGCGGTGTTGAGCATGACGATACGCCAGGCGCCAACATCGGTCACCGCCTGCACCAGCTCCGGGGCCACTTCGGCCATGACCCGGGCCTCGTCATGGTTGCCCGGCAACCAGCGGGTGGGCACGGCAAACGGCGCAGTCAGCTCACGGAACGCTTCATAAGAGGCAACACTGGCGTCCTGGGACAGGTCGCCGGTACACAACAGCACGTCGACAAGCGGTTGCTCCCGCCGCACCTGGGCCACCACATGGCGCAGGCTGTCACGAGTATTCAGGCCCAGCATGCTGCCGGCCGGGTCGGCGAAAAGATGGGCGTCGGTCAGTTGCACAACATGTACAGGGCGTGTCTGAACTGGCTGCATGTCAACGAACGCTTGCCAGTTCGTGGCCACAGGCCAGGCAGTGGCTCAGCCATTCACCGAGGAACAGGTTGAGCTGGGCCTTTTCGTCCGGCTGATGCCCGGCCTCGTTCGGATACGGGTAGATGCTGCGCAGGCGCCGGGTGTGTTCGGCGCTGACCACTTCGGCCATGCGTGCATCATGGTACACCTGCACCTCCAGGTGCGGCACCGGCAGCCACGGCAGGCTGTGCTCCTGGCGCACATGCAGGGTGGTGGTGTACGGGCAGGCCAACACCACGTCCAGCACCAGCACGCCGAGCATCTGGTCGCCCTGGGTCATGCCGATGCGGCGCGAGCTCTGGGTGGTGCGCATGTCGGGCAACAGGCGCATCAGCCGGGCGTAGTTGGCCTCGCAGGCAGCCTGCAGCCCGACCAGGTCGACTCGATAGCGCTCGCGCAGCAAGTTCACTTCCACATACCTCGTACTTCGTCACGGTTCAGCGCCAGCCATTGCAAGCCGATGATAGTCGCCGCGTTGCAGATGCGCCCGTCGCGCACCGCCTGCAGGGCATCCTCGAACGACCACACGCGCACACGGATGTCTTCGCCCTCTTCTTCCAGGCCATGCAAGCCCCCGGCGCCCTCGCTGCTGCAACGGCCGAGGAACAGGTGAACGTATTCGTCACTGCCGCCCGGCGACGGGAAGTAGCGGGTCATCGGCCACAGGGCGCTGAACGCAAGGCCAGCTTCTTCCTCGGCTTCGCGGTGGGCGACTTCCTCGGGTTGCTCATCCTTGTCGATCAGCCCGGCCACCATCTCGATCAGCCAAGGGTTGGCAACCTTGTCCAGTGCGCCGACGCGGAACTGCTCGATCAGCACCACTTCATCGCGCAACGGGTCGTAAGGCAGCACACACACCGCATCATGGCGCACAAACAGTTCGCGGCTGATCTCGCGGCCCATGCCACCAGCAAACAGCTCGTGGCGCAGGTGCACCTTGTCGAGCTTGTAGAAGCCCTGGAAGCAGTTGGCCCGCTTGACGATCTCGACCGCCTTGGGCACCGAATTCAACGTGTCTGACATGGAAATCCTCGTTACCTCAATTACCGCATCGCGCCATCCTACTCTGCACGCTTTCGCGTTTCACCCCTTTCCGGCAACCGTTCGCACACTCGGGACAGCGCGTCTTCACTCTGTTAGCTTAGTGGCGAACTGAAGGCCGCGCAGACGGTCAAAGGCCGACTTTTCCCTGTTCTGCAAGGATCATCATGACACTTGTCAAACTGACTTCCGTGGCCGTGCTGGCACTCGCTCTGGGCGCCTGCCAGAGCCTGTTCACGCCCAACTACCGGACCCCGCTCGAGGTCAAGCGCGACGCCTGGGAGCATGTCAAACCCGGCTGCAGCGAGAGCGACTGCCCGCTGGTGAACATCGACATGGTCCACTTCCCGGCCCTGCCCGCGCTCGACGGCATCGTCGAAAAACGCCTGCTGCAACTGACCGAAGACAATCAGCATGGCACCGCGCCAAGCACCTTGCAGGCCTACGAACAGCAATACCTGGCCAGTGCCGACAAACGTAACAGCAGTTACCTGCAAGCCAAGGTACGCGAGCAGCATGACGGGCTGGTGATCATCGAGTTGTCCAGCTACCTGGACAGCGGTGGCGCCCACGGCATGCCTGGGCGCGGCTTCATCAACTATTCGCGCAAGCTGGACAAGGTGCTGACCCTGCAGGACATGCTGGTGCCAGGCCAGGAGGACACCTTCTGGAAAACCGTGGAGGAGTCGCACCGCGCCTGGCTGATGAGCGTGGGCATGGACAAGGACGCCGAGTTCGTCAAAACCTGGCCGTTCAAGAAGTCGCCGCACATCGCCCTGACGTACGGCGCAGTCGTGGTCAAGTACGAGGTCTATGCCATCGCGCCCTATTCCATGGGCCACGTGGAACTGAAGATCCCCTACCCGCGCCTGAATGGCGTCCTCAAGCCTGAACTGTTTCCCGGCCGCGGCTAAGGCTCAGTAAACCATGCAGCACACCTGCCAGCAGCAACGCTGGCAGGGTAGCCCCCAGCTCCGGTGCCTGCGCGGCGATCAGGTGATAGACCGCCACCCCTGTAAACCAGGCCACCAGCGCCTGCCAGTGCAAGCCGCCGACCTGTGCCGGCAAGCGGCGGCGACGAACCACGTAGTGGTCCATCAGCACCACGCCAAACAGCGGCGCGAACACCGAACCGATCAGCAGCAGGAAGTTCTCGTACTGGGCCAGCGGCGCCAGCAGGGCGATCAGGGTGCACAACACGCCGATGGCCAGCGCCAGGTGCTCGACTTTCACAGGCAACAGCACGCCAGTGGAAACCGCTGCCGAGTGGATGTCGGCAAAGGCCTTTTCCGACTCGTCCAGCAAAATCAACAGCAACGGAATACCCATGCCGGCGCCGGCCAGGGCCAGCAGCAGGGCATTGACTTCACCACTGGCAGCGAAGGCCAGGGTGTAGGCCACGCCCAGGCTCATCAGCCAGGTGTTGCCGATGAAATAGCCAATGACCGTGCCGCCGAATACATGCTTGCCATTGCGGGCGAAGCGCGAGTAGTCGGCGATCAGTGGCAGCCAGGACAGCGGCATGGCGATGACGATGTCGAAGCCCACGGCCAGCGACATCGAACCGTCCCCGGCGCGGCCCCACAGTGCAGCCAGGTCGGCCTTGGCGAACAGGTTCCAGGTCAGCCACAGGCAAGCGCCCAGCAACACCCAGATACCCCAGGCGCGCAGCACCTTGCGCACGAAGGCCAGCGGCCCGCTGACGGCCAGCAGGGTGGCCAGGGCGCCGAAACACAGGGTCCAGAGCATCGGGCTGTTCCAGGCACTGTCCTCGCCGAACGCTCGCGCACCCAGCAGGCTGGCGGCATCGCGCATGACGATGATCTCGAACGCGCCCCAACCGACCAACTGCAGCAGGTTGAGCACAGCCGGCAAGCGCGCGCCATGGCCGCCCAGGCTGAGTTTCAGGGTGCCCATGGCGGACAGGCCGGTGTCGCTGCCGATGACACCGGCGGCGCCCAGCAACAGCACACCCACGCCGGTGCCCAGGGCAATGGCCAGCACCGCGCCGGCAAGGCCCAGGCCTGGGGCGAGCATGGCGCCGACTTGCAGCACCATCAGGCCGATGCCGAGGGAGAACCACAGCGAGAACAGGTCGCGGGCGCCGAAGATGCGCTGGTGGGTGGGGACCGGGTGGTCGGGGGAGAATTGGCTGGGGGTGGTCATTGTTATGATCGCCGAAAGGTTTGAGATTTGCGCTGAATCGGCCGGCCCTTTCGCGGGTAAACCCGCTCCCACAGGGACCGCACAATGCTGAAGGCAGTGGGGAACCTGTGGGAGCGGGTTTACCCGCGAAAGGGCCAGCCGGATCAATGCAGGTGTAAGGTCAGTTACACTTTCTGGTACAGCTGGCTGCCTTCCTGGCGGAACCGCTCGGCCTGCTCGCGCATGCCTTGCTCGACCGCTACGTCCACGGTCTCGATCCTGGCGGCGTATTCACGCACTTCCTGGGTGATCTTCATCGAGCAGAACTTCGGCCCGCACATCGAGCAGAAGTGCGCGACCTTGGCCGATTCCTTCGGCAGGGTCTCGTCGTGGAAGGCACGGGCGGTGTCCGGGTCCAGGCCGAGGTTGAACTGGTCTTCCCAGCGGAACTCGAAACGCGCCTTGGACAGGGCGTTGTCGCGAATCTGCGCGCCCGGGTGGCCCTTGGCAAGGTCGGCCGCGTGCGCGGCGATCTTGTAGGTGATGATGCCGGTTTTCACGTCGTCCTTGTTCGGCAGGCCCAGGTGCTCCTTGGGCGTGACGTAGCAGAGCATGGCGCAACCGAACCAGCCGATCATCGCCGCACCAATGCCCGAGGTGATGTGGTCGTAACCCGGCGCAATGTCGGTGGTCAGCGGGCCGAGGGTGTAGAACGGCGCCTCGTCGCAGCACTCCAGCTGCTTGTCCATGTTCTCCTTGATCAACTGCATCGGCACGTGACCCGGGCCTTCGATCATGCACTGCACGTCGTGCTTCCAGGCGATCTTGGTCAGCTCGCCAAGGGTTTCCAGCTCGCCGAACTGCGCGGCGTCGTTGGCATCGGCAATCGAGCCAGGGCGCAGGCCGTCACCCAGCGAGAAGCTGACGTCGTAGGCCTTCATGATTTCGCAGATCTCGTCGAAGTGCGTGTACAGGAAGTTTTCCTTGTGGTGCGCCAGGCACCACTTGGCCATGATCGAGCCACCGCGGCTGACGATACCGGTGACGCGCTTGGCAGTCAGCGGCACATAGCGCAGCAGCACACCGGCGTGGATGGTGAAATAGTCCACGCCCTGCTCGGCCTGTTCGATCAGGGTGTCGCGGAACAGCTCCCAGGTCAGGTCTTCGGCCACGCCGTTGACCTTTTCCAGGGCCTGGTAGATCGGCACGGTACCGATCGGCACCGGCGAGTTGCGGATGATCCACTCGCGGGTTTCGTGAATGTGCTTGCCGGTGGACAGGTCCATGACCGTGTCCGAACCCCAGCGGATGCCCCAGGTCAGCTTGGCCACTTCTTCCTCGATCGAGGAACCCAGCGCGCTGTTGCCGATGTTGCCGTTGATCTTCACCAGGAAGTTGCGGCCGATGATCATCGGCTCCACTTCCGGGTGGTTGATGTTGGCGGGAATGATCGCGCGGCCACGGGCGATTTCCTGGCGGACGAATTCAGGGGTGATTTCTTTCGGGATGTTGGCACCGAAGCTGTGGCCGGCGTGCTGCTCATCAAGCAGGCCAGCGGCGCGGGCCTCTTGCAGCTTCATGTTTTCGCGGATGGCAACGTATTCCATCTCGGCGGTGATGATGCCCTGGCGGGCATAGTGCATCTGCGAGACGTTGGCGCCAGCCTTGGCACGGCGCGGGTTGCGCACGTGGGCAAAACGCAGCTTGGCCAGTTCGGCGTCGTTCAGGCGCTGCTGGCCGAAGTCGGAGCTGAGCCCGCCCAGGCGCTCGGTGTCACCGCGGGCGTCGATCCAGGCCGAACGCACGTCGGCCAGGCCCTTGCGCACATCGATGATCACGTTGGGGTCGGTGTACGGGCCGGACGTGTCGTAGACCAGTACCGGCGCGTTGGTTTCGCCGCCAAAATCGGTCGGGGTATCGTCCAGGCTGATTTCACGCATGGGCACGCGGATGTCCGGGCGCGAGCCTTCGACATAGATCTTGCGCGAGCGCGGGAACGGTTGCACGGACTGCTGATCGACTTGTGCCGATTCGCTGAGGTTGATCGCTTTTTCTTGTTTGGTCATCACAGGCTCTCCAGACGGCTTCCTAGCAGTGGAATGTCGGGGAGAACCTGAAAAGCGCGGACGCACCCATGGACGGGTGCAGTGCCGGATATGGGGGTGCCTGAAGCTGCATGCAGCTGCGACATTCCCGGACCTGGCACAAGAGGCTCCCCGGGAAGGCGAGCAATCTTGTTCCCTACGCAGGCGCTAACCTGATCAGGTTCAACGGGATCCGCACCTCTGCGATCTCAGCCTTTGCTTCAAGGCACCCCGACAAGAACATGCGCAGTCTAGACTGGAGTGGTCGGCAAAGCCAAGCGGGTAAATGCGCGGTTGATGAAAGGCACACCGGGCGATTGTTGCCAGGGGCGCATCGCACTACACTGGCCCATCGCTCGATACTCAACAGTTCAGTAATTAAATTTCGTACAAGGATTGCCTCTATGCTGCGCAAACTCTCACTGGCGATAGCCGTGTCTTGTGCGTCCAACGGAGTGGTCTGGGCAGCGGACATGCCCACTACAGTCAAAACCGACCTCGTGAGCGTCTACCAGGAAGCAGTAGACAACAACGCCGACCTGGCTGCGGCACGCGCCGATTATGGCGCCCGCCGCGAAGTGGTGCCGCAGGCCCGCGCCGGGTTGCTGCCAAACCTGTCAGCCGATGCCGAGATGCTGAACACCCGCACCAAGCTGGATGAGCCATCCATTACCTCCAACCGCAGCGGCAACTCATGGAGCGCGACCCTGGCCCAGCCGATCTTCCGCGCTGATCGCTGGTTCCAGCTGCAGGCAGCTGAGGCAGTCAACGAGCAGGCCGCGCTGGAGCTGTCGGCCACTGAACAGAACCTGATCCTGCAAACCGCACAAAACTACTTTGCCGTGCTGCGCGCGCAAGACAACCTGGCCGCCACCAAGGCCGAGGAAGCCGCGTTCAAGCGCCAGCTGGACCAGTCCAACGAACGGTTCGATGTGGGCCTGTCGGACAAGACCGATGTGCTGCAATCCCAGGCCAGCTACGACACTGCCCGGGCCAACCGGATCATCGCCGAGCGCCAGGTGCAGGATGCCTTTGAAGCGCTGGTCACCTTGACAAATCGTGAATACACCTCGATTCAAGGCGTGGTGCATACCCTACCGGTGCAGGTACCGACGCCAAACGACGCCAAGGCCTGGGTCGAAACCGCCGGGCGCCAGAACCTCAACCTGCTGGCCACCAACTATGCGGTTTCCGCCGCCGAAGAAACCCTGCGCCAGCGCAAGGCCGGCCATGCGCCGACCCTGGATGCAGTGGCCAAGTACCAGAAGGGTGACAACGACAACCTCGGCTTTACCAACCCTTCGCAACTGGGCGTGCGCTACAGCGGCGACGTCGAACAGACCAGCGTTGGCCTGCAACTGAACATCCCGATCTACAGCGGTGGCCTGACCAGCTCGCAGGTCCGCGAGGCCTATCAGCGGCTGAGCCAGAGCGAGCAGCAACGTGAAAGCCTGCGCCGCCAGGTGGTGGAAAACACCCGTAACCTGCACCGCGCGGTGAACACCGACGTGGAACAGGTGCAAGCACGCAAGCAGTCGATCATCTCCAACCAGAGTGCGCTGGAAGCCACCGAAATCGGCTACCAGGTGGGTACCCGCAACATCGTCGACGTGCTCGATGCCCAGCGCCAGCTGTACACCTCGGTGAGGGATTACAACAACAGCCGCTATGACTACATCCTCGACAACCTGAGCCTGAAGCAGGCGGCCGGCACCCTGAGCCCGCAAGACCTGCAGGACCTCAAGCGTTACCTGAAACCGGACTACAACCCGGACAAGGACTTCCTGCCGCCAGACCTGGCTGCGGCAGCGGCCAAGAACTTCGAGCGCCGCCCGTGAGACAAGGGTGATTCTTTTACCAGCTGGGTTATCTTTTCTGGCCTCATCGCCGGCAAGCCAGCTCCCACAAGTTCTCCACTGGCTTTAAGCCTTGTGCAGTACCTGTGGGAGCTGGCTTGCCGGCGATGAGGCCAGGAAATCCAGTGCAAAAATCAGCGAATGAGCGCGCCCAGTCCATCGAGCAAGCGCTGCAACGCGCCTTGATTGGCCCGCATCACCGCCCTGCCCGCCTCGCCCATGCGCTGCGCATCCTGCGGCAACTCGACCAGCCGCCGCACTTCCCCGGCCAGCCCGTCGGCATCGTCCACCAGCTGCAGCGCCCCTGCCTCACGCAACATCGCGCTGATTTCAAGGAAATTGAACACATGCGGCCCCATGAGCACCGGCAAAGCCAGCGCTGCCGGCTCCAACGGGTTGTGGCCACCGGTCGGCACCAGGCTGCCACCGACGAAGGCAATGTCGGCCAGGGCATACAGGAACAGCAGCTCACCCATGGTATCGCCCAGCAACACGCGGGTTTGCGCCTCGACCGGCGTACCGGCAGAACGGCGCACAGTGGTGAATTGCTCGCTGCACAGCGCATGCACAGCGTTGAAGCGCTCGGGATGGCGCGGCACCAGGATCAGCAAGGCATCGCCATGCACCTGCAACAACTGCCGGTGCGCCTGCAGAATCAGTGCATCCTCACCGTCATGGGTACTGGCGGCAATCCACACCGGGCGCTGCTGTGCCCCCCACTGCTCACGCAACGCCCTGGCACGCGGCAGCAGTTGCTCATCAATCTTCAGGTCGAACTTGATCGAACCGGTAACCTTTACACACTCCAGCCGCGCGCCCAGGTCACGGAAGCGTTGCGCCTCGGTTTCGGTCTGCACGGCGATCAGGTTCATTTCCGCCAGCATCGGCCGAGTCAGCTTGGCAAAGCGCCCGTAGCCGCGTGCCGAACGCTCGGACAATCGCGCGTTGGCCAGCGCCACCGGAATGCCGCGTTTGGCGCACTGGTGGATGTGGTTGGGCCATAGCTCGGTTTCCATGATGATGCCCAGCTTTGGCTGCACATGGTCAAGAAATCGCCCGGCCGTCCACGGCAGGTCGTAGGGCAGGTAGCAATGCTGCACACGCGGTTCGTCGGCGAACATGGCGCGAATACGCTCGGAACCGGTCGGCGTCATGCAGGTAAGCGTGATCGGCAATTCAGGGTAGGCCTTGAGCAAGGCACGCACCATGGGCGCCGCTGCAATGCTCTCGCCCACCGACACTGCGTGCACCCAGATACCGCCCCGGCGCATGGCCGGCAGTTTGAAGGCAAAACGCTCGCCGATGCGTTGCCCATAGGCAGGCGACTTGCGCGCGCGCAGGTACAGGCGCAGCGCAACCAGCGGCAGGCCCAGGTGAAACAGCAAGGTATAGAGTGTTCTGTTCATGGCGCCGGAGTTTACCCGATCGCGCGCAGGTGCACCGCAAAGCGCTCGGCCAGCCACTGCGCGGCCGGCCCCAGCGGCGCATCACGGCGCCAGGCCAGTTCCGCCACCAGCGCCGGTGGCCGCCATTCGCTATCAAGCTCGACCATGTGCGCCTGGTAGGTCGGGTACTGCACCACGTGCCGCGGCAACCAGGCCCAGCCCAGGCCGCGCATCAGCAGTTCAGCCATGGCGTAGAAGCTGTCGGCACGCCATACCTGCGGGCTGATCGCTTCCCCACCGGGGTAACCGCTTTGCTGTGGGGTGATGAGCAATTGACGGTGGCGCGCCAGTTGCTGGCGGGTGACCCGGCCTTCGCCCGCCAGCGGGTGGCCGACCGCGCAGACCGTGACCATCTCCACACTGCCCAGCGCCCGCCGCTCCAGCGATGCCGGGATGCTTTCGTGGTGGAAGAACAGGCCCAGGTCGGCACGCCGCTCCACCAGCTTGCGCGCCACGTCGCCCTGGGCACCGCTGGCCAGTTGCACCTCCAGGAACGGGTAGCGGCTGGCCAGTTCGTCGAGGCTGTCGATCACCGGCTGGTAAGGCATGGCTTCGTCCTGGGCAACCCGCAGCAAGGCTTCCTGCCCGCGCATCAGGGCCAGGGCACGGCCATCCAGGTGTTCGCACTGGCGCAACAGCTCGCGGGCATCTTCCAGCAACGCGCTGCCATTTTCGGTCAGCTTCGGTTGCCGCCCGCTGCTGCGCTCGAACAACGTGACACCCAGGTCTGCTTCCAGCAGGGCGATGGCATTGCTGATGGCCGATTGGGCCTTGCGTTGTTCGCGGGCAACAGCAGAAAACGAGCGTAATTCGGCGACGCGCAGAAAAATTCGCAGCTGCTCCAGGTTCCATTGCTCAGCCATCAACCTATCCCCATATCTGATAGGTAATGACTTTACCGCATCTGGGCAAGGTCTAGAATGCCCGACCAGTCACCAGAGGATCCCGCCATGAATGCCTATACCTATCTCGCCATCGCCATCTGCGCCGAAGTCATCGCCACTGCTTCCATGAAAGCGGTGAAAGGCCTGAGCACGCCGTTGCCACTGCTGTTGATGGTGGTCGGCTACGGCATTGCGTTCTGGATGCTGACCCTGGTGGTGCGCAGCATTCCAGTGGGGATCGCCTATGCCATCTGGTCGGGGCTGGGGATTGTGCTGATCAGTGTGGCGGCGCTGGTGATCTACGGGCAGAAGCTGGATGTGCCGGCGATGCTCGGCATGGCCATGATCGTCGGTGGGGTGGTGGTGATCCAGCTGTTTTCCAAGACAGCCGGGCATTGAATTTCCGGGGCCGCTTTGCGGCCCATTCGCGGCACAAGGCCGCTCCTACAGGGACCGCGTATGTCGGGGATTGCGCGATCATTGTAGGAGCGGCCTTGTGCCGCGAATGGGCTGCAAAGCAGCCCCCTCGAGCCCGACCCTGTATACTTGCCAGCTGTCCCAGTCTTCGAGGTACCGCCATGCCATCTGCCATTTCCACTGACGTGCTGATCGTCGGCGCCGGGGTCGCAGGCCTCTGGCTCAATGCCCGCCTGCGCCGCCAGGGCTACTCGACAGTGCTGGTGGAACGCGCCAGCCTTGGCGGTGAGCAGACGATCAAGTCGCAGGGCATCATCCACGGTGGCACCAAGTACGCCCTGCACGGTGCCCTGACCGGCGCCTCGGAAGCCATCGCCGATATGCCGCGCCGCTGGCGCGAGGCCCTGGCTGGCGACGGCGAACTCGACCTCGGGCGTACCCGCCTGCTCTCCGATGCCCACTACCTGTGGTCACCCGGCACCCTGGCCGGCAACCTCACCAGTTTCTTCGCCAGCAAGGCCGTGCGCGGCCGGGTCGACCAGGTCAAGGGCGACCAGTTGCCGCCCGCGCTGCAGGACCGAGCCTTCAAGGGTAAGGTCTATCGCTTGGCAGAACTGGTAATCGATGTCCCGAGCCTGCTGGCCAACCTGGCCGCGCTGGCCGGCGACTCCTTGCTGGCAGGTGAGCGAATCGAACCCTTGCGTGAGGGTGATGCCTTGGTCGGCCTGCGTGTGGATGGCCGCGACATCCGTGCCCAGCGCATCGTGCTTAGCGCCGGTGCCGGCACCGAGGACCTGCTGCTTGCCCTGGGCCTGGACCAGCCAGCCATGCAAACCCGCCCGCTGCACATGGTCATGGCCAAGGGCCCGAACCTCAAACCGTTGTACGCCCACTGCCTCGGTGGCGGGCCCAAGCCACGGGTTACGGTGACCACCCACCCCGCCGCCGATGGCCAGTGGGTGTGGTACCTGGGCGGCGACCTGGCCGAAGCCGATGGCGTAGCGCGCGAACCTGCAGCGCAGATTGCTGCAGCACAAAAGGAAATCGCCAACCTGCTGCCGTGGGTTGACCAGAGCCTGGTGCGCTGGGCCACCCTGCGCGTCGACCGCGCCGAACCTGCGCAATCGGGCCTGGTACGCCCGGACAACGCCTTCCTTGCCGACCAGCAGCGCCTGCTGGTCGGCTGGCCGACCAAGCTGGCGCTGGCGCCGGACTTCAGCGACCGGGTCATCGCCCACCTGGAGCGCGACGGCATCCGCCCGCAGGCACAAGCCGACCTGGCCGACCTGCCACGCCCACCGCTGGGCGTTCCAGCCTGGGAGCAACTGCTGCCATGAGCCTGCCCACCCTGCACGACTTCCACCGCCCGCTGGGCAGCACCGGTTTCCAGGTTTCGCCACTGGGCCTGGGCACGGTCAAGCTGGGCCGCGACCAAGGTGTGAAGTACCCCACCGGTTTCACCATCCCCGGCGATGACGAAGCCCGCATGTTGCTGGCCCAGGCCCGCGAGCTGGGCATCAACCTGATCGACACCGCCCCCGCTTATGGCCGCAGTGAAGAACGCCTGGGCCCGCTGCTGCGCGGCCAACGCGATGAGTGGGTGATCGTCAGCAAGGTCGGCGAAGAATTCGACAACGGCCTGTCGCACTTCGACTTCAGCGCCGCCCACACCCGCCGGTCTGTGGAACGCAGCCTGCGCCGCCTGGAAACAGACCGCATCGAACTGGTGCTGGTGCATTCCGACGGCAACGACCTGGCGATCCTCGAACAGCAGGAGGTGTACCAGACCCTGGCGGCGCTCAAGCAAGAGGGCAAGATCCTCGGCTTCGGCCTGTCCGGCAAGACCGTGGCCGGTGGCCTGAAAGCACTGGAACAGGGCGACTGCGCCATGGTTACCTACAACCTCAACGAGCAGGCAGAACGCCCGGTGCTGGACTACGCTGCCGAACACGGCAAGGCCATCCTGGTAAAGAAGGCGCTGGCCAGTGGGCATGTCTGCCTGGCCCCGGGCGTTGACCCGGTGCAGGCAAGCTTCGAGCTGCTGTTCGCCCATCCGGGTGTCAGCAGTGCTATCGTCGGCACCATCAATCCGCTGCACCTGGCCCACAACGTGGCCACCGTCGCCCGCATCCTGGGCCAGCACTGAGTTGCCCCTGGCCCAACAAGGGCCGGGAGAATGACCCGACGCAAGGAGGAGCCTCGTGGCGCGAACGCTGATCCGCAAGAACCCGAGCAACTTCAAGACACTGCCACTGCATGTCGAAGCCACACCCGAAGGCCTGGCGTACCAGAGCATCGGCATGCCGCTGAACTTTGCCCAGACCCAACAGCGGCGCAAGGCCATCCAACTGCCCGACACGCAGCGCTTCGTGGTCGAACTGGCCAACCTGGGTGTGTCGGTGCGCCTTACCCTGCATTGGCAAAACCGTGACTACTGGGTGTTGGTGCGTCAGCGTCGGCAAGACCGGGGCGACGTGGTGCTGAAACTGATTTCTGGCTATGTACCCGCGCAGGAGCTGAACCTGCCGTTGCACACGGCCGTTCAGGAAGTGGCCGAGGAATGCCTGCTGGAAACCCCGGAAGGCTGGCTGGGCGGGCGCTTCAACGATACCTGGCTGCCTGTCCCGTACGCCGCTGCCCTGCACTACCGCGAAACACCGCCCTTCCTGCTGGCCCCGGAGTCCGGCGCCGCCCGGCCCGTGCACTGCGGCAACCTGATGCTGCTGGAGCGGCCAAGGGCCTATGTGCACTTGCCCACTGCTTCGCTGCAACTGATCTACGACATGCGCCTGCAGGTGCCCCGTGAAGCCAAGAAACTCAGCCTGTTCCACGTCGATGAGCGGCTGGAGGGCGGCCAACTGGTAGCGCGGCTCAACCGCAAACGGCCAGACCTGTACCTGATGCCGTTGAAGGACGGCCACCCGCTTGCGGAGCTGTATACGCTGAAGAAGGACGAGCTGGTGCCGGCGAGCACACGCGGGCTGTACCTGGCCGAAAGTTTTGCCCGGCAGGAAGGCTGGGTAGTGACGGACGAGCGGGTACGCTGGAAGGACTGGGTGAAGCAGCAGGGGTTGGTGGAGAGCAAGCCGGCGCGGGCGTCGCACCTGCAGCGCTTTGGCGACAAGGCGCGGGCACTGCTGGAGCGGGCGCGTACTAGCCTGAACAAGTGATATTGGGGCTGCTTTGCAGCCCGTTCGCGGCACAAGGCCGCTCCTACAGGGACCGCGTTAACCATGGCTTACGCGACCCCTGTAGGAGCGGCCTTGTGCCGCAAAGCGGCCCCAGCGGTATCAGTTCTTGCGAATCTTCTCGACAATCGCCGTGGTCGAGCTGTTCTCGACCAGGCCCAGCACCTTCACGGTGCCGCCGTACGCCTTGACGATATCGGCACCCACCACCTGGTCGATGCCATAGTCGCCACCTTTGACCAACACATCCGGCTTGACCTGGCTCAGCAGGTTTTCCGGCGTGCCTTCAGGGAAGCTGATTACCCAGTCCACCGCGCCCAAGCCGGCCAGTACAGCCATGCGCCGGTCGACGCTGTTGATCGGCCGACCCGGCCCTTTCAGGCGGCTGACCGAGGCGTCGTCATTGACCGCGACGATCAGGCGATCACCCTGGGCCCGCGCCTGTTCCAGGTAGGTGACATGCCCGGCATGCAGGATGTCGAAGCAGCCATTGGTGAAGACGATCTTCTCGTTGTGCGCCCGCGCGTCATCGATGGCCAGCAGCAGTTGCTCCAGGCCCAGCACGCCGCGCTCGGAACCTTCCTCACGCTGGATCGCCCGGCGCAATTCCGGGGCACTGATCGCAGCCGTACCCAGCTTGCCGACCACGATGCCGGCCGCCAGGTTGGCCAAGGCCACCGCGTGGGGCAGGTCCTCGCCAGCCGCAATGGCCGCCGCGAGGGTGGAAATGACGGTATCACCGGCACCGGTCACATCGAACACTTCACGCGCCCGCGCCGGCAGGTGCAGCGCCGGCTGGCCAACGCGCAGCAGGGTCATGCCGTGCTCGCCACGGGTGACCAGCACGGCGCCCAGGTCCAGGTCCTGCAGCAGCTGCAAGCCTTTGGCGACCAGTTCGGCCTCATCGGCGCAACGGCCGACGATGACCTCGAACTCGCTGAGGTTCGGGGTGATCAGGCTGGCGCCGCGGTAGATGGAAAAATCCTTGCCCTTGGGGTCGGCCAGCACCGGAATGCCCTTGGCCCGCGCCGCCTGGATCAGGCTTTGGTGATTCTTCAGTGCGCCCTTGCCATAGTCGGACAAGACCAGCACCTTGACGCCTTCGAGCAGGCTGTCGACTTCGGCACCCAGCGACAGCGGGTCGGTGGCGAACGGCTCTTCGAAATCGATACGCAGCAGCTGCTGGTGACGGCTCATGACCCGCAGCTTGACGATGGTCGGCTGGTGCGCGATGCGCTGGAACACCGAGCGCACGCCCGCAGCCTGAAGGCTGTTGGCGAGGCTGTCGGCGGCCTCGTCCTGGCCGGTAACGCCGATCAGCGACGCCGGTGCGCCCAGGGCGGCGATGTTCAAGGCAACGTTGGCCGCGCCGCCGGGGCGATCCTCGATCTGATCGACCTTGACCACCGGCACTGGCGCTTCAGGCGAGATACGCGAAGTACCGCCATGCCAGTAGCGGTCGAGCATGACATCGCCGACCACCAGAACCGGGGCTTGATCGAAACGCGGCATGGACAACTTCATGGGCAACCCATATGGAAATAATGAACAGGGGCAGGATATTAGCACAGGGTAGACGACGGCTTTATGGCCAGATCGCCCCCGGAAAATTCCCGTGACAATCGGGGCCGTTACGGCCCCGATCAGGGAGGACTCAGGTGATATCGGCCTTGACCGGCTCATCCAGGCCCATGGCATGCAGGCGGGCATAATGGCCATTAGCCGCGAGCAGCTCGGCATGGGTGCCACGCTCGACCAGACGGCCCTGGTCCATGACCAGGATCTGGTCGGCCTTCTCGATGGTCGACAGGCGGTGGGCGATCACCAGCGTGGTGCGGCCTTGCATCACATGGTCCAGGGCAGCCTGGATGTGCCGCTCGGATTCGGTATCCAGGGCCGAGGTAGCCTCGTCGAGAATCAGCAGCGGCGCGTTCTTCAGCAGTGCCCGGGCAATGGCCAGGCGCTGGCGCTGGCCGCCGGAGAGCAGCACGCCGTTTTCACCCACGTCGGTGTCGAAGCCCTTCGGCAAGCGGTCGACGAACTCCTTGGCGTAGGCATCGGCCGCAGCGGCTTCGATGTCTGCGCGCGGGGCACCCGCCAGGTCGCCATAGGCGATGTTGTTGGCCACGGTGTCGTTGAACAGGGTGACGTGCTGGGTCACCTGCGAAACGTGGCGGCGCAGGTTGCGCAGGCGGTAGTTCTCGATCTCCACGCCATCGAGCAGGATCTGCCCCTGGTCGTGGTGATAGAAGCGCGGAATCAGCGCCGCCAGGGTCGACTTGCCGCTGCCCGAGCGGCCAACCAGGGCGATCATCTGCCCGGGCTCGGCGACAAAGCTGATGTCGCTCAGCACTTCACGCTCGGTGCCCGGGTAGGTGAAGCTCAGGTTGCGCACTTCCAGGCGCCCTTCCACGCGTTCCTTCTCGACAGTACCGGTGTCCAGCTCAGGCTCTTCGTCCAGTTGCTCGAAGATGCTTTCTGCACCCGCCAGGCCCTTCTGGATGGTAGAGCTGACTTCCGACAACTGGCGAATCGGCTTGGGCAGCAAGCCGGCAGCGGTAATGTAGGCCACCAGGTCACCGGCGGTAGACTCACCGCGCAGGAACAGCACCAGGAACATCAGCGCGGCCATGGCGCTGTAGATCACCAGCTGCAGCATCGGCGTGTACAGCGAGCCGGTCTTGGTCATGCGCAGCTGCTTGTCGGTATTGCTCTGGCTGGCCCGGCTGAAACGCTGCTCCTCGTAGGCCTCGCCGCCGAAGCTGCGCACCACGCGGTAACCCTGAATGGTTTCCGAGGCGACGTGGGTGACGTCGCCCATGGCCACCTGGATCTTCTTGCTCTGCTTGCGGAATTTCTTGCTGGCAATGCTCACCATCACCGCAATGACCGGGAGGATGGCAACCATGACCAAGGTAAGGTGCCAGTTCATCCACAGCAGGTAGGCAAACAGGAACACCACGGTCAGGCCTTCACGGATGACCACCTTGATGGCATCGGTGGCAGCACCGGTGACCATGGTCACGTTGAAGGTGATACGCGAAATCAGGTGCCCGGAGTTGTGGTTGTCGAAGTAGCGGTTGGGCAGCACCAGCAGCTTGTTGAACAACTCAACGCGCAGGTCGTGCACCAGACAAAGGGAAACCTTGGCCAGAAAATAGTTGCCAAGGAACGACCCCAGGCCCTGCCACGCCGCGATCAGGATGATCAGCAGCGGCACCGCCTGCAGCAATTGCAGGTCGCGCAGGTAAGGGACGTTGGGGAACAACACTGCTTCAGGGTTGCTCAGCCCGTCGACAAAGTACTTGAGGATGCCGGCCAGCATCGGCTGGGTCGAGGCAAAGATCACGAAACCGACAATGCTCAGCAGGAAAATGCCGACATAGGGTTTCACATAGCTCAACAGCCGGAAGTAGATCTTCAGGCTGGAGGTGTGCTCCGCTGGTCGCGGTGTTTCGGCCATTATCGAGCTCGCTGTTCAGGTTGAACCGGAAATTTTACCACAGGCGTCATTTTCGGCACGCCCCCATGGCAGCATCATGGCAAGGCCGACAGGCAGCCAGCTGATGAACCATTCTGCACGTGGCGTACCGGTGAGGCTGGCGGCATCGAACTGCATGGCCAGGGTCGAGTAGACCCAGAAGCCCAGCAGGATCTTGCCGAACAAGGTGGCGCGGGCGCGGATGATTTCACCCAGGGTGTACAACCACACCATGATCCACAGCAACATGCCAGGCAGGCCCATCTCCACGGCAACGTGGGTGAACATGTTATGGGTGTGGTCAAAATGTCTGCCCACTGCACTTACGTTGTAGGCAGCGCCCAGGCCCAAGCCGGTCCAGGGGTGCTCGGCAATCATGTCGACCACGGCATGGAAAATTTCCGGCCGGTAGGATGAGCCGCGCAGCGCGATCAGGTCGTACACCGCATAGAAAGCCAGGCCGGTAGCAATGACTGCCAGGAGGGAAAACACCCGGCTGTGGCGGTCACGGAACCACAGCGGCGCCATGATGACGGTGAGCACCAGTGCCATGAGCGCGCCACGGCTTTGACTGAGCATGGCAAACGCCCCCAGGCAAACCAGTGCCAGCAGCCACAACAGCTGCTGACCACGTTGCCGAGGTGGGTCATAAAGCATGAAAAGCACGGCCGAACCGACCACATAGGCGCCCAGAATAGGATGCGAAATCTCGCCGATACCAGCCAGGCGGGTCAGCAGCGACTTGCCCTGTACCCCATAGAAGTTGATGATCGAGACCAGCGCAGCAATGGCCAGCAGCCCGCTACCCAGCAGCAGCAACTGGCGAATCC
Organism: Pseudomonas sp. WOUb67; assembly: GCF_050058005.1. Classification (NCBI taxonomy): domain Bacteria; kingdom Pseudomonadati; phylum Pseudomonadota; class Gammaproteobacteria; order Pseudomonadales; family Pseudomonadaceae; genus Pseudomonas; species Pseudomonas sp. WOUb67. The sequence goes on along the minus strand of NZ_CP170112.1, from coordinate 1,233,200 downwards.
GCGCCTGGCCCAGCTGCGCCAGCAATGGGAAAGCGAGCAGGAATACCAGAATGTAGAGCAGGCGCTTGATCTCGCGCCCCCAGTCCTCTGCGGGCGACCAGGCCAGGCTCACGCCACTCCAGGCCAACAGCAGCAGCAAACTTATCCACAGCGCCGGTTGACGCTTCCAGGCTTGCACCAGTACCGCGCGGGCAGACCACGCCAGCACCAGCGTTGGCAGCCACAGGAACAACACCAGGCCTTGCTGATAAATCTTGTTGCTCGGTGCCAAGGCAATCGCCGCCAGGAACCAGACCAGACCCAAGCCTAACCAGGCCCGTGTCCAGTTTTTTTGATACAACATCCTTTTCCCCCGATGAATCAAAGACACCATCCATGGTGCTACCGCATTATTTTCGGCATTATTGCCGGTCATTTTGCTCGCCAGACGACAAGGCTCTATTCATGCAATGCTCCCGGCTCACCCAGGTCGACTTCGATCAGCTGACACAAGGCGCACAGGTGCTTGAGGCAGACAGCCATGGCGCCAAAGTCTACCTGCTCGCGGATGGTAATTTCCTCAAGGTTTTTCGCAGGAAGCGGCTGATTTCATCTGCGCTGCTGCGCCCCTACTCGCAGCGCTTCGTCGATAACGCCGCGCGCCTGGCGCAACTGGGCATCCCCACCCTCGAAGTGATCAGCCAGCACAAGCTCGACCTGCCAGGCCGCACCGCCGTGCTGTACCGCCCGCTACCCGGGCGTACCTTGTTGCAGATGTCGCGCGATGAAGGCTTCAGCTGGGACACTTACCTGCCGGAACTGATCCAGCTGGTTCGCCAGTTGCACCGCAGCGGCGTGTATTTCCGCTCGCTGCACCTGGGCAATGTGGTGGTCACGCCTGACCAGCAACTCGGCCTGATCGATGTGGCCGACATGCGTTTCCTGCGCCCGCCGCTGTCGGCACGCATGATTCGGCGCAATGTGCAGCACATGGTGCGTTATATCGAGCGGGAGAACCTGGGTGACAGGTTCCCCCTCGCCGCCTTCGAAGCAGCCCTGCTGGCGCGCTGACCTTCAGTTGCGCAACAGGCTCTGCGAGCCGCTGCAGAAGGCCTGCCAGGCCTGCTCCGGCGCCAGCGCCTGGCGCTGCCTGGCGGCTACCGCCGAGGCGCCGAGTGCCGTACAGCGCTCAATCGCCTCAGCCCAGGCGCCTTCGTCGGCAATGGGCAGGTAGCCACCCGTATCGCGCAACTGCTCACGGAACACCTGCAGGTCACTGCACACCACCGGCACATCGGCCATCACTGCCTCTTGCACCACCAGCCCGAGGCCTTCGGAGCGCGAAGGCACCAATAGCCAGTCGAATGCCCGATACAGCTGCTGCAGGTCTTCGCGGTGACCGCGCAGGTGCACACGCCCGGCAAGGCCCAGCGCGTCGATACGCGCCTGCAGCACGGCATGCTGCGGCCCCTCACCTATGATCGCCAGCTGCAGGCCCGGTTGCCGTGCACTGGCCTTGGCGAATGCCTCGATCAGCATTTCGAAGCCTTTGCTCTCTACCAGCCGCCCTACCGCGCCCAGCATCACCCCGTCGGCCTGAGGCAACTGCAGGGCCTGCCTGGCCTGGTCCCGGCTCAGCAACGGCTCAACGAACGCCAGCGGATCGAGCGCCATGCGCAAGGTTTGCACTGGCCTGCCCAGGTCATGCTCCAGCGATTCTGCCAGGGTATGCGACACGGCCGCGATGCTCAGCCGCTCGGCCGGGAGCATCCGCAGCAGGCGAATATCGCTGCTGTTCAAGCGCGTCTTGCCATGGAACAGCACCTTGGCCCGCACCTGGGGAATGTTCTGCAGCAGCGGCAGCACCAGCCGCGCGACACCAATACCGTCGAGCAGCACGATTTCTGCCTTGGCCTCGGTCAACGCCTTGCGCAAACGCATGCGCAACCACGGCCGCAGCAGGCGCCACAGGTGTCGCCCTTTCAGCGCACGCGGCGGCATGTGCCACTCCCGGGTCGAACCGAGCCCACAGCACAGCCCGCTACCCAGCAGCAACCAGTTACTGATCCGGGCATCGGTACCGGCGTGCGACAGCACTTGCCGATGTACTTTGTGGATGGACATGTACGGCGTTCCGCCCGCCCACATCATATTGACGATGTTCATGGGCCCTCTCCCGCTCATGTCAGGTGGGACAGCGACTTCATTGAACAAAAAGGGTGATACCCATGCCGATCACGGCACCTGTCACCAGCGTCAATGCCAGTTTGATCCGATCACGTTGGCGACGCTTGGCCTTGCGCTCCACTTCTATGGGCAAGGTCACGTGATTGCCAAATCCAGTGTGCAATACTGCATCACCCTCCAAGGTGACCGCTGTCAGATTTAACTCAGCGTAGCGTCGGGAAAGCGCCTTCTCTCCAGCATAGGCGGCAAATGGCGCACAGCGCTGGTAATCGCTCAATCGACGCAGGCCAGGGTTGAGCGAAAACGCTTGCCATTCGGCCTTGTCGGACAGCAGCGGGTAGCACGGCACACCGGCGATGATCTGGCGATCGCCCAGGTGGATGTACGGGCTGTGGACGGCCAGGTCATGGGCATGGCTGCGCAGCCATACCTGCAACAGGTTGGGGCTGACATCCAGGATGGCCCGCGAGTCTTCGACAAAGCCCTGGCGGTAGAAATGCCAGTCGTCTTCGCAGTGGAAGATGTACGGCGTCTTCACGTGGCTGTAGGCCAGGTCGATTGACGGCAACTGGCCGAGCTTGGGCCGGTTGACGAACACCTTGCAGTACGGTTTCCAGTGCTCTGGCACAGCGCCATGCACGGCATCGTCACCGGAATCTTCGGTGATGAACACTTCGCGAACGGGCGCAGTGTTGTAGCGATCGAAACTCTCAAGGGTGTCTTTGAGCAGATCGAACCGCCCACAACTGGTCACGACAAGCGTGACGTCACTCTCTTCTGAAAAGCGCACCGGACTCCCTCCGCATTGCGACTATCGGCTTTCAACACCCGCTCCTGGGCGCGAAAGCTCTTATTTAGATGCCCAGCTTCAGGCGCAGCCGCTGCCACGCAGACAACGGCGGGTGGGGCCTGAGCGCCGGGCGCATATGGTCGACGATGCTACGTCCAACTGCGGCGAAACTGAAACGGGAAACCGCCAGATGGCGGCCATTTTCTGCAATCTGCCGGGCCAGTTCAGGGTCTGTCCGCAAACGGCGGAGCTTTTCCTGAAGGATCGGGATGTTGTCATAGAACACCACGTTGTGCATGTCCTGCAGGCCCAATGCGCGGTTTTCTTCCTCGCCCTGGTCGTACGCCAGCAACACACAGCCACAGGCCATGGCTTCGAAGTTCTTGATCATGTATTCGCCCATGCCGACGTCGGCGCTGACGAAGAAACGAATACGGTTGAGCGTGTTGCAATAGTCTTCACCCGACTTGGTGCGGGTTACCAGCAGGTTCTCGACCTGCCCCAGTTCGCCCAGCAACGCCTTGCGACCACTGTAGGCCACGCTGTTGACACTGCCGACGAAGGCCAGTTCGATGTCGCGCTCACGCCCCTGGTCAGTCAGCAGTTGCTCGTCGTAGCCCTTGGGCACGAACACCGCGTCAAAACCTTCCTGGCGCAGGCGCTCGCTGACCATGTAACCAGAGCTGATCACCCGCGCCCATGGCAATTGGCGGTAATGAGCGCTGAATTTTCCGGTGTACTTGCACGGAATGTAGTTCTGGTAGGCGTCGTGCTCGAGGATGACCAGGTTGGGTACGGTGCGGATGAAGGCCACCTGGCGGATTTCCTGCTTGAAGCGCAGGAAAAACACGATGCGATCATAGCGCTCGGCCTGCACTTCGCGCTTGAAATAGCGACGCAGGTTGCGCTGGTCTTCGCTGGTCAGCCAACGCAGGTCGCACTCGCAGTTGGCCGCGACGCCATCGTACAGGCGGTCGAGAATCGCCCGCTGTTCCTTCTGCACCAGAAATAGGACTTTCATTGCTTTCCTTGGGCGCTCTGCGCCATCGCGGTCAACCATGCGGCGTGCTTACAGCTCGCGCCGCCAGAACATCTCGTGTCGGCGCACGGCCTTGCGGAAGAACTCGTTCTCCCCGTAAGGCGACGGCCGCCGCCCGGCCAGCCAGCGCTGCAGCAAGCGGCGCAGGCGGCGCTTGAACGGCGAGGGCGGCTGCAGGTCGTGCATCATGCCCAGGGCCATGGCCTTGTCATGCTGGGTAGCCAGGTTCAGCACCAGGCTGCAAGGTGCCCAGGCCTGCGCAGCACTCAACTGCGGAGGCAAGGCCACGCCATCGCCGCTGTCGCCCATGGGCCAGCGGTCGTTGTCATGCAGGTGGTTGGCATAGCACAGCAGGGTTTGCGGCTGCCAGGCCAGGCCCTGCAAGGCTTCAAGCACCGCTGCCTGAGCGCAGATGTGATCAGGGTGCGGGTCGAGCTGCGGGTGCGGCATCACCAGTACTTCTGGCTTGGCCATTTCCAGCAGGGCACGCAGGTCGGCCAGCAGGTTGTGCCAGGTTGGAGCGCCATCGCGGTCGGCCGGCAGCGGGAACGGGTTGAACTGGCGGAACACGCGGATATCGGCGAGGTCGGCTTCGCGGGAGGCGGCCGGCTGGTCGGGCGCGGCCTGCATGGCAGGCAGTTGCAGGCAGAAGTAACCCAGTTGCACGCAATGCGACTCCGGCACACCGGCCCAGCGCGGTACGGCGATGCTGTCCCAGGCGCGCAGGCGACCCTTCAGGCGCGCGGCCTCGGCCTTGGCCAGGCCCATCTGCTGGTAATGCTCGGCCTCGATTTCACCGGCGGTCAGGGTCACTACCCAGGTTTCATCTGCCTGGCTATAAAGGCCATACGCAGCCAGCTCGGCGTCGTCGGCATGCGGCGCAATCACCATCACCCGGCGCCGTTGCAGCTCGACCGCCGGGGTTATCCACAGGCGTGGCTCGCCCAGCAGCCGGCAATGACGACCACGCAGGCGCAACGTGCCGGCTTGCAGCGGCGCAGCCAGGCCGGTCAGGTTGAGAAAGCGCACGCCATCGACGCCACGCTCGAAGGTTTGCCGGTCGGCCTGCTCAGCCGCCACCAGCACAACCTGCGGGTCGAAGAACCGCCCGAGCCAGCTGGCTTTTACCCGCAGCTCAAGCACAAGGGTTTCATCGCCCTGTAGCTCGCAGTCGGCCTTGAGCACGCCATCGTGCAGGCTGGCAGCAACCTGCCGCGCCTGGTCACCGAAGTCGTAGGCGTAGTCCTCGCCTGGCGCATAGAACAGGTGGTCGGCAAACCAGGCCTCGTGGGCGGCCCAGAACAGCGGCAACAGCAATAGCGGCAGCCACCACCAGGCCAATACACCGAGGGCGATCATCGCAACCAGGCCGGCCAGCAAGCCCAGGCGCTTGTTGCGCCGGTGGCGCTTGAGCAACTGCTGCTTGCGGCTCACGCCTGATACACCGGCACAGGGTTGCACCAACGGTCCTTGTATTCGCGGTCGGCACGGCCGAACGAGAAGCGCAATGGCTTGTTGCGCGCCCGGGCATCTTCCCAGGCGGCCTGGGTATTGAGGAAGCTCAATACGCTGCCGGGGCTGAAGGCCTTGGTTTCAGGGTCTACACCGCCATTGATGTACTCGACGCTGACCCATTCCGGCGCTTCGACGCGGTACACCAACTGGATGGCAATCGGCTTGCCGTCCAGCATCAGCACCGAGCCGATCAGCAGCTCGCGCAGGCGCTCCAGCACCTCGGCCATGCGCTCGGCGCCGGTGGCCGGGAAGCCCCAGCGGCGCTGGAACAGGTCGCAGTACATGCTGGCGATTTCCTGCGCACTGAAGTCGCTGATCGGGCGTACCACGCCACCCGCCTCTTCCAGCAGGCGCAGTTCGCGGCGCTGGTTGTAGCGGAATTTTTTCGACAGGTCTTCGTGTGCCCGCGCCATCGCCAGCTGTTCCTTCTGCGCCTTGAGCCCACTGAAGCGGCCTTGGTTCAGTTCGGACAGGTAGCGCGCGGTATGGCGCAAAGGTGCTGCGGCATCGGCCGCCGCGGGCAGGATGATTTCGGCATTGCCCAGGTCGAACAGGGCTTTTTTGCCGGCACGCTTGAGCACGTCCTTGGCCAGCGCCAGGTGGCGCCCCCAGGTCGGGATGGCGGCTTTCAGCTCGCCGGCCTGGTACCAGCCCAGGTAACGCACCGGGATCTGCGCCAGGTCAGCCAGTTGCTCGACCACCAGCGGGTGGGTGGCAACACTCCCACCAAAGCGCGCCCACGCCTCGGCATAGGCCTTGGCGTCGATGGTTTGCCAACCGCGCTCGCGGAAGGCCTGGATACGATTGAGCATCAGGCCTGCCCCACCAGCGCACGTACCTGCGGCAGCTGCCAGAAGGCCTCGCGTACCGCTTGATCGGAAAAGCGCTCATGCAGGCGTTGCAGCATGTGCCCGGCACAGGCCTGGCGCTGTTCAGCGTCCAGCGTGGCCATATGCTTCAGCCCCTGAGCCAGCTGTGCGGCATCGCCCAGCGGGAACAGCACACCCACGCCTTCAACCACTTCGCGCGCCCCGCCGCAGGCCGTGGCCAACACCGGCACGCCGGCAACCATGGCTTCGAGCAGGACCATGCCGAACGGCTCATGGTCGGAGCTCAGGGCGAACACGTCAAAGGCCTGGAAGTAGCGGCGTGCATCCGGCACCTGGCCCAGGAAATCCACCTCCCCGGCAATGCCCAACTCGGCGGCCAGGGCCTTGAGGTCGGCCTCCAGCCGGCCCTTGCCGAGGATCGCCAGACGCGCGCCAGCCGGCAGCCCGGGCAGCGCCTGGGCAAAACCACGCAACAGCGTGGCCTGGTCCTTGTCCGGGTGCAGGCGCCCGACGTTGCCGACGACCCACGCCTGCGCATCCAGGCCCAGGGCCTGGCGGGCCTCGGCGCGCGGCACCAGGGCCGCTTGCAGGGCGTCGATGTCGATGCGGTTGTACAGGGTCTGGATGCGTTCGGCCGGCCACTGCGGCAGGCAGCGGCGCATGTCGTCACGCACCGCGTCCGACACGCCCAGCAGGCTCAGGCGCTTGCTGAACAGGTTGGCGAACAGCCGACGGCCTTTGCGCTCATAGTCGCCAAAGGCATGGTGCACGCCAATGACCGGCAGGCCGGTACCCAGCAGGGCCACGTAGATGGGCTTGAAGCGGTGGGCGATGCAGAAGGCGAAATTGCGCTCGGCTGCGATGCGTCGCAACGCCCGGATGGCGCCAAGCTTCAGGCCACGCACGGCCTTGGAGCTGAACTCCAGGAACAGCACCTCGTCCGACGCGCAGCCGACCGCTACCTGCGGGTCGGCTGCACCGGTGAGAAACACCGTGGTGACCTGGTAGCCACGCCCCTGGAACAGGCTGGCGTACTGACGGGCGCAGTCGAGGAACGGCCCGTCATAGCCATGGCAGAACTGCAGGATGCGCGGTTCAGAGCGGCTGGTCATACGCGGCCGCGCCGTCCTTCACAACCAGGATGTCTTCCATGATCAGGTACTGCAGGTCCGAGCCAAAGAACATGTTCAGGGCGTCGGTCGGCGAGCAGATCATCGGTTCACCACGGCGGTTCAGCGAGGTGTTCAGCGACACGCCGTTGCCGGTCAGGTCTTCCAGCGCCTTCATCATGTCGTAGTAGCGCGGGTTGTACTCGCGCTTGAGCACCTGGGCACGCGAAGTACCGTCCTCGTGTACCACTTCCGGTACGCGGGTCTTCCACTCTTCAGCCACTTCGAAGGTGAAGGTCATGAACGGCGCCGGATGGTCGACCTTGATCATCTGTGGGGCGACGGTGTCGAGCATCGACGGGCAGAAAGGTCTCCAGCGCTCGCGGAACTTGATCTGGTGGTTGATGCGGTCAGCCACCCCTTCGACGCTCGGGCAGCCGATGATCGAACGGCCACCCAGGGCACGCGGGCCGAACTCCATGCGGCCCTGGAACCAGGCCACCGGGTTGCCATCGACCATGATCTGGGCGATCTGCTGCGGCATGTTATCGAGCTTGCGCCACTTCGGCTGGTTCGGGTGGCGGGCGCAGGCGGCGATCACGTCTTCGTTGGAGTACGACGGGCCGAGGTAGACGTGTTCCATCTTCTCGACCGGTACGCCACGGGCGTGGGACACATAGGCTGCGGCGCCAACGGCAGTACCGGCATCGCCGGAGGCCGGCTGGACGAACAGCTCTTTCACGTCCGGGCGGGCGATGATCTTCTGGTTGAGCTTGACGTTCAGCGCACAGCCGCCGGCGAAGGCCAGCTTGCCGGTTTCACGCAGGGTGTCGCCCAGGTAGTGGTCGATCATCTGCAGCGCCAGCTTCTCGAACAGCGCCTGCATGCTGGCCGCGTAATGAATGTAAGGCTCGTCGGCGATATCGCCTTCGCGCTTCGGGCCCAGCCATTCGATCAGCTTCGGCGAGAAGTAGAAGCCCTTGCCCTTCTCTTTATAGCGGCGCAGGCCGATGACGTTGGCGTACTCGGTGTTGATCACCAGTTCGCCGTTTTCGAAGCTGGCCAGGCGCGAGAAGTCGTACTTGCTGGCGTCGCCATACGGCGCCATGCCCATGACCTTGAACTCGCCGTCGAGCATCTCGAAGCCGAGGAACTCGGTGATTGCGCCATACAGGCCGCCCAGGGAGTCCGGGTCGAAGAATTCCTTGATCTTGTGGATCTTGCCGTTTTCGCCGTAGCCAAAGAAGGTGGTGGCGTATTCGCCTTTACCGTCGATGCCAAGGATGGCGGTTTTTTCCTTGAAGCCCGAGCAGTGGTAGGCGCTGGAGGCGTGGGCCAGGTGGTGCTCGACCGGCTCGATCTTGACCTTTTTCGGGTCGAAGCCCAGCTGCTCCAGGCACCAGACGATCTTCTTGCGGTAGCGCTTGTAGCGACGATTGCCCATCAGGATGGCGTCGAGGGCGCGATCCGGGGCGTACCAGTAACGCTTGGCATAGTGCCAACGCGCCTTGCCGAACAGGCTGATCGGGGCGAACGGGATGGCTACCACGTCGACGTCGGACGGCTTGATGCCTGCCTGCTCCAGGCAGAACTTCGCCGACTCGTAGGGCATGCGGTTCTTCGCATGCTTGTCACGCACGAAGCGCTCTTCTTCGGCGGCGGCAATCAGCTTGCCGTCAATGTACAGGGCCGCGGAAGGGTCATGGCTAAGGGCGCCGGACAGGCCAAGAATCGTCAATGCCAAGGGATTAGCCTCTTCATTCGGTAAAAATGCGCCAGCGGCCTCTTGGGCGGGTGGCGGCTAAAGGGCGGGATTATAACGCAAACATCAGGGACTGCGCGGTCGTTGTAGGAGCAGCCTTGTGCTGCGAAGAGGGCCTAAAGGGCGACGCAAATGCATGGCCTGTTCCGGCCTCTTCGCAGCACAAGGCTGCTCCTACAAAAACTGTACAGCCACAACCTGGTTACTCGGCAATCAGCCAGTCCATGCGGTAGCTACCGTCCGTCTGCGCCAGTTCCTTGGCCAGCCACGGCAGCAGCTCCTTGAGCTCTTCTTCCAGGCCCCACGGCGGGTTGGCGATGGCCAGGCCCGAGCCATTGAGACCCTGCGGGCTGTCCTGGTGGTGCACATACAGCTCGACCCGCAGCAGCTTCGGCGCGCCGGTACTGGTCAGGTCCTGGTAGTAACGCGTCAGCGAGCGCTGGTCCTTGATCGGGTACCAGATGGCCGCGACGGTCTGGCGCATGCGGCTGATCGCCTCTTTCATGGAATTGGTGCAGCGCTTGAGCTCATCGGCCTGCTCGAACGGCGGGTCGATCAGCATGATCGCGCGCTTTTCCTGCACTGGCAGCAAGGCCCGCGGCACATGCCACCCTTCGCCCAAGTGCACGACCACACGCGGGTCTTTTTTCATGTTTTCTTTGAGCAGCGGCCCGTCTTCAGGGTGCTTCTCGTTGAGCAACGCGCGATCTTGCTGGCGCATCAGGCGGCGAGCCAGCTCAGGCGAACCGGGGTAGTAACGCAGCTCACCGTCGGCGTTCAGGCGCTTGATCACGCGCAGGTAATCGGCAGCCATGGCCGGCACATCATCACGGCCCCACAGGCGGGCGACGCCTTCCAGGTACTCGCCGGTGCGGGTTGCCTGGTCGCCTTGCAGGTCGTACAGGCCGAGCCCTGCGTGGGTATCGATGTAGGCGAACGGCTGCTCCTTGCGCGACATCAAGGCGATGAGGCGGGTGAGCACGATGTGTTTGAGGACGTCGGCGTGGTTGCCGGCGTGGAAGGCGTGACGATAGTTCATGGCAACTCCTGCGAAGGCGGCAAGTTTACCTTGCCTTGCAGGCGGAGTCAGGCCTGGCTGCTGATCGGCGGCGCCTGCTTCGCGAGTGAGCCCGCTCCCACAGGGGCTGCACAGCTTTTGAAGGCCGTGGAGTTCCTGTGGGAGCGGGCAAGCCCGCGAAGCAGGCGCCGCCGATTCAACGGGTATTACTTGTCAGCGTGATACGCCGCATCGGCAGTTTCGAAGCGCTGCACCATCGCCTGCGACGGGCTGCCCAGCTTGCTCACCAGCACGATGGCGATGCTCGCCAGCAGGAAGCCCGGGATGATTTCGTACAGGCCCCAGGTATCGATCTGCTTCCACACGATCACGGTCAGTGCACCGACCACGATACCGGCCAGCGCGCCGTTACGGGTCATGCCTTTCCACAGCACCGAAATCAGCACCACCGGACCAAAGGCAGCACCGAAGCCGGCCCAGGCGTAGGCCACCAGGCCCAGTACGCGGTTTTCCGGGTTGGCAGCCATGGCGATGGCAATCAGGGCCACGGCCAGCACCATCAGGCGGCCGACCCACACCAGCTCGACCTGCGAAGCGTTCTTGCGCAGGAAGGCCTTGTAGAAGTCTTCAGTCAGTGCGCTGGAGCACACCAGCAGCTGGCAGCTCAGGGTGCTCATTACCGCCGCCAGAATGGCCGACAGCAGCACACCGGCGATCCATGGGTTGAACAGGATCTTGGCCAGCTCGATGAAGATACGCTCATGGTTCTCGGTGACCGGGCCTGCCAGGTCAGGGTTTGCCGAGAAGTAGGCGATGCCGAAGAAGCCCACGGCGCAGGTACCGGCCAGGCACAGGATCATCCAGGTCATGGAGATGCGGCGGGCGTTGGCGATGGATTTCACCGAATCGGCAGCCATGAAGCGCGCCAGGATGTGCGGCTGGCCGAAGTAGCCCAGGCCCCAGCCCATCAGCGAGATGATGCCGATGAAGGTAGCGCCCTTGAACATGTCGAAGTTCGCCGGGTTAACCGCTTCGATGGCAGCAAAGGTGGTGTCGAAGCCGCCGGTGGAGATCAGCACGATCACCGGCGTCAGGATCAGCGCGAAGATCATCAGCGAAGCCTGCACCGTATCGGTCCAGCTCACCGCCAGGAAGCCACCGACGAAGGTGTAGGCGATGGTAGCCGCGGCGCCAGCCCACAGGGCAGTCTCGTACGGCATGCCGAAGGTGCTCTCGAACAGACGGGCACCGGCAACGATGCCAGAAGCGCAGTAGATGGTGAAGAACACCAGGATGACGATGGCCGAAATGATACGCAGCAGGCCGCTGTGGTCTTCGAAACGGCTGGAGAAGTAGTCCGGCAGGGTCAGTGCATCACCGTTGTGCTCGGTTTGTACGCGCAGCCGGCCGGCCACGAACAGCCAGTTCAGGTAGGCACCAACGGTCAGGCCGATGGCGATCCAGGCCTCGGACAGGCCAGAGAAGTAGATGGCGCCCGGCAGGCCCATCAGCAGCCAGCCACTCATGTCGGATGCGCCGGCAGACAGCGCGGTAACCACGCTACCCAGGCTGCGACCGCCCAGAATGTAATCGGAAAGGTTGTTGGTGGAGCGATAGGCGGCGAAGCCGATCAGCACCATTGCCGCGATGTAGATCACGAAAGTGATCGTTAGTGGATTGCCCATGCGTGTGCCCTGGCGTTTGTTTTTATCTCATGCACAACCGCAGCCATGGCGGTTGCACCCAGGCCGCGAATCCTATGCAACAACGTAAAGCAGGTGCAACCATTTTTCATTTGCAAGTTGCACCCGCTTGAGCATTTTTTGTAAAAGCCGCTTTTTTGCTCCTTTTTGGCGCATCAACCCGGTTTTTCAGAATAAAACGCACCGCAAACGCCCCTTTTAAGGGTGTGGAAATGTCTGTCAGACGAGTTGCACCTTTTACACAAAAAATTCGGGTTGCACCTGGTTGCACCCGAATTGTCCTACAGCTACTCTTGGCGCCAGCTTAGGCCACAGCCGTGGCAATAACGAGGATAAGAAATGGCGACGACCACCCTTGGGGTCAAACTCGATGACCCGACCCGTGAGCGACTCAAGGCAGCTGCGCAGTCGATTGACCGCACGCCCCACTGGTTGATCAAGCAAGCGATCTTCAACTACCTGGAGAAGCTCGAGGGTGGTGCCACCCTGACCGAACTCAACGGCCACGCCACCAGCCTGGCTGATGACGCCGGTGATGTTCAGGCCGACCACAGCCACCAGTGCTTCCTCGAATTTGCCGAAAGCATCCTGCCGCAGTCGGTACTGCGCTCGGCGATCACCGCCGCCTACCGCCGCCCCGAGCAGGAAGTGGTGCCAATGCTGCTGGAGCAGGCGCGCCTGAGCGCCCCGCTGGCCGAAGCCACCAACAAGCTGGCCGCCGGCATCGCCGAAAAACTGCGCAACCAGAAGAGCGCTGGCGGCCGTGCCGGCATCGTCCAGGGCCTGCTGCAGGAGTTCTCGCTGTCGTCCCAGGAAGGCGTGGCGCTGATGTGCCTGGCCGAAGCGCTGCTGCGCATCCCCGACAAGGGCACCCGTGACGCGCTGATCCGCGACAAGATCAGCACCGGCAACTGGCAGCCGCACCTGGGCAACAGCCCGTCGCTGTTCGTCAACGCCGCCACCTGGGGCCTGCTGCTGACCGGCAAGCTGGTCAGCACCCACAACGAATCCGGCCTCACCTCCTCGCTCACCCGCATCATCGGCAAGAGCGGCGAGCCGATGATCCGCAAGGGCGTCGACATGGCCATGCGCCTGATGGGCGAGCAGTTCGTCACCGGCGAGACCATCGCCGAAGCCTTGGCCAATGCCAGCCGTTTCGAGGCCAAGGGTTTCCGCTATTCCTACGACATGCTCGGCGAAGCCGCACTGACCGAGCATGACGCGCAGAAGTACCTGGCGTCCTACGAGCAGGCCATCCACTCGATTGGCAAGGCCTCCCATGGCCGCGGCATCTATGAAGGCCCGGGCATCTCGATCAAGCTGTCGGCGCTGCACCCGCGCTACAGCCGCGCCCAGTACGAGCGCGTGATGGAAGAGCTGTACCCGCGCCTGCTGTCGCTGACCCTGCTGGCCAAGCAGTACGACATCGGCCTGAACATCGACGCTGAAGAAGCCGACCGCCTGGAGCTGTCGCTCGACCTGCTCGAGCGCCTGTGCTTCGAGCCGTCGCTGGCGGGCTGGAACGGTATCGGCTTTGTCATCCAGGCCTACCAGAAGCGCTGCCCGTACGTGATCGACTATGTCATCGACCTGGCCAAGCGCAGCCGCCACCGCCTGATGATCCGCCTGGTAAAAGGTGCCTACTGGGACAGCGAGATCAAGCGCGCCCAGGTCGAAGGCCTGGAAGGCTACCCGGTCTACACCCGCAAGGTGTACACCGATGTGTCTTACGTCGCCTGCGCCCGCAAGCTGCTGGCCGTGCCAGAAGCCATCTACCCGCAGTTCGCCACCCACAACGCCCACACCCTGTCGGCCATCTACCACATTGCCGGGCAGAACTATTACCCGGGCCAGTACGAGTTCCAGTGCCTGCACGGCATGGGCGAGCCGCTGTACGAGCAAGTGGTCGGCAAGATTGCCGATGGCAAGCTGAACCGCCCGTGCCGCGTCTATGCACCGGTCGGCACCCACGAAACGCTGCTGGCCTATCTGGTGCGTCGCCTGCTGGAAAACGGCGCCAACACCTCGTTCGTCAACCGCATCGCCGACCACTCGATCTCCATTCAGGAACTGGTCGCCGACCCGGTCGCCAGCATCGAGCGCATGGGTACCCAGGAAGGCAACATCGGCCTGCCGCACCCGCGCATCCCGCTGCCGCGTGACCTGTATGGCAGCGAGCGGGCCAACTCGGCCGGCATCGACATGGCCAACGAACACCGCCTGGCGTCGCTGTCCTGCGCCATGCTGGCCACCGCCCACAACGACTGGAAGGCCGCCCCGCTGCTGGCCTGCGCCGCCAGCGAAAGCGCTGCCGCGCCGGTGCTGAACCCGGCAGACCACCGCGACGTGGTCGGCCACGTGCAGGAAGCCACCGTTGCCGACGTCGACAACGCCATCCAGTGCGCACTGAACGCCGCACCGATCTGGCAGGCCACCCCGCCCGCCGAGCGTGCCGCCATTCTGGAACGCACCGCCGACCTGATGGAGGCCGAAATCCAGCCGCTGATGGGCTTGCTCATCCGCGAAGCCGGCAAGACCTTCGCCAACGCCATCGCCGAAGTGCGTGAAGCCGTGGACTTCCTGCGCTACTACGCAGTGCAGGCACGCAACGACTTCAGCAACGACGCCCACCGCCCACTGGGCCCTGTGGTGTGCATCAGCCCGTGGAACTTCCCGCTGGCAATCTTCACCGGCCAGGTGGCTGCGGCCCTTGCCGCCGGCAACCCGGTGCTGGCCAAGCCCGCCGAGCAAACCCCGCTGATCGCCGCCCAGGCCGTGCGCCTGCTGCTGGAAGCCGGCATCCCCGAGGGCGTGCTGCAACTGCTGCCAGGCCGCGGCGAAACCGTCGGTGCCGGCCTGGTCGGTGACGAGCGCGTCAAAGGCGTGATGTTCACCGGTTCCACCGAAGTCGCCCGCCTGCTGCAGCGCAACGTCGCCGGCCGCCTGGACAATCAGGGCCGCCCGATCCCGCTGATCGCTGAAACCGGCGGCCAGAACGCCATGATCGTCGACTCCTCGGCACTGACCGAGCAGGTGGTGATCGACGTGGTGTCTTCGGCCTTCGACAGCGCCGGCCAACGTTGCTCGGCCCTGCGCGTGCTGTGCCTGCAGGAAGACTCCGCCGACCGCGTGATCGAAATGCTCAAGGGCGCCATGGCCGAAAGCCGCCTGGGTTGCCCGGACCGCCTGGCCGTGGACATTGGCCCGGTGATCGACGCCGAAGCCAAGGCTGGCATCGAGAAGCACATCCAGGGCATGCGTGAGAAAGGCCGTTCGGTCTATCAGGTGGCCATTGCCGATGCTGCCGAGGTCAAACGCGGCACCTTCGTGATGCCGACCCTGATCGAGCTGGACAGCTTCGACGAACTGAAGCGCGAAATCTTCGGCCCGGTGCTGCACGTGGTGCGCTACAACCGCCGCAACCTGGACCAGCTGATCGAGCAGATCAACGCCTCCGGCTACGGCCTGACCCTCGGGGTGCATACCCGCATCGACGAGACCATCGCCAAGGTGGTGGAAAACGCCAACGCCGGCAACATGTACGTCAACCGCAACATCGTCGGTGCGGTGGTGGGCGTGCAGCCGTTCGGTGGTGAAGGCCTGTCTGGCACCGGCCCGAAAGCCGGTGGCCCGCTGTACCTGTACCGCCTGCTGTCGACCCGCCCGGCCGACGCAATTGGCCGCCACTTCCAGCAGCAGGATGGCGAAGGCAAGCCGGACCGTACCCTGCACGAACAGCTGGTCAAGCCGCTGCACGGCCTGAAGGCCTGGGCCGAGAGCAACCAGCTGGCCGACCTGGCTGCGCTGTGCGACCAGTTCGCCAGCCAGTCGCAAAGCGGCATCGCCCGCCTGCTGCCAGGCCCGACCGGCGAGCGCAACAGCTACACCATCCTGCCGCGCGAGCACGTGCTGTGCCTGGCGGACAACGAAGCCGACCTGCTGGCGCAACTGGCTGCGGTACTGGCCGTTGGTAGCTCGGCGGTGTGGGCTGACAGCGAACCGGGCAAGGCCCTGCGTGCCCGCCTGCCGCGTGAACTGCAGGCCAAGGTCAAGCTGGTGGCAGACTGGAACAAGGATGACGTGGCGTTCGACGCCGTGATCCACCATGGCGACTCGGACCAGCTGCGCGGCGTGTGCCAGCAGGTGGCCAAGCGCGCCGGGGCGATCGTCGGTGTGCACGGGCTGTCCAGCGGGGATCACCAGATTGCGCTGGAGCGGTTGGTGATTGAGCGGGCGGTGAGTGTGAACACTGCGGCGGCGGGGGGTAATGCCAGCTTGATGACCATTGGCTGAGGCTGAGGGTTGTTGAGAGAAAGGGAGGGCTTCGGCTCTCCTTTTTTTATGAGCGGTTGTCTTGAGATAGGGTTGGGCTGACAGGTGCTCGCCACAGCATTTTCTGCGCCTGCAAGACCGAGCGCCGCCCGCGCGGCGCATCGCGAACTGCGCTCGCTCCTACGTTTGTTTCGGGCCAATCATGCCTGTGCCAGCGGCGCGCGACCGCCTGGTTTATACGACGCGGAATCGTGTCATGCACCAGGGCGTTCGCGCGCAAATCTCACAGGAACAACTGGCCCGAAACAAACGTAGGAGCGAGCGCAGCTCGCGATGCGCCGCGCGGGCGGCGCTCGATCTCACAGGCGCAGAATTTGTTGTGGCGAACACCTGTCAGCCTTCATGCGATCCGAAGGCGGCCACTCACTGCTTCATGCCCAACTCGGCATCATCCATCAGCGCCTTGGCCATGGCACTCAGGTAATGCGCAGCCCATATCATCATCGGTTTCTCGTCCATCAGCCCGGTGATGGTCAGTTCGCGTACATAGCCCATCAATTCCGATGACTGCTCGCGGGCATCCCTGCACGGAATGCCGGGCTCGATTCGGAACAGTGGATGGGTGCCGTTTTCGCCTTGGTAGAAAGCGGTCTTGCCGACGGTGAACTGGGTGTCTTCTGTTGTCATTGTTCAATCCCCTGAAGTTTCTCGGCTGCCAGGCCCGGCCCTTTCGCGGGCTCGCCCGCTCCCACAGGCACTGTGCAAGCCTTGAAGGCTGTGGTGACCCTGTGGGAGCGGGCATGCCCGCGAAAGGGCCGGCCCTGGCAACACATTAATCAGCCTTAGTGTGAAGTCCTGGGCCCTACGGGCATCTGCACCTGAACCAATGCCGACTCAAGCAAAGCCCGCAGCGCCTCCAGTTCATGCATGGAGGTCATCATCAGGATCGAAGCCGGTGATCTGGGCTGAAGCAGCAACGCCTGATGCACCACGGTGGCTGCGCATAACGCGTAGTCCGTGGCCTGGATCAGGGTGTCTTCAAGGGAATGGGCGTTATAGGGTGGATCGGGGACTATCTTCAGCATTGGATTTTTCTCGGTAAGGACCACCACCATCTGCTGTCAAACAAGAGGGTGGCAGCTGTGCATGGGTTGACAGACCGGCAGAAAAAACCAAAAACCCGGCGCACACGAAGTGCCCCATACACAGCCGCCATAAAGACGAAGGCCATGAGAATTTTCTGGACGGCCTGTCAAAGCCGGTCACTGATTTGGCAGCGACCACCCGAGACTAGGGCCCGATCCAGAGCACCGCAATGGCTGAAGGGGGTTGGGAGTATGTTTGGGAAATGGACTACATGGAATAGGTGAAAACCTTAAATTTCTGCCGAAACCGGCCGGAATGCGGTGAGGCTGGAAGGTGTTCGACTCACCCTTTGCAGCGCCTGTGAGATCGAGCGCCGCCCGCGCGGCGCATCGCGACGCAAGGCCGCTCCTACATCTGTTTCGGGCCAGTCTCTCCTGTGCCTATGGCGCGCGCACCCTGGGTGCATTGCTGGAGATCGATAAAGAGCGACTGCGCCCCCTTCGATATCGCATGGAACACACAAGGCGGACAGCGGTGGCCTCACTGGATGGACTGGCCCGAAACAAATGCGGGACAACAAGTGGCCCCACTGACAGGCATCAAGCTATTGCAATTACAACCAGAGCGAACACCATCATCAACTGAAGCCCAATACCGGGCAGCATCCACAACCAGTTGGCCAGCGTCAGGCGGTTGTTGGATTGCCCCGACACATCCCCCGCACTGAGGTTGATGCCGTTCTGCATCGCGATAAAGAGCATTATCCACGCTGCCTGACACACAAACGACGCCAACAGGACAGCTGCCGGTCGCCCTTCGAGCATCGCGTTGACGGCGACTCCGGTCACGGCCAAAGCGTATTGCGCAAGCGTTAACCCGAGAATGGACCACTCACTGGACTTTCCCGACTCACGAATACAGTCGTTCACCCGCCTCAACAGTGGGTAGATGAAGAGAAAAGCGAAAAAGCAACGCCAGAAAGGGCTAACCTCCTCACCGGTTCTGGTTTTGTGCAGTTTCCAGTTTTGATAAAAGCAATAAAGCCAGTACATGCCAAAGGTAAAGAACCCCATGACAGCCACCTTGCCCGGTGAAACCACGAAGAAAGGCGGTTGTTCAGCTTGATTATCAGCCGTGACGCCATTTGCGAAATCACTCATATGAAATGTTTCCCCTTTGAATACGCGAACGCGCATTCAAAGCCATGGGGTACTCCATCCGCAGCAGTCCGGCGCCAGTGGACTGCGTGGGAAACATCGCTCCAGTTTGTAAGATAAACTGGCGCTTTTTGTATCGTCGTGTGTGGCCGCGCGCGCACGGCGGGATCGGAGGTCTCTGCCCCACACATTACAGCCTTCAGCAGTCCACGCATGGCACGACCGAAAGTGGTCTCTAAAGCATACTCACAAAAATATCTATAATAGATTCCACTGCGGCAAGTAAGAAATTTCCTATTGACATTCCGCTACAATATTGAGCGGGCCAATCGTTGACCTTCAGCGCTGCGCATATTTTCATAACCACTCTCAAAGGGTGGTTGTCATGCGCTGGAAGAACTTAATCATCAACGGCAAAGAACATTGCATGGCACACTTGAGGCCTGCTACCCATTCATTCAACACTGTCTCACGTGTCATAAGCGTGGACTTCATATTCGGATTCCACTGCTTCACCGACAACAAGGACGAAGGCCCGCTACTCACCCACCCTCGATCAAAAGAGAAGCGCAATTTCAGCCAGAGACGCTATGAGTGCTCAAAACAGCTGCCAGAATTCATTGCTCGGCGATTCATCGACGCCAAAGTCAGAGCCCATTTCGCTGGCAAAAATAATCGCCGTTACTTTTGCCTGGACACTTTTGATTACGCGATATTTTTCGAAGTACGTAAATTGACAAATACAAAAGACAACCTCAAGATTAATATAATATCAGCTTATGAGGTAGATCCATGGGGGCGAGCGAGCATGCCTAAAGGCCAACTTCTTAATGTTCGTTATGTATTAGAAAAGCGCAATGAGGGATTGATAATTTAACGGCCTATCAAACTTCTAAAAACCCCACAAACAAAAGGCCCCGAAACGTTTGTTTCGGGGCCTTTTGCTAAATCAGAATATCGGCCTGGCCTTTCAAATCCCGCTCACTGGCTGGGGGAAATCAGTATCAGCTGATTCCCGGCATCGCTACCCCCTGATTCAGGGTTCCGGTCTGTAGCAACATCGCAATGCTATCCAAGCGGAGACTGGGCGTCAAAGGGATGAACACTCAAAAATGTTTCTGTCTGTTCCGCACTATCAACTGGATCAATCATGGTAGTCGCCTCCACCTGGTGATACCTACACTCGCAGCATCCCGCCTCAGGACCGCCCTCATGCCCGAGACCCTGCTCAGCCCCCGCAACCTGGCCTTCGAGCTCTACGAAGTACTCGACGCCGAAGCCCTCACCCAACGCCCGCGCTTCGCCGAGCACAGCCGTGAAACCTTCGACGCGGCCCTCACTACCGCCCGCACCATCGCCGAAAAGTACTTCGCCCCGCACAACCGCAAGGCCGACGAGAACGAGCCGCGCTATGTAGACGGCCGCGCAGAGCTGATCCCCGAAGTGAAGCCTGCCGTCGACGCCTTCCTCGAAGCCGGCTTCCTCAACGCCAACCGGGACTTCGAGGTCGGTGGCATGCAGCTGCCCAGCCTGGTCTCGCAGGCCTGTTTCGCCCACTTCCAGGCTGCCAACGCCGGCACCACGGCCTACCCGTTCCTGACCATGGGCGCGGCCAACCTGATCGAGAGTTTCGGCACAGAGGAACAGAAGCGTCTGTTCCTGCAGCCAATGATCGAGGGCCGCTACTTCGGCACCATGGCGCTGACCGAGCCCCACGCCGGCTCGTCTCTGGCCGACATCCGCACCCGTGCCGAACCTGCGGGCGACGGCAGCTACCGGCTCAAGGGCAACAAGATCTTCATCTCCGGTGGCGACCACCAACTGTCGGAAAACATCGTGCACATGGTGCTGGCCAAGCTGCCGGACGCACCGCCTGGGGTGAAGGGCATCTCGCTGTTCATCGTGCCGAAATACCTGGTGAACCCGGACGGCAGCCGTGGCCCGCGCAATGACGTGCTGCTGGCCGGGCTGTTCCACAAGATGGGCTGGCGCGGGACCACCTCCACCGCGCTGAACTTCGGCGACAACGGCCAGTGCGTCGGTTACCTGGTCGGCCAGCCGCATCAGGGCCTGGCCTGCATGTTCCAGATGATGAACGAGGCACGCATCGGCGTTGGCATGGGCGCAGTGATGCTGGGTTACGCCGGCTACCTGTATTCGCTGGAATATGCCCGCCAACGGCCACAAGGCCGGCTGCCGGACAGCAAGGACCCGCTCAGCCCGGCAGTACCGATCATCGCGCACACCGATGTGAAACGTATGCTGCTGGCACAGAAGGCTTACGTGGAAGGCGCCTTCGACCTGGGCCTGTACGCCGCGCGCCTGTTCGACGATACCCACACCGCCGATGACGAAACGTCCCGCACACAAGCGCAGGCGCTGCTCGACCTGCTGACCCCGATCGTCAAGTCGTGGCCCTCGACGTTCTGCCTCAAGGCCAACGAACTGGCGATCCAGATTCTCGGTGGCCACGGCTATACCCGCGAATACCCGGTGGAACAGTACTACCGCGATAACCGCCTGAACCCGATTCACGAGGGTACCGAGGGCATCCAGTCGCTCGACTTGCTCGGGCGCAAGCTGGCACAAAACAACGGGGCCGGGCTCAAGCAGCTGATTCGCCTGATCGCGGGCACCGGCGAACGTGCCAGCCATCACCCAAACCTTGATCCTCTGCGCCAGCCGCTGGAACAAATGGTCAACCGCCTGCAAAGTGTCACCTTGGCCCTGCTCGGCGACCTGGCCCAGGGTAAGGTCGCTGGCGCCTTGGCCAACTCGGCCCTGTACCTCAAGGCCTTCGGCCACTGCGTGATCGGCTGGCGCTGGCTGGAGCAGGCGATTCACGCCGAGCTTGGCCTACTCAAGGGCAACCCCGCCGACCGCGACTTCTACCTCGGCAAGTTGCAGGCCGCGCGTTATTTCCTGACCTGGGAAGTACCGGGCTGCCATAATGAGCTGGCATTGCTAGAGGCGCGCGACAACACTTGCCTCACCATGCAGGACGAGTGGTTCTAAGGGGGAGCCACCGTGTACACGGAGGCTATTGCATGTTCGATTCCAGCGCCCTGCTGCGCCAGCGCTTTGCCGCGCTGCGCAGTACGGCCGAGTTGTTTTCCCTGCGCCATGTGAAACAGTCGCACCAGGCGCTGTCGGTTCGTCGCAACGTTGCCGAACCACCGTTCTTCAGCCAGGACGAAGGCGCCATGCTCACCGTGCGGGTCAATGGCGTGGAGGCCTACGCGGCCACCGCCGACCTGTCCCAGGCCGGCCTGCAACGCGCACTGGAACAAGCCGAGGCCCTGGCCCGGCAAATCGCCCCGCACAGCCTGCTCGACCTGCGCGACCAGCCAGTGACCGACGCCCGCCACGACCACCTTTCGCCCAATTTCGAGCAACCCGTGCCCTCTTTCGCCGACTGCCTTGGCCTGCTGGCTGCCGAATCGGCCAGCGTGCCCAAGGACAGCCGCCTGGTGGACTGGCAGGCCAGCCTGGGCCTGAGCCTGGTGGAGCAAACCTACCTGAACTCGGCGGGCGCCGAACTGCGCCATGCACAGCGTTTCCTGTTCCCGGGGCTGGGCGTAACCGCCAGCGATGGCCAGGACAGCCAGAGCCGCAGCCTGGGCCGCGACAACTTCGGCCAGCAGGGCGGTTTCGAGGTCATCGAGCGCTGCGGGCTGGTTGGCGCCGCCCGGCAGGTGGCCGACGAGGCACTGCAACTGCTGCTGGCCCCCAACACCCCCAGCGGTCCGCGCGACCTGCTGCTGATGCCCGACCAGATGATGCTGCAGATCCACGAGTCCATCGGCCACCCGCTGGAGATGGACCGTATCCTCGGCGACGAGCGCAACTACGCCGGCACCAGCTTCGTCAAAGCCAGTGACTTCGGCCACCTGCAGTACGGCTCCAGCCTGTTGAACGTGACCTTCGACCCGACCATCGGCGAGGAGCTGGCCAGCTACAGCTTTGATGATGACGGCACCCCGGCCAGCAAGCAGTTCCTGATCCGCGATGGCCTGCTGCTGCGCCCACTGGGCGGCGCGCTGTCGCAGTTCCGTTCCGGCCTGGACGGCGTGGCCAACAGCCGCGCCTGTGGCTGGAACCGTGCCCCGATCGACCGCATGGCCAACCTCAACATCGAACCGGGTGACCAGAGCCTGGAGCAACTGGTGCAGGGCATCGAGCACGGCATCCTGATGCGTACCAACCGTTCCTGGTCCATCGACGATGCGCGCAACAAGTTCCAGTTCGGCTGTGAATGGGGCCAGTTGATTGAAAACGGCGAGCTCAAGGGCATCGTCAAGAACCCCAACTACCGCGGCATCTCCGCCCAGTTCTGGCGCAACCTGTCGGCCGTCGGCGACCGCAGCACCTTCCAGGTACTGGGCACGCCCAACTGTGGCAAAGGCGAACCTAACCAGGTGGTGCGGGTCGGCCATGCCTCACCGGCCTGCGTATTCCGCCAGATTGACGTATTCGGGGGGGACGCCTGATGAAACACACTTTCGAAGCCTTGGTCGGCGATGTGCGCGCGGCATTACAAGCAGGCGAGCAGTTCACCCTCGGCTACAGCGCCGAACAGTCGCAATTTGTGCGCTTCAACCACGCCAAGGTGCGCCAGGCGGGTGAGGTGAGCCAGGCCAGCGCGCAACTGCGGCTGGTCCGCGACGGACGCCAGGCGGAACAGCAGCTGACGTTGAGCGGTGACGCGCAAGTGGACCGCCAGCGCCTGGCCGATGCGCTGGCGCAGCTGCGCCAGACCTTGCCGTTGTTGGCCATCGACCCTTACCTGCGCCTGGACGAAACCGCCTGGCACAGCCACAGCCTGCAGGAACAACCCCTGCCCGAGCTGGACGAAGTGCTGGCCCTGCTCGACCGCGAAGCAGGCGACCTGGACCTGGTCGGCATCTACGCCGCCGGCCCGATCTGCCGAGGGTTTGCCAGTTCGTTCGGCGCTTTTGGCTGGCACCAGGCCAACAGCTTCAACGTCGACTGGAGCCTGTTCCACGAAAACGGCCAGGCAGTGAAGGCCAACTATGCCGGCCAGGTATGGAGCGCCGACGACTTCACCGAGCGCCTGCGCCAGGCACGTGAACAACTGGGCTTTCTTGGCCGCCCGGCAGTCACCCTCAAGCCCGGCAGCTACCGCGCCTACCTGGCGCCTGCGGCCATGGATGAAATCGCCGGCATGCTGTGCTGGGGCGGCTTTTCCGCACAGGCCCTCGCCACTGGCAACAGCGCCTTGCAACGCCTGTACAACGGCGATGCACGGCTGAGCCCGCTGGTGAGCTTTACCGAGCAGGTCAGCGGCTCGCTGAGCCCGGCGTTTTCGGATGAAGGCGCACCACGACTGGATGTGCCGTTGATCCAGCAAGGCGAGGCGCAGCAACGCTTGATCTGCGCACGCAGCGCGGCCGAGTTCGAGTTGCTGGCCAATGGCGCCGACAGTTACGAGTCACCCTGTGCGCTCAGCCTGGCGCCGGGCAACCTGGCCAACGGGCAGATCCTTGAGCGGCTTGGCACCGGGCTGTACATCAGTAACCTGTGGTACCTGAACTACTCTGACCTGCCGGCAGCACGCATGACCGGGCTTACCCGCTTCGCCACCTTCTGGGTGGAAAACGGGCAGATCCAGGGGCCGGTGAGCACCATGCGCTTCGACGACAGCCTGTACAGCCTGCTGGGTAGCCAGCTGGAGGACCTGACCCGGGAGCGCGAGATGATCCTGTCGACCAGTACCTATGGGCAGCGCAGTACCGGGTCGAGTCATTTGCCCGGGGCACTGGTCAAAGGCCTGACCCTGACATTGTGACTGGACTTGCCGGCCCTTTCGCGGCTAAAGCCGCTCCCACAGGATCTCCACTGCCCTCAAATGTGGTGATATTCCTGTGGGAGCGGGTTCACCCGCGAAGGGGCCGGCACTGACAAACGAGGAAGTCATGCCCGAACGCACCCCGCTGGACCCCGTCACCGCCCGCTGGATCCCCTGGGTGGTGGCCATCGCTTTCTTCATGCAGTCCCTGGACGGCACCATCCTCAACACCGCGCTGCCGGCCATGGCCCGCTCGCTGGCCGAAGACCCGCTGCGCATGCAGGGCGTGATCATCGCCTACATGCTCACCGTAGCCTTGCTGATCCCCGCCTCGGGCTGGATCGCCGACCGCTTCGGCACCAAGCGCATCTTCTTCAGCGCCATCCTGCTGTTCAGCTTCGGCTCGCTGCTGTGCGCAGCAGCCAACAGCCTCGGTTTCCTGATCTTCGCCCGCGTCGTGCAGGGCCTGGGCGGTGCGCTGATGCTGCCGGTCGGGCGGCTGGTGGTGCTGCGCGCCTACCCGCGCAGCGAGCTGGTGCGGATCATGAGCTTCATCACCATCCCCGGCCTGCTCGGCCCACTGCTGGGCCCGACCGTCGGCGGCTGGCTGGTGGAAATCCTCAGCTGGCACTGGATCTTCCTGCTCAACCTGCCGGTCGGCCTGATCGGCTGCATTGCCGTATGGAAGTTCATCCCGGACCTGCGCGGCGCCGAGCGCACCACGTTCGACGGCCCTGGTTTCCTGCTGTTTGGCGCGGCGATGGTGCTGATCACCATTGCCATGGAAGGCCTGGGCGAATTGCACCTGCCGCACCTGCGGGTGATGTTGCTGCTGTTCGCCGGCATGGCCTGCCTGGCCGCCTACTGGCTGCGTGCCGGGCGCGACCCGGAGCCGCTGTTCTCGCCCAGCCTGTTCCGCGTGCGTACCTTCGCCATCGGCATCCTCGGCAACCTGTTCGCCCGCCTGGGCAGCGGCGCCCTGCCGTTCCTGGTGCCGTTGCTGCTGCAGGTGGCGCTGGGCTACTCACCCGCCCAGGCCGGCATGAGCATGATCCCGCTGGCGGCAGCGGCCATGCTGGCCAAGTCTGTCGCAAGGCCGCTGATCGAACGGTTTGGCTACCGCATCATCCTTACCGGCAACACCCTGCTGCTGGGGCTGCTGCTGGCCAGCCTCGGCCTGGTCGACGAGCAAACACCCTACGCCGTGCTGCTGATCCAGCTGGGCCTGCTGGGCGCGGTCAACTCCATGCAGTTCACGGCCATGAATACGGTCACCCTGATCGACCTCGATGACGCCAGTGCCAGCAGCGGCAACAGCCTGCTGTCGGTGGTCGCGCAGCTGGCGCTGAGCCTGGGCGTGGCCTGTGCCGGCGCCTTGCTTGGAGGCTTTACCGCCGCCGGTAGCGCCGAGGGTGTGGAAAGCACCCTGGGCGCCTTCCAGCTGACCTTTGTCACCATCGGTGTGATGGCCATGCTGGCGGCAGCGATCTTCCTGCAACTTGCGCCGACGGACGGAAGGCGTGCCCGTCGTCCGGAACAACACATGGAACCGTAGGGCGAATGGCCACGAGGCTGGTAGACTGTGCGGCATTTTTTCGCTTCGCAACGCAGGCCCGCCTCGTGACCACCGAATCCACCGCCTTTGCCACTCTGCCGTTGTCCGCCGCCATGCTGGCGAACCTGGACGCCCTCGGCTATGCCTCGATGACGCCGATCCAGGCCCAGAGCCTGCCCGTCATCCTCAAGGGCCAGGACCTGATCGCCCAGGCCAAGACCGGCAGCGGCAAGACCGCCGCCTTCGGCATCGGCCTGCTGAACCCGATCAACCCGCGCTACTTCGGCTGCCAGGCCCTGGTGCTGTGCCCTACCCGCGAGCTCGCCGACCAGGTGGCCAAAGAACTGCGCCGCCTGGCCCGCGCCGAGGACAACATCAAGATCCTCACCCTGTGCGGTGGCGTTTCGCTGGGCCCGCAGATCGCTTCGCTGGAGCACGGTGCACACATCATCGTCGGCACCCCGGGGCGCATCCAGCAGCATCTGGACAAAGGCACCCTGGTGCTCGACGGCCTGAACACGCTGGTGCTGGACGAAGCCGACCGCATGCTCGACATGGGCTTCTTCGACGCCATCGCCAGCATCATCGGCAAGACCCCGTCGCGCCGCCAGACCCTGCTGTTCTCGGCCACCTACCCGTCCGGTATCAAGCAACTGGCCGCCGACTTCATGCGCAACCCGCAACAGGTCAAGGTCGAGAGCCTGCACACCGACAACCAGATCGAACAGAGCTTCATCGAGATCGACCCACAGCACCGCCTGGAAGCCGTCACCCGCGTGCTCGGCCACTACCGCCCGCAGTCCTGCGTGGCGTTCTGCTTCACCAAGCAGCAGTGCGAGGACGTGGTTGCCCACCTGACGGCCAAGGGCATCGTCGCCCAGGCCCTGCACGGTGACCTGGAGCAGCGCGACCGCGACCAGGTACTGGCCATGTTCGCCAACCGCAGCAGCTCGGTGCTGGTGGCCACCGACGTGGCCGCGCGCGGCCTGGATATCGATGGCCTGGACATGGTCATCAACGTGGAGCTGGCGCGTGATGCCGAAATCCACGTGCACCGCGTGGGCCGTACCGGCCGTGCCGGCGAGAAAGGTGTTGCGGTAAGCCTGGTTGCGCCGGCCGAAGGCCACCGTGCCCAGGCTATCGAAGACCTGCAGAAGAGCCCGCTGCGCTGGGACTCGCTGGACAGCCTGAAGAACAAGGGCGGCGAACCCCTGCTGCCGGTGATGACCACGCTGTGCATTGCCGCTGGCCGCAAGGACAAACTGCGCCCTGGTGACATCCTGGGGGCACTGACCGGTGATGCCGGCATCCCGGGCAAGCAGGTGGGCAAGATCGCCATCTTCGACTTCCAGGCGTTCGTTGCCGTGGAGCGCGCACTGGCCAAGCAGGCCATGCAGCGGCTGAACAGCGGCAAGATCAAGGGCCGCGCCCTGAAAGTCCGCATTCTCTAACGTCCAGCAAGGTCCCTGTGGTAGCGGGTTAATCGGAGCGCCGAACCGCCGCGAATGCGGCAGTGTATGCACCATCGCATTCGCGGCGGTTCGGCGCTCCGATTAACCCGCTACCACAGGGTTCAGCATTTCAAATCTGAAGGTTCATACCGTGCACTCCACCGACGTGATCATTCTCGGCGCCGGCGCCGCCGGCCTGATGTGCGCCCAGCTCAGCGCCCGCCGTGGCCGCCGCGTTCTGCTGCTCGACCACGCCAACAAGCCGGGCAAGAAGATCCTCATGTCCGGCGGCGGGCGTTGCAACTTCACCAACATGTACACCGAGCCCGCCAACTTCCTGTCGCACAACGCGCATTTCTGCAAGTCGGCCCTGGCCCGCTACACCCAGTGGGACTTTATCGAACTGGTGTGCAAGCACGGCGTGGCCTACCACGAGAAGAAACTCGGCCAGCTGTTCTGCGACAACAAGGCCAGCGACATCCTCGACATGCTGCTGGCCGAATGCGACGAGGCTGGCGCCGAGATCCGCATGCACACCAGCATCGAGCAGATCGAGAAGACCGAAGGCGGCTACCTGTTGCAGACCAGCGGCGGCCAATTCGCCTGCCAGTCGCTGGTGATCGCTACCGGCGGCCTGTCGATCCCGACCCTGGGCGCGACCGGTTTCGGCTACCAGGTGGCGCGCCAGTTTGGCCACACCTTGCTGCCGACCCGCGCCGGGCTGGTGCCGTTCACCATCACCGAGCCCCAACTCAAGGCACTGTGCACCGAGCTGTCCGGCACCTCGCTGGACTGCACCGCCAGCTGCAACGGCACCAGCTTCCGCGAGAACCTGCTGTTCACCCACCGCGGCCTGAGCGGCCCGGCAATCCTGCAGATTTCCTCGTTCTGGGAAGCCGGTGACACGGTCGAAATCAACCTGCTGCCCGACCGCGATGCGCTCACCTGGCTGCAACAGATGCAGGCCGAACGTGCCAACGCCGAACTGAAGACCGTGCTGGGCGAGGTATTCACCCGCAAGCTGGCCAACCTGCTGGCCGAGCAATGGTTCGAGTCCAGGCCGATGAAGCAGTACACCCTGGCGGAACTGGCGCAAATCGCCGAAAAACTGGCGAACTGGCAAATGGTGCCGGCCGGCACCGAAGGCTACCGCACCGCCGAAGTGACCCTGGGCGGCGTGGACACCCGCGAAGTGTCGTCCAAGACCATGGAATCGCTGAAAAGCCCCGGGCTGTACTTCATCGGGGAAGTGCTGGATGTCACCGGCCACCTGGGCGGTTTCAACTTCCAGTGGGCCTGGGCATCGGCCAACGCCGCAGCGCAGTTCGTGTAGAGTAGAATCCATTCAGCAGCACGGAACGCTTCTTGCTGGCCCGTGCTGCAATGCATTCTTCGCTCACTGCCTAGCAGGCCATCATGTCATCGAGCTCGTTCCGTCAGTCACTGCGTCGCCTGTGGGGCCAAGACAAGTTCAGCTACAGCATCCGGGTCACCATCGCCCTCACCGGCAGCCTGGCCCTGTGCTGGTACCAGAACGAGATGGCCCTGCTGATTCCGCTGTTCCTCGGCATCATCGCCAGCGCCCTGGCCGAAACCGACGACAGCTGGCAGGGCCGCCTCAGCGCCCTGGCCGTTACCTTGGTGTGTTTCGCCATCGCAGCACTGGCGGTCGAGTTGCTGTTCCCCTACCCCTGGATCTTCGCCGTCGCCCTGGCGTTGGCGGCGTTCGGCCTGACCATGCTTGGCGCCCTGGGCGAACGCTACGGTGCGATTGCCTCGGCGACACTGATCACGGCGGTGTACACCATGATCGGTGTGGACCAGCGCGGTGGCCAGGTGACGGACTTCTGGCACGAGCCGCTGCTGCTGGTGGCGGGCGCGGCCTGGTACGGGCTGCTTTCGGTACTTTGGCAGGCGCTGTTTTCCAACCAGCCGGTGCAGCAGAGCCTGGCCAAGCTGTTCTTCGAACTGGGCAGCTACCTCAAGCTCAAGGCCAGCCTGTTCGAGCCCATCCGCACCCTCGACGTCGAGGCCCGGCGCCTGGAGCTGGCCCAGCAGAACGGCAAGGTGGTGGCAGCGCTCAACGCGGCCAAGGAAATCATCTTGCACCGGGTGGGCAACAGCCAGCCGAACTCCAAGGTCAGCCGTTACCTCAAACTGTACTTCCTGGCCCAGGACATTCACGAGCGGGTCAGTGCCTCGCACTACCCCTACAACGGCCTGACCGAGGCGTTTTTCCACAGCGACGTGATGTTCCGCTGCCAGCGCCTGCTGCGTAAGCAAGGTTCGTCCTGCCAGGAGCTGGCCCGCTCGATCCGCCTGCGCCAGCCGTTCGTGCTGGCCAGCGGGTATCCAGAAGCCCTCGAAGACCTCAACGCCTCGCTTGAGCACCTGCGTATCCAGAGCAACCCAGCCTGGCGCAGCCTGTTGCGCTCGTTGCGGGCACTGGCCGCCAACCTGGCAACGCTGGACCGCCTGCTAAGCGCCGCCAGCAACCCGGACACCCTGGCCGATGCCAGCGACAGCAGCCTGCTCGACCGCTCGCCACGCTCGCTGAAGGACGTGTGGAAGCGCCTGCGCACCCAGCTCACGCCGACCTCGCTGCTGTTCCGCCATGCCCTGCGCCTGCCGCTGGCGCTGTCGATCGGCTATGGCATGGTGCACCTGATTCACCCGACCCAAGGCTACTGGATCATCCTCACCACGCTGTTCGTGTGCCAGCCCAACTACGGTGCAACCCGGCGCAAGCTGGTGCAGCGAATCTTCGGCACCGCCGTCGGCCTGACAGTGGGCTGGGCGTTGTTCGACCTGTTCCCCAACCCGGTCATCCAGTCGCTGTTCGCCGTGGTTGCCGGGGTGGTGTTCTTCGTCAACCGCACCACCCGCTACACCCTGGCCACGGCCGCCATCACCCTGATGGTGCTGTTCTGCTTCAACCAGATCGGCGATGGCTACGGCCTGTTCCTGCCACGCCTGTTCGATACCCTGGTGGGCAGCCTGATCGCCATCCTGGCGGTGTTCCTGTTCCTGCCGGACTGGCAAGGGCGACGGTTGAACAAGGCGCTGGCCAATACCCTGGCCTGCGCCAGCGTGTACCTGCGCCAGATCATGCAGCAGTATGCCCATGGCAAGCGCGACGACCTGGCCTACCGCCTGGCCCGGCGCAATGCCCATAACGCCGACGCGGCGCTGTCCACTACCCTGGCCAACATGCTGATGGAGCCTGGGCACTTCCGTAAGGAAGCAGATGTCGGCTTCCGCTTCCTGGTGCTGTCGCACACCTTGCTCAGCTACCTCTCGGGGCTGGGCGCGCACCGCGACACGGCCTTGCCGGCAGAGGTGCAGGAGCAGTTGATCGAGGGTGCCGGGCAAAGCCTGGCCAGCAGCCTGGACGAAATCGCCAATGGCCTGGCCGCACGGCTACCGGTAGCGATTCACAGCGATGCCGAAGAAGCGCTGGCCAATGCCCTGGAACAGATGCCGGAAGAGCTGGATGAGCATCAGCGGTTGGTGCAGACACAGTTGGCGTTGATCTGCCGGCAATTGGGGCCGTTGCGGACCTTGGCCGCACATTTGATCAAGGAAGGTGCCCCAGCCTGATTTTTTCGGGGCCTGTAATGGCCTCTTCGCGGGTAAATCGGATCGCCGCACCGCCGCTCCCACAGGGATTTCACAGGGCTTGAGACATTTGGAGTACCTGTGGGAGCGGCGGTGCGGCGATCCGATTTACCCGCGAAGAGGCCGGCACAGGCGATAGAGATCAGAAGCCATGCTGGCGCATCAGCCGGGCATAGCTGCCATCGGCCTTCATCGCCGCAATCGCCTGCTCGAAGCGCTCGACGATGCGCTGATGCTCCGGGTGCTTCAGGCTGACCAGGATATGCAGGGTGTTTTCCCCCAACGGCGGCTCCACCAGCATCACCCCGTCACGCACCTCCTGCGGTTCACGCTGCAGGTTGTAGCGCGCCACATACTCGTCTTCCACCGCCAGGCTCACCCGCCCTGCCGCCAGCATGCGCACCGCCGACGAAAAGTTGCGCACCGGCACCTTGTGCAGGCGGCTATCGCCGTCAAATTCCGGTGAATACGCGTAATCACGCACCACGGCGATGCTGTAGGGGTACAGGTCCGACTGGCCTTTGTAATGGAACGCTTCGCCCTTGCGTTGCAGCAGGCGAATGCGGTTAGTCAGGTAGGCGTTGGAAAACTGCCCGATGTTGGCGCGCGCGTCGTTGTACCAGGCATTGATCAGTACGTCGTAGCGCCCCTCACTTACCCCCAGCAGCGCCCGCGCCCAAGGCGCCTCTTCATAGCCGCTGCTGTAGCCGGCACGGGCCAGCGCCGTGGTGACGATGCTGGTCGCCAGGCCGCCACCCGGCATGTTGGCATCCGTGAACGGTGGCCAGCTGTCAGCCACCAGGCGCAGCTTGTCATGGCCCTGGGCAGCCGTTGCCACCATCATTGCCAGTAATCCCAGAACACAAAGCAGTGGCCGCATGCTCAAGTCCTTTCGCATTGGAGGGCACACACTGCGAGGAGATTACACAAAGCCAATGCTCAGGGCAGCGGCCAATAGTGTCATTTAGCCTCTATTTTGGCCGAAGCTCAGATGTCGTGCGATGATCGACCGCCCACCCAAGGAGTTCGCCAATGTCCATCGACTGGCTCTGCAAGCACCACACCGACCTCGGCAAGGACCAGCTCTACGCCATCCTGCAATTGCGCACCGAAGTATTTGTGGTCGAGCAGCGTTGCGCGTACCAGGAAGTCGATGGCCAGGACCTGAGCGGGGATACCCTGCACCTGATGGCCTGGCAGGACGACAAGCTGGTGGCTTACCTGCGCTTGCTCGACCCGCAGTCCCAGGGTGGGGATGTGGTTATCGGGCGGGTGGTGACCGCCCCCGAAGCGCGCGGCCTGAAGCTGGGGCACCCATTGCTGCTGAAGGGGCTGGAGGCGGCAGAGCATTGCTGGCCGGGAGTACCGGTTTACCTGTCGGCGCAGGCGCATTTGCAGGGGTTTTATG
This sequence comes from Pseudomonas sp. WOUb67, assembly GCF_050058005.1. NCBI lineage: Bacteria > Pseudomonadati > Pseudomonadota > Gammaproteobacteria > Pseudomonadales > Pseudomonadaceae > Pseudomonas > Pseudomonas sp. WOUb67. The sequence goes on along the minus strand of NZ_CP170112.1, from coordinate 1,200,912 downwards.
CCCGCCATGGGTTTGAGGTGGTGGGTGAGGAATACCTGGAAGACGACATTCCGCACATCGGCATGCGCAAAGGCTGAAATTGCCGGGGGTGCTTTGCACCCCTTTCGCCGGCAAGCCAGCTCCCACAGGAATTGCGTGTTTCTCAGGCCTGCACAGAACCTGTGGGAGCTGGCTTGCCGGCGATGAGGCCGGTGCAGACGCCAGAAACCTTAGGGGTAACCCAGCACTTCGCGGATCTGGCGCAGGTGGCGGATGATCCACTGCTTGTCGATCGCCCCCCAGTCATGAATGCGGTAATGCCCGGCGTGGTTGCGCGCACCTTCCTGCTGTTCGAACTCGCAGACGATGTCCAGGTCGGCCAGGGCGGCGATGGTGTCCTGGGCCGTGCGCCGCGGCATGCCGGTGGCTTCCATCAGGGCGGGCACGCTGGTCGCGGTCTGGCTGTCGATCAGCCAGGCGACATACAAGCGACGGTAGAAGCTGCTCTTGGTCTTGCTCACTTCCATGCTGCGTGGTCCTTAGCAGTTGCCCGGCAGCTCCCGATAGGTCAGGTAGACGCGCAGGTCAAATTCCAGTTGGTGGTAGTCCGGCTCCATGTGCTGGCAGAGCTGGTAGAACGCCTTGTTGTGATCGCGCTCGCGCAGGTGCGCCAGTTCGTGCACCACGATCATGCGCAGGAACTGGGGCGCAGCCTCCTTGAACAGCGAGGCAATGCGGATTTCCTTCTTCGCCTTGAGCTTGCCGCCCTGCACCCGCGACACCGCCGTGTTCAGGCCCAGAGCCCGGTGGGTCAGGTCGAGACGGTTGTCGAACAGCACCTTGTCCAGGTTCGGCGCACTGCGCAGAAATTGCTGGCGCAAGTCCTGGGCATAGCCGTACAGCGCCTTGTCGCTTTGCACGTCATGGCGGTCGGGGTAGCGGCGCTGCAGGTATTCGCCCAGGCGGTCGCTGTCGATCATCTGCCGCACCTGCGCTTGCAGGTGCGGGGGGTAGGCTTGCAAGTAACGTAATACGGTCATGGCGCTGCATTCGGCGTAACGAATGCCGATTCTAGCCAATCAAGGCCCAGGCCAGGAGAAAATCGCCGGGAAGCCGCTGGCATCCGCCGAGGTCATCGGGTACGCCACCAGGAAACCCTGCACGTATTCGCAACCATTGGCCTTCAGCCAAGCCGCCTGGGCCGGGGTTTCCACGCCCTCGGCGATCACCGTGATGCCGTAGTCGGCGCACAGGCCGATGACGCTGCGCACCAGGGCGGCATCCACCGCGGAATCGGGCAAGCGTGCCACCAGGTGGCGGTCGAGCTTCAAGGTGTCGATCGGCAAGTCACGCAGCATGCGCAACGAACAGTCGCCTGCGCCAAAATCGTCCAGCGCCACCCGCACCCCCAGCTCGCGCAAGCGGTGTATCTGTTTGACGGCCGCATCGATGTTGTACATCAGCGAGGTTTCCGCGACTTCCACCTCCAGCTGCGTCGGGTCCAGCTGGTAAATCTGGATCACCCGCTGCAGCTCTTCGACCAGGCCGGGCATGACAAACTGCGCGCGGCTCAGGCTGATGCCGAGCACAAGGTCGGCGGGAAAGCGGTCGTACCAGGCTTGGCGCTGGGCCGCCCCCTGGCGGTAGATCCAGCTGGCCAGGCGGTTGATCAGGCGGGCTTCTTCCAGCAACGGAATGAACAGCCCCGGCGGCACGTCGCCGACGCTGGGGTGCTGCCAGCGCAACAAGGCCTCGAAGCCACGCAGTCGGCCATCAATGAAGGACACCTGCGGCTGGTACACCAAGGTAAAGTCCTGCTGCTCGATGGCGGCGCGCACACTGTCTTCCAGCATCAGCCGCGAGCGCGCCCGGCCGTTGAGCTCCTGGTCGTAGAAACGGTACTGCTGGCGCCCGGCCTGCTTGGCGGCGTACATCGCCGCATCGGCTGCGCGCAGCAGGCCTTCCACATTGGCCCCGCAGTCCGGGTAGGTGGCGATGCCGATGCTGACCCCAAGGCATACATCAAGCCCTTCGATCTGGTGGCTGATCGAAATACGCTCAAGCAACTGCTCGGCATAGCGCCCGGCCTGTTCGGGATACGGCAGGCTGTCGAAAAGCGCCGTGAATTCATCACCGCCCATGCGTGCCAGCAAGGCCTCGCTGCCCAGGCAATCCTTGAGTTGCTCGCCCACCCAGCGCAGCACACGGTCACCGGTGTCGTGGCCCAGCGAGTCATTGATGCGCTTGAAACCGTCCAGGTCCATGTACATCAATGCCTGCGCCTTGTCCGAGCGCTCGTTGCGCAGCAGCGCGCCTTCGGCAGCCTGGTAGAAACCACGGCGGTTGAGCAGGCCGGTGAGCGGGTCGGTCACGGCCTGGTATTCCAGCTGCTGGTGCAGGTTGCGCACCACCGACATGTCCAGCACGGTGACCACCATGGCCTGCTGGTCGGCCGGCAGCGGCGCACAGGACAACGCCACCGGCACCAGTTCGCCACCGAGGGTACGCAGCTGGGCATCATGCACGCGGAAGATGCGCCGCCCCAGGTAGGCCTGGTAGAAGTCAGAATCACCCCAAAGGCTGGCGCTGGCCAGTTGCACCAGATCCAGCAGGTGCACGCCCTGCAACTGCTGCACCGGGGCCGACAGCAAGCGCGAAATGGCCGGGTTGGCAAAACTGATGACGCCTTGGGCATCCACCACCAGGATGCCTTCGGCGGCATTCTCCAGGATCGATGCATTGAACGCTCTGGCCGCCTCCAGCTCGCGGCTCAGGCGTTGCAGCATGCGCCGGTTGCGCTGCTGGTCGAGCAAGGCCTGGACCTTGGGCTTGAGAATTTGCGGGTCGAACGGTTTGAACATGTAGTCCACAGCGCCACTGGCGTACCCTTTGAGCACGGCGGCTTCGGACTGTTCGTTGGCGGTGAGGAATATGATCGGTGTCAGCCGGGTGCGCTGGCTGCCACGCATCAGCCGGGCGACTTCGAAACCGTCCATCTCCGGCATCTGTACATCCAGCAAGACCAGGTCGACATCGTGTTCGAGCAACGCACTCAAGGCTTCCATCCCCGAGCTTGCCGTCAACACTTGCCAATCCTGCCGGGCCAGCAATGCCCGCATGCTGATGAGGTTCTCCGGGTAGTCATCCACCACCAGTAGAACCGAGCTGCCATCCAGTGGCTGTGGTTGAACTTGAGCTTGAGCGCCATCCATGCTGCTTCTCGATTATGTGACCGACTTCAAAATACGGTTGGATCCATTTAGTACTCTAGACCTGAGGTGGTAACACGCAATGCAATCAGAACGCTATCAGCGGTTCAACTGTACGGTAGCCGACTAACGGTCGGTCTGCCGGATTTATGCTCCGGCTTTTTGTCGCCCATAAAAAAACCCGCATCACTGCGGGTTTTTTTACGGCTGCCAGTCGATCAGTTGACCTTGGCGGCCAGTTCACCTTTCAGGTAGCGCTGGTACATGCCTTCCAGGGAGATCGGCTTGATCTTCGAGGCATTACCGGCAGTGCCAAAGGCTTCGTAACGGGCGATGCACACGTCACGCATGGCCTTGACGGTTTCGCCAAAGAACTTGCGTGGGTCGAACTCGCTCGGGTTGGTCGCCATCAGGCGGCGCATGGCACCGGTGGACGCCAGACGCAGGTCGGTGTCGATGTTGACCTTGCGCACGCCGTACTTGATGCCTTCAACGATCTCTTCGACCGGCACACCGTAGGTTTCCTTGATGTCGCCGCCGTACTGGTTGATGATCGCCAGCCACTCTTGCGGTACCGAGGAAGAACCGTGCATCACCAGGTGGGTGTTGGGGATGCGCTTGTGGATTTCCTTGATGCGGTCGATGGCCAGCACGTCACCGGTAGGTGGCTTGGTGAACTTGTAGGCACCGTGGCTGGTACCGATGGCGATCGCCAGGGCGTCGACCTGGGTCTTCTTGACGAAGTCGGCCGCTTCTTCCGGGTCGGTCAGCATCTGGCTGTGGTCCAGCACGCCTTCGGCGCCGATACCGTCTTCTTCACCGGCCATGCCGGTTTCCAGCGAACCCAGGCAGCCCAGCTCGCCTTCTACCGAAACGCCGCAGGCGTGTGCCATGGCAACGGTCTGCTGGGTAACGCGGACGTTGTACTCGTAGTCGGTCGGGGTCTTGCCGTCTTCACCCAGCGAGCCGTCCATCATCACCGAGCTGAAGCCCAGCTGAATGGAGCGCTGGCAGACGTCAGGGCTGGTGCCGTGGTCCTGGTGCATGCACACCGGGATGTGCGGGAATTCTTCGATGGCAGCCAGGATCAGGTGACGCAGGAACGGGGCACCGGCGTATTTGCGGGCACCGGCCGAGGCCTGGACGATCACCGGGGAGTCGGTCTTGTCAGCCGCTTCCATGATGGCGCGCATCTGCTCAAGGTTGTTGACGTTGAAAGCTGGTACGCCGTAACCGAACTCGGCGGCGTGGTCCAGCATCTGGCGCATGCTAATGAGTGCCATTGTGTATCTCTCTCCCGACAAGCGTCGTTTGTTTCGTGCAAGCCTGCCGCAGGGGCGGTTGCTGTTCAAGTAGTGTGGGCCCTTCACGCGGCCCGGCCAGTCACGGTGCCTTGCAGCCCCGCCCAATCAGATCGTTGGTTGCCACCCAGTACACCAGGCCTTCTTCGCCCTTGGTGTGGAAGGCCAGCATGCCATCGCTGTACAGCGCACCCGAAGCACCCGGCTCGGACTTGAGCCGGTAGACCTGGTCACCGCCGCCAAGGCGCACGTCGACCTGGTCGCGTTGTGCATCGGCGAAGCGCCACAGCACTTCGGCCTGGGTGTCGCAGACCCAACGGGTCCAGTTGTCTGCCGGGGCGGGTTGCGCCGGCTGCAGCAGTGAGCATCCTGCCAGTGTCGCCAGGGCCGTTACGGCCAAAAGCGCTTTCATTCAGTTTCCTCGATTTGGGGCTGCTTTGCAGCCCTTCGCGGGCATGCCCGCTCCCACAGAGACCGCACATTCTTGAACGTGACACTATACCTGTGGGAGCGGGCAAGCCCGCGAAGGGCCGCACAGCGGCCCCTTCTTCAAGACCACAAATCAACCTTCAGGTTGCCTACCACCCGATCAAGGGCAACCCGGCGCCTTGCGCTGGTGGTCTTCGTCGTACTTTTCCAGGCCTTCCGGGCCCACGCGCTTGCTGATGACCGGCACGGTTTCGGCCTGCCACTCGGACTGGTAGCAACCGCCCTTGGGCGGCTGCGCCGGGTCGTCATCAGAGGCCGGGCTGCCGGAGCAGGCGCTCAGCAGGCCCGCCAGCAGCATCACAGGCAATTGCTTGACCATCAGGCCACTCCCTTTGCCAAGCGCCGACATCATCAGGCCTTGGCCCGCTCTTCCAGGATTGCCACCGCTGGCAGGACCTTGCCCTCGACGAACTCGAGGAAGGCACCACCACCGGTAGAAATGTAGGAGATTTCCTTGCTGACGCCATATTTGTCGATGGCGGCCAGGGTGTCACCGCCACCGGCGATGGAGAATGCGGCGCTGTCGGCGATGGCCTTGGCCAGTACCTTGGTGCCGTTGCCGAACTGGTCGAACTCGAACACGCCGACCGGGCCGTTCCACAGGACGGTCTTCGACGACTTCAGCAGCTCGGCGAAGTTGGCCGCGGTTTGCGGGCCGATGTCCAGGATCATGTCGTCGGCAGCAACGTCGGCGATGGCCTTGACGGTGGCCTCGGCAGTTTCGGCGAACTCCTTGGCAACCACCACGTCGACTGGCAGCGGTACGTTGACCTTGGCGGCGATGGCCTTGGCGGTCTCGACCAGGTCAGGCTCGTACAGCGACTTGCCCACCGGGTGGCCGGCGGCAGCCAGGAACGTGTTGGCGATGCCACCACCGACGATCAGCAGGTCACAGATGGCGCTCAGGCTGTTGAGCACATCCAGCTTGGTCGACACCTTGGAGCCGGCAACGATGGCCGTCATTGGCTTGGCCGGGGCTTTCAGTGCCTTGCCCAGGGCATCCAGCTCGGCCGCCAGCAGCGGGCCGGCAGCGGCAACCTTGGCGAACTTGGCCACACCATGGGTCGAACCTTCAGCGCGGTGAGCGGTGCCGAAAGCGTCCATGACGAACACGTCGCACAGGGCAGCGTACTTCTGCGCCAGCTCGTCGGCGTTCTTTTTCTCGCCCTTGTTGAAGCGCACGTTCTCGAACAGCACCAGCTCACCGGCCTGTACCGCGACACCGTCCAGGTAGTCGGCAACCAGCGGCACGTCACGGCCCAGGGCCTTGCTCAGGTAGTCGGCAACCGGCTTGAGGCTGTTCTCGGCAGAGAATTCGCCTTCGGTCGGGCGGCCCAGGTGCGAGCAGACCATTACCGCCGCGCCCTTCTCCAGGGCCAGCTTGATGGTCGGCAGCGCTGCCAGGATACGCGCGTCGCTGGCTACCACACCGTCCTTCACAGGCACGTTGAGGTCTTCGCGGATCAGTACGCGCTTACCTTGCAGGTCGAGGTCGGTCATCTTCAACACGGTCATGAATGCAGTCCTTCAGGGCTGTTTGTTGCGGGTTGGGTGAACGACGTGCAGAAAGTGTTCGGCAACGTCGAGCATACGGTTGGCAAAACCCCATTCGTTGTCGAACCAGGCCAGCAGGTTCACCAGGCGGGGGCCGGAAACGCGGGTCTGGCTGGCATCGACAATCGCCGAATGCGGGTCATGGTTGAAATCACAGCTGGCGTGCGGCAGCTCGGTGTAGGCCAGCAAGCCTTTCAGCGGGCCTTCCAGCGCGGCCTCGCGCAGCACCCGGTTGACCTCGGCCGCACTGGTGTCGCGGGCGGTCTGCAGGGTGATGTCCAGGCACGAGACGTTGACGGTCGGTACACGTACCGCTTTGGCCTGGATTCGCCCGGCAAGTTCCGGGAGCAGGCGCTCGATGCCACGGGCCAGACCAGTGGACACCGGGATCACAGACTGGAAGGCCGAACGCGTGCGGCGCAGGTCTTCGTGGTGGTAGGCGTCGATCACCGGCTGGTCGTTCATCGCCGAGTGGATGGTGGTGATCTGCACGTATTCGATGCCGAACGCCTGGTCCAGCACACGCAGCAGCGGCACGCCGCAGTTGGTGGTACACGAGGCATTGGACACCAGGCGCTCGCTGCCGGTCAGGCAGCCCTGGTTGATGCCGTAGACCACCGTGGCGTCAACGTCGGCCTCGCTGGCCATGGGCTGCGAAAACAGCACACGCGGCGCACCGGCATCGAGGAAGCGCTGGCCATCGGCACGGGTGTTGTAGGCACCCGAGCACTCCAGTACCAGGTCGATGCCCAGCGAGGCCCAGTCGATGCCTTCGGGGGTGGCACTGCGCATCACCTTCACGCAGTCGCCATTGATATGCAGACAGTCGCCGTCGACCTTCACCTCACCGGGGAAACGCCCGTGGGTGGAGTCGAAGCGTGTCAGGTATTCCAGGCTGGCCTGGTCGGCCAGGTCGTTCAGCGCGACGATCTCGAAACCGGCCTTCGCCCCCCGCTCGAACAGCGCGCGCAGGACACAGCGGCCGATGCGGCCATAACCGTTGAGTGCAACTTTGTAGGGACGCAGGTGGGGCATAGGTAGCTCTTGAACTCCGGCAGTTGAACGGGGCCGCTGCGCGGCCCATTCGCGGCACAAGGCCGCTCCTACAGGGGACGGCGTATGCAATACCCTGTAGGAGCGGCCTTGTGCCGCGAACGAGGGCCAAAGGCCCTCGCCTTCCTTGTATCAGTCTTCCAGCAGCTCTTCGGCAGTACCCAGGATGTTCTCCAGGGTGAAGCCGAACTCTTCGAACAGTGCCGAAGCTGGCGCCGACTCACCGTAGGTGGTCATGCCAATGATACGGCCTTCCAGGCCGACGTACTTGTACCAGAAGTCGGCGTGGGCGGCTTCGATGGCGATGCGCGCACCCACTTCCAAAGGCAGCACGGACTGCTTGTAGGCAGCGTCCTGGGCGTCGAACACGCTGGTGCTCGGCATCGACACGACGCGCACCTTGCGGCCTTGCTCGGTCAGTTTGTCGAAAGCCTGAACGGCCAGGCCCACTTCGGAACCGGTGGCGATCAGGATCAGCTCAGGCTCGCCTGCGCAGTCCTTGAGTACGTAACCGCCACGGGCGATGTCGGCGATCTGCGCATCGCTGCGCACCTGGTGCTGCAGGTTCTGACGCGAGAAGATCAGCGCCGACGGGCCGTCCTTGCGCTCCAGGGCGTGCTTCCAGGACACGGCGGATTCCACCGCGTCGGCCGGGCGCCAGGTGTCCAGGTTCGGCGTGCAGCGCAGGCTGGCCAGCTGCTCGATCGGCTGGTGAGTCGGGCCGTCTTCGCCCAGGCCGATGGAGTCGTGGGTGTAGACGTGGATCACACGCTGCTTCATCAGGGCAGACATGCGCACGGCGTTGCGGGCGTATTCCATGAACATCAGGAAGGTCGCGCCGTAAGGCACTAGGCCACCGTGCAGGGCAACGCCGTTCATGATGGCGGTCATGCCGAACTCGCGCACGCCGTAGTACATGTAGTTGCCATTGGCATCTTCATGGCTGACGCCCTTGCAACCTTTCCACAGGGTCAGGTTGGAGCCGGCCAGGTCCGCCGAGCCGCCCAGCAGTTCCGGCAGCAGCGGGCCAAAGGCATTCAGGGTGTTCTGGCTGGCCTTGCGGCTGGCAATGGTTTCGCCCTTGGCCGCGACTTCAGCAATATAGGCAGCGGCTTTTTCTGCGAAGTCGGCTGGCAGCTCGCCGTTCAGGCGGCGCTTGAGCTCGCTGGCCAGTTCCGGGAAGGCAGCGGCGTAAGCGTCGAAACGCGTGTTCCATTCGGCTTCGGCCTTGGCACCGGCTTGCTTGGCGTCCCACTCGGCGTAGATGTCGGCAGGGACTTCGAACGGCGCGTGGTTCCAGTTCAGTTCCTTGCGGGCCAGGGCGATTTCGTCGTTGCCCAGCGGAGCACCGTGGCAGTCTTCCTTGCCCTGCTTGTTCGGCGAACCGAAACCGATGATGGTCTTGCAGCAGATCAGGGTCGGGCGATCGCTCTTGCGGGCGGTCTCGATGGCGGTACGGATCTCTTCGGCGTCATGGCCATTGACGTTGCGGATCACCAGCCAGTTGTAGGACTCGAAACGCTTCGGCGTGTCGTCGGTGAACCAGCCTTCCACTTCACCGTCGATGGAAATGCCGTTGTCGTCATAGAAGGCAACCAGCTTGTTCAGGCCCAGGGTGCCGGCCAGCGAGGCGACTTCGTGGGAGATGCCTTCCATCATGCAGCCGTCGCCCAGGAACACGTAGGTGTTGTGGTCTACGACGTTGTGGCCGTCACGGTTGAACTGGGCGCCCAGCACTTTTTCGGCCAGGGCAAAGCCCACGGCGTTGGCCAGGCCCTGGCCCAGCGGACCGGTGGTGGTCTCGACACCCGGGGTGTAGCCGAATTCCGGGTGGCCCGGGGTACGGCTGTGCAGCTGGCGGAACGACTTGAGGTCATCGATGGTGACGTCGTAGCCGGTCAGGTGCAGCAGCGAGTAGATCAGCATCGAGCCGTGGCCGTTGGACAGCACGAAGCGGTCACGGTCGGCGAAATTCGGGTTGCTCGGGTTGTGCTTCAGATAGTCGCGCCAAAGCACTTCGGCGATATCCGCCATGCCCATGGGGGCACCTGGGTGGCCGCTGTTGGCCTTTTGCACGGCATCCATGCTGAGGGCACGAATGGCGTTGGCACGTTCACGACGGCTGGGCATCGCTGATCTCCTGGGGGCTTGAATAGATAGTGTTACGAAAAAAGGCGGCCATTTTCGCCCACTGGGGGGGCTTGGGGCAATGACGTATGGTCGCAGTCGGGGGATTTTCCTGTGATTGGCATTCAATTCGGGGTAAAACCGGGTTAATCGTCCCGCCCATCACCCAATATCAAAACTTTTTGATATTGGCCTTGCTAGGGCATCGATGCCTGTCTAGACTGCCGCCCCATGAACCTCCGTGCGCAATCGATCCCCGAGCAACGCGAAGCATTGGCCGCCCTGTGCAAAGCCAGTGGCGACGCGCTGCGCCTGAACGTTTTGCGCGCACTGGCCAACGATTCGTTCGGCGTGCTGGAGCTGGCGCAGATCTTCGACATCGGCCAGTCGGGCATGAGCCACCACCTGAAGGTGCTGGCCCAGGCCGAGCTGGTGGCGACCCGCCGCGAAGGCAACGCCATCTTCTATCGCCGTGCCCTGCCCGACGGCCTGCGCATGGGCGGGCGGCTACATGCGGCGCTGCTCGATGAAGTCGACGACCTGGCCCTGCCGGCCGATGTGCAGGCCCGGATCGCCCAGGTGCAGCAGCGCCGCGCGGCCACCAGCCAGGACTTCTTCCTGCGCGTTGAAGAAAAGTTTCGCGCCCAGCAGGATCTGATCGCCGGCCTGCCACAGTACCGCGAAAGCCTGCTGGCACTGCTCGACAAACTGCATTTCGACCCGGCCGCCAGCGCCCTGGAGGTCGGCCCCGGTGACGGCGGCTTCCTCCCCGACCTGGCCCGGCGCTTCGCCCAGGTGACTGCCCTGGACAACAGCCCGACCATGCTCGAACTGGCGCGCCAGGTGTGCCAGCGCGAGGGGCTCGACAACGTGAACCTGCAGCTGGCCGATGCACTGGGTGCAACGGATGTGGCCGCCGACTGCGTTGTGCTGAACATGGTGCTGCACCATTTCAGCGACCCGGCCCTGGCCTTGCGCCAGCTGGCCAAACGGGTGAAGGCAGGCGGCAGCCTGCTGGTCACCGAATTGTGCAGCCATGACCAGGGGTGGGCGCGGGACGCCTGCGGCGACCTGTGGCTTGGCTTTGAACAGGACGACCTGGCCCGCTGGGCCAACGCTGCCGGGCTGGCCCATGGGGACAGCCTGTACGTAGGCTTGCGTAACGGTTTCCAGATCCAGGTCCGCCATTTCCAGCGGACGGCTGGCGACATACACCATCGGTAAATTTCAGGAACCTTCGAGATGAGCGAATACTCCCTTTTCACCTCCGAGTCCGTGTCCGAAGGGCATCCGGACAAGATCGCCGACCAGATTTCGGACGCCGTCCTTGATGCCATCATCGCTCAGGACAAATACGCCCGCGTAGCGTGCGAAACCCTGGTCAAGACCGGTGTCGCCATCATCGCCGGCGAAGTCAGCACCTCGGCCTGGGTCGACCTGGAAGACCTGGTGCGCAAGGTCATCATCGACATCGGCTACAACAGCTCCGACGTCGGCTTCGACGGCGCCACCTGCGCCGTGATGAACATCATCGGCAAGCAGTCGGTGGACATCGCCCAGGGCGTTGACCGCTCCAAGCCGGAAGACCAGGGCGCCGGCGACCAGGGCCTGATGTTCGGCTATGCCAGCAACGAAACCGAAGTGCTGATGCCTGCACCGATCTGCTTCTCGCACCGTCTGGTCGAGCGCCAGGCCGAAGCGCGCAAGTCCGGCCTGCTGCCGTGGCTGCGCCCGGATGCCAAGTCGCAGGTCACCTGCCGCTACGAAAACGGCAAGGTAGTCGGTATCGACGCCGTGGTGCTGTCGACCCAGCACAACCCGGAAGTGTCGCAGAAAGACCTGCAAGAAGCCGTGATGGAGCTGATCGTCAAGCACACCCTGCCTGCCGAGCTGCTGCACAAGGGCACCCAGTACCACATCAACCCGACCGGCAACTTCATCATCGGTGGCCCGGTGGGTGACTGTGGCCTGACCGGCCGCAAGATCATCGTCGACTCGTACGGCGGCATGGCCCGCCACGGTGGTGGTGCGTTCTCCGGCAAGGACCCGTCCAAGGTCGATCGTTCCGCCGCCTATGCCGGCCGCTACGTCGCCAAGAACATCGTTGCCGCCGGCCTGGCCGAGCGCTGCGAGATCCAGGTGTCGTACGCCATTGGCGTGGCCCAGCCGACCTCCATCTCGATCAACACCTTCGGTACCGGCAAGGTCTCCGACGACAAGATCATCCAGCTGGTGCGTGAGTGCTTCGACCTGCGTCCGTACGCCATCACCACCATGCTCGACCTGCTGCACCCGATGTACCAGGAAACCGCTGCCTACGGCCACTTCGGCCGCGAGCCGCAGCAGAAGACTGTCGGCGATGACACCTTCACCACCTTCACCTGGGAGCGCACCGACCGCGCCCAGTCGCTGCGCGACGCTGCCGGCCTGTAAGTTTCCTACAGCGCCAGGCGAAAGCCCCTGCCGAGCAATCGGCAGGGGCTTTTTTGTGACATATCGGCTGACAATCGTACGGCGGCAAGCCCCTGCGAACCTGCCTAGGCTGGGGGCTCCCGCCCGCCACGCAAGGACGCTGGCCATGCCGTACACACTGTTGTTCACCCTGTTGCTGTTGCTACACGCCCCGTGGGCCCGGGCCGAACAGTGCCCCGACTGGGCTCCACAGCAGATCGACGCCGAAGTAGCGCAACTGCTGGCCACACTTGCCCGCTGGGACGACCAGTACCATCGCCAGGGCATCTCGCCGGTGGCCGACGAACTGTACGACCAGAGCCGCCAGCGTCTGGGGTACCTGCAGCAGTGTTTTGGCCTCACCGCCAGCCCGTCCCCCTTGGCCAGCGCTGGCGGCCCAGTCCTCCACCCGGCACCGCATACCGGCGTCGACAAGCTGGCAGACCGCCAGGCCGTGGCGCAGTGGATGGCCGGCAAGACCGGCGTTTGGGTACAGCCCAAAGTCGACGGCGTTGCCGTTTCTCTCATTTACCGAGAAGGGCGATTGGCACAGCTGATCAGCCGCGGTGACGGGGTGCACGGCCATGACTGGAGCCGGCACATTCCCCAGCTCGGCGCAGTCACCCGGCATTTGCCCAAGGCGGTTGACCTGCAATTGCAGGGTGAGCTTTACCTGCGTCTGGACCAACATGTGCAGGCCCAGGCAGGCAGCGCCAACGCCCGCGGCACCGTGGCCGGGTTGCTCGCACGCAAGCAACTGACCGCTGAGCAAGGCAACGCTATCGGCCTGTTCGTGTGGGGCTGGCCGCTGGGCCCCGACCAACAGGCCGAGCGCCTCGCACAGCTGGCACACCTGGGTTTCCCGGACAGCCAGCGCTACAGCATCGCCATCGACACGCTGGAGGATGCAGCACACTGGCGTGAGCACTGGTACCGCTCCCCCCTGCCCTTCGCCAGCGATGGCGTGATCCTGCGCCAGGGCAGCCGGCCGCCCGCGCAGCGCTGGCAGGCCAAGGCGCCGTACTGGATCGCGGCCTGGAAATACCCCTATGTGCAAGCCTTGGCCGAAGTGCGCGACGTGCGCTTTCGGGTTGGCCGCACCGGCAGGGTCACGCCCATTGTGCATGTGCAGCCGGTAACCCTCGATGACCGGCGCATTACCCAGGTAAGCCTTGGCTCGCTGGCGCGCTGGCAAGCCTTGGATATCGGCCCCGGCGACCAGGTCGCCATCAGCCTTGCCGGGCTGACCATTCCACGCCTCGACCACGTCGTGCACCGCGCTGTCGAACGCCAGCCAGTGGCCGCGCCTGCACCCGACCAGCATCATGCCCACAGCTGCTGGCACGCCAGCGAAGGCTGTGAAGAGCAGTTCATTGCCCGGCTCACCTGGCTTGGCGGCAAGCAGGGCCTGGCCTTGCCGCGCACCGGGCCCGGCACATGGCGCCGCCTGGTCGAAGCGGGCCAGGTAACGTCGATGACCGATTGGCTGCACCTCGATGCCGAACGCCTGCAACAGGTCCCCGGAATAAGCAGCCTGACGGCGGCACAACTGCTGGAAAGTTTCGACCAAGCCCGCTCGCGCCCCTTCGATCAGTGGCTACGCGGCATTGGCGCACCGGTAAGCAAGGCTCTACAACTGACGGGCGACTGGCCCGAGCTGGCTTCACGCAGTGCCGGGCAATGGCAATCCTTGCCCGGCATCGGCGCAAAACGCTCGCGCCAACTTGTGGATTTTTTCACAGTAAATGAGGTGCAGGCCATTGCCGCACAATTGGCGGAAGCCGGCATAGAATGGTTCCTCGCCACGCCCCAGCCGAATGAGCAATGATTTTTTACCAATTTACTTGTAAGAAAAACCCGAGATTCAGTCGGAAAACTTCACCAAGGGTTTCTAAATGGGCAAAACCAAGGCAGGATTTCCACCAACTTTTGCTGCCCCGCCCCGTTCAGGAGGCTTTTCATGAAACGTATTTCGACTCTTTTCCTGCTCGCATCACTGGGATTAGCTGCGGGGGCTGTACAAGCGGCCCAGCCAGACCCAGGCCTGACCGGTTGCGCCGCCAAGCGCAGCGCCATCGAGAACCAGTTGAAAATCGCCCGCGACCACGGCAACAGCGACCAGGTCGCGGGGCTGGAAGAAGCACTGCGCGGCGTAAACAACTGCACCGATGCAAGCCTGCGCAAAGAGCGTGAGCAGAAGGTGCTCGATGCACGTCACGAAGTGGCGCAGCGGGAAAAAGACCTGAAGAAAGCCGAGAAGAAAGGCGACGCGGAGAAGATCAACAAGCGCAAGGACAAGCTGGCCGAATCGCGCAAGGAACTGCAGGAAGCCGTGGACGACCTCGACCGCTGACAGCGATTCGCGTTGCCCTTACTGGCCTCATCGCCGGCAAGCCAGCTCCCACAGGTATCACACTGCCTCCAATTACTGCGCAGTACCTGTGGGAGCTGGCTTGCCGGCGATGAGGCCACAGCAGGCCATCAATGATTACGAAACTCGGTATGGCACGCCTTGCAAGCCGCTTCGACCTTGTCCATCGGCGCTTTCAACTGCGCAGCGTCCAGCGGCTGGCTGCGGCTGACATCGACCAGTTCGCCCGTGACGCTTTCCAGCTGCCGGGCCAGGTCATGAAAACGCGCCTGGCGCTCCCATACGTCTGCGCGCGCAGCGCTGTCACCACCATCGCGTACTTGCGGAAAGTGCTGCCAGGGTTGGTGCGACAGGCTGGCCAGCTTCAGCGCACCGTCGGCAAACTTCAGCCCGTCGAACGGCAACCGGCCACGCAGCATGCCGCCCAGGTCTTCGCTGGTCTTGAGCATGTCCTTGAAGATCACCTTGCGTTTGCCCAGTGGCGAATTCGGGTCAACCCGGTCACAACCACTCAGGGCCAGGGCTGCCAGCAGAACAACGGTCAATCGCTTCAACATCACGCTCACTTCGGCCTACGCAAATGGGCGGCCAGTATCGCTGCCCAAGGGCCAAACACCAATAGCCACATAAAAAACAGGGGCGAATCTTCATGTTCGCCCATGACAGGAATGCACACATGACATCTGCCCTGCGCCACCTGGCCTGGACACTCCCGGTGCTGGCTTTGCTGGCCGGCTGCAACGGCGGCGAGAGCGCCAAGCCCGAGCCCCACGCCATCGCCACCTACGCCCCGGCCACCTGGAAAGACCTGCCCGCAGTCAGCGACGAAGACCTGCTGGCCGGTTTCTACGCCTGGCGCAGCGGCTGTGAGAAGCTCAAGCGCGACCCGGTGTGGGCCGCCACCTGCGAAGCCGCCGGCAGCGACACGGCGAGCGCAGCCCAGGTGCGTACCTTCCTTGAGCAGAACCTGCAGGTGTATGGCCTGCGCTCGGCCGAAAACAATGCCAACGGCCTGATTACCGGTTACTACGAGCCGGTCTACCCCGGCAGCCTGAGCCAATCGGCGACCAACCATGTGGCGGTTTACGGCACCCCGGATGACATGGTCGTGGTCGACCTGGCCAGCGTGTACCCCGAACTCAAGGGCAAGCGCCTGCGTGGTCGGCTTGATGGCCGGGTGCTCAAGCCATACGACACGGCCGAAGTGATCAACCGTAACGGCGTCAAGGCACCGGTGCTGGCCTGGCTGACCGACCCGATGGACCTGCAGTTCCTGCAAATCCAGGGTTCGGGCCGGGTGCAACTGGAAGACGGCCGTCAACTGCGCCTGGGCTACGCCGATCAGAACGGCCACCCCTACCGGCCGATTGGCCGCTGGCTGGTGGAACAGGGCCAGCTGAAAAAAGAAGAAGTGAGCATGGGTGCCATTCATGCCTGGGCCCAGGCCAACCCGCAGCGCGTACCGGAACTGCTGGCCAGCAACCCCAGCTACGTGTTCTTCAGCACCCGCCCGGACAGCAACGAAGGCCCGCGCGGGTCACTGAACGTACCGCTGACAGCGGGCTACAGCGTGGCCATCGACCGCAAGGTGATTCCGCTGGGCAGCCTGTTGTGGCTGTCCACCACTCGCCCGGACGGCTCGCCAGTGGTGCGCCCGGTGGGTGCGCAGGACACCGGTGGGGCGATTGCGGGCGAAGTGCGTGCCGACCTGTTCTGGGGCACCGGGCCGGAAGCCGGCGAGCTGGCCGGGAACATGAAGCAGCAGGGGCAGATCTGGATGTTGTGGCCGAAGGGCCAGCCACTGCCCGAGGTACCTAAGGTACCTTGATCGGCGGTGGATTCTTCGCGGGCTTGCCCGCTCCCACAGGTACACCACAGCCCTTGAGTACTGTGGTGTACCTGTGGGAGCGGGCAAGCCCGCGAAGAAGACAACCCGGTTTCAGACAGAAACCGCGAAGAACGACACGATAATTGCCAACCCGGCAAACCACACCAGCGAGCGCAAGGCCGCCCAATCGGCCAGGTAGCAGATGATGTAAAGCAAGCGGCTGGTGATGTACATCACCCCCAGCACATCCTGCGTCACCTGCTCGGCATTGCCGACGATATCTGCCACCAGCACCGCAGCCGCAAACGCCGGGAATGCCTCGTAGCCATTCTGCTGCGCGGCATGGGCACGCCGTGGCAGGCCCGCCAAGTTATCAAGGAAGGCGCGAGGGTCGTGATTGTCCTTGAGGCCGAACCGGCCGCTGCTCACCTTGGCGATCAAGGCACAAAGCGGGTTCAGCAGCAGCGCGATCAGGATGCACCACAGGGCAACGGTCATGCTCAGGACTCCTTGTTCAAAAATGGGTTAGAGCTTCATCACCAGCATGCCAGCCAGGACCAGCCCGCAAGCTAGGAGTCTCGGCCCGCCAAAAGGTTCTTTGAGGTAGCGCATACCCAGCAGCACCACCAGAATCACGCTCAACTCCCGCAACGCGGCCGCCTCGGCCACCGACCCCAGGTGCATGGCCCACAACACCAGGGCATAACTGAACAATACGCAAAAGCCTACCGCCAGCCCCAGGCGCCATTGCGTTCGCCAGAACAGCACGAACGGTGCCCGCCGCGCCACACTGGCCAGCAGCGGAAACTGCCAGGCACTGAGCAGGGTCAGCCAGACCAGGTAGTCCCACGGCTTGCCCCACAAGCGCACGGCCTGGCCGTCGAACCAGGTGTAGCAACCGATGCACAGGCCGATCAGGGCGACCACCGGCAGCATCGACCAGGGCAGCCGGTCACCGCCGCCGCCCTGCCACAACAGGCAGGCCATGCCACAGGGGATCAGCAGGATGCCGATGATCTGCTGCTGGCTCAGCGACTCCCCGGCAAAGGCCAGCGTCAGCCCCAGCACCACCAGCGGCGACAGCCCGCGCATCAGAGGATAGACCAGCCCCAGGTCGCCCACGCGGTAGGCCTTGATCAACAGGTAACGGTACAGCTGCTCGGCCAGCGCCGAGGCTATCAGCCAGGGCCATATCTGCGCCGGCGGCACATCGACGAAGGCCACCGCCAGCACTGCGAACAGCAGCGCCACCGTGTCCATGCTGGCGATCACCAGCAAGCGCTCGCCGCTGAATTTGATCAGGGTATTCCAGGTCGCATGCAGCAGGGCGGCGACCAGCACCAGGGATGTTGCCAACACGCCTTCTTATCCTTGTCAGTTTTTTCAGGGGTTGAATATATAGCGTTCCGTGGGGCCGTTGTGGGAGCGGGTTCACCGAGGCGTCGAACCGCCGCGAAGAATGCGACGCAGTGTATGGCACCGGCTTTGCCGGTGTTCGCGGGTAAACCCGCTCCCACAGGGAATGCAGAGTGCCCACTGGATGGGAACGATTTGGACTAATTGGGTCAAACCCTGTGTCCCGAACCCCGCGCAAGGTCATCAAAGAACTGCCCGAGCCATTCGGGTAACGACTTGGAAGCCACTGTCACAGGATTCGGGATGCTTGAATTAGTTGCCGCGTTTATCTGCCTCACCACCCTCCTTACCTATGTAAATTACCGCTTCATCGGCCTGCCACCCGCCATCGGCGTGATGGTCACGGCGTTGCTGTTCTCCCTGATGCTGCAGGGCCTGAGCCTGATCGGCTTCCCTGGGCTGGAAGAACGCGTCGAAGGACTGATGAACCAGATCGATTTCAACGACCTGCTGATGCACTGGATGCTGGCGTTCCTGCTGTTTGCCGGCGCCCTGCACGTGAACCTCAGCGATTTGCGCAGTTACCGCTGGCCGATCGGTTTGCTCGCAACGATCGGGGTGCTGATTGCCACCGTGGTCATCGGCTACCTGTCGCACTGGGTATTCGCCATGTTCGGCTGGCAAGTGCCGCTGATCTACTGCCTGCTGTTCGGTGCGCTGATCTCGCCCACCGACCCGATTGCCGTGCTGGGTGCGTTGCGTACCGCCAACGCCTCCAAACCGCTGAAAACCACCATCGTCGGCGAGTCGCTGTTCAACGACGGCACCGCGGTGGTGGTGTTCACCGTGTTGCTGGGCATCATCCAGCTGGGTGAAACGCCGAGCATGACCGACACGGCGATCCTGTTCGCCCGCGAGGCCATCGGCGGCGTGGTGTTTGGTGGCCTGATCGGCTACGCCACCTACCGCATGATCAAGAGCATCGAGCAGTACCAGGTGGAAGTCATGCTGACGCTGGCGCTGGTCATCGGTGGCTCGGCCATGTGCTACGAGCTGCACGTCTCGGCGCCGATCGCCATGGTGGTGGCCGGCCTGATCATCGGCAACCTGGGGCGCAACCTGGCGATGAACGACATGACCCGTCGCTACATGGACGGTTTCTGGGAACTGATCGATGACATGCTCAACGCCCTGCTGTTCGCGCTGATCGGCCTGGAGCTGCTGCTGTTGCCGTTCAACTGGATGCACCTGGCGGCCGGCAGTGTGCTGGCGCTGGCGGTGCTGCTGTCAAGGCTGCTGACCGTGGCGCCGGCCATCGTGTTGCTGCGCCGCTGGCGCCCGGTGCCGAAAGGCACGGTGCGGGTGCTGACCTGGGGTGGCCTGCGTGGCGGGGTGTCGGTGGCCCTGGCGCTGTCGCTGCCACTGGGCGAGGAGCGGGACCTGCTGCTGTCGATCACCTACATCGTGGTGTTGTCGTCGATCCTGGTGCAGGGCTTGAGCATCGGCCGGGTGGTGCGCAAGGTCAGCGCCCAGCCTTGAGATTGCCGGGGCCGCTTTGCGGCCCTTTCGCGACACAAGGCCGCTCCCACAGGAGTACGCGATCCCCTGTAGGAGCGGCCTTGTGTCGCGATGGGCTGCAGAGCAGCCCCAGAAAATCACTCGACTGCCGAATCCGGGAACTGGTCCTGGACATACTTGATCTCGGTACGCCCATGCGCTACCGGCAAGCCATCATCACCCAGGTTGACGAACACCATCTTGTCGACGGTCAGAATGCTCTTGCGGGTGATCTTGTTGCGCACTTCGCACTTGAGGGTGATCGAGGTGCGGCCAAACTCGGTGGCGGTGATGCCCAGCTCGATGATGTCGCCCTGGCGCGAAGCACTGACGAAGTTGATTTCCGATATGTACTTGGTCACGACGCGCTGGTTGCCCAGCTGGACGATGGCGTAGATGGCCGCCTCTTCGTCGATCCAGCGCAACAGGCTGCCACCGAACAGGGTGCCGTTGGGGTTGAGGTCTTCGGGTTTAACCCACTTGCGGGTGTGAAAGTTCATCTGTACTCCTGACCTGCTTGGCTAACGTGTAGCAATGATGGCAGAGCGGCCGCCATCGCTCCATTGAACATCGACTATCGTCTCGATTAATCGACAGAAAACCTTGGGCAAGTAGCCGCGCGCAGCTATAATCTGCGCCGTTTCACATGGTCGCCCACTGCGGCGCCATGCCCGCCACCTGTCCGAGGGGCGCTGCAGCAGGCTAGGCCTGTCAGGCTCGGATGGGGCGTTGTCCGCTGCTGCGGACGCTCAACGCACAACGGCGCCCATTCGCACACTACGAATGGAGGCTCTTCATGAGCGCTGTAAACACGCCTGCTGGTTTCACCGATTTCAAAGTCGCCGACATCTCCCTGGCCGCCTGGGGCCGTCGCGAAACCATCATCGCCGAATCGGAAATGCCAGCCCTGATGGGCCTGCGTCGCAAGTACCTGACCGAGCAACCGCTCAAGGGTGCGAAGATCCTGGGCTGCATCCACATGACCATCCAGACCGCCGTGCTGATCGAAACCCTGGTTGCCCTGGGTGCCGAAGTACGCTGGTCGTCCTGCAACATCTTCTCGACCCAGGACCAGGCCGCCGCCTCGATCGCCGCCGCCGGCATCCCGGTATTCGCCTGGAAAGGTGAAACCGAAGAAGAGTACGAGTGGTGCCTGGAACAGACCATCCTGAAAGATGGCCAGCCATGGGACGCCAACATGATCCTCGACGACGGTGGCGACCTGACCGAACTGCTGCACAAGAAGTACCCGCAGGTACTGGACCGCGTGCACGGTGTAACCGAAGAGACCACCACTGGCGTACACCGCCTGCTGGACATGCTGGCCAAGGGCGAGCTGAAAGTCCCGGCGATCAACGTCAACGACTCGGTCACCAAGAGCAAGAACGACAACAAGTACGGCTGCCGTCACAGCCTGAACGACGCCATCAAGCGTGGTACCGACCACCTGCTGTCGGGCAAGCAAGCCCTGGTGATCGGCTACGGTGACGTGGGCAAGGGCTCGGCCCAGTCCCTGCGTCAGGAAGGCATGATCGTCAAGGTCACCGAAGTTGACCCGATCTGCGCCATGCAAGCCTGCATGGACGGTTTCGAGCTGGTCTCGCCGTTCATCGACGGTATCAACGACGGCACCGAAGCCAGCATCGACAAGGCCCTGCTGGGCAAGATCGACCTGATCGTCACCACCACCGGTAACGTCAACGTCTGCGATGCCAACATGCTCAAGGCCCTGAAGAAGCGTGCCGTGGTCTGCAACATCGGCCACTTCGACAACGAGATCGACACCGCCTTCATGCGCAAGAACTGGGCGTGGGAAGAGGTCAAGCCGCAGGTGCACAAGATCCACCGTACCGGCGCTGGCAGCTTCGACCCGCAGAACGACGACTACCTGATCCTGCTGGCCGAAGGCCGCCTGGTCAACCTGGGTAACGCCACTGGCCACCCAAGCCGCATCATGGACGGTTCGTTCGCCAACCAGGTGCTGGCACAGATCTTCCTGTTCGAGCAGAAGTACGCCGACCTGTCGGCCGAAAAGAAAGCCGAGCGCCTGACTGTTGAAGTACTGCCGAAGAAACTCGACGAAGAAGTGGCCCTGGAAATGGTCCGCGGCTTCGGCGGCGTGGTCACCCAGCTGACCAAGCAGCAAGCCGACTACATCGGCGTGACCGTCGAAGGCCCGTTCAAGCCGCACGCCTACCGCTACTAAGTAGTCGCAGGCAACGCTTCGCAACGATGCCCAAGCCAGGCCGGCCCACACCGCCCTGGCTTTTACTTGCAGCCTGCCGCCTGAAGCAGGCTGCTTGAGGAACGAGTAATGTCACAAGAGCGCCGCTACAGTTTCGAGTTCTTCCCGACCAAGACCGACGCCGGTCACGAAAAGCTGATGGGCGTCGCCCGCCAGCTGGCCACCTACAACCCGGACTTCTTCTCCTGCACCTACGGTGCCGGTGGCTCGACCCGCGACCGCACGCTGAACACCGTGCTGCAGCTGGAAAACGAAGTGAAGGTACCGGCCGCACCGCACCTGTCGTGCGTGGGCGACTCCAAGGACGACCTGCGCGCCCTGCTGGCGGAATACAAGGCTGCCGGCATCAAGCGCATCGTTGCCCTGCGTGGCGACCTGCCATCGGGCATGGGCATGGCCAGTGGCGAACTGCGCTACGCCAGCGACCTGGTCGAGTTCATCCGCCAGGAAACCGCTGACCACTTCCACCTGGAAGTGGCCGCCTACCCGGAAATGCACCCGCAGGCGCGCAACTTCGAAACCGACCTGGCCAACTTCGTGCACAAGGTCAAGGCTGGCGCCGACAGCGCCATCACCCAGTACTTCTTCAACGCCGACAGCTACTTCTACTTCGTCGAGCGCGCACAGAAGCTGGGCGTGGACATCCCGGTGGTGCCCGGCATCATGCCGATCACCAACTACAGCAAGCTGGCCCGCTTCTCCGACGCCTGTGGCGCCGAGATCCCGCGCTGGATCCGCAAGCAGCTGGAAGCCTACGCCGACGACACCGCCAGCATCCAGGCATTCGGCGAAGAAGTGATTACCCGCATGTGCGAACAGCTGCTGCAAGGCGGCGCACCGGGCCTGCACTTCTACACCTTGAACCAGGCCGAGCCGAGCCTGGCGATCTGGAACAACCTGAAGCTGCCGCGCTGAAACTTTTTGGCAAAGTCTGCTTAAGAAATGCTTAAGGCTTTGGTCATAGACTAAAGCCTTATTCATTTCCGGGTTACAGGTCTTGCCAGCCATGCAGCATCCCCAGCCATCGCGCCCACAGCTTGTCTACCTGGCTTTTGGCCCGGCAACCTACCATCAGGAAGCCTGCTTCAGCATCGTCAGCGCCCTCGCCCACCTGGGGCCGGCAGCAGGCGAAGCCATGGACATCCAGGTGTACACCGACAACCCGCAGCCCTATGCGAGGCTGCCGGTCACCGTCCACTTGCTGGACGCAGCCACGCGCCAGGCATGGAACGCCCCACACGGTTATCATTTTCGCAGCAAGCATGTGCTGCTGCGCCAAGTGCTGCAGCAACACCCGCTGGCCGTGCTGATCGACACCGACACTTTCTTCCGCACATCGCCGCTGCAGCTGTTCGCCCGGGTGGCCCCTGGCAAGCTGCTGTGCAATGCCATCGGCCCGCGCTATGGCGCAAACCAGAAGTGCCTGCTGTACAAGAACCTGCTGTCCATATTGCAAGCCCGGGGCCTGGCCGACTGCCAGATGCCACTGGTCAACTCTGGGGTAATCGGCCTCACAGCCGCGGACGCCAGCACCCTGGACCGCTCCATCGACATGATGGACGAGTTCCACCCGCTGGCGCGCGAGGCGTACACCCTCGAAGAGTTCTGCCTGGCGGTGGCGGCCTACCGCAAACTGGAGCTGGCCGAGTGCACCGATGTCATCCACCACTACTGGAGCCGCAAGGCGCAGTTCCGCGCCAAGATCCAGGCGTGGTTGCGCAAGCACGAGCATGACCCACTGAGCCAGGCGGCACTGGCCGACGTCACCCTGGTCAACGACCAGCTGCCACGGCCTCCTGCCCTGCACCGCCTGGGCTACAGGGCGCTGAGCCTGACCCTGCCCCGCCACGAACGCCAGTTCGCCCGCGAGCTGCTGTATGGCTGCTACCCCTACCCCAATGAGTTCGACCGCGCCTGCGCACCGGCCTGGTGGGACAAGGCCCTGGAAAACCTCAATGCCCGTCATGGCCGCATGGAGCCCGAGCGGCTGCGCCAGTGCCTGCGCCATCCGGGGTTGCGCCTGTCACTGGGGGAACGGCGCAAAGATATCGAAGTGCATCTGCTGAGAACATCCCAAGGCTGATACGCCCGCAAACCCATAGCCTTGCACAACCCCTGTGGGAGCGGGCATGCCCGCGAAGCAGGCAACACGGTAGATGGCACCGGCTTCGCCGGTGTTCGCGGGCATGCCCGCTCCCACAGTGATCGCGCGGGCCTTCAGCATTCGAGCAAGGCAACTGGCCCAAAGGATCGCGGCCGCTTTGAATATCAGGCCTCTGGCCTTGATTCCGCCGAGCGCGTAATCTCCGGCCATGCCACTCGTCGCCCGCCTGTTCTGGATCCTGCTGCTCGCCTGCCTGAGCCCGTTGGCCCTGGGCGAGCGCCTGCGCCTGGTGTCCGATGACTGGGCGCCCTACATTTATCAGCACGATGGCCAGCCCCGCGGTATCGACTACGAAGTCACCACCGAGGTGTTCAAACGCCTGGGTGTCGAGGTGGAATGGCAGTTCCTGCCGTGGAAGCGCTGCCTGGCCGTGATCGAGCAAGGCCTCGCCGACGGCATTCTGGACATTTTCCAGAGCGAAAACCGGCGCCCCTATCTGATATACGCACCCGAGCCCATGTCGGAGGTCGAGTTCGTGCTGTTCCAGGCCCACGCACGCCGCCATGCCGTGGCCGGGCCTGACGACCTCGCAGGCCTCACCGTAGGCACCTCGCCCGGCTACGCCTATGGCGCCGCGTTCAACCAGGCCACACATTTTCGACGTGAAGCGGCGCCGACCCAGGAGGCCAACTTCGGCAAACTGCTGCTGGGTCGTATCGACCTGGCCATCACCGACCGCAGGGTCGGGCATTACCTGATCCGGCATCTGGGCCTGGAGCAGCAAGTCGAGGAACTGCCGCTGGTGATCAACCGCCAGGCCCAGTACCTGGGGCTGGTGCGCAAACCGGGGCGCGAAACACTGGCCCTGGCCTTTGCCGAAGAACTGCAGCGCTTCAAGCAGGAACCGGCCTTTGCCGCCATCAGCCACCGGTACACAGGCGACATCGGAAACATTCTCAACGCCGTTGAGCAGCAGGAAAGCAGCACAGCGCGATAGCTCTGTTATACTCGGGCCTTCCCGCCCGGCTCACGCCCGGACGCTCGGCCTCGCAACAGGCATCCCGATCGGCACCGACGCCCCTTGGCGTTACCCTTCGTTTCCCGGATGTGCAGTGAAAGCCCAGCTGGACCGGACGCGATCGCATCCCACCGATGCCCGTCGCGCCAGGCAGAACATCCCAACGGGCCCAGCCCACACGAGAACAGGATCGCCCATGTCCTTTGCTTCCCTCGGTCTCTCCGAGGCTCTTGTCCGCGCTATCGAGGCTGCGGGCTATACCCAGCCGACCCCCGTGCAACAGCGGGCGATTCCCGCCGTGTTGCAAGGCCGCGACCTGATGGTTGCCGCACAGACAGGTACTGGTAAAACCGGCGGCTTCGCCCTGCCGATTCTCGAGCGCCTGTTCCCGGCCGGCCACCCCGACAAGTCGCAGCGTCACGGCCCGCGCCAGCCGCGCGTGCTGGTCCTGACCCCGACCCGCGAGCTGGCAGCCCAGGTGCACGACAGCTTCAAGGTCTATGCCCGTGACCTGCCACTGGTCAGCGCCTGCATCTTCGGCGGCGTTGGCATGAACCCGCAGGTCCAGGCGATTGCCAAAGGCGTTGACGTGCTGGTTGCCTGCCCGGGCCGCCTGCTCGACCTGGCCGGCCAAGGTAAGGTCGACCTCGCCCACGTGGAAATCCTGGTGCTCGACGAAGCCGACCGCATGCTCGACATGGGCTTCATCCACGACGTCAAGAAGGTGCTGGCACGCCTGCCATCCAAACGCCAGAACCTGCTGTTCTCGGCCACCTTCTCCAAGGACATCACCGACCTCGCCGACAAGCTCCTGCACAACCCGGAGCGTATCGAGGTCACGCCGCCGAACACCACCGTCGAGCGTATCGAGCAGCGCGTCTACCGCCTGCCCGCCAGCCACAAGCGTGCGCTGCTGGCACACCTGATCACCCTGGGTGCCTGGGAACAGGTATTGGTGTTCACCCGTACCAAGCACGGAGCCAACCGCCTGGCCGAGTACCTGGAAAAGCAAGGCCTGACCGCCGCCGCGATTCACGGCAACAAGAGCCAGAACGCCCGCACCAAGGCCCTGGCCGACTTCAAGGCCAACAGCGTGCGCGTACTGGTCGCCACCGACATCGCCGCCCGCGGCCTGGACATCGACCAGTTGCCCCACGTGGTCAACTTCGAACTGCCGAATGTCGAGGAAGATTACGTACACCGTATCGGCCGTACTGGCCGCGCCGGTCGTTCGGGCGAGGCCATTTCGCTGGTCGCACCGGATGAAGAGAAACTGCTCAAGAGCATCGAACGAGTAACCCGGCAGAAGATCGCGGACGGCGACCTGATGGGCTTTGACGCCAGCCAGGTGGAAGCCGAGAAACCGGAAGTACGCGAGCGCCCGCAGGGCAACGGCCGTGGCGGTCGCAACCAGCAGGCCCGTGGCGAAGGCGGTAAAGACTCCAACGGCGGCCGCAAGGACAAAGGCAAGGATAAAGGCAAGGCCAAGCCACAGGCTGCCGACAAGCCGGCCGACAAGGAAAAGAGCGGCGACAGGCAGCAGCAGGCGCGTAAGCCGCGTGACAAGAAGCCGCGCCAGCCACAGCAGCAGGCCAGCAGCAACAGCGCGCCTCAAGCCCTGGGTAACCGTGACCCGGAAGTGTTCCTGGACGACGACGTCGACAACTTCGGCAACCGTGCCGACTATGTCAGCCCGTACCAAGGCAAGAACCAAGGCCGCAATCGCCGCCCAGGTGGTGGTGCTGGCCAAGCTCAGGGTACCGGCCAACGCAGCAACACTGGGGGCCAGGGCCAAGCGCGCAGTGGCGGCCAGCAACGCAATGGTGGCAGTGCCGGCGGCGAAAAACGCCCGCCCCGCGCCAACAACGGTGGCGGTGCCCGTCGTGATGGCGGTGGCCGTGGTCGCCCGGCCCGTGACGATGGTGCCCGGCAAGAGCCGGCCGTGAGCAACCAGCGCCAGCCGGAAAAACAGCCGGTGATCATCCGCAAGGAGTCCAAACTCGACCGTTTCCCGACGCCAGAGCAACTGGATGACCTGCCGAGCCGCCCGCGCGGTGAGCGCCCTGCCCTGTTGACCCGAAAGGGTTGAGCCAGAGGTAACCTGTAGCGGCCCTGCCAGGGCCCTGAACGGGAAATGAAAACGCCGCCCAATGGGCGGCGTTTTCTATTGCCAAGGCAATGCTTACTTCTGCTTCACACCTTCAACACTGATATCCAGGTCCAGGGTCTGCGAAGTCGGGCCTGGGCCTTTGATGCCGAAGTCGTTCAGGTTAAGGGTGGTGGTGGCGTTGAAACCAGCGCGCTCACCGCCCCATGGGTCCTTGCCTTCACCGTTGAAGGTAGCCTTGAAGGTAACCGGTTTGGTCACGCCGTGCATGGTCAGGTCGCCGGTCACGTCAGCAGTCTTGGCGCCCGTCGACTTGACGGCGGTAGAGACGAACTTGGCTTCAGGGTACTTCTTCACGTCGAGGAAATCGGCACTGGCGATGTGCTTGTCACGCTCGGCATGGTTGGACGTCAGGCTGGCGGTTTTCAGGTCGACGCTGATCTTGCTGGCTTCTGGCTTGGCGCTATCCCAAGTGAAGTTGCCGTCGAAGTCCTTGAAGGTACCGTGGATGAAGCTGTAGCCCAGGTGGCTGATTTTCCAGTCGACGAACGCGTGCTGGCCTTCCTTGTCGATCTTGTACTCGGCAGCCATGACCTGGCCGGCGGAAAGCAGAGCGGTACCGAGCGCCAGAGCGGCAAAAGTCTTTTTCAACATCCTTATTTCCTTCCTATGCAATTGAGGTTGAGAGTCAAGCTTTGCGGCCCAACATGCGAGTCAGGGTCGCGTCACGGTCGATGAAGTGGTGCTTGAGCGCTGCCAGGGCATGCAGCACGGCAAAAATCACCAAGCCCCAAGCCAGCCAGAGATGAATCACACCCGCCACATCTGCCTGGTCAGGCAGGTCGCTGATCAGTGCCGGCACTTCGAACAGGCCGAACACCGGAATGCCGACGCCGTCGGCGGTTGAAATCAGGTAACCGGCACCCATTACCGCAAACAGACCCAGGTACAGCGCCAGATGGCCAAGCTTGGCCGCCAGGCGTGTGACTGCGCCATGGTTGGCGGGTGCCGGTGGTGGCGGGCTGATGAAACGCCAGACTACCCGCAGCAGCATCACCGCCAACAATACCAGGCCGATGCTTTTGTGCAGGTCCGGGCCGGCTTTGCGCCAAGGGCTGTAATAGTCGAGGCCGACCATCCACAGGCCCAGGCCGAACAGGCCGAAGACTGCCAGCGCCACGCCCCAGTGCAGGATGATGCTGACCACGCCGTAGCGAGAAGGTGAATTGCGCAGTTGCATGTTGGCGTGTATCCCCGTGAAAGCTGTGCACAGACTAACGCGTAACGTATCGAATAAAAGCGGAAAAAGTTGCTTCGGTTTATCGAGAAATCCGATATGTATTCTGAAAGCTTCCCATTAAGGAAACATTAACGATAGTCGGGGAAATAGAGGTTGCCAGTACTGGCCTCTTCGCAGCACAAGGCTGCTCCTACAGGGGGATGCGGTGCCTGTAGGAGCAGCCTTGTGCTGCGAAGAGGCCGGCACTGGCGATCAATCAGCCAGCCTTGGCCTGGTTATTGACCACAGCCTTCTTCGCAGGCTCGGATTTGGCGGTCGCCTTCTTCGTCTCGGCAGGCTTGTGCACTGGTTTGTGCGCAGGCGCATGCTTGGCCGGCGCGGCCTTGGTTGCCGCAGGCTTGGCAGCCGCTTCCTTGACCACCGGCGCTGGTGCTACCGGGGCCGGCGCGGCTTGTGGAGCAGGTGTAGGCACCGGCGCCACCTCCTCGGCCTTGGCAATTGGCTCAGCCTTCACCTCTGGCGTTTCAGCCCCGCCAAACAGGCGCTTGAAGAAGCCTGGCTTGTCCTGCTTGGCCTCTTCGACCTTCCTCGGCTCGGATTTGACAGGCGCCTTGTCAGCCTTGTCGCCCTTGTCGGACGAACCACCAAACATATTGGAGAAGAACCCGCCCTTGCTGTCCTTGGCCGCCGCCGCACCTGCTGCAGTTGCCGCCGCAACCGGCACCGCCTTGGCGGGGTCGAACGACTTGCCGGCCAACAGGTCCTGTGCCTGGCTGGCCGCACGCTGGCCACTGCGCAGGGCGCCTTCCAGGGTGCCTGGGTAAAGGGCATCGGTGTGTTCACCGGCAAAGGTGATGCGCTGCACCGGGCGCTCCCACAGGCGCCAGTATTTGCTGATCTGCCCCGGGCCATAGGCCAGGTAGGCGCCGCCGGTACCGGCGTCAGTGCTGTAGCGCTTCACCTCATAACCGGTGAAGGCACCACGGGCCTGCGGGTAGAACGCATGCAGGCGGATCAGCACCTGGTCGACCATCTGCTTGTCGCCGAATGCCTGCAGCAGGCGGGCGTTGTCACCGGAAAGGTTGATCACCACGTTGGCGCCGCCCTTGAGGGCCGGCTCGATCCACAGCATGCCGAGGCCGGCGTTACTGAAGATTTCGCCCGACATGCGCGCGCGGCTTTCCCACACGGGCTTCTTGAACTTGAGCATCAGCTGGTCGCGCCAGCCATAGTTGGTGCCTTTGAGCGCCGCCACGTGCTGGTTGTCCAGGCCCGGGGTCATCTGGATCTTGGCCAGGGCCCGCAGCGGTACGGCCATGACCAGGTAATCCGCCTGGTAGCCGACGCTGCCGACTTTTACCGTTACGCCATCCTTGTCCTGGACGATGGCGGTGACCGGCGAGCTGGTCTTGATGGTCTTCAGCTGCTTGACGAAGGCCTGGGCCAGCACCGGGCTGCCGCCGGGCAGCCGCGCGGCACGCAGGTCGCGGTCGCTGACACCGCGGTACACGCGGTTCTGCTGGGCGAAATACAGCAGCGACAGCCGCGACGGCTCATCGTAGCGGGTACGGATCTGCTGGTTGACCAGCTGACGGGCGGTGGCCGGCAGTTGCAGTTTGTCCAGCCAGGTGGAAACGTTGATCTGGTCGAGGGCGAACAGCGTGCTGGTTGCCTGCGGGTTCAGCGGGTCATCGATCGAACGGGCCAGGTCATCGAGGGTTTTCTCGTAGCGCTTGAGCGCTTCGGCGGTAGCGGGTTGCTTGGTGGCCAGGTCGGTGGCGCTAAAGTACTCACCGTCGATCAGGTAACCGGGGGTACGCACGAACTCCGGCGCCGGCAGTGTTTCAAGCTTGAAACGGTCAAGATACTGGTTGAGCACCGGCTGCGCCTTGGCATTGCCGATCCACTCGCTGGTGGCCAGGCCCGAACGCCCGCCCATGCCCGACTTGGCCTCCAGCAGGGTCACCTGCCAGCCTTTGTTCTGCAGTTCGTAGGCTGCCGTCAGGCCCGCCAGGCCGCCACCCACGACAATCGCCGTGGGCGTCTTGTCCTTAGCCAGCGCGGCGCCGCTGGAGACACCAATCAATACCAACGCGCACAGGCGCACCCAAGCAGCAGCCATGTCGGCGAACTCCGAGTCAGAGGTTACAGAAACGGGGAGAGGCAGGAATGCCCCGGGAAGATGCGTTAAGAATACGTCAGGTCCGACCACCCTGCCAGCGCAGTGACATCAAGTCCTTTTGGCAACTGACATTTTTGCCAGTAGCCATGTCACACGGCAGCAAGCCAAGCTGGCGAAACTGGCCAGAAGCCCCGCCAGGAGGGCATGCGCATGATCTTCGAGGAGCACTTTCAACACGTCGAACGGCAGTTTCTATGGCACAAGCAGACGCTTCACACAGCGTCCGGCCTGAGCATCCGCTCCAACAGCACGTCGTGGACCGGCTTTCATGAAGCCTTCAAGGGTGAAGACGGCACCGAGCTGGTCATTGGCGAACACAGCGACGTGGAAATCGTCTTCGCCCAGGAAGTCGAGTGCCTGCGCCTGGAATACTACGTGGTCAGCGACTTTCTCTGCGACGACCTGCACATGCTGTTCGATGCTGAAAAGATAGATTACGACCTGGCCGCCCCGGTCCCGCGCAACTTCTACTGGCTTACCGTGGAAGGCAGCGGGTTTCGCGACCTGCGCCCCGGCCCCATCGCCACGCACCCCTACCACCAGCTGATCGACGGCCCCTTTCGCCGCCTGACCATCTCCACTTCGCAGGCCGGTACCGTGCACATCCGCCGGCTGGAATGGACCGGCACCCACCGCCATTGAAAGGCAGCGGTTGTCCTGCCTTGCGGCATTGCTTAGGCTTACGCGGTCGAACCACGCCGCAAAGCCAGGAGAAGTGCCCATGGGCCTCAACGATCAGTGGATGCAACGCGACCTCAAGGTCCTGTGGCACCCCTGCACCCAGATGAAAGACCACGAGCAGCTGCCGCTGATCCCGATCAGGCGCGGCGAAGGCGTGTGGCTGGAGGACTTCGAAGGCAAGCGCTACCTGGACGCGGTGAGCAGCTGGTGGGTCAATGTGTTCGGCCACTCCAACCCGCGCATCAACCAGCGCATCAAGGACCAGGTCGACCAACTGGAGCACGTGATCCTGGCTGGTTTCAGCCATCAGCCGGTGATCGAGCTGTCCGAGCGCCTGGTGGCCATGACCCCGGCCGGTCTCGACCGAGTGTTCTACGCCGACAACGGCTCGTCGTGCATCGAAGTGGCGCTGAAGATGAGCTTCCACTACTGGCAGAACGTCGGCAAGCCGGGCAAGAAGCGCTTCGTCACCCTGACCAACAGCTACCACGGCGAAACCATCGCCGCCATGTCGGTAGGTGATGTGCCGCTGTTCACCGAAACCTACAAGGCGCTGCTGCTGGACACGATCAAGGTGCCCAGCCCCGACTGCTACCTGCGCCCCGAGGGCATGAGCTGGGAAGCGCACTCACGCAACATGTTCGCCGCCATGGAACAGACCCTGGCAGAGCACCACGCCTCGATCAGCGCCGTGATCGTCGAGCCGCTGATTCAGGGTGCCGGCGGCATGCGCATGTACCACCCGGTTTACCTCAAGCTGCTGCGCGAGGCCTGCGACCGCTACGACGTGCACCTGATCCACGACGAAATCGCCGTGGGCTTTGGCCGCACCGGCACGATGTTCGCCTGCGAACAGGCCGGCATCCGCCCGGACTTCCTGTGCCTGTCCAAGGCCCTGACCGGTGGCTACCTGCCGCTGGCCGCGTGCCTGACCACCGACAAGGTGTACCAGGCGTTCTATGACGACTACCCGACCCTGCGCGCGTTCCTGCACTCGCATAGCTACACCGGCAACCCGCTGGCGTGCGCTGCGGCACTGGCGACCCTGGACATCTTCGAACAGGACAACGTGATCGAGGCCAACAAGGCCCTGGCCACGCGCATGGCCACTGCCACTGCACACCTGGCCGATCATGCACACGTTGCCGAAATCCGCCAGACCGGCATGGCCCTGGCCATCGAGATGGTCAAGGACAAGGCTGGCAAGGTGGCCTACCCCTGGCAGGAGCGGCGCGGCCTGAAGGTGTTCGAACACGCCCTGACCCGCGGCGCCCTGCTGCGCCCGCTGGGCAGCGTGGTGTATTTCCTGCCGCCGTACGTGATCACCCCGGAGCAGATCGACTTCCTGGCCGAGGTGGCCAGCGAAGGCATCGATATTGCCACCCGCGACAGCGTCAGCGTTGCCGTGCCGGCCAACTTCCACCCCGACTTCCGCGACCCGGGCTAGCCACCGTAAGCCCGCCTCCGACCCTGTGGGAGCGGGTTTACCCGCGAATGCGGTGTTGCCCCCACCATCGCATTCGCGGGTAAACCCGCTCCCACAGGGTCACATGATCCCTTTTCGTCCGAGCTGAACCATGAGACTGTCCCGCTTCTTCATCGACGCCCCCCTGAGCCTTGGCGAGCACGACCTGCCCGAAGCCCAGGCCCACTACATCGGCCGTGTACTGCGCATGGCCCCCGGCGACGCCGTACAGCTGTTCGACGGCAGCGGCCAGGAATACCTCGGCCAGTTGCTTGAAGTGGGCAAGAAAACCGTCCGCGTCAGCCTTGACCAGGCGCTCGCCGGCCAGGCCGATTCCCCCCTGCACGTGCACCTCGGCCAGGGCCTGTCCCGTGGCGAGCGCATGGACTGGGCGATCCAGAAAGCCACCGAGCTTGGCGCCAACGAAATCACCCCGATCGTCAGCGAACGCTGCGAGGTGCGCCTGAAAGACGAACGCGCCGACAAGCGCCTGGCGCACTGGCGCCAGGTGGCGATCAGTGCCTGCGAACAGTGCGGCCGCTCCACCTTGCCGGTCATCCACCCACCCGTGACCCTGGCCGAATGGCTGGCGGGCAGCAAGGCGGACCTGAAACTGGTGCTGCACCCGGTGGCCGAGCCGCTTACCAGCCACGACAAACCTGCGACCCTGGCCTTCCTGATCGGCCCCGAAGGCGGCCTGAGCGATGCTGAAGTCGAGCAGGCCAAAGCGTCTGGCTTCCACGCCGCCCGCCTTGGGCCACGCGTGCTGCGCACCGAGACAGCCCCCGTGGTGGCGCTGTCGGTGGCACAGCAACTGTGGGGCGATTTTTAACTAGCGCACGTAGAACGACACCGCCACGAAGTGCAGCAGGCTGCCGGCAATCACGAACAGGTGCCAGATACCGTGCCCGTGGCGCAAGCGGCTGTCGAGCGCGAAGAAGATGATGCCCACGGTGTAGAACACCCCGCCGGCGGCCAACCAGGCAAAGCCGGCGCTGCCCAGTGAGTGCAGCAACGGCTTCACCGCCACCAGCACGATCCAGCCCATTACCGCGTAGATGATGATGGACAGGACCCGCGCCTCGGAGCGCGGCTTGATCTCCTGCAGCATGCCGATCACCGCCAGCCCCCAGACCACGCCGAACAGGCTCCAGCCCCAGGGGCCACGCAGGCTGACCAGGCAGAATGGCGTGTAGCTACCGGCGATCAGCAGGTAGATCGACAGGTGATCGAGCTTGCGCATGATCGCCTTCGCCCGCCCGCGCGTGCTGTGGTACAGGGTGGAAATGCTGTACAGCAACAGCAGCGTGCTGCCGTAGATGGAGAAACTGACGATCTTCCACGGGTCGCCTTGCAGGCCCGCAACCACGATCAGCCAGATGGCACCGATACAGGCCAGGACAGCACCGACCAGGTGGGTCCAGGCGTTGAAGCGTTCACCGTAATACATGCAAACACAGACCTCCTCAGGTGGGCTGGGTTCCTGATGTGATGCTGATGGCCTCACCCGGTGTCGATTTCAAGGTAAACACAAGCCCTGTAGGAGCAGCCTTGTGCTGCGAAGAGGCCATAGCAGCCGAAGATGACCTTCAGCCTTACCGGCCTCTTCGCAGCACAAGGCTGCTCCTACAGGGTGTTGCGGTAGCCCGATTCCCACATCCAGACGACCAGGCCCGATGCCTTGCATCCTACCCAAGGTCAGGTTGCAGATCCGCGTCACGCACCAGCCTTTCCAGTGCAACCAGGTCCGGCACCCGTGCCACCTGCTCGCCCACCTGCACTGCCGCCAGCTCCAGGCGGCCCAGGGCCACATCCACGTAGTTCAACTGGCTGTCGAGCTTGCACGAGCGCGGGATGTCTTGCAGCAACAGCGCCAAATAGCGCAGGCCGGTGTCGCCCAGCGCATTGAGCACCACCACCCGGGCCCGCTCACCGCACGGCGTCTCACCCCCGCACGCAGCCTCGAAGCCGATCAGCGGCAGGCGCTGTTGGCGCCAGTCGATCCAACCCAGGTGCCAGGCCGGCTCACCGCGTTGGCACAGCGGATTGCGCTGGCCGCACAGTTCGGCCACCGCCACGTTGGGCAGTACCAGGGTGCGGTCGCCCAACGGCAGCAACAGCCCGGTCAGGCTGCTGCGCTGGCCGGAGATCAGTTCAAGCATGGGTCTGGCTCCAGTGGGCAATGCTCTGCAACAGCAGCGACTCCTGATACGGCTTGCCCAGGTATTCGTTGACGCCAATGGCCATGGCACGGTCGCGGTGCTTCTGCCCGGTACGCGAAGTGATCATGATGATCGGCAGGTCTTTCAGACGGGCATCACGGCGGATGCGTGTGGCCACCTCGAAGCCGTCCATGCGTGGCATTTCGATGTCCAGCAGCAACACGTCGGGGCGGTGTTCCTCCAGCAGGGCCATGGCATCGACCCCGTCCTTGGCCGTCAGCACACTCATGCCGTGGCGCTCCAGCAGGCGACTGGTAACTTTGCGCACGGTCACCGAATCGTCCACCACCATCACCAGCAACGCACGCCGCGGCGCCGGGCCAAGCAACTGGCGCTGGGTGCCGCCACCGGGCAAGCGGGCCAGGCGCCGCTGCTGGCCGCGCAACTGGCCAAGCAGGTCGAGAATCAGCACCACCCGGCCATCGCCCAGCAACGTCGCCCCCGACAACCCTGCAACCGCAGCAAACTGCGGCCCCAGGCTCTTCACAACGATCTCGCGGCTGGGCGACAGGCTGTCGGCCTGGATGGCGAACGACTGCTCCTTGGAATGCACCAGCAGCACCGGCAAAGGCACGCTCTGCCCCAGCAGCGCGGGGCGCGGCAGGCCTTGCAACAACTCGCCCAGGTAGCGCAGCTCGTATTCGTGGCCGGCGTAGACATAGCGGGGCGTGTCCAACTGATAGCACGCCGCCAGCTCTGCCGGCGGCACGCGGACGATGCCCTCGATGGTGTTGAGCGGGATGGCGTATTGCTCTTCGCCCAGGTGCACCATCAGCACACGGTTGATCGATACGGTGAACGGCAGGCGGATCAAGAAGCGCGCGCCCTTGCCCTGGGCCGACTCGATGCTCATCGCGCCACCCAGCTGCTTGACCTCCTCATGCACCACATCCATGCCCAGACCGCGCCCGGAAATCTGGGTGATCTTCTCGGCGGTGGAAAACCCCGGGCGCAGGATGAACTGCAAGATCTCGTGATCACTCAGGTTCGCCTGCGGGTCCAGCAGGCCGCGCTTGATTGCCTTGCGCCGCACCGCTTCCAATGGCACACCGGCACCGTCGTCGGTCATTTCGATAACGATATCTGCACCTTCGTGCAGCAAATTCAGGTGAATGGTGCCCTGCTCCGGCTTGCCGGCGGCCAGGCGTGCTTCACGGCTTTCCAGGCCATGGTCGACCGCGTTGCGCAGCATGTGCTCAAGCGGTGCCACCATGCGTTCAAGCACACTGCGGTCCAGTTCGCCTTCGGCGTTGCCGACCACCAGCTCCACCTGCTTGCCCAGTTCGCTGGCCACCTGCCGCACCACACGCTGCAGGCGTGGTACCAAGCGTTCGAAAGGCACCATCAAAGTGGCGGTCAGGCCTTCCTGCAACTGGCTGTTCACCCGCGCTTGCTGCTGCAGCAGGCTGTAAGCCTCCTGGGCGCGCTGGGCCAGGGTTTCTTTCAGGTCGAGCAAGTCCGAGGCAGACTCGAACAAGGCCCGCGACAGTTGCTGCAACTGCGAGTGGCGGTCCATCTCCAGGGGGTCGAAGTCGTCATAGGCATCAGTTTCGAACGGCTGCCGGCTGGAGATCCGCCCCTGGGTCTCGATGTCCAGGCGCAGCAACTGGTCGCGCATGCGCTCCAGGGTGGTTTCCATTTCGTTGAGGGTGAACTGCGCATCGTTGACCTGCTGCTCGATGCGCCCACGAATGATCGAGTGTTCGCCAGCGAGGTTGCCCAGATCATCGAGCAACTCGGCATCAACCTTGACCATGTCGCCAGGCGCCCGCTCTGGCGCTGCCGCCGGCATTTCGCTGGCAGCGGCTTCGATCGGCCCTTGGCCGGCAGCGCTGTCGGTCAGGGCTGCGCTGCTGAAGTTGCGGATATAGTCGATCAGCGCCGTGGCGGCATGCAATGGCTGCCCCAGGCGCACCGCATCAAGCATGTGCGCCAGGCGGTCATGGCAATTCTGCAGCAGGGCGAACAGGGGCGGGCTCGGCGGCAAGCGCCCGGCAGCCAGCAGTTCGTAAAGGAATTCCAGTTCGTGGGCCAGGTCACCGATCGGGGCAATTTCGACCATGCGCGCCACGCCCTTGAGGGTGTGCAGGTCGCGCATCAGGTTGTCCACCTCGACGCTGCTGCGCGGGTCCGCCTGCCAGCGCGCCAGGGATGCGGCGGCGCTCTCGACGATGTCCGAGCTTTCTTCGAGGAACACTTCCAGCAGCTCTTCGCCGGCGCTTTCCGGCTCTTCAGGCAGTGGCTCGCCCACCTCTGGAAGCAGAGGGTTGTGCGACAGCCCCAGGGTATCCGTCAGGTCCATGTCCGGGTGCAGCGGGGTAACCGTGTCGATGCCCACCAGGCCGGTGGCATCCGGTGCCAAGGCCTGGTCCAGCAGGTTGCGCAGGCTGTCGACAAGCTCTGGCCGTGACGCGATGTCCTGCCCGGCCGCCACTTCATCGAGCATGTCCAGCAGGGCTTCATGGGCGCGCTGCGCCTGGGCGAAAAAGCGTGCATCGGCGGGCAGGCTGCCCTCTTCCACCGCGCCGTACAGGTCCAGCAAGGCCTCGCACACCTCATCCATCTGCCACAGGTCGGCCAGGTGCGCGGCGTGGCCCAGGGTGGTCATCTGGTCAAGCAGGGTATCCAGTGCATCACGCTGGCCAGGCTGTTGCTGCCAGCGCGACAGCAATGACTCGGCATCGAGCAGAATGTCCATGGCCTGGGCCAGGAAACTGGCCACCAACTGCGGGTCGCGCTTGCTGCGCCGGGCATGCTGCGGGTCGTCATGCACGCTGGCCAGGCGGTTATCCACTGCCTGGCCAACTGTTTCGATCAGCTCCGCAGCGCCAGGGATGGCTGCCAGCGGCGTGCTGTCCAATTGCGCCAGGCCCAGATGGAACAACGAGCGCGCAGCTTCCAGCCATTCGATCTCGGCCATTTGCAGGGGCAGTTGATGGCCTTTGTATTCACGGGCCAGGCGGTCGAAGGCGGTGGCCAGCTCGGCGACCGGCATCACCCCGGCCATGGCGGCACTGCCCTTGAGCGTGTGCAGGGCACGTTGCAGGCCATCGCTGACCGGCGTGTCGTGGCCGTCGGCGCCCTGCAAAAAATCATCCAGGCTGGCCAGATGGCCCAGCGCCTCACTGCGGAAGATATCCAGCAACTGCGGATCGAGGCCATCGATATGGGCCGCCGCCGGTACGTCGTTTTCAGCCAGGGCATGCAGGTGCCCGGCCAGTTGTTCGATTTCGGTCAGTTGCGGCAGCTGGCCGGCGGCAAAGTCGGCCAGCAGATCGGGCAGATGGACAAACACCTGTTGCAGGGCCACCACGCCTTCAGGGCTGAGCACACTCCGGCCCTCCAGCACCCGGTTCAGCAGGTGCTCGGCGCCCCAGGCCAGTTCGGCCACCGCCTCTGCATGTACCATGCGGCCACTGCCTTTGAGCGTATGCAGCGCGCGGCGCACTTCCCCCAGTGCCCCGCGCTGCTGGTTGTCGGCACGCCAGCGCAACCAGTGGCGCTCGATATCCGGCAGCAACTCGCCCGCTTCTTCGAGGAACACCTCACGTAGCTCGTCATCGATGCCATCGCCATCGGCATCCAGGCCCGCTCGGGCATCGGCCTGCGCACAGTGCACGCCCAACGCCGCCAGGCTGGCACGCGCCATGTCGATGAATGGCTGGCCGTCCGCCAGCGGGTCGGCCACCCGCCACTGCAAGTAGCACTCAGCGGCGCTCAGGGCCTCGGCCAGGTGGGCCAGCTCGTCGGCGGGCGGCTCATCTTCCAGGTGCTGCAACCAACGCTGCACATAGCTTGCGCAGCCGGCAATCAGTTCGGCCACGGCGGGCAGCATCAACATGGCCAACGCCCCGCGAACCTGCTGCAACAACCCTGGCAAGGGTTGCAGCCGCTGCCGGGGCCAGTCGGACTCCAGGTAATCGCCGATCAGGTCCTTGGCCTGCTGCAACACGTTCAGCGATTCGTTCAGCACCAGCTGGCGTATCTCGGCCAGGTCGGAGCCTGGCAGGCCGCCTTGGCCGTTTTCCTCCAGCGGGCCGACCATGCCGTTCAGGGAGGCTTCCACATACAACAGGGCGCCCGCCACATCCATCAACACCGCGTCGTCCACCGCCCGCTCGCCCTGGGCCAAGGCCTGTAGCGCCAGCACCTGGTCGATGATCACCCGTCGTGGTTGCTGGAAGCCCAGCACAGCCAGGGTGTCGGCCACGTGGCGCAGCGGTGCCAGCAGGGCATCGAGCTGCTCGCTGTGCTGACGGTCGCTGCGCACGAACTGGTCGAGGCGCTCCTTGATGCGCATCAGGTCGTCGCACAGTGCGGTCACTACCGAGCGCAGGGCATCGCGCCCCGGCCCGGCCTGTAATTGATCGCGCCAGTTGCCCAGCGACAGGTCGAGGTTGGCCAGGTCGTCGGAGCCGGCAAAGCGCTGCGCCGCACCGCTGATCAGGCTGGCCTGGGCCAGCGGCTCGATGCCACGGCAGGCACGCAGCTGGTTGAGCAGCGGCAGCATCACCAAGGGCAGGTCGTGGCGGGCACCGCGCAAGCGCTCCAGGTAGGAGGGCAGTTGCTCCAGGCCGCGGAACAACGCACCCAGGCAATCACCCCGCGGGCTCACCTGGCCGTCGGCCAGGGCCTTGGCGAACAGCTCCAGCTCTTCGGCCAGGCGCGTCGCACCTCGCAGTTCGAGCATCCGCAGGCAGCCGTGCACCTGGTGCAGGTTGTCGACCACGAAGGCCAACATCGACAGGTCGCCGGGTTCGCCGGCAAAACGCTCCAGCGCCTGGCGCGCCTGGCCCAGGCAGTCGAGGATGGCAGCCTTGGTCCAGGCCAGTGCCACCGTGTCGTGGCGCTCGGGGCTTACAGCAGCAGATGCCATGGTCACTTCCTCGGCGCGGCGTTTCACTTGGGCTCGGCAGGTGGCGGCAGGGTGAAACCGGACACCGAACGGCGCATCTCGCTGGCCATGCGGGCCAGGTGGCGGATGCTGTCGGCAGTGGCCCCGGAACCGGCGGAGGTCTGTGCGGTAATCTGCTGAATGACCGCCATGGTGTGGGAGATCTGCCCGGCCGACGAGGTTTGCAGCTGGGCAGCATCGGAGATGCTGTGGATAAGGTCGGCCAGGTTCTGCGATACCCCTTCGATCTCGGCCAGCGCCACCCCGGCATCCTGGGCCAGGCGCGCGCCGCGCACCACTTCGGCGGTGGTCTGCTCCATGGAGATCACCGCCTCGTTGGTGTCGGCCTGGATGGTGCGCACCAGCGCCTCGATCTGGCGGGTAGCCGATGACGAGCGTTCGGCCAGGCGCTGCACCTCGTCGGCGACCACGGCAAAACCACGGCCGGCCTCACCGGCCAGCGAGGCCTGGATCGCCGCGTTTAGTGCGAGGATGTTGGTCTGGTCGGCAATGTCGTCAATCAGGCTGACGATGTCGCCGATTTCCTGGGAAGACTCACCCAGGCGCTTGATCCGCTTGGCGGTGTCCTGGATCTGCTCGCGAATGTTGTCCATGCCATTGATGGTGTTGTGCACCACCTCGTTGCCCTTGTTGGCGATGGCCACCGAGCGTTCGGCCACCTTGGCCGATTCGTAGGCATGCGCCGATACCCGGTCGATCGACTCGACCATGTCGCCGACCGCCTCGGAGGCCTCGCTGATCTGCGCGGCCTGGTGCTCGGAAGCCTTGGCCAGCTGGCGCGCGGTGTTCTGCGTGTCCTGCACGGCGGCGGCCACCTGCACGGCGCTGTGGTTGATGGTGGCCACAAGGTCGCGCAGCTGGTCCACGGAATAGTTGATCGAGTCGGCAATGGCGCCGGTAAAGTCTTCGGTTACCGATACGGTCACGGTCAGGTCGCCATCGGCCAGCTCTTCGATTTCGTCGAGCAGGCGCATGATCGCCTGCTGGTTGCGTTCGTTCTTTTCCGCCGTTTCGCGCAGCTGGCGGTTGGTGGTGCGCACCATGACCAGGCCGATGAGGATGATCGAGGCCAGCGCCAGCACGCCCAGGGCATAGCCGCCAACGGTGTCGAGGGTGCGCCCGCCGGCCAGGTTCTCGAAACCGTTGGCCAGGTGCGACGCTTCGTCGAGCAGGGTTTGCGACAGGCTGAAGATGTTGCCGGCAGCTTCGCGCACGCGGAACAGTTCGGGCGAGGTTTCGAGGATTTCATCCACAGAGCCGGCGACGAACTGGAACAGTTCGGCGATTTCAGCCAGCCGCGCGCGCGCATCGGCGTCTTCGACACGGGTGACCTGAATGGCCGCGTTGCCGCTGAGCATGCCCTCCAGCACCTGGCCAAAGCGCCCGGCATCACGGCCAAAGGCGTCGGCCGCCTGGGCTGCGGTGTCGTCACCGGCCAGCACGGTGTTGACCGAACCGAGGATGCGCTCGGCCAGCAACAGTTGGCGCTGGGCCACCGCCACCTGGTTGGCCGGGGCGCCGCTTTGCAGCAGGATCTCGACCACCTTCTCGTATTCCACCTGCAACTGCGGCACGGTTTCGGCCAGCGTCGCCGCTACCTGGTGCAGCGACAGCACGGTCTGCTCGCTGGCCAGGATGGTGTCGGTGTTCTTGCGCAGGTTTTCCCAGTCGCGGCGTACCGATTCCATCTCGTCTCGCACCGTGGGCGGCGCGGGCGGCAGGCCGGTGGACTTGTCGCCCTGGCGCAGGTAGCCCCAGCGCCGTTCAAAATCGTTGCGCGCATCCGACAGCAGCTTGAAGGCCAGGGCCTTGCCGGCAGCGGCTTCGGTGGCGTTCTTGGCGATGCGTTGCGACAGCACCCGCAGTTCGCCGGCATGGCCGATGTACTGCTTGTCGTAGTTGGACTGGGTGTTGAGGTACGCGAAGTTGGCGAACAACAGGATGATCGACAGGATCAGGATCAAGAACAGCACAGTGATCTGCGCGATGCTGCGGGTACGCGGGCTCACGGTGGTGGCGGTAACGGAGGTGGCAGGCTTGTTCACGTTCGCAGGTCCTATAACGCCACATCAAGAAAGCCCGGCGCCTGGGCCAGGGCGAAGGGGCTGAAGATCGCCCAATTTCGTTCACGCGGGAAATGCCCCTGCACAAAACGAGCAGCGGCGCGCAGCAGTGGCTGCGGTGGCGACAGCTGCAGGCTGTCCAGGTCAAAGTGCTGCAGGCCCAGTACCTCGTCCACCAGCAGGCCGACGAACAGCGCCTCGTGGTCCAGCACCAGCACCCGCCGTTGCTTGCCCGGGGCGACGTGGCCCAGGCCGAAGAAGCTGCTCAGGTCGATCACCGGCAACAACCGGCCGCGCAGGTTGGCGACCCCGC
Organism: Pseudomonas sp. WOUb67; assembly: GCF_050058005.1. Taxonomy (NCBI): domain Bacteria; kingdom Pseudomonadati; phylum Pseudomonadota; class Gammaproteobacteria; order Pseudomonadales; family Pseudomonadaceae; genus Pseudomonas; species Pseudomonas sp. WOUb67. Next base: position 1,159,082 of record NZ_CP170112.1, on the reverse strand, counting down.
ACACCCAGGGCTGCACACCGGGGACGCGGCTGCTGCGCGGTTCACGCAGCACCTCGGCCACCTCGCCCATGGGCGCAACAAACCACTGCCCGGCAATGCGAAAACCGATACCGCTCCACTGTTGCAGGCGGTTGTCCTGCGGCGGTTGGTCGGCGACCAGCAGGCGGCAGCGCCGGTCGATGTCCAGCAACAGCTCGAAGGCGGTCAGCGACGCGCCTTGCGGGCGGGTGGTCAAGCCCCCAGCACTTCTTTGAGCTTGGCGATCAGCGCGTCTTCTTCCACCGGTTTGGTCAGGAAGTCACGGGCACCCTGGCGCGTGGCCCAGATGCGGTCGGTTTCCTGGTCCTTGGTGGTGACCACGATCACCGGAATGGCGCTGGTTTCCGGGTCTTTGCTGAGCTGGCGGGTAGCCTGGAAGCCGTTCATGCCAGGCATGACGATGTCCATCAGCACCGCATCGGGCTTGTCCTGCCGGGCCAGGGCCACGCCGTCGGCACCGTTGCTGGCCTTCAGCACCTGGTAGCCGTGCTTTTCCAGCCATTCGGTCAATCGGTACATCTCTGTCGGCGAGTCGTCGACAATCAGAACTCGGGCCATGCTGTTTCCCCATCAGGAAAGTAAGGCCGTGCCATGGCGGGGCGCGGTCAGGGTGCGTGTTGTTGAGGCGCGGAAAACCCGGGCACGTGGGCGCGGATCGCGTCGAGCAGCTCTTCCTTGCTGAACGGCTTGGTCAGGAACTGATCAGAGCCGACCACCCGGCCGCGGGCCTTGTCGAACAGCCCGTCGCGCGACGACAGCAGAATGACCGGGGTGTCCTTGAAAGCACTGTTGTGCTTGATCACGGCGCAGGTCTGGTAGCCGTCCAGGCGCGGCATCAGCACATCGACGAAGATGATGCTGGGCTGGTGGTCGACGATCTTGGCCAGGGCATCGAAGCCATCGCTGGCGGTGATCACCTCGCAGCCCGCTTCACCGAGCAACATCTGCGCGGTGCGGCGGATCGTGCGCGAATCGTCGATCACCATCACCTTCAGGGGTTGTTCCATAGACGCCTACCAATGGAAATTAGCTGCACTTTTAGCATACTCCGGGTGGCCATTCCATCTGCGCCGCCCCTTGACCGGCGGCGTTCGCGGCGCCACCCTGAGCCACTTTTCTTTCGCCATCGCGGCCACCTGCCGCCAAGAGGAACCACCCCATGAGCGTTCGCCTCGGCATTGTCATGGACCCCATTGTGTCCATCTCCTACAAGAAGGACAGTTCGCTGGCCATGCTGCTGGCCGCCCAGGCACGCGGCTGGAGCCTGTTCTACATGGAGCAGCAAGACCTGTACCAGGGCGAAAGCAAGGCCCGCGCCCGCATGCGCCCGCTGAAGGTGTTTGCCGACCCCGCGCGCTGGTTCGAGCTGGGCGAGGAGCAGGACAGCCCGCTGGCCGAGCTGGACGTGATCCTGATGCGCAAGGACCCGCCCTTCGACATGGAGTTCGTCTACAGCACCTACCTGCTGGAGCAGGCCGAAAATGATGGCGTGCTGGTGGTCAACCGCCCGCAGAGCCTGCGCGACTGCAACGAGAAGATGTTCGCCACACTGTTCCCACAGTGCACCACCCCTACCCTGGTCAGCCGCCGCCCGGACATCATTCGCGAATTCGCCGCCAAGCATGTTGACGTGATCCTAAAGCCGCTGGATGGCATGGGCGGTACGTCGATCTTCCGTCACCGCGCTGGCGACCCCAACCTGTCGGTGATCCTGGAAACCCTGACCGCGCTGGGCACCCAGCAGATCATGGCCCAGGCCTACCTGCCAGCGATCAAGGACGGCGACAAACGCATCCTGATGATCGACGGCGAGCCGGTGGACTACTGCCTGGCACGTATCCCGGCCAGCGGCGAAACCCGTGGCAACCTGGCCGCTGGCGGGCGTGGCGAAGCGCGCCCGCTGACCGAGCGCGACCGCTGGATCGCCGCCCAGGTCGGCCCGACCTTGCGGGAAAAGGGCCTGCTGTTCGTGGGCCTGGACGTGATCGGCGACTACCTCACCGAAATCAACGTCACCAGCCCCACCTGCATCCGCGAGATCGATGCTGCCTACAACACCGATATCGGTGGCAAATTGATGGATGCCATTGATCGCAAGCTCAAGGCGCGCTGACAGCCAACGCGAAGCAAAACCGCAGAGTGGGGTATGATGCCGGTCCTATTCGACTGTGCTGCTGCCCCGCCCTGCGGTTGCTGGATACCTGATGACGCTGCCCGCTGACATCCCTGCCGACCTGCTGCCTCCCCGTGTTCGCCCGGTGGACCGGCTTGGCTTTACCCTGTTCCTGGCTGCCCTGGTGCACCTGGCGCTGATCCTTGGCGTCGGCTTCACCGTGGTCAAGCCTGCCGAAATCCGCCACACCATGGACATCACCCTGGCCACCTTCAAGAGCGAGAAAGCGCCCGAGAAGGCCGATTTCCAGGCTCAGGAAAACCAGCAGGGCAGCGGCACGCTGGACAAGAAAGCGGTACCCACCACCACCGAACTGGCGCCTTTCCAGGACAGCAAGATCAACAAGATCACGCCACCGCCTGCGGCCAGGCCCGAGGTGGTACCGCCTCCTACCCCACAAAAGTCGGCGGTAGTGACGACTGCGCCCAAGCCGCAGAAGGTCGAACCCAAGCCCAAGGAAAGCAAGGCACAGCCCAAACCGGCGGCGCCCGCGCCAGACTTCGACAGCTCACAGCTGTCCAGCCAGATCGCCAGCCTGGAGGCGGAGCTGTCCAACGAACAGCAGATGTACGCCAAGCGCCCGCGCATCCACCGCCTGAACGCCGCGTCGACCATGCGCGACAAGGGCGCCTGGTACAAGGAAGAGTGGCGCAAGAAGGTCGAGCGGGTAGGCAACCTGAACTACCCCGACGAAGCCCGTCGGCAGCAGATTTACGGCAACTTGCGGATGATGGTGTCGATCAACCGCGATGGTTCGCTGTACGAGGTGCTGGTGCTTGAATCGTCCGGGCAACAGGTGCTGGACCAGGCGGCGCAACGCATCGTAAGACTGGCGGCGCCGTTTGCGCCGTTTACCGGGGATTTGGCTGAGTTTGACCGGCTGGAGATTATTCGGACATGGCGGTTTGCCCGTGGGGACCGTTTGTCCAGTAACTGAGTGTTGGCCTTGGGTGTAGGGCTTGCGATGTGCGGTGGCGCGGATATCGAGCGCCGCCCGCGCGGCGCATCGCGAGCTGCGCTCGCTCCTACGTTTGTTTCGGGCCAATTATTCCTGTGCCATTTGCGCGCGAACCCTTTGCGCATGGCGCGATTTCGTGTCGTACAAACAAGGCGGTCGCGCGCGCCTGCCACAGGCGTTACTGGCCCGAAACAAACGTAGGAGCGAGCGCAGCTCGCGATGCGCCGCGCGGGCGGCGCTCGATCTCACAGGCGCCAAAAACCTCAAGACAGTCGCCAACCAAGCGACACGAATCCGCACCTTGTCAGCCTCGCCACCTGGCGCCACACTATCCCCCATGAAAACCCTCGCCCCGAGCTACCTCAAGCACCAGTTCCTGATTGCCATGCCGCACATGGCCGATCCGAACTTCGCCCAGACCCTCACGTACATCGTCGAGCACAATGAGCATGGCGCCATGGGCCTGGTGGTCAACCGGCCGCAGGAACTGAGCCTGGCCGACATCCTCGAGCAACTGCGCCCGGACGAAACGCCGCCGGCCAGCACCTTGCAGATGCCGATCTACCAGGGTGGCCCGGTACAGACCGACCGCGGCTTCGTCCTGCACAGCAGCGAATGCAGCTTCCAGGCCACCGTGGCCCTGGAAGGGCTGTCGCTGACCACCTCGCAGGATGTGCTGCTGGCCATTGCCGCCGGGGTAGGCCCGAAACAGAGCCTGATCACACTGGGGTACGCCGGCTGGGAAGCGGGCCAACTGGAAGCCGAACTGGCCGACAACGCCTGGCTCAACTGCCCGTTCGACCCACAAATCATCTTTGACCGGGCCAGCGACCTGCGCCTGGAAGCTGCGGCCGCCAGCCTGGGGATCAACCTGCACCTGCTGACCAGCCAGGCGGGCCACGCCTGATGGCCGAACTACGCCTACTGCTGGGTTTCGACTACGGCAGCAAACAGATCGGTGTGGCCGTTGGCCAGGTGATCACCGGGCAGGCCCGCGAGCTGTGCACCCTGAAGGCGCAGAACGGCGTGCCGGACTGGGCCCAGGTGGAAAAGCTCATCCATGAGTGGAAGCCCGATGCCATTGTCGTCGGCCTGCCGTTGAACATGGACGGCACCCCCAGCGAAATGAGCGCCCGCGCCGAAAAGTTCGCCCGCCGCCTGAACGGCCGCTTCAACCTGCCCGTGCATACCCACGACGAACGCCTGACCACCTTTGAGGCCAAAGGCGAGCGCATGGCCCGTGGTGGCCAGCGTGGCAGCTACCGCGACAACCCGGTCGATGCCATCGCCGCCGCCCTGTTGCTGCAAGGCTGGCTGGAGGCCAATACCTGATCATCTTTGCCGCCGGCCCCGCCCGGCGCACCCTTCCGAGGAGCCCGCAATGAGCCTACCCAATCCCGCCGACCTGATTCGGCAGATGGCTGTCGACCTTCGTGCCCACCTGGCGCGCCGGGCAATCACCGAGCCCCGTTACATCGGTATCCGCACTGGCGGTGTCTGGGTTGCCCAGGCGCTGCAGGAAGCCATGGGCGACAGCAGCCCCATGGGCACCCTGGACGTCTCGTTCTACCGCGACGACTTCAGCCAGAACGGCCTGCACCCACAAGTGCGCCCGTCCGAGCTGCCGTTCGAGGTGGAGGGCCAGCATCTGGTGCTGGTGGATGACGTGCTGATGAGCGGTCGCACCATCCGCGCGGCGCTCAACGAACTGTTCGATTACGGCCGCCCGGCCAGCGTCACCCTGGTCTGCCTGCTGGACCTGGATGCCGGCGAATTGCCGATCCGTCCGAATGTGCTCGGCGCCACCCTGTCGCTGGCCGCCCATGAACGGGTAAAATTGACCGGACCCGCACCGCTCGCCCTCGAGCGCCAGGACCTCGCCTCCGCTTCCGCCCTTTAAGAGTCCCCCGCGATGACGCCAATCGACGCCAAGCGCCCGCTGCAGCTCAATGATCAGGGCCAGCTGCGCCACTTCCTCTCGCTCGACGGTTTGCCCCGCGAACTGCTCACCGAGATCCTCGACACCGCCGACTCGTTCCTGGAAGTCGGTGCCCGGGCCGTGAAGAAAGTCCCGTTGCTGCGCGGCAAGACCGTGTGCAACGTGTTTTTCGAGAACTCGACCCGTACCCGCACCACCTTCGAACTGGCGGCCCAGCGCCTGTCGGCCGACGTGATCAGCCTGAACGTGTCGACCTCCTCGACCAGCAAGGGCGAGACCCTGTTCGACACCCTGCGCAACCTTGAAGCCATGGCTGCCGACATGTTCGTGGTACGCCATTCCGACTCCGGCGCCGCGCACTTCATCGCCGAGCACGTGTGCCCGGACGTCGCCGTGATCAACGGCGGTGACGGCCGCCATGCGCACCCGACCCAGGGCATGCTCGACATGCTCACCATTCGCCGTCACAAGGGCAGCTTCGAGAACCTCTCGGTGGCCATCGTCGGCGACATCCTGCACTCTCGCGTGGCCCGCTCCGACATGCTGGCGCTCAAGGCGCTGGGCTGCCCGGACATCCGCGTGATCGGCCCGAAAACCCTGATCCCTATCGGCATCGAGCAGTACGGCGTGAAGGTCTACACCGACCTCGCCGAAGGCCTGAAGGATGTCGACGTGGTGATCATGCTGCGCCTGCAGCGTGAGCGCATGGCCGGCGGCCTGCTGCCCAGCGAAGGCGAGTTCTACCGCCTGTTCGGCCTGACCACCGCGCGCCTGGCCGGGGCCAAGCCTGACGCCATCGTCATGCACCCGGGCCCGATCAACCGTGGCGTGGAAATCGAGTCGGCGGTGGCCGACGGCAAGCACTCGGTGATCCTCAACCAGGTCACCTACGGCATCGCCGTGCGCATGGCCGTGCTGTCCATGGCCATGAGCGGGCAGAACGCGCAACGTCAATTCGACCAGGAGAACGCCCTGTGACCATCAGTATTCTTGGCGCCCGGGTCATCGATCCCAAGACCGGCCTGGACCAGGTCACCGACCTGCACCTGGACGGTGGCCGCATTGCCGCCATCGGCGCCGCGCCGGCCGGTTTCAGCGCCAGCCGCAACATCCAGGCCGATGGCCTGGTCGCCGCACCTGGCCTGGTCGACCTTGGCGTGTCGCTGCGCGAGCCGGGTTACAGCCGCAAAGGCAACATTGCCAGCGAAACCCGCGCGGCCGTGGCCGGCGGTGTCACCAGCCTGTGCTGCCCCCCGCAGACCAAGCCGGTGCTGGACACCTCGGCGGTGGCCGAGCTGATCCTGGACCGCGCCCGCGAGGCCGCCAACAGCAAGGTGTACCCGATCGGCGCCCTGACCAAAGGCCTTGAAGGCGAGCAACTGGCCGAGCTGGTGGCCCTGCGCGACACCGGTTGCGTGGCCTTCGGCAACGGCCTGAAACAAATCCCCAACAACCGTACCCTGGCCCGCGCCCTGGAGTACGCCGCCACCTTCGACCTGACCGTGGTGTTCCATTCCCAGGACCGCGACCTGGCCGAGGGCGGCCTGGCCCACGAAGGTGCCATGGCAAGCTTCCTCGGCCTGCCGGGCATCCCGGAAAGCGCCGAAACCGTGGCCCTGGCGCGCAACCTGCTGCTGGTGGAACAAAGCGGCGTGCGTGCGCACTTCAGCCAGATCACCAGCGCCCGTGGCGCACAGCTGATTGCCCAGGCGCAGGAACTCGGCCTGCCGGTGACCGCCGATGTGGCGCTGTACCAGCTGATACTCACCGATGAGTCGCTGCGCGAGTTTTCCAGCCTGTACCACGTGCAGCCACCGCTGCGCACTGCCAAAGACCGCGATGGCCTGCGCGCCGCCGTCAAATCGGGCGTGATCCAGGCGATTTCCAGCCATCACCAGCCCCATGAGCGCGACGCCAAGCTGGCCCCGTTCGGCGCCACCGAGCCGGGCATCAGCAGCGTCGAGTTGCTGCTGCCACTGGCCATGACCCTGGTGCAGGACGGCCTGCTCGACCTGCCGACCTTGCTCGCCCGCCTGAGCAGCGGCCCGGCTGCCGCCCTGCGCCTGCCGGCCGGTGAGCTGAAGGTGGGTGGTGCGGCCGACCTGGTGCTGTTCGACCCGCAAGCCTCCACCGTTGCCGGCGAGCAGTGGTTCTCGCGTGGCGAGAACTGCCCGTTCATCGGCCACTGCCTGCCGGGTGCGGTGCGTTATACCTTGGTCGATGGGCACGTCTGCCACGAGGCCTGAGTAACCCTCACTGGCCTCATCGCCGGCAAGCCAGCTCCCACAGGAAATCATTGCCCTCAAGGCCTGTGATATCTCTGTGGGAGCTGGCTTGCCGGCGATGAGGTCAGTGCAGGACGGCACCAACCATTCATCCCCCACGGTTGAAATCTTTCCCCCCACCCCCATATGAGTCTGCATCAGGCACTTTCGCCCCGCTGCGTGGAGACTCTCCCCTTGACCACCATCGTTTCTGTCCGCCGTAACGGCAAAGTCGTCATGGGCGGCGACGGCCAGGTATCCCTCGGCAACACCGTGATGAAAGGCAATGCCAAGAAAGTGCGCCGCCTGTACCACGGCCAGGTCATCGCCGGCTTCGCGGGTGCCACCGCCGATGCCTTCACCCTGTTCGAGCGCTTCGAAGCCCAGCTGGAAAAACACCAGGGCCACCTGGTCCGCGCCGCCGTCGAGCTGGCCAAGGAATGGCGTACCGACCGTTCCCTGAGCCGCCTGGAAGCCATGCTGGCCGTGGCCAACAAGGATGCCTCCCTGATCATCACCGGCAACGGTGACGTGGTCGAACCCGAAGACGGCCTGATCGCCATGGGTTCCGGTGGCGCCTACGCCCAGGCCGCAGCCCGCGCCCTGCTGAACAAGACCGACCTTTCGGCCCGTGAAATCGCTGAAACTGCCCTGAACATCGCCGGCGACATCTGCGTGTTCACCAACCACAACCTGACCATCGAGGAGCAGGACCTGGCCGACTGATTCAGCTGCTCTGGCGCCTCTTCCCGGTGAAGGGGCTTTTCCACGCTGACTCATCTGCCCCAGGACCCTATTGATCATGTCCATGACCCCCCGCGAGATCGTCCACGAACTCAACCGCCACATCATCGGCCAGGACGACGCCAAGCGCGCCGTGGCCATCGCCCTGCGCAACCGCTGGCGCCGCATGCAGCTGCCTGCCGAGCTGCGTGCCGAAGTGACCCCGAAGAACATCCTGATGATCGGCCCTACTGGCGTCGGCAAGACCGAAATCGCCCGTCGCCTGGCCAAACTGGCCAACGCGCCGTTCCTCAAGGTCGAAGCCACCAAGTTCACCGAAGTGGGCTACGTGGGCCGCGACGTCGAGTCGATCATCCGTGACCTGGCCGACGCCGCGCTGAAGATGCTGCGCGAGCAGGAGATCATCCGCGTGCGCCACCGCGCCGAGGACGCCGCCGAAGACCGTATCCTCGATGCCCTGCTGCCGCAGGCGCGGGTCAGCAGCTTCTCCGAAGAAGCCGCGCAGACCAGCAGCGATTCCAACACCCGCCAGCTGTTCCGCAAGCGCCTGCGTGAAGGCCAGCTGGACGACAAGGAAATCGAAATCGAAGTAGCCGATGCCGTTGGCGTCGAAATTGCCGCGCCGCCCGGCATGGAAGAAATGACCAACCAGCTGCAGAGCCTGTTTGCCAACATGGGCAAAGGCAAGCGCAAGGCGCGCAAGCTGAAGGTGAAAGAAGCGCTGAAGATGGTTCGCGACGAAGAAGCGGGCCGCCTGGTCAACGAGGAAGAGCTCAAGGCCAAGGCCCTGGAAGCGGTCGAGCAACACGGCATCGTGTTCATCGACGAAATCGACAAGGTTGCCAAGCGTGGCAACGTTGGCGGCGCAGACGTTTCCCGTGAAGGCGTGCAGCGCGACCTGCTGCCACTGATCGAAGGCTGCACGGTCAACACCAAGCTGGGCATGGTCAAGACCGACCACATCCTGTTCATTGCCTCGGGTGCGTTCCACCTGAGCAAGCCAAGCGACCTGGTGCCCGAGCTGCAAGGCCGCCTGCCGATCCGTGTCGAGCTGAAGGCACTGACCCCGGAAGACTTCGAGCGCATCCTGCAAGAGCCGCACGCTTCGCTGACCGAGCAGTACCAGGCGCTGCTGAAGACCGAAGGCCTGAACATCGAGTTCATCGGCGATGGCATCAAGCGCCTGGCCGAGATTGCCTACCAGGTCAACGAAAAGACCGAGAACATCGGTGCCCGCCGCTTGCACACCCTGCTTGAGCGTTTGCTCGAAGAGGTGTCGTTCAGCGCTGGCGACCTGGCCAGTGCCCATGACGAAACGCCGATCCGGATCGACGCTGCGTATGTGAACAGCCACCTGGGTGAACTGGCACAGAACGAAGACTTGTCGCGTTACATCCTGTAAGCCCGCACGGGGCCGCTTTGCGGCCCTTTCGCCGGCAAGCCAGCTCCCACAGGAATACCACAGGCCTGAAACCTGTGGAGTCCCTGTGGGAGCTGGCTTGCCGGCGAAAGGGCTGCAGAGCAGCCCCCTTGCACATTGGTCCGAATCTCCCGAAGCTGTGCACTATCAGCTCCCGAGAGATTCCAGCCATGGCCCGCCTGCCCACCGCCATAAATCTGCACAAAGCTTCTAAAACCCTCACCCTCACCTACGCCCCCGGCGAGGTCTACCACCTGCCCGCCGAACTCCTGCGCGTGCACTCCCCTTCCGCCGAGGTCCAGGGCCACGGCAACCCCATCCTGCAATTTGGCAAGATCAACGTCGGCCTGGTCGGCCTGGAACCTGCCGGCCAATATGCACTGAAACTGACCTTCGACGACGGCCATGACAGCGGCCTGTTCACCTGGGAGTACCTGGAGCAGCTGTGCCTGCGCCAGGAACAGCTGTGGGCCGACTACCTCGACGAGCTGCACAAGGCCGGAAAATCCCGCGATCCGGCCGAATCGGTGGTCAAACTCATGCTCTAGCGCAAGGCCTTCAGGTTTTAGAGCGCATTTTCTAAATTCATCTGTTTGAATGACTTACAGACAGCCCAGTGAAGGGGTGTCTTGCGCAATACATGAAAGTCGGGTAACCAATGGGTATGGCAAGTTCCCTGCATCACTTTGCAGGCAGTCAGCACCCCCGCAGCACCGCTGTTCCTTATCACTGGTCACCCGAGTAGCAGTACCGGGCTCAGGGCTGTGCACCTGTCACAGCAACCGGTACTCGTCTCAGGACAACGGAGCGTCGTAGATGAGTAACAAGAACAACGATGAGCTACAGCGGCAGGCCTCGGAAAACACCCTGGGGCTGAACCCGGTCATCGGCATTCGCCGCAAGGACCTGCTGAGTTCTGCACGCACCGTGCTGCGCCAGGCCGTGCGCCAACCGCTGCACAGCGCCAAGCATGTGGCCCACTTTGGCCTGGAGCTGAAAAACGTGCTGCTGGGCAAGTCCAGCCTGGCCCCGGAAAGCGACGACCGTCGCTTCAACGACCCGGCCTGGAGCAACAACCCGCTGTACCGCCGCTACCTGCAAACCTACCTGGCCTGGCGCAACGAGTTGCAGGACTGGATCGGCAACAGCGACCTGTCCCCCCAGGACATCAGCCGCGGCCAGTTCGTCATCAACCTGATGACCGAAGCCATGGCGCCGACCAATACCTTGTCCAACCCGGCAGCGGTCAAACGCTTCTTCGAAACCGGCGGCAAGAGCCTGCTCGACGGCCTGTCCAACCTCGCCAAGGACATGGTCAACAACGGCGGCATGCCCAGCCAGGTGAACATGGACGCCTTTGAAGTGGGCAAGAACCTGGGCACCAGCGAAGGCGCGGTGGTGTACCGCAACGATGTGCTGGAGCTGATCCAGTACAGCCCCATCACCGAACAGGTGCATGCCCGCCCGCTGCTGGTGGTGCCACCGCAGATCAACAAGTTCTACGTGTTCGACCTGAGCCCGGAAAAGAGCCTGGCGCGCTTCTGCCTGCGTTCGCAGCAGCAAACCTTCATCATCAGCTGGCGCAACCCGACCAAGGCCCAGCGTGAATGGGGCCTGTCCACCTACATCGATGCGCTCAAGGAAGCCGTCGACGCGGTGCTGGCGATTACCGGTAGCAAAGACCTGAACATGCTCGGCGCCTGCTCCGGCGGCATCACCTGCACCGCGCTGGTGGGCCACTATGCCGCCAATGGCGAAAACAAGGTCAATGCCCTGACCCTGCTGGTCAGCGTGCTGGACACCACCATGGACAACCAGGTCGCATTGTTCGTCGACGAGCAGACCCTGGAAGCCGCCAAGCGCCATTCCTACCAGGCGGGCGTGCTGGAAGGCAGCGAAATGGCCAAGGTGTTCGCCTGGATGCGCCCCAACGACCTGATCTGGAACTACTGGGTCAACAACTACCTGCTCGGCAACGAGCCGCCGGTGTTCGACATCCTGTTCTGGAACAACGACACCACGCGCCTGCCGGCCGCCTTCCACGGCGACCTGATCGAAATGTTCAAGAGCAACCCACTGATCCGCCCGGATGCACTGGAAGTGTGCGGTACCCCGATCAACCTGAAGAATGTGCAGTGCGACATCTTCAGCGTTGCCGGCACTGCCGACCACATCACCCCGTGGCAATCGTGCTACCGCTCGGCGCACCTGTTCGGCGGCAAGATCGAGTTCGTGCTGTCCAACAGCGGCCACATCCAGAGCATCCTCAACCCGCCAGGCAACCCCAAGGCGCGCTTCATGACCGGCGCTGACCGCCCGGGCGACCCGGTGGCCTGGCAGGAAAACGCCACCAAGCATGCCGACTCCTGGTGGCTGTACTGGCAGAGCTGGCTGGGCGAGCGTGCCGGAGAGCTGAAAAAAGCACCGACCCGCCTGGGCAACCGCGCTTATGCCGCTGGCGAAGCCTCACCAGGCACCTACGTTCACGAGCGTTGAGTTGCGTTGCCGTGGTCGCCATGAGGGCGCCACGGCACTTTTTTCACGACAGAGTCGAACGCATGCCGGAACCCTACATCTTCAGGACCGTCGAACTGGACGACCAGTCCATTCGCACCGCCGTCCGCCCGGGCAAGCCGCACCTGACACCGTTGCTGATCTTCAACGGCATCGGCGCCAACCTGGAGCTGGTGTTCCCGTTCATCGAGGCGCTGGACCCGGACCTGGAGGTCATCGCCTTCGACGTGCCCGGTGTGGGGGGGTCATCCACTCCGCGTCACCCCTATCGCTTTCCTGGCCTGGCCAAGCTCACGGCGCGCATGCTCGACTACCTGGACTACGGCCAGGTCAACGTCATCGGCGTGTCTTGGGGCGGCGCCCTGGCCCAGCAGTTTGCCCACGACTACCCGGAGCGCTGCAAGAAACTGGTGCTGGCCGCCACGGCCGCCGGCGCAGTCATGGTGCCGGGCAAGCCTAAAGTCCTGTGGATGATGGCCAGCCCCAGGCGCTACGTGCAGCCCTCCCATGTGATCCGCATTGCACCGCTGATCTACGGCGGCGCCTTCCGCCGCGACCCGGACCTGGCCATGCACCATGCCTCCAAGGTTCGCTCCGGTGGCAAGCTAGGCTACTACTGGCAGCTGTTCGCCGGCCTGGGCTGGACCAGCATCCACTGGCTGCACAAGATCCACCAGCCGACGCTGGTGCTGGCCGGTGACGACGACCCGCTGATCCCGCTGATCAACATGCGCCTGCTGGCCTGGCGGATTCCCAATGCCCAGCTACACATAATCGACGATGGCCACCTGTTCCTGATTACCCGGGCCGAGGCCGTCGCACCGATCATCATGAAGTTTCTCCAGGAAGAACGTCAGCGCGCGGTCATGCACCCGCGCCCCGCCTCTGGCGGTTGATTGTCGCTGCCCAGACATCGGGTAAGACGAGGGAGTGTTGCCATGACAGACAAACCGGCCAAAGGAACGAAAACGCTTCCCGCCACCAGCATGAACGTGCAAAACGCCATACTCGGCCTGCGCGGGCGCGACCTGGTGTCGACACTGCGCAGGGTCGGCCGCCACGGCTTGACCAACCCGCTGCACACGGCGCGCCACCTGTTGGCGTTCGGCAGCCAGCTGGGCCGCGTGATGCTGGGCGACACGCCCTACCAGCCCAACCCTCGCGACAGCCGCTTCAGCGACCCGACCTGGAGCCAGAACCCGTTTTATCGCCGAGGGCTGCAGGCCTATCTGGCCTGGCAGAAGCAGACGCGCCAGTGGATCGACGAAAGCCACCTGGACGACGATGACCGGGCCCGTGCGCACTTTCTGTTCGGCATGATCAACGACGCCCTGGCACCGAGCAACTCGCTGCTCAACCCGCTGGCGGTCAAGGAGCTGCTGAACACCGGTGGGCAAAGCCTGGTGCGTGGCGTGGCCCACTTGCTCGACGACCTGCGCCACAACGACGGCCTGCCGCGCCAGGTGGACGAACGCGCCTTCGAGGTGGGTGGCAGCCTGGCGGCAACGCCCGGCGCGGTGGTGTTTCGCAACGAGCTGCTGGAGCTGATCCAGTACAAGCCGATGAGCGAAAAACAGCACGCCAGGCCCTTGCTGGTGGTGCCGCCGCAAATCAACAAGTTCTATATCTTCGACATGCAGGCGCACAACAGCTTTGTCCAGTACATGCTCAAGAACGGCCTGCAGGTGTTCATGATCAGCTGGCGCAACCCCGACCCGCGCCACCGCGAGTGGGGCCTGTCCTCCTACGTACAGGCCCTGGAAGAAGCACTGAACGCCTGCCGCAGCATCAGCGGCAACCGCGACCCCAACCTGATGGGTGCCTGCGCCGGCGGCCTGACCATGGCCGCACTGCAAGGCCATCTGCAGGCCAGGCATCAGTTGCGCAAGATCCGCAGCGCCACGTACCTGGTCAGCCTGCTCGACAGCAAGTTCGACAGCCCGGCCAGCCTGTTCGCCGACGAACAGACGGTAGAGGCCGCCAAGCGCCGTTCCTATCAACGGGGCGTGCTGGACGGCGGCGAAGTCGCCAGGATTTTCGCCTGGATGCGCCCCAACGACCTGATCTGGAACTACTGGGTCAACAACTACCTGTTGGGCAAAGCCCCGCCCGCGTTCGACATCCTCTACTGGAACGCCGACAACACACGCCTGCCCGCAGCACTACACGGCGACTTGCTGGACTTTTTCAAGCACAACCCGCTCACCCACCCGGCAGGCCTTGAAGTGTGCGGCACACCCATCGACCTCAAGCAGGTCGACCTGGACAGCTTTACCGTAGCCGGCAGCAACGACCACATCACCCCATGGGACGCCGTGTACCGCTCGGCCTTGCTGCTCGGAGGGGACCGGCGTTTCGTGCTGGCCAACAGCGGGCACATCCAGAGCATCATCAACCCGCCGGGCAACCCCAAGGCCTACTACCTGGAAAACCCCAAACTGTCCGGCGACCCGCGCGCCTGGTTCTACGAAGCCAAGCGCAGCGACGGCAGTTGGTGGCCCTTGTGGCTGGAGTGGATCACACCGCGCTCCGGCCCGCTCAAGGCTCCCCGTACCGAGCTGGGCAACAGTACCTATCCACCGCTCGGCCCGGCGCCAGGCACCTATGTCCTGACCCGATGAGCCCTACGACTGGATGAAGACCCGCGACCGTATCCTCGAATGCGCCCTGCAGCTGTTCAACCAGCAGGGCGAACCGAACGTATCCACCCTGGAGATTGCCAACGAACTGGGCATCAGCCCAGGCAACCTGTACTACCACTTCCATGGCAAGGAACCCTTGGTGCTGGGCCTGTTCGAGCGCTTCGAAGAAGCGCTGATGCCCCTGCTCGACCCACCCCTGGACGTGCGCCTGGATGCCGAGGACTACTGGCTGTTCCTGCACCTGATCGTCGAGCACATGGCCCAGTACCGCTTTCTGTTCCAGGACCTGTCCAACCTCACCGGCCGCCTGCCCAAACTGGCGCGCGGCATGCGCAGCCTGATCAATGCACTCAAGCGTACGCTGGCGGCGTTGCTGGCCAGCCTCAAGGGCCAGGGGTTGGTAGAGAGCGGGACCCAGGCGCTGGGGCAACTGGTGGAGCAGATCACGATGACGCTGCTGTTCTCGCTGGATTACCAGCGGGTGCTGGGGCGCGAGGCGGATGTGGGGATTGTGGTGTACCAGGTGATGATGCTGGTGGCGCCGCATCTGCAGGCACAGGCGCGGGCGGCGGCGGAGCAGCTGGCGGTGCGCTACCTGGAGGGATAAACCTGCTGTTTCGGCGCTGGGGCCTTCGCGGGCATGCCCGCTCCCACAGGGCCCGCGCTGACCTGCTGATCGGCGCTGTTCCTGTGGCTCCCACAGGGACTGCACTGACTGGCTGGTCGGCGCTGTACCTGTGGGAGCGGGCAAGCCCGCGAAGAAGGCGACGCGGTATCAGATCAGGGTACCGGTGCCCGTTGGTGCCGATGGTGCGCTGCTGGCCGGGGCGGCGGCAGGTGCCGGTGCTGCGGTAGCAGCCGGGGCGGCGCTGGCAGCGGGTGCTGCTGGCTTGGCGGCGGCCGGTTTGGCCGGGGCTTTCTTCACCGCTGGTTTCTTGGCTGCCGCGGGCTTGGCCGCTGCCGGTTTCGCCGCAGGCTTGGCGGCTACAGGCTTGGCCGCAGGTTTCGCCGCTGCCGTTTTAGCCGCAGGTTTGGCCGCCGCGGTTTTCGCCGCAGGCTTGGCCGCTGCTGCTGCCTTGGCCAGTGGCTTGGCCGCAGCCTTGCTCGCAGCCGGCTTCGCGGCGGCAGTGCGCGACGAAATCGGCGTAACCGAAGCACCGGTCAGCTTCTCGATCTGCTTGGTCAGGCTGTCCACTTGTTGGTGCAGGGCCTTGATCTCGTTGCGGCTCGGCACGCCCAGGCGCGAGATGGCGCTGTTCAGGCGCTTGTCGAAGGCCTCTTCGAGTTCGCTCCACTTGCCCAGCGCGAGGTCCTTCACGCCAGACACGCGCGAAGTGGTCGACGACTTGGCGGTTTCGGCTACATCTTCAGCCGTCTTCTTCGCCTGCTTCTCGGCCTTCTCGCCATCTTTCACCAGCGAGTCGAACAGCTTCGGGCCGTCCTGGTCGACTTTGGAATAGATACCCAGCCCCGCCAGCCAGATCTTGCGGGAGTACTTCTCGATCCCGCCGACCCAGGAGCTGCCGTCTTTATCGGTGTTCTTCTTGCCAGCCATCCTGCTCTCCTTATGGTTTGTGCGCGACGCGCTCAAGCAGCTCGTGCAACTGTTCAAGCTTGATCGACAGCGCCTCAACGTCATGTTTAGACGGAATGCCGATGCGATTCAAGGCGCGTCCTACCCGTGCGTCGAAAGCTTTTTCGATCTTGTCGAGTTGAATTTCTACCTTGCCGCGTACGCGGCTGACTTCTTCAGCGGCTTCGTCGATCTGGTGGTTGGCAGCATCGAGCTCTTTGTCGATGCGTTTCTTGCCACGCTTCTCGACGCCTTCGCCGGCCTTGACCAGCTCCTGGAAGTAGTCGGAGCCTTCCTGGCCCACCCGCGCATAAGCGCCGATGCCAGCCAGCCAGATCTTGCGCGCGTAGCCGCGCACTTCGCCCAGCGTACCCGGAGCGTCGTCCTTTTTCTTCACAGTCACTTTGGTCATGCTCTGTACCTCATGCTCATGA
The DNA here is from genome assembly GCF_050058005.1 of Pseudomonas sp. WOUb67. Lineage (NCBI taxonomy): Bacteria > Pseudomonadati > Pseudomonadota > Gammaproteobacteria > Pseudomonadales > Pseudomonadaceae > Pseudomonas > Pseudomonas sp. WOUb67. Next base: position 1,142,382 of record NZ_CP170112.1, on the reverse strand, counting down.
GTGGAGGAGAACCGCCCATGAAGGTTGGGCTTGAGCATAAGGTAGGGGCAGGAATTAGAATCTTCACCCTAAGATCGCTGCACTGATGTATCTACCGCAACGACTCAAGGCTGGCGTTTCAGCATTCAGCTCCCTTAGACCGGAGCCTAATGCCATGTCCCAATCGGTGCCCACGCCATCCCTATCGTTCAAGCAGCTGGTAGCCACGCAGTTCGCCAACCGCCCCAGCCTGCGCGAAGTCGTGGCCACCGCAGGCTTCGACGCACTCGCCGCACGCTACCCGTGGACACGCAAGAACCACCCGCAACTGCAATCGCTGACAGGCTTCTTCATCCTGCCCGGCCCGGATGAAGAATTACCGGCACAGCCAGGCGACCTGGTCGACACATTGCTCGTGCATTTCCTCACCGGCCAGCCCATGGCGCTCAAGCCCACGGACCAGCTCAGCCTGGCCCCTCCCGCCATCTTTCGGCCCCAGGAAGCAGCGCCGGCCATCGACATTCGCATGGCCGACCTGAACACGGCCTTCGACGATATGCTGGCGACCCTGAGCGAGGCATTTCAGCAGGCACAGGTCAGTTTCTGGACCAGTCGCGAGGGTGACGCGGATGTGACCCGCCTGCGCTGGATGCAGCAGGTGCTGAAGGCCGCATTGCTCGCCGCGCTTGAACGGCAAGGCCTGGACAGCGACCAGAAGGCCTTGCTGTACGCCGTGCTCGCTCAAACGGGCACATCGGCCAAGGTGCAGGGTGTGCAGGTTTCGTTGAACACCCAAGGCAGCACGATGCATGAGGTATTGCCAGACCTGCTGATCACTGGCAAACAAGCGGCGCGCGACCTGGTCTTGTGGTGCAAGCCCTCTGGCACCGTACGCGCCTTCAACGGGCTGCCCGCCTTCGCCGTCGCCTTGCGCGACGAGCTTTCCGGGCGCCATGCATTCGACACGATGTCCTGGGCCTGCACGGCAGTTGCCGAAGACCCATTCGGCTATCAGGCCCGGCAACTGCTCAACGCAATGCTGCAACAGATTGACCGCGTGCAGCTTGGCGGTATCGAACATGCCAGTGATCTGGAGGCGGTCTTCAGCCTGCTGAGCGATCCTTCCTCGACATTCCCGGCGTGCTTCCACCTCGAACAATCCACGCCCGCGATCACGCTGCCTGACTGGCTCGGGAGCGCCACGGTAACGGACCGTTTCCAGTACCACATGGCACTGCTGGAGCTGTCGGCAGGGCAAATGCTGGCACAGGGCGAAACTTCACTGGACGGGATCGAAGACTTGCAGCAATACACTGTTCGCCGTCTGCGTGAGCAAATGCGCCATGACCATCCGAGCCAGCAGCCTTGTGATCCGGACCAGGTACAGATAACGGTTTCACAAGTTGTGCAGGTGTCGTCTGTGGGGCCAGCAAATCTTGAATACCTGAAAACCATCAGCCTGACCGAACTGGCCATCTCTCGCCTGCCATTGGGTGGCGACCAGGTGGCCTCGGCCATCCAGGTGGCCGGGCCACAGGCACCGGAAAACTGGATGACCCTTGATTATGCCCATGCAGTGGTCGCCGCCGTGGATGTCGGTGGCCAGTACCCGCACTATGTCCATGACCAGTTGCGGACCGCCACCGATCAACGCCGCCAGCGGTTTGCCGAGGAATGGCGTGCTGCCTTGCTGCTGAGCGCGCTGCAGGCCAAGATTACCGGGCAGCTGAACGAACGTACCTGGCAGCTGGTCGCCGACTTTTGCCGCCGTCAGGCCCACGCCAGCGCATCGCTGAAACTGGCGCCGCTGTCATTCAACAGTGTGCCGGACGCCCCGAAGGCAAACCGGGTGCATGGCATGTTCGTCATCGAGGTACCTGCCACAAGCGCCTGGCTACTCTACCGGCCCATGAGTACCACGCAGGCTGTCATGCAGTTCGACAGCCGCAACCAGTTGATGACCAGCATCCGGACCGACCAATCCCTGCAGCAGGGCATCCTCCCCTGGCTGGATGACGACGCCCGCCCCATCTACGCCGATGATGGCTTCAACCACCCGCACCTGCAGGCCGGCCTCACGGAACTGGCGCACCTGCTGGGGCCCGCGTCCGGGCTGGCCGCGGATGCCATCGAGCGCTTGAGGGCCCCGGTCACATTGGCGTTCACGCCATGGCCCGATGAACCGGACAAGAGGATGTTCGAGGCCAGGGCCGACATGCTACTGCTACTGGCTTCATGGCAAAGCGTCTCCAATGCCCAGCAACGCTGGGCGTTGTGCGCGCAGTTTGCCTGGCTGGCGTTCAATACGGTCACCCCCCTGCTGCCCGGGCCTGTGGGCGTGCTGGCCTGGTTGCTGGCCGCGCTGTTCGGTATCAAGGATGACCTGGCCACACTGACCCAAGGCAGTACCGAGGAAAAGTTGCTCGCGGGCGCCGACCTCCTGCTGAACCTGGCCATGCTGCTGGCCCATGGCCCCGCTACTGCCAACCCTGAACCCGAACGGCCTGTTCGCAGCACACCACGCCGTGTTCTGCGCCCAGTTGCAGCGCAGCCACCCGAGCAGACCACCTGGCAAGCCCCAGCCGAACACCCCCGGCCTGCAGCGCTGAACGTCAACCACTGGGGCCACGACCAGCGGCTCGGCAACCTGCCTGGCGAGGCCCGTACGGCCCTCGATGCCTTACGCGCCAAGGTCAGCCTGGAAGGGCACAGTGCGCTGCCCGGCGGCCGCATGCGCGGCCTGTACAAGGTAGACGGGCACTACTACGTGAACTTGCAGGGTGTCGCCTACGAAGTCGAAGAGAGCTATAGCGGCACCCGCATCATTGGCCCGCAAGTCAGCCAGAGTGAATGGTCGCAAACCTGGGGCGCAGAGCCCGATGGCTACTACATTGTGGGCCGCGAACGCAGCCGCGGCCCTTGGCTTACGCGTTGGAACGGCGAATGGATGCTCGATTTGAACCTGTCGGGCGGCATGCCGAAAACGGCCAAGGCGTTGGTCGATGAAAAAAAGGAAGCCTTCAGGAACATGCTGGAAAGCAGAGTCGCAAATGACAAAAGGCTTACCAGCATCGAAACGTTCATCGACGGCTACCTGGAACGGGTAAAAGCCTACGACCAGGCGCACCTGGCGTTCGAACAGGCTCTGGACGAGCACCCTGATGTCACCCTCGACAACCTGCCACCGGCACTGCAAGAACAGCGGCAGGCGTTACGCACACTGCGTAACGAGGCACGGGCAAACTTTGATGTCCTGGCGCTTACCTACGAAAAGCAGGCCGGGCTGATAAGTGAACAGGCACAGCTGTATACCCGCATGAGCGACCCGACATACGCCCGGTTCGACCCCAAGGCCGCTGCCGCGTTCGCCCGTGGGCAGTGGTGGGAACAGCTGCTGACCTGTGACTTGCACCAATTCCGCCGCCTGCTCGACATGAATGATTATGACGCACTGAAAGAGCAATCCCGTCGGCTTGTGCAACTGCCTTCAGGCGAGGAGCAGGCAGAGCTGTACCTGAATTACAGCAAGCGCGTCGAAGCCGCACTGGCTACCCACAGGCGCATCTTCAACGTCAGCCAGCGCCTTGACCAGAACCTCGGCGAGGCACTGACAGACGGGCAGATCCAGTTCTCGGGCAAACGCAAGAAGCTCGATACCATCATCAACACCAGGCGTTACTCGACCCTGATCACCCGCGCCCAGATCCTGAGCGACGTGTATCAGCTGATCGTGAAAAGAGAAGAACTGACCGCTGACAACTTCGAAAGCATCCTGCTCGCGCAGAAAACCCTGCGCAGCAGGGACCTGCATGAGGCACTGCTGAGCCACGACAGCCTGCCTGCGGCCAAACTGAAGCCTGGTGAGCAAAAAGCGCCGCTGGAGAGCGCGTTACGCGAATACAAGCTGTCGCTGGGCAATGCCGAATACCTGCTTTCACGTAACATTCCGGCTGTGGACAGCACCAGGCTCAATGAATACATCGCTGAATTGCATGCACTTATAAGCCTGACCGAAAATGACCTTGCCACTGTTTCTGCTGAAGCTGAAGCCGAAGCTGATGGGCAGAGTGCAGTGGCCGAACAACCTCTGACCCATAAAGTGCGCGCCGTCAGGCGCAAGGTGATCCATACCACCCGGGGCAGATCCCTGGTCGTCGAGGAGGCTGGGCTGGGCAGCGAAACAGTGCAGGTCGACCCTTTGACCGAACAAACCGTTGCGCGCTACCAGCTGAAAGATGATCACTGGGAGGCCGTGACGCAGGCTGTGCCGGCACCTGGATATGCTCGCCTGCGCCGCACAGGCAATGACCTGCTGGCCCAGAAAACCGCCAGGATCGTCCACGCCTCCCGCCATCTGGACGGGCCCAACAGCCTGGGGGACCTGCTTGATTTCTATGTTCAGGACATGTCGGAGGTGGCCGTGCAGTTACGTACCGGCCCGGAGCAAGGCCATGCACTGGCCACCCGCCTGGATCAGGCGATCATCGAGGTACAGGCAGAAAAACAGCGTCTGCTGACCAGGGCCTACCTTGCTAGCCTGCACCCGGACAGCAAGGCGCTGCGTTTTCTGATGGAAACAGGCGAAGTCGAAATCAAATTGAGCAAAAGCCGCAAGAAGCTCAAGGCCAAGGACTTTCTGGATGTCTATGACGTTTATCGCCTGCAACCCAGGCAAAAGCTCTGGGAAGCGCATTTCCACTACACCAGCGTCAATGCCGATGCCCGGCGCTTCGCCAAAGGCCATTTGAAGTTTCCGGACGCCATGAGCCGTGACGAGCAGTTGCAACGGGCCCTGGCGCCCACGGAGCGCTATCAGATCTATCGGGGCGACCTGCGTCTGGAGCAGATCGAGGACCTTGTCCCGTTCCCCGACAACTGACCGCAGTGGGTGTCAGGCCAGCGCCTTGTCCAGCGCCCGCTCGATTTCACCCTTGATGGTGCCGCTCATCATCGACAGCATCATGCCGAGCTTCAGTTCCACACGGATGCTGTCTTCGCCAATGTGCACGCTGCCGTTGGCGCCGCTGCGTGCCACATCGACCCGGTCACCGTTCCAGGTGGCCTTGAGGTCGTATTCGCGGCTGAGCTTGTCCACCAGCGCTTCAGCCTTGGCCCGGGCGGCATCACGGCCGAGGGAGTGTTTGCGTTCGACGCTGATCTGGGTCATGCGGGTGTTCCTGAGGATGAAGACATAATTGGCATTATGCCCGCCCCTGCCCACTGGCACACCCCGCCAAGACAAATCCGCCCGTTCGCCCTAGAATGGCGGTAATTTTTTCCGGTGAAGCGATATGAACGACCAGCGCAAAGGCGACCACGCCGAACCCACCACCCACTTTGGCTACCAGGACGTACCTGAAAGCCAGAAGGCGAAAAAAGTCGCCGAAGTGTTCCACTCGGTGGCAGCCAAGTACGACCTGATGAACGATGTGCTGTCAGGCGGCATGCACCGCCTGTGGAAGCGCTTTACCATCGAGCTGTCGGGCGTGCGCAGCGGCAACCGGGTGCTGGACATCGCCGGCGGTACCGGTGACCTGGCTGCCAAGTTCTCGCGTCTGGTCGGCCCGACGGGTCAGGTTGTACTGGCCGACATCAACGATTCGATGCTCAAGGTTGGCCGTGACCGCCTGCTGGACCGTGGTGTGGCCGGCAACATCGAGTTCGTCCAGGCCGACGCCGAAAAGCTGCCGTTCCCGGACAACCACTTCGACTGCGTGACCATCGCGTTCGGCCTGCGCAACGTCACCCACAAGGACGAAGCCATCCGTTCGATGCTGCGCGTGCTCAAGCCCGGTGGCCGCCTGCTGATCCTGGAATTCTCCAAACCGACCAGCAAGCTGATGTCCAAGGCCTACGACGCCTATTCGTTCGCCTTCATGCCGCTGGCCGGCAAGCTGATCACCAACGACTCGGAAAGCTACCGTTACCTCGCCGAATCGATCCGCATGCACCCGGACCAGGAAACCCTGAAGAGCATGATGGTCGAGGCCGGTTTTGACCGCGTCACCTATCACAACATGACCAGCGGCATCGTTGCCGTGCACCGGGGGATCAAACCCTGATGCTGCTGGCCGGGCTGCTCGCCAGCGTCGAACATGGCCTGAACCGCGTCCTGCGCATGGACAGCACGGCCCTGCCGCGGCTGGCCGCGCTGGAAGGCAAGGTCATCGAGATCGACTGCCGCCAACCGGCCCTGCAGGTCTTCATCCTGCCCGATGAAGACGGCCTGATGCTCGCCGCCCACTGGGAAGGCGAGGTCGACTGCAGCCTGCGTGCTCCGGCCGGCAGCCTGGTGCAACTGGCCCTGGCCAGGGACAAGACCGCCGTGCTGCACAGCCCGCAGGTCGAACTGCATGGCGACAGCGCCGTGCTGCTCGACCTGTTCGGCGTGCTGCAGGACCTGGAGCTGGACTGGGAGCACGAGCTGCAACGCTGGCTCGGCCCGGTCGCCACGGCCATGCTGGCAGGCCACATCCGCCTGCGTGCACGCTGGACCCGCCAGGGCCTGGCGCGCTTCAGCCAGAACCTTTCCGAGTACCTGGCCGAAGAGTCCCGCACCCTGGTCGGCAAGCGCGAAGCCGAAGCCGCCTTCAGCGAACTCGATGCCCTGAAGCTCGACACAGAACGCCTCGAGGCGCGCCTCAAGCGCCTTTCCCGAACCCTTGATACCAGCGATAACGCATGAAGCTGCTCGCCGTCCGCCGTCTTTTTCGCATCCAGCGTGTGGTGATCCGCTACCGTCTCGATGACCTGCTGTTCGAACAGCCATTGCTGCCCTGGTGGCTGGCCAGCCTGCGCCTGCTGATGCCGTGGCGCTGGCTGCCACGCAAACCCACCGAACTCAGCCGTGGCGCGCGCCTGCGCCTGGCGCTGCAGGACCTGGGGCCGATCTTCATCAAGTTCGGCCAGTTGCTGTCCACCCGCCGCGACCTGCTGCCCACCGACATCGCCGACGAGCTGATGCTGCTGCAGGACCGGGTGCCGCCGTTCGACCCGAAACAGGCCGTGGCACTGATTGAAGCGCAGCTGGGCGCCAAGGTTGGCGAGGTGTTCAGCCGCTTCGACGTCGAACCGCTGGCCTCGGCCTCGGTGGCCCAGGTACACGCCGCGCGCCTGAAAACCGGCGAAGAGGTGGTGGTCAAGGTGGTACGCCCGGGCCTGAAGCCGGTGATCGCCCAAGACCTGGCCTGGCTGTTCCTGATCGCCAAGGCCGCCGAGCGCGCCTCGGCCGATGCCCGCCGCCTGCACCCGGTGGAAATCGTCGGCGACTACGAAAAAACCATCTACGACGAGCTCGACCTGCTGCGCGAGGCTGCCAACGCCAGCCAGCTGCGGCGCAACTTCGAAGGCTCCGAGCTGATGTACGTGCCCCAGGTCTACTGGGACCTGTGCCGCCCCAAGGTGCTGGTGATGGAGCGCATCTACGGCGTGCCGGTCACCGACATGGCGACCCTGGCCGACCAGCGCACCGACATGAAGCTGCTGGCCGAGCGCGGCGTAGAGGTGTTCTTCACCCAGGTGTTCCGCGACAGCTTCTTCCATGCCGACATGCACCCGGGCAACATCTTCGTCAGCACGGTCAAGCCGTGGAGCCCGCAGTACATCGCCATCGACTGCGGCATCGTCGGCAGCCTCACCGCCGAAGACCAGGACTATCTGGCGCGCAACCTGATTGCCTTCTTCAAGCGTGACTACCGCCGCGTCGCCCAGCTGCACATCGACTCGGGCTGGGTGCCGGCACATACCAAGGTCAACGAATTCGAAGCGGCAATCCGCACCGTGTGCGAGCCCATCTTCGAAAAACCGTTAAAGGATATTTCGTTCGGCCAGGTGCTGATGCGCCTGTTCCAGACCGCCCGGCGCTTCAACATGGAAGTGCAGCCGCAGCTGGTACTCCTGCAGAAGACCCTGCTCAACATCGAGGGCCTGGGCCGCCAGCTGTACCCTGACCTGGACCTGTGGAGCACCGCCAAGCCCTACCTGGAACGCTGGATGCGCGACCGCTACAGCCCCAAGGCCGTGTTCGGCAACATTCATGGCCAGGTCGAGCAGTTGCCGCACCTGGCCAACATGGCCCGAGACCTGCTCGAACGCCTGTCGCAGCCACACCTGAACGATCCGCAACTGCCGGAACGCCGCCGCCAGGGTGACCGCTGGGCCCTGCGCCTGCTGGGCGCCGGCCTGCTTGGGGGCGGCGCGGTGCTGGCCGCTGGCGCCGCCGAGGCCGCCAGCCTGGCCGCCCCTGCTGCCTGGCCGGCCTGGCTGATGCTGGCCGCAGGCCTTTACCTGATCGTGCGCCAATAGCCAGCCGCGCCTGTGGCTGGCACACTAGCGCAAAGGGCCCGATACAGGAGCGGGCCCGCTTTGGAGTCGACGATGAAAGACTGGCTGGACGAGATCAAGTGGAACAGCGATGGCCTGGTACCGGCAATCGCCCAGGACCACAAGACCGGACGCGTGCTGATGATGGCCTGGATGAACCGCGAATCGCTGGCGCTGACCGCCACCGAACAGCGCGCCATCTACTGGTCGCGTTCGCGTGGCAAGCTGTGGCGTAAAGGCGAGGAATCCGGGCATGTGCAACAACTGCATGAGCTGCGCCTGGACTGCGACGCCGACGTGATCATCCTGATGGTCGAGCAACTGGGCCATATCGCCTGCCATACCGGCCGTGAAAGCTGCTTCTACCGCGTCTTTGAAGACGGCCAGTGGAAAATCGTCGACCCGGTCCTCAAGGACCCGGATGCCATCTACAGCGCAGGACACTGACATGAGCGACACCCTCAACCGCCTGGCCGAAGTGCTTGAAGAACGCAAGCAAGCGGCGCCTGACAGCTCCTACGTGGCCAGCCTGTACCAGAAGGGCCTGAACAAGATCCTCGAAAAGCTCGGCGAAGAGTCGGTCGAAACGATCATTGCCGCCAAGGATGCTGCTGTCAGCAAGGATTACAGCGATGTCATCTACGAAACCGCCGACCTGTGGTTTCATAGCCTGGTGATGCTCAGCGCGCTGGGGCAGCATCCACAAGCCGTGCTCGACGAACTGGATCGCCGTTTCGGGCTTTCGGGGCATGATGAGAAGGCTGCACGCCAGCCATCTGCCTGATGTATTTTTGGGGCACTGCATGCCCCTGTGAGAGCGGGTTCACCCGCGAAGAATGCAACGCGGTAGATGGCACCGGCTACGCCGGTGTTCGCGGGTAAACCCGCTCCCACAAGGAATCGCGCTGCCAGACAGATTTGCTGTACCTGTAAATTTCAGGAGTACGAAATGGGTATTTTTGACTGGAAACACTGGATCGTCCTGCTGGTCGTCGTGGTCCTGGTGTTCGGCACCAAGAAGCTGAAAAACTTCGGCAGTGACCTGGGCGAGTCGATCAAGGGCTTCCGCAAGGCCATGAACGAAGAAGAGAACAAGCCGGCCGAGCAAACGCCGCCGCCTGCCCAGCCTGTGCCGCCCGTGCAAAACACTGCGCAGCCGCAAGGCCACACCATCGAAGGCCAGGCCCAACCGGTCCAAGAGCCGCAACGGAAAGACTGACCCATGTTCGGCATCAGTTTCAGCGAGCTGCTACTCGTAGGTTTGGTCGCCCTGCTGGTGCTCGGCCCCGAGCGCCTGCCCGGTGCCGCGCGCACGGCAGGCCTGTGGATCGGCCGGCTCAAGCGCAGCTTCAACAGCATCAAGATGGAAGTCGAGCGCGAAATCGGCGCCGACGACATCCGCCGCCAGCTGCACAACGAACACATCCTGCAGATGGAAGAGGAAGCCAAGCGCATCCTCAACCCGATGACACCCCCTGCGCAGCCGCCGGTAACCACGGCCAGCGTGCAGCCACCTGCCGGGCTCGAGGCCAGGCCGGTCGAGGCACCTGCCACCCCGGTCGCATCCTCTGAACCGCCTCAACCGCCGCGAGCCCCATGAGCGAGAATCCGGAACACGACCAGCCAATGCCGCTGGTCTCGCACCTGACCGAACTGCGCACCCGCCTGCTGCGCTGTGTTGCTGTCATTTTCCTGATCTTTGCCGGGCTGTTTTCCTTCGCCCAGCAGATCTACACCCTGGTCTCGGCGCCGCTGCGCGACCATTTGCCGGCCAACGCGACGATGATCGCCACCGACGTGGCCTCGCCGTTCCTGACGCCGTTCAAGCTGACCATGATCGTCTCGCTGTTCCTGGCGATCCCGTTCATCCTGCAGCAGATCTGGGGTTTTATCGCACCGGGTCTGTACCGCCACGAAAGGCGCATCGCCATTCCGCTGCTGGTGTCGAGCATTCTGCTGTTCTACGCCGGCATGGCCTTTGCCTATTTCCTGGTGTTCCCGCTGATGTTCAGCTTCTTTGCCGCCGCCACCCCGGCAGGCGTGGCAATGATGACCGACATCGCCAACTACCTCGACTTCGTGATGACGCTGTTCTTCGCCTTTGGCGTCGCCTTCGAAATCCCGGTGGCAGTGGTGCTGCTGGTGTGGATCGGCGTGGTCGACGTGAAGTACCTGAAGAAGATCCGCCCTTACGTGATCATCGGCTGCTTCGTGGTCGGCATGATCCTCACCCCGCCGGACATCTTCTCCCAGACCCTGCTGGCGGTGCCCATGTGGCTGCTGTTCGAGGTCGGCGTGCTGTGCGGTAGCCTGATCCGCAAGCGCAGTGCCCACGACGAAGAAGCCAACGACCACAACGACCAGCCACCAGCGACCCAACCGTGAACCTGTTGCTTCTTGAAGAGGCCGACTTCGTCTCGGCCGACCGCGTCGTTCTTGCTGATCGGCGCTTCACCCACATGCAGGACATCCACCGCGTAGCAGTGGGCGACAACCTGCGCGTGGGCCGTATCAACGGCCTGATGGGCAAGGCCACGGTGCTGCGCCTGGAACAGCACGAAGCCGAACTTGAAGTGGCCTTTGACCAGCAACCACCGGCCAAGCTGCCGCTGACCCTGATACTGGCGGTGCCGCGGCCGAAAATGCTGCGGCGGCTGTTCCAGACCGTGGCCACCCTCGGCGTATCGCGGCTGATCCTGGTGAACAGCTACAAGGTCGAGAAAAGCTTCTGGCAGACGCCTTTCCTGCAGCCCGAGAGCATTCGCGACAACCTGATCCTCGGCCTGGAACAGGCGCGTGACACGGTGCTACCCGAGGTGATCATCGAGAAACGTTTTAAGCCTTTCGTCGAAGACCGCCTGCCCGCCATCGCCGCTGGCACCCTGGGCCTTGTGGGCCACCCCGGCCCTTACCCCGCCTGCCCGCGTGCCGTGGAACAAGCCGTAACCCTGGCCATCGGCCCCGAAGGCGGCTGGATCCCCTACGAAATCGACCTGCTGGGCAAGGCTGGCCTGGCACCGGTGCAATTGGGTGATCGCATCCTGCGGGTAGAGACCGCCGTGACTGCGCTGCTTTCGCGTATTTTCTGACGTAAACGCCACTTTCTCGCCCATCAAGTTTCCTTCTCCGGGGCCGATGGCCTTGGCAACACAACAATTATTTGTGCTGCCAAGCCGCCCGGGAGTCGTACATGTATCAATGGTTAGCCCAATCGCTGGGCAATGTGAGCGTCAATCGCAAACTGGGGCTGGGTTTCGGCCTGGTGCTGCTGTTGACCCTGGCTATTACCCTGGCCGGCTGGCACGGCATGGACAGCATCATCGACCGTGGCGACAAGCTGGGTAACATCTCGGTCATCCAGCAGTACACCCAGGAACTGCGCATTGCCCGCCAGCATTACGAGCGCCGCAGTGATGACGCGTCGGTGGCCGAGCTGGAAAAAGCCCTGGCCAACCTCGACCGCCAGGTACAACTGATGCTGGGGCAGATCGAACACCCCGCCGACCGCCAGCGCCTGGAGCAGCAGCGCGAGGCCGTGCGCATTTACCAACAGGCATTCAACGAGCTCAAGCAGGCCGGCCAGCGCCGCGAGGCCAGCCGTAGCGTGCTCGGCGACAGCGCCGACAAGGCTGCAGAGCTGATCGGCCGCGTGCAGCGGGGCCTGCTGCAAGGTGGCGATATCAACCAGTACCAGCACGCGGTAGACGTCAGCGCCCTGCTGCAACAAGCGCGTTTCCAGGTGCGTGGCTACACCTACAGCGGCAATGCCGAGTTCCAGCAAACGGCGCTGAAAGCCATCGACCAGGCCCTGGCCGAGCTGCGCGCACTGCCGGCCAAAGTGCCGGCCGAACATGCCGCCGGTCTCGACGATGCTGCCACCGCCATGGGCGGCTACCGCGATGCGGTCACTCAGTTCGGCAATGCCCAGGCCGCCAGCGAGCAGGCCCTGCAGCACATGGCCGAGCAAGGCACGCTGTTGCTACAAACCAGCCAGGCGATGACCACTTCGCAAACCGAGGTACGGGATGCCGGTGCGGCCCAAGCCAAGACCCTGCTCGCTGCGGCCACGGTAATGGCCCTGGCCCTCGGCCTGCTGGCCGCCTGGGCCATCACCCGGCAGATCATCATCCCGCTGCGCCAGACCTTGCGTGCCGCCGAGCGTGTCGCCAATGGCGACCTGACCCAGAGCCTGCCGGTGCAGCGCCGCGACGAGCTGGGCCAGCTGCAGGCCAGCATGCAGCGCATGACCCAGGGCCTGCGCGAGCTGATCGGCGGTATCGGCGACGGGGTAACGCAGATCGCCAGCGCCGCCGAAGAGCTGTCGGCCGTCACCGAGCAGACCAGTGCCGGGGTCAACAACCAGAAGGTCGAGACCGACCAGGTGGCGACCGCCATGAACCAGATGACCGCCACCGTGCACGAGGTAGCCCGTAACGCCGAGCAGGCCTCGGAAGCCGCATTGATGGCCGACCAGCAAGCCCGCGAAGGCGACCGGGTGGTGGGCGAGGCTGTGACGCAGATCGAGCGCCTGGCCGGCGAAGTGGTCAACTCCAGCGAAGCGATGAACCAGCTCAAGGCCGAAAGCGACAAGATCGGCAGCGTGCTCGACGTGATCAAGTCGGTGGCACAGCAAACCAACCTGCTGGCCCTGAACGCTGCCATCGAAGCCGCCCGCGCCGGTGAGGCCGGGCGTGGCTTTGCCGTGGTGGCCGACGAAGTACGCAGCCTGGCCCAGCGCACCCAGCAGTCGACCGAAGAAATCGAAGAGCTGATTGCCGGCCTGCAAAGCGGCACCCAGCGGGTGGCCAGCGTGATGGACAACAGCCGCCAGCTGACCGACAGCAGCGTCGAACTGACCCGCCGTGCCGGCAGTTCGTTGGAGACCATTACCCGCACCGTGTCGTCGATCCAGGCGATGAACCAGCAGATTGCCACGGCAGCCGAGGAACAGACAGCCGTGGCCGAAGAGATCAACCGTAGCGTGATGAATGTGCGGGATATTTCTGACCAGACGTCGGCAGCCAGCGAAGAGACGGCCAGTTCGAGCGTGGAGCTGGCGCGGCTGGGGACCCACCTGCAAGGGTTGGTGGGGCGGTTCAAACTTTGATCTGATTAGTTGCCAGGACTGGCCTCTTCGCGGGTAAACCCGCTCCCACAGGTATCGCGCAGGCTTCGAAGGTTGCGCATTACCTGTGGGAGCGGGTTTACCCGCGAAGAGGCCAGTGCAGGCAGAACCATCCTACGGTTCGCAGCGAAATTTCCTACCTGATTTTCAGGTCAAGTCCTACAGCTCCGCTGCCGATTGGCAGAGGTGATGCCAGCAATGCGCTTGCATCCCCTTTCTCGAATGGACGGAGACTCACCATGCTCGGTTACCTCAACCGCAAGCTCGGCAACATCAGTGTCGCTGCCAAGCTCGCCCTCGGCTTTGCCGTGGTCCTGCTGCTTACCCTGGCCACCACCCTCAGCGGCTGGCGCGCACTGGATGACGCCACTACTCGCTCGGAACAGCTCAGCGACATCGAAGCGATAAACGGTCTTGCCAAAGACCTGCGAGCAGAACGCATCACCTATCGCGTGCTCAGCGACGACAACAGCAAGGCGCGTGTTCTGCAGGTCCTGCAACAGCTGCAAGGCTTGATAACCCTTTTACAGCAACGCAGCAACGTTGATGAGTCGCGCCAATTACTGACTCAGAACCTGCAGTTGCTGCAACGCCTGCACGACGACTTCAGCGAATTGCAGCGCACCGTCGCCAGCCGTACCGCCCTGCGCGAAGCCATGCAGTTTCAGGAAGAAAAACTGAACGACGTCATCGATGACCTGCAGACCCAAGCCTTGTTGAAAATGTCGGCCGAGGGTCGACAAAGCAATGCGCTTGGCGTTATGGAAACCCTCAGCCGACATGTCGATGGCGCCAACCAGCAAAGCCTGATGCCAGCCTATACATTCACCAACGTAGAGGACTTCGCCAAGGTGGGCGACAGCGCGCTGAATGCTGGTGAAACCAGCCTTGCGCTACTGCTCGAAGACCTTGCACCGCTGGGTTTGCCACGTGCTCTGACCGAGCAGCCGGGTGTCGAACTGGCCAAGTACCGAACCAGCCTGGACCAGTACCGCCGCGCCGCCGTGCGCGCCGAACAATTACAAATCAGCATGGAGAAAATGGGCGATGAGCTGGCGGCTGCAAGTGTCGAGCTGGGCGAGCGCACGGTCGAGCAACGCGACAGGGAAGCCTTGGCAGCCCGTTCGTTGCTGAGCGGTGTGGCGCTATTGGCGTTGGCAGTAGGTGTATTGGCCGCCTGGGTGATCACCGTTCAGATCACCCAGCCCTTGCGGCACACGCTGACGGTGGCCGCACGCATCGCCAAGGGCGACTTGAGCCAAGTGGACACCGTGCAGCGGCGTGACGAAATGGGCAAGTTGCAAAACAGCATGCGCGAAATGACCTTGAGCCTGCGCGAGCTGATCGGGGGCATCGACCAAGGCGTCGGCCAATTGTCGCAGGCAGCCACAGAGCTGGCAGCGAGTAGCGAAGACACCAGGCTGCGCATCACTCAGCAGCGCGAGGAAACCGACCAGGTGGCCACCGCCATGAACCAGATGAGCGCCACCGTTCAGGAAGTGGCACAGAACGCCGAGCAGGCCTCACTGGCTGCAACCAACGCAGACCAGCAGGCCCAGGTGGGCGACCAGGTGGTGGCCCAAGCCATCAGCCGCATCGAGCAACTGGCCGGGCAGATGGACAATTGCCTGGCGGCCATGCAGCACCTGGCGGGCGAGAGCCAGCGGATTGGCAGCATCCTCGATGTGATCAAGTCGGTGTCCGAACAAACCAACCTGTTGGCGCTGAACGCGGCCATTGAAGCGGCACGGGCGGGTGAAGCCGGACGCGGCTTTGCCGTGGTGGCCGATGAGGTGCGCGGCCTGGCCCAGCGCACCTCGACGGCGACCGAAGAGATTGGCCAACTGATCGACAGCCTGCACAACGGTACCGACGAAGTGACCCGACTGCTCGATAGCAGCAAGAACCTGACCGAGCAGAGCGTGGAGCTGAGCCGACGCGCGGGGCATGCACTGAGCCAGATCACCGACACAGTGTCGAGCATTCAGGGCATGAACCAGCAGATCGCCACGGCCAGCGAGGAACAGAGCGTGGTGGCCGAGCAAATCAACCGAAGTGTGATCAATGTGCGGGATGTATCGGATCAGACCAGTGCGGCCAGCGAACAGACGGCAGCCTCGAGCGGGGAGCTGGAGCAATTGGGGCAGCAGTTGCGGGGGATGGTCGGGCGGTTCAGCATTTGAAATTGCGGGGGCTGCTTTGCAGCCCAATCGCCGGCAAGCCAGCTCCCACAAAAAACAGGTCGGCGCCATCCCTGTGGGAGCTGGCTTGCCGGCGATTGGGGCGCGAAGCGCCCCCGCCTTTTTACAGCACCTGGCGCAGGAACGCCTGCGCGCGCGGGTCCTTCGGCGCATCGAAGAACGCCCCTGGGGCGGCGTCTTCCAGCAGCTTGCCATGGTCGAAGAACAGTACCCGGTCCGCGACTTCGCGAGCAAAGCCCATTTCATGGGTGACGCAGACCATGGTCATGCCTTCCTGGGCCAGGGTCTTCATAACGTCCAGCACCTCGCCGACCATTTCCGGGTCAAGCGCCGAGGTCGGCTCGTCGAACAGCATCACTTTCGGGTCCATGGCCAGGGCCCGGGCAATCGCCACGCGCTGCTGCTGGCCGCCGGACAGGCGCGACGGGTACTCGTTGGCTTTCTGCGAAATACCCACCTTCTCCAGCAACGCCAGGGCCTTGGCTTCACGCTCGGCCTTGTTGCGCTTGCGCACCACCTTCTGCGCCAGGCACAGGTTTTCCAGCACGGTCATGTGCGGGAACAGGTTGAAGTGCTGGAACACCATGCCGACTTCGCGGCGGTAGGCGTTGATGTCGGTCTTCGGGTCGGCCAGTTGCAGGCCGTCGATAGCCACATGGCCTTCGTCGAAATGCTCCAGGCCGTTGAGGCAGCGCAGGAAGGTCGACTTGCCCGAACCCGATGGGCCGAGCACCACCACCACTTCGCCCTTGGCGACCTGGGTGGTGACGTTATCCACAGCCCGTACCACTTGGCCACGGGTGTCGAAGACTTTCAGCAGGTCACGGACTTCAATCACTTTGCGCAAGCCTCCGCTCGAGCCGGCTGGCAATGTGCGACAGCGGCAGGTTGATCAGCAGGTACAGGCCTGCCACGCAGAACCAGATTTCGAAGGTAGAGAACGAGGTGGTGATGGCCTCACGGCCGCTCTTGGTCAGTTCGGTAATGGCGATCACCGAGACCAGCGAGGTGTCCTTGACCAGGCTGATGAACTGGCCAGCCAGTGGCGGCAGCACACGTTTGAACGCCTGCGGCAGGATCACGTGGCGCATCGACTGGCCAGCGTTCAGGCCCAGCGAGCGGGCGGCTTCGTTCTGGCCCTTGGTGATGGACTGCACGCCAGCACGGACGATTTCAGCCACGTAGGCGCCCGTGAACAGTGCCAGCGCTGCCACCCCGGCGAACTCGCGGGACAGGTTGAGCACGGTGCCAATGAAAAAGTAGAAGATGAAGATCTGCACCAGCAGCGGCGTGCCACGTACCAGCTCGACATAGACGGTCGACAGGTCACGCAGGGTCGGGTTGCTGGACAACCGGCACAAGCCCGCGAACAGGCCGATGACCAGGCCCAGTGCACCGGACACCACCGACAGCCACAATGTGGTCCACAGGCCCCAGGCCAGCGGGCCGGCTGCCCAGTGGCGGGTGACGCCAATCTGGTCGCCTTCGGCCACATCGTCGCCGCGGCTGAGTTGCAGGCTGTCCTTGGCCACGTCGAGCACCTGCTCGTCACCTTGCTCGTCCTTCAGCGTGACGCGAGCGTTATCGCCGGCAATGACGATCTCCTGCACGGTGCCATAACCGGCAGCGCGCTGAACGTCTTCGGCCTTGTAGGCGAAGTACTGCGGTACGCGGTTCCAGCGCCACTCGTAGGACATCATCGAGGTGGCCATGTACAGGCTGATCGCCAGGCCGACCAGCACCAGGGCGGTCAGCCCGTGCCAGGGCCACTGGGCTTTCTTGTGTTTGATCACGTGGGGTACTTCCGTAAATGCGAACGCGCAGGGTTTGCCTGCGCGTCGGGGTCAAAAGCCGGGCTTGTGGCCTGGGCCTTATTCCATGTCCTTCAGCCAGTCTTTGTTCTTGAACCACTTGTCGTGAATACGATCGTAGGTCCCGTCGTGCTTGATCTGGTGCAGGAAGTTGTTGATGAAGTTGATGCTGTCGTAGTCGCCTTTCTTCAGGCCGAAGGCCAGCGGCTCGTAGGTGAAGGGTTCTTCGAGGAACAGCAGCTTGCCGGCACCGGCCTTCTCCACGGCTACCACGTTGTATGGGGCGTCGTAGACGAAGGCGTCAGCCTTGCCGTTGACCACGTCCATTACCGCTTCCTGTTCGTTGTCGTAGCCGTGGTACTTGGCTTTGCCGATCAGCTTCTTGGAGACCATTTCGCCGGTGGTGCCCAGCTTGGAGGTCAGGCGGTACTTCTCGTTGTTGAGGTCTTTGTACGACTTGATCTCGCCCGCCAGTTCCTTGCGGATCAGCAGGGTCTGGCCAACCACGATGAAGGGTTCGCTGAAGTTCAGGCGCAGGTTGCGTTCCTGGGTCAGGGTCATGCCGCTGCCGATCATGTCGAACTTGTCGGTCAGCAGGGCCGGGATGATGCCGTCGTAAGCCGTGGAGACTGCCTCGAACTTGACGCCCATGGACTTGGCCATGGCCTTGAGAATGTCGACTTCGAAGCCGATGATCTCGCCACGCTTGTTGGTCATCTGGAACGGCATGTAGGTCGGGTCCATGCCCACCTTCAGGGTGCCGCGCTTGACCGCGTCATCGATGGCGCCTGCCTGGGCCGCAGTTACAGCGACCAGGGCGGTTACACCGACCAGCAGTCGCGAAAGGTATTTCTTGATCATCACCAAGTCCCCTAGCAAGAAAAGTAGCGAATCTTATTGTGTTGGCACGGCCGTGCTGGCCGAGGCGTCGTATCGGAATGGGATGCTAACGCATGGCGGCTCGGGGACCTAGCGCCGGGGGGGACTTTGTTGGCCAAAATCGGTATGGGCCCTGAAAAGCTTCGCGGGTAAACCCGCTCCCACAGGGACTGTGTATAGCCCTGTGGGAGCGGGTTTACCCGCGAAGAGGCCCGATCAGGCGCCGACGAGTGCCGGTTGGCCTTCGTTCTCTGGGTGCAGCGGCAACAGCGGCGAGTGCGGGTCGTTCTTGATGGAAGCGCGCCACACATCGATCCACGCCGCGTTGTGCTCTGCCCACACCTGCTCGTGCAGGCGGGCCAGCGCCACCGGGTCGCTGAGCAGGGCCAGGCGGGTGTTCAGGTCCAGCCCTTTCGGCCCGACTTCCATGGCCTTGGCCACGCGCTCGGCACGCAGCGCTTCGATCGGCGCCGCCTGGCCATGACGGGCAGTGGCCATGGCGCAAGCCAGGGCGTTCTGCCGTGGGTCGACCACCGCCCGCACGAAGCCGTCATGCAGGGCATGCCAGCGGTTTTCGTGGGTGTACTGGTCGGTAGCCAGCAGCTCTTGCGGGGTGGCGTATTCCTCGGGGATGAGGAACAGCTTCTCGTCCTTGGCTGCCAGGCCCAGGCGGGTGCGGCTGGAGATCACCGACACCGGGATCGACAGCATCAGCGAGCCAACGATTGGCGCCAGCCACCACAGGAAGGCCGGGTTCAGCCAGGCCACCAACCCGGCCCAGGCAATGCCCAGCAGGGTTTGCGGGCCATGGCGGCGCACAGCCTCGCTCCACGGCGTGGAGTCGTCGTCACGCTGCGGCGAGTTCCAGGTCGCCGCCCAGCCGAGGAACGCGGCCAGCACGAAGCGGGTGTGGAAGATCATGCGCACCGGTGCCAGCAGCATGGAGAACAGCATCTCCATCAGCATCGACAGGGTGACCTTGACCCGCCCGCCAAACTCGACGGCGCCCTTGGCCCAGATCAGGATGATGCTGAGCAGCTTGGGCAGGAACAGCAGCACGATGGTGGTGGAGAACAGCGCCACGGCCTTCTCCGGGTGCCACTGCGGCCATAGCGGGTAGAGCTGGTACGGTTCGATGAAGTATTGCGGCTCCATCAGGGTGTTGGTCGCCAGCAACGCCGTCGACAGCACCAGGAACAGGAACCACAGCGGCGCCGACAGGTACGACATCACCCCGGTAAGGAACACCGCACGGTGCACCGGGTGCATGCCCTTGACCAGGAACAGGCGGAAGTTCATCAGGTTGCCGTGGCACCAGCGACGGTCGCGCTTGAGCTCGTCCAGCAGGTTGGGCGGCAGCTCTTCGTAGCTGCCCGGCAGGTCGTAGGCGATCCACACGCCCCAGCCGGCACGGCGCATCAGCGCAGCTTCGACGAAGTCGTGGGAAAGGATTGCACCGGCGAACGCGCCCTTGCCCGGCAACGGCGCCAGGGCGCAGTGCTCGATGAACGGCTTCATGCGGATGATCGCGTTGTGGCCCCAGTAGTGCGACTCGCCCAGCTGCCAGAAGTGCAGGCCGGCAGTGAACAGCGGGCCGTACACGCGGGTGGCAAACTGCTGCATGCGTGCATACAGGGTGTCCATGCCCGAGGCTTTCGGCCCGGTCTGGATGATGCCGGCGTCCGGGTTGGCCTCCATCAGGCGCACCAGGCTGCTCAGGCACTCGCCGCTCATGACGCTGTCTGCGTCGAGCACGACCATGTACTTGTACTCGCCACCCCAGCGACGGCAGAAGTCGTCGAGGTTGCCGCTCTTGCGCTTCACCCGGCGCCGACGGCGGCGGTAGAAGATGCGGCCAAAGCCCTTGGTTTCGCGGCACACGTCCAGCCAGGCCTGTTGTTCGGCCACGGCGATGTCGGTGTCGTTGGTGTCGCTGAGCACAAAGAAGTCGAAACGGTCGAGGTTGCCGCTGGCGGCCACCGACTCGAACGTTGCGCGCAGGCCGGCAAACACGCGCGGCACGTCTTCGTTGCAGATCGGCATCACCAGCGCGGTACGCGCCTCGGGTGCAATCGGCTCGTTACCGGCGCTGCTGCCCGAAATCTTGTATTTGTCACGCCCGGTGAGCAGCTCGAGGAAGCCCATCAGTGCCGTCCAGAAGCCCGCCGACACCCAGCAGAACAGGATGCCGAAGAGGATCAGGATGGAGGTTTGCAAGGCATACGGCCACACCTGCACGACGGTATCCCACAGCGACTGGCTGAGGATTTCGTCGAGGTCGACGAACGACCAGCCCTGGTACGGCAGGATGCCCTTCATGTACCAACCGGCGACGATGGTCTGGCCGATCATCAGGGTCAGCAGGATGTAACGGCGGATCGAGCCAACCGTGCGCCAGCGTGCCGGCGGCAGCTCGCGCTTGGGTGGCTGCGGCGCGTTGGGGCGACCGGTCATTCGCCGCCACATGCGGATCAGCACGTTGGTGCGCCAAGGCTCAGGCACGACTTTGGTGCGCTTGATCGGTGGGGCGATCTTCAGGCACAGGCGGCCGCTGCCGTCGACGCCGAGCATTTCGGCATCTTCCAGTTCGGCGGCGCTGCCCACGGTGAGGCGCGGGCCCACCGAGGCCTGCACGGCCTCGGCAGCGTCGGCGGCCGGGTTGGCCGCCAAGCGTTGGTGCAGCTCACTGAATGACGTGCAGCTGGCGAGTTCCGCCCGTTGCTCGTCGCTCAGTGGTAGGTGAGCCAGGTACTCGCCAAGCGATACTGGCCTTGCGTTTGAGTTACTCATCGGCAGGCAACTGATAGCTCCAGGTCTCGGTCAGCACTTTCTCGGTGGTGGCCGGGGTCCCGTTGGTGGGCGCCGCATCGGCGGCAGGTTGTTCGGCCTTGGCAGGTTGCTCAGCCTTGACGGCTTTCTCGGCCTTGGCATGCTTGGCTGCGGCCTTGTCCTGCTTGGCGTCCTGGGCAGGCTTGGCGGGCTCGACCGGCACATCACGCACCAGCGCGGCACGCATGCCGGTGGATTTGTTGGCTTCCTTGACCTTCAGGCGCAGGGTCAGGCGCCAGCCCTTGGTCTCAGGGTTATAGCGCAGATTGTTCTCGACCACCTCGGCGTTGTCGTCAACGCTGATCTGGCTGCGCACTGCGGCGTCTTCCGGCAATGCGGCCAGGGCCGGGCCGGCGAAGTCGACCAGGAAGGCCACGCTGCCGTCTGGCTGGCGGATCAGGTTGGACTGTTTGACGTCGCCGGTGGAACGCAGGGTCTGCTTGACCGAGCCCAGATCAGGCGCCTGGAACTTCGCTTCGTCGATGGTCCAGTGCAGGCGGTAGGCGTACTCGATCGGCTTGCCTGCCTCCGGCAGCTTCTCCGGGCTCCAGAAGGCCACGATGTTGTCGTTGGTCTCGTCGGCAGTCGGGATTTCGACCAGGTCGACGGTGCCCTTGCCCCAGTCACCCTTCGGCTCGATCCAGGCGCTTGGGCGCTTCTGGTAGTTGTCGTCGAGGTCTTCATAGTCGCTGAAGGCGCGCTGGCGCTGCATCAGGCCGAAACCACGCGGGTTCTCGACGCTGAAGTTGCTCACGGCCAGGTGTTTCGGGTTGTTCAGCGGGCGCCACAGCCACTCGCCATTGCCGGCGTGGATCGACAGGCCTTCGGAGTCGTGCAGGGCCGGACGGTAGTTGAGGACCTTGGACGGCTGGTTGGGGCCGAACAGGTACATGCTGGTCAGCGGGGCGATGCCCAGGCGGCTGACCTGGTCACGCAGGAACACGCGGGACTGTACGTCGACCACGGTGTCGTTGCCCGGACGCAGGGTCAGCTTGTAGGCGCCGGTGGAGCGCGGCGAATCCAGCAGGGCGTAGATCACCAGGTGCTTGTCGGCCGGCTTGGGCTTCTCGACCCAGAACTCGGTGAAGCGCGGGAATTCCTCGCCCGACGGCAGCGCGGTGTCAATGGCCAGGCCACGGGCCGACAGGCCATACACATGGCCCTTGCCGACCACGCGGAAGTAGCTGGCACCCAGCAAGGTCATGATCTCGTCTTGCTTGTCCGCCTTGTTGATCGGGTACAGCACACGGAAACCGGCATAACCCAGGTTCTTGGTGGTTTCCGGGTCATGGGGCACGTCACCGAACTCGAAACGGCTCGGGTCGTACTTGATTTCCTCGACCTTGGAAGCGGTGACCTCGTTGATCTTCACCGGGGTGTCGAAGTGCATGCCCTGGTGGTAGAACGACAGCTTGAACGGGGTCTTGTCCTTGGCCCACTCGGCTTTTTCCTGCAGGAAATGAATTTTCTGGTAGTCCGCGAACTTCATGTCGCGGAACACGGCCGGCAGGTTGCTTTTCGGTGCATCGTACTTCTGGCCGGCCAGATCCTTTGCCTTGGCTGCAACATCGTCAAGATTGAATGCCCACAGCTGGCCCGCGCTCATCAGGCCGACCACTGCCACACTGGCCATCAGGGCCTTGCGTAGCCGGATGCCGGGGATTCTTGATGCTTTTTGGGGACTAACAATCACGAGCAACCCTCGCCGAAAACAGATCATGAAACCAACGGCCAGCGACTAATGCCGGGTTGGCGAGCACTGTTCGGACCCCGTGAGGGCGTAATGATTCCCCAAACGGATCCAGACAATGCTCGAGTCAGAGTGAAACGAACCTGCGAACGCAGGTCCATGCAGCGCGCGATTATCCAGCAGGTCGCGTTACAACGCATCAGGCTGGAAGAACTATTTATCGTACAAAACCCCTTGTTTTCCTATAAACAAAGGGTTTTTTGACCTCATATTTGTAACATAAATGTTACGGGGCCATCATTGACCAGATGCACCTGCATGTCCGCGCCGAACTGCCCGCTCGCCACGTCGGCATGCTGGCTCTTCGCTTGCTGCAAAAGATAGTCGAAGATTTCAGCACCGAGGGCCGGCGGCGCTGCCGTCGAGAAGCTCGGGCGCATGCCGTTGCGGGTGTCCGCCGCCAGGGTGAACTGCGACACCAGCAACAAACCACCCCCGACATCCTTGAGCGACAGGTTCATCTTGCCCTGCTCGTCGCTGAACACACGGTAGTTCAGCAGCTTGTGCAACAGCTTATCGGCCTGCTCGCGGGAATCTTCAGGCTCGACGGCCACCAGCACCAGCAAACCCTGGTCGATGGCGCCGACCACCTCCCCCGCGACTTCAACCCGCGCACCGCGCACGCGCTGCAGCAAGCCCCTCATGCTTCTTCCAGGGGCAGGTCGAGCAGGCGGCGGGCCATCTGGTCGGCGGCACGCACCAGGGCATCGGTGATGCCTGGTTCGGACGCGGCGTGGCCGGCGTCGCGGATCACCTTCAGTTCGCTGTTCGGCCAGGCCTGGTGCAGCGCCCAGGCGTTGTCCAGCGGGCAGATCACGTCATAGCGGCCATGCACGATCACCGCTGGCAGGTGGGCGATTTTCGGCAGGTCGCGGATCAGCTGGTCCGGTTCGAGGAAGGCGTTGTTCATGAAGTAGTGGCATTCGATACGGGCAATCGACAGCGCCCGCTGCGGCTCGGAGAAACGGTCGACCACCAGCGGGTTCGGGCGCAGGGTGGCGGTACGGCCCTCCCAGGTAGACCACGCCTTGGCGGCGTGCATCTGGGCAATCTGATCGTTACCGGTGAGGCGCTTGTGGAAGGCCTTGACCAGGTCGCCGCGCTCTTCCGGCGGGATCGGCGCGATGTAGTCCTGCCAGTAGTCGGGGAACAGGCGGCTGGCGCCTTCCTGGTAGAACCACTCGATCTCCTGCGGCCGGCACAGGAAGATACCGCGCAGGATCAGCCCATGCACACGCTCGGGGTGAGTCTGGGCGTAGGCCAGGGCCAGGGTCGAGCCCCACGAGCCGCCGAACAGCACCCATTTGTCGATGCCAAGGTGCTCGCGAATGCGCTCCAGGTCCTCGACCAGGTGCCAGGTGGTGTTGTTCTCCAGGCTCGCATGGGGCGTGGAGCGACCACAGCCGCGCTGGTCGAAGGTGATGATGCGGTACAGGTTGGGGTCAAAGTAGCAACGGCTCTGGGCGTCGCAGCCAGCACCCGGGCCGCCGTGGATGAATACCACGGGCAGACCTTCCGGCGAGCCGCTTTCGTCGACATACAGCACATGCGGCGCTTCCACGGCCAGATCGTGCCGGGCGTAGGGTTTGATCTGCGGGTAGAGGGTCTGCATTGCGCACTCCGTGTGAGGATATTGACTGCCGTTGGGCATCATAAACCTGAATTGCGCTTTGAGCACCGTCCTCTAGGACACGGCTGCAAGCCGGGCACACATATTTACCTCCAGCGCGCCAGCCAGACCCCCGATAGTCCCTTGCCCCATACCTAGCAAGGGCCCGCCATGCCAACCTCAGCCACCACTTCGCCCGGTGTTCATTACACCACCATCGAGCGCAAGATCCCCAGCTGGCTCAAGCACGCCCCGCCAGAGACTCATCGCGCCCTGCGCAACGGGCAGCAGGCCCCAACCTGGCTGGCCACAGCGATCCAGCGGCTACCGAACATCGCCAAGGCGTGGCAGGAAGAACATGCCCGTCACCGCGAACACCAGGCACAGGTGCAGAAACTGTTCGAACAGCTACCCGACCTGCAAGCCTACGCGGCCCAGACCCTGACTGAAGCCATCAAGCAGCGATTCGGCCTCGACCTGGATGTGCACAACACCTACCTGGTCGATGCCCGCCTGATCGACATGGCCCACACAAGCGACGCGCGCATGGCCGTGAACCAGGCGAGCCGCTCACTGCTGCACAGTGCCCTGCACAACTTCGACCAGGACGCCGTTGCCGAGCATGGCATGGATGCGCCCGAGGCGCTGTTGAAGAAGTCCGTCATCCTCGATCATCGGCGCTTCATGGGTACCGTCCCCATCACCAACGCAGTGGATATCCGCGCCGAAGACTTCGCCGACCTGTGCCGCACGCTGGACATCGGTGGCAAGTACCATGAACGGGTGCATGCGATCTATTACCCGGCGGCCACGGCGCAGCGCAGCGCCGATGAAGCCAGATTGTCCGTGTACCAGGCCTTGGGCCAAGCGGAAGTCTCGGCCTTCCGGCAGTCTTTGCATTTCGCCCGCCTCAAAGGCGATATCGGTGAAACGCTGTACACCGCAGCACTCGCCGTCCCGGTTGACCAGCCGCTATCGGCAACCTCGCCCGTGACGTTCAGCTACCTCGGCTTATGGGAAGCCGAGCTGACCGGGGTTGTGCTGATTTCCGTGCAAGCCGAAGGGCATCAGGCCGTGGCCTTGTATATCCCGGAGGACAGCGCCGAGCCCCTCAAGGAATTTACAACCCTGGAGGCCTTGCAGGCCGACTTGCGCGACAGGCTCCAGGCCAACATCAGTTACCTGGACAAACACATCGCCGACCGTGACAAGCCGTCGACGATCACCCGTCTCAAGGACCGGCTCACGCCCATCGCGTGGAGTGTTCGCGGGGTACGTGAGCGTGTTCCTGACCCGCATGCCACCCTGTATCCGGTTGAAACGCCATTTAGCCACGCGTTCCAGGGCGTCATGGCCTTCCAGAAAGCCGAACGGCATGAAAAGGATGTTCTGTTCAACGCAACCCCGACTGAAATCGTCGACCGGCGCACCGCCCAGGCTCACCGGGAATTGATCGCCGGTCGCGTGCTGACGGCCCTGAACATCGCCGGTTTTTTCGTGCCTGGGCTGGGCGAGTTGATGCTTGCCGTCTGCGTGACCCAACTAGCTCACGAGGTATACGAAGGCATCGAGGCCTGGAAGAACGACGAGCGCGACATAGCTTTCACCTACATGGTCGATGTCATTGAGAACGTGGCAATCATGGCCGCTTTGGCCGCAGCAGCCAAAGCGGTGAGAAACGCAGAAGGCAGCGAAGCAGCCGGTGCGCTGGAAGAGCCCGAGGTAGAACATATTGCTGTGCCAACCCCCTCCTTCATCGAAGAGCTGGTGGAGGTCGAGCTACCGGATGGCAGCACGCGCCTGTGGAACCAGGACCTGACCCCCTTCGAACAAGACGTCACGCTCCCCTCACAGGCCAGCCCGGATGAGCTAGGGCTGTACCGCCACAATGGCAAGATCTGGCTACGCCTCGAAGGCAAGGCCTTCTCACTCAAATGGAATGCCGACACCGGCACCTACAGCATCGAGCACCCCGGCAAAACAGGCGGTTATGAGCCACCACTGCGGCACAATGGCGCCGGGGCCTGGCTGCAGGTAACAGACAAGCCGCTGAGCTGGTCGGGCATGGCACTGCTGCGCCGCATCGGTCACTTGAATGCCCACTTCGACGAACCGACGCTGCAACGGATACTTGCCGTCAGCGACACCCACGAAGACGTACTGCGCCGGGCCTTGGCCGAGAACCAGCGGCTGCCGGCCTTGCTGGAAGACACGCTGCAACGCTTCAAGCTGGACGAAACGATCCGCCGGTTGCCGGACGCAGGCAGCTGGCCCGCCGAGTTTTCCCGGGCTTACGCCCGCCTTTCGAGCGAACTGTCGCCGGAAGCTGAGGCCATACGGCGGGTGTACCCGAACCTGCCAGTCGCCATAATCGCTGAGCTGGAGCGCGGCGCCAGCGCCAGCGAACGGCAAATGCTCGGCAGCGGCAAAGTGCCCATACGCCTTGGCGAGGAGATCCGCGTCTACCAGCAACACATCCGCCTTGCTCGCGCCCGCGAAGGGATATACCTGTCGTGCGTACCAAGCTGGGACAGCGACCGCCTGATCATGCACACGCTTGAACGCCTGCCAGGCTGGCCCGCCGAAACAAAACTGCAGGTGCTCCAGCGCATGTCCTGGCCTGCGCAGGCGCAGGGTATCGGCCCGCAGGACACGCGCCCCTACCCGACCATCACCCATGCCGGGGCAGGCTACATCGTCCACGATGAAAGCCGCCCCAGTGCAGCGGTAACAGCGTACCCAGACCTTTATGCCGCGTTGTACCAGGCACTGCCAGAGGCCATGACGCAGCTGGGCGTCGCAGATCAGCCAGCGCTGAAGCGCCTGGTGCAGGAAAGCCCCCTGCTGCCGCGTTCGGCCATGAGGACGATACTGGGCATGCAGCCGGTGCGCCCCGGCTACCGTTCGCCCATGCGCTTGGCCGATGGGCGCCTGGGCTATCCGCTGAGTGGGGGCGGCCTGACAACACAAGGCGTTACCCGCCAGCACCTGATCGACGCGGTCGAAGCAACAGGGCTCGTCGCACATACCGGGCTGTCGGCGGACCAGGTACTGCTTTCGCTGGCCAGTCGCGGCCGTACGCAGTTGCAGATACTCGAACATGTGCAGGGGCTGCTGGAGCAGCGCAGCGAACTGCAAAGCAGGCTGGCAGACTGGAGCGAGGGCATTTCACCTGAAACAGAGCAGGCTGCACGCGACTACAACGCCCTGCGCGAGTCGATCATGCAACACTGGTATGACACCGCCCTGGCGGATGGCACCCAGCACACGGCCGAGCTGCGTATTACCCACGTCCCCTTGGCCGATATCCCCCTCACCCTGCCCGATTTTTTCAACATTCGCGTGCGCAGCCTGAGCCTGCTCGACCTACCGTCAGGCAGCCTCTCCGGCTGGGCACAGCACGAACGCTTGCTGCAACGCCTGCTCAGGCAGATGCCGCAGCTCGAATCACTGGAAATCAGCCGGCCATACAACCCCAGGTCCACACCTTCTCTCTTTCTGCTCAGTGTCCCTTCCATCACCCAGATCCTGCCCGAGCTGCAACGGCTGGTGCTCAACAACCAGAACCTGCCGCTCTCCGAAAACGACCTCAACCTGTTGGCGGAGCTTCGCCAGTTGAGGTACCTGGACCTGAGTGGCAATCGCCTGGCCCAGAACAACAGCCCCAGCTTCCATGAACTGTCCCTGGATTTCCTGGGCCTGGATCACATGCAACTGGCGCAGTGGCCGATCGGGATTGGCAGTGATGCCCTGGGGCGTATCGCCCACCTGTCCATGCGCAACAACAACCTCAGGTCATTGCCATCGTTCCTGCTCAATGAAGCCGACGCACTGCCCAACCCGACGGTAATCGCACTGGAAGGCAACCCTGTCAACGAAACCCATTTACAGCGTTTGCTGCTGAACGAGCGGGCCGAGACAGCCGGTATTACCGTGGATGTGCCTGCAGAGCTGACCGGCCGGCTTGCCCGCATTCGCGATGAGCGCCAGCAGATGCGCGACGCCATCGACGGCTGGGCCCAGGCGTCCAGTTCGAGCAACCCGCTGACCCAGGCCGCGCTGGCGGACAGGCAACGTATCCAGGCAGCGATCAGCCAGTTCTGGGAGCAACAGGAGCAGGGCCAGCGATACCTGCGCCTGCAACTGGAGGACGTGGCCGTCGAACAGTTCCCCAGGCGGCTACCACCATTCTTTGAAGAGCGCGTTCAGGCACTCGTCCTGACCCGCACCAGCGGCACCGCGTCGCAACTGGACGAGCTGCTCAGCCGCTTCCCCAATGTCACCCGGTTGACCCTCGATGCACATCAGGCGGCCACGTCCTCGCTGGCGTCTGCCTTGGCACGTCTTCCCCAACTCAACTACCTGGAGTTTCGCAACATGGGCCTGGAAGTCGATCAGGCCATGCTGGAAGCCTTCGCGGGGCTGGAGCACCTGACGTCGCTGGACCTGTCAGGCAACCGCGTAGGTACCATCAGCCAGGTACCCGCACGGTTCGCCAGCAACCTGCAATCACTTGCGCTGACCAACATGAACCTGCAAGCCTGGCCCAGCTGGTGCGACAGCTTGCTGCCGCTGGAACTGCTGGACTTGAGTACCAACAGCATTACCCAATTGCCCGAGCACATTCTCTCGAACCTGAACAATCCCATGCCGATTTCGTCGATCTCGCTGTTCGACAACCCGTTGCCCCTTGAGACCATCCTGCGTGTCCGCGCGTTCTCGGACAGCCAGCACAGTTTTTCCTTCGCGCTGGATATCCCGGACAACCTGATGCTTGTCGATTCTTCGAGCGAAGGATCACTCGATCACCCTCACTTCCCTCTGATGAGCGACGATACGCCCAGGCTCGAAGACTGGATGCTGGGTAACGAGGCCCAGAACGAGGCCTTGCGCGACTGCTGGGAAATGCTCGAAGGCAGTGATCTGCTGCGCCTGGCAGGCCGTTTGCGCAATGCTGCGCCCTATATGGACCCGGCCTCGCAAGCCAGTTTCTGCGAGCGGGTACGCATGGTGCTGGTTGTGGCCGCAAGCAACGAAGCCGAGCGCCCGCTGATGGAGACTATCGCCGCGGCCGCCTTGCCTCACCCTGAAACCGGCTCGCAAACTTGCCACGATGGTGCGCTGCAGGAGTTCAACAATATCGAGTTGTACCTGATGGCGCAGCGCCTGCTGATCGAGGCTGGCGATACCCTGCAAACGCTGCGCAGGCGCCTGTTGCAGCTGTTCAGGGTCGAACAGCTGGAACTGCTGGCCCAGCAGCGATCCGGCTCGGGCGACAGGGTTTCGGTGCGACTGGCTTATCGCCGGGAGCTGGCCAGGGAGCTTGACCTTCCAATGGCCGACAGCATGCGTTTTCGAAGTGCCGCGAATCTGGCACCTGATGAACTGTCGCAGGTGCTGGAAAAAGTCCGCAAAAGTGAACTGGGCGATGCCCTGGTCGACTACATGCTGGCGAACACGGACTGGGTTGCACGCCTGCGAGCCGAGCATGCCGACCGCTTTGCCGAAATAGAGGCGCGCTTCCGCCTGCTGGTACTTGAACTGGCTAACAAGGACCACTCGCTTCAGGAGGAACTGAGACTGCAACAGCAACTACAGACCGATAAGGATCAGGAGCAGCAGGAGCTGTTGCGTGAACTCACGATAGCGCAGATCAACAACTGATTACGCCCTGCAACTGGCGACGCGCATGGCCCGCAGCGCGTCGCCAGCTTCACGGGCGAACTTCAACGCCCGTACCGCTCCCTGCCCCAATCCAGCAGTGCCTGCAAAAGCTGCGTCAATACCTGCTGCGTCGGTTGCGCCAGGTCTTCGCGGTAGGCAAATGGCTCGGTCTCATTCATGTAGGTGCACTGCGCCAGTTCCAGCTGCACCGCATGGATGTGATTGGCCGGGTCGCCGTAAAGCCGGGTAATGTGCCCGCCCTTGAAGCGCCCATTGAGTACATGGCTGTAGTTCCGGGCTTCGGCACAAACGCCCTGCAAACGCTCGGCCAGCACCGGATCGCAGCTGGCGCCATTGAAGGTACCCAGGTTGAAGTCCGGCAACTTGCCATCGAACAGGTGCGGGATGTGCGAGCGGATCGAGTGGGCATCCCACAGCAGGGCATAGCCGAACTGCTCGCGCAACCGGTCCAGTTCGCGACGAAGGGTGCCGTGATACGGGCGCCAGATCTGCTCCAGGTAGCGTTGCCGTTCTTCGCCAGACGGCGCCAGCCCCTCCTTGAACAGCGGCTCGCCTTCGAACAACGTGGCCGGGTACAGGCCCGTGGTGGCGCCGGCGTACAGCGGCTTGTCGTCATCCGGGCGGTTAAGGTCGATGACGAAACGCGAGTACTCCGCGGCTACTACACTGGCGCCCATGCCACGGGCGAAGTCGTACAGCTGCGGGATGTGCCAGTCGGTGTCCGGCAAGCTGCGCGCCTCGTCGACCAGGCCGTCGCGCACGGCGTCGCTCAGGCGCAGGCCGGCGTGCGGCATGCTGATCAGCAGCGGCAGGCGGCCTTGGTGAAAACTCAGTACCTTGTCCATCGTGCCTCGCTCAGTTGGAGATTTCGTGGCCCTTGCGCACCACGCGCTTGGGCAGGTCGCCACCCAGCCAGTAGGCCAGGTCGGCAGGGCGTTCGATTTGCCAGGCGACGAAGTCGGCGACCTTGCCCACTTCCAGCGAGCCGTGGCTGTCGCCCAGGCCCAACGCCGTGGCGGCATGCACGGTAACGCCGGCCAAGGCTTCTTCTGGCGTCATGCGGAAACAGGTGCAGCCCATGTTCAGCATCAGCCGCAGCGACAGCCCTGGCGAAGTGCCGGGGTTGAGGTCGCTGGCCAGGGCAATCTTCACCCCGTGACGGCGCAATGCATCCATGGGCGGCAACTGGGTTTCGCGCAGGAAGTAGAAGGCGCCCGGCAGCAGCACGGCGACCGTGCCGGCTGCGGCCATGGCAATGGCGTCTTCCTCGGTCATGAACTCCAGGTGGTCGGCCGACAGCGCCTGGTAGCGTGCCGCCAGGCTGGAGCCATGCAGCGACGACAGCTGTTCGGCGTGCAGCTTGACCGGCAGGCCCAGCTCATGCGCCTTGATGAACAGCCGCTCTACCTGGGCCGGGGAAAACGCCAGGTGTTCGCAGAACGCATCGACCGCATCCACCAGGCCTTCGGCGGCCAGGGCCGGCAGCATCTCGTCACAGATGTGCGTGATGTAGTCGTCGGCCCGGCCGGCGTACTCCGGCGGCAGGGCGTGCGCGGCCAGGCAGGTGGCGCGCACCGCCAGCGGCAGCTCGTCGGCCAGGCGCCGGGCCACGCGCAGCATCTTGCGCTCATTGGCCAGGTCCAGGCCGTAACCGGACTTGATCTCGAGGGTGGTCACACCATCGCGCATCAGCGCCTGCACCCGCTGGCGGGCACTGGCGAACAGCTCGTCCTCGCTGGCCGCGCGGGTGGCCCGCACGGTGCTGGCGATACCGCCGCCCTGGGCGGCGATGTCGGCGTAGCTGACGCCTTGCAGGCGCTGTTCGAACTCGCCGCTGCGGTTGCCACCGAACACCGCGTGGGTGTGGCAATCGATCAGCCCGGGGGTGACCCAGGCGCCGCCCAGGTCCACCGTGCGGTCAGCGTCGACCGGCGCCAGCTCGGCGCGTGGGCCGATCCATTCGATCAGCCCGGCGCTGGTGACGATGGCCGCGTCTTCGATGGCCGAGTAACGGCCCTCGGCCATGGTTGCCACATGGCAATGCTGCCAGAGGGTTCTCATGCACAATCTCCTTTGCTAGCGGTGCAGCTCGACAGGCTCTGCTACCGGCTGGCCCTGCCCTGCGCGCGGCTTGCACCACAGCAGATAGGACGCCACCAGGAACACCACCCAGACCACGCCGACGATCAATGCCGCCTGGGTGTCCGGGAAGTAGCCGAGCACGCCAAAGATGAACACCATGAACGCAATGGCCATGGCCGGGCCATATGGCCAGAACGGTACCGGGAACTTGAGCTGGGCCACTTCCTCGCGGCTCATGCTGCGGCGCATGGCCACCTGGGTGACAAGGATCATCAACCACACCCACACGGTGGCGAAGGTGGCGATAGACGCGATCAGCAGGAACACGTTTTCCGGGATCAGGTAATTGAGCAGCACGCCGATGAGCAGCGCGGCGCCCATCACCACCACGGTCATCCATGGCACGCCGTGTTTCGACAGCTTGCCGAAACTGCGTGGCGCATGGCCTTGATGGGCCAGGCCATACATCATGCGGCCAGCACCGAAGATGTCACTGTTGATGGCCGAGATCGCGGCAGAGATCACCACCACGTTCAGCACCGCGGCGGCAGAGCCAATCCCCAGATTGCTGAAGATCTGCACGAACGGGCTACCTTCGCTGCCGATCTGCGGCCACGGGTATAGGCACATCAGCACGAACAGGGTGAGCACATAGAACAGCAGGATGCGCAGGGGCACGGCGTTGATTGCCTTGGGGATGACCCGCTGCGGGTCCTTGGCTTCACCGGCGGTCACGCCAATGATCTCGATGCCGCCGAAGGCGAACATCACCACGGCAAAGGAGGCGATCAGCCCGCTTACGCCATTGGGCATGAAGCCACCGTGGTCGAACAGGTTGCTCACACCGACGGCGTGCCCGGTACCCACCTGGCTGAAACCGAAGGCCATGATGCCGAGGCCGGCCAGGATCATCGCGACGATGGCGCCAACCTTGAGCAGCGACAGCCAGAACTCCATCTCGCCGAACACCTTGACGTTGCACAGGTTGAGGCCGCCGATCAGGAAGACGATGCCCAGCACCCAGATCCAGCGGGCGACTTCCGGGAACCAGAAGCCCATGTAGATACCGAAGGCGGTGACATCGGCGATGGCGACAATGACCATCTCGAAGGCGTAGGTCCATCCGAGGATGAAGCCGGCCATGGGGCCGAGGTAGGTGCTGGCGTAGTGGCCGAAGGAGCCGGCCACCGGGTTGTGCACGGCCATTTCGCCGAGGGCGCGCATGACCATGAACACAGCGGCGCCGCCGATCAGGTAAGCCAGCAGCACGGCCGGGCCGGCCATCTGGATGGCTGAGGCGGAGCCGTAGAACAGCCCGGTTCCGATGGCAGAGCCGAGGGCCATGAAACGGATGTGGCGGGCATTTAGCCCGCGCTTGAGACCTTGAGCTTGTTGCATGTCACGTCCTTATTTTTGTTCTGGTCGTGAAATCGAAAGGGGCCGCCTTGCGGCCCATTCGCGGCACAAGGCCGCTCCTACAGGGAATCGCATCGCCTTTGTAGGAGCAGCCTTGTGCTGCGAATGGGCCGCACAGCGGCCCCAGGGGGCATTACAGGCTTGGCAGCACACCTGCCGGCAGCAAACCGGTCAAACTACCCTTGGCCAACAGTTCCACAGCCTTTTCGATGTCCGGCGCGAAGAAACGGTCACGGTCGTAGTGCGCCACTTCGCTGCGCAGCGCCTGGCGGGCTTTCTCCAGCTTGGCCGAGGTCTTCAGGCCTTTGCGCAGGTCCAGGCCCTGGCATGCGCCCAGCCATTCGATGGCCAGTACACCACGGGTGTTTTCGGCCATTTCCCACAGGCGCTTGCCGGCAGCCGGGGCCATCGATACGTGGTCTTCCTGGTTGGCCGAGGTCGGCAGGCTGTCGACGCTGTGCGGGTGCGACAGGGCCTTGTTCTCGCTGGCCAGGGCAGCAGCGGTGACCTGGGCGATCATGAAGCCGGAGTTGACCCCACCGTTTTCCACCAGGAACGGCGGCAGCTGGGACATGTGCTTGTCCATCATCAGCGAGATGCGGCGCTCGCTGAGCGAGCCGATTTCGGCGATGGCCAGGGCCAGGTTGTCGGCGGCCATGGCCACCGGTTCTGCGTGGAAGTTGCCACCGGAAATCACATCACCTTCGGCTGCGAACACCAGCGGGTTGTCCGACACGGCGTTGGCTTCGATGCCCAGCACCTCGGCGGCCTGACGCAGCTGAGTCAGGCAAGCGCCCATGACCTGCGGCTGGCAGCGCAGCGAGTACGGGTCCTGGACCTTGTCGCAGTTTTTGTGCGACAGCGACACTTCGCTGGAATCGCCCAGCAGGTCACGGAAGCAGGCGGCGGTGTCGATCTGGCCGCGCTGGCCACGCGCTTCGTGAATACGCGCATCGAACGGCGAACGCGAACCCAGTACGGCTTCGACGCTCAGGCCGCCACAGGCGATGGCGGCTGCGTACAGGTCTTCGGCATAGAACAGGCCACGCAGGGCATAGGCGGTGGACGCCTGGGTACCGTTGAGCAGGGCCAGGCCCTCTTTGGCAGCCAGGGTCAGCGGTTCGAGGCCGGCAACCGCCAGGGCTTCGGTGGCCGACAGCCATTGGCCCTTGTAGCGGGCTTTGCCTTCGCCCAGCAGTACCAGCGACATGTGCGCCAGCGGCGCCAGGTCACCGGAAGCACCCACCGAGCCTTTCAGCGGGATGTGCGGGTAGACTTCGGCGTTGACCAGGGCGATCAGCGCGTCGATGACTTTGCGGCGAATGCCGGAGAAGCCGCGGCTGAGGCTGTTGATTTTCAGCACCATGATCAACCGCACCAGGTCGTCATCCAGCGGCGCACCGATGCCGGCGGCGTGGGACAGCACCAGCGAGCGCTGCAGGTTTTCCAGGTCGTGGCTGGCGATGCGGGTCGACGCCAGCAGGCCGAAACCGGTGTTGATGCCGTAGGCGGTGCGGTCCTCAGCGATGATTTTCTCGACACAGGCGACGCTGGCGTCGATGGCCGGCGCGGCGCTGGCATCCAGTTGCAGGCGCACGGGGGCGGCGTAGATCGCGCGCAGCTGGGCCAGGGTCAGGGTGCCGGGCTTGAGGGTGAGTTCGGTCACGTTACTACTCCAAATCGCGTGGAGCCGCAGGCCCGTTCGTGGGTGCCTGCGCGCTCCTTCTTGTTGTTCAGTATCACCCCTGGCGGGGTGCGATCCAAAGCGTGGCAATCAGCCAGTGATCATCGGCAGGTCCAGGCCCTGCTCCTTGGCGCAGTCGATGGCGATGTCATAACCGGCATCGGCGTGGCGCATGACGCCAGTCCCTGGATCGTTGGTCAGTACACGGGCGATGCGCTCGGCAGCTTCATCGGTGCCGTCGCAGACAATGACCATGCCCGAGTGCTGCGAGAAGCCCATGCCCACGCCACCGCCATGGTGCAGCGACACCCAGGTAGCGCCGCCTGCGGTGTTCAGCAGGGCGTTGAGCAGCGGCCAGTCGGAAACAGCATCCGAGCCATCACGCATGGCTTCGGTTTCGCGGTTGGGGCTGGATACCGAACCCGAGTCCAGGTGGTCACGGCCGATCACCACCGGCGCCGACAGCTCGCCACTGCGGACCATTTCGTTGAAGGCCAGGCCCAGCTTGGCGCGCAGGCCCAGGCCAACCCAGCAGATACGTGCCGGCAGGCCCTGGAAGCTGATGCGCTCGCGGGCCATGTCCAGCCAGCGGTGCAGGTGGGCGTCGTCGGGGATCAGTTCCTTGACCTTGGCGTCGGTCTTGTAGATGTCCTCGGCCTCGCCAGACAGCGCCGCCCAGCGGAACGGGCCAACGCCGCGGCAGAACAGGGGGCGGATATAGGCAGGGACGAAGCCCGGGAAGTCGAAGGCATTGGCCACGCCCTCTTCCTTGGCCATCTGGCGGATGTTGTTGCCATAGTCGAAGGTCGGGACGCCCTGCTTCTGGAAGTCCAGCATGGCCTGCACGTGCACGGCCATCGACTGCTTGGCAGCCTTCACCACTGCAGCCGGTTCGGTCTGCGCGCGGTCGCGGTACTGTTCCCAGGTCCAGCCGGCAGGCAGGTAGCCGTTCAGCGGGTCGTGGGCGCTGGTCTGGTCGGTGACCATGTCCGGGCGCACGCCACGCTTGACCAGCTCTGGCAGGATTTCGGCAGCGTTGCCGTGCAGGGCGATGGAGATGGCCTTGCCTTCGGCGGTGTATTTGGCGATGCGCACCAGGGCGTCGTCGAGGTCGGTGGCCTGCTCGTCGACGTAGCGGGTTTCCAGACGGAAGTCGATGCGGCTCTGCTGGCATTCGATGTTCAGCGAGCAGGCGCCGGCCAGGGTGGCGGCCAGTGGCTGGGCGCCGCCCATGCCGCCCAGGCCTGCGGTGAGTACCCACTTGCCTTTCAGGCTGCCGCCGTAGTGCTGGCGACCGGCTTCGACGAAGGTTTCATAAGTGCCCTGGACGATGCCCTGGCTGCCGATGTAGATCCAGCTGCCGGCGGTCATCTGGCCGTACATGGCCAGGCCTTTGGCGTCCAGTTCGTTGAAGTGTTCCCAGTTGGCCCAGTGTGGCACCAGGTTGGAGTTGGCAATCAGCACGCGCGGGGCGTTGCTGTGGGTCTTGAACACGCCGACCGGCTTGCCCGACTGCACCAGCAGGGTTTCGTCGTCTTCCAGGCGGGTCAGGGTTTCGACGATCTTGTCGTAGCATTCCCAGTTACGGGCGGCGCGGCCGATACCGCCGTACACCACCAGTTCTTTCGGGTTTTCCGCAACCTGTGGGTCGAGGTTGTTCATCAGCATGCGCAGTGGCGCTTCGGTCAGCCAGCTTTTGGCGGTCAGCTTGTTGCCACGTGGGGCACGGATTTCAACGTCACGGTATTTGTTGTTGTCGGTCACGGGAAAGGTCCTCTGCGGTCGTCCGCGGGCGGGTATGTCGTGGTCAATATACAAACATACCTTTACTTGTATGTACAAGCATGGACAACCAAAATATTCGGACCTTGTCGTTCCTGACTTGAGTTGTGTGGTGGGGCGGAGATCGAGCGCCGCCCGCGCGGCGCATCGCGAGCTGCGCTCGCTCCTACGTTTGTTTTGGGCCAATTATGCCTGTGGCAGGCGCGCGCGACCGCCTGGTTTGTCGACCCGATATCGTGCCATGCGCCACAGCGTTCGCGCGCAAATCCCACAGGCAAAATTGGCCTGAAACAAACGTAGGAGCGAGCGTAGCTCGCGATGCGCCGCGCGGGCGGCGCTCGATCTCACAGGCGCCAAAAATTTACTGGCGAACCCTCAGCGTCCAACCAACTCGATCAGGCAGAACCGCCCCTGAACCTCCAGCCCCAGCAACTCGTCGTTGCCCTCCAGCCGCAGGCAGTCATACAGCCCCAACCGCTGCACCTCGCGCCCCTCCAGGGTCACGTCCACCTGGCTGCCGGCAGCAAACAACAGCACCGTCGACGCCGAGCAGTACAACCGGCTGGTGCCATCAAACCACTGCAACCGCGCCCGGTAGCGCTGCGGGGCATAGATCAGGTTGAAATCGCGGATCGGCCCGCCCAGCAGCTTGCAGCTGACCTGGCTTTCGCCGCTGAAGGCAAAGGCATCGAACGGCAGCAACGGCCGGCTTTGCTGGCCATCGACCAACAGGCGCATGCCATCGCCCTGCAGCACGGTGATGATCCGCTGGTAACCGGCGAAGGTGGAAAAGCCGCCAGAATCCTCGATGTCGGCAATCGACAGGCGCCAGCCAAAACCGTCCAGGCCCTCGCCACTGTCGCGGGTGATCTCCTCGGTGAAACCGCCACCGTTCTTCCACGGCATGCGCGGGTAATCCTGCGCACGCAACAACTGCAGCTGGCTCATTTGCTGAAACGTCCTTCCAGGCGATGACGGGAACCGGGGTGGATCAACCGCGCAGCGGTCACCGGCTGGCGGCCGGACCAGGTGCGGCGGCGGATCAACAGGCAAGGTTCTCCCCGCTCGATCTGCAGCAGGCGGCATTCTTCCGGCTCGGCCAGAATGGCTTCGACCACGTGTTCACCCTCGGTCAGCGGCGCTACCTGGGACAGGTAGGCGTAAGGCGTCTGCCGAGTGAAGTCCTGCTTGAGGTAGTCGGGTGCGATCGCGGCGTTGACGTAGCGGTCCTCGATCTGCACCGGCACGCCGTTCTCGAAATGCACGATCAGCGAGTGGAACACCCGCTGGCCTTCGCGCATGTCCAGGGCCAGGGCCCGTTCGGAACCGGCGGCTTCCTCGGTGAGGGTGATCACCTGACAGCTATGCTGGTGACCACGCGCGGCAATTTCATCGGCAATGTTGTTGACTTCGAACAATGCCGAACGGCCCTTGGGCTCGGCCACGAAAGTGCCGACCCCTTGCATGCGCACCAGCAAGCCGTCGGCCGTGAGTTCGCGCAGGGCACGGTTGATGGTCATGCGGCTGAAACCCAGCTCGTTGACCAGTTCACTCTCCGAGGGGACCCGGTGGTGCGGCGGCCAGCTGCCGTTGTCGATCTGCTGGATGATCATCTGTTTGACCCGGGCATACAGCGGCGCCGGGCCCTCGCCCATCTGGGCAACCAGCGCGGAGACAGGAGGTGTCGGCACGGCGTTGGATCCTTGTGCATAGGGAATGAGCGGTAGCTTGCCGCAGTTTACCCGGCAGGCAAACGCCTGTATATGTATATACAAGTTAACAATAACAGGATTTCACCGATGTCCGCCTACTTCGCCGAACGCGCTTTGCTACCTACAGGCTGGGCCAGCCATGTCCGTATCGAGGTCGCCAGCGATGGCCATGTGACCCGCATCGAGCCGGGTGCTTCGGCCGAAGGCGCCGAGCGCCTGGCCGGCCCGTTGCTGCCCGGCATGCCCAACCTGCACTCGCACGCCTTCCAGCGCGCCATGGCGGGCTTGGCGGAAGTCGCCGGCAACCCCAACGACAGCTTCTGGACCTGGCGCGACCTGATGTACCGCCTGGTCGGGCAGATCAGCCCGGAGCAACTGCAGGTCATCGCCCGCCAGCTGTACATCGAAATGCTCAAGGCCGGCTACACCTCGGTGGCCGAATTCCATTACGTACACCACGACCAGGCGGGCAAGGCCTACGCCGACCCGGCCGAACTGTCCCGCCGCATCAGCGCGGCTGCGACCGACAGTGGCATTGGCCTGACCTTGCTACCGGTGCTGTACAGCCATGCCGGGTTCGGCGGGCAGGCACCGAACGACGGCCAGCGGCGCTTCATCAACTCCACCGAACAATACCTGCAACTGCAGGCACAACTGGCCCCGCTGCTGGCCGCGCAACCCGCGCAGCAACTGGGCCTGTGCTTCCACTCGCTGCGTGCGGTGACGCCGGGGCAGATCGCCGAAGTGCTGGCGGCCAGCGACACGCACTGCCCGGTGCATATCCATATTGGCGAGCAGCAGAAGGAAGTGGACGACTGCCTGGCCTGGAGCGGCCTGCGCCCGCTGCAATGGCTGTACGAGCATGTGGAGGTGGACCGCCGCTGGTGCCTGGTACATGCCACCCATGCCAAGCCGGATGAAGTCACCGCCATGGCCCGCAGTGGCGCAGTGGCCGGGCTGTGCCTGACCACCGAGGCCAACCTGGGCGACGGGATTTTCCCGGCGGTGGACTTCCTGGCCCAGGGCGGGCGTATGGGCATTGGCTCGGACAGCCATGTGTCGCTAAGCGTGGTGGAAGAACTGCGCTGGCTGGAGTATGGCCAGCGCCTGCGAGACCAGCGACGCAACCGCTTGTACCGTGGCGACCAGCCGATGGTCGGGCGCACGCTGTACGACGCCGCGCTCGCGGGCGGTGCACAAGCACTGGGGCACGCGGTCGGGGAGCTGGCCGTGGGCAAGCGCGCCGACTGGCTGGTGCTGGATGGCCAGGACCCCTACATCGCCCTGGCAGATGGCGATGCCATTCTCAACCGCTGGCTGTTTGCTGGCGGGGATCGCCAGGTGCGCGATGTGATGGTGAATGGGCAATGGGTGGTGCGCCAGGGGCGGCATGCCCAGGAAGAGGAAAGCGCGCGGGCGTTTGCCGGGGTGTTGCGGCAACTCTTGGGCTGACTGGTTGCCTGTTCCGGCCCTATCGCCGGCAAGCCAGCTCCCACAAGGTCACCACGGTTATTGAGAACTGCGCAGTACCTGTGGGAGCTGGCTTGCCGGCGATGAGGCCAGCAAAGCCAACCTCAGTGCATCTTGACGATCTGCTGATCCGAAGCCCGCCAGATCAGCCGGCTGGTGTCATACCCTTGCTGCCGCGCCTTGGACAGCAGGTTCTCGCGCTCCCAGGCCGGTAGCGTCGGCGTGCGCGACAGAATCCACAGGTGCTTGCGGTCCGGGCTGCCGACCACTGCCGTGCGGTAGCGTTCGTCCACGTACAGAATCCAGTATTCGCCCCGAGCCACGCCAGGCACCAGCTTGGTGAACCAGTTATCGAACTCTACCCACAGCTTGTCGGTGTGCCCCGGCTCCTGGATGCTTGCGTGCCCCTCGGCACGCAGCCACTCATCACCCATGGTGCGGCAGCGGTTGAGCACACCAAAGGTGCCATCAGGCTTGAGGTTGTAGTGCGCCTCGGACTGCTCGCAGCCGGTCTGGTAGCGCATGGGCAGGCGCGCCAGTTCGAACCATTTGCCCTGGTAGCGCTTGAGGTCGACATTGCCAGCGGTCTTCGGCGCCAGCGGGTCGTGCACGGAGCCGGCACACCCCCCCAGCAGCAACGCCAGGCATACCCCCATCAGCAGGTACAAACGCCTCATTTGAGGCCCTGCCCTGAATACATCAGCACCTTGTCAGCCGCGTACTGCACGCTGATGAAGCTCTTCTCGTCCCCCCAGGTGCAGCTGCTCATGCCCAACGCGCCAGAGCACTCGGTCGGCGTACCGAGCAACTGCTCGACCTCGGCCTTGTTCATACCGGCCTTGATCCTGGAATAGTTTTCCTGGTTGATCTTGCTGCAGGCAGTCAGGACGACGCACAGCGACAACAGGGCGAGGGAACGCAACGACATGAAGGACACTCCTGAAGAGGGGAAACAGGCGAGTGGCCTGCAGTGACCTTCGACGGGAAAATCCCTCCCAGGTTCCCTGCCCTCCCCCCTTTGCACCTACACCATTGGTCGGATGGCCATTACTGTGCGATTAATCACAAAGTAATAGCCCCTAAAACACAAAAGGCCGCCCCTACACACTGTAGGAGCAGCCTTGTGCTGCGAAAGGGCCGGTACGGCCAATCGAACTGTGCTGCCAAGGATGGCCTCTTCGCAGCGCAAGGCTGCTCCTACAGAGGCCATTCAGTCATGGCTCAGAACCTGGACCCAGGCTCCAGCAAAAAGTCCATCTCTTCGCTGGTGCTCGGCCGCTCCAGCACCAGGTTGCGGTGCGGGAAGCGCCCAAACCGGGCAATCACCCGCTGGTGCTGCTCGGCATAGTCAAGGAAGCCTTCGAACAGCCGCCGGCTGGCTTCGGGCTGCTCGTCCAGCAACAACTGATAGCGCTCGACGCACAGGTTCTGCCAGTCCAGCACCTCGGCATGCTCCAGCACCAGCAGCACGAACACGCGCTGGATCGGCAGCAACTGGTAGTCCCAGCCCTTCTGCAGGCCCTGCATGGCCACCACCTGGGCACGCCGGTCGCCTTCGAAGGCGCGCGGTGTGTCGCGATAGAGCATGCGCGGCAGCTGGTCCAGCAAGATCAGCAGGCCCAGCCAGCCCTGCGGGCTTTGCTGCCATTCGTCGAGCCCACCCGCCAGGGCGTGCTCGACCAGGTCGCCAAACAGCGCATGGGCATCGGCATCGTGATGCTTGCCGAACCACAGCGTGCTCTTCTCGTCAGCCACGGCCTGGGCACTGGTGCCCCAACCGAACCACCACTCCAGCAACGGCTGCCAAGGTGCGAGCATGACTTACTCCTTGTGGTAGGCGGTGACGCGCTCTACTTCTTCCTTCGAACCAAGGATTACCGACACGCGCTGGTGCAGGCTCTCTGGCTTGATGTCGAGGATGCGGTCGTAACCGTTGGTAGAGGCGCCGCCTGCCTGTTCGATAATGAACGACATCGGGTTGGCTTCGTACATCAGGCGCAGCTTGCCTGGCTTGCTTGGCTCGCGGGCGTCACGTGGGTACATGAACAGGCCGCCACGGGTCAGGATGCGGTGCACGTCGGCCACCATCGAGGCAATCCAGCGCATGTTGTAGTTCTTTTTCAGCGGGCCGGTTTCGCCGGCCAGCAGTTCGCCAACGTAGCGTTGTACCGGGGCTTCCCAGTGACGCTGGTTGGACATGTTGATGGCGAACTCGGCGGTGGTCGCCGGTACCTGGATGTTTTCGTGGGTCAGCACGAAGCTGCCCAGTTCGCGGTCCAGGGTGAAGCCCTTGACGCCGTTGCCCAGGGTCAGGATCAGCATGGTCTGCGGGCCGTAGATGGCATAACCGGCGGCGACCTGCTCGGTGCCTGGCTGCAGGAAGGCTTCTTCGTTGAGGCTTTCGTTCTGGCTCAGGTACTGGTTAGGGCAACGCAGCACCGAGAAGATGGTGCCGACCGAGACGTTGACGTCGATGTTCGACGAACCGTCCAGTGGGTCGAAGACCAGCAGGTACGCGCCTTTCGGGTACTTGCCGGGGATCTGGTAGGCGTTGTCCATTTCTTCGGAGGCCATGCCGGCCAGGTGGCCGCCCCATTCGTTGGCTTCCAGCAGGATATCGTTGGAAATCACGTCCAGTTTCTTCTGGACTTCGCCCTGCACGTTTTCAGTGCCCATGCTGCCCAGCACGCCGCCGAGGGCGCCTTTGGACACGTGATGGCTGATTTCCTTGCACGCACGCGCCA
Source organism: Pseudomonas sp. WOUb67 (assembly GCF_050058005.1). NCBI lineage: Bacteria > Pseudomonadati > Pseudomonadota > Gammaproteobacteria > Pseudomonadales > Pseudomonadaceae > Pseudomonas > Pseudomonas sp. WOUb67. Next base: position 1,099,302 of record NZ_CP170112.1, on the reverse strand, counting down.
CCACTTCGATCAGGAAGCGCAGATCGGCAGGGGTATTGTTGCTGCGGGTCTGCTCAATCAGATAGCGACTCAGGGTAACGCGGGACATGTATGGCTCCGAAAGGATTGGGGAGTAAAAAACCCCCGCAGTTTACAGGGAGAGTGGCGGGCTAGCGAGCAATGAGACTCGCCACGGCTCTCAGACGGCACAATAGGTCGCTAGTTCAGCCTTCGCCAGGCCGATGGTCCGGTTGTGGGCCCATTCGCGGGCACGCCCGCTCCCACAGGTGTCTCGCAAGCTTCGAGGCCTGCGCTGTACCTGTGGGAGCGGGCGTGCCCGCGAATGGCCTCACATCAATCCAGTGCCTTCCAGATCTCGGTAGCATATTCGCGAATGGTCCGGTCCGACGAGAACCAGCCCATCCGCGCCGTGTTCAGCACCGCCATGCGCCACCACTCCTGCGGCGTGTGCCACAGGTCTTCGACCCGCCGCTGGGCATCCCAGTAGGCATCGAAGTCGGCGCACACCAGGAAGCGGTCGTAGGCCACCAGCCCGTCGATCAACCCGGCATAGCGTGAAGGGTCGTCTGGCGAGAACACACCGCTGCGAATCGCCTGCAGCACGTCGCTCAAGCGGTTGGAAGCGGCTATGGCGGCATTGGCACCAAAGTCACCGGCACGCTTGCGCGCCTCGACCTGCTGCGCGGTCAGGCCGAAGATGAACATGTTGTCGGCGCCCACCTGTTCGCACATTTCCACGTTGGCACCGTCCAGGGTGCCGATGGTCAGCGCGCCGTTCAGGCCGAACTTCATGTTGCTGGTACCGGAGGCTTCATAACCGGCCGTGGAAATCTGCTCGGAAAGGTCGGCCGCCGGAATGATGCTTTCAGCCAGGCTGACGTTGTAGTTGGGCAGGAACACCACCTTGAGCAGGCCGCGCACGGTCGGGTCGTTGTTCACCACCCGGGCGATGTCGTTGGCCAGCTTGATGATCAGCTTGGCCTGGTGGTAACTGGCCGCCGCCTTGCCGGCGAAGATCTTCACCCGCGGCACCCAGTTGGTGCCAGGGTCGTTGCGAATGGCCTGGTACAGCGCCACGGTGTGCAGCAGGTTGAGCAGCTGGCGCTTGTACTCGTGGATACGCTTGACCTGCACATCGAACATCGCCTCGGGGTTGACCGTGACACCAATGCGGTCCTGGATGATGCTGGCCAGGGCGCGCTTGCTGTGCAGGCGCTGGGCGGCGAACTGCTTGCGGAAACCCGCCTTGTCGGCGAATGGCACCAGGCCGGCCAGAAGCCCTTCAGGGTCGTCCTTGAGCCCCGGCCCAAGCGCTTCGACCAGCATCTCGGTCAGCTGTGGGTTGGACTGGTACAGCCAGCGGCGGAAGGTAATGCCGTTGGTCTTGTTGTTGATGCGTTGCGGGTAGAGCTTGTGCAGCTCGGAGAACACGGTGCTCTTCATCAGCTTGCTGTGCAGCGCCGACACGCCGTTGACGCTGTGCGAGCCAAGGAACGCCAGGTTACCCATGCGCACCCGGCGGCCGTTGTCTTCCTCGATCAGCGACACCGCGCGCAGCACGTCGAAGTCGTGCATGCCTTTGGCCCGCAATGCGTCGATATGGTAGGCGTTGATCAGGTAGATGATCTGCATGTGACGCGGCAGCATGCGCTCCATCAGGGCTACCGGCCAGGTTTCCAGGGCTTCGGGCAGCAGGGTGTGATTGGTGTAGGCGAGCGTGCCAACGGTCAGCTCCCAGGCCTTTTCCCATGGCACTTCATGCTGGTCTACCAACAGCCGCATCAACTCTGCCACGGCAATCGAAGGGTGCGTGTCGTTAAGCTGGATGGCCGCCGCATCGGGCAGGTTGAGCAGGTCCTTGTGCATGTTCAGGTGGCGTCGCAGCAAGTCCTGCAGCGAAGCCGACACAAAGAAGTACTCCTGGCGCAGGCGCAGTTCCTGCCCGGCCTCGGTGCTGTCGGCCGGGTACAGCACGCGCGAAATGCTCTCGGCCCGCGCCACTTCAGCCACCGCCCCCAGGTGGTCACCGGCGTTGAAGCGCTCCAGGTGCAGCTCTTCCAGTGCCCGCGCACGCCACAGGCGCAGGGTGTTGACGCTGGACCCGCGCCAGCCGACCACGGGCGTGTCGTAGGCCACCGCACGCACCGTTTCGCCAGGCGACCATACCTGGCGCTGGGTACCACTGGCGTCGTTCACGGTTTCGACACTGCCGCCGAAGCTGATCGGGTAGATCACCTCGGCACGCTCGAACTCCCAGGGGTTACCGAAGTCCAGCCAGTTTTCGGTCTGCTCCTGCTGCCAGCCATCGACCACGGCCTGACGGAACAACCCATGCTCGTAGCGGATGCCGTAACCATGGGCGGCAATGCCCAGGGTGGACATGCTTTCCATGAAGCACGCCGCCAGGCGGCCGAGGCCACCGTTACCCAGCGCGGCGTCGGGTTCGAGCAGGCGGATGCGCTCCAGGTCCACGTCCAGCCCTTGCAGCGCCTCACGGGCGACGTCCAGCAGCCCCAGGTTGCTCAGGCTGTCGTACAGCAAGCGGCCGATAAGGAATTCGAGGGAGAGGTAATAGACCCGCTTCTGGCTTCTACGGTAAGCCTGGCGGGTGTGGTCCATCCAGTGGTCGACCATGTGATCGCGCGCGGCCAGGGCAATGGCCTCGAACCAGTCGTGGTCGAACGCATGCTCCGGGTCCTTGCCGACCGCGTAGGTCAGCTTGTTCAGTACTGCGGCGCGAAATTCGGCCACCTCGGCGTCACGTGCTTCGGGTTCCTGGGACATGCGGCATCCTCTGGGCAAGTTGACGAAAGCGGAGGGAGAGTGATGAGACTAGACCCTTCGACAGGGAGTGACAGTTACTGTTCGCAGTTTTCATGCCCACTTTGCCAATCCGGCAAAAGGTTGTTCATAAATTGAACAATTCCGGTATGATCGCGCGCCCCAAGACCGTGATCCACCCTATAAAGATGAAAACGACCCTGATCGCCGCGGCCGAAGTCGACCGCCTGGAGACCTGGCAGCGCTATACCAGCAACATGTGCCATGGCTGCCATTCGACCTGCTGCACCCTGCCGGTGGAGGTGAAGATCAAGGATCTGATCCGTATCGGCGTGGTAGACGAGTTCGAGAAAGACGAACCGCCGAAGAACGTGGCCAAGCGCCTGCAAAAAGAAGGCATCATCGAGCGCTTCAACCAGAAGTCGGGCATCTTCACCCTGACCCGGATGAGCAACGACGACTGCATGTACCTGGATCGTAAAAGCCGGCTGTGCACCATTTATGACAAGCGCCCGGATACCTGCCGCAACCACCCCAAGGTCGGGCCGCGGCCGGGGTATTGCGCCTATAAGCCCAAGGTGGTTGGGCGCTGATCGTCAGCCTGATCCGGCCTCTTCGCGGGCTTGCCCGCTCCCACAGGATCTCCACAACATTCAGAACCTGTGCAGCACCTGTGGGAGCGGGCAAGCCCGCGAAGAGGCCAACGCAAATCCTGAAGGCAAAAAAAACGCCCCCGGCCTTTCGACCGGGGGCGTTTTCATTCAGCCAAAGCTAACTTAGCTGTTTTTGGCTTTCTTGGCAGCGCGGGTACGCTCGCTTTCGTCCAGGATCTTCTTGCGAAGACGGATGGACTTCGGCGTTACTTCGCACAGCTCGTCTTCCTGGATGTATTCCAGAGCCTGTTCCAGGGTGAAGCGAACCGGCGGAACCAGGGCGATGACTTCGTCTTTACCCGAAGCACGCATGTTGTCGAGCTTCTTGCCCTTGGTAGGGTTGACGCCCAGGTCGTTGTCGCGGCTGTTCTGGCCGATGATCTGACCGTTGTAGATCTCCTGGCCGTGCTCGACGAACAGCTTGCCGCGCGCCTGCAGGGTTTCCAGCGAGTAGGTCAGCGCCTTGCCGGTTTCGACCGAAACCAGTACGCCGTTCTGACGGCCGGACATGTGACCGGACTTCACTGCGTCGTAGCGATCGAAGATCGAAGTCAGGATGCCTGCACCGTTGGTCAGGGTCAGGAACTGGTTACGGAAACCGATCAGACCACGCGCCGGGATGTTGTATTCCAGGCGTACACGGCCCTTGCCATCCGGAACCATGTTGGTCAGGTCGCCTTTACGCAGGCCCATTTCTTCCATGACCTTGCCCTGGGATTCTTCAGGGATGTCGATGGTGACGTTTTCGAACGGCTCTTGCTTGACGCCGTCGACTTCGCGAATGATCACTTCCGGGCGGCCCAGGGCCAGCTCGAAGCCTTCGCGACGCATGGTTTCGATCAGTACCGAGAGGTGCAGCTCACCACGGCCCGAGACCTTGAACTTGTCTGGGGAGTCGGTTTCTTCAACGCGCAGGGCAACGTTGTACAGCAGCTCTTTGTCCAGACGGTCCTTGATGTTACGGCTGGTGACGAACTTGCCTTCCTTGCCGCAGAACGGCGAGTCGTTGACCTGGAAGGTCATCGAAACGGTAGGCTCGTCGACGGTCAGCGGCTTCATCGCCTCAACGGCAGTCGGGTCGCACAGGGTGTCGGAGATGAACAGCTCGTCGAAACCGCTGATGCAGACGATGTCGCCAGCCTGGGCTTCTTCGACGTCGACGCGGTGCAGGCCGTGGTGGCCCATCAGCTTGAGGATACGGCCGTTACGCTTCTTGCCGTCGGCGTCGATGGCGACAACCGGGGTGTTCGGCTTGATGCGACCACGGGCAATACGGCCAACACCGATCACACCCAGGAAGCTGTTGTAGTCCAGTGCGGAGATCTGCATCTGGAACGGGCCGTCACGGTCAACAGCTGGCGCTGGAACGTGGTCGATGACAGCCTGGTACAGGGCAGTCATGTCTTCGCCCATTTCGGTGTGGTCCAGACCGGCAATGCCGTTCAGGGCCGAGGCGTAGACGACTTTGAAGTCCAGCTGTTCGTCGGTGGCACCGAGGTTGTCGAACAGGTCGAAGATCTGGTCCAGAACCCAGTCAGGACGCGCGCCCGGACGGTCAACCTTGTTGATCACGACGATTGGCTTCAGGCCGGCTTCGAAGGCCTTCTTGGTCACGAAGCGGGTTTGCGGCATCGGGCCGTCTTGGGCGTCGACCAGCAGCAGCACGGAGTCGACCATCGACATTACACGCTCAACCTCGCCACCGAAGTCGGCGTGGCCGGGGGTGTCGACGATGTTGATGTGGTAGCCGTTCCAGTTGATGGCGGTGTTTTTCGCCAGAATGGTAATACCGCGCTCTTTTTCCTGGTCGTTGGAGTCCATGACGCGCTCGTCGTTGAGCTCGTTACGCTCCAGAGTGCCGGACTGACGCAGGAGTTTGTCGACCAGGGTGGTTTTACCATGGTCAACGTGGGCGATGATGGCGATGTTACGCAGATTTTCGATCACAAGTGTATCTCGATCAGAGGATTCGGTTGCCGCCCATTGTAGGCGGCCAATATGTACTGTTTAAGGCTCAGCGGGCCCGGCGGTCGGGAGGGCGATGGCGGATACTGCCGCCATACAGCCCCGGCGTCTTATGTCGGACGATAAACACGCACATTGGCATGTCCCTCACTGAGCAGATGGTGTGCGTGCAAACGGCTCATCACACCCTTGTCGCAATACAGCAAGTACTGGCGCGTCGGGTCCAGGTGCTTGAACTTGCTGTTGATGGCATAGAACGGCATGGCCTGGACTTCGATACCTTCCAGCACCAGAGGTTCGTCTTCCTGGGCATCGGGGTGACGAATGTCGATGACGATCTGGCCCGACAGCGCCTCGGTCACTTCCTCGATTTCGACGTCCTTGCCCAGCTCATCGATCACATGGTCGATGGAGATCAGCCTGGCGCGCTCCAGGGCGCGCTCCAGCACGGCCATGTCGAACTGCTTCTCTTCATGCTCCATGCGGTGGCGCTTGGCGTGAGTGGTCGGGTTTACCGAAATCACGCCGCAGTATTCTGGCATGTGCTTGGCGAAGTCGGCGGTGCCGATTTCGGTAGCCTGGTCGATGATGTCCTGCTTGTGGCTGGCCAGCAGCGGGCGCAGCACCAACTTGTCGGTGGCCGAGTCGATGATCGACAGGTTCGGCAGGGTCTGGCTGGACACCTGGGAAATGGCTTCGCCGGTCACCAGCGCATCGATCTCCAGGCGGTCAGCCATGTGGGCGGCACCGCGCAGCATCATGCGCTTGAGGGTCACGCCCATGTAGCTGTTGTCGACCTTGTTGAGGATCTCGCCGACCACTTCTTCGAACGGCACGCTGATGAACAGCACGCGCTGGCTGCTGCCGTACTTCTTCCACAGGTAGTGGGCCACTTCCATCACGCCCAGCTCGTGGGCACGGCCGCCGAGGTTGAAGAAGCAGAAGTGGGTCATCAGGCCGCGGCGCATCATCTGGTAAGCCGCCACGGTGGAGTCGAAGCCACCGGACATCAGCACCAGGGTCTGCTCCAGGGCGCCCAGCGGGTAACCGCCGATGCCCTGGTGCTGGTTGTGGATCACGTACAGGCGCTGGTTGCGGATTTCGATGCGTACCAGCACTTCAGGCTTCTTCAGCTCGATGCCGGCGGCGCCACACTGCTGGCGCAGCTGGCTGCCGACGTAACGGTCGACATCCATCGAGGTGAAGTCATGGTGGCCACCGCGCTTGCAGCGCACGGCGAAGTGCTTGCCGGCCAGCAGGTGGCCGAAGTGGTGCTTGCACTTGGCAACGATGTCGTCGAAGTCACCCAGCGGGTATTCCTCGACCTGCAGGAAATGGGTGATACCCGGCGTGCAGGTGAGGCGCTCGATGATCTCGCGCTGGACCTTTTCGTCCTCGATGCGGGTGACCACTTCGAGATTGTCCCAGACACCATCGACCGCGAGCTCAGGATCGAGGTCCTTGAGCACGTTGCGGATGTTCTTGGCGAGCTGGCGGATGAAGCGCTTGCGCACCGGCCGGCTCTTGATGGTGATTTCTGGGAAGACTTTGACGATAAGTTTCATTGGTTAACAGCGCGCGCAGGGCCTGCCGAAAATGAGGGGCGCGAATTATATCGGAAATTGCTCAGGATTTGACCAACTTTTGTACAGAAGGTTGGATTTATATTGCCTGTACTGGCCTCATCGCCGGCAAGCCAGCTCCCACAGGACATCGGCAGGCCCCGAGACCTGCGCCTGATCTGTGGGAGCTGGCTTGCCGGCGATGAGGCCCCTAAAGGAAACACACAGCCCAACCAATGCACACTATTGGTGCATTGATGCCGAAAACCGCATCTTAAGGGTGCACTTTTCCCCGCCAACCCACTGCCAAATGCCCGCAAACGCCTGCTTTTATCCCACCCTCGCCATTTTCGGGCACTGGCATGCAATTTGCTCCCTTGTGAGGCAGGTAAGCTTGGCCGACTATCCGCGCCCGGCAACACCCTTTTTCCAGGGCAGCGGCCCACCGCGCTCTAGACCCTCCGGAGGACAACATGTCGAAGTCGGTTCAACTCATCAAAGATCATGACGTCAAGTGGATTGATCTGCGTTTCACGGACACCAAAGGCATTCAGCACCACGTGACCATGCCGTCGCGCGATGCGCTGGACGAAGACTTCTTCGAAGTCGGCAAGATGTTCGACGGTTCCTCCATTGCTGGCTGGAAAGGCATCGAAGCTTCCGACATGATCCTGATGCCGGTTGACGACACTGCCGTCCTGGACCCGTTCACCGAAGAACCTACCCTGATCATCACCTGCGACATCGTCGACCCGTCGAGCATGCAGGGCTACGATCGCGACCCACGTGCGATCGCCAAGCGCGCCGAAGAGTACCTGAAGAGCACCGGCATCGGTGACACCGTGTTCGCAGGCCCGGAGCCAGAGTTCTTCATCTTCGACGAAGTGAAGTTCCACTCGGACATCTCCGGCTCGATGTTCAAGATCTTCTCCGAGCAAGGCTCGTGGATGACCGGCGCTGACGTGGAAGGCGGCAACAAAGGCCACCGTCCAGGCGTGAAAGGCGGCTACTTCCCGGTTCCGCCGTTCGACCACGACCACGAAATCCGTACTGCCATGTGCAACGCACTGGAAGAAATGGGCCAGATCGTTGAAGTTCACCACCACGAAGTGGCGACTGCCGGCCAGAACGAAATCGGCGTCAAGTTCAACACCCTGGTGAAGAAAGCTGACGAAGTACAGGCCCTGAAATACGTCGTGCACAACGTTGCCGACGCCTACGGCCGTACCGCCACCTTCATGCCGAAGCCACTGTACGGCGACAACGGCTCGGGCATGCACGTGCACATGTCGATCTGGAAAGACGGCAAGAACACCTTCTCGGGTGAAGGCTATGCCGGCCTGTCCGACACTGCCCTGTACTTCATCGGCGGCATCATCAAGCACGGTAAGGCCCTGAACGGCTTCACCAACCCGTCGACCAACTCCTACAAGCGTCTGGTCCCAGGCTTCGAAGCCCCGGTAATGCTGGCCTACTCGGCTCGCAACCGTTCCGCATCGATCCGTATTCCTTACGTCGGCAGCCCGAAAGCCCGCCGTATCGAAGCACGCTTCCCGGACCCATCGGCCAACCCGTACCTGGCCTTCGCGGCCCTGCTGATGGCTGGCCTGGACGGCATCCAGAACAAGATCCACCCAGGCGATGCTGCCGACAAGAACCTGTACGACCTGCCACCAGAAGAGGCCAAGGACATTCCGCAAGTGTGCGGCAGCCTGAAAGAAGCCCTGGAAGAGCTGGACAAAGGCCGTGCGTTCCTGACCAAGGGCGGCGTGTTCTCCGACGACTTCATCGATGCCTTCATCGAGCTGAAGTCGGAAGAAGAAATCAAGGTCCGCACCTTCGTACACCCGCTGGAATACGAGCTGTACTACAGCTGCTGATCTGATCGGCGCCTCGCGCCGGTGACATGATCACGACGGCCTCCTTCGGGAGGCCGTTTTCGTTTACGCCCCACGCAGAAACCTCGCCACCCACGCTATGCTCTATCTTGGTGCAAGATTGAGTGCAGTGCCCCGATTTGCTCCCCAATCTGGTTCACATTAAACGTTTCACCAAGACTTTCTGATCCGAATTTGCGCAGATCCAGGCCTTTATCGGCAAATCCCGCTTCTTTTCGGAGCTTTGGTTTGTTTCTTGCATTTTTTCTGCAAAGAGACACGCATCAGCCGATGCACCCCGAGCCCGGCCCTGGCCAAGAAAGTGCCAGGCAAGCGCCAAAAGAGGTCAACGACGCCTTATGACCATCAGCGATGCGCAGCACCGTCTGCTTCTGGACAACCTGACCACCGCCACGTTGCTGCTCAACGCCGAGCTGCGCCTGGAGTACATGAACCCGGCCGCGGAAATGCTGCTCGCCGTCAGTGGTCAACGTAGCCATGGGCAGTTCATCAGCGAGCTGTTTACCGAGTCGACCGAGGCCCTCAGCTCGTTGCGCCAGGCGGTCGAGCAGGCGCACCCGTTCACCAAGCGCGAAGCGCAGCTCACCTCGCTGACCGGGCAGACCATCACCGTCGACTACGCGGTAACCCCCATCCTGAACCAGGGCCAGACCCTGCTGTTGCTGGAGGTGCACCCGCGCGACCGGCTGCTGCGCATCACCAAGGAAGAGGCCCAGCTGAGCAAGCAGGAAACCACCAAGATGCTGGTGCGTGGCCTGGCCCACGAAATCAAGAACCCACTCGGCGGCATCCGTGGCGCAGCCCAGTTGCTGGCCCGCGAGCTGCCCGAAGAAGGCCTGCGCGACTACACCAACGTGATCATCGAAGAGGCCGACCGCCTGCGCAACCTGGTCGACCGCATGCTCGGTTCGAACAAGCTGCCATCGCTGGCCATGACCAACATCCACGAAGTGCTGGAGCGGGTCTGCAGCCTGGTCGACGCCGAAAGCCAGGGTTGCATCACTTTGGTGCGCGATTACGACCCAAGCCTGCCGGACGTGCTGATCGACCGCGAGCAGATGATCCAGGCCGTACTCAACATCGTGCGCAATGCCATGCAGGCGATCAGTTCGCAGAACGAACTGCGCCTGGGCCGCATCACCCTGCGCAGCCGCGCCTTGCGCCAGTTCACCATCGGCCATGTTCGCCACCGCCTGGTCGCACGGGTGGAGATCATCGATAACGGCCCGGGCATTCCGCCGGAACTGCAAGACACCCTCTTCTATCCCATGGTCAGCGGCCGCCCGGACGGTACCGGGCTGGGCCTGGCCATTACCCAGAACATCATCAGCCAGCACCAGGGCCTGATCGAGTGTGAAAGCCACGCAGGCCACACCGCCTTCTCGATCTACCTGCCCCTGGAACAAGGAGCCACCGCCTCATGAGCCGAAGTGAAACCGTATGGATCGTCGACGATGATCGCTCCATCCGCTGGGTCCTGGAAAAAGCCCTGCAACAGGAAGGCATGACCACCCAGAGCTTCGACAGCGCAGACGGTGTGATGGGCCGCCTGGCACGCCAGCAACCGGACGTGATCATTTCCGACATTCGCATGCCGGGTGCCAGCGGCCTCGACCTGTTGGCACAGATCCGCGAACACCACCCGCGCCTGCCGGTCATCATCATGACCGCCCATTCCGACCTCGACAGCGCCGTGGCGTCGTACCAGGGCGGTGCCTTCGAGTACCTGCCCAAGCCGTTCGATGTGGACGAAGCCGTCTCGCTGGTGAAGCGCGCCAACCAGCACGCCCAGGAGCAACAAGGCCTGGATGTGCCACAGAACCTGGCGCGCACCCCGGAAATCATCGGCGAAGCCCCGGCGATGCAGGAGGTGTTCCGCGCCATCGGCCGCCTCAGCCACTCCAACATCACGGTACTGATCAACGGTGAGTCCGGCACCGGTAAAGAACTGGTGGCCCACGCCCTGCACCGTCACAGCCCGCGTGCGGCGTCGCCGTTCATTGCCCTGAACATGGCGGCCATCCCCAAGGACTTGATGGAGTCCGAGCTGTTCGGCCATGAAAAAGGCGCCTTCACCGGTGCTGCCAACCTGCGCCGGGGCCGCTTCGAGCAGGCCGATGGCGGCACCTTGTTCCTCGACGAAATCGGCGACATGCCCGCCGACACCCAGACCCGCCTGCTGCGGGTGCTGGCCGATGGCGAGTTCTACCGCGTTGGCGGCCATGTGCCAGTCAAGGTCGACGTGCGCATCATTGCAGCGACCCACCAGAACCTGGAGTCGCTGGTGCAGGCGGGCAAGTTCCGCGAGGACTTGTTCCATCGCCTGAACGTGATCCGCATCCACATTCCGCGCCTGGCTGACCGCCGCGAGGACATCCCTGCCCTCGCCCGCCACTTCCTCGCCCGCGCCGCCCAGGAACTGGCGGTCGAGCCGAAGATCCTCAAGCCGGAAACCGAAGAGTTCATCCGCAACCTGCCGTGGCCAGGCAACGTGCGGCAGATGGAAAACACCTGCCGCTGGATCACCGTGATGGCGTCCAGCCGCGAGGTGCTGATCGGCGACTTGCCGCCCGAGCTGCTGAACCTGCCACAGGACGCCGCACCGGTAACCAACTGGGAGCAGGCCCTGCGCCAGTGGGCCGACCAGGCGTTGGCGCGCGGGCAGTCGAACCTGCTGGACAGCGCGGTGCCGAGTTTTGAACGGATCATGATCGAGACGGCGCTCAAGCACACCGCCGGTCGGCGCCGGGATGCGGCGCTGTTGCTGGGCTGGGGGCGTAATACCCTGACGCGCAAGATCAAGGAGCTGGGGATGAATGTGGCGGGTGGGGATGATGAGGAAGGTGACGACCACTAATTCATAACTGCCTGCACCGATACATTCGCGGGTAAACCCGCTCCCACAGGTACGGCGCCAGCCTCAAGGTCGGCGCTGTACCTGTGGGAGCGGGTTTACCCGCGAATGCGTTTGTGGCGCAAAAAAATACCGGCTCCATGCACCGATCCTGTGCCCGATGCACCTCGCGAAGGCACAAACCCCCTCAAAACCCGGCCAAATCCCCCTCAAAGCCCAATATTCACGGGCTTTTCAAAACTGGCACGCCCCCTGCAATAGCTAATACATACCCAGTTTCGGGGGCCCTGGTACAGGCAGGCCGGGTGAACCCCTCTTTTATTCGCAACACCGCCCGTTTTGGGGACCTCGGTACAGGCAGGCCGGGTCATCCCCCCTTTATACGCAGTAACCCCTTTTGGGGACCCTGGTACAGGCAGGCCGGGATATCCCCTCTTTTATTCGTGCAGTTTCACCTGCACCCGCCAACGCCCATCGTCCTCTGCACCGGCCCATTCGCCGTGCAGGGGACGCGCGGCAATCACCGTCAGCAGCAGCCCTTCGTCACTCTTCTGCACCCGCCAACTGACCGGTTTACCCTGCAGGCTCAATTGCCCTTGCTGGGCCTTGCCCTGGGCCTGGAACAGCAGCGCAACCGTGCCTTCCACGTTCTCGCCATGCAGCTTGGGTTCTTCGTTGAACCACAGCGTCAGGCCATCCTGTACCACCTCCACCTGCTGCAGCTCACGCTCGTCGGGGGCGGTGATGCGGCCGATCATCAGCCCTACCATCAAACCGACAATCGCCAGTGACAGCATTACCCGTGGGAAGGCCTTCGAACGCACGTCCGGTTCAGGGGTAGAATGCCCGTCATCTTCACGCTTGGAGCCGTGCATGTTTCACGTCATCCTTTTTCAACCAGAAATTCCGCCGAATACCGGCAACATCATTCGCCTGTGCGCCAACAGCGGCTGCCACCTGCACCTGATCGAACCCATCAGCTTCGAACTGGATGACAAGCGCCTGCGGCGCGCGGGGCTGGATTACCATGAGTATGCCACGCTCAAGCGCCATGAGAGCCTGGCCGGATGCCTGGAAAGCCTGGGTAATCCAAGGCTGTTCGCCTTTACCACCAAGGGCTCGCACCCGTTCCATGAAGTGGCCTATCAACCGGGCGACGCTTTCCTGTTCGGGCCAGAGAGCCGCGGGTTGCCGGCCGAGGTGCTGGACAGCCTTCCAGCTGAACAACGCCTGCGCCTGCCGATGCGGCCGGGGTGCCGGAGCCTGAACCTGTCCAATACCGTGGCGGTGACGGTGTATGAGGCCTGGCGGCAGAACGGGTTTGCCGGGAGCTGATGCGCTGCCTGCACTGGCCCTATCGCCGGCAAGCCAGCTCCCACAGGGACCGCACCAGCCTTGGAACCTGTGCAGTACCTGTGGGAGCTGGCTTGCCGGCGATAGGGCCGGAACAGGCAATAAAAAAGCGCCCCGAGAGGCGCTTTCTTGATACCGGCAGCGATTACTGCACAGTCGGCACTTCGCCCGCTTCCTGCATGCGCTGCATTTCTTGCGCGTACAGGGCGTCGAAGTTGACCGGCGACAGCATCAGGGCCGGGAACGAACCGCGGGTCACCAGGCTGTCCAGGGTCTCACGGGCGTAAGGGAACAGGATGTTCGGGCAGAACGCACCCAGGGTGTGGCTCATCGAAGCCGCATCCAGGTTGGCGATCAGGAAGATACCGGCCTGCTGCACTTCAGCGATGAACGCCACTTCGTCACCGTTCTTGACGGTTACCGACAGGGTCAGCACCACCTCGTGGAAGTCACCTTCCAGGGCTTTCTGCTTGGTGTTCAGGTCCAGCGCAACGCTCGGCTCCCAGGTCTGGCGGAAGATCTGCGGGCTTTTCGGGGCCTCGAACGACAGGTCGCGCACATAGATGCGCTGCAGGGAGAACTGAGGGCTGTTGTCTTCTGCAGCAGCGCCGTTGGTCTGTTGGTCAGTCATGGCAGATCCTTATCCTAATGTTTTTGAATGCAGTGCAAATCAGGCCGCCAGCAGCGCGTCGAGCTTGCCGGCGCGCTCCAGGGCATAGAGGTCATCGCATCCACCGACATGGGTGCTGCCGATCCAGATCTGCGGCACCGACGTACGGCCGGCCTTCTGGCTCATCTCGGCACGAACCTGCGGCTTGCCGTCGACCTTGATTTCCTCGAAGGCCACGCCCTTGCTCTCGAGCAGGTACTTGGCGCGCATGCAGTAGGGGCAGTAGTCGCTGGAATAGACGATGACGGGCTTCATATCACTTCACCAGGGGCAGGTTATCGGCTTTCCAGCTGGAAACGCCACCGCTCAGTTTGGCAGCGGTGTAGCCAGCCTTGAGCAGTTCGCGGCAGTGGGTGCCGGACTGCTGGCCCATTGCGTCGACGACGATCAGGGTCTTCTCTTTGTGCTTGTCCAGCTCGCTCATGCGCGCGGCCAGCTTGTCCTGCGGAATGTTGATCGCACCGACGATGTGGCCGGCGGCGTATTCCTTGGCAGTACGGATGTCGAGGACCAGGCCCTTGTCGGCATTGACCAGGGCGGTCAGTTGGCCATTGCTCAGGCTCTGGCCGCCACGGCGGATTTCATTGAGCAGCAGCAGGACCAGCAGAACAACGAAGATCGCAACCAGGATGTAGTGATCTGTCGCGAATTGAATCAGGTGAGCAACCATCAGCGGTGTTCCAGGCGATTGAAAATGCCGGCCAGTATACACAGCCCCCCAGTACCACCAAAGCCCGGCGGGCCGGCCGCAAAGGTACCTTCATGTTGCCGAATGGGCTGCGCTGGTCAGGGAACAGGACGAATATTCGCCGCAGGTGGCGTATTTGCCCTAAAATGCGTGTCTTTATCATCTTTGAACAACCGTGAGTTTGATTGATGACGAGTACGCCCAAACCTCTGGTCCTGATCATCCTGGATGGCTTCGGCCACAGCGAGATCCCCGAACACAACGCCATTTTTGCCGCCAATACGCCGGTCTATGATCGCCTGCGCGCCACCCAGCCGCATGGCCTCATTTCCGGCTCGGGCATGGATGTCGGCCTGCCGGACGGGCAGATGGGCAACTCCGAAGTCGGTCACATGAACCTGGGGGCCGGCCGCGTCGTCTACCAGGACTTCACCCGCGTCACCAAAGCCATCCGCGATGGTGAGTTCTTCGAGAACCCGGTGCTCACCGCTGCCGTGGACAAGGCCGCCGGTGCCGGCAAGGCCGTGCACATCCTCGGCCTGCTGTCCGATGGTGGCGTGCACAGCCACCAGGACCACCTGGTGGCCATGGCCGAACTGGCGGCGCAGCGCGGTGCAGACAAGATCTACCTGCACGCCTTCCTCGATGGCCGCGACACCCCGCCACGCAGCGCACAGTCGTCCATCGAACTGCTCGACGCCACCTTCGCCAAGCTGGGCAAGGGCCGCATCGCCAGCCTGATCGGCCGCTACTTCGCCATGGACCGCGACAACCGCTGGGACCGTGTCAGCGCCGCCTACAACCTGATCGTCGACAGCGCCGCCGAGTACACCGCCGACACCGCCCAGGCCGGCCTGGAAGCGGCCTACGCCCGTGACGAGAGCGACGAGTTCGTCAAGGCCACGCGCATTGGTGAAGCGGTCAAGGTCGAAGATGGCGATGCCGTGATCTTCATGAACTTCCGCGCCGACCGCGCCCGCGAGCTGTCGCGCGCGTTCGTCGAAACCGACTTCAACGAGTTCCCGCGTGCCCGCCTGCCAAAAGTGGCGGCCTACATCGGCCTGACCCAGTACTCGGCCAAGATCCCGGCCCCCGCAGCCTTTGCACCGTCCAGCCTGGACAATGTGCTGGGCGAGTACCTGGCCAAGAACGGCAAGACCCAGCTGCGCATCGCCGAGACCGAGAAGTACGCCCACGTCACCTTCTTCTTCTCGGGCGGGCGTGAAGAGCCGTTCGAAGGCGAAGAACGCATCCTGATCCCGTCGCCGAAGGTTGCCACCTACGACCTGCAGCCGGAAATGAACGCGCCGGAAGTGACCGACCGCATTGTCGAAGCCATCGAGCAGCAGCGCTACGACGTGATCGTGGTCAACTACGCCAACGGCGACATGGTCGGCCACACCGGCGTGTTCGAGGCGGCGGTCAAGGCGGTCGAAGCGCTGGATACCTGTGTAGGGCGCATTGTCGAAGCGCTGGACAAGGTGGACGGCGAAGCGCTGATCACCGCCGACCACGGCAACGTCGAGCAGATGGAAGACGAATGCACCGGCCAGGCGCACACCGCGCACACCACCGAGCCGGTACCGTTCATCTATGTGGGCAAGCGCAACGTCAAGGTGCGCGATGGCGGCGTGCTGGCCGACGTGGCGCCGACCATGCTGAAGCTGCTGGGGCTGGAGAAGCCGGTGGAAATGACCGGTACCTCGATCCTGGTCGACGCCTGATTCGGTGTATTGGGGCCGCTTTGCGGCCCATTCGCAGCACAAGGCTGCTCCTACAAGGGCTCGCGTGATGCCTGTAGGAGCGGCCTTGTGTCGCGATCGGGCTGCGCAGCAGCCCCAATAACACATGAATTCCAGACAAACGCCCCCCTGCACCCGCAGCGAGGCGTTTTTTTTGCACGCCCGGGCGGGCATACTAGGCCAGTCTCCATCCTTGGTACGCCAAACCCCATGCTTCGCGCCCTGATCCTCCTAGCCCTGTCTTGCCTGCTCAGCCCGGCCTTCGCCGATGAGCGTGTGCAGACCCAGCAGCAACTGGACGCCACCCGCCAGGACATTGCCGAGCTCAAGAAGACGCTGGGCAAGCTCCAGGAAGAAAAGGCCGGTGTGCAAAAGGACCTCAAAGCCACCGAGACCGACATCGGCGATCTCGAAAAACAGGTGGAGGCTCTGCAGCAAGAGCTAAAAAAGACCGAGGGCGATCTGGAGCGCCTTGATACCGAGAAAAAAAAACTCCAGAGCGCCCGCGTTGAACAACAACGACTGATCGCCATTCAGGCCCGTTCGGCCTACCAGAACAACGGCCGCGAGGAATACCTCAAGCTGCTGCTCAACCAGCAGAACCCCGAGAAGTTCGCCCGCACCCTGACTTACTACGATTACCTGAGCAAGGCGCGCCTGGAACAATTGCGCACCTTCAACGAGACCTTGCGCCAGCTGGCCAACGTCGAGCAGGACATTGCCGGCCAGCAGCAACAGTTGCTTACCCAGCGCGCCGACCTCGACAGCCGCCGCCAGGCCCTGGAAACCGAGCGCGGCAAGCGCCAGCAGGTGCTGGCCAAGCTCAATGGCGACATGAAGGACCGCGACCAGAAGTTGCAGGCCCGCGAGCAGGACCAGGCCGACCTGGCCAAAGTCCTCAAGACCATCGAGGAAACCCTGGCCCGCCAGGCCCGCGAAGCTGAAGGAGCGCGCAAGAAAGCCTTGCTGGCCCAGCAGGAAGCAGAAAAACGCCGCCAGCAGGAGGCCCTGGCCGCCGCCGCTGCCCGCGAACGGGCCCAGGCACCCGTGGAGCCGGTGGAGCCACCGAAAAAGGCTCGCACCACCCTCGGCCCAATGGTTTCCACCGACGGCGCAAGCTACGGCGGCGCATTTTCTTCGGCACGGGGAAAACTTCCGTGGCCGGTCAACGGTCGATTGCTGGCACGCTTCGGTGATGCCCGCGGCAGCGACGCCCGTGCCAAGTGGGACGGGGTGATGATCAGCGCCAACCCGGGCACCCAGGTACGTGCGGTGCACGGCGGGCGCGTGGTGTTCGCCGACTGGTTGCGCGGCGCCGGGCTTCTGGTCATTCTCGACCATGGCAACGGTTACCTGAGCCTGTACGGCCACAACCAGAGCCTGCTCAAGAGCGCCGGTGATATCGTCAAGGCCGGTGAAGCCATTTCCACCGTTGGCGACAGCGGTGGCCAGGACGCGGCAGGCTTGTACTTCGCCATCCGCCAGCAGGGTCGGCCTACCGACCCTTCGCAGTGGTGCCGGGGCTAGTCAAATTTCTACGGCGTAGCCTGAATGCTGCGCCGATGCTCCCCAAGGAGCGCTTACAGGATCAGGAGTTCGTTCGACATGCTGCACTCGCCTCGTCTCACCCAGCTGGCCCTGTCCATCGCCCTGGCGGTCGGCGCGCCCCTGGCCACCGCCGCAGAGCCGGCCAAGGCCGCCGCAGTGCCAGCCACCGAGGTGACCGCCAAGGCGCCGCTGCCGCTGGAAGAGCTGCGCACCTTCGCCGAGGTCATGGACCGCATCAAGGCCGCCTACGTGGAACCTGTGGATGACAAGACCCTGCTGGAAAACGCCATCAAGGGCATGCTCAGCAACCTCGACCCGCACTCCGCCTACCTCGGCCCCGAGGATTTCCAGGAGTTGCAGGAAAGCACCAGCGGCGAGTTCGGCGGGCTGGGCATCGAAGTGGGCCAGGAAGACGGCTTCATCAAGGTGGTCTCGCCAATCGATGACACCCCGGCTTCGCGTGCCGGTGTGCAGGCCGGCGACCTGATCGTCAAGATCAACGGCGCCCCGACCCGTGGCCAGACCATGACCGAAGCGGTCGACAAGATGCGCGGCAAGATCGGCGAGAAGATCACCCTGACCCTGGTGCGCGACGGCGGCAATCCGTTCGACGTGACGCTGGCCCGCGCGGTCATCCAGGTCAAGAGCGTGAAGAGCCAGTTGCTGGAGAACGACTACGGCTACATCCGTATCACCCAGTTCCAGGTCAAGACCGGCGACGAAGTGGGCAAGGCGCTGGCCAAGCTGCGCAAGGACAACGGCAAGAAGTTGCGCGGGGTAGTGCTGGATCTGCGCAACAACCCGGGCGGGGTGTTGCAGTCGGCAGTAGAAGTGGCCGACCACTTCCTGACCAAGGGCCTGATCGTTTACACCAAGGGCCGCATCGCCAACTCCGAACTGCGCTTCTCCGCCGACCCGGCCGACGCCAGCGAAGGTGTGCCACTGGTGGTGCTGATCAACGGCGGCAGCGCCTCGGCCTCCGAGATCGTCGCCGGCGCCCTGCAAGACCAGAAGCGCGCCGTGCTGATGGGTACCGACAGCTTCGGCAAGGGCTCGGTGCAGACCGTGCTGCCGCTGGCCAACGACCGCGCCCTGAAGCTGACCACCGCGCTGTACTACACCCCCAACGGCCGTTCGATCCAGGCCCAGGGCATCGTGCCGGACATCGAAGTGCGCCCGGCCAAGCTCACCGCCGAAGTCGACACCGAAAACTTCAAGGAAGCCGACCTGCAGGGCCACCTGGGCAACGGCAACGGCGGCGCCGACCGCCCGACCGGCAGCAGCAAGCGCAAGGAACGCCCGCAGGACGATGACTTCCAGCTGAGCCAGGCCCTGAGCCTGCTCAAAGGGCTGAACATCACCTCGGGCAAATGATCCACACGATGCGTTACCTGCTGTGTCTGTTGTTCTGCCTGTTGGCCGGGGTCGCGCAAGCGGCGCCGGCCGGCAAGGCCTACATGAGCATCATCATCGACGACCTGGGCCAGAGCCCTGACCGTGACAGCCGCACCCTGGCCCTGCCTGGGCCGGTGACCATGGCGATCATGCCCGACACCCCGCACGCCACCACCTTCGCCCGCCAGGCCCACAAGGCCGGCAAGACGGTGATCCTGCACATGCCCATGGACCCGGCGACCGGGCCCTATGCCTGGCACCCGGGCCTTGCCATCGAGGAACTGGCACGCCGGCTGGAGGCGGCCTTGGCGAAGGTGCCCTACGCCGCCGGCATCAACAACCACATGGGCAGCCGCATGACGGCGCAGCGTGAACCCATGGCCTGGTTGATGGGTGAGCTGCAGCAACGTCACCTGTTCTTCGTCGACAGCCGTACCAGCGCCGCCACCGTGGCCGCAGCCGAAGCTCAGCGCATCGGCCTGGCCCACGTTTCGCGTGATGTGTTCCTCGACGATGTGCGCACTACCGAGGCGATCACCGGGCAATTGCAACAAGGCATCGCCCTGGCGCGCAAGCAGGGTTCGGCGGTGCTGATCGGGCATCCTTATCCGCAAACCCTCGAAGTGTTGGAGCGGGAAATACCTCGCTTCAAAAGCCAGGGAATCGAACTTGTACGCCTGCAACAGATGATCGCCGAGCGAGGCAACCTTGCCATGCCGGCCCATGGCAAGCACGGGCAGTATCAAAACCGCTGAGCACGTCACTCAAAGGGTATGATGCCCTCCATCTCGCTCAACCGTACCTCACCCCGGTAGATCGCCAGCAGGTCCCTGCCACTGGATGCCGCCTGGAGTTGCGCCTTGCGTCCCAATTTACGCTGCGACCACAGCTTCAGATGGCCTTTACTGAACTGCCGAGTGCCGCTGTCCGCCTCTGGGTAGTGAAAGTGCGCTTCCCACAGCCCTTCGCCCTGCACTTCTCCCACACGCATGCGGCGGCGAATCTCGTAGACGTCCAGATAGTCCTTTGCCGACAACATGCGCCGCGGTCCGGCACGGTTAACAGTGACTTCATTGTGTTCGAACAGAAAACGCAGGCTCTTCGCCGTGGGGTGTGAGGTAACGAGGTACATGCCCGTCAGCAGGTCGCGCTGTGTCGCCTGCAAGCGCCTCACCGCCTGGCTCAGGCTATCGAACAGCTCATCTTCAGGTGTCAGCCGAGGCAAATTGGCCTGTGACTCCACAAGCTTGCCGATATGCCCTTCCATCACCGTGGACAACCCAAGGGCCTCATCAGACTTCACATACAACCGGCCCAGGGAAATGACCGAGTCCACTTGGTCGATCAGGGCCTGAGCACGCTGACGGGCAATGCGGGGTTCCCTGGGCGAGAGCGGCGACTTGTCTTGCGCATCTCCCTTGGAGGCTTGCTCGACCCAGTCTTCCCCCTGTTTGTGAAACGTCTTGATGACATGCTGGGTGCGAAAGTCTCGCTGCTGAATCACTGCAACGCCATCGACCTCGACTTCCTCCCCTACGATGCTGCGCCCGCGGCTGGTTTTCACTACCCGCCGCCTGCCCCCCCGGGCAGCATAGGTTGGCGTCCGGCCCAGCAGAGGCAGGTCCAGCTCTTTCTCTTCGACAGCCTCAGCCATGTCTTTTTCTGCCAGGCTCCTGAGGCGTTCGAGGGTTTGCTTGTATTGCTGCAAACGGTCCTGGCGGATTGCCGGGCCACCGAGGCTGCTCAGGTAGTCCGCCATACCCTTGGCCTCTTCGTAAGCCTCCAGGATCCCCGTCAAGACATCGATCCGTTCATTGATGGAAAGATCACTCCCTGCCAAGTCACCATGGGCATTGCCAGCACTCTTCAATGCTTCGCTGGCCAGGTAATCGAGGTACTGCTCCAAGGTGCGCTCCTCGACATCCACCAAACGGTCGAGGCTGATTTCGGCCAGGTCGAGTAACAAGCGAAAGTCCAGGTCGATACCAGACAGGCGACGTCTATCGATGACCTGCTTCAGTTCGGCATTCTTGTTGATCCTGACCTCGCCCTTTTCATCCATGAAGACGATGGAAGTATCGTTCAGCGTATCGGTCAGTAGCTTGTCCATCACCCGGGAGATGTCGGCCAGATCTGTTTCCCACCTGGTCACCTGTTCAAGCGATGCCAGAAACGCCTTGTAGTGGGTTATTTCCCGCTCGTGCTCAGGACGTATGGCAATATCCCTGGACATCTCATCCAGCCCCTCGGCGTTGATCATCCAGGCCATTTCGTTGTAGTAAACCGTAAGGTTCTCGATAAGGGCCTGGCGGACGCTGCTACGCTGCGCCCGGAGCGCGGTAAGCAGTGCCTCATCGTCGATGCGCATGTCGTGCAGGCGGGCAATGTGCCGGTCATGCGCGATGCCGTTCTCCACCACGGCCTTGAGTTCGTAGATAACCTTTTCATTGATCTTCTTGCGCAAGCGCCGGGTCAGGTCAAGCACGCTCTGGTTCAGCTCATCCAGTTCGGGCAGCGCTTCCAGTGCTGCAATCTGCCTGTCCTTCTCCTTCAACAACGCTTGATGGCTATCCAGCTGTTTGCCAAGCCGGTTGTTGTTCAATGCAAACTCGGTCTCCTGGTGGCGCAGGTTTTCAAGAACCTTCTCATTTTCTTCCTTCATGGCCTTCAACCGGCTGCGAGGCATGCCGCCGCGTAGCCGGAGCATGGGGTCGATTCGCCACTGGTCGTCGACGAATGACACCCAAGGCCCAGGTTGCCCCGCACGGTCGACAATACGAACCCCATCCACTGACACGCGCGCCATGTACACATCACCGGCCAAGGGCAGGTAGTGATAACCAGCGGCCGCATACAGCCCTCGATGGTCACCGCTCTCGATCACATCAAGGCCGCTGAGCGACTGGCCGACACGCAAGGCGTGCAGCGCGTTGCGCCGCTCGGCAGAAAGCACATTCAGCCCCTGGGCGCCACGCCACGAGAAGTCCAGTTGCGTGGCGACCTCACTCAGCTCGCCGGGTGGCCCGACGTTGCCTTGCACAGGCATGATTGCCTGCACGCGACTGCCAGGCTGTACCGGGGACCGCTGCTCGAGGACCGATGCCGGGAACATCGACGGCACAACCGTTGATGCCCCCGGCAAGCGCAGGTGCATCATCGCCATCGACGCATTGAGCACCAGGTCCACCACCGCTGCAGAGCGCTCGAATGCGCTGTCGCCTCGCAATGCTGCAAGGTCGCCCTGCAACCCGATGATGCCCTGGACCAGCCAGGCGACCGTAGCCACAGGCCCACGCAACAAAAGGCTACCGACATCAAATAGCAGCCAGGCCCCTTGGATAAGAAGTGCCCAGCGGCTTTCCCGGCTGGAAACCGATTGACGGTCAGCCAGCTCCACCAGCAAGTCGCGGTTGGCCTGGTATAGCGTTGCATCGACATCGTGCTGCCAGAACTGCGCGGCGAACGCCGCGGGCCTCACCCGCGACGGCAGCACCGAGGTATCAATGATCGGCTGCAGCAGGTGCGGCTCAAGAAAGCCGCCCCGGCCGTACACGCGACGCGCCTCTGGGGTAAGCCAGTCGAGGATGCTGGCTTGCAACGCGCCGTCCTGGGCGATCGCCGCCATCATCGTATCGATGCGGGTGAACTCGGTGACCGCAGCAGCACCGTACAATGGCCGATACAGCAGCACACACTGGGGCTGAGTGGAAAAAAGCACATACATTCCCGCCACAGTGTCACTGAAGGACGCATCGGGCGAGCGCTTGAACGCCAAGGGCATAAGCATTTGTGCCGGCAGCTGTTGATCGACGATACCGCGGCAGTAGTCGACCACACATTGCAGGGCCGCTTCACTCAAGGTACCGGCCAAGGCCGCCGATAGCGCACTGAACAACATCGAACACCGCCACTCCCGCCCAAACCGCTCGACCCGCTGCGTGCGCCCGGAAGGTTCGTCCAGGCACTGCGCCACATAGCCCGGATAGCGCCCGCCAATGTCAACTTTCTGGACCAGTGACTGCACGTAGCCCGGGTTCATCCAGTCCATGATCAACTGCCCCTCCCGGTGCCTGACGGCGCTCAACACCGCCCCTTGCAGCGAGCTGAGGTTACCGATGGCAAACTCGGTCAGGTTCATGCACCGGTGCGTTACGCTGCCACCGCCAACCCCCGCACCCGCTCCGCCGGGTGTGCCGCGAGCCGTGGTGAGCGTCAGCTCAAGGTCGTCCGGGAAGTAGTTGGCATCGTCAGGATGGTCTGCCAGTAACTGCTCGCGCAGTTGCTGACGTGCGTAGGCGTGCAGGTCCAGCACACCGTCCAGTGCAGCGACGCCATCGGACAGCGCCTGCGCCAAGGCCAGGTCGAACAGGGCGCACTGGCAAGCAAAGCTTTGCGCGGGTTTCGCCTGCCGGAAACTCGGCGGTAACGCCGTGATGGCTTGCGGCTCGCTCACCCGGTAGCCCTCGATGAAGGCGTGCGAAGGATCACTCAGAGCGGCGAAGTATTGCTCCAGCTCGCCCACGTCAGTCAGTGTTGAGTACCGTACCTGCTGCAGGGGCTGCAGCAAC
This sequence comes from Pseudomonas sp. WOUb67, assembly GCF_050058005.1. Lineage (NCBI taxonomy): Bacteria > Pseudomonadati > Pseudomonadota > Gammaproteobacteria > Pseudomonadales > Pseudomonadaceae > Pseudomonas > Pseudomonas sp. WOUb67. Next base: position 1,075,625 of record NZ_CP170112.1, on the reverse strand, counting down.
GCCTCGAGCATCAAAGTGCTCAATTGAGCAAACACATCCCCCTCGAGTTCGTAGCGCTTCCAGACGAAGGTATCGAATGCCTGGCCCTGCGCGACGCTATCGCGCAGGGCCAGGGCCAGGTCGTCAAGCGAATCGAACGCGCGGATCACGCTGGACGGGGCGCACCAGATAAACACCCTGCGCGCATCGCTTTCGCCCATGACCAGCAGGTTCGGCAACAGCGCATCGTAATGCGCCGCCCCCTGGCTCAACCGCACCTGCACGACACTCACGCTGGGTGACTGATCGCCGCCCTGTAGCAGGCCATGGATGTAGCTTTGCTGCTCGGCATCCAGGCCTTGCAACGGCAGGTTCGCCAACCAGGCTGACTTCATTGTCTGCTGCAGCCAGCGGTCACGGCTGACGCCAGCACTGCCTGTTGCCTGCCAATACTCCACCTGGGCTTGACCAAATTGCTCGGGAAGCAGCACAAGCAGGTCGTTGAGGGCGTCTGTCAGCGACTCTACCCTGATCACATCGCCGTCCTGGCTCTCGAACGGACCGGGGATGGCGTACAAACGATGCGGTAGCTCGAGGCTGAGACGGTAATCCAGCCCCGCAACCAGGGAAAAGTCGAGAACGCGCCGATCCAGCAGTGCTTGCAGGAAGTAATCGACGAAGCGCTGATTGCACCAGCTGCCATTGACCTGGGGAATCATCAGGTACAGTGATTCGGCAGAGGTCAGTTCCGGGCGAGACGCGGCAATCAGCGGGTAGTGTTCGATCAGCACCTGCATCAACCGCTGCCCCGCCACTTGGCGCAAGGTCGGGCGGCCGGCGAAGTGCATCGCCACAGCGTGCTTGTCATCAATCGGAAGGGTCATTGGCAGCTAGCTCCAGGCGAAGTGGCCCAGGAGCGTATACAGCCAGTAACCACTGGCCGGACTACATAATGCTCAGCGGCCAGCAAATCCGCTGATACCCGGAAACAACAAGGGCCCGGCGCTTTCGCGCCAGGCCCTTGTGCACTACAGCTATTCGTCAGCTGTACACACGCCCCAGCAACTGGCGGTGGCTTTCGAACTGATCCAGCACATCACGCACGATCTGCTCCGGCGCAAAGCCCATCAGGTCATACTCCTGGCTGCCATCGTGCAGGTACACCTCGGCACGGTAGTAGCGCTGGCGCACTTCCGGCTCGCCCTCCACCGGTGCTTCGCTCGGCGCGGCCATGTAGCCGTCAAGGCTGACTTCGTAAACGAACGGGTTGCCCTCGTCCATCATCACCCGCAGGCCCATCATGTTGCGCGACTGGCCAACGCGGGTTTCCACCTCGAAGCCCAGGGTCTGCAACTGCGCGGCCGCTTCTTTCAGCGCCGGGCTGACCTGCTTGTCCATGAAACGCTGCACCACAGCCTGGGTCGGCTGCAGCTCCAGCTGGGTCAGGCGCTCGCTGAAGCCACGACGGCCACGGGCGGCCAGCTCGGCGCGCTCGCTTTCCACCGCAACGTCCTGCTTCATGGCCTTGTACAGGCCGAACATGAACAGCACCAGCACCACCGAGAACGGCAGGCCCGCCAGCACGACCATGGTCTGCATGGCTTCGAAGTTACCGGCAAACAGCAGGCCGATGGTGACCAGGGTGATGACCACCGACCAGAACACCACCATCCAGTGCGGGGCGTCTTCGTCGACCTTGCCGCCTTTGCACGACAGGTTGGCCATCATCACCGCACCGGAGTCGGCCGGGGTAAGGAACAGCACAAAGCCGACAAATACCGCCACACCAATCACGATCTTCGCCGCCGGGAAGTATTCCAGCAGCTGGTAGATCGACATTGACGGCTGTTCCAGCGCGGTCTTGCCAAGCTCCACCGCCCCTTGGTTGATCACCAGGTCCAGTGCGGTGTTGCCGAAGATCGACAGCCAGGCCAAGGTGAAGCCCAGCGGGATCAACAGCACGCCGCTGACCAGTTGGCGCACGGTACGGCCCTTGGAGATACGGGCAATGAACATGCCGACGAACGGGCCCCAGGAGATCCACCAGGCCCAGTAGAACACGGTCCACAGCCCCAGCCAGCGCTCGGACTTGCCGGCTTCGCCTTCGTACACGTACAGGTCGAAGGTTTTCAGCACGATGCCGTTCAGGTAGTCGCCAACGTTCTGCACAAAGCCATTGAACAGGTGCAGGGTGTTGCCCGCCAGCAGCACGAACAGCAGCAGGCCGCTGAACAGCAGGATGTTCAGGTTGGACAGGCGGCGAATGCCGTTTTCCACACCCGATACCGCCGCCACGGTAGCCACGCCGGCCATGACCAGGATCACCACCAGCAGGTTGGTCTGGCTGTGCTCCATGCCGAACAGGTATTCAAGGCCCGAGGACACCTGCATCGAGCCGATCCCCAGGTTGGTCACCAGGCCCAGCAGGGTCACGAACATGCCGAAGATGTCCACGGCGTTGCCGGCAGCACCCTTGACCCAACGCTCACCCACCAGCGGATACAGCGCCGAACGCAGCGCCAGCGGCTGGTTGTGACGGTAGGCGAAGTACCCCACGGCCAGGCCGACCAGAGCGTAGATCGCCCAGCCATGCAGGCCCCAGTGCAGGAAGGTCAGCTGCAGGCCCTGGCGCGCAGCTTCGAGGCTGGCCGGGGTGCCTTCTGGTGGGTTGAAGTAGTGGTCCAGCGGCTCGGAAGCGCCGAAGTACAGCAGCGAAATGCCGATGCCGGAGGAGAACAGCATGCCGGCCCAGGCGCCGTAGCTGAAGTCAGGCTGGTCGTCCTTGCCGCCAAGCTTGAGCTTGCCGTAATCGGAGAAGGCCAAATAGACGACGAACAGCAGGTAACCGCAGATCACCAGCATGTAGTACCAGCCAAAGGTGCGCGTCAGCCATTTCTGGGCCACGCCCAGCACTTGGCCGGCGGCATCGGGTACAGCGATCAGCAAGGCAGTCAGAACAAGGATCATCAGCGCGGAGGTGAAGAACACCACGCGGTTGACCCGTACCCTCTCGGCGGGGGGCTTGGTAAGTGAGGCAGAACTCATTGCACGAATGCTCCGGGCAGTACGGCTTTGTGGAGGCTAATCAATCTTTCCCGAGCAATTGGTGGAATATCCCCACTGCGTCAGGTGTTATAAAAGCACCCTGGAAACCGTGATCCCGAATCGATACGTTGCAAAAAAACAGACAGGTGGCCTGCTGAAAATGCCCACGCATCCGCAGAGGTGCGCGCATTCGTCACAGATCACCCCGCCCGCTCCAAGGGCCTGTCGCAGGGCCAGTGGCCGTACGGCAGAATCTGCATTTCGCATCGCTCATGCCCGTCAACGCCTTGTATTCCGGGGGTTACGCGATTTCCTGGGGTGTCAATCCGTGCCTTCTCGACCGCCTGAAAAACTGTCAATGGCACAAATTGTCGCAGAGCTTATTCTTTATTGATTGAACGTTCAATCAAAACAAAATAGACTGGCCTTCGCCGAGTCAGCCGCCCGTCGTCTGCTCGCAGGCCTGAGGAGATAGCAAGATGCCCAAGGTCGGTATGCAACCCATCCGCCGCCAGCAGTTGATCGAAGCCACGTTGCAGGCGGTCGATCAGGTCGGTCTGGGGGACGCCAGCATTGCGCTGATTGCCCGTTTGGCCGGTGTGTCAAACGGCATCATCAGTCACTACTTTCGGGACAAGAACGGCCTGATCGCAGCGACGATGGGTTACATCATGAGCATGCTCAACGAAGGCGTCAGAGCACGCCGTCAGGCCCTGACGGACGACAGCCCGCGCGCTCACCTGAAAGTGATCATCGAGGGCAACTTCGATGCCAGCCAGGTGAACGGCCCGGCAATGAAAACCTGGTTGGCCTTCTGGGCTTCCAGCATGCACCAGCCCGATTTGCACAGGTTGCAGCGGATCAACGACCACCGCTTGTATTCCAACCTGTGCTGCCAGTTCCGCCGCGCCCTGCCGCTCTACCATGCGCGTAAGGCAGCCCGCGGCCTGGCAGCCCTGATCGACGGCCTGTGGCTGCGTGGCGCCCTGTCGGGTGATGCATTCGACACCGGCCAGGCGATACGGATTGCTTACGAATACATGGATCTACAACTGGCTAAACAGCACACCCTGGGCACAAACGACCAGGCCGCTGAACAAGCACGCACGGCCCTTGCCAACCCGGCAGGAGCGTGACGCGCAAGCCAAACCACACACTGCACTTGCGAGGACACTATGGCCCGTTTCGGAACGCAAAAACTCTACATTGATGGCGCTTACGTCGACGCTGGCAGCGATGCCACTTTCGAAGCCATCAACCCGGCGACCGGCGAAGTCCTCGCCCACGTACAACGTGCCACCGAGGCCGATGTCGAGAAGGCTGTGGAAAGCGCCGAACGTGGCCAGAAAGTCTGGGCTGCGATGACCGCCATGCAGCGTTCGCGCATCCTGCGCCGCGCCGTCGACATCCTGCGCGAGCGCAACGATGAGCTGGCCCAGCTGGAAACCCTGGACACCGGCAAGTCGTACTCCGAAACCCGCTACGTCGACATCGTCACCGGCGCCGACGTGCTGGAATACTACGCAGGCCTGGTACCGGCCATCGAAGGCGAGCAGATCCCGCTGCGCGAATCGTCCTTCGTCTACACCCGCCGCGAGCCGCTGGGCGTGACCGTGGGTATCGGCGCCTGGAACTACCCGATCCAGATCGCCCTGTGGAAATCCGCCCCGGCCCTGGCCGCCGGCAACGCGATGATCTTCAAGCCGTCGGAAGTCACTTCGCTGACCACCCTGAAACTGGCCGAGATCTACACCGAAGCCGGCCTGCCGAATGGCGTGTTCAACGTGCTGACCGGCAGCGGCCGCGAAGTCGGCACCTGGCTGACCGAGCACCCGCGCATCGAAAAAGTCTCCTTCACCGGCGGCACCACCACCGGCAAGAAAGTCATGGCCAGCGCCTCCAGCTCCTCGCTGAAGGAAGTCACCATGGAACTGGGCGGCAAGTCGCCACTGATCATCTGCGCCGACGCCGACCTGGACAAGGCCGCCGACATCGCCATGATGGCCAACTTCTACAGCTCGGGCCAGGTGTGCACCAACGGCACCCGCGTGTTCATCCCGGCTGAAATGAAGGCTGCCTTCGAAGCCAAGATCGCCGAGCGCGTTGCCCGCATCCGTGTTGGCAACCCGGAAGACGAAAACACCAACTTCGGCCCGCTGGTCAGCTTCGCCCACATGGAAAACGTGCTGGGCTACATCGCCAAGGGTAAGCAAGAAGGTGCCCGCGTGCTGTGCGGCGGCGAGCGTCTGACCGAAGGTGACTTCGCCAAGGGCGCCTTCGTGGCCCCGACCGTGTTCACCGACTGCACCGACGACATGACCATCGTCAAGGAAGAGATCTTCGGCCCGGTCATGAGCATTCTGTCCTACGAGACCGAAGAAGAAGTGATTCGTCGTGCCAACGACACCGAGTACGGCCTGGCCGCCGGTGTGTGCACCAACGACATCACCCGCGCCCACCGCATCATCCACAAGCTGGAAGCCGGCATCTGCTGGATCAACGCCTGGGGTGAATCGCCGGCCGAAATGCCGGTCGGTGGCTACAAGCAGTCGGGCGTCGGCCGTGAGAACGGCGTCAGCTCGCTGGCTCAATACACTCGCATCAAGTCGGTCCAGGTCGAGCTGGGCGGCTACAACTCGGTTTTCTAAACCCTGTCTAGCCACGCCCGTGCCGCCGCGCACGGGCGTTCCCGCTCCCTGATCACCGCCAACACGAGGGTACTTTCATGTCCCAAGAATTCGATTACATCATCGTCGGTGCCGGCTCGGCCGGTAACACCCTGGCTACCCGCCTGACCGAAGACGCCGGCGTCACCGTACTGCTGCTGGAAGCCGGTGGCCCCGACTACCGCTTCGACTTCCGCACCCAGATGCCAGCCGCCCTGGCCTTCCCGCTGCAGGGCCGCCGCTACAACTGGGCCTACGAGACCGACCCGGAGCCGCACATGGACGGCCGCCGCATGGAATGTGGCCGTGGCAAGGGCCTGGGTGGCTCGTCGCTGATCAACGGCATGTGCTACATCCGCGGCAACGCCATGGACTTCGACGGCTGGGCAGAACTGCCAGGCCTGGAAGACTGGACCTACCTCGACTGCCTGCCGTACTTCCGTAAAGCCGAAACCCGCGACATCGGCCCGAACGATTACCACGGTGGCGAAGGCCCGGTCAGCGTTGCCACGCCAAAAGCCGGCAACAACCCGCTGTTCCACGCCATGGTCGACGCCGGCGTGCAAGCCGGTTACCCGCGCACCGAAGACCTCAACGGCTACCAGCAGGAAGGCTTCGGCCCGATGGACCGTTCGGTCACCAAGAACGGCCGCCGCTCCAGCACCGCCCGTGGCTATCTGGACCAGGCCAAGAAGCGCCCGAACCTGACCATCGTCACCCACGCCCTGAGCGACCGCGTACTGTTCGACGGCAAGCGCGCCGTTGGCGTGACCTACCTGGTCGGCGACAGCGAAGAGCGTGTTGAAGCCCGTGCCCGCAAGGAAGTGATCGTCAGCTCCGGCGCCATCGCTTCGCCGCAGCTGCTGCAGCGCTCCGGCGTCGGCCCGCGCCACCTGCTGGAAAGCCTCGACATCCCGGTTGTACACGACCTGCCGGGTGTTGGTGAAAACCTGCAGGACCACCTTGAGCTGTACCTGCAGTACGCCTGCACCCAGCCGGTATCGCTGTACCCATCGCTGCTGTGGTGGAACCAGCCGGCCATCGGTGCAGAGTGGCTGTTCAACGGCACCGGCATCGGCGCCAGCAACCAGTTCGAGGCTGGCGGCTTCATCCGTACCCGCCCTGAATTCAAGTGGCCGAACATTCAGTACCACTTCCTGCCGGTGGCCATTAACTACAACGGTTCCAACGGCGTGAAGGAACACGGCTTCCAGGCGCACATGGGTTCCATGCGCTCCCCTGCCCGTGGTCGCATCCAGACCAAGTCGAAGAACCCGCGCCAGCACCCGAGTATCCTGTTCAACTACATGTCCACCGAGCAGGACTGGCAGGAATTCCGTGACGGCATCCGCCTGACCCGCGAAATCATGGCCCAGCCGGCGCTGGACCCGTACCGTGGCCGCGAAATCAGCCCGGGCGCCGACGTGCAAACCGACGAGCAGCTGGACAAGTTCATCCGCGAGCACGCCGAAACCGCCTTCCACCCGTCCTGCTCGTGCAAGATGGGCACCGATGACATGGCAGTGGTCGACGGCGAAGGCCGCGTGCATGGCATGAAGGGTCTGCGTGTGGTCGATGCCTCGATCATGCCGCTGATCATCACCGGCAACCTGAACGCCACCACGATCATGATCGCCGAGAAAATCTCGGACAAGATCCGTGGCCGCAAGCCACTGCCGCGCAGCACTGCCAAGTACTATGTGGCGGGCGAGGCACCGGTGAAAGGCAAGCCGATGCGTGAAGTGAAGCAGGCCTGATAACCCTGGGGCCGCTTTGCGGCCCATTCGCAGCACAAGGCTGCTCCTACAGGAATGCGCATTCCCCTGTAGGAGCAGCCTTGCGCTGCGAAGAGGCCCGCCCAGGCAACACTTGAAAAGGCACCCACCGCGGTGCCTTTTCTACATCTGCAGAAACGCTTTACATGCTGCCAATTCATCAGGTTAGAATCGATTGGCACGCGACCTGCTAGCAGCATGCTACCAAGTCCTATTTCCCCGCGCTGTCCCGGAGTACCTGCCTTTGGATGCAAGCACCATCAACAGCCTGTTCCTGATCGGCGCATTGCTGGTGGGCGCAAGTATCCTGGTCAGCTCGCTGTCGTCGCGCCTGGGCATCCCCATTCTGGTCATCATCCTCGCCGTCGGCATGGTCGCCGGTGTAGATGGTGGCGGCATCATCTTCAACAACTACCCGACCGCCTACCTGGTGGGCAACCTGGCACTGGCCGTGATCCTGCTCGACGGTGGCCTGCGCACGCGGGTGGCAAGCTTCCGCGTGGCGCTGTGGCCGGCACTGTCGCTGGCCACGGTCGGGGTGATGATCACCACAGCCCTCACCGGCCTGGTCGCCGCCTGGCTGTTCAACCTGAGCCTGATCCAGGGCCTGTTGATCGGCGCCATCGTCGGCTCCACCGACGCCGCAGCGGTGTTCTCGCTGCTGGGCGGCAAGGGCCTGAACGAGCGGGTTACCGCCACCCTGGAGATCGAGTCGGGCAGCAACGACCCGATGGCCGTGTTCCTCACCGTCACCCTGATCGACATGATCGCCAGCGGCCAGACTGGCCTGCACTGGAGCCTGCTGGGCCACCTGCTGCGCGAGTTCGGCATCGGCGGGCTGCTGGGCCTGGGCGGCGGCTGGCTGATGCTGCAGCTGGTCAACCGCATCAACCTGGCCGGTGGCCTGTACCCGATCCTGGTGGTGGCCGGCGGTCTGGTGGTGTTCTCGCTGACCAACGCCCTGCACGGCAGCGGCTTCCTCGCCGTGTACCTGTGCGGCCTGGTGCTGGGCAACAAGCCTATCCGCAGCCGCCACGGCATCCTGCATATGCTCGACGGCATGGCCTGGCTGGCCCAGATCGGCATGTTCCTGGTGCTGGGGCTGCTGGTCACGCCCCATGACCTGCTGCCCATCGCCTTGCCGGCGCTAGGCCTGGCGTTGTGGATGATCCTGGTAGCGCGGCCGCTGTCGGTGGTCGCTGCACTGCTGCCGTTCAAGGCCTTCCATGGCCGCGAAAAGGGCTTTATTTCCTGGGTAGGGCTGCGCGGCGCGGTGCCGATCATTCTGGCGGTGTTCCCGCTGATGGCCGGCCTGCCGGACGCCCAGCTGTTCTTCAACCTGGCGTTCTTCATCGTGCTGGTGTCGCTGCTTGTGCAAGGCACCAGCCTGCCGTGGATGGCCAAACTGCTGAAAGTGACCGTACCGCCAGACCCGGCACCGATCTCCCGCTCCGCCCTGGAAGTGCACATCACCAGCGAGTGGGAAATGTTCGTCTACCGCCTGGGCGCCGAAAAATGGTGCATCGGCGCCGCCCTGCGCGAGCTGAAAATGCCCGAAGGCACGCGGATTGCCGCCCTGTTCCGTGGCGAGCAACTGCTGCACCCGTCCGGCAGTACCGTGCTGGAAGTGGGCGACATGCTCTGCGTGATCGGTCACGAGCATAACCTGCCGGCGCTGGGCAAACTGTTCAGCCAGGCGCCGCAGCGTGGCCTGGACCTGCGCTTCTTTGGCGACTTCGTGCTCGAAGGCGATGCCGAACTGGGCGCGGTGGCAGCGCTTTACGGCCTGAAACTCGATGGCCTGGACGCGAAAATGCCGCTGGCGCAGTTCATCCGACAGAAGGTCGGAGGCGCTCCAGTAGTAGGCGACCAGGTCGATTGGCATGGCACGATCTGGACCGTGGCGACCATGGACGGGAACAAGATCCAGAAAGTAGGCGTCAGATTCCCCGAAGGAACGCGACCCGGACCAGGATTGTTCCTCTAAACTTCGTTTCTGCCGGATCCACAAGTAGTCTGCCTATGTCCCTGCGCGTGTACCTTCGCACAGCCCTGCTCGGGCTGTGCCTGTCCCTTTCTTTTGCGGCCACCGCGGCAGAAGCCCCGACCACCGCCAGCATCCAGAACAGCCTCGACAAGATCGCCGAGCGCAAACTGCCCGAGGCTGACCAGAAGGCCGTGCAGCAAGTGCTCGAACAGACGTTGAGCCTGCTTGCCAGCAAGGAAGACAACGAAAGGAAGCTCGCCGCGCTCAAGCAGCAGCTGACCGGTGCCCCCAAGGAAACCAGTGACAGCCAGAAGGAGCTCGCCAGGCTCAAGGAAACCAAGGCGCAGCCTGTCGCTCAGCGCTACGCCGCCCTCAGCGTGCCACAGCTCGAGCAAATGCTCAGCGAACGCAACACCCAGCAGGGCGAGTTGCAGAAGGCGCTGTCCGAAGCCAACAGCCTGATCATCAATTCGCAAACCCGCCCGGAACGCGCCCAGGCCGAAATCAGCAACAGCCAGGCCCGTACCCAGCAGATCAACAACATCCTCAAAACCGGCAAGGACGGCGGCAAATCGATCAACGCCGACCAGCGCAACCAGCTCAATGCCGAGCTGGCCTCGCTCAACGCGCTGACCTTGCTGCGCCGCCAGGAACTGGCCGGCAACAGCCTGCTGCAAGACCTGGGAAATGCCCGTCATGATTTGCTGATCGAGCGCGCCGCGCGCCTGGAGCAGGAAATCCAGGACCTGCAGACCCTGATCAACGACAAGCGCCTGGCCCAGTCCCAGGAAGCGGTCACCCAGCAGTCGATCGAGGCCCAGAAGGCCGGCGGCAGCAGCCTGCTGGCCACCGAAAGCGCGGTCAACCTCAAGCTTTCCGACTACCTGCTGAAAAGCACCGACCGCCTCAACGAGCTGACCCAGCAGAACCTGCGCACCAAGCAGCAGCTGGACAGCCTGACCCAGGCCGACCAGGCACTGGACGAGCAGATCAACGTGCTCAAGGGCAGCCTGCTGCTGTCGAAAATCCTCTACAAGCAGAAGCAGACCCTGCCGCACCTGAAGGTCGACCGCGACCTCGCCGACCAGATCGCCGACACCCGCCTGTACCAGTTCGAGGTCAACCAGCAACGCGAGCAGATGAGCAGCCCGGTCACCTACGTCGACAAGCTGCTGGCCGCGCAACCGCAGGAAGACGTGACCCCGCCGCTGCGCAAGGCCTTGCTGGAGGTGGCGATCACCCGCAGTGACCTGCTGGAGCGGCTGAACCGCGAACTGTCGGCGCTGCTCAATGAATCGATCACCCTGCAGCTGAACCAGAAGCAGCTGCTGGGCACCGCGCAGAGCCTGCGCACCACCCTCGACGAACAGATGTTCTGGATCCCCAGCAACAAGCCGCTGGACTGGGACTGGCTGAGCTATGTACCCCAGCGCCTGGCCGACCAGGTTGCCAACCTGCCGTGGGGCTCGGGCCTGAAAGAGCTGGCCGACGGCCTGAGCCAGCGCCCGCTGCTGTTCCTGCCGCTGCTGCTGGTCATCGGCGCCCTGTTGTGGCGGCGCAAGTACCTGTACCAACGGTTGGGCAAGGTGCACCAGGACATCGGCCACTTCCGCCGTGACAGCCAGTGGCACACGCCCCAGGCGATCCTCATCAACATCCTCCTGGCGATGCCGGTCAGCCTTGGCCTGGCGCTGTGCAGCTACGCCCTGCAGATCGACGCCCGCGGGCAAAACGCCAACCTGGGCGCCGCCCTCTGGCAACTGGCCCAGGCCTGGCTGGTGTTCTACACCGCCTACCGCATCCTCGCCCCCGGTGGCGTGGCCGAAATCCACTTCCGCTGGCACAAGCCGCAGGTCGAGTTCCTGCGGGGCTGGGTACGCCGCCTGGGCACCGTGGTGCTGGCACTGGTTGGCGTGGTGGCGGTGGCCGAGCACCAGCCTTCGGCGCTGGCCGACGATGTGCTGGGTATCGGCGTGGTGCTGACCTGCTACGCACTGATGGCCTGGCTGCTCAGCCGCCTGCTGCTCAGCAGCCCCGCGCACCGCGACACGTCGCTGTTCCGCAGGGCCGTGGGCGTGGCCTTCACCGCCCTGCCCATCGCCCTGTTCGTCGCCGTGTGCTTCGGCTACTACTACACCGCGTTGAAGCTCACCGACCGGCTGATCTACACCCTGTACCTGCTGCTGTTCTGGCTGGTGATCGAGGCCGCCTTCGTGCGTGGCCTGTCGGTGGCGGCACGGCGCCTGGCCTACCAGCGAGCGCTGAGCAAGCGGGCGGCGGCCAAGGAAGGGCTGGATGGCGAAGTCATCACCGAAGAGCCGACGCTGGACATCGAGCAGGTCAACCAGCAGTCGCTGCGCCTGATCCGCCTGGCCCTGCTCGGCGGCTTCATCGCCGGTCTGTACTGGGTGTGGGCAGACCTGATCTCGGTGTTCGCCTACCTCAACAACTTCGTCCTGTACGAATACACCAGCGGCACCGGCACTGCCGCCAGCATGGTGCCGATCAGCCTTGGCGACCTGCTGGGTGCGCTGGTCATCGTCGGCATCACCTTTGCCCTGGCCGGTAACTTGCCGGGCCTGCTGGAAGTGCTGGTGCTGTCACGCCTGAACCTGGCCCAGGGCAGCGCCTACGCCACCACCACGCTGCTGTCGTACACCATCGTCGGCGTCGGCATCGTCAGCACCCTGTCGACCCTGGGGGTGAGCTGGGACAAGCTGCAATGGCTGGTGGCCGCGCTGTCGGTGGGCCTGGGCTTCGGCATGCAGGAAATCTTCGCCAACTTCATCTCCGGCATCATGATCCTGTTCGAGCGCCCGGTACGGATTGGCGACACCATCACCATCGGCAACCTGTCGGGCACGGTGAGCAAGATCCGCATCCGCGCCACCACCATCACCGACTTCGACCGCAAGGACATCATCGTCCCCAACAAGACCTTCATCACCGGCCAGTTGATCAACTGGTCGCTGACCGACACGGTCACCCGGGTAACACTGAAGCTGGGCATCGACTACGGCTCCGACCTGGACCTGGTGCGCGACCTGCTGCTCAAGGGTGCACACGAAAACCCGCGCGTGCTCAAGGACCCGGAGCCGATCGTGTACTTCCTCAATTTCGGTGAAAGCTCGCTGGACCATGAGTTGCGCATGCATGTGCGCGACCTGGGCGACCGCAACCCGACGCTGGACGAGATCAACCGCTACATCAACCGCGAGTTCAAGGCCCACAACATCAAGATCTCGGTACGCCAGGTCGAGGTGTTCCTGATGGACCAGAAGGGCGGCAAGCAGCAGCTGATTCCGCTGGAGCAACCTAAACCGGATGGCACTGCACAGGCCTGAGTGGGTTCGAATGCTTTATTCTGTGCTGAACCTCAGGAGCAGCCCGTGAAAGCCCTCGACCAACTCACCTTCGACAACCGCTTCGCCCGCCTGGGCGATGCGTTCTCCACCCAGGTGCTGCCCGAGCCCATTGCGGACCCGCGCCTGGTGGTAGCCAGCGAGTCGGCCATGGCCTTGCTCGACCTCGACCCCGCCCAGGCCGACTTGCCGGTGTTCGCCGAGCTGTTCAGCGGCCACAAGCTGTGGGAAGAAGCCGACCCACGCGCGATGGTCTATTCCGGCCACCAGTTCGGCTCGTACAACCCACGGCTGGGCGATGGCCGCGGCCTGCTGCTGGCCGAAGTGCTTAATGAAAAAGGCGAGCACTGGGACCTGCACCTCAAGGGCGCCGGCCAGACTCCGTACTCACGCATGGGCGATGGCCGCGCCGTGCTGCGCTCGTCGATCCGCGAATTCCTTGCCTCCGAAGCCCTGCACGCCCTCGGCATCCCCAGCAGCCGGGCGCTGTGCGTGATCGGCTCCAGCACCGCGGTGTGGCGTGAAACCCGCGAAAGTGCCGCCATGCTCACGCGCCTGGCGCAGAGCCATGTACGTTTCGGCCATTTCGAGTACTTCTACTACACCAAGCAGCCCGAGCAGCAGCGCGTGCTGATCGACCATGTACTGGAGCAGCACTACCCCGAATGCCGTGATGCCGAGCAGCCCTACCTGGCCATGTTCCGCACCATTGTCGAGCGCAACGCCGAACTGATCGCCCGCTGGCAGGCCTATGGCTTCTGCCACGGGGTGATGAACACCGACAACATGTCGATTTTGGGCATCACCTTCGACTTCGGCCCTTACGCCTTCCTCGACGACTTCGACGCCAACTTCATCTGCAACCACTCCGACGACCGTGGCCGTTACAGCTACGCCAATCAGGTGCCCATCGCCCACTGGAACCTCAGCGCGCTGGCCCAGGCCCTGACCACGGTGATCGAGGTTGAGCCACTGAAGGAAGCGTTGGGGCTGTTCCTGCCGCTGTACCAGGCCCATTACCTGGACCTGATGCGCCGGCGCCTGGGCCTGACCACTGCCGAAGATGACGACATGGCGCTGGTCGAACGCCTGCTGCAGAGCATGCAGCGTGGCGGCGTGGACTACAGCCTGTTCTTCCGCAAGCTGGGCGAGCAGCCCGTTGCCGAGGCGTTGAAAGTGGTGCGCGACGACTTCATCGACCTGGCCGGCTTCGATGCCTGGGGCGCCGACTACCTGGCCCGCTGTGACCGCGAACCCGGTAATGCCGAAGGCCGCCGTGAGCGGATGCATGCGGTGAACCCGCTGTACGTGCTGCGCAACTACCTGGCGCAGAAAGCCATCGAAGCGGCTGAAGCGGGGGATTACAGTGAAGTGCGGCAGCTGCATCAGGTGCTGAGCCGGCCATTCGAAGAGCAGGCCGGCATGCAGGCCTACGCCGAGCGGCCGCCGGAGTGGGGCAAGCACCTGGAAATCAGCTGCTCTTCATGATTAACGCCCAACCCTGTGGGAGCGGGCGAGCCCGCGAAACAAGCGACGCGGTGCATGGCACCGGCTTCGCCGGTGTTCGCGGGCGCGCCCGCTCCCACAAGGAAATCCGTGAATCCAACCCCGGAGATGAAATGTCCGACCCACTGGTAATCCCCTGCCCCCACTGCAACGGCCTCAACCGCCTACCCGCCGAACGCCTGGGTGATGCGCCGAAATGCGGCCGCTGCAAACAGGAGGTGCTGTTGAGCACCCCCTTCGAGCTCACCGAAGCCAGCTACGCCAGCCAGATCAAAGGCGACCTGCCGCTGCTGGTAGACATCTGGGCCGACTGGTGCGGCCCGTGCAAATCCTTCGCCCCCACCTTCGAACAGGCAGCCCGCCAACTTGCCGGCCGCTGCCGCCTGGCCAAGCTCGACAGCGAAGCCAACCGCAACCTCGCCGGGCAACTGGGCATCCGCTCGATCCCCAGCCTGCTGCTGTTCAAAAACGGCCGCGAAGTCAGCCGCCAGGCCGGGGCATTTCCACTCCAGTCGTTGCTGGAGTGGCTGCGTAGCCAGGGGGTTTAGAGAACGCCAGAAATGGAAGGATGAGTTTTCTCATACCGTTCTATCTCGATCACGAGTAAATCTCTTTCCTCAGCTTCCCGGGTACCCTCTTCTGCCTGAAAAATGACTTCAAGTCGTTGGAAGGCTGCCTGAAGTTCGTCATCAGTGTGGATCTGTTTAATGCTCATGGGTTGTTTCCAGGTCTGACTGTCTCACTGCTAACAAGGGTTTGTCTTGAGAGGTGTGGCGCCTGCAATATCGAGCGCCGCCCGCGCGGCGCATCGCGAGCTGCGCTCGCTCCTACGTTTGTTTCGGGCCAATTATTCCTGGGGGATTTGCGCGCGAACGCCTTGGCGCATGGCTCGATGTAGCGTCGTACTAACAAGGCGGTCGCGCGCGCCTGTCACAGGCATGACTGGCCCGGAACAAACGTAGGAGCGAGCGCAGCTCGCGATGCGCCGCGCGGGCGGCGCTCGATACCCGCCCAACCACAAGAACCAAGTCCTACACTTGGCCCGCTCAGTCCTAAGCGTTCTCTTCCAACAACGAATGCAACTCGACAAACTGCTGGGTCAGCTTGTGCTTCGGCTCCAGGTGAATCAGCGGCAAGCTGGCGTGGTGCGATTCGCGCATTTTCACCGAGCTGCCCAGGTACACCGGTAGCACAGGAAGGCCTTCGGCCAGCAGTTCGTCAAGCATCTGCTGCGGCAGGCTGGCACGGGACTGGAACTGGTTGACCACGATGCCTTCGACCATCAGGTCTTCGTTGTGGTCTTCCTTGAGGTCTTCGATCTCGGCCAGCAGGCCGTACAGGGCCTGGCGCGAGAAGCTGTCGCAGTCAAAGGGGATCAGCACGCGATCAGCGGCGATCAACGCGGAAACCGCGTAGAAGTTCAACGCCGGCGGGGTATCGATGTAGATACGCTCGTAGTCCTCGTCCAGCTCGTCGAGCAATTTACGCAGCTTGTTGATCTTGTGCTTGGCCTCAAGCTTGGGCTGCAAATCGGCCAACTCGGCAGTGGCCGTGACCACGTGCAGGTTGTCGAACGGGGTTTCGTAGATATCGACCTTGTTCTTCTTGCTGAACGGCCCACTGGACAGGCTTTGCTTGAAGAAGTCGGCAATACCCATGGGGATGTCCTCGCCGGTCAGGCCGGTGAGATACTGGGTCGAGTTCGCCTGGGCATCCAGGTCGATCAACAAGGTCCGATAGCCTTCATTGGCACTGACCGCCGCCAGGTTGCAGGCGATGCTCGACTTGCCCACGCCACCTTTCTGATTGAACACCACGCGCCGCATGATTGACCTCCGTGTTTCAACGAATGCCCGAGTATGTGGCGGCACTGCGGCAATGGCCAGCGCCATTTGGCCTGTACTACCCCTGGCCGACCACCTGCCCCGTCAACAGCTCGGCAAACGCCTTGGCCATCACCGAATTGCCGCGCTCGCGCTGCACCAGCCACACCGCCGACATCGCCCCTTCATCCAGCAGCGTGCGGTACACCACACCTTCGATACGCATGCGCTGGAACGACGCCGGCAACACCGACACCCCCAGCCCCGCCGACACCAGGCCGATGATGGTCATCGCCTCCCCGGCCTCCTGGGCAAAGTGCGGGCTGAAGCCTGCCTGCCGCGCCAGGCTGAGCAACTGCGCATGCAGGCCGCTGCCATAACTGCGCGGGAAGAACACGAACGGCTCGTGGGCCAACGCCGCCATGTGCACTCCTTGTTCGGTGCCTTCAGCCAGCGGGTGCGATGCGTTGATCACTGCCACCAGTGGCTCGCGGAACAACTCGGTAGCCAACAAGCCTTCCGGCAAAGGCATCGGCCGCATCAGCCCCACTTCGATGGACTCGTCGAACACCCCTTCGGCGACATCGCGGCTGCTCATTTCCTTGAGGTTCAGGTGCACCGCAGGGAAGCGCTGGCGGAAGGCATGGATGGCCTTGGGGATTTTCGAGGTAAACGGAGCCGACGAGGTGAATCCGATTTTCATCTCGCCCAATTCACCCAGTTGCGCTCGCCGGGCCACATCAGCAGCCTTTTCCACCTGCGCCAGCACCTGCCGGGCCTCTTCAAGGAACAGCCGCCCCGCCTCGCTCAACTCGACCCGACGGTTGGTACGCTCGAACAGCCGAGCCCCCAGCTCTTGCTCCAGCGCCTGGATCTGCTGGCTCAGAGGTGGTTGCGAAATACCCAGCTGCTGGGCGGCACGGCCAAAGTGCAGCTCTTCGGCCACGGCGATGAAGTAACGCAGATGGCGCAGTTCCATGAATGGCTCCAAACAGGTCGCAAAACGTCTTAAATAGGTCGAACAATATATTGGATCTAATCATTAGCCAGCTATATGCTTTTTTCATTGCGCCAGAGGTACCCGCCCGTGAAAACTGCTGTAGCCCCCCTTCCCGCTGAGCCAGAGCCTGCTCTACTGAACGAAATGTGGATCGAAAAAGGCACCCCCGCCTTCATGAAGACCGTGCTGGCCCTGTTCAGCGGCGGCTTCGCCACCTTCGCCCTGCTGTACTGCGTGCAGCCGATGATGCCGCTGCTGTCGAAAGAATTTGCCATCAACGCGGCCCAGAGCAGCCTGGTGCTGTCGGTTTCCACCGCCATGCTGGCGTTCGGCCTGCTGATCACCGGCCCCATTTCTGACCGCATCGGGCGCAAGCCGGTGATGGTCTTTGCCCTGGTTTGCGCCGCCCTCTCCACCCTGGCCAGCGCGGTGATGCCAAGCTGGGAGCTGGTACTGGCAACCCGCGCCCTGGTTGGCCTGTCCCTGAGCGGTCTGGCGGCTGTGGCCATGACCTACCTGAGCGAAGAGATTCACCCGCAGCACATCGGCCTGGCCATGGGCCTGTACATCGGCGGCAACGCCATTGGCGGCATGAGCGGACGGCTGATTACCGGCGTGCTGATCGACTTCGTCAGCTGGCACACGGCGATGCTGACCATCGGTGGCCTGGCCCTGGTCGCCGCACTGGTGTTCTGGAAGGTGCTGCCGGAATCGCGCAACTTCCGCCCGCAAATGATGAGCCCGCGCAGCCTGCTGGACGGCTTTGTCATGCACTTCAAGGATGCCGGGCTGCCCTGGCTGTTCCTCGAAGCCTTCCTGCTGATGGGTGCGTTCGTCACCCTGTTCAACTACATCGGCTACCGCTTGCTGGCCGAGCCCTATCACATGAACCAGGCGCTGGTCGGCTTGCTGTCGGTGGTCTACCTGTCGGGTATCTACAGCTCGGCGCAAGTCGGCGCCCTGGCGGACAAGCTGGGCCGGCGCAAGGTGTTCTGGGCCAGTATAGTGGTGATGGCGGGTGGCTTGCTGATGACCCTGGCGAGCCCACTGCCGATGGTGATCGTGGGCATGCTGGTGTTCACCTTCGGCTTCTTTGGCGCGCACTCGGTGGCCAGCAGCTGGATCGGCCGCCGGGCGCTTAAGGCCAAGGGGCAGGCGTCGTCGCTGTACCTGTTCAGCTATTACGCCGGGTCGAGCGTGGCCGGTACTGCGGGCGGGGTGTTCTGGCACCAGTGGGGCTGGAACGGGATCGGGCTGTTCATTGGCAGCCTGTTGACGGTGGCATTGCTGGTGGCGCTCCACCTGAGCAAGTTACCGCCCAAATCGGTGTGAAGCATTCGCGGGCACGCCCGCTCCCACAGGGTTCGGTGCAGTCCCTGTGGGAGCGGGCGTGCCCGCGAACAGGCCATCAGATCAGTTGATGATCTCGACAATGTCCACATCCACTTCCCGGCTCATCAGGTGCTTCTCCACCTCACCGGTCAGTTTGACCTTGGTCTTGTCGTTGAACGGCGTCGGCGGCAGGTCTTCGTCATCGATCTCGACGGTAATGGTGCCGGTGCTGTCCTTGAACTCGTACTTGTCGTCGTTGTTGATCTTCTTGGTCACGAAGCCTGTCAGTACCACCGGCGTGTCATCGGCAGCATCGTTGGCAGCGGCCACGGTGGTGACCGACTGGGCGCCGGGGCCGGTATAGGTCGCAGCCAGTGCGGCGGTGCTGAACAGAGGGGCGAGGATCAGGGCGAGATAACGTGCTTTCATGAGGATCGGGTCCTGTTTCGGTTTCGATGAGACCAGATTAGCGACGTTCGCTGAATTAAAACTTAATGCAACAAAAAAGCCCGGCACAGGGCCGGGCTTTTGTTTTCAGCAATCAATTCACTGATGGTACTGCGCCGACAGCTCATGCACGGCGTTGATGAACACGCCAGCGTGCTCCGGGTCGACCTCCGGGGTAATGCCATGGCCGAGGTTGAAAACGTGGCCGGTACCCTTGCCATAGCTGGCCAGAATGCGC
The DNA here is from genome assembly GCF_050058005.1 of Pseudomonas sp. WOUb67. Taxonomy (NCBI): domain Bacteria; kingdom Pseudomonadati; phylum Pseudomonadota; class Gammaproteobacteria; order Pseudomonadales; family Pseudomonadaceae; genus Pseudomonas; species Pseudomonas sp. WOUb67. Next base: position 1,056,465 of record NZ_CP170112.1, on the reverse strand, counting down.
GCCACTTCCTGGCGAATAGCCTCCGGCTTGGCGTACAGCACAGTCGGGTCCATGTTGCCTTGCAGTGCCACTTTGTCACCCACGCGGCGGCGGGCGTCGCCGATCTCGCAGGTCCAGTCCAGGCCCAGTGCGTCGGCACCAGCGTCGGCAATGCTTTCCAGCCACAGGCCGCCGTTCTTGGTGAACAGAACCACTGGCACCTTGCGCCCTTCGTGTTCACGAATCAGCCCGCTGACGATCTTGCGCATGTAGGCCAGGGAGAACTCCTGGTAGGCCGCGGCAGACAGGTTACCGCCCCAGGTGTCGAAGATCTGCACAGCCTGTGCGCCGGCCAGGATCTGGCCATTGAGGTAGCTGGTGACCGACTGGGCCAGCTTGTCCAGCAGCAGGTGCAGGGCTTGCGGGTTGTCGTAGGCCATGGCCTTGGTCTTGCGGAAGTCTTTCGACGAGCCGCCTTCGACCATGTAGGTGGCCAAGGTCCAGGGGCTGCCGGAGAAACCGATCAACGGCACGCGGCCATTGAGCTCACGGCGAATGGTGCTGACCGCATCCATTACATAGCCCAGGTCTTTCTGCGGGTCGGGGATCGGCAGTGCTTCGATGTCGGCGGGGGTGCTGATGACCTTCTTGAAACGCGGGCCTTCGCCGGTTTCGAAGTACAGGCCCAGGCCCATGGCGTCGGGGATGGTGAGGATGTCCGAGAACAGGATCGCCGCGTCCAGCGGATAGCGCTCCAGCGGCTGCAGGGTGACCTCGCAGGCGAACTGCGGGTTCATGCACAGGCTCATGAAGTCGCCGGCCTTGGCGCGGCTGGCGCGGTACTCTGGCAGGTAGCGGCCGGCCTGGCGCATCATCCACACCGGGGTGACGTCTACGGGTTGCTTGAGCAGTGCACGCAGGAAACGGTCGTTCTTCAGGGCAGTCATGTCGGCATCCGGAAAAATAGTGCGGGCATTTTCTCAGACGCACAAAGAAAAGGCACGGCTGTTTGCCGTGCCTTTTCTCTATGGGTATGTCCTGGATCAATAGATTTTGTATACAAAATCTAAATAACTTCAGACTTCGAGGTAGTCCAGGATGCCTTCGGCAGCGGTTCGGCCTTCGAAGATAGCCGTTACCACCAGGTCCGAACCGCGCACCATGTCGCCACCGGCAAACACTTTCGGGTTGCTGGTCTGGTGCTTGAACTTGCCTTTCTCCGGGGCTACCACACGGCCCTGGCTGTCCAACTGGATGCCATGCTGCTCGAACCACGGCGCCGGGCTCGGGCGGAAGCCGAAGGCGATCACCACGGCATCGGCCGGCAGGATCTCTTCGGAACCCGGGATCGGCTCCGGGCTGCGACGGCCACGGGCATCCGGCTCGCCGAGGCGGGTCTCGACAACCTTCACGCCTTCTACCTTGTCCTCGCCGACAATGGCGATGGGCTGGCGGTTGTAGAGGAACTTCACGCCCTCTTCCTTGGCGTTCTTCACCTCTTTGCGCGAACCCGGCATGTTGGCTTCGTCACGGCGATAGGCGCAGGTGACCGCTTGCGCGCCCTGGCGAATCGACGTGCGGTTGCAGTCCATTGCGGTGTCACCACCGCCCAGCACCACGACCTTCTTGCCCCGCATGTCGACGAAGTCTTCCGGCGACTTCTCGAAGCCCAGGTTGCGGTTGACGTTGGCGATCAGGAAATCCAGCGCGTCATGCACGCCCGGCAGGTCCTCGCCCGGGAAGCCGCCCTTCATGTAGGTGTAGGTACCCATGCCCATGAAGACGGCGTCGTACTCGGCGAGCAACTGCTCCATGGTGATATCGGTGCCCACCTCGGTGTTCAGGCGGAACTCGATGCCCATGCCGGTGAACACTTCACGGCGGTTGCTGAGCACGGTCTTTTCCAGCTTGAACTCGGGGATGCCAAAGGTCAGCAGGCCGCCGATTTCCGGGTTCTTGTCGAAGACCACCGGGGTTACCCCGGCGCGCACCAGCACGTCGGCGCAGCCCAGGCCAGCCGGGCCGGCACCGATGATGGCGACGCGCTTGCCGGTTGGCTTGACCTTGGACATGTCCGGGCGCCAGCCCATGGCGAAGGCGGTGTCGGTGATGTACTTCTCCACCGAACCGATGGTCACCGCGCCGAAGCCGTCGTTCAGGGTGCAGGCACCTTCACACAGACGGTCTTGCGGGCACACGCGGCCGCACACTTCCGGCAGGGTGTTGGTCTGGTGCGAAAGCTCCGCCGCCGCCAGGATGTTGCCTTCGGAAACCAGCTTCAACCAGTTGGGGATGAAGTTGTGCACCGGGCACTTCCATTCGCAATACGGGTTACCGCAACCCAGGCAGCGGTGCGCCTGGTCTACGGACTGCTGCGGCTTGAACGGTTCGTAGATTTCCACGAACTCCTTCTTGCGCTGGCGCAGCAGCTTTTTCTTCGGGTCCTTGCGGCCCACTTCGATGAACTGGAAGTCGTTGTTCAGACGTTCAGCCATTTTTCAAAACCTCTTTACAGCAGCTGCAAGCTACACGCTGCAAGCCGCAAGACGATCACTTAAGCCGGGCAAGCCTCGTACTGCCATTACGTGCAGCTTGAGGCTTGCCACTTGCAGCTGTTTTTACTGCGGGTTGGCACGCGTGCTGGACAACAGTTGCTTCAGGTTGGCTGCCTTCGGCTTCACCAGCCAGAAGCGCCGCACGTAGTCGTCCAGGTTCTCCGAGAGCTCACGCCCCCACTCGCTGCCGGTTTCTTCCACATACTCGCCAAGGACGCGCGCCAGGTGGCTGCGGTAGGCCTCCATCGCTTCACCACTGATACGCTGGATTTCCACCAGCTCGTGGTTGAGCTTGTCGACGAAGCTATTGTCCATGTCGAGCACGTAGGCGAAGCCGCCAGTCATGCCAGAACCGAAGTTGTAACCGGTCTTGCCCAGGACGCAGACAAAGCCGCCGGTCATGTACTCACAGCAGTGATCGCCAGTGCCCTCGACAACAGCGTGGGCGCCGGAGTTACGCACAGCGAAGCGCTCGCCCGCAGTACCCGCGGCAAACAGCTTGCCGCCAGTGGCACCGTACAGGCAGGTGTTGCCGACGATGGCGCTGTGCTGGGTTGCGAACGGGCTGCCGGCTGGCGGCACGATGGTGACCTTGCCACCGGTCATGCCCTTGCCGACGTAGTCGTTGGCATCGCCTTGCAGGTGCAGGTTCAGACCACCGGCATTCCACACGCCGAAGCTCTGGCCCGCAGTACCCTTGAAGCGGAAGGTGATCGGGTTGGCGGCCATGCCCTGGTTGCCGTACAGCTTGGCGATTTCGCCAGAGATACGGGCACCGATGGAACGGTCGCAGTTGCAGATGTCGAGGTCGAACTCGCCACCGGCCTGATCGCGGATCGCCGGCAGGGCCATGTCAACCATCTTCTCGGCCAGCTCACCCTTGTCGAACGGCGGGTTCCTGTCGACTTCACAGAATTGCGGCTTGTCTGCCGGGATGTGCGAGCTGCCCAGCAGCGGTGACAGGTCCAGGTACTGCTGGCGCTCGGTATCGCCTGGCAGCATTTCGAGCAGGTCGGTACGGCCGATCAGCTCGCCCAGGCTGCGCACGCCCAGCTTGGCCAGCCACTCACGGGTTTCTTCAGCGACGAAGGTGAAGAAGTTGATCACCATGTCGACGGTGCCGATGTAGTGGTCCTTGCGCAGCTTGTCGTTCTGGGTGGCTACGCCGGTGGCGCAGTTGTTCAGGTGACAGATGCGCAGGTACTTGCAGCCCAGGGCGATCATTGGCGCGGTACCGAAGCCGAAGCTTTCGGCGCCGAGGATGGCCGCCTTGATCACGTCCAGGCCGGTTTTCAGGCCGCCGTCGGTCTGTACCCGTACCTTGCCGCGCAGGTCGTTGCCGCGCAGGGTCTGGTGGGTTTCGGCCAGGCCCAGTTCCCACGGGGCGCCGGCGTACTTGATCGAGGTCAGCGGCGAAGCGCCGGTACCACCGTCATAACCGGAGATGGTGATCAGGTCGGCATAGGCCTTGGCCACGCCAGCGGCGATGGTGCCTACGCCGGCTTCTGCTACCAGTTTCACCGACACCAGGGCCTGCGGGTTGACCTGCTTGAGGTCGTAGATCAGCTGGGCCAGGTCTTCGATCGAATAGATGTCGTGGTGCGGCGGTGGCGAGATCAGGGTCACGCCCGGTACCGCATAACGCAGCTTGGCAATCAGGCCGTTGACCTTGCCGCCCGGCAGCTGGCCGCCTTCACCCGGCTTGGCGCCCTGGGCAACCTTGATCTGCAGCACTTCGGCGTTGACCAGGTATTCCGGGGTCACGCCAAAGCGGCCGGTAGCCACCTGCTTGATCTTGGAGCTTTTGATGGTGCCGTAGCGCGACGGGTCTTCACCGCCCTCACCGGAGTTGGAACGCGCGCCCAGGCGGTTCATCGCCTCGGCCAGCGCTTCGTGGGCCTCTGGCGACAGTGCGCCCAGCGAGATACCGGCGGAGTCGAAACGCTTGAGGATGGCCTCCAGCGGCTCGATCTGCTCCAGCGCCAGTGGCTGGTCGGCGACTTTCACCTTCAGCAGGTCGCGGATCATCGACACCGGGCGCTGGTCGACCAGCGTGGTGTATTCCTTGAACTTGGCGTAGTCGCCCTGCTGCACGGCGGCTTGCAGGGTGTTGACCACGTCAGGGTTGTAGGCGTGGTACTCGCCACCGTGGACGAACTTCAGCAGGCCACCTTGCTGGATCGGCTTGCGCGCGCTCCAGGCTTCGGCCGCCAGCAGCTTCTGGTCGCTTTCCAGGTCTACGAAGCGCGCACCCTTGATGCGGCTGGAGACGCCCTTGAAGCTCAGGCCGACCACTTCCTCGGCCAGGCCGATGGCTTCGAACAGCTGCGCACCGCGGTACGAGGCTATGGTGGAGATACCCATCTTCGACAGGATCTTCAACAGGCCCTTGGAGATGCCCTTGCGGTAGTACTTGAACACTTCGTCCAGGTCGCCCAGCACTTCGCCGGTACGGATCAGGTCGGCCAGCACTTCATACGCCAGGTACGGGTAAACGGCCGAGGCACCGAAGCCCAGCAGCACGGCAAAGTGGTGCGGGTCACGGGCGGTGGCGGTTTCCACCAGGATGTTGCTGTCGCAACGCAGGCCCTGTTCGGTCAGGCGGTGGTGTACCGCGCCAACGGCCAGCGAAGCGTGCACCGGCAGTTTGCCCGGGGCGATGTAGCGGTCGCTCAGCACCAGCTGGGTCTTGCCAGCGCGCACGGCTTCTTCAGCCTGGTCGGCGATGTTGCGAATGGCCGCTTCCAGGCCGACGCTCTGCTCATAGTTGAGGTCGATCAGCTGCCGGTCGAAACCTTCGCGCTCCAGGTTCATCAGCGAACGCCACTTGGCGGGCGAGATGACCGGGGAGCTGAGGATGACCCGCGAAGCGTGCTCCGGGGACTCCTGGAAGATGTTGCGCTCGGCGCCCAGGCAGATCTCCAGCGACATCACGATGGCTTCGCGCAGCGGGTCGATCGGCGGGTTGGTGACCTGGGCGAACTGCTGGCGGAAGAAGTCGAACGGCGAACGCACACGCTGCGACAGCACGGCCATCGGCGTGTCGTCACCCATCGAACCCACGGCTTCCTGGCCCTGCTCACCCAGCGGGCGCAGCACCTGATCACGCTCTTCGAAGGTGACCTGGAACATCTTCATGTATTGCTTGAGCTGGTCAGCGTCGTAGCTGGCCGCGCCCTGGTCGTCGGTCAGCGTCGCCTGGATGCGGGTAGCGTGCTGACGCAGCCAGCGCTTGTACGGGTGGCGCGACTTCAGGCGGTTGTCGATGGCGTCGGTGTCGAGGATCTGGCCGGTTTCAGTGTCCACGGCGAGGATCTGGCCCGGGCCGACACGGCCCTTGGCCAGCACTTCCTCAGGCTGGTAACCCCATACGCCGATTTCCGAGGCGATGGTGATGTAGCCGTTGGTGGTGGTCACCCAACGTGCCGGGCGCAGGCCGTTGCGGTCGAGCAGGCACACCGCGTGGCGGCCTTCGGTCATGACGATACCGGCCGGGCCATCCCACGGCTCCATGTGCATGGAGTTGTACTCGTAGAAGGCGCGCAGGTCGGCGTCCATGGTCTCGACGTTCTGCCAGGCTGGCGGTACCAGCATGCGCACGCCGCGGAACAGGTCGATGCCACCGGTCACCATCAGTTCCAGCATGTTGTCCATGCTCGACGAGTCGGAACCGACGCGGTTGACCAGCGGGCCGAGCTCTTCGAGGTCGGGGATCTGGTCATTGGCGAACTTGGTGCGACGGGCCATGGCCCAGTTGCGGTTGCCGGTGATGGTGTTGATCTCGCCGTTGTGGGCGAGGAAGCGGAACGGCTGCGCCAGCGGCCATTTCGGCAGGGTGTTGGTGGAGAAGCGCTGGTGGAACACGCAGATCGCGGTTTGCAGGCGCTCGTCACCCAGGTCTGGATAAAACGCCGCGAGATCGCGCGGCATCATCAGGCCTTTGTAGATGATGGTCTTGTGCGAGAAGCTGCAGATGTAGTGGTCGCTGTCGTGGGCGTTGGCCACCGACGAACGGCGACGGGCACTGAACAGCTTGATGGCGAATTCCTGGTCGCTCAGGCCTTCACCGCCAATGAACACCTGCTCGATCTGCGGCAGACGCTCCAGGGCCAGGCGGCCGAGTACGCTGGTGTCGATCGGTACCTTGCGCCAGCCGACCAGTTTCAGGCCAGCGGCGAGGATCTCGCGGTCCATGTTGGCGCGGGCAGCTTCGGCTTTGACCGGGTCCTGATTGAAGAACACCATGCCGACGGCGTACTGCTTGGGCAGCTCGACGGCGAAGTGTTCCTGGGCCACGGCTCGCAGGAATTGATCGGGCTTCTGCATGAGCAGACCGCAACCGTCACCGGTCTTGCCGTCGGCGTTGATACCGCCGCGGTGAGTCATGCAAGTCAGTGCCTGCATGGCGGTTTGCAGAAGGTGGTGGCTCGGTACGCCCGTCATATGGGCGATCAGGCCAAAACCACAGTTGTCCTTGAATTCTTCGGGATGGTACAGACCTGTTTTCATAGACACATTCTCACCAGGTTCACCTCTCAACGGAGGTAAATCTCTTTTTTAACAATCACTTACCATCCACGCCGATCAAACGCCAGCTTTTTTGCGGTGGTCATGGAAAACCATTGTTGCACAGCGACAGCGATGCCCACAAATTTTCATGTCTCACCATTGAAAATTTATGTCGCAATTTTGAATGTTTTTGCGCCATGCGCCGTGATAGCGGCTTGGCTCGAGTCTGAAGCGTTTCAGCCATGACTGCAACTAGGGGCTTGTGGCCGGCAGTCTGGGACAGAAAAGCCTGCCGCGTTGAAACGCAGCAGGCTATTCGAAAGTCAGTAATCGCTCAGCAACTGGGCGGCGGGGTGATGCCGCCCGGAAGGTATCAGCGGGCCGTGGCCAGCTCTTGTTGGACGCTGCCGACGGTACGTGGCCAAGGTTTACCAGCCTGGACCTTCTCTGGCAAGTTCTTGATTGCCGCAACCGCTGCATCGCGGTTGGCGAAGCTGCCGTAGGTGACTACGTACAGTGGCTTGCCCTGCAGGTTTTTCTTGAAGTAGCGATAGTCGCCACCCTGGCTCTTGACGAACGCCTGGGCCGAGGCCTCGGAGCTGGTACCCAGGATCTGCACCACGTAATTGCCCGGTTTCTGCCCGGCGTACCAGCCGCTGTTGCCGCTGCCAGTGGCTGCGGGTTTCTCGGCAGGCTTGGCGGCCGGCTTGGCCACGGCGACCTGGGTAGGCGCAGGAGCAGGCTTGGCAGGTGCAACCGACTTCGCAGGCTGGGTTGCGACAGGTTTTGGCGCAGGCGCAACCGGCTGTACCGGCGCAGTGGCCACAGGCTGTGCAGGCGCAGGCGCCGGGCCAGCCGGCACACCTTGTGGCGGAGCAATGGTGGTCACGGTTGGCGGCGGGTTGCCAGGCTGCAGGGCAGTGTCACCCGCCGGGCTGCCTTCCTCACCCTCACCCATGCCCGCGGCCTGGGCCAGCGGTTCACGCATGACAGGCTGGGATTGGCCAACCAGCGGCAGCGGCATCGGCTGGGAAGAGCCGGAGAACTCGATATTGGCACCCTGCTTGCCGTCACCAAGCGGCAACTGGGCCTGGGCGGTCGGCGCCTCAGCGGGTGGCTTGTCGCCTTTCTTGGGCATCAACACCGCGGCCGCAACAGCGACCACGACCACAGCGGACAGCGCGAGCACATGTTTTTTAGGCATCTTGAACCCCATGGATGGTCGCTTGACCGTCGAACGGCTGGCGATCATGGCTTCGATCAAAGTGTCACGGGCGACCTGGTTGATGTTGCCAGGCCAGCCGTCGGAGTGTTCATGGATATCGACGATCTGTTCACGGCTGAACACCTCGATGCCCCGGCCAGCCCCTTCCAGGCGCTGCTCCAGGTACTCGCGGGTTTCTTCTTCACTGTAGGGGGCTAGCTCGATGATGTGGAAGCGCTCTTCCTCGACATTGAGCTCGTCCAGCCCGGCAATCAGTGAAGGCTCACCGAACAGGAACACGTGCGGGCGCCCTTCCGGTACCCCCGCCGCCAACTCCAGCAACGCTTGGAGTGCCGACTCGTCGAGTTGTTCCGCATCGTCTACCAGCAAATACACTTCCTGCCCGGTCAGTGCCAGCTGCACCACCTTGGACAGGATCGCCTGCACTTCGGGCTGGGCCACGCCCAGGTCCTGAGCGACCTGGGCAAGCATGCTGGAAGCATCGCTGGCACTGCGGGCAGACACCACCACACTCTGCACAGCCTGCTTGTTGGTGCTGGCCACCAGGGCCTGGCGCAACAGCGACTTGCCGCTGCCCAGCGGGCCGCTGACCACTAGCATCAGCTGGCTGTAACGCGCCAGGTGGTGCAGCTGGCCAAGCACGGGCTTGCGCTGGGCCGGGAAGAACTTGAAGCCGGGCACACGGGGCGCGAACGGATCGTGGCTCAACTGGTAATGGTCGAGAAAGGCCTCATCGGCATGCAAACTGGTCATTGCGCTGTCACAACCTCAAAGCTGGGCCACGATCGCGCGGTAATCCGCCGACAGCGTGGCCTGAAGAATCTCTTTCGGATAGTCGTCGGTCACAACGGCCTCGCCCATCTGGCGCAACAGCACCAGACGCAGGCGGCCGTCGATCACTTTCTTGTCGACCGCCATGTGCTCCATGAAATGCGCCGGGGTCATTTCCTGTGGTGGCACCACCGGCAAACCTGCGTCCTGCAACAGGCGGATTCCGCGATCGCGCTCGGCCTGGTCAATCCAGCCAAGGCGCATGGACATTTCCAGGGCCATCACCGTGCCCGCTGCCACGGCTTCGCCGTGCAGCCACACGCCATAGCCCATGTGGGTTTCGATGGCATGCCCGAAGGTATGCCCCAGGTTCAGCGTGGCCCGTACGCCAGACTCACGCTCGTCGGCACCGACCACTGCGGCCTTGGCCGCGCAGGAACGGCGGATAGCCTCGGTCAAGGCAGCCGAATCGAGGGTGCGCAAGGCCTGCATGTTGTCTTCGAGCCAGCCGAGAAACGGCTTGTCGCAAATCAGGCCGTACTTGATCACTTCGGCCAGGCCAGCAGAAAGTTCGCGCGCCGGCAGGGTCTTCAGGCTGGTGGTATCGATCAGCACCGCATTGGGCTGATAGAAGGCACCGACCATGTTCTTGCCCAGCGGGTGGTTGATACCGGTCTTGCCGCCCACCGACGAATCGACCTGGGAAAGCAGGGTGGTCGGCACCTGGATGAAGTCGACACCGCGCTGGTAGCAGGCGGCAGCGAAGCCGGCCATGTCACCGATCACGCCGCCGCCCAGGGCAACCACGGTCGTGCGACGATCATGACGGGCTTTCAGCAGGCCATCGAAGATCAGCTGCAGGGTTTCCCAGTTCTTGTGGGCTTCGCCATCGGGCAAAACCACCGGCAGCACCGAGTAGGCACCCAGGGTCTTGCTCAGGCGTTCGAGATACAGGGGCGCGACGGTCTCGTTGGAAACGATGGCGACCTGCCGGCCGGCAATGTGCGGCGCCAGCAGTTCGGGCTGGTCCAGCAGGCCTTCGCCAATGTAGATCGGGTAGCTGCGCTCGCCCAGGTCGACCTTAAGTGTCTGCATGTATCCCCACAATGTACTTGGGCGCGGCGCCGTTCGGGCAACCCACGCGCTATCGTTGAACCTCGCCTCGGCGCTGGTGGCCGAGAATAGTCCCGGGTTAACGGGGCGGCAACTGCTGCAAGCGTTCGAGAATATCGATCACCACCATGCGCGGCGGCCGCTCGTCGGTTTCCACCACCACGTCGGCGATCTCGCGGTAGAGCGGGTCGCGGGCTTCCAACAGGGCGCGCAGGGTCGCCTCGGGGTTGGCGGTGCGCAGCAGCGGGCGATTGCGATCCCGCGCGGTACGGCCAACCTGCTGTTCCACCGACGCATGCAGGTAGATCACCCGGCCGCCCCGGCGCAATGCCTGGCGGTTGGCTTCGCGCATCACCGCGCCACCGCCGGTGGCCAGGACCACGCCGTCAAGTGCGCACAGTTCGGCGATCATCGCCTGCTCGCGTTCACGGAAACCCGGCTCGCCTTCCTTGTCGAAAATCCACGGGATGTTGGCGCCGCATCGCAGTTCGATTTCCTTGTCGGAATCCTTGAACAGCAGGCGCAGCTCTTTGGCCAATAGGCGTCCGATGGTGCTTTTACCAGCGCCCATGGGCCCCACAAGTATCAAATTTCGCACAGAATCAACGACTCACAGCAATCGCCTGGTCACTCATGATACGCGGAGTCAGGAAGACCAGCAGCTCGGATTTTTTCTCTTGTAATGCATCGCGTCGAAACAGCCGCCCAACATACGGCAGATCGCCTAAAAATGGCACCTTGTCGACCACATTGTTTTGCGAAGTCGAGTACACGCCACCGATCACGATCGTTTCGCCGTCCGCCACGCGAACCTTGGCATTGACCTCGTTCTTGCGGATCGGCGGTACGTTGTTCAAGGCATTGACGTAATCCGGCTCGTCCTTGGTCACCCTGACCGCCATGATCACCTTGTTGTCCGGGGTAATCTGCGGGGTCACCTCCAGCGACAGCGAGGCTTCGCGAAAGGCGACCGAGGTGGCGCCGCTCTGGCTGGTTTCCTGGTAGGGCACTTCGGTGCCTTTGAGGATCCTGGCCGTTTCCTTGTCGGCCGTGACCACCTTGGGCTGCGAGATGATTTCGCCGTTGCCGCTTTTTTCCATGGCGCTGAGTTCCAGGTCAAGCAGCACGTCGCCGCGCAGCAGGCCCAGGCCGACACTGCTGCCCGGGCGCTCCACGCCGAGATCGATGAACAGCTCCTTGCCCGGCCGCAGGTTTTCACCGTACAGCGGCCCGCCCCAGCGCACCCCCAGGCTTTTCTCGTAATCGACGTTGGCCTCGACGATTCGCGCCTCGATCGCCACCTGGCGCACCGGCACATCCAGCTGCGCGACCAGTTGCCGCAAGTCGGCCAGTCGATCGGCGGGCTGGTGCGCCACCAGGGTATTGGTGCGTTCATCAACACCCAGGCTGCCACGAACGGCGAGCGTGCTGTCATCCGCCAGGCTGGTCAGCAACAGCTCAACCAGCTCGGCGGCGTTGGCATGGTGAATCGGTATCAATTCACGGTGTAACGGCAGCAGCTGCGCATCCGGCAACAGGCCCACAGGGGCATCCAACGGTTGCGAGGCAAACGCTGCCGCAGGCGCCACCAGCAGCACATTGCCCTCCTGCTGCCGGGCCAGGCCCTTGCTGCGCAGCACCAGGTCAAGCGCCTGGTCCCAGGGCACGTCCTGCAAACGCAGGGTCACGTTGCCCTGCACGTCATCGCTGGCAACCAGGTTGACGCCCGCATAGTCGGCCAGCACCTGCAGCACCGAGCGCACCTCCACGTCCTGGAAGTTCAACGACAGGGGTTCACCCTGGTAAGGCGTCGCCGACACCAGCGGGATCGGCAGCAGGGCTGCCAACACCCATTTCATCACTCTCTTCATTCGGGTTCAGGGCCTCCTTGCCCACGCGCTTTGCAAGGGTGATGAACGCCGTGCGCTCGTGCCACACCCCTGCCATGAATAGCCGTTCGTGCACTTCGACCTGGCTTTGGTCGATCCGCGCCACCACACCGTGGTTACGCCCCAAGCGCTCACCGGCACGCACGCGGTAGACCCTGCCAGCCGCCATCAGCAGCGCCTCATGCGCCGCACCTCGCGACAGGCTGCCGACCATTTCCAGTTGCGCCAGCGGCAGGCTGGCCAGCCCGGAGCCAGCCCTTCGGGTCGCCCCTGGCGCGAAGGGGTCGACCACAGGCACTGGCGTAGCGGCCATGGCCGGCAGATGCGCAAGCACCTCCGGTGCGGGTATGGGGGCGAGGGCCTGGAAGGCATCGACTCGCAGTTGCAGACGCAAAACCCCGGGCTGACCCTCGACTGCGGCCAGGTTCATGTCACCGCTGCGCAGCAGGCGTGCCTGGCCCAGCCAGTCGCCCAGCCACTGACGCAAGTCCACGTAACGCCCGACCACCTGCACTTGCAGCGGTACTTTTCGATAGCCTGCCTGTTGCTCGGCTTCTTGTACGTCGAACCGCTCGACCAGCAACCCGTGCGCATGCCCCGAAGCCGCCAGGCGGTCAAGCAGGTCGCTCATGCCCTCCCCAGCCGCCAGGTGCCAGAGGGTCTCCAGCAACCGCCGCTCGGCAGAAGCCAGAGACGCCCGTAGTCGCTCCAGCTCGACCAGTTGCGCCGTACTGGCTGCCTGCTGCCCGTTCAATGTGGCGTGCCTGGCCGCCTCCTGCGCCTGCTGCTGTAACCCTGCTGGCAGGCGAAACGCGCCACCCAGGCCGAACACCAGCACAGCGACCAGCACCGGCGCGATACGCCTGATGCTTCTGGAACGCTCGGCTACCGCCAGCCAGGCGAGGATCGGCGCTGCATTCACGACCAGAACGCCGAAACGCGCGCAACCAGCAGAAATTCATCGCCACCCGCCATGCTCCTGACGCGCTTGAGCGCCAGATCGCGCAGAACCCCCGACCGATCCAGATCGCGCATGAACTGCGCAACCAGGGCGCCAGACGTAGCCAGCCCGGTCACTTGCAGGTGGCCGTTTTCCACGCTGAGGTCGATTAGCTGAACCCCTACCGGTAGCGCCCCTTCGAGGTCAGCGAACACATCGCCCAGAACACCCTGCCGGGCACGCAAGCCCTCCAGCGCAGCCGAACGGGCGATGAGTGCGTCATGCTGTGCACGCACATCAGCCAGCGGCTGCAGTTGCTCGGCCAGCACCTCAAGGGCGGCCTGGTGCTGGGCATTGGCCAGCGCCTGCTGCTGCCCGCGCTGACGGGCCAACTGGTCGACCAGCGTCACGGCGCACAGCGCCAGAAGTGCGCCGGCAATCAGCTGGGTGCGAAAGCGCCGCAGCGCCGCCTCGCGCTGCCGCTCACGCCAGGGCAACAGGTTAAGGCGCATCATGGGCGCAACCCTCCAAGTGCCAGGGCGCATGCCAAAAGCATCGTGCCATCAACGTGTTCCAGCCCCTCCAGGCCAGGTAAATGCCGGCACGGCGTAGTCAGCTGGCGGCCAAGGTTTTGCAACCAGCTCGGGTCCACCGATGAACTGCTGGTAATCCACAAGCCACCAGGCAAATGCTCATCGGCAAGCAGCGCGTGCAACTGCTGCGACAACTGCCCCATGTCGTTCAGCCCCTGCACTTGAAGTTCACGACGCTGGTAAGGTCGACCGGGATGCCAGTCATAAAGCACTGCGCTGTGCGCTTCGAGCCGCAGCATTGCCGAACCTTCGAGGCAGCCCTGAGGCAACATGCGGCACAAGGCAATGTTGTCGACCTCGATGGCCTCCAGTTGCAACCCGGCCTCTTCGACGATGGCATCAAGAGGCGCCAACGCACTTTGCCGACATGCGGCCACCATCACTTCAGCGCACCCCGGTTGCGTGCGGGACGCTCCCAAGACCTGAAAGTCCAGGGCCAGGTCCTCCAACGGAAACGGAAACAGCCGCTCGGCATCGGCCAGCAACTGCGTCTCCAGTTCTGCCCCGGCCTGCTCCATCGGCAAATGACACCGCTTGCAGATCACCTGGCTGGCCGGTAACGCCAACGCTACCCGACGCTGCCTGAGGCCGCTGCGCAGGTATGCACGGCGCAGGGCTGCCACCACGGCAGCGGGCTCCGCGACCCAATCATGGCCTGCCGGTAATTCGAACGGCTCTTGTGCCGATGCAAGCAACCGGCAGCGCCGATTGCGCCGCTGAAGTTGCACAATACGAACAGCGTCAGGGGCAATTTCCACCCCCACGAGTGAACTGGCATCCTTGCCAAAGCGTCCTAACATGCGGCTTCCTTGCTGCCTGCGGCAGCGATCGGTCGCAACCCCGCGTCAACACTTGCCCCGGCCTGCCCATCGAGGCGACGGGCAGCCTGGCCGGTAACCCGGAGAGGCGAAAAAATGCTTATAATGCCCAGCGCTTTCTGGTCCGCCGGGCCTGCGTGCAACCCACTCTCAACCTGGACACCGAAAAGCCTTGATACGTCTGCTGAAGTTCTTCTGGTGGTCTTCCGTCGCAGTCATTTGCGCGCTCGTACTCGGTGTGAGCGGTGCGTTTCTGTATCTTAGCCCCAGCCTGCCCTCGGTCGAGTCCCTCAGAAGCATCCAGTTGCAGATCCCCCTCAGGGTGTACAGCAGCGACGGCAAACTGATTGCCGAATTCGGCGAAATGCGCCGCTCGCCGATCCGTTTCGCGGAAATTCCGCCACAGTTCATTCAGGCGCTTCTGTCAGCCGAGGACGACAATTTCCTCAATCACTACGGTGTCGACCCCAGCAGCCTGATGCGCGCAGCGACCCAGTTGGTGAAAACCGGCCATATCCAGACCGGCGGCAGTACCATCACCATGCAGGTGGCGAAGAACTTCTTCCTCACCAGCGAACGCAGCTTCTCGCGCAAGACCAACGAGATCCTGCTGGCCCTGCAGATCGAGCGTGAACTGACCAAGGACGAAATCCTTGAGCTGTACGTGAACAAGATCTACCTGGGTAACCGCGCCTACGGCATCGATGCTGCCGCGCAGGTGTACTACGGCAAATCGATCCGCGACGTGAGCCTGGCGCAGATGGCGATGATCGCGGGCCTGCCCAAGGCACCGTCGCGCTTCAACCCGCTGGCCAACCCGGTGCGCGCCAAGGAGCGCCGCGACTGGATCCTCGGCCGCATGTACAAGCTGGGCAAGATCGACCAGGCCAGCTACCAGACCGCCCTGGCCGAGCCGCTCAATGCCAGCTACCACGTGCCGACACCTGAGGTGAATGCGCCTTACATCGCCGAAATGGCCCGCGCCGAAATGGTCGGCCGCTACGGCAGCGACGCCTACACCGAAGGCTTCCGCGTCACCACCACGGTGCCCAGCGACATGCAGGACATGGCCAACAAGGCCATCCTCAAAGGCCTGTCTGATTACGACGAGCGCCACGGCTACCGCGGCCCCGAAGCACGCTTCCCGGGGCGCACCCAGGCAGCCTGGCTGCAGGAGCTGGGCAAGCAGCGCATCCTTGGCGGCCTGGAGCCGGCCATCGTCACCCATGTCGATAAAGCCGGCCTTCAGGTACTGACCCGCGATGGCCAGCAAGCCGAAGTGGCTTGGGAGACCATGAAATGGGCGCGCCCGTTCATCAACAGTAACGCCCAGGGCCGCTCACCGCAGTCGCCGGCAGACGTGGCACAGATCGGCGACCTGGTGCGCCTGCAGCGCCTGGAAGATGGCAAGCTCAAGTTCAGCCAGGTGCCGGGGGCGCAAAGCGCCCTGGTCACCCTCGACCCTTACAACGGCGCCATCCGCGCGCTGGTTGGCGGCTTCTCGTTCGAGCAGAGCAACTACAACCGCGCCATGCAGGCCAAGCGCCAGCCGGGTTCGAGCTTCAAGCCGTTCATCTACAGTGCCGCGCTGGACAGTGGCTACACCGCCTCCACCCTGGTCAACGATGCGCCGATCGTGTTCGTCGACGAATCCGTGGACAAAGTGTGGCGGCCGAAGAACGACACCAACACCTTCCTCGGCCCGATCCGCATGCGCGAAGCGCTGTACAAGTCGCGCAACCTGGTGTCGATCCGCTTGCTGCAGGCCATGGGTGTAGACCGCACCATTGACTACATCGCCAAGTTCGGCTTCAACAAGCAGGACCTGCCGCGCAACCTGTCGCTGGCCCTGGGCACCGCCACCCTGACCCCGATGGAAATCGCCACCGGCTGGAGCACCTTTGCCAACGGCGGCTACAAGGTCACCCCGTACCTGATCGACCGTATCGAAAGCCGCAACGGCGAAACCCTGTTCACCGCCAACCCGCCCCGCGTACCGCAAGGTGCCGAGGACCAGGCGGGCCTGGCAGCGCCCGAACAGCCGATCAGCACCGCTGCCATGCCAGGTGAGGCACCTTCCGCCTTCAACCCGGTGGCCGCTGCGCCGCAAGCGCCGGCTGTGGCCGAACGGATCATCGACGGCCGTACCTCCTACATCCTCACCAGCATGCTGCAGGACGTGATCAAGCGCGGTACCGGCCGCCGGGCCTTGGCCTTGGGCCGCACCGACCTGGCGGGCAAGACCGGTACTACCAACGAGTCCAAGGACGCCTGGTTCTCCGGCTACAACGCCGATTACGTGACCACCGTGTGGGTCGGTTTCGACCAGCCGGAAACCCTCGGCCGCCGTGAGTACGGCGGTACGGCGGCGCTGCCGATCTGGATGAGTTTCATGGGCGCGGCGCTGAAGGACAAACCGAATCACCCACCGGCAGAACCGGAAGGCATCCTCAGCCTGCGGGTCGACCCGATCAGCGGCCGCGCTGCCTCGCCGAGCACGCCGAATGCCTACTTCGAGCTGTTCAAGGCCGAAGATTCGCCACCGTCGGTGGACGAACTGGGCAACGGCGCAGCACCGGGCAGCCCGCTGCCGGCGGATGAAGCGGCACCGATGGATCTGTTCTGAGGCAGGGTGCCTGACTCGAGTTATGTGGGGCTGCTGACATCGAGCGCCGCCCGCGCGGCGCTTCGCGGGTGAACCCGCTCCCACATTTGTTGCAACGTGCCGAACCTGTCGGGCCATGGTTGCCCGCCTTGGTGCATGCCTTGAGACAGGCGGGGCGGCACCAATGCCCACCTCCAATTCCAGCCATGCCACCAAGGCTGACAACCATGGCCTGACAGACATGGCCACGTTGCAACAAATGTGGGAGCGGGTTCACCCGCGAAGCGCCGCGCGGGCGGCGCTCGATCTCATAGGCGCCAAAAATGTTATGGCGAACACCTGCCAGCCCTGACACATCCCCATCGCCCACAAAAAAGCCCCGGCTCATACGAGCCGGGGCTTTTTCATGACAGCTACAACAGCAATCAGCCGTTGAACACTTCATCCACGCTGGTCAGCGGGTAGTGCTTCGGATACGGCAGGGTAGCCACGCCGGATTCGATGGCGGCCTTGGCCACAGCGTCGGAAACGACGGTGATCAGGCGTGCGTCCAGCGGCTTCGGAATGATGTACTCACGACCGAACTCCAGGCCTTCGACACCGTAGGCTTCGCACACTTCTTTCGGCACTGGCAGCTTGGCCAGGTCTTTCAGGGCGATGGCGGCGGCGATCTTCATTTCTTCGTTGATACGCTTGGCACGAACGTCCAGGGCACCGCGGAAGATGAACGGGAAGCCCAGTACGTTGTTGACCTGGTTCGGGTAGTCGGAACGACCGGTGGCCATGATCACGTCGTTGCGAGTGGCGTGCGCCAGCTCTGGCGAAATTTCCGGATCCGGGTTCGAGCAGGCGAACACGATCGGGTTGGCAGCCATCGACTTCAGGCCTTCAGGGCTCAGCAGGTTCGGGCCGGACAGGCCTACGAACACGTCGGCACCGTCGAGTGCGTCAGCCAGGGTGCGCTTGTCGGTAGCGTGGGCGAACTGAGCCTTGTACTGGTTCAGGTCGTCACGGCCAGCGTGGATTACACCGCTGCGGTCGATCATGAAGATGTTTTCGACCTTGCCACCCATGCTCACCAGCAGCTTCATGCAGGAGATGGCAGCAGCACCGGCGCCCAGGCAGACGATCTTGGCGTCTTCGAGCTTCTTGCCAGCGATTTCCAGGGCGTTGATCATGCCGGCCGCGGTAACGATGGCGGTACCGTGCTGGTCATCGTGGAATACCGGGATGTCGCACTGTTCGATCAGGGTGCGCTCGATTTCGAAGCACTCAGGTGCCTTGATGTCTTCGAGGTTGATGCCACCGAAGGTGATCGAGATGCGGCGAACGGTGTCGATGAACGCTTGCGGGCTTTCCGATTCGACTTCGATGTCGAACACATCAATACCAGCGAAACGCTTGAACAGAACGCCCTTGCCTTCCATGACCGGCTTGGAAGCCAGTGGGCCGAGGTCACCCAGACCGAGGATGGCGGTGCCATCGGAAATCACCGCAACCAGGTTGCCTTTGCCGGTGTATTTGTAAGCCAGCTCTGGATCACGGCCGATTTCACGCACGGGCTCAGCAACACCTGGGCTGTAGGCCAGGGCGAGGTCACGGGCGGTGGCAGTGGGCTTGGAGAGTTCGACGCTCAGTTTCCCCGGACGAGGTTGAGCGTGGTATTCGAGAGCGGCGGTTTTCAGGTCTGACATGGTGGGCATTCCGCTATTTACTGTTCTGACGGACCGCCGAGGATACGCAAAGAGCCGGGGAGTCACAAGACTGGTCGGTCACTTGTGTCAAGGCCTTTAGCCTACGACTTTACGCTATAACCCACGGGGGCATACGGCTAACAGTGTGTACAATCCAATAGCGAAATGTCTACATCTTTTAGCCTAAAAAACGCTCCAACATGCTCGGATCGGTCAATGGCAACACCCAGCGTCGCTGCCCAGGCTTCAGGCCACCCTTGCGGGAACGGTCCAGCACCCAGCCACGCGCTTCGACCTGGCGCCCCTTGAGATTATCGAAGAAGCTGGCGGGGAAGTTGCGTTGCAGACGAGCGGGAACCTGCAGCACCACCGCATCGTCCAGGGTCAGCCAGACCCCGCCACGGTTGCGCTCGATACCCTTGATGCGGCCACCGACCACCGCGAACCCCGATTGCCTTACATCACCGGCAGGCACCACCGGCGAACGGCGCCACAAACCGTTGCCGGCCTTGCGCGCCGCTTGCTCGGCAAGTTGCTGGCAGCCGCTGAGGCTTACATTGGGGGCAACTGCCACGCGGTAACCCAAACCCTCGCTGAGCAACCGTGCTTCCAGATTGTCGCCATTCTGCCCGTAGATATGCGCCAGCGTGCGGCCATACTTGTCTTTTCCCTCAACGCCCGGCACCAGCCCGACGCGGCCGTCACTGGCATTGACCAATGCTTGAAGGCGCCGCTTGGCGGCCTCGGCATAGGGCTCGCTAGTGCGCCCTTTGCGGCCGACTTCCGGGGTATTGATGCCGATCAGGCGCACGCTGCGGCCATCGGCCAGGCGCAAGGTATCGCCATCCACCACCTGGCGTACCTGCACTTGCTGTGGCTGCTCCGGCAGTGGGCAGAACGCCAGGGCGGGAAAATGCCAGATGACGCCCATAAAAAAAGCGCCCACAAGGGGCGCTTTTTTTTGCAGCAATGCGAAACCCGAGGGGTTCGCCATGCGCATGATTACTTCTTGGCACCGAACATGCCGAAGCGATCGGCGAACTTCTGTACGCGACCACCGGTGTCCAGGACTTTCTGCTTACCGGTGTAGAACGGGTGGCACAGGTTGCAAACGTCGATCGACAGGGTGTTGCCCAGGGTCGAACGGCTTTCGAACTTGTTGCCGCAGCTGCAGGTGACTGCAACTACTTCATAGTTCGGGTGGATACCTTCTTTCATGGTCGCTTCCTCGAGCTGCGTGCCGCCATCCAACACCAATTGTTGAATACCGCACGTAATTAGGCGGCAAATAATACCAGAGCGCTGCGCCAGTGCAAGTTGTCGCTTGCACCGACCGTCGTCTGCTAGGCTCGCCAGTCTTTGATACGCCCTCCGAGACCTTCCGCGTGCCCGACGTCATCCTGCGCCTTGCCCTGCCCTCCCCGCTGCGTCGCCTGTTCGACTACAAGGCACCCGCGAACATGGCGCGCCAGGCCTTGACCCCGGGCATGCGCATTCGCGTGCCATTCGGCCGCCGCGAAATGATCGGCGTGCTGGTGGAGGTGTGCGCACAAAGCGAGGTGCCCGCTGACAAGCTCAAGCCGGCCAGCGCCCTGCTCGATCCGGTATCACCGATCCCGCCATCGCTGTTCAAGCTGTGCCTGTGGACCGCTCAGTACTACCAGCACAGCCTGGGTGACACCCTGAGCTGGGCCCTGCCGACGCTTTTGCGCCAGGGCGAACCCGCCGAGATGCGCCAGGAGCGCTTCTGGCACGTCGCCCCCGGCGCCCGCCTGGAAGACCCGCGCATCGCCCGCGCGCCGCGCCAGCGCGACGCCCTCAAGACCCTGGCCCAACACCCACACGGCGTGGCCCACAGCCTGCTGGCCAAGCTCAACCTGAACAAGGACAGCCTCGACCTGCTGCTGGCCAAGGAGCTGGCACAGATCGAAGTCCGCCGGCACTTGCCGGCGCTACGCCACGAACACTGGCTGGCGCAGCCGGAATTGCCGCTCAACGAAGAGCAGCGCGACGCTTTTGACGCCGTGCGCGAAGGCTTTGGGGGCTTTGGCGCGTTCCTGCTGGCCGGCGTCACCGGCAGCGGCAAGACCGAGGTCTACCTGCAGTTGATTCGGGAAACCCTGGAAGCCGGGAAGCAGGCGCTGGTGCTGATCCCGGAGATCAACCTCGGCCCACAGACCCTGGCGCGCTTCGAGCAACGCTTCAACGCCCGCATCGCCCTGCTGCATTCGGCGGTGAATGACCGCGAGCGCCTGGACGCCT
Source organism: Pseudomonas sp. WOUb67 (assembly GCF_050058005.1). Classification (NCBI taxonomy): domain Bacteria; kingdom Pseudomonadati; phylum Pseudomonadota; class Gammaproteobacteria; order Pseudomonadales; family Pseudomonadaceae; genus Pseudomonas; species Pseudomonas sp. WOUb67. The sequence goes on along the minus strand of NZ_CP170112.1, from coordinate 1,035,512 downwards.
GGCTGGCCGCCCGGGACGGCGAGGCCGACATCATCATTGGCACCCGCTCGGCATTGTTCACGCCGATGAAAAACCCCGGCCTGATCATCATCGACGAGGAGCACGACGGCTCCTATAAACAGCAGGAAGGGCTGCGCTATCACGCCCGCGACCTGGCACTGGTACGCGCCCACCAGGAGAACATCCCGATCCTGCTCGGCTCTGCCACGCCGTCGCTGGAAACCCTGCACAACGCCCTGACCGGTCGCTACCGCCTGCTGCGCATGAACCAGCGCGCAGGTGGCGCCCGCCCGCCGCGCATGCTGCGCCTGGATGTGAAGAGCCTGCCACTGGACAGTGGCATCAGCGGCCCGTTGCAACAAGCCATCCGCCAGACCCTGGAGGCAGGCCAGCAAGTGCTGGTGTTCCTCAACCGCCGCGGCTTCGCGCCGACCTTGCTGTGCCACGATTGTGGCTGGCTGTCCGAGTGCCCGCGCTGTGATGCGCGCATGACCGTGCACCAGCGTTCTGGCGTGCTGCGCTGCCACCACTGCGGCTATGACGAACGCCTGCCGCACCAGTGCCCGCAGTGCAACCACGTGGACCTGCGCCCGGTCGGCGCGGGCACCGAGCGCGCCGAAGAACGCCTGAAGGTGCTGTTCCCGGACTACCCGATCCTGCGGGTGGACCGCGACAGCACGGCGCGCAAGGACGCCATGCACAACCTGTTCACTACCATTCAGCGCGGCCAGCCGAGCATCCTGGTCGGTACGCAGATGCTTGCCAAGGGCCACCACTTCCCCCGGGTGACCCTGGTGGCCATCCTCGATGCCGATGGCGGGCTATTCTCGGGTGATTTTCGCGCCAGCGAGCGCATGGCGCAGCTGATCGTGCAGGTGGCCGGCCGTGCCGGGCGCGCCGAGGAGCCGGGCAAGGTCATCATCCAGACCCATCTGGCCGACCACCCGCTGCTGGTGCAGCTCACCGAGCAGGGCTACTTCGCCTTTGCCGAACAGGCCCTGGACGAACGCCGCGCTGCCGGGCTGCCGCCTTACTCCCACCTGGCCCTCCTGCGTGCCGAAGCGCACAAGCCGGGGCAGGCCGAAGGTTTTCTCGACGAAGCCTGCGCCGCCGCCGAGCGCCTGGTGGCCGAGCAGCGCCTGCCAGGCATCGAACTGCTGGGCCCGGTGCCGGCGCCCATGGAGCGCCGCGCCGGGCGCTTCCGCGCGCAACTGTTGATACAGGCCAATACCCGGGCGCCTTTGCATCGACTGATCAGCGCGTGGTTGCTAGTGTTGGAGCAGATGCCGAGCGGGCGCCAGGTACGCTGGTCGCTGGACGTCGACCCGGTCGACCTGTACTGACGTCCGGGGCTGCTTTGCAGCCCCAAAGGTTGGCAACCCGCTCCCGGCAACGGATAATGCCCAGTTTTTCCACCTGCGCATCCAGGCGCTCACCGCGCTTGCGGTCGAAAAGAGATCCCCATGAAAGACACCATTCGCCAGCTGGTCCAGCAAGCCCTCACCCAACTCGTCACCGACGGTGTGCTGCCTGAAGGGCTGTCGCCGGCGATCCAGGTGGAAAACGCCCGGGACAAGACCCACGGCGACTTCGCCAGCAACATCGCCATGATGCTGGCCAAGCAGGCAGGCATGAAGCCACGCGACCTGGCCGAAAAACTGATCAACGCCCTGCCGGCCAGCGCTGACATCAGCAAGGTGGAAATCGCCGGCCCCGGCTTCCTCAACTTCTTCCAGAACACCGACGCCCTGGCCAACCGCCTGGACGCCGCCCTGGCCGATGACCACCTGGGCGTGCGCAAGGCCGGCCCGAGCGAAAAGGTCGTCATCGACATGTCGGCGCCGAACCTGGCCAAAGAGATGCACGTCGGCCACCTGCGCTCGACCATCATCGGTGACAGCGTCGCACGCGTGCTGGAATTCCTGGGTGACAACGTCATTCGCCAGAACCACGTCGGCGACTGGGGCACCCAGTTCGGCATGCTGATGGCGTACCTGCAGGAAAACCCGATCACCAGCGACGAGCTGTCCGACCTGGAAAACTTCTACCGGGCAGCGAAGAAGCGCTTCGACGAATCGGAAGAGTTCGCCACGCGCGCCCGTGGCCTGGTGGTCAAGCTGCAAGCCGGCGACCCCGAGTGCCTGGCCCTGTGGACCCGCTTCAAGGACATCTCGCTGTCGCACTGCCAGAAGACCTACGAGCTGCTCAACGTCAAACTGACCATGGCCGACGTGATGGGCGAAAGCGCCTACAACGACGACCTGGCCAACGTGGTGGCCGACCTCAAGGCCAAGGGCCTGCTGGTCGAGGACCAGGGCGCCCAGTGCGTGTTCCTCGAAGAATTCAAGAACAGCGAAGGCGAACCCCTGCCGGTGATCGTGCAGAAAGCCGACGGCGGCTACCTGTACGCCACCACCGACCTGGCCGCCGTGCGCTACCGCAGCAACGTGCTCCACGCTGACCGCGCCCTGTACTTCGTCGACCAGCGCCAGGCCCTGCACTTCAACCAGGTGTTCGAAGTGGCACGCCGCGCAGGCTTTGTCGGCCATCCGATGCAGATGGAGCACATGGGCTTCGGCACGATGAACGGCGCCGACGGCCGCCCGTTCAAGACCCGCGACGGCGGCACCGTCAAGCTGATCGACCTGCTCACCGAGGCCAAGGAGCGCGCTTACGCGCTGGTCAAGGAAAAGAACCCGAGCCTGGCCGACGAAGATCTGCGTCACATCGGTGAAGTGGTGGGCATTGGCGCGGTGAAATACGCCGACCTGTCCAAGCACCGTACCAGCGACTACAGCTTCAACTTCGAGCTGATGCTCAACTTCGAAGGCAACACCGCCCCGTACCTGCTGTACGCCTACACCCGCGTAGCCGGCGTGTTCCGCAAGCTGGGCAAGGGCTTTGACGAAGTCGACGGCAAGATCGTGCTGCAGGCGGCCCACGAGCAGGACCTGGCTGCGCGCCTGGCGCAGTTTGGCGAAACCCTCAATAGCGTCGCCGAAAAAGGCACGCCGCACGTGCTGTGCAGCTACCTGTACGACCTGGCCGGCCTGTTCTCCAGCTTCTACGAGAACTGCCCGATCCTCGCCGCCGAAACCCCGGAGCAACAGCAAAGCCGCTTGCGCCTGGCCGCCCTGACCGGCCGCACCCTCAAACAAGGTCTGGAACTGCTCGGCCTGGAAACCCTGGAGCGCATGTAAGTTGGCTGCCAAGAAAAAACCCGCCCCAAAACGCGGCGCAAGCCGCCAGACAGCGCCGGCCAAACAGCCGATCCCTGGTTGGGTATGGATGGCGGTCGGCCTCACCGTAGGCGCGTTCATCGTGTTCCTGATGAAGCTCGAGCCGGGTGGCGATGACATCAAACGCACCAAGCCCGAGCAGCAGAAGCCGGAAAAAGTGGCCGAAGCCAGCAAGCCTGCGCAGGCCACCCCACTGCAGCCGGTGAAGCCGAAGTACGACTTCTACACCCTGCTGCCGGAGTCTGAGGTGATCGTGCCGCCAGAAGCGGTACCGGAGAAGACGCCACCGGTACCGGCCCAGCCGGTGACCCCGGTGACGCCGGCAGAAGCGGCGAAGATCGACACCGCGCGAGCCCAGGCGGCGTTGTTGGGCCAGACCCCGCCACCGCCACCACCGGTGATCAAGCCGGCTGCGACCACCCAGTACTTCCTGCAGGCCGGCTCGTTCCGCAAGCAGGCCGATGCCGACAAGGTCCGTGCGCAGATCATCCTGCTGGGCCAGTCGGTGAAGGTGGAGTCGGGTACGGTCAAGGATGAAACCTGGTACCGCGTACTGGTCGGGCCATTCAGCAACCGTGAACAGCTGACCGGGGCGCAGAAGCAACTGGCCGGGGCCGGGTTCAGCAACCTGTTGCTGCAACAGCGCCAGACCCGTCAGTAACAAAGAAGGCCTTACCGCTTCGGTGCGACAAGGCCTTTTTTATGGGCGCTTCTGGCCTCTTCGCGGGTGAACCCGCTCCCACAAGGTTCTACGGCTCCTGTGGGAGCGGGTTCACCCGCGAAGCATTTCAACGCGAGGCATTGCGCTCGGACACCTGGCTGTTCAGCGTCCAGAAGTCATACAGCACCCCCACCAGAAACAGCCCGCCGGTGAAGAAGTAGATGATCGCGGTAATCCACTTGCCCTGATACAGCCGGTGCAGGCCAAACACCCCAAGGAAGGTCAGCAGGATCCAGGCGATGTTGTAGTCGATACGCCCGGACTGGAACCGCAGGTCTGCTTCGCGGTCCATGGCCGGGATCAGGAACAGGTCGATCAACCAGCCAATGCCCAACAGGCCCAAGGTGAAGAACCAGATGGTGCCGGTGATGGGCTTGCCGTAGTAGAAGCGATGCGACCCGGTGAAGCCGAAAATCCACAGCAGGTAACCGATGACCTTGCTGTGAGTGTCGTGATAGGGCGCCCCCTGTTGATAAGTATTCATTCATAGCCCTCGTGGGTTATCCGAAAATTTTCTAAAAAAAAATGTGACTTTCTCGTTTCAGGCCGACGTACGGCAGCTGGGCAATCGACCAACGGATCAAAGATTGATCAAAAAGCTGTTATAAAGTTGCGCGCCCAACACATAACTATTCATAAGAGCTTCATCTATGCCGACTTTTTTCAAGACATGGCTGACCCTCTGTCTATTATTGCCCCTGGCCGCCCACGCCACCAATCGTGAGCAACGTCTTCCCAATGGTTTCACCGGCTATACCACCAATGCCTCGGTGAAACACGCGCCGGTCAAGCAGTCCGCCCTGCGCGCACGCCCGAGCAATGCCGCCAACAATCGCGGCCTGGCAGTCGCGGCCATGTCGCCGAAGCAGAGCAGCGATGTGCTCAGCCGTGCGGTGAATGTGCTCGGTACACCTTACGTTTGGGGTGGCAGCAGCCCGAAAAAAGGCTTCGACTGCAGCGGGCTGGTGAAATACGCCTTCAACGATGTCGCCGACGTCGACCTGCCGCGCACCTCCAATGCCATGGCCCAGGGCCACGGCGTCAAGGTGGCCAAGGGTGACCTCAAGCCTGGCGATTTGATCTTCTTCAACATCAAGAGCCGCCGGGTGAACCATGTGGCCATCTACCTGGGCAACGACCGCTTTATCCACGCACCACGGCGTGGCAAGCGGGTGAGCATCGACAACCTCAGCAAGCCCTATTGGCAGAAGCACTACGTGGTGGCCAAGCGGGTGCTGCCGAAGGAACAACAGCAACTGAACCTGGCCAAGCGCTAAACAGGCCCGGCCTCTTCGCGGGCAAGCCCGCTCCCACAGGTACCCCACAGCCTTCCAGGGCTGCGCCGTACCTGTGGGAGCGGGTTTACCCGCGAAGAGGCCAAAGCAGGCACTACAGATCTCTGATCAGTCCTTTCTCCTTCAGCCCACGCATCGCCGCCTCCATCGTCCGCATCCCCTCAGCCGCCCCGCCCTGCATCACCGAACACAACTGCGCCATCCGCCCCTCCCGAACCAGATTCCGCACCGCCGGCGTCGCCACCAGCACTTCCCGCGCCGCCACCCGCCCGCCGCCCACGCGCCTGACCAGCACCTGCGCCACCACAAGGCGCAACGACTCGGCCAACATCGCCCGCACCAACGGCTTTTCCTCGGCAGCAAACACCTCCACCAACCGGTCAACGCTGCTGGCCGCCGAACGCGTATGCACGGTCGCCAGCACCAGGTGCCCGGTCTCGGCTGCGCGCAAGGCCAGGCGAACGGTCTCCAGGTCCCGTAGCTCACCGATCATGATCACATCCGGGTCCTGGCGCAGTGCACTGCGCAGCCCCTGGGCGAAGCCGCCGCTATGGCGGCCAATCTCACGCTGGTTGACCAAGCTGCGCTGGCTGCTGTGGATAACTTCCACCGGGTCTTCGAGGGTGATGATGTGCAGCGCCCGCTCCCGGTTCAGCTGGTCGAGCAACGTCGCCAGGGTGCTGGACTTGCCACTGCCGGTAGGCCCACCTACCAGGATCAGGCCATCCGTGCATTGCGCAACAGCTTGATACACATCCCCCAGGTCGAGCTCATCCAGCGTGGCGATCCGCCCTGGGATCAGCCGGAAGGTAGCCCCAGGGCCGTTCAGCTGGCGAAACAGGTTCAGCCGAAAGCGCCCCAGCGCGGGCAACTCCAGCGCCAGGTCCAGCTCATCGCCCTGGGCCCACTGCCGCCGTTGGTGTTCAGCCAGCAAGGGTGCCATGCCTTCGGCCAGGTCTGCCGGCACCAGCGCCGGCAAATTCATGCGCTGCAAGTCACCCTCAAGGCGCAGCATCGGTATCTGGCCCGCCGCCAGGTGCAGGTCCGAAGCCCCCGCATCCACGGCCCGGGCCAACAGGTCGGTCACATCCATGAGACTCCCCAAAGGCCTTCAAGTAGGTAGAATGCCGCAAACCCTACAGCCGCCGGCATCCGTCCATGTCCACCCTAGCAGACAACCTTTCCGCTATTTCCGCCCGTATCGCCAGCGCTGCCCAGGCTGCCGGGCGCGATCCGGCCAGCGTGCAGTTGCTGGCCGTGAGCAAGACCAAGCCCGCCAGCGCCATTCGCGAAATCCACGCCGCTGGCGTGCGCGATGTCGGGGAAAACTACCTACAGGAAGCGCTGACAAAGCAGCAGGCGCTAAGCGACCTGCCCTTGATCTGGCACTTCATCGGCCCCATTCAGTCGAACAAGACCAAAGCCATCGCCGAGCATTTCGACTGGGTGCATTCCGTGGACCGCCTGAAAATTGCCCAACGCCTGTCCGAGCAGCGCCCTGCCGGCCTGGCGCCACTGAACCTCTGCCTGCAAGTGAACGTGAGCGGCGAGGACAGCAAGTCTGGCTGCGCCCCCGCCGACCTGCCGGCCTTGGCCAAGGCCGTGGCCGGGCTGCCCAACCTGCGCTTGCGCGGGCTGATGGCAATTCCCGAGCCCACCGACGACCGCGCCGCCCAGGAGGCTGCCTTCGCCCGTTTGCGCCAGTTGCAGGAAAGCCTGGGCCTTGGCCTGGACACCCTGTCCATGGGCATGAGCCACGATTTGGAAGCGGCTATTGCACAGGGTGCGACCTGGGTACGCATCGGCACCGCCCTGTTCGGTGCCCGCGACTACGGCCACAGCTGACTCCATGCTTTACTCACTCTTCCCCACAAGGACCTGACATGAGCAAGACACGTATTGCCTTTATCGGCGCCGGCAACATGGCCGCCAGCCTGATCGGTGGTTTGCGTGCCCAGGGCCTGGACGCCTCGCAGATCCGCGCCAGCGACCCGGGCGCCGAGACCCGCACCCGCATCCAGGCCGAGCACGGCATCGACACGTTCGAGGACAACGCCCAGGCCATCGACGGCGCCGACGTCATCGTGCTGGCGGTCAAGCCACAGGTCATGAAAGCCGTGTGCCAGGCCCTGCAACCCAACCTGCAGGATGGCCAGCTGATCGTTTCCATCGCCGCCGGCATCACCTGCGCCAGCCTGCAAAGCTGGGTAGGCGCTCGCCCGGTGGTGCGCTGCATGCCCAATACCCCTGCGCTGCTGCGCCAGGGCGTAAGCGGCCTGTACGCCACCGCTGAGGTATCTGACGCGCAGCGCCAGCAGGCCGAACAACTGCTGTCGGCCGTAGGCACGGCCCTGTGGCTGGAGCAAGAACAACAACTGGACGCCGTGACCGCAGTGTCCGGCAGCGGCCCTGCGTACTTCTTCCTGCTGATCGAGGCCATGACCGCAGCAGGCGAAAAGCTCGGCCTGCCACGTGAAACCGCTTCCCAGCTGACCTTGCAGACCGCCCTTGGCGCTGCCCGCATGGCGGTTGCCAGCGATGTCGACGCTGCCGAACTGCGCCGCCGCGTCACCTCGCCCGCCGGCACCACGGAAGCAGCTATCAAATCGTTCCAGGCCAGCGGCTTCGAAGCCATCGTCGAGCAGGCGCTGCAGGCTGCGGCCACGCGCTCTGCCGAGCTGGCCGAACAACTGGGCAAATAAGGAGTTTTAGATGAATGCACTGTCCGGCGCCGCGATCTTCGTGGTGCAAACCCTGGTCAGCCTTTACCTGGTGATCGTTCTGCTGCGCTTTGTCCTGCAACTGGTCAAAGCCAACTTCTATAACCCGCTGTGCCAGTTCGCAGTGCGTGCCACGCAGCCGCTGCTCAAGCCGATCCGCCGGATCATCCCCAGCATCGGTGGGCTGGACACCTCGTCGCTGCTGCTGGCGGTCATCATCCAGGCGCTGCTGATGGGCTTCGTGCTGATGGTCACCTACGGCACCTTCGGTGACGTTCTGCACCTGCTGATGTGGGCGATCATCGGCATCACCTCGCTGTTCCTGAAGATTTTCTGGGTGGCGATGATTGTCATGGTGATCGTGTCCTGGGTTGCCCCCAACAGCCACAACCCGGCCGCCGAACTGGCCTACCAGATCAGCGAGCCAGTGCTGGCACCGTTCCGCCGCCTCGTGCCCAACCTGGGCGGCATGGACATCTCGCCGATCTTCGCCTTCCTGGCGATCCAGGTGATCCAGTCGTTCGTCATGCCCCCGCTGGCCGCCTACGCAGGCATGCCACAAGAACTGTGGCGCATGATCTGACCCTGGTTGCTTCCAGCGGCAAGCCTTTGCTTGCCGCTGGGGGTAGCGCTCTTTAGACTTACGCCTCCGTCAAGCGTGAGCAGGGTCGATGTCCACTGTCTTTCCCGAAGATTCCGTCGGTCTGGTAGTACCGCAAACCGCCCGGTTCGATGAACCGCTGGCTTTGGCTTGTGGCCGCTCCCTGGCCAGTTACGAGCTGGTCTACGAGACCTATGGCACCCTGAACGCCAGCGCGAGCAACGCCGTGCTGATCTGCCATGCCCTGTCCGGCCACCACCATGCCGCCGGCTACCATGCCGCCACCGACCGCAAACCGGGCTGGTGGGACAGCTGCATCGGCCCAGGCAAACCGATCGACACCAACCGCTTCTTCGTGGTCAGCCTGAACAACCTCGGCGGCTGCAACGGCAGCACCGGCCCCAGCAGCGTCAACCCTGCCACCGGCAAGCCGTATGGCGCCGACTTCCCGGTACTGACCGTAGAGGACTGGGTGCACAGCCAGGTGCGCCTGGGCGAGCGCCTGGGCATTCAGCAATGGGCCGCTGTCGTCGGCGGCAGCCTGGGCGGCATGCAGGCACTGCAATGGACCATCAGCTACCCGGAGCGTGTGCGCCATTGCGTCGACATCGCCTCGGCACCCAAGCTGTCGGCACAGAACATCGCCTTCAACGAAGTGGCTCGCCAGGCCATCCTCACCGACCCCGAATTCCACGGCGGTTCGTTCCAGGACCAGGGCGTCATTCCCAAGCGCGGCCTGATGCTGGCGCGCATGGTCGGCCATATCACCTACCTGTCCGACGACTCGATGGGTGAAAAATTCGGCCGTGAGCTGAAAAGCGACAAGCTCAACTACGACTTCCACAGCGTCGAGTTCCAGGTCGAAAGCTACCTGCGCTACCAGGGCGAGGAGTTTTCTGGCCGTTTCGACGCCAACACCTACCTGCTGATGACCAAGGCGCTGGACTACTTCGACCCGGCCGCAGCCCAGGGCGGCGACCTGGCCGCCACCTTGGCCCACGTCAAGGCGCAATACTGCATCATGTCGTTCACCACCGACTGGCGCTTCTCGCCGGCCCGTTCGCGCGAGATCGTCGACGCGCTGATGGCTGCGCGCAAGAACGTCTGCTACCTGGAGATCGAATCGCCTTACGGGCACGATGCCTTCCTGATCCCCACACCTCGCTACATGCAGGGTTTCTCGAACTACATGAACCGCATTGCCATCTGAGGACAGCATGAGAGCCGATCTGGAAATCATCCACGACTGGATCCCCGCCGGCAGCCGGGTACTCGACCTGGGCTGCGGCAGCGGCGAACTGCTGGCCTCGCTGCGTGACCGCAAGCAGGTCACCGGCTATGGCCTGGAGATCGACGCCGACAACATCGCCGCCTGCGTGGCCAAGGGCGTCAACGTCATCGAGCAGGACCTGGACAAGGGCCTGGGCAACTTCGCCAGCAACAGTTTCGATGTAGTGATCATGACCCAGGCCCTGCAGGCCGTGGAGTACCCCGACCGCATCCTCGACGAGATGCTGCGCGTGGGCCGCCAGTGCATCATCACCTTCCCCAACTTCGGCCACTGGCGCTGCCGCTGGTACCTGGCGACCAAAGGCCGCATGCCGGTATCGGACTTCATGCCGTATACCTGGTACAACACGCCGAACATACACTTCTGCACCTTTGCCGACTTCGAAGAACTGGTGCACGAACGCAGGGCCAAGGTGCTCGACCGCCTGGCCGTCGACCACTTGCACCGCAACGGGTGGGGTGGCCGGCTTTGGCCTAATCTTCTAGGTGAGATCGGCATCTACCGCGTCAGCAGCCCGGGCCTGCAAGAGCACCAGCTCGCTGTCTGACGCCCACCGGAGGAATTGCCCCATGCGTCGCCTAACCCTGTTCCTCATCAGCCTGTGCCTGGCATTGCCGGTGCTGGCTGCCGATGCCGCCCGGCCCGAGCGCAAGGAAGTGTTTGGCGACGTGACGGTGCATTACAGCGCATTCACTTCGAGCATGCTCACACCCGAGGTGGCCGCTGCCACCGGCTTGGTGCGCAGCAAGAACCAGGGTGTGCTCAACATTGCTGTGCTAAAGGCCAACAAGCCCGCCCCGGCACTGGTCAGCGGCACAGTCAAGGACCTCACCGGGCGCAGCAGCCCGCTGTCGTTCAAGCAGATTACCGAACCGGGCGCGGTGTACTACATCGCCCAGTTCAAGATCGAACAGCCAGAAACCGTCACCTTCGACCTGAACATCGAAACCGGTGGCGTCAGCAACTCCCTCAGCTTCAACCAGGACGTGTATCCAGGCGAATGATGAATTTCCAGCAACTCGTATTGGCCAGCCATAACGCCGGCAAACTCAAGGAACTCCAGGCCATGCTCGGCCAGTCCGTGCAGCTGCGCTCGATTGGTGAGTTCAGCCAGATCGAGCCGGAAGAAACCGGCCTGTCGTTCGTCGAAAACGCCATCCTCAAGGCACGCAACGCCGCGCGTATTTCCGGCCTGCCGGCCCTGGCCGACGATTCCGGCCTGGCTGTGGACTTCCTCGGTGGTGCGCCCGGCATCTACTCGGCGCGCTATGCCGACGGCAAGGGTGACGCGGCGAACAACGCCAAGCTGCTCGATGCCCTGAAGGACGTGCCCGAGGCCGAGCGCGGCGCGCAGTTCGTCTGCGTCCTGGCACTGGTGCGCCATGCCGACGACCCGTTGCCGATCCTGTGCGAAGGCCTGTGGCACGGCAGCATCCTGTTCAAGGCCAGCGGCGAGCACGGCTTTGGCTATGACCCTCTGTTCTGGGTACCGGAGCGCAACTGCTCCAGCGCCGACCTGGCCCCGGCAGACAAGAACCAGCTCAGCCACCGCGCCCGTGCCATGGCCCTGCTGCGCCAACGTCTGGGCCTGGCATGATCGAAATGCTGGCCTCCCCTGGCGCGGCGGCCTTTACCAGCCTGCCGCCGCTGGCGCTATACATCCACATTCCGTGGTGCGTACGCAAATGCCCTTACTGCGACTTCAACTCCCACGCTGCCGGGCCTGAGCTGCCGGAAGACGCCTACGTCACGGCCCTGCTGGACGACCTCGACCAGGAACTGCCCGCCGTACAGGGTCGCCCGATCAGCTCGATCTTCTTTGGTGGCGGTACGCCCAGCCTGTTCAGTGCCAACGCCCTGGGCCGGCTGTTGCGCGGTGTGGAACAACGCATCCCGTTCGCGCCAGACATCGAAATCACCCTGGAGGCCAACCCGGGCACGTTCGAGCAGGACAAGTTCAAGGCCTACCGGCAAACCGGCATCAACCGCCTGTCCATCGGCGTACAGAGCTTCCAGCCCGCCAAGCTGGAGGCGCTGGGGCGCATCCACAATGGCGACGAAGCCGTCCGTGCTGCTGGCATGGCGCGTGCCGCGGGCTTCGACAACTTCAACATGGACTTGATGCACGGCCTGCCTGACCAGTCGCTGGATGATGCGCTGGGCGACCTGCGCCAGGCCATCGACCTGGGGCCGACGCACCTGTCGTGGTACCAGCTGACCGTGGAACCGAACACGGTGTTCTGGAACCAGCCGCCAGTGTTGCCCGAGGACGACATCCTCTGGGACATCCAGGAGGCCGGCCAGGCACTGATGGCCGAGCACGGGTTCCGCCAGTACGAGGTCTCGGCCTACGCCCAGACGGACCGCGCCGCGCGGCACAACCTCAACTACTGGCGCTTTGGCGACTTCATCGGCGTTGGTGCCGGTGCCCACGGCAAGCTGACCTTCGCCGACGGGCGCATCCTGCGTACCTGGAAAACCCGCCTGCCAAAGGACTACCTGAACCTGGCCAAGCCGTTCAAGGCCGGCGAGAAGCTGCTGCCGGTCGATGAACTGCCGTTCGAGTTCCTGATGAACGCCCTGCGCCTGACCGATGGCGTGGAAGCCGAACTGTTCACCCAGCGCACCGGCTTGCCGCTGGCACAGCTGCGCGAGGCACGCCGCGCCGCCGAACAAAAAGGCCTTTTACAGGTCGAACCGGATCGACTGGTAGCCACGCCAAGGGGCCAGTTGTTCCTCAATGACCTGCTGCAGTATTTCTTGACCTAAGGATGACCCATGGATCTGGTACTTGACCTGCTCGCGACGGTTTCCCGCTGGAGCCGCGGCAACCTGTCGGAGATTTCACTGGCCTTGGTAGGCTGCCTGCTGGTGCTGTTCGGCAGTGATGTGAAAGCCTGGGCCGAGCAACGCCTGGGTGGCCTGGCGGGCGCACTGCGGGTGCCGTTCATGGCCCTGATGGTGATGATCGGCAGCGGTGCGGCGCTGATCTACGCCACGCCGTGGGTGGTGAAGGGGTTGGGCCAGTTCAACAACTATGCGCTGGCACCGGTGTTGCTGGTGGTGCTGGTGTTGATTGGCGTGGTGGCTGATCGCCGAGGGTAAGCATTGCAAAAAGCTGCCCCGGGTAACCAGGGCAGCCCTACCACCTGACTAGCCCTTAGCGGGCATCATCGAAGTGGTCGCGCATGAAGTCCCGAACGGTCTTGAGCACAGTCAAGATCCGGACAAGCTTCCAGACGCGGCTCAGCGCATCAAGCAAACGCTTCATATGCCTTGGCCTCCGTGTTGGCGGGCCAATCTTCCAGCATCTAACCGGCACTTCGATGCCTTCGAAAACCACGTGAGTGTTTTCGGTGAAGTGGCCAGGTTAATGGCCCTTCGAAGTCAGTTGCCGGCACGGTTCTCAGGCCATGTCGAAGGGGCCGGAAAGCAGAATTCTTCTCCTACCCGGCCCATCACCGAACACATCCACAATGGGAGCAGCGCAATGATACTTGGCAACTGCGCACAAGACTGTTAACCGTTCCGACACACGTGATGCCGGATATTTCGGAGCATTGACGCCCCCTTACACCCTGCTTATGATCTTTTTACCACGTGAGTGTTTTCGGTGAAGTCCCAGAGCGAAGGATACTCAGTCCTGTCGCTCACAAAAAAACCGCCTTTCTCAAGGCGGTTTTTTTTCGCCTGCATTTCTGCAAGCACCAGCACATCGAACGGCCAGATCAGCCGATCAATCCGCCTTCTCGAACTTCAAATCCCACACCCCATGCCCCAGCCGCTCGCCGCGGCGTTCGAACTTGGTGATCGGGCGCTCTTCGGGGCGTGGCACGTAGGTGCCGTCGGCCGCACGGTTGCGATAGCCCGGGGCGGCGCTCATCACTTCCAGCATGTACTCGGCATACGGCTCCCAGTCGGTGGCCATGTGGAACACGCCACCGGGCTTGAGCTTGCGCCGTACCAGCTCGGCAAACTCCAGCTGGACGATGCGGCGCTTGTGGTGACGCGCCTTGTGCCATGGGTCCGGGAAGAACAGCATCAGGCGGTCGAGGCTGTTGTCCGCCACGCAGCGGTTCAGCACTTCGATGGCATCGCAGTCGTACACCCGCAGGTTCTTCAGGCCCTGGGTCAGTACGCCGTTGAGCAGCGCGCCGACACCCGGGCGGTGTACTTCCACACCGATGAAGTCCTGTTCAGGGGCGGCAGCCGCCATTTCCAGCAGGGAATGGCCCATGCCGAAGCCGATCTCCAGGGTGCGCGGCGCCGAACGGCCAAACACCTGGTCGTAGTCCACGGGGCTGTCAGCCAGCGGCAGGATGTACAGCGGGCCGCCCTGGTCCAGGCCGCGTTGCTGGCCTTCGGTCATGCGCCCGGCGCGCATCACGAAGCTTTTGATGCGGCGGTGTGGGCGGGCTTCGCCGTCGGGGGTGATCGGCGTATCGTGCGATTCAGTCATCAGGAGCTCTTACTTGATCAGACCATCCAGCGGCGAAGAGGCGCTGGCATAGAGTTTCTTCGGCATACGGCCGGCCAGGTAGGCCATGCGACCGGCGACGATGGCGTGCTTCATGGCTTCGGCCATCAGCACCGGCTGCTGGGCGTGGGCGATGGCCGAGTTCATCAGCACTGCCTCGCAGCCCATTTCCATGGCGATGGTGGCGTCAGAAGCGGTACCTACGCCGGCATCGACCAGCACCGGCACCTTGGATTCTTCCAGGATGATCTGCAGGTTGTAGGGGTTGCAGATACCCAGGCCGGTGCCAATCAGGCCAGCCAGCGGCATCACCGCGATGCAGCCGACTTCGGCCAGCTGGCGGGCGATGATCGGGTCGTCGCTGGTGTACACCATCACGTCGAAACCTTCCTTGACCAGCACTTCGGCGGCCTTGAGGGTTTCGATCACGTTGGGGAACAGGGTTTTCTGATCGGCCAGCACTTCCAGCTTCACCAGCGTGCGGGATTCGTGCGACTTGCGCCCGTCCAGCAGTTCGCGGGCCAGACGGCAGGTGCGTACCGCTTCCACCGCGTCAAAGCAGCCTGCGGTGTTCGGCAGGATGGTGTACTTGTCGGGCGACAGGACGTCGAGCAGGTTCGGCTCGCCCGCATTCTGGCCAAGGTTGGTGCGGCGCACGGCGACGGTGACGATTTCGGCACCCGAGGCCTCGGTGGCCAGGCGGGTTTCTTCCATGTCACGGTACTTGCCGGTGCCGACCAGCAGGCGCGACTGGAAAGTACGCCCGGCCAGGGTGAAGGGCTTGTCGCTACGAACGTTGCTCATCGTTGTTCCTCGGGAAAAGGTTGCTGGGCTTGCTTGTGAACCACCGGGTCGCTGTCAGCCGCCACCGATGGCGTGGACCACTTCGACCTGGTCGCCGTCGTTCAGCAGCGTGCTGTCGTGCTGGCTACGCGGCACGATATCCAGGTTCAGTTCCACTGCCACACGGCGCCCGGTCAGTTCCAGGCGTGTCAGCAGGGCTGCAACGCTTTCGCCAGCAGGCAGTTCGTAAGGTTCACCGTTCAGTTGAATGCGCATGCGCACGGCCACCATTGTTCTTTGGGGCCCGCATTCTAGCGCCGAACCCACCTGCAACCCAAGGCCGGTGCACGCCATTAGTCGCGATTGTGGACCACTCGGTCAGCCCAGCCGCCAGGCTGCCAGGCCCAGGCACAGCCAGCCGGCCAGGAAGCACAGGCCGCCAATCGGCGTGATGATGCCCAGCTTGCCCAGGCCGCTGAGGGTCAGCAGGTACAGGCTGCCGGAGAACAGCACGATGCCTACGGCAAACAGGCCGCCAGCCCAGCCGACCAGGCGCCCGGGCAGGTGCGCCGAGAGCACGGCGACGCCGAAGATCGCCAGGGCATGCACCAGTTGGTAGGTCACGCCCGTGTGGAAGATCGCCAGGTAGTCTGCCGTCAGCCGGCTTTTCAGGCCGTGGGCGGCAAAGGCACCCAGGGCGACCCCGGTAAAGCCGAAAAAGGCGGCAAGCATCAGGAAGCTGCGAAGCATGGGACGACTCCTTGTATCGGGTCTGTATAATGGCCCCTTCCACCCGTACGGCCAAGCCATCGCCATGCTGCCAACTCTTCTGCGCCGCCTTTCCCGTGCCCTGCTATGGTTCGCTGCCGGCAGCATTGTGCTGGTACTGGTGTTCCGCTGGGTGCCACCGCCCGGCACGGCCTTGATGGTCGAGCGCAAGGTGCAGTCCTGGGTGAATGGCGAACCAATCGACCTGCAACGCGACTGGGAGCCGTGGGAGAACATCTCCGATGAGCTGAAGGTTGCCGTCATCGCCGGCGAGGACCAGAAGTTCGCCAGCCACTGGGGGTTCGACATCCCGGCTATCCAGGCGGCGCTGGCCTACAACGAGCGCGGCGGCAATGTTCGCGGTGCCAGCACCCTGACCCAGCAAGTGGCCAAGAACCTGTTCCTGTGGTCCGGGCGCAGCTGGTTCCGTAAAGGGTTGGAGGCCTGGTTTACCGCGCTGATAGAGCTGTTCTGGTCCAAGGAGCGGATTCTTGAGGTTTACCTGAACAGCGCCGAATGGGGCAAAGGCGTATTTGGCGCCCAGGCGGCAGCGCGCTATCACTTTGGCGTTGATGCCAGCCGGCTCAGCCGCCAGCAGGCGGCGCAGCTGGCAGCGGTGCTGCCTAGCCCCATCAAGTGGAGCGCCAGCCGACCGAGTGCCTATGTGGCTAGCCGGGCGGGATGGATTCGCCGGCAGATGAGCCAGTTGGGCGGGCCCAGCTACCTGATGCAGCTCGATACTTCGCGCAAACTTTGAATGTGTTGCTGGTTTTTCTGGCCTCTTCGCAGCACAAGGCTGCTCCTACAGGTACAGCGCTTGCCTTCAAAGCTTGCGCTGTACCTCTGTAGGAGCAGCCTTGCGCTGCGAAGAGGCCGGTACTGCAAACGCAAATAAAAAAGCCGCTCACCCCATCAGGGCAAGCGGCTTTTCAATGCAGGCAGGCTCGATCAGATCGCGATCAGTGCCTTGACCTTGTTCATCGCATTCTTCTCCAGCTGGCGAATCCGCTCAGCCGATACGCTGTACTTGTCTGCCAGCTCATGCAGCGTGGCCTTCTCTTCCGCCAACCAGCGCTGGTAGAGAATATCGCGGCTACGCTCGTCCAGCCCTTGCAGCGCTTCGTGAAGGTTGCTGGTGGAGTTATCGCTCCAGTCGGCATCCTCCAGCTGCACCGCCGGGTCGTAACGGTGGTCTTCCAGGTAATGCGCAGGCGACTGGAAGGCGCTGTCGTCGTCAGCTTCCGCTGCCGGGTCGAAGGCCATGTCCTGGCCACTCAGGCGGCTTTCCATCTCACGCACTTCACGTGGCTCGACGCCAAGGCTTTCTGCCACGCGATGCACTTCATCGTTGTTCAACCACGCCAGGCGCTTCTTCTGGCTACGCAGGTTGAAGAACAGCTTGCGCTGGGCCTTGGTGGTGGCCACCTTGACGATGCGCCAGTTGCGCAGGATGAACTCGTGGATCTCTGCCTTGATCCAGTGCACGGCGAACGACACCAGGCGCACGCCCATTTCCGGGTTGAAGCGCTTGACGGCTTTCATCAGCCCGACGTTGCCTTCCTGGATCAGGTCAGCCTGAGCCAGCCCGTAGCCTGCATAGCTACGGGCGATGTGTACGACGAAACGCAGGTGGGCCATCACCATTTGACGAGCGGCCTCGACATCCTGCTCATAATAGAGACGCTCGCCCAGATCACGCTCCTGCTCGACCGTCAGCAGCGGGATGCTGTTGACCGTGTGCACATAGGCTTCCAGGTTTGCACCGGGTACCAGGGCATATGCAGGTTGCAACGATGTGGTCATTCAAGAACCTCCGACTTACAAAACTCGCGCCTTGTGGGCGCTGCCAACATTGACCTGGAACGACGGTACAAGTTCCGTAGTGAAGAAAATGTCAATGCTGGCACGTAAAAACTATCGCGGCGCCAGCTCGTTCAGATGACGAGCGACGGCAATCCATGCACCGATATACCCCAACAGCACCGCTCCGATCAAGAGCGACAGACCATCGGACGCCGGCACCCCGCCCAGGGCGAAGTCACTGCCGTACAGCCCGGAAAGCCCTACAACCGCGTCGTTGAGCCAGTTCAGGCCAAACGCCAGGATACCCCACGCCAGCAGCCCCGCACCCAGGCCATACAAGGCGCCCATGTACAGGAAAGGCCGGCGTACGTAGGCGTCTGTGCCACCTACCAGCTTGATCACTTCGATCTCGACGCGGCGGTTTTCAATATGTAGACGAATTGTGTTACCGATTACTAACAGCAGGGCAGAAATCAGCATCACGGCCAGGCCGAAGACAAAGCGGTCACCCAGTTTGAGGATGGCCGCGAGGCGCTCGACCCACACCAGGTCCAGTTGCGCCACTTCCACCCGTGGCAGCTCCGACAGGCGCTGACGCAAAGCATCCAAAGCCGGTTTGTCGACTTCGGTCGGGGTTACCACCACCACGCCGGGCAGCGGGTTGTCGGGCAGCTCGCGCAAAGCCTCGCCCAAGCCTGACTGCTGCTGGAATTCTTCCAGCGCCTGCTCGCGACTGACAAATTGCGCGTCCGACACCCCAGGCATGCCCTTGATCTCGTCGCGCAGGGCCTCACCATCGCGGCTGCCGGCATCGAGCTTGAGGTACAGCGAAATCTGGGCAGCACGCTGCCACGAGCCGCCAAGCTGCTCGACGTTCTTCAGCAGCAATGACAAGCCCATGGGCATGCTCAGCGCCACCGCCATCACCAGGCAGGTGAAAAAGCTGCCGATCGGCTGCTTGCCCAGGCGACGCAGGCTGTCGGCCATGCTGGCACGGTGGCTTTCCAGCCAGGCATGCAGCAGTGTGCGGAAATCCGGGCCGTCATCGTCCTCGCCGCGCTTTTTCTTCTCCGGTTGCGGGTCGGCCGGCTTTGGCGCAACCCGTTCGGAAACCTTCGGCGTACGTATAGTGCTCATTGCCCGGCCTCCCCATCGCCGATCAAGCGGCCGCGCTGCAAGGTCAGCATACGGTGGCGCATGCGCGCAATCAGTGCCAGGTCGTGGCTGGCGATCAATACCGTGGTGCCCAGGCGGTTGATGTCCTCGAACACCCCCATGATCTCTGCGGCCAGGCGCGGGTCGAGGTTACCGGTGGGTTCGTCGGCCAGCAGCAGGGCCGGCTGGTGCACGATGGCGCGGGCGATACCCACCCGCTGCTGCTGCCCGGTGGACAGGTCGGCCGGGAACAGTTCGCCCTTGTCGGACAGCGACACACGCTCCAGCGCCGAATCCACACGCTTGGCGATCTCGGCCTTGGACAAGCCGAGAATCTGCAGTGGCAAGGCGATGTTGTTGAACACGGTACGGTCGAACAACAGCTGGTGGTTCTGGAACACCACGCCGATCTGGCGACGCAGGAACGGGATCTGCGCATTGCTGATCTGGCCCAGGTCCTGCCCGGCCAGCATGAGCTTGCCGCTGGTCGGGCGTTCCATGGCCAGCAGCAGGCGCAGCAAGGTGCTCTTGCCCGCGCCCGAATGGCCGGTGACGAACAGGAATTCGCCCCGGCGCGCCCGAAAACTCAGCTCATGCAAACCCACATGACCATTGGGATAGCGCTTGGCAACCTGTTCGAATCGGATCATGGTCAGTCTCGCTCGGCGAACAGAGCCTTGACGAACGGCTCGGCTTCGAAGGTACGCAGGTCGTCGATGCCTTCACCCACACCGATGAAGCGGATCGGGATGTTGAACTGCTTGGCCAAGGCGAAGATCACCCCGCCTTTGGCGGTGCCGTCCAGCTTGGTCAGGGCCAGGCCGGTCAGTTCGACGCTCTGGTTGAAGTACTTGGCCTGGCTGATGGCGTTCTGGCCGGTGCCGGCATCGAGAACCAGCAGCACCTCGTGTGGCGCATCGGCGTCGAGCTTGCCGATCACCCGGCGGACCTTCTTCAGCTCTTCCATCAGGTTGTCTTTGGTGTGCAGACGACCGGCAGTGTCGGCGATCAGCACGTCGGCGCCACGGGCCTTGGCGGCCTGCACGGCGTCGAAGATCACCGACGCAGAGTCGGCGCCGGTGTGCTGGGCGATCACCGGAATCTGGTTACGCTCGCCCCACACCTGCAACTGCTCGACCGCTGCGGCACGGAAGGTGTCACCGGCAGCCAGCATGACTTTCTTGCCTTCCAACTGCAGCTTCTTGGCCAGCTTGCCGATGGTGGTGGTCTTGCCGGCGCCGTTCACGCCAACCACCAGGATCACATAGGGCTTGCTCTGCGCCTGCACTTTCAGCGGCTGCTCGACCGGGCGCAGCAGCGCGGCCAATTCTTCCTGCAGCGACTTGTAAAGCGCGTCGGCGTCGGCCAGCTGCTTGCGTGCGACTTTCTGGGTCAGGTTCTGGACGATGGCCGAGGTGGCTTCCACACCGACGTCGGCGGTCAACAGGCGCGTCTCGATTTCGTCGAGCAGGTCGTCGTCGATGACCTTCTTGCCGAGGAACAGGCTGGCCATGCCCTCGCCGATACTGGCGCTGGTCTTGGACAGGCCCTGCTTGAGGCGGGCGAAGAAGCCCGGCTTGGCTTGTTCGGTAACGGTTGCGACGGCTGCGGGCGCTGGCTCGGGTTCTGGCTGCGCAGGTTCTGCCACCTGACGCTCGGGGATCGCTGGCGGGGCTTTTGGCTCCAGGTCAGGGACGAGAGCGACAGGCTCCTCGGCAACCGGCAGGACCAGGTTGCTGACAGGGGGTTCGACGGCTTGAATGACCGGGGCTGCTACTGGCGCAGGGGTTTCGACCTGCGGAGCGGCAGGCTGCGCATTCGCGGGCACGCCCGCTCCCACAGGGACCGGGGCAGGTTGAAGGGTCGGGGCAACCTCTGGAGCGGGTGCAGGCTCAAGGACCGGAGCAGCAACTGGAGCGGGTGCAGGCTCAGGGGCCGGGGTAACCACTGGGGTGGGCACAGGCTCAGGGGCCGGTGTAACCACTGGGGCGGGCGCAGGCTCGAAGACCGGGGCGGCCACAGGGGTGGGCGTTGGCTCAAGGACCGGGGCAACCACTGGGGCAGCTGCCTGCTCGGCGGCCCGAGGCGCCTCAGTTGCAGGTGCGGGGGTTTGTGCAACCGCCGGCTCGACCGGAGCAGCTTCAGGGTGCTCGACGGCGGGCTGCGGTGCTACAGGCTCTGCAGCCTGGGGTTCGGGGGCTTGTGGCTGTTCGGCGACAGGTTGCTGCGGCTTCTTTCGAAACCAGCTGAACAGGCCTTTCTTCTCGCCAGCCTCGGCCGGCGCTTTCTTGTCGTCGTTGGAACCAAACATGGAGGACGGCTATCTCAGGGTAGCGATGAGCCAGCAATGGCACATCGGGAATTCTCTCTACGCAGAACAGACTATCTTGAAGCCTGCTGGTTCATGCGCAACGTTTTGTCTTAGTGTCCTGCGGGCCAGAACGGCGACAGGCATGGTCGCCAGGCAACCGGATCAGTATCCTAGCACCTCCTGGCCCGCCGACGCTAAACCCAGCGGGCCGCCGAACAGGTTAAACACCTTATGAATGCTCTAGCCCGCCGCGCCGCTGGCCTGTTGCTCGGCACGCTCTGCCTGCCGCTCGCGGCCTTCGCCGCCGATGTGCAACCCACCCACGAATTCATCCTCGACAATGGCCTGAAGGTGGTCGTGCGCGAAGACCATCGCGCGCCGGTGGTGGTCTCGCAGATCTGGTACAAGGTCGGCTCCAGCTACGAAACCCCGGGCCAGACCGGCTTGTCCCATGCGCTGGAACACATGATGTTCAAGGGCAGTGCCAAAGTCGGCCCCGGCGAAGCTTCGCGCATCCTGCGTGACCTGGGCGCCGAAGAAAACGCCTTCACCAGCGATGACTACACCGCCTATTACCAGGTGCTGGCCCGCGACCGCCTGCCGGTCGCCCTGGAACTGGAGGCCGACCGCCTGGCCAGCCTGCGCCTGCCGGCCGACGAGTTCAGCCGCGAAATCGAGGTAATCAAGGAAGAACGCCGCCTGCGCACCGACGATCAGCCCAATTCCAAGGCGTTCGAGCTGTTCCGCGCCATGGCCTACCCGGCCAGCGGCTACCACACGCCGACCATCGGCTGGATGGCGGACCTGGAGCGCATGAAGGTCGAAGAACTGCGCCACTGGTACGAATCCTGGTACGCCCCCAACAATGCCACCCTGGTAGTGGTTGGCGACGTCACCGCCGACGAGGTCAAGGGCCTGGCGCAGAAGTACTTCGGCAGCATTCCCAAGCGCGCCGTACCGCCGGCCAAGCTGCCACTTGAGCTGGCCGAGCCTGGCCAGCGCCAGCTGACCCTGCACGTACGCACCCAGTTGCCCAGCCTGATCTATGGTTTCAACGTACCCGGCCTGCCCACCGCCAAGGACCCGCGCACCGTGCATGCCCTGCGCCTGATCTCGGCACTGCTCGACGGCGGCTACAGCGCCCGCATGCCGGCACGCCTGGAGCGTGGCCAGGAGCTGGTGGCCGGCGCTTCGTCCAGCTACAACGCCTTCACCCGCGGCGACAGCCTGTTCCTGATCTCGGCCACGCCGAACGTGCAGAAGCAGAAAACCCTCGCCGATGTCGAGAAAGGCATCTGGCAGTTGCTTGAAGAACTCAAGACCACCCCGCCCAGCAGCGATGAGCTGGAGCGCGTACGCGCCCAGGTCATTGCCGGCCTGGTCTACGACCGAGACTCCATCAGCAGCCAGGCCACCACCATCGGCCAACTGGAAACCGTCGGCCTGTCCTGGAAGCTGATCGACAGCGAGCTGGACGAGCTCAAGCGCGTCACCCCGCAGGACATCCAGGACGCCGCGCGCACCTATTTCACCCGCGAACGCCTGAGCGTTGCCCATGTACTGCCCGAGGAGTCCGCTCATGAGTGATCGTCGCGCACCGCGCCCAACCCTGCTGGCCACGGGCATCCGTGCCCTCGCGCTGGCGGCAGTGCTGGCCGCACCGGCCATGGCCGACAACGCCGCCAAGGCAGACACCAGCGCCGCCCGCCCGGCCAACACCTTGCAGTCGCTGGCCGAGCTGGATGGCAAGGCACCCAGCCGGCGTCAGCTGAACATCCAGCACTGGAACACCGCTGAAGGCGCCCGGGTGCTGTTCGTGGAAGCCCGCGAACTGCCGATGTTCGACCTGCGCGTCACCTTTGCCGCCGGCAGCAGCCAGGACGCCGGAACCCCCGGCGTAGCGGCGCTGACCAACGCCATGCTCAACGAGGGTGTGGCCGGCAAGGATGTCACCGCCATCGCCGAAGGCTTCGAAGGCCTGGGCGCAGACTTTGGCAACGGCTCCTACCGCGACATGGCCGTGACGTCGCTGCGCAGCCTCAGCATCAAGGACAAGCGCGAACCTGCGCTCAAGCTGTTCACCGAAGTGGCCGGCAAGCCGACCTTCCCCGAGGACGCCCTCAAGCGCATCAAGAACCAGATGCTGGCCGGCTTCGAATACGAGAAGCAGAACCCCGGCAAGATCGCGGGCAAGGCGCTGTTCGGCAACCTCTACGGTGACCATCCCTACGCCCACCCCAGCGACGGCACCGCAGAAAGCATCAACGGCATCACCCTGGCGCAGCTGCGCGCCTTCCATGCCAAGGCCTACACGGCCGGCAACGCGGTCATCGCCCTGGTCGGCGACCTCAGCCGCAGCGAAGCCGAAGCCATCGCCGCCCAGGTGTCCGCCGGCCTGCCCAAAGGCCCGGCGCTGGCCGCACCGGCCCAACCCGCTGAAGCCAAGGCGGGCCTGACACACATCGACTTCCCGTCCAAGCAGACCCATCTGATGCTGGCCGAACTGGGTATCGACCGCCAGGACCCGGACTGGCCAGCCTTGTCGCTGGGCAACCAGATCCTCGGTGGTGGTGCCTTTGGTACCCGGCTGATGAGCGAAGTGCGTGAAAAGCGTGGCCTGACCTACGGCGTGTATTCGGTGTTCAGCCCCATGCAGGTGCGTGGCCCGTTCATGATCAACCTGCAGACCCGCGCCGAACTCAGTGAAGGCACGCTCAAGCTGGTGCAGGGCATTCTTGCCGACTACCTCAAGACCGGCCCCACCCAGCAAGAGCTGGACGATGCCAAGCGCGAACTGGCCGGCAGCTTCCCGCTGTCCAATGCCAGCAACGCCAGCATCGTCGGCCAGTTGGGCGCAATCGGCTTCTACAACCTGCCGCTGACCTGGCTGGAGGACTTCATGCAGCAGTCCCAGGCCCTCAGCGTCGAGCAGGTCAAGGCGGCCATGAACAAACACCTGTCAGCCGATAAACTGGTGATTGTCACCGTTGGCCCGAAAGTGCCACAAAAACCGCTGCCAGCACCTACTGACAAGCCCTCCGAGCAAGCGCTCGGGGTACCGGAGCACTAATGCCAAGATCCACCCCTCCCGCCCGCCCGCAATCGGGCCAAAGCAAGGGCCAGGGCCACCTGCGCATCATCGCCGGCGAGTGGCGCAGCCGCCGCCTGGCCGTGCCGGAAGGCGAAGGCTTGCGGCCAACGCCTGACCGCGTGCGCGAAACCGTATTCAACTGGCTGGCGCCGCACATCGAGGGCGCCCGCGTTCTCGATGCCTTCACCGGCAGTGGGGCCCTGGTACTCGAAGCCCTGTCTCGCGGCGCCAAGGATGCCGTGGCACTGGACAGCAACCCGGCGGCGATCAGCAACCTGAAGAACAACCTCGAGATCCTGCGTTGCCCGCGTGGGCAAATCCTGCAAACCGACGCCCTGCGCTACCTGCAAGGCCCGGCCAAGCAGCAGTTCGACGTGGTGTTCCTCGACCCTCCGTTCCACAAGGACCTGCTGGCCAACACCTGCAACCTGCTGGAGCAGAACCAGTGGCTGGGCGAACGGGCGCTGATCTACACCGAAAGCGAAGCGGCGCCGTCGACACTGCCGATGCCCGGCAACTGGCGCCTGCACCGCGAGAAGAAAACCGGCCAGGTGCATTACGCGCTCTGGCAAAGGGCCACAACCGACCAATAGCGCAGGTACGGTGGCGCTTTTTCATGGCACTCTAGGCAGGCACATCACGAGTCGCCCAGCATGCCCAGCCTCAACGCCACCTTCCGTCCGGCCATCGGCCTGTCCAACCCCCACCTGCAAACGCTGTGGGGGCCGCTGTGGCGCAAACTGCCAGACCTGCAGCGCGACCGCGAGCGGCTCTGGCTGGCCGACGGCGACTTCATCGACCTCGACTGGCATGGCCCGCATCAGGCCCATGCGCCGTTGGTACTGGTGCTGCACGGGCTGACCGGCTCGTCCCACTCGCCCTACGTCAAAGGGTTGCAGCAAGCGCTGCAAACCCGCGGCTGGGCCAGTGTGGCGGTGAACTGGCGCGGATGCTCGGGGGAGCCGAACCTGTTGCCGCGCAGTTACCATTCCGGTGCCAGCGAAGACCTGGCCGAAATCGTCAGCCACCTGCGTGCCCAGCGCCCATTGGCGCCGCTGTATGCGGTGGGTTACTCGCTGGGTGGCAATGTGCTGTTGAAATACCTGGGCGAGAGCGGCGTCGCCAGCCAGCTGGAGGCGGCAGTTGCGGTGTCGGTGCCCTTTCGCCTGGACCATTGTGCCGACCGCATCGGCCAGGGCTTTTCCAAGGTGTACCAGGCGCACTTCATGCGCGAGATGCTGGCGTATGTTCAGCTCAAGCAGCGGCACTTCCACGAGCAGGGCCAGCATGAACGGCTGGCGACGCTGGAGCGCCTGGGGCAACTGACCAACTTGCGCACGTTCTGGGACTTCGACGGCAAAGTCACGGCACCGCTCAACGGCTTTCGCGATGTGCACGACTACTATCGCCGCTCATCGAGCCACTATTTCCTGGGCCAGAACCGCACACCGACGCTGATCATCCATTCCAGCGATGACCCCTTCGTGGCCGGCCAGAGCCTGCCTACGGCCCGTGAACTGGCACCACAGACCCGTTTCGAACTGCACCGCCGCGGTGGCCATGTGGGGTTTGTCGATGGCAGCCTGCGCAACCCGGGGTATTATCTGGAGCGGCGGATTCCGCAGTGGCTGGTAGAGGGCCAATGAGAACTGCCGTTTTCATTGGCAGTACCGGCCTCATCGCCGGCAAGCCAGCTCCCACAGGTAGGGCACAGGCCTGATGAGCAGTGAAGTACCTGTGGGAGCTGGCTTGCCGGCGATGAGGCCAGGCCTGATTACTCGCCGGTGGCCACACCATGCTGCGGGTTGTTGATCCACTCGCTCCACGAGCCGGCATACAGCTTGCCCAGCGGGTACCCCGCCAGCGCCATGGCAAACAGGTTATGGCAAGCCGTCACCCCAGACCCGCAGTAAGACACCAGCTGCTCCGGCGCCCGCCCGGCCAGTTTTTCGGCAAAGCGCTGCTTGAGTTGATCCACAGGCAAGAAGCGCCCATCAGCCCCCAGGTTGTCGGTAAACGCCGCGCACTGTGCGCCGGGAATATGCCCCGCCACCGGGTCGATCGGCTCCACCTCACCGCGAAAACGCGGCAAGGCACGCGCATCGATCAAGGTCAGGTCTGTGCTGCCCAGGCGCTTGCCCAGGTGGTCGGCATCGATCAGCAGCTTTGCATCCGGCTCACCACTGAAGGTGCCTTCGCGTTTGGACGGTGAGTCCAGGCTCAACGGCAGGTGCGCCGCATGCCAGGCCTTCAGGCCACCATCGAGGATCGCCACGCCGTCGCGCTTGCCCAGCCAGGCCAGCAGCCACCAGGCCCGGGCGGCAAAGGCGCCGGGGCCATCATCGTACAGCACCACCTCGCTGTCATTGTCCAGGCCCCACTCGCGCAGGCGCTCGACCAGCCGGTGCGCATCGGGCAGCGGATGGCGCCCGGTGCGCCCCTTGCTCACCGGCCCGCTGAGGTCGCGGTCCAGGTCGGCAAAATGCGCCCCGGCAATATGCCCCTGGGCATAGCTGCGTTGGCCGTAGTCCACATCCTCGAGGGCAAAGCGACAGTCGAGGATCACCAACTTGGGCGAGTCCAGACGCTCGGCCAACTGCTGCGGGGTGATCAATTGCGCAAGGGGCATGACAATCTCCTGATCGATGGCACTACGCTCTGGGTCAATGTTCCAGAGCTTGGTTGAACGGTACATGGAATTCCTGGCACAGGGCGTCCACAGCACTGCGCGCACGGTCGGTGACGTAGCCGAGCTCCAGCACCAGTACCTGGTAGACGCCCCTCTTGAAGGCTTCTTCACCCAGATGCGCGGAATGTTCACGCGTGGTGCTGAGAAAACGGACCCAGGACGTCAGCACGATCCAGGCATTGATGGTCAGCGATTCGATCTGCGCCGGCGCCATGGCCAGGATGCCCGCCTCGACAAAGCCGCGGTAGATCGCCTGGCCCTGGCGCAGGCAGCGCTCGGAAAAACGCCGGTAACGGGCGGCCAGCTCCGCGTCGCTGTCCAGCAGGTGCTCCAGGTCGCGGTGCAGGAAGCGGTAGTTCCACATCGCCGCCAGCAAGGCCTTGAGGTAGAAGCGCTTGTCCTCCACGGTTGCCTGGCGGCCTTGCGGCGGGCGCAGGAAGCTGTCTACCAGCTCTTCATACTGGCTGAACAACAGGGCAATGATCGCCTGCTTGTTGGGGAAGTGGTAATACAGGTTGCCGGGCGAGATTTCCATGTGCGCGGCAATGTGGTTGGTACTGACGCTGCGTTCGCCCTGCTCGTTGAACAGCTCCAGGCTGTTCTGCACGATGCGCTCTCGGGTCTTCATGCGCGGGGCCATGCTCAGCTCCCAGTCTGCGGGCTTTCATCAAAGGGTCATCTTACGGCGTATTACAGGTGGAATGCACCGTTCGGCGGTGCGGAAAAATTCGCACCATCGTCCCGATTAGAGTATAGGCTCTAGACATTTCCTGCCCGGATCAAACGCCGCCATGAACGCGCCCAGTGCCTTGACCCCTG
The DNA here is from genome assembly GCF_050058005.1 of Pseudomonas sp. WOUb67. NCBI lineage: Bacteria > Pseudomonadati > Pseudomonadota > Gammaproteobacteria > Pseudomonadales > Pseudomonadaceae > Pseudomonas > Pseudomonas sp. WOUb67. Next base: position 1,007,749 of record NZ_CP170112.1, on the reverse strand, counting down.
TGCAATCCGACCTCGACCTTGCGGCGATGTTCGCTGCTCAGCGCCAGGCCTTTGCCGGCAACCCCCTGCCACCGGCCGCCCAGCGGCTGCAATGGCTGAGAAGCCTGCGCGAAGCCTTGCTGGCCCACCAGCCTGGGTTGATCGAAGCCATCAGCGAGGATTTTTCCGGGCGTAGCGCCGACGAGACTTTGTTGGCCGAGCTGCTGCCCTCGATACAGGGCTTGCGCCACGCCGAAAGGCACCTGCATCGCTGGATGCGCGCCAGCCGACGACGGGTCGGCCTGGCCTTCCAGCCTGCCAGCGCGCAGGTGCGTTATCAGCCGCTGGGGGTGGTCGGCATCATCGTGCCGTGGAACTACCCGCTGTTCCTCGCCATCGGCCCGCTGACCTGCGCCTTGGCCGCCGGCAACCGGGTCATGCTCAAGCTCAGCGAAGCCACGCCCGCCAGCGCCCAGGCCTTGAAACAACTGCTGGAGCAGGTGTTTCCCACCGACCTGGTCAGCGTGGTGCTGGGCGAGGTCGAGGTGGGCCAGGCCTTCGCCCGCTTGCCCTTTGACCACCTGCTGTTCACCGGCGCCACCAGCGTGGGCCGGCAGGTGATGCTGGCGGCGGCGCAGAACCTGACCCCGGTCACCCTGGAGCTGGGCGGCAAGTCACCGGCTATCGTGTCGGCCGACGTACCGCTGGACAGTGCCGCCGAGCGCATCGCCTTTGGCAAGACGCTCAACGCCGGGCAGACCTGCGTCGCCCCCGACTATGTGCTGGTGCCGCGCGAACGGCTGTCGGCCTTCAGCGACGCCTACCAGCGCGCCGTGCGCCGCCTGTACCCGCGCATCGCCGACAACCCCGACTACACCGCCATCATCAACCCCCGTCAGTTGCAGCGCTTGCAGCACCTGCTGGACGATGCCCACGGCAAAGGTGCGCAGGTGCTTGACCTGTACCCCGGCGAAACCCGCCAGGGCCGGCGCCTGCCACCGCACCTGCTGCTGGACGTGAACGACAGCATGCAGGTGATGCAGGACGAAATCTTCGGCCCGCTGCTGCCGCTGGTACCCTACGACAGCCTCGACCAGGCGCTGGCCTACATCAACCAGCGCCCACGCCCGCTGGCGCTGTACTACTTCGGTTATGACCGGGCCGGCCAGGAGCATGTGCTGCGCCACACCCACTCCGGCGGGGTATGCCTGAACGACACCCTGTTGCATGTAGCCCAGGACGACCTGCCCTTCGGCGGCATCGGCCCTTCGGGCATGGGCCACTACCATGGCCACGACGGCTTCCTGACCTTCAGCAAGGCCAAGGCCGTACTCGCCAAGCAACGCTTCAACGCCGCACGGCTGATCTACCCGCCTTATGGCAAAGCCTTGCAGCGCCTGGTCTACAAGCTGTTCATCCGCTGAGCGCCGGCCTGTGCACCGCCGCGACCTGCTGCGTTTCAGCCTTGGCGCCAGCGCTTTTCTGGCGGGCGCCAGCCTGGTTGGCTGCAGCGCACAAACAGTTGCAACGGGCTATCAGGTTCTGCGCGACGACGACCTGCCGCTGCTGCGTGCCCTGATCCCGGTGGTACTGGCCGGTACGCAGGCCGCCGAACCCCTGGTGCTGCACAGCCTCGACCACAAGCTGGCGGCGTTGTCGCCGGAAATGCTCAAGCTCACCCGGCAACTGTTCGACGTGCTCAGCCTGCCATTCACCCGCGGCCCACTGACCGGTGTCTGGGGCGCCTGGGCACAGGCCAGCCCTGCGCACGTCACGGCCTTCCTGCAGCGTTGGCAGGGCAGTTCGCTGAACCTGCTGCGCATGGGCCACGCCTCGTTGCTGCAGTTGCTGCAGATGGCCTGGTACGAACGCCCCGAGTCCTGGGCCGCCTGCGGCTACCCGGGGCCCCCGAAAATCTGAAAACAACAAGAGCATCGCCAATGCCTGTCCCCGACCCGTTTCGCCAAGGCCTCGAACGTGGCTGGATCACCCATGACGCTTCGCGCCTGGCGCAGGACCTTACCCTGGAGGCCGACGTTGCCGTGATCGGCAGCGGTGCCGGCGGTGCCACCAGCGCGCAGATGCTCAGCGCCGCAGGCTTCAAGGTGCTGCTGATCGAAGAAGGCCCGCTCAAGACCAGCAGCGATTTCCACCTGCTGGAGAGCGAAGCCTACGCCAGCCTGTATCAGGAGGGCCTGGGGCGCATGAGCAAGGATGGCGCCATCACCATCCTGCAGGGCCGCGCCGTGGGCGGCACCACGCTGGTGAACTGGACTTCAAGCTTTCGCACCCCGCCCCAGACCCTGGGGCACTGGGCTTCAGCCCACGGCGTGACCGGCCTGGGTGAGGATGAGCTACGGCCCTGGTTCGAACGCATGGAGCAGGAACTGGGCATTACCCCCTGGGCCCTGCCGCCGAATGCCAACAACGACGTGCTACGTCGGGGCTGCGAGCAGCTGGGCTACCGCTGGGCGGTGATCCCGCGCAACGTGCGCGGCTGCTGGAACCTGGGCTACTGCGGCATGGGCTGCCCGGTGAATGCCAAGCAATCGATGCTGGTGACGCGCATTCCCGCCACCCTCGAACAAGGCGGCGAACTGCTGTACCTCGCCCGGGCCGAGCGCTTCACGCACAACGGCGAGCGCATCCAGGGCCTGACCTGCCAGGCCCTGGATGCCCAAGGCATACACCCCACCGGCAGGCAGGTCAGCGTACGCGCACGGCATTACCTGCTGGCTGGCGGCGGCATCAACAGCCCGGCCCTGCTGTTGCGCTCCGCCGCGCCCGACCCGCATGGCCGCCTGGGCAAACGCACGTTCCTGCACCTGGTGAACTTCAGCGCAGCGCGGTTCAAAGACCGTGTCGACCCCTACTACGGTGCCCCGCAGTCCATCTACAGCGACCACTTCCAGTGGCAAGGCGGCACAGATGGCCCGGTCGGCTACAAACTGGAAGTACCACCGCTGCACCCGGCGCTGGCCAGCACCCTGCTGGGTGGGCACGGCCACGAAAATGCCCGGCGCATGGCCGAGCTGCCGCACACCCATGTAATGCTCGCGCTGCTGCGCGACGGTTTTCACCCCGAGAGCCAGGGTGGCGCCGTGGAGCTGCGTGGCGACGGTTCTCCGGTGCTCGATTACCCGGTCACCGACTACCTGCGCGACGGCTTGCGTCGCGCCTACCACAGCATGGCGCAGATCCAGTTCGCGGCCGGGGCCACGCAGGTAACACCCGTGCACAGCGATGCCAGCGCTGCCTCCAGCCTGGAACAGGCCCTAGGCATGATCGACGCCTTGCGCCTGGAGCCCTTCAGGACGCGCCTGGGCAGTGCCCATGTGATGGGTGGCTGTGCGTTGGGCGAAGACCCGCGCCAGGCGGTGTGCGACAGCCTGGGCCGCCATCACCAGCTGGAAAACCTGTCGGTCCACGACGGCTCGCTGTTCCCCACCAGCGTCGGCGCCAACCCGCAACTGTCGGTGTACGCCATCAGCGCCAGGCTCACCGATGCCCTGATTGGCCGCCTGGCACACAGCGCATGACAACGAATACACCGCCTGTCTATAGTGCCATCAGCTGGCCGCATGACTTGGCCGGGCGCAATCGCTGCGCTACCATCCGACTCCCCAACGCACTCCAGCCAGGATGACGCGATGAACCGAGTGTTGTACCCGGGTACTTTCGACCCCATTACCAAAGGCCATGGCGACCTGGTCGAGCGCGCCTCGCGGCTGTTCGATCACGTGATCATCGCGGTGGCGGCCAGCCCGAAGAAAAACCCCCTGTTCCCCCTGGAGCAACGGGTGGCGCTAGCGCGTGAGGTCACCAAGCACCTGCCCAATGTCGAAGTCATCGGCTTCTCCTCCCTGTTGGCGCATTTCGCCAAGGAACAGGGCGCCAACGTCTTCCTGCGTGGCCTGCGTGCGGTGTCCGACTTCGAGTACGAGTTCCAGCTGGCGAACATGAACCGGCAACTGGCCCCCGATGTCGAGAGCCTGTTCCTTACGCCTTCGGAGCGTTATTCGTTCATTTCCTCGACGTTGGTCCGGGAAATCGCCGCACTGGGCGGTGATATCAGCAAGTTCGTCCACCCGGTGGTGGCCGACGCGCTGACTGAACGTTTCAAGAAGTAAGCCCGATCGCCTGATTATCGCGCCCGCGTGCACTGCGGGCGCGAATGCGGCACAATTGTGCCCACTGCGTTGAACATGCCCGGGCCATGAGCCCCGGCCGGAGTCCCCATGTCCCTGATCATCACCGACGATTGCATCAACTGCGACGTCTGCGAACCCGAGTGCCCGAACGAGGCCATCTCCCAAGGCGAAGAGATCTACGTGATCGACCCTAACCTGTGCACCCAGTGCGTGGGCCACTACGACGAGCCGCAGTGCCAGCAGGTCTGCCCGGTCGACTGCATCCCGCTGGATGAGGCGCACCCAGAGTCTGAAGAACAGCTGATGGCCAAGTACCGCCGCATTACCGGCAAGGACTGATCGCCGTCTGGCAAGGGCTTCGCCCTTGTTCGCGGGTAAACCCGCTCCCACAGGTAACTCACTGGCCTACAGGCCTGCACCGTACCTGTGGGAGCGGGTTTACCCGCGAATTGGGCCGCAAAGCGGCCCACAGCCTTACCGCTGGCAGCGCGGGCAGAACACGCTCGCCCTTTGTCCCAGCTTCACTTCGCGCAACTCCGTGCCGCACACCTTGCACGGCTGCCCGCCTCGCCCGTAGACGAACAATTCCTGCTGGAAGTACCCCGGCTGCCCATCGCCACCGATGAAGTCACGCAGGGTCGTACCGCCCCGTTCGATCGCCGCCGCCAGCACCCGTTTGATCTCGATCGCCAGCTTCAGGTAGCGCGCCCGGGAAATCCCGCCCGCCTCCCGACGTGGGTCGATGCCTGCGGCAAACAACGCTTCAGTGGCGTAGATGTTGCCCACCCCCACCACCACCGCGTTGTCCATGATGAACGGCTTGACCGCCATCGACCGCCCGCGGGACAGCTGGAACAGGCGCTCACCGTCGAACAGGTCCGTCAGCGGCTCAGGCCCAAGGCGCAGCAGCAGCTCGTGGTTCAGCGGGTCCAGGCTCCACAGCATGGCACCAAAGCGGCGCGGGTCGGTGTAGCGCAGCATCAGCCCCGACTCCAGCTCGATGTCGACATGTTCATGCTTGGCCGCCGGCAACCCCAGCTCGACCAGCCGCAAGTTGCCCGACATGCCCAAGTGGCTGATCAGCGTGCCGACCTCGGCATTGATCAACAGGTACTTGGCGCGCCGCTCGACACTGACAATGCGCTGCCCCGACAGGCGCACATCCAGGTCTTCGGGGATCGGCCAGCGCAAGCGCCGGTCACGCACCACCACGCGGCTGACGCGCTGGCCTTCGAGGTGGGGCGCAATACCGCGCCGGGTGGTTTCTACTTCTGGCAATTCCGGCATGTGTCAGTGCCCGCTCAGCTCGCGAATGTTCTGCTTGAGGTTTTCGAAATCGTATTCCGACAAGCCGATGTAATCGAGCACCAGCGGGCCGACCACGTTCCATTCGTGGTCCACCGCCTGGTTGCCCAGCACCCGGTAGGACGCGCAGATGTGCTCGGCCATCTTCAGCACCGCCAGCAGGTTTTTCAGCTGGCTCTGGGTATTGCGCGCGCTCTCGTCGCGGAACACGGCCAGGGCGTTGTGGTGGTTGGCAATGGCTGCCGTGAGGTGCTCGGGCAGGCGCCAGGACTTGGCGGTGAAATAGCCGACCACCGAATGGTTGGTGTTGAACACGCGGTTTTCGGTGTCGACCACGCGCGTTTCTTCGTCGGCCTGGGCATAGGCCTGCACCAGCACATCCATGTAGTCGGGGAAGCGCTTGAGCATCAGCGGCACGCCACAGTCATGGAACAGGCCCAGGGTGTAAGCCTCGTCCGCAGCCTGCACACCGGTGCGCTTGGCCAGCGTCAGGCAGGTGTTTGCCACGTCCTGGGCGGTATCCCAGAAACGGTTGAGGGTGACGATGGTCTCGTCGCTCATCTCGCCCTTGATCGACTGGGCGTTGATCAGGTTGATGATCGAACGGCTGCCCAGCAGGTTTACCGCGCGCTGGATCGAGCCGATCTTGTTCGACAGCCCGAAGTGAGGGGAGTTGACCAGCTTGAGCAAGGCGCCCGAGAGGCCCGGGTCCTGGGAAATCAGCTTGGCGATGGTTTCCAGGTCCGGGTCAGGCATGTACTGCTCGAACTGCAGGTCGACCATGATCTGCGGTTGCGGCGGAATGGTGATGCCTTGCAAGGCTTGCTGGATCTGTTCGGCGCTGAGTTCTTGGGACATACGTGCACACTCGTTTAGGACCGGGGATTTTAACCCTCTCTTTGCTCGCCGTGACAGGTGCAGCGCCTGGGAAATCGAGCGCCGCCCGCGCGGCGCTTCGCAGCACAAGGCTGCTCCTACATCTGTTTCGGGCCAGTTATTCCTGCAGCAATGGCGCGCGGGCCTTTGGCGTTCACCTCGATATCGCGTCGGACAAACAAGGCGATCGCGTGCATTGGCACAGGCGTGACTGGCCAGAAACAGATGTAGGAGCAGCCTTGCGCTGCGAAGCGCCGCGCGGGCGGCGCTCGATCTCCCAGGCGCTGCACCTCTAAAGGCGAAAGCACCGCAGACACGCTATACTCCCGCTCTTTTTTCCCGGAGCGACGTCATGTCCCTGCCCAGCCTTCGCCTCAAAGCCAATGCCGACCGCCGCCTGCGCGCCGGCCACCTGTGGGTCTACAGCAACGAAGTCGACGTCACCGCGACCCCGCTGCAAGGCTTCCAGGCCGGCCAGCAGGCCGTTCTCGAGGCAGCCAACGGCAAGCCGCTGGGCATCGTCGCACTCAGCCCGAACAACCTGATCTGCGCCCGCCTGCTGTCGCGCGACATCAAGCTGCCGCTGGACAAGTCGCTGCTGGTACACCGCCTGAACGTCGCCCTGTCGCTGCGCGAGCGCCTGTTCGACAAGCCGTGCTATCGCCTGGTCTACGGCGATTCCGACCTGCTGCCGGGCCTGGTGGTCGACCGCTTCTTCGACATCCTCGTGGTGCAGCTGGCCTCGGCCACCATGGAAGCGCACAAGGATGACGTGATCGCTGCCCTGGTGCAGGTGCTCAAGCCTAGCGGCATCCTGTTCAAGAACGACTCCGCCGCGCGTGACGCCGAAGGCTTGCAGCGTTATGTCGAGACCGTCTACGGCGAAGTGCCGGACTGGGTACCGCTGGAAGAGAACGGCGTCAAGTTCGAAGCCCCGGTGCGTGAAGGCCAGAAGACCGGCTGGTTCTACGACCACCGCATGAACCGTGCGCGCCTGGCGCCGTACGTGAAGGGCAAGCGTGTACTCGACCTGTTCAGCTACATCGGTGGCTGGGGCGTGCAGGCCGGCGCGTTCGGCGCCAGCGAAGTGTTCTGCGTCGATGCCTCGGGCTTTGCCCTGGATGGCGTGGAGCGTAACGCTGCACTGAACGGCATCAGCGAGAAACTGACCTGCATCGAAGGCGACGTGTTCGAAGCCCTGCGCGAGCTGAAGGCTGCCGAAGAACGCTTCGACGTGATCATTGCCGACCCACCCGCCTTCATCAAGCGCAAGAAGGACCTGAAAAACGGCGAAGCGGCCTACCGCCGCCTGAACGAACAGGCCATGCGCATGCTGAACAAGGACGGCATCCTGGTCAGCGCCTCGTGCTCGATGCACCTGCCCGAGGACGACCTGAACAACATCCTGCTGACCAGCGCCCGCCACCTGGACCGCAACATGCAGCTGCTCGAGCGCGGCGGCCAGGGCCCGGACCACCCGGTACACCCGGCCATCGCCGAGACCCGCTACATCAAGAGCATCACCTGCCGCTTGCTGCCAAATAGCTGAAATCTGCTGCAAAGGGCCGCCCAGCGGCCCTTTCCTGCTGCAATCTCCCCGCCAACCATCCACATCTGCATTCCCTCACCGCGCCAGCGGTGTAGAATCGGCCTATTCATCGCCAGTCATCCCCGGCGGGTTTATGAGCTCTGGCCAAGCACGCGGCGATCCCGTGGTGTCTTCGGCCCCATCCGTGCCAGTGGCAACAGGCCTGCGGCACAAAGGACAAGAGAAGCTCACTCCCCTTTATGTGACCTGATTAAGCCGCCAGGAGTGTTTCATGCCTGATTATCGTTCCAAGACTTCCACCCATGGCCGCAACATGGCCGGCGCCCGTGCCCTGTGGCGCGCAACCGGGATGAAGGACGAAGATTTCAAGAAACCGATCATCGCCATCGCCAACTCGTTCACCCAGTTCGTCCCGGGCCACGTGCACCTGAAGGACCTGGGCCAGCTGGTTGCCCGCGAGATCGAACGCGCCGGTGGCGTGGCCAAGGAATTCAACACCATCGCGGTCGATGACGGCATCGCCATGGGCCACGACGGCATGCTGTACTCGCTGCCAAGCCGCGAGATCATTGCCGACGCCGTGGAATACATGGTCAACGCCCACTGCGCCGACGCCATCGTGTGCATCTCCAACTGCGACAAGATCACCCCCGGCATGCTGATGGCCGCCCTGCGCCTGAACATCCCGGTGATCTTCGTTTCCGGCGGCCCGATGGAAGCCGGCAAGACCAAACTGGCCAGCCACGGCCTGGACCTGGTCGACGCCATGGTCATCGCCGCCGACTCCACGGCCTCCGACGAAAAAGTCGCCGAATACGAGCGCAGCGCCTGCCCGACCTGCGGTTCGTGCTCTGGCATGTTCACCGCCAACTCGATGAACTGCCTGACCGAGGCCCTGGGCTTGGCCCTGCCGGGCAACGGCTCGACCCTGGCCACCCACGCCGACCGCGAGCAGCTGTTCCTCACCGCCGGCCGCACCATCGTCGAGCTGTGCAAGCGCTACTACGGCGACAACGATGAGTCGGTACTGCCGCGCAACATCGCCAACTTCAAGGCGTTCGAAAACGCCATGATGCTCGACATCGCCATGGGCGGCTCGACCAACACCATCCTGCACCTGCTGGCCGCAGCCCAGGAAGGCGAAGTAGCGTTCGACCTGCGTGACATCGACCGCCTGTCGCGCAAAGTGCCGCAGCTGTGCAAAGTGGCGCCGAACATCCAGAAGTACCACATGGAAGACGTGCACCGCGCCGGCGGCATCTTCAGCATCCTCGGATCGCTGGCCCGTGGCGGCCTGCTGCACACCGACCTGCCGACCGTGCACAGCGCCAGCATGGAAGAAGCCATCGCCAAGTGGGACATCACCCAGACCGATGACGAAGCCGTGCACACCTTCTTCAAGGCCGGCCCTGCCGGTATCCCGACCCAGACGGCGTTCAGCCAGTCGACCCGTTGGGAAACCCTCGATGACGACCGTGAAAACGGCTGCATTCGCAGCTTCGAACACGCCTACTCGCAGGAAGGCGGCCTGGCCGTGCTGTACGGCAACATCGCCCTCGACGGCTGCGTGGTGAAAACCGCCGGTGTCGACGAGTCGATCCACGTGTTCGAAGGCAACGCCAAGATCTTCGAGAGCCAGGACAGCGCCGTGCGCGGCATCCTCGCCGACGAAGTGAAGGCCGGCGACATCGTGATCATCCGCTACGAAGGCCCGAAAGGCGGCCCGGGCATGCAGGAAATGCTGTACCCGACCTCGTACCTGAAGTCCAAAGGCCTGGGCAAGGCTTGTGCCCTGCTCACCGACGGCCGCTTCTCGGGCGGCACCTCGGGCCTGTCGATCGGCCACGCCTCGCCGGAAGCGGCTGCTGGCGGCGCCATCGGCCTGGTGCGCGACGGCGACAAGGTATTGATCGACATCCCTAACCGTTCGATCAACCTGCTGGTCAGCGACGAAGAGCTGGCCGAGCGCCGTATCGAGCAGGACAAGAAGGGCTGGAAACCGGTCGAAGTACGCCCACGCAAGGTGACCACCGCGCTGAAGGCCTACGCCCTGCTGGCGACCAGTGCCGACAAAGGTGCTGTGCGTAACAAGGCGATGCTCGAAGGGCTGTAAGGCACTTTGGGTGTGAAAGAAGAACCGGCGCGCTGAGCGCCGGTTTTTTTATGCCTGTAACGACCCTTTCGCGGGTAAACCCGCTCCCACAGGTACAGCGTAAACCTTGAAGACTGTGGCACTCCTGTGGGAGCGGGTTCACCCGCGAAGAGGCCAGCACAGACAACACAACAACTACTGGATCTGCTCCGGCGTCACGATCACCCAGTTCTTGTCCGCCGTCACCGGCAACCCTTCCCTGGCCTGCGCCGCCGCATTCCTGGTAATCATCCCGTTGAGCTGGTCCATGTACTTGGCCTTGCGGTTTATCCACAGGTGGATGCCACCTTTGCCCACATCCACCCCGTGGAACTGCATGTAGCCATCGCTGGTCGGCGTGTCGCCGCCCACCAGCACCGGTTTTTTCCACTCGTCGATGTAGGTCAGGATCGCCGCCTGCTTGCCCGCCATCCAGGTGGCCGGGGTCCACAGGTACGGGGTCAGCTCCAGCCCTTCGTTGGCCTTGGCATCATAGTGGCCGGCAGTAATCTGCTTGCGGGCCGTGGTCAGTTGCCCATTGCTGCGGTCCTTTAGCAGCAGGCTCACGCCAATCACGTTCTGCGGCTTCACGTTGTAGCCGTACCTGGGGTCCGAAGCGACCATGCGCACCAGCTCTTCGGAGGCCGCCGAAATCACGTACACCTCGATGCCATTCTCCATCAGCTTGTTGTACAGCTCGGCCTGGCCCTTGAAGACCTTGGGCGGCGGTACCTCGATAGTCTTGACCTGGTCGCCTTCGTAATACGTACTGGGGATCGGCTTGGTAGAAGCCATCAGCTCATCCACCTGCACCTTCAACTCCTTCAGGGTAAAACCCGAGAACACCTGGGCCACCCACGGGTAGCAGACCATGTCGTCGACTTCACACAACCGGTAGTAGTAGCTGAACAGGCTTTCCTTGTGCTCGGCAGTGTCCTTGAACGGCATCAGCTTCAGCGAAGGGTCGAGCTTGTCGCGGCTCAGCAGGCCCTTGTTTTCCATGAACGGCAGCAAGGCTTCTTCAAGGTCATAGCGGTAGCTGGTGTTGTCCATGTCGAACGCCGCGTAGTTACCCTTGTTGGCATTGGCAGCGATCATGCTGTCGAGCTGCCTGGCGGCCTCGGCCGGCCAATGCTTGAGCTCGGTGGCGAAGGTTTCGATACTGAACAGCAGGGACAGGCCGATGGCGGCGGCTTTCACAGCGACTTTCATGTACGAATCTCCTGAAATGACCCAGAAACGCTAGTGCAACAATCCCCACTGCCGACCCTCGATAACGACCTCCATGCAGCCGCAAACGCCGCGTTCATTGCAATCTGCGACACTTCGTTATTCCATAAACGACTATGCAAATTCCATTTGGGTATAAATTCGTTTGTTTTCAGGCTGTTAGCATTTCCGTTCGCAATCGCTCACAGAGGCGATGCCACTTCTGCTTTTTTCTGCTGGAGCTTCAATGAACCTGCCGCTGTCTCTTAACCTGCTGGCGTTCCTGGCCCTGTTGCTGGGCCTGGCACAAACCCGCCGCACTGACTGGAGCCTGGCCAAGAAGGTACTGCTGGGCCTGGTGCTTGGCGTCGTCTTCGGCCTGGCCCTGCACACGATCTACGGCGCTGGCCACCCCGTGCTCAAGGCCACCATCGCCTGGCTCGACCTGGTCGGCAACGGCTATGTCGGCCTGCTGCAGATGATCGTCATGCCGCTGATCTTCGCCTCGATCCTCAGTGCCGTGGCGCGCCTGCACAATGCCTCGTCGCTGGGCCGCATCAGCGTGCTGAGCATCGGCACCCTGCTGCTGACCACCGCCATCGCCGCGCTGATCGGCATCGTGCTGACCAACCTGTTCGGCCTGAGTGCCGAAGGCCTGGTGGCCGGTGTGCAGGAAAGCGCCCGCATGCAGGTTATCCACAGCGACTACGCCGGCAAGGTCGCCGACCTCAACATCCCGCAGCTGCTGCTGTCGTTCATCCCCAGCAACCCGGTGGGTGACCTGGCACGGGCCAAGCCGACGTCGATCATCAGCGTGGTGATCTTCGCCGTGTTCGTCGGCCTGGCCGCGCTGCAGCTGATCAAGGACGACGCCGAGAAAGGCGAGCGCGCCCTGTCGGCCATCGACACCCTGCAAGCCTGGGTGATGCGCCTGGTACGTGTGGTGATGAAACTGACCCCGTATGGCGTGCTGGCGTTGATGACCAAGGTGGTTGCCAGCTCGAACATGGAAGACATCCTCAAGCTGGGCAGCTTTGTGGTGGTGTCGTACCTGGGCCTGGGGCTGATGTTCGTGGTGCATGCCCTCATCCTGGCTGCGACCGGTGTGAGCCCGCTGCGCTTCTTCCGCAAGGTGTGGCCGGTGCTGACCTTCGCCTTCACCAGCCGCTCCAGCGCCGCCAGCATTCCGCTGAACATCGAAGCGCAAACCCGCCGCCTGGGTGTGCCGCAGTCGATCGCCAGCTTCAGCGCATCGTTCGGCACCACCATTGGCCAGAACGGCTGCGCCGGCCTCTATCCCGCCATGCTGGCGGTGATGGTGGCACCGGCGGTGGGCATCGACACCTTCGACCCACTGTGGATCGCCACCCTGGTGGCCATTGTCACGCTCAGTTCGGCAGGGGTTGCCGGCGTGGGTGGCGGTGCCACCTTTGCCGCGCTGATCGTGCTGCCGGCCATGGGCTTGCCGGTGGAGCTGGTGGCGTTGCTGATTTCGGTGGAGCCGCTGATCGACATGGGCCGCACGGCGCTGAACGTGAACGGTTCGATGACCGCGGGCGTGGTGACCAGCCAGTTGTTGAAAGAGACTGACAAGGATGTGCTGGCCGGCGATGAACATGCCGAATTGAGCCATTCCTGACGGATTGCCGGGGGCGCTTCGCGCCCCTATCCGACCGGTCCGGCGCCCCGGCAAGGCCGCTCCCACGCCGATCAATGTGGGAGCGGCCCTCGCGTCGCGATGGGCTACAACCAGGATTCAATATCCGGTAACGCAAAGGCACGGCAACCGACGCGTGGCTGCCTTGGGGCTTCGCTATACTTCTGGGCGGTACTTGTAATGCGCCTGAAGGAAACACCATGCCCCAGTACGACATGACCCAGGCCGAGGCGGAAAAGCTCCGCATTGAGGTGGCCAAGATCCGCGTCGAGGTCGACAAACTGATTGCCGAGACGCGCAAGCTGAATGCCGAAGCCGTAAAGATGACCCGCGAAACCTTCTGGTACCCGGTTGCCATCGCCGTCGGTTTCGTCACCACAGTAGCGACGGTCACCGCCCTGATCATCAAGCTGCTCACCTGAGCACCACTGGTTCTCTGTAGGAGCGGCCTTGCGTCGCGAAAGGGGCGCAAAGCGCCCCCGGCAATCTCAAACCTTGTCCCAAACCTCAAAATGATAAACAGGCTTACCCTCCTCAGCCTGTGCCTCACTCGACTCCAGCTTCCAATGCGCCTCATCAAACGCTGGGAACCAGGCATCCCCTTCCGGCGCCATTTCCACCCGCGTCAGGTACATGCGGCTGACCAGCCCTTTCTCCAGCGCCTGCCCATACAACTGCGCCCCGCCAATCAGCATCAGCTCTTCAACGCCCTGCTCGCGCGCCCACTGCTCGGCCCGCACCAGCGCCTCTTCTAGCGACGCGAACACCTCGGCACCCGCCAGTTCAAGCCCCGGTTGGCGGCTGACGACGATATTCAACCGCCCAGGCAGCGGCCTCCCCAGCGAGTCCCAAGTCTTGCGACCCATGATGATCGGCTTGCCCAGGGTGGTGGCCTTGAAGTACTTGAAATCCCCCGGCAAGTGCCAGGGCATGGAATTGTCGATGCCGATCACGCGGTTCTCGGCGTACGCCGCGATCAGGCTGAGGGGGAGTGATGTATTCATGCCAGCGAGGATAGCACCGGGCGTGTGGGTTATGCTTCTGCCCTGACCTGTGCAATGGAAGACCTTGTGACTGGACCGACTCCACTGGACAAGCGCTGGCTCACCGAAGCGGTACGCCTGCGCGAGGAACATGCCGGCCCCCTGGAAGACCAGGAAGCCAACCGCCGCGCCCGCCAGACGGGTGGCGACCTGGCCGCCCGCATCGAAACCCGTGCGCTGTTCCTGGCCGAACGCGATGGCATGAGCACCGCCCTGCGCCACTGGAAGCAAGGCGCACGCCTGGCGCTGCTGGCCTTGCTGCTAATGGCCGTGCTCAGCGGCGCCGGCCTGGCACTGGCCGCCCTGGGCGACGGGCAGCGGCCGGTGAACGTGTTCTGGGCCTTGGGCAGCCTGCTCGGGCTGAACCTGCTGATGTTGCTGGGCTGGGCCATCGGTTTTGCCGTAAGCGGCGAGCATGGCGCGGGGCTGGGCCGCGTGTGGCTATGGCTGAGTGAACGCTTTGCCCGCGATGCCAAGGCCGCACACCTGGCACCTGCGCTGCTGGTGCTGCTGCAACGCCAACGCCTCAACCGCTGGCTGCTCGGCCTGCTGGTGCACGGCCTGTGGCTGCTGGCCATGCTCACCGCCCTGGGCATGCTGCTGGCCTTGCTGGCGACCCGGCGCTATGGCTTTGTCTGGGAAACCACGCTGCTTGCCGCCGACCCGTTCATCCACCTGACCCAAGCCCTGGGCGCCCTGCCTTCGCTGCTGGGCTTTACCGTGCCCGACGAAGCCATGATCCGCGCCAGCGGCGACACCCTGCCGGCCCTGGAGCAAGCCCGGCAGGCCTGGGCCAGCTGGTTGCTCGGGGTGGTGCTGGTGTATGGCCTGCTACCACGCTTGGTACTGGCCGCATTGTGCCTGTGGCGCTGGCGCCAGGGCCGCGAGCGCCTGGCACTGGACCTGAGCCTGCCCGGCTACGCGCACCTGCGTGATCCACTGATGCCACGCAGCGAACGCATCGGCGTGCAGGACGCCGCGCCCGAGGCCTTGCCGCAGTTTGCCGCCGGCCAGCTGGAAAGCGGCAGCAGCGGTGCCCTGCTGGTGGGCCTGGAGCTGGACGACCAGCGCCCCTGGCCACCTGCCCTGCCGAAAAGCGTCATCGATGCCGGCGTGCTCGACAGCCGCGAATCGCGCAACCGGCTGCTCGAACAACTCAGCCGCTTCCCCCCGGCACGTCTGGCCATCGCCTGCGACCCCCGGCGCTCGCCTGACCGCGGCAGCCTGGCGTTGCTCGCCGAACTGGCGCGCAATGCCGGCGCAACCCGTATCTGGCTACTGCAGGGCGCACCGGGCCAGGCCTTGGATGCCCAGCGCCTGGGCGATTGGCACGAAGCCCTTGACCGCCTTGGCCTGCAGCACGCCGATACCTCACCGCTGACCTGGCTGGAGCATGGCCATGACTGAGCCACTGAAACTGGCCGTGGTCGGCCATACCAACGTCGGCAAGACCTCGCTGCTGCGCACGCTGACCCGTGACGTCGGCTTTGGCGAAGTGTCCCACCGCCCCAGCACCACCCGCCATGTAGAAGGTGCGCGCCTGTCGGTAGACGGCGAACCCCTGCTGGAGCTGTACGACACCCCGGGCCTGGAAGACGCCATCGCCCTGCTCGACTACCTCGAACGCCTGGAGCGCCCGGGCGAGCGCCTGGACGGCCCGGCCCGCCTGGAGCGCTTTCTGCAGGGCAGCGAGGCGCGCCAGCGGTTCGAGCAGGAGGCCAAAGTGCTGCGCCAGCTGATGGCCAGCAATGCCGGGCTGTATGTGATCGACGCGCGCGAGCCGGTGCTGGCCAAGTACCGCGATGAGCTGGAAGTGCTGGCCAGTTGCGGCAAACCGTTGCTGCCGGTGCTCAACTTCGTCGCCAGCCACCAGCACCGTGAGCCGCAATGGCGTGAAGCCCTTGCCCGGCTTGGGCTTCACGCGTTGGTGCGGTTCGACAGCGTGGCCCCGCCCGAGGATGGCGAGCGCCGTTTGTACGAAAGCCTGGCCCTGCTGCTGGAGGACGCCCGCCCTGCCCTCCAGCGGCTGATCGACGACCAGCAGGCACAGCGCCTGGCGCGCCAGCACAGCGGCAAGCGGCTGATTGCCGAGTTGCTGCTGGACTGCGCAGCCTGCCGGCGCAGTGTAGAGGCCGAACCAGCGGCCGAAGCCAAGGCCATAGAGGCGCTGCGCCAGGACATACGCCAACGTGAACAGCGTTGCGTCGAAGCCTTGCTCAAGCTGTATGCCTTCCGCCGCGAGGATGCCCATGCCAGCGACTTGCCGTTGCTCAATGGCCGCTGGGGCGATGACCTGTTCAATCCTGAAACCCTGAAGCTACTGGGCGTGCGCCTGGGCAGCGGCGTGGCGGCCGGAGCCGCAGCCGGGGCCGGGGTCGATTTGCTGGTCGGCGGGCTTACCCTCGGCGCAGCGGCGCTGGCCGGGGCAATTGCCGGCGGTGCGCTGCAAACGGCGCGCAACTATGGCTCGCGGTTGATGGGCAAGCTCAAGGGCAAGCGCGAGCTGACCGTGGACGACACGGTGTTGCGCCTGCTGGCTTTGCGTCAGCAGCAGTTGATGGTGGCGCTGGATAACCGCGGGCATGCGGCGCAGGACAGCATCAGGCTGGGTGAGCTGGATGAAAAGGCCTGGCGCGAGGGCAAGTTGCCGGAGGCACTGGTGAAGGCGCGGGCGCACCCGCAGTGGTCCACCCTCAACCCTGGGGCGAAGCTGAATCAGGCTGAGCGGCAGGAGCAGCTGGAGGCACTGGTTTCACAATTTTGGGGACTGTCAGATTTTTTGTGTGCGGGCCGGTAACGGCCTGCCGTTAGGCAGGCCCTGATTTTCACCAGGTTGGCCTGATGAACCGATCTCCGTACAGAATCGCAAATTGATTCATCGCGCTTTTCCAATCATGGGCCGGTTTTCCCCAATTGGCTGTTATGTTGCGCAATCCCAGCCAAATCAGTTTGGTCGCTGCATCATCATTCGGGAAATGCCCGCGAGTCTTGATGACCTTGCGTAGCTGGGCGTTGATGCTCTCGATGGCGTTGGTGGTGTAGATCACCTTCCGGATGGCGGGCGGGAAAACAAAGAATGGAATCACGCGATCCCAAGCCCGTCGCCAAGCAGCCACCACCGTTGGATATTTCTCACCCCATGGCCCGTTCTCGAACTCATTGAGTGCCTGCTCAGCCGCTTCGGCATTGATGGCTTGGTAAATCGGCTTTAGCTCCTTGGCCAGAGCCCGCCGCTTGTCCCAGGCTGCGTATTCCAGGCTGTTGCGGATCAGGTGCACGATGCACGTCTGCAACGTCGTCTCTGGAAACACCGCACTGAGGGCCTCCGGCATGCCTTTGAGGCCATCGGTCACGGCAATCAGCACATCTTCGACACCACGCGTTTTGAGATCGTTAAAGACCTTCATCCAGAACTTCGCACCCTCGGTGTTCTCGATCCAGATGCCCAGGATGTCACGCGTCCCGTCGGGTAGAACGCCCAAAGCCAAGTAAATGGCTTTGTTGCGCACCAGGCCTTCTTCGCGAATCTTCACCCGCAGCGCATCAAAGAAAATGACCGGGTACATCGGCTCCAGTGGCCGCTGTTGCCACGCGCCAATTTCTTCCATGACCTCGTCTGTTACAGAGCTGATGAAGTCGGGTGAAACGTCGGTGCCGTATTGCTCGGACAGAAATGCCCGGATCTCTCTGACCGTCATTCCCCGGGCGTACATGGCGATGATCTTGTCATCGAAACCGGTGTACCGCCGCTCATGCTTAGGAATCAGGATGGGCGCAAAACTGCCGTCTCGGTCGCGAGGAATTTCCAGTCGCAGCGGGCCATCGCCGGTCAAAACCGTCTTGCTACTCTTGCCGTTACGCTGATTGGTTTCATCCTCTGGGCGCTGCGCGCCCGGCGGATAACCTAGGTGGTGGCCAAGCTCGGCATGCAGAGCACGTTCGATCAGGGCCTTCTTGAATGCCGCAGAGGCATCCTCGATAGCTTCTGCGGTCATCAGGCCCTCACCGAACTGCTCCAGCAGCTCTTTGGGGATTTTGGGCAGGTCACGCAAGGGTTTCTTTTTGGTTGGCATACATGCACCTCTTACTCATGTTATGCCCGAACACAAAATTTCTGACACCCTCCAATTTTGAGTGAACAGGTCTGGCCCCTTCGCAGCACAAGGCTGCTCCTACAGGCGGACGCAATACCTGTAGGAGCAGCCTTGTGCTGCGAAGAGGCCGGCACAGGCAGCCCACATCTCAAAGCTGTGCCAATGCCTTCTGCTTCAACCCATCCAGATCAACCACCGGCACCCCGACCTCCTTGGCCCGCTCATCCCACTCCCGCATCCGCAGGCTCACCTCGAACAACGGATCCCGCTCGAACGCATCCGCCTCGGCCTCGCTCATTACACCCCCCTGATAGTCCAGGGTCCGCCGGCTCGCCTCACTCAACCGCTGGTAATACCCCGGCTGGCGCAACGTCAGGTAGCGCTTGGCCTCCACGTGATACTGCACCAGCCGCGCCATGCGCTCGCCAAAGCCGCAACGGCGCAAGTATTCGGCACCGATGCGTTCATGGCTGACCACGCCGTAACCGCCCATGCTGGCGTCACCACCACACAGGTGGCCGATGTCGTGGAAAAACGCCGCCAGCACCACCTCATCGTCGAAGCCTTCGTCCATGGCCAGTTGCGCGGCCTGGGACATGTGTTCGAGCTGGGTGATGGCTTCGCCGATGTAGTCGTCGCTGCCATGGCGCGCGTACAAGGCGAAGGTGCTGTCGATGATCTGTGCTGGGGTGGGCATCGGTAGCTTATCCTGGCTTGATGATGAGTTGGCTTCTTCGCAGCACAAGGCTGCTCCTACAGGTATCGCGCCCCCTGTAGGAGCAGCCTTGTGCTGCGAAGAGGCCGGTACAGGTTACTGCTGGGCCACCTTCTCCGACTTGCCGTCATAGCGCTTGCGCCACTCGGCCAGGATCTGGTCACGGTTTTTCGAAGTCCAGGCAAAGTCGTTCTTGATCAGGCGCTGCTCATAGTCCGCCGGCAGCTCGGTCTGTGGCTTGGCAATGCCCGGCGCAGCCAGCACGGCGAAGTTTTCTTTGTACAGCTCCATGGCCGCCGGGCTGGCCGAAAAATCAGCCAGGCGCTTGGCCGCATCCGCCTTGAGCGAGCCCTTGATCACCGCAGTCGCCTCGATCTCCCAACCCAGGCCTTCCTTCGGCAGCACGATATCCAGCGGCGCACCCTGGCGCTTGAGCTGCACAGCCGGGTACTCGAACGAGATACCGATCGGGAACTCCCCTGCAGCTGCCAGCTTGCACGGCTTGGAGCCGGAGTGAACATACTGGCCGATATTCTGGTGCAGCGCGTCCATGTAGGCCCAGCCTTGCGGCTCACCAAAGGTCTGCAACCAGGCACTCACGTCAAGGAAGCCGGTACCCGACGAGGCCGGGTTCGGCATGACGATCTTGCCCTTGTACTCAGGCTTGGTCAGGTCCTGCCAGCTCACCGGCTTGCTCAGGCCCTGCTTCTCGGCCTCGATGGTATTGAAGCAGATGGTCGCGGCCCACACGTCCATGCCCACCCAGGCCGGTGGGTTGGCCGCGTCCCGGTAGTTGCCGGCGATCTTGCCCAGGTCCTTGGGTGCATAGGCTTCGAGCATGCCGTTCTGGTCGAGGATGGCCAGGCTGGACGCTGCCAGGCCCCATACCGCGTCGGCTTGCGGGCGGTCTTTCTCGGCCAGCAGCTTGGCGGTAATGATCCCGGTGGAATCGCGTACCCACTTGATCTCGATGTCCGGGTTGGCCTTCTCGAAGGCCTGCTTGTAGCTCTTCAGCTGCTCGGCTTCCAGCGCGGTGTAGACCGTCAGCTGGGTACCCGCGGCCGAAGCCTGCAGGCTGAATACGGCGGAAACGGCAGCGGCAAGTGCAAGGTGCTTGTACATGGGTAGGTTCCTTACAGGTCAGACGGTCGCGGCGCGTTGGCGCCAGGCTTGGGAGCGGCGCAGCAGGCCGCGTGAGGCTGCGGCCAGCAGCAGTGAAGCGCCGGCACTGGTCAGCAGGATCAGGGTGGACATGGCAGCAGCACCGCCAACGTTGCCGGCATCGTCCATGTTCAGCACGGCAACGGCAGCCAGGATGGTGTCGGGGCTGTACAGGAAGATCGCCGCCGACACCGTGGTCATGGCCGAAACGAACAGGTAGCGGATGATGTCCAGCAGCGCCGGCAGGCAGATCGGCACGGTCACCCGCAGGAAGTGCTTGTACAGCGGCGCCTTCAGCGACAGCGCCGCGGCCTCGAACTCGCCATCAAGTTGGCGCAACGCGGTGGTTGCGGTCATCTGCGCGGTGGTCAGGTAATGGGCGATGGTGCACACCACCAACAGCCCCATGCTGCCGTACAGCACATGCAGCGGGTTGCCGTTCAGGTTGAAGAAGAAGACGTAGCCCAGGCCCAGCACCAGCCCCGGCACGGCCATGGGGATGAAGCTGAGCAGGCGCAGCACCTGGTTGAGCAGGCGTTGGCCCTGGGTTTTCTCCATCAGGTAGGCACCGGTGAAAATCACGATGCTGCCGATCAGCGCGGTGCCGATGGCCATGGTCACGCTGTTGCGGTAGGCCAGCCAGCCGCCACCGGCGGTGTCTTCAAACATGTAGTGACGCAGCGACAACGACAGGTTGTATGGCCAGAAAGTGACCAGCGACGAATACACCGCCATGCCGATCACCAGCAGCAACGCCGCACACACCAGCAGCACGATGGCCAGGAAGCAGGCATCGCGGCCACGCGATGGCTTGGGCTCGAACACCTGGGCACGGCCGCTCATGGCCTCGCCCTGGCGCCGGCGCAGCCAGGCATCGACGCTGAAGCTGAACAGGGCCGGCAACAGCAGCACCATGCCGATCAGCGCACCCCGGCCAAACTGTTGCTGGCCGACCACCGCCTTGTAGGCCTCCAGCGCCAGCACCTGATAGTCGCCACCGACCACCACGGGTACACCGAAGTCGGTGATGGTCAGGGTGAACACCAGGCAGAACGCCGCAAACACCGCCTGGCGCGTGGCCGGCCAGGTGATGCTGGTAAACGCCCGACCTGCGCCGGCGCCCATGCTGGAGGCAGCATCGAACAGGCGAGCATCGGCCAGCGACAGCGCCGACAGCAGGATCATCAGCGCATGCGGGAAGGTGTAGATGGCCTCGCCCAGCACAATGCCCCAGAAGCCGTAGATGTTGTCGCTGAGCAAGCCGCGCAACAGCCCCTGGTTACCGAACAGGTAGACCAGGGCGATGGCCGGCAGCATCGACGGCGCCAGCAGCGGCAGCAGCGAAATCCCCCGCCACAGGCCCTTGGCCGGGATCAGCGTACGTTGCAGGGCGTAGGCAAACAGGTAGGCCAGCGGCACCACGATGGCCGCGACGGTGAAGGCCACCGACAGGCTGTTGCCCAGCAACCAGTGGAAGCTGTCGCTGGCGAACAGTTCGCGGGCTGCCAGCAGGCCGCCACCCTGGCCCGCGTCAGCGCTGAAGCCACGCCAGAAAATCGCCAGCAGCGGCATCAGCACGGCCAATACCAACAGGATCAGCAGCAGGCTCTTGCCACCGACGACGAACAACCGGTCACCCAGGGCAACGCCAGCACGCGGCGCGGCTTTGGCCTGGCTCAGCGGCAGGGACATTGGCGCGGCCATCTCAGGCAAACACCTGCAGGCTCTGCGGCGGCAATGCCACCCAGATGTCCTGCGAACCCAGGCGCGGCATGGCCTCGGGGGCCACCTCGGCCAGCAGGGCGTGGCCTGGCAGGGCCTTGAGTTCAAAGCTCATGCGGCAGCGGTTACCGAGGAAGGTGATTTCGCGGACCTTGGCCGGGAACAGGTTTTCTTCGTGTACCACCGGGTTGACCGTGATCGCCTCCGGGCGGCAGAACAGCCGGCCGCTGCTGGCCTGGGCCGACCCCGGCGCCAGGCGCATGTTCATGCCGCCAACCTGGGCATGGCTGTCGCTGCTGCGCTGGAACGGGAGCCAGTTGCCCTGGCCGACGAACTCGGCAACGAATGGCGTGGCCGGCTGGTCGTAGATTTCCTGCGGGGTGGCGTACTGCTCGACCTGGCCGTTGTTCATCACCGCAATACGGTCGGCCATCAGCATGGCCTCGTCCTGGTTGTGGGTCACCATCAAGGTGGTGATGCCCAGCTGGCGTTGCAGCTGGCGCAGCTCGGTGCACAGGTGCTCGCGTACCCGGGCGTCCAGCGCCGACATCGGCTCGTCGAGCAGTAGCAGGGATGGCGAAGGCGCCAGCGCGCGGGCCAGGGCCACACGTTGCTGCTGGCCACCGGAGAGCTGGCCGGGGTATTTCTTCTCGCTGCCAGAAAGGCCTACCAGTTCGAGCATTTCGGCCACCCGCTGGCGGGCCTGCTCGCGGCCACTGCCAGTCAGGCCGTAGGCGATGTTGGCTTCGACGGTAAGGTTGGGGAACAGCGCGTAGGACTGGAACAGGATGCCGTAGTCACGGGCCTGGGGCGGCAGCTCGGAGATATCGCGCTCGCCGATGTACAGCGTGCCGCGGTCCTGGCGCTCCAGGCCGGCGATGCAGCGCAGCAGCGTGGTCTTGCCACAGCCGGACGGGCCGAGCAGGCACACCAGTTCGCCAGCGGCGATGTCCAGCGAGACATCGTTGAGCGCCGTAAAGGCACCGAAGCGCTTGTGGATGTTGCGCACTTTCATCTGTGCGCCGGGGGTGGTGTGGTTCATGGCAAGGCCTCATCGAAGAGATGGGGCCATGCTAGGAAGGCTGTGCGAAGGTTCTGTGGCGTTAAGGCAAAAGCGGGTGATAGTGGTATAGGCAGATTTTGTAATGGCTGTGAGGGCCTCTTCGCGGGCTTGCCCGCTCCCACAGGATCTCTACACATCTCAAAACCTGCGCGGTACCTGTGGGAGCGGGCGAGCCCGCGAAGAAGCCAACACAGGCCTAGAAATGCGAACCGGCCACTTCCTGCGCCACCCCCAGGAATGCCGCTGGCAACCGGGCCTGGCGCCGCTCCTTCAGGCAATACAGGTACTCATGCATCACCGGCGCATTCTCCAGCGCCAGCACCCGCAGCTCCGGGTTGTGCGGCACCTCATGGCGGGCAATCACGCTGATGCCGATATTGCGCAGCACCGCTTCACGGATCGACTCGCGGCTGCCGATTTCCAGCAAGGCGCCGGCCTTGACCCCGGCCTCCTGCATCATCTGCTCGGTCAACTTGCGCGTGGTCGAGCCTTTCTCGCGCATCAGCAGGCAATGCCCGGCCAGCACATCGATGGACACCATCTGGCGATGGGCCAACGGGTGGTTGCGGTGCACCGCCACCACCAGCGGATCGGTGCCCAGCACCCGCCGCACCAGCCGGGCGTCCTCCACCAGTTGCGACGAAGCGGCAATATCCACCCGGTAGTCTTCGAGCATTTCCAGCACCTGCTGCGAGTTGCCGATCTCCACCGCCACATCCACCTGCGGCAAACGTTCGCGGTAGATCTTCACCAGGTCGAGAATGTAGTAAGGCGCCGTGGCCGCGATGCGCAAGCTGCCTTGGGCCTGGCCGCTGTTGCGCAGTTCGAACTCGATGTCGGCCTCCTGCTGCAGCAGCGCCTTGACCATCGGCAGCAGGCGCACGCCCTCTTCGCTCAGCACCAGGCGCCGCCCGCCGCGGTAGAACAGCTCCACCGCGTACTGGCTTTCCAGGTTGCGGATCTGCGTGGTCACCGTGGGCTGGCTGAGCCCGAGCTTCTTCGCCGCCAGGGTGATGCTGCCCAGGCGGGCCACCATGTAAAAGGCTTTAAGCTCCGAACTCAGCATGCACGTCCTCTATTTGCACAAAAGGCGCAAGCCGTTGAACACCACCAGCAGGCTCACGCCCATGTCGGCGAACACCGCCATCCACAGGGTGGCCATGCCGGCAAAGGTAATGGCCAGGAATATCGCCTTGACGCCCAACGCCAGAACGATGTTCTGCATGAGGATCGCCGCACTTTGGCGCGACAGCCTGACGAAGGCCGGGATTTTCCGCAAGTCGTCGTCCATCAGCGCCACATCGGCAGTTTCGATGGCGGTGTCGGTGCCGGCAGCGGCCATGGCAAAACCGATCTCGGCACGGGCCAGGGCCGGGGCGTCGTTGATGCCATCACCCACCATGCCCACCCGATGGCCCTGTGCGTACAGGGCTTCGATGGTTTTCAGCTTGTCGGCAGGCAACAGGTTGCCCTCGGCGCGGTCGATACCCACCACGGCGGCGATGGCCTGCGCAGTATGCGGATTGTCGCCGGTCAGCATGACAGTCTTGATGCCCAGTTCATGTAGCTCGGCAATGGCTTGGCGGCTGCTGTCCTTGACCGTATCGGCCACAGCGAACAGGGCCAACGGGCCGTTGCGGTCAAGCAGCAGGACCACGGTCTTGCCCTGACGCTCCAGCGCATCCAGTTGGGCTTCAAGCTCGGGTGAGCACAGCCCCAGTTCCTCCACCAGGCGGTGGTTCCCCAGGTGGTAGACCTCGCCGGCGATGGCGCCACGCACGCCGCGCCCGGCCAGGGCGGCAAAGTCATCGACCTCGCTCAGGGCCAGGCCTTGCGCCTTGCCGAACTGGGCGATGGCGCGGGAAACCGGGTGGTCGGAGCGCTCGCCCAGGCTGGCAGCCAGGGCTTGCGCGCGGCCTTCGAACACCGGCTCCAACACTTTGGCGTCGGTCTGGACCGGCTTGCCGTGGGTGATGGTGCCGGTCTTGTCCAGGGCTAGGTAGTCCAGGTGGCGGCCGCCTTCCAGGTACACACCGCCCTTGATCAGGATGCCTTTGCGGGCCGCAGCGGCCAGGCCGCTGACGATGGTCACCGGGGTCGAGATCACCAGGGCGCACGGGCAGGCAACCACCAGCAGCACCAGGGCGCGGTAGACCCAGTCGAACCAGCCTGCGGCCATGAACAGCGGCGGAATCACCGCCACGGCCAGGGCGATGGCAAACACCACCGGGGTATAGATACGTGAAAACTGGTCGACGAAGCGCTGGGTAGGCGCCCGCGCGCCTTGCGCTTCCTCCACAGCCTTGATGATCCGCGCCAGGGTCGATTGCCCGGCGCCGGCGGTAACGCGAAACTCCAGCGCACCCGCCTGGTTGATGGTACCGGCGAACAGCTTGTCGCCTACGGCCTTCTCCACAGGCAGGCTTTCCCCGGTGATCGGCGCCTGATCGACGCTGGATTGCCCCCTAGTCACTTCACCGTCCAGGCCGATGCGTTCGCCGGGGCGCACCCGCACCACGGCGCCGATGGCCACTTCGCGCACCTCCACTTCGCGCCATTGGCCGTCTGCCTGCTGCACGGTGGCCATGTCCGGGGTCAGCTGCATCAACCCGCCGATGGCATTGCGCGCGCGGTCCAGCGAGCGGGCTTCGATCAGCTCGGCAACGGTAAACAGCACCATCACCATGGCCGCTTCCGGCCACTGGCCGATCAGCACGGCGCCGGTCACGGCGATGCTCATCAGCGCGTTGATGTTGAGGTTGCGGTTTTTCAGGGCAATCCAGCCCTTCTTGTAGGTGCCCAGGCCGCACCCAAGTATGGCTGCCAGCGCCAGTGCCGCCACCAGCCATTCCGGGGCCAGCGCGGCAAAGTGCACGATTTCGGCGGCGATGGCGGCCACACCCGACAATGCCAGCGGCCACCAGCGGGTCTTGGCCGGTTCGGGCGCGGCGGCGGTAGCGTCGCCTTCGCCACCCAGCGGCTCGGCCTTCATGCCCAGGCTGTCGATGGCCCGCTCGATGTCGCCAGTGCCGTCCAGGGTGTGGCGTACGCCAAGCACGCGGTTGATCAGGTTAAATTCCAGCTGCTCGATACCGGCCAGCTTGCCCAGCTTGTCCTGGATCAGGGTCTGCTCGGTCGGGCAGTCCATGGCGTCGATGCGGAAGCGGCTGAGCTGTGCCTGGGCACTGGCCGTTTCAGTCAGCTGCACCAGCGCCGGCGCGGCTTTGGACCCGCAGCAGCTGTGGCCGTGGTCCGCATGGCCATGGTCGTCATCGCCATGGGCGTGATCGTGCGGGTGCTTGTGTTCGTGGCTGACAGGCTGGTTCATGGGGTCGTCCTTAAAGTGAGCCTGTTGCCAAGTGAACACCCTGTAGCCACTATAGGGTCAAGCCACTTGCTGGAGATTTCGTGATGAAGATCGGAGAACTGGCCAAAGCCACCGACTGCGCGGTGGAAACCATCCGCTACTACGAGCGTGAAAACCTGTTGCCCGAGCCTGCCCGTACCGAAGGCAACTACCGGCTGTATACCCAGGCCCACGTGGAGCGGCTGACCTTCATCCGCAACTGCCGCACCCTGGACATGACCCTGGAAGAAATCCGCAGCCTGCTACGCCTGCGCGACAGCCCCGACGATTCGTGCGGCAGCGTCAATGCGCTGATCGACGAACATATCGAGCATGTACAGGCGCGGATCGATGGCTTGGTGGCGTTGCAGGAGCAGCTGGTGGAGCTGCGGCGGCGCTGCAATGCGCAGGGGAGTGAATGCGCGATCTTGCAGCAACTGGAGACGAACGGGGCGGTATCGGTGCCGGATACCGAGCATTCGCATGTGGGGCGAAGCCACGGGCATTGAAAGATCAAAGGGCCTAATCGCCGGCAAGCCAGCTCCCACAGGTTTTGCACAGGCCCTACTGGCAGCGCTGTCCTGTGGGAGCTGGCTTGCCGGCGAAAGGGCTGCAGAGCAGCCCCGGCAATCTAAAAGATCACACCGCCATCGGCGCTGTCATCGGCGCATGGTGCTCATACCCTTCCAGCCAGAAATCACTCGGCTCGATCTTCTCCAGCCACTCCGGCTCATACTTGCCCGTCTCGGCAAACGCCGGCACGCGGTCGCTGATCACCAGCTTCGGTGCTTCCAGCGGCTCGCGCTTGAGCTGCTCGTTCAGCATGTCCAGGTGGTTTTCATACACATGGGCATCGCCGATGAAGTAGGTGAACCAGCGTGGGGTGTAACCGGTCAGGCGGCCGAACAACGACAACAGCGCCGCGCCTTCGGTGAGGTTGAACGGTGTGCCCAGGCCCAGGTCGTTGGAGCGGATGTAAAGGGTCAGGGAAATTTCCCTGGTCTCTACATTCGGGTGGAACTGGTACAGCAGGTGGCACGGCGGCAGGGCCATCTCGTCCAGCTGGGCGCAGTTCCAGCCGTGGAACAGGATGCGGCGGCTGCCCGGGTCGTTGGCGATGGTATCCAGGCACTGGCGCACCTGGTCGATGGCCTTGTACAGCACCACAAACGCCTCGCCGTCTTCTTCGTCCTCGGCAATACGGCGGAAGCCGGCCTTCTCGGCCATTTCGATGGCAGCCGGGTTGCTCAGCGGGATGCGCTTGTAGCCCGGCCACTGGCGCCATTGCACGCCGTAGATCTCGCCCAGGTCGTCATGGCCCTGGCGGAACGGGTTGGCCAGCCACTGGGCGTTTTCGTTGGCGTTCTGGTCCCAGACCTTGCAGCCCAGCTCGCGGAATTCACAGGCGTTTTTCACGCCCCGCAGGAAGCCGACCATCTCGCCGATCGCCGACTTGAACGCCAGCTTGCGCGTGGTGATGGCCGGGAAGCCCTTCTGCAGGTCGAAGCGCAGCATGGCGCCCGGCATGCTGATGGTACGGATGCCGGTGCGATTGCCTTGCAACGTACCGTTCTCGATGACTTCACGGACCAGATCTAGATACTGTTTCATGACGTTCCTGTAACAAGAACGGCAGGGGGATCACCCCTGCCGTGAAAATCATACGGCTGGTTTTGCCGTAGGTTTGCGGTTGTAGGCCAACCAGATCAAGAAGATGCCGCCGACGATCATCGGCACGCAGAGCAACTGACCCATGGTCAACCAGCCGAATGCAATGTAGCCAAGCTGGGCATCAGGCACCCGCACAAACTCCACGATAAAGCGGAAAATACCGTAGAACAGCGCGAACATGCCGGAAACGGCCATGGTCGGGCGTGGTTTGCGCGAGTACAACCAGAGAATCACGAATAATGCCACACCTTCCAGGGCAAACTGGTACAGCTGCGACGGATGACGGGGCAACTGGGCAGGGTCGCTGAACGGCGGGAACACCATCGCCCACGGCACGTCGGTCGCCTTGCCCCACAGCTCGGCGTTGATGAAGTTGCCGATACGCCCGGCACCCAGGCCGATCGGCACCAGCGGGGCAACGAAGTCCATCAGCTCGAAGAACGACTTGTTGTTGCGCTTGCCGAACCACAAGGCCGCCAGCATCACGCCGATAAAGCCCCCGTGGAACGACATGCCGCCTTTCCACACCTCGAAGATCAGCGTCGGGTTGGCCAGGTAGGCATGCAGGTCGTAAAACAGCACGTAACCCAGGCGGCCACCGACAATCACCCCCATCGACAGCCAGAACACCAGGTCGGAAAGCTTCTCGCGGCTCCAGGTGGGGTCAAAGCGGTTCAGCCGGCGCGAAGCCAGCAGCCAGGCGCCGCCGATGCCGATCAGGTACATCAGCCCGTACCAATGGATTTTCAGCGGCCCGATGGCCAGGGCCACGGGGTCTATCTGCGGGTAAGGCAGCATGGAACTTCCTCTCGATTCAAATCAAAAAGCTGAGGCCGACACAGAACAGCAGCGCTGCGAACAGGCGTTTCAACAAACGGGGCGACAGCTTGTGCGCCAGGCGCGCGCCAAAGCGGGCGAAAAACATGCTGGTCACGGCAATGCCGACCATCGCCGGCAGGTACACGTAACCCAGGCTATGGGCCGGCAGGTGCTCCTCGTGCCAGCCCAGCAGCATGAAGCTCAGGGCACTGGCCACGGCAATCGGCAAGCCACAGGCCGAGGACGTGGCCACCGCCTGCTGCATGGGCAGGCTGCGCCAGGTCAGGAACGGCACGGTCAGCGAACCCCCGCCGATGCCGAAAATGGCCGAGGCCCAGCCAATCACCCCACCGGCCCCGATCAAGGCGGGTTTGCCGGGGATGCCGCGGCTGGCCTTGGGCTTGAGGTCCAACGCCATCTGCGCGGCGATGACCAGGGCGAACACGCCGATGATCTTTTGCAGCAGCGGGCCCTGGATCAGCGAGGCGGTCTTGGCACCGACACCGGCCCCCAGCAGGATGCCGAGGGTCATCCAGGCGAAGATCGGCCATTGCACCGCGCCCTTGCGGTGGTGCTCAAGCACGGCGTTGATCGAAGTGAACACGATGGTTGCCAGCGACGTGCCGACTGCCAGGTGGGTCAGTACCGAGGCGTCGAAGCCCTGCAAGGTGAAGCTGAACACCAGCACCGGCACGATGATGATGCCACCGCCCACGCCGAACAGCCCGGCCAGCACACCGGCACAGGCGCCCAACAGCAGATAGAGCACGAATTCCATTCGGCTTCCCCAGGAAAACAATCCGGCATGGTAACGGAAGCCGGGCTCGGGGCTCTAGTGAACTCTGTGTCAGGATGGATCGGCCACGCCGCTGTGGGTACAGTGGCAGAAAACACAGAGGCCAAACCGATGTGCCTGATCGTATTCGCCTGGCGGCCGGGGCATGCCCTGCCGCTGATCGTCGCGGCCAACCGCGACGAGTTCTATGCCCGCCCCACTCAACCCTTGGCGGCCTGGGAGGATGCGCCTGGGGTGCATGCCGGGCGCGACCTAGAGGCCGGTGGCACCTGGCTGGGCGTGGGGCCGCAGGGGCGGTTTGCGGCGCTGACCAATATCCGCGACCCGGGCCAGCCACTGGGCCCGCGCTCGCGGGGTGAACTGGTGGCGGCGTACCTGCAGGGTGAGCTTGGGGTCGAGGCTTACCTGGACCAGGTGGCCAGCCGCAGTGGGCAGTATTCGGGGTTCAACCTGCTGGTGGGTGATGGGCGGCAGCTGGGCTACCTGCATGCCCGTGACGCTACGCCGTGCCTGCTGGACGCCGGGGTGTACGGGTTATCCAACGCCGGGCTGGACACGCCGTGGCCGAAGCTGGTGAAGGCACGTAGCGGGTTGGAGGGGTTGCTGGAAACGCCAGAACCGCGCCGGTTGCTGGATTTGCTGGCGGATAACGAGCCGGCCGCCGATGGTGACCTGCCCGAGACGGGTGTGGGGGTAGCGACCGAGAAACTGCTGTCGAGCGTGTTCATCGCCAGCCAGAATTACGGGACCCGGGCGAGTACGGTGCTGATTGTGGATGATCAGGGCAGAAGACAGCTGATCGAGCGCAGTTTCGGGCCCTTTGGCGGGCATCTTGGGGAAATCGAGTTGCTGGTCTGAATATTTGATGCTGCCTGTGCGGGCCTCTTCGCGGGCTTGCCCGCTCCCACAGGAAGTCCACAGGTCTCAGGCCTTGTGCAATCCCTGTGGGAGCGGGCAAGCCCGCGAAGAGGCCGGAACAGGCAACCTCATATTCAGAGGGTTTTATTGGCCCCAGGCCCGATCATCCGCGCCAACCCAAGGTTTTTAAGGGCCAGCTGCAGCGAGCTGTGGATAACCTGCGGGTTGTCATGGCTCAGGGCCTCGGCCAGCAGATCCTTGGCCTTGCTCATGTTTACCTGACGCAGCATCCACTTCACCTTCGGCAGGTTGGTGGCGTTCATCGACAAGCTGTCGAAGCCCATGGCCATCAGCAGGATCGCCGCCGCCGGGTCACCGGCCATTTCACCGCAGATGCTCACCGGCTTGCCTTCACCATGGGCATCGCGCACCACCGTGCTCAAGGCTTGCAGCACCGCCGGGTGCAGGTAGTCGTACAGGTCGGCGACCCGTGGGTTGTTGCGGTCCACCGCCAGCAGGTACTGGGTCAGGTCGTTGGAGCCGACCGACAGGAAGTCCACCTGCCGCGCCAGTTCCTTGGTCTGGTACACCGCCGCAGGAATTTCCACCATCACGCCCACCGGCGGCATCGGCACGTCGGTGCCTTCGTCACGCACCTCGCCCCAGGCGCGGTGGATCAGGTGCAGCGCTTCTTCCAGCTCGTGGATGCCGGAAATCATCGGCAGCAGGATGCGCAGGTTGTTCAGGCCCTCGCTGGCCTTGAGCATGGCGCGGGTCTGCACCAGAAAGATTTCCGGGTGGTCGAGGGTGACACGGATGCCGCGCCAGCCCAGGAAGGGGTTTTCTTCCTTGATCGGGAAGTATGAAAGCGCCTTGTCACCGCCGATGTCGAGGGTACGCATGGTCACCGGCAGCGGGTGGAACGCCGCCAGCTGCTCGCGGTAGATGGCCAGCTGTTCTTTCTCGCTGGGGAAGCGCTGGTTGATCATGAACGGCACTTCGGTGCGGTACAGGCCTACCCCTTCGGCGCCACGCTGCTGGGCACGGGCCACGTCGGCCAGCAAGCCGGTGTTGACCCACAGCGGCATGCGGTGGCCGTCGGGGGTGACGCACGGCAGTTCACGCAGTGCATCAAGGCCCTGGGCCAGCTGGCGTTCTTCCTCGACCACTTCGCTGTACTGCTTGCGCAACACTTCGCTGGGGTTGGTGAAAACCTCGCCCTTGTAGCCGTCGACGATCAGTTCGATACCGTCGACCTTGGAGTACGGCAGGTCGACCAGGCCCATCACCGTGGGGATGCCCATGGCGCGAGCGAGAATGGCGACGTGGGAGTTACCCGAACCCAGTACCGAGACCAGGCCCACCAGCTTGCCTTCCGGCACTTCGCCGAGCATGGCCGGGGTCAGCTCTTCACTGACCAGGATGGTGTTGTCGGCATACACCAGCGACTGCGAGCGGGCTTCCTGCAGGTAGGCCAGCAGGCGCCGGCCCAGGTCCTTGACGTCGGAGGCGCGCTCGCGCAGGTAGTCATCGTCCATCAGCTCGAAGCGGTTGACGTGCTCGCCAACCACCTGGCGCAGGGCGCCCTGCGCCCACTGGCCGGTCTTGATGACTTCGGTCACCTCGCCGCCCAGGGCTGCATCTTCGAGCATCATCAGGTACACATCGAACAGCGCGCGCTCTTCAGGGCGCAGCTGGGTGGCCAGCTTGGCCGACAGCTTGCGCATATCGTCGCGCACGCCTTCAAGGGCGTTTTGGAACAGCTTGAGTTCAGCGTCGATGTCATCGACGGTCTTGTCCGGCACCACTTCCAGGTCGGCCGGCGGCAGCATTACCACCGCACGCCCTACGGCAGCGCCAGGCGAGCCAGGCACACCGACGAAGCGCGCTTCCTGGATACCCTTGCCCTGGCGGCCAAGGCCACGGATCGAGCCAGTGGCTTCGGCGTGGGCAATTACCCCGGCAAGCTGGGCGCTCATGGTGACCAGGAAGGCTTCTTCGCCCTCGTCGAACTGGCGGCGCTCCTTTTGCTGGATGACCAATACCCCGACCACGCGGCGGTGGTGAATGATCGGCGCACCCAGGAAGGAGGCGAATTTTTCTTCACCGGTTTCGGCAAAGTAGCGGTAACGCGGGTGGTCCGCGGCGTTTTCCAGGTTCAGCGGCTCTTCCCGGGTACCGACCAGGCCAACCAGGCCTTCGTTGGGGGCCATGCTGACCTTGCCGATGGAGCGCTTGTTCAGGCCTTCGGAAGCCATCAGCACAAAGCGGTTGGTTTCCGGGTCGAGCAGGTAGACCGAGCAGACCTGGCTGCCCATGGCCTCCTTGACGCGCAAGACAATGATCCCCAACGCCGACTTGAGATCTTTGGCGGAGTTTACTTCCTGGACGATCTTGCGCAGCGTATTGAGCATGGCTCGGGGTCGAACTCCGTCGTCAGTCGCGCGTCAGAAGACGCGGTGCTAGCTCTTTCAGGGCGCGTCGGTACACCTCGCGCTTGAATGTCACAACCTGGCCCAGCGGATACCAATAGCTCACCCAGCGCCAGCCGTCGAATTCCGGTTTGCCGGTCAGGTCCATCCGCACCCGCTGTTCGTTGCTGACCAGCCGTAGCAGGAACCACTTCTGCTTCTGGCCGATGCACAGCGGCTGGCTGTGGGTACGTACCAGTCGCTGGGGTAAACGATAACGCAACCAACCGCGGGTGCAGGCAAGAATTTCCACATCATCGCGTTCAAGGCCAACTTCTTCGTTCAGCTCGCGGTACAGGGCATCTTCCGGCGTCTCGTCAGGGTTGATACCCCCCTGGGGAAACTGCCAGGCATCCTGGTTGATCCGGCGAGCCCATAGCACCTGCCCGGCATCATTCGTGAGAATGATCCCGACATTGGGGCGAAAACCATCCGGGTCGATCACGGCAGCAACCTCGCAAACGCATGTCACCGCATTGTTCCACAAAGCTTGCGAGCGCAGCAACGCGCCCGCCAAGCTTATGTGCAGCAGCGTGAAAACTCCGTATTCTGCGGGCCTACCCTGTAGCTGATGCGAGTGACCGCAATGCGCCTGGCTTTATTCGACCTGGACAATACCCTCCTCGGTGGCGACAGCGACCATGCCTGGGGTGATTACCTTTGCGAGCGCGGCATTCTCGACCCGGTCGCCTACAAGCAACGCAACGATGGTTTCTACCAGGACTACCTCAACGGCACCCTGGACCTGCAGGCCTACCTGGCCTTTTCCATGGAGATCCTGGCGGCAACGCCTGTGGCCCAGCTCGACGAATGGCACCGCGACTTCATGCGCGACTGCATCGAGCCGATCATCCTGCCCAAGGCCCTGGCCTTGCTGCAGCAACACCGCGAGGCGGGCGACCAGCTGGTGATCATCACCGCCACCAACCGCTTCGTCACCGCACCGATTGCCCGGCGGCTTGGGGTTCGCGTACTGCTGGCAACCGAATGCGAGATGCACAACGGCCGCTACACCGGGCGCAGTACCGATATACCGTGTTTCCGTGAAGGCAAAGTGACGCGGCTGGAGCGGTGGATGCTGGAGAACGGCTTCGACCTGGAAGACAGCTACTTCTATAGCGACTCGATGAACGATTTGCCGTTGTTGCAGCGGGTGACGCATGCGGTGGCGGTGGACCCGGCCCCAAACCTGCGGGCCGAGGCCGAGAAGCGCGGGTGGCCGGTGGTTTCGCTGCGGGATTGAGGTTTTTCTGTGCCGGCCTCTTCGCGGGTGAACCCGCTCCCACAGGGACCGCACAAGGCCTGAGGGCAGCGCAATAACTGTGGGAGCGGGTTCACCCGCGAAGAGGCCGGTACAGGCAACCCTGAACTGTCAGACTGGCTTGGCACCCATCAACCCGGCAATGGACAGGAAGCAGACCCCGCTGAACACCGCCAGCGCCAGGGTAAAGCGCAGCCCCACCACTTCAGCCTTACGCAGCCGGTTCAGCCGCACCAGCAGCCACCACACCGCAAAGGCGCCGAAGGTATAGATGACGCTGGACGCCAGCACCCAGGTCTGCCCCAGCGGCCAGCCCACCAGGTGCACCAGCCACCAGCCGGTGAACGGCATGCTCACCAGGCACAGGCCCATCACCAGCCAGATGAACACCAGCGGCCGGCGCAACAGCTTGGCGTAGGCCTCGGCATCGCCTTGGCGGCGGGCCCGCACGGTCCAGACCGCCAGGCCCAGGGCGCCCAGAAGCAGCAGGGCGGTGGCGATGATGTGCAGGGTCTTGAGGGTGGTCAGGTGTTCCATGTCTCGATTGTCCTTGAGCAGGCCATTTGGCGGTGGCTTCTTCGCGGGTGAACCCGCTCCCACAGGTAATGCACTGGCCTCAAGCCGTGTGATTTCCCTGTGGGAGCGGGCAAGCCCGCGAAAGGGCCATCAGGCCTAGCTTAGCCGCTCAGCCCAGGAACAGTTTGTAGGCCGGGTTTTCGGTCTCGTCCCAGTAGGGGTAACCGATCTTGGCCAGCGCCGCCGGCACCAGGTGGCGTTCGTCCTCCGGCACCTGCAAGCCCGCCACCACGCGCCCGTCAGCCGCGCCATGGTTGCGGTAATGGAACATCGAGATGTTCCAGCGCCCGCCCAGCTTGTTGAGGAAGTTGAACAACGCCCCTGGCCGCTCTGGGAATTCGAAGCGCAGCACCATCTCATCGCTGGCACCGGCCGAATGGCCGCCAACCATGTGGCGAATGTGCAGCTTGGCCAGTTCGTTGTCGGTCAGGTCGGTAACCGGGAAGCCCTGCTCGGTCAGATGCTGCACCAGCGCCGCACGCGGGTCGTTTTCCGGGTGGGTCTGCACGCCAACGAAGATATGTGCCTCGTCGGAGGTGTGCTTGCGGTAGTTGAACTCGGTGATCTGGCGCTTGCCGATCGCCTCGCAGAAGGCCTTGAAGCTGCCCGGGCGTTCCGGGATGGTCACGGCGATGATCGCTTCGCGTTTCTCACCCAGCTCGGCACGCTCGGCCACGTGGCGCAGGCGGTCGAAGTTGACGTTGGCGCCGGAGTCGATCGCCACCAGGGTTTGCCCGGTCACGCCGTACAGCTCGACATACTTCTTGATACCCGCCACGCCCAAGGCGCCGGCAGGTTCGGTGATCGAGCGGGTATCGTCGTAGATATCCTTGATCGCCGCACAAATCTCATCGGTGCTGACGGTCACCACTTCATCCACATGAAGGCGGCAGATGTCGAAGGTGTGCTGGCCGATCTGCGCCACAGCCACACCGTCGGCAAACAACCCGACCTGGGGCAGCACCACGCGCTCACCGGCAGCCATGGCCGCCTGCAGGCAGTTGGAGTCGTCCGGCTCGACACCAATCACCTTGATTTCCGGGCGCAGGTACTTCACATAGGCGGCAATACCGGCAATCAGGCCGCCACCGCCCACGGGCACGAAGATCGCGTCCAGCTGGCCAGGGTGCTGGCGCAGGATTTCCATGGCCACGGTGCCCTGCCCGGCAATGGTGTGCGGGTCGTCGTAAGGGTGGACGTAGACAAAGCCCTTTTCATCGACCAGCTTCAGCGAATAGGCCAGCGCCTCGGGGAACGAGTCGCCATGCAGCACTACCTTGCCACCGCGTGAGCGCACGCCTTCGATCTTGATCTCCGGGGTGGTCTTGGGCATCACGATAGTGGCCTTGATGCCCATCTCGCGCGCGGCCAGGGCCAGGCCCTGGGCGTGGTTGCCGGCCGAGGCGGTGACCACGCCACGGGCCAGCTCTTCGGGGGTCAGCTGGGCCAGTTTGTTGTACGCCCCTCGTATCTTGAACGAGAACACCGGCTGCAGGTCTTCACGCTTGAGCAGAATCTGGTTGCCCAGGCGCTTGCTCAGCTGCCCGGCGCTCTGCAGCGGGGTTTCGACGGCAACGTCATAGACGCGCGAGGTGAGGATCTTCTTGACGTACTGTTCGAGCATCGGGAAAGCATCACTGGGCCGCGGGACGAGGGCTGCGAGTCTACCCCAGCGCTACGTCGGGCGACCACAGCAAAGCCGCCCAAGCCGTTATACTAGGCAACTTTGAAAACCGCCCTGCCCCTTTTCGGAGCCCGCATGACCCAGGACCAACTCAAACAGGCCGTCGCCCAGGCCGCTGTCGACTTCATTCTGCCCAAGCTGGATGAAAAGAGCGTCGTCGGCGTCGGTACCGGTTCGACTGCCAACTTCTTCATCGACGCCCTGGCTCAGCACAAGACCGCCTTCGACGGCGCGGTTGCCAGCTCCGAAGCCACCGCCCAGCGTCTGAAGGGCCATGGCATCCCGGTGTACGAGCTGAATAGCGTCAGCGAGCTGGAATTCTACGTGGACGGCGCCGACGAGAGCGACGCGCACCTGAACCTGATCAAGGGCGGCGGCGCGGCCCTGACCCGCGAGAAGATCGTCGCCGCTGTGGCCAAGACCTTCATCTGCATCGCCGACGGCAGCAAGCTGGTGCCGGTACTGGGCGCTTTCCCGCTGCCGGTCGAAGTGATTCCGATGGCGCGCAGCCATGTGGCCCGTCAGCTGGTGAAGCTGGGCGGCGACCCGGTGTACCGCGAAGGTGTGGTCACCGATAACGGCAACGTGATCCTTGACGTGCACAACCTGCAGATCACCAACCCGGTGGAGCTGGAAGCGCAGATCAATGCCATCGTTGGCGTGGTGACCAACGGCCTGTTCGCGGCGCGGCCGGCGGATTTGCTGCTGCTGGGTACCGCTGAAGGTGTGAAGAGCCTGAAGGCCGAGTAACCTTCGGCGAGGGCTTTGCCCTCGATTCGCAGCACAAGGCTGCTCCTACAGGGGACCGCATCAGGTTCAGGCCCTGCGGTGTCCTGTAGGAGCAGCCTTGTGCTGCGAATGGGCTGCAAAGCAGCCCTACCTGCTCACTCCGCCGGCTGCTTGAACACATAGAACAGGTTCGGCTCACTGACGAGGTAAATGGTCCCCGTCTCATCCATCGCAATCCCCTCCGCCTGCGGCACCGTCGCCTGCAACCCCTGGAAGCCCTTGCGCAATGACAAGGTGCTCAGCGGCCTGCCTTCCACATCCAGCTCCAGCACCAGCCGCGACTCGTCCGACAGCGCCAGCAAATGCCCGCTGCGCTCATCAAACTGCAAACTCGACAGGTCCCGCACAAACAGGCGTGAATCGCGCTTGCGGTCCTGCACCACATGCACGGCGTAGGGCTTTTCCGGGTTGTCATGGGGAAAGCCATGCACCTCATAGATCAGCATCGGGTCACGTTCCTTCGCCACGAACAGGCGTTTGCCCGCCGAATCGTAGGCCAACCCTTCGAAACCCTTGTTGCCGTTCAGGCCGATGCCCAGGCTGAGTTGCTCGGCATCACCGGCATCGAGGAACATCGTGTCGTCTTCCAGGCGCACGCGAATCAGCCGCTGCTGACGTTCGTCAGTGATCACGTAGCTATTGGGCCCCACGTATTCCACGGCTTCCGGGTCGCCGAAGCCCGTCAGCGGCACCCGGCGCAGGATGCAGCCGTCCAGCGACAATTCGATCAGTTCCGAACGGGCATTGGTGACCGTGAACAGGGTTTTGCGGTCGGGGTCGTAGGTCAGCGCCGAGATGTCGTCATCCAGCCCTTCGACCGGCTGCGCCTCCACCACCACCCGGTAGCGGTCCAGGCCGATGCTCTGCTCGGCAGGCTGCCACCAGGTCTTCAGGTTGAACCAGCCACGCTCGAACAGGCGAAACTCCTGCCCGGCCAAGCCAAGCAGGAGCAGGCCGAGGGCGGCCAGGACAAGAAACAGGCGAACAAAACGACGCATAGGGCAGACTCGGCACAGGGGTGGCGAATCTAACCATTAACGGCTGAAGCAAAGCTTAATGCCAGCGTCAGGTAAATCTGATGATGCTGTCAGTTCTTCTTGAAGCGATAGAACAGCGCCGGCTCGCTGACCATGTAGAGGTTGCCCTTGTCGTCCATGGCTACCCCTTCGGCGCGCGGGATGGTGTCTTCAAGCCCGTTGAAGCCGCCCAGCAAGGTCATGAAGCTGACTTGCTGGCCCTGCTCGTCCAGCTCCAGCAGCATGTTGGAGTCCGCCGAGAGCACCAGCAGGTGGCCGGTACGCGGGTCGACACCCAGTGCAGACAGGTTACGCAGGTCAAGCTCATCGCTAGGCAACGGCTGCTTCTGGCCCTTGAGCGGGCTGCGGCCATCGGTGTTCCAGGTGTACAGCGTGGGCGGGCGTTCCTCGCCGATGACCAGGCGCTGACGCAGCGGGTCCCAGGCCACCGCCTCGAAGCCCTTGTTGCTCTTCACCGACGGGCCCAGGTCGTGGCTCTGGAAGTCGCCGTGGTTCAACGCCGTGGTCTGCGCATCTACCTTGACCACGGTCAGGTCATGCAGGCGCTCGTCGGTGATGGCCAGGTAGCCATCTTCCAGCACGGCGACGCCTTCCGGGTTGCTCCAGCCGTTGAGCGGGATCTTGCGCAGCACATCGCCGTCCAGGCTCAGCTCGACCAGGATCGGGTTTTTGCCCATGACCGCGAACAGGGTGCGGGTATGCGGGTTGAAGGCCAGGTCCGAGGCTTCGTCTTCGTCCATGCCCGGTAACGGCTTGGCATCGATATCGACCTGATAGTCCGGCAGCCACACGCTTTCGCTGCGCTCGGCGGTGCTTTCGAAGCTTTCCTTTACCCACAGCGCGCCGCGGTCATCCCAGTGCATGGCCACCGCCACGCCATAGCCGATCACCGCCGCCACGGCCAGGCCGAAGGGCCAGCGCAGGTAGAAACGACGCTTGGGGGTTGCCGGGGCGCTGGAGGGTGATGGCATGCGGGTTTCCTGGGGGAATGGGCGTAGGTCCGCGCATTATCCGGATGGGGTGTGAAAAATCAGTAAACAGGTCCGGCCCCTTCGCGGGTAAACCCGCTCCCACAGGTGCTGCACAGCATTCAAGGCCTGTGCAATCCCTGTGGGAGCGGGTTCACCCGCGAAGAAGGCGACGCGATGTCGAGTCAGAGCACCCGGCTTTCGAAGCGGCTGACGCCCGGCAGCTCCAGCACCAGCTCATCACCAACATTGAAAGGC
Source organism: Pseudomonas sp. WOUb67 (assembly GCF_050058005.1). Taxonomy (NCBI): domain Bacteria; kingdom Pseudomonadati; phylum Pseudomonadota; class Gammaproteobacteria; order Pseudomonadales; family Pseudomonadaceae; genus Pseudomonas; species Pseudomonas sp. WOUb67. The sequence continues at coordinate 968,560 of NZ_CP170112.1, read as the reverse complement.
CCCACGCCCGCCGGGGTGCCGGTGAGGATCACATCCCCCGCCTGCAGCGAGAACTGCGCCGCCATGTACTGGATCATCGGCACGATCGGGTTCAGCATCATCGCGCTGTTGCCGTCCTGGCGCACTTCGCCGTTGACGGTCAGGCGCACCGGGATGTCGGTCACGTCCTCGAAGCTGGCAGCGGAGACGAACGGCGGCAGTACGCAAGCACCGTCAAAACACTTGGCCAGCTCCCACGGCAGGCCCTTCTCTTTCAGCTTGGCCTGCACGTCACGCAGGGTCAGGTCCAGCGCCGGGGCGTAACCGGAAATGGCGTCCAGCACCTCTTCCTCGCTCGGGTGAGTCGACAGCGGCTTGCCCAGCAGCACGGCAATTTCGGCCTCGTAGTGCACCGAACCACGCTCGGCCGGGATCTTGAAGCCGCCCTCGGCCGGCACCACGCAGCTGCCCGGTTTGATGAACAGCAGCGGTTCGGTGGGGATCGGGTTGTCCAGTTCCTTGGCATGCTCGGCATAGTTACGGCCGATGCACACCACCTTGCCCAGCGGGAAGTGAATGCGCGTGCCGTCTACGTACTGGTGCTGGTAACTCATGGCCGACTCCTCTACTGCTTTTTATACGGGAGCGAAGATCTTACCCGGATTCATGATGCCGTTAGGGTCGAAGACGGCCTTTATTGCCTTCATGCAGGCGATTTCTTCCGGCGAGCGGCTGTAGCCCAAATAGTCGCGCTTGGTCATGCCCACGCCGTGCTCGGCCGAGATCGAGCCGTTGTAGTGCTTGACGATATCGAACACCCATTTGTTGACCTTGGTGCACGAGGCAAAGAAGTCGTCCTTGCTCATGTGCTCGGGCTTGAGGATGTTCAGGTGCAGGTTGCCATCGCCGATGTGGCCGTACCACACGACTTCGTAATCCGGGTAGTGCTCGGCGACGATGGCGTCTATATCACGCAGGAACGCGGGCACTTTCGACACGGTGACGGAAATGTCGTTCTTGTAGGGCGTCCAGTGCGAGATGGTTTCCGACAGGTACTCGCGAAGCTTCCACAGGTTTTTCAGCTGGGTGTCGCTCTGGCTCATCACCCCGTCCAGCACCCAGCCCTGCTCGACGCAATGCTCGAAGGTGGCCAAGGCTTCGTTGGCGACTTCTTCGGTGCTGGCCTCGAACTCCAGCAGTGCATAGAACGGGCAGTCGGTCGCGAACGGGGCGGGTACATCGCCGCGCGCGAGGATCTTGGCCAGGCCTTTATCGGAAAAGAACTCGAAGGCGGTCAGGTCCAGCTTGCCCTGGAAGGCGTGCAATACCGGCATGATCGAGTCGAAGTCCGGCGTGCCCAGCACCATGGCAGTGAGGTTGCGCGGGGCACGGTCCAGCCGCATGGTGGCCTCGACCACGAAGCCCAGCGTGCCTTCGGCGCCAATGAACAGCTGGCGCAGGTCATAGCCGGTGGCGTTCTTGATCAGGTCTTTGTTCAGTTCCAGCAACTCGCCCTTGCCGGTGACCACCTTCAGCCCGGCCACCCAGTTGCGGGTCATGCCGTAGCGAATCACCTTGATGCCACCCGCGTTGGTGCCGATGTTGCCGCCAACCTGGCTGGAGCCGCTGGAAGCGAAGTCCACCGGGTAATACAGGCCCTGTTCTTCGGCGTAGGCTTGCAACTGCCGGGTGATGACCCCCGGCTGGCAGACCACGGTGCGGTCGAAGGCATTGAAGCCGAGAATCTGGTTCATGTAGTCGAAGGAAACGACCACCTCGCCATTGGCCGCCACGGCGCCGGCAGAAAGCCCGGTGCGCCCACCCGATGGCACCAGGGCCACCTTGTGCGCATTGGCCCAGCGCACAATGGCCTGCACCTGTTCTACGGTCTTGGGGAAGACGATGGCGCTGGGCGCCGGGGGGTAATGCTTGGTCCAATCCTTGCCATACGCTTCGAGGGAAGCCGCGTCGGTCAGGACCTTGCCAGGGTCGACAAGGGTCATCAGTTCTTCAATAACAGCGGGGTGGGTCATCGCTGGAACTCTCGACTTATTCATAGTCACCCTGAGCACTCTTCACCTGTCGGGATAAGCTCAGATTGTGTCGCGTATGCTAGCATAGCCCTCCCGCTGTTCATGCTAAGGCTGCCCTCGCGCCTGGCATCACCCCTCGCCATTTTTTCTCCGGGATACAGGTTTACGCAGATGAGCAAGACTTCTCTCGACAAGAGCAAGATCCGGTTCCTTCTTCTTGAAGGTGTGCACCAGAACGCGGTCGATACCCTCAAGGCCGCCGGCTACACCAACATCGAATACCTCACTGGTTCGTTGCCGGAAGCCGAGCTGAAGGAAAAGATCGCCGATGCCCACTTCATCGGCATCCGTTCGCGCACCCAGCTCACCGAAGAGATCTTCGACTGCGCCAAGAAACTGGTAGCCGTTGGCTGCTTCTGCATCGGCACCAACCAGGTTGACCTGGAAGCTGCCCGCGAGCGCGGTATCGCCGTGTTCAACGCGCCATACTCCAACACCCGTTCGGTAGCCGAGCTGGTGCTGGCCGAGGCCATCCTGCTGCTGCGCGGCATCCCTGAGAAAAACGCCTCCTGCCACCGTGGCGGCTGGATCAAGAGCGCGGCCAACTCGTTCGAAATCCGTGGCAAGAAACTGGGCATCGTCGGCTACGGCTCGATCGGCACCCAGTTGTCGGTACTGGCCGAAAACCTCGGCATGCAGGTGTACTTCTACGACCCGCTGACCAAGCTGCCACTGGGCAACGCCGTGCAGGTCACCAGCCTGAACGAGCTGCTGGGCCTGGCCGACATCGTCTCGCTGCACGTGCCTGAGCTGCCATCCACCCAGTGGATGATCGGCGAGAAGGAAATCCGTGCAATGAAGAAGGGCGCGATCCTGATCAACGCCGCTCGTGGCACCGTGGTCGAGCTGGACCACCTGGCCGCCGCCATCAAGGACAAGCACCTGATCGGCGCCGCCATCGACGTGTTCCCGGTTGAACCACGCTCCAACGACGAAGAGTTCGAAAGCCCGCTGCGTGGCCTGGACAACGTGATCCTGACCCCGCACATCGGTGGTTCTACTGCCGAAGCCCAGGCCAACATCGGCCTGGAAGTGGCCGAGAAGCTGGTCAAGTACAGCGACAACGGTACCTCGGTGTCCTCGGTCAACTTCCCGGAAGTGGCCCTGCCGGCCCACCCAGGCAAGCACCGCCTGCTGCACATCCACGAAAACATCCCGGGCGTGCTCAGCGAGATCAACAAAGTCTTCGCCGAGAACGGCATCAACATCTCCGGTCAGTTCCTGCAGACCAACGAGAAAGTCGGTTACGTGGTGATCGACGTCGACGCCGAGTACTCGGACCTGGCGCAAGAGAAGCTGCAACAGGTCAAGGGCACTATCCGTTCCCGCGTCCTGTTCTAAGTTTGCTTGCTGCATGAAAAAGGGAGGCCCTGATGGCCTCCCTTTTTTTGCCTGTGAAATTGGCGTCGCCTGCTTCGCGGGCTTGCCCGCTCCCACAGAGACCCCACTAGCCTGAAACTTGCGGTGATCCTGTGGGAGCGGGCATGCCCGCGAAGGGCCCGGCGCTTATTTCACTTCGACAGTGATCTTCTTCGACTCTACGCTCGGCTTGAACGGCACGTGATACTGGTCACCCAGGATCAGTTGCAGGGTGTGCTTGCCCGGCGTCAGGGTGATGCTGGTTTCGGTCTGTGCCTTGCCGAAGTGCAGCACCTGCGGGCCCGCCGGCAGTGCGGTGCCAGCTTCTGGCATCAGGCTGGTCGGCAGCGGCATGTCGGCCACGGGTTCTTTGTCCACATCCACCAGCAGGTGGTGGTGCCCGGTGTGCGGGGTCTGGTCACCCGCTGGCTTGAGTGCCATACCCTCGATGCCGAACTTGACGGTGAAGGTTTTGTCGACCGTTGCACCATCGGCGGGGGAAACGATGAAGACCTTGGCCTCCTTGGGCGGCTCCTGGCTCTTCAGGGCGTCCGCAGCAACGGCGAAAACCGAGGTTCCCATCAGCAGACCGGCAACGGCAGCACGCGAAAATAGGCTGTTCATTCACTTCTCCTGTGATTCACTTATTGACCGCAGCCTGTCATCCAGTGGCGGCGGTAGTTCACCTTAGTTGAATTATTCGCCAAGGTGTTCCCATTGTCTGACAGAAATATTTCGGTCAGGGTTAAACAATGCCGAGGCTTCAAGGTCATAGGCTGCGCTCGATCACGGCGAGGAAGAAAGCCGTGGCGAAAGTTATTCACCTGCTAAAAGAAAAGGGGCATTCATGCGTTCGACCATTGGGGTACTGCTGGCAGTACTGATCAGTCCATTGGCCCAGGCGGAGCTGATAGACGAAATCGCCGACCGGGGCGAACTGCGCATTGCCGTACAGGCAGACAATTCGCCGTACGCGTTCAAACAAGACGATCATCTGACGGGTTTCGACATCGAATTTGGCCAGGACCTGGCCAGGGAACTGGACTTGCGCGCCGAGTTCGTCGAGGCCCCGGCTGCCGAAGTATTGAGCGGTGTCGAGAGTGGTAAATATGACGTCGCACTCACACCCTCGAGTGATGCGCCCAAGGGCGACGGCCCGCTCGATGTGAGCCTGCCGTTTGGCGAGAAGAAGCTGGTGATCCCGTTCCAGAAGGACAACCCGGCGTTCGAAAGTGCGGTGAACAATGCGCTGCAGCGCTTGAAAGACAGTGGCCGAACTGCCGAGCTTGAGCAGAAGTGGTTCAAGGGTGTGCAGGAGACTGCGGCCGGGCAGTAGGTTCTTTATGGCCTGTACCGGCCTCTTCGCAGCACAAGGCTGCTCCTGCAAGGGTACGCGATCCCTGTAGGAGCAGCCTTGTGCTGCGAAGAGGCCGGTACAGGTTTACCCCAAAGCCCGCTGCGCCTGTTCCAGCTCCAGCTCGCTGAACACCAGCACCCCGGCCCGCCGCAACAGCGCCGTGGTCACCCCTTCCCCTGCCACCTTCACCCCACTGAACGTGCCGTCATAGGTCAGCCGGTTGCCACACGAGGGGCTGCCAGACTTCAGCACCGCCACGCGGATGCCATGCCGACGCACCAGTTCCAGCGCCAGCTGCGCCCCGGCCAGAAATTCGGCACTGACATCTTCGCCCGTCACCGTCAGCACCTGCGCGCTGCCATCGAGCACTGCACCGCCCTGCCCGCCCGGTATCTCGGCGGGCGGGCGCGGGGTCGGCAAGCCACCGGCTACCTCCGGGCACAACGGCACCACGCGCCCTTCGGCCTGCCATTGCTGCAACAGGTCCGGGTGCCCGCTGGCCCGGCCGTCATAGCGCACCGGCTGCCCCAACAGGCAGGCGCTGACCAGCACCTTGGGCAAATCAGAACGGGTCATTGCCACGGCGCCTGAACCAGCCGGTCAACGAAAGCCGCTCACGGCCAGCCGGCAGCACTTCGTGGGGCACGTCACCCGACAGAAACACCACCAGGCAGCCCGCCACAGGCTCGACGTCGAGCACTACGTCGTCTGCCAGGAACATGCGCAACTGGCCACCGTCCTGCGGCTGCCAGCCTTCATTCAGGTACAGCACGGCCGAGACCATGCGCCGGTCATCGTCGCGAAAGCGGTCCAGGTGCCGGCGATAGAACGCCCCCGGTGGGTACAGGGCAAAATGGCATTCAAAGTCTTCCAGGCCCAGGAACAGGCCCTGGTTGATGGCCAGGCGCAGCTGGTCCATGGCCACCAGGTACCGGTCGCAGGCCTCGGCCTGCCCCGGGTCGATCCACTGGATCTGGTCGCCGCGAATGGCTTCGCGCACCTCCTGGGTAACACCGCGCCCAACCCCCGCAGGGTTGAGTTCGCCTTCGGCATCACGCCGCCGGCATTCGGCCGCCAGCGCGCGCACCAGTTCGCCAGGCAGAAAGAGCGCCTGCCGGGACCAGCCATGGGTGGCCAGATCGTCGACGACGGCCGCAAGCATCGGGTGTTCAGGGGAGATGTGCATGGCGCGCATCATATCCATTAGCCATGCCGGCGCACAGCGCCACTTGGCCGAGAAACACGCGGATAACTCGACAAACCGGCGCCGGGCCAAGGACAATAGCCACCTGCCGACAGGAGTCCTGAATGCGCCGTCTGTTTTCCCTGATTCTGCTGATGATCTGCACCATGCCTGTCTGGGCAGACAACCTGGATCAACTGTACAAGGCCGCCGGCTGGCCCGACCAGCGCGCCCACTTCAACGATGCCCTGAGCGCCGCCCAGGAACGCTACCGCAACAGTTTGCCACCCGCCGTGTACCAGGCGCTGGTCAACAACAGCAACCAGCGCTTCCAGGCCCAGGCGGTGGACCGTCGTGCCCAGGCGCAACTGCGCGCCACCTTGGCCAACCCCTCGCCGGCCCTGGCCTTTTTCCAGTCGCCGTTGGGGCGCAAAGTGGTGGCCGCGGAACTCAAGGCCACCCGCAAGGACGAGCTGGCCAAGCATGCCAAAGGCCTGCCGAAGGTCCAGGCCAGCGACGACCGCCTGCTGGTCATCGGCCACCTGGCCCAGGCCCTGCCGGCGCGTGAAGCCGGCGCCGAAGTCAGCCTGGCCATCGCCGGCGTGGCCGCCGACAGCCTCAGTTCGATGATCCCCGGCCTGTTCGGCGGTGGCCAGGCCCAGGGCCTGCTCGACGGCCAGCGCCAGCGCCTGATGAACCAGATCGGCGAAGACCTCAACAACACCTTGTTGTACGTCTACCGCGATTTGTCCGACGCCGAACTGGAAGAGTTCGCCACCTTCGCCGAGTCGCCCGACGGCAAGGCCTACTACCAGGCGGCCTTGGCCGCTGTCCGCGCGGGCCTGGCGGTTGGCCAGAGCACCAACGACCTGAAGTGATCAGCCCAGGCGCTGGTCGATGAAGTCAAAGTAGCGCTGGCGAATGCCCGGCAGCTCGTTGGCCAGGTGGTGACGGGCCTCGGGCAGCATCAGGATTTGCGGCTCGGCAAACTTGGCCTTGAGCACTTCAAGGTTGTAGGGCCAGTCCACCGTGCCATCGGCCTCCCCCTGCACAATCAGCGGCCGCCGCAAACTGCGCGGCGCCGCCTCGATGCGTTTGACCCAGGCGATCAGTGCGCCCACCCAGGCCGTTGGCAGACGACGCGGTTGCAGCGGGTCGGCCTCCAGAAACGGCAGGAAGGCCGGGTCGTTGGTGTTCTCGCTGAAGCGCCGCTCAATGCCGTTGACGAAATGCCGCAGCACCCGATAACTGAACTTCGACCAACGCCAGGAACACGGCCGCACCAGCGGTGCCAGCAGGATGACCTGCCCATCGACGGGGCTGCGCGCGCCCTGGTGCAGCAAGTGATCCACTGCGATGGCGCCGCCCGTGCTCTGCCCGCACAGGTGCCACGGGCGCGGCAGTTGCAGCGTGCGCACCTGTTCGAACAGCGCCTCCAGCACCTGCTGGTACACCGCGAAATCACTGATGCTGGCCCGCTCACCGCTGGACAGGCCGTGGCCGGGCAGGTCGCAGCTGATCACGGCGAAACCCTGCTTGAGTGCCCATTCGATCACGTGCCGGTAGAGGCCCATATGGTCGTAATAACCGTGCAACAGTAACAGCGTCGCGGTGGGCTGCTCGGGTAACCACGCCTGCCCGACCAGGTCGAACCCCGCCGCCTGGAAGCCGCCCAGCCAGGTTTGTACCGGCAAGTTCAGGCCGTAGAAGCGCTGGTAGTCCTGGGCCTCGACCGACAACGGCTGGCGAGCGGTCAACGGCAGAAGGCTGTGGCGCAGGTGGTCGGGGTGAAAAGCAGCGGGCATCGAGCACATCCACGTTGATGCAATGTATTGATCTGGAATCTTCAGCTCTGGCCGGCGTCATGGCAAGCTTGCTCACCTCGAACAACCAGCACCGTTCCCTTGTAGGAGCAGCCTTGTGCTGCGAAGAGGCCGGCACTGGCACAACAAATTCATCAGCCATGCAGGCCCTTTCGCAGCACAAGGCTGCTCCTACAGGGACTGCGGATACCCTATGAAATCGCGAATTATCAAACCGCTGTGCACGGCAATCGCCTTGTTGGTCGGCGGCGCCATCCTCTGGCAGGCCTACACCACCTTCCAGGCCCGCTACCTGCGCCCGTTCGACAACCAGACCACGCTGTTCGACGGCAGCCAGCTGCAACTGCCTGCCGAGCTGGCCGGTCCCGGCCCGGTCCGGGTGGTGCATTTCTGGGACCCGGCGTGCCCGTGCAATGTCGGTAACCAGCAGCACCTGGGCGATCTGGTCAGCCAGTTCGCAGACAACGGCGTCACTTTCCTCGTGCTGCAAAAGCCCGGCAGCCACGGCCAGCTACCGGCCAACCTCGCCGCCCTCAAGCCCATCCCCAACCTGCCCGGCAGCGAGCACCTGCCCGCCTCCCCGGCCGTGGCCATCTGGGACCGGCAAGGCCGCCTGGCCTACTTTGGCCCGTACAGCGAAGGCGCCGTGTGCAACGCCAGCAACAGCTTCATCGAGCCAATCCTCAAGGCCTTGCTCGACGGGCGCCAGGTCAGCGCCTCCAATACCTTGGCGGTGGGCTGCTACTGCCCATGGGCGGGCTGACGCACCCGCGCCGGGTTGCCCACCACCGTCGCGCCCGCCGGCACATCCCGGGTCACCACGCTGCCGGCACCCACCACCGCGTTGTCGCCAATGGTCACCCCCGGCAGGATGATCGCCGCACCGCCGATCCACACGTTGTTGCCGATGGTCACCGGCCGCCCACTCTCCAGCCCGCTGCGCCGCACGTCAGGGTCAAGCGGATGGTCGGCGGTGTAGATCTGCACGTTGGGGCCGATCTGGCAGTCGTCGCCGATGCGCACCTTTACCACGTCGAGGATCACGCAGTTGAAGTTCATGAAGGTGTTGCGGCCGACGCTGATGTTGTAGCCATAGTCGCAATAGAACGGCGGGCGGATCACCGCGCCTTCGCCGGCCTGATTGAAGTGCTCGGCCAATAGCCCATGACGCGCATCGTTGAGCAGTTCGGCACTGGTGTTGTAGCGGTGCATCCAGTGCTTGTTGGCGATCTGTTCGGCCTGCAGCTCAGGACAGCCAGCGTGGTAGAGCTGGCCGGCAAGCATTTTCTGTTTTTCGCTGAGGGACATGGAAACTCCTTCCTGGGGCTATGCTCTGTTCGCGAATCCGCCGATGATCGGACCACATTTTCCGCTTGAACGCACAAGGAGTCTGCATGAAGCGCAGCCTGACCCTGTTAGCCGTGGTTGTTGCCGTGGCCGTCGGTGCCGGTTACTGGTACGTGCAGGGCAAGCTGCCGCAGCGCGAGGGCGAGGTGGCCATTGCCGGCCTGCAAGCGCCGGTGAGCGTGCGTTACGACGCCCGTGGCGTGCCGCACCTGCAGGCGCAGAACGAGCCGGACCTGTACCATGCACTGGGCTACGTGCATGCCCAGGACCGACTGTTCCAGATGGAGATCCTGCGCCGCCTGGCCCGGGGTGAGCTGGCCGAGGTGCTGGGCGACAAGCTGCTGCCCACCGACACCCTGTTCCGCAGCCTGCGCATCCGCGAACAGGCTGCGATCATGGCCAAGCGTCAGGACCCGCAGTCACCGGCCTCGCAGGCCCTGCAAGCCTACCTCGACGGGGTCAACAGCTGGCAGGCCAGCCACCCCAAGCCCATGGAATTCGACCTGCTCGGCATCACCCCGCGCCCGTTCACCGCCGAGGACACCCTGAGCATCGCAGGCTACCTGGCCTACAGCTTCGCCGCCGCGTTTCGCACCGAGCCCGCACTCACCTTTATCCGCGACCAGCTGGGCCCCGAATACCTGAGCATTTTCGACCTCGGCTGGCAGCCCGAAGGCGCGCTGGGCACGCCGCTGGCCGCTGCCGACTGGAAAAACCTGGAAGCCCTCGCCCGGCTCAGCCATGAAGCACTGGGCGACGCCGGTATCCCACAGTTCGAAGGCAGTAACGCCTGGGCGGTGGCCGGCAGCCATACCCGCAGCGGCAAGCCGTTGCTGGCCGGCGACCCGCATATCGGCTTCGCGGTGCCGGCCGTGTGGTACGAGGCCGAACTGTCGGCGCCCGGCTTCAACCTGTATGGCTACTTCCAGGCGCTCAACCCGTTCGCCTTGCTGGGCCATAACCGCGACTTCGGCTGGAGCCTGACCATGTTCCAGAACGACGACGTCGACCTGATCGCCGAGCGCACCAACCCGGCCGACGCCAACCAGGTCATGGTCGATGGCAAATGGCAGGCGCTGGAAAAGACCGAACAGCAGATCGCGGTGAAAGGCGAAGCGCCGGTCACCCTCAGCCTGCGCCGCTCGCCCCATGGCCCGATCGTCAACGACGTGCTGGGCGCCACGGCCGGGCCTACGCCAATCGCCATGTGGTGGGCGTTTCTGGAAACCGAAAACCCGATCCTCGAAGGTTTCTACCAGCTCAACCGTGCCGACACCCTGGGCAAGATGCGCGAAGCCACTGCCAAGGTTCACGCGCCGGGGCTGAACTTTGTCTGGGCCAATGCCCGTGGCGATATCGGCTGGTGGGCGGCGGCAAAGCTGCCGATCCGCCCCGACGGCGTCGACCCCGCGTTCATCCTCGACGGCGCCAGCGTGCAGGCCGACAAGCTCGGTTTCTACCCCTTCAACGTCAACCCGCAGCAGGAGAACCCGGCGCGCGGCTATATTGTCTCGGCCAACTACCAGCCCCCGGCAGTGGTGCCGGTACCGGGCTACTACAACCTGCCCGACCGTGGCCGCCAGCTCGACCGCCAGCTGGCCAACCCTGAGGTGAAATGGGACACGCAGAACAGCCAGGCACTGCAGCTAGACACCGCCAGCGACCATGGCCCGCGCACCCTTGCACCACTGCTGGCAACGTTGCGCGCGGTGGCCGAAGGTGACGAAGAGAAGGAACTGGTCGAGCAACTGGCTGCCTGGCGCGGCGACTACCCGCTGGACTCGACCAGCGCCACGCTGTTCAACCAGTTCCTCTACGAACTGGCATTTGCTGCCCTGCATGACGAACTGGGCGACACCTGGTTCCCGGTGCTGATCAGCACCCGCGCCATCGACGCCGCCTTGCCGCGCCTGGCGGCGGATGCCGATTCACCCTGGTGGAACACCCGCGGCGGCAACCTGCGTACCGACCGGACCGCCATCGTGCGCCAGGCCTGGCAGCACAGCTTGAAGCACCTGCGCGACACCCTGGGCAGCGACCCGGCCAGCTGGCAATGGGGCAAGGCCCATACCCTGACCCACAACCACCCACTGGGGGTGAAAAAGCCGCTGAACCTGCTGTTCAACGTCGGGCCGTTCGCCGCACCCGGCACCCATGAAGTGCCGAACAACCTCTCGGCGAAGATCGGCCCGGCGCCCTGGCCGGTGACCTATGGGCCGTCGACGCGGCGGCTGATCGACTTTGCCGATGCCGGGCAGGCACTCACCAGCAACCCGGTCGGCCAGAGTGGCGTGCCGTTCGATCGGCATTACGCGGACCAGGCCGAGGGGTATGTGCAGGGGCAGTACCAGCGGGCACAGATGGGGGTGATTCCGGCGAAAAGTACCCTGAGGCTGGTACCGGGTGGGTGACCGAGGGGGCTGCTTTGCAGCCCATTCGCAGCACAAGGCTGCTCCTACACAAGACCGCGCACTCCTGTAGGAGCAGCCTTGTGCTGCGAATGGGCCGCAAAGCGGCCCCAATTACACGGTCAACCCTGCCACTTGCCCCCTTCGACGATCACGCTTTCCGGCTTGGTGTCATCGCTCAGTTCCTTGCGCACATACTGGTCATACAGCTTCAGCAAGAACTTCTCTTCCCCAAGCTTGGCCAGCTCGGCATTCACCCAGTCACGCAGCTCGGTGTTGCCCTTCTTCACCGCCGGCGCAATCGGTGCTTCTTCACCCAGCAACTCAGGCAGCACGCGGAAGCCCGGGTTCTGCTTGGCCCAGCTGAACAGGATCAGGTTGTCCTGGGCATAGGCATCGCCACGGCCGGTGGCCAGGGCTTGCAGCGACTCGCTGTTCTTCTCGAACTTGAGCAGTTTCCAGCCAGGGTGATTTTTGGTCAGCCAGATATCGGCCGTGGTGCCGGTGGTGACGATGATGGTCTTGTCGGCCAGGTCGTCAAGCTTCTGCACCGGGCTGCCATCGGCCACGATGGCCTGCACGGCAACGCGCAGGTTGGGGTTGGTGAAGTCCACCGCTTCCTTGCGCTCCGGGGTTACGGTCATGTTGGCGAGGATCAGGTCGACCTTGTCGCTCTGCAGGAAGGGAATACGGCTGGCCGGTTCCACGGCAACGAACTCGACCTTGTTTTCATCACCCAGCAGGTCCTTGGCCAGGCGCCGGCCAATGTCGGTGTCAAAGCCCACATAGCGGCCTTTTTCATCGACGAAGCCGAACGGAGGTTTATCGGTGAACACCCCGACAATCAGTTTGTCGCGGGCCTTGATGGTTTCCAGGTAGCTGGTGGCTGGCGATGCCGCTGCCGGCTTGGGCGGTTCTTCGGCCTTGTTGCAGCCGGCCAGCAGGGCCAGGCCGAACAACGGCGCCAGCAGTTTGGTGAGGTTGGCAGTTTTCATGACAGTTCCTTGTGCAGTTTCTTAGGCAGGCTTTCTACGAAGGAGAATTTCTCCAGGAACTGCTGCGCGCGTGCGGTCTGCGGTCGGGTGAAGAAGCTCTCGGGGTCGCCCTGTTCAAGGATCCTGCCGGCCTCCATGAACACGATGCGGGCGGCCACCGCGCGAGCGAAGGCCATTTCGTGGGTAACGATGAGCAGGGTCATGCCGTCGCGGGCCAGGCCCTGGATCACCTGCAGCACTTCCTTGACCATTTCCGGGTCGAGGGCGGCGGTAACCTCGTCGAACAGCATCACCTCGGGGTTCATGCACAGTGAGCGCACGATGGCGATGCGCTGTTGCTGGCCCCCGGACAACTGCCGGGGGAAGGCGTCGCGCTTGTCCAGCAGGCCGACCCGCGCCAGCAGCGCCTCGGCCTGGGCCTGCGCTTCGGCACGTTCGCGTTTTTGCACCTTGAGCGGGCCGAGCAGCAGGTTGTCGATCACGCTCATGTGGCCGAACAGGTGGTAGCTCTGGAACACCATGCCCACCCGCTGGCGAACGTCACGCCAGTCGGTGCGCGGGTCCAGCAGCTCTTTCCCGGCCAGGCGCAGATGGCCGCTGTGGGCCTGCTCCAGGCCGTTGAGGCAGCGCAGCAGCGTGCTCTTGCCGCAACCGCTGGGGCCGAGGATGACCACCACTTCGCCAGCCGCCACCTTGAGGTCGACGTCCTTGAGCACCTGGTGCTCGCCAAAAAACTTGTTGAAACCCTGGAATTCGATCAATGCGCTCATGAGTGTGCCCAGCGGCGTTCCAGCACGCGCGAAGCGGCGGACAGCGGATAACAGACGATGAAGAAGAACAGGAACAAGGCGCCGTAGATCAGCACCGATTCGTAGGTGCGTTCGATGATCTGCTGGCCGGCCTTGATCACCTCGACCACGCCGATCAGCACCGCCAGCGAGCTGGTCTTGATGATCCGCGTGTAGATGTTGATGGTCGGTGGGGTCATGCGCTTGAGTGCCTGCGGCAGCAGCACGTAGCCATACAGCTGCCAGCCGGCCAGGCCGATCGACAGCCCGGCCTCGCGTTGGCCACGCGGCAACGAAGCCAGTGCACCGCGCACCACCTCGCCCACCTCGCTGGCACCCCACAGGGCCAGTACCAGCACGGCGCACCAGAAGCTGGGGATGCTCAGGGCAAAGAAGATCGGCAGGCCGAAAAACACCAGGTACAGCCAGACCAGCACCGGGATGGCGCGGAACAGCTCCAGGTACACCTGCAAGGCGATGTTCAGGGCACGGTTGCCCAGGGTTGCCAGCACGCCGTACAGCACACCACCCAGCGTCGCGAAGAGGATGCCCAGCGCCGAGATGGCCAAGGTCTGCGCGGCGCCGCCGGCCAGCTGCGGCAACGCCTGCAGCAACAGGTCAAATCCCGAACTGGCCATGTTGCAGCCTCCTTTCCACATAGCGCAGCAACAACGACAGCGGCAGGAACAGCAGCACACAGAGCAGGGTCAGCACGGTGAGCATTTCGTAGGTCTTGTAGTACAGCGCGATGTAGTTCTTGGTGGTGTAGAGGATTTCCGGCACGGCCACTGCCGACACCACGGTGGTTTCCTTGAGCAGGAAGATGAAATTGGCGAACAGTGCCGGCAGGCTGAGGATGCCGGCCTGGGGCAGCACCACATGGCGCAGCAGCTGGCCTTCGGACAGGCCGATGGAGCGCCCGGACTCAAGCTGGGCACGCGGCACGGCCTCGATGCCAGCCCGCAACACCTCGGTGAGGTAGGCACCGCCCATGAAGGTCATGGTGATGATCGCTGCGGAAAAACCGGAAATCTTCAGGCCCAGGCTGGGCAAGGCGAAGTAGACGAAGAACAGCTGGATCAGCAGCGGCGTGTTGCGGGCCAGCTCCACGTAGGCTTTGACCAGGCGCCACAGATAGGGGGTGCGCAGGACCAGCAGGGTGGCGTTGACCAGGGCGACCAGCAGCGAGGTGGCGATGGCGATCAGGCCTACCTGCAGGGTCACACCCACGGCCTTGAGAAAGGCGGGTAGCGTGCTGAGGATGAATGCGATGTCGAGGGTCATGGGTAGAGCAAGTCTGCAGGGTGCGCGGCGGCACAATTACTAGACTCTAATGATCTAAAAACTTTTTAATAAATAACATTAATGAATAAACATATCACCGGTTGGCGAGTAGGACCCTGTGGCCAGATACAAAAACGCCGGCACAAATGCGCCGGCGTTTTTCCTGTCACTGCAAGCGCATCAGAACGCCGGCAGCACAGCACCTTGGTACTTCTTGGCGATGAATTCTTTCACTTCCGGGCTGGTCAGGGCCTTGGCCAGTTTCTGGATGGCTTCGCTGTTCTTGTTGTCCGGGCGGGCAACCAGGAAGTTCACGTATGGCGAGTCGGCGCCTTCGATCACCAGTGCATCCTTGGCCGGGTTCAGGCCGGCTTCCAGGGCGTAGTTGGTGTTGATCATGTCCAGGTCGACCTGGTCCAGCACACGCGGCAGCATGGCCGACTCAAGCTCGCGGAACTTCAGCTTTTTCGGGTTCTCGGCGATGTCCTTGGGGGTGGCCAGGGCATTCTTCGGGTCTTTCAGGGTGATCAGGCCAGCCTTCTGCAGCAGGATCAGGGCGCGGCCGCTGTTGCTGCCTTCGTTAGGAATGGCAACCGTGGCGCCTTCTTTCAGCTCGGACAGGTTCTTGATTTTCTTCGAGTAGCCACCGAAGGGTTCGACGTGTACGCCAATGACCGTTTCCAGGTGGGTGCCTTTACCTTCGTTGAAGCTCTTCAGGTAGGGCAGGGTCTGGAAGTAGTTGGCGTCCAGACGCTTCTGGTCCACCTGCACGTTCGGCTGCACGTAGTCGGTGAAGACCTTGATCTGCAGGTCCACACCCTCTTTGGCCAGGGTCGGCTTGATCAGTTCAAGGATTTCGGCGTGCGGTACCGGGGTAGCGGCAACCACCAGTTTCTCGGCAGCGGCGGCCAGGCCGGAGAACGACAGGGCAGCGGCCAGGGCGGTGGTCAGCAGGGTCTTCTTCATGGTGGTCCTTGTTCTGAATCTGGGCCATCGGCGATGGCGAATCGGTTGCCCAACCGGTTCACCAGCGGGCGTGAGGCGGACAATACCTAGATTTTTTATTCCGTAACAATATCTTTTATTTAGCTGCTTATTCCAAAAACAAACTGCCACCAGCCACTTTGCTTATGAGCGATGTCTAGCGTGCGGTGTTGGGCAAGTCGAGGTCCTCTGGCTGGATCTCTTCGCCGTCATTCACCAGCAAGGCAAAGTGGATGACGTTCTCCAGTTCGCGGGTATTGCCAGGCCAGAAATGCGCTTCCAGCACCTGCTGCGCCGCCTCGCTCACCAGCGGCACAGGCCGCTGCAGGCGCACGCTGTAGATGCCCACGAAGTACTCAGCCAGCGGCAGAATATCGCCCGGCCGCTCGCGCAGCGGCGGCAGTTCCAGCGCGCCCTCGCGCAGGTACTGGTACAGGCGCTCGTTGAAGCGCCCCGCACGCACCACCCGCGCAAGGTCAATGCTGGTGGCGGCGACCAGGCGCACATCCACCGGCTGTGGCTGCTGCGCGCCCACCCGGGTGACCTCGCGGTTTTCCAGGGCCGCCAGCAGCTTGCCCTGGATGGCCAGCGGCAAGTCGGCAATTTCGTCCAGATACAGCGTGCCGCCGTTGGCCGAACCGAACCAGCCGGCGCGGCTGCTGGCCGTACCGCCATGGCTGCCGGCGCTATAGCCGAACAGCTCGGCATCGGCGTAAGTAGGGCTGATGGCCGCGCAGTTGACCGATACGAACAACCCACCACGGTCGCTGGCTCGGTGGATCTGCCTGGCCAGCAGCTCCTTGCCGGTGCCGGTTTCGCCACGGATCAGCACCGGCAACGGCTGCGGCGCCAGGCGCTCGAGGTCTTCGCGCAACTGCTGCGAACGCGGGTCGATGAACACCAGGGCCTTGGCGCGAATGCTCAGCGGGCTCTTGTCCAGCTCGGGGAAGGTCAGCAGTGGCTGGCCAAACGGGTTTTGAAACGTCATGACGAACTCCCGCCCCAGGCCTTCATTGGCCGGGCGTCAGGTAAACGGAAAACGGTAAGGGCTATCAGGCGCGACGCAGTGCGCGCTGCTCGACCCGGCTCTGCAAGCGATACAAGTAGGCGAAACCTTGTTCCCAGCGCTCATGGCCGGACTTGACGTTGATGTGCCCGGCATTGCTCAGCAACCCTGCTTCGGCGCCCCACGCCTGGGCCAGGTACAGCGCCCGCGGCACGCTCACGGCCGGGTCGTTGTCCGAGCTGACGACCTGGCTGGGGAACGGCAAGGCTTCGGTCGGGATCGGCGCAAAGTTGCGCAATGCCGGCGCGCAGGTGGGCCGTTCGACGTCTGCCGGTGCCACCAGCAGTGCACCACGCACCCGTCGCCGCAAGGCCGGGCTGGCCTGCGCGGCCCAGTGGGCGACGGTGACGCAGCCAAGGCTGTGGGCAATCAGGATCACTGGCGAGCGCTCGGCGGCAATCGCCTGCTCCAGCGCCTGCACCCAATCCTGCCGTTGCGGGGTGAGCCAGTCGTGCTGCTCGACCCGCGCACTGTTGGGCAGGGTGCGCTGCCAGTGACTTTGCCAATGGTTGTCTGGCGATCCTTGCCAGCCCGGCACAATCAGGTAACGAATCGACTCATTGCGCATGGGGACGCCTCCAGTAAGTTTGCGTGCTTGGAGACAAGTATAGGGAGGGAGTTATATTCGTAAAGGAATAAGAAGCTATTTATTAATAACCAAAATAATCATGATAAGGAGCTGGATCTTTGTGGGAGCGGGTTCACCCGCGAACACCGGCGCAGCCGGTGCCAGCCACCGCGCTGGATTCTTCGCGGGTGAACCCGCTCCCACAGGAAACTCTGATCGGCAGGAAGTACGGGCAAAAAAAGGAGGGCCAACCCCTGCCAAGAGATGTGGCCCATAAGCACTTGCCTGAAGAGGTTTTACAGCGATCAGCGCGCGGTTATCACCGCCAGCTTGCTGATACCCGCACGTTCGATGGCTGCCATGGCCCGCGCCACTTCGCCGTAGTTCACGCCGTCATCGGCCTGCAGCTGCACGCGCACGTCCGCGTCCTTGTCCTTGGCAGCCTTGAGGTTGGTTTCCAGCAGGTCGGGCTGGATCTGGTCCTTGTTGATGAACAGCTTGCCTTCACCGTCGATGCTGACCACCAGCGGGTCCTTCTGCTCCACCGGGGCCACGGCCTCGGTCTTGGGCAGGTTGATGGGGATGGCGTTGGTCAGCAATGGCGCGGTGACGATGAACACCACCAGCAGCACCAGCATGACGTCTACCAAGGGCGTGACGTTGATTTCACTGAGGACTTCGTCGCTGTCCTGGGTCGAAAAGGCCATATCAGGACGCCTCCTTCACGGGTTGGGTGAAACCGGGCTGGGCTTTTTGCACAGCCGGGTGCACCAGCACGCGGAAGGCACTCTTCTGCGCCAGGCTGTAGAAGTCGTGGGCGAAGTCATCGAGGTCGGCAGCGGTCAGCTTCAGGCGACGCAGGAAGTAGTTGTAGACCAGCACCGCAGGCACCGCGACGGCGATACCCACACCGGTAGCCACCAGTGCCGCACCGATGGGCCCGGCGACGGTTTCGAGGCTGGCGGAGCCGGCGGCACTGATGCCCTTGAGCGCTTCCATGATGCCCCACACGGTGCCGAACAGGCCGATGAAAGGCGAGGTGCTGCCGATACTGGCGACCACCGCCAGGCCGGTTTCCAGCGAGCGGCGCTCACGCACGATCTGCTGACGCAGGGCACGCTCCAGGCGGTCCTGGTGGTTGATGGCGTGGCTCAGGTCATTGGCCTGGGTATCGCCAACGGCAATCGCGGCGTAGCCGGACTGGGCAACGCGGGCGGCCGGGCCGGGCAGCTCATGGCTGAGTTCGGCAGCCGAGTCCAGGCTGGAGGCAGCCCAGAACTGCTGGTGGAAGCGCTTGTCCTGGTTTTTAAGGCGCACGAACTGCGCGACCTTGACCAGGGCCAGGCCCCAGGTGACGACAGAGAAACCGACCAGCAGCCAGATGACTGCGCTTTCAACGGATTCGAGGGGGGATGCCAGCAGGCTCATGATGGTGTCTTCCTGTGTTCTGCGAAATAGTTAGCGAAGCTTGAAATCGATCGGCACGCTGACCCAGCCGGTCTGGGCCACGTCGCCCTGCTTGGCGGGCACGAAGCTCCAGCGCTTGACTGCGGCCAGCGCGGCGGCGTCGAGGGCATCACGGCCGCTGCTCTTCTGCACCTGGATCTGCCCGGGCTTGCCGCTTGGCAGCACCTCTACACGCAACAGCACGGTGCCTTCCCAGCCACGGCGCTGGGCCATTTGCGGGTATTCCGGTGCCGGGTTCTTCAGGTACGCGGCGTTGGCCGATGCCGGGGTTATCGGGGCCGGCGCGGGTGGTGCTGGCGCAGGCGGTGCAGGGGCGGCCACCGGCGCTGGCGGTGGTGCTTCGACCGGCTTGGGCTGTGGCTTGGGCGCCTGCTTGACCACAGGCTTAGGCACGGGCTTTGGCTTGGGTTTGGGCTTGGCAGCCAGCTCGTCGACTACCGGTGGCGGCGGTGGTGGCTCGACCACAGGCGGCGCGGGCGCGGGTGGCGGTGGCTCGACCACGGGCGGCGCGGGCGCTGCGAACTCGATGGTCATGGGCGGCACCTGCGGCGGCACCACTGGCAGCGCTGGCGTTGGCGCCTGGCTGACCCAGTACGCCGCAGCGCCATGCAGCACCAGCACCAGCAGGCCCAACGCCAGCTTGTCGCGGCGCTTGAGCCCGCTGACGGGCGTGCGTTGCAGGCGCAGCTGGCCAAGCGGGAGGCGAAGCGTGCGTCCAAGCTCGACCAGGTCGCCCGGGGCCGGGCGCCATGGCTGGTCGTAGGCCCTGACGGCCGACTGGACATTACCCATTGATCAAACTCCTGGGGTCTCGATTCAGGTGTGTGGCTGAATCATCGGGGCCAGAGGCTTATCTCTTAAAGTAATGTTTAAAATTATAGTTAGAACTTAATTGAATATTGTTTTTGAGGGGGTCCGTGAAAGCCACGGATTGCGTGGGCTGCGGCTTTCATGGCTAAAGGCTATGCATTGGGGGCATGCAAAATATTCGCGTAAGGCATGAGATTGCCGCGAGGGCTGCGCCCTCGATCGCGACGCAAGGCCGCTCCCACAGGAGATTGCAGTTCCCTGTAGGAGCAGCCTTGTGCTGCGATGGGCTGCAAAGCAGCCCCGGCAATCCGACAGGCATAAAAAAGCCCGAGACCAAGCCCGGGCTTCTCATCATCAAGGGCAGATCAGATATCCGCCACCTTCTGCCAAACCTTCGGCCGGAAGAACAACGTCTCCCCCCGCGCCAACCCGGTCAAGCTGTCATGGTCCTTGACCACCTCGGCCTCGATCAGCTCGCTCTGCCCTTCCACCTTCAAGGTCACCCGCGTGGTGGCGCCCAACGGCCGGATATCCCGCACCTCGGCAGCATGGTGCCCTTCGGTCTCATGCCGCGACAGCGACACCTCGTGCGGACGGAACAGCACATGATGCCCTTCGCTCACCGCCAGGCGGTTGGAATCGCCCAGGAAGTGGTAGACGAAATCGTTGGCCGGCTTTTCGTACACCTCGCCCGGCGAGCCGATCTGCTCGATCACGCCCTTGTTCATCACCACGATGCGGTCAGCCACTTCCATGGCCTCTTCCTGGTCGTGGGTGACGAACACCGACGTCAGGTTGATGTCCTCGTGCAGCCGCGCCAGCCAGCGTCGCAGCTCCTTGCGCACCTTGGCGTCCAGCGCACCGAACGGCTCGTCCAGCAGCAGCACCTTGGGCTCCACGGCCAGGGCGCGGGCCAGGGCGATACGCTGACGCTGGCCGCCAGACAGCTGCTCCGGGTAGCGGTCGGACAACCAGTCCAGCTGCACCATGTTCAGCAGCTCGTGCACTTTCTCGGCAATCTTGCTCTCGCTCGGACGCTCGCCCTTGGGCTTCATGCGCAGGCCGAAAGCGACGTTGTCGAACACGCTCATGTGGCGGAACAGCGCGTAGTGCTGGAACACAAAACCGACGTTGCGATCACGCACGTCATGGCCGGATACATCCTCGCCATGGAACACGATGCTGCCCTGGTCCGGTGTTTCCAGGCCGGCAATGATGCGCAGCAGGGTGGTCTTGCCGCAGCCGGACGGGCCCAGCAGCGCCACCAGCTCGCCGCTGTTGATGTCCAGGTTGATGTTGTTCAGGGCCTGGAAGCTGTTGAAGCGCTTGCTGACATTACGAACTTCGATCGACATGAATCATTCCTCCGCGGCGCTGTGGCGCAGGCGGTTAATACGGTTCTCGCTCCACTGCTTGAGCAGCAGGATGAAGAGCGCCAGGATCAGCAACAGGCTGGCCACGCTGAAGGCCGCGACGTGGTTGTACTCGTTGTAGAGGATCTCTACGTGCAGCGGCAAGGTGTTGGTCACGCCACGAATGTGGCCCGACACCACCGACACCGCGCCAAACTCGCCCATGGCCCGTGCAGTACACAGCACCACGCCATAGATCAGGCCCCATTTGATGTTGGGCAAGGTCACGTGCCAGAACATCTGCCAGCCATTGGCACCGAGCAAGCGCGCAGCCTCCTCTTCTTGCGTGCCCTGCTCCTGCATCAGCGGGATCAGCTCACGGGCCACGAACGGCACGGTGACGAAAATGGTCGCCAGGACAATGCCCGGCAGGGCGAAGACAATCTGGATATCATGGTCCTGCAGCCAGGGCCCGAACAGGCCCTGTGCGCCGAACATCAGCACGTAGACCAGGCCGGCGATGACCGGCGACACCGAGAACGGCAGGTCGATCAGGGTGACCAGGATACTTTTGCCACGGAAGTTGTATTTGCTCACGCACCAGGCGGCGCTGACACCAAACACCAGGTTCAGCGGTACCGAAATGGCCACGGCGAGCAGGGTCAGCCTCAGCGCCGACAAGGCATCAGGCTCGAAGATCGCCTCGAAGAAGGTGCCAAAACCGTTCTTCAGCGCCTGCGACACCACGATCACCAGTGGCAACAGCAGGAACAGGGCGAACACCAGCCAGCCAAGGCCGATCAGGATGCGCCGCGAGGTTGCACTGCTACGGCGGGCTGCGTTGGCGGCGGCGCTTGCACTCAGGGATGAACTGGACATGCCGGCCTCCTTCAAGGGGTTTCGATGCGGCGCTGCAGCAGGTTGATCAGCAGCAGCAGGATGAAGGAAACCACCAGCATCAGCACGCCGATGGCGGTCGCGCCGGTGTAGTCGTACTGGTCGAGCTTGACCATGATCAGCAGCGGCAGGATTTCGGTCTTCATCGGCATGTTGCCGGCAATGAAGATTACCGAACCATACTCGCCCACGCCGCGAGCGAAGGCCAGGGCAAAACCGGTGAGCCAGGCCGGCAGCAAGGCCGGCGCCAGCACATGGCGGAACACCTGCAGCGGCTTGGCGCCCAGGCAGGCGGCGGCCTCTTCCACTTCACGCGGGATGTCGGCCAGTACCGGCTGCACCGTGCGCACCACAAACGGCAGGGTGACGAAGGTCAGCGCCAGGGTGATGCCCAACGGGGTGTAGGCGATCTTGAAGCCCAGGTCGGCGGCGAACTGGCCTACCCAGCCCGCTGGCGCGTACAGGGCGGTCAGGGCGATACCTGCAACGGCGGTGGGCAGGGCGAACGGCAGGTCGATCATCGCGTCGATGATCTTGCGCCCGGGGAAGGTGTAGCGCACCAGCACCCAGGCCAGCAGGGTGCCGATCACCCCGTTGATGATGGCGGCGAACAGGGCGGTGCCGAAACTCAGCTTGAGCGCGGCGATCACCCGCGGCGCACTGATGATGTTCCAGAACTGCTCCCAGGTCAGCTGCGAGGCATGAATGAACATGGCTGCCAGCGGTATCAGCACGATCAGGCTGAGGTACACCAAGGTGTAGCCCAGCGTCAGCCCGAAGCCGGGTATGACGGGGGAAATACGACGTGACATAAGTATCCCTGGTTGAACGCACGAAGCCCGGGAAAAATCCCGGGCCGGTGCAAGACTCTGAATCCCGGGGCTGCTGCGCAGCCCATCGCAGGCAAGCCAGCTCCCACAGGATTACCACAGGCCTGAGAGCTGCGCGATCTTGTGGGAGCTGGCTTGCCTGCGATGGGCCGCAAAGCGGCCCCGCTTTTTCATGGCCGGTTACTGTGCCTGATAGATCTGGTCGAAGACACCGCCATCATTGAAGAACTTAGGTTGTGCAGTTTTCCAGCCACCGAAGTCCTTGTCGATGGTTACCAGGTCCAGTTTCGGGAATTGCTTGCCGAATTCGGCAGCAACCTTCTCGTCACGCGGGCGGTAGAAGTTCTCGGCGGCAATTTTCTGCCCGGCCGGGCTGTACAGGTGCTTGAGGTATTCGGTGGCAATGTCGGTATTGCCCTTCTTATCTGCGTTCTTGTCCACCACCGCCACTGGCGGTTCGGCCAGGATCGACAGCG
The DNA here is from genome assembly GCF_050058005.1 of Pseudomonas sp. WOUb67. Classification (NCBI taxonomy): domain Bacteria; kingdom Pseudomonadati; phylum Pseudomonadota; class Gammaproteobacteria; order Pseudomonadales; family Pseudomonadaceae; genus Pseudomonas; species Pseudomonas sp. WOUb67. Next base: position 945,494 of record NZ_CP170112.1, on the reverse strand, counting down.
ACGGCACGACGATGTCGAACTTGTCGGCGCCACCGTCTTCCTTCAGCGCCAGGAAGGCTTCGTTTTCCCAGGCCAGCAACACGTCGCCCTGGCCGTTGTTGACGAAGGTAATGGTCGAGCCACGGGCGCCGGTATCCAGTACGGGTACGTGCTTGAACAGCTCCTGTACGTACTCCTTGGCCTTGTCTTCGCTACCACCGGTTTTCAGGCCATAGGCCCAGGCCGCCAGGAAGTTCCAGCGCGCACCGCCAGAGGTTTTCGGGTTGGGGGTAATGACCGAGACGTCCTTCTTGATCAGGTCGCCCCAGTCCTTGATGCCTTTCGGGTTGCCCTTGCGCACCAGGAACACGATGGTCGAGGTGTACGGGGTGCTGGCGTCCGGCAGGCGGGTCTGCCAGTTGTCCGGCAGGGTCTTGCCGAGCTTGGCCACTTCGTCGATGTCGCCGGCCAGGGCCAGGGTCACCACGTCGGCGCGCAGGCCGTCGATCACCGCACGGGCCTGCTTGCCCGAGCCACCATGGGATTGCTGGATCTTCACCTTGTCGCCCGGGTGGGCCTGCTGCCAGTGCTTGATGAACTCGGCGTTGTACTGCTGGTACAGCTCGCGGGTCGGGTCGTAGGACACGTTCAGCAGTTCGTAGTCCTTGGCGATGGCGGAACCGGCAAAAACAGCACTGGCCAGAGCGGCAAGCGCATAACGGCGAATGGACATGGTGAAGCTCCCGATTGGCATTTTTCTAATTTTGGATGTGAGGCGCGATCAGCCGGACTTGTTGCCGGGCTGTTGCAGGCGGAACTTCTCCTTGCGCTCGATCTGTACGACCTGAGCGTTGTGCACAGTGATCTCCACCGCACCAAACCGCAGGTCGCGCAGGGCGCTCTGGATTTCACGCAGAATGGTGGCTTCGTCCTGACCGTCGATGCTACGCAGAGATGCACTCATGCTCGTTCTCCTTGGAGTGAGGGTGCCGGGCAGAGGTTTGAAGGGGATTTGCGCCTGGCTTGAGGGCAATAGTAGTGAGGCGGAGTTATTCTTAAAAATACTGTTTAAGAATGTTTATATAACTGTTTTAACAATCAGCACATTTCCCTTTGTAGGAGCAGCCTTGTGCTGCGAAGAGGCCGGTACATACCCCATCAAATGTCGATGGGTGTACCGGCCTCTTCGCAGCACAAGGCTGCTCCTACAAAGGGATGTGCTGTCAGGATGATTGTTTTTCAGGCTCGCGGATTTTGTACCAGGCCACATACAGCGCCGGCAGGAACAGCAGCGTCAGCAGGGTCGCCACGATGATCCCGCCAATCATGGCGTAGGCCATCGGCCCCCAGAACACCTCGCGGGCAATCGGGATCATGCCCAGGCTGGCCGCCGCGGCAGTCAGCAGGATCGGCCGGCGCCGATGGTTGGTGGCCTCCACCACCGCATCCCATTGCGAAAAGCCTTGCGCCACGAACTCATCGATCTGGGTTACCAGGATCACCGAGTTACGGATGATGATGCCCGCCAACGCCAGGATGCCGAGAATCGCGACAAAGCCCATGGGCGTGCCCGTCGGCACCAGTGCGATGATCACGCCGATCAGCCCCAGCGGCGCCACGCTCACCACCAGGAACAGCTTCTGCACGCTGTGCAGCTGGATCATCAGGAACGTCGCCATAAGGAACAGCATCAGCGGGATGACCTTGCGGATCGGCCCTTGCGCCTTGGCACTCTCCTCCACCGTACCGCCGGTAGCCACTTCGAAGCCCACCGGCAGCTTGCTGGCGAACTCGTCGATCTTGGGTTTCAACTGGGCCACCAGGTCAGTGGGCTGGATGTCGCCGTTGACCGAGGCCTTGATGGTAATGGTCGGCTTGCGGTCGCGACGCCATACCAGCGGCTGCTCCAGCTCGTAACGCACGGTGGCGAACGAAAGCAGCGGAATCGAAGTGCCGCTCGGGGTGAGTATCTGCAGGTTCTGCAGGGTATCGGGCGAACCCCGCTCGCTGTCCTCAGCCCGCGCAACCACATTGACCAGGTAGATGTTGTCATTGACCTGGGTGATCTGCACGCCGCTGACGATGCTGTTCATCACATTGGCCACATCTTCGGACGACAGCCCCAACTGGCGTGCCTTGTCCTGGGCGATTTCCACGCGCAATACCTTACCTGGCTCGTTCCAGTCGTAGATCATCTCGCCGATGTGCTCGTTCTGGTCGAGCAAGGTGGCCAGCTCGATGGCGTGTTTGCGCACCTCGTCGATATTTGCGCCGCTGACCCGATACTGGATCGGCCGCCCTACAGGCGGGCCCATTTCCAGCGACTGAACGTTGGTACCTATGCCGACGAACTCTTCATGCAGGATCTTCTGCAAGCGATCCATCATGGCCTGACGCTCTTCGAAGCCTTTGCTGACGATCACCAACTGCGCGTAGTACGGGTTTTGCAATTGTTGGTCGAGGGGCAGGTAGAAACGAATGGCACCTTGGCCAATATAGGTGCTCCAGTGCACCAGGTCCGGGTCATCCTTGATCCGCGCCTCGAAGCGGTCGACCACCTTGCGCGTCTCCTCGATCGAGGCGTTCTGCGGCAGGTTGAGGTCGACCAGAATTTCAGGGCGGTCCGAGGACGGGAAGAACTGGTTCTGCACGAAACGCTCGCAGAAAATGGCCAGCACGAACAGCAGCACCGTACCGATGATGGTCAACCAGCGGTTGCGCATGCACCACAGCAAGCCACCTTCGAATGCTCGCCCTACCCGCCCGGTCTGCGCCTCGTGCGCCTTGAGCTTGCTGTTGAGGATATGCACGCCCAGTACCGGCGCGAAGAACACCGCCACCACCCACGACACGATCAACGCCACGGCAATTACCGCGAACAGGGTATAGGTATACTCACCCGCCGAGCTGGCATTGAGCCCGATGGGCACGAAGCCGGCAACGGTCACCAGGGTGCCGGTGAGCATGGGGAATGCGGTCGAGGTATAGGCGAACGTCGCCGCCTGCTCCTTGCTCTCGCCCATCTCCAGCCGCGTGACCATGACCTCCACGGTGATCATCGCATCATCCACCAGCAGGCCGAGGGCGATGATCAACGCGCCCAACGAGATCCGCTGCATGGTGATGCCGCTGTACTCCATGAACACGAACACCATCGCCAGCACCAACGGGATCGAGCAGGCCACCACCAACCCTGCACGCACACCGAGGCTGATAAAGCTCACCGCCAATACGATCACCACCGCTTCGAACAGCGCACTGGTGAAGCCGCCAACGGCCTGTTTCACCACCACCGCCTGGTCTGAAACGGTGTGCACACCCACCCCGACCGGCAGGTCGGTGATCACGCTGTCCATTTTCTTCTTCAGCGCCGCACCGAATACCTGCATGTTGCCACCGGCTTTCATGCCAATGGCCAGGCCGATCGCGGTCTGGCCGTTGAAGCGGAACATGGGCGTAGGCGGGTCGACGTAGCCGCGCTCGATATCGGCAATATCGGCCAGGCGGAAGAAGCGGTCGTTGATCCTCAGGTTGACGGTTTGCAGGTCTTTCTCGGATGCGAACTGGCCGGTGGTACGCACCGAAATGCGTTCTGGCCCAGCCTCGATCACCCCGGCCGGGGTTACCGCGTTCTGTGATTGCAGGGCCTGCATGACCTGGCGCTGGTCGATGCCCAGCGCTGCCAGTTTGCGGGTAGAGAAGTTCAGGTACAGCACTTCGTCCTGGGTACCCACCAGTTCGATCTTGCCGATGTTGGGCACTTCGCGCACTTCGGAGCGGGCCTGTTCAACGTAGTCGCGCAGCTGGCGCAGGGTCAGGCCGTCAGAGGTAAAGGCGTAGATCGAGCCGAACACGTCACCGAATTCGTCGTTGAAGGCAGGCCCTTGAATACCCTGCGGGAACTGGCCGCGGATGTCCTGGATTTTCTTGCGCACCTGGTACCAGATTTCCGGTATGTCCTTGGCTTTGGTGGTGTCGCGCAGGTACACGTACACGGTGGACTCACCCGGGCGGGTGTAGCTTTTGGTGTAGTCGAGGGAATCGAGCTCCTCGAGCTTCTTCTCGATGCGGTCGGTGACCTGGTACAGGGTTTCGTCCTGGGTCGCACCTGGCCAGCGGGTCTGGATGACCATGGTTTTGATGGTGAATGAAGGGTCTTCTTCACGCCCGAGGTTGAAGTACGAAAAAATCCCCATCAGCAGGCCGACGAACATCAGGTACCACACGAATGACTGGTGCTTGAGCGCCCATTCGGAGAGGTTGAAGCTTCCTTTCATTGCGCATCCTCGTCGAAGGTGACCTTCTGGCCAGGCTTCAGGCTGTTCACACCTGCGGTAACGACGCGCTCACCAGGCTGCACGCCCGACGTCAGCACGATGCTGTCGGCGGTACGTTCGATCAGCGCCACGTCCCGGGTTGCCACGGTCTTCTGCTGCGTATCGATCACCCACACCTGGGTCTTGCCGTCACGTTCGAGCAAGGCACTGCGGGGCAGTTCGCTGCGGGGCGTGACTTGCGAGCTCAAGGTCACGCTGATGGCGGTGCCCAGGTGAAAGGCCGCAGGCGTGCCGGCCAAGGTCAGGCGGGCGCGGCGGGTGCGGGTGGTGGCGTCGGCCTGAGGTTCCAGTTCGCGCAGCGTGGCGGTGGTGTTGATGGTGGGGTCGAGCTGCGAGGCGACGGTGAAGGTCAGGCCACTGCTCAGTTGTTCGGCCAGGCCGATGGGCAGGTCGATCACCGCTTCCTTCACGTCCGGACGGGCCAGCGTCACCACGGCCTGGCCGGCCGTGACGGTTTGCCCGGCTTCGGCCTGCCAGGCAGTGATCACGGCGGCGTGATCGGTGCGCAGGGTGCTGTAGTCGAGCTGGTCGCGGGCCTGGCTGAGCGCAGAGCGCGCCTGCTCCAGCGCTGCGCTGGTGGTTTTCAGGTTGGTCTGGGCGATATCCAGCTGGGCCTGGGCGCCAACGCCGCGGTCATACAGCTGTTGCTGGCGACGGGCATCGGCCTGGGCATTGATCCACTGCGCCTGCACCTTGGCCAGGTCCCCTTCGGCAGCGCGCAGCTGGTTCTGCTGGTCGGTCGGGTCGAGGGTGGCCAAGGTATCGCCCGGCTTCACCTGGGCGCCGACGTCCAGCCAGCGCCGGGCGATACGCCCGGACACCCGGAAGCCCAGGGTGCTTTCGAAACGCGCCTGGATACTGCCGGCGAAGCGGCCCAGTTGCGACTGCACCTGGGGTTCGACCTTGACCGACAGCACCGGCCGAACCGGCTCTGGTGCTTCTTCCTCGCTACTGCAGCCAGCCAGCAGTACGCCGGCCGACAGCATCAGCAGCAGGCGCTTCATAGCTCACCCCCTTGGGCCTTGGCATCGACCTTCTGCACCTGCATGCCGGGGTGCAGCAACTGGCCGCCATTGACCACCACGGTTTCGCCGCCCTTCAGGCCGCTGGCAACCACGATCTTGCCGGTGAGGTAACGGCTGACTTCGACTTTGCGCAATTCCACTTTGTCGCCCTCGCCCACCACCCACACGGCGGGCTCATGCAAGGCCTTGGTCAGTGCCGACCATGGCAGCTCGATGCTGGGCCGGCCCTGGGCATTGGTGGAGGCGGTCACCGGGGCGCCCAGTTGCATGCCGGGTGGCACGTCTTTCAGGCCTACCTTGACCTGCACCGTGCCGCTTTGCGCCGACACCGTGGGCGTGATTTCGCGCACGAACCCCTGCGCCTGGACCTTGGGGTCGTCCAGCAGGCGGACGATCACCCCGGCATCGCTGGGTGGCGCCACCAGCAGGGATTCGTAGACGTTGAATACCGCATCACGGTCGCCGTCAGTGGCCAGGCTGAAAATCGGCATGGTCGCCTGCACCACCTGGCCGACTTCGGCCTGGCGCTCGGTAATCACCCCGGCGGCCTCGGAGACCAGTGCGGTATAGCTGAGTTGTTCGTTGGCATTGGCCAATTGCGCCTGGGCGGCCTTGAGCGCGCTCTGGTTGCTGCGCAGCGCGGCTTCGGCAGAATCGTATTCGCTCTGGCTGGTATAGCCCTTGGGCAGCAGTTTTTGCTGGCGCACGAAGGCGGCGCTGGTCTGGGTAACCCGCGCCTGCGCGGCGAACACCTCGGCCTTGGCCGAGTCGACGTTGTTCTGCAGGTCTTTGGGGTCCAGCCGGGCCAGCACCTGGTTGGCCTTGACGTGATCGCCCACGTCCACACTGCGCGAAATGATCTTGCCGCCAACGCGGAACGACAGATCGGTCTGCACCCGCGCCTGCACGTCACCGGTCAGGGTGACCCTGGCAGCGAAATCGGTGGACTGGACCTGTTGCACACCCACCCGAGGCAGCGTCTCGGGAACCTCTTCCTTGCTACAGCCGGTGAGCATGGACAGCAAGCCCAGGCCTGCCAGCAACAGTGGACGCGTCACCCTCATGCAGGCTCCTAGCTTGCGCACAAATGATTTGTGAGATGCGACTGTCAGCGTAGTTCAGGGTTCGGTAAACATCACTGATGGAGATCACTCAGGCATTTTCAGCGCCTGCGCGGGCCTCTTCGCGGGTGAACCCGCTCCCACAGGGAATGTGCACATGCCGAATCTTGCGCAGTACCTGTGGGAGCGGGTTCATCGGGGCGCCGAACCGCCGCGAAAAGGCCGGTACAGCCACCCACAAGCCCCCTGCCATATCCAGAAACTATCCAAAGCACTTTCGCGGGTTCACAGCCACTACCTTGGAGAGGTCACTTTTCAAGGAAGAAACCAATGCCTCGGGCCCAATCTCATCTGCTGCGCCGTGGTCGCTATTCAGAACTCGGCAGGCTGTACCTGCTTACCACTGTTACCCATCCACGCAAGCCACTGTTCCATGACTTTCATCATGCAAGGCTGGTCATCCACCAACTGCGGCAATCCGATCATGAGCACGCATGCCGCTCAATGGCCTGGGTACTGATGCCGGACCATCTGGCTGATCGAGTTGAAAGGCACGACGCTGGGTACGTTGATGCGCAGATTCAAATCCAGATCCAGTCTGGTTTTGCATCAGGCGGGGGTTGAGCATGACCCGGTGTGGCAGCCTGGGTATCAGGACCGGGCATTGAGAAGGGCGGAAAGCATGGTGCATGTCGCCAGATACATCGTTGCTAACCCCTTGCGGGCTGGGCTGGTCAGAAGTGTCAGGGACTATCCACACTGGGATGCAATATGGCTTTGAATCGGTGTTAGGGCATTCGCGGGTGAACCCGCTCCCACAGGGACCGTGCACAATTTGAAGGTTGTGCAATTCCCTGTGGGAGCGGGTTCACCCGCGAATAGGCCGGGTCAGGCGGACGCAGCCACCTGCGCCGGGCGCTTCACTTGCGGCTGCGAAGCGTTGGCCGCTGCGCCTTCCTCGATGGCCTGCTGAATCGCCTTGCGACGACGCTCTTCGCTGCGGCGGCTGAAGTACCAGACAAAGAAGGTCACCAGCGATACCGACAGCAGGATCAGGCTGGCCACGGCGTTGATCTCTGGCTTCACGCCCAGGCGCACGGCCGAGAACACTTCCATCGGCAAGGTGGTCGAGCCCGGGCCGGACACGAAGCTGGCCAGCACCAGGTCATCCAGCGACAGCGCGAACGACATCATGCCGCCCGCTGCCAGCGACGGCGCGATCATCGGGATGGTGATCAGGAAGAACACCTTCCACGGCTTGGCACCCAGGTCCATGGCCGCTTCTTCGATCGACAGGTCCAGCTCACGCAGCCGCGCCGATACAACCACCGCCACATACGCTGCACAGAACGTGGTGTGGGCGATCCAGATGGTGACGATGCCGCGCTCCTGCGGCCAGCCGATCATCTGCGCCATGGCCACGAACAGCAGCAACAGCGACAGACCGGTAATCACTTCAGGCATTACCAGCGGCGCGGTGACCAGGCCACCGAACAGCGTGCGGCCCTTGAAGCGGGTGACCCGGGTCAGCACGAAGGCCGCCAGGGTACCCAGCGCCACCGCTGCCACCGCCGTGTAGCAGGCGATTTCCAGCGAGCGCATTACCGAACCCATCAGCTGGGTGTTGTCGAGCAGGCCGACGTACCACTTGATCGACCAGCCACCCCACACCGTCACCAGCTTGGAGGCGTTGAACGAATAGATCACCAGGATCAGCATCGGCAGGTAGATGAACAGCAAGCCGAGCACCAGCATCAGCTTGGAGAAACTGAAGCGTTTCATGCGCGGCCCTCCATTTCTTTAGCCTGGCTGCGGTTGAACAGCAGGATCGGCACGATCAGGATCGCCAGCATCACTACCGCAAGCGCAGAGGCTACCGGCCAGTCACGGTTGTTGAAGAACTCTTGCCACAGCACCTTACCGATCATCAGGGTTTCCGGGCCGCCCAGCAGTTCAGGGATCACGAACTCACCCACCACCGGGATGAACACCAGCATGCAGCCGGCAATGATGCCGTTTTTCGACAGCGGTACGGTGATCTTCCAGAAGCTGTTGAAGGTGCTCGAACCTAGGTCAGAAGCGGCCTCCAGCAAAGAAGGGTCATGCTTCACCAGGTTGGCGAACAGCGGCAGGATCATGAACGGCAGGTACGAATAGACCACACCGATGTATACCGCCAGGTTGGTGTTGAGGATCTGCAGTGGCTGGTCGATCAACCCGGTCCACAGCAGGAAGCCATTGAGCAGCCCGTTGTTGCTGAGGATGCCCATCCAGGCGTAGACGCGGATCAGGATCGCGGTCCAGGTCGGCATCATGATCAGCAGCAGCAGGACGGTCTGGGTTTCCTTCTTGGCGTTGGCGATGGCGTAGGCCATCGGGAAGCCGATCAGCAGGCACAGCAGGGTGCTGAAGAAGGCCATCTTCAGCGAGCCCAGATAAGCCGAAAGGTACAGCTCATCCTCGGTCAACAAGCCATAGTTGGCCAGGTTGAGCACCAACTGGATCTTGTCTTCGACGTAGCTATAGATCTCGGTGTACGGCGGGATCGCCACGTCGGCTTCGGCGAAGCTGATCTTCAGCACGATGAAGAACGGCAGCATGAAGAACAGGAACAGCCAGATGAACGGCACGCCGATCACCACGTGCCGCCCCTTCGGGGTCAGGCGCTGGAAGGCTCGCTTGAGCTTGCGCAGTTTCATGACCGCAGTACCACGCCGCTGTCGTCTTCCCACCACACGTACACTTCATCGCCCCAGGTCGGGCGGGTGCCCTGGCGCTCGGCGTTGGCGACGAACGACTGCACCACCTTGCCGCTCGGCAGCTCGACGTAGAACACCGAGTGGCCGCCCAGGTAGGCGATGTCGTGGACCTTGCCGCGCGACCAGTTGTGCTCGCAGGTCGGCTGCTGGGTGGTGACCAGCATCTTCTCCGGCCGCAGGGCGTAGGTGATGTGCTTGTCCTCCACCGAGGTGGTGATGCCGTGGCCCACGTAGATCTTGCGCTCCAGCTCCGGGCTGGCAATGATCGCGTAGCCTTCGGCGTCGTCGACCACTTCACCTTCGAACAGGTTGACGTTGCCGATGAACTCGCACACCAGGCGGCTGGTCGGCGTTTCGTAGATATCCACAGGCGAGCCGATCTGGGCGATCCAGCCCAGGTGCATGATGGCGATACGCTGGGCCATGGTCATGGCCTCTTCCTGGTCGTGAGTCACCATCACGCAGGTCACGCCCACGCGCTCGATGATCTCCACCAGCTCCAGCTGCATCTGCGAACGCAGTTTCTTGTCCAGCGCACCCATCGGCTCGTCGAGCAGCAGCAGCTTGGGGCGCTTGGCCAGCGAGCGGGCCAGGGCCACGCGCTGACGCTGGCCACCGGACAGCTGGTGCGGCTTGCGCTTGGCGTACTGGGTCATGTGCACCAGCTTGAGCATCTCGGCCACACGGGCGTCGATGTCAGCCTTGGGCAGCTTGTCCTGCTGCAGGCCGAAGGCGATGTTCTGCGCCACGGTCATGTGCGGGAACAGCGCGTAGGACTGGAACATCATGTTGATCGGCCGCTCGTAGGGCGGCATGTCGGTGATGTCGACGCCGTCGAGCAGGATCCGCCCTTCGGTAGGGCGCTCGAAGCCGGCCAGCATGCGCAGCAGGGTCGATTTGCCGGAACCGGAGCCACCCAGCAGGGCAAAGATCTCGCCCTTGCGGATTTCCAGTGACACATCGTCTACGGCGATGGTTTCGTCGAACTTCTTCGTGACCCGGTCGATTTTGACCAGCACCTGCTTGGGTTGCTGGCCACCCTCGAGGGCTTTCTTATAGGCACCGGAGGCAACTGCCATGAGTGAAACTCCCAACAAGATTTGTGTGCCCGCCCCGGCTTGGGCGGCGGGCCTGGATTGTTACTTGCCCGACTTGACCTTGGTCCAGCTACGGGTCATCAAACGTTGTACCTTGGGCGGCAACTCTGAATTCACGAACATCTTGTCCAGCACTTCCTGCGGTGGGTAAACCGCAGCGTCAGTCCTCACGGCCTGGTCCATCAGGTCGCCAGCCTTGGGGTTCGGGTTGGCGTAACCGACGTAATCACTGACCTGGGCAATAACCTCAGGCTTCAGCAAATAGTTGATGAAGGCATGCGCCTCTTTGACGTTCTTGGCGTCCGCAGGGATCGCCAGCACGTCGAACCAGAGGTTGCCGCCTTCCTTGGGAATGGCGTAGGCCAGGTTCACGCCCTTTTTCGCTTCTTCAGCGCGGGCCTTGGCCTGGAAGATATCGCCCGAGAAGCCTGCCGCGACGCAGATGTCGCCGTTGGCCAGGTCGGTGATGTACTTGGACGAGTGGAAGTAGGTCACGTACGGGCGCACGGCCAGCAGCTTCTGCTCGGCTTTTGCATAGTCCTTGGGGTCGGTGCTGTTGGGGTTGAGCCCCATGTAGTTGAGCACCGCCGGCAGCATTTCGTCCGCCGAGTCGAGGAAGGCCACGCCGCACTTGGAGAGCTTCTTCATGTTCTCGGGTTCGAACAGCACGGCCCAGGAGTCGATGGTGTCCACGCCCAGCGCAGCCTTCACCTTGTCGACGTTGTAACCGATGCCGTTGGTGCCCCACAGGTAAGGCACGGCGTACTGGTTGCCCGGGTCGTTCTTTTCCAGGCGCTTCATCAACGCCGGGTCCAGGTTGGCATAATTGGGTAGCAGGTTCTTGTCGAGCTTCTGGAACGCGCCCGCCTTGATCTGCTTGCCGAGGAAATGGTTGGACGGCACTACCACGTCATAGCCGGTGTTACCGGCCAGCAGCTTGCCTTCCAGGGTTTCGTTGGAGTCGAACACGTCCTGCACGGGCTTGATGCCCGTGGCTTTCTCGAAGTCCGCGAGTGTGGTCGGGCCGATATAGTCGGACCAGTTGTAAAAGTGCACCGTAGGCGCCGCTTGGACGCTGCATGCCAGCGTCAGGCCCGCACCAGCCATCAAGGCCTTGCGGAATACAGAAATAGACAAGTGGGTGCTCCTCACAATCAGTGCCTGGGTAGCGACAATGCTGCCGCACACGCAAAACCGGCGCGCAACTTACCTTCGCAGCTTCGATGCCGCAATCATCAATTGCCTTTCACTGGCTCCGGGCCGGAAAAGCCCGGCCCAGAGATGTCGCATGGGGCTTATTTGCCCGACTTGATCTTGGTCCAGCTGCGGGTGATCACACGCTGCACGGAAGCGTCAGGCGCAGCGATCGCGTATAGCTGCTTCTTCACTTCGGCAGGCGGGTAGATGCTCGGGTCACCGCTGATGTCTTTGTCCACCAGCGCAGTGGCAGCCTCGTTGCCGTTCGGGAAGCGCACGGCGTTGGTGATCTCAGCCATGATTTCCGGCTGCATCAGGAAGTTCATGAACTGGTAAGCGGCGTCTTTATGTTCGGCATCCTTGGGGATGGCGACCATGTCATAGAAGGTACCGGCACCTTCTTTCGGAATGACGTAGTCCACTTTGACCTTGTCGCCAGCTTCGTGGGCGCGAGCCTTGGACTGCTCCAGGTCACCCGAATAACCGACGGCCACGCAGATGTTGCCGTTGGCCATGTCGCCGATGTACTTGGAGGAGTGGAAATAGGTGATCGAAGGACGAATCTTGAGGAACAGGTCCTCGGCGGCCTTCAGGTCTTCTTTCTTGGTGCTGTCGCTCGGCAGGCCCAGGTAGTGCAGCGCGGCCGGGATCATTTCGGTCGGTGCATCCAGGAAGCTCACGCCGCAGCTTTTGAGCTTGGCGATGTTCTCAGGCTTGAACACGACATCCCACGAGTCGATCTTGTCCACGCCCAGCGCGGCCTTGACCTTCTCCGGGTTGTAGCCGATGCCGATCGAGCCCCACATGTACGGGAAGGCGTGCTTGTTGTCCTTGTCGCTGGCATCGCCAACGGCTTTGAGCAGGTCCGGGTCGAGGTTCTTCCAGTTCGGCAGCTTGGAGCGGTCCAGTTCCTCGTACACCCCTGCCTTGATCTGCTTGGCCAGGAAGTTGTTGGACGGCACCACGATGTCGTAACCCGACTTGCCTGCCAGCAGCTTGGCTTCGAGGGTTTCGTTGCTGTCGAAGACGTCGTACTTGACCTTGATACCGGTCTGCTTCTCGAACTTGGCGATGGTGTCCGGCGCGATGTAGTCCGACCAGTTGTAGACGTTCAACACCTTGTCGTCAGCCTGTGCAGCAGTAGCCATGGCACCCATCAGGGCTGCGGCCAGCAACGTCTTGCCCATTTTATTCATGCGTCATGCTCCAGAATTTTTATTTAGCCATCTGTTCAGCAGCCAGGACCTACGGTGCAGAGCGCGCGGCGACTGAATCAGTCGCTAGTCTGGCAAGTTACAAGGCGCTGTTTCAAGGAAAGCAGAGCCTTGTAACGACTTAATGTCACATCGCTAGCCTAGCAAATGCTTACCGAATCGCCTCAAGGGTCAGGTCGAGGCATTTGCGGGCCTTTTCCACCAGTTCGTCGATCTCCGCGTGGCTGATGACCAGCGGCGGCGCGATGATCATGGTGTCACCCACCGCCCGCATGATCAGGCCGTTTTCGAAGCAGAAGGTGCGGCAGATCATGCCCACGCCCTTGCCCTCGTAACGGCTGCGGGTGGCCTTGTCCTTGACCAGCTCGATCGCGCCAAGCATGCCAAGGCCGCGTACTTCACCCACCAGCGGGTGGTCCTGCAGCTCACGCAAACGCTTTTGCAAATACGGTGCCGCTTCAGTGCGCGCCTTCTCGACAATTTTCTCGTCGCGCAGGATGCGCAGGTTCTCCAGGCCCACCGCGGCCGCTACCGGGTGGCCCGAATAGGTGAAGCCGTGGTTGAAGTCGCCGCCTTCGCTGATCACCTTGGCCACGGTGTCACGCACGATCACACCGCCCATGGGGATGTAACCGGAAGTCAGGCCTTTGGCGATGGTCATCAGGTCGGGCTTGAGGTCGTAGTAGTCAGAGCCGAACCACTCGCCGGTACGGCCGAAACCACAGATGACTTCGTCGGCAACGAACAGGATGTCGTACTTGGCGAGAATCTCCTTCACCTTCGGCCAGTAGGTTTCTGGCGGGATGATCACGCCGCCGGCGCCCTGGATAGGCTCGGCGATGAAGGCGGCGACGTTGTCTTCGCCGACTTCGAGAATTTTCTGCTCCAGCTGCTCGGCCGCCCATACACCGAATGCATCCGGGGTCATGTCACCGCCTTCGCCGAACCAGTACGGCTGCGGGATATGCACGATGCCCGGGATCGGCAGGCCGCCCTGCTCGTGCATGCCGCTCATGCCGCCCAGGCAGGCACCGGCGAAAGTGGAGCCGTGGTAGCCGTTGATACGGCCGATGATGGTCTGCTTGTGCGGCTTGCCCTTCAGCGCCCAGTAGTGGCGCACCATGCGCAGCACGGTGTCGTTGCCTTCGGAGCCGGAGCCGGTGAAGAACACATGGGTCATGCCCTCGGGCGCCACATCGGTAATGGCCTTGGCCAGTTCCAGTGCAGGCGGGTGGGCAGTCTGGAAGAACAGGTTGTAGTACGGCAGCTCGCGCATCTGCTTTTCTGCCGCCTGCACCAGCTCTTCACGGCCGTAACCGACCGCCACGCACCACAGGCCCGCCATGCCGTCGAGGATCTTGTGCCCCTCGCTGTCCCACAAATGCACCCCCTGGGCCTTGGTGATGATGCGCGGCCCCTTCTCTTTCAGCTGCTTGTAGTCACTGAAAGGTGCGAGATGGTGCTCCCCGCTCAGGGTTTGCCATGCACGGGTTTGCGGGTTGTTGGTGCTCATGTGCTTCTCCGTTGTTCGACAGCCGCGCTCCAGCGGCCCCAGGGTTTATCAGACAGCGAACAGCAGGAACTCACGCTCCCAGGAACTGATGACGCGTTTGAAGTTTTCGTGCTCGGCGCGCTTGGTTGCGACGTAGCCGGTGATGAACTTCTTGCCCAGGTACTGCACCAGCGCACGGCTGTTTTCCATGCGTTCCAGGGCGTCTTCGATGGTCAGCGGCAGGCGCAGGTTGCGGCGTTCGTAGCCACGGCCCTGTACCGGCGCGCTGGCCTGAATGCCTTCGACCATGCCGATGTAGCCACACAGCAGGCTGGCAGCAATGGCCAGGTATGGGTTGGCGTCGGCACCCGGCAGGCGGTTCTCGACCCGGCGGCTTTGCGGGCCGGCATCCGGTACGCGCAGGCCGACGGTGCGGTTTTCTTCGCCCCACTCCACGTTCACCGGCGCCGACGTGTCGGGCAGGAAGCGGCGGAACGAGTTGACGTTCGGGGCGAACAGCGGCAGCGCCTCGGGGATGAACTTCTGCAGGCCACCGATGTGGTGGAGGAACAGCTCGCTCATGCTGCCGTCTTCATTGCTGAAGATGTTCTTGCCGGTGGCGACGTCGACCACGCTCTGGTGCAGGTGCATGGCACTGCCCGGCTCGCCGGTCATCGGCTTGGCCATGAAGGTGGCGGCCACGTTGTGCTTGAGCGCCGCCTCGCGCATGGTGCGCTTGAACACCAGGATCTGGTCGGCCAGGTGCAGTGCGTCGCCGTGACGGAAGTTGATTTCCATCTGCGCCGTGCCGTCTTCGTGGATCAGCGTGTCCAGGTCCAGCTGCTGCAGTTCGCACCAGTCGTAGACGTCTTCGAACAGCGGGTCGAATTCGTTGGCAGCTTCGATCGAGAACGACTGGCGGCCGGTTTCCGGGCGGCCCGAACGGCCTACCGGGGGCTGCAACGGGAAGTCCGGGTCTTCGCTGCGCTTGGTCAGGTAGAACTCCATCTCGGGCGCGACAATCGGCTGCCAGCCCTTGTCTGCGTAAAGCTGGAGGACTTTCTTCAAGACGTTGCGTGGCGACAGTTCGACCGGGTTGCCCTTCTTGTCGTAGGTGTCGTGGATCACCTGCGCAGTAGGCTCGATGGCCCACGGTACAAGGAACACGGCATTCTCGTCGGGCCGGCAGATCATGTCGATGTCGGCCGGGTCGAGCAATTCGTAATAGATGTCGTCGTCGACGTAGTCGCCGGTCACGGTCTGCAGCAGCACGCTCTCGGGCAGGCGCATGCCTTTTTCGGCGATGAATTTGTTGGTGGGCGAAATCTTGCCGCGCGTAATGCCGGTCAGGTCACTGATCATGCATTCGACTTCGGTGATCTTGTGCTCTTTCAACCAATCGGTGAGCTGGTCGAGGTTGTTACTCATAAATACCTCAGGAGGTAAGGTGGGCCGCGCATTGATTCTGGATGGAGTAGATTGCTAAAGCAAAAACCCCCGCGCAGCGCCGCAGTGGATACACTGAAAACGAGTGTGTCCGTAATGAGTTCGAAGGGCAGGAAGACGAAGCGAAGGGCGGCAAGCCGCTACGAGGGCAGGCCCAGGAGCGCCAAACGTCAATTATTGCGGCCAGGGCGACCACGCCATTGACGAAGCTTGCAAAAACGACAGAGGTACCCGTTGGCACTGCGCAGGCAGTGCTTTCAGGTCGCGGCAAGCGGACCATGTGACCCTCGTATTATTGTGTTCTGGGTTGTGACCGAGCTTAGCCTTGTTCATTTTTTTACACAACACCCGCGTAAAAAATAAAAGACGGTACGCTTGAGATAGCCCTTCACACGTGAAATAGCGGATAATGGCACGCCCCGATATGCAGCAAATCTGCCGTAGATGTGCCATTTCAGGGCATCATTGGGTTGGCTTGACATCAGTAGGGCTTTTCGATTGACTGGTCCTGCAAGCCCCCCTTGATTGATATTTTTAACAACAAAGGTGTTGCATCATGTCGGTACCCCCGCGTGCCGTTCAGCTTAACGAAGCGAACGCGTTCCTTAAGGAACATCCTGAGGTTCTCTACGTTGACCTTCTGATTGCAGATATGAATGGTGTGGTGCGTGGCAAGCGCATTGAGCGCACCAGCCTCCACAAGGTTTACGAGAAAGGCATCAACCTGCCGGCCTCCCTCTTCGCCCTGGACATCAACGGTTCCACCGTCGAAAGCACCGGGCTTGGCCTGGACATCGGCGATGCTGACCGCATCTGCTACCCGATCCCCGACACGCTCTGTAATGAGCCGTGGCAAAAGCGCCCCACTGCCCAACTGCTGATGACCATGCACGAGATCGAAGGCGAGCCGTTCTTCGCCGACCCTCGTGAAGTGCTGCGTCAGGTAGTGAGCAAGTTCGACGAGCTGGGCCTTACCATCTGCGCTGCATTCGAGCTGGAGTTCTACCTGATCGACCAGGAGAACGTGAACGGCCGCCCACAGCCGCCGCGCTCGCCCATTTCGGGCAAACGCCCGCAGTCGACCCAGGTGTACCTGATCGACGACCTCGACGAATATGCCGACTGCCTGCAGGACATCCTTGAAGGCGCGAAAGAACAAGGCATCCCGGCCGACGCCATCGTCAAGGAAAGCGCTCCGGCGCAGTTCGAAGTCAACCTGCACCACGTGCCCGACCCGCTCAAGGCCTGCGACTACGCGGTACTGCTCAAGCGGTTGATCAAGAACATCGCCTACGACCATGAAATGGACACCACCTTCATGGCCAAGCCCTACCCGGGCCAGGCAGGCAACGGCCTGCATGTACACATTTCCGTGCTGGACAAAGATGGCAACAACATCTTCACCAGCGAGGATCCCGAGCAGAACGCCGCGCTACGTCACGCTGTCGGCGGTGTGCTCGAGACCCTGCCCGCGTCCATGGCGTTCCTTTGCCCGAACGTCAACTCGTACCGCCGCTTTGGCGCGCAGTTCTATGTACCGAACGCGCCAAGCTGGGGCCTGGACAACCGCACCGTAGCGCTGCGTGTGCCAACAGGCTCTGCCGATGCCGTGCGCCTCGAGCACCGGGTGGCCGGCGCCGATGCCAACCCGTACCTGATGATGGCGGCCGTACTGGCCGGCGTGCACCATGGCCTGACCAACAAGATCGAGCCGGGCAAGCCGATCGAAGGCAACTCGTACGAACAGCTGGAGCAAAGCCTGCCGAACAACCTGCGCGATGCCCTGCGCGAGCTGGACGACAGCGAGATCCTCAACAAGTACATCGATCCGAAGTACATCGACATCTTTGTCGCGTGCAAGGAAAGCGAGCTGGAGGAGTTCGAACACTCGATCTCCGACCTCGAGTACAACTGGTACCTTCACACCGTGTAAAAAAACGCCGCCCACAAGGGCGGCGTTTTTCATTCCGGACCGCGTCGCCTGCTTCGCGGGTAAACCCGCTCCCACAGGGACCGCGCCAGCCTCAGGTCCGGTGAAGATCCTGTGGGAGCGGGTTCACCCGCGAAGAGGTCGGCACAGGTTTACAGGGATTTCTCGAAAATCTTCGAATTGCGCTGGTAGTTGTACAGCGAAGCCCGCGCCGAGGGCAGCCGCTCCACACCGCTAGGTGCAAACCCGCGCTCGCGGAACCAGTGCGCCGTTCGCGTCGTCAGCACGAACAGGGTATTCAACCCCATCTGCCGCGCCCGGCTCTCGATACGCTCCAGCAATTCATCCCCGCGCCCGCCGTGGCGGTATTCCGGGTTCACCGCCAGGCACGCCAGCTCCCCTGCTTCAGAATCGGCAATCGGGTACAGCGCCGCACAGGCGATGATCATGCCCTCGCGCTCGACCACGCTGAACTGCTCGATCTCACGCTCCAGCACTTCACGCGAGCGGCGCACCAAAATGCCCTGCTCTTCCAGCGGGCTGATCAGCTCCAGCAAGCCGCCAACGTCCTCGATGGTCGCTTCGCGCACCACTTCGAACTGCTCCTGCGACACCAGTGTACCGCCACCGCCACGGGTGAACAGCTCGGTCAGCAGCGCACCGTCTTCGGCATAACTGACAATGTGGCTACGTGCCACACCGCCCTTGCAGGCCTCGGCGGCGGCGTCCAGCAGCTCGCCCTGGTAGTCGCTGCCCAGGCGCTGCAAGTGCGGGGCAACCTGCTGCGGGCGCAGTTCCCGCACCAGCTTGCCGTCCGCGTCCAGCAGGCCCGGCTCGGCGCCGAACAGCAGCAACTTGTCGGCCCCCAGTTCGATGGCGGCACGGGTGGCCACGTCTTCGCAGGCCAGGTTGAAGATTTCGCCGGTGGGCGAGTAACCCAGCGGCGACAGCAGCACGATGGAACGCTCGTCGAGCAGGCGGCTGATGCCCTTGCGGTCGACGCGGCGCACTTCACCGGTGTGGTGGTAGTCCACCCCTTCGAGCACGCCGATCGGCCGCGCGGTGACCAGGTTGCCCGACGCCACGCGCAGGCGCGAACCCTGCATCGGCGACGCGGCGATGTCCATCGACAGGCGTGCCTCGATGGCCAGGCGCAGGGCGCCAACGGCATCGATCACGCAGTCCAGGGTGGCGGCATCGGTAATGCGCAGGCCATGGTGGTAGTGCGGGGTCAGCCCGCGATCGGCCAGGCGGCTTTCGATCTGTGGGCGCGAGCCATGCACCAGCACCAGGCGCACGCCAAGGCTGTGCAGCAACACCAGGTCGTGGACGATGTTGCCGAAATTAGGGTGTTCCACCCCATCGCCAGGGAGCATGACCACGAAGGTGCAGTCGCGATGGGCATTGATGTACGGGGAGGCATGACGCAGCCAGTTGACGTAGTCGGGCATGACAGGGCCTGTGGATAAGTGGACGGAGAACGGCGATACAAGGGGCGTTCAAGATCATCGTCGGAACAGGCTTGCGGTCACGCGCGGTCTCCTCTAGGCAGGAACGAATCAACTCGATTGACGTTTAGTGCAGGCAATAGTGCCGGATCAGGTCACGCAATAGACGCACGGTAGGCTCGATTCGTGACATTTCAAGGTATTCGCCGGGCTGGTGGGCACAGGCGATGTCGCCAGGGCCCAGCACGATGGTCTGGCAGCCCAGCTGCTGAAGATAAGGCGCTTCGGTGCCGAACGCCACCGCTTCGGCGCGATGGCCGGTCAGGCGTTCCGCCACTTGCACCAGCTCGGCATCGGCAGCCTGCTCGAACGGCGGCACCTCCGGGAACAGGGGTGCGTAGTCGATGCGCACATCATGGCGCTCGGCCACGGGCACCAGCTTCTCGCGAATGGCGGCGCGCAGTTGCTCTACATCCATGCCCGGCAGCGGCCGCAGGTCGAATTCAAGCGCACACTGGCCGCAGATGCGGTTGGGGTTGTCGCCGCCGTGGATACAGCCAAAGTTCATTGTCGGGGTCGGCACGGTGAACTGTGGGTTGCGATAGGTTTGCTGCCATTGCTGGCGCAGGCCCATCAGCTCGCCCATTACCGCATGCATGGCCTCCAGGGCGCTGCGGCCCAGGCTTGGGTCCGACGAATGGCCGCTGCGCCCAAGGATGTCGATGCGGTCCATGAGAATGCCCTTGTGCATGCGGATCGGCCGCAAACCGGTAGGCTCACCGATGACCGCCGCACGGCCCAGCGGCTGGCCAGCCTCGGCCAGGGCGCGGGCACCGGACATGGAGCTTTCTTCGTCGCAGGTGGCGAGGATCAGCAGTGGTTGCTTGAAGTCGTGCGCCAACAGCGGGATGACCGCTTCGATGACCAGGGCAAAAAAGCCCTTCATGTCGCAACTGCCCAGGCCGACCCAGCGGCCATCGACCTCGGTCAGCTTCAGCGGGTCGCTGGCCCACAGTTGTTCGTCATAGGGCACGGTGTCGCTGTGCCCGGCCAGCACCAGGCCACCCGGGCCGCTGCCACGGCTGGCCAGCAGGTTGAACTTGCCCGGCGTGACCTGCTGGATGTCGCATGTGAACCCCAGGTCGCCCAGCCAGCCGGCCAGCAGGTCGATGACCTGGCGGTTGGACTGGTCCAGCGCGGGCTGGGTGCAGCTGACCGAAGGCGCGGCGATCAAGGCGGCAAACTGGTCTTTCAGCGTCGGCAACGGCATGCGCGTACTCCTCGGAAGCGTTGCCCATCATAGGACTATCCGCCGTCTGGAATAAACCGTTGGCGGCGGACTGCTGTAGACTCTCCGGCAACCACGCCCCTCTTTCGAGTCTGTGATGCACAAAGAAACCGAACTGAAGCTCCGCGCCAGCCGCGAGACCCTTGCCGCCCTGCGCGAGCACCCTCTGCTGAAAAAGCGCAACAAGTCCGGCTGGCAGACCCGTGAACTGCTCAACCAGTACTTCGACACCCCCGAGCGTGAGCTGTCCGCCGCCCGTGTCGCCCTGCGCCTGCGCCGCGATGGCGATGCCGTCATCCAGACCCTCAAGTGCCGCGGCACCAGCGTGGCCGGCCTGTCCGAGCGCAATGAGTACGAATGGAACCTGGACAAGGTCAAGCTCGACCTGAAAAAGCTGGACGCCACCTGCTGGCCCGAGCAACTGGCAGGCCTGGACAAGAAAACCATCAAGCCGCTGTTCACCACCGACTTCAGCCGTGAATACGCCGAAATCGCCTGGGGCCGTGGCAAGAGCAAGGTGGTGATCGAGGCCGCGCTGGACCAGGGCTTCGTGATTGCCGGCAAGCGCAAGGAAGAGATCTGCGAGCTGGAGCTGGAACTGCGCGAAGGTGACCCGCAAGCCCTGCTGGAGCTGGCCGCAGAACTGGCCGCCAGCCTGCCGCTGATGCCCTGCGACATCAGCAAGGCCGAGCGTGGCTACCGCCTGCTGGAGCCGGACAGCTACGAGCTGGGCCTGCCGCACACCGAGCTGGAAGCCGAAATGGCCCTGGACGACGCCTACGCCGCACTGGCCTGGCAGCTGCTGGGCAGCAGCCAGCGCCTGGCCGAGCAGTACCGCCACAACGGCCACTGGCGCCTGCTGCAGGACTGGGTCGAGTGCCTGAGCGAACTGCGCGCCCTGACTGCCAGCCTGGGCCAGGCCGCGCCGCGTGCCAGCACCCGCGACCTGCGCAGCAGCCTCGACGCCCTGCTGGAAGACTGGCGCCCACTGGTGCAGGCAGGCAACGATGACGAAGACATCCGCCGCGCCGCCCCCGAGCAGTTCGCAGAAGAACTGGAAGACGTGCGCTGGGGCCAGTTCTCGCTGGAAACATCGCGCTGGTTGCTGGCCCGTGCCTGGACCGTGGAGCGCAAAGGCCGTGGCGAACGCCAGGGCAAGGCGCAGCTGGTCAGCTGGCTGGCACACCTGCTGGGCGAGGAAGGCCGGGCGTTGAAGCTGCCGCTGTACACCCAGCGCCCGGAAGACCTGGCCGAGCAGCTGCCACGTATCGAGCAACTGCTGGCCTGGCTGCACCACGCCCGCCAGGTGCTGGAAGCGCCGCAGATGGACCGCCTGTATGGCGACCTGAAGAAGCTGCACGAGCTGGCCGAACTGCCGATCAGCGATGAAGTGCTGGAAGCCCGTATCGAACAGGCTCGGGCTGTTGACCAGAGCCGCGGCTGGAAGCACCTGCTCAAGGCTTGATACCGCGTCGCCTTCTTCGCAGCACAAGGCTTACAGGTGGACGCAATCCCTGTAGGAGCAGCCTTGTGCTGCGAAGAGGCCCGTTTTGCCACAGATTTTTTCATGTCAGACAGGCCCCTTCGCAGCGCAAGGCTGCTCCTACATTTACCGCATCTGCCTTGCAATGTGTGTCCTACCGCGACAGTGGCAGGCTGGTGGTGGACTTGATCTCCGACAGCGCCACAATCGAATTCACTTCCTGAATGCCCGGCACGTTCGACAGCTTTTCGAAGAAGAAGCGCTCGTAAGCTTCGATGTCCGATGTGACGATGCGCAGCAGGAAGTCCACCGACCCCATCAGCACATAACACTCCAGCACCTCCGGAAACCCGCGGATCGCCTCGGTGAATTCGGTAAAGTTGGAGCGCCCGTGAGCATTGAGCTTCACCTCGGCGAAAATCTGCGTGTTCAGGCCGACCTTCTTGCGGTCCAGCAAGGTCACCTGCCCACGAATCACCCCCTCTTCCTTCAAGCGCTGTATGCGCCGCCAGCACGGCGATTGCGACAGCCCCACGCGCTCGGCGATCTGGGCGCTGGACAACGAAGCGTCTTCTTGCAGCAGTTCGAGAATACGGCGGTCGTAAGCATCCAGCTCGCTGTGCATTATTCAATCTCCTGAAAGCCTGTATCTGAATCAATCAATTCGCCAACACAGCGAAATGACCAAATCATAGCGAAAAAATGCCGCCGCCAACGTGCAAGAATTTCTCCCACATTTGCGGAGACCAGCATGAACGCACAGCCCCGTACCGACGCCTGGGCCGCCAGCAACGCCCACAGCACCGTGCACTATCGCCTGCAGGCCGACGCCGAGCCCGACAGCCTGTGCCGCGTGCTCAACCTGTTTGCCCTGCAGTTCCTGACCCCGCACAGCGTGCACGTCAGCCAGCAGGATGACTGGCTGGATATCGAAGTCGGCATTGGCGGCCTGAGCTGGCACCGGGCCGAGGTGATTGCGCAGAAACTGCGTAACCTGGTGTGTGTGGGTGAAGTGAGCCTGAGCAATGCCCAGCGGGTGGCGTTGGCGGTGGTCTGAGCCCTCTGCTGCGGCTGTACCGGCCTCTTCGCGGGTAAACCCGCTCCCACAGATATCGCGCAGACCTTGGATCCTGTGCAGTACCTGTGGGAGCGGGTTTACCCGCGAAGAGGCCAGCACAAGCGCTGCAAAACCCCGAAACCCTTCACCTCCGATGCCCTTCCACCGCCCGGCTAGCCTTGATCAGCACCTCCCCATCAGGCACGGACGCCAACCATGCACACCCCCGACAACCCCGCACTCGACCTCAAGCGCGTGCTCCAGGCCCTGCTCACAGACAAGTACCTGCACGCCACCGACGCCCTGCAAGTACTCGAACACGCCGCCGCCCACGCCACCGGCCACCCGCTTGAGCAAATCGCCGCCTGCGGCCTGGAAGACCGCCGCCAACCCGGCCGACTGCTGGACCTGGACCCCCTCTGTCAATGGCTGGCCAACAAGGTCGGCCAACCCTACCTGCGCATCGACCCCATGCAACTCGACCTGCCCCAGGTCGCCGGCCTGGTATCCCCCGCTTTCGCCCAGCGCCATGGCATCCTCATCGTCGCCGACGATCCCTCCGGCATCACCGTCGCCAGCGCCCAGCCCTACCAGGACGACTGGCAGGCTGACCTTGCGCGCAGCCTGGGTCGGCCGATTCGCCGCGTGCTGGCCAACCCGATGCAGATTCGCCAGTCAGGGCAGTCGTTTCACCGCCTGGCCCAGTCGGTAAAGGGCGCACAGCACCAGCAATCGACCAGCCTGGGCGAACTCGAACAATGGCTGGAGCTGGGCAAGCGCCAGGCCGAGGCCAGCGCCGACGACGCGCACATCGTGCATATCGTCGACTGGCTGCTGCAGTACGCCATTGAACAGCGCGCCAGCGATATCCACCTGGAACCCCGGCGCGAACAGGGGCAGTTGCGCTACCGCATCGATGGCCTGCTGCACACCGTGTATGCCTTCCCCGCCGGTGTCACCCTGGCACTGGTCAGCCGCCTGAAACACCTGGGCCGCATGGACGTTGCAGAAAAGCGCCGCCCGCAGGACGGCCGCCTGCAAAGCCGGCTACCGGGTGGCGGCGACGTGGAGCTAAGGCTGTCGACCCTGCCGACCCCGTTCGGCGAAAAGCTGGTACTGCGCCTGTTCGACCCGCACCAACTGCACGAGGGCTTCGAGCGCCTCGGCCTGGAGGGGCCGCAGCTGGCCCAGTGGCAAGGCCTGCTGCATCAGCGCCAAGGCATCATCCTGGTCACCGGCCCCACCGGTTCCGGCAAGACCAGCACGCTGTACGCCAGCCTCAAGCTGCTGGCCACGCCGCAGGTCAACCTGTGCACCATCGAAGACCCGATCGAGCGCCTGGAGCCCGCCTTCAACCAGTTGCAGGTGCAGCCCGCACTCGACCTGGGTTTTGCCAGCGCCGTGCGGGCCATGCTGCGCCAGGATCCGGACATCATCATGGTCGGCGAAATCCGCGACCGCGAAACGGCCTTGGTGGCGGTGCAGGCAGCCCTGACCGGGCATCTGGTGCTGTCGACTTTGCATACCAACGACGCCTGCGCCGCAATCACCCGCCTGCAAGAGCTGGGTGTGGCCGACTACCTGATCAAGGCCACACTGGTCGGGGTCATGGCCCAGCGCCTGGTGCGCACTGTGTGCCCGGACTGCCAGGCGAATGCATCAGCAACCTGCCGAACCTGCCGTGGCACCGGCTTTCATGGGCGCACCGGCCTGTTCGAACTGCTGCAGCCCAGCGAAAGCCTGCGTGCGTTGATTGGCCCGAACGCCGACCTGACCCTTTTGCGGCGCCAGGCGCTGGCCGACGGCCTGGTTGACCTGCGCCGTTGCGGCGAGGCCAAAGTGGCTTGCGGGCTGACCCGAGCGGAAGAAGTGCTGCGCGTCTGCAACTGACGAAAAGTCCTTTGTATTCAAGGAACTTGCCTTGCCCGGAAAGATCCAACGGCGCATCTTCAACCCTCACCCTTCGAGGTGTTTCAACATGCGTCTCAAAACCGCCATCGCCGCCGCTGCCTTGCTCTCGCTGCCTATCGGCTCGGCCATGGCCGATACCTTCTGGCGTAACGTGATGACTTCCGGTGCTACCACGGCATCGAGCTACCTGACCTCGCGGGATCACAAACTGGTCGTGGCCGCGCAGGATGACGCCAGCAGCTTCGTCGCCAGCGAAGGTGCGATCCGCGGGCCGTTCCTGGAAGCGGCCATGCGCCAGGCGCGGGCAGAGAACCCAGGGATGCAGGCTTCCGACATGGAGTTGGCCAATGCCATCCTGGCCAAGAATGCGGTAGCCGAATAACCGCTGCGGGGGCTTCGCCCCCGATCGCCGGCAAGCCAGCTCCCACAGGATCGCACCGCCCTCCAGGCCTGTGCAGTACCTGTGGGAGCTGGCTTGCCGGCGATGAAGCCACACCGATCTTAGCGGTAAGCCTCCACCGGCACACACGAACAGAACAGGTTCCTGTCCCCATACACGTTGTCGACCCGGTTCACCGCCGGCCAGTACTTGTGCTGGCGCACGTGAGCACTGGGCGCCACCGCCTGCTCCAGGCTGTAGGGCCTGTCCCACACCCCCAGCACATCAGCCAGGGTATGCGGCGCATGCTTGAGCGGGTTGTTCTCCGCCGGCCAGTTGCCCTCCTGCACCTCGCCAATCTCTGCACGAATCGCCAGCATCGCCTCGACGAACCGGTCCAGCTCGGCCTTCGACTCGCTTTCGGTCGGCTCGACCATCAGTGTGCCCGGCACCGGGAATGACATGGTCGGTGCGTGGAAGCCATAGTCCATCAGGCGCTTGGCCACGTCCTCCTCGCTGATGCCAGTCAGTGCCTTCAACGGCCGCAGGTCGAGGATGCACTCATGCGCCACCCGCTGGTTGCGCCCGCGGTAGAGCACCGGGAAGGCGCCGCCCAGCTGGCTGGCCAGGTAGTTGGCCGATAGGATCGCCACCTCGCTGGCATCGGCCAGCTGCGGCCCCATCATGGCAATGTACATCCAGCTGATCGGCAGGATGCTCGCGCTGCCCCAGGGCGCAGCGCTGACCGCGCTGTTGTTCGGGTCCAGGCCGGGCACCGGTACCACCGGGTGGCTAGCGACGAACGGTGTGAGGTGCGCGCGGATGCCGATCGGCCCCATGCCTGGGCCGCCACCGCCGTGGGGGATGCAGAAGGTCTTGTGCAGGTTCATGTGCGAGACATCGGCACCAATGTCGGCCGGACGCGTCAGGCCCACCTGGGCATTGAGGTTGGCGCCATCCATGTACACCTGGCCGCCGTGCTGATGGACCACTTCGCAGATTTCGCGAATGCCCTCTTCGTACACCCCGTGGGTGGACGGGTACGTGACCATCAGGCACGACAAGCGCTGCCCGGCCGCGTGGGCCTTGGCCTTGAGGTCGGCCAGGTCGACGTTGCCGTGCTCGTCGCAATCCACGATCACCACCTCCATGCCCGCCATTTGCGCGGATGCCGGGTTGGTGCCGTGGGCAGACGACGGAATCAGGCACAGCGTGCGCTGTGGCTGGTGGCGGCTGCGATGGTAGCGGGTAATGGCCATCAGGCCTGCGTACTCGCCCTGGGCACCGGAGTTGGGCTGCATGCAGATGGCGTCGAAGCCGGTAATTGCGCACAGCCAGCGTTCCAGCTCGTCGATCATCGCCTTGTAGCCCGTGGCCTGGGCGGCCGGGGCAAAGGGGTGCATCTGGGCAAAGCCGGGCCAGGTGATGGGGATCATCTCACTGGTGGCGTTGAGCTTCATGGTGCACGACCCCAGAGGGATCATCGACTGGTTCAAGGCCAGGTCCTTGTTCTCCAGCTGCTTGAGGTAGCGCAGCATCTCGGTTTCGCTGTGGTGCAGGTTGAACACCGGGTGAGCGAGAAACGGCGTGCGCCGCACCAGGCCGGCAGGAATGCCTTCGGGCAGGGCCAACTGATCGAGGGCAGCGATCTCCAGGCCGTGGTCCACACCGAGGAAGATGTCGAGCAGGCGCAACACCGTGTGCTCGTTACAGGTTTCATCCAGGCTGACGCCCAGGTGCCCGCGGCCAAGTATGCGCAAATTGATATGCGCGGCTTCGGCACTTTCGATGATGGCCGCCTGGGCGCCGCCGACATCTAAAGTGAGGGTGTCGAAGAAATGCTGGTTTAGCCGCTGGATGCCTTTGGCTTCAAGGCCAGCCGCCAGGATAAAGGTCAGCCGGTGCACGCGCTGCGCGATGCGTTGCAGGCCTTCAGGGCCGTGGTACACCGCGTAGAAGCCGGCAATGTTGGCCAACAGCACCTGGGCCGTGCAGATGTTGGAGTTGGCCTTCTCGCGGCGGATATGCTGCTCGCGGGTTTGCAGGGCCATGCGCAGCGCCGTGTTGCCACGGGCATCGCGCGACACGCCAATGATGCGCCCCGGCATTGCACGCTTGTAGTCATCGCGACAGGCGAAGTAAGCCGCGTGAGGGCCACCGTAGCCCATCGGTACGCCGAAGCGCTGGGTCGAGCCCAGTACTACATCGGCGCCCAGCTCGCCGGGGGGCGCCAGCACCACCAGGCTGAGCAGGTCGGCAGCCACGCAGGCCAGCGCCTGCTGGCTGTGCAAGTGGTCGATCAACGGGCGCAGGTCGCGCACCTCGCCGTGGGTGTCGGGGTACTGCAGCAACGCGCCGAACACCGCGTGTTTGCCAAGGTTATCCACAGCGTCGACGATCAGTTCGAAGCCAAAGCCCTCGGCGCGGGTCTTCAACACCGACAGGGTCTGCGGGTGGCAATGCTGGTCGGCAAAGAAGGCGTTGCTCTTGTTGCGCGCCATCCGCTTGGCCAGGGCCATGGCCTCGGCGGCGGCGGTGGCTTCATCGAGCAGCGAGGCGTTAGCCAGGGCCAGCCCGGTGAGGTCGACGACCATTTGCTGGAAGTTCAGCAGCGCCTCTAGCCGGCCCTGGGCGATTTCGGGTTGATACGGCGTATAGGCGGTGTACCAGCCGGGGTTTTCCAGCACGTTGCGCAGGATGACCGTGGGGGTGATGGTGCCGTGGTAGCCCATGCCGATGAGGCTGGTCCACACCTGGTTCTGCTCGGCGTAACCGGCGAGTTTGGCCAGGGCGGCCTGCTCGTCCAGCGCTGCGGGCAGGTCGAGGGGGCGATTGAGGCGGATGTCTGGCGGTACGGTCTGCTCGATCAGCTCGTTGCGGCTGGCAACACCCAACACGTTGAGCATGGCCTGCTGCTCTGCGGCATCGGGGCCCAGATGGCGACGCAGGAAAGGGTTGAGCTCTTGCAGTTGATGCAGGGATGGCGACTGGGACATGACGACGCTCTCTTCCTAGACCAGGTCTCATGGAGACTTATAAGTCTAGGAAGGATTGCCGATTCTGCGGGGAATCTTGTTTGCAGGCCCGGCCTCTTCGCGGCTAAAGCCGCTCCCACAGGGATCACACCGGACTTAGATGCGGTGCAGTACCTGTGGGAGCGGCTTTAGCCGCGAAGAGGGCCACGCGGTCTTACTCGCCGATAGCGGCGGCGTAGCCAGCGGCATCCAGCAACTTGTCCAGCTCGGCCGGGTTGCTTGGCTTCAGTTTGAAGATCCAAGCACCGTAAGGTTCTTCATTGAGCTGCTCCGGGCTGTCGGCCAGTTCTTCGTTGACCGCGATCACTTCGCCACCGATCGGGGCGTAGATGTCGGAAGCGGCCTTGACCGACTCGACCACACCGGCCGCATCGCCAGCGGCGAATACCTTGCCGACTTCAGCCAGCTCGACGAACACCACGTCACCCAGGGCTTGCTGGGCGTGGTCGCTGATACCCACGGTCACGCTACCGTCGGCTTCCAGGCGAGCCCACTCGTGGCTTTCGGCAAAACGCAGGTCGGCGGGGATATTGCTCATGTCTTGAATTCCTCGATTGGCTCAGCGGTACGCCCGCCGGTTAATAAATATTCAGATCAGGATTTTGCCGTGGCGCACGAACGTCGGTTTGACCACCCGCACCGGGTACCATTTGCCGCGGATTTCCACCTCGGCCCGGTCACCGGTAGCCATGGGTACGCGCGCAAGGGCAATGGACTTGCTCAGCGTAGGAGAGAAACTACCACTGGTGATCTCCCCTTCGCCAATCCCGGCCACACGTACCACCTGGTGGGCACGCAGCACGCCGCGCTCTTCCAGCACCAGGCCGACCAGTTTTTCCTGCACACCCTGTTCAATTTCTGCCAGCAGGCCGGTGCGGCCGATGAAGTCGCGCTCGGCCGGCTCCCAGGCGATGCTCCAGCCCAGGTTGGAAGTCAGCGGGGTGTGGGCTTCGTCGATATCCTGGCCGTAAAGGTTCATGCCGGCTTCCAGGCGCAGGGTGTCGCGGGCGCCGAGGCCACTGGGGGCGATGCCGGCGCCGACCAGGTCGTTGAAGAATGCCACCGCCTGATCGCCCGGGAAGATGATCTCCAGGCCATCTTCACCGGTATACCCGGTGCGGGCAATGAACCAGTCGCCCTCGGCGACGCCTTCGAACGGGCGCAGTTCGCGAATGAGTGCTGCGCGCGCGGGGCTGAGCAGGGCTGCCACCTTTTCGCGGGCACGCGGGCCCTGGATGGCGAGAATGGCCAGGTCGGGGCGGGCCTGGAAGTCCACGGCAAAACCGGCCCGCTGCTGTTGCAGCCAATCGAGCACTTTGGCCCGTGTGGCGGCGTTGGTGACCAGGCGGTAGCCGTTTTCCGTGCGGTAGACGATCAAGTCGTCGATCACCCCGCCCTGCTCGTTGAGCAGCGGGCTGTACAGCGCCTTGCCGGTTGCCTCGAGGCGGGACACGTCGTTGGCCAGCAGGCGTTGCAACCAGGCGGTGGCGTCGCTGCCATCGACATCGACCACAGTCATGTGGGAAACATCGAAAACCCCGCAATCGCTGCGCACCTGGTGGTGCTCCTCGACCTGCGAGCCATAGTGCAGGGGCATGTCCCAGCCACCGAAATCGACCGTTTTGGCGCCAAGCGCCAGGTGCAGGTCATACAAAAGCGTGCGCTGTCCCATGGGTTTCTCCTTCCGGGCGTGGCGAAGCGGCGGCGGTCGATGACGTTTGATCGTCAGCTCTTCTTGTAGGACCCACCGCGCGAATGCCGCGCATTGTAGCCGCAAGGACGCAGGCTGGCACCCTCAGTGACTGTGACCGGGTCGATATGCCGAACGGCGGATCAGGCCGATGACCGGCAGCAGGCCCACCAGCACCAGCGTCAATGCGGGCAGCGAGGCCCGTGCCCATTCGCCCTCGCTGGTCATCTCGAACACCCGTACCGCCAAGGTGTCCCAGCCGAACGGTCGCATCAGCAAGGTGGCCGGCATCTCCTTGAGCACGTCGACGAACACCAGCAGGGCGGCGCTGAGGGCGCCGGGCACCAGCAGCGGCAGATACACCTTGAAAAACAATCTGGGCCCACCCACGCCCAAGCTGCGGGATGCCTCGGGCAGTGACGGGCGGATACGCTCCAGGCTGCTTTCCAGCGGCCCGTAGGCCACGGCGATGAAGCGCACCAGGTAGGCCAGCAACAAGGCCGCAAGGCTGCCCAGCAGCAGCGGCTTGCCTGCCCCGCCCAGCCAGCCGGACAGCGGGATGACCAGGTGATTATCGAGGTAACTGAAGGCCAGCATGATCGACACTGCCAGCACCGAGCCGGGCAAGGCATAGCCCAGGTTGGCCAGGCCGACCCCGGCGCGGATCCCACCCGTCGGCGCCTGGCGCCGGGCAAAGGCCAGCACCAGCGCCACGCTCACCGTGACCAGTGCCGCCATGCTGCCCAGGTACAGGGTGTGCAACACCAGGCCGACATAGCGCTCGTCCAGGTCATGCCGGCCGCGCTGCCAGAACCACACCAGCAGCTGCAGCAGCGGGATGACGAAGGCGCAGGCAAACACCAGCAGGCACCAGCCACTGGCCAGCAACGCCTTAACCCCGCGCAGGTGATACAGCGCCTGCGCCCGCGGCCGCTCGTTGCCGCTGCGGCTGGCACCACGGGCACGGCGCTCGCCGTACAGCACCAGCATCACGGCCAGCAACAGCAGGCTGGCCAGCTGGGCTGCACTGGACAGGCTGAAGAAGCCGTACCAGGTCTTGTAGATGGCGGTGGTGAAGGTGTCGAAGTTGAACACGGCCACCGCGCCGAAGTCGGCCAGGGTTTCCATCAAGGCCAGGGCAATGCCGGCGCCGATCGCCGGCCGCGCCATGGGCAAGGCCACGCGCCAGAACGCTTGCAGGGGCGATAGCCCGAGTACGCGCGCCGCTTCCATCAGGCCTTTGCCCTGGGCCAGGAAGGCCGTGCGCGCCAGCAGGTAGACGTAGGGGTAGAACACCAGCACCAGTACGATGATCACCCCGCCGGTGGAGCGCACCCGCGGCAGGCGCATCGGCCCGAACACCTCACGCAGGGCGCTTTGCACCGGGCCGGCGAAGTCCAGCAGGCCGACGAAGACAAACGCCAGCACATAGGCCGGAATGGCGAACGGCAGCATCAGCGCCCAGTCCAGCCAGCGCCGCCCGGGGAACTCGCAGAGGCTGGTGAGCCAGGCGAGGCTCACGCCCAGTACGGTGACGCCGATACCTACGCCCACTACCAGCGTCAGGGTATTGCCCAACAGGCGGCTCATCTGGGTGTCGAGCAGGTGCGACCAGATCTGCATGTCGATCGACTGCCAGGACAACAGCAGGACGCTCAGGGGCAGCAGCACCAGGGCGGCGATCAGGGAGACCGGGAGGTACCAGCGGCGTTGGGGGGTGTGGGGCAAGGCTTGATTCTCGGTTGCGATGGCGACCGCTGCGCGGTCGTTCGCGGGTGAACCCGCTCCCACAGGGACCGCGCCATCTTCAAGACTTGCGCTGTACCTGTGGGAGCGGGTTCACCCGCGAAGAGGCCCTGAAAGGCCCCGGAAGGATAAAGCCTGGTGCTTAGTTGTAGCCAGCCCGATCCATCAAGCGAATGGCTTCAGCCTGGCGCTTGCCGGCAATTTCCACCGGAATGCTGTCAGCCTTGAAGCTGCCCCATGCCGCCACTTCCTCAGAAGGTTTTACCTTCGGGTTGGCCGGGAACTCCTGGTTGATGTCGGCGAACAGCTTTTGCGCCTCTTCACCGGTCATCCATTCCACCAGCTTTTTCGCGGCTTCCGGGTGTGGCGCATGCTTGGTCAGGCCAATACCCGACAGGTTCACGTGCACGCCACGGTCACCCTGGTTGGGCCAGAAGATCTTCACCGGCAGGTTCGGGTTCTGCTTGTGCAGGCGGCCGTAGTAGTAGGTGTTGACCACGCCCACGTCGCACTGGCCGGCCTCGATGGCCTGGATCACCGCGTTGTCGTCGGAGAACACGTCGGTGGACAGATTGTTGACCCAGCCTTTGACGATTTGCTCGGTTTTCGCTTCGCCATGGGTCTCGATCAGGGTGGCGGTGAGCGACTGGTTGTACACCTTCTTCGCCGTACGCAGGCACAGGCGACCTTCCCACTGTTTGTCGGCCAGGGCTTCGTAGGTGCTCAACTCCTCGGGTTTGACCCGCTCGGTGGAGTAGATGATGGTGCGGGCGCGCAGGCTCAGGCCGGTCCAGTCATGGGACGAGGCGCGGTACTGCGACGGGATGTTCTGGTCGATGATGTCGGACTTGATCGGCTGCAGGATGCCCATCTGCTCGGCTTGCCACAGGTTGCCGGCATCGACGGTCAGCAGCAGGTCGGCCACGCCGTTGTCGCCCTCGGCCTTGATGCGTTGCATCAGCGGGGCTTCCTTGTCGGTGATGAACTTGATCTTGACCCCGGTCTTGGCGGTATAGGCGTCGAACACCGGCTTGATCAGCTCGTCGATGCGCGAGGAGTACACCACCACTTCGTCCGCCGCTTGGGCAGTGCCGCCGAACAGGGTCAGGGCCAGGGCGGCCAGTAGGGGCTTGCGTGGCAACATGTGAAGCACTCCTCGGATCGTTTGAGAGGTGCGAATGGTAGTGAATCCCATTTTCCGGCTCATCTACCTAGCAGTTACCGGATGTTGCAGAGCTTGCACCGCCCTTTGTAGGAGCAGCCTTGTGCTGCGAAAGGGCCAGCAGCCATTCGGGCAAAATTGGCAGGTTTCACTGGCCTCTTCGCAGCACAAGGCTGCTCCTACAAGGAATCGCGTACGGTCCTCAGGCCTTGGCCAAATCTGGCAGATCCCCGGAAAGCCCCAGCGCCTGGCGCACAAACACCGCCTTGGCCTCGGGCATCTGCTCCACCAGTTTCAACCCGCTGTTACGTAACCAGCGCAACGGCAGCGGGTTGGCCTGGAACAACCGCTCAAAGCCCTCCATGGCCGCCATCAGCGCCAGGTTGTGCGGCATGCGCCGCCGCTCGTAACGGCTCAACACCTTCACATCCGCCAGCCGCTCACCACGCTCACAGGCATTGACCAACACCTCCGCCAGCACCGCCGCATCGAGAAAGCCCAGGTTCACACCCTGCCCCGCCAGCGGGTGAATGGTGTGCGCAGCATCGCCGATCAAAGCCAGGCCTTCGTCCACATAGCGCTTGGCGTGGCGCTGGCGCAGCGGCACGCACACCCGCGGGTCGGCCTGCAGCACGTCACCCAGGCGCCCCTCGAAGGCCCGCTCCAGGGCCTGCAGGAAGGCGGTTTCATCCAGCGCCATCAACTGCTCGGCATGCTCCGGGGTAGTCGACCACACAATCGAGCACCAATCCTGCTGGCCATCACGGGTCAACGGCAGGAAGGCCAACGGCCCCTCATCGGTGAAACGCTGCCAGGCCGTGCCCTGGTGCCCGGCACTGCAACGCACGCTGGTGACGATGGCATGGTGCAGGTAATCCCATTCGCGGGTTTCGCAACCGGCCAGGCGCCGCACGGCAGAATTGGCACCGTCGGCGGCGATCACCAGCGGTGCCCGCAGCTGCCGGCCATCCGCCAGGGTCAGCAGCCATTCGTCACCCGAGCGACGCAGCTGCTCCAGCCGCGCGTTGGGCAACAGGCCGATGTCGCTGTCGTGCAGGCGCTCCAGCAGGCCATCCTGCACCACCCGGTTCTCGACAATATGGCCAAGCACCTGGGCATGCACGCTGGCGGCCGAGAAGTGAATCTGCCCGGTGCCGCTGCCATCCCACACATGCATGTCGGAATACGGCGTGGCACGCCGCTGGGCAATACCGTCCCAGGCGCCGAGGCGCTCGAGGATGCGCTGGCTGGCCGCCGACAGCGCGCTGACACGTGGCTCGAAGGGCGCCTGGGCGTCGAAGGGCTTGACCGTCAGCGGGCCGCCATCGAGCAAGAGGATTTGCAAGCCACTGTGGCGCAACGCCAGGGCCAGTGCGCTGCCGACCATACCGGCACCGACAATCAACAGATCTGCGCGCATTTCCATGCCTTACGCCAGCCTCGCTTGCGGCTTGAGCCGCACGTATAGGGTTTTATCGACCCGCGCCACCAGCTCGCCGGCGCCATCGCGGATATCGACCTGCAAACGCGGCAGGCACTTCTTGCCGGTGGCGGTCTGCTGGCGGATGTCGTCCAGCAGCGCGTCATCGACGTGGAATTCGGCGTACACCGGGCCTTTGCCCGGCGAGATGAAATCGATGCTGGCGGCCTTGTCCCAGACAATGTAGTCGCGGCCCAACTGCTCGATCAGCAGCAGCATGTAGAACGGGTCGACCATCGAATACAGGCTGCCGCCAAACTGGGTACCGACATAGTTGCGGTTCCAGCGGGTCAGCTTCATCGCCACCTTGACGCTGCGCAGGTCGGGGCTGATGGACTGCACGCGGATGCCCGCCCCCAGGTACGGCGGGTAGAGGTTCAGCATCCAGCGCAACATGCGCGCACGCCGTGCCAGTTTACGCGGGTTGCTCATGCCTGCCCCCGCGGATCGGGGCGGGTGCCCAGGCCCATGGCCTGGCGGGCGAACCAGCTTTTGGCCGGCGGCAGCAGGTCGAGCCCGAGCAGGCCGAGGTTACGCCCGGCAGCCAGCAACGGCTGATTGCTACCGAACAGGCGGGTGACCTGGTCGGAAAAGCCGATGGTCATGGCCTGGTCCAGACGCTGGCGCTGGGCGTATGCCTGCAGCGTGGCCAGGTCGCCAGGCTGCTGCGGGCCGGCCAGCAACGCCTCGGCCAGCGACTGTACATCGCGCAGCGACAGGTTGAAGCCTTGGCCGGCAATGGGGTGCAGGCTGTGCGCGGCATTACCCAGCACCACCAGGTGCGGGCGCACCTGCTCCTGAGCCTCGATCAGCGACAGGGGGTAAAGGTGCCGTGCGCCGACCTGGCGCAACGCGCCCAGGCGATAGCCAAACACGCCTTGCAGCTCACGCAGGAAGCTGCGCTCGTCGATATCGGCCAGGCGCCGCGCATCCATGCCCTGGCGGGTCCACACCAGCGCACAGCGGTTTTCCGGCAACGGCAGCAGGGCCATGGGGCCTTCTTCGGTGAAGCGCTCGAACGCCTGGCCGCCGTGAGCCTCACCGGGGGTGATGTTGGCGATCAACGCGCTCTGCTGGTAGGGCGTGTGGCGCACGTGAATGCCCAACTGCTCGCGCAGGCCAGACCGGCCACCGTCGGCCAGTACTGCCAGGTCGCAGTCCAGCTGGGTCTCGTCATTCAACCGCAGGCGGTAACCGCCTTCGATGGCCTGCATCGAGGTCACTTCCGCCGGGCAGCGCCAGCTCACCACGTCGCTGTCCAGCCCTTGCCACAGGCATTGGCCCAGCCAGGCGTTTTCCACCACGTAACCCAGCGCCGGTACGCCCTCTTCCTGGGCATCCAGGCGGGTGGCGCCGAAACGGCCACGGTCGGACACATGAATTTGCCGGATCGGCTCGGCACGGCGGCCGATGGCCTGCCACAGGCCCTGCTGCTGGTAGATCTGCTGGGTGCCGAACGACAACGCCGAAGAACGCGCATCGTAGCTGGGCTGGAAGCTGTCGCCAGGGGCGAACGGCTCGATCAGCAGGATCTTCCAGCCGCGCGCCTTGGCACCGGCCTGCAGGGTCAGCGCAAGGCTAGCGCCCACCAGGCCCCCGCCAATGATCGCCAGGTTCACGCGGTTCATGCCGCGTCCTTGCGGGCGGCCTGCATCAGCGCCTCGATCTCGGCAACCGTGCGCGGCACACCCGAAGTCAGGATTTCACAACCTTGCCTGGTCACCACCACGTCGTCCTCGATCCTTACACCAATGCCGCGCCATTTTTTGGCCACGGCCTGATTGTCGGCGCCTATGTAGATGCCCGGCTCGACGGTCAGCGCCATGCCGGGCTCCAGCACCCGCCACTCGCCGCCCACCTTGTACTCGCCCACGTCGTGCACATCCATGCCCAGCCAATGCCCGGCACGGTGCATGTAGAAGGCGCGGTAGGCCTCGCTGTCGATCAGCGCCTGCACATCGCCGGTGAGCAGGCCCAGTTCCACCAGGCCTTCGGTAATCACCTGCACGGTCGCCTCATGGGCGTGGTTCCAGTGCTTGCCCGGGGCGATCTCGGCAAACGCTGCGGCCTGGGCCTTGAGCACCAGCTCGTAGATGGCCTTCTGCTCGGGCGAGAACCGCCCGCTGACCGGGAAGGTACGGGTGATGTCGCTGGCGTAGCAGTCGACTTCACAGCCGGCGTCGATCAGCACCAGGTCGCCATCCTTGAGCGGTGCATCGTTCTGCTGATAGTGCAGGATGCAGCCATTGCGCCCGGCCGCGACAATCGAGCCGTAGGCCGGCATCTTCGCCCCGCCCTTGCGGAACTCGTAGTCCAGTTCGGCTTCCAGGCTGTATTCGTGCAGCCCGGCCCGGCAGGCCTGCATGGCCCGCACATGGGCACGCGCCGAGATGGCCGCGGCGGCACGCATCACCTTCACTTCCGCTGCCGATTTATACAGGCGCATGTCGTGCAGCAGATGATCCAGCGCAACGAACTCGTTCGGCGGCTGCGCGCCCAGGCGGGCCTTGGAGCGGATCACGTTGATCCAGTCCATCAGCCGCCGATCGAACTCGGGGTTGCTGCCCATTGCGCTGTATACCCGCTCGCGGCCCTCGATCAGCCCCGGCAGGATTTCGTCGATGTCGGTGATGGGGAAGGCATCGTCGGCGCCGAAATCGCGCACCGCGCCTTCCTGGCCGGCCCGCAGCCCGTCCCACAGCTCGCGCTCCGGGTTGCGTTCACGGCAGAACAACACGTATTCGCCATGTTCACGCCCCGGGATCAGTGCAATGACCGCCTCAGGCTCCGGAAAGCCGCTGAGGTACTGAAAGTCGCTGTCCTGGCGGTACACGTGCTCGACGTCGCGGTTGCGGATGGCAACCGCGGCGGCGGGCAGGATGGCGATGCTGTTGGGGACCATCTGCGCCATCAGCGCCTTGCGCCGACGGGCATACTCGCCCTTGGGAATGTGGCTCATGGGCAGACTACCCCCGGTTGATCAGTGCAGCGATGGCTTGGGCGCGGGTGCGGCAGGTTTGGCCAGCTCGGAGAACAGCAGCAGAGGCGCCACGCGCAGGTATTCCATGACTTCCATGTAGTCGCTCTCGCCGTCTTCGGACTCTTCGAGGGCTTCCTGTACCTGGGAAATGGCCACCAGGTCCTGCAGCACATCCTTGGCTTCGTCGGACAGGTCCTTACCGCCGGCATTCAGGCCGAAACCGGTAATGAAGCCTTGGCACCACTGGCCCAGCGCGGTAGCGCGGTCGCTCAGGGCGGCGTCGTCGGAAGGCAGCAGCAGGACGATGGCCATGTCGTCGCTGGTCAGCTCGCCCTTGACCATTTCCTGCAGGCCGATCAGGGCGTTGCGCACGGTATCACCGGGCTCGTTTTCCAGCAGCTGGGCGGCATCGGCCAGCCAGGCATCGGCGTCAAAGCCGGCGCCGGCGCAGCTGCGGCCGATCAGCAGGCCGTGCAGTTCGGCCGGGGTGACAGGATGACCATTGCTCGAGAGCAGCATGGCGAAGGCGATGTAAGGCGATTGGGTATTGGGCATGGGCAGCTAGGCGCCAGACGGCGCAATGACTAGAATGGAGACCTTGTATCCTAGCACCGGCAGGCGCGCCAAGACCATCGGCACTGGCCGTCGCCGCCCAGGGAGAGGCATCATCGCCAGGTGACTCAACGACGGAGCGAATCGAGTGCAACCCACGCAAGAGAACGACCTTCAGGCACTGATGAGCCGATTCGAGTTGCTGATCGAACGCGTCGAGCAACTAAAACGGCAAAATGCACTCCTAGTAGCTCAGGAAAAATCCTGGCGCGAAGAGCGCGCCCACCTCATCGAAAAGAACGAGATCGCCAAGCGCAAGGTCGAGTCGATGATCTTACGCCTCAAGGCTCTGGAGCAAGACTCATGAGTTCAAGCAATAGCGTCACCGTGCAGATCCTCGACAAGGAATACTCGATCATCTGCCCGCCGGAAGAGCGCAGCAACCTGGTCAGCGCCGCGCGCTACCTGGACGGCAAGATGCGCGAGATCCGCAGCAGCGGCAAGGTGATTGGCGCCGACCGCATCGCGGTCATGGCGGCATTGAACATTACCCACGAAATGCTGCATCGCCAGGAAGACCGCGCCGAAGCCCCGGCCAGCGGCACCAACCGCGAACAGGTGCGCGACCTGCTGGATCGGGTAGACAAGGCTTTGTCCGACGACACGGATACCAAAATCGGCTGAGATTGGTATACTGGCGCCACTCCCTGGTGGATGCGCCAGTCGGTTATGTCCCTGAGCCGATACGCACAACCACGGGGGTTGCACGCTGGGGCCGGTGTGCATGTCCGCCCGACGGAAAGCCTTAACGCCCCCTGCAATCTCCACCTTGAACTTTCGGGTTCAAGGGCTACACCGACAGCGGTCTGATCGGGGAGCCTGAATTCTCTTGCCCGCCCACTCCGGCGGGCAATTCGTTTTGGCCAACCCTCCAGTGGTTGGCCAGTACATCTGGGATCGCCCGTGCCATGACCGACACCGCGCCGCTCACCCGCCCCCAGCTCCGTCGCCTGCTTCGCAATGCCCGCCGCGCCCTTACCCCTGCCCAGCAACGCAAGGCCACCCTCGGCCTGTACCGCCAGCTGGCGCAACACCCATTGTTCCGCCGCGCCCGGCACATTGCCTTGTACCTGCCCAACGACGGCGAAATCGACCCATGCCTACTGTTGCGCGAAGCTCAGCGTCGCGGCAAACGCACCTACCTGCCGGTACTGCACGCCTGGCCGCGCACGCGCATGGTGTTCCAGCGGTTCGAGCAGGGCGAAAAGCTCAAGCCCAACCGCTTCCGTATTCCCGAACCGGTGACGGACCGCAAGCGCCAGCGACCGGTCTGGGCGCTGGACCTGATCCTGCTACCGCTGGTCGGTTTTGACGAAGTGGGCGGGCGCCTGGGCATGGGTGGAGGTTTCTATGACCGCAGCCTGGCCTACCAGGCGCGTCGGCAAACCTGGAAAAAACCATTGCTGCTGGGGCTGGCGCACGAATGCCAGAAGGTCGAGCGGCTGGCGCAGGCCAGCTGGGATGTACCGCTGCAGGGGACGGTCTCGGACCGTGGCTGGTACCTGGCACCGCGTTGAGCGGCGCCAGTGGGGGGCATCAACGTTGCGGCTGGCTGGCGTCGACCGGCATCTGGTAGGCGTTGTCCAGCTTGCGCTCCCACAAACCTTGCGCATAACCGGTAGTGACCACACCCAGGCCAAAAATGAACACCAGGATCCACAGCAGATCCGGCTTTTTGCGTTGATTCATTGAAGATTGCCCCCCAGGCAAACTGTTCAGTGCTTGGCGATTTTTTGGGTATCGCCAGCGCATCGCGCTTTAAACGGGGCGCATTTTCCGACAACCTGCGTCCGCACGCAAACCTTGACGCCAACCGGCTGTCGGTTTCGTGCAACAGGTTATTTCAAACCTTTTCAGGAGCAGCATCCATGGCCTACTGGCTGATGAAATCCGAGCCCGACGAACTCTCCATCGAAGGCCTTGGCCGCCTGGGCGAAGCGCGCTGGGACGGCGTGCGCAACTATCAGGCGCGTAATTTCCTGCGGGCCATGAACGTGGGTGACGAATTTTTCTTCTATCACTCCAGCTGCCCGCAACCGGGCATTGCCGGTATTGCCAGAATCACCCGCGCGGCGTACCCCGACCCTACCGCACTGGACCCACAAAGCCCCTACTACGATGCCAAGGCCACGGCCGACAAGAACCCGTGGAGTGCGGTGGATGTGGCCCATGTGCAAACCCTGCCACGGGTGCTGGAACTGGGCAGGCTGAAGCAGCAGTCCGGCCTGGCCGAGCTGCCGCTGGTGCAGAAAGGCAGCCGCCTGTCGGTGATGCCGGTGACACCCGAACAATGGGCGGTGATTGTCGCGTTGCGTTGAAACAGTGGCTAAGGTCAAGGGTTTGACCGATATCAACACGCCACGCATGGCCCCGCGCCATGATGCGGTGTGCAGAACCGCAAGGATGCAGATCGATGA
Organism: Pseudomonas sp. WOUb67; assembly: GCF_050058005.1. Taxonomy (NCBI): domain Bacteria; kingdom Pseudomonadati; phylum Pseudomonadota; class Gammaproteobacteria; order Pseudomonadales; family Pseudomonadaceae; genus Pseudomonas; species Pseudomonas sp. WOUb67. Next base: position 905,269 of record NZ_CP170112.1, on the reverse strand, counting down.
ACCGATACGCCCCCAGAATCTTCGCCACCGCGCTGATCGCCCTGCTCGCAGCAGCCGGAGGGCTGGGGTACTGGAAGTCGCTCCACGACCAGCTGCCCGAAGGCCTGAGCATGGGCAACGGCCGCCTCGAAGCCACCGAAGTACAGATCGCCAGCAAGGTTCCCGGCCGACTGGCCGAAGTGCTGGTCGACGAAGGCGACAAAGTCACCCAAGGCCAGCTACTGGCACGCATCGACACCCGCACCATGGAAGCCCAGCGCACCCAGGCCGAAGCCGAAGTGCTGCGCGCCCGGGAAAACTACGCCGCTGCCCAGGCCAGCGTACAGTTGCGCCAAAGTGAATTGCTGCTGGCCAGCCAGGACCTCAAGCGCGTGCGCGAAATCTTCCAGCGCAAATACGCCAGCCAGCAGCTGCTCGACCAGCAACAGGCACGCTTTGACACCGCCAACGCCGCCGTGGTCGCCGCCCGCGCCCAACTGGCAGCGATCAAGGCCGCCATCGGCGCCGCCGAAGCCCAGGTGGCCCAGCTCACCAGCGAAATCGACGACAGCAGCCTGCGTGCGCCCATCAACGGCATTATCCAGCTGCGCCTGGCCGAGCCCGGTGAAGTGCTGGGTGCCGGCGGCCGCGTGCTGATGCTGATCGACCCCAGCGACCAGTACATGAACCTGTACCTGCCGGCCTCCACCAGCGGCAAGCTGACCGTAGGCGACCAGGCGCGCATCGTGCTCGACGCCCTGCCCGAACGCGCCCTGCCGGCCAAAGTGGCCTTTGTCGCAGCCAAGGCCCAGTTCACCCCCAAACAGGTCGAAACCCGCGACGAACGGCAGAAGCTGGTGTTCCGGGTCAAGCTGCGCCTGACCGACCCAGGCGCCGTACCGCAGGCCAAACCAGGTATGCCGGGCGCCGGCTACGTGCGCACGGCTGAGGTGGACTGGCCGGCCAACCTGCAATGAACGCCCCGGCACTGCTGGCCGAAGGCATCAGCCACCGCTACGGCGACCTGGTGGCGCTGCACACCCTCGGCTTCAGCCTGCCTGCGGGCACCCGCTGCGCGCTGATCGGCCCTGACGGCGCCGGCAAATCGACCTTGCTGGGGTTGATCGCCGGCGTCAAACGCCTGCAACAGGGCGAGCTGCAGGTGCTGGGGGGCTCGATCCGCCAGCGCCGTCATCGCGCGGCGCTGTACCCGAAAGTGGCGTTCATGCCGCAGGGGCTGGGCAACAACCTGTACCCGGAACTGTCGATCAGCGAGAACATCCGCTTTTTCGCCACCCTGTTCGGCCTGGGCCGTCGTGAGTGCGAGCAGCGCATGGCCAACCTGCTGCAGGCCACCGACCTGCAACGCTTTGCCGAGCGCCCGGCCGGCAAGCTGTCGGGTGGCATGAAGCAGAAGCTGGGGCTGTGCTGCGCGCTGATCCACGAGCCGGACCTGCTGATCCTCGACGAACCCACCACCGGCGTCGACCCACTGTCGCGGCGGCGCTTCTGGGAGCTGGTCGAACAGGTTCGCGCACAGCGCCCGCAACTGACCCTGCTGGTGGCGACCGCCTACATGGAAGAGGCCGAACAATTCGAGCATTGCCTGATGCTCGATGGCGGCCGCCTGCTGGCTGCAGGCCCCAGCCACGAATTGGCTGCGGTCACTCCCAGCGGCAAGCTGGACGACGCCTTCACCCACTACCAGGGCGCGGGCAAGGCACAGCATCAACCCCTGCGCATCCCGCCGCGCCCGGCCACCGACGGCCCGGTCGCCATCGAGGCCCACGACCTGACCCTGCGCTTTGGCGACTTCACAGCGGTGAACAAGGTCAGTTTCGCCATTGGCCGTGGCGAGATCTTCGGCTTCCTCGGTTCCAACGGCTGCGGCAAGACCACCACCATGAAAGTGCTCACCGGCCTGATGCCGGCCAGCGAGGGCAGCGCCAGCCTGCTGGGGCGCCCGGTGGACGCCAGCGACCTGGCCACGCGCAAGCGGGTCGGTTTCATGTCGCAAAGCTTCTCGCTGTATGGCGAGCTCAGCACCCGGCAGAACCTGGCCTTGCATGCCCGCCTGTTCGACTTGCCCAAGGCAGAGAGCGCCCAGCGCATCGATGAGTTGATCGAGCGCTTCGACCTCGCCGCTATTGCCGACCAACCGTCGGGCGCCCTGCCCCTTGGCCTGCGCCAGCGCCTGTCATTGGCGGTGGCGGTGCTGCATCGCCCGGAAGTGTTGATTCTCGATGAGCCGACCTCCGGTGTCGACCCGGCCGCCCGCGATGACTTCTGGCGCCTGTTGGTGGAATTGTCACGCGAACAGGGCGTGACCATTTTCCTCTCCACCCATTTCATGAACGAAGCCCAGCGCTGCGACCGCATTTCGTTGATGCATGCCGGGCGGGTGCTGGCTTGCGACACACCGGATGCCCTGCAGCGCCAGTACCAGGGCGACACCCTGGAGGACGCGTTTGTGCGCTGCCTGGAGCAAGCCCAGGCGCTCGCGCCGCAAGCAACGACCAGCTCCGTGCTGGAGCAGCCAGACACGGCCACCCCGCCACTTCACCAGGGCTTCAGCCTGCGTCGCCTGCTGGCGGTGGCCAGCCGTGAGGGCAAGGAACTGCTGCGCGACAAGGTACGGCTGGCCTTCGCCCTGCTGGGCGCGCTGTTCATGATGGTGATCTTCGGCTACGGCATTTCGCTGGATGTGGAAAACCTTGCCTTCGCCGTGCACGACCAGGACCAGAGCCCGCAAAGCCGGGCCTACCTCGAGGCCTTCCGTGGCTCACGCTATTTTGCCGAGCAGGCGCCGATTGCTGACAGCCGCGAGATGCACCAGCGCCTGCAGCGCTCGGAAATCAAACTGGCGCTGGAGATTCCGCCCGGCTTTGGCCGCGACCTGTACGCCGGGCGCCAACCGGTGGTGGCGGCCTGGCTGGACGGCGGCATGCCGTTTCGTGCAGAAACCAGCCGCAACTACGTGGAAGCCGTACACCAGGCCAACCTTGAACAACTGGCAAAGGCCAGCCCACAGCCGCAACCCCGCCAGGACCTGGTGCGCCTGGAAACGCGTTTTCGCTACAACCAGGATGTGGTTAGCGTGAACGCCATCGGCCCGGGCGTGATGGCGCTGATCATGGCCTTCATCCCCGCCATGCTCACAGCGCTGGGCATTGTCCGCGAGAAAGAACTCGGCTCCATCACCAACTTCTACGCCACCCCACTCACCCGCCTGGAGTTCCTGCTTGGCAAGCAGATGCCTTACCTGGCCGTGAGCCTGGTCAACCTGGCGCTACTGGTGGCAATGAACCGCTGGCTATTCGCCGTGCCGCTCAAGGGCAGTGTGCTGGCGCTGGCTTGCGGTGGCGTGGCCTACCTGCTGGCCACCACCAGCCTGGGGCTGCTGATCTCGGCCTTCACCCGCACCCAGATCGCCGCCATCCTCGGCACCATGATCATCACCAGCCTGCCGACCATCCAGTTTTCCGGGCTGATCGTGCCACGCTCGTCGCTGGACGGCGCAGCGGCGGTAATGGGCCAGCTGTTCCCGGCGGGCTACTTCCTCGATATCGCGGTCGGCACCTTCACCAAGGCGCTTGGGTTGCGCGAGCTGTGGCCGCAGTGCCTGATCCTGCTGGGCTTTTTCGCTGCGTTTACCGGCCTGAGCCTGGCCATGCTGAAAAAGCAGGAGGCCTGACATGTCGCGCCTGAACCACACCCTGCGCCTGGGCCTGAAAGAGCTGACCAGCCTGCGCCATGACAGCGTGCTGCTGCTGTTCCTGCTGTATGCCTTCAGCGTGGCGATCTACATGCCGGCAGCCGGCTCGGTGATCGGTGTACACAACGCCAGCGTCGCAGTGGTGGACGAAGACCACAGCCAGCTGTCACGCAAGCTGACCGAAGCCCTGCAACCGCCCGAGTTCCAGCCCGCCGTGGCGCTGGCCCCGGATCACCTGGACCAGGCCATGGACAGCGGCCAGTACACGTTTGTGATCAATGTGCCGGTGAACTTCCAGAGCGACTTGCTGGCCGGGCGCTCGCCAGAGTTGCAGATCAACGTCGACGCCACGGCCATGAGCCAGGCGTTCATGGGCGCCGGCTACATCGGCCGCATCTTCGAGCGCGAACTGCTCGACTACAGCCAGCGTGGCAACGTGCAAAGCCCGGTGCTGATCAACCCCAAGGCGCTGTTCAACCCGAACCTTGAGGGGGGCTGGTTCCTGGCGGTGATCCAGATCGTCAACAACATCACCATCCTGGCGATCATCCTCACCGGCACCGCGCTGCTGCGCGAGCGTGAGCATGGCACCCTCGACCACCTGCTGGTGCTGCCGCTCACCGCGCTGGAAATCATGCTGGCGAAAATCGGCAGCAACGCGCTGGTGGTGGTGATCTGCACGTGGGTTTCGCTGCTGGTGGTGGTGAAAGGTGCACTGGGCGTGCCACTGTCCGGCTCGATGGGGCTGTTCCTGGCCGTGACTGCACTGTACCTGTTCGCCAGTACCGCGCTGGGCATCTTCCTCGCCACCCTGGCACGCTCCACGCCGCAGTTCGGCCTGCTGGCCATCCCGGTGATCATCCCGATGCTGCTGTTGTCAGGCGGCAGCACGCCGCTGGACAGCATGCCGCAGTGGCTGCAATGGGTGATGCAGGGGTCGCCGTCGACGCACTTCGTCAGCCTGGGTACCGCGATCCTGTTCCGGGATGCCGGGTGGGCGGTGGTGTGGCCGGATATCCTGGCGCTGGCGCTGATCGGGCTGGTGTTCTTCAGCGTCGCGCTGGCGCGGTTTCGCCGTAGCCTGGCGTCCTGAGGGCGTGCGAGATCTTTCTGCTCAGGCAATTGGAAAACTGGCACAAAGACAAAGGGCGCCTTTCGGCGCCCTAATCACAGACAGGAGGGCTTGTCATCGCCATATACCTGCCCGGCTCTGTAATAGCTGGTTGACCCAGGATCCACAGAGTCTCGCAAGTCCCTCACGGGAACAGATCGATTATTGCGTATCCTGCATACCACTGGCAACAGTCGGCACTGTTGCCGGATATGTGAAGCCCAGGCTGAAGCCAACAGCAGCCCTTACCGACGCGAAATGCTCAGGCTTCATTGTGAAGGTGAGGAATTCCCGACCACCACCATGTCGTGACTTAACCTGACACCTGTCCAATCTGGCGATCGCAACCGTGTAGATCATGTCGCACTTGGCCCAGCATGTGAGGGCCGTTCCTGGAAGATAACTCGGCAGCTCAACGTGATGCTTGGCTAAGTGATCAGGTGCTGTGGTGCTCAATGGGATGATTGTCACCAACTGGTGATTTTGTCTGTGCTTGCGAAGAACGACGACAGGCCGCACCTTGATCATCTCAGGCACCCGAAAGCCTGAAAAATCGCACATCAGCACAGTCGCCGCTTTCGGCTGGTACTTCAAAGGCATTGCCAATACTCTCGAGCAACTGGAGACAAGCCACAAGTTAACGTGGCTATGGCATCAGAAGCTGAAAACTGGCGGGCTTACAGGAAAGACAGAAAACGCCTACAACCGGAGTTCACCTCGCTTCGGCCTATATGCTTTTTCCATTGCCGGGTTGAATACCTGCACCGTCACTAGGCCGCTATGAGCCTCATAAGGTTTCAGCTCATTGCACGATCAGGTTGTTGAACAGCAAGTCTTCAACAATCGGCTTGCCCTCTTCCGCCTCCAGCACCTGCTGCACCTGCTTCAGCGCCTCTTGGCGAAGGTGTTCCTTGGCCTCGACGTTGCTCATGCTGTCCACGGTCTGCTGGGTGAACAGTGCCACCAGCTGGTTGCGGATCAGCGGTTCGTGGTGCTTCACCGCCTTGGCCGCTTCGTCACCGGTCACGCGCAGGGCCACGTCGGCCTTGTACACGCGCAGCCGCGGGCCGCCGTCGAGGGCATAGTTGCCGACAAAGGGCGGGCTCAGGCTGATGTAGGCGACCTTGGGCGCCCCTTCCTTGGCTTCCTCGGCCATGGCCGCCGCCGGCAGCAGCAGCGCCAGTACCATCAAGATCCACGCTTTCACGAATTCGCTCCTCAATACAGTTGGCGCCAGCTTACCCAGCACGCCGCTCAAACCCAAGCCCGGGCTTATGCCGGCCCATCAGGGCGGGCCATGCTCGTTGACCCGGCAAACGGCCCTCCTACACTTATCGGCCACTACCCGCAAAGGAATAGCCCCGATGAAAGCTGTGTTGTGCAAGACCCTGGGTCCGGCGCGCGACCTGGTACTGGAAGACGTGGCCAGCCCGCAGCCCAAGAAAAACGAGATCCTGCTGGATGTGCAGGCCGCCGGTGTCAATTTCCCCGACACCCTGATCATCGAAGGCAAATACCAGTTCCAGCCACCGCTGCCGTTCTCACCCGGCGGCGAAGCCGCGGGCGTGGTGGCCGCGGTCGGGGAAAAAGCCGGCGCGTTCAAGGTCGGCGACCGGGTCATGGCCCTCACCGGCTGGGGTGCGTTCGCCGAGCAGGTGGCGGTGCCGTTCTACAACGTGCTGCCGATCCCGGCGAGCATGGACTTCACCACCGCTGCGGCGTTTGGCATGACCTATGGCACGTCGATGCACGCCCTGCGTCAGCGCGGGCAGTTGCAAGCAGGCGAGACATTACTGGTACTGGGCGCATCCGGTGGGGTCGGTCTGGCGGCGGTGGAAATCGGCAAGGCCATGGGCGCGCGGGTGATCGCGGCGGCCAGCAGCGCCGAAAAACTGGCCGTGGCCAAGGCCGCCGGGGCAGATGAGCTGATCGACTACAGCCAGGCCAGCCTGCGCGCAGAAATCAAGCGGCTGACCGGTGGCCAGGGCGTGGACGTCATTTACGACCCAGTGGGCGGCGAGTTGTTCGAGCAGGCTGTGCGCGGGCTGGCCTGGAATGGCCGGCTGCTGGTGGTGGGTTTTGCCAGCGGCAGCATTCCACAGCTGGCAGCCAACCTGGTGCTGCTGAAGGGCGCGGCGGTGCTGGGGGTGTTCTGGGGAGCATTTGCCCAGCGCCAGCCGGAAGACAATGCGGCCAATTTCAAGCAGCTGTTTGCCTGGCATGCCGAGGGCAAGCTGAAACCGCTGGTGTCGCAGACTTATCCACTGGCCGAGGCCGGGGCTGCCATCGAGAAGCTGGGGCAGCGGCAGGCTGTGGGTAAGTTGGTGGTGCTGGCCAGGTAAGGCAAGTCCGGCCTCTTCGCGGGTAAACCCGCTCCCACAGGGATCGCGCCGCCCTCAGAGGCTGTGCAGTACCTGTGGGAGCGGGTTTACCCGCGAAGAGGCCGGTACAGGCTAATCACACTTCACGCAGGTTGTGGCACCGCCTGAACCGCGCCTCCAGGTTGCGATCGGGCATCTGGTGGCTGCGCAATGCGTTCAAGGTCTGCTCGACATAGTCCCGCGTGGTGCCATAGCGCCCTTTGGCACTGGCCAGGATCTGGCTGAGCAGCGTGTCCGGCAGGTTCCCGGCATAACACGGCAAATGGCGCTCCAGCACAAAGCCCAGGGCCTGCACCTTGCTGCCATCGCCCAGCCGGCAGCTGAGCCAGTGCGGCCGGTAGGCCGGGTACGGCATCTCCCGCTGCCACAGGGCCATCAGCGAGTCATCCAGGCTGCTTTCATCCAGCCGATAGGCAAAGCCGCTGCAGGAACCACCACGGTCCAGGCCGAACACCAGCCCTGGGGTTTCCGGGGTGCCACGGTGCTCGTGCGACCACAGGTACAAGCCCCGGTGATAACCATGTACCCGCGCGCGCTGGCGTTCCACCGAACTGCACTCCGGGCGCCAGATCAAGGAACCATATGCGAACAGCCACACGGGCCCGCCCTGATGCCGAGACATGGTCGTCTTCATGGAGTTGAACAACTGGTCGTGAGTATGTTGCTGACCGAAGTCGAGTGCCGGAGGGTATGAAACTTCCCAAGACATACTTTCAAGTGCCGACATAAGCTGCCGCCATTATCCCTATGAACTACGGATGTAGCGAGATTCGATTGTGATAACGCCCCAAGCCTCTGTAGCAAGGGCGCTTGCAGTAACCATAGGCCAGAATTGCAGGAATACTCAAGTCCTTGCGCCAGAGTTTCATGCGCGGGTCCGACGACTGGGAATTACTGTTTCGAGAACGGTGAAAGTTATTAGCCAAGGCGGTAACAATTACCGCCTTATACCCACTCGTTCAAACTTCGGTTATTAACCGCGTGGCGCGTAGGCAAACACATCCGCACGCATGCGGTGTGCATCCATGCCGGCTTCGACCAGGGCGTCGAGGGTGGCATAGATCATGTTCGGTGAACCGCTGGCATACACATGCACGGTATTGAGGTCGGCGATGTCCTCGCAGACCGCTTCATGCAGCATGCCGCAGCGGCCTTCCCAGCCGCACAGGTCGCTGACGACCTGGTGCAGGAACAGGTTGGGCAGGCGCTGCCATTCGTCCCAGTGCTCGATCTGGTAGAAATCTTCGGGCCGACGCACGCCCCAGTACAGGTGTACCGGGTGTTTGAAGCCGTTGGCGCGGCAATGCTCGAGCAGGCTGTGCATCTGGCCCATGCCGGTGCCGGCGGCAATCAGCACCAGCGGCCCGTCGGGCAGCTCGGCCAAGTGGGTATCGCCAAACGGCATTTCGATGCGTGCCAAGCCATCACGCTTCAGTTGGTCGATCAGTTGCAGAGCGCTGGGCTCGCGCGCCAGCACGTGCAGCTCCAGCTCACGCCCGGCGTGGGGTGCGGAGGCCAGCGAGAACGCGGCCGGTTTGCCGCCCTCGCGCTCGATCATCAAGTACTGCCCGGCGTGGTAACGCAGCGGCTTGCCGGCCGGCGCGCGCAAACGCACCCGCCAGACGTCGCCACCAACGTCGACGCATTCACTGACGCTGCACGCCAGCTTGCGTACCGGCAGCTCACCCAAGGCGAGCACACCATCCCAGAGCAACACACAGTCCTCCAGCGGTTCGGCAATGCAGGTGAACAGCTCGCCATGATCACGGACTTCGCCGTCCTGGCGTACCCGCCCTTCGACCAACAACGCGGCGCAGACATGGCAATTGCCATTGCGGCAGCTGTTCGGGCAGTCATAGCCCAACCGCCGCGCTCCATCCAGGATCCGTTCCCCGGGTTCGAGCGCCAGCACCGCCCCGGACGGCTGCAACGTTACCTGCATCAATCTATTCCCAACTGATCCCACAGCTCATCGATACGGCGGGTGACGGCTTCGTCCTTGACGATGACCCGCCCCCATTCGCGTGTAGTCTCGCCCGGCCACTTGTGGGTGGCGTCCAGGCCCATCTTCGACCCCAGCCCCGACACCGGCGACGCGAAGTCCAGGTAGTCGATCGGGGTGTTGTCGATCATCACCGTATCACGCTTGGGGTCCATGCGCGTGGTGATGGCCCAGATCACATCGTTCCAGTCACGGGCATTGATATCGTCATCGGTGACAATAACGAACTTGGTGTACATGAACTGTCGCAGGAACGACCACACACCCAGCATTACGCGCTTGGCGTGGCCCGGGTACTGCTTCTTCATGGTCACCACCGCCATGCGGTACGAGCAGCCTTCCGGCGGTAGGTAGAAGTCGGTGATTTCCGGGAACTGCTTCTGCAGGATCGGCACGAACACTTCGTTCAGTGCCACACCAAGAATTGCCGGTTCATCTGGCGGCCGGCCGGTGTAGGTGCTGTGGTAGATCGGCTTCTGCCGGTGGGTAATGCGCTCGACCGTGAACACCGGGAAGCTGTCCACTTCGTTGTAGTAGCCGGTATGGTCGCCATACGGGCCTTCCGGGGCCATTTCCCCCGGGTGGATCACGCCTTCCAGGATGATTTCGGCGGTGGCCGGTACCTGCAGGTTGCTGCCACGGCACTTGACCAGCTCGGTGCGATTGCCGCGCAGCAGGCCGGCGAAGGCATATTCGGAGAGGGTGTCCGGCACCGGGGTCACGGCACCGAGGATGGTCGCCGGGTCCGCACCCAGGGCCACGGCGACCGGGAACGGCTGGCCGGGGTGCTTCTCGCACCACTCACGGTAGTCGAGGGCGCCGCCACGGTGGCTCAGCCAGCGCATGATGACCTTGTTGCGGCCGATGACCTGCTGGCGGTAGATGCCCAGGTTCTGGCGGTCCTTGTTCGGGCCGCGGGTAACGGTAAGGCCCCAGGTGATCAGCGGCGCCACGTCGCCTGGCCAGCAGTGCTGGATCGGCAGTGCGCCCAGGTCGACATCGTCACCCTCGACCACCACTTCCTGGCACACCGCGTCCTTGACCACCTTCGGTGCCATCGACACGACCTTCTTGAAGATCGGCAGCTTGGACCAGGCGTCCTTCAGGCCCTTCGGCGGCTCTGGCTCCTTGAGAAAGGCCAGCAGCTTGCCGATTTCGCGCAGTTCTTCAACCGACTCGGCGCCCATGCCCATGGCCACGCGCTCTGGCGTGCCGAACAGGTTACCAAGCACCGGAATATCGAAGCCGGTGGGCTTTTCGAACAGCAACGCCGGGCCTTTGGCACGCAGGGTGCGGTCGCAGACCTCGGTCATTTCCAGGACTGGGGAGATCGGAACCTGGATGCGCTTGAGTTCGCCGCGCTGCTCCAGGCCACGGATGAAGTCGCGCAAGTCGCGATACTGCATGCATGAGCCTCGTGTTGGCCGTATCGGTCGGGGGTGCAGAGTGTAGCGCCGTTCGGGCATTGTTTGGGGGCAAAAATGCATTGGGGCCGCTTCGCAGCCCTTCGCGGGCTCGCCCGCTCCCACAAGGATCGCACTGATCCTGTGGGAGCGGGCGAGCCCGCGAAGGGGCGCGAAGCGGCCCCAATTACTGCCTGGTCGGGAAGCTTACTTGCGCTTCATCGACAGGAAGAACTCGTCGTTGGTCTTGGTCTGCTTGAGCTTGTCGACCAGGAACTCGATGGCGGCGATTTCGTCCATCGGGTGCAGCAGCTTGCGCAGGATCCACATGCGCTGCAGTTCGTCGTCGGCGGTCAGCAGCTCTTCGCGGCGGGTACCGGAACGGTTGATGTTGATGGCCGGGAACACGCGCTTTTCAGCGATGCGGCGGTCCAGCGGCAGCTCCATGTTGCCGGTGCCCTTGAACTCTTCGTAGATCACTTCGTCCATCTTCGAGCCGGTTTCGACCAGCGCGGTGGCGATGATGGTCAGCGAACCGCCTTCCTCGATGTTACGCGCGGCGCCGAAGAAGCGCTTTGGCTTCTCCAGGGCGTGGGCATCGACACCACCGGTCAGCACCTTGCCGGAGCTCGGGATCACGGTGTTGTAGGCACGCGCCAGACGGGTGATGGAGTCCAGCAGGATGACCACGTCCTTCTTGTGCTCGACCAGGCGCTTGGCCTTTTCGATCACCATTTCGGCAACCTGCACGTGGCGGGTTGGCGGCTCGTCGAAGGTGGAAGCAACCACTTCGCCGCGCACGGTGCGCTGCATTTCGGTCACTTCTTCCGGGCGCTCGTCGATCAGCAGGACGATCAGGTGGCACTCGGGGTTGTTACGGGTGATGTTGGCCGCGATGTTCTGCAGCATGATGGTCTTGCCCGCTTTTGGCGGGGCGACGATCAGGCCACGCTGGCCTTTGCCGATCGGGGCGCACAGGTCGATGACGCGACCGGTCAGGTCTTCGGTGGAGCCGTTACCGGCTTCCATCTTCAGGCGCTTGTTCGGGAATAGCGGCGTCAGGTTCTCGAACAGGATCTTGTTCTTCGCGTTTTCCGGACGGTCGAAGTTGATGGTATCAACCTTCAGCAGGGCGAAGTAACGCTCCCCTTCCTTCGGCGGGCGGATCTTGCCGACGATGGTGTCGCCGGTACGCAGGTTGAAACGGCGGATCTGGCTAGGCGAGACGTAGATATCGTCCGGGCCGGCCAGGTAGGACGCATCAGCCGAGCGCAGGAAACCGAAACCATCCTGGAGAATCTCCAGCACGCCGTCACCCGAAATCTCTTCGCCGCTCTTCGCGTGCTTCTTCAGCAGGGCGAAGATCACGTCCTGTTTGCGCGAACGGGCCATGTTCTCGATGCCCATCTGTTCGGCCATTTCCAAAAGATCGGTAATCGGCTTTTGCTTGAGTTCAGTCAGGTTCATAAGGGGAGTGACGTAATCATGTAAGAAGGGAGAATTAAGCTTCTGGCTTAATGAGGCCGCGCCGCTAGATGGCGACAGGATCGCGTACTGATTCGAATTGGGGATGCTTCGGCGACGGCACGTAGAGGGCACTGGAAAAGCAGTGCGAGGCCGAATGTAACACTTGCTTTTTTCTGCGTCTAGTGCTCTGAAAAAGAAAAACCCCGCATTTGCGGGGCTTTTTTCACATCACAGGTGGGCGTCGAGGAACGCGGCCAGCTGCGACTTGGACAGCGCGCCAACCTTGGTGGCTTCGACGTTGCCGTTCTTGAACAGCATCAGCGTCGGGATACCACGCACGCCGTGCTTGGCCGGGGTTTCCTGGTTCTCGTCGATGTTCAGCTTGGCAATGGTCAGCTTGCCTTTGTAGGTTTCGGCGATGTCGTCCAGTACTGGAGCGATCATCTTGCATGGACCGCACCATTCAGCCCAGTAGTCAACCAGTACCGCGCCTTCGGCCTTCAGTACATCGGCTTCGAAGGAGGCGTCGTTGACGTGTTTGATCAGATCGCTGCTCATGGATATCTCCAGGGTCGTAAGCAAAAAACGTTGCCCATCATAGCCGCACCCGCCGCCTACAGGAAGCCACGCACGATTGAGTGTAACTATAGTTGTGCAAGACGCCGCGAATCGAAACTGTCATACAGCCGTCATAGAATCGAATGGCACATTGCCTTGCATCAAGGCCAGCACATCGGCTGCGTGTCACGCGTTGGCGCCAGCCTGCTATCGTGGCACGATTGCCGGGTTAACGACCGAGAACAACCAGATCATGCCGCATACCATCGCGAAGAACCTGTCCCTGATCGCCGCCATCGACCTTGGCTCCAACAGTTTTCACATGGTCGTGGCCAAGGCCCACCATACCGAAATCCGCATTCTCGAGCGGCTCGGCGAGAAGGTTCAGCTTGCCGCCGGCATCGACGAAGAACGCAAACTCAGTGAAGAGGCAATGGAACGAGGCCTGGATTGCCTCAAGCGCTTTTCGCAGCTGATCAACGGCATGCCGGCAGGCTCCGTGCGTATCGTCGGTACCAACGCCTTGCGCGAAGCGCGCAACCGTAACGAGTTCATCCAGCGCGCCGAAGCCATCCTCGGCCACCCGGTGGAGGTCATCTCCGGCCGTGAAGAGGCGCGCCTGATCTACCTGGGCGTTTCGCACACCCTGGCCGACACCCCCGGCAAACGCCTGGTGGCCGACATCGGCGGCGGCAGCACCGAGTTCATCATCGGCCAGCGCTTCGAGCCGCTGCTGCGCGAAAGCCTGCAGATGGGCTGCGTCAGCTTCACCCAGCGCTACTTCCGCGACGGCAAGATCACCCCGGCCCGCTACGCCCAGGCCTACACGGCCGCGCGCCTGGAACTGATGAGCATCGAGCATGCCCTGCATCGCCTGACCTGGGACGAGGCCATCGGCTCGTCCGGCACCATCCGCGCCATCGGCGCCGCCATCAAGGCCGGTGGCCTGGGCAACGGTGAGGTCAACGCCGAGGGCCTGGCCTGGGTCAAGCGCAAGCTGTTCAAGCTGGGTGAAGTCGACAAGATCGACTTCGACGGCATCAAGCCGGACCGCCGCACGATCTTCCCGGCGGGCATGGCCATTCTCGAGGCAATCTTCGACGCGCTGGAGCTGCAGCGCATGGGCCACTGTGACGGCGCCCTGCGCGAAGGGGTGCTGTTCGACCTGCTCGGCCGCCACCACCATGAAGACGTGCGCGAACGCACCCTCAACTCGTTGATGGAGCGTTACCACGTGGACCAGGGCCAGGCTGCGCGCGTGGAACGCAAGGCACTGCATGCCTTCGACCAAGTGGCCGATGCCTGGGGGCTGAAAGACGGAAATTGGCGCGATCTGCTGGGCTGGGCGGCGAAAGTGCACGAAATCGGCCTCGATATCGCCCACTATCACTACCACAAGCACGGCGCCTACTTGATCGAGCACTCCGACCTGTCGGGCTTCTCCCGCGAGGACCAGCAGATGATGGCTTTGCTGGTGCGCGGCCACCGCCGCAACATCCCCAAGGACAAATTCGCCGAACTGGGTGACGAAGGGGTCAAGTTGCTGCGCCTGTGCGTGCTGCTGCGCTTCGCCATTCTGTTCCACCACATCCGTGGCAATCAGCAGATGCCGAAGGTGGTGCTCAAGGCTGGCGATGCAAGCCTGGATGTGGCCTTCCCTGAAGGCTGGCTGGAGCAGAATCAGCTGACCCAGGCCGACTTCGCCAACGAGGCGGAGTGGCTGGCCCGGGTCAGCTTCGTCCTCAGCGTACGTTGAGGACCGGGTTGCTCAGGCGCTCCAGCAGGGTCGCCTGGGCACTGCGCGGGTTCTGGTTGCCAGTCGGGGTGATGCGCACGTAGCGCCCGTCTGGCTGCAAGGTCCAGGCGTGGGTGTTGTCGGTCAGGTAGCCTTCCAGCTCCTTCTTCACCCGCAGCAACAGCTTCTTGCCTTCCACCGGGAAGCAGGTCTCGACGCGCTTGTCGAGGTTGCGCTCCATCCAGTCGGCACTGGACAGGTAGATCTGCTCTTCGCCGCCATTGAGGAAGTAGAACACCCGGGTGTGCTCCAGGAAGCGGCCGATGATCGAGCGGACCTGAATATTGTGTGAAACCCCCGGAATGCCTGGGCGCAGGCAGCACATGCCACGCACCACCAGGTCGATCTTCACACCCGACTGGCTGGCCTTGTACAGCGCCTTGATGACCTTGGCGTCGGTCAGCGAGTTGAACTTGGCAATGATGTGCGCGGGCTTGCCTTCAAGGGCGAACTGGGTTTCCCGCGCGATCATGTCGAGCATGCCCTTCTTCAGGGTGAACGGCGCGTGCAGCAGCTTTTTCATGCGCAGCGTCTTGCCCATGCCGATCAGCTGGCTGAACAGCTTGCCGACGTCTTCGGTGAGCGCGTCGTCAGAGGTCAGCAGGCTGTAGTCGGTGTACAAGCGGGCGTTGCCGGCGTGGTAGTTACCGGTGCCCAGGTGCGCATAGCGCACGATCTCGCCCTGCTCGCGGCGCAGGATCAACATCATCTTGGCGTGAGTCTTGAAGCCGACCACACCGTAGATCACCACCGCACCGGCCGCTTGCAGGCGGCTGGCCATCTGCAGGTTGGACTCTTCGTCGAAGCGTGCGCGCAATTCGATCACCGCGGTGACCTCCTTGCCGTTACGCGCCGCGTCCACCAGGGCATCGACAATTTCCGAGTTGGCCCCGGAACGGTACAGGGTCTGGCGCACGGCGAGCACGTGCGGGTCCTTGGCGGCCTGGCGCAGCAGGTCGACCACCGGGGTGAAGGACTCGAACGGGTGCATCAGCAGGATGTCCTGCTTGCTGATCACGCTGAAAATGTTGTCGGCGTTCACCAGCAGCTTGGGGATTGCCGGGGTGAACGGCGTGTACTGAAGCTCCGGGTGGCTGTCCAGGCCGGTAATGCTGAACAGGCGGGTGAGGTTGACCGGGCCATTGACCTGGTACAACTCGCTTTCGCTGAGGCTGAACTGCTTGAGCAGGTAGTCCGACAGGTGTTTCGGGCAGGTGTCGGCAACTTCCAGGCGCACGGCGTCGCCGTAACGGCGCGAGAACAGCTCGCCACGCAGGGCGCGGGCCAGGTCGTCGACTTCTTCAGAGTCCAGCGCCAGGTCGGCGTTACGGGTCAGGCGGAACTGGTAGCAGCCCTTCACCTTCATGCCCTGGAACAGGTCGTCGGCGTGCGCGTGGATCATCGACGACAGGAACACGTAGTTGGCGCCCGGGCCGCCCACCTCTTCAGGCACGCGGATAACCCGCGGCAGCAGGCGTGGGGCCGGGATGATCGCCAGGCCCGAGTCGCGGCCGAAGGCATCGACCCCCTCCAGCTCGACGATGAAGTTGAGGCTCTTGTTCACCAGCAGCGGGAACGGGTGAGTCGGGTCGAGGCCGATCGGGGTGATGATCGGGGCGATTTCGTCGCGGAAATAGCGGCGCACCCAGGTCTTGAGCTTGGGCGTCCAGTAACGGCGGCGGATAAAGCGGATCTGGTGCTTTTCCAGCTCCGGCAGCAGCACGTCGTTGAGGATCGCGTACTGGCGCTCTACCTCGATGTGCACCAGCTCGCTGATACGCGCCAGCGCCTGGTGCGGCTGCAGGCCGTCGGCACCGGCCTGTTCACGGGCGAAGTTGATCTGCTTCTTAAGGCCGGCGACGCGGATCTCGAAGAACTCGTCGAGGTTGCTGGAGAAGATCAACAGGAACTTGAGCCGTTCGAGCAGGGGGTAGTTCTCGTCCAGGGCCTGTTCCAGCACGCGGATGTTGAACTGCAACTGCGAGAGTTCGCGATGAATGTACAGGCTGCTGTCGTCCAGGCCAGGGACGGTGATTGCCGGGGCCGGTACGGGCGTGGGCGCCGCGGCCACAGGCTCGGCCACCTGCTCCTCTACGGGCTCGGGTTCGGGCGCCGGCGGCAGGTCTGGCGGGGTCTGCACCAACTCTTCGGGGAGCTCCTGGGCATCCTTGATCGCGACAGGGGTGAGCACTTCATTATTCATCTGGCGTTCCTGAGGACGTTAACGCCCTATCATCAATTGAGCGGCAAGATAAGCGCCCATTATGACGCCTGTGTTACACACCAGGGCAAGCCATGGCGCGTGGCCTCTGGCATTGTCTGTGTAGGAATTGTTCACGTCGAGACACATTTGGACACTTTCACGAATGCGCGCGAAGGGGTAG
Source organism: Pseudomonas sp. WOUb67 (assembly GCF_050058005.1). Lineage (NCBI taxonomy): Bacteria > Pseudomonadati > Pseudomonadota > Gammaproteobacteria > Pseudomonadales > Pseudomonadaceae > Pseudomonas > Pseudomonas sp. WOUb67. The sequence goes on along the minus strand of NZ_CP170112.1, from coordinate 888,474 downwards.
GCTGCGCGTTCATTTCGCCAGCACCTCAGAAAATGCTTCAACAATTCCTGCAGGATTTCGGCTACTTTGCCCTTTTTCTAGGCACCTTCTTCGAAGGCGAGACCATCCTGGTGCTTGCGGGTTTCCTTGCGTTCCGTGGGTACATGGACATCAAGCTGGTGTGCCTGGTGGCGTTCCTGGGCAGCTATGCCGGCGACCAGCTGTGGTACTTCATGGGCCGCCGCCACGGGCGCAGGATCCTGGCGCGCAAACCACGCTGGCAAGCAATGGGTGACCGGGCGCTGGACCACATCCGCCGCCACCCCGACATCTGGGTGCTGAGCTTCCGCTTCGTCTATGGCCTGCGTACGGTCATGCCGGTGGCCATTGGCCTGTCGGGCTACCCGCCGCGTCGCTACCTGCTGCTCAATGGCTTGGGCGCGGCCATCTGGGCAATCGCCCTGGGCGCGGCGGCGTACCACTTCGGCGCCATTCTCGAAGGCCTGCTGGGCAACGTGAAGCGTTACGAGCTATGGGTACTTGGTGGCCTGGTGGGGCTGGGCGTCCTGCTGTGGCTGCGCCGGCGCTTCCGCACCTTGCGCGCGGAGCGCAAGGCGGCGGACCTGGCCCAGGCCCCACAGGCTGAGAAGGCTGTAGACCACGAGCAGGAACCAGGCCAGCGGCGCGACCACCGCTAGGCCCAGTGCGCCGGCCAGGTACAGCGCCGGCGCATTCACCACCAGCCGCGCCAGCTCCAGGCGCGCAGCCCAGGGCCGGTTCTCCAGCAACCCGCCCAGTACGAACAGACCAAACGCCATCAGCGACCAGCCGAGCACCAGCGCGGCGGCCGGCACGCGTTCGGCGACGTCCATCAGGTAGCTGCCCAAGGCCACATAAACCACGAACTGCGCCGCCACGTAGGCTTGTTGCGGGCGACCCAGGGCAATCTCGAACTTGCGAAACGCCGCCAGGTCCTGCTTTGCTTGCGGGTAGCGTGCGGCCACATCGGCCGGGCGCCAGCCAGTGGGCATGAACCAGATGCGCAGCTTGTCCCGCAGGCTGGCGGTGTGCCGGGCGTCATGCCAGAGCTGGGCATAGAACTGCAGGTTGGCCCACAGCGGGTTCCAGCTGGCCAGCGGGGTGGTTACCCCGAACACCACCGGCTCGGCCGGGTCCTCCTCTTTGAAGGTGCCGAACAGACGGTCCCAGAGAATGAACACACCGCCGTAGTTGCGATCCAAGTAAACAGGGTTTTGCGCATGGTGGACGCGATGGTTGGATGGCGTGATCAACACCCACTCAAGCCAGCCAAGCTTGGGGATGTGCCGGCTATGCACCCAGAACTGGTACAGCAGGTTGAGCGATGCCACGGTGATGAACACCAGTGGCGGCACGCCCAGCAGCGCCAGCGGCAGGTAGAAGATCCACGAAAAGATGAACCCGCTACTGGTCTGGCGCAGCGCGGTGGTGAGGTTGTATTCCTCGCTCTGGTGATGCACCGAATGCGCGGCCCACAGCACGTTGCGTTCATGGCCCAGGCGGTGCAGCCAGTAGTAGCAGAAGTCGTACAGGACAAAGGCCAGCACCCATACCCACCAGGCTTCGGGCGGCAGGCGCAACAGTGCCAGGTGCTCGAACGCCAGGTCATAGGTCACCAGCCCTGCGCCTTTGGTCAGCAACCCGGTGCTGGTCGACAGCGCGCCGGTGCTCAGGCTATTTATCGAATCGGCCAGGGTAAAGTTGCGCTGGCCACGCACACGGTCGGCCACCAGCTCCACGGCGATGAGCACGAAGAAGAACGGCACGGCCAGCAGTATCAGGTCCATGGGTACAGCCTCAGACGGTATCCATCAAGATTAGGCCGCGCCTGCGGCAACCCCTATGGCGACATCTGCCAAACTAGAGGACATTTAGCGCCTCGACACTGGAGTATTGAGCATGACAAAAAAAGTAGCGGTGATTCTTTCCGGCTGTGGCGTATATGACGGCGCCGAAATCCACGAAAGCGTGATCACCCTGCTGCGCCTCGACCAGCGCGGTGCGCAGGTGCAGTGCTTCGCGCCGAACATTGCGCAGATGCATGTCATCAACCACCTGACCGGCGAAGAAATGCCCGAGTCGCGCAATGTGCTGGTGGAGTCGGCGCGCATTGCCCGCGGCGAGGTCAAGGACATCCGCGAAGCCAAGGCTGAGGAATTCGATGCGCTGATCGTGCCGGGCGGTTTCGGGGCGGCGAAAAACCTGTCCAACTTCGCCGTGGAAGGCGCCAACTGCACCGTCAACCCGGACGTGCTGGCCCTGGCCGAAGCCTTTGCCGACGCCTGCAAGCCGGTTGGCCTGATCTGCATCTCACCGGCGCTGGCCGCGAAGATCTACGGGCCGGGCGTGGTCTGCACCATCGGTAGCGACGCCGGTACTGCGGCGGCTGTGGAGAAGATGGGCGGCACCCATGAGGAGTGCGACGTGCACGATATTGTCGAAGACACCCAGCGCAAGCTGGTGACTACTCCGGCCTACATGGAGGCCAAGTCGATCAGCGAAGCGGCGGGCGGGATCTACAAGCTGGTGGACCGGGTGCTGGAACTCACACACGAGTAAGTTACGTTACGAGCGCTCTGTGTAGGAGCGGCCTTGTGTCGCGATCGGGCCGCGAAGCGGCCCCGGCAATTTATGCGGCGAAGCTGAAATCCTGGGGCCGCTTCGCAGCCCGATCGCGACACAAGGCCGCTCCTACAGGGACCGCGTCAGCCTTCAGGGCTTGGACAGCCGGGCAATGATCCGGTCCAGCGCATTGGCAAACGCCTGCTTTTCGCGCTCGCCATAAGCCCCCTGCCCTCCCCCCACTTGCCCCTGTTCGCGCAGGTCAGTGAACAGGTTGCGCGCCGCCAGGCGGTCACCCATGTTGCGCTCGTCGAATTCGCGCCCGCGCGGGTCCAGCACTGCCACACCCTTTTTCACCAGGCGGTCAGCCAGCGGCACATCACTGCAGATCACCAGCTCGCCCGGCACGGCGTGCTCCACCAGATAGTCGTCGGCTGCGTCCATGCCGCTGGGTACCACGATCAGGCGCACGATCGCGAACGCCGGTTTGGCCACGGCCTGGCCCGCCACCATCACCACTTCGAACTTGCGCTTGAGGGCGAACTTGACGATCAGATCCTTGGCCGCCTTGGGGCAGGCGTCGGCATCGATCCATACACGCATCGGAAATTCTCTACATGAAATCAGTGCGCCCATCATGCCTGAAGCACAGCGAAAGCTGGAGCAGGTGCGCGCTGGAAAAATGGCGCCAAAAATTCCAATTAGCGCTTATCCGACTCCGCCACTCAGGCTAAACTCGCCACAGCTTCACTGGCCTGCCCGAGCGCGCAATGAACCACCCTCACGAAATCCGCCCTGACCTGGACGAAGGCATCGACCGCAAAGTCCTGGCGACATTGCGTGCGCGTTTCCTGCAGCTGAACCAAGGGCGGCTGCAGCGGGCAATGGAAGGCCTGTCGACACGCCAGCAACAGGTACTGACGCTGCTGCCACTGCTGTTTCACGTGAACCACCCACTGTTGCCGGGTTACATCTCGAGTAGCACACCTGCGGGCGTGTCGGGCTACGAGCCAGGCGCCGAGCTGGTGGTCGAGGCCCAGCGCCTGGCCCGCTCGTTTACCTACAAGGCGCGCCATGGCAACCCGCCACGCCCGATTCACGGCCTGTTCCTGATGGGCAGCCTGGGCTCGCTGGCCCAGGCGGAAAACAGCGACATGGACCTGTGGGTGTGCCATGCGCCCGGCCTGCCCGAGCACTTGCTGGAAGAGCTGCGCCGCAAGTGCCAATTGCTGGAGGGCTGGGCGGCAAGCCTGGGCGCCGAGGCGCACTTCTTCCTGATCGACACGCAAGGCTTTGCCCAGGGCCAGCGCGATGGCCAACTGGGCTCCGACGACTGCGGCACCACCCAGCATTACCTGCTGCTGGACGAGTTCTACCGCACTACTCTTTGGCTGGCAGGGCGCACCCCCCTGTGGTGGCTGGTACCCGTCTACCAGGAACACAATTACCACGCCTACACCCAGACCCTGCTGACCAAGCGCTTCATCCGCAGCCAGGACGCGCTCGACCTCGGCAACCTGGCGCACATCCCGCCCGGCGAGTTCGTCGGTGCCGGCCTGTGGCAGCTGTTCAAGGGCATCGATTCGCCCTACAAGTCGCTGCTCAAGCTGCTGCTGACCGAGGCCTACGCCAGCGAGCACCCCGCCGTGCGCTGCCTGAGCCTGGACTACAAGCAGGCGGTGTTCGCCAACCAGCTCGACCTCGACGAGCTGGACCCGTATGTGATGGTGTACCGACGCATCGAACGTTACCTGCTGCAACGTGGCGAGCTCGCACGCCTGGAGCTGGTGAGGCGCAGCCTGTACCTGAAGGTGAACAAGAAGCTCAGCGACCAGGGCCGCGCCAATGGCTGGCAACGCCGGCTGTTGCAGCGCCTGGCAGACGAGTGGGGCTGGGACGAGCGTCAGCTGGCCCTGCTGGACAGCCGCAGCCTATGGAAAGTGCAGCAAGTCGCTGTCGAGCGCCGCGAACTGGTGGCCGAGCTCAACCATAGCTACCGCTTCCTCAGCCAGTTTGCCAGCACCCAGAACGCCAGCAGCCGCGCCGACCAGCGCGACCTCAATGTGCTGGGCCGGCGCCTCTATGCGGCCTTCGAGCGCCGCGCCGGCAAGGTCGAGGTGATAAACCCCGGCATCGCCCCGGACCTTGCCGAAGGCACCCTGACCCTGGTCCAGGCGCCCAACCGCAAAGAGCCCGGCAGCCACCACTGGGAGCTGTACAGCGGCAACCTGAGCACCCACGAGGTGGAGCACTTCAGCCCGATCAAACGCTGCCGCGAGCTGCTTGAACTGCTGGCCTGGGCCCACCGCAACGGCGTGATCGACAGCAGCACGCGCCTGGCGCTGCACCCGGGCGTCAGCGACCTCAGTGAACTGGAGCTGTTCAACCTGATGGGTTGCCTGCAGCAAAGCATTCCCCTGCCCTTGCCGATCGTCAGCGAAGTGCGCCTGCTGCAGCCCAGCGTTGCCGACGAGGTGCTGTTGCTGGTCAATGTCGCCATCGACCCGCTGCGCCATCACCGCGACCTGAACATCCTGATGACCACCGAGCGTACCGATTCGTTGAGCTACGCAGGCGTGCGCGAAAACCTGGTGCTGACCCTGGACCAGGTCACCCTGAACAGCTGGAACGAAGTGCTGGTTCAGCGCTACGACGGTGAGCACGCGCTGGTGCGCTGCCTGCGCGACTTCCTCAACAGCCCGGTGCTGCGCGGCCACCGGCCACGGGTACGGGTGCGTTGCTTTTGCCAGAGCCGCGCGCAGGCCACCGGCCAGCGCGTGGAGGAAATTTTCGACACGGTGCAACTGCTGCTGGACCAAGGCTTGAACCACCGCTACCTGCTACAGGTGGCCCAACACACCCATGTGCTGGAGCTGTTGGCCGGGCATGTCGGCCTGGCCACCCTGGCCGACCACGAAGCGCTGCTGGCCCACCTGGGCGAGGAGCGCAGCGCCTACAGCCCGCTGTACCTGGATAGCAACGCCCTGCTGGACCACGACCTGCGCCTGGTGCTGGAACAGGGGCGCCCGGCTTGCATCCAGGTGTTCTACCGCCTGCAGGGTGGCTGGGCCGATTTGTATGTGCTGGATGAATACAATGCCCTGTGGCAGCAGCGCCTGCCCCTGCATGACGAAGCCCACCTGCTGCTGCCGCTGCAGCGGTTCCTGCGCTCGGTGCTGATGCGCCGGGATGCCCGGCTGCCGCTGGATACCCAGCGCGCTGCCTCGCTGGACATCCACTACGCGCAACTGTTGCCTTCCGGTGCTGGCAGGGCGCGCAGCATCGAGCCGCGCCTGGCTCCGGTCGAAGGCAGCGGCCAGCCTTACTATGAGGTGCAGGCGATCATCCAGGCCAGTGTGGCGGGTGCGGCGCATGTGACGCTGTACTGCGACCAGCAAGAGTTTTCCGAGCTGGAGCATGGCGAGCAGCTGTATGCGGTGGTGGCCAGGCAGATCATCGGACAACGGCGCGGTGCCGGGCAGTACCGGTGCTACATCACCGACCTGGACTTGTCCGAGTTGCTGGATGACCGGCTGGGGGCGACGCAGGTGTACCTGAGCTACAAGCGGGTGCTGGAGCAGGCTTTGAATGAGGGGTTGGAGCAGGTTTTGGCGGAAGGCGCCTGAATTCGCAGCACAAGGCTGCTCCTACATGGGACCGCATCCCTCTGTAGGAGCAGCCTTGTGCTGCGAATGGGCCGCAACGCGGCCCCCATGGCCCTTACAGGTCGTAATCGCCCGCCGCTTCCGGCTGGTATTCCACTTCCAGCAGCTTCAGCTTGAGGGTCTTGCCCCCCGGTGCCGGCCAGTCAATCTGCTCGCCCACCGACAGCCCCAGCAAGGCGCAGCCGATCGGCGCCAGGATCGAGACCTTGCCTTCCGGCCCGGCATCCTTCGGATACACCAACGTCAGGTGGTAGTCCTTGCCGCTGGCCTCCTCACGGCAGTGCACGCGCGAGTTCATGGTCACCACGCCCGCCGGCACCTCCTCGTGACCGACCACCTTCTCGGCGCGGTCCAGCTCGGCCTGCAGGGCGAGCACACCCGGCGTACTCTCGTCGAGGCTGTCGATAAGACGCTCCAGACGCTGTACGTCCAATCGGGTGAGGGTGAGGGAAGGCTTGGTGCTCATGATCCAGTCAGACTCCTTTGAACAGGCGGTTTTCGTCGGGCAGATAAAGCAAAACCCCGCCCAAGGGCGGGGTTTGTGAATGCTTTGGCGTCACCGACGCAGAACTCGACACTACCACAGCCGGGCAAATACTCAAGCCCCTGCTCTCAGTGTGCCTTAGCCTGATCACGCAGGCGCTGGGCCTCGCGGCAGATCTGCCGACGCCGTTCGTCATCGGCGGAACGCCATTCGCGAATGTGCTCCACATGCCGCTGGCAGCCGGTGCACACCCGCTGTTCGTCCAGCCGGCAAACGCTGATGCACGGCGACTTCACTGCGGGGCTGACATTGCTGTAAAGCGGCTTGGGCGGCCGCGGTTGCTCACTCATCTCAGATCTCGTCGAAGTCCAGCTTCTCGCCAGCGCGCTCCCAGACGATGCGCTCAAGCATCTCGCCCAGCAGCTCTTCGCTCTTCTCGCAGATCCACTTCTTGCTCTCTTCGTCGTAGTCGAAGTGGAAACCGCCGGACTTGTCAGCCAGCCACAACTGGCGCAGCGGCTCCTGGCGGCTGAAGATCAGCTGGCTGCCATTTTCGAACTTGATGGTCAGGACCCCGGCGGAGTTCTCCATGTCCAGGTCCATGCCGCTCTCGTCGAACAGGTCTTCCAGGGCCTGTTGGGTCGCGTCGACCAGATCATGGAAACGCGCTTCACTCAAACTCATTGCAGGAACCTCGAAATTGGCTGCGTTACAGGCAAGCCGGGCAAGATACGGGCGCTTGGCGCCGAATGCAAAGATTAGCCATTGAAGGCGGTAAGAATAGCCCGCCCGGCGGACCGGCCCTTGCATAGGCAAGCCGCCGGTCGCTCGGTATACTCGGGCGCAATACTGCATTTTTCTAAGGATTTCACCCATGAAGCGCCTGATTTCCTCCTTCGCGGCGCTGGTCGCTGTTGCCTGCCTCGTTTCGGCCTGCGGCCAGAAAGGCCCGCTGTATCTGCCTGAAGACGGCGATAACGGCAAAGCGCACAAGTCGCACCAGCACCAGCCAAAAGCCAAGCCGGCCCCGGCGCCAGCACAGCAGCCCGAGCTACAGTCCGAGCCCGAGCAGTCGCCTGCGCAGTAAGGAAACCAGATGAACGCTTTCAACTACCGCGACGGTGAGCTGTTCGCGGAAGGGGTGGCCCTGTCGGCCATCGCCGAACGTTTCGGCACCCCCACCTACGTGTACTCGCGCGCCCACATCGAGGCCCAGTACCGCAGCTATGCCGACGCCCTGCAAGGCACCGAGCACCTGGTGTGCTTCGCGGTCAAGGCCAACTCCAACCTTGGCGTGCTGAACGTGCTGGCGCGCCTGGGCGCAGGCTTCGACATTGTCTCCGGCGGTGAGCTGGAGCGTGTGCTGGCCGCTGGCGGGCGCGCCGACCGCGTGGTGTTCTCCGGCGTCGGCAAAACCCGCGAAGACATGCACCGTGCCCTGGAAGTGGGTGTGCACTGCTTCAACGTCGAATCCACCGACGAACTGGAGCGCCTGCAAGTCGTGGCCGCCGAAATGGGCAAGGTTGCCCCGGTGTCGCTGCGGGTCAACCCGGACGTTGACGCCGGCACCCACCCGTACATCTCCACCGGTCTTAAAGAAAACAAGTTCGGCATCGCCATCGCCGACGCCGAGGCCATCTACGTGCGTGCCGCGCAGCTGCCGAACCTGGAAGTGGTCGGCGTCGACTGCCACATCGGCTCGCAGCTGACCACCGTCGAGCCGTTCCTCGATGCCCTCGACCGTTTGCTGGACCTGGTCGATCGCCTCGCCGACTGCGGCATCCACCTGCGCCACCTCGACCTGGGCGGCGGCGTTGGCGTGCGCTACCGCGACGAAGAGCCACCGCTGGTGGCCGATTACATCAAGGCTATTCGCGAGCGCGTAGGCAAGCGCGACCTGGCCCTGGTGTTCGAGCCGGGCCGCTACATCGTGGCCAACGCCGGCGTGCTGCTGACCCGCGTGGAATACCTCAAGCACACCGAACACAAAGACTTCGCCATCATCGATGCGGCAATGAACGACCTGATTCGCCCGGCCCTTTACCAGGCCTGGATGGGTGTCAGCGCGGTCATCCCACGCGAGGGCGAAGGCCGTGCCTACGACCTGGTCGGCCCGATCTGCGAGACCGGCGACTTCCTCGGCAAGGACCGTGTGCTGAACCTGGCCGAAGGCGACCTGCTGGCCGTGCAGTCCGCGGGCGCCTATGGTTTTGTCATGAGCTCCAACTACAACACCCGTGGCCGTTGCGCTGAAATCCTGGTCGACGGCGACCAGGCGTTCGAAGTACGCCGCCGCGAGACCATCGCCGAACTGTACGCTGGCGAAAGCCTGCTGCCGGAGTAAGCCCATGCTGCTGCGTTTTACCAAGATGCACGGCCTGGGCAACGACTTCATGGTCCTCGACCTGGTCAGCCAGCACGCGCATATCCAGCCAAAGCACGCCAAGCAATGGGGTGACCGTCACACCGGCATCGGCTTCGACCAGTTGCTGGTCGTCGAGGCGCCGAACAACCCGGAAGTGGATTTCCGCTACCGCATCTTCAACGCCGACGGTTCCGAAGTGGAGCAGTGCGGCAACGGTGCGCGCTGCTTCGCCCGCTTCGTGCTGGACAAGCGCCTGACCGCGAAAAAGCGCATCCGCGTGGAAACCAAAAGCGGCATCATCGTGCTGGACGTGCAGAACGACGGCCAGGTGAGTGTCGACATGGGCCCACCGCGCTTCATCCCTGCCGAAATCCCCTTCGTCGCTGACGAGCAGGCGCTGAACTACCCACTGGAAGTCGACGGCCAGCTGCATTCGATTGCCGCCGTGTCCATGGGTAACCCGCATGCCGTGCTGCGCGTCGACGACGTGCAGACTGCCCCCGTGCATGAGCTGGGCCCGAAGATCGAAAACCACCCGCGCTTCCCGCAGCGGGTGAATGCCGGCTTCCTCCAGGTCATCGACCGCCACCGCGCCAACCTGCGCGTGTGGGAACGCGGCGCGGGCGAAACCCAGGCCTGCGGCACCGGCGCCTGCGCCGCGGCCGTGGCAGCGATCAGCCAAGGCTGGATGGATTCCCCGGTGTCCCTCGACCTGCCCGGTGGCCGCCTGCACATCGAATGGGCCGGCCCCGGCAAGCCCGTGTTGATGACCGGCCCTGCCGTGCGCGTCTACGAAGGACAGGTTCGTCTCTAATCGAGTAACCGCCATGACCGATCAGCCCAAGGTTGTACCCCAGCAGTCCGCCGAGCTCGATGCCGAAGCGGTGGTCGCCTACCTGCGCGCCCACCCCACCTTCTTCGCCGAGCACGACGAGCTGCTGATCGAACAGCACATCCCGCACCAGCGGGGCGACAGCGTGTCGCTGGTGGAACGCCAGCTCAAGCTGCTGCGCGACCGCAACATCGAGATGCGCCATCGCCTGTCGCAACTGATGGACGTGGCCCGCGACAACGACCGGCTGTTCGACAAGACCCGACGGCTGATCCTCGACCTGCTCGACGCCGGTACCCTGGAAGAAGTGGTGATGGCGGTCGAAGACAGCCTGCGCCAGGAATTCCAGGTGCCCTTCGTCAGCCTCATCCTGTTTGGCGACAATGTTGCGCCGGTCGGGCGCTGGGTCAGCAACGCCGAGGCGCAACAGGCCATCGGTGCCCTGCTGGGCGGCGGCAAGACCGTCAGTGGCAACCTGCGTGAGCATGAGCTGTCCTTCCTCTTCGGTGAGGAGCAGCGCCGGGAGGTGGGCTCCAGCGCCGTGGCCACCCTCGAATACCAGGGGTTGCACGGGGTGCTGGCGATCGGCAGCCGCGACCCGCAACACTACAAGAGCAGCGTCGGCACCCTGTTCCTCGGCTACATCGCCGAAGTGCTCGGCCGCGTTGTACCGCGCGTTACCCAGACCCTGCGCTCGGTACGCTGATGGAACGCCAGCTGGAGGCTTATTGCGCACACCTGCGCAACGAGCGCCAGGTGTCGGAGCACACATTGGTGGGCTACCGTCGCGACCTGGACAAGGTCATCGCCTACTGCAAGGAACACAATATTGCCGATTGGCAGGCGCTGCAGATCCAGCAGCTGCGCCAGCTCATCGCGCGCCTGCACCACCATGGCCAGTCCTCGCGCAGCCTGGCCCGGCTGCTGTCGGCGGTGCGCGGCCTGTACCGCTACCTCAACCGCGAAGGCCTGTGCCAGCACGACCCGGCCACCGGCCTGAGCGCGCCCAAGGGTGAGCGCCGCTTGCCCAAGGTGCTGGACACCGACCGCGCCCTGCAGCTGCTTGATGGCGGCGTCGACGACGACTTCATCGCCCGCCGTGACCAGGCCATCCTTGAACTGTTTTATTCATCTGGCCTGCGCCTGTCCGAGCTGACCAACCTCGACCTCGATCACATCGACCTCGCCGCCGGCCTGGTGCAGGTGCTGGGCAAGGGTGGCAAAGCCCGCGTGCTGCCGGTTGGCCGCAAGGCCCGCGAGGCGCTGCAGGCCTGGTACCGCCTGCGCGGCATCGGCAACCCGCGTGACCGTGCAGTGTTCATCACCCGCCAGGGCAACCGCATCACGCCACGGGCTGTACAGCAACGTGTGAAGAAGGCGGGTGAGCGCGAGCTGGGCCAGCACCTGCACCCGCACATGCTTCGCCATTCCTTCGCCAGCCATGTGCTGGAATCGTCCCAGGACCTGCGGGCGGTGCAGGAGATGCTCGGCCATGCCGACATCAGCACCACGCAGATCTACACCCACCTGGACTTCCAGCACCTGGCCGCGGTGTACGACAGCGCCCACCCTCGGGCCAAACGCAGCAAAGGCACAGACTCATGAGCATCAAGCTGATCACCTTCGACCTCGACGACACCCTGTGGGACACCGCGCCGGTCATCGCCAGCGCAGAAGTCGTGCTGCGCGACTGGCTCGAAGCCAACGCTCCGATCCTGGGCGGCGTGCCGGTGGAGCACCTGTTCGCCATCCGCGAGCGCCTGGTACAGGCCGAACCCGGCCTCAAGCACCGCATCAGCGCCCTGCGCCGACGGGTGCTGTTCCATGCCCTGGAAGAGGTCGGCTACAGCGAGAAGCAAGCGCAGGCGCTGGCCAACGAAGGCTTTGAAGTGTTCCTGCACGCTCGCCACCAGGTGGAGATCTTCCCCGAGGTGCAGCCGGTGCTGGAGATCTTGCGCCATCACTACACCCTGGGCGTGGTCACCAACGGCAATGCCGATGTGAGCCGGCTGGGGCTGGCGGACTACTTCCGCTTTTCCCTGTGCGCCGAAGACCTCGGCATCGGCAAGCCAGACCCGGCACCGTTCCTGGAAGCCCTGCGCCGCGGCGAGGCGGACGCCAGTGCGGCAGTGCACATTGGCGATCACCCCGGCGATGACATCGCAGGCGCCCAGCGCGCCGGGCTACGCGCAGTGTGGTTCAACCCTCAGGGCAAGGCCTGGACGGGTGAGCAGGCACCGGATGCCGAGATCCAGCGCCTGTCGCAGCTGCCCGACATCCTCGCGCGCTGGCGCTGACAGGGGCCGCGTTGCGGCCCATTCGCGGGTAAACCCGCTCCCACAGGGATCGCGCACGTCCTGAGGCCTGTAGTGAACCTGTGGGAGCGGGTTTACCCGCGAAGAGGCCTGCACAGGCAGCACAAATCTGACAAGCACAAGAAAGCCCGCAGCGACTGCGGGCCACTTTGCTCAACCGCCAGCAACTCTGCGAAGCATGCTTTGGCGACGCAGCAACCACATCAACGAGCCCCCTTTGATTGACTCTGAAATCACGATCAAGCCGAGCATCAACCACGGGTTGTAGCCGGGTGCCAAGCTGGCCCAGACCAAAAGCACCGAGAACGACGGCACAGCGAACAGCAACCGCCAAGGCATTTGCGCCAGACCAACATAGATTCCCGCCTTCCGAGCGCCCAGCAAAAGCGCAGCACTGAAAATGATCGAGGCCTGCAGCACCACGTTCAGCGCCATCAGCGCTATGGTGAGCCAGCCTTGCTCGCTCCAAATGCCCCACATGTTCTGTAGGTCTGTAACCACAGGAAAATGCCCACGCCGAATACTACCTACGAGGTAGAGCAATAGATAAAGGGCATCCAGCCCTCCCCACAACCGCAATGCCCAGCTCTCTGCGTTTCGTCCTCCGGGCATCATTTCTTTTCTCGGTGTTCGTAGGCTTCAAAAGGAAGAACGGGTTGCCAATGCCAGGATTTCCCACTGATTTGCCATTTATCGTCTCCCTCGAGATACCGTTGAGTGATACCCCGTATTTCGCCATAGCGATGAATGACGGATCGCGATGCCAAATGATCATCGTGGCTATCAAGTGGAACCCATTGCTGAGTCACGATTCGAAAGGTATTGTCATAATCCTTGCCTTCCGAACCAAAGAGACGACCCTCGTCACCCAGCGAGCCAAGGCGGTTCTGCAGAATGGCGAAGGTATTTTTCAAACCGTCATAATCGATGTCGATAGTGCGCCACTTACCAGGGCCACGTTCGTTTTCAGCGTGCCTGTTGATCTGCCCAGACATAGGGAAGCATTGCGCCGCCCCTAAGTGGCCATCCAGCCTCATGGGCTTGAATGGTTGGCTGGTCAAAAACAGCCATCTGCCGTCTCTGATCTCTTTTAGCGCCACTTCGAGATCTCGCTCAGAGAGCTGTCGCCCGAGAGTGACGCCGCAATCTCTCAAAAACTCTGTCCTACCGTGCAAACATCCCCAGTTTGAGAGAGCACGCTTTACTTTCCACTCAGCAAAAAAAGGGTCTTCCACCTTAGGGAAGTCTTCCTTGCGAAGGTCACGACGACGAACCAGTTTGTCCATAAATCCCCCAGGCTTGAAGGGTGATGCTTGCCTGGTGGCGCAAATCTGATCCAGCAGATGCTTCCTCTTTTCTTGTGGGAAATTTCTCTATTTTCTGAGCGCCCACAAAAAAGCCCGCAGCGACGGCGGGCTTTTTTGTGTTCAGCCACTCAGATAGGGCGGCTGCCGTACTTGTTGTCCGGCTTCTTGGGCGGGTCGGCGACCACGTTGGCCTCGACTTCCTGCACCTTGCCACCGCGAGAAAGGAATTCTTCCATCGCCTTGGCCAGGGCATCACGCTCTTTCTGCTTGGCTTCCATGCTCGGCATCTCGTCTACCGAGACGGCCGCCTTGGACTTGCCCTTTGCAGCAGGTGCCGGGCTGCTGTCGTCATCGCCAGCGTCTTCAACGCCGTCATCAGCCGCCGCTTCGAGGCCTTCATCGCCCTCGTCTTCGTCGCCTACTTCGAGGTCATCATTTTCCAGATCGTCGTCGCTCATGTTCTACCTCATGACTTGCGAAAAGCAGGTTAGTTATAGACCAGTGCAGCCGTAGACCGGCAGCCACCAGTGAAAATTCAACTGGCCGTGGGTTAGGCCACTGCCCTTGGGTCGGCGCTCCTGATGGGAGGCGGCACCCAGCAGGCCCTGCTCCTGGCAGGACCTGACAAATCCATTAGCCCCTGCTGGCCACACGCTATTGGCAAGCCTAGCAAAGGCTGGGGAAGTGTGTGGACTCCACGTCCAACACCCTTCGGCGCGCATTCTAGCGCGCCCGTGGAAAAAGCAAAGCTCCATAAACGCCCTACGACTTGTAAGTTTTTTGCCTACGTCGCGAACGTGACGGATAAACCGTTTGCCAAGCGCAAAAAGCTGAAAATCTGGCAAAAAAATGCCCGGCAAGCCGGGCAAGTTTTTACCGCGTCGCAGTTACAGGTTGTAGCCGCGTTCGTTGTGCTGAGCCAGGTCGAGGCCGACCGACTCTTCTTCTTCGTTGACCCGCAGGCCCATCACCACATCCAGCACCTTGAGGATCACGTAGGTGACGATGGCGGTGTAGACCACGGTGAAAATCACGCCTTTGGCCTGGATCCAGACTTGCATGCCAATGTCGGTGACGGTGCCGAAGCCGCCCAGTGCCGGGGCCGCAAACACACCGGTGAGGATGGCACCGATGATGCCGCCGATACCGTGCACACCGAAGGCATCCAGCGAATCGTCATAACCGAGCTTGCGCTTGAGGGTGGTGGCGCAGAAGTAGCAGATCACACCCGAAGCCAGGCCGATCACCAGGGCGCCCATCGGGCCCACGGTGCCTGCAGCCGGGGTAATGGCGACCAGGCCGGCAACCACACCCGAAGCGATGCCCAGGGCGCTGGGTTTGCCGTGACCGATCCATTCGGCGAACATCCAGCCCAGTGCGGCAGCAGCGGTGGCGATCTGGGTGACCAGCATGGCCATGCCAGCGGTGCCGTTGGCGGCCGCGGCGGAGCCTGCGTTGAAGCCGAACCAGCCGATCCACAGCATGGCGGCGCCCATCAGGGTGTAGCCCAGGTTGTGCGGGGCCATCGGGGTGGTCGGGTAGCCCTTGCGCTTGCCCAGCACCAGGCAGCAGACCAGGCCTGCGATACCGGCGTTGATGTGCACCACGGTGCCGCCAGCGAAGTCCAGTACGCCCCAGTCCCACATCAGTGCACCGTCACCGCTCCACACCATGTGCGCGATCGGCGCATACACCAGGGTGAACCAGATGCCCATGAACACCAGCATCGCGGAGAACTTCATGCGCTCGGCGAAAGCACCCACGATCAGTGCCGGGGTGATGATGGCGAAGGTCATCTGGAAGGTGATGAAGACCGCTTCAGGGAACAGTGCGGTGGCCGACGTCAGGTTCTCGGGCGTGACGCCGCTGAGGAAGGCCTTGGAGAAGCCGCCGACGAAGGAATTGAAGTTGAGCACGCCCTTTTCCATACCGGTGGTATCGAAGGCCATGCTGTAGCCGTAGACGACCCAGAGAATGCTCATCAGGCCGGTGATTGCAAAGCACTGCATCATCACCGACAGCACGTTCTTGGAACGCACCATGCCGCCATAGAACAGGGCCAGGCCCGGGATAGTCATGAACAGCACCAGCGCCGTTGCAGTCAGCATCCAGGCGGTGTCGCCGGAGTTCAGCGCTGGGGCAGCTTCCTCTGCCAGGGCGAGCCCGGGCATTACGAGGGACAAAAGGGCTCCTAGCCCTGCGATCTTACGCAGAGTCATGTTGTTTTCTCCTGGGGCGTTGGGTTTGGTGAGGCTTTTTTGCTGCTTAGATCGCGTCGGTATCGGTTTCGCCGGTACGGATGCGGATCGCCTGCTCCAGATTCACCACGAAAATCTTGCCGTCACCGATCTTGCCGGTGTTGGCAGCCTTGGTGATGGCTTCGATTACCCGATCAAGGTCCTTGTCATCGATGGCAACATCGATCTTCACCTTGGGCAGAAAATCGACCACATATTCAGCACCGCGATACAGCTCGGTGTGGCCCTTCTGCCGGCCGAAGCCTTTGACTTCAGTAACAGTGATGCCCTGCACGCCGATTTCCGACAGCGACTCGCGCACGTCGTCCAGCTTGAACGGCTTGATGATGGCTGTGACTAGCTTCATGAAACTCTCTCCCGATTTGGTGGACTTGCCCCAGGAAAACAAACCCGTCTCAAGTCTAAGCGCAGCGGTTGGCTTTGTAACGCGTCGTCGGCATCCGGCTCCGCGTGCGCACTGCTTGGTCACAAGGAACTGCATCAGTGCATGGCTCGTACAGGTCTTTGCAGAAACCTTGCCAGTTCCGGCAAATCACCGGAAAACAGCGAGTTATGTGAAAGGGTCGGGATTGGCCAGTCGCCAGCATGGAAAACATGCACAGTTTCGGTGCGCACAAGCAGGGCGCATTGCGCGAAAAACGTGCAATCGATCGAGAACTGTGGGAGCGGGCACGCCCGCGAACACCGGCACAGCCGGTGCCATCCACCGCGCTGGGTTCTTCGCGGGCCTGCCCGCTCCCACAAGGGCCAATGTGAACTCAAGGGTCAGGTGCTACACTGCCGGCCATTCTCAGTTTCAGTGGACAACGCCATGCTTGCGCCCAAAGCCCTTCTCGATGCCCTGAGCGACCAGGCCTCGCGCCTGTTCAGCAGCGATACCGCACAGCCCCGTGCAGAACTGGAAAGCCAGTTCAAGGTGCTGATGCAAGGTGCCTTCAGCAAGCTGGACCTGGTCAGCCGTGACGAATTCGACAGCCAGATGGTCGTGCTGGCGCGCACCCGCGCACGCCTGGAGGCCTTGGAAAAACAAGTAGCCGAACTGGAAGCACGCATGGCGCCCGACACGCAGGAATAACAACCGATACACGGAGCGTTTCCCATGAAAGTCAGCGCACGCAATGTTTTTGAAGGCAAAGTCACCAACGTTCAGCCCGGCGCGGTCAATGCCGAAGTCGAGCTGACCCTGGGTGGCGGTGAAAAGCTGGTGGCGGTGGTCACCATGGCCAGCCTGCATAACCTCAGCATCAACGTCGGCAAAGATGCCGTGGCGCTGGTCAAAGCGCCGTGGGTGGTGCTGCTGACCGACGCTGCCGGCTACAAACTGTCGGCCCGTAACGCACTGGAAGGCGAAGTGGTGCGGGTGGGTGATGGTGCAGTGAATGCCGAAGTGGTGCTGAAGCTGGCCGGCGGCACCGAGGTGTATGCCATCGTGACCCGCGAAGCCGTGCAGGAGCTGGGCCTGGCACCGGGTGTGAAGGCCACTGCACTGATCAAGGCCTCGCACATCATCCTCGGCGCCAAGCCCTGAGCTCTGAGTCCTGAGTCCTGAGTCCTGAGTCCTGAGTCCTGAGTCCTGAGTCCTGAGGATACCCTGTGGGAGCGGGTTTACCCGCGAAGAAACCAGCGAGGTGGATGGCACCGGCATAGCCGGTGTTCGCGGCTAAAGCCGCTCCCACAGATATCAAACAAGGCTCACCCCCTGCTAGCTCGCGCAGAGCTGCTTCGGCGGCAACTCGCTGGCATGCAAGGTGCCGCGAAACAGGGTCGCACCACACTGGGTAACCAGGGTCTTGACCCGGTTGTGCGAGTTGAGGATCTCGGCCTGGATGTCTTCGATGGCTGAATCCCCAGGCTGCAAGGCAGCCGCACGGTTGGCCCATTCGATGGCAGCGAAACGGCTCTGCTTGCGGGTGCCGCGCCCCTGCATCCAGGCCAACCCCAGTTCGGCACTGGCGCGCCCGGCAATCCACGCGTCCGGATGCTCGACCAGGCTCGACAGGTAGGCGACCGCCTCGGATCGCTCCTGCGCTTCGCCAAACTGGCGCAACAGAATCCCCAGATGCAAGCGCGCGCGTGCATTGGTCTGCGGATTACCCAATGCGTCGACCAGCAGGCGCCTGACGGCCAGCATGGCGCTTCGCTCATTCAGGTCCTCATCGCCATCCATGCGCAGGCAGGCGAGGTTGTACTTGGCCTGCCTGCTACCCGCCTCCACCGCACGCTGCAACCAATACTCAGCCGCCTCGTCATCCAGATAGTGCGCCGGGGAGTTGCCCAGGCCGCCGCTGTGCAGCTCGTACAGACCCAGGGCTGCACCCGGCAGGCTCAGCTCGGCACAGCGCTCATACAGGTAACAGGCCACCTCATGCCGGTTGGCAGCCCACAGCAGCCGCGCCACAGCGAGCACCTCGAAGCCTGGCGCCTGGCCCGCGCGCTGGCGCGTCACCGCCATTTGCGACCATAGCCTTGCCTGCTCGGCCGAGCGTGGCAGCCCCCACAGGCCGAAGCGATGCCCAACAGCACGCATTGCACAGGCGCCAGCATGCGAGCGGCCTTCACACAGGCGCTCGATGGCGGTGCGCAACAGGTGTTGTTCATCTGCCATGCCATCGCTCAGTATCAGCCCGACCAGGCAGCGAAATGGCTCGCCCATGGCTGGGATGGCACCGTGGTCGGCATTGCATGCCAGGCTCGCCGCGAAATCGCGCATACCGCCGGCATGGTCCTGCAAGGCACTGCTGCGCAGCGCGCCTCGCCAAGCCAGCAAGACGGCGCTTTCCCTGGGCCTTAGCGGGCGCTGCAACCAGGCATCGAACAGTTGCTGCCAATCGGCGACGGCCTGTAACTGTTCGGCATGTGGCAGCTTCAGCCGCTCTTCGACGGCCATCCAGCGCAACGCATTGCGCAACGCTTCGTCCCACCCTTCGCACAACGCCCCATTGGCCAACAGGTCTAGCGCATCGAAGCTGGCGCCCCAACGGGGCAGCAGGTAAACGGCGAGGGCCTGGATCGCTTCAAAGCAACCAGGGCGGGCCACCAGCGCATGGCGCAACCAGTAATAGCGTGGTGTTTCATTTTCGTGATCGATCCGCCTGCTCAGGCACGCCGGCAACGCTTGGGGCAACTCGGCCAAGGGCAACAGCCCGTGCTTCACCAGTAAGGGCGCCGCGGCTTCCTGCACTTCCACATCGGCATGGGCGCTGGGCCTGTACCGCGCAGGCTGCCCCTGAAACAGTTCGATCAACCAGCCTGGCTCGCGCAGCTGCGCACTGATACGCAGCATGCCAATGGCCGCTGCCACAGGTTGTGCGCAGCGGTCCATTGCACGCAACAGGTGCGCGGTCGCGGTTTCACATATTTGCTCGACGGCCAGCAAGCGCGCAGCGTCGCGTTGGCCGGCACCCTGCACCTGGCAAGCCCGGTGGAAGCAGTGCATGCCCATTACCACCTGCGGGTGGTAAGCCTTGGGGCAGGCGTCAATCCAGGCTTTGATGACTTGGCTCAGGGCCCTGTCACCCTGGTGCTCCGGGTCGACCAGCATGTGCCCTTCGATGGCCGCCAGGTAGGCCGGAAACTCGCCGGGCGGGGCTTGGCGCCATTGCGCCTCGAGGCTGTCGAAAAAGCGGGTGAGTTCTATGAATGAATTGGCCTGCACCAGTTCGCGGATGATCTGGCGCGTGCGGGTGAGCGTTTGCACGGCGCAATACCTCAAGTCCATTTGAAAGAAGATGCGTGCCATCCCATGGCAACGGCATTTGCCCAACAACACTAAGCCATACCAGGCACCTGCGCAAAGTTTATTGGATCCATTTTTTGCCGATTTTTGTCAAATCACAGGGAAAAACCCTGCCCTGTAAAACCACGACGCACACTTGTTGCGCCTGCCGTGGCAACCCTCGCTATCCTTGACCGAGCCGCAGGAAGCGGCCCCTTTCAGCGACAACGGAGCGTCCATGTCCCTAGCCCTCGTCCACAGCCGCGCCCAGGTGGGTGTACAGGCACCGGCGGTCAGCGTCGAAACCCACCTGGCCAACGGCCTGCCCCATCTCACCCTGGTCGGCCTGCCCGAAACCACGGTCAAGGAAAGCAAGGACCGGGTACGCAGTGCCATCGTCAACTCCGGGCTGAACTACCCGCAGCGGCGCATTACCCAGAACCTGGCCCCCGCCGACCTGCCCAAGGATGGCGGGCGCTATGACCTGGCCATTGCCCTGGGCATCCTTGCCGCCGACGGCCAGGTACCCGCGGCCAGCCTCGCCGAGGTCGAGTGCCTGGGCGAACTGGCGTTATCTGGCAAATTGCGTGCGGTGCAGGGCGTACTGCCGGCGGCCCTGGCGGCACGCGAGGCGGGCCGGGCGCTGGTGGTACCGCGGGAGAACGCCGAGGAAGCCAGCCTGGCCGGCGGGCTGGTGGTGTATGCGGTGGGGCACCTGCTGGAGCTGGTCGCCCACCTGAACGGCCAGGTGCCGCTGCCGCCCTACGCTGCCAATGGCTTGATCCTGCAGCAACGCCCCTACCCCGACCTGAGCGAGGTGCAGGGCCAGCTGGCGGCCAAGCGCGCGTTGATGCTGGCGGCGGCTGGGGCGCACAACCTGTTGTTCACCGGGCCACCCGGCACCGGCAAGACCTTGCTCGCCAGCCGCCTGCCCGGGCTGTTACCACCGCTGGACGAGCACGAGGCGCTGGAAGTGGCGGCCATCCAGTCAGTCAGCGGGCATGCACCGCTGAGCAGCTGGCCGCAGCGACCGTTTCGCCACCCCCACCACTCCGCATCCGGGCCTGCATTGGTCGGTGGCAGCAGCCGGCCGCAACCGGGCGAAATCACCCTGGCCCACCATGGCGTGCTGTTTCTCGATGAGCTGCCAGAGTTCGAGCGCCGCGTGCTGGAAGTGCTGCGCGAGCCGCTGGAATCGGGCGAAATCGTGATTGCCCGGGCCCGCGACAAGGTGCGTTTTCCGGCACGCTTTCAGCTGGTGGCGGCGATGAACCCGTGCCCTTGCGGCTACCTGGGCGACCCCACTGGCCGCTGCCGCTGCAGCACCGAGCAGATCGCGCGGTACCGCAACAAGTTGTCGGGGCCGCTGCTGGACCGCATCGACCTGCACCTGACCGTGGCCCGCGAAAGCACCACGCTGAACAACCAGCCCTGTGGTGAAGCCAGTGCCGATGTGGCCGCCAGGGTGGCGCAGGCGCGCGAGGTACAGCAGCGGCGCCAAGGGTGTGTGAATGCGTTTCTCGACCTTGAAGGGCTGCGTCGCCATTGCGGACTGCAAGCGGTAGACCAGGCGTGGCTGGAGGGGGCCTGCGAGCGGTTGACCCTGTCGTTGCGGGCGGCGCACCGGTTATTGAAAGTGGCGCGGACACTGGCGGACCTGGAGGGTTGCGAGGCGATTGGCCGGCCGCACCTGGCCGAGGCCCTGCAGTACCGGCCGGGGAGCAGCTAGATTGCCGGGGCCGCAAAGCGGCCCCAAAATCCATCAAGCAAGCCGATTTCGCCAGAACATACCGGAAACCGAATACGCCCCAGGCCCAGTCAATGCCAACCCGCCATAAAGCGCCACCAGCAACCAGGCAAATTGCCCCTGCTCCAGCGTCCAGTCCAGATGCACCACCACCAGGGCCACCAGCAACACCACCAGCACCGGCAGGCAAGCCAGGCGCGCGGCGATCCCAAGCAGCAGTAACAGCGGGCAAACCACCTCGGCAAATACCGCCAGCCCCAAGGTCAGTGGCGCACCCAGCCCAAAAGGATCTTCGATGCGCTGCAACTCCCCGCTCCAGTTCAGCAGCTTGGGCAGGCCGTGGATGAAGAGCAGCAGCAAGGCAGCCATTGCCCGTATGAACAGCAGGCCGGTGGCGGTCAGGACTGGGGATTGGGGGTCGAGGAAGGTTTTCAGGCGGGGCATGGCAAAGGGCTCGGTAATCGGTCAACCCGGTGAGAATTGCCCAGTTTCCCAATGGTTGATTGCGCTGGTGTGCTGAGATGGCTGTTTTAGCTACTGGCCTCTTCGCGGGTGAACCCGCTCCCACAGGGACCACCACAGCCGTTGAAACCGCGAAGAACCCTGTGGGAGCGGGTTCACCCGCGAAAGGGCCGGCACTGGCGACACATCACTGGCTGCCAGCCAAAGCCTCCTCAACCACCTTCAGCAATACCTCTTCAGAGAAAGGTTTGCCCAGGCAGGCCTGCGCCCCGGCGCCCATCACTGCATGTACCGCACCATCATCCCAATGTGCCGACATGCAGATCACCGGCAGGCACCACCCCTGCCGCACCAGCTCGCGCTGCACCTGAAGCCCGCTCATCCCCGGCATTTTCAGGTCGAGCAACACACAACCGGCCTGTCGCGCCAGCTCCGAACCGAGGAACACATCCCCCGCTGCAAACGACAAGGTCTCGAACCCGGCCGAACGCAGCAGGTTGGCCAGGCTCTTGCGCACCGAAGCATCGTCGTCGACGATGCACACCCATCTGTTCATGCGCCGCCCAGGCCCTCAGGCCGCGCCCCGATAACGGTGTGCATGGCCACCAGTTCGACAAGCGAGCGGGACTGCATCTTGTTCATGATGTTTTTCTTGTGCACCTTGGTTGTCACTTCGCTGGTGCCGATTTGCCTGGCAATCTGCTTGTGCGACAAGCCATCGACCACCAGCGAGAAAACCTCGCGCTCACGCGGGGTCAGGCGCTGGTACTTTTCCTCGACCTGCCGCGCGTGGCGCCATTTACGCCCATCGGCCACAGCCCTGTGCCGCACGGCCTGCAGCAGCGTCAGCAACTGGTCTTCGTCAAAAGGCTTGGTCAGGAACTCCACAGCACCGGCCCGCATGGCCTGCACCGTCATCGGGATTGTGCCGAAGCCCGTCATGAACACGATTGGCCAGGGCAGCGCCAGCCGGCGCAACGCGTCTTGCACTTCCAGCCCGGTGGTATCGGACAGGTGCATGTCCAGCAGCAGGCAGGCATAGGGGGTTTCCAGGCGGGCGTCGAACAGCGCCTCGGCACTGGCAAACAGATGATGCGGGATATCCTGCGAGCGCAGCAGGCGGCCCAGTGCCGTTCGCACCGACGGGTCATCGTCCACCACCAGCACCGGCACGTGAGTGCTGTCATCCAACGGTTCGAGGTTGTCGGCCCCGGCACACAGCGGCGATTGGCCCAGCCCATGGGAAGGGACATCAAAGCTGATCTCGGCGGCCAGGCGGTAACCCCGGCGCGGCACGGTCTGGATCAGCCCGCGGTCGCCAAAAGCCTTGCGCAGCAGGGACACCTGCACCTGCAAGTTGTTGTCCTCGACCACCGTGCCGGCCCACACCTGGCTGAACAGCTCGTCCTTGCCCACCACCCGGCCCTTGGCCTTGATCAGCGTGGCCAGCACCTCGAATGCGCGCCCGCCCAACACGATCGGCTTACCGTCGAGAAACACTTCGCGCCGCTCCAGCGACACCTGGGCAT
Organism: Pseudomonas sp. WOUb67; assembly: GCF_050058005.1. Classification (NCBI taxonomy): domain Bacteria; kingdom Pseudomonadati; phylum Pseudomonadota; class Gammaproteobacteria; order Pseudomonadales; family Pseudomonadaceae; genus Pseudomonas; species Pseudomonas sp. WOUb67. The sequence goes on along the minus strand of NZ_CP170112.1, from coordinate 865,215 downwards.
TGCCTATTCGGATCATGGCTTCCTCGCACGGGCACGGGCGTTTGCGCCGCCCCGGGCAGCCTAGGCCGACGCACACATTGAGACAATTATCCCGAGGGATAGGTTGGCCCAAGCACTATACAAGTGCCGGTCGGCGCTCAGGGTACGATAACGGACAACAGCGTGCCCGTTCCTGCCAAGCAGGCTGCAAGCCGCATCGGTACTGGGCTCGCTGCGTATACTCGCGCGTCAGGATGTCGCTGCCAGGGGGTGCCAGATGCTTGATGAACGCCTCGCTCACAGGCCCATCGATTTTGACCAGTCGATCGACGAGGGCTGGCTGAACCGGTGCCATATCACACCGCTGGGCCAGGAAGGCGAGCTCAGCTACTTCCGCCTGCGCGACGCCGTCACCGGCCAGTCCTGGATCGCTGTGCGCGCTCCGCTCGAAGCACCCGCCGCCTGCCAGCGCCTGGAGCGTGACTACCAACTGCAGCTGGACCCGCAATGGGCGGTAATCCCCTCGGCGTTCGTGCGCTCTGCCGAGGGCCCGCTGCTGGTATACCCGGCCGGCCACTCCATCGCCGACCTGCTGAGCGAAGGCCCGGCGGCCCTGGAGCCCTTTCTCGACATCGCGGTGAACGCAGCCACCGCCCTGGCCCTGGCCCATGAACGCAACGTGCTGCATGGCGCCCTCCAGCCCGAGCATGTGTGCCTGCAAGGCAACCAGCGGGTGCGCCTGGGCTGCTTTCGCGCAGGCCCGGCACAACTGATCGGCGAACAGGGCACACCGCTGGGCAACTGGTCCTACCTGGCGCCGGAGCAGGTTTGCCCGCACGGCAGTAGCAGCGACCGGCGCAGCGACATCTATGCCCTGGGCGCAATCCTTTACCAACTGCTGCTGGGCGAGCTGCCGCTGGCCGGGCGCGACACCCAACACTGGCGCCAGCTGCATGCCGGCGTGCAGCCAAGGGCCGCCTGCGAAGTGGACAGCAACGTGCCGCAGCCTTTGAGCCGGATCCTAGCCAAGGCCCTGGCCAAAGAACCGGACGCCCGATACCAGAGCGCACGCGCGCTGGCAGTAGACCTCGCCCACTGCCAGCGGCAATGGGCCAGCAGCAAGACCATGGCAGCTTTCACCCCCGGTTGCGCCGACCCGGTCGCGCCCAGCCGCACACGCCTGTATGGCCGCAGCGCAGAACAAAAAGCCATCGCCCTGATGCTCAAGGGCCTGCGCCGCGACAGCACACCCCATGCGCTGTTCATCAACGGTGCCGCCGGCATGGGCAAGTCGAGCCTGGTCGAGGCTGCGCTGAAGGGCAACGCCCACGGCTACTGGGCCATCGGCAAGTGCAACAGCCTCGCCCAGGCCGTGCCCTATGCGCCTTGGGTGGAGATCCTCGGCGCGTTGACCACCCAGCTGCTGGCAAAGAACAGCCAGGAGCTCGACACCCTGCGGCGCGAGATCTTGCGCCGCATCAAAGGCCACGGCCGGTTGCTGGGCAAGCTGGCGCCAGACCTGCAACTGATCCTCGGCCCGCTGCCCGCGCTGCCGGCAAAACCCACGCGCCTCGCGTTGCAGAAAGAGCTACGGGCGATCGTTGAATTCCTGCAGGTGTTCAGCCGCCCTGGCCAGCCACTGGTGCTGTTTCTCGATGACATGCAGTGGGCCGACGACGCCACGCAGCAGCTGCTGGCGCAACTGCTCGCACAGGCGCCCGGTAACCTGTTGCTGATCTTTGCCCGGCGCAATGACGTACAAGCCAGCAGCGCTCCACCTGCCCTGCCCGCAGCCGTGCGCAGCACCACCCTGAACCTGCGCCCGCTGGCCGTTGGCGCGGTGGCCGAGCTGATCGGCGAACGCTACCACGTCGCCCCCGACCAGACCCTGCAACTGGCCGAACTGGTGCACGACAAGACCGCCGGCAACCCGTTTTTCATCAACCAGATCCTCAGGGCCATGGTCGAGGACCAGTTGTTCACCTTCGACACCCAGGCCATGCGCTGGTCATGGTGCCTGCAGGCCGTGGCCCGGCACCGCTATTCCGACAATGTCGCCGACCTGATGGTCCACCGTCTGGTGCGCCTGCCCGCGCCCCAGCGCGACGTGCTGCGCATCGTCAGCGCAGCGGGCAGCCGATGCGATGAACGCTTGCTTCGCCGGGTCCTTGCACAAGCACCGGGCGAACCGCTGCAGGCCCTGATTGGCGCAGGCTTCCTGCTGCCGAGCCAGAAAGGCTTGGGCTTTGCCCATGACCGGGTGATGGAAGCGGCTTATCAACTCACGCCCGTGCGCGAGCGCGAATCGCTGCATGCACGCATTGCCCAGGCCATGCTGCAAACCTGGCCAGAGCATTTGCACGAAGCTCTTTTCGAGGTTGCCCATCAACTGCAACGTGCCAACCCACGCGGGTTTGCAGCGGATGACTGCGAAGTGTTCCTGCAGCTTTTACGTGAAGCGGCGTTGCGCGCGCGCGACAGCGGCGCCTTTGCACAGGCTGCGGGTTACCTGCACACGGCCGAGCAGCTGCTGCACCACGGCAGCACGCTGGAAAGCCGCGCCACGCATGGCTTTGCCATCGCCTGCATGGCAGCGGAGTGCGACATGCAACTGTCGCGCATGGCTGCGGCCGAGGCCCAGCTGGGCGAGTGCCGCCAACGCGCACGTTCGGCGCTGGATCGGGCGCGGCTGTGCCAGTTGCAGGCCCGTCTGTTCACCTTGCAGAGCGACTATCAGGCGGCCATCGACAGCGCCTTGTCAGGCCTGGAACTGCTGGGTATCCGCCTGGCACGGGGCGTCGACCGGCAACAGGTAGAGGCCAGCCATGCCCGTGTGCTGGCCATGATCGAACAAAAGGGCCGACACTGCCTGGAGTCGCTGCCACGTACCGACTCGGAGCAAGTGGCGGTGGCGATCGGCCTGCTGGCCACGCTGTCGTCATCGTTCTTCGTGCAGGACGACCTCGGTTTCCTGCACCTGGCCAAGCTCATGGAGTTGTCGCTGCTGCATGGCGTTGCCCCAGGCAGCACTTACGGCCTGGCCTGGTTCGGGGTGATGATCGCCGAGCGTTTCGGCGCCTACCACGACGGCCATGCCTATTGCCTGGCTGCGCTGAAGCTGATCGAGCGGCACGGTTTCGAGGGCGACCTGACCAGCGCGCTGCTGGCCCTGGACCAGGTCAGCGCCTGGACTTCGCCGATGGAGTTCGCCCGCCGCACCGCACTGGAAGCGGTCGACTCGGCACGCCTGAGCGGCGACCTGGCGATGGGCTGCTATGCCCGCAACCATCTGGTCTCCGACTCGCTGTTCATGGGCCGCTATCTGCCGGACGTCGCGGAGGAAGTGCAACTGGGCCTGGCCACTGTTCGCCGTTGCGGCTACAGCGATATCGAACAGATCCTGCAGGCCCAGCAAGCCTTCGTCGCCAACTTGAGCGGCGCAGCCTGCGTGGCCTCGACCACGCCGGTCAACTCAGCGACCACGCTGTTTTTCCGGCACCTGTTCACAGGCATGTCCGCCTTCTACCTGGGCAACATCCCACACGCCATGCGCAACCTGGCCAAGGCCGGTGACAATGCCTGGGCGGCGCCTGCGCATATCAACCTCGCCGACTACCACCTGTTCCACGGCCTGGCCCTGGGCAGCCCTGAGGCCCCCGCCGGCCTGGCCGACAAGCTGAGCGAGCTGCGGGGTTTGCGTGAGCGTTTCAGTCGCTGGGCCGGCTTCAACCCGGCGACCTTCCGCAACAAGCTGCTGCTGATCGAAGGCGTCATTGCCAAGCTTGAAGGTGACGGCCTGGCCGCCATCCGTTGCTTCGACCAGGCGCAGATCGCCGCCACCGCATCGGGCTTCATCCACGAGCAGGCTCTGGCCCATGAACAGCTGGCCGAGGTGTGCATCCCCAGCGGTTTGATTTCCGGCGCCAACCTGCACCTGCGCATCGCCCGCGACTGCTTCCATATCTGGGGGGCGACAGGCAAGGTGCACCAGCTGGAGGCCTTGCACCCATTCCTGCGCACCCAGCCCATCCAGGAAACCTACCGTGCCACCCACCAGGCCAAGCTCGACCTGGAAGCCGGTATCGAAGCCGCGCGTGCGCTGTCCGAGGAAGTGCTGCTCGAAGGCCTGATCGAAACCCTGATGGGCCACCTGACCCAGCATTCCGGCGCCGACCACGGCGCGCTGCTGATCGTCAGCGGTGCCGAATTCCAGATGGCCGCCCTCGCCTACATCGACGACACCGGGCTGCACGTCAGCATGGACAACTGCCAGAAGTTCATGACCCAGGCACCGCTGTCGATCATCAACACCACCATGCGCACGCGCAAACCGCTGGTGCTCAACGATGCCCAAAGCGATTGCCCCGAGGCCTTCCGCCAAGAGCTGCAAGCGCGTAACGCACGGTCGGTGCTGTGCCTGCCGCTGGTGATCCAGGGCGTGCTGATCGGCCTGGTGTACCTGGAGAACCGCCTGGTACCCAACCTGTTCGGCAGCCAGCGCCTGGCCATGCTGGAAATCCTCGCCTCACAGGCGGCGGTCTCGCTGCAGACCGCCAAGTTCTATACCCGCCTGGCCGAAGACAACCAGAGCCGCGCACAGATGGAAGCCGAACTGCGCCGCTCACGGGCGGAACTGGCGCGCAGTGCACACCTGCAGGTAATGAACGAGCTGTCGGCATCCATCGCCCACGAAATCAGCCAGCCACTGCTGGGCATCACCTCCAACGCCGCCGCCAGCCTGCGCTGGCTGAAGCGCGCCAAGCCCGACCTGGAAGAGGCGATTGCCGGCCTGGAAGACATCCGCAACGACAGCGAGCGTGCCGCCAACATCGTGCGTGCATTGCGCTCGCTGGCCAAGCAGTCGCCGGTGCAGCTCAAGGCCGTGAAGCTGGACGAGCTGATCCGCGAGGTGGTGCGCCTGACTTCGGCCGATGCCGCCAAGGGCACGGTGGACGTGCAGACACGCTTGCAGGCGGGGGTGAGCGTAATGGCCGACCCGGTGCAGTTGCAGCAGTTGGTGTTCAACCTGATCACCAATGGCCTGGAGGCGCTGGCGGGGTATCGCAGTGATGGCGTGCTGCGGATTACGTCGACGGTGATCGGGAACGGGGTGGAGATCTGTGTGGACGACAACGGGCCAGGGATTGCACCTGAGGAACGGGAGCAGGTATTCGGGGCGTTCTACACCACCAAGAGCGGTGGCATGGGGATGGGGCTGGCGATCTGCAGTTCGGTGGTGCAGGCCCATGGCGGGCAGTTGCAGGCGCTGGTGTCGGAGCTTGGCGGGTGCCGGATTCACTTCACCCTGCCTGTGAATCCCTCGTAGCCTGTACCGGCCTCTTCGCGGGCACGCCCGCTCCCACAGGGACCTCATTGGCTTTGGGCCTGAGATATCCCTGTGGGAGCGGGCGTGCCCGCGAAGAGGCCGGTACAGGTTTACATCAACGCGAAGTCAAAGCCGAATAGCTGTTCATCAGGTTGCGGTAGTTAGGAATGCGCTGCGAAAGCAGGTTACCCAACCCTTCGATGTCATTACGCCAGTCGCGGTGCAGCTCACAGGCCACCGAGAACCAGTTCATCATCTGCGCGCCCGCCTGGGTCATGCGCACCCACGCCGCCTGTTGCACGGTTTCGTTGAAGGTACCCGAGGCATCGGTCACCACGAACACTTCAAAGCCTTCAGCCAGTGCCGACAAGGTCGGGAAAGCCACGCACACATCGGTCACCACACCGGCGATGATCAGCTGCTTGCGGCCGGTGGCCTTGATGGCCTTGACGAAGTCTTCGTTGTCCCAGGCGTTGATCTGGCCAGGGCGGGCAATGTACGGCGCGTCCGGGAACATCGCTTTCAGCTCGGGTACCAGCGGGCCGTTCGGGCCTTGCTCGAAGCTGGTGGTGAGAATGGTCGGCAGGCCGAAGAACTTGGCCAGGTCACCCAGGGCCAGCACGTTGTTCTTGAACTCGTTGGGCGAGAAGTCCTGCACCAGCGAGATCAGGCCGGTCTGGTGATCCACCAGCAGGACCACGGCGTCGTCTTTGTTCAAGCGCTTGTAATCAGGTTGGCTCATGGGGTGACTCCTTGGGTTGGGAATACGGGCCGGCACTGTGCGCAAGGGCTTATACCGGTGGATAGATTCGGCTTAAGGAATGGCCTGCGCCTGGCGCCAGGCCTTGGGCGGCTGGCCAACCAGGCGGCTGAAGGCGCGGGTGAAATGGGCCTGGTCGCAAAAGCCGCACTCCAGGCTCACATGGGTGATCGGCACCTCGGTGGCGAGCAGGCGCTTGGCTTTTTCCATGCGCGCCAACAGGCGCCAGGCCTGGGGCGAGAGGCCCGTGTTGACCTTGAAGGCACGGGAGAAATGGCTGCGGGTGAGGTTGCACACGCCAGCGATCTCGATGATCGACAGCGAGCTGCGCAGCATCAGTTCCTTGGCCTGGCGCAAGCGTGCGGGCGTCAGTGCGCCGGTGGTTTGCAGCGGCTCCTGGGGCGTGCCGTGGTGCATGGCGACTCTCCTCTTGAATGCAGAAAGTCTCGCCCCCGGCACATGACAAAGTCCTGAGCCAAAGCTGAATTGTTCTTAATTGTGCGCGGCGGTATACCGTAAGATGCACGCTGTACTCAGCTACCGAGCGAAGAAGCATGCAGGTAACCGCTCACCGCACCGTGGCCATGGTGCTGTTCAACGACGTGCTGTTGCTGGACGTCACCGGCCCGATGGATGCATTTGCCATCGCCAACCGGTTTTTGCCTGAAGAGCGGCAATACCGGCTGCTCACCCTGGCCGAAGGGCAAGCAGCGGTGCGCGGGTCATGCGGGCTGAAAGTGGTAGCAGACCTGCGCCTGGAAGACTTGCCGGAAGCCGTCGACCTGTTGCTGGTACCCGGCGGCCCGGGGGCGTATGACACCGCCGTGCCAGCGCTGGAGCGCTGGTTGCCACAGGCGGTGCGCAGTGCCAGGCGCTTCGGTGCCATCTGCACCGGGGTATTCCTGCTGGGCCGGGCCGGGCTGCTGGACGGCTACCGCTGCACCACCCACTGGAATTACGTGGAGCGCCTGGCGCAGGCGTTCCCCGAGGCCAAGGTCGAGACCGAGCAGATCTACGTGATCGACCGCTGCCTGATCACTTCGGGCGGGATCACCGCAGGGATCGACCTGGCGCTGGCGGTGGTGGCCGAGGACCACGGCAAGGCGCTGGCCCTGGAAGTGGCCAAGGTGCTGTTGGTCGCCCGCCATCGCCAGGGCGGGCAAACGCCGTACGGGCCGTTGCTGGCCGCGGTACCGCGTGATGATTCGCCCATTGCCCGGGTACAGGCGCACATCGTCGACCATATCGAGCAGGCACTCACCGTGCAGAAGATGGCCGAACTGGTGGCCATGAGCAGCCGTAATTTCGCCCGCACGTTCCAGCGCGAGGTGGGGATAACGCCGTTGCAATATTTGCAGAACGCGCGGATCGACCGGGCGCGCAAGCTGCTGGAAGGCAGCGACTTGCCGTTGAAGGTGGTGGCAGCGCAGTGCGGGTTTGGCAGTGACCGGCATTTGCGCAAGGTGTTCTGTGAACGCATTGGCATGACGCCGGCGCAGTATCGGGCGCAGTTTGGTGGGGCCTGAGTCAGCCGTACTCCTGTGCCGGCCTCTTCGCGGGTAAACCCGCTCCCACAGGTACGGCGGCGCTTTCCAGGCCTGTGTTATCCCTGTGGGAGCGGGTTTACCCGCGAAGAGGCCGGCACAGGTTGTCTCATTTTCCGGGACAATCTTTCTCCCCTAAAGCAGATTGTCTAGCCACCCCACATTCCCCAGAATCGTCGGCCAAACTGTTCAAACGCTGCCCCGGCAGCTCATGGAGTAAGAGCCAATGCCACACGAAGGCAGCCTTCTGCAAACCGCGGTGATCTTTCTGCTTGCCGCAGTCGTCGCCGTCCCCTTGGCCAAGCGCCTGCAACTGGGCGCCGTGCTTGGCTACCTGCTCGCCGGTGTAGCCATCGGCCCGCAAGCGCTTGGCCTGATCCGCGACACCGAAAGCGTGGCGCATATTTCCGAGCTGGGCGTGGTCCTGCTGCTGTTCATCATTGGCCTGGAGTTGTCACCCAAACGCCTGTGGCTGATGCGCAAGTCGGTGTTCGGTGTGGGTACCGCCCAGGTGCTGCTGACCGGCGCGCTGATCGGTGCCATTGCCCTGTTCGGCTTCAGCCAGACACTGCCGGCAGCCATCGTGCTCGGCCTGGGCCTGGCGCTGTCCTCCACCGCCCTTGGCCTGCAGAGCCTGGCCGAGAGCAAGCAGCTCAACGCCCCGCACGGCCGCCTGGCGTTCGCCATCCTGTTGTTCCAGGACATCGCCGCCATCCCGCTGATCGCCCTGGTGCCGTTGCTGGCCGCCAGTGGCCCGGACACCAGCCACGGCGACAGCCTGCAACACGGCCTGAAGGTATTTGCCAGCATCGCCGTGGTGATCGTCGGTGGCCGCTACCTGCTGCGCCCGGTGTTCCGCACCGTGGCCCGCACTGGCCTGCCGGAAGTGTCCACCGCCACCGCGCTGTTGGTGGTGATCGGCACAGCCTGGCTGATGGAGGAAGCCGGCATCTCCATGGCCCTTGGCGCCTTCCTCGCCGGCCTGCTGCTGGCCGACTCGGAATACCGCCACGAGCTGGAATCGCAGATCGAACCGTTCAAAGGCCTGCTGCTGGGGCTGTTCTTCATCAGCGTGGGCATGGGCGCCAACCTGCGCCTGCTGCTGGACATGCCGCTGGTGGTGCTGGGCCTGACCCTGCTGCTGGTGGCGGTAAAGCTGGTGCTGCTGATAGGCGTCGGGCGCCTGGTCGGTGGCCTGAACAGCGCCAGCGCCCTGCGCCTGGGCATGGTGCTGGCGGCCGGTGGCGAGTTCGCCTTCGTGGTGTTCAAGCTGGGCAAGGACCAGGGCCTTTTCGACACCCAGACCTACGACCTGCTGCTGCTGACCATCACCCTGTCGATGGCCATTACCCCGCTGCTGATGCTTGGATGCGCCCGCGCCCTCAAACGCCCACAGCCGGCGCGTGAAGTGCCCGAGCAGTACAAGCAGATCCAGACGGATACGCCGCGGGTGGTGATTGTCGGCATGGGCCGCATGGGCCAGATCGTCGCGCGCATCCTGCGTGCACAGAAAATCCCGTTCATTGCCCTGGAAACCTCGGTGGACACCATCGAGATGACCCGCATGTTCGAACAGGTGCCGGTGTTCTACGGCGACCCGCTGCGCCCCGAGGTGCTGCACGCCGCCAAGGTGGGTGAGGCGGAGTACTTCATCATCACCATCGATGACCCTGAAGCGGCCATTCATACCGCTGAACGGGTGAAACGCCTTTACCCACACCTGAAGGTGCTGGCCCGGGCACGTAACCGCCAGCATGTGCACAAGTTGGTGGATGCAGGCGCCGAGCCGATTCGCGAGACGTTCTACTCCAGCCTGGAAATGACCCGCAGGGCGCTGGTGGGGTTGGGCTTGAGCGATGAACAGGCGGCGGACCGGATTGCGCGGTTTACCCAGCATGACGAAGAAGTGCTGGTGGCCCAGGGGCAAGTGCGCGATGACCGGGCCAAGGTGATGCAGACGGCCAAGGAGGCGCGGGTGGAGCTGGAGCGGTTGTTTGATTCGGATGCGGATTGAGGGGCTTTGGCGTACGCCTTGAGGGTTGTGGCGCCTATGAGATCGAGCGCCGCCCGCGCGGCGCATCGCGAGCTGCGCTCGCTCCTACGTTTGTTTCGGGCCAATTATTCCTGGGGAATTTGCGCGCGTACGCCTTGGCACATGGCGCAATATCGCGTCGTACAAACAAGGCGGTCGCGCGCGTCTGCCGCAGGCGTTACTGGCCCGAAACAAACGTAGGAGCGAGCGCAGCTCGCGATGCGCCGCGCGGGCGGCGCTCGATCTCACAGGCGCCAAAAACCTATCGCCTGGCCCCTGGAGGCCATCCTGCAACCTCCTGACGATCACCTCGCCGCCATTACGCGCACCCAAAAAAACCATCACAGAATCGTCCGATTCTCAGCAAGGTCCTACTTCCCGGCCAACCATTTCCTACATTAACGCCGCCCCCGAGGATTTATCCTACACACCGTGTCGACGCCCGTCTGATTGTCCAGGGAAGGCCTGCTCTCTAGGCTGACCGGGTCGCTGTCGGTTCAGCGATCGGGTGTGGAAACCCGGCAGGTAATCGGAACAGCTGTCGTCATGGCAGTTGCACGCGGGAGGCCGTATGGCCTGCCGGGGTTCCGATAGCCCGGCTTTCCACCCCGCGTGCAGCCGCCACCCTTCGCGTGGAAACGGATGGTGCCGGCCAACCTCTATCGGAGTTTGGCTATGAAAAAGATTGTTCCCGATCCACCCCTTCCCGAAACCACACAACGCCCTTTCAGCCGCTGCGATGCCGGCCATCCCCCATTGTTCACCGTAAACCCAGGCGTCTCCGCCCACGACGCCTTGGTACATGTCGCCCAGTACCTGCGCGGTGCATACGACTGCGGCTACAAAGCCCTGGAGCATCTGGATGACACAGGCAAGAGCCTGTTCTGGAGCAACCTGAATGCACTCGAAATGGCAGAAGGGCTGGTTGAGGCATTACTGGATGGGATTGAGTCACAGCCCATAAACTGAGTCGCCTGTACCGGCCTCTTCGCGGGTGAACCCGCTCCCACAGGGACCGCGTTGATCCGGATGTCAGCACCAGCCACAGAAAGGGCCACTGTTTCCAGTGGCCCCATCAGATGCTTGCTATTCATATACACACCTCAAGCCGGGGTGTGGAGGTCTCACCCTACACTGATGATTCAGCCATCGATGGGGTTCCTGATCCAGTTACTGCCGCTGAATGACAACTGGCTTCGCGCTCAAGTGAAACGCTAACAATGCCGCCCATACAGGTCAACGAATGGAACAAAGTGCAACAAAAAAAGGCCGGCTCCCTACAGAGGGAGCCGGCCTTTGTGCGTACTGCTATTGGTTGATTACTTCCCCGCAGTCAACGCGTTGTAGCTGGTCATCAAATTCCGATAATCCGGAATGTGGTTGGAGCACAGCGCAGCCAGCCCTTCAACATCGTTGCGCCAGTCGCGGTGCAGCTCGCAGGCCACGCCGAACCAGGTCATCAGCTGGGCACCCGCCTGGCTCATGCGGTCATGGGCGGCATCGCGGGTCATTTCGTTGAAGGTGCCGGAGGCATCGGTCACCACGAACACGTCGAACTCTTCTTCCAGCGCCGACAGTGCCGGGAAGGCTACGCAGACCTCAGTCACCACACCGGCAATGATCAGCTGCTTCTTGCCAGTGGCCTTCACCGCCTTGACGAAGTCTTCGTTGTCCCAGGCGTTGATCTGGCCTGGGCGGGCGATGTACGGCGCATCCGGGAACAGCGCTTTCAGTTCCGGTACCAGTGGGCCGTTGGGGCCTTGCTCGAAGCTGGTGGTGAGGATGGTTGGCAGGTTGAAGAACTTGGCCAGGTCAGCCAGGGCCAGTACGTTGTTCTTGAACTTGTCCGGCTCGATGTCGCGCACCAGGGACAGCAGGCCAGCCTGGTGGTCGACCAGCAGTACGGCAGCGTCGTCTTTGTTCAGGCGGTTGTAGGTGAATTTGCTCATGGTCTGTGCTCCTAAGGGTTATGAATTTTTCAGCAATCCGGGGTGTTTCGCGTTGATGGGCACAGATTAAAATCATCACCTTTGCTGCACTAGACTGCGAAAACCGTCCTTAGCGTTCCGTTTGGAGAACGATCATTGGAAGACCTCAACTCCCTCTACTACTTCACCCAAGTCGTGGAGCACGGCGGCTTCGCCCCGGCCGGGCGGGCGCTGGACATGCCCAAGTCGAAACTCAGCCGGCGCATCGCCGACCTTGAAGACCGCCTGGGCGTGCGCCTGCTGCACCGCACCAGCCGGCACTGCTCGCTGACCGAGATCGGCCAGGCCTACTACAACCGCTGCCTGGCCATGCGTGTGGAGGCCGAGGGCGCGGCGGAGATCATCGAGCGCAACCGCAGCGAGCCACGCGGGCTGGTGCGCATCAGTTGCCCCACCACGCTGCTCAACTCCTGGGTCGGGCCGATGTTGACCCGCTACATGCTCAAGTTCCCGCAGGTGGAGCTGTTCATCGAGAGCACCAACCGCCGCGTCGACCTGCTGCACGAGGGCTTCGACATTGCCCTGCGGGTGCGCTTTCCGCCGCTGGAGAACACCGACATGGTGATGAAGGTGCTGAGCAACAGCACCCAGTGCCTGGTCGGCCAGCCGCACTACCTAGAGCAACTGCCCAAAGGCTTCGACCCGCAGCTGCTCGGCACGCTGCCCAGCCTGCACTGGGGCAGCGCCCAGCGTGAGTACCAGTGGGAACTGTTCCAGGGTGAGGACAACAGCCGCAGCATCGTCATCCCGCATACACCGCGCATGGTGACTGACGACCTGTTTGCCCTGCGCCACTTCGTAGTGGCCGGGGTGGGGATTGCGCACTTGCCGCGGGTGGCGGTGCGCGAGGACCTGGCTTCGGGGCGCCTGGTGGAATTGCTGCCTGAGTGGCACCCGCGTTGCGGCATCGTGCATGCGATCTTCCCGTCGCGGCGCGGGTTGCTGCCTTCGGTGCGGGCATTGATTGATCATCTGGCTGAGGAGTTTGCCATCAGCGACATGGCTTGATGCCTGGGTTGCCTGCACCGGCCTCTTCGCGGGCATGCCCGCTCCCACAGGTATTGCACAGGGCTCGGGGCAGGCGCTGACCCTGTGGGAGCGGGCGCGCCCGCGAAGAGGCCGGCACAGGTTAAACAGCTCCCCCAGCACACCCTTACAAGACCCCTGACCTATCCTTGCCCCACAGTCCCGGATCATCCCCCCCGGAGCCCCCATGATCCGCGCCACCCCCGGACCAGGCCGTGCCTTGCTCGCCACCCTCGCCCTCTGCCCGGCACTCAGCCAGGCCGACGAACCCGGCTGGTCGCTGCTAAGCCGCAACTACTTCCTGCACAGCGACTTCCGCTCGCCCTCCGGCAGCGGCCAGAACTACCGCCAGGAATGGGCCCAGGGCTTCATCGGCGAGGTCCGCTCGGGCTTCACCGAAGGTACTGTCGGGGTGGGCATCGACGCCCATGGCTTCCTCGGCCTCAAACTCGACGGTGGCCGCGGCCACGCCGGCACCGGCCTGCTGCCACGCGACAGCGACGGCCGCGCCGAGTCTGACTATTCCAGCGCCGGGGCTGCGCTCAAGCTACGCCTGGGCAACACCCAGCTGCGCTATGGCGAGATGACCGTGGAAACCCCGGTGTTCGACACCGGCGACAAACGCCTGCACCCGGAATACGCCACCGGCTGGTTCGTGGAAAACGCCGACCTGCCCGACTGGCGCCTGCAGGCCGGGCGTTTCACCGCCTTCAGCAACCAGGACAACAGCGCCAGCCACGATGACTTCAGCGGCTACGGCGCCACTACCCACAACCGGGCCATCAGCCTGGCCGGTGCCACCTTCGCACCCAACGGGCCGTTCGGCGCCGCACTGTATGCCGGGCAGCTGGAAGACACCTGGCGCCAGGCCTACCTCAACCTGAACCTGGCCGAAGGCAACTGGCGCGTGGACGGCAACCTCTACAAGACCCGCGACACGGGCAGTGCCAGCGCCGGGGCCATCGACACCCTCGCCTACAGCCTGCTGGCCAGGTACAGCTTCGGTGCTCAGGCCCTGAGCCTTGCCTATCAGAAGGTCGAGGGCGACACCCCGTTCGACTTCGTCGGTGGCGACTCCATCTACCTGGCCAACTCGATCAAGTACGCCGACTTCAACGGCCCCGGCGAGCGCTCGTGGCAACTGCGCTACGACCTCAACTTCGCCACCCTCGGCGTGCCCGGCCTGAGCCTGATGGGCCGCTACGTCAGCGGCCGCGGCATCGACGGCAGCCATGCACCAGCAGGTGGCGCCTACACCGGCCAGTACGGCCAGGGCGGCAAGCACTGGGAACGCGACATCGACCTGAAATACGTGGTGCAGTCGGGTGCCGCCAAGGACCTGAGCCTGTCGTTCTCCCACGTCAGCCACCGCGCCAACCAGGCACAGGCCGGCGATGACATCGACCGCATCTACCTGATCATCGAATACCCACTCAAAGGCAGCTTCTGACATGAGCACTTCCCCTTCAGGCGCCTGGAGCCCGTTGCGCAATACAACCTTTCGCATGCTGTGGATCGCCACCATTGCCTCCAACATCGGCACCTGGATGCACGAGGTGGGCGCCGGCTGGCTGATGACCACGCTGTCGGCCAACCCGCTGCACGTGGCGCTGATCCAGGTCGCCGGCTCGCTGCCGATGTTCTTCCTTGCCCTGCCCGCTGGCGCGGCGGCGGATATCGTCGACAAACGTCGCTACCTGTTGCTGGTACAACTGTGGATGTCATCGGTCGCCGTGGTATTGGCGGCCCTGACCTTGCTCGGGCTGATGAACATCACCCTGCTGCTGGTGCTGACCCTGGCGCTGGGCATCGGCACAGCGCTGATGATGCCGGCCTGGAGCGCGCTGACGCCGGAGCTGGTGGGCAAGGAAGACCTGGCCAATGCGGTGGCCATCTCCAGTGTCGGCATCAACGTGTCGCGCGCCATCGGCCCGGCCTTGGCGGGTGTGGTGGTGAGCCTGGTCGGCCCGTGGCTGACCTTTGCCCTGAACGCCGTCTCGTTCGCCGGGGTGATCCTGGTGCTGTTCCTGTGGAAGCGTGAAGTGAAGGAACCGCTGCTGCCGGCTGAGCGGTTTGTCGGTGCCATGCGTACCGGGCTGCGTTTCGCACGCAGTGCCAAACCCTTGCAGGCCGTGCTGTTGCGGGCCGTGGCGTTTTTCTTCTGCGCCAGCGCTGGCACCTCGCTGCTGCCCTTGATCGTGCGCGGCGAAATGCACGGCACCGCTGCCGATTTCGGCCTGCTGCTGGCGGCCATCGGCATCGGTGCCGTGGCCGGCGCCACCCTGCTGCCACGCCTGCGCGAACGCATCAGCCGCGACCGCCTGGTGCTGCTCGCCAGCCTGCTGTATGCGCTGTTCTTGCTGGCCCTGGCGCTGGTGCGCAACTTCTATGTGCTGCTGCCGGCGATGCTGCTCAGCGGCGCGGCGTGGATAGCGGTGCTGTCCAACCTGCAGGTGGCGGCGCAAACCTCGGTGCCGGCCTGGGTAAGGGCGCGGGCACTGTCGGTGTACATCCTGATCTTCTTCGGCGCCATGGCTTGTGGCGGGTTGCTGTGGGGCACGCTGGCCAGCCATGCATCGATCACCCTGAGCCTGCTGCTGGCTGCAGGTGGCCTGGCGCTGGGTACGTTGCTGACCTGCAAGGTGACCCTGCCAGAAACCGAGGCCGAAGAGCTGACACCGTCGCTGCACTGGCCGGTGCCGTTGCTGAGCGATGAAACGGACAAGGAAAGCGGGCCGGTGATGGTTACCGTGGAGTACCACATCGCCCCGGCCAAGGCCGAGGCGTTCCAGCAGGCGGCGCGGGAGCTGGAGGCGATGCGCAAGCGCAATGGAGCGTTGTCCTGGGGGTTGATGCGCGACAGTGCTGACCCGGCGCTTTGGCTGGAGTTTTTCTTCGAGGAATCGTGGCTGGAGCATTTGCGGCATCACCATCGCGTCACCCGGGGTGAGCTGAAGATCGAGGCGCGGGTGCGGATGCTGCAGACCGAAGGGGTTGAGGTGAGAATTCGGCATCTGTTGGCGGGTGGGGAGCACAAGGCTCACCATTGATACCGGCTTTTCTGGCCTCTTCGCGGGCACGCCCGCTCCCACAGGGATCGTGCAGAACCTGAGGGTTGCGGTGTACCTGTGGGAGCGGGCGCGCCCGCGAAGAGGCCGGCACTGAAGGAACAAGAAAGGGGCCGATCATTGGCCCCTTTCCCATGTCAGCTCAGCTTAGAAAGCAAAGCAGGAACAACCCAGCGATCCCCAGAAGCCCTGGAAGTCATTCACCGGCACACTCGATTTGCGCGCTTTGTCATGGCTGTGCGCATGTACCCCGCACGGCCCCGAGCACTGGTGCACGGCGGCTGCCAACGATGGCGTGCCCACGCGCCAATGCCCCGGCACCTTGGCTACTGGCGACCACTCCGGCAGTACCGGCACCTGCGGCGGGCCAAGCCTGTCGAACTCGCCAGCACCGTACACCACCTTGCCATCGACGATGGTCAGCACCGACTCGATGCCTTTGATCGCCTCTTCTTCGACACTGAAGAAGTCCAGCGACAGCGCCGCCAGGTCGGCCAGCTGGCCCACCTTGATCTGGCCCTTCTTGCCCTGCTCGCTGGAGAACCAGGCGCTGCCCTGGGTGAACAGTTGCAGTGCGGTGTCGCGGTCCAGGCCCTGCGGGTACAGCTCCATGCCGCCGACGGTCTTGCCGCTGACCAGCCAGTACAGCGAAGTCCACGGGTTGTAGCTGGACACACGGGTAGCGTCGGTACCGGCGCCCACCGGCACGCCCATGTCGAGCATGCGCTTGATGGGCGGGGTCTGCTCGGCAGCCTTGGCGCCGTAGCGATCAACAAAGTACTCACCCTGGAAGGCCATGCGGTCCTGGATGGCGATACCACCGCCCAGGGCGCGCACGCGCTCGATGTTCTGCGGGGTGATGGTTTCGGCGTGGTCGAAGAACCACGGCAGGCCGTTGAACGGGATGTCGCGGTTGACCTTCTCGAACACGTCGAGCATGCGCGTGATCGATTCGTTGTAGGTGGCGTGCAGGCGGAACGGCCAGCGTTGCTCGACCAGGTGGCGCACCACCGGCTCCAGCTCTTCTTCCATGGTCTGCGGCAGGTCCGGGCGCGGTTCGAGGAAGTCCTCGAAGTCGGCGGCAGAGAACACCAGCATTTCGCCGGCGCCGTTATGGCGCAGGAAATCGGTGCCGCTGTGCAGCTTCACGCTGGAGGTCCACTTCTTGAAGTCGTCCAGCTCTTCCTTGGGCTTCTGGGTGAACAGGTTGTAGGCGATGCGCACGGTCAGCTGGTTGTTGTCGGCCAGCTCCTGGATCACCGAGTAGTCGTCGGGGAAGTTCTGGTAGCCGCCGCCGGCGTCGATGGCACTGGTCAGGCCCAGGCGGTTCAGCTCACGCATGAACTGGCGGGTCGAGTTGACCTGATACTCCAGCGGCAGCTTCGGCCCTTTGGCCAGGGTGGCGTAGAGGATCATCGCGTTCGGGCGGGCGATCAGCATGCCGGTCGGGTTGCCGAACTTGTCGCGCTGAATTTCGCCACCCGGCGGGTTCGGGGTGGCCTTGTCGTAGCCGACAGCCTTGAGCGCGGCGCGGTTGAGCAGCGCGCGGTCATACAGGTGCAACAGGAACACCGGGGTGTCGGGCGCGGCCTGGTTGATTTCTTCCAGGGTGGGCATGCGTTTTTCGGCGAACTGGAACTCGTTCCAGCCACCCACCACCCGTACCCACTGCGGTGTGGGCGTGCGCGCAGCCTGGTCCTTGAGCATGCGCAGGGCATCGGCCACCGACGGCACGCCTTCCCAGCGCAGCTCTAGGTTGTAGTTCAGGCCACCGCGGATCAGGTGCAGGTGCGAGTCGTTCAGGCCGGGGATGACCGTGCACTGCTTGAGGTCGATGATCTGCGTGGTGGCGCCCTTGTGGGCCATGGCCTCGGCGTCGTTGCCCACGGCGATGAAACGGCCGTCCTTGATGGCGGCGGCGGTCGCGGTGGGCTTTTCGCGGTCAACGGTGTGCAGTTTGCCGTTGAACAGAATCAGGTCGGCGGTCATGGAACCTCCTTGGGTGGATGCGTGAGCGGAACCGGCTTGGCCGGTGAAGGGCAATGCAGACCAGAGCGCGCCGGCCGCACCGAGCACGGTGCTGGTGGCGAGGAACTGGCGACGGGTCTTGTCGTTGCGGTCCTGGGACATGGTGTTCTCCGTCTCTGGGTGCGGCAGCGGCAGGCGCAACTGCGGAGCATGCCGGTTCAGCCTGGCGCGGGATTGCATGGATGTGCGGTGGGTGAAGATTAGCCTTGATCAGGTTTGATGCAGCGGCTCAGCCACGCAGCCAGTTGGCGCAGCGGCGGGTTACCCAAGGCATGATGTAGAACACCACGGGCAGGATGACGAACAGGTTGGCGATCAGGTTGCCGGTAATCGGGCCGCCCAGTTGCGGGAAGCGTGCAAACAAAGGCGCCAGCAGTTGCGGAATGATCATGGTCATCGGGCAGATCACCAGGTAGGTCAGCAGCGCCTGCTTCCAGCGTGGCGGTTGCGCTGCGCTGGTGCTCGGCGGGGTGAACCAGAACTCCGGGTCGTCGTGCACCTGGGTGTGGTCACCGCCTTCAAGCAGCGGCAGTACTTCATTCACCAGCGCCTGGCGTTCGCCCGAGTTGACCCAGGCCTGCAGCAGGCTGGCATCGGCGAAGCGCACCACGGTGGTGAAGTGCAGCCCGCCGTCGTCAGGGCGAATGACGTTGACGTCCAGGTGCCCCGGCTGGCGGCGCGCGGTGCTCACCGTGCGCTTGAGCCATGCTTCGTAGGTAGCCAGCGACGCGGCGCGCACCTTGTGCTGGATAACCAGGGTCACCACGTTGCGGTTGTCTTGGAGTGCGGTGTTCATCGGCGTTCCTTGGGATGAGCTTGCCCGCATCCACTGTGCAACGGTGAACGGGCGGAGGATTGGATGGGTGTGCTGCCCTTGGCGGGCACCGACTGGCGGTGCCCGGGGCAGGTCGGCTTACTTGCCGGCGTTGAAGGCGTTGTAGCTGGTCATCAGGTTGCGGTAGTCCGGGATGTGGTTGGAGCACAGCGCGGCCAGGCCTTCGACGTCGTTGCGCCAGTCACGGTGCAGCTCACAGGCCACGCCGAACCAGGTCATCAGCTGCGCGCCGGCCTGGCTCATGCGGTCGTGGGCGGCGTCGCGGGTCATGGCGTTGAAGGTGCCGGAGGCATCGGTCACCACGAACACGTCGAACTCTTCTTCCAGGGCAGCCAGGGCCGGGAAGGCAACGCACACTTCAGTCACCACGCCGGCGATGATCAGTTGCTTCTTGCCGGTGGCTTTCACGGCCTTGACGAAATCTTCGTTGTCCCAGGCGTTGATCTGGCCAGGGCGGGCGATGTACGGGGCATCAGGGAACAGGGCTTTCAGTTCCGGTACCAGCGGGCCGTTGGGGCCTTGTTCGAAGCTGGTGGTGAGGATGGTCGGCAGGTTGAAGAACTTGGCCAGGTCGGCCAGGGCCAGCACGTTGTTCTTGAACGCGTCCGGCTCGATGTCGCGGACCAGGGACAGCAGGCCAGCCTGGTGGTCGACCAGCAGTACGGCGGCGTCGTCTTTGTTCAGGCGGTTGTATTTGAAGTTGGTCATGGGGTAGCTCCTAAGGGTTTTGATGTTCAGTAAGTTGGGTGTTTCGCGTTGATGGGAGAAGATTAAAACCATCACCTTTGGAGCGGTAGATAGCGGTTTTTGGCTTTAGCGTTCTGTTTTAGGAACGATGGATTGGCGTTGTATTTGCTGGCCTCTTCGCGGGTAAACCCGCTCCCACAGGGGCCGTATATCGCTCAGGTTAGGCACAACTCCTGTGGGAGCGGGTTTACCCGCGAAGAGGCCGGCACAGGCTTCCATTGCTTGCCCGGCAAACCTGCTCTATTACTACCCACAGCCCTCCCCTCACCCCGAGACCACCATGCTGGCGTTCATCCAGTCGTCCCCGTTGTTGCTCGGTACTACCCTGATCCTGCTCGACCTCATCCTCTGGCAAGTCATCCCCATGCAGCGCCGTGCCTGGCGCATCGGCACGCGCCTGGTGATATTCCTGCTGTTCAGCTCGGTGCTGGTGGCCGCCGGCATGAGCCCGCTGCAACCGCCACCCTGGCCTGACGATGTCTCGCGCAACCTGATGGCCACGGTGTTGGCCATCGGCTGGTGGCTGTTTGGCGCGCGCACGGTCACGGTGGTGTTCGGCCTGCTGCTGGTGGCCCGTGGCAGCCATGGCGGGCGGTTGCTGCAGGATGTGCTGGGGGCGTTGATCTTCCTGGCCGCAGTAGTGGCTGCCGCAGGCTATGTGATGCAACTGCCGGTAAAGGGCTTGCTGGCCACGTCCGGGGTGATGGCCATCGTCATCGGCCTGGCGTTGCAGAGCACGCTGGCCGACGTGTTCAGCGGCATCGTGCTGAACACCACGCGGCCCTACCAGATAGGCGATTCAATCTCCATCGACGGCACCGAAGGCAAGGTGCTGGACATCGACTGGCGCGCTACGCGCCTGCTGACCGGCACCGGCAGCCTGGCGGTAATCCCCAACTCGGTGGCGGCCAAGGCCCGGCTGCTCAACCACAGCCGCCCGGCCGATGTGCATGGGGTGTCGATCAGCGTGGTGGTGCCGGCCAAGGTGCGGCCCAAGCGGGTGTTCGATGCGCTGGAAAAAGCCTTGCAAGGCGTCAGTGCCATTCTTGACACGCCAAAACCGAAAGTGACGGTGAAGGCCTCGACGCTGGAGTCTGTGGAGTACGAAGCCAGCGGCTTTGTGGCCGATGCGGGCGCCAAGGGCGACGCGCGCAACCAGCTGTTCGACCTTGCCCACCGGCACCTGGAGGCCAGCGGGGTGATGTGGAACGTGGACCTGGCCCTGCCGCCGCGCAGCCGCCAGCGTGAGGTGCTGGACGAAGTGCGGGTGTTCCGCTCGCTAAGCGATGAAGAACGCGATGCACTGAGCCAACGCATGACGGCGGTGGAATACCTGGCGGACCAGGTGATCCTGGGCGTGGGCGAGCATTCCGATCATTTGCTGGTGATTGGCAGCGGAGTGGTGTCTGCGTCGGTGCGCGATGGCGACAAGCGGATCGAGGCCGGCCGCATGGGGCCGGGTGAAGTGCTGGGGATCGAGGGGATCATCGACGAAGAGGATTCGCTGGCCGAGTTCCGCACGCTGACCAGTTGCGTGCTGTACCGGATCGACAAGGACCAGGTGAAGAGCTGTTTGCAGCAGCGAGGCGAAGTGCAGACGGCGCTGAGCAAGTTGCAGCGGTTCCGGCGTCAGAGCCGGGAGTCGTTGTTGCTGCAGAAGCCGGCCCTGATCAAGAAAGGCGGCTTCCTTAGCTGGTTGCACAAGTAAACCTGTGCCGGCCTCTTCGCGGGTAAACCCGCTCCCACAGGAACCGCACAGTCATGTGCCCTGTGGTGATCCTGTGGGAGCGGGCGCGCCCGCGAAGAGGCCAGTACTTACAACACAACCCTCAGGCATTGCCCCGCGTGGTACAGCGAGAAGCCGGACTCGTAGAACGCCGTGCGCAGCGAGGGCGCGCTGACGCCATTCATCGGCGAGAACGGAATCGGCAGGCTGTCCGCCTCCCCCTTCAGCAGAAACTCGGCAAACGCCCGACCGATCACGGTGCCGGTGGTATTACCCCGCCCGTTGTACCCGGTCACCGCCACCAGCCCCGGCGCCGGCTCGAACAGGCGCATCAGGTGGTCGGGGGTGAAGTCGATGCAGCCGGTCCAGTGCATTTCCCACTCGACCTTGCCCAACTCCGGGTAGTAGTGGCTCTGGATACGGTCGGCCCAGCTGCGCACAAACCACGCCGGCTTGTTGTCGACCCGGCCCAGGCTGCCAAGCAACAGGCGGCCCTGGTCGTCGCGGCGGATGCTGCTGAGCACGGTACGGGTGTCCCACGAGCCTTGGCCGTGTGGCAGTACCTTGTCGGCGGCGGCGCCCTGCAGCGGCTTGGACGCCACCTGGTAGTAGTAACCGCGGAAGAACTGCTTCTGCAGGTTGCTCCAGTCCCCTTCGGTGTAAGCGCCCGTGGAAATCACCACCTTGTCGGCGCGCACCGAGCCACGCGCAGTCTTTACCCGCCAGGCGTCGCCATCACGCTCCAGGCCTTCGACCGAAGACTGCTGGAACAGCTTGCCGCCCAGGCGTGCCACGGCAGCCGCCAGGCCCTGGGTGTAGCCCATGGGGTTGATGGTGCCGGCGCGGCGGTCGAGCAGCGCGGCGGAAATCTTGTTGGTACCGCAGTATTCCTGGCACTGGGCGCCGGTCAGCAGCTCCACGTCGGCACCGCGGCGGCGCCATTGCTCGTGGCGGGCCTCGAGGTCGGCGATGCCGGTGGCGTTGTGCGCCATGTGCAGCGTGCCTTTGTGCTGGGCCTGGCAGTCGATGCCGAGGCGCTCGATCATGGCGAACACTTCGCCAGGGGCTTCGCCGAGCACCTTGTTCAGGCGGCTGCCCTGCTTCTGGCCGAGGGTGGCCTCGACGTCGTCGGGGCGGATCCAGGTGCCGGCGTTGACCAGGCCGACGTTGCGCCCCGAGCCGCCGTGGCCGATCTTCCAGGCCTCCAGCAGGATCACCGACTTGCCCTGTTCGAGCAGGTGGATGGCCGCCGACAGGCCGGTAATGCCGCCGCCGATCACACAGACATCGGCCTTGTGCTCACCGGCCAGGGCCTGGGCGGCAACGGTCGGTTTGCTGACGAATTCCCACAAGCATTCTTGACGCAGTTCGGACATGGCCCGGCTCCAGCAATTTGTTCTTGTTGGGGCTGCTTTGCAGCCCATTCGCGGCACAAGGCCGCTCCTACAGGCGATCGCGATGCCTGTGTAGGAGCGGCCTTGTGCCGCGAACCGGGGGCCAGGCCCCCGGCCATGCAGCATCAATACATCAGTCGAACACGATACCCTGCGCCAGCGGCAGCTCGCGCGAGTAGTTCACGGTGTTGGTCTGGCGACGCATGTAGCCTTTCCAGGCATCCGAACCCGACTCACGACCACCGCCGGTTTCCTTCTCACCACCAAACGCACCGCCGATTTCGGCGCCGCTGGTGCCGATGTTGACGTTGGCGATACCGCAGTCGCTGCCCGAAGCACTCTGGAAGCGCTCGGCTTCACGGATGTCGGTGGTGAAGATGCACGACGACAGGCCTTGTGGCACTTCGTTGTTCAGGCGCAGGGCCTCTTCGAAGTCGTCGTAGGCCAGCACGTACAGGATCGGGGCGAAGGTTTCGTGGCGCACCACGTCGCTCTGCGCCGGCATTTCGGCAATGGCAGGCGACACGTAGTAGGCGTTCGGGTACTGGTCGGCCAGCTGACGCTCGCCACCAAACACCTGGCCACCTTCGTCGCGGGCCTTGGCCAGCGCGCCCTGCATGGCGTCGAACGACAGCTTGTCGATCAGCGGGCCTACCAGGTTGTCCTTGCGCGGGTCGCCGATGCGCACTTTGCCGTAGGCGGCTTTGACGCGGGCAACCACTTCGTCCTTGATCGAGCGGTGCACGATCAGGCGGCGCAGGGTGGTGCAACGCTGGCCGGCGGTGCCGACAGCCGAGAACAGGATGCCGCGCACGGCCAGGTCCAGGTCGGCGCTCGGCGCCAGGATCATGGCGTTGTTGCCGCCCAGTTCGAGGATGCTGCGGCCGAAGCGGGCAGCCACACGTGGGCCCACTTCACGGCCCATGCGGGTGCTGCCGGTAGCGCTGACCAGCGGTACGCGCGGGTCATCGACCATGGCTTCGCCCGCTTCACGGCCGCCGATCACCAGTTGTGCCAGGCCAGCCGGGGCGTCGCCGAAGGCTTTCAGGGCTTTTTCGAACAGCGCCTGGCAGGCCAGGGCGGTCAGCGGGGTCTTTTCAGACGGTTTCCACACCACCGAGTTACCGGCCACCAGGGCCAGGGCGGTGTTCCAGGCCCACACAGCAACCGGGAAGTTGAAGGCGCTGATCACGCCAACCACGCCCAGCGGGTGCCAGGTTTCACGCATGTGGTGGCCCGGGCGCTCGGAGGCGATGGTCAGGCCGTACAGCTGGCGCGACAGGCCAACGGCGAAGTCGCAGATGTCGATCATTTCCTGCACTTCGCCCAGGCCTTCCTGGGTAATCTTGCCGGCTTCGATCGAGACCAGCTCGCCTAGGTCGGCCTTGTGCTCACGCAGCACTTCGCCGAACAGGCGCACCAGTTCGCCACGGCGCGGGGCCGGCATGGTGCGCCAGGCGTCGAAGGCGCTCTGGGCCTGATCGATGCGGGCGATGGTCTCGGCCTTGCCGAGCAATTTCACCGAGGCGATCTGGCTGCCGTCGATCGGCGTGTGAACAGGGTAGTCGCCCTGGGTGTAAGCCTCGGCGGCAACGCCAAGGCGCTCGAGCAATCCAGCAACCATTTGTGCATCTCCTACATCGGTGATGGGGTGGAAAAATGATGTGGATCAGTATTAATCCGATCACATAGGTACAACAAACGACCTTTATTCCGCATATCATTCCGTCAGGTAATGATTTGAGCCGCAGAGACCGCTATGTCCAAACGCCTGGTGCCTTCCATGACCGCCCTGCAGTGCTTTGAAGCTGCAGCCCGCCATTTGAGCTTTACCCGTGCCGCCGAAGAACTGCACCTGACCCAGAGCGCCGTCAGCAAGCAGGTGGCGCAGCTTGAAGACATGCTGCGCCACCACCTGTTCCTGCGCATCCGCCGCCGCCTGCAACTGACGCCAGCCGGCAGCCTGTACCTGGCCGAGGTCAACAAGATCCTCACCCAGGTGGATATGTCCAGCCGCTACGTGCTCACCTACGGCGAGCAGACCGAGATATTGAAGGTAGCCACTCAACCGAGTTTTGGCGTGCGCTGGTTGATCCCGCATCTCAAGGGTTTTGGCAAGCGCCACACCAACATCCACCTGGACATCCGCAACGAGATGGAGCCGTTCGCCCTGCTGCAGGGCTCGGCGGACGTGGTGTTCTTCTATGGCCAGGGCACCTGGCCGGGGGCCACCTGCGTGGAGCTGTTCCGTGAGGAAGTAGTGCCGGTGTGTGCCCCGGAGCTGCTGGCCGGGCGCACGCTGGGCGATGCTGCAGACCTGGCCGACCTGGTGCTGCTGCAAAGCACGTCACGGCCAGAGGCCTGGCATGAGTGGTTCCTGGAGCTGGGCTTGCAGAGTGTCAGCGCGTACCACGGGCCGCGCTTCGATACGTTCTATATGGCGTTGAGCGCAGCGCAGGCCGGGTGCGGGGTGGCGCTGGTGCCGCGGTACCTGGCGGCGAAGGAGCTGGCCGAGGGGAGTTTGGTGGTGCCTTGGAACCATGCGATGCGCAGCGCGGGGGCGCATTACCTGGCGTATGCCGAGCATGCGGCGGAGGTGCCCAAGGTGCGGGCGTTGGTGGAGTGGATTCACGAGCAGCTTCAGGCTTGAGATTGCCGGGGCCGCTTTGCGACCCATTCGCGGCACAAGGCCGCTCCTACACAAAGCAACGCGGTCCCCTGTAGGAGCGGCCTTGTGCCGCGAATGGGCTGCAACGCAGCCCCAATGGCCCTGGAGGTCGATCAAAAAAGGAATGACACACTCACTTTTTTTCGCTTGTGAGCCAAGTGCATTCCCAGCTTTCATGTAAGCGTCCGAACCCAACCAGGAAGCTAGCGATGCCCGCCCACGATTTCGTCAGCCCAGACAGCATTCGCGCGCAGTTCTCTGCCGCCATGTCGCTCATGTACAAACAGGAAGTGCCGCTGTACGGCACGTTGCTGGAGCTGGTGAGCGAAATCAACCAGCAGGTCATGGCCCAGCAGCCCCAGGTTGCCGAGGCCCTGCGCTGGACCGGCGAAATCGAGCGCCTGGACCACGAGCGCCACGGCGCCATCCGCGTGGGCACCGCCGAAGAGCTGGCCACCATCGCCCGCCTGTTCGCCGTCATGGGCATGCAGCCGGTCGGCTACTACGACCTCAGCTCTGCCGGCGTGCCGGTGCACTCCACCGCGTTCCGCGCGGTGCACGAGCAGTCGCTGCACGTCAGCCCGTTCCGTGTGTTCACCTCGCTGCTGCGCCTGGAGCTGATCGACAACCCGCAGCTGCGTGAGCTGGCCCAGAGCATCCTGGCCAAGCGCCAGATCTTCACCTCCCGCGCCCTCGAACTCATCGCCCAGTGCGAGCGTGATGGCGGCCTGAACGCTGCAGATGCCGAAGCGTTCGTGCAGGAAGCGCTGCACACCTTCCGCTGGCACCACGACGCGACCGTCACCGCCGAGCAGTACCAGCAACTGCACGATCAGCACCGCCTGATTGCCGATGTGGTGGCCTTCAAGGGCCCGCACATCAACCACTTGACCCCGCGCACCCTGGACATCGATGCGATCCAGCTGGGCATGCCGGCCAAGGGCATCCCGCCGAAAGCCGTGGTCGAAGGCCCGCCCACCCGCCGCCACCCGATCCTGCTGCGCCAGACCAGCTTCAAGGCCTTGCAGGAAAAGGTCGCGTTCAGCGACCAGCAAGGTAGCGAAGGCAGCCACACCGCGCGCTTTGGCGAAATCGAGCAACGTGGCGCGGCCCTGACGCCGAAAGGCCGCCAGCTGTACGACAAGCTGCTCGATGCCACCCGCGCCGCCCTGGGTGGCGCACCGGCCGAAGCCAATGCCGAGCGCTACATGGCCTTGCTCAACGATACCTTTGCCGAATTCCCGGATGACCTGGCGCAGATGCGTGAGCAGGGCCTGGCGTACTTCCGCTACTTTGCCACCGAGAAAGGCCTGGCCGCGCGTGACCAGGAAGGCCGCCCGACTACCCTGCAAGGGCTGATCGACGCTGGCCATGTGCATTTCGAGGCGCTGGTGTACGAGGACTTCCTGCCGGTAAGTGCGGCGGGGATCTTCCAGTCCAACCTGGGCGACGATGCGCAGGCCGAATATGGCAGCAATGCCAACCGCGATGCGTTCGAAGCGGCGCTGGGGCTGCAGGTGCAGGATGAGCTGGCCCTGTATGCGCAAAGCGAGCGGCGGTCGCTGCAGGCCTGTGCACAAGCGTTGAACCTGGGGGCGATGTAAGGCATTCCGGCCTCTTCGCGGGTGAACCCGCTCCCACAGGTACTGCGCAATACCTGTGGGAGCGGGCTAGCCCGCGAAAGGGCCGGCACAGGCGATCAGAGAGGCGGCAGGATTTCCACATCCGGCAAATCCATCGCTGCCACCTCGTCTGCCAGAAAATCACTCAAGCGCCGTAACCGCTCGCCACCCGGCCGGGTACGTGGCCATACCAGGTAGTAGTCCATCCCGCTGGGCACTGCCGTCGGCCAGGGCAGGCTCAACCGCCCCTGCGCCACATCTTCGGCCACCATCAGCAAATCGCCCATGGAAATCCCGTACCCACGCGCAGCGGCAATCATGCCCAGCTCCAGGGTGTCGAACACCTGCCCGCCCTTGAGCGACACCTTGTCGCCAAGCCCCATGCGCTCCAGCCATTCCCGCCAGTCACGCTTGTCCACCGTGGGGTGCAGCAGTTCGATAGAGGCCAGCCGGCATACATCCCAGGGCTCTTCGTCGAGCAGGTCTGGCGCACCGACCGGGATCAGCAACTCCGGAAACAGCTTGCGCACCTCCCACTCCGCCGGGAAAACACCGTCGCTGAGCAATACCGCGCAATCGAACGGCTCCTGGTTGAAGTCCACATGGTCGACGTCCATCCAGGCGCTGGTCAGCTGCACTTCGTTACCCGGTTTCAGGTGCCGGAAGCGGCTCAGGCACGCCAGCAACCAGCGCATGGTCAAGGTGGACGGGGCTTTCATGCGCAGGATGTCATCTTCGCCGCGCAAGTTATCGCAGGCCCGCTCCAGCGCCGCAAAGCCTTCGCGCACCCCAGGCAACAGCACCCGCGCCGCTTCGGTCAGTTGCAGGCTGCGGCCACTGCGCACGAACAGCCGGCAGGCAAAATGCTGTTCCAGCGTGCGGATATGCCGGCTGACAGCGCTCTGGGTAATCGACAACTCTTCGCCGGCACGGGTGAACGAGCAATGCCGTGCAGCCGCTTCGAATGCGCGCAGGGCATACAACGGGGGGAGCTGACGGGACATGAGGCACCTGCCGTTACGGGACTGTGGAGCGAATCACCAGAAAGCATATATACATGAGTCAGACTCATGCCAATGATCGCTTTTATCCTTTTGTGCAAAGTTGACCAAAGCCTCAGAATCGCCCTTCGTTGTTTTCCCCAGGAAAAAGGACCACCCCCATGCATGTCGCGCCCACCACAGAACTCAAGGCTTTGCTGCGCCTGGCCGGGCCGCTGATCGCCTCGCAGTTGGCGCACATGCTGATGGTGCTGACCGACACCCTGATGATGGCCCGCATCAGCCCGCAAGCGCTGGCCGGTGGCGGCCTGGGTGCGGCAAGCTACTCGTTCGTGTCGATCTTCTGCCTGGGCGTGATCGCTGCGGTCGGCACCCTGGTGGCGATCCGCAAGGGCGCCAACGACATCGAAGGCGCCACCCGCCTGGCACAGAACGGGCTGTGGCTGGCCTGGGGGCTGTCACTGGTAGCCGCGCTGGCGCTGTGGAACCTGGAGCCTGTTCTGCTGATGTTTGGCCAGCAACCGGAAAACGTCGCCTCTGCCAGCGAATTCCTTACCCTGCTGCCACTGGCGTTGCCCAGCTACCTGACCTTCATGGCCTTGCGTGGTTTTACCAGCGCGCTGGGCCGCTCGACCCCGGTGATGGTGATCAGTGTGGTCGGCACGGTGCTCAACTACCTGTTCAACGTGGCGTTGATCGAAGGCATGTTCGGCCTGCCAAAGCTGGGCCTGATGGGCATCGGCCTTGTTACCGCAGTGGTATCGCTGGGCATGGCCATCGCCCTGGCGCTGTACATCCGCTGGCATTCGGCCTATGCCGCCTACCCGCTGCGCAAGGGCCTGTCACGCCCTTCGCTGCCGGCCCTGCGCGAGCTGTGGCGGTTGGGCCTGCCGATTGGCGGCACCTACATGGTGGAAGTGGGCCTGTTCGCCTTTGCTGCGCTTTGCATGGGGGTACTGGGCAGCACCGAACTGGCCGCGCACCAGATCGCCCTGCAGATCGTGTCCACGGCGTTCATGGTGCCGACGGGCTTGTCCTATGCGGTGACCATGCGCGTGGGCTTGTACTACGGCGCCGGCAACCTGCTGGCGGCACGCAGTGCCGGGCGCGTGGGCATCGGGTTCGGGGCAATGATCATGTTTGCCTTCGCCGCGCTGTTCCTGCTGCTGCCCGAAGCGCTGGTGGGGCTGTTCATCGACCGTAATGACCCGGCCTTCGCCGCGATCTTCCAGGTGGCCGTGCAGTTGTTGATGGTGGCGGCGTGGTTCGAGCTGTTCGATGGCATGCAGACGATTGCCATGGGCTCGATCCGGGGGCTGAAGGATGCCAAGACCACCTTCCTGATCGGGCTGGTGTGCTACTGGCTGGTGGGGGCGCCGAGCGCCTGGTTGTTCACCTTTACCCTGGGCGGCGGTGCGGTGGGCATCTGGTGGGGGCTGGCGCTGGGGCTGGCCTGTGCGGCGGTGGCGCTGACCTTTGGCTTTGAATGGCGGATGAAGCGGTTGTTAGGCAAGGCTGGGGGTCGTGCTGAGGCTACTGCTTCGGCATGATTACAGGGCCTCTTCGCGGGTAAACCCGCTCCCACAGGGATTGCGCAATCCCTGTGGGAGCGGGTTTACCCGCGAAAGGGCCCTAAAGGACAGCATCCAACTGACGGCCAGGCACCTTCAGCAAAAAATCGATCAACTCCCCCACCGGCAGCGGCTTGCTGACCAAAAAGCCCTGCACCTGATCACAGCCAAACCCGCGCAACAACGCCAGCTGCTCTTCGCTCTCCACCCCCTCGGCCACCACTTCAAGGTTGAGGTTGTGCGCCAGGTTGATCATGGCGTGCACCAGCTTGCGGTTCTCCTCGCGCATTTCCATTCCCGCAACAAAGCTGCGGTCCACCTTGAGCAAGGTGATCGGCAAGCTGTTGAGGTGCACGAACGAAGAAAACCCGGTGCCGAAATCGTCGAGCGAGAAGCGCACGCCCAGGCGGCCGAGGGCGTCCATGGTCTGGCGCACCAGCTCGTTGCGGCGCATCACCGCCGTTTCGGTCAGTTCGAACTCCAGCCAGCGGGCGTCCACACCATGCTCAAGGATCAGGCGACTCAGGGTAGCCAGCAGCTGGCTATCCTGGAACTGGCGGAAACTCAGGTTGACCGCCATGTGCAGCGGCTCCAGGCCGCGCTCGCACAGCGCCTGCATGTCGCGCAGGGCGCGGGAAATTACCCAGTAGCCCAAGGGCACGATCAGGCCGCTTTGCTCGGCCAGGGGCACGAACTCGCTGGGCGGTAACAGCCCGCGTTCGGCATGGCGCCAGCGCACCAGCGCCTCCAGGCCGACAATGCGCCCGTCGGCCAGGTCGAGCCGCGGCTGATAGTGCAGCTCCAGCTCGTCACGGCGCAGCGCACGGCGCAGTTCGCTTTCCAGGTCGGCAAGGCTGCGGGCGTTGCGATTGATGCGTTCATTGAACACATGGAAGGTACAGCCCTGGCTACCCTTGGCCTGGCGCATGGCGATGTGCGCATGCCACATCAGCGGGTCGGCACCGCTCTGCGCGCGGGCATGGGCCAAGCCCAGGCTGCAACCCAGCAGCAGGCTTTCGCCGTCGATCCAGTAGGGTTCGGCCAGGGCCTCGACGATACGCTCGGCAATCCATTCGGCGCGGTTGGCGTCGCGGCGGGTGTCGATCAGCAAGGCGAATTCGTCGCTGCCCAGTCGGGCCAGTTGGTCGCCTGCTTCGAGCTGGTTTTGCAGCCGCGCCACCACTTGCAGGATCAGGCGGTCGCCGCTCTGGTGGCCGAGCGCATCGTTGACGTGGCGGAAGTTGTCCAGGTCCAGGTGGCCCAAGGCAATGCCGCGGCCTTCGTTCTCGGCCAGGCGCGCGGTCAGCAAGGCCTGGAACCCCTGGCGGTTGGCGATGCCGGTGAGTGGGTCCTGTTCGGCCAGGCGCTGCAAGGTGGCCACCAGCACCCCGCGCTCGCGCACATGGCGCAGCGAGCGGCGCAGGGTGTCGGCATTAAGCAGGTCGCGTACCAGCCAGTCACTGACGGCACTGGGCGCTACCTCGGGCTCGTGGTCGAGCAGCAGGATGGTCGGCAGCTCGCAGCGCCCGGGCGCCGGCTGCAAGGCCGGGGTTGCCAGCACCACGGCCTGGCGGTCATGGCTGAACAGGCTATCGACCGAGTCCCAGTCAGGCGCGGTCAGCAGCACGGCACTGCCGTTAAGGGCAGGCATGCATGCGTGCAACAAGGCGGCCCATTGCGGCTCATCAGCCAACAGCAGCAAACGCAAAGGTTCGACAGGCGTGGACAAGCGGGCTCCTTAGGACTTCACGGTGCAACGATATCTGCCAGTATGGCCAGTATGCTACTGCATTAATGAAAATGATTTTCACTTTTATACATGTATTTGCGGGCGTAGCATCCCGACGTATTTTGTCGTGCATCCTGCTCGAAACGAGAGGAACCGGCAAATATGATTTTTTCCTCTAGTAGCATTAGTCACACTAATAATGGGACAGACAAAAGTCTGACTCAGACGTCAGACGGTCGCGCCACAACGGCCCCATGCCTGTTAGAATGCGCGGCTATTTTCTGGCGACCCCCGGTTTCTAGCATGTCCCGACTCAATCCCCGGCAGCAAGAAGCCCGTGACTACGTCGGCGGCCCTCTTTTGGTGCTCGCCGGTGCAGGTTCGGGCAAGACCAGCGTGATCACGCGCAAGATTGCCCACCTCATCCAGAACTGCGGCATCCGTGCCCAGTACATCGTGGCGATGACCTTCACCAACAAGGCCGCACGCGAGATGAAGGAGCGGGTCGCCACCCTGCTGCGCCCGGGGGAAGGCCGTGGCCTGACGGTGTGTACCTTCCACAACCTGGGCCTGAACATCATCCGCAAGGAGCACGACAAGCTGGGCTACAAGCCAGGCTTCTCGATCTTCGACGAGTCCGACATCAAGGCGTTGCTGTCGGACATCATGCAGAAGGAATACTCCGGCGACGACGGCATCGACGAGATCAAGAACATGATCGGTGCCTGGAAGAACGACCTGATCTTGCCGCCCGAGGCCCTGGAAAAGGCGCGCAACCCGCGCGAGCAGACCGCCGCCATCGTCTACACCCACTACCAGCGCACGCTCAAGGCGTTCAACGCGGTGGACTTCGACGACCTGATCCTGCAGCCGGTAAAGCTGTTCCAGGAGCACCCCGAGGTTCTGGAGCGCTGGCAAAACCGCGTGCGCTACCTGCTGGTGGACGAATACCAGGACACCAACGCCAGCCAGTACCTGCTGGTGAAAATGCTGATCGGCATGCGCAACCAGTTCACCGTGGTAGGCGACGACGACCAGTCGATCTACGCCTGGCGTGGTGCCCGCCCCGAGAACCTGATGCTGCTCAAGGAGGACTACCCCTCCCTGAAAATCGTCATGCTCGAGCAGAACTACCGCTCCACCAGCCGCATCCTGCGCTGCGCCAACGTGCTGATCGCCAACAACCCGCATGCGTTCGAAAAGCAACTGTGGAGCGAGATGGGCGTGGGCGACGAGATCCGCGTCATCCGCTGCAAGAACGAGGAAGCCGAGGCCGAACGCGTGGCCATGGAAATCCTCACCCTGCACCTGCGCACCAATCGCCCGTACAGCGATTTTGCCATCCTCTACCGCGGTAACTACCAGGCCAAGCTGATCGAACTGAAGCTGCAGCACCACCAGGTGCCGTATCGCCTGTCGGGCGGCAACAGCTTCTTCGGCCGCCAGGAGGTCAAGGACCTGATGGCCTACCTGCGCCTGCTGGTGAACCCGGACGATGACAACGCCTACCTGCGGGTGATCAACGTACCGCGCCGGGAAATCGGCTCCACCACCCTGGAAAAGCTCGGCAACTATTCCACCGAGCGCGGCATTTCGATGTACGCCGCCAGCGAGGAACTGGGCCTGGGCGAGCACCTGGACGCCCGCTACACCGAGCGCTTGCAGCGCTTCAAGCACTGGCTGGACGGGGTTCGCCACAAGGTCGCCCTGGAAGACCCGATTGCCGCGCTGCACGAGATGATCCGCGACATCGACTACGAGAACTGGATCCGCCAGCAAACCGCCAGCGACAAGGCGGCGGAGTTCCGGATCAGCAACGTCTGGTTCCTGGTCGAAGCGCTGAAAAACACCCTCGAGAAGGACGAAGAGGGTGAAATGACCATCGAGGACGCCATCGGCAAGCTGGTGTTGCGTGACATGCTCGAGCGTCAGCAGGAAGAAGAAGAGAACGCCGAAGGTGTGCAGATGATGACCCTGCACGCCTCCAAGGGCCTGGAATTCCCCTACGTGTTCATCATGGGCATGGAGGAGGAAATCCTCCCGCACCGCTCCAGCATCGAGGCCGACACCATCGAAGAGGAACGCCGCCTGGCCTACGTGGGCATTACCCGCGCGCGCCAGACCCTGGCTTTCACCTTCGCTGCCAAGCGCAAGCAGTACGGTGAAATCATCGACTGCACGCCTAGCCGGTTCCTCGACGAACTGCCTCCGGACGACCTGGCCTGGGAGGGCCTGGACGATGCACCGGTCGAGGTAAAGGCCGCACGCGGCAACAACGCCCTGGCCGATATCCGGGCAATGCTCAAACGCTGATCAACCATTACTCTTAAACTTTGCCGCTATTTGCGGCCACCTTTGCTACATCGAGGAAAAAAAAGTGGAAGCACTGCATCAGAAGATTCGCGAAGAAGGCATCGTGCTTTCCGACCAGGTTCTCAAAGTCGACGCGTTTCTCAACCACCAGATCGATCCGGCGCTGATGCAGCTGATCGGTGACGAATTCGCCCGCCTGTTCGCCGATGCCGGCGTGACCAAGATCGTCACCATCGAAGCCTCGGGCATTGCCCCGGCGGTGATGACCGGCCTGAAGCTGGGCGTACCGGTGATTTTTGCGCGCAAGCACCAGTCGCTGACCCTGACCGAGAACCTGCTGACTGCCTCGGTGTACTCCTTCACCAAGCAGACCGAGAACACCGTGGCCATCTCGCCGCGCCACCTCAACAGCAGCGACCGCGTGCTGGTGATCGACGACTTCCTGGCCAACGGCAAGGCGTCGCAGGCACTGATCTCGATCATCAAGCAAGCCGGTGCCACCGTGGCCGGCCTGGGTATCGTGATCGAGAAGTCGTTCCAGGGCGGCCGTGCCGAGCTGGACAGCCAAGGCTACCGCGTTGAATCGCTGGCCCGGGTGAAGTCGCTGGAAGGCGGTGTAGTGTCCTTCATCGAGTAAGGCCGCAACGCGATCCCTGTGGGAGCGGGTTCACCCGCGAATGCGATGGTGCGCTCACTAAAGCATTCGCGGGTAAACCCGCTCCCACAGGGGCCAATAAACCCTAGGGTTCATTTGGTTGTCGCCAACCCCGCCAGCAGCAACCGCTGATAAAGCTCTTCCTTCAGCCCTTGCGGCCTATCAAGCTGCATCCGCTTCAGGTGCCCCTCATACCCCTCCGGCCCCGGCGCATCCAGCGCTGCCTTGCCCAGCTCAAGCACCTCGCTCAGCTTGAACTTGCTTTTCAACCAGTTCAGCGCCCGCAACAAGTCCCGCTCTTCGGCCGTAAAGTCCGTCCCCATCGGATACTCCGGGAACAGCCGCGCATGCCGCGCCCTGATCGCCTCCAGCCGCTGCGGCGTATTGTCGGTAAAGCGAGCGTCCAGGTGAAAACCCTTGGGCAGCTTGCCGGCCTCTTTGGCCTGCTCGATAAGCCCCTGCTGGAACCGTGAATCACACACCGCCAACAACCGCGCAATCACCTCGCTGTCGGTCTGCCCACGCAAATCGGCAATGCCGTACTCGGTCACCACGATATCGCGCAGGTGCCGGGGAATGGTGCAATGCCCATAGGTCCAAAACAGGTTTGAGGTCACCTCCCCGCCTGCCTCGCGCCAGCTGCGCAAAAGCAGAATCGAGCGCCCGCCCTCCAGCGCATGGCCCTGGGCGACGAAGTTGTACTGCCCGCCCACACCGCTGAGCACACGGCCGTCTTCCAGCTGGTCGGCCACCCCGGCGCCGAGCAACGTCATGCCAAACGCCGTGTTGATGAAGCGCGCATCGCGGCGCTGGCGGCGCTTCAGTTCTTCCTGCCCGTACAACTCGTTGATGAAGCTGATGCGGGTCATGGCAAAACGTGCGCGCTGTTCGAGTGGCATCTCTCTCAACCGCTGATAGAACGCCTGCGGGCCGAGGAAAAAGCCGCCATGCACCACGGGTCCTTCGTCATCGGCCGGGCGTCGCAGCAGGCCTGCTTCGGCCAGCACCAGCAGGCCATTGACGAACATCTCGCTGCAGCCATACAGGCCTTGGGCAAACGTGCCCAGCCCCCCTTCGCGCTCTATCAGCGCCTGCCAAGGGCCGACATCCAGCTCATCGAGCAAGGCACGGAAGCCCGCGTTGTCACCCTGGCGCGCCAACAACGCGGCGGCGACTGCATCGCCCATGGCCCCGATGCCGATCTGCAGGGTACCGCCGTCGCGTACCAGCGTGCTGGCGTGCAGGCCGATGCAATGGTCCTGGGTGCCGACCGGCATGTTCGGTGTGGAGAACAGGCGGCGTTGCTCGGCCTCGTCGATCAGCAGGTCGAACGCATCGATGGGCAGCTCCGCATCGCCCGGCATGTAGGGCAGTTCGGCATGCACCTGACCTAGCATGAGGATGGTCTCGCCGGCCGCGCGGCGCTTGGCAATCATCGGCAGCAGGTCGAGGGTGATATCGGGGTTGCAGGCCAGGCTCAGGTGGACAGGTTTCTCGGGGGTGGCAGCGACCAGTTGTGCGACCAGGTTCAGCCCCTTGGCATTGATGTCGCGTGCGGCGTGGCTGTAGTTGCTGCTGATGTAGTCCTGCTGCGCCGCCTCGCTGTGCAGCAGGCTACCGGGCTGCATGAAGAACTGCTCGACACGGATGTTCGGCGGCAGGCTGTCGTTGCGCAGGTCCGCGAGGTAGGTGAGCTCTTCGTAGTCGGCGAAGACGCGCTCGACGAAGGGTTCGAGAAAGCGCCGTTGCAAGCCATCACCCAGTGGCGGGCGGCCGAGGGACAGCGCGGTGTAGATCGTCAGCTGCCGCTCCGGCAGTTCGCGCACCCGGGCGTAGAGGGCGTTGACGAAGGCATTGGGCTTGCCCAGGCCCAATGGCAAACCCATATGGATATGGGTGGGCAGCCGGGACAAGACCTGCTCGACAGCATGGTCGATGGCGCAGAGGTGCATCGGGGCCTCCTGAGACATCCATGGATTCAGGGGTTGGACATGGCACTGGCGGGTTGGTTGCCTGTACCGGCCCTTTCGCGGGCACGCCCGCTCCCACAGGATAACCACAATCCTCAGGGTCTGTGGGGGACTTGTGGGAGCGGGCGTGCCCGCGAAAGGGCCAGCACAGGCAACCCAAAAACAAGGCCCGCCATCAACGGCGGGCCTCGTGCGATTCAGCTGTGTCTTACAGACCGGACATTTTCTTGATCGCCCCTTTCAGGTCGTCATCCGAGCAGTCCGCGCAGGTGCCTTTGGGCGGCATGGCGTTGATGCCGGTAATGGCCTTGGCCAGGATGCCATCCAGGCCGCCCTGGTGGTCGGCACGTTCTTTCCACGCGGCGGTGTCGCCCACTTTAGGCGCACCCAGCAGCCCTGTGCCATGGCAGGCATTGCAGTGCTTGGCGATGATCTCATCGGGTGTCTTGGCCCCCCCGCCCCCCGCTGCAACAGCCACTTCCATGCCTTTGCATTCCTGGCCCTGGACGCACACCTGGCCAACCGGCTCCAGGCGTTTGGCAATGTCGTCATTGGTCGCAGCGGTTGCGCTCATTGCCCAGAGGGCGAATACGGCTGCTGGTACGGCCAGCATCTTCTTGATTTGGTTCACGCGAACACCCTCATGGTGGCTAATCATGCTCGCGGCCACGGAACGGCGAGCGTTGAAAAGTATAGCGGGAACCCAGAGGCCGTGAAACGACCCTACACAGGAAAGGGGTATTGCCGAATCAATGCACTGCGCTGGATCAAAAGTTTGAGGGCGTCGCCGCACTGATCAGGCGCGCAGGCTGATTGAACGGGTTGCGAAAGCGGTGCGGACGCGTGCTTTCGAAGTAGTAGCTGTCGCCTTCTTCAAGGATGAAGATCTCGTTGCCGACCACCAGCTCCAGCCTGCCTTCGAGCAGGATGCCGGTTTCCTCGCCGTCATGGGTAAGCATCTCGGCACCCGTGTCGGCACCTGGCGGATACACCTCGGTGAGAAACGCGATGGCGCGGTTGGGGTGCGACTTGCCGACCAGCTTCATGGTCACCGCACCATCCGAGATATCAATCAGCTCGTGGGCCTTGTAGACGATTTGCGCGGGGCTTTCAGGTTCCAGCTCGACCGAAAAGAACTCGACCATGGACATGGGAATGCCGCTCAGCACCTTGCGCAGCGAGCTGATAGAGGGGCTCACGCTGTTCTTCTCGATCATCGAGATGGTGCTGTTGGTCACGCCGGCACGCTTGGCGAGTTCACGCTGGGACAGGCCCTTAAGCTTGCGGATGACTTGCAGTCGTTCGCCGACGTCCAAAGCTGGAGCCTCCTGAAACGGTGGTAAAGGGGGTGGATGTGAACGATATCATGGCAATGCCGTTCAGTATTTACAACACACCGCCCTGCAACCTGTCCGCTTCAGCGTTTCATTCGCCGATGTAGTCCCGAGGTACCCGTTTCAGATTGCAGAAGATCTGGTAGGGAATGGTGCCCGCGTGCGCGGCCACTTCGCTGGCCAGCACCTGCTTGCCCCACAATTCGACCGGGCTGCCGACGGTGGCTTGCGGCACGTCGGTCAGGTCGATGTTGAGCATGTCCATCGAGACCCGGCCGATCAGCTGCGTGCGCTGGCCGGCGACCAGCACCGGGGTGCCGTTGGGTGCCTGGCGCGGGTAGCCGTCGGCATAGCCCATGGCGACCACGCCCACACGGGTTGGCCGTGGGCTGACGAACTTGGCGCCATAGCCCACCGGTTCGCCGGCAGGCAGCTCGCGTACGCTGATTACCCGCGATTGCAGGGTCATCACCGGTTGCAGGCGTGCGGCCTGGGCCTGGGGCACTTCAAACGGCGTGGCACCGTACAGCATCAGGCCTGGGCGTACCCAGTCGCTGGGCGCTTGCGGCCAGCCCAGCACGCCGGGCGAGTTGCGCAGGCTGCATTCGGCGGCCAGGCCCTGGCGGGCGGCTTCGAAAACGGCGATCTGCTGGGCGGTGGCGTCGGCATCCAGTTCGTCGGCGCGGGCAAAGTGGCTCATCAGCACGATGCGCGAAACCTTGCCGCTGGCCAGCAGGCGCTGGTAGGCGTCGTGGTAGTCCTTGGGGTGCAGGCCGACGCGGTGCATGCCGCTGTCCAGCTTCAGCCAGACGGTGAGCGGCTTGTGCAGCTGGGTTTTCTCGATGGCTTCCAGCTGCCACAGCGAGTGCACCACGCACCACAGGTCGTGCTCGGCCATCAGCGCCAGCTCGCTGGCTTCGAAGAAGCCTTCCAGCAACAGCACCGGGGCCTTGATACCCGCAGCGCGCAACTCCAGCGCCTCTTCGATGCAAGCCACGGCAAAGCCGTTGGCTTCGGCCTCCAGGGCCAGGGCACAGCGCACGGCGCCATGGCCATAGGCGTCGGCCTTGATTACGGCGAGGGCTTTGGCACCGGTCAGCTCACGGGCCAGACGGTAGTTGTGGCGCAGGGCCTGGAGGTCGATCAGGGCGCGGGCGGGACGCATGGCGGCTGCCTTATGGTGGTTCGGGTTGAAATCGGTGTTGGCCTCATCGCCGGCAAGCCAGCTCCCACAGGACTTCCACAGGACCTGAAGACTGTGGAGATCCTGTGGGAGCTGGCTTGCCGGCGATGAGGCCAGTACAGGCTATTACTGCTGGTGAACCGGCGCGGTCTGCCCGTGCTTGGCCAC
Organism: Pseudomonas sp. WOUb67; assembly: GCF_050058005.1. NCBI lineage: Bacteria > Pseudomonadati > Pseudomonadota > Gammaproteobacteria > Pseudomonadales > Pseudomonadaceae > Pseudomonas > Pseudomonas sp. WOUb67. The sequence continues at coordinate 826,548 of NZ_CP170112.1, read as the reverse complement.
TTCCGGGCTGTTGCCATAACGGGAAATGTCCAGGCCTTCGGCACTGATCTGCGGCTTCTTGCGCGCAATCAGGTCGGCCAGCAGGCGACCGGAGCCGCACGCCATGGTCCAGCCCAGGGTACCGTGACCGGTGTTCAGGAACAGGTTGCGGAACGCCGTGGCACCCACGATCGGCGTACCGTCCGGGGTAGCCGGGCGCAGGCCGGTCCAGAAGCTGGCCTGGCTCAGGTCACCGCCACGAGGATAAAGGTCGTTGACGATCATCTCCAGCGTTTCGCGCCGACGCGGGTTCAGCGACAGGTCAAAACCGGCGATTTCAGCCATGCCGCCAACCCGTATACGGTTGTCGAAACGGGTAATCGCCACCTTGTAGGTTTCGTCGAGAATGGTCGAAGTCGGGGCCATGTCGCCGTTGGTGATCGGCACGGTCAGCGAGTAGCCCTTCAGCGGGTACACCGGCGCCTTGATGCCCAGCGGCTTGAGCATTTGCGGCGAGTAGCTGCCCAGCGCCAGCACGTAGCGGTCGGCGGTTTCCAGCTTGCCGTCGATCCACACGCCATTGATGCGGTCGCCGGCGAAGTCCAGGCGCTGGATGTCCTGGCCAAAACGGAACTCCACACCCAGGTTGATGGCCATTTCGGCGAGCTTGGTGGTGAACAGCTGGCAGTCGCCGGTCTGGTCGTTAGGCAGACGCAGGGCGCCGGCCAGAATGTCCTTCACGCCAGCCAGGGCCGGTTCGACGCGGGCAATGCCATCGCGGTCCAGCAGTTCGTAAGGCACGCCAGACTGCTCGAGCACGGCAATGTCCTTGGCCGCGGCATCCATCTGGGCCTGGGTGCGGAACAACTGGGTGGTACCCAGGGAGCGGCTTTCGTAGGCAATACCGGTTTCGGCGCGCAGTTCGTCAAGGCAGTCGCGGCTGTACTCGGACAGGCGCACCATGCGCTCCTTGTTCACCGCGTAACGGCTGGCGGTGCAGTTGCGCAGCATCTGCGCCATCCACAGGTACTGGTCGACGTCGCCGGTAAGCTTGATGGCCAGGGGCGCGTGGCGCTCCAGCAGCCACTTGATGGCCTTCAGCGGCACGCCTGGGGCGGCCCAGGGCGAGGCATAGCCGGGCGAGATCTGGCCGGCGTTGGCAAAGCTGGTTTCCATGGCCACCGCCGGCTGGCGGTCGACCACCGTGACTTCGAAACCTTGCCGGGCCAGGTAATAGGCACTGGCGGTTCCGATTACACCGCTACCAAGTACCAGAACTCGCATCGTTATATCCCTCACACGCGGCACGCCGCAGACTTTTATTGATATGGCATGAATGGGCGCAGTATAGGAATTTGAGACCAGTGCAATTCACTATATAAAAGCCTATTATTGGCGAGAATTCTCGGCAAAATCGCCTTTCACGGAGGGGCATCCCCTATGAGAACCCAGCACCAGAGCAAGCGTGAACTGGACAAGATCGACCGTAACATCCTGCGGATCCTGCAGAATGACGGGCGTATTTCCTTCACCGAACTGGGCGAGAAAGTTGGGCTGTCCACCACCCCTTGCACCGAGCGGGTTCGACGCCTGGAGCGCGAGGGCATCATCATGGGCTACAACGCCCGCCTGAACCCGCAGCACCTGAAGGGCAGCCTGCTGGTGTTCGTGGAAATCAGCCTGGACTACAAGTCGGGCGACACCTTCGAGGAGTTCCGCCGCGCAGTGTTGAAGCTGCCCCACGTACTGGAATGCCACCTGGTATCGGGTGACTTCGACTACCTGGTAAAGGCGCGTATTTCGGAGATGGCGTCGTACCGCAAGCTGCTTGGCGACATCCTGCTGAAGCTGCCGCACGTGCGCGAGTCGAAGAGCTACATCGTGATGGAGGAGGTGAAAGAAAGCCTCTGCCTGCCGATCCCGGACTGAGGCTAGACCAGCACCTGGCGGGTGGTGGCAATGAACTGGTGCACGAGCTGCTCGGCAGCAGGCTCGATCATCGGCTCAGGGCCACGGCCACGCGGGCAGGCCATGCGTGGCGTGGTGCCAAACAGGCGGCAGATCATCGGGCGCTCTTCGTACACCGTGCAACCGTCGGGGCCCAGGTGCACGCAGTCCAGGCGCTCCAGCGCGGCTTCCTGCTCGGCCTGGGACTTGCGCGGCAGGCGGGCCATTTCTTCCGCCGACGTGGTAACCGGGCCGCAGCAGTCGTGGCAGCCGGGCTCGCACTCGAACGAGGGAATGAGTTCGCGCAGGAAGTGGATTTTGTGGCGGTTGCAGGACATGGCCAAGTACAAAGCTGATGGATGAGTTGGATTATAAGCCCATTCGCGGGCTTGCCCGCTCCCACAGGTAACCCGTACGTCTCAAGATTGCACAGTACCTGTGGGAGCGGGCGAGCCCGCGAACGAGGGCGCCGCCCTCGCCTTAGAGGGTGTCAGAAATTTTGTGTTCGGGCATAACATGAGTAAGAGGTGCATGTATGCCAACCAAAAAGAAACCCTTGCGTGACCTGCCCAAAATCCCCAAAGAGCTGCTGGAGCAGTTCGGTGAGGGCCTGATGACCGCAGAAGCTATCGAGGATGCCTCTGCGGCATTCAAGAAGGCCCTGATCGAACGTGCTCTGCATGCCGAGCTTGGCCACCACCTAGGTTATCCGCCGGGCGCGCAGCGCCCAGAGGATGAAACCAATCAGCGTAACGGCAAGAGTAGCAAGACGGTTTTGACCGGCGATGGCCCGCTGCGACTGGAAATTCCTCGCGACCGAGACGGCAGTTTTGCGCCCATCCTGATTCCTAAGCATGAGCGGCGGTACACCGGTTTCGATGACAAGATCATCGCCATGTACGCCCGGGGAATGACGGTCAGAGAGATCCGGGCATTTCTGTCCGAGCAATACGGCACCGACGTTTCACCCGACTTCATCAGCTCTGTAACAGACGAGGTCATGGAAGAAATTGGCGCGTGGCAACAGCGGCCACTGGAGCCGATGTACCCGGTCATTTTCTTTGATGCGCTGCGGGTGAAGATTCGCGAAGAAGGCCTGGTGCGCAACAAAGCCATTTACTTGGCTTTGGGCGTTCTACCCGACGGGACGCGTGACATCCTGGGCATCTGGATCGAGAACACCGAGGGTGCGAAGTTCTGGATGAAGGTCTTTAACGATCTCAAAACGCGTGGTGTCGAAGATGTGCTGATTGCCGTGACCGATGGCCTCAAAGGCATGCCGGAGGCCCTCAGTGCGGTGTTTCCAGAGACGACGTTGCAGACGTGCATCGTGCACCTGATCCGCAACAGCCTGGAATACGCAGCCTGGGACAAGCGGCGGGCTCTGGCCAAGGAGCTAAAGCCGATTTACCAAGCCATCAATGCCGAAGCGGCTGAGCAGGCACTCAATGAGTTCGAGAACGGGCCATGGGGTGAGAAATATCCAACGGTGGTGGCTGCTTGGCGACGGGCTTGGGATCGCGTGATTCCATTCTTTGTTTTCCCGCCCGCCATCCGGAAGGTGATCTACACCACCAACGCCATCGAGAGCATCAACGCCCAGCTACGCAAGGTCATCAAGACTCGCGGGCATTTCCCGAATGATGATGCAGCGACCAAACTGATTTGGCTGGGATTGCGCAACATAACAGCCAATTGGGGAAAACCGGCCCATGATTGGAAAAGCGCGATGAATCAATTTGCGATTCTGTACGGAGATCGGTTCATCAGGCCAACCTGGTGAAAATCAGGGCCTGCCTAACGGCAGGCCGTTACCGGCCCGCACACAAAAAATCTGACAGTCCCTCGCCTTATTGCCCACCACCCTACCCCGGCTTATCCTCCTCCCCTAGCCCACCAGCCCCAGGACCAACCCCATGATCCACAGCGCGCAGCACGCCGCCTCCTACTACGCCGCCAGCAGCGCGCAGCACGCCGCCTCCTACTACGCCGCCAGCAGCGCGCCACACCCCGACCACTCCTTCCTGCAAGGCGAACACAGCGCCGATGTATGCATCGTCGGCGGCGGCTACTCGGGCCTGAACACTGCCATCGAGCTGGCCGAACGCGGCTTTTCGGTCATCCTGCTGGAAGCGCGCAAACTGGGCTGGGGCGCCAGCGGGCGCAACGGCGGGCAATTGATCCGCGGCGTCGGCCACGGCCTGGAGCAGTTCCTGCCGGTAATTGGCGAGGAAGGCGTGCGCAGCATGAAGCTGATGGGCCTGGAGGCCGTGCAGATCGTGCGCGAACGGGTCGAAAAGCATGCAATCGCCTGTGACCTGACCTGGGGCTACTGCGACCTGGCCAACAAACCCGCCGAGTTGCCGGGCTTTGCCGAAGACGCCGAAGAACTGCGCAGCCTGGGTTACGCGCATGAGTTGCGGCTGGTCGGCAAGGACGATATCCACAGCGTGGTCGGCGCCGACTGCTATGTGGGCGGGCTGGTGGACATGGGCTCCGGCCACCTGCACCCGCTCAACCTGGCCTTGGGTGAAGCCGCCGTGGCCAGCCGCCTGGGCGTTAAGCTGTTCGAGCAGTCCGAGGTTACCCGCATCGACTACGGCCCCGAAGTGCAGGTGCATACTGCCCAGGGCCGGGTACGCGCCAAGACCCTGGTGCTGTGCTGCAACGCCTACCTCAACGGCCTCAACCGCGAGTTGGGCGGCAAGGTGCTGCCGGCCGGCAGCTACATCATCGCCACCGAGCCGTTGGGCGAAGAACGCGCCCGCGCTTTGCTGCCGCAGAACATGGCGGTGTGTGACCAGCGCGTGGCGCTGGATTACTACCGCCTGTCCGCCGACCACCGCCTGCTGTTCGGCGGTGCCTGCCACTATTCCGGCCGCGACCCGAAAGACATCGCCGCCTACATGCAGCCGAAGATGCTCAAGGTGTTCCCGCAACTGGCCGACGTGCGTATCGACTACCAGTGGGGCGGCATGATCGGCATCGGTGCCAACCGCCTGCCGCAGGTTGGCCGCCTGGCCAGCCAGCCGAACGTGTATTACGCCCAGGCCTACTCAGGCCATGGGCTCAACGCCACCCACCTGGCCGCGCGCCTGCTGGGCGAGGCCATCAGTGGCCAGGAAAGCGGGCGTTTCGATCTGTTCGCCAAGGTGCCGCATATCACCTTCCCCGGCGGCAAGCACCTGCGCTCGCCGCTGCTGGCGTTGGGGATGCTGTGGCACAGGCTCAAAGAGCTGGCCTGACAACTGGCGCGGTCAATGTAGGAGCGGCCTTGCGCCGCGAAAGGGCCGCAAAGCGGCCCCAGCGATATCAGTGGCGAAGCTGAAATACTGGGGGCGCTTCGCACCCCTTTCGCGGCGCAAGGCCGCTCCTACACTGACCGCGCAGGGTCACGTTGATCAGTCCTTCCAGAAGGGTTTACGCCCTTCTGTACGGGCCTGCTCCCAGCTCAGCCCGACATCGCGCAACTCGTCATCCGTCAGTTGCAACAGCGCCCTGCGGGTGTGCCAGCGATGCAGCATCAGCCCCCAACGCCCAAGCCCTTCCGGCGCGTTGAATACCTTGGCCTGCTGCCCGGCTTCCAGCTCCCTGGCCATCAGTTGCAAGCGCACATCGCTCATGCCACCCATCACCGCACCCTCCCGTTCAGTTGATACCGTGGAGAAAGGATGCGCGTCGGCACCATCGACAATACAGATCCAATACAGCCTTATTATTCCCATACAGAATTGGCCGTCGGCCGACTGAATGCTGTATTTTCAGCCAAACTGTACCGGTCGCTATGCCAATGCAGCGCAGGAGTATGCCGTGACCCTCTACCTGAACCTGGCCGAACTGCTCGGCGCCCGCATCGAGCAGGGCCTCTACCGCCCCGGCCAGCGCTTGCCCTCGGTACGCGCGCTCAGCGTGGAACACGGGGTCAGCCTGAGCACCGTGCAGCAGGCCTATCGCATGCTGGAAGACAGCGGCATGGTCTCGCCCCGCCCCAAGTCCGGCTACTTCGTCAGCGACCATCGCCACCTGCCCGCCCTGCCCGCGGTCAGCCGCCCGGCCCAGCGCCCGGTGGACATCTCGCAATGGGAGCAGGTGCTGGAGCTGATACGCAGCACGCCGCGCCAGGATGTGGTGCAGCTCGGCCGTGGCATGCCCGACATCAACAGCCCCACCCTCAAGCCGCTGCTGCGCAGCCTGGCGCAGTTGAGCCGGCGGCAGGACATGCCGGGCCTGTATTACGACAACATCCACGGCAACCTGGCCCTGCGTGAGCGGGTGGCCCGGCTGATGCTCGACTCCGGCTGCCGCCTGAGCCCGGCCGACCTGGTCGTGACCACCGGCTGCCACGAGGCGTTGTCGTGCAGCATTCGCGCGGTCTGCGAGCCAGGCGACATCGTCGCGGTCGATTCGCCCAGCTTCCACGGCGCCATGCAAACCCTGAAGGGCCTGGGCATGAAGGCGCTGGAAATCCCTACCGACCCGGTTACCGGCATCAGCCTGGAGGCGCTGGAGCTGGCCCTGGAACAGTGGCCGATCAAGCTCATCCAGATCACCCCCAGTTGCAACAACCCGCTCGGCTACATCATGCCCGAGGCGCGCAAGAAGGCTCTCCTCAGCCTGGCCCAGCGCTACGATGTGGCGATTCTGGAGGACGATGTCTACGGCGACCTGGCCTACACCTACCCGCGCCCGCGTACCCTCAAGTCGTTCGACGACGATGGCCGCGTGCTGTTCTGCAGCTCGTTTTCCAAGACCCTCGCCCCGGGCCTGCGGGTCGGCTGGGTGGCACCCGGGCGCTACCTGGAGCGGGTGCTGCACATGAAGTACATCAGCACCGGCAGCAGCGCCAGCCAACCGCAGCTGGCCATTGCCGACTTCATCGCCGGCGGGCACTACCAGCCCCACGTGCGGCGCATGCGCAGCCAGTACCAGCGTGGCCGAGACCTGATGAGCGAATGGGTAACCCGCTACTTTCCAGCGGGCACCCGGGTCAGCCGCCCCCAGGGTGGCTTCATGCTGTGGGTGGAATTACCCGAACATTTCGACACGCTGCGCCTGAACCGGGCTTTACTGGAGCAGGGTGTACAGGTTGCCGTGGGCAGCATCTTCTCGGCCTCGGGCAAGTTTCGCCATTGCCTGCGCATGAACTTCGCCGCGCGGCCGACGCCGCAGATCGAGGCCGCCGTGCGCAAGGTAGGTGAAACCGCCCTTCGTCTACTGGATGAAGAAAGCGCCGACGCGTAACTTTGCGCCGCCCGCCACGGTCCAACCCCTAAAGCCCTTGCTGCACAGGACGATCCACCTTTGACACTCCAGCGAGCCTTGCCTCTGTTGCTGGTGCTGCTGCTCGGCCTTGCCGGCTGTGCCAGCGTCGGCACGCCCCGGGAAACCAGCCAGGCGCTGCCCGCCAACGACTCCGCCTTTGGCCGCTCGGTGCTTCGCCAGGCAGCCCCCTACGGCGGCCGCTCGGGCTTTCGCCTGCTGCCCAACAGCAATGAAGCGTTCCGCGCCCGTGCCGAACTGATCCGCAACGCCCAGGCCAGCATCGACCTGCAGTACTACATCGTCCACGACGGCCTCAGCACCCGCGCCCTGGTGCATGAACTGCTGCGTGCCGCCGACCGTGGCGTGCGTGTGCGCATCCTGCTGGACGACACCACCAGCGATGGCCTGGACACCATCATGGGCACCCTCGATGCCCACCCCAACATCCAGATCCGCGTGTTCAACCCGCTGCACCTGGGCCGCAGCACGGGCGTAACGCGCGCCATGGGCCGGCTGTTCAACCTGTCGCGCCAGCACCGGCGCATGCACAACAAGCTGTTCCTGGTGGACAACAGCATGGCGATTGTCGGCGGGCGTAACCTGGGCGACGAGTATTTCGATGCCGAGCCCAACCTCAACTTCACCGACATCGACCTGCTGGGCGTAGGCCCGGTGGCCGAGCAGCTGAGGCACAGCTTCGACCAGTACTGGAACAGCGCCCTCAGCAGGCCGATCACCGACTTCCTCTGGCATGACCCGGATGCCAACGACCTGCGGGCCAGCCGCCACCGCCTGGAAGTGTCCCTGGCCGAGGCGCGCACCCAGCGCAAAGCCCTGTACGACCGCTTGATGGCCTACCAGTCGCAACCGCGCCTGGACGTGTGGCGCAACGAGCTGATCTGGGCGCACGCCCAGGCGTTATGGGATGCCCCGAGCAAGGTGTTGGCCGACGACGAACCGGACCCGCAACTGCTGCTGAGCCAGCAACTGGCGCCTGACCTGGCCAACGTGCACCGCGAGCTGATCCTGGCATCGGCCTACTTTGTGCCGGGCGAACCTGGGCTGCTGTACCTGACCGGCCGCGCCGACGCCGGCGTTTCGGTGAAGCTGCTGACCAACTCGCTGGAAGCCACCGACGTGCCGGCGGTGCATGGCGGCTATGCGCCCTATCGCCGGGCGTTGCTTGAGCACGGGGTGGAGCTTTACGAGCTTCGCCGCCAGCCAGGCGACCCCAGCGCGGGGCGGCTGAGTTTCCGCGGTAGCTCGGATTCGAGCCTGCACACCAAGGCGATCGTGTTCGACCGGCGCAAGACCTTCATCGGCTCGTTCAACTTCGACCCGCGCTCCGTGTTGTGGAACACCGAGGTCGGGGTGCTGGTGGACAGCCCGGAGCTGGCGGAGTACACCCGCGAGCTGGCCCAGCAGGGTATGGCGCCTGCGTTGAGTTACCAGGTTAAGCTGGCGGGGGGCAAGCTGGTGTGGGCGACCGAGGACAATGGCCAGCGGCATGTGCTGACGTCTGAACCGGGTGGGCTGTGGCGGCGGTTCAATGCGTGGATCAGCAAGGCGGTTGGCTTGGAGAAGATGTTGTAGTTGATGGCCTCATCGCCGGCAAGCCAGCTCCCACAGGGACTGCACAGTATTCAAGGCCTATGGAGAACCTGTGGGAGCTGGCTTGCCGGCGATGGGCCGCAAGGCGGCCCCAAAATCCATCAGGCTGACACAGCCTCAAAAGCCCCACGCCGCTGGGTCAACACCACCAGCCCGGCAGCCCCTGCAGCCATCAGGAACAGCAACGCATGCCCGCTGATCCACTGGCTCCCCGCCCCCGCCAGCAACGGCCCGAGCAGGCAACCAATACCCCACAGCTGCGCCACATGGGCGTTGGCCCGCACCAGCGCATCATCCCGGTAGCGCTCGCCAATCAGCACCAGCGACAAGGTGAACAAGCCCCCTGCACTGGCCCCGAACAGCACCCACAACGGCCAGATCGCCGGGGTATGCAGCAACAGCGGAATCGCCAGGCTGGACACCAGCAGCGTTACCGCGCAGCCGGTGAACAGGGTGCGCCGCGACATATGGTCGGCCAGCGCGCCAATTGGCAGTTGCAGCACTGCATCCCCCACCACCACGGTACTGACCATGAACAGGGCGATCTCGGTGGTGAAGCCCTGCTGCAGGCAGTACACCGGCAGCAAGGTGAGGATCATCGCCTCGAACGAAGCGAACAGGGCAATGGCCCAGGCGATTACCGGCAAACGCCGGCAGAACGCGAACAGGTCGCGGAAGGTAACGTTGCAAGCTTCCGTGCTCGGCGCACCGCCACGCCCCAGCAGGATCAGCGGCGCGACCAGCAGCAGCCCCGTCGCGGCCCAGAAGCCAAAGTCGTCATCGGAGCCGAGGAAGCCCAGCACCAAAGGCCCGGCCAGCTGGCTAAGGGCGTAGCTGCTGCCGTACAGCGCCACCAGGCGGCCACGCCACTGCTCGACCACCAGCTGGTTGATCCAGCTTTCACCGAGGATGAACACCACGGTCAGGGACATGCCGATCATCAGCCGCAGCAGCAGCCACAACGGGTAGCTGGGCAGCAGGGCGAGCAGGCCGATCGACAGCGCCCCACCCCACAGGCACAGGCGCATCGCCGAAGGTACGCCAACCCAGCCTGCCAGGCGGCTGGCCAAGCTGGCACCCGCCAGTACGCCCAACGCCGGCATCGCCGCCATCACGCCGATGGCAAAGCTGCCGTAGCCCCAGGCCTCCAGGCGCAGGGACACCAGCGGCATGCTCACGCCGAGGGCCAGCCCGACGCTGAGCACCGATGCCAGTACGGCGAAGTAGGTACCCCAACGCATCCTTGACCTCTTGAATTCTTGGGGCTGCTTTGCAGCCCATTCGCGGCACAAGGCCGCTCCTACAGGGGAACGCATATCCCTGTAGGAGCGGCCTTGTGCCGCGAATGGGCCGCAAAGCGGCCCCTTACGATTACAGCTTGATCCAGGTCGCCTTCAGCTCGGTGTATTTCTCCAGCGCATGCAGCGACTTGTCACGGCCGTTGCCCGACTGCTTGAAGCCACCGAACGGTGCGGTCATGTCGCCGCCGTCGTACTGGTTCACCCAGACGCTGCCAGCGCGCACGGCACGGGCGGTCTTGTGGGCCTTGGAAATGTCCGACGTCCAGATGCCAGCGGCCAGGCCGTATGGCGTGTCGTTGGCAATGGCGATGGCTTCTTCGGCAGTGTCGAAGGCGATCACCGACAGCACTGGGCCGAAGATTTCTTCCTGGGCAATGCGCATGGCGTTGGTCACGCCGTCGAAGATGGTCGGTTCCACGTAGGTACCGCCAGTCTCTTCCAGGGTGCGCTTGCCGCCGGCCAGCAGCTTGGCGCCATCCTGGTGGCCCGCTTCGATGTACGACAGCACGGTGTTCATCTGCTGGGTGTCGACCAGGGCACCGACCGTGGTCTGTGGGTCCAGCGGGTTGCCTGGCTTCCAGCCTTTCAGGGCCTCGACCACCATCGGCAGGAACTTGTCCTTGATCGAACGCTCGACCAGCAGGCGCGAGCCTGCGGTGCACACTTCGCCCTGGTTGAAGGCGATGGCGCTGGCAGCGGCCTCGGCGGCAGCTTGCAGGTCCGGCGCGTCGGCGAAGACGATGTTCGGGCTCTTGCCACCGGCTTCCAGCCAGATGCGCTTCATGTTCGATTCGCCCGCATACACCATCAGCTGCTTGGCGATCTTGGTGGAACCTGTGAACACCAAAGTGTCGACGTCCATGTGCAGGGCCAGGGCCTTGCCCACGGTGTGGCCGTAACCTGGCAGCACGTTCAGCACACCAGCCGGGATGCCGGCTTCGATCGCCAGTTGGGCGATGCGGATGGCGGTCAGCGGCGATTTTTCGGACGGCTTGAGCACCACCGAGTTACCGGTGGCCAGCGCCGGGCCGAGCTTCCAGCATGCCATCAGCAGCGGGAAGTTCCACGGTACGATGGCACCGACCACACCCACGGCTTCGCGGGTCACCAGGCCAAGCTGGTCGTGCGGGGTCGGGGCGACTTCATCGTAGACCTTGTCGATGGCTTCGGCAGTCCAGTGAATGGCCTGGGCGGCACCTGGAATGTCGATGCTGGAGGAGTCGCCAATCGGCTTGCCCATGTCCAAGGTTTCAAGCAGCGCCAGCTCTTCGACGTTCTTGCGCAGCAGGTCAGCGAAGCGGATCAGCTTGGCCTTGCGCTTGGCCGGAGCCAGTTGCGACCACACACCGGAATTGAAGGTGGCGCGGGCGTTTTCCACAGCGCGGTTGGCATCGGCCAGGTCGCAGCTGGCAACCTTGGCCAGGAAGCGTCCGTCGACCGGGCTCAGGCACTCGAAGGTTTCACCGGATGCGGCATCGGTGTATTCGCCGTTGATGAAGGCGCGGCCTTCGATCTTCAGTTGCTGGGCACGTTGTTCCCAGTCCGCACGGGTCAGGGTAGTCATACGAAACTCCTCCTCTTGTTTAGGTGCAACGCCGCACTGAGGACTCACAGGCGTTGTCAGAATTCTGGCCGGGCGACGAGCGCACACTGGCAAGCGATACCCTAAACCAGCCGGTGTAAACTATCAATATATTTGACACGAAAGGCTCAAAAGCCTACTGATGTTCATTTTATTAAACAACAACAGGAGCCGCACCATGAGAATCGACAGCATCATCGACTTCGCGCAGGTCATCACCGAGGCCGAACGCTACCGCCCGGCGGCGGAAAAAATCCTCAAGGGCGAGCCAGACCAAGCGGTCTATAACCACTACTCCAGCCCTTGCGGGCAGTTTGCCGCGGGCGTGTGGGAAGGCGAGGTGGGGCAGTGGACGGTGAACTACACCGAGCACGAGTACTGCGAGATCGTCCATGGCGTTTCGGTGCTGCGCGACCAGGACGGCGGTGCCAAGACCCTGCGTACCGGTGATCGGTTTGTCATCCCGGCCGGCTTCAAGGGCACCTGGGAGGTGCTGGAGCCTTGCCGCAAGATCTATGTGATGTTCGAGCAGAAATGATCTGAGGCCCGTGCAGCCATAAAAAAACCCGCGTCCTTTCGGATGCGGGTTTTTTTCAGGTCGCCGATCAATTACTTGATCTTGGCTTCCTTGTACACCACGTGCTTGCGAACAACCGGATCATATTTCTTGATCTCGATTTTGTCCGGGGTGGTGCGCTTGTTCTTGTCGGTGGTGTAGAAGTGGCCGGTACCGGCACTCGAAACCAGACGGATCAATTCACGCATGATGTTCTCCCTTAAACCTTGGCGCCAGCTTTACGGATGTCAACCAGAACGGCGTCGATGCCGCGCTTGTCGATGATACGCATGCCCTTGGCGGAAACGCGCAGACGCACGAAACGCTTCTCGGATTCAACCCAGAAACGGTGGTGCTGCAGGTTCGGCAGGAAACGACGACGGGTTTTGTTGTTTGCGTGGGAAATGTTGTTCCCGGTTACTGGACCCTTACCAGTAACTTGACAGACTCTCGACATGACTCAGCCCTCTAAAACCACATGCCCAACCCGGCATGGGTTGGCCGCTTAATCTCTCAGTCTTTGGCGCCAGGGCGCCGTGATTCTGGAGGTCTTATCGACCGGATCCGCTTATGCGACAGGCCGAGCCCCTAGAAAAGAGCGCTGCTTTATACCAGAAAGACTTGCCTGCAACAACAGTAGATACACATTGCCGCAAGCCAGAACGCGCCGGGCCAGCATAGCGGCAGGCCCCGTCAGCCGTCGACCGCTCGTCGCCAGATTTGTAAAAAAGGGTGTGGTCATTTACCGGCAGGCACACTAGGGTAGGCCTTTTCCAGACTGCACTGGCAGATGGGCCACCGACAGCCAAGGAGCCACCATGCGTGCTGCCGCCCTTTCCTTATTGTTCAACTCTCTGTTCGCCGCCGGCGCTCTTTTCGCTGCCGGCGCAGCCCTGGCCGCGCCGCTGAGCGTTTGCAGCGAAGCCAGCCCCGAAGGCTTCGACGTGGTGCAGTACAACTCGCTGACCACCACCAACGCCACGGCTGACGTGCTGATGAACCGCCTGGTGGAGTTCGACGCGGCGCAAGGCAAGGTGGTGCCGAGCCTGGCAGCCAGCTGGACGGTGTCGGCCGACGGCCTGGTGTATGACTTCACCCTGCGCGACGGCGTGAAATTCCACACCACCCCCTACTTCAAGCCAGGCCGTGAGCTGAACGCCGACGATGTGCTGTTCAGCTTCCAGCGCATGCTCTACCCCGCCCATGCCTGGCACAAGACCGCAGCGGGTGGCTACCCGCATGCCCAGTCGCTGCAACTGGGCAGCCTGATCAAGGCAATCGAGGCCCCGGCGCCAAACACCGTGCGCTTTACCCTCAGCCACCCGGACGCCACGTTCCTGGCCACGCTGAGCATGGGCTTCGCCTCGATCTACTCCGCCGAATATGCCGACAAGCTGCTGAAGGCCGGCACGCCCGAGAAGCTCAACAACCAGCCGATCGGCACCGGGCCGTTCGTCTTCCAGCGCTTCCAGAAAGACGCCGTGGTGCGCTATCGCGCCAACCCTGACTACTTTGCCGGCAAGCCCGCGGTCGACCCGCTGATCTTCGCCATCACCACCGATGCCAACGTGCGCCTGCAGAAGCTCAAGCGTGGCGAGTGCCAGGTGGCCCTGTCGCCCAAGCCGCTGGACATTGCCGAAGCAGGCAAGGATGACAACCTCAAGGTGGCCACCACCCCGGCCTTCATGACCGCCTTCGTCGCCATCAACAGCCAGCACCCGCCACTGGACAAGCCGGAAGTGCGCCAGGCCATCAACCTGGCGTTCGACAAGCAGGCCTACCTCAAGGCCGTGTTCGAAGGCTCCGCAGTGGCCGCCAACGGCCCCTACCCGCCCAGCACCTGGAGCTATGCCAAGGACCTGCCCGGCTACCCGCTGGACCTGAAGAAAGCCAAGGCCCTGCTGACCAAGGCCGGGCTGGGCGATGGCTTCAGCACCACCCTCTGGACCCGCCCGTCGGGCAGCCTGCTCAACCCCAACCCCAGCCTTGGCGCGCAGATGCTGCAGGCCGACCTGGCCAAGATCGGCGTCAAGGCCGAGATCCGCGTGATCGAATGGGGCGAGCTGATCCGCCGCGCCAAGGCCGGTGAGCATGACCTGCTGTTCATGGGCTGGGCGGGCGACAACGGCGACCCGGACAACTTCCTCAGCCCGCAGTTTTCCTGCGCTGCGGTTGAGTCGGGGACCAACTTTGCGCGCTTCTGCGATAACCGCCTGGACCAGCTGATCAGCGCCGGGCGCACCACCAACGACCAGAGTGTGCGCAGCCGGCTGTACCAGCAGGCGCAGACGCTGATCCAGCAACAGGCGCTGTGGGTACCGCTGGCGCACCCGAAGGCGGCGACCCTGCTGCGCAAGGGCGTCGAGGGGTACCAGGTGAGCCCGTTCGGGCGGCTGGATTTCAGCAAGGTGTCGGTGACCCCGTGAGTTTGGAGCGCCTGTCTTGAGGGTTGCGGCGCTTGGGAGATCGAGCGCCGCCCGCGCGGCGCATCGCGAGCTGCGCTCGCTCCTACGTTTGTTTCGGGCCAATTTTCCAGTGGGATTTTCGCGCGAATGCCTTAGCGCATGGCGCGATATCGCGTCGTACAAACAAGACGGTCGCGCGCGCCTGGCACAGGCATGACTGGCCCTAAACAAACGTAGGAGCGAGCGCAGCTCGCGATGCGCCGCGCGGGCGGCGCTCGATCTCCCAGGCACCACACTCCTCATGACAAGCACCTTGCAGCCCTGATCGCATTGACCTGCCTAAGCCACAATCCACCCCTGCTCCATCATCGATAACGGTTCACCATCCCCCACGATGATGTGGTCCAGCACCCGCACATCGATCAATGCCAACCCCCGCTTCAGCGACAAGGTCAGGTGCACATCGTCCTGGCTGGGCTCGTTGTTGCCCGAAGGGTGGTTGTGGCACAGGATCAACGCCGCCGCGTTGTGCAGCAATGCCCGCCGCACCACCTCCCGCGGGTAGACACTCGCCCTGTCTATCGTGCCCCTGAACAGGATCTCGAACGCCAGCGGCCGGTGCTTGGTGTCCAGGAACAGGCATCCGAACACTTCACTGGCCTCATGTCGCAACATGGCCTTGAGATAACGCCGCACCGCAGCTGGCCCATCCAGAGCCTCTGCGCGCTTGATGTTCTCATCCAGATACCGCCGACCGATCTCCAGAAGCGCCTGAAGCTGTGCGTACTTCACCGTCCCAATGCCCGGCTCGCGCAGCACGGCTTGGCGATCGGCCTCCAGAAACGGCCTCAGCCCGCCAAAACGCACCAGCAACCCCCGCGCAAGGTCCAGCACATTGCGCCCGGCAACGCCAGAACCCAGCAGCACGGCAAGCAATTCGGCATCCGTCAGCACTGCAGCCCCGCGCAGCAGCAACTTCTCCCGCGGCCGTTCCTGCGCCGGCCATTCCCTGATATTCATCCCCGCCCCCTGCCCTTGCTGCGGCCCATTTCGACCCTGTGTTAATCTATTTCGCCTCGTACATGCGACGTACTGCCGCAGGCAATTTCAAACGTCGCCGCCCGCTCTCACTGGAAAAAGGCAAGCCTATGCAGCGGCTGTATCGCAAGCGCATCGTCCTCGGCGTAGGTGGCGGCATTGCCGCCTACAAAAGCGCCGAGCTGATTCGCCGTCTCCTGGAGCACGGCGCGCAGGTGCGCGTCGTCATGACCCGTGGTGGTGCCGAGTTCATCACCCCGCTGACCCTGCAAGCGCTGTCGGGCCACCCGGTGCACATGGACCTGCTCGACCCTGCCGCCGAAGCGGCCATGGGCCATATCGAACTGGCCAAGTGGGCCGACCTCGTGCTGATCGCCCCGGCAACGGCCGACCTCATGGCGCGCATGGCCCAAGGCATGGCCGACGACCTGCTGACCACCCTGGTGCTGGCCACCGACGCCACCGTCGCCGTGGCCCCGGCCATGAACCAGGCCATGTGGCGCGACCCGGCCACCCAGGCCAACCTCGAACTGCTCAAGAGCCGTGGCATCCAGGTGTTCGGCCCGGCATCCGGCAGCCAGGCCTGTGGCGACGTGGGCCTGGGCCGCATGCTCGAAGCCACCGACCTGGCCTGGTGCGCCGCCGAAAGCTTCAAGCGCCAGGCACTGACCGGCAAGCACGTGCTGATCACCGCCGGCCCTACCCAGGAAAACATCGACCCGGTGCGCTACATCACCAATCATAGCTCCGGCAAGATGGGCTTCGCCCTGGCCGAAGCGGCCGCCGAGGCCGGGGCTCGGGTCACCCTCGTCACCGGCCCTGTGCACCTGCCAACCCCCGACCGGGTCAGCCGTATCGACGTGGTCAGCGCGCGGGACATGCTCGCGGCCTGTGAAGCGGCCATGCCGTGTGACCTGTTCATCGCCTCTGCCGCGGTTGCGGACTACCGCCCGGAAGTGGTTGCCACACAAAAACTGAAGAAAGATCCTACGACCGGCGACGGCATGCTGCTGCAGATGGTGCGCAATCCCGATATCCTTGCCACCATTGCTGGCCGCAGCGACCGCCCGTTCAGCGTCGGCTTTGCCGCCGAAACCGAACACTTGCTCGATTACGCCACGCGCAAGCTCAAGGACAAGAACCTCGACCTGATCGTCGCCAATGATGTGGCCAACCCCAGCATCGGCTTCAACAGCGAAGAAAACGCCTTGACCGTGATCGACCGCCAGCAACACCAGACCCTCTTCGCGCAGACCAGCAAGGGCAAGATCGCCCGGCAACTGGTCGCCTTCATTGCCGATCGGCTCAATCAGGTTCAATAAGTTACATGCACGCTCTTCAAGCCAAGATCCTCGACCCACGCCTGGGTACCGAATTCCCCCTGCCGGCCTATGCCACCCCCGGCTCCGCCGGCCTGGACCTGCGCGCCCTGCTCAAGGAGGACACTGTCCTGGAGCCCGGCCAGACCCTGCTGATCCCTACCGGCCTGTCGATCTACATCGGCGACCCGGGCCTGGCAGCGATGATCCTGCCGCGCTCGGGCCTGGGCCATAAGCACGGCATCGTGCTGGGTAACCTGGTCGGCCTGATCGACTCGGACTACCAGGGCGAGCTGATGGTGTCGTGCTGGAACCGTGGCAACACGCCGTTCACCATCGCGGTTGGCGAACGTATCGCCCAGCTGGTGCTGGTCCCGGTGGTACAGGCTCATTTCGACATCGTCGAAGCGTTCGATGAAAGCCAGCGTGGCGCTGGCGGCTTCGGTCACTCCGGCAGCCACTGAGCCGACAGACGACCGTTCAGGCCAAGGATGGCGAACTCTCTGGCGAAACCACCGTCCAAGCGTTCAATTTGCGCCTGCCCAGAAAGCCTTTGACTAATGGAGCTTCCAGAGATGAACGACATGGCCCACCTGGTCCCCGCCGCACTGCCCGACAGCATTTTCCGCGCGTATGACATTCGCGGCGTGGTCGGCAAAACCCTCCACGCCGAGACCGCCTACTGGGTCGGCCGCGCTATCGGCGCGCAGAGCCTGGCCCAGGGTGAACCGCAGGTTTCTGTAGGCCGCGATGGCCGCCTGTCGGGCCCGATGCTCGTCGAACAGCTGATCAAGGGCCTGGTCGATGCCGGTTGCCAGGTCAGCGACGTCGGCCTGGTGCCCACCCCGGCGCTGTACTACGCGGCCAACGTGCTGGCGGGCAAGTCGGGCGTGATGCTGACCGGCAGCCACAACCCCTCGGACTACAACGGTTTCAAGATCGTCATCGCCGGCGACACCCTGGCCAACGAACAGATCCAGGCCCTGCTGACCCGCCTGAAGACCAACGACCTGACCCTGGCCGAAGGCCGCGTTGAAAAGGTCGAGATCCTGGACCGCTATTTCCGGCAGATCGTCGGCGACGTGAAACTGGCCAAAAAACTCAAAGTGGTGGTGGACTGCGGCAACGGCGCTGCCGGCGTGGTCGCACCGCAACTGATCGAAGCCCTGGGCTGTGAAGTGATCCCGCTGTTCTGCGAGGTCGACGGCAACTTCCCCAACCACCACCCGGACCCGGGCAAGCCAGAAAACCTCGAAGACCTGATCGCCAAGGTCAAGGAAACCGGCGCCGATATCGGCCTGGCCTTCGACGGTGACGGCGACCGCGTCGGCGTGGTGACCAACACCGGCAGCATCGTCTACCCCGACCGCCTGCTGATGCTGTTTGCCCAGGACGTGCTGGCACGCAACCCGGGCGCCGAGATCATCTTCGACGTCAAATGCACCCGTCGCCTGACCCCGCTGATCGAACAGCTAGGTGGCCGCGCACTGATGTGGAAGACCGGTCATTCGTTGATCAAGAAGAAGATGAAACAGACCGGGTCGCTGCTGGCCGGCGAAATGAGCGGTCACATCTTCATCAAGGAACGCTGGTACGGTTTTGACGACGGTATCTACAGCGCCGCGCGCCTGCTGGAGATCCTCAGCAAGGCCGGGCAGAGCGCCGAAAACCTGTTTGCCGCCTTCCCGAACGATATTTCCACGCCGGAAATCAATATTGATGTGACCGACGAGGGTAAATTCAGCATCATTGATGCACTGCAACGCGACGCCGACTGGGGCGAAGCCAGCCTGACCACCATCGACGGTGTGCGGGTCGACTACCCCCACGGCTGGGGCCTGGTTCGCGCCTCCAACACCACGCCGGTGCTGGTGCTGCGCTTCGAGGCCGACAGCGACGCCGAGTTGCAACGTATCAAGGATGTTTTCCGTACCCAGTTGCTGCGGGTTGAGCCTGAGCTGCAACTGCCGTTCTGACCGACTATCTGTTCCTTACAGGAGCCCTGCATGACCCTCGATCGCGATGCCGCTTCCCATGTAGCCGAGGTTTTGTCCGAAGCACTGCCTTACATCCGCCGCTTTGTCGGCAAGACCCTGGTGATCAAGTACGGCGGCAACGCGATGGAAAGCGAGGAGCTGAAAACAGGCTTCGCCCGTGACATCGTGCTGATGAAGGCTGTGGGCATCAACCCGGTGGTGGTCCACGGTGGTGGCCCGCAGATCGGCGACCTGCTCAAGCGCCTGTCGATCGAAAGCCACTTCATCGACGGCATGCGCGTCACCGACTCGGCGACCATGGACGTGGTGGAGATGGTGCTGGGTGGCCAGGTCAACAAGGACATCGTCAACCTGATCAACCGTCACGGCGGCAGTGCCATCGGCCTGACCGGCAAGGACGCGGAGCTGATCCGCGCCCGCAAGCTGACCGTCAGCCGCCAGACGCCCGAGATGACCACCCCGGAAATCATCGACATCGGCCACGTGGGCGAAGTGGTGAGCGTGAACACCGACCTGCTGAACATGCTGGTGAAGGGTGATTTCATCCCGGTGATCGCACCGATCGGCGTGGGCGCCAACGGTGAGTCGTACAACATCAACGCCGACCTGGTTGCAGGCAAGGTGGCCGAGGCGCTGAAGGCCGAGAAGCTGATGCTGCTGACCAACATCGCCGGCCTGATGGACAAGCAGGGCCAGGTACTGACCGGCCTGACCACCGAGCAGGTCAACGAGCTGATCGCCGACGGCACCATCTACGGCGGCATGCTGCCGAAGATCAAGTGCGCGCTGGATGCGGTGCAGGGCGGCGTGAACAGCTCGCACATCATCGACGGCCGCGTACCGAACGCGGTGCTGCTGGAGATCTTCACCGACAGCGGCGTGGGTACCCTGATTACCAATCGCAAGCCACGCTGATTGGTGGGTTAGCCTGCTCCGGCCTCTTCGCGGGTAAACCCGCTCCCACAGGGATAGCACCGCCTTTGACGGCTGTGGTGATCCTGTGGGAGCGGGTTTACCCGCGAAGAGGCCGGGGCAGGCGACACAAAAAAAGGCGACCCTCATGAAGGGTCGCCTTTTTCATTTCCAGGCCAGGATCAGATCCCGTACTGCGCCCGGTAAGCCTCGACAGCTGGCAGATGCTGCTTGAGCTGCGGGTCATCGGCCAGGAACTCCAGCACCTGGGTCAGCGAAACGATGCTGACCACCGGGATACCGAAGTCGCGTTCCACTTCCTGGATCGCCGACAGCTCGCCATTGCCGCGCTCTTCGCGGTTCAGCGCGATCAGCACGCCAGCGGCCTTGGCCTGCTGGGCGTTGATGATCTGCATGACCTCGCGGATAGCGGTACCGGCGGTGATCACGTCGTCGATGATCAGCACATCACCGGCCAGCGGCGCCCCGACCAGGCTGCCGCCTTCGCCGTGGTCCTTGGCTTCCTTGCGGTTGAAGCACCATGGCACATCGAGCTGATGCTGATCGGCAAGGGCCACGGCAGTGGTCGCCGCCAGCGGGATACCCTTGTAGGCCGGGCCGAACAGCACGTCGAACGGGATCTTGCTGTCGACGATGGCTGCGGCATAGCACCGCCCCAGCTCGGCCAATGCAGAACCGGTGTTGAACAGGCCGGCATTGAAGAAATACGGGCTGGTACGCCCCGATTTCAGGGTGAATTCACCGAAACGCAGTACCCCGCGATCGATGGCAAAACGGATAAAGTCGCGCTGATACGGCTGCATGAATAGTCCCGGACACCACGGATTTAGCTAAATGGGTTGAGCTCGGGTATCATACACGCACGAGATTTTTGGGGCCATTTATGCGGATCATCAGTGTGAACGTAAATGGCATTCAGGCTGCGGCCGAGCGTGGTTTGCTCAGCTGGCTACAAGCCCAGAATGCCGACGTCATCTGCCTTCAGGATACCCGCGCCTCGGCCTTTGAACTCGATGACCCAGCTTTCCAGCTCGATGGCTATTTCCTTTATGCCTGCGACGCGGAGGTGCCTGCCCAAGGTGGTGTGGCCCTTTACTCGCGCATGCAGCCCAAGGCAGTCATCACCGGCCTGGGCTTCGAGACAGCCGACCGCTACGGGCGTTACCTGCAAGCAGATTTCGACAAAGTCAGTATTGCCAGCCTGCTGCTGCCTTCGGGCATGAACGGCGACGAAGACTTGAACCAGAAGTTCAAGTTGATGGACGACTTCGCCAAGTACCTGGACAAACAGCGTCGCAAACGTCGCGAATACATCTATTGCGGCTCGTTCTACGTGGCGCAGCAGAAGCTCGACATCAAGAACTGGCGTGACAGCCAGCAGTCGCCGGGCTTCCTGGCGCCGGAACGCGCCTGGATGGATGCGATTACCGGCGAGATGGGTTACGTCGATGCCCTACGTGAAGTCAGCCGTGAAGGCGACCAGTACAGCTGGTGGCCGGACAACGAGCAGGCCGAGATGCTCAACCTGGGCTACCGGTTCGACTACCAGATCCTTACCCCGGGCCTGCGCCGCTTCGTGCGCAACGCCCGCCTGCCGCGTCAGCCGCGCTTCTCCCAGCATGCGCCGCTGATCGTGGACTATGACTGGACGTTGACCATCTGAGTGCTGCTCAGACACGAAAAAGCCGACATCGATGTCGGCTTTTTCGTATCTACAGGAACAGTCAGTCAGCCAGCGCGGCCTGCTGCAGTTCGAAGATCTCGTTCATGCCTTTTTGCGCCAGCGCCAGCATGGCGTTGAAGTCTTCAGGCTGGAACGGCGCGCCTTCGGCGGTGCCCTGCACTTCGATGAAACCACCGGCGCTGGTCATTACCACGTTCAGGTCGGTTTCGGCAGCGGAGTCTTCCGGGTAGTCCAGGTCGAGCACGGCTTCGCCCTGGTACATGCCCACCGACACGGCAGCGATCATGTGCTTGAGCGGGTTGCCGCCCTTCAGGCCGCCGCGCTTCTTGATCACCGCCAAGGCGTCGCACAGGGCAACCATGGCACCGGTGATGGACGCGGTACGGGTGCCGCCATCGGCCTGGATCACGTCGCAGTCGACATACAGGGTGATGTCACCCAGCTTGCTCATGTCCAGCGCGGCGCGCAGCGAACGGCCGATCAGCCGCTGGATTTCGAGGGTGCGGCCACCTTGCTTGCCACGGCTGGCTTCGCGCTGGTTACGCTCACCGGTGGAGCGCGGCAGCATGCCGTACTCGGCGGTCAGCCAACCTTGGCCCTGGCCTTTGAGGAAGCGCGGCACACCGTTTTCCACGCTGACCGTGCAGATGACCTTGGTGTCACCGAACTCGACCAGTACCGACCCTTCGGCGTGCTTGGTGTAGTTGCGGGTGATGCGGATCGAGCGGAGCTGATCGGCGGCGCGACCACTTGGACGTTTCATCTGGGATACCTGTACTGGGACTTTGAATCTGCCGAGCATTATAGAGCCCGCAGCGCGGGGAAGACATGCCTATTGTCGCGCCCGGCACAGCCCGTCGCCTTTTCCTGCTGGCATGGCCACCCCTCTGTAACATAGGTGGATTGGGCGCCGAGGCCCCACTGCGCTACAATCCTGCGCCTTGCAGCCGAGAGGCTCCCACCGTTCATTCATCTACGCGAGGTACTCCCCATGGTGCACAGCATGACCGCTTTTGCTCGTGTCGAGCGCGCCGGCAGCCAAGGCACCCTGATCTGGGAGCTGCGTTCGGTCAACCACCGTTACCTGGAACCCCACCTGCGCCTGCCCGAAGCCCTGCGCGACCTCGAAGGCGCCGTGCGCGAAGGCCTGCGCCAGGGCCTTTCGCGCGGCAAGGTGGAATGCACCCTGCGCCTCAATGAAGACAGCAACGGCAAGCCGCTGAAGGTAGACCGCGAGCGCGCCGCACAGCTGGTAGCTGCCGCCGAGGAAGTGGCCGGCCTGATCAAGCAGCCGGCCCCGCTGAACCCGCTGGAAGTGCTGTCGTGGCCGGGTGTGCTGGTGGCCGACACCAGTGACCCACAGGCGCTGAACGCCGAAGCCATGGCCCTGTTCGACGAAGCCCTGGCCGAGCTCAAGGCCGGCCGCCAGCGCGAAGGCCAGGAACTGGCCCGGCTGATCAACGAACGCCTGGACAACATGACCAGCGAAGTCACCACCCTGCGCGCCCTGGTGCCGCAGATGCTGGCCGCGCAGCGGCAGAAGATTCTCGACCGTTTCGGCGACATGCAGGCCGAGCTCGACCCGCAGCGCCTGGAGCAGGAGATGGTGCTGCTGGCCCAGAAGAGCGACGTGGCCGAAGAACTCGACCGCCTCAGCACCCACGTCACCGAAGTGCGCCGCGTGCTCAAGGGTGGTGGCGCCGCCGGCCGGCGCCTGGACTTCCTGATGCAGGAACTCAACCGCGAAGCCAACACCCTCGGCTCCAAGGCCTTCGACCCACGCAGTACGCAAGCGGCGGTCAACCTGAAGGTATTGATCGAACAGATGCGTGAACAAGTACAGAACATCGAGTAAGGCCAACCCGACCATGAACCACAGCAGCGGCACCCTCTACATCGTTTCGGCCCCTTCGGGCGCCGGCAAGACCAGCCTGGTAACGGCCCTGACCAAGGACGACCAGCAAATCCGCGTCTCGGTCTCGCACACCACCCGCGCCATGCGCCCGGGCGAGGAACACGGGGTGAACTACCACTTCGTGGTCCACGAGGAGTTCAAGGCGCTGATCCAGCAAGGCGACTTCCTGGAGCATGCCGAAGTGTTCGGCAACTTCTACGGCACCTCGCGCAGTGCGCTGCAGCAGACCCTGGACCAGGGCTATGACCTGATCCTGGAGATCGACTGGCAAGGCGCCCAGCAGGTGCGCAAGCTGATGCCGCAGGCGTTGTCGGTGTTCATCCTGCCGCCAAGCCAGGAAGCGCTGCGTCAGCGCCTGGACGGCCGTGGGCAGGACAGCGAAGAGATCATCGCCGGGCGCATGAAGGAAGCGGTCAGCGAGATGGTGCACTACGACGAGTATGACTACCTGATCATCAATGATGATTTCGACGTGGCGCTGGAAGACTTGAAGGCGGTGTTCCGCTCGAACAGGTTGGTGCTGAAGAAGCAGCAACAGCGCAACAGCGGGCTGCTGAAAGAACTGCTTTCCTGAGAGACCGCATGGGGCTGCTTTGCAGCCCAATCGCCGGCAAGCCAGCTCCCACAGGTACCTCACAGAACCTGAAAACTGTGGAGATCTTGTGGGAGCTGGCTTGCCGGCGATTGGGCCGCAACGCGGCCCCTTGCTTTATTCCTGCAACGGCAGGGTAGCCTGCTGACGCAGGGTAGCCCCCAGGAAGTACGCCGGCGCGCGCATGCGCGACAGCATCATCAGCCCGATGCCAAGCACCGAGATGATCGCGGCAATCACGAATACCAGCCCCAACCCGCCCACATGCGAGCCACTGCCGAAGTCCGGCGAGGCGCTGTCGATGGCGGTCCGCGAGAAGATCACCGACAGGATCACCCCACCTACCAGCGGGCACAGGCCACGCATGATGAAGTGGCGCACGCTGTCGAACAGGCTGTCGCGGAAGTACCAGACGCAGGCGAACGCGGTCAGCGAATAGTAGAAGCAGATCATCATGCCCAGCGCGGTGATGGTATCCGCCAGCACGTTCTCGCTCAGGGTACGCATGGTCACGTAGAACAGGCCTGCCGCCAGGCCGGCGCAGATGGTGGCGTAGCGCGGGGTTTGCGAACGCGGGCAGACGCTGGCGAACTTCTGCGGTACCGCACCGTAGTAACCCATGGCCAACAGGGTGCGCGCCGGCGCCACGAAGGTGGACTGCAGCGACGCCGCGGTGCTGGCCAGCACGGCGATGGACATCAGGATTGCCAGCGGCCCCATGACCGGGCCGGCCAGGTGGGCGAAGACGTTCTCCTGGATGCGCGGGTTGTTCAGGCCCAGCCCGGTTTCGCTGACACCGGCAAACTGCAGGGTGGCGATGGCGGTGAACAGGTACAGGCCGAGGATCAACATCACGGTCAGGGTGGCGGCCTTGCCCGGCACCTCTTCGCTGCCCACCGACTCTTCGCTGACGGTCAGGCACGTGTCCCAGCCCCAGAAGATGAAGATCGACAACGACAGCCCGGCAGCAAAGGCCGAGAACGACTCGACACCGAACGGGTTGAACCAGGCGAAATCGAACTCCAGCGGTGGCGGCGCAGTGGTGCCGCCGAAGGCGGCGAAGGCAAAGCCGATCAGCACCAGCAACTGCAGGGCCACCAGGCCGTACTGCACCGTCATGGTGGTGGCAATGCCTCGACAGCAGATCCACACGGCCAGGCCGATGAACACGCAACAGGTGCTGATGTTGATCAACAGGTTGTCGGCCAACGCTGCCAGCTCATGCTTGCCGGTGATCTGGCCAAGGAACAGGTAGAAGAAGTCGACCGCCACCCCCGCCAGGTTCGACAGCACGATGGTGGTGGCGACCACCAGCCCCCAGCCGCCGATCCAGCCGATCATCGGGCCGAAGGCACGCGCCGACCAGGTAAACGAAGTACCGCTGTCCGGTTCCGCCGAGTTCAGTTCGCGGTAGCCCAGGGCCACCAGCAGCATCGGCAGGAAGCCGACGATGAACACGGCGGGCAGGTGGGCACCCACCTCGCGCACGGTCGGGCCAAGGGCGCCCGTCAGGGTGTAGACCGGGGCGATGGTGGAAATGCCCAGCACCACGCTGGCCAGCAGGCCCAGGCGGCCTTTGGCAAGGCCCTTGCCGCGTTGGGTGTTGCCCGCGTCGGCCGCCACATCGGGTGGGCGGCCGGCTTCTGTATAATTGCTCATGAGTATTTGCCGTAAATTTTGGAATTGTTTTCGCAGGCCTTGCGCACAAGGCCTGCTTTCACTCATTGAAAGCTTGCTGCCGGGAACAGTCATCCGAGACCTTCGGCTGACGTCAGAATGCCTCCTGCCGTGCGCCCTCCCGTGCTGCGTAGGCAATGCAGGCCTCGCGAAACGCCTGGAACAGGCGAAGCGAGACCGGGTTTTCGGTGAAGCGCCACTCCGGGTGCCACTGCACGCCAAGCACAAAGCCCGGCGCCGCAGGCATGGACACCGCTTCGATCAGGCCATCCGGGGCCCGTGCCTCGACACGCAGGCCTGGGGCGAGGCGGTCGATGCCCTGGCTGTGCAGCGAGTTGACCTCGAACTGCGCCGCCAGGCCCAGGCGCTCGAACAACCCGCCTGGCTCGATGCCGACAGGGTGACGAGGGCCGTATTGCACCTCCAGGGGTGCGTCCTCAGGTTCGCGGTGGTCAAGGTGCCCGGGCATTTCCTGCACGCGCTGGTGCAGGCTGCCGCCAAGCGCCACATTCAGTTCCTGGTAGCCACGGCAGATGCAGAACACCGGCACGCCGGCGGCGATCGCTGCCTGCAGCAGCGGCAGGGTCAGGCGATCGCGCGCCAGGTCGTGCCGGGTACCGGCTACGCTAGGGGCGCCATTGTAATGATGCGGTTCGATATTTGAAGGCGAGCCGGTAAAAACAATGCCGTGCAGCCGGGCCAGCAGCGCTTGCGTGTCGCTACCCCCGTCTCGAGCCGGCAGGATCAGCGGCAAACCGGCAAAGCCGGCCGCCTCGACATACTTGTCGCCTACCGTGTGCGACGAGTTCTTCCCCACCTGCTGGCGGCAGGCGCTGACACCGATCAGGGGGACCGCATTTGCGCTCATGGGCTTACACCGTGTGCAGGTACCAGTTGTACTCAAGGTCGGAAATCGACACTTCGAACTCGGCCAGCTCGCTTTCCTTGCAGGCCACGAAGATGTCGATGTAGTCCGGGCTGATGTATTGGTTGAGCACTTCGCTGTCGTCCAGCGCGCGCAGGGCATCGCGCAGGTTGTTCGGCAGGCTCTGTTCCAGCTGCTCGTAGGAGTTGCCCTCGATCGGGGCATCCGGCTCGACCTTGTTGGTCAGCCCGTGATGCACGCCGGCAAGGATTGCCGCGAGCATCAGGTACGGGTTGGCGTCGGCGCCGGCCACGCGGTGTTCCAGGCGCACGTTTTCGCTGCTGTCGGTAGGCACGCGCACGGCCACGGTGCGGTTGTCCAGGCCCCAGCTCGGTGCATTGGGCACGTAGAACTGCGCGCCGAAGCGGCGGTAGGAGTTGATGTTCGGGCAGAGGAAGGCCATCGACGCCGGCATGGTCTCCAGCACACCACCAATGGCGTGGCGCAGCGTGTCGCTTTGCAGCGGGTCATCGCTCGAGAAGATGTTCTTGCCGGTTTTCTTGTCCAGCAGCGAGATATGCACGTGCAGGCCGTTGCCTGCCTGGCCCGGGTAGGGCTTGGCCATGAAGGTGGTGTCCATCTCATGGTCGTAGGCAACGTTCTTGATCAGCCGCTTGAGCAGGATCGCGTAGTCGCAGGCCTTCAGCGGGTCGGCCACGTGGTGCAGGTTGACTTCGAACTGCGCCGGGGCGCTTTCCTTGACGATAGCATCGGCAGGCAGGCCCTGCTCCTTGGCCGCTTCAAGCATGTCCTGCAGGCAGTCGGCGTACTCGTCGAGGTCGTCGATCAGGTACACCTGGGTCGACTGCGGACGCTTGCCGGAAATAGGCGAGCGCGGCGGCTGCGGGCGGCCGTTGAGGTTGTCCTGATCGATCAGGTAGAACTCCAGCTCGAACGCCGCGCAAATGGTCAGGCCCAGGTCGTCGAACTTGCTCACCACCTGACGCAGCACTTCACGCGGGTCGGCGAAGAACGGCGCGCCTTCGATCTCGTGCATGGTCATCAGCAGCTGGGCGGTGGGGCGCTTCTGCCACGGCTCGTCCGACAGCGTGCCGGGGATCGGGAAGCAGATGCGGTCGGCATCGCCAATGTCCAGGCCAAGGCCGGTGCTCTCTACCGTGGAACCGTTGATGTCCAGGGCGAACAGCGAAGCCGGCAGGTTGATGCCTTTCTCGTACACCTTGTGCAGGCTGGCCCGCTCGATGCGCTTGCCACGTACCACGCCATTCATGTCGGAGATCAGCAGGTCGACGTACTGCGTTTCCGGATGGGCCTGGAGGAAGTCATTCATCTCGCTGGAAGAACTGGCGCACGGGGTTACCGACGTCATGGTGTACATCCTTTGATGTGCTGCGGCGATGTGGGGATACGGCTGGCGCCTCACGGGCGACGATGGTTGCAGCTGTTGTTTTTTTCACTTTCCCATCGTGGGGATTGGTTACCCGACCGGACGCATTGATTCCGGGGGGCCGTTTCACTATAAAATGGCCCTGACGCAACAGACATTGGCAATTCGGCAAGCAGAGCGTGCACCAATGCAATATCAGATCACCCACGCCGACCTCTCCCTGGTCCTGGCACTGGAGCGCGGCCGCTCGCTGGCCAAGGCCGCCGAGCTCCTCAAAGTCGACGTTTCGACGGTATTCCGCTCGATCCGACGGCTGGAGTCGGCGCTGGGCACCGCCTTGTTCGTCAAAAGCCGCAAGGGCTACCTGCCGACCGACACCGCCCAGGCCCTGGCCGAGCAGGCCGAGCGCGCGGAACAGGCACTGGAGGCGGCGCGCATTGCCATGACCAGTGGCGAGCAGGTGGTAAGCGGCACGGTGCGGGTGACCTGCACCGAGGCAGTGATGCATAGCCTGCTGCTGCCGGCGCTGGCCGAGTTCATGCCCAACTACCCGGCCTTGTCGCTGGAGATGGGCACCTCGAACACCTTCGCCAACCTCAGCCGGCGCGATGCCGACATTGCCCTGCGCCTGACCAATACGCCGCCGGAACACCTGGTGGGTCGCAACCTGGGGTCCACCTCCTATGTGGTCTGCGGCCAGCCGCAGTGGCGCGAGCGCCTGGCAGAGTCGCCCGTCAGCGTGCCATGGATCGCCCCCGACGACTCGATGCAGGACCACCCCACGGTGGTCTGGCGCAACCAGCAGCACCCTGGGTTGAGCCCGCGCTACCAGTGCAGTGGCATGTCGACCATCGCCCAGCTGGTGACCGCCGGCCTGGGCGTGGCGGCGCTGCCGGACTACATGGTGCACGCCCTGCCCGGCGTGGATGCGCTGAGCGGGCCGCTGCCGGGTTGCGACACCCAGTTGTGGCTGCTGACCCGGCCGGATTGCCGGGCGCTGCGCTCGGTGCAGACCTTGTTTGAAGAGCTGACGCCACGGTTGCGTGGCGCGATGCTCTGAGGTTATCGTCGGGTTCAAGTATCGCGGCTGTCTGTTCCGGCCCTTTCGCGGCTAAAGCCGCTCCCACAGGGTAGGCAGTGCCTGGGGGAGCGGGTTTAGCCGCGAAGAAGCAAACACAGGGCTTCAAGGTGACCGCCCGGCAAAACAGCGCTTCCCTATTGGCTGGTGAATTTTTATACTATCGAGTCCGCCTGCCCATTACTGGGCTGCACGCCCACCGCATTTGCTACTGAGGAAGACCATGGCCCGCGTAACTGTTGAAGACTGCCTGGAACACGTGGATAACCGCTTCGAGCTGGTCATGCTCTCGACCAAGCGCGCTCGCCAGCTGGCGACCGGCGGCAAAGAGCCACGCGTCGCATGGGAAAACGACAAACCGACCGTTGTTGCCCTGCGTGAAATCGCCGAAGGCATCGTCACCAACGAGTTCATCGCCGCCGAAGAGATCGTCACCGAGGATCCGGTCTTCGCCGCCTTCGAGGACGAGAACAACGAGGCTGTCTGATTGATGCCAGGTCGACGTCGCACGGCGCAAGGCCCTCGTCCTCCGCAGGAGGTGAACCCATGCCGGGTATAGAAGCCTTGGCCGAACGGCTGTCGACCTACCTTGGCCCCGAACAGGTCAACCTGGTCCGGCGCGCCTATTTCTACGCCGAACAGGCACACGATGGGCAGCGCCGCCGCAGTGGCGAGCCCTACGTGACCCACCCGCTGGCCGTGGCCAGCATCCTCGCCGACATGCACATGGACCATCAAAGCCTGATGGCGGCCATGCTGCACGATGTGATCGAAGACACCGGTATCGCCAAGGAAGCCCTCAGCCAGCAGTTTGGCGAGACGGTGGCCGAACTGGTCGATGGGGTCAGCAAACTGACCCAGATGAACTTCGAGACCAAGGCCGAGGCGCAAGCCGAAAACTTCCAGAAAATGGCCATGGCCATGGCCCGCGACATTCGCGTGATCCTGGTCAAGCTGGCCGACCGCCTGCACAACATGCGCACCCTGGAAGTGCTGTCCGGCGAAAAACGCCGGCGCATCGCCAAGGAAACCCTGGAAATCTACGCCCCCATCGCCAACCGCCTGGGCATGCACACCGTGCGCGTGGAGTTCGAGGACCTCGGCTTCAAGGCCATGCACCCGATGCGCTCGTCGCTGATTCACCGGGCGGTGAAAAGCGCACGCGGCAACCGCAAAGAGATCGTCGCCAAGATCGAGCACTCGCTGGCCAACTGCCTGGCTGCCGACGGCATCGAGGGTGAGGTCAGCGGCCGGCAGAAACACCTCTATGGCATCTACAAGAAGATGCGCGGCAAGCGCCGTGCCTTCAACGAGATCATGGACGTGTATGCCTTCCGCATCATCGTCGACAAGGTCGACACCTGCTACCGCGTGCTTGGCGCCGTGCACAACCTGTACAAGCCGCTGCCCGGTCGCTTCAAGGATTACATCGCGATCCCCAAGGCCAACGGCTACCAGTCGTTGCACACCACGCTGTTCGGCATGCACGGCGTGCCCATCGAAATCCAGATCCGCACCCGCGAGATGGAAGAGATGGCCAACAACGGCATCGCCGCGCACTGGCTGTACAAGTCCAACGACGACGAGCAGCCCAAGGGCAGCCACGCCCGTGCGCGCCAGTGGGTCAAGGGCATCCTCGAACTGCAGCAACGTGCCGGCAACTCGCTGGAATTCATCGAGAGCGTGAAGATCGACCTGTTCCCGGACGAGGTCTACGTGTTCACGCCCAAAGGCCGCATCATGGAGCTGCCCAAAGGCTCCACGGCGGTGGACTTCGCCTATGCGGTGCACACCGACGTCGGCAACAGCTGCATCGCTTGCCGCATCAACCGCCGCCTGGCGCCGCTGTCCGAACCGCTGCAAAGCGGCTCGACGGTGGAAATCGTCAGCGCCCCTGGCGCACGGCCGAACCCGGCCTGGCTCAACTTCGTGGTAACCGGCAAGGCACGCACGCACATCCGCCACGCGCTCAAGCAACAGCGCCGCTCCGAGTCCATCAGCCTGGGCGAACGCCTGCTGAACAAGGTGCTCACCGGCTTCGACAGCAGCCTGGAGAAAATCCCCCAGGAGCGCATCCAGGCGATTCTCGCCGAGTACCGCCTGGAGCTGATCGAAGACCTGCTCGAAGACATCGGCCTGGGCAACCGCATGGCCTACGTGGTCGCACGCCGCCTGCTGTCGGCCGACGGCGAGCAACTGCCTGCACCGGAAGGCCCGCTGGCGATCCGTGGTACCGAAGGCCTGGTGCTGAGCTACGCCAAGTGCTGCACGCCGATCCCTGGCGACCCGATCGTCGGCCACCTGTCGGCCGGCAAGGGCATGGTCGTGCACCTGGAGAATTGCCGCAACATCAGTGAAATCCGCCACAACCCGGAGAAGTGCGTACAGCTTTCCTGGGCCAAGGACATCACCGGTGAGTTCAATGTCGAACTGCGTGTCGAACTGGAGCACCAGCGCGGCCTTATCGCCCTGCTGGCCAGCAGCGTCAACGCCGCCGACGGCAACATCGAGAAGATCAGCATGGACGAACGCGACGGCCGTATCAGCGTGGTCCAACTGGTGGTCAGCGTGCACGACCGTGTGCACCTGGCACGTGTGATCAAGAAGCTGCGTACCCTGACCGGTGTGGTCCGCATCACCCGCATGCGTACGTAGTCCGCCAACCGCAAGGAGTCATCATGAGCAAGACCGTCATCAATAGCGACAAGGCCCCAGCCGCCATCGGCACCTACTCGCAGGCGATCAAGGCCGGCAACACGGTGTACATGTCGGGCCAGATCCCGCTGGACCCTAAGACCATGGAACTGGTCGAAGGCTTCGAAGCCCAGACCGTGCAGGTGTTCGAGAACCTCAAGTCCGTGGCTGAAGCTGCTGGCGGTTCGTTCAAGGACATCGTCAAGCTGAACATCTTCCTCACCGACCTGAGCCACTTCGCCAAGGTCAACGAGGTAATGGGCCGCTACTTCGAACAGCCTTACCCGGCCCGCGCCGCCATTGGCGTTGCCGCGCTGCCGAAAGGCGCCCAGGTCGAAATGGACGCCATCCTGGTCATCGAATGATGCCCCCGGTGACGGGCGCCCTGCCCGTCACCCCTCCTTTGCAAGGTTACCCCGTCATGCGTCAAGCACTGCCCCTCGCGCTGGCAGCCCTGCTACTGGGCGGCTGCGCCAGCCACAAACCCGAAGATTTCAACGGCACCTGGATCAACCAGGAGGCCATCACTGCTGCGGTAAAAGGCGGCAGCCTGCGCCAAGCGCTGAATGAACACGGCCCGGTGTTCGAATGGAAGCTCGACGTTGCCAGCCAGCAGGCCAGCTACAGCAATGGCTTCGAGGCCGCTGACGGCCAGCTGAGCAGCAACGACAAACAATGGCAGGCCAGCTTCGAGGGCGGCCAGACCGAGCAGCTGTCGCTTGATGGTGACGAGCTGCAAGCCGTCGACCAGCGCGGTGCCAAGCAAACCTTCGTACGTGCCAAGGCACCGGCGACTGCCAATGCGCCGCTGGGCAGCAGCTTCGAGAAAGCGCTGTACCAGGCCTACCTGGGCGGCAACTGGAAGGTGGTCGAAGGCGAAGGCAAAGGCGCCAGCGTGCGCTTCAGCGACACCGGCAACGTCACCGGCCTGCCGGGGCCAGACCGTTTCGCACTGTGCCTGGCAGGCGATTGCGCGACCATGGGCGGCAGCAATGACAGCCTGTGGCTGGAGCGTAACCAGCGTGGTGCACCGTTCATCATCAAGCGCGATGGCGACAAGCTGGAGATTTTCCAGGCGGTGAACCGTGCGCAACCGGATGAAATGCCGGAGCTGGCCGCAGGCAAGCGCCAGTGGGTGCTGGAGCGCAGCTGACACCTGCTGCATTTGCATTGAATGCACTGGCCTCTTCGCGGGTAAACCCGCTCCCACAGCGGTAATCACTGCCTTCAGGCCTTGTGATATCCCTGTGGGAGCGGCGGTGCGGCGGTCCGATTTACCCGCGAAGAGGCCAGTAGACTCAACGCTCTCCTTTCAGGATCGCGGCATAGCCTTCCTTGTAACTCGGATACACCGGCGCCCAGCCCAGCGCCCGGGCCCGGGCGTTGCTGCAGCGCTTGCTGCCGGTACGCCGCACCCGCTGCTCATCGGACCACTCGGTAACCCCCATGTACGCCCGCAGCCAGGCCACCACGTCGGCCAGCGGCGCCGGGTCGTCATCGACGCCAATGTAGTAGTCGTCCAGCACTTTGCCCTCGGCATCGGCCTGCAGCAGAAACGCCAACAGGCTGGCGGCATCCTCGGCGTGGATGCGGTTGCCATACAACGGCGGCTCCTCGGCCACGCGGTAACCCTGGCGCACCTGGCTCAACAGCCACTCGCGGCCTGGGCCGTAGATG
This sequence comes from Pseudomonas sp. WOUb67, assembly GCF_050058005.1. Lineage (NCBI taxonomy): Bacteria > Pseudomonadati > Pseudomonadota > Gammaproteobacteria > Pseudomonadales > Pseudomonadaceae > Pseudomonas > Pseudomonas sp. WOUb67. Next base: position 793,028 of record NZ_CP170112.1, on the reverse strand, counting down.
CCCGTCAGGCGCACAACGCTCGCCGGGATACCACTGGCCAGCGCCAGCCGCTCAGCCTCCAGCATCACCTGCCCGGAATACCCTTCGGGCTCGGTGGCCGCGCCTTCCTCGATCCACTCGCCGTCCTTTTGCGCATACACGCTGCTGCTGGAAACGAACAACAGGCGACGGGGGCGCTGGCCACGTTCAGCCAGCCAGGCCAGCACATGGCGCAAGCCATCCACATAGGCCGCCTGGTAACCGGCCTCGTCGTGCTGGCTGGCCGCTACGCAGTACACCAGGTAATCCAGCGGGCCCTGTGGCCAGGCTTGCGGGATCGACGGTTCCGCCAAGTCCGCGGCAACCGGTTGAACGCCCGCAGGCAGCTGCCCGACAGCGCGGCGCAGGCCACTGACCTGCCAGCCTTTAGCCAGCATTTGCAGGGCCAGACGCCCGCCCACATCACCACAACCTACCACCATCACGGAAAGGTCTGACATCTCTAAACTCCCTAGACCAATTGATCAGCCCGGCCACGCTACACGATGGGTGGCTAGACCATAGGCGAAAAAAGCAACAAGATTACTTTTGTTAACAAGAATTACTTGCAATAATGGCCGCCAATTTGTTCTCGGCCTACCTCGAGGCCTTGGAGAACGTTCACTTTTTTCTTCATCAGGTCCGGCCAGCATGACACGTACTCAACCTTCCGCTTCGCCAACCCCGTCGCGCGCCTGGCGCGCCATCGCCGCGCTGACACTCAGCCTGGTGCTGGCCCCGGTGGCCATGGCCGATGAGCCAACCGCCAACGCCGCCACGCCTGCCGCCGCCACTGCCCCGGCCGCACCTGCTGCTGCCCCGGCTGCCGACGCCGCCGCCGCCACCCCGGCTGATGCACCGGCTGCGGTCGACCCAAGCGTTGAAGCCCTGGTTGAAGACACCTCGCTGGGCATGGCTCACGACCTGTCCCCATGGGGCATGTACAAAAACGCCGACATCGTGGTCAAGATCGTCATGATCGGCCTGGCCATCGCCTCCATCATCACCTGGACCATCTGGATCGCCAAAGGCTTCGAGCTGATGGGCGCCAAGCGTCGTCTGCGTGGCGAAATCGCCAAACTGAAGAAATCCGCCAGCCTGAAAGAAGCCAGCGACGTTTCCAACAAGGAAGGCACCCTGTCCCACACCCTGGTCCACGACGCCCTCGAAGAGATGCGCCTGTCGGCCAACGCCCGCGAAAAAGAAGGCATCAAGGAGCGCGTCAGCTTCCGCCTGGAGCGCCTGGTTCACGCCAGCGGCCGCACCATGAGCAACGGCACCGGCGTACTCGCCACCATCGGTTCCACCGCGCCGTTCGTCGGCCTGTTCGGTACCGTATGGGGCATCATGAACAGCTTCATCGGCATCGCCAAGACCCAGACCACCAACCTGGCCGTGGTTGCCCCAGGTATCGCCGAAGCCCTGCTGGCCACCGCCCTGGGCCTGGTCGCTGCAATCCCGGCTGTGGTCATCTACAACGTCTTCGCCCGCTCCATCGCTGGCTACAAGGCTCAGGTGTCCGACGCCTCCGCCCAGGTACTGCTGCTGGTCAGCCGTGATCTGGACCACCAGGGCAGCGATCGCGCCGCCCCGCACATGGTGAAAGTGGGGTAAACCATGGGCCTGCATCTCAACGAAGGTGGCGACGACCTCGCCGAAAACCACGAAATCAACGTGACGCCGTTCATCGACGTGATGTTGGTGCTGCTGATCATCTTCATGGTCGCTGCTCCCCTGGCCACGGTCGACATCAAGGTCGACCTGCCGGCCTCGACCGCCAAACCGGCGCCGAGGCCCGAGAAACCGGTGTTCGTCAGCGTCAAGGCCGACCAGAAGCTGTACGTCGGCGACGATCAGGTTGCTGCACCCGACCAGCTTGGCCCGATGCTCGACGCCAAGACCAAGGGTGACAAGGAAACCACCATCTTCTTCCAGGCTGACAAAGGCGTGGATTACGGCGACCTGATGGAAGTGATGAACAACATGCGCGCGGCCGGCTACCTGAAGGTCGGTCTGGTAGGTCTCGAGACGGCAGCCAAGAAATGACGAAAACGCGCTCAAACATGGCGCGCTACGGTGGCAGCCTGGCGATCGTGCTGGGCGTGCACGTGGTCGCCGTGCTGCTGACGCTCAACTGGTCGGTGCCCCAGGCCATCGAACTGCCCCCGGCAGCGATGATGGTCGAGCTGGCACCGTTACCGGAGCCTGCGCCACCACCGCCACCGAAAGCGGCGCCACAGCCACCGGCACCGGTGGAAGAACTGCCGTTGCCGAAACTGGTGGAAGCGCCCAAGCCCAAGATCGCCATCCACAAGCCGCCCAAGCCGAAGGCCAAGCCCCAGCCGCCCAAGCCTGAGAAAAAGCCTGAGCCGCCGACGGAAGCACCGCCGACCGAGCAGACGGTAGACGCACCGCCCAGCAACACGCCACCGCAGAAGTCCGCGGCACCGGCGCCGAGCATTGCGTCCAACAGCAACGCCCTGCCAACCTGGCAGAGCGACCTGCTGCGCCACCTGGCGAAGTACAAGCGTTACCCGGAAGACGCGCGCCGTCGCGGCCTGCAGGGCATCAACCGCCTGCGCTTCGTGGTCGACGCCGAAGGCAAGGTGGTGTCGTACGCCATGGCCGGTGGTTCGGGCAGTGCTGCACTGGACCGGGCGACCCTGGAAATGATCCGTCGGGCCGGCACGGTACCCAAGCCGCCACCCGAGTTGCTGAACAACGGCACGATCGAAGTCGTGGCACCGTTCGTCTACTCGCTGGACCGCCGATAAGCGTTTTGCTTCTGTCACAAATCGGCAAGTCTGATAACGTGCGTCTATCGATTGCAGCCGCTATGCTGGGCCCGCAACTTCATGGACGCACGTTATGACCCTCACCGAATTACGCTACATCGTCACACTCGCCCAGGAACAGCACTTCGGCCATGCCGCCGAACGCTGCCACGTGAGCCAGCCGACCCTGTCGGTCGGTGTGAAGAAGCTCGAGGACGAGCTTGGCGTGCTGATCTTCGAGCGCAGCAAAAGCGCGGTACGCCTGACCCCGGTCGGCGAAAGCATCGTCGCCCAGGCGCAGAAGGTACTGGAGCAGGCCCAGGGCATTCGCGAACTGGCCCAGGCTGGCAAGAACCAGTTGACCGCCCCGCTCAAGGTCGGTGCCATCTACACCGTCGGCCCCTACCTGTTCCCGCACCTGATCCCGCAACTGCACCGCGTGGCGCCGCAGATGCCGCTGTACATCGAAGAAAACTTCACCCACGTACTGCGTGAAAAACTGCGCAACGGTGAGCTGGACGCGGTGATCATCGCCCTGCCGTTCAACGAAGCCGACGTGCTGACCCTGCCGCTGTACGATGAGCCGTTCTGCGCCCTGATGCCCGCCGACCACCCGTGGACGGCCAAAAAGACCATCGACACCGCCATGCTCAACGACAAGAGCCTGTTGTTGCTCGGTGAGGGCCACTGCTTCCGCGACCAGGTACTGGAAGCCTGCCCGACCCTGAACAAGGGCGGCGAAGGCGCCAGGCACACCACCGTCGAGTCCAGCTCGCTGGAAACCATCCGCCACATGGTGGCCTCGGGCCTTGGCGTGTCGATCCTGCCGCTGTCGGCGGTGCACAGCCATCACTACGCCCCGGGCGTCATCGAAGTGCGCCCACTGACTGCACCGGCACCGTTCCGTACCGTGGCCATCGCCTGGCGCGCCAGCTTCCCGCGGCCGAAGGCCATCGAGATCCTCGCCGACTCGATCCGCCTGTGCTCGGTCGCCAAAACCCCTGCGGAACAACCGGCCTGAGTCATGAGTGAGCTGTCGAAGGTCCCGGTCACGGTACTCAAGGGTGTTGGCGAGGCCATGGCGGAAAAGCTCGCCAAGGTCGGCCTGGAGAACCTGCAGGATGTGCTGTTCCACCTGCCGCTGCGCTACCAGGACCGCACCCGCGTGGTGCCGATCGGCCAGCTGCGCCCAGGCCAGGATGCGGTTATCGAAGGTGTGGTCAGTGGTACCGACGTGACCATGGGCAAGCGCCGCAGCCTGGTGGTGCGCCTGGGCGACGGCAGCGGCGTGCTGACGTTGCGCTTCTACCACTTCAGCAACGCGCAGAAGGAGGGCCTGAAACGTGGCACCCACCTGCGCTGCTACGGCGAAGCCCGACCCGGTGCCTCGGGCCTGGAAATCTACCACCCGGAGTACCGCGCGCTGAATGGTGACGAGCCGCCGCCACCGGTCGAACAGACCCTGACGCCGATCTACCCGTCCACCGAAGGCCTCACCCAGCAACGCCTGCGCCTGTTGTGCCAGCAGAGCCTGGGCATGCTCGGCCCGCGCAGCCTGCCCGACTGGCTGCCTGACGAGCTGGCCCGGGACTACCAATTGGCGCCGCTGGACGATGCCATCCGTTACCTGCACAACCCACCGGCCGACGCCGACCTCGACGAACTTGCCGAAGGCCAGCACTGGGCCCAGCACCGCCTGGCCTTCGAAGAACTGCTGACCCACCAGCTGTCGCAGCAACGCCTGCGCGAGAGCCTGCGCAGCCTGCGGGCGCCGGTGCTGCCCAAGGCCACGCGCCTGCAGGCGCAGTATCTGGCCAACCTGGGCTTTCAGCCGACCGGCGCACAGCAGCGGGTGGCCAACGAAATTGCCTACGACCTCAGCCAGCATGAGCCGATGATGCGCCTGGTGCAGGGCGATGTGGGTGCCGGCAAGACCGTGGTCGCCGCCCTGGCAGCGCTGCAAGGGCTGGAAGCCGGCTATCAGGTGGCCTTGATGGCGCCCACCGAGATTCTCGCCGAACAGCACTTCATCACCTTCAAGCGCTGGCTCGAACCGCTGGGCATCGAAGTGGCCTGGCTGGCCGGCAAGCTCAAGGGCAAGGCCCGGGCCGCTTCCCTGGAGCAGATCGCCAACGGTGCGCCGATGGTGGTCGGCACCCACGCGCTGTTCCAGGAAGAAGTGAAGTTCAAACACCTGGCCCTGGCGATCATCGACGAACAGCACCGCTTTGGCGTGCAGCAACGCCTGGCCCTGCGCAAGAAAGGCGTGGCCGGCGAGTTGTGCCCGCACCAGCTGATCATGACCGCCACGCCTATCCCGCGTACCCTGGCCATGAGCGCCTACGCCGACCTGGACACCTCGGTGCTCGACGAATTACCCCCTGGGCGCACCCCGGTAAATACCGTGCTGGTAGCCGACAGCCGCCGCTTCGAGGTGGTCGAACGGGTTCGCGCCGCCTGCGCCGAGGGGCGACAGGCCTACTGGGTGTGCACCCTGATCGAAGAATCCGAAGAGCTGACCTGCCAGGCCGCCGAAAGCACCTATGAAGAACTCGGCAGCGCCTTGGGCGAACTGCGTGTGGGCCTGATCCACGGCCGCATGAAGCCGGCGGAAAAAGCCGAGATCATGGCGCAGTTCAAGGCCGGTGAATTGCAGCTGCTGGTCGCCACCACTGTCATCGAAGTCGGCGTGGACGTCCCCAATGCCAGCCTGATGATCATTGAAAACCCCGAACGGCTGGGCCTGGCCCAGCTGCACCAGCTGCGCGGCCGGGTTGGCCGGGGCAGTGCCGTCAGCCATTGCGTGCTGCTGTATCACCCGCCGCTGTCGCAGATCGGCCGCGAGCGCTTAGGGATCATGCGCGAGACCAACGACGGCTTCATCATTGCCGAGAAAGACCTCGAACTACGCGGCCCCGGCGAAATGCTGGGTACGCGCCAGACCGGCCTGCTGCAGTTCAAGGTCGCCGACCTGATGCGCGATGCAGACCTGTTGCCGGCTGTGCGCGATGCGGCCCAGGCCTTGGTCGCCCGCTGGCCGGACCATGTCAGCCCGCTGCTCGACCGCTGGCTGCGTCATGGCCAGCAATATGGCCAAGTGTGACGTTAGTCCCAGAATGGATCCAGATTTGCTCGCAGGCTGGTTATACTTCGCGTTTAAAAGAATCAGTGGATACGGACCATGACTGAAGTTGCCCTGGACACCGCAACCCCACACGCACCCTCTGTGATCAGGCTGCTGCTCGACAAGGTCGGCGTCGCCTACCGCGAGGTGGTCGAAACCCCGCACCTGCCTGCGGCTTCGCGGGTGCAGGCGGTGCTTCTCGATGACGAGGTCGGCGCCCTCATGGTGCTGTTCCCGCAGAGCCAACTGCTGGACCTCAACCGCCTGGCCGAGCTGACCGGGCGCAAGCTGACCGCCGTATCGGTGCCGCGCCTCAAGCAAATGCTCGACAAGCACCAGCTCAAGGCCCTGCCTGGCATTCCCGCGCTGACCAGCTCACCGTGCCAGTACGAAAAGAGCCTGCTCGACGCCGAGACGGTGTACATCCAGTCTGGCGAAGCCGGCCTGCTGCTGGAAATTGAGCGCGCGCACTTCAAGCGCATGCTGGCCAAGGCCAGCGCCAGCAGCTTCGGCCAGGAGGTCGAGGCCATCAGCCCCAACCTCGACCGCCCCCATGACGACACCCGGGAAATCACCAATGCCGTCCAGGCCTTCACCGCCCGACGCATCCAGAAGCGCCTGGAAGAAACCATCGAGATCCCGCCGCTGGCCGATACCGCGCAAAAGATCATCAAGCTGCGGGTAGACCCCAACGCGAGCATCGATGACATCACCGGCGTGGTCGAAACCGACCCGGCGCTGGCGGCACAGGTGGTGAGCTGGGCGGCGTCGCCCTACTACGCGTCGCCGGGCAAGATCCGCTCGGTGGAAGACGCCATCGTGCGCGTGCTGGGCTTCGACCTGGTGATCAACCTGGCCCTGGGCCTGGCGCTGGGCAAGACCTTGAGCCTGCCGAAAGACCAGCCGCAGCAGGCCACACCTTACTGGCAGCAATCGATCTACACCGCCGCGATCATCGAAGGCCTGACCCGCGCCATGCCTCGGGCAGAACGCCCCGAGGCTGGGCTGACCTACCTGGCCGGGCTGCTGCACAACTTCGGCTACCTGCTGCTGGCGCACGTGTTCCCGCCACACTTCTCGCTGATCTGCCGACACCTGGAGGTCAACCCGCACCTGAACCACACCTACGTGGAACAGCACCTGCTGGGCATCAACCGCGAACAGATCGGTGCCTGGCTGATGAAGCTGTGGGACATGCCCGAAGAGCTGTCGACCGCGCTGCGCTTCCAGCACGACCCGGCCTACGACGGCGAGTACTCGGCGTTCCCCAACCTGGTGTGCCTGGCGACCCGCCTGTTGCGCTCGCGGGGGATTGGCTCCGGCCCGCAGGAAGAGATTCCTGACGAGTTGCTGGAGCGCCTGGGGATTACCCGGGACAAGGCCGAAGATGCGGTGAACAAGGTGCTCGAAGCCGAGAACCTGCTGCGCGAGCTGGCTTCGCAGTTCCACGCACCGCACTGACGTTATTGGCCCCTGTGGGAGCGGGTTCACCCGCGAAGATTGCGACGCGGTGTATGGCACCGGCGTTGCCGGTGTTCGCGGGTGAACCCGCTCCCACAGGGGATAGCGTCAGCAGGGCTACTGAGGCTCAGCCTTTCTTCTTCGGCTTCAGGTACTTCATCAGCCCCTGGAACCACATCACCAGCGCCGGGTTGCCCTTGATCTGGATGTTCTTGTCCTGAATCCCCTGCATGAACGCCAACTGCTTGTTGCCCGCCTGCATCGTGGCGTAGCCGTAGGCCGCGTCCTTGAAGGCGATGGCGAAGGCCGGTTGCGGGTGCGCGCCGCCCTTGCTGCTGATGCGCTCGTTGTTGACGACGAAGTGCCGGGCAACCTTGCCGTCCAGGGTCTGCATCTGGAACACCAGGTCCTTGCCCTTGAGCTGCTGCTGGAATGCCGGGTTGTTACGGCTGGCCCTGGCCATCAACAGGCCCATGGCCCAGAGAAGAAAGCGGAACTTCATCGACACGCCTCGATTGAAAAGTGACTAAGTTTCGCAGTTTATCCTCTTAACGACCTTTTTATGCAAGTTCGCAGCAGTTACCGCGTGTAAAGCACAACGGGCGCCATGAAGGCGCCCGTTCGGGATCAACGAATCGTCAGCGGATGCTTACTTTTTCTTGGCGGCCTTGGCTGGCGCGGCCGGCGGGTTGACGCTGTCCTTGAGGTTCTTGCCTGGCTTGAAGGCCACGGTATTGCTGGCTTTGATCTTGACAGGCTCACCGGTTTGCGGGTTTTTGCCGGTACGCGCGCCGCGATGGCGTTTTTCAAAGGTGCCGAAACCGACCAGGGTCACCGTGTCCTTGTCCAGGGCACCGGTGATGCTGTCGAGAATCGCGTTCAACACCTGATTGGCCTTTTCCTTGGTCAGATCAGTCTTTTCCGCGATGACGGCGGCGAGTTCTGGTTTGCGCATAGTGAAGCCTCTTTGACGGAATTCTTGTTGTTATGCCGTGCTGCCTTTGGGAGCAGCGCTCAAGGCACCGCAGGCTCTAATCTGCGGCAGACGGAAGTGAGAATGGCACGTGCTCAGGGGCCGCGCCAGTATCAGGGCGGCCATTGTGCAGGCAACAACAGGATAAATCCGACAGAACGCCCTCTATTTACGCCATTACCGGCGGCAATTGGCGATTCAGTGCCAGCTTGTCCATCACGGCTGCCCCGGTCAGGGCGTAGCCCAGCAACTGGCCGTCAGCACCGTGGCAGAGCACCTTGAGGTCACTGCCCTGCCCCTCCACCTGCCAAGTGCATTCCTGGCCCAGGGGCGGGGGCGAAACCACCAGCGGGCAGGCCGGGGTTTTCACGGTGATCGGCATCGGCCCGTAGGCCACCGCGGTCGGTTTGCCGGCCAGGGTTTGCGCCAGCGCCCGGGCACAGCTCATCAGCGGCATCACGTAGAGCAGGTTGATGCCATCGACCTCGGCACAGTCGCCGAGGGCGAAGATGTTGGCGTGGGAGGTACGCAGCGCGCGGTCTACGCTGACACCACGGTTGGTCTGCAAGCCGGCTGCGGCAGCCAGGTCGATGCGTGGGCGCAGGCCGATGGCCGAAACCACCAGGTCGCAGGCGATCACGCTGCCATCCGACAGGTGCGCGTCCAGGCCCTGGGCCACCTGCTGCAGGCGGGTCAGCACCGGCCCCAGATGGAAACGCACACCCAGGCCTTCCAGCCCGCCCTGCACCGCCGCCGCAGCGGCCGGGTGCAGCAGGGTGGGCATGATCTGTTCGCACGGCGCCACCACGTCAACCTGGAAGCCACCCAGGCTCATGTCGTTGGCGAATTCGCAGCCGATCAGGCCGGCACCGAGGATCAATACGCGTTGTTTGCCGACGGCGGCGGCACGGAAGCGTGCGTAGTCTTCCAGGTCGTTGATCGGGAACACCAGATGGCCGCCATCGCCTTCGATCGGTACCTGCACGGTCTGGGCGCCCCAGGCCAGCACCAGGTCACGGTATTGCACGGCCTCTTCGCCGATCCACAGGCGCTTGTGGCCAGGGTCGATGCCGCTGATGCGGGTATGGGTGCGGATTTCGGCGTTCAGTTGCTCGGCCATGACCCCCGGCTCGGCCATGCACAGGCCGTCGGCGTCCTTCTGCTTGGCAAAGCCCATGGAGAGCATGGGCTTGGAGTAGGAGCGACCATCGTCGGCGGTGATCAGCAGCAGCGACGTCTGCGCATCGAGCTTGCGAAATTCACGGGCCAGGTTGTAGCCCGCCAGGCCGGTACCGATGATTACCACAGGGGACGTCATGTCGTGCTTTCCTCGATTAGCCGATGAAGATCATTTCAAAGTCGCTTTTGCCGACACCACAGTCGGGGCACAGCCAGTCTTCAGGCACATCTTCCCAACGGGTGCCGGGGGCGATGCCGTCGTCGGGCCAGCCTTCGGCTTCGTCGTAGATCAGGCCACAGACAATACATTGCCACTTTTTCATCAGGTCTTTTTCCTCGGTTCAGGCTGGGGCTTTTGTTGCTGCTGATGGCCCTTTCGCGGGTAAACCCGCTCCCACAGGAATTACTACAACCTCGAGACCTGTGGAGTATCTGTGGGAGCGGGCGTGCCCGCGAAAAAGCCAGCGCGCAATTCGTGGAGGGTTTTTAGCGACCCTGCCCCCAGTATGCAAGCAGTCGGGGCAATCATGCTAAGCTCGCCGCCTCTCTGGTTGTTACAAGCAGACCGACGTGTCGTACGAATCCCCGCAAGCAGCCGCTGTCGCGTGGCTGCCGTATTCACAGCTGGCGACCGACTTCGACCAGCCTACCCTTGACTGGCTGTTCGACGAAGGCTCGCTGACCCGCCGCCTGACCCGCCTGTCCTCTGATCACTTCTCCGTCACCCCGCTGTTCGAGGGCTGGCAAGCGCTGCGCGACGATGAATGCCAAGCGCTGGGCATTGCCGCTGGCAGCGAAGGCTGGGTGCGCGAGGTGTACCTGCGCGGCCATGGCCAGCCCTGGGTGTTCGCCCGCAGTGTGGCCAGCCGCAGCGCCCTGGAACGCGGCGGGCTGGACCTGGAAACCCTCGGCAGCCGCTCGCTGGGCGAGTTGCTGTTCTGCGACCAGGCGTTTATCCGCCACCCGATCGAAGTGTGCAGTTATCCACAGGCCTGGCTCCCGACCGACGCCGCCCATGCAGCCCTGTGGGGGCGCCGCTCGCGCTTTGAACGAGGCGGCCTGGAGCTGCTGGTGGCAGAAGTGTTTCTGCCGGCATTGTGGCAAGCGGCCAAGGAGGAAAACCGCTGATGTACCTGCAACTGCTCAAGTCGCTGAACCGCCTGCACCCGCGGGCCTGGGACTTCGTCCAGCTCAGCCGCATGGACCGGCCAATCGGTATCTATCTGCTGCTGTGGCCAACGCTGTCGGCGGTATGGATTGCCGGCAACGGTTCGCCCACCCTGGCCAACGTGCTGATCTTCGGCCTTGGCGTGGTGCTGATGCGGGCTGCAGGCTGCTGCATCAACGACTTTGCCGACCGCAAGGTGGACGGCCACGTCAAACGCACCGCCGACCGGCCACTGGCCAGCGGCCGAGTCAAGCCGCGCGAGGCGCTGGCACTGTTTGCGATTCTGGTCGGGGTTAGCTTCCTGCTGGTGCTGTGCACCAACAGCCGCACGGTGTGGCTGTCGTTCGGCGCAGTGGCGCTGGCGGCCTGCTACCCGTTCATGAAGCGCTACACCTACTACCCGCAGGTGGTGCTGGGGGCGGCGTATTCCTGGGGCATTCCCATGGCCTTCACTGCCGCGGGTGGCGAGCTGCCGGCCAGCGCCTGGCTGCTGTATATCGCCAACCTGCTGTGGACGGTGGGTTACGACACCTATTACGCCATGGTCGACCGCGATGACGACCTGAAGATTGGCGTGAAGTCGACCGCGATCCTGTTCGGCGAGGCCGACCGCACCATCATCCTGACCTTGCAGCTGCTGTCGCTGGGCTGCCTGTTGCTGGCGGGCAGCCGCTTCGAGCTGGGGGGCTGGTTCCACCTGGGGCTGCTGGGCGCTGCGGCGTGCTTTGCCTGGGAGTACTGGTCGACGCGCAAGCTGGACCGGGAGTCGTGCTTCAAGGCGTTTCTGCACAATCACTGGGCGGGGATGCTGGTGTTCATGGGTGTGGTGCTGGATTACGCGTTGCGCTAATAGTCTGATCACCGGCCCTGTGGGAGCGGGTTTACCCGCGAATGCGATGGTAGATGCACTACAGCATTCGCGGGTAAACCCGCTCCCACAGGGTTAGGTGTTAACCTTCAAGGTTTGGCGACATGCCAGACGTCTTTCACGCCATCACCGGTCTTGTCCCCGGCCTTCTTGTCCTTGACGAAGGTATACAGTGGCTTGCCGTCATAGGCCCACTGCATCGAACCGTCGTCACGCGTTACATGGGTCCATTTGCCCTTCGGTGCTTCGTCGTCTTTCTTGACCATCAACGGTGGCCAGTTGGTAGCGCAATCGCCATTGCACATCGACTTGCCGCCCGCATCCTTGTCAAAGGTGTACAGCGTCATGCCGGCATGATCGACCCACATGCCGTCCTTCTCCATGGCATGGTGGGCCGACGCCACCCCCGGGAGCGCCAGCGCAGTGAAAAGGGCCATCCAGCTCAGCGTTTGTCGTGTCATTGGATTCACCATTGTTTCGGGGGGGAAATAGGTTCGGGTTGCCGCCGCTGCGGCCCTTTCAAGCCTAGTTCAGTCACGGAATGTCGCCAGAACGGCCAACGCCCTGTCACACAGCTGCAATAATTCCGTTATCTAATGCGGGCCAAGACACCGAATCCAGGAGAGGTTTTGAGCATGGTTGGCAGGAACATTCTGATCGTCGACGACGAAGCGCCCATTCGCGAGATGATCGCCGTTGCCCTGGAAATGGCCGGCTATGACTGCCTGGAAGCGGAAAACTCCCAACAGGCCCACGCGATCATCGTCGACCGCAAACCGGACCTGATCCTGCTCGACTGGATGTTGCCCGGCACCTCCGGCATCGAGCTGGCCCGCCGCCTCAAGCGCGACGAACTGACCGGCGATATCCCGATCATCATGCTCACCGCCAAGGGTGAAGAAGACAACAAGATCCAGGGCCTGGAAGTGGGCGCTGACGACTACATCACCAAGCCGTTCTCCCCGCGTGAGCTGGTAGCGCGCCTGAAAGCCGTGCTGCGTCGCACCGGCCCGAGCGACACCGAAGCACCGATCGAAGTCGGCGGCCTGCTGCTCGACCCGATCAGCCACCGTGTCACCATCGACGGCAAGCCCGCCGAGATGGGCCCCACCGAATACCGCCTGTTGCAGTTCTTCATGACCCACCAAGAGCGCGCCTACACCCGTGGCCAGCTGCTGGACCAGGTGTGGGGCGGCAACGTCTACGTCGAGGAACGCACCGTCGACGTGCACATCCGTCGCCTGCGCAAGGCGCTGGGTGAAGCCTACGAAAATCTGGTACAAACCGTCCGGGGCACTGGCTACCGCTTCTCGACCAAGAGCTGATCGAGTTCAAGAGCGCCAAGCTGCACGTCGTTGTACAAGGACCGTCAATTGAACCAGAACTGGCACGCAACCCTGATTCGCCATCTGTTGTTGCTGATTACCGTCTGCCTGATCGGCGGGCTGGTCAGCGGCTACTATGGCTGGAGCCTGGCCATTGGCCTGGCGCTTTACCTGGGCTGGACCCTCAAGCAGCTGCTGCGCCTGCACGACTGGCTGCGCAACCACCAACCCGATGAAGCACCGCCCGATGGTTACGGCCTGTGGGGCGAGGTGTTCGACAGCATCTACCACCTGCAACGCCGCGACCAGCGGGTGCGGGGCCGCCTGCAGGCAGTGATCGACCGGGTGCAGGAGTCCACCGCGGCGCTGCGCGACGCGGTGATCATGCTCGACAGCGACGGCAACCTGGAATGGTGGAACCGTGCCGCCGAGACCCTGCTGGGCTTCAAGACCCCACAGGACGGTGGCCAGCAAGTCACCAACCTGGTGCGCCATCCGCGCTTCAAGGAGTACTTCGAGGCGGAGAACTACCTCGAACCGCTGGAAATCCCCTCGCCCATCAACGACCGCATGCGCGTGCAGTTGCACATCACCCGCTACGGCAACAACGAACACCTGATGCTGGTGCGCGATGTCACCCGCATCCACCAGCTGGAACAGATGCGCAAGGACTTCGTCGCCAACGTGTCCCACGAATTGCGCACACCACTGACGGTGATCACCGGTTACCTCGAAACCCTGCTGGACAACGTCGAGGATGTGAACCCGCGCTGGACCCGCGCCCTGCAGCAGATGAGCCAGCAAGGCTCGCGCATGCAGACGCTGCTCAACGACCTGTTGCTGCTGGCCAAGCTGGAAGCCACCGATTACCCGTCGGACAACCAGCCGGTGGCGGTCGAAGCCCTGCTCGCCGCGATCAAGAACGACGCCCAGGCCCTGTCCGGGCCACGCAACCAGCGCATCACCCTCGAAGCTGCGCCCGGCGTGAAGCTCAAGGGCAGCGAGTCGGAGCTGCGCAGTGCCTTTTCCAACCTGGTGTTCAACGCGGTGAAGTACACCCAGGACGAGGGCAACATCCGCATCCGCTGGTGGGCCGATGCCCAAGGTGCACACTTGTCGGTGCAGGACTCGGGGGTGGGCATCGACGCCAAGCACTTGCCGCGCCTGACCGAGCGCTTTTACCGGGTGGACTCCAGCCGTGCGTCGAATACCGGTGGCACCGGGTTGGGGCTGGCGATCGTCAAGCATGTGCTGATGCGCCACCGCGGCAAGCTGGACATCAGCAGCGTGCCGGGGCATGGCAGCACCTTTACCTGTCACTTTGCGCCGACACAATTGGCCAACGACAAGGCTTGAGATTGGGGCTGCTGCGCAGCCGTTCGCGGGCACGTCCGCGCCCACAGGGACCGCAATAAGCCCGCCGCCCTTTGCTTTTACGGCCCTAGCCGCTACATTGGATCCCCTGTGCCAGCAAGAGCTGGCACTTTTTTTCTCTCAATCTCAAAGACGGACCCCGTAAAAACTCCATCATGGACCCTTCCCCTGGTATCAGCGTCACCTCGTTATTCGCCGACTTCGGCATGATCATCTTTGCCTTGCTGCTGGTGCTGCTCAACGGCTTCTTCGTTGCCGCCGAGTTCGCCATGGTTAAGCTGCGCGCCACACGCGTGGAATCCATTGCCGAACAGCATGGCTGGCGCGGCAACATCCTGCGCAAGGTACACAACCAGCTCGACGCCTACCTGTCGGCCTGCCAGCTGGGTATCACCCTCGCCTCCCTGGGCCTGGGCTGGGTCGGTGAACCGGCCTTTGCCCACTTGCTCGAGCCGCTGCTCGCGTACTTCGGTGTCGACTCGCCCGAACTGATCAAGGCGATCTCCTTCTTCGTCGCGTTCTTTGTCATTTCGTACCTGCACATCGTGGTCGGTGAGCTGGCGCCCAAGTCCTGGGCCATCCGCAAGCCCGAGCTGCTGTCGTTGTGGACGGCGGTGCCGCTGTACCTGTTCTACTGGGCGATGTACCCGGCCATCTACCTGCTCAATGCCAGCGCCAACACCATCCTGCGCATTGCCGGCCAGGGCGAACCGGGCCCGCACCACGAGCACCACTACAGCCGTGAAGAGCTGAAGCTGATCCTGCACTCCAGCCGCGGCCAGGACCCAAGCGACCAAGGCATGCGTGTGCTGGCCTCGGCCGTGGAGATGGGCGAGCTGGAAGTGGTCGACTGGGCCAACTCGCGTGAAGACATGGTGATCATCGATGCCAAAGCGCCGCTGAAGCAGATTCTGGGGCTGGTGCGTCGCCACAAGTTCAGCCGCTACCCGGTGTATGACGCCGAGCGTGAGGAATTCACCGGCCTGCTGCACATCAAGGACCTGCTGCTGGAGCTTGCCGAACTGGAGCACTTGCCGGAGACCATCGACCTGGACGACCTCGCCCGGCCGCTGGAGCGCGTATCGCGGCACATGCCGCTGTCGCAACTGCTGGAGCAGTTCCGCAAGGGCGGCGCGCATTTCGTGCTGGTGGAGGAAGCCGACGGCAAGGTAATCGGCTACCTGACCATGGAAGACGTGCTGGAAGTGCTGGTGGGCGATATCCAGGACGAACACCGCAAGACCGAGCGTGGCATCCTCGCCTATCAGCCAGGCAAGCTGCTGGTACGGGGGGATACGCCGCTGTTCAAGGTCGAGCGCCTGCTGGGCATCGACCTCGACCACATCGAGGCGGAAACCCTGGCCGGGCTGATCTACGAGACGCTCAAGCGCGTGCCTGAAGAAGAGGAAGTGCTGGAGGTCGAAGGGCTGCGCATCATCATCAAGAAGATGAAAGGGCCCAAGATCGTGCTGGCCAAGGTGCTGAAACTGGATTGAGGGCCATGGGGCTGCTTTGCAGCCCATCGCGACGCAAGGCCGCTCCCACAGGTACAGCGCATGCCTCAGGCTATGCGCGGGCTCTGTGGGAGCGGCCCCAAAAATCTCAAGGGTTACCCGCAGTAAAGTCAGGCAACCCGCTGATCGGCCTGTCGAACCGGTAAGGTATCGACTCCAGCGCCAACCCCACATTGCGCTGCACCACGAAATGCAGGTGCGGCCCCGTGCTGTTACCGGTATTGCCCGACTTGGCCAGCATCTGCCCCTGGCGAACCCGCTGCCCCTCCGCCACCACCACCGAACCACGCATCAGGTGCAGATAGACGCCCATGGTGCCGTCCGGGTGCAGGATCCTGACAAAGTTACCCGAGGGGTTGGGCGCGCGCCCGCTCTGGCTATTCTCCGTCTTCACCACCACCCCTTCCCGCGCCGCGATGATGGTAGTGCCTTCGGGCATGGCGATATCCATGGCATAGCGCCCCTTGGGCCCAAAATGGCTGACACGGCCGTTAGGGCCCTGAGTAACGCGGAACGGCCCGCCGACCCAAGGGAACGCATAGCGGAAGCCCTGTGGCCGCTTGCCCGGGTCACCCATGGCCTGCAGCAGGGTCGAACGGTAGTTCAGCAGCAGCCCGGGCCGCCCCCTGAGCACGCTGAGCATTTGTGTGGTGCGCGGCGGCAGCAGCCGGCGCACGATACGCGGGGCATCGCCGCCTTGGGCGTTTACCAGGTTGTCCAGGCGTAATTCGACCTCTACCGGCACATGCAGCTCGTTACGTGCCGAAAAGCTTACGCCGCCGTCGAAGGTTTTCGCGTTCAGCAGCACCTGGCCTTCGAGCGTTTCGACCATGGGGTCGCGCAGCACCAAGGGCCTGGCCCCCGGGCCGGGCCGGTCGGTATAGGAGACGACACCGAAATCGTCGGTGATCTTGTAGAGCGTCACACCCAGGCTCGACGCCGAGGCCATGAGCAATGCACAGAACAGCAGCAGGCGGGCGGGCATGATAGTGGCTTTTTGACAGTTATGATCTGTCGAAGCCTAGCAGCGGGTTTTGTGACAGGTATTGCAGTTGGTCGGATGGTATCAACAGGACTGGCCCCATCGCCGGCAAGCCAGCTCCCACAAGATGTGCACACTGCCTGAGGCTGGCGCTGTACCTGTGGGAGCTGGCTTGCCGGCGATGGGGCCAGCAGTCATTATTCAAGCGCCGGGTGTGAAGTGCTTCTGCGCAGTCCCGCGGGCAATCAGACGCGACAGGTAATCGAGCTTCTGGGCGTCCTGGTCGACAAACTTGAAGGTCAACTGCAGCCAGTCGCTGTCGGGCTTGGGCTCCAAGGCTGCGACGGCATGCAGGTAGCCGTTCAAACGCGCCACTTCGGCGTTCTCGCCCTGCTCCAGGTCCAGTACGGCGCCCTCCAGCACCTGCGGCAGCGCTTCGCTGCGGCGTACCACCAGCAGCGCCTCTTTCAGGCTCAGCGCCTTGATCACGCACGGCTGCATGCCGCTGGCCAGGCGCAACTGGCCTTGGCCACGCCCCGTCGGCGCAGGGGCCGACGGCGTGGGTGCATTGACCAATGGCTTGGCAGCGACCACTCCCGGCGCGGGGGCCGTCACCTTGGCCGCTTCAGGCTTGCCACCTGTCAGGGCACTCAGCGAATCGTTGGCGAACGCCGAGTTGGCCCGCGCCGGGCCGATGGCCATCAGGCTGTCGAGCTTGCCGATCTTGGTCAGCGCCTTTTTCACCTTGGTCAGCAGTTGCTCGTTGGTGAACGGCTTGCCGACAAAGTCGGACACGCCCGCCTGGATCGCCTGGATGACGTTTTCCTTGTCGCCACGGCTGGTCACCATGATGAACTGCAGGTTCTTCAGCGCAGGCTGCTGACGGCACCAGGTGAGCAACTCCAGGCCGGACATTTCCGGCATTTCCCAGTCGCACAGGACCAGGTCGAAGGCTTCCTTGTCCAGCATGGCCATGGCCTTGCGACCGTTGACGGCGTCGTCGATGGCCATGCCCGGGAAGGCATTGCGCAGGCACTTGCGGACCAGGTCACGGATAAACGGGGCGTCATCCACGACCAGCACATTCACTTTACTCATCAATACTCCTTCTGAATCCCGACTAGCCTACTGCCAAATAATGGCTATTTGCTACAACCTGGTCACGCCGGGACTTCTTCACATCGTTCGCGGGTGCCTGCCGGCTCCTCGACCGCAAACGAAAACGCCCGGCCAAGGCCGGGCGTCGAAGCTCGGGAGCAACCTTACTTATCGTCAGATTCGCCCGGAACATTAGCCTTTTCGCCATCGGCGACAGCGGTACCCTGCACTTCTGCCGTCATGCGCTTGAGGCCCATGTGGCGCACGTCAGTGCCGCGCACCAGGTAGATCACCAGCTCGGAGATGTTGCGCGCGTGGTCACCGATACGTTCCAGCGAACGCAGGGCCCAGATCACGCTCAGTACCCGCGAGATCGAGCGCGGGTCTTCCATCATGTAGGTCACCAGCTCGCGCAGGGCGGTCTTGTACTCGCGGTCGATGGTCTTGTCGTACTGGGCCACCGACAACGCTAGGTCGGCATCGAAGCGGGCAAAGGCGTCCAGCGCATCGCGGACCATGTTGCGCACTTGGTCGCCAATGTGGCGCACCTCGACGTAGCCGCGTGGCGACTCGCCTTCTTCGCATAGCTGGATGGCGCGGCGGGCGATCTTGGTCGCCTCGTCGCCGATGCGCTCAAGGTCGATCACCGACTTGGAAATGCTGATGATCAGGCGCAGGTCGGAGGCCGCCGGCTGGCGACGGGCGAGGATGCGCACGCATTCCTCGTCGATGTTGCGCTCCATCTGGTTGATCTGCTCGTCGACTTCGCGCACTTGCTGGGCCAGGCCCGAGTCGGCCTCGATCAGCGCGGTAACGGCGTCATTGACTTGTTTTTCCACCAGGCCACCCATGGCCAGCAGGTGGCTGCGCACTTCTTCGAGCTCGGCGTTGAACTGCTGGGAAATGTGGTGTGTAAGGCTTTCTTTGTTGATCATCGTTTTGTCCTTTGGTAGCGCGGCCCTGTAGGAGCGGGTTTACCCGCGAACACCGGCGAAGCCGGTGCCAGGCACCGAGCCGCCTGCTTCGCGGGTAAACCCGCTCCTACAGAGGCCAGGTGCTCATCACGAGCGCCGCTTAACCGTAGCGACCGGTGATGTAGTCTTCGGTCTGCTTCTTCGCCGGGTTGGTGAACAGGGTATCGGTATCCCCGAATTCGACCAGTTTGCCCATGTACATGAACGCGGTGTAGTCCGAAACCCGGGCCGCCTGCTGCATGTTGTGGGTCACGATGACGATGGTGTACTTGGATTTCAATTCGTAGATCAGTTCTTCGACCTTCAGGGTCGAGATCGGGTCCAGTGCCGAGCATGGTTCGTCGAGCAACAGCACTTCGGGTTCCACGGCAATGGTGCGGGCGATGACCAGACGCTGCTGCTGGCCGCCGGACAGGCCCAGCGCCGACTCGTGCAGGCGGTCCTTGACCTCGTCCCACAGGGCCGCGCCCTTCAGCGCCCACTCGACGGCTTCGTCAAGCACACGCTTCTTGTTGATGCCCTGGATACGCAGGCCGTAGACCACGTTCTCGTAGATGGTCTTGGGGAACGGGTTGGGCTTCTGGAACACCATGCCCACACGGCGGCGCAGCTCGGCCACGTCTTCGCCCTTGCGGTAGATGTTGTTGCCGTACAGGTTGATGGCGCCTTCCACGCGGCAGCCGTCAACCAGGTCGTTCATGCGGTTGAAGGTGCGCAGCAGGGTCGACTTGCCGCAGCCGGACGGGCCGATGAAGGCGGTCACGCGCTGCTTGGGGATGTTCATGCTGACGTCGAACAGCGCCTGCTTGTCACCGTAGAACAGGCTCAGGCCCGGCACTTCGATGGCCACGGTTTCTTCGGCCAGTTGCAGGCTCTGCTTGTTGCGGCCCAAGGCAGACATGTCGATGCCGTGGGTATGAGAATCTTGCTGCATGGTCAACTCCATACGCTATCAAGTCGTTTCAAAGGGCCGCCCGGCTCACCGGGGGCACGCTTGCAATCAGGCTTAGCTGTCGAGCGCCTTGTACTTCTCGCGCAGGTGGTTACGGATCCACACGGCCGAGAGGTTGAGGGAGGCGATCACCAGCACCAGCAGCAGTGCCGTGGCGTATACCAGCGGCCGCGCGGCCTCGACGTTCGGGCTCTGGAAGCCGACGTCATAGATGTGGAAGCCCAGGTGCATGATCTTCTGGTCCAGGTGCAGGTACGGGTAGTTTCCGTCCACCGGCAACGACGGCGCCAGCTTCACCACACCCACCAGCATCAGCGGCGCCACTTCACCGGCGGCGCGGGCCACGGCGAGGATCATGCCGGTCATCATGGCCGGGCTGGCCATGGGCAACACAATCTTCCACAGCGTCTCGGCCTTGGTCGCGCCCAGGGCCAGCGAGCCCTCGCGCACGGTACGCGGAATACGCGCCAGGCCTTCTTCGGTGGCCACGATCACCACCGGCACGGCCAGCAGGGCCAGGGTCAGCGATGCCCACAGCAGGCCCGGGGTACCCAGGGTAGGCGCCGGCAGTGCTTCGGGGAAGAACAGGCGGTCGATCGAGCCACCCAGCACGTAGACGAAGAAGCCCAGGCCAAACACGCCGTAGACGATCGCCGGCACGCCAGCCAGGTTGTTCACCGCAATGCGGATCAGGCGGGTCACCGGGCCTTGCCGCGCGTACTCGCGCAGGTAGACGGCCGCCAGCACACCGAACGGCGTGACGATCACGGCCATGATCAGGGTCATCATCACGGTACCGAAAATGGCCGGGAAGATACCGCCCTCAGTGTTGGCTTCACGCGGGTCGTCGCTGAGGAATTCCCAGACCTTGGAGAAGTAGGTGCCCAGCTTGGTGAAACCGGACATGCCGTTCGGCTGGATGGCGTGCACCACCTTGCTCAGGTTGATTTCCACTTCGCGGCCGTTGCCATCGCGGGCCACCAGGCTGTCGCGGGCGAAGGCCTGGTGCAGGCCGCTCAAGCGGTCTTCGATGGCCTTGTAGCGGCTGTTCAGCTCGGCGCGGTCGGCGTCCATGTCGGCCTGGGCGGCGGCGTCCAGCTTGCCGTCCAGCTCCAGCTTGCGGGCCTGCAGGCGCAGGCGCTCGAGGCCATGGTTGATGGCACCGATGTCCTTCTTCTCCAGCTGCTGCAGCTCACCGTTTAGCTGGCTGGCGCGCTTGAGGCGGGCCTGCAGTTCGTTCCAGGCAGCAGGGCCTTCGGCAACCACGCGGCCTTCTTCCTTGACGCTGACCAGGTAGCCGTAGAAGTTGCCCCACTCGCGGCGCTCCAGGGCGATCAGGTCGGCCGGGCGCTGTTCGTCGACCAGCCAGTCGCCGACCACCCAGGTGAAATCGCTGCCGTTGAGGTCGCGGTTACCCACCTTGATCAGCTCGCGGGTCATGAACTCCGGGCCTTGCTCCGGTACCGGCAGGCCGGCACCCTTCAAGCGGGCACGGGGTACTTCTTCCTTTTGCACCACTTCGCCGATGACGACGTGCTCAGCCTGGCCCGGCACCTTGTAGGTGGCCTGGACAAGATCGGCCGGCCAGAAGTGGCCCAGGCCGCGCACGGCAATCACCGCCAGCAGGCCGACGGTCATGATCACCGCCATGGCCACGGCGCCGCCGCTCATCCAGACGCCTGGGGCGCCGCTCTTGAACCAGCCTTTGAGGGAATCCTTTTTCACGGATCGCTACCTTTCTATCAAAGCGACGAGTATTTCTTGCGCAGACGCTGGCGAATCAGCTCGGCCAAGGTGTTCATCACGAACGTGAACATCAGCAGCACCAGGGCGGCCAGGAACAGCACGCGATAGTGGCTGCCACCGACTTCCGATTCCGGCATTTCCACGGCCACATTGGCGGCCAGGGTGCGCATGCCCTCGAACAGGTTCATCTCCATCACCGGGGTGTTGCCGGTGGCCATCAGCACGATCATGGTCTCGCCCACCGCACGGCCCATGCCGATCATCAGCGCCGAGAAGATACCCGGGCTGGCGGTGAGGATGACCACGCGGGTCAGGGTCTGCCACGGCGTCGCACCCAGCGCCAGCGAGCCCAGGGTCAGGCTGCGCGGCACGCTGAACACGGCGTCTTCGGCAATGGAATAGATGTTAGGGATGACCGCAAAGCCCATGGCGATACCCACGACCAGGGCGTTGCGCTGGTCGTAGGTGATGCCGAGGTCGTTGGTGATCCACAGGCGCATGTCGCCGCCGAAGAACCAGCTTTCCAGGTGCGGGCTCATGGTCAGGGCGAACCAGCCGGTGAACAGGATGACCGGAATCAGGATCGCGGCTTCCCAGCCGTCTGGCACACGCAGGCGGATCGACTCTGGCAGGCGGCTCCAGGTGAAGCCTGCCAGCAGGATGCCCAGCGGCATCAGCAGGAACAGGCTGAACACGCCTGGCAGGTGGCCTTCGAGGTACGGGGCCAGGAACAGGCCGGCGAAGAAGCCGAGGATCACCGTCGGCATCGCTTCCATCAGCTCGATCACCGGCTTGACCTTGCGGCGCATGCCCGGGGCCATGAAATAGGCGGTGTAGATGGCGGCGGCAATGGCCAGCGGGGCGGCCAGGATCATCGCGTAGAACGCGGCTTTCAGCGTACCGAAGGTCAGCGGCGAAAGGCTCAGTTTGGGTTCGAAGTCGGTATTCGAAGCGGTCGACTGCCAGACGTATTTCGGTTCGTCGTAGTTCTCGTACCACACCTTGCCCCACAGCGCGCTGAAGGAAACCTCAGGGTGCGGGTTGCGCAGCCTCAGCGGCAGCAGCTTGCCGCCCTCTTCAATGATGATGCGGTTGGCACGCGGCGACAGGGCCAGAATGCCCGGGCCCTCGGCAGCCGGCTCGACCAGCAGGGTGCGGTGCGCGGTGCTGTGGAACACGCCCAGCTTGCCGTCGGCATCCAGGGCAATGAAGCCCTTGCGACGCTCTTCGGCGTCAATCTGCACCACCGGGGCCTTGCCCATCTGGAAGGTACGGATCTGCTTGAACCGCGATTCGCCGTCCGGGTCACGGGCCATGAACCACTGGGCCAGGCCACCTTTGGAGTCGCCGATGATCAGCGAAATGCCGCCGACCAACTGGGCGCTGGCGGTAATTTCGGTGTCAGCGCTTTCGGCCAGCTTGTAGCGGCCGTTGAGGCTCTTGTCACGCAGGCTGAACACATCGGCGGTGGCGCGGCCGTTGATCACGTAGAGCCACTGCTGACGCGGGTCGATGAAGATGTTCTTCACCGCCTCGGTCATCTGCGGCAGCACGATACGGTTCTGCTCGGTGGTGACCTCTTCGGTCATCATGTTTTCGGTGCGGGTCAGCTGCACCACCTGCAGGTGCGCGCCGGTGGACCCGGCCAGTACCAGGGTGTCGCCATTGACGTTGACGTTGACGTGCTCCAGCGCACGGCCCTGTTCGTCGAGCACGAACGGCTGCTCACCGTACGGGTAGTCGATGCCGGGGGTGATGGTTTTCTTGTTGTCCGGGTAGGTGATCTTGTAAGTGTGGTGGAACACCAGCGCCTGACCGTTGGACAAACCCAGCATCACCAACGGGCTACCCGGCTGGTCGGTACTGATCGAGGTGACCTGGGTATCTGCCGGCACTGGCAGATCGATGCGCTTGAGCTCGTTACCGGTCTTGGTATCGAAGAACAGTGCCTGGCCCTTGTCCGAAACTCGCATCCCCACCAGGTTCTGTTCTTCAAGTGCGATCAGCAGCGGCTTACCGGCATCCTGCTGCAGCCAGGTCGGCTCCAGGGCTTTTTTGCTGGTCAGCTCGGCGCCCTGGAACAGTGGCAACACCACATAGGCCAGGTAGAAGAAGATCAGGGTGATTGCCGCCAATACGGCAAGCCCGCCCACCAGTACATACCAGCGGGTCAGGCGGTCCTTCAGCGCACGCATGCGGCGCTTGCGTTGCAGCTCGGGCGTATTGAAATCAATGCGCACGGGCTGGGAGTTTTGGGTCATGTTGGAATTGGCCAGATCATTCATGCGCACACCCTAGCGGTCCCGTGTGACAAAAACATTACAAAGTGGTGACGCGCGAAAGCCCGCCGCACAGGGGACCTGGCTTCGGACTGGAAATTCGTGGAAGAGGCCGGGCATCAGCACCGGCCCCTTCTTCAGTTACTTACTTCTTTGCGACGTTACCCGCATGGGACAGGCCCAGGTCAGCCAGGGTCTTGTCGACGACTTTGGCTGGCAGCGGAATGTAACCATCTTTCACGACGACCTGCTGGCCAGCTTGCGACAGCACCAGCTTGACGAACTCGGCTTCCAGCGGGGCCAGAGGCTTGTTCGGGGCCTTGTTGACGTAGACGTAGAGGAAGCGCGACAGCGGGTATTTGCCGTTCAGGGCGTTTTCTTCGTTGTCTTCGATGTACTCGGTGCTGCCTTTCTTGGCCAGGGGAACAGTCTTGACGCTGGCGGTCTTGTAGCCGATACCCGAGTAGCCGATGCCGTTCAGCGAGCTGCTGATCGACTGCACGACCGAAGCCGAGCCAGGCTGTTCGTTCACGTTAGGCTTGAAGTCGCCTTTGCACAGGGCTTCTTCCTTGAAGTAGCCGTAGGTGCCCGATACCGAGTTACGGCCGAACAGCTGCACTGGCTTGTTGGCCAGGTCGCCGGTCACACCCAGGTCGCCCCAGGTTTTCACGTCTGCCTTGCCACCGCACAGGCGGGTGGAGGAGAAGACCGCGTCGACCTGCTCCATGGTCAGGCCTTTGATTGGGTTGTCCTTGTGCACGAACACGGCCAGGGCGTCGACGGCAACCGGGATGGCAGTCGGCTTGTAGCCGTACTTCTGCTCGAAGGCTTGCAGTTCGACATCCTTCATCTTGCGGCTCATCGGGCCGAGGTTGGCGGTGCCTTCGGTCAGCGCGGGTGGCGCGGTGGAAGAGCCGGCAGCCTGGATCTGGATGTTTACGTTCGGATATTCCTTCTTGTAGGCCTCGGCCCACAGCGTCATCAGGTTCGCCAGGGTGTCGGAGCCAACGCTGGAGAGGTTGCCCGAAACACCGGTGGTCTTGGTGTAAGTCGGGATCGCAGGATCGACAGCGGCTACCGCGTTGGCGGTTGCAACGCCAGCGGCGGCAAAGGTGAGGGCCGCCATCAAACGCTTCAGTTTCATGCCTTGCTCCTAGCAGGAATATTGGGGTGTTGGATGGAACGGGCCCAAGTATCGGCAGGCCGCATGAACACGATATGACTTCATTGTGACAATTGGATGAAAGGCCATCACTGTAGGCAGGTCTGGCCTCTTCGCGGGCATGCCCGCTCCCACAAGGTTCAGCACAGTCCCTGTGGGAGCGGGCGCGCCCGCGAAGAGGCCAGCAGCCTCGAAGCAGATCAGCGCTTGTTGGCGAGCAGGTAAAGCCCCACGGCCAGACCAACGGCGCACAGGCCTGCCACATAATAAGCAGGCGCCATCGGGCTCACCTTCAGCAGCGCGGTCACCACCATCGGTGTCAAACCACCGAAGATCGCGTAGGCCACGTTGTACGAGAACGACAGCCCGCTGAAACGCACCGCCGCCGGGAATGCCTTGACCATCACATAAGGCACCGCGCCGATCACGCCCACGCACAGGCCGGTCAGCGCGTACAGCGGGAACAGCAGCTCGGGCCGGGTTGGCAGGCTGTGGTAGAAGGTCCAGGAGCTGGCCAGCAGCAGCAGGCTGCCGATCACGAACACCCGGCCCGCACCAAAGCGGTCGGCCAGGCTGCCGGCGCCGATGCAGCCGAAGCTGAGCAGCACGATGGCCATGCTGTTGGCCTTGAGCGAGTCGATCGGGCTGATGTGGTAGAAGCTCTGCAGCAAAGCCGGGGTCATCAGGATGACCACCACGATGCCGGCCGACAGCAACCAGGTCAGCAGCATCGACAGGATGATCGGGCCTCGGTGGTCGCGCAGCACCGCGCGCAGTGGCAGCTCTTCGGCCAGCGCCTTGCGTTGCTGCATCTCGGCGAACACCGGGGTTTCATGCAGCCAGCGGCGCAGGTACACCGAGAACAGGCCGAACACACCGCCAAGCAGGAACGGAATACGCCAGGCGTAATCGGCCACTTCTTCAGCGCTGTACACGCTGTTGATCAGGGTTGCCACCAGCGAGCCCAGCAGAATGCCCGCCGTCAGGCCTGCGGTCAGGGTGCCGCAGGCGTAGCCGGTGTTGCGCGCAGGCACGTGTTCGGACACGAATACCCAGGCGCCCGGCACCTCGCCACCAATCGCCGCGCCCTGGATCACGCGCATCAGCAGCAGCAGGATCGGCGCCAACATGCCGATCTGGGCATAGGTTGGCAGCAGGCCCATGATCAGGGTCGGCAGGGCCATCATGAAGATGCTCAGGGTGAACATCTTCTTGCGCCCGAGCAGGTCACCGAAGTGGGCCATGATGATGCCGCCCAGCGGCCGCGCCAGGTAGCCGGCGGCGAAGATGCCGAACGTTTGCATCAGGCGCAGCCACTCGGGCATGTCGGCCGGGAAGAACAGCTTGCCGACCACGGTGGCGAAGAACACGAAGATGATGAAGTCGTAGAATTCCAGTGCGCCGCCCAAGGCGGACAGTGAAAGGGTCTTGTAGTCACTGCGGGTCAGCGGCCGCGGGGGCTGCTCGATACTGCTGGGCACGGAAGTCATCGCTCGTTGTTCTCTTTGTAGGGCATGCAGGCCGCTTGGTACGCGGCTTCTGGATTGGGAGACAGGCGAAGATAGCAAATTGCCGAGCCGCGCTGAAAGCGATACAAAAACCATACAGATATTCATGAATGCGCGGTCGTCGATGGCGGTTATGCTCTATATACTGGTGATTCGTAGGAAAAGGTTGCTGCCAGCGTGGGATGTTGTGCGAAAACGCCGGTCTTTATGTCAGACGGTTTCGCAGAGTTTCCCTACGGCCGTCCAGTGAAACGAAATCGGCGTAGTATGTTTCAAGCTGAATCGTTTACCCGGCCTTTGCGCCACACCAACGATAAGCGTCACGGGTCAGAGGCCCCATCGCATGATTGAGCTCGAACAAGAAGATCCAATCCCGCAAGGCGACCTGGCCTTGCAGATCACTGCACTCCCGCGCGAAACCAACGGGTTTGGCGACATCTTCGGCGGCTGGCTGGTTGCCCAGATGGACCTGGCCGGCACCGCAATGGCCAGCCGTGTCGCCGGTGGCCGTGTGGCGACCGTGGCCATCGAACGCATGGCCTTCCTGGTACCCGTCGCGGTGGGCGCACAGCTGTCGTTCTATACCCAGACCCTGGAAATCGGCCGCAGCTCGATCCAGATGATGGTCGAAGTGTGGAGCGACGACCCGCTGTCCAGTGAATGGCGCAAGGTTACCGAAGCGGCATTCGTCTTCGTTGCCATCGACGGCAGTGGCCGCACCCGCTCCGTGCCTCGTCGCTGAGCCACGCGGGCGGTAAACTCATTGCATGTGCCCGGGTCCAAGGCCCACTGGCAATCAATGAGACGAACGCAATGGCTACCTACCAGGTCGTAACCGAGCAACATGGCGAACTCAACTGCTGGCGTATCAGCAGCGACCGCGCCGAACTCCTGATCGCCCAGCAGGGCGCACAGATCCTCAGCTACCAGCGGGTCGGCGAACCGCCGCTGCTGTGGCTGAGCGACCAGGCCATCCTCCGCCAGGGCAAGTCGGTCCGCGCCGGTGTGCCGGTGTGCTGGCCGTGGTTCGGCAACCTGCAGCGCAACCCCCAGGCCGTTCAGGCCATGTACCACGGCGAGCAGGCGCCTGCCCACGGGCTGGCGCGCTCGCGTGACTGGCAGCTGCTGGGTATCGAGGAAGCGGGCAACGGCCTGCGCATCGAATTCGAACTGCCTGAGGCGCAGGGTGACCTGCCTGGCTGGCCCCATGACGTCGAGCTGAAACTGTTGGTGGAGCTGGGCGAGGCGCTAACGCTGAAGCTGACAAGCCGCAACATGGGCAATACCCCCGTGACCATCAGCCAGGCCCTGCACAGCTACTTCGCGGTCAGCGATGTGCGCCAGGCACGGGTCGAAGGCGTCGAGGGCCTGGGCTATATCGAAACCCTGGCGGACTGGGAACAGCGTCAGCAACAGGGAGCACTGGCGTTTGCCGGGGAGACAGACCGGATCTACCTCGACACCCCATCGCAACTGAGCATTGTCGACCCGCACTGGAACCGGCGGATTACCTTGACCAGCAGCGGGTCGCGCTCGGCGGTGATCTGGAACCCGTGGACCGAGCGGGCCAAGGAGCTGGCGGACATGGCTGATGATGGCTGGCAGCGGATGCTGTGCATCGAGACGGCGAATGTGTGGGATGACGTGGTGGAATTAAAGCCTGGCGCGAGCCATTCGCTGGGTGTGCAGATCGGTTGTCAAATGATCTGAGTTTTGCCGTGGTTTTGCGGGCCTCTTCGCGGGCACGCCCGCTCCCACAGGTACTGCACCCATTTCGAATGCGGTGCAGTACCTGTGGGAGCGGGTTTACCCGCGAAGAGGCCGGTGCAGGCAATCAGAGGTCTGCGTCCTCCACCACCCTCACCTTCCCCGCATCCAGCGCATAGGCCGCATCGGCCAGGTCATTGCTGACCTTTTCCACCTTCAGCTTGCCGCTGACCCACAGCGGTGTGTAGATGTCATCGATCTTCAACCCTTTCGGGTAGCGCACCAGCACCAGCTGGTTCGGCGGCGGTGGCGGCACATGGATGCATGCGCCCGGGTACGGCACCAGGAAAAACAGCGTGCTGTTGCCTTTGGCGTCGCTTTCCAGCGGCACCGGGTAGCCGCCCAGGCGAATGTCCTTGCCGTTCATGGCCGCCACGGTCTTGGTCGAATACATCACCGCTGGCAGGCCCTTGCTCTGCTTCAGCCCACCCTTGTCGGTAAAGGTGCCCATGGCTTCCGGCGAGTTGTGGTCGATTTCGGGCATTTGCTCCAGCGCCTTCTGGTCCGACTTTGGCATCAGCTCCAGCCAATCGGTTTCAGGCAGTTCGGCATGGGCCAGGGTACTGGCCAACAGCAGGGGGACGAGGAAAAAGGCACGCATGGCAATGCTCGGCAACTCGAATGAATTGCCGGGCATTCTAACCAGTATTCAGCGTTTCTTGATGAATCCGTAGATCACCAGAAGGACGACGGCGCCGACCAGCGCGCCAAAGAAGCCCGCCGCCTGCCCGGCCTGGTAGATGCCCAGAGCCTGGCCGCCGTAGGTGGCCAACAAGGAGCCGGCGATACCCAGCAGGATGGTCATGATCCAGCCCATGCTGTCGTCGCCCGGCTTGATGAAGCGGGCCAGCAGGCCGACGATGAGGCCGATGAAGATGGTTCCAATGATGCCCATGGCAATCCCTCTGCAGTGAATATGGAACAAGCCAAAGCCTAGACGGGCTTTGGCTTGTTGCCATGTTCAGAGGGCATGCCGCTTGCAGAAGTTCGATTTGCAGCCCGATCAGTTGCTGATCAGCGCCTCTACTTCGGCAATCTTGCGCTCGAGGGTGGCCATGTCATGGCAGCGCAGGGTGGCATGGCCAACCTTGCGCCCGACCTTGAAGGCCTTGCCGTAGTGGTGCAGGTGGCAGTCGCCGATGGCGACAACCTTGTCCACGGCCGGCACTTCACCGATGAAGTTGAGCATCGCGCTCTCGCCCACCTTGGCGGTCGAGCCCAGCGGCAGGCCGGCAACGGCGCGCAGGTGGTTCTCGAACTGGCTGCACTCGGCGCCTTCGATGGTCCAGTGCCCGGAGTTGTGCACGCGCGGGGCGATTTCATTGGCCTTCAGGCCACCGTCAACCTCGAAGAACTCGAAGGCCATCACGCCAACGTAGTCCAGCTTCTGCAACACACGGCCCACATAATCTTCGGCCAGGGCCTGCAGCGGGTGCGCCTGGCTGGCGACCGACAGGCGCAGGATGCCGCTTTCGTGGGTGTTGTGCACCAGCGGGTAGAAGCGGGTTTCGCCATCACGGGCACGCACGGCCACCAGCGACACTTCGCCGGTGAACGGCACGAAGCCTTCCAGCAGGCACGGCACGCTGCCCAGCTCGGCGAAGGTGCCTACCACGTCTTCTGGCGTGCGCAGCACCTTCTGGCCCTTGCCGTCGTAACCCAGGGTGCGGGTTTTCAGCACGGCCGGCAGGCCGATGCTGGCGACGGCAGCGTCCAGGTCTGCCTGGGAGAGGATGTCGGCGAAGGCCGGGGTCGGGATACCCAGGTCGCGGAACATGCTCTTTTCGAACAGGCGGTCGCGGGCGATGCGCAGCGCTTCGGCGCTTGGGTACACCGGCACGAACTGCGAAAGGAAGGCCACGGTCTCGGCCGGGACGCTTTCGAACTCGAAGGTGACCAGGTCGACTTCGTCGGCCAGCTGGCGCAGGTGGTCCTGGTCGCCGTAGTCGGCACGCAGGTGCTCGCCCAACGGCGCGGCACAGGCGTCCGGTGCCGGGTCGAGGAAGGCGAAGTTCATGCCCAGCGGGGTGCCCGCCAGGGCCAGCATGCGGCCCAGCTGGCCGCCACCGATTACACCGATCTTCATGGGTTGAGCCTCAAGCCTGGCGCGGGTCTGGGTTGTCCAGCACAGTGTCGGTCTGTTCCGTGCGGAACTGCTTGAGCGCCGCGTGGTACTGCGGGTACTTGGCGCCCAGGATGCTGGCGGACAGCAGCGCAGCGTTGATCGCACCGGCGCGGCCGATGGCCAGCGTGGCAACCGGCACGCCGGCTGGCATCTGCACGATCGACAGCAGCGAATCGACACCCGACAGCATCGACGACTGCACCGGCACGCCCAGCACCGGCAGGTGGGTCTTGGCGGCGCACATGCCTGGCAGGTGGGCTGCGCCACCGGCACCGGCGATGATCACTTCGATGCCGCGGCCTTCGGCCTCCTCGGCATACTGGAACAGCAGATCCGGGGTGCGGTGGGCAGAAACCACCTTCACTTCGTAGGGAATGCCGAGTTTTTCCAGCATATCGGCGGTGTGGCTAAGGGTGGACCAATCGGACTTGGAGCCCATGATCACGCCAACCAGTGCACTCATCGTCGAGCCTCTTCGCTTGTGCGCCCGCGGGCGCGTCAAAAAACAACAAGCCACGCGGGACGACCGGCGTGGCTTGTTTGCTGATCTGGACCGGACGCATCCGGTCGAAAGGCCGCGCAGTATACCGTAAGGTGGTGCGTTTAAGGCACCCCGGCGACCAACTGTCGGGCCTTATTTTTCGGGGCTTTGGCTGACTTTTGGGTCAACCGCCGCCGTACCCTCGAGCTTGCGCCACAACAGCCTGACGTTGGCCTTGCGCACCAGGGCGCAGCGGTACAGGCGAATTTCCAGTGGCACGTGCCACTGGCTGCCGCCGCACACGGCCAGCTCGCCCCGTTCCAGCTCGCCACGCATCGACAGGCGCGGTACCCAGGCGATACCCATTCCTTCCAGCGCCATGCTCTTGAGGCTGTCGGCCATGGCAGTTTCGTAGACGGTGGTATAGCGCAGGTTGCGCTGGCGTAGCAGCAAATTGACCGAGCGGCCCAGGAAGGCGCCAGCGGTATAGGCCAACAACGGCACGCTGCCCTCACCTTCCAGGTCGAACAACGGCTTGCCCTCGGCATCCACGGCGCACACCGGCAACATTTCGGTGTTGCCCATGTGCAGCGACGGGAAGATCTCGGCATCCATCTGCAGGGCCGCGTCCGGGTCATAAAAGGCCAGCATCAGGTCGCAGCCACCTTCGCGTAATGCATGCACGGCATCTCCGACGTTAGTCGCAACCAGGCGGGTGGCGATGTTCAAGCCGTCGTTGCGCAACTGGGCCACCCAACGGGGGAAAAAGCCCGATGCCAGGGAGTGTGCCGCAGCCACCTGCACCACCTCGCCCTGCCCGCCTTCAAGATGATGCAAATGGCGCAGAATTTCGCTCAACTGGTCTACAACAGTGCGCGCTGTGACAAGAAACAGCTGGCCGGCTTCGGTCAGTTCGATTGGCGTGCGGGAACGATTCACCAGTTGCAGCCCCAACGCCGCTTCAAGGCTGCGAATGCGCCGGCTGAAGGCCGGTTGGGTGACGAAACGCCGCTCTGCGGCCTGGGAAAAACTGCGGGTGGAAGCCAGCGCGCTGAAGTCTTCCAGCCATTTGCTTTCAAGGTTCACGAAGCACATCTCCCGGCGTGCACCAAAATGGAACACGCTCGAATGTCAATTGGCGTCACATGAAACACTATGCCGTTTGTGCATAGGTTAGCGTGCAACAGCATTGGCCGCAAAATCACCTTCAGGCCTAGGATTGGCGCCATTCCGGCATGTGCCGGGTCAAAATCGAGATGATATACATCATGTCCTCCGCTGCATCGTTCCGCGTCGAAAAAGATCTGTTGGGTACCCTTGAAGTTCCTGCTGATGCCTACTACGGCATCCAGACCCTGCGCGCTGCCAACAACTTCCACCTCTCCGGTGTTCCGCTGTCGCACTACCCGAAACTGGTAGTCGGCCTGGCGATGGTCAAGCAGGCAGCTGCTGACGCCAACCGTGAGCTGGGGCACTTGAGCGATGCCAAGCACGCCGCGATCAGCGCAGCCTGCGCACGACTGATCAAGGGCGACTACCACGAGCAGTTCGTGGTGGACATGATTCAAGGCGGTGCTGGTACCTCTACCAACATGAACGCCAACGAAGTCATCGCCAACATCGCGCTGGAGGCCATGGGCCACCAGAAGGGTGAGTACCAGTACCTGCACCCTAACAACGATGTGAACATGGCGCAGTCGACCAACGACGCCTACCCGACCGCTATCCGCCTGGGCCTGCTGCTGGGTCACGACGCCCTGCTGGCCAGCCTCGACAGCCTGATCCAGGCCTTCGCTGCCAAAGGTAAAGAGTTCGACCACGTACTGAAGATGGGCCGTACCCAGCTGCAGGACGCCGTGCCGATGACCCTGGGCCAGGAATTCCGCGCCTTCGCCACCACCATGACCGAAGACCTCAACCGTCTGCGTTCGCTGGCGCCTGAGCTGCTGACCGAAATCAACCTGGGCGGTACTGCCATCGGTACCGGCATCAACGCCGACCCGGGCTACCAGATGCTCGCCGTTCAGCGCCTGGCAACCATCAGCGGCCAACCGCTGGTACCAGCTGCCGACCTGATCGAAGCCACCTCCGACATGGGCGCCTTCGTGCTGTTCTCCGGCATGCTCAAGCGTACCGCAGTCAAGCTGTCGAAGATCTGCAACGACCTGCGCCTGCTGTCCAGCGGCCCGCGCACCGGCATCAACGAAATCAACCTGCCAGCGCGTCAGCCAGGCAGCTCGATCATGCCAGGCAAGGTCAACCCGGTTATCCCGGAAGCCGTCAACCAGGTCGCCTTCGCCATCATGGGCAACGACCTGGCCCTGACCGTCGCCGCCGAAGGTGGCCAGCTGCAGCTGAACGTGATGGAACCGCTGATCGCCTACAAGATCTTCGACTCGATCCGCCTGCTGCAACGCGCCATGGACATGCTGCGCGAGCACTGCATCGTCGGCATCACCGCCAACGAACAGCGCTGCCGTGAACTGGTCGAGCACTCGATCGGCCTGGTCACCGCCCTGAACCCGTACATCGGCTACGAAAACGCCACCCGTATCGCCCGCGTTGCCCTGGAAACCGGCCGCGGCGTACTGGAACTGGTGCGCGAAGAGAAGCTGCTGGACGAAGAGATGCTCAACGACATCCTGCGTCCGGAAAACATGATCGCTCCACGTCTGGTTCCGCTGAAGGCGTAACCCGGCCGCTGCAAACAGTCTCACCAGGTTAAGGGACTAGACACCTCTCAACCTTTCAAGGCCCGAGCGATTGCTTCGGGCCTTTTTTTTGCCTGCTGAATTGTGGGGCCGCAAAGCGGCACCCGGATATCGGCACACAACTTGCTCCATAATGCGTCCCAGCCCCCCGGGATTACCCAGCATGCTGCACAGTCACCTGACCACCCTCAACGCAGTTTCGCTGATCCTCAACGTCTTCCAGGCAGACGGTTGCGAGGCTTCGGCGCTGCTGGCCGGCAGCGGCATTGGCCCGGCAGACCTGGGGCACGCCGATGCACGCATCACCACCCAGCAGGAACTGCAAGTGTGCGCCAACGCCGTGGCCCGGCGCGAGGACATCGGCCTGGAACTGGGCCGGCGCATGCATGTGTCGTGCTACGGCATGCTCGGTTACGCCCTGCTCTCCAGTGCCACTTTGGGTGACGCCTTGCGCCTGGCGCTGCAATATCCGGCACTGCTGGGAACAGTCTTCAAGCTGCGCTTGCTCGACGATGGCCAGCGGGTGTGGTTCAGCGCCAGCGATTACCACGACAGCCCGGCGCTGAGCGCTTTCAACGCAGAGTTCTGCCTGGTATCGCTGAAAGTCATCTGCGACGACCTGCTCGGCCGCCCGCTGCCGCTGCTGGGCGCCCGCTTCGAACACCCACGGCCCGGCTACCACGCGCGCTATGCCGGTGCATTCCAGTGCCCGGTCGGTTTCGCCGCCGAGGACAACGCCTTTGCGTTCGAGCGGCGCTGGCTGGATACGCCGCTACCGTTGGCCGACCCGATTACCCACAAAGCCATGAGCGAACGCTGCCGGCGCCTGAACCTTGAGTTCACCGGCCGTCAGGCCTGGCTGGGGCGGATTCGCCAGCTGCTGGCGCAGCAACTGGATGCCGCGCCTGGGCTGGAAGGCCTGGCACGGCAGATGAACTGCTCCTCGCGCACCTTGCGCCGGCATTTGCAGGCGTTGGGCAGCAGTTATCAACAGCTGCTGGACGAACTGAGGTTCGAACGGGCCAAGCAACTGCTGGCCGATGAGCAGATGCCCATCTACCGCATTGCCGAAACGTTGGGGTTCAGCGAGACGGCCAGCTTCCGCCATGCGTTTCAGCGTTGGAGCGGCGTGGCGCCCAGCCATTTCCGCGGTTGACCTGTACTGGCCCTTTCGCGGGTGAACCCGCGAAAGGGCCAGTACAGGTCACCAACAATCCGGCCATAGAGCTTGGCCACATCGATCCCCTTTTGGCCGTATGCGTCGTTCTCCGCCACTGACCCGCCCATGACAATGGACCCACGCCAGTACCCACCCGGAGAACAACAATGCTGACGATCTATTCCGATGACCACCGCCTGCACCACGGCCGCTGCGAGCTGATCGACGGCAAGCTGATGCCCTGCTTCGAAATGCCTTCGCGCGCCGACCATGTGCTCGACCAGGTGAAAAAGCGCAACCTCGGCGACGTCCAGGGCCCGACCGACTTCGGCCGTGCGCCATTGCTGCGCATCCACAGCGCCGACTACCTGGATTTCTTCGAAGGCGCCTGGGCCCGCTGGGCGGCACTGGGTCACGAGGGTGACCTGCTGCCCTTCACCTGGCCCGCCCGCACGCTGCGTCAGGTCAAACCAACCGGCCTGCATGGCGAACTGGGTTACTACAGCTTCGACGCCGGCGCCTCCATCACCGCGGGTACCTGGCAGGCTGCCTACAGCGCTGCGCAAGTCGCCCTCACCGCCCAGGCAGCGATCCAGCAAGGCGCCCATTCGGCCTTCGCCCTGTGCCGTCCGCCAGGGCACCACGCCGCCGGTGAAGTGATGGGCGGCTACTGCTACCTGAACAACGCCGCCATCGCCGCCCAAGCATTCCTCGACCAGGGCAAGCGCAAAGTCGCCATCCTCGACGTCGACTACCACCACGGCAACGGCACCCAGGACATCTTTTACAGCCGCGACGACGTGTTCTTCGCCTCGATCCACGGAGACCCGCAGGCCGAATTCCCGTTCTTCCTGGGCTATGCCGACGAAACCGGCGAAGGTGCCGGTGAAGGCTACAACATCAACTATCCGTTGCCGGCCGGCAGCGACTGGCCCGCATGGAACGCCGCTCTGGAAGACGCCTGCCAGCGCATCGCCGACTATGACGCCGATGTGCTGGTGATCTCGCTGGGTGTGGACACTTTCAAGGACGACCCCATCTCCCAGTTCAAGCTGGACAGCCCGGACTACCTGGAAATGGGCAAGCGCATTGGCCAGCTCGGCAAGCCGACCCTGTTCGTGATGGAAGGCGGCTACGCTGTGGAAGAAATCGGTATCAACGCGGTCAATGTGCTGGAAGGCTTCCAGCGCGCCCAGCCAGGAGCCCGGTAATGGTCCAACTCAAGCGTCTGCTCGCCCCGTTCATCGCTGCCACCCTGTTCACCGGCGCCCTGCAAGCCCAGGCCGAGCAGCGCACCTTGCGTGTGTATAACTGGTTCGATTACATCACCCCGCAGACCTTGACCGACTTCCAGAAGGACAGCGGCGTCAAACTGATCTATGACATCTTCGACACCAACGAAGCGCTGGAGGCCAAGCTGCTCACCGGCAACTCCGGCTACGACGTGGTGGTGCCGTCCAACGTGTTCCTCGCCAAGCAGATCGAGGCCGGGGTATTCCAGCCGCTGGATCGCAGCAAGCTGCCGAACTGGCAACACCTGGACCCGGCGCTGATGAAGCTGATCGAGGCCAACGACCCGGGCAACAAGTTTGCCGTGCCCTACATGTACGGCACCGTGCTGATCGGCTTCAACCCGGCCAAGGTCAAGGCTGCGCTCGGCGACAATGCGCCGGTGGACAGCTGGGACCTGATCTTCAAGGAAGAGAACATCGCCAAGCTCAAGCAGTGCGGCGTGGCCCTGCTCGACTCGCCTTCGGAGATTCTGCCGCTGGCCCTGCAGTACCTGGGCTTGCCACCGAACAGTGACAAACCGGCCGACTACAAGAAGGCCGAGGCGCTGATGCTGAAGATTCGCCCGTACATCACCTACTTCCACTCCTCGAAGTACATGGCAGACATCGCCAATGGCGATATCTGCGTGGCGGTGGGCTATAGCGGCAGCTTCTCGCAGGCCGCCAACCGCGCCCGCGAAGCCAAGAACGACGTGGTTGTGGACATGCGACTGCCCAAGGAAGGCGCGCCGATCTGGTTCGACATGCTGGCGATTCCGAAGAATGCGGCCAACCCGGAGGACGCCCATACGTTCATCAATTACCTGCTGCGGCCAGAGGTGATTGCGCCGATCAGCGACTTTGTCGGGTACCCCAACCCGAACAAGGATGCGACCGACAAGGTGAACCCGGCAATACGCAACAACCCCAACCTGTACCCGACGGCGGAGGCGATGGCCAAGCTGTACACCCTCAAGCCATTGGCGCGGGATGCAGAGCGGGCCAGGACCCGGGCCTGGACGCGGATCAAATCCGGCACCTGATGTAGAGCCGGGGCTGCTTTGCAGCCCAATCGCCGGCAAGCCAGCTCCCACAGGAACTTCACTGCTTTCAAGGCAGGCGCAATACCTGTGGGAGCTGGCTTGCCGGCGATTGGGCCGCGAAGCGGCCCTATTTCAATGTCTCCACGCCCTGCGCAAGCGCATCAAAGCCTCGGCAATCTCCCCCTCCGGCACCGCCGCAAACCCCAGCACCAGCCCCGCTCGCTTATCCACAGGCACCTCGCTGTCCGCCAACCAGAAATTGCTCAGCGGCGTCACCTCCACACCCACCGCTTCAGCCTTGGCCACCAGTTCCTGCTCCCGCGCAAAGTTATCCACATCTACTTTCACATGCAGCCCGGCCGCCACTGCCGGCATGGCGCCCAGCCCGGGAATATCCACAGGCCAGCCGGCCTTGAGCACATTTCGCCGGCTCAACGCCGCCTTGCGCATGCGCCGGATATGCCGCTGAAAGTGCCCGCGGGCCATGAACTCGGCCATCACGCATTGGCTGCTGACCTCGGAATGCCGCACCGCCAGCGCCTTGGCCTGGCTGAACGCCTGGGCCAGCGGCGGCGGCAGCACCAGGTAACCCAGGCGCAGCGCCGGGAAGGCGATTTTGCCGAAGGTGCCGACATACAGCACCCGCCCATGCTGGTCGAGCGCTGCAAGCGGGGCCAAGGGCGCGCCGCTGTATCGGTACTCACCGTCGTAGTCGTCCTCGATGATCCAGCCATCGTTACGCTCGGCCCAGGCCAGCAATGCCAGGCGACGCGCCAGGCTCATGGTCACCCCGGTCGGGTACTGGTGAGCAGGCGTCACATAGGCCAGCCGGCAATCCTCCAACTGCCCGAGCCGACCGCAATCCATCCCCTCTTCATCCACCGGTACGCCAAGCACCCGGCCACCCGCCAGTGCAAGCGCATGACCGGCCGCCCGATAGCCCGGGTTTTCCACAGCCACCGCGTCGCCCGGCTGCAACAGCAACTGTGCACAAAGGCTGATGGCCTGCTGCGCACCACTGGTGATCACAATTTGTTCAGCCATGCAACTCAGCCCACGCGAGCGACGCAAGTAGGCAGCGATCAGTTCGCGCAGCATCGGCTCACCCGCCGGGTCGCCATAACCCAGTTGTGCGGGGCTCGGATTACGCCAGAAACCCGCCTGCAGCTTGGCCCAGACGTCAAACGGGAACAGGTCGAATGCGGGAATACCGACGCGAAAAGCACGCGGCTGACCGCTTCTTGGCGGCGGCAAGTGGTTGGTTTTCAGCCGCTGCAAAGCTTCGCTGGAATGCCGGTTGCTGGATAAATCCTCAGTATTTTTTACTGAAAATGTGGATAAGTCTGTTGATAACCCATGGGATAACCCTGTGGATATTTGTGTGGATAGTTTTGGTAGCCGGCTTACATAGGTGCCATCGCCCACCCGGCTTTCGATGTAGCCCTCGGCGTACAACTGGTCATAGGCACGCACCACGCTGTTGCGTGAAAGCGCCAGCATGCTGGCCAACTCGCGGGTGGCCGGCAGCCGGGTACCGCTGCTCAAGCGCCCGTCCAGCACCCGCGCGCGCAGCACCTGGTACAGCTGCTGGCTGAGCCCGCGGCGGCGGTCCAGGGCGATCCCGGAAGGGTCGAAAGGCAAAACGAGGGGGCTATCACCCATGGCATTGGACCTATGAAAACAGGCAGTAATGGCTCTTACCCAGAACCAATAGCCTGCCTAGGATGGCACCATTGCACAAGGAAACCGAGCATGTACAACAGCAAACCCCACCAGGAACACGACCTCGGCCGCCTGCACCAGCACATGCTCGACACCCGCCTGGCCGTGCTGGTCAGCCAAGGCGAACAAGGCCTGTTGGCCACACACCTGCCGGTACTGGTCGACACGGGCGAAGGCGAGTTCGGCACCGTGTATGCGCACCTGGCGCGGGCCAACCGCCAATGGCAGGACCTGGCGCAGGGTGGCGAAGCCCTGCTGGTCTTCCCCGGCGCCGATGCCTATGTCAGCCCCGGCTACTACCCAAGCAAAGCAGATAACCCCAAGGTCGTGCCGACCTGGAACTACCTGGCCGTACACGCCTATGGCCCGGCCGAGGTGATCCACGACGCAGCAACGCTACTGAGTATCGTCAGCCGCCTGACCGAGCGCCACGAACAAGGCCGCAACGAACCGTGGAGCGTCACCGACGCCCCGGCTGACTACATTGACGGCATGCTCCGCGCCATCGTCGGCATCCGCCTGCCCATCGCCCGCCTGCAAGGTGCGCGCAAGCTCAGCCAGAACCGCTCCGAGCAAGACATCGCCGGCGTGCGCGAAGGCCTGAGCGCCAGCCCCGATCAACTGGACAACCAACTCGCGGCGCACATGCGCCAACTGTGAAGGAATAGCCCCATGCCCAGCGTTACCCTGCGCCCCGTCAGCGCCCAAGACCATGCCGCCTGGCTCGCCCTGTGGCAGGCCTACCTGCTCTTCTACGAAACCGAGTTGGCCGATGAAGTCAGCCTGAGCACCTGGCAGCGCCTGCTCGACCCGAGTGAGCCGACCCATTCGGCACTGGCCTGGGTCGATGGCAAGGCGGTGGGGATGGTCAACTTCATCTACCATCGTTCCAACTGGAGCATCGAAAACTCCTGCTACCTGCAGGACCTGTACGTCGACAGCGCGCAGCGTGGCCTGGGCATTGGCCGCCAGCTGATCGAGCACGTCTACACCACAGCCAAGGCCGACAACTGCATCAAGGTGCACTGGCTGACCCACGAAACCAATGCCACCGCCATCAGCCTGTATCAGCAGGTTGCCGAGCGCTCGGGCTTCATCCAATTCCGCAAAGGCTTGTAGGCCGAACATGACAGACGCATTGAACTGGAAACCCGCCGCAACGCCCCAGGCCGAGCCGATCGACGGCCGCTTCATCCGCCTGGAAAAGCTCGACCCGGCGCGCCATGGCGACGACCTCTGGGAAGTGCTGCAAGGCCCAACCGCCGACCCGGTGCTGTGGGACTACCTGCCCTATGGCCCGTTCGCCGAACGTGCTGCCTTCGACCGCTGGCTGGAGGGCAACGCCGCAGGGCGCGACCCACTGTTCTACACCGTCATCGACCGCCCCAGCGGCCAGGCCCAGGGCATTCTCAGCCTGATGTCGATCGTGCCCGACCACGGCCGCATCGAAATCGGCCACATCGCCTTCGGCGCCGCCATGCAGCGCACACCCAAAGGCACCGAAGCGGTGTACCTGCTGGGCAAGCTGGGCTTCGAACTGGGCAACCGCCGGCTGGAGTGGAAGTGCAACAACGCCAACGCCCGCTCCAAGCGCGCGGCAGAGCGGTTTGGCTTCACCTACGAAGGGGTGTTCCGCAAGCACCTGGTGGTGAAGGACCATAACCGCGATACGGCCTGGTATTCGATTACCGATGAAGAGTGGCCGGCGGTGGCCGCCGGGTTCGAGCGGTGGTTGAGCGAGGCGAACCAGCAGCCGGGGGGTCAGTTGGAAACCCTTGAAGCATGCCGTCAAAGCTGAGGAATGTGTCTGATCAGCCGGCCTCTTCGCGGGTAAACCCGCTCCCACAGGTACATCACTGACCTCAAGGCTTGTGGAAATCCTGTGGGAGCGGGTTTACCCGCGAAGAGGCCGATAAATCCAGCACAAAAAAAGGGGAGCATCCGCTCCCCAGAGGTTAACCGCTTGTAGATAAAGGCTTAGTTCAGCCCTCGATCTCGATCAGGATTTCGCCCGGCGTCACGCGATCGCCCTTGGCCACGTGGATGGCCACGACCTTGCCGGCGATGGCCGCCTGCACTTCGGTTTCCATCTTCATGGCTTCGGTGATCAGCACGGCCTGGCCGGCCTTGACCACGTCACCTTCCTTGACCAGTACATCGACGATGTTGCCTGGCATGTTGGTACTGACGTGGCCTGGGTCGGTGGCTTGCTTGCGCTTGCTGCCGCCGCCGACGAACTCGTTGAGTGGCTCGAACACCACTTCTTCCGGCATGCCGTCGATCGACAGGTAGAAGTGGCGCTTGCCTTCGGCCTTCACGCCAACGCCGGTGATGTCGACGCGGTAGGTTTCGCCGTGCACGTCGATGACGAACTCGGTCGGGACGCCTTCACCGCCTGGCGCAGAAACGGCGCCAGCCTCTGGAATCGGCAGCAACGCTTCCGGGGTGAGGGTGCCGGCTTCGCGTTCTTCGAGGAACTTGCGGCCAATGTCCGGGAACATGGCAAAAGTCAGCACGTCTTCTTCGCAACGGGCCAGGGCACCGATGTCGGCACGCAGCTTGGTCATCTCTGGCTTCAGCAGGTCGGCCGGGCGCACGTCGATCACTTCTTCGCTGCCGATCGCCTGGCGGCGCAGCTGCTCGTTGACCACACCCGGGGCCTTGCCGTAACCGCCTTGCAGGTACAGCTTCACTTCGTTGGTGATGGTCTTGTAGCGCTCGCCGGCCAGCACGTTGAAGAACGCCTGGGTGCCGACGATCTGCGAGGTCGGCGTCACCAGCGGCGGGAAGCCGAGGTCTTCACGCACACGCGGGATCTCTGCCAGCACTTCGTTCATGCGGTTGAGCGCGCCCTGCTCTTTCAGCTGGTTGGCCAGGTTGGAAATCATGCCGCCCGGCACCTGGTTGACCTGCACGCGGGTGTCCACGGCGGTGAACTCGCTTTCGAACTGGTGGTACTTCTTGCGCACCGCGTAGAAGTACAAGCCGATTTCCTGCAGCAGCTCCAGGTCCAGGCCGGTGTCGAACTCGCTGCCCTTGAGCGCAGCAACCATCGACTCGGTACCCGGGTGGCTGGTGCCCCAGGCGAAGCTGGAGATGGCGGTGTCGATGTGGTCGGCGCCGTTTTCCACAGCCTTGAGCTGGCACATGGCGGCCAGGCCGGCGGTGTCGTGGGAGTGGATGAACACCGGCAGCGACTGCTCGGCCTTCAGTGCCTTGACCAGTTCGCCAGCGGCGAACGGGGTCAGCAGGCCGGCCATGTCCTTGATCGCCACCGAGTCGCAACCCATGGCTTCCATCTGCTTGGCCTGGGCAACAAAGGCGTCGATGGTGTGCACAGGGCTGACCGTGTAGGCGATGGTGCCCTGGGCGTGCTTGCCGGCGGCCTTGACCGCTTCGATGGCCACGCGCAGGTTACGCACGTCGTTCATGGCGTCGAAGATGCGGAACACATCGATGCCGTTTACCGCAGCCTTGGCGACGAAGGCCTTGACCACGTCGTCGCTGTAGTGGCGGTAGCCCAGCAGGTTCTGGCCGCGCAGCAGCATTTGCAGGCGGGTGTTGGGCAAGGCTGCGCGCAGCTTGCGCAGGCGCTCCCACGGGTCTTCTTTCAGGAAGCGCACGCAGGCGTCGAAGGTGGCGCCGCCCCAGACTTCCAGCGACCAGTAGCCGACTTTGTCGAGCTTGTCGCAGATCGGCAGCATGTCTTCGGTACGCATGCGGGTGGCCAGCAGGGACTGGTGGGCGTCGCGCAGGATCGTGTCGGTTACGTGAATTTTCTTGGACATTATAGGTTTCCTCACAGGCCTGCGTGGGCGGCGATGGCGGCGGCGATGGCCAGGGCCAGCTCTTCGGGTTTGCGCTTGATCGAGTAGTTGGTCAGTTCAGGGTGGCTTTCGACGAAGCTGGTATTGAACTGCCCGCTACGGAATTCCGGGTTGCGCAGGATTTCCTGGTAGTACGCGGCGGTGGTCTTCACCCCTTGCACGCGCATGTCGTCCAGGGCTCGCAGGCCGCGGTCCATGGCCTCTTCCCAGGTCAACGCCCACACCACCAGTTTCAGGCACATGGAGTCGTAGAACGGCGGAATGGTGTAGCCGGTGTAGATCGCTGTATCGGTACGCACGCCCGGGCCGCCGGGGGCGTAGTAACG
This sequence comes from Pseudomonas sp. WOUb67, assembly GCF_050058005.1. Taxonomy (NCBI): domain Bacteria; kingdom Pseudomonadati; phylum Pseudomonadota; class Gammaproteobacteria; order Pseudomonadales; family Pseudomonadaceae; genus Pseudomonas; species Pseudomonas sp. WOUb67. Next base: position 750,117 of record NZ_CP170112.1, on the reverse strand, counting down.
GGTGATCTTGCCGAAGCTGGGCAGGAAGTTGTTCTTCGGGTCTTCCGCGTTGATGCGGAACTGCAGCGCGTAACCGCGGTGCTGGATGTCTTCCTGCTTGACCGACAGTGGCAGGCCCGAGGCGATGCGAATCTGCTCACGGACGATGTCGATACCGGTGATTTCCTCGGTGATGGTGTGCTCCACCTGCACCCGGGTGTTCATTTCCATGAAGTACACCTCGCCATCGGCGAGCAGGAACTCCACGGTACCGGCGTTCTCGTAGTTCACCGCCTTGGCCGCACGCACCGCCAGGTCGCCGATGTAGGCGCGCTGCTCGGGCGTGAGCTGGGGGCTTGGGGCAATTTCAATGAGCTTCTGGTTACGGCGCTGGATCGAGCAGTCGCGCTCGAACAGGTGCACCACGTTGCCGAAGCTGTCACCGAGGATCTGTGCCTCGATGTGCTTGGGGTTGACGATGCACTTTTCCAGGAACACTTCCGCCGAACCAAAGGCCTTGGTGGCTTCGGAAATTACCCGTGGGAAGTTCTGTTCCAGCTCTTCGCGGCTGTTGCAACGGCGAATACCGCGGCCGCCACCACCGGAGGTGGCCTTGAGCATCACCGGGTAGCCGATGCGCTCACCTTCGCTCAGGGCCTCATGAATATCGGCAACGTTGCCTTCGGTGCCCGGGGTAACCGGCACACCGGCGGCAATCATGGTGCGGCGCGCTTCGGTCTTGTCGCCCATGCCGCGAATGACGTCAGCGGCGGGGCCGATGAACTTGATCCCGCGTTCGGCGCAGATCTCTGCCAGTTCAGCGTTTTCCGACAGGAAACCATAGCCCGGGTGCAGGGCATCACAACCGGTTTCCACAGCCAGGTTCACCAGCTTGCGCGGGTTCAGGTAACCGGCCAGCGGCTCGGCACCAATGCTGTGGGCTTCGTCGGCGCGCTTGACGTGCAAGGCGTGCCGATCGGCGTCGGAATAGATCGCTACCGAGCGTATGCCCATCTCGGCGCAGGCACGCACGATCCGAACTGCGATTTCACCTCGGTTGGCGATCAGGATTTTTTTTATCACTGGAGTCTTCCCAAAGCCGTAGGAACAGTCGAGCCGGTTCTACCGGTCGGCGCGTGACCAGGCGTTGCTGGCCAGTCGCATATTCACCCTAGCGCTGTAGGTCGATAAACAAAAATCAATATTTGTTAGAGGCAGCATTAGTAAAAGCTTATAGTGCAGTTACAAGGTGTTGCCGAAGGGCGGGTGAAAATGCGTAAGTCATTGATGCGTATGACTTTGCGTCAATTGCAGATCTTCAATGAGGTGTGCGATTTGCGCTCGTACAGCCGGGCAGCGGAAGAGATGTCGCTGACACAACCCGCCGTTAGTCTACAGATCCGTCAGCTCGAAGAGCTGATCGGCCAGCCGCTGTTCGAGTACGTGGGCAAGAAGCTCTACCTGACCGAAGCGGCCGAAGCCCTGCAACGCGCCAGCCGCGACATCTTCGGGCGCCTCGAGAGCCTGGACATGCAGCTGTCGGACATGCAGGGCTCATTGCAGGGGCAGCTCAAACTGGCGATCGAATCCAGCGCCAAGTACTTCGTGCCACACCTGTTCGCCGCCTTCAAGCAGCGTCACCCGGAGGTCAACCTGACCCTGACGGTGGTCAATCGCGCCCAGGCCATCCGCCGCCTTTCGGATAACCGCGACGACATCATCATCATGTCGATGGTGCCGCAGGACATGGGCCTGGAGTTTCTGCCGTTCCTCAACAACCCGATCATCGCGGTGGCGCCGCCCGAGCACCCGCTGTGCAAGCTGGAGCAGCTGCGCCTGCAGGACCTGGAGCCTCATACCCTGCTGGTACGCGAGCAAGGCTCAGGCACGCGCAAGGCCTGCGAGGAGTATTTCAAGGACAAACGCGTGCATTTCACCCAGACCCTGGAAGTGGCCTCGGCCGATGCCCAGCGCGAGTGCGTGATCGCCGGCCTGGGCATTGCCCTGCTCACCCGCCATGCGGTCAACCTGGAGCTGGCCACCGGTGCGCTGAAGGAGCTACCGGTGGAAGAGCTGCCGCTGTACCGCAGCTGGTGCGTGGTGCAGTCCAAGGCCAAGCGGCAGTCGCCGGTGGCCTTGGCGTTTCTGGCGTTCATCCGCAGCGAACGTGCGTTGATCAGTGCGCTTGTTGAGCGTTTTTCGGGGAAGTTGCCGCTGAAGACTGCCACACCGTGAGTGCTTGCAACTCGGGGTAATCCACAAGGTCGCGCAGCAGTTGACGCTGGTCGCAATACACCTCGATCGCGCGGCGGTATTCCATGCGGCGCTGATCCTTTTCCTGCTGCTTGCGAGCTTTGGCGTTGGGTTGGTAGATACCGTCGTGGTCACGTGCCATTGCCTGTCTCCCAGATAGGATGCGGGAGTTTCAGACTGGCCTTGAAGGTTTACGATTTGGCTGTGGAACGGTGACAAAACAGTGAAATTTTTATCGCCTGTGTTGGCCTCTTCGCGGGTAAACCCGCTCCCACAGGTACCCCACAGTATTCGGCCCTGTGGCTATCTTGTGGGAGCGGGTTTACCCGCGAAGAGGCCAGCACAGGCTGTCGCAATCAGTCGTCTGTAGCCTTGATCGACTTGGGCGACAAACGCAAGCTGCGCAAGCTGCGCTTCACGCTTTTCAGGTGGTTGACCAGGCTCGGGCCGCGCGCCATGGCCACGCCCATGGCCAGCACGTCGATCACCACCAGGTGGGCGATACGCGAGGTCAGCGGGGTGTAGATTTCGGTGTCTTCATGCACGTCGATCGCCAGGTTCACGGTCGACAGCTCGGCCAGCGGCGTCTGGCTTGGGCACAGGGTAATCAGGTTGGCACCGCTCTCACGCACCAGGTTGGCGGTGATCAGCAGGTCCTTGGAGCGGCCCGACTGGGAAATACACACCGCCACATCGCCAGGCCTCAAGGTAACCGCCGACATCGCCTGCATATGCGGGTCGGAATACGCGGCCGCACTGAGCAGCAGGCGGAAGAACTTGTGCTGGGCGTCCGCCGCGACCGCGCCGGATGCGCCAAAGCCATAGAACTCCACACGCTGCGCCTGGGCCATGGCGCTCACCGCCTGTTGCAGTGCATGCGGGTCGAGGTGCTCGCGCACTTCCATCAGCGTGTGCAGGGTGGTGTCGAAAATCTTCAGGCTGTAGTCGGCAACCGAGTCGTCTTCATGGATGGCGAACTGGCCAAAACTGGCCCCGGCGGCCAGGCTCTGCGCCAGTTTCAATTTCAGGTCCTGGAAGCCCGAGCAACCGATGGCCCGGCAGAAACGCACGATCGTCGGTTCACTGATACCCACGCTGTGCGCCAGGTCGGCCATCGAGCTGTGCATGACCGCAGCCGGGTCGAGCAGCACGTGGTCGGCCACTTTGAGTTCCGATTTGCGCAGCAGGTGGCGCGATTGGGCGATATGTTGCAACAGATTCACGGGCTGGACTCGGTTATGATCGACTGGCCGGGTTGTAGCTTTCTTGTAGTTATACTACATGGACGCCAACCCGCCCAGTTAAACGAACGTGGAGAGTGGCGGTTTGACTATTCCTTGCGACATTCTGGTGTTCGGTGGCACCGGCGATCTGGCCCTGCACAAACTCCTCCCGGCGCTCTATCACTTGTATCGCGAGGCGCGCCTGAACAACGCGGTACGCATCATTGCCCTCGCCCGCCGCAACATAAGCCGTAACGAATACCTCAAGCTCGCAGAACGCCATTGCCGCGCGCAGATTGCCCGCAATGACTTTGACGAAGACGTGTGGCAACGCTTTGCCGCGCGCCTCGACTACTTCCCCATGGATGCCTCGCAAAGCGCCGACTTCGGCCGCCTGGCGCGCTACCTGGGCGAGCCCGGCGGGCTGACGCGCATTTTCTACCTGGCCACCGCTCCCAACCTGTTCGTGCCGATTGCCAACTACCTGCGTAACGCCGGCCTGGCCGACCCCGAAGCGCGCATCGTGCTGGAAAAGCCGATCGGCCACTCGCTGGCCTCGGCCACCGCCATCAACGAAGCGATTGGAGCAGTGTTCGACGAAAACCAGGTATTTCGCATCGACCACTACCTGGGCAAGGAAACCGTGCAAAACCTGATGGCCCTGCGTTTCGCCAACGCCCTGTTGGAGCCGGTGTGGCGCAACAATCAGGTCGACCACGTACAGATCAGTGTTTGCGAAACCCTGGGGGTTGAGAACCGCGGGGCCTACTACGACCGCGCCGGGGCAACCCGCGACATGCTGCAGAACCACCTGCTGCAGCTACTGTGCCTGGTGGCCATGGAGCCACCTGCGCAGTTCGAGGCTGAAGCGGTACGCGACGAAAAGGTGAAGGTCCTGCGGGCCCTCAAGCCCATCACCGGCCAGGACGTGCAGGACAAGACCGTGCGCGGTCAGTACGGTGCCGGGCACATCGGCGGCCAGGAGGTGCCGGCCTACTACTTCGAAAAGGACGTCGACAACGACAGCGATACCGAAACCTTCGTGGCCATCGAAGCGCACATCGACAACTGGCGCTGGGCAGGTGTGCCTTTCTACCTGCGCACCGGCAAGCGCATGGCGCGGCGCTCGTCGCAAATCGTCATTCAGTTCAAGCCGGTACCCCACGAGCTGTTCAGCGGCGGCCAGGTCAACCAGCTGTTGATCCAGCTGCAACCGGATGAGCGCATCAGCCTGCGCATGATGACCAAAAGCCCCGGCAAGGGCATGCGGCTGGAACCGGTCGAGCTGGACCTGAACCTGGCTCAGGTGTTCAGCCAGACCCGCCGCTGGGAAGCTTACGAGCGGCTGCTACTGGACATCGTCGAGGGCGATTCGACACTGTTCATGCGCCGCGATGAAGTGGAGGCGGCCTGGCACTGGATCGACCCGGTAATAAAGGGTTGGCAGGAGCACTTCCAGGCACCACGCCACTATGCCGCCGGGAGCAATGGCCCGGAACAGGCCGGCAGCCTGCTGGCCAGGCATGGCAGGCATTGGTACAGCTGAAGCGCTTCGCTCTGCCGTGCGGGCAGGTGCTGCAAGCAACCTGTCGTTGGGGAGGTGCATACCGCCCTTCCCAGGACAGGAGTATCGAAATGATCATCGAATGCAAAGACTGGCAGGCCCAATACGACAAGATGCCACTAGGCACTCGGCTCCGGGTGAACGGCAACATCACCGTAAGCCACCCAGGCATGGTACCGGTACTGGTCAAGCGCGCCATTCAGGACAAATCCTTTGCACTGGCCCTGGAGCTTGAACTGAAACAGGAGGATGGCAACTTCATTCAAGTCGTCTGCGACAAGCAAGTCCGCGTCGAACTGCCCGACGAGCAAGGCCCGATCCCGAAAGTGGATATTTTCCATGAAGGTCAATTGATCGCCACCATCACCGACATCGTCGAAACCCATTGATGCCGGCTGGCGGCCACGGCAGGCGAATAGCCTGCCATGGCCGCTTTCTGCCATGAGCGGGCTACCGATCGCCGCTTGGCAGGGTGAATATTCATACAGTGCCATTTACCCTTCCCCTGCTGCGCCCTAGAATGGCCCGATGCACACAGATGACCTCTCCCTCCTGCTGAACTCCCTCAACGATGCTCAACGCCAGGCCGTCGCGGCCAAGCTCGGGCGTCAACTGGTGCTTGCTGGCGCCGGCTCCGGTAAAACCCGCGTGCTGGTGCACCGCATCGCCTGGCTGATCCAGGTGGAGCAGGCATCGCCGCACTCGATCCTGTCGGTGACCTTCACCAACAAGGCGGCGGCAGAAATGCGCCACCGGATCGAGCAACTGCTGGGGATCAACCCGGCAGGCATGTGGGTCGGCACCTTCCACGGCCTGGCCCATCGCCTGCTGCGCGCCCACTGGCAGGAAGCGCGGCTGGTGCAGAACTTCCAGATCCTCGACAGCGATGACCAGCAGCGCCTGATCAAGCGGGTCATGCGCGAGCTGGGCCTGGACGAGCAGAAGTGGCCGGCACGCCAGGCCCAGTGGTTCATCAACGGGCAGAAGGACGAAGGCCTGCGCCCGCAGCATATTCAGGCTGGGGGCGACCTGTTCCTGGCGACCATGCGCGAGGTGTATACCGCCTACGAACAGGCCTGTGAGCGCGCCGGGGTCATCGACTTTTCCGAACTGTTGCTGCGTGCCCTGGACCTGTGGCGCGACTACCCGGGCCTGCTGGAGCACTACCAGCGGCGCTTCCAGCATGTGCTGGTGGACGAGTTCCAGGACACCAACGCCGTGCAGTACGCCTGGTTGCGCCTGCTGGCGCGCGGTGGTGCCAGCCTGATGGCGGTGGGCGACGACGACCAGTCGATCTACGGCTGGCGCGGTGCCAAGATCGAGAACATTCACCAGTACACCGCCGACTTCCCCGACGCCGAAATGATCCGCCTGGAGCAGAACTACCGCTCCACCGGCGGCATCCTCAAGGCCGCCAACGCCCTGATCGTCAACAACACCGGGCGCCTGGGCAAGGAACTGTGGACCGACATGGGCGAAGGCGAACCGCTGACCCTGTATGCGGCCTACAACGAGCACGACGAAGCGCGCTACGTGGTGGAAACCATCGAAAGCCTGGTCAAGCAGGGCAACGCGCGTAACGAAATCGCCATTCTGTACCGTTCCAACGCCCAGTCGCGGGTGCTGGAAGAGGCCCTGCTGCGCGAGCGTATCCCCTACCGCATCTATGGTGGCCAGCGCTTCTTCGAACGCGCCGAAATCAAGAACGCCATGGCTTACCTGCGGCTGATCGAAGGGCGTGGCAACGACGCTGCCCTGGAGCGGGTGATCAATGTGCCGCCACGCGGCATTGGCGAGAAAACCGTCGAAGCCATCCGCGAGCATGCCCGCCACAGCCAGGTGTCGATGTGGGAAGCCATGTGCCAGCTGCTGGCGGCCAAGGCGATGAAGGGCCGCGCCGCCAGCGCCCTGGGTGCATTCATCGAGCTGATCGAGGGGTTGGCTGCCAAGGTCACGGACATGCCGCTGCATACCATGACCCAGACCACCATCGAACAGTCCGGGCTGATCACCTATCACCAGGAAGAAAAGGGTGAAAAGGGCCAGGCACGGGTAGAAAACCTTGAGGAACTGGTGAGCGCGGCGCGCAACTTCGAGTCCACCGACGAAGACGCCGATCTCTCGCCGCTGTCGGCCTTCCTCGGCCATGCCTCGCTTGAAGCCGGCGATACCCAGGCCGACGAGCATGAAGACAGCGTCCAGCTGATGACCTTGCACAGCGCCAAGGGCCTGGAGTTCCCGTATGTGTTCCTGGTGGGCATGGAAGAAGGCCTGTTCCCGCACAAGATGAGCCTGGAAGAACCCGGCCGCCTGGAAGAGGAACGCCGCCTGGCCTACGTGGGGATTACCCGCGCCATGCGCCAGCTGGTCATGACCTACGCCGAAACACGTCGCCTGTATGGCAGCGAGACCTACAACAAGGTGTCGCGTTTCGTACGTGAAATTCCGGCCGGCCTGATTCAGGAAGTGCGCCTGTCCAACAGCGTCAGCCGCCCGTTCAGCGGCGCCAAGACGGCCACCAACAGCAACCTGTTCGCCAATGCCAACATTCCGCAGACCGCGTTCAACCTCGGCCAGCGTGTACAACATGGGGTGTTTGGCGAAGGCGTCATCCTCAACTTCGAGGGTTCGGGCGCCCAGGCACGGGTGCAGGTGAATTTTGCCGAAGGCAGCAAGTGGCTGATGCTGGGGTATGCCAAGCTCGAAGCCATCTGAAGACCAGGGCCGCCCTGCCGGGGCGGCCTTGTAACATTCAGGCAAAAGCTCGAAACACTATGTCGCTGGTCATGTGCCCGGGAACCTGTGCACCATGACGCGCGTGCAATCCACAACAGGGGATATCCCACTTATGCAACGTTTTCTTAGCATCGCACTGGCGCTCTGCGTCGGCCTGACGCTGAGCCTGGACGCCAACGCCAAGCGTTTCGGCGGCGGCAAGAGCTCGGGCTCCGCGCCTATCCACCAGACCCGCCAGGCTACGCCAACCACGCCTGCCGCCGCTCCGGCTGCCGCACCTGGTCGTGCAGCTCCGGCCGCCAGCGGTGCTTCGCGCTGGCTGGGCCCACTGGCCGGCCTGGCCGCCGGTGGTCTGCTGGCATCCATGTTCATGGGCGACGGTTTCGAAGGCTTCCAGATCATGGACTTCCTGATCGTGGCGCTCATCGCCTTCCTGGTGTTCCGCTTCATTGCCGCACGCCGCCGCCAGCAGCAGCCGCAAATGGCCATGCCAGGCCATGCGCCGATGCAGCGTGAGGCTCACAACCAGCCGGCCCAGCAATCGGTGTTTGGTGGTTCGGCCGCACCTGCCGCCGCTGCCCCGGTGATCAACGCCCCGGCCTGGTTCAACGAGCAAAGCTTCCTGGCTGCTGCCCGTAACCACTTCCAGTCGCTGCAGCAGCACTGGGATGCCAACGAAATGGACAAGATCACCGAGTTCGTTACCCCGCAAATGCTCGAGTTCCTCAAGCGTGAGCGTGCTGAACTGGGTGACGGCTTCCAGTCCACCTACATCGACAACCTCGAAGTACAGCTGGACGGTATCGACGACCGCGCCGACCGTACCGACGCCACCTTGACCTTCCGTGGCGTGTCGAAGAACTCGCGCTTCGACCAGGGCGAAGCGTTCAGCGAAAGCTGGCACATGGTTCGCGCCCCAGGCGAGAACCAGCCTTGGCTGGTCGCCGGTATCCGTCAAAACGGCTAACCGCAACGTGCTGTACAAAAAAACCCCGGGCCTGTCCCGGGGTTTTTGCTTTTGCCAGAGTGGCCTACTAGGGTATAACGCGCAGCGTTGTCATCTAGGTCAGAGGAAGTGAACCGTGGAAGAAGTGATCGAACAACTCCGAGAAGCCAATGAGCCAGTACCGGTGCCCCTGGAGCTACCCGACGAAGACCAGCTGGTAGAAATCGAAGAGCAGCTGTTCATCAATATTCCATTCGTGTTCAAAGAGTTTCTGCTGACCGTGAGTGATGTGGTTTACGGCTCCCTTGAGCCTGTTACTTGTACCGACCCACAGTCGCACACCTACCTGCCAGAAGTTGCCGCCAACGCTTGGGATGCCGGGGTGCCGCGTGAGCTGATCCCGTTGTGCCAGGACGGTGACAACTACTACTGCGTCGAGGAAGACGGCACTGTGGTGCTGTGGGACGCCGAAGACGAAATTGTCGGCGAGGACAGCTGGGAATCGGTGTGGCACTGGGCGCGGGATGTGTGGCTGGAGAGCTGATCTCCCCCATTGCCTGGGTTACCACGATCCCTGTAGGAGCAGCCTTGCGCTGCGAAGAGGCCATTGCAGGCGCAGATAGTCGTTAGCCTTACCGGCCTCTTCGCAGCACAAGGCTGCTCCTACAAGTGATGGGCAAGAAAGTTGCTCCCACCAAGCCCGTTCGCCCGTTCACAGCCCTCAGTGCGTGTTCTCGCGACTGTTTTCCAGCGTCTCCAGCAAGGCAATCTGCATGCGCGTGTGCACGCGGATGAACCAGCGCCACAACAAGGCCACCACCACCGCGGCCACCACGGCAATCACCAGCAGCAACTCGCTGGTGGGCAGAATGCTCGCCGACAATGCCGACAGCAGCAGGAAAATCACCAGCAGGGACAACAGCGGGATAACCTCGGCGATCACGCGGCGCACACGCTGGGTATGCCGCCCGGCCATTTCCGGCTTCACGCCCATTTCTGCCAGCAGCATCGACAGCGCCTTGAGCTTGCGATAGGCCGCGATCAGGAATGGCAGCGACAGCAACAACGCCGCCCCCCAGATCATCGCCTTCTGCTGGCTGACATCGCTGACCCACTCACTGAGCCAGTTGCCGATACGCTCTGCAAAGTAGCCACCACTGAAGAAGATGGCGATCACCAGCGCCAGGTTCACCCCCACCTGCAACAGGATGCGCCGGATCATTGCGGCCAGCATGGCGCTCTCGCCCTGCGGCTGGATATTGCGCAACCATTCGCCATACAACGAAAGCACCCGCGCCAGGCGGGTGGGCACTACATTGCCAAGCTTCTGCGACAGCGGGTCGGCCGCACGGATCAGGTAGGGCGTCAGCAGCGTGGTGATGGCCGATACTGCGACCGCCACCGGGTACAGGAAGTCGCTGGTCACCTGCAGCGTCATGCCCAGCGCGGCGATGATGAAGGAAAACTCGCCAATCTGCGAAAGGCCCATGCCCACCCGCAGCGACGTGCGCCCGTCATTGCCGGCAATGAACGCCCCCATGCCACAGGAGAGCATCTTGCCCAGTACCACCGCCAGGGTGATGACCACGATCGGCCAGGCGTAATCGACGAGCACCTGAGGGTCGATCATAAGGCCGATGGCGACGAAGAAGATGGCACTGAACAGGTCGCGTACGGGCTCGATCAGGCGTTCGATCTTCAGCAACTGACGGGATTCGGCCATGATCGCGCCAATCAGGAAGGCGCCCAGCACCATGCTGTATTCCAGCTTCACCACCAGCAGGCAGAAGCCAAAGCACAGGCCAAGCACGGTAATCAGCAGCATTTCGTTGCTTTCGAACTTGGCCACGTAGGCCAGCAGCCGCGGCACCAGCAGAATGCCGATGACCAAGGCAACGATCATGAACAGCGACAGTTTGCCCACGGTGGAGAACACTTCGCCCGAGCTGACCGAGCCGCTGACAGCGATGCCGGACAGCAGGGCGATGATGCCGATGCCGAGGATGTCCTCCACGATCAGCACGCCGAAGATCAACTGAGCGAAGCGCTCGTTCTTCATCTTCAGGTCGTTCAGTGCCTTGACGATGATGGTGGTCGAGGAAATGGCCAGGATGGCGCCGAGGAACAGTGAATCCATGGTGTTCCAGTCGAACCAACGACCGATCTCGTAGCCGATCCAGATCATCAGCACGATTTCCAGGAACGCCGCGATGAACGCCGTGGCGCCCACCTTGAACAGCTTGCGCAGGCTGAATTCGAGCCCCAGGCAGAACATCAGGAAGATCACCCCCAGTTCGGCAAGGATCTTGATGGTCTCTTCGTCATGGATCAGGCCGAATGGCGGGGTGTGCGGGCCGATGATGAAGCCGGCGACAATGTACCCCAGCACCACCGGCTGCTTGAGCCGGTGAAAAAGAATGGTGACCACGCCAGCGACCAGCATGATGACTGCCAGGTCCTGGATGAAGCTGATGGCATGCATGGCGTGATACTCCTTTTCTCGTCTTTTTATGGATGCCTGGGCAGACCGCTCCTCTGCCGAGGCAAACCCGAGCGAGCAGCAAGTACATACTGTATTGAATGCAGGAAAGCCCATGGTGCATGGGCGTACTCAGGTTAACATCGCACCCCGCCGCAAAAAGCCGGTGCAATATGCGGAAACAGATCGGCTAGAAAAGCGCCGCTGATGGCATGATCAGCGTGACGATGGCGCGTCAGCCAACGTCCCGTATCCGTAAGGCAAATTCAAAAGAGGGGAATAGAAATGTCAGCCGATAACGCCCCCCATTCGCCCGATTCAGCGCAACCTCACCGTGAGCACACTATGGAACCTGGAAACGCCCAGCTGAGCATGACCGTCCTGATGACCCCGGACATGGCCAACTTTTCTGGCAACGTACATGGCGGCACCCTGCTCAAGTACCTCGACGAAGTGGCCTATGCGTGCGCCAGCCGCTATGCCGGCAGCTATGTGGTGACCCTGTCGGTCGACCAGGTGATCTTCCGCGAGCCCGTGCACGTGGGTGAACTGGTGACCTTCCTGGCGTCGGTCAACTACACCGGCAACACCTCGATGGAGGTCGGCATCAAAGTGGTGACCGAGAACATCCGCGAGCGCTCGGTGCGCCATTCCAACAGCTGTTTCTTCACCATGGTCGCGGTCGACGACAACCGCCGCCCGGTGCCGGTGCCGCCACGCCAGCCGCACAGCAGCGAAGAAAAGCGCCGCTTCCTGCAGGGCCAGCAGCGCCGTCAGATCCGCCAGGAGCTGGAGAAGCGCTACCAGGACCTGAAAACCGACGCTATCTAAAACGCCAGCAACTGCGCCTCGAAGCGCACCCGCGGGTGGGCGATGCGGTCCTGGGCCCGCACCAGCTGCAGTTCGTAGCTGGCGCAGGCCTGGGTTTCCAGTAGCACCTCATGCACGGCTGCCGCGGTGAATTCGAACGCCTGCACCCAGCTGTCGCCGAGCAGCACGCGGGCCAGGAACAAGCCTGAGGTCAGGTCACCCACCCCCACCGGCTGACGCGGGAACGCCAGCAGCGGGCGGCGCAGGTGCCAGCTTTGCCCGGCGGTCACCAGCAGCATTTCAAACTGGTCTTCAGCCCGCCCGGGGTAGACCAGGTGCTTGACCAGTACCACCTGCGGCCCACGCTGCAACAGGCTGCGCGCCATGCTCACGCAATCCTCCAGCGACTGCGCGCGGCGCCCACAGAAGCTGTCCAGCTCCAGCTGGTTGGGGCACAGGATGTCGGCACGTGCCGCCGCCTCGTCGAGCAGGAACTCGCTGACTTCCTGTGGCACGATGCAGCCCTTCTCCGGGTGCCCCATGACCGGGTCACACAAGTACAAGGCCTTCGGGTTCACCGCCCTGATGCGCTCGACACCGGCCAGGATCGCCCGCCCCTGTTCGGCACTGCCCAGGTAGCCGGAAAGCACCGCATCGCAGTGACCCAGCTCGCCAATGTTGGAAATACCTTCCACCAACGCAGGAATTTGCGCCGGGGCAAGCACTTCCCCCGCCCACTGGCCATACTGTGTGTGATTGGAGAACTGCACGGTATTGAGTGGCCAGACATTGACCCCGATACGCTGCATGGGAAACACCGCGGCGCTGTTGCCGGCGTGGCCGAACACCACATGGGACTGGATGGCGAGCAGGTGCGGGGTACGTTTCATGCGGGGGTTTCCAAAGCTGTTTCAAGGATTGTGCGCAGCGCAGTATGAACTCGATTGCCACCTGTACGACAGGCCAGGGACGCAGTTAAGCTGGATCTACCTGTTTGGAGCATACGCAAATGTTGACCCTGGAGAATGTGTTCGTCCTGATGCTGTTCGCCACGGCAGGCGGCTGGTTGTGGCACAACCATGGGTTGCGCGAAAAAGCCCTGGAACGGGTCAAACAGCATTGCGCCAAGCTCGACCTCGAGCTGCTCGACGATGCCGTCGCACTCAAGCGCATCGCCTTGGTCCGTGATGCCAATGGCCGCAAGCGCCTGGCACGCATCTATGCCTTCGAGTTCACCGTCACCGGCGAGCAACGCCATCCCGGTACCGTGACCCAGTTTGGCGCGCACAGCGTGCAGATTGAGCTGGCGCCCTATCCCTTCGAAATCAAGACCCCGCCACGCACCGACAATGTCATCGAGATGCAGCAGTGGCGCCAGGAACACAATCGCTGGCGCAACTGATCAACTGACGCGGCATTCGCTCAACCCCGCTTGCAGTGTGGGTTGCGATTGCGGCTGATCAAAAATCAGCTCGATACGGCTATCCCTGCGCCAGTCACTGGGCTGCCACATAGGCATGTCACCATTAAGCCCATTGAACGACCGCCAGCCTTCCACGCTGTGGATAACTCCTTTGGCGCGCCGCCACCGCCAAGCACGCAAGAACGCCTCTAGCTGCTGTGGATAAAACTGCTGTGCGGGATGCCAGCGCCAGCCGATGCTCCAACCTCCCTCCCCCTGCTGGGCAAGACAGATCGGCTGGCTGGGGTCTGTCCACAATATTGTTGGGGCACCTCCAAGATTGTCGACAATCCTGTTTTCCTCAAATGGGCTGTCGACAATCTGTACGAGGGAGCCAGGAAGGCTTGATAACGGCACCTGACCCTGTACCGACCACATCAGTTTCTTGTCGTTAAATTTATTACTTATCAACAACTTAGATTTTTCATCCACAGCCTCTGACTTGTTGAAAACCACGTATTCAGAGGCGTTTAAAGCCTGCTGTTGAGCCTCCGGAAGCGGCTCGTTTCGCACCATGGATTGAGCATCGACAACCATCAGCAATGGCTGGATTGTCAGCACTCCAGCCCATGGCGCCTGCTGTAGTTGAGCAAGCAGCTGCAACGGGTGACCCAGGCCGGAAGGCTCGATAAACAGCCGGTCAGGCCGGGATTTGCGCAATAACCGGCCCAGGCCCACCTGGAACGGCATGCCGTTGACACAACACAGGCAGCCGCCAGCGACCTCGCCGATGGCGATGCCATCTTCGTCACGGCTGAGCAAGGCCGCATCCAGGCCAACAAGGCCGAATTCGTTGATCAAAACCGCCCAGCGTTCGTTGCCCGGGCGCTGGGCCAGCAGATGGCGGATCAGGGTGGTCTTGCCGGCCCCCAGTGGGCCAGCAATCACATGGGTGGGGATGTTCTGCAGCATGGGATGGCTCAGGCGGGGTGATGGCTCACTATGCGCCGTCAGGCTAGCCAGTCAAGGCTGAGCAGCAGGCGCCCCTGCTGGACCGAGGGCGAGCGGTGCACCAGGCCTGCACCTTCGTTGCCTTGCCACTTCTCGCCTTTGAGTACGGCCACTTCACCGACCTGCAGTTGCTGAATGTTATCCACAGGCGCTTGGGCTGTGTGTAACTCCGCGCGCGGGCTCTCCTGCTCTCGCAACCACTCGCTACCCGGGCCCGCATAGGTGGTGAGCAACCGCAACGGCACGTTATCCACATGGAAGCGCGGGCACATGGGCCCGGTCAGTACCCGCAGGCGCAAACCGACCCGCCGCGCGCCAACAAGGCAGGTATAGGCCCCCACCAGCCAGGCCACATCGGCCACGAATGCTTCGTAACCATGCAAATCCGCCGCTTCGCGCAGCAAATCCGATAAAACCGGCATTTGCTGCTCGTCCACATCGATCACGCGCTGATCAGCCAGGTTTTGCCCAAGGCTGACCACCAGTTCGGCAAAATCCTCCAGCTGTGGCGGCAAGCGACGGCGCCACACCGCAAGGTTCACGCCGTCCTGCAGCACGTCGGTCAACACCAGCGGCGTTTCGCCAAACACCTGGAAGATATCCACAGGCTTGAGCGCCGGGTTCATGCTGCTACCTCTTCGTGCCAAGGCCCAAATGGATCGGGCAGACGCAACCAGCTCATGTGCCCCAACTCCATTTCTTCATCCGTCAACAGACATGCTTCAAGGTCTGTGGATAACTTTTTGAAGTCGATATTCTGACCGATGAACACCAATTCCTGCCGGCAGTCACCGGTTTCGGCGGTCCAGTGTTTCAAGATATCGGCAGTGTTATCCACATCCTGCGGCCACTGCTCGCGCGGCACGAAACGCCACCAGCGCCCCGCCAGGCCGTGGCGCATCATGCCACCTGCCTGGGACCAGCTACCGGCTTCCTGGTACTTGCTGGCCAACCAGAAAAAACCCTTCGAACGCAGCAGCCGTCCATTGCTCCAGGGCATGTGGATAAAGTCGAAAAAGCGCTGGGGATGAAGTGGCCGCCGGGCCTGCCAGGTCGTGGCCGCGATGCCGTACTCTTCTGTTTCTGGCACATGCTCGCCGCGCAACTCTTGCAGCCAGCCAGGCGCTTGGGCCGCTTGGTCGAAGTCGAACAGGCCAGTGTCCAGGATGCGCGCCAGCGGTACCTGGCCCATGACCATGGGCACGATCTGCGCCCGGGCGTTGAGGCTGCGCAAAATGGCCATGAGTTCTTCGCGCTCGTGCTGGCTGATCAGGTCGATCTTGCTCAGCAACAGCACATCGGCGAACTCCACCTGCTCGATCAGCAGGTCGCTGATCGACCGCTCGTCCTCTTCACCCAAGGTTTCGCCACGGCTGGCCAGGCTGTCTGCGGCCTGGTAATCGCGCAAGAAATTCAGGCCATCGACCACAGTGACCATGGTGTCCAGCCGCGCCATGTCGGAAAGGCTGCGGCCCTGCTCGTCGCGAAAGGTGAACGTCTCGGCAACCGGCAGTGGCTCCGAGATACCCGTGGACTCGATGAGCAAATAATCGAAGCGGCCTTCTTCGGCCAGCCGCGCCACCTCTTCGAGCAGGTCTTCACGCAGGGTGCAGCAGATGCAGCCGTTGCTCATCTCGACCAGTTTCTCTTCAGCGCGGTTGAGGCTGACGTTGCGCTGCACCTCGCTGGCGTCGATGTTGATTTCACTCATGTCGTTGACGATGACCGCGACCCGCAGGTTGTCGCGGTTACGCAGCACATGGTTGAGCAAAGTGCTCTTGCCGGCGCCGAGGAAGCCAGACAGCACGGTGACAGGGAGACGATTGGACATGGCGAAACCTCTTCAGGCGAGCGCATTCGAAACGATGCATTGCACAATGTTATAAAGTAACAATACAATTTCGCCAAGCCGTTCTCGACGGACGCGTATTCACCGAGGATGAAAAATGAACCTGCCACGCGCCATGGTGTTGCTGTTGTTGTTGCTCGCCATGCCCACTTCGCTGTTCGCCATGCCAAAGAGCAGCCCGTTGGCAGTGTGTACCCGCAGCGCGACACTGCTCGCCTGCCAGGACGGCAAGGGCAGTTATTACAGCGTGCGCAGCGAAGGCAGCACGTTCTACCTGCGCGGCTACGACTTCAGCAGCCGGCGCCTGTGGGCACAAACCAACAGCCGCTATGGCACGTTGACCTTTTTTACCGGCCTGGCTAGCGACGGCGAAGCCTGGGTGGGTTACAGCCGTCGCGTTGGCTGGACCACCCTGAACCGCGTATCCAGCTCCAGTGGCCAGCGCTTCAAGCTGCATTGCAGCCTGGTGGGCGGTTGCCACTGATGCCTCTTTTTGTTTGGAAAGCCAGATGACCCAGCTCAAGCTCCCCGACATCGCAGCACAAACCCTGGAGTACACCTTGCCTTTGGACTGGGTGGGCATGTGCGGGATCGCCTTGCCTGTGCAGTTCGAAGGGCGCACCGCAGCGGCCAAAATCGATGCCGGGGTAAGCCTGGTAGACGGCAGCTCACGCGGCATTCATATGTCGCGGCTTTACCTTGCCTTGGAGTCATTGGAACACCAGCCCCTCACTCCGCTGGCAATCAGGCAGCTACTGGCTGATTTTCTGAGCAGCCATGAAGGGCTTTCTTCGGCAGCCTACCTGCGCCTGCGCTTTGAGCATCTGCTGAAAAGACCGGCATTGATCAGCCCATTGGCAGGCTGGAAAAGCTATCCGGTTACGGTCGATGCACGGATAGAAAATGAAATGTTCCACGTGGAACTATCTGTTTCCGTACCTTATTCCTCTACCTGTCCATGCTCGGCTGCACTTGCACGGCAGCTGATTCAGCAGCAATTCATGGACGACTTCAGCGAGGAGCAGGTAGAAAGATCCGCAATAGTGCAGTGGCTTGGTAGCGCCGAAGGTATTGTGGCAACGCCCCACAGCCAACGAAGTACCGCGCAAATCCAGGTACGGCTGCGCAACAATGAGCACGTCCTACCTGTCACCGAATTGATCGATTGCATTGAGGCAAGCTTGGGGACTGCTGTACAGACCGCTGTGAAACGTGCGGACGAGCAAGCCTTCGCCTTGGCCAACGGGCAGAACCTGATGTTCTGTGAAGACGCCGCACGACGCCTGCACAAGGCGCTAAGGCAACTGGAATGGAGCACGGCTTTCAAGCTGCGCGTGGAACATGCAGAAAGCCTGCATGCCCACGACGCCGTCGCTACCAGCCAATGGCAATGGGACGTCAGCTGCGCGGTTTGACCGTGCCACAGTCATTGCCCAGCCACACCGCACGGGTGTTCATGCTGCCTTGCTGCTGAACACCCGAAGCGTTGAAGGTACCACTGACCTGGGTGGTGAATTCACGGTCGCTGAGGAAGGTGGCTTGGCCAGTACCCTGTGCCTTGGGGCAGCTGAACTGGAACTTCCACACATTACCGGTACGGTCGGTAATCTTCTGGGTGCAGCCTGACTTCGGGTCCTGCAGCGGGATGTCGTTGGTTGCCACCTGCTCTGGCGTCAGGCACGAACGCACGCCGTTGCCACCCACCGTCACCCCTTGTTTGGCCAACACCCCTTCCATCATCGCGCGCTGTTCAGGCGGCAGGTTTTTCAACTGACCGAGCATGAACTGCATGTCGGGTAACGGCTTGCCATCGACCTGCATGTTGCTGGTGGTCAGCTCCCACAAACCTGGTTGCAGCACCTGCGCATGCACCAGCGGGCTGCTCGCAGCTAGGGCCAACGCCAACAGTGGCAGACGAATCTTCATGGACGATCGCTCCTGGAAAAAACCGGCCAAGCGGGCCGGGCTGAACCTTGGACGCCAAATCCACCTTCAGGTTGCAAGGCGGACCGGGAACGTGTTCTGTTAGCTCAAGTGTACTCGGCAAGCAGGATGCATATGGATTACCACAGCCCCTACTTTTTTGGTTACCTACTCGGACTGATTCACCTACTGGGTATCGTTGCCGCACTGCACGCGATCTTCACCGTGCGTACCGCCCAAGGCGCCATCGCCTGGGCCATGCCCTTGTTCTTCATCCCCTACCTTACCTTGATCCCCTACCTGGTTTTCGGCGCCCGCTCGTTCTACGCCTACATCAAGGCCAGGCGCCAGGCCAACCAGGAAATGCACGTGGCCATGGCCAATCTCAACTGGCGGCCCTGGGTAGAGGAAGCCCTGACCGCCCGTGAATCAGAAAGCTATGCAGCACTGCGCGCCATGCCTAAGCTGGGCCGCATGCCCTGCCTGGCGAACAATGAAGTGAAGTTGCTGATCGATGGCAAAGCCACCTTCGATGCCATCTTCGCCGCCATCGAAAAGGCCCGCGATGTGGTGCTGGTGCAGTTCTTCATCATCCATGACGACAACCTCGGCAAGGCATTACAGCAGCTGCTGCTACGCAAGGCTGCCGAAGGGGTGCAGGTGTTCGTGCTGTATGACCGCGTTGGCAGCCATGCCTTGCCAACCAGCTACAGCCAGAAGCTGCGCGACGGCGGCGTACAGATTCATGCCTTCGCCACCCGCCGCGGTTGGTTCAACCGCTTCCAGGTGAACTTCCGCAACCATCGCAAGATCGTGGTGGTGGATGGCCTGATCGGGTTCATCGGTGGGCACAACGTGGGCGATGAATACCTCGGTGAGCACCCGAAACTTTCCCCCTGGCGCGACACCCATGTGCAGATCGGCGGGCCGGTGCTGGCCTGCCTGCAGGAGTCGTTTGCCGAGGATTGGTACTGGGCCACGCGCCAGCTGCCACCGCTGATCCTGCCGGATACCTACCCGGATAATGGCGTGCTGTGCCAGGCCTTGGCCAGCGGCCCGGCCGATCCGCAGGAAACCTGCTCGCTGTTCTTCCTCGAAGCAATTCATTCAGCTACCCGGCGGGTGTGGATCACCAGCCCCTACTTCATCCCGGACGAAGCGGTGTTCGCCGCCTTGCGCCTGGCGGTACTGCGCGGGGTCGATGTGCGCGTGCTGATCCCTTCACGGCCAGACCACCGTGTGGTCTATGCCGCCTCCAGCCTGTTCGCTTTCGAAGCGGTGCGCGCGGGTGTGCGCATGTTCCGCTATCAGCCGGGCTTCCTGCATCAGAAGGTGGTGCTGGTGGATGATGATGTCAGCGCGATCGGCAGTGCCAACCTGGACAACCGCTCGTTCCGCCTGAACTTCGAGATCACCCTGCTGACCGTCGACCGCAGCTTCGCAGATCAGGTGGAGCACATGCTGATCAACGACTTTGAACAGTCGCGGGAAATAACTGCGGAGGACAGCCTCGACACTCATCGACTGCAGCAATTGGGGATGCGGATTGCACGGCTGATTTCGCCGATCCTTTAAGGTGCAGTGTCAGTGGGTGCAGTAATGGATTCCTAGATTCCAAGACAATCGCAGCACCTGTAGGAGCAGCCTTGTGCTGCGAAGAGGCCATTGCAGCAGAAGATGATCTTCAGCCATACCGGCCTCTTCGCAGCGCAAGGCTGCTCCTACAGGATGCAGTTACCTTTTCACCGATACAGGTCTTCGCGCGTCCAGGGCAGGTCATGGTGCCCATCGGCGTATGGCTTCACCGCCAGTATCTGGTGCAGGTTGATCCAGCCCTTCTCAAAGGCATACGCACACCCTGCGAGGTACAAGCGCCAGATGCGTAATGTCTTTTCAGGCACCAGCGCTGCCGCCTTGTGCAACTGGTTCTCAAGGTTTGTGCTCCAGTGATGCAGCGTCTTGGCGTAGTGCAGGCGCAGGCTTTCCACGTCTACCACCTCCAGCCCCGCTTCACAGATGTTGGCACTGATCATCGACAGGTGAGGCAGCTCGCCATGGGGGAACACGTAGCGGTCGATGAACTCACCTGCACCACGCCCGACCGGCCGCCCATCGATGTGCTTGGCGGTGATACCGTGGTTCATCACCAGCCCTCCTTCCCTCACGGCGCCGAACAGTTTCTGGCAATACAGCGCCAGGTTGGCATGCCCGACATGCTCGAACATGCCAACGCTGACAACCTTGTCGAAGCGGCCATCCTGAGGCAGGTCACGGTAGTCGAGAATCTGCAGGTCGACCTTGTTGGCCAAGCCTTCAACCTTGACCCTCTGCCGGCCGAGCTTGAGCTGCTCCTTGCTCAAGGTGATGCCGAATACCTTGGCGTCATATTCACGTGCCGCGAAGCGGGCAAGCCCGCCCCACCCACAGCCAACATCCAACAGGTAGTCGCCGGCGGTCAGGCGCAACTTGCGACAGAGGTGGTCAAACTTGTCCTGTTGTGCCTGATCGAGCGTGTTGTCCGGCTCGCGGAAATAGGCGCATGAATAAGCCATGTCCTGATCCAGCCACAGCTGGTAGAACGCGTTGGACACATCATAGTGATAGGAGATGGCTTTGGCGTCAGTGCTCTTGTCATGAGGCAGCCGGTGCGGCGACGCTTCATCTTCGTCCGCCAGCAGCGCTTCGCTCAACTCATCGCACACGCGGATGGCCTCACCTATGTCGCCCTCCAGCTCCAGCTGTCCTTCGACGAATGCGGTGCCCAGCTGGTCCATGCTTGGGTGGGTCAACTGGCTGATCAACCGTGGTTCCTTGACCAGAATGGTGACCTGAGGACTAGGCCCGAGATCGAACTGGTTACCGTCCCACAGTTTCAGCCGCAGCGGCAGATGCAGGCTCTGCAATGCCGGTGGAAGTTGAGCAAGCATGAAAGACCCTCCTATCCGTAATTGGCCACGACGCCTGATATTTCGAACGTCGCCGGATCAGAGTAGTTCATTGGTGGGAGGTTTCCTCTAAACGAGACCAAGGTCTAGAACCAACTGATCTTATCCACACAGCAGATTGTATACAATTCTCGCATCTCAGCTTAACCTTGTGCCCCTCTTGCGCTTCTACATCCTGGAGTTGAACCCATGAAATCCTATGACGTGGTGATCATCGGCGGTGGCCCTGGCGGCTACAACGCAGCCATCCGCGCTGGCCAGCTGGGCCTGAGCGTCGCCTGCGTGGAAGGCCGCTCGACCTTGGGCGGCACGTGTTTGAACGTGGGCTGCATGCCCTCCAAGGCACTGCTGCATGCCTCCGAGCTGTACGAGGCCGCCAGCGGTGAAGAGTTCGCTCACCTCGGTATCGAAGTGAAACCCACCCTCAACCTCGCCCAGATGATGAAACAGAAGGACGAGAGCGTGACCGGCCTGACCAAGGGCATCGAATACCTGTTTCGCAAGAACAAGGTCGACTGGATCAAGGGTTGGGGCCGCCTGGACGGTGTCGGCAAAGTTGTGGTCAAGGCTGAAAACGGCAGCGAAACGGCGCTGCAAGCCAAGGACGTGGTCATTGCCACCGGCTCCGAGCCCACTCCTCTGCCGGGCGTGACCATCGACAACCAGCGCATCATCGACTCGACCGGCGCGCTGTCGCTGCCGCAAGTGCCCAAGCACCTGGTCGTCATCGGTGCCGGCGTGATCGGCCTTGAGCTGGGTTCGGTCTGGCGCCGCCTGGGTAGCCAGGTCACCGTCATCGAATACCTCGACCGCATCTGCCCGGGTACCGACACGGAAACCGCCAAGACCCTGCAAAAGGCACTTGCCAAGCAAGGCATGGTGTTCAAGCTGGGCAGCAAGGTGACTCAAGCCACTGCAAGTGCCGATGGCGTGAGCCTGACGCTGGAGCCTGCTGCCGGCGGCACCGCAGAATCGCTGCAGGCCGATTACGTGCTGGTGGCTATCGGCCGCCGCCCTTATACCAAAGGGCTGAACCTTGAAAGCGTGGGCCTGGAAACAGACAAGCGCGGCATGCTCGGCAACGAACACCACCGCACTTCAGTACCCGGTGTGTGGGTGATTGGTGACGTGACTTCCGGCCCGATGCTGGCGCACAAAGCCGAAGACGAAGCAGTCGCCTGCATCGAGCGCATTGCCGGCAAGCCCCACGAGGTCAACTACAACCTCATCCCTGGCGTGATCTACACCCGCCCGGAGCTGGCCACCGTGGGCAAGACCGAAGAGCAGCTCAAAGCCGAAGGGCGTGCCTATAAAGTAGGCAAGTTCCCCTTCACCGCCAACAGCCGCGCCAAGATCAACCACGAGACCGAAGGCTTCGCCAAAGTCATCGCCGATGCCCAAACCGATGAAGTACTGGGTGTGCACCTGGTGGGCCCAAGCGTCAGCGAGATGATCGGTGAGTTCTGCGTGGCCATGGAGTTCTCGGCCTCGGCAGAAGACATCGCCCTCACCTGCCACCCCCACCCGACCCGCTCCGAGGCCTTGCGCCAGGCAGCGATGAATGTGGACGGCATGGCGATGCAGATCTGAGCGGAGCCGTCCGGCTGCGCTGTTTCTTAGGTATCAGAAAGAAAAAAGCCCTCCATAGGGAGGGCTTTCGAACCGGGCACGCTGTGTTGGTTACTCGACAGTAACCGACTTCGCCAGGTTACGCGGCTGGTCCACGTCGGTGCCTTTGAGCACGGCCACGTAGTACGACAGCAGTTGCAATGGGATGGTGTACAGGATCGGCGCCAGCGCATCGGCGATGTGCGGGACCTTGATCACGTGAGTGCCTTCACCATTGGTCATGCCAGCGTGCTCGTCGGCGAACACCACCAACTCGCCACCACGGGCGCGCACTTCCTGCAGGTTGGATTTCAGCTTTTCCAGCAGTTCGTTGTTCGGGGCAACGGTAACCACCGGCATGTCGTTATCGACCAGTGCCAACGGGCCGTGCTTCAGCTCGCCTGCCGGGTAGGCTTCGGCGTGGATGTAGGAGATTTCCTTGAGCTTCAGCGCACCTTCCATCGCCACTGGGTACTGTGCACCACGGCCGAGGAACAGGGTGTGGTGCTTGTCGGCGAACAGCTCGGCGATCTTCTCGACAGTAGCGTCCATGGCCAGGGCTTCGCCCAGGCGGGTCGGCAGGCGGCGCAGTTCTTCAACCAGCTCGGCTTCGACGCCCTCTTCCAAGGTACCGCGCACCTGACCAAGGGCCAGGGTCAGCAGCATCAGCGACACCAGCTGGGTAGTGAAGGCCTTGGTCGAGGCCACACCGATTTCCGGGCCGGCCAAGGTCAGCAGGGTCAGGTCCGACTCACGCACCAGCGAGCTGATGCCAACGTTGCAGATTGCCAGGCTGCCGAGGAAGCCCAGCTCCTTGGCGTTACGCAGCGCGGCCAAGGTATCGGCGGTTTCGCCAGACTGCGAGATGGAGACGAACAGGGTATCCGGCTGCACCACTACTTTGCGGTAACGGAATTCGCTGGCCACTTCCACCTGGCACGGGATGCCAGCCAGGCTTTCGAGCCAGTAACGGGCGACCATACCGGCGTGGTAGCTGGTGCCACAGGCAACGATCTGCACGTTGCGCACCTTGGCGAACAGGTCGGCAGCTTTCGGGCCGAAGGCCTGGACCAGCACGTGGTCCTTGCCCAGGCGGCCTTCCAAGGTGCGCTGAACAACGCTTGGCTGCTCGTGAATTTCCTTCAGCATGAAGTGGCGGTAGTTGCCCTTGTCGGCCGCTTCGGCACCTTCATGGTACTGCACGGTTTCGCGCTGGACCTTGTTGCCTTGCTGGTCCCAGATGGTGACCTGGTCACGGCGGATTTCAGCGATGTCGCCTTCTTCCAGGTACATGAAGCGGTCGGTGACCTGGCGCAGGGCCAACTGGTCGGACGCCAGGAAGTTTTCACCCAGGCCCAGGCCGATGACCAGCGGGCTGCCGCTGCGTGCAGCCACCAGGCGGTCAGGCTGCTTGGCGCTGATCAGTGCCAGGCCATAGGCGCCATGCAGGCGCTTCACGGCGGCTTTCAGGGCATCAGTCAGGTCCGGGATGCTCTTCAGGGTGTGGTGGATCAGGTGGACGATGACTTCGGTGTCGGTCTGCGAGGTGAAGATGTAGCCCAGGCCTTTCAGCTCTTCGCGCAGCTCTTCGTGGTTCTCGATGATGCCGTTGTGCACCACAGCCACTTCATCGCCCGAGAAGTGCGGGTGGGCGTTGCCTTCGGTCGGCGCACCGTGGGTAGCCCAACGGGTGTGGGCAATGCCCAGCTGGCCGGCCAGTGGGTCAGCAGCAACTGCGGCTTGCAGCTCGCTGACCTTGCCAATACGGCGGCGGCGCTCGAGCTCACCCGCCTGGGTCAGCACGGCCAGGCCGGCGCTGTCGTACCCACGGTACTCAAGACGCTTGAGGCCTTCGATCAGGATGGCTGTGATATTACGCTCGGCGACAGCACCAACGATTCCACACATGTTTTATTTCTCCTGGCTGATCGCGGCGCAGATCAGGTTGATGCCGCGAGCTTCAATTTGTTCGCGTGCCGCAGCGGGCAGGCGTTCGTCTGTAATAAGGGTATGCACGCTGCCCCAGGGCAGCTCAAGGTTGGGGATCTTGCGCCCCACCTTGTCCGACTCGACCATCACGATCACTTCACGGGCAACTTCGGCCATCACGCGGCTAAGCCCGAGCAACTCGTTGAAGGTAGTGGTGCCCCGGCCCAGGTCGATGCCGTCGGCGCCGATAAACAGCTGATCAAAATCGTAAGAGCGTAAAACCTGCTCGGCCACCTGGCCCTGGAACGACTCGGAATGGGGGTCCCAGGTGCCACCGGTCATCAGCAGCACCGGCTCGTGTTCGAGGTCGCAGATGGCACGGGCCACGTTCAGTGAATTGGTCATCACCACCAGGCCGGGCTGGCGCCCCAGTTCGGGGATCATGGCTGCCGTGGTGCTCCCGCTGTCGATGATGATGCGCGCATGCTCGCGGATACGGCCGACGGCGGCGCGGGCGATGGCCTTCTTGTAGGAAGACACAGGCTGGGCCGGCTCACCGAGCAGTTCTTGCGGCACCGGTACCGCGCCGCCGTAGCGGCGCAGCAACAGGCCGTTGGTTTCAAGGGCGGCGAGGTCTTTGCGAATGGTCACTTCCGAGGTTTCGAAACGCTTGGCCAAAGCGTCCACGCTCACCTCGCCCTGCTCGCTGAGCAAAGCCAGGATGTTGTGCCGCCGCTGCGGTGTGTTTCGTTTCGACATTTACGTGTAAGTTTCGTTTCGAAAGATAATGGTTGCAATCAAAACCTAAGACGCTCGTTTCGTCAAGCAGTTGCTGCCCTGTGGATAGTTTCTTCTGCTTTGGCAAGGTCCCTGTAGGAGCGGCCTTGTGTCGCGATGGGCTGCATAGCAGCCCCGGCAATTTCGGGTTCACCTCGAACTCCAAGGGGCCGCGTTGCGGCCCATCGCGACACAAGGCCGCTCCTACAAGGGATTACCGATCGCCCAATAAAAAAGCCGACTTATTCACATAAGTCGGCTTTCGATCGAAACAGCTGTGAATAACTCAGCTCTTCTTGATCTTCTCCGGCCGCTTCCAGCCCGAGATGTTGCGCTGGCGCGCACGGCCCACAGCCAGGTCAGCAGCTTCGACAGTCTGGGTAATGGTCGAACCGGCTGCGGTGGTGGCGCCGTCCTTGATTTCCACAGGCGCCACCAGCGAGTTGTTCGAGCCGATGAACACGTCCTCGCCCATCACTGTCTTGAACTTGTTGGCGCCATCGTAGTTGCAGGTGATGGTACCGGCGCCGATATTGGTGCGCGCACCGATTTCAGCATCGCCCAGGTAGGTCAGGTGACCGGCCTTGGCGCCTTCACCCAGGTGGGCGTTTTTCAGTTCGACAAAGTTACCCACATGGGCCTTGGCATCCAGCACGCTGCCTGGGCGCAGGCGGGCGAACGGGCCGGCATCGCTGCCCTCGCCCATCACGGCGCCTTCGAGGTGGCTGTTGGCCTTGACCACCGCGCCTTTGCGCAGGGTGGTGTTCTTGATGACGCAGTTAGGGCCGATCTGCACATCGTCCTCGATGACCACTTTGCCTTCGAGAATCACGTTGATATCGATCAGCACGTCGCGACCAACGGTCACTTCACCGCGTACATCGAAGCGCGCCGGGTCGCGCAGGGTCACACCCTGGGCCATCAAGCGGCGGCCTTCACGCAGCTGGTAGTGACGCTCCAGCTCGGACAGCTGACGACGATCGTTGGCGCCCTGCACTTCCATCGGGTCGTGAGGCTGTTCAGTGGCCACCACCAGGCCGTCAGCCACTGCCATGGCGATGACGTCGGTCAGGTAGTACTCGCCCTGGGCGTTGTTGTTGGACAGGCGGCCCATCCAGTCAGCCAGGCGCGCGGCTGGCAGGGCCAGAATACCGGTGTTGCCTTCCTTGATGGCTTTCTGCGCGTCGTTGGCGTCCTTGTGCTCAACGATGGCAGTCACCTGGCCTTGCTCGTCACGCACGATGCGGCCATAGCCGGTCGGGTCGTCGAGCGTAACCGTCAGCAGGCCCAGCTGCTGGTCATTGGCCTTGGCCAGCAGACGCTGCAGGGTCTCCACTTCGATCAACGGTACATCGCCGTACAGCACCAGCACGGTGTCGGCGGTCACGGCCGGCAGAGCCTGTGCTACCGCATGGCCGGTACCCAGCTGTTTTTCCTGCATGACGAAGTTCAGGTCATCAGCGGCCAGGCGCTCGCGAACCAGCTCGGCACCATGGCCAATGACCACGTGAATACCTTGCGGCTGCAGCTGGCGCGCGCTGTGGATAACATGGCCGAGCATGGAGTTGCCGGCTACGGGGTGCAGCACCTTGGGCAGCGCCGAGCGCATGCGGGTGCCTTGGCCCGCGGCGAGAATAACGATATCGAGTGACATTACTGGCTACCAATCCTGGGCGGTCAGTGAAAGACCGGGGGAGAAAAAACAGAAAAAGAAAAAGGGTAGCCGAGGCTACCCTTTTACTCAATCGCAACAGAAGTTATCAGCCGAGGCCGATTACTTGCCTTTGCGCATTTGCTGGACGGTACGCAGCTGTGCTGCGGCCTCGGCCAGACGTGCGGCGGCGGCACTGTAGTCGAAGTCCGCGCCTTTCAGATTCAGGGCGTTCTCGGCAGCCTTGAGGGCTTCCTGAGCTTGCGCTTCATCCAGGTCAGCAGCACGTTGCACGGTATCGGCAAGCACCTTGACCATGTTCGGCTGAACCTCGAGGAAACCACCAGAGATGTAGAACACCTCTTGGGCGCCACCCTGCTTGGTCAGCGTAATCGGACCTGGCTTCAGATTGGTGATCAGCGGCGCGTGGCCTGGAGCGATACCAAGATCACCCAGGTTACCGTGCGCAACCACCATCTCGACCAGACCGGAGAAAATTTCTCCTTCCGCGCTGACGATATCGCAATGGACTGTCATAGCCATCTGCTTGCCTCAACCTGATAGCGCCCCTTGCGGGGCGCAGGAATTACAGTTTCTTGGCTTTCTCGATCGCTTCGTCGATGCTGCCGACCATGTAGAACGCTTGTTCTGGCAGGTGGTCGTAGTCACCTTTGAGGATGCCGCTGAAGCCAGCGATGGTGTCTTTCAGGGAAACGTATTTGCCTGGCGAACCGGTGAAGACTTCGGCCACGAAGAACGGCTGCGACAGGAAGCGCTGGATCTTACGAGCGCGGGCTACCAGTTGCTTGTCGGTCTCGGACAATTCGTCCATACCCAGGATCGCAATGATGTCCTTCAGCTCTTTGTAGCGCTGCAGAACATACTGAACGCCACGAGCGGTGTCGTAGTGCTCGTTGCCGATCACGTTCGGGTCCAGCTGGCGCGAAGTCGAGTCCAGTGGATCGACCGCTGGGTAGATACCCAGGGAGGCGATGTCACGGGACAGAACGACGGTGGCGTCCAAGTGGGCGAAGGTGGTCGCTGGCGACGGGTCGGTCAAGTCGTCCGCAGGTACGTATACGGCCTGGACGGAGGTGATCGAACCTTCCTTGGTGGAGGTGATGCGCTCTTGCAGAACGCCCATCTCTTCAGCCAGGGTCGGCTGGTAACCTACTGCCGAAGGCATACGGCCCAGCAGTGCGGATACTTCGGTACCGGCCAGGGTGTAACGATAGATGTTGTCGACGAACAGCAGAACGTCGTTACCTTCGTCACGGAACTTCTCAGCCATGGTCAGGCCGGTCAGCGCTACGCGCAGACGGTTTCCTGGTGGCTCGTTCATCTGACCGTAGACCAGCGCTACTTTGTCGAGAACGTTGGAGTCCTTCATCTCGTGGTAGAAGTCGTTACCCTCACGAGTACGCTCACCCACACCAGCGAACACGGAGTAACCGCTGTGTTCCATGGCGATGTTACGGATCAGTTCCATCATGTTTACGGTCTTGCCGACACCGGCACCACCGAACAGACCAACTTTACCACCCTTGGCGAACGGGCAAACCAGGTCGATAACCTTGATGCCGGTTTCCAGCAGGTCGTTGCCGCCTGCCTGGTCAGCGAACGAAGGCGCTGGCTGGTGGATACCGCGACGCTCTTCTTCACCGATCGGGCCGGCTTCGTCGATCGGGTTGCCCAGTACGTCCATGATACGGCCGAGAGTGGCCTTACCAACAGGAACGGAAATGGCAGCGCCGGAGTCAACGACTTCCAGACCGCGCTTCAGGCCTTCGGTGGAGCCCATCGCAATGGTACGAACCACGCCGTCGCCCAGCTGCTGCTGAACTTCCAGGGTGGTTTCCGCGCCTTGTACTTTCAGCGCGTTGTATACACTCGGCACGACATCACGTGGGAATTCCACGTCGATGACGGCGCCGATGATTTGAACGATACGTCCGCTACTCATAGCTGGATCCTCTGAATTTTTGAACCGTTAAACCGCGGCAGCGCCGCCGACGATTTCCGAGATCTCCTGGGTGATCGCAGCCTGACGCGCCTTGTTGTAGATCAACTGAAGCTCTTTGATCAAATCACCGGCGTTGTCTGTGGCGTTCTTCATGGCGATCATCCGGGCCGCTTGTTCAGCAGCGTTGTTCTCGACCACCGCCTGGTATACCTGCGACTCCACGTAACGCACCATCAAGCCGTCCAGCAGCTCTTTTGCGTCGGGTTCGTACAGGTAATCCCAGTGATGCTTGAGATCCTGATCCGGGGTTGCCACCAACGGTACCAATTGCTCGACCGTTGGCTTCTGGGTCATGGTGTTGATGAACTTGTTCGAAACCACGGAGAGGCGATCGATACGGCCGTCCAGGTAGGCGTCCAGCATCACTTTGACGGAGCCGATCAGATCGTTGATCGATGGCTCTTCGCCCAAGTGGCTGATCGCTGCTACGACGTTGCCGCCAAAGATGCGGAAGAAAGTCGCACCCTTGCTGCCGATCACGCACAGGTCGATTTCCACGCCCTGTTCGCGGTTTGCGCTCATGTCCTTGACCAAGGCCTTGAACAGGTTGGTATTCAAGCCACCGCACAGACCACGGTCACTGCTCACCACGATATAACCGGCGCGCTTTACAGGGCGCTCGATCATGAACGGGTGGCGGTATTCCGGGTTGGCGTTGGCCAGATGACCGATCACCTGGCGGATACGCTCCGCGTAAGGACGGCTAGCAGCCATGCGCATTTGTGCCCTGCGCATCTTGCTGACCGCCACTTTCTCCATGGCGCTGGTAATTTTTTGCGTGCTTTTGATGCTCGCAATCTTACTGCGAATCTCTTTTGCGCCTGCCATGTATCACCTATCAGGTTAGCAAGCGGGGGCCAGGGCCCCCGCTGCGGCTTACCAGGTCTGGGTGGCCTTGAACTTCTCGATACCGGCTTTCAGGCCTGCGTCGATTTCGTCGTTGAAGTCACCCTTCACGTTGATCTTCGCCATCAGTTCAGCGTGATCACGGTTGAAGAAGGCGATCAGTGCTTGCTCGAAGCTGCCGATCTTGGAGACTTCTACGTCGGTCAGGAAGCCACGCTCAGCGGCGTACAGCGACAGGGCCATGTCCGCGATGGACATTGGCGCGTACTGCTTCTGCTTCATCAGCTCGGTAACGCGCTGACCATGCTCCAGCTGCTTGCGGGTCGCTTCGTCCAGATCGGACGCGAACTGGGCGAATGCAGCCAGTTCACGGTACTGAGCCAGCGCGGTACGAATACCACCGGACAGCTTCTTGATGATCTTGGTCTGAGCGGCACCACCTACGCGGGATACCGAAACACCGGCGTTCACTGCAGGGCGGATGCCCGAGTTGAACATGGCCGATTCCAGGAAGATCTGACCGTCGGTGATGGAAATCACGTTGGTCGGAACGAACGCGGAAACGTCGCCAGCCTGGGTTTCGATGATCGGCAGAGCGGTCAGGGAACCGGTTTTGCCAGTGACAGCACCGTTGGTGAACTTCTCGACGTACTCTTCCGAAACGCGCGATGCACGCTCCAGCAGACGGGAGTGGAGATAGAACACGTCGCCTGGGTACGCTTCACGTCCTGGTGGACGGCGCAGCAGCAGGGAGATCTGACGGTAGGCAACGGCCTGCTTGGACAGGTCATCGTAAACGATCAGTGCGTCTTCACCGCGGTCACGGAAGAACTCGCCCATGGTGCAACCGGCGTATGGCGCCAGGAATTGCAGTGCGGCGGATTCCGAAGCACTGGCAACCACCACGATGGTGTTTTTCAGTGCGTCGTTTTCTTCCAGCTTGCGAACGATGTTGGCAACGGTGGAACGCTTCTGGCCGACAGCTACATAAACACAGAAAATACCGGAGTCTTTCTGGTTGATGATGGCGTCGATGGCCATGGCGGTCTTGCCGATCTGACGGTCGCCAATGATCAGCTCACGCTGGCCACGGCCGACAGGGATCATGGCGTCGACGGATTTGTAGCCAGTCTGTACAGGCTGGTCTACCGACTTACGCCAGATCACGCCTGGAGCTACTTTCTCGACCGCGTCGGTCTGGGTGTTGCCCAGAGGACCTTTGCCGTCGATCGGGTTGCCCAGTGCGTCGACGACGCGGCCCAGCAGTTCCTTACCAACCGGAACTTCCAGGATGCGGCCGGTGCACTTGGCGCTCATGCCTTCGGCGAGGGTGTCGTAGGCACCCAGGATCACTGCACCTACGGAGTCTTGCTCCAGGTTCAGTGCCATGCCGTATACGCCGCCCGGGAACTCGATCATTTCGCCGTACATGACGTCGGCCAGACCGTGGATCCGCACGATACCGTCGGAAACCGAAACAACGGTACCTTCGTTACGGGCTTGGGAGCTCACATCGAGGTTGTCGATGCGGCCCTTGATGATTTCACTAATTTCGGAAGGATTGAGTTGCTGCATTGCTCTGCTGCCCCTTCAAACTCAAGATTTCAATGCTTCGGCCAGTTTCGCGATTTTGCCGCGAACAGAGCCATCGATTACCAGGTCACCAGCGCGGATGACGACGCCGCCAATCAGGCTGGCATCCTCCGACGCGTGCAGGCGCACTTCCTGGCCTAACCGTGCACTGAGAACCTTGGCGAGTTTGTCTTGCTGTTCTTGGTTCAACGCGAAGGCACTGGTGACTTCCACGTCCACGGATTTCTCTTGCTCGGCCTTGTACAGGTCAAACAGAGCGGCAATCTCCGGCAGAAGCAGGAGACGGTCGTTTTCCGCGGCAACATGAATGAAATTCTGTGCCTGTGCATTGAACTTGTCACCGCACACGTCAATGAACGTGGCGGCCTTTTCTGCGCTCGTCAGTCGCGGGGCCTTGAGCAGGCGCTGCATGGTGTCGTCTTGCGACACCGCAGCAGCCAGGCCGAGCATGGCTGACCAATTGGCCAGTTGCTGATGGGCCTGGGCATGCTCAAAGGCAGCCTTAGCGTAAGGTCGGGCCAACGTGGTCAGTTCTGCCATGATCGCCCTCGCTTAAATTTCAGCGGCCAGTTTGTTAACCAGCTCCGCATGCGCGTTTTGATCGATTGTGGCGCCAAGGATCTTTTCAGCACCGCCAACGGCCAGAGCACCCACTTGGGCACGCAGGGCGTCTTTAGCGCTGTTCAGTTCCTGTTCGATCTCGGCCAGAGCCTGAGCCTTCACACGGTCAGCTTCGACGCGGGCCTGTTCACGGGCTTCCTCGACAAGCTGAGCAGCGCGTTTCTTGCTTTGCTCAATGATTTCGGCTGCCTGTGCTTTAGCTTCACGCAGTTGCTGACCCGCTTTCTCTTGGGCCAGCTCCAGGTCGCGAGCTGCGCGGTTGGCAGCGTCCAAACCGTCGGCAATCTTCTTTTGGCGCTCTTGCAGGGCAGTGATGACCGGAGGCCATACATACTTCATGCAGAAGAGTACAAAAATCAGGAAAGCAACGGATTGGCCAATCAGGGTTGCATTAATGTTCACGCCAACACCTCGCTCGGTCTTAATTCATACAGCCATCAACTCGTGGTGACGAGTGATTAGCCGGCGATCTGACCAACGAACGGATTCGCGAAGGTGAAGAACAGAGCGATACCAACACCGATCATGGTTACGGCGTCGAGCAGACCGGCAACGATGAACATTTTAACCTGCAGCATCGGAACCATTTCTGGTTGACGAGCAGCGCCTTCCAGGAATTTGCCGCCCAGCAGGCCGAAACCAATGGCGGTACCCAGTGCACCCAGGCCGATCAGCAGAGCAACAGCGATAGCGGTCAGACCAACTACAGTTTCCATCTTTCCTCCCGACTTTTACGTCGTATTGGTTAGGTTTTTAGTTTGAAGCGGTAAAACAAATCGTGAGTACAGCTGCCCTTGCGGACTTTTTAAGCCCTCCCCCGAACAGGCGGGGAAGGCTATCAGACACGCCAGGCGGTCTTAATGGTTATCTTCGTGGGCCATCGACAGGTAGACGATGGTCAGCATCATGAAGATGAAAGCTTGCAGGGTGATGATCAGGATGTGGAACACAGCCCACGCCCATTGCAGCACCACACCCAGGCCGCTGAGCCACAGCAGGCCCGAGCCGAACATGACCGCGATCAGGATGAACACCAGTTCGCCGGCATACATGTTGCCGAACAGACGCAGTGCCAGCGAGATCGGCTTGGCGATCAGGGTGACGAATTCCAGCAGGAAGTTGACCGGAATCAGCAGGATCTGCAGGAAGATGTTCTTGCTGCCGAACGGGTGCAGGGTCAGCTCACCGAGGAAGCCGCCCAGGCCCTTGACCTTGATGCTGT
Organism: Pseudomonas sp. WOUb67; assembly: GCF_050058005.1. Taxonomy (NCBI): domain Bacteria; kingdom Pseudomonadati; phylum Pseudomonadota; class Gammaproteobacteria; order Pseudomonadales; family Pseudomonadaceae; genus Pseudomonas; species Pseudomonas sp. WOUb67. The sequence continues at coordinate 716,727 of NZ_CP170112.1, read as the reverse complement.
AGAAGATGATCAGGGCGAACACGCAGAAGGCCATGGCCAGGGTCGCGTTCGGGTCGGTGGTCGACACGGCGCGGAACGGAATGTGCGGATCACCGGAAATCAGGATGGCCAGCTGAGGAATCCAGTCGACCGGTACCAGGTCAACGGCGTTCATCAGGAATACCCAGACGAAAATGGTCAGCGCCAGCGGAGCAATTACCGGGCTACGGCCGTGGAAGGAGTCCTTCACGCTGCCGTTGACGAAGTCGACCATCACTTCTACGAAGTTCTGCAGACCGCCAGGTTGGCCGGAAGTCGCCTTCTTGGCCGCCATGCGGAAGATGAGCAGGAAGATCAGACCCAGCGCGACGGACCAACCCAGGGTGTCCAGGTGGAACGCCCAGAAGCCCATTGCCTTGGCTTCTGCAGCCGAATGGGCGAAGCCCCAGCTGCCGTCTGGTAGTTGACCGTAGGTCAGGTTCTGCAAGTGGTGCTGGATATAGCCCGAAGCGGTTTCTGCTGCCATGGTTGCCTCAAACGCCCTAAGGTCTCGAAAGTCTTTTATTCATCAGCAGGGGCGCGAACCAGCTGACCAAAAGGGTCAACACGAAGACGCCGAATACTGCTAACGGCGCCAGTGGCTTCACTCCTGCGAAGGTCAGTGCAAAAAGCACTGCCGTCAAAATCATCTTGCCTGCCTCGCCAGCGTAAAACGACTTGACGATAGCTTGTGCAGCCCGAGCTCCGCTGAAGCGAAAAGCCTTCCAGGCGAAATACACATTGGGCAGCCACGCAATCAAACCTCCGCAAAGGCCTGAATATCCACTGACCGCCCCTTTCCACTGCCACAACACCAAGGTTGCCAGCAGCAGTACGACAAATTGAGCCAGCAGTACCGGAAAAACCGCCCAGCGATGGAAAGGCAGGCGGTTTGGCGTGCGAATTTCCATCACAACTGCTCCTCGGAAGTCGACCAACAAGTCAGCTATGACTTGGCATAATTTGTGCCGACAAAATGCGCGCAGAGTATAGGGGTGGATTAACCCCTATTCAACTCTTCGGTAGTGATTTCCGACTGCGCGCTACAACAGGAATTGTTTCAGCGGATGTGAGCAAGCACGCCTTGCAACTCGTCAAGCGAGTTGTAACGAATAACCAACTGGCCTTTGCCCTTGTTGCCATGACGGATCTGGACGGCCGAGCCCAGGCGCTCTGCGAGCCGCTGTTCAAGGCGTGCGATATCCGGATCAGGTTTGCTCGGTTCGACCGGATCAGGCTTGTCACTGAGCCACTGACGCACCAGTGCCTCGGTTTGGCGCACGGTGAGGCCACGTGCGACAACATGACGCGCCCCCTCCTCCTGACGGTTTTCGTCCAGGCCGAGCAATGCGCGTGCGTGACCCATCTCCAGGTCACCGTGGGCGAGCATGGTCTTGATCGCCTCCGGCAGGGTGATCAGGCGCAGCAGGTTGGCCACGGTTACCCGCGACTTGCCCACGGCGTCAGCCACCTGTTGCTGGGTGAGCTCGAATTCCTGCTGCAGACGCTGCAGGGCCATGGCCTCTTCCAGCGGGTTGAGATCTTCGCGCTGGATGTTCTCGATCAGCGCCATGGCAATGGCGGCTTCATCGGGCACTTCGCGGACCATGGCCGGGATCGTGTCCAGGCCGGCCTGCTGAGTCGCGCGCCAGCGGCGCTCACCGGCGATGATCTCGAAGCGGTTGTCGCCAATCGGGCGGACCACGATCGGTTGCATGACGCCATGGCTGCGAATCGAATGCGCCAGCTCTTCCAGCGCCTCCGGGTCCATGTCCCGACGCGGCTGGTACTTGCCACGCTGGATCAGCTCGACCGGCAGGTGTTGCAGTTCTTTCTGGTCGATCTTCACAGCCTGCTCTTCGAGCGCGCTGACGGAAGGACCACTGAGCAGTGCATCCAACCCACGTCCGAGACCCCGTTTCTTGACGGCCATACGGATTCCTTAAGTTGTTTGTGCAGTGCGAGATGGACGGCGCTGACGGCGAACCAGTTCCCCGGCCAGGGCCAGATAAGCCAGCGCGCCGCGCGATTGCTTGTCGTAGGCCAGGGCCGGCATGCCGAAGCTGGGGGCCTCGGCCAGGCGAATGTTGCGCGGAATGACCGTGTCGTACAGCTGCGGGCCAAAGTGTTCCTTCAGCTGCGCCGAAACATCGTTGTTCAGGCTCAGGCGAGGATCGTACATCGTCCGCAGCAGGCCCTCGATCTTCAGCTCCGGGTTCAACCGGGCGGCGATGCGCTTGATGTTATCCACAAGGTCGCTGAGGCCTTCCAGTGCGTAGTACTCGCACTGCATGGGGATGATCACGCCATCGGAAGCGACCAGGGCGTTCAGCGTCAGCATGGACAACGACGGCGGGCAGTCGATCAGGATGTAGTCGTAGTTCTCGCGGATCGGCGCCAGGGCATTGCGCAGGCGGCTCTCCTTGACCTGCATTTCCAGCAGCACCACTTCCGCGGCGGTCAGGTCGCGGTTGGCCGGCAGCAGTTGGAAGCCGCCGTGCTCGGAGTAATGCATGGCCTGGGCCAGGTCGCATTCCCCGATCAGCAGGTCGTAGACCGAGTGCTCGAGCTCGTGCTTGTCCACACCGCTGCCCATGGTGGCGTTGCCCTGCGGATCGAGGTCGATCAGCAGCACACGACGCTTGGTCGCGGCCAGCGAGGCGGCGAGATTGATACAGGTGGTGGTCTTGCCTACACCACCTTTCTGGTTCGCGATTGCGAATACCTTAGCCATTGATGCGCGTGTTCCCAGTCATGCCTTGCGGCGCAGTATCAGCAGATGGCGCTGGCCCTGGCAACCTGGAACGGTCAGGGCCTGTTCGCTTTCCACTGTGAAGTCTGCGGGCAATGCTACCAGTTCATCGGCAGGATGCAGCCCCTTCATTGCAAGCCATTGCGTCCCGGTGTCGCCCAGATGGCGGGTCCAGTTGGTGAAGTTCTCCATGCTGCTGAAGGCGCGGGAGATGATTCCGTCGAACGGCTGAGCCGGCTGGAAGGCTTCGACCCGGCTGTGGATAACCGTGAGGTTGTCCAGTTTGAGCTCCATTTTCACCTGGGTCAGGAAGCGGGTCTTCTTGCCGTTGGAGTCCAGCACCGTCACGCGCTTGTGCGGATGCAGGATAGCCAACGGAATACCCGGCATGCCACCGCCGCTGCCAACATCCAGCCAGTTGTCACGCTCGCTGTGGATAAACGACATGACGCTCAGGCTGTCGAGCAGATGGCGCGACACCATCTCGTCCGGGTCGCGCACGGCCGTGAGGTTGTAGGCTTTGTTCCATTTGATCAACAGGGCCAGGTAGCCAAGCAGTTTCTCGTGCTGCTCGGCGCTCAGCTCGACACCGAGCTGACGCGCGCCTGTGGACAACTCTTCAGCGTGTTGCGGGGTGACCAGGGAACTCAAGCGCTTTGCTCCAATTCGCGGCCAGCGCCGCGTTTTTTCAAGTAAATCAGCAACAGGGAAATCGCCGCCGGGGTCACGCCCGGGATGCGCGAAGCCTGGCCCAGGGTTTCCGGGCGGGTCTGGCCAAGCTTGCCCTGGATCTCCTTGGACAGGCCGGAGATCGTCGTGTAGTCGATATCCACAGGCAGGCGGGTGTCTTCGCTGGCGCGCAGGCGAGCGATTTCATCCTGCTGACGGTCGATGTAGCCCGCGTACTTGGTGCGGATCTCGACCTGCTCGGCGACCTGTGGATCGATTGCGTCACCGCCGGTCGCCTCGATCAACCCGGCGTAGTCGATTTCCGGGCGAGCCAGCAGGTTGAGCAGGCTGTACTCGTGGCTGAGTGGCGTGCCGAACTTATCCACAATGGCTTGGCCTTGTTCGGTGTTCGGCCGAACCCAGGTCGACTTCAGGCGCTGTTCCTCACGCTCGATGCCGTCACGCTTGGCGCAGAAGGCCGCCCAGCGCTGATCGTCGATCAGGCCCAGTTCACGGCCCTTCTCGGTCAGGCGCAGGTCGGCGTTGTCTTCGCGCAGGATCAGGCGGTACTCGGCGCGCGAGGTGAACATGCGGTACGGCTCCTGGGTACCCAGGGTGATCAAGTCGTCGACCAGTACGCCGATGTACGCCTCGTCGCGGCGCGGGCACCAGCTTTCTCGGCCCTGTGCGCGCAATGCGGCGTTGGTCCCGGCCAGCAGGCCCTGGGCACCGGCTTCTTCGTAACCGGTGGTGCCGTTGATCTGCCCGGCGAAGAACAGGCCGCCGATGACTTTGGTCTCGAGGCTGTACTTGAGGTCACGCGGGTCGAAGTAGTCGTACTCGATGGCGTAGCCCGGGCGGACGATGTGGGCGTTTTCCATGCCGCGGATCGAACGCACCAGCTCCAGCTGCACGTCGAACGGCAGCGAAGTGGAAATACCGTTGGGGTAAAGCTCATGGGTGTTCAGGCCTTCCGGCTCGATGAACACCTGGTGGCTTTCCTTGTCGGCAAAGCGGTGGATCTTGTCTTCGATCGATGGGCAGTAGCGCGGCCCGACGCCTTCGATCACACCCGAGTACATCGGCGAACGATCAAGGTTCGAGGCGATGATCTCGTGGGTACGCGCATTGGTGTGGGTAATCCAGCAGCTCACCTGCCGCGGGTGCATTTCGGCATTGCCCATGAAGGACATGACCGGGATCGGCGTATCACCTGGCTGCTCGGTCATCACCGAGAAATCCACAGAGCGGCCATCGATGCGTGGCGGCGTCCCGGTTTTCAGGCGGCCGACGCGCAGCGGCAGTTCACGCATGCGGTGGGCCAGGGCGATAGAGGGTGGATCGCCGGCACGGCCGCCGGAATGGTTTTGCAAACCAATGTGGATAAGCCCGCCCAGGAAGGTACCGGTGGTCAGTACCACCGATTCGGCGAAGAAACGCAAACCCATCTGGGTAACTACGCCCTTGACCTGGTCCTGCTCGACGATCAGGTCGTCGCAGGACTGCTGGAATATCCACAGGTTCGGCTGGTTTTCCAGGATTTCACGCACCACCGCCTTGTAGATGGCGCGATCGGCCTGTGCACGGGTGGCGCGTACCGCCGGGCCCTTGCGGTTGTTCAGAACGCGGAACTGGATGCCGCTCTTGTCGGTGGCCAGCGCCATGGCGCCGCCGAGGGCATCGATCTCTTTGACCAGATGGCTTTTGCCAATACCGCCGATGGCGGGGTTGCAGCTCATGTGACCGAGGGTTTCCACGTTATGGGTCAGCAGCAGGGTTTTCACACCCATGCGTGCAGACGCAAGCGCAGCCTCGGTACCGGCATGGCCGCCGCCGATGACGATCACTTCAAAACGGGAAGGGAAATCCACCACGCACCTCGTGCCTGTTTTTGCGAATAGAGAAGGTAAGCCGACAAGTATAGGGACTTCACCCCCTTTAAAGAAACCGTCTGAGCAAATTTTGACCAGTCTGTGGATGAGTGGCAGACAACAGAAATCAACAAGAAGAAATTTATAAAAGCTTTGTTTTTATGTTTATTCTTATGCACAACGATATCTGTGGATAAAGTCTTGTAGATCACGAATGGCGCTATGTAGAGAGAAATTAAACCCTGTTATTGGAGTGCCATGAGGGCTATGGATAACGCCATTTAGCCTGTGGATGAAATGGCTATTTACCCACAGGCGGATTTCTCCTCAGGAAAAAAGCCTGCTTATCAACCGAGCTGAAGGCGAGTTTTCCACAGGGCTCCTGAGCCCACATTTGTGTCTGTTCATGAAAATGATCAGCCTGTGCCGGCCTCTTCGCGGGTGAACCCGCTCCCACAGAGCGCTCGACCAGCCTCAGATAGAGCGCAATTTCTGCAGTAGCAGCCTTTGGGTACGAATTTCGGGCAAAAAAAAGCCGCTCCTGAAGGAGCGGCGTCTGGAATTGCCAGGCTGTGGATTACTTGCCGATGCAGAAGCTGGAGAAAATCCGCCCCAGCAGGTCATCCGAGCTGAATGCCCCGGTAATTTCCCCCAGGGCATGCTGTGCCTGGCGCAAGTCCTCTGCCAGCAGCTCTCCTGCGCCCGCCAAGGTCAATTGGGCACGGCCGTGCTCCAGGTGCCCGCTGGCCTGGCGCAAGGCATCCAGGTGGCGCCGGCGGGCGCTGAAACCACTCTCTGCCGTCTGTTCGTAACCCATGCAGGCCTTCAGATGGTCGCGCAGCAGTTGCAGCCCTGTGTCGTCGCCCTTGGCGCTGAGGGTGATGGTCACATGGCCGTCATCGCACTGTTTTAGCGCTACCCGCTCGCCACTCAGGTCGGCCTTGTTGCGAATCAGCGTGACCTTGGCCGGGTCGGGCCGCTGATCGAGAAACTCGGGCCACAGGGCGAACGGGTCGCTGGCCTCGGGCGCGGTGGAGTCGACCACCAGCAACACACGATCGGCCTCGCCAATGGCCTTCAGGGCGCGTTCTACGCCGATCTTTTCCACATGGTCATCGGTATCGCGCAAACCGGCGGTATCGACCACGTGCAGCGGCATACCGTCGATGTGGATATGTTCGCGCAGGATGTCCCGGGTGGTGCCGGCGATATCGGTGACAATGGCCGCTTCCCGACCCGCCAGCTGGTTAAGCAGGCTCGACTTGCCGGCGTTCGGCCGCCCGGCGATGACCACCGTCATGCCGTCACGCAGCAAGGCACCCTGCCCGGCCTCACGTTGCACGGTGGATAACTCGGCGCGCACTGCATCGAGCATCGACAGCACGTGGCCATCTGCGAGGAAATCGATCTCCTCTTCAGGGAAGTCGATGGCTGCCTCGACGTAGATGCGCAGGGCAATCAGCGCCTCGGTCAGGCTGTGCACGCGCTTGGAGAATTCGCCCTGCAGCGAGCGCAAAGCGTTGCGCGCTGCCTGGCTGGAGCTGGCCTCGATCAGGTCGGCAATGGCTTCGGCCTGGGCCAGGTCGAGCTTGTCGTTGAGGAACGCGCGTTCGCTGAATTCACCCGGGCGGGCCAGGCGACAGCCAACTTGTACACAGCGCTGCAGCAGCATGTCCAGGACCACCGGGCCACCGTGGCCCTGCAGTTCCAGCACATCTTCGCCGGTGAACGAGTTCGGCCCAGGGAAGAACAGCGCAATCCCCTCGTCCAGCACCCGCCCTTCATCGTCGCGGAACGGACCGTAATGGGCATGGCGAGGGGTCAGCGTACGGCCGGTGATCAACTGCCCGGCCTTGCTGGCCAGCGGGCCGGACAACCTGACAATACCCACACCACCGCGGCCTTGGGCGGTAGCGATGGCGGCGATGGTTTCACGCACAGTGTTCATGCTCGAAAGCCTCTACGACAAAAACGACAGATAGCAAAAACGCCCCACTAGGGGGCGTTTTTTATTCACAGGCTAGCGTACTAGCCCGTCAAGCAGCAGCTTTTTTGGTGGCTGCTTCGATACGGCGAGTGATGTACCACTGCTGCGAAATCGACAGGCAGTTGTTCACAACCCAGTACAGCACCAGACCAGCCGGGAACCACAGGAAGAAGAAGGTGAAGATGATCGGCATCATTTTCATCACCTTGGCCTGCATCGGATCCGGCGGCGTCGGGTTCAGGCGCTGCTGGATGAACATGGTGGCGCCCATGATGATCGGCAGGATGAAGAACGGATCCTTGATCGACAGGTCGGTAATCCACAGCATCCAAGGGGCCTGGCGCATTTCCACGCTTTCCAGCAGTACCCAGTACAGGGCCAGGAATACCGGCATCTGCACCAGGATCGGCAGGCAGCCGCCCAGCGGGTTGATCTTCTCTTTCTTGTACAGCTCCATCATCGCCTGGGACATCTTCTGGCGATCGTCACCGAAGCGTTCCTTCAGCGCGGCGAGCTTGGGCGCAACGGCACGCATGCGCGCCATGGAGCGGTAGCTGGCAGCCGACAGCGGGAAGAACAGGCCTTTGATCAGCATGGTCAGCACGATGATCGACCAGCCCCAGTTACCCAGCAGGCTGTGGATATGTTGCAGCAGCCAGAAGATCGGCTGGGCGATGAACCACAGGAAGCCGTAGTCGACGGTCAGTTCCAGGCCTGGGGACAACTCTTTCAGCTTGGACTGGATCTTCGGGCCGGCGTACAGCATGGCGCTGGTTTCGACCTTGCCACCAGCAGGTACGCTGAGGGCTGGGCCGGTGTAGCCGATGATGTAGTTGCCCTGGCTGTCCTTGCGGGTCTGAACAACGTTGTTGTCCGACTTGGCCGGAATCCAGGCGGTCACGAAGTAGTGTTGCAGCCATGCAACCCAGCCGCCGGACACATTTTCTTTCAAACTACCTTTGTCGATGTCCTTCATCGAGACCTTTTTGTAAGGCTCGGAAGCTGTCCACAGGGCTGCGCCCAGGTAGGTGGCGGTGCCAGTGGCAGTGCTGGAGGACGGATCGCCGCTGGCGTCACGCTTGAGCTGGGCAAACATGTTGCCGCTCCAGGCCTGGTCGCTCTGGTTGTCGATCAGGTAGCTGACATTCAGGTCGTACTCACCGCGCTTGAAGCTGAAGCGCTTGATGTAGTTGACACCGTTGTCGCTGAACTTCAGGTCGACCACCAGTTGTTCCTGGCCGTCGGCCAGCTGGTAGCTCTTCTGCTCGGCGGCATACAGCGGGCGACCGCTGGCGCGGGCATCTGGGCCGTTGGCACCAGTCAGACCGCTTTGTGCCAGGTAAACACGCTCACCACCGTTGTCGAACAACTGGAACGGAATGTTCGGGTGGTCTTGACGGCGTGGGTACTTCGGCAGGTTCAACTGGACGATGTCACCACCGACCGGATCGATAGCCAGTTCCAGAACGTCGGTCTTGACTCGGATCAGGTCCTTGCTGAGTGCGACCGGTGCCAGTTCGGCAGGGCTCGATTCGGCGTTGGCGCTCGGTACATCGGCGCTGGCGCCGTTGTTACCGGCCGGCACGCCATCGGGCAAGCCCGGAGCAACAGTGCTGGCAGCAGTATTCTGAGTCGGCAGGGCAGCCTGGCCGTAGTCATCGTTCCACTTCAGGACCATGACGTAGGACACGACTGCCAGCGCGGCGATCAGGATCGTGCGTTTAATATCCATGATTACTCGGCTATCGAAGAAGTTCGGGAGGAAGGAGCGGGTGGAACGGGGTCGAAACCGCCGTCATTCCACGGATGACAACGCCCCAGGCGACGAACGGCCAGCCACCCACCACGCCAGACGCCATGGTTTTCGATGGCTTCGTAGGCGTAACAGGAGCAACTGGGGAAAAAACGACAGTGGTTGGCCATCAGAGGACTAATGGCGTAACGGTAAAACTGGATCGGAACGAGTGCCAGTTTACGCATCTTGACTGTCTACCCCTGCGGAATTGGCGGTGACTGCTGGCGTTGGCCGGCTGCGCGCCAGACGTTTCCAGAGTTTGCCAAAGTGTTGGTGCAATTCCGGGTTTTCTATCTCACCCAATCCCTTGCGCGCGACGATCACGATGTCCAACCCGGCAAGCAGCTGCTGGTTCAGACGAAAGGAATCGCGCATCAAGCGCTTGAGGCGGTTGCGTTGAACGGCGAGCTTGACGCTCTTCTTGCCGATCACCAGGCCGAGACGAGGGTGATCGAGACCGTTCTCGCGAGCAAGGATCAGCAGGTTTTTCCCTGGAACCTTGCCGGTTGGGGAGTCGAAGACCGCTTTGAAGTGTCGGGGTGTAAGCAGTCGCTTTTCCCGACTGAAGTCCTGACTCACCACCTGTGCCGAAAAATCAAATGGCCAGACGCTTACGGCCTTTGGCACGACGACGCGACAGAACGGCGCGGCCGTTTTTGGTAGCCATACGGGCACGGAAACCGTGGGTGCGGGCGCGCTTGATGGTGCTTGGTTGGAAAGTACGTTTCATGGCGTGTTACCTGGTTTGTCGACGACGGGCCGGGATGGCCCCCTTTTTAAGAGACCGGCGATTCTAGAGAAAGCAAGCCCATAGGTCAATTTCCAACCAGCCTTTCCCTATAGGGCGTGTGATGGACGGTGCCTGCTCGTCCATCCTCGAGGGGGTGCTTGATCGGACACACGAATCGGGGACAACATGAAAAAAAAGAAGAGACATATAAAAAGCTTTTCTGAAGAACTTATAGATATTACGTGGATAACCTTCTGTGGATAAACATCTGTAGGCCACAAAAATCGGGCTGTACAGAGTTTTACAACGTTGTTCTCAACCGGTGCTGCGCTTGTTTTCATCGTGGTCGAAAGCTGTGGATTAAAATAGCATTTATCCACACAAGAGTTATCAACAGACTACGACCCAGGGTTGTGCATAGCCCTCATGGCCGCTTATCCACAGAGCTTATGCACAGTGCGGCAAAGCCGTTTTGGTCGATAAATGGCTGTTTTGTCATGGTTCCTAACGTGTCCACATGTGGATAACTGAACGCTCGACCGGTACAATGGCGGATTGTTTTTGCCTCATCCGGCTTTCAAACTCAGGGGATATCCGTGTCAGTGGAACTTTGGCAGCAGTGCGTGGAGCTTCTGCGCGATGAACTGCCTGCCCAGCAATTCAACACCTGGATCCGTCCGCTACAGGTCGAAGCCGAAGGCGACGAGTTGCGCGTCTATGCGCCTAACCGTTTCGTTCTCGATTGGGTCAATGAAAAGTACCTGGGCCGCTTGCTCGAGCTGTTGGGTGAAAACGGCAGCGGCATTGCGCCTGCCCTTTCCTTATTAATAGGCAGCCGTCGCAGCTCGGCTCCTCGGGCTGCGCCCAACGCGCCAGTCAGCGCCGCCGTGGCCGCTTCGCTGGCACAGACCCGGGCGCAGACCCAGGCTCAAAGGCCTGTGCCGGTAGCGGCAGCGGTCGAGCCCGCGGCTGTAACCACGGCAGAGCCTGTGCTGGTCAATGAACTGGCCGAGCCGTCGTCGCGTGACAGCTTCGATGCCATGGCCGAGCCCGTTTCGCCGCCAGCCAGCAATGCCCGGACCGAACAACGCACCGTGCAGGTGGAAGGTGCGCTCAAGCACACCAGCTACCTGAACCGCACCTTTACTTTCGACACCTTCGTCGAAGGTAAGTCGAACCAGTTGGCGCGCGCGGCTGCCTGGCAGGTGGCCGATAACCCCAAGCATGGCTATAACCCGCTGTTCCTGTATGGCGGCGTGGGCCTGGGTAAAACCCACCTCATGCATGCTGTGGGTAACCACCTGCTGAAGAAGAACCCGAACGCCAAGGTCGTGTACCTGCACTCGGAGCGCTTCGTCGCAGACATGGTCAAGGCGCTGCAGCTCAACGCCATCAACGAATTCAAGCGCTTCTACCGTTCGGTGGATGCGTTGCTGATCGACGATATCCAGTTCTTTGCCCGCAAAGAGCGCTCGCAGGAAGAGTTTTTCCACACCTTCAACGCCCTGCTTGAGGGCGGCCAGCAGGTAATTCTTACCTCTGACCGTTACCCCAAGGAGATCGAAGGCCTGGAAGAGCGCCTGAAGTCGCGCTTTGGTTGGGGGCTGACGGTGGCTGTAGAGCCACCCGAGCTGGAAACCCGCGTAGCGATCCTGATGAAGAAGGCCGACCAGGCCAAGGTCGAGCTGCCACATGATGCGGCCTTCTTCATTGCCCAGCGCATTCGCTCCAACGTACGTGAGCTTGAAGGTGCACTGAAGCGGGTGATTGCCCACTCGCACTTCATGGGCCGCGACATCACCATCGAGCTGATCCGTGAGTCGCTGAAAGACTTGCTGGCGCTGCAAGATAAGCTGGTGAGTGTGGATAACATTCAGCGAACCGTCGCCGAGTACTACAAGATCAAGATCTCTGATCTGTTGTCCAAGCGTCGTTCGCGTTCTGTCGCGCGTCCACGCCAGGTGGCCATGGCCCTGTCCAAGGAGCTGACCAACCACAGTCTGCCGGAAATCGGCGACATGTTCGGTGGTCGCGACCATACGACCGTGCTGCACGCCTGCCGCAAGATCAACGAATTGAAGGAATCCGACGCGGACATCCGCGAGGACTACAAGAACCTGCTGCGGACGCTGACGACCTGATGGCCGTCTGCGCAGCTAATTGAAGGCAAGGGACTAGACCATGCATTTCACCATTCAACGCGAAGCCCTGTTGAAACCCCTGCAACTGGTCGCCGGTGTCGTAGAGCGCCGTCAGACCTTGCCGGTCCTGTCCAACGTATTGCTGGTCGTACAAGGCCAGCAACTGTCGTTGACCGGTACCGACCTGGAAGTCGAACTGGTAGGCCGCGTACAACTGGAAGAGCCGGCCGAGCCTGGCGAAATCACTGTGCCGGCGCGCAAGCTGATGGACATCTGCAAAAGCTTGCCGAACGACGCCCTGATCGATATCAAGGTCGACGAGCAGAAATTGTTGGTGAAGGCCGGCCGCAGCCGTTTCACCCTGTCGACCCTGCCAGCCAATGACTTCCCGACTGTGGAAGAAGGCCCGGGCTCGCTGACCTGCAACCTGGAACAGAGCAAGCTGCGCCGCCTGATCGAACGCACCAGCTTCGCCATGGCCCAGCAGGATGTGCGCTACTACCTCAACGGCATGCTGCTTGAGGTTTCCCGCAACACCCTGCGCGCAGTCTCCACCGACGGCCACCGCCTGGCGCTGTGCTCCATGACCGCGCCGATCGAGCAGGAGGATCGCCACCAGGTCATCGTGCCACGCAAAGGTATCCTGGAGCTGGCGCGCCTGCTGACCGACCCGGAAGGCATGGTCAGTATCGTTCTGGGCCAGCATCACATCCGCGCCACCACCGGTGAATTCACCTTCACCTCCAAGCTGGTGGATGGCAAGTTCCCGGACTACGAGCGTGTACTGCCCAAGGGCGGCGACAAGCTGGTGGTCGGTGACCGCCAGGCGCTGCGTGAAGCCTTCAGCCGTACTGCGATTCTTTCCAACGAAAAGTACCGCGGTATTCGCCTGCAACTGGCTGCTGGCCAACTGAAGATCCAGGCCAACAACCCTGAGCAGGAAGAAGCGGAAGAAGAGATCAGCGTGGACTACGAAGGTAGCTCGCTGGAAATCGGCTTCAACGTCAGCTACCTGCTGGACGTGCTGGGCGTGATGACAACCGAGCAAGTTCGTCTGATCCTGTCCGATTCCAACAGCAGTGCCCTGCTGCAGGAAGCCGGCAATGACGACTCTTCCTACGTTGTCATGCCGATGCGCCTGTAACCTGTAGCAGGCGAAATGTCCCTTCGACGGATCATGGTCACCGCGGTGCGCAACTTGCACCCGGTGACACTCTCGCCCTCCCCCCGCATCAACATCCTTTACGGCGCCAACGGCAGTGGCAAGACCAGCGTGCTTGAAGCTGTGCACTTGCTCGGGCTGGCGCGGTCATTTCGCAGCACCCGCCTGAACCCGGTCATCCAGTACGAGCAGCCTGCCTGTACCGTGTTCGGCGAAGTGCAGTTGGCCGAAGGTGGCACCAGCAACCTGGGTGTGTCCCGAGAGCGGCAGGGAGATTTCACCATACGCATCGATGGGCAAAACGCGCGTAGCGCGGCCCAGCTGGCAGAATTACTGCCACTGCAGCTCATCAACCCAGACAGTTTCCGGCTGTTGGAAGGTGCCCCGAAAATACGCCGCCAGTTCCTGGATTGGGGTGTGTTCCACGTGGAACCTCGTTTTCTGCCTGCCTGGCAACGGCTGCAGAAGGCGCTGCGGCAGCGGAACTCATGGTTGCGTCATGGTACACTTGACGCAGCTTCGCAAGCCGCCTGGGACCGGGAATTGTGCCTGGCCAGCGCGGAAATAGATGAATACCGTCGCAACTACATCAAGGCCTTGAAGCCTGTCTTCGAGCGAACCCTGAGCGAACTGGTCGAGCTGGACGGGTTGACCCTGAGCTACTACCGAGGCTGGGACAAGGACCGGGAACTGCAAGAAGTACTCGCATCCTCTCTCCTTCGCGATCAGCAGATGGGCCATACCCAGGCCGGTCCGCAGCGTGCTGATTTGCGTCTTCGTCTGGCTGCCAACAACGCGGCCGACATCCTGTCGCGTGGTCAGCAAAAGCTGGTGGTGTGCGCATTGCGCATTGCCCAAGGCCACCTCGTTAGCCAGGCTCGCCGTGGTAACTGTATTTATCTCGTGGATGACTTGCCGTCCGAACTGGACGACAAGCATCGCCGCGCGCTGTGCCGCTTGCTTGAAGAATTACGCTGCCAGGTGTTCATCACCTGTGTAGATCACGAATTACTGAGGGAAGGCTGGCAGACGGAAACGCCAGTTGCTTTGTTCCACGTGGAACAAGGCCGTATCACCCAGACCCACGACCATCGGGAGTGAAGGCATGAGCGAAAATCAAACGTACGACTCCTCCAGCATCAAGGTGCTGAAAGGTTTGGATGCCGTACGCAAGCGTCCCGGCATGTACATTGGCGACACCGATGATGGTAGCGGCCTGCACCACATGGTCTTCGAGGTGGTCGACAACTCGATCGACGAAGCCCTCGCCGGTCACTGCGATGACATCACCGTCATCATCCACACGGACGAATCCATCAGTGTGCGCGACAACGGTCGCGGCATTCCGGTCGACGTGCATAAGGAAGAAGGCGTTTCTGCAGCCGAGGTCATCATGACCGTACTGCACGCCGGCGGTAAGTTCGACGATAACTCCTACAAGGTATCCGGCGGCCTGCACGGCGTAGGTGTTTCTGTTGTGAACGCCCTGTCCGAGAAGCTCGTACTTACTGTTCGCCGTAGCGGCAAGATCTGGGAACAGACCTACGTTCATGGCGTACCACAAGCGCCGATGGCGGTTGTCGGTGAAAGCGAAACCACCGGTACCCACATCCACTTCAAGCCGTCGGCTGAAACCTTCAAGAATATTCACTTCAGCTGGGACATCCTGGCCAAGCGTATTCGCGAGTTGTCGTTCCTCAACTCGGGCGTTGGCATTCTGCTGAAGGATGAGCGCAGCGGTAAGGAAGAGTTCTTCAAGTACGAAGGCGGCCTGCGTGCGTTCGTCGAGTACCTGAACACCAACAAGACGCCCGTCAACTCCCAGGTGTTCCACTTCAACGTTCAGCGTGAAGATGGCGTGGGCGTGGAAGTCGCTCTGCAGTGGAACGACAGCTTCAACGAAAACCTGCTGTGCTTCACCAACAACATTCCGCAGCGTGACGGCGGTACTCACCTGGTGGGCTTCCGTTCTTCGCTGACCCGTAGCCTGAACAGCTACATCGAACAGGAAGGCCTGGCGAAGAAGAACAAGGTGGCGACCACGGGTGACGACGCCCGTGAAGGCCTGACCGCGATCATCTCGGTCAAGGTGCCGGACCCCAAGTTCAGCTCGCAGACCAAAGACAAGCTGGTTTCCTCGGAGGTGAAAACCGCCGTGGAACAGGAGATGAACAAGTACTTCTCCGACTTCCTGCTGGAGAACCCGAACGAGGCCAAGGCGGTCGTTGGCAAGATGATCGACGCCGCTCGTGCGCGTGAAGCAGCACGTAAAGCCCGTGAGATGACTCGCCGCAAAGGGGCGCTGGATATCGCCGGCCTGCCAGGCAAGTTGGCGGACTGCCAGGAGAAGGACCCTGCCCTTTCCGAACTGTACCTGGTGGAGGGTGACTCCGCAGGTGGCTCGGCCAAGCAAGGTCGTAACCGTCGCACCCAGGCGATCTTGCCGCTGAAGGGTAAGATCCTCAACGTCGAGAAAGCACGCTTCGACAAGATGATCTCGTCCCAGGAAGTGGGCACGCTGATCACTGCGCTTGGCTGCGGTATCGGTCGCGAAGAGTACAACATCGACAAGCTGCGTTATCACAACATCATCATCATGACCGATGCTGACGTTGACGGTTCGCACATCCGTACCCTGCTGCTGACCTTCTTCTTCCGTCAGTTGCCGGAGCTGGTCGAGCGTGGCTACATCTACATTGCCCAGCCGCCACTGTACAAGGTCAAGAAAGGTAAGCAGGAGCAGTACATCAAGGACGACGAGGCCATGGAAGAGTACATGACCCAGTCGGCCCTGGAAGACGCAAGCCTGCACCTGGACGAGTCGGCGCCAGCGGTTTCCGGTGTGCAGCTGGAAGCGCTGGTGAACGAATTCCGCTCTGTCATGAAGACGCTCAAGCGCCTGTCTCGCCTGTACCCGGAAGAGCTGACCGAGCACTTCATCTACCTGCCTGAGGTGACCCTGGAGCAGTTGGGTGACCACGCGGTGATGCAAGCCTGGCTTGCCCAGTTCCAGGAACGTCTGAACAGCAGCCAGAAGTCTGGCCTGGCTTACAGCGCCAGCCTGCGTGAAGACAAAGAGCGCAACGTATGGCTGCCAGAAGTGGAAATCACCTCCCACGGCCTGGCCAGCTACATCACCTTCAACCGCGACTTCTTCGGCAGCAATGACTACCGCACGGTGGTCAACGTGGGTGCCAAGCTGTCCACCCTGTTGGGTGAAGGTGCTTACGTACAACGCGGTGAGCGCCGCAAGGCAATCGTCGAGTTCAAGGAAGGCCTGGACTGGCTGATGAACGAGACCACCAAGCGCCACACCATCCAGCGATACAAAGGGCTGGGTGAGATGAACCCGGACCAGCTGTGGGAAACCACCATGGACCCGACCGTTCGCCGCATGCTCAAGGTCACCATCGAGGATGCGATCGCAGCTGACCAGATCTTCAACACCCTGATGGGTGATGCAGTCGAGCCGCGTCGTGAGTTCATCGAAAGCAACGCGCTGTCGGTATCGAACCTGGACTTTTGATCAGGTGTAAATCGACAGACACTAAAAAGCCCGCTGATGCGGGCTTTTTAGTGTCTGCAAAAATCAGTAACCGGTAAGGATGTTCACGATCCTGCCATTGGCGATCGACATCAACACATAGTCGCCGTTGACGTACAGCCAACGGTGGTCACGCGGTGGCGCATACAGGTGGCGCGCTTTCCAGTCGGTGACCCAGTAACGGTCACCCCGGTAATGCGGGTCCACGGCATGACCACGCTGCCATTGCTGATGAGGTATTGGCATGCCCTGTTGTGGGCGGAAGTTCGGGTCACGATAAGCAGGCCCTCGGCCATTGTCATGTCGGCCCTGTTGCTGCGGCTGACCATGAGGCGGGTTGCCTTGGTGTGATGGGCCGCCATCATGTCGATCGGGTGGGCCCGGCTGCGCGAAGCTGGCCAACGGTGCGCTGAGCATGAGCGCGGCGCAGATCACGGTTAGGGTTTTCTTCATTTGATGCGGTCCTCTGCCTGTTATCGCCTGGCCAGTGCTGGCTGCCAGATTCGGTTAACTGATCAGACCATGATTTTTTACGTTTAATGTCAGGGCAGAGGTAAAGGTCCGGTAAAGGTCTGAAGGCGAACGATCTGTAGGAGACTACCCAGCCCGCTGTGCGCATAGAACAAGGCTTCGGCAAGCGCCGCTTTATCCTGTGGGAGCGGGCGTGCCCGCGAACACCGGCGCAGCCGGTGCCCTGCAGCGCGTCGTATTCTTCGCGGGCACGCCCGCTCCCACAGATTTTGCGTTTGCCAACATTCGTCAGTTCAGCCCGAGGGCCTTCAAGCGGCGATAGAGGGTACGTTCACTCATGCCAAGATGGCTGGCCAGTTCGCTACGCGAACCTTTGAACTCTTCCAGCGCCTGCGCCAGCTCACTCAGGTTGTTGCGACCGCCGCCTGCCTTGATCGCCCCCACCGGCCCGATATCTTCCGGCAAGTGCTCAGGCCGGATCAGCCCGTCATCGGCAAACAGCCGCGCCCTTTCCAGTATGTTGCGCAGCTCGCGGATATTGCCCGGAAACGGATGCAACCCAAGTTGCTGCAAGGCATCGTCACTCAGCCTGGGCGTTGGCTTGCCGGCCATGCGCTGCAGCAGGCTCTGCGCAAGCAGCGGCAGGTCTTCCACCCGCTCGCGCAATGCCGGCAAGCGGATCGGGAAACCGCTGATGCGGTAATACAGGTCTTCACGGAAGGTGCCATCGGCAACCATCTGTTTGAGCGGTTTGTGAGTGGCCGATACCAGGCGGAAATCCGAATGCACCGTGCGCAGGCTGCCCACCGGGCGGAAGCTGCCGGACTCGATCAGACGCAACAGTTTCACCTGCATCGCCAGCGGCACTTCGCCGATTTCGTCGAGGAACAGGGTGCCTCCATGGGCCGCCTCGGCCAGGCCGATCTTGCGTTGGTTGGCACCGGTGAACGCGCCTTTCTCATAACCGAACAACTCGCTTTCGAACAACGACTCCGTCAGGCCAGTGCAGTCGACTACAACCAGCGGGCCGTTGGCCCTGGGGCTGCCCATGTGCACCGCACGGGCGAACAGTTCTTTACCGCTACCCGATTCACCCTGCAGCAACACCGGGATCTGCGCTGGCGCCGCCCGTTGCAGGCTGGCCAAGGCGGCCTTGAAGGCGGGTGCGCGGCCGACCAGGCCCTGCTCCTGAGGTTGCGCTGACGCGAGGGTGATGGTGGTCAGGCGCTCGACAAAGGCCACCACCCTGCCCTGTTCATCCAGAATCGGTCGCAGCTCGACATCCACATGCTCGGGGCCGCGTGGCGTGTGATGAACATGCAGCACCCGCTCGGGCACCTTGCTGTCCCACGCCTTGCGCAGGGGGCAATGCTCGCCGGCCTGATCGCACGGTACGGCATAGTGGTGCGAGACCTTGTGGCACTTCTCACCCAGTGGGGCCTGGTCATGGCGGCCGAACTGGCGGCGATAGGCGGCATTGGCCGCCAGGATGTTGTAGTCGGTGTCCAGCACGATGGCTGGCAGGGCATCGTGCTCAAGGTAGGAAACCAGAGCTAGGATGAGGTGATGGGTTTGAGGCATGACGGCACCGTATGGATGACCGGCGCAGGGTAACAAGGACTGCCAATCACTGCCATTGGCTGACAGTCGACTGCCACATGCTCTGCCACTATTGCTGCCAGTTGTTTGCCACGGGCCGGTTTCATTGGCCCAAGCGCGTTAAAAAGCCTGGCATGCATCTTGATAAACCTCCTGTCACTGCCTACGCCTTACAAGGCGGGGCGGATAAATTGGAGAACGTGATGATCATCGGCAACAACCTTCACGTGGACGCCTTTTACGACAAGGCGACCTCGACCATCAGCTACCTGGTCATGGACCGTGAAACCCGGCAATGCGCATTGATCGACAGCGTGCTGGATTACGACCCCAAGTCCGGGCGCACCTGCAGCGCTTCGGCGGACCGCCTGATCGAACGGGTGACCGAACTGAATGCCAGCGTGCGCTGGGTGCTGGAAACCCATGTGCACGCCGACCATCTTTCCGCGGCGGCCTACCTGAAGGAAAAACTGGGCGGCCATACCGCTATCGGCGCGCACATCACCCAGGTGCAGAAAGTATTCGGCACCTTGTTCAATGCAGAGCCTGGCTTTGCCCGTGATGGCAGCCAGTTCGATGTGCTGCTCGAAGACGAGGAAGGTTTCCGTATCGGCAACCTGCACGCCAGGGCGCTGCACACGCCCGGGCACACACCCGCGTGCATGAGTTTCATGATCGAAGACGCCGGTGAGATCGCAGTGTTTGTGGGTGACACCCTGTTCATGCCCGACTACGGTACTGCCCGCTGCGACTTCCCGGGGGCCGATGCCCGTACCCTGTATCGCTCGATCCGCCGTCTGCTGGCTTTCCCCGACCAGACCCGGCTGTTCATGTGCCACGACTACCTGCCAGGTGGTCGCGACATGCAGTACGTCACCACCGTGGCCGAGCAGCGCGCCAGCAACATTCACATTCACCAGGGCATCGATGAGGACAGTTTCGTCGCCATGCGCGAAGCCCGTGACAAGACCCTCGACATGCCGGTGCTGATCCTGCCTTCGGTGCAGGTGAACATGCGAAGCGGCCAGCTCCCCGCGCCGGAAGAGAACGGCGTGCGCTATCTGAAAATTCCGCTGAACAAGCTGTAACCGCCCTGCCCCATAATCAGATTTCCAGGATTTACCGCCATGCCTGCCTTGTTGTCCCCTGCCAATACCGACCACCACAAAGTCGTCATCGTCGGTGCCGGTGCCGCTGGTATCGCCACCGCTTCCAGCCTGATCAGCCGTGACCCGTCGCTGGACGTTGCCTTGATCGACCCCGCCGACGTGCATTACTACCAACCCGGCTGGACCATGGTCGGTGCCGGTGTGTTCAAGGCACCTAGCACCGCCCGCACCATGGCCTCGACCATCCCGCGCGGTGTGCGCTGGGTCAAGGCGCGGGTGCAGGGGTTCGACCCTCTGGGGCAGTTGGTCATCCTCGAAGACGGCCGCGCCATCAGCTACGAACAGCTGGTGGTCTGCCCCGGGCTCACGCTGGACTGGGCAGCCATCGAAGGGCTCAGCGAAACCCTGGGTCGCAACGGTGTTACCTCCAACTACCGCTACGACCTCGCGCCCTACACCTGGGAGCTGGTGCAGAAACTCAAGCAAGGCCGCGCCGTGTTCAGCCAGCCGCCCATGCCGATCAAATGTGCGGGCGCACCGCAGAAGGCGCTGTACCTGTCTTGCGACCACTGGTTGCGCAATGGCCATCTTGGCGCGGTGAAAGCCAGCTTCTTCAATGCCGGTGCAGTCTTGTTCGGTGTGGCGGACTATGTGCCCGCGCTGATGAAGTACATCGAAAAATACGCCGTGGACCTCAATTTCTCCCACCGACTGGTCGCCGTGGACGGCCCGAACAAGCGCGCCACCTTCGAGCGCACCTTGCCCGATGGCAGCAGCGAAACGCGCATCGAAGTTTTCGACATGCTCCACGTGGTACCGCCACAAGTGGCGCCGGCGTTTATTCGCGAAAGCCCGTTGGCCGACAATGGCGGCTGGGTCGATGTCGACCCGCATACCCTGCGCCATCGCAAGTACACCAACATCCATGCGCTGGGTGACGTGGCCAATACCAGCAACGCCAAGACCGCCGCAGCGGCCCGTAAGCAGGCGCCGGTCGTGGCCAACAACGTGCTGGTGGCACTGGGTCGGCTGCCTACCCTCGCCCAGTACGATGGCTATGGTTCGTGCCCGCTGACGGTAGAGCGCGGCAAAATCGTCCTGGCCGAGTTCACCTATGGCGGCAAGCTGGCACCGAGCTTCCCCAACTGGTTGCTGGATGGCCGCAAACCGACACGCCTGGCCTGGTTGCTCAAGGCGCAAGCGCTGCCGCCGTTGTACTGGCAAGGCATGCTCAAGGGCCGCGAGTGGCTGGCACGCCCACAGCTGGTAGCCGAGGGTGGGCAGTGATCGAACATCAATTGCTGGGGGCAGGCCTGGGCGCGATCATCGGTGCGGTGCTGGCGTTGACCGGTGCAGGCGGTGGCATTCTCGCCGTGCCCTTGCTGGTGTTCGGCCTGGGGCTGTCGATGGTCGAGGCAGCACCGGTCGGCCTGTTGGCCGTAGGCATGGCGGCGGCGGTTGGCGCGGTGCTGGGCTTGCGCCAAGGGTTGGTACGTTACCGTGCGGCGCTGTTTATCGCGCTGATCGGCGTAGCGGCGGCGCCGTTCGGGCTGATGCTGGCGCACCGCTTGCCGAATACACCCTTGCAGCTGGTGTTTGCCGGGGTGCTGGTGTACGCCTGCCTGCGTATCTGGCGCAAGGCTGCCAAGGAACTGCGCGGTGAGGCCAACGACGCCCATCGCTACATCGAACCCTGTGTGCTGAACCCGTTGCAAGGCCGCTTGCGCTGGACCCTGCCCTGCGCGCGTGCCCTGGCATTTACCGGTGCCTTGTCCGGGTTGCTGTCTGGTCTGCTGGGGGTTGGCGGCGGTTTCGTCATCATCCCGGCCCTGAACCGCTATACCAACCTGCGCATGGCCAGCATCGTGTCCACTTCGCTGGCGGTGATCGCACTGGTGTCCACCGGCAGTGTGGTCAGCGCCAGCCTGGCGGGTGTCATGCATTGGCAGGTTGGGGCCCCGTTCGCAGCAGGCGCGGTGCTCGGCCTACTGCTGGCGCGGCCATTGGCGGCCAGGCTGGCCGGGCCGCGTTTGCAGCAGATGTTTGCGGTGGCCGGTTGGACGGCGGCATTGCTGCTGGCCGGCAAGGCGCTATGGGGCTAGCAGCGCGTCCTGCTCTGCCGCGCACAGCGCCAGCAGGTAGTCCCACACCACCCGCAGGCGCACTGACTTGTGCAGCTCGCGGCGGGTGCAGATCCAGTAGCTGCGCTGGATGGTCTCGCCAGGCAGTACGCGCACCAGCGTCGGGTCGTCGTGAGCCATGTAGTTGGGCAGTACGGCGATGCCCAGCCCGGCGCGGGCGGCAGCCTGTTGGGCAATGACGCTGGTGCTGCGAAACACCACGGTCGGCGCCCGGCAGAAACTGTTGAGAAACAGCAGCTCCTGGCTGAACAGCAGGTCGTCTACGTAGCCGATCCAGTTGTGCCGGGCCAGGTCCTCACGGTTGCGCAACGGCGGTGCCCGGTCCAGGTACTCCTGGCTGGCGTACAGCGCCAGGCGGTAGTCGGTGAGCTTGCGGGTGATCAACAGGTCGGCGTTGGGCCGTTCCAGGTGGATGCTGATCTCCGCTTCGCGGTTGAGGATGCTGACAAAGCGCGGCACCGCCACCAGTTCCACCTCCAGGCCCGGGTAGCGCTCGAACAGCGCATTCATGCGCGGGGTGAAGAACATGATGCCAATGCCTTCGGTTACCCCCAGGCGAATCTTGCCCAGCGGGGTGATGGCCTGGGTGATTTCTTCCTGCGCCAGCAGCGCGACGTTTTCCATGGCTTCGGCGTGTTTGAGCAGGGCCTGGCCCGAGGGCGTCAGCTCGTAGCCCTGGGCATGTTGCACGAACAGCGCGGTGCCCAGGCTTTGCTCGATGCTCTCGATATGCCGGGCCACGGTGCTGTGGGTAGTGTTGAGACGCTTGGCGGCGGTGAGCAGCCGGCCGCTGCGCTGCAACTCGAGGAAAAACCGCAGATCGTTCCAGTCGAACATGCTGATCCTTGTGGCTGTTCGTCCGGCCCTTTCGCGGGTAAACCCGCTCCCACAGGGCCGGCGCTGGTGCTGGAGGCTGCGCGGTCACTGTGGGAGCGGGTTCACCCGCGAAGAGGCCGGTACAGGCTTACCCCTGTGCTAAAACGCACAACGGCTGCGCGAAATCTCGTGTTTCACCCACGAAATTACGCACTAAGATGGATCGGGACAAGAATAAAAAACGGGCGCGAGGTTACACATGCCATCAGCCGATTCTGTCTTCGACTACGTGGTCGTAGGGGCCGGTCCTGCCGGTTGCCTGCTGGCCAATCGTTTGTCCGCCGACCCTTCCTGCCGCGTACTGCTGCTGGAAGCGGGTGGCCGCGACAACTATCCCTGGATTCACATTCCCGTCGGCTATCTCTATTGCATCGGCAACCCGCGTACCGACTGGTGCTTCAAGACCGAGGCCCAGCCTGGCCTTGGTGGTCGCGCCCTGGGCTACCCGCGTGGCAAGGTGCTCGGCGGCTGCTCCTCGATCAACGGCATGATCTACATGCGCGGCCAGGCAGCCGACTATGACCGCTGGGCCGAGCAAGGCAACGACGGCTGGGCCTGGAAGGACGTGCTGCCGCTGTTCAAGGCCAGCGAAAACCACTTCGCCGGCGCCAGCGAGCACCACGGCGGAGAAGGCGAATGGCGGGTAGAGCGCCAGCGCTACAGCTGGCCGATCCTCGATGCTTTCCGTGATGCGGCCGAGCAAAGCGGCATCGCCAAAATCGACGACTTCAACACCGGCGACAACCAGGGCTGTGGATACTTTCAGGTCAACCAGCGCAGCGGCGTGCGCTGGAACGCCTCCAAAGCCTTCCTGCGGCCGATAAAGGAGCGCGCCAACCTCACGGTGCTGACCGGCGTTCAGGTTGACCAGGTATTGCTCAACAACACCCGGGCGCGGGCGGTGAAAGCATTTTGGCAAGGCGCCTGGCACGAGTTTGCGGCGCGTCGCGAGATTATCCTGTGCGCCGGCGCCGTTGGTTCACCCGGTATTCTGCAGCGCTCCGGCATCGGCCCGCGCCAGCTGCTGGAAAGCCTGGGCATTGGTGTACGCCACGATATGCCGGGCGTGGGTGGCAACCTTCAGGACCACCTGCAACTGCGCCTGATCTACCAGATCCGCAACACCCGCACCTTGAACCAGATGGCCAACAGCCTTTGGGGCAAGATGGGCATGGGCCTGCGTTACCTCTATGACCGCAGCGGCCCGCTCGCCATGGCGCCCAGCCAGCTGGGCGCGTTCGTGCGTTCGAGCCCGGAGCAGGCCACCGCCAACCTGCAGTACCACGTACAGCCGCTGTCACTGGAGCGCTTCGGTGAGCCGCTGCACGCGTTCCCTGCCTTTACCGCGTCGGTGTGCAACCTGCGCCCGGCCAGCCGCGGGCGTATCGATATCCGCAGCACCGACATGAACAGCACGCCGCTGATCGACCCCAACTACCTCAGCGACCCACAGGACCTGCGCGTGGCCGCCGATGCCATCCGCCTCACCCGGCGCATCGTTCAGGCCCCAGCCCTTGCAGCGTTCGACCCCAAGGAATACCTGCCAGGCCCAGCCCTGCAAACCGAGCAAGACCTGTTCGAGGCAGCCGGCAAGATCGGCACGACTATCTTCCACCCTGTCGGTACCTGCCGCATGGGCAGCGGTGCCCTGGACGTTGTGGATAACCAGCTGCGCGTGCACGGCATCCCCGGTTTGCGCGTGGCCGATGCCTCGATCATGCCGCAGATCACCTCCGGTAATACCTGTTCACCGACCCTGATGATCGCCGAGAAGGCGGCGCAACTGATCCTCAAAGGAGCTGCTACCCAAACCTACTTGAACGAAGACGCGATACCGACCCCCTGACCCGGGTGCGTGCAACACCGGCGGCTCGCGGTCAGAAGCCGCCGACAGTGGAACAAAAAGAATAATCACTGTGGCCTGCGGGCCGAGGACAGCAACGATGTCGGATTACATCCAGGAACAGGGTGCGGCGGCCAGCAGCTCCAGCCGCCGTGAAGAACGCAAGATCATTTTCGCGTCATCCCTCGGGACGGTTTTCGAGTGGTATGACTTTTTTCTCTACGGAGCGTTGGCAGCGGTCATCAGCAAGCAGTTCTTTGCCGGGGTGAACGACACCACCGCCTTCATCTTCGCCCTCATGGCCTTTGCCGCCGGCTTCCTGGTGCGGCCGTTCGGTGCATTGGTGTTCGGTCGCCTGGGCGACATGATCGGGCGCAAGTACACGTTCCTGGTCACCATCGTGCTGATGGGCCTGTCCACCTTCGCCGTGGGGCTGTTGCCCACCTATGCCAGCATCGGCATTGCCGCACCGATCATCCTGGTGATCCTGCGCATGCTGCAGGGGCTGGCGCTGGGCGGTGAGTACGGCGGTGCTGCCACCTATGTGGCCGAGCACGCACCCCAAGGCAAACGGGGCTTCTACACCGGTTTCATCCAGTCCACCGCCACCCTTGGCCTGTTGCTGTCGCTGCTGGTGGTGCTGGGCAGCCGCTACATCAGTGGCGACCAGTTCGAAACCTGGGGCTGGCGCTTGCCGTTCCTGCTGTCGATCGTGCTGCTGGCCATCTCCACCTGGATCCGCATGAGCATGCACGAGTCGCCGGCCTTCGTGAAAATGAAGGCCCAGGGCAAGGTCAGCAAGTCGCCGATCCGTGAGTCGTTCACCTCCTGGCCGAACCTGAAAGTGGTGCTTACCGCCCTGTTCAGCATCAACGCCGGGCAAGCCGTGACCTTCTACACGGCGCAGTTCTACGTGCTGTTCTTCATGACCCAGATGCTGAAGATGGACCCGGCCCAGGCCAATACCCTGCTGATCATCAGTGTGGTGATCGGTGCGCCGTTCTTCGTGTTCTTCGGCTGGTTGTCGGACCGCATCGGCCGCAAGCCGATCCTGATGCTCGGCCTGCTGTTGGCCACGGTGTTGTACTTCCCGCTGTTCAAGGCGCTGAGCCACTACGCCAACCCTCAGATCGACGCTGCCAGCCGGCAGGCGCCAATCGTTGTCACCGCCGACCCGCAAAGCTGCACCTTCCAGTTCGACCCGGTGGGCAAGGCGCGTTTCGACAGCCCGTGCGACAAGGTCAAGACGTTCCTGGTCAAGCAGGGCCTGCCGTACAGCTCGGTAAGCGTGGCCGGCAGTGATGTGGTGGTCAACATTGGTGAAAAGGCCATCAATGGCTTCGACGAAGCGGCCATGCGCACCGCCGTGGAGCAAGCAGGCTACCCGGCCAAAGCCGACCCGGGGCAGGTCAATCAGGTGATGGTGGTGGTGCTGATCGTGGCGATGATCCTGATCGCGACCATGACCTATGGCCCGCTGGCAGCCGTGATGGTCGAACTGTTCCCCACCCGTATCCGTTACACCTCGATGTCCCTGCCCTACCATATTGGTAATGGCTGGTTCGGCGGCTTCCTGCCAACCGTATCGTTCGCCTTGGTTGTGTATACCGGGGATATCTTCTACGGGCTGTGGTACCCGGTGCTGGTGACCGGGATCAGTTTGGTGGTGGGGATTTTCTGCCTTAAAGAGACCAAGGATGTGGATCTCGACAAGGTCTGATGCTGTTCACAGGGCACAAAAAAACCGGCTGTAAAAGCCGGTTTTTTTATGCCCCGAAAAAACTTATGCACGATTTTAAGAAAAATGTCACACGTAGAAATAAACAGCTAATTCAATTACTTAGCGATCACTTCAAGCATTTGATCGAAAAACTGCTCACAAGTTATCCACAGATGATCAAGCCGTCTGCTGTTGGGTTTTTTCATCGGCTGGCGGCAGCGAACCCAGGGCCCGTTGGGTGGCTTCGTTCCACGCCGCAGCACGGTCGTTGAGCTCGGCGATGGCACGTGGCCCGGTGCCATTGGCGTACATAGGCTCGCCAATCACTACCTCGATGGTACCGGCACGCTTGCCCCAGCCGGTCTTCGGCCAGAACTTGCCGGCATTGTGGGCAATCGGCAGCACGGGCAGCCCGGCGTTCACGGCCAGTGCGGTACCGCCGCGGGAGAACTTGCCCACAGTGCCGAACGGCACGCGGGTGCCTTCCGGGAAGATCAGTACCCACGTCTTCTGCTTGAGCAGCTCGTCGCCTTTGCTGGCCACCTGGCGCAACGCTTCCTTCGGGTTATCGCGGTTGATCGCGATCGGCCGCAGCATGGCCATGGCCCAACCGAAGAACGGCACGTACAGCAGCTCGCGCTTGAGCACCTGGCTCAGCGGCGAAAAGTACTGGGAAAGGAAGAAGGTTTCCCAGGTGCTCTGGTGGTTGGACAGGATCACGCAGGGCTCATTCGGCACGTTCTCTGCGCCGGTGACCTTGTAGTCGATGCCGAGAATGGTGCGCACCAGGAACAGCGCGCAGCGACACCAGTACACGTTGATGAACCTGTAGCGCTTGGGGAACGACAGGAACGGCGCGATGAAGAAGCTCAGCGAGCACCACAGCAGCGAACTGGTGCCCAGCAGCAGGTAAAAAAGAAAGATTCTGATCGCCTGCAGGATCGACATAGTGGCTTGTACCATTGCGGGGCATGCCCGCCTGAGAAAAATGCGCCCTAAGGCGCACCGTTTAAATTAGTTCTCTGGCGATAGCTGCCAGATCGTCGAAAATCAGTGTAGTTTCAGGGACACCTTTTTCCAGGGTCCGCTCGCCCTTGCCGGTTTTTACCAACACGGGTTGTGCACCGACGGCCAGGGCGGCCTCCAGGTCACCTTTGCTGTCGCCGACGAACCAGACGCCTTGCAGGCCGACCCGGTAATGCTCGGCTATCGCCACCAGCATGCCAGGCTTTGGCTTGCGGCAATCGCAGCCTTCGTCCGGCCCGTGCGGGCAGTACACGATATGGCCCACCTCGCCACCCTGCTCGGCCACCAGCGCGCGCAGGCGTGCGTGCATGGCCTCCAGGGTTGCCAGTGTGTAGTAGCCACGGGCAATGCCGGACTGGTTGGTGGCCACGGCCACCGTCCAGCCCGCTTTGCTCAACTGCGCGATGGCCTCGACCGAGCCAGGGATCGGCACCCATTCTTCCAGCGTCTTGATGTAGGCGTCGGAGTCATGGTTGATGACCCCGTCACGGTCGAGAATCAGCAGTTTCAAGGCTTACCCCAGCAGCGAAATGTCGGCCACGCCCAGGAACAGGCCGCGCAGGCGGCTGAGCAGGGCATAACGGTTGGCGCGTACCTTGGCGTCTTCAGCGTTGACCATCACCGCCTCGAAGAAGGCGTCGACCGGGTCACGCAGGGCCGCCAGGCGGGCCAGCGATTCACTGTACTGGCGTGCAGCAGCCATCGGTTGCACGGCCTGGTCGGCCTGCTGGATGGCCGAGTACAGCGAGAACTCGTTGGCGTTGTCGAAGTATTTCGGCTCTACCTGTTCGGCGATGGCGCCTTCGGCCTTGCTCAGCAGGTTCGACACACGCTTGTTCACCGCGGCCAGGGCTTCGGCTTCCGGCAGCTTGCGGAAGGCTTGCACGGCCTGTACGCGCTGGTCGAAGTCCAGGGCGGAGCCTGGCTGCAGGGCACGCACCGACAGGTAGGTGGCTACGTCGATGCCTTCGTCTTCGTAACGCGCACGCAGGCGGTCGAAGATGAACTCCAGTACCTGCTCGCCCAGGCCGGCAGCCTTGACCTTGGCACCGAACTGCTTGACGGCGAACTCGACCGCACCGGTCAGGTTCAGGTCCAGCTGCTTCTCGATCAGGATGCGCAGCACGCCCAGGGCGGCACGGCGCAGGGCGTACGGGTCTTTGCTACCGGTGGGCAGCATGCCGATGCCGAAGATGCCAACCAGGGTGTCGAGCTTGTCGGCGATGGCCACGGCAGCACCGGTGAGGGTCTGCGGCAGCTCGGCGCCAGCACCGCGCGGCATGTACTGTTCGTTCAGGGCCAGGGCGACGTCTTGCGGCTCGCCGTCGTTGAGCGCGTAGTAGTAACCGGCAACACCCTGCATTTCAGGGAACTCGCCCACCATCTCGGTGGCCAGGTCGCACTTGGACAGCAGGCCGGCACGGCCGGCGCGCTGGGCGTCGCCGCCGATCAGCGGGGCAATGAACGCAGCCAGCTTGGAAACACGCTCGGCCTTGTCGTACACAGTGCCCAGCTGAGCCTGGAACACCACGTTCTTCAGGCGCTCGTTGAAGGTTTCCAGCGGCTGCTTCTTGTCCTGCTTGAAGAAGAACTCGGCGTCGGTCAGGCGTGGGCGCACGACCTTCTCGTTGCCTTGCACGATCTGCTTCGGGTCGCGGCTTTCGACGTTGGCCACGGTGATGAAGCGCGGCAGCAGCTTGCCTTCGCTGTCCAGCAGGCAGAAGTACTTCTGGTTGTCCTGCATGGTGGTGATCAGGGCTTCCTGTGGCACTTCAAGGAAACGCTCCTCGAACGAGCACACCAGCGGCACTGGCCACTCGACCAGGGCGGTCACTTCGTCCAGCAGCGCAGGCGGCACGATGGCGGTGCCTTCCTGCTGCATGGCCAGCTCGGCGGTACGCTTGCTGATCAGCTCGCGGCGCTCGGCGAAGTCGGCCAGCACGTAGGCTTTGCGCAGGTCTTCGACGTAGTTGGCCGGGGTGGTAATGACGACGTTTTCCGGGTGGTGGAAGCGGTGGCCACGGGATTCACGGCCGGCTTTCTGCGACAGGATGGTGCAGTCGACCACCTGGTCGCCCAGCAGCATCACCAGCCATTGGGTCGGGCGCACGAATTCTTCACGGCTGGCCGCCCAGCGCATGCGCTTGGGAATCGGCAGGTCGTTGAGCGAATCTTCGACGATGGTTGGCAGCAGGCCGACGGTGGACTTGCCCGGGATATGCTGGGAGAAGCGCAGCTTGGCGCCGCTCTGGTCGATTTCCGACAGGTCTACACCGCATTTCTTGGCAAAGCCCAGCGCAGCCTGGGTCGGCTCGCCGTCTTTGAAAGCAGCCTGCAGGGGCGGGCCGTCGATATTGATGCTGCGGTCAGGCTGCTGCACGTCCAGCTGGCGGATCAGCACGGCCAGGCGGCGCGGCGCGGCGTACACCTGCTTGCCGGTGTAGTTCAGGCCAGCGGCCTGCAGGCCTTTCTCGATGCCGGCCAGGAAGGCGTCGCCGAGGGTGGCCAGGGCTTTGGGTGGCAGCTCTTCGGTGCCCAGTTCTACCAGGAAATCTTGAGCACTCATTGTGCAGCCTCCAGCTTAGCCAACACTTCGTCACGCAGTTCAGGGGTGGCCATCGGGAAGCCCATGCGTGCGCGGGCTTGCAGATAGCTTTGCGCCACGTCCCGGGCCAGGGTACGTACACGCAGGATGTAACGCTGGCGCTCGGTAACCGAGATGGCGCGGCGCGCGTCCAGCAGGTTGAAGGTGTGCGAGGCCTTCAGGACCATTTCGTAGGTCGGCAACGGCAGGTCCAGCTTGATCAGGCGGTTGGCTTCGCTTTCGTAGAAGTCGAACAGCTCGAACAGTTTGTCGACGTTGGCGTGTTCGAAGTTGTAGGTCGACTGCTCCACTTCGTTCTGGTGGAACACGTCGCCGTAGGTGACCTTGCCGAACGGGCCGTCGGCCCACACCAGGTCGTACACCGAATCGACGCCCTGGATGTACATGGCCAGGCGCTCCAGGCCGTAGGTGATTTCACCGGTGACCGGGTAGCACTCGATACCGCCTACCTGCTGGAAGTAGGTGAACTGGGTGACTTCCATGCCGTTCAGCCAGATTTCCCAGCCCAGGCCCCAGGCGCCGAGGGTCGGCGATTCCCAGTTGTCTTCGACGAAGCGGATGTCGTGCACCAGCGGGTCCAGGCCGATGGCTTTCAGCGAGCCGAGGTACAGCTCCTGGAAGTTGGCCGGGTTTGGCTTGAGCACCACCTGGAACTGGTAGTAGTGCTGCAGGCGGTTGGGGTTTTCGCCATACCGCCCGTCGGCAGGGCGACGGCTAGGCTGCACGTAGGCGGCGTTCCAGGTTTCTGGGCCGACGGCACGCAGGAACGTGGCGGTATGGAAAGTGCCGGCGCCTACTTCCATATCGTAGGGCTGAAGCACCACACAACCTTGAGCTGCCCAGTAGTTCTGCAGGGCGAGGATCAGGTCTTGGAAGGTACGCACGGCTGGCGTAGGCTGGCTCACGAAATTCACCTGTATCTGGGGATGCGGATGTAAAGAGCGGGAGTATAACCTGATTCGCCTCGCCCTCTACTCATTGGAGCCTTATGCCACGCTGCTTTTGGTGTACCGACGATCCGTTGTACCAGGCCTACCATGACCAGGAATGGGGAACGCCACAGCGTGACCCGGCGTTGCTCTTCGAGATGCTTTTGCTCGAAGGGTTCCAGGCAGGGCTTTCGTGGATAACCGTTTTGCGCAAACGCGAGCGTTATCGCCAGGTGATGCATGGCTTCGACCCGGTGAAACTGGCCGCCATGAGCGACGAACGCATCGAAGAACTGATGCAGGACGCCGGCATCATCCGCAACCGCCTCAAGCTCAAGGCTGCGCGGCGTAATGCCCAGGCGTGGCTGGCTGTGGATAACCCGGCCGAATGGTTGTGGTCGTTCGTCGGCGGTGCGCCGAAGGTCAACCATTTCGCAGGCCGCAGCGATGTGCCGGCGGTTACCGATGAAGCCAAGGCCATGAGCAAGGCCCTGCAGAAAGCCGGCTTCACCTTCGTCGGGCCGACCATCTGCTACGCCTTCATGCAGGCCACCGGCATGGTCATGGACCACACCACCGATTGCGATCGCTACGCCGCCTTGTTGCGCTGAGGGGTTACAATGCGCGCCTTGCTGAAATAAGGAATTCGCCTGTGGAAAAGTTCAAGGGCGCCCTGATGGTCGGGGTGCTGCGCCTGTTTGCCAAGCTGCCCTGGGGCGCTGTGCAGCGCGTCGGCGCGGGTATTGGCTGGCTGATGTGGAAAGTCCCCAACGGTTCGCGGAACGTGGTGCGGATCAACCTGGCCAAGTGTTTCCCGGAGATGGACCCGGTTGCCCGTGAGCAACTGGTGGGCCAGGCGCTGCGGGATATCGGCAAATCCTTTGTCGAAAGTGCCTGTGCCTGGATCTGGCCGCCGCAGCGTTCGCTGGAACTGGTCAAGGAAGTGCACGGCCTGGAAGTGCTGGAGCAGGCCCTGGCCTCGGGCAAGGGCGTGGTGGGTATCACCAGCCACCTGGGCAACTGGGAAGTACTGAACCACTTCTACTGCAACCAGTGCAAACCGATCATCTTCTACCGCCCGCCGAAGCTCAAAGCTGTGGATGACTTGCTGCGTGAGCAGCGCGTGCAGATGGGCAACCGCGTGGCGCCTTCGACCAAGGAAGGCATTCTCAGCGTGATCAAGGAAGTACGCCGCGGTGGCCAGGTGGGCATCCCCGCCGACCCGGAGCCGGCGGAATCGGCAGGGGTGTTCGTGCCGTTCCTGGGCACCCAGGCGCTGACCAGCAAGTTCGTGCCGAACATGCTGGCGGGTGGCAAGGCGGTGGGGGTGTTCCTGCATGCCCTGCGGCTGCCGGATGGTTCGGGCTTCAAGGTGTTCCTGGAAGCGGCGCCGGAGGAAATGTACAGCACCGACGTGAATGTTTCCGCGGCGGCGATGAGCAAGGTGGTCGAGCGTTATGTGCGCGAGTACCCGAGCCAGTACATGTGGAGCATGAAGCGCTTCAAGAAGCGCCCGGCTGGCGAGCCGCGCTGGTATTGAGTTATCCACTGCCCTGACAGCAGGCTGAATGCACCTCTGCCTGTTGTAGCGGGGACCCTGTGGGAGCGGGTTTACCCGCGAATGCAATGTTGGCTTCACTGACGCATTCGCGGGTGAACCCGCTCCCACAGGGACCGCGTTAACCTGCTGCTTTGTCGAGTTTCTTCAGGAACACGGTCATCTCTTTCTCGGCCTGCTTGTCCCCATGGGCCTGCGCCGCCACGATCCCGTCCTCCCAGGCTCTGCGCGCCGCCGCCAGGTCACCCTGCAACTGATGCGCCTTGCCCAGCAGCTTCCACGCTGCGGAATATTTCGGGTCCTGCTC
Organism: Pseudomonas sp. WOUb67; assembly: GCF_050058005.1. Taxonomy (NCBI): domain Bacteria; kingdom Pseudomonadati; phylum Pseudomonadota; class Gammaproteobacteria; order Pseudomonadales; family Pseudomonadaceae; genus Pseudomonas; species Pseudomonas sp. WOUb67. The sequence continues at coordinate 683,874 of NZ_CP170112.1, read as the reverse complement.
AACACACCGAGCCAGGTGCACCGCCGCTTCAGCGCCGTTGCCTTCATCCAGCCAGGCCTTGCCCAGCCCAAACCTCAGCAGCGGGTTATCCACACCCTTGGCCAGCATCTTCTCCAGCGATTCGCGCATGCCCTCTGCTCCTAGAAGAAACTCAAGCCGACGTGGAACAGCTTCTCCACATCCCGAATTTGTTTTTTATCCACAACGAACAGGATCACATGGTCACCTGATTCGATCACGGTGTCGTCGTGGGCGATCATCACCTCTTCGTCGCGGATGATGGCGCCGATGGTGGTACCCGGCGGCAGGGCGATGTCTTCGATGGCCTTGCCCACCACCTTGCTCGATTTCGAATCCCCGTGCGCCACCGCTTCGATGGCCTCGGCCGCACCGCGGCGCAGCGAGTGCACGCTGACGATGTCGCCACGGCGCACGTGCGCCAGCAGGGTGCCGATGGTGGCCAGCTGCGGGCTGATGGCGATGTCGATATCACCGCCCTGCACCAGGTCGACATAGGCCGGGTTGTTGATGATGGTCATCACCTTGCCCGCGCCCAGGCGCTTGGCCAGCAGCGACGACATGATGTTGGCTTCGTCATCGTTGGTCAGGGCCAGGAAGATGTCGGCGTCGGCGATGTTCTCTTCGAGCATCAGGTCCTTGTCCGAGGCGCTGCCCTGCAGCACCACCGTGCTTTCCAGGGTATCGGACAGGTGCCGGCAGCGGGCCGGGTTCATCTCGATGATCTTCACCTGGTAGCGGCTTTCGATGGCTTCGGCCAGGCGCTCGCCGATCTGCCCACCGCCGGCGATGACAATGCGCTTGTTGGTTTCGTCGATGCGGCGCAGCTCGCCCATCACCGCGCGAATGTCTTTCTTGGCGGCGATGAAAAACACTTCGTCATCAGCTTCGATCACGGTGTCGCCACGTGGGGTGATCGGCCGGTCGCGGCGGAAGATGGCCGCCACGCGGGTGTCGACGTTGGGCATGTGCGCGCGGATCTGGCGCAGTTGCTGGCCGACCAGCGGGCCGCCGTAGTAGGCCTTCACCGCCACCAGCTGGGCCTTGCCTTCGGCGAAGTCGATCACCTGCAGCGAGCCCGGGTGCTCGATCAGGCGCTTGATGTAGTTGGTCACCACCTGCTCGGGGCTGATCAGCACATCCACCGGGATATGGTCGTTGTGGAACAGCTCTTCGCGGGTGAGGTAAGCCGACTCGCGCACCCGGGCGATCTTGGTCGGGGTGTGGAACAGCGAATAGGCCACCTGGCAGGCGACCATGTTGGTTTCATCGCTGTTGGTCACCGCCACCAGCATGTCGGCGTCGTCGGCACCGGCCTGGCGCAGCACCGTCGGCAGCGAGCCGCGGCCCTGCACGGTGCGGATGTCCAGGCGGTCACCGAGGTCGCGCAAGCGCTCGCCATCGGTGTCGACCACGGTGATGTCGTTCGCTTCGCTGGCCAAATGCTCTGCCAGCGTACCGCCTACCTGCCCTGCGCCGAGGATGATGATCTTCATCCGCTACTCCCTACCGTTTGTGCTTATCCGCGAGAGGCGGCGATCTTGATCAGCTTGGCATAGTAGAAGCCGTCGTGGCCGCCTTCCTGGGCCAGCAACTGGCGGCCGTGGGGCTGGCGCAGGCCGGCCTCGGTGGCCAGGTCCAGCTCACGGGCGCCCGGGGTGCGGGCAAGGAAGGCGCCTACCACTTCAGTGTTCTCGGTCGGCAGGCTGGAGCAGGTGGCGTACAGCAGCATGCCGCCGACTTCCAGGGTCGGCCACAGCGCGTCGAGCAACTCGCCTTGCAGCGCTGCCAGGGCCGGGATGTCGTCGGCCTGGCGGGTGAGCTTGATGTCCGGGTGGCGGCGGATCACGCCGGTGGCCGAACATGGCGCATCGAGCAGGATGCGCTGGAACGGCTTGCCGTCCCACCAGCTGGCGGTGTCGCGGGCATCGCAGGCGATCAGCTCGGCGTCCAGCTGCAGGCGGTCGAGGTTTTCGCGCACGCGGGTCAGGCGCTTGGCTTCGAGGTCGATGGCCACCATGTGTGCCAGCCCGGCTTCGGCCTCCAGCAGGTGGCAGGTCTTGCCACCCGGGGCGCAGCAGGCGTCCAGCACGCGTTGGCCGGGGGCCAGTTCGAGCAGGTCGGCAGACAGCTGCGCGGCTTCGTCCTGCACGCTCACCCAGCCTTCGGCGAAGCCTGGCAGGCCGCGCACGTCGCAGGCTTCGGCCAGCACAATGCCGTCACGGCTGTACTGGCAGGCGCTGGCGCCAATGCCCGCTTCAGCCAGCAGTGCCAGGTAGGCATCGCGGCTGTGGTGGCGGCGGTTGACCCGCAAAATCATCGGCGGGTGGGCGTTGTTGGCGGCGCAGATGGCTTCCCACTGCTCTGGCCAGAAGGCTTTCAACGCCTTCTGCAGCCAGCGCGGGTGGGCGGTGCGAACTACCGGATCGCGCTCCATGCCGGCGAGCAGTTCCTCGCCTTCGCGCTGGGCACGGCGCAGCACGGCATTGAGCAAGCCCTTGGCCCACGGCTTCTTCAGCTTGTCGGCACAGCCCACGGTTTCGCCGATGGCGGCGTGGGCCGGAATACGGGTGTAGAACAGCTGGTACAGGCCGACCAGCAGCAGCGCCTGCACATCGGCGTCGGCCGCCTTGAACGGCTTCTGCAGCAGTTGCGCGGCCAGCAGGTCGAGGCGTGGCTGCCAGCGTGCGGTGCCGAACGCCAGGTCCTGGGTCAGGCCACGGTCGCGTTCATCGACCTTGTCCAGTTGGGCTGGCAGCGAGCTGTTCAGCGAGGCCTTGCCACTGAGTACAGCGGCAAGGGCACGGGCGGCGGCAAGACGTGGGTTCATTGGCCCAGCACCTTGCCGGCGGCGAACTTCTCGCGGCGGCTGTTGAACAGGTCGCTGAAGTTCAGCGCTTTGCCGCCGGGCAGTTGCAGGCGGGTCAGGCTCAGCGCCTGGTCACCGCAGGCGACGACCAGGCCGTCCTTGCTGGCGGAAAGGATTTCGCCGGGGGCGCCTTTGCCTGTGGACAAGTTGGCGGCCAGCACTTTCACGCTTTCGCCATCGAGGGTGCTGTGGCACACCGGCCACGGGTTGAAGGCGCGGATCAGGCGCTCCAGTTCAACGGCCGGGCGGCTCCAGTCGATGCGCGCCTCGTCCTTGTTCAGCTTGTGTGCGTAGGTGGCCAGGGCATCGTCTTGCACTTCACCGTGCAGCGAACCGTCGGCCAAGCCGGCGATGGCCTGTACCACGGCGGGCGGGCCCATCTCGGCCAGGCGGTCGTGCAGGGTGCCGCCGGTGTCGTCGGCGCTGATCGGGGTGACCACCTTGAGCAGCATCGGGCCGGTGTCCAGGCCAGCTTCCATGCGCATCACGGTCACGCCGCTCTCGGCGTCGCCGGCTTCCACCGCGCGCTGGATCGGCGCCGCACCGCGCCAGCGTGGCAGCAGGGAGGCGTGGCTGTTGATGCAGCCCAGGCGCGGGATATCCAGCACCACCTGCGGCAGGATCAGGCCGTAGGCGACCACCACCATCAGGTCGGGTTTGAGCGCGGCCAGTTCGGCCTGGGCATCGGCGTTGCGCAGGGTCTGCGGCTGGAACACCGGGATGTCATGGGCCACGGCCAGTGCCTTGACCGCACTTGGCATCAGCTTCTGGCCACGACCGGCCGGGCGGTCGGGCTGGGTGTAGACGGCCACGATCTCGTAAGGGCTGTCGAGCAGGGCCTTGAGGTGTTCGGCGGCAAACTCTGGAGTGCCTGCAAAGACGATGCGCATGGAGTTCTCGCTTCAAAATAGAAAAAGGCTTGCCGGAGCAAGCCTTCTGGAAGGTGGGGATCAGGCTTGCTGGCGGTGCTGCTTTTCCAGCTTCTTCTTGATCCGGTCGCGTTTGAGCTGCGACAGGTAGTCAACGAACAGCTTGCCGTTGAGGTGATCGAATTCGTGCTGCACGCACACCGCCAGCAGGCCTTCGCATTCCAGCTCGTACGGCGTGCCGTCGCGGTCCTGGGCCTTGACCCGTACACGCAGCGGGCGGTCGACGTTCTCGTAGAAGCCAGGCACCGACAGGCAGCCTTCCTGGTACTGGCCCATGTCGTGGGTCAGTTCTTCTACCGTGGGGTTGATGAAGACGCGCGGCTCGCTGCGGTCTTCGCTGAGGTCCATGACCACGACCTGCAGGTGCACGTTGACCTGGGTGGCGGCCAGGCCGATACCCGGGGCTTCGTACATGGTTTCAAACATGTCGTCGATCAGCTGACGCAGGGCGTCGTCGAACTCCGTCACCGGTTTGGCGATAGTGCGCAGGCGCGGGTCCGGGAATTCGAGAATGTTCAAGATGGCCATAAGGTCAGGCAGTCACTGTGCGTTCGGTTGAAAACTGAGCACACATAATAAAGGGAAACGGGGATTTCGGCACCTGGCAAGCTCGTCTAGGGTGTCTATGGGCTTGATAGCCCCCAATCAATGGACAGCTTTTCAAAGTGTTACTCACAGAGTTATCCACAGGTTGTGCCACGTAAATGGCCCTGTTTCGATCAAGGATGATCCCCATGCCCCCTTACCACTCGTCGCACTGCCCGCCTGCCGAACTGGAGGCACGTTTACGCCTGCATCGCCTGCCCGAGACAGGACTGCGACGTTTTCGCACCTTGCTCGATGCCTTCGGCAGTGCCTCTTCCGCGCTGAGTGCCCCAGGTTCGGCCTGGCGAGCGCTGGGCATCCCCCAAGCCACCATCGATGCCCGGCGCAGTGCCGAGGTACGTGATGGCGCGCTGGCCGCAATGGCCTGGCTAGAGCGCCCCGGCCAGCATTTGCTGATGTGGGACGGCCCCGGCTACCCTGCCTTGCTGGCAGAAATCGACGATGCCCCGCCGCTGCTTTTCGTTGCGGGCGACCCGGCCTTGCTCGACCGCCCTCAACTGGCCATCGTGGGCAGCAGACGTGCCACACCCCCGGCACTGGACACTGCCCGGGCATTTTCCCGCTACCTTGCGCAAGCCGGTTTCACCATTACCAGCGGGCTGGCGGTGGGTGTCGACGGTGCCGCTCATCGGGCCGCGCTGCAGGCCGGTGGGTGCACGATTGCCGTGCTCGGTACGGGGCTGCAAAAACTTTATCCACAGCGCCATCAAGCGCTTGCGCAAGCGATCATCGACAACGGCAGTGCGCTGGCTTCCGAGTATCCGCTGGATGCCGGGCCACTGCCTGGCAACTTCCCACGGCGCAACCGCATCATCAGCGGCTTGTCGCTGGGCGTGCTGGTGGTGGAGGCCAGCCTGGCCAGTGGCTCGCTCATCACGGCGCGCCTGGCGGCCGAGCAAGGCCGCGAGGTATATGCCATTCCGGGTTCCATTCACCACCCGGGGGCCAAGGGCTGTCACCAGCTGATCCGTGATGGGGCGCTGCTGGTGGAAAGTGTGGAGCAGATCCTCGAAAGCCTGAAGGGTTGGCAGAACCTGCCGCCTGCAGTTGTGGACAGGTTCGACCATCCCCTGCTTGCCCTGCTGCATGCAGCGCCGCAAACCAGCGAAAGCCTGGCGCACTGCAGCGAGCTGCCGCTGGCCGACGTATTGGCGCAGCTGACCGAGCTGGAGCTGGACGGCCGGGTCAGCAATGAAGCCGGGCGTTGGTTTGCCCGCGCGGGCTAAGTACACTGCTCACATGCAAGGTATAGAGGCGGAGAAACAGCAATGGTGAGCAGTTTTCGTGTGCAACAAGCCGCACGTGAGATCCGGGCGGGCGCAGTCATCGCCTACCCGACGGAAGCGGTCTGGGGCCTTGGCTGCGACCCATGGAACGAGGACGCGGTATATCGCCTGCTGGCGCTGAAGTCGCGGCCTGTGGATAAAGGGCTGATCCTGATCGCCGACAACATCCGCCAGTTCGACTTCCTGTTCGAGGACTTCCCCGAAGACTGGATCGACCGCATGGGCAGCACCTGGCCAGGGCCCAATACCTGGCTGGTGCCGCACCAGGACCTGTTGCCCGAATGGGTGACCGGGCAGCACGACACCGTGGCGCTGCGGGTCAGTGACCATCCGCAGGTGCGTGAACTGTGCGCGCTGGTGGGGCCGCTGATTTCCACCTCGTGCAACCCCGGCGGACGCCCGGCGGCGAAGACCCGGTTGCGGGTTGAGCAGTACTTCCATGGCCAGCTGGACATGGTGTTGGGTGGGGCGCTGGGTGGGCGGAAGAACCCGAGTGTGATTCGTAACCTGGCTACTGGCGAGGTCGTTCGGCCTGGCTGATACCTATCTGCAAGCCTGGCGGATGACCCGTTACCCTGTGGGAGCGGGCGCGCCCGCGAAGAATCCACCGCAGTGCCTGGCACGGGCTTCGCCCGTGTTCGCGGGCATGCCCGCTCCCACAGGGTAGAGCCAAGTCCCCGCAGACTTTCCTGATTTTGTCTCGAATGGCTGGCGCGCGATCGTGTGAGGGCTGATAGGTGCTCGCCTTGAGGCTTTCTTCGCCTGTGAGATCGAGCGCCGCCCGCGCGGCGCATCGCCGGCAAGCCAGCTCCCACATTTGTTTCGGGCCAGTTACTCCTGCACCTTTGGCGCGCGCACCCTTGGCGCATGTCTTGAGATGAAAGTAGTAGCGGCAGCGATACCTTCGATATCGAAGGGTACAAACAAGGCGGGCAGCGATGACAGCACAGGAGTGATTGGCCCGAAACAAATGTGGGAGCTGGCTTGCCGGCGATGCGCCGCGCGGGCGGCGCTCGATATCCGCAACACCACAAAAACCAAGGCGAGCGCCTGTTTGCCATTACGCGGTAGGTAACGCAGGGTTTTCTGATTTTTGCCAAAATGGCTGTCCAGCCGGCCGCTTCGGAAATATCCTACGACCCGCGTCCTCTGCCATCACCTTCTCACCGGGAACCTCTGCCCATAGGCTTAAACCGTCGCCGAATAACTTGGCGATCGGGTGTGGTAACCCGGGTTCAGAGAGATCTTGGCAGTCCATGGCGGCTGTTCGCAGGAGGCTTCGTGCCTGCTGGGTTTTAGATCTCCCACCCGGTTTACCACCCTGCGTACAGCTGCCACCCATTCGTGTGGTAACGACTGGGTGGGGCCATGAAGCGAGATCTAATGATGAAGAAAATCGTTCCAGATCCACCCCTACCCTGCACCTCCACCCGCCCCTTCGGCCGCTGCGACGCCGGCCATGACCCGCTCTTCACCGTCAACCCGAACATTTCAGCCGAGGACGCTCTGGTCCACGTAGCCCTGTACCTGCGCAGTGCCTACGAAACCGGGTACAAAGCCCTGGACTACATGCGCGAAGAAGGCCGTGGCATGTTCTGGTCGAACCTGCATGCGATTGAAATGGCGGAGGGAGTGATTGAGGCGATACTCGATGGCATCGAGTCGACCCCACCACCGACTAACCGACCCTCACAGGTATAGCGCAGCTATCGAAGCCGACACAGTACCTGTGGGAGCGGGCATGCCCGCGAACACCGGCAAAGCCGGTGCCATATACCGCAGTGGCTTCTTCGCGGGTAAACCCGCTCCCACAGGAACAGTGGTTGGCCCAGTGTTTCGCAATACCTGTGGGAGCGGGCATGCCCGCGAACGCCGGCAAAGCCGGTGCCATATACCGCGGTGGCTTCTTCGCGGGTAAACCCGCTCCCACTAGGAACAGTGGTTGGCCCAGTGTTTCGCAATACCTGTGGGAGCGGGCATGCCCGCGAACGCCGGCAGAGCCGGTGCCATATACCGCGGTGGCTTCTTCGCGGGTAAACCCGCTTCCATAGGAACAGTGGTTGGCTCAGTGTTTCGCAATACCTGTGGGAGCGGGTTCACCCGCGAACACCGGCTAAGCCGGTGCCATGCACCGCGGTGGCTGCTTCGCGGGCATGCCCGCTCCCATAGGGAATGTGTCTGGCTCAGGGGATCAGTACAGTCGACCCCACAGTCCTGCGCGCCGACAGCTCAGCCTGTGCCTTGGCGGCCTCGCTCAGTGGATACCGCTGATGGATATCCACAACCAGCTTGCCACTGCCAATCATCGCAAACAGGTCATCGGCCATGGCCTGGGTGTTTTCGGCATTGTTGGCATAGGTGGCCAAGGTCGGCCGGGTCACATATAGCGAGCCCTTCTGCGCCAGAATTCCCAGGTTCACCCCGCTTACCGCGCCCGAGGCATTGCCGAAGCTCACCATCAGCCCGCGTGGCTGCAGGCAGTCCAGCGAGGTCAGCCAGGTATCGGCGCCCACGCCGTCATACACCACCGGGCATTTCTTGCCGTCGGTCAGCTCCAGTACCCGCTTGGCCACATCTTCATGGCTGTAGTCGATGGTTTCCCATGCCCCCAGCGCCTTGGCCCGTTCGGCCTTCTCGGCAGAACTCACGGTGCCAATCAGCTTGGCGCCCAAGGCTTTGGCCCACTGGCACGCCAACGAACCCACGCCACCCGCTGCCGCGTGGAACAGGATCACGTCGCCCGGTTTGACCTCATAGGTCTGCTTCAACAGGTATTGCACGGTCAAACCCTTGAGCATTACCGCTGCCGCCTGCTCGAAACTGATGTTGTCGGGCAGCTTGACCAGGTTGGCCTCCGGCAAGGTATGCACCTCGCTGTACGCGCCCAGCGGGCCGCCGGCATGGGCCACGCGGTCACCCACTTTCAGCCGGGTCACGCCCTCGCCTACTGCCTCGACCACACCGGCCGCCTCGGTACCCAGGCCAGAAGGCAGGGACGGCGGTGCATACAGCCCGCTGCGAAAGTACGTGTCGATGAAGTTCAGGCCGATGGCATGGTTGCGCACACGCACCTGCTGTGGCCCCGGAGGGGTGGGTTCGAATTCCACAAACTGCAGCACTTCCGGGCCGCCATGCTGGCTGAACTGGATACGCTTGGCCATCTCGCACTCCTGTCGTCGGGATCGGGAAAAGGCCTTCTATCGGACGCCTTTGCTTGATCGCCGTCAACTGCGGCGCGCGGGCTGGCGGTGGTATGCTACGCGGCGAATTCTTCCCTGCCCGTTTCTGGTGACCCGATGACTAGCCGCACCGAGGCCGTGAAAGCCTACCTGCTCGACCTGCAAGACCGCATCTGCTCTGCCCTCGAAACAGAAGACGGCGGCGCCCGCTTCGTCGAGGATGCCTGGGTGCGCGAAGCCGGTGGCGGGGGCCGCACGCGGGTGATCGGCGACGGCAAGGTGATCGAGAAAGGCGGGGTCAACTTCTCCCATGTGTTTGGTGCCGGCCTGCCACCCTCGGCCAGCGCCCATCGCCCTGAACTGGCGGGCCGTGGCTTCGAGGCCCTGGGTGTGTCGCTGGTGATCCACCCGCACAACCCGCATGTGCCCACTTCCCACGCCAACGTGCGTTTCTTCATTGCCGAAAAGGAAGGTGAAGAGGCCGTATGGTGGTTCGGCGGCGGCTTCGACCTGACCCCCTACTATGGCAATGAAGAAGACTGCGTCCACTGGCACCGCGTGGCCGAGCAGGCCTGTGCCCCATTCGGCGCCGACGTGTACCCACGCTACAAGGCCTGGTGCGACCGCTACTTCCACCTCAAGCACCGTGGCGAGCCACGGGGCATCGGCGGCCTGTTCTTCGATGACCTGAACGAGTGGGACTTCGACACCTGCTTCGCCTTCATCCGCGCCATCGGCGATGCTTTCGTCAACGCCTACCTGCCGATCGTCCAGCGCCGCAAGGACACGCCCTACACCCCGCAGCAGCGCGAGTTCCAGGAATACCGCCGCGGCCGCTACGTGGAGTTCAACCTGGTCTATGACCGTGGCACCCTGTTCGGCCTGCAGTCCGGTGGCCGCACCGAGTCCATCCTCATGTCGCTGCCGCCTCAGGTACGCTGGGGCTACGACTGGAAGGCCGCGCCGGGCAGCGAAGAAGCGCGCCTGACCGAGTACTTCCTTCAGGACCGCGACTGGCTCGGCCAGTAACCCTGTGGATAAACAAGGAGCCGTCATGGACCAGTACGTCGTTTTTGGTAACCCCATCGGCCACAGCAAGTCGCCGCTGATCCACCGCCTGTTTGCCGAGCAGACCGGGCAGGACCTGGAATACGCCACCCTGTTGGCACCGGTGGACGAGTTCAGTGATTGCGCGCGCGGCTTCTTCAAGCAGGGCAGCGGCGGCAACGTCACCGTGCCGTTCAAGGAAGAAGCCTACCGCCTGTGCGACAGCCTCACCCCGCGTGCCCAGCGCGCTGGCGCGGTGAATACGCTGAGCAAGCTGGCTGACGGCACCCTGCTGGGCGACAACACCGACGGCGCTGGCCTGGTGCGTGACCTGACGGTAAATGCCGGGGTCGAGCTTGCCGGCAAGCGCATTCTCATCCTCGGGGCTGGTGGCGCCGTGCGTGGCGTGCTGGAGCCGATATTGGCGCACAAGCCGCAATCGTTGGTGATTGCCAACCGGACGGTGGAAAAGGCCGAGCAGCTGGCGCGTGAGTTCGATGAGCTGGGGCCGGTGGTGGCCAGCGGGTTTGCCTGGTTGCAGGAGCCGGTGGATGTGATCATCAACGCCACCTCGGCGAGCCTGGCAGGGGAAATGCCGCCGATTGCCGACAGCCTGGTCGAGGCGGGGCGCACGGTTTGCTACGACATGATGTATGGCAAGGAGCCTACGCCGTTTTGCCAGTGGGCTACCAACCTTGGCGCGGCCAAGGTGCTGGATGGGTTGGGGATGCTGGCTGAGCAGGCGGCTGAAGCCTTCTTTATCTGGCGTGGCATTCGGCCGGATACAGCGCCGGTGTTGGCTGAACTGCGCCGGCAACTGGCTCGGGGCTGAAAATGTCGGGGCCGCTTTGCGGCCCATCGCAGGCAAGCCAGCTCCCACAGGTTCGGCGCTGGTTTCGAGATTTGTGATATTCCTGTGGGAGCGGGCGCGCCCGCGAAGGGTCGCAACGCGGCCCCAATCACTCTTCAAAGCGGATCGGGCACAACGCCACCCCTTCGAGCTTCTGCAATTCCTCGATCACCTGCGGCCTGGCCCGGTGCAAGGTCAAACTCCCGCCCAACCGCTGCAACCGCCGCGCCTCGCGGTGCAACATATCCACACCCGAGTAGTCGATAAAATTCACCTGCCGGGCATCGATCACCACATGCGGCCCCTGGCAGCGCTGCAAGCGCACCTGCAGGTAATGCGCCGCACCAAAGAAAATCGACCCGCCCACCCGCAACACATCCGCGTCCCCTTCACGGCTTTGCTGCACCCGTGGCCGTGAAGTGCGCTTCAAATAGAAGAACAGCGACGCCAGCACCCCGGCATAGATGGCCGTCTGCAGCTCCAGCAACAACGTCGCCGCCGCCGTCAGCGCCATCACCAGAAACTCCGAGCGGCTGACCCTGAACAGCGCGCGAATCCCACGATGGTCCACCAACCCCCAGCAGATCAGCAGGATGCTGCCGGCCATGGCCGGTATCGGCAGGTGCGCGATCAGGCCGGCACCGGTAACGGCAAACAACGCCACCCACAGCGCCGAGAACACCCCGGCCATGGGCGAGCGGGCACCTGCCTCATAACTCAGGCCCGAGCGGGTGAAGGAACCGGCAGACAAGTAACCGGAGAAAAACGCACCGGCGATGTTCGACAGGCCCTGTGCGCGTATTTCCTGGTCAGGGTCGATCAGTTGCTCCGAACGTGCCGACAACGAGCGGGCTATCGACAGACTGGTGACCAGCCCGAGCATGCCCACCGCCACGGCGCTGGGCAGCAGGCGCAGCATGAGTTCCACGTCCAGCAATGGCAGCGGGCTGAAGGGCGGGAGCTGCCCGGTGAACGCCGTCACCCGCGGCACATGGCCAAAGTAACCCGGCAGCAGCCATGCCAGCAGGCTGACCAGCAGCAGGCTTATCAACAGGCTCGGCCAGCGTGGGCGCCAGAGTTTGAAGGCCACACCGATCACCACGGTCGCCAGGCCCAGCATTAATGAAGGCAGGTCGACCTCGCCGGCATGGTTGGCCAGGTCCTGCACGGTCTTCAGCGCCGTGGCCTGGCTGGGCAGGTCCATGCCCAGCAGGTTGGGTAATTGGCCCAGGGCAATGACGATGGCGGCGCCCAGGGTGAAGCCGAGCACCACGGAATGCGAGACGAAATTGACCAGCGCGCCAAAGCGCAAAAGCCCCAGCAGCAGCTGGAAGATACCGCCGAGGAAGGTCAGCAGCAGCACCAGAGTGATGTAATCGGCGCTGCCGGCCACGGCCAACGGGCTGATGCTGGCGTACAGCACGATGGAAATGGCCGCGGTCGGGCCGCAGATCAGGTGCCAGGACGAACCCCACAGGCAGGCGATCAGCACCGGCACGATGGCGGCGTACAGGCCGTATTCGGCGGGCAGGCCGGCGATCAGGGCGTAGGCGATGGATTGTGGCAGGGCGAGGATGGCACCGCTCAGGCCGACCAGCAGGTCCTGGCGCAGGCTGCGGCCCGATTGGCGGGGGAGCCAGGTGAGGAAGGGCAGCAGGTGGATGATGCGATGCATGGAATATTCACATTTCCGAAGGTCCACTGTCCCCCTGTGGGAGCGGGTTTACCCGCGAATGCGTCGTAACATTCAAAGCAGCATTCGCGGGTGAACCCGCTCCCACAGGGTGCGCGTCGTGTCTGAGATTACAGTTTGGCTTTGACGGCCTCCAGGGCATTGCCATCGGCCTTGGTAGTCACCCCGGCCAACCACCCGTCCAGCACCTCGGGGTACGTTTTCACCCAAGCCTTGGCCGCGTCATCGAAGCTGATCTTCTTATCCACAACCTCGGCCATGATGGCGTTTTCCATGTCCAGGGTAAATTTCAGGTTACCCAACAGCTTTGCCGCATTCGGGCAGGCTTGTGGATAACCCTTGCGGGTCAGCGTGTACACCTCGCCCTTGCTGCCGAACCACTTTTCCCCGCCAGTCAGGTAATGCATTTTCAGCTTCACGTTCATCGGGTGCGGGGTCCAGCCAAGGAAGGTGATGAACTGCTGCTTTTTCACCGCCCGGTCGACCTGGGCCAGCATCGCCTGCTCGCTGGACTCCACCAGCTTCCACTGGCCAAGGTTGAATTCATTCTTGTCGATGATTTCCTTCAGCGACAGGTTGGCCGGGGCGCCGGAGCCGATACCGTACAGCTTCTTGTCGAACTGGTCGGCGTGCTTCTGCAGGTCGGCAAAATCCTTCACCCCGGCACTCCACACATAGTCGGGCACCGCCAGGGTGAACTCGGTTCCTTCCAGGTTACGTGACAGTTGCTGCACATCGCCGTTGGCAATGAACTTGTCATGAAAGCCTTGATGCGCCGGCATCCAGTTGCCGAGGAAGGCATCGACGCGGCCATCCTTCAGGCCGCCATAGATGATCGGCACGGCCAGGCTGTCGATCTTCACCTTGTAGCCCAGGCTTTCCAGTAACAGACGGGCCACGGCATTGGTCGAAGCGATATCGCTCCAGCCGGGGTCGGCCATTTTTACGGTACTGCATTGCGCGGCGCTGTCGGCGGCGTGGGCCGTGGCGGTGCCCAGGGCCAGGGCGAACACTGCGGCGGAGAACTTGTGCATGGCGGCCTCTCTTCTCAATCCAGGGGGGCGGGCTGTGGATAACGTGCCTTGCGCTCGAGGTCGTCGAGATCGATGTGGTTGCGCATGTACTGTTGGCTGGCGTCCACCAGCGGTTGGTGGTCCCAGCTTTTCAGCGTGCCGATGGCCAGCGCCTCGGCCACCAGGCGTCGGCGCCGCTGGCTGGCCAGTACCTGCTGACGCAGGCTGGGGATATCCCAACGTTGTTGTGCTTCATCGACAAATGCCTGCAGCAGCGCCTGATGGTCCGGGCTGCCGGTGAGGTTCTCCCGCTCGTGCGGGTCGCGGCTCAGGTCATAGAGTAGACATGGGTCGTCTTCGCTGTACACGAACTTGTAAGGCCCGCGGCGGATCATCATCAGCGGGCCGACGGTGCCTTCGGCCATGTATTCGCCGATCACTTCGTCGTGGCCGCCCTGCCCTTGCAGGTGGCCGAGCAGCGAGCGGCCGTCCAGGTGCAGGCCTTTATCCACAGCCCCGCCAGCCAGTTCGACCAAGGTCGGCAGCAGGTCACAGGTCGATACCGAGGCGCTTACCCGGCCTGCTGCGAAGCGCTTGGGCGCGTGGACCAGCAGCGGTACCCGCGCCGACATCTCGAACCAGTGCATTTTGTACCAGAGGCCACGCTCGCCCAGCATGTCGCCGTGGTCGCCGGAGAACACGATCAGGGTGTCGTCGGCCAGGTTGCACTCTTCCAGGGTTTGCAGCAGCTGGCCGATGTTGTCGTCGATGTAGCTGCAGGCGCCGAAGTACGCACGGCGGGCGTCGCGGATCTTGTCCACAGGCAGCGGCTTGTTCCACAGGTCGTAGACCTTCAGCAGGCGCTGCGAGTGCGGGTCCAGTTCTGCCTGGCTGAATTCGGCACGGGGCATGGGGATATCCACACCCTCGTAGCGATCCCAGTAGCGTTTGGGAATGGTGTAGGGATCGTGCGGGTGGGTCATGGACACGGTCAGGCAGAACGGCCGGCCATCGTTTTCGCGCACATGGTCGTACAGGTACTGGCGCGCCTTGAACACGACTTCTTCGTCAAAATCCAGCTGGTTGGTGCGCACGCAGGGGCCGGCTTGCAGTACCGAAGACATGTTGTGGTACCAGCTCGGGCGCACATCCGGTTCGTCCCAGTTCACCGCCCAGCCATAGTCGGCTGGGTAGATGTCGCTGGTCAGGCGCTCTTCGTAGCCGTGCAGCTGGTCCGGGCCGCAGAAGTGCATCTTGCCGGACAGCGCGGTGCGGTAGCCCAGGCGGCGCAGGTAGTGGGCATAGGTCGGTACATCGGCGGGGAAATCGGCGGCATTGTCGTAGGCGCCGATGCGGCTGGGCAGTTGGCCGCTGACCAGGGTGAAGCGTGATGGCGCGCACAGCGGGCTGTTGCAGTAGGCCGAGTCGAATACCACCGCCTGCTCGGCCAGGCGGCTCAGGTGCGGCATCTGGATGGGCGAAGGGGCGTAGATCGGCAGCAAGGGTGCGGCCATCTGGTCGGCCATGATGAACAGGATATTCGGGCGCGTCATGGTGGCTTCCATCGTTGAGGGTTATGCGATCCGCTTGCCTACCAAGATGCGACTGTGGATAACATGGGTAAAGCCCATGGCGGGCAATGACTGGGATTAGCTGAGCTTATGTTTGAGCACCTTGCCGAGCTGTCGCTGGAGACCTTGCGTGTGTTCGAAGCTGCAGCGCGCCTGCGTGGTTTTACCGCGGCGGCGCTGGAGCTGGGCACCACGCAGCCGGCAGTGAGCCAACAGGTGAAACGTCTGGAGGCCCAGCTGGGCACGCGCCTGTTCGACCGCATTTACAGGGGCATCGAGCTCACCGAGGCCGGCCAGCTGTTGTTCGAACAGGTGCACCAGGGGTTGCAAGCCATGGATGACGGCATTGCCCAGGCCAGCGGGCGCGGCCAGCGCGAAGTACTGCAGGTGGCCACCGACTTTGCTTTTGCGGCGTTCTGGCTGATGCCAAGGCTGCAACGCTTTCACGAGGCTTATCCACAGGTGGATGTGAGCCTGGTGACCGGTGAGCGCAGCCAGGGCATGTTGCGCCCGGACATCGATGTGGCGGTGCTGTTTGGCGATGGGCGTTTTCACCAGGGTGAAAGCCGCTGGCTGTTCGATGAGGAAGTGTTCCCGGTGTGCAGCCCTCGGCTGACTGGCGGCAAACCCTTGTCAGCCGTGGCTTTGCAACGATTGCCCTTGCTGCATTTGAAGGGCGAGCAGGCCAGCCGCTGGTTTGACTGGGCGGGGGTGTTTCGCGGATTTGGCGTGGCCAGCCCGCCGCCTGCTGGGCAGTTGCGGTTTGATAACTACACGCTGCTGATTCAGGCAGCGATTGCCGGGCAAGGGGTGGCGATTGGTTGGGGGCACCTGGTGGATGGGTTGGTGGAGCAAGGGTTGCTGTGCCGGCCTTTGCAGGGGAGTTTGCGTTCGGAGCGTGGGTATTATGCGGTTCTGCCACCGCGCAAGCGGCGTGGGGCGCTGATCGAGCGGTTTGTCGGTTGGCTGGAGCATGAGCGCAGCCTTTGAGATTTTGGGGCCGCTTTGCGGCCCATCGCGACACAAGGCCGCTCCTACAGGAATGTCGTCGGCTGCCAGGCCGGAGGGGCCTCTGTGGGAGCGGGTTCACCCGCGAACACCGGCGAAGCCGGTGCCATATACCGCGTTGCATTCTTCGCGGGTGAACCCGCTCCCACAGGCTGCGCAGCGGCCCCGGCGATCTAGACCACGAAGTTCAGATGCTCGCCCCGGTGCAGGTCCAGCTCCAGCATATCCACCATCCCCGCCGCCACGCGTGCCCACCCCTCATCAGGCAACGCCTGCGGCGTATTGATCAAGGTCCAGCGCAACGCACCGCGCTGCAACCTGTCAACCACCTGGTCCGCGCATTCGCGCTCTGCCTCGCTGTATTTGCCCGGCTCATCCAGCACAGCGAAATCGCCCACCAGCAACAGCCGGCGTATAGTCGTACGCTGAAGCCCCGCCACCAGCGCCTCGCTCAGGCGTGCTTGCCCCGGCAAGTCACCTGGCGCCAGCGCCGATAGCAGGGCGATCACTGCCGAGCCGCCTGCCGCGCCTTGTTCTGCCTGGTCGGCATCCCCCAGCCCGCCTATCTTGAAGTGCAGGCCCGGGCGCGCGGTGTGGCGGTTCAGGTCATCGACCACGGCGGTGACTTCGTGCTGGCGCGCCAGCAGCTCCGCCATCAGGGCATTGCCCAGGCTGCTTTCAGGCCCGAACAAAACCAGTTTGAACACTGGGGTTTCGGCGTTTTTCACTGCATCACTCCCTTTGCAGGTGGTGATGGTTGGACCGCAATCAGGAGTTATCGTGCAGAGGATCAAGGGTTACCACGCCCACGTTTATTACGACGCAGCCACCATGGAGCAGGCCCGGGAACTGTGCGAGGAAGCGACGCGGCTGTTTCCCGTGACCATGGGGCGCATGCACCAGAAACCGGTTGGGCCGCACCCGGACTGGAGCTGCCAGCTGGCGTTCGAGCCGGAATTTGTCGGGGTGGTGTTGCCTTGGTTGGCGCTGTATCGGAAGGGGTTGGTGGTGTTCATGCACCCGCTGACCGGGGATGAACTGGCGGACCACCGGGACCATGCGATCTGGATGGGGGCTTTGCGGCCCTTGGACCTGTCGATTTTCGGGGGGTAGATTTGTATGCCTGTGCTGGCCTCTTCGCGGGTGAACCCGCTCCCACAGGTACTGCACAGACCTTGAGAGCGGCGCATTCCTTGTGGGAGCGGGTTTACCCGCGAAGCAGGCGACGCGGTTTAGCGACGGGCGCCGCGCACCCCTTCAGCCAGTGCCGAGCACAGGCTGAGTACATCATTCACCGCCTGGTCGGCACTCTTGGCCTGGGCAATCTTGTCGACCAGCGCCGAGCCCACCACTACACCATCCGCCAGGCGGGCAATGTTCGCAGCCTGCTCCGGGGTACGAATGCCGAAACCAACGCTGATCGGCAAGTCGGTATGCCGGCGCAGGCGGGCAATGGCTTCGGTCACGTGCTCGGTGGTCGCCGAGCCGGCACCGGTCACACCGGCCACCGACACGTAGTAGACAAATCCGGAGCTGCGCTCCAGCACGCGCGGCAGGCGCGCATCGTCGGTGGTCGGGGTGGTCAGGCGGATGAAGTCGATGCCTGCAGCCTGGGCCGGGGTGGCCAGTTCGGCGTCGTGCTCTGGCGGCAGGTCGACGATGATCAGGCCATCGACGCCCGCTGCTTTTGCCTCAGCCACGAACGCGTCCACGCCAAAGCGGTGGATCGGGTTGTAGTAGCCCATCAGCACGATTGGCGTGGTCTGGTTATCCACACGGAATTCGCGAACCATCTGCAGGGTCTTGGCCAGGGTCTGGCCAGCTTCCAGGGCGCGCAGGGTGGCCAGCTGGATGGCTACGCCATCGGCCATGGGGTCGGTGAACGGCATGCCCAGTTCGATCACGTCGGCACCGGCGGCCGGCAGGCCCTTGAGGATCTGCAGCGAGGCGTCGTAGCCCGGGTCGCCTGCGGTGACGAAGGTGACCAGTGCCGAACGGCCTTCGGCCTTCAGTTCGGCGAAGCGTTGTTCAAGACGGCTCATGCCTGTTTCTCCTGGGCGGCCATGTGGTTCATGACGGTTTGCATGTCTTTGTCGCCGCGGCCCGACAGGCACACGACCATCAGGTGGTCCTTGGGCAGCTTCGGTGCGCGCTTGATCGCTTCGGCCAGGGCGTGGGAGCTTTCCAGGGCCGGGATGATGCCTTCCAGGCGGCAGGTGGCGTGGAACGCATCCAGCGCTTCGTCATCGGTAATGCTGACGTACTCGACGCGCTTCACTTCGTGCAGGTAGGCGTGCTCCGGGCCGATGCCCGGGTAGTCGAGGCCTGCGGAAATCGAGTGGGCGTCGGTGATCTGGCCGTCTGCATCTTGCAGCAGGTAGGTGCGGTTGCCGTGCAGCACGCCGGGTACGCCGCCGTTCAGGCTGGCCGCGTGCTTATCGGTGTGCACGCCGTGGCCACCGGCTTCGACGCCGATGATCTGCACGCTCGGCTCTTCGAGGAACTCATGGAACAGGCCCATGGCGTTGGAGCCACCACCGACGCAGGCAACCAGGCTGTCTGGCAGGCGGCCTTCCTTCTCTTGCAGCTGGGCGCGGGTTTCTTTGCCGATGATCGACTGGAAGTCGCGGACCATGGCCGGGTACGGGTGCGGGCCAGCGACGGTGCCGATCAGGTAGAAGGTGTCTTCGACGTTGGTGACCCAGTCGCGCAGGGCTTCGTTCATGGCGTCTTTCAGGGTGCCGGTACCGGCGGTAACCGGGACGATTTCGGCGCCCAGCAACTTCATGCGGAACACGTTGGCCTGCTGGCGCTCGATGTCGGTAGCGCCCATGTAGATCACGCACGGCAGGCCGAAGCGGGCAGCCACGGTGGCGGTGGCCACGCCGTGCATGCCGGCGCCGGTTTCGGCGATCAGGCGCTTCTTGCCCATGCGCTTGGCCAGCAGCACCTGGCCGATGCAGTTGTTCACCTTGTGCGCGCCGGTGTGGTTGAGCTCTTCACGCTTGAAGAAGATCTTCGCGCCGCCACAGTGCTCGGTCAGGCGCTCGGCGAAGTACAGCGGGTTGGGGCGGCCGATGTAGTCGCGCTGAAAGTAGGCCAGCTCTTCGAGGAACTTGGGGTCTGCCTTGGCCGCTTCGTATTCGCGGGCCAGGTCCAGCACCAGTGGCATCAGGGTTTCGGCCACGTAGCGGCCGCCGAACGAGCCGAACAGGCCATTGGCGTCGGGGCCGGGGCGGTATTGGGACTGGGTCATGGGGCGCTCCAGGGCGTAATGAATGAGTGATGGGCTTTACTCTAACCACGGCAAGCCCGGCTGAAAACCGATAAGATTGCGCAAACTTGTCAGAAAAACTCACAGGTACCATGGCCCACGACCTCCCTCCCCTGAATGCCCTGCGCGCTTTCGAGGCTACCGCCAGGCTTAACAGCGTCAGCCAGGCGGCTGAAGCGCTGCATGTTACCCATGGCGCTGTCAGCCGGCAGATCAAGGTACTGGAGGAGCACCTTGGCGTGGCCCTGTTCGTCAAGGACGGACGTGGCATCAAACTCACAGATGCAGGCATACGCCTGCGTGATGCCAGTGGCGAGGCCTTCGACCGGCTGCGCAGCGTGTGTGCCGAGCTAAGCCGCGATGTCAGCGAGGCGCCGTTTGTGCTGGGCTGTTCGGGCAGCCTGCTGGCGCGCTGGTTCATTCCGAGGCTCGGGCGCCTGAAGGCGGATTTGCCCGAATTGCGACTGCACTTGTCGGCAGGTGAAGGTGACCTCGACCCGCGTCGCCCGGGGCTTGATGCATTGCTGGTGTACGCCGAGCCGCCATGGCCTGCGGATATGCAGGTGCATGTGCTGGCCGAGGAGCGTATCGGCCCGGTGCTCAGCCCGCACTTTGCCGGCTTCGAGCGCTTGCGCGCCGCGCCTGCCAGCGCCCTGCTGGAGGAGGCGCTGCTGCATACCACGTCACGCCCGCAAGCATGGCCGGCCTGGGGCCAACAGCAGGGGCTGGACCCGGCCAGGTTGCACTACGGCCAGGCGTTCGAGCATTTGTATTACTTGCTGGAGGCTGCGGTTGCAGGGCTTGGCGTGGCCATTGCGCCGCAGCCACTGGTGGCGGATGACCTGCGGGCCGGGCGCCTAAGCGCGCCGTGGGGCTTTTCCCCTACCCGTGCAGCGCTGGCGTTGTGGGTGCCGCGGCGCGCCGCAGATGGGCGCGCCGAGCAGTTGGCGCAGTGGCTGCGCCGCGAATTGGAACGCCTGGCGGGTTAGTTGCGACGGGTCAACAGATAGGCCGCCAGCAGGCCGAGGGCGCCAAGCGCCACGCCCGCGGTTGTAACCGGGTGCTCCTGTGCGTAATCACGGGTGGCAATACCGGTCTGGCGGGTGCGGGTCTTCACTTCCTCGTAAGCATCGCTGAGCAGGCTACGCGAATGTTTCAGCGCGCTTTCGGCGTTGCTGCGGATTGCCTTCACCGACTTCTGGGACTCTTCCGACGCGTCATGCTTGAGGTTTTCCAGGCTTTTCAGAAGGCTTTCGATCTCCGCTTCCATGCTTTCCAGGGATGTTTTACGCAGCGAGTTGCGGTGCATGTTGACTCTCCTTTGCAGTATGGGCTGTTAAAGGTTGCGACCCTGGGCCTGCGCGAAAGTGCGATCGAACTTTCACCTTTGCTGACGGCTCGCAGGTAAACCAGGCCTACGCTGCTAGGCTGGCTGCTAGGCTAAAAAATCACCGTTATCCAAGGAGCGTGACCATGACTGACCATCACACGTACAAGAAGATCGAGCTGGTGGGGTCTTCGCCTACCAGTATCGAGGACGCGATCAACAATGCCCTGGCCGAAGCCGGCAAGAGCATCAAGCACCTGGAATGGTTTGAAGTGATCGATACCCGTGGGCACATCCGCGACAACAAGGCGGCGCACTTCCAGGTCACGCTGAAGGTGGGCTTCCGTATCGCCAACAGCTGAAACAGTGCCGGGCTGGATGATCCGGGCGTGATGGGGTATTTAGAAAGGGGGCGCCTTGGCGGGCGCCCTTCTGATTTCATCTGCACAAGGAAAGCGAGTGATGAACAAACTGATTCTGGCGCTGGGCCTGATGACATTGGCCGGTGGTGCGCTGGCGGCGGGCAAGCCGTGCGAAGAGCTGAAGGCGGAGATTGCCGCCAAGCTCGATGCCAAAGGGGTTTCTGGCTACAAGCTGGAAATCGTCAACAAGGGCGAGCCGGCCGGCAAAGTCATTGGTAGTTGCGAGGCGGGTACCAAAGAGATTGTGTATCGCCGCGGTTGATGCGTTGGCTTTTTCGCGGGCTTGCCCGCTCCCACAGGTAATCTACAGGTTCAAGCAACTGTGCAGTCCTGTGGGAGCGGGCGAGCCCGCGAAGAAGGTCACTCGGGCTTGAGGGCCTGTGCCAACAGCTCATAGGACCGGATCCGGTCCGCATGCTCGTACAGGTCACAGGTAAAGATCAGCTCGTCCGCCCCGGTCTGCTCCAGCAGCACCTCCACCTTGGCCCTTACCTTCTGCGGGCTGCCGATCATCGCCAGGCCCAGGAAGCTGCCCACCGTATCCCGCTCATGGGGCAACCACAGCCCATCCATGCTTTCTACCGGCGGCTTCTGCATCAGGCTCTGGCCGCGAATCAGCGCCAGGATGCGCTGGTACACCGAGGTCGCCAGGTATTCGGCCTTTTCGTCGGTTTCTGCCACCACCATGGGGATGCCCAGCATCACATACGGCTTGTCCAGCGTGGTCGAGGGTTTGAAATGATTGCGGTAAACACGGATCGCCTCGTGCATGTAGCGCGGCGCAAAGTGCGAGGCGAAGGCATAGGGCATGCCGCGCATCCCCGCCAGCTGAGCGCTGAACAGGCTGGAACCGAGCAGCCACATCGGCACGTCAGTGTCGTGCCCCGGCACGGCGATCACTTTCTGATCATCGGTACGTGGGCCGAGGTAACGCGACAGTTCCTCGACATCGTCCGGGAAGTCGTCTGGGCCGCCAGCGCGGTCGCGGCGCAGGGCGTAGGCGGTCATCTGTTCCGAACCCGGCGCACGGCCCAGGCCCAGGTCGATACGCCCCGGGTACAGGCTGGCCAATGTGCCGAACTGCTCGGCGATCACCAGTGGCGCGTGGTTGGGCAGCATCACCCCGCCAGAGCCCACGCGAATGGTCGAGGTACCCCCGGCCAGATAACCGATCAGCACCGACGTCGCCGAACTGGCGATGCCGTCCATGTTGTGGTGCTCGGCCACCCAGAAGCGGTTGTAGCCAAAACGCTCGACGTGTTGCGCCAGGTCCAGCGAGTTGCGCAGCGACTGCGCCGGGCCTGCGTCGGCGCGTACGGGCACCAGGTCGAGGGTGGATATTTTCAGGTCACGCAGCTGCGTCATTGGAGCCTCCGCAAAGGTGGTTGGCCAGAGGCCTTTGTAACTCTGTATGGGCATATTCGGGGGATTCAATGTTTGCTGTGCGATTGGTCTGAACTTGCCGTAAGCGGATGGCCTCTGAATCCATAACCACGTAACCGAATGACCAGGAGGCACTATGAAAAAGACAGCATCGGCGATCTGGCAAGGTGGCTTGAAGGACGGCAAGGGACTGCTTTCTACCGAAAGCGGCGCGCTCAAGCAGAACCCCTATGGCTTCAACACCCGTTTTGAAGGCACGCCCGGGACCAACCCGGAGGAGCTGATTGGCGCAGCGCATGCCGGTTGTTTCTCGATGGCGTTGTCGATGATGCTCGGTGAAGCCGGGCTGACTGCGGACCGTATCGACACTGCTGCCGAGGTGACCCTCGACAAGCTGGCTGACGGCTTTGCCATTACGGCCGTGCATCTGGTGCTCCGGGCCAAGGTACCGGGGGCAAGCGAGGCGCAGTTCCTGGAGATTGCCAACAAGGCCAAGGAAGGGTGCCCGGTGTCCAAGGTGCTGAATGCAAAAATCAGCCTGGATGCGGCGCTGGTGGGCTGAAGCGGCGCAACGGAGGCGGTTTGCTGTAGTCTAAACAGCGTCGGCAGCACGCTGCCTTTTCAGGAGCCGTTCCATGATTCGCGTAGCAATCGCCGTGTTTGCTTCCCTGGTCGCCACGTCCACGTTGGCGGCGGTCAAGCCGTGCGAGGAGCTCAAAGCCGAGATCGAGGCCAAGATCCAGGCGCAGGGTGTGCCGTCCTACACCCTGGAGATCGTGCCCAACAGTGAGGTCAAGGACCAGAACATGGTCGTCGGGACCTGCGATGGCGGTACCAAGAAGATCATTTACCAGAAGAATGATCGGTAGATTCGCGATTTTGGGGCCGCTTTGCGGCCCATTCGCAGCACAAGGCTGCTCCTACAGAGTTACGCAATTCCCTGTAGGAGCAGCCTTGTGCTGCGAATGGGCTGCAGAGCAGCCCCAGCTCACGGAATGCAGAACACGTCGCTAGGCTCGTTCACCAGTACCTTGCGGCTGGCGTCATACAGCAGCACCTGTGGCTCCATCACCGGCGCCCGTGCTTCCAGGCGATAACGCTCACCAGCTTTGAAGTCGTCAAAGCGCACGGTCAGGTAGCAGGTTCGGTCCCTGGGTTCGGACATGATGCCGCCCGAGTAGATTTCATAATCGAAACGCACCATCAGTTCGTGCTTGCCCGGCGTTAGCTGGAAGTAACGGCCGTCATCCAGGCGCTTGCCATCGAGGCGGTCGGCCATGATCACCCGGCCGGGGGTCATGGTGTAGAGATCGACCCAGGCCTGCTTGGGGTCGACGGGCGGCAAGGGGCTGGCGCAAGCCCCCAGTGCACTGAGGGCGATCAGCATCATGGGCTGGCGCATGGCAAAACTCCCACTTGCGATTTACACGTTACAAGCATAGCGCCGTTTGTACGGTTCAGGTGCGTTGGCAGCCTGCAGGCAAGCCTTGGCCGACCATTTTCTGCCGATCGTCGTACAGCTTGATCCAGGGGCGGAAGCCGATACTGCCAGCGTGCAGCTGATAGCGCTGGCCGGCGCCGAAGTCCTTGAAGGTCAGCTTGACCTGGCAATCACGCCACAACGGCTCGTCGACGGGGCCGATATTGCTGGGGGTGACCGGGAACTGGTAGCGCACGGTCAGCTCATGGCTGCCGGGTTGCACTTCGAAATAGCGGCTGTCGGCCCAGTCACGTTCATCGACCTGCACGGCGTCCAGCGAGGTGTTGTCGTAGGGGGTAAGGTCGATCCAGGCCTGGTTCGGGTCCGGGGCTGGCAACGTGGAACAGGCGGATATCAGCAACAGTGAACCGGCGACCATTAATGCACGCATGGCGAAACTCCCCCTTGGCGAGATAGTCTTGGAGCGAATTGGCCTTGAGCGAGTCAGACAGCCCGGATGCTTCGACTTTTTCTTATGCAGCGCTCAGGCCCTGGGGCACTCGACCGCGTTTTCATCCGTTTTGTTCCCGTGCTGGCGGCGCTCCTGCTGAACGGTTGCAGCAGCGTTGCCTACTATGGGCAGCTGGCCGAGGGCCAAATCCAGCTACTGCGTGCGCGTCAGCCTGTCGCGCAGGTGGTGGCCGACCCGGCCACGTCACCGCAATTACGCTCGCGCCTGGCCCACGCCGAACAGGCACGGGTGTTCGCCAGCCAGCAGTTGAAACTGCCGGATAACCGCAGCTATCGGGTTTACGCCGACATTGGCCGGCCTTATGTGGTGTGGAATGTGTTCGCCACGACGGAGTTGTCATTGCAGCCGGTGACGCACTGTTTCCCGATCGCGGGGTGCGTGGCCTATCGCGGTTACTACCAGCAAGGTGCGGCACGCGGGGCGGCGGCGTTGATGCGCGAGGACGGCCTGGATGTGTATCTGGGTGGGGTGGAGGCTTATTCGACCTTGGGCTGGTTCGACGACCCGATTTTGTCGTCAATGGTCGGTTGGGGCGACGAGCGCTTGGCCACGCTGATCTTCCATGAGCTGGCTCACCAGCGCTTCTATGTGCAGGACGATACCGAGTTCAACGAATCGTTTGCCTCCTTCGTCGAGCAGGAAGGCACCCGGCAATGGCGCGTGTCCCGTGGGCTTGCCGCAGTTGGCGAGGCGCAGGGGCAACAGCGTGACCAATTCATTCGGCTGGTGCTGGCCAGCCGCGAGCGGTTGCAGGCGATTTATGCCGGGCCGCTGGACGATGCGCACAAGCGGCTGGCCAAGCAGGCCGAGTTTGAGCGGTTGAGGCGTGAGTACCGGCAGGTGCGTGATGGCCAGTGGGGCGGTGACAAGCGCTATGACGCCTGGGTGTATGGGCCGATGAATAACGCCAAGTTGTTGCCGTTTGGGTTGTATGACCAGTGGGTGCCGGCGTTTGCGGCGGTGTTTCGTGAGGTGGGTGGGGATTGGGCTCGGTTTTACCAGCGGGTCGAGCAGTTGGGAGGGTTGCCGAATGCTGAAAGGAAGGCGGTTTTGCAGAATTTGATGGTAAACCTTTGAAATTTTGGGGCCGCTGCGCGGCCCATCGTCGGCAAGCCAACTCCCACAGTGATCGCACAAGGTTTGAATTTGATGCAGTACCTGTGGGAGCTGGCTTGCCGGCGATGGGCTGCAAAGCAGCCCCCATGGCCCTCAAGCCTTGCAAAAAGCCTGATGCAACTCGGCTACCGAGGCGAAATGGTAAGCAGGTTCTTCGGCCATCAACTCTTCCCGGCTACCAAACCCATACCCCACCGCCGCCGCCTGCAAGCCATTGCTGCGCGCGCCAATCAGGTCATGCTTGCGGTCCCCGATCATCAGCGTCTGCGCCGGGTCCAGCCCTTCTTCATCCAACAAATGGCGGATCAGCTCGACCTTGTTGGTGCGCGTGCCGTCCAGTTCGCTGCCGTAGATCACCTTGAAGTGGTGGTCGAAGGCGAAGTGCCGGGCGATTTCCCGGGCGAACTCCCACGGCTTGGAGGTGGCGATGTACAGCGTGCGGCCCTGCCCGTTCAGGGCTTCGAGCAACTCCGGCACACCTTGGAACACCAAATTCTCGTACAGGCCGGTGACGCGGAAACGCTCCCGATAGAAGTTCACCGCCTCCCAGGCCTTGGCTTCGTCGAAGCTGTAGAACTGCATGAAGGCCTGCAGCAGGGGTGGGCCGATGAAGTGCTCGAGGCGGGCCAGGTCCGGCTCGTCGATGCCCAGTTTGGCCAGGGCGTACTGGATCGAACGGGTGATGCCCAGGCGTGGGTCGGTCAGGGTGCCGTCTAGGTCGAACAGGATGTTTTGCTGGTGCATTTGCGGGTTCCACTTTGAATGCTGCGTGGTCTTCTTCGCGGGTAAACCCGCTCCCACAGGGATATCACAGGGCCTGAGGCCGGCGCCGTTCCTGTGGGAGCGGGTTTACCCGCGAAGAGGTCATTCCGGTTGGTCGTAGCCTTCGGCCAGGTGCTGGTCCTTGAGCTTCACGTAGTTGCCGGCGCTGTAGGAGAAGAACGCGCGCTCTTTGTCGTTCAGCAGCCGGGCCTGTTTCACCGGGCTGCCCATGTACAGGTAACCGCTGACCAGGCGTTTGCCCGGCGGTACCAGGCTGCCGGCACCGATGATCACTTCGTCCTCGACGATGGCGCCATCCATGATGGTGCTGCCCATGCCGACCAGGATGCGGTTGCCCAAGGTGCAGCCATGCAGCATCACCTTGTGGCCGATGGTCACCTCGTCGCCGATGATCAGCGGGAAGCCGTCCGGGTTGAACGGGCCGGCGTGGGTGATGTGCAGCACGCTGGCGTCCTGCACGCTGGTGCGCGCACCGATGCGGATGCGGTGCATGTCGCCGCGCACCACGGTCAGCGGCCAGACCGAGCTGTCTTCACCGATCTCCACGTCGCCCAGCACCACTGCCGAACGGTCGACGAAGGCACGTAGTCCAACTTTCGGAGTGTGTTGCTGGAAGCTTCGGATGGCCATGATAGCGTCTCTCATCTGTGCCGATAGGCAGGCTGCCTGCTGCGGTCGGCGTCGATTGTAATTAAGATGGGGCAGTGTTTCTTCTGCCAAGGTATCCAAACCGTGACTGCGAACAACCCGCTTCTGCAATCCCACGATCTGCCGCCCTTCTCGCAAATCCGTGCCGAACACGTGTTGCCGGCGATCGAGGCTATCCTGGCCGACAACCGTAAAGCCATTGCCGAGATCCTCGAAAAGCAGGGCAAGGCCCCGACCTGGGCTGGCCTGGTGCTGGCGATGGACGAACTGAACGACCGCCTGGGCGCCGCCTGGAGCCCGGTCAGCCACCTTAACGCGGTGTGCAACAGCGCCGAGCTGCGTGAGGCCTACGAGTCGTGCCTGCCAGCGTTGAGCGCCTACTCTACCGAACTGGGCCAGAACCGCGCGCTGTTCGAAGCCTACCAGGCGCTGATCGATAGTCCGGAAGCCGCCGGCTTCGACGTGGCGCAAAAGACTATTCTCGAACACGCCCTGCGTGATTTCCGCCTGTCGGGTATCGACCTGCCGGCGGACCAGCAGCAGCGCTACGCCGAAGTGCAAAGCAAGCTCAGCGAGCTGGGCAGCCGCTTCTCCAACCAGCTGCTCGACGCCACCCAGGCCTGGACCAAGCACGTTACCGACGAAGCCGCACTGGCCGGCCTGACCGATTCGGCCAAGGCGCAGATGGCGGCCGCTGCCCAGGCCAAGGGCCTCGACGGCTGGCTGATTACCCTGGAATTCCCCAGCTACTACGCCGTGATGACCTACGCCAGCGACCGCGCCCTGCGCGAAGAGCTGTACGCTGCCTACTGCACCCGTGCTTCGGACCAGGGCCCGAATGCCGGCCAGTTCGACAACGGCCCGGTGATGCAGGAAATTCTCGACCTGCGCCAGGAACTGGCTGCGTTGCTGGGTTACAAGAACTACGCCGAACTGAGCCTGGCCACCAAGATGGCCGAGTCCAGCGACCAGGTGTTGAGCTTCCTGCGTGACCTGGCCAAGCGTTCCAAGCCGTTTGCCGCCCAGGACCTTGAGCAGCTGAAGGCCTACGCCGCCGAGCAAGGCTGCCCTGAGCTGGCCAGCTGGGACGCCGGCTACTTTGGCGAGAAGCTGCGCGAGCAGCGCTACAGCGTGTCGCAGGAAGCCCTGCGCGCCTACTTCCCGATCGACAAGGTGCTGGGAGGCCTGTTCAGCATCGTGCAGCGCCTGTACGGCATCGAAATCGCCGAGCTCAAGGGCTTCGACAGCTGGCACCCGGACGTGCGCCTGTTCGAAATCAAGGAAAACGGCCAGCATGTCGGCCGCTTCTTCTTCGACCTTTACGCCCGCGCCAACAAGCGCGGCGGTGCCTGGATGGATGGTGCCCGCGACCGTCGTCTCACTGCCGGTGGCGAGCTGCAGAGCCCGGTGGCCAACCTGGTGTGCAACTTCACCCCGGCCGCACCCGGCAAGCCTGCGCTGCTGACCCACGATGAAGTCACCACCCTGTTCCACGAATTCGGCCACGGCCTGCACCACCTGCTGACCCGCATCGAGCATGCCGGTGTTTCCGGTATCAACGGCGTGGCCTGGGACGCGGTCGAGTTGCCGAGCCAGTTCATGGAAAACTGGTGCTGGGAGCCGGAAGGCCTGGCGCTGATCTCCGGCCACTACGAAACCGGCGCGGCCCTGCCCCAGGACCTGCTGGACAAGATGCTGGCGGCGAAAAACTTCCAGTCGGGCATGATGATGGTGCGCCAGCTGGAGTTCTCGCTGTTCGACTTCGAGCTGCACGCCAGCCATGGCGACGGCCGCAGCGTGCTGCAGGTGCTCGAAGGCGTGCGTGACGAGGTGTCGGTCATGCGCCCACCGGCGTACAACCGCTTCCCCAACAGCTTTGCGCACATCTTTGCGGGCGGTTACGCGGCGGGCTACTACAGCTACAAGTGGGCTGAAGTGCTGTCGGCTGATGCGTTCTCGCGCTTCGAGGAAGAAGGCGTGCTGAACGCCGAAACCGGCCGTGCCTTCCGCGAGGCGATCCTGGCCCGTGGCGGTTCGCGCGAGCCGATGGTGCTGTTTGTCGACTTCCGTGGCCGTGAGCCTTCCATCGATGCGCTGCTGCGCCATAGTGGTCTTACCGAAGGCGCTGCGGCGTGAGCGAGGTAGTTGTGAACAAGACCAAGAAACGCTTCATTGCCGGGGCGGTATGCCCCGCGTGCAGCGAGCCCGACAAGCTGATGATGTGGAGCGAAGACGACGTACCGCACCGCGAGTGCGTCGCCTGCGGGTTCACCGACACCCTCAACGAGCAGGGCTTGTCGGTGCCCAAGGAGCTCGGCACCCGGGTCAACCACCTGGCACCCAAGGCGGCGCCGGCCAAGGTACAGACGGTGCAGTTCTTCCCTAATCCGAAGCTGAAGAAACCGACCGAGTAAGCACTGACGGTCGGATCAGAGGCACTGGTGGATTCAAGGTAGCTACGATACTGTATGTAAATACAGTATCGGGGTTAGCCATGAATCCTCCAGCACCACTAAAGGGCCGTGGCACGGCGCACAATCCGCACAACCGTTTTGCCCCCAACCATTCGGTGGCAGAGGACGACGGCTGGTATCAGGAAGTGCCGCAGACCCAAGGCACCGAGGTGCGCAGCGAGACGGCGAAATCGGTTATCTCCCGCAACACCTCACCCGACCTGCCCTTCGACCGCTCCATCAACCCTTACCGCGGCTGCGAACACGGCTGCATCTACTGCTATGCCCGCCCTTCCCATGCCTATTGGGACCTCTCCCCCGGCCTGGACTTTGAAACCAAGCTGATCGCCAAGACCAATGCCGCCGAAGTGCTCGCGCAACAGCTGAGCAAGCCGGGTTACGTGTGCGCGCCGATCAACCTGGGCTCCAATACCGACCCGTATCAGCCAATCGAGCGGGAACAGATGCTGACCCGGCGTCTGCTGGAAGTGTTGCTGCGTTTTCGTCACCCGGTGACCATCGTGACCAAGGGCTCGCTGGTGTTGCGCGACCTCGACCTGCTGGCCGAAATGGCCCGGCAGCGTCTGGCGCGGGTGATGATCAGCCTGACCACGCTGGACGATGACCTCAAGCGGGTGCTGGAACCGCGGGCGGCGTCACCGAATGCCCGCTTGAGGGCCATCCGCGTGTTGCGCGAGGCGGGTGTGCCGGTGGGTGTGCTGTGTTCGCCGATGATTCCGATGATCAACGACAGTGAGCTGGAGCGCTTGCTGGAGGCTGCCAGGGAAGCCGGCGCACAGAGCGCGGCCTACATGATGCTGCGCCTGCCACTGGAGGTGGCGCCGCTGTTCGAGCAGTGGCTGCAGGACCATTACCCGCAACGGGCGACCCATGTATTGAGCCTGATCCGCCAGAGCCGGGGCGGCGAGCTGTATGACAGCCGGTTTGGCGCGCGCATGCGCGGTGAAGGGGTGTTTGCCGAGCTGTTGGCACAACGGTTTGCCAAAGCCATGAAGCGGCTGGATTTCGAAGGCCGCGAGGCGCAGGCGCTGGATTGCTCTGCCTTCTGCCCGCCCGGTGGGCAGATGGCCCTATTCTGATATGGACCCTGTGGGAGCGGGTTTACCCGCGAATGCGTCGGTGACTCCACTGCCGCATTCGCGGGTAAACCCGCTCCCACAGGGTCCGCGCACTGCTCACAACTAAACTAATAACACTCTATAATTGCGCTAATACATATTGGCAGTTGATGTTTTTTTGCTATTATCCAGAACCCGCCTTTTATATCTGGAACGCCCGTTCTAGAGCCTTCGAATTAAGTTTCAGTTAAGTTTTCCCCGCTAGCGTAGGAAATCAGTCCACACCGACTGTGATCTATGGCCCGTGCGTGTCATCTAAAACCCTGCATAGCCAGAATCTTTCCCCGGTAAAATGGATTTACCAACACACCGTCAAGAGGATGAATCATGCCCGTCAAGGACCCATCCAAGGTCGTTCCGGAGGTACCCGCTGAGGGCGCCGATGCCGCCCTGAAGCACATCGTCGACGGCTTCCTGCGCTTTCACCATGACGTCTTCCCCGAGCAGCAAGAGCTGTTCAAGAAGCTCGCCACTGCGCAAACGCCGCGTGCCATGTTCATCACCTGCGCCGACTCGCGCATCGTCCCCGAGCTGATCACCCAGAGCTCGCCAGGCGACCTGTTCGTAACCCGTAACGTGGGCAACGTGGTACCGCCTTATGGCCAGATGAATGGCGGTGTTTCCAGCGCAATCGAGTACGCCGTACTTGCGCTGAAAGTGCACCACATCATCGTCTGTGGCCACTCCGACTGTGGCGCCATGCGTGCGGTACTCAACCCGCAATCGCTGACCAAGATGCCGACTGTTTCCGCCTGGCTTCGCCATGCCGAAGTGGCGCGTACCGTGGTCGAGAACAACTGCTCGTGCGGTACCGAACACGAAACCATGCAGGTGCTGACCAAGGAAAACGTGATCGCCCAGTTGCATCACCTGCGCACCCATCCTTCGGTTGCCTCGCGCCTTGCAGCCGGTGAGCTGTTCATTCATGGCTGGGTTTACGACATCGAAACCAGCAAGATCGAAGCTTATGACGCCATCAGCGACAGCTTCCTGCCCCTGGCTGCTGGCGAGCCAGTCCCCTGCGCTACTCCGAGAGGCCGCTACTAAGCGACCCATCCACCGCTAGAACCTTGATAGCCGGCTGCACCCTGTAGGGGTGTGGCGCGGCCTTCGACTGCCTTGAATTCCCTGACCGACTTGCCGGCATTTCTGCTGGCGGCCCGCGCCTGCGCGCGCGTCAGGGGCAAACGTGCCCACGGCCAGAGGAATGGCCGTGCGACAGAGAAAGGAGAAACACGGTGAACATTACACAGTTGAAAGCGGCCCTGCCGCGTGAGTTGCTGGCGTCGGTGGTGGTCTTTCTGGTGGCCCTGCCGTTGTGCATGGGTATCGCGATTGCCTCGGGCATGCCGCCGGCAAAGGGCCTGATTACCGGCATTATCGGCGGCATTGTGGTGGGTTTTCTCGCCGGTTCGCCGTTGCAGGTCAGTGGCCCTGCCGCCGGGCTGGCGGTACTGGTGTTCGAGCTGGTGCGCCAGCATGGCATGGCCATGCTTGGGCCGATCCTGTTGCTGGCCGGGCTGCTGCAGTTGCTGGCCGGGCGCTTGCGCCTGGGGTGCTGGTTTCGTGTCACTGCGCCAGCGGTGGTGTACGGCATGCTGGCGGGGATTGGCGTGCTGATCGTGTTGTCGCAGGTGCATGTGATGTTCGACACGGCGCCGCAGCCTTCCGGGTTGCAGAACCTGCTGGAGTTCCCGTCCACCGTTGCTGCAGCCCTGCCACAGGAAAGCGCAGGCTCCGGCTGGATGGCCGGTGCGCTGGGCCTGGGCACCATCGCCATCATGTGGGGCTGGGAGCGCCTGCGGCCGCAGCGGTTGCGCTTCGTCCCTGGCGCCCTATTGGGTGTTGCAGCCATGACCGTCATCAGTATGTGGCTGGCCTTGCCGGTAAACCGCGTGCAGGTGCCGGCAGACCTGTCCGAGGCCATCGACTGGCTCCGCCCGGCAGACCTGATGCAACTGGCCGACCCTACCCTGCTGGTCGCCGCCTTTGCCCTGGCCTTCATCGCCAGCGCCGAAACCTTGCTGTCGGCTGCGGCGGTAGACCGCATGCACAGCGGCCAGCGTTCGGACTTCGACCGTGAACTGTCGGCCCAAGGTATCGGCAACATGCTCTGTGGCGTGCTGGGCGCGCTGCCGATGACGGGCGTGATCGTGCGCAGCTCGGCCAATGTGCAGGCCGGGGCGCAGACGCGGGCATCGGCAATCTTGCACGGCTTGTGGCTGTTGGCCTTCGTGGTGGTGTTGAGCAGCGTGCTGCAGCAGATCCCAGTGGCGAGCCTGGCGGGTGTGCTGGTGTTTACCGGGGTCAAGCTGGTCGACTTCAAGGCGTTTCGTGGCCTGGGCCGTTATGGCCGCATGCCGATGTTCACCTATGCGGCGACGGCGCTGGCGATCATCTTCACCGACCTGCTGACCGGTGTGCTGCTGGGCTTTGCCCTGACCCTGCTGAAGCTGGCGTTCAAGGCGGCGCGGCTGAAGATCAACCTGGTGAGCCTGGAGAAGGCCGGGCACATGGAGCTGCGGTTAAGTGGCACGGCGACGTTCCTGAAGGTGCCGGCGCTGACCCAGGTGCTCGATACCGTACCGGCGGGCACCACGTTGCATGTGCCGTTGGGCAACCTGAGCTACATCGACCACTCGTGCCTTGAGCTGCTGGAGGACTGGAACCGCAGCAATGCGGCCAATGGGTCGCGGTTGCTGATAGAACAGCGGCGGTTGAAGCGGCGGATCGAGGGGCGGTTGCGGACTACGGCGGGGGTTGGGGCCTGACACTCGAGATGTGTATGGCCTGAACTGGCCTCTTCGCGGGTGAACCCGCTCCCACAGGTACTGCACAGCATTCAAAGTCTGTGTGGTCCCTGTGGGAGCGGGTTTACCCGCGAAGAGGCCGGGGCAGGAGTATCAGGCCGGCTGGCCCAGCTCGACACCCAGCTGCCGCGACAGGCAGGGCCAGCGCTTCCATGCCTCGCCGGTTGCCGGGCTGCTCAGTTTCTCGCGATAAGCCTCCACCGATTCCACCGCAAAGCTCTCGTCATTGAGCATTTCGTCAACCGAATGGTGCACCACTTCATCCAGCTGGTTGGCAAAGCTCTCGCCAATCAACTGGTGTGCAATCAGGTTGGCGACCGTGGTGTCGACCGGGATCAGCGGTTGCTGGAAGTGGCGGATGTACAAGTCATTCACCTCTTCCACCAGGCGGTGCGCCAGGTACGCCTCATCCAGCAGGCAGTCCAGGCCTACATGCCCTTGCATCACGCTGGGCGGCTGCAGGAAGTAGGCCTCGGCAATTTTCAGTACAGGTTTGATCTGCGATTCGATCCCGGCTTCGCGGGCGACCTCGTGGGCGGCCTCCAGCAGTTCCGGAACCTGATCGATGTAGGCGCTGACGAAGCGCGCCAAAGTGCCCTGGGCGTCCTGCTCAGGCAGTTGGATCGAGGGGTGCAGGTGGGGCAGTTGCAGCTCGAGACGCTGTTTCAATTGGCCGGTCTGGCCTTCATGTTGATGGGCTTGGCTTACCTGCTCGCGTACAGCAGCGATGTTCATGACAACTCCAGGGACATTACGTTTCAAACGGAAGACACTAAATTAGCTCGGTATACAGAATACCTAAGACGCATTTGTTATAAGCCGCGCAAACGTGTGCGCTGTCAGGTATATGCAAGTGCCATTATTGCGCCACACCCTATCAAGCGCGCGGTTTTCAGACCATTCAGTCATTTCGTGAAGTTCATTTCACAGGCTTCATTGCGTGCCATTGGTCGCTGTCTATACTCCCGTTGAACGTGATTCGTTGATGAGGCCCGACTGCTTTTGCAGGGGCTCGGTCGTCGAAGCCAGGCAGTCTTGACCGCCGTTCCCTCTTGCCGCAGGCCACGCCTCCGGGACAACAAGAATTAGAAGGGGAACCCGCAATGATGCGACATCCACATGTCTGGATGGGCCTCCTGTTGTGGTCGGTTTTTGGTCAGGCCAACGCGGCCTGGACCGTGAACATGCACCCAGGGGCGACGGAAGTCTCCAACGCCGTCTTCGACCTGCACATGACCATCTTCTGGATCTGCGTGATCATTGGCATCGTGGTGTTCGGCGCGATGTTCTGGTCCATGGTCGTCCACCGCCGCTCTACAGGCCAGCAGGCCGCGCATTTCCACGAGCACACCTGGGTGGAAATCATGTGGACCGTGGTGCCCTTCCTGATTCTGGTGGTGATGGCCATCCCGGCCACCAAGACCCTGATCGACATCTACGACGCCAGCGAGTCGGACATCGACATCCAGGTGACCGGCTACCAGTGGAAGTGGCACTACAAATACCTGGGCCAGGACGTGGAGTTCTTCAGCAACCTGGCTACCCCCGCCGATCAGATTCATAACAAAGCCCCCAAGGACGAGCATTACCTGCTCGAAGTCGACCAGCCGCTGGTGCTGCCGGTGGGCGCCAAGGTGCGCTTCCTGGTGACTGCCGCCGACGTCATCCACTCCTGGTGGGTGCCGGCCTTCGCGGTCAAGCGCGACGCCATCCCCGGCTTCGTCAACGAAGCCTGGACCCGTATCGAAAAGCCCGGCATCTACCGTGGCCAGTGCACCGAGCTGTGCGGCAAGGACCACGGCTTCATGCCGGTGGTGGTGGAGGTCAAGTCCAAGGCCGACTACGACACCTGGCTGGGCGAGCGCAAGGCTGAAGCTGCCAAGCTCAAAGAGTTGACCAGCAAGGAATGGACCCTGGAAGAGCTGGTGGAGCGTGGCGACAAGGTTTACCACACCACCTGCGTGGCCTGTCACCAGGCCGAAGGCCAGGGCCTGCCGCCGATGTTCCCGGCGCTCAAGGGCTCGAAGATCGCCACCGGGCCGAAGGAAGGCCACCTGAGCATTGTCTTCCACGGCAAGCCCGGCACCGCCATGGCGGCGTTCGGCAAGCAGCTCTCGGAAGTCGACATTGCCGCCGTTGTCACCTACGAACGCAACGCCTGGGGCAACAACAAGGGCGACATGGTGACGCCGAAGGACGTGCTGGCGCTGAAGCAGGCGGAAGCCAAGTGAACCGGGTTACTCGCGGCAATCAATGGGTTGCAGGAGACAGGACATGAGCACAGTGATCGACGACCACGCCCACGGCCATGACCATGCGCACGGCCCGGCAAAGGGCCTGATGCGCTGGGTGCTGACCACCAACCATAAAGACATCGGCACGATGTACCTGTGGTTCAGCTTCATCATGTTCCTGCTGGGCGGCTCGTTCGCCATGGTGATCCGCGCCGAATTGTTCCAGCCCGGCTTGCAGATCGTCGAGCCGGCGTTTTTCAATCAGATGACCACCATGCACGGCCTGATCATGGTGTTTGGCGCGGTGATGCCGGCCTTCGTTGGCCTGGCCAACTGGATGATCCCGTTGATGATCGGCGCGCCCGACATGGCCCTTCCGCGCATGAACAACTTCAGCTTCTGGCTGCTGCCGGCGGCCTTCCTGTTGCTGGTCTCTACTTTGTTCAGCCCGGGTGGCGGGCCGAACTTCGGCTGGACCTTCTACGCCCCGCTGTCCACCACCTACGCACCCGCAAGCGTCACCTTCTTCATCTTCGCCATCCACCTGATGGGCATCAGCTCGATCATGGGCGCGATCAACGTGATTGCCACCATCCTCAACCTGCGTGCACCGGGCATGACGCTGATGAAGATGCCGCTGTTCGTCTGGACCTGGCTGATTACCGCGTTCCTGCTGATTGCGGTGATGCCGGTACTGGCCGGCGTGGTGACCATGATGCTGATGGACATCCACTTCGGCACCAGCTTCTTCAGTGCCGCCGGCGGCGGTGACCCGGTGCTGTTCCAGCACGTGTTCTGGTTCTTCGGCCATCCCGAGGTGTACATCATGATCCTGCCGGCGTTCGGCGCGGTCAGCTCGATCATCCCGGCGTTCTCGCGCAAGCCGCTGTTCGGCTACACCTCGATGGTGTACGCCACCGGCGCGATTGCCTTCCTGTCGTTCATCGTCTGGGCCCACCACATGTTCGTGGTCGGCATCCCGGTGGTGGGCGAGCTGTTCTTCATGTACGCCACCATGCTGATTGCCGTGCCCACCGGGGTGAAGGTGTTCAACTGGGTCAGTACCATGTGGGAGGGCTCGCTCACCTTCGAGACGCCGATGCTGTTCGCCATCGCCTTCGTCATCCTGTTCACCATCGGCGGCTTCTCCGGGCTGATGCTGGCCATCGCCCCGGCGGACTTCCAGTACCACGACACCTACTTCGTGGTAGCGCACTTCCACTACGTGCTGGTGCCCGGGGCGATCTTCGGCATCTTCGCCTCGGCCTACTACTGGCTGCCGAAATGGACCGGCCACATGTACGACGAAACCCTCGGCAAGCTGCACTTCTGGCTGTCGTTCATCGGCATGAACATGGCCTTCTTCCCCATGCACTTCGTGGGGCTGGCCGGCATGCCGCGACGCATCCCCGACTACAACCTGCAGTTCGCCGACTTCAACATGGTGTCGTCGATCGGTGCCTTCATGTTCGGCGCCACGCAGATCTTCTTCTTGTTCATCGTCATCAAGTGCATCCGCGGCGGCGCGCCGGCACCGGCCAAGCCCTGGGATGGCGCCGAGGGCCTGGAGTGGTCGATCCCCTCGCCTGCGCCCTACCACACCTTCCAGACACCACCGGAAGTGAAATAGGAAACCCGCCATGAACGGCCTGTCGCTGAAACGCCTGGTAACGCGCCTGCTGATGCTGACGGTGGTGATGTTCGCCTTCGGCTTCGCCCTGGTGCCGATCTACGACGTGATGTGCAAGGCCTTCGGCATCAACGGCAAGACCGGCGGGCAGTACGAAGGCAGCCAGGTCAGTGACCCGTCGCGTTCGGTGCGGGTGCAGTTCATGTCGACCAATGCCAGCGACATGGTCTGGGACTTCTACTCCACGGCTGACCAGTTGGAGGTCAACCCGGGGGCGGTGAACCAGATGATCTTTGTCGCGCACAACCCGACCGACCGACCCATGAGCGCGCAGGCGATACCCAGCATCACCCCGGCCGAGGCCGCGGCGTACTTCCACAAGACCGAGTGCTTCTGCTTTACCCAGCAGGTGCTGCAGCCCGGCGAACGCATCGAAATGCCGGTGCGCTTCATCGTCGACCGCGACCTGCCGGCCAGCGTGAAGCACCTGACACTGGCCTACACCTTGTTCGACATCACCGCTCGCCACCCGCCGGTCGCGCATGTTGCGGCCCAGGACGTCCAGGGCGCCCGTTAAGGGAAGGAGAACAGCAATGGCAAGTCATCAGCACTACTACGTTCCGGCGCAGAGCAAGTGGCCGATCATCGCCACCATCGGCATGTTCATCACGGTGTTCGGCCTGGGCACCTGGTTCAACGACATGAAGGCCGGCCACCCGGAATCGCACGGGCCGCTGATCTTCTTCGTGGGGGCGTTGTTCCTGGCCTACATGCTGTTCGGCTGGTTCGGTTCGGTGGTGCGCGAGAGCCGTGCGGGGCTGTACAGCCCGCAGCTGGACCGCTCGTTCCGCTGGGGCATGAGCTGGTTCATCTTCTCTGAAGTGATGTTCTTCATGGCCTTCTTCGGTGCGCTGTTCTACGTGCGCGTGCTGGCCGGGCCGTGGCTGGGAGGTGAAGGGGCCAAAGGGGTTGCACACATGTTGTGGCCGACCTTCGAGTTCACCTGGCCGCTGCTGCACACGCCCGACCCGAAACTGTTCCCGCCGCCCAAGGAAGTGATCGACCCGTGGCACCTGCCGCTGATCAACACCATCTTGCTGGTCAGCTCCAGTGTGACCATCACCCTTGCCCACCACGCCCTGCGCCGTGATCACCGTGGGCCGCTGAAATTCTGGATGGCACTGACCATCCTGCTGGGGCTCAGCTTCATTGCATTGCAAGCCTTCGAGTACCACGAGGCGTACACCAAGCTGGGGCTGACGCTGGGTTCGGGGATCTATGGCGCGACGTTCTTCATGCTCACCGGGTTCCACGGTGCCCACGTGACCTTGGGCACGATCATCCTGATCGTGATGTTCGTGCGCATTCTGCGCGGGCACTTCAACCCGGAGAAACACTTCGGCTTCGAGGCGGCCAGCTGGTACTGGCACTTCGTTGACGTGGTGTGGGTGGGGTTGTTCATTTTCGTATACGTGCTCTGAGGCGAATAGAGAACCCTGTGGGAGCGGGTTCACCCGCGAAGAAGGCAACGCGATGGATGGCACGGGCTTCGCCCGCGTTCGCGGGTAAACCCGCTCCCACAGGTGTCAGTGAAATTCTCAAAAGGGGGCGTGTGACACCAGTTGGCCACTGATGAAGCCGTAGGCCACCAGGCCGATGGTCAGGGCCGCCAGGGTCACCCGCACGGTCAGTGCCTTGAGCAGGCGAGTCGAGTTTTCGTCGTCCTTGACCAGAAACACCAGGCCGCTGAACAGGCTGGCAATCGTGGCCAACAGCATCAGGACAATCGCGGCCTTGAGCATGGCGCTACTCCGGGGGGATGCGGTGATGTGGATAAGTATAGCGAGGCGCCCGTGAGGCCGTTTCGCCCAGGCTGGGTACCGACCCTGGTGGTGCTTGCACTGCTGCCGGGGCTGATCGCGCTTGGCTGCTGGCAACTCGGCCGCGCCGAGGAAAAGCGCGTGCTGCTGGCCACCTATGCCGAGCGGCGGATCGAGGCGCCGATCACCACCGCCCAGCTCGCATCAAGCGACGACAACGTCTTTCGCCGCGTGCACCTGTACGGTCGCTTCGATGCCGAGCACAGCGTGCTGCTGGACAACCGCATGCGTGATGGCCAGGCCGGTGTCGAACTGCTGCAACCCTTCCATGACCAGCCCAGTGGCCAGTGGCTGCTGATCAACCGCGGCTGGCTGCCATGGCCAGACCGCCGCGTGCCGGTGCATTTCGATACCCCTTCACAGGCCTTGGCACTGGACGCTTCGGTGTACGTATCGCCGGGCAGCACGTTCCAGCTGCATCCCGACCCTGAAGGCGGCCAATGGCCGCATCTGCTCACCGCCGTTGATGCCGCACAGTTTTGGCCAACCCTGGGCCGCGAAGGTTTTGCCCATGAGTTGCGCCTGGAACCCGGCCCGGCAGCCTATCGCCTGGACTGGCCGATTGTCGCCATGGGCCCGGAAAAACACCTGGGCTACGCCGTGCAGTGGTTTGCCCTGGCTGGCGCACTGGTTCTGCTCTACCTCTATTTCGGCTGGCACCACAACAAGGAGAAACGCCATGGCCACCGCCACTCCATTGGACCTGCCTGAACGTAGCAAACCCAGAGCCCGCGGGCGTTTGCAGCTGTTGCTGATCCTGCTGGTGGTGCTCGGGCCGATGATCTTGGCCACCAGCATGTACAAGCTGAAGTTCTGGGTGCCGGAAGGCCGCAGCTACCACGGCGCCATGATCGGCAACGGTGAAAGCCGCACCGATATCGGCGTGTCAGGCCAGGACGAGCGTTGGCAATTGCTGGTCAGCGCACCCGAAGCCTGTGCCGAGGACTGCCAGCGCCTGGTGTACCTGGCCCGGCAGATCCAGGTGGGCCTGGGCCGCGATGCCAGCCGTGCCAGCCACGCGCTGGCCACCGCCCAGCCGCTGAGTGCCGACTACCAGGCGCTGCTCGGCCGCGAGTACCCGCAGCTGAAACGCTACCCGCTGGATGCCCCGCGCTACCTGCAGAAGGTAGGCGAGCCTGGCCCGCAGCTGTGGATCGTCGACCCCCACGGCAACCTGGTGCTGCGTTACGACAGCAAGGCCAACGGCAAGCATGTGCTGGATGACCTGCGCCACCTGCTCAAGCTGTCCAACATCGGCTAGGAGCCTGCCATGGCCAGACCTGGATTCCGCATCGCTGTATTCGCTACCCTGCTGGCCCTGCTGGTCGTCCTGCTGGGTGCCTACACCCGGCTGACCCACGCCGGCCTCGGCTGCCCCGACTGGCCGGGTTGCTATGGCTTTATCAGCGTGCCCAAGAGCGAAGCACAACTGGCTCATGCCGAACTGCACTTCCCCGATCACC
This sequence comes from Pseudomonas sp. WOUb67, assembly GCF_050058005.1. Taxonomy (NCBI): domain Bacteria; kingdom Pseudomonadati; phylum Pseudomonadota; class Gammaproteobacteria; order Pseudomonadales; family Pseudomonadaceae; genus Pseudomonas; species Pseudomonas sp. WOUb67. The sequence continues at coordinate 643,291 of NZ_CP170112.1, read as the reverse complement.
CGGTGGAAGAGGCCAAGGGCTGGGCCGAGATGGTCCATCGCTATTTTGCCGGTACCTTGGCCATGGTGATTGCCCTGCTCGCCTTCCAGGCGCTGCGCCGGCATGCCCGCGATGGCCAGCCGTATCGCTTACCGGTGCTGTTGCTGGGTGTGGTGCTGGCCCAGGCGGCGTTCGGCATGTGGACGGTCACCCTGAAGCTGTGGCCGCAGGTGGTCACGGCGCATTTGCTGGGCGGCTTCACTACCCTGAGCTTGCTGTTCCTGCTGTCACTGCGCCTGTCCCGGGCCTTTGCGCCCTTGCCGAAACTGCCGCTGAGCCTGCGCCGGATCGCTGCGCTAGCCCTGTTGGTGGTGATCGGCCAGATCGCCCTGGGCGGCTGGGTCAGTGCCAACTACGCAGCGGTCGCCTGCATCGACCTGCCCACCTGCCATGGCCAGTGGTGGCCCGCGGCTGACTTCAGCAATGGCTTCCACCTGACCCAGCACGTCGGCCCCAATTACTTGGGCGGGCAACTGGACAGTGATGCCCGCACGGCCATCCACATCAGCCACCGCCTGGGCGCGCTGCTGGTGACCTGCGTGCTGCTGATGCTCAGCTGGAAGCTGTACCGCTGTGGCCTCACCGGCCTGGCGCGGCTGGTGCTGCTGGCGCTGGCCCTGCAAGTGGGCCTGGGCATCAGCAACGTGGTGTTCCACCTGCCGCTGGCGGTGGCTGTCGCGCACAATGCCGGCGGGGCGCTGTTGCTGCTGAGCATGGTGCTGGTGAACTACCGCATTCGCGTGGTCGACAAGGTTCGCGTGGGTGTCGGCCAAGGCTGGCGCCTGCGGCCGGTGGCCGGCGTGGGCATTTCCCATCACATGAGGAACGACTCTTGGCGACGTTTCTGAGCGCACGACGGGCCAGCTGGCGCGATTACCTGGAGCTGACCAAGCCCAAGGTGGTGGTACTGATGCTGATCACTTCGCTGGCGGGCATGTTCCTGGCCACACGGGCGGGGGTCGGCTGGAGCGTGCTGCTGTTCGGCAACCTGGGCATCGGCTTGTGCGCAGGCGCTGCAGCGGTGGTGAACCATGTGGTGGACCGGCGCATCGATGCGCTGATGGCCCGTACCCACAAGCGGCCGCTGGCCCAGGGGCGGGTCCAGCCGCTGCCGGCCTTGCTGTTTGCACTGGCGTTGGCGGTGCTGGGCATGGCCCTGTTGCTGGCGTTCACCAACACCCTCACCGCCTGGCTGACCCTGGCCTCGCTGCTGGGTTATGCGGTGCTCTACACCGGCTTTCTCAAGCGCGCCACGCCGCAGAACATCGTCATCGGCGGTTTGGCCGGCGCCGCCCCGCCGTTGCTTGGCTGGGTGGCGGTAAGCGGGCACGTCAGCGCCGAGCCCTTGCTGCTGGTGCTGATCATCTTCGCCTGGACCCCACCGCACTTCTGGGCCTTGGCCATCCACCGCAAGGAAGAGTACGCCAAGGCAGATATCCCGATGCTGCCGGTGACCCATGGCGAGCGCTACACCAAGCTGCATATTCTGCTGTACACCCTGATTCTGCTGGCGGTGAGCCTGCTGCCCTATGCCATCCACATGAGCGGCCCGCTGTACCTGGCTTGTGCCCTGGCCTTGGGCCTGCGCTTCCTGCAATGGGCCTGGGTGTTGTACCGTGGCAGCCGGCCGCACGCGGCGATCGGCACCTTCAAGTACTCTATCGGCTACCTGTTCGCGCTGTTCATCGCGTTGCTCCTCGATCACTACCTGTTGCTGAACCTATGACCCGAACCCAGAAAACCGTCTTCATCCTCGTCGCCCTGGTCGCGTTGATCCTGGGCCTGACCGTCAACAAGGTGCTCAATGGCCGCGACCAGCCCAACCCCGCCGAGCTGATTGATGCCGGCATCATCCTGCTGCCGCAAAGCCGCACCGTGGCCGACGTGACCATGACCAACCAGGACGGCCAGCCGGTGCAGCTGGATGACCTGAAAGGCAAATGGTCGCTGCTGTTCTTTGGCTACACCTACTGCCCGGACATCTGCCCGACCACCCTGGCCCAGTTGCGCCAGGTGAAGAGCGAGTTGCCCAAGGAAGCCGTCGACCGGCTGCAGGTGGTGCTGGTGAGTGTGGACCCGAACCGCGACACGCCTAACCAGCTGAAGCAGTACCTGGGCTATTTCGACAAGGACTTTGTCGGGGTGGCGGGGTCGATCGAAGACACCCAGAAACTGGCCAATGCCCTGAGCATTCCGTTCATTCCGGCGGATACCAGCAAGCCGGGGTATACCGTGGATCACAGCGGTAACCTGGCGGTTGTCGGGCCGGATGGGCGTCAGCGCGGGTTCATTCGTGCGCCGTTCAACAACCAGAAGCTGGTGGCGCAGTTGCCCGGGCTTGTGAAGCGGGATTGAGTGGGGCCCAAAAGCTTCGCGGGTGAACCCGCTCCCACAGGAATATCACCAGCCTCAAGCCCTGTGATTTCCCTGTGGGAGCGGCGGTTCGGCGCCCCGATTCACCCGCGAAGAACCCAACGCGATGTGACGGCTTAGAACGCCGGAACCACGGCGCCCTTGTACTTCTCGAGGATGAACTGCTTCACCTCAGGCGAGTGCAGTGCAGCCGCCAGTTTCTTCATGTCTTCCGAGTCTTTGTTGTCCGGGCGGGCAACCAGGATGTTCACGTAAGGCGAGTCGCTGCCTTCGATGGCCAGCGCGTCTTTTTCCGGGTTCAGCTTGGCTTCCAGCGCGTAGTTGGTGTTGATCAGGGCGGCATCGACCTGGGTCAGCACACGCGGGATGGTGGCGGCTTCCAGCTCACGGAACTTCACGTTTTTCGGGTTCTCGGCAACATCCTTCACGGTGGACAGGATGTTCTTGTTGTCCTTCAGCTTGATCACGCCTGCCTTGTCCAGCAGCAGCAGGGCGCGGCCGCCGTTGGTGGCGTCGTTGGGGATGACCACGGTGGCGCCGGGGGACAGCTCGTCCAGCTTCTTGATCTTGGTGGAATACACGCCCAGCGGCTCGATGTGCACGCCAGCCACGCTTACCAGGTCGGTCTTCTTGGCCTTGTTGAACTCATCCAGGTACGGCTGGTGCTGGAAGAAGTTGGCGTCCAGGCGCTTTTCGGCCACCTGTACGTTCGGCTGGATGTAGTCGGTGAATTCCTTGACCTTCAGCTCCACGCCTTCTTTCGCCAGTTGTGGTTTGACGAAGTTGAGGATCTCGGCGTGCGGCACCGGGGTGGCGGCAACGGTCAGGGTATCGGCGTGGGCCGAGAAGGCCGCAACAGCGGCAGCGACAGCAAGCAGCTTCTTCATTGATCACTCCTTGTGAGGGCCGCGACGGCCCCCGAACGGGTCGGCCAGGCCGACCCCATTGGGGTTACTTACGGGAAAAATGCACGACCAGTTTGTCGCCCACGCTCTGCAGTACTTGAACCAGTACCAGCAGCAGTACCACGGTCACGACCATCACATCGGTCTGGAAACGCTGGTAACCGAAGCGGATCGCGAGGTCGCCCAGGCCACCGGCACCCACCACACCGGCCATGGCGGTGTACGAAACCAGGGTGATGGCGGTGACGGTAATGGCCGCGAAGATACCCGGACGGGCCTCTGGCAACAGCGCACTGGTGATGATCTGGCGGGTGGTGGCGCCCATCGACTGGGTCGCCTCGATGATGCCGCGGTCCACTTCACGCAGGGCGGTTTCCACCAGGCGGGCGAAGAACGGCGTAGCACCTACCACCAGCGGCGGGATGGCGCCGGCCACGCCCAGCGAGGTGCCGGTGATCAGCACGGTGAACGGGATCATCACGATCAACAGGATGATGAACGGCAGCGAACGCAGGATGTTGACCACCAGCGACAGCAACGCGTACACGCCCTTCTGCTCGAACATCTGCTTTGGCCCGCAGAGGAACAGCAGCACACCCAGTGGCAGGCCCAGCAGCACGGTGAAGAACAGCGAGCCGAACAGCATGATCATGGTGTCGATGGTGGCCAGCCAGATTTCGGCCCAGTCGACGTTGGCAAAGAAATTCAGGGCGTCCATCAACGCAGTACCTCCATATGTACGTCAGCTGCCTTGAAGCGGGCGAACGCCGCTTCCATGTCACCGCCGATCAGGGCGAGGGTGAGCTGGCCATAGGGGACATCCTTGATGCGGTCGATACGCCCGGCGAGGATGCTGTAGTCCACACCGGTTTCGCGGGCCACGGTGCCCAGCAGCGGCGCGTAGGTGGCGTCGCCCTGGAAGGTCAGGCGCACGATGCGGCCCGGTACGTGGGCAAAGTCGTCGCGCTGTTCGCCTTCGTCGACTTGCTCGTCTTCCTGGACAAAGCGCTTGGTGGTGGGGTGCTGCGGGTGCAGGAACACATCGGCCACCGAGCCTTGCTCGACGATCTGGCCGGCGTCCATCACCGCCACGCAGTCGCAGACCCGGCGGATCACGTCCATTTCATGGGTGATCAGCACGATGGTCAGCTTCAGCTCACGGTTGATCTCGGCCAGCAGTTGCAGGACCGAGGCCGTGGTTTGCGGGTCGAGGGCACTGGTGGCCTCGTCGCACAGCAGGATCTTCGGGTTGGTGGACAGGGCGCGGGCGATGCCCACGCGCTGCTTCTGGCCGCCGGACAACTGCGCCGGGTACTTCTTGGCGTGGTCTTGCAGGCCCACGCGGGCCAGCAGCTCGGTGACGCGCTTGTCGATTTCGCTGCGCGACAGCTCGCCGGCCAGGGTCAGTGGCAGGGCGACGTTGTCGGCGACGGTCTTGGAGGCCAGCAAGTTGAAGTGCTGGAAAATCATCCCGACCTGCTGGCGGAAGCCGCGCAGCTGGCTGGCGTTGAACGCGGTGACGTCTTCGCCGTCGACGATGATCTTGCCGCCGGAAGGTTCTTCCAGGCGGTTGATCAGGCGCAGCATGGTGCTTTTGCCGGCGCCGGAATGGCCGATCAGGCCGAACACCTGGCCATCTTCGATGGTCAGGCTGGTCGGATTCAGTGCGGGGATTTCCCTACCGGCAACGCGGTAGGTCTTATGTACCTGTTGGAACTCGATCACGTAGCGAACCTTGTGGGGCGCATTGAAATTTGGGTCAGCGGTTAGCTGGGGTCGCGCATTTTAGCCTTTTCCCATAGCTGTTCTTAGCATTTATTTCGTAATGCACCAATCCCTCGGGCATATCGCGACAACCGGTAATCCTGATTGAACGCTCGGCAAAGCCTTCTAGTCACTACTTGAACAAGCCCGAAAACGGGCACGCCTGAAGACTGACGAGGAGAGCCGAACATGCCCAGCAAGAAAACGGACGCGCCCAAGCAGAGTGAGGCCGCCGGCACCCAGACCCCTGACCGGGCCAACACCAACGCCAAGTTGCAGAGCCTGGAGGCCTTCCGCAGCGATGCCACTGGCCAGGCCTTGCGCACCAACCAGGGGGTGAAGATCGCCGACAACCAGAACAGCCTCAAGGCCGGTGCACGTGGGCCGTCGCTGCTCGAAGACTTCATCATGCGCGAGAAGATCACCCACTTCGACCATGAGCGCATCCCCGAGCGCATCGTGCATGCCCGCGGTACCGGGGCGCACGGATACTTCCAGAGCTACGGCTGCCATGCCGAGCTGACCAAGGCCGGTTTCCTGCAGGACCCGGAGAAGATCACCCCGGTATTCGTGCGGTTTTCCACCGTACAGGGGCCACGCGGGTCGGGTGATACGGTGCGTGACGTGCGTGGCTTTGCCGTCAAGTTCTACACCGATGAGGGTAATTTCGACCTGGTTGGCAACAACATGCCGGTGTTCTTCATCCAGGACGCCATCAAGTTCCCAGACTTCGTGCATGCCGTGAAACCGGAGCCACAGAATGAAATGCCCACCGGAGGCTCGGCCCACGACACGTTCTGGGACTTTGTCTCGCTGGTGCCGGAGTCGGCGCACATGGTGATCTGGGCCATGTCCGACCGTGCCATCCCGCGCAGCCTGCGGATGATGGAAGGCTTTGGCGTGCACACCTTCCGCCTGATCAACGCCGAGGGTGTGGCCAGTTTCGTCAAGTTCCACTGGAAGCCGCGCCAAGGGGTGCACTCGGTGCTGTGGGACGAAGCGCAGAAGCTGGCGGGCAAGGACACCGACTACCACCGGCGCGACCTGTGGGAGGCCATCGAGACAGGTGACTACCCGGAATGGGAGCTGGGCGTGCAGATCGTGCCCGAGGCCGATGAACACAAGTTCGACTTCGACCTGCTGGACCCGACCAAGCTTATCCCCGAGGAACTGGTGCCGGTGACGCTGCTGGGCAAGATGGTGCTCAACCGCAACCCGGACAACTTCTTCGCCGAAACCGAGCAGGTTGCCTTCTGCCCGGGGCATATCGTGCCGGGCATCGACTTCACCAACGACCCGCTGCTGCAGGGGCGGCTGTTCTCGTACACCGACACCCAGATCAGCCGGTTGGGTGGGCCGAACTTCCATGAAATCCCGATCAATCGGCCGGTGGCGCCGAACCATAGCAGCCAGCGCGATGCCATGCACCGCATGACCATCAACAAGGGCCGGGCTGCGTACGAACCCAACTCCATCGATGGCGGCTGGCCAAAGGAAACACCCCCTGCGGCGCAGGACGGCGGTTTCGAGAGTTATCAGGAGCGGGTCGATGCGCACAAGATCCGTGAGCGCAGCGAGTCGTTCGGCGACCATTTCTCGCAGGCGCGGCTGTTCTTCCAGAGCATGAGCCCGACCGAACAGCAGCACATCATCAAGGCCTACAGCTTCGAGCTGGGCAAGGTGGAGCGTGAAGCGATCCGTGCCCGCGAGGTGAACGAGATCCTCGCCAATATCGACCTGAAGCTGGCAGCGGCGGTGGCGGCCAACCTGGGGCTGCCTGCGCCCAAGGCCGGTACCGTGCAGGTCAAAGGCAGCAAACTGGCGCAGTCCCCTGCGTTGAGCCAGATGAACCTTGCGGGTGCTGTCGGCATCAAGGGGCGCAAGATCGCCTTGCTGGTGGCGAACGGCGTGGACGCTGCGAGCGTCGACAGGCTGGTCAAGGCGCTGGAGGCTGAAAGCGCACGGCCGATGCTACTGGGGCCGACCTCGGCACCGGTGAAAACGGCGGATGGCAAGCAGCTGCCGGTGGATGCGTCGATGGAAGGGATGCCCTCGGTCATGTTCGACGGCATTGTGGTGCCTGGGGGCAAGGCTTCGACCGATGCCCTGGCGGCCAGTGGGCTGGCCAAGCACTTCTTGCTGGAGGGTTACAAGCACCTGAAGGCGCTGGTGTTGACCAAGGAACTGGCGACCGGCCTGGGGCTGAAGGAGGACAAGGGATTGCTGCTGGGGGATGACCAGAAGACCGTGGATGCCTTTGCCAAAGCGGTTGAAGGGCATCGGGTGTGGGAGCGGGAGGCGGCTGCGGAAGCTGTGCCGGCCTAGGGGGCTGCTTTGCAGCCCATCGCCGGCAAGCCAGCTCCCACAGGTACTGCGCAGGCCTTGAGCTTTGCGCAGTACTTGTGGGAGCTGGCTTGCCGGCGATAGGGCCCTAAAGTTTTATTGCTGGTGCGGCACCAATACCACTTGGGCCGGCAGCGAGCGCTGGATTTCATGCTTCTGCTTCAGCGCGAACCCGCTGTCGATCTTGCGCACGCGCTTCTCCAGCAAGGTCTTCAGCCACGGCGCATCGTCGGTGCGCGGTACTTGAAACACCACCTCGCAGTCATAGCCCACCACATCGGCGGCAATGTCATCGAGCTGGCGGCGCATGGCGCGGCTGTCAGTGGTCTTCAAGGCCACCACCGTGCTTGGCGCTGTCGGGTCGATGATGCGTGCCTTGGGCTTGGCTTCGGCGGCTTTCAAGGCAGCCTCTGCCTTCTCCAGCTCGGCCTTGCGGGCCTGGGACAGGGGGTCGCCACCGGTCACTGCCGGAGCTTGCGGCATCAGTGCCCGGGCGCGGGCCAGGGCGGTAGCAGCCGCATTCACATCACCCTTTTGCAAAACGATCTGGCTGCGTTGCAGGTAGGCTTCGGCCAACTGCCGCTGGTATTGCTCCAGGCGTGCGTCGTCAGGTGACTGCGCTTGCAGGGCTGCCAGCTGGTCTTCGGCGGTGGCCAGCTCGTTGCTGGCGATGTTTTGTTGCAACTGCTGCCAGGCATCGGCTTGGGCAGGTGCGGGGGCCTGTTCGACCGGCGCGCTGGAACAGGCAGCCAGGAGCAGGGAAAACGCGGCAACAAGCAGATAACGGGAGGCGAACGGCTTCATTCCTGCGACTCTCTATTTGCGCAAAAAGCGAGCAAGTCTACACCCAGGTGCGCACGCTCGAAAACAGGTCTTACAGACCCTTTACCCGGCAAAAGGTTGCAAGGCGTGCCTTCACACGCCCTGCTTTTCAGCGTTTTGGCAGGGCCAGGCTCAGCAAGAATAGCACCGCCGCGCAGACCACGATCGACGGGCCGGCGGGGGTATCCTTGAACCACGACATGGCCAGGCCACAGCAGACAGCGGTAACGCCCAGCAGGCTGGCGCCCACGGCCATCTGCTCGGGGGAGCGGGCGTGACGCTGCGCAGCAGCCGCGGGGATGATCAGCAGCGAGGTGATCAGCAGCACACCGACGATCTTCATCGCTACGGCAATCACCACCGCAATCAGCAGCATCAGTGCCAGGCGCAGGCCCGCAACGGGCAGGCCTTCGACCGTGGCCAGTTCTTCGTGCACGGTGACTGCCAGCAGCGGCCGCCACAGCGCGGCAAGCAGCACCAGCACCAGCGCGCTGCCGCCGAGAATCCAGGCCAGGTCGGTGGTGCTGATGGCCAGCAGGTCACCGAACAGGTAGGCCATCAGGTCGATGCGCACATCGTGCATGAAGCTCAGTACCACCAGGCCCAGCGACAGGGTGCTGGGGGCGAGAATGCCGAGCAGGGTATCGGAGGCCAGTGGTTGGCGTTGCTGCAAGGTCACCAGCAAAATCGCCAGCAGCAGGCAGCCGATGGTCACTGCCAGTGCCGGGCTTACATCCAGGGCAAAGCCCATGGCTACACCAAGCAAGGCGGCGTGGGACAGGGTGTCGCCAAAGTAGGCCATGCGCCGCCACACCACGAAGGAGCCCAGCGGGCCGGCGACCAGCGCCAGGGACAAGCCGGCAAGCAAGGCGTAGAGAAGAAAATCAGCCATGCTTGCAGTGCTCTCCGTGAACATGGGTGCCAGGGGCGACCACCGAACCGTGCAGGTCGTGGCTGTGGTCGTGGTGGTGGTGGTAGATGGCCAGGCTCGGTGCGGTCTGGCCAAACAGTTCGACGAACGCCGGGTCGCCGCTGACTTGCTCGGGGTGGCCCGAGCAGCACACGTGACGGTTCAGGCACACCACCTGGTCTGTGGCGCTCATTACCAGGTGCAGGTCGTGGGACACCATCAGCACGCCGCAACCATGGCGGTCGCGCAGGCGGGTGATGAGGTTGTACAGCTCGGTCTGGCCGACCACGTCCACGCCCTGCACCGGCTCGTCGAGCACCAGCAACTGGGGTTCGCGCAGCAGGGCGCGGGCCAGCAGCACGCGTTGCATCTCGCCGCCGGAAATGGTCTGGATCGGGCTGTCGATGACCTGTTCGGCGCCCACTTCCTGCAACGCCGACAAGGCTGCCGCGCGGTCTACGCCGGGCACCAGGCGCAGGAAGCGCAGCACCGACAGCGGCAGCGTGGCATCGACCTGAATCTTCTGTGGCATGTAGCCAATGCGCAGCTTCGGCTTGCGCCATACCTTGCCACGGTGCGGCTTGAGCAGCCCGAGCACGGCGCGCACCAGGGTGGTCTTGCCCGCCCCGTTGGGGCCGATCAGGGTGACGATCTGGCCGGGCGCGACCGACAGGTCGATGCTGTCGAGCACCGCCTCGCCGCCAAAGGTGACGCCGACCTGCTCCAGGCGGATCAGGGCTTCGCTCATGCCGCGCCCCGGCAGCTGCCGCACAGGCCGACCACTTCCACGGTCTGGGTCTCGACCGTAAAGCCCACGCCTTTGGCGCTGTTGATGATGGCGTCGCTGATGCTGCTCTGCTCAAGCTCGATGGCCACGTGGCAGGCCCGGCAAATCAGGAACTGGCCCTGGTGCACGTGCTCGGGGTGGCTGCAGCCCATGAAGGCGTTGAGCGAGGCGATGCGGTGCACCAGGCCGTTTTCCAGCAGGAAGTCCAGCGCGCGGTACACCGTGGGCGGCGCGGCGCGGCGGCCGTCCTGCTCGCTGAGCACGGCGAGGATGTCGTAGGCGCCAAGCGGCTTGTGGCTTTGCCACACCAGCTCCAGCACACGGCGGCGCAGCGCGGTCAGGCGCAGGCCCTGGCGGGTGCATAAGGCGTCGGCTTCAGCCAGTGCGCTGTGTACGCAATGGGAATGATCGTGAGGACGGTTGGCCAGCGGCGTGATGGACATGGGCAGCGACGGTTCTGGATGGAGACGTTATTATGTTACCTGTTTCTGACGACTCGAGTATCCACCGTGTCCCGATTCCTAGCTCTGTTTGTCGCTTTCATCGCATTTTCCGCCCAGGCCGATGTGCGTGTGCTCACCAGTATCAAGCCCCTGCAGCAGATTGCCGCCGCCGTGCAGGATGGCGTTGGCAGCCCTGACGTGTTGCTGCCGCCAGGCGCCTCGCCGCACCACTATGCCTTGCGCCCGTCCGATGTGCGCCGGGTAGGTGATGCCGACCTGCTGTACTGGATCGGCCCGGACATGGAGAACTTCCTGCCGCGTGTGCTGGGCAGCCGTAGCAAGCCCACGGTGGCGGTGCAGTCGCTGACGGGCATGAAGTTGCGTCATTTTGGCGAGGACAGCCATTCCCATGAGGAACAAGACCACGACGACCATGACCACGATCACCGTCCAGGCAGCCTGGATGCGCATTTGTGGTTATCGTCGGTCAACGCGCGGGTAATCGCGGCAAAAATGGCGGCTGACCTGGCACAGGTCGACCCGGCCAATGCGGTTCGCTACCAGAGCAACCTGAAGGCCTTTGATGAGCGGCTGGATGCACTGGATGGGCGTATCAAGGCGCGGGTGGACGGTATTGCCGACAAGCCGTACTTCGTGTTTCACGAAGCGTTCGATTATTTCGAGGCTGAATATGGCTTGAAGCACACCGGCGTCTTCAGCGTGGCGTCCGAGGTGCAGCCTGGTGCGCAACACGTGGCAGCCATGCGCAAGCGCCTGCAGGAAGTGGGCAAGACCTGCGTGTTCAGCGAGCCGCCGCTGCGCCCGCGCCTGGCCGAGACCCTGACCGCAGGGTTGCCGGTACAGCTGGCCGAACTGGATGCACTGGGTGGTACTGACCCGGTGGATGGCAAAGGGTATGAGCGCTTGCTGGAAAAGCTGGGCGGCGACCTGGCTGGGTGCCTGGAGCAGCTGTAAGCCTGTACCGGCCTCTTCGCGGGTAAACCCGCTCCCACAGGGATAGCGCTAGTCTCAAGCCTATCGCCGTACCTGTGGGAGCGGGTTCACCCGCGAAGAAGCAGACCCGGTATCAGAGGGCAAACGGCAAGTGCAAAGCCACTTGCTGGCGCTGAGCCAGGCGCACTTCGAACTCGTTCGGGTCGTGGATCATCACATCCATCCCGGCAAACGATTCCGCCGCAATCAGGCGCGACAGCCAGAACCGCACGCAGCCTACCCGCAACATTTCCGGCCACAGCTCGGCTTCGGCCGCCGTGAACGGCCGCAGCGCCGCATAGGCCGCCAGCAGTGCCTGGGCACGCGGTACATCCACGGCGCCCTTCTCATCCAGGCACCAGTCGTTCACGGTGATGGCGATGTCATACAGCATCGGCCCGGAACAGGCGTTGTAGAAGTCGATCACACCGGTCAGGTGGGTGCCTTCGAACATCACGTTGTCGCGGAACAGGTCGGCATGCAGGTTGGCCCGTGGCAACGCCAGGATCTGCGCCTTGTGCGCGGTGATTTCATCCAGTGCCGGCTGCAGCAGTGCGACTTGCTCGGCAGTCAGGCGCGGCAGCAGCTCGGCACCCGAAGCCAGCATCCAGTCCAGGCCACGGTCGGTGCGGCGCTCGATGATGTGCTCGCGGGTGGCCAGGTGAATGTGTGCCAGCAGCTCGCCGACCTGGGCGCAGTGCTGGTTGTTCGGCGCCTTGATGTGCTTGCCCGACAACCTTGGCTGCAGCAGTGCCGGCTTGCCGCACAACTCGCGCAGGCCATTGCCGTCGCGGTCACGAATGGCATAGGGCACCGGCATGTCGGCGTCGTGCAGGGTGTCGAGCAGCTCGATGAAGAACGGCATGTCCTCGCTGGGCCCGCGCTCGATCAGCGTCAGGACGAACTCCCCCTGTTCGAGGCTGACGAAGAAATTGCTGTTCTCGGTGCCGGCGGCAATGCCCTGGAAGTCGAGCAGACGGCCCAGCTCGTACGGCGCCAGAAAGGTTTCCAGCTCAGGCCGGGTCACGGGGGTGAAGACTGACATGATGAAAAATTGCCCATACGGGCACTTCCGCCGGGAAGTGCCGGGTTGATGTGAACGGTGCGCGTCAGATTACCACTCGAAGATCTTCCAGGACGGAATCAGCATGTCCGGCTGGTCGGATCGAATGAAATTGGCATCAGTGCCATCAGCGCGTACCAGAAAATAAGGCTTGCCGTTTTTCGGCGTGATCTTGATCGCATACAGGAACCCGTTCTGGCGGTACTCCTGGATGGTTTTGTCGCCTTCCGTGCGAATGGTCACCTCGGGATCGGCCGAGGGGGCGTCGTCCGCCGCCAGGGTGACGACAGGCGTGGTTGCCAACAGGCCGAGCAGTAACAGGCGATTGAGTGTACGCATGATAACCTAGTCCCTTTGTCGTCAATGATTCTGGCTATTCTAGCGCCGGACCCGTCGAAAAGGTTGATTCTGCTCATGAGCCAAGCCCCCCTCGTCCTGGTGGACGGTTCCTCCTACCTGTACCGCGCCTTCCACGCGCTGCCGCCGTTGACCACGTCCAAGGGCATGCCGACCGGTGCGGTGAAGGGTGTGCTGAACATGCTCAAGAGCCTGCGCAAACAGTACCCCGACAGCTTGTTCGCGGTGGTGTTCGACGCCAAGGGCGGCACCTTCCGCGATGCCATGTTCGCCGAGTACAAGGCCAACCGCCCAAGCATGCCTGACGACCTGCGGGTACAGGTCGAGCCGCTGCATGCCAGCGTAAGGGCGCTGGGCTACCCGCTGCTGTGCGTCGAGGGTGTGGAGGCCGACGACGTCATCGGCACTCTGGCGCGCAGCGCAGCCGCCCAGGGCCGCCCGGTAATCATCTCGACCGGTGACAAGGACATGGCTCAGCTGGTGGACGGGCACATTACCTTGGTCAACACCATGACCGGAAGCGTGCTGGACGTGGCTGGCGTGCATGAGAAATTTGGCGTCGGCCCGGAACACATCATCGACTTCCTGGCCCTGATGGGCGACAAGGTCGACAACATTCCCGGCGTGCCGGGCGTGGGCGAAAAAACCGCCGTGGGCCTGCTGACCGGTATCGGCGGCGGCCTCAGCGATCTGTATGAAAACCTGGACAAGGTCCCGACACTGGCCATTCGTGGCGCCAAGACCTTGCCGGCCAAGCTTGAGGAGCACCGCGACGCAGCGTTCCTGTCCTACGAGCTGGCCACCATCAAGGTCGATGTACCGCTGGACGTCGAAGTCGATGCCCTGGTGTGCGGCGAACCTGACCGCGAAACGCTGCAGGCGCTGTACACCGAGATGGAGTTCAAGAGCTGGGTTGCCGAGGTGCAGCGCGACGTTGCAAGGGCTGGCACTGAGGTTGCGCCGGTCGCAGAGCCGGCGGCCAAGGTGGAGCCGCAGTACGAAACCATTCTGGACCAGGCCCGTTTCGACGCATGGCTGGAAAAGCTGCGCCAGGCACCGCTGTTTGCCTTCGATACCGAAACAACCGGCCTGGATGCCCAGAAGGCGCAGCTGGTTGGCCTGTCTTTCGCCGTCGCGCCCCATGAGGCGGCTTATGTGCCGTTGGCGCACGACTATGAAGGTGCGCCCGCCCAGCTGGACCGCGAGGCCGTATTGCTGGCACTGAAACCGCTGCTGGAAGACCCGGCCAAGGCCAAGGTCGGCCAGAACGCCAAGTACGACATCAACATCCTCGCCAACGGCTCGCCCGCCATCGAAATGCGCGGCGTGGCCTATGACACCATGCTCGAGTCGTACGTGTTGAACTCCAACGCCACCCGCCACGACATGGACAGCCTGGCGCAGAAGTACCTCGACCACACCACCATCGCCTTCGAGGACATCGCTGGCAAGGGCGCCAAGCAGCTGACCTTCAACCAGATCCACCTGGACAAGGCCGGCCCTTACGCCGCTGAAGACGCCGACATCACCCTGCGCCTGCACCAGGCGCTGCAAGCGCGCCTGGCACATACGCCGGGCGTGCTGCCGGTGCTGATGGACATCGAGATGCCGCTGGTGCCGGTGCTGGCCAAGATCGAGCGCCAGGGTGCGCTGGTCGATGCCGAACTGCTGCACGTACAGAGCGGTGAGCTGGGCGTGAAGATGGCCGAGCTGGAGCTGCGTGCCTACGAGCTGGCCGGTGAGGAATTCAACCTCGGCTCGCCCAAGCAGCTGGGCGCGATCCTTTACGACAAGCTGGGCATGCCGGTACTGAGCAAGACCGCCAAGGGCCAGCCATCGACTGCCGAAGCCGTGCTCGACGAGCTGGCCTTGCTCGGCTATCCACTGCCTGAGGTACTGATGCAGTACCGCAGCCTGAGCAAGCTCAAGAGCACCTACACCGACAAGCTGCCGGGCCAGATCAACCCGCGCACCGGGCGTATCCACACCTCCTATCAGCAGGCTGTGGCAGCCACCGGCCGGTTGTCGTCCAGCGACCCGAACCTGCAGAACATCCCGATCCGTACCGCCGAAGGCCGGCGTATCCGCCAGGCGTTCATTGCCAGCCCGGGTTACAAACTGCTGGCGGCGGACTACTCGCAGATCGAGCTGCGCATCATGGCCCACCTGGCCAAGGACGAAGGCCTGCTGCACGCCTTCCGCAACGACCTCGACGTGCACCGGGCAACGGCGGCGGAAGTGTTCAGTGTTGCCCTGGAAGACGTCACCACCGACCAGCGCCGCAAGGCCAAGGCCATCAACTTCGGCCTGATCTACGGCATGAGCGCCTTTGGCCTGGCCAAGCAGATCGGCGTCGACCGCAAGCAGTCGCAGGATTACATCGACCGCTACTTCGCCCGCTACCCGGGCGTACTGGCCTACATGGAGCGCACCCGCGCCCAGGCCGCCGAGCAAGGCTTTGTCGAAACCCTGTTCGGCCGCCGCCTGTACCTGCCAGACATCAACGCCAAGAACCCGGCCCTGCGCAAAGGCGCCGAGCGCACGGCGATCAACGCGCCGATGCAGGGCACTGCCGCCGACATCATCAAGCGGGCCATGGTCAATGTGGATAACTGGCTGAGCCAGAGCGGGCTGGATGCCCGGGTGATCCTGCAGGTACACGACGAACTGGTCCTGGAGGTGCGTGAGGACCTGGTTCAGCAGGTGAAAGATGAAATTCGCCAGCACATGAGCCAGGCCGCGGAACTGGATGTGCCGCTGCTGGTTGAGGCAGGAATTGGCGCGAATTGGGACGAAGCTCACTGATTGAGCGGGGAAAGCTGTGTAGGATCTGCGACGTAGTGACGCGGATCCTGGCACTGCTCAGTGCCGTTGGTGCTGAAGTTTCATGAAACTATCGCAAATAGTTTTCAGGGCTTCGGAACTAAACCGGTGAAGCGGAACTCAGAGTAACTGAATGGCTGGTGAAGCCCTTCGATGCTCCTATGTTGTGTTAAGTGTTGGCAGATATCTGGACCCCGCCCTAGCGGTCCGGACTTGGACCCCGAACTTCCCCCTCCCCATACGAAGTCCGGGGTTTTTTTTGCCCGCAATTTGACCAGCAGGCGCTGCCGCTCCCCTCTGTAGGAGCAGCCTTGTGCTGCGAAAGGGCCGGTATGGGCAACAGCTCTCTACAGCCTGTCATGGCCTCTTCGCATCACAAGGCTGCTCCTACAGGGATCTGCGCAGGCCGTCAGGCTACAGGCTTGTCTTCCAGCTCCATCCAGCCCGCCAGCACCCGGTAGGCGTCTTCCACGCCCAGGCGCTTGGGTGCCGAGAACAGCTGGATGGTCACGCCATCGCCCCAGCCCTTGCGGATTTCCGACTGCACTTTCAGCAAGGTGTTCTTGCCCGCGCCGTGGGTCAGCTTGTCCGCCTTGGTCAGCAGGATGTGCATGGGCATGTGGCTGGCCTTGGCCCAGTCGAGCATCATCTTGTCGAAGTCGGTCATCGGGTGGCGCACGTCCATCATCAGGATCACGCCGCGCAGGCACTCACGGCTGCCCAGGTAGGCTTCCAGGTGTTTCTGCCAGTGCTGCTTGAGCGGGATCGGCACTTTTGCATAACCGTAGCCCGGCAGGTCGACCAAACGCCGTTCATCGTCCAGACTGAAGAAATTCAACAGCTGGGTGCGCCCGGGGGTTTTCGAGGTACGCGCCAGGCTGGCATGGGTCAGGGTGTTGAGGGCGCTGGATTTGCCGGCGTTGGAGCGGCCGGCAAAAGCCACCTCGTAACCCTGGTCTTCCGGACATTGTTCGACCTTGGCAGCGCTGAGGGCGAATGTGGCTTTCTGGCAGAGGCCGAGGATGGGGTTCTTGACTTGCATGGGATATCCGATGTGGGTGTTGCCTGACTCTGAAGGCCCGAGCCTGGCAAGCGGTGTCGTTTCCGTTTGGATGGCGGAAGTATATAATGCCCCAGTTTTTGTGTGCTCATTCTCCCAGCGAAGGGGAACGGGCATGGGGTGTCGAACAATAGCTCGCGCATCAGAACGCAGCGCGGCCCCCAACCCTGAAGGTCGTTCCGCATGGCGAAATGGCTGCTTGCTGTCGGTATGTTCCTGCCGGTTTTCAGCGCACAGGCTACACAGGATCCCGAGGTGTTGTACAACCGCACGTGTGCGGCCTGTCACACCGGGCAGTTGCCACAGGCGCCCAGACAGGGTGACCGGGCAGCATGGGAGCCAAGGCTGGCGCAAGGCATGGATGTACTTGTGAAGCACGTGACCCAGGGTTTCAAGGCTATGCCGCCGCGTGGATTGTGCATGGACTGCAGTGCCGAGGACTACCGTTTGGTCATCCTTTGGATGAGCGGCAGTCCCGATACATAACATTTCACCCTTAGCCGTGTTGGATTAGCTGATGAACAAACTAGTCGTGAGTCTGCTGTTGACCCTGGGTGTCGCAGGTGCGGCCACTGCTGCGCAAACTGTCAAAGGCGATGCCGCCGCCGGTCAGGCCAAGACGGCCGTGTGTGGCGCCTGCCACAACCCCGACGGCAATAGCCTGGCACCGAACTTCCCGAAACTGGCCGGCCAGGGCCAGCGTTACCTTGAAAAGCAATTGCACGATATCAAGTCGGGCAAGCGTACCGTGCTGGAGATGACCGGCATGCTGGCCGCGTTCAGCGACCAGGACCTGGCCGATATCGCCGCCTACTTCTCCAGCCAGAAAGGCAGCGTGGGCGCCGCCGATCCCAAGCTGGTCGAACGGGGTCGTTCGCTGTTCAATGGCGGCGACCTGGAGAAAGGCATGCCTGCCTGCACCGGTTGCCACTCGCCCAACGGCGCAGGTCTTGCCTTGGCCGGCTTCCCGCACCTGAGCGGCCAGCACTCGCAGTACGTGACCAAGCAGCTCACGGACTTCCGCGAAGGCAACCGCACCAACGATGGCGATGCCATGACCATGCGCACCATCGCCGGCAAGCTGAGCAACCACGATATCGAGGCGTTGGCGAGCTACATCCAGGGCCTTCATTAACCTTCAGTTAATGTTGCAGGCCAATGATGAAAGGGCGGCCGGGCCGCCCTTTTTTCAGTCCGCAGCCGTTACACTACAGAACTCGACCCCTTCCCGGCCTGTCTCAGTGCAGGTCGGGTCGTGGCGACCTATGACTGCTCAGGAGTAAAGCATGCGTAAACTGATTCTCAGCGCCGCGCTGGTCGCTGCCAGCGTATTCGGTATGACTGCCGTCCAGGCCGCCGAGCCTGTTGCTGGCAAGGAATACCTCGAGCTGAGCAACCCTGTTCCGGTTTCCGTGCCTGGCAAGATCGAAGTGGTCGAGCTGTTCTGGTACGGCTGCCCACACTGCTACCACTTCGAGCCGACCATCAACCCGTGGGCTGAAAAGCTGCCGGCTGACGTCAATTTCAAGCGTATTCCTGCCATGTTCGGTGGCCCATGGGACGCACACGGCCAGATGTTCCTGACCCTCGAAGCCATGGGCGTCGAGCAAAAGGTGCACGCCGCAGTCTTCGATGCCATCCAGAACCAGCACAAGCGCCTGACCGACAAGAACGACATGGCTGACTTCCTCGCCACCCAGGGCGTGGACAAGGACAAGTTCCTCGCCACGTTCGACTCGTTCGCCATCAAAGGCCAGGTTCAGAAGGCCAAGGAACTGGCGAAGAAGTACGAAATCACCGGCGTACCGAGCATGGTCGTCAACGGCAAGTACCGCTTCGACCTGGGTACCGCTGGCGGGCCGGAAGGCGTGCTGAACGTCGCCGACCAGCTGATCGCCAAGGAGCGCGCCGCCAAGTAGGCGGCGTAACCCATGCCCCGCTTCAGAACCACGCGTGGCATTGGCCTGCACCAGCCGCAGGTCAACGAGCATCACCTGCAGGCCTCTGGCCTGCCCGAGGATGGTCGGCTGCGGCTGCTCAGCTTCAACATCCAGGTCGGCATCAGCACCGAGCGCTACCGGCATTACCTGACCCGCAGTTGGCAGCACTTGCTGCCGCACAACGGGCGTGCCGGCAACCTGCAGAAAATCGGTGATCTGCTGGGCGACTTCGACCTGGTGGCCTTGCAGGAAGCCGACGGTGGCAGCCTGCGCTCAGGCTATATTAATCAGGTCGAGCACCTGGCTCATCTGGGGGCCTTCCCCTACTGGTACCAGCAACTCAACCGCAACCTCGGGCGTTTCGCCCAGCACAGCAATGGCGTGCTCAGCCGCCTGAAGCCGCAAGCGCTCGAAGACCACCCGTTGCCCGGCCCGGCCGGTCGTGGGGCGATCCTGGTGCGTTTTGGCGAAGGTGAAGATGCGCTGATCGTGGTGATGATGCACCTGGCGCTCGGCGCCAAGACCCGTGCCCTGCAACTGGGCTACATCCGCGAGCTGATTGGTGGTTACCGCCACCAGGTGCTGATGGGCGACATGAACACCCATGCCACTGACCTGCTGGAGCACTCGCCGCTGCGCGATCTGGGGCTGATCGCCCCGCAAGTCGAGGCGACTTTCCCCAGCTGGCGCCCGCAGCGTTGCCTGGACCATATCCTGCTCAGCCCAAGCCTCACGCTTGAGCGTGTCGAGGTGCTGGCGCGGCCAATTTCCGACCACCTTCCCGTTGCTGTCGAGATTCGATTGCCTGATGCATTGACTGTGGATACGCTGCCGGTCTTGAGCTAATTGCCATCACCGTTTGCGGACCCCGGCATGACTGAAGACGCTGAGCGCTGGAAAGAAAAATACCTTAAAAGCATCGAGCAGCAAGAAAAGCTCGAACGCCGCTGGGACGCCCGTCTCGACCTGCTGCGTCGCGGCCTGGTGCGCAGCACCCTGGCTGCCGAAGGCAGTGACAAGGTGGTGGACGCGTGCATGAAGGAGATGCGCGAGGTTATCCGCAGCGACAACATGGACGCCGGCCTCGCCGGATTGATCCCGCGCCTTGAAAAAGCGGTGCTGGACTCCGAGCAGCGCCGGGAAACCCGCATGAACCAGGTCAGCGATGCGCTGACCGCGCTGGTTGGCCAGCTTCAAGGCCTGCCGCTGCCCAGCGATATCTCGCGGCCGTTGAAAAAGCTGGCAAAAAAACTCGATGGTGGCGTTGCCCAGTCCCGCGACCTGCCGCCGCTGCTGGGCGAGCTGAGCGGCTTGCAGGGCCTTGCACTGTCGGCCCTTGGCAAACCGGGGGACGAAACCCGGCCCGGCTTTTTGCAACGCCTGTTCGGCAGCCGCGAGGGTGAGCCACAAGGCGAGCCCGCGCCCGCGCCGGCAGCGGTGCCTGCTGTAGAGGCGCCCCAGGCTGCACAACACAGTATCGAAGCCCCCCAGCCAGACGATGTGGATGCGCTGCAACCGCTTTCAGTCTCTGCCGCCGAAGCGCCCGTAGCGCCCGAACCTGAGCTGGAGGTATCTGGCCCGGCGTTGATCGAAACAATCGACACCCCGGCCACCCAGCCACTGCCACAGGAAGAAGCGCCCGGGCCGGAAGCGGCCGTCAGCGAACCCTTGTCAGCAGTACAACCGGCACAAACGCTTGAAGAAACCTTCGGCGAAGACGGCCCCTATGCCCTGCCCTACGCGGTAGAGCCGCCCTACAGCCAGGTTGCTGCGCACATCGAGAAGACCCTGATCGGCCTGCTCGATGACCTGAGCCTGCCCGAGCGGCACAAGGCCCAGGCGCTGGAAATGCGCGAGCGCGTCGCCCGTGGCCTGAACTGGTATGAGCTGATCCCGGTGCTGGATGACCTCGCCGTGCTCATGCTGGCGATCACCGACAGTGGCCAGCACGAGTTCGAAACCTACCTGCAGCAACTCAATGAACGCCTCGAAGGCTTCCAGAGCCACCTGCACGAAGCCAGCGCCGGCCACGCCGACAACAGCTCTGCCGCCCGCGAGCTGGATACCCAGTTGCGCGAGCATGTCGATGGGTTGCAAAACAGTGTGCAGGGCGCCGCCGATGTCGACAGCCTCAAGCACATCCTGGACAACCGCCTGGAAGGGCTGCTGGTCACCATGGACGAGCACAAGCACGAGCGGGATCGCCGCGAGCAAGAGCTGGCGGGGCGCCTGCAAGGCCTGTCCGAGCGGGTGGCGAACATGGAGCACGAGGCGCTCGGTTATCGCGAGCACCTGGAAGAGCAGCGCCAGAAAGCCCTGCTCGACCCCCTCACCGGCCTGCCCAACCGTGCGGCCTGGAGCGAGCGGGTCGAGCGCGAAATAATCGAATGGCAGGAGAACGGCGGCCATCTGGCCATGGCGATCCTCGACCTGGATCACTTCAAGCGCATCAACGACAGTTATGGGCACCTGGCCGGGGACAAGGTGCTGAAGATTGTCGCCGACCAGTTGCGCAAGCGCCTGCGCGGCCGTGACTTCATCGCCCGTTTCGGCGGCGAGGAATTTGTGCTGCTGCTGCCGCAGACG
Organism: Pseudomonas sp. WOUb67; assembly: GCF_050058005.1. Lineage (NCBI taxonomy): Bacteria > Pseudomonadati > Pseudomonadota > Gammaproteobacteria > Pseudomonadales > Pseudomonadaceae > Pseudomonas > Pseudomonas sp. WOUb67. The sequence goes on along the minus strand of NZ_CP170112.1, from coordinate 622,083 downwards.
TCGCCGGCCGCCGCTGCCCAGGTGGCGGAAGTGCTGCGCGCCACCGTGGAAGCCTGCCCGTTCCATTTCAAGGGCGAGCGGGTAGTGATCACCACCTCCATCGGCCTGGGTGCATTCCGCTCTGGCGAGCGCGGCGACCAGGTGCTCAAGCGCGCCGATGCGGCGCTGTACCGGGCCAAGGAGCTGGGGCGCAACCGCGTCGAGCAGAACTAGCCTGCAAACACAGACCCACGGTAAGCGCGGCCATGGGGAGCACGTTATACTGTAGCGCTCATTCGCTGAGGCCACTGACGTGCTTTCCACGCTGAAAAAAACGCTGATTTCCTTTTTGCTGTTATCTGTCGCCGGTTGCTCGACGGGCCTGCGCATCGACCGCAGCCACCCTTCGGCCAATCAGGACAACCGCATCCAGTTCGTTGTGCTGCATTACACCAATGCTTCGCTGGAGCGCTCGCTGGCGTTGCTTACCCATGGTGAGGTCAGCAGCCATTACCTGATCGGCGACGGCCCGGCGACGGTGTATCAACTGGTGGACGAAAACCGCCGTGCCTGGCATGCCGGCGACAGCCAGTGGCAGGGGCGCACCTGGCTGAACTCTTCGTCCATTGGCATCGAGATCGTCAACCCGGGGTTCACCGACACACCCAATGGCCGGGTCTGGCACCCTTACAGCGAAGCGCAGGTGCAGTCGCTGATTGCGCTGCTCAAGGACATCGTCAAGCGCAACAATATCGAACCGCGGCACATCATTGGCCACAGCGATATCGCCCCGTCGCGCAAGCTGGACCCGGGGCCGCTGTTCCCTTGGAAGCGCCTGGCCGATGCCGGGCTGGGTATCTGGCCCGATGCCAATGCCGTGGCACGCCAGCAAGCCTACTTCAGCGTCAACCCGCCGAGCATTGGCTGGTACCAGCAGGAACTGGCGCGGTTTGGCTATCAAATCGAGCAGACCGGGGTGCTGGATGTTGCCACCCGCCATGTGATCACTGCGTTCCAGATGCGCTTCCGCCCGCAGCGCTTCGACGGCATGCCGGATGCGCAGACGGCAGCGATGCTGCAGGTGCTCAACCGCATGCGTTGAGCCCTGTGGGCGCAACCGTTTTGCACCATCACCCTGGCGCATCACCTTGTAGGAGCAGCCTTGTGCTGCGAAGAGGCCGGTAAGGCTAAAGATTACCTTCGGCTGCAATGGCCTCTTCGCAGCACAAGGCTGCTCCTACAGGCCTGTGTTTGTCTTGAACTCAACGCTGGTCACAGGTTTGATAAAACCAGTTCAGCGTGCCGCGAAGCGCCAAACGGTGAGGGTGATTCTCGATTCAGTTGCTATACCTTAGTTATCAACTGGATGCCTTTGATGTCAGCCATCATCACCTTGCTGCGCCAAATTTTTTACCGTCCCTGGATGCTGGCCACCTTGGCAGCGCTGGCCAGCGCGGCCCTGTTGCTCTCTGCCAGCATCGGCATTGCCCTGCAACAGATGAAGCAAAGCGAAAGCGAACAGATGAACGCCCAGGGTGAGCGTTTTCTCGACCGCCTCGAGCAGGTGTTTGGCCAGTTGCGGGAAGGGGTCGACCTATTGCAGGCACAGCCCTTGCGTGGCTGTAGCCCGGCGATGCTGGCGGCGTTGCAGCAAGTGAGCCTGAGTTCGCGGTTCATTTATGAAGCGGCTTATGTGGATGGTGATGTCGCCTGCTCCAACCGTGGCGATGAGCGGGCGTTCGAGCCTTTGCGGGCACCGGATATTCAGGGGCCGACCTACAGCTACTGGTTGAACACCACCACCGAACCGAACGAGAACCTGGCTGCGCTGATGTTGGGCCGGGGCAATTTCGTGGTTTCCACCTCGCGCGGGCACCTGACCGATGTGGTCGATCTGCCCCCGGGCGGCAGCCTGGTGGTGGTGCTGGATAACGGTGCCCGCGCCATCCCCGTGCTGGGCCCGCCACAGGTGTGGCCGCCGCCCTCGGCCTGGTCGACGAGCCACAAGTCGCTACTTGAACTCAGCGACCGCCTGATCTACCGCATGCCGACCAAGTCGCCGGATTACCAACTGGTGCTGATTGCCCCGCGGGCCAGCCTTCCATTGAGGATGAACGGCATGCTCTGGCTGCTGTTCCCCGGCAGTGTGTTGGCGGCTTGCTGCATTGGTTGGCTGGTGCTGCAATTGATCCTGCAGCGGCGGTCGATGAGCTCGGAGTTGCAGCATGCCTTGCGTCGCGGGGAGCTGCAGGTGCTCTACCAGCCGATCTTCGAACTCGACAGCCGACGCTGCGTGGGTGCCGAAGCGCTGGTGCGCTGGCGGCGCCCGGACGGCAGCCTGACCAGCCCGGACTTGTTCATCCCGCTGGCGGAAAACACCGGGCAGATTCGCCAGATCACCGACTTTGTCCTGCAGCGCGTGCTCGAACAGCTGGGGCAGCTGCTGCGCTCGCACCCCAAGCTGTACATATCGGTGAACCTGGCCGCCTGCGATGTGATGGTGCCGCGTATCGGCCGGGTGGCGGCGCGCCTGCTGGCCTTGCATCGGGTGGCGCCCAGCCAGATTGCCTTCGAGGTGACCGAGCGTGGCCTGGTGGACGTGGTGGTGGCCCGTGACAACCTGCAAGCGCTGCGCGCTTCGGGGCATCAGGTGCTCATCGACGACTTTGGTACAGGCTATTGCAGCCTGGCCTACCTGCAGACCCTGCCGGTGGACTGCCTGAAGATCGACAAGGCGTTCATCGACGCGCTGGGCCACGATGCTGCCAGCAGTGGCGTTGCCCCGCATATCATCCGCATGGCCCATGACCTTCACCTGCGGGTGATAGCAGAAGGCATCGAGTGCGAAGACCAAGCGGTGCTGCTGAACAGTGAAGGGGTCAATTATGGCCAGGGCTGGTTGTTTGCCCGGCCGCTGAATGCCAGGCAGTTTGCCGAGCTGGTGACCCGTGGCCAGCTGCCGCGGCGGGTTGAACACTGAGAAATCCTCTGCCGGCCTCTTCGCGGGCAAGCCCGCTCCCACAGGTATTGCACAAAGCTTAATGCTTGTGGGGGCCTGTGGGAGCGGGCTTGCCCGCGAAGAGGCCGTTACAGGCGATCCTCAAACCGGCAAGGCCATGTAGAACTGGGTCCCCTGCCCCGGCCGGGAAAACACGCCCATGCGCCCGCCATGCAGCTGCACGATCTCCTTGCACAACGCCAGACCCAGCCCTGCGCCACCTTTCTTGCGGCCTACCTGCACGAAGGGCTCGAAGATGCGCCCCTGCTGCCCATAGGCAATGCCCTCGCCATTGTCCTCGACACTGATGATCACCCGCTCCGCATGCCGTCGTGCATGCAGGCGGATACGCCCGCCGTTGGCGGTATGGCGGATGGCGTTGTGCAACAGGTTGTCCAGCACCCGGTCCAGCTGGGCGGCATCCGCCCGCAGGCGTGGCAGCGGCGGTTCCAGTTCCTTGGTCAACTCGATCTGCTTGTGTGCCGCCTGCTCGGCAAAGCGCAGTTGCGCCCGCTCCAGCAGTTCGTCGAGGGCACAGGGGGCCAGGTCGAGTTTCTGCAGCCCGCTTTGGTAGCGTGAAAAGTTGAGCAGGTCGTTGATCAGCTGGGTCAGGCGCTGCATTTCTTCGCCGATGGTTTCCAACAGGTCGTTCTCGCGCGCCTCGGCAGGGAATTTGACCCGCTCGCGCAACAGGCCGAAGGCCATGTGCATGCCGGTGACCGGGGTGCGCAGCTCGTGGGAGGCACGCAGCACGAACTCGCTGCGCACACGTTCGAACGCCCGCTGCTCGGTCACATCGTGCAGCACCATCACCGCACCAAGGATCGGCCCCTGCGGGTGGCTGACCGGGGTGAGGCTGTAGGTGAGCAGGCGCGCTTCTTCATCGACCTCCATGTTCAAGTCGTCCGGCGGCCGGTCCAGGCTGCCGCCGCGCAGCACCTGGCGCAGCTGTTGCTCCAGTTCCGGGCGCTGCAGGGCCTCGGCCAGGCTGCTGCCGACGCGGCTGTCGTTCCAGCCCAGTTGCCGCTGCGCCACCGGGTTAAGGTGCTCCAGGCGGCCCTGGCGGTCGATGATCAGCAGGCCATCATCGATGCTGTCGAGCACGGCCTGCAGGCGTTGCTGGCCGGCCAGCAGTTCGTCGACGTTGGTGGCCTGGTGCTTGCGCAAGGCATCGGCCATGAGGCCGAAGCGGCGGGTCAACTGGTTCAGCTCGGTGGCCTGGGTGACTGGCAGGGTGACGTCGAAATTACCCTTGCCCAACTGGTCGGCCGCGATGGCCAGGGCTTCGATCGGTTGGCCGAAGCGTCGGGCGATGTTGTGGGCGGTGATGAAACCCAGCACCAGCACCACCAGGCCCATCAGGCCAAGCACACCGCTGATCAGCAGGGCGCGGTCCCGGGAGTGTTCCTCGCTGCGGGTGATGAGGTCCAGGGCCTGCTTGTGGGCATCGATCAGGTCGGTACGCACCTGGTTGAAGGCCGCCCCCAGCGGTTGGTCGATACCCATGCTGCGGGCGGGCGCGGGGCTGTCGCGGTACGCCAGGAGAAAGGCCTGGTAGTTACTGCTGGCCTTGCTGAACCCGGTGCGCTCGCCGCCTTGCTCCAGGCCTTGGTTGAGCAGGGCCTGGAAGTTGTCCTGCAGCACTCGCAGGCTCTCCGGGGCCGTACCTTCGTCAAGGATCAGGGTCAGCTGTTCGCCCAGGTTCTGCCGCAACTTCAGGCCCACTTCCAGGGCGTGAGTGGTCTCCTGTACCAGTCGCTGTTGCACCGTGGCCATCTGCAGCACGCTGAACAGGCCCAGCATAAGCCCGAGCAAGGCCACCGTGACCAGCGCCGAGATGCTGAGGAAAAGCCGCGTGCGCAGCTTCATGGGTGGCCATTTCATAGGTTGTACTGCTTGCGCTTGCGGTACAGGGTGGACGCGTCGATACCCAAGGTCTTGGCGGCCTGGTCAAGAGTGTCACTGGCCGCCAGCACCGCGCCGATGTGGGCGCGCTCCAGCTCATCCAGGCTCAGTGCTGCACCCACGCGCGGGGCATTGCCGGCAGGCTGTTCGCCCATGCCCAGGTGGCTGATTTCCACCCGCTCCTGCGGGCAGATGATGCTGGCCCGCTCTACCACGTTACGCAGTTCGCGAATGTTGCCGGGCCAGCGGTAGTTGAGCAGGGCCGAGCGTGCTTCGTCGCTGAAGCCCCGGGCGGGGCGGGAGTATTCCTTGACGAAACGGGCGAGAAAGCGGTCGGCCAGGGTCAGGATGTCCTCGCTGCGCTCGCGCAGGGGCGGCAAGTGCAAGGTAATGACATTGAGGCGATACAGCAGGTCTTCGCGGAAGCGGCTTTCGCGCACCATCTCTTCGAGGTTGAGGTTGGTGGCGGCCAGAATGCGTACATCGGCGCGCCGGGTAACCGGGTCGCCGACGCGCTCGTATTCCTTGTCCTGAATGAACCGCAGCAACTTGGGCTGCAAGGTCAGGGGGAAATCGCCGATCTCGTCGAGAAACAACGTGCCGCCGTCGGCCTGGCTGACCCGCCCCAGGGTACTTTCGCTGGCGCCGGTGAAGGCGCCGCGGGTGTGACCGAACAGTTCGCTTTCCATCAGCTCGGCGTTCAGCGACGGGCAGTTGATGGTCACGCAGGCTTTGCGTGCACGCTTGCTCCAGCCATGGATGGCCCGGGCCAGCTCGCCTTTACCGGTGCCGGACTCGCCCAGGATCAGGATGTTGGCGTCGGTGGCGGCGACCTGGCGGGCGGTTTCCAGCACCGCCATCATGGCCGGGGTGTGCGAGTCGAGGCCGTCCTTGGGTTTGCGCACTTCACCTTCCAGTGCCTCAAGGCGCGCGGAAAGCTGGCGCACCTCCAGCTGCTTGGCGGTGGCCAGGCGCAACTGGTCCGGGCTGCAGGGCTTGACCAGGTAGTCGGCGGCGCCGGCCTGGATGGCGTCCACCGCCGTGTCGATCGCCGAGTGCGCGGTGACAATCACCACGCGCATCCAGGGTGCCTGGATGCGCATCTGCGCCAGTACGTCGAGGCCGTTGTCCTCGCCCAGGCGTAAATCGAGGAAGCACAGGTCGAACACCTGGCGCTGCAACAGCGCTTCGGCCTGCGCTGCGCTGTTGGCCGTGGCCACGCTATAGCCTTCGTCTTCCAGGCAGTAGCGGAAGGTGCGCAGGATCGCGGACTCGTCATCCACCAGCAGAATGCGGCCTTGGTTGTCCTGGGCTGATTCCATTTCCTGCGCTCCTTAAGGATAGATCTTCATATAGTGTGGGAAAAATCGGGCAAGTTGCATGGTCAATTCTGAAGGATTCTGTCCTTTGCATGCTAGCCAATGGCCAAACGATGCCTGCAGGCCGCGATATTCCAATGATTTGCTTAGAGGCACGCGGTGGCACATTGGTTGCGATGATTTTCACCTTTTGCCCAAAAAGGATGCACTGCCATGCCCTTTTCCCTGCGTACCGCCGTGTTGGCAGCCACTTTGTTGCCAGTACTCACCCCGGCATTCGCCGACCCTGTGCAAGACGCCCGCCTGGAAGGCGCGCTGCAAACCGCCCTGTCGCTGAACCGCATGCTCGACCCGTTTCGTATCAAGGTTGAAGTGGACGGCAAGCAGGCGCGGCTTTCCGGCGAAGTGGAAAACGAGGTCGAGCGGCAGCTGGCCGAAGATGTGGCCCTGGCCACCCGGGGCATCGAACAGGTGGAGAACCAGCTGCAGGTCAATGCCGAGCTGGTGGAGCGCCCGCTGGAGCTGCGTGCCTATGCCCAGCGCCTGGAGGACGCCACCCTGGCGGCGGTGATCCGTGCCCGGCTGTTGTGGAGCCGCACCACCGAAAAGGCACCTATAGAAGTGCAAAGCAGTGAAGGCGTGGTGACGTTGCGCGGCAAGGTCGACAGTGCCGAAGCCAAGGAGCTGGCCGGCGTGGTGGCGCGTACCACCGACGGTGTGCACCTGGTCAACAACCTGGTCAGCCTTGATTCTGCCGCCATGGCCAAGGCCCGCGAAACCCCGGTAGGGGCGCCAGCAGGCCCGCAGCCAAGCGACAGCTGGATCATCGACAAGATCCAGAACAGCTACCGCTTCAGCCGCAACCTCGATGGGTTGAACCTGAAAGTGGCCAGCGAAGCGGGCATGGTGCGGCTGTCGGGCGAGGTGGTCAGCGCTGAGCAGAAAACCATCGCCGTGGAGATCGCCCGGCAGATCATTGGCGTGCGCGGGGTGGATGCCGACCTGCTCAAGGTGGCGACCAAGGTTGAAGGCTGATCGTGCAATTCGCACGACCCCAGAGGCGGCATCGTGCAGGATACGTCCCCGGTGACCGCCCTTCATATGCGTAAGTTACTGATTTATAAGTATTTTATAAAATCAAAAAGACTGGCATGCAGGCTGCAATTACCTGTTCAGGTTTGAACAAAAATTACAGCAGGAGGAGCCGGCATGAACCGCCAATCCGTCAACCGCTCGCAGATCGCCGCACTGCCCCTTCGCCAGATGCTGACACTCGGCATGGCGCTGCTGCTGACCTTGGCCGCCGGCCTCTTTTATTACAGCTGGCAGACCGCGCGCCTGGCTGAGCAGGTGGCAGCCCAGACTGCACTGTTGACGCAAATTCAGGCAACCCGTGCCACTACCCTGGTCAAGGCCGCTAACCCGCTGCCAGGTGGCCAGACCACTGCCTCCCCGGCCACTTTGGAAAATGTCGTACCCCAGGACCGTTGGGTCTTCTGACCTACCGGCCCGATCGATTCTGAAAAGAAAGGAGAACCACCATGCTGAGTTGGGCTATCACTTTCCTCATCATCGCCATTGTCGCTGCCGTACTGGGCTTCGGTGGTATCGCCGGCGCTGCGACGGGTATCGCGAAGATCCTGTTCATTGTCTTCCTGGTACTGTTCGTAGCCTCCTTCTTCTTTGGACGTGGACGAGGTTGAAGATGAGCAGGATGCTTTCTACAGCCCTGGCTGCCGCCCTGTTGATGGGTGGCAGTGCGGCGGCGTTGGCGGCCAATGACGGCCAGGTTCGGGTCGATCAGTTGCTCGGCTCGGACCCGGAGTACCGGGAAACCTGGCAGGACACGATCAAGGGCGAGGAACGCCTGCCCGATTGGGTGGTCAATCTGAGCGGCAGTGCCCAGCAGCAGATGTCTGCCGTGACCGAAGATGGCGACAAGTACCTGGTCGGCCCGCTCTGCGAGTCGCAGGACAACTGCACCTACAAGCGGCTGATCGTTGCATTCAGCTGGGACAAGGATGATGCCTACGGAATGCTCGTGGAGGTACCCGAAGGTTTGCCGAGTGACAAGTCGCCCACGCGCCATGCGCAGTACCGCTGGCTGGGCGAACCCGACGACGGCATGAAGGCAATGTTGCAGGAGCAGCTCAAGCGTGACCCGAACTGGTACTGAGCATTTATTGCCGGTACGGATGAAAGGTCACAGACTGTCACGTAATAGAAGCTGAACCTTTCTATATTTCAGCCTTCTATGATGCGCCGCCCCGAGGAGGGGCAGCACATGACCAAGGGGCCGGGCTGTTCTGATTGTTGCAGGATCGGAGTGGCCTAGGGGTACAGGGAGTGCCTCCAGCGATGGGCCGGGTCAGGAAAGGCGGAATCGGAAGTCTCAGGTCGGCGGTGTCATAGGGACACCTGGGCCGACCTGGCTTCCGAGGAGCCCTGCAGGAAACACCTCTTCCCTTGCGCGATTTTTACCTTGAGACACATTTTGTCTCGACCGTGCGTCAATTTTTTTCGAACTCGATGACGCTTCTTCAAGTGTCATTTCCGCCATTCGGATTGTCGAACAAGCCATCCCCGAAGCCCTTCCCGCCCCGTCAAATCTGCCGAAATATGGCGGTTTGGTCTTGTTCGGGATTCCGAACGTTATAAATCAAGCACTTGCGAGCGCCCTATTTTCGTGCGAACCGGTATGCATAAACGGTATAGGGTATGCGTTTCCGGCATTAGATTTCCCCCCCTGCCATCGCAATAGTTGCCGCCTTTTTCGCTGGCCAGAGCGCCCTGTCGCTCGCCTGCGCTGTCCTTACATGAAGTCGCCGGATGGAATGATTTGCTGCCCGTGACCTGGCCAACGGCTCTGTCACGGGCGTTTTCGTCCGGTGCCATGACCACTAGAACAAAGGGTAAAGACATGAAGAAGGCAAAACTGAGCCTCGCCTGGCAGATCGTTATCGGTCTGGTCCTGGGCGTTGCAATCGGCGCGCTGCTGAACCACTTCAGCGCGGAAAAGGCCTGGTGGATCAGCAACGTCCTCCAGCCGGCCGGTGACATCTTCATTCGCCTGATCAAGATGATCGTCGTCCCGATCGTGATTTCGTCGCTGATCGTGGGTATCGCCGGGGTTGGCGATGCGAAGAAACTGGGCAGCATCGGCCTGAAGACCATCATCTACTTCGAAGTGGTGACCACCATCGCCATCGTCGTGGGTCTGGTGCTGGCCAACCTGTTCCACCCGGGCGCCGGTATCGACATGAGCACCCTGGGTACCGTGGACATCTCCAAGTACCAGGCCACTGCGGCTGAGGTGCAGCATGAGCACGCGTTCATCGAGACCCTGCTGAACCTGATCCCGTCGAACATCTTCGCAGCGCTGATGCGTGGCGAAATGCTGCCGATCATCTTCTTCTCGGTCATGTTCGGCCTGGGCCTTTCGAGCCTGCAGGCAGAACTGCGCGACCCGCTGGTACGCACCTTCCAGGCCGTATCGGAAACCATGTTCAAGGTCACCCACATGATCATGAACTACGCCCCGATCGGCGTGTTCGCCCTGATCGCCGTGACCGTGGCCAACTTCGGCTTCAGCTCGCTGCTGCCGCTGGCCAAGCTGGTACTGCTGGTGTACTTCGCCATCGCCTTCTTCGCCTTCATGGTGCTGGGCCTGGTGGCCCGCGTGTTCGGCTTCTCGGTGATCAAGATCATGCGCATCATGAAAGATGAGCTGATCCTGGCCTACTCCACCTCCAGCTCCGAAACCGTGCTGCCGCGCGTGATCGAGAAGATGGAAAAGTACGGCGCGCCGAAGTCGATCTGCTCGTTCGTGGTACCGACTGGCTACTCCTTCAACCTTGACGGTTCAACCCTGTACCAGAGCATCGCGGCCATCTTCATCGCCCAGCTGTACGGTATCGACCTGTCGTGGAGCCAGCAGCTGCTGCTGGTGCTGACCCTGATGGTCACCTCCAAAGGCATCGCTGGCGTACCGGGCGTATCGTTCGTGGTCCTGCTGGCTACCCTGGGCAGCGTGGGCATCCCGCTGGAAGGCCTGGCCTTCATCGCCGGTGTCGACCGCATCATGGACATGGCCCGTACCGCACTGAACGTGGTGGGCAACGCCCTGGCGGCACTGGTCATCGCCCGCTGGGAAGGCATGTACGACGCGGCCAAGGGCGAGAAGTACTACGCCTCGCTGATGGCCGACAAGCAGGAAGCTGCAGTCGCTGGCGAAACTGCCAAGCGCTGAGCCTGACCGCTGTTTGACCAAGAGCCCCGACTTGTCGGGGCTTTTTGCGTTTGAAGGCGCACACATACATCTGTAGGAGCAGCCTTGTGCTGCGAAGAGGCCGGTACATCCGGTAGAGATGCATGGGTGGTACTGGCCTCTTCGCAGCACAAGGCTGCTCCTACAGAGGACCGAGCAGGCTTCGGAATACGCTATCATTCGGGCATTTTTCAGGGGGAACACACGGATGCTCAACGGCCTTTGGCTTGGCTTTTTCCTGGTGGCGGCGGTGTCCGCCCTGGCCCAATGGCTGGTAGGCGGCAACGCTGGCATCTTCGCGGCAATGGTCGAAAGCATCTTCGCCATGGCCAAGCTGTCGGTCGAGGTGATGGTGCTGCTGTTTGGCACCCTGACCCTGTGGCTGGGCTTTCTGAAGATCGCCGAGAAGGCTGGCATCGTCGAATGGCTGGCCAAGGTGCTGGGCCCGCTGTTTGCCCGTTTGATGCCTGAGGTGCCGCCTGGCCACCCTGCCCTGGGCCTGATTACCATGAACTTTGCCGCCAACGGCCTGGGCCTGGACAACGCCGCCACGCCGATTGGCCTGAAGGCCATGCGCGCACTGCAGGAGCTGAACCCCAGCAGCATCACCGCGAGTAACGCGCAGATCCTGTTCCTGGTGCTCAACGCCTCGTCGCTGACGCTGCTGCCGGTCACCATCTTCATGTACCGGGCCCAACAGGGCGCGCCGGACCCGACCATGGTGTTCCTGCCCATCCTGCTGGCGACCAGCGTCTCGACCCTGGTCGGCCTGCTGTCGGTGGCCGTGATGCAGCGTTTGCGCCTGTGGGACCCGGTGGTGCTTGCCTACTTCATCCCCGGCGCTTTGCTGCTGGGCGGTTTCATGGCGTTTCTTGGCACCCTGTCGGCCGCCGCGCTGGCCAGCCTGTCATCGATCCTGGGCAACCTCACGCTGTTTGGCGTGATCATGCTGTTCCTGGTGATTGGTGCCCTGAGGCGGGTGAAGGTGTATGAAGCCTTTGTCGAAGGCGCCAAGGAAGGCTTCGACGTGGCCAAGAACCTGCTGCCGTACCTGGTGGCGATGCTGGTGGCAGTGGGTGTGCTGCGCGCCTCTGGCGCCCTGGAGCTGGCCCTGGACGGTATCCGCCATGCGGTGAACTGGATGGGCCTGGACACCCGCTTCGTCGAGGGCCTGCCCACCGCGCTGGTCAAGCCGTTCTCCGGCAGCGCAGCTCGGGCGATGCTGATCGAGACCATGCAGACCCAAGGCGTGGACAGCTTCCCGGCCCTGGTAGCGGCTACGATTCAAGGCAGCACCGAAACCACCTTCTACGTACTGGCCGTGTACTTTGGCGCCGTCGGCATCCAGCGCGTGCGCCATGCGGTGGGTTGCGCACTGCTGGCCGAGTTGTCCGGGGTGATTGCGGCGATCTTTGTCTGCTACTGGTTCTTCGCCTGAACCTTCAGTTGAGCCTGGTTGGCCTGGCCAATGGTCCAGCCCACCACCTGGCCCACCAGCTGGTCGCTGGCCTGGCCGAAGCCTGCGACCACCGCTGATACCTGCTTGTCGGCCAGTGGCTGGCGAATCTCGAAGCGCTTGCTGGCCAGGATACGCTGGGTGCGGCCTTGCACCAGGCGCGCGTCGTAGCGGATCACCACCTCAACCGCCCCGCCCGGGCGGTATTCACTCTGAAACGCCTGCAGCTCGCCAGCCAGCTCGTAGTCGGCCTGCAGGTTGCTGTCGTCGGCGCTCAGGCGCTGCACCTGGCCGTCACGCTGGAAACCATCGAGCAGGCGGTTGCGCAGCAGCACCGGGGCTGTATCGCTCCAACGCGCGCCCTTGTAGCTGCTGACCACATCGCCCTGGGGGATGACGGCAATGCGCGGCCCGGCCAGCACTTCACTGGCCAGCGGCTTGTTCAGGCGCAACGACCAGTCCAGCGGTGCTGCCGTGCGGCTGGGCTGGCTCACCGGCAGGCGATAGAGGTCGACGGGTTCGGTCTTGGGCAGGATTGAGCAGGCACTGGCCAGGCTCAGCGCGGCCGCCAGGGCCAGCAGGCGCAACGACGGTTTCATGGCTGGAACTCCTTGTTGTTGTCGCGGCCGAGCAGGTAGCCGCTCGGGTCGGCCTCCAGTTGCCGGGAAATGCCTTTGAGCGCGTTGAGGGTTTCGCGCAGCTCGCGAATGGCTGGGGTGAGTTGGTTCAGGCCCTGGGCGCCGTCGCCGATGGCCTCGCTGTTATTTTTCAGCAGGTTGTTGATGGTTGCCGTGCTTTCAGCCAGCGACTGCATGGCCTGTTCGGCGCTGCCGATTGCCTGCTTGCCATCGCTGGCCAGCAGGCCGTTGGCATTGCGCATCAGTGCCTGGGTTTCGGCCAACGTGGCACTGGCCTGCTTGCCCACCTGCACCAGTTGCTCGATGGCCTGGGCGATGCTGCCGTGCTGGCCGGCGAAGGCGCCCGTGGTCTTGTCGAGGTTGGCCAGGGTGCTGCTGAGGTGGCCGATGTTGTCCTCGGAGAACATCTGGTTGGCGTTGTGCAGCAGCAGGTTGATGTTGGTGACCAGGTCACTGCTGTCGTTGAGCAGGCGCGAGATCGGCGACGGCGAGGCAATGATCACTGGCAGCTTGCCATCCTTGCCTTTCAGTTCCGGGCTTTGCGGGGTGCCGCCGCTGAGCTGGATGAACGAGTTGCCTGTCACGCCGGCCAGGGTCAGCTTGGCCTGGGTATCTTCTTTCACCGGGGTGTCGCCGCTCAGGCGCACCCGGGCCAGTACCCGGCGCGGGTCTTTCGGGTCCAGGCGCAGGGTGGATACATCGCCCACCTTGATGCCGTTGTACTGCACCGGGCTGCCACGCGACAGGCCGGAAACGGCTTCGTTGAACACCACTTCGTAATCCTTGAAGGCGTCATCGACACTGGACTTGGTCAGCCAAAGGCCGAACAGCATGGCACCGGCCACCACCAGGACGGTGACCAGGCCGATAAGAACGTGATGGGCTCGGGTTTCCATTGCTCAGCGCTCCTGCCCGGCACGGGTGGCGGCCTGCTCGGCGGCGCGCCCGCGTGGGCCGTGAAAGTATTCTTGAATCCAGGCGTCGTTGGTCTGTTCGACCTCGGCCAGCGGGCCGGCCACCAGGACCTTTTTCTGCGACAGCACCGCGATGCGGTCGGTAATGGTGTACAGGGTGTCGAGGTCGTGTGTGATGAGGAACACCGACAGGCCCAGTGCATCGCGCAGGGTCAGGATCAGCTGGTCGAACGCGGCGGCGCCGATCGGGTCCAGGCCGGCGGTGGGCTCGTCGAGAAACAGGATGTCCGGGTCCAGTGCCAGGGCCCGGGCCAACGCTGCACGCTTGATCATGCCCCCCGACAGCGAGGACGGGTACTTGTCGGCGGCCGAAATGGGCAACCCGGCCAGGGCCAGCTTCACACCGGCCAGGTGCTCGGCATCGGCGCGGGACAGCCCGGCATGCTCGATCAACGGCAAGGCCACGTTTTCGGTGACGGTCAGCGAAGAGAACAGCGCGCCCTTCTGGAACAGCACGCCAAAGCGTCGTTCCACCAGCGAGCGCTGTTCTTCGCGCAGGCCCGCAAGGTCCTGGCCGAACACCTTGATCAGCCCTTCATTGGGCCGGCGCAGGCCGATGATGCTGCGAAGCAGTACCGATTTACCGCTGCCCGAACCACCGACCACGGCCAGGATTTCGCCACGGTACAGGTCCAGGTCGAGGTTTTCATGCACGACCTGGCGGCCGAAGCGGTTACAGATACCGCGGGCTTCGATCACTTTTTCCCGGTCATTCACCAACCCATCTCCATGAAGAACAGGGCGGCCACGGCGTCCAGCACGATGACCACGAAAATCGACTGCACCACCGCCGAGGTGGTGTGCGCGCCCACCGATTCGGCACTGCCGCTGACCTTGAAGCCTTCGAGGCAGCCGATGGCGGCGATCAGGAAGGCAAAGAACGGCGCCTTGGCCAGGCCCACCAGGAAGTGCTGCACGCCGATATCGCTTTGCAGCAGCGACAGGAACATGGCCGGTGAGATGTCCAGCGACAGGGCGCAGACCACTGCGCCGCCGACGATGCCGCAGATCATCGCGATGAAGGTGAGCAAGGGCAGCGTAATCAGCAACGCCAGTACCCGTGGCACCACCAGTAGCTCCATGGGGTTCAGGCCCAGGGTGCGGATGGCGTCGATTTCTTCGTTGGCCTTCATCGAGCCGATCTGCGCGGTGAAGGCGCTGGCGGTGCGGCCGGCCATGAGGATGGCGGTCAGCAGCACGGCGAACTCGCGCAGGAACGAGAACGCCACCAGGTCGACGGTGAAAATGGTGGCGCCGAACGCGGCCAGCACCGTGGCACCGAGGAAGGCCACCACCGCGCCCACCAGGAAGGTCAGCAAGGCGACAATGGGGGCGGCGTCCAGCCCGGTGTCTTCGATATGTGCCACAACCGGGGTGAGGCGCCAGCGGTGCGGTGTCAGGGCGCGGCGCATCAGGGTCTCGAGGATGACACCGATGAAGCCGAGCAACTGCATGGAGTCTTGCCACAGGGTGCCGACGGCGCGGCCGATGCGTTCCAGCAGCATCAGCAGTACGTTGCGCTCGGGCTCCTTGACCGGGATGCAGTAGTCCTGGACCGAGCAGTAGACGTTCTTGAGCAGTGCGCGGCTGGCTTCGGGCAGGTCTTCGGTGCAGTGTGACAGGCGCTCGGAGCCGAGCAGCTCGGCCAGCAGCGACGCCCCTGCGGTGTCCAGGCGGCCCAGTTGGCTGAGGTCGGCGACGGTGTCGGCAGGGTATTGCGCGCGCAGCTGCTCGCTCTCGCGCCTGAGGCTGGCGTAGTGCGCCAGGGTCCAGTCACCGGTTATGCGCAGGCAGGCCGGTTGGCTGCTGGCGTCCAGGGTGGCGCTGGGGGTGGTCATAGGCTCCATGCAATTGACTCGGCGCTAAGGCTTAGGGGCTGATCATAGCGCAGCGGGCATGGGCTGTTTGGTGATTATGTGCTGTCTCTTGGTTCGGCATCGCGACCTGTAGGAGCAGCCTTGTGCTGCGAAGAGGCCGTGAGCGCCCACAAAATTGGTTTGCGGTACAGGCCCCTTCGCAGCACAAGGCTGCTCCTACACAGGTAATGCGTAAGGCATGGATTTCAACTTCCAGATGACGTGTCGTCGACCACCTTGAAGCGCAGTACGCCGATCACCTGCCCATCCTCGGTCAGCACCCTCACTTGCCATTTGCCCACCGGGTTTGGCGGGAAGTTCTGCTTGTGGGTCCAGGCCCGGTAGCCTTCCTTGCGCCCGCCATGGATGTCCAGGGCGATGCGGTCGACCTCTTTACCGTCCTTCTGCCACACATGGTAAATCCGCTCGTTCAGGCCGCGTGGTGCGTTGATGGCGGTGTAGGCGTACAGGCCGCTGCTGCGGATGCGGCTGGCGGCAATCTCGTCCAGCGACTCGCCTGGCTGGCGGTTCAGCACTTCGGTACTCACCGCCACTTCGGTCATCCACAGGGTGGCCGGCGGTACCCAGGAGCGCAGCAGCCAGCCCCCGGCGCCGACCGACAGGGTAACCAGCACCAACGCCACGGCGCGGCGCCAGTTGTTGATCGGGAAGCTGCTGGCCAGGCTGGGGAACGACAGCGCCATGGCCGCGATCAGGGCCAGCTTGAAGCTTTGCGCGGTGGTCAGGTGCAGGATGATCGGCAGCGCAGTCAGCAGGGCGGCGAACAGCGTCAGGGTATGCAGCGCCAGGAACAGCCAGCGCCGCGGTGCCAGCCACTTGTAGTACAGCGGGTCGATGATCGAAATCAGGCCCGCGGCACCGAGCAAGCCGGTGAACACCAGCTGGCCGCTGTTCCAGGTGGTGGTGATGAAGAAGAACGGCAGCACGAAGAACAGCGTTTCCTGGTGGATCATCTGCGTCGCGTAGCGCAACAGCGGCTGCGGGATTTCGCGGTTGAAGGTGCGCGCAAACAGGCCGGTGAGGGTGTTTTCCAGCATCAGCCAGACCCAACTGACCAGCATGAGCACGGCGACCCAGCTGGCCAGGCCGGCCTGGCGGTCGACCAGGATGAAGCTACCGATGCCAGAGAGGAAACCGCCGAGCGCGATGATGCCGGGGTAGCGTTTGAGCAGTTCGATGATGCGCTGGACGATATGGGGGATTTGGGGCATTAGGGGCTACAACAGGAGAGAATTGGGTGGCTGTGCCGGCCTCTTCGCGGGTGAACCCGCTCCCACAGGGACTTCACAGTATTTGAGGCTGTGGTGATCCTGTGGGAGCGGGTTCACCCGCGAAGAGGCCGGTACTGGCAAAAGGATACCGCCGTTTCACCGCTGCCGTGTAGCACCACTCGGCCGTTCAGGCCCATGCCGCCGCCAGCGCAGCAGCCCTGCCGCCAGGATAAGCCCCACCAGCAAGGCGGCCAGCCCGTAAAGCTCGTCGTAGCCCAGCAACGGCTTCTCGATACGCAGGTAGCCCTCTTCCCTGAGCAGTTCCTTCAAAGCCCCGTTGGCCTGCTCCAGGCTGACCTGGCGCAGCTTGCGCACCGGGTTGGCAAAACGCCCGTCGGTGTAGTCGTTCAGCGCGCCCCAGTAATAGTCGGCCAGGGCGCTGTTGCCCTGGGTGCTCCAGCTTTCCTTGGCCACGCTGGCGTCCTTGATACGGGCAAAGGTGTCCGGGTCCAGGCCTTCCTTGCGCAGGTGCTCGAACAGGCCCTGCATCACCTTTACCGCTTTGTCGATGTCATCGCGCTCCAGGTCGGCGTTGAGGCTGATCAGGCCGGTATCACCGAAGCTTTCGCGTTGTACCGAAGGGCCGTAGGACAGCCCGTTGCGCAGGCGCAGCTGGTCGTACAGCGCCCAGTCCAGGTAGCGCGACAGCAGGTCGAGGGTGGCCTGGTGGTCGTTGTCCAGCACCGGCTCGATGAACAGCCAGTGCAGTTTGACGCTGTCACCCAGCCAGCCGCGGGTCAGGTCGCGACGTTGCTCGGCCTGGTGGGTGATGCTTTCCAGGTTGCGGCGCTCTTCCGGTTCGGTGGCGGGCAGCTCGCCAAAGGTGCGTTCCAGGTAGGCCGGCAGCAGGCGGTCGAGGCCGCCGACCATGATCAGGGTCATGTTGTTGGCGGCGTACCAGCGGTCACGCAAGGCCTGCACCTGCTCCAGGGTCATGTCGTCGATGTTGGAGCGCTCCGGGCACTTGAGGCCCAGTTCGGTCGCCAGCTGGCCGCTGGCGGGGTGGCCGATGTCCTGGCGGTCGAGCCAGCGCTGCAGGTGGCCATAATGGCCGCCATCCTCGCGCTCGATGATGCGCTTGGCGGTGGCCAGGGCTTTGGCGTCGATGTGGGTATCGCGGATGACCGCCAGCAGCAGGTCGAGTACCTTGCGCTGGTTGCGCGCCGGGGCTTCGATCACAAAGGTGGTGTCGGCGCTGCTGGTATAGGCGTTCCATTCGCCGCCAAGCGTTTGCAGGCGTTCTTCCAGGCCGCCCTCGCCTGTTTCGTCGATGCCGCTGAACAGCAGGTGCTCAAGCAGGTGCGGCAGCTCTTTCTGCTCGCAATCGAAGTCGTCCAGGCCTACCCCGACCACCAGGCGAATCGCCACATGGTCACGCTCGTAGCCGTTTTTCAGGATGACCTGCAGGCCGTTGGGCAGCAGGTAGCCCTCAACACGCGAGCGGTCGAGGGCCAATGAGGGCAGGCTGCAGATCAGCAGGCAAACGAACATCAGGCAACGCATGGGCGAGCGAGAATCCTCTGGTAGGCAAAATCAGGGCAGACGGGCTTCGTCCGGCACGCTGTCGAGCATCAGGCCGCCGGTGTCCGAGCCGCCCAGTACCACATAGGCACTGCTGCAGAACAAAGAGTTCAACCGCTTCATGTCGGCGATCAGCTCCAAGTGTAGCGAACTGGTCTCGATACTTTGCACCACCTTACGCTGCAAGCGGCTGACATGGGCGTGCGCCAGGCGCCGTTCCTGGGCGCGAAAACGGCGTTTTTCGCGCAGCAGCAAGCGGGCGCTTTCCGGGTCGGCACTGAGAAACACCGTCAGGCCCAGGCGCAGGTTGGCCAGCAATTGCTCCTGCAGGCCGGTGAGCTCCTCCAGGCCTGTCTGGGAAAACTCCCGGCGCTGGCTGGTTTTCTGCTGCTGGACCTTGCGCAGCATGCGCTCGATCAGGTCGCAGGCCAGCTTGAGGTTGATCGCCAGTTCGATGATCTCGGCCCAGCGGCGGTTGTCCTGCTCGCTGAGGTCTTCGCGGGACATCTGCGCCAGGTACAGCTTGATCGCGCTGTACAGGGCTTCGGCATCTTCGCCCAGGGCGCGCACCTGCTGTGGCAGGGCGGTCTGGGTGCCGCGCAGGGCGCCGAGCATGGCCTCAAGCAGGCTGTCGACGATATCGCCCAGGCGCAGGGTTTCGCGGCATGCGTTGGCCAAGGCCAGGCTGGGCGTTTCCAGTGCCGAGGCGTCGAGGTGGCGTGGGCGCGCTTGCCCGTTGCCGGTTTCGCGCTCGGGCAGCAGGGTATTGCACAGCCGGCCCATGAGTTTGACCGTAGGCAGCATCAGCAGGCAGCGCAGTGTGTTGTAGAGCAGGTGGAAGCCGATGACCAGCTCTTGCGGGCTGAAGCTCAGCGAGTCCATCCACTCCACCAACGGGTGCAGTACCGGGATGATCAGCAGCAGGCCGAGCAGCTTGTACAGCAGGCTGCCCAAGGCCACCCGGCGCCCGGCGGTGTTCTGCATGCTGGTGCTGATGAAGGCCAGCAGGCCACTGCCGATGTTGGCGCCGACCACCAGGCCGATGGCCACCGGCAGGCTGATGACTTCGGCGCCTGCCAACGTGGCGGTAAGCAGCACGGCGGCCAGGCTGGAATAGGAAATCATGGCGAACATGGCGCCGACCAGAGCGTCCAGCATGATGTCGCCGGTCAGTGACGCAAACAGCACTTTCACGCCTTGGGCATGGGTGATAGGCGCAGCTGCCTGCACGATCAGCTCCAGCGCCAGAATGATCAGGCCAAGCCCGATGCCCACCCGGCCCAGTTGGCCAGCCCGTGTCTGTTTGCGCGAAAGGAAGAAGATTACACCCAGGAAGATCAGCAGCGGCGACAGCCACGACAGGTCGAAGGTCAGTACGCGGGCCATCAGCGCGGTACCGACATCGGCACCCAGCATGATCGCCAGGGCCGGGGTCATGGCCATCAGGCCCTGACCGACGAAAGACGTGACCAGCATGGCCGTGGCGTTACTGCTCTGCACCATGGCGGTGACCAGAATGCCGGCGATGAACGCCAGCGGTCGCTTGTCCATGTTCTGGCTGATGATGCGCCGCAGGTTCGAGCCGAACACCCGCAGGATGCCGGTACGCACGATATGGGTACCCCAGACCAGAAGCGTCACGGCCGAGAGCAGGTTGAGCAGGGTCAGCATGGCGAAGGCCCCCTGTTGCACTGGCCCACCGGGCCAAGAAAAAAAACGTGAGCTTTTGAAGAATTTTCAGTGCTCACTCAAAGCTTTAGTTGTTTTACGCAGCTGTCGCCAGCTTCGCATGGCAGTCATTTATTTGAAACACATGCGAAATGAATGATTGCCTGTGCCCGCCTCTTCGCGGGCTCGCCCGCTCCCACAGGAACTGTATTGCTCTTGAGAGCGGCGCCGTCCATGTGGGAGCGGGCAAGCCCGCGAAGAGGCCGGCACTGCTAACGGCAATGTTCAGGCATGAAAAAGGGCCCCTGAGGGCCCTTTGTGTCCTGCACTCCCTGGTCTTACTGACCCGGAATGTCTTTGCGCAGTTTCACCGGGTCTTGCTCTTTGCCCTCTTTGCGGGCCGAGGCGGTGCGCATGCGGATGTTGATGGCTTCCACCGCCAGCGAGAAGGCCATGGCGAAGTAGACGTAGCCCTTCGGCACGTGCACGTCGAAAGCTTCGGCGATCAGCACGGTACCCACCACGATCAGGAACGAAAGTGCGAGCATCTTCAGCGACGGGTGTTTGTCGATGAAATTGCTGATGGCACCGGCGCACAGCATCATCACCAGCACGGCGACAACGATGGCGGCGATCATCACCGGCACGTGGGAAACCATGCCCACTGCAGTGATTACCGAGTCCAGCGAGAACACGATGTCGATGATGGCGATCTGGATGATGGTGTAGAAGAACTTGCCACCCGCGCCTTTCGGCTCATCCGGGTTTTCGTCTTCGCCCTCCAGGCCGTGGTAGATCTCTTGCGAGCTTTTCCACAGCAGGAACAGGCCACCGAAGAACAGGATCAGGTCACGCCCGGAGATGCCTTGGCCGAACACCACGAACAGGTCGGCGGTAAGGCGCATGACCCAGGTGATCGACAGCAGCAGCAGGATACGGGTGACCATGGCCAGGGCCAGGCCGAAGATCCGGGTGCGCGGCTGCATGTGCTTGGGCATGCGGCTGACCAGGATCGAGATCATGATGATGTTGTCGATCCCGAGGACGATCTCAAGCGCGGTAAGGGTAAAAAAGGCAACCCAGATTTCCGGGCTGGTCAGCCATTCCATGTATTTTCCTTCGAGCGGTAATGGCAACGCGCCCCGGTCAGGGCGCGTCGCGTAGGTGATACGTATGTATTAAAGACTACTGAACAGCGGGAAAATCCCCATCAGCAGTGCGGCGAGCATTATGCACAGGCACACCAGCACTGCCCACTTGAGCGTGAAGCGCTGATGGTCGCCGAACTCGATACCGGCCAGGGCCACCAGCAGGTAGGTGGAGGGTACCAGCGGGCTGAGCAGGTGTACCGGCTGCCCGACGATCGACGCACGGGCCATTTCCACCGGGGTGATGCCGTAGTGGCTGGCGGCTTCGGCCAGCACCGGCAATACGCCGTAGTAGAAGGCATCGTTGGACATGAAGAAGGTGAACGGCATGCTCACGATCGCGGTGATTACCGCCAGGTAAGGGCCCAGTGCTTCGGGGATGACGGCCAGCAGGCTCTTGGACATGGCGTCGACCATGCCGGTACCCGACAGGATGCCGGTGAAGATGCCGGCGGCGAAGATCAGCCCGGTCACGGCCAGCACGCTGCCGGCGTGGGCGGCGATGCGGTCTTTCTGCTGTTGCAGGCACGGGTAGTTGACGATCATGGCGATGCTGAAAGCGATCATGAACAGCACGGGCAGTGGCAGCACACCGGCGATCAGCGCGACCATCAGGGCGGCGGTCAGGGCACCGTTGAAGTACAGCAGCTTGGGCCGGCGTGCTTCCGGGAATTGCGAAACGGTGATTTCGCTGTGGTCGATGTCGTCGGTCGGCAGGTGCAGTTCGCCCAGGCGGGCCCGTTCACGTTTGCCGTACATGTAGGCAATGGCCAGGATCGCCAGTACACCGAACAGCATGGCCGGGATCATCGGCACGAAGATGTCCGAGGGGTCCACATGCAGGGCGCTGGCGGCGCGGGCAGTCGGGCCACCCCAAGGGGTCATGTTCATTACCCCACCGGCGAGGATGATCAGGCCGGCCATGATCCGCGGGCTCATGCCCAGGCGGCTGTACATCGGCAGCATCGCGGCGCAGCAGATCATGTAGGTGGTGGCGCCGTCACCGTCGAGCGAGACCACCAGGGCCAGCACGGCAGTACCGACCGAGACTTTCAGCGGGTCGCCCTTGACCAGCTTGAGGATCTTGCGCACGGCCGGGTCGAACAGGCCGGAGTCGATCATCAGGGCGAAGTAGAGGATGGCGAACATCAGCATCACGCCGGTAGGCGCGAGCTTGCTGATGCCTTCGAGCATCATGGGGCCGATCTTGGCGGAGAAGCCGCCGAACAGGGCGAACAGGATCGGTACCAGGATCAGCGCGATCAAGGCCGACAGGCGCTTGGTCATGATCAGGTACATGAAGGTGATGACCATGGCAAAGCCGAGGAAGGTCAGCATGGCAATACTCCAGGCGTGGCGCGGCGAAAGGAAAGTCGATTCGGGCGGATCAGCGCGTCAGGCGCTGCGCAGGGAGCATGCGGAGGGGTACTGCAGGAAGGCGGGCACAGGAATACATCAGAATCACCATTGTTGTTGTTGATTGGGCCGGGCGCGGTGTTTACCGGGTGCCCTGGCTGACCGGTCTTGTGCCGGTAGTGGGGGCTATCCTATGAGGGCAAGCTTTCAGCCAGCTTTCGCTGACACAAAGGCGACGAGAGGTAGGTGATGCAGAATGTGACCGAAGGGGGCTGCCATTGCGGCGCCTTGCGTTACCGGTTGGAGGGTGACCTGACAGATATTGCCCACTGCCACTGCACGATTTGCCGCCGGGTAAGCGGCGGGCTGGTGGTGACCTGGCTCACCCTGCCCCGTTCGGGGTTTCAGTGGCTGGCGGGCGAACCGAACTGCTATGTGGCACCGGCCAGTTGCAGCCGGTACTTCTGTGGGCATTGCGGGGCGCATGTGGCACTGGTGACCACGCACAGCCCGGAAACGGTGGATGTGACGGTGGCGACGCTGGATCACCCGGAGCAGGTACGAGCCAACCGGCATATCTGGGTGGGTAGCCGGTTGCCTTGGTTGCATCTGGATGAGGATCTGCCAGAAGAGGATGGCGAAAGCCTGTAAGGGATTGTGCTGGTGCAGCAGGCCCTATCGCCGGCAAGCCAGCTCCCACAGGTATCCCACCACCGTCAAGCCTGTGGTGATCCTGTGGGAGCTGGCTTGCCGGCGATAGGGCCGGTACAGCCATGCTTACAATTGCAGGCCACCGGCAGCTTTGTGCAGAGCCCGCAAATGCTCGCCGATCTGCTTCACATTGGCCTCGACCGCGGCAATTTCCTTGGCCCGTGATGGCTCCAGCAGCGCCCTCACCTCTTTGTCCAGGCTGGTGCTCAAGCGCAACAGCTGCGCCTGGCGTTCGCTGCTCACCTGCTCGAGGTGCTTGCGCTCCTCGGGTTGCGGCAGCCCGTAGCCCTTGGCATCGAGCAACTCTGCCGGGCGGCTGAGGAAACCGCTGTTGGCGAGCATCTGCTTGAGGGTTGCGTCAGCTTTGTTGACGCTGCCATCTTTCAGCGCCGCAGCATTCAGGTAGCGCTGCTTGACCTCGTCCTGGGCCAGCAGCAGTTGCCGACGCAAGCTGGCCTGTTCCAGTAGCAGCAACGCAGCACTGGTGCGCAGGTCGGCCTTGGCGAACCAGGGGCGGCGCTGTTCGGCATCCTGGGCAAGCCAGTCTTCAACCAGGGTTTGCTTGATCGGCAGCTGTTTCCGCAGTACCTCGAACATGGCCTGGTAGCGGTCGCGGTATGAGTCGAAGCGGTAGCCCAGGCGCAACGCCTCGCGCGGGTCGTCGAGCACGCTGGTGTCGGCCAGCCCCCTGCCCTTGAGCACGGCCAGCAAACCGTTGGGCATGATGCTGTCGAGGTCGTTCAGGCGTGGGTTGGCGGTGCCGCTGCGCAGCAGCTTCAATGACTCCACCGCACAGTTGTTGGACAGGAACCAATAGTTGCCGTCATAGCTCCAGTGCATCTCGGCGGCCTGACGCACCAGGTTCTCCACCTCATCGCGGTTGAGCTTCAAGGGCACTGAGGCCAGGCTACGCAGTTCGGTCTTGGTGTATTCATCGATCACCTGGCCCAGCGGCAGTACGAACAAGCGCGAGGGGTAGACCCCAATCAGGCCGTCCCAGCTGGATAACTGCACGTCGTTGACGAAGGCGCGGTACGACAGCACCAGGCTCTGGTCGAGGTCCAGGCGGCAGTCCGGCCCGCGTGGGCGGCCGGGCTTGCAGATCACCAGGCGCAGCATGCTGTGGCCCCAGCGGCTGACCAGGTTCTGGTTGGCTTCGGCAAGCAGGTAATCCACTTCATACACCCGCTCGGGGTCGATTTCACCCAGCGGCTGGCGGGCGAAGTCGCTGCCCGCGTTGATGAACGGCAGGCCCTTGGCGCAGGTGTCCTGCTGGGGTGCCCAGCCGAAGTGCTCGCGCAGGTATTGGTTCAGTGCCGGGCGGCGGCAGCCGTAGCTCGGGTCGAGGAGGAAGTACTCCATGTTGACCGCGATGTACTCCTTGGGGCTGCTCAGCTCATAGCTGTCGGGGCTGCGCACGAACTGGCCATTCTGCTGTTCACGCTCGCCGCGTCGGCCCACGTACTGCTGCCAGCCGGCCAGGTCGAGCAGGCGCGGGTCGTCGCTGAGGGTGAAGCGGCGCTCGGCCTGGCCGCGGCATTCTTCGGGCAGGCCAATCTTGCCCAGCGTGCCTTGCTGGCGCTTGCAGCGGGCAATCAGCGACTTCTCGGCGCCGGTCCACAGGCGGGCACGGTCGTAGATATGGGTGAGCTCGTGCAACACGGTGGCCAGTAGCTCCTCACGTACCGTGCCATGCGGGCGGTTGGTGCGTTCGGTGGCGGCGCTGCCATCGGTGAGGCCAGGCAGCAGGCGACGGTTGAGCTCGAGGGTAGACACCAGCGAGGCCTGGCCGTAGGCATCGGCAGGCATGTTGTCGCTCCAGCTGACCCGTACGCGGCGGTCCAGCTGTTGCTTGAAGCGCGCAGGCAGCTTGCCCATGGCCTCGTCGAGCAGGGCCTGGGTGGCCTGGGTTTGTTGTGGGTCAAGGCCGGATGCCTGCAGCTCAAGCTGCAGGTCGGCCAATGCGGGTGTGCCGAGCAGCGTCAGGGCGCAGCCGAGCAGCCAGGCACGCATGCGGTTCACAGCGCGAGGATGGCTTCGGCCAGTACCTGGTCGCTGGCGCCGCGGGCTTCTGGCACGCGCTCGCGCAGGGTGCTGAAGGCGGCCTCGAGCTGGGCACCGCGAATGTCGCCATTGCTGGCGACGAAGCTGGCGGCGTCGTCGTGGGCTTCGCGCACCACTTTGGAGTCGCGAATCGAGGTGGTGGTGTCTGAGGTGAAGTCGATCGAGCGGCCAAAGGCTCGCACGATGATGTTGCTGGTGGCCACCAGAGTATGTGCCTGGGCCAGGTCGGCCAGCAGCAGCATGCCGAGGGTAGCGGCAATCAGCGGTTTACGCATGGAGCATCTCCGAAAAATACAGGGAGTCAGATGTGTTTATTGGACGAGAATTGCCTGCGCCAGTTCCAGGTCGCCGACGGCGTGCCGTGAACAATTGTGGCGTAATGATTCCAGCGCGGCTTCCAGCCGCACGCCGCGGATCTGGCCGTCGCTGGCAACGAAGGCAGCCGCATCGTCGCGCGCCTGGCGGACCAGCTTGCGATCAAACGGTGCAGTGGTGACCTGGCTGGTGACATAGCCGGTGATGACCAGGCTTTGCGTGGTGGTATCCATGGCATGGGCACTGGCCATGCCGGCAACGGAGAACAGCAGCGGCAACAGATAACGCATGGGCTCTACAACGGCTGGGAACGTGGGCGGCAAAGGTGGGTGCGGCTGTGCTGGGGGTGACCAGCACAGCTGAACGGCTCACCCGGGGTCAGAGCGCCAGGATCGCCTGGGCCAGTTGCGCGTCGCTGGCTTGCAGGGCCGGCATCTGCGAGCGGATGTGCAGGAAAGCGCTTTCCAGCTTGGCACCGCGGATGTCGCCTTGGCTGCCAACGAAGCTGGCGGCGTCGTCACGGGCGGCCTGCACGATCTTGTCGTCTTTGAAGGACGAGGAGATATCGGAGGTGGCATCGGTGGATGCGGCCACTGCGCCAACGACGGCGTCGGTGGTGACAACGAAGCTGGTGGCGTGTGCAGTGCCGGCCAGGCTCAGCATCAGGGCGGCGCCAATCAGGTATTTACGGGACATGATGGTGAACTCCTGGACGAGGATCGAGTGATGCTGCTTATCGGACGCTCATACAGCGCGTCGCGGTACTTTTAACAGCGGCTTTCAACAGACTGTTAAGCCAAGCGTATCACGCGCCGTTGTTTGTGGAAGTTAATGAACGGCACACCAAACAACTGTACTGGCATGTTTTTGATATTGCTAAAACTGTACCTGTCAGCCTGAAAATGGCTCTAGCACGCGGCCTGGACATAAAAAAACCCATCGCAGTCACCTGCGACGGGTTTGGGAATTCGCGGTGCCGGCCTAAGCCGGCGAGCCGGAGCTTAGCGCCAGAAAGGCTTGCTCAGCTCTTCGTAACGCTGCGACTCGCTGATACCGGCGTCAGCCAGCAGGCGGCCGTCCAGGCGCGCCAGTTGACGGCGGCTGGCCATGCGGCGCTGCCACAGCAGCAGGGTCGACAGTGCGCGCAGCGGCAGCGAGGCGTTGGATTGCTGGGCATTGCTTTCAAAAACCAGACCGGAACTGAGGGTACGTTCCATGATGCTTCATCCTTCCGCTTATGGCGGGATTAGGTAGTGATTTAACTGATGCCAATGATCCTCCTCTGTTGTCCATAACAGTAGATACAGTTCTATTGAAAGACGATGGCTCAGTTAACTGTGTAACCCTACTGTTGCACTCGAAAATGGCGCAACTGTACTGGTCTGCACGAATATGGTGCATTTTCAGATCTGGAGGAGGTTGTGCGCGGCGAGGATCGGCAGAATGCCGGTACAGTAGTACAGTTTATGTCTGATGAAATGGCCGAACTGTGCAGCACAGTTTTGTAGGAGCGGCCTTGTGTCGCGATAGGGCCGCAGAGCGGCCCCAGTATTGCGATGTCACAGCTGAGTTAGAGGGGGCTGCTGTACACAGCCCATCGCGACACAAGGCCGCTGCCTGCATCAGCTAGCCAGCATGCGCCCGGTTTCTTCCAGGTTCTCGTGCCAGCTCAGCGCTTCACGCAGGATATGCGGAGTGTGGCCGCCACGCTGGCAGGCGCGATCGAAGTAATCGTTCAGCGCAGCGCGGTAGTATGGGTGCACACAGTTGTCGATGATTGCCCGTGCCCGCTCGCGCGGCGCCAGGCCACGCAGGTCGGCCAGGCCTTGCTCGGTGACCAGGATGTCCACGTCGTGCTCGGTGTGGTCGACATGGCTGACCATCGGCACCACGCTGGAGATCGCGCCACCTTTGGCAATCGACTTGGTGACGAATACGGCCAGGTGGGCGTTGCGGGCGAAGTCGCCCGAGCCGCCGATGCCGTTCATCATCCGGGTGCCGCACACATGGGTGGAGTTGACGTTGCCGTAGATATCGAACTCCAGTGCGGTGTTGATACCAATGATGCCTAGGCGACGTACCACTTCCGGGTGGTTGGAGATTTCTTGCGGGCGCAGCACCAGTTTGTCCTTGTACCGCTCCAGGTTGCCGAACACGTCGGCGTTGCGGCGGCTGGACAAGGTGATCGAGCTGCCCGAAGCGAAGCTCAGCTTGCCGGCGTCGATCAGGTCGAAGGTAGAGTCCTGCAGTACTTCAGAGTACATGGTCAGGTCTTCGAACGGCGACTCGATCAGGCCGCACATCACCGCGTTGGCGATGCTGCCGATACCGGCCTGCAGCGGGCCGAGCTTGTTGGTCATGCGGCCGGCTTCAACTTCATTCTTGAGGAAGTTGATCAGGTGGTCGGCGATACCCTGGGTTTCGTCGTCCGGCGGCAGCACGGTGGACGGTGAGTCCGGCTGGTTGCTGATGACAATGCCGACAATCTTGGCCGGGTCGATCGGGATGGCGGTGCTGCCGATGCGGTCGTCGACCTTGACCAGCGGGATTGGCGTGCGGGTCGGGCGGTAGGTCGGGATATAGATGTCGTGCAGGCCTTCGAGGTTGGGGTTGTGCGAGAGGTTGATCTCGACAATCACCTGCTTGGCGAAGATCGCGAAGCTGGCCGAGTTGCCCACCGAGGTGGTTGGCACGATGTGGCCTTGCTCGGTGATGGCCACGGCTTCGATGACGGCGATGTCCGGCAGCTTCAGCTGCTGGTTACGCAGCTGTTCGACGGTTTCCGACAGGTGCTGATCGATGAACATCACCTGGCCGTCGTTGATGGCCTTGCGCAGGGTGCTGTCTACCTGGAACGGCATGCGGCGAGCCAGCACGCCGGCCTCGGTCAGTTGCTTGTCCAGGTCGTTGCCCAGGCTGGCGCCGGTCATCAGGCTGATTTTCAGTGGCGACTGCTTGGCACGTTCGGCCAGGGCATGCGGTACGGCCTTGGCTTCGCCGGCGCGGGTGAAACCGCTCATGCCGACGGTCATGCCGTCCTCGATCAGACCAGCGGCATCAGCCGCACTCATTACCTTGCTGTGCAGGGAGGACAAGCGGATACGATCACGGTACATGGATTGTTATCTCGGGCTACTGAAACTACTGCAGCGCAGTCTAGAGATTTCGCCCTTTGCCGTCCCACGACCATGGTCGTATGAGAAGCCTTGAAGTAGAGCCATTGATCCGGATCAATAAAAGGAAAGCCCCGGCAGAGTCTGACCGGGGCTTCCTTTATATCAGTTGGTTTGCAACGGAGGTTGTCACTCCACCGCCTTGACCATATCTTCGATGACCTTCTTGGCGTCACCGAACACCATCATGGTCTTGTCCAGGTAGAACAGCTCGTTGTCCAGGCCGGCATAGCCGCTGGCCATGGAGCGCTTGTTGACGATGATGGTCTTGGCCTTGAACGCTTCGAGGATCGGCATGCCGGCGATTGGCGACTTGGGGTCGTTCTTCGCCGCCGGGTTGACCACGTCGTTGGCGCCCAGCACCAGCACCACGTCGGCTTGGCCGAACTCGGCGTTGATGTCGTCCATCTCGAACACCTGATCGTACGGCACCTCGGCCTCGGCCAGCAGCACGTTCATGTGCCCGGGCATGCGGCCCGCCACCGGGTGGATGGCGTACTTCACGGTCACGCCGTTGTGGGTCAGCTTCTCGGTCAGTTCCTTCAGCGCGTGCTGGGCACGGGCCACCGCCAGGCCGTAGCCCGGGACGATGATCACGCTGTCGGCGTTGCTGAGCAGGAAGGTGGCATCGTCGGCCGAACCGGACTTCACCGGGCGCTGCTCTTTCGAGCCTTGCGCTGCGCCGGCGTCGGTATCGCCGCCAAAGCCACCGAGGATGACGTTGAAGAACGACCGGTTCATCGCCTTGCACATGATGTACGAGAGGATGGCACCGGACGAACCCACCAGCGAGCCTGCAATGATCAGCATCGAGTTGTTCAGGGAGAAGCCGATACCGGCGGCTGCCCAGCCCGAGTAGCTGTTGAGCATCGACACCACCACCGGCATGTCGGCGCCGCCGATCGGGATGATGATCAGCACGCCCATGACGAAGGCCAGGGCCAGCATCAGGGTGAAGGCGCTGTAATGACCGGTAAAGGTGAACAGCAGGCCCAGGGCGATGGTGGTCAGCCCGAGGATCAGGTTCAGCTTGTGCTGGCCGGCGAACTGTACCGGGGCGCCCTGGAACAGGCGGAACTTGTACTTGCCCGACAGCTTGCCGAAGGCGATTACGGAACCTGAGAAGGTAATGGCACCAATGGCTGCGCCCAGGAACAGCTCCAGGCGGTTGCCGGTGGGGATCGGGTCGCTGATCAAGGCAACGATGCCCATCGACTGCGGCTCCAGCACGGCGGCGATGGCGATGAACACCGCAGCCAGGCCGATCATGCTGTGCATGAAGGCGACCAGTTCCGGCATTTTGGTCATCTCGACGCGCTTGGCCATGATCGAACCGGCGGTGCCACCGACCAGCAGGCCGACGATGACGTAGCCGATGCCCGCGGTGGCCAGCTCGGCGCCCAGCTTATAGATGAGGCCAACCGTGGTGAGCATGGCGATGCCCATGCCGATCATGCCGAACAGGTTGCCGCGCCGTGAGGTGGTCGGGTGCGACAGGCCCTTGAGCGCCTGGATGAAGCACACCGAAGCGACCAGGTACAGAAGTGTTACCAGATTCATGCTCATGCTTACTTCTGCCCCTCGTTCTTGGCTTTCTTCTTGAACATCTCAAGCATGCGGCGGGTGACCAGGAAGCCACCGAACACATTGACCGCGGCCAGGGCCACGGCGAGGGTGCCCATCAGCTTGCCCGCAGGGGTCACGGTGAGGGCGGCGGCAAGCATGGCGCCGACGATAACGATGGCAGAGATGGCGTTGGTCACGGCCATCAGCGGCGTGTGCAGTGCCGGGGTGACGTTCCACACCACGTGGTAGCCCACATAGATGGCCAGCACGAAGATGATCAGGTTGTAGATGCCATGGGAAATCAGCATGTCTTCCATTGTCGTGCTCCTTAGCCGTTCTTGCGGACGACTTGACCATCACGGCACATGAGGCAGGCCGCGACGATGTCGTCTTCGAGGTTGATGACCAGCGCGCCGTCTTTGTCGAACAGCAGCTTCATGAAGTCCAGCAGGTTGCGCGCATACAGCGCCGAAGCATCGGCACCCAGCTGGGCTGGCAGGTTGGTCGGGCCGACGATGGTCACCCCGTTTTCCTTTACCACCTGGTCAGCAACGGTGAGCGGGCAGTTGCCACCCTGGGCTGCAGCGAGGTCGATGACCACCGAGCCGGGCTTCATCTGCGCAACGGTTTCGGCGCTGAGCAGGGTCGGTGCCTTGCGGCCGGGGATCAGCGCCGTGGTGATGACGATATCCGCCTGCCTGGCGCGCTCGTGCACGGCCTGGGCCTGGCGTTGCATCCAGCTGGCCGGCATGGGGCGGGCGTAACCGCCGACGCCTTCAGCGCACTCACGTTCTTCATCGGTCTCGTAAGGCACGTCGATGAACTTGGCACCCAGCGACTCGATCTGCTCTTTCACGGCCGGGCGTACGTCGGACGCTTCGATCACTGCACCCAGGCGTTTGGCGGTGGCGATGGCCTGCAGGCCGGCAACACCCGCCCCCAGGATCAGCACGCGCGCTGCCTTCACGGTACCGGCGGCGGTCATCAGCATGGGCATGAAGCGTGGGTAGTAATGGGCAGCCAGCAACACGGCCTTGTAACCGGCGATGTTGGCCTGCGACGACAGCACGTCCAGGCTCTGCGCCCGCGAGGTGCGGGGCGCAGCTTCCAGGGCGAAAGCGGTGATGCCGCGTTCGGCCATCTTGCCGATCAGCTCGCTGTTGAAGGGGTTGAGCATGCCCGCCAGGAGGCTGCCACTGTTGATCAGGGCCAGCTCCTGGTCGTTGGGGGCGACCACCTTGAGTACCAATTGGGCGCCGTAGGCATCGGCTGCGCTCCCAAGGGAAGCGCCCACGGCCTCATAGGCACTGTCCGGAATGCTGGCGTTGAGCCCTGCCCCCCGTTGGACGGTGACCTGATGGCCCTGGCCAATCAGTTTCTTGATGGTTTCCGGGGTCGCAGCGACCCTTGTCTCACCGGTCTGCGTCTCGAGAGGAACACCAATGTGCACGACTATTTCTCCTGCGGTGACCTTTTGTCTTTGTAAGAGCCAGCACACTTCGGATGGTGCGCTGGGGCGGCTGTGGAGCGCCGACCCGCCGAATCCCGGGCGGGCGAAGCATTTTGCAGACGAAGCCCGGGGCCTTCAACCGGTTATGGAGCGAAACGAAGTTAAAACTACAAGTCACCCTGTGACCGCTTGTCGCAGCGTTAAGGCTCCAGCCCGTCAAACATGGGCTATTGGGAGATTAGGAGAAAAAATCAAAAATTTTCGGGTCAATACGCTTACGGCATGCTGAATGTCGCAAAACAACCCGCAAAGCCGCGTGGTTAGAAGGGTTAAAGGGTATTTTCAGGTAGGCATAACAGTTTATGCATATGCGACATATACATACATCTGTAGGTGTTTAAAATAATTGACTACAGGGTCAATTTGTCGCACTTGCTCACGTTTTCGCGGTGTAGGCCTGGGCCTGGCTTACCAGCCAGTCGCGGAATGCGCGCAGCGAGGCGGACTCTACCTTGCGCTCCGGGATCATCAGATAGTAGGCCTTGTCGCTGATCAGGGCATGCCTGTTAGCGACCACCAGCCTACCCTCCCCCAGCTCGCGCTGGATCAGGAACGGCGGAATCAGCGCGATCCCCATTTCATGGATGGCCGCCTGGGCGAGCATCGAGAATAGTTCATATCGCGGGCCTGTCATGTCGCGTTCCACATTCATCCCCAGGCTGCCGAACCACTGCCGCCAGGCGTAGGGGCGCGTGCTTTGCTGCAGCAGTGGCAGTTGGGCGATGCGCTGTGCTTCTAGCATGCCCTGCCCGGCCAGCAATGCCGGGCTGCAGACGGGGACCGGGTTCTCCCCCATCAGGCGGTGCGACTGGGTGCCGGACCAGTCGGCATCACCGAAATAGATAGCGGCATCGAAGGGGGTGTCGGCGAACAGGAATGGCCGGGTACGGTTGGTAAGGTTGACCGTGACCTCCGGGTGGCGTTGCTGGAAGTCCTTGAGGCGCGGAAGCAGCCATTGGGTACCAAAGGTAGGCACTACGGCCAGTTCGATCACGCTGGCGCCCTGCTGGCCCATCACCGACAGGGTATCGCGCTCTACGGCGTCCAGTTGGGCGGCAACCTGGCGGCTGTAGGAAAGGCCGGCCTCGGTCAGCTTCACGCCGCGGCGCGAACGGCGGAACAGTTCCACATTAAGGAAGGCCTCGAGGCCGCCAATCTGCCGACAAACGGCACCCTGGGTCAGGGCGAGTTCCTGCGCAGCCTTGGTAAAGCTCTCGTGGCGCGCCGCCGCCTCGAAGCAAACCAGGGCGGCGGTGCTGGGGATCTTGCGGCGCATGTACGTCAACCTCACTCGTAAGGTTGTTTATAGGGTGTTTTGCCGATTCACGAAGTGACAAATTATCACTAATGGGTGCGCAATCCTCGTTTGTCCCGGCAGCCGATCAGGCCTAGGCTCAAAGGCACAAGAAACTGCCCCCTATTTCGAGGATTTCGCTCATGGCCGGTAAAGCAAGCTTCCACTGGATCGACCCGCTGCTGCTGGATCAGCAGCTCACTGAAGAAGAGCGCATGGTGCGTGACAGCGCTTATCAGTTCGCCCAGGCCAAGCTGGCCCCGCGTGTGCTCGAGGCCTTCCGCCACGAGCAGACCGACCCGGCGATCTTCCGCGAGATGGGTGAAATTGGCCTGCTGGGTGCCACCATTCCCGAGCAATACGGCGGCAGCGGGCTGAACTACGTGTGCTATGGCCTGATCGCCCGTGAGGTTGAGCGTATCGACTCGGGTTATCGCTCGATGATGAGTGTGCAGTCGTCGCTGGTGATGGTGCCGATCAACGAATTCGGTACCGAAGCACAAAAGCAGAAGTACCTGCCCAAGCTGGCCAGTGGCGAGTGGATCGGTTGTTTCGGCCTGACCGAGCCTAACCATGGCTCCGACCCTGGCTCGATGATCACCCGTGCCAGGAAGGTCGACGGCGGTTACCGCCTGACCGGGAGCAAGATGTGGATCACCAACAGCCCCATCGCTGATGTGTTCGTGGTCTGGGCCAAGGACGATGCGGGGGATATCCGTGGCTTTGTCCTGGAAAAAGGCTGGCAGGGTCTCAGCGCCCCGGCAATCCATGGCAAGGTCGGCCTGCGTGCCTCGATCACCGGTGAAGTGGTCATGGACAATGTGTTTGTGCCGAAAGAGAACATCTTCCCGGATGTGCGCGGCCTCAAAGGCCCGTTCACCTGCCTCAACTCCGCCCGTTATGGCATCTCGTGGGGGGCGCTGGGCGCTGCCGAAGCCTGCTGGCACACCGCGCGTCAGTACACCCTGGACCGTCAGCAGTTCGGCCGCCCTCTGGCTGCCAACCAGCTGATCCAGAAGAAGCTGGCTGACATGCAGACCGAGATCACCCTGGCCCTGCAAGGCTGCCTGCGCCTGGGGCGTATGAAGGATGAAGGTACTGCTGCTGTGGAAATTACCTCGATCATGAAGCGCAACTCCTGCGGCAAGGCGCTGGATATTGCCCGCATGGCGCGCGACATGCTGGGTGGCAACGGCATCTCCGATGAGTTTGGCGTGGCCCGTCACCTGGTAAACCTGGAGGTGGTCAACACCTATGAAGGTACCCACGACGTGCATGCGCTGATCCTGGGGCGTGCGCAGACCGGTATCCAGGCCTTCTATTAATAAGGAGCCAGCCCATGGGCGCGCTATCACATCTGCGGGTGCTGGACCTTTCGCGCGTGTTGGCCGGCCCATGGTCTGGCCAGATTCTCGCTGACCTGGGCGCTGACGTCATAAAGGTGGAGCGCCCGGGCAGTGGTGACGATACCCGTGCGTGGGGGCCGCCCTTCCTCAAGGATGCCGAGGGTGAGAACACCAGTGAGGCGGCTTACTACCTGTCGGCCAACCGTAACAAGCGTTCGGTGACCATCGACTTCACCCGGCCTGAAGGGCAGCGCCTGGTGCGTGAGTTGGCGGCGAAGTCCGATATTGTCATCGAGAACTTCAAGGTGGGTGGTCTGGCGGCCTATGGGCTGGACTACCAGAGCCTGAAGGCGATCAATCCGCGGCTTATCTATTGCTCCATTACGGGTTTCGGTCAGACCGGGCCGTATGCCAAGCGCGCCGGTTATGACTTCATGATCCAGGGGTTGGGTGGGCTGATGAGCCTGACCGGCCGCCCGGAGGGTGAGGAAGGTGCGGGGCCGGTGAAGGTGGGGGTGGCGCTTACCGACATCCTTACCGGGCTGTACGCCACGGTGGCCATGCTTGCCGCCCTTGCCCATCGGCAGCAGACCGGGGTGGGCCAGCATGTCGACATGGCGTTGCTTGATGTACAGGTAGCCTGCCTGGCGAACCAGGCCATGAATTACCTGACCACGGGCAACCCGCCTCGGCGCCTGGGCAATGCGCACCCTAATATAGTGCCCTACCAGGACTTCCCGACGGCGGACGGCGACTTCATTCTTACCGTGGGCAACGACAGCCAGTTCCGCAAGTTCGCAGAAGTGGCCGGGCAGCCACAATGGGCGGACGATCCGCGCTTCCTTACTAATAAGCAGCGGGTGGCGAACAGGGCCGAGCTGATTCCACTGATTCGCCAGGCCACGGTATTCAAGACAACCGCCGAATGGGTTGGCCAGCTGGAGGCTGCCGGGGTGCCGTGTGGCCCTATCAATGACTTGGCGCAGATGTTCCAGGACCCACAGGTACTGGCGCGTGGGTTGGCGGTGAACATTCCGCATCCGCTGGCGGGTAGCGTTCCACAGGTGGCCAGCCCTATACGGTTGTCGGAGACGTCGGTTGAGTATCGGCGGGCGCCGCCGTTGCTGGGTGAGCATACCGAAGCGGTACTGGCGGAGGTGCTGGGGCTTGAAGCAGGTGAGGTGCAGCACTTGCGTGAGGCCGGCGTGCTCTAGAAACGGCGGGTGCTCTATAAAAGCAGGGAGGCCGCCAGGCCTCCCTGCTTTGCTTTTCAGCGATATTAAGGTTTCTTGAAATTAAAGGTTGACGGGGTTTCGAATCCCCTTATAATGCGCCCCACTTCCAGCGACATCGGAACGACAAACTCCTTGAGATTCAATGAGTTAGGTAGTTAAGGTGGTGTTGTAAGGGCTACGATCGAAAGATTGCAAGCGGTTGAAATGGTGGTTGACAGCGCTTCTAAACGCTGTATGATTCACCTCCCGCGACGAGAGATCGAAGCGAGTTAAGTGTCTGAAGTTAAACGAGTTTCTCGCAAAAAACTTCAAAATAAACGCTTGACAGGCTCTGAGGAAAGCGTAGAATGCGCGCCTCGGTTGAGACGAAAGGCTCTTAACCAAACGCTCTTTAACAAATTGAATCAAGCAATTCGTGTGGGTGCTTGTGAGTATGGACTGATAGTCAAAAAGATTATCAGCATCACAAGTGACCATGCGAGAAATCACATAGTCATTTGAGATTGCTGAGCCAAGTTTAGGGTTTCTTAAAAACCCAAGCAGTATTGAACTGAAGAGTTTGATCATGGCTCAGATTGAACGCTGGCGGCAGGCCTAACACATGCAAGTCGAGCGGATGAGAAGAGCTTGCTCTTCGATTCAGCGGCGGACGGGTGAGTAATGCCTAGGAATCTGCCTGGTAGTGGGGGACAACGTTTCGAAAGGAACGCTAATACCGCATACGTCCTACGGGAGAAAGCAGGGGACCTTCGGGCCTTGCGCTATCAGATGAGCCTAGGTCGGATTAGCTAGTTGGTGAGGTAATGGCTCACCAAGGCGACGATCCGTAACTGGTCTGAGAGGATGATCAGTCACACTGGAACTGAGACACGGTCCAGACTCCTACGGGAGGCAGCAGTGGGGAATATTGGACAATGGGCGAAAGCCTGATCCAGCCATGCCGCGTGTGTGAAGAAGGTCTTCGGATTGTAAAGCACTTTAAGTTGGGAGGAAGGGCATTAACCTAATACGTTAGTGTTTTGACGTTACCGACAGAATAAGCACCGGCTAACTCTGTGCCAGCAGCCGCGGTAATACAGAGGGTGCAAGCGTTAATCGGAATTACTGGGCGTAAAGCGCGCGTAGGTGGTTTGTTAAGTTGAATGTGAAAGCCCCGGGCTCAACCTGGGAACTGCATCCAAAACTGGCAAGCTAGAGTACGGTAGAGGGTGGTGGAATTTCCTGTGTAGCGGTGAAATGCGTAGATATAGGAAGGAACACCAGTGGCGAAGGCGACCACCTGGACTGATACTGACACTGAGGTGCGAAAGCGTGGGGAGCAAACAGGATTAGATACCCTGGTAGTCCACGCCGTAAACGATGTCAACTAGCCGTTGGAATCCTTGAGATTTTAGTGGCGCAGCTAACGCATTAAGTTGACCGCCTGGGGAGTACGGCCGCAAGGTTAAAACTCAAATGAATTGACGGGGGCCCGCACAAGCGGTGGAGCATGTGGTTTAATTCGAAGCAACGCGAAGAACCTTACCAGGCCTTGACATGCAGAGAACTTTCCAGAGATGGATTGGTGCCTTCGGGAACTCTGACACAGGT
This sequence comes from Pseudomonas sp. WOUb67, assembly GCF_050058005.1. Taxonomy (NCBI): domain Bacteria; kingdom Pseudomonadati; phylum Pseudomonadota; class Gammaproteobacteria; order Pseudomonadales; family Pseudomonadaceae; genus Pseudomonas; species Pseudomonas sp. WOUb67. The sequence continues at coordinate 584,902 of NZ_CP170112.1, read as the reverse complement.
GCTGCATGGCTGTCGTCAGCTCGTGTCGTGAGATGTTGGGTTAAGTCCCGTAACGAGCGCAACCCTTGTCCTTAGTTACCAGCACGTTATGGTGGGCACTCTAAGGAGACTGCCGGTGACAAACCGGAGGAAGGTGGGGATGACGTCAAGTCATCATGGCCCTTACGGCCTGGGCTACACACGTGCTACAATGGTCGGTACAGAGGGTTGCCAAGCCGCGAGGTGGAGCTAATCTCACAAAACCGATCGTAGTCCGGATCGCAGTCTGCAACTCGACTGCGTGAAGTCGGAATCGCTAGTAATCGCGAATCAGAATGTCGCGGTGAATACGTTCCCGGGCCTTGTACACACCGCCCGTCACACCATGGGAGTGGGTTGCACCAGAAGTAGCTAGTCTAACCTTCGGGAGGACGGTTACCACGGTGTGATTCATGACTGGGGTGAAGTCGTAACAAGGTAGCCGTAGGGGAACCTGCGGCTGGATCACCTCCTTAATCGACGACATCAGCCTGCTGATGAGCTCCCACACGAATTGCTTGATTCATTTGCTGATCAGAACTCAGAAATGAGCATTCCCTGCGAATGTTGATTTCTGGCTTTTGTCAGACCGTTCTTTAAAAATTCGGATATGTGATAGAAATAGACTGAACACCAGTTTCACTGCTGGTGGATCAGGCTAAGGTAAAATTTGTGAGTTCTGCTCGAAAGAGCAACGTGCGAATTTTCGGCGAATGTCGTCTTCACAGTATAACCAGATTGCTTGGGGTTATATGGTCAAGTGAAGAAGCGCATACGGTGGATGCCTTGGCAGTCAGAGGCGATGAAAGACGTGGTAGCCTGCGATAAGCTTTGGGGAGTCGGCAAACAGACTGTGATCCAGAGATCTCTGAATGGGGGAACCCAGCCAGCATAAGCTGGTTATCTTGTACTGAATACATAGGTGCAAGAGGCGAACCAGGGGAACTGAAACATCTAAGTACCCTGAGGAAAAGAAATCAACCGAGATTCCCTTAGTAGTGGCGAGCGAACGGGGACCAGCCCTTAAGTTGGTTTGAGATTAGTGGAACGCTCTGGAAAGTGCGGCCATAGTGGGTGATAGCCCCGTACACGAAAATCTCTTATCAATGAAATCGAGTAGGACGGAGCACGAGAAACTTTGTCTGAATATGGGGGGACCATCCTCCAAGGCTAAATACTACTGACTGACCGATAGTGAACTAGTACCGTGAGGGAAAGGCGAAAAGAACCCCGGAGAGGGGAGTGAAATAGATCCTGAAACCGTATGCGTACAAGCAGTGGGAGCCTACTTGTTAGGTGACTGCGTACCTTTTGTATAATGGGTCAGCGACTTATATTCAGTGGCGAGCTTAACCGAATAGGGGAGGCGTAGCGAAAGCGAGTCTTAATAGGGCGTTTAGTCGCTGGGTATAGACCCGAAACCGGGCGATCTATCCATGGGCAGGTTGAAGGTTAGGTAACACTGACTGGAGGACCGAACCGACTACCGTTGAAAAGTTAGCGGATGACCTGTGGATCGGAGTGAAAGGCTAATCAAGCTCGGAGATAGCTGGTTCTCCTCGAAAGCTATTTAGGTAGCGCCTCATGTATCACTGTAGGGGGTAGAGCACTGTTTCGGCTAGGGGGTCATCCCGACTTACCAAACCGATGCAAACTCCGAATACCTACAAGTGCCGAGCATGGGAGACACACGGCGGGTGCTAACGTCCGTCGTGAAAAGGGAAACAACCCAGACCGTCAGCTAAGGTCCCAAAGTCATGGTTAAGTGGGAAACGATGTGGGAAGGCTTAGACAGCTAGGAGGTTGGCTTAGAAGCAGCCACCCTTTAAAGAAAGCGTAATAGCTCACTAGTCGAGTCGGCCTGCGCGGAAGATGTAACGGGGCTCAAACCATGCACCGAAGCTACGGGTATCACCTTTTGGTGATGCGGTAGAGGAGCGTTCTGTAAGCCTGTGAAGGTGAGTTGAGAAGCTTGCTGGAGGTATCAGAAGTGCGAATGCTGACATGAGTAACGACAATGCGAGTGAAAAACTCGCACGCCGAAAGACCAAGGTTTCCTGCGCAACGTTAATCGACGCAGGGTTAGTCGGTCCCTAAGGCGAGGCTGAAAAGCGTAGTCGATGGAAAACAGGTTAATATTCCTGTACTTCCAGTTATTGCGATGGAGGGACGGAGAAGGTTAGGCCAGCCTGGCGTTGGTTGTCCAGGTTTAAGGTGGTAGGCTGGAATCTTAGGCAAATCCGGGATTCCAAGGCCGAGAGCTGATGACGAGTTGCCTTTAGGCGACGAAGTGGTTGATACCATGCTTCCAAGAAAAGCTCCTAAGCTTCAGATAACTGGGAACCGTACCCCAAACCGACACAGGTGGTTAGGTAGAGAATACCAAGGCGCTTGAGAGAACTCGGGTGAAGGAACTAGGCAAAATGGCACCGTAACTTCGGGAGAAGGTGCGCCGGCGAGGGTCAAGGACTTGCTCCGTAAGCCCATGCCGGTCGAAGATACCAGGCCGCTGCGACTGTTTATTAAAAACACAGCACTCTGCAAACACGAAAGTGGACGTATAGGGTGTGACGCCTGCCCGGTGCCGGAAGGTTAATTGATGGGGTTAGCGCAAGCGAAGCTCTTGATCGAAGCCCCGGTAAACGGCGGCCGTAACTATAACGGTCCTAAGGTAGCGAAATTCCTTGTCGGGTAAGTTCCGACCTGCACGAATGGCGTAACGATGGCGGCGCTGTCTCCACCCGAGACTCAGTGAAATTGAAATCGCTGTGAAGATGCAGTGTATCCGCGGCTAGACGGAAAGACCCCGTGAACCTTTACTATAGCTTTGCACTGGACTTTGAATTTGCTTGTGTAGGATAGGTGGGAGGCTTTGAAGTGGGGACGCCAGTTCTCATGGAGCCATCCTTGAAATACCACCCTGGCAACTTTGAGGTTCTAACTCAGGTCCGTTATCCGGATCGAGGACAGTGTATGGTGGGTAGTTTGACTGGGGCGGTCTCCTCCCAAAGAGTAACGGAGGAGTACGAAGGTGCGCTCAGACCGGTCGGAAATCGGTCGTAGAGTATAAAGGCAAAAGCGCGCTTGACTGCGAGACACACACGTCGAGCAGGTACGAAAGTAGGTCTTAGTGATCCGGTGGTTCTGTATGGAAGGGCCATCGCTCAACGGATAAAAGGTACTCCGGGGATAACAGGCTGATACCGCCCAAGAGTTCATATCGACGGCGGTGTTTGGCACCTCGATGTCGGCTCATCACATCCTGGGGCTGAAGCCGGTCCCAAGGGTATGGCTGTTCGCCATTTAAAGTGGTACGCGAGCTGGGTTTAGAACGTCGTGAGACAGTTCGGTCCCTATCTGCCGTGGACGTTTGAGATTTGAGAGGGGCTGCTCCTAGTACGAGAGGACCGGAGTGGACGAACCTCTGGTGTTCCGGTTGTCACGCCAGTGGCATTGCCGGGTAGCTATGTTCGGAAGAGATAACCGCTGAAAGCATCTAAGCGGGAAACTTGCCTCAAGATGAGATCTCACTGGGATCTTGAATCCCCTGAAGGGCCGTCGAAGACTACGACGTTGATAGGTTGGGTGTGTAAGCGCTGTGAGGCGTTGAGCTAACCAATACTAATTGCCCGTGAGGCTTGACCATATAACACCCAAGCAATTTGCTAACGCAGATTGCGGTGGTGAAGATGATACGAACCGAAAGTTCGCAACAAACCACAAATATCGCATATCCGAATTCGCTGGGCTGTCCATCTGGACATTCTGGCTACAGAATTTCTTGACGACCATAGAGCATTGGAACCACCTGATCCCATCCCGAACTCAGTAGTGAAACGATGCATCGCCGATGGTAGTGTGGGGTTTCCCCATGTGAGAGTAGGTCATCGTCAAGATTCATTTCGCAAAACCCCTATCTGCGCATGCAGGTAGGGGTTTTGTCTTTAAGTAGAAGCTATCGCTTCTCCTGGTAGGCTGAAAGCCAACCGGTGGTAGTAAAAAGGTGGTTGACAGCGTTTTTGAATGCTGTATTATTCACCTCCCGCGACGAGAGATCGAAGCGAGTTAAGTGTCTGAAGTTAAACGAGTTTCTCGCAAAAAACTTCAAAATAAACGCTTGACAGGCTCTGAGGAAAGCGTAGAATGCGCGCCTCGGTTGAGACGAAAAGCTCTTAACCAAACGCTCTTTAACAAATTGAATCAAGCAATTCGTGTGGGTGCTTGTGAGTATGGACTGATAGTCAAAAAGATTATCAGCATCACAAGTGACCATGCGAGAAATCACATAGTCATTTGAGATTGCTGAGCCAAGTTTAGGGTTTCTTAAAAACCCAAGCAGTATTGAACTGAAGAGTTTGATCATGGCTCAGATTGAACGCTGGCGGCAGGCCTAACACATGCAAGTCGAGCGGATGAGAAGAGCTTGCTCTTCGATTCAGCGGCGGACGGGTGAGTAATGCCTAGGAATCTGCCTGGTAGTGGGGGACAACGTTTCGAAAGGAACGCTAATACCGCATACGTCCTACGGGAGAAAGCAGGGGACCTTCGGGCCTTGCGCTATCAGATGAGCCTAGGTCGGATTAGCTAGTTGGTGAGGTAATGGCTCACCAAGGCGACGATCCGTAACTGGTCTGAGAGGATGATCAGTCACACTGGAACTGAGACACGGTCCAGACTCCTACGGGAGGCAGCAGTGGGGAATATTGGACAATGGGCGAAAGCCTGATCCAGCCATGCCGCGTGTGTGAAGAAGGTCTTCGGATTGTAAAGCACTTTAAGTTGGGAGGAAGGGCATTAACCTAATACGTTAGTGTTTTGACGTTACCGACAGAATAAGCACCGGCTAACTCTGTGCCAGCAGCCGCGGTAATACAGAGGGTGCAAGCGTTAATCGGAATTACTGGGCGTAAAGCGCGCGTAGGTGGTTTGTTAAGTTGAATGTGAAAGCCCCGGGCTCAACCTGGGAACTGCATCCAAAACTGGCAAGCTAGAGTACGGTAGAGGGTGGTGGAATTTCCTGTGTAGCGGTGAAATGCGTAGATATAGGAAGGAACACCAGTGGCGAAGGCGACCACCTGGACTGATACTGACACTGAGGTGCGAAAGCGTGGGGAGCAAACAGGATTAGATACCCTGGTAGTCCACGCCGTAAACGATGTCAACTAGCCGTTGGAATCCTTGAGATTTTAGTGGCGCAGCTAACGCATTAAGTTGACCGCCTGGGGAGTACGGCCGCAAGGTTAAAACTCAAATGAATTGACGGGGGCCCGCACAAGCGGTGGAGCATGTGGTTTAATTCGAAGCAACGCGAAGAACCTTACCAGGCCTTGACATGCAGAGAACTTTCCAGAGATGGATTGGTGCCTTCGGGAACTCTGACACAGGTGCTGCATGGCTGTCGTCAGCTCGTGTCGTGAGATGTTGGGTTAAGTCCCGTAACGAGCGCAACCCTTGTCCTTAGTTACCAGCACGTTATGGTGGGCACTCTAAGGAGACTGCCGGTGACAAACCGGAGGAAGGTGGGGATGACGTCAAGTCATCATGGCCCTTACGGCCTGGGCTACACACGTGCTACAATGGTCGGTACAGAGGGTTGCCAAGCCGCGAGGTGGAGCTAATCTCACAAAACCGATCGTAGTCCGGATCGCAGTCTGCAACTCGACTGCGTGAAGTCGGAATCGCTAGTAATCGCGAATCAGAATGTCGCGGTGAATACGTTCCCGGGCCTTGTACACACCGCCCGTCACACCATGGGAGTGGGTTGCACCAGAAGTAGCTAGTCTAACCCTCGGGAGGACGGTTACCACGGTGTGATTCATGACTGGGGTGAAGTCGTAACAAGGTAGCCGTAGGGGAACCTGCGGCTGGATCACCTCCTTAATCGACGACATCAGCCTGCTGATGAGCTCCCACACGAATTGCTTGATTCACTTGTATAAAGACGATGCTGTAAAGCGACCCTGTTATAGGTCTGTAGCTCAGTTGGTTAGAGCGCACCCCTGATAAGGGTGAGGTCGGCAGTTCAAATCTGCCCAGACCTACCATTACATGGTTTAGCCATGCTGTTGTAACAGATAGACGGGGCCATAGCTCAGCTGGGAGAGCGCCTGCCTTGCACGCAGGAGGTCAGCGGTTCGATCCCGCTTGGCTCCACCACTTTCGCCGTACGCAGTAGCTTGTCAGAACTTAGAAATGAACATTCGTTGATGAATGTTGATTTCTGACTTTTGTCAGATCGTTCTTTAAAAATTCGGATATGTGATAGAAATAGACTGACATGCACTTTCACTGGTGTGTGATCAGGCTAAGGTAAAATTTGTGAGTTCTGCTCGAAAGAGCAACGTGCGAATTTTCGGCGAATGTCGTCTTCACAGTATAACCAGATTGCTTGGGGTTATATGGTCAAGTGAAGAAGCGCATACGGTGGATGCCTTGGCAGTCAGAGGCGATGAAAGACGTGGTAGCCTGCGATAAGCTTTGGGGAGTCGGCAAACAGACTGTGATCCAGAGATCTCTGAATGGGGGAACCCAGCCAGCATAAGCTGGTTATCTTGTACTGAATACATAGGTGCAAGAGGCGAACCAGGGGAACTGAAACATCTAAGTACCCTGAGGAAAAGAAATCAACCGAGATTCCCTTAGTAGTGGCGAGCGAACGGGGACCAGCCCTTAAGTTGGTTTGAGATTAGTGGAACGCTCTGGAAAGTGCGGCCATAGTGGGTGATAGCCCCGTACACGAAAATCTCTTATCAATGAAATCGAGTAGGACGGAGCACGAGAAACTTTGTCTGAATATGGGGGGACCATCCTCCAAGGCTAAATACTACTGACTGACCGATAGTGAACTAGTACCGTGAGGGAAAGGCGAAAAGAACCCCGGAGAGGGGAGTGAAATAGATCCTGAAACCGTATGCGTACAAGCAGTGGGAGCCTACTTGTTAGGTGACTGCGTACCTTTTGTATAATGGGTCAGCGACTTATATTCAGTGGCGAGCTTAACCGAATAGGGGAGGCGTAGCGAAAGCGAGTCTTAATAGGGCGTTTAGTCGCTGGGTATAGACCCGAAACCGGGCGATCTATCCATGGGCAGGTTGAAGGTTAGGTAACACTGACTGGAGGACCGAACCGACTACCGTTGAAAAGTTAGCGGATGACCTGTGGATCGGAGTGAAAGGCTAATCAAGCTCGGAGATAGCTGGTTCTCCTCGAAAGCTATTTAGGTAGCGCCTCATGTATCACTGTAGGGGGTAGAGCACTGTTTCGGCTAGGGGGTCATCCCGACTTACCAAACCGATGCAAACTCCGAATACCTACAAGTGCCGAGCATGGGAGACACACGGCGGGTGCTAACGTCCGTCGTGAAAAGGGAAACAACCCAGACCGTCAGCTAAGGTCCCAAAGTCATGGTTAAGTGGGAAACGATGTGGGAAGGCTTAGACAGCTAGGAGGTTGGCTTAGAAGCAGCCACCCTTTAAAGAAAGCGTAATAGCTCACTAGTCGAGTCGGCCTGCGCGGAAGATGTAACGGGGCTCAAACCATGCACCGAAGCTACGGGTATCACCTTTTGGTGATGCGGTAGAGGAGCGTTCTGTAAGCCTGTGAAGGTGAGTTGAGAAGCTTGCTGGAGGTATCAGAAGTGCGAATGCTGACATGAGTAACGACAATGCGAGTGAAAAACTCGCACGCCGAAAGACCAAGGTTTCCTGCGCAACGTTAATCGACGCAGGGTTAGTCGGTCCCTAAGGCGAGGCTGAAAAGCGTAGTCGATGGAAAACAGGTTAATATTCCTGTACTTCCAGTTATTGCGATGGAGGGACGGAGAAGGTTAGGCCAGCCTGGCGTTGGTTGTCCAGGTTTAAGGTGGTAGGCTGGAATCTTAGGCAAATCCGGGATTTCAAGGCCGAGAGCTGATGACGAGTTGCCTTTAGGCGACGAAGTGGTTGATACCATGCTTCCAAGAAAAGCTCCTAAGCTTCAGATAACTGGGAACCGTACCCCAAACCGACACAGGTGGTTAGGTAGAGAATACCAAGGCGCTTGAGAGAACTCGGGTGAAGGAACTAGGCAAAATGGCACCGTAACTTCGGGAGAAGGTGCGCCGGCGAGGGTCAAGGACTTGCTCCGTAAGCCCATGCCGGTCGAAGATACCAGGCCGCTGCGACTGTTTATTAAAAACACAGCACTCTGCAAACACGAAAGTGGACGTATAGGGTGTGACGCCTGCCCGGTGCCGGAAGGTTAATTGATGGGGTTAGCGCAAGCGAAGCTCTTGATCGAAGCCCCGGTAAACGGCGGCCGTAACTATAACGGTCCTAAGGTAGCGAAATTCCTTGTCGGGTAAGTTCCGACCTGCACGAATGGCGTAACGATGGCGGCGCTGTCTCCACCCGAGACTCAGTGAAATTGAAATCGCTGTGAAGATGCAGTGTATCCGCGGCTAGACGGAAAGACCCCGTGAACCTTTACTATAGCTTTGCACTGGACTTTGAATTTGCTTGTGTAGGATAGGTGGGAGGCTTTGAAGTGGGGACGCCAGTTCTCATGGAGCCATCCTTGAAATACCACCCTGGCAACTTTGAGGTTCTAACTCAGGTCCGTTATCCGGATCGAGGACAGTGTATGGTGGGTAGTTTGACTGGGGCGGTCTCCTCCCAAAGAGTAACGGAGGAGTACGAAGGTGCGCTCAGACCGGTCGGAAATCGGTCGTAGAGTATAAAGGCAAAAGCGCGCTTGACTGCGAGACACACACGTCGAGCAGGTACGAAAGTAGGTCTTAGTGATCCGGTGGTTCTGTATGGAAGGGCCATCGCTCAACGGATAAAAGGTACTCCGGGGATAACAGGCTGATACCGCCCAAGAGTTCATATCGACGGCGGTGTTTGGCACCTCGATGTCGGCTCATCACATCCTGGGGCTGAAGCCGGTCCCAAGGGTATGGCTGTTCGCCATTTAAAGTGGTACGCGAGCTGGGTTTAGAACGTCGTGAGACAGTTCGGTCCCTATCTGCCGTGGACGTTTGAGATTTGAGAGGGGCTGCTCCTAGTACGAGAGGACCGGAGTGGACGAACCTCTGGTGTTCCGGTTGTCACGCCAGTGGCATTGCCGGGTAGCTATGTTCGGAAGAGATAACCGCTGAAAGCATCTAAGCGGGAAACTTGCCTCAAGATGAGATCTCACTGGGATCTTGAATCCCCTAAAGGGCCGTCGAAGACTACGACGTTGATAGGTTGGGTGTGTAAGCGCTGTGAGGCGTTGAGCTAACCAATACTAATTGCCCGTGAGGCTTGACCATATAACACCCAAGCAATTTGCTAGCGCAGATTGCGGTGGTGAAGATGATACGAACCGAAAGTTCGAACGTAACCCACAAATATCGCATATCCGAATTCGCTGGGCTGTCCATCTGGACATTCTGGCTACAGAATTTCTTGACGACCATAGAGCATTGGAACCACCTGATCCCATCCCGAACTCAGCAGTGAAACGATGCATCGCCGATGGTAGTGTGGGGTTTCCCCATGTGAGAGTAGGTCATCGTCAAGATTCATTTCGCAAAACCCCTATCTGCGCATGCAGGTAGGGGTTTTGTCTTTAAGTAGGAACTACAGAGATTCGCAGGCACGTCCGAGTGACGGGCCAGCACACAGAATTTCTTGACGACCATAGAGCATTGGAACCACCTGATCCCATCCCGAACTCAGCAGTGAAACGATGCATCGCCGATGGTAGTGTGGGGTTTCCCCATGTGAGAGTAGGTCATCGTCAAGATTCAAACCCAAAGCCCCTGTCTGCAATGCAGACAGGGGCTTTGTCTTTTCCGGGTATCTATAAAGGTCAGAACTGATAGCTGACCGTGGCGCTGACGTTGCGCTCTTCACCCATGTAGCAGTAGTTCAGGCTGGCACATGAGGTGATGTAGCTTTTATTGGTAAGGTTGTTGGCGTTTAGGCGCACATCCACGCCCTTGAGCCCAACCTTGCCCAGGTCATAGCCGAGGGAAGCGTCAAACAAGGTGTAGGAAGGCACCTTCATGCTGTTTTCCGCATCTACCCAACTGTAGCCCACATACCGCACCCCACCGCCCAGCCGCAGGCCATCCAGCGGCCCTTGGTGGAAGTTGTAGTCAGCCCACAGCGAGAAGATCTGTTTCGGTGCCTGTGTTGGCGAATTGCCTTTGTTGTCGAGGCTGCCCGACGTCAGGCTCGGCATCGACCTCGCATATTCGATATCGGTAAAAGTGTAGCCGCCCAGCAGTTTGAGGCTGTCGGTCAGCTGCACATGAGCCTCCAGCTCCAGCCCTTGCGAGCGTACTTCACCTACCGGGCGATAGAAGTTTTCGTCAGGCTGCTTCGAGGCCAGGTTTTCCTGTTCGATGCGGAACACCGATGCGGTGAACAGGTTGTCGCTGCCCGGAGGCTGATACTTGATACCCGCTTCCCATTGAGTGCCCTCGGTCGGTGCCAGCGGGCGGCCTTCCTGGTCGGACACGGTGTTGGGATTGAACGACTCCGAGTAGCTGACATAGGGCGCAATGCCGTTCTCGAACAGGTAGAGCACCCCGGCCCGAGTAGTGAATTTGGAGCGCTGATCGCTGACCTTGGTGTCGCTGTCGCGATTCTCCTCCGACACCTTCACCCAGTCCTGGCGAAGCCCCAGGGAGAAGCGCCACTGGTCAAGCTCCACCAGGTCCTGCAGGTACACACCTGTCTGCTGCAAGCGCCGCTGGTAGCGGTTTTCGCCCAGTACCTGAAGGTTGCCATTGCCGTACTGCGGGTTGCCGGCGTCCAGCGGGTCGACCGAGCCATAACGCCATGCGACATCGGCCTTGCGCCGCTGGTAGTCGGCGCCCAGCAGCAGGGTGTGTTTGGCAGCGCCGGTGAAGAATTCTGCCTGCAGCATATTGTCGAGGATGTACGAATGCAGGCGCTCGTCGCCGCCGGTATAGGCGCGGTTGAGAATGTTGCTGTCGGCATCCGCCCAACCGGCCGAGTACACCTGGTCCATGGACACGTCGGAATCCTGGTAACGGAAGTTCTGCCGCGCCGTGAACACATCGTTGAAGCGATGCTCGAACTGGTAGCTGAAGGACTGCTGAGTGCGCTCGTAGTTGTCGATGCCCGGCTCGCCCTCGAAGAAGTGGTCTGACAAGCGCAAGCCGTTGCGCTTGTGCAGCATGCCGTCTGCAGGGTTGCCGCCGTGGTACCCGCCGTTAGGGTCGTGCTGCAGGTAAGCCTGCAGTGTGAGCGAGGTGTCTTCGGTGAAGTCGACGCTGATGGCCGGGGCGATGGTGTAGCGTTCTTCCTTGCTGTGGTCGAACTGGGTGTCGGACGCATCCGCCAGGCCTGTCAGGCGATAGGCGATGCGCTTGTCGTCATCCACAGGGCCGCTGAAGTCGAAACCCATGCCACGCTGGCCCTGGGTGCCGACTGTGGCTTGAACCTGGTGGTAGGGGGTAAACAGCGGCTTCTTGGTGGTCAGGGCTACCAGGCCCCCTGGCGAGCTTCGCCCATACAGTACCGAAGAGGGCCCTTTGAGAATATCGATACGCTCAAGGAAGTACGGGTCCACCTGCATGGTGCTGTAGGTGCCGTTGTCGCCCATCGACTTCAGCCCATCGACGTAGATGTTATCCACAGAGCCGTCGTTGAAGCCGCGCATGGCCACATAGTCGTAGCGATGGGTGGCACCGTAAGGGTTGGTCAGTACCCCAGGCGTGTAGCGCATGGCCTGGGCAACGGTCTGCGATCCCTGGTCGTCCATCTGCTGGCGAGTCACCACCGAGACCGATTGGGAGGTTTCCACCAATGGCGTGCTGGTTTTGGTCGCCACCTGGCTGTGGGTGGCGTTGTAACCCTCCATGCTGCCCAGCGCATTGCCGAGGCTAAAGCTACGGATATCGGTGTCTGGCAATGACAGGGCGGCGTCCAGGGGCTGTGTCTGCAGCACATAGCTACGTCCATCCTGGCTTACCGCTTCCAGGCCGCTGCCATTGAGCAGTTGGCGCAGCGCTTGGTCGGTAGCGTACTGCCCCTGCAGGCCGTTCGACTGCAGGCCATCGGTGAGCTGAGGCGTACTCGACAGGGTAATGCCGGCCTGACGAGCAAACTGATTGAGCACGTCGGCCAGTTGGCCGGCCGGGATTGCATAGTGATGACTCACCTGGGCTGTTTCAGCCGCTGCGCACAGTTGCGGAACAGCCGCCAGACCCAAGGCAGTACCAAACAGCGCAGCCCGGATGGCATGGCGCAAGCGTGCTGATTGCAGGACAGGTCGATAATCATTCAAGTTGCAAGTGTGGGTTAACACCGGGTTGATAGACATGAAGGGTCCGTTGAAGTGTGGAGGGCAGAAGGTGTCGCTTACTGTCCTAGCCGGACCGGGATTGAAAACCCGCCAGAAATCGTCAAGGCCTTGTCAGGCCATGCTTTCTACACGTACCCACCAGCGTGTACGTTGGCGAAGCCTTACGGGCAGCGTCTGCGGCAGCAACTGAAGCAGCTGCTCCGGGTCTTCGAGGCGGAACACCCCCGACAGGCGCAAATCGGCAATCTCGTCGCTGCAGCCCAGGTACCCATGGCGATAACGGCTCACCTGCGCGAGGAAGTCGGACAGGCGCATGTCCTGGGTAACGATCAGCCCTTCAGCCCAGGCCATCGCGTCCATGTCCAGGTGCGCCAGCGGGTGCGCACCTTGAGCATCCAGGCGCCAGTGCTGGCCGCTTTCGATCCACAGCAGTTGGCCATTGCCAGGCTGGTGGATCGCCACTTTGCCGTGGCTGACACTGACACGTGTGCAGTCGCTGTCCTGGTACGCCACAAAGCGTCCTGCGAACCCTTCCAGCAGCGCGTCGCGGGTTTGTACCAGTACTGGATGCCCGGAGTTGCAGGTAATCATCAGCTCCCCCTGCTTCAGGCGAACCAGGCGCTGCTGGTCATTGAAGGCCAGGTCCACGGCAGTGCGGGTATTGAGTTGCATCAGTGAGCCATCGGGCAGGGTAAAGGCGCGTTGCTCCCCGGTGCCGGTGGCATAGTCCGACGCCCATGCACGGGTAGCATCGAGGTCTTTGGCCAGCCATGTCGCCGACCCCACCATGACAACGCCGCCAAGCAGCTTCAGCGCTTGCCGGCGGTGCAGGCGCTGCTGGCTGGTTTCCAGGGTCTGCAACGCCAACCCGGCACCGGGGATCGAGCGCAGGTCCAGGTCCTGATGCAGGTGCATCACCCGTTGCCAGGCCTGCTCATGTTCGTGGTGGGCACTGCGCCATTGCGCGCACTGTTGTTGCAGCGCCGGCTCATGCCCGCGTTCGCGCAGCCGCAGCATCCACTGGATGGCCTGCTTGACCGCTTTTGCATCAGGGCGTGCTGCAGTCATTGATTCAGCACTCGTCTTCATAGCGCAGCACATAGCAATGATAGAGCGCGTCAGCGATGTAACGCTCTACAGTACGCACCGAGACCCCCATCTGCTCGGCAATGGCCTGGTGCTTCAGCCCCTCGCATTGGGCCAGCAGGAAGGCGCGACGTACCTTGGGTTTGAGGCCATCGAGCATGCGCGCGATACGCTCAAGCAATTCCAGCAGCAGCTCGCGGGTTTCGACCGAGGGGTACTGGGCTTCCGGCACATGGGCCAGTGCCTCCAGGTAGGCCCTGTGCAGTTCCTCGCGGCGCCAGTGATCGATGACCAGCCCACGCGCTACCGTGCGCAGGAACGCCCGAGGGGTGTTCAGCTGCAGGTGTTCGCGGCGTTGAAGCAAGCGCACGAAGGTGTCATGGGCCAGGTCTGCGGCATCGGCGGCATTGCCCAGCTTGCTGCGCAGCCAGGCGTGTAACCAGCCGTGGTGGTCACTGTAGAGCGTTTGCACGGAGTCATTGCTGGGCATAGGGGAGGGCGCTGGCATCAATGGACATGAATGATAATTAGTCTCATTGTTGGCGTGGCAAGGTCAATTTGCAACCCATCTGCTCGCGCCGCACGTAAAGCCAGTTACGGGCTAACGCGCCCGTTGCGCATCCAGGTAATTGCGGATTACCAGCGCTCCGCTATTGAGGTGCCGGGCCAGCACGGCTACCGCCTCATCCACCAGCTTGTCGCTCGCCGCATCTACCAGCGCGTTGTGATCGTCCTGGGTCAGCTTGCCCAGGCCCATGGACGAAAGATGAAAACGCAGGAAGCGCTCTTCTTCGTTCAGTTCGTTCTCGATCAGGCGCAGCAGCTTCCGGTTCGACGCCTTGCTGTACAGCGTCATGTGGAACAGGCGGTTCAGGCGGCCGATTTCGGCGTGGCGGGTTTCGTTCTCCAGTTGCTGGATATAGCCACGGGCGCTGGCGATGTCGCTGGCATCCAGCAGCGGGATCGACTGTCGCAGCGCTTCGCTCTCAAGCAGTACGCGCAGGGTATAGGTGTCAACCGCATCCTCGCCGATCAATGGCGCAACCACGGCACCCTTGTGCATCTCCACTTTCAGCAGCGATTGTGCTTCAAGCTGGCGCAAGGCCTCGCGCACGGGCATGCGGCTGACGCCAAACAAGGTGGCGAGCTCTTGTTGTCGCACGGCGGTACCAGGGGCAGGCGGCCATCGAGGATGGCGCTACGCAGGCGTTCTTCGATCACGGCACGGGCCTGGTGCGGCGACAGCTGTTCGCTGGCCAGCACATTGCTCAATTTGATTTTCTCGGCCACGCGACGTCTGCCTCAACGATGACTAAAGTTGGATCCAATGACACTAGTGTTAGCTTGGGGGAGTTGTCAAACAAAGGCCCGCATTGGAACGGGCGCCCCAAAAGCGCGGCTATGGTGGATGAAGTCGCTTGCCAAAGGAAGCGGCCTATAGAAGGTTATAAACAGAAAGTGTAGGCCGGCTGACAGGCGGCTGCATGATTGCAGGGTGCCATTGTTTTTTGCGGTGGCAAGCCGCACCATCGCTGCTTTCGACTGGCCTGAACAGGGCTGCGCAGTGGCGATATCCTGGATGTTCAAAACCGTTGTGCGACGTCTCGGCTTTGCCGCGCTGCTGGGCAGTCTGCTGCTGGGTGGCTTGCACGCGGATTGGGATTTTTCGCAGATAAGCCGCAGGTCCCAGGCGCTTTACGGCCCTCTGGGTGCGGGGCAGGGCCGCATCGATGCCTGGCAGAACCTGATGGCCACGCAGAAGCAGGGTACCGAGCTTGAGCGGCTGCAGGTGGTCAACCGCTTCTTCAACCAGCAATTACGCTATGTCGAAGACATCGACCTGTGGCATGAGGTCGACTACTGGGCCACACCGGTGCAGGCACTGATCAAAGGTGCCGGGGACTGCGAAGACTACGCCATCGCCAAGTATTTCAGCCTGCGGCGCATGGGCATCCCCAGCGAAAAACTGCGCATCACCTACGTCAAGGCGTTGCGGCAGAACCGCGCGCACATGGTCCTGACTTATTATTCAAACCCACAGGCCCAGCCTTTGGTGCTCGACAGCCTGATGGATGCCATCAAGCCGGCAAGCCAACGTACCGACCTGCTGCCGGTGTACGCCTTCAATGGCGAGGGGTTGTGGCTGACGGGCGCCGCAGGCAACAAGAAGGTCGGCGACACCAAGCGGCTGTCACGCTGGCAGGATTTGCTGAAGAAAATGCAGGCCGAAGGGTTCCCGGCCGAGCCGGTTTACTGAAGGAGCACAGATGTCACTGTTCAAACAATTGCTGTTGGCCATTTGCCTGTTCCTGGTAGTCGCCTTCAGTGGCAGTTTCATGGTCAGCCTGGAAAGCTCGCGCAGCCAGTACGTCAACCAGTTGCGCTCGCACGCCCAGGATGCAGCGACTGCGCTGGCGCTGTCGCTGACGCCGAATATCGACGACCCGGCGATGGTCGAGCTGATGGTCAGCTCGATCTTCGACAGTGGCTACTATGCAAGCATCAAGGTCGTCGACCTGGGCTCCAACGCCGTGCTGGTGGAGCGCCACGCCGAGCCGGACCCTGGCGGGGTACCGCGCTGGTTCGTGCACCTGATCGGCCTTGAGGCCGCCGGTGGCGACGCCATTGTCAGCCGCGGCTGGCAGCAGGCCGCGCGGGTGGAAGTGATCAGCCACCCGATGTTTGCCATTGCCAAACTCTGGCAAAGCGCCCTGGGCAGCCTGGGCTGGTTGCTGCTGTGCGGTGCAGCCAGTGCCGTGCTCGGCGCCTTGCTGTTGCGCCGTCAGTTGCGCCCGCTGGACTATATGGTTGAGCAATCCCACGCCATTGCGCGCCGCGAATTCCTCAGCCTGCCAGAGTTGCCGCGCACACCGGAGCTGCGCCGTGTGGTGCAGGCGATGAACCAGATGGTCGAGAAGCTCAAGGCGCTGTTCACTGAGCAGGCCGAGCGCAGCGAGCGGCTGCGTGCGGAGTCTTACCAGGACAGCCTGACCGGGCTCTCGAACCGCCGGTATTTCGAAATGCAGCTGAACACCCGGGTAAGCAACCTGGAGGACGCGCGCGCCGGCTACCTGCTGTTACTGCGCGTTCAAGGCCTGGCAGGGCTGAACGCACGCCTCGGCGGCCAGCGTACCGACCAGTTGCTGCAGGCCGTGGGTGAGCAGTTGCGCCGCACCTGTGCCAGCTTCCCGGAAACCAACGACCTGATTTCCCGCAGCCGCGGTGGCGAGTTTGCCGTGCTGGCGCCGGGCATGGTGCATGAAGAAGCGGTACAGCTTGCCCAGGCGCTGGAAGCGACGCTGCAAAGCCTGCATGAGACCGGTGCCAGTGATATCGACCCGGTGGCCTGTATCGGCCTGGCGCCGTTCAGCCCCGGTGATTCTCCCCAGGCTTTGCTGAAGCTCGCCGATGAGGCCCTGGCCCGCGCCGAGAACCAGCCAACACCGGGGTGGGTGTGCCTTGAACAAGGCGTGGCCGCCGTTGCTGCCGATAGCCAGCACGCCTGGCACGAGCGGCTCGATCAGGCGTTCAACAATGGGCATTTCGAGCTGTTCTTCCAGCCCGTGGTGGACTGCGCTGCGGTGCAACGGGTACTGCACCACAAGGTGATTTCGCGCTTGCAGGATGGCCAGGGCGAGGCACTGCCGGCAGGCCGCTTCCTGCCTTGGCTGGAGCGCTTCGGCTGGATGCCGCGGCTGGACGTGTTGGTGCTGGAAAAAGTGTTGGCACACCTGCGTGGGCATGACCAGGTGCTGGCGCTGAACCTGTCCGCCGCTACCCTGGCCGACCCCAAGGCCCTGCACCGTGTCTTTGAACTGCTCGCCCAGAATGCGGCGCTCGGCCCGCGGCTGGTTTTTGAAATTGGCGAGGAGCAGTTGCCTGAGCAGGCAGCCCTGGAGCAACTCACCCGGCGCCTGCACGGGCTGGGCTTTGGCCTGGCGCTGCAGCGCTTTGGCGGGCGCTTCAGCATGATCGGCAACCTGGCGCACCTGGGCCTGGCGTACCTGAAGATTGACGGCAGCTACATCCGCAACATCGACCATGAGCAGCACAAGCGGCTGTTCATCGAAGCGATCCAGCGTGCGGCGCACAGCATCGATTTGCCGCTGATTGCCGAGCGGGTCGAGACGGAAGGGGAGCGGCGGGTGTTGCAGGAGATGAGGGTAGGCGGGATTCAGGGCCAGCTGGTCGGCGAGCCTGCGCCCTGGCGCTGAGTTCTCATACTGGCAGTTCCGGCCCTATCGCCGGCAAGCCAGCTCCCACAGGTACTGCACCGACCTCGAAGCCTGTGCAGTACCTGTGGGAGCTGGCTTGCCGGCGATAGGGCCGGAGGAGCCACTAGAAAGCAGTGGCCAAGCTCATCACCGTTCGCGCAGTGCTTCCGAACGCGCCTTCATGATCGGCTTGAGCAAGTAGCTCATGATGGTCTTCTTGCCGGTCATGATATCCACCGTCGCCACCATCCCCGGAATGATCAGCAGCGGCTTCTCATCAGTCCCCAGGTGGCTGCGGTCGGTGCGCAGCTTGATCAGGTAGTAGGTGGTCTTCTTGTCTTCGTCGGTGATGGTGTCGGCGCCGATCTGTTCCAGCTTGGCCTTGAGCCCACCGTAGATGGTGTAGTCGTAGGCCGTGAACTTGACGGTCGCCTCCTGGCCAGGGTGCAGGAAGGCGATGTCCTTGGGCAGGATCTTCGCTTCGATGACCAGCGTGTCGTCCAGAGGCACCACCTCGATGATGTCGCTGCCGGGCTGGATAACCCCGCCAATGGTGTTCACCAGCATCTGTTTGACGATACCGCGTACAGGCGAAGTGACCATGGTGCGGTGCACCCGATCGTCCAGTGCCTTGCTGGTGGCCGTGGCCTTGTTCAGCTCGGTGCGCGCCTCGTTCAGCTGGGTCAGCGCTTCACTGCGGAATTTGCCGCGGGTTTCCTCGATCTTGCTCTGCACCTCGCGGATGGCCGCTTCGGCACGTGGGATGGCCAGCGCGGTGGAGTCCAGCTGGCCACGGTTCTCCACTTCGGCGCGGCGCAGGCGCAGCACTTCAACCTGGGAGATCGCACCGGTTGCCACCAGCGGTTCGGACATGCCGATTTCCTTGCGCAGCAGCTCAAGGCTGTTGGCGTACTGGGCACGTTTGGAGCTGTACTCACGCAGCTCCTGCTGGCGCTGAACCAGCTGCTGCTGCAGGCCGCCAATTTCGTCCTGCAGTTGCTGGCGCCGGCTCTGGAACAGCGACTCTTCGTTCGCCGCCTGGCTTGGCGCGGCTTTACGCAATTCCTCATCGATGTTCAGCGGGGTGTCCCCTACCTCGGCACTCAGGCGCTCGACCCGCAGGGCCATGGCCAGGCGGTCGGCCTCGGTTTCACCGACGTTGGAGGCGAAGCGGGTTTCATCCAGGCGCAGCAATGGCTGGCCAATTTCGACGATCTGCCCTTCCTTGGCGAAGATTTCGGCGACGATACCGCCCTCCAGGTTCTGGATCTTCTGCACCTTGGATGACGGAATGGCCTTGCCTTCGCCCCGTGTGACCTCGTCGATGGGGGCGACGCTGGCCCACACGATCAAGAACACGAAGAACAGGATCACGCCCCAGATGGTCAGACGCACAACCCGCGGTGCATCTTCGATCAGGGCCTTGTTGACCTCTGGCAGCGGCTGGCCGCCCAGTGAGTCGGAGCCTTTGAAGTAGCGCCGCAGGCCATCCTTGAATTGCCCCATATCCAGCTTATGCAACACTGATCTGCCCCTTCTTCAGCGCATCCATGACCGCGGCTTTCGGGCCGTCGGCGACAATCTGCCCGCGATCGATCACGATCAGCCGGTCAACCAGCGACAGCAGCGAGGCACGGTGCGTGACCAGCAGTACCGTCTTGCCTTCCACCACCGCTTGCAGGCGCTGCTTGAGGCGTTCTTCGCCGGTGTTGTCCATGGCACTGGTTGGCTCGTCCAGCAACAGGATCTGCGGGTTGAGCAGCAGCGCACGGCCCAGGGCGACGTTCTGCCGCTGGCCGCCGGACAAATTCTGCCCGCGTTCACCCACTTGCAGCTCGTAACCGTCCGGGTGCAGGCGGGCGAACTCATGCACACCCGCCAGCTCGGCGGCCTGCAGGATCAGTTCGTCCTCGATGTAGCGGGCACCGCTGACCAGGTTGTCGCGCAGGGTGCCGGCCAGCAGCTGGATATCCTGCGGTACATAGCCGATGTTGTGGCGCAGTTCGCTGACGTCGATCTGGCGAATATCCACGCCATCGACCAGCAGCGAGCCGCCATCGGCCTCGTACAGGCCGACGATGAGCTTGGCCAGCGAGCTCTTGCCCGAGCCACTGCGGCCGATGATGCCGACCTTCTCGCCGGGGCGGATGGTCAGGTTGATGTTCTTCAGGGCCAGGTTCTGCTGGTTCGGGTAGGTGAAATCGACCCCGCGGAACTCGACACTGCCCTGCAGTACCTTGCGGCTCAGCGGGCGCTCTTCGAAGTTGCGCTCCTGCGGCAGTTCCATCATGTGGTCAGTGGCCACCATGGTGACCTTGGCCTGCTGGTAGCGGGCAAGCAAGCCGTTGAGCGAAGCCAGGGGCCCAAGCGCCCGGCCGCTAAGCATGTAGCACGCCACCAGGCCGCCCATGCTCAGGTTGCCGTCGATGATCAGGTACACGCCGACGCAGATCATCGCCACACCAGCCAGCTGCTGGATAAGCATGGTGATGTTCATCGCCAGGCTCGACAGCACCTTCACGCGCAGTTCCAGGCGGCTGAGGGTGCCGAGGGTCTGCTCCCACATGTACTGGCGTTCGCTTTCGGCGTTGTTGACCTTTACCGCATCCAGGCCGGCCAGGGTCTCGATCAGGCTGGACTGGCGCTCGGAGGCCAGGGCCATGGTCCGTTCCATGGTCGCCATCAGCGGCCGTTGCAAGGCATAGCCGATGCCCAGGGCCAGCGGGAAGGCAATGATCGGGATCCACACCAGATGCCCGCCGATGATGGCGATGACGATCAGGATAAGGATGGTGAACGGCAGGTCGATCAGGCTGGTCAGGGTCAGTGAGGCGAGGAAGTCGCGCAGGCCCTGGAACTCGTGAATGTTCTGGGCAAAGCTGCCGACCCTGGCCGGGCGGTACTTCATCGACATGCCGACGATGCGCTCGAACAGCGTCGCGGAGATGATCAGGTCGGTCTTCTTGCCGGCCAGGTCCAGGCACAGGCCACGCAGGCCCTTGAGGATCAGGTCGAAGACATAGGCACCGGCGATACCGACCGCCAGCACCCAAAGTGTTGCTGTTGCCTGGTTGGGCACCACGCGGTCATACACGTTCATCACGAACAGCGGCGCGGCCAGGGCGATCAGGTTGATCACCAGGCTGGCGGCGATGGCGTCGATATACAGCCACTTGCTGCGCAGCAGGGTATCGCGGAACCACGACTTTGCCCGCGGGATGAGGTTGCCGTGGTTGACGTCGAACTTGTGCTGCGGCTGGGCGAAGAACACCCGGCCGCTATAGTCGCTTTGCAGCGCTTCGCGGCTGACATGCACCTCGCCGCCATCGCTCTCGCTGAGCAGCAGGCGCGCGGTGTCTTCGTTCTCCCAGCCTAGCAGGACGGCACTGCGGCCTTCCTTCAGCAGCAGCATCGCCGGCATGGCGATGCTCGGGATCTGCTCCAGCTTGCGCTGCAGCAGGCGCCCTTGCAGGCCGGCCCGGGCGGCGGCACGGGGCAGCAGCTCGGGGCTCAGGCGCTGGGCGGGCAGCGGCAGGCCGGTGGTCAGCATGACCCGGCTGGCGGGTTTCTGGTGCAGGACACACAGGCTCAGCAGGCTATCCAGCAAGGGATCGTCGTGCTGACTGCGTGGATCATGGCTGAGTTGGACTCGACTGACTTCAGATTCCACGCGGCGCTCTCTTCATCCTTGTGGTGGGTGGGGTGGGTGTGCCGCCGTTAAGGTCTGGCCGGCTCGCCCTGGCGTTCAATGATGCTGCCAAGCGGTGTAAGTAAGGGGTACGACGCCCTTACGGCTGAGCAGACGGCCAATGGTCGCCTCGAATCGATACTGAGTAAACAGTTGTACGTCGTTCATTGCTACCAGACTGCTCCTGAGCAGTGGGTGTTTCATTTTTGATCCGGTATACGTACAGGCTGAAGCATTTTCAGCAGCATAGCCTGCCCGCCAGACAGTGAGTGGACCGCCTATGACCGATCATTGTCTTCGTCAGTAAATGGGCGCTGATTTGTTGACGGTTTTATAGGTACTGATCGTTAAAATTCATCGCACAAAGTCTGTTTGCGCGCTCGGTGCTTGTTCAGAAATCGTCAATGGTTTGCCATCATCGCCGTGTCAGTATCTGCGCAATCGTTCTCTATCTGTCTGATCGGCGATGAAGCGTTGTTGCAGGCCGAGCGCAGTACAAGGCTGGTGCTGGCTCGAACCCTTATACAGCCCCGATGTTGCCTCGTTTTGACGCCCCAGCCTGTGCGGTTTCAGGCAAGGTTTGTGCTTGTACGAAGGCTGCAGCGAGGGGGCGCGAAAGTAATCTGAAAATTGACGCGTGCAGGCTTGACGGTTGCCGATGGGTGGCTGTTCAGCAGCATGAAATGCCGATGCCGAAGCGTTGAAAACGTTGCTGAACTTAGCGGTGAGCAAGCTTTCGATGATGTACGACATTTGTCCTCAATGAACGGTTGGCTAAGGTACAAATATCAATGTGACATTACATTGCCGATTGTTTAGGATGGCCTCTATAAGGTCAATAGTTTGGCATTTAAGTAATTCCAAATAGTTATAGACGAAAAATTGACGCAATAAAGCGTCAAGAGATCATCGACATAGTTCCGCCTGCAGTGGCTTGCGAGTGCCGCTCTGGTATGGAAGTACCCATAGGGTCACACGGAGAGTCCAATGAGCAGCGTTGTAGCCATCGTCAAAAGCATTGTCGGCCAGGTTATTGCGGTATCCCCAGAGGGCATTCGTCGTGTGCTCATCGAAGGGGACCGCCTGCTGTCAGGTGAGGAAGTGCTCACTGGCCCGGGCGGCGCAGTTACTTTGGAGCTGGCCGATGGCCGTCTGCTTGACCTGGGCCGCGACAGCCAGTGGAGCGCCGATGCGCCTGACAGCAGCACCGACCTGACCCAGGCGACCGCACAGGCCGCGCCGTCGGTGGAAGAGCTGCAACAGGCGATCGCTTCCGGTGTCGACCCGACTACCGAACTTGAAGCCACCGCAGCCGGCCCGTCCGCAGCGGGCGGCGGCGGCGCGCTGGGCGGCGGTCACAGCTTCGTGATGCTCGAGGAAACCGCGGGCCGTGTCGATGCTACCGTTGGCTTCCCGACGCAAGGGCTGGGCTTTGCTGCCGTGCTCGACAGCGAAGAGGTTGGCTTGCTGGATACCACCAGCAATAACCAGGTGACGACGCCAACGACCGACACCAACGTTGCTACCGGCCTGATTCTCGGCGCCACTCCTTCCATCAGCGAAGCGGGTGGCGTAATCGTTTATACCGCCACGGTTGGCCAGGCGCCGACCACCAACCTGATCGTCACCCTGTCCAACGGTGCCGTCATCGTCATCCCGGCCGGCCAGACCAGCGGCAGCGTCAATGTCGTGGTGCCGGCAAATGACACGCCTTATATCGACGGTGGCCAGATCTCGGCAACTGTAACGGGTACCACCGGCGGCAACGGCCTGACGGTGACAGTGCCGCAAACGCCGGCAGTTACCCAGGTTACCGATACCATCGACACCACCACTGCGACGCTGACGGCGAATCCGTCGGTGACCGAAGGTGGCGTGATCACCTATACCGTGACCCTGAGCAACCCTGCCCAGACTCCGGTGACCGTGACCCTTTCCAATGGGCAGGTCATCACCATCGAGGCTGGCAAGACCCAGGGCAGTGTCGACTTCCAGACGCCGGCGAACGACGTCTACAACAACGGTTCGACTGTCAGCACAACCATTACTGGTGCTACCGGTGGCAATTTCGAGCAGTTGACGCCGAACCCTGCACCGGCTGAGACGGTAATCAGTGACTCGGTCGATACCACGACGGCCACTCTGACTGCTTCGCCAAGTGTCACCGAAGGTGGCGTGATCACCTATACCGTGACCCTGAGCAATCCTGCCCAGACGCCGGTGACTGTGACCCTCTCCAATGGGCAGGTAATCACCATTGAGGCTGGCAAGACCCAGGGCAGTGTCGACTTCCAGACGCCGGCGAACGACGTCTACAACAACGGTTCGACCGTCAGCACAACCATTACTGGTGCTACCGGTGGCAACTTCGAGCAGCTGACGCCGAACCCGACCCCAGCTCAGACCACGATCAATGATTCGGTCGATAACACCACCGCAACCCTGACGGCGAGCCCGTCGGTGACCGAAGGCGGTGTGATCACCTACACCGTGACCCTGAGCAACCCTGCCCAGACTCCGGTAACCGTGACCTTGTCCAATGGGCAGGTAATCACCATCGAGGCTGGCAAGACCCAGGGCAGTGTCGACTTCCAGACCCCGGCGAACGACGTCTACAACAACGGTTCGACCGTCAGCACAACCATTACTGGCGCTACCGGTGGCAACTTTGAGCAACTGACCCCGAACCCGACCCCGGCTCAGACCACGATCAATGACTCGGTCGATAACACTACTGCGACCCTGACTGCATCGCCAAGCGTTACTGAAGGCGGCGTAATCACCTACACCGTGACCCTGAGCAACCCGGCCCAGACGCCGGTGACTGTGACCCTGTCCAACGGCCAGACCATCACCGTTGAGGCCGGAAAAACCCAGGGCAGCGTTGATTTCCAGACCCCGGCGAACGACGTTTACAACAACGGCTCTACCGTCAGCGTCACCATCGAGAACGCCACTGGCGGTAACTTCGAGCAGCTGACGCCGAACCCGACTCCGGCTCAGACCACGATCAACGATTCGGTCGATAACACCACCGCGACCCTGACTGCATCGCCAAGCGTCACCGAAGGCGGCGTGATCACCTACACCGTTACCCTGAGCAATCCTGCCCAGACGCCGGTGACCGTGACCCTGTCCAACGGCCAGACCATCACCGTTGAAGCGGGCAAGACCCAAGGCAGCGTCGACTTCCAGACCCCGGCGAATGACGTCTACAACAACGGCTCGACTGTCAGCGTCACCATCGAGGGCGCCACTGGCGGTAACTTCGAGCAACTGACGCCGAACCCGACTCCGGCTCAGACCACGATCAACGATTCGGTCGATAACACCACCGCGACCCTGACTGCATCGCCAAGCGTCACCGAAGGCGGCGTGATCACCTACACCGTTACCCTGAGCAATCCTGCCCAGACGCCGATGACCGTGACCCTGTCCAACGGCCAGACCATCACCGTTGAAGCGGGCAAGACCCAAGGCAGCGTCGACTTCCAGACCCCGGCGAATGACGTCTACAACAACGGCTCGACTGTCAGCGTCACCATCGAGGGCGCCACTGGCGGTAACTTCGAGCAACTGACGCCGAACCCGACTCCGGCTCAGACCACGATCAACGACTCGGTCGACACCACAACCGCGACCCTGACGGCGAGCCCGTCGGTGACCGAAGGCGGCGTAATCACCTACACCGTGACCCTGAGCAATCCTGCCCAGACGCCGGTAACCGTGACCCTGTCCAACGGCCAGACCATCACCGTTGAAGCCGGCAAAACCCAGGGCAGCGTTGATTTCCAGACCCCGGCGAATGACGTCTACAACAACGGTTCGACCGTCAGTGTCACTATCGAAAACGCCACTGGCGGCAACTTCGAGCAGTTGACCCCGAACCCGACCCCGGCTCAGACCACGATCAATGACTCGGTCGACACCACCACCGCGACGCTGACCGCTTCGCCAAGCGTCACTGAAGGCGGCGTAATCACCTACACCGTGACCCTGAGCAACCCTGCCCAGACGCCGGTAACCGTGACCCTGTCCAACGGCCAGACCATCACCGTTGAAGCCGGCAAAACCCAGGGCAGCGTTGATTTCCAGACCCCGGCGAATGACGTCTACAACAACGGTTCGACCGTCAGTGTCACTATCGAAAACGCCACTGGCGGCAACTTCGAGCAGTTGACCCCGAACCCGACCCCGGCTCAGACCACGATCAATGACTCGGTCGACACCACCACCGCGACGCTGACCGCTTCGCCAAGCGTCACTGAAGGCGGCGTAATCACCTACACCGTGACCCTGAGCAACCCTGCCCAGACTCCGGTAACCGTGACCCTGTCCAACGGTCAGACAGTCACCGTTGAGGCGGGCAAGACCCAGGGCAGCGTTGATTTCCAGACCCCGGCGAACGACGTCTACAACAACGGTTCGACCGTCAACGTCACCATCGAAAGCGCCACTGGCGGCAACTTCGAGCAGTTGACCCCGAATCCGACTCCAGCTTCGACTGTCATCAATGACAGCGTCGATACCGTCACCGTAAGCATCGTCAGCAATGGCAATGTGACCGAAGACCAGCAACCTTCCTTTACTGTGAAAGTAAGCCAGGCGCTGGACCGTCCGTTGACCGTTACCCTGTCGAACGGCGACACCGTGACGATCGAGGCCGGTAAGACCGAAGTCGAGTACAAAACCCCGGCTCAGGGCGATGACGTCTATCACGACGCTGGCTCCATCACCCTCAGCGTTACCGACGCTACAGTTCCAGGTGCCACCTTCGAGAAGCTGGCCTTGGGTGGCCCGGCTACCGTTGAAATCTCGGACACTATCAGTGAAGTGGTGGCTAAGCTGACCGCCACTCCTTCGGTGACCGAAGGCGGCGAGATCACCTACACCATCACCCTGACCAACAAAGACGGTTTGCCGATCAACAATCATGGCGCCCTGACCTTCACGCTGAGCGACGGTAAAACCGTCATCACCGTACCGGCCAACGGCACTACCGGTTCGATCACTGTCACTGCGCCGGACAACGTCTACGTCGGTAGCAACCCAGCAGTGGTCAACGCCATCGCGACCGTTGCTGGCGCTGACGTCGGCAAGTTTGAGCAACTGACCCTGGACAAGACCCCGGTCAGCACCACCGTCACCGATGAGCCAGGTACTCCAGGCAATCCAGGCGGCAACAACGAAGGCGACCTGGTCAAGGTCACCATCACTGCCGACCAGACCTCGGTGGCCGAGAACGTAAAACCGACGTTCACCGTGCACATCAGCCAGCCGCTGGACCACGACCTGGTTGTGACCCTGAGCAACAATGCTCAAGTCACCATCAAGGCCGGCGAGACCAGCGCGCCGTACACCCACGATGCGCAAGGCGATGACGTCTACAAAGACTCCGGCGAAATCAGCCTGGGCATCAATTCGGCGGTAGACGCCACCGGCGCTACCTTCGAGAACCTGCAACTGGGCGGTGCGGCTACCGTTCAAGTGACCGACACCGTCGACGAGGTTGTTGCCAAGTTGACCGCAAGCCAGTCGGTGACCGAAGGCGGCGAAATCACTTACACGATCACGCTGACGAACAAAGACGGCCTGCCGATCAACAACCACGCAGAGCTGTACTTCAAACTGACCGATGGCACCACTGTCATCGTGCCCGCCAACAGCACCACCGGTTCGGCCACTGCAACCGCGCCGGACAACGTCTATGTCGGCGCTAACGAGCCGGTGGTCAATGCCATCGACGCTGTCAGCGGCGCGGACGCGTGGAAGTTCGAAAACCTCAACCTGGACAAGACCCCGGTCAGCACCACCGTCACTGACGAGCCAGGTACCCCAGGCAACGAAGGGGATATCGTCAAGGTCACCATTACGGCTGATCAGGTATCGGTCGCCGAGAACGTCAAACCGACGTTCACCGTGCACATCAACACCGCGCTGGCCCACGATCTGGTCGTGACCCTGAGCAACAATGCCCAGGTCACCATCAAGGCCGGCCAGACCAGCGCGCCATACGAGCACGCTGCGCAGGGCGATGACGTCTATCAGGATGCTGGCGAAATCAGCCTGGGCATCAAGTCTGCTGTGGATATCGACGGCCGTGCCTTCGAAAACCTGCAGCTGGGCGGTGACGCTTCGGTCAAAGTGACCGACACCATTGACGAAGTTGTGGCCAAGCTGACCGCGACCCCTTCGGTTACCGAAGGTGGCGAGATCACCTACACCATCACCCTGACCAATAAAGACGGTCTGCCGATCAACAACCATTCGGAGCTGTACTTCAAGCTGACCGATGGCACGACGGTCGTTGTGGCCGCCAACAGCACCACCGGCTCGGCCACTGTAGCCGCACCGGATAACGTTTATGTCGGTACAAACCAGCCGGTGGTCAATGCCATCGACGCCGTCAGCGGCGCGGATGCGTGGAAGTTTGAAAACCTGAACCTGGACAAAACCCCGGTCAGCACCCAGGTGACCGACGAGCCAGGCACCCCTGGCAACGAAGGCGATCTGGTCAAGGTCACCATCACTGCCGACCAGACTTCGGTGGCGGAAAACGTCAAACCGACCTTCACCGTGCACGTGAACCAGCCGCTGGACCACGACCTGGTCGTGACCCTGAGCAACAACGCCCAAGTCACCATCAAGGCGGGTGAAACCAGCGCGCTTTACGAGCACGCTGCACAGGGTGACGACGTTTACAATGACGCTGGCCAGATCAGCCTGGGCATCAACTCGGCTGTAGACGCCACCGGCGCTACCTTCGAGAACCTGCAGTTGGGCGGTGCGGCTACTGTTCAAGTGACCGACACCACCGACGAAGTGGTGGCCAAGTTGACCGCGACCCCTTCGGTCACCGAAGGCGGCGAAATCACTTACAACATCACGCTGACCAACAAAGATGGTCTGCCGATCAACAACCACGGCGCCCTGACCTTCACGCTGAGCGACGGCAAGACCGTCATCACCGTACCGGCCAACGGCACTACCGGTTCGATCACTGTCACTGCCCCGGACAACGTCTACGTCGGCAGCAACCCAGCAGTGGTCAACGCCATCGCGACCGTTGCTGGCGCTGACGTCGGCAAGTTTGAGCAGCTGACTCTGGACAAGACTCCGGTCAGCACCACTGTCACTGATGAGCCAGGTACTCCAGGCAATCCAGGCGGCAACAACGAAGGTGACCTGGTCAAAGTCACCATCACTGCCGACCAGACTTCGGTGGCGGAAAACGTCAAACCGACCTTCACCGTACACATCAACACCGCACTGGCTCACGACCTGGTCGTGACCCTGAGCAACAACGCTCAGGTCACCATCAAGGCCGGCGAAACCAGCGCGCCATACGAGCACGCTGCACAGGGTGACGACGTCTATCTGGACAGCGGCGAAATCAGCCTGGGCATCAAGTCCGCTGTGGACGTTGACGGTCGTACCTTCGAAAACCTGCAGCTGGGCGGTGCCGCTACCGTTCAAGTGACCGACACCGTCGACGAGGTTGTTGCCAAGTTGACGGCAAGCCAGTCGGTCACCGAAGGGGGCGAGATCACCTACACGATCACGCTGACCAACAAAGACGGCCTGCCGATCAACAACCACGCAGAGCTGTACTTCAAGCTGACCGATGGCACCACTGTCATCGTGCCCGCGAACAGCACCACCGGCTCGGCCACTGCAACCGCGCCGGATAACGTCTATGTCGGCGCTAACGAGCCGGTGGTCAATGCCATCGACGCTGTCAGCGGCGCGGATGCGTGGAAGTTCGAAAACCTCAACCTGGACAAGACGCCGGTCAGCACCGAGGTTACCGACGAGCCAGGTACCCCGGGCAACGAAGGCGACATCGTCAAGGTCACCATTACGGCTGACCAGGTTTCGGTCGCCGAGAACGTCAAACCGACCTTCACCGTGCACATCAATACTGCACTGGCCCATGACCTGGTCGTGACCCTGAGTAACAACGCCACGGTCACCATCAAGGCCGGCCAGACCAGCGCGCCATACGAGCACGCTGCGCAGGGCGATGATGTTTACCAAGACGCCGGCGAAATCTCCCTGGGCATCAAGTCGGCGGTAGACGTTACCGGTGCGGCCTTCGAAAACCTGCAACTGGGCGGTGACGCCTCGGTCAAAGTGACCGACACCATCGATGAAGTTGTGGCCAAATTGACCGCAAGCCAGTCGGTCACCGAAGGTGGCGAGATCACCTACACGATCACGCTGACCAACAAAGACGGCCTGCCGATCAACAACCACGCAGAGCTGTACTTCAAGCTGACCGATGGCACCACTGTCATCGTGCCGGCGAACAGCACCACCGGTTCGGCCACTGCAACCGCGCCGGACAACGTTTATGTCGGTGCCAACGAGCCGGTGGTCAACGCCATCGACGCGGTCAGCGGCGCAGATGCCTGGAAGTTCGAAAACCTGACCCTGGACAAGACCGAGGTCAAAACCCAGGTTACCGACGAGCCAGGTACTCCTGGCAACGAAGGTGACATCGTCAAGGTCACCATCACGGCTGACCAGGTATCGGTTGCCGAGAACGTCAAACCGACCTTCACCGTGCACATTAATACGGTGCTGGCGCATGACCTGACCGTAACCCTGAGCAATAACGCGGTTGTGACCATCAAGGCCGGTCAGACCTCGAGCGAGCCGTATGCTCACGACGCGCAAGGTGACGACGTTTACCAGGACGGTGGTGAAATCACCCTCGGCATCAAGTCGGCGGTAGATGTGACCGGTGCGGCCTTCGAAAACCTGCAACTGGGCGGCGACGCTTCGGTGAAAGTCACCGACACCATCGACGAAGTTGTGGCCAAGTTGACCGCAAGCCAGTCGGTAACCGAAGGCGGTGAGATCACCTACACCATCACGCTGACCAACAAAGACGGCCTGCCGATCAACAACCACGCAGAGCTGTACTTCAAGCTGACCGATGGCACCACTGTTATCGTGCCGGCGAACAGCACCACCGGTTCGGCCACTGCAACCGCGCCGGACAACGTTTATGTCGGTGCCAACGAGCCGGTGGTCAACGCCATCGACGCGGTCAGCGGCGCAGATGCCTGGAAGTTCGAAAACCTGACCCTGGACAAGACCGAGGTCAAAACCCAGGTTACCGACGAGCCAGGTACTCCTGGCAACGAAGGTGACATCGTCAAGGTCACCATCACGGCTGACCAGGTATCGGTTGCCGAGAACGTCAAACCGACCTTCACCGTGCACATCAATACGGTGCTGGCGCATGACCTGACCGTAACCCTGAGCAATAACGCGGTTGTGACCATCAAGGCCGGTCAGACCTCGAGCGAGCCGTATGCTCACGACGCGCAAGGTGACGACGTTTACCAGGACGGTGGTGAAATCACCCTCGGCATCAAGTCGGCGGTAGATGCTACCGGTGCGGCCTTCGAAAACCTGCAGTTGGGCGGCGATGCCTCGGTCAAAGTGACCGACACCATCGACGAGGTTGTGGCCAAGTTGACTGCAACGCCTTCGGTAACCGAGGGCGGTGAGATCACCTACACGATCACGCTGACCAACAAAGATGGTCTGCCGATCAATAACCACGCAGAGCTGTACTTCAAGCTGACCGATGGCACCACTGTCATCGTGCCCGCCAACAGCACCACCGGTTCGGCCACTGCCACCGCGCCGGACAACGTCTATGTCGGCGCTAACGAGCCGGTGGTCAATGCCATCGACGCGGTCAGCGGCGCAGATGCGTGGAAATTCGAAAACCTGACCCTGGACAAGACCGAGGTCAGCACCACCGTTACGGATGAGCCATCCGGGCAGGGTGACCTGGTGAAGGTCAGCATTACCCCGGTGGTGGATACCGTGAACGAGGCCACCGCGCCGACCTTCAAGGTGACCCTGAACCAGGCCATCGATAAACCGCTGACCGTGCTGCTGAGCACCGGCGAAACCGTGGTGTTCGCTGCTGGCGAAACCACCAAAACTGTCTCGGCTGCGGCCCAGGGCGATGACGTCTTTATCGATAAAGGCACTATCACCGTCAGCATCGACAAGGCCACCGTCACCGGTGGCCAGCTGGAGAACCTGCAGATTGGTAGCCCGGCGACTGTTCAGGTCACGGACACCATCAGCAAAGTCACCGCCGTACTGTCGGTGGACAGCACCGCTGTGGTTGAAGGTGGCAAGATCACCTACACCGTCACCCTGATCAGCGAAGACACCAAGCTGCCAGTGACTGGCCACGGCGGCGTGACCGTCACCCTGACCGGCGGCACAGTCGTGACCATCCCGGCCGGCTCGGCCTCGGGCACCGCCTTCGTCACCGCACCGAACGACCTGTTTACCGGTGGCCAGCCTGCCATCACCAAGTCGATCACCGACATTTCGGTCTCGGGCGACACCAAGTTCGAAAACCTGGTGACCGACAAGACCCCGGTCACCACCACCGTCAGCGACGAGCCAAACGGTGTGGGCAACCTGGTGAAAGTCAGCATCACGCCAGTCACCGAGTCGGTGAACGAGGCGACTGCGCCGACCTTCAAAGTCACCTTGAACCAAGCGCTGGACAAGGCACTTACCGTTACCTTGAGCACCGGCGAAAAGCTGGTATTTGCTGCTGGCGAAACCACCAAGACCATCTCGGCGCCAGCCCAGGGCGATGACGTCTTCGTCGACAAAGGTGTCATCACTGTCAGCATCGACGACGCCACGGTGACCGGCGCTCCGCTGGAGAACCTGGTCATCGGCGACCCGGCGACCGTTCAGGTCACCGATACCATCAGCAAGGTCACCGCGGTACTGTCGGTGGACAGCACTGCTGTGGTCGAAGGTGGCAAGATCACCTACACCGTCACCCTGATCAGCGAAGACACCAAGCTGCCAGTGACCGGCCATGGTGGCGTAACTGTCACATTGACTGGCGGCACAGTCGTGACTATCCCGGCCGGCTCGGCCTCGGGTACTGTCTTCGTCACCGCACCGAACGACCTGTTCACCGGTGGCCAACCTGCGATCACCAAGTCGATCACCGACATTTCGGTCTCGGGCGACACCAAGTTCGAAAACCTGGTGACCGACAAGACCCCGGTCACCACCACCGTCAGCGACGAGCCAAACGGTGTGGGCAACCTGGTGAAAGTCAGCATCACGCCAGTCACCGAGTCGGTGAACGAGGCGACTGCGCCGACCTTCAAAGTCACCTTGAACCAAGCGCTGGACAAGGCACTTACCGTTACCTTGAGCACCGGCGAGAAGCTGGTATTTGCTGCTGGCGAAACCACCAAGACCATCTCGGCGCCAGCCCAGGGCGATGACGTCTTCGTCGACAAAGGTGTCATCACTGTCAGCATCGACGACGCCACGGTGACCGGCGCTCCGCTGGAGAACCTGGTCATCGGCGACCCGGCGACCGTGCAGGTCACCGATACCATCAGCAAGGTCACCGCGGTACTGTCGGTGGACAGCACTGCTGTGGTCGAAGGTGGCAAGATCACCTACACCGTCACCCTGATCAGCGAAGACACCAAGCTGCCAGTGACCGGCCATGGTGGCGTAACTGTCACATTGACTGGCGGCACAGTCGTGACTATCCCGGCCGGCTCGGCCTCGGGTACTGCCTTCGTCACCGCACCGAACGACCTGTTCACCGGTGGCCAACCTGCGATCACCAAGTCGATCACCGACATTTCGGTCTCGGGCGACACCAAGTTCGAGAACCTGGTGACCGACAAGACCCCGGTCACCACCACCGTCAGCGACGAGCCAAACGGTGTGGGCAACCTGGTGAAAGTCAGCATCACGCCAGTCACCGAGTCGGTGAACGAGGCGACTGCGCCGACCTTCAAAGTCACCTTGAACCAAGCGCTGGACAAGGCACTTACCGTTACCTTGAGCACCGGCGAAAAGCTGGTATTTGCTGCTGGCGAAACCACCAAGACCATCTCGGCGCCAGCCCAGGGCGATGACGTCTTCGTCGACAAAGGTGTCATCACTGTCAGCATCGACGACGCCACGGTGACCGGCGCTCCGCTGGAGAACCTGGTCATCGGCGACCCGGCGACCGTTCAGGTCACCGATACCATCAGCAAGGTCACCGCGGTACTGTCGGTGGACAGCACTGCTGTGGTCGAAGGTGGCAAGATCACCTACACCGTCACCCTGATCAGCGAAGACACCAAGCTGCCAGTGACCGGCCATGGTGGCGTAACTGTCACATTGACTGGCGGCACAGTCGTGACTATCCCGGCCGGCTCGGCCTCGGGTACTGTCTTCGTCACCGCACCGAACGACCTGTTCACCGGTGGCCAACCTGCGATCACCAAGTCGATCACCGACATTTCGGTCTCGGGCGACACCAAGTTCGAAAACCTGGTGACCGACAAGACCCCGGTCACCACCACCGTCAGCGACGAGCCAAACGGTGTGGGCAACCTGGTGAAAGTCAGCATCACGCCAGTCACCGAGTCGGTGAACGAGGCGACTGCGCCGACCTTCAAAGTCACCTTGAACCAAGCGCTGGACAAGGCACTTACCGTTACCTTGAGCACCGGCGAGAAGCTGGTATTTGCTGCTGGCGAAACCACCAAGACCATCTCGGCGCCAGCCCAGGGCGATGACGTCTTCGTCGACAAAGGTGTCATCACTGTCAGCATCGACGACGCCACGGTGACCGGCGCTCCGCTGGAGAACCTGGTCATCGGCGACCCGGCGACCGTGCAGGTCACCGATACCATCAGCAAGGTCACCGCGGTACTGTCGGTGGACAGCACTGCTGTGGTCGAAGGTGGCAAGATCACCTACACCGTCACCCTGATCAGCGAAGACACCAAGCTGCCAGTGACCGGCCATGGTGGCGTAACTGTCACATTGACTGGCGGCACAGTCGTGACTATCCCGGCCGGCTCGGCCTCGGGTACTGCCTTCGTCACCGCACCGAACGACCTGTTCACCGGTGGCCAACCTGCGATCACCAAGTCGATCACCGACATTTCGGTCTCGGGCGACACCAAGTTCGAGAACCTGGTGACCGACAAGACCCCGGTCACCACCACTGTCAGCGATGAGCCAAACGGCGCCGGTAACCTGGTCAAGGTCAGCATCACCCCAGTCACCGAATCGGTGAACGAAGCCACCGCGCCGACCTTCAAGGTCACCTTGAACCAAGCGCTGGACAAGGCACTTACCGTTACCCTGAGCACCGGCGAGAAGCTGGTATTCGCCGCTGGCGAAACCACCAAGACTATCTCGGCGCCAGCCCAAGGCGATGACGTCTTCGTCGACAAAGGTGTCATCACTGTTAGCATCGACGAAGCCACGGTGACCGGTGCTCCGCTGGAGAACCTGGTCATCGGCGACCCGGCGACCGTTCAGGTCACCGATACCATCAGCAAGGTCACCGCGGTACTGTCGGTGGATAACACCGCTGTGGTCGAAGGCGGCAAGATCACCTACACCGTCACCCTGATCAGCGAAGACACCAAGCTGCCAGTGACTGGCCATGGTGGTGTGACCGTCACCCTGACCGGCGGCACGGTAGTGACCATCCCGGCCGGCTCGGCCTCCGGTACCGCCTTCGTCACCGCACCGAACGACCTGTTCACCGGTGGCCAACCTGCGATCACCAAGTCGATCACTGGTATCGAAGTAACCGGCGATACCAAGTTCGAGAACCTGGTGACCGACAAGACCCCGGTCACCACCACCGTCAGCGACGAGCCAAACGGTGCGGGCAACCTGGTGAAAGTCAGCATCACGCCAGTCACCGAGTCGGTGAACGAGGCGACCGCGCCGACCTTCAAGGTCACCTTGAACCAAGCGCTGGACAAGGCACTTACCGTTACCCTGAGCACCGGCGAGAAGCTGGTATTCGCCGCTGGCGAAACCACCAAGACTGTTTCGGCTGCGGCCCAGGGCGATGACGTCTTCATCGACAAAGGCCAGATCACTGTCAGTATCGAAGAAGCCACGGTGACCGGCGCTCCGCTGGAGAACCTGGTCATCGGCGATCCGGCGACCGTTCAGGTCACCGATACCATTAGCAAAGTTACTGCCGTACTGTCGGTGGATAACACTGCTGTGGTCGAAGGCGGCAAGATCACCTACACCGTCACCCTGATCAGCGAGGACACCAAGCTGCCAGTGACTGGCCATGGTGGCGTAACTGTCACATTGACCGGTGGCACAGTCGTGACCATCCCGGCCGGCTCGGCCTCCGGTACCGCCTTCGTCACTGCACCGAACGACCTGTTTACCGGTGGCCAGCCTGCCATCACCAAGTCGATCACCGACATTTCGGTCTCGGGCGATACCAAGTTCGAAAACCTGGTGACCGACAAGACGCCAGTGACCACCACTGTCAGCGATGAGCCGAACGGTGCGGGTAACCTGGTGAAAGTCAGCATCACTCCGGTCACCGAATCGGTGAACGAAGCGACCGCGCCGACCTTCAAGGTCACCCTGAACCAGGCCATCGATAAACCGCTGACCGTGCTGCTGAGCACCGGTGAGACCGTGGTGTTCGCTGCTGGCGAAACCACCAAGACCATCTCGGCGCCAGCCCAAGGCGATGACGTCTTTGTTGATAAAGGCACCATCACCGTCAGCATCGACGGGGCTTCTGTAACCGGTGCTCCGCTGGAAAACCTGCAGATCGGCGACCCGGCCACTGTCAACGTGACCGACACCATCAGCAAAGTCACCGCTGTGCTGTCGGTGGACAATACTGCTGTGGTCGAAGGCGGCAAGATCACCTACACCGTCACCCTGATCAGCGAAGACACCAAGCTGCCAGTGACTGGCCACGGTGGTGTGACCGTGACGCTGACCGGCGGCACAGTCGTGACTATCCCGGCCGGCTCGGCCTCGGGCACCGCCTTCGTCACCGCACCAAACGACCTGTTTACCGGTGGCCAGCCTGCCATCACCAAGTCGATCACCGACATTTCGGTCTCGGGCGATACCAAGTTCGAAAACCTGGTGACCGACAAGACCCCGGTGACCACCACTGTCAGCGATGAGCCGAACGGTGCGGGTAACCTGGTGAAAGTCAGCATCACGCCAGTCACCGAGTCGGTGAACGAGGCGACTGCGCCGACCTTCAAAGTCACCTTGAACCAAGCGCTGGACAAGGCACTTACCGTTACCTTGAGCACCGGCGAGAAGCTGGTGTTCGCCGCCGGCGAAACCACCAAGACTGTCTCCGCGCCGGCACAGGGCGATGACGTCTTTGTCGATAAAGGCACCATCACCGTCAGCATCGACGGGGCGTCTGTAACCGGTGCCCCGCTGGAAAACCTGCAGATCGGCGACCCGGCCACTGTCAACGTGACCGACACCATCAGCAAAGTCACCGCGGTACTGTCGGTGGACAGCACCGCTGTGGTCGAAGGCGGCAAGATCACCTACACCGTCACCCTGATCAGCGAAGACACCAAGCTGCCAGTGACTGGCCACGGTGGTGTGACCGTGACGCTGACCGGCGGCACAGTCGTGACCATCCCGGCCGGCTCGGCCTCGGGCACCGCCTTCGTCACTGCACCGAACGACCTGTTCACCGGTGGCCAGCCTGCCATCACCAAGTCGATTACCGACATTTCGGTCTCGGGCGATACCAAGTTCGAAAACCTGGTGACCGACAAGACCCCGGTGACCACCACCGTCAGCGACGAGCCAAACGGTGCGGGTAACTTGGTGAAAGTCAGCATCACCCCCGTTGTGGATACCGTGAACGAGGCCACCGCGCCGACCTTCAAGGTCACCCTGAACCAGGCCATCGATAAACCGCTGACCGTGCTGCTGAGCACCGGCGAAACCGTGGTGTTCGCTGCTGGCGAAACCGCCAAAACTGTCTCGGCTGCGGCCCAGGGCGATGACGTCTTTATCGATAAAGGCACTATCACCGTCAGCATCGACAAGGCCACCGTGACCGGTGGCGAGCTGGAAAACCTGCAGATTGGTAGCCCGGCGACTGTGCAGGTCACGGACACCATCAGCAAGGTCACCGCCGTGCTGTCGGTGGACAGCACGGCAGTGGTCGAAGGCGGCAAGATCACCTACACCGTCACCCTGATCAGCGAAGACACCAAGCTGCCAGTGACTGGCCATGGTGGTGTGACCGTCACCCTGACCGGTGGCACGGTAGTGACCATCCCGGCCGGCTCGGCCTCGGGCACCGCCTTCGTCACCGCACCAAACGACCTGTTCACCGGTGGCCAACCTGCGATCACCAAGTCGATTACCGACATTTCGGTCTCGGGCGACACCAAGTTCGAAAACCTGGTGACCGACAAGACTCCAGTCACCACCACCGTCAGCGACGAGCCAAACGGTGCGGGTAACCTGGTGAAAGTCAGCATCACGCCAGTCACCGAGTCGGTGAACGAGGCGACTGCGCCGACCTTCAAAGTCACCTTGAACCAAGCGCTGGACAAGGCACTTACCGTTACCCTGAGCACCGGCGAGAAGCTGGTGTTCGCCGCTGGCGAAACCACCAAAACTGTCTCGGCTGCGGCCCAGGGCGATGACGTCTTCATCGACAAAGGCCAGATCACTGTCAGCATCGACGAAGCTACGGTGACCGGCGCTCCGCTGGAGAACCTGGTCATCGGCGACCCGGCAACCGTTCAGGTCACCGATACCATCAGCAAGGTCACCGCGGTACTGTCGGTGGACAGCACTGCTGTGGTCGAAGGTGGCAAGATCACCTACACCGTCACCCTGATCAGCGAAGACACCAAGCTGCCAGTGACTGGCCACGGTGGTGTGACCGTGACGCTGACCGGCGGCACAGTCGTGACTATCCCGGCCGGCTCGGCCTCGGGCACCGCCTTCGTCACCGCACCAAACGACCTGTTTACCGGTGGCCAGCCTGCCATCACCAAGTCGATCACCGACATTTCGGTCTCGGGCGATACCAAGTTCGAAAACCTGGTGACCGACAAGACCCCGGTCACCACCACCGTCAGCGATGAGCCGAACGGTGCGGGTAACTTGGTGAAAGTCAGCATCACCCCAGTCACCGAATCGGTGAACGAAGCCACCGCGCCGACCTTCAAGGTCACCTTGAACCAAGCGCTGGACAAGGCACTTACCGTTACCTTGAGCACCGGCGAGAAGCTGGTATTTGCTGCTGGCGAAACCACCAAGACCATCTCGGCGCCAGCCCAGGGCGATGACGTCTTCGTCGACAAAGGTGTCATCACTGTCAGCATCGACGACGCCACGGTGACCGGCGCTCCGCTGGAGAACCTGGTCATCGGCGACCCGGCGACCGTTCAGGTCACCGATACCATCAGCAAGGTCACCGCGGTACTGTCGGTGGACAGCACTGCTGTGGTCGAAGGTGGCAAGATCACCTACACCGTCACCCTGATCAGCGAAGACACCAAGCTGCCAGTGACCGGCCATGGTGGCGTAACTGTCACATTGACTGGCGGCACAGTCGTGACTATCCCGGCCGGCTCGGCCTCGGGTACTGCCTTCGTCACCGCACCGAACGACCTGTTCACCGGTGGCCAACCTGCGATCACCAAGTCGATCACCGACATTTCGGTCTCGGGCGACACCAAGTTCGAAAACCTGGTGACCGACAAGACCCCGGTCACCACCACCGTCAGCGACGAGCCAAACGGTGCGGGCAACCTGGTGAAAGTCAGCATCACGCCAGTCACCGAGTCGGTGAACGAGGCGACTGCGCCGACCTTCAAAGTCACCTTGAACCAAGCGCTGGACAAGGCACTTACCGTTACCTTGAGCACCGGCGAGAAGCTGGTATTCGCCGCCGGCGAAACCACCAAGACTGTCTCCGCGCCAGCCCAGGGCGATGACGTCTTCATCGACAAAGGCCAGATCACTGTCAGCATCGACGAAGCCACGGTGACCGGCGCTCCGCTGGAGAACCTGGTCATCGGCGACCCGGCGACCGTGCAGGTCACGGATACCATCAGCAAAGTCACTGCCGTACTGTCGGTGGACAGCACCGCTGTGGTTGAAGGTGGCAAGATCACCTACACCGTCACCCTGATCAGCGAAGACACCAAGCTGCCAGTAACTGACCATGGTGGTGTGACCGTCACCCTGACCGGTGGCACCCAGGTCACCATCAACCCTGGCTCGGCCAGCGGCACCGTGGAAATCACCGCGCCGAACGACCTGTACGCGGGCGGCCAGGATGCAATTACCAAGTCGATCACTGGTATCGAAGTAACCGGCGATACCAAGTTCGAGAACCTGGTGACTGACAAGACCCCGGTCACCACCACCGTCAGCGACGAGCCAAACGGTGCGGGGAACCTGGTGAAAGTCAGCATCACGCCAGTCACCGAGTCGGTGAACGAGGCGACTGCGCCGACCTTCAAAGTCACCTTGAACCAAGCGCTGGACAAGGCACTTACCGTTGTCCTGAGCACCGGCGAAACAGTGGTGTTCGCCGCCGGCGAAACCACCAAGACCATCTCGGCGCCGGCACAAGGCGATGACGTCTTTATTGATAAAGGCACCATCACCGTCAGCATCGACGGGGCGTCTGTAACCGGTGCCCCGCTGGAAAACCTGCAGATCGGCGACCCGGCCACTGTCAACGTGAC
Source organism: Pseudomonas sp. WOUb67 (assembly GCF_050058005.1). Classification (NCBI taxonomy): domain Bacteria; kingdom Pseudomonadati; phylum Pseudomonadota; class Gammaproteobacteria; order Pseudomonadales; family Pseudomonadaceae; genus Pseudomonas; species Pseudomonas sp. WOUb67. Next base: position 545,027 of record NZ_CP170112.1, on the reverse strand, counting down.
CGACACCATCAGCAAAGTCACCGCGGTACTGTCGGTGGACAGCACCGCTGTGGTCGAAGGCGGCAAGATCACCTACACCGTCACCCTGATCAGCGAAGACACCAAGCTGCCAGTGACTGGCCACGGTGGTGTGACCGTGACGCTGACCGGCGGCACAGTCGTGACCATCCCGGCCGGCTCGGCCTTGGGCACCGCCTTCGTCACCGCACCGAACGACCTGTTCACCGGTGGCCAACCTGCGATCACCAAGTCGATTACCGACATTTCGGTCTCGGGCGATACCAAGTTCGAAAACCTGGTGACCGACAAGACTCCGGTTACCACCACCGTCAGCGATGAGCCAAACGGTGCGGGTAACCTGGTCAAGGTCAGCATCACGCCGGTCACCGAATCGGTGAACGAAGCGACCGCGCCGACCTTCAAGGTCACCCTGAACCAGGCCATCGATAAACCGCTGAGCGTGCTGCTGAGCACCGGCGAAACCGTGGTGTTCGCTGCTGGCGAAACCACCAAAACTGTCTCGGCTGCGGCCCAGGGCGATGACGTCTTTATCGATAAAGGCACTATCACCGTCAGCATCGACAAGGCCACCGTCACCGGTGGCCAGCTGGAGAACCTGCAGATTGGTAGCTCGGCGACTGTGCAGGTCACGGACACCATCAGCAAAGTCACCGCCGTGCTGTCGGTGGACAGCACCGCTGTGGTTGAAGGTGGCAAGATCACCTACACCGTCACCCTGATCAGCGAAGACACCAAGCTGCCAGTGACTGGCCACGGTGGTGTGACCGTGACGCTGACCGGCGGCACAGTCGTGACCATCCCGGCCGGCTCTGCCTCGGGCACCGCCTTCGTCACCGCACCGAACGACCTGTTCACCGGTGGCCAACCTGCGATCACCAAGTCGATCACCGACATTTCGGTCTCGGGCGATACCAAGTTCGAGAACCTGGTGACTGACAAGACCCCGGTCACCACCACCGTCAGCGACGAGCCGAACGGTGCGGGTAACCTGGTCAAGGTCAGCATCACTCCGGTCACCGAATCGGTGAACGAAGCCACCGCGCCGACCTTCAAAGTCACGCTGAACCAGGCCATCGATAAACCGCTGAGCGTGCTGCTGAGCACCGGTGAAACCGTGGTATTCGCCGCTGGCGAGACCACCAAGACCATCTCGGCGCCGGCACAAGGCGATGACGTCTTTGTTGATAAAGGCACCATCACCGTCAGCATCGACAAGGCCACCGTCACCGGTGGACAGCTGGAGAACCTGCAGATCGGTGCCCCGGCGACCGTCCAGGTCACGGACACCATCAGCAAAGTCACCGCCGTGCTGTCGGTGGACAGCACCGCTGTGGTTGAAGGTGGCAAGATCACCTACACCGTCACCCTGATCAGCGAAGACACCAAGCTGCCAGTGACTGGCCACGGTGGTGTGACCGTGACGCTGACCGGCGGCACAGTCGTGACCATCCCAGCCGGCTCTGCCTCGGGCACCGCCTTCGTCACCGCACCGAACGACCTTTACACCGGTGGCCAGCCTGCGATCACCAAGTCGATCACTGGTATCGAAGTAACCGGCGACACCAAGTTCGAAAACCTGGTGACCGACAAGACCCCGGTCACCACCACCGTCAGCGATGAGCCAAACGGTGCCGGTAATCTGGTCAAGGTCAGCATCACTCCAGTCACCGAATCGGTGAACGAAGCGACCGCGCCGACCTTCAAGGTCACTCTGAACCAGGCCATCGACAAGCCGCTGACGGTGCTGCTGAGCACCGGTGAAACTGTGGTGTTCGCTGCTGGCGAAACCACCAAAACTGTCTCGGCTGCGGCCCAAGGCGATGACGTCTTCATCGACAAAGGCCAGATCACTGTCAGCATCGACGAAGCCACAGTGACTGGCGCTCCGCTGGAGAACCTGGTCATCGGCGACCCGGCGACCGTGCAGGTCACCGATACCATTAGCAAAGTTACTGCCGTGCTGTCGGTGGACAGCACCGCTGTGGTTGAAGGTGGCAAGATCACCTACACCGTCACCCTGATCAGCGAGGACACCAAGCTGCCAGTGACTGGCCACGGTGGTGTGACCGTGACGCTGACCGGCGGCACAGTCGTGACTATCCCGGCCGGCTCGGCCTCGGGCACCGCCTTCGTCACCGCACCAAACGACCTGTTCACCGGTGGCCAACCTGCGATCACCAAGTCGATCACTGGTATCGAAGTAACCGGCGACACCAAGTTCGAAAACCTGGTGACCGACAAGACCCCGGTCACCACCACCGTCAGCGATGAGCCGAACGGCGCCGGTAACCTGGTCAAGGTCAGCATCACTCCGGTCACCGAATCGGTGAACGAAGCCACCGCGCCGACCTTCAAGGTCACTCTGAACCAGGCCATCGACAAGCCGCTGACGGTGCTGCTGAGCACCGGTGAAACTGTGGTGTTCGCTGCTGGCGAAACCACCAAAACTGTCTCGGCTGCGGCCCAAGGCGATGACGTCTTCATCGACAAAGGCCAGATCACTGTCAGCATCGACGAAGCCACAGTGACTGGCGCTCCGCTGGAGAACCTGGTCATCGGCGACCCGGCGACCGTGCAGGTCACCGATACCATCAGCAAAGTTACCGCCGTACTGTCGGTGGACAGCACCGCTGTGGTTGAAGGTGGCAAGATCACCTACACCGTCACCCTGATCAGCGAGGACACCAAGCTGCCAGTGACTGGCCACGGTGGTGTGACCGTGACGCTGACCGGCGGCACAGTCGTGACCATCCCGGCCGGCTCGGCCTCGGGCACCGCCTTCGTCACCGCACCGAACGACCTGTTCACCGGTGGCCAACCTGCGATCACCAAGTCGATCACCGGTATCGAAGTAACCGGCGATACCAAGTTCGAAAACCTGGTGACCGACAAGACCCCGGTGACCACCACTGTCAGCGATGAGCCGAACGGCGCCGGTAACCTGGTCAAGGTCAGCATCACTCCGGTCACCGAATCGGTGAACGAAGCGACCGCGCCGACCTTCAAAGTCACGCTGAACCAGGCCATCGATAAACCGCTGAGCGTGCTGCTGAGCACCGGTGAAACCGTGGTATTCGCCGCAGGCGAGACCACCAAGACCATCTCGGCGCCAGCCCAGGGCGATGATGTATTCATCGACAAAGGCCAGATCACCGTCAGCATCGAAAAGGCCACCGTCACCGGTGGCCAGCTGGAGAACCTGCAGATTGGTAGCCCGGCGACTGTGCAGGTCACGGACACCATCAGCAAAGTCACCGCCGTGCTGTCGGTGGACAGCACCGCTGTGGTTGAAGGTGGCAAGATCACCTACACCGTCACCCTGATCAGCGAAGACACCAAGCTGCCAGTGACTGGCCACGGTGGTGTGACCGTGACGCTGACCGGCGGCACAGTCGTGACCATCCCGGCCGGCTCTGCCTCGGGCACCGCCTTCGTCACCGCACCGAACGACCTGTTCACCGGTGGCCAACCTGCGATCACCAAGTCGATCACCGGTATCGAAGTAACCGGCGATACCAAGTTCGAAAACCTGGTAACTGACAAGACGCCAGTGACCACCACCGTCAGCGATGAGCCAAACGGTGCGGGTAACTTGGTGAAAGTCAGCATCACCCCCGTTGTGGATACCGTGAACGAGGCCACCGCGCCGACCTTCAAGGTCACCCTGAACCAGGCCATCGATAAACCGCTGAGCGTGCTGCTGAGCACCGGTGAAACCGTGGTGTTCGCTGCTGGCGAAACCACCAAAACTGTCTCGGCCGCGGCCCAGGGCGATGACGTCTTTATCGATAAAGGCACTATCACCGTCAGTATCGACAAGGCCACCGTCACCGGTGGCCAGCTGGAGAACCTGCAGATTGGTAGCCCGGCGACTGTGCAGGTCACGGACACCATCAGCAAAGTCACCGCCGTGCTGTCGGTGGACAGCACCGCTGTGGTTGAAGGTGGCAAGATCACCTACACCGTCACCCTGATCAGCGAAGACACCAAGCTGCCAGTGACTGGCCACGGTGGTGTGACCGTGACGCTGACTGGCGGCACAGTCGTGACCATCCCGGCCGGCTCGGCCTCGGGCACCGCCTTCGTCACCGCACCGAACGACCTGTACACCGGTGGCCAGCCTGCGATCACCAAGTCGATCACCGGTATCGAAGTAACCGGCGATACCAAGTTCGAAAACCTGGTGACCGACAAGACCCCGGTCACCACCACCGTCAGCGACGAGCCGAACGGTGCGGGTAACCTGGTCAAGGTCAGCATCACTCCGGTCACCGAATCGGTGAACGAAGCCACCGCGCCGACCTTCAAAGTCACGCTGAACCAGGCCATCGATAAACCGCTGAGCGTGCTGCTGAGCACCGGTGAAACCGTGGTATTCGCCGCTGGCGAGACCACCAAGACCATCTCGGCGCCGGCACAAGGCGATGACGTCTTTGTTGATAAAGGCACCATCACCGTCAGCATCGACAAGGCCACCGTCACCGGTGGACAGCTGGAGAACCTGCAGATCGGTGCCCCGGCGACCGTCCAGGTCACGGACACCATCAGCAAAGTCACCGCCGTACTGTCGGTGGACAGCACCGCTGTGGTTGAAGGTGGCAAGATCACCTACACCGTCACCCTGATCAGCGAAGACACCAAGCTGCCAGTGACCGGCCACGGTGGTGTGACCGTCACCCTGACCGGTGGCACGGTAGTGACCATCCCGGCCGGCTCGGCCTCCGGTACCGCCTTCGTCACCGCACCGAACGACCTGTTCACCGGTGGCCAACCTGCGATCACCAAGTCGATTACCGACATTTCGGTCTCGGGCGACACCAAGTTCGAAAACCTGGTGACCGACAAGACCCCGGTGACCACCACTGTCAGCGATGAGCCGAACGGCGCCGGTAACCTGGTCAAGGTCAGCATCACTCCAGTCACCGAATCGGTGAACGAAGCGACCGCGCCGACCTTCAAGGTCACCCTGAACCAGGCCATCGATAAACCGCTGACCGTGCTGCTGAGCACCGGTGAGACCGTGGTTTTCGCTGCTGGCGAAACCACCAAAACTGTCTCGGCTGCGGCCCAGGGCGATGACGTCTTTATCGATAAAGGCACTATCACCGTCAGCATCGACAAGGCCACCGTCACCGGTGGCCAGCTGGAGAACCTGCAGATTGGTAGCCCGGCGACCGTTCAGGTCACGGACACCATCAGCAAAGTCACCGCCGTACTGTCGGTGGACAGCACCGCTGTGGTTGAAGGTGGCAAGATCACCTACACCGTCACCCTGATCAGCGAAGACACCAAGCTGCCAGTGACTGGTCATGGTGGTGTGACCGTCACCCTGACCGGTGGCACGGTAGTGACCATCCCGGCCGGCTCGGCCTCGGGCACCGCCTTCGTCACCGCACCGAACGACCTGTACACCGGTGGCCAGCCTGCGATCACCAAGTCGATCACCGGTATCGAAGTAACCGGCGATACCAAGTTCGAGAACCTGGTAACCGACAAGACCCCGGTCACCACTACCGTCAGCGATGAGCCAAACGGCGCCGGTAACCTGGTCAAGGTCAGCATCACGCCGGTCACCGAATCGGTGAACGAAGCCACCGCGCCGACCTTCAAGGTCACGCTGAACCAGGCCATCGATAAACCGCTGAGCGTGCTGCTGAGCACCGGTGAAACCGTGGTATTCGCCGCAGGCGAAACCACCAAAACTGTCTCGGCTGCGGCCCAGGGCGATGACGTCTTTATCGATAAAGGCACTATCACCGTCAGCATCGACAAGGCCACCGTGACCGGTGGCCAGCTGGAGAACCTGCAGATTGGTAGCCCGGCGACTGTTCAGGTCACGGACACCATCAGCAAAGTCACCGCCGTACTGTCGGTGGACAGCACTGCTGTGGTCGAAGGTGGCAAGATCACCTACACCGTCACCCTGATCAGCGAAGACACCAAGCTGCCAGTAACTGGCCACGGCGGCGTGACCGTCACCCTGACCGGTGGCACGGTCGTGACCATCCCGGCCGGCTCGGCCTCCGGTACCGCCTTCGTCACTGCACCGAACGACCTGTACACCGGTGGCCAGCCTGCGATCACCAAGTCGATTACCGACATTTCGGTCTCGGGCGACACCAAGTTCGAGAACCTGGTGACCGACAAGACCCCGGTCACCACCACCGTCAGCGATGAGCCAAACGGTGCGGGTAACTTGGTGAAAGTCAGCATCACGCCGGTCACCGAATCGGTGAACGAAGCCACTGCGCCGACCTTCAAGGTCACCCTGAACCAGGCCATCGATAAACCGCTGAGCGTGCTGTTGAGCACCGGTGAAACCGTGGTGTTCGCTGCTGGCGAAACCACCAAGACCATCTCGGCCGCGGCCCAGGGCGATGACGTCTTTATCGATAAAGGCACTATCACCGTCAGCATCGACAAGGCCACCGTCACCGGTGGCCAGCTGGAGAACCTGCAGATTGGTAGCCCGGCGACCGTTCAGGTCACGGACACCATCAGCAAGGTCACCGCCGTGCTGTCGGTGGACAGCACCGCTGTGGTTGAAGGTGGCAAGATCACCTACACCGTCACCCTGATCAGCGAAGACACCAAGCTGCCAGTGACCGGCCACGGCGGCGTGACCGTCACCCTGACCGGTGGCACCCAGGTCACCATCAACCCGGGCTCGGCGACTGGCACTGTCAGCATCAATGCCCCGGATGATGTTTATACGGGCGGTCAGGACACTATTACCAAGTCGATCACTGGCATTGCTGTTACTGGCGACAAGGTCTTCGAAAACCTTGTGGCAGGTACCAACTCCGTCAGCACCACGGTAAGTGACGAGCCAAGTGGCCAAGGTGATGTTGCCAAGGTAAGTATTACTGGTACCGCTTCGCTCACCGAAGGCGAAACCGGCTCTTACACGCTGACCCTGACCCACGCCTCCAAAGCCGAAGTCACCATCACCCTCAGCTACAGCGGCACCGCCAAAAACGGTGAGGACTTCACTGGTGTCACCACCGTGAAGATCCCGGCCAACAGCACAGGCACCACCTTCAACATCGCTACCATCGACGACAAGCTGGTCGAAGGTACCGAGAACTTCGTGGTGAAAATCGAAACTGCCACCGGTGGCAACTTCGAGAACCTGCAGGTCGACAGCAGCAAGTCGAGCGTGACGACCACCATCCTCGACAACGACCACCTGCCGGTTTCGCCTGGCGGCGCGGTATTTGGCGTGGAAGACACCGACTACGTGTTCGCCTGGGGTGATTTCAAAGTCACCGATGCCGATGGCAACACCGGTCTGTCCGTGACCATTACCTCGATCCCTGGCGCCGGCAGCCTGCAGTTCTTCAACGGCAGTGCTTGGGTGAATGTGACCGTTGGCCAAGTGGTCAGCCAGGCTGATATCACTGCCAATAAACTGAAGTTCGTCCCGGCCCTCAACCAGTCGGGTGCGGACAACTACGGTGGTACTGGCGTGGGTAACCAGCAGGCTGACTACGCACAGTTCAAGTTCAAGCCGAACGATGGCACCAACCTGGGCACAGAAGTGACCATGAAGGTCGACATCACCCCGGTTGCCGATAAACCGACCCTGAGCTTCGGCAGTGCCGATATCGACTCCAAAGGCCTGACCAAGGAAGTCTGGACCACCCTCAAGGGCCTGGGTACTGGTGGCAACGGCATTACCGGTGATGAACTGAAGACGGTATTTGCCAACTCTGGCAATGCCAACTCCAGCAGCACGACCACCAACGTGCAGTCCGATGGCAGCGTCACGGCTGGCACCGGTTCGAAAACGTCGGGCCTGATCTACCTGGAAGCCGGCAAGACCTACACCTTCAGCGGTACTGCTGACGACAGCTTCGTGGTCACCATTGGTGGCAAGACTGTGGTCACGGCCACCTGGGGTGCCGGTGGCCAGGTTTCGGGCACTTTCACCCCGACCTCCAGCGGCTACTACCCGATCGAGGTCTATCATGCCAACCAGTCTGGTCCAGGCAGCTATGACCTGAACATCCAGGTAGGCTCGGGTGCTGTCACTGACCTGAGCAGCTCGAACGTCAAGATGTATCAGAACGTCACCGAGATGGCCAACGCTGGCCTGGGCGTGTCCGACCTGCACACCGTGAATGGTCAGAGCTACTACGACGGCTACAAGCTCAACGAAGGGCCGGAAGGTGGCTCGGTGAAACTGGTCGGTATTACCACCGCCCTGACCGACACCGATGGTTCCGAAAGCCTGAACGTGACCCTCAGTGGCATTCCGAAAGGCACTGTACTCAGCGATGGTGCAGGCCACACGGTCACCGTAGGCAGCGCACCGGTGGATGTGACTGGCTGGAAACTCAGCGGCCTTACCCTGACTCCGCCGACTTACTACAAAGGCTCGTTCGACATCACTGTCACCTCGACTGCCACCGAAAGCTTGGGGGGCTCGGCTATCACCAGCGGCAACATCCCGGTGACGGTATACGCGGCGACCTACAAAGCCAGCGTAGGTACCTCTGGCAACGACACGCTGACCGGCAGCGAAGGCAACGACATCATCGTCGCTGACGTTTCGGGTCTGAACGTAGTGGCGGGCAAGAACTACAACATTGCATTCATCGTAGACAGCTCGGGCAGTATGAGCGATGCGTCGATTGCCGCAGCCAAGACCCAGCTGGCGTCCGTGTTTGCCACCCTGAAAGCCAGCCTCGGCTCGGATATCTCGGGCACGGTCAACATTTTCCTTGTCGACTTCGACACCCAGGTCAACAAGAACATCGCGGTGAACCTTGCCGACCCGAATGCCTTGAAAGACCTGCAAGCGGTACTGAATTCGATGAAGGGCGGCGACGATGGTGGTGGCACGAACTATGAAGATGCGTTCAAGACCACGGCCAACTTCTTCAAGAGCGCAGTCGCGGTCAGCAATACCGGTGCCGAGAACCTCACATACTTTATTACTGACGGTAAGCCGACGTATTACCAGAAAGATGAAGTAACCGACTCTCGCCTCTGGACTGGTGGCAAGACCTTGGATGAGGTCGTGAACGTCAACAACTACAAGGTTGGCGGCACGTTCAGCGATTGGGCGGACTCGACTCACAAGGTCGATATCAATAGCGCTGGCGTAGTCAAAGTCACCACCTACGCCAAAGACTGGTGGGGCAACCTGTACGAGGCCTCCAGCCGCAACTTGGGCACCATCCACGCCCAAGGCGACGGCACCTATGAGTTCTCGAGCCTGGGTGGTACCGGCAAGGCGAATAACACCAACTACAACAACGCTGCGGCAGGCACCACCGATAGTTTCACCTTGCTGGGCGGTAGTGACACCGTAGCGGGGTTGAGCAAGGTGCAGGCTATCGGCCTGAACAACGATGTCAGCCTCTCGGACCTGAAACCCTACGACAGCGCCGGCAAACCGCAGACCAACATCGACCCATCTGATTTGGCCAAGGCAATCCTTGGACATACGGAGGCGACGGTACCGGGTGCAGACACCATCGATGGCGGCAACGGCAACGACATCATCTTCGGTGACCTGATCACCCTCAACGGTGTGGTCAGCGAGGGCTACCAGGCCCTGCAGAGCTACGTTGCGCAGAAGAGCGGTGTTGATGTCAGCACCGTCACCACCAGCAATGTCCACCAGTACATCACCGAGCACTACACCGAGTTCGATATCTCCGGTGCCAACGACGGCAAGGACTTCCTGTCCGGCGGCAATGGCAACGACATCCTCTTCGGCCAAGGTGGTGATGACACGCTCGACGGTGGCAGGGGTAATGACATCCTGCTGGGTGGTAGCGGCAAGGACACCCTGATCGGTGGCCATGGCGACGATATCCTGATCGGTGGCAGCGGTGCCGACACCTTCGTGTGGAAGGCCGGCGATTACGGCAACGACGTCATCAAAGACTTCAAGGTGGCTGAAAAAGACAAGATCGACCTGAGTGATCTGCTTCAAGGCGAGAAGGGCAGCACCATCGACAATTACCTGAAGCTGACCACGGTGGACGGCACGACGACGCTGCAGGTCAGCAGCGAAGGCAAGCTCAACGCTGCTGGCGGTCTGGCAAATGCCGATGTGACCATCAAGCTCGAAGGGGTGAACTGGTCCAACACCACGGTCAACTCGTTGATCAGCGGTGCTGACCCGACCATCATCATCCACAACAAAGACAACTGATGCGCTAGCGGGCTGCTCTGCAGCCCAATTGCCTATCACTGGTTGACACGGGTCCTTTGTAGGAGCGGCCTTGTGTCGCGATCGGGCCGCGCAGCGGCCCCACGGTTTCAGCAGCAATGCCGAGATCGCCGGGGCCGCTGTGCGGCCCGATCGCGACACAAGGCCGCTCCTACAGGGATCGCGTTAGTCAGGCAGGGCCATTACCGGCTCTTTCCCGCAACCCCCACCACAGCGCATACTCTTGCGCCGGGCCTGCGCGCCCGGCGATCTTTGCCTATGCTGCTGTCTACCAACAAGGAATCAACGTGACGAGGGACACCGCCATGTTCTACGTGCAACGCGACGCCACCGGCCAGTTGCTGCGGGTAGAGGCAGCCGCTTTTGACGAGTTCACCGAAATGCTCCCCGCAGACCATGCCGAGATCCAGGAGTGGTTTGCCGACGACGTCGTGGAAAACAGCCTCAACCAGCTCAAGCAAAGCGACCTGGACATGATCCGCGTGCTTGAGGACCTGATCGATGTGCTGACCGCCAAGGGCGTGTTCAAGATCACTGACCTGCCCCCGGGTGCCCAGGCCAAACTGCTCAACCGCTCTACGGCGCGCAAGGCGCTCAGCAGCTTGAACAACCTGATCGATGAAGAAGAGCAGGGCGGGCTTATCTGATCGCAGGGCAGCAGATCTCAGTGATATCTATATTCCTTAAAGGTATTTAAAATATATCCATTATGACTTTATAGTCACTCTCACTGCGTACCCGTCGACCCATCGATGTGCCGCACGACTTGAACCCACACGGGAAATCCCCGTGCGTTTCTGATCGTTGCGCGCCATTGAAGTCGCGCACTGCGTGGGAGTGATAAATGTCAGCCGCCTCGAACGCCTTGTCGACCATCGACAGCGCCCAGCCGCAAGTTTTCGAAATCCGCCCGTTCTCCGGTGCCGTCGGCGCCGAGATCATCGGCCTGGACCTGGCCAAACCGGTCAACGCCAAGGATTTCGCCCGTATCCATCGCGCCCACCTCGACCACCATGTGCTGGTGTTCCGCGACCAGCGCATCAGCCCGGAACAGCAGATTGCCTTCAGCCGCCGCTTTGGTGAGTTGCAGATCCATGTGCTCAAGCAGTTCCTGCTTACAGGCCATCCCGAGATCCTGATCGTCTCCAACATCATCGAAAACGGCCAGAACATCGGCCTGGGTGATGCTGGCAAGTTCTGGCACTCCGACCTGTCGTACAAAGCGCTGCCCAGCCTCGGTTCCATGCTGCATGCCCAAGAGCTGCCCAGCGAAGGCGGCGATACGCTGTTCGCCGACATGCACAAAGCCTGGGACGCCGTACCCGACGCCCTGCGCAAAATCGTCGAGGGCCGCAGTGCTGCCCACTCCTACACCGCCCGTTACGCCGAAACCAAATTCGAAGGCAACTGGCGCCCGAACCTGACCGCCGAGCAATTGGCTCAGGTACAGGAAGTTATCCACCCGGTGGTCCGCACCCACCCGGAAAACGGCCGCAAGGCGCTGTTTGTCAGTGAAGGCTTCACCACCCGCATCGTCGGCCTGCCAGACGATGAAAGCCGCGACGTGCTGCAACAGCTGTACGCACTGAGCGTGCTGGAGCAGAACATCTACCGCCACCAATGGCAGCCCCACGACCTGGTGTTCTGGGACAACCGCTCGTTGATTCACCTGGCCGCCGGCTGCCCCGCACACCTGCGACGCAAGCTGTACCGCACCACCATCCAGGGCGACGCCCCGTTCTGACGACTGAGGACATCATCATGCGCAAATCCATCAGCCGCCTGGCGGCAAGCATCGGCCTGGGCGCAAGCCTGGTCGTTGGCAGCCTGGCTGCCCCCGCAGTGGCCCAGGCCGAAGGCAAGATTCGCATTGCCGAACAGTTCGGTATCGTTTACCTGCTGCTGAACGTGGTACGTGACCAGCACCTGATCGAAAAGCACGGCAAGGAGCAGGGCATCGACATCGAAGTCGACTGGGCCCAGCTGTCGGGTGGCTCGGCCATCAACGACGCACTGCTGTCCGGTTCGGTAGACATCGCCGGCGCGGGTGTCGGCCCGCTGCTTACGGTGTGGGACCGCACCAAGGGTCGGCAGAACGTGAAGGCCGTGGCCTCGCTGGGCAACTTCCCGTACTACCTGGTCAGCAGCAACCCCAACGTGAAGACCATTGCCGACATCTCCAACAAAGACCGCATCGCCGTGCCAGCGGTCGGTGTTTCGGTGCAGTCGCGCTTCCTGCAGTACGCCGCCGCCCAGCAGTGGGGCGACAAGGAATACAACCGCCTCGACAAATACACCCTCGCCGTACCGCACCCCGATGCCACTGCCGCGCTGCTGGCCGGCGGTACCGAGCTGAACGGGCACTTCTCCAACCCGCCGTTCCAGGACCAGGTACTGGCCAACAAGGACGTGCACGTGGTGCTCAACAGCTACGACCTGCTCGGCCCCAACTCGCCGACCTTGCTGTTCGCCACCGAAAAATTCCGCAAGGACAACCCTAAAACCTACAAGGCCTTCGTAGACGCCCTGGCCGAAGCCGCAGACTTCGCCCAGAAAGACAAGGCAGCTGCCGCCGACACCTACATCCGCGTGACCAAGGCCAAGATCGACCGCGACGCGTTGATCAAGTTGATCGACAACCCGCAGTACGAATTCACCGTCACGCCAAAGAACACCTACAAGCTGGCCGATTTTCTCTATCGGGTAGGCGCCATCAAGCACAAGCCGGAATCGTGGAAGGACTACTTCTTCCAGGATGAACGCCCGCTGCAAGGGAGCTGATCGATCATGACCGCCCCATTGCCAGGCCACACGGCCAGCAACCTGAGCCGTGTCGCAACGCCGCCTTTGCTCAAGGTGGACAACCTCAGCCTCGAATACCGCACCGCGCAACGCGTGGTGCGGGCCACCCACCAGGTCAGCTTCGAAGTCGACCGTGCCGACCGCTTTGTGCTGCTTGGCCCCTCAGGCTGCGGCAAGTCCACCTTGCTCAAGGCCGTCGCCGGTTTCATCCAGCCCCAGGAAGGGCAGATTCTGCTGCAGGGCCAGGCGGTCCGTGGCCCAGGCCCCGATCGCATCGTGGTGTTCCAGGAGTTCGACCAGCTGCCGCCGTGGAAAACGGTAAAGCAGAACGTCATGTTCCCGCTGCTGGTGTCGGGCCAGCTCAAGCGCGCCGAAGCCGAAGAACGGGCGCTGCATTACCTGGAGAAGGTCGGCCTGGCTGCCTTTGCCGATGCCTATCCGCACACCTTGTCGGGCGGCATGAAGGCACGCGTGGCGATTGCCCGGGCCTTGGCCACACAGCCAAAGATCCTGTTGATGGATGAGCCGTTCGCCGCCCTGGATGCGCTGACCCGGCGCAAGATGCAGGAGGAGCTGTTGCTGCTGTGGGAAGAAGTGCGGTTCACCCTGCTGTTCGTGACCCACTCCATCGAGGAAGCGCTGGTGGTCGGCAACCGCATCCTGCTGCTGTCGCCGCACCCGGGGCGGGTGCGGGCTGAAGTGCACAGCCATCAGTACGACCTGGGCAGCCTGGGTGGCAGCGACTTCCAGGCCAGTGCCCGGCGTATCCACCGTCTGCTGTTTGACGAGGCGGATACCCCGCAACAGCCTGACGAGCTTGGCTTCAACGATATTCGCATCGCCTACTGACAGGAGCTTCAGCCATGACCACTACACCTGTACGCCAGGAATACGAGGTGCAGCTGGAGCCCCTGCTCAGTGTGCCTCTGGAACGACAACTGCCGTTGGCCCAGCGCCTGTGGCAGCAAGGCTGGCTGCGCAAGGCGGTTATCCTGCTGGTGATCGCCGTGCTGTGGGAGGCCGTCGCCCGCTATCAGGACAACGACCTGCTGTTGCCAGGCTTTTTGCAAACCGCCGCCGCCCTGTGGGACGGCATGATCAGTGGCGAACTGCCGGCCAAGGTTGGCGTGTCGCTGGTGATCCTGCTCAAGGGTTATGTACTGGGCATCGTCCTGGCCTTCGGCCTGACCAGCCTGGCGGTTTCGACCCAGCTGGGCCGCGACCTGCTGGGCACGTTGACCTCGATGTTCAACCCGCTGCCGGCCATTGCCCTGCTGCCGCTGGCCTTGCTGTGGTTCGGGCTGGGCGACAACAGCCTGATCTTCGTGCTGGTGCATTCGGTGCTGTGGGCCTTGGCGCTGAATACCTACGCGGGCTTTCTCGGCGTCTCGGAAACACTGCGCATGGCGGGCCGCAACTATGGCCTGAAAGGGCTGCGGCTGGTGCTGCACATCCTCGTGCCGGCGGCTTTGCCGTCGATCCTGTCGGGGCTGAAGATCGGCTGGGCCTTTGCCTGGCGCACCCTGATTGCCGCCGAACTGGTGTTTGGTGCCAGCAGCGGTAAAGGCGGTCTGGGCTGGTACATCTTCCAGAACCGTAACGAGCTGTATACCGACAAGGTATTTGCCGGGTTGGCGGTGGTGATCCTGATCGGTTTGCTGGTGGAAGGGTTGGTGTTCAACACCCTGGAGCGGCTGACCGTGCGGCGTTGGGGGATGCAGCGCTGACCTGTACCGGCCCTATCGCCGGCAAGCCAGCTCCCACAGGTACTCCACAGGTCTTGAGGTTTGTGGCTTTCCTGTGGGAGCTGGCTTGCCGGCGATAGGGCCAGTGCAGGCTATCAACTCAGGTACTGAGCTGCCGCATTGCTCAGGATCTTTCCAATCTCTTCCCTCAATCCCGCTGGCTGCTCCACCACCAACCCATCCCCATGGCTCAACAGCCACCAACGCAACGGCCAGCCGTCACTCACCGTGGCCCGCAACCGATGCCCGTGCTCCAGCGCCGTCAGCTGCATGTCGCTGCTCAACGGCGCATCGCGCAACTGCCGCGCCAGTGCATCGCTGATCCGCGCCACCAGCTCCACGCCCTCACCCTTCGCCGGTTGCAACGCATCCCCCCGCAGGTGCGTCAGCAAGTCGAAGTTACCGCGCAACTCGCCCACCGCGCTCGCTGACCAGTGCCAGCCGAACGGGATGCTCTTGTCATTGCGCTCCAGCGGGAAGATCAGCGACAGCTCATTGAGGTCGCGCTCGACGGTGCGTTTGCTGACCGTGAAGCCCACATCCCGCAGGCCCCAGACAAGCTCGGCGCTGGTAATGCCGGGTGAGCGGTTGGGCAGCTGGCGCAGCAGCGCCCACTGTCGGCTGAGGGTGGCGCGAGTGGTGGCGAACGGCAAAATGTAACGTCCTTGTCTAGGCTTGCCGCAACAGGATGGCGGCACGCGTGCTGTATGGCAATTGGCCACAGCCTGCTCAGATCAAGGAACTCGCATTTGGTTGCCGTGTGCCGATTCGTTCGCGACAGGTTTTGACGTGACGTCACGCAGAATCACGCCTCATCACAGCCGAAGGTTGGGGTTGTGCGTCGTTCAATGAGGATGAACATGTCTGCTGCCAGCAATATCCATTCGCTGCTTGCCCGCCTTCTTCCCGAGCGGGTCATTGCGCCACCGGCCCCGGTCGGGAGGCGACAGTGGCTGTTTGCCGGTGTGGGTCTGCCCAGCCAGCGCTCGATGCTGGTCAACCGCCTGGATGAGGCCAGCGACCTGCAGGCGGTGTATGCCGACCTGCGCCGCCAGGCGTTGCTGGGCAGCGTGGCGGCACTCAACGACCTCGGCTGGATCTGGCTCAACGGCAAGTACTGGCGTGCCGATACCGTGCTGGCCGGCCACCTGCTGCGCATGGCGGCCCTGCAAGGCAATGCCGCCGCCTGGTTCAACCTGGGGCAGCAGCATTACTTTGGCAAAGGCATCGACCCTTCCTACGTGCAGGCAGCGGAGTGCTACCGGCAGGCCTTCGAACGGGGCATGCTCCACGCGGCCGCGGCATTGGGTGACCTGTATGAGGAGGAGGTGTGCGATGGCGACCTGGACTGGCAGGTCGACCTGGTTCAGGCCTACCAGTGGTTCATGCGCGGGGCAGAGCGGGGTGAAGCACGCTGCCGTTTTGAGGTGGGTTACCGGCTGATGCACGGGCTGTATGTAGAAGCCGACCTCAAGGCCGCGCTGTACTGGCTGGAGCTGGCGGCAGCGGCGGGGGTGGTGCAGGCGGCAGAGGAGCTGGCGGTGTATTTCAGCAGCCGTGACGCGTTGCGTTACCAGGAGTGGCGGGACCGGGCGGTGCAGATGGGCAGCACACTGGCCTTGACCATGAAGCTGGAAGACCAGATTCAGTCTTGAGTTTTCTGTTGCCTGTGCCGGCCTCTTCGCGGGCGCGCCCGCTCCCACAGGTACACCGCAACCCTCAGGTTCTGCACGATCCCTGTGGGAGCGGGCGTGCCCGCGAAGAGGCCGGCACAGGCTAAAAAATGAACAACATTTAACCCGGCTATCCGTCACCCCCTGTTGACGACAGGGGGAGGGCAAGGCGTATATTGATAGTTAGCAAACTATGAATATCCTTGGTTCTCTCAATGTCCCTTGATCTCCTGCGCCTGCAAGTCAGCAGTGGCATGGTGGTTGCCGCCCGTCATTGGCGGCGCATCTGCCATACCGCCCTGACCGGTTACGGCATTTCCGAAGCCTGCGCTGCGCCGCTGCTGATGATCGTGCGCCTGGGCGACGGGGTGCACCAGGTGGCCGTGGCCCAGGCGGCCGGCCTGGAAAGCCCGTCGCTGGTGCGCCTGCTCGACCAACTGTGCAAGGCTGGCCTGGTGTGCCGCAGCGAGGACCCACTGGATCGCCGCGCCAAGGCCCTGAGCCTGACCGCCGAAGGCCGCGCCCTGGCCGAGGCCATCGAAGCCGAGCTGGTGCGCCTGCGCCGCGATGTGCTCAACGGTATCGACCAGGCCGACCTGGAAGCCACCTTGCGCGTACTGCGCGCCTTCGAAGCAGCCGGCCTGGGCAGTACGGGCGGGGTGGCATGAACGGCTTCTTCAGCTCGGTACCCCCGGCCCGCGACTGGTTCTACGGCGCGCGGACCTTCGCCGCCTCCATGATCGCCTTGTACATCGCGTTGCTCATGCAGCTGCCGCGCCCCTACTGGGCCATGGCCACGGTGTACATCGTCTCCAGCCCGTTCGTCGGCCCAACCAGTTCCAAGGCGCTGTACCGCGCAGTGGGCACGCTGCTGGGTGCCGGTGGCGCGATTTTCCTGGTGCCGCCCTTGGTGCAGTCGCCGTTGCTGCTGAGCATCGCCATCGCCCTGTGGACCGGCACCTTGCTGTTCCTGTCCCTGAACCTGCGCACGGCCAACAACTACGTGCTGATGCTGGCTGGCTATACCCTGCCGATGATCGCCCTGGCGGTGGTCGACAACCCGCTGGCGGTATTCGACGTGGCGTCCTCCCGCGCCCAGGAAATCTGCCTGGGGATCGTCTGCGCGGCAGTGGTCGGCGCCATTTTCTGGCCGCGCCGGCTGGCCCCTGTGGTGGTCGGCGCTACCGGTAACTGGTTCACCGAGGCGATTCGCTACAGCGACACCTACCTGGCCCGCGAAGCCAGCGCCGACAAGGTCGGCGGCATGCGCGGGGCGATGGTCGCCACCTTCAACTCGCTGGAGCTGATGATCGGCCAGCTAGGCCACGAAGGCGCCGGCCCACATACCCTGAAGAACGCCCGCGAGCTGCGCGGGCGGATGATTCACCTGCTGCCGGTCATCGACGCGCTCGACGACGCCCTGGTGGCCCTGGAAGGCCGCGCCCCGGCCCAGTTCGCCCATCTTCAACCCGTGCTTGAAGCCGCCCGCGAATGGCTGAAAGGCACTGCCGACAGCGCTTCGGTAACGCGCTGGACCGCGCTGCACGAGCAGATCGACCGCCTGCAACCCGGTGCGGCAGCCCTCGACCAGCGCGCCGAGCTGCTGTTGTCCAACGCCCTGTACCGCCTGACCGAATGGGCCGACTTGTGGCAGGACTGCTGCACCCTGCAGCACGCCTTGCGTACCGACGATGCCAAGCCTTGGCGCGCGGTATACCGCCACTGGCGCCTGGGCCGCCTGACGGCGTTCTTCGACCGTGGCCTGATGCTGTACTCGGTGGCCTCCACCGTACTGGCGATTGTGGTCGCGTGCGGCCTGTGGATCGGCCTGGGCTGGAACGACGGCGCCAGCGCCGTGATCCTTGCCGCCGTGTCGTGCAGCTTCTTCGCCGCCATGGACGACCCGGCGCCGCAGATCTACCGGTTCTTCTTCTGGACGCTGATGTCGGTCATCTTCTCCAGCCTGTACCTGTTCCTGGTGCTGCCCAACCTGCACGATTTCCCGATGCTGGTGCTGGCGTTTGCCGTGCCGTTCATCTGCATCGGCACCCTGACCGTGCAGCCGCGCTTCTACCTGGGCACCTTGCTGACCATCGTCAATACCTCGACCTTCATCAGCATCCAGGGTGCCTACGACGCCGACTTCTTCACCTTCCTCAACGCCAACCTGGCCGGCCCCGTTGGCCTGTTGTTCGCGTTCATCTGGACCTTGGTGATGCGCCCGTTCGGCGTAGAGCTGGCGGCCAAGCGCATGACCCGCTTCGCCTGGCGCGACATCGTCGAAATGACCGAGCCGGCGACCCTGGCCGAGCAGCGCCAGGTGGGCGTGCAGATGCTCGACCGCCTGATGCAGCACCTGCCGCGCCTGTCGCAAACCGGCCAGGACAGCGGCGTGGCACTGCGTGACCTGCGTGTGGGGCTGAACCTGCTCGACCTGCTGGCCTATATGCCGCGCGCCGGCCAGCAGGCCCGCGAGCGCCTGCGCACGGTGGTCGAGGAGGTTGGCGCGCACTACGCCGCCTGCCTGCGTGCCGGTGAGCGCCTGCATGCCCCGGCCGCGCTGCTGCGCAACATGGAGCGTGCACGCCTGGCGCTGAACCTGGATGAGCTGTACGAGCGCGGCGATGCCCGCACCCACCTGCTGCATGCCCTCAGCGGCCTGCGGCTGGCGCTGTTGCCAGGCGTGGAAGTGATGCTCGAACCCGCCGAACAACCGCAACTGCCCCCTGGCCTCGACGGAGCGCCCCTGTGATTGGTGAACTGGATATCAGCGGGGTGTTCCTGCCCACGCTGCTGGTGATGATGTTTGGCACCTACCTGTTGTTCCTGGGGGTGCACGCGGTGCTGGTGCGCCTGCATTTCTACCGCCTGGTCTGGCACCGGGCGTTGTTCAACGTTGCTCTGTATGCCGTGCTGCTTGGCGCGGTGGACCACTTTTGCCGAAACCTGATGCTGCCATGAAAAAACCTTTGCTGACCTTGGGCCGTGTGGTCCTGACCTTGCTGGTAGTGACCTTCGCCGCCGTGCTCGTGTGGCAGATGGTGGTGTACTACATGTTTGCCCCCTGGACCCGCGACGGCCACATCCGCGCCGACGTCATCCAGATCGCCCCCGATGTGTCGGGGTTGATCCAGAAGGTCGAGGTGCGCGACAACCAGACCGTCAAACGCGGTGACGTGCTGTTCACCATCGACCAGGACCGCTTCACCCTGGCCCTGCGCCAGGCCAAGGCCACCCTGGGCGAACGCCAGGAAACCCTGGCCCAGGCCTCGCGCGAGGCGCAGCGCAACCGCAAGCTGGGCAACCTGGTGGCTGCCGAGCAGGTGGAAGAAAGCCAGTCCCGCGAGGCCCGCGCCCGCTCGGCTGTCAGCGAGGCCCAGGTGGCAGTCGACACCGCCCAGCTCAACCTCGACCGTTCGGTGGTGCGCAGCCCGGTGGACGGCTACCTGAACGACCGCGCCCCGCGTAACCACGAGTTCGTCACCGCCGGCCGCCCGGTGCTGTCGGTGGTCGACAGCGCCTCGTACCACGTCGATGGCTATTTCGAGGAAACCAAGCTTGGCGGCATTCACATCGGCGACGCCGTGGACATTCGCGTGATGGGCGACAACACCCGCCTGCGCGGCCATGTGCAGAGCTTTGCCGCCGGCATCGAAGACCGCGACCGCAGCAGTGGCGCCAACCTGCTGCCCAACGTCAACCCGGCGTTCAGCTGGGTGCGCCTGGCCCAGCGCATTCCGGTGCGCATCGCCTTCGATGAAGTGCCGCAGGACTTCCGCATGATTGCCGGGCGCACTGCCACGGTGTCGATCATCGAGGGCCAGCGCCCATGAAACAGCTGATCCTGGCCGGCCTGTGCCTGTCGTTGGGGGCCTGCATGATGGTCGGGCCCGACTATGAGGTGCCAAAGAACGCGGCGGTGCAACGCAGCGACCTGAATGGCCCGCTGCGCCAGGATGCCGACAGCGTGGTCTCGGCGCCGGTGCCCGAGGACTGGTGGCAGCTGTATCAGGATCAGCGGCTGAACGAACTGGTGCGCCAGGCCCTGAGTGCCAACACCGAATTGCGCGTGGCAGCGGCCAACATCGCCAAGGCCCGGGCCCAGGTGGAAGTGGCCGAATCGCAAGGTGGCTTCAACGGCGGCGTCAAACTTGGCGCCCAGCGCCTGCAGGAGTCGGGCGAAGCCTTCCTGCTGCCGGAAAAAGTGCCGGTGGCCAACATCGGCGAGGCCATCATCAGTGCCTCGTACCAGTTCGACCTGTGGGGCACCTTCAAGCGCGGCACCGAGGCCGCCAAGGCCAATGCCGACGCGGTGCAGGCCGCTGCCGATACCGCCCGCATCACCCTGGTGGCGGATGTGGTCAAGGCCTATACCCAGGTGTGTTCGGCCAACGAGGAACTCCACATCGCACGCGAGTCGCTCGACCTGCAGGAACAGAGCGTGACGCTCAACCAGCGCCTGCGCGATGCCGGCCGCGGTGATGAAACCCAGGTCACCCGGTCACAGACCCAGTTCAAATCCCTGCGTGCCGAACTGCCGCGCTTCAAGGCTGAGCGTGAAACCGGCATGTACACCCTGGCGGCGTTGCTCGCCAAGCCGGTGGAACAGTTGCCTGTCGGGACTGCCGATTGTGCCGAACTGCCGCACCTGAACCAGCTGGTGCCGGTGGGTGATGGCGCCGCCCTGCTCAAGCGCCGCCCCGACGTGCGCCAGGCCGAACGCCAGCTGGCTGCAGCCACCGCGTACATCGGCGTTGCCACCGGCGCGCTTTACCCGGACATCAGCATCGGTGCGCAGGTCGGCACCATCGGTATTCTCGAAAACCTTGGCGAGCCTGCGACCAACCGTTGGGGCTTCGGCCCGCAAGTCAGCTGGAGCATCCCCACCAACGGCACCCGTGCGCGTATTCGCATGGCTGAAGCCTCGACGCAGGCGGCGTTGGCCAACTTCGATGGCGTGGTGCTGAACGCCATACGCGAAACCCAGACCCGCCTGGCGCAATACAGCGCCCTGCTGGACCGGCGCGATGCCTTGGCCGAGGCGGAGAAATCGGCCAAGGAGGCAGCAGACCAGACGCACCGGTATTACCAGGCGGGGCGTGAGTCGTTCCTGGCGGATTTGCAGGCCACGCGTACCTACACCGATATGCGTGCGCAGTTGGCAGCGGCCAATAGCCAAGTGGCAATGGGGCAGATTGGGGTGTTTCTGGCGTTGGGTGGGGGTTGGAAGAACACTGCCAAGCCTTGAGGCCCAATCGCCGGCAAGCCAGCTCCCACAGGTCCACCACTGCTATCGAGGCTTGTGACTCACCTATGGGAGCTTTGCCGGCGATGAGGCCCTGACAGTCCAGCACCGGCCACAGGCTTGATGAAACTATTGTGGGAGCTGGCTTGCCGGCGATGAGGCCCTGACAGTCCAGCACCGGCCACAGGCTTGATGAAACTATTGTGGGAGCTGGCTTGCCGGCGATGAGGCCCTGACAGTCCAGCACCGGCCACAGGCTTGATGAAATCCTTGTGGGAGCTGGCTTGCCGGCGATGAGGCCCTGACAGTCCAGCACCGGCCACAGGCTTGATGAAATCCTTGTGGGAGCTGGCTTGCCGGCGATGAGGCCCTGACAGTCCAGCACCGGCCACAGGCTTGATGAAATCCTTGTGGGAGCTGGCTTGCCGGCGATGAGGCCCTGACAGTCCAGCACCGGCCACAGGCTTGATGAAATCCTTGTGGGAGCTGGCTTGCCGGCGATAGGGCCCTATCAGGCAACGCCTCATCAAACCCAAATCGCATCCCAATGAGGATAATCCCCAACCCTCGCGACCAAACCCGCTCGCTTCGGGTTCAGGACAATATACCGTGCTACCGTCTGCACATCCTCTTCCCGGCGCAAAGCCCGGTCATGAAACCCCTTTTGCCACAGCCGCCCGCTTCGTCCGTTATGCCTGTTGATCATCATGGTGCTACGGGACTTAACTCGGCGCATCAAGCGCTTCAGGCTGGCCGGACCCAGCTCGACTAGCCAATGGAAGTGATCAGGCATCACGACCCAGGCCAGAGATCTGATTGCACCTTCTTCTTCAGCCTGGCGCAACTCAGCCACCAGCAAGCGGGCCGAGTGAAAGTCACTGAAGACCGGTGCCCTGCCAAGGGTTGTGCTAGTAAGCAGATATAAGTGACTGGTTTCCGAAAACCGGCCGAGTCGTAACTGGTCTGAATGGGGACGGTCCATGTTCCCTGCCTCCTGTTGGTTTGCCCATCAGGCTAGTGGCTATGACTCTACTGGCGATGAGTCAATTGGTACCCGGTATTTCCTGTGATCTCGGCATAGCCTTAATCGCCGGCAGGCCAGCTCCCGTATCGCCCGCGATCAAATTTGTAGCAAGATTTTTCATGAAATCCGCCCAGCACCCTTGAGGGAAGCCAAGTCGGAGTGAACAATGTTCTCTTTCGCATTCCCTTCGAGACTGGCCATGAAAACCCGTTCCCGTCTGTTCGCCTGGCTGCCGGCTATATTGCTCGGCCCGGTGCTGGCGCTGTGCAGCACCTTGGCGCTGGCCGAGTCCCCCGCCGAGGCCGCCAAGGCCCTGCACCTGCTTGACTACATTGGCGCCGACTACCCACCGACCGTGCAAGACGGCAAGGTGGTCGACGCTGGCGAATACCGCGAGCAGCAAGAGTTCAGCGCGGTATTGGCCGACCTGGTCAAAAGCCTGCCCGCAAATACCGAGCAAGGTGCTCTGGAACAGGGCGTTCAGGCGTTGCGCCAGGCCATTGATCAGCGCCAGGACGGCACGGCAGTCGCCAGGCAGGCCCGCCAACTGGGTGCGCGCCTGGCAGTGGCCTACGAGGTAAGCCAGGCCCCGGTGATCACACCGGACCCGGCCCGTGGTGCTTCGCTGTATGCGCAAAACTGCTCAATCTGCCACGGCGACACTGGCGCAGGCGACGGCCCGGCAGGCGTGGGCCTGGAGCCTGCACCCGCCAACCTGCGCGATGTCGCACGCCTCGACCAGTTGAGCCTGTTCGACCTCTATAACACCCTGGCGCTGGGCATCGACGGCACCGAAATGCCGTCCTTTGCCGACCAGCTTGATGACCGCCAGCGTTGGGATGTGGCCGCCTACATCGCCAGCTTCACTGCCAAGCCGGAAGCCGGCAAAGGCGACAAGACCTGGAACATCGCCGACCTGGCCCGCCAGACCCCGGCCGAAGTCGCCGCCAACGAAGGCAATGCGGTTGTAGACGCTTTCCGCGCCCAGCGTGCTCAGCCGCCGCTGGTCAAGCGTGGGCCGGCGCAATTGCTGGAATACACCGCTAACACCCTGGACAAGAGCCTGGCGGCCTACCGCGCAGGTGACCATGACCAGGCCTATGACTTGTCGGTAGCGGCCTACCTGGAAGGCTTCGAGCTGGTGGAAAGCTCGCTGGACAACATCGACGCCAATGCGCGCAAGGACACCGAAAAGTCCCTGATGGCCTACCGCCAATCGCTGCAGGACGGGCTGCCCGTGGCCCAGGCCGAGCAGCGGCTGGCTGAAGCCAAAAGCAAGCTCGACCAGGCCACCAAGCTGCTGGGCAGCGACGGCCTGAGCTGGTCGCTGAGCTATATCTCCGGTTTGTTGATCCTGCTGCGCGAAGGCCTTGAGGCGATTCTGGTACTGGCAGCGATCCTGGCCTTCCTGCGCAACACCGGGCAGCAGTCGGCGGTCCGCAGCGTCAACATTGGGTGGGGCCTGGCGCTGGTTGCCGGCTTCGCCACCTGGGCGCTGGCGGCCTATGTGATCGATGTGGGTGGGGCCCAGCGCGAGCTGCTGGAAGGCTGCACGGCATTGTTTGCTGCGGTGATGGTGCTGTGGCTTGGCGTGTGGATGCACGACCGTCGCCACGCCGCTGCCTGGCAGAACTACATCAAAAGCAGCCTGGTCAGTGGCGGCGGACGATTCGGCTTCGCCTTGCTGGCGTTTTTCTCGGTGTACCGCGAACTGTTCGAAGTGATCCTGTTCTACGAGACCCTATGGTTGCAGGCAGGCCCAGCCGGGCACCAGGCGGTGCTGGCGGGTGGCGCCACGGCGCTGGTGCTGTTGGTGGGGTTGGCCTGGGTGATCTTGCGCGGCTCTGCGAAGCTGCCGCTTTCGCTGTTCTTCAGCATCAACGCCGCGTTGCTGTGCGCGCTGTCGGTGGTGTTCGCCGGGCATGGCGTGAAGGCGCTGCAAGAAGCCGGGGTGCTGGGCACACGGCCGGTGGCGTTCTTCGAGTTCGACTGGCTGGGGATTCACGCCGATGCCTACTCGCTGTCGGCACAGGCGGTGGCCTTGCTGGCCATCATGTTCCTGTATGGGCGCTCGTGGCTGACGGAAAAACGCAGGGCTACTGCAAACTGACCGGGGGCCGCGCTGCGGCCCATCGCCGGCAAGCCAGCTCCCAACCCGTCCGCATCAGTTTCAAGCCATGTGCAGTACCTGTGGGAGCTGGCTTGCCGGCGATGGGCTGCATGGCAGCCCCATGCAATCTCGGTTCAGGCCGGTTGTGGCGCCTTGAGAATGTTCTGCAGCAGCTGGACACTATCGACAGCGTCATGACCCAGGCTGGTCAGGTAGCCGCCATCGGGTTGATCGGTCAGCCCCTTTTCATGCAGGCGTTGCGCAGCGGCGACCAGGGCAGGGGAAGCTTGGCTGTTTATCTTGATGCCTTCCTGGCTGCTGTCGTGTTTGAACAGCGCGAGTACTTCCAGTTCAGCGATCAGATCGGGGGTAAAGGACATGGCGACTCCTGACTTCCAGACAAGGATGGCGGCACCGCTGACGGTGCCTGACCTAGGAGTGTAGACGGGTTATTCGTCGTCGCCTTGATCCATCTCAGGTGGCAGCTCTGGCAGCGCGCGCAGGGCATTCTCGTACCACTCGCCGTCGAACGCGCGGTCTTCCACCAGCATGTTGTCGATCTCGAAGGCCAGCACATGGGCCATCAGGTTGAGGATGTCCTCGCGCTCGTAACCGACCAGGGTCAGCTTGTTGAAGGTGGCCTTGGCCGCAGGCGGCTCGCCGCTTTCAATCTGGTTCTCGATCGCCTGGGTCAGTGTCGCCTCGGCGAAGGCTTCGTCGTCATTGTCGATGTCGGTGGGCTCGCTCATGGCGGTACTCCTGTGATGGGATACACAGTGTGCCACGCCCGTGGCGGCAATGCCCGGGCATTGACGGGGTGCATGACGCTGGCCAGGGGCGGGCGAACGGTCTATAAAAGCCGGGCCAACCCCTTACGGCCTGGAGGCTGTTACCTCATGCTCAAGCTTTATGGATTCTCGGTCAGCAACTACTACAACATGGTCAAGCTGGCCCTGCTGGAAAAAGGCCTGCCCTTCGAGGAAGTCACTTTCTATGGCGGCCAGGCGCCACAGGCGCTGGAAGTGAGCCCGCGGGGCAAGGTGCCGGCGCTGCAAACCGAACACGGCTACCTCAGCGAAACCAGTGTGATCCTCGACTACATCGAACAGACCCAGGGCGGCAAGCCACTGCTGCCGGCCGACCCGTTCGGGCAGGCCAAGGTGCGTGAGCTGCTCAAGGAAATCGAGCTGTACATCGAGCTGCCGGCGCGTACGTGCTATGCCGAGTCGTTCTTCGGCATGTCGGTTGAGCCCTTGGTCAAAGAGAAAGCACGTGCCGATTTGCTGGCCGGCTTTGCCACCCTCAAACGCAACGGTCGCTTTGCGCCGTTTGTGGCAGGTGAGCAGATGACGCTGGCAGACCTGATGTTCTGTTTCTCGGTAGACCTGGCGTATGCCGTGGGCAAGAAAGTGCTGAACATCGACTTGCTGGCGGACTTCCCGCAGGCCAAGGCGTTGCTGCAACTGATGGGCGAGAACCCGCACATGGCGCGGATCTTGGCAGACAAGGAGGCGGCGATGCCGGCCTTCATGGAGATGATTCGTAGCGGTAAACGCTAACCGGAGCTAGCGCTGAACCTGTAGGAGCAGCCTTGTGCTGCGAAGAGGCCGGTGCAGACACCCTATATCCATGGTGTTTGCACCGGCCTCTTCGCAGCACAAGGCTGCTCCTACAAAAAGCAGGGCAGCGAGGCTGGCTTAGCGCGAAGCCAGCAGCGCCTTGCCACGCACGACGGCAGCACGCACCTGCGCTGGCGCCGTACCACCAATGTGGTCACGGGCGTTCACCGACCCTTCCAGGGTCAGCACGGCAAACACGTCCTGCTCGATCTGGTCGCTGAACTGGCGCAGTTCGTCCAGGCTCATCTCGGCCAAGTCCTTGCCGGTATCAACACCATACTTCACCGCGTGGCCAACGATCTCGTGGCAGTCACGGAACGGCAGGCCACGGCGTACCAGGTAGTCGGCCAGGTCGGTGGCGGTAGAGAAACCGCGCAGGGCCGCTTCACGCATGATGGCGTGCTTTGGCTTGATCGCCGGGATCATGTCGGCAAAGGCACGCAGCGAGTCGCGCAAGGTGTCGGCAGCGTCGAACAGCGGTTCCTTGTCTTCCTGGTTGTCCTTGTTGTAGGCCAGCGGTTGGCCTTTCATCAGGGTCAGCAGGCCGGTGAGGGCGCCGAACACGCGGCCGCTCTTGCCACGAACCAGCTCTGGCACGTCCGGGTTCTTTTTCTGCGGCATGATCGAGCTGCCGGTGCAGAAGCGGTCCGGCAAGTCGATGAACTGGAACTGCGCGCTGGTCCACAGCACCAGCTCTTCGGAGAAGCGCGACAGGTGCATCATCGCCACGCTGGCGGCGGCGCAGAATTCGATGGCGAAGTCGCGGTCCGACACGCCGTCCAGCGAGTTGCCAGCCACGGCTTCGAAGCCCAGCAGCTTGCAGGTGAGCTCGCGGTCGATCGGGTAGGTGGTGCCCGCCAGCGCAGCGCTGCCCAGGGGCATGCGGTTGGTGCGCTTGCGGCAGTCGACCAGGCGCTCGTAGTCGCGGCTGAGCATTTCGAACCAGGCCAGCAGGTGGTGGCCGAAGGTGACCGGCTGGGCCGTCTGCAGGTGGGTGAAACCGGGCATGATGGTTTCGGCTTCACGCTCGGCCTGTTCCAGCAGGCCCTTTTGCAAGCGGGTGATTTCGGCCAGGATCAGGTCGATTTCGTCGCGCAGCCACAGGCGGATATCGGTAGCCACCTGGTCGTTGCGGCTACGGCCGGTGTGCAGCTTCTTGCCAGTGATGCCGATACGGTCGGTCAGGCGTGCTTCGATGTTCATGTGCACGTCTTCGAGGTCGACGCGCCAGTCGAAGTTGCCGGCTTCGATTTCACCCTGGATGGTCTTCAGGCCATCGATGATGGTGTCGCGCTCGGCATCGCTGAGCACGCCGACCTGCGCCAGCATGGTGGCATGGGCAATCGAACCCATGATGTCGTGGCGGTACAGGCGCTTGTCGAAGTCGACCGAGGCGGTGAAACGGGCGACGAAGGCGTCGACGGGCTCACTGAAGCGGCCGCCCCAGGACTGATTGGTCTTGTCGGTGCTCATGGATTCACTCATTGCAGGCGTGAACGAAAAAGTGGCGCCGATAATAGCAGGGTTGGGCTGGCTGCCGCAGGGCGCCGGTCGAGAGAAATGCCCGGAAAATGGCAGAGAAGGATTTTAAGGAATGAACGGCAGTGTTCCACGGACCGTCTACAGTTGGACAAAGGACTGGCGGTGAATCTGCCGTCCGAGTGAATCTTTGGCCATCGCACCGGTCTAGAGCGTGACCGCAGTGTCGCTCGAACCACACCTGTCTACGCTATACCTGTGCGAGACTCATTCAGGAATCCAGCGCAATTATGAATGTCCTGATCGTTGATGACGAAACCCAAGGCCGTGAACGCCTCAGCCGGCTACTCGGCGAACTGGAGGGTTACACCGTGCTGGAGCCTAGCGCCACCAACGGCGAGGAGGCCCTTGCGCTGATCGAAAGCCTCAAGCCCGATGTGGTCCTGCTGGACATCGGCATGCCAGGCCTGGACGGCCTGCAGGTTGCCGCTCGCCTGTGCGAACGCGAGGCGCCGCCGGCGGTGGTGTTTTGCACCGGGGATGACGAATACGGTGCCGAGGCATTCAAGGACAGTACCCTCAGCCATGTGACCAAGCCCTTCCAGGCCCAGACGTTGCGCGATGCCTTGCGCAAGGCCGAAAAACCCAACCGCGCCCAGTTGGCGGCGCTCACCCGGCCGGCCAATGAAGGTGGCGGCCCACGTAGCCACATCAGTGCCCGCACCCGTAAAGGCATCGAGCTGATCCCCTTGCCCCAGGTGATCTATTTCATTGCCGACCACAAATACGTGACCTTGCGCCACGAGGCCGGGGAAGTGCTGCTCGACGAGCCGCTCAAAGCCCTGGAAGACGAATTTGGCGAACGCTTCGTGCGGATCCACCGCAATGCGCTGGTTGCCCGCGAGCGAATCGAACGCCTGCAGCGCACCCCGCTGGGGCACTTTCAGCTGTACCTGAAAGGCCTGGACGGTGATGCCCTTACCGTCAGCCGCCGGCATGTGGCCGGCGTGCGCAAGATGATGCAGACCCTCTGATTCGGCGCCCGCATGGCAAGGGCTGCGCCCTTGTTCGCGGGTAAACCCGCTCCCACAGGTGCGATGCTACCCCACAGGCAGTGATGAACCTGTGGGAGCGGGTTTACCCGCGAAGAGGTCCTCAGCTGATCCGCATCTGCTAGCGATACCGGCGATGCTGTTATCATCGGCGGCATTTCTCTGGATCGGGGCGTTCCATGTCCACTCGCGAAATCCGCATTGCCACCCGTAAAAGTGCCCTGGCCCTGTGGCAGGCCGAATACGTCAAAGCCCGCCTCGAGCAGGCCCACCCCGGTCTGCTGGTGACCCTGGTGCCCATGGTCAGCCGGGGTGACAAACTGCTCGACGCGCCGCTGGCAAAAATCGGCGGCAAGGGCCTGTTCGTCAAGGAACTGGAAACCGCCCTGCTGGACAACGAAGCCGACATCGCCGTGCACTCGATGAAAGACGTGCCCATGGACTTCCCCGAAGGCCTGGGCCTGTTCTGCATCTGCGAGCGTGAAGACCCGCGTGATGCCTTCGTTTCCAATACCTTTGACAGCCTTGAGGCGCTGCCTGCCGGCAGCATCGTCGGCACTTCCAGCCTGCGCCGTCAGGCCCAGTTGCTGGCGCGCCGCCCGGACCTGCAAATCCGCTTCCTGCGGGGCAACGTCAACACGCGCCTGGCCAAGCTGGATGCCGGCGAGTACGACGCCATCATCCTCGCCGCCGCCGGCCTGATCCGCCTCGGCTTCGAAGACCGCATCACCGCCACCATCAGCGTCGATGACAGCCTGCCGGCCGGCGGCCAGGGCGCGGTGGGCATCGAGTGCCGCAGCGCCGACCTCGAGATCCATGCACTGCTGGCGCCGCTGCACCACGCCGACACCGCCGACCGGGTGGTGGCCGAACGCGCCCTGAACAAACACCTGAATGGCGGCTGCCAGGTGCCGATCGCCTGCTATGCGGTGCTCGAAGGTGACCAGCTGTGGCTGCGTGGCCTGGTTGGCCAGCCGAGCGGCGGTACCCTGCTGGTGGCTGAAGCCCGTGCCCCTCGCGCGGCTGCCGAAACCTTGGGCGTACAGGTGGCCGAAGACCTGCTGGGCCAAGGCGCCGAGGCCATCCTCAAGGAAGTCTACGGCGAGGCCGGCCACCCGTGAGCCAATGGCGCCTTTTGCTGACCCGGCCTGCCGAGGACTGTGCGGCACTGGCGCAAAGCCTGGCGGCAGCGGGGGTGGGCAGCAGCTGCCTGCCGCTGCTGGCGATAGAGCCCGTCACCGTGCAGGCCCGGCAACGTCTGCTGCTGGAAGGCCTGCACGGCTTCCAGGCGATCATCGTGGTCAGCAAGCCGGCTGCCCGGTTGTTGCTTGAGCAACTGGCCGAAGCCCGCCTGCAGCCGCCACGGCGAGGCTGGTTCACCGTGGGCGAGGCAACCGCTGCGGTGCTGCAGGGCGCGGGGCTTGCGGTAAGCACGCCGCCACGTGGCGATGACAGCGAAGCCTTGCTGGCGCTACCGGCCCTGCTTCAGGCCGTTGGCGTGCCTGCAGCCCGTGTCTTGGTCGTACGCGGCGTCGGAGGTCGCGAACTGCTGGCAGAGCGTCTTGCAGAGCAAGGTGCTAGTGTCGAATATCTGGAACTGTATCGTCGCTGCCTGCCGGATTACCCGGCGGGCACGCTGAAGCACCGCATCGAAGCGGAACGCCTCAATGGCCTGGTGGTCAGCAGTGGGCAGGGTTTTGAACATCTGCAGCAGCTGGCCGGCGCGGATTGGCCGCAGCTGGCACGCCTGCCGCTGTTCGTGCCCAGCCCGCGGGTCGCCGAACAGGCCAGGGCCGCCGGGGCCCAACAGGTTGTGGATTGCCGTGGCGCCAGTGCCACGGCCTTGCTGGCAGCCGTGCAGCGCAGCGCTGCACCTGCCTCTTAAGGCGCTAAGCTGAACGCGATGCGCCCCCATGCAAAGGATGGATACGTGAGCGAGACTGTCTTGTCCAATAACGATCAGCCGTCGGCACAGGCGCCGGCGGAACCTGTCACCGCCCCACCTGCCAAGCGCTCCGGCAGTGGCCTGGCAGCGCTGGCCTTGCTGCTGGGTGCGGCCGGGGTGGCAGTAGGTGGCTGGGGTGTCTGGCAGGTGCGTCAACTGCAAGGCAGCGAGTTCAACCAGGGCCAGCACATCGAGGCGCTGACCCAGCGCGCCGAAGCCCTGCAGCAGCGCGAACAGCAGATCAGCGCGCAACTGGCCAGCCTGCCGGCGGCCAGCGAGCTGGAAGACCGCCGGCGCCTGGTGGCGCAATTGCAGGGCGACCAGCAGCGCCTCAGCCAGCGCCTGGAAACCGTGCTTGGCGAAAGCCGCAAGGAGTGGCGCCTGGCTGAAGCCGAGCACCTGCTGCGCCTGGCTACCCTGCGGCTGTCGGCCTTGCAGGACATCACCAGCGCCAAGGCCCTGGTCGAAGGCGCCGACGAGATCCTGCGCGAGCAGAGCGACCCGGGTGCCTTCGCTGCCCGCGAGCAACTGGCACGCAGCTTGGCCACGCTCAACAGTACCCAGCAACCGGACCGTACTGGCCTGTTCCTGAAACTGGCTGCACAGCGTGAGCTGGTGCAGCAACTGAGCGCACAGTCGCCCGAATTCGACAGCAATGCCGATGCGCTGGGTGCCCTGACCGCCGACGGCGATGGTGCCAGCCGGCTGTCGCAGTGGTGGGCAGAAATCTCCAAGTACTTCCAGATCGACTTCAACGCCGATCAAAACGTGCGGCCACTGCTGGCCGGGCAGCAACTGAACCAGCTGCGCCTGGCCCTGAGCCTGACCATCGAGCAAGCCCAGTGGGCGGCGCTCAATGGTGACGCCAAGGTCTACACCCAGGCGCTGGACGACGCTCGCAGTGTGTTGCTGGCGAACTTCAACGCCGACAACCCACAAAGCAAGGCCATGCTCGACAGCCTCAATGCCCTGGCCGAGCAGCCGGTGTCGGTGGTTACCCCCGACCTCAGCGAAAGCCTGGCGGCAGTGCAGGCCTACATACAGCGCCGTCACCTGCCGGCCGAGGCTGAAGGGGGCAAGCCATGAAGCGTGTCTACCTGCTGGCCGTACTGGCAATCGTGATTGCCGCGGCGCTGGGTATCGCGGTCGCCAAGCACAGCGGTTACGTACTGCTTTCCTATGGCAGCTTCCGCTATCAATCGGGGCTGTGGGCGGCCCTGGCCGGGCTGCTGGCCGTGGTCGCTGTCTTGTGGCTGTTGCGCTACCTGGTCGGCCTGGTGCTGACCTCCAGTGGGGTGGTCAACCCGTGGTCGCGGCGTAACCGCAGCCGGCGCATCCGCCTGGCCATCGAACAGGGCCAACTGGATCTGGCCGAGGGCCGCTGGGCCAGTGCCCAACGCCACCTGCACCGTGCCGCCGAGGCCGAGCGCCAACCGCTGCTGTACTACCTCGGTGCCGCCCGTGCTGCCAACGAGCAAGGCCGCACCGAGGACAGCGACAACCTGCTGGAGCGCGCGCTGGAGCGTCAGCCGCAAGCAGAACTGGCCATCGCCCTGACCCATGCGCAGCTGCAGATGGACCGTGGTGAAAGTGACGGTGCCCTGGAAACCCTGCTGGCCATGCAGGAACGCCACCCGCACAACAGCCAGGTGCTGCGCCTGCTGCAGCGTCTGTACCTGGAGCGCGGCGACTGGTCGGCACTGATCCGTCTGCTGCCAGACCTGCGCAAGGGCAAGGTGCTGCCACCCGCCGAGCTGGCGGCCCTGGAGCAACGTGCCTGGGGCCAGAACCTGAGCCTGGCCACTACCCGTGGCGAAGACGCGCAAAGTGCACGTCAGGCCTTGGAGCGCGCCTGGCAGCAGCTGACCGCGGCCCAGCGCCAGGAGCCGCAACTGGTGCTGGCCTACGCCGAGCAATTGCGCCAGGTAGGCGCCCAGAATGAAGCCGAGCAAGTGTTGCGCACCGCCCTCAAGCGTGAATACGAAAGCCACCTGGCCCGCCTTTACGGCCTGGTGCGCGGTGATGACCCGGCGCGCCAGCTGCAAACCGCCGAAGGTTGGCTCAAGGCCCACCCGCAAGATGCAAGCCTGCTGCTCACCTTGGGCCGCCTGAGCCTGCAGAACCGCCTGTGGGGCAAGGCGCGGGACTACCTGGAAAGCAGCCTGCGCATGGAACGCAACCCCGAGGCCTGTGCCGAACTGGCTCGCCTGCTCGCTGGCCTGGGCGAGACCGAGCGCAGCAACCAGCTGTTCCAGGAGGGCCTTGGCCTGCTGGACGAACGCCTGCTGGCGCTGCCCTTGCCAGAAGGCGTACGCGCCTGACCCACCCCAAAGCCCGCGCCAAGGTGCGGGCTGTGGGGGCGGGTAACTTTTCTACCGCTGCCAGTTAGATCTGCAGTGCAGTTCCTCAGCCGCCTCCTACCCTATCGCTTGAAATTTCCTACGCGATTCAGCGACTTGTCGCTACTGTCGCGCCTTGATACAAAGCGCGTCTTTCCTCTACCGTTTCAAGCCACAACATCTTCCCTGGGACTTTCACCGCCCATGCTTCCGGCCCGATTGCGCACCTTTTTTCTTCCTGCCTGCCTGGCCGCATTGGCGGTGCTGGTCGCGTCATTCCACTTGGAAACCATACGGGGGTTGGTGCCGTGCCCGTTGTGCTTCAGCCAGCGGCTGCTGCTAGCCGTGTACGCACTGCTGAGCCTGGCGGCGGTGCTGCAGGCACCCGGCACGCAGGGCATCCGCTATTACGCGCGGGCGACGCTGGGCTGCACGCTCGCTGGCGCGTTGCTGGCGGCACGGCATGTCTGGTTGCAGGGGGCCAGCGGTGTTACCTCTGTTTGCCCGGTACCGATTAGGCGCGTGTTCGAGCAATCCTGGAGCGAGGCGGCGCGGCAATTGCTGCTCGGCGGCCCCGAATGCAGCTCGCTGACCTGGAGTTTTCTCGACCTGACGCTGCCTGAGTGGAGCCTGCTGGCCTTCCTGTTGCTGGCCGTGCCGCCCTTGAGTTGCCTGCTGGCGTATCGTTTCCGCACCCTGTCAAGAAGTTGACCTGGAACAAGGCTGTGCCACTAGCGCGACCAATGGCGTATTAACAGGGTATTAAACACTTGTATGAACTTTGTCCGCTGCGTACCTTGATGGGCAGCACGCGCGGGAATAATCTCCCAGCACGCATACCGAAAATACAACTGCTCGATGCCGTCCTGCTGATGTCACCTTTGTGCTGCGCGGTCGTGGTGCGAGGTGCAGCGGCATCTACCCAGAAGGGAAGAGATCGCCATGCTCGATAGTTGTCAGAATGCCCAGGAACGCTGGGGTGGGGTTCACAAGCTGATCGACCGTTGGCTGGAGGAGCGCCAGGAACTGGTGCAGGCTTTCCGCGCTTTGCGCGATGTAAAGCCGGCCTTCGCCGACAAGGATACGCACGGGGACTTCTGTGCTCTTCTTGTCGACTACGTTTCGGCGTGGCACTTCGAGGTCAGCGAACAATTGGTCAGTGAAGCCAAGGCATTTGGTGACACGCGCGGTCTGGAACTGGCCACGCAGATCAATCCTCGTATCGATGACAGTACCCAGATTGCTCTGGCCTTCAACGACCATTGTGCAAAAGGTGAGTGTTCGGACCCGGCTCGTTTTGCCGAGAAGCTGACCAAGCTGGGTGCCCTGCTGCACGAGCGCTTCGAACTCGAAGATTGCCTGATCGAAGTGCTGCACAACGCCCACAAGGAAGAGGGCACCGTCGAGGCCTGAAGGTTGGCGTCAGTCGCCAACCGACAGCAGTTCGATTTCGAACACCAGGGGCGTATAGGGTGCGATCAGGTCACCTGCGCCTTCGGCGCCGTAGGCCTGCGCTGACGGGATTACCAGGCGCCATTTGGCCCCGGCGTGCATCCTTGGCAAGGCCACCTGCCACCCTTCGATTACCGAACCCAGGCTGAACCACTGGGGCGCCTGGTTCTGGTCGAATACCGAGCCATCCGGCAGCATGCCAACATACCGCACCTGCACTTTGCCGCCGGCTTTGGGCTGGGCGCCATTGCCTGGCTGCAATTCGCTGTAAAGCACACCTTCCGGTAGTTCGCGTACCCCGTAACGGCCACGCTCGTTGGCCATGAAGCGTGTTTCGGCTGCCTGCAACTTCTGCGTGGCGGCGTCACCTGCCTGTGCTTCATGCTGCTGGAGCACGGCCTGCATGCGTGCCTTGTCGAGCTTCAGGGGTTGCCCCTGATAGGACTGCTTCAGGCCTTCGACCAGTGCATCCAGTTGCAGGCCTGGCATCTCCTCGCGCAGCCGCTCACCCAGGCTGGCGCCAAGGCTGTAGGCGAGGTCCTGGTCGTTGCTGTCGGCCATTGCTACTGGCACCAGCAGGCATAAACCTAAAACAAGATATCGAAACATGGTCAGCTCTTGCGCCAATGAGCGTGGAAGTATGCCAGCGTTCGCTTTTCTGTAGTGTGCTCGCGATCCCTGTAGGAGCGGCCTTGTGTCGCGACAGGGCCGCAACGCGGCCCCGGCAATATCAGCGTGATGCACAAATTTGGGGGGCGCTACGCACCCCGATCGCGACACAAGGCCGCTCCTACAAGGCTGCGCTGCAAGTCAGATAATTGCCAAACATCAGCAATGATTAATTCAGCAACTACACTTTCACGCAGCTGCAAGATAACAACTTTGCCCAGGCATGCAACGCGGCGTAAATATTACTGTCAACATGCCCTAGCGGCGGTAGCAGCAGAAGCATAGTATGAGCCGCAATCTCGTCAGCCAGGAGGTAAACCATGTCGGCCAAAAAGAAGCCAGTAAGTACGCCGTTACACCTGCTCCAGCAACTTTCGGGCAGCCTGCTCGAACACTTGGAAGATGCCTGCTCGCAAGCGCTGGCTGATGCGGAAAAACTGCTGGCCAAACTGGAAAAGCAGCGTGGCAAGGCCCAGGAAAAACTGCACAACGGTCGCCTGAAATTGCAGGATGCCGCCAAGGCAGGTAAAGCCAAGGCACAGACCAAAGCGCAAAAAGCCATTGGTGAACTTGAAGGGCTGCTCGATGCCCTCAAGGAACGTCAAACCCAGACCCGCTCTTATATCCAGCAACTCAAGCGCGACGCTCAGGACAGCCTCAAGCTGGCCCAAGGTGTAGGCAAGGTTCGCGAAGCAGCCGCCAAGGCCCTTGACCAGCGCGCCGTCAAAACCACCAAGCCTGCCGCTGCCAAGCCAGCTGCCAGAACCACTGCTGCCAAACCTGCCGCGAAGCCAGCTGCCAAGGCAACTGCTGCAGCCAAACCTGCCGCCAAGCCAGCGGCCAGAACCGCTGCTGCCAAGCCTGCCGCGAAACCAGCTGCCAAGGCCACTGCTGCTGCCAAACCAGCAGCTAAACCAGCTGCCAAGGCCACTGCTGCTGCCAAGCCTGCCGCGAAGCCAGCTGCCAAAACCGCTGCTGCTGCCAAGCCAGCCGCGAAACCAGCTGCCAAGGCTACTGCTGCAGCCAAACCTGCCGCGAAGCCAGCTGCCAAAACCGCTACTGCTGCCAAGCCAGCCGCGAAACCAGCTGCCAAGGCTACTGCTGCAGCCAAACCTGCCGCGAAGCCAGCTGCCAAGGCTACTGCTGCAGCCAAACCAGCGCCAGCCAAAGCCGCCGCCGCGAAGCCAGCTGCAAAACCAGCGGCAAAACCTGCTGCCGCCAAGGCTCCAGCACGTACGGCCGCCAAGCCAGCTGCCGCCAAGCCAGCTGCCGCCAAGCCTGTTGCCAGCAAGCCAGCCGAAGCCAAACCTGCTACGCCAGCCGCCAGCACCCCGGCCGCAGCAACCAACTCGGCCGCCCCGGCCCCTTCGGCAGCACCGTCGGCACCCGCCAGCACCCCGGCTCAGGCACCGTCTTCGGCGTCCTGAAGCGCAGCCGCCGCGACGCGCAACTGATCCAGCGCGTCGTGGTGTCGGGCAGGGTCCGGCGCCAGCCGGGCCAGCCAGTCGTCCGTGGGCTCACGGGAGTCCGCGGGCCACTGTCGCGAGCGTTCCTGCAAGCGCTCCAGCAGCGCTTCTTCTGCCTGCAATTCCAGCCCCTTCACCTGCTCACGCAACGCCGCCAGTTGCGTATCACCCGACGCTGGCGCTCGCCATTGCTGGCGCAGGCTGCGTAACGGGGCGACCACTTCTCGCTGCCAAGGCTCGGTAATGTCGTGCAGCGCTTGCGCGCGCGCGTCCAGCACGGCCACGCCACGCGCTTGCAGCCAGGCTGCGCACAGCAGCAGGCAGACATCGCCACCCTGCGCCTGGAGTTCGAGGCAGGCCGCTTCCACGCCAGGCCTGGCATACAGGGCCAGGGCGTAATTCCACAGGTCGGTGTGCATGGTTCCACTCGCGCTATGGGCCGAGGAAGCTGGTAGACTCCGCGACCATCATGATCAGACTAACCAACCTCACTTTACAGCGTGGTCCGCAGCGCTTGCTAGACGGCGCCGACATGACCCTGCACGCCGGTCACAAAGCCGGCCTGATCGGCGCCAACGGCGCCGGGAAATCCAGCCTGTTCGCCTTGCTGCGCGGTGAGCTGTCGCCCGATGGTGGCGATTGCCAGCTGCCCGGCGACTGGCGCATCGCCCACATGCGCCAGGAGGTCGACACCCTCGACCGCCTGGCCGTGGACTATGTGCTTGACGGCGATCTTCGCTTGCGCAAAGTCCAGGCCGAACTGGCTGCGGCCGAGCAGGCCCACGATGGTACCGCCCTGGCGCGCCTGCACAGTGAGCTGGAAGGCGCCGACGGCTATACCGCCGACGCCCGCGCGCGCAAATTGCTGGCTGGCCTGGGTTTCACCAACGAGCAGATGGACCGCCGCGTCGGCGACTTCTCCGGCGGCTGGCGGATGCGCCTGAACCTGGCCCAGGCACTGATGTGCCCGTCCGACCTGCTGCTGCTCGACGAGCCCACCAACCACCTCGACCTCGACGCCATCCTGTGGCTGGAAGACTGGCTCAAGGGCTACCCCGGCACGCTGTTGCTGATCTCCCACGACCGTGACTTCCTCGACGCCGTGGTCGACCATGTGCTGCACGTCGAGCAGCGCAAGCTGAACCTGTACAAGGGCGGCTACTCCGCCTTCGAGCGCACCCGTGCCGAACGCCTGGCGCAGCAGCAGCAGGCCTACGAGAAGCAGCAGGCGCAGCGCGCGCACATGGAAAAGTACATCGCCCGCTTCAAGGCCCAGGCCACCAAGGCCCGTCAGGCACAAAGCCGGATCAAGGCCCTGGAGCGCATGGAGGAGCTGTCGGCGGCCCATGTCGATTCGCCGTTCGACTTCGTCTTCCGCGAGTCGCAGAAAATCTCCAGCCCGTTGCTGAGCCTGTCTGAAGGCTGCCTGGGTTATGGCGACAAGGCCATCCTCGACAAGGTCAAGTTGCAGCTCACCCCGGGTGCGCGCATTGGCCTGCTCGGGCCCAACGGCGCCGGCAAGTCGACCCTGATCAAAAACCTTGCCGGTGAGCTGGAGCCGTTGTCGGGCCGCCTGGTCCGTGGCGAGAACCTGGCGGTGGGCTACTTTGCCCAGCACCAGCTGGACTCGCTGGACGACAAGGCCAGCCCGCTGCTGCACCTGCAGCGTATTGCCCCCACCGAGCGTGAGCAGACCCTGCGCGACTTCCTCGGTGGCTTCGACTTCCATGGCGCCCGCACTGACGAGCCGGTGGTGAATTTCTCCGGTGGCGAAAAGGCCCGCCTGGCGCTGGCGCTGATTGCGTGGGAACGGCCCAACCTGCTGCTGCTCGACGAACCGACCAACCACCTCGACCTGGAAATGCGCCTGGCGCTGACCATGGCGTTGCAGGAGTTTGCCGGCGCCGTGGTGGTGGTGTCGCACGACCGTCACCTGCTCAAGAGCACGACCGACGACTTCCTGCTGGTAGCTGACGGCAAGGTCGAAACCTTCGACGGAGACCTGGACGACTACAGCCGCTGGCTGGTCGAGTACCGCCAGCGCAGCGCGCCGGCCAGTACGGCCCCGGTCAACCCGGACAAGACCGACAAGAAAGCCCAGCGCCAGGCTGCCGCAGCCTTGCGCCAGCAACTGGCCCCGCACAAGAAAGCGGCCGACAAGCTGGAAACCGAGCTCAACCAGGTGCACGTGCAGCTGGCCGATATCGAGACCGCGCTGGGTGACGGTGGCCTCTACGAAGCAGCGCGCAAGGACGAATTGCGTGACCTGCTGGCGCGCCAGAGCAAGCTCAAGCAACGCGAAGGCGAGCTGGAAGAAGCCTGGATGGAAGCGCTGGAAACCCTCGAAAGCATGCAGGCCGAGCTTGAGGCGCTGTCCTGATGGAGGAACTGCGTTCGCTGCTGCCGGGGCAATGGATGGACACCTTCTGGCTGGGCTTGCAGATTCTGTTGATCCTGGTGGCGGCCTTCGTCCTGCAGCGCATCGTTGCTCGCGGGTTGAGCCGCCTGGGCCAGCGTTACCCGCTGCCGCCAGAGCTGCTGGTACCGGTGCGTGGCGGCCTGCGCTGGCTGATCATGGGCAGCGCACTGCTGTTCGTGCTGGAGCGCCTGGGTGTTTCAGCGACCGTACTGTGGACGGCGCTGTCCGGCTTTGTCGCGGTGGCGGCGGTGGCCTTCTTCGCCATGTGGAGCGTGCTGTCCAACCTGCTGTGCGCGGTGCTGATCTTCACGGTCGGGCCGTTTCGCATTGGTGACGTGGTCGAACTGGTCGACACCCTGGACAAGCCGGGTGTGAAAGGCCGGGTGATCGCGATCAACCTGCTGTTTACCACCCTGCTGGAAATGCCCGAAGCGGGCGGGGCGTTGGTGCAGGTGCCCAATAGCCAGTTCTTCCAGAAGTCGGTGCGGCGCTGGCGCGGGGCTGAGGTGCAGGCTCTGCACAAAGAGACAGCTGGCGAAGCTGACTAAACCTGTACTGGCCTCTTCGCAGCACAAGGCTGCTCCTACACGAGTACGCGATCACTGTAGGAGCAGCCTTGTGCTGCGAAGAGGCCAGGTCAGGCACTGCAAATCCCTCAGAAATTGCTGGTTATTTTTTCACCAAAACCTTAGCTTAACGTTTTGCAACAAATGTTCGAGCGAGGTGTGTGATGTCGATGGAAGTATGGTTGGGCTTCTTTGCCGCCTGTTGGGTGATCAGCCTGTCACCCGGTGCCGGGGCGATTGCCTCGATGTCCAGCGGCCTGCAATACGGCTTCTGGCGTGGTTACTGGAACGCCCTGGGCCTGCAACTGGGCCTGATTGTGCAAATCGCCATCATTGCCGCCGGCGTGGGCGCCATCCTGGCCGCCTCGGCCACGGCCTTCCAGGTCATCAAATGGTTCGGCGTCGCCTACCTCGTCTACCTGGCCTACAAGCAATGGCGCGCCTTGCCGATGGACATGTCCGATGAGTCCGGCGTGCGTCCGATCGGCAAACCGCTGAGCCTGGTATTCCGCGGGTTCCTGGTCAACGTCAGCAACCCCAAGGCGTTGGTGTTCATGCTGGCGGTGCTGCCGCAGTTCCTCAACCCGCATGCACCGCTGCTGCCGCAGTATGTGGCAATCACCGTGACCATGATCACCGTGGACATGCTGGTGATGGCGGGGTACACCGGGTTGGCTTCGCGGGTGTTGCGCTTGCTGCGTACGCCTAAACAGCAGAAGCGTTTGAACCGGACATTTGCCGGGTTGTTCATTGGGGCGGCGACCTTCCTGGCGACCCTGCGCCGCGCGCCTCTCTGATCGGGCCACGGGGGTGAAAACACAGACCCTGTAGGAGCAGCCTTGTGCTGCGAAGAGGCCATTGCAGCCGAAGATAATCTTTAGCCTTACCGGCCTCTTCGCAGCACAAGGCTGCTCCTACAGGGATTGCGTTGCGGCCTTTGCTATTTTTGCTTGTCTACCAGCCCCGTCAGCAAGTCCACCGGCATCGGGAAGACAATGGTCGAGGTCCTGTCCCCCGCAATCGCCCCCAGCGTCTGCATATAGCGCAACTGCATCGCCCCAGGCTCCTTGCCCAGCATCTGTGCAGCCTGCATCAACTTCTCCGACGCCTGCAATTCCCCCTCGGCATGGATCACCTTGGCCCGCCGTTCGCGTTCGGCTTCGGCCTGCCGGGCGATGGCGCGGACCATCGATTCGTTGAGGTCGACATGCTTGATCTCGACGTTGGCCACCTTGATGCCCCAGGCATCGGTTTGTGCGTCCAGCACCTGGCGAATGTCCGCGTTCAGTTGCTCGCGTTCGGCCAGCAGCTCATCCAGTTCGTGCTTGCCCAGCACCGCACGCAGGGTGGTCTGGGCCAACTGGCTGGTCGCTACCAGAAAGTCCTCGACCTGGATGATCGCTTTTTGCGGGTCGAGCACGCGGAAGTAGAGCACCGCGTTGACCTTGACCGAGACGTTGTCGCGCGTGATCACATCCTGTGGGGGCACATCCAGCACCACGGTCCGCAGGTCTACCCGCACCATTTGCTGGATCACCGGGATCAACAGGATCAGCCCCGGCCCCTTCACCTGCCAGAAGCGCCCCAGCTGGAACACCACGCCGCGTTCGTATTCGCGCAGGATGCGAAACGCCGACAGCAACAGCATCGCCAGCACGATCAGTACGGCAGCGAAACCCACTTGCATGAACATGGTCATTCTCCTTGCGTCGCAGGCGCGGCGGCGCTCACGTCCAGCATCACGCCATGGCGTGCGGTCACCCGCACGTTCTGGCCAGCTTGCAGCGGCGTTGCGCACCGCACTTGCCATTCCTCGCCCTGGGCCAGGACCGCGCCACGGAACGGGTTGCCTGCCACTACCTGGGTGACGGTGACCAGGCTGCCGACCAGGCCGGCATCACCGCTGACAAGCGCCCGTTGCCGTGCCTTGAGGGCCATGCCCAGCACGCTGCCGATCAACAGCGCCGAGAGCACTGCCAGGGTACCGATCAAGGCCAGCGGGATGCCGAAGCCGGGGGCGTCGGTGTCGATCAGGATCAGCGCGCCGACCACAAAGGCAACGATGCCGCCAAACCCGACCACGCCGAAACTGGGCAGGAACGCTTCGGCGATCATGAAAGCGATGCCCAGCACGATCAGCGCCACCCCGGCGAAGCTCACCGGTAACAGCTGCAGGGCGTACAGCGCCAGTAGCAGGCAGATGCCGCCGACCACGCCCCCCACCGTTGAGCCGGGGCTCATGAACTCGAACAGCACGCCGTACACGCCGACCATGATCAGGATCAGCGCCACGCTGGGGTTGGTGATGACCGCCAGTACCCGTGTGCGCCAATCCGGCAGGTGCTCGACCAGGCTGGCGCCGGCAGTCTGCAACTGGCGTGGCTGGCCGGCGGCCTCCAGCGTTTTGCCGTCGAGTTTGCGCAGCAGGGCGGGCAGGTCGTCGGCTACCTGGTCGATCACATTCAGGCGCAAGGCCTCGCTGGCAGGCAGGCTGACGGCCTCGCGCACGGCTTTCTCGGCCCAGTCGGCATTGCGACCGC
Organism: Pseudomonas sp. WOUb67; assembly: GCF_050058005.1. Lineage (NCBI taxonomy): Bacteria > Pseudomonadati > Pseudomonadota > Gammaproteobacteria > Pseudomonadales > Pseudomonadaceae > Pseudomonas > Pseudomonas sp. WOUb67. The sequence goes on along the minus strand of NZ_CP170112.1, from coordinate 502,672 downwards.
GCAGCTGCGCCAGGCCGCGGATGTACGCAGCGGCATCGTTGACCTGCTTGCGGGCCAGGGTTTCATCATCGCCGCCCTTGGCCTTGTCGTCTTTGGGCGTATCCGGGGGGCCGCCGATCTGCACGGGCGTGGCAGCACCCAGGTTGGTGCCGGGGGCCATCGCGGCAACATGGCTGGCGTAGAGAATATAGGTGCCGGCGCTGGCAGCGCGGGCGCCGCTGGGGGCCACGTAGGTGGCAACCGGCACGGGGCTGGCGAGAATCGCCTTGATCATCTGGCGCATGGCGCTGTCCAGGCCACCGGGGGTGTCCATGCGGATTACCACCAGTTGCGCGCCCTGCGCCTGGGCCTGGTCGAGGCTGCGTACCAGGTAGTCGGCGCTGGCCGGGCCGATGGCATCATCGATGCCCAGCACCCACACTGCACCGGGCGCTGCCTGGCCACCTGAGGTGATGCCAAGCAGCAACAGCAGCAACAGCCAGCGCCAGCAGCGGGCGATCACCTGTCGTCACCTCGTTTGCCCGTATTACACAAGTTTAGCCCTGCCTGCCGCTACCCGGCCTAAAATTGAAGATTGGGGGGGCGAAACCGGAGGTGCATCATGCGTATGGCAAAGACCCTGCAGGCCCGCCTGGACAAGGCCAACTGCGACTACGACATCATTCCCCATCCACACTCGGCCACCAGCCTGGAGTCGGCCCGTACGGCCGGCGTGCCCGCCGAGCGGGTCGCCAAGTCGGTGATGCTCGATGACCGGCATGGCAACTACATCATGGCCGTCCTGCCCGCCAACCGGCACCTGGACATGACCAAGGTACGCATGTCCGGGGCCTGGCAACTGACCCGTGAAAGCGGCCTGCCGAGCCTGTTCGGTGACTGCGAGCGGGGCGCCGTGCCGGCCCTTGGCGATGCTTACCAGATAAAAATGCTGCTCGACCCGAGCCTTACCCGCCAGGGCGATGTCTACCTGGAGGCGGGTGACCACGATCACTTGATCCACATGAGCATGGAGCAGTACATGAAGCTGGTGCCGCACGCCGAAGTGCGCGAGCTTTGCTGATGTTTTCACACCAATGCCAGACGGGCGTCGTGGACGGCCTGCCTGGCGCTCAGGAGGAACCATGGAAGCGCCGATCCATCCCTTTGCCGACCTGTTCAAACAGTTGGGCTTGCCCGACGATCCCGAGAGTATCGATCAGTTCATCACCAGCCATTCCCCGTTGAAGAACGAGATAAAGCTGGTGGATGCGCCGTTCTGGACCGACTCCCAGCGTGCTTTTCTCAAGGAAAGCATCATTGAAGATTCCGATTGGGCCGTGCCCTTCGATCAACTCAACGAAGCGTTGCGCCGCCCCCGAAAATAAAGCGCCGAGCGGCACCTGACGAGTGATTGGCCGTTGCTATGCTCAGGAAAACAATAAGGGGATAGCGCGATGAAAGATCCCTACGCACCAGGTTTCTGGTGCTCCGTGACGATCCTGGGCACCCTGACGGCCAGTTACTTCTATGGCATCAGGCAGACGCAACAGATGAACCAGGCTGTGCATTTCCTGTATGCCGCTGCGGCTGTCACTGTGGCGGTTGTACTGGTGGCGCTGACGTGGATTGCCTGGCAGCAGTTGCACCTGAACAAGCGTGAAGTGATTCAGGGGCGAACGTTGCTGACCATCTGGAACACCAAAGTGGCGCTACGCCGCGTCGAGACGGTGTTCGACCGCTACTTCTGGGGCAGCTACTGGCATTCGGGGCGCACGTTCGAAGAGGTCATGGGCGAGCTCAAGGGCACGCCGCTGGAGCAGAGCCTGGATGCGCTGAAGCGCCAGTGCCGGGCACTCGACCGTGAAATCCATGACCACCATCACCATTGGCTGGCCAATGCCCGCGACCTGTCCAGCGTGGCCCAGGCCATGGCCCGTGAACGCTACCAGCTGGACCTGGGCGAGCCCACCTGCAGTGGCAATGGCAATACTGCAGTGCTCAACCGTGACCTGGAGGTGCTGGTGTACACCTGGTCGGCGCGCCTGCGCAGCTTCGACCATCAGCTGGACGAGCTGGAGCGCGCCTACCATTGAGGGGCATCATTCGCCGCGGATGTACTGCTCCAGTTGCATGATCAGGCTGGCCTGTTCAGCGATGGTTTCCTTGACCAGGTCACCAATCGACAGCAGGCCAAGCAGCTCTCCGTTGTTGACCACCGGCAGGTGGCGCAAGTGGCGGTTGGTCATGAGGTTCATGCAGTACTCCAGATTCTGCTTCGGCTCCACGGTGACCACGGGTGCGCTCATGATTTCGCGCACCGGGGTGGCGGCGGAAGAGCGGCCCTTGAGCACCAGTTTGCGCGCATAGTCCCGTTCACTGACGATACCCACCACCTGGCTGCCCTCGACCACGGGCAACGCACCGACGTTTTTCTCCGCCAGCATTTTCAGGGCGTCGAGCACCGAGTCATCCGGGCCGATGGTGTAAACGGTCTGGTGCTGGGACTTGGTCTTGAGGATTTGTTCGACGGTCTTCATACGGGCCTCTGCGGGTGAAAAAAGCGCTGTCTCGGAGTAACTAAAGCATCCGGCACGGCGCTCTGCACGGCAATGCAGGAAACGGCATGGAGTCGATTGAAAAACGTCATCGGTGTTCGCCTGTGCCGGCCTCTTCGCGGCTGAAGCCGCTCCCACAGGCGCTACACCGCATTCAAAAACTGTGCGATCCCTGTGGGAGCGGCCGTAGCCGCAAAGAGGCCAGTGCTGTCGATCAAAGTTTTGGCATCTGCCCGAGCCGCGCCACCATCTCGCTCACGATCTGCAGGTCCAGCATGAACTGCTCCACAGTCTTGAACTCGTTGTCGTTGTGCCCGGTGTATTTCACATCCGGCATGGCCAGGCCGAACTGCACGCCATTGGGCAGGTCGTGCACCGAGGTGGCTCCGGCCGAGGTACCAAACTCATGCTTCATGCCCAGGTTCTCGGTGGCCACCGCGAGCAGGGCCTTTACCCATTCGCCTTCGGGGTTGCGATACATCGGCTCGTCCAGGCTGTAGTCGAACGCCACCGAGGTGCGGCTTTGCCGGGTCCATTTGCCCAGTTTGTCGGCCAGGTCGTCCTTGATCGTGGCGATTGGCTTGCCCTTGGGAATGCGCAGGTTCACGGCCAGTTTCAGGCCCTTGTCATCCACCCCGACAAAGGTCAACGAGGCGGTCAACGGGCCCATGAACGGGTCCTTGAAGGCTACGCCGAGCTTGTTGCCCAGGTAGTCCAGGCCCCAGTTATCGGCGGCGTAGCGGGCAGCGTCGGTGAACTGGTTGTGCTTGATCGGCACCTGTTGGCCCAGGCCGTTGATGAAGTCGAGCATGCGGGCAACAGGGTTCACCCCGGACTCCGGCTCCGAAGAGTGGGCGGAAACACCGGTCACGGTGAGCAACACCTGCTTGCCATCGGCCTTGGCGTCGATGCTGAAGTCGCCGCCATGCTGCTTCACATATCTGGCGCCAGCTTGCTGCAGGTGTTTGGCCAGTTGTGCCGGGTTGTCAGACACCAGGGTTGCTACGGAAGTGGTCGGAATCTGGTTGGTGGCCAGACCACCCGTCAGGTTGACGATCTCGGCACCTTTGCCGCTGGCCGGGCGCTTGCTGAAGCTGGCCATGACCGTGCCGTAGCCTTTCTCGGCAATTACCACCGGGTAGCCACCGTCGAGGGCCAGGTTGTAGTCGGGGGTAGGGTTGCGCTCGAAGTAGTAAGGGATGGCATCACCGCTGGTTTCCTCGGTGGTGTCGATCAGCAGCTTGAACTGCCGGGCGAGCGGCAGGTTTTCGTCCTTGGCTACTTTCAGCGCGTACATCGCCACCACGATGCCGTTCTTGTCGTCTTCGGTGCCGCGGCCATACATGCGGTCGCCAACCAGGGTGACCTTGAACGGGTCCAGGCGCGTACCGTCAGCCAACGTCCAGTTGTCCGGGTTGACCGGCACAACGTCAGCGTGTGCATGGATGCCGATCACTTCCTTCCCGCTGCCCAGCGAGACCTCGTACACCCGATTGTCGATGTTGCGGAAGGCCAGGCCAAAGCTGTCGGCCAGGGCCTTGATCTTGTCGGCGATCTTGAGGAATGCCGGGTTTTCGTATTGCGGCGTGCCCTCGACATTGAAGGTGGGAATGGCCACCAGCTCGCGCAGGGTGTCGGTGGCGGCCTTGCCGTACTTGATGCGGGTATACAGGCCGAGCAGGCGATTGATTTCGTCTTGCTGTTCGGCGGCCAGTGGCTTGTTGGCCAGGTAGGCGTCGAGGGTTGCGTCAAGGTTGTCGGCCTTGGCCAGGTCGCTGCCTTTGAGCTTGCCGAGGAACTGCTTGAAGTCGCTTGGGTTGCTGGCGTCGAAGGCTTTGACAATGGCAGCGGACTGCTGCTGGGTGAGGTTGGCCTGGGCCGGTTGGGTGAACAGGCCGATGCTGGCCAGTAGCAGGGTGGTGGCGGTCAGTTTTTTCAAGTGCATGGTTGTGCGCATTCCTTCGCCAATCATTGTTGTGGGTTACCCGCCTGGAAAACGGGAAGACGCTCACGCTAACACCAATGACCCGTGGCACGGGAGTACCAGAAACGCGACATGTCGCACAAACGAAAAAGCCCCGGGCTCAGGCCCAGGGCTTTTTGATATGGCGCACTCGGCGGGATTCGAACCCACGACCCCTGCCTTCGGAGGGCAGTACTCTATCCAGCTGAGCTACGAGTGCAACGCGCACGCATGATACCCATCTGTGTCGTTGACGTCCATCGCCTTGATCTGTGGCCTTTTTCCTCTTTTTGCGCAGGCGGCTTCTGCAGGCCACTGGCCTGCGCAAATTCATCTATTCATATGCAATATCAATATTTCCCACACGCCTCTTATGGCCTCTATCCTCTGGTCACAACTTGTTATAACAAGTCATCGATCAGCGAAGAGATCCCATGGCCGAACTGCTCCCCCTGTCCCCGGTACCGCTCTATACCCAGCTCAAGGAACTGCTGCGCGAGCGCATCCTCGACGGTACTTATCCACCGCACAGCCGCATGCCCTCGGAAAGCGAACTGGGCAAGGCCTTCGACGTCAGCCGCATCACCGTGCGCCAGGCACTGGGCGACCTGCAGAAGGAAGGGCTGATCTTCAAGATCCACGGCAAAGGCACGTTCGTCGCCAAGCCCAAGGCGTTCCAGAACGTCAGTACCTTGCAGGGCCTGGGCGAATCAATGACGCAAATGGGCTACGAAGTGATCAACCGCCTGCGCAGCTTTCGCCATGTGCCGGCCAACACATTGGTGGCCGCCCGGCTACAGGTCGAGGAGGGCAGCCTGGTGACCGAGATCCGCCGGGTGCGCCTGATCAACCGTGAGCCGGTGTCGCTGGAGCTGACCTGGCTGCCCAAGGCCGTCGGCGAAAAACTGGAGAAGGCCGACCTGGTCACCCGCGACATCTTCCTGCTGCTGGAAAACGACTGCGGCATCGCCCTTGGCCACGCCGACCTGGCCATCGATGCGGTACTGGCCGACAGCGACCTGACCCAGGCCCTGGATGTAGAAGAAGGCTCGCCGATCATGCGCATCGAGCGCCTGACCCATGCTGCCGACGGCACGCCACTGGACTTCGAACACCTTTACTACCGCGGCGATGCCTTCCAGTACCGCCTGCGCATTGACCGCCAGAAAGGGGGCAAGGCATGAGCATCCAGACCCAGGACTACGACATCATCATCATCGGTGGCGGCACGGCCGGGCCGATGGCGGCGATCAAGGCCAAGGAGCAGGACAAAAGCCTGCGCGTGCTGCTGCTGGACAAGGCCAACGTCAAGCGCAGCGGTGCCATCAGCATGGGCATGGATGGCCTGAACAACGCCATCATCCCCGGCCACGCCACCCCCGAGCAGTACACCAAGGAAATCACCGTGGCCAATGACGGCGTCGTCAACCAGGCCACCGTGCATGCCTACGCTACCCACAGCTTTGAAACCATCGAGCAACTCGACCGCTGGGGCGTGAAGTTCGAGAAGGACGAAACCGGCGACTACGCGGTGAAGAAGGTGCATCACATGGGCGCCTATGTGCTGCCCATGCCCGAAGGCCACGACATCAAGAAGGTGCTGTACCGCCAGCTCAAGCGTGCCCGGGTAGAAATCAGCAACCGTATGGTTTGCACCCGTGTGCTGCTCGATGGCGAAGGCGCCGCTGCGGGCGTGCTGGGCTTCGACTGCCGCAGCGGCGAGTTTCGCGTGGTGCGGGCCAAGGCGGTGATCCTGGCCTGTGGCGCCGCCGGGCGCCTGGGCCTGCCGTCGTCGGGCTATTTGATGGGCACTTACGAGAACCCGACCAACGCCGGTGACGGCTATGCCATGGCCTACCACGCAGGCGCCGAGCTGGCCAACCTCGAGTGCTTCCAGATCAACCCGCTGATCAAGGACTACAACGGCCCGGCGTGTGCCTACGTCACCGGCCCGTTGGGTGGGTACACCGCCAACAGCAAGGGCGAGCGCTTCATAGAGTGCGATTACTGGAGCGGCCAGATGATGTGGGAGTTCCACCAGGAGCTCGAAGGCGGCAATGGCCCGGTGTTCCTCAAGCTCGACCACCTGGCCGAGGAGACCATCCAGAACATCGAAGAGATCCTGCACAGCAACGAACGCCCCAGCCGTGGCCAGTTCCACGCCGGGCGTGGCACCGACTACCGCCAGCACATGGTCGAGATGCATATCTCCGAGATCGGCTTTTGCTCCGGGCATTCGGCATCGGGGGTGTGGGTCAATGAAAAGGCCGAGACCAGCGTCAAAGGGCTGTATGCCGCGGGCGATATGGCTGCGGTGCCGCACAACTACATGCTCGGCGCGTTTACCTATGGCTGGTTTGCCGGCGTGAACGCCGCGCATTACGTGGCCGGGCGCGAACTCGCCGAGGTCGATACCGAGCAGGTCGAGCGCGAGCGCGCGCGGGTGTTTGCCCCGCTGCAGCGTGAGCATGGCCTGCCGCCAGCCCAGGTCGAGTACAAGCTCAGGCGCATGGTCAACGACTACCTGCAGCCGCCAAAGGTGACCAAGAAGATGGAAATCGGCCTGGCGCGCTTTGCCGAGATCGAGCGTGATCTGGAGCAGATGAAGGCCAGCAACCCTCATGAACTGATGCGTGCGATGGAAGTGTCGGTGATTCGCGACTGCGCCGAGATGGCGGCGCGGGCTTCGCTGTTCCGCGAGGAAAGCCGCTGGGGGTTGTATCACCACAGGGTGGACTTCCCGGAGCGCAACGATGGCGAGTGGTATTGCCATTGCCATCTGAAAAAGGGCGAGAACGGTGAAATGACCAGCTTCAAGAAGGCTGTCGAACCCTACCTGATCGCCCTGGATGCAGAAGAGCAGACCGCTTACGACCGGTTGCGTGTCAAAGCCGATGCCGCCTAAGCGACACCTCACTTTGTGGGAGCGGGTTTACCCGCGAACACCGGCGAAGCCGGTGCCATCCACGGTGTTGGATTCTTCGCGGGTAAACCCGCTCCCACAGGGAAATGTGCAAGCCTCTAGATGATAGGGAGCCAATAAAGGCCCCAAGGACTCCGTGAAATGGCCTATCAGCCGCAAGAAATCTTCTTCCGCAGCAGCGCCCCGGTCACCATCGACGAAGACAAATGCATCGCCGAAAAAGGCTGCACCGTGTGCGTCGAGGTCTGCCCCATGGACCTGTTGGCAATCAACCCGGCCACGCAAAAGGCCTACATGGCTTTCGACGAATGCTGGTACTGCATGCCCTGCGAGAAGGACTGCCCCACCGGCGCGGTGAAGGTCGACATCCCGTACCTGCTGCGCTGATTCATCCCGCCATCCGGCGAACCACCGGACGCCCTCCTGCTGTGCCCCTCGTTTCCCACCACCCAAACCGGGCGGCGGAGACGACGCCAACTCTTATAACGATTCGAGGGGAAACACCCATGCGCCTTGTTGCAACCGTGGCCGGCCTCGCGCTGGCGCTCACTGGCCTGAATGCCAGCGCCGAAACCATCCGCATCGCCATCGGCACCCAGGACACCACCATCAACTGCGCCACCGGCGGCCTGCTGATCCGTGAACTGGGCCTGCTGGACAAGTACCTGCCGCACGATGGCAAGTACAAGGGGGCCACCTACCAGGTCGAGTGGAAGAACTTCACCAGCGGTGCGCCGCTGACCAACGAAATGGTCGCCGGCAAACTCGACTTCGGCGCCATGGCCGACTTCCCGGGGTCGTTCAACGGCGTTGCCCACCTGGATGCCGGCAAGCGCAGCCTGTTCATCAGTGTGCTGTCGGGCAGCGTGCATGGCAGCGGCAACGGCATCGTCGTGCCTGCCGCGTCCAGCGTGCAGTCGTTGGCGGAGCTCAAGGGCAAGACCATTTCCGTGCCGTTCGCCTCCACTGCCCACGGCATGCTGTTGCGCGCCGTCGCCGCTCAGGGCTGGGACCCGCAGAAGGATGTGCGCATCATCGCCCAGGCGCCGGAAATCGCCGGCTCCGCCCTGCGCAGCAACCGCATCGAAGCCCACGCCGACTTCGTGCCGTTCGCCGAGCTGTTCCCCAACCGCGGCTTCGCCCGCAAGATCTATGACGGCGCTCAGGCCAATGCACCGACCTTCCATGGTGCCTTGGTCGATGCCGACTACGCGAAGAAGTACCCGGAAGTAGTCACCGCCTACCTGCGCGCCAGCCTTGAAGCCGACCGCCTGATCGCTGCGCAGCCGGAGAAGTACAGCGAACTGATCGAGAAGGTCACGGGGATCGAAGCCGAGGTCAATTACCTGTTCCACGGGCCGCTCGGCCTGCAGACCCGCGACCTGACCTGGAAGCCTGAATACCGCCAGGCAGTGGCTACCTCCATCGACACGCTCAAGCTGCTGAAAAAGACCGACCGTGGCCTGGACACCGACAAGTTCATCGACGACCAGTACATCCGTGCCGCCTTCAAAGAGGCTGGCCTGGACTACGACAAGGCGCTGAAAGACTACGACCCGCTGCCACTCAAGGCCAATGACGCGCTGACCGGCAAACCGATCACCGACTTCAGCCGCCTGGCGCAAATCTGGGTGCGCGGTGAAGACAAGGTCCGCCACTACGCTTCGCCGGAGGCCGCCCTGGGTGCCCTGGCCCGGCTGGAGCAGGAGGGCAAGGACATCCGCGCCATCTACGCCCAGGCCGCCGACAGCGGCATCAAGCTGCTGGCCAACCAGGCCTGGTTCGTGCGCAACGCCAACGGCGAACTGGCAGCGTTCCTGCTCAAGGACCAGGCCGAACAGTATGCCAAGGCCCATGGTGGCGAGGCGCTGGACTTCGTCAGCGCCAACCAGAAGCTGGTCGCCCAGCGCTGACCGGGAGGCACCGACATGACCCGCAACCTCAAGCGCTGGCCGGTGCGCCTGGCGTCGCTGCTGGCCTGCCTGTTGTTCTGGCAGGTGGCGGCAAGCGTGAAACTGGACCTCGGTCTGCTGACCTTCACCTATGTCCCCACACCCAAGGCGGTGCTGGACGCTGCCTGGCAGTTGCTGACCTCCAGCACCCTGGTGGCGCATCTGGGCAGCAGCCTGTCGCGGGTGTTTGCCGGTTATGCCACTGCGGCACTGGTCGGCGTGGCCCTGGGGTTGCTGATCGGCCGCTCGAAATGGGCTGAAGACACCCTGCTGCCGCCGCTGGAAGTGCTGCGGCCGATTCCGGCGGTGGCGTGGATCCCGCTGGCGATCCTGATGTTCCCGTCGTCGGAACTGTCGATGGTGTTCATCACCTTCACCGGTGCGTTGTTCCCCATCCTGCTCAACACCGTGCACGGCGTCGAGGCCGTCGACCCGCGCCTGGTGGCATCGGCACGCAGCCTTGGTGCCGGGCGCTGGGCAATCCTGCGCGAAGTGGTGTTGCCAGGGGCGTTGCCGAGCATCGTAACGGGCCTGGCCATTGGCATGGGGACGTCATGGTTCTGCCTGGTCACCGCCGAGATGATTTCCGGGCAGTTCGGCATCGGCTACTACACCTGGGAGTCCTACACCTTGCAAAACTACCCGGACATCATCGTCGGCATGCTGCTGATCGGCGTGCTGGGCATGGGCAGTAGCGCCCTGGTCAAGCGCCTGGGGACGCTGGCCACGCCGTGGTACCGCACGCGGAGGGCCAGTTGATGAGCAGTTATCAACAGGCGCCGGGGCGTATCGAGGGTCGTGGCCTGTCGATTCGCCTGGGGCACGGCAGCGAAGCGTTCGAGGCGGTGCAGCGCCTGGACTTTGCCGTGGAACCTGGCGAGTTCGTCTGCATCCTCGGCCCTTCCGGTTGTGGCAAGTCGACGTTGCTCGGCGCCCTGGCCGGGCACCTGGTGCCCAGCAGCGGCCAGCTGAACGTGGACGGCCAGCCCGTTGCCGGGCCGTCACCGCAGCGCGGCATGGTGTTCCAGCACCACACCTTGCTGCCCTGGCGCAGCGTGCTCGACAACGTGGCCTTCGGCCTGAAGATGCAGGGCCTGGGCCGCGCAGAACGTCACCGGCAGGCGGGCGAAATGCTGCAACTGGTGGGGTTGGCCGACTTTGCCGGGCGCTGGCCCAACCAGCTGTCCGGCGGTATGCAGCAACGGGCCGAGATTGCCCGGGTGCTGATCAACCGCCCACGGCTGTTGCTGATGGACGAACCCTTCGGCGCACTGGATGCGCAAACCCGTGCACGCATGCAGGAACTGTTGCTGGATATATGGGCCAGCATCCGTACCACCGTGGTGTTCGTCACCCACGATATCGACGAAGCGCTGTTCCTCGCCGACCGCATCCTGGTGATGAGCCCGCGCCCCGGTCGCTTCATCGAGGACCTGCGCCTGGACTTTGCGCGCCCCCGCCGCGCCAGCCTGCTGACCAGCCCTGAATTCACTCACCTCAAGCGTCACTGCCTGGCGTTGCTGCGCCACGAGGAAGGCCGCGAACTGCCGCGCCTGACCCCGCTGGGCCTGCCGGACACTGACCACCCACCGCTACGGATCGCGCTATGACTGACCGAACGACCGACAACCCCGACATCCTTGCCCTGTTGCCTCGCCTTGATGCCAGCGACGCTGGCGTGCGCCGCATCGCCTTGATCGAACTGGCCGACCTGGAAGACCCGGATGGCTTGCCTTGGCTCACCGATGCCCTGCTGGTGGACGCGGCCGACGAGGTGCGCGCCGAGGCCGCGCGCCTGCTGGAGGCCTGGGAAGAACCCGAAGTTGTGCAAGCCCTGTGCGCTGCGCTGGCCGATGCCGCCGAGCCGGTACGGCTGGCAGCTGCGCAGAGCCTTAGCGAACTCAAGAGCCTTGAGGCCGGCCAGTTGATCCTGCCATGGGCCAAGCACGCCGATGCCTTCGTCCGCGCCAGTGCCCTGCGAGCCTTGCGCGAGCTGCGCCTGGAGGATGCTGCCGAACCTGCGCTGCTGGCGCTGGCCGATGACGACGCCGCCGTGCGGCGTGAGGCCGTGGGCATTCTTGGCTGGCTCAAGCACCAGCCGGCGTTGCTGGCACTGGCAGCGCTCGCCGAGGCCGAGCCGGACACCGAGGTGCGCCGCGCGGCCATCGGCGCGTTGGGCCTTGCCCGGGACAACTCGGTGTTGCCTGCGTTGGTGGCGGCATTGACCGACCAGGCCTGGCAAGTGCGCGAAGAAGCCGCCACCACCTTAGGCAAGGTCGGTCAGGACCAGGCCGGCCCGGCGCTGGTGGATGCCCTGGCCGATGACTTCTGGCAGGTACGCCTGCGGGCCGCGCGTTCACTGGGTCGGCTGCGCTATGCCGCTGCACTGGACGCGCTTGGCGCGCTGCTTGGTCATGGCATTGCCAACCTGCGCAAGGAAGCAGCACTGGCCCTGGGCGAGCTGGGCCAGGCGCGTGCCTTGCCGGTGCTGCAGGCCGCCGAGGCCGACAGCGACCCCGAGGTGCGCAAGGCGGTGCGGATTGCCCTGGCGCAACTGCGCGGGGCTGCCTGATGAACGCCCCGCAAGCCATTCGCAACCTGCGCGGGCCAGGGCAGTTGGTGCTGCAATGGGAAGACGGCGAGCACAGCCTCAGCCATACCCGTTTGCGCGGTGCTTGCCCCTGTTCACAATGCCGTGCGGCGCGGCTGTCGGGCGGGATAAGCCTGGTGCACGACGATGTGCGCGTGGTGCAGATCGAGTCGCAAGGGTATGGCGTGCAACTGGTGTTCAGCGATGGGCATGAGCGCGGGATCTACCCTTGGGCTTACCTGCGTGACCTAGTCAGCAAGTGAAGCTGATCCCTCAGGCTACCGCATCCCCCTGTAGGAGCAGCCTTGTGCTGCGAAGAGGCCGGTAAGGCTAAAGATTATCTTCAGCTGCAATGGCCTCTTCGCAGCACAAGGCTGCTCCTACAGGGCCTTTGTTTGCCCTGAAATTGTCGCCGGTCATTCACAGTGCAATCAGCTCCGGCCGCAGGCCCTCGACTCGTCGCACCGGCGGTGGCAGGTAGCCGCCATCCCCGGTGATCTGGTGCAGCACCTTTTCGCGCAACCCATGCAGCGCAACGCCGGTGCGCAACCGTGGGTGCGGCAGGTCGACCTCGACCACCGACTTGATCCTGCCCGGGCGTGGTTCCAGCACCACCACCCGATCCGCCAGGTACGTCGCCTCTTCGGCATCGTGGGTCACCAGCAAGGTTGTGATACCTGCTCGCTCACGAATGGCCAGCAGCTCGTCCTGCAGCTGCTGGCGGGTCAGCGCATCGAGGGCACCGAACGGCTCGTCCAGCAGCAGAATCCGTGGGCTGGCCACCAACCCGCGGGCAATCGCCACGCGTTGGGCCATGCCGCCGGAAAGCTGGTGCGGGTACGCTGTCTCGAAGCCGGCCAGCCCCACCAGCAACACGAACTCATGCACACGGCGGGCACGTTCCCCTTGGGTCAGTTGCTCGTTCACCAGGCCCAGGGCGATGTTCTGTTCCACCGTCAGCCAAGGGAACAGACGGTGCTCCTGGAACACGATGCCGCGCTCGCCACCGATGCCGCTGACGGTGTGCCCATCGACGCGGATGCTGCCGCTGTAGTCGGTGTCCAGGCCCACCAGCAAACGCAGCAAGGTGGATTTGCCACAGCCGGACGCACCGACAATGGCAATGAACTCGCCTTGGTTGATCGACAGGTTGAAGTTGCGGATGGCCTCGAACGGCTGGCCGTCCACGGTGAACACCTTGCCGACCCCCTCGAAGCTGACCAGCGGCGGGGAGGTGTCGGGCTGGTTGGCCGCCTGCAGGTGCGACGTGTTGAAAGCGTTCATGCGGTTCTCCAGCGCGTAGCGCGCGATTCGAGGCGTTGTCCAAGGGTGCCGAGCAGGGCGCCGACCAGGCCGATCAGGACCATGGCGGCCATCACCTGGTCCATGCGGAACAGTTGCTGGGCGCCGATCATCAGGCTGGCAATGCCACCGTCCGAGGGCATGAAGTACTCGGCACCGATGGTGCCCAGCCAGGCGTAGATCAGTGACAGGCGCAGGCCGGCGAAAATCGCCGGGGCCGCGCCGGGCAGCACCAGCAGGCGCAGGCGTTGCCACAGGTTCAGGCGCAGGGTGCGGGCCGCTTCGCCCAGCTGTGGCGAGAGGCTGGCGATACCGCGTTGGGTAGCGATCAGCAGCGGGAAGAATGCGGCCAGGCCAACGAACACCAGCTTGGCCCCTTCACCCAGGCCGAACCACGCAGTGAGCAAAGGCACCCAGGCGAACAGCGCAACCTGTCGCAAGGCCGACAGGCTTGGCCCGAAGACGCGTTCGGCCGCACTGGAAAGCCCCAGCAGCAAGCCGGCCAGCAAGCCCGCGGCGCCACCCAGCAACAGGCCGCTCAGGGTACGTTCCAGGCTCAGCAACAAGGCCTGCGGCAGCGACCCATCCGCCAGGCCGACCAACAGCGTGCGCAGCACCTCAAGTGGCGAGGTGAGGATATTCGGGTCAACCCAGCCAAAGCTGTTGCTGGCCTGCCACAGCGCCAGTAGCCCCAGGGGCAGCAGCAGGCTTTGCCAGCCGCGTGGCACAGGCCCGCGCTGCTGCTCGCCAGTGGCCGGTTGCGGCCAGTACAGCAGGCGCTTTTCCAGGGCTGAGAAGCTGCGCTCCAGCACGGCGCCGACCAGGCCGATCACCAGAATGCACAGCATCACCAGGTCGAGCATGAACAGTTGCCGCCCCCACACCATCAGGTAACCGATCCCCTCGCTGGAGGCCAGCAACTCAACCGCCAGCAGCGAGGTCCAGCCGGTGGCCAGGGCCAGGCGCACGCCGGTGAGGAAGGCGGGCAGGGCGGCCGGCAGTAACAGGCGCAGGAACAGCAGGTGCCGGGGCAGGCGCAGCGCTGCAGCGGCCTCACGCAGTTTTGGCTGGGCATCGCGCACACCCACCAGCGTGTGCAAGGTGACCGGGACCACCACGGCTTTTACCAGCACCACCAGCTTGAGCAGTTCGCCGATGCCGAAGAACAGCATGAACAACGGAATCCAGGCCAGGGTAGGGATCTGCGCCAGCGCCACGAACGTCGGCAGCACCAGCGTCTGTGCCCGCCGCGAAGCCCCCAGCCACACACCCAGCAGCAAGCCGCTGGCAATGCCCGCCGCCAGCCCCCAGAACAGCCGTTGCAGGCTTATCCACAGGTGCCCCCACAGCTCGCCTGAGCCAAACTCCAGCGCGCTTTGCCACACCAGTGCCGGTGCCGGCAGGATCTGCTCGCTCATCCAGTGCTGCCGGCTCGCCACTCCCCACAGCAGCGCAATCAGCACAGGCAGCAACCAAGGCAGAACCCGCTCTGCCGAGAGAATGCGGTCCCTGTGGGAGCGGCCTTGCGCCGCGAATGGGTCGCGTAGCGGCCCCCCCCGATTCCTGCTCAGAACTCCATTCATCGGCCATCTCTCGAAGCGTTGTTAGGTTATTCACTTATGGAATTAAAAAATCCATAAAGTGACTTTCAAGAGATAAGAGCATGCGCCCCGTGCATACGGAAGCCCCCCGCCGTTGCGTTTTCCTCATATTTTCCATGCATTTTCCGCAAGCGCCCCGCAGGCCCGCATGCCGCTTGGTTTATGTCTTTCAGTTACTAAAAAATGAAGTTTTGATCTTTGTAGGTTCTAACCAGACCGGCCTAGCTTCTGGCCAAAGCGCCGGCCTTCGCCGGTGGCAGCCTGCCAAGGAGCCTTGCCATGAAAACCCCGTTGCGCCACCTGATTACCGCCCTTGGGCTGGCCTTTACCCTCGGTGCCCACGCCGCTGAACCGGCCAAGCCAGAAAGCATTCGCATCGCCGTGCCCGACCTTAGCGCTGGCAGCAAGCCCAGCGCCGGTGGCGTGGTCGATGTGTTGCGTGACCAGCAACTGCTGGAGAAGGCATTCGCCAAGGACGGCATCCGCATCGACTGGCACTTCTTCAAGGGCGCCGGCCCCGTGGTGAACGAGGCGCTGGCCAACGGCCAGGCCGACTTCGCCTACCTGGGCGACCTGGCCGCGATTGTCGGTAAGGCCAATGGCCTGGACACCCGCGTGCTGTCGGCGGGGGTGCGTGGGGTCAAGAGCTACCTGGGCGTGGTGCCCGGCTCTGGCATCAAGACCCTGCATGACCTCAAGGGCAAGCGCGTGGCGGTGTTCCGCGGCACAGCCAACCAGCTGTCGTTCGCCAGCGCCCTGGCCAGCCAAGGGCTGAC
Source organism: Pseudomonas sp. WOUb67 (assembly GCF_050058005.1). Taxonomy (NCBI): domain Bacteria; kingdom Pseudomonadati; phylum Pseudomonadota; class Gammaproteobacteria; order Pseudomonadales; family Pseudomonadaceae; genus Pseudomonas; species Pseudomonas sp. WOUb67. The sequence continues at coordinate 487,031 of NZ_CP170112.1, read as the reverse complement.
CGAGCGCGAGCTGAAAGTCATCAACCTGGACTTCAACGCCGCCAACGCCGCACTGGCCGCCAAGCAGATTGACGCCACCTGGGGGCTGTCCAACCTGCTGTCGCTGCGTGAGCGCGGGCTGGTCGAACTGCCGGTCAACTCGCGGGACCTTGAAGGCGCCGGCAGCACCCAGGCGGTGCTGCTGGGCACCGGTGATTTCATCCGCAAATACCCCGAGCTGGTCCAGCGCCTGGTCAACGCCCAGGAGCAGGCCAGCACCTGGCTGCGTGATGAACACAACCGCCAGGCCTACATCGACCTGGTGGCCAGCAACGCCAATTGGCCGCGCAGCATCCTCAGCGATGACCTGGCCAGGGAAGACCTTGCCCACTACTTCGACCCACGCCTGGACGCTGACTTCGTCGGCCAGCTGCAGCAGGGCGTAGACCTGGCCGCCAAGGAGCGTTTGATCCGCCGTGGCTTCCAGGTAGCCGACTGGATCGAACCGCGTTTCCTCGATGCTGCGCTGAAACAGGAACGGGCCGTGCAGGCCGCCCGCTGAACCTTCAAAAAACCCGACAATGACCGCAAGGACCACGACCATGAGCAATGCCGCCCTGGCCACCGCGCCACAAACCCTCGAACTCGACATTCACCCGGTTGCCGGCCGTATCGGCGCCGAAATCCGCGGTGTGCAACTGTCCGCCGACCTCGATGCCGCCACCATCGAGGCTATCCAGGCTGCACTGGTACAGCACAAGGTGATCTTCTTCCGCGACCAGGCCCACCTGGATGACCAGAGCCAGGAAGGCTTTGCCAAACTGCTCGGCGAGCCGGTCGCCCACCCCACCGTACCGGTGGTGGATGGCACCAGCTATCTGCTGCAACTCGATGGCGCCGAAGGCCAGCGGGCCAACTCCTGGCACACCGACGTGACCTTCGTCGACGCCTACCCCAAGGCCTCGATCCTGCGCAGCGTGGTAGCGCCGGCTTCGGGTGGCGACACCGTCTGGGCCAACACGGCCGCGGCTTATCAGGAACTGCCCGAGCCGCTGCGCGAGCTGGCCGACAAACTGTGGGCGGTGCACAGCAACGAATACGACTACGCCAGCATCAAGCCCGATGTGGACCCGGCCAAGCTGGAGCGCTACCGCAAGGTGTTCACATCAACCGTTTACGAAACCGAGCACCCGGTAGTGCGTGTGCACCCGATCAGTGGCGAGCGGGCGCTGCAACTGGGGCATTTCGTGAAACGCATCAAGGGCTATTCGCTGGCGGATTCGCAGCACCTGTTCGCGGTGCTGCAAGGGCATGTGACGCGCCTGGAAAACACCGTGCGCTGGCGCTGGCAGGCGGGGGACGTGGCGATCTGGGACAACCGCGCGACGCAGCATTATGCGGTGGATGATTATGGCACCCAGCCACGGGTGGTGCGGCGGGTGACATTGGCGGGAGAGGTGCCGGTTGGGGTGGATGGCCAGTTGAGCCGGACCACCCGCAAGGGGTGAGCCCAGTAGAGAACCCTGTGTAGGAGCAGCCTTGTGCTGCGAAGAGGCCGGTGCAAACACCATCAATTTGCGGTGTCTGTACCGGCCTCTTCGCAGCACAAGGCTGCTCCTACATCAGGCCTCGCAAGCCTTCACATTTCGGTATCACAGGCAATCAACTGCCTGACCAGCCCCTGCGCCAATGGCGACAAGCCATACCCCACCCGGCTGACCACCCCATAGCGGGTATGGCACGCCTCTTCCTGCTCGGGCGTCAGGTCTGCCAGCTTCAACTTTACCAGCCCGCCCTCGCGTTGATACGGCCGCAAGTTGGCATTGCAGGCAATGCCGATGGTGTTCGAGTGCATCACCACATTCAGCAGCGCATACCCGTGCTCGCACTCCACTGAGGGCAGAAAGTCCTGCCGCCCGCTGAGGTCGCTGAGGATCTTGCGGATGTTCGGCGGGCGGAAGGTGGTGGCCATCGGGTAGTCGAACAGGTCTCGTGCCTGCACGGTCTCCTGCTCGGTCAGCGGGTGACCGGCGCGGCAGCAGAAGTGCCAGCGCTGTGGCGTCAGCTTGTGCACCTGGTAGTCCGGGTCGGACTCGAACTGGCGGGTGTCGGCGACAAAGAACTCGATCTCTTCGGCCACCAGTTTGCGGTTCAGCGCCTGCCAGTTGTCCACCTGAAAGCAGGTGCGCGCCGCCGGGTACTCGGCCACGAACCGCGCCACCGCGCGCGGCACCAGGCCACCGGCCGGCGCAGGGCCGGAGCCGAAGCGCACCACCCCGGTAGTGGCGCCGTTGAACTGGTGGATTTCGTTGACCAGGTTGTGCGCCCCGTGCACCAGCCGGCGCGAATGCTCCAGCACCAGCAAGCCTTGGCGGGTCGGCGCCAGCTCCTTGCTGGCGCGGTCCACCAGGCGGCAGCCGATGTTGTGCTCCAGGGTCTGGATGCTGCGGCTGAAGGCCGATTGCGACAGGTTCACGGCCGCCGCCGCGGCGACGAAACTGCGGTGCTCGACAAGGGCGATGTAGTGGCGCAGCTGACGCAGATCGATATGCATTTTCTACATTAAAACCTTCGGTCAAATGCAATTGCTGACAAGGGTGAGTCCCCTTATAAAGGGTGTTATTTATTCCACTAAATATGAATTACAAATATTTATATTACTTAAAAGAATATAAGCCCACCTGACCGCGATTCGGTTCCGTCAACGGAAATGCTCGCCAGGGCCCATGCCTCAAGGAGCATTTGCATGTCCGGACTTTCCCGTTGGCCTGCGCGCGCGTCGCGCTTCACCTTGCAACCCTTGGCCGCTGGCGTGTTGCTGGCGGCGTCCTCTGGCAGCTTCGCCGAAGAGCCGGTCAGCACCACCCCGGCGGTAGAGCAGGAAGCCAAGCTCGGCACCGTCACCGTCAATGCCCGCCGCCGCGAAGAAACCGCGCAAAGCGTGCCCACGCCGATCAGCGTGCTCGACAGCGAAACCCTGGAAACCCAGCGCATCTACCGCGTGCAGGATTTGCAACAGCTGGTGCCCAGCACCAACGTCGCCTACGTGCATGCACGCCAGTCGAGCATCTCGATCCGTGGCCTGGGCAACAACCCGGCCAGCGATGGTCTGGAAGGCAGCGTCGGCATCTACCTGGACAACGTGTACCTCGGCCGACCCGGCATGGCGGTATTCGACCTGCTGGATGTGGAACAGCTGGAAGTGCTGCGCGGCCCGCAGGGCACGCTGTTCGGCAAGAACACCACGGCCGGCGTACTCAACATCACTACGCGCAAGCCCACCTTCCACCGCGAAGGCAGCATCCAGCAGTCGATTGGCGAAGACGGCTACCTGCAAACCCAGGGCAGTTTCTCGGGGCCGATCAGCGAGACCCTGGCCGGGCGTATCAGCGCCTATCGCACCGAAGACGACGGCTACGTGAAGAACATCCACAACGGTGACGACCTTAATGGCGGCAAGCGCCAAGGCTTTCGTACCCAGTTGCTGTTCAAGCCCAGCGACACCTTCAACCTGCGCTGGATTGGCGAATACAACGAAGAAGACTCCAACAACGGCATCCTCAGCCTGTACAGCACCGGGCCGACCATCAATGGCGTCAACCGCTACGAAAGCCTGGCCGCCCAGGCCGGCGCGACGCTGGTGTCGGGCAAGGACCGCAAGGTCAATTTCGACGCTGACCAGCAGGTGACGGTGTTCCAGGGCGGCACCTCGGTGGAAGCCAACTGGACCTTGCCCAACGACTTCACCCTGACCTCGATCACCGCCTACCGCTGGTGGGACTTCACCCCGCGCAACGACGATGGCCTGAACGTGCCGGTGTTCTACAGCGCCGGGGTATCGGTGCGCGACAAGCAGTACTCGCAGGAAATCCGCCTGGCTTCGCCAACCGGCGGCGCTTTCGACTACGTACTGGGTGCCTATTACTTCAAGCAGGACCTGGACAACAAATCCTTCACTTACTACGGGCCGCAGGCGGATGTCTGGAACCTCACACCGGCCGGTGCGCTGAACAACGTCAACACCATTGGTGACGGGCACATCGATACCGACAGCTATGCGCTGTTCGCCCAAGGCACCTGGCATGTCACCGACCGCCTGGACTTCACCGCCGGCATCCGCGGTACCTATGAAGAAAAAAGCGCCTGGGTGACCCGCGATGCGCCCGAAGGTGGTGCTGCAGTGACGGGGGCCGCTGCCACTGCGCGCCAGGCCCGGATAGGTGCCTACGATTCGGGCGACCTCAACCAGTACAGCTTCAGCCCTTCCGGCCTGTTGGGCCTGAGCTACCGCTTCAACGAGCAACTGCTGGGCTACGCCACCCTGACCCACGGTGAGAAGTCCGGTGGCGTCAACCTTACCGTCGGCGCTGCACCACGGCTGGGCACCGACTCGCTGCTGGTGGGTACCGAGCGGGTCAACAATGCCGAACTGGGCCTGAAAAGCACGCTGTTCGACGGCCGCCTGCAACTCAACAGCAACCTGTTCTGGGCCGAAGTGCATGGCTACCAGGCCAACGTCTACGACCAGATCAATCGCGTGCAATACCTGGCCAACGCCGGCAGCGTGCGCTCGCGTGGCCTGGAGTTCGAAGCCACGGCACTGCCGATCCGTGGCCTTACGGTCAACTTCAACGGCTCGTGGAACGACGTGCGCTACACCGAGTACAAAGATGCCCCATGCCCGCCTGAGGTGAGCCTGGCCAATGCCACCGCCACCTGCGACCTGTCCGGCCACCAGGTGGTCGGCGCCTCCAAGTACATCGCCAACCTCAACACCCAGTACAAGTGGCAGGCCACCGAGCATGTCGAGCCCTACGTGACTGCCAGCTACGCCTTCCGCTCGAAGGCCGTGGGCACCATCGACGATTCCGATTTCGGCCAGATCCCCAGCTATGCGCTGGTCAACCTTTCCGCCGGTGTGCGCCTGGACCAGGGCGATGGCGTGGTCGACCTGTCGCTGTGGGTGAAAAACGCCGGCGACAAAACCTACTTCACCAGCCTGTGGAACTCCGCCAACGGTGGCTATGCCGGCGTGCTCGGCACCCCGCGCACCTTCGGCGCCACCGCCCGTTACGACTTCTGAGCACAAGGAGCTTTGCCATGAATGCCAAGACCGAAACCCCTGCACTGCCTGAAGGCGCCTGCCTGACCGCGAAAGTCCCGGAGCGCGACCAAGCGCTGCTCGGCGACGTTGTGGTCAACCCGTACCGCCTGGCGCCGCTGACCGCGATCATCCGCGACGGTGGGCGCAGCCTGAGTGATGCGCATGTGCGTGTGCTAGGGCGCGGTGAGCGCGGAGTGGACATCGTCTATGACGTGTCCGACCGTTCGCTGTGGACCTACGGCGGCATCCCGGTATTCGGGCTTTACCCGGATTACGTCAACCAGGTCGAGGTGACCTACAAGCTCGATGGCGAGCGCATTCGCGAGCAGTACCAGATCTACGCCCCGGCCGTGCGCCTGCCGGTGGTGGCCAGGCAGACCGCCGCGTTGCCGGAAGTGGAGCCGGTCAAGGTGGCGCCCGGCTTTGAAAAGCGCCTGTACCTGTTCAACCACTTGCAGGGTGACATTCCGGGTGCCCGCGCCTTCAAGTGGAATGCCCTGGGGGGGGCAGCGGAATGGGACCAGGTGGGCAACAACTGGATCGCCGACAGCAATGGCGATGTGCGCTGGTACCTGGATATCGAGCAGATCCACGATTCCAACCGCCGCGACGGCCTGGGCGGCACCATGGGCTTCCAGCAGACCCGCGACGGCAAGCTGATCTGGGGCCAGGGCCAGACCTACTCCAAGTACGACCTGCTGGGCCGGCGCATCTGGCAGCGCAGCCTGCCCGACAAGTTCGCCGACTTTTCCCACGAAATCCGCGAAACCGCCAACGGCACCTACCTGCTGCGGGTGGGCACCAGCGACTACCGCCGCCCCGACGGCAAGCGCGTGCGCTCGATTCGCGACCACATCATCGAGGTCAGCGAAGCCGGGGATGTGCTGGACTTCTGGGACCTCAACCAGATCCTCGACCCGTACCGCGGCGACTTGCTGGAAACCCTCGGCAAGGCAGCGATCCAGTTGCCGGAAGGGGTGCAGAAGCAGGACGACCGCCTGGCCAACGAACTGGCCGAGGGTAACCTGCCGTTTGGCGACACCCCGGGTGTGGGCACCGGGCGCAACTGGGCCCACGTCAATGCCATCGATTACGACGCCGATGACGACAGCATTATCGTTTCAGCGCGGCATCAGGGCGTAGTGAAGATCGGCCGCGACAAGCAGGTGAAGTGGATTCTTGCCTCGCCTCAAGGCTGGCCTGAGCGCCTGCGCGACAAAGTGCTGACACCGGTTGCGAGCGAAAACTTCGACTGGTCGTGGACCCAGCACACCGCCTGGCTGACCGGCAAAGGCACGCTGACCGTGTTCGACAACGGCTGGGGGCGTGACTTTGCACCGACCAAGCTTGCCGGCAACTACAGTCGGGCGGTGGAGTACCGCATCGACGAAGCCAAGGGCACCGTCGAGCAGGTGTGGGAGTACGGCAAGGAGCGCGGCGACGAGTGGTACAGCCCGGTGACCTCGGTGGTGGCCTACCGGCCAGAGACCGACACCCAGTTCATCTACTCGGCTTCGGTGAACTTCCTCACCCCCGAGAAACTGACCACCACCGTGCTCAACGAGGTGCGGCGCGGGACCCAGGAGGTGCTGGTGGAGCTGAAGGTGCACAGCCGGCAGCCGGGCTCGGTCGGTTATCGAGCGCTGGTGATCGACCTGGCCAAAGCATTTTGAGCTGGGTAGGCCTGACGTAAATTTTGTGTTGATGCGTACATCGAGCGCCGCCCGCGCGGCGCTCGTTTTCACAGGCGCTGAAAATCTCACGGCAACCATTCCCCCTTTCACATTTCTTTCTGCTTGATCGTCTACCCTGAAGCGGCCGTTTTGCGGGCGATTTCAGATGGACTGTTCAACCATTCGTTCTTTTTTTCGAACAGCCTATTGTCCAACACCCCAGCAGCCGCTTAGCATTCGTTTGAGATTTCAAACGCTCGATGCCCTGCCTTGGGCGCTTTTCAACAATCAACAATTCGGGAAGCCGACATGCAGCTCAAAGACGCTCAGTTGTTCCGCCAGCAAGCCTATATCAATGGTGAGTGGCTGGATGCGGACAACGGCCAGACCATCAAGGTGACCAACCCGGCCACCGGTGAAGTCATCGGTACCGTGCCGAAGATGGGCACCGCGGAAACTCGCCGCGCCATCGAAGCCGCCGACAAGGCCCTGCCGGCCTGGCGTGCACTGACCGCCAAAGAGCGTTCGGCCAAGCTGCGTCGCTGGTTCGAACTGATGATCGAGAACCAGGACGACCTGGCTCGCCTGATGACCACCGAGCAGGGCAAGCCACTGGCCGAAGCCAAGGGCGAAATCGCCTACGCCGCCTCGTTCATCGAGTGGTTCGCCGAAGAAGCCAAGCGCGTTTACGGTGACACCATCCCGGGTCACCAGCCAGACAAGCGCCTGATCGTCATCAAGCAGCCAATCGGCGTTACCGCGGCCATCACCCCGTGGAACTTCCCGGCCGCCATGATCACCCGTAAAGCCGGCCCGGCCCTGGCCGCTGGCTGCACCATGGTGCTCAAGCCTGCATCGCAAACCCCTTACTCCGCCCTGGCCCTGGTCGAGCTGGCACACCGTGCCGGTATCCCGGCTGGCGTGCTGAGCGTGGTTACCGGCAGCGCTGGCGAAGTTGGCGGCGAACTGACCGGCAACTCCCTGGTACGCAAGCTGTCCTTCACCGGCTCGACCGAAATCGGTCGCCAGCTGATGCAGGAATGCGCCAAGGACATCAAGAAGGTTTCCCTGGAGCTGGGTGGCAACGCCCCGTTCATCGTGTTCGACGACGCCGACCTGGACAAGGCGGTCGAGGGCGCGATCATCTCCAAGTACCGTAACAACGGCCAGACCTGCGTCTGCGCCAACCGTATCTACGTGCAGGACGGCGTCTACGACGCGTTCGCCCAGAAGCTGGCCGCTGCAGTTGCCAAGCTGAAGATCGGTAACGGCCTGGAAGACGGCACCACCACTGGCCCGCTGATCGACGGTAAAGCCGTCGCCAAGGTTCAGGAACACATCGAAGACGCCGTCTCCAAAGGCGCCAAGGTGCTGTCCGGTGGCAAGCTGATCGAAGGCAACTTCTTCGAGCCGACCATCCTGGTTGACGTACCGAAGACCGCTGCCGTCGCCAAGGAAGAGACCTTCGGCCCACTGGCGCCGCTGTTCCGCTTCAAAGACGAAGCCGAAGTCATCGCCATGTCCAACGACACCGAGTTCGGCCTGGCTTCGTACTTCTACGCCCGCGACATGAGCCGTGTGTTCCGTGTTGCCGAAGCGCTGGAATACGGCATGGTGGGTATCAACACCGGCCTGATCTCCAACGAAGTGGCACCGTTCGGTGGCATCAAGGCCTCGGGCCTGGGCCGCGAAGGTTCCAAATACGGTATCGAGGACTACCTCGAAATCAAATACCTGTGCATCAGCGTCTGATAGCACGGTAAAGGCTTTACCTCTGCCAGCGGGGCGCGAGAGCGACGTCTCGCTGGCCTTTTTTACATTGCAGTACCTGGTGGCCAGGGCGTTTACGGCAGTCGATCAACGAATACTGTGCGCGAGCACTCCCAGCCACCCCCGAATAAAAGCGCCATTCCTGTCGGCGCAATGAGGGCATTATGAGCAAGACCAACGAATCCTTGATGCAACGTCGTGTAGCTGCCGTCCCACGTGGCGTTGGCCAGATCCACCCGATCTTCGTCGACACCGCGAAGAACTCGACCGTGATCGACGTTGAAGGCCGCGAACTGATCGACTTCGCCGGCGGCATCGCAGTACTGAACACCGGCCACCTGCACCCGAAAGTGGTTGCAGCCGTGCAAGAGCAGCTGACCAAAGTCAGCCACACCTGCTTCCAGGTGCTGGCCTACGAACCCTACGTAGAGCTGTGCGAGAAGATCAACAAGCTGGTACCAGGCGACTTCGACAAGAAGACCCTGCTGGTCACCACCGGCTCCGAAGCCGTTGAAAACGCCGTGAAGATCGCCCGTGCCGCCACTGGCCGTGCTGGCGTCATCGCCTTCACCGGCGGCTACCACGGCCGTACCATGATGACCCTGGGCCTGACCGGCAAGGTCGTGCCGTACTCCGCTGGCATGGGCCTGATGCCAGGCGGCGTGTTCCGCGCGCTGTTCCCGAGCGAACTGCACGGTGTCAGCGTTGACGACGCCATCGCTTCGGTCGAGCGCATCTTCAAGAACGACGCCGAGCCGCGCGACATCGCCGCGATCATCCTCGAGCCAGTACAAGGCGAAGGCGGCTTCCTGCCAGCGCCGAAAGAGCTGATGAAGCGCCTGCGCGCCCTGTGCGACCAGCACGGCATCCTGCTGATCGCCGACGAAGTACAGACTGGCGCTGGCCGTACCGGTACCTTCTTCGCCATGGAACAGATGGGCGTTGCGCCTGACCTGACCACCTTCGCCAAATCCATCGCTGGCGGCTTCCCGCTGGCCGGTGTGTGCGGCAAGGCCGAGTACATGGATGCCATCGCTCCGGGCGGCCTGGGCGGCACCTACGCCGGTTCGCCGATCGCTTGCGCCGCGGCCCTGGCCGTGATCGAAGTGTTCGAAGAAGAAAAACTGCTGGACCGCAGCAAGGCTGTAGGTGAGCGTCTGACCGCTGGCCTGCGCGAAATCCAGCAGAAGCACCCGATCATCGGCGACGTCCGTGGTCTGGGCTCGATGATTGCTGTCGAAGTCTTCGAGAAAGGCACTCACACCCCGAACGCTGCTGCTGTTGGCCAGGTTGTTGCCAAGGCACGCGACAAGGGTCTGATCCTGCTGTCCTGCGGCACCTACGGCAACGTTCTGCGTATCCTGGTACCGCTGACTGCCGAAGACGCACTGCTGGACAAAGGCCTGGCCATCATCGAAGAGTGCTTCGCTGAACTCGCTTGATGTGACGCGCTTCTGAAAAAACCCGCTTCGGCGGGTTTTTTTTGTGCCCAGAAAAGCCATGGGGCGCTATGGTTAGCGGAGGATTTGCTTTGGAAGCTGCGACGGAATGTGTGTCAGGCTATTCAGGAGTTGTTGGCGATGAGCGCTGCAAACCCCACCGCACCAAACGTACTGATTGTCGAGGGCGATCCCTGGGTACGTGACATGCTCAGCGAGATGCTGCTCAGCGTTCGCTGTGATGCCCGGCTGCAGGTGTGCGCCGATGGTTCGCAGGCACTCAACCTGTTGGCCAATAAACCCGACCTGATCATCGCCGCCCGCGAGCTGGCCGGTGTCGACGGCCTGGACCTGCTGCGCAAGGTCCGCGCCAAAGGGCCGGGGTTGCCGTTCATCCTCATGAGCAACCGCAGCGACAGCGCCAGTGTGCGCGAGGTGCTGCCCCTGCACCCCACCGCCTACCTGAGCAAACCACTGAACCTGGACAACCTGCGCAAGCGCCTGGAAGAGCTGCTGGTGGCCGTTGGCGAAGAAATCGCCTGCCCGGTGCCGGCCTTGCAGGTCGGTGCCAGCCTGCCCGCCTACCTGGAGCAGCGCCGCGCTACCGCCGATGGCGGGCCGCTGTTGGCCGATGTGCAGGTGGCGATCAAGCGGGCGCTCAACCCTCAGGGCCTGAACCTGAAGGTGCTTGAAGAGGAAGTGCGTAACGACCCTCAGGTCACTGCCGTCCTGATTGCGGCCGCCAACAGCGCCGCGCTGCACCGTGAGGCGCCGGTGCAAACGTTGCTGCAGGCCCTGAACAAGCTTGGTAGCACCCAGAGCATGAACCTGATCCTGGGCATGACCCTCAAGCGCAGCGCACGGCTCAGCGACCCGTTGTTGGCGCAGCACGCAGCCGGTTACTGGGCCCTTTCGCTGCACACGGCCGAATACGGCCGTACCTTGGCGCGCATGCTCGAGCTCGACGAAGGGCGCTGCTATTGCGCGGGGTTGCTGCACTGCCTGGGCGACCTGGCGGTGTTGCGTTGCCTGCAAGAGTGGCGGTTGGCCGGGGGCGAGCTGGACGAACGCCAGGTACAGCAATCGCTGGATGAGTTCGGTGCGGCGTTCGGTTCGGCGCTACGCACGCGGTGGCGCTTGCCGCTGGCACTGCGCGAGTTGATTGCGGCGATCTACCAGCTGGGCGGTGGCGTGTATTCGCGAGAGATCCTGGCGATGAACCTGGCAGGGCAGTTGTCGCGGCTGCCGGCCGAGCAGGGGCTGGAGAAGGTGGCCAGTGGCAAGACGGCCCGGTTGCTCAAGATGGGTTTGCCGGAGCTGAACCGGCTGCGCAAGGTTCAGAACCCTGAGGTCAAGCCCCAGGAAGAGCCGCCTGCGGCGGAGACTGAAGTGTCCCTCTGAGTTTTTGGGGCCGCTTTGCGGCCCTTCGCGGGCTTGCCCGCTCCCACAGGTTTCGCGGTGAGTGCAGGAATACGCTGTCCCTGTGGGAGCGGGCAAGCCCGCGAAGGGCTGCAAAGCAGCCCCAGTAAAGCAAAAGAAACCTTAGATGACGGGCATGAGATAAGCCCGCTGCCATAGGGGAATGTTTCAACCGCGGACGATCTGGTTCTTGCCCTGCCGCTTGGCCTGGTACATCGCCGCATCGGCACGGGCATACAGGCTGTCCAGTGCCACGTCTTCTTCGGTCAGCCCGGTCAGCCCCTGGCTCACCGTCACCCCGTACGTCTGCTCGCCATGGCTGAAGCTCAAGCGCTGTATTTCTCGCTGCAGGCGCTCGGCCACCGGTTCCGCCATCTGCGCATCGCACCCCGGGAATATCGCGGCAAATTCCTCGCCGCCAATACGCCCGAACAAGTCGCCACGGCGTAGCACGGCCTTGCCGCTGTCGGCGATGCGTTGCAGCACCTGGTCGCCTTCCTGGTGGCCATAGCTGTCGTTGATGACTTTGAAATCATCGATATCCAGCAACAGGAAGGCCAGCGGCGTGCCGTCTTCGCGGGCACTGTCGAAGGCTTGCTGGGCGCATTCGAAGAAGTGCCGGCGGTTGCTGCTCTGGGTCAGCACGTCGGTGGTGGCCAGGCGTTGCAACTCGCTTTCGAGCTGCTTTTTCTCGGTGATGTCTTCGGCAATGCCGACGATGATCACCCGGTCGTCCTCGCGTTGCTGGTTGATGTAACACTTGTCGCTCAGCCAGCGCACGTGGCCGTCGGCATTGAGGATGCGGTATTCGCGGTCTTCCACCGAGCCCTTGATCAGCACCTGGGCCAGGCTGCGCTCGGCGAACTCCAGGTCGTCGGGGTAGATGCTGTCGCGCCATTCGTTGTAGTCGGCCAGCACCAGGCTCACCGGGCGGCCGAAGATGCGCTCGTAGGCAGGGCTTACGTACAACACCTGACGGGTTTCCCAGTCGAAGGCCCAGAGCACCGCATTGACGCTGTCGAGCAACGAGCTGAACAGCTGGTCACGCTCGCTCAGGCGGGCGACTTCGCCTTGGGCATGGAGCAAGGCCAGCAAGGTCTGGGCGGCTCCAGGAGGCGGGGTACCAGGCAGGATCGTGGGAATGTTCTTGGCCATGTGCACGAATCAGGTCTCGACTTGAAAGCGTGCGGCCAGCATCCTGCCCGCCACGCGGGCGATGTGCCGGATTTGAGTGGAGGCGCAGGGGGTAAGTTCCGAACGGCACGCCCCAAAAAGGGGCGTGCCGACTAACGGCGGTCAGGCGCCGGTGGGGCGCAACGAGTACGTCTTGAGCTGCGCCGCGAAGTCGCGCAGGGCGTGGATGCCGCTGGTTTCGGCCTCGTGAATCCAGTCCTTCATGGCAGACAGCATGTCGTGGCCGTTGGCGCTGGTGCGCGCCCAGATCTGCTGCAGGGCCAGGCGCTTTTCGTAAATGGTCTTCAGCGCCTGGCTATGGGCAAGCATGGACTCGATTCGCACATGGTGGCGGTCTTCCAGCAAGCTGGTTTCGCGCGACAGCAGGCGTTTGGCACGGCGGAAGTGGTGACGCACCGATGCATCGACGCGGGCCAGTTCCTGTTTCACCAGCGGGCCGATCACCAGCTTGCGGTACTGGGCCATGATCTGGAAGCGGTTGTTGAGGATGGCCATGGCAGTGTCCATGTCCAGGCTGGCCTTGCCCGCCACCCGGTGGGCAATCGGTGCCACGCGCTGCACCTTGGCCAGGCGCAACAGGCAGAACAGGCGTATCCAGGCCCAGCCCATGTCGAACTCCCAGCGCCTCACCGACAGCTTGGCCGAGTTGGGGTAGGTGTGGTGGTTGTTGTGCAGTTCTTCGCCGCCGATGACGATGCCCCATGGCACCAGGTTGGTGGCCGCGTCGCGGCATTCGAAGTTGCGATAGCCGAGCGCGTGGCCCAGGCCATTGACCACACCGGCAGCCCAGAACGGGATCCACATCATCTGCACCGCCCAGATGGTGATGCCGATGGTGCCAAACAGCAGCAGGTCGATTACCGCCATCAAGGCGATGCCACCCAGCTTGTAACGCGAGTAGAGGTTGCGCTCGATCCAGTCATCCGGGCAGTTCTTGCCGTAGATGCGCAGGGTTTCGGGGTTGCGCGCCTCTTCGCGGTAAAGCTCGGCGCCCTTGCGCAACACTGTGCCCAGGCCCTTGTGCACCGGGCTGTGCGGGTCGTCGGGGGTTTCGCACTTGGCGTGGTGCTTGCGGTGGATGGCGGTCCATTCGCGGGTGTTCTGCGCCGTGGTCAGCCACAGCCAGAAGCGGAAGAAGTGCTTGAGTGCGCCATTGAGCTCCAGGGCCCGGTGCGCAGAGTAGCGATGCAGGTAGACCGTGACGCTGACGATGGTCACGTGGGTCATCAACAAGGTGATGCCGACCAGTTGCCAGGCCGACAAGTCGAGCAGGCCGTAATACCACATAGGTGTAAAAACCCTCGGAATGCAGGAGGAGGGGCTGATTATCCCTTGGCAGGGAAATAAAACCAGTCAAAGCTGACGACGCGATATTTCACGCAATCCATGTGGGAGCGGCTTCAGCCGCGAACACCGGCAGAGCCGGTGCCATCCACCGGGTTGCCATCTTCGCGGGTAAACCCGCTCCCACAGTGCGCCAGAGCCTTTATAATGCCCATTCTTTTCTGATGGGCAATCCCACCCGACATGTCTGTTTCCGTTCGCGACGCCTTGCGCATGGCTGCGCTGTATGTGGTGCTCTCGATCCTCTGGCTGGCGCTCGCCGAGGTGATGCTGCACGGCATGACTGACGACCCCCTGGCACTGACCGTGGGGCGGCAGATCAACATCGTGCTGTGGGTGTTGTTCAGTGCCGTACTGATCTACGTTTCCAGGGTACGGCTGCTGAACTTCATCGGTGCTGGTGCGCGCCTGCGCTGCGAGGACCGCGAGCGGCTGCGCATGGCCGCCGCAGTGTTCGACAGTACCCTCGAAGGTGTACTGGTCACCGACCGCCAGGGCCTGATCGTGCACGTGAACCGTGCCTTCATGCGCATCACCGGCTACCAGCAGGACGAGGTGATCGGCCATCGCCCGAGCAAGTTCAAATCGGGCCGCCATGGCCAGGCGTTCTACCAGCAGATCTTTGCCACCCTGGCCGAGCAGGGCGAGTGGAGCGGCGAAATCTGGAACCGGCGCAAAAGCGGCGAAATTTACCCGCAATGGCAGACCATCTGCGCCATCCGCGATGACGACGGTGAGCTGAGCCATTACGTGGCGGTGTTCAGTGACATCAGTGCGATCAAGCATTCGGAACAGGAGCTGGCCTACCTGGCGCACCACGACCCGCTGACCGGCCTGCCCAACCGCCTGCTGTTCACCGACCGGGTCGAGCAGGCCCTGGCGGCCGCCCAGGCCAACAAGCGCGGCTGTGCCCTGCTGCTGCTGGACCTGGACCATTTCCAGAGTATCAATGACGGCCTGGGCCACACCATCGGTGACCAGTTGCTGAAGCTGGTGGGCGAGCGCCTGGGCGAGGTGCTGGGCAACGGCGTGACCCTGGCACGCCTGGGTGGCGACGAGTTCGGTGTGCTGGCCGAGAACTGCCAGCAGGTCGGCCAGGCGGGCAAGCTGGCGCAGTGCATCATCGAGCGCATGCGCGAGCCGTTCCTGTTCGAGGACAATCGCCTGTTCATCAGTGCCAGCGTCGGTATCAGCCTGTTCCCCAGCGACGCCTTGAGCGCCGAGCAGTTGCTGCGTAATGCCGACGCGGCGTTGTACAAGGCCAAAAGCAACGGGCGTGCCTGCTATGCGCTGTACACCGAAGAGCTGACCGCTCACGCCCAGCACCGGGTCGAGACCGCCGGCGAGCTGCGAAGGGCCCTGGAGCAGGATGAGCTGCGGGCGTACTTCCAGCCGGTGCATGACCTGGCGACAGGCCGGCAGGTCGGGGTCGAGACATTGGTACGCTGGCAGCACCCCCAACGCGGCCTGGTGCCGCCGGGCGAGTTCATCCCTATTGCCGAGCGCACCGGGCTGATTGCCGAAATCGACACCTGGGTGCTGCGCCAGGCCTGCCGGCAAATGGTGCAGTGGCAGGCCGAAGGCCGGCAGCTGGCATTTGTGGCAGTGAACATCTCCAGCCGCCTGTTTGGCCAGCATGAACTGTACCGGCAGGTGGCCGAGGTGCTGCACGAGACTGGCCTGGCCCCGGCCCTGCTGGAACTGGAAGTGACCGAAAGCGCGGTGATGGAAGACCCGGAAGTGGCGCTGGAGCAGCTGCATCGTCTTCGCGAGCTGGGGGTGACCCTGGCCATCGACGACTTTGGCACCGGGTATTCGTCGTTGTTGCGGCTCAAGCGTTTGCCGGTGCAGAAGCTGAAGATCGACCAGGGCTTCGTTGCCGGGTTGCCGCTGGATGAAGATGACATCGCGATCGTGCGGGTGATCATCGCCCTGGCCCGCAGCATGGGCATGCAGGTGCATGCCGAGGGCATCGAGCAAGCGGAGCAGGCCAGCTTCCTGCTGCAGGAGCAGTGTCAGTTGGGGCAGGGCTATTGGTTCGGGCGGCCGGTGCCGGCTGGGGATCTTCGCTGGGAATGAGATCGCCGGGTCCGCTTTGCGGCCCTTTCGCCGGCAAGCCAGCTCCCACAAGTACTGCACAAGGCTGGAGAGCAGCGCTGTACCTGTGGGAGCTGGCTTGCCGGCGATGGGGCGCGTAGCGGCCCCCGATCTATCGCTTGTTCAAGCCCTTCGCCAGGCGGTCCCCGCCCAGCTGGATCAACGCCACCAATGCCACCAGCAGGGCAATCACGGTCAGCATGATCTGGCTGTCAAAGCGCTGGTAACCATACCGATAAGCAATGTCGCCCAAGCCCCCGGCTCCGATTGCCCCGGCCATGGCCGAGGAGTTGATCAGGGTCACCAGGGTAATGGTGAAACCCCCGACGATGCCCGGCAGCGCCTCTGGCAACAGCACGTGCCAGACGATGTGCCAGCGCCGGCAGCCCATGGCCTGTGCGGCCTCCACCAAACCATGGTCGACTTCGCGCAGGCTGACCTCGGCAATCCGTGCAAAAAACGGCGTGGCGGCAATGGTCAACGGCACCACCGCCGCCCACACGCCGTAGGTGGTGCCTACCACCAGGCGGGTGAAGGGGATCAGCGCGACCATCAGGATCAGGAACGGGATCGAGCGGAACAGGTTGACGAAGGCGCCCAGCACCCGGTTCAGCAGCGGTGCCTCGAAGATGCCGCCCTTGTCGCTGGTGACCAGCAGCACCGCCATCGGCACCCCCACCAGCAGGGCGATCAGCGACGACACGCCGACCATCAGCAGGGTATCGAGCAAGCCTTCCAGCAGGCGATCAAACCACATGGCCCAGTACCTCCACGTCCTCGGCCCAGCGGCGGGCACGTTCCAGCAGTTGATGGGTGTCGTGCGGCGAGTGTTGCACCGACAGGATCAGTTGCCCCAAGGCATGCTCGCCAATGGTTTCCACGCCGCCCTGCAGCAGGCGCACGCGGCCCCCCAGATCGTTGAACAGGGCAGACAGCTCGGGCTCGCCGAGCAAGGTCAGTTTCAGTACCACAGCGCTGTCGCGGCTCACCTGGCTGGCCCGCAAGCTGGCTTGCAGCGCGGCAGGCAACCTGGCCTGCAACGGTGCAAGCAGGGTGCGGGTGACCTCGTGCCGTGGGGCGCCGAACACCCGCCAGACTTCGCCCTGCTCGACCACTTCGCCGCGCTCCAGTACGACCACCCGGTGGCAGATATCGCGGATCACCGCCATTTCGTGAGTGATCAGCACGATGGTCAGGCCCAGGCGCTGGTTGATGTCGCGCAACAGCTCAAGGATCGACGCGGTGGTTTCCGGGTCGAGCGCCGAGGTGGCCTCGTCGCACAGCAAAATCTCGGGGTCGTGCACCAGCGCCCGGGCAATGCCGACGCGCTGTTTCTGCCCGCCGGACAGTTGCGCCGGGTACACGTGGTGCTTTTCCTGCAAGCCGACCAGCTCCAGCAGCTCGCGTACCTTGCGTTGGCGCTCGGCCTTGGCCACGCCGGCCACCTTCAATGGCAGCTCGACGTTCTGCCACACGGTCTTGGCCGACATCAGGTTGAAGTGCTGGAAGATCATGCCGATGCGCCGGCGCAGCGCCACCAGGTGGTCCTCGTCGAAGGGCGCGATGTCCACCTGGTCGATCAGTACCCGGCCCTGGCTGGGTTGCTCCAGGCGGTTGATGGTGCGCAGCAGTGAAGACTTGCCGGCACCGCTGCGGCCGATGATGCCGAAGATCTCGCCATGGCGGATGTTCAGGTCGATGCCTTGCAAGGCCGGTTGGGTCTGGCCAGGGTAGGTCTTGCCCAGGCCGATGAAGCGCACATGGGCTTCATTGACCTCCGGGCGCAGGGCCTGTTCCTTGACCGTTGGCGGCAATGGTTGTGGTGTAGGCGCCCTGAGCGCGCTGGCCTGGCTCATGTCAGCCTTCCCAGCCGGCTTGGTAGAGCTTGCCGTGGGCTTTGTCCAATGCTGCACGCACCACCGGCGAGTGCTGGTAGATGTCGACGAACTTGGCCAGGCGTGGGTCGTCCTTGCTTTGCGGGCGGATGACGAACTGGATCACGTATTCCTTGTTTTCCAGGCCGTCGAACAGCAATGCCGAGGTGGCGTCGAAGGTGTTGGCCAGGCGGATGTAGGCCGGGTAGCCCTGCACCAGGTCGGCGTCATCGTAGGCGCGTACCAGCTGAACCGCCTCGACCTGAAGGATTTTCAGCTTTTTCGGGTTGGCGACGATGTCGTCTTCGGTGGCCTTGTAGCCAACGCCTGGCTTCAGGCTGATCAGCCCGGCCTTGGCCAGCAGTTGCAGGCCACGGCCACTGTTGATCGGGTCGTTGGCGATGGCCACGCTGGCGCCTTCAGGCAGCTCGGCGAAGCTTTTGTACTGTTTCGAGTACAGGCCAACGTTGTTGATGATGCCCGAGGCGTAAGGCACCAGGTTGAAGCCCGCAGCAGCCTTGGCGTTTTCCAGGAACGGGATGTGCTGGAAGTAGTTCACGTCGATGTCGCCGCTGTTGAGGCTGACATTGGGCGCAATCCAGTCGCTGAACTCGATCAGCTTCACGTCCAGGCCTTGCTTGTGCGCTTCTTCCACTGCGGCTTCCAGCGGAATGGCAAAGGCCGAGGTGGTGCCGATCTTCAGCGGTTCGGCAGCCAGCGCGCCGGCGGACAGGCCAAGGGTGAGGGCAATGGCCGCGACGGGCCGGAACAGTTTTTCAAGCATGGTGCAGGGCTCCAGTCGGGGCAGGGGTTGGGGTGAAGCGGTAGGTCGAGCCCGGGTGATCGGCGGGCAGGTGCGGGTGGTCGGCCTGGAACAGCTTCTCGCGCAGGGTGCCTTCGGCGTAGGCGGTCTTGTAGCGGCCACGCTGTTGCAACTGGGGGATGACCAGGTCGATGAAGTCCTCGAAGCTTTCCGGGGTGACGGTGCGGGTCAGGTTGAAACCGTCCAGCCCGGTTTCGTCGATCCAGGCAATCAACTGTTCGGCCACCTGTTCCGGTGAGCCGACCAGGGTTACGTAGCGGCCGCCCAAGGCGTGCTGTTCAAGCAGGCGACGGCGGGTCCAGGCGTTGTCCTGCAACTGGCGCGTGGCGGACTGGATGGCATTGCCCTGGCTGAAGCCAATCGGCTCGTCCAGCCCGTAGGCCGCAAAATCGATGCCGGTGGATGCGGCAAAGTGCGCGACGCCGGCCTCGGGGCTTGCATGGCGCAGGTACTCGGCATGCTTGGCCTGAGCCGCCTGCTCGGTGGCGGCGACGATCACCGTGATGCCCATGAACACTTTGACCGCTTGCGGGTCGCGCCCGGCAGCCTGGGCGGCAGCGCGTACCTTGTCGACCTGGGCGCGGGTGGCGGCCTTGTTTTGGCCACTGATGAACACGCATTCGGCGTGGTTGCCGGCGAAGGCCAGGCCACGCTGCGAGCTGCCGGCCTGGAACAGCACCGGCGTGCGTTGCGGCGAGGGTTCGCTCAGGTGATAGCCCTCGACGTTGTAGAACTCGCCGTGGTGGCTGACCTTGCGCACCTTGTCGGGCCGGGCATAGACGCGCTGCTCGCGGTCGGCGACCACGGCGTCGTCGGCCCAGCTGCCTTCCAGCAGCTTGTACAGCACCTGCAGGTATTCGTCGGCCTGGTCGTAGCGGCGGTCGTGCTCGGGTTGCTGCTCAAGGCCCATGGCGCGGGCGGCGCTGTCGAGGTAGCCGGTGACGATGTTCCAGCCCACCCGGCCATTGCTCAGGTGGTCGAGGGTGGAAAGGCGCCGGGCGAACAGGTATGGCGCCTCGTAGGTGAGGTTGGCGGTAAGGCCGAAACCCAGGTGGCGGGTGACCGCAGCCATGGCCGAAACCAGCAGCAGCGGGTCGTTGACCGGCAGCTGGATCGACTCCTTGAGGGTGACGTCCAGCGACTGGCCGTAGATGTCGTAGGTGCCGACGATGTCGGCGATGAACAGCCCGTCGAACAGGCCGCGCTCCAGCAGGCGCGCCAGGTTGGTCCAGTACTCCAACGACTTGTACTGGGTCGAGGTGTCCCGTGGGTGGGTCCACAGGCCGTGGTTGATGTGCCCGATGCAGTTCATGTTGAAGGCATTGAGCAGAATCTGCTTGGCCATCAGATGGTCCCCCGGCGTGGCGGGTTGGCATCGTTGAGGTAGTAGTTGCCGATGGCGTGGTACTTCCAGCGCACCGGGTCGTGCAGGGTGTGCACGCGAGCGTTGCGCCAGTGGCGGTCGAGGTTGTGCTCGGCCAGGGTGGCCTGGCTGCCGCCCAGTTCGAACAGCGCGGTACCTGCAGCGAGCGATATCTCGGTGCTGATGGCGCGCGCTTCGGCCACGGCGATGGAAGCGGCGGCCACGTTGTCGGCGGTGCTGTCGTCGCGGGCGCGGTCGAGGTATTCACCGGCGCGCTCCAGCAGGGCTTCGGCGGCATGCAGGCGGATCGCCAGGTGGCCGAAGCTCTTCAGCGTTAGCGGGTCATCCGTGGCCTTGTCCAGGCCGGAGTCGACCCATGGGCGGCTGCGGGTGCGCACGAAGTGCAGGGCATCTTCATAGGCGGCGCGGGCGATGCCGGTGTCAATGGCGGCATGGAGGATCTGTGCCAGCGGCCCGACCGGGGTGGGGCGCTCGAAAGCACTCTGGAACGGCACCACGTCGGCGGCGCTGACATACACGTTGTCGAACACCACCGAACCGCTGCCGGTGGTGCGCTGGCCGAAGCCGCTCCAGTCGTCGATCACCTGCAAGCCCTGGCTGTCGGCCGGGACGAAGGCCAGCTGCTGCACGCCTTGCTCATCGACGACCGAGGTAGGAATGCGCTGGGCGTAGATGGCGCCGGTGGAATAGAACTTGCGGCCATTGATGCGAAAACCCTCGCCGTCTCGGCTCAGGCGGGTGGTGCGTTCGTTGGCGGTCTTGGTGCCCAGCTCGGCCAGGGCATTGCCGAAGCGGCGGCCGGCCAGTACCTCGGCGTACAGGCGCTGTTGCTGTTCGGGGCTGCCGTTTACCCGCAGCACTTCCAGGCCGTAGAAATGGTTTTGCGGGATCTGCCCCAGCGAGCCGTCGGCCTGGGCGATACGGGCGATGACCTTGGCCAGGGTGACGTTGGACACGCCGGCGCCGCCGAAAGCCTTGGGCACGCTGATGGCCCACAGGCCGGAGCGGGTGAACAGCTCGAGTTCGGCGTGGGGCAGGCGGCGCTCGCGGTCGCGCAGGGCGCTGTCGCGGCGCAGTTGCTGGGCGATGTCTTCGGCGACGTTCAGGGCTTCGGTGTCGCTGGTGATGATTTTTGTAGTCATGTTGTTCTCCGGGGCCCCAGGGGCCGCTTCGCGCCTCAATCGCCGGCAAGCCAGCTCCCACAGGTACTGCACAGGTCTTGAGGTCAGTGCAGGACCTGTGGGAGCTGGCTTGCCGGCGATTGGGCTGCAAGGCAGCCCCCAGGGCACTCAAATCAGATCCAGGAATGCCGCGCAGGCAGGGTGCCGTTGAGGTGGTACGCGCCCACCGCGTGGTACTTCCAGCGCACCGGGTCGTGCAGGGTGTGCACCCGGGCATTGCGCCAGTGGCGGTCGAGGTTGAACTCGGCAAGCGTGGCGCGGCTGCCGGCCAGCTCGAACAGCTTCTCGCTGGCCTGCAGGGAGATTTCGGTGGTCAGCACCTTGGCCTCGGCTACCGCAATCGAGGCCCGGGCCGCGCTGGCTGCGTCGATGGGCGCAGCATTGACCTCGTCGAGTACCCGCGCAGCCTTGCGCAGCAGCGCTTCAGCGGCGTGCAGCTCAAGCTTCAGCCGGCCGATGTCGGCGATCACATAAGGATCGTCGCTGGCGCGCTCCACGTTGGCTTCAATCCACGGGCGGGACTTTTCGCGCACGAAGGTGATCGCATCATCGATCGCCGCTTCGGCAATGCCGGCGTCGATCGCCGCCTGGATCAGCTGCGAGGCTGCGCCCTGGATGTTGGGGATATCACGCTGGCGCCAGTTGTCGATCACCAGCTCCGCGTCTACCGGCACTTCGTCCAACAGCACAGTGCCGCTGGCGGTGGTGCGCTGGCCGAACCCGGACCAGTCATCGACGATGCGCAGCCCCGGAGTGCCGCGGCGCACGAACGCCAGGCGCTGGCGGCCTTCGTCATCCAGTGCCTTCACGGCTACCCAGTGGGCGAACAGGGCACCGGTTGAATAGAACTTCTCACCGCTGATGCGATAGCTGTCGCCAACGCGGGTGATGCGGGCCTTGAGGGTGAGGGTGTCCTTGGTGCCGCGCTCTGGCCCGGCATTGCCGATGCGCCAACCGTCGAGCACGCTGCGGAAGATCAGCGCCTGTTGCGCCTCGGTGGCCGTCAGGCGAATCAGTTGCAGCATGCCGAACTGGTTCTGCGGGATCTGCCCCAGGGCCGGGTCGGCGGCGCTGATCAGGCGGAACACTTCGGCTACGGTTTCGAACGACACATCAGGGCCGCCATGGGCCTTGGGTACGCTGATGCTGCCCAGGCCGCTGCGGGTGAACAGCTCGATCTCCGCCCACGGCAGTTTGCGTTGCTGGTCGCGGCGTGCGGCTTGCTCGCGGGCAACCTCGGCCAGTTCGCGGGCGGCTTGCAGGGCTTCGGCGTCGTTGCGCAGTACCTTGGCCGGCAGCAGCAGGGGCGAGCTGTCGAGATCGCTGTGGAATTGGGTATTTGGCTGGCTGGACATCAGTACCGCTCCTTGGCTGCACTCAATGCCCTGGCGATACGCACTGGGGTGATTGTGATCCTGACCATTCCTGACCTCACAAAAAAGTTGTGTCGCTACAGCTGGTCGCGACAAAAGTGTGCTGGTCCGGTGGTCCGGTTCATATACCCTAATGCTTTATAAAAAGTTTATGAACTAACTCTTTGGAATATGTATAGAAGGAGGGATTTGCTACAGATGTGCCGGCCCTTTCGCGGGTAAACCTGCTCCCACAGGGACTGCACAGGTCTTGAAACCGGTGCAGTCCCTGTGGGAGCAGGTTTACCCGCGAAGAGGCCGGGACAGGTTTACTCGGAGGCAGCGGTACCCAGGAACTTGCGCAAAAACTGCCGGGTACGCTCTTCCTTCGGCGCCGCAAACAGTGCCTTGGCTTCACCCTGTTCCACGATCACGCCCTTGTCGAAGAAGATCACCCGGTTCGCCACGTCCCGGGCAAAGCTCATCTCGTGGGTGACGATGATCATGGTGCGCTTCTCCTCGGCCAGGCCGCGGATGGTCGCCAGCACTTCACCCACCAGCTCCGGGTCCAGTGCCGAGGTGGGTTCGTCGAACAGGATCACCTCCGGCTCCATGGCCAGGGCGCGGGCGATGGCCACCCGTTGCTGTTGCCCGCCGGACAGCCGCCGTGGGTAGGCGTCTTCCTTGCCCGCCAGGCCGACCTTGGCCATCAGGCGCCGACCCAGCTCGACGGCTTGCTCGCGGGGCGTCTTCTTGACGATCACCGGCCCCTCGATCACGTTCTCCAGGGCGGTGCGGTGTGGGAACAGGTTGAAGTTCTGGAACACGAACCCGGCCTGCTGGCGCAAGCGGCGTATCGCACTCTGCTGGCCACCCAGCGGGCGGTTGGCATCGATGCTGATGGCGCCGATCTTGATCTGCCCGGCATCGGGCGTTTCCAGCAGGTTCAGGCAGCGCAGGAAGGTGGTCTTGCCCGAGCCGCTGGGGCCGATGATGGCCACCACTTCGCCGGGCTGCACGGTCAGGTCGATGCCGTTGAGCACGGTCTGGCCCTTGAACTGCTTGGTCAGGCCTTTGACTTCAATCATGCTCATTGCTCCTGGTCATGCTGGTTGACCCGCGCTTCCATGCGGTTCTGGAAGTGCGCGAGGATGCTGCACAGCACCCAGTAGATGACCGCGACCGCCACGTACATGGTGAACACTTCGAAGGTGCGTGCGGTAATCAGCTGTGCCTGGCGGAACAGCTCGGGCACCTGGATGGTCGCCGCCAGGGCGGTGTCCTTGACCAGCGAAATGAAGCTGTTGCCCAACG
This sequence comes from Pseudomonas sp. WOUb67, assembly GCF_050058005.1. NCBI lineage: Bacteria > Pseudomonadati > Pseudomonadota > Gammaproteobacteria > Pseudomonadales > Pseudomonadaceae > Pseudomonas > Pseudomonas sp. WOUb67. The sequence continues at coordinate 463,084 of NZ_CP170112.1, read as the reverse complement.
GGGGCAGGGCGGTGCGCAAGGCTTGTGGCAGGATCGCCCGGCGCATGGCCTGGACACGGGTCATGCCGATACTGGCGGCAGCTTCCCACTGGCCGCGGTCGATGGAGGAAATCGCTGCACGCAGGATTTCGCAGATGTAGGCCGCCATGTTCAGCGACAGGCCGATCAGCGAAGCCGGGATGGGGTCGAGTTCGATGCCGATCTGCGGCATGCCGAAATAGATCACGAACAGCTGCACCAGCAGCGGCGTGCCGCGGAAGAACGACACGTAGATCCGCGCCAGCCAGTTCAGCGGCAATACCTTCGACAGCCGCATCAGCGCCAGGGCAAAGCCCAGCAGCAGGCCGAAGAACATGCCGCCGACACTGAGCAGCACCGTATAACCCGCGCCCTTCAGCAGGAAGGGCGTGGAGTCGACAACGAGTTGCAGGCTTTCAGCAATCATTTGGTGACATCAGCACCGAAGTATTTTTCGGACAGCTTGGCCAGCGTGCCGTCAGCCTTGAGCTTGTCGATGGCCTTGTTGATCGCCGCCAGCAGTTCAGGCTCGCCCTTGCGCAGGGCCACGCCGCTTTCCAGGCGCGAGAAAGCATCGCCGGCCAGTTCGGTGTCCTTGGCTTTTTGCGCGTATTCCAGCGCGGCCAGGCGGTCGATCAGGATGGCGTCGATACGGCCGTTGCGCAGGTCGGCGAACTTGCTCGGGTCGTCTTCATAGGTGCGCACTTCGGCTTTCGGGACGTCTTGCTTGACCCACTGCTCGTAGTTGGTGCCCAGGCCTACGCCGACTTTCTTGCCGGCCAGGTCTTGCGCCGACTTGATGTTCAGCTGCTCGGCTTTCTTCTTCAGGATCAGGGCCTGGATACCGGAAACGGTGTAGGGCTCAGAGAAATCGTATTTTTTCTTGCGCTCTTCGGAGATGGTCACCTGATTGACCACCACGTCCAGGCGCTTGGATTCCAGCGCGGCAAGGATGCCATCCCACTTGGTCGGCTGGATCTTGGCCTTGACCCCCAGCTCCTTGGCCAGCAGTTCCGAAAGCTCTACCTCGAAACCGGCCAGCTTGCCGTTCTCATCCTGGAAGCTGAACGGTGGGTAGGTGCCTTCGAGGCCGACGTTGATCACGCCTTTTTCCTGGATGGTCTTCAACTGCTCGCCGGCGAACGCCGGGCTGAGCAGGCCGGCACCCAGCAGGAGGGCCAGGCTGGCGTTGAGTAGCGGTTTGGCGAATTTCGACATGTCAGAGCCCCGCGCTTGTTGTGTAAGTAGTGAGGTGGCGACTATAGGGTTGGCTGCTTAGGCCAGGAAATACTAAAAAATTATTTTGTTATTCCCTTTTTGATTTGTGCCAGGTGCTGGCTGCTTTGAGGGTAGGCGAGGATGCTCGCTACGTCATCGCGGCTTATGCCTGACTTAGCGCAGGATGGAATAAAGCGTTGTTTTTTCCAAGGGACGGATTTGCCGTAGAGTGGGCTGTATGTAAGCAGGGTGGGCCTCTTCGCGGGTAAACCCGCTCCCACATTGACCGCGCAGGCTTCGAAACCTGTGCAGTACTTGTGGGAGCGGGTTTACCCGCGAAAGGGCCTGACCTGCAGATAAAAATAGTTTGGCCGACTCAGGCAGGAGAAAACCGTGAGCGAACAACCTTCATCCGCGCACTGGCAGTTGCACAACATCGTTAGCGGCCTGCGCGGCGCCCGTGAGCAATGGCGTACCCGCAATGGCCGTAGCATTGGCGAACAGGGCGGGCGCGAGCTGCCATCGCGCGAGGCGATGCGGCAGATCCTGGAGCAACTGTGCGGTGCGTTGTTCCCCATGCGCCTTGGGCCTGTGGACCTGCGCGAAGAGAGTGAAGACTTCTACGTTGGCCATACCCTGGATGCCGCGCTGACCGCCTTGCTGACCCAGGCGCGGCTGGAGTTGCGCTATGCCGCCCGGCAAAGCAAGGCTGAACTGGCCAGCGTCGATGCCCAAGCGTTGAAGCTGATCCAGGGTTTTGCTGCTGCGCTACCGGAATTGCGCGTGCTGCTCGACACCGACGTGCTGGCCGCCTACCACGGCGACCCGGCCGCGCGCAGCGTCGATGAAGTGCTGCTGTGCTACCCGGGCATCCTGGCGATCATCCACCACCGCCTGGCGCATCACCTGTACCAGGCCGGCCTGCCGCTGCTGGCGCGGATCAGCTCGGAGCTGGCGCATTCCGCCACCGGTATCGACATTCACCCGGGGGCGCAGATTGGCCCGAGCTTCTTCATCGACCACGGCACCGGCGTGGTCATCGGCGAAACCGCGATCATCGGCGAGCGCGTGCGCATCTACCAGGCGGTGACCCTGGGCGCCAAACGCTTCCCCAGCGATGAGTCGGGCACCTTGCACAAAGGCCTGCCGCGTCATCCGATCGTTGAGGACGATGTGGTGATTTATGCCGGGGCCACGGTGCTGGGGCGCATTACCATCGGCAAAGGTTCGACCATTGGTGGCAATGTGTGGCTGACCCGCAGTGTGCCGGCGGAAAGCAACATCACCCAGGCCAACCTGCAGCTGGATTGCCAGGACAAGAATTGATCTAGCATTCGTATTGGCTGTTCCGGCCTCTTCGCGGGCTCGCCCGCTCCCACAGGGACCCCACAAATCTTGAACCTTGTGCGGTACTTGTGGGAGCGGGCAAGCCCGCGAAGAGGCCAGTGCAGGAGCACGCCAATCAGCGCCCCAATTCGCATTGAAATCCGATCCATGTTTAACTTGAACGCTTGTTCAATGTAAAAACGCTGGTCCGCTGCCGGTGTTCAACAGGAGGATTCCTTTGCTGAACCCGTTCATTACGAACCTCACGTCATTCGACGAGGTGCACGCCCGATGAGTGCACCGAACCCTTCCGCCGCCAACGGCAAAATCCGCATGAACCCCCCGGTGTTCTACTTTGCGGCAAGCTTCATCCTCATCTTTGGCCTGGTGGTCATCTCCAACCCGCAAGCTGCAGGCGACTGGCTGCTGGCGGCGCAGAACTGGGCGGCCAACACGGTCGGCTGGTACTACATGTTGGCCATGACGCTGTACCTGGTCTTCGTGGTGGTCACCGCCTTGTCCGGCTACGGCAAGATCAAGCTCGGTGCCGACCACGACGAACCCGAGTTCAGTTACCTCTCGTGGGCCGGCATGCTGTTCGCCGCCGGCATCAGCATTACCCTGTTCTTCTTCTGTGTTTCCGAGCCGCTGACGCACATGCTGCAACCGCCCCAGGGCGAAGCGGGCACGGCCGAGGCCGGGCGCCAGGCGATGCAGATCCTGTTCCTGCACTGGGGCCTGCATGGCTGGGGCGTGTTCGCCTTTGTCGGCATGGCGCTGGCCTACTTCGCCTACCGCCACAACCTGCCGCTGGCGTTGCGTTCGGCGCTGTACCCACTGATCGGCAAACGCATCAACGGCCCGATCGGCTACGCGGTGGATGGCTTCGGCATCATTGCCACGGTGTTCGGCCTGGGTGCCGACATGGGCTTTGGCGTACTGCACCTGAACGCCGGCCTGGACTACCTGTTCGGTATCAGCCATAGCCAGTGGGTGCAGGTGATCCTCATCACCCTGATGATGGGCGCGGCAGTGGCCGTTGCCGTTGCCGGGGTGGAGAAGGGCGTGCGGGTGATGAGCGACATCAACCTGTTCCTGGCCTGCGCGTTGCTGTTGTTCGTGCTGTTTGCCGGGCCGACCCAGCACCTGTTCAACACGCTGATCCAGAACCTTGGCGATTACCTGGGCGCCTTGCCACGCAAGAGCTTCGACGTGTATGCCTACGGTGAAAACCGTGACTGGCTGGGCGGCTGGACGGTGTTCTACTGGGCCTGGTGGATTGCCTGGGCGCCGTTCGTGGGCCTGTTCATCGCCCGTATCTCCCGTGGCCGCACCATCCGCGAGTTCGTCTTCGGCGTGCTGCTGATCCCGCTGGGCTTCACCCTGGCGTGGATGTCGATTTTCGGCAACAGCGCCCTGGACCAGGTGATCAACCACGGCATGACAGCGCTGGGCCAGTCGGCACTGGATAACCCGTCGATGAGCCTGTACCTGCTGCTGGAAACCTACCCGTGGAGCAAGGCGGTGATCGCCACCACGGTGTTCATCAGCTTCGTGTTCTTCGTGACCTCGGCCGATTCGGGCACCGTGGTGCTGTCGACCTTGTCGGCCAAGGGTGGTGACGCAGACGAGGACGGGCCTAACTGGCTGCGTATCTTCTGGGGCGCGATGACTGCGCTGATCACCAGCGCACTGCTTTTTGCTGGCAGCATCGATTCGCTGAAGTCGGCGGTGGTGCTCACCTCGTTGCCGTTCTCGCTGATTCTGCTGTGCATGATGTGGGGGCTGCACAAGGCGTTCTACCTGGAGTCGCAACGGCAGATCGCGCAGATGCACTCGCTGGCCCCGTTCGCCCAGTCACGCCGCGGCCGTGGCGGCTGGCGCCAGCGCCTGAGCCAGGCGGTGCACTTCCCGTCGCGTGACGAGGTGTACCGCTTCATGGACGACGTGGTGCGCCCGGCGATTGCCGATGTGCGCGAAGTGTTCGAGCAGAAGGGCCTGGTGCTGATTACCCAGGACGACCCGAGCCACGACAACGTCAGCCTGAAGATTGGCCATGGCGAGGAACAGCCGTTCATTTACCAGGTGCAGATGCGTGGCTACTTCACGCCATCATTCGCCCTGGGTGGGCTGGGTACGCAGGAGTTGAAGAACCGCCGCTATTACCGGGCGGAGGTGCACCTGAGCGAAGGCAGCCAGAACTATGACCTGGTGGGCTACAGCAAGGAGCAGATCATCAACGACATCCTCGACCAGTACGAGCGGCACATGCAGTACCTGCATCTGGTCCGTTAGATCGCCGGGGCCGCTTTGCGGTCCATTCGCAGCACAAGGCTGCTCCTACAGGGGTACGCGATCCCTTGTAGGAGCAGCCTTGTGCTGCGAATGGAGGCCAACGGCCTCCCAAAACCTGTCAGAAAGGGGCATCCCCCAGGATAGTCGCCCGGTGCATCACCCGCCGGTTAGGCCGGTAATCATCCACCGCAAAATGCTGGGTCACGCGGTTGTCCCAGAACGCCACGTCATTCTCCTGCCAGCGCCAGCGGATGCTGAACTCCGGTCGCGTCGCATGGGCGAACAGCAGCCTCAGCAGCGCATCGCTTTCCAGCTCGCTCAGCTCATTGATGCGTGTGGTAAACCCTTCATTGACGAACAACGCCTTGCGCCCGCTCACCGGATGCGTGCGCACCACCGGGTGCGACAGCGGCGGGTTGTTGCGCCGGGTGGCCTCCCAGCGCGCCAGGTCTTCCGGCGTGGTGCCAAAGCGCTCCAGCGGGAACGACTTGGTGAAGTCGTGGGTGGCGGTCAGCCCGTCAAGCATCTCGCGCAGCGGTGCCGACAAGGCTTCGAAGGCCGCAATCCCGCTGGCCCACAGGGTATCGCCACCGTAGGCCGGCAACTGCTTGGCGCTGAGCACCGCGCCCAGTGCCGGGGTCGGCAAAAAGGTCACGTCGGTGTGCCACACGGCGTTGTCGCGTACATCGGTGACTGCGGTGTCAAGCACCAACACTTGCGGGGTTTCCGGCACGTTCGGGTAGATCGGGTGGATGTGCAGGTCACCGAAGCGGGCGGCAAAGCGCGCCTGCTGCTGCGGGTTGATCGGCTGGTCGCGGAAGAACAGCACCTGATGCTTGAGCAACGCCTGCTCAATGGCGTCGCGCTCTTCTGCAGTGATATCGCGGCTGATGTCCACGCCGCTGATCTGGGCGCCGAGGGCAGGGCTGAGAGGGGTAACGGTCAGGCTCATGTCTTTTCTCGTTCTAGGCGCCGGGTTGCCGGCGTGGTCAGTCGGCAATCAGTGGCTCTGCCCGTGCCAGGGCACCAGTTTGCGTTGCAGGGCACGCAGGCTCATTTCCAGGGCGAAGGCGATCAGGGCGATCAGCAGGATGCCCAGCACCACCACATCGGTGACCAGGAACTGCGCCGCCGACTGCACCATGAAGCCCAGGCCGCTGGTGGCGGCAATCAGCTCGGCGGCTACCAACGTCGACCAGCCGACCCCCAGGCCGATGCGGATGCCGGTGAGGATGTCGGGCAACGCACTGGGCAGGATCACATGGCGGATCAGTTGGGCCTTGGTCGCGCCCAGTGACTGCGCCGCCCGCAGCTTGGCCGGGTCGACCGTGCGCACACCGGTGGCGGTGGCAATGGCGATCGGGGCAAAGATTGCCAGGTAGATCAGCAGCACCTTGGACAGCTCGCCGATACCGCACCAGATGACGATCAGCGGCAGGTAGGCCAGCGGCGGGATGGGCCGGTAGAACTCGATCAGCGGGTCGAGGATGCCGCGGGCCACGCGGTTGTAGCCGATGGCGATGCCCACCGGGATCGCAGTCAGGGTCGCGGCCACCAGTGCCAGGCCGATGCGGCCCAGGCTGGCGCCCAGGTGCTGCCACAGGCTGGCGTCCATGTAGCCTTGGGTCAGCAGGGTCCAGGCCCTGGCCAGGATGTCGCCGGGCGAAGGCAGGAACAGGGGTTCGATCCAGCCAGCGGCCGTCACCAGCCACCAGACCAGCAGCAGGCTGGCCAGGGTCAGGGTACTGATCCAGCGGGTGGACAGTGGCCGGCGCAGCTTGGCGGCTGGCCGGGTTTGCGCGTTGTGTTTGCCGGCGACCGGCAGGTCCAGGCTGCTCATGCGCGCTCCTGCAAACTTTGGCGTTGGGAGAACACCCGCGCCAGCACATGCTCGCGGGTTTCGATGAAGGCGGGGTCGGACTTGATGGCCCGGGCCGATTCGCCAGCGGCATAGCGCTGGCCGAAGTCCAGTTGCAGGCGTTCCACTACGCGCCCCGGGTTGGGCGCCAGCAGTACCAGTTCGCTGGCAAGGAACACCGCTTCTTCGATGTCGTGGGTAATCAGGAACACCGGCTTGGCGGTGCGCTGCCAGACCTGCAGCAGCAGTTCCTGCATCTGCTCGCGGGTGAACGCGTCGAGGGCGCCGAACGGTTCGTCCATCAGCAACACCCGTGGGTCGGCCGCCAGCGCGCGGGCCAGGCCTACGCGCTGCTTCTGGCCACCGGACAATTGCCAGATACGCCGTTCGCCGAAGCCATCGAGGTCGACGAGGGCGAGCATTTCACGGGCCTTGGCTTCACGCTGGGCGCGGGGCACGCCGGCCAGTTCGAGGCCGAAGGCGACATTGCCCAGCACGTTCTGCCAGGGCAGCAGGGCATCGTCCTGGAACACCACGCCGCGCTCGGCACCAGGGCTCTGCACCGGTACGCCGTCGAGGGTGATACGCCCGCCACTGGGGGCGACAAAGCCGGCGATCAGGTTGAGCAGCGAGGTCTTGCCGCTGCCGGAGGGCCCCAGGGCCACCAGCAGCTGGCGTGGCCCCAGGCTCAGGTTGATGTCGGCCAGCACCGGGGTGCTGGCGCCAGGGTACTGTGCGCTGATGCGCTCCAGTTCGAGCAAGGCCATGACGGGCTCCGGATCAGTTTGGAAGGAACTTGGCGCTGACGTACGGCGAGTAGTCCGGCAGCACGGCGTCGACCTTGCCTTGCTGCTTGAGGAAGTTGGCCGTGTCGGTCAGCGCCTGGGTGGTCGGTGCGCCGAGGGCGTTGGCCTGGTCTGCTGCCAGTGGGTACACGTTGCCCTCCAGCAGCACCGGGATGTCGCTGGCCTTGGCGCCGGACAGCTTCACCAGCTTGTCTACGTTGCCCTTGTCGGCCAGCCAGGCTTTCGGGTCCTTGCGGTAGTCGGCGTAGGCATCAAGGGTGACCTTGGCAAAGGCCTTGACCACCTCAGGGTGCTTGTCGGCGAAGTCCTTGCGCACAATCCAGGCATCGAACGTGGGGGCGCCTTTCTTCGCCAGTTCGCCGGAGGTGATCAGCACCTTGCCGTTTTCCTTGGCCACGCCCAGCGCGGGGTCCCAGACGTAGGTGGCATCGATGTCGCCGCGCTTCCAGGCGGCAATGATGGCCGGTGGCGCCAGGTTGAGGATCTGTACCTTGGACGGGTCGATGTTCCAGCTTTTCAGGGCGGCCAGCAGGCTGTAGTGGCCGGTGGAAACGAACGGCACGGCGACCTTCTTGCCGATCAGGTCTTGCGGGGTCTTGATGCTGTCGCGGGCGACCAGCGCTTCACCGGCGCCAATCTGGGTGGCGATGAGGAAGGTCTCGACCGGCAGCTTGCGGGTGGCGGCAGCGGCCAGCGGGCTGGAGCCCAGGTAGCCGATCTGCACGTCGCCGCTGGCCACCGCAGTGATCACGTCGGCGCCGTTATCGAATTTGCGCCAGTCGATGCTGGCGTTGCTGGCTTTTTCGTAGTCGCCATCGACCTGGGCCACTTTGGCCGGGTCGACGGTGGTCTGGTAGGCCACGGTCAGGTCGGCGGCCTGGGCAAACCAGCTGGTGCTGGCGAGGGTCAGGGCGGCGAACAGGCGCAGCGGAGCGTGCGGGGTCATGGTGAACCTCTCGTCAGGTAATCAGGGCGATGGATGGCGAGAAGACTAAATGATCTAAGAATTCAGAAATAAATAACTTTTTTGCATTAGCTTAGGAGCCAAATGCTTTTAGCCCAGGGATCGCGCAAGCCTGCGGGTGGGGAGATGCTGCCTCATGGCGAAATCAGGAGAGCCTGCTAGGCTTTTTCGTCCCTATAGAACGATACGGTATTAGGTTATGAGCAAACGTTTGCAAATAACCAATGGTTATGAATGGCGGGGTTGCTACAACGTTTGGCAGTAAAGGTTCCAACCATATTCCGTAAAAATCTTACGAATTCATAAAACGGTCATTTTGGATTTATAGGATTGTCATTATCCTGTAGCGCAGGTGGCGTCTTAGACCAAAGTCGCGAAACGTTTAGAAACGATTGACTTAGTGGTCACGCTTTGGGACTAAATCGCCAATCCACGGTGAGCGGGGCAACAGACCCCTCCGCCAGAGATACACAAGAATTAGAACGTAGAGGAGCAAAACATGTACAAGTCCAGCCTGGCTCTGGCCGTGGCACTGGGGGTTCTCGCCCAACAAGCAGGCGCTGCCGGTTTCGTTGAAGACAGCAAACTGTCGCTCAGCTCGCGCACCATGTACTTCAACAACGACAACCGCGATGGCGGTGCTGACAACCGCGAGTCGGGTCAGGGCTTCAAGCTCGACTACATCTCCGGCTTCACTGAAGGCACCGTTGGTTTCGGTGTCGATGCCCAGGCCCTGTGGGGTATCCACCTGGATGGTGGCCGCGGCAAGCACCCAGACAACAGCAGCTTCTTCCCGAGCGATACCGACGGTTCGGCGGCAAGCCAGTGGGCTCGCGTTGGCGCCAACGCCAAGGCACGTTTCTCGAAGACCGAAGTTCACTACGGTAGCGCCTTGGCGCCGAACCTGCCGATCCTGGTCTCCAACGATGGCCGTCTGCTGCCGCAAACCTTCGAGGGTGGCACCATCCAGTCGAAGGAAATCGACAACCTGACCATCAACGCCGGCCAGCTGACCCACGCCATGGGCCGTGCGTCGAGCAACCGTACCGGTCTGTCGGTAGCCGGTGCTACCCAGGACAGCAACAAGTTCCGCTACGGCGGCCTGGACTACAAGCTCACTCCAGACCTGACCCTGCAGTACTACTACTCGAACCTGGAAGACTTCTACAAGCAGCACTTCCTGGGCGCGACCCACGTGTTCAAGATCGCTGACGACCAGTCGTTCAAGACCGACCTGCGCTACTTCGACAGCAGCAGCGACGGCAAGAACGGTGAAGCAGGCTACCGCTTCAGCAACAACGGCGGTTATGCCAAGAACACTGGCGAGGTCGACAACAAGACCTGGTCCGCGATGTTCACCTACACCCTGGGTGGCCACTCGCTGATGCTCGGCCACCAGCGCGTCAATGACGACGGTGGTTTCGTCTGGCTGAACCAGGGCAACGTGGTTGACGGCAACGGCCGCAACGAAGGCGCCGGTGGTTCCAGCTTCTACCTGTTCACCGACAGCATGATCAACCAGTTCGCCAAGGCCGGTGAAAACACCACCTTCGGCCAGTACGCCTATGACTTCGCTCGCCTGGGCGTGCCGGGCCTGAAAGCCTCGGTTGCCTACCTGAAAGGTGAAGACGGCAAGAACGCCAACGGCAACGGCACCTTCAGCGAATGGGAACGTGACGCTCGCGTCGACTACGTTATCCAGGAAGGCACCTTCAAGGGCCTGGGCGCCAGCCTGCGTCACGGCGTATACCGTGGCACCGGCACCAGCTCGCTGGCTGACCAGGATCAGACCCGTCTGATCTTCAACTACACTTACAACTTCCTGTAAGCCGTAGCTGAAAAAGAAGCCTCGCCTAGTGCGAGGCTTTTTTGTGCCTGCAAATTCGTATGCTTTATGGTTATAAATAAATCGTTATTTATTCTTTTTATTTTTAACCGAATACAGGCACATTGAACCCATACGGTACAGAACCCAGCCAAGGAGCCGCAGCCCATGAGCCTCAAACTCGGCGATATCGCCCCCGATTTCGAACAGGATTCCAGCGAAGGCAAGATCCACTTCCACGAGTGGCTGGGCAACAGCTGGGGGGTGTTGTTCTCCCATCCGGCCGACTTCACCCCGGTGTGCACCACCGAGCTGGGCCTGACCGCCAAGCTCAAGGACGACTTCGCCAAGCGCGGGGTCAAGGCCATCGCCCTGTCGGTAGACCCGGTCGACTCGCACCATAAATGGATCGAGGACATCAACGAGACCCAGAACACCGTGGTCAACTTCCCGATCATCGCCGACGCCGACCGCAAGGTGTCCGACCTGTACGACCTGATCCACCCGAACGCCAGCGACACCCTGACCGTGCGCTCGCTGTTCGTCATCGACCCGAACAAGAAGGTGCGCCTGACCATCACCTATCCGGCCAGTACCGGGCGCAACTTCAATGAAATCCTGCGGGTGATCGACTCGCTGCAGCTGACCGACAACCACAAGGTCGCCACGCCAGGTAACTGGCAGGACGGCGACGAGGTGGTGATCGTGCCTTCGCTCAAAGATGAGGAAGAAATCAAGCAGCGTTTCCCCAAAGGTTACCGGGCGGTCAAACCCTATCTGCGTCTGACCCCACAGCCAAATCGTTAAAGGATTCCTCGTTGCATTGCTCTTAGCCAAGCAGGGATTTTCGGGCCGTTTCGACGGCCCTTTTTTATGCCTGAACAAAAGTGTGGCCTTCTTCGCGGGTAAACCCGCTCCCACAGGGAGAGCCCAGGTTTCAAGCTTTGCGCAGTTTCTGTGGGAGCGGGTTCACCCGCGAAGAGGCCGCCACAGGCAAAAGATAAAAATGGAATAAACAAATGAAAAAATATGATTTCTAGATATATGTAGCAGCTGTTAATGTCTCCCTCAACAGAACACAAGGAAGCGCTGCAATGCTGGTCGTCTCAATCGGTGGTAGCCCAAGTCCTCGTTCACGCTCCGGCGTGCTGCTTGAGCGTTCGCGCCAGTGGCTGCAGGGCCGGGGCGTTGAAGTGGTGACGTTCCAGGTACGTGACTTCCCCGCCGAAGACCTGCTGCATGCCCGCTTCGACAGCCCGCATGTGCAACACTTCCAACAGCTGGTAGCCCAGGCCGATGGCCTGATCGTTTCCACCCCGGTGTACAAGGCGTCGTTTGCCGGTGCACTGAAAACACTGCTGGACCTGCTGCCCGAACGCGCCCTGGCCCACAAGATCGTGTTGCCAATTGCCACCGGCGGCAGCATCGCCCACATGCTGGCGGTGGATTACGCATTGAAACCCGTGCTGTCGGCACTCAAGGCACAAGAGACCCTGCAAGGGATCTTCGCCGACGACAGCCAGGTGGCTTACGCAGACGGCACGAAGCCCGCGCAGTTGGTACCGGCACTGGAAGAACGCCTGCTGGACTCGCTGGAAACCTTCCACGTTGCCTTGGCCCGTCGGCCACGCCCTGTGGCCCCGGGCGTACTGAATGAACGCCTGATCAGTGCTCGCTGGAGCATCTGACCGGCACAACCCGCTTCACCACCTTACTCGCCCGACAACGAGGCAAGCAGGTGCAACCCGAACCTCATTCGCACAGGAGAGCGCCATGCGCACAGTCTTCTTGCGTCGCGGTCTGGTCGCCCTGTTTGCGGCGGCTGTGTCCTTCGGCGCCATTACCCAAGCCCAGGCCGAAAGCCTGCGTATCGGTTACCAGAAATACGGCACCCTGGTGCTGCTCAAGGCCAAGGGCACGCTGGAGAAGCGCCTGGCCGAGCAGGGCGTGCAGGTGCAGTGGACCGAATTCCCCGGTGGCCCGCAACTGCTTGAAGGGCTGAACGTCGGCTCCATCGACTTTGGTGTTACCGGCGAAACCCCGCCGGTATTCGCCCAGGCCGCCGGCGCCGATCTGCTCTACGTGGCCTACGAGCCGCCAGCGCCGCACAGCGAGGCGATCCTGGTGCCGAAGGGGTCGTCGATCCAGTCGGTCAAGGAGCTCAAGGGCAAGAAAGTCGCCCTCAACAAAGGCTCCAACGTGCACTACCTGCTGGTCCGCGCCCTGGAAGACGCCGGCCTCAAGTACAGCGATATCCAGCCGGTGTACCTGCCCCCGGCCGATGCCCGCGCCGCTTTCGAGCGTGGCAGCGTCGATGCCTGGGTGATCTGGGACCCGTACCAGGCTGCCGCCGAGCAGCAGCTGCAGGCGCGGACCCTGCGTGATGGCAAGGGCCTGGTCGACAACCACCAGTTCTATCTGGCCACCCGCAACTACGCGACCCATCACCCGGCGGTGATCAACACCCTGATCGAAGAAGTGCGCGCCGTGGGCCAGTGGTCCCAGGCCAACCCGCAGGAGGTGACCGACCAGGTCGCACCGCTGCTCGGCCTGCCTGCCGACATCACCCTGACCTCGGTCAAGCGCCAAGGCTACGGTGCAGCACCGCTCACCCCCGAGGTAGTGGCCGCACAACAGAAAATCGCCGACACCTTCCAGGCGCTCAAGCTGATACCCAAGCCGCTGAGCATCAAGGACGTGATCTGGACACCCCCGGCCAAGGTCGCTAGCGCGCCTTGATTGATTCGCCTGTGCCGGGGCGCCGCTCCGGCTTGAGCCACCCTTGAGGAGACAACTCCAATGAGCCTTAACATTTTCTGGTTCCTCCCTACCCACGGTGACGGCAAGTACCTGGGCACTTCCGACGGCGCGCGTGCGGTCGATCACGGTTACCTGCAGCAGATCGCGCAGGCCGCCGACCGTCTGGGCTTTGGTGGGGTACTCATCCCTACCGGCCGTTCCTGCGAGGATTCCTGGCTGGTGGCCGCGTCGCTGATCCCTGTGACTCAGCACCTGAAATTCCTGGTTGCCCTGCGCCCGGGCATCATTTCGCCGACCGTGGCAGCACGCCAGGCGGCAACCCTGGACCGCCTGTCCAATGGCCGTGCGCTGTTCAACCTGGTAACCGGTGGCGACCCGGACGAACTGGCCGGTGACGGCCTGCACCTGAACCACCAGGAGCGCTACGAAGCCTCGGTCGAGTTCACCCGTATCTGGCGCAAGGTGCTGGAAGGCGAAAACGTCGATTACGACGGCAAGCACATCCAGGTGAAGGGCGCCAAGCTGCTCTACCCGCCGATTCAGCAACCACGCCCGCCGCTGTACTTCGGCGGTTCGTCCGAGGCCGCTCAGGACCTGGCCGCCGAACAGGTCGAGTTGTACCTGACCTGGGGCGAGCCGCCGTCAGCCGTTGCCGAGAAAATCGCCCAGGTGCGCGAAAAAGCAGCCGCTCAAGGCCGTGAAGTACGCTTCGGCATCCGCCTGCACGTGATTGTGCGGGAAACCAACGAAGAAGCCTGGGCCGCTGCCGACCGCCTGATCTCGCACCTGGACGATGACACCATTGCCCGTGCCCAGGCCTCGCTGGCGCGCTTCGACTCGGTGGGCCAGCAGCGCATGGCTGCCCTGCACGGCGGCAACCGCGACAACCTGGAAGTCAGCCCCAACCTGTGGGCAGGCGTTGGCCTGGTACGTGGTGGCGCCGGTACCGCATTGGTAGGCGACGGCCCGACTGTCGCGGCGCGGGTGAAGGAGTATGCCGACCTGGGGATCGATACCTTCATCTTCTCGGGTTATCCACACCTGGAAGAGTCCTACCGCGTTGCCGAGCTGCTGTTCCCGCACCTTGATGTACAGCGCCCGGAGCAACCGAAAACCGGTGGCTATGTGAGCCCGTTCGGCGAGATGGTGGCCAACGACATCCTGCCCAAGTCCGTGTCGCAGAGCTGAGGGCCGGGCCATGAGTCGTGCAACTTCCTCCACCCTGACCCAGCGCCTGGCGCCGTGGGCGCTGCCAGTGCTGCTGCTGGCAGTCTGGCAGCTGGCGGTCAGCGCTGGCTGGCTGTCGACGCGCATCCTGCCGGCACCTAGCGCAGTGGTCAGCGCCGGTGTCGAGCTGGTGCGCAGTGGCGATATCTGGACCCACCTGGCCATCAGTGGCTGGCGTGCCGGGCTGGGCTTCGTCATCGGCGGCAGCATCGGCCTGGTACTGGGCTTCATCACCGGCCTGTCGAACTGGGGCGAACGCCTGCTCGACAGTTCGGTGCAGATGATCCGCAACGTGCCGCACCTGGCGCTGATCCCGCTGGTAATCCTGTGGTTCGGTATCGACGAGTCAGCAAAGATCTTCCTGGTCGCGCTGGGCACGCTGTTCCCGATCTACCTGAACACCTACCACGGCATCCGCAACGTCGACCCGGCGCTGGTAGAAATGGCGCGCAGCTACGGCTTGTCCGGCTTCAGCCTGTTCCGCCAGGTGATCCTGCCGGGCGCGCTGCCATCGATCCTGGTGGGCGTGCGTTTCGCACTGGGCTTCATGTGGCTGACCCTGATCGTGGCCGAGACCATTTCGGCGAATGCCGGCATCGGTTACCTGGCGATGAACGCCCGTGAGTTCCTGCAGACCGACGTGGTGGTACTGGCCATCGTCCTGTACGCCGTGCTTGGCAAACTCGCCGACCTCGCCGCCCGCGGCCTGGAACGTGTGTGGCTGCGCTGGCACCCGGCCTATCAAGTGGCCAAGAAGGAGGGTGCATGACTGTGCTCAAGGAACAGCCGCCACGCCTGCTGCGTGGCATCCCGCTGGCCTCCAATGGCCTGCGCAAGACCTTTGGCCAGCGCGAAGTGTTGAAGGGTATCGACCTGCACATTCCGGCCGGCCAGTTCGTTGCCATCGTTGGCCGCAGCGGCTGCGGCAAAAGCACCTTGCTGCGGCTGCTGGCCGGGCTCGATCAGCCTACTGCCGGGCAGCTGCTGGCCGGTGCTGCGCCGCTGGAAGAGGCCCGTGAAGAAACCCGCCTGATGTTCCAGGACGCACGCCTGCTGCCGTGGAAGAAGGTGATCGACAACGTTGGCCTGGGCCTGTCGGGTGACTGGCGCCCACGAGCGCTGGAAGCGCTGGAGGCGGTGGGCCTGGCCGACCGCGCCAATGAATGGCCGGCAGCCCTCTCGGGTGGCCAGAAGCAGCGCGTGGCCTTGGCTCGCGCCTTGATTCACCAGCCACGCCTGCTGCTGCTGGATGAGCCGCTGGGTGCGCTGGATGCATTGACCCGAATCGAAATGCAGCAACTGATCGAACGCCTGTGGCGTCAGCACGGCTTCACCGTGCTGCTGGTTACCCACGATGTCAGCGAGGCGGTTGCCGTGGCTGACCGGGTGATCCTGATCGAGGACGGCGAAGTCGGGCTCGACCTCACGGTCGACCTGGCACGGCCCAGGGCGCGTGGTTCGCACCGCCTGGCCGCGCTGGAAAGCGAAGTGCTCAACCGTGTTCTGTCTGCCCCGGGCACTGCGCCCGAGCCGGACCCTGTAGCCCCTCTGCCCACGCAACTGCGTTGGGCGCACTGATCGACCCCGACTGAACCCATAGAGAAGGAATTACATCATGACTATCAAAGCCATCAACGTCCGCAACCAGTTCAAAGGCACCGTGAAAGAAATCCTCGAAGGCCCGGTGCTGTCGGAAATCGACGTGCAGACTGCCTCGGGTATCGTGACTTCGGTCATCACCACCCGCTCGGTAAAAGAGCTGGAGCTGCAAGTGGGCAGCGAAGTGATTGCCTTCGTGAAGTCGACTGAAGTGTCTATCGCCAAGCTGTGATGCTGCTGCTCGATATCGGGGCTGCTTCGCAGCCCTTCGCGGGTAAACCCGCTCCCACAGGTGCTGCGTAGGGTCAAGAACTCACGCGGACCCTGTGGGAGCGGGTTTACCCGCGAAGGGCGGCCCCAATAATTTCAGCTTGAACGCTTGGCCAGAAACGGCGGCAGGTACAACCCCAGATATGCCTCGAACACCCGCTTGCCTTCTTCGGCCATGCGTGGGGTGATCGCTTCGTGCAGCTGCACCGACCGTGCATACACCCGGTCGCTCAGCTCCATGGCCAGGGCGAACACATCCACATCCAGCGGCATCACCGGCAGGTGAAAATGCTGGTCGAACAACTTGTGCATCAAGTCGCCCAGTTCCATGTCGTGCTGCCGATCGGCCTGCACCACTTCGCTAAGGCCATGCTGGGCCAGAATCAGCTGCCGCGCCGCAGCATCTTCGTTGTAGATATCCAGCATGCGCTGCTCGATCAGCCGTGACAGTTGGTGCCAGGTGCCGAACGCGCTGCTGTCGAACGGTGCGCTCAGGGCTTCGCGAAACGCCCGGTGCACATCGGCCGTCAGCGCTTCCAGCAAGGCCGGCACGCTGGCGAAGAAGTGATACACCGACGACGGTGGAATCTGCGCCCGCTCGGCCACGCTGTAGATGGACAGTGCCGCCACCCCTTGTTCGGCCAGCAGCTCACGCGCAGCCGCCAGGATCGCCTCGATCCTGGCCTGGCTGCTGGCGCGCGGCTTGCGCGAGGCGACGGCGCGGCTCATCAGTTGCTGATCGCCAGGATGCTGGCCTGGTAGGCGCCGACGAACAGGTCGAAGTCACCGACCTCTTCCTGTTCCAGCTCGGACTGCTTGGTCAGCGATTCGCGGGCCAGTGTTTCGAACGCCTGTTGCTGTTCGTTACTCAGGGGCTGTTCGCGGAATGTCTCGGCGTGGACCCGGCTTTGGCGCAGGGAGAACTGGATGAAGGTTTCGTCGTGCTCGGTCATGCGTGCCAGCACCTGGGCCGACGGGGTGAGCGCGGCATCATCGACCTTGGCCTGCTGGGCATCCAGGGCTTTGCCGTGGGCGTCGCCGCCTTGCGCCTGGTCGAGCAGGTCGGCCAGTGGCCGGATACGCTCGATCAGCTCGCTGGCCCAGTCCTTCAGGGTGATTGGCTGGCCATCACGATGCAGCTCCAGGCCCGGGCGACGGCCTTCCTTGACCACGGTCAGGAAGTTGTCGGTGCACTGGCCGCATTCGCCGTTGTCCAGCTGCGGGCTGTCTTCCAGTGCGCAGAACAGCAGGAACGCATCGAGGAAGCGCGCCTCGGGCAGGTCGATGCCCACCGGCAGGAACGGGTTGATGTCCAGGCAACGCACTTCCACATACTGCACGCCGCGCGAGGTCAGGGCCTGGATCGGTCGCTCGCCGGTGTAGGTGACGCGCTTGGGGCGGATGTTCGAGTAGTACTCGTTCTCGATCTGCAGGATGTTGGTGTTCAGCTGCACCCACTCGCCGTCCACGTGCGTACCGACCTCGACGTAAGGCGGGTAGGGCGTGCCCACGGCCTTGCGCAGGCTGTCGGTGTAGCTGGCCAGGTTGTTGTAGCACGGCGTCAGGCCGGCCTGGGCGTTGCTCTGGTAGCCCAGGTCGCTCATGCGCAGGCTGGTGGCGTAGGGCAGGAACAGGGTTTCGGCATCCAGCTCTTCGAGCTGGTGCGGGCGGCCACGCAAAAAGCCTTTGTCCAGCGCTGGCGACGCGCCGAACAGGTACATCAGCAGCCAGCTGTAGCGGCGGAAGTTGCGGATCAGCGCAATGTAGGCCGACGACTGGTAGTCGCGGTTGTCTTGCGTGCTGCCTTCGGCTTCGCGCAGCAGCGGCCACAGGGCTTCGGGCAGCGAGAAGTTGTAATGGATACCGGCGATGCACTGCATGGTGCGGCCGTAGCGCAGGGCCAGGCCCTTGCGGTAGACGTGCTTGAGCTTGCCGATGTTCGAGCTGCCGTACTCGGCGATCGGGATGTCCTCCTCGGCCGGCAGGGTGCACGGCATCGACGGGCTCCACAGGTATTCGTCGCCCAGCTTGCTGTAGACGAAACGGTGGGTCTGTTCGAGGCTTTCGAGCACTTTGGCCGGGTCGGGCAGGGCTGGGGTGATGAACTCCAGCAGCGACTCGGAATAATCAGTGGTGATCTGCTCGTTGGTCAGCGCCGACCCCAGAGCTTCCGGGTGCGGGGTCTGGGCCAGGCGACCTTCGTCGGTCACACGCAGGCATTCGCGCTCAATACCGTGCAGGCACTGCTTGAGCAGGGGGAGATTGGCGCCGAGCAGGCTCAGGCGGCGGATGAGGAGTTCGCTCAAGATGTATTCCTTCACGCGTCAGTCGCCCCAATATGGGGGTAGGAAAGACGGTCTACAAGGGTAGTTGGAAAAGGAACTGGCGTTGTCGCCTGGTTTACGCGGTTCCGGCATTGCGCAGCACCGACTACAGGGCCGCTTCGCGCCCCATCGCCGGCAAGCCAGGCTCCCACAAGTGCACCACAATATTCAGGCCTGTGGGATACCTGTGGGAGCCTGGCTTGCCGGCGATGGGCTGCGAAGCGGCCCCGGCTTTTGCCAAAAATACCGCAGATACGGCTTGGTGAGCTAGAGAACCGCGAAGGTTCCTTGCGCTTTCGCCACCAGCTTGTCGCCTTGGACTACGTCGGCGTCGACCACCAGGGTACGCCGCCCGGCGTGCAGAACACGCGCGGTACACAGCACTTCGCCGTCGCTGACGGCGCGCATGTAGTTGATCTTGCACTCGATGGTGACGCTTTGCTGGTCAAAGCCATGGCTGGCCGAGCAGGCCAGGCCCATGGCGATGTCCACCAGGCTGAAGATCGCCCCGCCGTGCAGCTTCTGGCCACGGTTGCGCAAGTGCGGCTCGAGGGCCAGGGCCACCTCGGCAACACCTGTGTCCAGGCGTTGCAGGTGGCAGCCCAGCAATTGGCTGAAGGCGCTTTCGACGTACTCGCGGGGTACCTCCATCACTTCTTCTTCAACTGCTTGGCGTTGGCGAACAGCGAGGCCATGGCGTTGTTGGCCGGTGCGGCAGTGGCCGTTTCACGCGGGCGTGGGGCCTGCTGCTGACGGTTGCCGCCATTGCCACGGTTGCCGCCGCGGTTGCCTTCGACCTTCTCGCCCGGGGTGTCGCTCATGCGCATGGACAGGCCGACGCGCTTGCGCGGGATGTCCACTTCCATGACCTTGACCTTCACCACGTCGCCAGCCTTGACCGCTTCACGCGGGTCTTTGATGAACTTCTCCGACAGTGCCGAGATGTGCACCAGGCCGTCCTGGTGCACGCCGATGTCGACGAAGGCACCGAAGTTGGTGACGTTGGTCACCACGCCTTCCAGGATCATGCCGGGCTCCAGGTCCTTGAGGTCTTCGACGCCGTCCTGGAAGGTGGCGGTCTTGAACTCGGGGCGTGGGTCACGGCCAGGCTTGTCCAGCTCTTGCAGGATGTCGGTGACGGTCGGCAGGCCGAAGGACTCGTCGGTGAACTGCTTCGGGTCCAGGCGCTTGAGGAAGCTGCTGTCGCCGATCAGCGAGCGAATGTCGCGGTCGGTGCCCGCGGCGATGCGCTGTACCAGCGGGTAGGCCTCAGGGTGCACTGCAGAGGCGTCCAGCGGGTTGTCGCCGTTCATCACACGCAGGAAGCCGGCGGCCTGCTCGAAGGTTTTTTCACCCAGGCGGCTGACCTTTTTCAGCGCTGCACGGGTGGCGAACGGGCCGTTGGCATCGCGGTGGGCGACGATGTTCTGTGCCAGCGTGGCGTTGAGGCCAGAGATACGGGTCAGCAGCGCCACCGAGGCAGTGTTGACGTCCACGCCCACGGCGTTCACGCAGTCCTCGACCACGGCGTCCAGGCCACGCGCCAGTTTCAGCTGGGACACGTCGTGCTGGTACTGGCCGACACCGATGGATTTCGGGTCGATCTTCACCAGCTCGGCCAGCGGGTCCTGCAGGCGGCGGGCAATCGACACGGCACCACGGATCGACACGTCCAGGTCCGGGAATTCACGGGCGGCCAGTTCCGATGCCGAATACACCGACGCACCGGCTTCAGAGACCATGATCTTGGTGATTTTCAGTGCTGGGTATTTTTTGACCAGTTCGGCCACCAGCTTGTCGCTTTCGCGGCTGGCGGTGCCGTTGCCGATGGCGATCAGCTCTACCGAGTGCTTGGCGCACAGTGCGGCCATGATGGAAATGGTGCGGTCCCAGTCATTCTTCGGCGCGTGCGGGTACACCGTGGTGTAGTCCAACAGCTTGCCGGTGGCGTCGACCACGGCGATCTTGCAACCGGTGCGCAGGCCCGGGTCGAAGCCCAGGGTGGCGCGCGGGCCGGCCGGGGCGGCCAGCAGCAGGTCGTGCAGGTTGTGGGCGAACACGTTGATCGCCTCGCCTTCGGCGTTGTCGCGCAGTTCGCCGAACAGGTCGGTTTCCAGGTGGGTGTACAGCTTGACCTTCCAGGTCCAGCGCACCACCTCGCCCAGCCATTTGTCGGCCGGGCGACCGCGGTTTTCAACGCCGACGTGGTTGCCGATCATCACTTCGCACGGGTGCAGGGTGCCAGGCAGTTCTTCGCCCACTTTCAGCGAAGCGCTCAGCACGCCTTCGTTGCGCCCGCGGAAGATCGCCAGGGCACGGTGCGACGGGGCATTGCGCAGCAGCTCGTCGTGGGCGAAGTAGTCGCGGAACTTGGCGCCTTCTTCTTCCTTGCCGGTCACCACACGGGCGCTGAGCACCGATTCCTGCTTGAGGAAGCTGCGCAGTTTGTCGAGCAGGGCGGCGTCTTCGGCGAAGCGCTCCATGAGGATGTATTTGGCGCCTTCCAGCGCGGCCTTGACGTCGGCTACGCCTTTTTCGGCGTCGACGAAGCGGGCGGCTTCGCTTTCCGGGGCCAGGGTCGGGTCGTTGAACAGGCCGTCGGCCAGTTCGCCCAGGCCGGCTTCCAGGGCGATCTGGCCCTTGGTGCGGCGCTTCTGCTTGTACGGCAGGTACAGGTCTTCGAGGCGGGTCTTGGTGTCGGCCAGCTTGATTTCGCGGGCCAGTTCCGGGGTCAGCTTGCCCTGCTCCTCGATGCTGGCCAGGATGCTGGCGCGACGGTCGTCGAGTTCGCGCAGGTAGCGCAGGCGCTCTTCCAGATGGCGCAGCTGGGTGTCGTCCAGGCTACCGGTCACTTCCTTGCGGTAACGGGCGATGAAGGGCACGGTCGAGCCTTCGTCCAACAGGCCCACGGCCGCCTCGACCTGCTGGGGGCGTACGCCCAGTTCCTCGGCGATACGGCTGTTGATGCTGTCCATGTAAACCACCTGACATTTGTAAATACGGGGGTCGCCTGTGGGCTTTTCGCCCGGCGGCGCTGGATGAAAGCCGGGCATTATACCCATCGCAAACGGCTTGCGGTGATGACGCCCAGCCAGCTGGAACTGGCGCCGGGGGAAAAATCTGCTAACAATGCTCACGCAACGTGCAGCAATGGCTACGCCATAATGCGCGGCGATATCAGAGGAGTTATTCATGACCGGCACCGCAAACACCGCAGAAGGTGACAAGATTCTCATCGTCGACGACGATCCGGGGCTTAGCAGCCTGCTGGAACGTTTCTTCACCAGCAAGGGCTACCGTGCCCGTGCGGTGCCCAACACCGAGCAGATGGACCGCCTGCTGCAGCGCGAAGTGTTCAACCTGGTGGTGCTCGACCTGATGCTGCCGGGCGAGGATGGCCTGTCCGCGTGCAAGCGCCTGCGCCAGCAGAACAACCAGATCCCGATCATCATGCTCACCGCCAAGGGCGACGAGCTGAGCCGTATCAAGGGCCTGGAACTGGGCGCTGACGACTACCTGGGCAAGCCGTTCAACCCGGACGAGCTGATGGCCCGCGTCAAGGCTGTGCTGCGCCGTCAGGCGCCTGCCGTGCCGGGCGCACCGGGCAGTGAGGACGAATCGGTCACCTTCGGCGACTACGAGCTGTCGCTGGCAACCCGCGAACTCAAGCGTGGCGATGAAGTGCACATGCTCACCACCGGCGAGTTCGCCGTGCTCAAGGCCCTGGTGATGCACGCCCGCGAGCCGCTGACCCGCGACAAGCTGATGAACCTGGCCCGTGGCCGTGAGTGGGATGCACTGGAACGCTCCATCGACGTGCAGATCTCGCGCCTGCGCCGCATGATCGAGCCGGACCCGTCCAAGCCGCGTTACATCCAGACCGTCTGGGGCGTGGGCTACGTGTTCGTGCCAGACGGAAACGCAGGTAAATGATGCCGCGTCGTCCATGAAAACGCCGCTCTGGTTTCCGCAGAGTTTCTTCGCCCGCACCCTGTGGCTGGTGTTGATCGTCGTCCTGTTCAGCAAGGCCTTGACCCTGGTCTACCTGCTGATGAACGAGGACGTGCTGGTCGACCGTCAGTACAGCCACGGTGTGGCGCTGACCTTGCGCGCCTATTGGGCTGCCGACGAAGAAAACCGCGACAAGATTGCCGAGGCGGCGGGCCTTATCCGCGTGACCGGCTCGGGTGTGCCCGAGGGTGAGCAGCACTGGCCCTACAGCGAAATCTACCAACGGCAGATGCAGGCGGAGCTGGGCGAAGACACCGAGGTGCGGCTGCGCATTCATGCGCCACCGGCGTTGTGGGTCAATGCGCCAAGCCTGGGCCCCGGCTGGCTGAAAGTGCCGCTGTACCCGCACCCGCTGCGTGGGCAGAAAATCTGGAACGTGCTGGGTTGGTTCCTGGCCATCGGCCTGTTGTCCACCGCGTCGGCGTGGATCTTCGTGCGCCAGTTGAACCAGCCGCTCAAGCGCTTGGTGTTCGCTGCTCGTCAGCTGGGCCAGGGGCGCAGCGTGCGCCTGCCGATCAGCGATACGCCCAGCGAGATGACCGAGGTGTACAAGGCCTTCAACCAGATGGCCGAAGATGTCGAGCAGGCCGGGCGCGAGCGCGAGCTGATGCTGGCCGGGGTTTCCCACGACCTGCGAACACCGTTGACGCGTCTGCGCCTGTCGTTGTCCTTGCTGAACAGCGACAGCGACTTGAGTGACGACATGGTTCGCGATATCGAGGACATGGATGCGATCCTCGATCAGTTCCTGGCCTTCATCCGCGATGGCCGTGACGAGCCGGTGGAAGAGGTCGACCTGGCTGACCTGGTGCGTGAAGTGGTGGCGCCGTACAACCAGCCGAAAGAACGGGTGCGCCTGTGCCTGGAGCCCATCCCGCCGTTCCCGCTGCGCCGCGTTTCGCTCAAGCGCATGCTGGGCAACCTGATCGGCAACGCCCTGCACCATGCCGGCAAGGGCGTGGAAGTGGCTGCCTATGTGTCGGGTGACGAGAGTGCGCCGTACGTGGTGCTGAGCGTGCTGGACCGTGGCACCGGGATCGACGAGTCGGAGCTGGAGACCATCTTCAACCCGTTCATTCGTGGGGACCGTGCACGGGGCGGCAAGGGCACCGGGCTGGGGCTGGCGATCGTCAAGCGGATCGCGGCCCAGCATGGCGGGAATGTGGAGCTGCGTAACCGGTCCGGCGGCGGGATCGAGGCGCGGGTGCGGTTGCCGTTGGGGTTGTTGTTGCCGCGTAATGCTGTGTGAGCTTCACTGGCCTATTCGTGGGCAAGCACTCTCCTACATGGGTGCGGTATGCCTGTAGGAGTGCTGCTTGCGTGCGATCGACGGCGTAGCCGTCGTAAACCGGCTATTGCATTCTGCCTGGAAAAACGCGGCGCCTGATTTGCTGCCACTTCGCGGCAGAGCGAGCATGCTCTGCCCCAGGGTAGGATACGTTGTGGTTTCGTCCTAGCCCGCGGCCCCTCCCCGATAGCGCCTGTGCCCGCGCGCCAGGTGTGCGCGCATGGCCTGCTGGGCGCGTTCGGCGTCGCCGGCGCTGATGGCTTCACAAATTGCGCGGTGTTCGGTTACCGATTGCTCCACGTACTGCGGTGTTATCAGTGCGGGGTCCACTTCCCGGGAAAACGCAGGGCGCGGGGTGATTTTTACGCACAACACCTTGAACGCCTCGATGAACGCGGCGTTGTTGGTGGCCTCGGCGATTGCCTGGTGGAACGCTGCATCGCACAGGTCCAGGCGGGCATCGTCGCCTGCCGCCTGCTCGAACGCAGTGGCAGCGTCCCAGATGGTGGTTTCCTGGGCCCAACTGCGGCGGGCGGCGGCAAGCCCGCAGGCATGCACTTCCAGGGCCATACGCAACTCGAGCAGGTCCATGAAGGTTGCCTTGATGCTGGCGAGTGGTGCCAGCATGGCATCCAGCAGCGCCACATCCGCCGGAGCCGTCCGCTCGCCCAGCACGAACACTCCCACACCATGGCGTGACTCCAGCACGCCATCGGCCGCCAGCGCGATGACCGCATCGCGCACCACGGTGCGGCTCACTCCCAACTCGCTGGCCAGCTGGTTCAGCGTCGGTAGCTTGTCGCCGGCCTTCAGGCCTTCCTTGTCGATCTTGTTGCGAATCCATTCTGTGGTTTGCGTCATCAGGGTATTCAAAAAGCTCTCCAGGCGTCATGGCTCTGCGCCCGACGAGTGTAGGTGTATCGCTCACTGCCGGGCAATCGGATGGTGATCGGGTAGTGATAGTATCACCATCCATGGTGTTTGACAGGTAATTGTATCTCTGCAATAACTCTCGCACCGCTTCGATCGATATCGAGGCGCCTCACCCAGCATTTGCTTTTCCCGGAGCCAAATAATGACAAGAGACGGAAAATCCACTCGCGCCGGTGTCGACATTGGCGGCACCTTCACCGACGTCGCCATGGAAGTCGGGGAGCGGCTGTACTCGACCAAGGTACTGACCAACTACAGCAACCCCGAACAGGCCATCATCGATGGGCTAAAGCAGGTGTGCGAGCAGGCAGAAGTCGACCTTTCGGCCATCGACACACTGATTCACGGCACGACGCTGGCGACCAACGCACTGATTGAACGGCGGGGCGCGCGCACTGCGCTGATCACCACCGAAGGTTTTCGCGATGTTATCGAGATGCGCACCGAGAGCCGTTTCGAGCAGTACGACCTGAACATCGTGCTACCCACCGCGCTGGTACCGCGTAACGACCGCTTCGTGCTGGCCGAACGGGTAATGGCCGATGGCAGCGTGGCCAAGCCACTGGACGTGGCGCAAACCCGTGCGCTGTGCCAGCGCGTGGTGGACGCCGGCTACGAAAGTGTCGCGGTGGGTTTCATGCACAGCTATATCAATGGCGACCATGAACGAGCCGTGCGCGATTGCCTGCAGTCGATCGCGCCTCAGCTGCAGGTCTCGATATCGTCCGAAGTATCGCCACAGATGCGCGAATACCAGCGCTTCAATACGGTGTGCGCCAACGCCTATGTGAAGCCGTTGATTGCCTCGTACCTCAACCGCCTGGTGCAGCGCCTGGGAGAAGAGGGCGTTGCCTGCCCGGTTTACATGATGCATTCGGGGGGCGGCATTATCAGTGTGCAGAGCGCCATCGACTTCCCGGTACGGCTGCTGGAATCGGGGCCGGCCGGTGGCGCGATTTTCGCGGCCGATGTAGCCGCCCGTTATGGGCTGGACCATGTGCTGTCGTACGACATGGGCGGCACCACGGCAAAAATCTGCATGATCGAGCAGCAAGTGCCGAAAACCTCGCGCACCTTTGAAGTGGCTCGTACCTGGCGTTTCAAGAAGGGCAGTGGCATGCCGATTTCGATCCCGGTAATCGAGATGGTCGAGATTGGCGCCGGTGGTGGGTCGATTGCCAGCGTGGATGCCATGCGCCAGATTCGCGTAGGCCCGCACAGCGCCGGCTCCGAGCCTGGTCCGGCGTGCTACGGCCGGGGCGGCGAGAAACCGACCGTGACCGATGCCGACCTGCTGCTGGGCCGCCTGGACCCAGAAGCCTTTGCCGGTGGCTCGATTACCCTGCATAGCAATGCCAGCGCCGTTGCGGTGGAAACGGCCCTGTGTGCCCCCCTACAGGTGGACCAGGCGACCGCGGCCTTTGGCTTGAGCGAGGTGGTCGACGAAAACATGAGCAACGCGGCGCGCATGCACGCCGTAGAAAACGGCAAGGAGTTGAGCGAATTCACCATGATCGCCTTTGGCGGTGCGGCGCCACTGCACGCTTCGCGCTTGTGTGAAAAGCTTGCCGTTGCCGATCTGCTGGTACCGCCGGGGGCCGGGGTTGGCTCGGCCATCGGCTTTCTACGCGCACCGTTCGGCTTTGAAAGCGTGCGCAGTGCCTACATGCGCCTGAGCAGCTTCGATGCTGCCAAGGCCAACCAACTGGTCTACGAGCTGATCGAAGAAGCCACCAGCTTTGTGCGCATGGGGGCCGGCAGCGCCGAGCCCGAGCTTGAGTGCACCGCCTTCATGCGCTATGTCGGGCAGGGCTGGGAATTGCCGGTCAATGTACCGATAGAGCAACTGGGCAAGGCAGACGGGCAAGCCCTGAAGGCAGGTTACGACCGGGAATACGAGGCCTTTTTCGGCCGCACCATCGACGGCCTGGATATCGAAATCGTCAGTTGGTCACTGCGCGCAAGTTCGCCTGTCGCCAAGCCGCAACGGCGGCCGCTGACCGATAAAGGCGCGCCCGCTCGGGTCAGCGGCAAGCGGCGATTGTTCGACGCCCGCCTTGAAGGCTTCCAGACCGCCGCGGTAGTCGACCGTGAGCACATGCGCGCAGGCGACTGGGTAGCCGGCCCGGCTGTGATCACCGAACGCGAAACCACCACCATCGTTACCGCCAGCCGTGAAGCCATCATGCAAGGCGACGGTTGCCTGCTGCTGCGCGCCGTCAAGGCCTGAGGAGAACACCATGAGCCAACAAACCCTGACTGATGTGCGCATGCAGATCATGTGGAACCGCCTGATCTCGGTGGTTGAAGAACAAGCGCTCACGCTGATTCGCACGGCATTCAGCACCAGCGTGCGCGAGTCCGGCGATCTGTCCGCTGGAGTGTTCAACCAGGCCGGTGAAATGATCGCTCAGGCCGTGACCGGTACCCCCGGGCACGTCAATGCGATGGCCGAGGCGGTAGGCCACTTCATTCGCGACATTGGCCGCGACAACCTTTTTGAAGGTGATGTGTACATCACCAATGACCCCTGGAAAGGTACCGGTCACCTGCATGACTTCACCGTGGTATCGCCCAGCTTCCGCGCGGGCAAGCTGGTCGGATTCTTCGCCTGTACCGCCCATGTGGTGGATGTCGGCGGCCGCGGCTTCGGCCCGGATGCCAATGAGGTGTACGAAGAGGGCATCTTCATCCCGATCATGAAGTTTGCCGAGCGCGGCACCGTCAACCGCGACCTGGTGCACCTTATCCGCAACAACGTGCGCGAAAGCCGCCAGGTGGTCGGCGATATTTACTCGCTGGCCGCCTGTAATGAAATCGGCCATCGGCGCCTGATGGACATGATGGGTGAATTCGGTCTGGCCGACCTGGAGCATCTGTCGCAGTTCGTCTTCGAGCGCAGCCACGCCGCCACCCTGGAACGAATCAGTGCCTTGCCCCGCGGCGTGTACCAGAACCTGATGCGCGTGGACGGCTACGATTCGCCGATCGATATCGCCGTTGCGCTGACCGTCGCTACTGACCAGATTACCGTGGATTTCGCCGGTACCTCCGCGCCGAGCAAAAAAGGCATCAACTGTCCGCTGATCTACTCCACAGCTTATGCCTGCTACGGCATCAAGTGCGCGATTGCCCCGGACATCCCCAACAACCATGCCTCGCTCAAGCCGTTCAAGGTGGTAGCGCCGACCGATTGCATCCTCAATGCACAGCGACCTGCGCCGGTGTCAGTGCGCCATGTGCTCGGGCACCTGGTACCTGACGCAGTGCTTGGGGCCATCCATCAGCTGCTGCCTGGGCAGATACCTGCCGAAGGTGCGGGTGCCTTGTGGAACCTGCATGTGAGTGTGCGTCCGGTGCAGCCTGGCGAAGGCGCGGAAGGCGCCGAAGTGCTGCTGTTCAACAGCGGCGGCATGGGCGCCCGGCCCGGCCTGGACGGGCCCAGTGCCACGGCATTCCCCAGCGGCGTGCAATCCATGTCGATCGAGGCGACCGAGCAAGTGGGGCCGGTGGTGTTCTGGCGCAAGGAGCTGCGCGAAGGTTCTGGCGGCGCCGGCAAGTACCGTGGCGGGCTGGGGCAGGTGGTCGAGATTGCGCCCAAGGACGGCTACGAGATCTGGTTTAACGCCATGTTCGACCGTGTCGCCCACCCGGCGCGTGGCCGCGAAGGTGGTGAAGATGGCGCGCCGGGCGTAGTGCGGCTGGACGACGGCACTCGCCTGGCAACCAAGGGCCGCCAGTACGTACCGGGTGGCAAACGCCTGGTGCTGGAATTGCCGGGTGGTGGCGGTTATGGGCCGGTCGCCGAGCGTTCAGCCGAGGCGCGGGCGCAGGACCTTGCATTTGAATATACCCGCGAGGTGAACTGACATGTTGGCGAGTTCCTCATTTACTGCGCGGCTCGCGCAGCTTGATCTGCAATTACCGCTGTTGGTGCCAGGCAACAACCCCTTTGTCGCCGCGCGCCGCGTGGGCAACCTGCTGTTCGTCTCGGGGCAGGGCTCCAAGCGTGATGGCGAGGCGGTGTTCATCGGCAAGGTAGGTGTGCAGCTGAATGTCAGCCAGGCCCGCGAGGCCGCAAAGCTGTGCACCTTGAATGTGCTGGCCCATGTGGCACACGCAGTGGGGGGTGATATCGACCGGGTGAAGGGCTGTGTGCAGCTGCGCGGTTACGTCAATGCGGTGGATGACTTCACCGAATCTGGCGCGGTGATCGACGCCGCCTCCGAGCTGCTGGTGCAGGTGTTCGGCGAATGTGGCCAGCATGCGCGTACCACGATTGGTGTGAGCTCCTTACCCAGGGGCTTCGCGGTGGAGGTAGACGCCATTTTCGAAATGGCCTGACCCCCACATCCAAGCCCGTCTTCAGCCGTAACAAGGTGCGCAGGCCCCTGCGCACCTTCACACAG
Source organism: Pseudomonas sp. WOUb67 (assembly GCF_050058005.1). Lineage (NCBI taxonomy): Bacteria > Pseudomonadati > Pseudomonadota > Gammaproteobacteria > Pseudomonadales > Pseudomonadaceae > Pseudomonas > Pseudomonas sp. WOUb67. The sequence goes on along the minus strand of NZ_CP170112.1, from coordinate 433,953 downwards.
CAATAAAAACAAGAGCGTGTCGTTCATGAAGATAAAAAGCTTACGTTGGTGGGTGGTGGGCTTGATGATCATTGGCTTGATCATCAACTACCTGGCCCGCAATACCCTCTCGGTTGCCGCGCCGACCATGATGACCGAGATGAACATGACCACCGAGGAGTATTCCTGGGTGGTCGTCGCCTGGACTGTTGGCTATGCGCTGATGCAACCGGTGGCCGGTTACATTATCGACGCGATCGGCATCAAGCTGGGCTTCGCCCTGTTCGCCATTGCCTGGTCGGTGTCCTGTGCACTAGCCGCGTTTGCAACCGGTTGGCAAAGCTTGGCTTTTTTTCGCGGGCTGCTGGGCATGACCGAGGCCGCCGGTTATCCAGCCGGCATCAAGACCACTGCCGAGTGGTTCCCGGCCAAGGAGCGCTCGGTGGCGTTGGGCTGGTTCAACATCGGCTCCGCACTGGGCGCATTGCTGGCGCCGCCGCTGGTGGTGTGGGCAATCCTGAGCAGCGGCTGGCAACTGGCGTTCATCCTCACCGGTGTGTTCGGTCTGATCTGGGGCGGCCTTTGGTATTGGCTCTATCATCCACCGGGTGAGCACCCGCAAATACATCCCGAGGAGCGCGAATACATCTACGCGGGTCAGGAAGCAAAGTTTCGTGACCAGCCCAAACAAAAGGCGCAATGGCGCAAGGTGCTCAAACGGCGCAACTTCTACGCGGTGGCGATCGCCCGCTTCATGGCCGACCCGGCCTGGCAGGTGTTCAATGCCTGGATCCCGCTGTACCTGATGCACGAGCGCGGCATGGACATAAAGCAGATCGCACTTTTCGCCTGGCTGCCGTTCCTGGCGGCAGACTTGGGCAGCGTGGTCGGCGGCTACCTGTCACCGTTCTACCACCGCCACTTCAAGGTCTCGCTGTTCACCTCTCGCAAACTGGTGATGGTCACCGGTTGCCTGTGCATGATTGCACCCGGTTGTGTAGGGCTGGCGGGCAGCCCCTACACTGCGATCATGCTGCTGTGCGTGGGCGGCTTCGCCCACCAGATGTTGTCTTGCGCGCTGTACTCGATGACCTCGGACTCCTTCGACAAGAACGACGTGGCGACCGCAGCCGGGCTGATCGGCATGTGCGGGTTTCTCGGTGCGGCGGTGTACACGGCAATCATGGGTGTGCTGGTGACCAAGATCGGTTACGGGCCTTTGTTTGCCGCCTTGTCGGTGCTGGACCTTGGAGCTGCGGCAGTGATCATGTTCATGGCCAGGCCTGAGAAGTCCGTGAAGGAGGCACCAGTGGATCAGGGTATGGGTGGGCTCGCTCAGGAGCCGGGGGTTGGGTGAGTCGACCGGTAGACCGCACCGCCAGGTTCGCAGCCTGGCGGCAGCTTTACGGGCCCCCGGCTTAGCCCACTTTAGGAGTGGGCTTGCCCGCGAAGAGGCCGGCACAGGCATACATCAGCCCTTACCCTTGGTCCGGGTCTGATTCGGCCCGCCATTCTTCTCCAGGTGCTCGATGATCATCCCGGCCACATTCTTGCCGGTGGTCACTTCAATCCCCTCCAGCCCCGGTGACGAGTTCACCTCCATCACCAACGGCCCATGGTTGGACCGCAGAATATCCACACCCGCCACGCTCAACCCCATCACCTTGGCCGCACGAATCGCGGTAATCCGTTCTTCCGGGGTGATCTTGATCAGGCTGGCGACGCCCCCCCGGTGCAGGTTGGAGCGGAACTCGCCCGGCTTGGCCTGGCGCTTCATCGAGGCAATCACCTTGTCTCCGACCACGAAGCAGCGAATGTCGGCGCCGCCGGCCTCCTTGATGTACTCCTGAACCATGATGTTCTGCTTGAGGCCCATGAACGCCTCGATCACCGACTCGGCCGCCTGGGTGGTTTCGCACAGCACCACGCCAATGCCCTGGGTACCTTCCAGCACCTTGATCACCAGCGGGGCGCCATTGACCATCTGGATCAGGTCGGGGATGTCGTCGGGTGAGTGGGCGAAGCCGGTGATGGGCAGGCCGATACCGCGGCGCGACAGCAATTGCAGCGAGCGCAGTTTGTCGCGCGAGCGGGCAATGGCCACCGACTCGTTGAGCGGGTACACGCCCATCATTTCGAACTGGCGCAGTACGGCGCAGCCGTAAAACGTTACCGAGGCCCCGATGCGCGGGATCACGGCATCGAAGCCTTCCAGCGGTTTGCCGCGGTAGTGGATCTGCGGCTTGTGGCTGGCAATGTTCATATAGGCCCGCAGGGTGTCGATCACCACCATTTCGTGGCCACGCTGGGTACCGGCTTCGACCAGGCGGCGGGTGGAATACAGACGCGGATTGCGCGACAGCACAGCGATCTTCATGCAGCACCTGTGACAGGGGAAAGGGTGGCCGGAAAGGCCGGTTTATCTTGGACGTACTTCAAGCCGGGGTTCACCACCAACTGGCCCTGGATCAAGGCCTTGGAACCGAGCAGCAGGCGGTAGCGCATGTTCTTGCGGCAGGCCAGGGTGAACTCCACCTCCCACACACCATCACCCAGCGCCAGTGACGTGCGGATGACATAACGGGTCTGGGCGTGGCCGTTGGAGCTCTTGATGGTTTTCATGGTGACCAGTGGCGCCTCGCAGCGGCGGTGACGCAACTGCACCACCGAGCCCAGGTGCGCGGTGAAACGGACCCACGGCTGGCCGTCGCGTTCGAACGGTTCCACCTCGGTAGCGTGCAGGCTCGAGGTGCTGGCGCCGGTGTCGATCTTGGCGCGCAGCCCGGCCACGCCAAGGTCGGGCAGGGCTATCCACTCACGCAGGCCGATCACAGTCAAATGGTCAAATGTCTTCACGAAGCGCACCCTGCGGATAAGGTGGTGAACTGTAAGCATGGCGGGGACTTTTTGCATCCGTATGTGAAGGTAGTACAGTTCAATGAAAGACAGAATCCGAGGTAACGGGATGGCACAAAAAGCCGAAGACGACGACAAGGTTCGCCTGGACAAGTGGCTGTGGGCGGCGCGTTTCTACAAGACACGGGCGCTGGCCAAGGCGGCGATCGAGAGCGGCAAGGTGCATTGCCGCGGCGAGCGTTGCAAGCCGGGCAAGGAGCCACGGGTGGGCGACGAGTTTTTGCTGCGCACCGGGTTCGATGAACGCACCGTGGTGGTGAAGGCGTTGTCGGCGGTGCGGCGTGGGGCGCCGGAAGCGCAGACGCTGTACGAGGAAACCGAAGAAAGCGTGCGCCGCCGTGAGCAGGCGGCCGAAATGCGCAAGGCCGGGGCCATGGGCGTGACCACCGATGGCCGGCCAAACAAGAAGCAGCGGCGGCAGATTCACCAGCTGCATGGGAGCTTCGAATAGCCGGGGCCGCTCTGCGGCCCATCGCGACACAAGGCCGCTCCCACAGGTACTGCGCAAGACCTATGGGCGGTGCGCTCCCTGTGGGAGCGGCCTTGTGTCGCGAAAGGGCTGCGCAGCAGCCCCCGAGGGCCTAGCGGACGACCGCCAAGCGCCCGACCAACGGTAGCTTGGCCACAATCGTGAACAACGGCGCAGTCCACCGCATCAACGCCTCACTACCCTTGGCCGCCAGCGGCGTGTAGTAGCTCCAGCCCAACGCCAGCACCGCCATCAGCAACCCGCCTATGTAGTCATCCTGCCCCCAGTGGGCACCGGCCACCAGGCGCGGCAGCATGAACAGCACCGCCAGCCCCCAGATCACCAGGAACTGCACCAGGCGGCGGCTGAACACGCTCATGAACAGCGCCCAGATCAGCAGCACCGAGGCGTGATCCCCCGGGAAACTCTTGCTGGACCGGTCCTTGAGCTCCCAGGCCGCCTCCAGGTTCGGGTAGTAGTCGCTGAGGTGCACCACGTCGTCAAAGATCATCGACGGGCTCTTGTGCTGCCACCCCGCTGCGTCCACCCACTTGGAAAACAGCGCGCGAATCACCACTAAGAGGAGTAGCGTGACCAGAAAGCCGAAAAAGGCCTGGCGAACCTGTGCTGCCTTGAACACCCAGTCACCACGGATAAGCACTGCCAGCAGGATCAGGCCGACGACGATGTCGAACGGGCGTAGGCTGCCGACGGTCCAGATGTAGCGCCATGTGGTGTTGTCGGCCAGCGGCGCATTCAGGCTGTGGAACAGCCACTCGTCGAAAGTCAGGCACAAGATCTGGCCAATGGGCCATAACCAGAAACACAGTAGAGCGATGGGAAGCAGCGTGCAGGCTGCCAATGGCCCGAGGGACCACCTTGCTTGGAACAGTGGTCGATTGTCCATAAAATACCTCTATTGCAAACAGGAATCGGAGCGCCTTGTGAGCGCTCTGTCACGGGTTTTCGAAGGTTTGTCGACAACCGCTGTAACCATTTTGTCATCATTTTTTAGATAGCCAAAACCTATGAGCGATTTGCCTGATACCGATTTCACTCAACGTTTCATCTTCGACGAGCGCGATGTGCGCGGCGAGTGGGTGTCTCTCGATGACAGCTACGCCGCGGTGCTGGCGCGTCATGAATACCCACAGCCGGTGCAGGCGCTGCTCGGCGAACTGATGGCTGCCACCGCCTTGCTGGTGGGGGCGCTGAAGTTCGATGGCCTGCTGATTCTGCAGGCGCGCTCGGAAGGGCCGATCCCGCTGCTGATGGTGGAATGCTCGGGCGACCGCGACATCCGTGGCGTGGCACGCTACGAGGCCGATCAGATCGGCGCTGACGCCACGCTGGCGCAGTTGATGCCCGACGGCCACCTGACCCTGACCATCGACCCGGTCAAGGGCCAGCGCTACCAGGGTACCGTGGACCTCGACGGCGCCAACCTGTCGGAGTGCTTCACCAACTACTTCGTCCAGTCGCAACAGCTCAATACCCGCTTCTGGCTCAACGCCGAAAACGGCAAGGCCCGTGGCCTGCTGCTGCAGCAACTGCCGCGCGATCGCCAGCCTGACGACGAAGAGCGCGAAGACAGCTGGCAGCACGTGATCGCCCTGGCCAAGACCCTCAAGCCTGAAGAATGGGCCGAGGGTAACGAAACCCTGCTGCACCGCCTGTACCACGAGGATGCCGTGCGCCTGTTCGACATTCAGCCGCTGCGCTTCAATTGCAGTTGCTCGCGCGAACGCTCCGGCAATGCGCTGGTGAGCCTGGGCGAGCATGACGCCAAGGCACTGGTGCAAGAGTGCGGCGGCCAGGTGGAGATCGATTGCCAGTTCTGCAACGAGCGCTATTTCTTCGATGCCAGCGATGTGGCGCAACTGTTTGCCGGTGGCGGTACGGACACGGCGTCAGAAACTCGCCACTGAAACGTTTAATTGCAGGGGAATCTCCTGTCGAATTGCGCAAAAGCGCGGTTACGACAGGAGGGGCCTACTTTTTTTGGGCGTTTCTGGCATAATCCGGCCACTTTTTTCGCTGTAGTAGTTTTTTCAAGACAACTACAAAACGTTTGGAGCACTCGGCCTCGGGCCGGATGGGGTATCTCATGACGCAAGCCAACAACACCGTGTACACCGACCTGAGCGTCGATGAGCTGGTAAAAGAAGCGCTGCAACGCGGTGAAGGCGTACTAGCCGATACTGGCGCACTGGTCGTAGAGACTGGTCACCGTACTGGCCGTTCGCCGGCTGACCGTTTCATCGTCGAAGAACCTTCCACCCAGGACGCCATTTCCTGGGGCCCGATCAACCGCAAGTTCCCGGCCGACAAGTTCGATGCCCTGTGGGACCGCGTCGAGGCGTTCAACAACGCCCAGGATCACTTCGTTTCCTACGTTCACGTAGGTGCGGCCGCCGAGCACTACCTGCCGGTGAAGATGACCACCCAGACTGCCTGGCAGAACCTGTTCGGCCGTTGCCTGTTCATCAACCCGGAGCAGTTCAACCCGGCTGGCCGCGACCAGTGGCAGGTGCTCAACGTTGCCAACTTCGTGTGCGAGCCTGAGCGTGACGGCACCAACTCCGACGGTTGCGTGATCATCAACTTCGCCGCCAAGAAAGTGCTGATCGCTGGCATGCGTTACGCCGGCGAAATGAAGAAAGCCATGTTCTCGGTGCAGAACTTCCTGCTGCCGGCTGCCGACGTACTGCCAATGCACTGCGCCGCCAACATCGGCGAAGAAGGCGACGTAACCCTGTTCTTCGGCCTGTCCGGCACCGGCAAGACCACCCTGTCGGCCGACGAAAGCCGTTACCTGATCGGCGACGACGAGCACGGTTGGGGCGAAGGCGTTGTCTTCAACATGGAAGGCGGCTGCTACGCCAAGTGCATCGACCTGTCCGAGAAGAACGAGCCGGTCATCTGGAAAGCCATCAAGCACGGCGCAGTGCTGGAAAACGTCGTTCTCGACGCCAACAAGCACGCCGACTACACCGATGTCAGCCTGACCCAGAACAGCCGCGCAGCCTACCCGCTGGAGCACGTTGCCAAGCGTTCCGAAGCGAACCTGGGCGGCGAGCCTAACGCGGTCATCTTCCTGACCTGCGACCTGACCGGTGTTCTGCCTCCGGTTTCGATCCTGAACAACGAGCAGGCGGCCTACCACTTCCTGTCCGGTTACACCGCGCTGGTCGGTTCTACCGAAATGGGTTCGGGCGGCGGCATCAAGTCGACCTTCTCCACCTGCTTTGGCGCACCGTTCTTCCCGCGTCCGGCTGGCGAGTACGCCGAGCTGCTGATCAAGCGTATCAACGGCTTCAACTCCAAGGTCTACCTGGTCAACACCGGCTGGACCGGCGGTGGCTACGGCGTTGGCAAGCGCTTCAGCATCCCGACCACCCGTGCGGTGATCGCTGCGATCCAGAGCGGCGCACTGGTTGGTGCCAAAACCGAGCACCTGGACATCATCAACCTGGACGTACCAAAAGTTGTCCCGGGCGTTGAAACCGAGCTGCTCAACCCACGCACCAACTGGGCTGACAAAGCTGCCTACGACGAGGCCGCCAAAGGCTTGGCCAAGCTGTTCATCGAAAACTTCAAGAAGTTCGAAGTTTCCGACGCCATCAAGGCCGCTGGCCCACAGCTGTAAGCTGAGCCCGCAACAAGAAAGCCGCCCCCAGGGGCGGCTTTTTTGTATCTGCTGTTCAAGGCCATTGCTGTCGGGCGTGCAGAATGCGGATGATATCGACACGGTTATCTACGACGCGGTAGATCATCACATAATTGGGCCTGACTACGATTTCCCTGGTTCCTGGGTATCTACCCACTTTGTAGAGAACTGGATTCTGTGCTGCGCGCCTGGCTTTGTCCCCGAAGGTTTCGTCCAGCTCGATTGCCGCTGCAGGGTTTTCCTGAGCGATATGGTCCATGATGCGCATGCGGTCTTTAAGCGCCATCTGGCGCCACGTCAGCCGCATCAAGGTATCTTGGTAGCCAGCGCGGCACGACGAGCAGCAAACAGTCGTTCGGCCTCCTCATCGTCCATCACTGGCACTGTGTCTTCCAGGCTCGCTGTTACCTGCTCGTGAAACCAAGCCTCGTAGGCAGCTGCTTCATGGGCCCGCTTCAACGCCTGGGCGCGGTCAGGCCGTTGATAAGTACTCATCTGCCCAGGCTCGAAAGTGGATGCATCGACCTGGAAATGGTCGATTCCCAGATCCAGCAGGTAAGCCACCAGGGTCTCAAGCTTCTTGAAAAGCCTGACGTTGCCGCTGCGCTGGGCGGTGAGCACATGCTCCTGCTGGTTGATATCTACCTGAACCGCCCAGCCCCCAGGCTGACCTACGATGTGCGTAGCGTTGATGCGACCTGATTCCGCCATGCGGCTCAGGTTGGCATGGTCTAGATGATGAGTTGGCATGGGTGTATTTCTCGGATTCATCGGGACTGACCATGCTATGCAATCTATAGTTGATTGCGACTATAGGCCTTCCGAACTTGTTGTGGGAAGCTTCCTTATCGATTGCAAACAACTGTGGATAACTCATGACCGAATCCCCTCAGCGCACTGCCTTCTCCCACTTCCACCCCATCCTCACCCGCCCTTCGGACAACGACGTCAACGGCCATATCGCCGGTGCTACCGTGCATGGTTTTTTCGAAACCGCTATCCAGGCCTTTCTCGTCGAGCAGGCCGAGGTGGACCTGCGTGACGGCGAGCTGGCGGCATTCGTGGTCAGTTCGGCTGCGGATTTCTACGCGCTGCCGGGCTTCCCCGACGTGCTCGAAGTGGGTTTGGGGGTGACGCGCCTGGCGGGCAGTACGGTGGAGTACCGCCTGGCGCTGTTCCGCCCGGGCGAGCCGGAGGCGTGTGCGGCTGGTGCGGTGGTGCAGGTGTTCATCGAGCGCGCCAGCGGCCGGCCTGTGACACTGCCAGAGGCGCTGCAGGTGGTCCTGTCTGGCCTTGTACTGCAGCAGCAGGCATAAAAAAGCCCCGCCGTAAGGGGCGGGGCTTTTTGTTGCCAGGGCAGGGCCCTCAGGCATCAGTCGCGCCAGTGGCGCTTGTGCTTGCGGTGGCCGTAGTGGCGGCCGCGATCGTAGTGGCGACGGTCGTCGTAGCCGCGACGGTAGCGGCGGTCTTCATGGCGCTCGTCTTCGTCGGCCTTGTTGCCCATGTAGTTACCCAGCGCACCACCGGCACCACCGCCGGCTGCTGCGCCAATGTAGCTACCGGTGGTGCCGCCCACCGAGCGACCGACCACGTTACCGCCCGCTGCGCCCAGCGCGCCGCCGATAGCGGCCTCACCGCGCTGGCGCTTGTCGGCGCCCAGGGCACCGCCGGCCGCGCCGCCCAGGCCTGCGCCAATGGCGCCGCCGGTGCTACCACCGATGGAGTTGCCCACCACTGAGCCCAGTACCCCACCCAATGCGCCGCCGATGCCGGCCTCGGTGGTGCCGCCTGCCATGGCAACGCCGCTGAGCAAGCTGAAAGACAACAACAAAATCGAGGAGTACTTCTTCATCAAGAGAGCCTCATAGGGATGACGAGGCGAATTTGAGGGTAAGCGGCGTGGCTGGCAAACGAAATCCGACGAGTAACACGAGTTGTACACAATTCTCTAAGTTACTGTATTTGCTCTGAAACTTTATCGATTTTTGGCTGTCTGAGACCTTTATGACAAAGCCCTGAACCGTTACGGAACAGGGCTTTTTTCGTTTTTGCGCTGGCGCTTCTGGCCTCTTCGCGGGCTTGCCCGCTCCCACAGGATCACCCCCAACTTCAAGCTTGGTGAAGTACCTGTGGGAGCGGGCAAGCCCGCGAAGAGCCCAATGCAATGCCTAAAGGATGCGCCCGTCGTCCTGCGCCCGTTCCAGTTTGATGGCAATGAACTTCGATGTCGGCGTGTGGCTGCCTTCGCCAATGCTCTCCAGCGGCACCAGCGGGTTCACCTCGGGGTAATACGCCGCGGCCTGCCCGGCCGGGATGTCGAAGGCCAGCAGGGTGAAGCCCTGCACCCGGCGCACATGCTCATCCCCCCACAGTGACACGATGTCGACCTTCTGCCCCGGCTGGAAGCCCAGGCGAATGATGTCGGCCTCGTTGGCGAACAGCACCTCGCGCTGGCCGCGCACGCCGCGGTAGCGGTCGTCCAGGCCGTAGATGGTGGTGTTGTACTGATCGTGCGAGCGCATCGACTGCATGATCAGGTCCGGCAGCTGGCCACTGGCGCGCACACGCTCATCGAGTAACGAATCCGGCAGCAGGTTGGCCTTGAAGTTGGCGCGGCCGGTGCTGGTTTTCCATTCGCGGCTGCCGGCGCTGTTACCGAGGTAGAAGCCGCCTGGGTGTTGCAGGCGCTGGTTGAAACCGCTGAAGCCGGCGATGGTATCGCCGATCAGGTCGCGGATGCGATCGTAGTCGGCCACCAGCCAGTGCCAGTCCACCGGTTGCTTACCCAGGGTAGCGGCGGCGATGCCGGCAACCACTGCCGGTTCCGAGCGCATCTGCGTCGACAGAGGCTTCAGCTGGCCGTTGGAGGCGTGCACCATGCTGAACGAGTCCTCTACCGTCACCGCTTGTGGGCCATCGGCCTGCAGGTCGATGTCGGTGCGGCCCAGGCACGGCAGAATCAGCGCCTGCTTGCCGTGGACCAGGTGGCTGCGGTTGAGCTTGGTGCTGATATGCACGGTCAGCGCGCAGTTGCGCAGCGCCTGCGCGGTGCGCTCGGTGTCGGGCGTGGCTTGGGCGAAGTTGCCGCCCAGGCCGATGAATACGCGGGCGCGGCCGTCGAGCATGGCGTGGATCGCTTCGACGGTGTTGTGGCCGTTGTGCCGGGGCACGGGGAAGCCAAACCGCTTTTCGAGGGCGTCAAGCAGCGCCACCGGCGGGCGCTCGTTGATGCCCATGGTGCGGTCGCCCTGCACGTTGCTGTGGCCACGCACCGGGCACAGGCCGGCGCCAGGTGCGCCGATGTTGCCGCGCAGCATTTGCAGGTTGACGATTTCCTGGATGGTCGGCACCGAGTGGCGGTGCTGGGTGATGCCCATCGCCCAGCACATGATCACCCGCTTGCCACGGCAATACATGCGCGCGGCCAGCTCGATGTCGGCCAGTGCCAGGCCGGACTGCGCCTGGATGTGCTCCCACGGCGTGGCATCCACCACTGCCAGGTAATCGACGACGCCATGGCCATGTTCGGCAATGAAGGCATGGTCGAAAACCGCCGGTTCGCCTTTGGCCTGGGCTTCGCGCTCCCATTGCAGCAGGAACTTGGCCATGCCGCGCAGCAACGCCATGTCGCCGCCCAGCGCCGGGCGGAAGAACGCGGTGTTGGTCGGCCGGTCACTGTTGGTCAGCATCTCCAGCGGGTTCTGCGGGTGCTGGAAACGCTCCAGGCCTCGTTCCTTCAGCGGGTTTACGCACACCACCTGGGCGCCACGCTTCACCGCATCGCGCAGCGGGTCGAGCATGCGCGGGTGGTTGGTGCCGGGGTTCTGGCCCCAGACGAAAATCGTGTCGGCATGCTCGAAGTCGTCGAAGGTGACGGTGCCCTTGCCAACCCCGACGCTTTGCCCCAGGGCCACACCACTGGCCTCGTGGCACATGTTCGAGCAGTCGGGGAAGTTGTTGGTGCCGTAGGCGCGCACGAACAACTGGTACAGGTACGCCGCTTCGTTGCTGGCGCGCCCCGAGGTATAGAATTCGGCCTGGTCCGGGGTGGTCAGCGCGTTCAGCTCGCGGGCGATCAGGGCGAAGGCGGCCTCCCAGCTGATCGGCAGGTAACGGTCGCTGGGCGCGTCGTAGACCATCGGTTCGGTCAGGCGCCCTTGGTACTCCAGCCAGTAGTCGCTCTGCTGCAGCAGCGAGGTGACGCTGTAACGGGCGAAGAAGGCCGGATCGACGCGGCGCTTGGTCGCCTCCCAGTTCACCGCCTTGGCGCCGTTCTCGCAGAACTTGACCATGCCGCTTTCCGGCGAATCGCCCCAGGCGCAGCCCGGGCAGTCGAAGCCGCCGTTCTGGTTGGTCTTGAGCAGCGCGCGAATGTTCTTAAGTGCGTTATCGCTGCCGACCCAGGCCTTGGCCACGCTGCGCAACGCGCCCCAGCCACCGGCGGGGCCGTGGTAGGGCTTGTAGCGAGGAGGGGAGGCTGGGGCGTTGTCCGGGAGGTGCTGGTAGGAGGTCACGGCTGTTACGACTCCGCCGCCGGGCTGTAGACCCGCGGTGCGCTGTGCTTGGGCAAATGGATGAGGTTGAGGTTGTGCTTGCGTGCCCATTGCAGGGCAAGGCCGGTGGGCGCCGACAGGCTGACCAGGGTCTGGATGCCGGCACGCAGTACTTTCTGGATCAGCTCCAGGCTGCAGCGGCTGGTGACGATGGCCAGGCCGCCCTGGCTGTCGATGCCTTGGCGCAGCAGGGCGCCGATCAGCTTGTCGAGGGCGTTGTGCCGGCCGATGTCTTCGCGGCCGAGCAGCAGCTCGCCATGGCGGTCCATGAACAGTGCGGCATGCACAGCCCCGCAATGCTGGCCCAGCGGCTGGAAGGCATCGATGCGGTCGCGCAGCCCGACCAGCCACTGGGCTGGCGGCAAGGGCGCGCCCGGCAGCTCGGGCAGGTCCGGTAGCGCCTGTTCAAGCGCTTCGACCCCGCACAGGCCGCAACCACTGGTGCCGGCCAGCTGGCGGCGCTGGTTTTTCAGGTTCCAGAACGCCCGGCTGGAAATTTCCAGGTCGGCGTACATTGCCGATCCGCTGCCGGAGAGCTTCAGGTCGTAGATTTCTGCAGTGCCTTCGACAATGCCGCTGCCAACGCTGAAACCGACGGCGAAGTCTTCCAGGTCGGTGGGGCTCACCAGCATCACCGCCTGGTTCAGGCCGTTGTAGACAATGGCCAGGGCCACTTCTTCGGCCAGCGGGGTGCTGTCGCGTTTGGCGTCGCTGAGCTGGACGTAATCGTAGGTGTTGCTGGCGGCGGGCATGGACAAGGGCGATGAGGCCGCGCAGACCGGAGGTTTGCTGTTCATCGGGGCGTTGAGTACCGGCGGCTTTCTGATAGCACAAGCCTAGGCTTGCGGGCCGGCGGCGTCTAATCGCTAGGGTCTATGCCTTGATAGACCGCGTCGATTGGTCGCACAGGGGGCGGGAGTGGAAAAGCTGGCCTAGACTCGTGTGTCCGAGGTTTCGTCAACAAGGAGAGCGCAATGAGCCTGTTCAGTTTCGTGAAGGAAGCCGGCGAGAAGTTGATCGACCTGCTGACCCCCGGCAATGCCAATGCCGAGGAGCAGCTGAAAAAACACGTGCAAGACGTTGGCCTGGGCAACCCGAACATCAAGGCCACTGTAGAGGGTGACAAGATTATCCTCACGGGTGACGTGGCCAGCCAGGAAGAGAAGGAGAAGATCATTCTCGCAGCCGGCAACATCAATGGTGTGGCCAGCGTGGATGACCAGATCACTGTGACCGGGCCGGTGGTGGTGGCGGCCAGGTTTGTTACGGTGAAGAAGGGCGACACGCTGTCGGCCATCTCCTTGGCTGTTTACGGCAATGCCAACCAGTACAACAAGATCTTCGAGGCCAACAAGCCGATGCTGTCGCACCCGGACAAGATCTATCCGGGGCAGGTGCTGCGTATTCCTGAGTGATCTTCACAGCTTGTACTGGCCTCTTCGCGGGTAAACCCGCTCCCACAGGTACAGCGCCAGCCGTGAATGGGGCGCGATACCTGTGGGAGCGGGTTTACCCGCGAATGGGGCGTCACAGGCCTGCCAATAATTCCCGGTAATCCTCGACCGCCGCAAACTCTTCGGTATCCCGCGGCCCTGCCTTGCTATCCGGCTGCCGCACCGCCAGCAGGTGACCCACCCCAAACCGCTGCGCGCTGCGCAGTATCGCCAGCGTGTCATCGATAAACAGGCTGCGCCCCGGCTCAAAGCCGATGTCCGCCTGCAACGCATCCCAGAACTGCGGGCTTTCCTTCGGGTAGCCATAATCGTGCGAGCTGATCAGCCGTTCGAAATACGGCGCCAGTTCCACCCGCTCCAGCTTCAGTGACAGCGAGTCGCGGTGCGCATTGGTGATCATCACCACGCGTTTGCCTGCCTTGCGGATTGCCGCCAGAAAGGTATCGGCGTCCGGGCGCAGGGCGATCAGGTCGGCGATTTCCTGCTTCAGCTCACGGATTGGCAGGCGCAGCTCGCGGCTCCAGAAGTCCAGGCAGTACCAGTTCAGCGTGCCGGCATTACGCTCGAACAGTGGCTGCAGTTCCATTTCCGCCATGGCCCGGCTCACCCCGTGCAGCTCGGCATAGCGCTGGGGCAGGTGCTCCAGCCAGAAGCGGTTGTCGTAATGCAGGTCGAGCAGGGTGCCGTCCATGTCCAGCAGGACGGTATCGATGGCAGACCAGGGAATAACAGGCATGGGAAACTCTCGATCAGTCGGCTAGCCACGGTATAGTAACCCGTTCACGCCAAGGAGCCGCCCCATGCGCCAGAAACCCACCGTCCTCAGCCGCGAAATCGTCGCCAGCAGCCGTCTGTTCCGCGTCGAAGCCGTGCAATTGCGCTTCAGCAATGGCAACGAGCGTACCTACGAGCGTTTGGTGGGCCGGGGGAACGGCTACGGCGCGGTGATGATCGTGGCCATGCTCGACGCCGAGCATGCCGTGCTGGTGGAGGAATACTGTGGCGGCACCGATGAATACGAGCTGTCGTTGCCCAAGGGCCTGATCGAGCCGGGCGAGGACGTGCTGGCGGCGGCCGACCGGGAGCTCAAGGAAGAAGCCGGTTTTGGCGCACGCCAGCTGGAGCACCTGACCGAGCTGTCGCTGTCGCCGGGCTACATGAGCCAGAAGATCCAGGTAGTGTTGGCCACCGACCTGTACGAAGAGCGCCTGGAAGGCGACGAGCCGGAGCCGATGCGGGTCGACAAGGTCAACCTGCGCGAGTTGTCGGCATTGGCCATGCACCCACAGTTCACCGAGGGCCGCGCCCTGGCGGCGCTGTACCTGGCCCGTGACCTGATGATCCAGCGAGGGCTGCTGGAGCTATGAGCGACCTGCAACTGATGCACGAAGTGGTCAAGCTGGCGCTGACCGCAGGCGAGGCGATCCTGCCGTTCTGGCGCGCCGATGTGGCCGTGACCAACAAGGCCGACGATTCGCCGGTGACCGCCGCCGACCTGGCAGCGCACCGGGTGATTGCCGATGGCCTGCTGGCGCTGGCGCCGCACATTCCGGTGCTGTCCGAGGAAGACTGCAACATTGCGCTGGCCGAGCGGCAGGGTTGGAGCCGCTGGTGGCTGGTCGACCCGCTGGACGGCACCAAAGAGTTCATTGCCGGCAGCGAAGAGTTCACGGTCAACATCGCCCTGGTCGAAAACGGCGAGGTGGTGTTTGGCGTGGTGTCGATGCCCACCAATGGGCGCTGCTATTTTGGTGGGCGCGGTTTGGGGGCCTGGCGTGCAGATGCCGGTGAGGCAGCCCTGCCGATTCAGGTACGCAACGCACCTGCGCAGGGCGAGCGTTTTACCGTGGTGGCCAGCCGTCGGCATTCCAGCCCGGAGCAGGAAGCGCTGTTGGCCGGCCTTGGGGCTGCGGTGGGCGAGCTGGAGCTGGCCAATATCGGCAGTTCGTTGAAGTTCTGCCTGCTGGCCGAGGGTAGCGCCGATTGCTATCCGCGCCTGGCGCCGACTTCGCAGTGGGACACTGCAGCGGCGCAAGGGGTGGTGGAAGGGGCTGGTGGCGAGGTGATCGGGCTGGACGGGTTGCCGTTCCGGTATCCGGCGCGGGAATCGCTGCTTAACCCGTATTTCCTGGCACTGCCAGCCAATGCTGCATGGCGCCAGGCCTTCCTGAGCCTGATCTGAGGGTGTCACTCTAACCTGTGGGAGCGGGCGAGCCCGCGAAGCAGGCACCGCGGTGTATGGCACCGGCTCCGCCGGTGTTCGCGGGCATGCCCGCTCCCACAGGTATTGGGTTTTTGTCCAAGGCAGTTGTTTGCAGCGGCTGTTGGGCTAGCGGTGCAGGACGTACTGGCCGCTGAATGTCACCGCTGGCTCGTCACTTCCGGCATTGCTCACGGTGGTTTCCAACGTCAGCCGCGCCCGCCCACGGCGCTGGTACATGGCCAGGAATCGCTCCCAGGTCTTTTCGTCGGGCGCCGCACAACGTGCCGCCGCCGCACCGGTAACCGGCAACGGGTAACTGATCTGCCCCTCCTGGATGACGATATGCCCGTCATCAATCCCCAGTTCACGCAAACGCAGGTGCAGCCAGCCCCAGCCCGCCAGCACGGCGGCGCAGTACAGGCTGCCGCCAAACATGGTGCTCTTGTGGTTGACGTTGGCCGCCAGCGGCAGTTGCAGGCGCAGGGTGTGCTGCTGCCAATCGATCACTTCCAGGCCCATTTCGCGGGTCAGGGGGATGTCGCTGTGCAGTATGGACTGCAGGTACTGGCTATCGGTGCTCATTAACGGTGGTCCTCTTGGTCGTCATGCCCGCCGCTGCCGCCGTCAAAGCTCAAGCTGTGCTTGCGCAGCTTGTCGTGCAGGGTCTTGCGGGGGATGCCCAGCGCCTCGGCCAGGCTGCGCATGGAGCTGTGTGGCTGGGCCAGTTCGGCAGCGATCAGCGAGCGTTCAAACTGCTCGACCTGTTCGCTGAGGTTGCCGCTCAGCACTGGCACTGCAGCTGCGGTCGGCGGTGGCGCCTGGCCGTCCAGGGCCAGCTCAAGGCCAAGGGCGAAACGCTCGGCGGCGTTCTGCAGCTCGCGTACATTGCCTGGCCAGGGGTGGCGCAAAAGCACGGCACGCTGCGCCGGTTGCAGGGTGTGCGGCGGCAGGCCATGGCGCTGGCTGGCGGCGTCGGCGAAGTGCTGAAACAGCACCAGGATGTCATCGCCGCGTTCGCGCAGCGGCGGGATACGCAGCGGCGCCACGTTCAGGCGGTAATACAGGTCGGCACGGAAGCGCCCCTGGTCAGCGGACTGGCGCAGGTCTTCCTTGGTCGCGGCAATGATGCGGATATCCAGCGGGATCAGCTGGTTGCCGCCTAGCCGCTCGACCACCCGCTCCTGCAACATGCGCAGCAGTTTTACCTGCACATCCAGGCTCATGCTCTCGATTTCGTCGAGGAACAGCGTGCCGCCGTTGGCGAATTCGAACTTGCCGATACGGCGTTTCTGCGCGCCAGTGAAGGCGCCTGGCTCATGGCCGAACAGCTCGCTTTCCACCACCGACTCGGCCAGCGCGCCGGCGTTGATCGCCACGAACGGGCCGTCGCGGCGGCTGGACAGGTCGTGCAGGGCGCGGGCCACCACTTCTTTGCCCGCGCCGGTTTCACCCAGTATCAGCACATCGGCGCGGGTGCCGGCCAGGGCGCCGATCTGCTCGCGCAGGCGCAGCATGGACGGCGAATGGCCGACCAGGCGGGTGGCCAGTTGCTGGCGGTCGCTCAGTGCCAGGCGCAGGCTGCGGTTGTCCAGCACCAGCCGACGCAGGGCCAGGGCGCGGCGCACGCTGTCGAGCAGGGCGTCTGTGGCAAAGGGTTTTTCCAGGAAGTCATACGCCCCGGCGCGCATCGCCTGCACCGCCAGCGGTACATCGCCATGGCCGGTGATCAGCAGTACAGGCAGCTCGCTGTCGCGGCCGTGCAGTTGTTCCAGCAGTTGCAGGCCATCGATGCCGGGCATGCGGATGTCGCTGACCACCACACCGGGCCAGTCGGCCTCGATACGCTCAGCCAGGCCTTGGGCATCGGCCAGGGCGACCACCTTGAGCCCGGCCAGGTCCAGGGTCTGGCTCAGCGCCTGGCGCAGGTGCGGGTCATCGTCCACCAGGATGACCTGGGCTTGGCTGTCGATCAGTGTCTCGGTGGTCATGCCGAGGAGTCCTCCGAATTGGGCAAAGTAGCGCCAGGCGCGGCCACACGCAGCTGCAGGGTAAGCAGCGCGCCACCTTCCGGGTGGTTGGCCAGCAGCAGTTCACCGCCCAGGGCACGCATCAGGCTTTCGCAGATGGCCAGGCCCAGGCCCAGGCCCTGGGTGCGGGTCTTGGTGGTGAAGAACGGTTCCTTGGCATGCTCCAGGGCCTGGCGGCTGAAGCCGGGGCCGTTGTCGCGGATGTACAGGTAGACGCAGTCATCACGTTGCTCGGCACTTAGCCACAAGCGCCGCGGGTTGGCCTTTTCGGTCAGGGCGTCGAGGGCATTGGCCAGCAGGTTGCCGAGCACCTGGCGCAGGCGGGTTTCACCGGCCTGTACCCACAAGGTCGCCTCCGGCAGGTCGCGGATCAGCTCCACGGCCATTGCCCGTCGGCGCTTGGCCAGCAGTGCCAGGGCATCGTCCAGGGCCGGCTGCAAGGCCACGCTTTCCGGGGCATGCCGGTCGCGGCGGGCGAAGGCGCGCAAGTGGGCGATGATCGAGGCCATGCGCCCGGTCAGTTCGCCGATCAGCTTGAGGTTGCCGCGGGCGTCATCGGTGCGTTGGTGGTCCAGCAGGATTTCGGCGTTTTCCGCGTAGCTGCGGATGGCCGCCAGCGGCTGGTTGAGCTCGTGGCTGATGCTGGCCGACATGGTGCCAAGTACCGACAGCTTGCCGGCCTGCACCAGTTCGTCCTGGGCGCGTACTGCTTCCTGCTGGGCGTTTTCGCGTTCCAGCACGGCATTTTTCAGCCGGGTGTTCAGGCCTTCCAGGTCGGCGGTACGTTGGGCCACGCGCTTTTCCAGCTCCTGGCGGCCACGGGCTTCGAGGTCGATGCGGTCGATGTAGTGGCGCCGCCGTTGCATCACCAGGCCGGCCAGCAGCATCAGTACCAGCAGCGTGCCGGCACCGATGGCCATCACCGTTTGCACCGAGCGATCGACCAGCATGCGCGGGGCGAGGATGCTGACCTGCCAGCCGGTTTCCTTGATGTCGCGGGTCTGGGTGATCCAGGCGTCCGGGTTGAGTACCAGCGGTTGCGGGGCCTGGGTCGGGTAGGGCTGGATGGCGATGATGGCCTGGCGCTCGGCCTCGGTCAGCGTGCGGGTGGAGCGGAAGCGCCAGTCGGGACGCGAAGTCAGGATGACTACGCCATTGTGGTCGGTCAGCAACAGCTGCTCGGGGGTACGGCCCCAGAGGGTTTCGGTGTGGTCGAGGTCGACCTTGACCACCAGCACGCCGACGATGCGCTCGCGGTCCCGCACGGCTGCGGCAAAGAAGTAGCCGCGTTTGGCCGAGGTGGTGCCCTGGCCGAAGAACCGGCCCAGGTGGCCGGCCATGGCTTCGTTGAAGTAGGGGCGGAAGGCAAAGTTGCGGCCGACGAAGCTGTCGCGCTTGTCCCAGTTGGACGCGGCCAGGGTGTTGCCGCTGACATCCATCAGGTACATCACTTCGGCACCGGTCTGCTGCACGATGTCCTTGAGCAGGCGGTTGGCGTTGGTCACCGCTTCCAGGCGGAACGGGTCGGCCAGCACGCCACGCAGCGCCGGCAGGTCGCCGAGAATCTGCGGCAAGGTTTCGTAGCGGTGCAGGGTGCCGAGCAGGTTGGCGACGTACAGGTCGAGGGTCTGGCGGTTCTGCGAGGCCAGCTCTTCCTGGTAATAGCGTTCGGCCAGGTGATGCAGGGGCCACAACAACGGGGCCAGGCACAGGGCCAACAAGGCCAGGCTGCGCCAGCGGGGACGGCGTGGGGGCGTGGGTTTTGCAATCATCACGTAAATGCGCCAGAAAAGTCTGGCGCAATTATGCGCTAGTTAAGGCAGCAGTTCCGCCTCTGCCAGTGGCAGGCCGACCTTGTCCTTGTCCGACAGCACCGGTGGTTGCTGCAGCCCCCAGTCGATGGCCAGTTGCGGGTCGTCCCAGCGGATGCAGCGGTCGGCACCCGGGTTGTAGTAATCGGTTGTCTTGTAGAGGAACTCGGCCGATTCGCTCATCACCGCAAAACCATGGGCGAAGCCAGGCGGAATCCACAGTTGGCGGTGGTTGTCGGCCGACAGGTGCACGGCAACCCACTGGCCAAAGGTGGGCGAGCTTTTGCGCACGTCCACGGCGATGTCACGGATTTCCCCGTGCACCACCCGCACCAGCTTGCCTTGGGTGTTTGCCACCTGATAGTGCAGCCCGCGCAGTACACCCTTGATGGAGCGGGAGTGATTGTCCTGGACGAACTCGGTGTTCACGCCGGTTAGTCGCGCGAACTCACGCGCGTTGAATGCCTCGAAGAAAAAACCACGGCTGTCACCGAAAACCTTCGGCTCGATGATCAGTACTTCAGGGACTGCGGTAGGGATGATGTTCATAGTGGCTCGCTGGCCCGTTGCCCAAGTATTGACCCTAGTCGGCCCCGCTGGAATTTTCCGCATGCCGATGCAACAGGATGCATAAGGTGTGGCTATGGTAGACGTCAGACCGCTAGCGGCACCAGACACGGGTTTGTTTGGCTCGATTGTTATCGATTTAACTGCGCGTAATTTGCGAGCAATTCCCGACTATCGGGCTTCAAATATCGATATATATCGGTTATAAATTGACAAACGCCCCAGCACACTCCGGCTCAGGGCCATCATAGAGGTCACCCATGAAAACCCTCAACTCCACGCCCCGTGCCGATGGTTTCCACATGCCCGCCGAATGGGCACCGCAAACCCAGGTGTGGATGGTCTGGCCGGAGCGCCCGGACAACTGGCGCCTGGGCGGCAAGCCGGCGCAGGCTGCGCATGTGACGCTGGCCAAGGCCATTGCCCGCTTCGAACCGGTCACCGTCGCGGCCTCCGCCGGCCAGTACGAAAATGCCCGTCGCCAGCTCGATCAGCCGAACATTCGTGTGGTCGAAATCAGCAACGACGACGCCTGGGTGCGTGATACCGGCCCAACCTTCGTCATCAACGACCAAGGTGAAGTGCGCGGTGTGGACTGGGGCTTCAACGCCTGGGGCGGCTTTGACGGCGGCCTGTACGCGCCGTGGAACCGCGACGAGGAACTGGCTGCCAAGGTGCTGGAAATGGAGCGCTGCCAGCGCTACCACACCGAAGGCTTCGTACTTGAGGGCGGTTCGATCCACGTGGACGGTGAAGGCACCGTGATCACCACCGAGGAATGCCTGCTCAACCGCAACCGCAACCCGCACCTGAACCGCGAGCAGATCGAAGCCGTGCTGCGCGATCAGCTGGCGGTCGACACCGTGGTGTGGTTGCCGGATGGCCTGTACAACGATGAAACCGACGGCCACGTCGACAACTTCTGCTGTTACGTGCGCCCGGGCGAAGTGTTACTGGCCTGGACCGATGATTCCAACGACCCCAACTATGTGCGCTGCCACGCTGCCATGGAGGTGTTGAAAAACACCCGCGACGCCAAGGGTCGCGAGTTCATCGTGCACAAGATGCCGATCCCGGGCCCACTGTTTGCCACCGCTGAAGAGTGTGCCGGTGTCGACCAGGTGGCCGGCAGCCAGGAGCGTGACCCGTCGGTACGCCTGGCCGGTTCGTACGTGAACTTCCTGATCGTAAACGGCGGCATCATTGCGCCAAGCTTCGACGACCCGGCAGATGCCCAAGCCAGAGCGATCCTGGCGGAAATCTTCCCCGACCACGAGGTGGTGATGATCCCGGGCCGCGAGCTGCTGTTGGGTGGCGGCAACATCCACTGCCTGACCCAGCAGCAGCCGGCGCCGGTCAAGCGCTGAGCACGCAGTGAATGAAACGGCCCGTCATGTGACGGGCCTTTTTTTTGGGGCGACGTCCGGAGGCCCGGGCTGGCATAGGTTTTGTATTGTTTTTCAAACAGATAGCCAGATAGCTTGGCGAAGCCGAGGTATCGGATCTGTAACAATACTTACGTAAATTAGCCGCTCACGGGCCAGGGAGTACGTGCAGGAATGAACGCAGCAAGTGAGTCGGCATTGCGCCCATCGGCAGTGAATCACCAATCGCTCAAGGTTGTGGCGAAGTGGTTGAAACACCATGGAAGCATCAGGGTCAGGACGACCGACCCACGACGTCTGCTTGCCGGACGATACCCTCAAGGGCTGATCAGCGAAGCAGAGATGCAGGCGCTGATGGCGGTGTGGCACTGATCTGATCGGTATTACCTGTGCTGGCCTCTTCGCAGCACAAGGCTGCTCCTACAGGTAGCGCGCGGTCCCTGTAGGAGCAGCCTTGTGCTGCGAAGAGGCCGGTACAGCCAACAACGATCAGAAGCTGTAACTACCCGTCACCACCAGGCTACGCGGGTCCCCCACCTGGATCTGCGCCGCACTGGTCGCCGAGCTGTAGTAGGTCTTGTCGGCGATGTTGCTCAATGCCGCCCGCACATCCCAGTCATGGGTGCGGTACCCCGCCAGCGCATCCCAACGGCCATACCCCGGCAACACCGTGGTGTTCTGGTTGTCCGCGTAACGCTCGCCCACCAGCGTCAGGCCGGTTTCGGCGTACCAGCCCAGCTCTGGTTTCCAGGTCACGAACAGGCTGCCATTGCGCTTGGCCACGTCGTTGATGCGGTTGCCCTCCTGGCCATTGTTGTCCTTGACGATGATCGCATCTTGCAGGCCGATGCCGCCGCGTACATACCAGTTGCCGACGATGTTGCCGGTGGCCGTCAGTTCGATGCCGCGCGAACGCTGCAAGCCGCTGAGCAAGATGTTCTCAGGGATAAGCGGGTCACGGGTGCGGCGGTTGTACAACTCCAGCTCGTAGATGGCCAAGGTGGTGGTCAGGCGCTGGTCGAGCCAGTCGCTTTTAACCCCGATTTCCTTCTGGCGAGTCTCTTCCGGATCGGCGTTGTTCGCGTTGCCCGGTGTACCCGGGGTGATGCCGATCAAGCCGCCGCCTACTGGCGAGAAGGTCTTGCTCCACGAGGCGTAGAACGAATGGTCGCGCCACGGTGTGTAGACCACGCCCAGGCGCGGGCTGGTGCTGTTGCTGTCCTGTTTCTCGGACAGGTTACGCATGTTGGTGGTTTCTACGTCGAACTGGTCGAAGCGCACCCCGGCCAGTATCTGCCACTGGTCGTTCAGGCGGATCTGGTCCTGCACATAAAGGCCGCGGCTATCGACCACGGTGTGGTTGTCACTCGACACCACCAGCTTGCCTGGGTGCTGTTGGTTGCGACCGGGTTTGCTCAGGCCCGGCAGCGTCTGGTTGCCGGCGCTATACAGCAACGGGTCACGCTTCTGATTACCGATCTCCAGGCCCAGCAGCAGCTTGTGCTCGAGGCCCAACGTGTCGAAATCGCCCTCGGCTTCCAGGTTGTTGAACAAGTTGCGGGTGTTCAGGTCCTGCTGCCAGCGCTGGCGGGTCAAGACATTGGTGCCGGCGTTGTAGCCCGTGACGTAGGTGTTGTCGAACTCGCTGTCGAGCTTGAACAGGCCCAGGGTATGGCGCAGCTGCCAGGTTTCGTTCAACTGGTAGTTCAGGCGTGAGCGCAACGACTGGGCGCGATCATCGATGTAGTCGCGCTGGTCGCCGTAGGTGGTGCCGCGGCTGACGTCGGCCGGGCGGCCATTCACCCCGGGGATGCCCCGGTCGGGCGTGCGGTTGTAGCGGCTGTATTCGTACTGCACCAGCCAGTTCAGGTCGGGGGTGATCTGCCAGCTGACCGACGGGGCGAACAGCTGGCGGCTGCCATCGATGCCATCGCGGAAGCTGTTGTTGTCCTGGTTGCCCATGTTCAGGCGCAGGCTGACGGTGTCGCTGGGGTCGGCGCTGAGGTCGGCATACAGGCTGCGCAGGTCTTCGCTGCCGGCCTGTGCTTCGATGCTCGAGCGGCGGCCCTGTTCCGGTGCCTTGCTGACCCGGTTGACGATGCCGCCCTGGCTGCCACGGCCATACAGCACCGCCGCCGGCCCCTTCAGCACCTCGACCCGCTCGATGTTGTGCAGGTCGCGGATGTACTGGCTGTCGTCGCGAATGCCGTCCAGGTAGAAGTCGTTGCTGGCCTCGAAGCCGCGGATGCGCACGCTGTCGAAACGGGTGTCGGCGCCGCTGCTGACGTTGGGGATACCCTCCAGCGCCTTGCCCAAGGTGTTGCTGCCGTAGTCCAGCACATTGGCGGTTTTCACCGTCTCGATGGCCTGCGGCACATAGCGCACCGGGGTCGAGGTGCGGGTAGCGGTGTTCACTTCCTTGACGCGCGGGTTGTCCTTCTCGCGCTCGCTGTCGGCGGTAACCGACGACTCTGGCAGCGTGGTGGTGGCGGCACTGGCCAGGCCGGCGCTGAACAGCAGCGACAGGCCAAGCGTCAAGGGGGAAAGGCGGCAGGGTACAAGCATGGGCACATCCGGACCGGGCAGGTGAAAAAAGAAGGTGCGAATGGTAATGCTTGCTATTTGCTCTTGCTTGGGTATTTGTAAAGGGTTGTCTTTACATATGTATCTCTTTGTAACAACCTCTGCCGCCACGCTTTGCCTGCTCTCGGGAAATTGTCCGTTCGATCAAAAGGCAATTTCCCACACGAGATAAATTGCCCGCTGATAGCGCAAACCTGCATGGAAATGCACCAGCTCTGCCGATAATTTTGGTTATATCAACCTGCATTTCACGACTTTTTGACATTTGTAATCGCACACGGCTAGGATTCGGCCAACGCCTGCTGGCCATGATCTTGGCCAAGCTGCTGCCGAGGGCTGCCGTGTACTTACCGGCTGGCCCACCAGGCTGGATCCGCATAGCGTCGAACCTACGAAGGGGCGTTGGTTCCTGGCGTCATAGTGCAGAGCGTTTTTGATTAAGAAATAAGGAAAACAACATGTTGAAAACCAGGATCAGCCTGGTCGCCTTGGCGATGATCGCCGCGACCCAGGCACAGGCCAATGAGCAGGCCGACAGCAAGGGCTTCATCGAGGACAGCCACGCCAACGTCCTTCTGCGCAACGCCTACATCAACCGTGACAAGAAGCACGGCACCGACGACCAGATCGAATGGGGCCAGGCGTTCATCGCCAACTTCTCCTCCGGCTTCACCCAAGGCACCGTTGGCGTCGGCGTCGACGCATTCGGCCTGTACGCCGTGCGCCTTGATGGCGGCAAGGGCCACAACGGTGGCGGCGGCGTCGACTTCTTCAAGCCGCACGAAACCACCAATGCCGACGGCAACGCCAGCTCGCCGCACAACTTGGCCCGTGGTGGCGCAGCAGTCAAATTCCGCATCTCCAACACCGTGCTGAAGTACGGTGACCAGATGCCAGCACTGCCAGTGCTGCAGTACGACGACGCGCGTCTGCTGCCAGAAAGCTTCACCGGTACCCTGATCACTTCGAAAGAGATCGAGGGCCTGGAACTGAACGCTGGCCGCTTCACCCAGGAAGCGCGCAAAAGCGCCGAGCGCCGTGACGGTGGCGGCCTGAAGTCGATCAACGTCTTCGGTGGTAGCTACAAGTTCACCGACAACTTCACCGCTTCGCTGTACACCGCCGACAACGAAGACGTGATGAAGAAGCACTACCTGGGCTTGAACTACGTCTTCCCGATCGCCAGCGACCAGTCCCTGACCCTGGACTTCAACGGCTACAAGTCGGACATCGACCACAAGTACGTACAAGCCGCTGGCCTGAACGGCGACTCCAACACCATCTGGAGCCTGGCAGCCACTTACGCGTACGGTGCGCACTCGTTCACCCTCGCGCATCAGCGCAGCACCGGCAGCACCGGTTACAACTACGGCTTCTACCAGAACGCCGGTGGCGTGGGTGACGGTGGTTCGACCATCTACCTGGCCAACTCGTACTGGTCCGACTTCAACGCCGAAGACGAGCGCTCCTGGCAGCTGGGCTACGGCCTGGACTTCGGTGCCTACGGCATCCCGGGCTTGACCTACAAGCTGGCCTACGTGGTGGGTGACAACATCAACACCCGCAACGTTGCCAACCCGCAGGGCTTCGGCGAAGGTAAAGAGCGCGAGATCTTCAACCAGATCCGTTACGTGGTGCAGGACGGCCCGGCCAAGGACCTGTCCATCAAGCTGCGTAGCTCGTTCGTGCGTACCAACAACGCCGTGCAGCAGAACGGTTACAACGACGACGGCAACGAAGTCCGCGTATTCGTCGAGTACCCGATCAGCATCTTCTGATCCGCAGTTGTTTGCATGAAAGCTGGGGCCGCGCTGCGGCCCTTCGCGGGCTTGCCCGCTCCCACAGGTATGGCGCCGCCTTCTGATCTGGCGCTGCAACTGTGGGAGCGGGCAAGCCCGCGAAGGGCTGCAGAGCAGCCCCAGTCGTTGTTGTCATGCAGGTTCAGTCTCTTCGTGGCGCACGCGTGATGCCACAGCTCTCGTGGGAATGTCCCGCGTCTCTGGCGCAAAACTGTCGCTGCGCGCCATCCGCCACATCCGCGCATAAAACTCGCTTTCAATCGAGCCACTGAGCAATTCGCCTGGCTTGAGGAACGTGTGCAGGTCCGAGAACAGCCCGATTTCGCTGGGGCTGATACGCCGTGCCAGGTGCTTTGGCTTCAGCTCCGAAGGGTGCTCCAGGCCCGCAGCCGCCAGCATTTCGGCCAGGGCGTGTAGCGTGTTGCGATGGAAGCTGGCCACCCGCTCTGCCTTGTCCGGTACCACCAGGGCGCGCTGGCGCAGTGGGTCTTGCGTGGCCACGCCGGTGGGGCATTTGTTGGTGTGGCAGCTTTGCGACTGGATGCAGCCAATGGCGAACATGAAGCCGCGCGCCGAGTTGACCCAGTCAGCGCCGATGGCCAGTACGCTGGCGATGTCGAAGGCACTGACGATCTTGCCAGCAGCGCCAATACGAATGCTGGAGCGCAAGTTCAGGCCGACCAGTGTGTTGTGCACGAACATAAGGCCTTCGCGCATGGGCACACCCATGTTGTCGCTGAATTCGCGTGGTGCCGCGCCGGTACCACCTTCCTTGCCATCGACAACGATGAAGTCCGGGGTGATGCCGGTGGCCAGCATGGCCTTGGCGATGCTCATGAACTCCCACGGGTGGCCCAGGCAGAACTTGAAGCCCACAGGCTTGCCGCCCGACAGCTCGCGCAGGCTGGCCACGAATTGCAGCAACTCGACGGGTGTGCGGAAGGCGCTGTGCGCGGCCGGAGAGATGCAGTCTTCACCTGCGCGCACGCCACGGGTCTCGGCAATTTCGGCGCTGACCTTGTGCCCCGGCAGGATACCGCCGTGGCCAGGCTTGGCACCTTGGCTGAGCTTGATCTCGATCATCTTCACCTGCGGCGAGTGGGCCTGTTCGGCAAAGCGGTGCGGGTCGAAACGGCCGTCCTCGGTGCGGCAGCCGAAGTAGCCACTGCCGATTTCCCAGATCAGGTCACCGCCATGTTCGCGGTGGTACGGGCTGATGCTGCCTTCGCCGGTGTCATGGGCAAAACGGCCCATGCGCGCGCCGCGGTTTAGCGCGGCAATGGCATTGGCGCTGAGGGCGCCAAAGCTCATGGCGGAGATGTTGAAGATAGAAGCCGAGTAGGGCAGGCGGCACTGCGGCCCGCCAATGGCGATGCGGAACGAGGCCGGGTCTGGCGTGGCCACCGGCAGCATCGAATGGCTGATGAATTCGAAACCGGGCTTGTAGGCATCGTTCAGGGTACCGAAGGCTTTCTCGGCGCTTTCATTCTTGGCGCGTGCGTACACCAGCGAGCGCTGGGAACGGGAGAACGGCAGCTTGTCGTCGTCACCCTCGATCAGGTACTGGCGGATTTCCGGGCGGATGGTTTCGATCAGGTAGCGGATATTGCCCAGGATTGGGTAGTTGCGGCGCACGGCGTGGTGGCTCTGGCGCAGGTCGTTGAGCCCGACCAGGCTGAGCAGGGCAGTGATCAGTGTGATTGGCCAGAGCCAGGCATGTTGGGGCAGCAGCGGCAGGCTGGCAAAGGTGAACAACAGGCAGATTGCGAGGCAGGCGTAGCGGCTGGGCAGAGAGTGGTTCATGGGTCCATCGCAGGCAGGATGACCGGGCATAGGATAGGCAAAGGCGGGGAGGGGAAAACCTGGGTAATCGGTAAAAGACTGTTACCTGATTGCGCGTTCGCGCCCCCAGCAAGCCTGGCGCGATCCCTTGTAGGAGCAGCCTTGTGCTGCGAATGGGCTGCACAGCAGCCCCGGCGATTTATGCTGTGACACTGAAATCTGGGGCTGCTGCGCAGCCCATTCGCAGCACAAGGCTGCTCCTACAAGGAACGCGCTTGGCATTAAATGGGCAGCAGTATGCTCACCCGCAACCCACCGCCTTCGCGGTTCGACAGCATCAGCTCTCCCCCATGGCTGGTGGCGATCCGCTGGGCAATGCTCAACCCCAACCCATACCCGCCGGATGCCTGGTTACGCGAGCCTTCACCCCGCACGAACGGGTCGGTGATGGTGGCCAGCAGCTCCGGCGCGATCCCCGGCCCGCGGTCGTCGATGTGGATGAAGACTCCACTTACCGCCCGCTCCAATGTGACCGAGATGTCATTGGCATAGCGCAACGCATTGACCAACAGGTTTTGCAGGCAGCGCTGCAACAGCAATGCATCCACCTGCGCACACCCCGCCTTGCCATGCACCGGCAGCGGCTCTTCGGCGCTGGCAAGCTCGGCGCACTGGCGCGCCACCAGCCGGTCCAGGTCCACCTGCTGCAAATTCAGTTGCTCCCCCGCGCGCAGGTAGTCCAGCACCTGGCCGATCATGTCGTCCATCTGCGTGATGTTCTGCCGCAGGCGCTGACGGTGTTCGTCGTCGGGCAGGCGCTCCAGGCGCAGGCGCATGCGGGTCAGCGGGGTGCGCAGGTCGTGGGACACGGCGGCCAGGAAGTAGGCCTTGTCATTGACCATGGCAATCAGCCGCTGCTGCATGGCGTTGAACGCCTGGGCTGCCTGGCGCACTTCCTCCGGGCCATCCAGTGCCAAGGGCGGTTGTTCGAGGTTGCCACCCAGGCCACGTGCGGCATCGGCCAGGCGCCGCAAAGGGCGCAGGCACAGGCGCACGGCAATCAGGCACACCAGCAGCACCGCGACGATGCGCAGCGCATACACCCGCAGCAGATAATCGCTGATCAGCACCCAGGCCGACTCGCCGCTCCAGCCCTGTAGTTCCTGGCCATCGATGGTCAGCCAATGGCCATCGGCCAACGGCACCGCGAACTGTATATGCGCCTGGGCCGTGCGCAGGCCGAACAGGCTGCGCCAGACGATCGGCTGGCCCAGTTCATCGGTCAGTTGCACTTTCAACAGACGTACGTCCTGGGCATGCCCCAGTTCGTACTTGAGGGCCTGATGCAGCAACAGCTCGACGCGCCTGCGCCCGCGGCGCTCGTCATGTTCCGGTGTGGGCAGGCTTTCGGCGCAGCGTAGTTGGTAATGGGCTGGCGCCTTCAGCGTGCCGCCGTGGCAGTTGGCCTGAGCAATCAGCGGTGCGCTGCGCGCAGCAACCAGCCGCACGGGGGCTTCGAGTACCTGGGCGAAGCGTACATCGAACCAGATGCTGCTCGACATCAACTGGATCACCAGCGTGCCGCTGACCATGATCAGCAGCAGCTGACCAAACAAGGTGCGCGGCCACAGCCGGCGAAGCCAGCGCATCTCAGGCATCCGTCTCGCGGCTGGCGATGCTCAGCAGGTAGCCTTCGTTGCGGATGGTGAGGATTTGCGCGGCACCTGCCGGCGCACGTCGCAGTTGCTGGCGCAGGCGGCTGACGCACATGTCCACCGAACGGTCGTCGGGCAAGTGGTCGCGGCCGAACGCACTGCGGGTCAGCTGGTCGCGGGAAACCACCCGGTTGTTGGCTTCCAGCAGTTCGCGCAGCACGCGGTAGTCGGAGCGCGGCAGGGTCAGGGTCTCGCCATCAGGGCGGGTGAGCAGGCGCTTGACGTGTTCCAGGCGAAAGCCCGCGAACAGTTGGGCGTCTGCCGCGGGTTCTTCGGCGGAGGTATCCAGGCGTTGTGGGCGACGCAATACGGCCTTGATCCGGGCGATCAATTCGCGTGGCTCGAAAGGCTTGGCCAGGTAGTCGTCGGCTCCCACTTCCAGGCCGATGATGCGGTCCAGCGTGCTGCCCTTGGCCGACAGCATGATCACTGCCAACCCCGGCGTCGCTTGCAACTGGCGGCACAGGCTAAGGCCATCTTCGCCGGGCAGCATCAGGTCGAGCACCACCAGGTCCACCTTGTGCTGTGCCAGCTGTTCGCGCATTT
The DNA here is from genome assembly GCF_050058005.1 of Pseudomonas sp. WOUb67. Taxonomy (NCBI): domain Bacteria; kingdom Pseudomonadati; phylum Pseudomonadota; class Gammaproteobacteria; order Pseudomonadales; family Pseudomonadaceae; genus Pseudomonas; species Pseudomonas sp. WOUb67. The sequence goes on along the minus strand of NZ_CP170112.1, from coordinate 404,494 downwards.
GCTCGCCGTCGGCAGCAGCCAGCACGTTATAGCCGGCATCTGTCAGGTAATCACAAAGAAGTTCGCGGATCTCGTCGTCATCGTCGACAACCAGCAGGGTCGTGCTCATGCGGAAAAACACCTGTGCGGTGAGGGCCGGTGGCGCTCATTACGTTCAATTACATGCCCGTACATGTCGGGTCTGGAGCCCGGAGGGCCGATCCCTAGAATCCTAACAAAAAATCATCTGCAAATACGAAGCCTTCCCAAATGAATCCAGTAAGCACCCCGCAAGCCTTCACCCCCATCACCCGAGGCGGCAACCGTATCAAGCCGCTGGCCTTCTGCATTGCCGTCGCCATCAGTGGCGGGGCCATGGCTGCCGACGGCAAAACCCTGGAGCTGGACGCCACCCAGATCGAGGACAGCGCGTTGCTGCCCGCCGACGAGGGCGGCCAGCTGGGCTACACGGTCGAGAGCACCCGCAGCTCTACCGGCCTGGCGCTGACGCCACGGCAGACGCCGCAATCGGTCACCACCATCACCCGCCAGCAGATGGAGGACCGCGACATCCACACCATCGAACAAGCGCTGGAAACGGCACCGGGTGTGACGGCGAGCAAGTCCGAGGTAGGCGGGCGCACCGATTACCGTGCCCGGGGCTACTCCATCAGCAACTGGAAGATCGATGGCCTGCAAACCCAGGGCGGCTCCGATTTCAGCGGCAGCGGCAATGCGCTGAACATGGACCTGTACGAACGCATCGACATCGTGCGCGGCGCCAACGGCCTGCTGGGCGGCACCGGCGACCCGTCGGCCACCGTCAACCTGATCCGCAAGGCCCCGACCAAAACGTTCGGCGGCAGCGCGTATGTCACGTATGGCAGCTGGGACAAGCGTCGCCTGGGCGCTGATCTGAATTTGCCGCTGTCCGAGGACGGCCGCCTGCGCTCGCGCTTCGTGATGACCCAGCAGGACGCCAACTCGTTCCGCGACAACCAGTCCGAACGCTCCCGCGCCGCGCTGGCCAACTTCGAGTTCGACCTGGACGACGCCACCACCCTCGGTGCCGGTTACCAGTATGAGTACAACAAGGTGGTGGGCGGCGGCTGGGGCGCCAACATCCCGATCTGGTACCGCGACGGCAGCAAGACCGATTTGCCGCGCAGCAGCAACGTGGTGCCCAGCTGGAGCTTTGGCGAATACACCACCCGCACCGCGTTCGGCTCGCTGGAGCACCGCTTCGACAACGACTGGACGCTGGACCTGAAAGCCGCCCAGAGCACCACCGAAACCCTCAACCACCGCGGCCTGGCCAAGGTCAACTCGGCCGGGCGCGGCACCTATGGCGGCTACTGGGACCAGGATGGCAGCGGTGCCGTGCTCAACGGCCTGCACAGCTCCAGCGACACCACCCAGCAGTCGGCGCAGATCGACCTGTCGGGCCCCTTCCAGCTGTTCGGCCGCACGCACCAGGCGATGGTCGGCTACAACGACAGCCGCACGGTGGGCTGGTCGCCCGAGTACAGCTGCACGATGGTCGGTGATGGCCTGGCCAGTGCGCCGTCGGTGGGCTGCCTGTTCCGCGCCAACAACGGCTTGCCGTTGACCGACTGGCGCAATGGTGTGGACGACGATTACAACATGCTCGCCTCGCGCACCGGCCGCCACAGCAAGACCACCACCCGCCTGCAAGGCATGTACGCCGCCACCCGCCTGAGCATCACCGACCCGCTGTCGGTGATTGTCGGCGTGCGCACCAGCAACTACTCCTCCACCACCCGCAGCGTGGCCGGCGCGCGTACCAGCCAGGAAGAGAACGGTATCGTCACCCCGTACCTGGGCGCGGTGTACGACCTCAACGACAACTACTCGCTGTACGCCAGCTATACCGACATCTTCACCCCGCAAACCTCTGAAACCAGCAGCGGCAGCAAGGTCGAGCCGATTCGCGGGCAAAGCTACGAGACGGGTATCAAGGGTGAGTGGTTCGACGGCCGCCTGAACGCCTCGGCGGCGTACTTCCGCACCAAGCAGGAAAACAAGGCGGTGCTGGACGGCGACCTGACCACCCCGACCGGTGGCGACGCCTACAAGGCCGGTTCCGGCCAGGAAACCGACGGTATCGACCTGGAAGTTGCGGGCGCCCTGACCCCCAACTGGAACGTCTACGCCGGTTACACCTACCTGCACTTCCGCCGCGTTGACAGCGACGGGCGCAGCGACCCGTCGCACCTGTTCAAGGCTTCGACCACCTACCGCCTGAGCGGCCCGCTCGACCGCCTGACCCTGGGTGCCGGCGTGACTGCGCAAACCAACATTCGCGCAATTTCCAGCCCGGCTGGGCAGCCAACCAACGGCGTGAGCAATGGTGCCACCGATGTGAACTGGTCGGGTTATGCCATCTGGAATGCCATGGCCAAGTACCAGCTGACCGACGACACCAGCGTCAGCCTCAACGCCAACAACCTGTTCGACAAGCATTACTACACCCAGTACGGGTTCTATGCCGGGTCGATCTATGGCGACCCGCGCAACCTGTCGTTGACGGTAAGTACGGCGTTCTGACCAGCGCTGCTTGGGGCTGCTTTGCAGCCCCAATTCATCAAGGTATTGGGTAGATCAGGCAGTACCGAATCAATGCCTGTTCAACACTCTGCTTTTGCCTGAGCACCAACTCCACGGCGATGGCATTGTCGGTTTCGATCACTTCGTAGAAAACCCTGTACCCGTCGACATTCAGTTCACGATACTGCATTACACCCAGCCCGCTCGCTTGAGGGCTGACCGGGTAGCCAACGGGCGCAACAGCCAGCCGTTGCTCAAGGGTGTCGACCAGTGTGGTGATTTTCTCAAGTGCCGCTGGGGTGCCGTGATAGACGGCCAGATGGTGAATTTGATCTTCGATGCTCTGAGAGGCGGAATGGGTGAAGCGTATGGTCGGCTTACTCATGCGCTACCCATTAATCCTCAGAAAACTTCTTGAGAAGGCGAGCCTTAAGGTCTTCAGCTGAGCTGTGTTTGCCCTGAGCATACTCACGTGAACCGATGGCGAGCAGTTTCACCAAGGCAATTGCTTCATCCCGTTGCTTGCGATCCGCGTAGGACTCGACCACATAAGCAGGCACGCCGTTCTGTGTCACGACCATAGGTTCTTCCAAGTCCAGGTCAGCAGCGTGGCGCTTCAGGTAGCTGATCGTTTCTACTCGCATTGGGTTGGCTCCATGTTCAGTGGTAACCATTTTAGACCGAATATGGACCATAAAAAGACCGTTTGTCATGTGGTGATTCGCGGTCGAGCGCAGGCTTGCTGAACGGCATTGCAATGCGACCAGGCATAAAAACCCGCTCGATTTGTGCATAACTGCCAGAGCAATCATAGGCATGGCGGGTGTGTTGCGTGAGAGCTTCTGTGATGCATAAGGCATTGCTATGGGAACCGGCGGAATTCAGTGGGATCTCGACGGTAGAGAGCTTGGGCCCCGATTTGGATGACGACAAGGTGTCGAGTTGCGATGAGAAAGGTAGGAATTTTCTGCTTCTGAGGCCACCGGCATTGAGTTGCCAGCTGGCCAGCTTACTCACGTTCTGCGTCACACGTTCGCCAGCCACTACATGGCCAATGGACGCGCTTGGGGTGGGAGAGCTTGGAGCAGAGAAGCACCTGATAGGATTTTTTTGAGTCCTGCCGGTGGGCTTGAGCTTTTGGTGTTCTGGTCTGAGATTGCCGGGGCCGCTTTGCGGCCCATCGCGACACAAGGTCGCTCCTACAGAAGACGCGGCGTGCTTGCGAATTCAGTTTTTCTGCGCGCCGGTGCAGCCTAGAAGGGCCAAGGGGTTTCGCGCTCTACGGCCGGATCGCCGCGACGGTTGCCTCGTAGCGTGAGCAAGCTTTTTTCCTATGATTTGAACTGCGTCCGTGCGTTATGTGCCAAGGCCTTGTAGTCGTCGATGATGTCTGGCCGGTAATCTTCCCCGTAGTCTTCGTGAAAATCACTTTGGAATGGCGCCGTGTGAATCACGGTGTATCTCTCATGCCATCCCCCGGGCTGGGTTATGAGCGTGTGAGGGAGGGTCGCATCGAATTGGTCAGCAGTGATATCCAGATTGTGCCCTTCGAGCCTAAGCCAGATGTGCCGTTGCTCCGGATCTACCTTCAGCTCACCCGTTACCACGTCGATGGTAATGCCCTCATGTTCCTCATACAGAAACCACGCCAGCAGCAAACTTGCGAATTCGCAGCATTCAGTGGGAAACATGGAAAACAGGCGGAACGCAAACCATCGTGGAGGGGTTTGCCGAAACGCTTTTGAGAACGCCATGGCGGACTGTGCAACGTCTTGCGCAAGGCTGGGGGAATTCGCCATCTGAGTCAGATCTCGCGGCCGGATACAAAGAAGGCCCACCTTTCGGTGAGCCTTTTTTGATACTGCGTATGGTGCGGCACCAAGAGTCGAAAAATATTATAAATAATTGAAATATATGCACTTAATTGTAAAGATATTTATTTTCTATCCCTAAAACTATCCTTAGGTATTTAACTGGCTTCTGCATGTGAGCCTTCCTAGAGATTCCGGGGGGCTCGAAAAAGGTCGATCTCGGCACTAAGTTATAAGCGCCCTGGCGCTAAGTACGATGAAGAAGCTAGAGCACTCAGCGACGGTCTTGAGGATCGAAACCAAGGATGACTCCAATATGTCGAACCGTGAACGGGGTCCCTGATCTAGAGTGGCTGTGCTTTGTGATAAAGGCAAAGTTAGGGCGATGTTTGCAGTCGCTTTCTTCGAAACTATCTAGAGATTTTTCCCGTAAATGCTGTCGCCAGTTTGTAACAACTGCATTCGCATCGCGGTTCCTAATGTATATCAGCATCCCTCCTTGGTCTTGGTTAACATCTCCAGTTGAGTAGCGTGTTGTTAGCTGCTGAAAGCCCTGATAGAGATAGTCATACGAACTATGTATTTTTGCTTCGCCGATCCATAAATAGTTTTTTTGACCTCTGACCGCCAAATCGGAATGTCCGCCAATTTTTTCGTCATGCGTAGCCTTGTAACCCATGTGTGTGAGGCTTCGTTTTATTTCAGATGTGAGTCGATCTTCCCCGTCTTCGGACAATAATTCGGGGTTTTCTTGAAGTTTTGAGACTATTTCATCAATATCGATGCGCAACGCTTCGACAAAGTCTTCGTAGCTATCGGCTAATAGCCGATTTATGAAGTTTCCTATCCCGGGAATGTGCGGTGCCAAAACTTTCAGGTCGTTGAGGCTGTAGTCGCCAATTGATGTCTTGCTCACTATTGCGCCTCCTGTGAGAAGGCTTGGCCAATAGTAAAATAGGGATAGATTTTTGTCTCGAAGCCTTCGAAACTTTGGCCGCTTTCTGGGTGGTAAAATACGCCAGTGCGTCTAGCTTCGCTTAACTCTTCCGACGTGACTGGATACGATTCATCACCATCTATGAATTCGAATTTCGCTTCGAGTATTCGAAGAGGATACCCGGTGAGGTATTGGACTGTTAATATCGCCAATGAAATGTCAGGGGCGCTTATTATTTTACTTATTCTAGTAAATGTAAGGTGGTTGATAACTTTGTCAGAAAGGAGATAGTCAACCATAAGAAGACTTGCGCTCATCAGTGGCTCTGATGGTGCGCTTTCTTCTATTAGGGCTACTATCTCTTCTCTGGTCATGATCTTAAAGGACTTTCATCATCACGAAATTGTAGTCCTCAATGCAAGTGCAGCCCAAAATGTAAATCATGTCAATTACGGGGTCTTCGCTGCTTGCAACGGAGAAGTGTGCTGGGATCGCAACTTCAGGGTATCCATAACCTTGTTCCGAAATCCAACGTTTGGAAATGGAAAAGGGATTGAGGTTCTTAACGGCCTCTGTCCCGCCATGATGGTATGGATCTTTTCTTACGTCCAGATCCTTTCGTCGCATTTTTTCTTTATATATGCCTGCGGCATCAGTGACGTGCCCCAACTCGCCAATAGTACCGTCTGGAGCTTCGTAGAGCCGCTCAATGGCAGGATAGAAATTTATAGGGTTGGCTAAGATTCTATCGACTTCCAAGTTTTTTTTTGCGAATTCATTTATGATTCGCTCAATAGCTGTGACCCTGAGTTTGAGATCTTCGGCACTGATTTTTTTTAGGCCGTCTAGCCGAATGTCAAGATAGCCAGCTACAGGGTCAATGGAGATGACGTCGAAAAGTTGAACAGGCCGTCTCCTAATTCCAATAAGCTCATCAAACGCACCAAAGTCTTGGACAGCTTCATCACCCAGCGCGGTGCCCGGCATTTCCTCCCTTTCAGTGACACGTATCTTAGAGCAAAGAATGAAGTCGTGCTGATTTCCGATCTGCATGTATGCAACGCAGGTAGCACCCCCATTATACTCTTGAAGTTCGTCCCTAGGCATAGGGTAAGGATAGTGGCCAGACAAGTCAGAGTCGCAGACGAAGTCTTTAGCCATGCTCTCAATTAGAGCTTTGAGATAGACAGAGTCTATTTCAAACACTTTAAGGCATTTGTCACCGAAGCTAGTTAGCTCATTGTGAATGCTCTCAATGGCTACAGCATACTTCTCTTTATCTTGCCCAGTAAGTCCTGGCTTCAGCTTTTCTACCGTCGGGTCCCAGCCGGTGGATGCTGGAAGGTTATGGTTTTTAAGTGCATTTCTGAAATTTGTAAACGAAATGTCTCTAGCTTGTAGTGCAGCAATGAAATCCAAGGTGACCATAACGGTAGAGTCCAGCTGAGCCTAAATACCATGCAAGGAGAATGACATTGGCTACCTTAGGAACCGTCCGAAATTGCATCCTTGCCATTCGACGCCGTCCGCTTTCGAGGTTTCGGCAGAAAAACGTATGACTGATGGCGTTTTAGCATCTGAAGGCGAATCCTGCAAAGTGATTTCATGCCAGATGGCAGGCAGCCATCTGGCATGGGGCCATATACCTGCGACGTCTGGCCGGGCTGGCTGATACGCGAGCATGACTAAATGCCATACGTTATGGGCTCCGGGGTGCGATCGTTCGGAGGTCGAACGTCCAGCATTTATTTAGCCGAAAGGTGAGCAGCTTCACCGTCAGGAAATACTGATAGCGCGTGGCCTCACTGTGTTTGGCTAGTCGATTTTCTAGGAACCAAACAACATGCTTCCTTTGCCACGCCCATGGTGTCTGTAGCTTCCATCGCTCCTCTATTGCAGCTTGGATCACCTTCGCTTGTCGTAGGTGCCGCTGCCGCGTCGCATTCGACCCCGTTAGCACTCCACTCAAAAGCACCTCGATATCGAACGTTCTTGTCATACCCGCTTCCCGATGTAAGCAGCGACTATCTCGATCCGACCATGCCCCAACTCATAACTGACCTGTATGCGGGCCTCGCGGTCGAGTTGCCGGTCTACGCCATAGCAATGGCCACCGTTAATGGGCGCACGGTGCTGGGTGATTTGTTCATAGCGTTCACATGCAAATGCGGCGCGCAATTCATGAAATCCTTTCAGTCCGTATTCATGGAGGATTTCCCGCGATGCTCCAGCTACTCTCTGCACAACATCTGTGTAGCTTTCGCGTTGCGCAATCATGTTGCGGCTACCGGTTGGCGACACTGACGTCGCGAACCTCAGTGCATGACGAATATGGTTATCCACCTCAATCCATCGGGGTGCCGATGCACCGCCCCGGCCGCCTTTCGTGCCGTCCTGGATGTTGATCTTGCCGCAGGCTTCAGCCTCACGGCTAAGCCGTGGCAGGTCAGCCAAGATGGCCTCACGCAAGCGCATGCCGGTGGCTCGCGCCAACAGGACAATCGCTGCGGCTCGTCTCTGGTCACAGCGGCAAAGCGCATCGACGATCTGCTTAACGTGTTCGCGGTCTTGGCCCTGAGGCACTGAGTGTCGAACCCCGGTGCGCTGCATTCCTAACGCCTTGCTCGGGCTTGGCAATTTCACGCACTGATCACCGCGAAGCGCCGCCATAGTCCTGTTAACGCTAGATAGCCGATTTTGTGCGGTGCTGATGGCGAGATCACCGCGCCCAACCAGGTCACGCAGATACACCGCATAGTCGGTCAACACCATCCGATCAATCTGTCGCGCATCATTGAAACCGGGGCCCTGATCGGAGCGGCACCACTTCACGAATGCCTGCCACCGATCACAGTGTGCCCTCACCGTGCCGTAGTGACCGCCGCCGAACATGTCTTTGAGCGCTTGCGGACCTGCGTAGCTCAATTGCCTGCCGTAGCCGAAGTTACGGCCATCGCGTTTACCCACCAATGCCATGTCGGTCACCTCATCGTCCGCTCTTCGATCCTCGCCCCACGTCATCCCGCCAAGAATGCTGAGTGTTATCAGGGATCAAGGCCCCTGCGACCTGTGGGGAGTGTCCTCTACGCGGGACTGGCGGCTCCTTACGTCCGGGAGCAAGGGCATCTCATGATCTGGCCTCCTGAACACCGTTACCGGTGGGCGGGTGGAGGCAGCACTGGCTGACGAGGCCAGCGCCTGAAGATCCTGAGCCGGGTGAACGCAGCAATGCGATGACCGGGGCGTGCCTGACTGTCAGTCAGGTGCAGTCCATTCCTTGGTCTGCGGCACCATCATCTACAGCGCTGTTGCTGGTGACATCGGTGTTTGTCACGCCGATTGTCACGAGGGGGAATGCCGCAAAGCCTTGTGCGATCAGGGCTGCAGCAGTGGTAGAAGTGCCCGTCTCTTTCCAGAAGAAAGAGACGGGCACAGGTTGGCGCAATATTTCGGCCAAGCGGATAGGTTGCTGCAGGGCAGCGAGGTACGGAGTATCTGGCGCACGAGCGCTATATGTGTAAGAGCATTCATCACATGGGTAGTGACCGGGCGAGCTGCCGAATGCTAATCGCCCTTGGGGAGAACCACCGCGAGAGCGGCGTGGCCTTGAAGGTTCGGGCCACCTGGGGTGCTGTCATCGACAGCTCTTGCAACTTCCGGTCTACGCCTGGGGACAATATTCGTCAAGCAAAGCGATTTCGGGGATTTAGCGCCTGTGGATAAAACTATCCCCCAGTGGACATCAGTGGTTTTCCACAGACGTATGCTGTGCCAGCAGTTTTTTTCTTAGGTATGGTCCTTTCAAACGGGGCGGCTTTGCAGCCCCGTTTGAAAGGACCCGCGCGGAGGAGCTTCATGGGGTGCTGTGGGTAACTTCACAGCGAGTTTGAGGTGGTGGTGCGGCGGGTTACTCGGTCCTCTTGGCGCTGCGAAGGCGCGTGACGTTCTCGCCCGTCTGCTTGGCAAACTCATGCGGCGTCACATGGTCCTCGCGGTTCGCCTCCAGAAACCGGCTCCACCAGGTCATGATCATCCGGCGCTCTTCGAGGAACTCGGCTTTGTGGGTATAAGCGGCCCGTACGTTGTTGCGTTCCTTGTGGCTCATCTGCCGCTCGATAGCCGTCTCCCACCACAGCCCGGACTCGACCAGCGCACTGCACGCCATGGCTCGGAACCCGTGGCCGCAGATATCCACCTTGGTGTCGTAGACCATCGTCCTGAGCGCGGCATTCACCGTGTTCTCGGACATCGGTTTTCACGGTCCAACGGGCGAAATCCAGAAACAGTTTTTCAGCCGTCAAGCGTATGCAACTGCGCTAGATTCCCTAGCCTCTGGCATCCACGCCCTCCACACCCTTTAGTGATCTTCTCCGGGTACCGCTTTGAGAAAGTTTGCATTCGTCAGTGCTGCAGCTGAGCGTGAGTACAAGGACCTGCCACAGGATGTGCAGGATGACTTCGGAAAGGACCTGCGGCGGATTCAGTATGGGCAGGACCCCGAGCGGCCGATCAAGTCACTGACGGACTCGGTGGGAGCGGGGGCGATTGAGCTCATCATCAACGGCAGCCCGGCATTCAGATGCGTCTACGTGGCCAAGTACGCAGACATGGTCGTTGTGCTGCATTCGTTCGTGAAAACGACCAACAGGTCGGACCGGCACGCGATGCAGGTCGCTGAGGCTCGAATGAAGGAGCTGAAGCTGGAACTCAGAAAGATGGGTTACAGGGTTTAGTTACCGTGTACTTGCGAGATGACAATCTGAGGTAGGGCGCCCGCATCGTTCGAGGGCAGAACAAGGCTAGTGCGAAAGCCGAGCTTGTCGAGCATGTCCATCATGGCGTCCAGCGTGAATTTCTCGATCTTGCCATTTGCCAGCTCGGATACCCGGGACTGGGCCACGTTCAGCCTGGCAGCGGCTTCGTGTTGCTTGAGGCCCATTTGCTTGATGCAGTCAGTGATGAAAATAGACAGGTCCATCTTCAATGCCATCTTGCTGGCCGTTTCTGCATCGTGGGTAACGTGGAAGGGGCTTTCGTGGAATTGAAGTGCCATGGGCTTGCCTCAACAGGATTATCTAAAATTTACGATAAAATCGTAGCGGGGCCCGGTTGGCAAGTCAAAGCGTTTCTGTTTGAAGACGTGTCTGTTGGCTGAGCTGCGCTGTTGATTAGCTAAATGTGTTTTCTTGGGATTGCTGGGGCCGCTGCGCAGCCCATCGCAGGCAAGCCAGCTCCCACTCCGATTGCGCTGGCTTCAAGGCATTTGCGGTACCGAAAACAAAAAAGGCCCACCTTTCGGTGAGCCTTTTGAGTATTGCGTATGGTGCCGGCACCAGGAATCGAACCCGGGACCTACTGATTACAAGTCAGTTGCTCTACCATCTGAGCTATACCGGCAATGGGGCGTCATTATAACGATCGTTTGGCGCCTGTAAACCACTTCCTTGCGAATGTTCGAAAAAGACCTAAGTCACCGGCCTAAAAGGAGAATTTTCCTACCAGCCGCGGTGGATCGTGTTGACGCTTGGCTCGCTTTTACCCGGGTTGAAGAACAGCTTGTCGTTGTCGCAGCCGCGCTTGCGGCAGGGGCTTTCGGTGCGCAGGGGCAGGCCGTTGTCGCCGCCCAGTTGCATGCCGGGGTGGTTCCAGCCCAGGTTGCTGTTTGGGTGGGGCGAGGTGCCGCCGGCGCAGCCTGCAAGGGCCAGGGCGAAGGTCAACAGGGCGAGAGGTTTGGCTTGGGTCACGATGGTCAGGTCCGTTGGTCCATTGTCGGTTCTGGCACAACGCCAGAAGGCCGCGGGGCTGGCGGGCAGCGCGCGACGTCACTTTTTAATGATTTGGGGGGCAGATGATACACCGTTACGGCGGTGGGGCATTAGCCTTGTGTTGTCTGGCATGGCCTCTTCGCGGGTGAACCCGCTCCCACAGGGACCGTGTAAGTGCGGCAATTTGCGTAAGGAAATTCTGAACCAGGGGGCCAAGCGCTTCAGGGTTTGGATGCTTCGGACGTATCCTACGCGCGCCGCCGAAGTATCGCTGTTGTCGGGGAAGTGGCTCACAGATACCGTTTTCGGGTCGCTCAGGTGACCGGGTGTGAGAGCCCGACTTTGAATAAGCGCTACCTGTCATGGTGGCCGTACGTGGGCAGACCTCGGTCTGGCCGGGCTTCCTTATTCACTCGGTTTCTCACCCCGCGTACGGCTGCCGCCCCAAATCCGTGAGAAAGATTTCTGGCAGCCTCCTTTCGTGAATGAGGATTTGCCATGAAACAAGATGAGCCAATCACCACCGCAGGCGTGGAAACCTTCCTCGCAGCCGGCAACCCATCCCTCAATCTGCTACGCGTAGAGCCCGGCGTCCCGGTCGATGCTGCCTATGAGCATGTCTCGATTCTGATGGGCTATATCAAGCACCTGGTGCGCGAGGGGGATATGGAGGACGACCATAAATTCCTTGGTGCAGCCGATTACCTGTGCGACATGGCCAAGGCGTTGATGAACGATATCGAGATCGCCAAACATAAATCACATTGAAAATGTGAGATCGCCGGGGCCGCTTTGCGGCCCTTTCGCGACGCAAGGCCGCTCCCACAAAAGCCGCTTGCGCCAACCACAAGAAATGTTTATGCACAAGTAGCATTGACGACTTGCGCGAAAGGCATGCCGGATCGCTGCGCCGCTGGTCTTTGCGCAAACGCCTGTTTTTACTGGCCTTGAGCTGCAAGCAGGAATAAGCCAAACGCTTGAAATAGCGCTCGGATCCAACAGGTAATCAAAAGCTTGTTCACAGACTTATCCACAGGTTGTGCTGCGGCTAACGGTCGCGTTCCGCGAGGATAAGCAGGTTGCGTGGGGTGAGTGGATAGTCGCAGAACAAGCCCAGGCGAACGGCGTAGCCTTGTTCTTCGAGGAACAGGGCGCGATCGAGTACCAGCCACAACTCTAGCGGGCGGCGGAACAGGTTGCGTACGCGCTCCAGGTTGCGTACCTCGGCCAGGCGTTGCCAGCCGGCAGCCTCCAGGGCGGCCCAGTCCGGGTTGCCGGTCAAGGGCAGTTGTTTGAGGTCGGCCAGGTCGCGGCAGTACTGCTTGAAGGGCTTTTCCAGCCAGGCTACCGGCAGCGACGGCGTTGGCAGGTATTCGGCGCTTTGGCGCTGCTGGCGTTGCAGCAGGTCGAAGCCCAGGCGCCGGGCCATCGAGGTGTCGCGCTGGCGCCGCACGCGGGCACCGGCGGTGACGGTTTCGCTCAGGGGCAGGCCCAGGTCGTCCATCGACAGTCTTAGGGGCGACGCCTGCGCGGCTGTGGATAACGCCTGGTACTGCGGCGCCGCAATACGGTTGTAGCAGCAGGGGGCTACGGCGAGTTGCCGGCAACCTTGCTGGCTGGCCAGTTGCATCAGGCGCACATGCAGGTCGCCACAGGCGTGCAGGGCAACCACGCTTTTGTCGCCGGCGAGGTGTCGAGCGCTGTCGCTGGCCATCACATCCTGATGCACGTGCTGCGCTGGCAGGTGATGGTGGGCGCTCAGGGCCTGGCCGGCGGCGACCAGTTCGGCGTCGTATTCCAGGCAGGTCAGCTGCTGGCCGGGCTGCAGCAGGCGGCGGCCGAGGTGGCCTTTGCCGGAGCACCAGTCCAGCCAGTGTTGCGGCTGGTGGTGGAAGCTCAGGTGGCTGGCGAAGGCTTCGATCTGCTGCCATTTGCGGCCGGGGACGGCGACGTCCAGGCGGTGGGCGGCCGGTGGCAGGTCGGTTTGCGGGAGGCTGCCGAGGGCGGCGAGCTGTTGCGCTTGTTCGGCCAACTGCGGGAAGGGGGCGGGCAAGCGGTCAGTGGCGCTGTCGGCTTCGGCGTCTGCCAGGGAGCATTGGCGCAGGTGGGCGGCAAGCTCGGGGTGGGCGGTTTCCCAGCCCAGCTGCAGGGTGGTGAAGGGGCGCGGTTTCCACAGCTGTTGGTGCTCGATCAGGAACTGGTCGAGGGCCTGGAAGCGGGTGCTTAGGTGGTGGCTGTGGAGGTGGCTGGGCATGGGTAGATGTGTGTTGGGTTTGAGGGCCTCTTCGCGGGTAAACCCGCTCCCACAGGATGGACTGCCCCCGAAAAGTTGGACAGTTTCAGCTAGCAGCCGCAGCGGCATGGGTCCTGTATTTCACAGGGCTCATGCCATTGAGCTTCAGCTTGATGCGGTCATGGTTGTAGTAGTGGATGTACTCGTCCAGACCGGCTTTCAATTCTTCAACGCTCTCGAAGCGCTTCGGGTAGAAAAACTCGGACTTAAGCGTACCAAAAAAGCTCTCCATAGCCGCATTGTCCAAGCAGTTTCCTTTGCGTGACATGCTCTGCTTCAGCCCTTGCTCTGCCAGCTTGTGGCGGTACTGCGAGTGTTGGTAGTGCCAGCCTTGATCCGAGTGAAGCACCAGTTTCGGCTTGTTTCCCAGGCGCTCGAAGGCCTTGTCCAGCATGTTGGTAACCAGCCCAAGGCACGGCCTGCTGGCTACTTCGTAGGCCACGATTTCGGCGTTGTACAAGTCCATCACAGGGGAGAGATAGATCTTTTCCTGGGCCACTTTGAACTCGGTAACATCGGTCACCCACTTCTGATTCGGGCGTTGCGCAAGGAAGTTTCGCTCCAACAGGTTGGGCGCGATGGTGCCGACAACCCCCTTGTACGACCGGTACTTTTTTGGCCGTACGAGTGAGCGAAGATTAAGCTCGACCATCAAACGTTCCACCACCTTCTTGTTAACCAAGGTGCCGCCATTGCGAATCACGATTGCAACGCGCCGGTAACCGTAAAGCCCTTTTTCCTCGTGATAGACACGATGAATCATCTGCTTCAGAGCAGCATGCTTGTCAGGTTTGGCCTGCGCTTGAAGCTGGTAATAGAACGTACTGCGTGGCAAATCAGCCAGCTGCAGAACGGCAGCCAAGGGAAACCGGTCCTTGAGCTCCGATACGATCAGGGCTTTTTGGGCTGCCTTCGTTCCTGCTTCTTCAGTTCCTCCAGCTTTTTTAGGTAAGCGTTCTCCATGCGCAGCCACTCAAGCTCAGCCAGCAACTGGTCACGGCTTTTCTCTGTGTCATCGGAAGTCGTAGGTTTAACGGGGTAAGGCTTCTTCGGCATGGCAGCGGGTTTTCTTCTCTTGGGAGCAAACGGTGCAGGATCACCACTGTAGTGCTGCCGCGCCCAAATGCCTACTTGGGAAGACTGACCGAGACCGAAATGGGCGGCGGTCTGACGCAAGGAAAGCTGATGTTTATGCATGTACTCAAGGACTGAGCACTTGTAGGCCGCACTGTACCGCTGGCCTAATTTGCGCAGACTGAACTGACCATGCTTCTGGAAGCTTGAGACCCAGCGCCGCAGCAGGCTGAAATCCACGGCAAATCGTTGAGCTACTGTTCGGAAGCCTTCACCGCTCTCCAGGTAAGCCTGAACGGCAGTAAGCTTGAATTGGTCTGAATACTTGCTCATGTGGACACCCCCAGAAATTGGATTGGTGTCCAACTTCTTGGGGGCAGTCCAGGATTAGCACAGGTTTCAAGGCCTGTGATGGACCTGTGGGAGCGGGTTTACCCGCGAAATGGCCAGTAAGGTCTCAGCGACCCTGGCAGGCGTCCACGCGCAACCAGCGCTCCAGCAGCTTGAAGCCCTGCACCAGCAGGAACGAGATCACCAGGTAGAACACGCCAGCGGCAAAGAAGATCTCCACCGGCAGGTAGGTACGGGCAATGATGGTACGGGCCATGCCGGTCAGTTCCAGCAGGGTCACGGTACTGGCCAGCGCACTGGCCTTGAGCATCAGGATCACTTCGTTGCTGTACGCCGGCAGGCCGATGCGCGCGGCACGGGGCAGCATGATGTAGACCAGCGCCTTGCCCCGCGACATGCCCAGCGCCCGTGCCGCTTCGATTTCACCCTTGGGGATCGACTGCAGCGCGCCACGCAGGATCTCGGCGATGTACGCAGCGGTGTGCAGGGTCATGGTCAGCACCGTGCACCAGAACGGATCGCGCAGGTACGGCCACAGCGAGCTGGAGCGCACCGCATCGAACTGCGCCAGGCCGTAGTAGACCAGGAACAGCTGCACCAGCAGCGGGGTGCCGCGGAAGAAGAAGATGTAGCTGAACGGCACGGCGCGCACGTACCAGTGGCGCGAGGAGCGGGCGATGCCCAGCGGGATGGCCAGGATCAAACCGGCAACCACCGCAATGGCCACCAGCTCCAAGGTCAGGATTGCGCCCTCGGCCAGGCGAGGCAGCCATTTGAAGATGACTTCCCAATTCATTATTCAGCCCTCGCAAAGCCGCGAGCGGCGCGTTTTTCCATGAAGTACATGCCGGTCATGGCAAGCACGGTCAGGCCCAGGTAGATGCAGGCCGCGACCATGTAGAAGGTGAACGGCTCCTTGGTCACGGTCACGCCAATTTGCGAGTGACGCATGATTTCTTCCAGGCCGATCACCGACACCAGGGCGGTGTCCTTCATCAGGATCATGAACAGGTTGCCAAGGCCCGGCAGGGCGATGCGCCACATCTGCGGCAGGATGATCCGCGACAGGATGCGGCCTTTGGAAAGGCCCAGCGCCAGGCCGGCCTCACGGTGGCCCTTGGGAATCGCCAGAATGGCGCCACGGAACACTTCGGTCGCGTAGGCGCCGAAGCACAGGCCCAGGGCGATTACACCCGCAGCGAAGGCGCTAAGCTCCAGGCCGGGCATGTTCAGGGCTTCGCCGAGGCTGTTCATCAGCCCGACGGTGCCGAAATAGATAAGCAGCACCCACAGCAGTTCGGGCACGCCGCGAACCAGGGTCGAGTAAAAGCCGCCAAGCCATTGCAGCGGCTTGAGCGGGGAGGTTTTGGCCAGGGCGCCGAGCAGGCCCAGCACCAGCCCCAGCAGCAAGGCGCAAAGCGCCAGTTTTACGGTCATCAGGGTGCCGGCCATCATGGCCGGACCGAATCCGTGCAGGTCGATATTCATGGGCAGGTCATTTTAGGGACTGGCGCGCCACCTGGGCGCGCCGGTCAGGGCGGGTCATTCGATGCTGAACGGGAAGTACTTGTCGTTGATTTTCTTGTACGTGCCGTCGGCCTTGATTTCGGCCAGGGCTTTGTTCAGGTCGTCGCGCAGCTTGGTGTCACCTTTGCGCACGGCAATGCCGATCTTGTCGCTGTCCATCACCGGCTCGCCCTTGAACTCGAAGTTCGAGCCGTCTTTGCTCTTCAGCCACTCGTACTGCACGTACTTGTCGGCCAGGATGCCGTCGATGCGGCCGGACACCAGGTCCAGGTAGGCGTTTTCCTGGGTGTCGTACAGCTTGACGTCGACGCCCTTGAAGTTGTCTTCAAGGTAGGTGCCGGCCAGGGTGGCGCGCTGGGTGCCGATGGACTTGCCTTTCAGCGACGCTGCGTCAGTCTTGAAGTCGACGTTTTTCGGCGCAATGAACTGCAGCTTGTTGGAGTAGTACGGCTCGGTGAAGTCTACGGCCTGCTTGCGCTCGTCGGTGATCGACAGCGACGACACCAGGAAGTCGAACTTCTTGGCGTTCAGGGCCGGGATGATGCCGTCCCAGTCGGAGGTGACGACCGAGCATTCGACTTTCATCTTGGCGCACAGGGCGTCGCCGATGTCTTTGTCGAAGCCAACCACGTTACCGCTGGCATCCTTGTTGTTGAACGGTGGGTAGGCGGCTTCGATACCCATGCGCAGTTTTTCTGCGGCCATGGCGTTTGCCGACATCACCAGCGTGGCAGCAGCTGCCAGGAGAAACTTCTTGTAAGTGTGCATGTATTGCTCCGTTAGCGGTGGCTTGACATGAATTGCTTGCAACGCGCCGAGGTCGGGTTCTCGAAGACCTGCTGCGGCGATCCCTGCTCTTCTACCAGGCCCTGGTGCAGGAAGACGACTTCACTGGACACATGGCGGGCAAAGCTCATCTCGTGCGTTACCAACAGCATGGTACGGCCTTCTTCGGCCAATGCGCGGATAACGTTTAGCACTTCCTGGACCATTTCCGGATCGAGGGCCGAAGTGGGCTCGTCGAACAGGATGACTTTAGGCTTCATGGCCAGGGTACGGGCAATGGCGGCACGCTGTTGCTGGCCACCGGAAAGCTGGGCGGGGTAGCTGTGGCGTTTGTCGTAGATGCCAACCTTGTTCAGCAGCGCTTCGGCGGCTTCGATGGCCTCGGCCTTGCTCTGGCCGAGCACGCGGCGTGGCGCCTCGATGATGTTGTCGAGGATCGACATGTGCGGCCACAGGTTGAAGTTCTGGAAGACAAAGCCGATTTCGCTGCGCAGGCGGTTGATCTGGCGGTTGTCGGCGGCGATCAGGTCGCCGTTTTTGGCAGCCTTGAGCTTGAGGGCTTCGCCGGCGACCAGGATTTCGCCCTGATGCGGGTTCTCGAGCAGGTTGATGCAGCGCAGCAAGGTGGACTTGCCGGAGCCGGACGACCCCAGGATGGAGATCACGTCACCGTCGCGTGCGGTCAGCGAAATGCCCTTGAGAATTTCCTGGTCGCCGTAGCGTTTGTGCAGATTGCGGATTTCCAGCGCGGGCGTGGCCTGAGCCATGTGCGGTCCTCATGTGTTCGGGTGCGTTCCCAGCTATTGGCGGCCTTCCTGGCGTGCGCCAAGCTAGCATAGCGGCATTATGGCGGCCAACAGGGTTGCCAGGGACTCGGGGCACTGGTGGGGCAGTTTGTCGCATCGCTGCAGCGCAACGTCGCGCAGATGTCCGCGAAGGTGTCGCCCAGCACCAGAGCCTTGATGAAAAAAGGCGCGATGGTGCCAGCTTTAGCCTGCTCATGGAAGCGGTTTTGGCCCATTCGAGGGGTAAACCCGACCTTTCGGTTGTGGGAGCGGGTTCAACCGCGAAGGCCACCCTGAGGTACAAGGGTTGTACCCATGGGTTGCACTTTTCTGCATTGCGGTGGTGCACAGGTGTTACCGGGGAGCACCTTTGGTGCGTTTGTAAGTGGGTATTTCAGTAATCTGATGATTTGGCGTCCTTTCGGTCAAGGTCTGGCCGAAAGCCCTCCAAACCGCGTCCTAAAAGGCCCGCAGAATTTTCTGACGAATGCATTCAGCAGATGGCGCGCTTATTGCCACTAGGAAACCGCCGATTGCAGCGACGCCTAGATCAACCCCAGGCGCGCTCCGTTTCCGCAGTCGGAGTGGTCCACTCCTTACAAAGGTAGTTTTAATGAGCGGTAACAATTCCAATGACCTCGCTCAGGGGCTCAAACAACGGCATGTGACCATGCTGTCCATCGCTGGCGTCATCGGTGCCGGCCTGTTCGTAGGCTCTGGCCACGCCATCGCAGCGGCCGGCCCGGCCGTGCTGCTGGCTTACGCCGCTGCCGGTACGCTGGTCGTGCTGGTCATGCGCATGCTGGGTGAAATGGCGGTCGCCTCGCCAGACACCGGTTCGTTCTCGACGTATGCCGACCGCGCCATCGGGCGTTGGGCCGGTTTTACCATTGGCTGGCTGTACTGGTGGTTCTGGGTGCTGGTGATTCCGCTGGAGGCCAACGCTGCCGCGGCCATTCTGCATGCCTGGCTCCCTGCGGTTGACCTGTGGGCCTTCTCCCTCATCATTACTCTGGCACTTACCCTGACCAACCTGTGCAGCGTGAAGAACTACGGTGAGTTCGAGTTCTGGTTCGCCCTGCTCAAGGTGCTGGCGATCATCGGCTTCATCGCCGTGGGCTGTGCGGCCCTGTTCGGCTTTGTACCGAGCAGCCAGGTGAGCGGTGCCAGCCACCTGTTCGATACCCAAGGCTTCATGCCTAACGGCCTGGGCGCAGTGCTGGCAGCCATGCTGACCACTATGTTCTCGTTCATGGGTACTGAAATCGTCACCATCGCCGCTGCCGAATCGAAAGACCCGGGCAAGCAGATTAGCCGCGCCACCAACTCGGTCATCTGGCGTATCTGCCTGTTCTACCTGGTGTCGATCTTCCTGGTCGTGGCCCTGGTGCCGTGGAACGACCCGGCCCTGGCCGAAACCGGTTCCTACCAGACCGTGCTGAGCCGTATCGGCGTGCCGAATGCCAAGCTGATCGTCGACATCGTGGTGCTGATTGCCGTGACCAGCTGCCTGAACTCGGCGCTGTACACCTCCTCGCGCATGCTGTTCTCGCTGAGCAAGCGTGGCGACGCCCCGGCCATCGCCCAGCGCACCACCAAGGCGGCGACCCCGCACGTGGCGGTATTGCTGTCCACTGCAGCGGCATTCCTTTGCGTGTTCGCCAACTTCGTGGCCCCGGCCCAGGTGTTCGAATTCCTGCTGGCCAGCTCTGGCGCCATTGCCCTGCTGGTGTACCTGGTGATTGCCATTTCGCAGCTGCGCATGCGTGCCAAGCGTGAAGCCAGTGGCGAGAAGATCGCCTTCAAGATGTGGCTGTTCCCGGGCCTGACCTGGGCGACCATTGCCTTCATCGTTGCCGTGCTGGCAGTGATGGCGGTACGTGAAGACCACCGCGCCGAAATCATCGCGACCGCGCTGCTGAGCATTGGTGTGGTGGCGGCTGGTCTGCTGGTGCACCGCAAGCGTGAAGCTGCCGGGCGGGTGGCGCTGGACAACTGATCCGCGCTGGCTGAAATGAAAAGGCCGCGCCCTGTGAAGGGCGCGGCCTTTTTTGTTGCTCCACCTGGCTGCGTCGATTTCAGGGCAAACACAAGCCCTGTAGGAGCAGCCTTGTGCTGCGAAGAGGCCGGCAAGGCTCGAAATCATCTTCGCCTGCAATGGCCTCTTCGCAGCACAAGGCTGCTCCTACACGGGTGGCGCCGTGGTCGGGCCTGTGGGAGCGGGTTCACCCGCGAAAGGGTCGAAACAGGTTACATGGCTCTGTCAGCCAAACTGCTTCTGCAGTTGCTGCTGCTTGGCCACCAGCTCGGATGCAGCGATGTAGGCATCCTGGAACTCATCGCTTTCCAGCCAGGCCATGGTGGCCTCTTCATCGGCGCCGTCCAGCCATTTGCGGTAGGCGTTGAACACCAGCACGATGTAGTCGGTGGCGTGTTCTTCCTTGTGCCCCTTCAGCACCAGGGTAAGCAGCGGGTCTACCAGGAATACCGAGATCATCGGTACCAGGCCACCTTCCTGGGCTTCCTTCATCTTCTCGAACATCGCGTCGTAGCTGCCCGACTCCATGGCCTTGTTGTACACCTGCTCGACACTGGCGCTGTCGCCGGCACTGGCCTTGACCGCTTGGCCGCTGCGTACCATGCGGTTCTGCTTGGCCTTGCTGGCGGCGCGTTTGGCGCGTTTCTGTTGCTTGGTAGGGGTGGCCATGGGGGCTCGAGTCCTTGGGTGGTGCTGGAAAAGTGCGTATTGAATCGCAGATGGCTGTGAAACCCAAGCGGCATTGGCGGGTCTGAGTCACGCTGCCGGACATTCGGCATTCGCGCAAAGGACATTCACGGATGAAAACACCCGTCATGCTCGGCCTGCTGGCCGCCGCTCTCGCCGGCTGCGGCAACATTGCTGCAGTCAAATCCTTCAATACGCCTTACGGCTCGCCCAGTGGCGGTGATACCGCACGCCTGCGGGTGGTCGCCGACGGTATGGTGCGTGCGGTGCCGGAAAAGGACTGTGTGGACTGGTACAGCCCGGGTGCCGGTGTAATTGCGGTGCCCACCAAAGGTTTTGCCGACCGCAATGGCGAAACCCTGGGCATGCCGGCCGGTGCACCTGTCCAGGCCGATGACGCAGTCAGCGAAGTGCTGGTGCCTGCCGGCAAGCCGTTTACCCTGCATTTTCTCGACGGTGGCCGCTCGGCGGGTTACAACAGCGTGCAGAACTGCCTGGGCATGTTCTCGTTTGTGCCGGAGAAAGGCGCTGACTACGAGCTGGTGGTGCACGGCTACAGCGCGTGCGGCGGTACGCTCAAGCGTTTGGATAAAACTGAGGAAGTGGCCAGGCGCAAGGCTGACTATTGCAGCGCCATGGCAAACTTCTAATCCCTTCAGCCTAGCTGGGCGGCTGGCCCGTATTCCTCGAAGCCATTTGATGCCCAGCGGATCGGCAGCCTGCCATAAAACAGTTTGAAACAGCTACGAATTGGCTGTAGTGTGAACTGTGGTTTACATTCCCTTCCATGCATACGTTAATTCAAACCGATACCTACCGAGGGTGGTTCGCAGCTTTGCTAGCCAAGCCAGGGATATCAAATCTGCTCTCAAGCTGGCTCGTGACCTCTAGGAGGCCATCATGACAAATATCAAACTGACCAAATGGGACGCTGTGGACCATTTGAAGACAGAAGAGGACATGGCCTTGTACCTTGAGGCCTGTCTGGAGGAAAACGACCCAGCACTGCTCGCTGCTGCCTTGGGTGACATCGCTCGCGCCCGTGGCATGGCTCAATTGGCACGTGATACCGGGCTCACTCGGGAAGGGCTTTACAAGGCGTTGTCTGCCGAAGGTAACCCAAGCCTGGCGACCATCATGAAAGTGATGGCGGCGCTTGGGGTGCGGCTCCATGCCGAGGTGTTGCCACGTTCAGTGGGGTAGGGCTTTATGCAGGTTGGCGGCAACGTGAGTTAGCTGCCAAGCCTTCAGCAAAAATCGCAGACAACAAAAAACCCGCACTAGGCGGGTTTCTTGTGTCGCTTCGGGTAACTTTGCAACCACCAGAAGCTTGAAGGTGGTGCCCAGAGACGGAGTCGAACCGCCGACACGAGGATTTTCAATCCTCTGCTCTACCGACTGAGCTATCTGGGCGACGAGGTGAATTAAATAGATTTCCGGACCGCTCGTCAACGACTTTTTGAAAAAATTTTAAATTAATTCCGTCGCTTACGATTTTTGGGGTCATTCGGCCGGTGGAACGTAGCCATCCGCCTGGGCGTATTCTTCGCCGGCGAAAAACTTGTCCATCTCTGCCTGGAGGAATTTGCGGTCCTCGGCATTCATCATGTTCAGGCGCTTTTCGTTGATCAGCATGGTCTGGTGCTTCTGCCAGTCGGCCCAGGCTTTCTGCGAGATGTGTTCGAAGATGTCCTGGCCCTTGGCGCCGGGGTAGGGCGGGCGCTCCAGGCCTGGCAGTTCTTCGTTGTACTTGCGGCACATCACGGTGCGGGTCATCGGGCATCTCCTGCAATCAGTTCGTCGGCTGCGCGTTCAAGCAGCTTTTTGACCGGGGCGGCGAGGCCCAGGCGCGGCGGGGTGGCGAGGTTATACCAGAGCCAGTCGGCCTCGGCCACGTGCTCGCCGACCAAGTCGACGCGCACCAGCCAGGGCTCGATTGCCAGCTGGAAGTGGCTGAAGGTATGGGTCAGGCCTTCCATGGCCCGGCTGCCTGCCAGGCGCAGGCCGTGCTGATAGGCCAGGTCGTCGAGTTGTGCGAGGTCGTCCAGCTCCGGCAGGCTCCACAAACCACCCCACAGGCCGCTGGAGGGGCGGCGGTAAAGCAGGATGGCGCCTTCGTGGTTGGCCAGCAGTGGCATCAGCGTGCGCCGTTGCGGCAACGCCTTGCGCGGCTTGGGCTCTGGGTAGCGGGTTTCTTCGCCGTGCAGGTGCGCCTCGCAGCCGCGCTGCAATGGGCAGATCAGGCAACTGGGCTTGCTGCGGGTGCACAGCGTGGCACCCATGTCCATCATGGCCTGGGTGTAGTGGTTGGCCCGCTGCTGCGGGGTAAAACGCTCGGCCGTGGCCCACAGCTGGTTGGCCACCTTGGGCTCGCCGGGGTAGCCGGCCTGGGCGGTGAAGCGGGCCAGCACGCGCTTGACGTTACCGTCGAGGATCGGCGCGCGAATGCCCATGCTGATGCTGGCGATGGCACCGGCGGTGGAGCGGCCGATGCCGGGCAGCTCGGTGAGCTGCTCGACGCTGCGCGGGAACTCGCCGCCATGTTGCGCGACGACGATTTTTGCAGCCTTTTGCAGGTTGCGTGCGCGGGTGTAGTAGCCTAGCCCTGTCCACAGGTGCAGCACTTCGTCCTCCGGCGCCTCGGCCAGGGCCTGCACGGTCGGCAGGGCCTGCATGAACCGGTCGAAGTAGTTGAGCACGGTGCTGACCTGGGTCTGCTGCAACATGATTTCCGACACCCACACCCGGTACGGGGTGATGCCCTGTTGCCAGGGCAGGTCGTGCCGGCCGTGCTCGTCGTACCAGTCCAGCACAGCGCTGGAGAACTGCTCGGGGCTCATCGCTTGAACAGCCCCTTGAGTGCGTCTTTTACTTCCGGGCTCACTTTGTCTCCGAGTTTCTCTTCGAGTTTTTCATCAATCTTGTCTTTCAGGCGGTTGCCGGCCAGCTTGGCGGCAACCTTGCCCATGCCGCCCTGGTCCAGGCGGCAGGCCTTGGCGCCGAGCTCCAGCGGGCCACGGCAGCGCAGCGGCACTTCAACGCCCACATAGCGTTCGTTGACCTGGCAGGCCGGGTCCGGCATGGCGCGCTGGTCGCCTTCGACGATCACGCCGACGTTGTAGTCCATGCCCAGCACGCGCAGGTCGAGGTCGCCGTGGCCGTTGACGGTCAGGCCCGGGATGCGCGCCTTGAGGTCCGGGTTGCTGGCAACGCCATTGCGCACCACCAGGCTGCCGCGCAGTTCCTGGAACGGGGTGTCCTTGCCGCGTGGCTCGCCGCTCAGGGTCTTGCGGTTGAGGGTGGCGATGGCCTGGCACAGTTGCTGTTCCAGGTTGGCGTTGACCAGCACGCCATCATTGATGGTGAAGTTGGCGCTGCCGTTGAGGGTGTCGACCAGGGCTTTCTGGCTGTTGCCGCTGGCGGTCAGGTCGCTGGTCAGGGTCAGCAGGCCTTTGACCGGTGGTGCCTGGTCCTTGCCTTCGGTCTTGATGAAGTGCTCTACCGGCACCCGCTGGATGTTGGTGTTCACACCCAGTTGCGGTACGGCAGGGCGCACGTCGACCGTGCCCTTGGCTTCGAAGGTGCCGTTGTACAGCTCGCCGCGCAGGGTTTGCAGGGTCAGCAGGCCGCCTTGGCCGATGGCCTTGAGCTGGGCGTCTTCGATCGGCAGCTTGTCCACAGTCAGCGAGCCAAAGGCCAGGTCGGCTTGCAGGTCGAGGGCGCGCAGGCGGTCGACCGGCAGCAGCTTGTCATCGCTCCAGGCCACCTGGGTCGGGGCGTTGGGCAATGGTGTGGTGCCAGCACCGGCGACGACGCTGGCCTCTTGCTGCTTGACCTCGGCCTGACGTGCGGCAGTGGCGCCCTTGGCCTCTTCGCTCTTGGCAGGCAGGTAGCGGTCAGCGTCGAAGGTATCGCCCTTCAGTTGCAGGCGCAGGGCCTGTTTGGCGAAGTCCTCAACGGCTACACGGCCACTGAAGGTGCTGTCATCCAGTTTCACGGCCAGGTCTTCCAGGGCCAGGCTGTTTGCTGTGCCTTGCAGGCGGGTCACCAGCTCCAGCTTGGCGAAGGCTGCCGGGTCGTTGGTGGCCGGCAGCGGGCGGCCAATGCTGTCGAGGAAGGTGCGCAGGTTGAACTGGGCGATGGACAGGCCACCGCTCAGCTGTGGCGCCTTGTCCAGGTCGCGCACATTCAGCTCGCCCAGGGCGCGCAGCTGGTTGGCCGAGACTTTCAGGCCGCTCCACGAGGCGACATTGGCTGCCAGGTCGACCAGCAGCTGGCCCTGGGCGGCGAAGGTCACGGTCTTGCCGCCGGTTGGCTCACCCGAGGTTTCGCCCGACAGGCGCATGTCTTCGAAGTTGTAGCGCTTGAGCTTGCGGTCGAAGCGCAGTTCGCCGGCCAGCTCGGTGCGGGCCTTGATGTTCGGCTCGCTGGCGCTGATGAAGGCACTGGCCTTGAGCGGAATGTTGGCGCCTTCGTGGACCGGGCCCGTGCTCAGCTGGATGCTCTCGGCGCTGTAGTTCTGGCCGGTCTTGGCATCGGTGTACTGCACGCGGGCGTTGTTCACGGTCAGGCTGTCGATGTCCAGCTTGACGGCACGCTCGTTGCCGTCGGCAGGCGCAGGCTTCTGTTCGGCGGGTGCCTGGGCGGGGGCATTGGCCTGCGCATCGGCGGGGGTGCCGTTCTGCGCGGGCAGCGGCTTGCCGATGTCTTCCCAGTTGCCATGGCCTTGCTCGTCGCGGCCCAGGGTCAGGTTCAGGCCCTCGACGCGCACGTCGCTCATTTGCACTTCGCGGCGCAACAACGGCAGCACACGCACGGACAGGCCGAGCATCTGCAGGTCGGCGAACGGCTCCTTGGGCTTGGCCAAGGTGGCGATGCTTGCTTCGTGCAACTCCAGGCCCAGCCACGGGAACAGGCTCCAGCCGATGTCACCGTTGAGGGTCAGCTCGATGTGAGCTTTATCGCGTGCCAGCTGGCGAATCTCGTCTTTGTAGTCGTTGGGATCAAAGAGGTGGGTCAGGGCGAAGCCCAGCGCCACGATGATCAGCAGCAACCCGAGAAGCCCCAGCCCCAGGATTTTGCCGAACGCTTTCATGGGCGAGTCCTTGTAGTCCGTGAGTGAAATTCAGGCGGCAGAGTATAACGCCGCGGTGCTTGTCCCTGCTTATTCGACTAGAGATACAGGGCATGTCCTACGTTTTCAGCAGATGGTACGGCTTTCTGCGGGCAGATGTTTGCCTGTGCCGGCCTCTTCGCGGGTAAACCCGCTCCCACAGGTGATGCACAGGCCTGAAGGGCAGTGAACATCCTGTGGGAGCGGGTTTACCCGCGAAGAGGCCGGCACAGGAAAGAGGACCGTTTCAGCACCGTAAAAAATCACGATATCAGATTGCTTTCACGCCACTTGGCTCTGCTAACCTTGCGCCGCTTTGCGAGCAGCCACCCTATAAGAAGGATCAGACCCATGACCAGTACCGTCGCGGCGGGGGCCTCGGCCAGTGCGCCAGGCTTCCTGTCAAAGGAGCGCATCATCGCCCGCCCGGGCTTCAACCGCTGGCTGGTCCCGCCAGCCGCCCTGGCCATTCACCTGTGCATCGGCATGGCCTACGGCTTCTCGGTGTTCTGGCTGCCTTTGTCGCAAGCCCTTGGCATCACCGCCCCCGTCGCCTGTGCCGCAGACATGGGCTTCATGGCCCGGATGTTCAGCGCCGAATGCGACTGGCCGATCTCGATGCTGAGCTGGATCTACACCCTGTTCTTCGTCTTCCTCGGCTGTTCCGCGGCAGTGCTGGGTGGTTGGCTGGAGCACGCCGGGCCGCGCAAGGCGGGCCTGGTGTCGGCACTGTGCTGGTGCGGCGGCATGCTGATTTCGGCTATTGGCGTAAAAACCCACCAGCTGTGGCTGATGTGGCTGGGCTCCGGCGTAATCGGCGGTATCGGCCTGGGCCTGGGCTACATTTCGCCCGTGTCGACCCTGATCAAGTGGTTCCCGGACAAACGCGGCATGGCCACCGGCATGGCGATCATGGGCTTCGGCGGCGGGGCCATGGTGGGTGCACCGCTGGCCACCGCGCTGATGGGGCATTTTGGTAACGCGCACGAAGTGGGCGTATGGCAGAGCTTCGTCGCGATGGCGGCGATCTACTTCGTGTTCATGACCGCCGGCGCCTTGGCTTACCGCGTACCGCCGACCGGCTGGAAGCCCGAAGGCTGGACCGCCCCGGCGAAAAAAACCGGCAACGCCATGGTTACCGACCGCCATGTGCACGTCAGTGTGGCATGGAAAACCCCTCAGTTCGCCCTGATCTGGCTGGTGCTGTGCCTTAACGTGTCGGCAGGCATCGGTATTCTTGGCATGGCTTCGCCCCTGTTGCAGGAAGTGTTCGCCGGCAAATTGTTGGGTAACGAACTGACCTTCAGCCAGCTGAATGCTGCCCAGCTGGCGCAGATTGCCGCGATCGCTGCCGGCTTCACCGGTTTGCTGAGCCTGTTCAACATCGGCGGGCGGTTCTTCTGGGCGTCGTTTTCCGACTACATCGGCCGCAAGAACACCTACTTCGCCTTCTTCGCCTTGGGCGTCGGCCTTTACAGCCTGGTGCCGAACATGGGGCACCTGGGTAACGTGGCGCTGTTTGTGGCTGCGTTCTGCATCATCCTGTCGATGTATGGCGGCGGTTTCGCGACCGTGCCGGCGTACCTGGCAGACCTGTTCGGCACGCAGATGGTCGGCGCCATTCATGGTCGCCTGCTGACTGCCTGGGCAGCGGCGGGGGTGCTGGGGCCGGTGCTGATCACCTACCTGCGCGAGTCGCAGCTGGCAGCGGGGGTAGAGCGCGCAGCGGCTTACGACACGACCTTGTACATCCTCGCCGGCCTGCTGGTGCTGGGCTTTTTCTGCAACATGCTGGTGCGCCCGGTGGCCGACAAGCACTTCATGAGCGATGCCGAACTGGCGGCCGAGCGGGCGCTGAGCCATGACAAGGGCGCCGACAGCGCGCGGTCGCTGGAGTGGAAGGCAGCGCCGGGCAGCCTGCCGCTGGTGCTGCTGGCATGGGCGGTGGTGGTTGTGCCGTTGGCCTGGGGGGTGTGGATTACCCTGCAGAAGACGGCGGTGCTGTTCCATTGATGTAATCCTGGAATGGCCAATGGGGGCTGCAAAGCAGCCCCCATTACGCAGTTGTATAGACCTGTAGCGGCATCCAGCCCCCGTAATTGCTTGCTTTGCCATATGTCATCCGCGTTTCAAGCTGGCGCGTTCTGGGCCTATAATGGAGCCCTTTTCGCCCAATGATTTTGCGGAGCTGGTGATGGTCGAACGTAAGGCTTCCGTCGAGCGCAATACCCTGGAAACCCAGGTCAAGTGCTCGATCAACCTCGATGGCAGTGGCAAGGCCCGATTCGATATCGGCGTGCCTTTTCTTGAACACATGCTGGACCAGATCGCCCGCCATGGGCTGATCGATCTGGATATCGAGTGCAAGGGTGACACGCATATCGACGATCACCATACCGTCGAAGACGTCGGCATCACCCTGGGCATGGCATTCGCCCAGGCCATCGGTGACAAGAAAGGTATCTTCCGCTACGGCCACGCCTACGTGCCGCTGGACGAAGCGCTGTCGCGTGTGGTCATCGACTTCTCCGGCCGCCCGGGCCTGCAGATGCATGTGCCGTATACCCGTGCCAGCGTTGGCGGCTTTGATGTCGACCTGTTCCAGGAGTTCTTCCAGGGCTTCGTCAACCACGCCCTGGTAAGCCTGCACATCGACAACCTGCGTGGCCACAACACCCACCACCAGATCGAAACCGTGTTCAAGGCATTCGGCCGCGCGCTGCGCATGGCCATCACCCTCGACGAGCGCATGGCCGGGCAGATGCCTTCCACCAAAGGGTGCCTGTAAATGCAGACGGTAGCCGTAATCGACTATGGCATGGGCAACCTGCACTCGGTGGCCAAGGCGCTTGAGCACGTCGGTGCCGGTAAAGTGCTGGTCACCAGCGATGCCGCAGTGATTCGCGAAGCCGACCGCGTGGTATTCCCGGGCGTAGGCGCTATCCGCGATTGCATGGCCGAAATCCGCCGCCTGGGCTTCGACAGCCTGGTGCGCGAAGTCAGCCAGGACCGCCCGTTTCTCGGCATCTGCGTCGGCATGCAGGCATTGCTTGAACACAGCGAAGAAAACACCGGTGTCGACTGCATCGGCCTGTTCCCCGGCCAGGTGCGCTTCTTCGGCAAAGGCCTGCAAGAAGACGGCGAGCACCTGAAGGTGCCGCACATGGGCTGGAACGAAGTTGCCCAGACCATCGACCACCCGCTGTGGCACGACATCCCCGACCGTGCGCGTTTCTACTTCGTGCACAGCTACTACATCAATGCCGGCAAGCCGGGCCAGGTAGTCGGCCGCGGCCACTACGGTGTCGATTTCGCCGCTGCGCTGGCGGATGGCTCGCGCTTTGCCGTGCAGTTCCACCCGGAGAAGAGCCATACCCATGGCCTGCAGTTGCTGCAGAACTTCGTCGCCTGGGACGGGCGCTGGTAAATGAGCAGGTCGAAGGCCAAGGCCCCGGTCATCACGCTGGCCCCCGAGCAGGAGCGCGATGCGCTCGACACGCTCAAGCGCTTCCTCGAAGACCGTTTCGAGCTGGAGCTGGGGTCGTTCGAGGTGGCCGAGGTGCTTGAGCTGTTCAGCAAAGAAATTGCACCCCTTTATTACAACAGGGCGATTGCCGATGTTCAGCTGCACCTCAAGGAGCGGTTCGAGAGCATCGAAAGCGATCTGTGGGCACTTGAAAAGCCCTGAAACCCTAAGAACAGACAGGTTCCCAAGATGCTGATTATCCCCGCTATCGATCTGAAGGACGGTGCTTGCGTGCGCCTGCGCCAGGGCCGCATGGAAGACTCCACGGTATTTTCCGACGACCCGGTGAGCATGGCCGCCAAGTGGGTCGAGGGTGGCTGCCGCCGCCTGCACCTGGTCGACCTCAACGGCGCCTTCGAAGGCCAGCCGGTCAACGGTGAAGTGGTTACCGCCATCGCCAAGCGCTATCCGACCCTGCCGATCCAGATCGGCGGTGGCATCCGTTCGCTGGAAACCATCGAGCACTACGTCAAGGCTGGCGTCAGCTACGTGATTATCGGCACCAAGGCGGTCAAGCAGCCAGAGTTCGTTGCCGAAGCGTGCAAGGCCTTCCCGGGCAAGGTCATCGTTGGCCTGGATGCCAAGGACGGCTTCGTCGCCACCGACGGCTGGGCCGAAGTGAGCACCGTGCAGGTCATCGACCTGGCCAAGCGTTTCGAGGCCGATGGCGTCTCGGCGATCGTCTACACCGACATCGCCAAAGACGGCATGATGCAGGGCTGCAACGTGCCTTTCACCAAGGCCCTGGCTGAAGCCACCCGCATTCCGGTAATCGCTTCGGGCGGCATCCACAACCTGGGCGACATCAAGGCCCTGCTGGACGCCAAGGCCCCCGGCATCATCGGCGCCATCACCGGCCGTGCCATCTACGAAGGCACCCTCGATGTCGCCGAGGCCCAGGCCTTCTGCGACAACTACCAAGGCTGAGGACTGAACCATGGCACTGGCCAAGCGCATCATCCCTTGCCTGGACGTGGACAACGGCCGGGTGGTCAAGGGCGTCAAGTTCGAGAACATCCGTGATGCCGGCGACCCGGTGGAAATCGCCCGTCGCTACAACGAGCAAGGTGCCGACGAGATCACCTTCCTCGACATCACCGCCAGCGTCGACGGCCGCGACACCACCCTGCATACCGTCGAGCGCATGGCCAGCCAGGTGTTCATCCCGCTGACCGTGGGCGGTGGCGTGCGCACCGTGCAAGACATCCGCAACCTGCTCAATGCCGGTGCCGACAAGGTCTCGATCAACACGGCTGCGGTGTTCAACCCGGAGTTCGTGGGCGAGGCAGCGGACCGTTTCGGTTCGCAGTGCATCGTTGTCGCCATCGATGCCAAGAAGGTGTCCGGGCCAGGTGAAACGCCGCGCTGGGAAATCTTCACCCACGGCGGGCGCAAGCCGACCGGGCTGGATGCAGTCGAGTGGGCGAAGAAGATGGAAGGCCTGGGCGCTGGCGAGATCCTGCTGACCAGCATGGACCAGGACGGCATGAAGAACGGCTTCGACCTGGGTGTTACCCGCGCCATCAGCGATGCGCTGGGCATTCCGGTGATTGCCTCGGGGGGTGTGGGTAACTTGCAGCACCTGGCTGACGGCATTCTGGAAGGGCATGCCAGCGCAGTGCTGGCGGCCAGTATCTTCCACTTTGGCGAGTACACGGTGCCTGAGGCCAAGGCCTACATGGCTTCCCGGGGCATCGTCGTTCGCTGACAGATTGCCGGGAGGGCTTTGCCCTCCATTCGCAGCACAAGGCTGCTCCTACAGGGATACGCATTCCCCTGTAGGAGCAGCCTTGTGCTGCGAATGGCCCGCAAAGCGGGCCCCAATTGCATCAACCGTGATTCTTGCCGAGCAGCGCGTGATAAAGCTCGGTATCCCCAAGAATCCCCACCACCCTGTCGTTATCCTGCAACACCAGCTTGTTGCCGGTCTGATAACGAATCTGCAGCGCCTCGCGCATGCCGATGTCGGCGTGCACCACGGTCGGCCTGCGCTCCAGCAGCTCCACATCCTGCCCCGGTGCCCAGTTCTGCATGTCCAGCCCGTTCTGGCCCTGGCGTGCACGCTTCAGCGCGCCACCTTCGCCCAGGTCCAGCCACGAATCGATACCCGGGTCCAGGCACACCGAGCCATTCACCCGCTTGCAGTTGTCCAGGCTGCGCATCAGGCTGCGGCCGCACAGCACGTTCAGCGGGTTGGTGTGGGCGACGAAGGTACGCACGTACTCGTCGGCCGGGTTCAGCACGATTTCCTCCGGCTTGCTGTACTGGATGATCCGGCCGTCCTTCATGATCGCAATGCGGCTACCCAGTTTCAGTGCTTCGTCCAGGTCGTGGCTGACGAACACGATGGTTTTGCTCAGCTTGGCCTGCAGGCCCAGCAGTTCGTCTTGCAGGCCCTGGCGGATCAACGGGTCGAGGGCCGAGAACGGTTCGTCCATCAGCAGGATGTCGGCATCCATGGCCAACGCCCGGGCCAGGCCCACGCGCTGCTGCATGCCGCCAGACAGCTCGTCCGGCTTCTTGTTGCGCCACTGGGTCAGGCCCACCAGCTCAAGCTTCTCGTCCACCAGCTTGCGCCGTTCCTTTTCCGGGCGGCCCTGCATTTCCAGGCCAAAGCTGATGTTCTCGCGCACCGTCAGCCAGGGCATCAGGGCGAACTTCTGGAACACCATGGCGATGCGCTTGGTGCGCATCATCTTCAGTTCGGCCGGTGTGCAGTGGGCAATGTCGATGTGCTTGCCTTCGTGCTCGACAAACAGTTTGCCGCGGCTGACGGTGTTGAGGCCGTTGATACAGCGCAGCAGGCTCGACTTGCCCGAACCGGACAGGCCCATCAACACGCAGATCTCGCCCTTGTTGATATCCAGGTTGGCCTTTTCGACGCCCACCACCAGGCCTGTCTGCTTGAGGATCTGCTCGCGAGTCTTGCCTTGGTCCAGCAGCGACAGCGCCTCGCGCGGCTTGTTGGAGAAAATGACGTCGACGTCTTCGAAACGAATGATGCTCATGCCTCACCCCTTACCGGCAGTTCCGGTTGCTTGCAGATACGGTCGAGCATGATTGCCAGCAGCACGATCGCCAGGCCCGCTTCGAAGCCCAGGGAGATATCGGCGGTGTTCAGTGCGTTGACCACAGGTTTGCCCAGGCCGTCAGCGCCCACCAGGGCGGCGATTACTACCATCGACAGCGACAGCATGATGCACTGGGTGACGCCGGCGGCGATGCTGGGCATCGCATGCGGCAGTTCGATACGGGTAAGCAGTTGGCGACGCGAGCAGCCAAAGGCCTTGCCGGCGTCCATCAGCTCTTGCGGCACGTCGCAGATGCCCAGATAGGTCAGGCGAATTGGCGCGGCGATGGCGAACACCACGGTAGAGATCAGCCCCGGCACCACGCCCAGGCCGAACAGGGTCAGGGTAGGGATCAGGTAAACGAAAGTGGGCACCGTCTGCATCAGGTCGAGTACCGGGCGCATGGCGGTATAGAACATCGGTTTGTGTGCGGCGAGGATGCCCAGCGGCACGCCGATCACCACGCACACCACCGTGGCGAAGGTGACCTGCGCCAGGGTTTCCATGGTTTCCTGCCAGTAACCCAGGTTGAAGATAAGCAGGAACGACAGGGCAACGAATACCGTCAGCCCCCACTTGCGCTGGATCAGGTGCGCCAGGCCGGCGAACAGGGCGATGAGGACGAAAGGGTTGAACCAGGTCAGGGCACTGGTGACGCCATGGATCATGAATTCCAGGCCTTGCGCGATGGCGTCGAAGTAATTCGCGCCGTTCTGGGTCAGCCACTCGACGAACGACGCGATGTACTGGCCCAGGGGTATTTTCTGATCGATAAGCATGATAGCGAGCTTCCACCTGCATAGATTGAAATCAACCCGGGGCAGGCACGGTCCTGCCCCGAGGTAGCGCTATTGCGTAGTTCGTTATTGCGCGAGCTGGGCCTTGGCTGCCTCCAGGCCAGGTTTGCCATCCACGGTAGTAACGCCTGCCAGCCAGGCATCCAGTTTGCCTGGGTTGTCCTTGAGCCATTTCTTGGCGGCGGCCTCGGGTTTCATCTTGTCGTCCAGGACATAGCCCATCATGGTGCTTTCATCCTTGAGCTCGAACGACAGGTTCTTCAACAGCTGGCCAACGTTGCTGCACTCCTGCGCATAGCCCTTGCGGGTGTTGGTCAACACGGTCGCCTTGCCGAAGTCGGGGCCGAAAAATTCGTCCCCGCCGGTCAGGTACTGCATCTTGAAACGGGTGTTCATCGGGTGCGGTTCCCAGCCCAGGAACACCAGCGCCTCGCCGCGTTTCTGCGCGCGGTCGACCTGCGACAGCATGCCGGCCTCGCTCGATTGCACAATCTTGAAACCGGCGTCCTTCAGGCCGAAGGCGTTCTTGTCGATCATGCTCTGGATGGTGCGGTTGCCATCGTTGCCGGGCTCGATGCCGTAGATCTTGCTGTCCAGTTCCTTCTTGAACTTGGGAATGTCGGCGAAATCTTTCAGGCCCTTGTCGTACAGCGCCTGGGGCACGGCCAAGGTGTACTTGGCGTTTTCCAGGTTGGCGCGCACCGTTTCCACGGTGCCGGCGTCGCGGTACTGCTTGATGTCGTTCTCCATGGTCGGCATCCAGTTGCCGAGAAACACGTCCAGGTCCTTGCCGGTGGCCAGCGACTTGTAGGTCACCGGTACCGAGATCATGGTGGTGTGGGTCTTGTAACCCAGGGCTTCGAGCACAACGCTGGTGGTCGCGGTGGTGACTGTGATGTCGGTCCAGCCGACATCGGAGAAACGTACCGTCTGACACTGCTCGGGTTCGGCGGCCTGGGCCAGCAAGGGCGTGGACAGCAACGCAACCAGCAACAGCGAGGGTGAACCTTTCATGGATGGACTCCTGAGATATTGTCTTCGGGTTCGCGTGGGTCGCCGGGCTTTCTGAGGGTCCGGTCGACCAGGCCTGCAGAGGGCAGGATGCGTGGCCGTGCTTTACGAGTCGCTTTCGATAATCCTCCAGCGCCGGGCAATCGCCTACTGGTAGGGTCGTATCCAGTACGGAACGGGTCGTATCCAGTAAGGGCGATGTCGCTTATGGATTTATCCACCCCCTCGGCGGCATTTTTGCGTCACCAGGCCGCCGGAAAGCGGCGTGGCAAGGGCCACTTCCCGGCTACAAACAGTGCGGCGCTGCTGGACAAAAGTACGTCGGTTGCAGACGGCGAGGGGTGCGGTAAAAGCCCGATGATGCTGGCATTCAAGGCGGCCCGCTGTTTGAGCCTAGCAGCTGCCCCGCCCTGCGCATGGCGCGCAGAGACAAGCCCAGCAAGAGGTGATTCGACAATGGCCATCAGCGTGTTCGACCTGTTCAAGATCGGTGTCGGGCCCTCCAGCTCCCACACCGTCGGCCCCATGCGTGCTGGCGCCCTGTTCGTTCAGGGCCTGCGCGAACGTGGTGAGCTGGAACGTGTAAAACGGATCGAAGTGCGCCTGTATGGCTCGCTGTCGGCCACCGGTATCGGTCACGGCACCGACAACGCCACGGTCATGGGCCTGATGGGCGAGTGGCCTGACGCCATTGACCCGACCCAGATCGTGCCGCGCATCGCCGACCTGCGCGAAACCAACACGCTGCAGCTGGATAGCCGCCTGCCCA
Source organism: Pseudomonas sp. WOUb67 (assembly GCF_050058005.1). Taxonomy (NCBI): domain Bacteria; kingdom Pseudomonadati; phylum Pseudomonadota; class Gammaproteobacteria; order Pseudomonadales; family Pseudomonadaceae; genus Pseudomonas; species Pseudomonas sp. WOUb67. The sequence goes on along the minus strand of NZ_CP170112.1, from coordinate 369,606 downwards.
TCGAGTTCATCTGGGCCCGCGACATGCTGCTGCTGGACGAGAACCTGCCGTACCACCCCAACGCCATGACCCTGATTGCCGAAGGCGAGCAGGGCGAGTTGCACCGCGACACCTACTACTCGGTGGGTGGCGGCTTTGTGGTCGATGCCGCCCAGGCCGCCAGCGGTGTGCTGGATGCCGACCAGACGGTGCTGCCGTACGACTTCAACAGCGCCGCCGAACTGCTGCGCCTGTGCAAGCAAAACGACCTCAGCGTGTCGCAATTGATGATGGCCAACGAGAAGGTCTGGCGCAGCGAGGAAGAGATCCGCGCCGGCCTGTACAAGCTCTGGGAAGCCATGCAGGAATGCGTCAACAACGGCCTTAAATACGAAGGTACGCTGCCCGGCGGGCTGAACGTGCGCCGCCGCGCCGCCAAGCTGCACCGCAGCCTGCAGGAGATCGGCAAGCCCAACGTGATCGGCTCGACCATGAGCGCCATGGAGTGGGTCAACCTGTTCGCCCTGGCGGTCAACGAAGAGAACGCCGCCGGTGGGCGCATGGTTACCGCACCCACCAATGGCGCGGCCGGCATCATCCCGGCAGTGCTGCACTACTACATGCGCTTCAGCGATGAGGTGACCGAGTGCAGCGTGGTTGACTACTTCCTGGCTGCCGCCGCCGTGGGCATCCTGTGCAAGAAGAACGCGTCGATTTCCGGTGCCGAAGTGGGTTGCCAGGGTGAAGTCGGCTCGGCCTGCGCCATGGCGGCGGCAGGGCTTGCCGAAGTGCTGGGCGCTACCCCGCCACAGGTGGAGAACGCGGCCGAAATTGCCCTGGAACATAACCTGGGCCTGACCTGCGACCCGGTCGGCGGGTTGGTGCAGGTGCCGTGCATCGAGCGCAATGCGATTGCTGCGGTAAAAGCCATCAACGCGGTGCAGATGGCGCTGCGCGGTGACGGCGAGCACTTCATCTCCCTCGACCAGGTGATCCGCACCATGCGTGACACCGGGGCCGACATGCACGACAAGTACAAAGAAACCTCGCGCGGTGGCCTGGCGGTCAGCGCTATCGAGTGCTGATGCGCTAATCTCGCTCTGCAGTCATCACGACGCCCCATCTTGGGGCGTTTGTGCTTGACCGGCCGTCAGATGTCGCGATGAGTGTGGGCATTGTCGGTGACACTTAAAAGTGTCGTTTCTGGGCAACCACCAAGGTACGTGTCACCAAACTGCTCAGCAGTTACACGTAGCACGCCTAGCACGCCGGTTCTGGAAGCTCTTCCAGCTTGATGGAAGCCCCTGATTTGCCGAATGAAGGCGTCGCTTTCAGGTTTTTTCGGATAGCTGTTCAATTTCCGGCACGGCGTTTGCGTTGTGATTGGCTATAAGCCCCAAACCGGGGGCCATAACAAAAATCAGTGCCCGCCTGAGGCACACCCTGCATTTGTGTGAGGAGAAATCGCGATGACGTCGTACACCTCCGGGAATCCAACCCAGAACCGCACAGCCCCCCAGTCCATCGGGTTTCTTCTACTGGACAACTTCACCCTGATTTCCCTGGCATCGGCCGTCGAGCCGCTGCGCATGGCCAACCAGCTGTCTGGCCGCGAGCTGTACCGCTGGCACACCCTGACGGTCGACGGTGGCCAGGTCTGGGCCAGCGACGGCCTGCAGATCACCCCCGATGCCGCCATGCACAGCGCGCCGCCCATCGATACCGTGATTGTCTGCGGTGGCGTGGGTATCCAGCGCACGGTTACCCGTGAGCATGTCACCTGGCTGCAGGCCCAGGCCCGTCAGTCGCGCCGCCTGGGTGCGGTGTGCACGGGCAGCTGGGCATTGGCCTGCGCCGGCCTGCTCGACGGTTTCGATTGCAGTGTGCACTGGGAGTGCCTGGCGGCCATGCAGGAGGCCTACCCGCGGGTGAACATGAGCACCCGCCTGTTCACCCTCGACCGTAACCGCTTCACCAGCTCCGGCGGCACTGCGCCGCTGGACATGATGCTGCACCTGATCAGCCGCGACCATGGCCGCGAACTGTCGGCGGCCATCTCCGAGATGTTCGTCTACGAGCGCATCCGCAACGAGCAGGACCACCAGCGTGTGCCGCTCAAGCACATGCTCGGTACCAACCAGCCGAAGTTGCAGGAAATCGTCGCGCTGATGGAGGCCAACCTCGAAGAGCCGATCGACCTGGACGAATTGGCGGTGTACGTAGCCGTGTCGCGACGCCAGCTTGAGCGGCTGTTCCAGAAGTACCTGCATTGCTCGCCATCGCGCTACTACCTGAAGCTGCGCCTGATCCGTGCGCGGCAGCTGCTGAAGCAGACGCCGATGTCGATCATCGAGGTGGCGTCGGTGTGTGGCTTTGTGTCCACCCCGCACTTCTCCAAGTGCTACCGCGAGTACTTCGGCATTCCGCCGCGTGACGAGCGCGTGGGTTCCAACACTGCCCAGCAGGTAGCGATGATGCCGATTCCGCAGGCCATGACCCTGTCGCCACACAGCGGGCCGATGGCGGCCCTGAGCCAGGCGCGCAACGAGTCGACCTTTGCCAGCGTAAGGCTCTGATACCGCGCCGCCTCATTCGCGGGTAAACCCGCTCCCACAGGTGCATCACAAGTCTTGAAAACTGTGATTACCCAGTGGGAGCGGGTTTACCCGCGAAGAGGCCAGCACAGCCAACACAAATCCACCTGTTGATAATGATTCTCGACTACAGGTAACATCGCCGCCCCCGAAACCCTCTGGCATACCCCCACGTGGCGGACGACAAACTCCAGCTCTACCTGGCCCACCGGGCGGCATTGCTTGACTATGCCGCGCCGATCGTCGGCTGCCGCGCCCGCGCCGAGGATGTCGTACAGGAAGCATGGCTGCGCTTCAGCCGCCAGCAGGACGATGCCGACATTCGTCACCCGGCCAGCTACCTGTACCGCATCGTGCGCAACCTGGCACTCGATCAGACCCGCCGTACCGCCACCGAAAAAGCCCAACCCAACGGTGACGAGATTCTCGCCGAGCTACCCTCGACCAGCGCCTCGCCCGAGCAGGCGGTTACCCAGCAGAATGAACTCAGCGCCATCAGCCGCGCCCTCGAAGAATTGCCCCAGCGCACCCGTGTGGCATTCGAGATGCACCGCCTGGGCGGCCATACCCTGCAAGAGGTGGCCAGCCAGCTGAACGTGTCCGTCAGCCTGGTGCACCAACTGGTGCGCGATGCCCTGAGCCATTGCATGGCGCGCCTGGAGGATGACCTGTGAAAAAATGCCAGGCTGGTGCGTCCTTTGCCGAGCGGGGTATCTCTGTGCGACCCTGCGCGCCCTTCAGCCCTCAGGAGACTTGCCCGGCATGACGTCCGCAGCCCCCCTATCCAGCCGCCGCGAGCAGGCTCTGGACTGGCTCCTGCGCCTGCAGCAGTCGCCTGACGATCCTCAGCTAAGGGGCGAGTTCGAGCAATGGTGTGCCAGCGACGCGGCCAATGCCCAGGCCTACCACAAGGCCGAAAGGGTCTGGCAACTTACCGGCCAGCTGGCGCCGACCACCACCGAACTGTGGCCCAAGGCCGAAGTACTGCCGCTACCGGTCAAGCGTAAGCACCACCGGCGCTGGTGGCTGGGCGCCGCTGTCGCGGCCTGCCTGATGGTAGCCGTCGCGCCTTCCCTGAGCCTGCGTTTGCAGGCTGACTACCGCACCGCACAGGGCGAGACCCGCGACATCACCCTGGCCGATGGCAGCGTGGTGCAGATGGACAGCGACACCGCCATCGCTGTGGACTACAGCGGCGATCACCGGGATGTGAAGCTGCTCGCCGGCCAGGCGTTTTTCGAGGTGAAGCCCGACAAGGCCAAGCCGTTCCATGTGCGTGCCGACGATGTGCGGGTGACGGTGACCGGCACGGCATTCAATGTCGAGCTGCGGCCTGGGCGGGTAGGGGTGGATGTGCAGCATGGCTCGGTACGGGTCGAGGACACTGCCGATGCACAGGTGCTGGCGGCAGCACTCACGGCCGGGCAGCGGCTGCGGTATGTCGATGGTCAGGTGCAACTGCATGCCTTCGTGCCCACGCAAGCTGCCGCCTGGCGACAGGGGCAATTGATTGCAGACGACCAGACAGTAGCCGAGCTGGTGCAGGCGCTGGCGCCGTATATGCCAGGCAAGGTGATGCTGCGTGATGATGCACTGGGGGCCAAGCGGGTGACGGGTGTGTATGACCTGCGCAAGCCCGAGGCGGCGTTGCGAGCAGTGATCAGGCCGCATGGTGGCGAGGTGCGCAGTTATGGGCCTTGGCTGCTGGTCTTGAGCAAACCTTGAAATTGCCGGGGCTGCTGCGCAGCCCATCGCCGGCAAGCCAGCTCCCACAAAGAGCGGCCAGTGTAGTACCTGTGGGAGCTGGCTTGCCGGCGATGAGGCCGGTACAGCAACTCCAATTCATTGTTTGAAAAATAATTTCCGAAATTTCTGAAAAATCCCCGCACTGCCCCGTCTTCTCCCCCGCGCGCAACAACTGATACCGATTCGTATTCTATTTTGCAGCCCGGCGATTGCCGGGGGTGGGGATGTGGGATGACTGAAACATCAAGCCGGAAGCCGCGCAGCGCGCGGGGTTGGTCGTTGCGCCTGAAAAAAGTTGCGGGTGCAGGTGTGCTCGGCATGAGCTGCGCAATCACCGTTGCACCCATCCAGGCAGAGGAAGCGGCCCAGCCGCGTTCAGTGCTGGCGCAGGTTCACGCCTTCGACATCCCGGCACAGAAACTGGCCATTGCCCTGATCAACTTCGGCCAGCAAAGTGGTCTGCAGGTCAGCGTCGACCCGGACCTGCTCGACGGCCTGCACTCCACCGCTGTCAGCGGTCAGCTCAGCAGCGAGGCTGCACTGGCACAACTGCTGCTGGGCACCGGCATCACCTGGGACTACGAATACGGCGCCCTGATTTTCCGCCTGCTGCACGCCGACAACGGTTCTGTCGAACTGCACAACACCGTGGTACTCGGCGACACCGAAGAAAACAGCTTCATGGGCACCACGGTCATCGACCGCAAGGCCATCCAGGCCTTCCCGGGCGCCAACGGCGACATCACTACCTTGCTGCAAATGCACCCGAACGTGCAGTTCAGCACCGAGCAGAAGAGCTCCAACACCCCCGGTGAGATCGACCCCGCCGACATCAGCATCAACGGCGCCAAGTTCTATCAGAACAATTTCATGATCGACGGCATCTCGATCAACAACGACCTTGACCCCGGCGCCCACGGCTACGGCGAAACCCGCCAGTTCGACTCGGCCCCCAGCCGTTCCCACGGCATCGCCCTCGACGCCGACCTGCTGGAAGAGATCAAGGTCTACGACAGCAACGTGCCGGTGGAGTACGGGGGGTTCAATGGTGGTGTGATCGACGCCATCACCCGCCGCCCAACCCAAGACCTGCATGGCAAGATTTCCTATGCCATGAGCCGCTCGGAATGGACGAGCTATCACATCACCGACGAGAAGAAGGATACCTTCGAAACCTCGTCCAACGAGCAGAACCAGCCGGAGTTCAAAAAGACCACCCTGCGCGGCACCCTCGAAGGCCATTTCAATGAAGACTTCGGTGCCTTGTTGAACTTCTCGCAGAAGCGGTCTTATCTGCCCCTGCGCAGCTACAAGGGCGGCTACAACAGCCCCAACAACGACAACGAGGAAGAGCAGACCCGCAAGCTCGACAACTTCCTGCTCAAGACCTACTGGACGGTCAACGACCGCTTGAGCCTGGACACCTCGATTGTCTACGCCCCGCAAGAGAACAGCTACTTCCGCGAAGATTACAAAGAGTCCCACTACACCAACATCAACGGTGGCTGGCAGGGTTCGCTCAAGGCCACCTACGAAGGCGATGACGCCACCTGGACCCAGCAACTGGCGCTGACCAACCTCAACACTTCCCGCGAGTCCGAGCGTGATGACGTGGTCATGTGGTACTGGTCGCAAGAAAAGGACTGGGGCAACCCTGATTCCAGCAGTGCCCGCAGCGGTGAGGGTGCCTTCGGCAACCTGACCCAGACTCAGCGCGGTGTCGACTACAAGCTCAAGGCCGACTGGCAGACGGTTGCCTTTGCTGGCGGTACGCACAGCGTGACCACAGGCCTGGAGTTGGGCTACCAGCGCGCCACTTGGGAGCGTGAAGACGACGCCGAGGCGGTGACTACTTTCAAGCGTGACAACGGCACCTCCTGTTCGGGCAACGACCCCTGGTGCTCGGTGAGCCCATTGCTCAACGGCAACACCCGCCAGTACGGCAGCGTGTACATGAACTACGGCGCGGGCAAAGTGGACGTCGATCAGAAGAAATACGCGCTGTTCGTGCAGGACGTGATGGGCTACGGCAACCTGACGTTGCGCCCCGGCCTGCGCTTCGAAGGCGATGACTACATGGAGAAAAAGAGCCTGGCGCCACGTTTCTCGGGTGACTATGACTTCTTCGGCGATCGCAGCACCGTGCTGGTGTTCGGCGCCAACCGCTACTACGGGCGCAATCTGTTCAAGTACCGCCTGGCTGATGGCCGGCAGGCCTTCACCTCGCGCTACACCCGGGCCTCTCAGACCAGCGACTGGGTGCTGGCGTCGCAGAACCAGAACACCAGCAAGTTCTCGACCATGGATATTCCGTATGACGACGAATTCATGGTCGGCCTCAACCAACGCTGGTTCGATACCGAGTTCCAGCTCAAGTATGTCAACCGCAAGGGCCACGACCAGATCTACCGCACCCGGCCGTACTACTACCTGGACGAGAAGGACATCCCCGAGGGCTACAGCAAGGACTACTACGCCTACCTCAATGCCGGGACCAGCGAGAGCGAGAACGTCAGCCTGACCATTACCCCGATGCACCCACTGCGCTTCATGGGCACGACCACCAGCGTGCAGATGGCCCTGGACTGGTCGCGCACCAAGGACGCCTACGGCGCTACTTACGAAGCTGGGCTGGATGGGGATGAATTGTCCGGCGCCGACGTGGTGCTCGACGGCAAGCGTATCCCCTACAACGAACTGCCTGGCAGCGATTACAACCGCCCCTGGACCGCGCGCCTGATGACCATCACCGAGATCCCCCAGTGGAATCTCACTGTCAGCAACTTCTTCCGCTACCGCGGCGCCTATGACCAGGTCGTGGATATCGACTCGGAGGTCGAAGTCGACGGCGAGATGCTCAGCAGGTACGAAACCGTTAATACCCCGGCGGCACCGACCTGGGACATGCGCCTTGCCTGGGACATACCCACCGGCAAGGACCAGGCGTTCTTCGTCAACGTCGACGTGACCAACGTCACCGACCAGGTCAACAAGATCGCCAGCCGCGAGTCGGTCAGCCTGATCAGCTACGAAGTCGGCCGCCAGTACTGGCTGGAAGTCGGCTACCGCTTCTAACCCTATAAAAAAACCGTGGATACCCTGATGAAAAAGCTCATCGCGGGCCTGCTCGGCCCGCTGTTGCTCGGCGCCTGCGCCACCCTGCCCGAGGCCGACGCGCCGTTGCCCTGGGATGCCCGGGTAGTACAGGGCCAATTGGCCAACGGTCTGGCCTACCGGCTGGTGCGCGACGCCTCCCAGGCAGGGCGGCTGGACCTGCGCCTGACAGTCAAGGCCGGCTCGGTGGACGAAGCTGACGACCAGGTCGGCGTGGCCCACATGGTCGAACACCTGGCCTTCCACAGCCGCGCCGGTGGCGAGCACAACGTGCGCCAGCGCATGACCGACCTGGGGTGGGTACAGGGGCGGCACTTCAATGCCGTGACCAACTACGAACGCACCCAGTACCTGATCGGCCCACCCGCTGGCGTGCGCCAGGCGCCACAGGCATTACAGGCCTTGGCCGACCTGGCTTTCGCCCGCGACTACAACGCCCAGGACCTGGAGCGTGAACGGCCGATCGTGATCGAGGAATGGCGTGGCGGCCTGGGCGTGGCCCAGCGCATGAACGAGCAGCGCACCGCCTCCCAGCGAGTGGGCTCGCGCTACCCCGGGCACCGCACCATCGGCAACGAAGCGGCGATCCGCTCGGCCAGCCTGCAAAACCTGCAAGCCTTTCAGAACCGCTGGTACCTGCCCAACAACATGGTGCTGTCGGCGGTTGGCGATTTCGACCCCGAGGCCATGCGCGCCCAGATTGAACAGGCATTCGGCGCGGCCAAGGCGGGCGAAGTGCCGGGCCGCGGGCAACGGGAGCTGCTGCTGGACGACAAGCTGAAAGTGTTCCACTTGCAAGACCCGCAATCGGGCAGCAACCAGGTGGCGATGCTGTTCCGCTCCCATGAACCGGATAGCCGCGGCACCACCCGCGCCGCATTGCGCGAGCGACTGATCGACCGCATGACCCTCGCCGCCATGCTCGACAGCCTGCGTCGCCAACCGCGAGAGGCGGGGGTGCGCAGCCTGATCGCACAGAAGACCCTGATCGGTGCGCACTCCAGCGTGCTCGGCATCGCCGCCGGTGTCGAGGGCCAGGCCCATGACCAGGCACTGCAACAATTGCTGGCCGAGACCGAGCGCCTGCGCCAGCACGGCTTCAGCGAAGCGGACTTGCAGCGCGAGCGCGAGCATATCCGCGTGCTCGGCGAAAAGACCTTGGCCAAGCAAGCCCCGCGCACCTTCGAACAGTGGGTGGAACAGCTGAACAACGCCGCCGTGCAGGATGCGGCGTTAACCGACCGGCACGCCACGGCTGCGCGCTACCTTGAGGTGCTGGGCAGCATTACCCGCAATGACCTGAACGACCGCCTGCGTCGCTGGCTCGCTAGCCCAGATCGGGTGCTGCAAGTGAGTGCGCCAGGCACCTCCGAGGTTGCCTTGCCGACGGTCGCACAGGTTGAGGCGCAGCAGGCCGAATTCGCCGGCAAATCGCTTTCGGCCCCTGTGCAGACGGCGCCCGCAACGGTTGCAGCACCCATCCTTCGAATGCCCGCTGCGGTGTCGGCGGCAGATGTCGTCGAGCGCAAGGTCTTCGCTGAGCAGCATGTCGAACACTGGCGCCTGAGCAACGGTGATCGTCTGGTCTGGCTCAAACGCAACGGCCCGGACGGCAAATCGCTGCTGCAAGCCGACTCGTCAGCAGGCTACTCCCTTGAGGATGTACCGGTCTGGCGCCTGCAAATGGCTGCGCAGCTTGGTGCCCGCAGCGGCTTGCCGGGTATGGCCCCAGAGGCGCTGGCCACCTGGCGCCAGGCCCAGCGGGCCACGCTCAGCCTCGACCATCAGCCCCAGCGTTTGACGTTCAACCTTGGCGCCGAACCTGAGCAGTTGCTGGCGCTGCTGCAAAGCTACCGCACGAGTCAGTTGGCCAGCGTCGACCCGGCCCTGTTCGCCGAGTCCCGTGACGAGCTGCTGCAACGCCTGCGTAGCCGCCCGGAGGATGTACGCGGGCTGCAGGAAAGCCGACAGCGTGTGCTCAAGTACGGCGCCGACCACTGGCAGTCGCCGGACACCCGCGCCCTCGAACAACTGACCGCCGAACAGCTGACTGCCGACTGGAAGCTGTTGGCCGGTGCGCCGGTGACCTATTACCTGATGGCGGATACGGCGCCTGAAGCGCTGGAAAAAATGGTCCGTGAAATGCTCGCGACCATACCGCGCAGTGCTTCGCTGGCCAGCCAGCAAGCCTTGCAGCAGCCCGGCCAGCGCCGTGAAGACTTGGCCATCGCGCTGGAGCCACGCGTGGTCTTGCAGGCCAGCAGCTTCCAGCCGCAAGCCTGGAGCCCGGAAGCGGCGGTGCGGGTGTCGGTGTTGCGCGACCTGGCCAACCAGCGCCTGAAGGCGCAGCTGCGCGGCGAGGCCTCGGGCGTATACCGCCTGCGTTTCGACAGCGAGCTGAATGCCGATACCCAGCGCGTCGAGAGCAGCCTCAGCTTCACCTGCGACCCGGCCAGGGCCGACGAGCTGTGGGCCATGGCGCAGAACACTCTCGCCAGCCTGCAACCTGATGCCGAATGGGTGGTGGCCGAGCGTCGCGAACTGCTGCGCCAGGAGAGCAAACGCCGCGAAGACCCGCAAACCCAGTTCAAGCGCCTGGTCCTCAGCGACCGCCGCTGGCACGACCCACGCTACCTGCAGACCCAGGCGCAGTTGCCTGAGGCACTGACCTTGCCGGAGCTGCAACAACAGGCACGGCAGCTGTTCCCGCGGGCTAATCAGGTTCAGCTGCGCCTGTTGCCCTCTGCTGCGGCGCTGGAGCAGGCACTGTGAAAACCCTGCGTACCTTCTGCCGCCTCAGCCGCCCGTTCTGGCACGACCGTGGGCAATGGCCGGCCTGGCTCATGTTGGCGGCGGTGATCGGCCTGGGCTTGCTGGTGGTGCAGATCAATGTGCTGATCAACAGCTGGAGCAAGGTCTTCTACGACACCCTGGCCGCATTCGACACCACGGGGCTGTACGGCCTGGTCGGCGAGTACGCGCTGTACCTGGGCAGCTATGTGCTGATCGTCGTGGCCATGGACTACATCCGCAAAGGGCTGGAGCTGCGCTGGCGCCAAGCGATGACCGGGCGCCTGACCGATGCCTGGCTGGCCGACCAGGCCTTCTACCGCCTGGGGCTGACCGGCGAGCCGGACAACCCCGACCAGCGCATTGCCCAAGACATCGACCTGATGGTCGGCCTGAGCATCGAGCTGGTGGCCTCGCTGGTGATCAACCTGGCGCAGGTCGGCGCGTTCATGGTGATCTTGTGGAACTTGTCGGGGGTGCAAACCTTCAGCCTGTTCGGCGAAACGTTCACGGTTCATGGCTACCTGGTGTGGATCGTGCTGGCCTACACCGTGGCCGGCAGCCTGGTGACGCACCTGATCGGCAAGCCACTGCATGCGTTGAACTACGAGCGCGAACACCGCGAGGCGGACTTTCGCGCCAGCCTGTTGCGCAAGCGTGACCATGCCGAGCAGATTGCGCTGTACCGCGGCGAGGCGGTCGAACGTGAGCACCTGGCCGAGCGCTTTCGCGCCATTGCCGACAACTGGCGGCAACTGATGGGGCGTGAGCGCAACCTCAGCCTGTTCACCGTCTCTTACGAGCGCTTGAGCCTGATCATCCCGGTGTTCGCCGCCTTGCCGGCATTCATGGCCAAGGCCATCACCCTGGGTGGGCTGATGCAGATCCGCAGTGCCTTCAACGCGGTGCACGGTTCGCTCAGCTGGTTCATCAAGCTCTACCACAAACTGGTGCGCTGGAGCGCAGCCTTGCAGCGGCTGGAACAGTTCGAGCAGGCCATTGCCGCCAGCCGCGGGCAGGCCGTTATCGCTGCACAGGGTGACTGCCTGTGCACACGCGGGCTAACGCTTTGCCGGCCGGATGGCAGTGCCATGCTGCACAACCTGGACCTGCAAGCAGGGCAGGGCCAGTGGCTGCGCCTGGGCGGGCGCAGCGGGCTGGGCAAGTCGACCTTGCTGCGCACCTTGCAGGGGCTTTGGCCCTATTGCCTGGGCGACTGGCAACTGCCACCGGGTCGCAGCTTGCTGCTGCCGCAGAAACCCTACATGCCGCATATGAGTTTGCGCGCGTTACTGGCTTATCCACAGGTGCGGTCGATTGACGACGTGTTGCTGGTGGATGTACTGGGCAAGGTAGGGTTGAGCGGGTTGATCGGGCAGCTGGACAAGCAGGCGGAGTGGGAGCGTGTGCTTTCCGGTGGTGAGCAGCAGCGGTTGAGCCTGGCGCGGGCATTGCTGTACCGGCCGGATACCTTGTACCTGGATGAGGCAACCAGCCAGCTGGACTTGGGCAGTGCCTGGGCCTTGCTGGAAATGCTCAGGCGCGAGTTGCCGGAATGCACAGTGGTTGGGGTGACCCACCAGGAAGGACTGGCGCGATTGTTCGACCGGACTGCAGAACTGGAAAAGCTGGCCGAGCCTGTGTAAGGCAGGCCTGGCCCTATCGCCGGCAAGCCAGCTCCTACAGGTACTCCACAGGCCTCGGGCCTTGTGTAATCTGTGTAAGGCAGGCCTGGCCCTATCGCCGGCAAGCCAGCTCCTACAGGTACTCCACAGGCCTCGGGCCTTGTGTAATCTGTGTAAGGCAGGCCTGGCCCTATCGCCGGCAAGCCAGCTCCTACAGGTACTCCACAGGCCTCGGGCCTTGTGTAATCTGTGTAAGGCAGGCCTGGCCCTATCGCCGGCAAGCCAGCTCCTACAGGTACTCCACAGGCCTCGGGCCTTGTGTAATCTGTGTAAGGCAGGCCTGGCCCTATCGCCGGCAAGCCAGCTCCCACAGGTACTCCACAGGCCTCGGGCCTAGTGTAATCACTGTGGGAGCTGGCTTGCCGGCGATAGGGCCAGTGCAGGAAAAATGAATCAGGCCCGCTTGTTGAAATTCGCCAAGGCCGGCAACAGCTGCTTGTCGATGGCCTGGCGCACCGCCGGCAGAATCGTCGCACTGCCGGTATACATCTGCTCGACCATGCCCTTCAGCGCCCGCGCATTAGGCTCGGTCAAACCGCGCACAACCGCCTCGCAAGCCTGCTCGGCACTGGCCCCCGCGGGTATCTCGAACCCGCGCGCGCGCAGGTGGCCTGCCAGGTCGTCCTGATCAATCAAATCCGCATGCATCATGGCTGTTGTCCCTTTTATCGCTAAGAGAGTGCTGCTGTGATTTACGACCGATTCTGTGACGCCTGCGACATACCCGCAACAACAGAATGCCGGCATGACTGCTTTGGCTAAGAACAGGTCGTTTACGGCTAAATCCCCCGCCCGGCAAGCCCGCACACTGAAGCCATTCACGGTACCCGGGGGTTTGGTCACCCTCACTCATGCACAGTGGATGTTGCTCGCTCTTGGCCCCGCTGGCTCACGGCTTTGCGGGGTTATTTTTTTCTGCGACCTGATATTTTTGCCAGTTGCCGCTTGTGGCTAACTTACCTCTAATGCTCATAGTTCTGAGCATGAGGTGAGATCATGAAAAAACATTTTTTTGCTAGTTGCTTAATGGCGGCGAGTTGGGGAGTCATTGCGGCGTGCGCATACTCTTTCACCCCGGCTATGGCTGCCACCCCACAACCGCTCCGCCTTCTCGAGCCGGACCGTTCAAGTGATGTACAAGCGCTTGAACGAACACCTGGAACTTATCCCTACTTGACCAAGTTGATCAAAGATCCGGCGTCTGAACACGTACAAATAGTAAATGTTCAGGCGTCCTTGGTGTCTGCTGAGACCAAGACGCTGCGGGTGCAACTGAGTAACGATAAAGCAGTCGATTTCAAGTTGAGGCGCGCAGATCCGCCAGCACCGGGCATGGAGGGTTGGGTGGGGGATGTGTTGTCGGAATCTGATCAGAAACCCCGTTCAAACTCGGAGATCGACTTCGATCCCTTGACCTGGATTTCCCTTGTGCGCAAGGATGATCACTTGGTGGGCAGTTTGTATGTCGAGGGTCAACACTATCGGTTGGAATACGTAGGGGCCGGAAAACATGTGCTGATCAAGGAAAATGCATCAAAACTGCCACCGGAGGCGCTCTTCACTCCCGAGTTGGGTACCAGCGCCCTGGGTAAGGCGCCTCAGTCCGCGCACAGTACCATTCGTGTGCTTTTTACCAGCACCAACGAAGTACGTACAGAAAGGCCAACCTACAGGGAGCAGCTAGTGCTTGCAATGCAGAGCGCGAACCAATATATGCTCAACTCGCGAGTACCGGTTACGTTCGAAATCGCAGATTTCTATGATGTTGATTATTGCGCATGCGGTAAGACTGGGGTGGAGCAATTTAGTGATTTCAAGCTGCCAGGGCGTGAGTTGAATACTCAGGTTATGCAGAAGCGAGCGCAAGTTTACGCTGATTTGATGACGCTCTACACGTCATGGCCGGGGACCGGAGGTGAGGCCTACGGCAGGGCATACTCGATTGTCGGATCCTACAACACACTCGGTCACGAGTATGGTCATAACTTCGGGGCGTGGCATGGTTGGAACGGGAACGAATCTGCTGGTTACAACCATGGGTATAAACACGAGAACCCCAGATTCCATACGATCATGATCACGACCGGCGGTGCCATTCCTTATTTTTCGAACCCAAGGCTAACCTACCAAGGCGTAAGCATAGGGACCGTCAAGCACCATGATGTCGCACGCACCCTGGATGAAAATAGGGGCGTGATCGAAGATCTGTCTCCGCCCATAAAATCAGCAGCTGCCATCCTTTACAGCCAAGAAAATTTCCAGGGCGATTCTTGTCGGTTATTTAATATTCAAGGAACGGCTGTCAGTATTTCAAGCGAATGCCGCAATCAGCCAGTGCGCTCCTTCAGAGTGACCGGGGATATGGTTGCTCAGAAATTTTGTTTGTATGATCAATCCGGTGCTCGACATGTTTGTTACGCGGGTGGCGCAAACTCGCCGACATCATTCGAGGTTACAAATGTCGACCAGCCCGGTGCCCCTCCTACATTTGTTCGCACTCAAAAAGGAAATGATTTGAGTGGCGCTGCTGTAGACCTGCTCTATGGCAATAATGCGATATTGCTTTTTGCGGGAGCTAATTTTACCAAACCACTCTGCAGTTTTCCGCTTTATCCGGGAGAATATGTGGTCGCCGATACACCGGGCTGTCCCGAAGATGCGGGAGGAAAAGCACGCTCAGCAAAAATATTCCAACAACTGGGGCCAGATGGTCAGCTAACAGGCAGGCAGTGGTGTTTCTTCAATGGTGATCGCAGCCGTACCCTGTGCCTCAAAGGCGGCTACTGGGGTAAGTTTGGTGTGGCTAACTTCGACTCGGCACAAGGTATTCCTCCTGAAATCGTTCGAACTCAAAGTGGCGGCTACATGAACGGCAGTGTCCATCGGGTCAAAGTGGATATTGTTAGTGTGCCTTAAGTAGCCGCGTGCAGCGACCAATTTTAAATTTGGTCGCTGCTATTTATCCATGGGTAGTCGCAAGGTTCTGTTTATGTATAGGGGTGCTGGCAAGTCTCGCTGCTGTTCAGTTATTTGTTCTAGCGCCTGTAGTGTTCGCGTACTGAATGGGGCTGACTTCGGCCCCTTCAGGTCCACGTGCAGCAACATCTGTTCGCTCGCGGCCAATGCTTCTTCACAGCCTTTCCGGTGCAGGCTGTGATAAACATGCAGGCGTTTTTGATCAAAACCGACAATTTGCGTTTGCACCCACACCTCAGTGCCTAGCTTCACTTCATGCAAGTAGTTGATGTGCGCCTCAAGGGTGAACAGCGAATTACCACTCTGCCCACGGTTGTCGGCATCCAGGCCGATGCGCTCCATCAGGGCATCGGTGGCATAGCTGAAAATCAGCAAGTAATAGGCATCGCGCAAATGCCCGTTGTAGTCGACCCAGTCCTCCTGGACCGGGGTGCGGTAGGTGATCAGTGCGGGCATCGTGCTCTCCTCAGTCGCTGAATGACATGCCGTGGCTGGCCTTGCTTGTCTTCACCGCTTCCAGCACCGCCAGCAGGGTCTCATCACGATAGCGCTCCAGCGCGGCGATGCTGCGTTCGCCCAGTTGCTCCGAGGTGCCGTCCACCACATCGTCGATCAGCTTGTCGGTCAGCTCCGGTGCCGGCAGGTAGGTCCAGGGCAGCTTCAGGGCCGGGCCGAACTGCGACATGAAGTGGCGCATGCCGGCATCGCCACCGGCCAGGGTGTAGGTAAGGAAGGTGCCCATGAACGACCAGCGCAGGCCGGCGCCGAAGCGGATGGCGTCGTCGATTTCGCCGGTGGTCGCCACACCGTCGTTGACCAGGTGCAGGGCCTCACGCCAGAGCGCTTCGAGCAGGCGGTCGGCGATGAAACCGGGTACTTCCTTGCGCACATGCAGCGGGCGCATGCCCAGTGCGGTGTAGATGGTCTTTGCCGCCTCGATGGCTTCAGGCGCGGTGCGGTTGCCGCCGACGATCTCGACCAGCGGCAGCAGGTACACCGGGTTGAACGGGTGGCCGACCACGCAGCGCTCGGGGTGGGTGGACGACTCGTAGAACTCGCTGGGCAGCAGGCCCGAAGTGCTGGAGCCGATGATGGCCTGGGGCTTGGCGGCGGCGCTGATTTTTGCGTGCAGGTCGAGCTTCAGGTCCAGGCGCTCGGGCGCGCTTTCCTGGATGAAATCGGCGTCGCGCACGCATTCCTCGATGGTGCTGACAAACTTCAGCCGGTCCTGTGATGCACCTTGGGCCAGGCCTTGCTTTTCAAGTGCCGGCCAAGCGTTGGCGATGCGCTTGCGCAGGGCCTGTTCGGCACCGGGCGCTGGGTCCCAGGCGACCACGTCCAGGCCATGCGCCAGGGCACGGGCGACCCAGCCGCTGCCGATTACGCCGCTACCCAACGCGGCAAAGGTCTTGATCTCGGTGATGAAGGGCATATCGGTCTCCTGAAGGGATCAGTGGCGCTTGAGGTTCATTTTTTCCCGGCCTTCTGCCGGGGACAGGACACGGCCACCCATGCGGGTGATGATCTCGCTGGCGCGTTCAACCAACTGGCCGTTGCTGGCCAACACGCCACGGTCCAGGTACAGGTTGTCTTCAAGGCCGACCCGCACGTTGCCGCCCAGCAGCACGGCTTGCGCGGCCATCGGCATCTGCATGCGGCCGATGCCGAAGCCGGCCCAGGTGACGTTGGCGGGCAGGTTGTCGACCATCGCCTTCATGGTGGTGGTGTCGGCCGGTGCGCCCCATGGGATGCCCAGGCACAGCTGGAACAGCGGGTCTTCGAGCAGGCCTTCTTTCATCATCTGCTTGGCGAACCACAGGTGGCCGGTGTCGAAGATTTCCAGTTCGGCCTTCACGCCCAGTTCGGTGATGCGTTTGGCGCCTGCGCGCAGTTGCGCCGGGGTGGAGACGTAGATTGAGTTGCCGTCGCCGAAGTTGAGCGTGCCGCAATCGAGGGTGCAGATTTCCGGCAGCAGCGCTTCGACATGGGCCAGGCGCTCCAGCGGGCCGATAAGGTCGGTGCCCGGGCCGAACTCCAGCGGCGTTTCGCCCGGGCCGATTTCCAGGTCACCACCCATGCCGGCGGTGAGGTTGACGATGATGTCTACATCGGCTTCGCGGATGCGCTCCATGACTTCGCGGTACAGCGCCACATCGCGGCTGAAACGGCCTGTTTGCGGGTCGCGGACGTGGCAGTGGACCACGGTGGCGCCGGCCTTGGCGGCTTCGACGGCGGACTCGGCGATCTGCTTGGGGGTGACCGGGACCAGGTGGCTTTTCGAGGCGGTGTCGCCGGCGCCGGTGAGGGCACAGGTGATGATGACGTCGTGGTTCATGGCGGTTCCTTGTGTTGTCTGTACTGGCCTTTTCGCGGGTAAACCCGCTCCCACAGGAGACCGTATGGCCCCTGGCATATACTTGACCTGTGGGAGCGGGTTTACCCGCGAAGGGGCCGGATCAGTTGGCGGTAAGCTTGAGGTTGTCCGCAGCCGGCTTGCCGTCGAAGGTGGTCACACCTTCAAGCCAGCGAGCTTTGTCCTCGGGGTGGTCCTTGAGCCACTGGCGGGCCGATTCCAGCGCATCCTTGTGGTCGAGCAGCGGCTGCATCATGCGGCTCTCGTCCTCGGCGCTGAAGTTCAGGTTGGCCAGCAGGCGGTGGGCATTGGGGCAGCGCTCGGCGTAGTCCGGTGCGGTCACCGTCCACACCGTTGCACGGCCTTCGTCAGGGCCCAGGGCGTCCTGGCTTTCGCCCAGGTAGGCCATGTCGATGTTCACGTTCATCGGGTGCGGCGCCCAGCCGAAGAACACCACCGCCTCCTTGCGCCGCACGGCGCGGTCGACGGCGGCGAGCATGCCGGCCTCGCTGGACTCGACCAGCTGGAACTTGCCCAGGCCGAACTGGTTCTTGGTGATCATGGCCTTGATCTGGGTATTGGCACCGGAGCCTGGCTCGATGCCATAAATCTTGCCGCCCAGCTCTTTCTCGAACTTGTGGATATCGGCGAAGGTCTTCAGCCCTTTGTCATACAGGTACTTCGGCACTGCCAGGGTCGCCCGGGCATCTTCCAGGCTGGGCTTTTCCAGCACCTTCACCTGCTGGGCATCGATGAACGGGGTGATGGTCTGGGTCATGATCGGGTTCCAGTAACCCAGGAACATGTCCAGGCGCTTGTCGCGGATGCCGGCGAAGATGATCTGCTGCGAGGCGCTGGTCTGTTTGGTCTGGTAGCCCAGGCCATCAAGCAGCACCTGCGCCATGGCGCTGGTGGCGATGACGTCGGTCCAGTTGACCACGCCCAGGCGGACGTTCTTGCAGGCCGCAGGTTCAGCGGCGTAAAGCGGGGAAGTGGCGATGCTGCTCAGGGCAAGGGTCAACAGGCTGCGGCGGATCAAGCTGTGCATGGTGGCTCTCCATCGGCAGTGCATATTGTTATGGGGTTCCGACCTCTCTGGGCCGTGTGAACACGCTACGCTGCACGCAGGGTGAAAAATCGCACCCTGGCGACCAACACTTGCACGGAGGCGACCACCTTTGCCGTGGAGCATGCAATGCTGCAAAACATTCACTTTCTGCTGTTGCCCGGGTTCTCGGCCATGGGCTTCATCAGTGCCCTGGAACCGCTGCGGGTAGCCAACCGCTTCAAGGGGCCGTCTTATCGCTGGCAGGTGCTGAGCCTAGATGGCGGGGCGGTGCTGGCCAGCAATGGTATGTCGGTGAATGCCGATGCGGCTTTGGCGGCCGGTGAGCCTGCCGGCATTTTGCTGATCGTGGCCGGTTTCGACCCCTTGGCCTGCTATGGCCCGGCGCTGCAACAGGCGCTACGCCGCCTGGATCATGAAGGCGTGATACTCGGCGGCATCGATACCGGCGCGGTAGTGCTGGCCGAGGCCGGCCTGCTCGACGGCCACCGCGCCACCGTGCACTGGGAGGCGCTGGAAGCGTTCAAGGAAAACTACTCGAGCCTGCAGGCGACCCAAGAGCTGTTCGAGATCGACCGACGGCGTATCACCTGCGCTGGCGGCACAGCCTCAATCGACCTGATGCTTGACCTGATTGCCCAGGCCCACGGCAGCGAGCTGGCGGTGCAGGTGTCGGAGCAATTCGTGCTCGGGCGTATCCGCCCGCGACAAGACCACCAGCGCATGCAGATCGCCAGCCGCTATGGCATCAGCAACAAGAAGCTGGTGAAGGTGATTGGCGAAATGGAGCGCAACACCGAACAGCCGCTCAATACCCAGGTGCTGGCCGAAGCGGTGCAGGTGACCCGACGCCAGCTGGAGCGGCTGTTTCGCGTGCACCTGGACGACACGCCCAGTGGGTTCTATTTGCGACTGCGGCTGGACAAGGCCCGGCAGCTGTTGCGCCAGACCGACATGAGTGTGCTGGAGGTGGGGGTGGCGTGCGGGTTCGAGTCGGCTTCGTACTTTACCCGGTGTTATCGGGCGCGGTACCAGCGTTGCCCGCGGGAGGACAGGTTGGCCAGGGCGGTGTAGTTTTGCCTGTGCCGGCCTCTTCGCGGGCACGCCCGCTCCCACAGGATTACCACAGGCCAGAGGAATGTGGGGTCCCTGTGGGAGCGGGCGTGCCCGCGAAGAGGCCAGTACAGGTTTACTGCTGGCCGATGGACTGCAGGTACTCCGACCGGTCATCACTGCGCTGCGCCACGCAGGTATCCCACGCCGCCTGGAATGCCTTGCTCCCCTGCTTCTCGGCATAGGTCTCGACCTTGCAATCAGCATCGCGCAACTGCGTCCACAGCTTCTCGGCTGCATCCATGCGCCCGATCAGGGCGGTGGCCTGGTCGCCTTCGTCGGCATATTGATCGCGAATACGCTGGATCAGGTCATCGTAAGCCGACTTCAGCTCCCGCTCGGCCGTCTGCTTGTTGAACGCAGCGCAGGCGTAGGTCTGCTGGTCGGTGTCGACGTTGTCGCACGGGGTGCTTTCTTCCTCGCCGGCCTGGGCGCCCGATACGACGGCCAGCAGTACCAGCCATGCCAGTGATTTCATCCCTTTTCTCCTCAACAGGCTGACGAATCGCAGGGATTCTCGCTCAGACGAAGGCGTGTGGGTAGCTACCTGTCCAAATGTTCATAAAGCAGCCAGAAACGTCGTTATCGAGACTGTCTCTCATCGCCAGGCAGCGTGCCAGAGGGCGTGTTGTCGCGCATTGACGCTTTCGGCAAACCCCCTGTCGTTTTTGCATCGGGGCGCCTTTGGGCACAGGCATATGCTGGCCCCAAAGCGCCGGCACAAGGTTTGGCGCCAACCATTCAATAAAAGGGGACAGCCTGATGAGCCCAGCCGAACTTCACGCCGACAGCATCGTCATCGACGGCCTGATCATTGCCAAATGGAACCGCGAGCTGTTCGAGGACATGCGCAAAGGCGGGCTGACTGCGGCCAACTGCACGGTGTCGGTCTGGGAAGGCTTCAAGGCAACCGTCGACCAGATCGCCGCCAGCCAGAAGCTGATCCGCGACAACGGCGACCTGGTGATGCCGGTGCGCACCACCGCCGACATCCGCAAGGCCAAGGAACTGGGCAAGACCGGCATCCTCTTCGGCTTCCAGAACGCCCATGCGTTCGAAGACCAGATTGCCTATGTAGACGTGTTCAAGCAGCTGGGCGTGGGCATCGTGCAGATGTGCTACAACACCCAGAACCTGGTGGGCACCGGTTGCTACGAGCGTGACGGCGGCCTGTCGGGCTTCGGCCGCGAGATCGTGGCGGAAATGAACCGCGTCGGCATCATGTGCGACCTGTCCCACGTCGGTTCCAAGACCTCCGAAGAAGTCATCCTCGAGTCGAAAAAGCCGGTGTGCTACTCGCACTGCCTGCCGTCGGGCCTGAAAGAGCACCCGCGCAACAAGTCGGACGCAGAGCTGAAGTTCATCGCCGACCACGGCGGCTTCGTTGGCGTGACCATGTTCGCGCCGTTCCTGGCCAAGGGCATCGACTCGACCATCGACGACTACGCCGAAGCCATCGAATACACCATGAACATCGTCGGTGAAGACGCCATCGGTATCGGCACCGACTTCACCCAGGGCCACGGCCAGGACTTCTTCGAGTACCTGACCCACGACAAGGGCTACGCCCGTCGCCTGACCAACTTCGGCAAGATCATCAA
This sequence comes from Pseudomonas sp. WOUb67, assembly GCF_050058005.1. Taxonomy (NCBI): domain Bacteria; kingdom Pseudomonadati; phylum Pseudomonadota; class Gammaproteobacteria; order Pseudomonadales; family Pseudomonadaceae; genus Pseudomonas; species Pseudomonas sp. WOUb67. The sequence goes on along the minus strand of NZ_CP170112.1, from coordinate 348,589 downwards.
CCCGCTGGGCATCCGCACCGTGGGCGAATTCCCCAACCTCACCGAAACCTTGCTCAAGCGCGGCCACTCCGAGCGTGTGGTGCGCAAGATCATGGGCGAGAACTGGGTCAACGTCCTCAAGGACGTCTGGGGCGAGTAAGCCGCTCTCCAAGCCTGATAACCCCTGCCAGCAACGCCGGGGCACCCACATAAAAATTTGTATGGAGTTGAGTTTCCATGGCCAAGATCGCCCCGCAATTGCCAATCGAAGTCGACAGCGAGACCGGTGTCTGGACCAGCGACGCCTTGCCGATGCTGTACGTGCCGCGCCATTTCTTCGTCAACAACCACATCGGCATCGAGGAAGTGCTGGGCGCCGACGCCTACGCCGAGATCCTCTACAAGGCCGGCTACAAGTCCGCCTGGCACTGGTGTGAAAAAGAAGCCGAGTGCCATGGCCTGGAAGGCGTGGCGGTGTTCGAGCACTACATGAAGCGCCTGAGCCAGCGTGGCTGGGGCCTGTTCGAGATCCAGGATATCGACCTGGACAAAGGCACCTGCAGCGTCAAGCTCAAGCATTCGGCGTTCGTGTACGTGTACGGCAAGGTTGGCCGCAAGGTCGACTACATGTTCACCGGCTGGTTCGCCGGCGCAATGGACCAGATTCTCGCTGCCCGCGGCAGCTCGATCCGCACCGTGGCCGAACAGGTCTACGGCGGTTCGGAAGAAGGCCACGAAGATGGCCTGTTCGTTACAAAGCCGTTGTAAGCCGGAGATAGCGTCATGGCATTCGAAGCAATGTTCCAGCCGATCCAGATCGGCAAACTGACCATCCGCAACCGTGTGCTCAGCACCGCGCACGCCGAGGTCTACGCCACTGACGGCGGCATGACGACCGACCGCTACGTGAAGTACTACGAAGAGAAGGCCAAGGGCGGCATCGGCCTGGCGATCTGCGGCGGCTCGTCCGTCGTCGCCATCGACAGCCCGCAGGAATGGTGGGCGTCGGTCAACCTGTCGACCGACCGCATCATCCCGCACTTCCAGAACCTGGCCGACGCCATGCACAAGCATGGCGCCAAGATCATGATCCAGATTACCCACATGGGCCGTCGCTCGCGTTGGGACGGCTTCAACTGGCCGACCCTGATGTCGCCGTCGGGTATCCGTGAACCCGTTCACCGCGCCACCTGCAAGACCATCGAGGTGGAAGAGATCTGGCGCGTCATCGGCAACTACGCACAGGCTGCGCGGCGTGCCAAAGAGGGCGGCCTGGACGGCGTCGAGCTGTCGGCGGTGCACCAGCACATGATCGACCAGTTCTGGAGCCCACGGGTCAACAAACGTACCGACGAATGGGGCGGCACCTTCGAAGGCCGCATGAAGTTCGGCATGGAAGTGCTCAAGGCCGTACGTGCTGAGGTCGGTGACGACTTCTGCGTGGGCATGCGTATCTGTGGCGACGAATTCCACCCCGATGGCCTCAGCCATGAAGACATGAAGCAGATTGCCGCCTACTACGACGGCACCGGCATGCTCGACTTCATCGGCGTGGTCGGCTCGGGTTGCGACACCCACAACACCCTGGCCAACGTCATCCCCAACATGAGCTACCCGCCGGAGCCGTTCCTGCACCTGGCGGCCGGCATCAAGGAAGTGGTCAAGGTCCCGGTGCTGCACGCGCAGAACATCAAGGACCCGAACCAGGCTACGCGCATTCTTGAAGGCGGCTACGTGGACATGGTCGGCATGACCCGTGCGCATATGGCCGACCCGCACCTGATCGCCAAGATCAAGATGGGCCAGATTGACCAGATCAAACAGTGCGTCGGTGCCAACTACTGCATCGACCGCCAGTACCAGGGCCTGGATGTACTGTGCATCCAGAACGCCGCCACCTCCCGTGAATACATGGGTGTGCCGCACATCATCGAGAAAACCACCGGCGTCAAACGCAAGGTGGTGGTGGTGGGTGCAGGCCCTGCCGGCATGGAAGCGGCCCGCGTGGCTGCCGAACGTGGCCATGACGTGACCCTGTTCGAGAAGAAAGACCAGATCGGCGGGCAGATCACCATCGCCGCCAAGGCACCGCAGCGTGACCAGATCGCCGGCATCACCCGCTGGTACCAGCTGGAACTGGCGCGCCTGAAAGTGGACCTGCGCCTGGGCACCGCTGCCAGCGTGGACGCCATCCAGGACCTGCGCCCTGACGTCATCGTGCTGGCGGTGGGCGGCCATCCGTTCGTCGAGCAGAACGAGCACTGGGGCGCTGCCGAAGGGCTGGTGGTCAGCAGCTGGGACGTGCTCGACGGCAAGGTTGCGCCGGGCAAGAACGTGCTGGTGTACGACACCATCTGTGAATTCACCGGCATGTCGGCGGCGGACTACATTGCCGACAAGGGCAGCCAGGTCGAGATCGTCACCGACGACATCAAGCCGGGCGTGGCCATGGGCGGCACGACCTTCCCCACCTACTACCGCAGCATGTACCCGAAAGAAGTGATCATGACCGGCGACATGATGCTGGAAAAGGTCTACCGCGAAGGCGACAAGCTGGTGGCGGTGCTGGAGAACGAATACACCGGCGCCAAGGAAGAACGCGTGGTCGACCAGGTGGTGATCGAGAACGGCGTGCGCCCTGATGAAGAACTGTACTACGCGCTGAAGGACGGCTCGCGCAACAAGGGCCAGATCGATGTGGAGGCGCTGTTCGCCATCAAGCCACAGCCGATCCTCAGCCAGCCGGGCGAGGGCTACCTGCTGTATCGCATCGGCGACTGCGTGGCCCAGCGCAACGTGCATGCGGCGATCTACGACGCCTTGCGCCTGTGCAAGGACTTCTGATCGTTAAAAGTAGCCGCCGCTGAGCGCGGTCCCTGTGGGAGCGGGTTTACCCGCGAATGCGTCAGCCCAAGCAACATCGTTGTCTGACCTGACGCATTCGCGGGTAAACCCGCTCCCACAAGGGACCAGTCCAGGCGCCAGAACGGCGCAAGAATCTAGCTGTTGTGGGAGCCTCCCATGTTGAACACCCTTCTACCCATCCTGCTGTTCGCTGCCCTTGGCCTGGCAGTGCTCGGCGCCCTGCGCCGGGTGCGCATGTGGCGGCGTGGCCGGGCCTCCAAGGTCGACCTGATCGGCGGCCTGCTGGCCATGCCGCGGCGTTACCTGGTGGACCTGCACCACGTGGTCGAGCGCGACAAGTACATGTCCAAGACCCACGTGGCCACTGCTGGCGGCTTCGTGCTATCAGCTGCTTTGGCGATCCTGGTGCATGGTTTTGGCCTGCAGAGCAAAATCCTCGGCTACGCGCTGCTGGTGGCCACCGTGATCATGTTCACTGGCGCGATCTTTGTCTTCAAGCGCCGCCTCAACCCGCCTGCACGCCTGTCCAAAGGCCCGTGGATGCGCTTGCCGAAGAGCCTGCTGGTGTTCGCCGCAAGCTTCTTCATTGCCACCCTGCCGGTCGCCGGCATCCTGCCCGCAAACACGGGCGGCTGGGTGATGGTCGCCGTTCTGGGCCTGGGTGTGCTGTGGGGCGTGTCGGAGTTGTTCTTCGGCATGACCTGGGGCGGCCCGATGAAGCACGCCTTCGCCGGTGCCCTGCACCTGGCTTGGCACCGCCGTGCCGAGCGCTTTGGCGGCGGCCGCTCCACCGGCCTCAAGCCGCTGGATCTGGAAGACCCGAACGCACCGCTGGGCGTGGAAAAGCCGGCGGACTTCACCTGGAACCAGCTGCTGGGCTTCGATGCCTGCGTGCAGTGCGGTAAGTGTGAAGCCATGTGCCCGGCTTTTGCCGCTGGCCAGCCGCTGAACCCGAAAAAGCTCATCCAGGACATGGTCATCGGCCTGGCCGGTGGCACGGACGCCAACTTCGCTGGCAGCCCTTACCCGGGCAAGCCGATTGGTGAACACGGCGGGCACCCGCACCAGCCGATCGTCAATGGCCTGGTCGACGCCGAAACGCTTTGGTCGTGCACCACCTGCCGTGCCTGCGTCGAGGAATGCCCGATGATGATCGAGCACGTCGATGCCATCGTCGACATGCGCCGCCACCTCACCCTGGAAAAGGGCGCCACCCCGAACAAGGGCGCCGAGGTGCTGGACAACCTGATCGCCACCGACAACCCCGGCGGTTTCGCCCCGGGTGGCCGCATGAACTGGGCAGCCGACCTCAACCTGAAACTGCTGTCGGAGGTGAAAGCCACCGAGGTGCTGTTCTGGGTCGGTGATGGTGCGTTCGACATGCGCAACCAGCGCACCCTGCGTTCGTTTGTCAAAGTATTGAAGGCCTCGGGCGTGGACTTTGCCGTGCTCGGCCTGGAAGAACGCGACAGTGGCGACGTGGCCCGCCGCCTGGGCGACGAAGCGACCTTCCAGCAACTGGCCAAGCGCAACATCCAGACCCTCGCCAAGTACAAGTTCCAGCGCATCGTCACCTGCGACCCGCACAGCTTCCATGTGCTGAAGAACGAGTACGGCGCATTGGGCGGCGAGTACCAGGTGCAGCACCACAGCACCTACATTGCCGAACTGATCGCGGCCAACAAGCTCAACCTGGGCCAGCACAAGGGCGGCAGCGTCACCTACCACGACCCGTGCTACCTGGGCCGCTACAACGGTGAGTACGAAGCCCCGCGTGAAGTGCTCAAGGCACTGGGTATCGAAGTGCGCGAGATGCAGCGCTCGGGCTTCCGTTCCCGCTGCTGCGGCGGTGGCGGCGGTGCGCCGATCACCGACATCCCGGGCAAGCAGCGTATCCCCGACATGCGCATGGACGACATCCGCGAAACCGAGGCCGAGCTGGTGGCCGTGGGTTGCCCACAGTGCACCGCGATGCTGGAAGGTGTGGTCGAGCCGCGCCCGCAGATCAAGGACCTGGCCGAGCTGGTGGCCGACGTGCTGATCGAAGAGGACGCGCCGTCTGCCGCAAAGCCGCAAACGGCCAAACGTGAACCTGCGGAGGTGCACTGATGAGCGACATTATCCGCCGCGACCCACGCGCCGAGTGGATCGCCCGTAACCGCCTGCACCCGCTGCATGCGGCCATGCAGACGCAACAGACCAGCTGGATGGGGCCCAACGGCCTCATCCGCAAGAACCCCCATGCGATTGCCGCAGGCTTTATCGGCCCGGCCGGCATCAAGCGTATCGACCGCAGCGGCGCCCAGCAGGGTACCGGTGTGGGCGGGCGGCGCACGGCGGCGGCGGAGGTCAAGCTGCCGCTGCACCAGGTGCCGGCGCCGGCGTTCTACATTGCCGTGGTGCCGGACATGGTCGGTGGCCGCCTGAGCAGCCACGACCGCGACTTGCTCGGCCTGGCCCACAGCCTGGCCGGCAGTGACGGCGCGGTGCTGGCGGTGGTCTTTAACGAACACAAGGAAGGCAACTTTTCCACAGCCGGTGTCGACCGCCTGCTGGTCGTCGAAGGCGAGGCTTTCGAGGGTTATGCACCGGAGCAACTGGTGCAGGGCCTGCGGGCTGTGGATAACCAGTTCACCCCGCGCCACTGGCTGCTGCCCGACAGCCGCACCGGTGGCGGCGAACTGGGTCGGCGTTTGGGTGCCGCGCTGGGCGAGCGCCCGGCAACGCGGGTGTGGCAGGTCAAGGACGGCCAGTGCATCGGCCGCGCCGGTGCCGGCCAGCAAGACCTGCAACGCGCGGTGCCGCGGCTGATCCTGGCGGCGGCCGAGTGCGCCGAGCCGGTCAGCGAAACCCGCCACGAAGCCTTGCCGGTGGAGTTGTCCACAAGCGTGGCGCGCAGCCTGTCGCGCATCGAAGACCTGGGCTCGGTGGCCGTGGACCCGGCCACCATTGCCATGGCCGAGGCCGAGTTCATCATCTCGGGCGGCAACGGGGTCAAGGACTGGGACCTGTACCACCAGGCTACCGCGGCCCTTGGCGCCACCGAAGGCGCCTCGCGGGTGGCGGTGGACGACGGCTTCATGCCGCGCAACCGCCAGGTGGGTGCTACCGGTACCTGGGTCACCGCACGGGTCTACGTGGCTGTGGGTATCTCGGGGGCGATCCAGCACCTGCAAGGTATTGGCGCCTGCGACAAGGTGGTGGCGATCAACATGGACCCGGGCTGCGACATGATCAAACGGGCCGACCTGTCAGTGATTGGCGACAGCTCGGCGATTCTCAAGGCACTGATCGAGGCTGTGGACAACTACCGCAGCGGCGGCCAGCGCGACGCGGCATAAGGGCACGAGCATGAGTACGAAAGTGATCAGCCTGGTTTCCATCGGTGCCCACCCAAGCTCCGGCCGCGCCCGCCGCGCGGAGCAGGATGCCCGCGCCGTGGAACTGGGTTTGCAGCTGGCTGGGGATAACTTGCAGGTGGTACATGCCGGCGACCCACAGGAAGAAGCGTTGCGCGCCTACCTGGGCATGGGCCTGGACCATCTGGACGTGCTGGAGCAGCCGGCCGGTGCCGATGTGCTGGGCGTGCTGGGGGATTACCTGCGCGACGCCGGGGCACAGCTGGTGCTGACCGGCAGCCAGGCCGAGACGGGGGAGGGCTCGGGCATGTTGCCGTTCCTGCTGGCCGAAAAACTTGGCTGGCCGTTGATCGTGGGGTTGGCTGAGGTGGAGTCGATCGAGAACGGCACCGCTCAGGTATTGCAGGCGTTGCCGCGGGGTCAGCGGCGCCGGCTGAAAGTGCGCCTGCCGTTGCTGGCGACTGTGGATAACGCTGCGCCCAAGCCGCGCCAGAGCGCTTTTGGCCCTGCGCGCCGGGGTGTGCTGGCGGCGCGTAATGTGGCCATTGTCGAAGATGAGCTGTTGGGTGACGCAGAGCTGCAGCCGGCACGCCCGAGGCCCAAGCGCCTGAAGGTGATCAAGGCCAAGAGCGGTGCGGACCGCATGAAGGCGGCGACGGCCAAGGCCAGTGGCGGCGGTGGCAAGGTGCTGAAGGATGTTTCGCCACAGGAAGGAGCCGAGGCCATCCTCAAGCTGCTGGTGGAAGAGGGCGTGCTGCGCTAAAGCCTTTAGCCTTTACTGGCCTCATCGCCGGCAAGCCAGCTCCCACAGGATCACCACTGCCTTCGGGTTTAGTGGAATACCTGTGGGAGCTGGCTTGCCGGCGATTGGCCCTGACAGGCTAATGACGTTCCCTGGCCACATTGAACGCCCAGTAGCCCAATACCTCGGTCACAGGATTGAATGACACCCGCATCCCCCTCGACAACGCCACATTCACCGCTGCGCAGCGTAGAACCAGGTATTCCCGGGTTTGACCTTCGGCGCTGATAATCCCAATCCCCCGCCCTTCATCGAACCACTTCACAGTGCCCTCCTGGCGGCTGTGCATAAGTCACTCCTGGATAATGACAAAGTAGTAGCCATTACCCCATCACATCGCTGCATTTAACGAAACTGGCAGAAATATCAGGTACGCCTCTGTTTTGCCCACGGAATCTGTTCGCCAAGGTGTGGATAAAGTGTTGGCGCATGGCTGTGAGCCTTATGTAGCGGGGCTTACAGAGTTTTGATCATAAAGTGATCAGCGCGGACTCGGCTCACCAGCTAAAAATTGGCGTGGCGCTGTCTGGTTTTGCCCACAATCGCTGTTAGCGGGTCTGTGGATAATCTGTTCGGCACTACCTGAAAGCCGCGCAGTTAGTGGTCTGTGAGGAATTGATTATAAAATGATCAATTGGAAGAGAATGCCTTCCGATCCATGATTATCAAGGCCTTGAATCCCTTATCCACAACCCAAGCGCTGCATGTTCGCGTTTTGCTCACAAACTCTGTTGGTGTCTCTGTGGACAAGGTGTATGAACTGCGCTTTAGCCTAGATGGCGTGCGGCTTTGAGCGCTTCGATCAAAAAATGATCAGTCTGCACCTGATATTTATGCCAGTACGAAGGCCCGCAGTCTGACGCTAAGGTAGTAGAAACATTTGAAAGGGTTGTGGATAACCATGGCGACTCATCTTCTGGTTGCAGATCGGCAGTGTTCTATCCTGGGAGGGTTTCCCCCCCATGCACAAGCTTATTCACCGTATGGCGTTGTGGGAGATGGCCCGGCAACAGCGCTGGCATTTTCAGGGCAACGCCGTGATCCGTTAGTGGGCGGGTACCCATTGGGCAACGGCCGACGGTTCTATAGTCCGAGTTTGATGCGCTTCCTCGCGCCTGACGCGCTAAGCCCGTTCTCCAAGGGAGGCATCAATGGCTACGTTTATTGTGGGGCTGATCCGGTAAACCGGCATGACCCAAGTGGTGCTTTCTGGGTCAGCCTACTGTTGAGAGTCATTGGCATGGCCTCCAGCGGCGCCACCTTGTTTGGCGCCACGATGCGTACGGCCAGGAATGTTGTGTCGCGCAGGGCTGCTGGGCGGGCTGGCGCGTCTGGGGCTGCAAGCGGGGTCGCTTCAGCCATACCTTCGCATCAGGAACTGCCCCATGCAGCCAGGGTTTCCAACCAGATGTTCGCTTTGACCGGTACTGCTGGCGTGGCCACACACGCAGCGTTGATGGCCAGCGGTGTACCCGCAGGCATCTCTACCCTTTCCGAGGGCTTCGGTTTCGTCAACACAGTCTCTAATCTGAGTGGTGGCCTGGCGGGGAGTGCAGCTGCGGCTCGTGAGGTAGCCAATTATTTGCTGGTCAATCCTGGTGAGGCCGGGGGCGTCGCTCTGGAGACGTTCATGGACGTGACGATGCTGGACGAGATGCTAGCGGCTGGAGGGCGAGGGCTGGCGGGGTTATCGAGACGTATAAGGTCGAGCCGCCCGCAAATTTATGACACTCAGGTATAGAGCGGTCGTGACTGGTAAGGGTGACCTGGCGAGCTTCATGAGCGCTGCCAGGTCACTTTCACTTGCTTACTGCGCCTTCACCTCTTTCAGGTATGGAGCAGGCTCTGCACCCAAGTTGGCCAATACGCGGTCGCTGTACCAGTCAATGAAGTTCACCACGCCAAACTCGTAAGTCTTCGAGTAAGGCCCAGGCTGGTACGCCGTGGAGTTGATCCCGCGCTGGTTCTCTTCCGCCAGGCGGCGGTCCTGGTCGTTGGTGGCGTCCCACACCTTGCGCATGCGCTCAGGGTCGTAGTCCACACCTTCCACGGCGTCCTTGTGCACCAGCCACTTGGTGGTGACCATGGTTTCCTGGGCGCTGATCGGCCACACGGTGAACACGATCATGTGGTCGCCCATGCAGTGGTTCCACGAGTGCGGCAGGTGCAGGATGCGCATCGAGCCCAGGTCCGGGTTCTTGATGCGGCCCATCAGCTTCTGGCAGGCCTGCTTGCCGTCCATGGTCATCGACACGGTGCCTTTGAGCAGCGGCATGCGCACGATGCGGTTACGCAGGCCGTGGCTCTTGTGCAGGTAAGGGATTTTCTCGGCGTCCCAGGCAGCGGCCGAAGCGGCCACGTGGTCCTTGAATTCCTGGCTGGCGCGCGGGTCGTTGGTGTCGTCCCACTCCAGCAGGGTTTGCAAAAGCTCCGGGTGCGAACCGCTGCAGTGGTAGCACTCGCGGTTGTTTTCCAGCACCAGCTTCCAGTTGGCCTTTTCCATCAAGGTGGTGTGCACCGCCACCTTGGTGTTTTCCATGTCGTACGGTTCCATGTAGTGTTCCAGGGTGGCCAGGAACTCGTCGATGGCAGGCGGGTTTTCTGCCAGGCTGATGAAGATGTAGCCGCCGGCTACCTTCACGTGCACAGGCTTCAGGCCGTACTCCTTCATGTCGAAGTCGGCGCCCATTTCGGTGCCGGCGAACAGCAGACGGCCGTCCAGTTCATACGTCCATTGGTGGTAATGGCACACCAGCTTTGCCACCTTGCCTTTGTCGCTGACGCACAAACGCGAACCACGGTGGCGGCAGACGTTATGGAAGGCGTGCACCTTACCTTCGGCACCGCGTACTACCAGGATCGGGTTCTTGCCGATCTGCAGGGTGATGTAGTTGCCTTTCGCCGGAATTTCGCAAGTCATGCCGGCGATCAACCATTCTTTCTGGAAGATCTCCTGCATGTCGATCTGGAACAGACGCTCGTCGGTGTAGAAAGGCTGGGGCAGCGAGTAGGTCCGCTCGCGGGTCTGCAGCATTTCGGCGGTGGCCTTGCGTGCAGGTTCCAGTGGATCGCCCAGGCTCAGGGTTGCGGTGACGTCCATCGTGTATTCCTCGGGGCCGCGTGCGGCCGGCAAAAGGTGGCTAATCGTTGTTGTGGTGCCGCAAGGCCGTCTATCAAGAAACAGCCTGTTTATTTGCCGTGGAGTGTGCGTCCGAAGACGCCGTGATCCGTATCCACGGGCGACATGGCCGAATTGAATTACGACGCGCCAGCCCTTGTAGCGCGGGGCTGGTCGCGATAAGCACGCCGATGTCGCTGGCAGGAATGTACGTCGCTCTCAGCTTGCGCATTATCCAAGCCATAAAAAGCCCGATAGTCGGCTGCTGGAGATGAACATGTCCGATACCTTCCTCAATCCGGTCACCACCCAGACCTGGGCCAACGGCCGCCACATCGTGCGCTGCGTCAAGGTCATCCAGGAGACCTGGGACGTGCGCACTTTCTGCTTCATGGCCGATCAGCCGATCATGTTCTTCTTCAAGCCCGGGCAGTTCGTCACCCTGGAGCTGGAGATCGAAGGCAAGCCGGTGATGCGCTCCTACACCATCTCCAGTTCGCCATCGGTGCCGTACAGCTTTTCGATCACCGTGAAGCGTGTGCCGGGCGGCCTGGTGTCCAACTTCCTGCACGACACCATGCACGAAGGCGCCGAGCTGCCGGTGCACGGCCCGGTGGGGCTGTTCAACGCCATCGACTTCCCGGCCGGCAAGGCGCTGTACCTGTCGGGCGGTGTGGGCATTACGCCGGTGATGTCGATGGCGCGCTGGTTCTACGACACCAACGCCAATGTCGACATGGTGTTCGTGCACAGCGCCCGCTCGCCGAAAGACATCATCTACCACCGCGAGCTGGAGCAGATGGCCTCGCGCATCCCCAACTTCAGCCTGCACATCATTTGCGAGAAGCATGGCCTGGGCGAGCCATGGGCGGGGTACCGCGGTTACCTGAACCAGCGGCTGATGGAACTGATTGCGCCGGACTACATGGAGCGCGTGGTGTTCTGCTGCGGCCCGACGCCTTACATGACGGCGGTCAAGCGCATGCTCGAAGCGGTCGGCTTCGACATGAAGAACTACCACGAGGAGTCGTTCGGCGCGACGCCGCCAGAGGCCAAGGCCGACGCGGTGGAGCACGCCGAGCAGGCAGCCGATGCACCGGAGCTGGATGTTTCCGACCTCAACCTGGTGGAGTTCATCGGCAGCGACAAGAGCATCCGCGTTGCCCCGGGCGAGACCGTGCATGCGGCAGCCGCCAAGGTTGGCCTGATGATCCCGAAAGCCTGCGGCATGGGCATTTGCGGCACCTGCAAGGTGCTCAAGCTGGGCGGCGAAGTGGAGATGGAGCACAACGGCGGCATTACCGAAGAGGACGAAGCCGAGGGCTACATCCTGTCGTGCTGCAGCGTGCCGAAAGGGGATGTGCGGATCGATTACTGATTCACTGATCCGAGATCGCAGGGGGCTGCTTTGCAGCCCATCGCCGGCAAGCCAGCTCCCACAGGTACTGCACACGCGGTCGGTGTGGGAGCTGGCTTGCCGGCGATGGGCCGCAGAGCGGCCCCCGGTGCTTCAGGTCAGGTACGGAACCGTGCCACCAACCCATTCAGGTCCACCGCCAGGCGCGACAATTCAGCACTCGCCGCACTGGTCTGATGCGCCCCGGTAGCGCTCTGCACCGACAGGTCATTGATGTTAACCAGGTTGCGGTCCACTTCCCGCGCCACCTGCGCCTGCTCTTCCGCCGCACTGGCAATCACCAGGTTACGCTCGTTGATCTGCGCCACCGCCCCGGCAATGGTATCCAGCGCCATGCCTGCACCCCGGGCGATGTTCAGTGTCGACTCGGCACGTTCGGTACTGGTGCGCATCGACTCCACCGCCTCTTCCGTACCGCCCTGAATGCTGCCGATCATCCGTTCGATTTCGCTGGTCGACTGCTGGGTACGGTGGGCCAGCGCACGCACTTCATCCGCCACTACGGCAAAACCACGGCCCGCTTCGCCGGCACGCGCCGCCTCGATGGCAGCGTTGAGCGCCAGCAGGTTGGTCTGGTCGGCCAGGCCGCGGATCACGTCGAGTACCTTGCCGATGTCGCGCGACTGCTCGGCCAGGTGAGTGATCAGTTTGGCAGTGGCCTGCACATCACCGCTCATGCGCTCGATGGCGCCCACGGTCTCCATCACCAGGTCGCGACCGTCACCGGTGGAGCGGCTGGCTTCACTGGACGCTTCCGAGGTACTAACGGCGTTGCGCGCCACTTCTTCCACAGCGCTGGTCATTTCGGTTACAGCGGTGGCGGCCTGTTCTATTTCGTTGTTCTGCTGTTGCAGGCCACGGGCACTTTCGTCGGTGACGGCATTCAACTCTTCGGCCGCCGAAGCCAGCTGGGTCGCAGAACCGGCGATCAGTTGCAGGGTGTCGCGCAGCTTGTCCTGCATGCGGGCCATGGCGCGCAGCAAGCGGGCGGCTTCGTCGGTGCCTTCGGCGCGGATGACGTGGGTCAGGTCACCGTCGGCAACTTGCTCGGCGCACGTCAGCGCCTCTTCGATCGGCTTGACGATGCTGCGGGTCAGCAGGAAGGCGCAGGCGAAGGTCAGCACGGTGGCGGCAACCAGCAGGCCGATCACCAGGGCGAACGCCGCTGCGTACTGGCTGGCGGCTTTCTCGTTGGTGGCGCGGGTCTGGTCGGTGTTGATGCGCACCAGGGTGTCCATCACCTTGTTGATCTGCTCGGAGTTGGCCAGCAGGTCGCGGTTAAGCAGGTCGCGCAGTTCCTCGACGCGGTCGGCCTGGCTCAGGCTGCGCATGCGCGATTCCAGCTGGCGGTACTGGTTGAGCAACTGGCCGTACTGGTCGAATGCGGCCTGTTCGTCGGCGGCGCCGATCATCGGCAGGTAGGCCTGGCGCGCGCGGTCGATCTGGCTGTTGCGCTGGTCCAGCAGGTTGAGGGTATCGCGTTGCGTTTCCTGCTCACGGTTCAGCAGCAGGCGATAGGAGAGGGTGCGCATGCGCAGGTTAAGCGCGGTGAGCTCGTCGAGGATCTTGATGCTGGGCACGCTGACCTGTTCGATGGCTACGCCGGCCTGGCGGATGTTGCCCATCTGCACCAGCGAGAAGATGCCAAGGCCAAGCATCAGCAGGCCGATAAGCGCGAAGCCGAGCAGCGCGCGCGGGGCGATATTCATGTTGCGTAGAGACATGGAGGGGAGGTCCAGGCAAGGGGGGAAAGGTGCGACAAAACAAGACGTGTCTGGCTATCGGTCGTGACTGATCAGTCTTGAGTGCGACCCGCCAAATTTGTGAGGTGGCTAACCTTTTCCTGACCGGCGGTTGACCCAGGTCGGAACAAGGGGCCGGTTACCCTGTCAATCTGCGGGCCAGACACCTTATGAATCCGATATTTAATGGCGATGGGCCGCGCTTTTCTTTATCGTGTGCGCCCCTCGCAACAACCTGAGATAGACCCATGCTGGAAGCTTCCCTGAATCAAATCGAGCAACTGGTCAGCGACCTGATGCAGAAAAACGCTCAACTCACCGAGCAGAACTCCACCCTCGGCACGCAACTGGCCCAGGCCAAGGAAGAGAACGAAACCCTGCAGCTGTCGCTGATGGAGCAGGAAGAGAAGAACGGCAGCACCGCCGCCCGCCTGCAGGCCCTGGTTGACCGCGCCAGCGCTGGCGTTGTTGGCGCATGAGATTGCAAGAGCAGCCGGTCAATGTCGTGTCGATACTCGGCATCGACTATTCGATCAAGGCGCCCGAAGGCCAGGAAGAAACCCTGGCCCAGGCGGTGCGGATGCTCAACACCGCCCTGAACGAAACCAAGCGTCAGTACCCGACCCTGATCGGTGACAAATTGCTGGTGCTGGCTGCCCTTAACCTGTGCTCCAAACAGGTTGAACTGCAGAAAGAACACCAGCAGACCCTGGCGCGCACCCAGGCGCAGATCGACGCCACGGTGGACGCCATCGTGCGGACCATTGCCGAGTCCTGATCGGTAGCCGGGGGCGCTTCGCGCCCCAATCGCGACACAAGGCCGCTCCCACAAGGGTTATGCGTTCCCCTGTAGGAGCAGCCTTGTGCTGCGAATGGGCTGCACAGCAGCCCCAAAGGCCCAACTCATTGTTCCAGGTCACTGGATTAACTGGATACGCAAGTGTATACACTTCTCGCAAAACAATAATGTGCGGGGGAGTAGGGGCATGCGTATCTGGCGTAAAAGCATCCAGTGGCAGTTGATCACCAGCATGGGCGCCGCCCTGCTGGCCAGCATCCTGGTGGTGGTCATCATCTTCACCGTGGCGCTCAACCGCCTCACCGACCGCTACCTGGTCGACACTGCCCTGCCCGCCAGTGTCGAGGCCATCCGCAATGACATCGAGCGCATGCTCGGCCAGCCGCTGGTGGCGGCGGCGGACATTGCCGGCAACACCCTGCTGCGCGACTGGCTGGCTGCCGGTGAAGACCCCGCCCAGGCCGCGGCATTCATCGAATACCTGGACGCCGCCAAACAGCGCAACCGCGCCTTCACCACCTTGTTTGCCTCGACCGAAACCGGCCATTACTACAACGAAAATGGCCTGGACCGCACCCTCAGCCGCAGCAACCCCAAGGACAAGTGGTTCTACGGCTACATCGACAGCGGCGCCGAGCGCCTGATCAACATCGACATCGACGGTGCCACTGGCGAGCTGGCGCTGTTCATCGACTATCGCGTGGAAAAGGCCGGCCAACTGGTGGGCGTGGCCGGCATGGGCCTGCGCATGACCGAGCTGTCGCAGCTGATTCACGACTTCAGCTTTGGCGAGCATGGCAAGGTCTTCCTGGTGCGCAACGATGGCCTGATCCAGGTGCACCCGGACGCTGCTTTCAGCGGCAAGCGCCAGCTCGCCGAGCAGCTCGGCACGGATGCTGCCAAGGCCGTGATGACGGGCGGCGAAGGCCTGCGCAGCAGCCGCTTCAGCCGTGACGGCGAACGCTACCTGGCACTCGGCCTGCCCCTGCGCGACCTCAACTGGACGCTGGTGGCCGAGGTGCCGGAGTCGGAAATCTACGCGCAAATGCATCAGGCGGTATGGCTGACCAGCATGATCGGTGGCGGCGTGGCCCTGGTGTCGCTGCTGCTGGTAGTGCTGCTGGCGCGGGGCCTGGTGCGGCCTATCCGCCGTGTTACCGCTGCGCTGGTGCAGATTGGCAGCGGCGCAGGCGACCTCAGCCACCGCCTGGATGATTCACGCCAGGACGAACTGGGCGACCTGGCCCGGGGCTTCAACCGCTTTCTCGATAGCCAGCGCAGCCTGATTGGCGAGGTGTTGCAGACTTCCGAGCGGCTGCATCGGGCGGTCGAGCAGGTGACCCAGGTGGTGGACAACACCGCTGAACGTTCTGGGCGGCAGCAGGAAATGACCGAAATGGTGGCCACCGCCGTACACGAAATGGGCCTGACCGTGCAGGACATTGCCCGCAATGCCGGTGATGCGGCGCAGGCCTCGCAGTCGGCGCGGGATGAGGCGTTGCAGGCGCGGGAGGTGGTGCGGCGTTCGATTCAGGGCATCGAGGGCATGTCGGGCGACATTGGCAAGGCGGCCGATGCAGTCAGCCAGTTGGCCGACGAAGTCGCCTCTATCGATGAAGTTCTCGCGGTTATTCGCAGTATTTCCGAGCAAACCAATTTGCTGGCGCTGAACGCCGCCATCGAGGCTGCGCGGGCCGGAGAAATGGGCCGCGGGTTTGCCGTGGTGGCCGACGAAGTGCGCACGCTGGCGCGACGTACGCAGCTGTCTACCGATGAAGTGCAGCAGATGATCCAGCGCCTGAAGCACGGTGCGGGTTCGGCGGTGAGTTCGATGCAGGCGGGGCAGCAGGCGACCGGCAGTGGCGTGGAATCGAGCCAGCGCACTGGGACGTCACTGGGGGCGATTACCGACCAGGTGGAACACATCAGTGACATGAACCATCAGGTGGCCACGGCGACCGAGGAGCAGTCGGCGGTGACTGAGGAAATCAACCGGACGGTGCAGGGCATTTCCGACCTGGCGCGGGAGACGGCGGCTGAGGTGCAAGGGTGCCGCGAGGAGTGCCAGGCGTTGCGTGGTTTGGCCGATGACCTGGCGCGGCAGATGGGTGGGTTCAGGCTTTAGATCCGTGCTGGATTCTTCGCGGGCTTGCCCGCTCCCACAGGTTCATCATTGCCCTTGAGGGCAGTGCTGCACCTGTGGCCCTTGCAGGCTTATCACAGGCCTTGAGGCCTGCGCGGTCCCTGTGGGAGCGGGCTCGCCCGCGAAGAGGCCCTGTCAGGCGGTGATGATGCTGCGGATATCCGCGGCCAGTTCGCGCACCCGCTCTTCCTCGGTATCCCACGAGCACATGAACCGCGCCCCGCCGCTACCAATGAAGGTATAGAACCGCCACCCTTTGCCCCGCAGCGCTTCAATCGCGTGCTCCGGCATCTGCAGGAACACCCCGTTGGCCTCCACCGGGAACATCAGCTCTACCCCCGGCAAATCACTCACCAGCGACGCCAGCAACTGCGCGCAATGGTTGGCGTGCTTGCCATGGCGCAACCAGGCGCCATCTTCCAGCAGGCCCACCCACGGCGCAGACAGGAAGCGCATTTTCGACGCCAGTTGCCCGGCCTGCTTGCAGCGGTAGTCGAAGTCTTCGGCCAGCTGGCGGTTGAAGAACAGGATCGCCTCACCCACCGCCATGCCGTTCTTGGTGCCGCCAAAGCACAGTACATCGACGCCGGCCTTCCAGGTCAGCTCGGCCGGGCTGCAGCCCAGGAACGCGCAGGCATTGGTAAAGCGCGCGCCGTCCATGTGCAGGTTAAGCCCCAGCTCCTTGCAGGTGGCGCTGATCGCCTTCAGCTCGTCGGGGCGGTACACGGTGCCCACTTCCGTGGCCTGGGTAATGGTCACGACCCGTGGCTTGGGGTAGTGGATGTCCTGGCGCTTGAGCGCCACTTCGCGGATCGATTGCGGCGTCAGCTTGCCGTTGACGCTGGCCGCCGTCAGCAGCTTGGAGCCGTTGGAGAAAAACTCCGGCGCGCCGCATTCGTCGGTTTCGACGTGGGCGGTCTCGGAGCAGATCACGCTGTGGTAGCTCTGGCACAGCGAGGCCAGGGCCAGGGAGTTGGCGGCGGTACCGTTGAAGGCGAAAAACACTTCGCAGTCGGTTTCGAACAGGTTGCGGAAGTATTCCGAGGCACGCTCGGTCCACTGATCGTCGCCATAGGCGCGGTCGTGGCCGTGGTTGGCCTTCTCCATCGCCGCCCAGGCTTCGGGGCAGATACCGGAATAGTTGTCGCTGGCGAATTGTTGGCTCTTATCTGTCATGACACGGTCCTGTGAACGACGCAGAACAGCACTCTAAACCATCGATTCAGCGGTTGCCTATACAAGCAGCTCAACCGTCGATTTATCCGTTGTTCGTGCCGGCCTCTTCGCGGGTAAACCCGCTCCCACAGGGATACCACAAGCCTTCAGAGCACCACCGTACCTGTGGGAGCGGGTTCACCCGCGAAAGGGCCGGCACAAACAGCACAACAGCGAATGTCGTAAACGCGCCATTGCAAGGCGTGCGCAGGCATCTGACCCGACCCCGCCAGTCATACCATCGCCACAAAGGGCCACAGTGCCCCACGACAAAAAACGATCGCTGCCGGGAGATACACGATGTTCAGCAAGCAAGACCAGATCCAGGGTTACGACGACGCACTGCTGGCGGCGATGAATGCCGAAGAACAGCGCCAGGAAGATCACATCGAGCTGATCGCCTCGGAGAACTACACCAGCCAGCGCGTCATGCAGGCCCAAGGCAGCGGCCTCACCAACAAATACGCCGAAGGCTACCCGGGCAAGCGCTACTACGGTGGCTGCGAGCACGTGGACAAGGTAGAAGCCCTGGCCATTGAGCGCGCCAAGCAGCTGTTCGGTGCCGACTACGCCAACGTCCAGCCGCACTCCGGCTCGTCGGCCAACGGCGCGGTCTACCTGGCCCTGCTGCAAGCCGGTGACACCATCCTGGGCATGAGCCTGGCCCACGGCGGCCACCTGACCCACGGCGCCAAAGTGTCGTCCTCGGGCAAGCTCTATAACGCTGTGCAGTACGGCATCAACACCGACACCGGCCTGATCGACTACGACGAAGTCGAGCGCCTGGCGGTCGAGCACAAGCCGAAAATGATCGTTGCCGGTTTCTCGGCCTACTCCAAGACCCTCGACTTCCCACGCTTCCGCGCCATTGCCGACAAGGTCGGTGCGCTGCTGTTCGTCGACATGGCCCACGTAGCCGGCCTGGTTGCCGCTGGCCTGTACCCGAACCCGATCCCGTTCGCCGATGTGGTTACCACCACCACCCACAAGACCCTGCGCGGCCCTCGTGGCGGCCTGATCCTGGCCAAGTCGAACGAAGAGATCGAGAAGAAGCTGAACGCCGCTGTATTCCCGGGCGCCCAGGGCGGCCCGCTGATGCACGTGATCGCCGCCAAGGCCGTGTGCTTCAAGGAAGCACTGGAGCCTGGCTTCAAGGCTTACCAGCAACAAGTGATCGAAAACGCCCAGGCCATGGCCCAGGTGTTCATCGACCGCGGCTACGACGTGGTTTCCGGTGGCACCGACAACCACCTGTTCCTGGTCAGCCTGATCCGTCAGGGCCTGACCGGTAAAGATGCCGACGCCGCCCTGGGCCGCGCGCACATCACCGTCAACAAGAACGCCGTGCCGAACGACCCACAGTCGCCGTTCGTCACCTCGGGCCTGCGCATCGGCACCCCGGCCGTCACCACCCGTGGCTTCAAGGTTGCGCAGTGCGTGGCCCTGGCCGGCTGGATCTGCGACATCCTCGACAACCTCGGTGACGCAGACGTCGAAGCCGATGTGGCCAAGAACGTCGCGGCGCTGTGCGCAGACTTCCCTGTTTACCGCTGAGTGGAGTAAACGACCATGCAACGCTACTCGGGCTTCGGCCTCTTCAAACACTCCCTCAGCCACCACGAAAACTGGCAGCGCATGTGGCGCACGCCAACCCCTAAAAAGGTTTACGACGTGGTTATCGTCGGCGGTGGCGGCCATGGCCTGGCCACGGCCTACTACCTGGCCAAAGAGCACGGCATCACCAACGTTGCCGTGATCGAGAAAGGCTACCTGGGCGGCGGCAACACCGCCCGTAACACCACCATCGTGCGTTCCAACTACCTGTGGGACGAGTCGGCGCAGCTGTACGAGCACGCCATGAAACTGTGGGAAGGCCTGTCCCAGGACATCAACTACAACGTGATGTTCTCCCAGCGCGGCGTCTACAACCTGTGCCACACCTTGCAGGACATTCGTGACTCCGAGCGCCGCGTCAGCGCCAACCGCCTCAACGGCGTCGATGGCGAGCTGCTGAACACTGCCCAGGTCGCGGCCGAAATCCCGTACCTGGACTGCTCGAAGAACACCCGTTACCCGATCCTTGGCGCAACCGTTCAGCGCCGTGGTGGCGTGGCCCGCCACGACGCCGTGGCCTGGGGCTATGCCCGCGCTGCCGACGCCCTGGGTGTGGACCTGATCCAGCAGACCGAAGTGATCGGTTTCCGCAAGGAAAACGGCGCGGTCATTGGTGTGGAAACCAACAAAGGCTTCATCGGCGCCAAGCGCGTCGGTGTGGTCACCGCCGGTAACTCCGGGCACATGGCCAAGCTGGCCGGCTTCCGCCTGCCGCTGGAATCGCACCCGCTGCAAGCGCTGGTATCCGAGCCGATCAAACCGATCATCGACAGCGTGATCATGTCCAACGCCGTGCACGGCTACATCAGCCAGTCCGACAAGGGCGACCTGGTGATCGGTGCCGGTATCGACGGCTGGGTCGGCTACGGCCAGCGCGGTTCGTACCCGGTGATCGAGCACACCCTGCAGGCCATCGTCGAGATGTTCCCCAACCTCTCGCGCGTGCGCATGAACCGCCAGTGGGGCGGCATCGTCGACACCTCGCCAGACGCCTGCCCGATCATCACCAAGACCCCGGTCAAGAACATGTTCTTCAACTGCGGTTGGGGCACTGGCGGCTTCAAGGCGACCCCGGGTTCGGGCAACGTCTTCGCCGCGAGCCTGGCCAAGGGCGAAATGCACCCACTGGCCGCGCCGTTCTCCATGGACCGTTTCTACAACGGCGCACTGATCGACGAACACGGCGCCGCCGCCGTCGCCCACTAACCGGAGACACCGTCATGTTGCATATTTTCTGTCCCCACTGCGGCGAGCTGCGCTCCGAAGAAGAGTTTCACGCCTCTGGCCAGGCGCACATCGCCCGCCCGCTGGACCCTGCCGCCTGCTCCGACGAGGAGTGGGGTACCTACATGTTCTACCGTGACAACCCACGCGGTATTCACCACGAACTGTGGGACCACGTTGCCGGCTGCCGCCAGTACTTCAACGTCACCCGCGACACCGTGACCTACGAAATTCTGGAAACCTACAAGATTGGCGAGAAGCCGCAAGTGACCGCCAACGGTAAAGCTGCGAACGCACCGTCGACCGTCAAAGGCCAAGGGGAAAAAGTATGAGCCAGACCTATCGCCTCGCCAGCGGCGGCCGCATCGACCGCAGCAAGGTCCTGAACTTCACCTTCAACGGCAAGACCTACCAGGGTTATGCCGGTGACAGCCTGGCCGCCGCGTTGCTGGCCAACGGCGTCGACATCGTCGGCCGCAGCTTCAAGTACTCGCGCCCACGCGGCATCATCGCGGCCGGTACCGAAGAGCCGAACGCCATCCTGCAGATCGGCTCCAGCGAAGCGACCCAGATCCCGAACGTGCGCGCCACCCAACAGGCGCTGTACGCAGGCCTTGTCGCCACCAGCACCAACGGCTGGCCGAACGTCAACAACGACGTGATGGGCATCCTCGGCAAGGTGGGCGGCAGCATGATGCCGCCGGGCTTCTACTACAAAACCTTCATGTACCCGAAATCGTTCTGGATGACCTACGAGAAGTACATCCGCAAAGCGGCAGGCCTTGGCCGTGCACCGCTGCAGAACGACCCGGACAGCTACGACTACATGAACCAGCACTGCGACGTGCTGATCGTCGGCGCCGGCCCTGCTGGCCTGGCGGCTGCACTGGCGGCTGCGCGCAGCGGCGCCCGTGTGATCCTGGCCGACGAGCAGGAAGAGTTTGGCGGCAGCCTGCTCGACAGCCGCGAAACCCTCGACGGCAAGCCTGCCGCCGACTGGGTCAACGCCGTGATCAAAGAGCTGGAAGGCCTGCCGGAAGTGACCCTGCTGCCACGCGCCACGGTCAACGGCTACCACGACCATAACTTCCTGACCATTCACGAGCGCCTCACCGACCACCTCGGCGACCGCGCCCCGATTGGCCAGGTGCGCCACCGTGTGCACCGTGTACGCGCCAAGCGCGTGGTACTGGCGCCCGGCGCCCACGAGCGCCCGCTGGTGTACGGCAACAATGACGTGCCGGGCAACATGCTGGCCGGTGCTGTTTCTACCTACGTTCGCCGCTACGGCGTGGCACCGGGCCGCAAGCTGGTGCTGTCGACCAACAACGACCACGCCTACCGCGCCGCGCTGGACTGGCACGACGCTGGCCTGCAAGTGGTCGCCATTGCCGATGCCCGCCACAACCCACGTGGCTCGCTGGTTGAAGAAGCGCGTGCGAAAGGCATCCGCATCCTCACCTCCAGCGCCGTGGTCGAGGCCAAAGGCAGCAAGCACGTCACCGGCGCCCGCGTGGCGGCCATCGATGTGCAGGCGCACAAAGTCACCAGCCCGGGCGAAACCCTTGAGTGCGACCTGATCGCAACCTCCGGCGGCTACAGCCCGATCGTCCACCTGGCTTCGCACCTGGGCGGTCGCCCGGTATGGCGTGACGACATCCTCGGCTTCGTGCCCGGCGATGCGCCGCAGAAACGCGAGTGCGTGGGTGGCATCAACGGCGTCTACGCCCTTGGCGACGTGATTGCCGATGGCTTCGAAGGCGGCGTGCGCGCAGCCACCGAAGCGGGCTTCAAGGCCTCTGTTGGCACCCTGCCAAAAACCGTGGCGCGCAAGGAAGAGGCCACCGTGGCACTGTTCCAGGTGCCGCACGACAAAGGCACCAAGGGGCCGAAGCAGTTCGTCGACCAGCAGAACGACGTGACCGCTGCCGGTATCGAGCTGGCCACCCGTGAAGGCTTCGAGTCGGTCGAGCACGTAAAACGCTACACCGCGCTGGGCTTCGGTACCGACCAGGGCAAACTGGGCAACATCAACGGCTTGGCCATCGCCGCCCGGTCGATCGGCATCACCATCCCGGAAATGGGCACCACCATGTTCCGCCCCAACTACACGCCGGTCACGTTCGGCGCGGTAGCGGGCCGTCACTGTGGTCACCTGTTCGAACCCGTACGCTTCACCGCCCTGCATGCCTGGCACGTGAAGAACGGCGCCGAATTCGAAGACGTCGGCCAGTGGAAGCGCCCGTGGTACTTCCCGAACGCCGGTGAAGACATCCATGCCGCCGTGGCCCGTGAATGCAAGGCCGTGCGCGACAGCGTGGGCCTGCTGGACGCCTCCACCCTGGGCAAGATCGACATCCAGGGCCCTGACGCCCGCGAGTTCCTCAACCGCATCTACACCAACGCCTGGACCAAGCTCGACGTGGGCAAGGCCCGCTACGGCCTGATGTGCAAGGAAGACGGCATGGTCTTCGACGACGGCGTAACCGCCTGCGTTGGCGACAACCACTTCATCATGACCACCACCACCGGCGGCGCCGCCCGTGTGCTGCAGTGGATGGAGCTGTACCACCAGACCGAATGGCCGGAGCTGAAGGTGTACTTCACCTCGGTCACCGACCACTGGGCCACCATGACCTTGTCCGGCCCGAACAGCCGCAAGCTGCTCAGCGAGCTGACCGACATCGACATGGACAAGGAAGCCTTCCCGTTCATGACCTGGAAGGAAGGCAACGTCGGCGGCGTGCCGGCCCGTGTGTTCCGTATCTCGTTCACCGGTGAGCTGTCGTACGAAGTCAACGTGCAGGCCAACTACGCCATGGGCGTGCTGGAAAAGATCATCGAGGCTGGCAAGAAGTACAACCTGACCCCGTACGGCACCGAGACCATGCACGTACTGCGTGCCGAGAAGGGCTTCATCATCGTTGGCCAGGACACCGACGGTTCGATGAACCCGGACGACCTGAACATGAGCTGGTGTGTGGGCCGCAACAAGCCGTACTCGTGGATCGGCCTGCGTGGCATGAACCGCGAAGACTGCGTGCGCGAGAACCGCAAGCAGCTGGTAGGCCTGAAGCCGGTCGACCCGACCAAGTGGCTGCCGGAAGGCGCCCAGCTGGTATTCGACCCGAAACAGCCGATCCCGATGGACATGGTTGGCCACGTCACCTCCAGCTACGCGTCCAACTCCCTGGGCTATTCGTTCGCCATGGGTGTGGTCAAAGGCGGCCTCAAGCGCATGGGCGAGCGCGTCTACTCGCCACAGGCGGATGGCAGCGTGATCGAGGCGGAGATCGTGTCTTCGGTGTTCTTCGATCCGAAGGGTGAGCGGCAGAACGTTTGACTCCGGGCCCTGTGGGGGCAGGCCAGGCCTCATCGCCGGCAAGCCAGCTCCCACAGGATCGATGCAGTTGAAGGTTGGTGAACTCCCTGTGGGAGCTGGCTTGCCGGCGATAGGGCCGGTAGCCACAACACAGAAGCTGCGTCGCATCGACGAACAAGAATTCAAGGCAGGTAAGAAATGAGCGCTATCAACGTCTACCAGCAAAACCCCGGCGCCGAGGCCAAGGCCCAGTCGCCACTGCACCACGCCGACCTGGCCAGCCTGGTTGGCAAAGGCCGCAAGAACGCAGGTGTGACCCTGCGTGAACGCAAGTTCCTCGGCCACCTCACCCTGCGTGGTGATGGCCATAACCCGGAATTCGCCGCCGGCGTGCACAAGGCCCTGGGCCTGGAGCTGCCAGTGGCCCTGACCGTGGTCGCCAACAACGACATGTCGCTGCAATGGGTCGGCCCCGACGAGTGGCTGCTGATCGTGCCCGGCGGCCAGGAACTGGCGGTCGAGCAAAAGCTGCGCGCGGCCCTTGAAGGCCAGCACATCCAGGTGGTCAACGTCAGCGGCGGGCAAAGCCTGCTGGAACTGCGCGGCCCGAACGTGCGCGAAGTGCTGATGAAGTCCACCAGCTATGATGTTCACCCGAACAACTTCCCGGTGGGCAAGGCTGTCGGCACCGTGTTCGCCAAGTCGCAACTGGTGATCCGCCGCACCGCCGAAGACACCTGGGAACTGGTGATTCGCCGCAGCTTCGCCGACTACTGGTGGCTGTGGCTGCAGGACGCTTCGGCCGAATACGGCCTGAGCATCGAGGCTTAAGGAGAGCAGAACATGAGTCGGGCACCGGATACCTGGATTCTCACCGCCGACTGCCCGAGCATGCTCGGTACCGTCGACGTGGTGACGCGTTACCTCTTCGAGCAGCGCTGCTACGTGACGGAGCACCACTCCTTCGATGACCGGCAGTCGGGGCGCTTCTTCATTCGCGTCGAGTTCCGCCAGCCGGGCGATTTCGACGAGGCAGGCTTCCGGGCCGGCCTCGCCGAGCGCAGCGACGCGTTTGGCATGACGTTCGAGCTGACCGCACCCAATCACCGCCCCAAGGTGGTGATCATGGTGTCCAAGGCCGACCACTGCCTTAACGACTTGCTCTATCGTCAGCGCATCGGCCAGCTGGGCATGGACGTGGTTGCGGTGGTGTCCAACCACCCCGACCTCGAACCCCTGGCCCATTGGCACAAGATCCCTTACTACCACTTCGCCCTCGACCCCAACGACAAGGCAGGGCAAGAGCGCAAGGTGCTGCAGGTGATCGAGGAGACCGGCGCCGAGCTGGTTATCCTTGCCCGTTACATGCAGGTGCTGTCGCCGGAGCTGTGCCGGCGCCTGGATGGCTGGGCGATCAACATTCACCACTCGCTGTTGCCAGGGTTCAAGGGCGCCAAGCCTTATCACCAGGCGTACAACAAGGGCGTGAAGATGGTCGGCGCCACGGCGCACTACATCAACAACGACCTCGACGAAGGGCCGATCATTGCCCAGGGCGTCGAGGTGGTGGACCACAGCCATTACCCGGAAGACCTGATTGCCAAAGGGCGCGACATCGAGTGCCTGACCCTGGCGCGGGCTGTGGGGTATCACATCGAGCGGCGGGTGTTCCTCAACGCCAACCGGACGGTCGTTCTCTAACAACCTGCACCGGCCTCTTCGCGGGCACGCCCGCTCCCACAGGTATTGCGATAGGCCTGAGGGCAGCACAATACCTGTGGGAGCGGGCGTGCCCGCGAAGGGGCCGGTGCAGGTCTGTGCCGCTGTTCCACCCTTCATACCTTCCAGCGACACCCCTGCCGCTAAAAGGCATCTCTCTGTCGCTCCCAGTCAGTGCATCTCGCCCTTTCAGGCCCACAATTCCCTTCATTCCAGAAACACATGCCGCCCATGGATGGCGGCGCGTTCAACCACCGCTGCATAAATAAAAATCAAGCGAGGTAAGAGCATGTCTGGCAATCGTGGAGTGGTATATCTCGGCGCCGGCAAGGTCGAAGTGCAACACATCGACTACCCGAAAATGCAGGACCCGCGCGGCAAGAAGATCGAGCACGGCGTTATCCTGAAGGTAGTCTCTACCAACATCTGCGGCTCCGACCAGCACATGGTCCGTGGCCGCACCACTGCCCAGGTCGGCCTGGTTCTGGGCCACGAAATCACCGGCGAAATCGTCGAGCTGGGGCGCGACGTAGAGCGTTTGAAGATCGGCGACCTGGTGTCGGTACCGTTCAACGTTGCCTGCGGCCGCTGCCGCTCCTGCAAAGAGATGCACACCGGTGTCTGCCTTACCGTCAACCCGGCCCGCGCCGGCGGTGCCTACGGCTACGTCGACATGGGCGACTGGACCGGCGGCCAGGCCGAATACGTGCTGGTGCCGTACGCCGACTTCAACCTGCTGAAGCTGCCAGACCGCGACAAGGCGATGGAAAAGATCCGTGACCTGACCTGCCTGTCCGACATCCTGCCAACCGGCTACCACGGCGCCGTGACTGCGGGCGTTGGCCCAGGCAGCACCGTTTATGTCGCGGGTGCTGGCCCGGTTGGCCTGGCTGCCGCTGCCTCGGCGCGTCTGCTGGGTGCCGCCTGTGTGATCGTGGGTGACCTCAACCAGGCCCGCCTCGCGCACGCCAAGTCCCAGGGCTTCGAAGTGGTCGACCTGTCCAAGGACACCCCGCTGCACGAACAGATCATCGACATCCTCGGTGAGCCAGAAGTGGATTGCGCCGTCGATGCCGTTGGCTTCGAAGCCCGCGGCCATGGCCACGAAGGCGCCAAGCATGAAGCCCCGGCCACCGTGCTGAACTCGCTGATGCAGGTTACCCGCGTCGCCGGCAGTATCGGTATCCCGGGCCTGTACGTGACTGAAGATCCGGGCGCCTCCGATGCCGCCGCCAAGATCGGCGCACTGAGCATCCGCTTCGGCCTCGGCTGGGCCAAGTCGCACAGCTTCCACACCGGCCAGACCCCGACCATGAAGTACAACCGCCAGCTGATGCAGGCGATCATGTGGGACCGCATCAACATTGCTGAAGTGGTGGGTGTGCAGGTGATCAACCTGGATCAGGCGCCGGAAGGGTATGGCGAGTTTGATGCGGGTGTGCCGAAGAAGTTTGTGATTGACCCGCATAAGATGTGGGGTGCGGCGTAATAAGTCTTACGTAACAAGAGCCCCTCAATTGAGGGGCTTTTACATGGTTGTGTCCAATAATGTGCAACTTAACCGCTACAAAGGCATCGGTCGTGCAATTTTTTATGCGCTTTGGCTGTATGTTAAAGTCCGAGCAGATTTCGGATACGATTTCGATCTTGGCGCAACGCATCGAGATTTCGGCGATACTCATCAGGAATGTACATATTTCCCCGCTCTAGTCTTCGGATGACGTTTTTCAATCGGCTGTATCTTCCGTTCATCTCCTGTAGCCTGGCTTGATAGGCTTGCGCTTGGGCTGGCGGAAGTGCATCTTGTATCTGCGGACGGGCTTTCAGTTGATTGTATTTTGGCGGCGCTGGTAGCTCTAAAAACTTCCCGGTTTTTGACAGTGTAGGCGCGATAACGCGCTGATGACCGGGTGGCAATTGCTCGGAGTAACCTGGAAGTTTTCCGGGATTGTAGCTAGGTGGGGCGCCGGCGGTCGAGAATGCTTGTGGATGTGAGGCATAGTGCGGGGGCGCATCTTGTCGAGATCGGGCGTTGACCTGTGCAGGACTATCGAATTGGATCAGCAATTGAGAGCGTGTATGGGGCTGTCGCCTGGCAATATTTAATCGAACACCGACATGTCCCGACGGGTCAATATTATTAATCGGATCGTTGCCGCAATAGCTATAAGCGTTAATGCCTCCCTCGGCAAATGGGCTCAAGCTGTCAGGCGATACAAACCGCATTAGACCAGCCCTGTACCCCCTGTATCCGGAGCCTAGTATGTAGAGCTTCGCCAGATCATCAGGGTACTCACCATTGAAACCTAAGAGCGTCCGTTCTGAGGGTGGTATTGTAGCGTGACCATAAGCAGTATAGGCGCGAATTTGGTGTTTGTTCATTAGTCTTAACCTATATTGGCTTTTGGGAGCAGTGTCTGTCATTCCAGTCTATGCGGCTACTGGCATAATTATCAGGTGGACGGTGTCATCCCGATGTGGGCAGAGTCCCGATAGCTGGCAGGAACAATCCACGACAATCCCAGTCAAAACCCTCGTTTCCCCGACTATCCTGGCCCACGAGGTCCCTCCCGATGAAAGCATTCACCCTGGCAACCCTGATGACCCTGGCCGCAAGCCCGGTGTTTGCCTTCAACCTCAGCGACGCGGCCAACGCCGTATCGGCCATGCAGACCCAGAAACAGCAAGGCCAGGTGCAGGCACCCGAGGCACAGGCCAACCTGCTCAATACCCTGGGCAGCGAATTGAAGATCACCCCCGAACAGGCAGTAGGCGGGGCAGGGGCCATGTTGGGCTTGGCGCGCAATAACCTGAGCAGCGATGACTATGGCCAACTGACCAAGGCGGTGCCTGGGCTGGACCTGCTGGCAGGGGCCAATGCGCTGGGTGGCTTGAGTGGCCTGGGCGGTTTGCTGGGCAAGAACAGCGAAAACCAGTCAGCCTTGAGCAATGCGCTGGGCAACAACGTGGAAAACCGCAGCGACCTGGACACTGCATTCAAGGCGCTGGGGATGGATACCGGGATGATCGGGCAGTTTGCGCCGCTGATTTTGCAGTACCTTGGGCAGCAGGGGATTGCCGGGTCATTGCTGCAGAATCTGGGGAGCTTGTGGACTACGCCGGTACCAGCGAGCACGCCATCGGTCTGAATCAGACGATCAGGAATTTTCTCAGGAGTGGAACCATCGGACCATATCCCTGCTCAGTTCAGCTTGCTGCTTCGGTACGGCTCTGCGGATGCGGGCGAGAGAAAGCTGGTAGTCCGAACGCATTTCAGGGTCATGTATGTACCCGAGGTTCTTCTCAGCATCTGCCAGGTGACGTTGTGATTTGATCAATGTGTTGGCTCGAATGACAACTTCTTGCAATGGCAAGCCCGGGCGTCGTCGGTCCTGGAATGGCATCCGGTTACCGGTTGCGAGTGGATTTCTATTGGCGGGTGGTTGCTGAGTGGGAGGGGGCTGCGTTAAAGGCCCACCGTTTGGATTGTAGTCCCTGGGCAACCGCTGCCTGTTCAACGCGCGATTGAGATGCTGTGCTGTCTGCAGAGGAGGCCCATCGGGCGTCAGGACAACCGGCTGGCGGCGCAGTTTATTGATAACGGTATGTCCGTCTGGGTCCACATTGTTAATGGGGTCGCCGGTGCAATAGCCAAAGGCATTTAACCCACCGTCGCCAAACGGGCTCCAGTTATCAGGCGCAAGGAACCGCATACATACCGGGCTGAACGGGCGATAGCCATTGCCAAGCATATAGGTTCCAGAGTGACTTTCTAGCAGTTCGCCATTGAAGCCGAGCGATTGCTGATGTGAGAGGTCGTTTTTAAGATATCCATAAGGTGTATAAATGTGAAATGATGTGGCGTTCACAAAGTATTTCTCCTTTTGGCTGTCAGACATTATAGCTTCTGAGCGTAGAGTTGAGGTGGCGCAAACGGTCTTCCATCTCTCCAACGCTTTTTGCGATTCTGTTTATCGCTCTATCATAGCCTTTATCAGTAATGCCTAGTTTCTTGGCTTGATTGAATGTCTCGGGAGTGCTGAGGAATACAAGATCCTGGAATTTTTGGTCTTTATATGCGGTGAGTTGCTGGATGTAATCCTGTAAGGCTTTTTTGTCTATAGCATAGTGTTCCCTAAGTGCTATCTGTTCTTTTGTGTATTCTAAGGTCGTGATTGCTTTGCTAAACCGTACCTTCTTTTTCTGTTGCGCGGGATCACGTGGCGCGTGCTGTTCTCTATTCGGCTGACGGTTCTCAGTCATCCGAGATGCAGTTTTTTTCCGTGGCGCCATCTGTTGAACTGGTTGACGCGACCTGTCTTCCCACATTTTTCTTAAACGAGCAAAGTCTCGAGATTGGCCTGTATCATCCCGGTAATTGAGTGGGTCACCCGCGCAATACGCATAGGCGTTATAGCCCCCCTCTGCGAAGGGGCTGAGTTCGTCGGGCCTGCAAAAGCGCATCAGAGCAGGGCTATAGCTTCGGAAGCCTTGTCCCAATGCATACATGTCGGTGAGAGGATCATACCGTTCACCATTGTAGCCAAGCATAGGTGCCTGACGTATATGATCGGCGATGTAGCCATATGGGCTGTAGGCAGGAACGGCGGCTTTCAACGGCGGGTACCTCTTGGAGGACGGTGCTACGCAGTCTTCGCCTATGCGAGGCATTTTACAACTAGCAGATTTATCTGTGTCCGCTATCAATGCGGATTGTACTTATTTTGAGGTTGACCCGTCAGTCGAATATTTTTCAATTGACTGTCTATGTTCAAGGATTCTTGCCATATTGTTGTGAGCGCGCCATTAGTTACCTCAATTGCTTTACGGTATTCAGGTAACGTCTTCAATTCTTTTACGCGTTCTCGTGTAGCAGGGGCCCACAGAGTTGCCAGCGACTTTTGATAGTATTCATACTCTTCATAAAGATAAGCCATGCGGTCAATGAGGTCCTTTCGTTTTTGAAAGTCTTGATGTGCTGGGACTTTCGCTGCGTTTACGGCTTGATGGGGCCTGGCTTCTTGTATCGGAATGCCAACTTTAGTGTCAGTTTCAGCTGTACTTGACCTGACTGTCTTGAAAAGGCTTTGTTCGCGATGATTGGCTGGGGACCGAATGACGGCTTTCGGCCCCGACTTGATCCTGGCCCTAACAGGCATGGGAGCATGCCCCGTAGCGTCCAGGTAGTTGATTGGGTCCGCCCCGCAGAAGGCATAGGCGCCCAGGCCACCCTCTCCAAAGGGGCTGAGCGAATCGGGCGAGAGGAAGCGCATCAATGCCGGGCTGTAACTGCGATAGCCCTGGCCAAGCACATACGTGCGGCTTAACCACTCGTAGGGTTCACCATTGAAGCCAAGCATGGGCGCAAGGTTGGCTTGAGTGTGGCTATGCCCGTAAGGGGTATAGGCAGGTAGAGCAATTCGCATCGGTAATGGCCTCGCGCAAGTCTGTTCAGCTTCAGTCTTGATCAACGCGAGGCCATGTACAACTGGCAGAAATGTCAGTACTCGGGGTGTACCTCAGCCTGCTTCGGAGAAGTCCACCAGGCGCACTGGGCGGCGGAAGCCGGCAGTCAGTGTTGCCAGATAGGCCAACCCCAGCGCAAACCAGCACAACCCGATCACCAGCGTCAGTGCCGACAGGCTGGTCCACAGCCACAGTGTCAGCCCCAACCCCACCAGTGGCACCACGCCATAGCTCAACAGACCCTTGGCATTACGCTGGCTGGCATCGTCCATCAGGTGCGTCTTCACCACCGCCAGGTTCACCGCAGAGAACGCCACCAGCGCGCCAAAGCTGATCAGCGAGGCGAGGGTGGACAGGTCGATGACCAGCGCCAGCAGCGAGAACGCCGACACCAGCAAAATGGCAAACACCGGTGTACCAAAGCGCGGCGAAAGGTAGCCGAAGCTACGGCGTGGCAGCACGTTGTCACGGCCCATGGTGAACAGGATGCGCGACACCGCCGCCTGCGAGGCCAGCGCCGAACCCAGGCTGCCCGCAACATACGCGGCGGTGAAGAAGTTGGTGAGGAACTGCCCGCCCGCCTTGAACATCACTTCGTTGGCCGCTGCATCGGCATTGGCGAAGCTGCTGCCCGGCAGCACCAGCTGGCTGACGTAGGCCAGCAGGGTGAACAGCAAACCGGCAAACAGGGTGGTGAGAATGATCGCCCGTGGCACATCGCGGCGTGCGTCGCGGCATTCTTCGGCCAGGGTGGATACGGCGTCGAAGCCCAGGAACGACAGGCACAGCACCGCAGCACCCGCCATCAGGTGGCCGAAGCCCGGTTTGCTGCCGTCACCCAGCAGCGGCGACAGCAGGTCGAGCGGTTGGCCAGCCAAGGTCTGGCAGGACAGCGCGACAAACACGCCGATGAACACGATCTGCGCGCCGACGATCAGGTTGCTGGTCTTGGCCACCGAGTTGATGCCGACCACGTTCAGCACGGTCACCAGGGCGATGCACGCGAGCACGAACGCCCAGGCGGGCACTGCGGGGAAGGCGATGTTGAGGAACACGCCGATCAGCAGGTAGTTGATCATCGGCAGGAACAGGTAGTCGAGCAGCAGCGACCAGCCGGCCAGGAAGCCGATATTGGGGCCGAAGGCCATGTTGGTGTAGGAGTACGCCGAGCCCGCCACCGGGAAGCGTTTGACCATGAAGCTGTAGGACGCCGCGGTGAACAGCATGGCCACCAAGGTGACCAGGTAGGCGCCGGCAGTACGGCCGCCGGTGAGTTCGGTGACGATGCCGTAGGTGGTGAAAATGGTCAGCGGGACCATGTAGACAAGGCCGAAAAACACCAGGGCGGGCAGGCCAAGGACACGGCGGAGCTGGGCGGGGGCGGAGCTAGGTTGGTTGGCCATTGATCGATCCAGGCTTTTTTGTAGTTGTGCTTTGGTCGATTTTTATCCACTTAGGTGGGGTGTGACAAAGAAGTAATCCTAATGTTGATTATTAGCCTAGGTTTTAATCGGGTTTCTGCATTGGAGTCACTGGCCCTATCGCCGGCAAGCCAGCTCCCACAGGATGCTCACAGGCCTGAGCCCTGTGCAGTTCCTGTGGGAGCTGGCTTGCCGGCGATAGGGCCAGTACAGGTCAACCCATTTCGGCCCGCAACTGCTCAATCCGCTGGTCCTTCTCTACCCACAGCTGATTCACCCAGGCCTGCACGGTCTGCCGAAACTCGGGGTCATTCTCGTAATCCCCCGCCCACAACGCGGGGTCCAGCTCGCGCACCTGAATGTCGATAATCACCCGGCTAATGCTGCCATTGAGCAACGCCCAGAACCCCGGTGCCTGGTTGCCGGGGTACACGATGGTTACGTCCAGCAGGGCATCCAGCTGCTCGCCCAGCGCCGCCAGCACGAACGCCACGCCGCCCGCCTTGGGCTTGAGCAGGTAGCGATACGGTGACTGTTGTTCCTGGCGCTTGGCTTCGGTAAACCGGGTGCCTTCCAGGTAGTTCACCACAGTCACCGGCTGGCGCTTGAACAGCTCGCAGGCGGCCTTGGTAATTTCAAGGTCCTTGCCCTTGAGCTCTGGGTGCTTTTCCAGAAACGCCTTGCTGTAGCGCTTCATGAACGGGTAATCCAGCCCCCACCAGGCCAGGCCCAGCAGCGGTACCCAGATCAGCTCCTTCTTGAGGAAGAACTTGAAGAACGGCGTGCGGCGGTTGAGGCTTTCGATCAACGCCGGGATATCGACCCAGGTCTGGTGGTTGCTCACGGCCAGGTAGGAGGTGTCCCTGCGCAGGTTCTCCACGCCGCGAATGTCCCACTTTGTGGGAATGCACAGGGCGAAGATGGCCTTGTCGATCTCTGACCAGGTTTCAGCCACCCACATCACCGCCCACGAGGCATAGTCGCGGCCACGGCCTGGCAACACCAGCTTGAGCAGGGCGAAGACCAGCAGTGGGCAGATCAACACCACAGTGTTGAGCAGCAGCAGGAGGGTGGTGAAGATGCCGGTCAGCAGGCGACGCATAAAGAAACTCGTGTTGTAGGAAATAAACAGTGGGCAATGATAAGCAGGGCCGCTGCCTACGCCAAATGTCCAATGGCCGTTGGTGGGGACAAATGTTTCACAACATGTTGGTTAGGCTTGTGACAGCGAACCTATCCTGCCCGTGCAGTCTAAGCACTGACCCCTCTCAAGGAAGCCTGCCTGTGAAACCTCTGCTTGCCCTGTTGTCGCTGTTGGCACTGCCGGTAATGGCCGCTGAGCCCACGATCTACGGCCGTTACGAGAACATCGCCCTGCCTGAGCTTGGCGAAACCCTGAAAGCCAAGATGGACACCGGTGCCTTCACCGCGTCGCTGTCGGCCAAGGACATCGAGCTGTTCAGCCGCGATGGCGAGGAGTGGGTACGCTTCCGCCTGGCCACCAAGGACTCGGACGGCAAGGTGTACGAGCACAAGGTCTCGCGTATCAGCAAGATCAAGGGCCGTGCCGATGAAGAGGAGGAGGGCGATGCGCCGGAAATCTCCAAGCGCCCGGTAGTGGACCTGGAGCTGTGCCTGGGTGACGTGAAGCGCACCGTGGAAGTGAACCTGGTGGACCGCAGCAGCTTCAACTACCCGCTGCTGGTGGGCTCCAAGGCGCTGCGCGAGTTCAAGGCCGCGGTCAACCCGGCCAAGAAGTTTACGGCGGGCAAGCCAGACTGCTGATCCAAGCCGGCTGTTTTGGCCCTTTCGCGGGCACGCCCGCTCCCACAGGGATAGCGCTGCTCTCAAAGGCAGCACAGTAGCTGTGGGAGCTGGCTTGCCTGCGATGGGCCGCAAAGCGGCCCCACGATCTCAGCGTTGATGCAGATATTGCCGGGGCCGCTCTGCGGCCCTATCGCGACACAAGGCCGCTCCTACACAATAGTGCGTTGCCATTGACATTTGCACAGGCCGCGCATCATGCCCCATATCCTCATCGTCGAAGACGAAGCCGCCATCGCCGACACCCTGGTCTACGCCCTGCAAGCCGACGGCCACAGCACCGAATGGGTGACCCTGGGCAGCGCCGCCCTCGAGCAGCAGCGCCAGCGCCCCGCCGACCTGATCATCCTCGACATCGGCTTGCCCGACATCAGTGGCTTCGAAACCTGCCGCCAATTGCGCCGTTTCACCGAAGTGCCGGTGATGTTCCTCAGCGCCCGCGACGGTGAAATCGATCGCGTGGTGGGCCTGGAAATCGGGGCCGACGATTACGTGGTCAAACCCTTCAGCCCGCGTGAAGTGGCTGCGCGGGTGCGGGCGATCCTCAAGCGCATGGCCCCCAGGGCCGAGTCTGCTACCGATGCGGCATTGTTCCAGCTCGACACCCTGCGCATGCAGATCACCTACCGCGGCCAGCCACTTACGCTGACCCGCCATGAGTTCCGCCTGCTGCAATCCCTGCTGGAGCAACCGCAACGGGTGTTCAGCCGCGAACAACTGCTCGACGCCCTTGGCGTGGCCTCCGACGTGGGCTACGAGCGCACCATCGACAGCCATATCAAGAGCCTGCGCGCCAAGCTGCGCCTGGTAGCGGGTGAGGCCGAACCGATCCAGACCCACCGCGGCCTCGGCTACAGCTACAGCCCGGACCATGCCTGATGCGCCTGGGCATCCGGATCTTCCTGGTGTACTTCCTGTTCGTCGGCCTGGCGGGCTACTTCCTGCTCAACACGGTGCGTGAACAGATCCGCCCGGTGGTGCGCCAGTCTTCCGAAGAAACACTGGTAGACACCGCCAACCTGCTGGCCGAGATCCTGCGCGAGGACGTAAAGGCCGGCACTCTGAACCAGAGCCGCCTGCCAGAGGTACTCAAGGCCTACGGCTCGCGCAGCCCGGGTGCGCAGATCTGGGGCCTGGCCAAGAACCAGGTCAGCCACCGCATCTATGTGACTGACGCCAAGGGCACCGTGCTGCTGGACTCCAGTGGTGAGGCCCTGGGCAAGGATTACTCGCAGTGGAATGACGTGCTGCTGACCCTGCGCGGCCAGTACGGCGCCCGTTCCACCCGCAGCGATCCCAATGATGAAAGCACTTCGGTGATGCACGTTGGCGCACCGATCATCGACGACGGCAAGATCATCGGCGTGGTCACCGTGGCTAAACCCAACAGCTCGCTGCAGCCGTACATCGACCGTTCCGAGCGACGCCTGCTCACACTGGGCCTGGGGCTGATCGGCCTCGGCTTGCTGATCGGCGCGGCGTTGTCGTGGTGGCTGGCGCGCTCGCTGCGGCGGCTGGCCCGTTATGCCCAAGCGGTCAGCGAGGGCGAGCGTACCGCGTTGCCGCACTACAAGGGCGGCGAGCTGGCGCACCTGGCCCAGGCGGTGGAACGCATGCGCACCCAGCTGGAGGGCAAGGCCTATGTCGAGCGCTATGTGCATACCCTGACCCACGAACTGAAAAGCCCGCTGGCGGCCATTCGTGGGGCCTCCGAGCTGCTGCAGGACGCGAACATGCCCGCCGACCAGCGCGCGCGTTTTGCCGGCAATATCGAGCGCGAGAGCGAGCGCTTGCAGCAGATGGTCGAGCGCCTGCTCAACCTGGCCCGGGTCGAGCAGATGCAGGCGCTGGAAGATGAACAGCAGGTGGCGCTGGCGGCGCTGGTGGACGAGTTGCTGCTGGCCCATGTTGCGCGTATCGAAAGCGCCGGTTTGCATGTGCGTCAGCGGGTGCCCGCCGGTTTGCGTTTGCTGTGTGACCCGTTCCTGATGCGCCAGGCGCTGGCCAACCTGCTGGATAACGCACTGGATTTCACCCCCGAGGGTGGCGCGCTGCTGTTTGACCTGGAGCGTGATGGCGAGCGTGTGGCGTTGAGCCTGTTCAACCAGGGGCAGGCGATACCGGCGTATGCCATTGGGCGGGTCAGCGAGCGGTTCTACTCGCTGCCGCGGCCGGGCAGCGGGCGCAAGAGCACCGGGCTGGGGCTGAATTTTGTGGCCGAGGTGATGCAGCTGCATGGCGGGGCGTTGGCGGTGGATAACGTTGATGGCGGGGTGCGGGTGCGGTTGTGGTTGCCGGTGCGGCGTATCAGCTGAGATTGCCGGGTCCGCTTCGCGGCCCATCGCCGGCAAGCCAGCTCCCACAGGTACAGCGCAAGGCTTGAAAGCTGTGGAGGCCTGTGGGAGCTGGCTTGCCGGCGATAGGGCCCTTGAAAGTACACACAATCTCCACACAAGCTCCCCAAGGCCTCCACGCAAGGTGCAGACACTGCGCCCACTGCCACAGGAGGCCCCATGAACAAGACCCTCGGTTACAAGCTCGGCATGATCGCCGTGCTCATATTACTGCTGCTCATCCCGCTGCTGCTGATCAACGGCCTGATCGATGAACGCCAGGCCCTGCGCGACAACGTACTGCGCGACATCGCCCAGAGTGCCAGCTTCGACCAGCAGCTCAGCGGCCCGCTGCTGGTGGTGCCGTACCGCAAGTACCAGCGCCGCTGGATAGAAAAGGACGGCGAGCGTACGCAAGAAACCAGCACCATTGCCGGTCACCTGTACTTCTTGCCGGAAACCTTCGATGCCGACCTTGGCGTAGACACAGAACTGCGTGCCCGCGGTATCTACCAGGCGCGGCTGTTCCACGCCAAGGGGAGGGTCAGTGGCCGCTTCAAGCTCCCGGAGCGTTGGGGCATCGACAAGGACTTCGACGACTACCGCTTCGACAAACCCTTCCTGGTGGTAGGCATCAGCGATATCCGCGGCATCGAGAATGGCCTGGAACTGAGCATGGACGAGCAGAAGCTGCCGTTCGAGGCCGGCACACAGCTCGACTGGCTGCGCGGTGGCGTGCATGCCAGCTTGCCGGGGCTGGACGGCCTGCAGGCACGGGAATTCAGCTACAGCTTCGACCTTGCATTGCAAGGCACCGGGCAATTGCACATCGTGCCGGTGGGCCGCACCAGCAGCGTGGAAATGCGCGCCAACTGGCCGCACCCGAGCTTCGTCGGCAGCTATCTGCCCAACCGCCGCGACATCGATGCCCAGGGCTTCAGCGCCCACTGGCAGACGTCGTTCTTCGCCACCAACCTTGAAGATGCCCTGCGCCAATGCGCCACCGCCGGCCAGTGCGAAGACTTCAGCGAGCGTAGCTTTGGCGTGAGCTTCGTCGACCCGGTGGACCAGTACCTGAAGAGCGAGCGGG
Source organism: Pseudomonas sp. WOUb67 (assembly GCF_050058005.1). NCBI lineage: Bacteria > Pseudomonadati > Pseudomonadota > Gammaproteobacteria > Pseudomonadales > Pseudomonadaceae > Pseudomonas > Pseudomonas sp. WOUb67. The sequence continues at coordinate 311,137 of NZ_CP170112.1, read as the reverse complement.
CGATCAAATACGCGTTGTTGTTCATCGCGCTGACCTTTGCCGGCTTCTTCCTGTTCGAGGTGCTGAAAAACCTGAGTGTGCACCCGGTGCAGTACATCCTGGTCGGTGTGGCGCTGGCGTTCTTCTACCTGCTGCTGCTGTCGTTGTCCGAGCACATCGGCTTTGGCCTGGCGTATGGGCTGTCGGCTTCGGCGTGTGTGCTGCTGATCGGCTTCTACCTGAGCCATGTGTTGCACAGCCTGGGGCGAGGGGTTGGGTTTGCGGCGGGGTTGGCGGCGTTGTATGCGCTGCTCTACGGGCTGTTGAGTGCCGAAGACTATGCACTGCTGATGGGGTCGCTGCTGTGCTTTGGCTTGCTGGGGGTGTTCATGGTGCTGACCCGGCGGCTGGACTGGGCGCGGGTGGGGAGGTCGGCATGAGGGAGGACAGAGAATTAGGGCGGTGGCTGGCCCTCAGGATCGGGCAGCTGTTTCCTGTGATACCGAGGTGAGGCATTCGCAGCACAAGGCTGCTCCTACAGGCGGTCGCATTCTCCTGTAGGAGCAGCCTTGTGCTGCGAATGGCCCTGTCAGGCCACTGGAGATGTGGCGACCATCGATGGCCGCTTGGCCACCTCGGCATACCACGCCGCCAACCCAGGCTGGCGCTCACGCCAGCCAAATTCGGGCTGACGCAAATCCAGATAACCCAGCGCACAGGCCACGCCAATCGCCGCCAGGTCGAACCCGGACATCAGCTCGGGCAGGTGCTCCTGCTCCAGGTTGGCCAGGCTACGGCGAATCTTGTCGCCCTGCGCCTGCAACCAGCCGTCCCAGCGCTTGTCTTCTGGCCGCAGGAAGCTTTCATAGCGCGACGACACCGCCGCATCCATGATCGCATCGGCCTGCGACACCAGTGTCAGGCGCCGCCAGCGCGCCGAGCCTTCGCGGGGCAGTAGCGGCAGGCCGACGTGTTGCTGGTCGAGGTATTCGCAGATCACCCGGCTGTCATGCAGCACGGTGCCGTCGTCCAGGCGCAGGGCCGGGATCTTGCCGATCGGGTTGTCCTGGTTGAGCTGCGGGTCGCCGCTGACCGGGCTGATGTTGACCGGTTGCAGCGTCACACGCTCAAGCTGGGCGGTCTCGTGCAGCACCACCATGACCTTGCGCACGAAAGGCGACAATGGCGAGTGGAACAGGGTCATCGTGGCCATGGTTCAGTTGCCCTGCAGGCTGGGTGGCAGGCACACACCGGTGCCGCCGATGCCGCAGTAACCTTGCGGGTTCTTGGCCAGGTACTGCTGGTGGTAGGCCTCGGCGAAGTACACGGTCGGTGCCTGGTCGATTTCGGTGGTGATTTCACCGAAGCCGGCCTTGTTCAGTTCGGCCTGGAAGGCGTCGCGGCTGGCTTTGGCCTGCTCCAGCTGTTCCGGGCTGGTGCAGTAGATGGCCGAGCGGTACTGGGTGCCGACGTCGTTGCCCTGGCGCATGCCTTGGGTCGGGTTGTGCAGTTCCCAGAACATCGCCAGCAGTTCGCGGTAGCTGACCTTGTCCTTGTCGAACACCACCAGTACCACTTCGGTGTGGCCGGTCAGGCCCGAGCAGACTTCTTCGTAGGTAGGGTGGGGGGTGATGCCGCCGGCGTAGCCGACCACGGTGCTGACCACGCCTTCACGCTGCCAGAAGCGCCGCTCCGCGCCCCAGAAGCAACCCAGGCCGAAGATGGCGAAGTCGATGGCGCCTTCGAAGAAGGGGCCAAGCAGCGGGGTGCCTTCGAACACGTAGTGGAACTCGGGCAGGCTCATTGGCGTTTCGCGGCCAGGCAGGGCCTGTTCCGCGGTAGGCAGGACGTTTTTGTTCACCAGGATTTCCGAACGCAGGACCATGGCCGTTCCTCTGTGTTTATTCAGTTGGATAGGTGTTGGGGCATTCGCAGCACAAGGCTGCTCCTACAGGGGACGCGCTTTTCTGTAGGAGCAGCCTTGCGCTGCGAAAGGGCCCGAATGACCTCTATAGTGCCCGAGGTTTGAGCCGCTGTCAGGCCACCGGGCCACGCGGATAGCGCTTCAGCCGTTCAGCCAGCTCGCGCCCCGGAATCGGCCGGTCGAACAGGTAGCCCTGCCCAACGTCGCAGCGGTGGCGGCGCAGGAACGCCAGCTGCTCCGGGGTCTCGATACCCTCGGCCACGACCTTGAGCTTGAGGTTGTGGGCCATGGCCACCACCGCCGAGGTGATTTCCATGTCGTCCTGGTTGTCGGGGATTTCGTTGATGAAGCTGCGGTCGATCTTGAGGATGTCGATCGGAAACTTCTTCAGGTAGCTGAGCGACGAATAACCGGTGCCGAAGTCGTCCATGGCCAGGGTCAGGCCCAGGGCCTTCAGCTCGTCCAGCTGGCGGTGGGTGTCTTCGCTGGCTTCCAGCAGCAGGCCTTCGGTCAGTTCCAGCTCCAGCAAGTGCGGGGGCAGGGCTTCTTCCTTGAGGATGCTGCTGATCGACGCCACCAGGTCCGGGTCGGAAAACTGCTTGGGCGACAGGTTGATGGCCACGTGCAGGTTGCCCAGGCCGGCCTCGCGCAGTTCCTGGCTCATGCGGCACGACTGGCGTACCACCCACTTGCCGATGGGGATGATCAGGCCGGTTTCTTCTGCCACGCTGATGAACTGGTCCGGGCGGATCATGCCGCGTTCGGGGTGGTTCCAGCGCAGCAATGCCTCCAGCCCCAGCAGACGGCCGCTGCGCAGGCAGATCTTGGGCTGGTAGAACACCTCCAGCTCGTTCTGGGTCAGCGCGCGGCGCAGGTTGTTCTCGACGAACAGCTTGTAGCTGGCCTCGGCGTTGAGCACCTCGGTAAACACCTGCACCTGGTGCTTGCCGTTGGCCTTGGCCTTGTGCAGTGCAAGGCCCGCGTTTTTCATCAGGCTGGCCGGGTCGGTGCCGTGCAGCGGCGCGCAGGCCAGGCCTACCGAGGCGGTGACGTTGATCAGCTGGTTGTCGACGAACATCGGTTTGTCGAGGGTGCGCAGCAATTGCTGGGCAACCCCTTGGCCCTCTTCAAGGCCGGTTTCGTCCAGCAGCACGGCAAACTCGTTGCTGGCGAAGCGCGCCAGGATACCGCCGGTATGCAGGCTGTTGCGCAGGCGCCGGGCCAGGCTGATCAGCAGCTTGTCGCCGGTCTGGTGGCCGAGGCTGTCGTTGATGCGCTTGAAATTGTCGATGTCCACCAGCAGCAGGCACATCGAGCTTTCGCCATCACGGGCAAAACGCTCGTCCAGGCTGCGGATGAACGCCGGGCGGTTGCCCAGGTTGGTCAGGTTGTCGGTATAGGCCAGGCGCTCGATGCGCTGCTGGGCCAGCTTGGTCTGGGTGACGTCTTCGTAGATGCCGATGTAATGGGTCAGCTCACGGTTGTCGCCGTACACCTTGGAAATCGACAATTGGCCCCAGTAGGGTTCCAGGTTCTTGCGCCGGCTCTTGAATTCGCCCTGCCAGCTATTGCCCATGGCCAGGCTGGAGGGCGAGTCGAACAGCAGTTCGCTGAGGTTTTCCAGTGCCGGCAGCTCACCCAGGTGGCGGCCTTGCACTTCGTCGGTGCTGTACTGGGTGATGGCGGTGAAGCTTGGGTTGACGTACTCCACCCGGCCATCGCGGTTGACCAGCAGGAAGGCGCTGGCGCTTTGCTCCACCGCCCGCTGGAACAGGTGCAGTGCGCTGGCCGCAGCGCGGCGATTGTGGTTGGTGATGACCTGGGCGAACTGGTCGGCCAGCTCGCCGGCAAAGGCGATCTCGTCCGATTGCCAGGCCCGTGCCTGGCCGCTCTGCTCCAGGCACAGCACGCCGACCACCTGGCCATCGACGCGGATACTGGCATCGAGCATGGCCTTGTTTTCCGGGCGCAGGCTTTGCGTCAGGGCGCGGGTGCGCGGGTCGTGGCCGGCGTTGTGGGCGTCGATGGCGCGGCTGGCGTGCAGGGCTTCAAGGTAGTCGGGGAAGCGGCTGGCATCGATGGCCTCGGGCTGGCGATGCTCCTGCGCGTCGCGGTACCAGGCGGTGATCGGTTCCAGGCGCTGATCATCCAGGTGCCAGATGCTGGCGCTGTCGACCTTGTAGATTTCGCAGGCGCTCTGGGTGATCAGCTGGGCGGCTTCCAGCAGGGAGTTCTCGGCGCTGTAGCGCTGGCGGGCCAGGCGCAGGATCAGGTCCTGCTGGCCGCGTACCCGCTCCAGGTGTTCCAGTTGTTCTTGCTGGGCGCGCTGGTTCAGTTGCAGGGCCAGTTGCAGGCGGTTGTTGCGCGACTCCAGGTCGCTGGCACTCTCGCCTGCGTCGTCGGGCTGGTCGTCGAGCACGCTCAGGTAACCGCGCAACAGGTGCCGGTTGTGCTGCTTGTAGGCTTCCCCGGTCTCCAGCAGGCGCAGCGAGGTGACGGGCGTATGCAGGGAGTAGCGCACGCGGTAGTAGCCGCGCTGGGCCAGTTGCAGCTGGATCTCGTCGTGCAGCCGGTAGCGGGCCTCGGGCTCCATCAGGCTGGCGTAGGGCGCGTCCACCAGGGCGCACAGGTCGGCGGCGTGCAGGCCAAACTGGCGCTCGCAGGCCGGGTCCAGGTAGAGCATGGACCAGGCGGGTTCGTTGAGCCTTTCGAAACGCAGCATACCGAGCCGCGAGGGCACGGGTAACGGCGTGACGACCTCGGCCGCCACACGGCTGGCGGCATCGGGTTGGCTTTTCATCGAAGACTCGCTTGAAGAGGGCACGCAGCCTGGCGGCGACGCTGGATCTGGCAAGGTTGCATCATGTCCCGAGGGCTGGCAAGCGGCCATGCGTGATGCTGTGGACGGGTTATCGGCAGAAATACGACAAACTGTAGGCGCGCCCCTTGTAGGAGCAGCCTTGTGCTGCGAAGAGGCCCTGCCAGGCGCTGGAGATGTTGGCGGTGCTACTGGCCCTTTCGCAGCACAAGGCTGCTCCTACAAAAAGCGGCTGCGGTGGAAGTTCCAGGCAAAAAAAAGCCCCGCCAATTGACGGGGTTGAGGTACGAGCGTGGCAGCTCGAAAAGGGTACTGCCCCTCGCAAGGAGGGGCAGTGGGCTGCCTTACAGCAGCATGGTGCGGATATCGCCCAGCACGTCGCCCAGGCGCTTGGTGAAGCGCGCGGCGGCAGCGCCGTTGATCACACGGTGATCGTAGGACAGCGACAGCGGCAGCATCAGCTTCGGCTGGAAGGCCTTGCCATCCCACACGGGCTGCATGGTCGCCTTGGAGACGCCCAGGATAGCCACTTCCGGCGCGTTGACGATCGGCGTGAAGCCGGTGCCGCCAATGTGACCGAGGCTGGAGATGGTGAAGCAGGCACCTTGCATGTCGTCGGCCGACAGCTTTTTGGTGCGCGCCTTCTCGGCCAGTGCAGCGGCTTCGGCAGCCAGTTGCAGCAGGCTCTTCTGGTCGACGTTCTTGATCACAGGGACCAGCAGGCCGTCCGGGGTGTCCACGGCGAAGCCGATGTTCACGTACTTCTTGCGGATGATGGCCTTGCCGCTTGGCGCCAGCGAGCTGTTGAAGTCCGGCATTTCCTTGAGCAGGAAGGCGCTGGCCTTGAGCAGCAGTGGCAGCACGGTCAGCTTCACGCCGGCTTTCTCGGCCACGGCCTTCTGCGCAACGCGGAAGGCTTCCAGCTCGGTGATGTCGGCGGAGTCGAACTGGGTCACGTGCGGCACGTTCAGCCAGCTGCGGTGCAGGTTGGCGGCACCGACCTGCATCAGGCGGGTCAGGGCCACTTCTTCCACTTCACCGAACTTGCTGAAGTCCACTACCGGGATCGGCGGGATGCCAGCGCCACCGGTTGCGCCGGCGGCTGCCGGGGCGCCCGATGCCTTTTGCATCATCGCCTTGACGTAAACCTGCACGTCTTCCTTCAGGATGCGGCCGTGCGGGCCGGTGGCAGCAACAGCGCCCAGCTCGACACCGAATTCACGGGCCAGCTGACGAACGGCCGGGCCTGCGTGAACCTTGGCGTTGTTGCCAGCAGCCGGTGCGGTAGCAGCCGGAGCAGGGGCAGCAGCCGGGGCGGCAGCGGCAGGTGCGGCGGCCGGGGCAGCTTCAGCCTTGGCCGGTGCAGCAGCGGCCGGAGCCGGAGCAGCAGCCGGAGCAGCCCCCGCGACTTTCAGCTTGAAGATCAGGTCGCCAGTGCCGACTTCGTCTTCCAGCTTGCACAGTACTTCTTCGACCACGCCAGCGGATGGCGACGGGATCTCCATGGAAGCCTTGTCGGATTCCAGGGTGATCAGCGACTGGTCGGCTTCGACGGTGTCGCCGACCTTGACCAGCACTTCGATGATCTTGGCCTTGCCCGACGAGCCGATGTCCGGCACGTGGATGTCTTGCACGCTGGCAGCAGCCGGGGCTGCGGCAGGCGCAGGGGCGGCTTCGGCGGCAGGCGCTGGAGCAGCCGCCGGGGCAGCGGCCGCGGCCGGAGCCTCAGGCGCCGCAGCAGCGGCACCCTCGACTTCCAGCACCAGCAGCTCGTCGCCTTCTTTCAGGCGGTCGCCCAGCTTGACCTTCAGTTCCTTGACGATACCGGCCTTGGGGGCAGGGATCTCCATGGAGGCCTTGTCGGACTCCAGGGTCAGCAGGCTCTGGTCAGCCTCGATACGGTCACCGACCTTGACGAACAGCTCGATGATTTCACCTTCACCGCTGCCGATGTCAGGTACGCGAATGAGTTCGCTCACTTAAAAATACTCCTCAGCAGTCCAGTGGGTTGCGCTTGTCCGGGTCGATGCCGAACTTGACGATGGCGTCAGCCACAACCTTGGGTTCGATCTCGCCACGGTCAGCCAGGGCTTCCAGGGCAGCCAGTACCACGAAGTGGCGGTCGACTTCAAAGAAGTGACGCAGCTTCTTGCGGCTGTCGCTGCGACCGTAACCGTCGGTACCCAGGACCTTGAACTCTTTGCTCGGCACCCACTGGCGAATCTGCTCGGCGAACAGCTTCATGTAGTCGGTAGAGGCGATGACCGGGCCCTTGCGGCCGGCCAGGCATTCTTCGACGTAAGTCTGCTGTGGCTTCTGGCCAGGCTTCAGGCGGTTGGCGCGCTCAACGGCCAGGCCGTCGCGACGCAGTTCGTTGAAGCTGGTGACGCTCCACACGTCGGCACCGACGTTGAACTCTTCACGCAGGATCTTCGCGGCTTCGCGGACTTCGCGCAGGATGGTGCCGGAGCCCATCAGCTGTACGTGGTGCGCGGCTTCGCGGGTGTCTTCTTCCAGCAGGTACATGCCCTTGATGATGCCTTCCTCGACACCGGCCGGCATGGCTGGCTGCTGGTAGGATTCGTTCATCACGGTGATGTAGTAGAAGATGTCCTGTTGCTCTTCGGTCATCTTCTTCATGCCGTCCTGGATGATCACCGCCAGCTCGTAGCCGTAGGTAGGATCGAAGGTGCGGCAGTTCGGGATGGTGCCCGCCATCAGGTGGCTGTGACCGTCTTCGTGCTGCAGGCCTTCACCGTTCAGGGTGGTACGGCCGGCGGTACCGCCGATCAGGAAGCCACGGGTGCGGCTGTCGCCAGCGGCCCAGGCCAGGTCGCCAATACGCTGGAAGCCGAACATCGAGTAGAAGATGTAGAACGGCAGCATCGGCTGGTTGTGGCAGCTGTACGAGGTACCGGCAGCGATGAACGACGACATGGCGCCGGCTTCGTTGATGCCTTCCTCGAGAATCTGGCCCTTCTTGTCCTCGCGGTAGAACATCACCTGGTCTTTATCGACTGGCTCGTAGAGCTGGCCGACCGACGAGTAGATGCCCAGCTGGCGGAACATGCCTTCCATACCGAAGGTACGGGCTTCGTCCGGGATGATCGGAACGATGCGCTGGCCGATTTCCTTGTCCTTGACCAACTGCGCCAGAATACGCACGAAGGCCATGGTGGTGGAGATTTCGCGGTCGCCCGAACCGTCCAGGATCGCTTTCAGCGTTTCCAGGGATGGGGTCGGTACGCTGAAGCTCTTGGCACGGCGCTGAGGTACGAAGCCACCCAGGGCTGCGCGGCGCTCGGCCAGGTACTTGGCTTCGGCAGAACCTTCTTCCGGCTTGAAGAACGGCAGGTTCTCCAGGTCGGCATCCTTGACCGGGATGTCGAAGCGGTCACGGAAGTGACGCAGGCTGTCGACGTCGACCTTCTTGGTGTTGTGCGCGGTGTTCTTGGCTTCGCCAGCACCGGTGCCGTAACCCTTGATGGTCTTGGCCAGGATGACGGTCGGCTGCTCTTTGTGGTTCACAGCCTGGTGGTATGCCGCGTAGACCTTGTACGGGTCGTGGCCGCCACGGTTGAGCTTCCAGATCTCTTCGTCGGACAGGTCTTCGACCATGGCCTTGAGTTCTGGGGTGTTGAAGAAGTTCTCACGAACGTACGCGCCGTCTTTGGCTTTGTAGTTCTGGTACTCGCCGTCGATGACTTCGTCCATGCGGCGCTGCAGGGCACCGTTGGTGTCCTTGGCCAGCAGTGGGTCCCAGAAACGGCCCCAGACCACTTTGTTGACGTTCCAGCCACCGCCACGGAACACGCCTTCGAGTTCCTGGATGATCTTGCCGTTGCCGCGAACCGGGCCGTCGAGGCGCTGCAGGTTGCAGTTGATGACGAAGATCAGGTTGTCCAGCTTCTCGCGGCCAGCCAGGGCGATTGCACCCAGGGATTCCGGCTCGTCGCACTCGCCGTCGCCCATGAAGCACCAGACCTTCTGCTTGCCGGCCGGGATGAAGCCACGGGCTTCCAGGTACTTCATGAAGCGTGCCTGGTAGATAGCCTGGATCGGGCCCAGACCCATCGATACGGTCGGGAACTGCCAGAAGTCAGGCATCAGCCATGGGTGCGGGTACGAAGACAGGCCTTTGCCGTCCACTTCCTGACGGAAGTTGTTCATCTGGTCTTCGTTGATGCGGCCTTCCATGAAAGCACGGGCGTAGACGCCCGGCGAAGCGTGGCCCTGGAAGAAGATCAGGTCGCCGCCGTGTTCTTCGGTCGGGGCCTGGAAGAAGTAGTTGAAGCCGATGTCGTACAGGGTGGCGCTGGAGGCGAAGCTGGAGATGTGTCCGCCCAGGTCCGAGTCTTTCAGGTTGGTGCGCATGACCATGGCCAGGGCGTTCCAACGCACCATCGAGCGAATGCGGCGTTCCATGAACAGGTCGCCAGGCATGCGTGCTTCGTGGGTGACAGGGATGGTGTTGCGGTATGGCGTGGTGATCGCATACGGCAGCTGGGAGCCACTGCGGGTGGCCAGCTCGCCCATACGGGTCATCAGGTAATGAGCGCGGTCTTCGCCTTCTTTGTCGAGGACCGACTCCAGGGCATCCAGCCATTCCTGGGTTTCGATTGGATCGAGGTCTTGCATGGCTTGCTCCAGGGCGGAAAGGCAACCAGAATCGATTGCCTGAAGTTGCGACTGGCCTTATGGGCAGACGTCGTGAATTCTTGGATTACCGGGGTGTCTTCCGGCGCCGTGTAGTTTTACTACATTTGCTTGCGCATTTCATGCTTTTACACGACATGAGTAGTAGTAAAACTACATTTCTGCGACGTTTGGTCGCACCTTGGCTTGTGAGGAAAAACGTTCATGGTGGTTGGCATTGTGACGCAAACGGGTGCTTCTTGATGTTTGTTGCCAAGTTTTCGTTTTTTTCAGCTATTTCCAACTTTTGTACGACAGTCCAACCGTGGTCCGGCTTCCCCTTGGCCGCTTTTTCCCTTCTATTTCACGCCGATCAAGGATAGACCATGCGCCTGCCTTTGCCGTCCGATCTGCCCGCCACCCTCCAGCCATTGCTCGCCCGTAACCGGCAATTCCTCAGCGATGCCGTGGCCGCTCACGCCGAACTCGACCTGAATGCCTGGAGCCCGGTGCACCGGCAACAGTTCGACCAGGTGGCCGCCGCCAGCGACTTTGTTCTGGGCCTGGCCCAACGCGAGCCGGCCATGCTGTTCGAGCTGCTGGCCAGTGGCGAGCTGGAGCGGCGTTATGCGCCGGGTGAGCTGCGCGGGCAAATCGCTGCGGCCGCCCAGGCGGCGCAGAGTGACGACGAGCTGGCGCGTAACCTGCGCCGGGCGCGCAACCGCCAGCAGCTGCGCATCATCTGGCGCGACATCACCCGCCAGGCTGAGCTTGGCGAAACCTGCCGCGACCTGTCGGACCTGGCCGATGCCGCCATCGACGAAGCCTACCAATGGTTGTACCCGCGCCATTGCCAGCAGTTCGGCACGCCCATCGGCAACCGCAGCGGCCAGCCGCAGCACATGGTGGTGCTGGGCATGGGCAAGCTGGGGGCGGTGGAGCTGAACCTGTCGTCCGACATCGACCTGATCTTCGGCTTCCCCGAGGGTGGCGAAACCGAAGGGGTGAAGCGCTCGCTGGAAAACCAGGAGTTCTTCACCCGGCTTGGCCAGCGGCTGATCAAGGCGCTGGACCCGGTGACCGTCGACGGCTTCGTGTTCCGCGTCGACATGCGCCTGCGCCCCTATGGCTCGGCCGGCGCACTGGTGCTCAGCTTCAATGCGCTGGAGCAGTACTACCAGGACCAGGGCCGCGACTGGGAACGCTACGCCATGATCAAGGCGCGGGTGGTGGCTGGCGACCAGGCGGCCGGGGCGCAATTGCAGGAAGTGCTGCGGCCGTTCGTGTACCGCCGTTACCTGGACTTTTCCGCGATCGAAGCGCTGCGCACCATGAAGCAGCTGATCCAGCAGGAAGTGCGGCGCAAGGGCATGGCCGACAACATCAAGCTGGGTGCCGGTGGCATTCGCGAGGTGGAGTTCATCGCCCAGGCCTTCCAGCTGATCCACGGCGGGCGCGACCTCAGCCTGCAGCAGCGGCCGTTGCTGAAGGTGCTGGCCACCCTCGAAGGCCAGGGTTACCTGCCGCCGGCGGTGGTCGCCGAGCTGCGCGAGGGCTATGAGTTCCTGCGCTATACCGAGCACGCCATCCAGGCCATCGCCGACCGCCAGACGCAAATGTTGCCGGAAGGTGAGACCGACCAGGCGCGGGTAGCCTATATGCTCGGCTTTGCCGACTGGCAGAGCTTCCACGACCAGCTGATGTACTGGCGTGGCCGTATCGACTGGCACTTCCGCCAGGTGATCGCCGACCCGGATGACGAAGACGGTGAGGGCGAACTGGTGGTGGGCGGCGAATGGTCGCCGTTGTGGGAGCAGGCACAGGACGAGGAAGCCGCGGGTCGGCAGTTGGAAGAGGCCGGTTTCAAGCAGCCCGTCGAAGCCCTGCGGCGCCTGGCCGGGTTGCGCTCCAGCCCGCAGCTGCGCTCGATGCAGCGTATCGGCCGTGAGCGCCTGGATGCCTTCATCCCCCGGCTGCTGGCCCAGGCGGTGGAACATGACAACCCCGACCTGGTGCTTGAGCGTGTGTTGCCGCTGGTCGAGGCGGTGGCGCGGCGTTCTGCCTACCTGGTACTGCTCACCGAAAACCCGGGTGCCTTGCGCCGTCTGCTGACGTTGTGCGCCGCCAGCCCGTGGATTGCCGAGCAAATTGCGCTTTACCCGCTGCTGCTCGACGAACTGCTCAATGAAGGCCGCTTGTTCAGCCCGCCACTGGCCCCAGAGCTGGCCAGCGAGTTGCGCGAGCGCCTGACGCGCATTCCCGAGGACGACCTGGAGCAGCAGATGGAAGCGCTGCGCCACTTCAAGCTGGCCCACAGCCTGCGTGTGGCCGCTTCGGAGATCAGCGGCAACCTGCCGTTGATGAAGGTCAGCGACTACCTGACCTGGCTGGCCGAGGCCATCCTCGACCAGGTGCTGGCCCTGGCCTGGCGCCAGACCGTGGCCCGCCACGGCCAGCCCAAGCGCAGCGACGGCAGCCTGTGCGACCCAGGGTTCATCATCATTGGTTACGGCAAGGTCGGCGGCCTGGAGCTGGGCCATGGCTCGGACCTGGACCTGGTGTTCATTCACGACGGCGACCCGCACGCAGAAACCGACGGCAGCAAGCCCATCGACAGCGCGCAGTTCTTCACCCGCCTGGGCCAGCGCATCATTCACTTGCTGACCACCCAGACCAACTCGGGCCAGCTGTATGACGTGGACATGCGCCTGCGTCCGTCCGGTGCTTCCGGCCTGCTGGTCAGTTCGCTGGGCGCATTCGAGCGCTACCAGCAGAACGAAGCCTGGACCTGGGAGCACCAGGCCCTGGTGCGGGCCCGCGTGCTGGTGGGTTGCAAGCAGGTGGGCACGGCGTTCGAAGGCGTGCGCGCCAAGGTGCTGGGCCAGGCACGCGACCTGGAAAAACTGCGCACCGAAGTGAGTGAAATGCGCGCCAAGATGCGCGGCAACCTGGGTACCAAGGCCACGGCTGCCGGTACTGCAGCCAATGCCTTCGAGGCCGGTGTACCCTTCGATATCAAGCAGGATGCCGGCGGTATCGTGGATATCGAATTTATGGTGCAATACGCCGCTTTGGCCTGGTCCCACGACCACCCGGCCATACTCCGATGGACCGATAACATCCGCATTCTGGAAGAGCTGGAGCAGGCGAACCTGATGCCGGCCAGTGACGCGGTGCTGTTGCGTGAAGTGTACAAGGCGTTCCGCTCGGCCTCGCACCGCCAGGCCCTGCAGAAACAGGCCGGGGTGATCGATGCGACGCAGTTTGCCGATGAACGCCGCGAAGTGCGGCGGATCTGGGGTGAGCTGGGTTTGACTTGAGATTGCGGGGGCCGCTTTGCGGCCCATTCGCAGCACAAGGCTGCTCCTACAGGGGAACGCGATCCCTTGTAGGAGCAGCCTTGTGCTGCGAATGGGCTGCGAAGCAGCCCCAAAGGCTCATGCCTCACCACCGGTGGTACACTGTCCGCCACATAGCCTGAATATAAAGAGGGGAGGCCAGGCTGTACCGCAGTCTGTAGCCTCCCCGAGCGTTTCTGGACTAAGCATGAGAATACTGATCATTGGCCCCAGCTGGGTCGGCGACATGGTGATGGCGCAGACCCTGTTCCAGTGCCTGAAACAGCAGCACCCCGAGTGCGTGATCGACGTGCTGGCGCCCGAGTGGAGCCGGCCGATCCTGGAGCGTATGCCCGAGGTACGCCAGGCCTTGAGCTTCCCGCTCGGCCACGGCGCACTGGAGCTGGCCACGCGTCGGCGCATCGGCAAATCCCTGGTCGGCCAGTACGACCAGGCCATCCTGCTGCCCAACTCGCTGAAGTCGGCCTTGGTGCCGTTCTTCGCTGGCATCCCCAAGCGTACCGGCTGGCGCGGTGAACTGCGCTTTGGCCTGCTGAACGATGTGCGCAAGCTGGATAAAGCCCGCTACCCGCTGATGATCGAGCGCTTCATGGCCCTGGCCTACGCGCCCGGCGCCGAGCTGCCGCAGCCGTACCCGCGCCCCAGCCTGCAGATCGAAGCGCAAAGCCGTGATGCTGCACTGGCCAAGTTCGGCCTGGAGCTGGACCGCCCGGTGCTGGCGCTGTGCCCCGGCGCCGAGTTCGGTGAGGCCAAGCGTTGGCCGGTCGAGCATTACGCTGCCGTGGCCGACGCGATGATCCGCCAGGGCTGGCAGGTGTGGCTGTTCGGCTCGAAGAACGACCACCCGGTCGGTGAGCAGATCCGCGACCGGCTGATCCCGGGTTTGCGTGAAGAATCGTCCAACCTGGCCGGTGAAACCTCGCTGGCCGAGGCCATCGACCTGATGTCCTGTGCCCATGCCGTGGTGTCCAACGACTCCGGCCTGATGCACGTGGCCGCCGCGCTGAACCGCCCGCTGGTGGCGGTGTACGGCTCGACGTCGCCCGGCTTTACTCCGCCCTTGGCCGACCAGGTAGAGGTGGTGCGCACCGGTATCGAGTGCAGCCCATGCTTCGACCGTACCTGCCGCTTCGGCCATTACAACTGCCTGCGCCTGCTGGAACCGGGCAAAGTCATCGCCGCGCTGCACAGCCTGAGCGGGCCTGACCTGATCGATACCGTGGCCGAGGTCGACTAAGTGCGGGTACTGATCATCAAGACCTCGTCGCTGGGTGATGTGATCCACACCCTGCCGGCGCTCACCGATGCCGCCCACGCTATTCCGGGCATCCGTTTCGACTGGGTGGTGGAGGAAGGCTTCGCCGAAATCCCCAGTTGGCACCCTGCGGTCGATCAGGTTATCCCGGTGGCCATCCGCCGCTGGCGCAAGAACCTTTGGCAAACCCTCAAGAGCGGCGAGTGGAAGGCATTCAAGCAGCGTGTGCGCGAGCGCAAGTACGACCTGGTGATTGACGCCCAGGGCCTGGTCAAGTCGGCTTGGCTGACCCGCTACGTGAAGGCCCCGGTCGCCGGCCTGGACCGCTACTCGGCCCGCGAAGGCTGGGCCAGCCGCTTCTATGACCGGCGCCTGTCGGTTGCCACCGGCCAGCATGCGGTGGAGCGGGTGCGCCAGCTGTTCGCCATGGCCCTGGCCTACGACTTGCCAGAAGGCATTGGCGACTACGGGCTGGACCTGGAGCGCCTGCAATTGCCGCCCGCCGCGCCTTACGTGGTGTTTTTGCATGGCACTACCTGGGCGACCAAGCACTGGCCCGAAGCCTACTGGCGCGAGCTGGCCGAGCGCATGGGCCGGCGCAAGCTGGAAGTGCGCCTGCCGTGGGGCAACCCGGCCGAGAAGGCGCGGGCCGAGCGTATTGCACAGGGCTTGAACAACTGCCAGGTGCTCCCCAAATTGAACCTTGCCGGCGTTGCGCGTGTATTGGCGGCGGCAAAAGCCTGTGTGGCGGTCGATACCGGCCTTGGCCACCTGGCAGCGGCACTTGATGTGCCGACCATTTCGCTGTTTGGCCCGACCAACCCGGGCCTGACCGGTGCCTACGGACGGACCCAGATTCACCAGGCCAGTGACTGGCCTTGCGCTCCCTGCCTGCAGAAGAAGTGCACCTATAAACCGAGCGCTGACGACCTGCGCCGGTTCGATCTGAAACGCGAGTGGCCGCTGTGCTTCACTCGCCTGAATCCCGAGCATGTGGCGGGCCGCTTGAGCGCGTTGCTGCTGGCTGAGGATGTCCGTTGATGCAACTGGCTTTCGTGCTTTACAAATATTTCCCCTTCGGCGGGCTGCAGCGCGATTTCATGCGCATTGCCCTGGAATGCCAGAAGCGGGGCCACCAGATCCGTGTGTACACGCTGATCTGGGAGGGTGACATTCCGCCGGGCTTCGAAGTGCTGGTGGCGCCGGTGAAGGCGATTTTCAACCACCGTCGCAACGAGAAGCTCAGCGCCTGGATGGCCGCCGACCTGGCCAAGCGCCCGGTCGACCGCCTGATCGGCTTCAACAAGATGCCGGGGCTGGACGTGTACTACGCCGCCGACGGCTGCTTTGAAGACAAGGCGCAGACCCTGCGTGGTGGCCTGTACCGCCGCTGGGGCCGCTACCGGCACTTTGCCGAGTACGAGCGTGCGGTGTTCGCCAAGGATTCCCACACCGAAGTGCTGATGATTTCCGAGGTGCAGCAGCCGCTGTTCATCAAGCATTACGGCACCCCGGTGGAACGCTTCCACCTGCTGCCGCCGGGCATTTCCCAGGACCGCCGCGCGCCGGCCAATGCCGCCGAGATCCGCGCCGAGTTCCGCAAGGAATTCAACCTGGGCGATGACGACCTGTTGCTGGTACAGATTGGCTCGGGCTTCAAGACCAAGGGTGTGGACCGTAGCCTCAAGGCGCTGGCCGCGCTGCCGTCGGCCCTGCGCAAACGCACGAAGCTGATGGTGATCGGCCAGGACGACCCCAAGGTGTTCCAGCTGCAAAGCGCCACCCTGGGCCTGGGTGACCAGGTGCAGTTCCTCAAGGGCCGCAGCGACATACCGCGCTTCCTGCTGGGTGCCGACCTGCTGATTCACCCGGCGTACAACGAGAACACCGGCACCGTGCTGCTTGAAGCGCTGGTGGCCGGCCTGCCGGTGCTGGTGTCCAAGGTGTGCGGTTACGCCCATTACATTGCCGAGGCCGACTGCGGCCTGGTGCTGGACGAACCGTTCGAACAGGACCAGCTCAACGGTTACCTGCAACGCATGCTTGACGACCCGCAGGCCCGTGCCAGCTGGTCGCGCAACGGCCTGGCGTTTGCCGAAACCGCCGACCTGTACAGCATGCCGCAGCATGCCGCCGATGTGATCCTTGGGCAGGAGCCTGCATGAAGCTGATACTGGCCGAACCGTTCAAGCGCCTGTGGGCCGGGCGCGATGCCTTCGATGCCGTAGAAGCGCTGCAGGGCGAGGTGTATCGCGAGCTGGAAGGGCGCCGCACGCTGCGCACCGAAGTGGCTGGCGAAGGCTTTTTCGTCAAGATCCACCGCGGCATCGGCTGGGGCGAGATCTTCAAGAACCTGTTCACCGCCAAGCTCCCGGTGCTCGGTGCCGGCCAGGAATGGCGGGCTATCCAGCGCCTGCACGAGGTGGGTGTGCCAACCATGACCGCAGTCGCCTATGGCGAACGTGGCAGCAACCCGGCCACGCAGCACTCGTTCATCATCACCGAAGAACTGGCGCCGACCATCAGCCTGGAAGACTTCAGTATCGACTGGGTCAGGCAGCCGCCCGAGCCGCGCCTGAAGCGTGCGCTGATCGCCGAAGTGGCGAAGATGACTGGCGGCATGCACCGCGCGGGGGTCAACCACCGCGACTGCTACATCTGCCATTTCCTGCTGCACACCGACCGCCCGGTGACGGCGGATGACTTCAGGCTGTCGGTGATCGACCTGCACCGCGCCCAGACCCGGGCGACAATCAGCCGCCGCTGGCGCGACAAGGACCTGGCGGCGCTGTACTTCTCGGCGCTGGACATCGGCCTGACCCAGCGCGACAAGCTGCGCTTCCTGCGGGGTTACTTCCAGCGCCCGCTGCGGCAAGTCCTCAAGGACGAAGCGCAGCTGCTTGCCTGGCTGGAGCGCAAGGCGCAGAAACTCTACGACCGCAAGCAACGCTACGGGGATGCGCTCTGATGGCGGGCTGGACACTGGCGCCGGGCTACGAACACCTGGCGGCGGACTTCGGCAGCCTCGATGCGGTATTTGCCCTGCAAGGCGAACGTCTGACCCGCGACCCGCTCAGCGAGGTGGTGCGCATCGAGCGTGACGGGGTCAACTACTACGTCAAGCGCTATACCGGGGCCGGCAAGCACATGCGCCGCTACCTGGGCCGACCGCGCATCAAGGCCGAATGGCAGAACCTCAAGCAGTTCGCCAAGTGGGGCATCCCTACCGCCGAAGTGGTGGCCTGGGGCCTGGAGCGCCATGGCCTGGCCTTTGGTCGCGGGGCGATGATCACCCGCGAGCTGCCGAACACCGAAGACCTGTCCGCGCTGGCCGAGCGCAACGATCCACGCCTGGCCGACCGGGCCTGGGTCGACCACCTCAGCCGTCAGCTGGCGCACCATACCCGGGTGATGCACGAGCACCGCTTTGCGCACAATGACCTGAAATGGCGCAATCTGCTGGTCGACGACCAGGGCACGCTATTCTTCATCGACTGCCCCACCGGCGACTTCTGGCGCGGCTTCATGTGGCGGCACCGGATGATCAAGGACCTGGCGTGCCTGGACAAAGTGGCCAAATACCACCTGTCGGCCACCCAGCGCCTGCGTTTCTATCTGCAATACCGTGGCCGCGACCGGCTGAATGAGCGTGACAAGAAGCGCATTCGCCAGGTGCTGGGCTTTTTCGAGGGAAGGGAATGACCGATTACCTGGCCAGCGCGGACCTCGCGCTGCTCAAACGCCATGGCCTGGACGACTTCGAGGCGCTGTGGGCCTTGCAACTTGAGGCTGTGGATGAACCCAATACCGGCCGTGGCGGCTGGAGCAGCGTGTTCCGGCTGGAACTCGAAGGCAAGGGCTACTACCTCAAGCGCCAGAGCGACTACCTGACCCGCACCCTGCACCGGCCGTTTGGCGAGCCCACCTTCGCCCGTGAATTTCGCAACATCAGCCGCTACCAGAAGCTGCACATTCCGGCCTTGCAGGCGGTGTTCTATGGTGAGCGCAAGCAGGGCGGCAAGCATCGCGCCATCCTGATGACCCGCGCGCTGGACGAATGGGCCGACCTCGACAGCCTGCTGGCCCAGTGGCCACAGCTGGGCGATGCCGAGCGCAATGGCATCCTGCAGGCGTGCGGCCAGCTGGCGCGCACCCTGCACAGCGCCGGCCAGGTGCATGGCTGCTTCTACCCCAAGCACATTTTCCTGCGCCAGCGCCGTGAAGGCTGGGACGCGCAACTGATCGACCTGGAAAAGACCCGGCCATTGCTGTTCGGCATGCGCGACCGCCTCAAGGACCTGGAGCCGCTGCTGCGCCGCGCTCCGGCCTGGAGCGAGGCCGATGTGCGCACCATGCTGGCGACCTACCTGGCGCAGCCGGCAGACAGCACGCTGGTCAACACCTGGTTGCAACGCCTGACGCAACGCCGTCGTGAAAAAGAGGCCCGCTGATGCGTTTGTCCGAACTGAAGGACGCCGGGCGCAGCCCGACGTTGCCCCTGAGCATCACCCTGGCGGATGCCGCCGGCAGCGCCGAGCTGCAACTGCTCAGCCTGCTGCGCGTGCTGCCTGGCCAGCGCTATGTTGGCGCGGGCGTGTGGCGCGGTACCCCGGTGCTGGCCAAGCTGCTGGTGGGCGGTAACGCCGCCCGGCATTTCCAGCGCGAACTGCACGGTGTGAAGCTGCTGGCCGAGCAAGGCCTGACCACGCCAAAGCTGTTGGCCGACGGCCTCAAGGAAGGCGAGGGTGGCTGGCTGCTGTTTGAATTCCTCGACGGCGCCGAAAGCCTGGCCGATGCCTGGGCGGCGGTGGAAAACCTGCCGGTACTGGCGGACGAACAACACCTGGTGCTGGGCGAAGCGCTGACTGCTGTCGCGCACATGCACGCCCAGGGCCTTTGGCAGGAAGACCTGCACCTGGACAACCTGCTGCGCCGCGGCGGCAAGCTGTACCTGATCGACGGCGCCGGTATCAAGGCCGAAACGCCTGGCCAGCAGCTGTCACGCCCGCGCGTGCTGGAAAACCTTGGGGTGTTCTTCGCCCAGTTGCCCAAGCGGCTGGAGCCGTTCATCGAAGAATTGCTGGTGCATTACCTGCTGGCCAATGCCGAACACGCACTGCCGCTGGAAGCCTTGCAGAAGCAGGTGGACAAGGTGCGCAACTGGCGGCAAAAGGACTACCTGGAAAAGGCCGGGCGCGAATGCAGCCTGTTCAGCGTGCAGCACAGCCTCTCGGGCTTGCAGGCGATCCGCCGCAGCGAAGTCGACGCCATGCAGCCAGTGCTGGAGCAGGCCGATGCGCTGATCGACAAGGGCCACCTGTACAAGACCGGTGGCGCCGCCAGTGTGGCGCGCATCGAGGTGAACGGTCGCCAGTTGGTGCTCAAGCGCTACAACATCAAGAACACCGCGCACTGGTTCAAGCGCTTCTGGCGCCCGAGCCGTGCCTGGCATTCGTGGATCGAAGGCCACCGCCTGGAGTTTCTCGACATCGCCACGCCCAAGCCGTTGGCAGTGCTGGAGCAACGGGTGATGGGGTTGCGCAGCCGTGCCTACCTGGTGACCGAGTATGTCGATGGCCCGGACCTGACCGCGTGCTTCGCCCCCTTCGTCGAAAACGGCGATGCGCCCGAGGAGCAAGTGGATGCCCTGGTGCATGTGATGCAACAGCTGATTCGTGAACGCATCAGTCATGGCGACTTCAAGGGCCACAACCTGTTCTGGGACAATGGCCGGTGGTCGCTGATTGATCTCGATGCCATGTGCCAGCACGCTACCCAGCTCAGCTTTGCCCCGGCCTATGCCCGTGACCGGGCGCGGCTGTTGCGCAACTGGCCGAGTGGCAGTGCCTTGCACCAGCGGCTGGACCGGTTGTTGCCGAAGCTGGGCGACTAAGGCGCCCGATTCGGGCCTTCAGCGGGCTGGCAGGGGCTGATCTGGCAATGCCAGCCAGTCGCTGCTGCGCCCTGCCTGGCGAACGCGTATCAGCCACTGGCCATTCTCGTGACGCAACACCGCCCACGGCACCACGCCGGCACTGGTAGCCAAGGCGATTTCCAAGTGGTAGCGATCCGGCAGCAGGTGGCTGCGCACAGGCAGTTGCCCGCCCTTGAGTGCCAGGTACAGCTGGTCGTCCGCCTGGTAGAGCCCTTGTTCGATATTGACAGGGGCGCCTGCCAGTGGTGCTTGTAAGTAACAATCCTGAAGCAGCTGCGGCAGGTCGGGAAGCCCGTCGTACCAGTGCACCGGTGAGTCGATTACCCATTGCCCGTCGGCTTTGCGCTTGACCGGCTGCTGAAGATAGGCATCCGGTTGGTCAGGGTCGATGGCCCGCCAGCGGTAGCCGTCGAAGCTGACCTGGTAATAGCGGTTGTTATCGTCCTTGACGAAGTACAGCGATAGCCCGCCAAACGCCGTGCGCTGTTCGTACACCCCTTCACCGTAGATCCCGTCGATGCGATAGCGCAGGTTGCTGCTGTCCGGTTGCGCCTGGAAGCGCGCGGGCAACGGCAATGGCGGTTGTTTGGGCATGCCACGCAACGAGCGGCGCAGCAGGCCGGAGCCCACATAACTGATCGCTGCATCATTGAGGTGGCTGAGGGCGTTGTAGGCGTGTCGCATCACCCCTTCGGCATCGCCCTGCTTGAGGGCCTCGACGCCGTCCCAGATATCGATGGTCATGCGCCCGATCGACAATGCCATCAGGGCCTGACTGGGCAGCAGCAGGCTGATGAAGTCCACCAGCCGCCAGCTTAGCGCGATGACAGACTCCGCGTTCACTTCCCGGGTCGTCATGCTGTCGGCATCCGCCTGGGCGATCAGCGCCTGTACCTCGGCCAGGTAATAGACGAAGAACAGGTCGTCATTGACCGCAGGTGTTTTCACATGTGTGCCCAGGCGCCCCTTGTCCACAAGGTGCTGCACCGTGGCAGCGGGAAGCAATGGCAGGCGCTGTGCCACGTATGCTTTCAACCGGGGCTGCTGGCGTAGGGTGCGAAGCAGTTCGCGGGTCGTCCGAAAGCGGCGCCAGGCCCTGCGGTCCGGGGCATCCGGGGTATACAACACGCATGCCTGGGACTTGTAGGGGGTGCTATTGAGCAGCAGTACGCCCTGCAGGGTATGGCCCATGATGTCCAAGTGCCGAACGGTGACCGGGTAGCCTGCTACCGGCGCGCGCAAGGCATTGTGCGGTTGGTCCAGCACTGCGCACACCCAGTGGTAGCCATGCTCGAAAGGGTCATCGCCGAAGTGCCCGGCATGGCGCGCCTTGACCGCTTCTGCACGCATGCGCGCCAGGTTTACCCGGCTGTGTGCGGCCTGGCGCCACTTGCCCGCTCTGGAGCTGACAAGTTGGGTGTGCAGGTACTTTGCGTAGCTGTCGCCCACGTTCAGCTCCCGGATCATGCCTTTCACATAGTGCGCAGTGAGCCCGGGCGGCATGGCACTGCCTCGGGCATGGACCATGCGCGCGGTAAGCCAGTAGTCGGTGTCGAACCATGGCAGGTTCTTCAGCGCCAGTTGTTCGAGCGTGTTGCTTTCCTCGACCATTTCCACCATCTCGTTGCCCACGCGCTGCATACCGGCGTAGGTCACGTAGGAGGAGGTGGCGAAGGGATGCATGACAGCGCCGGTACGGCGGGCGCGGACGATACTGACTTGAATTTCGCGAGGGTCTGCGTGGTAGCCCAGGTCATGGCTCAGGCGCTCACGCAGGCGCGCATTGGCCCAGGCCAGCAGGCTGTGGCGTTGCTTGAAGTCGTTGAGGCTCAGCACCCCGGGGGCGGCTGCCCGCTCGGCGGTTGCCACCAGATCCTGCATGGTCTGCATGATATGGCTCAAGCCTTGCGCGGGGGTATTGCGCAGCCAGTTTGGCAGGTTCTTTTCCAGCAAATGCGAGTAGCGTGCCTGCAGAATGGGTTTGGCGCCGACTTCGTGCCGAAGTGCCATGGCCCTGTTCAACCGGGTGTGCCGGTCGGTTGTATCGGTGCCCCACAAAGCGGGTTCACTCAACCGCTGGCGCTGGGCTTCGATCACCCAGTCGACCTGGGCCTCCAGCAGGCTGTCTGCATACCAGTCATAGCGCAGGCGTTGAGACCGGCGAGCACGGTCCGCCTGTTCCTCCAGGTACAGGTGCAACAGTGGCCTGCTCTGGAGAGGGTCTTCCAGGCGTTCGCAGAGTTCTTTGTTCAGGGCGGCAAGGGAATCGAAGGCCTCGATACCCTGTGACAGGCTGCACAGCAAGGCGCTGCCAGTGGCGTCGTCAGCTGTGAGCATAAGGCCCTCGGCGGTACCGGCAATGATGACCAGAGTGCCTGGCAGGTAACTGCGCCAGTTGGGCCGCCGGTGTTCCAGCAGGACCCGGTAGACCTGCGGCCGATTGGTCAGGGGGAGGTGCCGGCGCTGAAAGGGCAGCGGTTGTTCCAGGCAGGCCCGCAACAACCCGGCGGGCCCGCTGGCCAAGGTCTCGTCGTTCAGGCGCAATTCGATTTCGTTCAGCATCAGCGCCTTGCGCAGTATCAGCAGCTGCTGCCTGGGTGTGTTGCCGTGCTCATCGGCCGTGGCCCAGAAACGGGCCAGTTCTGCGTGCAACCTGTTGCGCGTGCCGGGGCTGATGGGTTGTTTGGGGTCGATGCTCGGGAGACCGTCAAGCAGGCCAGCGATCTGCCGGTCGATCTGTTCCAGCCGTTCGAGAGGGCGCATGGGGCTGATCCTTGGTTGAGGAAAGCCCCATGCTTGGCAATACCTGCGGCTGCGAGGTGGTAGCGGGCTAGCGCCGCCGACGCCAGAACAACCCGCGCAGGCTCAGCAGGGCTGGAAGGCCCAGGCCGGCCCAGGCCAGCACATCCCAGCCACCGTCACCGAGCAGCGCGGCGAACAGGCCGAGTAAGCCCAGCAGGGCAATCAGTGCTGGCCAGGCGAAGAGGCGCGCGGTGGATTGCGACTTGTGGCTCATGCACGCGCCTCCCGGTGTTTGCGCTGCTTGCCCCACCACAGGTACAGGCCGCTGCCGAGCACGATGATGGTCAGCACGTCCAGTACGGCCCAGAGGATCTGCATCGGCCGGCCGCCGTAGTCGCCAAAATGCAGCGGCTGCGACAGGCCCATCGCGTCCATGTACCAGGGGCGGTCGCCTACCGCTGTCACTGCCAGGGTGCGGGCGTCGATCAGCACCGGCGTGAACAGGTGCGACGTCAGATGGGTGGCGCCGTTCATGAACACCGCGTAGTGGTGCTCGCTGGAGAAGCGCGTACCGGGGAAGGCGATGAAGTCCGGGCGCATGCCGGGGGCGGCCTGTTCGGCAATCTCCAGCAGGCGTGTGGCGGGCGCGCGCTCGGTGAGCGGCGGGGCATCGCGGTAAGGCGCGACCATGGTGGCCAGGCTGTCGTTGCGCCAGGCGGCGATGACCAGGTCGGACAGGGCGCTGATCACACCGGTCACGCCCACCGTCAACGCCCACGCCAGGGTGACCACGCCGAGCAGGTTGTGCAGGTCGAGCCAGCGCAGGCGGCGGGACTTTTCGTGGCGCACGGTGCCGAAGTCCAGGCGCCGCATGAACGGCGCGTAGAGCACGGTGCCAGAGACAATCGCAACGATGAACAGGATGCCCATGAATGCCAGCAGCAGCTTGCCGGGCAGGCCGGCGAACATGTCCACGTGCAGGCGCAGCATGATCATCATGAAGCCGCCATTGGCAGCCGGCATGGCCACTGCTTCGCCGGTGCGGGCGTCGAGCATGAAGGTGTGCGACAGGTTGGGGTCGGTGCCAGCGGTGGCGGCGGTGATGGCTACAACGCCGTTGGGTTCGTCTTCTTCGTAGCCGAAGTACTGCACGACCTCGCCGGGGCGGTGTTGCTCGGCTTTCAGCACAAGCTGCTGCAGGTCGAGGTGTGGGGTACCTGCTGGCATTTCGCGCAGTTCGGGGGCATCGCCGAGCAGGTGTTCGAGTTCGTGGTGGAAGATCAGCGGCAGGCCGGTGAGGGCCAGCAACAACAGGAACAGGGTACAGACCAGGCTGCTCCAGGTGTGGACCACGGACCAGCGGCGGATGGTTGGGCTTTTCATCACGGTACCGATTTTTGTCTGTTGGAACCTGGGGCTGCCTTGCAGCCCATTCGCAGCACAAGGCTGCTCATACATGAGAATGCGATCCCTTGTAGGAGCAGCCTTGTGCTGCGAACGGGCCGCAACGCGGCCCCCAGCTCACTCAGAACTTGTAAGTGGCGCTGGCAACAACGCTGCGCTCATCGCCGTAGTAGCAGTAGTACGAGTCACAGGTAGAGAGGTAATCCTTGTTCAGCAGGTTGGTGGCATTGACCGCCACCGACGCGCCCTTCAGGCTGCTGTTCAGGCGGCCCAGGTCGTAATGCACCGAGGCATCGAACACGGTGTAGGCCTTGGCCTTGCCCAGGTAGGTATTGCCCTGGTCACCGTAGGTATTGCCGGTGTAGCGCGCGCCCAGGCCGATGCCGAAGCCGTCGAGCACGCCGGAGTGCCAGGTGTAGTCACTCCACACCGAGGCTTGCTGGTTAGGCATCAATTGCAGGCGGTTACCCTTGTAGATGCCGTCCTGCACTTCAGATTTGGCCAGGGTGTAAGCGGCAATCACTTTCAGGTTTTCGGTAACGTCGGAAACCGCTTCAAGCTCAAGGCCATGGACTTTCACTTCGCCGGTCTGGCTGGTGACGGTTACGCCACCCACGTTGTTGGTGACCGAGACGTTCTTCTGGGTCAGGTCATACACAGCTGCCGAAAGCAGGGTGTTGGAGCCCGGTGGCTGGTACTTGACGCCCAACTCCCACTGCTGGCCTTCGGTCGGCTTGAACGACTCGGTCGCAGAAGCGCTGGCATTGCTGGCAGGTTGGAACGACTCGGCATACGAAAGGTACGGCACGAAGCCCGAATCGAACACGTAGCTGATGGCCGCGTTGCCGCTGAACTTCTTGTCGCGCTGGGTATTGGTGGCATCACCCTGGTTGAGATACCGGGTACCGGTGTGTACCCAGTCCTCACGACCGCCCAAGGTCAGGCGCCAGTTGCCGAGCGCCATCTGGTCCTGCACATACAGGCCGGTCTGACGGGATTTCTGGTTGTAGTCGTAGAACGCCGTGGAGCGGTCCGGGCGGGTGATCGGCACCCCGTAGACCGGGTTGTTGACGTTGCTGTCCGGCACGTTGAAGCCGAATATCGACAGGTAGTTGGTGTTGATGCGCTGGTGGTCCAGGCCGAGCAGCAGGGTGTGGGTGATGTCGCCGGTGGCGAAATCGGCCTGGAAGTTGTTGTCCACGGCGAACTGGCTGATGTCTTCGTCCGTGTTGGTGGACATGCGGCTGACCGTACCATCGTCTTTCACCGGGCCACCGGGCTGGTAGTAGCTGCCTGGCGTGATGGTCTGGAACGCCAGGTCTGTCTTGGTGTAACGCAAATTCTGACGGAACTGCCACACGTCATTGATGCGGTGTTCGAAGGCGTAGCCCAGCGCGTAGTAGGTACGGTCGTAGAACTCGTAGTCCGGGTCACCGAGGTTCTTGTGGTGCGAGATCTTGCCGAACGGCATGTCGATCTTGGTGCCCTGGATTGGCCGGAACTGGCTGGTGGCGCCGGTATCGTCGCGGGTGAACTGGGTCAGCAAGGTCAGCGTAGTGTCCTCGTCGATGTTCCAGGTCAGGCTCGGGGCGATGTTGTAGCGCTTGTCGTCGATGTGGTCGATCTGCGTGCCGCCGTCGCGGATCACACCGCTGACGCCGTAAAGGAAGCGGCCTTCATCGTCGATCTTGCCAGTGCTGGCGAAGTTGATCTGGCGATGGTTGTCGCTGCCGTACTGCACTTCAATCTCGTGCTCGCTTTCGGCTTGTGGGCGGCGGCTGACCATGTCCAGCAGGCCGCCGGGCGGTGTTTGGCCATAGATCGAGGAGGCCGGGCCACGCAGCAGGGCGAGGCGGTCGAGGTTCCAGGTTTCGGCTTTCGGGTTGGCGTACACCCCGCGTGGCAGCGGCAGGCCATCGAGGAACTGGGTGGGCTCGAAGCCGCGCACGCGCATCCAGTCATACCGGGTGTCGCTGCCGAAACTGGCCGACACGATGCCCGGCATGTAGCGCACGGCGTCATCCAGGCTGTGCACGCCGCGGTCTTTCATCTGCTCACGGGTGGCGACGGAAATGGAGCGTGGGACTTCGACCAGCGCGGTATCGGTCTTGGTGCCGGCAGCAGTGCGCTTGGCCACATAACCTTCGACCGGGCCCCAGGCGCTTTCGCTGGCGCTGGCGGCATCGATGGTGGTTACCGGCAACGCGAGGCTGCCGTCCGGTACGGCCACCAGGCTATAGCTGCCTACGCTGCTTTGCTGCAATTGCAGGCCAGTGCCGCGCAGGGCCGCTTGCAGGGCACCGAGGCCGTCGTACTGGCCGCTTACCGGGGCCGAAGTGCGGCCGCTGACCAGTGCCGGGTCGATGGCCAGGGCAATGGCGGCCTGGCTGGCGATCTGGTTCAGGGTGGTGGCTAGCGGCGCGCTGGGCAGGTTGTAGGCGCGAGCAGTGGATTGCTCGGCGGCGAACAAGGCAGGGCTGGTCAGCGGGGCAGCCAGGCCGATGGCCAGGGCCATCAGACTGGGGCGCAGGATACGATCAACGGCACGGGACATGCGGCGGTTCCTCGACGGGTAAGTGCTTGCTGCTTCCTTGCCGAGCGAGATTTGAAAAGTGACAGGGCGAATCTGAAAAAAAGTGAGAATTATTTGGAATTGATGTTTTCCTGCACTGGCCTCTTCGCGGGCTTGCCCGCTCCCACAAATACCCCCAAGTCTCAAGCGCCGTGGTGTACCTGTGGGAGCGGGCAAGCCCGCGAAGAGGCCGGTACAGGTCTACCTGGGAACGACGTTGACCCACCACTGGGTATGCCGCTCGATCTTCACCGGCAAGGCCGGCACCAGCGACTCCAGCGCCAGGTCGGTGTTGGTCAGCGGGAAGCTGCCTGTCACGCGCAAATCGGCGACCTGCTCGTCCACCCCGAGGTGGCCGCTGCGGTACTTGCCAAGGGCAGCCAGCAAGTCGCCCAGGCGTACGTTGTCCACCACCAGCATGCCGCGGGTCCAGGCGTCGGCCCCGACCGGTACGGCGCCGACCTGGCCAAGGCCGTTGGCGTTCATCAGCACCTGCTGGCCTTCGCGCAGCACGTGTTCGTCGCCGCTGTTGTGCGGCATGGCGGCGACCGAGGCTTGCAGCACTTCCAGGCGGGTACCGCCGGTTTCGCGGCGCACCAGGAAGCGCGTGCCCAAAGGCCGCAGGCGGCCATCGTCGGTGCGTACCAGCAGCGGACGCGGGTCCTGGTGACCGGTTTCGACCGAGATCTCGCCCTGGTGCAGCACGATTACCCGCTGCTCGCCGGCGTAGTCGATGTCTACGGCGGTGTGGGTGTTCAGGCTCAGCAGTGTGCCGTCTTCAAGGCGCAGGGTACGCAGCTCACCGGTAGCGGTACGCTGGTCGGCCAGCCAGTAGCTTGGGGCCAGCGATGGTGCGCCGACCCAGGCCAGCAGCGAACCCAGCATGAACATGCCGGCCAATCCGCCGCCAACTTTGCCGATGCGTCGACTCAGGCTGGCGCGCGATTGCAGCAAAGCCTGGCGTGCCGGGCCGGCCGCTGCGCTGACGCGCTGGTCCATGGCACCCAACTGGCGCCAGGCACGGGCGTGTTCTTCGCTGGCGGCATGCCAGCGCATGAACGCATTGCGTTCATCAGGCGTGCCGCTGGTGTCTCCGAGGCTGAGCTTCCAGGCGATGGCGGCTTCCAGGACCCGGGACGAAACCGGTGCGTTGCTCACGTCGGCTCCCCGTACAGGGCCACGTAGCACTGGCGCATGCCTTGGGCGATGTACTGGCGCACCCGCGACACCGACACACCCAGGCGTTCGGCAATTTCGGCATGGCCCATGCCGTCCAGGCGGTTGTGCAGGAATGCCGCGCGGGCCTTGCTCGAGAGCTTGCCGAGCAGACGGTCGATGGCCTTGAGGTCCTCGAGGATCAGCAGCTGCACTTCCGGGGACGGTTGTTCGGCTTCCGGGATCAGTGCCAGCTCGGCCAGGTAGGCCTGTTCCAGCGCGGCGCGGCGGAAGTGGTCGAACATCAGCCCTTTGGCCACGGCGGCCAGGAACGCGCGGGGTTCGCGGGGCGTGTCCAGCTGCTCACGGCCGAGCAGGCGCACGAAGGTGTCCTGGCTCAGGTCTTCGGCACGTTGGCGGCAGGCCATGCTGCGTTGCAGCCAGGCGAGCAGCCAGCCGCGGTGGTCGCGGTACAGCGTACCGACCAGATCGGCGTGTGGGCTCTGTGCTGAAGACAAGCAGCGTCCCCCCGGAACGAATGCATTAACTAACGATAATTATTCGCGATTGTTGCAGAGGGGAGGGGGTGGGTGCAATGGACGCTTATCGGATTGCCATCACTAGGGATGTGTTGCCTGTGCCGGCCTCTTCGCGGGTAAACCCGCTCCCACAAGATTTCATCGGCCTCACGGGTAGCGCAGTCCCTGTGGGAGCGGGCGTGCCCGCGAAGAGGCCAGCAAAGCCAATACAAAGCTAAAGGCCGTGACTCTGCACGTTACGCCTGCGCCACCCCCGCAACCGCTGCTCCAGCTGCAACGGGCTGTCCAGCTGCTGGCGCCGGGCCTGGCTGAACAGGATCAGCGCCAGCTCTGCCGTCACCTGGGCATCGGCACTGGCATGGTGGCGCTCTTCCACCTGCAAACCAAACCGCGCCACCCAGTCATCCAGCCCGGCCTCGCGCAGCACCGTGTCGGGGTTGAGCATCGGCGCCAGTTCGGCAACGTCGAGGAACAGTGACTGCAGGCGATGCCCAAGGCTCTCCTTCAGGGCACGGGCCAGCATGCGCTGGTCGAAGGGTGCGTGAAACGCCAGCACCGGGCTGTTGCCAATGAAATCGAGCAAGTCGAGCAAGGCCTCGGCCGGGTCGCAACCGGCGGCCAGGGCGCTGGGGCCCAGGCCATGAATCAGCACGCTGGCGTTGGTCTTCTGCAAAGGCCTGTGCAGGGTGCGTTCGAACTGCTGGGCAAAATCAATGGCGCCGTCTTCGATGGCCACTGCGCCAATCGACAACACCTGGTCCCGGTTGGGGTTGAGCCCGCTGGTTTCCAGGTCCAGCACCACCCAGCGCTGTTCGCGCAGGGTGCATACCCCCAGCGGCGCGGGCTTGGGCAACCGGCTCAGGCGCTGGCGTGTGGCGTGGTCCAGTTCGGGCGCGCTGGGGCGCAGCCAGGCGAACAGGCTCATAGCTGGTACCGCAGGGCCAGGCTGCTTTGCAGGCGCTGGGCCTGGCGCAGTGCCTCGCGCAGGATGCGCCGGTCGAGGTGGTTGAGGCTGTCCGGGTCCAGGCGGTTGGAGTAAGGCAGGTTGTCGCGGGCCTGGCGCTGGTGCTGTTGCATGCGGGTTTGCTGGATGAAGTGGTAAGCCTCTTCATAGGCCGCGCCATCCAGTGGCTCGATCACGCCTTGGGCCACCAGCTGGCGCAGCCGCTCCAGGGTATTGCAGGCACCGACGCCATTGGCCAACGCCAATAGCCGGGCACCGTCGACGAAGGGCGTCAGGCCCTGGACCTTGAGGTCGAGGGTGGCGGCCTTGTCATTGCCCTGACGGGTCAGCACGAACTCGCGCAGGCGGCCCACCGGCGGGCGCTGGCGCAAGGCGTTATCGGCCAGCATGCGCTGGAAGATGCGGTTGTCGGCCACCTGCTCCAGCAGGCGTTGGCGCAGTTGTTCGCAACCTTGCTCATCGCCCCACACCACGCGCAGGTCGAAGTAGATGCTCGAACCCAGCAGGTTCTCCGGGCTGGCTTCACGCACAAAGCCGGCAAAGCGCCGCGCCCATTCGCTGCGCGACAGGCACAAGTCAGGGTTGCCGGCCATGACGTTGCCCTTGCACAGGGTAAAGCCGCACTGGGCCAGGCACTGGTTGATGTATTGCGCCAGCGGCAGCAGGCGGGCACGTATGGCGTCGGCTTCAGCGCTGTCGGCGGCTTCGAAGAGGATGCCGTTGTCCTGGTCGGTGTGCAGGGTCTGCTCGCGGCGCCCTTCGCTGCCAAAGCACAACCAGCT
This sequence comes from Pseudomonas sp. WOUb67, assembly GCF_050058005.1. Taxonomy (NCBI): domain Bacteria; kingdom Pseudomonadati; phylum Pseudomonadota; class Gammaproteobacteria; order Pseudomonadales; family Pseudomonadaceae; genus Pseudomonas; species Pseudomonas sp. WOUb67. The sequence goes on along the minus strand of NZ_CP170112.1, from coordinate 281,074 downwards.
GAACGGCACGCCCGGGTCACCGCGCTCGGCCAGTGCCAGCTCGATTACCCGGCACACGGTGTGGTCGTTGAGCAGGGTGATGATCTGGGTGATCTGCGTCGACGACGCGCCATGGGCCAGCATGCGTTCCACAAGCTGGCTGATTTCCCCGCGCAGCGAGACCAGGGTGTCCAGCCGGGGCGCATGGCGGATGGTACGTGCCAGGTGCACCAGGTCGACCCGTTGCAGCGAGAACAGGTCACGCTCGGACACCACCCCGCACAGGCGCCGGTTTTCCACCAGGCACACGTGGGCGATATGCCGCTCGGTCATGGCCATGGCCGCGTCGAAGGCGCTGGCCTGAGGGCTGAGGTAGAAGGGTTTGACCGTCATGTGCCGCTCAATGGGGGCGCCCAGGTCGGCATCCGCCGAGGCCACCACCTGGCGCAGGTCGCGCAGGGTGAAGATGCCGGTGGGGTAGCGCTGCGGGTCGACCACCACGATGCTGCCGACCTGCTGTTCGTGCATCAACCGTACGGCTTCGCGCAGCGGGGTTTGTGCAGTGCACACCACCGGGTGCCGCATGGCCAGTTCACCCAGGGGCGTGTTCAGCGAATACTGGGTGCCGAGGGTTTCCACAGCGCGCTGGCGCACCTGCTGGTTGACCTGGTCGAGCAGGCTGCTGACCCCGCGCAGGGCAAAATCCCTGAACACTTCAGACATCGAGAACACGCGGATGAACGCGGCCTTGTTCAACTGCAGGCAGAAGGTGTCTTCACCGGCCAGGTGCTCGGTGCGGGTCGCCCGCTCGCCCAGCAGGGCGGCCAAGGGGAAGCATTCGCCACTGGTGATTTCGAAGGTGGTCTCCACGCCAGGCCTGACCAGGTGCTGGCGCTCGCCAACCACGCGGCCCTGCTTGACGATGTAGAAGTGCTCGACCGGCCCGTCGGCAGGTTTGACGATGCTTTCGCCGCAGGCATAGAACCGCAGCTGGCACTGCTCGACCAGGTAGGCCAGGTGGCTGTGCTCCATCTGGTTGAACGGCGGAAAGCGCTGCAGGAACTGCAGGGTGCCTTGGATGTTCTGCAGTACTGCTGTTCTGCCCGCCTGGCTGTAGGCGTCCTTTTTGCTCATGAAACTGACCGTATCGCTACGCCGAACTATATATATCTATATATAGGTGCCGGCCTTGTTGTTCTCTGCCTCCATGGTCGGCTTGCGGCGGGGTGGTGCCCATTGGACGTAAGTCTATGAACGCCCCTGTCAAAGACCCGACGAAAGGCGAATCGGGTGACGCAAGTAATGTGGTCCTAATGCTGAAGCGGAATTTTTTGACGAGATGGCCATGCCTGAGCAAACCGACATCCTGAGCGACGCCGAGCGTGAGGCCTTGGCCGTGGTGAGTGCGCCAGTGGCGCCCAAACCGTTGGTGCTGGTGGTGGATGACAACGCGGTCAACCGCGAGGCGCTGATCCTGTACCTGAAAAGCCGGGGCATCGATGCGGTGGGGGCGGACGGCGCGGAAGAAGCCAGGTTGTACCTGCATTATCAGCAGCGGATCAGTTTGATGATCACGGATTTACGCATGCAGCCAGAAGATGGCCTGGATTTGATCCGCACGATTCGTGAGTCGGAGCGGGCGGCGTTGTCGATCATCGTGGTGTCGGGCGACACCGATGTGAAAGAGGCGGTGGACGTGATGCACCTGGGGGTGGTGGACTTCCTGCTCAAGCCGGTGGACCTGGGCAAGCTGTTGGAGCTGGTGAAGAAGGAATTGAAATTGGAGTAAGCACAGGCCTGTTCCGGCCTCATCGCCGGCAAGCCAGCTCCCACAAAGACCGCACAGATTTCAAGGCCTGTGCAGTCCCTGTGGGAGCTGGCTTGCCGGCGATAGGGCCGCAAAGCGGCCCCCTTGCACAAATGCTACTTACAACCCGTTACGCGCCTTGAACTCGCGGCGACGGCGGTGCAGCACCGGCTCGGTGTAGCCGTTCGGCTGCTTGCCACCTTCCACCACCAGCTCTACAGCGGCCTGGAACGCGACGTTGTCGTCGAAGTTCGGCGCCATGGGGCGGTACAGGGCGTCACCGGCGTTCTGCTGGTCGACCACCACGGCCATGCGCTTGAGGCTTTCCAGTACCTGATCCTGGCTGACCACGCCATGGCGCAGCCAGTTGGCCAGCAGCTGGGCCGAAATACGCAGGGTGGCACGGTCTTCCATCAGGCCGACGTTGTTGATGTCCGGCACCTTCGAGCAACCCACACCCTGGTCGATCCAGCGCACCACGTAGCCGAGGATGCCCTGGGCGTTGTTGTCCAGTTCGTTGCGGATTTCTTCGTCCGACCAGTTGGTGTCGGCGGCCAGCGGGATGGCCAGGATGTCGTCCACCGATGCCGGGGTACGCGAAGCCAGTTCACGCTGGCGCGCCTGTACGTCCACCTTGTGGTAGTGCAGGGCGTGCAGGGTGGCGGCAGTCGGCGACGGCACCCAGGCGGTGTTGGCACCGGCCAGCGGGTGGGCGATCTTCTGCTCGAGCATGGCAGCCATCAGGTCGGGCATGGCCCACATGCCTTTGCCGATTTGCGCACGGCCTTGCAGGCCGGTGGCCAGGCCAACGTCGACGTTGTTGTTCTCGTAGGCGCCGATCCACTTCTCGTTCTTCATGGCACCTTTGCGCACCACGGCGCCGGCTTCCATCGAGGTGTGGATTTCATCGCCAGTGCGGTCGAGGAAGCCGGTGTTGATGAACGCTACGCGCTCGGCGGCTGCCTTGATGCAGGACTTGAGGTTGACCGTGGTACGGCGTTCCTCGTCCATGATGCCGACCTTGACGGTGTTGCGTGGCATGCCCAGCAGGTCTTCGACCTGGCTGAAGATTTCGGCGGCGAAAGCGACTTCCTCCGGGCCGTGCATCTTCGGCTTGACGATGTACACGCTGCCGCTGCGGGTGTTCTTGCGGCTGGTATTGCCGTTGAGGTTGTGCAGGGCGATCAGGTTGGTGAACAGGCCGTCCTGGATACCTTCGGGGATTTCGTTGCCTTGGGCATCGAGGATTGCCGGGTTGGTCATCAGGTGGCCAACGTTACGCACGAACAGCAGCGAACGGCCGTGCAGGGTCACGCTGCCGCCATTGGGCGCGGCGTACTCGCGGTCCGGGTTCATGGTGCGGGTGAAGGTTTTGCCACCCTTGCTCACGGTTTCGGCCAGGTCGCCTTTCATCAGGCCCAGCCAGTTGCGGTAGACGACGACCTTGTCGTCGGCGTCGACGGCGGCAACCGAGTCTTCGCAGTCCATGATGGTGGTCAGTGCCGATTCCATCAGGATGTCTTTGACGCTGGCGGCGTCGGTGCTGCCGACCGGGGTGTTGGCATCGACCTGGATTTCGAAGTGCAGGCCGTTGTGCTTGAGCAGCACCGCGGTTGGTGCGGCGGCGTCACCGTGGAAGCCGATGAGCTGGGCGTCGTCACGCAGGCCGCTGTTGCTGCCGCCTTTCAGCGCAACAACCAGCTTGCCGCCTTCGATGCGGTAGCCGGTGGAATCAACGTGGGAGCCGGCAGCCAGTGGCGCGGCCTCGTCGAGGAAGGCGCGGGCGAAGGCGATGACCTTGTCGCCACGGACCTTGTTGTAACCCTGGCCTTTTTCGGCGCCGCCTTCATCACTGATGGCGTCGGTGCCGTACAGGGCGTCATACAGCGAACCCCAGCGGGCGTTGGCAGCGTTCAGGGCGAAGCGGGCGTTCATGACCGGCACCACCAGCTGCGGGCCGGCCATGTGGGCGATTTCTTCGTCCACGTTCTGGGTGGTGGCCTGGAAATCGTCGGCTTGTGGCAGCAGGTAGCCGATTTCCTGGAGGAATGCTTTGTAGGCTACGGCGTCGTGTGCCTGGCCTTTGCGTGCCTGGTGGTAGGCGTCGATCTTGGCTTGCAGCTCGTCGCGCTTGGCGAGCAGGGCTTTGTTCTTTGGAGCGAGGTCATTGATGATCTTCTCTGCACCCGCCCAGAACTGCTCGGCGACGATGCCGGTCCCGGGGATGGCTTCGTTGTTCACGAAGTCGTACAGGACCTTGGCGACCTGAAGGCCACCGACTTGAACGTATCCAGTCATTGCTTGCCTCACTCTGCTCAGCTATTTCGCTCTTCTGTATTAAGCCTGTAGCGCTTCTCTAAACACGGCACCAGTGCGTGCTCCCGGGTTGTACCGGGCGCGGCTGGGTGCGGCTTGCCAGACAGGCCGGCAGGCAGTGTGCGTATTTTCACAGGCGCCTTGGCAGACATCCAAACGACGTTTTGTAGTCCGCGCCACGGGATACTACATGAAGCAGTAGGCGGGGCAAAATCAGACTAAAAGCGCCGTTATGCGACCCGTTGGTCGCGTATGGTCACGCTGGGAGTGGGTATGTTCGCAAAAAACAGGTGGATTGTTCCAGATAAATCTTGAAACAGTACACGATTCGTTGTGCTGGCCGCCCTGCGGCAGGTTGCCGCGCCTTGCCTATACTGAGTCGATCCCCCGATTTTCTGCCGCCGGGCGCGGTCCGACACGAGGAAGGGCTTGTGGATCATCTTGTACTGACTGTTATTGCCCCTGACAAGGCCGGCCAGGTCGAACGCATTGCCCAGTGCATCGCCGACCACAGTGGCAACTGGCTGGAAAGCCGCATGTCGCGTATGGCCGGGCAGTTTGCCGGCATCTTGCGGGTGGCGGTGCCGGCTGAAAATTACGCTGAACTGGTGGCGTCGTTGCAGGGGTTGGCCCGGTATGACATTCGCGTGCTGATTGCCGAGAGCGGCATCGAGCCGTCGTGTACCTGGAAGCCGATTGCCATGGAGCTGGTGGGTAATGACCGGCCGGGGATCGTGCGGGACATTACCCGGTTGCTGGCGGATCTGGGGGTGAACCTTGAGCGGTTTACCACGGAGGTGCGGCCGGCACCGATGAGCAGCGAGCCGCTGTTTCATGCCGATGCATTGCTGGCGCTGCCGTTGACACTTTCGCTGGATGAACTGCAGCTGAAGCTGGAGAGCCTGGCGGATGATTTGATGGTGGAGTTGAACTTGCGGGCGGAGGATTGATTCGGGATTGCCGGGGCTGCCTTGCAGCCCATTCGCAGCACAAGGCTGCTCCTACAGGAGTTATGCATTCCCCTGTAGGAGCAGCCTTGTGCTGCGAATGGGCTGCAAGGCAGCCCCTTGGGGTTATCCCGATATCACGGGGAAGGCCCTGTGGATAACCTGGGGGCGTACCTCTCCAGCCCAGGTATCCTGTGCCTTGCACAGTTCTGATCAAAAAACACCCAATAATCAGCAGCTTGTGCACAAAGCACGGGGACGAGGGTGTGGATAACCTTTGGAGATGTCTCTGCAGGCCCCGAACCGCATGGCTTGCAGAGTTTTGATCGTTTTTTGATCAGCTGCGCTTGCGCAAATTCATCCACGCATCGACGCTGTAGATCGCCAAACCTGCCCAGATGAACATGAACGCCACCAAGGTGCTCGACGACAAATGCTCATCGAATAGCAGTACGGCCTGCAACAGCACCAGGGTGGGCGCCAGGTATTGCAGGAAGCCCAGGGTGGTATACGGCAGGTGCCGGGCCGCAGCGTTGAAGCACACCAGCGGTATCAGCGTCACCGGCCCGGCCGCCATCAACCACAGTGCTTCGCTGCTGGTGTAGAACGCCCCCTGGGCACTCATCGCCGCCGGGTGTAGCAGCAGCCAGCCAAGGGCCAGCGGCACCAGCATCCAGGTTTCCACCACCAGGCCCGGCAATGCCGCCACTGGCGCCTGTTTGCGAATCAGCCCATAGAAGCCGAAGCTCAGCGCCAGCACCAACGACACCCAAGGCAGGCTCCCCACTTGCCACACCTGCTGGGCCACGCCCACGGCGGCCATGCCCACCGCCAGCCATTGCAGGCGGCGCAGGCGCTCGCCAAGAATCAGCATGCCCAGCAACACATTGACCAGTGGGTTGATGTAGTAACCCAGGCTGGCTTCGAGCATGCGCCCGTTGTTCACCGACCACACGTAAGTCAGCCAGTTACCGGCAATCAGTGTTCCGCTCAGCGCCAGGACACCCAGCCGGCGCGGGTTGTCGCGCAGTTCGCGCCACCAGCCGGGGTGTTTCCACACCAGTAGCAGCAGCGAGCCGAACAGTGCCGACCAGAGCACCCGGTGGACAATGATCTCCACCGCCGGCACGCTCTGGATCGCTTTGAAGTACAGGGGGAACAGGCCCCAGATGATGTAGGCACTGAGGCCCAAGATGTACCCGCGACGCGGGTTTGCGGCGTGCATGCAGAATCCTTGCTTAGGTAGCTAAATAAAGCGACACCTATTGTAGACAGAGGCAGGCATGCTTCTAGAACAATTTCAGCGGCGCTTCATCCAGCGCGGCCATTTGCTCGCGCAGGGCGAGAATCTGGTCGCCCCAGTAGCGGGGTTGGCCGAACCACGGGAAGCTGGGCGGGAACGCCGGGTCGCTCCAGCGCCTTGCCAGCCATGCGCTGTAGTGCAACTGGCGCAGGGCACGCAGGGGCTCGATCAGCGTCAGTTCGCGCGGGTCGAAGTCGTGGAACTCGTTGTAGCCGTCAATCAGCTCGGCCAGTTGCCCCAGGCGCTCCTCGCGGCTGCCGGCCAGCATCATCCACAGGTCTTGCACTGCCGGGCCCATGCGGCAGTCGTCGAGGTCGACCACGTGGTACACCTCGTCACGGTGCATCAGGTTGCCGGGGTGAAGGTCGCCGTGCAGGCGGATGAGCTTGTGCGGTGTGCGGGCGTAGATATCCTCGACACGTTTCAGCAGGTCGCGGGCCACGGATTCGAAGGCCGGCAACAGTTCGCGAGGGACAAAACCACCGTCCAGCAAGGTGTTCAGCGAGGCGTGGCCAAAGTTGTCCACAGCCAGGGCCTCACGGTGCTCGAAGGGTTTGGTGGCGCCCACGGCATGCAGGCGGCCGAGCAACTGGCCAAGGCGGTAGAGCTGGTCGAGGTTGCCCGGCTCGGGGGCATGGCCGCCGCGGCGGGGGAACAGGGTGAAACGGAAGCCCTGGTGTTCGAACAAGGTGCGGCCGTCGTGCTGCATCGGCGCAACCACCGGCACTTCGCAGTCGGCGAGTTCGGCGGTGAAGCTATGTTCTTCGAGGATGGCCGCATCGCTCCAGCGGCCTGGGCGGTAGAACTTGGCGATCAGCGGCTGCGCGTCTTCGATGCCCACCTGATAGACGCGGTTCTCGTAGCTGTTCAGTGCCAGCACCCGTGCATCGCTGAGAAAGCCGATACTTTCCACGGCGTCCAGGACCAGGTCGGGGGTGAGGGTGTCGAAGGGGTGGGACATGGTGACTCCGGAGGGTAAGCAGCGTGGGGCCATGGTAGCGCGTTCCGCCTGCGCCGGCCTCTTCGCGGCTAAAGCCGCTCCCACAGGTTTTGTGCAAATGCCTCAGGCGGCGCGGTCCTTGTGGGAGCGGGTTCACCCGCGAACCGCGCTTAAGCGCGGCCAGGCTACGCAGGAACCCCAATCAACACATAAGAGGGGTGAAACTGCGCCCGCACCGAACTGCCAGCCGCCACCGATTGCCCGGCCAACCAATCCGCCTCGGCAATGGCACACAACGTCTGCCCATTACCCAACGCCAGCCGGACCTCACTGGGCCCTTCATCCTCGGCCAGTACTTCTTCCACCGTTGCGTTCATGCAGTTGCTGCCCGCTTCGGCAGCTTCCCCCTCCGCCAGCAACCGTACCCACCCCGCCTTGAGCAGCGCCACCACCATCGTCCCCAGTGTCAGCTCCAGCCGCGCGGTACTGTCGTGGGTGATCAGCGCATCGATCTCCAGCCCACCGCCCAATGCCAGGCTGACGCGGTCATACCGGCCCTCGCGGCGCAGGCCGCTGACCTGGCCCTGTAGCTGGTTGCGCGCACTGGTACGCAGCATCAGGCGCCCGAGCAGGTCGAGGTCGCTGGATTGTTCGGCGGCTTCAAGCATTTGCGCCTGCAGTGACTGCAGCCTTTGATACAGACGCAGCACCCGCTCGCCTTCCGGCGACAAACGCGCACCGCCACCGCCACGGCCACCGGTACTGCGTTCGACCAACGGCTGGCTGGCCAGGTTGTTGAGCTCGTCGATGGCATCCCAGGCGGCTTTGTAGCTGATGCCTGCGGCCTTGGCGGCGCGGGTGATCGAGCCTTGCTCGGCAACGTGCTGCAGCAGCGCGATGCGCTGGGGGCGGCGGGCAATGTGCTGGGTAAGCAGGGTGGGTAGGGGCATGGGCATTGAGTCGTTGTAGGTTAAGGTCCTGACAGTGGATTGTGGAGGACTGCGCTGGGTCATGCATACCCCGGCTTGGGCGTACGCGCCAGGCAATACACATCCACCCGCCGCGCGCCGGCCTTGCGCAGTACCTCGGCGATGGCCTGCGCGGTGGCACCGGTGGTCAATACATCATCGACAATGGCGACGTGTTTACCGGTCAGCTCACCCGAGACCGCAAACGCTTGTCGCAAATTGCGCCGCCTTGCCTTGGCATCCAGCTGTTGCTGCGCAGGCGTCTCGCGCGTGCGCAGTAGCAAGCGCTCATCGCACGGTAGCCCAAGTTGCGCAGCCAACCACCGCCCGAGCATCCCGGCCTGGTTGAACCCGCGCTCGCGCAGTCGACGGCTGGCCAGGGGCACAGGCAACAGCAGGTCAGGGCGCGGTAGCCCCTCGGCAAAGCGATGCAGCAGCCCATACCCCAGCAGTTCAGCCATCAAACGCCCCAATGGCCAATGGCGGTTGTGCTTGAAGCGGCTGACCAGCGTGTCGACCGGAAAGCCGAATTGCCATGGCGCAATCACTTGCTCGAACGGCGGCAAGTGCCGGCAGCACTGGGCGCAGGTCAGGCCAGCCATAGGCAGCGGCAGGGCGCAGCGCAGGCACTGATCGCCCAGCCAGGGCAGTTCCTGTTCGCAGGCGACGCACATCGGGTAGGCCTGCTCGGCAGGCGCGTCACACAATAAACACATCTGATCAATAAGTGAGCACTTGTAAATCAGTCTTTTCCAGTGTGGTTGACAGTTCATGGGCCTTCCGTGAGTATGCGAGCTATCCGTGATGCGCTTGTGGGCTTTTCTGTCCCAGCGCCAGAAACAGCCTAAACAAGGAAACGCCGATGAGCGCCAGCACAACTGCAACAACACGTCACGACTGGTCCCTGGCCGAGGTCAAGGCGCTGTTCCAGCAACCGTTCAATGACTTGCTGTTCCAGGCGCAAACTGTGCACCGCGCGCATTTCGACCCTAACCGGGTACAGGTTTCGACCCTGCTGTCGATCAAGACCGGCGCCTGCCCGGAAGATTGCAAATATTGCCCACAGTCCGGCCACTACAACACCGGGCTGGAAAAACAGAAGCTGATGGAAGTGCAGAAGGTGCTGGAAGAGGCTGCCCGCGCCAAAGCCATCGGTTCCACCCGCTTTTGCATGGGCGCGGCGTGGAAGCATCCGTCGGCCAAAGACATGCCCTACGTGCTGGAGATGGTCAAAGGGGTGAAGGCCATGGGCCTGGAAACCTGCATGACCCTCGGCAAGCTCGACCAGGAGCAGACCGCAGCCCTGGCCCAGGCTGGCCTGGACTACTACAACCACAACCTCGACACCTCGCCGGAGTTCTACGGCAGCATCATCACCACCCGCACCTACAGCGAGCGCCTGCAAACCCTGGCCTACGTACGCGATGCCGGGATGAAGATCTGCTCCGGCGGCATCCTGGGCATGGGCGAGTCGCTGGACGACCGCGCCGGCCTGCTGATCCAGCTGGCCAACCTGCCCGAGCACCCGGAGTCGGTGCCGATCAACATGCTGGTCAAGGTTGCCGGCACGCCGCTGGCCGAGGAAGAGGACGTCGACCCGTTCGACTTCATCCGCATGCTGGCCGTGGCCCGCCTGCTGATGCCCAAGTCGCATGTGCGCCTGTCCGCCGGCCGCGAGCAGATGAACGAGCAAATGCAGGCCCTGGCGTTCATGGCGGGTGCCAACTCGATCTTCTACGGTGAAAAACTGCTGACCACCGCCAACCCGCAGGCCGACAAGGACATGCAATTGTTCGCACGCCTGGGCATCAAGCCCGAAGCGCGTGAAGAGCACGCCGACGAAGTGCATCAGGCGGCCATCGAGCAGGCGCTGGTCGAACAGCGCAGCAGCGAGATGTTCTACAACGCTGCATCGGCCTGACATGGCCTTCGACCTGGCGGCGCGCCTGGCCGAACGGCGCGCCGCAGACCTGTATCGGCAGCGGCCACTGCTGGAGAGCCCGCAAGGGCCGGAAGTGGTGGTCGACGGCCAGCGGTTGCTGGCCTTCTGCAGCAATGACTACCTGGGCCTGGCCAATCACCCCGAAGTCATCGCCGCCTGGCAGGCCGGCGCCGAGCGCTGGGGTGTCGGTGGCGGTGCCTCGCACCTGGTGGTCGGCCACAGCACGCCGCACCACCAGGTTGAAGAAGCGCTGGCCGAACTCACTGGCCGCCCGCGTGCGTTGCTCTTCTCCACGGGCTACATGGCCAACCTGGGCGCCATCACCGCGCTGGTGGGGCAGGGCGATACCGTGCTGCAAGACCGCCTGAACCACGCCTCGCTGCTGGATGGCGGGCTGCTCAGCGGTGCCCGCTTCAACCGCTACCTGCACAACGACGCCGCCAGCCTGGCCAGCCGCCTGGACAAGGCCGTTGGCAATACACTGGTGGTCACCGATGGCGTGTTCAGCATGGACGGTGACCTGGCCGACCTGCCGGCACTGGCCGATGTCGCCCGCGCTCGCGGTGCCTGGCTGATGGTAGATGACGCCCACGGCCTGGGCACACTCGGCGTACAGGGCGGCGGCATCGTCGAGCACTTCGGCCTGGGGGTGGATGAGGTCCCGGTGCTGATCGGCACGCTGGGCAAGGCATGCGGTACCGCGGGTGCCTTTGTTGCCGGCAGCGAAGAGCTGATCGAGGCGCTGGTGCAGTTCGCCCGCCCCTATATCTACACCACCAGCCAGCCACCGGCGCTGGCCTGCGCCACGCTCAAGAGCCTGGAACTGTTGCGCCGCGAAACCTGGCGCCGCGAGCACCTGGCGGCGTTGATTCGCCAGTTCCGCGAAGGCGCCCAGCAGATCGGTCTGGAGTTGATGGACAGCCCGACGCCGATCCAGCCGATCATGATCGGCGACAGCGCAAAGGCTTTGCGCCTGTCGCGCATGCTGCGCGAGCGCGGCTTGCTGGTGACGGCCATCCGCCCACCCACCGTGCCGGCGGGCAGCGCACGCCTGCGGGTAACCCTGAGCGCCGCGCACAGCGAGGCACAGGTGCAGCTATTGTTGAATGCATTGGCCGAGTGTTATCCACAGTTGGAGAACGCCGATGCGTAATCGTCTTGTATTGCTGCCCGGCTGGGGCCTGGGCACTGCTTCACTGGAGCCGCTGGCAGCCAGCCTGCGCGCCCAGGATGCCCGCTTGCAGGTAGAGCTGATGCCCTTGCCGGAACTGGCCGACAGCGATGTTCAGGCCTGGGTCGACCACCTTGACCGCAAGCTGCCGAGCGATGTGTGGTTGGGTGGCTGGTCGCTGGGCGGCATGCTGGCCAGCGCACTGGCGCACAAGCGCGGTGACCATTGCTGTGGCCTGCTGACCCTGGCCAGCAACCCCAGTTTCGTGGTTCGACCCGACTGGCCCCACGGCATGCCCGAAGACACCTTCGGCACCTTCCTCGACGGCTGCCGCAGCCATACCCAGGTCACCCTCAAGCGCTTCCGTACCTTGTGCAGTGATGGCGCCCAGCAGCCACGCACGTTGCTGCGCCAACTGGGTGTCGGCGTGCCGGACACCGACCCACTGTACCTGGCCACCGGGCTTGAGGTGCTGGCCAAGCTGGACACCCGCGAAGCCCTGCAGGCATACGCCGGCCCGCAATTGCACCTGTTCGCCGGCAGCGATGCGCTGGTGCCGGCAGAGGCAGCCAAGGCGTTGAGCGAGCTGCTGCCCGATGTGGAAGTGGGCCTGGTCGAAGACAGTTCCCACGCGTTCCTGCTGGAGTACCCGCAGGAGTTGGCGGCGGGCATCAAGAGTTTCCTGCATGAGAGTGGCGATGACTGACCTTTCCCGTCCGACCCTGCCCGGCGCCTTGCCCGACAAACGCCAGGTGGCGGCTTCGTTCTCCCGCGCCGCGGCCAGCTACGACAGCGTGGCGGCCTTGCAGCGCGCCGTAGGCCTGAACCTGCTGGAGCAGTTGCCGGCCGGCTTGCAACCTTCGCACTGGCTGGACCTGGGCAGCGGCACCGGCCATTTCAGCCGAAAGCTGGCCGAGTGTTTCGCACAGGCCAGCGGTGTGGCAGTGGACATTGCCGAAGGCATGCTGCGCCACGCGCGGCATGAACAAGGTGGCGCGCACTACCACGTGGCCGGTGACGCCGAGCGCTTGCCGCTGCGTGATGCCAGTGTCGACCTTGTGTTTACCAGCCTGGCCGTGCAGTGGTGCGACCAGTTCGCCAGCGTGCTGGCCGAGGCATTGCGGGTACTGCGCCCGGGTGGCGTGCTGGCTTTCAGCAGCCTGTGCGTGGGTACCCTCGACGAGTTGCGTGCCAGCTGGCAGGCCGTGGATGGCCTGGTGCATGTGAACCGCTTCCGCCGGTTCGAGGATTACCAGCGCCTGTGTGCCGGCAGCGGCTTTGAACAACTTGCGCTGCAGCGCTGCCCGCATGTGCTGCACTACCCGGATGTACGCAGCCTGACCCATGAGCTGAAGGCGCTGGGCGCGCACAACCTCAACCCGGGCCGCCCCTCGGGCCTCACTGGCCGGGCCCGCATGCAGGGCCTGTTGCAGGCCTACGAAGCATTTCGCCAGCCCGAGGGGCTGCCAGCCACCTATCAGGTGGTCTATGGTGTGTTGCGCAAGCCACAGGCGTAAGGGGAGCGAGATGAGTCAGGCCTATTTCATTGCCGGTACCGATACCGATGTCGGCAAGACCACCATCGCCGCCGGGCTTTTGCATGCGGCGCGCTTGCAGGGTATGAGCACGCTGGGTGCCAAGCCGGTGGCCTCCGGCTGCACGATGACACCAAAAGGCTTGCGCAACAGCGATGCCCAGGCGCTGATCGACGAAAGCACGATCAAGCTGCCCTATGAGCAGGCCAACCCGTTTGCCTTCGAGCCTGCCATTGCCCCGCATGTGGCAGCGCGTGAGGCGGGTGTGACGCTTTCCGTTGCAGAGCTGCTGGCCGCGATGCGCAATGTGCTGCAACAAAATGCCGATTTCACCCTGGTCGAAGGGGCGGGTGGCTGGCGTGTGCCGCTGTCGGGCCTGGAAAACCTGTCTGACCTTGCCGTTGCTTTGCAACTGCCGGTGATTCTGGTGGTGGGGGTGCGGTTGGGTTGCATCAGCCATGCCTTGCTCAGTGCCGAGGCGATCGAGCGGGATGGGCTGCAATTGGCCGGGTGGGTGGCAAACATCATCGAGCCCCGTACTTCGCGTCTTGAAGAGAACCTGGCCAGCCTGGCAGAGCGCTTGCCGGCGCCGTGCCTGGGGCGGGTGCCCAAACTGAAGCAGGCCAGTGCCGACATGGTGGCTGAGCATTTGCAGCTGGATCTGCTGGATTAGCTTTTCCAGGCCCGGCCCTTTCGCGGGCAAGCCCGCTCCCACAGAGACCGCACATTACCTGAACCTCGCACATAACCTGTGGGAGCGGGCTTGCCCGCGAAGAGGCCGGTGCAGGAATAGCAGGAATACCCAAGGCCTATCAACTGGCACCGAGCCATTAGGGATTTAAACGGGCCTTTTCGCGCCCGGCCTGCTTTAATTGGGGTTGTTCGTCATCCAGCGTCAATGGAGTCCTGACATGGAAATCACCGGTAGCTCCGCGTATTACGCGGGCCTGAGCGCAATTCAAACCGGCCAGAACCGCGTGGATCAGGCCGCCGGCCAGATCGCCAACACCACGGCCGAACGTACTGCCACCAGCCAGTCCAGCGATTTTCAGGCTGAACGCCTGCGCGCAGTAGACCGCAGCCAGCAGATGGACCTGGCCACCAGCACCGTGCAAATGGCCGTGGGCAAAACCGAAGTCGAGCTTGGCGCAAAGGTGGTCAAGGCATCCGACGAAATGCTCGGCCGGATCATCGACACCTACGCCTGACAGGTCACCCCCCTCAAATCAAACACAGCCCCCTGTGGGAGCGGGCGTGCCCGCGAATGCGTCAGGTCAGGCACCTCTATTGTCTGGCCGGGCCCTTTCGCGGGCACGCCCGCTCCCACAGAGGCTGCGGTTTTCCTGGGTGTGGCGTAAACGCCATTTTTCGTGGCGCAAATGGCACCATAGTCCCTCCTTGACATAAGCCGGAGCTAAACGTAAGTTTCAAACAACTGTTTGATAGACGGCCGCCAAGAGCTGGTCACCCCCACAGAACTCACCCAGAGGTTCATCGCAATGCCTGATTACAAAGCCCCCTTGCGTGATATCCGCTTCGTTCGCGACGAACTGCTTGGCTATGAGGCGCACTATCAGAGCCTGCCGGGCTGCCAGGACGCCACGCCCGACATGGTCGACGCGATCCTCGAAGAAGGCGCGAAGTTCTGTGAGCAGGTGCTGTCGCCGCTGAACCGTGTGGGTGACCAGGAAGGCTGCACCTGGAGCGAATCGGGCGTTAAAACCCCGACGGGCTTCAAAGCGGCCTACGAGCAGTTCGTCGAAGGCGGCTGGCCAAGCCTGGCCCATGACGTCGAGCATGGCGGCCAAGGCCTGCCAGAATCGCTGGGCCTGGCCCTGAGCGAAATGGTCGGCGGTTCGAACTGGTCGTGGGGCATGTACCCAGGCCTGTCGCATGGCGCGATGAACACCATTTCTGCGCATGGCACTGCCGAGCAGCAGCACACCTACCTGACCAAACTGGTGTCCGGTGAGTGGACCGGCACCATGTGCCTGACCGAGCCGCACTGCGGCACCGACCTGGGCATGCTGCGCACCAAGGCCGAGCCTCAGGCCGACGGCAGCTACAAAGTGTCGGGCACCAAGATCTTCATTTCGGCTGGTGAGCACGACATGGCCGGCAACATCGTCCATATCGTCCTGGCCCGCCTGCCGGACGCACCGGCCGGTACCAAAGGTATTTCGCTGTTCATCGTGCCGAAGTTCCTGCCCAACGCCGAAGGCGGTGTGGGTGAGCGCAACGGCGTGAGCTGCGGCTCCATCGAACACAAGATGGGCATTCACGGTAACGCCACCTGCGTGATGAACTTCGATGCAGCCACCGGCTACCTGATCGGCCCGGCCAACAAAGGCCTGAACTGCATGTTCACCTTCATGAACACTGCTCGCCTGGGTACCGCGCTGCAAGGCCTGGCCCACGCTGAAGTGGCGTTCCAGGGTGGCCTGAAGTACGCCCGCGAGCGCTTGCAGATGCGCTCCCTGACCGGCCCGAAAGCACCGGACAAGGCTGCTGACCCGATCATCGTCCACCCGGACGTGCGCCGCATGCTGCTGACCATGAAAGCCTTCGCCGAAGGCAACCGCGCGATGGTGTACTTCACCGCCAAGCAGGTGGACATCGTCAAGTACAGCCAGGACGAGGAAGAACGCAAAAAGGCTGATGCCCTGCTGGCGTTCCTGACCCCGATCGCCAAGGCGTTCATGACCGAAGTCGGTTTCGAAGCCGCCAACCACGGCGTGCAGATATACGGCGGCCACGGCTTCATCGCCGAGTGGGGCATGGAGCAGAACGTGCGCGACAGCCGTATCTCCATGCTGTACGAAGGCACCACCGGCATCCAGGCCCTCGACCTGCTCGGCCGTAAAGTGCTGATGACCCAGGGCGAGGCCCTGAAAGGCTTCACCAAGTTCGTGCACAAGTTCTGCCAGGCGCAGGAAGGCAATGAAGCGGTCAAGGAGTTCGTCGAACCGCTGGCGGCCATCAACAAGGAGTGGGGCGAGCTGACCATGAAAGTGGGCATGGCCGCCATGAAGGACCGCGAAGAAGTGGGTGCGGCCTCGGTGGATTACCTGATGTACTCCGGCTACGCCTGCCTGGCCTACTTCTGGGCCGACATCGCCCGCCTGGCGGCCGAGAAGCTGGCAGCCGGCACCAGCGAAGAGGCGTTCTACACCGCCAAGCTGCAGACTGCGCGCTTCTACTTCCAGCGCATCCTGCCGCGTACCCGTACCCATGTGGCAACCATGCTGTCGGGTGCCAACAACCTGATGGCGATGGACGAAGAGCACTTCGGCCTGTCGTACTGATTCACCCGCTGCACCCAAAACCCGCCTGCCCTCACCGGTAGGCGGGTTTTTTCATTCTGCAGCCGGATGCCTATCCCTTGTAGGAGCAGCCTTGTGCTGCGAAGAGGCCATAACTGCCAAAGAAAACCTTCTGTCATACCGGCCCTTTCGCAGCACAAGGCTGCTCCTACAGGGACCGCGTCGGAACTGAAATTCAACTGTTCATGTGCGCTGCCGATGAAGTAAGGGCACAATGCCACTATTGATCTGCCGGGTTGGAGATTACCCTTGTTTCGTCTTAACGCTGTTCGCGCAAGCCACTTCCTGCCTTCGCTGATCTTGTTGCTGGCAGGGCTCGCCGCAGCCTATGTGAGAGACCTCAGTGTCTTTTTCACATCGCTGTTCAACGTCCTGCCCACCCTGGTGCTGTTGCTGGGCGGTGCCTACTGCGCGGTGTACCGCCGCCAGCGTGAGCTGTTCATGATGCTCACGGTGTACATCGCCTACTACCTGCTCGACACCCAGACTGATTTTTACCGTGACCACGGCCGCGTGCGCGAGGACGCGGCCGTGACCTTCCACCTGGTATGCCTGCTGCTGCCCGCCCTGTTCGGCCTGTACGGCGCCTGGCAGGAACGCACCCACCTGCTGCAGGACATGGTCGCCCGCGGCGCCGTGCTGTTCGCGGTGGGCAGCGTGGCGGTAGCCCTCGAACAAAGCTACCCCGAAGTGCTGCTGACCTGGCTGGCGGAGATCCGCTGGCCAACCTTGCATGGCCAGTGGATGAGCCTGATCCAGATGGTCTACCCCTTGTTCCTCGGCGTGTTCATCTTGCTGGTGGTGCAATACCTGCGCGCACCGCGGCCGCTGCACGCCGCGTTGATAACCGGCCTGTTGGGCATTTTCTGGATGCTGCCGCAAACCTTCATCCTGCCGTTCACCCTGAACATCATGTGCAGCCAGGTGATGTTGATGATCGCCGCAGCGGTTGCGCACGAGGCCTACCAGATGGCCTTCCGTGACGAACTGACCGGGCTGCCGGGGCGCCGTGCGCTGAATGAGCGCATGCAGCGCCTGGGGCGCAACTACGTGATCGCCATGACCGATGTCGACCACTTCAAGAAATTCAACGATACCCACGGGCACGACGTGGGCGACCAGGTGTTGCGCCTGGTGGCCAGCCGCTTGTCCAAGGTGACTGGCGGTGGCCGCGCGTACCGATATGGCGGCGAGGAGTTCGCCCTTGTGTTCGCCGGCAAGACGGCCGAAGAGTGTGTGCCCCACGTGGAGGCCGTGCGTGAGGTGATCGCCAACTATGTGATGCACTTGCGCGACCAGAGCAGCCGCCCACAGGACGATACCAGTGGGCGCCAGCGCCGGGCGGGCAACAGCGGCGGGACGGTGTCGGTCACCATCAGCATCGGGGTGGCCGAGCGCCAGGTTGACCACCGTAACCCCGAGGCGGTGCTGAAATCCGCTGACCAGGCGCTGTACAGCGCCAAAGGCGCAGGGCGCAATTGTGTCATGGTGTATGGGCAACAATCGCAGCGAGGTGCAGTGCGGACGGTGTGACCGAACAAGACTGTATGGTCAGGTGATGACCCTATGTCTCGTAAAAGTTGTTCGGTTACACTGCCAGTAACCCCAGTGTCGCGGTTCCCCGAGACCGCCCCGACCCGACTAGCGAGAGGTTGTCATGGCTGACTATAAAGCGCCCCTGCGCGACATGCGCTTCGTACTGAATGAAGTCTTCAACGTGGCCGAGCAGTGGGCGCAGTTGCCCGGGCTGGCTGAGGTAGTCGATGCCGACACGGCCATGGCCGTGCTGGAAGAAGCCGGCAAGGTCACCGCCAAGACCATCGCGCCGCTCAGCCGCGCCGCCGATGAAGAAGGCTGCCACTGGGACAACGGTGCGGTACGCACACCGGCCGGTTTCATCGAGGCCTACAACACCTACGCCGAAGGCGGCTGGGTAGGCGTGGGCGGCGACCCGCTGTTCGGCGGCATGGGCATGCCCAAGGCCATCTCGGCCCAGGTCGAGGAAATGGTCAACGCCTCCAGCCTGGCCTTCGGCCTGTACCCGATGCTGACCGCCGGCGCCTGCCTGTCGATCAACGCCCACGCCAGCGAAGCGCTGAAGGACAAGTACCTGCCGAACATGTACGCCGGCGTGTGGGCAGGTTCGATGTGCCTGACCGAGCCGCATGCCGGTACCGACCTGGGCATCATCCGCACCAAGGCCGAGCCCCAGGCCGACGGCAGCTACAAGGTCAGCGGCACCAAGATCTTCATCACCGGTGGCGAGCACGACCTGACCGAGAACATCATTCACCTGGTGCTGGCCAAGCTGCCTGATGCACCGGCAGGGGCGAAAGGCATTTCGCTGTTCCTGGTGCCGAAGTTCCTGGTCAACGAAGACGGCAGCCTGGGTGCGCGCAACCCTGCTACTTGCGGCTCGATCGAGCACAAGATGGGCATCCAGGCCTCGGCTACTTGTGTGATGAACTTCGACGAGGCCGTCGGCTACATCGTCGGTGAGCCGAACAAGGGCCTGGCGGCCATGTTCACCATGATGAACTACGAGCGCCTGGGCGTTGGCATCCAGGGCCTGGCCTCGGCCGAGCGCTCCTACCAGAACGCCGTGGAATACGCCCGCGACCGCCTGCAGAGCCGCGCCCCGACCGGCCCGCAAGCGAAGGAAAAAGCCGCCGACCCGATCATCGTCCACCCGGACGTGCGCCGCATGCTGCTGACCATGAAGGCGCAGATCGAGGGTGGCCGCGCCTTTTCCACCTATGTCGCGATGCAGCTGGACAGCGCCAAGTACAGCGAAGACGCCGCCGTGCGCAAGCGCAGCGAAGAGCTGGTGGCCCTGCTGACACCGGTGGCCAAGGCGTTCCTCACCGACCTGGGGCTGGAGAGCACGGTGCACGGCCAGCAGGTATTCGGTGGGCACGGTTACATCCGTGAGTGGGGGCAGGAGCAACTGGTGCGTGATGTGCGCATTACGCAGATCTACGAAGGCACCAACGGCATCCAGGCCCTCGACCTGATGGGGCGCAAGGTGGTGGCCAGCGGTGGCGCGTACTACCGGTTGTTCTCCGATGAAATTCGCCAGTTCATTGCCGGCGCGGGTGGCGAGCTGGGCGAATTTGCCAAGCCGTTGGCGGCCAGCCTCGACCAGCTCGACGGGCTGACCGAGTGGGTGCTGGAACAGGCCAAGGCCAACCCGAATGAGATCGGCGCGGCGTCGGTCGAGTACCTGCATGCCTTTGGTTATGTGGCCTATGCCTACATGTGGGCACTGATGGCGCGGGCGGCCCAGGCCGGTGAGGGGGACGAGGCGTTCTACTCGGGCAAGCTGGGGACGGCGCGGTTCTACTTTGCACGGTTGCTGCCACGGGTGGATTCGCTGGTGGCTTCGGTGAAGGCGGGGAGCGAGTCGCTTTACCTGCTGGATGCTGAGCAGTTCTGACGGTTTTCGGGGGGCTGCTGCGCAGCCCATCGCCGGCAAGCCAGCTCCCACAGGTAATGCACAAGCCTTGAGGGTTGTGGAGTTCCTGTGGGAGCTGGCTTGCCGGCGATTGGGCCGGTACAGGCAACACATTACCCAGATTTGGTAATGAATCCCCTTTGTAAGCTTTTTCCTACACGACGTGGTGACTTTTCACCACTGTTCTCAGATTGGATCCACGGTTAATCTTTACCACATGGACGTTGCGCAGGAAGCGCAAAGGACAGATCAAGGACGACGACGAAGGACCACCTGCCAGGACGGCGGGGCGATACGGATGTCACAGGGAAACAGTCTGGGAAACCCCGCTTCGGCGGGGTTTTCTTTGTGCGCGTGTTTTTTCAGGCCAGCACATCCAGCGGCGACGCCCCCAACAGGCGGGCGTCCGTCTCTTCCTCCAGCAGCGTGCGCAGCAGCTCCACAGAGGCCTGCTGGCGCTGTGCATCGCGGAACACCAGGCCAACCTTCAGCGGCACCCGCGGCTCGCTCAGCGGCTTCCACAGCAGCCCCTGATCATCCTCGGCGGCTTCCTTGGCCCGGCCCGGCAGAATGGTCGCCAGTGCCGTGTGCGCCAGGCTGTCGAGAATCCCCGCCATGTTGTTCATCTCTGCCTGCACGTGTGGCCGTCGGCCCTGGCTGGCCAGCTGCGCCTGCCAGATCTGGCGGATCTGGAACTCCTCGCCCAGCATCAGCATGGGCAACTCGGCGGCCTGGCGGATGGACACCTTCTTGAAATCCTTCAGCGGGTGGGTATCTGGGATTACCAGCTGCAGTTCGTCTTCGTACAGCAGCAGGCCATGCAGCCCAGGCTGGCGCGGTGGCAGGTAGCTGATGCCGATGTCCAGGCTGCCGTTGAGCAGCCGCCGTTCGATCTCCAGCCCCGACAACTCGTAGATCTGCACGACCAGGTGCGGCTGTGCCTTGCGCAGCCGTTCGAGCAGCTGCGGCACCAGGCTTGGCCGCACGGTCTGCAACACGCCGATAGCCAAGGTGCGCAGCGACTGGCCCTTGAAGTTGCGCATGGCCTCGTGGGCGCGCTGCAGGCCATCGAGCAATGGCAAGGCGTGGTTGTACAGGGTGTGGGCAGCCAGGGTGGGCAGCAGGCGCTTGTTGCTGCGCTCGAACAGGCTCAGGTCGAGGCTGTGTTCCAGCTGGCGGATCTGCTGGGAGAGGGCCGGCTGGGACAGCGACAGGCGCTCGGCGGCACGGCCCACGTGGCCTTCTTCGTACACCGCGACGAAATAACGCAGTTGGCGGAAATCCATAAGTAACACTTATCGAAAATGCTGGAAAAACGAAATGGTCGAAAACCCTCGCGAAGCCTAGTCTATCGCCGTATTCCAACGGGTTACAGCGATCATTGGGTCGATTGTTACCCCGGATGAAAAACACTTTTGATAGGCAAGGCAAAATATCGAGTGCCGGCACCAAGACCGCACCGTAGCCGCCCTTTACCGTGATTGGTTGGAGCCCTGATGAACCTGTTCAACCTGCGCCGCTCGGCCCCTGCCGCTGTCGCCGAGCCCAAGCGTGCGCCGGTGATCGTGCCGCACGCTGATGAGTTGTCGCGTGATCGCCTGATGCCCAGCGCCGAACGGGCAGCGCAGGTGTTCGTGCGTGGTCAGGGCTCCTGGTTGTGGGACAACGAAGGGCGTGCCTATCTGGACTTTACCCAGGGTGGCGCGGTCAACAGCCTGGGCCATAGCCCCAGCGTGCTGGTGAAAGCGCTGGGCAACCAGGCCCAGGCGCTGATCAACCCGGGCTCGGGCTTCCACAGCCGTGGCCTGCTGGGTTTGGTCAACCGCCTGTGCCAGAGTACCGGCAGCGAACAGGCCTACCTGCTGAACAGCGGTGCGGAAGCCTGTGAAGGTGCGATCAAACTGGCGCGCAAGTGGGGCCAGCTGCACCGCAACGGCGCCTACCACATCATCACTGCCAGCCAGGCCTGCCACGGCCGCAGCCTGGGCGCGCTGTCGGCGTCCGACCCGCTGCCATGCAACCGCTGCGAGCCTGGCCTGCCGGGCTTCAGCAAGGTGCCGTTCAACGACCTGGCCGCTCTGCATGCCGCCGTGGATTCGCGCACCGTGGCCATCATGCTTGAGCCCATCCAGGGCGAGGCGGGTGTCATCCCCGCCACGCAGGAATACCTCAAGGGCGTGGAAACACTGTGCCGTGAACTGGGCATCCTGCTGATCCTCGATGAGGTGCAGACCGGTATTGGCCGCTGTGGCGCACTGTTGGCCGAGGAGTTGTATGGCGTGCGCGCCGACATCATCACCCTGGGCAAGGGCCTGGGCGGCGGTGTGCCACTGGCTGCCTTGCTCGCCCGGGGCACGGCATGCTGCGCCGAGCCCGGCGAACTGGAAGGCAGCCACCATGGCAATGCGCTGATGTGCGCTGCGGGCCTGGCCGTGCTGGACACCGTGCTGGAGCCTGGCTTCTTCGCCCAGGTGCAGGACAACGGCCGCCACCTGCGCGAAGGCCTGAGCCGCCTGGCCGGGCGCTATGGCCAGGGTGAGGTGCGCGGGCAGGGCCTGCTGTGGGCGCTGCAACTGAAAGAAAACCTGGCCAAAGAGCTGGTGGCAGCGGCACTGCACGAAGGCCTGCTGCTGAATGCACCGCAAGCGGATGTGGTGCGTTTTTCGCCAGCGCTGAGCGTAAGCAAGGGCAACATCGATGAGATGTTGCTGCGCCTGGCCCGCGCCTTTGCCCGCCTGCATGCCCAGCAGCAGGCCCGCCGCGAAGTCCCGGCGTAGCTGTTTGGCAAGACCGAGAATTCTACGAACCGTCTGGCGTTCCTGCGCATCGCCCCTGGCCTGTTTCATTCGGCCCGGGGCGTTTTTTTTTGCCTGTGGAACCTCTGTGGCGGGCGGCTAGTCTTTGATGTAACCCTTCAGGAGAGACTCGCATGGACTTTATTCGCATCATCATCGCCATTCTTCTGCCACCGCTGGGTGTGTTTCTGCAGGTGGGGTTTGGCGGGGCGTTCTGGCTGAATATTCTGTTGACCTTGCTGGGTTACATTCCGGGGATCGTGCACGCGGTGTACATCATCGCCAAGCGGTAAGCGGCGAACACGGTCCCTGTAGGAGCAGCCTTGTGCTGCGAAGAGGCCATTACAGGCGCAGCAAATGCGCGGCCTGTGACGGCCCTTTCGCAGCACAAGGCTGCTCCTACAAAGGGCTAGCTCGGCTTACTGCGACAACACCCGGCAATAGAATTTCCACTCTTCTTCCAGCGCGTGCGCCAGGTTCTCCGCCTTGCGGAACCCATGCCGCTCCCCCGCATAGAAGTGCCCCTCAGCCTCGATACCGTTAGCCTGCAACGCCGCCAGCATGGCGCGTGTCTGCTCCGGCACCACTACAGCATCCAGCTCACCCTGAAAGAAAATCACCGGCACCTTGATCTGCCCTGCGTGCAGCAGCGGCGTGCGCTGGCGGTAGCGCTCGGCATCCTGCTGCGGGTCGCCGATCAGCCAGTCCAGGTAATCGCCTTCGAACTTGTGGGTGGCACGGCCCAGGGCAACCGGGTCGCTGACCCCGTACAGGCTGGCGCCGGCGCGGAACACGTCATGGAACGCCAGGGCGCACAGGGTGGTGTAGCCACCGGCGCTGCCGCCGCGGACGAACGCCTTGTGCTTGTCGACCAGGCCTTGAGCAGCCAGGTATTCGACCGCCGCGCAGGCGTCGGCCACATCGCTCTCGCCCCAGCGCAGGTGCAGTGCCTGGCGGTATTCCCGGCCATAGCCGGTGCTGCCCCGGTAGTTCAGGTCGGCCACGGCAAAGCCGCGTTGGGTCCAGTACTGGATGCGAGGGTCTAGCACGGGGTAGCAGGCCGACGTCGGCCCGCCGTGGATGAACACCACCAGTGGTGCGGCGCCTTTTGCCTGCGCTGGAGGGTAGAAGAAACCATGGGCCTGCTCGCCGTCGCTGCCATAGTGGATCGACTGCGGCAGGCTGATCTGCTCTGCCGGCAGCATCTCGGCACCACCGGCCAGCACGCGTACCTCGTGGTTGATGCGGTCGATGGCGATCACGGCCGGCGGGCTGATGGGCGAGGCGGCAATGGCATACAGGTGTTCGCTGTCCATGGTCAGGCTGCGAAAGCGTGTGTAGGCACTGGCGAAACGCTCCATGCGGCCATCTTCATGACGCAGCCCCAGTTGCCCGAAGCCGTCTTTGAACCAGCTGGCCAGGTAGCTTTGTGGGCCCAGCGCCAACCAGGTACAGGTGCCCAATTGCCAAGGCGCAGCCGCGTGGTCCGCAGGCCCGGCAGGCAACGCCTGCCAGTGGCCATCGACTTCACCCCAGGGTTGCCAGAAGCCATTGCGGTCGGACAGGCAGTAGAGCCGGCCTTCGGCATCGAAGCGTGGCTGTTGCAGCGATTCATCATCGTTGGCCACGCACTGCGCGGGTCCCCAGTGGCCACTGCTGTCGCGTATGCGGCACATCAATCGGGTGAGGGTCCAGGACTGTGCCGGGCGGTCCCACTCGATCCACGCCAGGCGCATGCCATCGGCACTCACCGTGGGTGAGGCGTAAAAATCGGCGCCCTCGGCGAGCACCTCGCGGCTGCTTTCAGCCAAAGCGACCAGGCGATGCTCCACCTGCTCGGCATGGCGTTCCTCGACAGCCAGCACCTGGCCATCGTGCCACTGCACATCGCCGTAGCGGCAACTGGCATCCTGGGTCAGCGCACGCGGTTGCGAATCGTCCAGCGGCTGGGTGTAGACCTGCTGGTCCTTTTCGTTGACGAACACCAGCCCGTCGCCACCCAGGCAGAAGCTGCCACCGCCATACTCGTAGACCCGGCTGCGCACACTGAAGCCATCCGGGGTCAGGCAGCGGGCCTGGTGGTACAGCCAGTGCCAGACACGGCAGGCACCGTCGGCGGGGCGAAATTCGACCCAGAACAGCCCGTCGGCACTGACTTTGAGTTCGGCGAAGTCGGTACCGGCGGCAACTGCCTGGGCCGCGCTGAATTCAGCCGCGGGCGATGACACGGGAGTTTCGATCATTGCGGAAAGTCATCTGTTCAATGGCGAGCTGGGCGGTTTCCGCCTCCTCGCGGGCCTTGAGGATGATGCCATGCTCGGCCGACTTGGCGCACACCGGGTCGGCGTTGCTGGCATCGCCGGTCAGCATGAAGGCCTGGCAGCGACAGCCGCCGAAGTCCTTTTCTTTTTCGTCACAGGAGCGGCACGGTTCGCGCATCCATTCATAACCACGGAAGCGGTTGAAGCCAAACGACTCATACCAGATATGGTGCAGGTCGTGGTCGCGTACATTGGGGAACTGCACGGGCAACTGGCGGGCGCCGTGGCAGGGCAGCGCGGTGCCGTCCGGGGTAATGGTGAGGAACAGGTTGCCCCAGCCATTCATGCAGGCTTTGGGGCGCTCTTCGTAGTAGTCCGGGGTGACGAAGATCAGCTTGCACGGGTTGCCCTCGGCCTTGAGCTTCGCCCGGTATTCGTTGGTGATGCGCTCGGCCCGCTCCAGCTGCGCACGGGTTGGCAGCAGCCCCAGGCGGTTGAGGTGCGCCCAGCCGTAGAACTGGCAGGTGGCAAGCTCGACAAAGTCGGCTTCCAGGGCAATGCACAGCTCGATGATGCGGTCGGTCTTGTCGATGTTGTGCCGATGGGTGACGAAGTTGAGCACCATCGGGTAGCCGTGGGCCTTTACCGCACGGGCCATCTCCAGCTTTTGCGCAAAGGCCTTCTTCGAGCCGGCCAGCAGGTTGTTGACCTGCTCGTCACTGGCCTGGAAGCTGATCTGGATATGGTCCAGGCCGGCCTTCTTGAAGTCGGCGATGCGCGCTTCGGTCAGGCCGATGCCCGAGGTAATCAGGTTGGTGTAGTACCCCAGCCGGCGGGCTTCGCCGATCAGCTCGGCAAGGTCCTGGCGCACCAGCGGTTCACCGCCGGAAAAGCCGATTTGTGCCGCGCCCATTTCCCGCGCTTCGGCCATGACCTTGAACCACTGTTCGGTGCTCAGCTCTTGGCCCTGGGCGGCAAAGTCCAGCGGGTTGGAGCAGTATGGGCACTGCAGCGGGCAGCGGTAGGTCAGCTCGGCCAGCAGCCACAGCGGCAGGCCGACCGCAGGCGTTGGCGGCAACTCAGGCGAGGACGATCCAGTGTTCGGCACGGGCCACCTCCATGAACTGCTCGATGTCGTCGGCTACTTCCGGGGCATCGGGGAATTGCTGTTCGAGTTCGCTGATGATCGCTGCCACGTCACGCTGGCCGTCGATCAGGCCACCGATCAGGCTGGCGCTTTCGTTGAGCTTGATCATGCCTTCGGGGTACAGCAACACATGGCCCTTTTGCGCCGGCTCGTACTGGAAGCGGTAGCCGGGGCGCCAGCTCGGCACTTGATTGCGATCAAGACTCATAGGGTGATTCCCTTGTGCCACACCCGGTCCTGGGTGACGGAGTGATAAGGCGGGCGGTTCAGCTCGTAGGCCATGCTCATGGCGTCGAGCATGCTCCAGAGGATATCCAGCTTGAACTGAAGTATCTCCAGCATACGCTCCTGGCCCGCGCGGGTGGTGTAGTGCTGCAGGGTAATCGCCAGGCCGTGTTCCACGTCACGCCGGGCCTGGCCCAGGCGGGTGCGGAAGTACGCGTAGCCGGCCGGGTCGATCCACGGGTAATGCTGTGGCCAGCTGTCCAGCCGCGACTGGTGGATTTGCGGGGCAAACAGTTCGGTCAGCGAGCTGCTGGCGGCTTCCTGCCAGCTGGCGCGGCGGGCGAAGTTGACGTAGGCATCCACCGCAAAGCGTACGCCGGGCAGTACCAGCTCCTGGGAACGCAGCTGGTCCGGGTCGAGGCCGACGGCCTGGCCCAGGCGCAGCCAGGCTTCGATGCCGCCGTCCTCGCCGGGTGCGCCGTCGTGGTCGAGCAGGCGCTGGATCCACTCGCGGCGTACTTCGCGGTCCGGGCAGTTGGCCAGGATCGCGGCATCCTTCATCGGGATGTTGACCTGGTAATAGAAGCGGTTGGCTACCCAGCCCTGGATCTGCTCGCGGGTAGCGCGCCCCTGGTACATCGCCACGTGGTACGGGTGATGGATGTGGTAGTAGGCGCCCTTGGCGCGCAGGGCCTGCTCGAATTCGGCAGGGGACATTGGCAGTGCGTCGCTCATTCGGCTGGCTCCTGTAAAGCTGAGTCTCGGCTCGATCCCTGTGGGAGCGGGTTTACCCGCGAACACCGGCAGAGCCGGTGCCATACACCGTGTTGGATTCTTCGCGGGTGAACCCGCTCCCACAGGGGTGCTGTGTTGCTTGTGCGCTCTCGGTGTTACAACTCGATGCTCATGCCATCGAAGGCCACTTCCACACCGCGGCGCAGGACTTCGGCGCGCTCGGGGGAGTCTTCATCGAGAATCGGGTTGGTGTTGTTGATGTGGATAAGTACCTTGCGCTGGCGCGGGAAGCCGTCGAGCACTTCCAGCATGCCGCCTGGGCCGTTCTGGGCCAGGTGACCCATCTCGCGGCCGGTGCGGGTGCCCACGCCACGGCGCTGCATCTCGTCGTCTTCCCACAGCGTGCCGTCGACCAGCAGGCAGTCGGCACCGTGCATCATCGCCAGCAGCTTTTCGTCTACCTGGCCCAGGCCCGGGGCGTAGAACAGCTTGCCGCCGGTGCAGGTGTCTTCGACCATCAAACCCAGGTTATCGCCCGGGTGCGGGTCGAAGCGGTGCGGGGAGTAGGGCGGCGCGGCGCTGCGCAGCGGGAACGGGGTGAAGCGCAAGTTGGGGCAGGCGTCGATCACGAAGCTGCCTTCCAGCTCGATGCGGTTCCACTGCAGGCCACCGTTCCAATGGCTGAGCATGTTGAACAGCGGGAAACCGGTGGTGAGGTCCTGGTGGACCATGTCGGTGCACCACACCTGGTGCGGGCAACCCTCGCGCAGGCTGAGCAGGCCGGTGGTGTGGTCGATCTGGCTGTCCAGCAGGACAATGGCGTTGATGCCGGTGTCGCGCAGCGCCCGGGCCGGCTGCATCGGCGCAAAGGCCTGGAGCTGGGCGCGGATGTCGGGCGAGGCATTGCACAGTACCCAGTGCACGCCGTCGTCGGACAGGGCGATGGACGACTGGGTGCGCGCCGTGGCCCGGAGGGTGCCGTCACGGTAGCCCTTGCAGTTGACGCAGTTGCAGTTCCACTGCGGGAACCCGCCACCGGCGGCGGAGCCGAGAACCTGGATGTACATGGCCACTCTCTATGCAAAAAACCGTGTCGTAAAAACGAAAACGCCCCGGCGGGCCGAGGCGTTGAGGCGCAAGCCTGGCTTAGCGGCTTGCGAAGTACATGGTGACTTCGAAGCCGATACGCAGGTCAGTGTAAGCAGGTTTGGTCCACATGGGATTACTCCTTCCGGATGAGGGTTGGGTTGCTCAGCTACTACTTGGGTACCGCCAATGCGTGGACAGTTCCCTGAAACTGGGATTGCGCTATCTTACAAGAAAATTTTGTACCGAAAGGTTAATTATTCGAAAAGCGCCGTTGCGTATGGCGTAACAATCGGTACGTTGCTCACTGCCATGAAGGGATTGGCGCGGCAGCGTTGGCCAAGCAGAGCCAAGGGCAATCCTTGTCGAGCAGGGTGCCCAGCAGCTGGTCCAGATCCGTCTGCCGCGTCTTCAAGATAGCCCTGCGCAGCGCATCCAGCGTACCGGGTTGTGTAGCCAGGTGTGTCTGCCATGCCCATTCAGCCACGTCGGCGTTGGCCATGGCGGGTTCGTCGAATTGCCCGGCCAAGGCCAGGCGAGCGCCCGGATCCAGCGTGATGCCTTGCCTCAGCAGGGTAAGCAGGTGGTCGAGGATCTGCGCCTGGCGGGTCTGTGGCGACTGCACCCCGAACAACAGGCCGCCGACACCCTCGACCTGACGAAAGGTACTGAATACCGCGTAGCCGAGTTGCAGCTCCACCCGCAGCCGCTGGTAAACCGGCCCTTGCAGCAATTGTGCGAGCAGGCGGCCGCTGGCTTCGCTGGCCGCAGGGAGCGGACAGAACAGCAGCAGTGCATGTTCACTGCCCGGTACTTCGGCGTGCTGCCAACGACGTGTGGTCCATGTGGGCGGGGGGCCAGGTAACGCGCCTTGCCCAGGGCAGTGCTGTAACGCAGTGCCCAAAGCGCTTAGCGCAACATCGTCGAAACCCGTGGCAAGGCCATGCCAGTGTGCGTGCTGCCACAGGCTGTCGAGTTGCGACTGCGTCGGCATGCCGGCAGGCGCACTTGTGGGGTGGGCGCCCAGTACCGCGTCGGGCAGTTGCTTGAGCAAGGCCCTGATGGGGATCAGTGGCGGTGGCGTCGCCGTGTTGGGCTGCCAGCAACTGGCTGTCGGCTTGATCATCAGTGCCAGGGCCTGCTCCACAGCCCGAAGCACTGCTGCCGGTTGCCCGGCGCAGCGCAATTGCCAGTATTCGCCAACGGCACTGAACTGCAGTTGCACCGACGCGCGCTCGCAGCGCTCCTGCAGTGGGGCGAGCGCCTGTTCCAGCACGCCCTGCAAGCGCTGGCGGAAGGGCGAAGGCAGGTGCCAGCGCAGGTAAAGTGCGGCGTACTGACGAGCACCAGGAAGCAGGCTGCTGGTCTTCAGGGCCGCCGGCAGCGGTTGCGCTGGGGCATTGGGTAAATCTGCCATTAGCAAGGGGTCGATTGGGGGCAGTTGCCATTGCCCATGCGCGTGGCCTGGCAGGCCTTTCAGCAGCGCGCCCAGGGCCTGCAGGCCTTGCGCATCCAGGTTGGCGAACGGCTGGCCGGTGCTGTCCCGGCGGGCCAGCTCAAGCGCGCCGGCGCTGCGTTCGCGGCTGCGTTGCAGCAGGCCGAATTCGTGGTTCACCTGCTCAAGGTGGGCCTGGCGAATGAAGCTGAACCAACCTTGCAGCAGGGCATCTGCTTCGTCCGGGTTGGCGTCTGCGCTCAGTTGCAGGTCAATGTGCCAAAGTACCTGCCCGGCGAAGGCGTACAGCACCTCGGCCTTGAAGCTTTGCAGCCATCCACGTTGGCGAAGCGCATCCAGCCAGGTACCTGGGCGGTTGTCGCCGAGGCAACTGATCAGTAATTCCAGGGCCTGCTCGGCACCTGCCGGGAGCCTTTCGTGGGTGAAGACCCGGCGTGCGTTCGTTGGCGACAGCGGCGGTGCCAGCGCTTGTGGCACCTGCCTGCCCGTTGAGAACAGGCTGGCATGCTGCCTGGCCAACTGTTCCAGCTCATCCAGCGGCTGTGGGCCACACAGGCTCAAAGTCATCTGGCCGCCCTGGTAATACCGTTGGTGAAAGCCTTCGAGGGCTTGCTGGAAGGCCGGGTCCTGCAAGGCCAGGGTGTGCCGGTTACCAGCGTGAAAAGCGCCTAGCGGATGGCCCGGCGACACGGATTGCAGCAAGGCGAACTGCTGCTGAGCCTGCGGGTTGCGCGACCAGGCAATGAACTCGGCGTGGATCACTTCGCGTTCGCGGCGTTGGCGCTCGATGCCCAGATCCGGTTCGGCCAGCATCTGGCACAGGCGCTCCAGGCCTCCGGCCAAGGCATTGGGCTGGACTTCGAAGAAAAAATCGGTGGCGCGTTCCCGGGTGCTGGCGTTGACCTGGCCACCGAGGGCCTGCACGTAGCGCATCAGGCCATCGTCCAGGGGGAAGCGCGCGGTGCCGAGGAAGAACAGGTGTTCGAGGAAGTGGGCCAGGCCGGGCCATTTGCCCGGTGCGTCGTGGCTGCCCGCATGCACCCGCAAGGCGGCTGCCGAGCGCTTCAGGCGCGGGGCGTGGCGCAGGGTGAGCTGCAGGCCGTTGACGAGGGTGAGGTGGCGGGTGGCGGGTGGCATGGGGGCTCCAGTTGCTGTTATCCATCCTAACCCATTTGTTTCCAGGCCCGGCCTCTTCGCGGGCACGCCCGCTCCCACAGGTACTGTGGGATCTGCAGATCGACGTCAATCCTGTGGGAGCGGGCATGCCCGCGAAAGGGCCGTCAGCTTTTACGCAGGTGCAGGTCCTGGCGCAGGTCAGTCAGGTAAGGAAATGCCTGCCGCCCCTGCACAATCCGTTCATGTTCCAGCTCCGCCAGCAGCAGGCATTCATCCTGCCCGCCCATGGCCAGCAGGCTGCCGTCCGGGGCGATGATGCTGCTCTGCCCGCAATACTGGATCTCGTCTTCCGAGCCGCAATAATTGGCATACACCAGGTAGCACTGGTTTTCCTGCGCCCGTGCCCTCACGGTCACCTGGCAGACGAAGTCGTACGGGGCCATGTTCGCCGTCGGCACCAGGATCAGTTCGGCACCGCCCAGCGCCAGGCGTCGGGTGTTCTCCGGGAACTCGATGTCGTAACAGATCAGCAGGCCGACTTTCCAACCGTCCAGTTCCACCACCGGGAAGTGGTCGGCGCCGGCGCTGAACATCGCGCGGTCCAGCTCACCGAACAGGTGGGTCTTGCGGTAGTTGCTCAGGCTGCGGCCGTGCGCATCGATCAACTGCACACTGTTGTAGATCGCCCCGTCATCGCCACGCTCGGGGTAGCCATAGACGATAGCGATGCGGTGCGCCTGGGCGATCTCCACCACGTCCATCGCCGCCTGGCCATCGTTGGCTTCAGCCAGCCGTTCGACCTGGGCCAGGCCGATGTTGTAACCGGTCAGGAACATTTCCGGGCACACCAGCAACTGTGCGCCGCGTTCGGCTGCCTGCTGCGCCTGATGGCGCAGCCGTTGCAGGTTGCCGGGCACGTCCAGTGGCTTGGGGGCGCCCTGGAACAGAGCAATGCGCATGGTGCCTCCTTGGGTCAGTCTGCCAGGGCGATCGGGCCGATTTTGTCGAACACATCGCCCGGGCCGGGGTTGTCCGGGTGGGTCTGGCCACCGAAGTGGTTCATGATACCCCACACCGCATTCAACGACGTCTGCACCGCGCCTTCCACCCACGCCGGGGTCCACGACACGTCGTCACCGGCGATGAACATGCCACGCTGCTCGGCAGGCATGTCCTGCTGCATGAAGTGTGCGTACATGCGCTGGTTGTAGCGGTAGTGGCCCGGCAGTGCGCCCTTGAAGGCGCCGAGGAAGTGCGGGTCGGCTTCCCAGGAAATGGTGATCGGGTCGCCGATGATGTGCCCGGCGATATCGGTCTTGGGGTAGATCTTCTTCAGCGCATCCAGGGCCAGCTGCACGCGTTTTTCCACCGGGTGCGGCAGCATCTTCAGCGCGTCGCTCATCCAGGCGTAGGACAGGCAGATCACCCCTGGCTTTTCGTCGCCGTTGTCGAACAGGTAGGTGCCGCGGGTGAGGCGGTCGGTGAGGGTCATGCTCATCAGGTCGCGACCGGTTTGCGGGTCTTTGTCCTTCCAGAACGGCCGGTCGACCATGACGAACGTCTTGGACGACTGCATGTAGCGGGTGCGGTCCAGGGCCATCCACATCTTCTGCGAGAACAGCGATTCCTCGCAGTCGATCTGGGTGGTCAGCAGCCAGGTCTGGCAGGTGGCGAGCACGGCGCCGTAGTGCCGGGTATCACCCCAGTTGTCGGTAACCGCCAGGCGGCCATCGGCGGCACGGGCAATGCGCTTGACCCCGGTACGCGGCGCGCCGCCATGCAGGCCGCTGAGGCTGGTGCCTTCCGGCCAGTGGGCGCAGCGCTCCGGCACGTGCCGCCAGATACCTTGTGGCACCTGCTCCACACCGCCGACGACCAGGTGTTGGTGGTCGTCGCAGTTGGTCATCACCACGCGGAAGATTTCCAGCATCGAGTTGGGGAAGTCCGAGTCCCAGCCGCCGGTGCCAAAGCCGACCTGCCCGAACACTTCGCGGTGCTGGAAGCTCAGTTTGGCGAACGAGCGTGAGGTGGCGACGAAGTCGTAGAAGGTGCGGTCGTCCCACAGCGGAACCAGCTTGTTCCACAGTTCCTTCAAGCGCGGTACATCCCGGTCGCGGATGGCTTGCTGGATGTCGGCGAACTGGGCGCCGCTTTCCAGCGCGTCGGCCCAGGCGTCGGCCACTTCGTGGAACAGCGTGGGCAGGTCGGCGGTTTTTTCCGCGTAGTAGGTCTGGCCTTCCAGGTCGATCACCGTGCTGCCCGACGCCGGGGTCAGCGGGTTGGGGAAGGGCTTGGTCTCCAGGCCCAGCTTGTCCACATAGTGGTAGAAGGCAGTGGACGACACCGGGAAGCGCATGCCGCCGAGTTCGGCGATGATCCCGTCGGTGCCGTTGAAGGCTTGCGAACGCAGCCGACCACCCAGCTTGGACGCCTCGTACACCACCGGCTTCAAGCCCAGCTTCATCAGCTCGTAAGCCGCCACCAGGCCAGCGATACCGGCACCCACGATGGCCACTTCCTCACCCTGGCGGTCAGCCGGAATGCTGCCCAGGCCTGCGGGGTGTTCCAGCCAGTCGTCGAAGGCGAACGGGAAGTCCGGGCCGAAGATGGTGATGGGCTGCTTGCCGTCGGCGGGGTGGCGGTTTTTCTTGTTCATGAAGTGACCTTGCCAGAGGGGCTGCGCGGGGAGCGGAGCCTGAGTATAGGAGATGCCTGGCGGTCATTTTAGGGAGTGGGGCGTTCGTAATTAAGGTTCAGAGTGGTGTCTGAATGTATGACTTTTCGTCGAAAGCATAAGTTTGAAGTTATTTATGACGAAATGCTTGTAGTGCGATTTGCTGTGCCTATCCGATCGAGCGCCGCCCGCGCGGCGCATCGCGAGCTGCGCTCGCTCCTACGTTTGTTTCGGGCCAGTCATGCCTGTGACAGGCGCGCGCAACCGCCCTGTTTGTACGACGCGGTAGTGGGATATGCGCCAAGGCGTTCGCGCGCGAATCTCCCAGGAATAATTGGCCGGAAACAAACGTAGGAGCGAGCGCAGCTCGCGATGCGCCGCGCGGGCGGCGCTCGGTCTGATAGGCGCAGTAAATTGCAAGGCAAGCACCTGGTGGCCTCATGCGCCTCTCTGGCGGGCATAAATACAATTTGGATGGGGTGTGATCAGCCAATTCCTACACCCAAGGCTCGAATTAAAGAATTACCCTACGCTCGCTATCGCCTCAGTCTGGCATCGCGGGAACGGCTTCATCGTTAACTTCAACGGGTCGCCGAAAATTCGGTGATCGGGCGTGAGAACCCGCTGATCTTTCTAGAGGCGCACTGCTATGGCAGCTGTGCGCGGGCAGGCTTTGCCTGGCCGGGTATACGCCTCCAAGTTCGCCGGTTCTCACCTCGCGCATGGCTGCCACCCAATTCCCGTGAGAAGGAAGCGATTGGCCGCCAGTCATCCCTGTGATCTGGAGGCTATACCATGACTGACCGTTTGCCCGATCAACCTGTAAAACTGCAACCCACCGCTGAAAAACCCTTTTGCAACTGCGAATCCAGCCACCCGCCGTTATTCGCCATCCGCCCCGGCATCGACGCCGCAGACGCCTTGGTCCACGCCTGCCTATTGGCCCGAGGCCTCAACCAGATCGCCACCGACTACGCCCAACACCATGCCCCCGAGCGCAGCCGTGACATCGTCTGGTCGATGCAGCATTCTGCCGAGAGCCTATCGGCAATTCTGGAGGGACTGCTAGACGGGCAGGAGGCCTGATTGATCAGAGCGGCTGCCCGCGATCCACCTTGCTGCTGAGAATGATCGACGTGGTGGTTTTCTCCACCCCGTCGACACTGCCGATCTGGTCGAGCAACTGGTCCAACTGTTCGGGCGAATCCGTACGTAGCCAAGCCACATAGTCGAATTCGCCGCTCACTGCACACAGCTGCTGCACCTGGCCCATGGCACTCAACCGGCGCACCACTTCCTTGCCGGAACGCGGCTGCACCTTGATCCCCACGTACGCTTGCAGCCCGCCGCCTAACACACTCTGGCCCAGGCGCACGCCATAGCCCGAGATGACCTTATTCTTCTCCAGCCGTTCCAGGCGCGAGTTCACGGTGGTGCGGGCGATACCCAGCTGCCGGGCGAGGGTGGCGACGCTTTCGCGTGCGTTGATCTGTAGCAGGGCGATCAGCTGGCGATCGATTTCATCCAGCGTGATGGAGCGGGAATCTGACATGGCGAGTCTCTACGGTTGGCCCGCTAGCCTAGCCAGCCAGTGGCAATCGGGGCAAGGCCGGGCACAGGTGACCAATCTGACGCGATCCTCTGTAGGAGCGGCCTTGCCGGGGCGCCGGACCGGTCGGAAAGGGCCGCAAAGCGGCCCCAGGATTTCAGCAGTGACGCAAATATTGCTGGGGCTGCTGTGCAGCCCTTTCGCGACACGAGGCCGCTCCTACAACGACCGCTCTGGCCTGGTGACTGTGCCTTCGGCATGATGAAGCGCTAGTCCATCGGGAGTTTCGGTGTGAACCTCGACAATCTGCTCGAATGCTGGCGACTGGAAGTCTCCAACAAGAAAAGGCCCGGACGCCGCATCAGCCTGCTGTTCAACGTGCTGCGCCGCGCACGCAAGGACAACAAACTGCGTTTCCTCTTCACCTATCGCCTGGCTCAGTACCTCGACGCCCGCGGCGGACTGGCCCGGCGCCACGCCCGGCGCATGCAGCAGCGCCTCAACCTCAAATACGCCGTAGACATCGATATCGGCGCCCAGATCGCCCCCGGCCTGCGCATCGCCCATCTGCCGGGGGTGGTAATTACCCGACACGTGAGCATCGGGCGCAATTTCTTCATCCGCCAGAATTGTTCGATCGGCATCAAGACCCTCGATCAGGAAGACTATGCCCTGCGCATTGGCGACAATGTGAGCATGGGCGCCAACAGCTGCATCGTTGCCGACCGTATCGAGATTGGCGACGACGTGGTGATCGGCGCGATGTCCCTGGTTACGCGGGATATTCCGGCTGGGATGACCTTCTATAACCCTCGGCAGGCGGAGATGCGGCCGACGGGCGAGCAAGGGCTCACAAAATCTAACGATTAATCCCTGCGGACTTGGCCGTTGTGGGGTCGAGAATCGTCCGCTCCTGAGGCGGAGATCGGAGCCGAACCCATGGGCACCCATCATTTTCAGTTGATCAAAGTCCGTGGCCAAAGAGGATCCTGAGGCCCCGGATGACACTCCCAGGCCGGGCGGGGGATAAACTCCTAACCCATCCCTAATGAGAAGTATTATCATGCGCGTCATTCTTAAGCCGCCCGCTGGATATCACGCCGATGGCCACATCTTCTTCTGCCCATCGTGTTGTGGGTGAGCTTTATGCCCAGCACCATGATTGGGTGGTGCAGTTGCTCCGGCGCAGGTTGGGAGGGCACGAACTGGCCCTGGATCTGGCGCAAGATACATTCGTGCGGATTCTGAGCAGTGGGACCGTGCCAATCTTTCGCGAGCCCCGGGCCTACCTCACCACCGTTGCCGGTCGCCTGTGCGGGCAATATTATCGGCGACGGGCGCTGGAGCGGGCGTATGAGCAGTCGCTGACGCTCCTTGAGCCGGAACTTGTGCCCTCGCCGGAAACCCGCCTGCTGGTGCTGGAAGCGCTAGACGCAGTCGGGCAGGTATTGGATGGGCTGGGCAGCAAGGTGCGTGAGATTTTCCTGCTCTCACAACTCGATGGCCTGACTTATCCACAGATCGCCGAACGCATGGGTTTAAGCGTGAATGTGGTGCAGAAAGCCATGCTCAAAGCCTATCGCCATTGCTACCTGGGGGTGTACGGCGCATGAACCGCCTCCCGGCGGCCAGCGATCAAGCGTTGGACGAGCGAGTGCTGGACGAGGCCTTGCATTGGATCGTCACGCTGCAATCGGGCACCAGCGATGCCGCCGAGCAGCATGCCTGCCAACAATGGCGCAATGAAAACCCCCAGCATGAATTAGCCTGGCAACGATTGGCCGGTCTCAGCCGCGACATGCGCATCAACACCTACGCGCTGTCGGCACCCAATGCCCGGCAATTATTGCGCGCCCGTAGCACGCCTTCGCGACGCACCTTGCTCAAAGGCTTTGCTGGCCTGGGTGTGGTCACCGCCCTGGGGTTGAGCGTGCGCGAGCGGGTGCTGTTGCCGGAATTGTTCAGTGATTACCACACCACCACGGGCGAGCGACGGCATCTGCGCCTGGCTGACGCGGGGGCGTTGCAGCTGGATACCCGTACGGCGGTGGATATTCGTGGCGCCGACATGGCACTGAACCTCGGCAGGCTGTTGCTGAGCTCCGGCACCAGCGGCATGACGGCGATCAAGACCACCAATGGCTGGGTGCGGCCGACCGCCTTGTCACGGTTGATCATCAGCCAGGGTCTGCCCCGCCAGCAGGGAACCGAAGTGCAATTGCTTTTGGGTAGCGCGTCTGTCGAGCCGCTGCATGGCGTCGGTATCAGGCTCAGTGCTGGCCAGCAATTGACCTTCGACAGCCACCACAGCGGGCAACCGGCAAGCGTGCCATCAACCGCCGAAGCCTGGACCCAGGGCCTGCTGATCGCCGAGCGCATGCCCTTGATTGAAGTGGTCGAGCAACTCGACCGCTACCGGCGTGGCATGCTGCGCTGCGATCCGGCCATCGCTGGTCTGCAGGTGTCGGGTTCCTTCTCGCTGGATCGTCCGGAGGACAGCCTCGGCTTGCTGGCCAAGGTGCTGCCGGTGCGTGTGCAACGGGTGTTTGGTTATCTGGCGATGGTTGTACCGGCCTAGTCCCGAATTTTTTGTCACTGCACCGGCAGTATTTTTCATTTCGAGCATCAAGACAGGCAAGACGCTGAAAAAGCGCCCACCCAACCCTTCTCCACAGGACAGTCTTTATGCTCAGCCGCGTCACTCCGCTTGCCAGCGCCTTGCGCACCGTCATCTTCGGTTTATCGGTGGCTATCACCAGTTATGGCGTCATGGCCGCGACCCCGGCACCCGACCGGGAACACACCCAACGCCAGGCTTATGACATTCCCGCCGACAGTCTCGATCGCGTGCTGGGCGCTTTCGGGCAGCAGGCGAGCGTGATGATCGGCATTGACGCCTCATTGGCTGCCGGCATCCAGAGCCAGGGCCTGAAAGGCAACTTTGCTGTGGATGAAGGGCTCGAGCGGCTGTTGAGCCCGGTGGGTTTAAAGGCCGAGCACGAGCAAGGCGGGTATCGTGTGATTGCCAAACCCGCCTCTCAGGATGGACAGGTGGAGTTGCAAGCGACGCAAGTCAGTGCGAACCAGTTGGGTACGGTGACCGAGGGCACTGGCTCGTACACGCCAGGCACCATCGCCACAGCCACGCGCCTGGTGCTGACCCCGCGGGAAACGCCGCAATCGATCTCGGTGGTGACGCGTCAGGTGATGGATGATTTTGGCCTCAATGCCATCGACGATGTGATGCGCCACACGCCGGGCATTACCGTGTCCACGTACGACACCGAGCGTACCAACTACTATTCCCGCGGTTTCTCCATCGTCAACTTCCAGTACGACGGTATCCCCACCCTGCGTGATGCCCAATACTCGGCGGGCCAGACCCTGACTGACATGGCGATCTATGACCGCGTCGAAATACTCAAGGGTGCCACCGGCCTGCTTACCGGTGCTGGCGGCCCTGGCGGCACCATCAATCTGATTCGTAAAAAGCCCACCTCCGAGTTCAAGAGCAGCATCGAGCTGGGCGCCGGCTCCTGGGACAACTATCGCTCGCAAGTCGACGTCAGCGGGCCT
The DNA here is from genome assembly GCF_050058005.1 of Pseudomonas sp. WOUb67. Taxonomy (NCBI): domain Bacteria; kingdom Pseudomonadati; phylum Pseudomonadota; class Gammaproteobacteria; order Pseudomonadales; family Pseudomonadaceae; genus Pseudomonas; species Pseudomonas sp. WOUb67. The sequence goes on along the minus strand of NZ_CP170112.1, from coordinate 242,769 downwards.
TTGACCGAGACCGGCAACGTTCGCGGCCGGGCGGTGGCGGCGTATCAGGACAAACATTCGTTCCTCGACCATTACTCCCGCAAGACTGGCGTGCTGTACGGCATCCTTGAGTTCGACCTGGACGAAAACACCCTGCTGACATTGGGCGCCGACTATCAGGACAGCGACCCGAAAGGCTCCAGCTGGACCGGCACGCGTACCATTTTCGACGCGACTGGCAACAAGCTGGACCTACCGCGTTCGTTCAACAACGGCCCGAAATGGGGTTCATGGGAACAGTACAGCCGCACGGCATTCGCCACCCTGGAACATACGTTTGATAGCGGCTGGGTCACCAAAGGCCAATACAACCATCAGATCAATGGCTATAACGCACCCCTGGGCTACATCTCCCAGGACTCGGCCACCGCCAGCTCCATCTATGCGCGCAAATACGTTGGTGACACCACCAGTGACAGCCTGGATGTCTACGCCTCTGGGCCGTTCGAGCTGTTGGGCCGTGAACACGAACTGGTGATTGGTCAATCCTTGTCCATCTCCAAGTGGAAAGCCAAGGACTACACCGCGACCACTTACTTCGACAACAGTTATGACTTCTACAATTGGCATGGCCAAGCCATCGAGCCACTGTGGACTGCCACCAAGGTCAATGACGAAACCACCCGCCAGACCGGTACCTACGTCACCGGCCGCTTCAGCCTGACGGATGAACTGCACCTGTTGCTCGGTTCGCGCATCGCCAACTACCAGGTCACCGGTACCAGCGACACCCAGGAAAGCGGCAAGGTAGTGCCGTACGCTGGTCTGACGTATGACCTGAACGATAACTTCACGGCGTATGCCAGCTATACCGAGATCTTCCAGCCACAAACCCAATACCGCGACCGAACGCGCTCCATGCTGGACCCCAACGAGGGCAAGAACTATGAACTGGGCCTCAAGGGCGAATTCTTCGGCGGTCGCCTGAACTCCAGTCTCGCCTACTTCGAAGTCCACGAAGAAAACCGTCCAATCGCTGACACCGCCTGGAACTCCCAGCCGGGCGTTGACTACTCGTACGTGGGCACCAAAACGAAGACCAAGGGTTACGAAGCGGAAGTCTCCGGTGAACTCGCGCCAGGCTGGCAGTTGCAGGCGGGCTACACCCATAAGATCGCCCGAGATGACGACAACAAAAAGGTCGCCACCTGGGAGCCGGAAGACCAGGTCAGCTTCTATACCACCTACAAGCTCAAGGGCAACCTCGATAAGCTCACAGTGGGCGGTGGCGCACGCTGGCAGAGCGCTGGCTGGCAGACGGTGAATAACTGGGGCTATCCCGGGGGCGGACGCTCGGAGAAGTTCACGCAAGACCCGTACTGGCTTGTCGATTTGATGACCCGCTACCAGCTCACCGACAACCTGTCGGCGACCCTCAACGTCAACAACCTGTTCGACAAACACTATTACACCAACATTGGTTTTTATGACTCGGCGTATCCGGGCGACCCGCGCAATGTGATGGTGACGACGCGTTGGGATTTCTAAGAGAGGTGTGACGCGTTAAAGCCGAGGTGTTACGGCATCTCGGCGTTCAGACACATTGTGGACACATGAAGAGTTTTGAAAGGTGAGCGAGGGGGAAATGGCAGGGGCTAGAGACGACAAAGCCGCGCAATGGCGCGGCTTTGTCGTATTTGGTGGGCCCACACGGACTTGAACCGTGGACCAAAGGATTATGAGTCCTCTGCTCTAACCAACTGAGCTATAGGCCCTCAGTAAGTGGCCGGATTATAACGAGGGTTTCGCACCGGTGCCATCTGAAAGATCCGATAGTGCTATGCGAAGAAACGTTGCCGCGAACTCCCCTGGTGGCAGCGGCAGGCTGACGATGTAGCCCTGGATCTGCTCACACCCTTCCGCTGCCAGGAAACGCTGCTGGGCCTGGTTTTCCACGCCCTCGGCAATGATGGTCAGTTGCATGCTGCGGCCCAGGGCAATGATCGCACGGGCGATGGCGGCGTCGTGCGGGTCGTCGGGCAGGCCGCGGATGAACGACTTGTCGATCTTGAGAATGTCCAGCGGCAGGCGCTTGAGATAGCTCAGCGATGAATAGCCGGTGCCAAAATCGTCGATGGCCAGCTGCACGCCCAGTTTTTTCAGCTGGTACAGCACGGCCAGGGCTTCTTCCGCCTGGCTCATGATGAAGTTTTCGGTGATCTCCAGTTGCAGGTCACCCGCTTTGAGCTGGTAGTGCTTGAGCAACTGTTCGATGCGCCGGGCCAGGTGTGGCTGGCGTAGCTGGGCGCCGGCGAGGTTGATCGACAATGGGCCGAAGGGTTCGTAGTGCTGCTTCCAGGCCTGCATTTGCCGGCAGGCCTGTTCCAGTACCCAGTCGCCGAGCTGGAGGATGGTGCCGTTCTCTTCTGCCAGGTGAATGAAGTGCTCCGGCGGCACTTCACCAAACGTCGGGTGGCTCCAGCGGATCAGCGCCTCGGCGCCGACCAGGTTCTGGGTCTTGAGGCTGAGCTTGGGCTGGAAGCACAGGCTCATTTCGTTGCGTTCGACGGCACGGCGCAGCTCGTGCTCCAGGGCGATGCGCTCGCTGGCCTGGGCAGTCAGGTCGCGGGTGTAGGCTTCGACGCGGTTGCGGCCTTTGGCTTTGGAGCGGTACATGGCCGCGTCGGCGTTACGGATCAGTGTGGCCACGTCGGTGCCGTCCTGCGGGTACAGGCTGATGCCGATGCTGGCGCTGGTGAAGAACTCGTGCTCACCGGCCTGGAACGGTGCGACGAAGCAGGCCAGCAGCTTGTTGGCGATGGTGCTGGCGTCGCTGGGCTTGTGCAGGCCGGGCAACAGGATGATGAACTCGTCGCCGCCCAGGCGGGCCACGGTGTCGACATCACGCACCTGCTCCTTCAGGCGCTGGGCAATGCCCTTGAGCAGCAGGTCGCCGACCGGGTGGCCGAGGCTGTCGTTGATGTGCTTGAAGCGGTCGAGGTCGAGGAACAGCACCGCACCCTGACGGTTGGATACCTGCGAGCAGGTGAGCACGGCCTGCAGGCGGTTTTCGAACAAGGCACGGTTGGGCAGGCCGGTCAGCGGGTCGTGGTGGGCCTGGTAATCGAGCTTGGCCTGGGCGTGCTTGAGACTGGAAATGTCGGCGAACACGGCAACGAAGTGGGTGATCTCGCGCTCGCTGTTGCGCACGGCGCTGATGGTCAGCCAGCCGGGGTACAGTTCGCCGTTCTTGCGCTTGTTGTAGATCTCGCCTTGCCAGTGGCCCTCGGCGGTAAGCTGGTGCCACATGGCGGCATAGAAGGCGCTGTCGTGCTGGCCGGAGGCAAGCAGGCGCGGGGTCTGGCCGAGGGCTTCGATCTCGCTGTAGCCGGTGATTTCGCTGAAGGCGCGGTTGACGGCACTGATGCGCTGGTCGATGTCGGTGATCAGTACGCCTTCGGCAGTGTTCTCGAACACGGTGGCGGCCAGCTGCAGTTTTTCCTGCATCAGGTGGCGCTCGGTGATGTCGCGGGCGATGGTCAGCATGCAGTCGACGCCGGCAATCGGCAGGGGCCTGGCGGACAGCTCGCACAGACGGATCTGCCCGTCGCTGCGGCGGATGTGGCAGGTGAAGTCGCGCACGAAGCCGTCGCGGTTGAGCTGGTCGACCATGCGTTTGCGTTCGTTGAGGTCGACCCAGATACCCAGATCGAGCGAGGTCTGGTCGATGGTCGGGTTCAGGTCGTAGCCTGTGAGGCGGCAGAAGCCTTCGTTCACCTCAAGCAGTAAACCGTCGCTCTGGCGCGACAGCAGCAGGCCGTCGGGCGAAGCGTGGAAGGCCTTGGCGAATTTCTCTTCCGAGGTTTGCAGTTGCCCCTGGGTTTCCTTCAGCTGGCTGATGTCGCGCACCGCTACCACCAGCGCCGGGGTGCCGTCGAGCTCGAAGGTTTCGGCCGAGGTGAGGCCGGTGAACAGTTGGCCATTGCTGCGCCGGAAGCTCATTTCCAGGTTGCGGATGCCGCCCTGGTGCAGGCGCTCGAGCAGCGGCGGGCCGGAGCCTTCGACACCCCACAGGTTCAGCTCGGTGGCGCTGCGGCCAATCACCTGGCCCGGGGTCAGGCCAATCTGCTCTTCGAAGGCTTCGTTCACCTCCAGCAGGCAGCCGTCGCTGTGACGGGCGATCAGCAGAATGTCGGGGCACTGCTGGAACACCGAGGCAAACTTTTGCTCGGAAAGGCGCAGGGCGTCCTCGGTGCGCTTGGTTTCGCTGATGTCGATCATCAGGCCGCGCATCACCGGCTGGTGCCCGTGTTCGATCATGCTGACGATATTGCGCACCCACAGGGGCTGGCCGTCGGCCCGGATTACCCGGTAGTCCAGGCTATGGTCGCGCCCGGCTGCGGTTTCGCTGTCGCAGTAAGCCTGGGCCCAGAGGGCGTCCTCCGGGTGCAGGATGCTGCGCCAGAAGCCCGGCCTGAGCCAGTCGCTCAGCGGGTAACCAAGCAGGTCTTCGGCATGGGGGGAAACGTAGCTGTAGGTATAGTCGTTGGCATCGGCTTCCCAGGCGATGGCTGACAGGCTCTCGACCAGGCCGCGGTAGTGGTACTCGCTGCTGCGCAGCTCCTGCTCAAGCGCGATGCGCCGGGAAATTTCCGAGCTGAGGCGGCGGTTGATACGGATGACCACGGCCAGAACGGCCATCAGCAACAGCACCGTTGGCAGGCCATACACCAGCAGGTCGGACCAGAACATTCGCTGGTCAACCACATTGCCCACCCAGCGCTGCTGGATCTGGCTGACTTCGCCGCTGCTCATGTCGGCCATGACTTTGTCCAGAATCCCCACCAGCACCTTGTTGTCGCGGGGTGCGGCCATGGCCAGCTGGTAGCGGTAGGGCGTTTCGCCACTGACGTAGAGGCCATCGAGCTTGAGCTGACGCAGGCTCCAGATGCTTGAAGCGAGGTCGCCGACCACGGCGTCCACCTGATCGGTGGCCAAGGCCTGCAAGGTGGAGCTTACATTGGGCAGCGCCACCAGGTTGAGGTCGGGGTGATGGGTGCGCAGCAGTTCGTGCGGGGCGTAGTTTTCGACCACGGCGATCTTCAGGCCGTACAGGTCGTCCAGTTTGCGCGGTTGTGCGCCGCCTTTGTGGGCGAGGATGACGATGGGGAAGTCGAGGTACGGGCGGGTGAAGGCCAGGTAGCCCTGGCGTTCGGGCGTGGACATGATGCCGGGCAGCAGGTCGATGCGGTTTTCCCGCGCCTGCGCCAGTACCTCGGTCCAGCTGCTGGGCTCGACCGGTTTGAGCGTCACGCCCAGGCGTTGCTGGATCGCGGCGATGTAATCGGCGGCCAATCCCTGGTACCGGCCCTCCTGGTCGCGAAACTCGAACGGTGGCCAAGAGGCGTCTACGCCCAGGCTCAGCTGCGGGTGGGCAGCCAGCCAGGCTTTTTCCTCGTCTGTCAGGGTCAGGGCGCCGGCCGTAGTGTTCCACAAAATCAGGAGCAGCAGCAGAATGGCCGGCATGAGCGGCATAGCGGCCTCGCATTTTTGGGGTCTGACGTCGAGTGTAGACGGGCATTGCGCAAGCGTGGGGTAAGCGAGATAGGTGTAGGAGCAGCCTTGTGCTGCGAAAGGGCCGGTATGGGCGAAGGTAGTCGGTGACCCGCATGGCCTCTTCGCAGCACAAGGCTGCTCCTACAGGGACCGCGAGCGTTTCAAAAGGCAGAAAAGAAAAACCCCGGCCTGGGCCGGGGTTTTGTCATCACTCGTCGAGGAAGGAGCGCAAATGCTCGCTGCGAGTCGGGTGGCGCAGTTTGCGCAACGCCTTCGCTTCGATCTGACGGATCCGCTCACGCGTTACGTCAAACTGCTTGCCCACCTCTTCGAGGGTGTGGTCGGTGTTCATGTCGATACCGAAGCGCATGCGCAGCACCTTGGCTTCGCGTGCTGTCAGGCCCGAGAGCACGTCACGGGTGGCTTCCTTGAGGCTTTCGACCGTGGCCACGTCGATCGGGGACTGCATGGTCGAGTCCTCGATGAAGTCGCCCAGGTGCGAATCTTCGTCGTCACCGATCGGGGTTTCCATGGAGATCGGCTCTTTGGCGATCTTCAGTACCTTGCGGATCTTGTCCTCAGGCATTTCCATGCGCTCGCCCAGCTCTTCCGGGGTCGGTTCGCGACCCATTTCCTGCAGCATCTGGCGGGAAATACGGTTGAGCTTGTTGATCGTCTCGATCATGTGCACCGGAATACGGATGGTGCGTGCCTGGTCGGCGATCGAACGGGTGATCGCCTGACGGATCCACCAGGTGGCATAGGTCGAGAACTTGTAGCCGCGACGGTATTCGAACTTGTCCACCGCTTTCATCAAGCCGATGTTGCCTTCCTGGATCAGGTCAAGGAACTGCAGGCCACGGTTGGTGTACTTCTTGGCGATGGAGATAACCAGACGCAGGTTCGCCTCGACCATTTCTTTCTTGGCGCGACGGGCCTTGGCTTCACCGATCGACATGCGACGGTTGATGTCCTTGATCTCGGCAACGGTAAGGCCGGTTTCGGTCTCAAGGTCAATCAGCTTCTGCTGGCAAGCAACGATGGCGGCGTCCTTTTCACCCAGGGCGGCAGCCCATTTGGTGTTGCGCTTGGCCAGGTCACCGCTCCAGGTCTGGTCGGTTTCGTTGCTCGGGAACATGCGCAGGAAGTCGGCACGCGGCATGCGGGCATCACGCACGCACAGCTGCATGATGGCGCGTTCTTGCTGACGCAGACGGTTCAGGGCATCACGAACACGCTCTACCAGGACCTCGAACTGCTTGGGTACCAGCTTGATCGGCATGAACAGGTCGGCGAGGGCTTGCAGGGCCGCGATGCTTTCCTTGTGGGCACGACCGTTCTTCTTCACGACCTTGACGGTCGCCTGAAGCTGGTCGGATACCGCACCGAAACGTTGGGCTGCGACTACCGGGTCCGGACCGCTCTCGGTCTCTTCCTCGTCGTCACTGCTCTCGGCTTCTTCCTCTTCGTCGTCGGACTCTTCCTTCGCGGCGGCGGCCTTGGCGCCAGGGATCGGCACCTCTTCGGTCGGCGCGGCGATGTTGTCGTCAGGGTCGATGTAACCGCTGAGCACGTCCGACAGACGGCCGCCCTCGGTGGTGACGCGGTCATATTCGCCGAGAATGTAATCGACAGTGCCCGGGAAGTGAGCGATGGCGCCCATGACTTCACGGATGCCTTCCTCGATACGCTTGGCGATTTCGATCTCGCCTTCGCGGGTCAGAAGCTCGACGGTACCCATTTCACGCATGTACATGCGCACCGGGTCGGTCGTGCGGCCGATATCGGTTTCAACTGCCGCCAACGCAGCAGCGGCTTCTTCGGCCGCGGCTTCGTCGGTGTCGGCTTCCGCCAACAGAAGGGCATCCGCATCCGGAGCACTCTCGAATACGTTGATCCCCATGTCGTTGATCATGCGGATGATGTCTTCCACCTGTTCAGGATCTGAAATATCCTCAGGCAGGTGGTCGTTGACCTCCGCGTAAGTCAGGTAGCCCTGCTCACGACCGCGGGTGATCAACTCTTTGATACGAGACTGCTGTTGCGCTTTTCCGGACATAACACCCTATCCACTGAAGGTCTTGGCGGGCAAAAAACAAGCCGAGGATTATACCCGAGCATGGGCCTCACGCGCCAGATGAGGTCGGCGTTTGTGCGGGAACATTCCGGCTCAGCAGGGCGAGAAGCTGGGTTTTTTCCTCGCTGGTCAATTCACTTTGACGTGATTTCCTGAGCAGTTGTTCCAGGCTGCGCTCGCGTTGGCGGGCGGACAAGCTAGTTATAGTGTCGAAAAACTGTTGTTCAAGGTTGTCGGCTACGATCAGCCATTCCTTTTCCGCCAGGGCCCGCAGCAGGCGGCCCTGTTCGGTGCCGTGCCAGCGTGCAATCAACTGCATTGAGCTTAGCCCAGGATTTTTCTGTGCGGCTTCGATCAATGCCACCAGCAGCTGGCTGTACAGGTGTTCTTCGTCGGCGAAGTGGCTGGCATCTTCCACCTTGCCGGCCAGCAACGGGTGGTGCAGCAAGGTGCGCAGGGCCGCCAGGGTAGGCGGCTCGACCGGGGCTGGCACACGCGGTGGCGCTTCGTCACGTTGCTGCCAGGGCTTACCGCCCTTGCGGTTCTTGTCCCAGGGCTTGTCGCTCCACTGCTTCTTGCCACCGCCCTTGTTCGGCTTCCACGCCTGCTCCTGCTGAGCGGGGGCGAAGTCATGCTGCGGCATGTCGCCGTAATCAGGGGTGTAGCTGGCCATGGCGTCGTAGTCGTAGCCAGGGTCGTAGTCCGGCACACTGCTGGCCGCTGGCGCTTGTTGCGCCAGTTGCTCGACCTGCTGCGGGTCCAGGCCGGTGATTTCCTTCAGGCGGTTGCGCATCAGTTGGCGCAGGTTGGCGCCGGGGATCTTTTCGATCAACGGTGCCGCCAGGGTCGCCATGTGCGCCTTGCCTTCCAGCGAGCGCGGGTCGGCTTCAACGCCCAGTTGCTCGAAGAAGTAGTCGGCCAGCGGCTGGGCGTGCTGGTTGATGCGGGCCCTGAAGGCATCGGTGCCTTCGGCGCGCACCAGGCTGTCCGGGTCTTCGCCTTCGGGCAGGAACAGGAAGCGCGCGCGGCGGCCGTCCTGCAGGTTCGACAGGGTCGACTCCAGCGCACGCCAGGCGGCCTTGCGCCCGGCCTGGTCGCCGTCGAAGCAGAACAGCACGCTGGGCACTACCCGGAACAGGCGCTTGAGGTGCTCTTCGCTGGTGGCGGTGCCAAGGGTGGCCACGGCATTGCGCAGGCCCTGTTGAGCCAGGGCGATGACGTCCATGTAGCCCTCGACGACGATGATCTCGTCGAGGTTGCGGTTGTGCTTGCGCGCCTCGTACAGCCCGTACAGTTCCTGGCCCTTGTGGAACACCGGGGTTTCCGGGGAGTTCAGGTACTTGGGCTTGTCGTCGCCCAGTACCCGGCCGCCGAAGGCGATGATGCGCCCGCGGCTGTCGCGAATGGGGAACATCACCCGGTCGCGGAAACGGTCGTAGCGCTTGCCGCTTTCGGCGTTTTCGATCAGCAGGCCGGCGTCGATCATCACCTTCTGCTGCAAGGCATCAGCACCCAGGTGCCTGAGCAGGTTGTCCCAGCCGGGCGGGGCGAAGCCCAGGCAGAAATCGCGGGCGATTTCCCCGGACAGGCCGCGGCCCTTGAGATAGTCCACCGCGGCCTTGCGGGTCGGGTGGCTGCGCAGGGCCTGGCGGTAGAATTCCGAGGCGGCGTCCAGCAGCGGGTACAGCGGCGAGTCGGTTGGCTGGCGAGGCTTCTGGTCGCGGCGGCCTTGCTCGCGGGGCACTTCCATGCCAGCGGCGCGGGCCAGTTCTTCGACAGCCTGGGGGAAGTCCAGATTGTCGTGGTCCATGACGAAGCCCAGGGCGTTGCCGCCGGCGCCGCAGCCGAAGCAGTAGTAGAACTGCTTGTCGGGGCTGACCGTGAAGGACGGTGTCTTCTCTTTGTGGAACGGGCAGCAGGCCGAGTAGTTTTTGCCGGTTTTTTTCAGCTGGACGCGCGAACTCACCACGTCGACGATGTCGAGGCGGTTGATCAGGTCGTCAATGAAACTCTGGGGAATCAGCCCGGCCATGGCAGTCTCGTCATCTGGCAACTGGCAAGTCTAATCGCTCACGCGCCGAATGGGGCAGGTGATGCTTGGGGAAGTGCGAGGGAATGTGTGCTCGTCGCCAGCCCCTAAGGGCCCGTCAGTCGGACGTGCACGTCTGGTCATACAGCAAGAAAGACCAGCTCTGACGTTTCAGGCAGGTTGCCCCTGTGCAGTTTGCGTAAAGCTAATGCGGGGGCCTTGAGCTAGCTGCTCAAGTTTGAAACGACCGCTGCCATCACCCGGCGGTTAGCCGGGCAGGGCAGAAGCTTTGCGTAGAACGTCTGTATTAGTACAGACGAACGGCGCGGCGCTGTTCGCGCTGTACTTTCTTGGCGTGACGCTTAACAGCAGCAGCTGCTTTGCGCTTACGCTCGGCGGTCGGCTTCTCGTAAAACTCGCGGCTACGAACTTCAGCCAGTACACCGGCTTTTTCGCAGGAGCGCTTGAAACGACGCAGAGCTACGTCGAAGGGTTCGTTCTCTTTAACTTTGACGGCTGGCATCCAGGGCTACCTTAATTCATTACCGGGGTAGACGTGCTCCTGGCAAAACAAAGGTGTGCTGGAGAACGTCGGTTTTCAAGGGTTGCGGATGTTAACCCTTAGCAAGCCGGAATGCAAAGCCTCTGATCGAAAACCGCTGGTCGGCACCCGACACGGGGACTATCATGCGCGCCTTCGAATTCAGCCCCCACAAGGGACGAACCCATGCTAGTACTGGGATTGGAAACATCCTGCGACGAAACTGGCGTCGCATTATACGACAGTGAGCGCGGCTTGTTGGCCGACGCACTGTTCAGCCAGATTGACCTGCATCGCGTGTTTGGCGGTGTGGTGCCCGAGCTTGCCTCGCGTGACCACGTGAAGCGCATGTTGCCGCTTATCCGCCAGGTGCTGGAGGAGGCGGGCTGCGTCGCCACCGAGATCGACGCCATTGCCTACACCGCGGGTCCTGGCCTGGTCGGTGCATTGCTGGTGGGCGCCTCCTGCGCCCAGGCGCTGGCCTTTGCCTGGGACATTCCGGCGATTGGCGTGCACCACATGGAAGGCCACCTGCTGGCGCCCATGCTGGAAGAAAACCCACCTGAGTTTCCGTTCGTCGCTTTGTTGGTTTCGGGCGGACACACCCAGCTGGTACGCGTCGATGGCATCGGTCAGTACGAGCTGCTGGGCGAAAGCCTGGACGATGCCGCCGGCGAAGCGTTCGACAAGACCGCCAAGCTGATCGGCCTCAACTACCCCGGCGGCCCGGAAATCGCGCGCCTGGCCGAGCAGGGCGTACCTGGGCGCTTCGTGTTCCCGCGGCCGATGACCGACCGCCCTGGGCTGGAATTCAGCTTCAGTGGCCTCAAGACCTTTGCCCTGAACACCTGGCAGCAATGCAAGAACGCTGGGGACGACAGCGAGCAAACCCGTTGCGACCTGTCCCTGGCATTCCAGCAGGCGGTGGTGGAGACTTTGACCATCAAGTGCAAGCGGGCGCTCAAGCACACCGGCCTCAAGCGCCTGGTCATCGCGGGTGGCGTAAGTGCCAACAAGGCCTTGCGCGCGTCGCTTGAGGACATGCTCGGCAGCATCAAGGGCAATGTGTACTACGCGCGTCCGCAGTTCTGTACCGACAACGGCGCGATGATCGCTTACGCCGGTTGCCAGCGCCTGTTGGCCGGGCAGCAGCAGGACCTGGCGATCAGCGTGCAGGCACGCTGGCCGATGGAGCAGTTGCCGCCGCTGTAACGTGTGAAGCCGAAAGCTCAGAAGTGCCGTTCGCGACCGGCGAACAGGTCGCGCAGGTTTTTGCGGTGGCGCCATACGATCATCACGGTCAGCACGGTGATCGGCAGCAGGGCTTCGGGCTCGCGCCAGGCCAGCAATGGCAAGGTCAGCGGCGTGGCAATCAGCGCCGCCAGCGAGCTGGTGCGGGTGAGGTAGAACGTCAGCAGCCAGGCGCCGATGGCCAGCAGCGCGGCCGGGAAATACAGGCCCATGAGCATGCCGGCAGCCGTCGCCACACCCTTGCCGCCCTGGAAGCGGAAGTACAGGGGGAACAGGTGGCCCAGCACCGCGCACACGCCCACCCAGGCTTGCGCGTGCAGGTCCAGCCCGGCAAGGCGGGCAAGCAATACCGGCAAAAGGCCCTTGCACAGGTCGCCAAGCAGGGTCAGGATCGCCAGTTTACGGCCTGCCAGACGTAGCATGTTGGTGGCGCCGGCATTGCCTGAGCCGCTGGAACGCGGGTCCGGGCTGCCCGAAAGGCGGCTGAGGAGAATGGCGAAGGACAGTGAGCCGAGCAGGTAGGCGAGCAACGCCAGTAACCAAAACATGCTAACTATTCCGGGCGAGGACGCCCTGATTCTAACGGCGCCAGTCGCCCTTGTCGTGCTGTGGAGAGAAGTGCTTGGACAGAGTGTTCATCGAAGGCCTGGAAGTCGATACCGTCATCGGTGCCTATGACTGGGAGCGGGATATTCGCCAGTGCTTGCGCCTGGACCTTAGCTTTGCCTGGGACAACCGCCCGGCCGCAGCGGGTGACGACCTGAACCTGGCGCTGGACTACGCCAGCGTCTCGGCACGCATCCAGGCGTTTGCCGAGCAGGCGCGTTTCGAGTTGGTGGAAACCTTTGCCGAGCGCCTGGTGGCAACCTTGATGGAAGAATTCCATATCCCCTGGGTGCGGTTGAAACTGACCAAGCCGGGTGCGGTACCGGCGGCCCGTGGCGGTGTTGGCGTGGAGATCGAGCGCGGATGTCTCTGAGCACGGTTTACCTGGGCCTTGGCAGCAACATCGACCGTGAGGCGCACTTGTGCGCCGGGCTCGATGCGTTGGCGGGCATCCTGACCGACATGCGCTGCTCGCCGGTGTTCGAAAGCCAGCCGGTGGGGATCAAGAGCGGGCCGTTCATCAATTTCGTGGTGACTGGGCAAACCGCGCTGCCACTGATCGAACTGGACCGTCGGCTGAAGTTCATCGAGGCCGAAAATGGCCGTTACGCGCCGGACCGCAAAGGGCTGCCGCTGGATATCGATGTGCTGATGTATGGCGATCTGCACGGCACCTTCGATGGGCTGGTGCTGCCCCGGGCTGAGATCCTGAAGAACGCGTTTGTGCTGTGGCCGCTGTCGTTGCTGGCCCCTGAGCTGGTGCATCCGGGGGCAGGCAAGAGCATGGCCCGGTTGTGGCAAGAGGCCCAGATCGACCAGGTACTGGCCCCGGTCGCCTTCGAGTGGCGTGGGTTGCAGCTGACTCCAGCTTAAGCCTGTGTTGGCCTCTTCGCGGCTAAAGCCGCTCCCACTGGGACCGCAGATGCCAAGTGTTGTGCGGTCCCTGTGGGAGCGGCTTTAGCCGCGAAGAGGCCGGTATGGTCAGCTGCGTTTGTAAGCCTCGAGCGCCTTCAACCGCTCGCTCTTGAGGGCTTCGCCCAGTGCCTGGCCTGTCAGCCCAGCCTGCACCAACGGCTTCACATCCACCGCTCGCGCCGCTGCTGCTGCGCCACGCAGGTAATCGGCCTGTGGATAACCTGGCTTGCCATCGCCCAGCGCCGCCATCTCGCAAGCGACCACAAAATCCTCGAACCGCTGGGGCCGTCGGTAAACATCGAACTTCTGCAACAGCTCCAGAAGTGCCGTGGCTGGCAGCTCCAGCGCCTGGTTGGCCTGTGCCAGGCACTCTCCGGTCAGTAAGGCCAGCTCCTGGCAATCCCTTGGCGCCTTGAAGCGCTGGTTGACGGCTTTGATCGAGGCCGGTGCAAGCCCGCGCAACAGGCAGGCCCAGCGCACGTGCAGAGGCTGTTCGTGCGCCGCTGCCTGCTCCAGCGCCGCCAAGGCCCGGGCATCATCAACAAGCTCAGGCAGCAGCGCCTGCAGGGCATCGCAGTCGCGCAGCACCTGGAAGAAAACCTGGGGTTGTGCCTCCATCAGCGCGCGCTCGATTTCCTTCCAGCTGCGCTCGGCAGTCAACGCCTGCAGTTCGCCAGAGGCGCTGATCTGACGCATCAGTTCAAGCGTTGCTTCGGCAACCCCGAAACCCAGCGGTGCATACCGGGCAGCAAAGCGTGCAACGCGCAGCACGCGCAAAGGATCTTCGGCGAATGCCGGTGAAACGTGGCGTAAAATTCGTCTTTCGAGATCGTCTTTGCCGTGGTGGGGGTCGTACACCGTGCCCGCTTCGTCCTCGGCCATCGCGTTGATGGTCAGGTCACGGCGAATCAGGTCTTCCTCCAATGTCACGTCAGGGCTGGCGTGAAAAGTGAACCCGCCATAACCGCGCCCGCTCTTGCGCTCGGTACGCGCCAAGGCATATTCCTCGCCGGTTTTCGGGTGCAGGAACACCGGGAAATCAGCGCCCACCGGCCGGTAACCCTTGGCGTGCATTTCTTCAACGGTAGCGCCTACCACCAGCCAGTCGATATCGCTGACAGGAAGGCCGAGCAGGCGGTCGCGCACGGCGCCGCCGACTTTGTAGATGTGCATGTGCAGCTCTCCATAACTGCCGACAGGATAACCCGTCGGCAGCCATGGCGTTGCACTAGAGGTGGTGAATGACAGCCAGGTCCATGCGCCCGTAGTCGGCGCTTTCGCCGTGCTCGCCACGGGGTGGCATGTGGTGGGTTTTCATCACTTGCTCGCCCTGCACGGTCTCCAGGTGGATATCGAAGCCCCACAGGCGATGCAGGTGCTTGAGCACTTCATCGGTCGAGTCGCCCAGCGGTTTGCGGTTGTGTTGCTGGTGGCGCAGGGTCAGCGAGCGGTCACCGCGACGGTCGACGCTCCAGATCTGCACGTTCGGTTCACGGTTACCCAGGTTGTACTGCGCGGCCAGCAGCTCACGAATCACCCGGTAGCCGGCTTCATCGTGGATGGCGGGCACCAGCAGGTCGTCGCGCTGGTCGTCGTCGAGGATGCTGAACAGCTTGAGGTCGCGCATCACCTTGGGCGAAAGGTACTGCAGGATGAAGCTCTCGTCCTTGAAGCTGCTCATGGCAAACTTGATGGTAGAAAGCCAGTCACTGCCGGCAATGTCGGGGAACCAGTGGCGATCTTCTTCAGTCGGGTTTTCGCACATGCGGCGGATGTCGGTGTACATCGCAAAGCCCAGTGCGTAGGGGTTGATGCCGCTGTAGTAGGGGCTGTCGAAGCCGGGCTGGAACACCACGCTGGTGTGCGACGTCAAAAACTCCATCATGAAGCCTTCGGTGATCAGCCCCTCGTCGTACAGGTCGTTCATGAGTGTGTAGTGCCAGAAGGTTGCCCAGCCTTCGTTCATTACCTGGGTCTGGCGCTGCGGGTAGAAGTACTGGGCGATCTTGCGCACGATGCGCACCACTTCACGCTGCCAGGGTTCGAGCAGCGGGGCATTCTTCTCGATGAAATACAGGATGTTCTCCTGCGGTTCGGCGGGGAAGCGCCCTTCATCGCGTTCGTTGCCCCTTTCGGCGCTTTTCGGGATGGTGCGCCACAGGTCATTGATCTGGCGCTGCAGGTGCTCCTCGCGCTCCTTCTGGCGCCGCCGTTCCTCTTCTGCGGAGATGGGGTAAGGGCGCTTGTAGCGGTCCACGCCGTAGTTCATCAGGGCATGGCAGGAGTCGATCAGGTCCTCCACGGCGTCGATGCCGTGGCGCTCTTCACATTGGGCGATGTACTGCTTGGCAAACACCAGGTAATCGATGATCGAGCTGGCGTCGGTCCAGGTGCGGAACAGGTAGTTGCCTTTGAAGAAGCTGTTGTGGCCATAGCAGGCGTGGGCAATCACCAGTGCCTGCATGCACATGGTGTTTTCTTCCATCAGGTAGGCGATGCAGGGGTCGGAGTTGATCACGATTTCGTAGGCCAGGCCCATCTGGCCCCGGCTGTAGGACTTTTCTGTGCTGAGGAACTGTTTGCCGTAGGACCAGTGGTGGTAACCCAGTGGCATGCCGACCGAGGCATAGGCGTCCATCATCTGCTCGGCAGTGATTACCTCGATCTGGTTGGGGTAAGTGTCCAGGGCGTAACGTTCAGCCAGCCGGCCGATTTCCCGGTCGTAGGTCTGGATCAGCTCGAACGTCCACTCGGACCCGGTGGAAATGGGTTGGCGTCTCTGTGCTCTGGCGGTCATGTGGCTAACCTGCGCTGGAAGAGTTCACGGAAGACCGGGTAGATGTCGCCGGCCGATACCAACTGCTGCTGGGCGAACGTGTCGGGGAAGGCTTCGCCGATGCGTTCGTATTCGTACCACAGCGCCTGGTGCTCACGGGGGGTGATCTCGACGTAAGTGTAGTACTGCACGTGCGGCATGATCTGTTTGGACAGGATGTCGCGGCAGATCGGCGAGTCGTCGTTCCAGTTATCGCCGTCAGAAGCCTGGGCGGCGTAGATGTTCCAGTCGCTGGCCGGGTAGCGTTCGGCCATGATCTCCTGCATCAGCTTGAGCGCGCTGGAGACGATGGTGCCGCCGGTTTCCCGCGAGTAGAAGAACTCTTCCTCGTCGACTTCCCGGGCGCTGGTGTGGTGGCGGATGAACACCACTTCGATGCGGTCGTAGTTACGCTTGAGGAACAGGTACAACAGGATGAAGAAGCGCTTGGCGATGTCCTTGGTGGCCTGGGTCATGGAGCCGGACACGTCCATCAGGCAGAACATCACTGCCTTGGAGCTGGGGTTGGGCTGCTTGACCAGCAGGTTGTACTTGAGGTCGAAGGTGTCGAGGAAGGGCAGGCGGTTGATGCGTGCCTTCAGGCGTTCGATTTCCTGTTCGACTTCCTGGATATCGGTGAAGTTGTCCGGCTCCTCGACCCGCAGGCGGTCGAGTTCCTTTTGTGCTTCGCGCAGCAGTGCGCGGCTGCTGCCGGTCAGGGCAATGCGCCGGGCATGGGCCGAGCGCAGGGTGCGCACGATGTTGATGCGTGACGGGTTGCCCTCGTTGGCGATGCCCGCGCGCACGGTCTTGAAGGTGTCGGTCCCGGTCAGGTGACGTTTGACCAGGTTGGGCAGTTCGAGGTCCTCGAACATGAATTCGAGGAATTCTTCCTGGGTGATCTGGAAGACGAAATCGTCCATGCCGTCGCCGGAGTTGCCCGCTTTGCCGCGGCCGCCTCCGCCCCCCCCACCACCTTGCGGCCTGGGGATATGTTCGCCGGCAGTGAATTCCTTGTTGCCTGGGTGCACGACGGTCTGTTTGCCGCCGCGACCGTGGTGAAGCACGGGCTCGTCGATGTCACGCCCCGGAATGCTGATCTGCTCGCCATGTTCCATGTCCATGATGGAACGGCGGCTTACCGCCTCTTCGACGGCTTTCTTGATGTGTTCACGGTACCGCCGCAGAAAGCGCTGGCGGTTGACCGTGCTCTTGTTCTTGCCGTTCAGGCGTCGGTCTATAACGTAGCTCATGGTCCCTCCGGTAGCTGGGAACAGCTGCACGCTTCAAGCTACGGGCTTGCTGCAGCCAAAGGCAGCAAGGCAGTTGCTGCCGCCCGGGGCTGGCGTAGCAGCCCTGGGCGCGCAGTGTGTAGCTTGTCGCTTTATTGCGATTTCCTGACCCGCAGGTACCATTCCGACAGCAGACGAACCTGTTTGTCGGTGTAGCCACGCTCCACCATGCGCGTGACGAAGTCGTTGTGCTTCTGTTGGTCTTCCTTGCTGGCCTTGGCGTTGAAGCTGATGACCGGCAGCAGGTCTTCGGTGTTGGAGAACATTTTCTTCTCGATCACCACCCGCAGCTTTTCATAGCTGAGCCAGCTCGGGTTCTTGCCGTTGTTGTTGGCACGGGCACGCAGCACGAAGTTGACGATTTCGTTGCGGAAATCTTTCGGGTTGCTGATGCCGGCCGGTTTCTCGATCTTCTCCAGTTCTTCGTTGAGGGCGATGCGGTTGAGGATTTCGCCGGTTTCCGGGTCGCGGTATTCCTGGTCCTGGATCCAGAAGTCGGCGTACAGCACGTAGCGGTCGAAAATGTTCTGGCCGTATTCGCTGTAGGACTCCAGGTAGGCAGTCTGGATTTCCTTGCCGATGAACTCGATATAGCGCGGTGCCAGGTACTCCTTCAGGTAGCGCAGGTAGCGTTCGCGCACTTCGGCAGGGAACTGTTCCTGTTCGATCTGCTGTTCGAGCACATACAGCAGGTGAACCGGGTTGGCCGCAATCTCGTGTGGGTCGAAGTTGAAGACCTTGGAAAGGATCTTGAAGGCGAAGCGGGTCGACAGGCCGTTCATGCCCTCGTCGACGCCTGCCGAGTCCCGGTACTCCTGGATCGACTTGGCCTTCGGATCGGTGTCCTTGAGGTTCTCGCCATCGTAGACGCGCATCTTCGAGTAGATGTTGGAGTTCTCTGGCTCTTTGAGGCGCGAAAGTACAGTGAACTGGGCAAGCATCTTGAGGGTGTCGGGCGCGCAATGGGCCTTGGCCAGCGAGCTGTTGACCAGCAACTTGTCGTAGATCTTGATCTCATCGCTGACGCGCAGGCAGTACGGCACCTTGACGATGTAGATCCGGTCGATGAACGCCTCGTTGTTCTTGTTGTTGCGGAAGGTGTGCCACTCCGATTCGTTGGAGTGGGCCAACAGGATGCCCGTGTAGGGAATGGCGCCCAGCCCCTCGGTACTGTTGTAGTTACCTTCCTGAGTGGCCGTGAGCAGTGGGTGCAGGACCTTGATCGGGGCCTTGAACATCTCGACGAATTCCATCAGGCCCTGGTTGGCCCGGCACAGCGCGCCCGAATAGCTGTAGGCGTCGGCGTCGTTCTGCGGGAATTCTTCGAGCTTGCGGATATCGACCTTACCGACCAGGGCGGAAATGTCCTGGTTGTTCTCGTCGCCCGGTTCGGTCTTGGCGATGGCGATCTGGTTGAGGATCGACGGGTACAGCTTGACCACCTTGAACTTGCTGATGTCGCCGCCGAACTCCTGCAGGCGTTTGGTGGCCCAGGGCGACATGATGGTGTTCAGGTAGCGCCGCGAGATGCCGTACTCTTCCTCGAGGATGGCCCCGTCTTCGGTGGCGTTGAACAGCCCCAGGGGCGACTCGAATACCGGCGAGTCCTTGATGGCATAGAACGGTACCTTTTCCATCAGCTGCTTGAGTTTTTCGGCCAGCGACGATTTACCACCACCCACCGGGCCCAGCAGATAGAGGATCTGTTTCTTTTCTTCCAGGCCTTGGGCGGCGTGGCGGAAATAAGACACGATCTGGTCGATGCACTCTTCCATGCCATGGAAGTCGGCAAAGGCCGGATAGCGGCGGATAACCTTGTTGGAGAAGATGCGCGACAGCCTGGAGTTGGTAGAGGTGTCGATCAGCTCTGGCTCACCGATGGCCAGCAACAGCCGTTCGGCCGCCGATGCGTAGGCACTGCGATCCCCTTTGCACAGCTCGAGGTACTCCTGCAGCGAGAGTTCTTCCTGGCGCGTGGACTCGAAACGTTGTTGGAAGTGGCTAAAAATACTCATGACGTCACCTCGCTCGATACGTGGAGACGACGCCGGATCAGTCAGCTGATGCTGGCATGCAACCGGTTTCGCCGGTTGCTGTATACCCCCCAGAACACCCTGTAACGCTACCGATGACCCGCACGCCGGTGTACCGGCTCTCCCCTTTTTCTGGATGGCCTGCGCTTAAGAATAGTTGGTTATCGGTAAGTTCAAGGGAGAGGGGCGGAGAAGTTGCGAACGACCGTTCGTCAGATAAGCCGCAAGCCCGCACAGGGCGCGGGCTGCAGTAAAAATGAAAATATTTATTCGGCGGTGCCTTGGGCGGTCTCGGCCGGGTAGGTGGCGCGCCACAGCTCAAAGCCGCCGTCCACGCTGTACACGTTGGAGAAACCCTGGCCCACCAGGTAGGCGGCGGCGCTCTGGCTGGAGTTGCCGTGGTAGCAGACCACCAGGGTCGGGGCGTCGAGGTCGGCATTGCGGATGAAATCGGCAACCGACGTGTTATCCAGGTGGCGGGCGCCGGTGATGTGGCCGGCGGCGAAGGCTTGCGAGTCACGAATGTCGACGACGACCGCACCTTCTTGCTTGCGAAGCTCCAAGGCCTGCTCGGGAGGGATGCGCTTGAATTCGCTCATGGGTACTACTTCCTTCAGGTGTGGTCGTTGAGTGTAGTGGGTTGTGCCGGCTGGCGCAGGGTGCCGTCGTCGGCACAGTCGCAGCGGTGGTATTCGCCGCTGTCGACGTTGTACAGGGTCATGGCGCCGCCCCACACGCAGCCGGTGTCCAGGGCGATGACGCCCGGCTCGTCGACGCGGCCTTCGAGGGCGGCCCAGTGGCCGAAGATGATCTTCACATGCCGCGAGCGGCGGTCCTTGTGGGCAAACCAGGGCTTGTAACCCTTGGGCGCGGTGCCCAGGCCTTCCTTGCTCTTGAGGTCGAGCTTGCCCTCGGCGGTGCAGAAGCGCATGCGTGTGAAGTAGTTGGTAATGACCCGCAGGCGCTCGATGCCGGTGAGGTTCTTGCTCCACTTGTTCGGCTCGTTGCCGTACATGCCGTCGAGGTACAGCTTCAGGCGGCCATCGTCGCGCAGTACCTCTTCCACCTCTGCTGCATAACCCAGGGCCTGGCCGAGCGTCCACTGTGGCGGGATGCCGGCGTGCGCCATGGCAATGCCGCGTGCCTCGTCGTAATGCAGCAGCTTTTGCTGTCGCAGCCAGTGGAACAGCAGGTCGGCGTCCGGTGCTTCGATGATCTCGCGCAGCGTATCGCTTTTTTTCAGGCGCTCGACGTTGTGCCAGGCGGCCAGCAGGTGCAGGTCATGGTTGCCCAGCACGCAGACCAGCGACTGGCGGATCGAATACAGGAAACGCAGGGTTTCCAGTGACTCGGGGCCGCGGTTGACCAGGTCGCCGACCAGCCACAGGCGGTCGACGGCCGGGTTGAAGCTGACACGTTCGAGCAGGCACTTGAGGGGCTGCAGGCAGCCCTGCAGGTCACCGACAGCGTAGGTTGCCATCAGTGCAGCGCCCCGGGCACCGCAAGGCGGAAGGGGGCAATCTCGGCGTCGAAGCGCTTACCGTCTTCGGCGAACATCTGGTAACTGCCCTGCATGGTGCCCACGCGGGTACTGATAACCGCACCGCTGCTGTAGGTGTGGCTTTGGCCCGGGTCAATGTTGGGCTGCTGGCCGACTACACCGGAGCCGCGCACTTCCTCGACCTCGCCGTCACCATTGGTGATCAGCCAGTGGCGTGACAGCAGCTTGGCCTTGAGCGAGCCGCCGTTGTGCACGGTGATGGTGTAGGCGAAGGCGAAACGACTATTTTCGGGGTCGGATTGTTCTTTGAGGTAGCGGGTCACGACGCTGACGTCGATCAGATAGCGAGGATCGGACATGCAATGGCCTTGGGCGAGCTGACGCAATAATGCAGTCTAGGCCATTGGGAGGGGGGAGGGCCAGCGGTGTAAGGCATGCGGATTTGTGTTGTCGGTGCTGGCCCTATCGCCGGCAAGCCAGCTCCCACAGGTACAGCACAGATCTTGAGTGCTGTGGAGTTCCTGTGGGAGCGGGCGTGCCCGCGAAAAGGCCAGTGCAGGCTGGATCAGGCTTGTTGCTGATCAGCCAGCTGGTCAGCCAGGCGCACGAAGGCGGCCAGGTCCAGCTGTTCGGGGCGCAGGCTGCCGTCCACGCCGGCTGCCTCGATGGTCGCGCTGTCGAGCAGGCCTTTCAGGGTATTGCGCAGTGTCTTGCGACGCTGGTTGAAGGCTTCGCGAACGACGCGCTCCAGCAGCAGGTGGTCCTTGGCCGGGAACGGCAGCACTTCGTGCGGTACCAGGCGGACGATGGCCGAGTCCACTTTCGGCGGCGGGTTGAAGGCGCCAGGGCCCACGTTGAACAGGTGTTCTACGCGGCAGTGGTACTGCACCATGATCGACAAACGCCCCCAGTCACCACCGCCAGGGCCGGCGGCCATACGCTCGACCACTTCCTTTTGCAGCATGAAGTGCATGTCGCGGATCAGCCCGGCATGGCTGAGCAGGTGGAAGATCAGCGGGGTGGAGATGTTGTACGGCAGGTTGCCGACCACCTTCAGGCTGCGCGGTGGCACGCCCAGCTGGTTGAAGTCGAACTTCAGGGCGTCGCCCTGGTGCAGGCGGAAGTTGCTGCGGTTACCGAACTTGTGCTGCAGGATCGGCACCAGGTCCTTGTCCAGCTCCACCACGTCCAGTTGAGCACCGCTGCCCAGCAGGCCTTCGGTCAGGGCGCCCTGGCCCGGGCCGATCTCCAGCAGGTGTTCGCCGGCCTTGGCGTTGATGGCGCGCAGGATGCGGTCGATGATGCCGGCGTCGTGCAGGAAGTTCTGGCCGAAGCGCTTGCGCGCCCGGTGTTGGTATTGCTCGTTCATGGTCGGTTCTCGGCCATCTGGTAGGCGGTTTCCAGCGCGACGCGCAGGCTTCCGGTGTCAACGTTGCCGGTGCCGGCGAGGTCCAGGGCGGTGCCGTGGTCGACCGACGTGCGGATGATCGGCAGGCCCAGGGTCACGTTGACTGCAGCGCCGAAACCTTTGTACTTGAGCACAGGCAGGCCTTGGTCGTGGTACATCGCCAGCACTGCGTCGCAGTGCTCCAGATATTTGGGGGTAAACAGGGTATCGGCCGGCAGCGGCCCGCGCAGGTCCATGCCTTCGGTGCGCAGGCGGGCCAGGGTCGGCTCGATGATGTCGATTTCTTCGCGGCCCAGGTGGCCGCCCTCGCCCGCGTGCGGGTTGAGGCCACATACCAGTATGCGCGGGTTGGCAATGCCGAACTTGTCGCGCATGTCGGCATGCAGGATACGGGTTACACGTTCGACGCGCTCGGCAGTGATGGCGTCGGCGATGTCACGCAGCGGCAGGTGCGTGGTCACCAGGGCCACACGCAGGCCGCGGGTGGCCAGCATCATTACCACCTGCGCGGTGTGGGTCAGCTCGGCAAGGAACTCGGTATGCCCGGAGAAGGGGATACCGCTTTCGTTGATCACGCCCTTGTGCACAGGGGCGGTGATCATGCCGGCAAAATGCCCATCGAGGCAGCCTTGCCCGGCGCGGGTCAGGGTTTCCAGCACGAACGCCGCGTTGGCTTCGTCGAGCTGGCCTGGCACTACCGGGGCTGCCAGCGGGGTATCCCATACGTACAGGCTGCCCGCGGGTGCCGGCCGGTCGGGCCATTGGCCCGGGGCGGCTGGCAGCAGGCTGACGGCCAGCCCCAGCTGCGTGGCCCGCTCGGCGAGCAGGTCACGGCTGGTGATGGCGATCAGGGGGTGAGGCTGGGCGTCTGCGGCGAGCAGCAGGCACAGGTCGGGACCTATGCCGGCAGGCTCGCCAGGGGTGACGGCGAAGCGCAGGGGCTTCACTGGGCGGCCTGGTCAGCGCCAGGCAGCTTGATTTCAACGTAGGCTTCATCGCGAATCTGGCGCAGCCAGGTTTGCAGCTCTTCGTCGTACTTGCGGTTGCGCAGGACGCTCTGGGCCTGTTGCTCACGTGCCTGTTCGGTGCTGTCGGTGGCACGGCGGCCGAGCACTTCCAGAACGTGCCAGCCGTACTGGGTCTTGAACGGCTTGGTCACTTCGCCTTGTTGGGCGTTGGCCATCTGTTCGCGGAACTCCGGTACCAGGCTGTTCGGGTCTACCCAGTTGAGATCACCGCCGTTGAGCGCCGAACCCGGGTCTTCCGAGAAGCTCTTCGCCAGCTCGCCGAAGTCTTCACCGTTCTTGATGCGATCGTACAGGCGCTCGGCCAGCTGCTCGGTGGCCGCTTCGCTGCGGATTTCACTTGGCTTGATCAGGATGTGGCGTACATGCACTTCGTCACGCAGCACGTTTTCACTGCCGCCGCGCTTCTCCTCGAGCTTGAGGATGATGAAGCCGTTGGGGATGCGAATAGGCTGGGTGATTTCACCGACCGGCATGCTGCTGAGCATCTTGGCGAAGTCTGGTGGCAGCTGGCCGGCTTTACGCCAGCCCATCTCGCCGCCTTCCAGGGCGTTTTCGCTGGCGGAACGGGCAATGGCCATCTGGCCGAAGTCCGCGCCTTGCTTGAGCTGCTTGTAGACATCGCCGACCTGGCGTGCGGCCGCCTGGATGGCTTCCGAGTTGGCGCCTTCCGGGGTGGGGATGAGGATGTTGGCCAGGCGGTACTCTTCCGACATCTGCATCTTGCCCATGTCGGAGTTGAGGAAGTTCTTCACTTCCTGCTCCGTCACCTGGATGCGCTCGGCCACGCGGCGCTGACGCACGCGGCTGATGATCATCTCGCGTTTGACCTGCTCGCGAGCGTCGTCGAACGACAGGCCGTCATGGGCCAGGGCGGCGCGGAACTGGTCCAGCGACATGCCATTGCGCTGGGCAATGGTGCCGATGGCCTGGTTCAGCTCTTCGTCGGTGATGCGGATGCCGGAACGCTCGCCGATCTGCAGCTGCAGGTTCTCGACGATCAGGCGTTCCAGTACCTGCTGTTCCAGGGCACCGGTCGGCGGCACGCCGCCGCCGCGCTTGGCGATGGTTTGCTGTACCTCGTGGACACGCTGGTCCAGCTGGCTTTGCATGACCACGTCGTTGTCGACGATGGCCACCACGCGATCAAGAGGTTGCACCGCGGCATGCACCGCGCCACTCAGCAAAGCGGCGCCCAGCAACACTGGGCGCAGACGATCAATAAGCTTGGTCTTCACGTTCACGGTAACCTTGAATGCCTTGGTCGAGGAAAGATTCGACCTTGTTGCCCACTACACCACCGAGGCCTTTCAGAACGATCTGAAGGAAGATACCGTGGTCGCCTTTTTCGTTCTGCGGAAGCGCCTGGCTGAAGTCGTCGTAATCGATCCAGTAACGGTTGATCAGGCGCAGCTTCCAGCAGCAGTTGTCGTACTCGAAACCACCCATGGCTTCCAGGGTACGGTTGCGGTTGTAGTCATGCTGCCAGCGGGCGATGACGCTCCACTGCGGAACGATCGGCCAGATGACCGAGAAGTCATGCTGCTGGATCTTGTAGTAGTCCTTGATGTAGTTCGGATCACCCGGCGTGCCGTAGTCGCCACCGCCCACTTTCCAGGTACCTGTGGTCGAGTCGAAGGCAATGGTGTCGTTGCGGTAGCGATAGCCGAGGTTGACCACCTTGTTCGGGTTGTCTTCAGGCTGGTAGTGGAACATCGCGCTGCCCGAACGGGTGCTGCGGCTGTCCGGGTCCCAGTTGAAGTCCGAATTGAAGCGCCAGTCGCGGTTGAAGTAGTAGTTGTACACCAGCGCGTATGGCGACACATCGGACTGTGCATCCTTGCGGGTGCGGTAGTCGATGCCCGGCAACTGGACCTTGCGATCCTTGAAGTAGTAAGCCTGGCCGATGCTGAAGTTCTGGCGCTCGAAACCGCTGTCTTCGATCCAGCGGGTGGTCACGCCCAGCGACAGCTTGTTCTCGTCGCCAATACGGTCGGTACCGCTGAAACGGTTGTCGCGGAACAGCGAGTCGTAGCTGAACAGCGTTTCGCCGGTATCGAACAGCGGGATGTCCTTCTGGTCCTTGTACGGGACGTAGAGGTAGAACATGCGCGGTTCGAGGGTCTGCTTGTAACTGGTACCGAACAGCGACGTGTTGCGGTCGAAATACAGGCCGCTGTCGACGCTGAAGATCGGCACATCGCGGCTCACGGTGCTGTCATAGCTACCGTAGGCGCTTGGGTTCGCGTTGCGCAGGTTGATTGCGTCGGCTTTGCCTTTGCTGTCCAGGTCGAGATCGTACTGGGTGTAGGCATACTTCAGCTTGGGCGTGAGGAAGCCGTAGCTGGCAGTCATCGGGTAGCTGATTGACGGCGCGACGTTCAAACGTGTTCCGTTGGCGCGTTCAATACCCTGGATGTTCTCGTCAAGCCGGCGACCGGCTGCCCCGGCAGAGAAGTCCGGGTTGCCATCTTTGTCCCGAACGAAGTCGTTCTTCAGATCACGTTCGAAGCGTGCAGCCTCGGTTTCGTAAGCGAAGTTCAAACCACCCGGCTGATAGGGCAGCACGCCATTGAAGGTGATCTGCGGCAGGCGATCGTAAGGCGTGATCTGCGAAATGGTCGCTGCCTCGTAGGCATGCACGTTCAACCGCGCGGTGTAGCTGTCGCCGCGGTAGGTCAGCGCGCCCTGCTGATCGAGGAAGTCCTTGCTTTCAACGCCGATCTGGTCGGACTCCAGGTCCTGGAAGTAGAACGGGTCGCTGATGTCGGTGTAGTTCACCTCGGTCATCAGGCGCTCGTCCAAACCGCCTTTGTGCTGCCAGTTGACCATCCAGCGCTGTTCTTTGTAGTCAGTCTGGTCTTTGCGGTCGTCGTTCTTGTCGTTCAGGTAGGCGCCGCCGAACTGGCCTTCGCTGGAAGGTGTCAGGTAGCGGAACTCGCCTTCCATCAGCAGGCCGCGTTTGGTCATGTAACGCGGGTACAACGTGGCGTCGTAGTTCGGTGCCAGGTTGAAGTAGTACGGCGTGACCAGCATGAAGCCGGTGTCGCTGCTGCTGCTGAACGAGGGCGGCAGGAAGCCGGACTGGCGACGGTCGTCGATCGGGAAGTAGATGTACGGTGTGTAGAACACCGGGAAATCCTTGACCCGCAGCGTAACGTTGGTCGCAGTACCGAAACCGGTGGCCGGGTTCAGGGTGATGTTGTTGCCCTTCAGCTGCCAGGCGTTGCTGCCCGGTTCGCAGGTGGTGTACGTACCGTCCTTGAGGCGGATGATGGCGTTTTCACCACGCTTGGCATACAGGGCACTGCCGCGGATGTGCGACTTGTGCATCACGTATTCGGCGTTGTCGACCTGGGCTTCGCCCGTATCGAGCTGGATCTGTGCCTGGTCACCGACCACCAGCGACCCGTTGTCACGGATCTTGACGTTGCCCTTGAGCTCGCCACGGTTTTCGGTCTGGTAGAGGTTGGCCTCGTCGGCCTCGGCCTGCATGCTGCCCTGGCGCATTACCACGTCACCGGCGAGGGTAGCGATCTGCTGCTCCTGCTGGTACTTGGACACCTTGGCGTTGATGTAGGTCGGCGACTCGTCCTTCGGCGTGGTGTCGGCCATGCCCGGGCGGGTTGGCTCGATATAGGCGCCACCGCAGTACGGGCCGGTTTCGGCCAGCTGTGCGGCGGTGAGCTTGTCACGCGGTACCCAGTCGAGGTGGCTGTAGTCTTCGCTGCGCGACTTCAGGCCACGGCCCTTGGCCTCGGTGACCAGCATCGGCTGGTCTGCGGTTTCGGCCTCGCTCGCGGCTTCTGTGCCGGAGCTGACGGCCGCACCCTCGTGCACCGGGCGCGGCGGCAGGTTGTTGACTGGCGCTTTGGGCTTGCAGTCCCAACCACCGGAGGCGGACACTTGGCAGTCGAACTGTTCGGCTGCCACTACATATGAGGTGGCCAGAGGTTGCAGGGCCAGCAGACCGCCGGTTACCAGCAACGGAAACTTTCTACGAAACGCGGGGGATTTCAATGCCATCTTATTAGTCCGGGCTTCCTGCGTGCCATCTGCCCGCGTGTGGGGCCGCACGCCTCTCGATGGTCTGAAAAAGATGCTGGATAATAAAGCATGACCCGCTTGACGGCTAGGGCCGTCGGAGACCCTTGTAATGCCTGAACACGATGTACGCCTGCAACAACTGACGGTCTGGCTCCATGAGCAGCTCAATGATCTTTTCCTGAACAACGGCTGGGGCGACGTGCCCGCAGGCAGCCTGACCGCGGCCAGCAGCGACGCCAGCTTCCGCCGTTACTTCCGCTGGCAGGGGGCTGGGCACAGCTTCGTGATCATGGACGCGCCCCCCCCGCAGGAAAACTGCCGACCGTTCGTCGCCATTGATCACTTGCTGGCCAGCGCGGGTGTGCATGTGCCGCAGATCCATGCCCAGGACCTGGAGCGCGGTTTCCTGTTGCTGGGGGATCTGGGCCACCAGACATACCTTGATGTAATTGATGCCGACAACGCTGATGGCCTGTTTGCCGATGCCATCGAGGCCTTGCTGGCCTTCCAGCGCCTGCCGATGGATGCGCCGCTGCCCAGCTACGACGATGCGCTGTTGCGCCGTGAAGTAGAGCTGTTTCCCGAGTGGTACGTGGGGCGTGAGCTGGGCCTGGCCTTGAGCGAAGCGCAGAAAGCCACCTGGCAGCGCGTCAGCCAACTGCTGATCGACAGCGCCCTGGCCCAGCCCAAGGTGCTGGTGCACCGCGACTACATGCCGCGCAACCTGATGCAGAGCACCCCCAACCCGGGTGTACTGGACTTCCAGGACGCGGTGTACGGCCCGGTCACCTACGACATCACCTGCCTGTTCAAGGATGCCTTCCTCAGCTGGCCGCAGGCACGGGTCGAAGGTTGGCTGCGAAATTACTGGCAGCAGGCCAAGGCGGCCGGCATCCCGGTGCAGGACGGCTTCGAAGCATTCCAGCGTGCCAGCGACCTGATGGGTGTGCAGCGCCACCTGAAGGTCATCGGCATTTTCGCCCGCATCTGCCACCGTGATGGCAAACCGCGCTACCTGGGCGACGTGCCGCGTTTCTTCGCCTATATAGAAGAAGTGATTGGCCGCCGGCCCGAATTGTCGGAGCTGGGTGAGCTGATTGCCGAGTTGCAGGCCGGAGTGCGTGCATGAAGGCAATGATTCTGGCAGCGGGCAAAGGCGAGCGCATGCGCCCGTTGACCCTGCATACCCCAAAACCACTGATCCCGGTCGCCGGCCAGCCGCTGATCGAGTACCACCTGCACGCCCTGGCGGCGGCGGGTGTTACCGAGGTGGTGATCAACCATGCCTGGCTTGGCCAGCAGATCGAAGACCACCTGGGCGATGGCAGCCGCTTCGGGGTGAGCATCCGTTATTCACCCGAGGGCGAGCCGCTGGAAACCGGTGGTGGCATCTTCAAGGCCCTGCCGTTGCTGGGTGACGCGCCGTTCCTGCTGGTTAACGGCGATGTCTGGAGCGACTACGATTTCACTGGCCTGCAGGCCCCCTTGCAAGGCCTTGCTCACCTGGTACTGGTCGACAACCCTGGCCATCACGGCCGCGGTGACTTCCGCCTGGTGGGCGAGCAGGTCGTCGATGGCGATGACGCTCCCGGCACGCTGACCTTCAGCGGCCTTTCGGTGCTGCACCCGGCATTGTTCGACGGTTGCCGGCCCGGTGCCTTCAAGCTGGCGCCGCTGCTGCGTCAGGCCATGGCGGATGGCAAGGTCACTGGCGAGCACTACCGTGGGCATTGGGTGGATGTAGGCACGCTTGAGCGCCTGGCCGAGGCTGAGCGTTTGATTGGCGAGCGCGCCTGAGATGTGGTGGCCAGGCACGGTGATTGGTGTGGGTGCCGGTTTTGCTGTTGCCAGCATTCCGGGGGCCTTGCTCGGTGGGTTGCTTGGGCAGGCCATGGACCGCCGCCTGCGCTTGCAAGGCTGGGACGATATGCGCGAACGCCTGGGCGGGCGCTCGGCCTTGCGCGACGACGAGTTGCTGTTCGTGATGCTCGGGCGCCTGGCCAAATGCGATGGCCGTGTGGCCGAGCAGCATATCCGCCAGGCGCGCCAGGAAATGCTGCGTCTGGACCTGGCCGAAGCGGCCCGGCTGCGCGCGATAGCCGCGTTCAACCGTGGCAAGGCGGGCAAGGACCGGCTGGGCAGCCATTTGCGCCGCATTCGTCAGCAGCCGCATGCGGCGGAAGGCACTCTGCGTGCGTGTTGGCGCATGGTCTGGGCCGACGGCAAGATGGGTAACAAGGAGCGTGAGCTGCTGCTGGACTGGGGGCAGAAGCTGGGCCTGAGCAGGCGGCAGGTGCAGGCGATGTCGCTGGAGTACGAGCCGCGCAAGGCCGCCGGAACGGAAGGGCTGGCCATGACCTATGCCGCAGCGTTGCGCTTGCTGGCGGTTGAGGCGGACACCGAGACCGACAAGGTCAAGCAGGCTTATCGCCGGCTAGTCAGCCGGCATCACCCGGACAAGCTGGCCGGCACCGGTGCCAGCGAGGCGCAGGTGCGTGAGGCGACCGAGCGCACCCGCGAGCTGCACCAGGCCTATGCCATGATCCGTAAGCGGCGGGGCCTGTAAGGGCCTCTTCGCTGTAATGATGTGCCTGCCTTGGGTTTTACAGTGCCCGTGAAATCGAGCGCCGCCCGCGCGACGCATCGCGAGCTGCGCTCGCTCCTACGTTTGTTTCGGGCCAATGTCTCCTGGGGGATTTGCGCGCGAACGCCTTGGCGCATGGCGCGATGTTGCGGCGTACAAACAAGGCGGTCGCGCGCGCCTGCCACAGGCGTGACTGGCCCGAAACAAACGTAGGAGCGAGCGCAGCTCGCGATGCGTCGCGCGGGCGGCGCTCGATCTCACAGGCGGCAAAGCTTCGCAGTCGGACTCAACCCTGCGGGCTCAACCACCCGCGTACCCTGCGGAACAACTGCTCTTGTTCCGCCGCCTTGTTCCCTGGCATGGCAATCAACGACAACTGCCGGTACTGGCTGTCCTTCTGCCGCTTGCTGGCCTGCAGGCGCTGCTCGGCCGCGTTGCGGTCGCTGCTACGGGTGACGTAGTAGATATCGGCAGTCGGCACCTTCAAGGTCGGTGCCAGGCTTTCCAGGTCATGTTCAACCCTGGCCGGTGTCTGTGCGGCGACCATCACCAGCTTTTGGACCTGTGGTGGCTGTTTCTCGCTCAGGTAGCGGGCCGCCCAATACGCCCCGCTACCATGGCCGATCAGCACGATGCTGCGGGCGTTGTGTTGCTGGGCGTACGCCACGGCGGCATCGAGGCGGGCGAAGATACGCTCGGCATCTGCCGGGTCGGCCTGCTCGCTGGCCTGTTCGGCGTCTGTGCTTTCTGCGGTATCGGCATCGGCTGCCGTGGCCTGGGCCACGTTGGCGTTGGCGTCGGCCGGTACGTCCTTGGCCGGTGCGCTTTCGCCTTTGTCTTTTTCAGGCTCGGCAGGCGGAGCGGCCTCGACCCTTGCCTGGGGGCTGTCGGCGAGCAGGTCGGGCAGGCTGACGCTCAGGCTGTGCCAGCCGACATCAGGGAATTTCTGCCGCAGTGGGCCGACCGCATTTGGCCAGTCGGCCGTCTCGCCTGCACCTGGGATGATGATGACTGCCCCTTGCGGGTCGTTGTCATTGGCGGGTTTCCACAGGGCCAGGAAACTGTCGGCACCGGCCTGCAGGGTCTGCTGCTCGGCCTTGGGCACCAGCCGCTCCAGCGCCTGGGCATCTTCCTGGCTGCGCTCCAGCAAGGGCGGGCGCGGGGCCTCGGCGGCTGGAGCCTCGGTGGTGGCAGGTGGTTTTTCGGCATCGGCAGCCAGGGCGCCGAGTGGAAGGATCGAGGCCAGGCAGCACATTGCCAGCGTCGTGCGATAAAGTGTGGACATGAGTCAACCCAGGGCCAGAATGATACCGGCAGCCTAATAGTATTTGCCCGTGACGGCCATGCTGCATGGCCGCCTTTGCCAAGACGAGCGTTTAGATGAAGCGAGTGCGTCGCCTGTTGGTTATCGGCTGCTTGTGGCTGCCCTTGATTGCATTGGCCCGGCCCGAGGTGGTGCCCGCCGTTACGCTGGAGCCTGCGCAGCAGCAGTGGCTGGACGCGCACCGCAGCTTGCGCGTCGGCCTGGTATTACAAGCACCCTACGCTCAGTTCGACCGGCGCCTGCAGCAACTGTACGGGGCCAACGTAGAGCTGGTGAACAGCCTGGCGCAGGCATTGCGCCTGGACCTGACCTGGCGCAACTTCAGCGACCAGGCCAGCCTTGAACACGCCCTGCTGGCCGGGGAAATCGACTTCGCTCCGGGCCTGACCCAGACGCCAGCCAGCCTGCGCCTGTGGTTGTTCAGTGACCCGTACATGCGCGTGCCGCAACTGGTGGTGGGCCCGCGCACCGGGGCCATGGCCGTAGAGCTGGAAAAGCTTGAAACCGAGCAGCGGGTGGTGGTTCGCATGCCCAGCCAGTTGGCGGATTACCTGCGCAGCAACTACAGCAACCTCAACCTGCAAGGGGTGCCCAACGAGCGTGAGGCCCTGCAACTGGTAGTGGGTGGCCAGGCCAGTTTCGCGGTGATGGATGAAGCCCAGCTCAGCCGCCTGTCACGCGAAAGCGAGTTCAGTGAGCTGGCGGTAGTCGGCGATATCGGCCTGCCGCAGTTGCTGCGCATCGGCTCGCGGCGTGACTGGCCGCTGCTGGCCGATGTGCTCGAACGCGGCCTGCAGGCGCTGCCGGCCAAGGAGCTGGAGCAACTGCACCAGCGGTGGTTGCAGCCCAAATACCCACGCCTGAGCGAGTCACCCGGCTTCTGGCAGAACCTGGCCTTGCTGTTCGGTATGTTGCTGTTGTGTGCCTTGGCAACCCTGGTGTGGCAACGCCGGCAGCAGCGCCAACTGGAGCGCAGCCTGCTGACCACCCGGGAAAGCCTGGTGGAGCGGCAAGTACGTGAAGAGGCCCTGCGCCTGAGCCAGTTCGCCATCGACCAGAGCACGGTGGGCATTCTCTGGGTCAACTGGGACAGCCACGTACGCTACGCCAATCACGCCGCCGAGCGCATGCTGGGGTATGGCGACGGCGAACTGCTGGAGCGGCCGTTGAGCACCTTCGAACCGAGCCTGAACATGGACCGCTGGCTGGAGTTGTGGAAAGGCGCACGCACGGGGGAGGGCGGTGTCGGGCAGTTCGAGGCGCAGTGCCGGCGGGCCGACAACAGCCTGCTGCCGGTCGAGCTGTCACTGAGCTTTCTGCGCTTTCGTGATTCCGAATACCTGGTGGTGTACCTCGCCGATGTTACCGAGCGCCACCGCGCCCTGGCGGCACTGCGCGAAAGCGAGGCGCGGCTCAAGGGCATTGCCGGCAACGTGCCGGGGCTGGTGTTTCGCCTGGAGCGTGACCCGGCCGAGGGCGAGCTGGAGTTCCCCTACATCAGCGAGGGCAGCGAGGCGCTGGTGGGGTATGCGCCTGTCGAGATCCAGCACCCGCAGATGGGCCTGCGCAACCTTGTTCATCCCGAAGACCGCGCCGACTACCACCGGGTCCAGGACCTGGCCTTGGCCAGCGACCAGGACTGGTCCTGGCAGGGACGCATCCTGACCCGCCAGGGTGAACAACGCTGGGCCGACATCAAGGCCAGCACCCGGCGCCTGGCCAACGGCCAGGTGGTGTGGGACGGTGTGGTATGGGACATCACCCAGGGCAAGCGGGCCGAGTTGGCGTTGGCGAAATCCCAGGAGCAGCTGCGCGAGCTGTCGGCCCACCTGGAAAGCGTGCGCGAGGAAGAAAAGGCCCGCATCGCCCGGGAAGTGCATGATGAGCTGGGGCAGATGCTGACCGTGCTGAAGCTGGAAGTGTCGATGTGCGAGCTGGCGTTTGCCGAGCTGGACCCCGGCCTGAATGAGCGCCTGACCAGCATGAAGCGCCTGATTGCCCAGCTGTTCCAGCTGGTGCGTGATGTCGCCACTGCCTTGCGCCCGCCGATCCTCGATGCCGGCATTGCCTCGGCCATCGAATGGCAGGCACGGCGCTTTGAGGCCCGCACGCAGATTCCCTGCCTGGTACAGGTGCCGGATAATCTGCCAGCATTGAGCGATGCCAAGGCCACCGGCCTGTTCCGTATCCTGCAGGAGGCGCTGACCAACGTGATGCGTCACGCCCAGGCCCACAGCGTGGAGATCGAACTGGTGCGTGAAGACGGGCAATTGCGAATGACGGTCAGCGATGATGGCCAGGGCTTTTGTCACGAGCAGACCCGGCCCACGTCATTCGGCCTGGTGGGTGTACGCGAGCGGGTGCTGATGCTGGGGGGCAGCATGGCGCTGCACAGTGAACCGGGCGAAGGCACCAGCCTGAGCGTGGCCATTCCGTTGGAGTAGGAGAGCAAGCGTGATTCGAGTACTGGTGGCCGAAGACCACACCATTGTCCGTGAAGGCATCAAACAGTTGATTGGCCTGGCCAAGGACATGCAGGTGGTGGGGGAGGCGGGGAATGGCGAGCAGCTGCTCGACACCCTGCGCCACACGCCGTGCGAAGTGGTGCTGCTGGATATCTCGATGCCGGGGGTGAACGGCCTTGAGGCGATCCCGCGGATCCGTGCGTTGCACGATGCGCCGGCAATCCTGATGCTGTCGATGCACGACGAGGCACAGATGGCGGCGCGGGCGCTGAAGGCCGGTGCGGCGGGCTATGCCACCAAGGACAGTGACCCGGCGCTGCTGCTGACCGCGATACGTCGGGTGGCCGGTGGCGGGCGTTATATCGACCCATCGCTGGCCGACCGCATGGTGTTCGAAGTG
Organism: Pseudomonas sp. WOUb67; assembly: GCF_050058005.1. NCBI lineage: Bacteria > Pseudomonadati > Pseudomonadota > Gammaproteobacteria > Pseudomonadales > Pseudomonadaceae > Pseudomonas > Pseudomonas sp. WOUb67. Next base: position 208,921 of record NZ_CP170112.1, on the reverse strand, counting down.
GGCCTGACCGAGTCGCGGCCACTGCACACGCTGCTGTCGGAGCGGGAATTCTCGGTGTTCGAGCGCCTGGCCCAGGGGGCCAACGTCAACGACATCGCCCAGCAGCTGGCGTTGTCGAGCAAGACCATCAGCACCCACAAGGCGCGCTTGATGCAGAAGCTGAAAGTGAACTCGCTGGCGGAGCTGGTGAAGTACGCCATGGAACACAAGCTGGTCTGATTGCGACATAGGCTCTTCGCCGCATGCACCACCCCCCTGTGGGAGCGGGTTTACCCGCGAAAGGGCCTGGCCTGCCATGTGCGGTGCCTGGGCTGGCCTCTTCGCGGGTGAACCCGCTCCCACAGGGGGCGAGGTGATACTGATCGCGAGCATTCCAATCCCGTCATCCTTGTAGGGCAATCCCTACGGCAAATCTTCCATCCGGATGATGGCATTCTCTCTGCACCCCCGATTTTCGGGCGCTTGTGCCTCTTCTACTCTTTTGCCTACGCAGTCATCCAACAAGAAGGTGCAGGCATGAGCGAGGCGAAGTCGAACGCTGCAACCAGCGAAACGCTGGTCAGCTTCCGTGGTGTGCAGAAGAGCTACGACGGCGAGTCGCTGATCGTCAAAGACCTCAACCTGGACATCCGCAAAGGTGAGTTCCTCACCCTGCTCGGCCCGTCCGGCTCGGGCAAGACCACCAGCCTGATGATGCTCGCCGGCTTCGAAACCCCTACCGCCGGTGAAATCCAGCTGGCCGGGCGCTCAATCAACAACGTGCCGCCGCACAAACGCGACATCGGCATGGTGTTTCAGAACTACGCGCTGTTCCCGCACATGACCGTGGCCGAGAACCTGGCCTTTCCGCTGACCGTGCGCAACCTGAGCAAGACCGACGTCAGCGAGCGGGTCAAACGCGTGCTGAACATGGTGCAGCTCGATGCCTTTGCCAAACGCTACCCCGGCCAGCTCTCCGGTGGCCAGCAGCAGCGGGTGGCGCTGGCCCGTGCGCTGGTGTTCGAGCCACAGCTGGTGCTGATGGACGAACCGCTCGGCGCGCTGGACAAGCAACTGCGTGAACACATGCAGATGGAGATCAAGCACATCCACCAGCGCCTTGGCGTGACCGTGGTGTACGTGACCCACGATCAGGGCGAAGCGCTGACCATGTCCGACCGCGTGGCGGTGTTCCACCAGGGCGAGATTCAGCAGATCGCCGACCCGCGCACCCTGTACGAAGAACCCTGCAATACCTTCGTCGCCAACTTCATCGGCGAGAACAACCGCATCAACGGCACCCTGCTGGCCAGCGATGGCAAGCGCTGCCAGGTGCAGCTGCCGCGCGGCGAGCGGGTCGAGGCGCTGGCGGTGAACGTCGGCCAGGCCGGCGAGGCGGTAACCCTGTCGATCCGCCCCGAGCGCGTCCGCCTGAATGGCCACAGCGAAAGCTGCGTCAACCGCTTCTCGGGCCGGGTGGCCGAATTCATTTACCTGGGCGACCACGTGCGGGTACGCCTGGAAGTTTGCGGCAAGGCCGATTTCTTCGTGAAACAGCCGATTGCCGAGCTCGACCCGGCCCTGGCCGTGGGCGATGTGGTACCGCTGGGCTGGGAGGTGGAGCACGCCCGCGCGCTCGATCCGATTGCCGAAGCCCATTGATGGATTGCTTCACCAACCCTGTACTGTGGAGAGAATAAGAATGCGCAAGCAGTTGAAACTGACCGCCCTGGCCCTGGGGCTGTTCGCCGCTGGCCAGGCCATGGCCGCAGACCTCACCGTGATCTCGTTCGGGGGCGCCAACAAGGCCGCCCAGGTCAAAGCGTTCTACGAGCCATGGGAGAAGGCAGGCAATGGCAAGATCGTCGCCGGTGAGTACAACGGCGAAATGGCCAAGGTAAAGGCGATGGTCGACACCAAGAGTGTGTCGTGGAACCTGGTAGAGGTGGAGTCGCCGGAGCTGGCGCGCGGTTGCGATGAGGGCATGTTCGAAGAGCTCGATCCGGCACTGTTCGGCAACGAGGGGGATTATGTACCCGGTGCCATCCAGCCGTGCGGTGTGGGCTTCTTCGTCTGGTCCACGGTCATGGCCTACAACGCCGACAAGCTCAAGACCGCGCCCACCAGCTGGGCCGATTTCTGGGACACCAAGCAGTTCCCGGGCAAGCGTGGCCTGCGCAAGGGCGCCAAGTACACCATGGAATTTGCACTGATGGCCGATGGCGTTGCGCCCAAGGACGTCTACAAGGTGCTGGCCACCAAGGAAGGCCAGGACCGCGCCTTCAAGAAACTCGATGAACTCAAGCCCAACATCCAGTGGTGGGAAGCGGGTGCACAGCCACCGCAGTTCCTGGCCTCGGGCGACGTGGTCATGAGCTCTGCGTACAACGGCCGTATTGCCGCAGTGCAGAAAGAGAGCAACCTCAAGGTGGTGTGGAACGGCGGCATCTACGACTTTGATGCCTGGGCGATCCCTAAAGGTGCCAAGAACGTCGAAGAGGCGAAGAAGTTCATCGCCTACAGCGTCAAGCCCGAGCAGCAGAAGATCTACTCCGAGAACATCGCCTACGGCCCGGCCAACTCCAAGGCCGTGAGCCTGCTGTCGGACGAGGTGAAGAAGGACATGCCGACCACGCCTGAAAACATTGCCAACCAGGTGCAGATCGACGTGGCCTTCTGGGCTGACAACAGCGAGCAGCTGGAGCAACGCTTCAACGCCTGGGCGGCGAAGAAGTAAGGCGCATCAAAGGGGCGCTGACCATTGGGCCGGCGCTCCCCGTTTCCCTGTTTTGCGGAGTTCGCCATGGCCATTGCAGTGCCCCTCAACGAAGGCGCAGGTCCAAGTCTCAAGCAGCGCCTGAAACACGCCGAGCGGGTCAACCGCTGGAAGGCGCAGGCGTTGATCGCGCCGCTGGCGCTGTTTCTTCTGCTGGTGTTCCTGGTGCCGATTGCGGCGCTGCTGTACAAGAGCGTCGGCAACCCGGAAGTGGTCGCCGGCCTGCCACGCACGGTCGACATCATCAGCCAGTGGGATGGCAAGAGCCTGCCGGGCGAGGATGTGTACAAGGCGCTGAGCCAGGACCTGGCCGAGTCGCGCAAGAACCAGACCCTTGGCGACCTGTCCAAACGCTTGAACATGGAACTTGCCGGCTACCGCAGCCTGTTGACCAAGACCGCCCGGGCACTGCCATTCAAGGCTGAACCGGCCTCTTATAAAGACGCGTTGCAGGCCGTCGACGAGCGTTGGGGCGACCCGGCCTACTGGCAGGCGATACGCCGCAATACCAGTACGGTGACCTCGTTCTACCTGCTGGCCTCTGTGGACCACCGCATCGACGACCTGGGTGAGCTGGCCAAGGCCACGCCGGACCAGGCCATTTACCTGGATATCTTTGCCCGCACGCTGTGGATGGGTGTGGTGATTACCGCCATCTGCCTGGTGCTGGCTTACCCGCTGGCCTACCTGCTGGCCAACCTGCCGACCCGGCAGAGCAACCTGCTGATGATTCTGGTGCTGCTGCCGTTCTGGACCTCGATCCTGGTGCGGGTGGCCGCGTGGATCGTGCTGCTGCAATCGGGTGGCCTGATCAACAGTGCACTGATGGCCATGGGCATCATCGACCAGCCGCTGGAACTGGTGTTCAACCGCACCGGTGTGTACATCTCCATGGTGCACATCCTGCTGCCGTTCATGATCCTGCCGCTGTACAGCGTGATGAAGGGCATTTCGCCCAGCTACATGCGTGCCGCGATCTCGCTGGGCTGCCACCCCTTCGCCAGCTTCTGGCGGGTGTACTTCCCGCAGACCTATGCCGGTGTTGGCGCGGGTTGCCTGCTGGTGTTCATCCTGGCCATCGGCTACTACATCACCCCGGCGCTGCTGGGAAGCCCGAACGACCAGATGGTCAGCTACTTCGTTGCCTTCTATACCAACACCAGCATCAACTGGGGCATGGCCACCGCGCTGGGCGGGCTGTTGCTGCTGGCTACCGTGCTGTTGTACCTGATCTATAGCTGGCTGGTCGGCGCCAGCCGCCTGCGCCTGAGCTGAGGAGCCTTGCCATGTTGAGCCCCTATATGTCGCCCGTGGAGCGGGTCTGGTTCTACAGCCTGCGCATTCTTTGCGGCCTGGTTTTGCTGTTCCTGATCTTGCCGGTGCTGGTGATCGTGCCGCTGTCGTTCAACAGTGGCAGCTTCCTTGTGTACCCGCTGCAGGGCTTCTCGCTGCAGTGGTACCAGGACTTCTTCGGCTCTGCCGAATGGATGCGGGCGCTGAAGAACAGCATCATCGTCGCCCCGGCGGCCACGGTGCTGGCCATGGTGTTCGGCACCCTGGCGGCCATCGGCCTGACCCGTGGCGATTTCCCCGGCAAGTCGCTGGTGATGGCGCTGGTGATTTCACCGATGGTGGTACCGGTGGTGATCATCGGCGTGGCCAGCTACCTGTTCTTCGCCCCGTTGGGGATGGGCAACAGCTTTACCTCGCTGATTCTGGTGCATGCGGTGCTGGGCGTGCCGTTCGTCATCATTACCGTGTCGGCAACCTTGCAGGGCTTCAACTACAACCTGGTGCGGGCGGCTGCCAGCCTGGGTGCGTCGCCGCTGCTGGCCTTCCGTCGGGTGACCCTGCCGCTGATTGCGCCCGGGGTGATCTCGGGGGCGCTGTTCGCCTTTGCGACGTCGTTCGACGAGGTGGTGGTGACACTGTTCCTGGCCGGGCCGGAGCAGGCGACCCTGCCGCGGCAGATGTTCAGTGGTATCCGCGAAAACCTGAGCCCGACCATTGCGGCTGCGGCGACCTTGCTGATTGCGTTTTCGGTTGTGTTGCTGCTGACCCTGGAGTGGCTGCGTGGGCGCAGCGAGAAGCTGAGAACCCAGCAGCCTGCCTGATTAGTAGCTCAAGAGCTGCGCATCCTCCTGTAGGAGCAGCCTTGTGCTGCGAAGAGGCCGGTAAGGCACAAGTTGTTCGTCGGCCATACCGGCCTCTTCGCAGCACAAGGCTGCTCCTACAGCCGCGAAGAGGCCAGTACGGGTTGAAGCAGCTGGTCGACACGGATTGATACCAATCAGCCTCTACCCGTTTCCCTGAGTTACAATGCGCGCCACCGTGATTCTGCCAACAGGTGCGCCATGCAGCCCTACGCTATTGCCCCCTCCATCCTCTCCGCCGATTTCGCCCGCCTGGGTGAGGACGTCGACAAGGTCCTGGCTGCGGGTGCCGACATCGTCCACTTCGATGTCATGGACAACCACTACGTTCCCAACCTGACCATTGGCCCGATGGTCTGTACCGCCCTGCGCAAGTACGGCGTCACTGCCCCCATCGACGTGCACCTGATGGTCAGCCCGGTCGACCGCATCATCGGCGACTTCATCGAAGCCGGCGCCACCTACATCACCTTCCACCCGGAAGCCTCGCAGCACGTCGACCGTTCGCTGCAACTGATCAAGGACGGCGGCTGCAAGGCCGGCCTGGTGTTCAACCCGGCCACCAGCCTGGACGCCCTGAAGTACGTGATGGACAAGATCGACATGGTGCTGCTGATGAGCGTCAACCCAGGCTTTGGCGGGCAGAAGTTCATCCCGGGCACCCTCGACAAGCTGCGCGAGGCGCGTGCGCTGATCGACGCCAGTGGTCGTGATATCCGCCTGGAAATCGACGGTGGCGTGAACGTCAACAACATCCGCGAGATCGCTGCCGCTGGCGCTGACACCTTCGTGGCCGGTTCAGCGATCTTCAACGCCCCGGACTACCAGGAAGTCATCGCCAAGATGCGCGCCGAACTGGCTCAGGCCCGCCCATGAGTGGCTTCGAGCAGCTGTTCCCGGGGACGCTGCCCAGGCTGGTGATGTTCGATCTGGACGGTACCCTGATCGACTCTGTGCCAGACCTGGCCGCCGCCGTGGACCGCATGCTGCTCGAACTGGGTCGCCCGCCCGCCGGCCTTGAGGCCGTGCGCCACTGGGTTGGCAACGGCGCCCAGGTGCTGGTGCGCCGGGCGCTGGCGGGTGGCATCGACCACGCCGCCGTGGACGATGCGCTGGCCGACCAGGCGCTGGCGCTGTTCATGGATGCTTATGCCGAAAGCCATGAGCTGACAGTGGTCTACCCCGGTGTGCAGGACACCCTGCGCTGGCTGCGCAAGCGGGGCGTGGAGATGGCCCTGATCACCAACAAGCCCGAGCGTTTCGTCGGCCCGCTGCTGGACCAGATGAAAATCGGCAACTACTTCCGCTGGATCATTGGCGGCGACACCCTGCCGCAGAAAAAGCCCGACCCGGCGGCGTTGTTGTTTGTCATGCAGATGGCCAGCGTTACCCCGCAGCAGTCGCTGTTTGTCGGCGATTCGCGCAGTGACGTGCTGGCGGCCAAGGCGGCTGGCGTGCAGTGCGTGGGGCTGACCTACGGCTACAACCATGGCCGTCCGATCCACGACGAATCCCCCAACCTGGTAATCGACGATCTGCGCGCATTGCTGCCTGGTTGCGCAGACCCGGCCACTGGGATAACGTTGGCCAACCTTCAAGCCTCACAAGACAGAGAGCCCACCGTGGTGGTTACTGGCAAATTCTGGATGAAAGTCATCAAGGCCCTGGCCCGTTGGCGTTGGCGCGCCTGACTTCAGCCTGCCGGCGCGTGCCGGCCCGTCCGTTTGCCTGACCTATTGCTGCTTGCCACGAGGCTACTCATGAACCGCGAAGAATTCCTGCGCCTGGCCGCTGCCGGCTACAACCGCATCCCCCTGGCCTGCGAAACCCTGGCCGACTTCGACACGCCGCTGTCGATCTACCTGAAACTGGCTGACCAACCCAACTCGTACCTGCTCGAATCGGTACAGGGCGGCGAGAAATGGGGCCGTTACTCGATGATCGGCCTGCCGTCGCGCACCGTGATGCGTGTGCACGGCTACCACATCAGCATCCTGCAGGATGGTGTCGAGGTTGAAAGCCATGATGTCGAAGACCCGCTGGCGTTCGTTGAAACCTTCAAGGACCGCTACAAGGTTGCAGACATCCCCGGCCTGCCGCGCTTCAACGGCGGCCTGGTCGGTTACTTTGGCTACGACTGCGTGCGTTATGTGGAAAAGCGCCTGGGCGCCAGCCCTAACCCGGACCCGCTGGGCGTGCCGGATATCCTTCTGATGGTGTCCGATGCGGTGGTGGTGTTCGACAACCTGGCAGGGAAGATGCACGCCATCGTGCTGGTCGACCCGGCTGAAGAGCAGGCCTTCGAACAGGGCCAGGCACGTCTGCAAGGCCTGCTGGAAACCCTGCGCCAGCCGATCACCCCGCGCCGCGGTCTGGACCTGAGTGGCCCGCAAGCCGCCGAGCCGGAATTCCGCTCCAGCTATACCCGCGACGACTACGAGAACGCGGTCGGCCGTATCAAGGAGTACATCCTGGCCGGTGACTGCATGCAGGTGGTGCCGTCGCAGCGGATGTCGATCGACTTCAAGGCTGCGCCCATCGACCTGTACCGTGCGCTGCGCTGCTTCAACCCGACGCCGTACATGTACTTCTTCAACTTTGGCGACTTCCATGTGGTCGGCAGCTCGCCTGAGGTGCTGGTGCGTGTCGAGGACAACCTGGTCACCGTGCGCCCGATTGCCGGTACCCGCCCGCGTGGCGCGACCGAAGAGGCTGACCGCGCGCTGGAAGACGACCTGCTGTCGGACGACAAGGAAATCGCCGAACACCTGATGCTGATCGACCTGGGCCGCAACGACGTGGGCCGTGTGTCCTCGACCGGCAGCGTGCGCCTGACCGAGAAGATGGTGATCGAGCGTTACTCCAACGTGATGCACATTGTCTCCAACGTCACCGGCCAGCTGCGTGAAGGGCTGACGGCGATGGATGCACTGCGGGCGATCCTGCCGGCTGGCACGCTGTCGGGTGCGCCGAAGATCCGCGCGATGGAGATCATCGACGAGCTGGAGCCGGTCAAGCGTGGGGTCTACGGTGGTGCGGTCGGCTACTTTGCCTGGAACGGCAACATGGACACCGCGATTGCCATCCGTACTGCGGTGATCAAGGACGGCGAACTGCATGTGCAGGCCGGGGGCGGCATCGTTGCCGATTCGGTACCGGCGCTGGAGTGGGAAGAAACCATCAACAAGCGCCGGGCGATGTTCCGTGCGGTGGCGCTTGCTGAACAGTCCTTGGCTAAATAAACAGATTGGGGCTGCTTTGCAGCCCTTCGCGGGCTCGCCCGCTCCCACAGGTAAATTACAGGCGTCAAGGTCTGTGGAGTACCTGTGGGAGCGGGCGAGCCCGCGAAGGGCCGCAAAGCGGCCCCAAAAATTCAGAAGTCCACGCTCACTCCCAAGCTAACCCCCTGCTGCGTCAACTCATCACTCTTGCGCCAGTTGTAGTTCCCGCGCAGATGCACCCCCGCCACCACTTCATGGCTCACCCCCAGGCTCGCCCGGGTCAGGTCGCTGTGCGGCGTATACCCGGTCAAGGTGAAGTCATTGGCCGGCAAGCTGGTCAGGTGCATCGTCACATCCTGCTGGTCATCCTCGAATTCATGCTCCTGCGCCACTTCGGCAAACAGCCGGGTACTCGGCAACACTTGCACACTGCCCAGCAACCCCAGGCCCAGGCGGCGTGACGTGCGTTCCTGGTCATCGAAGCCCAGTGCCGTCGAACGCCCGCTCTTCTCGTCATAGCCATCCACCTTCACCCGCGCATAATCTGCACTGATGAACGGCGCCAGCTGCCAGCGGCTGCTTTCGGCTGCCAGGTTGTAGCCCAGCCGCCCGGACATCGCCCAGGCCTCGCCGTCGGTGTCACCCTTTTCACTGCGCTCGCTCACGCCAAGGGCGAAGGTGCGCTTGAGGTCGCTGTAGTCCAGGTGCCCGGCGCTCAGTGCAGCATCGGCCCACCAGCGGTCCTGGCGGTACTGGGCGAAGGCGCTGGCCAGGTAGCTGTTCAGCTTGTAGTCCGAATCATTGGCGCCGGCCTCGAGCTTTTGCCGGTACGCGCCGCCGGCCAGGCCCAGGCGCCAGGCGTCGTTCAGGCGATAGCTGCCGCCCACGGTCAGGTTGTAGCCACGGCCATCGCCGCTGGCCGCGCTGCGCTGGCTGTCGAAGTCCAGGTCCTGGGCACCGGTGGCGACGAAGGCCTGCCACTGGCCAACGGCTTGCCAGGGTGTCTGCCATTGGTTGCGCAGTTCGTCCTGGTGGGCGCGCAGGCTGGCATGGGCCATTTCCGGTAGTAGCGTCAGTTCCCACGGTGCGGAAATGATCGAATAGGCGTAATCGGCAATCAGTTGCTGGCCAGCAATGGTCGGGTGCACCAAGTCGTTGAACAGCAGCTTTGTCGGGTCTGGGTTTGTACCGTTGATGCCGTACACCGGGTTTTCCACACAGCTATTGCCGCTGTAGCAGGTGCCCACCAGGTTCTGGTCGCTGGCCAGGCCGAACTGGTTGGGGCTGGCCAATGCCTCGCTCAGCAGCACGGGGATGTTAAGCGGGATGATCTCGGCATCGATCTGCCCGAGTTGGCTGATCAGTGACTGGTTGAACGCGCCAGACAGCAGTGACAGCGGGTTTTGCTGCGGCGTGCCGCTGAAGTTGGGTGTCTGGCCGAGGTCGGGCAGCAGCCAGACCATGATGTAGCGCGCGCCACCTTGTTGCAGGGCCTGAGCGCTGGCCGCAAGGCGGGCACCGGCTGCCACGGCGTCGGCGGGGCTGTTCACTAGCCCTTGCAGGAAGTCGTTGCCGCCGCCCGTCAGGTAGTAAAGGGCGCTGGGGTCGGCACGCAGGCCATTGGCTAGGTAGCCGGGTTTTTCCCGCAGTACCAGCCCGCCGCCGGGGTTTCCTGGCGGGATGACGGTCTCGGAGGTTGTGGTGATCGAATCCAGGATTTGCTGGGTGGTATAGCCGCCGACAGCCCAGTTGTTGCCATCGGGGCGGATGCCTATCGATGTTGATGGGTTCAGATCGTCTGGTGTGACCCCCAGTCGGCCACCGAGGATCATCGGTGACACCGGGGCGAAGTTGCCGTCGGCATCGCGGTTGGTGGACCGCAGGCCTGAAGTACCGCCGGTCAGGTCGGGAAACTGCCCCGCATCGGCGAGGCTGTCGCCGAACACGATAAGCGTGGAGTAGGGCGAGGGGGCAGCGAACGCCTGGCTGCAGGCCAGGGCCAATGAAGCGAGGGTAAAGCGCAATAACGGGGCTTTTCGCATCTGGGAACATCCTTTTCTTTGTTTTTATCTGGACAACCTGATCGACCTTAGCAAATCGCAGTGCATCCCTCCCAAGTGCATTCGTTTCCCCGTGTTTACAGGCATATTGCGCCCGCCGCCCCGGTAAGCTACTGTGCCGGGACGTATGAGCGAGACCTATCCTGTGTTGATCGTCAGTAAACTCTTGATGCGCGTAATCAAGGCCCACGCCCGCTGGCGTTGGCGCGCCTGACTTTATCCCCTGCCGGCCCGCCCGGCCCGCCCCCGTTTGCCTTCTTCTTCACTGCCCTTTGTGGCGAAGCCGTGCCTGTAGCGGCTGCAAGAAGGTTCGAATTCTGAAGTCAGTAAATTCAAGAGGTTCAACACCATGTTACTGATGATCGACAATTACGACTCATTCACTTACAACGTCGTTCAGTACCTTGGCGAGCTGGGTGCCGAGGTCAAGGTCATTCGCAATGACGAAATGACCATCGCCCAGATCGAAGCCCTAAACCCCGAGCGCATCGTCGTATCCCCGGGCCCGTGCACGCCGAGCGAAGCGGGCGTGTCCATCGAGGCCATCCTGCATTTTGCCGGCAAGCTGCCGATCCTGGGTGTGTGCCTGGGCCACCAGTCCATCGGCCAGGCCTTTGGCGGTGACGTGGTGCGTGCCCGCCAGGTCATGCATGGCAAGACCAGCCCGGTACACCACCGTGACCTGGGCGTGTTCGCCGGCCTCAACAACCCGCTGACCGTTACCCGCTACCACTCGCTGGTGGTCAAGCGCGAAACCTTGCCTGATTGCCTGGAAGTCACTGCCTGGACCGCTCATGCAGACGGTTCGGTGGACGAGATCATGGGCCTGCGCCACAAGACGCTGAATATCGAAGGGGTGCAGTTCCACCCCGAGTCGATCCTGACCGAGCAGGGCCACGAGCTGTTCGCCAACTTCCTCAAGCAGACCGGCGGCCGCCGCTAAGGATCGAACATGGATATCAAGAGCGCGTTGAGCCGTATCGTCGGCCACCTGGACCTTTCTACCGAAGAAATGCGCGATGTGATGCGCCAGATCATGACCGGCCAATGCAGCGAGGCGCAGATCGGCGCCTTCCTGATGGGCATGCGCATGAAGAGTGAAAGCATCGATGAAATTGTCGGTGCGGTGTCGGTGATGCGCGAGTTGGCCGACAAGGTTGAACTGAAAAGCCTGGAGGGCGTGGTCGATATCGTCGGCACCGGCGGTGATGGTGCCAATATCTTCAACGTGTCCACCGCCTCTTCGTTCGTCCTGGCGGCGGCGGGCTGCACCGTGGCCAAGCACGGCAACCGCGCAGTGTCGGGCAAGAGCGGCAGTGCCGACCTGCTGGAAGCGGCCGGCATCTATCTGAACCTGACGCCAGTTCAGGTGGCCCGCTGCATTGACAGCCTGGGCATCGGCTTCATGTTCGCGCAAAGCCATCACTCGGCCATGAAATATGCTGCCGGCCCGCGCCGCGAGCTGGGGTTGCGTACCCTGTTCAACATGCTCGGCCCGCTTACGAATCCGGCCGGAGTGAAGCATCAGGTGGTCGGCGTGTTCGCCCAGGCCCTGTGCCGCCCGTTGGCTGAAGTACTGCAACGCTTGGGTAGCAAGCATGTGCTGGTGGTGCACTCGAAGGATGGCCTGGATGAGTTCAGCCTGGCTGCCCCCACCTTCGTTGCCGAACTGAAAAACGACGAAATTACGGAATACTGGGTCGAGCCGGAAGACCTCGGCATGAAGAGCCAGAGCTTGCATGGCCTTGCCGTCGAGAACCCGCAGGCGTCGCTGGAGCTGATCCGCGATGCGCTGGGCCGCCGCAAGACCGAAAACGGCCAGAAGGCTGCGGAAATGATCGTGCTCAACGCAGGCGCGGCACTGTATGCCGCCGATCATGCAATGACCCTGGCTCAAGGTGTGGAACTGGCCCACGACGTGCTGCACACCGGGCTGGCCTGGGAGAAGCTGCAGGAACTGGGTGCCTTTACTGCAGTATTCAAGGTGGAGAACGAAGCATGAGTGTGCCGACGGTGCTGGAAAGGATCATTGCCCGCAAGTTCCAGGAAGTGGCCGAGCGCAGCGCGCGCGTCAGCCTTGCCGAGCTGGAAGGCCTGGCCAAGGCTGCCGATGCCCCGCGTGGCTTTGCCAACGCGCTGATCGAGCAGGCCAAGCGCAAGCAGCCAGCGGTTATCGCCGAGATCAAGAAGGCTTCGCCGAGCAAGGGCGTGATCCGCGAGCACTTCGTGCCGGCGGAAATCGCTGTCAGCTACGAGAAGGGCGGCGCTACCTGCTTGTCGGTGCTGACCGATGTCGATTACTTCCAGGGTGCCGACGAATACTTGCAGCAGGCCCGTTCAGCCGTTTCGTTGCCGGTTATCCGCAAGGATTTCATGGTCGACCCTTACCAGATCGTCGAAGCCCGGGCACTGGGTGCGGATTGCGTGCTGCTGATCGTCTCGGCGCTGGACGACGTGAAGATGGCCGAACTGGCCGCGACCGCAAAAGACGTCGGCCTCGACGTGCTGGTGGAAGTGCACGATGGCGATGAGCTGGAGCGTGCGTTGAAAACCCTGGATACGCCGCTGGTCGGGGTGAACAACCGCAACCTGCACACCTTCGAGGTCAGCCTGGAAACCACCCTCGACCTGCTGCCGCGCATTCCGCGTGATCGCCTGGCGATTACCGAGAGCGGCATTCTCAACCGGGCCGATGTCGAGCTGATGGCGATCAACGAGGTTTACTCGTTCCTGGTGGGCGAGGCGTTCATGCGCGCTGAGCAGCCTGGGCTGGAGTTGCAGCGGCTGTTCTTCCCCGATCAAGTGAAGAAGACTGTTCAGCCACTGGACTGATCAAATGAAGCCGGCTTTTTTGCCGGCTTTTTTGTATGCCTGACATGGCCTCTTCGCGGGTAAACCCGCTCCCACAGGTTCCCCACCACCTTCGGGCCTATGGTATTGCTGTGGGAGCGGGCGTGCCCGCGAAGAGGCCCTCCAAAACTACATCAAAGGTGGATCAATGACCGATCAACCCCTGGCCCTGACTGTCGAACAAGGCCTGCACGCCGAACAGGACCTGCTGGCTGCCGTGTGCCGCGGCGAACGCGAAAGCGGTGTGCTGTTCTGGCGCCCCACCGACCATGCGCTGGTCATGCCCCGGCGCATGAGCCGCCTGGACAACTTCGAGGCCGCCTGCTCGGAGCTGGCGATTGCCGGCTGGCCGGTGCTGCTGCGCGAGACTGGCGGTGAGCCGGTGCCTCAGTCCCATTCCACCGTCAACGTTGCACTGGTCTACGTTGCCCCGCGCAGCGAAGGCGATCATGGCCGCATCGAAAGCGCCTACGAGCGCCTGTGCCTGCCGCTGTGCGATGTACTGCGCGAGTGGGGCGGGGTGGCGTCGGTGGGTGAAATCGACGGGGCGTTCTGCGATGGCCGCTACAACGTCAACCTCAATGGCCGCAAGCTGGTGGGCACCGCCCAGCGCTGGCGTCAGGGCCTGGGTGGCAAGCGCCCGGTAGTGCTGGTGCACGGTGCGTTGCTGCTGGACAACGAGCGTGAGTCGATGGTGGCGGCGGTCAACCGCTTCAACGAGTGCTGCGAGCTGGAGCAACGTTGCCGCGCCGATGCACACATCGCCTTGCATGAAGTGGCGCCTGCGGCGCCCTGGTTCGAGCGCTTGTCGCAGGCCTATGCCAAGGTACTTGCAGACCTGCCGAAGGACTAGCGGGTACCGTAGACCACCATGGTCTTGCCCTTCACCTGCACCAGGCTGCGTTCCTCAAGGTCCTTGAGGACGCGGCCGACCATTTCCCGGGAGCAACCGACGATCCGCCCGATTTCCTGACGGGTGATCTTGATCTGCATGCCGTCGGGATGGGTCATGGCATCGGGTTGCTTGCACAATTCCAGCAGGCAACGGGCAACCCGCCCGGTGACGTCGAAAAATGCCAGGTCGCCGACCTTGCGCGTGGTGTTGCGCAGGCGCTGGGCCATCTGGCTGCCCAGGGCATAGAGTATTTCCGGGTCCTGGCGCGCCAGTTCGCGAAACTTCTCGTAGCTGATCTCGGCCACTTCGCACTCGGTCTTGGCGCGCACCCAGGCACTGCGCTGCTGTTCGCCGTCAACCGGCTCGAACAACCCCAGCTCGCCGAAGAAATCGCCATTGTTGAGATAGGCAATGATCATTTCACGGCCGTCGTCGTCTTCGATGAGGATGGTCACCGAACCCTTGATGATGAACGACAGTGTCTCGGCCCGATCGCCGGCGCAGATGATGTTGCTTTTGGCGGTATAGCGGCGGCGCTGGCAGTGTACCAACAGCTTGTCGATGTTCTTGATCTTGGCGGGTAGGGCAGAGGCAACCATCACGAAATCCTGTTCGATACGACCCATAGGCTTTTTATAAGGCTGTCTGGCGCAAGCGCCATTCATTTGGCGCCAGCTTATCAGACGCCGCCGGATGTTTCGGTACTAAACCGACACGTCTCGTGCTTTTCCCACAGCCACACAAGGTCTAAGCTGACACCCTTTTCCGAATATCAGGAGTCCGGGTAGATGAAGGCACGTATCCAGTGGGCCGGTGAGGCCATGTTCCTCGGCGAATCGGGGAGTGGCCATGTCGTCGTAATGGACGGCCCGCCCGAGGCCGGCGGCCGCAACCTGGGTGTGCGCCCGATGGAAATGTTGCTGTTGGGCCTGGGTGGCTGCAGCAGCTTTGACGTGGTGAGCATTCTGAAGAAGTCGCGCCAGGCGGTGGAAAGCTGCGAGGCGTTTCTGGAGGCCGAGCGCGCCAGCGAAGACCCGAAGGTGTTCACCAAGATCCACATGAACTTCGTGGTGAAAGGGCGTGGGCTGAAAGAAGCGCAGGTCAAGCGGGCGGTGGAGCTATCGGCAGAGAAGTACTGCTCGGCTTCGATCATGCTCGAGCGTGCCGGGGTAGAGATTACCCATGGGTATGAAATCGTAGAGCTTGGTTAAGGCCACGATTTTGGGGCTGCTTCGCAGCCCATCGCCGGCAAGCCAGCTCCCACAGGGACCGCACCAGACTCAAAGCCAGCGCAGTACCTGTGGGAGCTGGCTTGCCGGCGATGGGCCGCAAAGCGGCCCCGGCATTATCAGCTCCGAAGCGCCGGCAGTGCAGCCAGCGCCCAGCTTGGCAACCATCTGCGCATCACCTGGCTCAACCGCTCCCGCCGCTTCTGGTAAACCAGCCCGAGCCAGATAACCCCCAGCCCGATCAGGGTCACCACCACCGGGAACAGCAGCGACTCGGCAAACACCTCGTACGACAGGTACCCCAGGTAAGCCGCCACCCCCAGCGCACCAAACACCATGAACACCGGCCGGCGCAGCAGCACCGCCATGCCCATCAGCACAACGTTGATCAGGCAGTACAGGGCCTTGCCCAGCTCACTGCCACTGTCCACCAGCGTCAACCCGCCCCAGAATGCCGCCAGCCCGGCCAGGTAGCCCCAGCGGGCGTAGTCCTCTCGCGTGCGGCCGTCTATCACCAGGAACACCACCAGCAAAGCCAACCCGAACCACAGCGAAACCTCGCGGCGCTGCTCCCAGCTGAACGGCGAGCCGAAGAACCATTCGCTCAGGTCCATCGACATGAACCACAAGGCCACGGCTATCGGCATGACGACGAACGGGTAGGGGATCAGCCGCAGCATCAGCAGCCCGGCGAGCACCGTGGCCGCTTCCATCGCCAGCCAGCCGCCCTGCACGTAGGTGTAATACTGGTGATAGTTGGCTTGCGCGTCGTCCAGTGGCCACCAGCCCACCAGGCGTTCGATGGCGAACACTGCCAGCGGCACGATGCTGACCGCGACGGCCGCCAGCACTCCGGCAGCAACAGGCTGGGCGCGGCGTTGCAGATTGAGGGCGAACAAGGTGATCAGCAGGATATAGAGGCTGGCGATGACCAGCAGGGCGCCGTCACCGATGCTCATCCAGGCTTCGGTGAGCAACCAGCCCATGGCGGCCATGATCAGCATGGCGCCGAAGTAGAAGGCGACATGGGCCAGTTGGAAGCTGCCCCGGTGTGCCGGTTGCTGGCGCAGGAATACCAGCAGGGCCTGGTCCTGGCCTGGCTGGAGAATGCCGGCTTGCACGGCGCGCGCCAGGTCCTTGGCGTCGAATCGATCCGTCATGGCGTTGCCTTCAGATGCGGTAGGTGCTCTTGGTCATGACCTTGGCCAGCAAGCTCATGCCAAAGCGGACAGGGGCCGGGAAGCGATAACCACCGGCTTCCAGTGCAGACTCGGCGTGCTGCTCTTCGTCGATGCGCATCTGTTCGAGAATGGCACGGGACTTTTCGTCTTCGTGCGGGATCTGCTCCAGGTGCTCGTCGAGGTGCTTGCACACCTGGTGCTCGGTGGCGGCGACGAAGCCCAGGCTGACCTTGTCGCTGACCAGGCCGGCGAGTGCGCCGATGCCGAACGACATGCCATAGAACAGGGGGTTGAGCACGCTGGGGTGGCTGTTCAGCTGGCGAATGCGCTGCTCGCACCAGGCCAGGTGGTCCACTTCTTCCTCGGCGGCATGCTCCATGGCTTTGCGTACCTGGGGCAGCTTGGCGGTCAGCGCCTGGCCCTGGTACAGCGCCTGGGCGCACACTTCACCGGTGTGGTTGATACGCATCAGCCCGGCAATGTGGCGGGTCTGTTGCTCGTCCAGGTCTGCGTCCGGCTGGACGATGGCCGGCGATGGCCGGGCGGGTTGGCCGCTGAAGGGCAGCAAGGTGCGCATGGCGGTATCGGCCTGCAGCAACAAGCGGTCGAGCGGCGAGTAGTGACGTTCGGTAGCCATCGGGCACCTCCGCAAGAATGTGCCCGACAGTTTACCGCAATAGCGGCAGGGTCGCTTGCCGTGGATCAGCCCGGTGGCCAGTTCATCTGGCGCTGGCCAAGCACGTGCATATGGATGTGATAGACGGTCTGGCCGCCTTTGGGGTTGCAGTTCATGACCACGCGGAAACCTTCTTCGCAACCTTGCTCGACAGCCAGGCGCTGGGCGGTGAACAGGATGTGGCCAGCCAGGGCCTTGTCTTCTTCGGTCAGGTCATTGAGCGTGCGGATGTGTTTTTTCGGGATGACCAGAAAATGTACCGGTGCCGCGGGTGCAATGTCCTTGAAGGCCAGGATCTGGTCGTCTTCGTAGATGATATCCGCCGGGATTTCCCGATTGATGATTTTGAGGAATAGATCGTCCACAGCACTTGCTCCATGGTGAGGGTCGGGCCGAGTGTACTCAGCCGAGCGCCGCTCGCCCAGTGGCTATTCCATGCCGGCCGGGCAATAGCGGCGGTGGATGGCCCCGGCCAGTTTGCACACCAGCCAGCGCGGCAGCAGGCGCGGGGCAAATGCCAGCCAGCGGTTGCGCCGGCCGGGCATGATCAGCGCGCGGTTCTTGTCCAGCGCACGCACGGTGTACAGCGCGACTTCCTCGGGGCTGAGGCAGCGCGGGTTGCCGTCGAGCCGAGCAATGCGCCGGCGCGGGGAGCGTACCGGGCCGGGGCACAGCACCGAGACCTTGATGCCCGCACGCTTGAGCTCCTCGCGCAGGGCCTGGGAAAAGCTCAGTACGTACGCCTTGCTGGCGGCATAGGCCGCCATCCACGGGCCAGGTGCCACCCCGGCCAGGCCGGCGACGTTGAGGATCTGCCCGCCACCCTGCACGGCCATCAGGTTGCCGATGGCGTGGCACAGGCGGCTCAGGGCCAGCACGTTGACCTCCAGCAGGTCCTGCTCGTCGGCCCACTCATGGGCCAGAAACGGCCCATAGGTGCGCAGGCCGGCACAGTTGACCAGCAGGTCGATACGCCGCTCGCCTTCTTCCAGTTCCAGCACGAAGCCCGACAGGCGCAGCGGCTGGCTGAGGTCGCAGGCGCGAAACAGCACCTCGACACCAAAGCGCTGGGTTAGCTCGATGGCCACGGGTTCAAGCGTTTCACGCTGACGTGCCACCAGGATCAGGTTGCGCCCGCGCCGTGCCAGCGCTTCCGCCAGGGCCAGGCCCAGGCCGCTGGAAGCACCAGTGATCATGGCGTAACGGGTCATGCAAGGCTCCTGGGGGCGAAAGAGGGCGCCTAGTGTACAGCTTGGCCGGGCAAGGTGTTGCCTTTTGCTACAAGGTGCGGGCGTGCAGAATCTGGCAGCGCTCCAGGGCTTCCCGGTACTCATTGTGCAGGCGTTCGATCAGTGCGCCGGCGCTGGGCAGGTCTTGGATTTCGCCGACGCCCTGGCCCGCCGACCATACGGTCTTCCAGGCTTTGGCTTCATCGTCGATCGGCTTGAGCTTGCCTTGTTCGTGGCTGCCTTTGAGGGCATTCATGTCGTAGCCAGCCTGCTCCAGACTCGGGCGCAGGAAGCTGGCAGGGATGCCGGACACTGCCGGGGTGTGGATGATGTCGGCGGCATGGGCATCGAGCAGCATCTGCTTGTAGGCATCCTGCGCCTGGCTTTCTGCGGTGGCGATGAAGCGCGTGCCCATGTAGGCCAGGTCGGCGCCCAGCACTTGTGCGGCGAGGATTTCGTGGCCGTGGTTGAGGCAGCCGGCCAGCAGCAGGGTCTTGTCGAAGAACTGGCGAATCTCTGCGGCCAGGGCGAACGGGCTCCAGGTGCCGGCATGGCCGCCCGCGCCGGCAGCGACGGCGATCAGCCCGTCGACACCCGCTTCGGCGGCTTTCTCGGCATGGCGGCGGGTGGTGACATCGTGGAACACCAGGCCGCCGTAGCCATGCACGGCATCGACCACTTCCTTGACCGCCCCCAGGCTGGTGATGACGATCGGCACGCGGTGTTCCACGCACAAGGCCAGATCGGCCTGCAGGCGTGGGTTGGTCGGGTGCACGATCAGGTTGACGGCATAGGGGGCGGGCGCCTGCAATTGCGCCAGGCCTGCCTCGATCTCCTCCAGCCAGGCCTTGAAGCCGGCGCTGTCGCGCTGGTTAAGGGCCGGGAAGCTGCCGACCACGCCGCTGGCGCAGCACGCCAGCACCAGTTTGGGGTTGGAGATCAGGAACATCGGCGCCGCGACCACTGGCAGGCGCAGGCGTTGTTCGAGCGAGGCAGGTAGCGACATGGCAAGGCTCCTTGAACGGGTGGTGATGTCAGAACGGTTTGACCACCACCAGAATTACGATGCCCAGCAGGAACAGCACGGGCACTTCGTTGAACCAGCGATAGTAGACGTGGCTGCGGGTGTTGTTGCCGCTGGCGAAGCGTTTGCGTTGGGCGCCGCACATGTGATGGTAGCCGGTCAGCAGGATGACCAGGGTCAGCTTGGCGTGCAGCCAGCCCTGGCTCAGCCAGCCGGGGGTGAGGTAGAGCATCCATGCGCCGAACACGTAGGTGGCGATCATCGCCGGGTTCATGATGCCGCGGTACAGCTTGCGCTCCATGGTGACGAAGCGGTCCTTGCTGATGCTGTCCTCGCTCTGGGCGTGGTAGACGAACAGCCGCGGCAGGTAGAACAGGCCGGCGAACCAGCAGACCACGCTGACGATATGCAGCGCTTTGATCCATAGGTAAAGCATGGAGGGAGTTCCTTCAGGTATTCACGGTCGTCAGATAGTAGTGGTCAAGCGCCCGAAGGGTCACCCGAAGAGTTGTTACAGGCGCTTCGCGCCCCTATTATCGTGCGCTTTCCAGACGGCTCGTTGATAAGGGGCAAGCGTTATGATCAAGGTCGGTATTGTCGGCGGCACGGGTTACACCGGCGTCGAACTGTTGCGTCTGCTGGCACAGCATCCACAGGCCGAAGTGGCGGTCATCACTTCGCGCTCCGAGGCGGGCGTGGCGGTGGCGGACATGTACCCGAACCTGCGCGGCCACTATGACGGGCTGGCGTTCAGCGTGCCGGACAGCAAGGCCCTGGCCGCCTGCGATGTGGTGTTCTTCGCCACGCCGCACGGTGTTGCCCATGCCCTGGCTGGCGAACTGCTGGCGGCCGGTACCAAGGTGATCGACCTGTCGGCCGACTTCCGCCTGCAGGATGCTGCCGAGTGGGGCAAGTGGTATGGCCAGCCGCACGGTGCGCCAGAGCTGCTCAAGGATGCGGTATATGGCCTGCCTGAAGTCAACCGCGAGAAGATCCGCCAGGCGCGCCTGATCGCCGTGCCGGGTTGCTACCCGACCGCCACCCAGCTGGGCTTCCTGCCGCTGCTGGAAGCGGGCCTGGCCGACCCGTCGCGCCTGATTGCCGACTGCAAGTCGGGTGTCAGCGGCGCTGGTCGTGGTGCGGCAGTGGGTTCGCTGTTCTGCGAGGCCGGCGAAAGCATGAAGGCCTATGCGGTCAAGGGCCATCGTCACCTGCCGGAAATCAGCCAGGGCTTGCGCCTGGCCGCTGGCAAGGACATCGGCCTGACCTTCGTGCCGCACCTGACGCCAATGATCCGTGGCATCCACGCCACCCTGTACGCGAACGTTGTCGACACCTCGGTCGACCTGCAGGCGCTGTTCGAAAAGCGCTACGCCGACGAACCGTTCGTCGATGTGATGCCAGCGGGCAGCCACCCGGAAACCCGCAGTGTGCGCGGCGCCAACGTCTGCCGCATTGCCGTTCATCGCCCGCAGGGTGGTGACCTGGTGGTGGTGCTGTCGGTGATCGACAACCTAGTCAAGGGCGCGTCGGGCCAGGCGGTACAGAACCTGAACATCCTGTTTGGCCTGGATGAGCGCATGGGCCTGTCCCACGCGGGCTTGTTGCCGTAAGCAAGCCGCTATCGAAATGGCCCGCCTCGTGCGGGCCATTTTGTTTGTCGCGACTAAAGCCGCACAATTGTTGACCGATTTTCTCGGGAAAGCGGATAATGCGCGTCATCGAGTTTTAAGGCGGCAACTGCGCCGGGAGAGTCAACATGAGCGTCGAAACCTTCACCCCTACCGGTCTGGAATTCACCCATGGGGCAGCCCAGAAAGTGAAGAACCTGGTCGATGAGGAAGGCAATGAGCGTCTGAAGCTGCGGGTGTTCGTGACCGGTGGTGGTTGCTCGGGCTTCCAGTACGGCTTCACTTTCGATGAGGATGTGGCCGAAGACGACACCATCGTCGAGCGCGAAGGCGTGTCGCTGGTGGTCGACCCGATGAGCTTCCAGTACCTGGCTGGCGCTGAGGTGGACTATCAGGAAGGCCTGGAAGGTTCGCGCTTTGTGATCAAGAACCCGAACGCTGCCACTACGTGCGGTTGCGGCTCCTCGTTCTCGATCTGAGGGCTGGCCATACGAAAACGCCGCGCAATTGCGCGGCGTTTTGCTTTCTGGCGTAGCGGTTATGCCGGGTAGATTGCGCCCAGTACCCGCAGGCCCTTGGCCGCCGTCACGCTTGGGCGGTTGGCGCTGATGCCTTCCAGGCAGCAGTGAGCCAGCCAGGCAAAGGCCATGGCCTCAACCCAGTCAGGGTCTACGCCATGGGCGCCGGTGCTGGCGACACGGGCTTCGGGTAGCAGCTGGCCGAGGCGGGCCATCAGGGCGCCGTTACGCGCGCCACCCCCACACACCAGCAACGCCTTGGTGCCTTGCTGGGCATTGCTCAGCGAGTCGATGATGCTGCGAGCGGTAAGCTCCAGCAGCGTCGCCTGGACGTCCTCGTCCTGGTAAGCGGGCAGGCCTGCCAAGTGGCTATCCAGCCAAGGCAGGTTGAACACCTCGCGGCCCGTACTCTTCGGGCCGCTGCCGGCGAAGAACGGGTCGGCCAGCAATACACTGAGCAAGCCCGCCTGTACCACGCCCGAGGCCGCCCAGGCACCATCGGCATCGTAGGCCTGGCCGCGCTTGCGCTCTATCCAGGCATCCAGCAGCACGTTACCCGGGCCGCAGTCGAAGCCGTGGACCGGCTTGTCCTGCTCGATCAGGCTGAGGTTGCTGAAACCGCCCACGTTCAGGACTGCCAGGCGCTGGCCCAGGTGGCCAAACAGGGTTTCGTGGAAGGCCGGTACCAGGGGCGCACCTTGGCCACCGGCAGCCACATCGCGCCGGCGGAAGTCGGCAACCACGCTGATGCCGGTAAGCTCGGCGAGCAGCGCGGGGTTGCCGATCTGCACGGTAAAACCGCGTGCGGGTTCGTGGCGGATGGTCTGGCCGTGGCTGCCGATGGCGCGGATGGCATCAGCCTGCAGACCCTGACGGGCCAGCAGTTCACGGATACCTTCGGCTGCCAGGCTGGCCCAGCGGTTTTCTGCCAGCGCCGCGCGCGCGATCTCGTCAGGGCCGCTGCTGCACAGGGCAAGCAGGTCCTGACGCAGGTCGCCTGGCATGGGCAGGTAATGGGTGGCGAGCAGTTCAAGCTGCTCGCCTTGTTTGATCAAGGCAATGTCCAGGCCATCGAGGCTGGTGCCGGACATCACCCCCAGGTAGAGCGCCATGGGCTTAGCGCTTGTTCGCTGCGAGCAGGGTGGCTTTTTCCTGATCCATACGGGCGATCAGGGGCTGGCTCTGCTGCTGGAAGCGCTGGCGCTCGTTTTTGGCGATCGGGTCGGCCATTGGCACTTTCTGGCTGAGCGGGTCGACGTGCACACCGTTGACCTGGAACTCGTAGTGCAGGTGCGGGCCGGTGGACAGGCCGGTGGTGCCGATGTAGCCGATGATCTGGCCCTGCTTCACCGAACTGCCAGTCTTGATGCCCTTGGCAAAGCCTTGCATGTGACCGTACAGCGTCTTGTAGCGGTTGCCGTGCTGGATGATCACGGTGTTGCCGTAACCGCCACGGCGCCCGGCCAGTTCGATGCGGCCGTCACCGGCAGCTTTGATTGGCGTACCGCGCGGGGCGGCGTAGTCGACGCCTTTGTGGGCGCGGATCTTGTTCAGAATCGGGTGTTTGCGGCCGGCGGAAAAGCGCGAGCTGATGCGGGCGAAGTCCACCGGAGTACGGATGAAGGCTTTGCGCAGGCTGTTGCCGTCGGCAGTGTAGTAGGTGGTGTTGCCCTGCTTGTTGGTGTAGCGCACGGCGGTGTAGGTCTTACCGCGGTTGGTGAAGCGGGCGGACAGGATGTTGCCGGTGCCGACGACCTTGCCGTCCATTACCTTCTGCTCGTAGACCACGTCGAACTCGTCGCCCGGGCGAATATCCTGAGCGAAGTCGATGTCGTAACCCAGCACCCGGGCCATGTCCATGGTCATGCTGTGGGACAGGCCGGCGCGCTGGGCCGAGGCCGACAGCGAGCTCTTGATCACGCCGTGGGCGTAGGCAGTACGCACCACCGGCTTGCTGATTTCACGGTTGAAGGTGTAGCCCTTGGCGGACTTGGTCAGGCGAATGGTTTCGAGGTTGCTGACCTTGCTGTGCAGGCTGGCCAGTTGGCCGTCCTTGTCGAGCTCGAACTGCAGCACCTGGCCGTGCTTGAGCTGGCTGAACTGCTTGGCCTGCTTGTTGCTGGCCAGCAGGTCGTGCACCGCATTGCTCGGCAGGCCAACCTTGGCGAACAGGGTGGACAGGGTGTCGCCACGGGCCACGGTGACCTCGCGGTGGCCAGGCTGCTTGGCGGCTTCGGCGACGGGGTCGGCGGCAGGGGCTGGCTGCTCGGCCTTTTGGGTCTCGGGGGCGGCCTCTTCGATCTGGGCGAATGGCGAGCCTTGCTCACCTTCGGCCTGCACCAGGGGCGCAGCGCGGGATTCGTCTTTCAACTGCTCGGCTGGGCTCTCCAGCTCGAGGTTGAGGGTGGTTTTCTTGGCTTCCACTTCGCTGGAGGGGAATACCAGCAGAGCAAGACTGAGCAGGGCGGCAATGCCGCTGGCGGCCAACAGATGGCTTTTCGGATAAAGCGGGGGCGCTTTAGGCGGTTCGTTGGTCATGGGTAAGGTGACTTTGAAAAAAGTGAAATGGAAAAGATGAATGACATGATGAAGATGAAATAACTGTATAAAATATAACCAAATCCATTTTCACGCAAGGGCGCGTAGACGCCGCAAGCCCGTGCCCGGGTCACATTCCTTTGCGAAACTTGTATTTGACGGCCGATCTTGTATGGTTGGCTCCCCCTGAATCTGAGCCTTGCGGGTTTGTCTATGAAGTCGGTTGAAGAGCAGCTGGCGCTTATAAAGCGCGGCGCGGAAGAAGTACTGGTCGAGTCGGAACTGGTGGAGAAGCTCAAGCGCGGCCAGCCTCTGCGCATCAAGGCCGGCTTTGACCCGACTGCGCCTGACCTGCACCTGGGTCACACGGTGTTGATCAACAAGCTGCGCCAGTTCCAGGAGCTGGGCCACCAGGTCATCTTCCTGATCGGTGACTTCACCGGCATGATCGGTGACCCCAGCGGCAAGAGCGCCACGCGCCCACCGCTGACCCGTGAGCAAGTGCTGGACAACGCCGAGACCTATAAACAGCAGGTGTTCAAGATTCTCGACCCGGCCAAGACCGAGGTCGCGTTCAACTCCACCTGGATGGACAAGCTGACCCCAGCCGACTTCATTCGCCTGGCGTCGCAGTACACCGTGGCGCGCATGCTTGAGCGCGACGACTTCGACAAGCGCTACACCACCAACCAGCCGATCGCCATCCACGAGTTCCTCTACCCGCTGGTGCAGGGCTATGACTCGGTGGCGCTGAAGGCAGACGTCGAGCTGGGTGGTACCGATCAGAAGTTCAACCTGCTGATGGGGCGCGAGCTGCAACGCGCCTACGGCCAGGAAGCGCAGAACATCGTGACCATGCCGCTGCTCGAAGGGCTCGACGGCGTGAAGAAGATGTCCAAGTCGTTGGGCAACTATGTAGGCATCCAGGAAGCGCCGGGGGTGATGTACAGCAAGCTGGTCTCGATCCCGGATACCTTGATGTGGCGCTACTTCGAACTGCTGAGCTTCCGTTCGATGGAAGAGATCGAGCAGTTTCGTGCCGACGTCGCCAAGGGTGCCAACCCGCGCGACATCAAGATCAAGCTGGCCGAAGAGATCGTTGCGCGCTTCCATGGTGAGGAGGCTGCGGCCAACGCTCACCGTGGTGCAGGTAACCGCATGAAGGAAGGTGAGTTGCCGGAAGACCTGCCGGAAGTCGAAGTCACTGCAGAGGAGGCCTTGCCGATTGCGGCCGTGCTGAACCGGGCCGGCCTGGTGAAGAACTCGGCTCAGGCGCGGGATCTGCTGAGTGGTGGTGCTGTTAAGGTCGACGGTGCGGTAGTTGACCGTGACTTCGTGTTTGCGCTGGGTGCGACCCATGTGTGCCAGGCGGGCAAGAAGTCGTTTGCGCGGGTTACCCTCAAGGCTGAGTGAGTGCTTGCAGGTGTAGCTATATAGAAGCGGGGAGGCCGAAAGGGCTCCCCGCTTTGTTTTTGGGGTTCTGGTTGTTGCTGTTGTGGGCGTCGGGGGCGGCTATGGGCCTGCCTCTAGATGGCATTGGCTTTGAAAGGTGTCCGCCTTTGTTTCTTTTGCGCCTGGGAGATCGAGCGCTGAATATGTTGTGGCGGGCACCTGGTGGCCTTTTTAGGGTCTTTTGCCCTTATATTTCACTTTCTTGAAATTAAGTGTTGACGCCCTTTCGAATCCCCTTATAATGCGCCCCACTTCCAGCGACATCGGAACGACAAACTCCTTGAAATTCAACGAGTTAAGTAGTTAAGGTGATGCTGTAAGGGCTACGATCGAAAGATCGCAAGCGATTGAAATGGTGGTTGACAGCGCTTCTAAACGCTGTATGATTCACCTCCCGCTACGAGAGATCGCAGCGAGTTAAGTGTTTGAAGCTAAACGAGTTTCTCGGAAAAAACTTCAAAATAAACGCTTGACAGGCTCTGAGGAAAGCGTAGAATGCGCGCCTCGGTTGAGACGAAAGGCTCTTAACCAAACGCTCTTTAACAAATTGAATCAAGCAATTCGTGTGGGTGCTTGTGAGTACGGACTGATAGTCAAAAAGATTATCAGCATCACAAGTGACCATGCGAGAAATCACATAGTCATTTGAGATTGCTGAGCCAAGTTTAGGGTTTCTTAAAAACCCAAGCAGTATTGAACTGAAGAGTTTGATCATGGCTCAGATTGAACGCTGGCGGCAGGCCTAACACATGCAAGTCGAGCGGATGAGAAGAGCTTGCTCTTCGATTCAGCGGCGGACGGGTGAGTAATGCCTAGGAATCTGCCTGGTAGTGGGGGACAACGTTTCGAAAGGAACGCTAATACCGCATACGTCCTACGGGAGAAAGCAGGGGACCTTCGGGCCTTGCGCTATCAGATGAGCCTAGGTCGGATTAGCTAGTTGGTGAGGTAATGGCTCACCAAGGCGACGATCCGTAACTGGTCTGAGAGGATGATCAGTCACACTGGAACTGAGACACGGTCCAGACTCCTACGGGAGGCAGCAGTGGGGAATATTGGACAATGGGCGAAAGCCTGATCCAGCCATGCCGCGTGTGTGAAGAAGGTCTTCGGATTGTAAAGCACTTTAAGTTGGGAGGAAGGGCATTAACCTAATACGTTAGTGTTTTGACGTTACCGACAGAATAAGCACCGGCTAACTCTGTGCCAGCAGCCGCGGTAATACAGAGGGTGCAAGCGTTAATCGGAATTACTGGGCGTAAAGCGCGCGTAGGTGGTTTGTTAAGTTGAATGTGAAAGCCCCGGGCTCAACCTGGGAACTGCATCCAAAACTGGCAAGCTAGAGTACGGTAGAGGGTGGTGGAATTTCCTGTGTAGCGGTGAAATGCGTAGATATAGGAAGGAACACCAGTGGCGAAGGCGACCACCTGGACTGATACTGACACTGAGGTGCGAAAGCGTGGGGAGCAAACAGGATTAGATACCCTGGTAGTCCACGCCGTAAACGATGTCAACTAGCCGTTGGAATCCTTGAGATTTTAGTGGCGCAGCTAACGCATTAAGTTGACCGCCTGGGGAGTACGGCCGCAAGGTTAAAACTCAAATGAATTGACGGGGGCCCGCACAAGCGGTGGAGCATGTGGTTTAATTCGAAGCAACGCGAAGAACCTTACCAGGCCTTGACATGCAGAGAACTTTCCAGAGATGGATTGGTGCCTTCGGGAACTCTGACACAGGTGCTGCATGGCTGTCGTCAGCTCGTGTCGTGAGATGTTGGGTTAAGTCCCGTAACGAGCGCAACCCTTGTCCTTAGTTACCAGCACGTTATGGTGGGCACTCTAAGGAGACTGCCGGTGACAAACCGGAGGAAGGTGGGGATGACGTCAAGTCATCATGGCCCTTACGGCCTGGGCTACACACGTGCTACAATGGTCGGTACAGAGGGTTGCCAAGCCGCGAGGTGGAGCTAATCTCACAAAACCGATCGTAGTCCGGATCGCAGTCTGCAACTCGACTGCGTGAAGTCGGAATCGCTAGTAATCGCGAATCAGAATGTCGCGGTGAATACGTTCCCGGGCCTTGTACACACCGCCCGTCACACCATGGGAGTGGGTTGCACCAGAAGTAGCTAGTCTAACCTTCGGGAGGACGGTTACCACGGTGTGATTCATGACTGGGGTGAAGTCGTAACAAGGTAGCCGTAGGGGAACCTGCGGCTGGATCACCTCCTTAATCGACGACATCAGCCTGCTGATGAGCTCCCACACGAATTGCTTGATTCATTTGCTGATCAGAACTCAGAAATGAGCATTCCCTGCGAATGTTGATTTCTGGCTTTTGTCAGATCGTTCTTTAAAAATTCGGATATGTGATAGAAATAGACTGACATGCACTTTCACTGGTGTGTGATCAGGCTAAGGTAAAATTTGTGAGTTCTGCTCGAAAGAGCAACGTGCGAATTTTCGGCGAATGTCGTCTTCACAGTATAACCAGATTGCTTGGGGTTATATGGTCAAGTGAAGAAGCGCATACGGTGGATGCCTTGGCAGTCAGAGGCGATGAAAGACGTGGTAGCCTGCGATAAGCTTTGGGGAGTCGGCAAACAGACTGTGATCCAGAGATCTCTGAATGGGGGAACCCAGCCAGCATAAGCTGGTTATCTTGTACTGAATACATAGGTGCAAGAGGCGAACCAGGGGAACTGAAACATCTAAGTACCCTGAGGAAAAGAAATCAACCGAGATTCCCTTAGTAGTGGCGAGCGAACGGGGACCAGCCCTTAAGTTGGTTTGAGATTAGTGGAACGCTCTGGAAAGTGCGGCCATAGTGGGTGATAGCCCCGTACACGAAAATCTCTTATCAATGAAATCGAGTAGGACGGAGCACGAGAAACTTTGTCTGAATATGGGGGGACCATCCTCCAAGGCTAAATACTACTGACTGACCGATAGTGAACTAGTACCGTGAGGGAAAGGCGAAAAGAACCCCGGAGAGGGGAGTGAAATAGATCCTGAAACCGTATGCGTACAAGCAGTGGGAGCCTACTTTGTTAGGTGACTGCGTACCTTTTGTATAATGGGTCAGCGACTTATATTCAGTGGCGAGCTTAACCGAATAGGGGAGGCGTAGCGAAAGCGAGTCTTAATAGGGCGTTTAGTCGCTGGGTATAGACCCGAAACCGGGCGATCTATCCATGGGCAGGTTGAAGGTTAGGTAACACTGACTGGAGGACCGAACCGACTACCGTTGAAAAGTTAGCGGATGACCTGTGGATCGGAGTGAAAGGCTAATCAAGCTCGGAGATAGCTGGTTCTCCTCGAAAGCTATTTAGGTAGCGCCTCATGTATCACTGTAGGGGGTAGAGCACTGTTTCGGCTAGGGGGTCATCCCGACTTACCAAACCGATGCAAACTCCGAATACCTACAAGTGCCGAGCATGGGAGACACACGGCGGGTGCTAACGTCCGTCGTGAAAAGGGAAACAACCCAGACCGTCAGCTAAGGTCCCAAAGTCATGGTTAAGTGGGAAACGATGTGGGAAGGCTTAGACAGCTAGGAGGTTGGCTTAGAAGCAGCCACCCTTTAAAGAAAGCGTAATAGCTCACTAGTCGAGTCGGCCTGCGCGGAAGATGTAACGGGGCTCAAACCATGCACCGAAGCTACGGGTATCACCTTTTGGTGATGCGGTAGAGGAGCGTTCTGTAAGCCTGTGAAGGTGAGTTGAGAAGCTTGCTGGAGGTATCAGAAGTGCGAATGCTGACATGAGTAACGACAATGCGAGTGAAAAACTCGCACGCCGAAAGACCAAGGTTTCCTGCGCAACGTTAATCGACGCAGGGTTAGTCGGTCCCTAAGGCGAGGCTGAAAAGCGTAGTCGATGGAAAACAGGTTAATATTCCTGTACTTCCAGTTATTGCGATGGAGGGACGGAGAAGGTTAGGCCAGCCTGGCGTTGGTTGTCCAGGTTTAAGGTGGTAGGCTGGAATCTTAGGCAAATCCGGGATTCCAAGGCCGAGAGCTGATGACGAGTTGCCTTTAGGCGACGAAGTGGTTGATACCATGCTTCCAAGAAAAGCTCCTAAGCTTCAGATAACTGGGAACCGTACCCCAAACCGACACAGGTGGTTAGGTAGAGAATACCAAGGCGCTTGAGAGAACTCGGGTGAAGGAACTAGGCAAAATGGCACCGTAACTTCGGGAGAAGGTGCGCCGGCGAGGGTCAAGGACTTGCTCCGTAAGCCCATGCCGGTCGAAGATACCAGGCCGCTGCGACTGTTTATTAAAAACACAGCACTCTGCAAACACGAAAGTGGACGTATAGGGTGTGACGCCTGCCCGGTGCCGGAAGGTTAATTGATGGGGTTAGCGCAAGCGAAGCTCTTGATCGAAGCCCCGGTAAACGGCGGCCGTAACTATAACGGTCCTAAGGTAGCGAAATTCCTTGTCGGGTAAGTTCCGACCTGCACGAATGGCGTAACGATGGCGGCGCTGTCTCCACCCGAGACTCAGTGAAATTGAAATCGCTGTGAAGATGCAGTGTATCCGCGGCTAGACGGAAAGACCCCGTGAACCTTTACTATAGCTTTGCACTGGACTTTGAATTTGCTTGTGTAGGATAGGTGGGAGGCTTTGAAGTGGGGACGCCAGTTCTCATGGAGCCATCCTTGAAATACCACCCTGGCAACTTTGAGGTTCTAACTCAGGTCCGTTATCCGGATCGAGGACAGTGTATGGTGGGTAGTTTGACTGGGGCGGTCTCCTCCCAAAGAGTAACGGAGGAGTACGAAGGTGCGCTCAGACCGGTCGGAAATCGGTCGTAGAGTATAAAGGCAAAAGCGCGCTTGACTGCGAGACACACACGTCGAGCAGGTACGAAAGTAGGTCTTAGTGATCCGGTGGTTCTGTATGGAAGGGCCATCGCTCAACGGATAAAAGGTACTCCGGGGATAACAGGCTGATACCGCCCAAGAGTTCATATCGACGGCGGTGTTTGGCACCTCGATGTCGGCTCATCACATCCTGGGGCTGAAGCCGGTCCCAAGGGTATGGCTGTTCGCCATTTAAAGTGGTACGCGAGCTGGGTTTAGAACGTCGTGAGACAGTTCGGTCCCTATCTGCCGTGGACGTTTGAGATTTGAGAGGGGCTGCTCCTAGTACGAGAGGACCGGAGTGGACGAACCTCTGGTGTTCCGGTTGTCACGCCAGTGGCATTGCCGGGTAGCTATGTTCGGAAGAGATAACCGCTGAAAGCATCTAAGCGGGAAACTTGCCTCAAGATGAGATCTCACTGGGATCTTGAATCCCCTAAAGGGCCGTCGAAGACTACGACGTTGATAGGTTGGGTGTGTAAGCGCTGTGAGGCGTTGAGCTAACCAATACTAATTGCCCGTGAGGCTTGACCATATAACACCCAAGCAATTTGCTAGCGCAGATTGCGGTGGTGAAGATGATACGAACCGAAAGTTCGAACGTAACCCACAAATATCGCATATCCGAATTCGCTGGGCTGTCCATCTGGACATTCTGGCTACAGAATTTCTTGACGACCATAGAGCATTGGAACCACCTGATCCCATCCCGAACTCAGTAGTGAAACGATGCATCGCCGATGGTAGTGTGGGGTTTCCCCATGTGAGAGTAGGTCATCGTCAAGATTCATTTCGCAAAACCCCTATCTGCGCATGCAGGTAGGGGTTTTGTCTTTGCGGCTAAAAATTTCCCTGCCTGCTCGAATCCCTCGGGGAACGGGCATGCACGCGAAGCAGGCGGTGCGACGCAAGGCCGCTCCTGCAGGCCCTTTTCCTATGCAAGCCAACAGCCCATGGCTATCATGCGTGCCTTATTCCAAGTCGAGACTGGCATGCTGAAGTTGTTGAATCTCCTCAAGGATGGCCGGTTCCATTCCGGAGAAGCTCTGGGGGCAGCCCTCGGGGTGAGTCGCAGCGCCGTTTGGAAGCAGCTGCAGCACCTGGAGAGCGAGCTGAACCTCACCATTCACAAGGTTCGTGGGCGCGGCTATCAGCTGGCGGCACCACTGGCTTTGCTCGAGGCGCAGGCAATCGCCGGGTTTGCCGAAGGCGAGCAGTGGCCGGTTGTCATCCACGAAATCATCGACTCGACCAACGCCGAAGGCTTGAGGCTTGCCAATCAAGGGCAGGTAGCCCCATTTGTGGTCCTGGCCGAGCGACAAAGCGCCGGCCGCGGCCGACGGGGCCGGCAATGGGTCAGCCCGTTTGCCGAAAACCTCTATTACAGCCTTGTCTTGCGTGTGGATGGCGGCATGCGCCAGCTTGAAGGCTTGAGCCTGGTGGTAGGGATTGCGGTAATGCGCACTCTGCAGTCGTTCGGGGTCAAGGATGTAGGGCTCAAATGGCCCAATGACGTGCTGGTTCGCGGGCAGAAGATCACCGGCATTCTCCTCGAGCTGGTGGGTGACCCCGCCGATGTCTGTCATGTGGTACTGGGTATCGGTATCAATGTGAACATGCAGGTCAATGACCAGGTCGACCAGGAGTGGACTTCGATGCGGCGTGAGGTGGGCGCGGCTATAGACCGTAACCACTTGGTGGCTTCGCTCAATCAGCAAATGGAGCACGAATTGGCACGCCATCGTCGCTACGGGTTTGCCGCATTCCAGGAAGAATGGGAGCAGGCCCACCTTTGGCAGGGGCGCAATGTTTCGCTGGTTGCCGGTAATACGCGCATCGATGGCGTGGTTCTTGGCGTCGACGGGCAGGGCGGCTTACGCCTTGAGGTGGACGGAGTTGAAAAGAGCTTCAGTGGTGGTGAGCTCAGTTTGAGGTTGCGTGATGATTCTTGAGCTCGATTGCGGTAACAGCTTCATAAAGTGGCGCGTGATCCATACCGCTGATGCAGTGATTGAAGGTGGCGGGATCGTCGATTCCGATCAAGCGCTGCTGGCTGAAGTGGCTGCGCTGGCTTCAGTGCGCCTGACGGGATGCCGCATTGTCAGTGTGCGCAGCGAGGAAGAAACCGCCGCGCTTTGTGCGTTGATTGCCCAGGCATTTGCCGTGCAGGCGCATGTTGCGCATCCGGCCCAGAGCATGGCCGGCGTACGCAACGGCTATGACGACTATCAGCGTTTGGGCATGGACCGTTGGCTGGCTGCGCTCGGTGCATTTCACCTGGCCAAGGGCGCGTGCCTGGTGATCGACCTCGGTACGGCAGCCAAAGCGGACTTTGTGGCCGCAGACGGCGAGCATCTGGGTGGCTACATCTGCCCGGGCATGCCACTGATGCGCAGTCAGTTGCGTACCCATACCCGGCGCATTCGCTATGACGATGCTTCCGCCGAGCGCGCATTGACCAGCCTGTCGCCGGGGCGCTCTACCGTCGAAGCTGTCGAGCGTGGTTGCGTGTTGATGCTCCAGGGCTTTGCGCGTACCCAGCTTGAGCAGGCGCGTGCGCTGTGGGGTGAAGAATTCGCGGTGTTCCTCACCGGGGGCGATGCGCCGCTGGTGCGGGAGGCCGTGCCGCAGGCGCGTGTCGTCCCTGACCTGGTTTTCGTTGGCCTGGCCATGGCCTGCCCATTGGATTGAGGTGCCTATGCGTTGGTTGTTTCTGTTGTTACTGGTGCTCAACGTCTTCTATTACGTGTGGCATCAGCAGGAAGCACCGCTGAAGGTCAAGGAAGTCGCCCCCCTGTCACTGTACAAGGGAAATCAGCAAGAAATCCGCCTGTTGCGTGAAACGGGTGTGTCGGCACCACCCAGGCGCCGCGACGAATGCCTGGTAGTGGGGGGTGTGGCAGGGCAGGAGCAGCTGGATGCGCTGCGTCAGCGCTTGCTGAGCCTGGATATTGCCACCTTGCCGGTGGCGGGTCAGCTGCCTGGGGCCGATGGTCGCTGGCTCAAGGTTGCCCCGGAAAGCGAGCGTTTACTGGACCAAACGGTCCTTTCGGCTCTTTCCAATGATTTCAAAGACTTAAAACATAAAATTATTTTCTGCCAGGGTATTGCAACTGGTGAATAGCTTGATAGAATGGCGCCCGCTTCACAGGGAACACCACTCAGGTGGTAGAACTGGAAGCGGTGTCAAAGCAGCTAAGTTTCAGATTTGATTGAAAAAATTTGAAAAAACGCTTGACACTAGGACGGCAGACACATAGAATGCCGGCCACATCTGGAGGGATTCCCGAGCGGTCAAAGGGGACGGACTGTAAATCCGTTGCGAGAGCTTCGAAGGTTCGAATCCTTCTCCCTCCACCAGTTTTAGCGAGAGCCGCAAGCTCCGCGGGTATAGTTTAGTGGTAGAACCTCAGCCTTCCAAGCTGATGATGCGGGTTCGATTCCCGCTACCCGCTCCAAGTTTGCTGGATTTTGCACAAAGTGTTTCGCTCTTGTAGCTCAGTTGGTAGAGCACACCCTTGGTAAGGGTGAGGTCAGCGGTTCAAGTCCGCTCAAGAGCTCCATTTAAACAAGGCAGATATGAAAATATCTGCCTTTGTTTTATCAGCGCAAGACTATTTCTTCTGCGGAGGATTGTATCGATGGCTAAGGAAAAGTTTGATCGTTCCCTTCCCCACGTTAACGTCGGCACTATCGGCCACGTTGACCACGGTAAGACCACTCTGACCGCAGCTCTGACTCGCGTCTGCTCCGAAGTTTTCGGTTCGGCAGTCGTTGAGTTCGACAAGATCGACTCGGCTCCGGAAGAAAAAGCGCGCGGTATCACCATCAACACCGCTCACGTCGAGTACAACTCGAACATTCGTCACTACGCTCACGTTGACTGCCCAGGTCACGCTGACTACGTGAAGAACATGATCACCGGTGCTGCCCAGATGGACGGCGCGATCCTGGTTTGCTCGGCCGCCGATGGTCCGATGCCACAAACCCGTGAGCACATCCTGCTGTCCCGTCAGGTTGGCGTTCCGTACATCGTGGTCTTCCTGAACAAGGCTGACCTGGTAGACGACGCTGAGCTGCTGGAACTGGTCGAGATGGAAGTTCGCGACCTGCTGTCCACCTACGACTTCCCAGGCGACGACACTCCGATCATCATCGGTTCGGCTCGTATGGCGCTGGAAGGCAAAGACGACAACGAAATGGGCATCACCGCTGTCAAGCGTCTGGTTGAAACTCTGGACAGCTACATCCCAGAGCCAGAGCGCGCTATCGACAAGCCGTTCCTGATGCCAATCGAAGACGTATTCTCGATCTCGGGTCGTGGTACCGTTGTTACCGGCCGTATCGAGCGTGGTATCGTCCGCGTTCAAGAGCCGCTGGAAATCGTTGGTCTGCGTGACACTCAAACCACCACCTGCACCGGTGTTGAGATGTTCCGCAAGCTGCTGGACGAAGGCCGTGCTGGCGAGAACTGCGGCGTTCTGCTGCGTGGTACCAAGCGTGACGACGTTGAGCGTGGCCAGGTTCTGGTCAAGCCAGGTTCGGTCAAGCCGCACACCAAGTTCACCGCAGAAGTCTACGTCCTGTCGAAGGAAGAAGGCGGCCGTCACACTCCGTTCTTCAAAGGCTACCGTCCTCAGTTCTACTTCCGTACCACTGACGTGACCGGTAACTGCGAACTGCCGGAAGGCGTTGAAATGGTAATGCCAGGTGACAACATTCAGATGACTGTTACCCTGATCAAGACCATCGCAATGGAAGACGGTCTGCGCTTCGCTATCCGTGAAGGCGGTCGTACCGTCGGCGCCGGCGTCGTAGCAAAAATTATTGAATAAGTAGTTGATTTACTTGATCAGGCCGGTATAATGGCCGGCCTGATACAGCGTTACAGGTCAGTAGCTCAATTGGCAGAGCGACGGTCTCCAAAACCGTAGGTTGGGGGTTCGATTCCCTCCTGACCTGCCATTTCACTTCGGTGTGATGGCTTTCTTCTTACAGGATCCTCCTCGATGACTCCCAAAACTGAAGCCCAAGAATCGCGTTTTGATCTATTCAAGTGGCTGGCTGTAGTTGCTTTGGTGGTTGTAGCTGTTGTGGGTAATCAATATTACTCCGCGTCTCCGATCCTGTATCGCGTCCTCGCACTTCTCGTCCTGGCTGCTGTCGCGGGCTTTGTAGCTCTGCAGACTGCGAAGGGCAAGTCGTTCTTTGCGCTGGCGAAGGAAGCTCGTACCGAAATCCGTAAAGTCGTGTGGCCGACCCGCCAGGAAACCACCCAGACCACGCTGATTGTCGTGGCTGTCGTGCTGGTTATGGCACTGCTGTTGTGGGGTCTTGATTCCCTGCTCGGCTGGGCGGTCTCCCTGATCGTTGGCTAAAGGTGTCCCGTGGCTAAGCGTTGGTATGTTGTGCATGCTTACTCGGGTTACGAGAAGCATGTAATGCGCTCCCTGATCGAGCGCGTCAAGCTGGCTGGCATGGAAGACGGTTTCGGCGAGATCTTGGTTCCGACCGAAGAAGTCGTCGAAATGCGCAACGGCCAGAAGCGCAAGAGTGAGCGTAAATTCTTCCCTGGCTATGTACTGGTCCAGATGGAGATGAACGAAGGGACTTGGCACTTGGTCAAGGACACCCCTCGCGTGATGGGCTTTATCGGCGGTACCGCAGATAAGCCTGCACCGATCACCGATAAAGAAGCTGAAGCTATCCTGCGTCGCGTTGCCGACGGCAGCGACAAGCCGAAGCCGAAGACGCTGTTCGAGCCAGGTGAAGTGGTTCGTGTCATTGACGGTCCGTTCGCCGACTTCAATGGTAGTGTCGAAGAAGTTAACTACGAGAAGAGTCGCCTCCAGGTGGCGGTGCTCATTTTCGGTCGCTCTACTCCGGTGGAGCTCGAGTTCAGCCAGGTCGAAAAGGTCTAGGCGGACGAAGCATCCCAAACCCCGCAGCCCTGTGTGTTGCGGGGTTTTGTCGTCACTGGGATAAAACGCAAGTCATCCGGGGAGCCATCAGGCGTTCGTACCCGATTTTGGAGTAGCTCATGGCTAAGAAGATTCAGGCTTACATCAAGCTGCAAGTTAAGGCCGGCCAGGCCAACCCAAGCCCACCCGTCGGTCCAGCACTGGGCCAACACGGTGTGAACATCATGGAATTCTGCAAGGCCTTCAACGCCCGTACTCAGGGTCAAGAAGCCGGCCTGCCGACTCCTGTGATCATCACTGTCTACAGCGACCGTAGCTTCACCTTCGAGACCAAGAGCACCCCTGCCTCGGTTCTGCTGAAGAAAGCTGCTGGCCTGACCAGTGGTTCGGCTCGTCCGAACACCGTTAAAGTCGGTACCGTTACCCGCGCTCAGCTGGAAGACATCGCCAAGGCAAAACAGGCTGATCTGACCGCTGCTGACCTGGACGCTGCTGTACGCACCATCGCTGGCTCTGCCCGCAGCATGGGCCTGAACGTGGAGGGTGTGTAATGGCTAAGCTGACCAAACGCCAAAAGGCAATCGCCGAGAAAATCGAAGCAGGCAAGTCCTACAACTTCGAAGAAGCGGCAACTCTGCTGGCCTCGCTGCCTGCTGCCAAGTTCGTCGAGTCCTACGACATCGCCGTTAACCTCGGTGTTGACCCGCGTAAATCCGACCAGGTCGTTCGTAGCGCTACTGTGCTGCCACACGGCACTGGCAAGACTGTTCGCGTTGCCGTCTTCACCCAGGGCCCAGCTGCTGAAGCCGCTCTGGCTGCCGGCGCTGACCGTGTAGGTATGGACGATCTGGCTGCCGAAATGAAAGCCGGCGACCTGAACTATGACGTAGTCATCGCATCGCCTGATGCCATGCGCGTTGTAGGTCAGCTGGGTCAGGTTCTGGGTCCTCGCGGCCTGATGCCTAACCCAAAAGTTGGTACCGTTAGCCCAGACGTAGCCACTGCCGTGAAAAACGCCAAGGCTGGTCAGGTTCGCTACCGTACCGACAAAAACGGTATCATCCACACCTCCGTTGGCAAAATCGGCTTTGAAGCTGACAAGCTGAAGGAAAACGTTGAAGCCCTGATCGCTGATCTGAAGCGTATCAAGCCAGCTTCCTCGAAAGGTATCTACGTCAAGCGCGTTACCCTGAGCACCACCATGGGCCCAGGTCTGGTCATCGATCAGAGCTCGCTGAACGTGTAAGAACATGGCGGTGCGACTTGTCGCGCCGCCAGCAAAAATTGGGGTCCCTGCCTGGCGGGGGCTATCCAAGACCGTAGGTGGCGCAAGCCTTAAAACACCAGCCCACGCAGATGGTGCTCCCGATTCGTTACCGAATCAGACACCAAAACGACATCCGGCTTCGGCCAGATGAAACGGTAAAAACCAGGAGTAAACCCGTGGCAATTAAACTCGAAGACAAGAAGGCCATCGTCGCTGAAGTCAACGAGGCTGCCAAAGTCGCTCTGTCCGCTGTTGTGGCTGATGCCCGTGGTGTGACTGTAAGCGCAATGACCGGACTCCGTAAAGAGGCCCGCGAAGCTGGCGTTTACGTACGTGTCGTACGTAACACCCTGCTCAAGCGCGCTGTTGAAGGCACCGAATTTTCGATCCTCAGCGACGCGTTCAAAGGCCCGACCCTGATTGCTTTCTCCAACGAACACCCGGGCGCTGCTGCCCGTCTGTTCAAAGAGTTCGCCAAGGGTCAGGACAAGTTCGAGATCAAGGCAGCTGCGTTTGACGGCAATTTCATTGCAGCGAACCAGATCGACGTGTTGGCTACCCTGCCGACCCGCGACGAAGCTATTGCACGACTGATGAGCGTTATTCAAGGCGCCACCAGCAAGCTGGCTCGTACTCTGGCAGCCATTCGCGACCAGAAAGAAGCTACCGCTGCCTAAGGCACGCGAACTCTTTCAAAATCATTTGTTTAATTTGATGGCTGCGTAGGCCTTCACCCCAATACAGGATTTAAGTCATGTCCCTGACTAACGAGCAAATCATCGAAGCAATCGGCCAGAAAACCGTTCTGGAAGTTGTTGAGCTGATCAAAGCAATGGAAGAAACCTTCGGCGTTACCGCTGCTGTTGCCGCTGCTGGCCCAGCTGCTGCTGCTGCCGTTGTTGAAGAGCAGACCGAGTTCAACGT
This sequence comes from Pseudomonas sp. WOUb67, assembly GCF_050058005.1. NCBI lineage: Bacteria > Pseudomonadati > Pseudomonadota > Gammaproteobacteria > Pseudomonadales > Pseudomonadaceae > Pseudomonas > Pseudomonas sp. WOUb67. The sequence goes on along the minus strand of NZ_CP170112.1, from coordinate 170,529 downwards.
TGTTCTGGTTGAAGCCGGCGAGAAGAAAGTGAACGTGATTAAAGCCGTTCGCGAGCTGACCGGTCTGGGCCTGAAAGAAGCCAAAGAGAAAGTCGATGGCGCTCCTCAGGTTGTAGCTGAAGGCGTTTCGAAAGAAGCCGCTGAAGACGCTAAGAAGAAGCTGGAAGAAGCAGGCGCTAAAGTCGAGCTGAAGTAATTTCGACTTTGCGATGCCAGCCTGAGCGTTGAGCACAAGGCTGATGGCTGGTGGCTTATGCCACCGGCCTTTTTCCGTTATTGGCGGTCGGTCAAGCCGGCCCCGATAACAAGCTGCAAGACACCCACGTGGGTGGCGCAAACCAAGGGGTTTGCACGATTTTCTGGCTGCTCCCGCCGGGAGAAGCCAAACAAGCAGGTGACCAAGCTGGGGAACGCTGATGGCTTACTCATACACTGAGAAAAAACGTATCCGCAAGGACTTTAGCAAGTTGCCGGACGTCATGGATGTGCCTTACCTCCTGGCCATCCAGCTGGATTCGTATCGCGAATTCCTGCAAGCGGGAGCATCCAAGGATCAGTTCCGCGACGTCGGCCTGCACGCGGCCTTCAAATCGGTATTCCCGATCATCAGCTACTCCGGCAATGCTGCCCTGGAGTACGTAGGCTATCGCCTGGGCGAGCCTGCCTTCGATGTTAAGGAATGTGTCCTGCGTGGCGTGACCTTCGCGGTCCCACTGCGGGTCAAGGTGCGCCTGATCATCTTCGACAAAGAATCGTCGAACAAAGCGATCAAGGACATCAAAGAGCAAGAAGTCTACATGGGTGAAATCCCCCTGATGACTGAGAACGGTACCTTCGTTATCAACGGTACCGAGCGTGTGATCGTTTCCCAGCTGCACCGTTCGCCTGGTGTGTTCTTCGACCACGACCGTGGCAAGACTCACAGCTCCGGCAAGCTGCTGTACTCCGCTCGCATCATCCCTTACCGCGGTTCCTGGCTGGACTTCGAGTTCGACCCGAAAGACTGCGTGTTCGTGCGTATCGACCGTCGCCGCAAACTGCCGGCGTCGGTGCTGCTGCGCGCCCTGGGTTACAGCACTGAAGAAGTGCTGAACACCTTCTACACCACCAACGTGTTCCATATTTCCGGCGAAAAACTCAGCCTGGAACTGGTACCGCAGCGTCTGCGTGGTGAAGTTGCAGTCATGGACATCCATGACGAAACCGGCAAGGTCATTGTCGAGCAGGGCCGCCGTATTACCGCGCGCCACATCAACCAGCTCGAGAAGGCCGGCGTCAAGCAGCTGGACGTTCCAATGGAATACGTCCTGGGTCGCACCACTGCCAAGGCCATCGTGCACCCGGCTACCGGCGAGATCCTGGCTGAGTGCAACACCGAGCTGACCACTGATCTGCTGATCAAAGTCGCCAAGGCGCAGGTCGTCCGTATCGAGACCCTGTACACCAACGACATCGATTGCGGTCCGTTCATCTCCGACACCCTGAAGATCGACACCACCAGCAACCAGCTGGAAGCTCTGGTCGAGATCTACCGCATGATGCGTCCAGGCGAGCCGCCGACCAAGGATGCTGCCGAGACCCTGTTCAACAACCTGTTCTTCAGCGCCGAGCGTTACGACCTGTCCGCAGTCGGCCGCATGAAGTTCAACCGTCGTATCGGTCGTACCGAGATCGAAGGTTCGGGCGTGCTGAGCAAGGAAGACATCGTCGAGGTCCTCAAGACCCTGGTCGATATCCGTAACGGCAAAGGCATCGTCGACGACATCGACCACTTGGGTAACCGTCGCGTACGTTGTGTCGGCGAGATGGCCGAAAACCAGTTCCGCGTTGGCCTGGTGCGTGTAGAGCGCGCGGTCAAGGAACGTCTGTCGATGGCGGAAAGCGAAGGCTTGATGCCACAAGACCTGATCAACGCCAAGCCGGTTGCGGCGGCGGTGAAAGAGTTCTTCGGTTCCAGCCAGCTGTCCCAGTTCATGGACCAGAACAACCCGCTCTCCGAGATCACCCACAAGCGCCGCGTCTCTGCACTCGGCCCGGGCGGTCTGACCCGTGAGCGTGCTGGCTTCGAAGTCCGTGACGTACACCCGACCCACTACGGCCGTGTGTGCCCGATCGAGACCCCTGAAGGTCCGAACATCGGTCTGATCAACTCCCTGGCAGCTTATGCCCGCACCAACCAGTACGGCTTCCTGGAAAGCCCGTACCGCGTGGTGAAGGAAGGCGTTGTCAGCGACGACATCGTGTTCCTGTCGGCAATCGAAGAAGCGGATCACGTCATCGCCCAGGCTTCGGCTGCGATGAACGACAAGAAGCAACTGATCGACGAGCTGGTAGCTGTTCGTCACCTGAACGAATTCACCGTCAAGGCGCCGGAAGACGTCACCCTGATGGACGTTTCGCCGAAGCAGGTTGTTTCTGTTGCAGCGTCGCTGATTCCGTTCCTCGAGCACGACGACGCCAACCGTGCGTTGATGGGTTCGAACATGCAGCGTCAGGCTGTACCGACCCTGCGTGCCGACAAGCCGCTGGTAGGTACCGGCATGGAGCGCAACGTTGCCCGTGACTCCGGTGTCTGCGTGGTTGCTCGCCGTGGTGGCGTGATCGACTCGGTCGACGCCAGCCGTATCGTTGTTCGCGTCAACGACGACGAAGTGGAAACCGGCGAAGCAGGTGTAGATATCTACAACCTGACCAAGTACACCCGTTCGAACCAGAACACCTGCATCAACCAGCGTCCGCTGGTGAGCAAGGGTGACAAGGTTCAGCGTAGCGACATCATGGCCGACGGCCCGTCCACCGACATGGGTGAACTGGCGCTGGGTCAGAACATGCGCATCGCGTTCATGGCATGGAACGGCTTCAACTTCGAAGACTCCATCTGCCTGTCCGAGCGTGTGGTTCAGGAAGATCGCTTCACCACCATCCACATTCAGGAACTGACCTGTGTGGCGCGTGACACCAAGCTTGGCCCAGAGGAAATCACTGCGGACATCCCGAACGTGGGTGAAGCTGCACTGAACAAACTGGACGAAGCCGGTATCGTTTACGTGGGTGCTGAAGTCGGCGCTGGCGACATCCTGGTTGGCAAGGTCACGCCAAAAGGCGAAACCCAGCTGACTCCGGAAGAAAAACTGCTGCGTGCAATCTTCGGTGAGAAGGCCAGCGACGTTAAAGACACTTCCCTGCGCGTGCCAACCGGCACCAAGGGTACCGTCATTGACGTACAGGTCTTCACCCGTGATGGCGTCGAGCGCGACAGCCGCGCCCTGGCCATCGAGAAGATGCAGCTGGACGAGATCCGCAAGGACCTCAACGAAGAGTTCCGCATCGTCGAAGGCGCAACCTTCGAGCGTCTGCGTTCGGCTCTGAACGGCCAGGTGGTCGATGGTGGTGCGGGTCTGAAGAAAGGCACCGTGATCGCTGACGACGTGCTGGACGGTCTGGAGCACGGCCAGTGGTTCAAACTGCGCATGGCTGAAGATGCACTGAACGAGCAGCTGGAAAAGGCTCAGCAGTACATCGTCGACCGTCGCCGTCTGCTGGACGACAAGTTCGAAGACAAGAAGCGCAAGCTGCAGCAGGGCGATGACCTGGCACCGGGCGTACTGAAGATCGTCAAGGTCTACCTGGCAATCCGCCGTCGCATCCAGCCGGGTGACAAGATGGCTGGTCGTCACGGTAACAAGGGTGTTGTCTCGGTAATCATGCCGGTTGAAGACATGCCGCACGATGCCAACGGTACTCCGGTCGACGTCGTACTGAACCCGCTGGGCGTACCTTCGCGTATGAACGTCGGTCAGATCCTCGAAACCCACCTGGGCCTCGCGGCCAAGGGCCTGGGCGAGAAGATCGACCGCATGATCGAAGAGCAACGCAAAGCCGCTGAGCTGCGTGTATTCCTCACCGAGGTCTACAACGAGATCGGCGGTCGTCAGGAAAACCTCGCCGAGTTCACCGACGAAGAGATCCTGGCCCTGGCCCACAACCTGAAGAAAGGCGTGCCAATGGCTACCCCGGTCTTCGATGGTGCCAAGGAAAGCGAGATCAAGGCCATGCTGAAACTGGCCGATCTGCCAGAGAGCGGCCAGATGGTGCTGTTCGACGGCCGTACCGGCAACAAGTTCGAGCGTCCAGTGACCGTTGGTTACATGTACATGCTCAAGCTGAACCACTTGGTGGACGACAAGATGCACGCGCGTTCCACTGGTTCCTACAGCCTGGTTACCCAGCAGCCGCTGGGTGGTAAGGCGCAGTTCGGTGGTCAGCGTTTCGGGGAGATGGAAGTGTGGGCGCTGGAAGCATACGGCGCGGCATACACCCTGCAAGAAATGCTCACAGTGAAGTCGGACGACGTGAACGGCCGTACCAAGATGTACAAGAACATCGTGGATGGCGATCACCGTATGGAGCCGGGCATGCCCGAGTCCTTCAACGTGTTGATCAAAGAGATCCGTTCGCTCGGTATCGATATCGATCTGGAAACCGAATAACACGTGACGCGAAGGGGAGTGGGGCAGGTATTGCCCGCTCCCTGCTCCGCCAGGAGGAAAGGCCTTGAAAGACCTACTGAATTTGCTGAAAAACCAGGGTCAAGTCGAAGAGTTCGACGCCATCCGTATCGGGCTGGCGTCACCTGAGATGATCCGTTCGTGGTCGTTCGGTGAAGTTAAGAAGCCGGAAACCATCAACTACCGTACGTTCAAACCTGAGCGTGACGGCCTGTTCTGCGCCAAGATCTTTGGCCCAGTCAAGGACTACGAGTGCCTGTGCGGCAAGTACAAGCGCCTCAAGCACCGCGGCGTAATCTGCGAGAAGTGTGGCGTTGAAGTTGCCCTGGCCAAGGTTCGTCGTGAGCGCATGGCGCACATCGAACTGGCCTCGCCGGTTGCCCACATCTGGTTCCTGAAGTCGCTGCCGTCCCGTATCGGCCTGCTGATGGACATGACCCTGCGTGATATCGAGCGCGTTCTCTACTTCGAGAGCTACGTCGTTATCGACCCGGGCATGACCACCCTGGAAAAGGGTCAGCTGCTGAACGATGAGCAGTACTTCGAAGCGCTGGAAGAGTTCGGTGACGACTTCGACGCCCGCATGGGTGCCGAGGCTGTCCGCGAGCTGCTGCACGCTATCGACCTGGAGCACGAGATCGGTCGCCTGCGTGAAGAGATTCCGCAGACCAACTCGGAAACCAAGATCAAGAAGCTGTCCAAGCGCCTGAAGCTGATGGAAGCTTTCCAGGGCTCGGGCAACCTGCCTGAGTGGATGGTCCTGACCGTCCTGCCAGTGCTGCCGCCGGACCTGCGTCCGCTGGTACCGCTGGATGGCGGCCGCTTCGCGACCTCCGACCTGAACGACCTGTATCGTCGGGTGATCAACCGTAACAACCGTCTGAAGCGCCTGCTCGATCTGTCCGCGCCGGACATCATCGTGCGCAACGAAAAGCGCATGCTGCAGGAGGCGGTCGACGCCCTGCTGGACAACGGCCGTCGCGGTCGCGCCATCACTGGCTCGAACAAGCGTCCGCTGAAGTCCCTGGCCGACATGATCAAAGGTAAGCAAGGTCGCTTCCGTCAGAACTTGCTCGGTAAGCGTGTTGACTACTCCGGTCGTTCGGTAATTACCGTAGGCCCGACCCTGCGTCTGCACCAGTGCGGTCTGCCGAAGAAGATGGCCCTCGAGCTGTTCAAGCCGTTCATTTTCGGCAAGCTGGAAATGCGTGGTCTGGCGACCACCATCAAAGCTGCCAAGAAGATGGTCGAGCGCGAGCTGCCAGAGGTGTGGGACGTTCTCGCTGAAGTGATTCGCGAACACCCCGTACTGCTCAACCGTGCACCGACCCTTCACCGTCTGGGTATCCAGGCGTTCGAGCCTGTGCTCATCGAAGGTAAGGCCATCCAGCTTCACCCGCTGGTCTGTGCCGCGTACAACGCCGACTTCGACGGTGACCAGATGGCCGTTCACGTGCCGCTGACCCTGGAAGCTCAGCTCGAAGCGCGCGCGCTGATGATGTCGACCAACAACATTCTGTCGCCAGCCAACGGTGAGCCAATCATCGTTCCGTCGCAGGACGTTGTACTGGGTCTGTACTACATGACCCGTGAAGCCATCAACGCCAAGGGCGAGGGTCGCGTATTCGCCGACCTGCAGGAAGTCGACCGCGTATTCCGCGCCGGCGAAGCTGCCCTGCACGCGAAAATCAAGGTCCGTATCAACGAGACCGTGAATGACCGTGATGGCAGCTCGACCAAGAACACCCGTATCGTCGACACCACTGTCGGCCGTGCGCTGCTGTTCCAGGTTGTGCCAGCAGGCCTGCCGTACGATGTCGTCAACCAGCCGATGAAGAAAAAGGCGATCTCCAAGCTGATCAACCAGTGCTACCGCGTGGTTGGTCTGAAAGAGACCGTTATCTTCGCCGACCAGCTGATGTACACCGGTTTCGCTTACTCCACCATCTCTGGCGTGTCCATTGGTGTGAACGACTTTGTCATCCCGGATGAGAAAGCGCGCATCATCAACAGCGCTACCGATGAAGTGAAGGAAATCGAGAGCCAGTACGCCTCCGGCCTGGTAACCCAGGGCGAGAAGTACAACAAGGTCATCGACTTGTGGTCGAAGGCGAACGACGAAGTGTCCAAGGCGATGATGGCCAACCTCTCGAAAGAGAAGGTCATCGACCGCGAAGGCAAGGAAGTCGAGCAAGAGTCCTTCAACTCGATGTACATGATGGCTGACTCCGGTGCGCGGGGTTCCGCAGCCCAGATCCGTCAGCTGGCCGGTATGCGTGGCCTGATGGCCAAGCCGGACGGCTCGATCATCGAGACGCCGATCACCGCGAACTTCCGTGAAGGTCTGAGCGTACTCCAGTACTTCATCTCGACTCACGGTGCTCGTAAAGGTCTGGCGGATACCGCCTTGAAGACTGCGAACTCCGGTTACCTGACCCGTCGTCTGGTGGACGTTGCGCAAGACCTGGTTGTGACCGAGATCGACTGCGGTACCGACCATGGCTTGCTGATGACTCCGCACATTGAAGGCGGTGACGTTGTAGAGCCGTTGGGTGAGCGTGTACTGGGCCGTGTCATCGCCCGCGACGTGTTCAAGCCAGGCACCGAGGACGTCATCGTTCCGGCCGGTACCCTGGTAGACGAGCAGTGGGTCGAGTTCATCGAGCTCAACAGCATCGACGAAGTTATCGTGCGTTCGCCGATCAACTGCGAAACCCGCTTCGGTATCTGCGCCAAGTGCTACGGTCGTGACCTGGCGCGCGGTCACCAGGTGAACATCGGTGAAGCTGTCGGCGTTATCGCTGCACAGTCGATCGGTGAGCCGGGTACCCAGCTGACCATGCGTACGTTCCACATCGGTGGTGCTGCAAGCCGTACTTCGGCTGCCGACAGCGTCCAGGTGAAGAACGGCGGTATGGTACGTCTGCACAACCTGAAGCATGTCGTGCGCGCCGATGGCAACCTGGTTGCTGTTTCGCGTTCCGGCGAGCTGGCCATTGCCGACGAATTCGGTCGTGAGCGTGAGCGTTACAAGCTGCCTTACGGTGCGGTAATTTCGGTCAAGGAAGGCGAGAAGGTCGAAGCTGGCGCCATCGTCGCCAAGTGGGACCCGCACACCCACCCGATCGTTACCGAGCTGAAAGGTACCGTGACCTTCGTGGGCATGGAAGAAAACATCACCATCAAGCGTCAGACCGACGAACTGACCGGCCTGACCAACATTGAAGTACTGGACGTCAAGGATCGCCCTGCCGCAGGCAAGGAAATCCGTCCGGCAATCAAGATGGTCGACGCCAATGGCAAGGACCTGTACCTGCCAGGTACCGACGTACCGGCGCAGTACTTCCTGCCAGCCAACGCCTTGGTGGGTGTTGCTGACGGTGCTCAGATCGGTGTTGGTGACGTTATCGCGCGTATCCCGCAAGAAACGTCGAAGACCCGTGACATCACCGGTGGTCTGCCACGCGTAGCTGACTTGTTCGAAGCGCGTCGTCCGAAAGAAGCCTCGATTCTGGCTGAAGTCAGCGGTACCATCGCGTTCGGTAAAGAGACCAAGGGCAAGCGTCGTCTGGTCATCACTCCGACCGACGGTAGCGATCCGTACGAAGAGCTGATTCCGAAGTGGCGCCACCTGAACGTCTTCGAAGGCGAACAGGTAAACCGCGGCGAAGTTATCTCCGACGGCCCGAGCGATCCGCACGACATCCTGCGTCTGCTGGGTGTGAGCGCGCTGGCGAAGTACATCGTCAACGAGATTCAGGACGTTTACCGTCTGCAAGGCGTTAAGATCAACGACAAGCACATCGAGACCATCCTGCGTCAGATGCTGCGCAAGGTCGAGATCTCCGAGTCGGGCGATTCCAGCTTCATCAAGGGCGACCAGATGGAACTGACTCACGTACTGGTCGAGAACGAGCGTCTCGCCGGCGAAGACAAGTTCATCTCGAAGTTTACCCGTGTGCTGCTGGGTATCACCAAGGCGTCGCTGTCGACCGAGTCGTTCATCTCCGCGGCTTCCTTCCAGGAAACCACCCGCGTACTGACCGAAGCGGCGGTAACCGGCAAGCGCGATTACCTGCGCGGCCTGAAAGAGAACGTCGTCGTGGGTCGTCTGATCCCGGCGGGTACTGGTCTGGCCTACCACAGCGAGCGCAAGCGTCGCCGTGAAGCCGACAAACCGCTGCGTGTAAGCGCCAGTGAGGTGGAAGCCGCACTGACCGAAGCGCTGAATTCCAGCGGTAACTAAGTACAGGGCAGGGCCCCGGCAAGCCTCGAACGGCCATCGGTGACATGAATTGTTGCCGATGATCGGGCGAGGAGGGCCGGGGCCTTGTCTTGACTGGGTGCAAGATCCTCCGTAGACTTTTGTACCCTTAAATTTGGTGAGGCTCCGTCTCGCCAATTTTTGGCTTTCTTGCAAGACAATAGAGTCGCAAGACAATCAGTGGAGCTAGTAGATGGCAACTATCAACCAGCTGGTACGTCAGCCGCGTAAGCGTTCGGTCGAGAAATCCGACGTTCCTGCGCTGCAGAACTGCCCGCAACGTCGTGGCGTGTGCACCCGTGTGTACACCACCACGCCGAAAAAACCTAACTCGGCACTGCGTAAAGTATGCCGTGTGCGTCTGACCAACGGTTTCGAGGTTTCCTCGTACATCGGCGGTGAAGGCCACAACCTGCAAGAGCACAGCGTCGTCCTGATCCGTGGCGGCCGTGTAAAAGACTTGCCAGGTGTTCGTTACCACACCGTTCGCGGCTCTCTGGATACTTCGGGCGTTAAAGGCCGTAACCAGGGTCGTTCGAAGTACGGTACCAAGCGTCCGAAGTAATCGGCCGTTTGCACACATCCATTTTTTTGAGTCGATAAGAGTAAGGTCGGGCAGGGGTCGAAGACCCACGTCCCGGGCTAACCTGAAGACCGTTTGAGGGCTTATCATGCCAAGACGTCGTGTAGCAGCAAAACGTGAGATTCTGGACGATCCTAAATACGGATCCCAAATCCTCGCCAAGTTCATGAACCACGTGATGGAAAGCGGCAAGAAGGCCGTGGCCGAGCGCATCGTTTACGGTGCACTGGACAAGGTCAAAGAGCGCAAGAACAGCGACCCCCTGGAAATCTTCGAGAAAGCTCTCGACGCCATCGCTCCGCTGGTCGAAGTAAAGTCCCGTCGTGTCGGCGGTGCCACTTACCAGGTTCCGGTTGAAGTTCGTCCATCCCGTCGTAATGCTCTGGCAATGCGCTGGCTCGTAGACTACGCCCGCAAGCGTGGCGAGAAGTCGATGGCTCTGCGCCTGGCTGGCGAGCTGCTGGATGCTGCCGAAGGCAAAGGTGCTGCAGTCAAGAAGCGTGAAGACGTTCACCGTATGGCTGAAGCCAACAAAGCGTTCTCGCACTACCGCTTCTAATTCAGGCATCAATCATTTTGCGAGGGCTTTATGGCTCGTACTACAGCAATTAACCGCTACCGTAACATTGGTATCTGTGCCCACGTTGACGCGGGCAAGACCACCACTACCGAGCGGATCCTGTTCTACACAGGCCTGAGCCACAAGATGGGCGAGGTGCATGATGGCGCCGCGACCACCGACTGGATGGTGCAGGAGCAGGAGCGGGGTATCACCATTACCTCCGCTGCCGTTACCACCTTCTGGAAAGGTTCTGTTGGTCAGTATGACAACTACCGTGTAAACGTTATCGATACCCCTGGCCACGTTGACTTCACCATTGAAGTAGAGCGTTCGCTGCGCGTACTCGACGGCGCGGTCGTTGTGTTCTGCGGTACCTCCGGCGTTGAGCCTCAGTCCGAAACTGTATGGCGTCAGGCCAACAAGTACGGCGTTCCACGTGTTGTCTACGTGAACAAGATGGACCGTGCCGGTGCAAACTTCCTGCGCGTCGTAGGTCAGATCAAGAACCGCCTGGGTCACACCCCGGTTCCTGTTCAGCTGGCCATCGGCTCGGAAGATAACTTCCAGGGTCAGGTCGACCTGATCAAGATGAAGGCTATCTACTGGAACGACGACGACAAAGGCACCACTTATCGCGAGGAAGAAATTCCTGCCGATATGCTGGAGCTGGCTCAAGAGTGGCGCTCCAACATGGTTGAAGCGGCTGCCGAGTCCAGCGAAGAGCTGATGAACAAGTACCTGGAAGGCGAAGAGCTGACCGTCGAAGAGATCAAAGCCGGTCTGCGCGCGCGCACCCTGGCCAGCGAAATCGTACCGGCCGTCTGCGGTTCGTCGTTCAAGAACAAGGGCGTTCCCCTGGTTCTCGACGCCGTCATCGACTACCTGCCTGCTCCGACCGAGATCCCTGCAATCCAGGGTATCAACCCGGACGACAAGGAGCTGGACAAAGAAGATCCGGCTGTTCGTAAAGACGTGCGTCACGCCGACGACGACGAGCCGTTCTCGGCTCTGGCGTTCAAGATCGCAACTGACCCGTTCGTAGGTACTCTGACCTTCGTTCGCGTCTACTCGGGCGTTCTGACCTCCGGTGACTCCGTCATCAACTCGGTCAAAGGCAAGAAAGAGCGCGTTGGTCGTATGGTGCAGATGCACGCCAACCAGCGTGAAGAAATCAAGGAAGTGCGCGCTGGCGACATCGCCGCACTGATCGGCATGAAAGACGTGACCACAGGCGAAACCCTGTGCAACGCCGACAAGCCAATCATCCTTGAGCGTATGGACTTCCCTGAGCCGGTGATTTCGCTCTCCGTAGAGCCGAAAACCAAGGCTGACCAGGAGAAGATGGGTATTGCACTGGGCAAGCTGGCCCAGGAAGACCCGTCGTTCCGCGTCAAGACCGACGAAGAGACTGGCCAGACCATCATCTCGGGCATGGGTGAGCTGCACCTGGACATCCTCGTTGACCGCATGAAGCGCGAGTTCAACGTCGAAGCCAACATCGGCAAGCCTCAGGTTTCGTACCGCGAGAAGATCACCAAGTCCAACGTCGAGATCGAAGGCAAGTTCGTTCGTCAGTCGGGCGGTCGTGGTCAGTTCGGTCACTGCTGGATCCGTTTCTCGGAGCCAGAAGTCGACGAGAAAGGCAACATCACCGAAGGTCTGGTGTTCTCCAACGAAGTCGTTGGTGGTGTGATTCCTAAGGAATTCATCGCCCCGATCCAGAAGGGTATCGAAGAGCAGATGAAGAACGGCGTTGTTGCCGGCTATCCTCTGATCGGCCTGAAGGCCGCGGTATTCGATGGTTCGTATCACGACGTCGACTCCAACGAAATGGCGTTCAAAATCGCCGCTTCGATGGCGACCAAGCAACTGGCCCAGAAGGGCGGTGGCGTGGTTCTCGAGCCGATCATGAAGGTCGAAGTTGTAACCCCGGAAGACTACCTGGGTGACGTGATGGGTGACCTGAACCGTCGTCGTGGTCTGGTCCAGGGTATGGATGAATCGGTCTCTGGCCGTGTCGTCCGCGCTGAAGTACCGCTCGGAGAAATGTTCGGTTACGCAACCGACGTTCGTTCCATGTCTCAGGGTCGCGCAAGCTACTCCATGGAATTCTCCAAATACGCCGAAGCTCCGTCGAACATCGTCGAAGCACTCGTTAAAAAACAAGGCTAATCCCCTTTAGGCAAGAGGTTCACTGTCGTGGCTAAAGAAAAATTTGATCGTTCCCTTCCCCACGTTAACGTCGGCACTATCGGCCACGTTGACCACGGTAAGACCACTCTGACCGCAGCTCTGACTCGCGTCTGCTCCGAAGTTTTCGGTTCGGCAGTCGTTGAGTTCGACAAGATCGACTCGGCTCCGGAAGAAAAAGCGCGCGGTATCACCATCAACACCGCTCACGTCGAGTACAACTCGAACATTCGTCACTACGCTCACGTTGACTGCCCAGGTCACGCTGACTACGTGAAGAACATGATCACCGGTGCTGCCCAGATGGACGGCGCGATCCTGGTTTGCTCGGCCGCCGATGGTCCGATGCCACAAACCCGTGAGCACATCCTGCTGTCCCGTCAGGTTGGCGTTCCGTACATCGTGGTCTTCCTGAACAAGGCTGACCTGGTAGACGACGCTGAGCTGCTGGAACTGGTCGAGATGGAAGTTCGCGACCTGCTGTCCACCTACGACTTCCCAGGCGACGACACTCCGATCATCATCGGTTCGGCTCGTATGGCGCTGGAAGGCAAAGACGACAACGAAATGGGCACCACCGCTGTCAAGCGTCTGGTTGAAACTCTGGACAGCTACATCCCAGAGCCAGAGCGCGCTATCGACAAGCCGTTCCTGATGCCAATCGAAGACGTATTCTCGATCTCGGGTCGTGGTACCGTTGTTACCGGCCGTATCGAGCGTGGTATCGTCCGCGTTCAAGAGCCGCTGGAAATCGTTGGTCTGCGTGACACTCAAACCACCACCTGCACCGGTGTTGAGATGTTCCGCAAGCTGCTGGACGAAGGCCGTGCTGGCGAGAACTGCGGCGTTCTGCTGCGTGGTACCAAGCGTGACGACGTTGAGCGTGGCCAGGTTCTGGTCAAGCCAGGTTCGGTCAAGCCGCACACCAAGTTCACCGCAGAAGTCTACGTCCTGTCGAAGGAAGAAGGCGGCCGTCACACTCCGTTCTTCAAAGGCTACCGTCCTCAGTTCTACTTCCGTACCACTGACGTGACCGGTAACTGCGAACTGCCGGAAGGCGTTGAAATGGTAATGCCAGGTGACAACATTCAGATGACTGTTACCCTGATCAAGACCATCGCAATGGAAGACGGTCTGCGCTTCGCTATCCGTGAAGGCGGTCGTACCGTCGGCGCCGGCGTCGTAGCCAAAATCATCGAGTAATCACTCGACCGATTGAAAAAGGCCTCCGCTCAGCGGGGGCTTTTTTTATTGGGTTGACACTAAATTGGGGCGTCTATAGAATCACGCCTCCTTTTAGCGGGCGTAGTGCGTCCGTTGGGAACAGCCTGGAGTCTGAAATCCAATGCAAAATCAGCAAATCCGAATCAGGTTGAAGGCTTTCGACCATCGCCTGATCGACCAATCCACCCAGGAAATCGTGGAAACCGCGAAACGTACTGGTGCACAAGTGCGTGGTCCGATTCCACTGCCTACCCGCAAAGAGCGTTTCACCGTTCTGGTCTCCCCGCACGTCAACAAAGACGCGCGTGACCAGTACGAGATTCGCACTCATAAGCGTGTTCTGGACATCGTCCAGCCAACGGATAAAACCGTTGACGCGCTGATGAAGCTTGATCTGGCGGCAGGTGTGGAAGTTCAGATCAGCCTCGGCTAAGACTTCGGTCTAGTCGTGTAACGCTCTGAAATGGGCGGCCATAGCGGGTGAAAGCCCCGTACACTCATGAGGTTTACAACATGACTATTGGTGTAATCGGTCGCAAGTGCGGTATGACCCGCATTTTCACCGAAGAAGGTGTCTCCATTCCGGTCACGGTCATTGAGATCGAGCCGAATCGTGTCACCCAGTTCAAAACTGAAGAAACCGATGGCTACCGTGCAGTGCAAGTCACTGTCGGCGAGCGTCGTGCTTCGCGTGTGACTGCCGCTCAGGCAGGCCACTTCGCCAAGGCTAACGTTGCCGCTGGTCGCGGTGTTTGGGAGTTCCGTCTTGAAGAAGGCGATTTCCAGGCTGGCGATCTGATCAAAGCTGAACTCTTCACTGCAGGCCAGCTGGTAGACGTTACTGGTCAGTCCAAAGGTAAAGGCTTCGCCGGTACCATCAAGCGCTGGAACTTCCGTGGTCAGGACAACACCCACGGTAACTCCGTGTCGCACCGTGTTCCTGGTTCCATCGGCCAGTGCCAGACTCCTGGTCGTGTGTTCAAGGGCAAGAAAATGTCCGGCCACATGGGCGCCGAGCGCGTGACTGTTCAGTCCCTGGAAGTAGTTCGCGTAGACGCTGAACGCAACCTGCTGCTGGTCAAGGGTGCCGTTCCTGGCGCTACTGGCGGCGACGTGGTTGTACGTCCAGCTGTCAAGGCTCGCGGTTAAGGGGAAACTGACATGCAACTCAATGTAAATGACGCTCAGGCGATCGAAGTTTCCGAACTGACTTTCGGTGGCGAATTCAACGAGACGCTGGTACACCAAGCAGTCGTGGCCTACATGGCCGGCGGCCGTCAGGGCACCAAGCAGCAAAAGACCCGTTCCGACGTGGCTGGTGGCGGTAAGCGCCCATGGCGTCAGAAGGGTACTGGCCGTGCTCGTGCTGGTACCACTCGTGGTCCGATCTGGCGTGGCGGTGGTGTAACCTTCGCAGCTCGCCCTCAAGATCACTCGCAGAAGCTCAACAAGAAGATGTACCGCGCAGCTCTGCGCTCCATCCTCGCTGAGCTGGTGCGTAGCGACCGTCTGGTCGTGGTTCAGGACTTCGCTGTTGAAGCACCGAAAACCAAAGATCTGCTGAACAAGCTGAACGGCATGGGTCTGACCGACGTACTGATCGTTTCGGACGCTGTTGATCAGAACCTGTACCTGGCTGCTCGCAACCTGCCGCACGTCGACGTACGTGACGTACAAGGTTCCGACCCGGTCAGTCTGATCGCATACGAGAAAGTGTTGATCACTGTCTCGGCCGTGAAGAAATTCGAGGAGCTGCTGGGATGAACCAGGAACGCGTATTTAAAGTCCTCCTTGGCCCGCACGTTTCCGAGAAGGCTACCGTTCTGGCTGAGAAGAAAGGCCAGTTCGTATTCAAGGTTGCTACCGACGCAACCAAGCTGGAAATCAAGAAAGCTGTCGAAGGCCTGTTCAACGTAAAAGTTGAAAACGTGTCGACTGTTAACGTTCTGGGTAAAACCAAGCGTACCGCACGTGGTCTGGGCAAGCGTAATGACTGGAAGAAGGCGATCGTCTCCCTTCAGCCAGGCCAAGATCTCGATTTCAGCAGCAGTGCTGAGTAAGGAAGGGGTGCATCATGGCAATCGTTAAATGCAAACCGACTTCCCCTGGCCGCCGTTTCGTGGTCAAGGTGGTCAACAAGGAGCTGCACAAAGGCGCTCCTCACGCACCGCTGCTCGAGAAGAAATCGAAGTCTGGTGGTCGTAACAACAATGGCCGCATTACCACTCGTCACGTTGGTGGTGGTCATAAGCAGCATTACCGTCTGGTTGACTTCCGTCGCAACGACAAAGATGGCATTCCAGCCACTGTCGAGCGTATCGAATACGACCCGAACCGTACTGCTCACATCGCCCTGCTGTGCTACGCAGACGGTGAGCGTCGCTACATCATCGCCCCTAAAGGCGTGAGCGCTGGCGACCAGCTGATCGCAGGTGCCCTGGCCCCAATCAAGGCCGGTAACTCCCTGCAGCTGCGCAACATCCCAGTAGGTAGCACCATTCACGGCATCGAACTGAAGCCGGGTAAAGGTGCTCAGATCGCTCGTTCCGCTGGTGCTTCGGCTCAGCTGATCGCTCGTGACGGCGTATACGTGACTCTGCGTCTGCGTTCCGGTGAAATGCGTAAAGTACTGGCTGAGTGCCGTGCGACCCTGGGCGAAGTCTCGAACTCCGAGCACAGCCTGCGTTCGCTGGGTAAAGCAGGTGCCAAACGCTGGCGCGGCGTTCGCCCAACCGTTCGTGGCGTTGCCATGAACCCGGTTGACCACCCACATGGTGGTGGTGAAGGTCGTACCTCCGGTGGTCGTCATCCGGTATCGCCATGGGGCTTCCCAACCAAGGGTGCTAAAACCCGTGGTAATAAGCGTACCGACAACATGATCGTCCGTCGTCGCAAGTAACTAGAGGGATACGACAGTGCCACGTTCTCTGAAAAAAGGTCCTTTTATCGATCTTCACCTGTTGAAGAAGATCGAAGTGGCGGTGGAGAAGAACGATCGCAAGCCAGTTAAAACCTGGTCGCGCCGTTCGATGATCCTGCCACAAATGGTCGGTCTGACCATCGCGGTACACAACGGTCGCCTGCATGTTCCAGTTCTCGTGAACGAAGACATGGTCGGCCACAAACTGGGCGAGTTTGCCGGTACCCGCACCTACCGCGGGCACGTGGCTGACAAGAAAGCCAAGCGTTAAGGGGTTAGGAAATGGAAGTAGCCGCTAAGTTGTCGGGCGCTCGCATCTCCGCCCAGAAAGCCCGCTTGGTCGCCGACCAGATCCGCGGGAAGAAGGTGGGCGAAGCGCTCAACCTGTTGGCCTTCAGCAGCAAAAAAGCCGCTGAAATCATGAAGAAAGTCCTCGAGTCGGCCGTTGCCAACGCCGAACACAACGAAGGCGCAGACGTTGATGACCTGAAGGTCTCCACCGTCTTCGTCAACGAAGGGCGTTCGCTGAAGCGCATCATGCCGCGTGCCAAAGGCCGCGCAGATCGCATCGTCAAGCGGTCTTGCCATATCACTGTCAAGGTTGCGGACAAGTAACGGAGTCGATCAGATGGGTCAGAAAGTACATCCCACTGGCATTCGCCTGGGAATCGTCAAGGAGCACACCTCCGTCTGGTACGCAGACGGTGCTACTTACGCAGATTACCTGTTGAAGGATCTGAAAACACGTGAGTACCTCCAAGACAAACTAAAAAGCGCGTCCGTAAGCCGTATCGATATTCATCGTCCGGCTCAAACTGCACGCATCACCATCCACACTGCTCGTCCCGGTATCGTTATCGGCAAGAAAGGTGAAGATGTTGAGAAGCTGCGTCAGGACCTGACCAAGCAGATGGGTGTGCCTGTGCACATCAACATCGAAGAGATCCGCAAGCCGGAACTCGACGCTATGCTGGTTGCGCAGAGCGTAGCTCAGCAGCTGGAACGCCGCGTAATGTTCCGTCGCGCCATGAAGCGCGCCGTACAGAACGCCATGCGTATTGGTGCCAAGGGCATCAAGATCCAGGTGAGCGGTCGTCTCGGCGGTGCCGAGATTGCTCGTACCGAGTGGTATCGCGAAGGTCGTGTGCCTCTGCACACCCTGCGTGCCGATATCGACTACAACACCTACGAAGCTCACACCACTTACGGTGTGATCGGTGTGAAGGTTTGGATCTTCAAAGGCGAAGTTATTGGTGGTCGCCAAGAAGAACTGAAACCACAAGCACCAGCGCCTCGTAAAAAAGCTGCTAAGTAAGGGGTACGCCAAATGTTGCAACCAAAGCGTACAAAATTCCGCAAGCAGATGACCGGCCACAACCGTGGTCTGGCACTGCGCGGTAGCAAAGTCAGCTTCGGCGAGTTCGCCCTGAAAGCTGTTGCTCGCGGTCGCCTCACCGCTCGCCAGATCGAGTCCGCACGTCGTGCGCTGACCCGTCACGTTAAACGTGGCGGCAAGATCTGGATCCGTGTGTTCCCGGACAAGCCGATCTCCAAGAAGCCTCTCGAGGTTCGTATGGGTAAAGGTAAGGGCTCCGTGGAATACTGGGTTGCCCAGATCCAGCCAGGCAAAGTCCTGTACGAGATCGAGGGTGTTTCTGAAGAGCTGGCGCGCGAAGCTTTCGCCCTGGCTGCTGCAAAGCTGCCTCTCGCCACCTCCTTTGTTAAGCGGACGGTGATGTGATGAAAGCGAATGAACTTCGTGAAAAATCGGCACAGCAGCTGAACGAGCAACTGCTCGGCTTGCTGCGTGACCAGTTCAATCTGCGTATGCAGAAAGCAACTGGCCAGTTGGGGCAGTCGCACCTGCTCTCGCAAGTTAAGCGTGACATCGCTCGCGTGAAAACTGTGCTCAACCAGCAGGCAGGTAAGTGATCATGGCTGAAGCTGAAAAAACCGTCCGTACGCTGACTGGCCGTGTCGTCAGCGACAAAATGGACAAGACCATCACCGTTCTGATCGAGCGTCGCGTAAAGCACCCGATCTACGGTAAATACGTTAAGCGTTCGACTAAGCTGCACGCGCACGACGAAACCAACCAGTGCAAGATCGGCGACAAGGTTTCGATTACCGAAACCCGTCCGCTGGCCAAGACCAAGTCCTGGGCACTGGTTGAAGTCCTCGAACGCGCTGTTGAAGTCTAAGGGCTAGGGGTCGGAGAAATTTTATGATTCAGACTCAATCCATGCTCGATGTGGCCGATAACAGCGGCGCTCGTCGCGTCATGTGCATCAAGGTGCTCGGCGGCTCGCACCGTCGTTACGCCGGCATCGGTGACATCATCAAGGTTACTGTCAAGGAAGCAATTCCGCGCGGTAAGGTCAAAAAAGGCCAAGTGATGACCGCTGTTGTCGTGCGCACCCGTCACGGTGTTCGTCGCGCTGACGGTTCCATCATTCGTTTCGACGGCAACGCTGCTGTTCTGCTGAACAACAAGCAAGAGCCGATCGGCACTCGCATCTTCGGGCCAGTGACCCGTGAACTTCGTACTGAGAAGTTCATGAAGATCGTCTCGCTCGCCCCTGAAGTGCTGTAAGGAGATCCGACATGCAAAAGATTCGTCGTGACGACGAGATCATCGTGATCGCCGGCAAAGACAAAGGTAAGCGCGGTAAGGTGCTGAAGGTTCTCGCTGATGACCGTCTGGTCATCGGTGGTGTAAACCTGGTCAAGCGTCATACCAAGCCTAACCCGATGGCGGGCGTTCAGGGCGGTATCGTCGAGAAAGAAGCGCCTCTGCACGCTTCCAACGTTGCCATCTTCAACGGCGAAACCAACAAGGCTGACCGCGTTGGTTTCAAAGTAGAAGACGGTAAGAAAATTCGTGTCTTCAAGTCGACCCAAAAAGCGGTTGATGCTTGAACACTGCTAGGTAGAAGACCATGGCACGACTGAAAGAGATTTACCGGAACGAAATCGCTCCTAAGCTTAAGGAAGAACTTAAGCTGTCGAACGTGATGGAAGTTCCGCGCGTTACCAAAATCACCCTGAACATGGGTCTGGGCGAAGCGATCGGCGACAAGAAAGTCATCGAGCACGCAGTAGCTGACCTGGAAAAGATCACCGGTCAAAAGCCGGTCGTGACTTTCGCTCGTAAATCCATCGCTGGCTTCAAAGTCCGCGAAGGATGGCCGATCGGTGTCAAGGTGACCCTGCGTAGCGACAAGATGTACGAATTCCTGGACCGCCTGCTGGCGATCTCCCTGCCTCGGGTTCGCGACTTCCGCGGCCTGAATGCCAAGTCCTTCGATGGCCGTGGCAACTACAGCATGGGCGTGAAAGAGCAGATCATCTTCCCGGAAATCGATTACGACAAGATCGATGCTCTGCGCGGTTTGGACATCACCCTGACCACCACTGCTCGTTCGGACGACGAAGGCCGCGCTCTGCTGCGTGCTTTCAAGTTCCCGTTCCGCAACTGATTGGAGTAGGAAAATGGCCAAGAAGAGCATGAAAAACCGTGAGCTGAAACGTCAGCTGACGGTAGCCAAGTTCGCTAAGAAGCGTGCTGAGCTGAAAGCGACCATCGTCAACGCTAACGCCTCTCCAGAAGAGCGTTTCGCTGCCGTTGTCGCTCTGCAGAAGCAGCCACGTGACGCTAGCGCTTCGCGCCTGCGCAACCGTTGCCGCCTGACCGGTCGTCCTCACGGTGTATACCGTAAGTTCGGCCTGGGCCGTAATATGCTGCGTCAAGCTGCAATGCGCGGCGACGTACCAGGTCTGGTCAAGGCCTCCTGGTAATCGCTGTCGGTGTGATCCCGGCGCAAGGGGAGCAATCTTCCGACCGCCGGTGACCTCGCCAAGAAACAAGCCCCTATATGGGGCTTGTTTCGTTTCTGCCTTGTGTCTAGAATGACCGGCTCACCCGAGCCTGGGTTTTTTGCCCAATCCGCTCAGGTGGTTGTCATAGCCGCAAGGCTAATAATTCTTGTATCAGGAGCATCTAGCCCATGAGTATGCAGGACCCGTTAGCGGACATGCTAACTCGCATCCGTAATGCCCAGATGGCTGAAAAGTCCGTCGTAAGCATGCCTTCTTCTACCCTGAAGGTCGCGGTTGCCAAAGTTCTGAAGGACGAAGGTTACATCGCTGGCTACCAGGTAACTGGTGAAGCCAAGCCTTCCCTGTCGATCGAACTGAAGTACTTCGAAGGCCGTCCGGTCATCGAGGAACTGAAGCGCTCCAGCCGTCCAGGCCTGCGCCAGTACAAGGCCGTCACCGATCTGCCGAAAGTACGTGGCGGTCTGGGCGTGTCTATTGTCTCCACCAACAAAGGTGTGATGACTGATCGCGCTGCGCGCGCTGCCGGTGTCGGCGGCGAAGTTCTGTGCACAGTGTTCTAAGGGGGGATAGACATGTCTCGCGTCGCTAAGAACCCCGTTAAGCTGCCGTCCGGTGTCGAAGTCAAATTCGCAGGTCAGCAGCTTTCGGTGAAGGGTGCCAAGGGCACTCTCGAACTGAACGTTCACTCGTCTGTTGAAGTTACCGAAGAGTCTGGTGAGCTGCGTTTCGTCGCTCGCAATGGTGACCAGCAAGCTCGTGCCATGGCCGGTACCACCCGCGCTCTGGTTAACAACATGGTCCAAGGCGTAAGCCAAGGCTTCGAGCGCAAGCTCCAGCTGGTCGGTGTTGGTTACAAGGCACAGGCTAAAGGCACCGTCCTGAACCTGGCCCTGGGCTTCTCTCACCCAGTGGACTACGAACTGCCAGCCGGTATCACCGCTGAAACGCCTAGCCAGACCGACATCCTGATCAAGGGTATCGACAAGCAGCTGGTAGGTCAGGTGGCCGCTGAAATCCGCGACTTCCGTCCGCCAGAGCCTTACAAAGGCAAAGGTGTGCGTTACGCGGACGAAGTAGTCCGTCGTAAAGAAGCCAAGAAGAAGTAGGGCCTAGTAAATGACCGACAAAAAAGTTATTCGACTGCGTCGCGCTCGCAAAGCACGTCTCAAGATGCACGAACTCGAAGTCGTGCGCCTGTGCGTGTTCCGCTCCTCGCAGCACATCTATGCCCAGGTCATTTCGGCCGACGGCAGCAAGGTTCTGGCAAGCGCCTCGACCTTGGACAAAGACCTGCGTGATGGCGCCACTGGCAACATCGACGCGGCCACTAAGGTTGGCAAGCTGGTAGCTGAGCGTGCGAAAGCCGCCGGTGTATCTCAAGTTGCCTTTGACCGTTCCGGCTTCAAGTACCATGGCCGCGTCAAAGCGCTGGCTGATGCTGCTCGTGAAGGCGGGCTGGAGTTCTAAGTTATGGCAAATAACGATCAAAAGCGCGACGAAGGCTACATCGAGAAGCTGGTTCAGGTTAACCGCGTTGCCAAGACCGTAAAAGGCGGCCGTATCTTCACCTTCACCGCGTTGACCGTGGTTGGTGATGGTAAAGGTCGTGTCGGCTTCGGCCGTGGCAAATCGCGCGAAGTACCTGCTGCGATTCAAAAAGCCATGGAAGCTGCTCGCCGCAACATGATCCAGGTTGACCTGAAGGGCACCACCCTGCAGTACGCCACCAAGGCTGCCCACGGCGCCTCGAAGGTTTACATGCAGCCTGCCTCGGAAGGTACCGGTATCATCGCTGGTGGCGCAATGCGTGCTGTCCTGGAAGTTGCTGGTGTTCAGAACGTTCTGGCCAAGTGCTACGGTTCGACCAACCCAGTGAACGTGGTTTACGCCACTTTCAAGGGTCTGAAAGCCATGCAATCTCCTGAATCCATTGCTGCCAAGCGCGGCAAGAGCGTCGAGGAGATCTTCTGATCATGGCAACCGTAAAAGTAACGCTGATCAAGAGCGTCTCGGGTCGTCTGCCTAACCACAAACTGTGTGTTAAGGGCCTGGGTCTGCGTCGCATCGGTCACACTGTAGAAGTCCTGGATACTCCCGAGAATCGCGGGATGATCAACAAGGCTTACTACATGCTGCGCGTCGAGGGTTAATCGATGAAACTCAATGATCTGAGTCCAGCGCCGGGTTCCCGTCGCGAAAAGCATCGTCCGGGTCGTGGTATCGGTAGCGGTCTGGGTAAGACCGGCGGCCGTGGCCACAAAGGTCAGACCTCCCGTTCGGGTGGTTCGATCGCTCCGGGCTTCGAAGGCGGTCAACAGCCGCTGCACCGTCGTCTGCCGAAATTCGGCTTCGTTTCCCTGAAAGCCATGGACCGCGCAGAAGTGCGTCTGTCCGAGCTGGCCAAAGTGGAAGGCGACGTGATCTCCGTGCAATCCTTGAAGGATGCCAACGTGATCAACCAGCACATTCAGCGTGTGAAAATCATGCTGTCTGGCGAAGTTACTCGCGCAGTCACCATCAAGGGCATCGCAGCCACCAAGGGTGCGCGTGCGGCTATCGAAGCAGCTGGCGGCAAATTCGAGGAATAAATGGCTAAGCAAGGTGCTCTCTCTTCGCTCGGTAAGGGCGGGATGTCGGAACTCTGGGCTCGTCTGCGCTTTCTGTTCATGGCGATCATCGTCTATCGGATAGGTGCGCATATCCCGGTTCCTGGCATCAATCCGGACCGTCTGGCGGATCTGTTTCGGCAGAATGAGGGGACCATTCTTAGCTTGTTCAACATGTTTTCCGGTGGCGCGCTCGAGCGCATGAGCATCTTTGCACTGGGGATCATGCCGTACATTTCGGCATCGATCATCATGCAGCTGATGACGGCGGTCAGCCCGCAACTGGAGCAGTTGAAGAAGGAAGGTGAAGCTGGCCGTCGCAAGATCAGCCAGTACACCCGCTACGGCACCGTTATCCTGGCACTGGTTCAAGCCATTGGCATGTCCATTGGCCTGGCCAACCAGGGCGTGGCGTTTTCTGCGGGCCTGGGCTTCCATGTCGTTGCGGTCTCCACGTTCGTGGCAGGCGCGATGTTCATGATGTGGCTGGGCGAGCAGATCACCGAGCGCGGTGTGGGCAACGGTATCTCGATGTTGATCTTCGCAGGTATCGTTGCCGGTCTTCCGAGAGCAATCGGGCAGTCTTTCGAGTCTGCACGCACAGGCGATATCAACATTTTCGCCCTGGTCGCAATCGGTTTGCTGGCAGTAGCGATTATCGGTTTTGTGGTGTTCATTGAGCGTGGTCAGCGTCGTATCGCCGTTCACTACGCCAAGCGTCAGCAGGGCCGTAAGGTCTTTGCTGCGCAGACCAGCCACTTGCCGCTGAAAGTGAACATGGCGGGGGTTATCCCGGCCATTTTCGCGAGCAGCATTTTGCTGTTCCCGGCTTCGCTGGGTGCCTGGTTCGGTCAGTCCGAAGGTATGGGCTGGCTGCAGGACATCTCGCAGTCGATCGCTCCTGGTCAGCCGTTGAACATTTTGCTGTTTAGTGCAGGGATCATTTTCTTCTGCTTCTTCTACACAGCGTTGATGTTCAATCCGAAAGACGTAGCGGAAAACCTGAAGAAGTCCGGTGCCTTTATTCCGGGTATCCGTCCTGGTGAGCAGTCTGCGCGCTACATTGATGGCGTTCTGACTCGTTTGACCATGTTCGGTGCTCTATACATGATGGCCGTCTGCCTTCTGCCCCAGTTCCTGGTGGTGGCAGCAAATGTGCCGTTCTACCTTGGCGGGACCTCGTTGCTGATTGTGGTAGTGGTTGTGATGGACTTCATGTCCCAAGTACAATCGCACCTCGTTTCGCACCAGTACGAATCCCTGATGAAGAAAGCCAACCTGAAAGGCTACGGCGGCAGCGGTCTGCTGCGCTGATACGCCCCTAAGGTTCGAGGAGTCGGTAATGAAAGTTCGTGCATCGGTGAAAAAGCTGTGCCGTAACTGCAAGATCATCCGTCGCGAAGGCGTCGTTCGAGTGATCTGCAGCGCAGAACCGCGTCACAAACAGCGCCAAGGCTGAGTGTGATCGTTGCTTCAAACCCAGCAGCTAGTGTGCTGCTGGGTTGATTATTCGTTTCTACAGCGATATTATCTCGCGCCCTATTTCTTGGCTTCCGGGGCGTAGGTAGCTGTCAATTGGAGTCCCACTGAATGGCCCGTATTGCAGGCGTCAACATTCCAGATAACAAGCATACTGTTATCTCGCTGACCTACATCTATGGTGTCGGTCGCACAACTGCACAGAAGATCTGTGCAGACGCTGGTGTAAACCCAGCCGCTAAGATCAAGGATCTGAGCGACGAGCAAATCGAAACCCTGCGTGGCGAAGTTGCGAAGTTCACCACCGAAGGTGACCTGCGTCGTGACATCAACATGAAGATCAAACGCTTGATGGACCTGGGTTGCTACCGCGGCCTGCGTCATCGTAAAGGTCTGCCGGTTCGCGGTCAGCGCACCAAGACCAACGCACGCACCCGTAAGGGCCCGCGTAAGCCGATCCGCAAGTAACCGCCCAGGAATATAGACATGGCAAAACCTGCTGCTCGTCCTCGTAAGAAAGTCAAAAAGACAGTGGTTGATGGCATCGCCCACATCCACGCTTCTTTCAACAACACCATCGTGACCATCACCGACCGTCAGGGCAATGCTTTGTCCTGGGCGACCTCCGGTGGTTCGGGTTTCCGTGGTTCGCGCAAATCCACTCCGTTCGCAGCCCAGATTGCTGCTGAACGTGCTGGTCAAGCTGCGCTGGAATACGGCCTGAAGAACCTCGACGTAAACGTCAAGGGTCCAGGTCCGGGTCGTGAATCCGCCGTTCGTGCACTGAACAGCTGCGGCTACAAGATCGCCAGCATCACCGACGTGACGCCAATCCCGCATAACGGGTGCCGTCCGCCGAAGAAGCGTCGCGTGTAATCAGGAGACAGAAGAATGGCACGTTACATTGGTCCAAAATGCAAACTGTCTCGTCGTGAAGGCACCGATCTGTTCCTGAAGAGCGGCGTTCGCGCTCTGGAATCGAAGTGCAACATCGAAGCAGCCCCAGGTATCCACGGCCAGCGCCGTGGCCGTCAGTCCGACTACGGTACCCAGCTGCGCGAGAAACAAAAAGTCCGTCGTATCTACGGTGTTCTGGAGCGTCAGTTCCGCGGTTACTACCAAGCTGCAGCCTCGAAAAAAGGCGCAACCGGTGAGAACCTGCTGCAACTGCTCGAGTGCCGTCTGGATAACGTCGTCTACCGTATGGGCTTCGGTTCGACTCGTTCCGAATCCCGTCAGCTGGTTTCGCACAAAGCGATCAGCGTCAACGGTAAGACTGTAAACATTCCATCCTACCAAGTTCGTCCGGGTGACGTGGTCGCGGTCCGCGAGAAGTCGCTGGCCCAGCTGCGCATTGTTCAAGCCCTTGAACTGTGCGCCCAGCGTGGCCGCGTTGAGTGGGTTGACGTGGATGCTGCTAAAAAGTCGGGCGTTTTCAAGAACGTTCCTGCTCGCAGCGACCTGTCTGCCGACATCAACGAAAACCTGATTGTCGAGCTCTACTCCAAGTAAGGGCTAGAAAATAGGTGCATCCATGCAGATTTCGGTAAATGAGTTCCTGACTCCCCGCCACATTGATGTGCAGGTAGTCAGTCCGACCCGCGCCAAGATTACGCTCGAGCCTCTCGAGCGTGGTTTCGGCCATACCCTGGGCAACGCGCTGCGCCGCATCCTGTTGTCCTCCATGCCTGGCTGTGCAGTAGTCGAGGCCGAGATCGATGGCGTACTCCACGAGTACTCCGCGATCGAAGGTGTTCAGGAAGACGTAATTGAAATCCTGTTGAACCTGAAAGGCCTGGCTATCAAACTGCACGGTCGTGACGAAGTTACGCTGACCTTGTCGAAAAAGGGTTCGGGGGTGGTTACCGCTGCCGATATTCAGCTGGATCACGATGTCGAGATCGTCAACCCCGATCACGTAATCGCGAACCTGGCGTCGAACGGCGCCCTGAACATGAAGCTCACTGTAGCTCGTGGTCGCGGTTACGAGCCGGCTGACTCCCGTCAAACCGACGAAGACGAAAGCCGTAGCATTGGCCGTCTGCAGTTGGACGCTTCGTTCAGCCCGGTGCGTCGTATCGCCTATGTGGTCGAAAACGCCCGTGTTGAACAGCGTACCAACTTGGACAAGCTGGTCATTGATCTGGAAACCAACGGTACCCTGGATCCTGAAGAGGCAATCCGCCGCGCTGCGACCATCCTGCAACAGCAGCTGGCCGCGTTCGTCGACCTCAAAGGTGACAGTGAGCCCGTCGTAGTCGAGCAGGAAGACGAGATCGATCCGATCCTGCTGCGTCCGGTTGACGACCTGGAACTGACTGTACGTTCGGCCAACTGCCTCAAGGCGGAGAACATCTACTACATCGGCGACCTGATTCAGCGTACCGAAGTAGAGCTGTTGAAGACTCCTAACCTGGGCAAGAAGTCCCTGACTGAAATCAAGGACGTCCTGGCCTCTCGTGGTCTGTCTCTCGGCATGCGCCTCGACAACTGGCCGCCTGCAAGTCTTAAGAAAGACGACAAGGCGACCGCCTGATCGTCGTAATCACCGAACGTAGTGTTTGGTAAGGAATGAATCATGCGTCATCGTAAAAGTGGACGTCACCTGAGCCGTACCAGCTCTCACCGCAAAGCTATGTTCCAGAACATGGCAGTGTCGCTGATCGAGCACGAGCTGATCAAAACCACCCTGCCGAAAGCCAAGGAACTGCGCCGCGTTGCCGAGCCGCTGATCACCCTGGCCAAGGAAGACAGCGTTGCTAACCGTCGTCTGGCCTTCGACCGTACCCGTTCGAAGTCCGCTGTTGGCAAACTGTTCAACGACCTGGGCAAGCGTTACGCCACCCGTCAGGGCGGCTACCTGCGCATCCTGAAGTGCGGTTTCCGCGCTGGCGACAACGCGCCTATGGCGTACGTCGAGCTGGTTGATCGTCCGGTCGGCGGTGCTGTAGAAGCTGCTGAGTAAGACGTTCTGTCTGCTACAAAGAACCGGGCCTAGTGCCCGGTTTTTTGTGTCTGCTTGTATTGTCATTTTCTATTGATACAAGTCATGTAATGAATTTGTCCCGGTAATCTTGCTCGTCAATACTCTCTCCAAGCCGATTAGCCGGCGCTTGAAGACCGATAAGGAGAGCCCATGAGCAAGATTCTTACCACCGCCAGCGGTGCGCCAGTAGCCGACAACCAGAACTCCCGTTCCGCCGGCCCGCGTGGCCCGCTGTTGCTCGACGACTTCCACCTGATCGAGAAGCTCGCCCATTTCAACCGCGAGAACATTCCTGAGCGTCGTGTGCACGCCAAGGGCTCGGGCGCCTATGGCACCTTCACCGTCAATCGCGATATTACCCACTACACCAGCGCCAAGCTGTTTGAGCAGATCGGCAAGCAAACAGAAACCTTCCTGCGTTTCTCCACTGTCGGCGGCGAACGTGGCTCTGCAGACACCGAGCGCGATCCGCGTGGCTTTGCCGTCAAGTTCTACACCGAGGAAGGCAACTGGGACATCGTGGGTAACAACACGCCAGTGTTCTTCATTCGCGACCCGCTGAAGTTCCCGGACTTTATCCACACCCAGAAGCGCCATCCGCAATCCAACCTGAAGAACGCCCAGATGATGTGGGACTTCTGGTCGCACTCGCCCGAGGCGCTGCACCAGGTCACCATCCTGTTCTCGGACCGTGGCATTCCGGACGGCTATCGCCATATGCACGGCTTTGGCAGCCACACGTACAGCTTGATCAACGCCAAGGGCGAGCGCACGTGGGTCAAATGGCATTTCAAGACCCAGCAAGGTATCAAGAACCTCACCCCGGCAGATGCTGCACGCCTGGCGGGTACTGACCCGGACTACGCCCAGCGCGACCTGTTCGAAGCCATTGAACGTGGTGACTACCCGCGTTGGACCGTATGCATTCAGATGATGAGCGAAGCCGAGGCCGCCAGCCGTGACGAGAACCCCTTCGACGTCACCAAGACCTGGTCGCAGAAGGACTATCCGCTGATCGAGGTGGGCGTGCTGGAGCTCAACCGTAACCCGCTCAACTACTTCGCCGAAGTCGAGCAGGCTGCGTTCGGGCCGAGCAACATGGTGCCAGGGGTTGGCCTGTCGCCGGACCGCATGCTGCAGGGCCGTGTATTCGCCTATGCAGACGCACACCGCTACCGTGTGGGCACCAACCACCAGCATTTGCCGGTGAATGCGCCACGCTGCGCAGTCAACAGCTACCAGCGCGACGGCTCCATGGCCACTGGCAGTTACGGCAGCGCGCCGAACTACGAGCCCAACAGCTACGCTGATGCACCGAAGCAGTCGCCACGCCATGCTGAACCCGCGCTGGCCCTGAACGGTTCGGCGGACCGTTACGATCACCGTGAGGACACTGACTACTTCAGCCACGCCGGCGCGTTGTTCCGCCTGATGAGCCAGGAGCAGAAGGCGCTGTTGATCAGCAACATCGCCGGGACCATGGCGGGTGTCAGCGAAGACGTGATCCAGCGCCAGTTGCAGTACTTCTTCAAGGCCGACCCGGCCTATGGCGAAGGGATTGCCAAGGCGTTGGGCATCAATCTCGCCTAACTCTAAGTGATAAGCAGAACCGCCCTCATTTGGGCGGTTTTTCAATGAATATCACTACTGTTTAACCGATTTTTTGTGTCTGATTGCGCGTTTTTCAGTGACCGCAGGCAAAAGCTGGTTCACACTATGTGACATAGATGTTTTCACATGGAGAAGCAGGGCGATGCAAGGCCACCCAGACGTAATCAACTACCTCGTCACGTTGCTGAAGGGCGAACTGGCGGCACGCGACCAGTACTTCATTCATTCGCGCATGTACGAAGACTGGGGCCTGTCCAAGCTCTACGAGCGCATCAACCACGAGATGGAAGAGGAGACGCAGCACGCCGATGCCCTGATGCGTCGCATCCTCATGCTCGAAGGCACCCCTGACATGCGTGCGGACGACCTCGAAGTCGGTAGCACCGTGCCGGAAATGATCGAGGCTGACCTCAAGCTCGAGTACAAGGTGCGTGGCGCCCTGTGCAAAGGCATCGAGCTGTGTGAGCTGCACAAGGACTACATCAGCCGTGACATTCTCCGTGCGCAATTGGCGGATACCGAAGAAGATCACACCTACTGGCTGGAAAAGCAGCAAGGGTTGATCAAGGCCATTGGCCTGGAAAACTACCTGCAGTCGCAGATGTAAGTTATCCACAGCCTCAAGAAAAAGCCCCTGGCACCAACGGTACCAGGGGCTTTTTCATTGCAGCGGAAACACTCAGGCCCGATCCCGCTCCAGCAGCGGTTTCAGGTAATGCCCGGTGTACGACTGTTTCATCTCACTCAGCTCTTCAGGTGTACCGCAGGCAATGATCTGGCCACCTTTGGAGCCACCCTCCGGCCCCAGGTCCACCAGCCAGTCAGCGGTCTTGATCACATCCAGGTTGTGCTCGATCACCACCACGGTGTTGCCGTGGTCGCGCAGGCGATGCAGTACGTCCAGCAACTGCTGGATGTCAGCAAAGTGCAGGCCTGTAGTCGGTTCATCAAGGATGTACAGGGTCTTGCCGGTATCGCGCTTGGACAGCTCGCGTGACAGCTTCACCCGCTGCGCTTCACCGCCAGACAGTGTGGTCGCCGACTGGCCCAGCTTGATGTACGAAAGCCCCACATCCATCAGCGTTTGCAGCTTGCGCGCCAGCGCCGGTACTGCGTCGAAGAACTCGCGGGCATCCTCGATGGTCATTTCCAGCACCTCGTGGATGTTCTTGCCCTTGTACTTGATCTCCAGGGTTTCGCGGTTGTAGCGCTTGCTCTTGCACACGTCGCACGGCACGTAGATGTCTGGCAGGAAGTGCATCTCCACCTTGATCAGGCCGTCGCCCTGGCAAGCCTCGCAGCGGCCGCCCTTGACGTTGAACGAGAAGCGCCCCGGGCCGTAGCCGCGTGAGCGCGATTCCGGCACGCCGGAGAACAGCTCACGGATCGGCGTGAAGATGCCGGTGTAGGTCGCCGGGTTCGAGCGCGGGGTGCGGCCGATCGGGCTCTGGTCGATATCCACCACCTTGTCCAGGTGCTGCAAGCCGTCCATGCTGCTGTGCGGGGCCGCTTCCAGGGTGCTTGCACCATTGAGGGCCGTGGCTGCCAGCGGGAACAGGGTGTTGTTGATCAGCGTCGACTTGCCCGAGCCGGAGACCCCGGTCACACAGGTCAGCAGGCCGATCGGGACTTCCAGGTCGACGTTCTGCAGGTTGTTGCCACGCGCGCCCTTGAGCTTGAGCTGCAGCTTCTTGTTGCGCGGTGTGCGCTTGGCCGGCACGACGATCTTCTTGCGCCCGGACAGGTACTTGCCGGTCAGCGAGTCAGGGTGGTCCATGACCTCCTGCGGCGTGCCCTCGGCGACGATCTGGCCACCGTGCACCCCGGCACCCGGCCCAATGTCGACCACGTAGTCGGCCAGGCGAATGGCGTCCTCGTCATGCTCCACCACGATCACCGTGTTACCCAGGTCGCGCAGGTGGTTGAGGGTGGCCAGCAGGCGGTCGTTGTCGCGTTGATGAAGGCCGATGGACGGTTCATCGAGGATGTACATCACCCCGACCAGGCCAGCGCCGATCTGGCTGGCCAGGCGGATACGCTGCGCTTCGCCACCGGACAGGGTATCGGCGCTGCGGTCGAGGGTGAGGTAGTCGAGGCCGACGTTGACCAGGAACTGCAGGCGTTCGCAGATCTCCTTGAGGATCTTCGAGGCAATTTCGCCACGGCGGCCGGTCAGGGTCAGTTCGCCGAAGTAGTTGCTGGCTTCACCGATCGGCAGGTTGGTCACTGCCGGCAGGGTCTTTTCGCCAACCCATACATGCCGCGCCTCGCGGCGCAGGCGGGTACCACGGCAATCCGGGCAGGGCTGTGTACCGAGGAACTTCGCCAGCTCTTCACGCACGGTGGCCGATTCGGTCTCGCGGTAGCGGCGCTCCAGGTTCGGCACGATGCCTTCGAACGGGTGCGAGCGCTTGACGATATCGCCACGGTCGTTGAGGTACTTGAAGTCGACAGTCTGTTTTCCACTGCCTTGCAGGATGACCTTCTGGTGATCGGCCGACAGCTCGCCGAACGGTTCTTCCAGGCTGAAGCCGTAATGCGCGGCCAGCGAGCCTAGCATCTGGAAGTAGTACACGTTGCGCCGGTCCCAGCCGCGGATCGCACCTTCGGCCAAGGTGAGTTCGGCATTGACCAGGCGCTTGGTGTCGAAGAACTGTTTTACCCCCAGGCCATCGCAGGTCGGGCAGGCGCCAGCCGGGTTGTTGAAGGAAAACAGCTTCGGTTCCAGTTCGCTGATGGCATGGCCGCAGACCGGGCAGGCGAAGCGGGCGGAGAAGATCATCTCTTCGCCTTGCTCGTCGTCCATGGGGGCTACCAGGGCGATGCCGTCGGCTAGCTTGAGTGCGGTCTCGAACGATTCGGCCAGGCGCTGCTGGAGGTCGGCGCGGACCTTGAAGCGGTCCACCACCACATCGATGCTGTGCTTCTTCTGCTTGTCCAGCTTGGGCAGTTCATCAAGCTCGTAGAGCTTGCCGTTTACCCGGGCGCGGACGAAGCCCTGGGCGCGCATTTCGTCGAACACCGCCAGGTGCTCACCCTTGCGCTCGCGCACGACCGGTGCCAGCAGCATCAGCTTGCTGCCTTCCGGGCGCTCCAGCACCAGATCGACCATCTGGCTGATCGTTTGCGCCTCCAGCGGAATGTCGTGGTCCGGGCAACGAGGCGTGCCGACGCGGGCATACAGCAGGCGCAGGTAGTCGTAGATTTCGGTGATGGTGCCAACCGTGGAGCGCGGGTTGTGCGAAGTCGACTTCTGCTCGATGGAAATGGCCGGCGACAGGCCTTCGATGGTGTCGACGTCGGGCTTTTCCATCATCGACAGGAACTGCCGGGCGTAGGCCGACAGCGACTCCACGTAGCGGCGCTGGCCTTCGGCGTACAAGGTATCGAACGCCAGGGACGACTTGCCGGAACCGGACAGGCCGGTGATCACGATCAGCTTGTCCCGGGGCAGGGTCAGGTCGATGTTCTTCAGGTTGTGGGTACGTGCCCCACGAATCAGGATCTTGTCCACTGCGGCCTCGCTTGGCGGGCATAAACAAGGAAGTATACGGCGCGCCAGTATGGCGCGGCAAAGCGTCGCGTAGATGCCGTCAAGCTGTCGGACTGATAGAATCGCCGCCGGTTCACACGAGGTTATTCCATGCACGACACCCACAACGAGCGCATGAGTGGCGGCGAAACCCGCGCCGCTGGCGGCCTTGCCCTGGTCTTTGCCTTTCGTATGCTGGGCATGTTCATGGTCTTGCCGGTGCTGGCCACCTACGGCATGGACCTGGCCGGCGCCACGCCAGCGCTGATCGGCCTGGCCATCGGTGCCTATGGCCTGACCCAGGCGGTATTGCAGATCCCGTTCGGGATGATTTCCGACCGCATCGGCCGTCGGCCGGTGATTTACCTGGGGCTGGTGATCTTTGCCCTGGGCAGTGTGCTGGCGGCCCAGGCCGACTCCATCTGGGGGGTGATCGCCGGGCGTATCCTGCAGGGCGCCGGGGCGATTTCTGCCGCAGTCATGGCGTTGCTGTCCGACCTCACCCGCGAGCAGCACCGGACCAAGGCCATGGCCATGATCGGCATGAGCATCGGGCTGTCGTTCGCGGTCGCCATGGTCGTCGGCCCATTGCTGACAAGTGCCTTTGGTTTGTCAGGATTGTTCCTCGCCACGGCCGGTCTTGCCCTGGTCGGCATCCTGCTGGTCGCGTTTGTCGTGCCCAACTCGCACAGCATCCTGCAGCACCGCGAGTCGGGTGTGGCGCGCCAGGCCATCGGCCCGACCCTGCGCCATCCGGACCTTCTGCGCCTGGACGTGGGTATTTTCGTTCTGCACGCCATTCTCATGGCCAGCTTCGTCGCATTGCCACTGGCCTTTGTCGAGCGCGGGGGGCTGCCGAAGGAGCAACACTGGTGGGTGTACCTGACCGCGTTGTTCATCTCATTTTTTGCAATGGTCCCGTTCATCATCTACGGCGAAAAGAAGCGCAAGATGAAACGTGTGTTGGCCGGTGCGGTCAGTGTCCTGCTGCTGACGGAGATATACTTCTGGGAGTGGGCTGACGGTTTGCGCGGACTGGTGATTGGCACCGTGGTATTCTTTACCGCATTCAACCTGCTGGAGGCTTCGCTGCCTTCGCTGGTCAGCAAGGTGTCGCCTGCCGGTGGCAAGGGGACGGCAATGGGGGTTTATTCCACCAGCCAGTTCCTCGGCGCTGCCTTGGGAGGAATCCTCGGTGGCTGGTTGTTCCAGCACGGCGGGCTGAACATGGTGTTCCTCGGTTGCGCGGTACTGTGTGCCATCTGGCTGGTGGTCGCGCTTCGCATGAACGAGCCGCCCTATGTGACCAGCCTGCGCATGCCGCTGACGCCAGAGGCAGTCCGGGAAGCCGGCCTGACCGAGCGCCTGATGGCCGTGCCGGGTGTGACCGACGCCGTTGTGGTAGCTGAAGAAGCCGCCATCTATATCAAACTGGATACGAAAATTTTGGACCGTACGACCCTCGAGCGCCTGGTGAACCCGGCCTCTTCGGCGTGCGAAGCCTAGGAGAACGTTATGGCCCGTGGGGTTAACAAAGTCATTCTGGTCGGCACCTGTGGCCAGGATCCCGAAGTCCGCTACCTGCCCAACGGTAACGCCGTGACCAACCTGAGCCTGGCCACCAGCGAGCAGTGGACCGACAAGCAGTCGGGCCAGAAGGTCGAGCGTACCGAGTGGCACCGTGTGTCGCTGTTCGGCAAGGTTGCCGAAATCGCCGGCGAGTACCTGCGCAAGGGTTCGCAGTGCTACATCGAAGGCAAGCTGCAGACCCGCGAGTGGGAAAAAGACGGCATCAAGCGCTACACCACTGAGATCATCGTCGACATCAACGGCACCATGCAGCTGCTCGGCGGCCGTCCTCAGGGCCAGCAGCAAGGCGGTGATCCGTACAACCAGGCTGGCGGCAACTACAACCAAGGTGGTGGCCAGCAGCAACAGTACAACCAGGCCCCGCCGCGTCAGCAGGCCCAGCGCCCGCAACAGGCACCTCAGCGCCCAGCGCCGCAGCAACCTGCGCCGCAGCCGGCCGCTGACTTCGACAGCTTCGATGACGATATTCCGTTCTGATTCGAGCGCTCAGGCGTCAAGCAAAACCAGAAACCCAGGGCCGTTGCCCTGGGTTTTTTTGTGCGCGATTTCAGGCATCGCCATCCAGCGCCGCCTGGGCAAACTGCGCATCCAGCTCTGGCGTAGCGCCGCTGATACCAATACCGCCGATATGCTCACCGTTCGCATCCCTGATCGGCAGGCCGCCACCCAGCAGCGTGAAGCCTGGCAGTGATGCGTAGGGGTTTGCCGGGAGCGAGGCACTTCGTTCTGCGAGTGAACTGGACGATAGCGGGAAGCGGGCGGAGGTCGAGGCCTTGAGCTGTGCGACTTTTATACTGCCGCTGCTGGTGCCGTCCATGCGATGGAAGTGTTTCAGGTTGCCGTGGTTGTCGACGATGCTGATGACGATGGCATGCCCCTGGGCGCGGGCTGCCCGTTCGGCGGCGGCGGCCATGCTGCGAGCGGCTTCGGCGGTGATAGGGGTGGGAGCGTCTGCTGCCAGTGAGCTTGCCGCGAAAAACACAGAGCACAAGAAAAGGCTGACACGGCTGTAGTTCGAATTCATGCGAGCTTTACCCCTGAGGACAGTTCGGACGGGCAACCTAGCAAGAGGTTGTCGCTCATGGATGTAGTCCATTTCCGAAACTGATGTCGGATGAGGGGGCGCTGCTGGCTCCGTCTCCGCTAACCCTGACCCAAGTCATCGCACCTTCCTGATTCTTGACTAGTCTTATCCATTGGCGGCCGTCAAAACCGCCACCGTGACTACCAAGAGGCGCCGGCCATGTTCCGTGCGTCCACCACCTGATCAGGAGTGCACGATGGACCTCAACCGTCGGCAATTCTTCAAGGTCGCCGCCGTCGGCCTTGGAGGCTCGAGCCTGGCGGCGTTGGGCATGGCCCCGACGCCGGCATTCGCCGAGCAGGTGCGTCACTTCAAGCTGGCGCATACCAAAGAAGCACGTAACACCTGCCCGTACTGCTCGGTCGGCTGCGGCCTGATCCTGTACAGCCAGGGTGATGCGGGCAAGAACGTCAAACAGAGCATCATCCATATCGAAGGCGACGCCGACCACCCGGTCAACCGCGGCACCCTGTGTCCGAAAGGCGCCGGCCTGCTCGACTTTATCCACAGCCCGAGCCGCTTGCAGTACCCCGAGGTACGCAAGCCGGGCAGCAAGGAGTGGGTGCGGGTCAGCTGGGACGAGGCGCTCGACCGCGTTGCCGACCTGATGAAGCAAGACCGCGACGCCAACTTCATCGAGAAGAACGCCCAGGGGCAAACCGTCAACCGCTGGCTCACCACCGGTTTTCTGGCTGCCTCCGCCGCTTCCAGCGAGGCTGGCTACCTGACCCACAAGGTGGTTCGCGCAACAGGCATGCTGGGGTTCGATAACCAGGCACGTGTCTGACACGGCCCGACGGTGGCAAGTCTTGCCCCGACGTACGGCCGTGGCGCCATGACCAACCACTGGTCCGATATCGCCAACGCGAATCTGGTCCTGGTGATGGGTGGCAACGCAGCAGAAGCGCACCCGTGCGGCTTCAAGTGGGTGACCGAAGCCAAGGCGCACAACAAGGCGCGGCTGATCGTGGTCGACCCGCGGTTTACCCGTACCGCTTCGGTGGCGGACTA
The DNA here is from genome assembly GCF_050058005.1 of Pseudomonas sp. WOUb67. NCBI lineage: Bacteria > Pseudomonadati > Pseudomonadota > Gammaproteobacteria > Pseudomonadales > Pseudomonadaceae > Pseudomonas > Pseudomonas sp. WOUb67. The sequence goes on along the minus strand of NZ_CP170112.1, from coordinate 134,539 downwards.
CTACGCACCGATCCGTACCGGTACCGATATCGCCTTCATGGGCGGGCTGATCAATTACCTGCTGAGCACCGACAAGATCCAGCACGAATACGTGCGCAACTACACCGACGTGTCGTTCATCGTCAAAGAGAGCTATGGCTTCGAGGACGGGCTGTTCAGCGGCTACGACGAGGCCAAGCGCGTGTATGCCGACAAGTCCGGCTGGGGTTACGAGCTGGGTGAGGACGGTTTTGCCAAGGTCGACCCGACCCTGCAGCACCCACGTTGCGTGTTCCAGCTGATGAAGCAGCATTACAGCCGCTACACGCCTGAGCTGGCGAGCATGATCTGTGGCATGCCACAGGACGCCATGATGAAGGTGTGGGAAGAGATCGCCACCTGCTCGGTACCGGGCAAGACCATGACGATTCTCTATGCACTGGGCTGGACGCAACACTCGATCGGTGCGCAGATCATCCGCAGCGCGGCCATGGTCCAGTTGCTGCTGGGCAACGTCGGCATGCCGGGTGGCGGGGTCAACGCCCTGCGCGGGCACTCGAACATCCAGGGCCTGACCGACCTCGGCCTGCTGTCCAATTCGCTGCCGGGTTACCTGACCCTGGCTGGCGATGCCGAGCAGGACTACGCCACCTACATCGACAAGCGCGCTTCCAAGCCGCTGCGCCCAGGGCAACTGTCGTACTGGCAGAACTACGGCAAGTTTCACGTCAGCCTGATGAAGGCCTGGTACGGCGCCAACGCCACGGCAGAAAACAACTGGGGCTACGACTGGCTACCCAAGCTCGACGTGCCGGCCTACGACGTACTGCGCATGTTCGAGATGATGGGCCAGGGCAAGGTCAACGGCTACCTGTGCCAGGGCTTCAACCCGATTGCCGCGCTGCCGGACAAGAACCGCGTTACTGCGGCACTGGCCAAGCTCAAGTGGCTGGTGATCATGGACCCGCTGGCCACCGAGACCTCGGAGTTCTGGCGCAACGCCGGGCCGTTCAACGACGTCGACACGGCCAATATCCAGACCGAAGTGATCCGCCTGCCCACCACCTGCTTTGCCGAGGAAGACGGCTCGCTGGTCAACAGCAGCCGCTGGCTGCAGTGGCACTGGAAGGGTGCCGACGGCCCGGGCGAGACCCGTACCGACGTGCAGATCATGAGCGAGCTGTTCCTGCGCCTGCGCCAACGCTATCAGGCCGAGGGCGGCGCTTACCCTGACGCGATGATGAACATCAGCTGGCCGTACAAGATTCCTGATGAGCCATCCCCGGAGGAACTGGCCAAGGAAATGAACGGCTGGGCCGTCACCGACCTTACCGACGCCACCGGCGCCACGCTCAAGGCCGGCCAGCAGCTGTCTGGCTTCGGGCAGATGAAGGACGATGGCAGCACAGCATCTGGCTGCTGGATCTTCGCCGGTTGCTGGACCGAACAGGGCAACCAGATGGCTCGCCGCGACAACAGCGACCCTTACGGAATGCATCAGGTGCAGAACTGGGCCTGGGCCTGGCCGGCCAACCGCCGCATCCTCTACAACCGTGCCTCCAGCGACCCGCAAGGCAAACCGTGGGACCCGGAGAAAAAGCGCCTGGTGTGGTGGAACGGCAAGGCCTGGACCGGCACCGACGTGCCGGACTTCAAGGTCGATTCGCCACCGGAAGCGGGAATGAACCCGTTCATCATGAACCCCGAAGGCGTGGCGCGCTTCTTCGCCATCGACAAGATGGCCGAAGGCCCGTTCCCCGAGCATTACGAGCCATTCGAAACGCCGATCGGCATCAACCCGCTGCACCCGCAGAACAAGAAGGTGGTCAGCAACCCGGCCGGGCGCATCTTCGACTCGGTGTGGGAAACCCTCGGCACCCACGACGAGTTCCCCTATGCGGCGACCACCTACCGGCTGACCGAGCACTTCCACTTCTGGAGCAAGCATTGCCGGCTCAACGCCATTGCCCAGCCCGAGCAGTTCGTCGAGATCGGCGAGGTGCTGGCCAATGAAAAAGGCATCAAGGCCGGCGACCGGGTGCGGGTGTCGAGCAAGCGCGGGCATATCGATGCGGTGGCGGTGGTGACCAAGCGGATTCGCCCGCTGCAGGTCAACAACCAGACCGTGCACCAGATCGGCATCCCGTTGCACTGGGGCTTCACCGGCGCAACGCGGCATGGCTACCTGACCAACACGCTGGTGCCATTCCTGGGTGACGGCAACACGCAGACGCCAGAGTCCAAGTCGTTCCTCGTCAAAGTGGAGAAACTCTGATGGCCAGCCAAGACATCATCGCCCGCTCGGCCACCACTACCGTACCGCCTTCGGTACGCCAGCAGCAGGAAGTCGCCAAGCTGATCGACACCACCAAGTGCATCGGCTGCAAGGCCTGCCAGGTGGCGTGCTCGGAGTGGAACGAACTGCGTGACGAGGTCGGCCACAACCACGGCACCTACGACAACCCCCAGGACCTCACGGCCGAGACCTGGACCCTGATGCGCTTCACCGAGCACGAGCGCGACGACGGCAACCTGGAGTGGCTGATCCGCAAGGATGGCTGCATGCACTGCGCCGACCCCGGTTGCCTGAAGGCCTGCCCGAGCCCGGGGGCGATCATCAAGCACGCCAACGGCATCGTCGACTTCAACCAGGACCACTGCATCGGTTGCGGTTACTGCATCACCGGCTGCCCGTTCAACATCCCGCGTATCTCGCAGAAGGACCACAAGGCCTACAAGTGCACCCTGTGTTCCGACCGCGTGACCGTGGGCCTGGAGCCGGCCTGCGTGAAAACCTGCCCCACCGGGGCAATCGTGTTCGGCAGCAAGGACGAGATGAAGGTGCATGCCGCCGAGCGCATTGTCGACCTGAAGTCGCGCGGCTACGACAAGGCCGGGCTGTACGACCCGGATGGCGTCGGTGGTACCCACGTGATGTACGTGCTGCACCATGCCGACACGCCCAGGCTGTACGCCGGCCTGCCGGACCAGCCGGTGATCAGCCCGCTGGTGGGGCTGTGGAAGGGCTTCACCAAACCGCTGGCGCTGCTGGCCATGGGCGCGGCGGTGCTGGCCGGGTTCTTCCACTATGTGCGGGTTGGCCCGCAGCGGGTAGAGGAGGACGAGCACCCCACGCCGCCCGATGACAGCGTGCATCAGGTAGACCCGGCGGTGCATGTCTACGATCCGAAGCAGCCCGGTGGGCAAGGGGAGCAGCGGCCATGAACGACAACAAACCCATCCTGCGCTACAACGCCAACGAGCGGACCAACCACTGGATCGTCGCCATCCTGTTCTTCATGGCCGGGCTTTCCGGGCTGGCGCTGTTTCACCCGGCGCTGTTCTGGCTAAGCCACCTGTTCGGCGGCGGGCCGTGGACGCGCATCCTGCACCCGTTCATGGGCGTGGCGATGTTCGTGTTTTTCCTCGGCCTGGTGTTCCGTTTCTGGCGTGCCAACTTCATCACCGCCAACGACCGCCTGTGGTTGCGTCGCATTGATAGGGTGATGGTCAACCGCGAAGATGGCGTGCCGCCCATCGGCAAATACAACGCCGGGCAGAAGCTGCTGTTCTGGACGCTTCTGTTTTGCATGCTGGTGTTGTTGATCAGCGGCGTGGTGATCTGGCGGGCCTATTTCAGTCATTTCTTCGACATAGGCTCAATTCGCCTGGCATCGCTTGCCCACGCACTGGCGGGCTTCGTGCTGATCCTCAGCATCATCGTGCACATCTACGCCGGCATCTGGATCAAAGGCTCGATCGGCGCCATGCTGCATGGCTGGGTCAGCCGTGCCTGGGCACGCAAGCACCATGCGTTGTGGTACCGCGAAGTGACCGGCGACAAGACGCCGGGCAATCACGGACGAAAGGAAGGATGAACGCTTGAGCACGATACTTGAACCCGGGCAGATAGAAGCGTCGGCGGTGATGCCGCCGTTTCTGCATCTGCCGCCCAAGGACCTTTTCGCCCTGCGTGCCGAGCGGTTGGAGCAGTTGGCCGAAGGCAACGCCCTGGGCGATTACTTGCGGTTTATCGCGTGGCTGTGCCGCTTGCAGCAGCATCTTGTGGATAACCCACCGGGTGGTTTGCCGGTGGCCGAAGAGCGTCAGCGCCTGTGTATAAGTCATGGTTTGCCGCCCCTGGCGGCCGATAGCCTGGTGCGCGAAGGGCCGTGGCTGGTCTGGATGCAGGCGTTGATCGATCATTTTGATGAAGAGGCCAGCGGCCCGCTCGCTGCGGCGTTGCATGCCCTGCGTGCCAGTGATGACAGCCAGCGAAAGGCGTGGGGTATCGCATTGCTTGCAGGGCAGTTCGACGCCGTGCCTGCGGCGTTGGTGCCGTTCCTCGGTGCCGCGCTACAGGCTGCCTGGTTCAGCTGGCTGCTGGCGCTGCCGTCACCCGAACTCAAGCCTTCCGGCAGTCTGGCCCAGTGCCCGGCCTGCGGCTCGCCGGCAATGGCCGGGGTGGTGCGCAACCGTGGCAAGCACAACGGTTTGCGGTACCTGGCTTGCTCCTTGTGTGCCTGTGAATGGCATGTGGTGCGGGTCAAGTGCGTGTACTGCGAGTCGAGCAAGGACTTGCGCTATACCAGCCTTGAAGATGACCGCCATGCGCCGGGCAAGGCGCCGCTGCGTGCGGAGTGCTGCCCCGGGTGCAATACGTACCTGAAGCAGAATTATCTGGAAAACGACGCTGCGGCCGAGCCGCTGGCCGACGACCTGGCCAGCCTGGCGCTGGATATGCGCCTGGACGAGGAGGGCTTCCATCGCCTGGCACCCAACCTGATGCTCGCGCCTGGGTAGAGGGTGAGTGTCTACACTGAAACACCGAGTCGCCTTCTTCGCGGGTAAACCCGCTCCCACAGGTACTGCGCAAGCTTCAAATGCTGCGCGGCCCCTGTGGGAGCGGGTTCACCCGCGAAGAGGCCAGCACAGACACCGGATTAGCCAAGGTAGTACCGCATGTCTTCAAACCTCGCCAGCGACACCCCACGCCTGCCTTCCATCGACACCCTCCTGCGCCACCCGGCCTGCCTCCCGTTGGTCGACCGCCACGGCCGCGACGCGGTCCTGGCCACCCTGCGCCAGCTGCTCGACGACCTGCGCGCCCCCGCCCGCAACGGTGAGCTCACCCCCGCCGAACTGGCCCCAGAAATCCTCCTGGGCCGCACCGGCGAACGCCTGGCCGCTCAGCAGCGCAGCCAGGTCCGCCGCGTGTTCAACCTCACCGGCACCGTGTTGCACACCAACCTCGGCCGCGCCCTGTTGCCCGAAGAAGCCATCGAGGCCATGCAGACCGCCGCCCGCTATCCCCTCAACCTGGAATTCGACCTGGCCACCGGCAAACGGGGCGATCGTGATGACCTGATTGAAGGCCTGATCCGCGAGCTGACCGGCGCCGAAGCCGTCACCGTGGTCAACAACAATGCCGCCGCCGTGCTGCTGGCGCTCAACAGCCTGGGCGCGCGCAAGGAGGGCATCATTTCTCGTGGCGAGCTGATCGAGATCGGCGGCGCCTTCCGCATCCCCGACATCATGGCCCGTGCCGGCGTGAAGCTGCATGAGATCGGCACCACCAACCGCACCCACGCCCGCGACTACGAGGCTGCCATCGGCCCGCGCACCGGCTTGCTGATGCGCGTGCATTGCAGCAATTACAGCATCCAGGGCTTCACCACCCAGGTGCCCACGGCCGAACTGGCGCGCATCGCCCACCAACATGAGCTGCCGCTGCTCGAAGACCTGGGTAGCGGCAGCCTGCTGGACCTTACCCGCTGGGGTCTACCCGCCGAACCGACGGTGCGCCAGGCGCTGGCCGACGGCGCGGATATCGTCACCTTCAGTGGCGACAAACTGCTGGGCGGGCCGCAAGCCGGGATCATCGTTGGCCGCAAGGAGCTGATCGCCAGGATCAAGAAGAACCCGCTCAAGCGCGCGCTGCGCGTCGACAAGATCACCCTCGCCGCACTCGAAGCGGTGCTGGCGCTGTACCGCAACCCCGACCGCCTGGCCGAACGCCTGCCCAGCCTGCGCCTGCTGACCCGCAGCCAGGCCGAGATCCAGGCCCAGGCCGAGCGCCTGGCCCCTGGGCTGAAGGCCCACCTCGGTGAACAATGGTCGGTCAGCGTGCAGCCCGCGCTTGGCATGATCGGCAGTGGCAGCCAGCCGGTGGCGCGTCTGCCCAGTGCAGCCCTGTGCCTGCGCCCGCAGGTGTCGAAGAAGTTGCGCGGGCGCAGCCTGCATGTGCTGGAACGGGCACTGCGTGACCTGCCGGTGCCGGTGCTTGGCCGTATCGATGACGACGCCCTGTGGCTGGACCTGCGCCAACTGGATGACGAAGCCCAGTGGCTGGCGCAGTTGCCCGCCCTGCAACTGGGGCCGGTGCAGTGATCGTCGGTACCGCCGGCCATATCGATCATGGCAAGACCGCACTGCTGCAGGCGCTGACCGGGCAGGCCGGCGACCAGCGCCAGGAGGAGCGTGCCCGCGGCATGACCATCGACCTGGGGTATCGCTACGCGGCGCTGGCCGAAGGTGCACCGCTGACCGGCTTCATCGATGTGCCGGGCCACGAGCGTTTTATCCACAACATGCTGGCCGGTGCCCACGGTATCGACCTGGTGTTGCTGGTGGTGGCTGCCGACGACGGGGTCATGCCACAGACCCGCGAGCACCTGGCGATCATCGAGCTGCTGGGCATTCCTCAAGCGTTGGTGGCAATCAGCAAGTGTGACCGGGTCGAGCCGGCGCGCCTGGCTGAAGTGCGGGCGCAGGTCAGCGAATTGCTGGCGCCCGGGCCGTATGCCGGGGCCCAGCAGTTTCCGTTGTCGAGCATCAGCGGTGAAGGCATAGGCGCGCTGCGTCAGGCTTTGCTGGAGGCTGAAGCAGCGGTGCGCAAGCGAAGCGATGGCGGCGGTTTTCGCCTGGCTGTCGACCGCGCTTTCGCGGTTACCGGTGCCGGCGTGGTGGTGACGGGCACGGCGCTGGCCGGGCGGGTCAGTGCCGGCGACACCTTGTTGCTGGGCAAGGCCGGCAAACCGGTGCGGGTGCGTGGCCTGCACGCGCAGAACCAGGCCGCGCTGGTGGCCGAGGCGGGCCAGCGGGTGGCGCTGAATATCACGGCCGAACGCCTGGCGATGGAGCAGGTGCATCGGGGGGACTGGCTGGTGCCCGAGTGGCTGCACGCGCCCAGCGTGCGGGTGGATATCGAGTTGAACCTGCTACCGGGCGAGCCCCGCACGTTTGAGCATTTCAGCGCTGTGCACGTGCACCTCGGCACCCAGGACGTAACGGCCCGGGTGGCCTTGCTCGAAGGCGAGTCCCTGGCGGCGGGCCAGCGCATGTTCGCCCAGTTGCTGCTCAATGCGCCGTTGCAGGCCGTGCACGGCGACCGCCTGGTGCTGCGTGACCAGCGTGCCCAGCGCACTTTGGGGGGCGGCAAGGTACTCGACCCGTTCGCGCCCAGCCGACAGCGCCGCAGCGATGAGCGCCTGCGCCAGTTGCAGGTGCTGCGGAATGCCGAGGACCTGGAGCAGGCGCTGCCGGCACTGCTCGCCAGCGCGCCCGGTGGCCTTGACCCCCAGCGGCTTGAGCGGCAGTTCAATCGCCCGCGCGCGACCTGGCAGTTGCCAGAAGGGGTATTGGTGGTGGCCACGCGGCAGGGCCAGCTACTGTTCGCCAACGTCCAGTGGCAGGCGCTGAAGCAACAGGTGCTGGAGCACTTGGCGCGGTTCCATGAGCAAGAGCCTGACCAACTGGGCCCGGACCGTGACCGCCTGCGCCGCTTTGCGGCCTTGGCGCTGGAGCGGCCGGCATTCGTCAGCCTGCTGGATGAATTGCTCGATGACGGCGCCATCGCCAGCAGCGGGCCCTGGTTGCACTTGCCCGATCACAAGGTGCAGTTGAGCGAAGCCGACAGTGCGCTGTGGGCGCGCTTGCAGCCGAAGTTGCTGGAGGGGCAGTACGATCCGCCCTGGGTCAGGACGCTGGCACGTGAGGAGAACTGCGCCGAAGCCGAAGTGCGCCTGCTGCTGCGCAAGCTGGCCCGGCTTGGAGTGGTGCATCAGGTGGTGCGTGACCTGTTCTACCCAGAGGCGACGCTACAGCGCATGGCAGAGCTGTTGCTGGGGCAGGCCAGCGAAATGCCGATAGTGCAGGTGGCCGCGTTTCGCGATATGTTGGGCATCGGTCGCAAGCGCAGTGTGCAGATTCTGGAATATTTCGACCGCATCGGCCTGACCCGGAGGGTGGCCGACCAGCGTCACATCCGCGCCGACAGCGCCCTGGCCCAGCAACAGGCCAGGCACTGAGCTCAAGGAAGGCAATCGCGCCCGGTGGCGCGGCCGGGCTTCAAACCCGGTTGGGGACGGCAGCCGTTCCCGGGCAGGTTCGACTCCCGCTGCCTTCCGCCATTCATGTGTACTGGGGCTGCTCCGCAGCCCATCGCGACACAAGGCCGCTCCTACAGGTACAGCGCAGTCCTGTGTAGGAGCGGCCTTGTGTCGCGATGGGGCGCGAAGCGGCCCCCGTCAATCAGGCCCGCTCACCACACAGATCCAGGGCAAACCACTGTTCTGCCGCGTCAGCATTCAACCCAGCCCCCAGCAGCGCAACCATCTTGCCCAGCGCCGCCTCACGGGTCATGCCGCCACCACTGACCAGCCCGGCCCCACGCAGGCGGTTGCCCGCCGCATAGGTATCGAACACTACCGAACCCTCAGGGCACTGGCTGATAGCCGCCAGCATCACGCCCCGCTGGCGCGCTGCGCTCAGCACATTCAGCAGCGCCTGGTCATCCGACGGCCCGGTACCGCTGCCGTAGCACTCCAGCAGCACACCCTGCACGCCACTGTCGATCAATGCCTGCAAGTGCCCGGCCTGCAGCCCCGGGAACACCGGCACGACCGCCAGGTTGACCGGCTGGCGCGGGTGCTTGTAACCAAGTTCGGCAGGGAGCGTATCGGCCCGTTCGCCGTCACGATGACGCGGCAGCGCAGCAAAGGCATCGAACGCTTCGCTGCGCAGCTTCGACACCCGGCAGCCATGCAGCAGCTGGCCGTGGAAGTACAGCTGCACGCCATCCTCCAGCCCTTGTTCGAACTGGCGCAGCGCGCCGCACAGGTTGCCCCAGGCATCGCTGTCTGCGGCACCTGCCGGCAGCATCGAGCCGGTCAGCAGCACCGGTACGGGCAGGCCCAGCAGCAAAAACGACAACGCCGCGGCGCTGTAAGCCATGCTGTCGGTGCCATGCAGCACCAGCACGCCATCATGGCCTGCCACATCCACTGCTTCGACGATGGCATCGCGCATCGCCAGCCAGTTGTGCTGCTGCATGTTGGCGCTGTCGAGCAGCGGGTTCAGCTCCTGCAGGGTCCATTGCAGCTGGGGCGCATTGGCCATGTGGGCGAAGTGTTCGCGCATCCGCGCTTCGAAGCCACCGGCCGGCGCCAGGCCTTCCGGGGTTTCGAGCATGCCGATGGTGCCACCGGTATAGAGAACGAGAAGATTCTTTACTGCACGCATGGAAAACATCCGTAGCGGTGAGCGGAGAAAGAAAAGCCGCCCGCGGAAGGGGCGGCTGGGCAGGGGAGGATATCAGCGCTGCGGCTGAGCCTGGCCGGCTGCTTTGTCAGCGGCTGTTTCCACCTGAGGATTGGCAGGCCAGGCATTGCGGTCCAGGTCCAGGTCGGCGAACTTGGTCGAGTCGAACACAGGCTGGCCGATACCGGCTTTGCGCTGGTCGTCGTAGTCGCGCATCACGCGCAGGCCGACCTTGAACAGCAGGGCCAGGGCCACCAGGTTGACGAAGGCCAGGCAGGTCATGGTGATGTCGGCGAAGGCGAACACGGTCGACAGGTCTTGCATCGAGCCCCACACCACCAGTGCCAGCACCAGGCCACGGAACGCCATCAGCACCACGCGGTTGCGGGTGAGGAACTGCAGGCTGTTCTCGCCCAGGTAGTAGTTGTAGAGGATGCAGGTGAACACGAACAGCGACAGTGCCACGCTGACGAACACACGGCCCCAGTCACCGACCACGGCAGCCAGCGAGTTCTGGGTCAGGACAATGCCGTCACCTTCGAAGCCCGGGGTGTAGAAGCCCGACAGCAGGATCAGCAGCGCGGTGCAGGTGCAGATCACGAAGGTATCGAGGAACACACTGAAGGCCTGGACCACGCCCTGGGCGCCCGGGTGTTTCACGGCAGCCACGGCGGCGACGTTCGGCGCACTGCCCAAACCCGCTTCGTTGGCGAACACACCACGCTTCACGCCCATGACGATCGCGCTGCCGAGCAGGCCGCCAAACGCCGGGTCGAGGCCGAAGGCGCTCTTGAAGATGGTTTCCAGCATGGCTGGCACGTGTTCGATCTGGGTGCCGATCACGTACAGGGTCACGCCGATGTAGGCCAGGGTCTTGATCGGTACCAGCAGGTCCGACACCGCAGCGATGCGCTTGATGCCGCCGATGAAGGTGATGGCCAGCAGCACGGCCAGAACGATACCGGTCTGGCTTGGCGCGAAGTTGAAGGCGTTCTGCAGCGAGTGGGTCACGGTGTAAGACTGCAGGCCAATGAAGGCGAAGCCGTAGGTGACCAGCAGCAGGATCGAGAACACGATGGCCATGCCTTTACGCTTCAGGCCGTGCTGGATGTAGTAGGCCGGGCCGCCACGGTACAGGCCGTCGCCGTCGGCGCGCTTGTAGACCTGGGCCAGGGTGCATTCGAAGAAGCTGCTGGACATGCCCACCAGTGCGGTGACCCACATCCAGAACACGGCGCCCGGGCCACCCAGGGTCACGGCGATACCGACACCGGCAATGTTACCGGCGCCAACGCGGCCGGCCAGGCTCAGCATCAGGGCCTGGAAGGAGCTCAGCTGGCCTGCCTGGCCACGCAGCGATTCCTTGAACACCGTGAACATGTGGCCGAAATGGCGGAACTGAACGAAACGCGAACGGATAGTGAAGTAGCTACCCAGCCCTACGATCAGCACGATGAGGAGTTTCCCCGAAAGGAAATCGTTGAGTACTTCGAGCATTGGAAAATGACCTCGATTCTTATTCTTCGTGTGGAATGACCAGCGGACGGCAGGCGCACCGCTATTCGTTGGGGCGAATGGTTGGCCATGACAAGAGTCGTTACAATTTCGCGGGTTGCTCTGACTTGATGCGACTTGATGCTACAATGGCGTCATTCGCGTCACCTGGATTCCGCACATGAGCGATCATTTCGCCACCAACCTCAAACTGGCCTGCAGCCACTACCGCTCTATCTCGGAAGTTTGCCGGCAGCTCTCGATCAACCGCGCGCAGTTCAACAAGTACCTGAGCGGGCAGAGCCGTCCGACGGCGTTCAACCTGAAGCGCATTGGCGATTTCTTCGGGGTCGAGGATTACGAGCTGAACCTGCCGGCCGAGCAGTTCGCCCGGCTGATTGGCGCCCGGGTGTCGACCTTGGCCGAGCAGCCCAGCGACCCGATCAGCGAACTGTTTCGCCCGCTGCACGACCATGCTGGCAACCTGTCGCGCTATTGCGGTTATTACTTCGAGTATTCCAACTGCATGTCGGTGCCGGGCACGATCCTGGTGTCGCTGGTGCACCTGTGGGAAGAGCGCGGCCGCTTCCTGTTCGAGCGCCAGGAGCGCCAGGAGCGTTCCAGTGCCAACGACCAGCATGCCGAGGTACGTTGCCGCTACCTGGGCGCGGCGTTCCAGCTGCAGGACCGGGTGTTCCTCATCGACTACGAGTCGCTCACCTTCAACGAAATGAGCCAGACCATCCTCATCCCCAGCTTCAAAAGCCGCATCACCCGCCTGAACGGCCTCAAGGCCGGGGTTTCCAGCGGCGACCGACGCAACCCGGCCTGCACCCGGGTGGTGTGGGAGTACCTGGGTGAGGAGATCAATCGCATCAATGCTTATCGGCAGGTGAAACTGTACCGGCCGGATGATCCGCGTATAGATGATGATGTACGGGAGCGTTTGAGCGTGGGGCCGTTACGTAACAGTCTGTTCGAGATCGAGTAATCCTCAAACTGTCAGGCGTCTTCGAGGATGAAAGCCTCCACGGCGCGGGCAACCTGATCCGCAATCGCTGGCGTACTGCGTAAGTGCGCGGCGATGCCATGGTCGCAGTCGGTGAGAAACAGGCATTGCAAACGTGCTGCTGGAACTGACTGCATCAGGGCCTGGGTAACTTCTTCAGGAATCGGGCTGTAGCGCTCGCCACCGGCAAGCCACAGGCTACCTGCACTGGTGCCCGGGCCTTTGCCGAATCGTTGTGAGTTGAGCCCGTCATACTCGCCAATCACCATCAGCACTCTGCCTTGGAACTGCTTGAGGAAGGCGTAGCTGTCGCTGTCCAGAAAGCCGTAGGGTTTGCTGATGGCTGCGGTGAATGCCGGGCCAAACGGCGCCCGGTGGGCATCATCTGGATAAACTGCCGGGCAGATCAACACGATGCTGTCCACTTGCGGCAAGCGTGCTGCAAGTTTCAGCGTGATTGCTGCGCCCAGGCTGTGGCCGATCAGTGTTCGGCATCGAGGTGCGATATGCGTATGAAACCGCTGTGCCTCTTCGAGGTTGGTCGCCAGTGACGGTGCCACTGCACCTGGCTCGCTGGCGAGGCTGTGACCAGAAAGATTGCCAGTGAGCGACCCGATGCCGGCGGCTTGCAAGCGATAGAGCAGTGGGTTGAGCCGGGTAAAGTCCGAGCGCGCGCCACCCAGCACGAATGCCGGCGCTGCGCGTTCGGTATCAGGTACCAGCAACCGGGCCTGTTGCTGGTAGCTTCCGAACTGTTCGTCGATGAACAGTTCCTTGCCCGGGGCGGGTTCGTCAAATTGCCATTTCAGACGCTGAGAAGATCCCGTTTGCAAGTGCATGGCGCCCTCTAGAAAAACTGATCAAGCCATTCGCCGAGTGGATTGCCCGTGTCGAGCAGTAGTTTGAATGCCATGATGATGCAGACACTGACCAGCAGTGGCTTTATGAGGCGAGAGCCGAAACGAACTGCGCAGCGGGCACCTAATTGTGCGCCCAGAAAGGCGGCAATCGCCATTGCCAGCGCCAGCGGCCAGATGATCGCTCCGCTGAGTAAAAAGACTGACAGCGCGCCCAGGTTGCAGGCTGCGTTCAAAAGCTTGCTGGTACACACGGCTTGTATCAGCTGTTGGCCTAATAGAACTACGCAGGCCAGCATGAAGAACGAGCCGACGCCAGGGCCGAAGATGCCATCATAAAACCCAATGATTGGCGCAACCGTTACGCAGAACAGGCTAGTCGATAACTTCGCCTTGCGCGCTTGCTCATTCGGTTTTGGACTAAAGGCAAAGTAAATGGCTATCAGGATCAGCAAAGGTGGGACGCATGCCTGCAAAAGGCTTTTGGGCACGTAGGTTATAGACAAGGCCCCCAGAGCCCCTCCGATAAACGACATGACCGCCATTGGGCTGCCTCGCCTCCAGTCGATCATGCCTTTTCGGGCGAAAGCGCATGTAGCCGAGACGGTAGCCGAAGCGGCTTGGAATTTATTGGTGGCAATGGCTGCCAAGGGCTCTATACCGGCGATAAAAAGCACTGGGAGCGTGATCAAGCCTCCGCCTCCGGCGATAGCATCGAAAAAGCCGGCCATGAGTGCGACCAGCGCGAGTATCAGAACAAGCGTCAAATCGAATTCGATCATCGTTTTTCTCAGTGATTAACCACGAACCAGAAGCGGGTCTTCAACGAGAACCAGCGGCTCCGCGAAGGGGGAGTATCCGAACTGACGGATGAGCAGGCGCCGGTTGTCCTGAACCCTGTCGCGACCGTGCAAGGCTCGGCTGTTGTTGATCAACAATGCGCTATCGGGCTGGAGGACGAACGCCAGCGGTTGTGCGTTATCGAGCTTTTTTTGAAAGGTAGTGAAAGCACGCGCGGCGGCGCTGCAAGCACGGTCACTCAGGCGGAAGCGGTAGCTGTTGTAACGAATTGAGAAACCACCATTGGGCTCGAACTGAAGTATTGAAACTTCTTTGCCCGCATTGCCCTTGCCTTTAGCGAAACAGTCACTGCGCGTGAAGTCGAAAGACCTTGAAGTCAGCGCAAGTGTATCCAGGCTGCTCAAGCATTCGATGATTTCCCGGAGCGGGAAGACATGCGTAGGCTCATTGGCGGGATTCCAGCGCGCAGTGAGGATTAGCGCGGAGGGGGCCGGGGAGTGACCGTTGCTGGAGATTGTTGAGCAGTTGTACGGGGCTTCAGTGTGCGGTCCCAAGTACAAGCCGGCATGTGAGCTGGTTTCCACTGCCAGGCAGGGTGCTTCGTTGTAGCGTGGGATACGGCCACCACCCTTGAAGTTACCAACCAGGCGGACCTGTTTGCCTTCATTGTCGATATCAAAAGCGAAACTGCGATGACGCGCGAGTTCCAGCAGCAGTTGATTTCGTGAAGCGAGGTATAGGCAGCGGGGGCTTTGCGCCAGGTCGTTGATATCGGGTAGGTGTTCAGGTATCGGCTCGTCGGCACAACGCATTTGCCTGAACATCAAGGTTGACACGTTGCCTTCGTTGAAGCGCTGCAGCAGCGAACGTTGTTTTTCACCCAAGCCTTTTTCGAGCTGATCGGCGAAGGCGCGAGCTTGAAATGCTGCCCCTTTGGCTTCCGGTCCGCCCAAGTCCGCAATGGTCTGACTTGCAAGGGCTATGGACCGACTTTGTTCCGGGCAAAAATCCAGGTAAGCGGCTTCGGGATGAGACATTGAACGTTCCTTGTACTTATTGTGAGGAAGCTCCCCGGCTGGCAAGCAAGAGAGTCAACTATTCAATGCATTTACGCCTCTGTGGGGGAAGTCAGCTCTTTCCTGGTGTGTCGTAGGACTTTTCTCTGCGGGTTGTGTTGTGCAGTGAAACTCCAGATCCACGACTCCCCCTGAAGCCTTGACGAGGCTCGACGTTGGACTTCCCCGCCCGGAAACCGCAAAATGGCCCCTTTCCTTCATCAACCTCTCCGGATCTGCTGACTCTATGCGTATGCGCCTAATGCTGTTGGGTGGTGGCAATGCCCTCGGGCAAGCGCTGATTCGTCTTGGGGCCGAGGAGGACATTGCTTTCCTGGCACCGCGCCCGCCCGAGAACGGCTGGACGCCGGCCAACCTCACTCAGTTGCTCGACGATCACCGCCCCGACGCCCTGGTCAACCTGGCCTATTACTTCGACTGGTTCCAGGCCGAGTCGGTCAGCGAGCAACGTCTGGCTCAGCAGGAGCGGGCAGTGGAGCGGCTGGCGGAGCTGTGCCAGCACCACCAGATCACCCTGGTGCAGCCATCCAGCTACCGGGTATTCGATGGTTCGCGGGCCACTGCCTACAGCGAAAAGGACGAGCCCGTGCCGCTGGGCCTGCGGGGCCAGGCCTTGTGGCGCATCGAACAGAGTGTGCGCGCAGCCTGCCCGCAGCATGTGCTGCTGCGCTTCGGCTGGTTGCTCGACGAGAGCATCGACGGGTCGCTGGGCCGCTTCCTGACCCGTGCCGAGCAACCGCAGGAGCTGCTGCTGGCCGATGACCGGCGTGGCAACCCGACACCGGTCGACGATGCCGCCCGGGTGATCCTGTCGGTGCTCAAGCAACTCGATTGCAGTGCGCCGCTGTGGGGCACTTACCATTACGCCGGTAACGAGGCGACCACGCCGCTGGCGCTGGGCCAGGCGATCCTTACCGAAGCAGGGCAGTACCGCCAGCTGGCTGTGCAGGCGCCGACGCCGCAGGCCCATGCCGCGCGGCCGGATGCCAGCGAAGAGCCGCAGCATGCGGTACTGGCCTGCAAGAAAATCCTTCATACCTTCGGTATCAAGCCGCGCGCCTGGCGCGCTGGCCTGCCGCCTCTACTGGACCGGTTCTACCGCCATGGCTGACGCCCCCATCCTGATCACCGGCGGTGCCGGCTTCATTGGCTCCCACCTGTGCGATGCGTTGTTGGACAAAGGCTACGCCGTACGCATTCTCGACGACTTCTCCACCGGCCGGCGCAGCAACCTGCAGGTTGACCACCCACGGCTGGAGCTGATCGAAGGCGATGTCGCCGACGCCGGGCTGGTCACGCAGGTTGCGGCAGGCTGCAGTGCCGTGGTGCACCTTGCAGCGGTGGCCTCGGTGCAGGCCTCGGTCGAAGACCCGGTGCGCACCCACCAGAGCAACTTCATCGGCACCCTCAACGTGTGCGAAGCCATGCGCGTGCATGGTCTGCGCCGGGTGCTGTTTGCCTCAAGTGCGGCCGTGTACGGCAACAATGGCGAAGGTGAGTCGATTGCCGAAGACACACCCAAGGCGCCACTGACGCCCTATGCCGTGGACAAGCTGGCCAGTGAGCAGTACCTGGACTTCTACCGTCGTCAGCATGGCCTGGAGCCGGTGGTGTTCCGCTTCTTCAATATCTTCGGGCCACGCCAGGACCCGTCCTCGCCGTATTCCGGGGTCATCAGCATCTTCTGCGAGCGGGCAGTGCAGGGCTTGCCGATCACCATTTTCGGCGATGGCGAGCAGACCCGCGACTTCCTTTATGTGGGCGACCTGGTCCAGGTGATGGTGCAGGCGCTGGAGCAGCCGCAGGTCGAGGAGGGGGCGGTGAACATCGGCCTGAACCAGGCCACCTCGTTGAACCAGTTGCTGGTGGCGCTGGAGAAGGTGGTGGGCAGTTTGCCGGCGATCAGCCATGTGGCGGCGCGTTCGGGTGATATCCGCCATTCGCGGGCGGACAACCAGCGGTTGCTGGCGCGGTTCGAGTTTCCGCAGGCGACGCCGATGGTAGAGGGCCTAGCCAGGCTTCTCGGTAAAGGCTGAGTCCCTGGGGGCGCTTTGCGCCCCTTTCGCGACGCAAGGCCGCTCCCACAGAGGCCTCTTACGCTATCCCTGTGGGAGCGGCCTTGTGTCGCGATGGGCTGCGCAGCAACCCCAAAATCACCCATGCCGCACAACTCTGCGCAGGCAATCCTCGCCCCCGAGGACCCGCCCATCCAAAGCCCGCACCTGCAAAGTCTCAAGCGCCTGCCCCGTAGCACCCTCCACCAACTCCGAACGCGCCTCACCCACCTCAAACAGATGCCGCTCCCCCCACTGCCTCAAGCCAACCACCACCGGAAACACCGACCGCCCTTTCTCGGTCAGCACATATTCCTTGTAGGCACTGCCATCCGAAGCCGGCTGTGTCATCAGCAACCCGCTTTCCACCAGCAGCTTGAGCCGTGAGGCGAGGATGTTCTTCGCCAGCCCCAGGTTCTTCTGAAATTCACTGAAGCGCCGCAGGCCGTCGAAGGCGTCGCGCAGGATCATCAGCGCCCAGCGATCACCCAATACCTCCAGGGCTCGGGCCACGGGGCATTGCGCATTGTTTTCATCGAGCATGGGGTAGGCCTGTTTCTGAAAGTCTGGTTGCAGATTAAAACCACATTTGCTAAATAGCCAGAAGTGGTTTCAAATCAAAACCAATTTGACGAGGCCTGACCGATGACATCTGCGCTGACACGCGGGATAACCCTGCTGCTTGCCATCACCAGCGCCATGGCGGTGGCGACGGTGTACTTCGCCCAACCTTTGCTTGAATCGATGGCCGCCGACCTGGGGGTGGCGCAGCAGCAGATTGGCTGGGTGGTCGGCGCGACCCAGGCCGGTTATGCCCTGGGGCTGCTGCTGATCGTGCCACTGGGGGACCTGATCGACCGCAAACGCCTGTTGCTGGGCCAGTTGCTGTTTTCGGCCCTGGCGCTGGTCGGCGTCGGTATGGCGCCCAGCTGGGCGATGTTGCTGTTGGCCTTGGCCATCACCGGGCTGATGGCCGTCATGGTGCAGATCATGGTGGCGCATGCGGCCAGCCTGGCCTCACCCGGTCAGCAAGGGCAGGCTGTGGGCACCGTCACCAGTGGCGTGGTGCTGGGGATTCTATTGGCGCGCCTGGTGGCAGGCGGGCTTGCTGACCTGGCCGGTTGGCGCAGTGTGTATCTGGTTGCCGCCGGGCTGCTGATGCTGCTGGCCCTGGTGCTGTGGCGCAGCCTGCCCGGCGGGCAGCCGCTCGTAAACCGGCCTGGCTACCGGGCGCTGATCGTGTCCCAGTTCCGTTTGTATCGGGAAGACAGGCTGCTGCGCCAGCGCGGCGTGTTTGGCGTATTGATCTTCGCCGCATTCAGTGTGCTGTGGAGTGCCATGGTCATGCCCCTCAGCGCTGCGCCATTGGCGTTGAGCCATACCGAGATTGGCCTGTTCGGCCTGGCAGGGGTTGCGGGTACTTTGGCGGCAGCGCGCGCCGGTCGCTTGGCCGACCAGGGGCTGGGGGAGCGCACCACCGGGCTGGCGCTGGTCCTGCTGACGCTGTCGTGGTTGCCCACGGCCTTTGTCGGGCAGTCGCTGATGGTCTTTGTGCTGGGTGTGCTGATGCTGGACTTTGCCGTGCAGGCGGTGCATGTCACCAACCAGACGCTGTTGCTGGCAGGGCGTGGCGCCATGGCCAGCCGCTTGATCGGTGCCTACATGTGCTGCTATTCACTGGGCAGTGGGCTGGGGGCGGTGCTGGCAAGTTGGGTGCATGCCCATTGGGGGTGGACTGCGGTGTGTGGGCTTGGCATGGCCATCAGTGCGGCAGCGCTGGGCTACTGGCTATGGTTGCAACACGCAAGGGCGGCCGAAGCCGCCCTGCAGTGTTCAGGTCAGAACTTGTAGCCAAGGCCGACCATGTACACCCACGGGTCGACGTCTACGTCGACCTTGGTCTTGCTGTAGCCCAGCGCGGTCGGGCCGTTGACGCTGGCTTTGGTGTCGATGTCGACGTACCAGACCGAGGCGTTGACCAGCAGGTTGTCGGTCAGCATGTAGTCCATGCCCAGTTGGCCGGCAATACCTACCGAATCCTGCAGCTTGAGGTTGCTGAAGCCTTGTTGCTTGCGTGCGCTGCTCAGGTCTTCGTCAAAGAACAGGGTGTAGTTGATACCGACACCGGCGTACGGCTGGAAGCGCGAATTCGGCTCCATCGGGTAGTACTGCAGCGACAGGGTCGGTGGCAGTTGCTTGATGTCTGCCAGCTTGCCGTCCAGCCCGCCGCCCAGGCCTTTTACGCCGACGGTGTGCTTGAACGGGGTGGCTGCCAGCAGCTCCAGGCCGATGTGGTCGGTGAGCATGTAGGCAAAGGTCAGGCCCAGCTGGGTGTCGCTGTCCAGGGTCGCCTTGGTGCCCGACACCTTGTTGCCGTCGAACTTCAGGTCGCCGCTGCTTTCGTTCGGGGCGGTGGTGATGGCGCCTGCGCGCAGGATCATGTCCCCCGCCTGGTAGGCGTGGGCGGCAGGGGCGGCGAGCGCAAGGGCCACAAGCGAGGCGCCGAGCAAGGACTTGTTCATGGAAGCTCCCAAAGGACGTTATTAATCAAGTAGTCCAATGGTACGGAGCTGGTTAAACAGAAAGTTTGACCCAGCTCAAAGAAGCGTCTTCACGAATTCGAAACAGTTCTCATCTCAGCTCATAAACGTATATTTTCTCGGCTTCCATCTGGTAGCCGGCGTCGGCCAGTTCGCTGCTGGAGGCTCTAACCTGCATCTTTCCCTCGATCCAGTAGGGCTGGTAGAGGTCTTCGACGCGCACGCCCATCTCGCTGAAAATATGCACGATCTGGTTCGACGGCGGAGGTGGCACGTGGATGCACGCACCGTAGTAAGGGACCAGCAGGAATTCGGTGGTGCGGCCTTCTTCGCTGACCTCCAGCGGCACGATGTAGCCCGGCAGCTTGACCTGCTGGCCGTCGAGGCCTTTCACCACCGGGGCGTCGGGGGCTTGCTGGCGCGCGGCGGGGGCGGACTCGGCAGACAGGGCGTTGCTGAGTTGCGACATGTCGTGCAGCGGCGCCAGTTGCGGCGGGATGACCGGGGCGCCTTCGGGGATCAGGGCGGGCCAATCCAGCTCTTTGGGCTCTGAGGCCCATAGCGGCATTGCTATAAGCAACAGCAGGGCCAGCAGCATGTGCATTGCCGGCCTCTTCGCGGGCATGCCCGCTCCCACAGGTCCTTTAAAAAGCCTGAGGCTTGTGGAAAACCCTGTGGGAGCGGGCGTGCCCGCGAAGCAGGCGGTGAGGTTTCGGATCATTACGAGGTCTCAGAGGTGGATCGACAAACCATCGGCCAGCGACTGCCGATAGGCCCGCCACGCCGGCACGCTGCCCATAAGCAACGCCGCCCCCAGGATGATAGCCAGCAAGGTCCATTCATGAGCACTCGGCAGGGCCAATGGCAGATACAAGCCGTAGTTGGCCTGCACGTACCCCTGCGCCAGAGCAATCCCCGCATACAGCAAGCCAAGCCCGGCCACGATCCCGACCGCTGCCAGTGACAGCGCTTCCAGCACCAGCAGCCCCGCGATATGCCACGGCCTGGCCCCGACCGAACGCAAGATCGCCATCTCCCGTCGGCGCTCGTTAAGGCTGGTGAGAATCGCCGTGAGCATGCCGATCAGGCCGGTCAGTACCACGAACAGCGACACCACGAACAACGCTTGCTCCGCCGTACCCATCAAGCTCCACAGCTCTTGCAGGGCTACTCCAGGCAAAATCGCCAGCAACGGCTCGCTGCGGTACTCGTTGATCTCCCGCTGCAGGCTGAACGTTGCGATCTTGTTGTTCAGCCCCAGCATGAACGCGGTGATGGCGGCAGGTTGCAGGTCCATCGTGCGTGCCTGGTCGGCGCTGATGCGCCCGGCGCCTCGGGCCGGTACGCCGTTGTGCCAGTCGATGTGGATGGCCTCCATACCGCCCAGGCCGATATGCAGGGTGCGGTCGACCGGTGTGCCGGTGCGCTTGAGCACACCGACCACGGTAAACGGCTTGTCGTCATGCTTGACCAAGCTGATGGCTGCCACGCCGTGGGCCAGCACCAGCTTGTCACCCAGCTTGTAGTGCAACGCCTCGGCCACTTCGGCGCCAAGCACCACCTCGAACGGGTCGCTGGCGAACTCACGCCCCTGGCTCAGTTCCAGGTGCTGGCGGCGGCCGTACTGGTAATGGCTGAAGTAATCCGTCGTGGTGCCCATCACCCTGTAGCCGCGGTGCGAGTCGCCCAGCGAGATAGGGATCGCCCACTTCACTCGCGGGTCTTGTGCATAGTGCTGGAAGCTGTCCCAACGGATGTTGTTGGTGGCATTGCCAATGCGGAACACCGAATACAGCAGCAGGTTTACCGAGCCGGAGCGGGCGCCGACGATCAGGTCGGTGCCGCTAATGGTGCTGGCGAAGCTGGCGCGCGCTTCGGTGCGAACACGTTCCACCGCCAGCAGCAGGCACACTGACAGGGCGATGGCGAAGGCGGTGAGAAAGGCGGTGAAGCGGCGGTTGGCCAGGCTGGCCAGGGCAAGGCGGAGCAGGTACATCAGGCCTCCCGGGGCTTGGCGGCGCGGTTGAGGTCGGCCAGGGAAAGGTGACGGTCGAACAGTGGCGCCAGGCTCTGGTCGTGGCTGACAAACAGCAGGCTGGCACCAGCTGCGCGGCATTCATCGAACAGCAGGCGGATGAACGCTTCGCGGGTGTCGGCATCCAGCGCCGAGGTCGGTTCGTCGGCAATCACCAGCTCCGGCTGGCCGATCAGTGCGCGGGCAGCGGCCACGCGCTGCTGCTGGCCGATCGACAGGCTGTCGGCGCGGCGGGCGAGCAGGGCGGGGTCGTCCAGGCCCAGGTGGGCCAGCAGCGTGCTGGCGGCCTGGTCGACACTGCCGTGGCGCTGCTCGGCGCGGGCCTTGCGGCTGTGCGAAAAGCGGCAGGGCAGCTCGACGTTTTCGCGTACCGAAAGGAACGGCAGCAGGTTGAACTGCTGGAAGATGTAACCGGTGTGATCGACCCGAAAGCGGTCTCGGGCACCCTGGCCCAGCATGGCGAGGTCCTGGCCGAGCAACTGGATGCGGCCCTTGGCCGGCACGTTCACCCCGCCCAGCAGGCCGAGCAAGGTAGTCTTGCCACTGCCACTGGGGCCCTTCAGGAACAGGGCTTCACCCGCGTCCAGGTGAAATGCCGGAATATCCAGCAACGGCGGCTGACCTGGCCAGGCGAACACCAGGTCATGCAGTTCGATCAACGGCTGGTTCATTCAGAAGGTAACCACTGCCTTGGCCGGCGTGGTTTCCACGCCTTTCTGGCCGTTGGGGCCGATCAATTGCACGTTGATCTTCTGGGTGGCCGGGAAGGCCTTGAACAGTGGCGTCAGGTCCACCTGTGCCAGTTTGTCGGGGTTGGCGCAGGTCAGTTGGTAATGGGCGCCGATGTCACTGTGCTGGTGACCGTGCTCATGTTCGTCGCCATTGTCGTCGGCTTTCGGGGCGTCACCGAACAGCGGGCTTTCCAGCTCTTGCTGGTCCTCTTTGCAGCCTGCAGCAGCAGAAAGGCCGAACAGTTGCTGGGGTTGTTCGAGTTGCTGGCGCACGCCAGCGACCTTGGCCTTGTCGGCATCGCTGCTGGCGGCATGCTCGAAGCCCACCAGGTTCATTGCCGGGCTGTCCAGCTCCAGCTCCAGGGTGTTGCCATCAAGCACGACGTTGAGCTTGGCCACGCCATGCTCGTGGGCGCCGAGCGTACCGTGGGCGTGGTCATGATCATGGTCGTCATCGTGGGCATGGGCCACGGCCAGTGGCAGCAAGGCGAAGGGCAGGGCGAGCAGCAGGCGACGCATGGACGACTCCGGGGCGGGCTGGAAGATTGGGTAATGTTATAACAACTTTTCTGCGCGCCGCCAGCCTGCGTGGCTAAGGTTTCATGTTGCGGTAGCATGGTTGCATTGACCTGGGCTCAAGGAATGCATCATGAGAATTCGTGGACAGATTGGTGACTGGCCGGTGGACCTGACCATCGAGCTGGCGCCTGAAGAGTGGGCGCAACTGGGTAGGCAAATCGAGGTGCCGGCAGTGGCGCAGGGTGCTGCGACGGCTACTGTTGCGGCGCCGCGCCAGGATGACGAGCAATGGACTGCAGCGCGTGATGTGCTGCGCCTTGCCGGGCAAATGAGCGGGCCGGAGTTGCTGGACCGGCTGGAAGGGCTGGCGGGGAGTACGGCGGCGGGCAAACGGCTGCTGGTGCGCTTGCGGCACAGCAGTGAGGTGAAGGTGGAAAGTGGCGTGGACGCGCCGGTCTATCACTGGGTTGGGTGAGAGGGGCAGGAATTTGGGGCTGCTTTGCAGCCCATTCGCAGCACAAGGCTGCTCCTACAAGGATCAGGTGGCCGTCGGCTTCGTACGGTCCCTGTAGGAGCAGCCTTGTGCTGCGAATGGGCCGCAAAGCGGCCCCGGCATTCTCAGAACATGGCCGCCGAGAGCTTGCGGCGATAAACCCCAACCAGCGGGTGATCACCACCCAGCAATTCGAACACCTGCAGCATCGCCTTCTGCGGCAGCCCGTTCTCGTAGCCACGGTTGCGCTGGAACAGTTTCAGCAGCCCATCCAGCGCCGCCTCGTACTGCTGGCGCGCCAACTGCTGGATGCTCAGCTGGTAAGCCGCTTCATCATCCTGCGGGTTCTGCGCCAGGCGGGTTTTCAGGTCGGCCACTTCCGGCAGGCTGGCGGCCTGGCGCAGGAAGGTCAGCTGGGCCTTGGCGCCGGCCAGGGCAGCCTTGTGCTCGTCGGTCTTGACCGCATCCAGCACCACCTGGGCCTCGCCCAGTTCACCGCGTTCGGCCAGGCAGCGGGCGTACAGGATCAGCGCCTCGGCATTGCTGTTGTCTTCACCCAGCAGCACCTGCAACAGCGCTTCGGCTTCGGCAAAGCGGCTTTCGGCAAACAGTGCCTTGGCCTGTTCCAGTGGCGAAGCGGTGGGGGCGGCGGGCATCTGCACGTGCGGCTCGAGCATGGCGCGAATCGCCGATTCCGGCTGAGCCCCGGCAAAACCGTCCACCGGCTGGCCGTCCTTGAACAGCACCACGGTCGGCAGGCTGCGGATACCGAACTGGGCAACCACCTGTTGTTCCACGTCGCAGTTGATCTTGGCCAGCAGCAACTCGCCCTGGTAACCCTCGGTGATCTTGGCCAGCAACGGCATCAGTGCCTTGCACGGCGCACACCACTCGGCCCAGAAGTCCACCAGCACCGGCTTGTGGAAAGAGTTCTCGATTACCAGTTGCTGGAAGGTGGCATCGGTAGCGTCGAAAATGTAAGGCGTGTCTTGGGTCATCGCGACTCTCGCAAACTCGTGAATGGCACCACTATAAGGCGTCGCGGCTGGCGTGGTACAGGCTGACCCGGCGGAATTCGTGTGGCTCGGCCAGGTCTGGCAGGGTCAGTGCTTCGAGCACGCCCAGCTGCTGGTACAGCGGGTGGCTGAAGTCGCGTACCCGCGAGTCGGCCACCAGCGCCTGGCGGCCGCGGCCGAGGAAGGCATCCAGCAGCGGCAGGTTGGCGCGGTCGTACAGCACATCGGCAACCAGGATCAGGTCGAAGCGGTCGTCCTCGGCAAAGAAGTCGCTGCTGTAACTGAGTTCGACCCCGTTCAGCGCGGCATTGGCGCGGCAGGCATCGAGGGCCAGCGGGTCGAGGTCGCAGGCCACCACCTCCAATGCACCGGCGCGCGCGGCGGCAATGCCGGCGATACCGGAGCCGGCGCCAAAGTCCAGCACGCGCTTGCCGGCCACCCATTCCGGGCGCTCGGCCAGGTAGCGGGCCATGGCCAGGCCACTGGCCCAGCAAAAACTCCAGTAGGGCGGTTCTTCAAGAATGCGCCGGGTTTCGTCGCTGCTGAAGGCGCGGTCCATGTTCTGGTCGTCGATCAACCACAGCTTCAGGTCACAGCCGGGCAGCTCGCTCACGATCAGGCGCGCTTCGCCGATCAGGCCGCTGAGGGCCTGTTGCAGGGCCAGCGGCGGCACTTACGGCGCCTTCTCGAAACGCAGAGGGCCGGTGGCCTGGGTCTGGGCCTGGCTGATACGCACCGGGGGCAGGTGCATGATCAGCTGGCCGGAGCTGCTGGCGCGGCCACGCAGCTCGACCCGCGCGCCGGCCGGGAAGGCCTCGGGGTTGAAGCGAAGGTGGTAGGGCAGGGCCTGCCCGGTGCCGGTCAGGTTGCTGCTGGCCAGCAGGCGTTGCGGGCGGTCGCGTTCGTCGATGACCAGCAAGGCCAGTTCCACGTCGGCACCGGCCGGGATTTCCAGCAAGGTGCCGCTCAGCTCGCGCTGGTAGGCCGGCAGCGGGCCCAGTACTTCGACCGGTTTGGCCGAGCGGGTTGGCGTGGGCGCCGGGGGCGTATCGGTCTTCGGCCTGTCGCTGCCGCAAGCGGCGAGCAGGGCGGCGCAGCACAGCACGACGAGCGCTCGGTAGTGCATAGGGGAGTCCTTAACGGGCAGATTTCCCATGGATGTTAACCCCTTTGGCTTGTCTTGCCAGTGCAATGCGCTACCATGGCCCTCCCTTTTTTTGTTGCCTGCCACCATGCACTGTCCCTTTTGCGGTGCCAACGACACCAAGGTCATCGACTCTCGCCTCGTTGCCGAGGGCGAGCAGGTGCGCCGCCGCCGCGAATGCGTGGCCTGTGGCGAGCGCTTCACCACCTTCGAAACCGCCGAGCTGGTGCTGCCCCGGCTGATCAAGCAGGACGGCACGCGCCAGCCTTTCGACGAAGACAAGCTGCGCGCCGGTATGCAACGGGCCCTGGAAAAGCGCCCGGTCAGCGTCGAACGCCTGGAAGCGGCACTGGCGCACATCAAGAGCCGCCTGCGTGCCACTGGCGAGCGCGAAGTCAAATCGCTGGTGGTGGGTGAAATGGTCATGGCCGAGCTGCGCAAGCTCGACGAGGTGGCCTATATCCGCTTTGCCTCGGTGTACCGGCGTTTCCAGGACCTGGACGAGTTCCGCGAAGAAATCGACCGCCTAGCCCGTGAGCCGGCTAAAGAGTGAACATGCCCAGCCAAGCCGCCATCCTTGATGCCCACTACATGGCCCGCGCGCTGGAGCTGGCGCGCAAAGGCCTGTACACCACCCACCCGAACCCGCGCGTAGGCTGCGTGATCGTGCGCGACGGCGAAGTGGTCGGCGAAGGCTGGCACGTGCGCGCCGGCGAGCCGCATGCCGAAGTGCATGCCCTGCGCCAGGCCGGTGAGCGTGCCCGTGGCGCCTGTGCCTACGTGACCCTGGAGCCGTGCAGCCACCATGGCCGCACGCCGCCGTGTGCCGAGGCGCTGGTCAAGGCAGGTGTGGCGCGGGTGGTGGCAGCCATGCAGGACCCTAACCCGCAAGTGGCGGGGCAAGGCCTGCGGCGCCTGGCCGAGGCCGGTATCGAGGTGGCCAGTGGCGTGCTCGAAGCCGAGGCCCGCGCACTCAACCCAGGCTTTCTCAAGCGCATGGAAACGGGCCTGCCGTTCGTGCGCGCCAAGTTGGCCATGAGCCTGGACGGCCGCACCGCCATGGCCAGTGGCGAAAGCCAGTGGATCACCGGCCCGGCAGCCCGTTCGGCGGTACAGCGGCTGCGCGCCCGCTCCAGCGTGGTGCTGACCAGTGCTGCCAGCGTGCTGGCCGACAATGCACGGATGACCGTGCGGGGCACCGAGCTGGGCCTGGATGCCGAAACCACTGCCCTGGCACTCAGCCGCACACCGCTGCGCGTACTGGTCGATGGCCGCCTGCGCCTGCCACTGGATGCGCCGTTCTTCCAGGCCGGCCCGGCACTTGTGGTGACCGCTGTCGCAGATGACCCGCGCTATGCCGCTGCCGGCCACGAATTGTTGAGCCTGCCAGGTGACAATGGCCAGGTCGACCTGCCAGCGCTGCTGCAGGCCCTGGCAGCCCGAGGCGTCAACGAAATCCTGCTGGAAGCCGGTGCCGGCCTGGTCGGTGCCTTTGCCCGCCACGGCCTGGTCGACGAGTATCAGCTGTTCGTCGCTGGCACCTTCCTCGGCTCCCAGGCCCGCCCGTTGCTGGACTGGCCGCTGGACAGGATGAGCGAAGCGCCGCGCTTGAAAATTACCGAAATGCGCGCAGTGGGCGATGACTGGCGGGTCACGGCCATCCCCCTGCCGGCGCCCGGCGTATAATGCCGGGCTTGCCCCGTGCAAACCGTTTTTGAGGAAGACCCCATGTTCACCGGCATCATCGAATCCATCGGCACCATCCGCAGCCTCACCCCCAAGGGTGGCGACGTGCGCGTCTACGTCGAAACCGGCAAGCTCGACCTGGGTGACGTCAAACTGGGCGACAGCATCGCCGTCAACGGGGTATGCCTGACCGCCGTCGAACTGCCGGGCAATGGTTTCTGGGCCGACGTCAGCGTCGAAACCCTCAAACGCACCGCGTTCATCGACCTCAAGAGCGGCAGCAAGGTCAACCTGGAGAAAGCCCTGACCCCCACCACCCGCCTGGGTGGGCATCTGGTCAGCGGCCATGTCGACGGCGTCGGCGAAATCATCTCGCGCAGCGATAACGCCCGCGCCATCCAGTTCCGTGTGCGTGCACCCAAGGAGCTGGCCAAGTACATCGCCCACAAGGGTTCGATCACCGTCGACGGCACCAGCCTGACGGTCAATGAGGTCAATGGCGCCGAGTTCGAGCTGACCATTGTCCCGCACACCCTGTCCGAAACCATCATGGCCGACTACCGCGCAGGGCGTCGGGTAAACCTTGAGGTCGACCTGCTGGCCCGTTACCTGGAGCGCTTGCTGCTGGGTGACAAGGCCGCCGAACCGAGCAAGGGCAGTGGCATTACCGAAAGCTTCCTGGCCGCCAACGGCTTCTTGAAATCCTGATTGAGAAGGGGGTGCCGCGTGGCGCTCAACAGCATCGAAGAACTGGTCGAAGACATCCGCCAGGGCAAAATGGTCATCCTCATGGATGACGAAGACCGCGAGAACGAAGGCGACATCATCATGGCAGCCGAATGCTGCCTGCCCGAGCACATCAACTTCATGGCCAAGCACGCCCGTGGCCTGATCTGCATGCCGATGACCCGCGAGCGTTGCGAAACGCTGAAGCTGCCGCTGATGGCGCCGCGCAACGGCTCGGGCTTCGGCACCAAGTTCACCGTGTCGATCGAAGCCGCCGAAGGCGTCACCACCGGCATCTCCGCCGCCGACCGTGCACGCACCGTGCAGGCCGCTGCCGCCAAGGATGCCAAGGCCGAAGACATCGTCAGCCCTGGCCACATCTTCCCGCTGATGGCCCAGCCTGGCGGTACCCTGGCCCGCGCCGGCCACACCGAAGCTGCCTGCGACCTGGCGCGCATGGCCGGTTTCGAGCCAAGCGGCGTGATCTGCGAAGTGATGAACGACGACGGCACCATGTCGCGCCGCGCCGAGCTGGAAGTATTCGCCGCCGAGCATGGCCTGAAGATCGGCACCATTGCCGACCTGATCCACTACCGCATGATCCACGAGCGCACCGTGCAGCGTGTATCCGAGCAGCCGGTGGAAAGCGAGCTGGGCGAGTTCAACCTGGTCACCTACCGCGACGCGGTGGAAGGCGACGTGCACCTGGCCCTGACCCTGGGCAAGATCTGCGCCGAAGAGCCGACCCTGGTGCGTGTGCACAACATGGACCCGCTGCGCGACCTGCTGCTGGTCAAGCAACCCGGCCGCTGGAGCCTGCGTGCTGCCATGGCCGCCGTGGCCGAGGCCGGCAGCGGCGTGGTCTTGCTGCTGGGCCACCCGCTGGACGGCGACGTGCTGCTGGCGCATATCCGCGAAAGCGCGGGCGACGCGCCGACCAAGGCACCGACCACTTACAGCACCGTGGGTGCTGGTTCGCAGATCCTGCGCGACCTTGGTGTGCGCAAGATGCGCCTGATGAGTTCGCCGATGAAGTTCAACGCGATATCCGGATTCGATCTGGAAGTTGTAGAATACGTGCCCTCCGAGTGACTTGAGGCGGCATTGACGCCCTCTGCTCGAGTCCAGACCCCTGTCGAGGCCGCTTGTAAGCGGCCTCGCTCTTGAAGATGAGAATATCGGAATGACCCTGAAGACCATCGAAGGTACCTTCATCGCCCCCAAAGGTCGCTATGCTTTGGTGGTTGGCCGCTTCAACAGCTTCGTCGTTGAAAGCCTGGTAAGCGGTGCCGTTGATGCCCTGGTACGCCACGGTGTCAGCGAAAGCGACATCACCATCATCCGTGCCCCGGGCGCATTTGAAATCCCGCTGGTAGCACAGAAGGTCGCCCAGCAAGGCGCCTACGACGCGATCATCGCCCTGGGCGCCGTGATCCGTGGTGGTACCCCGCACTTCGAATACGTGGCGGGCGAATGCACCAAGGGCCTGGCCCAGGTGTCCATGGAGTTCGGTGTTCCGGTGGCCTTCGGCGTACTGACCGTCGACTCCATCGAACAAGCCATCGAGCGTTCCGGCACCAAAGCCGGCAACAAAGGTGCTGAAGCTGCCCTGTCCGCACTGGAAATGGTCAGCCTGCTGGCGCAGTTGGAGGCCAAGTGATTAGCGACGAAAGCGATCGTTTCAACCCGCGCGATCCAAAACCTGCGGATGCCGGCAAGCCCTCGAAAAGCGCCAAGCGCCGCGAAGCCCGCAAGCTCGCGACCCAGGCGCTGTACCAGTGGCACATGGCGCAGCATTCGCTGAACGAGATCGAAGCACAGTTCCGGGTGGATAACGATTTCACCGATGTCGACGGTGCCTATTTCCGTGAAATCCTGCATGGAGTTCCGGCAATCAAGGGCGAAATCGACAAGGCGCTGGTGCCTTGCATGACCATGACGCTGGAAGAGCTCGACCCGGTCGAGCTGGCCGTGCTGCGCCTGTCCACCTGGGAGTTCATCAAGCGCGTCGACGTACCGTACCGCGTGGTGATCAATGAAGGTGTCGAGCTGGCCAAGGTCTTCGGTGCCACCGACGGCCACAAGTTCGTCAACGGCGTGCTGGACAAGCTGGCACCGTCGCTGCGTGAAGCCGAAGTCAAGGCGAACAAGCGCTGATTCTGGCGCTGTAGAGCCATGGGTGAGTTCGAGCTGATCAACCATTACTTCGCCGCCGCGCCTTGTGCGCAGGGCGGCGAGGGCGTGGCCCTGGGTATCGGCGACGACTGCGCCCTGCTAGCCCTTCCCCCCGGTGAGCAACTGGCGGTGTCGACCGACACCCTGGTCGCCGGGGTGCATTTCCCCGCTGTCTGCGATCCGCTGCTGCTTGGCCAGCGTTCGTTGGCCGTGGCCGCCAGTGACCTGGCCGCCATGGGCGCGACCGCGATCGGCTTCACCCTCGCCCTGACCCTGCCTGACGTTGGCCCTGACTGGCTGGCGGCGTATGCCGACGGCCTCAGCCGTATGGCCCACCGTTGCCGCATGAGCCTGATCGGGGGTGACACCACCCGCGGTCCGCTGAGTATCACCGTCACCGTGTTTGGCCGCGTGCCGGCAGGCCAGGCGTTGCGCCGTAGCGGTGCACGCCCAGGCGACCTGCTGTGCGTCGGTGGTGTGCTGGGCAAGGCGGCCGGCGCGCTGCCGCTGGTGCTGGGTGAACGCGAAGCACCTGCCGAGCAGGCCGAGCCGCTGTTGGCCCATTACTGGTCGCCAATGCCGCAGCTCACCCTTGGCACCCTGCTGCGGGGCCGGGCCACGGCGGCGCTGGACATCTCCGACGGCCTGCTCGCCGATTGCGGGCATATCGCCAAGGCGTCCGGCGTTGCGCTGGAGGTGAACCTGGCCCAGGTGCCAGTGTCTCCTGCTGTAGAGGCGTTTCTCGGCCGCGAAGCGGCAGTGCAGGCCGCCCTCGCCGGCGGCGACGATTACGTGCTGGCTTTCACGCTGCCGCCGGAGGCGCTGGCGCCCCTGGCTGACCTCGGCCTTGTCGAGGTGCATACCATTGGCCGTGTGCTCGAAGGGCAGGGCGTGACCTTGCGCGACGCGCAGGGCCGGGACATCACCCCCGTTCAGCGGGGCTATCAACACTTTAGGGAGACACCGTGACCGATCACCCCAATCAGGTGCCTGCGGAGTTCGTTCCGCCTTCGGTCTGGCGCAACCCGTGGCACTTCATCGCGTTTGGCTTTGGTTCTGGCACCTTGCCCAAGGCCCCGGGTACCTGGGGTTCGCTGGTGGCCATACCGTTCATCCCGTTGTGGCAGATGCTGCCAGACTGGGGCTACTGGCTGTTGCTGGGCGTAAGCATGCTGTTTGGCTTCTGGTTGTGCGGCAAAGTCGCCAATGACTTGCGCGTACACGACCATGAAGGCATTGTCTGGGATGAGATCGTCGGCATGTGGATCACCCTCTGGCTGGTGCCGGAAGGCTGGCAGTGGCTGCTGGCAGGGTTCCTGATGTTCCGCTTCTTCGACATCCTCAAGCCATGGCCGATCCGCTGGATCGACCGCCATGTGCACGGGGGCGTCGGCATCATGCTCGACGATATCCTGGCCGGCGTGTTTGCCTGGCTGGGCATGCAGGTTCTGGTGTGGGCGGTTGCCTGAACAGGGAGCGCGTGAATGGCCATAAGGACTGTGCTGTTGGCAATGCTGCTGAGCGTTGCCCCATGGGTGGCGGCTGCTGAAGGCGTGCCGAAGCAGATCCACCTGGTCAGTGAAGAGTGGCTCGACTACACCAACGCTGACGGTACCGGGGTAGCCTGGGACGTGCTGCGCAAGGTGTTCGAGCCAGCAGGCGTCAAGGTGGTGACCCAGAGCGCGCCCTACAGCCGTGCAGTCGGGCTGGTCAAACGTGGCGAAGCCGATGCCTGGGTGGGCTCGTACAAGCAGGAGAACGAAGACAACCTGTACCCGCGTTGGCACTTCGACATGGACCACATCTACGCCCTGGGGCTGGCCAGCAAACCTGCGCCTACTCCGCAGAATGTGGGCACGTATCGCCTGGCCTGGGTGCGTGGCTACGATTACGGCAGCTACCTGCCAGGTGTGCATGAATTTCGTGAAATCCAGCGCCGCGAAGGCATTCTGCCGATGCTCGAGCATGACCGGGTGGACTTCTACATCGATGCCCAGACCGAAGTCGATTATGTTTTGAGCCAGGCATCCCGGCCCGATAACTTCCGCCGTACCCATGTGGCCGAACTGCCGCTGTACCTGGCTTTCGCCCGCAACGACCAGGCCAAGGCACTGTGCGACCTGTTCGACAAGCGTATGGACGCGCTGGTGCGCAGCGGCGAGCTGAAGCCGATCTTCGAGCGCTGGAAGCAGCCGTACCCGTTCAGCCCGGATAGCCGCCCTCATTAGCATCCAAGGGGCTGGCGCGGTACTCCCTGACCAGCGTCGACTCCAAGGTAAGCACAAGCCCTGTAGGAGCAGCCTTGTGCTGCGAAGAGGCCATTGCAGGCGAAGATTCCTTTAGCATTGCCGGCCTCTTCGCAGCACAAGGCTGCTCCTACAGGGTGATGGGATCCCACGAGGTACAGGCAGAGCAATGGCTTTTAATAAGCATCGAACTTTTCGATCTTAACCCACCGTATTCAGCCCGCCCATAGCCTGCAACCGGCTGATACAATCGCCCCACGAGAAATTTCCAACTTATTCCAGGAGCACAACGTGCCCGTCGTCTTTGTTGCCGCCTCTAAACTCCCGACGCCATTCGCGACCTTCACCATGCATGGCTTCCTCGAAGAAGCCACTGGCCGCGAGCACGTAGTGCTCAGCCTGGGTGACATCGCGGACGGCCAGCCGGTGCTGGGGCGCCTGCACTCCGAGTGCCTGACCGGTGATGCCCTGTTCAGCCAGCGCTGCGACTGCGGTTCGCAGCTGGAAGCCGCGCTGCAGGCCATCGCCCGTGAAGGCCGTGGGGTGCTGCTGTACCTGCGTCAGGAAGGCCGTGGCATCGGCCTGTTGAACAAGATCCGCGCCTATGAGCTGCAGGATGGTGGCGCCGATACCGTCGAAGCCAATGAACGCCTGGGCTTTGCCGCCGACCAGCGCGACTACGCCATCTGCTTGCCGATGCTGGAGCACCTGGGTGTGAAAGCCCTGCGCCTGATGACCAACAACCCGCGCAAGGTCAAAGCCCTGACCGACATGAACATCGTGGTTGCCGAACGTGTGCCGCTGCACACCGGGCATAACCCGCACAACCGCTACTACCTGGCGACCAAAGCCGGCAAACTCGGCCACATGCTGGGCAATGAACACCAGGGCGAGGTGCCCC
The DNA here is from genome assembly GCF_050058005.1 of Pseudomonas sp. WOUb67. NCBI lineage: Bacteria > Pseudomonadati > Pseudomonadota > Gammaproteobacteria > Pseudomonadales > Pseudomonadaceae > Pseudomonas > Pseudomonas sp. WOUb67. The sequence goes on along the minus strand of NZ_CP170112.1, from coordinate 101,517 downwards.
AAGCGTGACCCGCGCCGAGGTCAAGCGGCGCCTGGCACTGGCCTGGTGGCAGTACCTGGCGATGGGCCTGGTGCCGCTGCCGGTCATGGCCTGGGCCTTTGGTGGTGGTGACGCGTTGATCCCGGTGCTGGCCATGCCACTGTTCATCGCCGGCGCGGCGACCATGTTCCTCAGCCTGCCGCGCTTCGGCGCCTACAAGCGGGCACTGATCGCCACCGCCAAGGTGCTCGGCACGGGCGAAGAGCCTGCGGCCTGGATCGAACTGGCCCGGGTAAGGCGCATGGCCATGCTGTACGCCTGCTTCCCGGCCTGGGTCGCCGCCCTCTCGGTGCTGGTCGGCCTTGAGGCGGTGCCGCAGGTCCTGCTCGCGCTGTCTACCGTGGTGGTGCTGTACCTCTATCGCATTCCACGCCAGCTCGGCTGATGCGCCTGCTGCCAGGCCTGCTGGCGCTGTTCGCCTGCACCGTGATGGCCGCTGACCCCCTGCGGGTGGTCAGCCTGGCGCCTTCGATGACTGAAATCATGCTCGAACTGCAGGCCGACGACCTGCTGGTGGGCGTGCTCGACGGTGGCGAGCGGCCGCCAGCGCTGCGCGGCCTGCCCTCGGTCGGGCGCCAGGGGCAGCTGAACATGGAGCGCCTGCTCAGCCTGCGCCCCGACCTGTTGCTGCTCTGGCCGGGCAGCGTGCCACCTGCCCAGCGCGATCAACTCAAGCGCCTGGGCATCGCCACCTTCAGTGCAGAACCCCACGATATCGACCAGTTGATCGCGCAGATCGAAGCCATCGCCGAGCGTATCGGCCGTGCCGAACAAGGCCATCAGTACGCCCAGGCCCTGCGGGAACGGCTGCGGCAGTTGCGCGAGCAGTACCGGCGTGACGAGCCATTACAGGTGTTCTACCAGGTGTGGGACCAGCCGTTGTACACCCTGGGTGGCCGGCAGGTGGTGAGCGATGCCCTGGCCGTGTGCGGGGCGCGCAATGTGTTCGCCGACCTCACCCAGCCGGCACCGCAGGTGAATGTGGAGTCTGTGCTGCTGCGCAATCCACAGGTAATACTGGCTGGCGATCAGGCGCAACTGGCGAGCTGGAAGGCCTGGCCGCAACTGCGTGCGGTTGCCGACGGCCGCTTGCTGGTGGTGCCCGACAAAGGCCTTGAGCGGCCCAGCGGGCAGATGATCGAAGCCACCGCCCGGTTGTGCGCGTTGCTCGCGGCTAAAGCGCCGGCGTCCAGGTAACGCTGAACAACAGCGTGCGGCCTTCTTCGCGGTAGGGGTGGTAGGCACCCTCGTAGCTGTACAGGGCACGGCTGTGAGTGTGGTCCAGCAGGTTATCCAGCTTCGCTTCCAGTTTCAGTTCGTCAGTGGCTGCCCAGCTACCGCGCAAACCGAGCAGGCCATAGCCGGCGATGCGGTTGCGGTTGGCCTCATCGTCATAGCTGCCGCTGACCGCTTGCCAGCCTGCGCCCACGGTGAAAGGCCCGATTTCACGGTCCAGGTCCAGGCTCAGTGTGCGGCGTGCCCGGCGGGCGAGGGTGTGGCCGCTGTCACGGTCACGAGGGTCGATCAGTGCCACGCCGAGCTGGCTGTGCCAGGCGCCCCATTGTTGCGCCAAGGCCATTTCGAAACCGTTGATACGGGCCGAGGCGACGTTGCGGGGTATCGAGTCCTCGCCGAACACGATCGCATCGCGCAGGTCGGTGCGGTACAGCGAGGTCTCCAGGCGGCTGTCCGCCGTCAGCTGGCTGCGCCATTGCAGCTCGTAGCTTCTGGAGTGCTCGGGGTCCAGGTCCGGGTTGCTGAACTGGGGGTAATACAGGTCGTTGAAGGTTGGCGCCCGAAAGCCTTCGCTGTAGGACAGCAGCACATCATTCTGCGCGTTCAACGGTACGGTCAGGCTGCCGCTCCAGGTGGTCTGGCCGCCGAACTGCTGGTTACGGTCATGCCGCACACCCACCTCGGTGGAGAACTGCTCGCCCTGGTAGCGGTGCTGGACGAAGACGGCGCGGTTCCAGCGGCTGTCCTCGGTGAAGTCGGTGCTGGCGTGCACGCGGTCTTCGTACCAGTCACCACCCAGCAGCAGGCTGTTCCGCTCGCCCAGGGCCAGGTCGTTCTGCCAGGTGACCTGATCACGGTAGGTATTGAACACGAAGCGTTCGGCGCTGAGCTTGTCGCGCTTGTCGTCGCGGTTCTCGCTGTGGGCCAGTTCCAGCCGTGAATGCCAGGCGTCGGTGAGCTGGGCATCGAAGTAACTGCCCAGGCTGCTGACGCTGAAATCGGTGTAGGGCTTTTGGCCGAAGCTTTCGAAGGTGACCGGATCGAAGCCGCCGAACGGGTTGTCGTACTCGCTGCGGCCACGGCTGTCGAGCAGGTTCAGCCCGGCCTCGAAGCGCTCACCGAAGGTGTGGCTCAGGTTCAGGTTGAGCGAATTGTTGCGGTAGGCGTCGTGGTCACCATCGCTTGCGAACGACGGCCCGGTCGAGTCAATGCCGGCAGTTTCATCCAGGCTGGCGCCAAGGTTGAAGCGGGTTGCGCCGTTGCCGCCAGAAAGCCCCAAACTGCGTTGGAACGTCTGGTTGCTGCCCGCCGCCAGGCGCAGGCGCGGTTGCAGGCCGGGGCCACTGCTGCGGCGGGTAAAGATCTGGATCACCCCGCCAATGGCATCGCTGCCGTACACCGCCGAACGCGAGCCACGCAGTACCTCCACCCGCTCGATCTGGTCAACGTCGAGAAACTGCAGGCCGCTGTCGCCGGAGGTGGCGTTGGCAATGCGCACGCCATCCACCAGCACCAGGCTTTGTGCGGCCTTGGTGCCACGGATGAAGATGCCGGGCAGGCTGCCACGGCCACCGGTAGGCGCCACCTGTACGCCGGGCACGCGGCTGAGCAGGTCGGTGACGCTGGTGGGTTGCAGGCGGTCGATGTCGGTGCGGGTAAAGACGGTGTTGGCGGCGCTGGTCGCGGTACGGGACTCGACCTGGCGGCTGGCGCTGATCAGCACGTCGGGGAGCTTGAGGGCGTCGTCGCGCTCAGTGGCCAGCAGCGGGAGGGGAAGGCAGAGCAGGGTGGCAAAGGTTGGGTTTCTCATTTTCTGCACCATAGCATTCGCGGGCACGCCCGCCCCCACAGGTAATCCACTGCCCTTAAGGCTGGTGATATCCCTGTGGGAGCGGGCGTGCCCGCGAAAAGGCCCTAGAGGCCGAGCCTGGCCATGCGAGCCTTGACCGAAGCCTCGATCCCGGCCGCATCCAGCCCGCACTCAGCCAGCATCTGCGCAGGCTTGGCATGCTCGACATAAATATCTGGCAAGCCCAGGTGCAGCAGCGGCTTGAGCACTGCCTGGCTGGCCAGGAACTCACCTACCGCAGCACCCGCACCACCCATGATGGCGTTCTCTTCGATGGTTACCAGCAACTCGTGGCTGCCCGCCAGCTCCAGCACCAAGGCTTCGTCCAGCGGCTTGACGAACCGCATGTCGACCACCGTGGCGTTGATCTGCTCGGCCACCTGCATGGCCTCGGCCAACTGCACGCCAAACACCAGCAGGGCGACTTTCTCGCCTTGGCGGCGAACCACGCCCTTGCCGATTTCCAGTGGCTCCAGGTCGCCGCTGATCGGCGCATTCGGGCCGGTGCCACGCGGGTAGCGCACGGCTGCCGGGCCGTTGTACAGGTGGCCGGTGCTGAGCATCTTGCGCAGCTCGTTTTCGTCGCTCGGGGTCATCACCAGCATGCCCGGGATGCAGCGTAGGTACGACAAGTCGTAGCTGCCCGCATGGGTCGGGCCGTCTTCGCCGACCAGGCCGGCGCGGTCGATGGCGAACAGCACGTCGAGGTTCTGCACGGCCACGTCGTGGATCAGCTGGTCGTAGGCACGCTGCAGGAACGTGGAGTAGATCGCCACCACCGGTTTGCTGCCCTCGCAGGCCATGCCGGCCGCCAGGGTAACGGCGTGCTGCTCGGCGATCGCCACGTCGAAGTAGCGTTCCGGGTAGCGTTCGCTGAAGTCGACCAGGTCGGAGCCTTCCTTCATCGCCGGGGTGATGCCCACCAGGCGGTTGTCGGCGGCGGCCATGTCGCACAGCCACTGGCCGAACACGGCGGAATATTTCGGGCCGCTGACTTTCTTCGGCGCGGCCGGTTTGTCGGCCGGCTCCAGCTTGGTGATGGCGTGGTAGCCGATCGGGTCGACCTCGGCCGGGGCGAAGCCCTTGCCCTTCTTGGTCACCACGTGCAGGAACTGCGGGCCCTTCAGGTCACGCATGTTGCGCAGGGTAGCGATCATGGTCGGCAGGTCGTGGCCGTCGATGGGGCCGATGTAGTTCCAGCCCAGTTCCTCGAACAGCGTGCCCGGCACCAGCATGCCCTTGGCGTATTCCTCGGTGCGGCGGGCGATTTCCCAGGCGCCTGGCAGGCGCGACAGCACCTTCTTGCTGCCCTCGCGCATGCTCGCGTAGGTGCGGCTGGAAAGGATCTTGGCCAGGTAGTTGGACAGGCCGCCGACATTGCGCGAAATCGACATGTCGTTGTCGTTGAGGATCACCAGCATGTCGGCGTTGACTTCCTGGGCGTGGTTCAACGCCTCGAAGGCCATGCCGGCAGTCAGCGCGCCGTCCCCGATCACCGCAATCGACTTGCGTGCGCTGTTCTGCAGACGGGCGGCAATGGCCATGCCCAGTGCGGCGCTGATCGAGGTGCTGGAGTGGCCGACGCCAAAGGTGTCGTACTCGCTTTCGCTGCGGCGCGGGAAGGCGGCAATGCCGTCCTTCTGGCGCAGGCTGAGCATGCGGTTACGGCGCCCGGTGAGGATCTTGTGCGGGTAGGCCTGGTGGCCCACGTCCCACACCAGCCGGTCGTCCGGGGTGTCGAACACGTAGTGCAGGGCAATGGTCAGCTCGATCACGCCCAGACCGGCGCCAAAATGCCCACCGGTCTGACCCACGGTGTAGAGCAGTTCCTGGCGCAGTTCGTCGGCCAGGGTCTCCAGGTCGGCTTCGGCCAGCCGGCGCAGGCCGGCAGGCGTGTCAGCGCGGTCGAGCAACGGCGTGACCGGGCGTTCGCGGGGGATCTCTTGAAACGTCGTGGGCATCAGGCGAGTCGTTATAGGTGTGTTAAGACGCGGCAGTTTACCCCATTGTGGGAAAAGTGCCCATTCGACCACTGTTTGCGACACCCCATTGTAGGCGCGGGCTTGCCCGCGAATGCGGTGCTGAATGCGGTGCTGAATGTACCGCCGCATTCGCGGGTGAACCCGCTCCCACAGGGATAGGTGTAGCTGTCTAGTTACGGCGTTCGACGATGTAGCGCGCCAGGTCCCGCAGCGGCTCGGCCGCTTCACCGAAGCCTTGCAGTGCAATCAGCGCCTGGTCGCGCAGTTCGATTGCATAGGCCTTGGCCGCTTCCAGGCCCAGCAGGGCCGGGTAGGTCGGTTTGTCACGCGCTATGTCGGCACCCTGGCGTTTGCCCAGGGTGGCGGTGTCGCTTTCCACGTCGAGGATGTCGTCCTGCACCTGGAATGCCAGGCCGATGGCCTGTGCATAAACCTGCAGGGCATCCAGCTGCGCCTGTTCGGCGCGGGCGCTGGCCAGGGCGCCGAGGCGTACGCTGGCTTCAATCAGTGCGCCGGTCTTGTGCCGGTGCATGAACTCCAGTGCCTGCTGGTTTAGCTTCAGGCCCACCGAACCGAGGTCGATGGCCTGGCCGCCGACCATGCCTGCCGGGCCGGCAGCCTTGGCCAGGGCCTGGACCATGGCCAGGCGAATGCTGTCGGCCTGCGGGCTCAGGCCTGGGTCGAGCAGGGCACTGAACGCCAGGCTCTGCAAGCCGTCGCCAGCGAGAATGGCGCAGGCTTCGTCGAAGGCTTTGTGGGTAGTGGGTTGGCCGCGACGCAGGTCGTCGTCGTCCATGGCTGGCAGGTCGTCATGCACCAGCGAGTAAGCGTGGATCAGTTCGACCGCGCAGGCCGCGCCGTTGGCCTGTTCGGCCGGGGCGCCCAAGGCTTCGCAGGCCGCGTAGGCCAGCAACGGGCGTACGCGCTTGCCGCCGTTCATCACGCTGTAGCGCATGGCGGCGTAAAGGCGTTCCAGCTCTTTGGACGGGGCGACGAACAGCGGTTCGAGGGCGGCGTCGACCCGAGCCTGGCAACTGGCCTGGTAGGTGCCGATCATGCTTCCGGCTCCGCGTCGAAGGGCTGTGCAGCCAGTTCGCCGTCGCGCTCCAGCAGGATTTGCACTTTCTGCTCGGCCTGGGCCAGGGCACCCTGGCAATCACGGGTCAGGGCGATGCCTTGCTCGAAGGCGGCCAGCGACTCTTCCAGCGACAACTCGCCGTTCTCCAGGCGCTCGACCAGTGCTTGCAGGTCTGCGAGGGATTGCTCGAAATCGAGGGAGGCTTTTTTGCGGGCCATGGCGACTGTCTCGGTGGCATTCAGAACGGCGCGACACTAGCAGAGCGGGGCGGGGGGAGCAAACTTCCGGGGCAATGTGTCTGGATTTGTCGGCCTCTTCGCGGGCTTGCCCGCTCCCACAGGTATTGCACCGGCTCTGAACCCGGCGCAGACCCTGTGGGAGCGGGCAAGCCCGCGAAGAGCCCCAAGGTGCTCTATCAGGCTGGCTCGGCTTCGAGCTCCAGCATCGCTTCGCGGTATCGCGCCAGCTCTTCGATGGTCAGCACCGGCAAGTTGTACTGGCGCGCATACACCGCCACTTGCTCGCCACGGGCCATGCTGCCGTCGGGGTTCATCAGTTCGCACAGCACCGCCGCCGGGCGCAGGCCGGCCAGGCGCGCCAGGTCCACCGAGCCTTCGGTGTGCCCACGGCGGGTCAGTACCCCGCCATTGCGGGCGCGCAGCGGGAACACATGCCCCGGGCTGACGATATGGCGCTGTTCGGCGCTGGAGCGCAGTGCCGCGCCAATGGTGGTGATGCGGTCCTGGGCAGAAACCCCGGTGGTGATGCCTTCTGCGGCCTCGATGGTGACCGTGAAGCCGGTGCCGTGGCGGGCCTGGTTGTTCTGCACCATTGGCGCCAGTTGCAGGGCGTCGACGGTGGCTTCGTCCAGGCACAGGCAGACGATGCCGCTGCAGTCGCGGATCATCATGGCCATGGTCTGCAACGTAATGTTTTCGGCAGCGGCAATGATGTCCGCTTCGTCCTCGCGGTCGTCATCGTCAAGCAGCAGCACAGGGCGCCCGGCCTGGAAGGCGGCGATGGCGGCGGAAACAGCGGGGAATTGCGGGTGGTTACGGATGGACATGAAACGCTCCTCGTGAATGATCGATGAACGTCTCGGGGCGAACAAAATGCGTGCGCAGGGGCGCCCGGATGGCCCCTGCCTGACGCCTTCTTTCATCCGGACTATGACCGTCGGCTCTGGAGTTGCACCAGATCTGCTGACCCCCGGCATGACCGGGGCGCTCGCGGGCTCATCTTTCGATTTACCGCCGGTGGGGACTTGCACCCCGCCCTGAAGACCGCCCAAGCATACCGCACCTGGCCACCCCGCTGGCAACCCACGGTTCTACGACCTTTGGCGGTATCATGCCGTCATGCATTCGAGGAACAACCCATGGATATTCTCCAGGTCGCCGGTGGCAAGCCGATCAAGCTGTGGACCGATGGCGTGCCGGTCGAAGACGAGGCCCGCCAACAACTGCTGAACACGGCCAGGATGCCGTTCATCTTCAAGCACCTGGCGGTGATGCCCGACGTGCACCTGGGCAAGGGCTCGACCATCGGCAGCGTGATCCCCACGGTCGGCGCGATCATTCCCGCAGCGGTTGGCGTGGACATCGGCTGCGGCATGATCGCCGCGCGCACCTCGCTGCACGCCCGTGACCTGCCAGACAACCTGCATGGCTTGCGCAGTGCCATCGAGCAGGCGGTGCCCCATGGCAAGACCTTCGGCAAACGTGACCAGGGCGCCTGGGCCGATGTGCCGGCCAAGGCGGACAAGGCCTGGGGCCAGCTGGCGGGGGGCTTCAAGGCCATAACCGACAAGTATCCGCGGCTGGAGAAGACCAATAACCGTCACCACCTGGGCACCCTGGGCGGTGGTAACCACTTTATCGAGGTGTGCCTGGATGAGGCCGACCGCGTCTGGTTCATGCTGCACAGCGGCTCGCGCGGTGTGGGCAATGCCATCGGCAACCTGTTCATCGAGCTGGCCCAGGCCGATATGCGTCAGCACCTGGCCAACCTGCCGGACAAGGACCTTGCCTATTTCGAAGAAGGTAGCCGCCATTTCGCCGACTATGTCGAAGCGGTGGAATGGGCGCAGGACTACGCCCGGCAGAACCGCGAGCTGATGATGCTGGCGGTGGTCGGTGCTGCCCGCAAGGCGCTGGGCAAAGCGTTCGAGGCCCGCCTTGAGGCGGTGAACTGCCACCATAACTATGTACAGCGTGAGCAGCATTTTGGCCGCGAAGTGTTGGTCACGCGCAAAGGGGCGGTGTCGGCACAGAAGGGCGAGCTGGGCATCATCCCGGGCTCGATGGGGGCCAAGAGCTTCATCGTGCGTGGGCTGGGCAACGAGGAGTCGTTCTGTTCGTGCAGCCATGGCGCCGGCCGGGTGATGAGCCGGACCAAGGCCAAAAGCCGCTTTACCGTCGAGGACCAACGGCGCGCCACGGCGCATGTGGAGTGCCGCAAGGACAAGGAAGTCATCGACGAGATCCCGATGGCGTACAAGGACATCGACGCAGTAATGCGTGCCCAGCAGGCGCTTGTCGAAGTGGTTCACACCCTGCGCCAGGTGGTGTGTGTGAAGGGGTAGCGAGCAGCGCCTTAACTAACTACCACACTGTGCAGCGGGGCAATTCCTAGAGTGTCGGCCAGCCCATTTCGGGCAGACACCTGAGGATTGCAGAATGGCCACGCTTTACCCGTTCACCGAAAGCGACGTGGAGGATGCCTTCGCCCAGCTCGACAATGCGCTGTTCGACAAGGCGCGCGAAGCTGATGGGCCTGAAAGCGACCCAACCCCGAACATGCTCATCGTTGCCGGAGCGCAAGGGTCGGGCAAGACTTACCTGCTGGAGAAGCAGTTGCTGCCCAGCGAGCGCTACCCGAATCATGTGCGGCTTTATTTGCCAGCGTTCCGCAAACTGCACCCGCACTACAGCGATATGAGCCAGCACGGTGTGTTGCATGTATACGAGCACACCGAAACCTTCATCAGGGCACTGAGCGGCAAGGTTTTCGCGTACGCCTTCGCCAATCGCTACAACATCATCATGGAATCGGCACTGGATGACGAAGCATTCGCCAGTTTCCCGCCTGCGGCTGTGGCGGCGGGTTACCGCTTCGAGATTCACATGATCGCTTGCAAGGAGGAGTTCAGCCATTGGGCGACCCTCGACCGTGGCGTCAAGAGCATTGCCAAGGGCGAAATCGAGCGGTTCGTGGCGTTGTCGCAGATCCAGGCCTCCCAGGCGAATGCCAAAAAGATCCTCAACGCTTTCGAACACGCCTGCACACAGGCCGTCGGGTCGCAGATTACGCTTTATGAGCGAGGCTTCGAGACGGACCAGCAGAGCAAGGTGCTGTGCCACAGCACGTGCGATGCCCAGGGCGTGTTGACCCCGCAGGCGGACTACAACGGCCAGGCCTTTTTCCGGGCGGCTTACCACGACACACCGGTCGAAATCCGTCGCAGCCGTGAAAGCAGCGGCTCTGGCGCCTACCTTCAATTCTTCCAGGTGGTGCATGCCGGCATGCTCGATGAGCCGGTGCGCCAGCAGATGGTCATGGCCTGTTGCAAGACCCTTGGCCGTAGCACGGACCTGGTACCCCGGATTTCCAGGGATGCCTTCCGCGACTTGAGCCAGTACCTGCTCAAGTACACCTACCCCTGATGACAAGAGGGCGCAGCAGGCCGGAGCCGGTTTAGCCGTTATCTGGCCAGCTGCCCGAGCACCGTCTTCAACGATGCCCCCAGCATTTGCCCATGGTCCAGCCCCTCGAACCGTTCGAAACGTACCTGCAGGCCTTTTACCTTGGCCAGGTCCGCTGCCAGTTCGCGCGCCGGTCTCTCGACATCGCCCTTTACCGGCGCCCTGGGGTTGGCAGGTTCCTCGCTGCCGCGCATCAGTAGCAGCCGCGCCGGGGTGTTGCCCATGCGTTGTTCAAGCCCCTGCGCCTCATGCACGATTGCCCCGTCATGCCACCACAGCGAAGGGCTGGCTGCCGCGTATTCACTGAACGCCCCGGGCCGGGTGAACAGCGCATGAAGCACGGCCAGCCCGCCGTAGGAATGGCCCCACAGCGTCTGTCGTTGCAGGTCGATGGGGGCCACCCCGGCCACCATCGGCCGCATGCGCTCGGTCAGCAGGTCCAGAAATGCATCCACGCCGCCACTGGGCTGGCCGGTCAGCGGGTCACGCTGCTCGGCCTGCCCGGGCAACGTCGGGGTGTAGTCGTAAGTACGCCCAGCCCGCTCGATACGCTGTTCGGTCTGGTAGCCCACGGCCACCAGCAAGGGCGCCTGGCCGGCGGCAAGCCTGGCCAGTTGCTGGCTGTCCAGCGCGCCAAGCGCAGCATTGCCGTCGAGCATCCACAGCACCGGGTATCCGGAGGCTGGCGCGGGGCGGTTCGGCGTGCCGACCCACACACGGTAATGACGCTGGCCATCGGCCGAATCCAGGTCGAGTTGGCTGAAACGGTAGGCCAGGTCCTGACGCTGCAGCAGCGAGGTGTCCATCTTCTGGCTGCGCTCGGGCTGCGCCAGGGCAAGGGGGGCTGCAAGGGCCAGTGCCAAAGCCAGCGTCAGGGTGATCTTGCTCATCAGGCGTCTCGTCAGGGCTTTGCGAGGAGCGCAAGGCTGGAACGCCCAGATGATAATCAGTCCTGATTGGGCGTAAAGCGCATTAACTTTCTAAACAGTCCCTGGCAATCGGCAAGGCCATGTGAAGGCACAGCCCAGGGTGGCCATTGCTGGCCCACAAACGGCCGCCTTGCAGCTCGATGGCGCGACGGGCGATGGCCAGGCCCAGGCCGAAGCCCGCGCCGCTGTCGGCCAGGCGCTGGTAAGGCTTGAAGATGCGTTCAAGGTCGGCGTCAGGTACGCCGGGGCCCTGGTCGCTGAGGCGCAGGTGCCAGCAGCCGCCTTCACGCCAGCCGTCCAGGCTGACCCGGCCCTCGGCAGGCGAGTGGCGAATGGCATTGCGTATGAGGTTTTCCAGTGCCTGGGCCAGGCTGTCCAGATGGGCCTGTACCAGGCAATCGGTATCCAGTGAGCACGGCAGGCGCGCACGGTCCCAGCCGCTTTCGAAGCAAACGTCCTGGCACAACGCTTCCCACACGGAAACCATCAATACCGGCTCGGTCGGCAAGCTGGGCTGTTCGGTGTCCATCCAGGCCAGGTCCAGCGTGTCTTCCAGCAGCTTCTGCATGTCGGCGACTTCGCGGTCCAGGCGCTCGCGCAACTGCGGCGGCGGCAAGTCGCTGTCATGGGCGATGCGCAGCCGCGCCAGGGGTGTGCGCAACTCGTGGGACAGCGTCCGCAACAGCAGGCGCTGTTGTTCCAGGCTCTGGCGCAGGCGCCCGGCCATGTGCTCGAAGGCCTGTGCCAGTTCACCCAGCTCGTCGCGGCGTGCCAGCAGGGGCAGTGCGGGGCTGTCCAGGTCATCGGCACGCAGGGCGTCGGCGCGGTCGCGCAGGCGGTTCAGCGGTACGACTAGATGCCGGTACAACGCCAGGCCCAGCAGCAGGGCGAGCAGTGCGGGGGCGACGCCGTGGGTGATCACATGGGTCCACGGCGTCAGGCCGGTGGGCAGCAGGCGTTCGGGCAGTTGCAGCACCAGCCGGCCGTGCTCGGGGTGTTGCGGGAATTCGATGCTGACGTAGGGCAGTTCATCCTGCAGGCGCCGGCTCATGGGCCAGTCCAGTTTGCGCATGAAGGTCAGGTGGCTGGCCTCCTCGGCGCTCAGCGGTGTGGTGCCGAGGCTTTGCAGGTGCGGGCCGATCACCGCCACCCAGGTGTCCTCGGCCTGTTCCAGTTGCCGCCGCCAGGCCTCGGCGCCGACTGCGCCGCCCTGGGTCCAGGCGTCTTCAGCTTGTTGCGCATAGCGCGCCAGGTAGTTCTGGTCGGCCGGGGACAGAAAATAGGTGCTGCGCTCCACCGACAGGCCCCAGGTCCAGATCAGCCAGATCAGCAACAGGCAGAAGCTGACCTGCAGTACGGCCAGTTTCCACAGCAACGGGTGGCGACGCATCAGGGCTGTTCCGTGTCGACCAGGATGTACCCCTGCCCACGCACGGCCTGGATCTGCAGGTGTTGGGCACTGATGTCGGCCAGTTTGCGGCGCAGGTTGCACACATGCACATCCAGGCCCCGGTCCAGGCGGGTATAGGCCCGGTGCAGCACGGTCTGGTACAGGAAGGGTTTGCTCAAGGCTTCGCCGGGGTGCGCCCGCAGCGTCACCAGCAAGCGGAACTCGGACGCGGTGAGGCCAGCGGCGTTGCCGTTGTGGATAACGTCCTGGCGGTCGTGGTCCAGCATCACCTCGCCAACGTCGGCACGCAGCGCCGTGCCGCGATCAAATGCCACGCGCCGCAGCAAGGCATCGACCCGTGCGTCCAGCTCCGCCAGGCTGAAGGGCTTGGGCAGGTAGTCGTCAGCACCACGGGTAAAGCCACTGATGCGGTCCTGCTCGGCGCCCAGCGCCGACATCAGCATGACCGGCACCGCCTGCTGCCGGCGCAGCTCGTCGAGCAGGCTGAGGCCATCGATACCCGGCAGCATGATGTCCAGCAACACCAGTTCGAACGGTGTTTGCCGAATGGCGTCCAGGGCCTGGGTGCCGGTAGCGCAGGCGTTTACCCGGAAACCACGTTTGAGGAAATGGCGTTCCAGGTCCTGACGCAGGCTTGCGTCGTCTTCGGCGAGGAGAAGTGAGGTGGGCACGGCGAGCCTTGAATGAGAACCTGTATCAGTTACGAATCATCCCATTGCCAGCAGGGGAGGGCAACGCCTGGGAGTGTTAAGAAGGTTAATCCTGCTGCGCCCCCGTTTTCCCTCCGGTATCGTTCGCAAAAAGCAACTTGTTTCGTTTGCGAATTACTATCATTTGGGCGAAGGGTGTGTCATGAACGGTTTCAAACGTGTGGGGAGCCCGCGACGGGCTCGGGGCTGGCTGGTGCTGGGGTTGCTGGCGCCGTTCTCGTTGTCGGCACTGGCTGAAACGGTGGCCACCCAGGCGGCAGCCGAGGACAGCTCGCTCGACCTGCCGGCACTGACCATCGAAGGCAACCGCCTGTACGACATGCTGCCCTCGGAAGCCACCGGTGGCTACAGCGTCGATGCCGCGACCGTGGGCACCAAGACGCCAGCAGCGCTGAAGGACATCCCCCAGTCGATCACCGTGTACACCCAGGACTACGTCAAAGACCGCCAGTTCGTGCACCTGGATGACCTGGCCAAGTACACCGCCGGCCTGCGCACCTTGACCAACGACAGCGGCCGGTCGTCGATCTATGCCCGTGGCTACGAGTACAGTGAATTCAACATCGACGGCCTGCCGGCACCGATGGCCAGCATCTTCGGTACCGTACCGTCACTGGCGGCGTTCGACCGTGTCGAAATCATGCGCGGCCCGGCCGGGCTGTTCAGCAGCACCAGTGAACTGGGTGGCATCGTCAACATGGTGCGCAAGCGCCCGACCGCGGAGTTTCAGGGCCACGTCGAAGGCAGCTATGGCACCTGGGACACCAACCACGAAGAAATCGACCTGAGCGGGCCGCTGGATGGCGCCGGCCGTGTGCGCGGGCGGTTCATCGCGTCGCGTGACGACACCAATGGCGAAGTCGATTACAACGCCAACACCAGCAACAGCTACTACGGCGCGCTGGATGTCGACCTGGACGACGCCACCACGCTGTCGTTCGGCCTGATGCACGAAGTGAAGAACATCACCCCGCACAATGGCTACCCGGCAACCCTTTCTGGCGACGTGCCCGATTTCAGCCACTCCCGTTTCCTGGGGGCTGACTGGAACTACTTCGATGGCAAGACCACCGACCTGGTCGCCGAGCTGACCCACCGCTTCGACAACGGCGGCTATGGCCGTATCGCGGCGCGCGGCTCGCACCGCGACACCAACTACCTGTACGCCTTCACCGCAACCAATGCCACCACTGGTGCCAACTCCGAGCGCGCCAGTGCTCGCGACTTCACCCAGGACACCTACTCGCTGGACGCCAGCTACAGCCAGCCGTTCGAAACCCTTGGCCAGGTCAGCGAGTTTGTGGTCGGCACCGACTACAAGAACTACGACACCGAATACCTCAACGGCACCACCAACCTGGGCGCCATCAACGTCAACACCTACTCGCCGACGCGGTTCGCCAAACCATCGCCCAACTACAGCACCGAGACCGGCATGCAGGAAGAGGAATACGGCCTGTATTCCAAGGTCACCTTCCGCCCGATCGAGCGCCTGGCGCTGATCGCCGGGGGCCGCTTCAGCTGGTACCGCGGTGATTTCTACACCACCACCCTGAGCAGCGGTGCCAGCACCAACGACAGCAAGCGCGTGGACGGCCACTTCACACCGTATGGCGGCCTGGTCTACGACCTGACCGAGAACCATGCGCTGTACGCCAGCTACTCGCAGGTGTTCAAGCCGCAGTCCGACACCGACAGCAACGGCCGGGTGCTGAAGCCGCGTGAAGGCGAGCAGTACGAGTTCGGCCTCAAGAGCAGCTACTTTGGCGGCGACCTGAATACCCGCTTTTCGGTGTTCCGCCTGACCGACAAGAACCGCGCCACCACCGAGTACGACGAGGATGGTGTAGACACCAACTTCTCGGTGGCCTCCGGCAAGACCCGTGTCAAAGGCGCCGAAGTGGAAGTGAGCGGCAAGCTGACGCCAAACTGGGAACTGCTGGCCGGCTACACCTGGATGGAAACCGAAACCCTCAAGGGTGACGCCGAAACCACGTTCTTCATCATGCCGCGCAACCAGGCTTCGCTGTGGAGCAAGTACACCATCAGCCAGGGCCCGCTGACCGGCCTGGCCATTGGCGGCGGTGTATCGGCGATGAGCAACTTCTACTCCGAGAACGGTGGCGTGCGTATCGATGCACCCGGCTATGCCACGGTCGACGCCATGCTGTCGTACCCGGTTACCTCGAAGCTGACGGCCACCTTCAACGTCAACAACCTGTTCGACCGGGATTACCTGTCGCGTGTGGGGTCGACGTCGACGTTCAACTTCTACGGGCCGTCGCGCAGCATGATGGTCGGGGCGCGGTACGACTTCTGATGAGGCCATATCGCACCTCCCGCCCTCATTGAAAAATAGATAACTTGATAGTTTGGCAGGACTGTTTTTGGCGCCGGCTTACCGGCGCCATGGGCAAGTGAAATTTTTGTAGTAAGTCGTGTGCAATCGATGAAGGCGCACTAAAGTGTAGCGCAAGCGGAGCGCTTGCTGCGTACGCAGGAGGTCTGCAAGGACGCTACAACGTTGTTGAGATGGACGGCTGGTATTGAGGAGTAGGCCCCATGTAGACAATTCAATCGTTAGTGTCCTGGCATCCCTGTGAGGGGAATATGATTGAAGACCCATACATGCTGTTCACCCGAATTCCTGTTGTCGTAGACGAGCAAGGTGGTTTGTTTACAGACCCCTTGTGGGTCAAAGACATAGAGCTTCATTTAACCTACATAGAAAACTTCGGCATGTGCTGCCCTGTCGAGAGAGGCGACAACGTCGACGGGCTGCAAAGCATCAGTCATCTGGATGTGAAGTGGCTTTATAAATTGCGCAAGGACCATGGGCTTGCGTCAGTAGTAAAGAACTTCTTCCCGAATTTCATAACCGTCATCAATGCCTGCAAACGCGCCAGGATCGTTCATTCTGACGGCGCCGGTTGGGCATTCCCCTTGTCCTTTTACCTGTTGCCGCTCAAGCCGTTGTTCCGCTTTCAGTGGGTGATTGTCATAGAGTCTTCATTCTGGATGTTGGCTCAGGGGCAGGCGCGCACCCTCAGGGCAATCATCGAACACCATGTGCACACCCTGTTATTGAAGTGCTGCCTGAAGTTGGCGAATGCCAGGATATTTACCCAGTCCTTCTACAAGGAATATTTTCTTGGGCGCAATAACAGTCGCACGTTGATCAACCCCGCCAGCTGGCTCGACAAGAAATTCATGGCGTCCCCTGAGGCAGTCAGAAAAAGATTCGAAGGCAGGCACAGCCGTACACTCAACGTGCTTTACCCCTCCCGCCTTGTTCTGGACAAAGGTGTACTGGTAGTCCTTGAAGCCATTGAACAGCTGAAAACCGAAGACGTAGATATCACCGTCACCCTCATGGGTGAAGGTGATTTGAAAGAGCACTGCCGACGCTTTGCTGCTGAAAAGCGTGGCGGCGTCGAGGTGAGGTTCCAGAACGCAGTTGATTACGGCAAAGACTTTTTCAGGATCATTGCCGAGCATGACTGGCTGTTGGTGCCGACACTGAAGCAGGAGCAACCCCGAATCATTTTTGACGCATTCAGCCAGGGCGTTCCCGTCATCGGTTCTGACACATCCGGGGTGCTGGACATTACCAGCGAGCACACCGCCCTCACGTTTGAAACCGGGAACCCGTCCAGCCTGGCAGACCGCATTCGTCATGCTGCCCGGCATCCCGAGCTGGCGCTGGAAATGGGGCTGGCGGGGTTGGATTATGCGACGGGGAAGACACACTTGCAGATGCATCAGGTGCGCGAGGAATTCCTGAAAAGCAGTTTGACGCCCTGTGCCAGTTCGCGCGCCCAAAAAGACTGACGATCACCGACCGATAACCAGCCGCCCACCATCCTGACGAACCTGCAGCGCATAGGTCTGGGCCAGCATGGCCAACGCCAGCGGCAGATCATCGACCGGGAAGGTGCCAGACACCCGCAGCTCGCTCAACGCGGGGTCGCACTCGAGGGGGCGGTCGGCGTAGCGCATCAAGGCCTGCGCCCACTGTTGCAATGGCATGTCGTCGGCCACCAGCAAGCCGCGTTGCCAGGCCAGGCTGGTTTCACGCACTTCCCCGACAACGCCCAGACGCTCCCGGCTGAATCGTACCTGCTGCCCGGCGCGGATGATGTTCTCGCCTGCCGCCACGCTGGCGCTTTCGGGGCGTACCTGCACGGCGCCTTCGTACACCTCGAGCAAGGTTTCATCGGCCAGCTGGCGCACGCTGAAGCGCGTGCCCAGCGCGAGCAACTGCCCCTGCACGGTCTGCACCCTCAGCGGCCGTGGGTCGGCAGCGGTCACGATGTACACCTCGCCACGGCGCAGATGCAGCAGCCGTTGCGCGCTATCGAAAAGCAGCTGCAGGGCACTGTCGGTATTGAGGATGATCTGCGTGCCGTCGGCCAGCCGCGCGTGTGTGCGCTCGCCCACCGCCGTCTGGTAATTACTGGCAAAACGCCCGGCCTGCGAGTGCCAGCCCCACCAGCCAAGCGGTGCGGCACCCATCAGCAGCACCAGCCCGCGCAGTACCGCGCGCCTGCCCGGGGGGCGTTGCAGGGTCTGCCTGGCCAGCGTTGGCGGCAGGCTGCCCAGGCGTGAAAGCAGGCGCTGGGCCCTTTTCCATGCCCGTTCGTGCTCATCACTGGCAAGCCGCCAGCGTTCCAGTTCGAGCTGCTGGGCAGGCAGCAGCGGCCCTTCCTGCATCAGCATCAGCCACGAGGCTGCCTGGGCAAGCACATGCTGCGCGATGGCAGCGTCGGGCGTTGCAGTACCGTTAGTCATCGGGCATCTGCGTCAGGCACGCCAGGTAGCCCTCGTGGATGTACTTCTTCACCGTCGGCAGCGCTATGTTCAAGGCCACGGCGATGTCCTTCTGCTTCATGCCGTCCAGTGTCGCCATCAGGAATGCCTGCCTTGCTCGCGGTCGCAGCTTGTCCAGCACTGCGTCGATCTCGTGCAGGGTCTCGAGAATCACACATTGCAGCTCGGGGGAAGGGCATTCGGGCTCTGGCAGCAACAGCAGCGCTTCGAGCCACGCCTGCTCCAGCGACTGCCGGCGACGCCAGCTCACCAGCACGCAGTTGGCGATGCGCGTCAGGTAGGCGCGGGGTTGACGAATCGGCTCGACCCGCGCGCCCTCGCGGCTGGCCAGCACACGCAGGAACGTATCCTGGGCCAGATCGTCGGCCACCCCGCGCCCCCAGGACCTCAGCCGGTAGGCAAGCCAGTTGCGCAGCCAGGCGTGATTCTCGATGTACAGCGTTTCGATACTGCACGGCTCGGTACTGTTCGGCGGGGAGAGGGGAGCATTCATCGTCGATTGAATTGATACATGGGCTGTCGCAAATGCAAACCATTATCACTAGAATTGCTCAAGTCACAAGGCCCGTTCGGCAAAATTGGACGCTGCCCATTCATTCATATCCTTTTTTCGACCTCGTGCGACAGAGGAGGTAACAGCCCGCTGCCAGTGGTGGGCGCGAACCCTACGAGCGAGAAAAGCATGCTCCCAGTACGTTGTCCTTCACCTGCTCCGCGCCCTCGGCCTTGCCTGTCGCCCATCACCTTTGCCCTGCGTTGCGCGATGACCAGTTGCTGCGCTGCAGGCCTGCTGCACACCAGCGCGGTGTTGGCCCAGGATGCCCACAAGGCTGCGCTCACAGCTACCCGCCTGGACGACGTCACGCTGCGTGACTACAACATTCCAAAAGGCCCGTTGGGGGCAGCCCTCGGCAGCTTCAGCAGCCAGGCCGGGCTGCTGCTGTCGTACGAGCCTGAGCTGATCCGCGGGCGAACGGCACCCGCCTTGAAAGGGCGGTATACCGTCAGCGAGGGCATGCAGCGGTTGCTCGCCAATACCGGTTTGCAGCTGGTGCCAAGTGCTACCGGTACCTACGTGCTGATGGCGCAAGGCACCGCTGCCCGTGCTGCAGCAGAGTTGTCGCCGACGATGGTCGAGGCCGCCGCACAGGGCCCAGAGGTGGAAACCTACAGAGCGCCACGTTCGTCAGTGCACCTGACCAGCGAGCAGATCGACCGCTTCGGCCGGGTGTCTGCGGGCGACCTGCTCAACGGTATCCCTGGCGTGCAGGTTGGCGACACGCGCAATGGCGGCGCGCTGGACGTCAACATCCGCGGCATCCAGGGCCAGAGCCGGGTGGCGGTCAAGGTGGATGGTTCTGAGCAGGCCCTGGATGTCTATCGAGGTTATGGCGGTACCCAGCAGCGCAGCTATATCGACCCCGACCTGATCAGCAGCCTGACCGTGAACAAAGGGCCGTCGACCAAGTCCGGGGCGATAGGCGGCACGGTGGAGATGCAGACGATCGGTGTGCAGGACATTCTGGTGGACGGCAACCAGGTCGGCGTGCGCCTCAAGGGCGATTTCTGGGACAACGGCGTAGCCCCTGCTCACCGCAGCGCCACCTCCAGGGATGAAAGCCTGTCGGCGCCGCCACGCGACAGCCGGGGTAGCCTGTTTGGCTCCGAAGCTGAGTCTGGCAGCGCTGCCTTTGCCTTCACCACTGAGCGGCTGGACGTGGTGGCGGCGTATGCACACCGCAACCAGGGCAACTACTTTTCCGGCAAGAAAGGCCAGGAGCGCTATCGCATCCATGGCGAAGACGGCCGCGAGCAGCCGAGCGTGGCAATGACCTACAACGCCGGCGAAGAAGTGCTCAACTCGTCATCGAAAACCGACTCGTACCTGCTGAAGGCAACCTGGCGGATAGCCGACGACCACACGCTGGACCTGGGCTATCGCCGCTACGACGGCCGCACTGCCGAGATCATGCCTTCCGACATCTACCGTTTCGGCACCGCGGGTATCTACCAGTACCCCTTGGGGGAGGTGCAGATCGACACCTACACGGCGCGCTACCATTACCTGCCTGCCGGCAACCCCTGGGTCGACCTGACCAGCAACCTGTGGATGACAGACGCCAAGACCAGCACCTTGAGTTCGGCCTGGACGGCGCCTGCTTCGCAGTTGTTTCGTTCTGACCGCAGCTGGACCCGCCAGGACAACCGCCGTATTGGTGGCGATCTGAACAACGTCTCCCGGTTCGAGACGGCCCACGGCGACTTCAAGCTCGACCTGGGCGGCGCCTTCCAGCTCGAAGACCTGCAACCGCAGAAAAGTGTGCTGATCACCCAGCATGACATCGACGCCAACCGCACCCTGCGCGATGCCTCCCGGCAGGAGTTCAGCTTCAACGGCAAGCTCGAGTACCAGCCGATCGAGCAACTGACCCTGTGGGGCGGTGGCCGTTACAGCCACTTCCACACCAAGGACAACACTGTGCTGGCCACCGCCCGGCGTCAGGACCGCGAGGTCCGATACATCTCGGCGAGTGGCCCGAAAGGCTGGGGCAGCATGACCTGGTTCCCCGACCAGAACGGCCAGTACACCGATGCCACCGACCCGAGGCTGAACAACGGCATCGTCTTCGGCAACAGCAACGAGCCGTTCAATGGCGTGCGTTTCAACGACTTTGGCGCGACCAGCGTGGACGTCGGCACTGAAGGCATCAGCAGCGTGGTCACAGGCTACGACCATAACCCGCAGGGCAGCAGCAGTGGCGGCGGCTTCTCGCCGGCATTCGGCATCAACGTCGAGCTGATGCCCGACACGTTCTTCTACGTCACCTACACCCAGGGCCTGCGCCTGCCTTCTTTGTTCGAGACCAGCCAGGGTACCCAGCAGGTCGCCCCCGGTAAAAGCCTGAAGCCTGAACGCTCGCAGAGCTGGGAGATCGGCGTCAGTGCGCTGCGCGACAACCTGTTTACCGAGCACGATTCGGCCGCGCTCAAGCTTGCCTACTTCGACAACGTGATCAAGAACTACATCACCCGTTACTACGACCCAAGCCCGGGGCTGTGGGGCCTGATGACCTTCAGCAACACCGACAGCTTCAGCACCCGCGGCCTTGAGCTGCAATCGCACTACGATGCCGGCCGTGTGTTCGCCGACCTCTCGGCCACCTACTACCTCAAGACCGAGACCTGCGACGCGGACTTTGCCGGCAAACTCCGCGCCACGGCCAACCCGTACCAGAAGACCGAGAACACACCCAACTGCACGCCGGGCAGTTTCATGGGCTCTTATACCAACACCCAGAACCCGCCACGGTTTTCAGCCAACCTGACCAGCGGCGTGCGCTTCTTCGACGAGGCATTGACCGTGGGTGGACGGGTGACCTACACGTCCGGGCCGACCAATACCCTCGACAAGCCCTGGCAGTCCGGTGCTACCACGCCGCAGGTCGAATACCGCTCGGTGGCGCTGTTCGATCTGTTCCTCAAGTACAAGCTGCTTGAGAACACCGAGGTGAATGCCTCGCTGCAGAACCTGACCGATCGCTACTATCTGGACCCGCTGGCGCAAAGCTTCATGCCGGCACCGGGGCGCACGCTACGGGTGGGGGTAGTGACGCGGTTCTGAAGGCCGCAGAGGGCGTTGGCGCAGAGGGTTGCGCCAGCGGCCCCGACATTTCTGCGGGCATTAAAAAGCCGGCTTGTGGCCGGCTTCTCGGGGACGCTTCCGACTAATTTATGGTAAGTCGCAATCGCCTTAACTGTGTGGCCATCAAGGGCCTGAAAGAGATGGCAGATGCCCGTGTGGGATATCGCCGAGCCCTCTGGACCGCGGCTCGCGCCGGTCGGGGCTTAATGTGCGGCGTAGCATACAAGGGCACGCGCAGGATGCCCAGCAAAAAATGGCACAGGTTGTTTCAGCCGGGCCGCTGCTGGCGGAAATGCGACCAGTGGAATACCCAACCGATAATCTCCAGGCCCTGCGCGTGGCGCTGGGCCCAGGTGTAGCGTTCGACGGCGTAATTGCGCCGGTCATGGCTGTGCAGGTACAGCGTGCCCTGCGGGCCGAGGCTGAGGTTGTTTACCCTGAGCACGCCATTGTGCAGCAGGGCATAGGTTTCGCCTTCTATGACCCGCGTGATGCCCAGGTCCACCGCCAGGGTGGCCTCCAGCGGAATCAGCGGAACCATGTTGCTGGCGGGCATGGCCAGGCAAATGGCGTGATGGGCTTGCACGCCCAGCTTTTTCAGCGCTTTTGCCGGCAGGCGCAGGTGTTTGCTGGCCACTGGCGCAAGCAGGCCGTTTCGCAGTTCGTAAAAAGGCACCCTCAGCACCCGGGCACGGTGTGCCGCCAGTGGGCTGGGCGGGTTGGCAGGTGCCTGGCGTGGCGGGTGGTTGCGCTGGATCGGGTTTGGGTGTTTGGGCCCTTCGCCCGTGCGTAGCCAGCGCCGATGCACACAGAACAGGTCGGCCAGTTCGTCCAGGCGGGCCAAGGGCACGCCGCGGTTGAACCAGTTGTTGACGTGCTGCGGTGTGACGCTGCGCTGAGCGGCGAAATCGGAAGGGGACAGGCCACATTCGTGGAGAAGGGCTTTGAGGCGGTCGCCGGAAGTGTTCATAGGGGCGAGTGTAGCGACGGGGTACCCGCAAGGAAATGAACTGCTTGTTGACGGAATTTGTACGAAAAGTGCCTGCTTGTAGGGCGTTGGTGTAGGACTGCGTAGGACTTTTTACCGATGAAGCTGTTGTCGCCGCTTCGGGCATAAAAAAACCCGCCGAAGCGGGTTTTTTTTTACAACCGGTATCAGCCTTTGTAGGCAGCAACCGATTTGGTGATCGCAGCACGGGCGGCGTCAGCGCCATCCCAGCCTTCGATCTTGACCCACTTGCCCTTCTCGAGATCTTTGTAGTTGGCAAAGAAGTGCTCGATCTGCTGGATCAGCAGGGCTGGCAGGTCGGTGTATTCCTTCACGTCGACGTACAGCTGAGACAGCTTGTCGTGAGGAACAGCGATGACCTTGGCGTCGCCGCCGCCGTCGTCGGTCATGTTCAGGATGCCAACCGGACGGGCGCGGATAACCGAGCCTGGCGCTACCGGGTAAGGGGTAACCACCAGCACGTCCAGCGGATCACCGTCGTCAGCCAGGGTGTTCGGGATGAAGCCGTAGTTGGCTGGGTAGAACATCGGGGTAGCCATGAAACGGTCGACGAACAGGGTGTCGCTGTCCTTGTCGATTTCGTATTTGATCGGCGCGTGGTTGGCCGGGATCTCGATGGCGACGTAGATGTCGTTCGGCAGGTCTTTGCCCGCCGGAATCTTGCTGTAGCTCATTGGGCAGTGCCCCCGTGTTTGACCAAAAAGTGGCGGCGATTATAGGCACATTCTGCCGGGGCATGCCACGCCTGGCCTGATGTGCGGCCCCGTCAGGCGTGGCTTTCGCGGTACTCGGGGTGTTCGGCCTGCAGCCGCAGCAGCCGCGCCAGCGGGTCTTGCCGGTAGAACTGCGACAACTGGTGGTAGACCCGTGGATAAGCCTGATGCAGCAGGTCGGGGGCACTAAAGAAGTATTCGCTGGTGACGGCAAAGAACTCCGCCGGGTTTTCCGCGGCATACGGGTCGATGGCGGTTTCGGCGTCGGGGTTGTTGTCCAGCTGGCGGTTGAGGTCGTCGTAGGCCTGCTGCATGGCCGTTGCCCACTCATCCACCGGCATGCCGCTGTGCAGCGGCGGCAGGCCGTTGGCATCGCCATTGAGCATGTCGAGCTTGTGCGCCAGTTCATGGATGACCAGGTTGTAGGCCTCCCAGCCACCGCTGGCCAGCACGCCGTTCCAGGCCAGGATGATCGGCCCCTGTTGCCAGGCCTCGCCGCTGTGCTCACCGTCCCACACGTGCTCCACGCCACTGGCATCGCGGTGGCGCTGGGGGCTCTTGAAGTCGTCGGGGTACAGGATGATTTCGTGGAAGCCCTGGTACCAGTTCAGCTCACCCAGGTGCAGCAGCGGCAACTGCGCCTGGGCGGCCAGCAACAGGCGCTGCTCGTCGTCGGGTTCGACGCCTGGCAGGCAGGTGAGGTGCTTGTCGAGCAGGAACAGGATGCAGGCTTCGCGCAGCCAGTGGTCTTCGTCGTCGTTGATGCCGTCCAGCATGGGCAGGCGCTCGCGCACGGCCTGCCACTGCTTGGGCTCGATGGGGTAGCGCGCCAGCGCGCGCTTGCGCCGCCAGGCGCTGAACGACCACATGCCTGCTGTTCTCTGAGGGTTCAGTGGGCCTTGGCCGCACGGCCCAGGCGGCCGCGCAACAGGCCGAGGATCATCGGCACCAGCGACAGGATGATGATGCCCACCACCATCAGCGACAGGTGCTGCTTGATGAATGGCACGTTGCCGAAGAAGTAGCCCAGGGTAACGAGGCCGCCGACCCACAGGATTGAACCGGCAACGCTGAAGCCCAGGAAGCGTGGGTAGTGCATGTGGGCGATGCCGGCGACGAACGGTGCGAAGGTGCGCAGGATGGGCAGGAAACGCGCCAGGGTCACGGTCTTGCCGCCATGGCGTTCATAGAACTCGTGGGTGCGCTGCAGGTAGTCGCGGCGGAATATTTTCGAGTTGGGGTTGTTGAACAACCGCTCGCCGGCTGTTCGGCCGATCACGTAGTTGGTGCTGTCGCCCAGTATGGCGGCAGCCATCAACAGGCCAGCCAGCAGCACCGGGTCCATGCCGCCACCCGCCGCTACGGCGCCGGCGATGAACAGCAGCGAGTCGCCCGGCAGGAAGGGCATTACCACCAGCCCGGTTTCGCAGAAGATCACGGTGAAAAGGATGGCGTAGATCCAGGGACCGTAATTGGTGACCAGCAGATCGAGGTAGGCATCGAGATGCAGGATAAGGTCCAACGGGTTGAAATCCATGTACAGCACCTGTGTTCTGGGGCGTAGGCTGAGTTACCTGGGGATGGGTAAATTTTCACACATGACAGGTGGGGCATTATACGGCGAAGTGAGGATCATGCCCGGGGAGTTTGTAGCGGGGGGTTACGATAGGGAGGGTTTCTGTCAACACAGAGCACCTGTAGGAGCAGCCTTGTGCTGCGAAGAGGCCAGTACTGCCACAGGCAATTTTTTGCCATACCGGCCCTTTCGCAGCGCAAGGCTGCTCCTACAAATGCGGTGCGGTGTGTTGGGAGATCAATCCTGGCTGATGGGCAGGATGTAACTCTTGAACTCGGTATCTTCACGAAACCCGATGGATTCGTAGGTCTTGTGCGCAACCTCATTGTCCGCGCTGGTCGACACCCGCATGCGCACGGCGTTGGTCTCCTTGGCCATTTTCTTCGCTTCACGCATCAGGTGGTCGGCCACCAGCATGCGTCGCGAGTCTTCGGCCACGTAGATGTCGTTGAGAATCCACACCCGCTTGAGCGAAAGCGACGAGAAACTCGGGTAAAGCTGGCAAAAGCCCATCAACTTGCCGTCGTCATCATCGGGAAGTGCCAGGTAGATCACCGATTCATCCCGCTTCAGGCGCTTTTCCAGGAAGCTGCGCGAGCTGTCGGGGTAGGGGAGCTGCCCGTAGAACTCACGGTATCTGACGAACAAGGGTGTGAGCAGGTCGAGGTGTTCCAGGGTTGCCTTGATGATGCGCATGTGCGGCCCTCAGAGTCCATTTAGGGAAACAGCGGAATGCCAGCGGCTTTCAAGGGCATGCTGCCCCAATGCGCGTCACAAGTGCAATCCGCCTTCCGTGACATGTTGTTTACCCTTTGCCGAGCAGGAAGTTGCCTTTCTGGTTGCCAGGGTGCTCGCTTTCCAGGCTATGGACCTCGGCTTCGTCCTTAAGATTCACCCCGGAAAGCTGCCGCCGGCAGGCTTCGCGCATCAAGTACAGCAGGCGGTGCGCCGCCATGCCATAGCTCAACCCCTCCAGGCGGATGTTGGAGATGCAGTTGCGGTAGGCATCGGTCAGGCCGACCTTCGGCCCGTAGGTGAAATACAGACCAAGGCTGTCGGGCGAACTCAGCCCCGGGCGTTCGCCGATCAACATCACCGTCATCCGTGCGCCCAGCAGTTCACCGACCTCGTCAGCCACCGCCACGCGGCCCTGCTGCACCAGCACCACCGGGGCGCTGGTCCAGCCGTCGGCTGCGGCCTGTTCCTCGAAACGGGTCAGGAACGGCAAGGTGTGGCGGTGCACGGCCAGGGCTGAAAGGCCATCGGCAACCACGATTGCCAGGTCGACGCCACCGGGGTTGGCCTGGGCATGCTGGCGCAGGGTGGCAATCGACTCTTCGTTCAGGCGCCGGCCCAGGTCCGGGCGTTGCAGGTACTGGTGGCGGTCACTGGCAGCGCTGTGGAGCACCAGGCTTTCGCGCCCGCGGTCACCCAGCTGGGTAGCCAGGCCGGCATGGTCGAAGGCCAGGTGCACGGCGTCGCGGGCCTGGGCATGGGCGAACTGGAAGTCCAGCTGCGCCCCGGTCGGCAAACTGGTGCCGGCACGGCCCAGGGCGATGCGCGCCGGGGTCAGGTTGCGCAGGGCCAGCCAGGGGTTGTCGGGGGTAGGCGTGCGATGGTCCATGGTCATCCCTATGCAAGCTGTGCCAAGGCCTGGCGGAAGGCCGGTGGCAGGTTGTCACCAAAGCGCACCCGGCCATCGGCCTGGGTGAGGATGCCGGTGCGGGCCAGCCATGCCTCGAATTCCGGCCCGGGCTTCAGGCCCAGGGTCTGGCGCGCGTACAGCGCGTCGTGGAACGAGGTGGTCTGGTAGTTGAGCATGATGTCGTCGGAGCCGGGGATGCCCATGATGAAGTTGATCCCGGCCACCCCCAGCAGGGTCAGCAGGGTGTCCATGTCGTCCTGGTCGGCTTCGGCGTGGTTGGTGTAGCAGATGTCACAGCCCATCGGCACGCCCAGCAGCTTGCCGCAGAAGTGGTCTTCCAGGCCCGCGCGGATGATCTGCTTGCCGTTGTACAGGTACTCCGGGCCGATGAAACCGACCACGGTGTTGACCAGAAACGGCTTGAAGTGGCGGGCCACGGCATAGGCGCGGGTTTCGCAGGTTTGCTGGTCGACGCCATGGTGGGCGTTGGCCGACAGTGCGCTGCCCTGGCCGGTTTCGAAATACATCAGGTTTTGCCCGAGGGTGCCGCGTTTCAGCGACAGGCCCGCTTCGTAGCCTTCCTGCAACACGTTCAGGTTGATGCCAAACCCGGCGTTGGCCGCCTCGGTGCCGGCAATGGACTGGAACACCAGGTCCAGCGGCACGCCGCGGTTGATTGCCTCGATCGAGGTGGTGACATGGGTCAGCACGCAGGCCTGGGTGGGGATGTCATAGCGCTGGATGATGGCGTCGAGCATTTCCAGCAGGGCACAGATCGAGGCGATGCTGTCGGTGGCCGGGTTGATGCCGATCATCGCGTCGCCGTTGCCGTACAGCAGGCCGTCAAGAATGCTGGCGGCGATACCGGCCGGCTCGTCGGTCGGGTGGTTGGGCTGCAGCCGGGTAGACAAGCGCCCGCGCAAGCCCATGGTGCCGCGGAACCGGGTGACCACGCGGATCTTTTGCGCCACCAGTACCAGGTCCTGCACGCGCATGATCTTCGACACCGCTGCCGCCATTTCCGGCGTCAGCCCGGGCGCCAGGGCGCGCAGGGTCCCTTCATTGGCCTCTTCGCCCAGCAGCCAGTCGCGCAGGCCGCCCACGGTCAGGTGGCTGACCGGGGCAAAGGCCTGGGCATCGTGGGTGTCGATGATCAGCCGGGTGACTTCGTCGGCTTCGTAAGGGATCAGTGCTTCATTGAGGAAGTGGGTCAGCGGGATATTGGCCAGCGCCATCTGCGCGGCGACTCGCTCGCCGTCATTGCTGGCCGCAACGCCTGCCAGGAAATCCCCCGAGCGTGCCGGGCTGGCCTTGGCCATCACGTCCTTGAGGCTGTCGAAGCGGTAGACCAGGTGGCCTACCGTGTGTACGAAACTTGCCATACAGAATCTCCAGAGCCGCGGGTTGCCCCGCGGCGGGTGGCGGCAATCAGTGCAAGGCCTCTTCGGCCTGCTGGATGGCGGCGAATTCCTCTTCCGGCGTGCCCGCGACCAGGTGGTGGCGGCTGTAGAAAGCAAAGTAGGCAATCAATACCGCATAAATCACTGCGGCGCCAATCACCACCCGCGGGTCGACCAGGAAGCCGGCAACCACGGCAATGCACGCCAGCACCAGCGCCACGCCCGAAGTGAAGATGCCACCGGGGGTGCGGTACGGGCGCTCCATCTTCGGCCGGCGGATGCGCAGGGTGATGTGCGCGGCCATCATCAGCACATAGGACAGCGTAGCGCCGAACACCGCCACCAGGATCAGCAAGTCGCCCTGGCCGGTCAGCGACAGGGCAAAGCCGATGATGCCGGGGATGATCAGGGCCAGTACCGGGGCCTTGCTCTTG
The DNA here is from genome assembly GCF_050058005.1 of Pseudomonas sp. WOUb67. Lineage (NCBI taxonomy): Bacteria > Pseudomonadati > Pseudomonadota > Gammaproteobacteria > Pseudomonadales > Pseudomonadaceae > Pseudomonas > Pseudomonas sp. WOUb67. Next base: position 73,329 of record NZ_CP170112.1, on the reverse strand, counting down.
TTGGTCTCCGACAGCTTGCGCGGCAGGTAGCCGGCACGGGACAGGGCGAAGATCTGCCGGGAATAGGCGTAGATGATCGAGAAGAAGCTGGCGATCAGCCCGGCCAGGCCGACCAGGTTGACGAAGCCGCCCATCCAGGTGCTGCCGCCGTAGGCCTTGGACAGCGCTTCGACCAGTGGATTACCGGATGCCTTCAGTGCTTCGGAGCCGGCACCGCCGGGGCCGACCACCAGGATCAGCAGGGCGAAGGCCAGCAGTACCAGCATGGCGCCGATCAGGCCGCGTGGCAGGTCACGCTTGGGGTTCTTGGTTTCTTCGGCGGCCAGCGGAACGCCTTCGACGGCCAGGAAGAACCAGATGGCGTAAGGGATGGCTGCCCACACGCCGACATAGCCGAACGGCAGGAAGCTGCTGGCGCCTGCTGCGTCCGTTTTGGCGATGTCGAACAGGTTGGCTGCATCAAAATGGGGCACCATGCTCACCAGGAACACCGCCAGGGCGATGGCGGCGACGGCGGTGATGATGAACATCAGTTTCAACGCTTCACCCACGCCGAAGATGTGGATGCCGATAAACACGATATAGAACGCCAGGTAGATCACCCAGCCGCCGATGCCGAACAGTGACTCGCAGTAGGCGCCGATGAACACGGCGATTGCCGCAGGCGCAATGGCGTATTCGATGAGGATTGCCGTGCCGGTCAAAAAGCCGCCCCACGGGCCGAAGGCACTGCGGGCAAAACCGTAGCCGCCGCCAGCGGTGGGGATCATCGACGACAGTTCGGCCAGCGAGAAGCACATGCACAGGTACATGGTGGCCATCAGCAAGGTGGCGAGGAACATGCCGCCCCAACCGCCCTGGGCCAGGCCGAAGTTCCAGCCGGCATAGTCGCCGGAGATGACATAGGCCACGCCCAGGCCGACCAGCAGTACCCAGCCGGCGGCACCTTTTTTCAGTTCACGTTGCTGGAAATAGTCCGACCCGACTTTTTCGAAGTCGACGGAAGAGCCTGCCGGCGCGCCGGCGGAATGATCGCTTGGCATAGATTCACCTGTTGTTTTTCTTGGTGGCCGGAAGGGGTTCGGGCCGATGGTGATGGGTACTGCAGGAAGCGAGCCAGAGCGGCTGGTGCACGGTTGCCGCCCTGTTTTTGTGTAAGCAGGCTTGGCCTCTTCGCGGGTAAACCCGCTCCCACAGGGTGCGCGGTCCCTGTAGGAGCGGCCTTGTGTCGCGATGGGCTGCAAGGCAGCCCCCGAGGCCATCCCAGGTTTTAGAAGAAGCCCAGCGGGTTGATGTCGTAGCTCACCAGCAGGTTCTTGGTCTGCTGATAGTGGTCGAGCATCATCTTGTGGGTCTCACGGCCCACACCGGACTTCTTGTACCCGCCAAACGCCGCATGCGCCGGGTACAGGTGGTAGCAGTTGGTCCACACACGCCCGGCCTTGATCCCGCGGCCCATGCGGTAGGCACGGTTGATGTCGCGGGTCCACACGCCGGCCCCCAGGCCGAACTCGGTGTCGTTGGCAATCGCCAGTGCTTCGGCTTCGTCCTTGAAGGTGGTGACGCTGACCACCGGGCCGAAGATTTCTTCCTGGAACACGCGCATCTTGTTGTTGCCCTTGAGCAGGGTCGGCTGGATGTAGTAACCGGTGGCCAGCGAGCCTTCCAGCTTCTCGACCTTGCCGCCGGTCAGCAGCTCGGCGCCTTCTTCCTGGGCGATCTGCAGGTACGAAAGAATCTTCTCGAACTGCTGCTGCGAAGCCTGGGCGCCGACCATGGTGTCGGTGTCCAGCGGGTCGCCGCGCTTGATCTGCAGCACCTTCTTCATCACCACTTCCATGAACTGCGGGTAGATCGACTCCTGTACCAGCGCACGCGACGGGCAGGTGCACACCTCGCCCTGGTTGAAGAACGCCAGCACCATGCCTTCGGCAGCCTTGTCGATGAAGCTCGGCTCGGCCTGCATGATGTCTTCGAAGTACACGTTCGGCGACTTGCCGCCCAGCTCGACGGTGGACGGAATGATGTTTTCGGCTGCGCATTTCATGATGTGCGAGCCCACCGGGGTAGACCCGGTAAAGGCGATCTTGGCGATACGCTTGCTGGTGGCCAGGGCTTCACCGGCTTCGCGGCCATAGCCTTGCACCACGTTGAGTACGCCAGGTGGCAGCAGGTCGCCGATCACTTCCAGCAGCACGGTGATGCCCAGTGGCGTCTGCTCGGCAGGCTTGAGCACCACGCAGTTACCGGCGGCCAGTGCAGGCGCCAGCTTCCAGGCGGCCATCAGGATCGGGAAGTTCCACGGGATGATCTGCCCGACCACGCCCAGCGGCTCGTGGATGTGATAGGCCACGGTGCCTTCGTTGATTTCGGCAGCGCCGCCTTCCTGGGCGCGGATGCAGCCGGCGAAGTAGCGGAAGTGGTCGACGGCCAGCGGAATGTCGGCGTTCAGGGTTTCGCGGACAGGCTTGCCGTTGTCCCAGGTTTCGGTAATGGCCAGCAGTTCAAGGTTCTGCTCGATGCGGTCGGCAATCTTCAGCAGCACGTTGGAGCGGTCCTGCACTGAAGTGCGGCCCCAGGCGTCGGCAGCGGCGTGGGCGGCGTCGAGCGCCTTATCGATGTCTTCGGCAGTGGAGCGGGGGAATTCGGCGATCAGTTTGCCATTCACCGGGGACGTATTCTCGAAGTACTGCCCCTTGACCGGAGCTACGAACTCGCCACCGATGTAGTTGCCGTAGCGGCTCTTGAAGGAAACCTTCGCGCCCTCGGTACCGGGATGTGCGTAACGCATGGTGTGTCTCCTGGCTGTTATGTTTGTTGAGGAGTTGAGAAGCGTAGAGCAAAGGTTGGGCCAGCGTTGCGCACGCCAGGCAAATCAATGACTTGGGTCAGTTGCCTGGCCCCGGTGAGCGGCCGTTGTGCCAGTGCCGGTACACGCAGGGGTGACACTTTGTGCCATTTGCGACACGTCACCGCAGGCTGCATTGCAAAGCCTTGCCGGGTGGAGGATGCTGGTGTGACTCTCTATCTGCAGAGAACTACAACAATGCAGAGCAATCATTTCAGTCGCCATGCCCAGCAAGTCCATACCGTTGCCCATGGTGGCGCGGGGGAGGGCGGCAGTGACCCGTCCATCGCCCGCTCCTGGCTGCGTTGCCTGGAGGACTACCACCTCGACCCTGCCGTGATTGCGGCCCCTGTGGTGCTTGAGCACGGGCGCCTGCTGGAAAGCCGCGAGCGCCTGCGCCAGGTGCTGCAAATTGCCGACCTTGAAATGAACAGCCTGCACCAGCAGCTTTCCGGGGCCGGCCACGCGGTGCTGCTGACTGACGCCCGCGGGGTGATCCTCAATTGCGTCAGCGCGCCCACCGAGCGCCGCAGCTTCGAGCGTGCCGGGCTGTGGCTGGGCGCCGACTGGAGCGAAGCGCGCGAAGGCACCAACGGTATCGGCACCTGCCTGGTCGAGCGCCAGGCCCTGACCATTCACCAGAACGAGCACTTCCGTGGCCGCCATACCGGCCTGACCTGCTCGGCAAGCCCGGTGTTCGACCCCCATGGCGAATTGCTGGCGGTGCTTGATGTGTCGTCAGCCCGGCCCGATGTGTCGCGCCAGAGCCAGTTCCACACCATGGCGTTGGTCAACCTCTCGGCGAAGATGATCGAAAGCTGCTATTTCCTGCGCCATTTCGAGCAGCAGTGGCTGCTGCGTTTCCACCTGCAGGCCGAATCGGTCGGCCTGTTCAGCGAAGGGCTGCTGGCCTTCGACGGTGACGGGCGCATTTGTGCGGCCAACCAGAGCGCGCTGAACCTGCTGGGTACCGTGCGCGGTGGCGTGCTGGGCAAACCCATGCAGCGCTTCTTTGCGTGCAGCCACGACGAATTGTTCAACCGCGCCATGCCCGCTGGCAGCACGGTATGGCCGTTACACACCCTGGACGGCCGCCAGGTGTTTGCCAGCCTGCGTGGCCAGGCACGCACGCCGGTGTGGTCAGTGCCCACCGCCTACCGGCAGCCCGTGCGCGAAGCGGAGCCGGCCATCTGCCTGCTCGACCCGGCGTTGCAAAACGACTTTCGCCGCTGCGTGCGGGTGTTCGAGCGTGACGTGCCGTTGTTGCTGCGCGGCGAGACCGGCTGTGGCAAGGAGGCGTTCGCCCAGGCCGTGCATCAGGCCAGCGAGCGGCGCGGCAAGCCATTTGTCGCCATCAACTGCGCCTCGATCCCCGAGAGCCTGATCGAGAGCGAGTTGTTCGGTTATCGCGGTGGCAGCTTTACTGGCGCGCGCAAGGAGGGCATGCGCGGCAAGCTGCTGCAGGCTGACGGCGGGACCTTGCTGCTGGACGAGATCGGCGACATGCCGCTGGCCCTGCAAACCCGCCTGCTGCGGGTGCTGGAAGAGCGCCAGGTGGTGCCGATCGGTGGTGAGCCGCAAGCGGTTGACGTGCGCATTGTCAGCGCTACCCACCGCGACCTGCTGGAGCGGGTGGAGCAGGGCAGTTTCCGCGAGGACCTGTATTACCGCCTGAATGGCCTGGAGGTGGCGTTGCCGGCGGTGCGCGATCGCAGTGACAAGGCGCAGTTGCTGGACTTCCTGCTGCGTCAGGAGGCGCAGGGGCAACGGGTCGAAATCGAACCCCGGGCGCGGCAGGCACTGCTCGATTTCGCTTGGCCGGGGAACGTGCGGCAGATGCGCAATGTGCTGCGTACCCTGGTGGCGCTTTGCGAAGAAGCCCGAATCGACTTCGCGGATCTCCCCGCCATTGTCCGCGAGGGCTTCGCCCTCGATCGCCGGCAAGCCAGCTCCCACCCCGACCGCGCCGACCTCAGGCCATCTGCTATCCCTGTGGGAGCTGGCTTGCCGGCGATAGGGCCAGCCGCGTTGAAAGATGCCGAGTGCCATGCGCTGCTGGCGACTCTAGAGGCAAAACACTGGCACCTGACCCGCGTCGCCGAGCACCTGGGCATCAGCCGCAATACCTTGTATCGAAAACTGCGCAAACACGGCATCACCCGGGCTGACTGAGCGAAACAGCGGGTGCGATTTGTCGCGCCCTGGGCTACCCTGCCTCGATGTTTTGCGAGGTCGACCATGCATATTCACATTCTCGGTATTTGCGGCACTTTCATGGGTTCGCTGGCGGTGCTGGCCAAGGAACTTGGCCATCGCGTCACCGGCTCGGACGCCAACGTCTATCCCCCGATGAGCACCCAGCTCGAAGCCCAGGGCATCGAGTTGACCCAAGGCTATGACCCGGCCCAGCTGGACCCGGCGCCAGACCTGGTGGTCATTGGCAATGCCATGTCGCGTGGTAACCCGGCGGTGGAGTACGTGCTGAACAAGGGCTTGCCTTATGTGTCCGGCCCGCAATGGCTGGCGGACCACGTGCTGCAAGGCCGCTGGGTACTGGCCGTTGCCGGCACCCATGGCAAGACCACCACCAGCAGCATGCTGGCCTGGGTGCTGGAACATGCCGGCATGAGCCCGGGCTTCCTGATTGGCGGTGTGCCGCAGAACTTCTCGGTGTCGGCGCGCCTGGGCGATACGCCGTTCTTCGTGGTCGAAGCCGACGAGTACGACAGCGCCTTCTTCGACAAGCGCTCGAAATTTGTCCACTACCACCCACGCACCGCGATCCTCAACAACCTTGAGTTCGATCATGCGGACATCTTCCCTGACCTGGCCTCGATCGAGCGGCAGTTCCACCACCTGGTGCGCACCATCCCGGGCGAAGGCCTGGTCATTCACCCCACCACCGAGCCAGCGCTGGAGCGGGTGATCGGCATGGGCTGCTGGACCCCGGTGCAGACGACCGGCGAAGGTGGCCAGTGGCAGGCGCGCCTGCTCAGCCCCGACGGCTCGCGTTTCGAAGTGCTGTTCGAGGGCGAGGCCCAAGGCGTGGTGGACTGGGCAATGACTGGCCAGCACAACGTCGCCAACGCCCTGGCTACCTTGGCAGCGGCTCGCCATGTCGGCGTGGTACCGGCCATGGGTATCGAAGGCCTCAGCGCCTTCAAGAGCGTCAAGCGGCGCATGGAGAAGGTTGCCGAAGTACAGGGCGTGACCATCTACGATGACTTCGCCCACCACCCCACGGCCATCGCCACCACCCTCGACGGCCTGCGCAAGCGCGTTGGCGAGGCGCCGGTGATTGCCGTGATCGAGCCACGCTCCAACTCGATGAAGCTCGGCGCCCACCGTGACGGTTTGCCGGAAAGCGTCAACGACGCCGACCAGGTGATCTGGTACGCCCCGGCCAACCTCGGCTGGGACCTGGCTGCCACTGCGGCGAAGTGCAAGGTACCGAGCGTGGTGGCCGACAGCCTCGACGCGATCATCGAGCGGGTCAAAGGCCAGGCACGCCCCGGTACCCACGTGGTAATCATGAGCAACGGCGGCTTTGGTGGCCTGCACGGCAAGCTGGCCGAGGCCCTGAAGTGAGCGGGCCGGAACGCATCACCCTGGCCATGACGGGCGCCTCGGGCGCCCAGTATGGCCTGCGCCTGCTCGATTGCCTGGTTCGCGAGGACCGTGAGGTGCATTTCCTGATCTCCAAGGCCGCGCAGCTGGTGATGGCCACCGAGACCGACGTGGTGCTGCCGGCCAAGCCCCAGGCGATGCAGGCATTCCTTACCGAATACACCGGCGCCGCCGACGGGCAGATCCGTGTGTACGGCAAGGAAGACTGGATGTCGCCGGTCGCCTCCGGCTCCGGCGCCCCGGCGGCGATGGTGGTGGTGCCCTGTTCCACCGGCACCCTGTCGGCGATTGCCACGGGCGCCTGCAACAACCTGATCGAACGCGCTGCCGACGTGACCCTCAAGGAGCGTCGCCAGTTGATCCTGGTGCCGCGCGAAGCGCCGTTTTCCACTATCCATCTGGAGAACATGCTCAAGCTGTCGCAAATGGGCGCGGTGATCCTGCCGGCGGCGCCGGGCTTCTATCACCAGCCGCAGACCATCGACGACCTGGTCGACTTTGTCGTGGCCCGCATTCTCAACCTGCTGGCCATTCCCCAGGACATGTTGCCGCGTTGGGGCGAGCACCACTTCGGGGTGGATGATTGAAGCGAGCGCTGTTGGGTGTGGCGGCGCTGGTGATGCTGGGTGGCTGCGCCACGGTGCGCACGCTGGATGCTGCAAAACCAGGCGCGCCGGTAGTGTATGCCGGTACCCGACTGGATTTGTACATGATCAATGGCGGGTGCTGCCCGCGGGACCGTTACGGGGCTGATGCACCGGCCTATCCAGGCCTGGACCTGCCGGGCAGCATGTTGCTCGATACCCTGTTGTTGCCGTTGTCGTTGCTGACTGCGGCCGGTGTTGGCTTCCAGGCCACCGGTGGCCTGTGATGGCCCTTTCGCGGGCTTGCCCGCTCCCACAGGATTGTGTGCTCTTCAGCTGATCACTGTACCTGTGGGAGCGGGCAAGCCCGCGAAGAGGCCCTTTCAGGTGAAGCTTATATCTTGCCCAACTTGCGGAGCTCATCCGACTCCACAACCCGCACCCCGTCCTCTTCCTCCAGCGCCAGCCGCCACAAGGCCCGGGCCAAGGTACAAGCCTCGATCCCCCGGTACTTGCCAGGGATCAACCGGGAAAACGGCGAAACCAGCTGTTCTGCCAGCCGTGGCTCGATCCGCTCGCCCAGCAGCAACGACGGCCGCACGATGGTCAGCTGCGGCCAGTCCTGGGCCTTGAGCGCTTCTTCCATCTCGCCCTTGACCCGGTTGTAGAAAATCGACGATTTCGGGTCGGCGCCCAGCGCACTGACCACCAGCAGATGCCGCGCACCCATCTCCCGGGCGCGCTTGCTGAACGCCACGACCATGTCCAGGTCCACTGCGCGGAAGGCCGATTCGGAGCCGGCCTGCTTCAGCGTGGTGCCCAGGCAGCAGTAGGCGATATCGACCCGCCCGGCCAGCTGTGGAAGGAATACCGCCGGGTCGCCCACCGGGTTTTCCAGGTGCGGGTGCTCCGCCAGCGGCCGGCGGGTAGGCGCCAGTACGCGGGTGATGGTGGGTTCGTTGAGCAGGCGGTCCAGCAGGTGTTCACCGGTCAGGCCGGTGGCACCGGCAAGCAGGACATGCTGAGGCGTCAAATACATGATGTCTCTCCCTTGTTACACACAAGTTTAGTGGCTGCCAGGCGTTTTTGCCTGTGACCCCACGTTGGCCTGTGCGGCGTTACGCAATGCTTCTTCGGCCTGTTGCCGGCGCAGGTGCTGCCAGTGTTCAAGTACGGCTGGCGGTGCCCACAGCTGCGGTTCCGAGGCCTCGAAGCCTTCCCTTTGTTCTCTTTCGGCAACGCTGGCGCGTGCCAGTTCAAACGCCTGTTTCAGGTCGTCGGTCTGGTTCAGTGCTTCTGCGAAGAGCGCATCGCCAAAGTAGGTGAAGTCGGCCTCTTCCGAGCACCCGAAGGACACGCGGTCGGCCCGGGCGGCGGTCATGATCACCGTGCGGTCGTCCTTGAGCGGGGCGATGTAGCCCCCTGAATAGCAAGCCGAGATGACGATTACCTTGTCGCGGTCCTTCAGCGGCGCCAGGGCAGTGGCCAGTTCGTCGGCAGAAAGGTCGGCCAGTTGCAGGCGCGGCTGGTCGAGCACCAGTTGGTGGTCCTGGCTGCCATGGCTGGTGAGGTAGATGAACACCAGGTCTTCGGGGCCGCTGCGCTCGGCCAGGGTACTGGCGGCGCGGGTGAGGTTCTCGCGGGTGGCCATGGGGCGGGTGGCCATGTGGTCGCGATGGTTGACCAGGGTCACTTGGCCGCGGGCGCCAAAGCGCACCTTGAGCATGTTGCTGACGTAGTCGGCTTCGCGCAGGAACACGCTTTGCTGGCCATCGCCGGCCACCACCAGGCTGTACAACTGAATGGGCGGCGTGGAGCGCGGTACCCGGGCCAGCGACTCTTCCAGCAGACGGCCCTGGTTGAGCAGGGCCAAGTCCAGTGGGTCGGGCAGCAACTTGCCTTTCTGGTCGCGTACACGCACGCCGTTGGCCCAGGTGCCGCCTTCGACCTGGCCGCTGGGCAAGGTCAGCTGCCCATGGCCATGGTAGGCATCGTTCAGGAAGCCGCCGACGTAGGTGCTGCCGTCGGCCAACTGCAGGCGGCCCTGGCCCGACAGGCGCCAGTCGACGAACTCGCCCTTGTAGTGGCTGCCGTCGCTGCCCAGCAGTTCGCCTTCCCCCATCAGCGAGCCGTCCTTGAATTCACCGATCCAGACATCGCCATCGGCGTTTTCGTAGCGGCCACGGCCTTCCAGGCGGTTGTCCTTGAACTCACCGATGTACTGCTCGCCGTCGACGCTGTCGTAAGTGCCGCTGCCTTGCAGCTGGCCGTTTACGAAACGCCCACTGAACTGGTTGCCGCTGGCATCGCTGCGCACCCCGGCGCCGTTGGGCTTGCCCTTGGCAAACAGGCCCTGGTAGCGGCTGCCGTCGGCCAGCTCCAGTTCGCCTGCACCTTCGTACAGGTCGTCCTTGAACTGGCCGCGGTAGGTCTGGTCGGCTTGCTTGAGGGTGCCTTCGCCGTCGCGGCGGCCGTGCTTGAAGGTGCCGCCATAGTGGCTGCCCGGGGTGGTCAGGTCGCCCAGCCCTTGAAACAGCCCCTCGGCGAACTGGCCACGGTACACCTCGCCGTTCTGGCCATGCCATTCGCCCTGGCCATGCCACTGGCCGTCCTTGAAACCGCCGGCGTACCAGCTGCCGTTGGGGTAGTCGATACGGCCCTCGCCCTGCAGCAGGCCATCGACCACCTGCCCCCGGTAACGCCCCCCGTCAGGCAGGCGTGCGTCCGGCGGAAGCAGCGATTCGCCATCGCCACAGGCGGCGAGCAGCAGGACCAGGGTAATGGGGAGCAGTGGACGCATGGCGAGGACCGGGCAATAGGTCTGCCGAGTATGACGCAGAATGGGATCCCGAGACAGGGAGGGCAAGGCTTGTACGTCGTCTGAAGCTTACGCGGCACCTGTGGGAGCGGGCGTGCCCGCGAACACCGGCGAAGCCGGTGCCATCCACCGCGGCGCATTCTTCGCGGGCAAGCCCGCTCCCACAAGATTCTGCACTGCCCCGGCGTCTTGTGCAGTACCTGTGGGAGCAAGATGTTGCTGCAGTCAGCGCACGCCCGGTGAAACGATGATCTTCACGTTCTCCTCTTTGTTGTTCACCAGTTCCTCGAAGCCCAGCTCGACAATCTGCTCCAGCCCGATCCGCCCGGTCACCAGCGGGCGAATGTCCAGCCTGCCGTCAGCGATAAAGGCAATCACATCGGCAAACTCGCCGTTGTACGCCAGTGCTCCCAGCACCTGCTTTTCGGTGGACACCAGCTCGAAGAAGTTGAACTCGCTGGGCTCTTCGAAAATGCCCACCAGTACACATTTGCCCGCCTTGCGGATGGTGTCGATGGCCAGCTTGGCCGTGTGCTTGTTGCCGATGCACTCAAAGCTCACATCCGCCCCCAGCCCGGCGGTCAGCGCGCGGATTTCCGCCAGGGCGTCGCACTGGCTGGGGTCCAGCACCACGCTTGCACCCACCTCTTTCGCTTTGGCTTTACGCGCCGTGGACATCTCCAGGGCGATGACCTTCGCCGCCCCGGCGGCTTTGGCGCACATGATGGTGCACAGGCCGATGGTGCCGGCGCCTACCACCACAACCGTTTGCCCAAGCAGGCTGCCGGCCTTTTTTACCGCGTGCATGCCCACCGCCAGCGGTTCGATCAGTGCCCCTGCTTCTGCCGGGAAGCCTTGTGGCAGGCGGTACAACAGATTGGCAGGCACGTTGACCAGCTCGGCGAAGGCGCCGTTGTTCATAAGGCCGGTGAAGGCCAGGCGTTCGCAGATGTTGTACAGGCCGTGGGTGCAGTAATAGCAGGTGCCGCAATGCTGGCACGCGTCCGCCGCCACGGGGTCTCCCACCGCGAACCCTTCCACACCTTCACCGAGCTTGGCGATCTGCCCGCAGAATTCGTGGCCGAGGATGCACTGGCCCTGGATGCCGGTCAGCGGGTGAGGGGCCTCCACCGGGATGAAAACCGGGCCGGCGACGTATTCGTGCAGGTCGGAGCCGCAGATGCCGCACCAGTCCACCTTGATCTGTACCCAGCCGGGCGCAGGGTCGGCTGGCAAAGGAACCTGTTCGACGCGAATGTCGTTGCGGCCATGCCAGACGGCGGCGCGCATATGGTTGTGGCTCAGGTCATTCATTGTTGTTCTCCAGGCTCACGAAAAGGGCTTAGTGCTTGCGCAGGAACGCGAGCAATTGCTGGTTGACCTGTTCGGCCGCCTCCATCTGCACCATATGCCCGGCCTGCGGAAGCACCAGCACTTCAGCCTCCAGGCCCTCGGCATGGCTGGCCGGGATGATCGCGTCCTTGCCGCCCCACACCACCAGTGCCGGATGCTGCCCCAGCACCCCGCGCAGGTCGTGGCGCTGGCGGTCGCCGTCGGCAATGGCCGATGCCAGCTGGCGCAAGGCGTCATCAACACCTTCCAGGCGCTTGAACTTGAGCATGTCCTCCAGCATTTGCCGGGTGACCAGCGTCGGATCGGCAAACAGTTGCACCATCTGCGGCTTGAGGGCGTTGCGGTTGGCCGCGGCGACGAAACCTTGCAGGTACTGCCCGTTGATCGCTTCGCCCAGGCCGGCACTGGCCACCAGGCTCAGGCTGGCCACCCGCTGCGGCGCCAGGCGTGCCACGTTGAGGCTGACCGCGCCGCCCATGGAATGGCCCGCCAGGTGGGCCTTGGCGATGTCCAGGTGGTCGAGCAGGGCCAGCACGGTTTCGCTCAGTTCATCCAGGTCGCCCCGTTGCAGGGCCTTGGCCGACTCGCCGTGCCCCGGCAGGTCGAGGGCGATCACGCGGCGTTCGGCGGCCAGCGCCGGGTGGTTGAACAGCCAGTTGTTGAGGTCGCCGCCAAAACCGTGCACCAGCACCAACGGCGTGCCGCCTTCCCCCAGCTCGAACCAGCGCAGCAGGCGGCCGCCAACCTCAGCCTTTTGTGGGATCGGGCCCTGGGCCTGATCGGCGCCCCCTTCGGCGACGAACTCGGCCTGGAAGCGCTGTACCACTGCATCGATTTCTGCTTCTTCGGCTTCGCCTTCCACCACCACGGCCAGCAACGCGCCGACCGGCAAGGTTTCATCCGGCTTGGCCACCTGGCGGCGCAACACGCCACTGAACGGGGCTTCGACGCTGCTGCTGATCTTGTCGGTCTCGACGTCCAGCACCTCGTCGCCCTTGTTGATTTCGTCACCTTCCTGCTTGAGCCAGGTGTCCACCCGGCCTTCGGTCATCGACAGGCCCCACTTGGGCATGGTCAGGGTATGGATCTGGCTCATGCGGCACTCCTTGCGGCTTCGATCACCTTGCGCACGGCCGCTTCGATCTTCGCCGCGTCAGGGATGTACAGGTCTTCCAGGGCATCGGAGAACGGCACCGGGGTGTGCGGTGCGGTGACCATTTCGATCGGGCCCTTGAGTGCGCCGAAGGCCTTTTGTGCCACCAACGCACTGATGTCGGTGGCCATCGAGCAGCGCGGGTTGGCTTCGTCGATCACCACCAGGCGGCCGGTTTTTTCCACACTTTCAAGAATGCTGTCTTCGTCCAGCGGGCTGGTGGTGCGCAGGTCCAGCACTTCGCAGTCGATGCCCTGGCGGGCCAGGTTGTTGGCAGCTTCAAGTGCCACGTGGACCATGCGGCCATAGGTGACCAGGGTCACGTCGTCGCCATCACGCAGGAAGTTGGCCTCGCCGAACGGCACGGTGTACACCTCTTCCGGCACCTCGCCCTGCATGCTGTACAGCAACTTGTGCTCGCAGAAGATCACCGGGTCGTTGTCGCGGATCGCCTGTATCAACAGGCCCTTGGCGTCGTACGGCGAGGATGGGCACACCACCTTCAGGCCGGGGATGTGCGTCCACAGCGAGGTGAGCATCTGTGAATGCTGGGCGGCCGCACGCAGGCCGGCGCCGTACATGGTGCGCATCACCAGCGGGGTGACCGCCTTGCCGCCGAACATGTAGCGGAATTTGGCGGCCTGGTTGAGGATCTGGTCCAGGCAGCAGCCGGCAAAGTCGACGAACATCAGTTCGCACACCGGGCGCAGGCCTTGGGTGGCGGCACCGACGGCCGCGCCGACGTAGCCGATTTCCGACAGCGGTGCGTCCAGCACGCGGCCGGGGAACTGGTGATACAGGCCCTTGGTCACGCCCAGCACGCCACCCCAGGCGTCATCCTCGCCGGGTGCACCGGCACCGCCGGCAACGTCTTCGCCAATGATGAACACCGTGTTGTCGCGGCGCATTTCCTGGGCCAGGGCTTCGTTGATGGCCTGCTGGTAGCTGATCTTTCTTGCCATGGTGGTTCTCCTGTTGTTCTTGTAATCCGCGGCTCAGGGGTAGCTGACGTAGACGTCGGTGAGCAGGTCGGCGGGCTGTGGCTTGGGATCGGACTTGGCGCGGCGCACGGCGTCTTCGATCAGGTCCTCGATGCGCGCGTCGATGGCGTCCAGTTGCTCGGCAGTAAGCAGGCCGGCACGGGTGGTCTTGTTGCGGAACTGCATCAGGCAGTCGCGGGATTCGCGCAGGTTCTTCACTTCATCGGGGGCGCGGTAGGTCTGCGCATCGCCTTCGAAGTGGCCGTAGTAGCGGCTGAGCTTGACCTCGATCAGCGACGGCCCTTGCCCGGCACGGGCGCGGTCGATGGCGGCCCCGGCGGCCTCGTACACGGCAAAGAAGTCGAAGCCGTCGATGGTGACGCCCGGCATGCCGAAGCCGGCAGCGCGGTCGGCAATGTGGTCGCAGGCGACGGACCAGTTGGAGGCGGTGGCCTCGGCGTAACCGTTGTTCTCGGCCACGAAGATACACGGCAGGTTCATGATCGACGCCATGTTCATGGCTTCGAACACGGCGCCTTCGTTGGAAGCGCCATCGCCGAAGAAGGCCACCGACACGTCATCCCGGCCCTTGAGCTTGGCCGCCAATGCCGCCCCGGCCACCAGCGGCGCACCGGCGCCGACGATGCCGTTGGCGCCGAGCATGCCTTTTTCCAGGTCGGCAATGTGCATCGAGCCGCCCTTGCCGCCGCACACGCCGGTTTTCTTGCCGTAGATCTCGGCCATCATGCCGTACACATCCACGCCCTTGGCGATGCAGTGGCCATGGCCGCGGTGGGTCGAGGCGATGCAGTCGCTGTCGCGCAGGTGGGCCATGACCCCGGTGGCGGAGGCTTCTTCGCCGGCGTACAGGTGGACGAAGCCGGGGATCTCGCCAGTGGCGAATTCCACGTGCAGGCGTTCTTCGAAGGCGCGGATGGTGCGCATCACTTCATAGGCATGCAGCAGTTGTTCGGTACTGAGTTGATTGGACATCTTGTTGTTCTCCAGGGTTGTCTCAACGCGGGTTTGCAGGGTGCAGCCGGTGGCCGCGCGGGACGGCCAGCAAGTGATGGCGGGCGGCATGCGCCAGGACGGCCTCGACATCCACGCTCAGCGGGCCTTGGTGGTCGAGGGTGATGGTGGGCGTGTCGCGCTCGGCGAATTCGATTTCGCGCTCGCCGTCCAGGGCCAGGGTGCCGCTGGCCAGGCTCAGGCGATGGGCGACGCCAGGCGTCAGCGGGCCGCTGGCGGTGATGCCGCAGCCTTGCAGCAGGCCGGGCGCCAGCGGTGCGAGCAGCGCCTGTTCGGCAGTGGGGTTCAGGCGGACCCAGGCACCGTGCGGGTCTTGGCGCGACACCGGGCACCACAGCCCGCACAGGGCTGACAGGCCAATGGCATGGGGCTCGGCGAAGCAGGCAAAGACTTCGCTTACGTCTTCGCTGCGGCTGAGCGCCCGGGCACCGATGAAGCGCTGGGGCGATACCGCCACTTCCACCAGGGCCCACTCGGCAAGCTGTTGCTCGGGCACGTTCACCAGCAGGCGCTTGTTGCGGCGCAGGCCGATGCTGGCCGGTACCTGGCCGCTGGCGAGCAGGCCGCCGGCCAGGCCCGCGCTGGTGGCTTCGCGCAGTTCGGGGAAGGCATTGTTGGTGCCGGTGGACAGCGTCAGCAGTGGTACGTCACCGGCCTCGGCAGCGACCGCCTTGTGGGTGCCGTCGCCACCGAGCACGGCGATCATCGCCACGCCACGCTCGACCATGCGTCGGGTGGCCAGGCGGGTATCGGCGACGGTCTGGGTCAGCGGCAGGTCGAGTATCTCGATCGCCGGCCACTGTTGGTCACGGGCGCCTGGGCCCTGGCTGGCCTTGAGCACGGCGGCGGCGATACCGGTCATGTCGCTGGGCAGCAGCACCTGGCCGATGCCAGTGGCACCGAAGGCCGCCAGCAGGCGCTGGATAGCCGAGGCCTTGTCGGTGCTCGAATAGAGCCCGGCATTGGCGGTCAGCCGGCGCAGGTCGCGGCCAGAGGCAGGGTTGGCAATGATCCCGACGGTCGGGGCGGGTAGCGGCATGGCGCACCTCGTATTTTTGTTTGCAAAGGCAGGAGCAAGCGCGGTGCCAGCTTTCTATCGCGTGACTGAAATGGCCGCGCCAGAGCGGTTTGTTTGCGCTCGCGCAGGTGCTCATTGCGGCGCTGGCGAGACGCTGGGTGCCAGCGCGGGGCCTGGCTTGGCGAGACGCTGAGACGCAGCGTCTCAAGCGGGCCGGTAATCACACAGTGCTTGTCGGGGCATGCGTGGAAGCGCTTAATGGCCGGACAACGATAAAAACAGCAACGAGAACCGGAGGGCCTGAATGCTTGCCGCGAACTCCCGAGCCCATGTCGACTGCGTCAGCCGGGTGCTGAAGAATGCCGACCGCCTGCCACAGGCACCGGTGCCACCGCTGATCCTCGATTCATGGCGCCGTTCCATGGAGCTGTACCGCCTCGACCCCGGGTCCCAGCAGGGGCCGCGAATTCTTTCCCAAGGCCTGCTCAACGAATGCCGCGAACGTGCCGAGCTGTTTCTGCGCATCGCCAGCGATGCCGTGGCACGGCTGCACGAGCGGGTGCGCGGCGCCGACTACTGCGTGCTGCTGACCGATGCCCAGGGGCGCACCATCGATTACCGGGTCGAATCGGCCATCCGCAATGACTGCCGCAAGGCCGGGCTGTACCTGGGCACCTGCTGGTCGGAAGGCGAAGAGGGCACCTGCGGTGTGGCGGCGGTGCTGACCAGCAAGGCGCCTGTCACGGTGCACAAGCGCGATCACTTCCGCGCAGCCTTCATCGGCCTGACCTGCACTGCGGCGCCGGTGTTCGACCCGCAGGGCGAGTTGCTGGGGGTGGTGGATGTCTCGGCCTTGCAGTCACCGGACGACCGTCGCAGCCAGCACCTGATCCGCCAGTTGGTCGAGCAGACTGCCCGTGAAATCGAAAACGCCTTCTTCATGCACAGTGCCCAGGGCCACTGGGTGATGCGCGCCCATGGCACGCCGGGTTATGTGGAAAGCCAGCCCGATTACCTGCTGGCCTGGGATGCCGATGGCCGCTTGCAGGCCATCAACAGCCTGGCGCGGCAACGGCTGGTGCAGCACCTGGGGCGCTTGCCCGCGCACATTGGCGAACTGTTCGACATGGGCCAGCTACGGCGCGTCAACACGTCTTCCGCCCAGCGCCTGCCGGGCCTGGGCGGGTTGTATGGCCGGGTCAGCGCCCCGCAGCAACGCCAGCGCGCGCAGCCCGTGCAGCAGGCGCAGGACGGCCGGATCGAACAGCATTTGCGGCTGGCCACGCGGGTCAAGGACTGCAACCTGGCGGTGCTGGTGCAAGGCGAAACCGGGGCCGGCAAAGAAGTGTTTGCCCGCCAGCTGCACCAGCTGAGCCAGCGCCGAGACGGGCCATTTGTCACGCTTAACTGCGCCGCCATCCCGGAAAACCTGATCGAGAGCGAACTGTTCGGCTACGTAGCCGGGGCGTTCACAGGGGCTTCCAGCAAAGGCATGCAGGGGCTGTTGCAGCAGGCTGATGGCGGCACCCTGTTCCTTGACGAAATCGGCGACATGCCGCTGAACCTGCAAACCCGCCTGCTGCGCGTGCTGGCCGAAGGTGAAGTGGCGCCGCTGGGTGCGGCACGGCGCGAGCGGGTGGACATCCAGGTGATCTGCGCCACCCACCGCGACCTGGCAACGATGGTGAAGGATGGGCGTTTCCGTGAGGACCTGTATTTCCGCCTGGCCAATGCCCGGTTCGAGCTGCCGCCGCTGCGTGAGCGCGAGGATCGCTTGGGGCTGATTCACCAGCTGTTGGCCGAGGAAGCCGACGCCTGTGGGGTCGAGGTGGTGTTGGCGGATGCTGCGTTGCAGGCGCTGCTGCTTTACCGCTGGCCGGGGAACCTGCGCCAACTGCGGCAGGTGTTACGTTATGCCTGTGCGGTGAGTGAAGGCGGGCAGGTGCAGGTGCAAGACTTGCCGCAAGAGGTGCGCGGTGATGCGGTTGTTCCGGCTGAAAGCGGTGTGTCCTGCCCTGCCCGGCAGTTGTTGCTGGATGCGCTGATCCGCCATCGCTGGAAACCGGCCGATGCGGCGCGGGCGTTGGGGATATCGCGGGCGACGTTGTATCGGCGGGTGCATGAGCATCGCATCGAGATGCCGCGCATGAAGGGGTAGGGCCATTGGGGGCTGCTTTGCAGCCCATCGCCGGCAAGCCAGCTCCCACCTCGACCGCGTCGGATGCAAGCCGTGCGCTATCCCTGTGGGAGCTGGCTTGCCGGCGATGAGGCCCTGACAGGTAATAAAAAACCCCGGAACAAGTCCGGGGTTTTGGTACATCACACTACTCGATCAATCCTGGTTGGCCAGTTTGTGCTCGAGGTAGTGAATGTTGACGCCGCCTTTGCAGAAACCTTCATCACGCACCAGGTCGCGGTGCAGCGGGATGTTGGTCTTGATGCCGTCGACGACGATCTCGTCCAGGGCATTGCGCATGCGCGCCATGGCTTCGTCGCGGTCCTTGCCGTAGGTGATCAGCTTGCCGATCAGCGAGTCGTAGTTCGGCGGAACCGAATAACCGCTGTACAGGTGCGAATCGACGCGAACGCCGTTGCCGCCTGGGGCGTGGAAGTGCTTGACCTTGCCTGGGCTCGGGATGAACTTGCGCGGGTCTTCGGCGTTGATCCGGCACTCCAGCGAGTGGCCACGGATCACCACGTCTTCCTGGCGGAACGACAGCTTGTTGCCAGCGGCGATGCTCAGCATCTCCTTGACGATGTCGATACCGGTAACCATCTCCGACACCGGGTGCTCAACCTGCACGCGGGTGTTCATCTCGATGAAGTAGAAGCTGCCGTTCTCGTACAGGAACTCGAAGGTACCGGCACCACGGTAGCCGATCTCGATGCACGCATCGACGCAACGCTTGAACACTTCCTGACGGGCTTTCTCGTCGATACCCGGGGCTGGCGCTTCTTCCAGTACCTTCTGGTGACGGCGCTGCAGCGAGCAGTCGCGGTCGCCCAGGTGGATGGCGTTGCCCTGGCCGTCGGACAGTACCTGCACTTCCACGTGGCGTGGGTTGGTCAGGAACTTCTCCAGGTAGACCATCGGGTTGCCGAAGGCAGCACCGGCTTCGGTACGGGTGAGCTTGGCCGAGGAAATCAGGTCCTCTTCCTTGTGCACCACGCGCATGCCGCGACCACCACCGCCACCAGCGGCCTTGATGATCACCGGGTAGCCGACGTCACGGGCAATCGCCAGGGCGACTTCTTCGTCTTCCGGCAGCGGGCCATCGGAGCCCGGTACGGTCGGCACGCCCGACTTGATCATCGCGTCCTTGGCCGAAACCTTGTCGCCCATCAGGCGAATGGTGTCGGCTTTCGGGCCGATGAAGGCAAAGCCGGACTTTTCCACCTGCTCGGCGAAGTCAGCGTTTTCTGCCAGGAACCCGTAACCCGGGTGAATGGCGGTAGCGCCTGTCACTTCGGCCGCAGCGATGATCGCCGGGATGTGCAGGTAGGAATCTTTGGACGAAGCAGGACCAATGCAGACCGACTCGTCTGCCAGGCCCAGGTGCATCAGTTCGCGGTCGGCCGTGGAGTGCACGGCGACGGTCTTGATGCCCAGCTCTTTGCAGGCACGCAGGATCCGCAGGGCAATTTCCCCGCGGTTGGCGATCAGGACTTTTTCCAGCTTCCCAGACATCGTTGGCTCTCCGCGAATCAAACGACGGTGAACAGCGGCTGGTCGAACTCAACCGGCTGGCCGTCTTCTACCAGGATGGCGTCGATGACACCGCCAACATCGGCTTCGATGTGGTTCATCATCTTCATGGCTTCGACGATGCACAGGGTGTCGCCTTTCTTCACGGACTGGCCCACTTCAGCGAAGTTAGGCGAGGTCGGCGAAGGCTTGCGGTAGAAGGTACCTACCATTGGCGAGCGGATCACGGTGCCTTTCAGGGCCGGGGCAGCGGCAGCGGCTTCGGCAACTGGAGCAGCAGCGGCAACCGGTGCAGCAACCGGTGCGGCAGCCATCGGTGCTGGTGCGTAGAACTGTTGGGCAGCTGGGGTCTTGCTGTGACGGCTGATACGGACCGACTCTTCGCCTTCCTTGATCTCCAGTTCGTCGATGCCAGACTCTTCCAGCAGCTCGATCAGTTTCTTGACTTTACGGATATCCATTAATCATCAACTCCCAAAGGTTCGGTCAGGGGGCGAAATACAAAAAAACGTATCTGAAACGTTTTTCTCGAACCCCGGCCCACTTAGGCCAGGGTTTTCATCATTTGGGCTGTGCGTTGGCAGCCAGTTGTTCCAGCGCGGACTCCAGGGCCAGGCGATAACCGCTGGCGCCCAGGCCGCAGATCACCCCTACGGCAACATCGGAAAAGTAGGAGTGGTGACGGAACGGTTCGCGTTTGTGCACGTTGGACAGGTGCACTTCGATGAATGGGATGCTCACCGCAAGCAATGCGTCACGTAATGCGACGCTTGTGTGGGTGAAAGCAGCCGGATTGATCAGGATGAAGTCCACACCCTCGTTGCGTGCGGCGTGAATGCGGTCGATCAGTTCGTATTCGGCGTTGCTCTGCAGGTACAGCAGATGGTGGCCCGCGGCGCGGGCACGTTGCTCCAGGTCCTGGTTGATCTGGGCCAGGGTCACGGCGCCGTAATGGCCTGGCTCGCGAGTACCGAGCAGGTTGAGGTTTGGGCCGTGGAGCACCAGTAGCGTTGCCATCTGCGGATTCCTTGGATTTGTAGGGCAATTCGACACAGCGCGGCGAGTGTGCCGTAAAGCGACGGCAAGTGTCCAGTTCCCGGCAATAGCCAGCACGATGTCCGAGATTCGCGCGAAGTATGTGACCAAATAATTAAATCTGGTCACCTATTTCAGGATTTTTCCCGGCACGCGGGAAGTTATAGACCGACTTTGCCGCGCACGCGTGTCAGAATTTGCGCAAAATCACCGGCGTTTATCTCGCCAATCACCCGATCAGCGGTAATTTCGCCGCCGTTCGCGGCAAAGAACAGCAGGGCGGGTGGGCCGAACAGTTGGTAGCGATCAAGCAGTTTGCGTTGCTCGGCATTGCTCTCGGTGATGTCGAAACGCAGCAGCTTGAAGCCGGCCAGCTGTGTTTGCACCTGCGGCGCGTTGAGCACTTCATGCTCGATCACCTTGCAACTGATGCACCAGTCGGCGTACCAGTCCAGCAGCACTGGCTGGCCGGCCGCCTTGGCCTGGGCCAGTGCAGCGTCCAGTGCGGTGGGGGTGGTGAGGGTCTGCCAGGCATCCGCCTGTGCCGCCTGGCCTGTTCCGGTGACCGCCAGTGTTGCAACGGGCAGTGGGCGAAGCGGGTCGCCCTGGCCGCTCAGGGCGCCGTACCAGCAGGCCAGGGCGTACACCAGCAAGGCCAGGCCGAGCAGTTGGGCCAGGCGCTGGGGTGCGGTCTTGACCACGAACTCCAGGGCGCCGAGGAACAGGGCCACGCCAGCGGCGAGGAAACCCACCAGCAGCAAGGTGACCGGGCCCGGCAGCACGCGGCTGAGCAAGCCAATGGCCAGGCCCAGCAGCAGTACGCCGATGGCGTTTTTCACCGTGTTCATCCACGGGCCGCTTTTCGGCAGCCAGGCCGCGCCACCGGTGGCCACCAGCAACAAGGGGGCACCCATGCCCAGGCCCAGGGCAAACAGCTTGAGTGCGCCGCCCAAGGCATCGCCGCTGGCGCTGATATACAGCAGAGCGCCTGCCAGTGGTGCCGACACACACGGCGAAACCAGCAGGCTGGACAGTACGCCCAGCACGGCAGCGCCCAGCAGTGACCCGCCTTTGGTACGGTTGGCAACCTTGTCCAGGCGGTTACTCAGGGCCTGCGGCAGCTTCAGCTCGAACAGGCCGAACATGGCCAGGGCGAACAGTACGAAAAACAGCGCGAAGGGTACCAGCACCCAGGCCGATTGCAGGCGCGCCTGCAGGTTCAGGCCGGCGCCGAACAGGCCCATCAGCGCGCCGAGCGCCGCGAAACTGGCCGCCATCGGCAGCACATAGGCCAGCGACAGCGACAGCCCGCGCAGGCCACCGACCTGGCCGCGCAGCACTACGCCAGACAGGATCGGCAGCATCGGCAGTACGCACGGGGTAAAGGTCAGGCCGACCCCGGCGAGGAAGAACAACAGCAGCGATTTCCAGTTCCAGCCGTGTTCGGCGGTTGCGGGGGCGTTGGCGCCGCCTTCGCCATCGATGCTCAGGCGTGCGGTTTCCGGTGGGTAGCACAGGCCTTTGTCGGCACAGCCCTGGTAGCCCACCAGCAGGGTGAAGGCACGCGGGTCGGTGCGCGGCAGTTCGATGTCGAGCACGCCGTGGTAAACCTCCACGTCGCCAAAGAACTCATCGTGCTTGGCCTCGCCCTTGGGGATGTTCGGCGTGCCCAGGGCAATGTCGGCCGGCTCGGTGCGGAACTGGAAGCGGTGGCGGTAGAGGTAGTAGCCCTCGGTGGCGACGAAGCGCAGCTTGAGGGTTTGCGCGTCGGCCTGGACCAGGCTGGGCTTGAAGGCTTCGTGTACCGGCAGGAAGTCGGCGTTGTTGGCCAGCGAAGCGGCGCCGAGGGTGGCGCTGGGGCGGTTGTCGAGCAGGCCCGTGGCGAAGGCAGGGCTGGCCAGCAGCAGGAACAGCAGGAAAAACAGGCGGCGCATGGCGGACTCGCGAGGTGGAACGTGCCGGGCATGATAGCGGAGTTGGTGCGGGTTGGGGCCACGGGTAGATGCGTAACCTGTGCCGGCCTCTTCGCGGGTAAACCCGCTCCCACAGGTACGCCGCCGCCTTCGAAGGCTGTGCTATCCCTGTGGGAGCGGGTTTACCCGCGAAGAGGCCGGTACAGGCCAGCTCAAACCCTGAACGCCCGCACCGCCCGGTTCAGCTCACCGCCCAGCCCCAGCAACTGCTCGCCTTGCTCGCGCCCCTCACCAATGCGCTGCAAATTGTCCTCGCCCAGCTCATGAATCCGCTCGCTGTGGTCACGAATTTCACTCACCGCGCCACTCTGCTGCGCCGTGACATCGGCAATGCGCACCGCGGTGTCGGCAATGGTGCGGATGGCACAGACAATCTCGTCCAGCGCGCCATCCGCCGCCTGGGCCTGGTTGGCCGTGGCCTCGGCATGCTCAAGCTGCGCACGCATCCCTGCCACCGAACTTTTCGCGGCTTGCTGCAAGCGGTCGATCAGTGCCTGAATCTCGCCGGTAGCCCCCGTGGTGCGCTGCGCCAGCGAACGCACTTCATCGGCCACCACGGCAAAGCCACGGCCCATTTCACCGGCGCGGGCGGCTTCGATCGCGGCGTTCAGCGCCAGCAGGTTGGTCTGCTCGGCAATGGAGCGGATCACCGTCAACACCCCGCCGATGGTCGCCGACTCTTCCGCCAATTGCTCGATCATGCGGGCATTGCCTTGCACTTCATCGACCAGCTCGCGCAAGCCCGACAGGCTCTGGCCAATCACCGCCTGGCCCTGTTCCACGGCACGCCCGGCATCGCGGCTGGCATCGGCGGCGGCACTGGCATCCCCCGCCACTTGCTGAATGGTCGCTTCCAGCTCGCCCAACGCATCGCGGATCTGCCCGGTATCGCCGGCCTGGCGCTCGGCGCCGTCGTGCAGGGCGGCGCTCATGCCGGCCAAAGCGTGGCTGCTGCCAGCCACCTGCTCGGCGTTGTGGCGAATGGTGCCCACCAGTTCCACCAGGTACTGGCGCAGGCGGTTGAGCGACTCCTGGATGTCATGCAGTTCGCGGTTGGTCTTGCCCAGGGAGATAGCCTGGGCGAAGTCGCCCTCGGCCCAACGTGACAAGGCGGGGGCCAGGCCGGTGAGGGTGCGGGTAAGGCGGCGCTGCAAGGTGTCGATCAGCAGGGCGATCAGCAGTATCAGGCCGATCATCAGGCCCTGGATGATGCGCACCTCGGCGGCGATCTTCGCATGCTCGCCGCGTACTTCGGGTTCCAGCGCGGCGATGGCTTGCTGCACCGCCTCCAGGCGCTGATGGGTGCTGGCGGCCAGGGCGACCCGGCGTTCGATCTGTTCGCGGGTGCGTTGCAGTTCGGCCGGGTAGCGGCTGAGCAGGCTTTGCAGTTCACGCTTCAGGCCCACCGCAATGTCTTCCTGCTGGGCGCTGGCCTGGGTTTCCAGGCCCATCATGGCGGCGAAGTCGTCGGCACCGGATTCGGCTGCGCGGGTCACGCCCAGCAACGGCAAGTTGTCGATGGTCTGCGCCTGGGTGCGGATCAGTTGCAGTTCACGCTCCACTTCGTCGGCCAGCTCCGGGCGGCCGCTGCTGACCAGTTTGTCCCTTGCCAGCGACAGGCGGCCGAGGTGCACGCTGGCGTCGAGCAACGGCAACAGGTAGCGGTTGGCATCGGCGCTGCCGCTGTCGCGGGCGTAGCCGGCCAGTTGTTCGAAGTTGGCCCCCAGTTCCCGCTCGGCCTGCAGCAGCAGGGCTTGCGGATCGCCGGCCAGCTTACCCGCGGCCAGCAGTTCGTTGGCGGTAAAGGCTTGCAGGCTGTCGAGGCTGGGGCGCAGTTTGCCGGCCAGTTCAGTGGGCCACTCGCTCAGGGTGGCCTGCAACTGCTGGTTGGCCTCCATGGCGGCGGCATGGCGCAAGGCATCGCCGCTGCCCAGGTAAGCCTGGATATTGCGAGCTGCCTGGTTCTGGAACTGCTGAGACAGGCCCAGGTAGCGCTCCATCATCTGGTAGGGGCGCTCCAGGGCACGCTGCGACCACCACAGGGTGGCGCCCAGGGCGAGACACACCGTTACCAGCAACAGGGTGTTGAAATTGGTCAGCCACTTCAGGCGCATAGCCGCGAACTTCCTGCGCAGGGGAGAGGTAGGCGCCTGAAGTTATTGCGATTTTGTGACGGGGTGATGACGACAGGGGCTTGGCGCCAGAAAAAAGTGGCACAGTGCCTCTATCTGTTTTGCCTGTGCCGGCCTCTTCGCAGCACAAGGCTGCTCCTACAGACCACGCGCTCCCTGTAGGAGCAGCCTTGTGCTGCGAAGAGGCCGGTACAGCCTATAAATTACTCAAGGTTCCACACGAACCACGCAATTACGCCCCGCATGCTTGGCCCGGTACAGCGCCTCGTCCGCCGCACTGGCCATGGTCAGGGCATCCAGCACGTCATCCAGTTGCACCACCCCGGCACTGAAGGTGCACTGCAAATCCCGCGGCTGCGCCGGGTAGAGAATCTCGGCGAAGCGCCGGCGAATCTCGTCCAGCACCTTGTGCGCCGCGTCCAGTGCGGTATTGGGCATGACGATGGCGAACTCTTCACCGCCATAACGGCCAATGAAATCGGTCTTGCGCAGGCGTTGCTTGAGGAACAGCGCAAGGCTCTTGATCACCCGGTCGCCCATGGGGTGGCCGTGGCGGTCGTTGATTTTCTTGAAGTGGTCGATGTCGAGCATGGCAAAGCTCAACGGCTGCTGTTCGCGGCGGGCGCGGAAGCTGCAGTCTTCCAGCAGTTGCAGGATGTGGGTGTGGTTGTACAGCCCGGTCAGGCTGTCGCGCACCATGCGCGCCTTCAGGTGCCGGGCGCGGGCTGCGCGGTTGCGCACGGTGGTGATCAGGTGGCGTGAGCGAAACGGCTTGGTCAAGAAGTCGTCGCCGCCTTCGCTCATGGCATCCAGCTGCTTGTCCAGGTCGTCCTCGGCCGACAGGTAGATGATCGGCACGCTCACATAGCGGTCGCTGTGGCGGATCACCTTGGCCAGTTCCGGGCCGGTGCAGGCAGGCATGTACAGGTCGAGGATGATCAGGTCGGGCTGGAAGTCGGCAAGCTCGGCCATGGTGCGGATCGGGTCGGTCAGGCTGCGGGTGACCATGCCGGCGCTGCCCAGTACGCGCTCGGTGTGCAGGGCCTGGGTGCGCGAGTCGTCGATGATCAGCACGCGCAGCGGGTCGTGCGGTGTGGCGTTGGTCAGCAGTTCGACTTTTTCCAGCAGGCTGGAAGCCTCCAGGCTGCCGGTGAGAAAGTCCTGGCCACCGGCGCGCACGGCGGCAAGGCGGGTGGGGGTGTCCGCCTCGTGGTGGCTGAAGAACAACAGCGGAATGGTTTGCGTCAGCCCCCGTTGCACCTGGGCGGCCAGGTGCAAGCCCAGGCCGGCGCCGGTGAAGTCGACATCCATGATGATGGCCGAAGGCGGGTATTCGCTGATCGAGGCGAGAAACGCCGCTGCGCTGGGCAGCGCTTGCACCACCAGGCCAAAGAACTCCAGTTGCTGGGCCAGGCGCTGGGCACGCTCGTGATCCTGCAGCAGGATGTACACCGGCCTGCGCAGGGGCAACAGCAGCGGGGCGAGCGGGTCGTCCTTGCGCAGGCCGCTACGCGTCAGCTGTTGGGCGGGGCACTGCGGGCTCGGCTCGACTGCTTGGCTCATGTCCTGGCTACTTATAGGTTGGGATGTGCAGGGGCAATGATGGCTCTATGCTAGCAGCTCTTTGCAAATACGTGACTGCCCTGTATCAACAAAGCGGCCGGAACGAATATTCAGTTACTGACTGATTGGTCGCTTATGCGTACGGTGGTGTCTGCTTTATAGTGCTGCCACGCGGGCTTGCCGTGGCACCCTGGCGCAGGCCTGTGGTCAAAGCCCCTAACCGTCGTGACTGATTAAGGACAAAGCCATGCTGGACTGGAAAAACCGCGAGGCCAAAGCCGAGCCCCGTGAGCGTGTCGATGGACGCGGCGCTGCCGCCCGTAGCTACCTTGGCGGCCTGTGGAGCCGTGCCCTGGGGACCCTGATCGGGTTGTACCTGCTGGTGTGCATCGGCCTGGGCTGGTACTGGAGCCAGGAGCCGGAGCTGTTCCCGGTGCAGCAGAATGCCCAGGCTGCCGCTGAGCGGGGTGGTCAGCAGATGGTGGTGGGCTATACCACCATCGAAACCCTCAAGACCGTGGCCGGCACCTTGTTGAACAAGCCGGGCGGCTACATCTCCAACGACCGCTTCCCGCCAGGGCTGTGGATGGACAACATGCCGAGCTGGGAATACGGCGTGCTGGTCCAGGTACGCGACCTGTCCCGCGCCTTGCGCAAGGACTTCGCCCGCTCGCAGTCGCAGTCCACCGAAGACGCCGACCTGGCCAAGGCCGAGCCGCGCTTCAACTTCGACAACAAGAGCTGGATCCTGCCATCGAGCGAGTCGGAGTTCGAAGAGGGCATCAAGTCGCTGGCCCGCTACCAGACCCGCCTGGCGGCTGGCGACAAGGGTGCGATCTTCTACACCCGTGCCGACAACCTGAACAACTGGCTGGGTGACGTGGCCACCCGCCTGGGCTCGCTGTCGCAGCGCCTGTCGGCCAGTGTTGGCCGGGTCAAGCTCAACACCACGCTGAAGACCGAGTCGGTGGTTGCCGGCCAGGCGCCGCAAGTGGACGAAGAGTTGGTAGAAACCCCGTGGCTGCAGATCGACAACGTGTTCTACGAAGCCCGTGGGCAGGCGTGGGCGTTGTCGCACCTGCTGCGCGCCATCGAGGTGGACTTTGCCGATGTGCTGGCGAAGAAGAACGCCACGGTCAGCGTGCGCCAGATCATCCGTGAGCTGGAAGCCTCGCAAGAGCCGCTGTGGAGCCCGATGGTACTTAACGGCAGTGGCTTCGGCATGTGGGCCAACCACTCGCTGGTCATGGCCAACTACATTTCCCGGGCCAACGCCGCGGTCATCGACCTGCGTCAGCTGCTGTCGCAGGGTTGAGAATGGCCATCAGCCCAAACGAGGCCGCCCACCGGGCGGCTTCCGACCGCGAACTGGTCAGCTGGGTGGACGAAGCTGACCAGGTACTCGGGGCGCTGCCCCGGGCCGAGCTGCGTGAGCGACGCCTGATCGGGCGTTGCACGTTCATCCTGTTGTTCAACAGTGCCGGTGAGCTGTGCGTGCATCGGCGTACCTTGAGCAAGGCGCTGTACCCCGGTTACTGGGATGTGGCCGCTGGCGGCATGGTGTCGGCAGGGGAGGCGTATGCCGACTCCGCTGCCCGTGAGCTGGCCGAAGAGCTGGGAATCGAAGGCGTCGAATTGCGCTTTCACGAGCGGTTCTACTTTGACCAGCCCGACAACCGCCTGTGGTGTGCAGTGTATTCGGCGGTGTCGGACGCGCCTTTGCGTTTGCAGCCAGAAGAGGTGATCGAGGCGCGCTTCATCGGGTTGGAACAGGCAGAGGCAGAAAGCCTGACAAAACCCTACTGCCCGGACTCGCTGGTGGCGTTGCAGCGTTACAAGGCCAGTCAGTCGTAGGCAAACTGGTCGACCAGCCCAAGGCGCGGCACGCGGGTACCTGGCTGGAGTAACGCACCCGGTGCAATGACTGCGTTCGCACCGATTTTGCAGCCATCGCCTATCAATGCACCGAACTTGCGTGCCCCCGTGTCGATGACTGCCTGCCCATGGCGAATCCTGATGATTGCCCCGTCCAGTTCATTTCGGTAGTTGGCGATGATTGCCCCGGCTTCGATGTTGACGTTCTCGCCGATCAGCGAATCGCCGACGAAGTTGAAGTGTGCCAACTTGCTGGAGTCGAGCATGAAGCTGCTTTTCACCTCACAACCTGGCCCGACAATGCAGTTGGCACCGATGTATACCCCGCCGCGCAGGTAGGCGCCCGCAGCCACGAAAGCCTGTGGGCCGATGATGATCGGCCCTTTCAGTACTGCACCAGGCTCGACGATGGCCGTTTCGTGTATGGCGCAATCGCCCTCGCGCCGATACCCTGCTTCGAGGTGCTCCATCAGTGCCAGGACCTGTCGCTCGCAGGCCAGGGTTACCTGCCAGGGGGCCGCTTGCGCTACGCGCAACTTGGGCCATGTGGCAATGAACGCGCTGATTTCAGGTATCGTCACTGGCCTGTCTCCTGGGCAAGGAGCGGTAGTTTGCACCAGCGCGGGCGCCGGCAGGTCTTGAAGTCGCAAAACATTCGCAAAATGCCGCAATCCTGTACTTAGCAACAGCCGGATTTATCGTTACACTGCGCGCCCTTTTCGGGCTGTCGCAGGATCTTGCGGCAGTAGCGCCGCCCCTGCCAGAGTGGGGCTTCGCGGTCGGCCTCTACCCCAAGGCACGACCAGTTTTTGTCCTCAGCACAGAGGAACAAAAGTGGCCAAGAAAGCTTCTTCCTTTTCCGCCCTTGGCGGTCTCGTTTACTCCACCGATGCCGGTCGGCACTGCCCCGACTGTGGCCAGCCGGTGGATGCCTGCATCTGCAAGCAGCAAATCATCCCCGAAGGCGACGGCGTTGCCCGTGTGCGCCGCGAGAGCAAAGGCCGTGGCGGCAAGACCGTGACTACCGTCACCGGCGTGCCGCTGCCGCCCGACCAGCTCAAAGAGCTGGCGACCACGCTCAAGCGCCGCTGCGGTACCGGCGGTGCCCTGAAGGACGGGGTTATCGAGATCCAGGGCGACCATGTCGAGCTGTTGATCGGCGAGCTGACCAAACAGGGTTTCAAGGCGAAAAAGTCTGGCGGCTGAGGCCATCGCGCGATTTTTTGCCCAGCGCTTTCTAAACTCGTTCCTGTGGTCAGGGTCTATGCCTGAGCACGGATGAATCGTCATTTTCAGCTTTTACACTCGCTCCGCTGCCTGCGGGGCAGTGTCTTCGACTTATCTATAGGGGACTTGAATGTCCGTACGACGCACACGCAAAGACGATGGTAGCCAATGGACCGTGGCCGATAGCCGCAGTGTTTACGGCATCCGCCATTGGGGCGCTGGTTATTTCGCCATCAATGAAGCGGGGCGCGTCGAAGTGCGCCCCAACGGCCCCGACAGCGCGCCGATCGACCTGTACGAACAGGTTGACGAACTGCGCCAGAGCGGCCTGTCGCTGCCCTTGTTGGTGCGCTTCCCCGACATTCTGCAAGACCGCGTACGCCAGCTGACCGGTGCATTCGATGCCAACATCGCGCGCCTGGAGTACCAGAGCCAGTACACCGCGCTGTACCCGATCAAGGTCAACCAGCAGGAAGCGGTGGTGGAAAACATCATCGCCACGCAAAACGTTTCCATCGGCCTCGAAGCCGGCTCCAAACCGGAGCTGCTGGCCGTGCTGGCGCTGGCGCCGAAGGGCGGCACCATCGTCTGCAACGGCTACAAGGACCGTGAGTTCATTCGCCTGGCGCTGATGGGCCAGAAGCTTGGCCACAACGTGTTCATCGTCATCGAGAAAGAGTCGGAAGTGGCCCTGGTGATCGACGAGGCCGCCGAGCTCAAGGTGAGGCCGCAGGTCGGCCTGCGCGTGCGCCTGTCGTCGCTGGCTTCCAGCAAATGGGCCGATACCGGTGGCGAGAAGTCCAAGTTCGGGTTGTCTGCTGCCCAGCTGATCTCGGTGGTGCAGCGCTTCCGCGATGCCGGCCTGGACCAGGGTATCCGCCTGCTGCACTTCCACATGGGCTCGCAGATCGCCAACCTGGCGGACTACCAGCATGGGTTCAAGGAAGCCATCCGTTACTACGGCGAACTGCGTGCGCTGGGCCTGCCAGTCGACCACATCGACGTTGGCGGTGGCCTGGGCGTGGACTACGACGGCACCCACTCGCGCAATGCCAGCTCGATCAACTACGACATGGACGACTACGCCGGCGTGGTGGTGGGCATGCTCAAGGAGTTCTGCGACGCGCAGGGCCTGCCGCACCCGCACATCTTCTCCGAGAGTGGCCGCTCGCTGACGGCGCACCACGCCATGCTGGTGATCCAGGTCACCGACGTCGAGAAGCACAACGACGACGTACCGACCATCGAGAACAAGGAAGCCCTGCCCGAGACCGTGCAGTGGCTGGCCGACCTGCTTGGCCCGACCGACATCGAGATGGTGACCGAGACCTACTGGCGCGCCACCCACTACATGGGTGACGTGGCCGCACAGTATGCCGATGGCAAGATCAGCCTGAGCGAAAAGGCCTTGGCCGAGCAGTGCTACTTTGCCGTGTGCCGCCGCCTGCACAATTCGCTGAAGGCCCGCCAGCGTTCGCACCGCCAGGTGCTGGACGAGCTGAACGACAAGCTGGCCGACAAGTACATCTGCAACTTCTCGGTGTTCCAGAGCCTGCCGGACACCTGGGCCATTGGCCAGGTGCTGCCGATCATCCCGCTGCACCGCCTGGACGAAGAACCGCTGCGCCGCGCGGTACTGCAAGACCTGACCTGCGACTCGGACGGCAAGATCAACCAGTACGTCGACGAGCAGAGCATCGAGACCAGCATGCCGGTGCATGCGCTCAAGGACGGCGAGGACTACCTGCTGGGCGTGTTCCTGGTCGGTGCCTACCAGGAAATCCTGGGTGACATGCACAACCTGTTCGGTGACACCGACTCGGTGAACATCTACCAGAACGCCGACGGCAGCGTGTACCACGCCGGTATCGAGACCCACGACACCATCGAAGACATGCTGCGCTACGTGCACCTGTCGCCGGAGGAGTTGATGACCCACTACCGCGACAAGGTGGCCAGCGCCAAGATCACCGCGCGTGAGCGGACCCAGTTCCTGGATGCCTTGCGCCTTGGGCTGACCCGGTCTTCGTACCTGTCGTCTTGAGTGTTGTAGCGCCTAGTCGATCGAGCGCCGCCCGCGCGGCGCATCGCGAGCTGCGCTCGCTCCTACGTTTGTTTCGGGCCAGTCATGCCGTGGCAGGCGCGCGCGACCGCCTTGTATGTACGACGCGATATCGCGACATGCGCCAAGGCGTTCGCGCGCAAATCCCGCAGGAATAATTGGCCCGAAACAAACGTAGGAGCGAGCGCAGCTCGCGATGCGCCGCGCGGGCGGCGCTCGATCTCAAAGGCGCCGCAACTCCCACGACGTACCCGTCCAGCATCACTCAAACCACTTACCTTTCTGCTCTAACCGCCACCCCACCCACGCCAACGTCACCGCCCGCAACCCCATGAACCCAAGAAACGCCAACCACAACCCATGGTTGCCAAACCCGCTCATGCCCACCGCCACCGGCAGTGCAATCAGCACCGACACCAACATCGCATTGCGCATCTCCCGCGCCCGCGTCGCGCCGATGAACAACCCATCCAGCAAGTAACTCCACACCGCAATCAACGGCAGCACCGCCAGGTAGGGCAAATACGGATAAGCCGCCGCTCGCACACTGTCGATGTCGGTCTGCAAGTCGATGAACAAGTGCCCACCCAGCAGGAACAACCCGGCAAACCCCAGGCTGGTGATCAGCGACCAGCCACAGGCCACCACCAGCGAGCGGCGCAGGGTGTCGCGATCACGGGCGCCGATGGCATGGCCGCACAGTGCCTCCACCGCATGCGCCAGCCCGTCGAGGGCGTAGGCGGTCAGCAGCAGGCCGTTGAGCAGCAGGGCGTTGGCCGCCACGGTGGCCTCACCCAGGCGCGCGCCCTGCACGGTAATCAGCAGGAACACCAGTTGCAGTGCCAGGCTACGCAGGAAGATGTCGCGGTTGACCGCCAGCAACGGCCGCCAGGCCTGCCAGCGTTTCAGCGCTGCCCACACCACATGCCCCGGGTAACCCCGCAGGGCCGGGCGGGTCAGGGCCAGGCCAAGCAGGGCGGCACTCCACTCGGCAATCACCGATGCCCGCGCCGAACCCAGTACCCCCCAATCCAGCCCCAGGACGAACCACAGGTTCAGGACGATGTTCAGCAGGTTGGTCGTCAGCAGGATGGCCAACGGTGCTCGCGCATTTTGAGTGCCCAGAAACCAGCCAACCAGCGCGTAGCTGGCCAGTGCTGCGGGCAGGCCCAGCAGGCGCGTGTGGAAGAAGTCTTCGGTGGATTGCTGCAGGGCTGCGCTGGGTTGCATCGCATGCAGTGCCAGCTGGCTGAACGGCAGGGCCAGCAGGCCGATCAACACGGCGAAGCCCACCGCCAGCAACAGCCCTTGTACCAACACCTGGCGCAACGCCGCGCCGTCGCCACGGCCGGCGGCCTGGGCGGCGAAGCCGGTGGAGCCCATGCGCAGGAAGCCCATCAGGCCGACCATGAAGGTGAACAAGGTGGCGCCCACGGCCACGGCGCCCAGCTGGTGGGCGTGTGGGAGGTGGCCGATGACCGTGCTGTCGACCAGCGCCACCAGCGGCACGGAGATGTTGGACAGGATCATCGGCGCGGCCAGCGCCCAGACCTTGTGGTGGGTGGGGCGGTGGCGCCAGTCGGCAGAGAGTCGGGGCATTTGCATTCCATGAGGCTTGGGGCCGCTATGCGCCCCTTCGCGGGCTTGCCCGCTCCCACAGGAAAGTGTTGCTCTTGCGGCCGGCGCCTAACCTGTGGGAGCGGGCAAGCCCGCGAAGGGGCGCAAAGCGGCCCCCTTTAACAAATGCCACAGTGTAACGGCCAGGCAACCATTTCGCGCGACCATGGTCTGACTTGCCGCGCAACGCCCGGGTGCTGCACCTGACGTTGAGCTATAGTTGCTGCCCTCACGTACACGCTGCCTAAGAGTTCCTACTCCATGTTCAACAAAGGATTGTTGCTGGCCTGCGCGCTGGCTTTGCTCAGTGCCTGTGACTCTTCCACGCCGGAAAAACCGGCGCCGGCCGAGAAACCCGCTGCCTC
Organism: Pseudomonas sp. WOUb67; assembly: GCF_050058005.1. NCBI lineage: Bacteria > Pseudomonadati > Pseudomonadota > Gammaproteobacteria > Pseudomonadales > Pseudomonadaceae > Pseudomonas > Pseudomonas sp. WOUb67. Next base: position 40,361 of record NZ_CP170112.1, on the reverse strand, counting down.
TGCGCCTGCCGAAGCACCCGCGCCCAAGCGCGAAGACCCGGCTGTGCTCGCCAAACGCTACGAAGGCCGCGAGCTTACGGTGCTGGATGCTTCGGAGGTGCAGCTCGATGGCGCATCAACGCTGTCGATCAGCTTCTCCGCACCGCTGGATGCCAAGCAGGACTTCGCCAGCAAGGTGCACCTGGTCGACACCGTCAAGGGTAAGCTCGACGGCGCCTGGGAACTCTCTGACAACCAGATGGAGCTGCGCCTGCGCCACCTGGAGCCGCAGCGCAAGCTGGTGCTGACCGTCGACAAGGGCTTGCTCGCGGTCAACGGCAAGCAACTGGACAGCGAGTCGGTCACCCAGCTGGAAACCCGCGACATGCAGCCGACCATCGGCTTTGCCAGCCGCGGTTCGCTGCTGCCCACGCGCCTGGCCGAAGGCCTGCCGGTGATTGCCCTGAACGTCGACAAGGTCGATGTCGAGTTCTTCCGGGTGAAGCCGGAAATGCTCTCGACCTTCCTGGCCAGCTGGGGGCGCAACAGCAGCCTGTACTACTACCAGTCCAAGGAAACCCTGGACATGGCCGAGCTGGTCTACAGCGGCCGCTTCGACCTCAACCCCGCCCGCAACACCCGCGAAACCGTGCTGCTGCCCATCGCCGGCATCAAGCCGCTGCAAGACCCGGGCGTGTACCTGGCGGTGATGCGTGCCTCGGGCACCTACGACTACTCGCAACCAGCGACCCTGTTCACCCTCAGCGACATCGGCGTGTCGGCGCACCGCTACCGCGACCGCATCGACGTGTTCGCCCAGGCGCTGGAAGGCGGCAAGGCGCTGAACGGCGTCAACCTCGAAATCCATGACGAGAAGGGCAAGCTGCTGGCCCAGGCCAGCACCGATGGCAAGGGCCACGCCCAGCTGCCGATCACGCCCAAGGCCGATACCCTGATCGCCACCCAAGGTGTGCACACCACCCTGTTGCGCCTGAACACTGCTGCCCTGGACCTGGCCGAATTCGACATTACCGGCCCCCAGGCCAACCCGTTGCAGTTTTTCATCTTCGGCCCGCGTGACCTGTATCGCCCAGGTGAAACCGTGCTGCTCAACGGCCTGCTGCGCGACCAGGACGGCAAGCCCGTCAAAGCCCAGCCGGTGAACGTGGAGGTGCGGCGCCCGGATGAACAGGTGAGCCGCAAGTTCGTCTGGGAAGCCGACAGCAATGGCTTGTACCAATACCAGTTGCAGCTGGCCACCGAGGCCCCGACTGGCCGCTGGCAAATGCTGCTCGACCTGGGCGGCGGGCGCAAGCAGGTGTATGAATTCCTGGTCGAAGACTTCCTGCCCGAGCGCCTGGCGCTGGAGCTGAAGGGCAGCAGCACGCCGCTGTCGCCGGAGGAGGATGCGCGCATCGAGGTCAATGGCCGTTACCTGTATGGTGCCCCGGCTGCCGGTAATCGCCTGAGTGGCCAGGCTTATGTGCGTCCCCTTCGCGAGGCAGTACCTGCGCTGCCCGGCTACCAGTTTGGCGCGGTCACCGAAACCGAGCTGAACCAGGACCTGGAGCTGGACGAAGTGACCCTCGACCAGGCCGGCAAGGCAGTGGTCGACATCGAAAGCCGCTGGGCCGAAGCCCGCTCGCCGCTGCAACTGACCGTGCAGGCCAGCCTGCAGGAGTCCGGTGGCCGGCCGATCACCCGGCGCCTGGAGCAGCCGATCTGGCCAGCCGAGCGCCTGCCGGGCCTGCGTGGCCTGTTCGAGGGCGAGGAAACCGATAGCGACGGGCCGGTGGAATTCGAGTTCCTGGTGGCCGACCGCGATGGCAACAAGCTGGCGGCCAACGACCTCAAGGTGCGGTTGATCCGCGAGCGCCGCGACTACTACTGGAACTACTCGCAGAGCGACGGCTGGAGCTACGCCTACAACGAGAAATTCCTTACCCAGAACGAAGAGACCGTCAGCGTCAAGGCAGGCTCCACCGCCAAGCTGAGCTTCCAGGTTGAATGGGGCCCGTACCGCGTCGAGGTGGAAGACCCGCAGACTGGCCTGGTGTCCAGCGAGCGCTTCTGGGCCGGCTACCGCGCCCAGGACAACGCCGAAGGCGGTGCCGTGCGCCCCGACCAGGTCAAGCTGGCACTGGACAAACCGTCCTACGCCGACGGCGCCACGGCCAAGGTCACCGTCACCCCGCCTGCCGCTGGCAGCGGCTACCTGATTATCGAATCCAGCGATGGCCCGTTGTGGTGGCAGGAAATCGAAGTGCCCGCCGAGGGCAAGACCTTCGATGTGCAACTGGACAAAGCCTGGGCACGCCACGACCTGTACATCAGCGCGCTGGTGATCCGCCCGGGTGAGCGCAAGGCCAACGCCACGCCCAAGCGTTCAGTCGGCGTGCTGCACCTGCCGCTGGACCGCGCCGAGCGCAAGTTGGCGGTGAGCCTGCAGGCGCCGGAGAAAATGCGCCCGAAACAGCCGCTGACCGTGAAGGTCAAGGCCGCCAATGCCGATGGCAGCGTGCCCAAGCAGGTGCATGTGCTGTTGTCGGCGGTGGATGTGGGCATCCTCAACATTACCGATTTCAAAACGCCCGATCCGTTTGCCAGCCTGTTCGGGCGCAAGGCCTACGGCGCCGACCAACTGGATATCTATGGCCAGCTGATCGAAGCCGGGCAGGGTCGCCTGGCCAGCCTGGCGTTCGGTGGTGATGCGGCGATGGCCAAGGGCGGCAAGCGCCCTAACACCACGGTCACCATCGTCGCCCAGCAGAGCCTGCCGGTGACCCTGGACGAAAACGGTGAGGGCCAGGCCACGGTCGACATCCCCGACTTCAACGGTGAACTGCGGCTGATGGCCCAGGCCTGGACCGAAGAACACTTCGGCATGGCCGAGGGCAAGACCGTGGTCGCCGCGCCGCTGATTGCCGAGCTGTCGGCCCCGCGCTTCCTGGCCGGTGGCGACCGCACCAGCCTGGCGCTGGACCTGGCCAACCTGTCGGGCCGCGCCCAGCAGCTGAACGTTGAAATCACTACCGAAGGGCAACTGAGCCTGGCCACCAATGCCGTGCAGACCGTTGCCCTGGCCGAGGGGCAGCGTTCGACGCTGATGATTCCGGTGCAGGCCCAGGGTGGTCTGGGGCAGGGCAAGGTGCATGTGCGTGTCACTGGCCTGCAACTGCCGAACGAGCCGACCATCGCGTTCGAGCGTGAGTGGACGCTGGGCGTGCGCCCGGCCTACCCGGCAATGCTCAAGCACTACCGCGTGGCCTTGAAGGATCAGCCTTGGACCCTGCCGGAAGCAGACCTTGCCGCCTTCGAACCCGCTGGCCTGGAGGCCAGCCTGGCGTTGTCGAGCCGGCCCCCGTTGAACCTGGCCGAGCAGATTCGCGCGCTGGAGGCATACCCTTACGGTTGCCTGGAGCAGACCACCAGCGGCCTTTACCCGTCGCTGTACGCCGATGCCGACAGCCTCAAGCGCCTGGGCATCAAGGGCGAGCCGGCGGATGTGCGCAAGCGCAAGATCGAGATGGGTATCGAGCACCTGCTAGGCATGCAGCGTTACAACGGCAGCTTCGGGCTGTGGAGTTCGGACAGCGAAGAGGAGTACTGGCTGACTGCCTACGTCACCGACTTCCTCTTGCGTGCCCGTGACCAGGGTTATGGCGTGCCGGCCGAAGCGCTGAAGAAGGCCAGCGAGCGCCTGCTGCGTTACTTGCAAGAGCGCAACCTGATCGAAGTCGACTACAGCGAAAACGCCGACCACACCCGCTTTGCCGTACAGGCCTATGCGGCGCTGGTGCTGTCGCGCAGCCAGCAGGCGCCGTTGGGTGCCCTGCGTGGCCTGTTCGAGCGCCGTGCCGATGCTCGCTCCGGCCTGCCGTTGGTGCAACTGGCGGTGGCGCTGGACAAGATGGGCGACAAACCGCGTGCCGAGCAAGCCTTGCAGGCGGGCCTGGGCATCAGCCGTGGCAAAGGCTGGATGGCCGACTACGGCAGCGCCCTGCGTGACCAGGCGCTGATATTGGCATTGCTGCAGGAGAGCAACCTGGCCAGCAGCCAGGTCGACCAGCGCCTGTTCGCCTTGTCGGATGAACTGGCGGCCAACCGCTGGTTGTCGACCCAGGAGCGCAATGCGCTGTTCCTGGCCGGCCGTGGCCTGCTGGGCAAGCCGGAAGGCAAGTGGCAGGCACGCCTGGACAGTGCGGGCGAGGTGCGCGAGTTCAACAATGCCGAGGCCGGCATGAAGCTGGAAGGCCCGTTGCTGGCATCGCCACTGAGCGTGCAGAACGAAGGCAGCGAGACGCTGTACCAGCAGCTGACCTTGTCCGGTTACCCACGCCAGGCGCCTGTGGCCGGCGGTAACGGTATGCAGATTCGTCGTGAGTACCTGGGCATGAATGGCCAGCCGCTGGACCTGCACAACCTGCGCAGTGGCGACCTGGTGCTGGTGCACCTGGCGCTGAAGGCCGAAGACCGTGTGCCGGATGCGCTGGTGGTGGACCTGCTGCCGGCAGGCCTGGAGCTGGAAAACCAGAACCTGGCGCAAAGCGCCGCCAGCCTGGACAACGCCAGCAGCGCGGTGAAGGAATGGCGCGAGTCGATGCAGAACGCCAGCGTGGTGCACCAGGAGTACCGTGATGACCGCTACGTTGCCGCGCTCAAGCTCGACAGCTACGGCACCACCCACCTGCTGTACCTGGCACGGGCAGTGACCCCGGGCACCTACCGCGTACCGCCGCCGCAGGTTGAGTCGATGTACCGGCCGAACCTGCAGGCTGTGGGCGATGGGCAAGGGGAGATGACCGTAAAAGCCCGCTGAGGCAACAGGCTCACCTGTAGGAGCAGCCTTGTGCTGCGAAGAGGCCAGTAGAGACAGCACTTCTTTCAGTGTGCTTACTGGCCTCTTCGCAGCACAAGGCTGCTCCTACAAAGGTGTAGGTTCTGGCTTTTAGTGAATCACCCAGCTCATCACCCACAACCCCAGCACCAGCCAGATGATCCCGAGGATGATCGAGGCGCGCATGAACGCGCGGATTGCCGAGTACAGCAGCATCAGGCCGATGATCAGGGCCAGGATGCTGATCAGCGAGGTGTCCGTGCCCAGGGTGCGCGCCAGGCCGTCGATGAAATTGCCACCGGCATTGGCCAGCAGGTTGAACAGCCCGCTCAATGCGTCGACGATGAAGCGGATCAACGACCCCAGTGCCTGGCCCAGCCACTCGAAAAAACCTTCTACATGCATAGTTGCTTCCTGATGAACGAATCGGCGATGTTGCCGTTCCCAAGCCTTTGGCCATCACCTGGCCAGGTCGGTTCCCGATGCCAAGCTTAGCGCGTGCGGGCAGGCTGTTGCGCGCCACGCTGATTGGCCTGCTGGTGCTGTGCGGCCTGTTGTGGCTGGCCGACCGGCTGTGCCCGCTGCCGCTGCCGGGCGACGACCTGGCGCGGGTAGTGCTGGCCGAAGACGGTACGCCCTTGTGGCGTTTTGCCGATGCGGAGGGTGTGTGGCGCTACCCGGTCAGCCCGGACCAGGTTTCGCCGTTGTACCTGCAGGCCTTGCTGACCTACGAGGACCGCTGGTTCTACCGCCACCCCGGGGTCAACCCGTTGGCCCTGGCGCGCGCGGCCTGGCTGAACCTGCGGGGTGGGCGTGTGGTGTCGGGCGGCAGCACGCTGTCGATGCAGGTGGCACGGCTGCTAGACCCGCATGACCGCACCCTGGCCGGCAAACTGCGCCAGCTGTGGCGTACGGCGCAGCTGGAGTGGCACTTGTCCAAACGTGAAATCCTGCAGATCTACCTGGACCGCGCGCCCTTCGGCGGCACCCTGCAGGGCGTGGCTGCCGCCAGTTGGGCGTACCTGGGCAAGTCGCCGATGCACCTGACCCCGGCCGAAGCAGCGCTGCTGGCGGTGCTGCCCCAGGCACCCAGCCGGCTGCGCCCGGACCGCCACCCTGAGCGTGCCCAGCGTGCCCGCGACAAGGTGTTGCAGCGCCTGGCCGAATACCAGGTGTGGCCTGTGCAGCAAATTCGTGAGGCCGCCGAAGAGCCGCTGCTGCTGGCCCCACGCCAGGAGCCAGCGCTGGCGCCCTTGCTCGCCCGGCGCCTGAACAGCGCCGACAGCCCGCCGCTGATCCGTACCACGCTCGATGCGGCGTTGCAGCGGCGCCTTGAAGATTTGCTGCTGGGCTGGCGCGCGCGGCTTCCGGAGCGCACCTCTGCCGCCATCCTGGTGGTCGAGGCGCAGACCATGGCGGTGCGTGCCTACCTTGGCTCGATCGAGCTGGCCGATGAGCGCCGCTTCGGGCATGTCGACATGGTGCGCTCGCTACGTTCGCCCGGCTCCACCCTCAAGCCGTTCCTTTACGGCATGGCGCTGGACGATGGCCTGATCCATTCCGAATCGTTGTTGCAGGATGTGCCGCGCCGCTATGGCGACTACCGCCCCGGCAACTTCTCCATGGGCTTCAGTGGGCCGGTGTCGGCCAGCTCGGCGCTGGCCCTGTCACTCAACCTGCCGGCCGTGCAGTTGCTGGAGGCCTACGGCCCGAAACGCTTTGCCGCACAACTGCGCATGGCGGGCATGCCACTGATATTGCCACCCTTGGCCGAGCCCAACCTGTCGTTGATCCTGGGCGGTGCCGGCAGCCGCCTTGAAGACCTGGTGGGTGGCTACGCGGCGCTGGCGCGGGGTGGCAACAGTGCGCGAGTGCGCTTGCAGCCACAGGACCCGCTGGTGGAGCGCCGGCTGCTGTCACCGGGGGCGGCGTGGATCATCCGGCGCATCCTCAGCGGCCAGGCGCGCCCCGACCGCGACCCGCATGCCGAGCTGGTGCAGCGCCCACAACTGGCCTGGAAGACGGGCACCAGTTATGGCTTTCGCGATGCCTGGTCGATTGGCGTAGGCCCGCGCTACCTGATCGGCGTGTGGATCGGCCGCCCCGACGGCACGCCGGTACCCGGCCAGTTCGGCCTGGCCTCGGCGGCGCCGTTGATGCTGCAGGTGCACGACCTGTTGAGCAACCGCGACAGCCAGCGTGGCATCAGCGTGCCGGTGGAGCGGGTGCCGGCGAATGTCGGTGTGGCGGCAATCTGTTGGCCGCTGGGGCAGCCGATGAGCAAACAGGACCCCAACTGCCGGCGCCAGCGTTTTGCCTGGACCCTGGACGGCACCACACCACCGACGCTGCAAGCCGCCGACCAGCCGCTGGGCCTGGGCCTGCGCGAAAGTGTGTGGGTCAACGACCAGGGGCTGCGTGTGGATGGCAGTTGCCCAGGCGCCAAGGTCCGCGACATTGCCTTGTGGCCGGCCCCGCTGGAGCCTTGGCTGCCCCGCGTGGAGCGGCGCACGGCGCGGCTGCCCGCCATCGACCCGGCCTGCCCACCGCAGGTGCCGGCCAGCGCGCCGCCGCTGTCGATCGTCGGCGTACGCCCGGGTGATAACCTGCGCCGCCCGGCGACCAGCAGCGAGCCGTTGCAGCTGCATGTGTCGGCCCTGGGCGGTGGCCGGCGGCGCTGGTGGTTCCTCAATGGCCAGCCGTTGGGCGAAACCCAGGGGCAGGACAGCCTGCTGGTGCGCTTGCCGCAGGCCGGGCAGGCCGAGCTCAGTGCGCTGGACGAAAGCGGCGAGACCGCGCGGGTGGCATTCCAGGTCAGCGAGTAGGCGTTCGACGGCAGCCGGGCCAGCACCTACGCTTGCAAGTGACGGGTGTGACCGGCTGGTGCCCCGCAACCCAAGGGAACATGGAGCGCCCTATGCGTCCTCTGGCCGTGCCCCTGTTGTTGCTGCCTTGGGCGTTTTTGGCCCAGGCCGAGGCGTTGCCGGGTTTTCTCGACAGCCATGAGTACGAACGGCGCCTGCCCGACACCAACCTGCCGGTAGACACCTATCGGCCCCCCAGCCCCAACCTGCGAATGCCCCGGCCAAACGCCGAAAGCCAGGCCTGGGCGCCTGCGGATACGCGCATGGTGCTGCACAAGGTGCGTTTCGAAGGCGGTACGGTGTTCCCCTTGAGCGACTTGCGCGAGCACTACCAGCCGTTGATCGGGCACAACATCACATTAGGCGAGCTGCAGCAGTACACCGAGCGCCTGACCGAGCGCTACCGGCAGGAGGGCTACCTGCTTTCATACGCCTACCTGCCACCTCAGGATGTGGCCGAAGGCCGGGTCAATGTGGTGCTGGTCGAAGGTTACATCCGGGATTACCGCGTGGACGGCGACATCGGCCCGGCCGGTGACTACCTGCAGCAGTTGCTGACGCAGCTGGAAGCCGAGCGCCCGCTGACACGAGAAACCCTGGAACGCTACCTGGGGCTCGCCGAACGCCTGCCGGGTGTGTCGATAGAGGCTGAGCTGGCGATGGCGCAAACCGCTGACGGGGCCGCCCGCCTGACCGTGCATGCGCGGCGCAAGCCGTTCAGCGCCGCTGTTACCGTGGCCGATTCCAGTCGCGACGATGCGCAGGCGCTGCTGACGGCAACCAGCAATGTCCAGACCCGCTTTGCCGAACAGTTAAAGGCCAGCCTGCTGTTGCCTCCGGGTGATGACCAGGTGCATTACCAGCGGCTGGACTACAGCCAGTACCTGGATGCTGCCGGCAGCCAGTTGCTGCTCTCGGCTTCGCGCTACCGCAGTGATCCGGGCACGCGTATTCGTCTGGACGATGGCCGTGACATGACCCGCGAGCGCGACAGTGAACGCTATGCGGTGGGCCTGCGCCAGCCAGTGGTTGTGAGGCCGAACGAATGGATGGCCGTGCAGGGGCACCTGTATGCGGTCAGCGAGCACGTTGAGGACCGACTGGACGGGCAGCCTTCGGTTCGCGACTACGACACCGGTGTGCGCGCGCTTTCCTTTGAGGGCGACTGGCGCAAAGTGGAAGGTAACCGCCTGCGTATTGTCAGTGCCGGGGTCTATCAGGGGCTGGATTACCTGGGGGCGCGCAGCGATGCCGACTACGATCTGGATTTCCTGCGGCTGCGGCTTTCCGGTTTGCAGAGTGACACGCTGGCTGGCAACTGGCAGGGGGTGGTGTCGGGCGCGCTGTATTGGAGTGATGACCAACTGCCCGACAGCGAAAGGGCTGGCTTTGGTGGGCAGCATTTTGGCCGTGGCTACCCGCGTGACCAGGCAGAAGGGGACAAAGGCTGGGGTGTGGCTTACGAACTGAACTACCTCCTGCGAGGTTACGGGCTGGCGCTGGTTCAGCCCTATGCGGCAGTGGATGTGGCGCAGGCCTGGCATAACCGGGGGCCGGAGGACGATGCCCATCTGGCTTCGGCGGCACTGGGTGTGCGGTTGGGGGATGGGCGTTTCTTCAATGTTGCGCTGGAGCTGGCGAAGCCTTTGGCGGATGTGGCCTTGGATAGCCTGGACCGTGGCCCCCGGCTGACCCTGAGTTTGGGTTTCCAAATGTAGGGGGGCGCTCCGCGCCCCTTTCCGACCGGTCCGGCGCCCCGGCAAGGCCGCTCCCACAGGTTACGCGGTCCCTTGTAGGAGCGGCCTTGTGTCGCGATGGGCTGCACAGCAGCCCCAAAATCTCAAAGCCACACCCTCAATGGGTAGTAAACCTCAAATGCACCGGCGACGAGCTGGGCGTCAGCGCCAATGCCAGCTGGGTACGGTTGTGCATGTGGGTCAGTCGCAACACCTGCGACACATACAGCTTCACGGTATTTTCGGTAATGCCCAGTTCACAGGCGATCTGGTAGTTGGTCTTGCCCTTGCTCACCAGCCGCGCCACTTCCAGTTGGCGTGGCGACAGCTTCTCGAAGGCGGCCGGCAGCTCGTTTTCGCTCTCTTCCACATCGGTGGCACGCCGGTGGGTACCTTGGCCACGGGCTTTTTCCAGGTCCTGGTACAGCTCGTCCACCGAGTCCGCCAGGTCCTGCAAGCGCTGGTTCAACCCGCCCAGGGCGCGGAAGTTGCGCTGGCGCTCTTGCAGGGCCTCTTCCTGGCGGCGCACGCCTTCCAGCAGTTCGTCGAGGTTCATGGGCTTCTGGTAATAATCGGCAAAGCCTTCGCGCAGGGCACGGATCACGTCCTGTTTGTCCGCACGCCCGGTCAGCATGATGGCTTCAAACATACGTTGCCCGGTGACTTCCTTGAGGGCGCGGACCAGTTCGATGCCATCACGCTCAGGCATGTGCAGGTCGCAGATGATCAGACCGATGGCCTCGTCGGCCAGGTAGCGCTGGATGGCGTCGTCGGTGGAATGGGCTGGCAGGCAGTGGTAGCCCTGGGTTTCGAGAAACTCACACAACTGTTCGACGATGACTGGTTGGTCATCGACCACCAATACCTTTACTTCACTGAATGGTCTGGTCACGATCAACTCCCTGTTCGAATGCGGTCCTGCTCCCGTGCCAGACACGCTGGCAGCTTAAAAATAGTCGCACTTTCCGGTTATGTACAAGTTATGTACAAGACATGGGACCACAGGAGTGATTATTGGATCCATACCGCCGTTAGAAGAAAACCTGCTAACACGTAGGGTACGAATGCCTGTTTGTCGCCCATTTCTTCGGTCAGGGCCTGCAAACGCTTCTTCACCTTGGGGTTGAGCAGGGTCCACAGGCGCCGCCGCGTGAGCAGCCAGACCAGCACGCTGACACCGGCGCCGATGAAGGTGCCGAGCACGTATTGCGGGCTGGTGGCCAGGGCCAGGGCGCCCATCAGCTTGACGTCGTCGGCACCGAAGCGGCCGAGCATGTAGCCGGGCAATGTAAGCAGCATGACGATGGCCAGCGCCCAGCCGGCATCACTGGCATCGGCGCCGATCCAGCTGTGGCCGGTTGCGAACAGCCAGAACAGGGCGCCGGCGGCCACGCCCAGGGTCAGCAGATCGGATATCTGGCGTTGACGCACATCCTGTTCGGAGCACAAGGCAAGCCACAGCAGGAGAACAATGCTTTGCATTGGCAGGTCGCCTTTCCCAAATGTTGAACACATCTACCCGGTCAGTCAGGTTTCCTTAAGTGAAGATAGACAAGAACCTGCGGACGAGTGGGCGGGAAGGGGAAAAAGGCGTGGCTGGAATGGATTTTGTCGTAGGTGGCATCGACCTGGCAGGTGATGCGCAAGTGATCATGACCGCGATCTCTGTGGGAGCGGGTTCATCGAAGCGTCGAACCGCCGCGAACACCGGCGAAGCCGGTGCCATGCACCGTGTCGCTTTCTTCGCGGGTGAACCCGCTCCCACAGAGTCCGCGGCGCCTAGGGAGGCCGCGTTTGAAACTTACTTCTTGCTTCCCGGCGGGTAGTTGGCCAGCACCTTGGTCACGGTATTGTGAATGGCGCTGTTGCGTTCTTCCGGGCTTGGCGGGTAGTTGTTCATGATCTGCTCGGCACTGCCGCGCCACACCAGCTTGCCGTCACGCCCGTCGAACATGTCGATCTGAATGGTGGCGACCTTGTAGTCGACACTGCGGGTTTCGTTGTACATCGGGCCGCCCCAGTAGCCACCCCAATAACCGCCCCAGCCACCGCCGTAGTTGGTGGTGATCTGTTGCTGGCGCTGCTCGACAATCAGGTACGTGCGCACGCCCAGGTCAGGCCGCGCGCCAGCCTGCACAGGGCGCAGGCCGCGCTGGTCGAGCTGGTCGGCCACCGCTTGGCGGATGCGCTGTTCGGTGAGGTCGCTTTTGATGCGCGGGTCGTCCGGGCGGTATTGCAGGCCCGGCTCCTGCCACGCCCAGCTGCGATAGGCGGCAAAATCGCGGCTTGCATCGAAATCCTGCTGGACGTTATTGCTGGAGCAGGCGGCGAGCAATAACGCGAATGACAGTAGAACGAGACGGCGCAACATGATGGTTCTCCGTTAAACGTTAACTGGGAGGATAGCCGCTGAGCGCCTTGTGCACAGAATCGCGCAGGGCGCTTTCGCGTTCACGCGGCGAGTCCTTGTCGCTGCCGCTTTCGGCGCTGGCGCTCCACACCGGCTGGCCGCTGCGGGCGTCGTACAGGTCGATGCGCACAACCATCACCTCCACCTCGTAGGTGCGCACGATGGGCACGCTGGCATAGCCCCCATAGCCGTGGCGGTAGCCACCATAACCGACACCACCGTAGGGGTAGGGGCCGTAGTAGGGGTCGTAGCTGTCGTAGTCACGCACCTGGCGCAAGCGTTTTTCCAGGCGCATGTCGGCGCTGACCAGCAAATCGCCCGAAGCTCCTCGGGCAGGGCGCAGGCCATGCTGGTCGAGTGCGCCGCTGACGGCATCGGCCAGTTGCGCCGGGTCGGCATTGGCCGAGCCGCTGGGCAGTTGGCCGTTGCGCCAGCTCCAGCTGCGGTAGTGCCCGTAATCCCGGGCGGGTGCCGGGTAGGCGCTTGCGTCGAAGGTGGTGGCCGCCTGGGCGGGGGCCGGGGGCAGCGGGCGGCTGCTGGCCACATACGGGTTGCTGCCCTGGCAGGCAGCCAAGGCAAGCGGCAGCAGGGCCAGGCACAACAGACGGTACGGCATGTATTCCTCCCGGCGGGCGGGTCAACGGGGGCGGCAGACCCAGTGCAGGTAGCGGCCAAGCCCGGCAAAGCCGGGGTGGCGGCGGTAGGCCAGTTCCATTTCCAGCAGGTCGAGCAGCTCGGCCTTGCCCTGGAACTCTTTGGGCATGTAATCGTGGAACACCCGCACACCGCTCTCGGTTTCAACCTGCCACATAGGATCAAGTTGCGCCTTGAGCTCGCGTGGATCAAGCGGTTTCTGTGGGGTCAGGCTCTGCTTTTCACCTTCCAGCCGGTTGCTGCGCAACTTGCGGAAGTGGCCCTTGAGCAGGTTGCGATAGACCAGCGCGTCGCGGTTGTAGAAGGCCAGCGACAGCCACCCGGTAGGGGCCGTGAGCTGGTGCAGCACGGGCAGGATGCTTTCGGGCTCTGCCAGCCATTCGAGCACGGCATGGCACAGCACCAGGTCGTAGGGTTCGGTCAGCTGGCCGAGCAGATCTTGCCAGGGGGCCTGGATGAACGTGGCGGTCTGGCCGGCCTCGGCAAAGCGCGCCCGGGCGCCGTCGAGCATCGGGGCGGCAGGCTCGGCCAGGGTCAGGTGATGGCCACGCTGGGCCAGCCACAACGCCATGTGGCCCAGCCCGGCGCCGATGTCGAGGATGCGCAGCGGACGGTCGGGCAGTGCCTCGGCCAGGTCGGCCTGCAGCACGGCCAGGCGGATCGCGCCCTTGGCGCCGCCGTAGATCTTCTCGGCAAAGCGGGTGGCCAGCTCATCGAAGTGACGGTCGTTCATCGGGCGAAGCGCCTCTCGCTGTCGGCCAGCTTGGCCCGCACCACCTGGTCCATGTCCAGGCCCAGTTCGCTGCACAGCAACAACAGGTAGAGCACCACATCACCGACTTCCTGGCCGACGTGGGCGAGTTTGTCGGCAGGCAGCTGGCGCGATTGGTCTTCGCTCAGCCACTGGAAGATTTCCACCAGCTCGGCCATTTCGACGCTGGCGGCCATGGCCAGGTTCTTCGGGCTGTGGAAGCCGCGCCAGTCATTGTTGTCGCGGATCTGGTGCAGGCGTTGGGTGATTTCTTGCAGGTTCATCGGGGGTCTCCTAATGCTGCATAGCTTCGGCCCAGGCCCGATGCAAAGCAAGGGGCCGCTTTGCGGCCCATCGCGACGCAAGACCGCTCCCACAGAGACCGCGCTGGCATCAAGGCTGACGCAGTCGCTGTGGGAGCGGCCTTGTGTCGCGAAAAGGCTGCGCAGCAGCCTCACGATTCAAAGGGAAGCCCAGCGCCCGAGCATATGCAGCACGCCCCCATGCCCATCCAGCCGCAACGCCCCCGCAGGCCCCGCTTCACTGGCACTAAGCACCACCTCCGACGGCAATCGCACCGGTTTGCGGAAATCCACTTCAAAGGCATAGCCGCTGTGCGGCAGGTGCCCGCGCAATGCCGCCAGGGCCATGGCTTTGCTCCACATGCCATGGGCGATGGCCGTGGGGAAGCCGAACAGTCGCGCACTGGCGGCACTCAGGTGGATAGGGTTGTAGTCACCGCAAACCTTGGCATAACGCCGGCCGATATCACTGTCGGCGTACCAGCGGGTAGCCTCGGGCAATGGCTCCGGTTCACCGTCGGCAGGCTCGCCCGCTGCGCCCTCCAGCTTCAGCCCGCGCACCAGCATGCGGCTGGTTTCGCGCCAGAGCAGGCCAATGCCGTCTTCTGCCTCGGTCACCAGGTCGAAGGTGCCGCCCTTGGCATGCGGCTGCAGGTTGTGTGCGTACACCGCAAAACGCAGCCCTTCGACACCGCCAAGCGGGCGCAGCACTTCGATGCGGTTGTGCAGGTGCACCAGGCCCAGCAGCGGGAAAGGGAAGCCTGGAGCGGTCATCAACTGCAACTGCAGCGTGAACGCCATGACGTGTGGATAAGTGCCCGGCAAGCGGCCATCGTCGGTAAAGTGGCAAAGCCGTCGATAGGCCGCCAGGTTGCCCGGCTGAACCGGGACGAAACAGCGCAGGCCATCGTCCGGCACGCGGTCACCGCTGATCGTGCGTTTGCTGGCTGCACGCAGGTACAGGCTGGCGCGGGCAGCCGGGCTTTGCAGGTCGTGCCAGTGTCGGCTCATGGTCAGGCTCCCATCAAGGCCTGGCCGCACACGCGCAGCACCTGGCCGTTGACTGCCCCGGAGCCAGGCTGGCTGAGCCATGCGATGGCCTCGGCGACGTCCTGCGGCCGCCCACCCTGGCCCAGCGAGCTCAAGCGCCGACCGGCCTCGCGCAGGCCCATGGGCATGGCCGCGGTCATGTGGGTTTCGATAAAGCCGGGGGCGACAGCGTTGATGCTGCCGCCGCGCTCGGCAAGCCGCGGCGCCCAGGTTTGGGCCAGGCCGATCAGCCCGGCCTTGCTCGCGGCATAGTTGGCCTGCCCGCGGTTGCCGGCAATGCCACTGACCGAGGCCAGCAAGGTGATGCGCGCGTTTTCCCCCAGCGCGCCGTGGTCGTACAGCGCCTGCGTCAGTACCTGCGGTGCCTTGAGGTTGACCGCCATGACCGCGTCCCAGTATTCCGGGGTCATGTTGGCCAAGGTCTTGTCGCGGGTGATGCCGGCGTTGTGCACCACGATGTCGATGCCGTCGGGCAGGGCTGCGAGCAGTTGCGTTGGCGCGTCACTGGCGCAGATATCCAGGGGCAGCGCCTTGCCACCGAGCCGTGCAGCCAAGGCGTCGAGGTCCTGGCTGGCCTGCGGCACATCCAGCAGCAACACATCGGCGCCATCGCGCGCCAGGGTTTCGGCAATGGCGGCGCCGATGCCGCGGGCCGCACCGGTGACCAGGGCACGACGGCCGGCCAGCGGGCGGGTCCAGTCGCCGACCTGGCTGGCGCAGGCCTCCAGGCGCAGCACCTGGCCAGAAATGAAGGCACTCTTGGGTGAGAGAAAGAAGCGCAAGGCGCCCTCCAGCTGGTCTTCGGCACCGGGCGCGACATACAGCAGCTGGGCGGTCGCGCCATTGAGCAGTTCCTTGGCCAGCGAGCGGCTGAAGCCTTCGAGGGCCCGTTGGGCGACGCTGGCCAACGGGTTGTCGAGGCTTTCCGGAGCACGCCCCAGCACCACCACATGGGCGCATGGGGCCAGGCTGCGCAGCAGTGGCTGGAAAAATTCGCGCAACTGCTTCAGCGCATCGCTGTCGGACAGATGACTGGCATCGAACACCACGGCTTTGATTTTCGGCCCCAGGCCGGCCACCCAGGCTTCGGCCTGCAGGTTATCGGCGTTGAAGCAGTACAGCGCGTCGGTCAGGCGCGGGGCGATGGCTTCGACCTGGCCTGCCAGCGGCCCGCCACCCAGTACCAGGGCCCCTTCCACCGGGCGCAGGCGGCCGGCCTGCCAGCGCTCCAGCGGCGCCGGGCGCGGCAGGCCGAGGGCATCCACGAGGCGGCGGCCGAGGTTGGAGTTGGCAAAACCGAGGTAGCGATCGCTCATGAGTGGGTCTCCGCAAAAGGCAAGCTTGAAAGTGTGGACCAACTTTGTGGCAAGGTCGTTCGAATGCGGTAAAAACACCTAGGCTGTACGGATCAAATTGTTTCAGGAGGAACAAGCACATGCGTTCACCTCGCCGGGTCGCGATCCTGGGCGGCAACCGAATCCCCTTTGCCCGCTCCAATGGCGCCTACGCCACGGCCAGTAACCAGGCGATGCTCACGGTCGCCCTCGAAGGCCTGATTGAGCGCTATCGCCTGCATGGGTTAAGGCTGGGGGAGGTGGTGGCTGGCGCGGTGCTCAAGCATTCACGTGACATGAACCTCACCCGCGAATGTGTGCTGGGTTCGCGCCTGTCGCCGCAGACCCCGGCCTATGACATCCAGCAAGCCTGCGGCACCGGGCTTGAGGCGGCGCTGCTGGTGGCCAACAAGATTGCCCTGGGGCAGATCGACTGCGGCATTGCCGGCGGCGTGGATACCACCTCCGATGCACCGATTGCCGTCAACGAAGGGCTGCGCCACATCCTGCTGCAGGCCAACCGTGGCAGAAGCCTGGGCGAGCGGCTGAAGCCGTTCCTCAAACTGCGGCCTCACCACCTGAAACCCGAGTTGCCACGCAATGGCGAACCGCGCACGGGGCTGTCGATGGGCGAGCATTGCGAGCGCATGGCCCAAGCCTGGCGCATTGGCCGTGCAGAGCAGGACGCGCTGGCGTTGCTCAGCCACCAGAAGCTGGCCGCCGCGTATGCCGAGGGTTGGCAGGATGACTTGCTGACGCCGTTTCTGTCGCTGTCACGGGATAACAACCTGCGCTCCGACCTGACGCTTGAACAATTGGCCAGGCTCAAACCCGCCTTCGACCGCAGCGGCCAGGGCACGCTGACGGCGGGTAATTCCACACCACTCACCGACGGGGCCTCGGTGGTGCTGCTGGGCACGGAGGAATGGGCTGCGCAGCAGGGGCTTCAGGTGCTGGCTTACCTGGTCGATGGCGAAACCGCTGCGGTGGATTTCGTTAACGGCCGCGAAGGGCTGTTGATGGCGCCGGTGTATGCCGTGCCACGCTTGCTGGCGCGCAATGGCCTGACGCTGCAGGACTTTGACTACTACGAGATCCATGAAGCCTTTGCCGCCCAGGTGCTGTGCACGCTAAAGGCCTGGGAGGATGCCGACTATTGCCGCGAACGGTTGGGGCTGGAGGCGCCGCTTGGGGCAATTGACCGCAGCAAGCTCAACGTCAAGGGCAGCTCGTTGGCGGCCGGGCACCCGTTTGCGGCGACCGGGGGGCGGATACTGGCCAACCTGGCGAAGCTGCTGGCGATGGCGGGGAAGGGGCGTGGGCTGATTTCGATTTGTGCGGCTGGTGGGCAGGGGGTGACCGTTATCGTCGAACGGTGATTTCCTGTAATACCGCGTCGCCTTCTTCGCGGGTAAACCCGCTCCCACAGGTATGTCACTGCCTGCGAAACCTGTGCGGTCCCTGTGGGAGCGGGTTTACCCGCGAAGAAGGCGGCACAGATGTCACAGTCATCTCCCCCAGCTGTTAGGCTTGTCTGCTCAGAACTACAAGAAACCGCCATGCCGATCATCGGACATCCTCGCGCCATTCCTGCGCTGGACCACTTGCCCAGGCCCCTGTATGCCCGTGCCGAAAGCCTCGGGGCCGGCTCCTGGACCACCCGCCACCAGCACGACTGGGTGCAGTTTTCCTACGCCATCAGCGGCGTACTGGGCGTGTACACCCAGGAAGGCAGCTACTTTGCCCCGCCCCAGTGGGGGGTGTGGATCCCTGCCGATGCCGAACACGAAGTGGTCACCTCGATGAAGGCAGAGATGCGCAGCCTGTATGTGCGCCGCGATGCCTGCCCATGGGCACCGGAGCAATGCCGGGTGCTGGAAGTGACCCCGCTGGCGCGCGAACTGATCAAGCAGTTCTGCCTGTTCCCGGCGGACTACCCGGAGGATGACAGCGCCGAGGCGCGTCTGGTGGCGGTGCTGCTCGACCAATTGCGCACCTTGCCGGAAGTCGGGTTTTCGCTGCCGTTGCCACGCCATCCGGGGTTGCTGGCGCTGTGCAACGGTTTGATCGCCGCGCCGGACCAGCCGCAGACTTTGCAGCAATGGGCGCGGGAGCTGGGGTGTTCGGAGAAGACGCTGATGCGCTTGTTCCAGCGCGAGACCGGGTTGAGCTTTCGCAACTGGCGGCAGCGCATGCGGCTGTTGTCGTCGCTGGCGTTGCTGGAGGCGGGGGAGAATGTGACGGAGGCGGCGTTGGGGTGTGGGTATGACTCCACCTCGGCTTACATTGCGGCGTTCAAGCAGCTGTTTGGGGCTACCCCAGGCGAGTTGAAACTTTAGTGCCTGGTTGCCTGTGCCGGCCTCTTCGCGGGTAAACCCGCTCCCACAAGTACAGGGCTTGCACTAAACCTGTGGGAGCGGCTTCAGCCGCGAAGAGGCCGGTACAGTCAACGCATCAGGTACGGAACCTGCGCACCAGCGAATCCAGCTCATTGGACAGCCCGGCCAGGCTCTCGGAGTCCTGGCGCGCCGCTTGGGCCAGTTCGGCCACCAGTTGCGCATCCCCGTGAATCTGGCTGATGTGCCGGTTGATGTCCTCGGCCACCTGGTGCTGTTCCTCGGCCGCCGTGGCGATCTGCGTGTTCATGTCGCGGATCACATCCACCGACTCACGGATTTGCCCGAAGCTGTCGCGGGCCAGGCCGATACGGCTCACCGACTGCTGCGACACCTCCAGGCTGGCATGCATCTGATCGGCCACTTCGGCCGTGCGGCTGGCCAGGTTGCCCAGCAGGCCGTCGATTTCGGCAGTGGAGTCGGCAGTGCGCTTGGCCAGGGCCCGCACTTCGTCGGCTACCACGGCAAAACCACGGCCCTGCTCACCGGCACGGGCGGCTTCGATGGCCGCGTTGAGGGCCAGCAGGTTGGTCTGTTCGGCAATCGAGCGGATTGTGCCGAGGATCGACTGGATGGCGTTGCTGTCACGCTCCAGCTGCTGGATCGACTGCGCGGACTGTTCGATCTCGTGGCTCAGGCGGTCGACGCTTTGCACGGCGGCGTCGATCTGCTGCTGGCCTTCGCGGGCTTGCTGCTGGCCACTGTCGGCCGACTGCGCCGCCTGGCTGCACGAACGGGCCACTTCGTTGGCGGTGGCGACCATTTCGTGGAAGGCGGTGGACACCATGTCCACGGCTTCACGCTGGCGGCCTGCAGCCTCGGCCATGTCGCTGGAAACCCGGGTCGAGCTGCTGGAGGTGCTGAGGATTTTTCCGGCAGCAGCGCCGATATGCTGGATCAGGCTGCGAATGGCGCCAAGGAACTGGTTGAACCAGCTGGCCAGTTGCGCGGTTTCGTCGCGGCCACGGATTTCCAGGTTGCGGGTCAGGTCACCCTCGCCCTGGGCAATGTCTTCCAGGCCGCTGGTGACGCTGTTGATCGGGCGCACGATCAGCTTGGCGAAGGCTGCACCGACCACGGCGAACAGTGCGGCCAGCACCACGGCGATGATGCCGATCAGCCAGGTCAGCCGGGTGGTGGTCTGCATCACTTCGCTGTGTTCGATCAGGCCGATGAAGGTCCAGCCCAGTTGCTCGTCGGGGTAGACGTTGGCCATGTAGCGCACGCCATTGAGCTCGACCTCGACCAGGCCTTTGCCGGCCTTGGCCAGTGCCGCATAGCCGTCGCCAAAGCTGGCCAGCTGCTTGAAGTTGTGAGCGGCGTCGCGTGGGTCGACCATGACGTTGCCGTTGCTTTCCACCAGCATCAGGTAGCCGCTTTCACCCAGCTTGATCTGTTTGACGATCTCGGTCAGGCCTTTGAGCGACACGTCGATGTTGACCACGCCGCCGGGGTTGCCCAACTGGTTGGCCACGGCGCGCACGGTGCTGACCAGCACCGCGTCGTCGGCGGCCCAGTAGTAGGCGCCGGTACGCACGGTCTTGCCCGGGTTGGCCATGGCCAGTTGGTACCAGGGGCGGGTGCGTGGGTCGTAATTGACGAACTTCTGCCCGGCCGGCCAGCCCGTGTAGCCGCCGTCGTTCACACCGTAGGACAGGTAGGCATAGGACGGATGCGCGTTGGCCAGGCGGGTCATGAAGTCGAGGAGCTTGCCGGCCTGCTCGCCCAGTTCGTAGGACGGCGCGGCGCTCATGTACTTGTTCAGCTCGCTGCCGGTGGCGGCGACCATTGGCTGCGAAGCCATGTACTCGACGTTCTGGTTGATGCCCTGGAAGAAGATGTTCATCGCGTTGCTGACCTGGCGGATTTCCCGGCTGCTGCCGTCGAGGAATCCGTCGCGGGCTTCGCCACGCAGGTTGAGGACCACCAGAGTGGCCACGAGGACGATGGGCAAGCCGGCGATGACCGCGAATGCCCAGGTCAATTTCTGTTTGATGCTCATCGACGCTCCCGGAATTTTTTATTTGTAGACACACGAGGCAGGTAGCCAGTGCATCGGCAGCGTCCGGGTTTTATGTAGGAAAACGCCCGTATTTATTGGATAAAGTCGCAGCTGGTGACTATTCGGTCGCGTTTGGACGTTTATGGCATACCAAACGCGGGTGACCGGTCAGTGACAGCAACCTCCAGCAGCACCATTGGCCAGGTCCTTGAGGATCGGGCAGTCCGGGCGGTCGTCCCCCTGGCAATGCGAAACCAGTTCGCCAAGGGTATCGCGCAGGCTCACCAGCTCCTCGATACGCCGGTTCAGCTCATCGATGTGCTGCATGGCCAGCGCCTTCACATCGGCGCTGGCACGCTGGCGGTCCTGCCACAGGGTCAGCAGCTTGCCGACCTCTTCCAGGGAAAAGCCCAGGTCGCGGGAGCGCTTGATGAAGGCCAGGCTGTGCAAGTCTTCTGGTTGGTACAGGCGGTAGCCGCTGTCGCTGCGCGTGGCAGGCTTGAGCAGGCCGATGGATTCGTAATAACGGATCATCTTGGTGCTAAGCCCGCTGCGGCGGGCGGCCTGGCCAATGTTCATGGCGCCTCCTCGTTGGTGCTGGTGGGTTTCCACGCCTTGAGCCACAGCGCGTTGCTGACCACGCTGACGCTGGACAAGGCCATGGCGGCGCCAGCCAGTACCGGGTTGAGGTAACCCAGTGCGGCCAGCGGGATACCGATCAGGTTATAGATGAACGCCCAGAACAGGTTCTGGCGGATTTTGGCGTAGGTCTTGCGGCTGATTTCCAGGGCGGCCGGGACCAGGCGTGGGTCGCCCCGCATCAGGGTGATGCCGGCGGCCTGCATGGCCACGTCGGTGCCGCCCCCCATGGCAATGCCGATATCGGCGGCTGCCAGGGCCGGTGCGTCGTTGATGCCATCGCCCACCATGGCGACCACGCCATCCTGCTTGAGCGCGGCCACGGTGGCGGCCTTGTCGGCCGGCAGCACCTCGGCATGCACATCGTCGATGCCCAGAGCGTCGGCCACCACTTTGGCGCTGCCGCGGTTGTCGCCGGTCAGCAGGTGGCTGCTGATGTGCTGTGCGTGCAGGGTGTTTATGGCCTGCGCGGCGCCCGGCTTGAGGCTGTCACCAAAGGCGAACAGGCCCAGCACACGGGGTTGCGTGCCGCGTTCGATCAGCCACGACAGGGTGCGCCCCTCGGCCTCCCAGGCCTGGGCCTTGGCGGCCAGGTCACCAGGTTGCAGGGCGCTTTCGTCGAGCAGGCGGCGGTTGCCCAGGGCCAGCTCGCGGCCCTCGACACGCCCGGCGATACCGCGCCCGGTCAGCGACTGGCTGTCGGTAACGCTTGGCACCTCCAGCCCTTGTTCGGCGCAGGCATCCAGCACCGCCTTGGCCAGTGGGTGCTCACTGCCGCGCTGCAAGGCGCCGGCCAGGCGGTGCAGGTCGGCGCTGCTGCCCACTTGCGCCTGGCTGTGCACAACCCGGGGGCTGCCAGAGGTAAGCGTGCCGGTCTTGTCGAAGACCACGCGGTTGACCGCATGGGCACGCTCCAGGGCTTCGGCGTCCTTGATCAGGATACCGTGGCGGGCGGCAACCCCGGTGCCAGCCATGATTGCTGCAGGCGTGGCCAGGCCGAGGGCACAGGGGCAGGCGATGACCAACACGGCAACGGCGTTGATCAGTGCGGTTTCCAACGGTGCGCCGGCCAGCCACCAGCCGGTCAGGGTGATCAGGGCCAGTACCAGCACGGCCGGGACGAACACCTGGCTGACCCGGTCGACCAGCTTCTGGATCGGCGCCTTGGCGGCTTGGGCGTCTTCCACCAGGCGGATGATACGGGCCAGTACGGTTTCGGTGCCCAGCGCCTGGGTGCGCACCAGCAACCGGCCTTCGCCATTGATGGCACCCCCGGTGACACTGTCGCCGGGTTGCTTGGGCACCGGCAGGCTCTCGCCGCTGATCAGGGCTTCATCGGCATGGCTGCTGCCGTCTTCGACCACACCATCGACCGGAAAACGCTCGCCGGGCTTGACCAGTACCAGGTCGCCCAGGCGCAGCTGGGCGATGGCCACGTCTTGCTCCTGGCCGTCGACTACACGCAGGGCGCGTTCCGGGCGCAGTGCCTCAAGGGCGCGGATTGCACTGGCGGTCTGGCGCTTGGCACGGCTTTCTAGGTACTTGCCCAGCAACACCAGGGCAATCACCACGGCCGAGGCTTCAAAGTACAGGTGTGGGGCCATGCCAGCGGGGGCCTGCGCCCACTGGTACAGGCTCAAGCCATAGCCAGCGCTGGTGCCCAGCGCCACCAGCAGGTCCATGTTGCCGGCGCCGGCGCGCACGGCCTTCCAGGCGGCTACGTAGAAGCGCGCGCCAAGAATGAACTGCACCGGGGTGGCCAGCAGGAACTGCGCCCATGCAGGCAACATCCAGTGCAGGCCGAATGGCTGCACCAGCATTGGCAATACCAGCGGCAGGGCCAACAGCAAGGCTGCGCCGACTGCCAGGCGCTCTTTGCGCAGGCGGCGCTGGGCAGCGCTTTGGTCGTCCTTCGCCGTTTGCGGCAGGCTGGCGCTGTAACCGGCCTTGTGCACGGCGTCGATCAGCAGGTTGTCATCGAGGGCCGCGAGTACCTCAAGGTGCGCGCGTTCGCTGGCCAGGTTGACGCTGACCTGCTCGACCCCGGGCAGCTTGCCCAGGGCGCGCTCTACCCGGCCGACGCAGCTGGCGCAGGTCATGCCGCCAATCTGCAGTTCGACGGTACGGGTGGGCACGCCGTAGCCGGCTTCGCGCACGGCATCGACCAGGGCGGGCAGGCTGTTGGCCGGGGCCTGGACCCGGGCCTGTTCGGTGGCGAGGTTGACGCTGACCTGTTCAGCGCCGGTGACCTTGCGCAGGGCGCGCTCGACCCGGCCGGCACAGCTGGCGCAGGTCATGCCGGAGATCGGCAGGTCATACGTGGTGGATGCGGGCATGGCTCTCCTCCTTGGACAGGCCTCCAGCATCAACCTTGCCATGCAGGTAAGGTCAATAGCCCAGGCCGGCTCGCTTCAACTCCAGCCCATATTGCCCCATGGCGATGCGGTATTTGTTGATCTGGCCCGCCTGCAGGGTCAAGCGTGTGCTGCGTTGGTCTTCGATGCCCGCTGCGCAACCTGGCATCTGCCCTGGCAGCAGGCGCAGGCGCACATCCACCGGACCGGGCGGCAGGTTGAACGAAGTGGATTGCTCCTGGAACACACGGCCGGAAAGCTGATCGTTGAGGTAGACGCCGATTTCGCAGTTGGTGGCCACTTCCAGGCGTTCCCGGGAAATGATCAGTACGCTGTAGTCCGAATTGCCCTCGGCACTGGCCGGTGGCACCGCAGCCAGCGCGCTCAATAGCCCGACGACGCCCAATGCTGCCCTGAACATGAAAATTCTCCTGCTTGCCAGATCGTCAAACGCGAAGCTTGGCCGACGCGGGCGCGGATTTCCACCCCCGGTGTTGCTGGCAGGGCTTGACCTTGACCCGATGGCAAGCTTGAGACTCGTTGAAAACCTGAAGGAGGCAACCCCCATGCAAGTGTTCAATGTACAAGGCATGACCTGCGGCCATTGCGTGAAAGCCGTGACCCGCGCGGTGCAGGAGCAGGATGCAGCGGCCAAGGTCGAGATCGACCTGGCAGCGAAGCAGGTACGGGTGCAGAGTGAATTGGCGCGGGAGCAGATCCTTACCGCCATTCGGGATGAGGGGTATCAAGCTGAGCTCGCCTGAAGACTTACCTGTGGGAGCGGGCGTGCCCGCGAACACCGGCATAGCCGGTGCCATCCACCGCGTTGCCTGATTCGCGGGCACGCCCGCTCCCACAGGGACCACGCCAGTTTTGGGGTTTTAAGCGAGACCAAGGCCCAGGTTTGTTGCAAATGTTTTCATACTGACAGTGTCCACAGCAGGTAGAATCAATCACTTGCTTAGCCTGCTATGGATTCCTGATGAACCTGCGAATGGTGCTCATCCTGGGCGCACTCAGTGCGTTCGGGCCCTTGGCGATCGACTTCTACCTGCCCGCCTTCCCGGCCATGGCGCAGGCGTTCGCCACCGATGAAAAACACATCCAGGCCACTTTGGCCGCCTACTTCCTCGGCCTGTCCATCGGCCAGTTGGCCTATGGCCCGGTAGCCGACCGCTTTGGCCGGCGCATACCGCTGATGTTCGGGGTGACCTTGTTCACCCTGGCGTCGTTGGCCTGTGCCTATGCCCCCAACCTCGACACCTTGGTGCTGGCGCGCTTCGTCCAGGCACTGGGCGGTTGTGCCGGCATGGTGCTGTCGCGGGCCATCGTCAGCGACAAGTGCGACCCGGTGGCCTCGGCCAAGGTGTTTTCGCAACTGATGCTGGTCATGGGCCTGGCACCGATCCTGGCACCGATGCTGGGCGGGGTGCTGGTGAACCTGGCGGGCTGGCAGTCGATCTTCCTGGCCTTGAGCCTGTTCAGTGCCGGCTGCCTGCTGGCGGTCAGCCTTGGCCTGCCGGAAAGCCTGCCTGCACATATGCCGCGTCAGCCGCTGTCTGGTGCGTTGCGCCAGTACCTGCGGTTGCTGGCTGACCGGGTGTTCCTTGGCCATGCCTTGACTGGCGGTATCGCCATTGCCGGCATGTTTGCCTACATCGCCGGTTCGCCCTTCGTGTTCATCAAGCTCTATGACGTGCCGGCCGAGCACTACGGCTGGCTGTTCGGCACCAATGCCGCCGGCTTCATCCTGGTGGCGCAGGTGAATGCGCGTCTGTTGGCCAAACGTGGGCCTGCGTTCCTGCTGGCGCGCGGGGTGTGGGTGTACCTGGCGGCAGGCCTGGCGCTGTTGGGCGTGGCAGCATTGCAGCCGACCCAGTTGTGGCCGCTGCTGGTACCGCTGTTCATCTGCATCGCCAGCCTGGGCTGCATCATCCCCAATGCCTCTGCATGCGCCATGAGCGGGCAGGGCGCACGGGCTGGCAGCGCCTCGGCTCTGATGGGCTGCCTGCAGTTCAGCGTCGCCGCAGGGACGGCGGCACTGGTCGGCCTGCTGCATGATGGCAGTGCGGTACCGATGGCGATGGTGATCAGCTTGTGCGGTGCACTGGCAGTCAGTGTCGCGCTGCTGACCCGACGCTTGCAGGCCAGGCGTCCCGCATAAGCGGGTGAGGTGCCTGCAGGCGGGTTTCCAGCGTGGCGACGAAGGCCCGCGCCTCGGCCTCGCTGCGGAAACTGACCACGTGTTGATCGAGCTGGACCTGCCAGGGGCAGGCAGGGTTTCGGCTCGATGCACTGACGACAATTTTCATCGCGGCATACCTCCAGAAGGGGGGAGCCGCTCAAGTGTAGCGCTGCCCCTCGTGCCTGCCACGGGCTGCAGCAGTGTCCTGACTGACGGTCGACAGGCGCAGAGTTCACCACCTGTTTCCTGCTTTGGGCGTAATGCCCGCAAACCCGCAGAACCTTCGCTTTGTTTCGCGCTATTTGCGGAACATGGCTGTGGGCCGTATCTGAAATTGCAGCCAGTCTTTTTTCATCAAGATGTTTCTGCGCCGCTGTACGCGTATATCGGAGCTTTGGTTGACCGGGTGCCGGGCAGTTTTCCGAGGCTGCTTCACTGTTTGCCGAGGGTAGGCATACCCAGTGGTTTTTCGCCGCAGGTATGTCGGCAGGTGAGCGCCTGAACGGCGTTTGCTGCGGCCTATACTGGCGACCCAGGCCAGTGACAGCGAGAGGTGCTTCCCTGCCAGGGTTGGCCATCGCATCCACACCGTGAACTTGCAGGGAGTTACAGGGACATGAACGCAGCCAGCAGTATCAGCCAGATTGCCAGCCTGATGGCCGACCCCAAGCGCAGTGCCATGTTGTGGGCATTGATCGACGGTACGCCACGGCTGGCCAATGAGCTCGCGATAATGACCGGCCTGACTTCGTCATCGGCCTGCGCGCACCTTTCGTTGCTGTCGTCGGCCGGTTTGCTCAGGCATGAAGCACGGGGACGCAAGCGCTATTTCCGCCTGGCGACACCGCAGGTGGGGGCTGCCGTGGAGGCCTTGGCCAGCGTCCAGCTGGAGAGCGCCAGGGGGGAGCAGGGCAAGGCGCCGGTATCACCGCTGCCCATGTCGATGCGCCGGGCACGCCGTTGTGGCGATCACCTGGGTGGGGAGCTTGCCAGTGAGCTGTATCACCGCCTGGTGGTGGCCGGCTGGCTGGAAGGCAGTGGCAGGCAACTGATGGTGAGTGATGAGGGGCGAGCGCAGTTGGCGCTTGTCGGGGTCTATATCGATGCCTTGGCACCGGACCAGCAACGCGGTTGTGTGATTTGCCGTTGCACCGAGTGGAACGACCAGGCCCCGCACCTTGGCGGTGTGCTGGGCCAGGCCCTGTTCAGGCTGTTTCTGCAATCTGGCTGGATGCGCGAGGCCGAGGACACGCGGGCATTGCATATCTCGGCGATGGGTATCCAGCAGATCAATCGCATTGCCCGCGTGGCGACGTTGCAGGTCGGTTGAGCGCAACGCCGTCGATCAATCAGACCAGCCGGGCGTCCAGGCTGTTCTGCGCCAGGCGACGGGCCTGGTCTTCGGTCATGCCCAGGTGGGTGTGCAGGGCGTGGAAGTTTTCCGTCACATAGCCGCCGAAGTAGGCCGGGTCGTCCGAGTTGACCGTAACCTTCACGCCGCGTTCGAGCATGTCCAGGATGTTGTGCTGGCTCATGTGGTCGAACACGCAGAGCTTGGTGTTGGACAGCGGGCACACGGTGAGCGGGATCTGGTCATCGATGATGCGTTGCATCAGGCGCTCGTCCTCGATGGCGCGAACGCCGTGGTCGATACGCTTGATCTGCAGCAGGTCGAGCGCTTCCCATATGTACTCGGGCGGGCCTTCTTCGCCGGCATGGGCAACGGCAACAAAGCCTTCACTGCGGGCGCGGTCGAACACGCGCTTGAACTTGCTCGGCGGGTGACCCATTTCCGAGCTGTCCAGGCCAACGGCGATGAACGCGTCGCGGAACGGCAGGGCCTGATCGAGGGTTTTTTGCGCTTCTTCTTCACTGAGGTGGCGCAGGAAGCTGAGGATCAGGCCGCTGCTGATGCCCAGTTGCTTGTGGCCGTCCTTCAGCGCCTGGTTGATGCCATTGAGCACCACTTCGAAAGGGATGCCGCGGTCGGTGTGGGTTTGCGGGTCGAAGAACGGTTCGGTGTGGATCACGTTCTGGGCTTTGCAGCGTTGCAGGTAGGCCCAGGTCAGGTCGTAGAAGTCCTGCTCGGTACGCAGCACATCGGCGCCCTGGTAATACAGGTCGAGAAACTCCTGCAGGTTGTTGAAGGCATAGGCACCGCGCAGGGTTTCCACATCGGCCCAGGGCAGGGCGATCTTGTTGCGCTCGGCCAGGGCGAACAGCAACTCGGGCTCCAGCGAGCCTTCCAGGTGCAGGTGCAGTTCGGCCTTGGGCAGGGCGTTCAACCATTCATACATAGTGGGGCATCTCAATCAGGTACGGTTGCCGCCATTCTACAGGGGCTGGCCGGGCATTGCGCCCGGCCAGGCTGCGACCCGGTGAATCACCAGACCAAGGGTTCGCCCTTGTAGTTGATGAATCGCAGGCCGCCGTTGCCGCTTTGGGCGTTGATCTGGTCGAGCATGCCGCGGGTGCTGGTGAACACGTCGATTTCGGCGTTTTCGCCACCCATGTCGGTTTTCACCCAGCCCGGGTGCATGGCCAGCACGCACAGGTCGGGGCGCTGTTGTTCGACCACGAAGCTGTTGATCATCGAGTTCAACGCCGCCTTGCTGGCCTTGTACAGGCAGATTTCGCCACCGTCGGGGATGGTCACGCTGCCCAGGGTCGAACTCATGAAGGCCAGCACGCCGCTGCCCTCGCGCACCTGGCCGACCAGGCGGCGGGCGACGCGGATCGGCGCCACGGCATTGGTCATGAACAGGTCGCCGATGTCCTTGTTCTGAACCGTCTCCAGGTCTTGCGGCAAGGGGCCCATGACGCCCGCGTTGACGAATACCAGGTCGAACACCTGGCCTTGCAGGCGTTGCTTCAGGCCATCGAGTTGGGCGGTGTCGTTCATTTCCAGCTGTTCGATGTGCACGCCAGGTACGTCCGCCAGGGCGCCGGGTTGCTGCGGGTTGCGCACGGTGGCAGTGATGTTCCAGCCGTCTTCGTTAAGGCGTTGCACCAGGCCCAGGCCAAGCCCGCGCGAGGCGCCGATGATGAGGGCAGTTCTTGAGTTGGCCATAGGAACATTCCTTTATCGGTGTAGGAAAAAGGAATTGAGCATACGTCACGCTCGTTGCACGTGCTCGTTCTGTGATTGGTTAAAAAATGATCATGCGCGTTTGGGCCTTGTGGGGCCGGGCGCTTCGCCTGTTGGCGCACGGGTTATCCACAAGCTGGTCCACAGTTATTGTGTGCAAGCCAAGGAGGTTGGAGGCAGTCTAGCCTGGCCGCGTGTTGGGGATAACTCGTGAGCTTTCAGCAGTTTGCGGCTGTCATCAAACAGTGATCAAAATATGATCAAAGCTCTGCGGGCCTTGAAAACAGTAGCCTGCAAGCGACTGCCCCAAGCTTATCCACAGGCGGGCCCACAGTTGTTGTGGGCAATGTTCAGCGTGCTTCGAGCAGAATGCGCCCGCGGCTCAGGTCGGCCAGTTGCTGCTGCAGTGGCGCCCGGTGGGCGTCGCCGAGCGCAATCAACAGGTCTACGCCATTGGCAGTGAACTGTTCATCCAGTACCAGGCCGCCTACCTCCGCCAGGCGCAGTTTCACCAGTGCCAGTTCGCTGAAACTGCAACTGCAGGTGAATTCGCTGCGCTGCACCAGCAGCCGCTTGGGCGCCTGTTGCAGGCACTTGTTGGCGCCGCCGCCATAGGCCCTGGCCAGGCCACCGGTGCCCAGCTGGATGCCGCCATACCAGCGGATCACCAGCACCACCACCTGGTCGCAGTCCTGCGCTTCGATGGCTGCCAGGATCGGCCGGCCGGCGGTGCCGCCGGGTTCGCCGTCATCGTTGCTGCGGTACTGCGCGCCGAGCTTCCAGGCCCAGCAGTTGTGGGTGGCGGCCAAGTCGCTGTGACGTTCGATGAAGCTCATCGCATCGGCGGCACTGCTGATCGGCCCGGCGAGGGTGATGAAGCGGCTTTTGCGGATGTCCTCGCGGTATTCGCAGAGGTCGAGCAGGGTAGAAGGCATAAATGACGGTTACACAGCCGGCTTGATGCCGCAGCCCTTCAGAATGATGTGGATAAGGTTGTTGCTCGCGTCTTCCATGTCCTGCTTGGTCAGGCGGCTGCGGCCGGTAACCTGGCAGATCTGGGTAGCGAAGTCGGCGTAGTGCTGGGTGCTGCCCCAGAGCAGGAAGATCAGGTGCACCGGGTCGACCGGGTCCATCTTGCCGGCTTCGATCCAGGCCTGGAACACGGCAGCCCGGCCACGGAACCATTCGCGGTAGTCGGCACTGAAGTATTCGGTGAGGCAGGTGCCACCGCTGATCACTTCCATGGCGAAAATCCGCGAGGCCTGCGGGTTGCGGCGCGAGAACTCCATCTTGGTGCGGATGTACTGGCTCAGGGCTTCGCCCGGGTCGTCCTCGACGCTCAAGGCGTTGAAGGTGCTGTCCCACAATTCGATGATGTTGCTGAGCACGGCAATGTACAGGCCGAGCTTGTTGGTGAAGTAGTAGTGCAGGTTGGCCTTGGGCAATTCCGCCTTCAGGGCGATGGTGTTCATGCTGGTGCCCTTGAAACCATGGCGGGCGAATTCGTCCTCGGCGGCCTGGATAATGGCCTGTTCGTTTTTCTGGCGGATGCGGCCCGCGGGCTTGCCCGAGGCGGAGAGGCGGTGCGCAGGGACTTCTAGGGTCATGGACGATTCCGTACGGGTCAGTGGCTGCGGCAGTCGGACAAGATTACCTGCCTGCGCCGAAGTGACAAGCGTTTGCGGCAGAGACTGGCATCAACGTGTCGCAGCCAGGCTGTCGAGGAAGCTTTCCAGTACCAGGTTCGGCCGCCGGCCCTTGCGCGTTACCCAGCTCAGGCTCAGGTCATAGAAGCGCTGTTGCGGCTTCAGGGCGCGCAAGCGGCCTTGCTGCACCCAGAACGTGGCGTAGTGGTCGGGCAGGTAGCCGATGTAGCGCCCGGTGAGGATGAGAAACGCCATGCCTTCGCGGTCCGAAGCACTGGCCGTACAGTTCAGCGCCTGGTAATGGGCCTGGATGTCGGCTGGCAGGCGGAAGGTGGGGGTGATGGCCTCCTGGCTGTTGAGGCGGTCGTCATCTATATGCTGGTCATCGGCATAGAACAGTGGGTGGCCAACAGCGCAGTACAGCAACGAGCGTTCGCTGTACAACGGCTGGTACTCAAGGCCCGACAGCGGGCTGGTCTGGGGTACCACACCAACATGCAGGCTGCCGTCTAGCACACCGTGTTCAACCTGGCTGGGGGCGATCATGCGGATCTGGATACGCACATCGGGCCCGCGGTCCTTGAGTTCGGCCAGGGCATGGGTGATGCGCATGTGCGGCAGGGTGACCAGGTTGTCGGTCAGGCCGATGTTCAGCTCGCCACGCAAGTGCTGGTGCAGGCCGTTGACCTCGGTGCGAAAGCTTTCCAGCGCGCTGAGCAGTTGCAGTGCCGAATGGTAGACCTCGCGGCCTTCCTCTGTCAGCGAGAAACCGGCGCGGCCGCGCTGGCACAGGCGCAGGCCAAGGCGTTGCTCGAGGTCGTTCATTTGCTGGCTGATGGCCGAGCGGCCAATGCCCAGCACGTTTTCGGCGGCCGAAAAGCCACCGCACTCGACCACGCTGCGGTAGATCTTCAGCAGGCGGATGTCGAAATCGCTGACTTGGGCGAGTGGATCGGGGCGTCGGCTCATCAGTTTAGTCACGGCCTGTCTGAAGATTAGAAATGTTGGCTTTTTCAGACTTTATCGCCGTGCCAATTTAGCTGCAACAACATACATCGTTGCCTAATCGTCTTCCGAGGAACCGCCGATGAACATGCCCGAAACCGCCACCGCCGGTATCGCCAGCCAGCTCAAGCTGGATGCGCACTGGATGCCGTACACCGCCAACCGCAACTTCCATCGCGACCCACGGTTGATTGTGGCGGCCGAAGGCAATTACCTGGTGGATGACCAGGGGCGCAAGATCTTCGATGCGCTGTCTGGCCTGTGGACCTGCGGCGCCGGGCACACCCGCAAGGAAATCACCGACGCGGTGACCCGCCAGCTGGGTACCCTGGACTATTCCCCTGCGTTCCAGTTTGGCCACCCGCTGTCGTTCCAACTGGCAGAAAAGATTGCCGACCTGGTGCCAGGTGACCTGAACCACGTCTTCTATACCAACTCCGGTTCCGAGTGCGCCGACACCGCGCTGAAGATGGTGCGTGCCTACTGGCGCCTGAAAGGCCAGGCGACCAAGACCAAGATCATCGGCCGTGCCCGTGGCTACCATGGCGTGAACATCGCCGGTACCAGCCTGGGTGGCGTCAACGGTAACCGCAAGATGTTCGGCCAGTTGCTGGATGTCGACCACTTGCCTCACACCGTGCTACCGGTGAACGCCTTCTCCAGGGGCATGCCGGAGGAGGGTGGTATTGCCCTGGCTGACGAAATGCTCAAGCTGATCGAGCTGCACGATGCCTCCAACATCGCAGCGGTGATCGTCGAG
The DNA here is from genome assembly GCF_050058005.1 of Pseudomonas sp. WOUb67. Taxonomy (NCBI): domain Bacteria; kingdom Pseudomonadati; phylum Pseudomonadota; class Gammaproteobacteria; order Pseudomonadales; family Pseudomonadaceae; genus Pseudomonas; species Pseudomonas sp. WOUb67. Next base: position 8,369 of record NZ_CP170112.1, on the reverse strand, counting down.
CCGCTGGCGGGTTCCGCCGGTGTACTGCCGCCGCCGAAGGGTTACCTGAAGCGCCTGCGTGAAATCTGCACCCAGCACAATATCCTGCTGATTTTCGACGAAGTGATTACCGGCTTCGGCCGCATGGGTGCCATGACCGGTGCTGAAGCCTTCGGCGTGACCCCGGACCTGATGTGCATCGCCAAGCAGGTGACCAACGGCGCCATCCCGATGGGCGCGGTGATTGCCAGCAGCGAGATCTACCACACCTTCATGAACCAGCCGACCCCGGAATACGCCGTGGAATTCCCGCACGGCTACACCTATTCGGCCCACCCGGTCGCCTGTGCCGCCGGTATCGCTGCGCTGGACCTGCTGCAGAAGGAAAACCTGGTGCAGTCCGCCGCCGAGCTGGCGCCGCACTTCGAGAAGCTGCTGCATGGTGTGAAGGGCACCAAGAACGTCGTCGATATCCGTAACTACGGCCTGGCCGGCGCCATTCAGATCGCCGCCCGTGACGGTGATGCCATCGTCCGCCCGTACGAAGTGGCGATGAAGCTGTGGAAGGCAGGCTTCTATGTACGCTTCGGTGGCGACACCCTGCAGTTCGGCCCAACGTTCAACACCACGCCGCAGGAACTGGATCGCCTGTTCGACGCCGTCGGCGAAAACCTGAACCTGATCGACTGATCTTTCCGATTTCGATGCCAGGCGCGTGCATATAGATAGCGCGCCTGCTTCTACCTTCTATATCTGGAGTTATGCATGAGCATTGTTCAGCACCTGATCCATGGCGAGCTGGTTTCCAAGGGTGAGCGCACCGCCGATGTCTTCAACCCGTCCACTGGCCAGGCTGTACGCAAGGTGGAGCTGGCCAGTCGCGCGACCGTGCAGGAAGCGATCGACTCCGCCAAGGCGGCCTTCCCGGCCTGGCGCAACACCCCACCGGCCAAGCGCGCCCAGGTGATGTTCCGCTTCAAGCAACTGCTGGAGCAGAACGAAGCCAAGATTTCGCAGATGATCAGCGAAGAGCATGGCAAGACCGTGGAAGACGCAGCCGGCGAACTGAAACGCGGCATTGAGAACGTCGAGTTCGCCTGCGCAGCGCCAGAAGTGTTGAAAGGCGAGTACAGCCGCAACGTCGGCCCGAACATCGATGCGTGGTCCGACTTCCAGCCGCTGGGCGTGGTCGCTGGCATTACCCCGTTCAACTTCCCGGCCATGGTGCCGCTGTGGATGTACCCGCTGGCCATCGCCTGCGGCAACGCTTTCATCCTCAAACCTTCCGAGCGTGACCCGAGCTCAACCCTGTACATCGCCCAGCTGCTGCTGGAAGCCGGCCTGCCGAAGGGCATCCTGAACGTGGTGCACGGTGACAAGGAAGCGGTGGATGCACTGATCGAAGCGCCAGAAGTCAAAGCGCTGAGCTTCGTCGGCTCGACGCCGATCGCCGAGTACATCTATGCCGAAGGCACCAAGCGCGGCAAGCGCGTGCAAGCCTTGGGTGGCGCGAAGAACCACGCAGTGCTGATGCCGGATGCCGACCTGGACAACGCCGTCAGCGCACTGATGGGCGCGGCCTACGGTTCGTGCGGCGAGCGTTGCATGGCTATTTCGGTGGCGGTATGCGTGGGTGACCAGGTGGCCGATGCCCTGATTGCCAAGCTGGAACCGCAGATCAAGGCACTGAAGATTGGTGCTGGCACCTCGTGTGGCCTGGACATGGGCCCGCTGGTAACGGCTGCTGCCCGTGACAAGGTAGTGGGTTACATCGATGACGGTGTTGCTGCTGGCGCCAAGCTGGTGGTGGATGGCCGCGGTTTCCGTGTGGCCGGTAATGAAGATGGCTACTTCGTGGGTGGCACCCTGTTCGACAAGGTGACCCCGGAGATGCGTATCTATAAAGAAGAGATCTTCGGCCCGGTGCTGTGCGTGGTGCGTGTGAACAGCCTGGAGCAGGCCATGCAACTGATCAATGATCACGAGTATGGCAACGGTACCTGCATCTTCACCCGTGACGGTGAAGCGGCGCGCCTGTTCTGCGACGAAATCGAAGTGGGCATGGTGGGTGTGAACGTGCCGCTGCCGGTGCCGGTGGCTTATCACAGCTTTGGTGGCTGGAAGCGTTCGCTGTTCGGTGACCTGCATGCCTATGGCCCGGACGGGGTGCGCTTCTATACCCGTCGCAAGGCGATCACCCAGCGCTGGCCGCAGCGTGCCAGCCATGAGGCGTCGCAGTTTGCGTTCCCTAGCCTTTAAGGCAGGTAACTGAAGCGGGGAGGCCGGAAGGTCTCCCCGCTTTGTTTTGGGGGTGTTCGCCTTAAGTCTTTCAGCGCCTGTGAGATCGAGCGCCGCCCGCGCGGCGCATCGCCGGCAAGCCAGCTCTCACATTTGTTTCGGGCCAATATTGCCTGTGCCTTTGGCGCGCGCCCCCTTGTGTGTTCCCTTGAATATCGAAGGTTGCGCCGCCGCTTCTCTGCAACCTCCAGCCATTCACCCAAGGTGCGAGTGCGGAGGAGGCAGGAGTAACTGGCCCGAAACAGATGTGGGAGCTGGCTTGCCGGCGATGCGCCGCGCGGGCGGCGCTCGATCTCCCAGGCGCTGAATGTGTTGTGGCGGACACCTGGTGGCCTTTACAGGGTCTTTTCCCCTTATATTTCACTTTCTTGAAATTAAGTGTTGACGCCCTTTCAAATCCCCTTATAATGCGCCCCACTTCCAGCGACATCGGAACGACAAACTCCTTGAAATTCAACGAGTTAGGTAGTTACGGTGGTGTTGTAAGGGCTACGATCGAAAGATCGCAAGCGGTTGAAATGGTGGTTGACAGCGCTTCTAAACGCTGTATGATTCACCTCCCGCTACGAGAGATCGCAGCGAGTTAAGTGTTTGAAGTTAAACGAGTTTCTCGAAAAAACTTCAAAATAAACGCTTGACAGGCTCTGAGGAAAGCGTAGAATGCGCGCCTCGGTTGAGACGAAAGGCTCTTAACCAAACGCTCTTTAACAAATTGAATCAAGCAATTCGTGTGGGTGCTTGTGAGTATGGACTGATAGTCAAAAAGATTATCAGCATCACAAGTGACCATGCGAGAAATCACATAGTCATTTGAGATTGCTGAGCCAAGTTTAGGGTTTCTTAAAAACCCAAGCAGTATTGAACTGAAGAGTTTGATCATGGCTCAGATTGAACGCTGGCGGCAGGCCTAACACATGCAAGTCGAGCGGATGAGAAGAGCTTGCTCTTCGATTCAGCGGCGGACGGGTGAGTAATGCCTAGGAATCTGCCTGGTAGTGGGGGACAACGTTTCGAAAGGAACGCTAATACCGCATACGTCCTACGGGAGAAAGCAGGGGACCTTCGGGCCTTGCGCTATCAGATGAGCCTAGGTCGGATTAGCTAGTTGGTGAGGTAATGGCTCACCAAGGCGACGATCCGTAACTGGTCTGAGAGGATGATCAGTCACACTGGAACTGAGACACGGTCCAGACTCCTACGGGAGGCAGCAGTGGGGAATATTGGACAATGGGCGAAAGCCTGATCCAGCCATGCCGCGTGTGTGAAGAAGGTCTTCGGATTGTAAAGCACTTTAAGTTGGGAGGAAGGGCATTAACCTAATACGTTAGTGTTTTGACGTTACCGACAGAATAAGCACCGGCTAACTCTGTGCCAGCAGCCGCGGTAATACAGAGGGTGCAAGCGTTAATCGGAATTACTGGGCGTAAAGCGCGCGTAGGTGGTTTGTTAAGTTGAATGTGAAAGCCCCGGGCTCAACCTGGGAACTGCATCCAAAACTGGCAAGCTAGAGTACGGTAGAGGGTGGTGGAATTTCCTGTGTAGCGGTGAAATGCGTAGATATAGGAAGGAACACCAGTGGCGAAGGCGACCACCTGGACTGATACTGACACTGAGGTGCGAAAGCGTGGGGAGCAAACAGGATTAGATACCCTGGTAGTCCACGCCGTAAACGATGTCAACTAGCCGTTGGAATCCTTGAGATTTTAGTGGCGCAGCTAACGCATTAAGTTGACCGCCTGGGGAGTACGGCCGCAAGGTTAAAACTCAAATGAATTGACGGGGGCCCGCACAAGCGGTGGAGCATGTGGTTTAATTCGAAGCAACGCGAAGAACCTTACCAGGCCTTGACATGCAGAGAACTTTCCAGAGATGGATTGGTGCCTTCGGGAACTCTGACACAGGTGCTGCATGGCTGTCGTCAGCTCGTGTCGTGAGATGTTGGGTTAAGTCCCGTAACGAGCGCAACCCTTGTCCTTAGTTACCAGCACGTTATGGTGGGCACTCTAAGGAGACTGCCGGTGACAAACCGGAGGAAGGTGGGGATGACGTCAAGTCATCATGGCCCTTACGGCCTGGGCTACACACGTGCTACAATGGTCGGTACAGAGGGTTGCCAAGCCGCGAGGTGGAGCTAATCTCACAAAACCGATCGTAGTCCGGATCGCAGTCTGCAACTCGACTGCGTGAAGTCGGAATCGCTAGTAATCGCGAATCAGAATGTCGCGGTGAATACGTTCCCGGGCCTTGTACACACCGCCCGTCACACCATGGGAGTGGGTTGCACCAGAAGTAGCTAGTCTAACCTTCGGGAGGACGGTTACCACGGTGTGATTCATGACTGGGGTGAAGTCGTAACAAGGTAGCCGTAGGGGAACCTGCGGCTGGATCACCTCCTTAATCGACGACATCAGCCTGCTGATGAGCTCCCACACGAATTGCTTGATTCACTTGTATAAAGACGATGCTGTAAAGCGACCCTGTTATAGGTCTGTAGCTCAGTTGGTTAGAGCGCACCCCTGATAAGGGTGAGGTCGGCAGTTCAAATCTGCCCAGACCTACCATTACATGGTTTAGCCGTAGAATACGGGGCCATAGCTCAGCTGGGAGAGCGCCTGCCTTGCACGCAGGAGGTCAGCGGTTCGATCCCGCTTGGCTCCACCACTTTCGCCGTACGCAGTAGCTTGTCAGAACTTAGAAATGAACATTCGTTGATGAATGTTGATTTCTGACTTTTGTCAGATCGTTCTTTAAAAATTCGGATATGTGATAGAAATAGACTGACATGCACTTTCACTGGTGTGTGATCAGGCTAAGGTAAAATTTGTGAGTTCTGCTCGAAAGAGCAACGTGCGAATTTTCGGCGAATGTCGTCTTCACAGTATAACCAGATTGCTTGGGGTTATATGGTCAAGTGAAGAAGCGCATACGGTGGATGCCTTGGCAGTCAGAGGCGATGAAAGACGTGGTAGCCTGCGATAAGCTTTGGGGAGTCGGCAAACAGACTGTGATCCAGAGATCTCTGAATGGGGGAACCCAGCCAGCATAAGCTGGTTATCTTGTACTGAATACATAGGTGCAAGAGGCGAACCAGGGGAACTGAAACATCTAAGTACCCTGAGGAAAAGAAATCAACCGAGATTCCCTTAGTAGTGGCGAGCGAACGGGGACCAGCCCTTAAGTTGGTTTGAGATTAGTGGAACGCTCTGGAAAGTGCGGCCATAGTGGGTGATAGCCCCGTACACGAAAATCTCTTATCAATGAAATCGAGTAGGACGGAGCACGAGAAACTTTGTCTGAATATGGGGGGACCATCCTCCAAGGCTAAATACTACTGACTGACCGATAGTGAACTAGTACCGTGAGGGAAAGGCGAAAAGAACCCCGGAGAGGGGAGTGAAATAGATCCTGAAACCGTATGCGTACAAGCAGTGGGAGCCTACTTGTTAGGTGACTGCGTACCTTTTGTATAATGGGTCAGCGACTTATATTCAGTGGCGAGCTTAACCGAATAGGGGAGGCGTAGCGAAAGCGAGTCTTAATAGGGCGTTTAGTCGCTGGGTATAGACCCGAAACCGGGCGATCTATCCATGGGCAGGTTGAAGGTTAGGTAACACTGACTGGAGGACCGAACCGACTACCGTTGAAAAGTTAGCGGATGACCTGTGGATCGGAGTGAAAGGCTAATCAAGCTCGGAGATAGCTGGTTCTCCTCGAAAGCTATTTAGGTAGCGCCTCATGTATCACTGTAGGGGGTAGAGCACTGTTTCGGCTAGGGGGTCATCCCGACTTACCAAACCGATGCAAACTCCGAATACCTACAAGTGCCGAGCATGGGAGACACACGGCGGGTGCTAACGTCCGTCGTGAAAAGGGAAACAACCCAGACCGTCAGCTAAGGTCCCAAAGTCATGGTTAAGTGGGAAACGATGTGGGAAGGCTTAGACAGCTAGGAGGTTGGCTTAGAAGCAGCCACCCTTTAAAGAAAGCGTAATAGCTCACTAGTCGAGTCGGCCTGCGCGGAAGATGTAACGGGGCTCAAACCATGCACCGAAGCTACGGGTATCACCTTTTGGTGATGCGGTAGAGGAGCGTTCTGTAAGCCTGTGAAGGTGAGTTGAGAAGCTTGCTGGAGGTATCAGAAGTGCGAATGCTGACATGAGTAACGACAATGCGAGTGAAAAACTCGCACGCCGAAAGACCAAGGTTTCCTGCGCAACGTTAATCGACGCAGGGTTAGTCGGTCCCTAAGGCGAGGCTGAAAAGCGTAGTCGATGGAAAACAGGTTAATATTCCTGTACTTCCAGTTATTGCGATGGAGGGACGGAGAAGGTTAGGCCAGCCTGGCGTTGGTTGTCCAGGTTTAAGGTGGTAGGCTGGAATCTTAGGCAAATCCGGGATTTCAAGGCCGAGAGCTGATGACGAGTTGCCTTTAGGCGACGAAGTGGTTGATACCATGCTTCCAAGAAAAGCTCCTAAGCTTCAGATAACTGGGAACCGTACCCCAAACCGACACAGGTGGTTAGGTAGAGAATACCAAGGCGCTTGAGAGAACTCGGGTGAAGGAACTAGGCAAAATGGCACCGTAACTTCGGGAGAAGGTGCGCCGGCGAGGGTCAAGGACTTGCTCCGTAAGCCCATGCCGGTCGAAGATACCAGGCCGCTGCGACTGTTTATTAAAAACACAGCACTCTGCAAACACGAAAGTGGACGTATAGGGTGTGACGCCTGCCCGGTGCCGGAAGGTTAATTGATGGGGTTAGCGCAAGCGAAGCTCTTGATCGAAGCCCCGGTAAACGGCGGCCGTAACTATAACGGTCCTAAGGTAGCGAAATTCCTTGTCGGGTAAGTTCCGACCTGCACGAATGGCGTAACGATGGCGGCGCTGTCTCCACCCGAGACTCAGTGAAATTGAAATCGCTGTGAAGATGCAGTGTATCCGCGGCTAGACGGAAAGACCCCGTGAACCTTTACTATAGCTTTGCACTGGACTTTGAATTTGCTTGTGTAGGATAGGTGGGAGGCTTTGAAGTGGGGACGCCAGTTCTCATGGAGCCATCCTTGAAATACCACCCTGGCAACTTTGAGGTTCTAACTCAGGTCCGTTATCCGGATCGAGGACAGTGTATGGTGGGTAGTTTGACTGGGGCGGTCTCCTCCCAAAGAGTAACGGAGGAGTACGAAGGTGCGCTCAGACCGGTCGGAAATCGGTCGTAGAGTATAAAGGCAAAAGCGCGCTTGACTGCGAGACACACACGTCGAGCAGGTACGAAAGTAGGTCTTAGTGATCCGGTGGTTCTGTATGGAAGGGCCATCGCTCAACGGATAAAAGGTACTCCGGGGATAACAGGCTGATACCGCCCAAGAGTTCATATCGACGGCGGTGTTTGGCACCTCGATGTCGGCTCATCACATCCTGGGGCTGAAGCCGGTCCCAAGGGTATGGCTGTTCGCCATTTAAAGTGGTACGCGAGCTGGGTTTAGAACGTCGTGAGACAGTTCGGTCCCTATCTGCCGTGGACGTTTGAGATTTGAGAGGGGCTGCTCCTAGTACGAGAGGACCGGAGTGGACGAACCTCTGGTGTTCCGGTTGTCACGCCAGTGGCATTGCCGGGTAGCTATGTTCGGAAGAGATAACCGCTGAAAGCATCTAAGCGGGAAACTTGCCTCAAGATGAGATCTCACTGGGATCTTGAATCCCCTAAAGGGCCGTCGAAGACTACGACGTTGATAGGTTGGGTGTGTAAGCGCTGTGAGGCGTTGAGCTAACCAATACTAATTGCCCGTGAGGCTTGACCATATAACACCCAAGCAATTTGCTAGCGCAGATTGCGGTGGTGAAGATGATACGAACCGAAAGTTCGCAACAAACCACAAATATCGCATATCCGAATTCGCTGGGCTGTCCATCTGGACATTCTGGCTACAGAATTTCTTGACGACCATAGAGCATTGGAACCACCTGATCCCATCCCGAACTCAGTAGTGAAACGATGCATCGCCGATGGTAGTGTGGGGTTTCCCCATGTGAGAGTAGGTCATCGTCAAGATTCATTTCGCAAAACCCCTATCTGCGCATGCAGGTAACTTCTTGT